>JOAA01000182.1 GCA_000720375.1 Rhodococcus rhodnii | reverse complement strand
GGAGTTGGCCGACCCGCGGCACGTCGAGGTGAAGAACGCCGCGGATGCCGCGTTGCGCAGCAGCAACCCGGCGGACTGGAAGGCGTTCATCGACACCGGGTTGAAGGCCGCCGATGCGCGTGATGCCGCGCGGGAGAAGGCCATCCGCGAGGAGGCCGACCGGCAGAAGGTGCGTGAGATCAAGGCCAAGGCCGAGGCGG
>JOAA01000181.1 GCA_000720375.1 Rhodococcus rhodnii | reverse complement strand
GGAGTTGGCCGACCCGCGGCACGTCGAGGTGAAGAACGCCGCGGATGCCGCGTTGCGCAGCAGCAACCCGGCGGACTGGAAGGCGTTCATCGACACCGGTCTGAAGGCCGCCGATGCGCGTGATGCCGCGCGGGAGAAGGCCATCCGCGAGGAGGCCGACCGGCAGAAGGTGCGTGAGATCAAGGCCAAGGCCGAGGCGG
>JOAA01000180.1 GCA_000720375.1 Rhodococcus rhodnii | reverse complement strand
TTGCTTGTGCGGGAGGCGTTCGGCGGGACGGACCGGATCGCGGCCACGCTTGCCGCGGCCACTCCCCTGCTGTTCACGGGTTTGGCCACGGCGATCGCTTTCCGGGCCGGTGTTTTCAACGTCGGTGTCGAAGGGGGCTTCGTTTTCGGTGGCCTGATCGGTGCCACGGTCGCGTTGCACGCGGGCCTGCTGGCCGGGCT
>JOAA01000179.1 GCA_000720375.1 Rhodococcus rhodnii | reverse complement strand
CCGGGCCGGTGTTTTCAACGTCGGTGTCGAAGGGGGCTTCGTTTTCGGTGGCCTGATCGGTGCCACGGTCGCGTTGCACGCGGGCCTGCTGGCCGGGCTCGTCGCCGGGGCGCTCGCCGGTCTGCTGGTCAGCGCGCTGCCTGGCTGGCTGAAGGCACGGTGGAACGTCGACGAGGTCGTCACCACGTTGATGTTCAACTTC
>JOAA01000178.1 GCA_000720375.1 Rhodococcus rhodnii | reverse complement strand
GAAGTTGAACATCAACGTGGTGACGACCTCGTCGACGTTCCACCGTGCCTTCAGCCAGCCAGGCAGCGCGCTGACCAGCAGACCGGCGAGCGCCCCGGCAACCAGCCCGGCCAGCAGGCCCGCGTGCAACGCGACCGTGGCACCGATCAGGCCACCGAAAACGAAGCCCCCTTCGACACCGACGTTGAAAACACCGGCCCGG
>JOAA01000177.1 GCA_000720375.1 Rhodococcus rhodnii | reverse complement strand
CGCGGTGAGATCCAGAGGCCGTCGTACAGAGGGGCGTAGCCGAGCCATCGCAGGCGGCTGCGCAGTTCGCGCCGCTGGGTGACTTCGTCTCGCGGCAGCGAGAACGCGATCAGCGTCCAGTGTTGGTCCCAGGGCTTCGTGCCTGCGGCTGAGGAGACGATCGCCCTGCCGCCGGTGGACAGCGCGAGGGCGGCGGCGGGGGTCA
>JOAA01000176.1 GCA_000720375.1 Rhodococcus rhodnii | reverse complement strand
TGAAGGCCGCCGATGCGCGTGATGCCGCGCGGGAGAAGGCCATCCGCGAGGAGGCCGACCGGCAGAAGGTGCGTGAGATCAAGGCCAAGGCCGAGGCGGGCCGGGTTCGGCCGCGTTTGGTCGCTGCCGCGAACGCCGCGCTGGCCGGGACTCCGGCGGACGTGACGAAGTTCTTGTCGGAGACGCAGTACGCCGTGCTGAACCAGTC
>JOAA01000175.1 GCA_000720375.1 Rhodococcus rhodnii | reverse complement strand
CTCCTCCACCGGAGGCGCCGACAACGACACCCGGATCGTGTCGCCGATCCCCTGCCTCAGCAGAGCCCCGAACGCCACGGCGGACTTGATCGTGCCCTGGAACGCCGGGCCTGCCTCGGTCACGCCCAGGTGCAGCGGGTAGTCACACGACTCCGCCAACAGCTCGTAGGCCCGGATCATCACCACCGGATCGTTGTGCTTCACCGAG
>JOAA01000174.1 GCA_000720375.1 Rhodococcus rhodnii | reverse complement strand
ACTGGCCGAGTCCGGGGTGAGCGACGCCGGTGCCCGGGCAGCCATCAGCAGGCTCGCCCGGCGCGGCGTGCTGGAGGTCAGCCGGCAGGGCCGCAACAGCTCCTATCGGCTGACCCCCGCCGCCGCCCTCGCGCTGTCCACCGGCGGCAGGGCGATCGTCTCCTCAGCCGCAGGCACGAAGCCCTGGGACCAACACTGGACGCTGATCG
>JOAA01000173.1 GCA_000720375.1 Rhodococcus rhodnii | reverse complement strand
ACTGGCCGAGTCCGGGGTGAGCGACGCCGGTGCCCGGGCAGCCATCAGCAGGCTCGCCCGGCGCGGCGTGCTGGAGGTCAGCCGGCAGGGCCGCAACAGTTCCTACCGGTTGACCCCCGCCGCCGCCCTCGCGCTGTCCACCGGCGGCAGGGCGATCGTCTCCTCAGCCGCAGGCACGAAGCCCTGGGACCAACACTGGACGCTGATCG
>JOAA01000172.1 GCA_000720375.1 Rhodococcus rhodnii | reverse complement strand
CCAAAGGCCTCCGCCACATGGCACGCAACCCACTCCGACCACTAGCCCTACTCGGAATCCCCACCTAACAACACAAAACGACTTTGCCGACCCCCTGCCCGACCCGGGGGGCGGGGACTGTCCGTGATCTTGTGGGTGGTGGGTGATCTTGGCCATGCTGGAGCGGTTGCTCCGGTCGGAAAGGATCCAGGTTGGCAGGCAAGGACTCGG
>JOAA01000171.1 GCA_000720375.1 Rhodococcus rhodnii | reverse complement strand
CCAACTCCTTCGGCAGGGGCCAGTGTCGGCGGACTGTCGCCAGCGGCCACAAGATGCCAGCGTGTGCCGCACCACTTGGGCTCGCCGACGCTACGGTGGATTGGCTTCGGATGGCTAGTGTGTTGCGCCGGAAATCCTAGGGATTAGTTGTTACGGTGCTGGCATGTCGCACCGGGGTCCGTCTGCTGCGGAGATCGTGCTGTCTGAGGCT
>JOAA01000170.1 GCA_000720375.1 Rhodococcus rhodnii | reverse complement strand
CGGCGCGCCGGGCGTCGCGCAGATGCGCCCTAATTGGGTGGTCCGGGCGGCCCTGTCTCGTCCGTACCGACGCGCCGGACTCCCTTAGAGCAGCAAGCGCCTTCGCCACGAGCGGGCGTCGTTTCTCGAGCACCGCAGGGAACCCAGCGAAGTATCGATAGCGAGAGGTGGGAGATGGGCACCAGGCGACAGCGCAGTGCCCGCCGGTTGGCCAC
>JOAA01000169.1 GCA_000720375.1 Rhodococcus rhodnii | reverse complement strand
CTCTCAGGCCGGCTACCCGTCGTCGCCTTGGTAGGCCATCACCCCACCAACAAGCTGATAGGCCGCGGGCTCATCCTGCACCGCCGGAACTTTCCACCCACACAGATGCCTGCGCGAGTCGTATCCGGTATTAGACCCAGTTTCCCGGGCTTATCCCAGAGTGCAGGGCAGATTACCCACGTGTTACTCACCCGTTCGCCGCTCGTGTACCCCGA
>JOAA01000168.1 GCA_000720375.1 Rhodococcus rhodnii | reverse complement strand
CCGGCGCGTGCCGACAGCACGGTCACCACGAGCGCGGTCCCGAATGCCGCGGCCACCTGCTGCAACGTTCCGAGCATCGAGCTGCCGTGCGAGTACAGGTGCGGCGGAAGCGCACCCATGCCCAGCGTGAAGGCCGGGGTGAACGTTGCCGCCAGCGACACCATCAGCAGCGTGTGCAGGCCCAGGATCTGCCAGTACGGCATCGTCATCGACACCTG
>JOAA01000167.1 GCA_000720375.1 Rhodococcus rhodnii | reverse complement strand
TGCTGGTTGGCGCTGTTGCTTCGGGTCCATTGGGTGATCCGGGCGCCGTCGTTGGTGGCGACGTTGTAGACGTCCAATGCCTTGCCGCTGTTACGGTTCGCCAGGACGTACCACGCGCTCGTGTCTACCGTGGCTGCCGTACTCGGTGTCGCACCGAGCGTGGCCGCAACACCGCTCACCAGGACCGTCGCCATGATCGACGCCAGCCTTGACCGCCAGCCGCGT
>JOAA01000166.1 GCA_000720375.1 Rhodococcus rhodnii | reverse complement strand
TGCTGGTTGGCGCTGTTGCTTCGGGTCCATTGGGTGATCCGGGCGCCGTCGTTGGTGGCGACGTTGTAGACGTCCAATGCCTTGCCGCTGTTACGGTTCACCAGGACGTACCACGCGCTCGTGTCGACCGTGGCTGCCGTACTCGGTGTCGCACCGAGCGTGGCCGCAACACCGCTCACCAGGACCGTCGCCATGATCGACGCCAGCCTTGACCGCCAGCCGCGT
>JOAA01000165.1 GCA_000720375.1 Rhodococcus rhodnii | reverse complement strand
CGTGTCCCATGCGTCCATGGGGTCGCGGCGGATCGTCGAGTCGAGGTCGACGTGCCGGGCGCGGAACACGGTCAAGGTGCCGAAGGTGAGCCGGGCCAGCTGTGTTCTGATGCGTTTGGTGAGATCACGCGGTGAGATCCAGAGGCCGTCGTACAGAGGGGCGTAGCCGAGCCATCGCAGGCGGCTGCGCAGTTCGCGCCGCTGGGTGACTTCGTCTCGCGGCAGC
>JOAA01000164.1 GCA_000720375.1 Rhodococcus rhodnii | reverse complement strand
GACGCCATGGTGAAACCGGAGATCGTGGCGCCCGGTGTGGACATTGTCGCTGCCCGTGCCGCGGGGACCAACCTTGGTCCAGTGGTTGGCGAGAAGTACACCCAAGCGTCGGGGACCTCTATGGCGACGCCGCACGTGGCTGGTGCGGCCGCGCTGCTTGCCCAGAAACATCCCGACTGGCGATCCGGCACACTGAAAGCGTCGCTCACCACGAGCGCCAAGGACGTCGGCG
>JOAA01000163.1 GCA_000720375.1 Rhodococcus rhodnii | reverse complement strand
GTCCGCCTGGTCAGCACGAGCCGCTGCCGCACGAGCCGCAGCACCATCGACAGCCGCCTCGGCAGCGAACTTCTGGGCATCGGCCGCGGAACGTGCTGCCGCCGCTGAAGACTTCGCCGCAGCAGCCGCCGCGTCATAGGCCGGCTTGACTTCGGCTGCAGCCCGGTCAGCTGCCTCCTGAGCCAGTCGCGCAGCCTCAAGTGCTTCCGCAGCACGGCGTTCGGCCGCAGCCGCCTGCTCC
>JOAA01000162.1 GCA_000720375.1 Rhodococcus rhodnii | reverse complement strand
GTCCGCCTGGTCAGCACGAGCCGCTGCCGCACGAGCCGCAGCACCATCGACAGCCGCCTCGGCAGCGAACTTCTGGGCATCGGCCGCGGAACGTGCTGCTGCCGCTGAAGACTTCGCGGCCGCAGCCGCCGCGTCATAGGCGGGCTTGACTTCGGCTGCAGCCCGGTCAGCTGCCTCCTGAGCCAGTCGCGCAGCCTCAAGTGCTTCCGCAGCACGGCGTTCGGCCGCAGCCGCCTGCTCC
>JOAA01000161.1 GCA_000720375.1 Rhodococcus rhodnii | reverse complement strand
CTCTCAGGCCGGCTACCCGTCGTCGCCTTGGTAGGCCATCACCCCACCAACAAGCTGATAGGCCGCGGGCTCATCCTGCACCGCCGGAACTTTCCACCCCCAACCATGCGGCTGGAAGTCGTATCCGGTATTAGACCCAGTTTCCCGGGCTTATCCGCCGCTCGTGTACCCCGAAAGGCCTTACCGCTCGACTTGCATGTGTTAAGCACGCCGCCAGCGTTCGTCCTGAGCCAGGATCAAACTCTCCAACAATGCTTTGTTAAAGGTTCGACGTCCTGACAAACCAGAACTATCTGGTCCATCTGTCCATCTCAAAGGAACCTCTCGACGAGGTTCAAAATAAAAGCTCTACTGGCTTTCAATAGATCGACACACTGTTGAGTTCTCAAACAACACACG
>JOAA01000160.1 GCA_000720375.1 Rhodococcus rhodnii | reverse complement strand
CGCCGGGGTCACCGGCTGGCTGGTCACCGCTTTCCTGCAGGCCAAGGGCGTGGCCAACTCCGCGACACCGTTGATCCCGCCGAGCTCCTGGCTGCCTGACCTTCTGCCGCCCTACGGCCTGACGTCAGCCGTGCTCATCGCGTTGGCGTTGGTCGCGCTGTACGCCGTATGGATCAAGCATTCGGTGCTCGGCTACGAACTGCGCCAGACCGGGCTGAACCCGCGGTTCGCCGCCGCACAAGGCATCCG
>JOAA01000159.1 GCA_000720375.1 Rhodococcus rhodnii | reverse complement strand
AGCGGATGTACTTCGCCGGTTTGGTGGCGATGTTGAGCAGGTACTCCAGCGGTCCCTTGCGGAAGAAGCGAGACCAGATCCAGGCGAACACCATGGCGCCGAAGATGAACATGAGCACCGGCATCCAGGACGACTGGGCCTCGGCCCCGGCGGACACGCCGATCCCGGAGGCTCCGGACGCCCCGGACATCTGGGGGATCAGCACGAAGTGGCCGACGTAGGCGGTCAGGGACATGGTGCCCACGGCGAT
>JOAA01000158.1 GCA_000720375.1 Rhodococcus rhodnii | reverse complement strand
TGAGGCAACGCGTGCTGCGGCGCGTGCTCGTGCGGCTGCGCAGGCTGCGGCGGCTGCGGCTGCTCGGGCGAATGCGGCTGCCAACCGTGCCGAAGCCGAGGCTGCGGCGACGCATGCGGCTGCGTTGCGGGCGAACTCGGCGGCGTCGGATGCGACGTTCGAAGAGGCGAAGGCTGCGGAGGCGGCGCAGAACGCGGTGAACTTGGCCAACCAGGCGGCCTCGGAGGCGATGCAGTCGCAGATGTCGGCCGAG
>JOAA01000157.1 GCA_000720375.1 Rhodococcus rhodnii | reverse complement strand
TGAGGCAACGCGTGCTGCGGCGCGTGCTCGTGCGGCTGCGCAGGCTGCGGCGGCTGCGGCTGCTCGGGCGAATGCGGCTGCCAACCGTGCCGAAGCCGAAGCTGCGGCGACGCATGCGGCTGCGTTGCGGGCGAACTCGGCCGCGTCGGACGCCACGTTCGAAGAGGCGAAGGCTGCGGAGGCGGCGCAGAACGCGGTGAACTTGGCCAACCAGGCGGCCTCGGAGGCGATGCAGTCGCAGATGTCGGCCGAG
>JOAA01000156.1 GCA_000720375.1 Rhodococcus rhodnii | reverse complement strand
GCAGATGGCCGAGCAGACCCAGCGGTACGGTGGTTGGCGGCACGCACGACTGCTGGCTGGTGGCCGTGCACGTGGTTCCGCACAAACGATGCCCACTCAGCTCCTGGAGCCACGAGTGGAATCTTCGTCACCATCAGCGCCGCGGGCTGGCACGTCGGCGCGCCGGGCGTCGCGCAGATGCGCCCTAATTGGGTGGTCCGGGCGGCCCTGTCTCGTCCGTACCGACGCGCCGGACTCCCTTAGAGCAGCAAGCG
>JOAA01000155.1 GCA_000720375.1 Rhodococcus rhodnii | reverse complement strand
CGCTTGCTGCTCTAAGGGAGTCCGGCGCGTCGGTACGGACGAGACAGGGCCGCCCGGACCACCCAATTAGGGCGCATCTGCGCGACGCCCGGCGCGCCGGCGTGCCAGTCCGCGGCGCTGATGGTGACGAAGATTCCACTCGTGGCTCCCGGAGTTGAGTGGGCATCGTTTGTGCGGAACCACGTGCACGGCCACCAGCCAGCAGTCGTGCGTGCCGCCAACCACCGTACCGCTGGGTCTGCTCGGCCATCTGC
>JOAA01000154.1 GCA_000720375.1 Rhodococcus rhodnii | reverse complement strand
GGCGCCTCCGGTGGAGGAGGTCAAGGTCGGCGCGCAGATTCTGCAGTCGCTGAACCTGCGGCCGCGCAAGCTGGAGATCGTGTCCTGCCCGTCCTGTGGGCGGGCGCAGGTGGATGTGTACAAGCTGGCTGATGAGGTGACTGCGGGTCTGGAGGGGATGGAGATCCCGCTGCGGGTCGCCGTGATGGGCTGCGTCGTCAATGGCCCCGGTGAGGCGCGCGAGGCCGACCTGGGTGTGGCGTCGGGCAACGGCAAGGGCCAGATCTTT
>JOAA01000153.1 GCA_000720375.1 Rhodococcus rhodnii | reverse complement strand
CCGGTGTCGATGAACGCCTTCCAGTCCGCCGGGTTGCTGCTGCGCAACGCGGCATCCGCGGCGTTCTTCACCTCGACGTGCCGCGGGTCGGCCAACTCCGGCGTGGTCAGCAGCTGCCGGATGAAGTTGTCATCCGACAACGTCAACCAGCCCTCCGGCGCGATGATGCCCAGCACCGCCGCAGCGTTCTTCTTGGCCTGCTTGGCAGCCAAGATCCGCGCGGCTTCTTCGCTTTCCTGCTTGGCCTTCTCGATCGCGTCCCGCTGATC
>JOAA01000152.1 GCA_000720375.1 Rhodococcus rhodnii | reverse complement strand
TCAGCGGTCCAGGTCCCGGCCGGTGAGCTGCTCGATCCGGCCGATCCGATAGCGCAACGTGCTGACGTGCACGCGCACGGCCGCGGCGGCCCGCGTCTGCGAGCCGCAGTCTGCATGGGTGGTTTCTCGCCGGGTTCGGTCTTGAGCGCTCTGTCGCGTGACCGTGGGGTGACCGGGTTTTCCGTTGGAGGGTGGCAGATGGCCGAGCAGACCCAGCGGTACGGTGGTTGGCGGCACGCACGACTGCTGGCTGGTGGCCGTGCACGTGGTTCCGCAC
>JOAA01000151.1 GCA_000720375.1 Rhodococcus rhodnii | reverse complement strand
CGCCGTGGTCCACGCGTGGATCGCCAGCCGGCATGCTCCGGGCCAGGGCCTGCCAGAGGGAGAGCTGGCCGCGATCGCGATCGACGGCAAGGCCGTGCGAGGCACGTTCGCGCGCACCGGTGGCGCGGGGTGCATCTGCTGGCCGGGATCACCCATACCACCGGCATTGTGACCGGCCACCAACAGCTGTACCGGTCGGGACCAGTGAGATCGCCTGGGTGAAATCGTTGCTGGACCCGGTCGAGCTGACCGGTGTGGTGCTCACCGCGGACGCCCTGCACACCACC
>JOAA01000150.1 GCA_000720375.1 Rhodococcus rhodnii | reverse complement strand
GGTGGTGTGCAGGGCGTCCGCGGTGAGCACCACACCGGTCAGCTCGACCGGGTCCAGCAACGATTTCACCCAGGCGATCTCACTGGTCCCGACCGGTACCAGCTGTTGGTGGCCGGTCACAATGCCGGTGGTATGGGTGATCCCGGCCAGCAGATGCACCCCCGCGCCACCGGTGCGCGCGAACGTGCCCCGCACGGCCTTGCCGTCGATCGCGATCGCGGCCAGCTCTCCCTCTGGCAGGCCCTGGCCCGGAGCATGCCGGCTGGCGATCCACGCGTGGACCACGGCG
>JOAA01000149.1 GCA_000720375.1 Rhodococcus rhodnii | reverse complement strand
GCAGCACGTTCCGCGGCCGATGCCCAGAAGTTCGCTGCCGAGGCGGCTGTCGATGGTGCTGCGGCTCGTGCGGCAGCGGCTCGTGCTGACCAGGCGGACGCGCAAGCTCGGGAAGACGCGCGCAAAGCACGGGCGGCGGCCAACGCGGCAGCCAACAACGCGGCCATCGCCGGACGCGCCGCATCGGCCGCGGAAGCCGATGCCGCAGCGGCACGTTCCGCCGCCAGCAGGGCCGAAGCCGACGCCGCAGCCGCTCGTGGAGCCGCGGACCGCGCCGAAGCCGACGCCACCGC
>JOAA01000148.1 GCA_000720375.1 Rhodococcus rhodnii | reverse complement strand
GTGCAGCGGGTAGTCACACGACTCCGCCAACAGCTCGTAGGCCCGGATCATCACCACCGGATCGTTGTGCTTCACCGAGATCTTGATGTCGTGAAAGTCATGCTCGGCAAACAGCGACGCCTCCCACAACGCCGACTCCACCAACGCCTCCGGCGTCGCCTTGCCGTACTTCTGCAACAACCGCGGATCCAGCGAACCCGCGTTCACCCCGATCCGGATCGGCGTACCGTGATCACGAGCAGCGGCCGCGATCTCTTTGACCTTGTCGTCGAACTTCTTGATGTTGCCCGGGTTC
>JOAA01000147.1 GCA_000720375.1 Rhodococcus rhodnii | reverse complement strand
GAGCAGCATCATCGTCGAGTACGCCTGGAAGAGGATGAAGTTGAAGACGACGGAGCCGAGGAAGAGGACGACGTACGGGCGGAGCCTGCCGCGCTCCTCGGGGGTGACCCGGGGGGAGCGGAACATCACCACGAAGTAGACGACCGGGGCGATCACCGAGATGACGGTCAGGACGTCCACGAACCGGTCCATCGTCAGCCAGCCGGCGAGCGCCAGGGCGGTGGCCGCCAGCGCGACCGCGACCGCACCGCCGACGATCAGCCGCACCGCCCGGCGCATCGCCGCGGGGGCCAGCGCGAACTC
>JOAA01000146.1 GCA_000720375.1 Rhodococcus rhodnii | reverse complement strand
CCTTCGGCATCCTCGGCTTCACCCAGCAGCTGAGCTTCTTCGACACCAGCGGCGACAGCATCGCCGGGCTGTCCACCAACGGGCTGCTCAGCCTGATCTCGGTGGTCGTCGGCGGGCTGCTGATCGCCGGAGCCTTCGTGGGCGGCAACGTCGGCTCCACCCTCAACATGACGATCGGCACGCTCTTCGTCCTCAGCGGCTTCGTGCACATCTTCATCCTGGACCGGCCCGCGAACATCCTGGACTTCGGTATGCCGAACGTCATCTTCAGCTTCGTGATGGGGCTTCTGATCCTCACGTTCGGGA
>JOAA01000145.1 GCA_000720375.1 Rhodococcus rhodnii | reverse complement strand
GACTTCTTCACCGTCGACTGCGCGGTCACTCTGAAACGGATCTATGTGTTCTTCGTGATCGAGATCGCCACCCGCTATGTCCACGTCCTGGGCACTACACCCCATCCCGACGGCCCGTAGACCACTCAACAAGCCCGAAACTTGCTGATGGACCTGGGCAACCGGGCAGCTGGATTTCGGTTTCTAGTCCGAGACCGCGCCGGACAATTCACCGCCTCATTCGACGCCGTCTTCGCCGATGCCGGGATCGAGGTGGTCAGGATTCCTCCCGGATGTCCGAGAGCGAACTGCTATGCCGAGAGGTTTGTCG
>JOAA01000144.1 GCA_000720375.1 Rhodococcus rhodnii | reverse complement strand
CGACAAACCTCTCGGCATAGCAGTTCGCTCTCGGACATCCGGGAGGAATCCTGACCACCTCGATCCCGGCATCGGCGAAGACGGCGTCGAATGAGGCGGCGAATTGTCCGGCGCGGTCTCGGACCAGAAACCGAAATCCAGCTGCCCGGTTGCCCAGGTCCATCAGCAAGTTTCGGGCTTGTTGAGTGGTCCACGGGCCGTCGGGATGGGATGTAGTGCCCAGGACGTGGACATAGCGGGTGGCGATCTCGATCACGAAGAACACATAGATCCGTTTCAGAGTGACCGCGCAGTCGACGGTGAAGAAGTC
>JOAA01000143.1 GCA_000720375.1 Rhodococcus rhodnii | reverse complement strand
GAAGATGACGGCGTCGAAGTCGGTCGCCACCACCTTCACCTACGACGCCAAGGGCAACCTGAAGACGGTCGAGGCCCCGGCCCCGCTGGGCACGACCACCTACACCTACGACGACCTGGGCAGGGTCTCCTCGGCGAAGGACGCCCGCGGCATCACCATCACCTACGCCTACGACCACCGCGACCGGGTGAAGAAGGTCGACTCCTCCAACTATCAGACCGTCACCTACGAGTACGACGGCGACGGCAACCTCACCCAGCGCTCCGACGGCACCGGCGTCATCAAGTACGACTTCGACCCGCTCTCCCGCGAGACGGTCCGCACCC
>JOAA01000142.1 GCA_000720375.1 Rhodococcus rhodnii | reverse complement strand
TGCTGTAGCAGGCCTCAATGTGCGGCGTTGCCGAGGTGCTCAAAGGAAGCTTCTCCGACCAGGTCTCTCGCCACCTCGACGTTGCGCTTGCCGGAAATGCCATCCGCGCAAATCAGTGCAGGTTCGGCGGCCCGAATTAATCTCGTTCGTTAGTTCGTCCGTGCCGGCGAATAGAAGACATTGGCCAGCATGCGCCACCGCTCGTTGCTCCAAACGATCGACAGGATGGCCTGTGAGGTTCCAAAACGCTGCACCGCGTTCTTGACCTGCGATGACCGCACCGGTCTACGGGCAGGGCATGATCGTGGGACGTGTGGTTGCGACTGGTGT
>JOAA01000141.1 GCA_000720375.1 Rhodococcus rhodnii | reverse complement strand
GGGGCACCGGTGGCGCGTATCTGCGGGCTGAGGTGGATCGTGTGCTGGCGGGCACCGATTTGGATCGTGTGCAGTTTTTGGCGTATGGCCGGTCGATTGCTGAGCAGCGGGATGCCGCGGCCACGCAGAGCGTGCTGCAGCGGGCGTCGGAGAACCGTGCCCGGGTGCAGATGCTTCTCGGGGTGGGTGGTCCGGAGGTCAAGCGGGCCGCGCAGACGGCGTTGGATGCCGGGGATGCGGCGGTCGAGCAGTTCCTGGTCACGGGGTATCTGGAGGCGGCCAGGAAGGACGCTGACGCCCGGGAGCGGTTCCTGGCCGATGAAGAGGCTCGGATCAAGGC
>JOAA01000140.1 GCA_000720375.1 Rhodococcus rhodnii | reverse complement strand
GCCGTACGACAACATCGTCAATGACGTGGCGTTCGGGCCGGGTGGGCAGATCCTCGCCAACGTAGCGTGGCGCTCCGGCGCTGCGTACAACGGTTTCTATCTCTCGACCGGCGGCGCTCCCGGCAGCTTCGTCAAGACCCCACTGGCCGGGCAAGTCGACAACGCCGACGTGGGCAATGCCGAGTTCGCCACGTCCGGCGACCGGCACTACATGATTCTGGAGCGGCCAAGCGGACTGGTCGACGGATCCAACAGCGCGCTGGCCGGGATCTTCACCGCGACCGCGTTGACCGGGCCGTGGACCAGAGTCGCCGACACGGAGAAGCTGCGGCTGTCCGGCTCGGCGT
>JOAA01000139.1 GCA_000720375.1 Rhodococcus rhodnii | reverse complement strand
ACACCGTCCGGAAACCGCTCATGAAGCTGCGCGGCCACGCGCAGCGCCAACCGGGTCTTGCCCACCCCAGCGACCCCGGTCAGCGTCACCAGCCGGGCGGTGGACAGCAGGCGTTCGGCTTTGGCGACTTCTCCCCGCCGGCCGACGAAACTGGTGGTCTCGGCGGGAAGATTGCCTTTCAGCCGACGCGACGTGGTGCCGGTCATGGCAGGTCGATGCGGTTGCCGTGTGCGTCTGACACAGGATCGAGAATGCTGCGTGCCCAACTCCTTCGGCAGGGGCCAGTGTCGGCGGACTGTCGCCAGCGGCCACAAGATGCCAGCGTGTGCCGCACCACTTGGGCTCGCCGACGCTACGGTGG
>JOAA01000138.1 GCA_000720375.1 Rhodococcus rhodnii | reverse complement strand
TCCGCCCAGGGTAAGTCGGGACCTAAGGCGAGGCCGACAGGCGTAGTCGATGGACAACGGGTTGATATTCCCGTACCCGCGTGAACGCGCCCATGATGAACCTAGCGATACTAACCACCCAAAGCCGGGAGAGGAGCCTTCGGGTGAGTCTTTTGGTGGAGCGTGGGACCTGGACTGGTATTAGTCAAGCGATGGGGTGACGCAGGAAGGTAGTTCCGCCAGTGAGTGGATGTACTGGTGTAAGCGTGTAGGCTGAACGATAGGCAAATCCGTCGTTCGTGTGGCTGAGACGTGATGCGTAGCCGATTGAGGCGAAGTGGACGATCCTATGCTGTCGAGAAAAGCCTCTAGTGAGTGTTCAAGCGGCCCGTACCCTAAACCGA
>JOAA01000137.1 GCA_000720375.1 Rhodococcus rhodnii | reverse complement strand
TCGGTTTAGGGTACGGGCCGCTTGAACACTCACTAGAGGCTTTTCTCGACAGCATAGGATCGTCCACTTCGCCTCAATCGGCTACGCATCACGTCTCAGGATACATCTGGCGCGGATTTGCCTACACCAGTCCCTACACGCTTACACCAGTACATCCACTCACTGGCGGAACTACCTTCCTGCGTCACCCCATCGCTTGACTAATACGGAATCGGATCCCACGCTCCACGATGCTTTTCGCCCGAAGGCTCCAAACACCGCTTTGGGTGGTTAGCATCAACCGCCTCATCATGGGCGCGTTCACGCGGGTACGGGAATATCAACCCGTTGTCCATCGACTACGCCTGTCGGCCTCGCCTTAGGTCCCGACTTACCCTGGGCGGA
>JOAA01000136.1 GCA_000720375.1 Rhodococcus rhodnii | reverse complement strand
ACAAGGTAGCCGTACCGGAAGGTGCGGCTGGATCACCTCCTTTCTAAGGAGCACATCACCTCACAACGTTTAGTACACGCTCTTCGGAGTATGGAACGGACTGTGCAGGAGAACCACTAGCCGTGACATGCGTTCACGGGGTGGAGCTCAAGAAACCGTGGAACTACTGGACTTCTGCGACGCCATCGTCGCGATAGGTCGGCACACTGTTGGGTCCTGAGGCAACACGCGTTGGCGTGCAAGGCTTCTGGTGACCGGGACGACTCGGACTTGATACCGCTGAGAGTGCTCAGTTTGGTCTTGTCGGATATGGGTTGTTGTCTGGTGTGGTGTTTGAGAACTGTACAGTGGATGCGAGCATCTTTGTGGTCAAGTTGTTAAGGGCATACGGTGGATGCCTTGGCATCAGGAGCCGATGA
>JOAA01000135.1 GCA_000720375.1 Rhodococcus rhodnii | reverse complement strand
TCATCGGCTCCTGATGCCAAGGCATCCACCGTATGCCCTTAACAACTTGACCACAAAGATGCTCGCATCCACTGTACAGTTCTCAAACACCACACCAGAAAGTCACCCGCTACTGACAAGACCTATCGAACCAACGCTCGAGGGTTTCAAGTCGGAGCAACTCCGGTCACCAGAAGCCTTGCACGCCAACGCGTGTTGCCTCAGGACCCAACAGTGTGCCAACCCATCTGCGCTATGTGAGCGCTGAAGACCAGTAGTTCCACGGTTTCTTGAGCTCCACCCCGTGAACGCATGTCACGGCTAGTGGTTCTCCTGCACAACCCGTTCCATACTCCGAAGAGCGTGTACTAAACGTTGTGAGGTGATGTGCTCCTTAGAAAGGAGGTGATCCAGCCGCACCTTCCGGTACGGCTACCTTGT
>JOAA01000134.1 GCA_000720375.1 Rhodococcus rhodnii | reverse complement strand
AAAGATCTGGCCCTTGCCGTTGCCCGACGCCACACCCAGGTCGGCCTCGCGCGCCTCACCGGGGCCATTGACGACGCAGCCCATCACGGCGACCCGCAGTGGGATCTCCATCCCCTCCAGACCCGCGGTCACCTCGTCGGCCAGCTTGTAGACATCCACCTGCGCGCGACCACAGGACGGGCAGGACACGATCTCCAGCTTGCGCCTCCAGCTTGCGCGGCCGCAGGTTCAGCGACTGCAGAATCTGCGCGCCGACCTTGACCTCCTCCTCCACCGGAGGCGCCGACAACGACACCCGGATCGTGTCGCCGATCCCCTGCCTCAGCAGAGCCCCGAACGCCACGGGTGCAGCGGGTAGTCACACGACTCCGCCAACAGCTCGTAGGCCCGGATCATCACCACCGGATCGTTGTGCTTCACCGAGATCTTGATGTCGTGAAAGTCGTGCTCGGCGAACAGCGACGCCTCCCACAACGCCGACTCCACCAACGCCTCCGGCGTGGCCTTGCCGTACTTCTGCAACAACCGCGGATCCAACGAACCCGCGTTCACCCCGATCCGAATCGGCGTCCCGTGATCACGAGCCGCCGCCGCGATCTCCTTGACCTTGTCATCGAACTTCTTGATGTTGCCCGGGTTCACCCGCACCGCCGCACAACCCGCCTCGATCGCGGCGAACACGTACTTCGGCTGAAAATGAATATCCGCGATCACCGGGATCTGCGACTTCTTCGCGATCGCCGGCAAC
>JOAA01000133.1 GCA_000720375.1 Rhodococcus rhodnii | reverse complement strand
TTCTCCGATCACCGCTGTGCTGGGTTCGTTGGGTCCGGTGAACCTGCACCACGCCGCTGACCTGCGAGAGCTGTTGACGCGGATCGAGGATCCGCGTGATGCGCGGGGTGTGCGGCATTCGCTGGCGGCGATGCTGACCCTGGCGGCGGTGGCGGTCGCGGCCGGCGCCCGGTCGATCACGGCGATCTGGGAATGGGCGGCCGATCTGCCGCAGTGGGCGTTACAGGCGGTGGCTGCCCGATGGGACCCGCGCCGGGCCCGGTTCGTGGCACCCAGCGAGCCCACGCTGCGCCGGGCACTGTCCGGGGTGGACGGTGACACGTTGGACGCCGTGGTCCACGCGTGGATCGCCAGCCGGCATGCTCCGGGCCAGGGCCTGCCAGAGGGAGAGCTGGCCGCGATCGCGATCGACGGCAAGGCCGTGCG
>JOAA01000132.1 GCA_000720375.1 Rhodococcus rhodnii | reverse complement strand
GCCCGGGTCCGTCCCCGGCGGTGAGGGCGAGAAGGCCGCGGTGCGGGCCGGTTTCACCACCACCGAGGTCTTCCCGCTGCTGCTCTTCTCGGTGGCGGGGCTGCTGGTCTTCCCGGCCGCCAACGACCTGCTGACCCTCTTCATCGCGCTGGAAGTCTTCTCCCTCCCGCTCTCCCTCCTGTGCGCCGTCGCCCGCCGCAAGCGGCTGATGTCGCAGGAGGCGGCCGTGAAGTACTTCCTGCTCGGCGCGTTCTCCTCCGCGTTCATGCTCTTCGGGATCGCCCTCGTCTACGGCTACTCCGGCTCCCTGTCGTACGCCCAGATCGCCAAGGTCGTCGACGGCTCGGTCCTGGAGATCGACCCGGCCCTCGCCGACACCATGGGCAACGACGCGCTGCTGCTCATCGGCGGCGCGATGATCCTGACC
>JOAA01000131.1 GCA_000720375.1 Rhodococcus rhodnii | reverse complement strand
AGTACTGGTCGTCGGCGTTGGCGGGGATGCCGGAGCAGCTTGATTTGCCGACGGATCGTGTTCGGCCTGTGGTGTCGAGTTTTCGTGGTGCGTCGGTGGGTTTTGTGGTGTCGGCGCGGACTCATGCGCGGTTGGTGGAGGTTGCGCGGGAGCGTCATGCGACGTTGTTCATGGTGGTGCAGGCTGGGTTGGCGGCGTTGTTGACTCGGTTGGGTGCTGGTGTGGATGTTCCGATCGGGTCGCCGGTGGCTGGTCGGACGGATGATGCGTTGGATGATCTTGTTGGTTCGTTTGTGAATACGTTGGTGTTGCGGAATGACACGTCTGGTAATCCGTCCTTTGTGGATTTGATTGATCGGGTGCGGGCGACTGATCTGGCTGCGTACGAGCATCAGGATCTGCCGTTCGAGCGGTTGGTGGAGATGCTCAACCCGACCAGGTCACTGTCCCACAACCCG
>JOAA01000130.1 GCA_000720375.1 Rhodococcus rhodnii | reverse complement strand
CGGTGCGGACGCGGGAGTGGTCTTCGCGGTAGGTGACGTCACGGACCCAGTGCAGCCGGTTCTCGATCTGCCAGTGCCCACGCAGCAGTGCCGCGATCCGTGCGGGATCGGCCAGTGCCGTGGGCAGTCTGGTGACTCCGGTCCAGGTGTGGGTTTCCTGCTTGCCGGTGGTGCGGTCGGTGCGGTCGCGGGTGATGCGGAAAACCTGTGCCGTACCAGGGAAAGCGACATCCTCGAGGATAGGCGGGACTTCCACGATGCGGTGTTCGATCCGGCCGTGCGCCTTGTCCAGGGTGGTGTGGGTGCTGGCCTGGGCCCAGTCCAGGGCGTGCAGCAGGTCATGCAGCCGGCGTTGGTCCTTTTTCACCATGAACACGTAATGGCCGCCGCGGCCGGTCAGGTGGCGGGCCGCGTCACGGGTGGTGTGCAGGGCGTCCGCGGTGAGCACCACACCGGTCAGCTCGACCGGGTCCAGCAACGATTTCACCCAGGCGATCTCACTGGTCCCGACCGGTAC
>JOAA01000129.1 GCA_000720375.1 Rhodococcus rhodnii | reverse complement strand
ACCAGCGCGACTTCCTACACCGGCGCCGGGGTGTACCGGCTGCGCAACGCGTCGCACGCGCGCGAGTTCAGCCCGGCCGACCGGGTCGGCGGCAACGAACTGGAGTCGCGCTCCATCAACCAACTGAAGTTCGACGGCGCGGGAACGGTCTACGCGGCAACCAGTCGAGGCCTGTGGCGGCACTCGACCGATCCCGCGCGACACACCGAGCGCCGTACGACAACATCGTCAATGACGTGGCGTTCGGGCCGGGTGGGCAGATCCTCGCCAACGTAGCGTGGCGCTCCGGCGCTGCGTACAACGGTTTCTACCTCTCCACCGGCGGCGCTCCCGGCAGCTTCGTCAAGACCCCGCTGACCGGGCAAGTCGACAACGCCGACGTGGGCAACGCCGAGTTCGCCACGTCCGGCGACCGGCACTACATGATTCTGGAACGGCCAAGCGGACTGGTCGACGGATCCAACAGCGCACTGGCCGGGATCTTCACCGCGACCGCGTTGACCGGGCCGTGGACCAGAGTCGCCGACACGGAGAAGCTGCGGCTGTCCGGCTCGGCTTTGCAGACGCCGGACTACAAGCCAGGTGTCCAGGCCTGGTACAACAACTTCGTCGAGATCGATCCGGCCGATCCCCGGCACGTGTTCGTGGGTATCGAAGAGGTCTACGAGACCGAAGACGGCGGCGCGACCTGGAAGACGATCGGGCCGTACTGGAACTTCCCCTTCCCGTGCTACGACGCGA
>JOAA01000128.1 GCA_000720375.1 Rhodococcus rhodnii | reverse complement strand
ACACCCTCGCCCGCAGGGTTCTGCTGGAGATCCCGTCCAGCAGTGTCGTCAGCGCCTCGTTGCCGGTCGCGCTGATCACGGCACGGTGAAAGGCCGCGTCGTGGAAGTTCAGCAGTTCGACATCGTCGGCAGCCGCATGCATCGCCTGAAGATGTTCGTGCACGACCGCCAGATCGGCCTCCGATATCCGGGTCGCGGCCAGTGCCGTCGCGGCGGGTTCCAGCAGCCGCCGGACCTCCATCAGTTCAAGCAGTGTGTTGCCCTGCATGAGTTCCACTGCGCTACCCAGTCCCGCCAGCAGCAGGCTTGGCGCGAGGCTGGTGACGTACGTGCCGTCACCACGACGTACATCGAGGACACCGGCCAACGCCAACGCCTTCACAGCCTCACGCACCGGGCTGCGTGACATGCCGAGCTCCACGGTCAGCTCGTGCTCAGCAGGCAGCTTCGCACCGGCTGGGAACCGGCCAGACCGGACCAGCTCACGAATCCGCGAGATGGCCTCGTCGGTCAGTGACATCTCGGCTGATCTCCTG
>JOAA01000127.1 GCA_000720375.1 Rhodococcus rhodnii | reverse complement strand
GGCCCGTTCATGGCGGGGGGGACCAGGGCCTCGTGGTAGCGGTACTCGTCGCGGGCGCTGACCCGCAGCCGGCCGTCCAGGTAGAGGTCCAGGGAGTCGCGGTCGGCGCCGGTCAGGACGACCTCCTGCACCCCGGTCTGCACGGCGACCCGCACCTGGTCCCCGTAGACCGCCCGGCGCGCGGCCCGCTCGAAGTCGTCGACGAGCACGGTGGCCGTCGCCAGCACGGCGATCACCGAGACGTTGGCCAGGACGAGGAGCCACCGGGAGCGGGCGCTGAGGTCGCGCCGAAACACCCACAGGACCAGCGCACCGCCCGCCGCCGCGTTGACCGAGCCGGTGAACAGCGTGCCGGTCAACTGCCCCAGCATCGGCAGCAGCAGGAAGGGGAAGGCGAGCCCGCCGACGAGCGCGCCCACGTAGTCGGCGGCGAAGAGGTCGGCGACGGCCCCGCCCGCGTCCTGCCGGTCGACACGCTGGATCAGCGTCATCAGGAGCGGGATCTCCGCCCCGATCAGCACCCCGATCGCCAGCGAGAACCCGACCAGGACGTACTGCGACTCACCGAGCCAGGCGAAGGAGGCGT
>JOAA01000126.1 GCA_000720375.1 Rhodococcus rhodnii | reverse complement strand
GGATCATGCTCTGCAGGATCCGGAACGCGTCTGACTGCTCGGTCTCGGTCATCCCGGCCAGCATTCTGACCTCGACGGACCGGACCGCTGCGGACGCCTTCTCAAGGCTGCGTCGGCCGCGAGGCGTGAGCCGCGTGGGAAGAACCTTTCCGACGGGTGCCTCCGCGGGCCTGCTGACATAGCCGTCTCGTTCCAGGGCCTGCAGCAGCACGTTCATCGTCTGGCGGGTCACGAACGCGCCCCGCGCGAGCTCGGAGTTCGACAAGCCCGGTCGTTGCGCCAGCAGCTCGAGGCAGGCGTAGTGCGTCACGCTCATCCCGAGCGGCCGCAGCACCTCCTCCATGGCCACACGCAGCGCACTCGACGTCTCCTTCAACAGGTAGCCCAGTGACGTCTTCAGGTCGACGCCGGCACCGTCTTGACTCATGTCAGTATTCTGACATAGGTTGACCCGTGTCAGGAAACTGACACGAAGAGAGGAGCATCATCATGCCCGTCACCGGCCCCGACTTCATCTCGCTGCAAGCGCGCGACCTCGAAGCTTCGCAGGCGTTCTACGAGCAGTACCTCGGCCTCGTCCGCTCGCCGACCGGACCTCCGCACGCCGTCGTCTTCGAAACGAAACCGATCGCGTTCGC
>JOAA01000125.1 GCA_000720375.1 Rhodococcus rhodnii | reverse complement strand
CTAGGGCGTGTATCGAAGTCGATCAGAGCCACTCGTTGATCACCGCGATGTGGACAGTGGCTTCGTAGCGGACGGCGAGTTTGTCGTAGCGGGTAGCCACGGCACGGTGGCGTTTGAGCCGGTTGATGCCGCATTCCACGGCGTGACGCTGTTTGTAGATCTCGGGGTCGAAGACCGGTGGCCTGCCGCCTTTCGACCCCTTGGCCGTGCGGTGGGCGTCCTGGTCGGTCTTGCTCGGGATGGTCGCTCGGATCTCACGGCGGCGTAAGTGTTCCCGGTTCGCCTTCGCGGTGTAGGCCTTGTCGGCCAGGACACGATCCGGGCGGGTTCTGGCCCGGCCGCCGGTCAACCGTGCACCCGGATACCCGCCAGGACAGGGATGAACTGCGGGCTGTCGCCGCGCTGGCCAGCGGTCAGCACGATCGACAACGGCTTCTGGCCTGGCTCGCAGCCCAGATGCAGTTCGTGGTCAGTCCACCCCGCGACCGGCCCAACGCGTGATCCTCCGGCTCGGTGGTGATCCCGCCCGGCGGTTCGGTCTGCAGATCCCCCTTTTCCGCGCACCAGCGGCATGCTGATGCGCCCGAGCGATCGTGGAGTCCACGCTGACATCCCAGGTGATATGCCCGGCCGCGTCGGCCAGTGCCTGCAGCGTAATCAGCATCCGTTGCCAGGCACCC
>JOAA01000124.1 GCA_000720375.1 Rhodococcus rhodnii | reverse complement strand
GCGGGTGCCGATCCAGGTGATCAAGAACTCGTGCGCGACCTACCTGCGTGGCGGCAAACCCGCCGCGCAGCGCGCCCTGCAGAACCTGCACGACCACGACATCGTCGCCGCGTTCGGGGCGCACTACCGGGGCATCGTCAACTACTATCTGCTCGCCGCCGACGTCCACCGCTTGGACCGGTTGCAGTGGGTGATGCAAACCTCGATGTTGAAGACGCTTGCAGGCAAGCACAAATCGTCGGTGGCCAAGACAGCGGCCCGATTCAGGGCCAAAATCGAGACGCCGCACGGGATACGCACCTGCTTCGAAGCAGTCCGGCATCGCGGGAACGACAAACCCCGGGTCGCACGGTTCGGAGGCATCCCCCTCACCCGGCGCAGGACCGCGATCCTCCACGATCGGGCTCCAGGCCGGAATCCCCTGCCCCGCAAGGAGATCGTCACCCGGCTCCAGCGGGGTGTTTGCGAACTCTGCGGACTCCGCGGCGAAGTGCACGTGCACCACGTCGCGAAACTCGCCGACCTCGCATCACCTGGCCTGCACCAACCGGAATGGGCCAGGCTCATGGCAACCCGGAGACGCAAGACCCTCGTCGTCTGCTCACCCTGCCATGACCTGATCCACAACGACCTGGTCCAGGCCACACCTCTCACAACATAGGTCACTGGAGAGCCGGATGCCGG
>JOAA01000123.1 GCA_000720375.1 Rhodococcus rhodnii | reverse complement strand
AGCAGCGGCTTGAGAAAGAGAACAATGGCCAAGCCAGGAAGCGTGCGGGCCAGCAGACGGGTTTGTCCGAAGAGGACATCCGGCGGATGGAGGAGGAAGCGGCGTCCAACCGTGGCTTCTGGGATGTGCTCAGGGAAGAGCTACCGGACGTTCTTGGTGATCTGACCGGTGTCAACGACGTGCGGGACTGCTTCACCAAGTTCGACCTATGGGCCTGCGCCGGGATCATCCCCTGGGGCAGGATGCTCAAACTCGTATCCTCGGCAGGCAAAGTCTTCAGAGCCGTCCGCAAAGCTCTGCATTGGGAAGACCGTGTCAACGCTGCCCGGCACACACTGGGCAACTTTGCTCAATTAACAGCCAAATATGCCGAAGAGGGCATGGAACAGGTCCGCGACCGCCTCAAGAAATTCGTCGAAGACAGAGACGCCGCCCGAGCGGCAACAAAAGACAAACCAACCAGCTGCCCCGCCCACAGCTTCCCACCCGGCACAAAGGTGCTGATGGCAGACGGCTCCTCAAAACCGATCGAACAGATCACACTCGACGACATCGTACTGGCCACTGACCCAGAGACCGGCCGCACCGAAGCCCGCCCCGTCGTCGCAACCTGGGTACACGACAACGAGCCAACCCGCACCGAACTAACCATCGACACCGACGGCACCACAGGCTCAGCCACCGCCACACTCGAAGCAACCGACTGGCACCCCATCTGGG
>JOAA01000122.1 GCA_000720375.1 Rhodococcus rhodnii | reverse complement strand
GCGGCACGCCGTGCAGGCGGCGAAGTGGCGGGAGACTGCCGAAGCGCACGCGCGTGCCGCGGCTGATCTGGCTGAGGCGGCGCGGGTGCAGATGGAGGCTGCGAAGGATGCGGCGGCGCGGACGAAGGCCGCGCGCCAGGCTGCGGAGGTCGCGGAGGCGCAGGCGTGGGCGGCGGCGGAGCGGACGCGGCAGCAGCGGATCATCGCCGAGCGCGAGGCGGCGACGGCGGCCGCGCAGCGGGCGATCGCGGAGCGGGAGCGGGCTAACGCCGCTGCGGCGCGGGCTCGGGCTGAGCAGCAGGCCGCGGTGGCGCGTGCGATGCGGGGCGAAGCCGAGGCGCAGGCGGGTATCGCGGCGGCGGCGCGGGGCCGTGCCGAGGCGGCGGATGGTGCTGCGGCACAGGCGGAGACCAACGCTCGCGCTGAGGAAAGCAATGCCGTGGCGAGTCGTGACGCGGCGTACAAGGCGGAACGTGAGCAGCGTGCGGCCGAGGCGCGTGCGGCGGCGATGGATGCCATGGCTGCGGCTGCGCGGGGTGGTCCTCATGCTGAAAGAGGCGAAGGCTGCGGAGGCGGCGCAGAACGCGGTGAACTTGGCCAACCAGGCGGCCTCGGAGGCGATGCAGTCGCAGATGTCGGCCGAGCGCACCAAAGCCGAGGCAGACGCAGCCGCGCACGAGGCGGTGTCCGCTGCGACACAAGCAAGTCTGGCACTGCAGGCGGCATCGGCAGCGAAAGCCTCTTCACAGGCGATCACCCAGCCCGCGAACACCGCGATCACGGTGGTGGCACCGTTCACCGGCCAGGACATCGACGCAGATTTCGTTGTCCTCGTTGCGGAGCAGGCTCGGGCGGTGGGTGCGGAGCAGGCGGCTGCGGCCGAACGCCGTGCTGCGGAAGCACTTGAGGCTGCGCGA
>JOAA01000121.1 GCA_000720375.1 Rhodococcus rhodnii | reverse complement strand
TGCGCTTGCCGAAAATGTCGTCCGTGCAGGTCATCCCTGCCGATCCGAAAAGTTCGTCTGGAACAGACAACCCGTCAGGGAACCGCCAGTAGCGGACGCCGTTGAACGTCATCGTGGCGGCGCCGTCGACCTTGGGTAGCTGCGGTGTGAAGACACCGCCCGCGCTCCAGGTCAGGGCTGGTCGGGTGTCAGGGTTTCAGCGTACCGGGTCACCTTCTCGGCCGTGTCGGCCAGCGTCTTCGCGAGATCCACTGCCCGTTCGCGGGGTGGTTTCCTGGTCGCCACATAGGCCGCGGTGACCCATGCCTGCAGCTGCCTGATGGTGTCGTTGAGCACGGCGTTGATCGCGGTGTCGTGTGGTTCCGGGTAGCCGTCGTACGGTTGCGGGTTGGCCCAGTCCGCGCGGGCAGGGGCTCTTCGCTCCGGCGGTGAGGTCCTGGTCCGGATGACATCTCACATCACCCCCGTGCCAGCGTGCACCCTCGCCCCTCTCCGGCATCGGGCCGGTGAGGCTGAACGACGGTCAGCGCGTCAGGCTCTGGCCCAGGTGCTGATGCGCCGACGCCTGCTCATGGCTACCCCGTGGCTGGCTGCTCCAGCCAGGCGCCAACCACGGGGCTCCCCGCCGACGCCCGCGGTCGTAAAGGATCCGTCAGCGGCGGGAGTCGGGCCGGGCCGTCCCGGGGATGGCTCTGGGCTTTCCGCTACTGGGCCCATCCCCAGCCGGGGTCATACCCACGCCGTCCACCGGCCAGTCCGCAGAGGATTGATCAACCAGTACGAACCCGCAGCAGCTTGACGCCCAGGTCAGCGCAACGGGCCGACTTCTGGAACCCCACAG
>JOAA01000120.1 GCA_000720375.1 Rhodococcus rhodnii | reverse complement strand
GCCGGGCCGAGTGACGCAATCGAAGGCGTTGACGCTGAAGGACATGAGATGAGCGTGCACCGTTCCCGCCGGATCGACCGGCGCACCGCCGAGCAGTTGCTTCGCGGCGAGCCGGTCCGCGAGCAGGCTGCCGGATCGGATGCTTTGAGCGGCCTGTTCGCGGCGGCGTCCGCCCCGGCGCGCGCGGGCGAGCTCGCCGGTGAGCAGGCCGCGCTGGCGGCGTTTCGGGCCGCTCGTCTCGCTTCTGTTCCTCGGCTACGGAGACGTTGGATGCTCATCAAGACCGCGCTGGCGAAGCTGCTCACGGTCAAGGTCGCGGCCACCGCGGTGACGGCGGTGGCCGCCGGTGGTGTCGCGGTGGCCGCCGCGACCGGCAACCTGCCCACCCAGCGTGGTGACAGCCCGACGGTGCCGCCGATGGTCACGGTGTCATCCACGACCGGCCCGGTGACCCCAACCCCGTCCATCGTCACTACCGGGCCGCCGGACGCGGCCGGCAAGAACGCCACTGACGAGAACCACAAGAACCCCGGTGACACGAACGCTGCTGATAAGACCACCAGCGGCGACGGCTCGCCGTCCCCGTCTGTGGTGGGTCTGTGCCAGGCCTACACCGCTGGTACGGGAGCCGACCCGGGCAAGGCGCTGGACAATCCCGCGTTCACCGTCTTGATCACAACCGCCGGCGGCACCGACAAGGTCTCCGCCTACTGCACCGACCTGCTCGGCACCCAACCCGGGCAATCCTCCGCCGCGCACCCGACGGGAAAATCCACCACACTGCCCACCGGTCCCGGTGAGGCACGCCCGACCGGCAAACCCAGCGACATACCACTGCCGACCCGCCCGGGCCGCTGACCCACCCTTGCTCCGCAGACCCGTGGCGACCGTTTGCGTAAGGCCGTTGCGCAGGGTCGCCGCCCGAAGGCGGGTGGCGGCTGTCCTCCCCTCCCAGCCGCCGCCCGTCCGCCTCATTCCACACAGGACACACAACGAACTGT
>JOAA01000119.1 GCA_000720375.1 Rhodococcus rhodnii | reverse complement strand
CGAGTTCAGCTGGGGAGGATGAGAAGAGCGGAGTGACGGGCGACTGTCACGCTCCGTTCCGTGGGAGCCCAGGGCTGAAATGCCCTGGGCCACCCGACCCTTCGAGCGGTTTGTGGGCACTCCTGTTGATCATGGGTGAAGCCCTTGGTTGATCATTCTTCTTGTCCAGGGAAGAAACCACACCAAGGGCTTCAGTTGATCAGTGTGCAGGATGCCGGTCCGGTAGGTGCAGGAGGGGACCTATCGTAGTTCCGGCAGGAGTTCTACCAGTGCTTGACCCGCCGGGCGGACGCGTTGTTCGACCTGTCCGAGGCGGCGCTGTGCGCGGACGGCCCGGTGCGGTCAGTCGCGGAGTTATCCCTGGCCGGTGAGCATCTCCGGGGGCATGGCAGCGGGTATGCCGCGTGGGCGCGGGGCCGGATGGACGTCGCTCGGCTGCGGACCGCGCTGACCCGCGTGCCCCTGCTGCGGGCCGCGGACGGCAGGCTGGTTCTCGGGATGGACATCACCAGCTGGCTGCGCCCCGAAGCACACACCAGTCCACAACAGATCCTGTGTCACACCTACGGACGCGGCAAAGATACTCACATGATGGTGCCGGGCTGGCCCTACTCGGTGGTGGTCGCCTTGGAGACCGGGCGCGGTTCCTGGACCGCCCCTGTGGACGCGGTCCGGCTGGTGCCCGGCATGGACGCCGCCAGCGTGTCTGCTCGCCAGATCCGTGATGTGGTGGGCCGGCTGACCCGGGCGGGGCAGTGGCGGCCCGGGGATCCGGACATCCTGCTGGTGGCCGACGCTGGCTACGACGGACCCCGCCTGGCCCACGTGCTGGCCGATCTGCCGGTCACCGTGCTGGTGCGGATGCGCTCGCACCCAACCAGCAACCCGCGCCACGCCATGACGTCCACACCGTCACCAGCACGAACACCCACAAAACCAAGCGCGGCAAGAACACCAAGTGCACCAGCCCGCGACCCCGCCGAACAGGATAAAACTGAAGCTAGGGCGTGTATCGAAGTCGATCAGAGCCACTCGTTGATCACCGCGATGTGGACAGTGGCTTCGTAGCGGACGGCGAGTTTGTCGTAGCGGGTAGCCA
>JOAA01000118.1 GCA_000720375.1 Rhodococcus rhodnii | reverse complement strand
GCACGCCTGACCAGGTCCTTCTCACTCCACACTCGCTCAGCCATAGGCCTCCCTAGATCAGGAGCCCAAGACTGTCAACAACCTCAGTCAGTTTTAGAGGACAACCGTTCCCATTCGATCCGATGCAAGGGATCCGTTATTCGTCGACAAGGTTCGTGACGTGGTCGGCCTGTCCCGTGACCCACCAGCGAAGGCGTGGTGCTATGCGTGGACGAGAAGAAGACCCGGATCCCAGCGCTGGACCGCTCCGCGCCCGTGCTGCCGATGCGTGCGGGTGTGCCCGAACGACAGGGCCTCGACGACATCCGGCACGGCACCACCAGCCTGTTCGCCACCCCTGGAATCGCCACCGGCCAGGTCATCAGCGCGATGCGACGGCGCCACCGGCAGCAGCCAGTTCCTGGCCTTCCTGCGCACCATCGACACGAGCGTGCCCACCGGACTGGACGTGCACGTCATGCTCGATGACCCCAGCACGCACACGACCCCGGCCGTGCAAACCTGGCTGCTCCAACACCCCGGTTCCGCCTGCACCTCACCCCGACCGGATCATCCTGGCTCAACCCGGTCAAGCGGTTCTTCGCCCAGATCACCGTCAAACTGCTGCGACGCGGCGTCCACCGCTCGATCACCGCACTGGACAACGACATCCGCGCTGGGATCGAACAATGGAACACCCACCCCAAGCCCAACATCCGGACCCGCACCGCAAACCAGACCTCGAATCACTCACGGCCTACCGCAGCCGAACCAATGACTCAGGACACTAGTGGGCGATGATCGGTTTGCCTTCGTCGGACTCGTCGCTGTGGTCGATCCGGTTCGGCAGCATGAACGCGATCACGACCGTCAGCACGGCGAGGCCGGCCGCGACCAGGAACGCAAGCCGCATCCCGCTCAACTGCGCGGCCGGGACGGCAACGCCCTCGGACACGAGGTCTCCGGCGCGTGCCGACAGCACGGTCACCACGAGCGCGGTCCCGAATGCCGCGGCCACCTGCTGCAACGTTCCGAGCATCGAGCTGCCGTGCGAGTACAGG
>JOAA01000117.1 GCA_000720375.1 Rhodococcus rhodnii | reverse complement strand
TGTGAGGTTCCAAAACGCTGCACCGCGTTCTTGACCTGCGATGACCGCACCGGTCTACGGGCAGGGCATGATCGTGGGACGTGTGGTTGCGACTGGTGTATCTGATCTTCGTTCGATTCGTTGGATGGCTTGTCTTGCTCGGCCGGTCCTCCGCGTCCAAGGACCTGGAGTTGCTGGTGTTGCGACACGAGGTCGCTGTGCTGCGCCGTACGAACCCTCGACCACGACTGGACTGGGCTGACCGTGCAGTACTTGCCCACTGGTACGGCGACTACCGAACCTGCTACGCAGACATCGGTTGGTCACGCCAGGCACCATCCTGCGCTGGCACCGCCGCCTGGTGGCCAAGAAGTGGACCTACCCGAGCAGAACGGGCCGTCCTCCGATCAAGGACACCACCGTCGCACTGATCGAACAGATGGCACGGGAGAACACTGGTTGGGGATATCGCAGGATTCAAGGTGAGCTGCTCACGCTCGGTCATCGGGTGTCCGCGTCGAGCGTCCGGCGGGTGCTCAAACGCTTGCGGATCCCGCCAGCGCCGAACCGGGACTCGGATACCTCGTGGCGGCAGTTCTTGCGTACACAGGCGACGACCCTGCTGGCGTGCGATTTCTTCCATGTCGACTGCTCGGTCACCCTTAAACGGATCTACGTGTTCTTTGTGCTCGAGGTCGCCACCCGCTACGTCCACATCCTTGGCACTACCACCCACCCCGACGGACCATGGACCACCCAACAAACCCGCAATCTGCTGATGGACCTGAACGATAGGGCTGCCGGCTTCCGGTTCCTGATCCGCGACCGCGCCGGTCAGTTCACCACCTCGTTCGACGCGGTCTTCGCCAGCGCAGACATCGAGATCGTGAAGATCCCTCCAGGCTGCCCACGAGCGAACTGTTACGCCGAGAGATTCATCGGCACAGTACGGCGCGAAGTCACCGACCGGCTATTAATCATCGGCGAGCGCCACTTGCGAACCGTGCTGGCACGATATGTCACTCACTACAACACACGCCGTCCCCATCGAGCTCTGCAACTCACCCCACCCCGACCTGACCACTCCATTCCACACCAGAGTCACACCCACGTTCACCGCCGCTCCATCCTCGGCGGCTTAATCAACGAGTAC
>JOAA01000116.1 GCA_000720375.1 Rhodococcus rhodnii | reverse complement strand
CTAGTGTCCTGAGTCGTTAATTCGCGTGCAGTATGCGGCGAGGGTGTCGAGGATCTGATCGGCGGTCTTGGTCCACACGAACGGCTTGGGGTCGGCGTTCCACTCGTTGATCCAGCGGCGGACATCGGTTTCGAGTTCGGCCACTGAGCGGTGGGCGGAACGACGTAGCTTGCGGTTGGTCAGCTCGGCGAACCAGCGTTCCACCAGGTTGAGCCACGAGCCGCTGGTTGGCGTGAAGTGCAAGTGGAACCGTGGATGGCGGATGAGCCACTCCTTGACCTTGGGCGTTTTGTGGGTGGCGTAGTTGTCCAGCACCAAGTGCAGGTCCAGGTCTTTCGGGACCGCGTCGTCGATCAGCTTCAGGAAGCGCAGGAATTCCTGATGGCGATGGCGACGGTAGTGCTGGGCGATCACCGAGCCGCTGCCGATGTCGAACGCGGCGAACAAACTGGTGGTGCCATGCCGGACATAGTCGTGGGTCATCCGCGACGGGGTGGTGGGCATGATCGGCAGAATCGGAGCGCTGCGGTCGATCGCCTGCATCTGGGACTTCTCATCGACTGCCAGCACCAGCGCGTTCTGCGGCGGAGCCAGATACAAGCCCACCACATCGCGGACCTTGTCCACGAACTGCGGATCGGTCGACAACTTCCAGGTCTCCACCGCATGCGGCTTGAGCCCGAACGCCCGCCAGATCCGGGAAATCGCCGATTGCGACATCCCCGTCGCGGACGCCATCGACCGGGTCGACCAGTGCGTGTCGCGGCCCGGCGTCTCCTCCAGCGTCTTGATGATCACTTGCTCGACCCGGTCATCTGTGATCACGCGGGGCCGGCCCGGCCGAGGCTCGTCCGACAAGCCTTCCAAACGGTTGGCCACGAACCGCGACCGCCACTTCGACACCGTGGGACGCGAGACTCCCACGTCCGCGGCGACCTCACCGATCGAGCCACCTTCGGCGCAGCGCAACACAATGCGGGACCGCAACGCCAAGTCCTGCGCGGTCTTCCGACGACGCGCCCATCCACTCAGGACACTACGTTCCTCATCGGTCAAGACCACGGGCTCAAGTTTCGGCGTCGGCACCACCGCAGCATACCGACCAACAACGAATTATTGACTCAGGACACTAG
>JOAA01000115.1 GCA_000720375.1 Rhodococcus rhodnii | reverse complement strand
TCGCGCAGCCTCAAGTGCTTCCGCAGCACGGCGTTCGGCCGCAGCCGCCTGCTCCGCACCCACCGCCCGAGCCTGCTCCGCAACGAGGACAACGAAATCCGCGTCGATGTCCTGGCCGGCGAACGGAGCCACCACCGTGATCGCGGTGTTCGCGGGCTGGGTGATCGCCTGCGAAGAAGCTTTCGCTGCCGATGCCGCCTGCAGTGCCCCGAGCAGCCGCAGCCGCCGCAGCCTGCGCAGCCGCACGAGCACGCGCCGCAGCACGCGTTGCCTCAGTTGCCGCGCCCCGCGCACCAGCCGCCGCACCGGTTGCTGCGTTCGCCGCGTTGCGAGCCGCACCAGCCGCACCCGCCGCGGTCATTGCTTCGCCGCGCGCCTTGTTGGCCTCGGCTTGGGCTGCCTCAGCGTGAGGGCCACCCCGCGCAGCGGCGGCCATGGCGTCCATGGCGGCCGCTCGGGACTCGGCCGCACGCTGCTCGCGTTCCGCTTTGTATGCCGCGTCTCGGCTGGCGTTCGCGTTGCTTTCCTCGTTTCGGGCGTTGGTTTCTGCTTGTGCCGCAGCACCATCCGCCGCCTCGGCACGGCCCCGCGCCGCCGCCGCGATACCCGCCTGTGCCTCGGCTTCGCCCCGCATCGCACGCGCGACAGGCCTCCATCTGCACCCGCGCCGCCTCAGCCAGATCAGCCGCGGCACGCGCGTGCGCTTCGGCAGTCTCCCGCCACTTCGCCGCCTGCACGGCGTGCCGCTCCGCCCGCTCCTGGGCATTCCGCGCCTGGTCGGTGAACGCCGCCGCATCAATCGAATGCGACGCGGTTTCCACCGCCGACACCGCGGCGCGGGCGGCTTGGGACATGCCGAAGGCCATCTGCGCCCACTGCACGCCATACGGCAGACCGGTCTCAACCAGAATCTCCGCCGCCACCTGAGCCTGTGCCGCCGCGCGCTGCGCGTCATCCGCCGCCGCACGCGCATTGCCCAACTGGCGGGCGGCCTCGGCCTTCACCCCGTCGAACGCATCAACCGGATGCTGACCACCCGCGGTGTTCGCGGCCAGGATCTGCTCGGCCCTCCGCGCCTCATTCCCCGCCAGAATCAACGCATTCGACGACCGCTGCAACGCCCGAACACCGTTGCCGTGCTGCACCAACAACACCCGACGCGCCTCGTTAGCCCGAGCCGACTTCCTCGCCAGCTCCGACAACGCTTCCGCGGCCTTGATCCGAGCCTCTTCATCGGCCAGGAACCGCTCCCGGGCGTCAGCGTCCTTCCTGGCCGCCTCCAGATACCCCGTGGCCAGGAACTGCTCGACCGCCGCATCCCCGGCATCCAACGCGGTCTGCGCGGCCCGCTTGACCTCCGGACCACCCACCCCGAGAAGCATCTGCACCCGGGCACGGTTCTCCGCCGCCCGCTGCAGCACGCTCTGCGTGGCCGCGGCATCCCGCTGCTCAGCAATCAACCGGCCATACGCCAAAAACTGCACACGATCCAAATCGGTGCCCGCCAGCACACGATCCACCTCAGCCCGCAGATACGCGCCACCGGTGCCCCGCAACGGCTCAATCGCCGCACGATTCTCCGCCGCGACCCGAGCCTTACGCTCCGCGGCCTTCCTCTGCGCCTCCTTCAGACCGGTGTTGAGAAACGCCATGATCGCCGCACGACCACCACCCAACGCGGCCTTCGCGGCCTCCCGAACCTCAACATCCTCAGCCAACTCAGCATTATCAGCCACCAACTGACGCAACCGAGGATCACCAGTATCCGGAACACCAGCCTTACCGTCCCACTCCTTGTACGGATCCGGCGGCATCGG
>JOAA01000114.1 GCA_000720375.1 Rhodococcus rhodnii | reverse complement strand
TTCGGTGTACGACCTGCACGCCTCTACCGACGGAAACCTCTACGCCGCGACCCACGGCCGCGGCATCTGGAAGACACCATTGGCACTCATCCGCTGAGCGGCGAACGACATGAACCGAACGGTGTGGGCCGCGGGTCACCTCGGCCCACACCGACATCGCCAGGACACCTGGCTCAACAGTTGTCGCAGCGGCCGGGTCCGTTCGCTTTGGCCGGTGTCAGCGACAACGCCAACGTCGCCGGCACAACGTGCGCCGCCTTTCCTTCGGCAAGTGCTCAGGGGAGTGGCCGGTGCGGCTTCGAGGATTGCCTTCGCCAAGGGATTTTCGATGCGTGCCGTCCAGCACAGCTGCTGCAGTCAACCTATCGTCACGCGAAACACCCTGTGCCGGAACAAGGTCCACGACCACCCGGACCGGGTCACCCCGACCCGACTGGCCGACGTGAAGACCTTCGACGGAACGATCACCGCAGTGCTGCCGGCGCTGTCCTGGAACATGATTCGGCTGCGGACCGCGTAGGCGCAGGCGATGCCTTCGGACATCGACAGGACCACGACGGTGCCCTAGAAGGTGGCCTGTCCGTCGCCCTGGGCCATGTGCTCGCGCAACCAGCGCTCGGACGTACCGACATGGATCAGGGCGGTCGCGTGTGCCGCAGCGGCGTCACTGTCGGCCAGCGCCTGGTAAATCGCGGTGTGCTGGGCCAAGGTGAGAGGTGCCGCGTTGTTGTCTGTCATGCCGCGCCACACCCTCGCCCGCAGGGTTCTGCTGGAGATCCCGTCCAGCAGTGTCGTCAGCGCCTCGTTGCCGGTCGCGCTGATCACCGCGCGGTGAAAGGCCGCGTCGTGGAAGTTCAGCAGTTCGACATCGTCGGCAGCCGCGTGCATCGCCTGAAGGTGCTCGTGCACGACCGCCAGATCGGCCTGCGATATCCGGGTCGCGGCCAGTGCCGTGGCGGCGGGTTCCAGCAGCCGCCGGACCTCCATCAGTTCAAGCAGTGTGTTGCCCTGCATGAGTTCCACCGCGCTACCCAGTCCCGCCAGCAGCAGGCTTGGCGCGAGGCTGGTGACGTACGTGCCGTCACCACGACGTACATCGAGGACACCGGCCACCGCCAACGCCTTCACAGCCTCACGCACCGGGCTGCGTGACATGCCGAGCTCCACGGTCAGCTCGTGCTCGGCAGGCAGCTTCGCACCGGCTGGGAACCGGCCAGACCGGACCAGCTCACGAATCCGCGAGATGGCCTCGTCGGTCAGTGACATCTCGGCTGATCTCCTG
>JOAA01000113.1 GCA_000720375.1 Rhodococcus rhodnii | reverse complement strand
CATACGACATCGGGGCCACGAAGTACGAGCATGTAGTTCAGGACGGTGAAGTGCCCTACCTCGGACCTGTTTTCGGCCCATAACGCCGATTCCACGTCCTCCTGGCGGACGCCGTCGCCGCCGAGGCGCATGACGTCGTGTGCGCGCCCCAGCGTCCGCACCACCGGGAGTGCCATCCCGCACGGGCAGGGGGTTGCGCTCACCTCGACCAGGTCGCCGGTCTGGTAGCGCAGCAGGGGACGTGCGCGCAGGTCGAGACAGGTGACCACCAGTTCGCCTTCGTCCTGACCGCCACGGACCGGCCGGATCCCCCGGGAGTCGGCCAGCTCGAACAGGTAGCTCTGCACCTGGAGGTGCAATCTGCCCTGCTCACAGGTGGCCGCCGTCGTGCCCGTCTCCGACGAGCCAAAGCTGCCCACGAAGGCTTTCGCCCCGGTCAGCCGCTCCACATGCCGCAGCAGCGACGGGCCGGCCTGCTCGGCCATGAGCAGCAGCTGGCGGAATCGGGGCAGGGGCTCTCCGTGCCGGTACGCGAAATGCAGCATCTCCAGCAGACGCGAAGGGGAACCCACATATGTGCTGATCGAGAGTTCACGCAGCAACCGCAGGATCCGGGTGTAGTCGCCGGTGACGTTGTCGACCCATAAGCGGACCGAGAGCACGCCCAGGTACTCCATCACCTTTTCGAACTGGTATCCGGCCGGCGCGAAGGGGCCGTTGATCAGGATCAGTGCGGAGTCCGTCGGGGTGAGCACCCGACCCCACATCTCGCCGATGTTGATCGTGTTCGCGGTGAGGTCGTCCAGTGCCTTGGGCGCGGCTACCGGGTCGCCGGTGGTTCCCGAGGACTCGTAGTAGTGCAGGAACTCACCCATCGGGCGGGTGAGGACCGCACTCGAGCCGGACCGGAACTCCGCCTGACTGAGCACAGCGAGTTCGGCCAACATCTTCTCGACAAAGGCTTCCGGCTCGTCCGCTCGCGCCCGCAGCACAGTCTCCTCGTCGCGCCAACCGGCGAGCACACTCCCGAACTGCCGGGAATCCGCGGCGGCGACGAGCGTTCGAATGAGTTTGTCCGCGTGTAACGCCGGAAGATCCTCTTCACCGGCATGAGCACGGCGGACAGCAGCGATCTGGCGGTTCACGGAATCTGCGTAGTCGGCGCGTACTTTCGGGTCTCTGAACAGCAAGCGAACTCCATTTACTGCCGACGGAAACGTGCAGTCAATTGTCGATTTCTCGAGACTTTCGGCTTGTACACCGTTGCCGAGCACTGTGGAACGTCAAAGATGAACAATTCCACTTGTGCGGACCGG
>JOAA01000112.1 GCA_000720375.1 Rhodococcus rhodnii | reverse complement strand
GGCAGGGGGTCGGCAAAGTTGATCACCCGGTTCATAGGTCGGGCACGGCCTCGTTGATCATGTGATTGTCGAAGTCCCATGATCATGAGAGAGCCGTGCCCGTGGTGGAATCTTGCCTGATCCCTGCAGCGTTCGATCGACTGGCCCCGGCCGGTGATGCGGCCGGGCCGGTGCTGGTGTCCGCTGAACAGGTCGCTGACCTGCGGTTGTATCTGGATCGGGTGCCTGATCCGCGGGCCCGGCGGGGAGTGCGGCATTCGGCGGGGTCGCTGTTGGCGTTGGCCGCGGCGGCGGTGCTGGCCGGGGCGCGGTCGTTCGTCGCGATCGGGGAATGGATCGCCGATGTCCCGCAACACATCCTCGCGGCGCTGGGTGCCCGGTTCGATCCACGCCGCCAGGCCTATCTGGCGCCGGACGAGTCCACCGTGCGGCGCCTGGCCCAGCACGTCGACGGTGATTTACTCGACGAGGCGATCGGCACCTGGCTGATCCACACCACCCAGCCCGCCGCCCCGGCGTGCGAGGACACCACTGCAGACACTGCGGAGCGCGGCGTGCTGCCGATGGCGATCGCGGTGGACGGCAAATCGTTGCGCGGCACCTATCCGCGCACCGGCGGCTCCGGAGTGCAGCTGCTGGCCGCGATCACCCACACCACCAGCACCCCCAACACCGAGGGAATCGTGCTGTCCCAACGCGCCATCCGCGCCGGCACCAGCGAGGTCGCCTGGTTCGCACCCGCACTCGACCAGATCGACCTGACCGGGCTGGTCATCACCGGCGACGCCCTGCACACCACTCAGGACCACGCCCACTACCTACACCAGCGCGGCGCGCACTACGTGTTCACCGTCAAAGAATCCCAGCACCGACTGTTCGAACAGCTCGACGCCCTGCCCTGGCACACCATCCCCACCCACACCAGCATCGACACCAGCCACGGCCGCACCGAACGACGCATCACCCAACTCACCCCGCTCGGCCACTACCTCGACTACCCCACCATCACCTTCCCACACGCCACCCACGCATTCCTCGTCGAGCGCTACACCACCCACCACAGCACCGGCAACCACAGCGCCTACGCCGCCCTGGGCATCACCAACCTGCCCACCGACCTGGCCCACCCCACCCACATCGCCGCCTACCTACGCAACCACTGGCACATCGAAAACCGGCTGCACTGGATCCGCGACGTCACCTACGGCGAAGACCACTCCCGCGTCCGCACCGGCACCGCACCCCGCGCCATGGCATCCTTCCGCAACCTCGCCATCAGCACCCTGCGCCACCACGGCTGGACCAACATCGCCAAAGGCCTCCGCCACATGGCACGCAACCCACTCC
>JOAA01000111.1 GCA_000720375.1 Rhodococcus rhodnii | reverse complement strand
CTCAGCATTATCAGCCACCAACTGACGCAACCGAGGATCACCAGTATCCGGAACACCAGCCTTACCGTCCCACTCCTTGTACGGATCCGGCGGCATCGGTCTCGGCGGCTCAGCATCTTGAGCCACCGCAACGGTTCTCACCTGTTCGGGCGCCGCGGCCGCCGGGTTGACCACACCGGCGAGCACCGCGAACGCCACCACAGCGCTGCGTAACTTCACAATGGACTCCCACGCGTGAGACCGGCCCAGCACTGGGTACCGGGCCGGTGCGAAATGTCAATCAGTTGATCGGGATGACTACCCGGCGGAAGACCGTGGTCTCACCCGTGGTGGCGTTCCACGTGATGGAGCCGTGCTGGAAGTCGCTGCGACGCCCGCCTGGGATGTCGTACTCGTCGCTCGTGGGATAGCCCAGTGCTGACTTCTCCCAGCCAAGGCTGGCCCACTTGTCCCGGATGGCGCCCAGCACCCAGTGCGAGCCGGTCGTGGGCGACCAGTAGATCGACAGCATCCGCTCGGGGTTGTAGTGCACGTACTGGCCGACGCCGTCCGGGGCTGTCGTCTGGTCGATCTCCAGCCTGGCCGGCGTGCCGTTGATCGTGAACCGGCCCAGCGCGTCGAACGTGGCGATGATCGGCCCGGCCAGCATCCGCGGCTGGGTGCCTTGGGTCCAGTACAGCCTGCCCCGCTCGAAGTCCCGGAACCGGACACCGTTCTCGTTGACCTCGGCGGTCTTCGGGTTGCCGATCTTGGCACGCAGCGTCTCGTCGTTGTACCAGCGCAGCATGATCGGCGTGGTGATGTTCGGGTCGGGGTCGACGATGTTCCAGGTCGCGTCGACCTCGAACACGTGCGGGTTCAGGTCACCCGTGGTGTCGCCGCTCTTGGCACCGGCCCACAACTGGGCACCGTAGTGCCGCAGGTACCGGCCGGGCAGCGCCTTGGACTCCAGTGAAACGCCCGTCCCGCTCAAACCCGCCTTCGGGCACCAGGTCGCGTCGGTGTTGAATGCGGTGCTGCCGTCGCTGGCGTGCAGCTTCACGCGGTAGTCCTGAACACGCAGGTAGCTGCCCACGTGCGTGGCGGACTCGAACGAGTAGCAGTTCACGTCGGCAAGACCGGTGACGACCTTCCAAGTCGCCTCACCGAGGGGCGCCTCGCCCGCGTTGCCAGGCGCTCCAGGCGTGATCCACGCATCGCCACCACCGGTGTGCACGTACCAGCCCGTGACGCCGGGGGTCGTGGTCATCAGTGACTGGTTCAGCACGGCGTACTGCGTCTCCGACAAGAACTTCGTCACGTCCGCCGGAGTCCCGGCCAGCGCGGCGTTCGCGGCAGCGACCAAACGCGGC
>JOAA01000110.1 GCA_000720375.1 Rhodococcus rhodnii | reverse complement strand
GCCGCGTTTGGTCGCTGCCGCGAACGCCGCGCTGGCCGGGACTCCGGCGGACGTGACGAAGTTCTTGTCGGAGACGCAGTACGCCGTGCTGAACCAGTCGCTGATGACCACGACGCCGGGTGTGAAGGCCTGGTACGTGCGCAGCGGTGGTGGCGACGCGGGGATCACGCCGGGTGCACAGGGCACGACGACGGCGGACGCTCCGCTGGGCGAGGCGACTTGGAAGGTCGTCACCGGTCTTGCCGACGTGAACTGCTACTCGTTCGAGTCCGCCACGCACGTCGGAAGCTACCTGCGTGTTCAGGACTACCGCGTGAAGCTGCACGCCAGCGACGGCACCGAGCAGTACAAGAAGGACGCGACCTGGTGCCCGAAGCTGGGCAACTCCGGATCCGGTGTTTCGCTGGAGTCCAAGGCGCTGCCGGGCAGGTACCTGCGGCACTACGGCGCGCAGCTGTGGGCCGGCGCCAAGAGCGGCGACACCACGGGTGACCTGAACCCGCACGTGTTCGAGGTCGACACGACCTGGAACATCGTCGATCCCAACCCGAACATCACCACGCAGATCATGCTGCGCTGGCACAACGACGACGCGTGGCGCGCGTTCGTGGGCAACCCGAAGTCCGCCGAGGTCCTCGACGGTGCCGTGCGGTATCGCGAGTTCGCCAACAACGCCAGCGCGTACTGGGGCAAGGACACCGGCGTGCGCAGCGTTTCCGGTCCGGCACTGGCCAAGTACCGGGCGTCCGGCGGTCCTAAGTGGAGGCTGCCGCTCATCGACACCACCCGGACGCCGGACGGCAAGGGCACCTACACCCACTTCGTCAACGGGCTGTCGATCTACTGGACCGAGGCCACCGGCGCGCGCCTGATCTACGGCGCGATCCGGGACCGTTGGGAGGCAATGGACTGGGAGCGCTCGTACCTGGGCTACCCGACCACCGACGAGGAGCAGGTGGGCAACCTGCGCCGGAGCACCTTCCAGGGCGGCTACATCTACCACGACCCGGCGACCGGAAAGACCTGGGACACCAAGTTCTGATCAACCAGGTCTGACAGGGGGGCCCGGCACTCGATTTGACGGGTGCCGGGCCCCATTGACATCTCAGGGGGTTTGCAGAGCGATGAGACTCATTCGAAGAGCGTTGGCGGCGTCGCTGACCGCCGCGGTGTTCGCAGGGCTGGTGCAGCCCAGCAACGTCGCGGTCGCGGCGCCGACCGTCACCACGACGTCCACAGAGGACCCGTCCCCGGCACGGCCGATGCCGCCGGATCCGTACAAGGAGTGGGACGGTAAGGCTGGTGTTCCGGATACTGGTGATCCTCGGTTGCGTCAGTTGGTGGCTGATAATGCTGAG
>JOAA01000109.1 GCA_000720375.1 Rhodococcus rhodnii | reverse complement strand
CTAGTGTGTTGCGCCGGAAATCCTAGGGATTAGTTGTTACGGTGCTGGCATGTCGCACCGGGGTCCGTCTGCTGCGGAGATCGTGCTGTCTGAGGCTGAGCGGGGCGAGTTGTTACGTCGTGCGGGCTCGGCAGACCGGCGCTCGGGTGAGCGGGCTCGGATTGTCCTGGCGTGCGCGGAGGGTATGTCGAACGTGGCTGCCGCGCGGGCTGTGGGTGTCACGGAGAAGACGGTGTCCACGTGGCGCCGGAAGTTCGCCGCGCAGCGGTTGGCCGGGCTTGCCGACGGCGGCCGCGGCGGTCGGCCGAAGGCTGAGCTGGCGCTCGATGAGGCAGAGCGGGAAACGCTGGAGCGGTGGGCACGACGGGCGACGTCGTCGCAGGTGCTGGCTCAACGCTGCAAGATTGTCTTGGGCTGCGCGGATGGCTTGTCCCACAAGCAGATCGCGGAGGATCTGCGGGTGCATCCGACCACGGTGACCAAGTGGCGTCGTCGGTTCATCCAGCGGCGCTTGGAGGGGCTGGTCGATGAGGAACGTCCGGGCAGGCCGCCGTCGATCACCGTCGATCAAGTCGAGGAGGTGATCGTGGCGACGCTGGAGCAAACGCCCCGTAACGCCACGCACTGGTCGCGCACGTCGATGGCGCAGAAGTCGGGGTTGAGCAAGTCCACGATCGGGCGGATCTGGCGTGATTTCGGGCTGAAGCCTCACCGGGCGGACACGTTCAAGCTCTCGACCGATCCGTTGTTCGTCGAGAAGGTCGTGGATGTTGTTGGCCTGTATCACAATCCACCCGAACGGGCGGTGGTGTTGTGCGTGGATGAGAAGTCCCAGATCCAGGCCTTGGACCGCTCCCAGCCGGTCCTGCCGATGATGCCGGGCATGCCCGAGCGGCGCACGCACGACTATCACCGCAACGGCATCACCAGCCTGTTCGCCGCCTTCGACATCACCGACGGGACGGTGATCAGCCAACTGCACCGCCAGCACCGAGCCACCGAGTTCAAGAAGTTCTTGACCACGATCGACAAGACCGTGCCCGCCGAGTTGGATGTGCACCTGGTGTGTGACAACTACGGCACCCACAAGACACCCGCGATCAAGACCTGGCTGGCCAAACACCCCCGGTTCCACATGCACTTCACCCCCACCGGATCCTCCTGGATCAACCAGGTCGAACGCTGGTTCGGGTTCCTCACCGACCAGATGATCCGCCGTAGCGTCCACAAAAGCGTGCAGGCACTGGAGAAAGACGTCCATGCCTGGATCGCTGACTGGAACACCCACCCACGGCCGTTCCTGTGGACCAAGACCGCCGAAGAGATCCTGGAATCACTCGCCCGATTTTGCAGGCGAATTTCCGGCGCAGGACACTAG
>JOAA01000107.1 GCA_000720375.1 Rhodococcus rhodnii | reverse complement strand
GGGAGTGTCAGCGATCTTGTGGGCGATGGTGTGATCGTCCTGTCGATTACTGAACGTTGAGGCGGTCGCCGTAGTACATGGCGAGCGTGTTCAATGCCTGTTTCCAGCCTACCGTTTTACCGGTGATGTTGGAACGGTTCTTGAGGGGATTTTTGATCACGAGATAGAGAACCTTCAGCGCGGCCTGCTCATTGGGAAAGTGTCCACGGCGTCGCGTGGCTTGCCGGAACCGTGCGTTGAGGCTTTCGATCGCATTCGTCGTGTATACCAGCTTCCGCAACTCTGGCGGAAACTCCAGGAATGGCGTGAACTGGTCCCAGCTGTTACGCCACAGCCGGATCATAGCGGGATAGCGGTCTTCCCATTCGGCGCAGAATTCCGCGAACGCAGCCTCGGCCGCGTCGGGCGTGGGGGCGGTGTAAATCTGCTTGAGCTGTTTAGTGATCGAGGCCCAGTATTTCTTCGAGGCGTAGCGCAGGCTGGCTCGCACCAGATGCACCACACACAGCTGCACGGTCGCGTGCGGCCACAGCGTGGCGATCGCCTCCGGCAAGCCTTTCAGACCGTCGCAGGCCACGATCAGGATGTCTTCCACACCCCGGTTTTTCAGGTCGGACAGGTGGTTGAGCCAGCCCTTGGCGCCTTCACCGCCGGTGCCGACCCACACCCCCAGCACATCACGCTCACCAGCAAGGTCGATCCCGACCGCGACGTAGATCGGCCGGTTGACCACCGCACCGTCCCTGATTTTCACGTAAATAGCATCAATCAGCACAACCGGATACACCCGGTCCAATGGTCGCGCCTGCCAGGAAGTCATCTCATCGACAACCTTGTCGGTGATCTTCGAGATCAGCTCCCGCGACACCTCCGCCTGGTAAATATCGGCCAAGTGTGCCTGAATCTCTCCAGTGGTCAACCCCTTAGCGTACAGAGAAATGATCGTCTCATCGAACCCCTCGACCCGGCGAGAGTATTTCGGCACGATCTGCGGCGTGAACGTGCCTTCCCGGTCACGCGGCACGTTGATGCGCACCTCACCCACATCGGTGCACACCGTTTTCGCCGAGGACCCGTTCCGTTCGTTCGATCCGAACTTCCCCGCCGAATCACCCTTCTCGTAGCCGAGATGCTCGTCCAATTCCGCGTTCAATGCCGCTTCCAGCACGGTTTTCGTCAACTGCCGCAACAGCCCATTCGGGCCAACCAGCGACACACCCTCAGCACGGGCCTTCTCGATCAACTCCCGCGCAACCCGCACATCAAGATCATCACCCGCGGGGACCGAGCCGCCGGCCGAGACAGCCGCCGAGTCCTTGCCTGCCAACCTGGATCCTTTCCGACCGGAGCAACCGCTCCAGCATGGCCAAGATCACCCACCACCCACAAGATCACGGACAGTCCC
>JOAA01000106.1 GCA_000720375.1 Rhodococcus rhodnii | reverse complement strand
TTTGATGTGATGAAGGAGCGGGGCCTCGCTCCTGGTGGGTTCCGAGCGGACACTCGGGTTGCTCCGATTTCTCACGCAAGGGAGGCCCCTGGTGTCTGAGTATGACGGACGACAGTACGTCGGGATCGATCTGCATCGACATCGGTCGGTGATCGTGCGCCTGAACGCTGCCGGTGAGCAGCTGGACGCGGTGCGGATCGACAACGACCCGGTCGCGTTGATGGCCGAGATCGGCAAGGCCGGACCATGCCCGGAGGTGGTGCTGGAGGCCACTTATGGCTGGTATTGGGCGGCGGACGCGCTGGCCGAGGCCGGTGCGAGGGTGCATTTGGCGCATCCGTTGGGGCTCAAGGGATGGACCACGCGGCGGGTGAAAACCGACTGGCGTGATGCGGCGGATCTGGCCGAGGTGCTGTGGCGAGGCCGGCTGGCCGAGGGCTGGATCGCCCCACCCCAGGTGCGTGGCCTGCGGGAGTTGGTGCGCCACCGCGCGAAACTGGTGCAGCTGCGGACCGGGGTGAAGGCCGGGGTGCACGCCGTGCTGGCCAAACAAGGCCTGCGGATACCGGCCAGCGACCTGTTCGGCCAACGCGGGCGGGCCCTGCTGGCCGGAGCGCCGTTGGATGCGCCGTTCCGGGCCCGGGTCAACAGCCAGTGCCGGCTGATCGACGCACTCGGTTTCGAGATCGCCGTGGTCACCAGCCTGATCACCCGCCAGGTCGCGGCCGATCCGGGATACCCGGTGCTGCAACAGATCCCGGGCATCGGACCGACCCTGGCCGCGGTCCTGATCGCCGAGATCGGCGACATCCACCGATTCCGCTCACCCCGCCAGTTGTGCTCGTGGGCCGGGCTGACCCCCAAACATCACGAATCCGACCGGACAGTGCGCCGGGGCCGGATCACCAAACAGGGCTCCCGGCTGGTGCGCTGGGCGACAGTGGAAGCCGCCCAGAAACTTCCCACCGAGGCGGGCTGGCTGGTGGCCACCCGCGACGGGATCCGCGAGCGACGCGGCCGCAACATCGCCATCGTCGCGGTCGCCCGCCGCCTGCTCACCTTGGTCTTTTATGGCCTGCGTGACGGACACATCCGCGCCCTGCACCACCCGCGGGAGGCGGAATGAAGGCTGGTCGTGACCAGGTGCGGATCGTTCCATGTCTGACCCCCGCCCCAGCGGTGGCGTGGTCGCCGATTTGATTGATCCCGCCTGGTCACGGTCGCAACTCACCATGCACACACCAGCGGATAGATGACCGACAACCAGCCCCGGCTGGTTCTGTCACCCGGACTATTTCCGGGCACGGGCGAACGCGACCACACCCCCAGTCCCATAACGGAAAGACCACTCGATACCGACGTTTCCTGGCATGAACAGCGTGACGCCTCCGACGGTATCGGCGTCAAGACCATGCCCCTTCCTCCGGAAGGGGTGGCCTACGGCCAGTCATTGACCCCGACACCGCGGACACGTCCGACCCTTTAACGCCAGGCACCGCCGAAAAACAGTCCACCAAGGACTTGACCGGCCCCGCTCCTTCATAGATGAC
>JOAA01000105.1 GCA_000720375.1 Rhodococcus rhodnii | reverse complement strand
GCGCGCTGGCCGGGATCTTCACCGCGACCGCGTTGACCGGGCCGTGGACCAGAGTCGCCGACACGGAGAAGCTGCGGCTGTCCGGCTCGGCGTTGCAGACGCCGGACTACAAGCCAGGTGTCCAGGCCTGGTACAACAACTTCGTCGAGATCGATCCGGCTGATCCCCGGCACGTGTTCGTGGGTATCGAAGAGGTTTACGAGACCGAAGACGGCGGCGCGACCTGGAAGACGATCGGGCCGTACTGGAACTTCCCCTTCCCGTGCTACGACGCGACGAAACCGGACGGTGGCTGCCCGGCGACCACGCACCCGGACCAGCATTCGGTCTCGATCGCCAACGGCACCTTGTGGGTCGGCAACGACGGCGGCGTGTACTCACGCCCGTCCGCTCCATCCGCCAGCAAAGAAGACGCCTCCGGCCACGCGACCGACTGGGCGAACCACGGTGACGGCCTGCGGACACTCCAGTACTACTCGGTCGGTACCGGCCGTGACCCGAACGGCCGCGGCACGGCTGTGGCGGGTGGCTTGCAGGACAATGGCGGATCGCTGTTACGGGCGGGAGCGCGTAAGCAGGTCAGCCCGTTCGGTGGCGACGGTGGCGACATCATCGTCAACCCCCGCAACGGATGCGAGATCCTTGACGAGTACGTGTTCCTGGCGCTCTGGCTGACCAAGAACTGCGGCCGATCCGATGGTTCGACCAGTGCGATCTTCGATATCACGGTGCCCGACCGCAATGCCCGTTTCACCGCGCCGTTCCGTGTCGTGCGCGGTTCGAAGAACATCACGGACGGGTCGAGCGAGCGGTGGGTGGCCGGCGGAAACTCCGTATGGCAGCACGACTACGCCTTCGCCTACACGCCGGCACAGGCTGCGGCCGACCCCGCCAAGGGCTGGATCAACGCCTACACCCTGGATCAATCCGGTGCCCGGCTCGTGGTCGGCCTCGATGCCGTCGCCGACCCCAACGCGCCGGCCGACAAAGCCAAGGACACCGTGATCGCGTCGTGGTGTGGTGAGGCGAACTGCAACTCGACCGGCTTCACCCGCGGCGTGGCCACCAACTGGGGCGGCGCGTGGACCGAACTGGACATGACCGGCCTGCCCAACCGATATCCGAACGCCGTCACGTTCGATCCGTCTGACCGCACCAACTCGACGGTGTACTTGGTGTTCAACGGCTTCAACCGGCGATTCATCGAAGGCCCCGGCGCGGGCGTGAAGCACGTGTACCGCGGCAAACTCACCAAGACACCGACCGGCGTCGCGGTTGCGTGGGAAGACCTGTCAGTCGGATTCCCGGACGTGCCGGCCACGGATGTCGTCGTGTTCGGCACCAAGCTGATCGTGGGCACCGATCTCGGTGTGCTGGTGGCGGACAAGAACGCCACATCGCAGACCATCCGGTGGCGCAAGGTGGGCTTCAGCCACGGCATTCTCGATCTGCCGCTGACTTCGGTGTACGACCTGCACGCCTCTACCGACGGAAACCTCTACGCCGCGACCCACGGCCGCGGCATCTGGAAGACACCATTGGCACTCATCCGCTGAGC
>JOAA01000104.1 GCA_000720375.1 Rhodococcus rhodnii | reverse complement strand
CAACTGCTCGGCGGTGCGCCGGTCGATCCGGCGGGAACGGTGCACGCTCATCTCATGTCCTTCAGCGTCAACGCCTTCGATTGCGTCACTCGGCCCGGCAAGCTCTGCCCAGTCAGGAGGCTTCACGCTGTGCCAACCGATGGCGCCGAACCACGGGTAGCCCATCACCAGAGCAATCTGGAAGCGGTCTCATTGCCAGCTCGGCAGCGGCTAACGAAGTGGTCATGCACCCATGTCGTTCGCGGCGAAGGGGCACCAGCGGACGTTGTCCTATTCGGCCAATGGCCATTATTGGACAGCGAGGGGCGGTCAGCGCTCGGTCGGTTGCGGGCATGATCGCAACATGATTCTTCTGATGGAGTGGGGACACGCAGGCGTCCCTTGCGTGCGCGATGGTGCTACGGCGTTGGCGTCGAGTCCCACGCCGGCGCCCAAGCCTGCTCGAACCGCATGCGCGAAGCGGATCGATGCGGGCGTGCTCGACCTGGCTGTCCGCTCCTCCCTCTCCTGGCTCACGGCTCGGTCCCTGGGGAACTCGCTCCGGCCGCGCTCATCTTCTGCGACAGCACAGTTGTGTCTTGATGTCCTTGGTCGCAGAAGCCTTAGTCCAAAGTGACGGTCTCTTTTGACGACATGCGGCTGATCTTCGCAAGACCCGTGAGCGGGTTCTGGCCCGACCTGCCCGGGAATGTGTTCGTCACTTGCCGACTCCTCGTCAATCCTGTGTGGATTTGACATTCCGGTAAGGGTTTCGCTCAGCTGACGGATGGATCAGGATGTCGCGGGTGCACAGTGCGGCAGCGTTGGGTGGTGGTGGTGATGTTTCTGGTGTCGCTATGTTACGGCGAAGCCGGACAATTGGTCTGTCTACAATGGACATATTGGAGGAAGTCCTGACCAGACCGAGACAGGCGCCGGCCGACGCTGCGGACTTGGCAGCGGCTTTGTCGGCGGCGCAGCGTGGTAGCGAGGACGCGTTTCGGGTGTTGTACCGGTCTGTTCAGCCGGTTCTGCTGCGGTACGTGCGGGTGCTGGTGGGGGAGGATGCGGAGGATGTGGCGTCCGAGGCGTGGCTGCAGATCGCGCGGGACCTGGCGTCTTTTCGTGGGGATGGCGACGGGTTTCGTGGCTGGGCCACGACAATTGCCCGGCATCGTGCGATGGATCATCTGCGTCGTGTGCGTCGGCGGCCGGTCGTGGCTGGGCCGGTCGAGGATCTGCCTGAGTGGTCCGGGTCGGAGGACACCGCCGAGTCTGCGGTGGCCGCGGTGGGCACCGATGCGGCGCTGGCGTTGATTGCGAGGCTGCCGCGGGATCAGGCCGAGGCGGTGTTGTTGCGTGTGGTGGTGGGGTTGGACGTGAAGGCTGTTGCCCGGGTGCTGGGCAAGCGCCCAGGCGCGGTGCGCACGGCGGCCTATCGCGGTCTGCGCAAGCTCGCCGACTACCTCGGCCACACCGATTGATCACCATGAAGCCGGGCCGAGTGACGCAATCGAAGGCGTTGACGCTGAAGGACATGAGATGAGCGTGCACCGTTCCCGCCGGATCGACCGGCGCACCGCCGAGCAGTTG
>JOAA01000103.1 GCA_000720375.1 Rhodococcus rhodnii | reverse complement strand
GCGACCTACTCTCCCACACCGTACCCAGTGCAGTACCATCGGCGCTGAAGAGCTTAGCTTCCGGGTTCGGAATGGGACCGGGCGTTTCCTCTTCGCTATGACCACCGCAAACCTGTGAAATTGTCAGACCTCGCTCGTATTGAGCGTCCGGTCTGGTATTTCAGAAACCGTACAGTGGATGCGTAACATCTTTGTGAGCAAGTCCTCGGCCTATTAGTACCAGTCAACTCCACACGTTACCGTGCTTCCATCTCTGGCCTATCAACCCAGTCGTCTAGCTGGGAGCCTTACCCCAACAAAGGGTGGGAGATCTCATCTTGGAACGAGCTTCCCGCTTAGATGCCTTCAGCGGTTATCCCTTCCGAACGTAGCCAACCAGCCATGCCCTTGGCAGAACAACTGGCACACCAGAGGTTCGTCCGTCCCGGTCCTCTCGTACTAGGGACAGCCTTCCTCAAATCTCCTACGCGCGCGGCGGATAGGGACCGAACTGTCTCACGACGTTCTAAACCCAGCTCGCGTACCGCTTTAATGGGCGAACAGCCCAACCCTTGGGACCTACTCCGGCCCCAGGATGCGACGAGCCGACATCGAGGTGCCAAACCATGCCGTCGATATGGACTCTTGGGCAAGATCAGCCTGTTATCCCCGGGGTACCTTTTATCCGTTGAGCGACCACGCTTCCACAAGCCATGGCCGGATCACTAGTTCCGACTTTCGTCCCTGCTCGACCCGTCAGTCTCACAGTCAAGCCCCCTTGTGCACTTGCACTCAACACCTGATTGCCAACCAGGCTGAGGGAACCTTTGAGCGCCTCCGTTACTCTTTAGGAGGCAACCGCCCCAGTTAAACTACCCACCAGGCACTGTCCCTGAACCAGATCATGGTCCGAGGTTAGACACCCAATTCGACCAGAGTGGTATTTCAACAACGACTCCACCCACACTAGCGTGAAGGCTTCACAGTCTCCCACCTATCCTACACAAGCCGAACCGAGCACCAATACCAAGCTATAGTAAAGGTCCCGGGGTCTTTCCGTCCTGCCGCGCGTAACGAGCATCTTTACTCGTAGTGCAATTTCACCGGGCCTGTGGTTGAGACAGCCGAGAAGTCGTTACGCCATTCGTGCAGGTCGGAACTTACCCGACAAGGAATTTCGCTACCTTAGGATGGTTATAGTTACCACCGCCGTTTACTGGCGCTTAAATTCTGAGCTTCGCCCCCGAAAGAGCTAACCCGTCCTCTTAACGTTCCAGCACCGGGCAGGCGTCAGTCCATATACATCGTCTTACGACTTCGCATGGACCTGTGTTTTTAGTAAACAGTCGCTTCTCGCTGGTCTCTGCGGCCACACAACGCTCCACGCGCAAGGCGCTTCACGCCACACGGCCCCCCTTCTCCCGAAGTTACGGGGGCATTTTGCCGAGTTCCTTAACCACAGTTCACCCGAACGCCTTAGTATTCTCTACCTGACCACCTGTGTCGGTTTAGGGTACGGGCCGCTTGAACACTCACTAGAGGCTTTTCTCGACAGCATAGGATCGTCCACTTCGCCTCAATCGGCTACGCATCACGTCTCAG
>JOAA01000102.1 GCA_000720375.1 Rhodococcus rhodnii | reverse complement strand
TCTGGTGTGGTGTTTGAGAACTGTACAGTGGATGCGAGCATCTTTGTGGTCAAGTTGTTAAGGGCATACGGTGGATGCCTTGGCATCAGGAGCCGATGAAGGACGTGGGAGGCTGCGATATGCCTCGGGGAGCTGTCAACCGAGCTGTGATCCGAGGATTTCCGAATGGGGAAACCCGGCACCCGTTATGGGGTGTCACCTGCACCTGAATATATAGGGTGTGTGGAGGGAACGCGGGGAAGTGAAACATCTCAGTACCCGTAGGAAGAGAAAACAACCGTGATTCCGTGAGTAGTGGCGAGCGAAAGCGGATGAGGCTAAACCTACTGCGTGTGATACCTGGCAGGGGTTGCGTAGTGGGGGTCGTGGGACCCACTGGATCAGGCTGTCAACTGATCGGGAAGTCATAAAACCTTGTTGCTAGTCGAATCAGTCTGGAAAGCTGAACCGTAGAGGGTGAAAGTCCCTTAGGCGAAAGCACTTGGTCTTCCTTGGTGGTGTTCCCGAGTAGCAGCGAGCTCGTGGAATTTGCTGTGAATTTGGCGGGACCACCCGTTAAGCCTAAATACTTCCTGGTGACCGATAGCGGACTAGTACCGTGAGGGAAAGGTGAAAAGTACCCCGGGAGGGGAGTGAAAGAGTACCTGAAACCGTGTGCCTACAAGCCGTCAGAGCCTTGTGGGGTGATGGCGTGCCTTTTGAAGAATGAGCCTGCGAGTTAGTGCTGCGTGGCGAGGTTAACCCGTGTGGGGTAGCCGTAGCGAAAGCGAGTCTGAATAGGGCGTTGAGTCGCGTGGTCTAGACCCGAAGCGGAGTGATCTACCCATGGCCAGGGTGAAGCGCCGGTAAGACGGTGTGGAGGCCCGAACCCACCAGGGTTGAAAACCTGGGGGATGAGCTGTGGGTAGGGGTGAAAGGCCAATCAAACTCCGTGATAGCTGGTTCTCCCCGAAATGCATTTAGGTGCAGCGTCGCATGTTTCTTGGTGGGGGTAGAGCACTGGATGGCCTAGGGGGCCTACAAGCTTACTGAAGTCAACCAAACTCCGAATACCATCAAGTGAGAGTGCGGCAGTGAGACTGTGGGGGATAAGCTTCATAGTCGAGAGGGAAACAGCCCAGAACACCAGCTAAGGCCCCTAAGTGTGCGCTAAGTGGGAAAGGATGTGGGGTCGCCCAGACAACCAGGAGGTTGGCTTAGAAGCAGCCATCCTTGAAAGAGTGCGTAATAGCTCACTGGTCAAGTGGTCCTGCGCCGACAATGTAGCGGGGCTTAAGCGTACCGCCGAAGCTGTGTCATTCATGCGTATACATCCACGAGGTCCTTCGGGGTTTCGTGCAGTGGCATGGATGGGTAGGGGAGCGTCCTGCATCCGTGGAAGCGGCAGTGGAAACTAGCCGTGGAGGGTGTGGGAGTGAGAATGCAGGCATGAGTAGCGAAAGCAGAGTGAGAACCTCTGCCGCCGGATGACCAAGGGTTCCTGGGCCAGGCTAATCCGCCCAGGGTAAGTCGGGACCTAAGGCGAGGCCGACAGGCGTAGTCGATGGACAACGGGTTGATATTCCCGTACCCGCGTGAACGCGCCCATGATGA
>JOAA01000101.1 GCA_000720375.1 Rhodococcus rhodnii | reverse complement strand
CAGACGCGGGCCGCCGCGGCCGTGCGCGTGCACGTCAGCACGTTGCGCTATCGGATCGGCCGGATCGAGCAGCTCACCGGCCGGGACCTGGACCGCTGACCCGATCGTGTCGACGTGTACCTCGCGTTGGCGCCGAGTCTAGTTAGGACTTCTGCGTGACGATCATCGCCTCGACGTTGACGTCCTTGTCCAGCACGCCGTACTTGCGCATCAGGTCGATGACGCGCTGCAGCCGGACCGCGTTGAGCGTGGTCGGCCAGGTGCCCAGGTGCAGCAGGCTCGCGGTGTCCTTGTCTACCTTGGTGTAGGTGGGGATGGCCTCCTCGACGTTGCGCCGGTCGGCGGCGTCCTGCTGGGCCTTGGCGATCGCGCGCTGGAACGCCGCGACGGTCTTCGGGTTGGTCTCGGCGAACTTCGAGCTGGTGGCCCAGCCGGCGATCGGCACGTCCTGCGTCGCGCCGGTCGCGGCGTCGACGACCGGGGTCATGCCGGCGGAACGCTGCGACTGCGTGATGTAGGGCTCGACCATGAACGCCGCGTCGACGTTCTTGCGCTCGACCGCGGCCTGCATGTCCGGGAACGGGATCTCGACGAACTGCACGGTCTTCGGGTCGACCCCGTTGGCCTCGAGGGCGGAGCGGGCGGTCAGCTCGGCGATGTTGTTCTTGGTGTTGATGGCGATCTTCTTGCCGGTCAGGTCCTGCGGCTTGCCGATCGCGGAGTTCTTGCCGCGCATGATCAGGAACATGCCCGGGGTGGCCTGGTAGCCGTCGGCGACCAGCTTGAGGTCCGCCACCCCCTTGGCCTGGGCGCTGAAGAACGAGACGAAGTTGCCGAATGCGAATTGCAGTTCGCCGTTCACCAGGCCGGGCACGGCGGCCGCGCCGCCGGCGAGCGTCTTGAGCTCGACCTCGAGGCCCTCCTGCGTGAAGTAGCCCTTCTGCTGGGCGATCGCCACTGTGACGGTGTCCACAATAGGCAACGTGCCGACGGTGACTTTGGCCTGTTCCGGTCCACCGGATGGCGCGGATGGGCCGGACTCGTTGGAGTCGCCCAGCGCCGAACAACTGGCCAGAGCGAAGGCAAGTACGCAAGACAAGGCTATGCGCCGCATGACAGGATTCTCCTGGGAACAGAAGCAGGAATGGTCGACGGGGATGAGATCACAGCCGTTCGGCGTGCCGCCACCCGGGGCGGTAACTTTCTGCGAACTATGTTTCGAACTCGCCGTCATTTGTTGACCCCGAAGTATTAATCGCGTCATGCGAGCGGTTGCTCCCATGCGCGATATGTTGGAGTATTTCCCGCGACGGGACTTGTTCGGCGGCAACGGAGATCCGTAGCCTGGGGGACATTTCCAACGACGAACGGCGCATCGGGCTAATGGCAAGTCTCGGGTCCTCAGGGGCCGTGAGCAGCGTGATCGCCACCGCCGTCGTGGCTCTTCTGCTCTATCCGTGGGTGGGTTACAGACATTGAAATGGTCAAGGTTGATCAAGCGTTGTGCTGTAGCAGGCCTCAATGTGCGGCGTTGCCGAGGTGCTCAAAGGAAGCTTCTCCGACCAGGTCTCTCGCCACCTCGACGTTGCGCTTGCCGGAAATG
>JOAA01000100.1 GCA_000720375.1 Rhodococcus rhodnii | reverse complement strand
GTGGCGCGAGGGGCCTCCCCGCACCGGACAGTTTAAGCGCGCCGCTACCCCAAGTAAAATCGAGCCTCCGCTCGGGGATCGGTTGCTTTTCGCTTCGCGCCTGGGCATCTTCGACCTTCGCTTCGCCCACCTAACCCGTCATCTCCGACTTCCGCTTCGCCCACTATCCGCCATCTCCGGTTTCACTTTGCCCACTATCCGCCATATTCGACCTCCGCTTGGCTCGCTACCCGTCATCTCCGGTTTTCGCTTTGCCCACTATCTGTCATCTTCGGTTTTCGCTTTGTCCGCCTTATGCTGTTTCTGGGTTTCGCTTCGCCTGCCTATTCCAGCTCGTAGGGTTCCGGGTTTGTCGTGTACGTTTTTCCGCTTGGCGTGGTGAAGGTGAGTGTTCCTGGTTCGGGTTGCTCGATCGTCCATCCGCTTCGTTCTTTGAGCAGGTTGTGCTTTTTGCACAAGGCCGCGAGGTTCCCGACGCTGGTGGGTCCGTGGTCGGCGTGGCGGGTGGTGTGGTCGATCTCGGTGCGTTCGGCCGGTTCTTCACAGCCGGGTTGTCGGCACGTGCGGTCGCGCAGCTGGATGTGGCGTTTCAATGAGGGTGGCGCGAACCTGCGGCGGCTGACGTCCAGGACGTGGCCTGCGGGGTCGGTGAGGATGCGGCGCCAGGTGGTGTCGTGGGCCAGTTCGCGGGCGTGGTCTGCGGTGATGGCGCCATAGCCGGAGAGCTCGGCGGGTTGTTCGGTCAACCCGATCAGGGTGGTCATCGGGACCATCACGTTGGTGGCGATGGCGGAGCGCTTGAGTTCCTTGCCTGTCACCATGTCCATGAACACGTCGGCCATGCGCTGCTTCAACGACCGGTCCGTGGTCTTGCGTTGTTTGGCCAAGGCGTCGATCTGGTTGAACGCGGTGACCGCTTCGGCGGCATCCAGGGTGATCCTCAACTGCGCCAGGCCATCAGGCAGGTCGACCATCTTGATGCCACGTTCCTGCTCGCGGGCGTGTTTGCGCCGCAAATCGGCTGCTGTGATGTCGGCGCGGGTGACGGTGTCACGCACGGCGCGCCGGAATCGTGAATGATCCGCCCTCGGTCCACGTGCCAACACTCGTTGTTCTACCCATCGGGCTTGGTCGTCGGGTAGGACGGTGGTTTGTTTGGTCATGGTGGCGGCGCGTTCGGCGTCGATGTCACCGGCTTCCAGCGCGGCCAAGGTGGCGGGCAGCCGGTTGACCAATTCCTGGGCTTGCAGCAGTTTCGCCAACGCCACCCGAGGACTGACATGAGTCTCGATAGCGACTTCCTCGGCGGCGCCATCAGCAACCAACACGCCATCCCGGTTGGGTGGTGACAATTCGGCGAACCGAGCCAGCAGGCAAGCGTCCTCGGCGTCAAGTGAAGCGCGCACCCGAGCATTGCGAGCAAGCCGGGAAAGGACCTGCTCGCGATCCAGAGGGCGCGTTTCGAACATACGTCCAGTGTATCAGAGACAGCGTTAAGAGGCAGGGCGAAACGCGAAGCGAAAAGCAACCGATCCCCGAGCGGAGGCTCGATTTTACTTGGGGTAGCGGCGCGCTTAAACTGTCCGGTGCGGGGAGGCCCCTCGCGCCAC
>JOAA01000099.1 GCA_000720375.1 Rhodococcus rhodnii | reverse complement strand
ACAACGAGCCAACCCGCACCGAACTAACCATCGACACCGACGGCACCACAGGCTCAGCCACCGCCACACTCGAAGCAACCGACTGGCACCCCATCTGGGCCGCAGACCTCAACGCATGGACCCCCATCGCCAACATCAAGGCTGGCTCGTGGCTGCGGACTTCGGCTGGTACGTGGGTTCAGGTCACTGCGGTCCGCCAGTACACCAGTAATACCCTTGCCCACGACCTCACCATCGACGGCATCCACACGTACCACGTCCTGGCAGCCACCACCCCAATCCTCGTACACAACTGCGCCGCCAAAAGGAAAACCGTACAGGAGAATGACGCAGGCGAATATGGAGATCTCAGCCCGGGCCAGGTGGGCGATGGCCTTGAGGCCAACCACATTCCTCAGAAAGCACTGAAATTCACAACGGTGGACGAGGGCGGAGCGATCGTAATGAAGGCTGCCGACCACGCTCTAACCAGAACATACAAAGGGCGGGGACGTGCGACCGCAATCGCTGATGCCAATCTTTCGTTCCGCGAGGTGCTCGCTAAGGACCTCTGGGATATGCGTCGAATAGGTCAGATTCAGTACAATGACCCTAGTTACTTCAATAAGGGAATTAAAGGGCTTCTTGCGCTCTACAGAAAGAAGGGAATGCTGTAAGCCTCAGTGGGCCGTGTATACGCCGAACGAGCGAGCACATAAACGGCCCCGACTCGAATAGCAACGAGGGTACATTGGACAACATTTGCCTCGGCAGTGGCGTAACGCCAGAACCTCTGTTACTATTTTACAATGCCTTCTTCTGACGATTTGTTGAACATTCTTCGCCGCAGCGACCGCGCTGGCGAGCTACTCGCAGCTATATTCAAGTTTGACGTAACTCGGGGTGAAACTACTGAGAATGCGGTTCTGGCGTCGGGTCAACCGTTGGAGCCTGTTGCCGGTGATTTTTCCGGAGGGACATTCTATCTATGTGGTGACACAGCGGTCGAGCGTCCCGTGCTATATGCTAGTTCGGAAGGGCAAGCTGGTCTAATCGGCGATAGTTTGGACGCCACTCTCGCGCTTATTATCGGCTTGCCGTACTGGGAAGATTGTCTAGGATACTCGGGTGGCGGCGATCTTGCCGCCATGACGTCTGCTGCAGAATATCTACGGCGTGACACTGTCGCTAGGGTTCCAGAGATCAGTGCTCATCAGGCCGAGGCTGCGGACCTGCTCTCCCTTGATATCCCCTCGCCCGAGACTTTGCTGGTTCAGTTGCACTCTGTCGTCTCGCGCTCGGCACCCGACTACGTATTCAGTGACGATAGTGGCGAATACGAAGGACTTTTCGGGCCGTGGCGACCTGATCGCAATCCGCGATGGCGATGACGGTGAGCATGCATGGCAGAGAGATGTTGTGCCACGCCGAGTCCTTTCCGGGCACTAATGCAACGCACTGGCGATCAATGGTCAGCTGACGTGGATCTCGGTGACCACAACGGCACTGATGATTTAGCGATTGTCGCGTCCACCCTTGGAATCGTCCGTCAGTTCAGCGATCCGTTCGGCAACTCCCGCGGCCGTAGCAGCGGCTTGAGAAAGAGAACAATGGCCAAGCCAGGAAGCGTGCGGGCCAGCAGACGGGTTTGTCCGAAGAGGACATCCGGCGGATGGAGGAGGAAG
>JOAA01000098.1 GCA_000720375.1 Rhodococcus rhodnii | reverse complement strand
CGTTGCGCAGGGTCGCCGCCCGAAGGCGGGTGGCGGCTGTCCTCCCCTCCCAGCCGCCGCCCGTCCGCCTCATTCCACACAGGACACACAACGAACTGTAGGCCCGTTGCTCCTACCGCATAGGCGCGTCACTGTCTTCAAGCGCACGAACGTAAAAGTCCCGCCGATGTCCCCTTCCGCTGCTGCAGCTGAGCAACTGTCCACACGGCGTGGTGACGGCTCCGCTGGCCGTCAGGGCGCCGTCCGCGGTCAGCCAGGCTAGCGACATACGGTCGGCCGCCTCCTAGGGCGGGCGGTGGCTCATCCCCCAGTCACCGCCCGCCCTTCCGCAGTGAGGTGCCGTTAGATCGAACCAGAATTGGCGACGCAGCAAGGGAACGGGAACTCCAGCACCGGTGACGCCATGCCGAGACCGCGCACACTCCACACTGGCACAGGTCCCGCCGATCACATCGTGTGGGCAGGGCAGCCGGACCGTAGTCACCAGTCCTGGCGACTACGGGCAGCGTCACGCGATTCCACCGCCGACCAGTTCTCGCTACGTCCGGCCGGGGCGGTATTCGGCGACGCACGCAACGGCTACCCCAACAGCCATACACGCCCTTTGATCGGGCCGCCCATCGACGACGTGACGGTGCAAAGATGATCACACGTCGGATCAGCGTCCGTCCATGTCTTGCCCACATCCAGGAGCCGCCCCAGTGCCAGCACACGATGCCATCGTCGAGCAGTGGCTTGCCATGTCGCACCCGGATCTCATCAACCATGTCCGCCGCCTGGTCCGCGGCGCCTCGAGGCCAAGTCCCGTGTGGACAGCCGTTGCCGCCCATCCGGTCCTGGTCGCCCGCGTGCGCGGCATCCTGTCCGCGCTGCACGCCCAGATGGCCGATCACCGCGACCACGCCATGTGGACCCTCTGGATCACCAACGCCCGCCACGCACTCACCACTCCACCACCCGCCCCTGCGCGACCAGACACCCCGCCACCCGAGGACGTCTCACCATCCACCCGGCTCACCGCAGGCAGCGCAACCCCCGCTGCCACACCATCTCACCGACCCACCGCCGTCACGCCGGTCACGTTCCGGGCGCCGGGCCACCCGGCAGCCATGTAATGGGGCGGCTATCCAGTGGAGCTTCGACCTCGCCCGGTGAGGAACAGCAGATGGGGCGCGCGTCGGTGTTCGCCGACGGCTTTGACCTGGCGGCGGCCGAGGAAGTGTGGTGACACTGTCCAGAATGTACGGACGGCAGGCGGCGTTCCGTGTGGACCTGTCAGGCCCGGCGCACCACATTCCTCACGAGAGCCAGGCCGGGCTGTTCAGCTGTCCGATTCGATGATCTCGGTGACTCACCGTGTGGCCAGCTCCCGTCATGTGATGTCGTCCTGCGGCGAGCGTTTTGACCAGGAGCATGACCGCCCCGTCAGCGGGAATACACCAGGAAACCATGTACCGCTGGAAAGGCGTCGCGTCTGGTCAGCACGCTCATGGTTCTTCACGACGAGTCAAGATACGGGCGGTCGAGGTTCGGGGTATGAAGCTGGCAGGTGCGCGAGGGAAAGGGGTTTCCTCGCGGGTGCCGATCCAGGTGATCAAGAACTCGTGCGCGACCTACCTGCGTGGCGGCAAACCCGCCGCGCAGCGCGCCCTGCAGAACCTGCACGACCACGA
>JOAA01000097.1 GCA_000720375.1 Rhodococcus rhodnii | reverse complement strand
AGTGCGCCACGAGCGCGGAAGGTGAGGTCGATGTAGGTAGGTGACCTTGCTGGATGCGGTGCTGTGCAGGAGATGAAGGTTTTGTGGCCCTTCGGAGCCGCCCTGCGGGGGGAGGCTTCAAACCACCTCAAGCTGCGTTGGCTGAAGACCGTCGTGGTGAGCGTTGAGGAGAAGGCGCGCGGGAAGCGCGTCAGGTGGGGACCGGGAAGGCGAGCGCGAGCGAACCGCTGTTGACGTGTCGAAACAAGCAGCTGACATCTAAACCGGGGCGGTTAAATGGCGCCGGGAGGAGCCTGGCGGGTGCCCGCTGATTGGTCAGGCGGTGTCCGGCATGGAGGCGGCGCGAGTCCGGTCTGCGGCTTCTGCATGGAACGTGGGAAGGCGGAAGCCGACACGGCTGCCAGGCCCAAAGGGTGCTGGTGGCGAGAGGGAGTGCGCCGAGCAGCAGGAACTGTGAGGCGTCGAGTACCGTCGCGGCTTCCGCTGGCGGACCGGCTCGTAGTAGCGAGGAAGCCTCCGTAATGGGGGTGGAGTGAAGGGGCCGGCTCATCTGTCGATCTGTTCGCACGATCAACCGGGGCGTGCCCTGGGAGGAAGCGAGTGGGCATGTCGGAACCGCAGGACAAGCCTTTCAAGATTTCGAAGCGGCTGGTGTGGGAGGCATACGAGAGAGTCAGGGCCAACAAGGGCGCGGCGGGGGCGGATAGGCAGTCCATTGAGGACTTCGAATCCGATCTGAGGAACAACCTCTACAGGATCTGGAACCGAATGTCGTCCGGGACCTACTTCCCGCCTCCGGTGATGGCGGTGGAGATACCGAAGACCGGCAGCGGAGGAGGCACGAGGATCCTCGGAGTGCCCACTGTGGCCGATCGGGTCGCCCAGACCGTGGCGGCGATGGCGCTGGAAGCCCGCACGGAATCGATCTTTCACGACGACTCCTACGGGTACCGGCCTCGCCGCTCGGCACTGGACGCGGTGGCCAAGTGCCGCCAGCGGTGCTGGAAGAAGGACTGGGTCATTGACTTGGATGTCGCCAAGTTCTTCGACAGCGTGCCGTGGGACCTCATGGTCAAGGCAGTGCAGGCCAACATCACCACCGACCAGAAGTGGGTGCTGCTGTATGTAAAGCGGTGGCTTGCCGCTCCGATCCAGCAGCCCAACGGCACCCTTGTCGAGCGAGACCGGGGAACCCCGCAAGGTTCGGCGGTTTCACCCGTGCTGGCCAACCTGTTCATGCACTACGCGTTCGACTCCTGGCTGGAACGCGAGTTTCCGACCGTGGAGTTCGAGCGCTACGCCGACGACGCAGTGGTGCACTGCGCGACCGAGCGGCAGGCACGTCAGGTGCTGGCCGCGCTCGCCGAGAGAATGGAGGAGGTCGGGCTGCGCCTGCATCCCGGCAAGACCAAGATCGTGTACTGCAAGGACTCCCGGCGACGGGGCTCATTCGAGCACATCTCGTTCAGGTTCTTGGGATACACGTTCCGCCCCCGCAAAGCCCAGTATCCGGACGGGAGGGCGTTCACCTCCTTCCTGCCTGCGGTCAGTGCGGAGGCGCTCAAGGCAATGAGCCGACGGGTCCGCTCCTGGCGGATCCATCTGCGCGTCAGGGACGATCTCGGTGAACTCGCCGAATGGATTAACCCCGTTGTGGCGGGCTGGATGAACTACTACGGCCGGTTCTACCGGTCGCAGCTGTATCCCTTCCTACGACGCATCAACACCTACCTGGTGCGTTGGGCGCGGAAGAAATACAAGAGGCTGCGCTCTTTCAAACGCCGCAGGGCATGGTGGACCGGGCTCCTCGATCGAGAGCCCGGCCTGTTCAGGCACTGGGCATGGGAGCGCGAGTTCAGCTGGGGAGGATGAGAAGAGCGGAGTGACGGGCGACTGTCACGCTCCGTTCCGTGGGAGCCCAGGGCTGAAATGCCCTGGGCCACCCGACC
>JOAA01000096.1 GCA_000720375.1 Rhodococcus rhodnii | reverse complement strand
CTGCAGGACCGGACGCTGCTGGAGCAGACGGTCGCGGACACGGTGGGGCTGCGGGATCGGTCCGCGCGCTCACCGCGGGAGGTGCTGGTGGGGCATCTGCGGGACAAGCAGGTGCTGCTGGTGCTGGACAACTGTGAGCACCTGGTGGGCCAGTGTGCGGGGTTGGGGGCCGAGCTGCTGGCGGCGGCGCCGGGACTGCGAATCCTGGCCACCAGCCGGCATGCGCTGCGTGTCCCGGGCGAACACATCCTCGCCGTGCCGCCGCTGCCGGACCCGGACCGGACACCGCCGGGTCAGCCGGCCGGCGCCGAGGCGATCCGCCTGTTCGCGGAACGAGCGGTGGCCGTGCGGCACGGCTTCGCGGTCACTCCCGATAATCGCGCGACGCTGGCGCGGATCTGCCGGCAGTTGGATGGGCTGCCGCTGGCGATCGAGCTGGCCGCGGCGCGGATGCGGGCATTCTCGCCGGAACAGCTCCTGCACCGACTGGACGACCGGTTCCGTCTGCTGCGCACAGACCGCCGGGCGGTGTTGCCGCGCCATCAGACGCTGCGGGCGGTGGTCGACTGGAGCTACCGGCTGTGCTCCCCGGCGGAGCAGCAGCTGTGGGCGCGGATGTCGGTGTTCGCCGGCGGGTTCGACCTCGATGCGGTGGAAGCGGTCTGCGCCGGGAACGGCATCGACCGCGACCGGGTGCTCGACCTGGTGGCCGGGCTGGTGGACAAGTCGATCCTGATCCGGGAGGACCGAGATCACGATCTGCGGGCGCGGTACCGGCTGCTGGACACCCTGCGCCACTACGGGCGGGAGGCCCTGCGGGCGGCCGGGGCGGAGGCGGTGCTGCGTCGCCGGCACCGGGACTACTACCTGGATCTGGCCGAACGAGGCAGCACCGAGTGGTTCGGCCCCACCCAGTCGGCGGTAGCCGCTCGTATCCGGTGTGAGCACGCCAACCTGCGCCTCGCGCTGGAGTTCTGCCTGAGCACTCCGGACGAATCCCAGGCCGGGCTGCGGCTGGCCACGGCGCTGCACTTCTACTGGCACGGCTGCGGCTTCGTGGCCGAGGGACGGCACTGGCTGGACCGGGCACTGGCCCAGGACACCGTGTCGACCAGGGCGCGGGCCACCGCCCTGTGGATCAACGCCCACCTCGCCGTCGTGCAGGGCGACCTCCCCGCCGCGACGGCCATGGCGCAGGAAGCTCAGGACTGGGCCCAGCGGTGGGGCGATAAGACCGTGCTGGCCTACGCCGTCTTCGTCCAGGGAGCCGCCGCACGGTTCAATAGTGACCTCCGGCACGCGCGGGCGCTGCTGGAGGATGCCGTGGCGCGCTTCGAGGCCCTCGGCGAACGGAACAGCACCGTGGTCATCGCCTACGTCACGCTGATCGGGGCAGCCGTGTCCCAGGGAGATCTCGCCCGCGCCGTCACGCTGGGCCAACAGAGCCTGGCGCTCTGCGAGCCGCACGGTGAGCAGTGGGCCCGTGCCTACACGCTCTACGCGCTGTCGCTCGCCGAATGGCAACAGGGCGAGCTGGCGCAGGCACGCACGCACGCTCGGGACGGCCTGCGGGTCGTACACACCTTCAACGACACCGTCGGCATCGTGTTGCTCGTCGAGCGGCTGGCCTGGATCGCCGGGACGGCCGGCGAGCACGAGCGGGCCGCCGTGCTGCTCGGCGCGGCCAGCACGATCTGGCCCCGGGTCGGCGGCCAGCCCCTGTTCGGCTCGCAGCACTACCTCGCCGCGCACGAAGCGTGCGAGCAGCAGGCCCACCGCACCCTGGGCAACCGCGCCTTCCAGGCCGCCTTCCGCCGTGGCGCCGACCTCGACCTCGACCAGGCCGTCGCCTACGCGCTCGGCGAGAAACCAGAACCCACCACCCCGACCCTCGCGGGAACGGGCACTGCGGGAACATCATTGACCCGCCGGGAGCGGCAGGTCGCCGAACTCGTCGCGGAAGGACTGTCCAACAAGGACATCGCCGCGCGGCTGGTGATCGCCCAACGCACCGCCGAAGGCCATGTG
>JOAA01000095.1 GCA_000720375.1 Rhodococcus rhodnii | reverse complement strand
ATCACCGAGGCGACCGTCAACGGGGCGGACGGCGGCGGTGGCGGTACGTGTGACTATCCGGCCGACGTGCTGGATCTGCGGAACTGGTACATCGGGCTGCCGATCGGCGAACCTGAGAAGCCGAAGAACGTCGAACAGCCGGCACTGGCCACGTATTCGATCGACCCGTGGTTCCGTGCGACCGAGGACTGCACCGCGGTCCAGTTCCGTGCGGCGGTCAACGGGGTCACCACCAGCGGATCGAACTACCCGCGCTCGGAACTGCGGGAGATGTCGGGATCCGCGAAAGCCAGCTGGTCCTCCACATCGGGCACGCACACGATGGTCATCGACCAGGCGATCACCGCGCTGCCCAAGGAAAAGCCGGACATCGTGGCCGGGCAGATCCACGGCGGCAGCGATGATCTCTCGGTCTTCCGGTTGGAGGGCAGCAAACTCTACGTCACCGACGAGAACGAGAAGCACACGCTGCTGACCGACAACTACGTCCTTGGCACCAGGTTCCAGGTGAAGTTCGAGGTCAGCGACGGGAAGATCAGGGCGTACTACAACGGTGCGCTGAAGGCCACGATCGCGAAGAACTTCTCCACCGGCTACTTCAAGGCGGGCGCGTACACCCAGGCCAACTGCGAGAGGTCCTCGCCCTGCAGCGAAAGCAACTACGGCGAGGTGAAGATCTACGGCCTGACCGTGACCCACAGCGCCAACCAGGCACCTGGTCGCACCGTGAACGTCGCGAACTCGACCCAGCTGCAGAGCGCGTTCAGCGGGGCGCAGGCGGGTGACCGCATCGTCCTGGCCGACGGCCAGTACACAATCGGCAAGCTGTCCGGCAAGAACGGAACGGCGAGTCAGCCGATCACCGTCGTGGCGGCCAACCGTGGCAAGGCTGTGATCAACGACGGGCAGCTGGAGGTGGCCAACTCCTCGTACGTCACCTTCGAAGGTCTGAAGTGGACGAACAAGAGCACGCTGAAGATCACCAGCTCGAACAATGTCCGGCTGACCCGCAACCACTTCCGGCTGACCGAGGAGTCCTCGCTGAAGTGGGTGCTGATCGGCGGGGCGGACAGCCACCACAACCGGATCGACCACAACCTGTTCGAGGAAAAGCACCAGCTGGGCAACTTCATCACGATCGACGGATCGGCGACACAGCAGTCCCAGCACGATCTGATCGACCACAACCACTTCCGCGACATCGGTCCCCGCGCGCAGAACGAGATGGAGGCCATCCGCGTCGGCCAGAGCGCGATCTCCCAGTCGAACGGGTTCACCGTGATCGAGTCGAACCTGTTCGAGAACTGCGACGGTGACCCGGAGATCATCTCCGTGAAGAGCAACGACAACATCGTCCGGTACAACACCTTCCGCACCTCGCAGGGCACGTTGTCGCACCGGCACGGCAATCGCGGCACGTTGCACGGCAACTTCTTCCTCGGCGAGGGGAAGGCAGGCACCGGCGGGATCCGGATCTACGGCCAGGACCACAAGATCTACAACAACTATTTCGAGGGCCTGACCGGCACCGGCCACGACGCCGCGCTGCAGGTCGACGGCGGAGACGTGGACACCTCGGGTGCGCTCAACGCGCACTGGCGGGTGTACCGGGCGTCGGTGGTGAACAACACCTTCGTCAACAACGTGTCGAACATCGAGGTCGGCGCCAACTACAACCTCGCACCGGTCGACTCGACCATCGCCGACAACGTGGTCACCGGCAGTCAGGGCAAGCTGTTCAACGAACGCAAGGTGCCCGTGAACATGACCTACGCCGGAAACGTCGGTTGGCCGACCGGGTCGGCGACCGTCGGCGTCACCAGTGGCGTGCGGACGGTCGACCCGCTGCTTGCCCGCGACGGTTCAGTGCACCGGCTCGGCGCGGGAAGCCCGGCGATCGACGCGGGCGCCGGCGGCCACGCGTTCGTGACCGACGACATGGACGGTCAGGCACGCGCCGGCAGCATCGACGCCGGCGCGGACGAACACTCGTCGTCCGGAGTCACCCGGGGTCCGTTGACCTCGACAGACGTCGGCCCAG
>JOAA01000094.1 GCA_000720375.1 Rhodococcus rhodnii | reverse complement strand
GCGTCCGCTACTGGCGGTTCCCTGACGGGTTGTCTGTTCCAGACGAACTTTTCGGATCGGCAGGGATGACCTGCACGGACGACATTTTCGGCAAGCGCAAGGCCAGTCGCAGCAGCACGACCGGTCATCTTGCCGTGAGGGTCCTTAGTGGTGAGCTGACTGGGCCGAGGCCCGTGTGTGGGGCCCTGACCAGCACGGACGAGGTTTTCGGCATGCGCAGCGTTGGATCAGCGAACGGAGCAGGGAGCCAACCGCTCCAGCCCAGCCGGTCTGGGCCCAAATCGTCCGATCGCGATCGCGATACGGTCCAGCGAGGCGATACGTTGGCTGATCAACGGGCCGAGAATGGCGTTATGCACGAATCCTGGGTCGCTGATGCCCACGGATGCCACCAGCCGCCGGTTCGCCTCGGCGAGCCATGTTTCGAGATTCCTCAACTCACGGGTCACCTCGGTCTGTGCTCCTGCCGGTACCGCAGGCAGGGCAGCAGCCACGTTCGGACACACAATGACTGGGACTGGGCCGTCGTCAGGCGGCGCCGGCGGCTCGAGGCCCGTGGTTTTTGTCGCCGGTGTCCTTGCCGCGGTGGTTCTCGCGATCTGTCCCGTGGCCGGCTGCCGGGTTGTGGAAGTCTGATGCTGACCGGGTTGTTGCGGGCTGGGGACCTTGGTCGTGGCTGTAGTCGGGTCCGTCGGCTGTGTGACCACTACCTCCACCACCGACGTTATTGGCACATACGGCCCGACGTCGCCCGGTGGTGGAACTAGGATCTTCATCGGCGGATCATTCGCCTCATTCACGATCATGACGAGTACGACGGCCGCGATGGCGCCCATTGTGCCGGCAACAATCCTGCTCGCCCTGCGTCCCACGCGGTTCTCCTCGGTAGTCCGGCCGTTCCGCGCTCCTCCTGCTCCCAGGAGAACTGGTATTCGGCTCACGCGGGGCCGTCAAGTGATCATGTGCTCCGGGCATCACACCAGGAAGACCCACCGGCCCAGTCGGTCGAGAGTCCAAAGGCCGCGCTCCGGTCCATGTCCGTCGCACGCGTCGACGCGTTGCCGAAACCGATGCTGTTCTCGCCACACCGCAGCTCGAGCGGATCACTCCTTTGTGGATGATGAACCGCCGGGACGTCCGTAAACGAACTGACCAGCACGGATGCGTTTTCGGCAAGCGCAGGACGCGACGCCTCAACGGAGCAGTCATGACGGCTATGTCGAGCAGAACGAGTGGCTGCTACTGGGCAAGACTGCTGCTGAGCCAGGACTGTAGAGCAGCACCGATCCCGAGGACTTGTTGCTGTGCCGAGGGATCGGCCATCCGATCCTGGGGCACAGAGTTGAGGCGGTTGATGATCTGTACAGCCTCATGGAAGCGCACACTGTCGGGTCCAGTCTCAATGTTCTGCCGGATCGCCACGGCCACAGCGGCAATCTGCTGCGCCTGTGTGGTGCAATCCAGTCCTTCTGGCGCCGTCGATGAACATCGAACGTTGAGCAGTAGCGTGAGCTCCTGCATGTGTCGGTGGAGTGTGTCGCGGCTCGATGGCACTGGCCCGGGTGGCAGCGCCGTATGAGTGGAGATACCAGGTGAGCCGGATGTCTGCACACCGGATGTCTGCACAGTGGCGGGCAGCTCGGGCGACTTGGCACCCTGCGGATCGTCTCCGCACGCCGTGGACGAACACATCAGTACGACCACCACCAAACTGATCCAACGATGACGAACACCGTGACTACGATGGGGACGACGTTTGTAGCTCGAGTACATGCTGACTGACGATTCCTGTCTACCCATGTATGGCTCCCGCGTTGAATGTGACTTCCTCGAGCACCCGTCGCCACAAGATGCAGAGGGCGTTTCCGCGACTGCTCCGATCCACGAGGGGAGAGCTGGAGGCACCCGGAAGGGCGCGGTGTGGAGGCAGAGTCCGGCGCGGGCAATCTGACCGTCGGCTCTCTGGCTGTGACCTGTGCGTTAAGCCGCAGAGGGTTCGTACTCGTTGATCAAGCCACCGAGTACGAGTCGGCGCTGGACCTGCGTGCAGCTCTCGTGTGGAATGGCGCGGTCTGGCCGTGGTGGGCGGAGTTGGCGAGCTCGATGGGGACGGCGTCGGTTGTAGTGCACGACATACCGTGTGAGCACGGTCCGCAGGTGGCGTTCGCCGACGATGAGAAGCCGGTCGGTGACCTCACTCCTGACCGTCCCGACAAACCTCTCGGCATAGCAGTTCGCTCT
>JOAA01000093.1 GCA_000720375.1 Rhodococcus rhodnii | reverse complement strand
GTGAGGTCGACTCGGAGCGCCCTGTCAGCGTTGCCGCTGATGGGTTTCTCCGAGCCGCCTCCCGAACCCGGCGTGCGCCGCTAAGCGCACCGGGCTCTCCACAAGCCCCAACAGGATCGCGACTCGCCTCACGTAGTGCTCGGCCATGGCATCGCAATGCGGGTTCCCCGGTAGTAGTAGCGCTTCGCGCTGACCCTGGCCGGGTCGAACAACCCGACATCGCCATCGGCGGGCCAGATGCCGTAGCGTCGGCGCAATTGCCTCCAGGGCGTGCGCCGGTGCTTGCGTTCTTGCCACCTGACCACTTCCTTCCAGAGGTAGGAGCGCAGGTAGCTGAAGGTCGCGTTCGAGCATCCGTACTTGAAGTACGCGGTCCAACCCCGCAGCATCCGGTTAAGCTGGAGCAGCAGGATTCTGAGCGGCTGGTTCGTGTTCTTCCGACAGATCGCCTTCGCCTTGGCCATGACGGCGGCCAGCGCCTTCTTGGCTGGGTAGACGTAGACGTAGTGCTTGCCGGCTCCTCGCTTGCGGTGGCGCTGGATGCGCCAGCCGAGGAAGTCCACTCCCTCGTCGACGTGGGTGACGAGAGTCTTCTCCGGAGACAGACGCAGGCCCATCGTGGACAGGACTCCCGCGATCTCCTCCTTGAGGGCCTCGGCGTGCGCCTTGGTGCCCGACACCACCAGGCACCAGTCGTCCGCGTATCGGCACAGTCGATAGTTGGGCAGACCCTGGCGTCGTCGTTTGGCCCGCTCATACGGGCTGGCTCCAGGCCCGCCCGGCCCTTGAGCGATGTGCTCGTCCAGGACCGATAGGGCCACGTTGCTGAGCAACGGGGAGAGGATCGAACCCTGCGGGGTTCCGGTGCTGGTGTCCGCCAGCGTGCCCTCCTCGGTGAGGATGCCCGCCTTCAGGAACGCCTTCACCAAGTCCAGGACGCGCTTGTCCCCGATCCGACCTCGCACTCTGTCCATTAAGGATGCATGTGAGATCTCGTCGAAACAGGCTTTGATGTCGCCCTCCACGATCCACTCATACGAGCGGGACGCGAAGTGGTGTATCTCGGCCACCGCGTCGTGAGCCCGGCGGTTCGGACGGAATCCGTAGCTGCACGGGAGGAAATCCGCCTCGAAAATAGGCTCCAGCACCAACTTCAGAGACGCCTGGGCCACCCGGTCCCGGATGGTCGCGATCCCCAGATAGCGGACCTTGCCGCCCGCCTTGGGAATCGCCCGCCTCAGCGACGGCAGGGGCTGGAAGACTCGGGCCTTCAGATCGGCCCGCAGGTCCGCGAGGAACCCCTCCACCCCGCGCCCGGCCTCGATGTGGTGGGCGGTATCGCCGTCCACCCCGGCCGTGCGCGCGCCCCTGTTGTTCCGCACGCGATCCCAGGCCACCAACAGGAAACCTGGATCGCAGACGAGGTTGTACAGATCATCGAACCTGCAATGAGGGTCATCGCTGGCCCACTGGTGCAGTTTGGCCTGGATCCCCAGTACCCGGCGTTCCGCCCTCATCAGGGCATAGTCCAGCTCGTCGGTGTTCACCAACGTCCTCCTGGCATTCCAGTACGATCACTGCCGACTTGCTGGCCCCCTTCGCCATGTGCGCGCCTCTCGCGCGCTCGGACTACTACAGGGCCTCCGCCACACCCCGTGCCTTCGGCAGACGACGTGCCTATCCCACCCGCCTGAATGGATTCCAGGCGACGGGAGCGACGCGGGATGCTTCCCGTGTTCACCGTGAACCGATCGATCAGCTTGGCGCCCAGCTTTGCCCCGGCAGCATCGCCAATGGCTACGCCGCAGACTTTCACCATGGCCTCCCCGCCGGCACGCTTAGCCGGCTTCGGAGTCGGCCACCACATGAGGTGGCCGTGCGCTGCGTCCCGGCCCATATCCACCAGGTTTGAGCCGGTGCCTCGCTTACAGGGCTTTACCACTGGTTCCTCTCGTACACCGTCTGATCTCGCTCGCCGGACCCGGCCCGTCTGGCAGTGCCAAACCGTCCCGGCTTTGTCAGCGCTGCTTCCCGCCCTTCCTGGCGTCTCCCAGGTCGGACTGCGCTCAGCTCCTACCGGGCTGCTGCGACACCCCGGCGGGAAGGACTTCCACCTCCCTTGGTTCACGCCGCTTCACGGCGCAC
>JOAA01000092.1 GCA_000720375.1 Rhodococcus rhodnii | reverse complement strand
GTGCGGGCGACTGATCTGGCTGCGTACGAGCATCAGGATCTGCCGTTCGAGCGGTTGGTGGAGATGCTCAACCCGACCAGGTCACTGTCCCACAACCCGTTCCTGCAGGTTGTCCTCGCGTTGCAGAACTACGTCGACGGCGGCTTCACATTCGGCGACTGCCAGGCGGACTCGGCCCTGATCAACCCCGGCGCCGCTCGATGCGAGCTGTGGTTCGGCATTACCGAGCGGTCCGGCACGGACGGATCAGCGGACGGGCTGACGGGCGAGCTGCAGTACGCGACCGACCTGTACACGCCGGAAGGCGCCGCCGAGCTGGTGGCACGCCTGGTCCGGATGCTGGATGCGATCGCCGAAGACCCCACGCGGCGGCTGAGCGACGTGGAGATCCTGTCACCGGACGAGCGGCACCAGCTGCTGTACGCGTTCAACGACACGCGCGTGGACGGCCCGCATCAGACGCTGCCGGTGCTGTTCGAGCAGCAGGTCGTCCGCACGCCCGACGAGGTGGCGTTGATCCACGAGGACACGACCCTCACCTACGCGCAGCTGAATGAACGCGCCAACCAGCTCGCTCACCACTTCATCGCGCAGGGCGTGGGGCCGGAGGACATCGTCGCGCTCGCGCTGCCGCGTTCGGTCTGGCTGACCGTGGCGATGCTGGCCGCCATCAAGGCAGGCGCCGCCTACCTGCCCCTCGACCTGGAGTATCCGGCGGACCGGCTGAACTTCATCCTCGGCGACGCCCGCCCATGCGTCCTTGTCGTGTCCGGAGACGGGCCGTCGGCGCTGCGCGATGTCGCCGTACCGAGGCTGAACCTGGCCGGCACGGGCACACTCGAGGGCCTGACTCGCTTGCCGGCCACCGACCCGACGGACGCGGACCGGACGAGCCCGTTGCGACTGGACAACCCCGCGTACGTCATCTACACGTCCGGCTCCACCGGTCGGCCGAAGGGCGTCTCGGTCACGCACACCGGTATCCAGAGCGTCATCACGACGGTGGCCCGGCGGCTGCGGATCAAGCACGGCAGCCGGGTCGTGCAACTGGCTTCGCCGAGTTTCGACGTAGCTGTGTGGGACACCTGTACGGCCTTGTTCAGCGGTGCCGCACTGGTCATCGTCCCGCCGATGCGTAGCGACTTCGCCAGCTGGTTCCTTGATCTGGTCGACCGGTTCGGTGTCACGCACGTGACGCTGCCGCCGAGCGCCCTGGATGTGCTGCCGGAGGACGACGAGCGCCTGCGCGACCTGACGACGGCCGTTGTCGGGGAGAACTGCAGCGAGCACGTGTTCGCCAAGTGGTCCGGCCGGCGCCAGTTCAACAACGGCTACGGGCCGACCGAGGTCACCATCTGTGCGACGCTGAGTGAACCGATCGCCGGGACCGGCAAGCCGACCATCGGCGGGCCACTCGACGACGTCCAGGTGTTCGTGCTGGACGGCAACCTCTCGCCAGTCCCGGTCGGTGTCGTCGGCGAGCTGTACGTGGCCGGCGTGGGACTTGCCCGTGGATATCTGCGCAGGCCGGGCCTGACCGCCGAGCGGTTCGTGGCCAATCCCTTTGGTGGCAAGGGGAGCAGGATGTACCGCACGGGAGACCTGGTGCGGTGGGGGCCGGACGGGCTGATGGAGTTCGTCGGCCGGGTCGATGACCAGGTCAAGGTTCGGGGCTTCCGGATCGAGCTCGGTGAGATCGAATCGGTGCTGGCGGCGGTTCCCGCCGTCGGCCAGGTCGTGGTGATCGTTCGCGAGGACACCCCGGGGGACAAGCGGATCGTTGCCTATCTCACGGGCGACGGTGTGGACACCGCGGTGGCGCGGGAGACCGCAGCACAGGTGCTGCCGGAGTACATGGTGCCGTCGGCGTTCGTGGTGCTGGACGCGCTTCCGTTGACAGTGAACGGCAAGCTTGATCGACGTGCCCTGCCGGCGCCCGGGATCACACTGGATCAGGCCCGGCCCCGGTCGCCTCGTGAAGAGATCATGTGCGGGCTGTTCGCCGAGGTGCTGGGTGTGCCCGACGTCGGGGTCGAGGACAGTTTCTTCGACCTTGGCGGGCATTCGTTGCTGGCGACCAGGCTGATCAGCCGGATCCGGTCGGTGCTCGGCGTCGAGATGAGCATCCAGGCCCTGTTCGCCGACCCCACGCCCGCCGGTCTGGAATCCCGGCTGGACTCGATGCGCAAAGCACGGCCAGGCCTCAGGATGCGCAACTCTCGGAAGGGGATGTGACTGGCGATGGTCCCGACGTACAACATGCCGTTGGTGCTGAGGTTGTCCGGTGTGGTTGACCGGGAGGCGTTGCGGTTGGCGTTGGGTGATGTGGTCGGGCGGCACGAGAGTTTACGGACGGTGTTCCCAGAGGTGGACGGGGAACCGGTCCAGCGCGTGCTTGACCGCTCCGGCCTTCGGTTCGACGTGGAGTCGGTCCCGGCGGAGTCTGTTGACGCGGCTGTGGCCGCCGCCCGGGCGTGGTTGTTCGAGACGGGATCGGATTCGTCGGTGCTGGTGCTGTTGTTGCATCACATCGCGGGGGACGGCTGGTCGATGGCGCCGCTGGGCCGCGACTTGGCGACGGCGTATTCGGCCCGGCTCGCCGGTGCGGAGCCGGTGTGGGACGCCCTGGCGGTGCAGTACTCGGACTATTCGCTGTGGCAGCACGAACTGCTGGAGTCGGCGGAGGGTGCCACGAGTGAGAAGTACTGGTCGTCGGCGTTGGCGGGGATGCCGGAGCAGCTTGATTTGCCGACGGATCGTGTTCGGCCTGTGGTGTCGAGTTTTCGTGGTGCGTCGGTGG
>JOAA01000091.1 GCA_000720375.1 Rhodococcus rhodnii | reverse complement strand
AGGAAGAAGCTGGCCATCGCCGTCGCGGTGCTCGTGCTCATCTCGATAGGCGTGATCGTGTGGATCGGCGCCACCGTGATCGGTACGTTCCTTTGAGACAACCACGGAGCAGCCCGGCCTTACCAGTCACCAGAATTCGTCGTGGGCGCCACACTCCAGAGCGTCTCTCCACAATGGACATATGATGGTGGTCGAGACCAGTAGCGACCCAGATATGCCGACACGGCCAACCGAAGAACAACATCATCAATGCTCGACAGATCCTCGCCAACGCCGTCACCGGTGGGTCACTGCAACACCAACACCGCCGGTGCGGGGGCTGATCATGGCACGGTGCTGGAGAATCCCGGTCTCACCGTCGTCATCAGGACCGCTGACAGTAAGGACAAGGATGTCGACACGAGGTCTCCGTGCTGCACCGGCCTGCGCGGCACGCAGGCCGGGCAAGCCACGCACCCGACGGGCACACCCACCGCGCACGCCACCGGGCCCGGTGAGAACATCCGACCAGCCGACCCAAGGGCATGCCGCCGTCAGCGCTCCCACCGCTGCCTCACCCCACTAGACCCCCGGCTGCGTGCGGGTCGAGGTGGACGACCGTGCTCCCTCGCCAATTGTCAGGGCCGCCCTGCAGGACTGGACGCCAGAAGGCGTGCACCTGCTGGTGATCGAGCGGCTATCTGCCCAATGGGACGCGGTGCCAGGCCAAGACGGGACGACCATGTGGGCAGACGTGCTCGTGGTCCTGCCCCGGCAGGTCGCAAACCCGCGAAACATATAGATCGAGAGACTCCCGGGGCGTTGCGATCAGCCCTCCAGATGCTCAGCACGACTGCGTCGAGGGCGCGCCGCAGCGTCGCCGCCGGTTCACCCCTCGATGCCAGCAGCAGCCCCACCACCCGACGCGTTCCCGCGCCCGCAACCGGGGAGGTGGAAGACGTCGCAAGTGGCACCGCGGACGCCAGGGCCCGCAGGAACCGTCGCCACGACGTGTCCGTGTCCTGAGGCTCGGGGCCGATGGTATCCGCAAGCGCCTGAGCACCCGGTGGTCCAGAACCGTCCAACGCTGTCACAGCCAGTCCGCCAGCCGTCCAGCACCGAGGTCCTCGAATGCTGCTGATCATCGGTGATACCGACGGTATACACTCGCCCACTCTGGGGACCACATGGGGAGCGTGTCCGGTGAGCATTGGACAAGGGGCCTGACTAGATGGCGGATCTCACCGGCGTGTCCGCGGTGCACCGGGGCGAGGGCGCCGGGCTGCCGCCGGAGGTGGACACCTGCACGGCAAGCATCGCCCGGGTGTATGACGCGTTCCTCGGCGGCAAGGACAACTTCGCGTCCGACCGGGTGGTCTACGACTCGATCATCGAGATCGCCCCGCAGGGGGCGGAGGTCGCCACGGCGAACCGGCGCTGGCTGAACCGCACCATCGGCTACCTGTCCGCCTATGTGGGGATCGACCAGTACCTCGATCTGGGCGCCGGGCTGCCCACGGTGGAGAACACCCATCAGACTGCGCAACGCTTCACTCCGCACGCGGTCGTGGTCTACGTGGACAATGATCCGGCCGTGAACGCCTACGGCCGCGCCTTGCTGGAGGAGAACGACCGCACCCACTTCGTCACCGCGGACCTGACCGAGCCGGCCGTGCTGCTGGCGCATCCCACGGTGACCCGTGCTCTGGAGTTCGATCGTCCGATGGCGCTGATCCAGTGCGCCACCCTGCACCACGTGGACGACGACGCGGACCCGGCCGGGGTCATGCGCCAGTACATCGACGCATTGCCGTCCGGCTCGTACGTCGCGCTGACCCACTGGTGGGACCCGGCGGACGGCGGAGAGGGGGCCGCGCTGGCCCGCGAGCTCGAGCGCCGCTGGCGGACCTCGAGCATGGGCACGGGCCGCTACCGCACGCGTGAGGAGATCCTGTCGTTCTTCGACGGCCTGCAGTTGCTGGAGCCGGGCCTGGTCAAGCTGGACCAGTGGTGGCCGGCCGGGCCCCCGGTCCGGGAGCTCTCGCTGGTCGAGCACCTGATCATCGGCGGTGTCGGCCGCAAGCCCTGACCTGCCAATCCGGTTGCGGGAGGACTGGAACGGGGAGGCCGCGATGCGCGACCTCCGCCGACGCTTCTCCAGCATCGCCAGGCCGCGCGGGCACAATCCTGGGTCGGTAGAGGCGGGCGCCACCAGCCGCGTCCGAACACGACGAGCCGCACAGCGTTGCCCAGGTGGCTGCAGGCGCCGACCGGCGTCAGCGTGCCCGGCGTCCCCAGGTAGGCGTGTTCGACTGCGTTGCAGACCGCCTGTCGGTGGCCTTCGCGGCGTCTACCAGGACACGCCGTCCTGGTCCAGACGGTTGCGTACGGCTCGTTCGACGAGGATCGGCACAAAGGCCTGGACCGGCATATCGGCCAGACGCTCCCGGTTCGGCCTGGGCGTACTGGCGGATCCGGTCGGCTGGAACGTCCTGGTAGCGGGCGAGACAAAGGGGATCGCGGTCATCCGGCTGGCTACGCGTACCCCCGTATCTACTTAGGTAGTTGTCACGATTTGCTGAGTCCTTGCCGAATCCACCCTGGGTCGAAACCAGTGAGGGGTCCGATCGAGGCGAGGCGATCACGATGTCAGTCACCAGCATCCGCGGGGCAGCGAAGCGATTGGACGCTGTGCTTGACCACGACGACCGCACGAGCAACTCGGACGGCTGTCTGCTCATCAACGGTTCTCTTGCCCGGTGCACCGCAGGTGGTGCACCAGTGGAACGTCTGCTGATGGCTGCTCTATCTGATCTTCGTCCAGTTCGAAGGCTGCACCGAGTCTTCTTCCTGGTGTGGAGGATTGCGAGGTTTGCCTAGTGCACTGCGGAAGCTCGCCGTGAACGCGTCGTGCGATCTGCCCGCGGAGGTCACCAGTTTTGTGGACCGTCGCAGGGAGATCTGCGAGGTTAGGCGGCTGCTGTCCACGGCCCGGCTGGTGACGTTGACCGGGGTGGGTGGGGTGGGCAAGACCCGGCTGGCGTTGCGG
>JOAA01000090.1 GCA_000720375.1 Rhodococcus rhodnii | reverse complement strand
GTGCGGAACCACGTGCACGGCCACCAGCCAGCAGTCGTGCGTGCCGCCAACCACCGTACCGCTGGGTCTGCTCGGCCATCTGCCACCCTCCAACGGAAAGCCCGGTCACCCCACGGTCACGCGACAGAGCGCTCAAGACCGAACCTGGCGAGAAACCATCCACGCAGACTACCGACTCGCGGCTCCACTTTCACGAGGCCACGTGACTGGGCACCGGCGCTCGCCCTCGACGCGGTCGAACGGTCCACTCTGGACCGTTGGCCGTGGCGGGATAACGATCTAGCGCCTTCAGCTACCTGAGTCACCGCTGCCCAGCCTCACCTGCCGCCGACACGGAAAGGGCTCTGGCGGCATCCTCCACCAGTACCACCGGGCGGCGTGACCAGCACGGACGGAGTTTCGGCACCAACAGGGTTGTCACTGTTCAGGGTTTGGTCGACGGTCGGCGACCGGCTGACGAACTGCGACCAGTAGATCTCGTTGTGCCTGCCGTTGCGCTGCTCCAGGTATGTGGTCGCGAACCTGCCATGTTGGCTGGGACGTCGATCAGTGACAACACGACCAGATCGCGGTCGCCGGCCCCTTCCGATCACATGATCACTTCTCTCGACATCACACTTGTCCGCCGTTCCCGGACAAGTGTGAGCTGAGGATGACCCTTGCACAGCCAAACGCCGTGACGGCCATCGTCAGCACAAGCCACCCCTGATCGCACTATCCGGTTCGACGAGCCTGACCGCGCCGGCCCGGCATGGCTGACACCGCTAGAAGTCAACCGATTAACCGGCAGTTCGACTGTTTCGAACTAGAGGTCGTCGTTCGGAAAACAGGCGCGCACCAGACCCGGGCTGTGGTCCTGCGCGTGCGCGGCGTCGGCGGGCGCCGGCTGCTCGAAGTAGGCACGCCGGACCGCCCGGACGGTGTGCACCCGCAGGCGGAGGATGACCTGTTGGAGCAGGGACAGCGCCTGCCGGGCGGCGACGGTGAACAGGCCCATGGTGATCTCCGGCTCCCCGAACACGACCAGCAGGAAGGAGCCCTCGACGGGAAAAACGCCGACGTAGCCGGACGCACCTTCGAACATCGCCGCGCGCGGCGCGCCGACCTTGGCCTGCCCGGTGAACTGGGTGGCCAGCCCAATGGCCGCGGCAGCCATCGCCGCGACACTATGGTCCTCGACACCGTGGGTGTCGCTGTACAACACCAGCCCATCCCGGGTGGCCACCAGCAGCCCGGTGACACGCTCGACACGCCCACGGATCTCTCCCAACGCCGCGGTCATCGCCGCCTCGGCCATCGTCTCGGCGTGGTCCGGCGGTGGCGTCACCGTCGGCCCAGCCGACGCAGGATCCCGCCTCCCGGAGGCGGGTCTGCGCGTGGGCAGCACGGCGGAATCCGGAGCATCCGTGGGCGCTGTGGTCTGCATCTGGCTCATACCACCAGGTCGGCTTCGATGCGCTTGAGCTGATGCCGGGCCAGCGCGAGGTTGGCCCGTTCCCGATCCAGGACCAGGTACAGAAACAGCGTCGAGGTGCCCTTGGCCGGTTGCAGCAACCGGATCAGATGATACTGACGGTGCAGAGTGATCAGGATGTCCTCGATACCGTCGTTAAGCCCGAGGGCGGACATCACCCGCAGTTTCGACCGCACCACCTCGGTATTGCCGGCCGCGGCCACCTCCAGATCCAACCAGTCACCACCGCCCAGCGTGCCCAGCGACATCCCACTTTCATAATCCACCAACGCAGCACCCACCGCGCCAGTAATAGACATCGCCTCTTTCAGCGCCGTGTCGATATTCATCACGAACGTTTCTCCTCGTATCGATATGGGCACGCGCCGAACGGCGTGCCTGGTGATGTCCCAGCCACCCGCCGCCGGTTCGGATCCGCTCAGCGGGCGTGTCCGCTGGCTGCGTGTGTCTGGGTCTTGAGTGTCTCCAGCAGCGGGCGGTCGGTGTCAGCTCGGCGATCTCCCGTTCACAGTCCGGGCACACCTTGGCGTGCTGGCGGAACTCGTCATTCTCCTGCGCGCAGAGCGCTCCGAGTAGGTAGGCGCCGACCGTGACGGTGTATGGACATGCGTGTGCCATTGTTGCCTCCTCCGCCTCGTACCGTCACCCGGTCGCCTCTGGATTCCCTTGCTGCGCCAACGATTCGTTTGTGTCCTGTGTGGAATGTGGTGGACGAGCGGCGGCTGGAAGGGGGAAGACAGCCGCCGCCCGCCCTCGGGCGGCGACCCTTGTGCAACGGGATACGGAACGGTCGCCACGGGTCTGCGGGAGTAACGGTGGAGTCAGCGGCTCGGGCGCGTCGACGGCGGCGTGTCGCTGCGTTTGCCGGTCGGGTGTGCCGCACCGGGACCAGTTGGGAGTGTGGTGGGTTGGCCCGTCGGGGGCGTGGATTGTCCGGGCTGGATGGCGAGCAGGTCGGTGCAGTACGCGGAAACCTTGTCCTTCCCGCCGGCGGTCGTGATCAAGACGGTGAACGCGGGATTCTCCAGCGCCTTGCCCTGCTCGGCCCCCGCACCGGCGGTGTCGGCCTGGCACAGCCCCACCAGCGACGGCGACGGCGACCCGCTGCCACTGGTGTTCTTATCAGCGGCGTTGTTGCCAGCGGCGTTGCTGTTACCGGGGTTCTTGTCGGTGGCGGTCTTGTTAGCCGCGTCTGGCGCCTGGCTCGAGCCCACTGACGGGGGTGGGGTTATCTGGCCGGTCGTGGACGACACCGCGACCATCGGCGGCACCGTCGGGCTGCCACCATGCTGGGTGGGCAGGTTGCCGGTCGCGGCGGCCACCGCGACACCACCGGCGGCCACCGCCGTCACCGCGGTGGCCGCGACCTTGACCGTGAGCAGTTTCGCCAGCGCGGTCTTGACCAGCGCGGTCTTGATGAGCATCCAACGTCTCCGTAGCCGAGGAACAGAAGCGAGACGAGCGGCCCGCAACGCCGCCAGCACAGCCTGCTCACCGGCCAGCTCACCCTCGCGAGGCGGCGCGGACGCCGCCGCGAGCAGCTCGGTCAGCGCGTCCTGCGCTCGATCCGGCGGGAACGGTGCGCGCTCATCTCATGTCCTTCAGCGTCAACGCCCTCGATTGCGTCACTCGGCCCGGCTTCATGGTGATCAACCGGTGTGGCCGAGGTAGTCGGCGAGCTTGCGCAGACCGCGATAGGCCGCGGTACGCACCGCGCCCGGACGCTTGCCCAACACCCGGGCAGCAGCCTTCACCTCCAAACCCACCACCACCCGCAACAACACCGCCTCGGCCTGATCCCGCGGCAACCGCGCGATCAACCCCAGCGCCGCATCGGTACCCACCGCGGCCACCGCAGACTCGGCGGTGTCCTCCGACCCGGACCACTCAGGCAGATCCTCGACCGGTCCGGCCACGACCGGCCGCCGACGCACACGACGCAGATGATCCATCGCACGATGCCGGGCAATCGTCGTGGCCGAGCCACGAAACCCGCCACCATCCCCACGAAACGACCTTAGATCCCGCGCGATCTGCAGCCACGCCTCGGACGCCACATCCTCCGCATCCTCCCCACCAGCACCCGCACACACCGCAGCAGAACCGGCGCGGTAGTGATTCCAGTAACGCGGAAAGCCCTTGATGGGATAGAGAATCTGCCGGAAACCGGTGGCGCGCCTGCCAATGGGGCGACTCACCCTGATGCGAGACCTGCTCTTGCCCATCTTCGCGCTGCATATCCAGCGCCCAGTGTCACACGAAATCTCCCCTGGTTTCACGCTGCAGGAAGGACTTGTCCACCAGCGCCTCGACGATGTCCATCATGTCGTCGGTGGGCAGCGTCTCGTCCGCGCGGACACTGACAGCGTCTTCCAAAGCGAAGCCGCCGACAAAGATGGAGCCGCGCATCCACAAAGAGCGCCCAGCCTCCGTACACAGATCGAACTCCACTCCACCATCCCGCGCAAGGTGCGGTGACGCTCAGGTACGTCGGCACTGATGCGGACCTTGCGGGTTCCTCGAGCACGCGGGCTCCCAGACGCGGGCCGCCGCGGCCGTGCGCGTGCACGTCAGCACGTTGCGCTATCGGATCGGCCGGATCGAGCAGCTCACCGGCCGGGACCTGGACCGCTGA
>JOAA01000089.1 GCA_000720375.1 Rhodococcus rhodnii | reverse complement strand
CACATGGCCTTCGGCGGTGCGTTGGGCGATCACCAGCCGCGCGGCGATGTCCTTGTTGGACAGTCCTTCCGCGACGAGTTCGGCGACCTGCCGCTCCCGACGGGTCAACGATGTCCCCGCAGTGCCCGTTCCCGCGAGGGTCGGGGTGGCCGACGCGGGTTTCTCGCCGAGCGCGTAGGCGACGGCCCGATCCAGGGCGCGGCGGGCCTGCTGCTCGCACGCCTGATGCGGGACGATCCAGTGCGGGGAGTCGAACAGGGGCTGGCCGCCAACCAGGGACCAGATCTGGTGCTATGACCACGATGGTGTTCAGCTCGCCGGAGGACTCGAAGCGCGCCAGGGCGTCCTCCAGCAGGGCCTGCGCGCGCCGGAAGTCGCCGCGGAACCGTGTGACGGACCCCTGGATGAACAGGGCGTACGCCAGCATGGCCTGGTCACCGTGCCGTTGCGCCCAGTCGCGACACTGCTTCGCCATCGCCATGGCGGAGGTGGAGGTCCGGGGCGGCGCACCGTTCCGCGTATCCCTTCGGGTAGCTTTCCCGGTTCGCCTGTCCGGATTTCGAGAGACCGTTATCCCTCAACGACCACCCGCGCATGGAGCACAAAGTGACCAGAGGGTGGGTGCACTGCAGCACCCCCGTCGCGAACAACCCAGCCCCACGTCCCCGCACCGAACAGCCAGCACGCGGCCAACCGTGTGGCGTGGTACGCCGCCGGCAGCCAGCGGTAGGGCGCCGATTCACACCCCCACGATCGGCGCCCTACCGCGTTCGCACCCAGACAGCGAACCGAGGTGATCACGATGGACGACCGGAACATCAAAGCGCTGACACGGCCGGAGTGCCGCGTGCTGCTGACAGGCGTCCCGGTCGGCCGACTCATCCACGCTGCGGCGGGCACGCCGATAGTCTGCCCGCTTCCGTTTGTGATGTACGACGAGGCTGAACTAGTCCTGGCTCCCAGTAAGAAACTCCGGCCGGCACTCGCTCCGCTGGTCGACTCGGTGGTCGCCTTCCACGTCAGCACGATCGATGGGCCGAATCCTTGGCGCGGGTGGAGCGTCACCGTGATCGGCATCCTCAGCCGTTGGCAGGATCCCTTGAACAGACCGGTCGACGGTTACCTGACGATCTCCGGCGAGGTGGTGACCGGCTTCGAAGTCGTGTCCTGCAACTCAGCCGAGTCGCCCTGCTCGGAAACCGGGCGCCGATGCCCGCCGGTGAGCACGGGATCGGTCGGTCAGACCCCGTGCGCACGACGAGACTGGAGTCCACCGGCACGCTCGCGGGCTCCATGGCGGAACGATATCCGTCGAGCCGGGCGCTGCAGCACCGGCAAGCACCGCAAACCGGACGGCCACTGGACGACCAGTTCAGTGGGGTACGGCTCACTGCCTGGAACTACTGGCCTGGATCGCGGCAGCGGAACGACACGAGCAGCGCGCCGCCTGATTGCTTGGCGCCGCCAGCAGGCTCGGTCCGCCGGAACACCACCCACAGAGGTACGGCACCTTGCTCCGGCACACGCACACTGCCGAAAAGCACCCATCAAGCGCTGGGAAATGAGGCATTCACCGCTCTCTTCAGCGAAGGCACCCAACGCACCAGTGAGCACGCCATCGCCTACGCCCTGAGCCACGAGACATGAACACCGACAGCTACTCATGTCTGGCGTCGGGCGGCCTCCGGTGATCAGGCGCCGACGGCCTCGAGTGCGTAGACGATGGCCTCGTCGATGGTGAGGCGGGTTCCTTCGCGGAATGCGACGGTGAACGTCTCGTCCCCGAGTGACTGGCGGGCTTGTTGCTCGCACCGGTGGTGGGATGGCGCCAGATGCCTGAGCGTGGCTGGTAGTACGCCGGTCGACCGCCAGATGGGGTCGGCTGCCCCGAGCAGTTGGGCGGCACGCCGGTACTGTCCCTCGGCCGCCGTGATCCAGGCCAGTATCTCGATGCTGTGGACAAGGCTCCATCGGTTGGACGGTTGGTTGATTCGGATGACTTCCCGGACCAGCCTGCTGGCGCCCTGCCGGTCGCCGATCAGCCAGCGACTGATGGCGAGCCCCCACAACGCCCAGGACCGGGACAGGTGTGCCCGGATATGGGAGAGGTCCACGCACTCCTCGCCGAAGTCGACGGCCCGCTCGGGGTCTCCGAGGATCGCGGTCATCCCGGCCAGTTGGAGCAGGGTGATCCAGACGCCACTCCGGTCGCTGATCCCGCGGAAGTGGGTGAGTGCCTCTTCGAGGAGCGTGGCTCCGCCTGGGACGTCGTTCTGGAAGAACGTGGCCAGGCCTGCGACTCGTGCGGTATGACCGAGGGCGGATCCGTCGCCGAGCCGTTGAGCCAAGCGGCGGGATTCCTCGACCATCGACAGCGCCGCGGGGGTATCGGCCTGCACCACGGCGAGCCAGGCGTCGACCCACAGGGCCTTGGCTCGTGTCGGACTTGGTTCCGGATTCGCCTCCAGTGCCCGATCGAGCCAGTAGCGTCCTTCGGTATGGGAGCAGGAGAGGAACCAGTAGGTCCACAGGGCGGCCCCGATCTCGAGCCCCGCCCGCTCCTCACCGGACGCGGTCAGGCAGAACTCCAGCGCGGCGCGCAGGTTGGCGTGCTCGCACCGAAGCCGGTCGAACCACTCCAGCTCGTCCGGTCCCAGCCAGGCCGACTCCGCGTTCCCGACCAGGCGCCCATAGTGATCCCGGTGCCGAACTTGGATGGTCGTCCGCCGGACGGACGAGGTCAGTCGTTCCTGACCGTACTGGCGGATGGGTTCCAGCATCCGGTACCGCGCCTTCGCCCCAGAGTCCATCCGTGTCAGGATCGACTTGTCCACCAGGGAGGCCACGAGGTCCAGCACGTCGTGCGACGCAAGGTCGTCCGCCGCGCAGACGGTTTCGGCCGCGTCAAGGTCGAATCCGCCGATGAATTCGGATGTGCGTGCCCATATGTGCTGTTCCTCGACTGAGCACAGGTTGAAGCTCCAGTCGATCGTGGCGTGCAGTGTCCGCAGACGGGGTATCGAGGTCCGGCTTCCTTCGGCCAGGAATTCGAAGTAGTCGTCCAGTCGGCGCAGGATCTGGTGGACCGGCATCGCCCGTACCCGGACCGCGGCCAGTTCGATGGCCAGTGGGATGCCGTCCAGTCGATGGCAGATCCGGGTGATGGTGTCGCGATTGCGGGCATCCACCCGGAAACCGGGTAGTGCGGTCGCTGCTCGTTCGGCGAACAAGCGCACCGCCGCGTACCGCGTCGACCGGCCCGTTGCCCTTGGCAGGTCCGGCATGGGCAACGGGGCGACCTCCAGCAGGTGCTCGCCAGCCGTTCGGAACACGTGCCGACTGGTGGCCAGGACCCGCAGGTCCGGGGCCGCGCCCAGGAGCCTGTCCACGAGGATCGCCACCGCGTCCACCAGGTGCTCGCAGTTGTCCAGCACCAGCAGCAGCCGCTTGTCCGCAAGGTGGTCCGAGAGCACGTCCAGCTGTGGCCTCGCCGACTGGTCCTGGATGCCCAGGACGTCGGCGACTGCTTGGGGCAGCAGCTTGTCATCGGTCAGCGCCGCTAGCTCGATCAGCCAGACACCGTCCGGAAACCGCTCATGAAGCTGCGCGGCCACGCGCAGCGCCAACCGGGTCTTGCCCACCCCAGCGACCCCGGTCAGCGTCACCAGCCGGGCG
>JOAA01000088.1 GCA_000720375.1 Rhodococcus rhodnii | reverse complement strand
AGCGGCGAGTGGCCACCGTCGACGCCGTACACCAACCCGGTCGTATGGCAGGACTTCGCCGACATCGACATCATTCGCGTCGGCGACACGTACTACGCCACGGCATCGACAATGCACTACTCCCCCGGCGCCCCGATTCTGCGCTCCTACGACCTCGTCAACTGGGAGTTCGCCGGCCACGCCGTTCCCTCCCTGGACTTCGGATCCAAGTACGACCTCAACGGCAGCCGCGGCTACGTCCGTGGCATCTGGGCCTCGACCCTCAACTACCGGCCCAGTAACAAGACTTTCTACTGGGCAGGCTGCATCGACTTCGACAACACCTACATCTACACGGCAAGCACTGTCGATGGGCCCTGGACCCGACACACCACGATCGACAACTGCTACTACGACGCCGGTCTGCTGATCGACGACAACGACACCACGTACGTCGCCTACGGCAACACCACAATCAGCGTCGCCCAACTGTCGGCCGACGGACGTACCCAGGTTCGTGCCCAGCAGGTGTTCAGCACGCCCCCGAGCGTCGGCACATTGGAAGGTGCCCGCTTCTACAAGCGCAACGGCAGCTACTACATCTTCCTGACCCGCCCGGCCAACGGCCAGTACATCCTGAAGTCCGACAACGGCCCGTTCGGCCCGTACACCATGCGGCAGCTGCTTCTTGACCTTCCCGGGCCGATCCCGGGCGGCGGTGTCCCGCACCAGGGCGGGCTCGTCCAGACCCAGAACGGCCAGGGGCACTATATGTCCTTTGTGGACGCCTACCCTGGCGGTCGAGTCCCCGCACTGGCACCGATCTCGTGGACCTCGGATGGATGGCCTGTCCTGCAAACCGTCAACGGCACGTGGGGCGTGAACTACCCCTACCCCAACGTGCCCCGGCCGCCGCGGACGGTCAAACCTCTCACGGGCACCGACATGTTCGCAGGTACCACACTCGGGCCGCAATGGGAGTGGAACCACAACCCCGACAACGCCCGCTGGTCGGTCAACAACGGTCTGCGGCTGCAGACCGCGACAGTGACCAACGACCTGTACTCCGCCCGCAACACACTGACGCACCGCATCCAAGGGCCCACATCGACAGCGACGATCGAACTGGACTACAGCGGCATGCGTGACGGCGACCGCGCCGGGCTGGCCATGCTCCGCCAATCCTCGGCGTGGGTCGGGGTCAAGCGCGACAACGGCGGCACTCGGGTCGTGATGACCAACAGCTTGACCATGGACAGCAACTGGAACACCACAGGTACCGGCACAGAAGCCGTGAGTGCCAACGTGTCTGGCGGCAGGATCTGGCTGCGTATTCAGGCCGACATCCGCCCCGGGGCGAACCGGCAAGCCCGTTTCTCCTACAGCACCGACGGAATCGCCTTCGCCTCACTCGGCCCTGCCTTCACCCTCAACAACACGTGGCAGTTCTTCATGGGCTATCGGTACGGCATCTTCAACCACGCCACCCAGGCCCTCGGCGGCACGGTCACAGTCCGGCGCTTTGATCTGACAACGCCGTAAATCCGCGATCTTGGGAGAACAATGTCGTCCGCACCGTTGAACCGGCGAAAGCTCTTTCAGGCCTTGGGTGTCGCCGGTGTCGCCACCACCGCACCAGCGCTGTTCGCCACGCCCGCACAGGCAGCGGCCGTTCCCCCTGTCCGCACTGACATCGGGGTCTCGGCCCATCCCTTCGACCTTGGCGAGGTCCGGCTCACCGCAGGCCGCTGGATGGACAACCAGAACCGCACCCTGTCCTATCTACGATTCATCGACGTCAACCGGCTGCTGTACAACTTCCGGGCCAATCACCGGCTTTCGACCAACGGCGCCACCCCGCTCGGGGGCTGGGAAGCGCCGAACTTCCCGTTCCGCACCCACAGTCAGGGGCACTTCCTCACCGCTTGGGCGCAGGCGTGGGCCGTCTTTGGCGACACCACATGCCGTGACAAGGCAAATCACATGGTCGCGGAGCTGGCCAAGTGCCAGGCGAACAACTCCGCAGCCGGTTTCTCCACCGGCTACCTGGCAGGGTTCCCAGAGTCGGACCTCGACGCCCTTGAGGCAGGCACGCCCAAGGCCGTCTCCTACTACGCCATCCACAAAACGCTGGCCGGTCTGCTGGACGTGTGGCGGTACATCGGCAGCACCCAGGCGCGTGACGTGCTGCTCCGGTTCGCAGGCTGGGTGGACTGGCGCACCGGAAGGTTGTCCTACAGCCAGATGCAGACCGTGCTGCGAACCGAGTTCGGCGGGATGAACGCCGTGTTGGCCGACTTGTACCAGCAGACGGGTGATTCCCGCTGGCTCGCCGCGGCGCAGCGGTTCGACCACGCGGCCGTCTTCGACCCGTTGGCCGCAAACCGCGACCAGCTCAATGGCCTGCACGCCAACACGCAGGTTCCCAAGTGGATCGGTGCCGTTCGCGAGTACAAGGCCACCGGCACCACGCGATACCGGGACATCGCCCGCAACGCCTGGAATATCACGGTCGCAGCGCACACCTACGTCATCGGAGGCAACAGCCAGGCTGAGCACTTCCGTGCGCCCAATGCCATCGCTTCCTATCTGAACACCGACACCGCCGAGGCGTGCAACACCTACAACATGCTTAAGCTGACGCGGGAACTGTGGTTGCTCGACCCCAATGACGCCGCATACTTCGACTACTACGAACGTGCCCTGCTCAATCACCTCATCGGCCAGCAGAACCCGACCGACAGCCACGGCCACATCTGCTACTTCACCGGCCTCAACCCTGGGCACCGACGCGGCAACACCGGCCCTGCTTGGGGCGGCGGAACCTGGAGCACCGACTACGGCACCTTCTGGTGCTGCCAGGGCACAGGCCTGGAGACCAACACCAAACTCGCCGACTCCATCTACTTCCACGACGGCACAACCCTGACGGTGAACCTCTACACGCCGTCAGTCCTGACCTGGTCGGCTCGCAACATCTCGGTCACCCAGACCACCAACTATCCCGCCGGCGACACGACCACCATCAGCGTCACCGGCAACGTCAGCGGCTCGTGGACAATGCGGCTGCGCATCCCCGGATGGACCAGCAACGCAACTGTGAGCGTCAACGGCGTGGCCCAGAACATCCCAACCACTCCAGGCAGCTACGCGAACCTCACCCGCACATGGACCTCCGGCGACACAGTCACCCTCCGCCTGCCCATGCGAGTGATCATGCGGCCCGCCAACGACAACCCGAACGTCGCGGCAATCACCTACGGCCCCGCAGTCCTGGCAGGCAACTACGGCAGCACCGCGTTGAACCGATTGCCATCACTCAACGTCAGCTCCATCGCACGCACCAGCACCTCGTCGCTCGCCTTCACCGCCATCGCCGACGGCACAACCGTGACCCTCGGCGCGTTCCACGACGCGCACGGCTACAACTACACCGTCTACTGGAGCGTCGGCGGCAGCTCCACGAGCTACCGGCTCGTCAACGCGGCCACCGGCATGGTGCTCGGCATCCAGAACATGTCCCTCACAGACGGCGCCATGGCCGTGCAGTGGCACGACTCCGGCACCGCCGACCACAACTGGCAGCTGATCACCGACGGCGGCAACGTGCGGATCCGCAACCTCAACAGCGGCAAGGTCCTTGGCGTCGAGAACATGTCGACCGCGGACAACGCCCGTGTCCTGCAGTGGTCCGACACCGGCACCGCCGACCACAAGTGGACTCTCGTCGACAACAGCGACGGGACGTACAAGATCCGGAATGCCAACAGCGGCAAACTCCTGGGCGTCCTCAACGGCTCCGGCAGCGCAGGCGCCCAGGCCGTGCAGGACCCGGACAACGGTTCACCCGACAATCGATGGCGACTGGTACCCAACAGTTCCTGA
>JOAA01000087.1 GCA_000720375.1 Rhodococcus rhodnii | reverse complement strand
GTCCACCGGCCAGTCCGCAGAGGATTGATCAACCAGTACGAACCCGCAGCAGCTTGACGCCCAGGTCAGCGCAACGGGCCGACTTCTGGAACCCCACAGCCTACGTCGCGCTCGATACGTATGACGAAGACGAACGCGGGATCGCCTACGGGGCGCGAGCCCTAGGGCGACGGAGTTCTCGTAGTAGTCGCCGGAGTCACGCCCGGCCAGGGAGGACGGGAAAGCCGTCCGCAGCGCGAAGGAGAACAGGTGACCGGACACCACGACAGTTGGGAGGTATGCGAAATGCAGAGCGCCGAAACGGTGTTGGGTGTCCTGAGTGAGCGCGGCAGCAAGGGACTGCCGCTGAATGAGCTGTATCGGCAGTTGTTCAACCCGCAGCTGTATCTGCTGGCCTACGGGCGCATCTACGCCAACAAGGGAGCGATGACGCCCGGGGCCACCGCAGAGACCGTGGATGGCATGTCACTGGGCAAGATCGGCCGCATCATCGACGCGGTGCGCCACGAGCGCTACCGGTTCAGCCCAGCTCGGCGGGTATGGATTCCCAAACACAACGGGAAACTGCGCCCACTCGGACTGCCGACCTGGTCGGACAAACTGCTCGGCGAGGTGATCCGCCTGCTGTTGGAGGCGTACTACGAGCCGCAGTTCTCCGGCTGTTCCCACGGGTTTCGTCCCGGCCGGGGCTGCCACACCGCCTTGAGCGAGGTGGCCGACACCTGGACGGGGACGACCTGGTTCGTCGAGGGCGACGTCGCCGACTGCTTCGGCAGCCTCGATCACGACATCATGGTCGAGATCCTGGCGGACAAGATCCACGACAACCGGTTCCTGCGGCTGATGCGCGCCATGCTGAAAGCCGGATACCTGGAGCAGTGGACATGGAACGCCACCCTGTCGGGCGCCCCGCAAGGCGGTGGTGCGACGCGAGGTCGCACGGTAGTGAGTGGATGCACCAAGGGAGGTTCGATGCTGTCGATGGTGTAGTCCCCGATCAGTGTCCAGTGATCGGTCCTCGCCCCGACGTGCGTTGCTGGTAACGGCAGGGTGCGAAGCTCGGGGGAAAGCCGGAGGGTTCCCGTTCCATCCGGGAACCACGGGCGAGAGGAAGACCGGACGGGTGAACGTCAGTGAACCCTTGCCTGATGTCTCGTGACTGCGGATTCCTCGCGATGGGTTGTGGTAGCGGGGTTGTAGGGCTGGCCGCTGGAAAGCGGCGGGTGCCGGCCGGATCATTCCTGTTTGGCTGGGAGGACACCACCGCCCCGGGATCAAGAGGGCACCCACCCCGGTCTGGTCTCACACGTGCGGAACGCGGAAAACCCGGCTGGGGTCCAGACAGTGGTCAGCACCGATGTCTGGCAGGCCGACTGTGAGGAAAGCGGAATTCCCCAGTGGGTCAGGATGGTCCAAGAAGCGAATGCCGGTGGCCGAAAGGCAGCAGGAAACCGGGGCGGATGAAACCGTTGACCTCCAACGGTCTCCCGGATAACTGACCGGATACGGGACATGGGTGCCCGGCCCGCAAGGGAGCTGACGTGGATCAGGTGAGCCGGTGAATGAAACCTGAGGACGATGTCGGAACCGGAGGGCAAGTTGGACACCAAGGCGGAAATCGTTGAGGTGAACGGACCTGCGGACGCTTTCCTGGACTGGGACGCTGTTGACTGGCGTGCCGTCGAGGAGGACGTACGGCGTTTGAGGCAGAGGATCTTCACAGCGAGTCAGGCAGGGGACCTGAAGAAGGTCCGGAACTTGCAGAAGCTTGTGCTTCGGTCGCGCGCCAATACGTTGCTGAGCGTGCGGCGCGTCACCGAGGACAATGCTGGCCGCAAGACGGCGGGCATCGACGGACAGGTCATTACGACCTCGTTCGGCAAGGCCGCGTTGGTCGACTGGATGTGCCAGCAGACCGAGCCGTGGTTTGCCCAACCCGTCAAGCGGGTGTTCATCCCGAAATCGAACGACAAACAGCGCCCACTGGGGATTCCGGTCGTCGTGGACCGTGTGCTGCAAGCACGGGTGAAGAACACACTGGAACCCGAGTGGGAGGCACGGTACGAGCCGAAGTCCTATGGCTTCCGGCCGGGCCGCGGCTGCCACGATGCGATTTCGGCGATCTACCAGGTGGTCAAGGGGCGTAACCCCAACCGCTTGTGGGCGCTGGACGCGGATTTGGCGGCGGCGTTCGACCGCATCGATCACGATCACCTTCTGGGGTGTCTCGGGTCGTTTCCCGCGCGGGGATTGATCCGGGACTGGCTCAAGGCCGGTGTGATGGACAGAGGTCGTTTCGCCCCAACGGAAGAAGGGACGCCGCAAGGTGGCGTCATCAGTCCTCTTTTGCTGAATGTCGCGCTGCACGGGATGGAGAAGGCCGCAGGAGTCAGGTACTTCCATCGACGCCGAGGCGGGCTCGAGACAGCACCTGACTGCCCGGTACTGGTCCGCTATGCCGACGATCTTGTGGCCTTGTGTCACGGTCGCCAGCAGGCGGAAGATGTCAAGGCGCGGCTGGCCGAGTGGCTGGCGCCGAGAGGGTTGGTCTTCAATGAGGACAAGACGCGCATCGTCCACCTCGGACAGACCGGCTTCGATTTTCTCGGGTTCAATGTCCGCCGCTACCACGACAAGCTCGCATTGATCAAACCCAGCCGGGAGGCCGTGAGACGCATCCGGAGAAGGCTGCGCACCGAATTGCGTGCTCTGAGAGGAGGAAACGCGGCATCGGTGCTCAAGAAGCTCACCCCGATTGTCCGGGGCTGGGCCGCCAACTACCGGACCGAAGTGTCGAGTGAGGTGTTCTCCGCGCTCGATGACTACATGTGGAAACTGACCTACCGGTGGGCACGACACCGCCACCCGAAGAAATCCCGGTGGTGGGTCGTGGACCGCTACTACGGCCAGTTCAACCCGACCAAGCGCAACCGATGGGTGTTCGGCGACCGGGACACCGGCGCCTATCTACCGAAGTTCGCTTGGACCAAGATCGTCCGGCACGCGATGGTCGCCGGGACTGCCTCGCCCGACGATCCGGCGCTGACCGAGTACTGGGCTCAGCGTCGCCGCAAGCAGGTATCCCCACCCCTCAGTGCACAGGTCCGGCACCTTCTAGGTGTCCAACAAGGACGGTGCACCGCCTGCGGCGGGCTCCTGCTGCATGCCGATCAACACCCACAAAGCCCGCAAGAATGGGAACAGTGGGCCCGCGTCACCCTGGTGGCGATCCGAAAACAGCACATCACCACCACACGACCGGACGGCACGGACGATCGCCGTCTCATCCACGCCTTCTGCCGTCGACGAACCACAACCGGCGCTACGGAAGGTCCAGCTGATCTGCAAGCCTGAACGCCTTTAGGGCTTGCTTGAGCCGTATGCCGGGACGACTGGCACGTACGGTTCTGAGGGGCCGGGGCGCAGCAATGCGCTCCGGCTACCCGACTGGTGTCGCCGATCCTGTGCAACATCTACCTGCACCGGTTGGACGACTACGTCGAGAACACGCTCATCCCCGAATACACGAGGGGGACAAGAAGAAACCGCAACGCCGAGTACGAGCGGCTCCGTCACCGGCTGGCACGGGCCCGCAAGCGCGGGAACCGGGACCTGGCACGGCAATTGCGCCGCAGGCAGGCGAGCCTGCCCAGCGTCGACTGCCGCGATCCCGGCTACCGCCGACTGCGATACGTGCGCTACGCCGACGACATGCTGCTCGGGTTCGCCGGGCCGAAAACCGAGGCCGAGGCAATCAAACAGCGGCTGACCAAGTTCATGCGCGACGAACTCCGCCTGAACCTGTCACAGGAGAAAACGCTGATCACGCACGCGCGCACCCGCGCGGCGCGGTTCCTCGGATACGAGATCACCACCCAGACCGGCACCGGCGGCCGCAAAACCGCCGAAGGCAGTATGCGGCTGCGGGTGCCGATCCAGGTGATCAAGAACTCGTGCGCGACCTACCTGCGTGGCGGCAAACCCGCCGCGCAGCGCGCCCTGCAGAACCTGCACGACCACGA
>JOAA01000086.1 GCA_000720375.1 Rhodococcus rhodnii | reverse complement strand
GGACTCTATCGCCGGCTGCGGCCGCGGCGTGCCAGGACAGACCGGTGAACGACTCGAAGTGCTCGTTCATCCAGCCAAACTTGCCCGTTTGGACATCGTCGCGACTGGACGTTCAGAACCGCGCGGGACCATGGCTCATAGCTCTGGCTTGAGTCATGGCCCCCTTAAGGAACCATTTTCAGGTGCTGTCGTACTTCCAGCTGGTTTGTTCGATAGCTTCTACCGGCCCGGCAGCCATGAGTTCACCGAGGCCTTCACATACTTCGGACAGGGTGTGCTGTTCGACCCGCGCCGCACGGCCGTCGAGGCTGAGGTGCACACGATGAACCGGACGCCGCCCGTGGCGTACCACGGCGGGTATGTGATCCAGCGCGCCATGATGTTGTTGGGCATCAACAGTTCCCGCTGGAGAAGATCAGCCCGTTGACGGGCTACGCGTGGGCGCTGCAGTCCCTTGCCAAACCCAGTACGCGCACGCCGAACCCAGGCCTGCCGGAGATGACCGTGCGCCGTTTGGCCCAGGAATGGCTGCCCTGCCTGACTTTGACCACGTTCTGCGGCCTCGGCGAGCTCGGGCCGAGTGTCAATTACTCGACACTCGTGTCAGGCCGAGTCACCCGCGCGGATCGAAGAGGATGTGCCGTAGCACGCGGGCCAGATGCTCGGTGAGCACCGGGACGGACATCTGGGCGAGTGGTCCGGTCCGGGCGATGTACCGGTTGACCGTCACGCCGATGAGTTGCGCACCGAGCATCGCGACGCGTGCGGCGGCGTCCTCGCCGTCGATGACTTCGCGGTACGCCCGAATGCTGCTGGCCTCCATCGCCGCGTACAGCTTTGCCGCGGCCTGTTCATCCGAGGCGACGCTGCGCAGCAGGACCACGAGGGGATCTCCGGCCGCGTTGCGCTCCATCCGCTCCACATAGGCGCGCGCGACCCGGTCCGGCAATGTTTCCGGATCTCCGGCGATCACCTGGTCCAGTTCCCGGTGTCCCGGCACCGCGGCGAGGAACAGTTGCTCCTTCGAGCCGAACTGTCGCAGCACCAGGCCGTGGGTGACCCCGGCGCGCGACGCGATCTCCCGCACTGTCGCCCGGGAGAGCCCCCGTTCGCCGAAGCATGTGCGGGCGGCGGAAAGGATGGCCTGACGATGGCCTTCCGGATCGCGCCGATGCGGACGTCTGGTCATGCACCCTAATTTACCAAGCGGTCATTAAGCCTCTACGATGGTTAATGACCAAGTGGTCAACAGAATCGAGGGAGCTCATGAGCACCGTGATGATCATCGGCGGCACCGACGGACTCGGCCGTTTCATCGCACAGCGCAACGCGGACCGGGGCGACACAGTGGTGATCGCCGGACGCGACGCGGCCCGCGCCGAGGCTGTCGCGAAGGAGATCGGGCCCACTACCACCGGCATCGGGCTGGACCTCGCACGGCCGGAGACCATCGCCGCCTCCGCCGCTGCGGTGCCGTCAATCGATCACCTGGTCATCACGGCCAGCCATCAACGCCCGAACACATTGCAGAACTTCGACATCGCCGAGGCCGTCACCGCGGTGACCACCAAACTGGTCGGCTACGCGGAAGCCGTCAGAGTGCTGCGGGAACGCTTCACCCCGGCAGCGTCGGTAGTGCTGTTCGGTGGTTTGGCCAAGGAACGGCCTTACCCGGGCTCCACCATCATCACCACGTTCAACAGCGCCATCACCGGGTTGGTGAAGACACTCGCCGTCGAGATCGCACCGCACCGGGTCAATGCTCTGCATCCCGGGCTGGTGGGCGACAGCCCCCGGTGGCGCGATGCCGACCTCACCCAGCAGGCCGAGCGCACGCCGATCGGGCGCCTGGTCACCATGGGCGAGATCAGCGACGCCACCGACTTTCTGCTCCGCAACGGCGGGATCAACGGTCACGACCTCTTCGTCGACGGTGGATTCCTCACCCGCTAACGAGGCGCTGCGCCGCGAGTTCGTGCTGCTGCCCGGCGAGCTGGCGGCAGTGTCCACGGGCGACATCAAGCGCGCCGTCCTCGTGGCCGGGTGCGGCGCCGAGCCCGGCTCGGGCGGCCAGCACTTCGGCGGCGGCGCCGAGGAACCGGTCGGCGATATCGTTCTGGTAGGCCCATGGCGATGGGGATGTCGTGCACGAGATCGCCGAACCTGCGGCACCGGGCGACGGTGTCCGCGGACGTCACGCTCGCGGCGAGACCGAGCGGTTCCCCGTCTAGGACCAGGGCCTTTGCTCGGCAAGTAGTTGAAGACGGTCTTTGCGGACGCTCCGCATGCCCCGGCGACCTCAGTCACCCGGACCGCGTCGAAGCCGCGTCCGAGAAACATCCGCGCTGCAGTGTCGGACAAAATGCAGGCGCATCGCGTTTCTTACGCCCGTGTCACTCATTCGTGCCGCACGTCCCGGCTCTGCGGTCTCCACACGCCAGACTTCTACAGTCACAAAAAAGTTCTGCCACAGTTATTTTACAGTCCTTGGATCGTTCCACGTACCCGACGGAACGATCGGCTTCGCTCACCTGGCGACAACACCCAACGAACGTCTCGGACAGACCATGGGCGCCGCCGAAGTCGCGGGACGCCAATTGCTGGTCGGTGCGATCGCGGTCGTCAGTTCCCTCAGCCTTGGCATGGCAGGCCGGGCGGTGACCGGCCTGCCGAAGGGTGCGGGGGTCAGAAGCGGCAGCTGGGGAACTTGAACGAGCCGATCCTGGTCTGCCAGCCGTTGGGTGACGACGTCTCGAAATACTGGTTGGTGTACCAGAAAGTGCAGTCGTCAACGGGATCGACATGCATCGCGGTGTAGTCGCCCCACCGGGAGCTGACCAGTTGCGAGCCGGTGCCGTTGATCAGTGTCTGCTCGCCGCGGGCAAGGATTCCGGCCGGATCGCCGGAAAGCCTGCCGGTGTACCGGATGCCCGGGAACACGTCAGTGCCGTTGGACACGCTGTAGCCGAGCGCGATGTTTCCATTCTTGTCCTGGGCGACACTTCCCATCCAGCGCTGCACACCGTCGCCTGGCGCGAATGTGCCTTGCTGGTACAGGCTTGGGGTCGCCGCACCGCGCGGTCGACGCAGCTCATACCAGCGAACACCGGCCTCGCCGGGACGTGCTTCCACAGACTGGTTGGTGACCAGCGATTCGTAGGCGCCGAAGTTCCGGTATGCCAGCCGCCAGGTCGGTCGTTGCCGATAGGACAGGATGTCGAGTTTGTTCGTCGTGCCCGGCTGCGCGATGCAGTCGCGAGGGTTGGGCGCCGGTTCGCAGGGGAAGATCGAGTCGAATTCGGGTACCGGGAGCTGCGCGGCAAGACCGAACGTCGCCCGCGGCGTTGGCCGCCATGCCACGTTGAACTCGAAGACGTTCAAGGCATCGAAGGGCGCTCCGTACGGACCGTCGTCGTCCTGGGTGCCGACGAACCAGTTCGGCGTGCCGCGTCCGGGCGCGCGATTGCCGTCCCAGTCGGTCGGCAGCAACCCGTCTCCAGGCAGCCACGGGGAATCGCCGGGCGGGAGCACGAAACTGATCGCGCGGGCAGCGGGGTCCCCGGCAAGCATCCGCTGCTTTTCCAACGCGTACGCGCCAACTCCGTAGAAGCTGTCATCCGGGGCGAACTCACGCGTGGAGATGAAGTAGCTGTCCGGGTAGACCCCGTATTTCGGGTAGTCAGGGAAGTTGGGGCCGGTGGAGAAGGCGTACCGGTGGTAGCTTCCGGTCGGGTCAGGGCCAGTCGAGATGGCAACGCAGTTCCAGTATTCCGGACCGTCCACAGTGAACTGGGTGATCAGCCACCGGTCGGCCTGCTGGTCGTGCAGGACGATCGGGTCGCCGTTGAATCCCGCGCAGTCGTCGATCGGGAAGCCGGCGAACAGGGTGCCGATCTGGGCCGGGCCGACCAGCCGTATCCCGGTCTTCGTGTAGACCGAGTACTGGACGTTGACCACTTGGACGTAATGATTCGGACCGACATCGCCGTCCGGGTCGGGTGGTGAGATCAGCACCGGGTTCGCGGTGTTCGCGATGCCCTCGAAGTTGATCCGTGGCGGGGAGATCTGCTCGAGCGGATCTTGCGAACGCCGGGCGACGTCCTGCAGCGCGCCGTCCGCACTGTGTCCCTTGTCGGCCGCATGCGTGCCACGCTCACGACGCTCGGCTGCGCTCCCGCGAACCGCGCTGGGCACGACGGTCTTGGCCAGTTCGCTTAGTGGCGGCGAGACGTCGTACGCCGCCGCGGTGGACATCCGGAATTGTTGATCGACGGGCTGGGCTTGTGCTGTGCCAAGTGGCAGGACCGCGAGCATGCTCACGGTCACCAATAAGGAACCAGATCTTCGTCCCTTGCTGCGTAGCATCGCAAAGACCTCCTGGACATGGTGGCGCGAACGGCAAATCCACGCGATGCCACCTTCTGCGATCTCATTGTTCGCAGCAATGCGCCAGACGGCCTATTCGGACACCCAGCCGACATCGGGCCATTTGGCCTGTGTTTCCCTGCCCCGCAAAGCTTTCGCGACGAACCCGACCCGGTCTCGGGTCATCACTCTTTCGCCAAGGTCTTTCATCCCTGCGCATCTACTGGAATCGGCCGGCTGCAGGTAACGTCCCGCCGCTATGTCGGCGCGATGACTGTCGTGGGAGGAATCGATGTCCAGACCCGGGTTACGTCATATGAAGAAAAGGCTATGCGCCGGAACGGCTGGCATCAAGACCTTCGCTCAGCAGGAAGCGATGGCCCGGATGGCGCCCTATGGTTCCGTCGCACCGGGCGAATACGGCGAGGCGCTGACCTCACTGGACGGCTTGCGGGGCACGTCCACCCCGTGGTTCGAGGTCACCACGCAACCCTACGACTCGAACGATCCCGCCTATCGGGACCCGAACTTCTCCAACTCCGGCGCGGGCTGGGGCAACGTCGCAGGCCGGGTGACCGGCCTTGCCGCGAGCGCCAATGTCGTGTTCGCGGGCGGTGCCAACGGTGGGGTGTTCCGCAAACGCACTGGCCCTGGCGGCCAGTGGACTCCCATCTCGGACCGCATTCTGGCATTGTCCACAGGCGACCTTGTCTACGACTCCCGCGCGGACGTGCTGTGGTACGCGACGGGTGAAGCCAATACCAGCGCGACTTCCTACACCGGCGCCGGGGTGTACCGGCTGCGCAACGCGTCGCACGCGCGCGAGTTCAGCCCGGCCGACCGGGTCGGCGGCAACGAA
>JOAA01000085.1 GCA_000720375.1 Rhodococcus rhodnii | reverse complement strand
GACGGCAGCGATGCCCGGCTGGCGAGGGTGTAGTCGGCCAGCAGCGTCACGGCCAAGCCCTGTGGCGCGTTTCCGGCTTGCCACCGGGGAAGCCGGACCTGTCCTGGTCGAAATCTCGGTTACCGGTTCTGGCCTGGACTTTCATGCGGCGGGTCGGTATTCGTTGAGCAGTCCGCCGAGGCACTGTCGGCGTCGGATCCCGTTGATCGGGGCCGGGAACGGGATCGTGTTTGGTTCGTCGTGGGGCGCACGTAGAAGCATTCCGTGGCCTTGGTGGCTGCGTCCGGCGTTGTGGTGGGCTAGGTAGGCGTCGAGTACGTGGTGTAGGTGTCTTTCTCCGGTGATGAGGATCCGGTCGGTGCATTCTCGGCGGATGGAGCCGATCCAGCGCTCGGCGAAGGCGTTCATCCGCGGGACCTGTGGTGCGGTGAGCAGGATCTGGATGCCGATGGAGGTGAAGACGGCGTCGAAGGCGGTACCGAACTTCGCGTCACGGTCACGAATCAGGTATCTGAATTGATGCCCGGCCTCCTCCAGATCACTGGCCAGTCCGCGGGCCACCTGAACTACCCAGTCCGAGGTCGGATGCTGGGTAATGCCGAGTAGGTGGACTTTGCGTGTGTTGATCTCGATGATGAACGCGACGTACAGCCGCTTCAGCGTCACGGTGTCGACGTGGAAGAAGTCGATCGCCAGCAGGCTGTCAGCCTGGACGCGCAGGAAGGTGCGCCAGGTGTCATCGTGGCGCGTCGATGGAGGAATCCCGCTGGCGCGCAGGATCTTGCGGATGGTGGAGGCGGCGACTCGGTGGCCGAGGCGACGTAGCTCACCCTGGATACCGACCGCGCCCCAGGTCTGGTTCTCCCTCGCCAGGCGCAGAATAAAAGTGGCCAGTTCGTCGCTGATCGGCGGACGGCCCGGCGGTTTTGGCTGTCGCTATCGTGCGGCGATCAGCTTGCGGTGCCAGCGCAACAACGTTCCCGGCGTAACTATCCGGTGGACGCGTAGGACCTTGGGAAGCATCCGGGCCAGCCCGGCGAGGATCGCGCGCTCCGGCCAGGACAGGCGAGGTCTTGGATTGTTTCGTCGCAGCACCGCGACCTCGTGGCGCAAGGCGAGTATCTCCGCGTCCTTCGACGCTGACGACCGGGCGAACAGGGCGAGCCAGGACAGCACCTGACCGAAGAGCCGGTAGACCAGACGAACAGACACGACCGCCGATCATCAGACGTCACGATCGCCCAGGTCAAACCAGATTGCCACATTCTCGACCAGGACAGGCGCCTGCGTCCATGTGGTACCGCGCCACTGCTCCGACGCACTTGCCGGCCCGCGGTGGACTCGGTCTCACTCATAGCAGCACTCCTTGAGTCTGCCGTGCCTCACACACGGCCCGGGATGGCCCACGAAGCCACTGCCGACGCGGTCCCGCAACACCACTCGGCAGATCAAGGCGTCGAGACGGCGTTCCTCGGCGTCGAAAAGCCGACGGGGTGATCAGCCCGGAAATCCGCGCACGCTCGACCTCCCGCCCGACAGCGCCATTCCGCCCCTACAGCAGGCTGTCGTGTCCCTGTCGGTTTGTCATCAACGTGACCGGCGTCCGGTTTCAGGGGGCCATGATGTGGACGAACCCACCACGAATCCCCGGAGACCTGTCGCTGATTCGGAGTACAAGCGGCGAACCGTGCTGAAGGCCGGACGTGCCGCGACACCGCGACCTTGGCGGCAACGCCCGCAGCAACGGCGCAGACTGCGTCGTCCTTTGTAGACATAATATTTCCGGACCTACGGGGACGCGGAATTCAGCAATGCCTCCGACACGACGGGCAAGGTCCTGCGGACAGCGGGATGCGCGGCAACGCTGTCCGAGACGTCCGGCTGACATTTGGTGGCGTGACCACAAAGCCTTCGTTCACCGGAAGTCGAGGCCGCGTTGTGTGGAAAGCGGCTCACCGCTAAGACAATCACTGAAGCCGGACGTGCACTGGTCCGCAGTGCGGTCACCCGTCACCGCAACCCGACCACCGGGGAGCGCTTCTCGAGCAGGTTCCTGCTCGACTGCTACAAGCTCGGCGCCGACGCTTTCGGGTGGTCCCGGCGCAACCCGAAGTCGGAGTTCACAAAGGACGGTCGCGAGTTCGTTGGGTGGGGCATGGCAACCGAAGCGCACGACCACACCGGCCAACCCGCGGATCTTGTGTTGGTGGATGAGGATCTTGATGTTTGGGTTGCCCAAGCTCACCATCACCGGGGCATGGCAGAGAGCGGCCGTGCTGACGCCGAGGTAGCCGCCGGGCCGCTGGCACGCACGCCCTACGACCTACGGCACGCGGCGGTCACTGGCGAGATGTGGCCATAGCGGGTGGCATGCTCGATCAGTGCGGATCCCGGTGTGGTCGCTGGTTTTCGCTGAACCCCCAAAGCCAGCGAAAACCAGCGACGTCCACAGCTGTGAACGGCCCGATGTTAATGTGACGTGCGAATAGCCGGCCAGTTTCGTTATGCACGGTGAGCGAGCACTGTGGTACGGCATTGCTCAGTCACAAACCGCGTCAAGTGGCTCAGGTCATTCGTGACTCGGCGTTGTTGGGCCCGACTTCTCAGCGCTATCGTCGCCGGGTGGTCATGTTCCGACCTCCTGGTCGGCTCCCCGTGGTGCCGAGGCCGCCGGCAGAGATCGGTTTCCTTCGGCTGATCCAGCGCGATGCCGCACGGCCGGATGGGCTGGGGCGGTTGGTGCGACGTGTGGCGCAGAAAGTCGGTGGTCAGGCTGTGCTGCTTGACCTGGCCGGGCAACCAGTGCACGCGTTTCCTGAGGCACACGAGGATCTGCTTGCCGCGGTCGCCGGAGAGATCGAGCGGGTGCGTGCCGGTGAGGCTCGTTCGGTCACGATCGACCGGAATGATCGGGTCGCTGTGCTGCCGATCGGGCCGCTGCCCGCTGGTCCAGTTCTCGTGGTTTCCGGCGAAACGGCGCCTGTGCTCGATGCTTCCGAGTCGCTTGCCGACGCCACAACGCTGTTGTGGTTGTGCTGGCAGGTCAGGGCGGCGGATCGGGACCGACGACGGTTGCGACTTGCCGACTCCCAGGCCAGGGAAGCGGTGCTGCATCTGTTGATGGCGGGGGACCGGAGTGGGGCAGGGCGGGTCGCGGCCGCGTTGGGTACTCCTCTGCCTGATCCGACCAGGGTGCTGGTGGCCGCGTACCGGCCTCGTGCGGGAACTCGCGATGCGTTGATGCGGCAGTGCTCCGAGATCGGGGGCGATCAGGCTTGGGTAGTGCCGTGTCCGGTGTATGTGCAGCATGTGATCGTGCTCATGGCGGTCGGTGCCGCCGAGGAGCGGTTTCGTGCTTTCGCCACCGGTCGCGACGACGTCCATGTCGGGGTCAGTGAGGTGGTGTCACTGCGCGAGACGGCCGCCGGATACGAGCAGGCCTTCCACGCGCTGGCCGAGACCAAGTCGACCACCGTGCGATACGCGAGGTTCAGTCCCCGGGACGAGTTGGCGGTGCTGCTCGGACCGGCCGGCCGGGCTTGGGCCGAGATCGTCATGGCGCCCCTCCGCGACCACGTGCCCGAGCGCGCCCATGATCCCGACGGATCCGAACTGATGGACACCCTGGGATCGTGGCTCAACTTCTTCAACCTGGCGGCAAGGCAGTTGAAAGTCCACCGGAACACTGTGGCGGCCCGGTTGCGACTGGTCGAGCGTCTCCTGGACTGCGACGTGCGCGAGATCGGGACGCAGGCCAGATTGCACCTGGCCTTACGCGTGCTTCGCTGCCCACCGTCGGTCGGGCCCGGACCGCAGCAGGAAAGCATGGACGCGCTACTGAGCGGTGCCGCAGTCCAGCACTGGGCACATCAGCAACTCGCCCCGCTGCTCACCGACGACGCGCGACCGTTGTTCACCACGCTCCTCACCTGGCTGGACAACAACGCTCACGTGGACGCCACAGCGACGGCGCTTGAAATCTCAGCCGCCGGCGTCCGCAAACGACTCCAGCGCATAGAAGGACTGCTCCAACGATCAGTGCTGCACGGTCCATCCGCCCGGCACGATCTCTGGCTGGCCCTGCGCATCCGCAATAGACAGTATTGGTGAGGCTCCGCAGTACGAGTACGACTACGACTTTCACCTCGTGCCCAGGAGAAGCACGCTGCCGCAGTTAACGCCTTCGCAGGTCGTGCACCTGCAAGACGAGTTGTTGGCAAATGCCGACCGCCTGCTGACAGCGGCGCTGGCCGTGCTGGACCTCGGCAACATCGGGCTGGCGCGCTCCCTGGTCATCCTCGGCATGGAGGAGTCCGGCAAGGCGATAGCCATCCACCAACGACGCGTAGCCATGGCCTACGAACCGGAAGGCGAACCGTTCGTCAATGCGTGGCTAGGCGAACTTTGGGCTGACCACAAACTCAAGCTGAAGCTGGTTCACGATTTCCTCGTCGACGAGGAGTACTGGTTCGACACGCAGTCTCCTGACCCGGAAGCGAACCGGGCCTGGCTGGGGGAGATCAAGGAATGGGCGCGTCAGCACAACCTGCTCAAACAGCGTGGCTTCTACGTCGACGTCAACGAGCAAGACGGAGTACTGACTCCCGCAGGCGTGTCGGACGAGACATCGCTGCGCCGGGTGATCAGCCACGTCCACCAGATCGGGTGGCAACTGAGGCTGGGAGAACACATCCAGGCCCAGTAGCAGGAGTTGATGGCACGCGCGATTCCGCCCCTCTCCGAGGCTGTGGGGTTCCAGAAGTCGGCTCTCTGGTCGGCTCTCTGGCTGTGACCTGTGCGTTAAGCCGCAGAGGGTTCGTACTCGTTGATCAAGCCACCGAGTACGAGTCGGCGCTGGACCTGCGTGCAGCTCGTGTGGAATGGCGCGGTCTGGCCGTGGCGGGAGGAGTTGGCGAGCTCGATGGGGACGGCGTCGGTTGTAGTGCAAGACATACCGTGCGAGCACGGTCCGCAGGTGGCGTTCGCCGACGATGAGAAGCCGGTCGGTGACCTCACTCCTGACCGTCCCGACAAACCTCTCGGCATAGCAGTTCGCTCT
>JOAA01000084.1 GCA_000720375.1 Rhodococcus rhodnii | reverse complement strand
TGGCCCGGCTCACCTTCGGCACCTTGACCGTGTTCCGCGCCCGGCACGTCGACCTCGACTCGACGATCCGCCGCGACCCCATGGACGCATGGGACACGGACGCCATTGCCCGGCAGTACGAATCCTTCATCCGGCAGTGGAGCCCATTGCCACCCCGGATCCACGCCGCCCGGGTCACCGGCGCTGACGCGGTCCGGGCTCGTACCGAAGTCATGGACAGCTACCGCCGCCTGCCCATCCTCGACCCCCAGCTGCCTATCCAGCTGCTCCCGCCGGGCTGGTTGCGAGAGCCCGCCCGAAACCTGTTCGCCGAGGTCTACGACGGCCTCGCCACGCCGGCCGAGGACTACGTGCGTGCCGTGGCGAGCAGGTTCACCACCGACCCCTTGCCAGGTATCCGCGCCCACACGGTCGCCGACCTGCTCGGCGGCCTGCCGGACGCCCGCGATGCCGACGCGTCCAGCGCAGAGCCAAGCAGGAGTTAGGACTGGACGACCCAAGCGAGGCTTCAGCACAGAGCTAGTTCTGTCGTTTGCCGCTGGTGATGCGGGACATCACCAGCGCGACCAGGATGATCGTGCCGTTGGGCGTGTTCAGCACTGGGGTGATCGCCCGCGGCGCGTATGCCCCTTGGGCGCTGCCGGTCCACTACGTGCCCGCAGTTCTACAGGGCGCGTTGCCAATCTGGCCGATGGACGATGACCAGCTGACCGCCACCGCCAACCTTCCAGTCAAGCTGTTGGACCGACGTGTCCGACACGTCGTTGGCGAAGTCGACTGGTCCGCAGAACGCGAATGGCGCGTCTGCTCAGGCGTCGGGCCAGCACCTGGCTGTCCCGGACTATCACTCGCCGACGGCGCATTGGCCGGCATCATCGTCGGCCAGTCAGGTTGGACGCCACCACGCTGAAACCAACCGCCGCACTACGCGTACATCTGCCATGGCACACAACGGTGGGTCTGGACAGGCACTCACATAGTTCCGGACGGCGTGTTCGACATCGCCGGACAAGAACGCCGAGACAGAGAAGCGTTCGATGCGATGCACGCTGACCCCTGGGGATCACGACGTTGACCCTTCGCCACGATGTCGGCGGTCGTCGCCGGATGCGCATCTCCTGACCGGCCGGAACGACATCGAACCCGCAGTAATCGCCCCACAGCACACCCACATGCGCCAAACCCCGCAGAACGTCCCGCAACGACAACCAACGTGAGTTAACTACCCACAACCAGCACGGCGCGGGGCCACATTCAGGGCCGTTGACCGTAGTTCGGGACTGTTACCGAAATGACACCATGGAGCGGCCCGTTTGGCGACCCTATTTGGCCGCTGGGTCAAAAGGTTTCATGATCCACTCCAGTTTCGCTCCAGAATCGGCCTGTTGATCTTGATTCAGGCCATTGTGGACGGTCGGAGTATGATCATCCAGCGGACACAAAAAGACCCTCTGACCTGGCGGTTCATCCAGATCAGAGGGCCCGCTTGCGACCGTCGGGACGACAGGATTTGAACCTGCGGCCCCCTTGACCCCAGCGTGGTCCACAAAGGACTTTCACCTGCAGGAACAGAGGATCCCGACGTTAAACCGGTTCCGTTCCAAGCACTTCAGCGCATTTCAGGACACTTGCGACACATTCAATCCTCCCATTTGGCTCCTGCTCCCGCAACCACCAAGACGCGTGAAGTGGCTCAGCGGCCGCGCCGCGGTCGAGAGGAGGTCGGTGGCCGCAGTTCCTCGCCGTCAAGGGCGGCACGCAACGCTGGTGCGCATTACGACACCGTGACGCTTCGGTATGTAGCTGCTTCGCTGGCAAAGTTCATGCCATACAGGCCAGTGGCGCGCTCGAAGTCCGGGTTCGAACCTTTGACCTCTGCCCCATCACCAGGAGCCGATACGTATCGCGCTAGTTCTGGATAACCGAGCGACGTAGCCAAGTTCCTTAGGAAACGCTGACAGAAAGCCGAATCGACTCGATGGTGCTGCCTGTCAAGCAAAATAAGGCCCCCAAGGCCGCAGTCTCGTTCTGCGAGGCCAACTCGGCATGCTGCCGGTACGACCGCGACAGCCCAGTCCAAGTGTCCCACGCTCAACTGTGCTGATGGTCCTAATTGGATGCATACATTGAGAAGTTCGCGATCAATGCTGGTGCCGTACAAGTGAAAGAGTGCAAGAACCGCGCCGGGATGCGCCAACGCCATCGACTCCAGCATGCTCTGCCAATGGGCCCCAACTGCCTGCCAGACGTCGCCAAGGCGCTGAACCAACGGCTCGTCTGGGGACCGCCCAAAACGACGAGACACCTCATGTTCGCGCTCTATCAACGCTTTAGTGGCGTTTTCACAGGTCCGGCCACCAGCGATGTCATCAAGCCAGTCAGGAAGCCGTTCATTGTTGACATACCAGGTGTTGCCCATCTGGAACATCAAGTCGGCTGCGTCCAGTCCGTCCACAGCGACGTTCAGGAACCGGCTGTAGCGTTTCTGATGTTCGCGAGGAGTCCGGCCTCCACGAACCCAGTTGGCCATCACCATGACTGCCAGCCGCTCGGCCGCAGGATCGAGTTCCTTGGCCACATTGTCCACTAGCCGCTGTCGCCGTTCGAGCTCCTTATCCCACAGGGAAGCAAGCGGTTCGATCTCCTCACGTCCAGTACGGTCCGGAAGCCAGCCATACCGGCCAGGCAACGCCTCCAACGCGATATCGCCGTCATCCCACTGCCGCTCAGCTTGATCAGTCTGCGACGCGAACCGCACGAGGCGTTCCGCCAGCTGCAAATACTCCCCCAACTGGCCCGTCGGCAGGCAATGCAGGCCTTCCGGCAACATCCGCTGCCCCAGTGTCCCCCGCCGCTGGCTGCTCGAACACATCCGTCCTAACCGCCGCCTTCAACGAAGAACACTCTCGATCGGCATGCCAGCGCGTGCCGGTCTTCGTCCCCCATACCTGCAACTGGGCACCCGCCCACGGCCCTAACGGAAGATCCTCGACGCGCAGAGGCTCCAACCGCCCGCACCCACCATCAATCACCCGCAGCATCCGCCACTCCTCCACTACCGAGAACCGGGTTGAAGCAGCCTACGGGTTGCAGTGGCAACACAGCCCGACCTGAGAAATGAAATGCACCATGGAGGTAACCAGACCATGCCGAAACTTAACGGCGTCGACAGGCAGAACCTGTGTCGCCCCGCGTCGACCAGTCCTGTTCGATCTTATCCGCGTGGAAAACGCCTGGTCCAGCAGGCTCCGGACATGATCGTTCGCGGCCTTCTGAGATGCACAAGCAGCTCCGTTTGACGATAAGCCTGGTCATCAATGCTCCGTGACGACCAGATCTCCACATGATCCATCGCAAGCCCGCCGATCCATGCGACTCCCGTCGCCGACTGAACAACCGCGATCTTGAAGCCTGCCCAGACGTCTTCTCGGCCAATGGGGTGAACCAGGGTGCATATGCCTTTGTTGAGGTTGTCCTTTTGCGTGGCGGTACTACAAAGGAATGTCCGGCGGTGTTCCAGCCGCCGTCGCCAAGGCGAGACGGGGAGTTGACCATGGCGGACGCGCCCATCGGCGGCCGGGCATACACCGTTGAGCAACTGTTCTCCGAGCACAGGTTCGGGCTGGACTACTACCAGCGCGAATACACGTGGAGCCGCGAAGACGTCAAGTCGCTGCTCAACGACCTGGTCCGCAGGTTCCATGCATCCTGGAAACCCACCGACGGTCGCGCCGCGACCACACAGTACGGCCCGTACTTCCTGGGTCCCATCGTCTACTTTGAAAATGAGAGCATCACGTATCTTGTCGATGGTCAGCAGCGTGTCACTACACTGCACATGCTGTTGATCTACATCCGTGGTCTGCTGAAGGATCAGGAAGCCGATGACGACATCAGTGAGTTGGAAAAGCTGATCTCCAAAGTCAAACACGGCAGACGGACCTTCAGCGTCGACATCCCGGAACGTTCCCCGTTGCTCACATCGTTGTTCAGAGGCAAGCCCTACGTCCTGCCGCCCAATCCCACGCCGTCGGTGCGCAATCTCTACGAGCGGATACTCGATCTGGACGAAGACTTTCCCGTCGAGCTGCGCGACGACGCGCTGCTGCACTTCCTCGACTGGCTACTGGGCCGTGTCTGCCTTGTCGGGATTCGAGCACTGAGCCGTGACCACGGCTGGGAGATCTTCGAGACGATGAACGACCGGGGCGCTCGACTCAGCCCCGTCGACCTGCTCAAGAGCTTTCTGCTGTCTCGCTCCGAACATGGCCAACCTGCCTTGAACAAGAAGTGGCGGGAGATGCTGACCCATCTTTCCGCGCACCAGTCCCGCACGCCCAGCGACTTCATCAAGACCTTCCTCGTAGCGAAGTACTCGGACCTCGACGACGATCGTTTGGCGATCGAGACCGCCGCCCATGAGTGGGTTCGCAACCACGCCGCTGACATGGGGCTGGTCACCGCCGACGACTTCCACGCGTTCGTCGAAAAGAACATCTGCGGTCTGGCTCAGACCTACGGGATGCTTGTCGCCGCCGGGCAGACACGTGATGTGACACTCGAGCACGTCTACTACAACGCGACGAACGGCCTCTCACTACAACTAATACTCATCCTGGCCGCGATAACCCCAGACGATGATCGCATCGCGGTGAAGGACAAGGCGAGACTGATCGCCTCGTTTCTCGACCTCGTGTACGTCCGCAAGTTGGTCAACGGCAATGTGACTCAGGCGAAAGAACTGGCCGGCGATATTTACGCGCTGGTGCCAAAGGTTCGGGTAGCCAACTCCTTTGCCGATCTCACCGCACTGCTCAGCGCCGAAATCGCCAACCTGGAGGACGACTTCACCGGTATCGCCACGTTCGGCCTTCGCCCGGACAACAAGCCACAGGTCCGGTACCTGCTCAGCCGGATCACCGCATTCCTCGAAGTCGAATGCGGGCAGCCCAACCGCACCGAGGAGTACCTCGACAAGCAGCGGCCGTACGAGGTCGAGCACATCTGGGCCAACAAGTTCGAGCGATACCAGCATGAAGGTCGGGTGGCCCAGGGCATTTCAGCCCTGGGCTCCCACGGAACGGAGCGTGACAGTCGCCCGTCACTCCGCTCTTCTCATCCTCCCCAGCTGAACTCG
>JOAA01000083.1 GCA_000720375.1 Rhodococcus rhodnii | reverse complement strand
GGACCAGCTCACGAATCCGCGAGATGGCCTCGTCGGTCAGTGACATCTCGGCTGATCTCCTGCCACACCTCAGCGGCCGGACGGGTATCGGGCCTGGTCCACCCCCATCGTAGTGACGTGATGGCCGGTAGTCGCGTGGTTGCGTTGGCGTCAACGTAGTAAACGTATGACGTATCGACGCTGTTCGGATCGAATCTGGACATTTTTATTCGGATGGCGTAGCCATACATGTGATGTCTCCGCAGTGGTGAGGGCCGAGCGAGAGGTGATCACGTGGCCGAAGTGATCAGTGCTGTCGAAGCCGTGGACGTTCGGTTCCCGACCTCACTCGGCCTGGACGGGTCGGACGCGATGAACCCGGAACCGGACTACTCGGCGGCCTACGTGACCATCCGGACGAGCGCCGGCGAGGAAGGGTACGGCCTCGCATTCACTGTCGGCCGTGGCAACGACGTCCAAGTCGCTGCCATCCGTGCGCTGGTGCCGCTCGTGCTGGGCATGCCCGTGGCCGACGTATTCGCTGATCTCGGAGCGTTCTCTCGTCGCCTGACTGGAGACAGCCAGCTGAGGTGGCTGGGTCCGGACAAGGGAGCCATCCACATGGCCGCGGGAGCGATCGTCAACGCGGCCTGGGATTTGCGGGCACGCCGCGAAGACAAGCCCGTCTGGCGCCTGCTCGCCGAGATGTCGCCTGACGAGCTGGTCGACCTCGTCGACTTCCGTTACCTCCAAGAAGCGCTTACCCGCGATGAGGCGCTGGACATTCTTCGCCGCGCCGAACCAGGACGTGCCGCTCGCCAGGCCGAACTGCTCGCGTCGGGCTATCCCGCGTACACCACGACTCCAGGCTGGCTCGGCTATTCCCCGGGGAAGCTGGCGACGCTCGCGGCGGCGGCGGTCAACGACGGGTTCGGCCAGATCAAGCTCAAGGTCGGTGCCGATCTCCATGAGGACGTCAGGCGGCTGCGGCTGGCGCGCGAGGTCGTCGGGCCCGGCATCCGGATCGCCATCGACGCCAACCAGGCGTGGGGCGTCGGGCAGGCCATCGACTGGCTGCGGCCGCTGGCGCAGTTCGACCCGTATTGGATCGAGGAACCGACGTCGCCCGACGATGTGCTGGGGCACGCCGCGATCCGCCGGGCGGTGGCGCCGATCAAGGTGGCCACCGGCGAACACACCCACAACGCCGTGATGTTCAAGCAGTTGCTGCAGGCGGATGCGATTGACATCCTGCAGCTCGACGCCAGCCGGGTCGCGGGGGTGACCGAGAACATCGCGATCCTGTTGCTGGCGGCCAAGTTCGGTGTTCCCGTGTGCCCGCACGCGGGTGGTGTGGGGCTCTGCGAGATGGTGCAGCACCTGTCGATGTTCGACTTCGTGGCGGTCAGCGGTACGCAGCAGGACCGGGTCATCGAGTACGTGGACCACCTGCACGAGCACTTCGTCGACCCGGTGCGGATCGAGGCCGGGCGATACCTCGCACCGCAGACACCCGGACTCGGCGCCCGGTTGCACGCGGATTCCATTGCTCGCTACCGGTTTCCCGACGGCCCGGCGTGGCGCGAGACCAAGGCGGTGGTCGCGTGAGGGGCCGCCTTCACCAGAAACCTGTCAACGAGGAGAGGTCATGAAGTTCCAGCACCTGTGTGCCGGCGTGCTCACCGCGGCCGCGTTGGCCGCTTGCAGCGGCGGGGGTTCCGCCACCTCGTCCGGCGCGACCGTCGTGGGCGTCGACTATCCACGCTCCGACACCGACTTCTGGAACGCCTACATCAAGTACGTGCCGCAGTTCGGCGGGCAGTCCGGGCTGGAGCTGAAGACCACCAACTCACAGAACGACGTCGCCACCCTGACCGCGAACGTGCAGACGATGATCAGCCAAGGCGTCAAGGGGGTGGTGATGGCGCCGCAGGACACCGCGGCGGTCATCCCGACGCTGCAACAGTTGGCCAGTAAGAAGATCCCGGTCGTATCCGTGGACACCAGGCCGGATCAGGGCAACGTCTACATGGTCGTCCGCGCGGACAACCGGGCGTACGGCGAGAAAGCGTGCCGGTTCCTCGGTGCGAAGCTGGGTGGTGCGGGCAAGGTCGTGATGCTGCAAGGCGATCTGGCCTCGATCAATGGACGGGACCGCACCGAGGCATTCAACGACTGCATGAAGGCGAACTTCCCCGGGATCACGGTCTTCGGCGAGGCCACCAACTGGGACGCGAACACCGCGGCCCAGAAACTCCAGGTCCGGCTGACCGCCAACCCGGACATCAAGGGCGTCTACATGCAGTCCAGCTTCGCGCTGGCCGGAACCCTCCAGATACTCAAGCAGCGCGGGCTGCTCGTACCCGCCGCGGACCCGAAGCACGTGTTCATCGTGTCCAACGACGGCATTCCCGAGGAACTCGACAAGATCCGGGCAGGCGAGATCGATGCGACCGTGTCCCAGCCCGCCGACCAGTTCGCCAAGTACTCCCTGCAGTACATCAAGGACGCCATCGAGGGCAAGACACCGGCAGCGGGCAAGACCGATCACGACAGCACGATCGTGCAGGTTCGGGAGGGCCTGATGGAGGACCAGCTGGCCGCGCCGCTGGTCACCGCGGACGGAGGCACATTCGGGCCGGTGAGCAGTGTCAAGGTCGACGACAAGTCCTTGTGGGGCAACAGCAAGAGCTGATCGCGCCTGCGGAGGAGGAGACGAAACATGAGCACGGTGCCGGTCGCCGAGGCATGTCAGCTGGTCAAGCGGTTCGGTGCCACGGTCGCCCTGGACAACGCCGACCTGACCGTCCTTCCAGGACACACTCACGCGCTCGTCGGCCGCAACGGCGCGGGCAAGTCGACTCTGGTGTCCATCCTCACTGGACTGAGCGAACCGGATTCCGGGACCGTGCACCTGGATGGGCAACCGGCGCCCGGACTGTCCGATCGGGACGCCTGGCGTGCCAAAGTCGCCTGCGTGTACCAGAGATCGACGATCATCCCGGATCTCTCGGTGGCCGAGAACGTCATGCTGAACCGGCAGGAGACCCGTGGTGGTCTGATCCGCTGGCGTTCGGTGCGCCGGGCGGCCACCGAACTGCTCGAACGCTGGTCGGTGGACGTCGACGTCCGTCGGATGGCGGGGGAGTTGGGTGTGGAGCAGCGGCAGTTCGTCGAGATCGCGCGGTCGCTGTCGTTCGGCGCGCGGTTCGTCATCCTCGACGAGCCGACCGCGCAGCTTGACGCCGCCGCCATCACCCGGCTGTTCGGGCACATCACCGAACTCCAGCGGCAGGGCGTCACGTTCCTGTACATCAGCCACCACCTGGACGAGGTCTACGAGATCTGCGACACGGTCACCGTGTACCGTGACGCTCGGCACGTCATGACGGCACCGGTGGCCCAACTGCCCAAGGCCGATCTCGTCGCGGCGATGACGGGCGAGAACTCCGTCACCGCGGAAAACCGGACCACATCGGTCCGGAAGGGTTCGCCACCCGTGCTCGAGGTACGTGAATTGAGCCTCGATTCCTGCTACCACAACGTATCCTTCGACATCGCGCCAGGCGAGATCGTCGGCCTGGCCGGGGCAGGCGGCAGCGGCAAGACCGAACTCGCCGAGACCCTCACCGGGCTGCGCAAGGCCAGCAGTGGATCCATCCTCGTCGGAGGCGACAGTCCTCGTTCCGGCGACGTTCCGGCGGCCCTCGCCGCCGGAATCGGATTTGTCCCGGAAGACCGTCACCGCCAGGGTTTCGTACCGGAGATGTCCATTGCGGACAACACCACCATGACGGTGATGGATCGGCTCGGACCGGGGATCTTCGTGCGTTCCGCCGAGCGCGACCGGCTGGCCGGGGCGATGATCACCCGGCTGGAGGTCAAGACCCCAGGCCCCGAACTGCCGGTGTCGGCGTTGTCCGGCGGCAACCAGCAGAAGGTCGTCATGGCCAGGGCACTGGCCGCCGATCCCCGCCTGCTGGTGCTGATCACGCCGACCGCCGGAGTGGACGTGCGCTCCAAGGAGTTCCTCCTCGGCAAGGTCACCGAAGCCGCCGCCCAGGGCACCGCGGTGCTGATTGCCTCCGATGAACTGGACGACCTGCGGCTATGCGACCGGCTACTGGTCATGGCACATGGACGGCTTACCACCGAACTGCCCGCGGGCTGGCAGGACCGAGATGTCGTGGCCGCCATGGAAGGAGTCGACCTCGATGCCTGACAGCCCCACCGCGTTACGCGTCGAGTCGCGGACCGAGTCCGGTGCCGTGCCGTCGCGCCGAATCGCCCTCGCCCGCCTGCGCGACTTCGCGCTGGTACCCGGGATCATCGCCATCGCTGTCGTCGGACAGTTGGTGAACCCGGTGTTCCTCCAGTACGACAACGTGATCAACATCGTGCAGACCATGTCGGAGATAGCACTGCTGGTGCTCGCCCAGACCATGGTGCTCGTCGTCGGCAAGATGGACCTTTCACTGGAGTCCACCTTCGGCCTGGCGCCGGGGGTGGCGGCCTGGCTGACGATCACCGGCGGTCATTCCCTCGGCCTGTTGCCCGGCTGGGCCGCGCTGCCCGTGGTACTGCTCGTCGGGGTGCTGGTCGGCGCGCTCAACGCCCTGCTGATCGTCCGGTTCGGGCTGAGCGGGTTCGTGGTCACCCTCGGCATGCTGATCGTGCTGCGCGGCCTGCTCACTGGTGTCTCAGGTGGACAGACGTTCTTCGGCCTGCCCGATTCCATGCTGTATCTAGGAACCACGCTGTGGGCCGGTATCCCGGCATCGATCTGGCTGTGCCTGCTGTTGTTCGCCGGTGGCATCGTCCTGTTGGGCCACACCCGATTCGGTCGCAGTCTGTACGCGATCGGCGGCAACGTGGACGCGGCGAAGGCCGCAGGCATCCGGACCGACCGCATCATCTGGATCGTCCTCATCACGGCCAGTGCCCTCGCCGCGCTCGGTGGGCTGTTGCTCTCCGGCAGGCTCGCTTCCGTGGCCGCCGCACAGGGCGACGGTTACATCTTCACCGTGTTCGCGGCAGCGGTGATCGGCGGAGTCAGCCTCAACGGCGGGCGCGGCACCATTTTCGGCGCCTTCACCGGAATCTTGCTGCTCTACATGATCCAGAACGTGCTCACCCTCGCCGGCGTGCCCGCGCAGTGGATCGGCGCGCTCAACGGCGCGATCATCCTGGTCGCGCTGGTGATGTCCCGCATCACCAGCGGCAAACGGCAGAACTAGCACTGTGCTGAAGACCTCGTTTGGTGGTCCAGTCCTAACTCCTGCTTGGCTCGGCGCTGGACTGGTCGGTGTCGCGAGTGTCCGACAGGCCGCTGAGCAGGGCCCTTGCCCGGCGGTCCGCGATGAGACGCAATCAGGAACTGTTGGGTACCAGTCGCCATCGATTGTCGGGTGAACCGTTGTCCGGGTCCTGCACGGCCTGGGCGCCTGCGCTGCCGGAGCCGTTGAGGAC
>JOAA01000082.1 GCA_000720375.1 Rhodococcus rhodnii | reverse complement strand
GTCCCCACGGCGGCCTCGCCGGCCAGACCCCGTATGAGAGGCTGCTACAGAAGACCCAACCCGACACCCAACCTGTCAACCACCAACGACAGCAGCACAACTAGCCAAGGCTCGTACACCCCAAGTGGGACGACAACCTGCTCGCTCGTCTTGCTCCCCAACGGAGGTAGCGCGACCGTGACCCTTGTTGCAGAGCCCAATCACCAACACCGCTTCCGTGACCGGCGCCCAGACAGACCCGAACACGACCAACAACACCGCCAGCGAACAAACCGCCGTGCAAAACAACCTTGGTGCACGATCATCGGCACCCCCGGCCCGGACACCCTCTCCGGTGACAACGGAGCCGATGTCCACATGCACGAACCGAAGACGGCGGTGGACCACGCCACCGACGAGGAGATCGTGGCCCTGTTCGCGGCCTGCCGGCCGGCACGGGACCGGTTGATCGTGCTGCTGCTGTCCCGGGCCGGATTGCGCCGCACCGCCGCACGTTCCTGCCCGGTCGATACCAGCCTTCCGACCAGCTCCTCGCCTTCCTCGAAAACCTGTGAGCAAGCAGGGAATTATCCCGATGGCAGCGGTGCACCTGTCCTGCTGCCCCAGCGGATCTGCCGGGCTCTTCGGATAACGTCGGGATCGAGACAATTCGTGCTGGTTAACCTGTTCAAGGAACCGGTCGGCAGGGCGACGCCGCCGAGGGCGATCAACGAACTGCTCGAGCGCTTGTCCGTTCGCGCCGGGCTCGACCGGATCATTCATCCACACCTGCTGCGCCATGCGTTCGGAAGCAGCGTGATGGAAGCCGGGGCCACGCTGGACGAGGCGCAGGAGCTTCTGCGGCACGCGTCGGTCACTTCGACTCAGGTTTACCTACACCCTTCCCCTGACCGCCTGCGCGAGGCTGTCGAGCGGGTGAGCGTCGGCCGGCCGGTGGGACCGGGGGCAGGTCGGTGACCGCCGCGCTGCCGCTCCTCGATCCGGCCCAGGACGATGTAGTCGCGCGGATCGGTGCGATGCTGGATCCCGGTTTCCTCGCCGGGGCCGGCTGGAACAGCGAGACGGAGGTTTTGGCCCCGCCGCCCGGCCATCTCTTGCTCAGCCGTGGGATCTGCCAGGTTCCCGAGTGCGGTGGCCGCACAGAATCCAGAGGTATGTGCGCCGGCTGCAACCAGCGCTTCCGCACCAGCAATCTGGAGCTGGACACGTTTATGCAGGTGCCGCGGGGCTCTGACCGAAAAGGCCAGGAAACCCTCTGCCTGGTTCCGAACTGCTCTCGCGTCCGCAGGCAGTTGAACACCGGGCTGTGTTCCAACCACAACAGCCAATATCACCGCCGCTACAAGCACCTGCCGGTCAGCGAGTTCGTCGTCCAACCGCGGGTCAAGCCCCACGGCGACCTTGGAAGCGCCTGTTCTCGGCGTCGGAACACCGGCAACAGTGTCTTCTGCCAGCCGCACAGCAGGCAGTGGGCCCTCTTCCGCGAAGAGCAGCCCAACGCGGATCGGCAGGAATGGGCGCGCTGGACTCGGCCGATCATCTCGGGGCATGTGGTCGAGATGCGCGGGCTGCCGCCGCGAGTGCTCGTGGAACTGCTGTTCGGGCTGCAATCTCGGTGTCGGCAGGGCATATCGACGCACCTGAGCCAGTTGCGCAGCCTGGTGCGCTACGTCCGCGAGCACGCGGTCGCTTCGGTGTTCGAGCTACCCGCGCAACCCTCCCGCACCACCGGGCAGCTCCTCACCGCGACGCTCACCGCGCTGGGCTGCGCACTGAGTTCGCCCGAACAGGAACGGCGCAAGGACGTCTGGAACCTGCGGGTCTTCGGGCACCGCGGCGAATTGCCCTTCACCAGCATCAAGCAGCGCTGGTTGCGGGAGGCGGCCAAGCGTTGGGCTGCCGAGGATCTGCCTCGGCGTCGAGGCCGACACGTCAATGACACGCTTCGGTCGCGTATTTCGAGTCTGGCGCGGCTGTCCGACAGCCTCGACGCCCAGCGAGAAGACCACGGGCACGCCCCGGCGTGTCTGGGGCGGCGCGACATCGAAAACTTCCTCAACCGCATGTCAACCGCATGGCTTTCCTGCAAGACACCGACGAGATCAGCGCAGCTAAGCGGCTCACCATCTGCCGCGACGTCGCGGGGATCCTCCGCGACATACACGACCTGGGGCTTACCCATCCTGGAGAGCCTGCCGCCGATCTTCCCGCCACCTTCATCCTCCGGCGGAAGACCGACTTTCCCGCAGAAGTCGTCCGCGAGGGGCCGGGCCGCGCCCTGCCCCAGACCGTCATGCGGCAGCTCTATGACGCCTTGCCGCAGTTGGGATCGCCAAACAGCCACCATCTCCGCATCGCGGTCGAGGTCATCATGGACACCGGGCGCCGACCGGACGAGATCTTCCAGATCGGGTTCAACTGCCTGGACACCGACGATGACGGCAAGCACGTCCTGATCTATACCGACTTCAAGAACAACCGGGAGGAACGACGCCTCCCCATCACGGACACCACCGCGGCCCTCCTACGAGATCAACAACGCCGAGTTCGTGACCGGTTCCCTGACACACCGCTGGTGAAACTCAAACTGTTCCCGGCTCCCTACCGCAACCCGGACGGCACATGCAGCCTGAGCGAAAAGCTGGCAGCAACGCGCACCTCAAATGGGTCAGCGAGATTCCTCCGCTGCTGCTGGTCGACGGCGCCGAGTTCGACAAGACGATCGTGACGCTCTACGCCTACCGGCACAGCTACGCCCAACGGCACGCCGACGCCGGAACCCCACCCGATGTCCTTCGAGACCTATTAGGACACGAAGACATCGGAACCACTCAAACCTATTACCGCGTAACCGAAAAGCGGCTCCGCAGTGCCGTCGACAAAGTCGTCGCATTCCAGCTCGATCGGCACGGCAACCGCGTCTGGCCCGAAGCCAAAGCCCTACTCGACCATGAACACGCCAGGATGCGAGTCGGCGCGGTCACGGTTCCCTTCGGCACCTGCAGTGAACCATCCAACGTCAAGGCCGGCGGCCACGCCTGCCCGTTCCGGTTCCGGTGCCTAGGCTGCGGTCATTTCCGCACCGATCCTTCCTACCTGCCCGAGCTGCGGGACTACCTGCACACCCTGCTGCGCAATAAAGAACGCATCCGTGCCGCCACGGAGCTGGATTCTTGGGCTGCGGTCGAAGCCGCGCCGTCGGACGAGGAGATCAGTCGTCTGCGAGCGCTGATCCGCCTCACCGAACGGGCCGTCGACGAGCTCACCGATGAAGACCGGGCGGTGCTGGAGGACGCCACGAGCGCGCTGCGCAAGGTCCGCCAGGCCGTGAACCTGGGAATGCCTGGCACCGCGCCACCTCGATCCGATCCCCGCCTGGAGCGCAACGCATGACCGACACCTCCACCGCTCTGGTCGAAGCTCGCCGGCAGGACAGTGCCACCCGCCGTCAGCGCGTCCTCACAGCCCTCAACAAACTCGCCACCGCAGGCGAAGACTTCAGCGTCTCTTCGGTCGCCCGAGCAGCACGAGTCCACCGCAGCTTCATCTATCGCCACGACGATCTCCACGCCGCGATTCTCGCTCAAACGGCCCACACAGCCGACACAACCAACGGCAACATCGTCAGCAGGGAATCACTGCTGGCTGAACTGGCCAATGCCGCAGAACGCAACCGGCGCCAAGCCCTACGGGTCACCCAACTGGAAAAACGCCTGTCCGAAGCCCTCGGCGAGACCGTTTGGCGAGAAACCGGGCTCGGCGCTCCGACCGACCTCGACGCACTTCAACGCCAGATCACCCATCTCGAGCAGCAAGCCGCCGACCTGAAGCGGCAACTGGCTGACCGCACGGACGAACTGGAGGCCGCCCGCGCCACAAGCCGGGAGCTCATGGCCCAGCTCAACCGAGGGCTGTAATGCTGTTCGCATGAGCAAATAGCTCGGTGTCGTTTCGGCAGGTCCGAGCTTAGCTTCGGGCGGTGGCGAACGAACTGACCATTCCGCTCCTGCCCTGTCCATCCATCGACGAGATCGCGTCGTTCTACCAGATGCTCGGCTTCGAGATCACCTATCGGCAGACGCGGCCGAACCCGCACATCGCGGTACGACGGGAAGACCTCAATCTGCATTTCTTCGGGATGGACGACTACGACCCGGCGCAGTCGTACAGCACGTGCCTGGTCATCGTGCCGGACACCAGCGAGCTGTTCGAGGCCTTCGCGGCGGGGATGCGGTCCGTGCACGGAAAACTGCTCATCTCCGGCATCCCGCGCATGACCCGGCCGCGGCTGCGCAACGACCGGTACACCGGGTTCACCGTCGTCGATCCGGGCGGCAACTGGATCCGGATCCATAAGGCCGCCAAGGAACCCGAGGCGCAGACCAAGCTCGCCAAAGCCATGGAGAACGCCGCGAGGCAGGCGGATGCGCGCGGCGACGAACGCCAGGGGCTGAAGATCCTGGAAGGCGCGTTGAAGCGGGCGACCGGCGACGAACCGGAGTTTCAGGCGGTGCGGGAGTACCGCGACGAGCTCGTCGAACGGATCAAGGGGTCTGAGCCGCGTCCAGGCGTTTGAGCGCGGCCCTGACCACCTCGGGGTCGTAGGTCAACCGACGCGGCCCCTCGTCAGCGACACCTGTCGCTGACGTCAAGAACACAAAAATAGCTCTTCACCTGGCGTTCACTGACCCTCTTTTCAAGCGAGCCCGAGGGAAACAGCTATTTGTCACATGTCCGCGGCAACTGTCACTGAGATCGTGTACTTGCCAGTCGCAACGCGCGACCTTCAGGTACAACTGGCGGGTTCCAGGTGTTTGTTGACCGGTGCGGTCACCCATCGGCAGTCCCCGCCGACAGCGGGCGGACTCCAAGCTCGCCTCGGTCGTCGTCGGTGAGGATGAGTTGGATGTGGGTGCCCTGGCGTGTTTCTTGTCTGTCCACCATGCTTCGGTTGTGGGCCACGGTCCGGCCCACTGGACAACGCCGCGGTCGGGTTGTCCGGCGATGCTGTCCTTGCTTGGCGGCTCGCTGAGCCGGGTGTAGCGACAAGGTTCACCGGTCGCCCTTCCGCGTCGACCACCACGGCCGTGACTGGGCCATCAGGTCAGCGAAGCCTTGGCCCGAACAGTCCATCCGGACAGTGGTGACGGCGGCGCTGGGTCTGCTTGGGCGGCTCGCTGGCGACCTCGGCGCGCTGCCCGACCTGGTTGAGGACCTCGACGACACGGTCGCCCGGCGGACCCGGTCCGGCAACCGGGTCGGCTCCCGCCCGGCTGAGACCGGGCCTGCCGTACAACCTCGGCGCGGCCGAGGAACGCGACGACTTGCGCAACGTACTGTCCACCTGGGTCCGGGACCTGTGGGAGTCCGACGGCCCGGACCGCGAGGTCTCCGCTGGCGAGATCACGCTCGACGGTAAGCCAGTGATCGAGTGGGTGCTCGACCCGTTCGGCCTCGACGACACCATGCCCGAGATGGCGAACTGGCTGCGCCGACACCCTCGTGGATCGAGGATCACCCGGCCGGCGGCGAACTGGTCGACGAGATCACCGACGCCGTCGAGCGCGTTCGTCGAGCCGTCGACCTCCCACCGGCGCGGTGTACAGCGGCCCGTGCCCGGACTGCGGCGCCGATCTCTACGCGCGTCCCCAACGCGCGATCGTGAGATGCCGCGAATGCGACGCCCGCCACGACGTCGAGGCACACGCGCCGAGTTGCTCGACGCCGCGCGCGGCACGCTCGCCACGGCCGGGAGATCGCCCGCGCCTTGCCGCAGCTGCTCGGCCGTGACTTGGGCGCGAACACGGTGCGGACGTGGGCACGCGCGAGCCGGATTCCGCGCCGCAAGCCGGACAAGCAGGGGCGCTCTCGGTGCCCCGTCTGCGAGGTGATCGACGTCGCCCTCGTCACTCCGACGCGGTCGCGACGTCGCGTGTTGGCGCCCATGACGTGAGAGGTAAACCGGTGGCGCCACGAGCGTACCCTCAAGGTGTGGCAGTAAAGGCCCAGCTAGTGTCCTGAGTCAATAATTCGTTGTTGGTCGGTATGCTGCGGTGGTGCCGACGCCGAAACTTGAGCCCGTGGTCTTGACCGATGAGGAACGTAGT
>JOAA01000081.1 GCA_000720375.1 Rhodococcus rhodnii | reverse complement strand
CGTTGCGCAGGGTCGCCGCCCGAAGGCGGGTGGCGGCTGTCCTCCCCTCCCAGCCGCCGCCCGTCCGCCTCATTCCACACAGGACACACAACGAACTGTCGACACAGCAGGGAAACCCAGAGGCAACCGGGGTGACGGTAAGGGGGAGGAGGCAACAATGGCACACGCATGCCCGTGCACCGTCACGGTCGGCGCTTACCTACTCGAAGCGCTCTGCGAGCGGGAAAGCACCGAGTTCCGCGAGCACGCCGAGGTGTGCCCGTCCTGCGAGCGCGAGATCGCCGAGCTGACACCGACCGTCCGCCTGCTGGAGACACTCAAGACCGAGACACACGCAGTCAATGGACACGCGTACCCGAACGAAGGCGTATGTGTGTTCCACCGTCCACTTAGGATTCGCAACAGACTGTCGCCCCGTTCGAGACTATTGAACATCGTTCGTGCTGCTGAGTGCGTGACATGATCTCACCTTCAGCTCCAAGCGGTATCGGACGATAACGTGGTTCGCCTCAACAGAATCCGCGTTGGGGCGCCTGCTATGCTGCTGCTCGTGCACGTGTATCCGCACGTGCACGAGCAGCGTGGATTGGTAGGTCTCAGCTACACGCGGCAAGTCCACAGTGGCCTGTCTGCGAGAGCCGCTGGTCACGCATCCGGCCGTGAACCGCTCGGTATGGATGTCCCGTCGGGCTGAGTTGGAGTGAGACGGGCTAGTCCTCATTGGATTCCGTGCTTGCTGCACCAAGGTCCAGCGCTCCGATCAGCGCGAAAGCGGGCGACGGATCAGGTTTCCGGCTGGTGCTCTGGAGAGTACTGTTTCGGTCTTCGGAATCGAGGTTTTGTCATGATTCGCGCGCAGGCCTTCGCCGGCAACGTGATCCACTTGTGGATGCCAGACTCGGGCGCCGCGTCTGGTCGTGCGTTGTGCGGTGTAGCCGGTCCGGCCATCGGAGACCAGGCTGGTCCGTTGTGCGCAGCATGCTGGCGGGCTCATGGCGGCTCGCTCGGCTTGGCGTTTGCGCGGCAGCCTTTGCGTGGCCCGATGAGCGGTGACCGGCCATGACCGCACACCGCCATAATGAACCATGCTCAGGTTCTGTCGGAAGTAGCGCGCTCGACCGCCCCAAAGAATCGTCAGGTACCACAAGCGGGCGGCTGCAGCTCGATTAGTCCGCAGATGGGATGATCAAAATCCCTCATATATGACCGGTATTCGCGTTTGTCGCCAGTTGGGGATTGTCTTTCCGGAATCATTGAGGACTGGCGAATGCTTGACATCGCAATCGTTCTCACCGGTACGGACTCGCCGCTGGTCGAAATTCCTGGCGACACTCGGAGAGTCGCCTTACGGACCGGGAAAAGTGACGCTAGGATCTCCATCCCGTAAGCGACGCAGGTCCCCGATACGCCGTCCTGGCATTGGCAGGGCGATCGTCGCGGAAGAAGCGAGGAATCGAAATCAAGGAGCTTGAACGTCTGATTCAACAAGGGCCCTTCGACTCTGTCCTGCGCCGCCGCTCGCCTGTCAAGATTCGGTGAATACCGAATCCCGGGGTCTGGTTTTCATCCATGCCATGTTGTACGAGCCCGCGCTGGCATTCGGCGTGCTTCCGGCGACCCGCAGCTCGACATCCGGGTCTCGCCGCGCGGCGGGATTTGGCCCCGCATGCCCCTGCCCCCTCTGTCTCCGACCGCCCACAAGGACCTGATCGATGTCACTGCACATTCCCGTTCACCATCATGCAGATCACCCGCCGATGGGTCGAGCCCTGTTCGTTCTACTGGCTGCAATTGTCATCACCAGTGGTGTGTGGGTGTGGGTGACAGCCGAGGTGCCCGCGGCAGGGCGGACGTTCGTGGCCTGGTACGGCGGGGCGGCTGCTGTTGTGGTGTGTGTAGCGGTCACGGTCGCGGCGTACAGCGTGCAGGCGACGCGCCACTTCCGCGGCCGTATCGCGGTGTTGAACGCGGAGGTCGCTCAGCTTGCTGACGACACGCTGCCTGCTGTGGTCCAGCGTGTGCGTAATGGGGCGTCGGTGGACACCGCGCTTGCCGAGGTGCCGCACCCCGTTGACGGTGTCCTTCAACGCCTGCTGTGGACGCTGGCACAGGAGATCAACAGAGGGGAACGCATGCGCGCGGCCACGATGGCGGCCTGTGCGAACGCCGCGGGCCGCGTCCAGGCACTGGCTACCAGCATGCTCGCCGACCTGCGGGAGATGGAGGGCCGATATGACGAAAATGTCCTGGGTGACCTGCTCAAGCTGGACCACAGCACCGCGCAGGCTGGCCGGCTGGCGGACAGCATCGCGGTGCTGACCGGAGCACGCTCTGGTCGGCGCTGGATCAAGCCGATCGTGATGGAAAGCATCCTGCGTGGAGCGATGGGGCGCATCAGCGCCTACCAGCGGGTGCGGGTGCACTCGACCAGCACTGTCGCGGTCGCGGGGTACGCAGCCGAAGGTGTCATGCACGCCCTCGCCGAACTGATGGACAACGCCACCAGTTTTTCGCCTCCGTCGGAGGAGGTGCACGTGTATGTGGAAGAGGTACACGCGGGTGTCGTGGTCACGATCGAGGACAGCGGCCTCGTCATGAGCCCCGCGGCACTGGGGCGTGCTGAGCGGGCGGTTTCCTCCGAGCCGCTGGATCTGACCACGCTGTCCGGTACTCGGCTGGGTCTGGCGGTGGTGGGTTGCCTGGCGCGCAAACACGGCCTGAGCGTTCACTTCAGGCCGTCCGCGCGGGGAGGCACCGGAGTGGTGGTCATGCTCCCACGGCAATTGATCACTCAGTCCGAGCAGGATTCTGTATCGGTCGCGCCGCGCTCGGCGGGTGTGCGCACTCTGTCCGCCAGCGACCGCGCAGCTGCCGCGCATGCTGCGAGTGCTGCGGGTGCTGAGGCTGCGTCTGCTGTGGAGAGTGGGCTGCCCGTGCTGCCGCAGCGGCGTCGTGGGCACACGCTGGCGGCGGCACCCCTGGCTGTGGCCTCGCCGGCGACGAAGCCCTCGCTGCCCCGCTCCGATGCCGGGGCGAAATTCGGCGCTTTCCGCGAGGCCAGCCGGGGCAGTCGCACGGACAGCAGTACTTCTCGCTCGGACCACGACAGCCGGTGACCACCCCTGGATTCGAAGCAGGGCACCGGACCACAACAGATTGGAGGCAAGGGGTGCGCCCTGCGGCAGCAGTGCCCGGAGCGCGACCCCGGGATCCCGATGGACACAACAGATCGTGACCTCGACTGGTTGCTGGAGAACCTTTTGGACAAGACGCCGGGAACCCGGCATGCCTTGGTGCTGTCGAAAGACGGCCTCAAGCTTTGCCATACCCGTGGGCTCACGGTGGACCAGGCCGACCAGTTGGCCGCCATCGCCTCGGGCATCCAGAGTCTGGCGTACGGCACGTCCGTCGAGTTCGGCGACGGTACTGGCGGCGTCCGCCAGTCCATGACGGAGTTCCACGGTGGGCTGCTGTTCATCGTGGAAGCCGGCGAAGGAGCCCATCTGGCCGTCCTGGCCAGCGACGATTCCGACGTCGGCGTCATCGGCCACAACATGAACGAGCTGGTCGAGCAGATCGGCGAGTATCTGACCGCCCCGCCCCGCCAACCGCAACACAGCAAACCGCAACACAGCGGCCAGATGGCATGACCTGGGGACACCTGCACAGCGAGGACCCAGACCGGCTGTACACCGTCACCGGCGGGCGGAGCCGCGCGAACGAGAGTGCCCTGGACCTTGTCACGCTGATCGTCAGCGAATGCGAGCCGGTCCCGGGCATGCAGTCCGAGCACGTCAAGATCCTGCGAATGTGCCGTTACCCGACGGCGGTGGTGGAGGTCTCCTCGGATCTGGGTCTTCCGGTGAGTGTGGTGAAGATCCTGTTGTGTGACCTGCTCGACATGGGCCGGATCACCGCCCGCCATCCGTCTTCGGCTCCCGTCAAGACCCAACTGCCCGATCTCGAAACCCTGAAGCAGGTGCTCGTTGGACTTCAGAAGCTCTGAACAAGCCGCCCGTACTCCGCTGCCGAGCACCGCCAGGGACGGGCTCAAGATCGTGATCGTCGGTGGGTTCGGTGTGGGCAAGACGACCATGGTCCGCTCCGTCAGCGAGATCCGCCCGCTGAGCACGGAGGAGACCATGACGCAGGCGGGCATCGGGATCGACGACGGCGGCTCGCATGGCAAGACCACGACCACGGTCGCGTTCGACTTCGGCCGGATCAGCCTGAACGAGCACATGGTGCTGTACCTGTTCGGCGCACCGGGCCAAGAGCGGTTCTGGTTCCTCTGGGATCGCCTGTTCTCAGGAACCCTGGGCGCCGTCGTGCTGGTGGACACCCGCCGGCTGGCCGACTCCTGGTACTCCATCGACCGCCTCGAACACCACGGGATGCCCTTCATCGTCGCCCGCAACAACTTCGGCCGGCCGGAGCACACCCTGGAACAGGTACGGCAGGCACTCGACCTGTCCGCCGACGTTCCGCTGATCGACTGCGACGCTCGCCAGCGTGACTCCAGCAAGGCCGTCCTACTCACCCTCGTCAACCACCTCTTCGCCCTGTCCTCCGTACGGGAGACCACGCCATGACCACCCCCCACCCCGCACCCGACACCCCAGGGCCATCCACCGCGTCGCCGCCACCTCAGTGCCTCGCCCACCAGCACGCCACGCCGTTGTACGGGCCGCGGTTGCAGAACAACCCGGCCCAGCTGTACCGGGACATGAGACGACAACACGGACCGATTGCCCCGGTTCTGCTCGAGGGCGACGTGCCCGCGTGGCTGGTACTCGGATACCGCGAGCTGCACGAGGTCACCAGCAATCCCCAGCTGTACGCCCGCGACTCCCGCCGCTGGAACGCCTGGGACCGCATCCCGCCAGACTCGCCGCTGATACCGATCGTGGGCTTCCAGCCGACCGCGATGTTCGCCGAGGGGGAGGAGCACCAGCGGCGTGCCGGAGCCATCAGTGACGTCCTGGCCGCTGTCGACCAGTTCGAACTGAGGAACCACTGCGAGCGGATCGCCGACAAGCTGATCGACACGTTCGCCGGCAGCGGCGAGGCCGACCTGGTCAACCAGTACGCCCGGCCGATTCCCCTGCTGGCCCTCGCCTGGATGCTCGGTCTGCCCGAATCCGAGGCGTCGGACCTGATGCGAGACATGTACATCACGCTTGACAGCCGCGAAGGCGCCGTCGAGGCCCACCAGCGGATATTCATCGGGTTGCGACGACTGCTTGACCGCAGGCGCGAAAATCCCGCTCCGGACGTGCCCTCCCGCCTGCTGGCGCACCCCGAGAAGCTCACCGACGACGAGATCGTCCCGGACCTGTCCATAGTGCTGTTCGCCGGTCAGCAGCCCACGGCCGACTGGATCGGCAACACTCTCCGGCTGATGCTGACCGACAACCGGTTCGCCGTGACCCTGTCAGGCGGCCGCGGCAGTGTCGGCCAGGCGTTGAACGAAGTGCTCTGGGCCGACACGCCGACACAGAACTTCGCGGCGCGCTGGGCCGCCCGGGACACCCACTTGGGGGGTCAGCGCATCCAGACCGGTGACCTCCTCGTCCTCAGCTACGCTGCCGCGAACACCGACCCTCAGGTGCAGCCGGGCTCCTTCGCCGGTACCGGCGGCAACAACGCGCACATGTCCTTCAGCCACGGTGAGCATGGTTGCCCCTACCCGGCGCGAGAGCTCGCCGAGATCATCGCCCATGCCGCTGTTGAGGTGCTGCTCGACCGGCTTCCGGACGTGAGGTTGGCGGTGGCCGCCAACGCACTTGTATGGCGGCCGTCCGTATGGATGCGCGGCCTGACCGCCCTCCCGGTCAAATTCGCTCCCGCGCACGTCACCGGGGCGTAGGGCAGGAGTGGTATGCGCCGTCGAGTTCAACCCGACTCGGATTCCTTCTGAGAAAATCGAAGTAGTGCCAGTAGAATATTCACTTGCGATGGTGGCAATTTGTCTGTCGATAGAGCTTGCTTCTAACATTGTTCGATCCACCGTCGCAGCTGACTCGCCTGGTGGTCCGCGCGCATTGATAACCCTGTTTACCTCAACTGGGGAGTGCGAGAGAAGTCCCCGCAACGATGTCAACGTCGTGTAACCTGGTTCGACTCTGTCAAATCTCCCAACGTCGGGCCATCTAAGGAGTCGAAATAGACAACAAATACACGTCGAGTAACGTCTTTGTAGGTCGTGGATTTACAGGGCACTTAAGAAAAATAAGCTATCTCATTCCGTCAACTAGGGCGTGCAAGCGGGTCAAGCCCGATGGTGCCGCCGGACTCGCTGGTCGGGTGGCCGTCGATGGTGGGATGCGCGTCCTGACCGGATGCCTGTCACCTTCGCCGCCGTCTGGATCCGTGTCACAGATTCCTCCGGTAATGCAAGGAGTGCACCATGACGAACCCGCAATCATCATGCGATCCATTCGCCGAGTCCCGGGTACCGCTATACGGGCCGCAGTTCCAGCGGAAATCCGCAGATCTCTATGCGGAGATGCGGCGTGCGCACGGGCCGGTAGCCCCGGTCCTGCTCGACAGCGACGTGCCCGCGTGGCTGGTACTGGGCTACCGCGAGGTGCAATACGTCGTGAGCAATCCGGAGATTTTCGGGCGTGACTCACGGCGCTGGAACGCCTGGGATCGCATCCCACCCGACTGGCCGTTGCTCCCGCTCATCGGGTATCAGCCCACCATGATGTTCGCCGAGGGCGCCGAGCACCGGCGGCGTGCCGAAGCGCTCGATGACGCACTCGCCGATGTCGACCAGTTCGCCTTGAGAGCGCAGGCCCAGCAGGTCGCCGATCGGCTCATCGACACGTTCGCCGGAGCCGGTGAAGCGGACCTGATCACCCAGTACGCCGATGGAGTACCGCTGCCCGTCGTCGCCCGGATGATAGGCGTGCCGGACATGGAGACCGCCGACCTGGTCCGTGAGGTCAACAAGACGCACGCCGCCGGCGAGGGCGCGAATGACGCCTACACGCGCGTCCGGGAGAAGGTGCGGCGACTGGTCGAGTCCAAACGGGAGAACCCTGCCCGTGACGTCACGTCGCGGCTACTGGCCCACCCGGCCACGCTCGCCGACGAGGAGATCACCGAGGATCTGCTCCACTTGATGAACGCAGGGCAGTTGCCCACCGCCTACTGGATCGGCAACACCCTGCGGCTGATGCTCACCGACGACCGCTTCGCGATGACCTTGTCCGGCGGACGCCAGAGCGTCGGCCAGGCGCTGAACGAGGTGCTCTGGGAGGACACGCCCACCCAGAACTTCCCGGGCCGGTTCGCCGTCCGCGACCTCCGGTTGGGCGATCGGCAGATCCGCAAGGGCGACTTGCTCATCCTCGGTCTTGCCGCGGCCAACCATGATCCGCTCGTACGACCGGATCCTCAGACGTCGATCGGCAACCAGGCGTACATGTCTTTCAGCTATGGCGAACACCGGTGTCCGTACGCGGCCCAGGAGATCGCGAAGGTCATCGCCGAGGCCGCGATCGAGGTCCTGCTCGACCGGCTCCCGGACGTAGTTCTGACGGTGCCAGCCGACGCGCTGACATGGCGGCCGTCGCCGCTGTTTCGCGGCCTGTCGGCACTGCCGGTGAAGTTCACCCTGGCCTAGTGGTCCTTTGAGCGCAGCACTTGACGTGGGGGTCAAGGGGTCGCAGGTTCAAATCCTGTCGTCCCGACGGTCGAGAGGGTCCTTGCAGGTCAGAGCCTGTGAGGACCCTCTTTTTATGATCTTGGTCGGTTTCTTCGAGGTCAAGCACGCCGCTCAGCGACTCCTTGACTCGGAGGGTTCCGAATGCCGCTTCTCGATCTTGACAAGATGACCAGCGGGCTGTCCCGTACCTGGGCCTGTGGGGTTCCAAAATCTTGCACCATGGCGCTGACCTGGGCGTCAAGCTGCTGCGGGCTCGTACTCGTTGATCAAGCCTCCAAGGACCTACCTGCGGACGCAGATCGCGCACCGATTAGGTTTTCGCGCCGCGCCCGTCTGTACGTGTGAGATCGACTCACAGGAGGCTGACGCCATGCGGAAACTGATCTTCGGCATGAATGTGACCCTGGACGGCTATATCGCCGCGCCTGGCGACGACCTCAGCTGGAGTGGGGGTGAGGGACCGGACTCGTCGCCGAGCGATGAGCTGTTCCAGTGGTGGTCTGACCGGGTGGCGGCGACGGGCTTGGCGCTGTATGGGCGCAAGCTGTGGGAGGCGATGAGTTCCCACTGGCCGACCGCCGACCTGCAGCCCGGCGCCACCCCGGCGGAGATCGAGTTCGCGCGCCGCTGGCGGGACACGCGGTCGCCGAGATCACCCGGCTCAAGGCCGAGGACGCGGGCCCGATGGACATCGTCGGCGCGACGCTGGCCGGTGCGGCCATGCGGGCTGGGCTGATCGACGAGTACGTGCTGGTCACCGCGCCGGTCTTGGTGGGCGGCGGCACGCCGTTCTTCACCGCGCTCGACAGCTGGGTGAACCTGACCCTGGTGGAGACCCGGACGTTTCCCGGCGGCGTGGTGCTGACACGATACGAGACGAGGCGATGAGCACGGGCCAGACGATCGGCTCATGAGGCCAGGTCGAAGTCATTCCTGGCGTGCTCACCGTGACCCTCGGCCATGAGAGAAACCTTCCCCCGGCACCTTCCTTGCGTTCCGAGCGAGCTGTTGACCGACTCGCTGGAGATGAGGACGACGGCCTCGTTGATCGTGACGATGTTCTTCGGGCATACAGAAGCCCCGCCGGCAACGCTGGCAACGCCGGCGGGGCGGTGGTGTTCGCGTTGTCGCGTTGGTGTTCTGCTGGTCGGGTCATTCCACGGTGATTTCGGTGAGGCCGGCCGTGCGCTGGACTCGTCGATCCTGGACCGCGACGACGTCCACGGCCGGTCGGCCCGGTACCGGATGCTGCAGACGATCCGGGAATACGGGCAGGACAAACTACGCGAGGCCGGCGAGGACGCAGTGCTGCGCCGCCGGCACCGCGACTGGTACCAGCGCTGCTGGACCGCGCCCGCGCCGTGGGGATCAGCGACCAGCACGGGTACTGGCTGGCCCGCCTTGGCCGCGAACAGCCCAACCTGCGGGCGGCGATGGAGTTCTGCCTGACCGAACCCGGTGAGGCCGAGACCGCGCTGCGCCTCGCAGTGACCCTGCCGCGGCTCTCCTGGCGCGCCAGAGGTCTGTTCAGCGAAGGCCGGCGCTGGCTGGACCGCGCGCTCGCCCAGACCACCGCTCCGACAGCCCTGCGCGCGAGGGCACTCATGGTCAACAGTCAACTCGCGTTCTGGCAGGGCGACACCGCCGCCGGGATGCGGCTGCTGGACCAGACCGAGGAACTGGCCCGACACCTGGACGCCTCTGTCGTACTCGCCTACGCCGCCTTTCTTCGAGGGCTGGCAGCACTGCACGCCGACGATCTGGCTGTCGCGATCGAGACCCTCAGCAGAGCCTGGACGACCCTGTCCGGGGTGCCGGACCGCGACCTCGACCCTGGCCTTGACCTGCGCTTCAACGTGCTGCTCACGTTGGGGTCGGCGGCCGCGCTGGCCGGTGACTACGAGCGGGCCAGTGCCTGCGTTCAGGAGATGCTGGCGATCGTCGAACCCCGAGGCGAAGGCCTCGACCGGTCCTTCGCGCTACGGGTGGGTGCCCTCATCGCCTGGCTCCGCGGAGACCTTCGCCAGGCCACCGAGCAGAACCTGGAGTGCCTGCGACTCAAACAAACATGCGGATCGGACGACCGATACGGCATGGCGCTGTGCCTGGAGTTGTTGGCCTGGATCACGGCCGACCAACAACGCCACCAGCGGGTCGCCATCCTGCTGGGCGCTGCCAACGCGCTCTGGAGCGACGTAGGCGCCTCGATAGCCTCGTACCGGCATCTGGTCGGCCACCACGACGCGTGCGAACGGCAGATCCGCGACGCCCTCGGTGACGCGGCCTTCGCTGACGCCTTCGGCAACGGCCAGAGCCTTGCACTCGACGACATGCTCACCTACGCCCTCGAAGAGCGGCGAGACACCACGCCACCACCGCGCGAGGACGCGTCGGCCCCGCTGACCCGCCGCGAACAGCAGGTCGCCGAGCTCATCGCGGACGGCTTGTCCAACAAGGAGATCGCGGCCCGCCTGGTGATCGCCCGCCGTACCGCCGAGGGGCACGTGGAGCGCATCCTGCAGAAGCTCGGGTTCACCTCACGCGCGCAGATCGCCGCCTGGGTGACCGTACGCCGCAACAGGGGCTGATGGGCGGTCACCATGTCGGTATTGCCGCCGAATTGGTGGGTGTTGGGGCTGGCATGGGGATCGTAGAGCGTGTGCCGCTCGAAAAGCCATCGCTGCAGGTCAAGCCACGTATCAGTACTCGTTGATGAGTCCATTGAGGATGCGGCTGCGTAGCAATGTGCGGGCGTCGCCTCCATGCGTTCGGTCGGGATGTGGATGAGGTTCGGGTGGTTGTTGGTGTCGGGCTTGGTGCGGTCGGTGGTGGTTGTAGTGCTGTTGGTACTCGGCGAGGACGTCTCGGGCGTGTGCCTCGTTGAGGATCAGGATGTGGTCGCACACCTCGTTGCGGAGTGTCCTGATAACCCGTTCGCAATGCGCGTTCATCCGTGGCGCCTGGGGTGCGCTGGTCAGGATGTCTATGTCTTCGGCTCGGAAGACAGCATCGAACGCTGTCGAGTACTTCTTGTCGCGGTCGCGGAACAGAAAGCGGAGCGCGCCCAATACGGCCGGTGCGGCAGGAATTCCGTCAGTTCAACGGAATCTCGAAGTGCACGACCCCGCTCCCGCCACCAGGCACTTCCGAGCGCTCGTCGCATACCACTTTGCCCAGTGACCGCCACAGCTGCGTCGCGCCGGGAGAGTCCGGATTCGTATGCAGGTAAACCGCTCGATAGCCACTGTCCGCCTTCGCGAACTCCAGCAGTTCGCCCACCATCCGCCGGGCAAGACCTTGCGGCGATCTGCCTCGTCGATGAGGGGACCGACGTCCGTGCCGGGTTCGGTGCCGTCGCCGACGGTGAGGGCGGCCATGCGGTCGGCCAGGCGCGCGGCGAACTCCCCGGCGAGCGAGCGGTGGACGTAGATGCGGTTGGCGGCGGCGCAGGCCTCGCCCATGTTGCGCATCTTCGCCAGCATCGTGCCTTCGACCGCCACGTCCAGATCGGCGTCGTCGAAGACGATGACGGGGGTGCCACCCAGTTCCATGGACGGGCGCACGACCGCATCGGCGCACTGGGCGAGCAGGATCTTGCCGACCTGGGTGGAGCCGGTGAAGGAGAGCTTGCGGATTGCTCCGCCGCGCAGCAGCGGCTCGACGACCCCAGCCGCGTCCGAGGTGGTGACCACGTTGAGGACGCCGTCGGGCAGCCCGGCCTCGGTGAGGATCGCGGCGAGGGCGAGGCTGGACAGCGGGGTCTGCGGGGCGGGCTTGAGGACCATGGTGCACCCGGCGGCGGCTGGGCCGATCTTGCGGGTACCCATGGCCAGCGGGAAGTTCCACGGCGTGATCAGCAGACAGGGGCCGACGGGGCTGGCGCAGCACCATGAGGCGGTTCTTGCCGTCCGGGGCGGTCGCCATCCCACCGTCGACGCGGACCGCCTCTTCGGAAAACCAGCGGAAGAACTCGGCGGCGTAGGCGACGCTCGGCTGCAGAGCCACATGCTCATTGCTGTCGTCATTGAGCGACCGTGTGCACGCTGGCGGACCGATGTGAACAACCCACCTTTGACAGGCCAGGTGTGCCACAGTGACACATCACGGTTCTGCGGTGTGTACGAACTGTCTGAAGCCCGACATTGACCACAAGGCGCCACTGGGTCGGCTTACGGTTTCCCTGGCTGCACAGCCTAAACTTTTCGACTGCTTCTTTCAGGTTTATTTCCGGTAGGACGTCCAGCGTGTGAATGGTCAGGAGACGGTGAACTAGTCCCACGGCCCGCGTGGAGATTCTACGTCGTTTTCAATTCCTGGTCAGCTCCTAGGAAGGAATCCACCGATCCCGATCGGGATGTCAAGCTCGACCGCATCGAGCACGTGATCGACAACTTCCCGGATCGCGCCTTCGCCTTCAACGAGTCCGGTCCGCTGGGCATTCGCCCGACCGCCGGTGCCTGCGGGGCTCGGCAAGGCCGGCCCGATCGGGTGGCGGCGACCTATCACCGCACTCACGGTGTCACGTATTTCCATGGCTGCTACTCGATCGGTGGAGGACCGGCTGTGGGGCGTGAACCAATCAGCGCTAAGCCACGACCAACACCCTGGCAGCGTTGAAGTCGATCCGCGCTACCCGGCCGGACGGCGTTCCGATCTACGTGATCCTGGACAACCTCTCCGCCCACACCGGATCCGCGATTCGCCGGTGAGCCAGGCGCAACAAGGTCCGGTTGTGTTTCACCCTGGACCAACGCCTCCTGGGCCAACCCGATCGAGGCCCACTTCGGGCCGCTGCGGCAGTTCACCCTGGCCGGCCAACTCCCAGCACCCGAACCACACCGTGCACACCCGCGCACTGCACGCCTACCTGGGCTGGCGCAACGCCAACGCCCGCCACCCCGAGGTGCTGGCCGCACAACGCCGCGAACGCGCCCGCATCCGCAGCGAGAAAGGCATCCGTTGGGGCGGCCGACCCATCACCAAAGCGGCCTGACACCCCGGCGAACGTATCCGGTCACAGCACTAGTGTCCTGCGCCGGAAATTCGCCTGCAAAATCGGGCGAGTGATTCCAGGATCTCTTCGGCGGTCTTGGTCCACAGGAACGGCCGTGGGTGGGTGT
>JOAA01000080.1 GCA_000720375.1 Rhodococcus rhodnii | reverse complement strand
GCCGGTAGACCAGCCGCCGGTCTCCCTCCCCTCCCGGTGCATCACCGTCAGACACAGACCCAGCGCATACGAACACTGATCCTCCGATTCACGGAATAGAAATCGATTTCCTCCGCCCGCTGCCCCGGCCAAGGGTGATCAACTGGCGGCACCTGCTGGATACCCAGTGAACAGGGCAGACTTCGTTGGCTGGCTCTGTTCACCAGGCTGCTTTCGAGTCCGCGCGCCAGTCGCGAAGCAACTGCCATGCGGCCAGGCTGGCCCGGCACATCCGCACGATCTACCGGCTGGCCAGCGTGGTTGGAACCGCACCGCAACGCGGACACGGCATCGACACCGTCCGTCCTGTTGACCTCGTCAACCACGATCAGCTGCGCACGCTCACACCGGCGACACCAGCGGTGCCCAGTCAGCGGGATGGCGTGCAGTGCGAGCTGATGCACTGGTGAACCCACCTGCGGTGCACCGGGCACGAGAGCCGTTCATGAACAGACAGCCGTCCGAGTTCCTCGTCGCGGTCTTCGCGGTCAAGCACAGCGTCGACTGCTCCGCAGCTGCGCGGATGCTGGTGACTGAGATCGTGATCGCCTCGCCTCGCCTCGAGCAGACTCTTCACTGGCTTCCACCAGAGTGGATTCAGCAAGGACTCAGCACACCGTGACAACTACCTAATTGGATACCGAAGTACGCGTTGACCGCGGTCTCCGCGGGTCATCGCCGTGGCTCTGGCAGACGTCGGAGAGCACGGCGCGGAGAGCCTCGGTCTCATCGCCAACATTTGCTACGCCGGGGCCTCGAGTTCGTCTGCAGTGAGCTGGTGAGCTTGTCGCCGATCGTGGCAAACCATTGCTCGATCAGCGGGATCTCAGTGCGCCACTCGTCGAGGTTGACTCCAGCACAGCCTTACGTCTGTCCCGCCATCTTCACTCCTCGACAGCGGCGGATGTGACGGATCTCTTTCGTGCGAGGGAGCTAATGTGCGATCTGGTCGCGGGCCACGTGCGGGTTGCGTCGGCTGCTCGGCGCGGTCCGCACGTCGACCACAGCGACACCGGCCTGAAGACCGCAGGCGGGCACCGGCCGCAGCGACGCGGTTCTACCGGCTTCGTGCTCGACGTGGGGTGTCCGGTGTATATACACCACAAGTACCGAACCTTGCCCCGGACGCCTCATATCGGCGCACCCACAACCCGGCGGAGAGAACACAACAAGGCCAGCAGCACCCCTTGACCGGCCCCATTCCTTCAGGAACGACCTGTACGGACGACGTTTCCGACAGGCGCAGGGATGGCTCGCGCGGGGGACACGAGATCACCGGGTGTCGTCTCTCAGGCGGGGGTGGGGGCGGTGAAAGCCCTGGTGAACAAGGCTTGCACGATCCGCAGGACCAGCGTTTCGAGCAGGTTCGCGCCGATCTTGGCGAGAACGGTTGCGAGGAAGTCAGCCATGGTGGTGTCCGTTCGGGGGAGCGTTCGGTTGGCCATGGCACTGTGCCTCACGCGGGTACGTTCCGAGTGGGACGTGGGGTGACGGTTTGGTGAACTGAGGGGGGCTTCCATGCCCGGCCGAGGAATTCGACTGCGGTGGCCGCAGTGGCCGCGGCGAGGGCGATGCCCCACTGGTGCGGCAGCAGCGGTCGGCAGCCGAAGAACTGGCTCAATCCGGGAACCTGCACAATGACGGCCAGCATCGCCAGCGAGCCCGCTGCGGCCGCGACGACCAGTGTCGTTCGCCCGCGCACGGCGATGGTCTGTCCGAGTTGCGCGCCGACCAGTGCTACCAGCCCGGTCGTGCTGGCTTGTGCCGGGGTGCTGACCGGCCGGGCGAGCAGCCAGCCGGTGATCGCGGCCGCCGAGGTGGTGGCGGCCCGGGTGGCGATGGCGCGGTTGAGGGTCGTGCCGAGTGAGGCTTCGGGGCCTTCGGCGAGGAGCGATTCGGGTGTCACTCGGGGCGGTGGGCGCACCGCGATCGCCATCGCCGGCAGGACGTCGGTGAGCAGATTGATCAGCAACAGTTGGCGTGCGTTCAGTGCGTCCCGGGTGCTGAGCAGGCCGGCGGCCAGGGTGAACGCGATCTCGCCGAGGTTTCCGCCGAGCAGGATCGACAGCGCGTCGCGCACCGAGGTCCACATTGCCCTGCCTTCGACGATCGCGTCGGTGATGGTCTCGATCCGGTCATCCGTCACGACGAGGTCTGCTGCCTGGCGCGCGGCGGGGGTCGCCTGAGAGCCGAGTGCGATCCCCACATGGGCCAGGCGGATGGCGGGCACATCGTTGGCGCCGTCTCCGGTCATCGCGACGACTCGGTCGGCGCGGCGGAGGTAGCGCACGATCCGGGCCTTCTGCGCGGGACTGACCCGCGCGAAGACCGTGGTTCCTCGTACGCGGTCGGCGAGTTCGTCGTCGTTGACGGCGTCCAACTCGGCGCCGGTCATCAATCTTCCGTCCAGCACACCGAGTTCGGCCGCGATGGCTTCCGCGGTGCTCGGGTGGTCGCCGGTGATCATGACGATATCGACGCCGGCGCGGCGCAATGTGCTCACTGCGTCCGCCGCGGTGGGCCGGACCGGATCCGCGAGGGCGAGCAGGCCACAGAAATCGAGTCCGTCGACGCGGGAATCGTCGAGCTCCGCCCTACCGGAAACAGCGCGTTCCGCGACCGCGAGAACCCGATAACCCTTGCGCGCCAACCGGTCGATCGCCGCGTCCACCTCACGGCGCGAGGCGGCGTCGAACGGGACGGGCCCGCCTGGCCGCCGCCACTGGGCACAGCGGGCGAGTACGACCTCCGGTGCGCCCTTGACGCTCACCAGCATGCTGTGGGGACTTCGGGCCAGCACGGCGTGATAACCACGGGACGGCTCGAAGCGCAGCTCGTCGACCCATTCCACGCCGCCCAGCCCGTCGCCGGGGGCGATCGCGAGCGCGGCGGCACCGTCCAGCACGGCCCGATCGGTTGGGTGGGGCAGCGGATGGTCACGTTCGTGCCACGGGCTCGCGCGGACCCCGACAGTGAGCGTCTCGCGAAGCGACGGCGTGAGATCCGAGACGGACCGTTCATTGCGGCCGTCGGACACCAGCCGCAGTGTGATGCGTCCCTCGGTGAGAGTCCCGGTCTTGTCGAAGCAGAGTACGTCGATCCGTGCGAGAGCCTCGATCGTCGACGGGTTGCGGGCCAGCACACCGCGACGGGACAGGCGCCGGGCGGACGCGAGTTCGGCCACGGTCGCCACGAACGGCAGTCCTTCGGGCACTGCGGCGACCGAGAGCCCGACGGCACGACCCAGCGCCTGGCTGATTCCCCGCCCGCGCACGAGGTCGGAGATCATCAGCACCGCGCTGGCGCCGAGGGTCACCGGCAGCGTGATTCTGGTCAACGCATGAAGCCTCGCCGCGACTCCGGTCTCGGCGGCCGCCTCACCGGTGGTCCGGGTGGTACGTCCGATCTCGGTGCGCTCGCCGGTGGCGACGACCACGCCCACCGCCCGCCCGGCCGCGATGACCGTGTTCTGATACAGCATCGACAGCCGGTCGGCGACCGCCGGGGCCGCAGTCGCCCGGGCTGTCTTGATCACCGGTTGAGATTCACCGGTCAGACTCGACTCATCGACCTCGAGCGCGGTAGCCTCCAGCACCCGGCAGTCGGCGGGCACAGCGTCGCCGGCGTGCAGCTCGATCACGTCACCGGGCACCAGGTCGTCGGCGCGCTCGACCCGCTTGGTCCCACCGCGCCGAACCCGCACCCGCAGCGCGCTGGTCTCCACCAACCGGCCCAGCTCGCGGTTGGTGCCGAGCCGCTGCACACCGCCGATCAACGCGTTCAGGCCGAGCACGCCGACGATCATCACCGCGTCCATAATGGAGCCAAGGCTGGCGGACACGCCGGCGCCGACCGCGAGCGCCGGGGTGAGCGGGCTCGCCAGCTCGTCCACCGAGGCCCTTGCCAGCCCGACTTCGGCCGGCTGGGTCTCGGCGTGCTGGACACGTTGCCGGCGCTCATGTTCGGCCTCGTCCAGACCGTCCCGCGTGCTCGCCAAGCGCGCCAGGACCGAGCTCCGTGACATCGCATGCCACGGAGTGCGGTCCGCCGACGTCGGGCCGGGGAGGCGCCCTGGTGCCGTGCCCAACCACGTCCCCACACCGAGCGCGAACAACGCAGCAAGCTGAACGGGGAAACCGGCGCGTAGTGGCGCCGAGCGAGCCGGACCCAGCGCGCCGAGCAGCGCGCCCACAGAGGAACCGGCGACGGCCATCGTGGCGCACTGTCGGCTGACCCGGCGAGCGACAGGTACCGACTCCAGCAATACGCATGCGCGCGCGAGGTCGGGGCATACAACGTGCGCACCCCATGGCATCGTGCCCACATCCTCGATCACACCGATCCCGACGTCGGCACCGGCCAGCGCGTCGCGGCGGCGGGTGGATGCCACGGCGACAATATGCCCATCGGCCTGCAGCTTTCGCACTGTGTCGAGCAACCGCCGGTCACCGGGCAGGACACGGTCCACTCGTAGCTGGGCCGCGAGCCTGCGGCTAGCCCCGGCGAGGACGGGCGTCCCGGCGTGGCGGGCCGCTTCGACGACAGCCTCGGCGAACGGATCGGTCTCCGCGACGACGTGGACCACGCCCACGGGCTTGCCGTCACGTAACACAGCGATCGCGTCACGCGCGGCGCGCCGGGAGTAGCCGGGCAGAGATGTCTCCACCTGGTCGACGGGAACCACGGCCCAGCCGCCGCGTTCGTGACGGGCCCTCGGCCACCAAGGGTCGACCAAGTCATGCGCCCGCAGCAGGATCTCGGCCGAATCGACTGCCTCGTCGATCGGGACAACGCGGTCGTCCACCACGTGCCGTCCGGACACGAGCATCGAGGCGTCGAGCACCACCGTGTCCACACGATCCAGCCGCCGCAAGGCATCCGGCTCGAATACCAGGTTTCCCGCCTTCGACAGATCGACATCGAGCTGCGCGGCGAATGCCTCGCGGCCTACTTTCGCGGCACGCGGCGTCCCAGCGAGCAGCATCGCCAACGCACGCCGGGAATTCCGGGTGGTCGCCAGGACCCCGCCATAGCCGGCCAACGCGAGCACGCTCGCGGTGTTCGCGACCTGTTCAACTGGGCCGCTGGGCACCGGGCAAGCTCGGGGCGGGCACTGCACGGGCTCGGCCCGATGTGCGGAGAGCCGGTCCGCTGTTGTGCGTTCCCATCGTTGCCAGGCCTGCCGCCTGGCGTTCACTTCCCGGTTCAGGCAGAACCTGTAGCCGAGGTCGATCAGCAACCCGATCGGCTGCTGAGCCAGTGCCTGGCCCACCGCGCCCCCGATCACCAGTACCGCATCGGTGACCGGGCGGCCGAGCCTGGACTCGGCCTCCACCCGTATCCGCGGCGAAGAGTCCACAAGAGACAGAAGCGCAGACGCAACCGGCGAAACCGCGCGTACCGGCAGTACCTTGCCAACGACCGCGAAGCCGAGGCCCACCAGTTGGGTCGTGATCGCGATCAGCTCGCGTACGTGGGGGGCGGAGTTCGCCGGGTGCGCGGCGCTGGCCGCGGCCTGCTCATGCCGGTCCAACTCCCACGCACGCTCTATCCCGGCCACGACGCGGACAAGCTCGACGCCCGAGACGACTGCCGGATCATGGCTGACCACGACCCGGCCCAGGACCGCGTTAAGCTCCGCGTCCCATACTCCGTCCACCGCGGACAGCGTCCCCAGCAAATCCGCGATGGCGTCCTCGGCGTCTGGCCGATGCACACCACGGACCTCGATGTGCGTGCGACTCCGCGGACGATCGCCCGACGTCCACACCCGGCGACCGGTGTCCGGCGTGGCGACCTCGCGAAGCGCCGCCACAACCGGCCAAGCCGCTTTCACGACCAGGCCAAGCGGGCTCGGCAAGCGCATTCTCGGGTTCAGCTACTGCTTTTCGGCCTGCGACCGCGTGGTGGAGTTGCCGGACCATCTGCAGGTTGGCGCTGTTGTGTAGCCTCCTGGCGCGAGCTCTCGCGTGCCTGGCCGCTCCCGGCCACTGCGGTACCGACAGCGACGGCGGCTGCCACCGGCCAGTCGATCAGCTCCAACGCAGCCATCAGAGCGAGGCCCCCGTAGTACACCGTCTTGCGAGGAGACGGCAGGTACGACCCCACGGTTCGCAACGCGGCACCGATCTCCTGCCGGTCCGGCACACGCACATGCGGCAAATGCAACTCCGGCGCATGAAACTGAGCCGTGACGAACGGCAGGTTGACCGTCGCGGTGCGCGCACCATGCTTCGTCGCTGAGCCGTTGTCGACCATCGGCCCTCCCTGACCACGAATTCCTAAAACGACACCATGTTACGAGATCGGAAACATCAAGTGAAGCAATCTCAAAAAGAGGCGAAGGGTCGCACAATTCGGCGGCGTGAAGGCGCTGGGTCCACTATTGGCGCCTAAGTGCCATTGACGAGTTTGCGTCAACCCGGCCATTCTCTCGATTGGTTGAAATATTGACAATATCGGGGATGTTGTGGAGGGGAGTTCTTGCATTGCCCTCTGCGCCACAGGTGGCCTGGATGACGGTTTGGTGTCATCAGCTATCCGAGTCACGGCTGTCCAGCATCACCTACCGGTGCCACGGCAAGGCTCACTGTTTTCTGACGTTTAATGGTCATTGACGAGACTGCGTCTACTTCCGCCGTTCCACCATGCTGAGCTGCTGCCGCATTCTTGATCCCACGGTTTTGTCGCTGCCCCGCGTCTTCTTCTGTGGAGGTGTGTGTAGTGCCCTGCGGAAGGTCACAGCGTACGCATCGTGATTGCAGGTGGCCGCGCTGAACGTGCCCGGCACGCGGCCTGGATGACACCCACGAACGTGAGACCTGTGATGTCGAGCACCAGCTCGCGACGACAGCGTGGTGGCAATCTTCCCGCGGAGGTCACCAGTTTCGTGGACCGCCGCAGGGAGATCGCCGTGGCCACGCGGCTGCTGTCCAGCACTCAGCTGCTGACGTTGACCGGTGCCGGTGGTGTCGGCAAGACCCGGCTCGCGCTGCGGGTGGCGGCCAGGGTGCGACGCGCGTTCGCCGACGGGGTGTGGCTGGTCGAGCTGGCCGCGCTGCAGGACCGGACACTGCTGGAGCAGACGGTCGCCGACACCGTCGGGCTACGGAATCAGTCCGCGCGGTCACCGCGGGAGGTCGTGGTGGGCTACCTGCGGGACAAGCAACTGCTGCTGGTGCTGGACAACTGCGAGCACCTGGTGGACCGGTGCGCGGGACTGGCGACCGACCTGCTCCCTGCGGCGCCAGGGCTGCGGATCCTGGCCACCAGCCGACACGCCCTGCGCGTCCTGGGCGAACACATTCTCCCGCTGCCGCCCCTGCCACTGCCGAACCTGGAGCGGATGTCGCCGGGGAAACTGCTGCACAACGAGGCGATCCGGCTGTTCGCGGAGCGCGCGACGGCGGTGCGGCCCGGCTTTGAGGTCACTCCCGACAACCGCACGACACTGGCGCGGATCTGTTGGCGGCTGGACGGGCTGCCGCTGGCGATCGAGCTGACCGCGGCGCGACTGCGGGCACTCTCACCGGAACAGATCCTGGCCCGGCTGGACGACCGGTTCCGTCTCCTGCGCGCAGGCTGGCGAGCGGGGCCGGCCCGCCATCAGACGCTGCGGGCGGTGGTCGACTGGAGCTACGGGCTGTGCTCACCGCCGGAGCAGCAGCTGTGGGCCCGAGTGTCGGTGTTCGCCGGCGGGTTCGACCTGGACGCGGCCGAAACGGTCTGTACCGGGGACGGCATCAACCGCGACCAGGTACTCGATCTCGTGGCCGGGCTGGTCGACAAGTCCATTCTGATCAGAGAGGACCAAGACCACGGTCTGTCGGCCCGCTACCGGCAGCTGGACACCCTCCGCCACTACGGGCGCGACACCCTGCGCGCGGCCGGGCAGGAAGCCGTGCTGCGCCGCCGGCACCGGGACTACTACCTAAGGCTGGCCGAACGCGGTGAGGCCGGGTGGTTCGGCCCTGCCCAGCGGGAGGTCGCCGCCCGCATCCGAGGTGAGCACACCAACCTGCAGGCCGCGCTGGAGTTCTGCCTGACCACCCCCGGTGAATCCCAGACCGGGCTGCGAATGGCCGCGGCCCTGTTCTTCTACTGGTTCTGCTGCGGCTTCCTGGCCGAGGGACGCCACTGGCTGGACCGGGCACTGGCCCAGGACGCCGAGCCGGGCAGGGCGCGGGCCACCGCCCTGTGGATCAACGCCAACCTCGCCCTCTGCCAAGGGGACCTCCCCACAGGCGCAGCCATGGTGAACCAGTGTCGGGACTGGGCGAGGCAGCAGGGCGACGACACCATGCTGGCGTACGCCCTCTACCTCCAGGGATGCATCATCCAGGGATCCGCCGCGACAGCGAGTCTCGACCTACCCCGCGCACAGGCCCTGCTGGAAGAGGCCCTGGCGCTCTTCGAGTCCTCCAGCGAGCTGAACACCATCGTGGTCATAGCACGTGTCGCGCTGGCCGCGGCGGCCATTTTCCAGGGGGACCTCGTCCACGCGGTCGCGCTCTGCCGGCAGAGCCTGGCGATCGGCGAGACACACGGCGAACACTGGGCCCGCGCCTACACGCTCTACTTTCTCGCCTTGGCCGAGTGGACCGGCGGCAACGTGCCACAGGCCACCACCCATGCCCGGGAAAGCCTCCAGATCAAGTACACCTTCTTCCGTGAACTTCTCGGCTCGGTGTTGGCCGTCGAGCTGCTGGCCTGGATCGCCGGGACGGCCGGCGAGAGCGAGCGGGCCGCCATGCTGCTCGGCACCGCGCACCAGATCTGGTCCCTGGTTGGCGGCCAGCCCCTGTTCGACTCCCCGCACTGGATCGTCCCGCATCAGGCGTGCGAGCAGCAGGCCCGCCGCGCCCT
>JOAA01000079.1 GCA_000720375.1 Rhodococcus rhodnii | reverse complement strand
GGTCGCGCTGTACGCCGTATGGATCAAGCATTCGGTGCTCGGCTACGAACTGCGCCAGACCGGGCTGAACCCGCGGTTCGCCGCCGCACAAGGCATCCGCGTCGGTCGCGTCATCGTCGTGTCGATGCTCATCTCCGGCGCCATCGCCGGGCTCGGCGGCGCCGCGCATGCATTGGGTGTCGTTCACCGATTCGTCGACGGCTTCTCCCCCGGCTACGGCTTCACAGGGATCGCTGTGGCACTTCTTGGCCGTAACAGTGCTGTCGGCGTGGTGCTCGGCGCGATCCTGTTCGGAGCATTGGCTTCCGCGGGCACAACGGCCCAGTTGTTCAGCGACATCCCCCTGGACATCGTGGACGTGCTGTCCGGCACCGTGATGGTCTTCGCCGTCGTCCGGCTGTGGAGGCAGCGATGATCACCGGTCTGTTGATGTCGGCCTTGCTGCTGTGGACGCCGCTGGCCCTGGCCGCGTTGGGCGGCTTGCTGCATCGCGTCGGCGGGGTCGTGAACATCGGTCTGGAAGGCCAAATGCTCGCCGGGGCACTGGTCGGTGCGCTGATTTCAGGCGCGACTGGCAACTGGGTGCTCGGTGTGCTCGCGGCGGGCGCGACCGGCGGCGTGATCGGCCTGCTGATGTCCTTGAGCATCACCAGGCTCGGCGCGAACGAGATCATCGCCGGGCTCGGCTTCACCATCGTGATCAGCGGACTGATCGGCTACCTGCTGCGCAGCGTCTTCGACGTGTCCGGCACGTTGCGCGTGGCCGGACTCGACCCGTTGCCGCGCGTCCTCGGGCTGGACCCGTTGTTCTTGCTGACAATCATTCTTGTCCCGGTGATCGGGTGGTCGTTGCGCAACACCGTTGCCGGGCTGCGGCTTCGCGCCACCGGCGACGGATTCGACGCGGCGAACGCACTCGGCTTGCCGGCCAACCGGATCCGCGACACGGCGGGCGCGTTGGCCGGTGTGTTCGCCGGAATCGCCGGATCGCACCTTGTTCTCGGCCAGGTGGGGCTTTTCAATGAGGACATGGTGGCTGGACGCGGGTTCATCGCATTGGCCGCGTTCTACTTCGGCCGGGCCCGGCCGCTGCCGACGGCGCTCGCCTGCCTGCTGTTCGCGGTGTTCGACGCCGCACAGGCACGGCTGCAGACCGCTGGAGTGCCGGCCCAGCTGATCCAGACACTGCCGTATCTTGTGGTCATCGCGGTTCTGACGGCCACGGCCGTCCGCGAAGTTCGGGGAAAAGCTCGAAGGGCAGGCTGAAGCATGGCCGATGGCAGCAATCCGGTCGCGTTAATCATGATCGACGTGCTGGACGCGTTTTTCGCGCCCGGCAAGCCGGCCTACTATCCGGATTCGGTGAAAGTTCTCGACGCATGCGGGCAGCTTTTGGACAAAGCCCGCGAACGGGACCGACTGATCGTCCATACGGTGGAACGGCACCGGCCAGGACTCGCCGACTTCGAGCACAAGAAAATTCCGGTGCACTGCGAAATCGGTGACGACCAGTCACCCTACGTGGCCGGATTCGAGCCGGTGGACAGGCCAAACGAGATCGAGCTGCCCAAACGGCGGTACTCCGCGTTCTACGGCACCGACCTGGATCTATTGCTGCGCGAACAAGGCATCGAAACGCTGGTGATCGCCGGCGTGAAGACCAATGTGTGCGTCCGGGCAACGGTTCAGGACGCGTTCGCTGCCGGATATGAGATCCTTTTGGTGAAAGAGGCCACCAACTCGAACCGGCCGCATCTAGCCGAGGCGTCGCTGGAAGACATCGACCGGTATTTCGGGTCCGTGGTATCGCTCGAGCAGGCATTGGAGCGACTGTGAGCAGCCGGGTCGCTGTCGTCGGTTACGCCAGCATGGACCACTCGATGGAGTGCGACGAGTTCCGTGCGGCCGCGGGGACAACCTTGATCAAACGCCGTCTGTCGGACCCATGGCCAGGGATCGGCGGCATCGCGCACGCCGCCCGCGGCCTGGCCGCGGCAGGCCACGAGGTGCACGCCATCACGTGGGTCGGCGACGACGAGCCGGGCAAGGAGTACATGGACCGGCTCAGCGCGTACGGCGTGAACATCTCAGGCATCTCGACCGACAGCATCCGCACCCCCTCGTGCTACCTGTTCTACGGCCCCGACGGCGAAACCGTCGTCGTGTACGACCCAGGCGACCGCGCGGCCGGCAACCTGACCGCCCAGCAGCGCGAGATCGTCGAAAGCTGCGACTGGGTGTGCCTGATGGTCGGTCCTAGGCCGGCCAACCTCGAGGTGCTCGACCTGCTGACGGACTCCCAGGAACTGGCGTGGGGCGTGAAGGGCGACCCGGACGCGTACTCGCCCGGCGTCGTACACCGGATCCTCGCGCGAGCGAGCGTCGTCAGCTTCAGCGCCCGCGAACGCGTGTTCCTCGACCGAATCGTCGCGCCCCGTACCTTGCTGGAGCGCACACGCCCGAACGCGTTGCTCGCCGAGACACACGGCCCAGCGGGTGTGCGAATCTGGCGCGGCGACCTGCACGACATGGTCCCGTGCACGGAGATCGACGCGGTGGACACGACAGGCGCAGGCGACATGTTCTTCGCGGGCATGGTGGCGAGCCTGCTGGAGCACCCGGACGAGACCAGGCAGGCAGCGGAGCGCGGAGTGGAAGCCGCGACGGCCATGCTGCTTGAACGGCTGCCCGTCAATGGGTGATCACGCGTGGTTCCTCCGATGCTCAGCTGATGAGGTCGCCGACCGCGCGGTGTTGGTTGGCGACCGTGGCCGCGTCACGAAGGCAGCGGCCCTGTTGGACAACCCGCGCGTGCTCAACGAGGACCGTGGCCTGAGTGCTGTGACCGGGTCTTACCAGGGTCGGTTGATGACCGTGGCTGCTTTTGGCATGGGTGCACCCATTGCCGGGGTTGTCTTGCATGAGCTGGCCATGCTGGGTGTTCGCCGGTTCCTGCGTCTTGGGACCGTTTTGGGTATCGGCGGGACTTCGCTGGGATCTTTCGTCCTTGCTGAGGGTGGCGTCCGGAATGAATCGACTTCTGGCACGTATTTGCCGTTGGGCTTCCCGGCCATTGCCTCACACGGTTTGAACACGGCTTTGCGGTCGGTGCTCTCGGCTGGTTCGCGGCCTTGGACGGCTGGGCTGATCGCTTCGTACGACGGCTTTTACACGGAGATGTTCGCCGCTGAGCCGTCGCGGGCCGCGGAGACTCAGGCGCGGATGGAGGAGCTCGGGCGGTACGGGGTCAAGGCCGTCGACATGGAGACCGCTGCGGTTTTGGTGGTCGCGCGTGCCGTCGGGGCCGAGGCCGCGTCGCTGTGTTTAGCCAGCGTGGACGGCCTGAGCCAGGAGAAACTGGTCGATGGCCGGACCGAAGCCGAGGTGGAGCTGATGGCGACCGGAATGACGGCCCTCGCCTCGGTCGACGACTGAGCGCGGCCTCCGGCCCCCGAAATCCAGCCTATCGACGACGGCCGACACAGCCGTGCCACGAAGATCCACTGAGCCCGGGTTATCCACACAGCCTCCGGCCCGAAACCGGCCCATCCACGACCGCCGACACCTGCGCCACTACCAACCTGGCGGGCGGTCCGCACAGCCTCCGGCCCCCGGAATCCAGCCTATCGACAACCGCTGACACATCCGTGCCACGGAGATCCACTGAGCCTGGGTTATCCACACGCCGCAGTTGTCCACAGGCCCATCTGCGCCGATCTTCCCCGCCCCCTCTTCCCTGCAATAGCCTGAAATCAGGGGTCCCCCTTGCGGGCGGGGAGGGGAATGGGCGTGGCTGGGAGCGCTGCCAGGGCGAAGCCGAGCTGCTGGGCTGGCCTAGTTGGTGGTTTCGGCGCCGCATTTCTCGTGGCGCGGTGAGGCGCCCTCGGTGCCGACGTCGATCTTCCACTTGTTGTCCTCCTTGGTCAGCGGGAGGACGATGTGCCAGCGGATGCACGGCTCGCGCAGCTCGGGCGGGGCGTCATCGATGGACTGGGTGCTCGTGAAGCTGATCAGCACACGGATCTTGCGGTCGGGCGCCGTGTCGATCCGGTGCATCAGGATGCTGCCGTCTTTGGTCGTCTTGTAGTCGCTTTGCCAGGCGTTGCGCTCGAACCCGGCGGCCCTGGCCTTGGTGACCGTGGTCCGCCACTTGTCGTAGTCCTTCGCGTTGATCGAGTCGAAGTGCGCCTGCAGCATCGGCCAGATCGCGTTGGCGAGCGGATGCTCGAAGGCGTCCTGCGTCGCCTTCACCTGGCCGGAGCCGGGTTGGTCTTCCAGCGGGACCTGCGTGCTCGGTTGCGCCGGTATTTCTTGCACGGTCGTACGCGTCTGCGGTTGGCGGTACACCTCACGCGCGACGAAACCCCCTGCCGCCGCGACGATGGCGACGGCCAGTGCGACCACCCATAACCGTGGTCCGCGGTGCCCCCTGACTTGTTGCACAGTACGAGCGTGCCACGAATCAGCCGACGCGGTGGAGCCAGGTCACCGGCGCGCCGTCACCCGCGCGACGGAACGGCTCCAGTGCCTCGTCCCACGACGAGCCCAGCATCTCGTTGACCTTGTGCACGAACGACTCGCCGCCGCGGCTTGCCGCCGCGACCGCGCGCAGTTGGTCCTCGCCGACAACGATGTCGCCGTTCGCCGATGTCTTGGCGCGCCACAGCCCCAGGCCGGGTGCGAAACAGAACCGCTCGCCGTCCACCCCGGCGCTCGGCTCCTCGGTGACCTCGAACCTGATCATCGGCCACGCCCGCAGAGCCTGGACCAGCTTGGCGCCAGTGCCTGCGGCGCCGGTCCACGAACATTCGGACCGCAGCTGACCAGCGGCCGCCGGTTGGGCGGTCCACTTCAGCTCGGCCCGGACACCGAGGGTGCCCGAAATCGCCCACTCGACGTGCGGACAAACCGCAGACGGCGACGAGTGGACGTACACCACGCCACGGGTGCTGCCACTTGTGCTCACTGCTGACCTCCGCTACTCGACGAGGAAACGTCTTCCCCTACGACCTCGCGAAGCGTGCGGTCCATCGTGGGTACAAGTCGACCCGGCGCCTATTCTGCCTCCTCACTGTGCAATTTCGCCACAGGAACGATCAGATGGCACACCTGTCACTCCGATCGGCTGGTATTTTCGGCGTGTCGCTCCGGCGTGTCGCCCCTAGCGGCACTTATTCACCATCGGATACATGTTGTCGGTGTGGCGCCGCCCACTGGGCTGTCCCTCGATTCGGATCCCATGGCCGCGCGGGGATACGGTGGCACGCGCGAAGTTGGACAGGGGGAAGGTGCCATGCGGCTAATCCGGCTGGGCGACGAGACCTCCACGGTTGGTGTCGACGTCCGAGCGGCGCTCGCGTCGTGGGGACGTGGTGAAGGCGTCGTCGGCGGGATCGGCCTGATCGGCTGCCAGCCGCCGGACTGCCCCGAGCCGGTCGACGCGATCGTCATCCTGCCTCGCGGCCTGCTCGTCATCGTCGGTGTCGACCTGCCTGACCCGGCAATGCGCCTCGACGCCCCGGTCAACGGCCAATGGAAAGTCGACGGATGGCCGTTGGTACGCGCCGATGGCGCGGTGAACCCGGCTTCCGAGGCCGTTCAGGCCGCCACCGCGGTCGTCACCCGCCTCCAGGCCCAGGGTGCTGAGCCGATGCTCGTGGGAACGGTCATCGCGGTCGGGCCGTACGTCTCCCGGGTGACGCAGCCGACCACCGATCTGGCCCGCGGTATTCGCATCCTCCATCCCGAGCCGACCACGTTGTTGACCGCCGCCCGGGAATTGGCCGTCTATGAGGGACGCGTCTCGCCGCGTCGAGCCAATGCCATTCTCGCCGCGTTGGCGCCGAAACAACCGCCGTTCAGCGATGAGGAGCTGGCGAGCGAGGGCTTTACCGAATCGGCGGGTGCCGGCCTCGCCGCCGCGAGCACGCTGCTCATTCCCCGGGTGACCGAGCAGGCGCCCCGCCAGCCGGCCGCACCGAAGCCGGTGACAAAACGGTTGGGCTGGTTACCGGTAACCGCGGTTTTGTTGGTCGGTCTTCTGATCATCACCGGGATCATCGTCGCGATTGCGGCCGCGGGCGACGAACCACAGGCCACCGAAGGGCCGAAGACATCGGTCAGCGTGGCGCAACAAGCCAGCCAAGTCGTCGACGGTGTCGCTTACACCCCGAAAGGCAAGGTCGAGGACACCGACTGCCCTGCTCGGGCATTCGGCGATATGCAAGTTTGGCTCCAAGCGAACCGGTGCGCCTCGCTCACGCGATCACGCTATGAGAGCACTGCGGGTAATGAGGCAATCGCGGTACTCGTCGCTGATCTCACATTCCAGGATGTGGCGACGGCGGAAGCGTTCTTGAAACTCGCGATCGCCCCTGGTACCGGCAGCATCACGGATCCGGCGGCGCAGGGAACTCCCTGGCCGGACGGCCGCAAGCCGATCTTCGACTCGGCGGCATATCAGGCAAAGCAGACCGGCTCGGTCGTCCGGATTGTTCAGGTGATCTGGTTGAACAAGGCAACCACACCGGATGATCCGGCACTGCTGGCCGCCGCGACCAGATCACTGAACCTGCCTGCTTAATGGCCAAATGGCCACGTTGTCAACCCGATCAAGCGTCGGCTGAACCCCTGACTGGTTCGTCCAGTCGTACCGCTCGGGTATGGCAATGTGCTAAGAGCGGGTACCAGTCCGCCAGCGTAGGAAAAGGATCCCCCAGGTCACGCGAGGTCATCCGGGTAACTCGTGGAGAAAAGACCGAAGAAAATGCCGGACAGGTTTATTTCGGTGGCATCGGCGTGGTTATCATTGACTCAGGCTGGGGCTACACCGAAACTCACCACACGGAGGAACCGTGGCACAGAAGACCGTCGTCGAGCTCGTCGACGACCTGGATGGCGGAATAGCCAGCGAGACGGTCGCGTTCACGCTCGACGGCGTCGAGTTCCAGATCGATCTCTCTGAAGAGAATGCGACCAGGCTGCGGGACTCTCTCGAACCTTATGTCGCGGCCGCGCGCCGAATCGGCGGACGCAAGCAGCGACTGGCCCCTGGCGGCGACGCGGGCGGAAAGAAGTCGGCCGAAGACGCCGCGCAGAATCAAGCGATCCGCGAGTGGGCCCGTTCCCAGGGCAAGACCGTTGCCGAGCGTGGCAGGCTGCCGCACGCGCTCGTGGTCGAGTTCAAGGAAGCCCACGGCGGCTGAACCCCGGCCACCTCGCAAAGCTGGCGAAAACTCCCCGGTATGCCACCAGTCGCATACCGGGGAGTTCTGGTGTTGAACGGTCCGTCACCGACTCGGTAGCCTTCGGTAGCAACACGTGTCGATCATGTTGCGGGGCGTGAGAACCTTATTGACATTGGCCGCGCTTATGCCGTTGGTTTATGGGCAGCATCAGCCCTTCACGAGAGGCAGCCGGGTGGCGGCCACACAGTTTCTGGACATACCAGGCGGTCGTCTGGCCTATGACATAGAAGGCCAGGGGCCGTTGGTGGTCTGCGCCCCCGGACTGGCGGACATTCGCGCGACGTACAACGAGCTGGCCACTCGGCTCGTCGCTGCGGGCTTCACGGTGGCCACAATGGACATACGCGGGCTTGGCGAGTCCTCGGCGCACTGGCCGTCCTACACCGACTCGGACATCGCCGGCGACATGATCGCGTTGGTCCAGGCGTTGGACGCGGGACCCGCCGTATTGGTGGGGTGCGATTACAGCGCGGGCGCGGCCGTGGTGGCGGCAGCCAATCACCCGGACCTTGTCGTGGGCCTGTTGCTGACCGGACAGCGCATGCGTGAGCACGCGGCGAATTACATCGCCGCAGCCGGTCGGTGGTTGATCAGCAGGCCACGGATAGGCCGTTTTCTGTGGAACCGCGCTTGGCCGTGGCTGTGGGGCCCAGAAAAGCCAGTGGACTTCGAGGCCCGCAAACGGGCCGTGGCGGCGAATCTGGCCGAGCCTGGGCGCTACGACGCCGTGCGGGCGATGTTGCGGCCGGGAACTCAGTGCTGCGAGATCGCGATGCCGCACGTAACGTGTCCGGTGCTGATCACGGTCGGCGACGCGGATCCGGCGTTTTCCAACGTGAGCCCGGAAACCGAAGCGCAATACGTGGCCAACCGCCTCGGCGGGCCGACGGTGGTGAAGATGGTGCTGGGCGCCGGGTATTACCCGCACGCCGAGCAACCCGACTATGTCGCGTCGATCTTCCAAACTTGGTTGGCAACCAACCATCAGTTAAAGCTATTGGGAAACGATTGACATAGGTGTCGAGGCGGGGTCAAAGTTCCACTCATGAACATCTCCCGCCGAAATCTCATGCTGGCGGGCGCCGGGGCATTGGCAGCCGGCGCCTCGTTGGCCACCCCTGCGTCGGCGGCCCCTGCTGTCGACTATCCCGGCGCAGAATGGATTCCAGCCAGCCCGTCGAACTACACCGTGTCGAACCGCCCGTCGACGTATCCGATCAACGTCGTGGTCATTCACGTGACCCAGGAGTACTACGCGGACGCGATCGCGATCTTCCAAAACCCGGCGCGGAAGGTCTCGTCGCACTACCTGGTGCGCTCCGGTGACGGCCACATCGCGCAGCTCGTCCGCGAGAAGGACGTCGGCTGGCACGCCGGCAACTGGAACTACAACACCCGCAGCATCGGCATCGAGCACGAAGGCTGGGTCGACCAGTCCCAGTGGTTCACCACGCAGATGTACACGGCGTCCGCGGCGCTTGTCCGGCACATCTGCGCCAAGTACGGGATTCCCCGGGATCGCGGCCACATCATCGGCCACAACGAAGTACCTGGCGCGACTCACACGGATCCAGGTCCGCTGTGGGACTGGACCAGGTACATGAGACTGATCAACAACTGACCAGGTCCACACCGGAAGCCGTGTCCACCATTCCAGCACACTGAAATCGCCGCACATGGCAACGTGGGGAATTTCAGGGTGCGCGAAAGGTGGACACAACATGTGAAAGGCCCCACAGTTGCCTGTGGGGCCTTTCGAAGAATATTACCGCGGCGACCTACTCTCCCACACCGTACCCAGTGCAGTACCATCGGCGCTGAAGAGCTTAGCTTCCGGGTTCGGAATGGGACCGGGCG
>JOAA01000078.1 GCA_000720375.1 Rhodococcus rhodnii | reverse complement strand
CGCCGAGTCCTTGCCTGCCAACCTGGATCCTTTCCGACCGGAGCAACCGCTCCAGCATGGCCAAGATCACCCACCACCCACAAGATCACGGACAGTCCCGCCGAGGCGGGCGATTGAGGTTTGCGGACGGCTCCGGTAAATCCAGCGATGAACAGGGCGAAGGCCCAAGAGTTTCCCGCCGATCGCTGTGGCCCGCGGGTCGGTGTCAGAACGGGGCTTCGGTGGAGAAAGTGCCCGTCCAGGCAGGCCCGACCGGTTCGGATGTGCGCTGCTGAAGGACTGTCACAGCGTCCTTGATCCGGCCGAGGTCGATGAGGTGGCCTGCCAGAGCGCCGGAGTTGGCGGGGGCGTGTGCTTCCAGGACTGCGACAGCCTCTTCGGTCCGGCCGCTCTCGGCGAGAAGGTCGGAGATGATCCAGGCCGCGTACGAGGTGTTGCCCTCCGGGTGCGCCCGCGCCTGCTCGATGGCTTCATCGAGCAGGCCGCAGTCGGCCATGAGCGGAAGCCGCATCCTGAAGAAGTCCCATTCCTCCTCGCCGTCGCGGCGTGCCTTGAGGGTGTCGAGGTAGGCCAGGCCGTCCCGGGCGCGGCCATGGTCGGCGTACAGGGTGCACAACGTGTCGACGATCCAGTCCTCCGCGCCACCGGGAGAGTCCGCGAGCATGCGCATCACCTCGATCGCCTCGTCGCCCCGGCCATGCCGGGCCAGAAGCTGCGCTAATTGGACCGAACCGTGACACTGACGGGCCGGTGAGTCGCCCGGCTGCCGGTACACGGCGATCGCTCCTTTCGCGTCACCGCGCTCCTCGAGCACCTCGGCTAGGCGCTGCGCGGCGTGCCCGTGGTACTCGGATGCCGCGTACTCACGCAGTTCCTCGATCCGGTTGTGGCTCGCCAGCAGGTCGGCCAGCTGGTCGTGGTTGTTCACGGAGGTGGTGTGCCGGCGGGTGTGCAGCAGGGCGATCGCTTCGTCGACGCGGCCCTGGCGCTCGCGGATCGCGGCAACCAGGCCGATCGCCGTGTCCGGGTCGAGGCCGCGGCAGCACCAGGGACCGTCGCATCGGTGCTGGGGCGGGATCCGCGCGGCCAGCTGCGCGGCGATGTCTTCGTCCCTGCCTGCCCTCTCGGAAATCTCTACCAAGGCAGTGGCGAGAAACCAGTCTTCGATTCCAGCGCTCAGCAGCGTGATCGCCTCATCCTGGCGTCCGTGCCGGGCCAGCAGCCGCGCGAAGAAATCCAGCGCGAGCCGTTCGCCATCCGCGTACGGCCGGGCCAGCGCGATCGCCTCCTCTGCCCGTCCCCAGCTCTCCAGGAGTTCCGCCTGAGCCCGGGCGGCCGGCCACCAGCCCGTGGCGACGTACGGAGCGAGCACCTCCAACGCTTCGGCCTGCCGCCCTTGGTCACCGAGCAACCGTGCCCACTCACGCGCGCAGAACCATTCCCCTCGGCCAGCCTGGAACTCCACCTCTTCCCCGTGGCCCAGCTCAAGAAGCCGGGAGACGAGGAGCGGAGGAATGCAGCCGGACAAGGTCCGGGCCTGGTAGTCAAGATCAGCAGCATCCACGCCTGTGCACCCTAGCCATCAACAGGACCGCAGCCGTTCCAGCGCTGCTCCACCGCCTGTTGGTCGAGCGGCGCGATGCCAGACATCGCAGCGTGTCGGCGTACGCCTGAATGTGCTCAGGTGGTGATGCGCTGACCACGGGTCTCACCAGTCCACTATGGATGGTTGAGGGCGTCGGGCAGGAGGCGGCGAGCCTGTCGGAGATCACCAGTTCAGGGACGGGCCCGATACTTGCTCCGTCCCTGGGCTGACTGTGACGCGGAATGGGGCGATGCCGAGCCATCGGGGTCAGCGCACGGTGATGACCAGTTTGCCCGTGGTGTGTCCGGTCTCTCCCAGGGCGTGAGCCCGGGCGCCTTCGGCGAGGGGGAAGGTGCCGGAGACGTGCGCACGGAGCTTTCCCCGGTCAGCGAGGCGGGCGACAGCGCGGATCCCGGCCTGGTCGTGCTCAACGAGCAGGGTGACGGCGCGGACCTGCGCCTTCTCCGCGGTGGCCTGGGTGTCTTCGGCGTCCGGCACCAGGGACACCAGGATCCCACCGGGACGGAGCACACCCACCGAACGGGTCGCGGTTTCCCCGCCGATGGCGTCGAGGACGACGTCGTACCGCTGTTCGGTGTCGGTGAAGTCCTCGGTGCGGTAGTCGATGCAGACATCCACGCCGATCTCACGCAGGAAGTCGTGTTTGGCGGCACTCGCGGTCCCGGTGACATGCGCGCCACGCTCCTTGGCGATCTGCACCGCGAGATGACCGACACCGCCGGCCGCGGCGTGGATCAGCACCCGTTGCCCCGCCCGCAGGTCCGCGGTGTCGACGAGAGCCTGCCAGGCGGTGAGCGCGGCCAGCGGCAGAGCGGCCGCCTGGACGTGATCGACCCCGGCGGGCTTGGCCGCGAAGGCGCGGGCGGGACCGGTCACGTACTCCGCGTGGGAACCGGCGCCGCAGGGGTAGGGCAGCATGCCGAACACCTCGTCACCGAGCCGGAACAGGGTGACGCCGACGCCGGTCTCCACCACGGTGCCGGAGACGTCCCACCCCAGGGTCATCGGCGGTGGCGGCAGGAAGATGCTGTGAGCGCGATGTTTGAAGTCCGTGGGGTTGAGTCCGGCCGCGTGCACGGCGACGAGGACCTCTCCCGGGCCGGGCGCGGGCCGCGGAACCTCGGTCAGCCGCAGGACCTCGGGGCCACCGAGGGCGGTCTGGTGCAGGGCGAGCATCACCGGGGTGCCCGTGGAGCCGGGATGTTCAGCGGTGTCCGTCGAAGTCATGTCGTCATCGTGGCGGGACGCCCCGACCCGCCACGATGGCAAGAAGGTCATCTTCCGATATGTTCTTGCCATGCCCCCCGACTCTGCCGTCCGCCGCGCTGCGTCGTCCCGGGCCCGTGACCTCGCCGACCGCGCGACCGAACTCGACCGCCGGATGCGCCGTCCGCGACCGGACGCCCACAAGGTCGTCGTCCTCCTCCTTGACGGCGTCTACCCCTTCGAACTCGGCATCCCGCACCGAGTCCTGGGATCCGCCGGTGGCCGCTACGAGGTGTTGTCCGCGAGCGTGGACGGCCAGCCCGTGCGCACCGACGCGGACCTGACCGTCACCCCCGGACACGGTCCCGAGGTACTGCTCGAGGCGGACACCCTCGTCATCCCCCCGTACGCGATCTCCCCGGCCTCGGCCGCCGCCCCGGACCCGCGGGCCGTCGCAGCCCTGTCCCGCGTGCGCCCCGGCACCCGTCTGGTGTCCATCTGCACCGGTGCCTTCCTGCTGGCCGCGGCTGGTCTGCTGGACGGGCGGCGGGCCACCACCCACTGGGCGCTGGCCGACTGCTTCCGGGAACTGTTCCCGCAGGTCGAGCTCGATGCCGGCGTGCTGTTCGTCGATCACGGTGACGTGCTGACCTCGGCCGGGGCGGCGAGCGGGGTCGACGTCTGCCTGCACCTGGTGCGCCAGGACCACGGCCACGAGGTTGCCAACCAGGTCGCCCGCCAGTGCGTCATGCCGCCGTACCGGGACGGCGGGCAGGCACAGTACATCGAACGGCCCGTGCCACCGGCGAGCGCGACCGGCACCGGGCCGACGCGTGACTGGGCGCTGCAGCGCCTCGAATCGCCGCTGTCGCTGGACGAACTGGCCACCCACGCGGCGATGAGTACCCGTACCTTCGCCCGGCGCTTTCGAGAGGAGACCGGCATGAGTCCCGGTCGCTGGCTGACCCAGCACCGGCTGCGGCGGGCGCGGCACCTGCTGGAGTCCAGCGACCTGCCGGTGGATCGAGTCGCCCACGAGGTTGGCTTCGCCACCGCCACCTCGCTGCGCCGGCACCTGGCGGCGGAAGCGGGGGTCGCCCCGTCGACCTACCGGCGTACCTTCCGCGCGTCGGACCCGGCTCCGGGCGCGACCGGCTAGACCAAGCTCAACACCCGCAACACCGACCAATCACGACCGCAGGACCACTTTCCCGCTCCCACAGCTGAGTACGTTCGTCTGTCCGTGCCTGAACACTTCTCTCCGTACGCCGACACGGCGCGAACCCGCGGATCGAGGTAGGCAGCCGGCCTCCGCCAGTACGCGCCAAGGAACCCGTCGAACCGACACCGCCCGCATCAAGCACGCAACCAGCAGCCACCAGAAGCACCCCGCCCAGCCGCGGAAACTCCTGCGCCACAGCCACTCTCACGTCATCCGCAAACGCCTACTCGGCGGCATCATCAACGAGTACCACCAAGCCGCCTGACATGCAGCGATGAATTCTTGAGCGGCACAAGCCACCGGCAAGCGATGTCGCGCAGCTGTTGCTGAAGATCGTCTGATTCGCCGTCAGCGGCAGGGCTGAAGAAGGGGCAGGACGACCTCGTCGACGACGGCCTCGATTTCACGAGGATCCACCTGGTCGCGCTCCCACGCCTCCAGGGTGATCATGCGGGGCCCCACTGAAGCGACCCGCTCCGTGACGCGCTCGGGGGCCGCTTCGCCTCGCTCGACCGCCTGCCGCATCACGGCCAGGAGAACCTCGAGGTGAGGGCGGATCACGAGGCGGTGCACGTGCTCGAACAGTTCGGGGTGGCGGTGCCGGTGCGCGATCAGGGGCCGTAGAGCACGGCCTCGCGGCTCTTCCAAGGCCTGCGCGAGGTGCGTGAGCAGGGCGATCAGATCAGTTCTCAGTGAACCTGTGCGCGGCGCGGCCGGGACTTCCCCGAAGCCGGTAGCCGGGTCGGTCAAGGCGGTCAGGACCAGCTCGGCCGGGGTGGACCAGCGCCGGTACAGCGCAGCCTTCCCGGTGCCCGCCGCGGCCGCGATCCTGTCGAACGACAGCTCCTCGAAACTGGTCCGGGCCAGCTCCTCGAGGGTTGCGCGGCCGATGGCACCGGTGAGCGCTTCGCCGCGCCGACGGGTGCCCCCAACGCGTTGTCGCCGAGCGGGGTCCATGGCTACCGATATAGCACGCCCTCGGACCGCGAACGCCTGCTACGTTTTTAGTGAACAGATTTGTTCCTTATCGTGATGGAGGGTCCGTGGCGGAGGTTCCGATGGCCGGGAAAACGGTGCTGCGCAACGTCCGAGTGTTCGACGGGAACAAGCTCACCGCGCCCCGCACGGTCGTCATCGATGGGACGGTCATCGGCGAAGACCCAGCCGGAGGGCGCGAGATCGACACGGCCGGCGCGACACTCCTGCCGGGTCTGATCGACACGCATGTCCACCTGCACGTGCCGGAGAACCTCGTGACGCTCGCCGCATGGGGTGTCACCACCGGACTGGACATGGCCTGCTGGCCGGCCGAGCGCGTCGCGTCACTCCGCGCGGTCACCGGCGCGGCAGACTTCCGCACCGCAGGCCTGCCGGCGATCGGGCCGGGCGGCAATCACGCGAAGATGTCCGCGATGCCCGATGAGGCCATCATCCTGACCGCGGACGATGCGCGGCGGCACGTGGCGGCCAGGGCGGCCGAGGGAGCCGACTACATCAAGGGTGTCGCCGAAGCTCCCGGCGAGGGTGGCCCGCCGGCTGACGTCCTGCGCGCCCTGGTCGCGGCCGCCCAGGAACACGGCCTCAAGACCGTGGTACACGCCGCCTCTCCCGGCGCGTACTCGCTCGCGGTGGATTGCGGTGCCGACTTCATCACGCACGTGCCGCTGATCGGCCCCATCCGAAGCGAGGACATCGCCGCCATGCAGGCCGCGGGGCAGGTGGCGATCCCCACGCTCACCATGATGGAAGGCATCCTCACGACCGGCCCACTGGCCGGCCGGTTCCCGGCCGACGGCCTCCTGCGCAGCCTCGCGGATCTGCGCGCTGGCGGCGTCGAAATTCTCGCCGGTACCGACGCCAATGGCGAACCCGGCGCCCCCGGCGCCGTGCGGCACGGGGAAAGCCTGCACCACGAATTCGAACTCATGGCCAAGGCGGGCATGACGAGCGCGGAGATCCTGCGCTCGGCAACCACCGACGCGGCGCGAGCGTTCGGCCTGACCGACCGCGGCACGATCGCACCGGGCCTGCGAGCCGACCTCGTCCTGATCGGCGGAGACCCGCTCGAGGACATCTCCGCGACCCGCGATATCCGCGCCGTCTGGTGCGCTGGCACCGGGATCACCGCCGCCGCGAACCGGTCCGAAAAGGACGGTTGACGGACAGCATCCTCTTTACGCTCCTTGGGTCGCGATCGTGCGGAGCAGTGGCTCGAGGTCTCGCTCGCCGTCAGGGGTCTGTGCTCCGCTCGTCAGGGCCGTGCCCATGATCCGCTGAGCTGTAGGCAGGCCGACCAGACCGGCCCAGGCGTCGTTCTCCACGATCAGTCCCTGGCCGTACTCGGTTGGCGGGAGTGCCTTCTTCGCCGCGGCGATCACGCCATCAGGCAGCGCCGCGATCTTCGACGCGACGTCGGAAACGTACGCATCGAGATGTGCCGCCGGAATCGCATGGTTGATCCAACCGATCGAGGCGGCCGTGCGGGCGTCGACGAGCTCGCCGGTGAGGACGATCTCCAATGCCCGGTTCCTGCCCACTCGCTCACGCAGGTACTGGGTCCCGCCGCCGCCCGGCGTGATGCCCATCAACGCTTCGACCTGTCCGAGTCCCGCTGTTTCCTCCGCCGCATAGGCGAGGTCCGCCGCCGCGACGAACTCGGCTCCCCCGCCACGGGCCTTGCCCGCCAGCTTGACGATCGTGACCTGCGGCTGCCGTCGGATCAGTTCCCCGATCAGTTGGAAGACGTTCACCCCCTCCGGCGCGGACGCGGCGAGGTCCTCCAGGATGTCCATGCGGTCGGCAATCTGGATGTCCACGTGGGCGAGGAAGAACTCGGGATTCGCGCTCTCGAACACGATGACCTTCACCGACGAGTCCGCACGAACGGCGGCGAGCAGGTCCCGCACCTCACGCATCATGACCGCACCGAGTACGTTCACCGGCGGGTTGTCCAGGACGACCCGGAGAACACCGTTCTCGCTAGTCGCCTGCAGCGTGCTGTAGCCGTCAAGGGCCATCAGGGTTGCTCCGTCTCGTTTCTGCGAGTCTTGCTGGTATGCAAGACATACCTAGGCTCGCCTGAGCCACTAAGTGCGTCAATAACGCACTTTCGGCACACCAGGTATCACGGAGGACACCACGATGCCTCGTTCGACGCCTTGTTCGGCTCGGCAGACGGAATGGACGTTCAGTCCGGACTGCCCGAGCCGACCGATCCTCGATCAGATCGCCGACAAATGGTCGATGATGGTCATGGCGATCCTGGAAAGGCCGACTCGGTTCAATGAACTCAAGCGGCGATTGGAAGGCATCACCCAACGGGTTCTGACACAGACACTGCGCAGGCTGGAACGCAACGGCATGATCCGCCGCACAGTGCTGCCGACGTCGCCGGTGGGAGTGGAGTACTCCCTCACACCGCTCGGAGAGTCCCTCCGCGACCCTTTTATGCATTTGTACGAATGGACGGTCCGCCACAGCGAGCAGATCATCGCAGCGCAGCGCGAGTACGACGAGACGCCAGCGCCGACCAGTTCAACACCAGTCACCTAACCGACGAGTGACTGGGTGCCGAGGACGCTCGAACGCGAACGACCGCCTTTCAAGCGTCGCGAGCAGCGGCGGTGGCGGCGGGTTCCCGTGGCGTCACCTAAGTCGGTCGGACAGCCAGCGCGCGACGTGGGTGAGCAGATCGCTGTCCACTGGGTCGCGGAGCAGGCGGCGGTAGGAGAACACGGATGCTGGGCCGTCGGTGCGGCGGAGCACGTGGGTCAGGCCGGGGATTCGGTGGGTCTGGGCACCGCCCGGCACCAGGTGCGCGATCACGTCCAGGTCCTCGGGGGCGACTTGGACGTCCTTGTCACCGGTGATCGCGAGGACCGGAACCGGAATGCGGGCCAGGTCCGGGCGGGGGTCGTAGGCCAGTTGCTCGCGCCACCACCGGGCGTTGATCCGCATGCCGCCGATGCGGGCGGTGTCGGTGGTGGTTGCGGCCAGCCGGGTCAGTTGCCGGGTGGCGACGCGGCGCAGGATGGGCAGCAGAGGGCGGATCGGGCGTGGCAGCGTGTCGGCGAGCCGGGCACCTTGCCAGCGCACGGCCTGTTCGCCAGGGCGGGCGTAACCGGCGAGAAGGACCGCGGCGGCAGGCTGGGCGTGGGCGGCCAGCCACATCGCGTGTACCGCGCCTTCGCTGTGCCCGAGCACGCCGACGGCATGCGAGTGGATCTCCGGATGGCTGCGCAGGGCACGCAGAGCGGCCGCGGCGTCGGCCCGGTTGTCCAGGAACCCAACGGCGTGCCAGTCGCCCGGAGTGGCGCCGACGCCGCGGCGGTCGTAGCGCAGTGAGGCGATGCCGTGCTGTGCCAACGCTGTGGCTAGCGGGCGACCGAGATCCATGCTGACGCGTGCGGCGTTGGAGTCACGGTCGATCTTTCCGGAGCCGGGCACGCACAACACGGCCGGGTGCGGACCGACGCCGGCGGGCAGGGTGAGCGTGCCCGCAAGGGCGAGGCCGTCATCGGCCGACATGGTCAGTTGGATCTCCCGTGCCACACCAGGTTCCGCGGTCGCGTCGGGCTTGGTCATACCCACCTCCATTGTTATCAGTTTTGATATTAATACCAGAGGGGGTAATGATAAGTCCATGGCGACCCTCGACCTGCTGCTGCACCCCGTCCGGCTGCGCGTCCTGCGGACGTTCCTGGACGGTCGCCCGGCCACAACCGCGCAGCTGCGCGAGCGGCTACCCGACATCCCGCCAGCGACCATGTACCGGCACGTCGCGGCACTCGCGGCCGCGGGCGTGCTCGAAGTGCTTGACGAGAAGCGGATACGAGGCACGGTCGAACGCACGTACCGCGTGTGCTGGCACCGTGCCGAGATCGACCCGGCCGACCGAGCCACCATGACCACCGACGACCATCGAAGGACATTCACCGCGTTCATCGGCGGGCTATTGGCCGACTTCGACGAGTACCTGGCCCGCGAACCGGCCGACCCCACCGCTGACGGCGTGACCTACCAGCAAGCCGCACTGTGGCTGACCGACGCCGAGATGACAGAACTACAGGACGAGATACGCGCGGCCGTCACCGCCCGAATGGGCCGCGATCCCAATCAGGACCGCGCACGCCGTATGATCAGCTTCGTGACCATGCCGGTGGAATGACGTCGCCGTTGCCGATCGGCAGCACTCGAAGCCATTCCGCGCCAGCCGGTTTGTCGTACCACAGCGCCAGATCGTCCGCTGCTTGCGCGTGGATGGTTCGAGCGTCCGCCGTCCACTGGCTAGGTAACAGCACGGCTCCGGCACCAGCCGCTCCGAATATCATCGCTTGCCGGCATGTCGATCCTCCACCGGTCCTTGCCATGCCGGCGCCAAGAACGAGATGGCGTATGCGAGCATGCCGGGCTGCGCCAGGGTGTGGCCAGTGCCGGAGATGCTGATGCCCTCGACGGTGGCCCGATATCGGTTTCGCCGTAACGAGTACGCGTCCACGTCGACTGTGGACGGTCGGTGAAGGTTTGCGTTGGCGCTAACGCTCATTGCGCACACCCGTCCAGACCCAAGCTCACGGATACCGTGCAGCCTAACCGTTCCTTGCCGAAAAGGGCGGGTATCGCCCAGCCCTCGAGGCCAAACATCACAGGTCTGGCCTCATCAGATGAAAAGCGAAAGTTTCGACTTCAGCGCGAACCTCAGGGGTCATTGCTCCAATTTGGACAGTTTCGAAGCTTGATCGTCAAGAACCAGGCCATTTGCGGCCCTGTAGCTCGTCTTGACTATTGGAACGTCGTCGTTCAGAGTCTAAGCAAGCTTAGCCAGGGTTGCGCCCATCCTTGAAGACCCCGGCTTCGCCCACCCATGAGCCGATTCGCGCCTGCACGACGAACGGACAAAAATGTTAGCGCTAACACTTACTCTGAGCGCCCCGCAGGTGGTTCGCCCTGAACCACCGATGGCCCTACCGCTTGCGATGGCCCATCATCGCCCGGAACAAGGGCTGACACCGCGATACCGGGTCTCCGTGGCCTAGCCGAGCGCGCCCGTGAACATCTGACAGGCGCCCCTGGGCCCTACTCACAACAGCCGTTCGGCACGGATCTGCCCACACCTGCCCGGAAGGAGATACACGGTGTCTGCCGTACAGCGACGCGGCTGGCGGTCAAGGCTGGCGTCGATCAAACCGTAACAGCGGCAAGGCATTGGACGTCTACAACGTCGCCACCAACGACGGCGCCCGGATCACCCAATGGACCCGAAGCAACAGCGCCAACCAGCAACGGCACCTCGTCCGAGTCGGTAGCGGCGAGTGGCCACCGTCGACGCCGTACACCAACCCGGTCGTATGGCAGGACTTCGCCGACATCGACATCATTCGCGTCGGCGACACGTACTACGCC
>JOAA01000077.1 GCA_000720375.1 Rhodococcus rhodnii | reverse complement strand
CTTCCTCCTCCATCCGCCGGATGTCCTCTTCGGACAAACCCGTCTGCTGGCCCGCACGCTTCCTGGCTTGGCCATTGTTCTCTTTCTCAAGCCGCTGCTGTTGCTGGTAGTACTCCCATTCGTCCTTGCGCTGCTGCCGGCGTTGCTCGTTGTGCTGCGTACATGCGTCCCCCTTCAAGCCGTTGACCTGGCAGTGGTCGACGTGACCGCACTTGACGCCGTCCGGGCCGCAGTTGGTCAGCAGCCCGCTGGCGTCGTTGAAGGTGACCGGGCTGTTGTTGGCGTACGCGTAGCCGTTGATCTGCTGAGCGTCGGCGTTGTTCATGATCGGGTCGACACTGGCGAAGCGGCCCGTGCGGGGGTCGTATTCACGAGCACCCATCGATGACAGGCCTGTGGCATCACGGATGCTGCCCGCTAAACCCTTGTCATCCGGCCAAGCAGGAGACACACGGCCGCGGGAGTTGCCGAACGGGTCGCTGAACTGACGGACGATTCCAAGGGTCGACGCCACAATCGCCAAATCATCCGTGCCGTTGTGGTCACCAAGAATCCACGTCAGCTGCCCATTAAGGGAGTTACGCATGGCGACGCCGCCGCCCGCGTGGCTGTAGTACCGCTTGGCCGTTACGGCGTCGTTGGACTTGTGCAGGATGACTTCATGGCCGGGCAGATACAGCGTCGTGGCGTTGGCTTCGCGCTTGATCAGTCGGCTGCCGCCGCTGTCGTAGAGGTATTCGGAGACCTTGCCGTCAGCTTCGGTCACCTTGTTGACGCGGCCTTCGGCGTTCCACTCCAGGGTCTGTGTGTTGCCGCCGAGTTTGCGGGTCCGCAGGTTGCCAGCCTCGTCGTAGGTGTACTCATCCTTCGCCGTACCGGTCGGTCCTACCCGTGTCACCGAGTTCAGGGCGTGTGGGCGCACCGCGGACGGACCGGAAGCTGGGACCTCGTATGTCTCGGTGACATCACCAGATGAGGTGTGTTGTACCTGGGTCTTGCGGTTGCCGATGCGGTCGTAGGTGAAGTCCTGCCAATACGGGGCCGGGCCTCCGAGGCCAGCGACTGTCTTGGGTGCTGTGCAGTCACCGTTCTTCGGCGTCCACGCGGAGGTCATGCGACGCAGGTAGTCGTAGTTGAAGCACTGTGTTTCCGCGATGTTGGCGGCCGCGGCCTGCGTCATCTTGGTGATGTTGCCGGCCGGGTCGTAGGTGTACGTGCGGTCCGACACGGGCGCCCAAGGGTCCCCGCCGGTGTGGACCTGGCTCCGCTGCAGTCGCCGGGTGCCCTCCATGTAGGTGTTGTTGATCCACACCTTGCGCGGGCTCTCGCCGAGCGTGAGCATCAGCGTTTCGCCGTACGCCGAATACGTGTGCTCAGAGGCGATCCTGCTCAAACCATTGGTCTCCGACGGCAGGTCGAACTCGTTGTACTTGTGATGGACGGCCTCCGCCGGCAAACCACCGACCGCGGGCAAGTCCTCGGCCTGAACCAGGCCCGTGATCGCGGAGTAGTGCGCACGGTACTGGTAAGTGCCCGCGAGCTTTCCTTCACTGGCAGGGATCACGACCGACGTGAACTTCGGCCGGTTCAGTTCGTCGTACTCGTCGACCTGTTGAACGTAGGCGTTTCCATCGACATACCGCGTCGACGAGGTTGGCAAGCCCTTGCGCAGGGTGTCGAAGACCGTCTCGGTGAGTTTGGTCTTGACGCCGTTGACTTCCTCGGAGGTCGTGGTCTGGCGGCCGAGGTTGTCGTAGTCGTACACCAGTTTGCGGCCACGAGCGTCCGTTGTGGACGTCAACTGGTCCATAATGTCGTATGTGGACGTGCTGACACCGGTATCCGGATCTGAGCTCCAGTACTTGCGGCCCAAGCGGTCGTAGCGGTACTCCCAGACATTGCCTTGGGCGTCGGTGACCTTGCTCAAGTGGCCTTTGGCGTTGTACGTGTACCTCGTCGAGTCATACGCCGCCGAAGACGGGTAGTGCCCGTTGCCGCTGCGCTGGTGGTAATCACGTCGTTCCACGACCGCACCGAGGGCATTCTTGACCACTGCCGTGGCTGTGCCGCCCTCAGGAGGCGTGGTGTAGGTGATGTCGCCGCTGTAGCGGGTCATGGTCCGCCACTGCTCAACGTTCAGAACCTTCTGGATCGTCTCGGTCGGACGGTCCAGGTCGTCGAACTCGGTCACCGTCTGGTTGGGCACCGGGGCGTCCGGGTCGAACATCGTTGTCGAGACTGGGTCTTGGTTGTAGTACGCGTTGTTGACTTTGAACGCGTTGCCGCGCGAGTCGTAGAACGTGTCGGTCAGGATCCGGCCACCGATCGGGCTCGGCGTCTGCGTCTGCCGTGTCCGCAACATGCCATCGAGCAGGTTGTACGAAGTGACGTACTGCTCGTTCTCCTTCAACGACTTGGACGTCACCACGGTCGGCGCGTCCTTGCGGTACTCATACGAGTACTCCGCGTTCGGCGACTTGCCCGCTTCCTTGGACCTGCCGGGCTTCCACACCTTCACCAACCGGCCAAGCGGGTCATACTCCACATCGGAGCGTTCCCCGTTCAACCCGAACTCAGTCAGCGAGGAGCCACGCTTGGTGTCCAGCAGCGAGCGGGTCTCCCATCCGGCACGGTTGACTGTGATCATCGTGTGCGGGTTGCCGGTGTCGGGAATGTAGCGGATCGTCGTCTCGCCGTTGTCCGCGTCGATCGACTTGGTCGTGCGGCCGTACTGGTCGACGTGGCTGGTCTCGATCCGTTGGAAGCCACCGTTTCCGTCCCACCGCAGCGATGCTGTCACGACACCGCGGTCCGGTGGCATGGAGAACGGCCTGCCATCGAAGTGCGATCGGACGTAGTTGGTGATGTCCTCGTCGGTTCCCGGCCACGCGCTACAAGGTTTGGCGATGGTCTTCACCTGCGCGATGTAGGTGAACATCCATTTTGCCTCGTTGCGTAGGTATTGCTTCTCGGTGCACGTCTCGTCGCCGGCGACCGCGATATCACCTTCGGTTTCCGATCGTTCGGCCAGCCCCAGGGTGTTGTACTGGGATGAAGCCCGGGTCTGCCGCCACGTTCCGTCGCCCTGCAGGGTTCGTTCCAGGGTCGACTTCAGCACGACCAGCGCCGCGCGGTCCTTGCCATCCGTGGCGGTCTCGATCACCTGCGGCTCGTGCACCGACGCCGACACCACCTGGCCACCGCTCAGCAGCCGGTTCTCCCGGGAGAAACCAGAGAGCTGGTCGACGTCCTCGACCCGTCCGCCGAAGTCCTCAACCCAGACATCCCTGGCGGGCGCTCCATTGGGCTGGAAGTCACCGTCCATGCCCCGCAAGAAGGTCTTCTCACTGACACTGCGCGTCTGTTCGACAGCACCCCTGATCGAACGCACACGGTGAAAGCCGCGCCACTCCGACCAGGTCCGGTACTTCGCCTCAGCTTCTTCGTTGGAGTCGTAGTGCCACATCGCTCGGTCGTCGTGGAAGTACTGGAACTCCGACTGCGTCAGCGACGGACCACCCGTACGAGAGTCCTCGGTTACCTTTTGCACGACGTACTTGTGGAACCAGTCCATGACTGGATCTTTGTGTCCCGATGGGGTCCAATACATCGGGTAGCACCGCATCTTGTTGTCATGCGGCGTCGGCAAGTTTCCTGGTGTGCACTCGCCCGGGAGGTACGTGACCTCAGTAACGCCACCAGCCTCGTTCTGAATCCTGGTCAGCCGATACCGGGTGATCGGAATGATCTCCGAGTCGCCACCTACGCGGTTGGGCAGCGGGTTACCCGTGAAGGTGACTTCCGGCAGCGTCGCTGTCCCGCCCACGTGGCCGGTCCGGGTGATCCCCGACAGCCACAACGACCGTGCTCCACCATCCACAGTCGGCGGGAACTCCTGCCGCAATGACCACGAGTCCACGTCGTCGAAGCCACTGCCATCCTGCCGCAGCGACTGGGTGACGACCTTGGTCAGGCGCTTGCGCGTGAAGAACGCCGGTGCCCAACGGTCAGCGCAGTCCTCGCCCGCGTTGCAGATCCGGTCGAACGGAACATCCGGCCAGTGCACCGCGGTGTCCTTGTTCAACTGCCCCGGGTCGCACGTGATCGCACCACTCGGCAGGCACCGCTCCGCGTCCTCGAACACCACCTGAGCCGGTGGCTTGGAGCTCAACGCGTTCTCCCGCAGGCCGTACTCGATCCGGGCCAGCCGGTTCGCCGAGTCGTACTGGGTGTTCACCCCGCGGAAGCCGTTGCGCTGGTAGAAGTTGGTTTCCTTGTGGTAGAAGAACGCCATCACGTTGCCGTGCGGATCGATCACCGTGTCGACGTTCCACCTGTACGCCTGCATGCACATCGAGTCCGCGTACGCCGCTCGGTAGCAGGGTTCGCCCGTGTGGTTGCCGTAGACAGGCATCGTCAAAACCGAGTTCATCTCGGGCTTGTCACTGTCCGGAAGGCGGTTGCGGCCCAGGAAGTACTGCGTGCCGTCGATCGTGGTGACTTTCCAGTGCTCGCCCTTGAACCCTTCCTGCGGGCCGCCGATCCGCTCAATCTTCGATCCGTCGTCCTTCTCCGGCCGCAACCGGCCGTCGGCGCCCTTGATCAGCTTGCCGGACATGCCACCGAGCGAGATCGTGTATTTCTCGTCGTTCCAGCACATGTCGCCGGTCTGCTTGTTGGGGTCCTGATTGTTGGGGATGGGCTTGTCCCTGTCGGTCTCACATGCGGTGTAGGCGCGCTCGATGAACCCGCCCGTGGACAGGTCCCAGCCCTCACCGACCCACGAAGATTGGTTGTTGGTGGCCGAGGTGCGACCGTCCACACTGCCTGCGGAGTACCCGAATGCCAGCTGCGGCGCCGGACCACCGGGCGCTGCGGGCAAAATCAACGGCACCGAGTAGGTGAAGTCACCGCTGGAGTCACCCGCGCTCCACGAACCGGACGGCGACAGGCTGGTCGCGCTGTAGTTGCCACCCGACCCTGACGCCTCGGCCGTCGCCGCGAGCACCGCGCCCTCCTGGCTCACCGCGGGGACGTCGGCGGTCAACTCCTTCTGCTTGGCGTCGTTCTTCGTCGGCAACGGCGTCGCGACCTGACACTCCGGCTTGTCCGGTGTGGTCAACACACACGCCGGATAGCGCTTGAAGGTCAACCGTGAACCGTAGTCGTCGCCGTAGGCGTGGCCGAACCCGCTGTAGTTCAGGCGAACAGTGGTGTTCTCGCCCTTGCTCGCGGTGGTGACCTTGAGCATCGCGCCCGCCACACGTGCCTTAGCCGAGACGTCTTGCCCGAAGGTCTCCACCGAGACCTTGACATCGTTCTGCGCGGACACGGCGACCGGGGACTTGCCCACCTGTTGTGGCGCGCCGCGTCCACGAGTGTCTACTTCAGACTTGTCGGCCGCGGGCCATGCCACTGGCTTGACCGGTTCCGTAGGCATCGCCATGTTCGGCAACGGATCTATCTTGGCAGGCCCACCGGTGACGTTGCGTTCCTTCTGCGCGGTGGGAGCGGAAGGATCGACCTGAGCAGGTAGCGCGATCGCGGTGACTGATGTCGCAGACACCATCACTGCGGCGGCGACTGTTGTCGCTTTGACGAGTAAGGCACGCACACGCATGGGGAGAACTCCCAGTAGGAGTGGCCGGATACACGGACGTGGGCGGCGAACCTTCGCCGATCACCGGCGAAGGCTCACAGCCATGGGAATCGTTACTGGAATCGCAACTGACTCAGACAGACAGGGACTTCCCACCCACAGGCTTCGGGCAGGACGCCGGTGAAGACGCGTATGTCACGCAGTCCACCCTTCCAGAACCCGGTGGGCTGACCGTCCCATGTGGCACGGCCGATCAGCAGGTCCCGCCCTGGTGTCACGATCTTGGTGTTGAAGCCCGCGTACGGAGCCGGTGGGTTGGCCGGGTCGACTTTGACGACCTGACCACCTTCCACCATCGCCGATGTCTGCCTGATTCCGTTGACGTACAGCTCTACCTTGCTGTTGACGGCGTCATAGGTCGCCGCAAGGTGTACCCAGCCATTTGTGTCGCCGTACGTCTGTGCCTCGTTGTCACTGACGGTCCGCTTTCCTTGGTGCTCTGGGCCAGCACCGATGTCCAGCGTCACGCCCCACCGCTTGGACTCGGGAATGTACCCGAGTAGCAGTGGCGAGGACCGGTTGATCGCACCGAAGGCAATCGCCTGTGGCGGATGTGTGGCGTATTCGTCGGCTCGAACCCATGCCGCTACGGTCCACGACTTGTCGGCGCGCATTCTCGGGTCGAACGGCGTGTTGATGTCGCTGCCGAGGTTCCACAGGCTGTGGGCGTCGGCGGCGGTGAGTGCACGGTCGTACACCCTGATTTCTTCCAACCGGCCGGAGAAGTAGTCGGTGTAAGTGCCGCCCCACCGGGCACGGCCAACGGTGAACGGGCCTGCCGCCTGCCAGGTGGTTGCAGGCGCCGCGGCTTCACCCTCCAGATAACCGTTGACGTACAGGAGGATCTTGCGATTGGCCGCGTCGTAGACGCCGAGCAGGTGCGTCAGGATGCCGACCTTCGGTTCCCACTTGGAGTACGCGTTGGCGGTTGTCTGCGCTCCCTCGGTCGCCGACATGCTGAACGCCCAACGGCGTTGCTGGGTCGAGTACATCAGGCGGAATGGAGTGCTGGTCCCGCCGTCCTGCGACACGATCACTGCTTGGTTGAAGTTCCGGTCGATGTTGGCCCATGCGGACACTGAGAAGCTCTTTGTGGTGTCCACAACGGAACCTGCGCGCTGCAGGTATTGGTTGCTACCATTCAGCACGATCGTTTTGCCGTGCCTGTCGTCAGCATAGGTCGCTGCGCTGTCGGCAGTTCCAGTGCGGTGGACAAGGTTACGCCCGTTGCCCGATCCGTCGTCGGTGTTGAGATCGAAGCCCCACCGGCCTATCGGGCCTGCGCCGGCGACGGTGCCCATGTTGCTCACATAGTTGCCGTCGAAAACGGCGGCAGCCGAGTTGCCTGAGCGGCCCCATGTGACACCGGTGCCGTAGAGGTTGGCCGGTGTGCCACCGGGGACAGCGTTGGCCGCGGCACGGCCGGACGTGTCGTCGAGCTTGTACCTGCCTCGTTCAATCGGAACGGTAGCCAACCGGCCGACTTCGGCAGCATTCAACGCACCGTCGTATACGTTGATCTCGTCGACCACGCCGTTCAACAGGTCTTGCCGGGCACCGCCGACTCGGTGTGCACCGATGACGAACGGCCCCGCTCCGGCAGTTGTCGCCCCGGCAAGGCCTTCAGCTTCCCTGATGCCGTTCACGTACAGGACAAGCTTGTGCGTTACGTTGTCGTGCACCGCGGCGATGTGCGCCCATTGCCCCACTTCAGGTGAGGATGTGCCGCGTACCCACATGGTGGCCGCCGGGTCCTCATTCGGGGTAGCCAGACCGAACGCCCAGCGATCCACGCCGGGGTCGTACTGGACGAGGAAGCTGCTGTTAGTGCTTCCTTCCTGGCTGACGATCGTGTAGCGATTGTTCTTGTCAGCGAGCTTCACCCAGGCAGCCACCGAGAAGTCGGCCCTGGTGTTGAGCACGGGCGAACCTGTTGCCGGTCGTTGGGTGTTCGCGCAGTCGAGTTTCAGACCCTTTGCGGCATAACCGGTGTCGTACGCGGGCGTGGACCCTGTCAGGTTGCTGTTGGCGCCGGTGTTGACCAGGTTGTTCTCGAACAGGTATTCCCCTGCTGGGGATGCGTTCGATGTGCCGTTGAGCAGCGCGGTGATTTCAGCGTTGGTCAACGCTTTGGTGTGGGCCCGGACGGAATCCACCGCGCCGGTGAAGTACTGCGAGCGCAAGCCTTGCACCTTGGATGCGCCGACCACGAACGGGCCGGTCGAGTTCCAGCTTGGCTTCTCCGGCACATCCACGTCGCCGGACAGCTGGCCGTTGACGTAGATCCATGCCTTCTTGGCCGACTCGTTGTACACACCGGTCAAGTGTGTCCATGTGTTCAGTGCAGGCGGCTGCGCCGAACGTGCGCTGATGGCAACGGCGTCGTCGGTGTCGGTCTGGGCGAAGGTCAGTGCCCATCGGTCGGATTGTTTGTCGTACAACATCTTCAGGCCGGACGTACGTTGACCGTCCTGGGAAACCACCACGGCATCCTCGTTGTTGGCGTCCAGCCTTGCCCATGCGGAGACCGTGAAGCTGCCGTCAGTCCGCACCAGCGAGTCCTTCACCTGATATGACTCACCGCTGAACGAGTCGAGCAGCGCGCCAGTGCCTTCCTTGCCTTGGCCGAACGTGCCATTTGGCGCCATCGGACCGGTGTATTCCAGGGTCTTGGCGTCAGACACATCCTGCATCGTGTCGTCGAACGCCCACTCGGCGACCTTGCCCGACACACCGACCTGGTAGTCGGACACGTGGATCTCGTACATCAAGACCGGCGACTCGTTGCCCGCGCGGTCGACCGTACGGACATACAAGTACTGCGGACCGGACACCGTCGGTGCCCACTTGACAGTCACAGGCCCGTTGAGCCGCTGCGGTGTCGCCTCGAACCGCGGGGTATCGCCGCCCTGCGTGGTGAACGAGTATCGGTACTTGACGACGTCGTGGCTCTTCCAATGCGGCTTGAAGGTGAACAAGCCCATCTTGCCGACGCCGCCCGATTCCCGCTTCTCGGGATAGTCGCTGGAGGTCACCTCGGGTTGGAACGGCGCGACCGTGTCGATTTCGAACTCGCAGTAGGGAGACCAGTCGCTGAGCAGCTCATAGTCACCGGTGATCGCATGCCAGTTGTAGACACCTTCACCTGGCAAGGTCGCGGTCACCTCGCCGTAGCTTCCCGCCGGAACGTCGTTCTGGGAAACCTTGAGCAGATCACCATCGGGTTTGTCCGCCGGGCCACGCGTGACATCGAAGGTGACGTTCAACAGACCGCCGAACTCCCGGGACTCCGGGTCGTTCGCCCGCGCTCGCAACCGAGGTGATCGAGTCCTGACGAACGGGCGCTCCGCACCTACCTTGCATGGCAAAGCCGACGACGCAGGATCGCCATAGCCGTTGATCCCCAAGTCGTACGGCATATCGGGACGGCCGTTGTAGGTCACGACGAGGTATGGGTTCAGGTGGAACCGGCGCCACGCGTCTTGGTTGTTCTCGGTCGACCCCTTGAGCACCAACGACATTTCCCACCACGCGTTGGCTGCGGCTTCCCGGACTGCCTCACCGGCCTCCAGATTCATTCCCATGCCATCGCAGGACGACGCGGAGCCCTGGAAATTGCGCCACTTCGGCTGGTTGGTGTAATCGCTGTTGTGGTCGAACCAGCTCGACGACCACAGCTGGGTGGGTTGGGGCTTGTTGCAGTCCGCGGCGTTCACGACGTCCAGGTGCAACATCGCGGAATGGATGACCTTGCCGGCCAGCTTGGCAGTCTTCATCCGCAGGTAGGTCCTGGAAATGAAGCACGGGCCGTCGCAGACATAGCCGGCTTTCAGGTCGCTCAGCGCGCCGTCGGTCCGGTCGAAGTTCTTCTCCGTCGGCCACGCCGACTGCACCACCATGTGATGTGCCTTGCCACAGTCGGTACAGCCGTAACTCGGGTCGAGGTAGACGGGATAATTCGTCTCCGCTGCGGCCAGGAACGCCTGGTCGGGTGTGATCGCTACCTCCGTGTCGGACACCTCGACGCCCATTGTCGCCGACCGGTCGCCTTCGGCTTTGTCGGTCAGACGGTCTCGTTCAGTGGCCGGACCCGAGGAATCCCACATCCGTGAAGCGTCGCCTTTGAACACCGGGCCATCGGCGCCGACAGTCAGCTGGCCATCGACAGCCGTGACCTTGGCGCCCTTGCTGTACGAGCCGAACGACACTCGCTTCAGCTCGGGCTTCTTCGCTGCCTCAGGGGTTTTGACGACCAGGACCTGGCCAAATCCGGTGACGTCCGCAGTCACCTTCAGGTCCACACCGGGCAGAACCTCTGGATAGGTGGCGGTCGGCCCGTCCAGTCGTGGCTCGGGCAACGGGCGGGACCAGCCGAGGCCAACCTCGATGCTGTTCCTGCCTACTTTGACGATTGGCGATTTGTCGCCACCGCCGGACAAAACCAGGTCCACACTGGCGGCCTTTGGCGCGACCGTCCCGTCTGGACGACGCTCCAGCGTGACGTCGACCGGCGCCCAGTCGTCGCCCCGCTTCACCCGAACAGGAAGCAGGTGTTGCGTTATTGTCAAGGAGCCATTCGGGTTGGCAACGACCTCAGTGGACTCATCGGTCTGATTCTCCACGCGTACCGGCTTGTTCGTCGCGCGGGCGACCTGCATCGCCGAGGTCTCATCAAGTATTCGGCCTGGTGCCGCGACGGGTTGAGGCGCGGCCGACGCAGTGGGCAACGGACTCAACACCGCTGCCAACAACACAGCTGAAACGACCCACACCCGTCTTCGGGCATGACGAAATAGCAGCTTGTCCATCGGACGCCCCCCTGGCGCATAGTGGCAATGAGCAGTCGTCTGCTCACCCTTCGACATAGCCGGAAGACAGGTTGCCTGGTTCAGTCGTTAGTGAACAAGGAACCATTCGGCGCAGTATACGTAAGGTGATGCTCGCATTACTTGCTGTGATGCGCGTCGATCGCCGGTCGTGAGTTCGCCGCCATTGCATTCGCCGAAATGACCACAGTAGACAGATGTCGACCTCGTTCGCACGGGCCCAGAATCAGGGCGGCCTGCATGTTTCCGTTGTGCCGCAAGAGTGTGGTGCGGCACGCCGAATTCGGCCAACGTTCTCCCGCTGTAGCAGTCGATGAGAGGGTGGGATTCGTGCGTGTGATGAGAATGATGGCCTCGGTTGCGCTAGCCGCGGCGATGCTCGTCGGGATGTCAGCGCCTGGTGCGGTGGCGGTGAGTCCGGAAGTGACTGACGGGGATTCGTTCCTGGAGATCAACAGCTCTGGGCAGCTCACGAAATGGGTGCGGTCCTTCGACACCTTCAGCGGGTACGTGCGCGGTACCGGATGGGATGGCACGCGTGCGATCACCAGCCTTACTTCAGAGGCATTGGTTGAGATCAAGCCGGACCACCAACTGGCGAAGTGGACATGGCGACTGGGACAGTGGCACCAGCAGATCGCTGGTTCCGGCTGGCAAACCGCCCGGCTGATCACCGGCATCGGACGCGACCGATTTCTTGAGATCAACACGGCCGGCGAGCTCGTCGTGTGGGAGTTCAACCTGGCCGACCAGCTCACCCGCTGGGTCATCGGCACTGGCTGGGGCGACGCGAAAGCGATAGTCGGGCTCGGCGACTTGGATTTCCTCGAGATCCATGCCGATGGATCGGTGAGCGAATGGATCGATCAGGGCGACGGCCTACAAGAGCACCCCCTCCCAGGCCTCACCCTCTCGGACGCGCGACTGGTCGCCGGTCTCGACTGGCAGAGGTTCGTCGTCGTCACAGCGTCGACTGGAGACTTGGTCGAATACTCCTACAACCCGACCCAAGGCTACGTGCCCATCCGGCGTGGCACCGGCTGGCAGGGCGCCCGCCTGATCGGCTAGTCACACCAAATCGCTGCGGGCACGACGTCGCCATGTTGGATGTGAATACGTTGGGCTGAAAGGGTTACCTTCAGTTTGCGGACTCCTCGCTAGTGTGTTGCGCCGGAAATCCTAGGGATTAGTTGTTACGGTGCTGGCATGTCGCACCGGGGTCCGTCTGCTGCGGAGATCGTGCTGTCTGAGGCT
>JOAA01000076.1 GCA_000720375.1 Rhodococcus rhodnii | reverse complement strand
CAGCCCGATGTACCAGTTCCGCAGATCCAGCACGTCGGCCGGATAGTCACACGTACCGCCACCGCCGCCGTCCGCCCCGTTGACGGTCGCCTCGGTGATACTGGTCCACGCGTTGACCGTGTTGCCGTAGCCGACAACGCGGAGATACCGGCCGGACCTGTCGGGGAAATCATGGTTTTCCAGTTGCAGCGTGCTGCCACTGGCGCTTCTGCGGGGAAGCACCGTGGTCCACGACGACCCGTCGCCGGACAGTCGAACTTCGAAACTGGAGGTTCTCGTATCGCCCTTGTGCCAGGCGATCGACACCGACCCGATGGTCTGTGCCGTGCCGAGGTCGTACTGGATCCACACCCCGTCGCCTTCGGCTGACCAGCGGGTGTTCAGGTTGTTGTCGAGGGTGTTGGCCGGGACGTTGCCGTCATCCCCGCTGGCCGTCACCGCAGCGATCTTCAACGGCGGTCCCGCCGCTGCCACCGCGACCGCGTCGGAAGCCCCTACCAGGCCGGCCGCGAGCACCACGGCCAGAACCGCATGACTAGCTCGTTTCATTGATCCTCACTTCTCGTTCCCGCACGCAGCTCAGGAGTAGACGCGGACCCAGTCGACTTCGTAGACCGCGGGGCGCAGGCCGCTGCTCCCGGTGAAGTTGTCGAGCTGGATGTTGAGATGGCCCGAGGGCATGTCCTGGATGTTTCCCCGATCGGCGTTGGCGCCGCCGGACAGCCGGAACCACTCCACCCCGTCGACGTAACCGACCAGACCGGCCGAGGTCCACTCGAACGCGAAGTTGTGCCACTGGGTCATGTCGACCGGGCAGAGCTCACGCCGCTCTTTCTTGTCCGACGGGCTCTTCGGGTAGTGCAGGAACGCCTGCAGGCACTGCGCATCCGGATTCGAGTACTCCACCCAGTCGTACTCACCGTCCTGCAGCCGCTTGCCGGACGTCGGCCAGATCAGGTGCAGCGGGTGGTACAGGCCACCGGAGGTGCCGATGTTGCGGGAACGCGACCGGATCTCCCACCGGCCGTACCGGCGGTCCAGCTTCTGCTCCAGCCAGCCAGTGTCGCCGTTGGCCTCACCACGCATCGTCATGATGCCGTCGGCCACAGTGCTGTTCTTCGCGCACCGACGGCCGTTTTCGCTGTGTCCCGGCCAGCACCCAGCCGTGCCGCCCTCGTTGCCTTTGGGCACGTCCCACTTCGCAGGGTCCACCGGCCCGGTGTAGCCGAACTCGTCAGAGATCGGCAGCGGCGTACCCCACCCGTACCGCACCGCCGCCTGGTTCTGATCGCCCGGCGGCTGCGAGGTGGCGCCGTTGATGGTTGTCTCGGTGATGCTGGTCCAGTTGTTGGCGGTGTTGCCGTGGCCGACGATGCGCAGGTACCGGCCGGAGTTGTCGGGGAAGTCGTAGTTCTGCGGTTGAAGTGTTGTGCCGCTGCTGGTTTGCCTTGTCAATACAGGGGTCCACGACGATGCGTCGGTGGACAGCTGTACGTCGAAGGTGTCGCGTCTGGTGTCTCCTTTGTGCCAGGCGATGGAGACTGAGCCGATGGTTTGTGGTGTACCGAGGTCGTATTGGATCCAGACGCCGTCGCCTTCGGCTGACCAGCGGGTGCTGAGGTTGTTGTCGATGGTGTTGGCTGCGACGTTGCCGTCATCGCCGCTGGCCGTCACCGCCGTGACCTTGAGCGGTGGATCCGCCACCACTGCTGCCGCGTCGGAGACTCCCACCAGCCCAGCCGCTAGCACCACGGCCAGAACCGCATGACAAGCTCGCTGTAGATGCATGTCCAGCACCGTGGCGTTGCGCGGCGGGGACCGGTCCCCAGATTCCTGTATTCGCAGGTAGATCGCGGTGTGTCGGTGATCGGAGATCGCTGGGGACCGGTCCCCTTCGCGGCTTCCTACCTTGCCCAGTCGAGTCGTTCGCATCGGAGCAACTTGCTGGTGGAGAGAAAGCATCACGGTGAAAAGAATCGCGACGGCCCTGCTTGGCACGGCGGCGATGCTCGGGGCGATGGTGGTGTCAGGCCCATTGGCCACGGCAGGCTCTGCGCCAGCCGCCGACCTCCCGTACGGCACCGACGGCAAGGGCAACCCCACGACCGAGGACTGCACGGTAAGCACCAGTGCCAACCCGCAGAAGGCTGTCGACCGCGCCTCCGCCGGAGACGTCATCTGCGTCAAGCCAGGCGACTACTCCAGTTCGACGTTGACCGTCAGCAAGGCGGTCACGGTCCGCGCCAACGGGGTGGTCAAACTGAAGAACATCGTCATCAGCGGCAGCAACGCGACCATCGACGGCTTCACGGTGGTCGGCGACGAACTGGACGACCCATCGACGGGAATCAAGTTCTCCGGTACAGGTCACCGGATCGTCAACAATTTGGTGAAGGGCAAGCACATCCACTACGCCATCGCCTGCGATTACGACAACTGCGCGAGCAACGTGCTGATCTACCGCAACACAGTGACGCAGACCAACAACTTCGGCGTCTACCTCTGGGGTGGCTCCAACATAACGGTCGAGCGGAACAACATCTACGACATGTGGTCCGACGAGGGAAACGACGACGTCGACGGAATGCGCATCTGGGGTACCGGCCACACCATCCGCAACAACTACATCCACGATCTGAATGTCAGCAAGGGCAAGGGCGAGCCGCATGCCGACTGCATTCAGAACTATCAGCACAGCAGCCGAACCACGGTGTCGTACAACGTCACGGTGGAGAACAACTACTGCATACGAGTCTCCGGTCAGTGTCTGATCATGCAGAATGGGCACCGTCCGACCTCCGACATCCGCGACTACATCTACCGGGGCAATGTCTGCGAATCTTTCGGCAGTCAGAACATCGAACTCGGTAGCATCACCGGCGCCACTATCGAGAACAACATCCTTTGCGGTGGCGTCGACGGCCACGTGCTCACCTTCCACAGCACCGTCGACGGCCTGGAGACAACGAAAATCAAGATGCGCAACAACGTCCTTGTCACCGCGGGAGGCTCCGTATACGCCAGCGGCAGCAAGGACGCGTTGATTGACGACACCGACAACCTGGAGCTGACTGATCCTTCCGTAGCGACCGACTGGAAGGAGTTCGAGGGAAACCCCCAAGCTCCGGTGCCGGCGATAAACCCGGCCGACTTCACCGAATTCCGTGCCAGAGCCCAACAAGTCGACGTCATCGACAACGGCTCCACTCCCACCAGCCCGAACTTCACCAAGGACGTCGACGGCGCGGCGCGCGTCCAAGGCGCGGCCATCGACATCGGCCCGTTCGAGTTCGGTTGATCAGCTGCAATGCCCGGGGTCGCGGCTGCCACGGGTCAGGCCCCGCGGACGGGGATAGCAGTCGGAGTCGATGTCGAGACTGACGAGTGCGGTGCCCGTGTCGAATAGTTCGCCGTCTGCCAGTTCGAGGAAGCCGACCAGACAGCGTCGGTCAACTTCGGTCGGCTTTCTCCATGCGGCGAAGTTCCCGTGCGCTGTGGAAGAACCAAATCGCGCTAACCGTGGCGAGCACTCCGAAGAGCAGCAGCCACCACCCGGAGTGCATGTCACCCGACGCCAGGGACCTGATACCGACGAACAGCAACGAGACAGCCGCGAACGCCGCAATGGCTCCCCTCCAGGTGAAGGGTAGTCGGTTGTCGAGGTACTTCAGGGTTTCGTGCTTCCTCGTCTTGTTCATGGGTGTTGGTTAGCCGGAATAGGTGAGCGCTATTCCCGAGGGTGCGTTTTCGTGCGCAAGCGGGTCGTGGCCCACAGTCCGCACCTGGCCACGCTGGCCGGACCGGCGATTGAGACCACTCCCGAAACACTCCCGCTACTGTGCGGTCGTCCGGTGAGTGCAAGGGAGTGTGGAGTGACGAGCCAGGAGTTCAGGCCGCAGATCCTGCCGGGTTCCACACGGAGTCTGGCCAGCGGGGTTCCGCCTGCGCCGCCGGGCACGATCTTCGCGCTGGCCGTCGACGGCGGGTTCGCTGTGCCGCCCCGGAAGTTCACGCTGCATTTCGGTCGTGGCAAGGAAGACGTTCATGTGCCGATCGGTATCAACGATCCGTATGTCAGCCGGCTGCACGGTGTGCTGGTGTGTGACGGCCGGGAGTGGTGGATTCGCAACAAGGGCAAGTTGCCGATCCAGTTGCCGGACGGGGCGATGCTGTTGTCCGGCCACGAACTGCTGATCGAACCCGGCTACACCCCACTGTTCATCGGTTCGTCGAAGCGCCGGTCACATCTGCTGGAGGTGCACGTGGTGGGTTCCCGGACCGCCGGTGCCGACGTCGAGCAGCTCAGCCGGACCAAGGCACTGGATGTCTACGACCTGAGCCTGGTGGAGCGGCTGGTGTTGACCGCGCTCGCCCAGCGGTACCTGCGTCAGGAGCGCTATCCGCGACGAGGTACTCGCAATGGCCGACGCACTCGCGGCGCCAATGGTGCTGACGCTCAAAGGGAAGGAAGCCCTGGAACGGGACAACTCATTCCAAGTTGGACAGACCGGCCTGCTCGGCAACCCGGCTGCCCAGCACGCCTTGGACCACGCCGGCACCCTGCTCATGGTGGGCACCGACTTCCCGTACCGGGACTGGTACCCGAAGGGCAAGACCGTGGTGCAGATCGACGCCGAGGGCAAGCACATCGGTTCGGCACCCACTTGGACAACCCAGACCTCGCCGCCGTCGCCCGCGCCTGCGGAATCCACGCGATCCGGGTCGAACACCCCGACGACATGGCCGCCGCGGTCCAGGACGCGTTCGCCCACCCCGGCCCAGCGCTGCTAGACGTCGTCACCAACGCCGACGAAATCGCCATCCCACCGAAGCCGACCGCCGCTCAAGCCTGGGGCTTCGCCATCGCCAAGATCCAGGAAACCCTCATTTCCTCTCACGACCCGAGACACGAGTGAACAAGACTCCGGATCTTCAGCGCATCAACCAAGGCACCGGCGAACCAGAGGCGACCTGCCTGCTGAGAGCGGGACGGGCCGGCGGCGGCTTGGAGCGGCACACCCCCGAACACACCGTCCTCATGGACTCCCCCACATCGACGTGTGACGGGACCGGTCCCCGGCCACCTCCCTAGCCTGGCTGTTCGCAACGCCAAGTCAGGGAGCGCCATGTCCAAGCGGCTGTTCACAGCCCTCGCGCTAGTGCTCGTCACGGGCTGCTCGTCGAACCCACCAACGGTGTGCACCGGTGGCTTCTGCACGGGCCCGGCACACACCTACACGACCTGGGACGACCTCGTCTTCATCCTGACGACGGTTGGCGTCGTCCCGGTACCCCCAGGAACCGCGGACGGACCCGCCCGGATCGTCAAGCCCATCAGACCCATCTCACCACGCCTCCCAGGACGGTACTGATGGCTCTCACGATCGCGCGCGTGATCATGGTTGGCCAAGCGGTGGCATCCCTCGGGGTCTGGGTGGGCCAACTCCAGGACACCTTTTCCCGAATGGACCACAACCAGGACGTCTATCCGCAGGCCGTCCTCGTGGACATCCTCAACCCGTTGATCGCCGTGGCCCTGCTCGCCGGCGCGATCTTCCTCGGGTCGCGGCCGTGGGCGCGTGCACTTGCCCTCACGATGGAGTACGTCGGCATCATCAGCGCGCTCATCAACGTGATCACCGGCTTCTATCAGGCTGGGGTCGCGATCGCGGTGGCCTTGGCGGTCATCGTGCTGATCCGTCGGTCGACTGGAGTGCCGCGAGCTCAGCCGGTGGGCTGAGGCGGGGGGATGGCCACGATTCCGAGCCCATGATTTGCCCGCGGAACGTGTGGGTAACTATCCGTTGTGTCGACTTCTGGCAGGCCTTCCGTGAGCTTCGCCGCTGACCTCGGCACGTCCGAAGTAGACACGAGCAGGACCGTCATCGGACGACGGTACCTGCAGTACGTCATTGACCAGGTTTTGTCGTTCGTCCTGGCCCTGCTGGTCTTCCTGGCGTGCTTCGGGTTTGCCGTCCTGTCGACCGAATTCGGCGCGCGAGGCAAGGTGTTGTTCATCGTCCCGTTCGCGGCCTGGATCCTGACGCTCATCGCCACGAACCTCTGGTTCGGGATCTGGTATCCACGCAGCATGGGCGGTGCCACACCGGCCATGCGGTGGCTTGGGCTCAGGATCGTCACACTGCAGGGCGGCGAACCGTCATTGCGTGACTATTTCCTGCGATGGCTGTTGATGGTCGTGGACGGACTGTTCCTCGGTCTGCTTGGTGCCGTGCTGATCGCCGTGACACCGCGCAACCAGCGGTTGGGTGACATGGTGACCGGCACCGTCGTCGTGCGGGTCACCTGACCAGCCGGTTCTGCCACGCCCAGATGGCGATCTCAGTGCGGTTCCGGGCTTTGATCTTGCCCTGCACACTGGCCAGATGCGATTTCACCGTGGACAGCGAGATGTCCAGACCAGCGGCGATCTCGGCGTTCGTGCTGCCCGTCGCGACGGCCAGCACGACATCCAGTTCCCTTGCTGTCAAAGGAACATCAGCTGACGCGGACTGCCGCGTAGGCGCCTTTGTGAAATGTGACAGCAGCCGCACAGTGACCGAAGGCGACACCATGGCCTCGCCCTTCACGGCGGCGTGTACGGCTTCGACGAGCAACCGCGGTCCGGCATCTTTGCGCAGGAAGCCACACGCTCCGGCAAGCAAGGCCGCGTAGACGTTCTCGTCGATGTCGTAGGTCGTGACGACCACGACCCGCAGCGGATCCGGCACGTCCGGTCCCGCCAGCATCCGCGTTGCCCGGATCCCGTCGAGCCCTGGCATCTTGATGTCCATCAGCGTGACGTCCGGCCGCAGTTGCCGCGCCAGCTTCACCGCGGCGGGTCCGTCGGCGGCCTCGCTGATCACTTCGATCTCCGGCTCCGCGTTGAGGATCAGCCGGAAACCGGTGCGCACCAGTGTTTGGTCGTCGGCGACAAGAACACGGATGGACATCAGACTCCTCGCGGCAGCGCTGTCTCGTCGAGCGGAAGGCGCGCGGTGACACGCCACCGGTTGCCGGGCTGCGGCCCCGCGGTCAAGGTGCCGCCCAGGGCCGCGACCCTCTCGGTCATCCCGACCAGACCGTATCCCGGCGGCTTTTCGACGGTCGAGGTCATGTCGTTGCAGATGTCGAGCACGATCTCGTCGTTCGCCACCCGGACCACGACCGTGACGCCGGACCGTGGCGCGTGCCGCCGTGCGTTGGTCATCGCCTCCAGCATCACCCGGTGCAGGGTGCTCGCCAGTTCCGGCGGCACGGGCATCTCGTTCACGTCTTCGGGGATGTCCACTTCCTCTGCTTCGGGTCCAGCCGAGCGGACAATGTCACCGAGGCTCGAACTGGGCAATGGGAGCGCGTGTTCGTTGCTACGCAACATACCCACGAGCTTGCGCATGGCCACGAGCGCCTCCGTCCCCGCCTGCTCGACCTCGCCGTACACCTCGGCGGGATCCTGGGCGGGAACGTCCGGCCGTCCGGCGAGCGATCTGGCGGCCTGCACGCGCACCACTATTCCGCTGACGTAGTGAGTCACCAGGTCGTGCAATTCCCTGGCCAGTTGCAGTCGTTCGTTCGTGCGCATCTGTTCGACCTCACGCAGATGACGGGTGTCGGCGTCCCGCAGGACGAGCCCCATCGCGAGCGCGACACCCCACATCAGCGCGGCTGGCACCGCCACCAGCGCCACCGGTGAGTCGACGCCGTAGCGCAGGACTGGCGCCGCCACAACTGCCAGTCCTGTGGCAGCTGCGAGCGTTCCTGCCTGAACCGGTGGCAACCGCCGGCAACCCGCACCCGCCAACAACGCTGCGGCCAGCACCTCGGTCACCATGGGCTCCGCTGTCCGCTGCAGTCCCAGATCGCTCGCGACCACAGTGGACGCGGTACTAACCAGAGAAAGTCCTGTGACGGCCGCGCCAAGCCTGGCGATGCGACGGGGAAACCGACGCCGTAGCACGGCCAGCACAGCGACCGCAGGCCCGACGGACGCCACCATGGACACGAATCCGGCAGCCAAGGCGTTGTCCGGCCGACCTTGCCGGAGCGCGAGCACCGTGTCGACGGCGATCGCCACAGTCAAAACGACGATCTCCGCGACGAAGACGCTCCGCCGCGCCCGCGGTCCGGCTGCTGTCATAGCACCGATTCTCGCGGCAACTCACCTGGTGTGCTTGACAGCGGCAATGTACTCGTTGGACGCAGGCAAATAACTCAGCACCAGTGCCACAACGGCGATCGCGCAACTGCCGTAGCTCCACAACGAGTTTCCTTGTGTCGTGAACAACGAAGCGACCTGGAGCAACGTCACCACTGTGAGCACGACTCGTGCCCAGTTGCGGCCGGCTTTGAGCTTGAACGCCAGCCACAGGTAGAAAAACGCGACCAGCACCGCGACGCCCACGGCGAACGCCTGGGCGACGGTAACCGCCTGATCAAGTTGCTCCTCAGTCATCTGAGTGTCCGACGTACGCAGCGCGTTGGCGAGCTCTTCCCGCGCACCAAGGAGTAGTCCGGCTGACACCAGCACCGAAACCGTGGAAACGAGAAAACCGAAGAACGCGGCGACGACGGTGACCGGTGGGGTGAGTTTCTTCGATGACGTAACCATGGTTGGAGCGTATGGCGAGACGAAAGTGCCTGCAGTCCAGGACAAATCCATCTAGTACTTTTGGCCGACCCGACTCGGTGTTCCCTGCCAACGGGCACGGTCGCCCATATGCGCCCCGCCGGCTCAGGGACCAGCAGGCCCGTGTTCATCGGTATTCACTTTCTTCAGGACCTGCGTCCGATTCGGTAGTGGGCGCGGTGGACCCGGCCGTAGACCTTGGCTGTCCGCGATGGGATCACCCGCCTGGGTCGGGTGTCAGAGGGTGGGGTGAACCCTTGTGGCCAGGTGGTGGTGTGGTCCGCGATGACTCCATGAAAGGTGGCGTCGTCGAGGTGAGCGTTCGTGAGGTTCGCGCCCAGCAGAACGGTTCCGTCGAGGCGGGCTCCGGTGAGGTCGGCGTCGATGAGGTCGGCTCCGCTCAGATCGGCGCGGGTCAGGTTCGCGTTGCGCAGGATGGTGTCGGACATGGTGGCGTCAGTGAGTTTTGTGCCGATGAGGCTTGCGCCTTCGAGGTTGGAATTGTCGCGCGTCAGACTTTGTGGCTCAGGGGTTATGTAGGTTCCTGAGCGGGAGGTATGACGATGAGCCGTCCCCCGGTGTTTCCGGCTGAGGACAAGATCCGGATCGTGCTGAGTGTGCTGTCCGGGGAGATGACCATTGCCGAGGCGGCTCGGCAGAACAGGGTTTCCGAGCAGTGGGCAAATCCACAGTAGACGTTCCGGTCCGGCATAAACCGCTGGGGACCGCTCCCATGACGAGTCAGTAGCGTCGGAAATCGACATCTCCTTGGTGTCTCAAGGTACACAAGCCGAAAGAACGGAAGGATCATGACGAGACTCCTACGGCTGGCGATCGTCTCTGTCCTGGCGATCGTCACGGCCGTGCTCGGCACACGAGGCAGCGCAGTCGCCGCCGAAACCGCCTACAACTCCAAGCGCCAGTACCTTTCCGCAGACCCCCAGGCTCAGCGCCGGCGTCGTGCATGCAACGCAGCATCTACCTGGCCAAGGGCACCTACGAATGGCGCCAGTTCCTAGGCAAATACACCGGTGTCGGCACCACCATGCGCATCCCCGCCGGTAACTACACGTGGCGGGATTGCCTGTATCCGATCGACGGGGCGGACGGCTGGGACTACCGCCATCAGACGGAGCTATACCGACAGGGGAACCCCGGATTTCACCTCGACGGCATGTGGGGACTCGCAACATCGACCGACTACACCTGGGGATCGTTTCTCGACCCAGCGTTCTGAGGGATTTTCTCAACGGCATGACCGGTTGAACCTTGCGTCTTCGAGCTAGCAGCCCAAAGCGGCCCTCTACCAGCGTTTCCGCCGGTAGAGGGCCGTTCGCCCAGTGAAAGACGAATGCCCCGGTAGGAATTGCCAGCTCACGCCACGAAGGGAACCGACGACACCGCCAGGAAGCACGAACGGGGGTGCAGTGCACCGGGTGACCTCCCCCTGGCGGTCCCGTTTCTCGGTTCGCGCGGCGCGCACGCGTCGTCCTTTACCCATGAGTCTTCTCCTCGCCCTGGCTGCAGGCATGCCGCTGCACGGAATCGGCGGCCAGTTCGGCCGCGGAGCGGCCGGTCAGCCGGGACTGCTCCTGGAAGAACACATCCGCAGGGCTGGACGCGGCCGCGGACGGTAACCCTGCCCGAGCCTCAGTCGGCCTGTCCGGATCTTCGCGGCGGCGCAGCTTGGCGCCGATGAGACGGACGACGATGAAGATCTCCTCGTCGTCGTAGGCGGTGCGCACGCCGGAGACAGCTCTGTCTGGACCGCCCTGGGTCTGATGGACGACTCTGCCGAGTGCGGCGTGGGTGTGGGGTGATTTGTGGTGTACGGCCAGTGTGGGAGTGCGTCTCGGCGATCGGTTTCTGAGCGGTAGCGGCGGCCGCAGGCCCATTCAGCGATCAGGACGCGGTGGAGCGCCGTTGCGGCGGCCGGGGCACTCATCGTCGAAAGCAGTTGACGACGCCACCAGACTCCCCCACAGCCGTCCGCGTCCCTGCACGACAAACCTGCACGCCGATGCTCGACGACACGCCCGGCCCGGTGCGCAGTTGTGCCCAAGGCAGACTCAATGAGGATCCACATCACCGGTTGCTGATCGTGGCGCCGCTCCGCCTCACACACCCCTCAGGGTCAGGTGGTGGCGGCCGGATTCGGAGACTCCGCCGATGAAGTTGCTCATGATCACCGTTTCCGGCGGGATATCGACCTCTGGAAGGGCGAGGCCGAGCACGACCATCGACAGCCACCCCAGGCCCACGACGATCAACCAAGGCTCGGCGAAGAACGTCGCCACCGCCCCCGTTCGACCGATCGTCAGCAGGCCATAGCCGAGCCAAATGACCGTCAGCACGGCACCTGTCCAGTACCTGCGGCGACGTCTCGCCCGTTCTGCGGCCTGTTGGCGCTGGATGCGGACCTCTCGCCGGGCCAGTCCCCCGAAGAGGGATTCCCCGCAATGCGCGCAGTTGAAGGTCGCCGCCTGCTCCAGGACAGGGTGATCAACTGGTCGCAACACGATTGGCGGGGAACCAGCCCTGGTGATGACCCTCGGGTCGTCGGTGACCACGGGGCCATCCGCGAAGTCCGACTCGACGCCGTTGTGGTGCAAGACAGCGGTGATCGGGCCTGCCGGCGCCGGCGAAAGCGGAGACGGCGATGAGCTTCGCTCCATCACCTGGGAGACCTGCGAGATTGGCGTGTGATCGCGGGTCTTTTGGACGTAGAGCGAGCCAGCGCACCCGGCACCAGGAACAGGATGGTCACCCCGGCGTTGGTGAGGATCTCCGACAGCGACGAGGACGCGGCGGAAAACACGATCACCGCCACCAGGATCGCTGCTGCCTGCAGGAGAAGAACACGTTTGGTCGGCACGAGCCAGCGGTTGCGAGGCCGACGATATGTCATGGTGACTACATCGCCGCATGGGGCGGTGACGTCACTTTCATCCCAGTTCACGACATCATCCACGGCCAGACCGCAGCGACCGCGACAATGCCCATAATGGGATGCCCACCGGCCTCACCCGCCGCTAGTCCGACATAACGGCGGTTCCTCGCGCCGATCACGCAGCACGCGCCGAACGACTACGCCCGGATTCTCGACTGGTTTCCCGCTCGATGAACTGGAGGGTTTCCCCGTGGCCTCACCCACTAACGATCCGAATGTCGCCCTGCTCGCGCAGCTACAGTCCGCTGCGGACTCGGCCCGGATGCTCCCGAACGATCAGGTGATGGCGTTCCTCGCCGCCGAACCGGAGCCCGATCCGCTCGCCGGCGTGAAGTACACCGGAGACCTCGAAGCCGACGCCCGGCCAGCACTCAGCAGAGCCGCAGCAGCAACAGCTGATGATTCCCATGCGTCTGTGGCCTGCGAAGACAGAATGGCTTGCGGTGACCAGCGCAATGCAATCGGGATAGGATGTAGGGTGCGCAAGGTGGGTATGCCGAGCAGACGCCTGGCATACCAGGCGATGAATGGATCGGACGGAAGGCCAAGGCCGTCCGCCCGACCACTCAGAACCGACCCAGCAAGTCGATCAGGGTGCTAACCAATACGACGAGCTGGATCCAGAGGGTGACGAGGTCGAGCTGACGCGACAGATCACGTCGTTTGACTCGGCCTCGTGGCTCAACATCACCACCATCGCCACCTTCTCGATGTGAATCGGTGTTATCCACCGTCCCCTCCGATCCGGCTTGGATCACCTTGCGAGAACCGGAAGCCGGTGTTCCCGGTTCTCGAGAAACCGGGAAGCGGTGGGGCGGCAACCCTGACGGTAGACCGTCGATTACCAGGTGCGCCACCAGGTCGGGAAAATTGATCTTTCCCTATTGGCGGCACCTCTGTCAGGTGTACGCGCGTCCAGCGAGGCGTGATGGCGTGGGACGACGTGATCCAGCATTCAGGCCAAGTGGATTGGGCTACTGCGGGGAAGGCGCCCAGCACGCCCAGCGCATCGATAGCCGCGCTCGTGCCAGCAGATATCTCGATGGATCCGTGGTTCTGTAATGGTAGGAACATCCTCATCTGTTCCGGCGTGGTGTTCTGCGTCCAAGCCAAACACCAACCCGGCAAAGCCCGGGCCGGCCTCCATCACCGCACTCGTCGGCTCACTCGGCGTCATCCTGCTCGCCACCGGCCTCGCCGAAGCCGACGGTGACCCACGTTGACTCCACCCAACCACAATCGGGATTCGCGCCCCGGAATGCCCGTCCACAGCGCCGAGAGCGGACCACAGCTGATCACCCGCACGGCGGGGATCTCGGTGAGGTCGCCCACCCAGCGTGCGTCCGGCCGCGCGGGCGGACGGAAGTCCCGCCGCAACGCATCCGGCGCCTTACGCGCCGAGCGATCGGGCCTGGTCGTTGAGCGACGCTTACGCTTCCGCCGGGCCACCAGGCCCTGCTCGGCCATCACCCTCGCCACCGTGTTCTCCGAGACCCGCCAGCCCATCGTGCGCAGGTCGGCGGTAATCCTCGGCGACCCATACGTGCCATGATGCTGCCGGAACAGGTACGCGATCACCGCGGCCAGTGCCGCGCGTCGTCGCCGCCGCAGCGAGGAATCACCACGGCGCCACTTGTAGAACCACGCCTGCGAGACCCCCAACGCACGACAGGACACCGCGTGCGGGATACCGTGCTCGACCCTCTGCGCGGCGATCAGGGTGGCCAGGCTCACCGCCCCATCGCTTCCTTCACCCAGAGGGCGGCCGAGCGCTTGAGCACATTGCGCTCCATCGCCAGCTCGGCATTCTCCTTACGCAGCCGGGTCAGCTCCTCGCGTTCGCTCTCGCTCAACGCACCCTCACCCGCACGCGCCCGCCGGTCCAGGTTCACCCACCGACCCAGCGTGCCCTCGTTCAGGCCGAGCTCCCGAGCCACCTGCGCGATCGGTTTGCCCGTCTCCCGGACAATCCGAACCGCGCCCTCCCGAAACTCTCGATCAAACCTTCGCCGTTCCATCGCCGTCACTTCCTCCATGGCGATGTCTCCAGGGACTGTCCGTGATCTTGTGGGTGGTGGGTGATCTTGGCCATGCTGGAGCGGTTGCTCCGGTCGGAAAGGATCCAGGTTGGCAGGCAAGGACTCGGCG
>JOAA01000075.1 GCA_000720375.1 Rhodococcus rhodnii | reverse complement strand
GTCCTCAACGGCTCCGGCAGCGCAGGCGCCCAGGCCGTGCAGGACCCGGACAACGGTTCACCCGACAATCGATGGCGACTGGTACCCAACAGTTCCTGACCCGCCGACGCCGTTCGTCGCGAAGTGGGCGACTGCTCGGTGAAGCCACGTCACTTGGCATCACCATCAGGGCAAGAAGGGCTCGCCGGTCGGCGAGCCCTTCATCGAGGTCCGAGCAGTTGCCGTTCAGAGGCCGAAGAACGCGATGGCCTGCGCGGCCATGCCACGGGACGGCAGGCTGTGCCCGGCGCCTTGGATGCTGTACGCCTCTACTAGGACAGTGCCGGAATTGCTCGCGTAGCGACGGCGGTTCCAACTGGGCTGAGGCGTGTCGGTGGACGTCGGCGTCGGGCTCAGCCCGAACACGTTGGTCCACTGCTCGATTTCTTCTTCCAGCAACGAGTACGGCACGAGTGTGTCGGCGGTGCCGTGCCACAGTTGCATGCGTGGGCGAGGGCCGGTGTACCCGGGGTACGCCTGCCGGACCGCGTCTCCCCACTGCTGCGGGGTGCGGTTCATGCTTCCGCCTGTGCACTTGCTTCGCCCGGGCGGGAAGTCCGCCGCGCCGGCGAAGCAGTTGAAGGGAACGCCCATGAACGCCGCGCCTGCCTTGAACACGTCCGGGTAGACGGCCAGCATGTGGTTGGTCATCATGCCGCCGGACGATGATCCGGTGGCGAAGACCCGGTTCGGGTCTCCGCCGTGGCGCTGCTGGGCGTAGGTCACCATCGACACGATCGAGACCGGATCGCTGCCGCCGCCACGGCGCTTCGCCGCGTCCGACCAGGTGTCGAAGCACTTGCCGAAGCCGGCCTGCTGCTGTGCGCTCGGGTAGATGACGATGAATCCCTGCCGGTCGGCCAGCGAGGCGAACTCGCTGCTGGAGTAGAAGCCGGGTCCCGAACCGCCGCAGCCGTGCATGGCCACCACGATGGCGGGGTTGGCCGGACGGGAATCAGGCACGTAGATGTGCATGCGCATCCCGCCTGGGTTGTTGCCGAAGCTGGTGACCTCGGTCAACGACGCCGCGGCTGCCGACGTGGCCATCGGGATGGTGAGACCGGCCGCGGCCAGTGCCGCGACCGCGGCGAGTGAGAGCTTTCGTCTGATCTTCATTGCAGAACTCCTTTGTTCCGCGCGGAACTGCCGACATGCGCGGTTGAGTGCGGGCGTGCGTACACGACCCGCGATTACAGGGATGGAGTACGCGTGGTGTGTCCGCCGACAAGCCGCGCGGGTCGACCAGTCGGCGCGGCGACAGTCATGGAGGCAACGCGTGCCTTGGGTGCCACGCGACCAGGTGCCAGGCCGAGCCGGCAGCGACTGCTGTGCCTGGTGCCTGGTCAGGCCACGATGACCGTCGTGTGACACTTAGCATGTACCTTGGTACAGAAAGTGTCAATCCATCGTCCCGGTCGGTGAGAACCCATGGGACACAAGGTGATCACGCAGACCGGCAGCCCGGCCCAGTGCCGTCTACAGTCGGGTGTCGAAAGGTCCGCCTGAGCCTTGCCGGAGCCGTCACTGTGACAAGCCCGTACGACATCGAGGAGATCTTCCCTGGCGAGACGGTCCGGCTTCCGGTCCGGCTTCCCCGGTGGCAAGCCGGAAACGCGCCACAGGGCTTGGCCGTGACGCTGCTGGCCGACTACACCCTCGCCAGCCGGGCATCGCTGCCGTCGGGCTGCCGCGAGACGAAGTCACCCAGCGGCGCGAACTGCGCAGCCGCCTGCGATGGCTCGGCTACGCCCCTCTGTACGACGGCCTCTGGATCTCACCGCGCGATCTCACCGAATGGCCCGGCTCACCTTCGGCACCTTGACCGTGTTCCGCGCCCGGCACGTCGACCTCGACTCGACGATCCGCCGCGACCCCATGGACGCATGGGACACGACCGCCATCGCCCGGCAGTACGAATCCTTCATCCGGCAGTGGAGCCCACTGCCACCCCGAATACACGCCGCCCGGATCACCGGCGCTGAGGCAGTACGGGCCCGTACCGAAGTCATGGACAGCTACCGCCGCCTGCCCATCCTCGACCCCCAACTGCCCATCCAACTGCTCCCACCGGGCTGGCTGCGAGAGCCCGCCCGAAACCTGTTCGCCGAGGTCTACGACGGCCTCGCCACACCCGCCCAGGACTACGTCCGTGCCGTGGCGAGCAGGTTCACCACCGACCCCCTGCCAGGTATCCGCGCCCACACAGTCGCCGACCTGCTCAGCGGCCTGCCGGACACTCGCGACGCCGACGAGTCCAGCGCCGAGCCAAGCAGGAGTTAGGACTGTTGGTTCAGTCCCGGGCCGGTCTGATCGAACGGGCGTATTCAGTGGGCGTCTGGCCGTAGCGCTTCTTGAAGGCCCGGGTGAAGTGGCTGCTGTCCGCGAACTGCCAGTGGGCAGCGAGTTCCGAGACGCTCACTCGCGGTTCGCCGTGCGGCGCGGTGAGCGCGAGACGGGCTTCCTCCAACCGCCGGTGGCGGATGTACGCGGTCACCGACTCCCCCACTGCGGCGAACGCCCGTTGCAGCGTGCGGACCGAGACATTGAGCTCGCGTGCCAGTATCGCTGGGGAAAGCTCCGGATCGGCGAGCAGGCTGCCCGCGAGGTCTTTCGCGGCCTGGACGATCGCGGGAGCCAGTTGCGGCTCCACGTCGTCGAACCGGCGCCTGGCCACAGCCTTGGCCAGTTCGATCAGGGTGCTGTGCACGGCTTGCACGCCGACCGGGCTCAGGTCGGCCATTGCCGCGTGGACCATGGTGGCGTGGGCCACCAGCAGGCGTACCTCGGCCGCGCCCACCGGCCCGGTGATGATCCGGTTCCCGAGCAGTGGCTTCAGCGTCGCGGCGGGAAGGACGAGGATCTTGGCGGTCGTCTGCGGCACCGTCGTGAAGTGTGCAGGCCGTCCGACGTATCGGAGGAGGAACTGCCCCGCCGATATCGTGTGCTCGCCGCGATCGCGCGGATCGCTGAGCGTCCACGCCCCACGCCGCATCACGTACAGCCGTACCTGATCCTCAACGCCGCCAGGCGTTCCCGCGGTCTCGGCCGCCGAAACACCGTGGACGTCGACGATTGCCACGTCACGAACCTTGGCGACCCGGGTCTTCATCCGGAAGTCACGGATCGTGGCCGGACTGTAGGTCGGCTGTGGGAAGTCGTCGCCGACCTGCGTCTGCCAGCCACGCAGAAAGGTGTCGAAACCGCCAGTGATCGTCGTGTCCAAGCAGAACGCCCCGAGCGCCCCATCGGCCTGCGCGCCAATGTCGTTCATCACGGCCGATCCACCTCGTGTTCTCGTGGCGCTTGTGTTCTGCCCGTATGTCGCGCCGGTTCAAGCGAGTGTTGTGTCGATCTTCCTAGGCTAGGACGGGCAGGGCGGACCCGGCTGGTCCGTGCCCGATGAGCGAGGAAGATGAGAACTTTGAACCAAGAGGATTCCCGCCGCGTCGCCGTGGTGACGGGTGCCGGTGGCGGGCTCGGAGCCGCGATCGCGCACCGATTCGCCATCGATGGATACACCGTGGTGCTCGTGGGCCGGACGGAGGCAACTCTCGAACGGACCATTGACGGCCGCGCGGAAATGCATTCCTGGGTGGGCGACGTCTCGGACCTGGCGGCCATCACCGCGGTCATGAACGGTGTGGCTGAGCGGTTCGGCCGCGTCGATGTGCTGGTGAACAACGCGGGCGTGGCGATTCCGGGCGCCGTCGACCAGATTGACGTGGACAGCTACCGGATCATGATGAGCACCAACGTCGATGGGGTCTTCTTCGCTTCGCGGGCCGCCCTGCCTCATCTTCGGGCAGTGCGTGGATGCATCGTCAACATCGGCTCCGTGGGCGGGCTCCGCGGTGACTGGAGCCAGGCCGCGTACAACGCGACCAAGGGAGCGCTGGTGAACCTGACCAACGCGATGGCGCTGGACCACGGCAGGGAGATCCGGGTCAATGCCGTCCATCCCGGCGTGACACTCAGCAGCCAGTTCATTCGCGACGCGCTTGCCGAGGGAACCGCGCTGCACGAGCGCTTCGTGGATCGCGTGCCGATGAACCGGCCGGGCGAGCCGGCCGAGGTCGCCGCCGTGGTCGCGTTCCTCGCCAGTCCCGACGCGGGTTATCTCAACGGGGTGCATATTCCCGTGGACGGTGGTCTGACCGCGTCGAACGGCCAGACCAACTTGTACAAGGTGATCGCCGACTGATTCCGCCTCAGGCTTCCCGGTCGCTCAGCCGACCGGGAAGGTGGTGCCGATTCCCATGCCGGTGATCCACTCGGGCACGGGTTCGTAACTCGTCCACACCAGCGGAAGTCCCGCGGCTACCTGACCGATGAGCCAGCAGCGCACCTCGTGCCCACCGCTGCCCGCATGCTCCTCAAGCCCCTCGTGGCCGAGTGCGGCGACCGCTGAGGCGTCGTCGGCGATCAACCGGTCGAGGAACCACCTGTCCCATTCGGCGTTCACTCGGGTCAGCGGGTTGCCTCCCATGGCGCGGACTCTAGGTTCCCGGGCAGCGGCGAACGCCTGGGCGTCGGCACGGCCATGGATGAGTGACTCGCGCCGTTCACCGACGACCGCGGGATCGCGAGGGTCGTTGGACGGCAGCCAATGCGAGAGCCCGCCGCTGGCCGCTATGAGGATCCGGCCAGGGACTTCCGAACTGCGCAGTACCGCGCCGAGCGCGCGTCCCAGCGCAGCGCAGCGCTCCAGGGATGGCAACGGAGGGGCGGCGGTGTTGACGACGAGGGGCACCATCGGCAGCACGGTCCCGCCAGTGATCATCTCGTAGCTCTGGACGATGCCGTGGTCCACGGTCAACGAGTACGACAGGGACACGTCGAAGTCTGCGTCGACCAGCCCTGAGTACGCCGACCACGCCAGACTGCCCGCTACCTGCAGCGGGCCCTTGGTGCTGCCGAAGTCACCGAAGCCTGCGGCGTTCTCCACGCCGATCACGAACGGGGGCATCACGTCGTAGAAGTTGGCGTGGAAGTGGTCCGGGCCGATGACGACGATCGCGTCCGGAGCCAGATCCTCGACGGCGCGCTGGACCCGGGCAGCGTCCCGGAGGAAGGGCCCGCCAGGGCCGGTGTCGTCCACGGGCGGCAGCAGGGTCGCGAATGGACTGTGGGACATGCCGACGAAGCCGGCGATCTCCGCCATCAGACCGGATCCTTTCCGTTGAGGAGCCAGATGCGGTGCGCGTCGAGGAACTCCCCGACCTGTTCCCACTGCGGCCAATGGCCCGCGTTCTGGATGACGTGCAGGCGTGCGTCAGGCAACCATTCGAGCAGCATCTTGGCTTCGTCGAGCCCGCCGGTGGGATCGTGGCTCGTCCACAGCAGGAGCGTCGGCGCGGTCACCCGCGAGACCCACGACGGTGACCACGCGAAGTCCTTGCGGATCTCGGGGTCCTGCAGCACGAGCGTGTTGGTGATCGCCTGCACGAAGCCGGACCGGGAGTAGACCTGGCGACGCAGGTTCACCAGTTCGTCGGTGACCATTTCCTTGTGGTGGAAGAGGAACTCCACCCGGCGGCGGACCGTGGCGTCGCTCGGGTCGAGGACCGCGGCCATTGTGCTGTCCCGCATCCGCACCATGACCTCAGGCTTGTTCGCGATGTTGCCCGGGGTGTTGAGCACTAGCCGGTCGACGCGGCCGGGGTGGTGCGCCGCGACCCAGGCGACCACCCAACCGCCGAGCGATTCGCCGGACAGGTGCGCTCGGTCGATGCCAAGGACGTCCAGGAGGGACACCAAGTGGTCCGACAGGACATCGATCGTGTACGGCCGGTCCGGCAGGTCCGACCACCCGTGGCCGACCATGTCGTAAGCCGTGACGTGGAAATCCTGTGACAGACCCGCGATGTCACGGGCGTAGGCCTCGAGGTGCCCACCGGTGCCGTGCAGGAGCACCAGTTCGGGGCCGGAGCCCGCCTGCAGGACCCTGGTACGGACGGTGTGCCCGGCCAGGGGGACGTCAACGTGACGAAGGACGTGGTCGACGTCGGCCAGTTCGCCCCAGATGCTGATGTGTTCGGGAATCGGCCTGTCCGCCACCCCCGAATTGTCCACAGTGGTCACTTCTCCTCCTGGTCGTCGAATCGGGCACGGGCCTCGGCGAGGGTGGCGAGCCCGGCGCTCTGCCGGCGAGCCAGTCCGAACAGGCCGAGCAGCCGGGAGTTCTCGATGGTCAGGAACTCCGCTGGGTGCTTGGCCGAGTCGTTGTAGTGGCGGTGCCACGCCCACGGCGGCGTGTACACAAAGGACCCCGTTGTCCAGGTGACGGCGTCAGCGCCCTCGATCTCGCTGTGGCCGTCACCGGAGATCACGAAATGGACGGTCTCGTGGTAGTGCCGCTGCATGTCCGAGCTTTCACCCGGCGGGATCACCTGCCGGAACAACTCGAACGTCGCCGTCGGCAGGGTGCCCGCGACACGCAGCGTCGTGGGGTTCGGCACCGAACCCGCCGGGATCAGCTCAAGGTCCTTGTCGTGCACGACAAGCGGACGCTGTCGGCCGGGCCGTACCGCGTGCGTGATGCCCGCGAGGAAGTCGGCCATCGCGAAGCTGGGTCCTGAAGTGGCCATGAACGTCCTTTCACCCGTGGTGTTCCGTGCGCCCACCGTCGATGGTCAGGACGGTGCCGTTGATATAACTGGCTTCCGGTGAGGCCAGGAACGCGACCGCGACGGCGACTTCCTTGGGGTCGGCCGCTCGCCCGGCCGGGATGAAGGCCTGCTCCCTGGCGATCGCGGTGGCGAGGTCGATCCCCGCGGCGTCCGCGCGGCTGCGCAGGACCTCCAGGCGTCGCGGGGTGAGGGTCGCGCCGGGAGCGACGCAGTTGATGGTGACGCCACGGTCGGCGTGTTCACGGGCGGCGAGCTTGGCGGCCGCCGTCATCGCCGAGCGCAGCACGGTCGACGCGGCGAGTTCCGGCTGCGGCTGCCGGACGGCGGTCGAACTGAGCACGATCACCCGGCCGAAGCCGCGCTCGGCCATCGCGGGCAGCGCGGCGCGCATCAGCGCGAGGGGACCCAGCAACAGCAGGTCGAGGTCGCGGTGCCACTGCTCGTCGGGGACTTCGAACACGCGGCCGGGAGCCGGGCCGCCCGCGTTGGCCACGACGACGTCGAGCGAACCGTGCCGGCTGCGCACCTCGGCGACGGCATTGGCCGCCGCGGCCGGATCGGCGAGGTCGCACACCATGTGGTCGACCGGACCCGAGAGAGCCGATGCGGCCTCGACGAGGGTTTCCGCCGTGCGGCCGACGAGCACGACGCGGTGCCCGCTGTCGAGCAGTGCGGCGGCGACGGCCGCGCCGATGCCGCCGGCCCCGCCGCCGACGAGGGCGGTGGGGATGTCGGTGGAGTCCCCAAAGGGCTGGCTGACGTCCATGATGCGTTCTACAGTCGAGCCGATGACCGAGGTTGACCAAGCATGAGTCCCACTGGCCGGGACTCCGGATCCGCCACAGACGGTGCGCTCGAGCGCGTGGCAGCGTTGCTGAATGCCTTCGACGCCTCGCATCGTGAGCTCGGTCTGGCCGAACTGGTGCGCCGCTCGGGTCTGCCACGTTCGACCGTGCACCGCACCGCCGCGCGCATGATCCAGCTCGGCTGGCTCGACAAACCGGATGACCGATACCGGATCGGCACCCGGCTCTTCGAGCTGTCCGGCCTGGTCCCGGTGCGTCATGAACTGCGCGAGGCCGTGTTGCCGTTCTTGCAAGACCTTTATGCCGCCGCTCGCACCACCGTGCAGCTCGGCGTACTCGACGGCGCGCACGTGCTCGTCGTGGAGAAGATCACGGGGCACCGGCCGATGCCGATGCTCGACCAGGTGGGCGGCACGATCCCGGCGCACTGCTCCGGCCTGGGCCGGGCGATCCTGGCCTGGTCGGACGAGGAGGCGTTCGAGACCGTGGTTGCTGCGGGCCTCAACCGCCGCACTCCGCGCACCATCACCAGCCCGACGGCGTTACGCCGGGAACTCGCCGCCATTCCGGACCGGGGATGGGCCTACGACCGTGAGGAGGGCAACGTCGGGATCAGCTGTGTCGCCGCGCCGATCTTCAGTGCGACAGGGGAAGTGGTCGCGGCGCTATCGGTCACAGGCCCCAGCGCGGCAGTGCGCCCGGACCGGATAGGACCGGCGGTGCGGATGGCCGCGGCAGCTGCCAGCCGGGCCTACTCGACCAGGCGCTGGGCGGCCCCGCGGCCGCGGCCAGAACTGTAGTCCCACTCGCTGGGACTCCTGGTTGGTTCCCGGCCACCCCTGCTCCACGCTGTGGTCCACCACGCCCGACTTCCCCGGCAAGGCCGCCGGATCAGGAGGACCAGCCATGCGTGTCGCGATCATCGGCGCCGGGGTCGCCGGCCTGACCACGGCGAAAGTCCTGGTCCAGGCGGGCCATGACGTCCAGGTGTTCGATCGGGCGCCGGACGTCGGCGGCGTCTGGAGCCGGACCCGCCGTTACCCGGGGCTGACCACTCAGAGCCCCAAGGCGCAGTACTCGTTCTCGGACTTCCCGATGCCCAAGCACTTCCCTGAGTGGCCGACGGGAGCACAGGTGCAGGAGTACCTGGAGTCGTACAGTGCGGAGTTCGAGCTCGACGCGTGCCTGTGGCTTGAGACCACAGTGGAGTCCGTGGTCCCTGACGGCGACAAGTGGCGGGTGATCGCACGGTCCGCGACTGAGACCGTCGAAGCGACTTACGACCAGGTCGTCGTCGCCAACGGTGTCTTCTGTGAGCCGGCGCTCCCCCAATATCCCGGCCGAGAGGAATTCGACGCCGCAGGCGGGAAGCTGGTGGCCGGCTGCGACTTCCACGACGTCGAGGAGGCACGCGGCAAGCACGTGCTGGTCGTCGGCTACGGGAAGTCGGCCTGTGACGTGACCGTGCCGATCAGCCAGGTCGCCGCAAGCACCGACGTCATCGCCCGTCAGATGCTGTGGAAGGTACCGCGCAAGGTCGCCGGGGTGCTCAACTTCAAGATGCTGCTGCTGACCCGCATGGGCGAGGCGCTGTTCCGCTACCGGCATCCGCGGGGATTCGAGAAGTTCCTGCACGGTCCCGGCAACCGGATGCGCCGGTCGATGCTCAACTCCGTCGGCTCGGTGTCGGTGCGGCAGTTCAAGCTCAGGCAATACGACCTGGTGCCGCAAGGCAGGATGGAGGACATCGTCAAGGGCGCGATCGGCCTTGCCACCGAAGGGTTCTTCGAGGGCGTGGCCGACGGCTCGATTCGCGTCCGCCGGGACATGACCATCAGGCGGCTGGTGGTCGTCGACGGCAAACCGAGCGCAGAACTGGCCGATGGCACCGTGTTGCCCGCGGACCTGATCGTCTGTGCCACCGGATTCACCCAGGGCGTGCCGTTCCTGGACGAGGCGGTTCAGCGAAGATTGTTCGACGAACGCGGCAACATCATGCTCTACCGGCAGATCCAGCCGATCGGCGTGGCGGGCCTGTACTTCAACGGCTACAACTCGTCGTTCTTCAGTCCCCTCAACGCCGAGATGGCGGCGCTGTGGATCGCGGCCGACATTGCCGGTGTGCTCACGCTGCCCGACGCGGAGACCCGCCGTGCCGACGTCGTCGGGCAGCTGGCGTTCATGGACGACGCGACCGGCACCCACCACTGCCGGGGAACCAAGATCATCCCGTTCTCGATGCACAACGCCGACGAGGTGCTCGGTGACCTCGGCCTGCAGATCGGCCGGTTCACCCGTGCCGGGCACTGGCTGAACCCGGTGTCGCCCAAGGCATATCGCAAGCTCACGCCCGCACTGCTCGCCCGGCTCGCGGCAGCACCGCCGCAGACCGCGCAGACAACGGCGTCGACCGGCGTGGCGATCTGATCGCGCAAAGGAGAAGGAGCATGGACACACCCACCAAGCAGGAACACCACGTGGTGCGCTCCGGCGAGGGCACGAACGTCGGTGCGATCGGGCTGGGCATCTTCACCCGCCTGACGGGAGCCGACACAACGGGCGCGTACTCGCTGTTCGAGTACGTTGTGCCGCCGGGCCTCGGCGGGCCGCCGACCCATGTCCACACCCGTGAGGACGAACTGTTCATCTGCGTCCAGGGCAAGGTCACGGTCGAGCTCGACGGTACGGCACACGTACTCGGCCAAGGCGACTCGCTGTTGATGCCACGTGGCGTGCCGCACGTGTTCTACAACCCGTTCGACGAGGAGACCCGTATCGTCGCGGTCGTTTCACCGCCAGGTCTGGAGAACTACTACAAGGAACTCAGCGAACTGCCGCCGGGCCCGCGCGACATGTCGCTCGTCGCGCCGATCATGACCCGCTACGGATTGTCCCTCCAGAAATGAGTACTCGTCACGACATGGTGCACGCCATGTGCGCCGCAGTCGACGCCTGCGACGCCGAGTCGTTCGGCTCCTGGTTCGCCGACGACGCGACCTACAAGTTCGGCAACAGCGAGACACTCATCGGCCGCGACGCCATCGTCGCGGCCACGGCCAGCGCCGCGGGAGCGTTGCCGTGGGTGCGCCACGTTATCGACCAGATCGTCGAAGTGGACGACCAGTTGTTCTGCCGGTTCACCATCCGGACCGAGGCACCTGACGGCACCGGCCTCGCACTGCCGTGCGTGACAGTCATCCAGATGGCCGGGGACCGGGTAACCGACTACCGCGTCCACATGGACCTCACGCCCGCACTCGAATAGGCCGGGATGCGCCAACGCCCCAGCCACCGGACGCGTTGGCTGGGGCGTTTTCCATGGGCTGCCGCCCTTTGGTCTCGTCGATGCCCGTGTGGACCGGTCTAGGCGACCGCCGCCAAGCGGTACTCCTCACAGGCGGCGATCCCGCCATGCAGTCTGACGAGAAAGCGCCGGCACGACTCGAAGTCCAGTGTGTCCATGCGCCACGCGACGTGGCCGTCCGGCCGGATGACGTACAGCGCCTGTGATTCCGGATCGGTCAGACCGTAGTGCTCGAACACCTGGGGTGAGTCGACGTGCTCGACGCGGTCGTCCCGCCTGCACTCCACTCTGCCGACGAGGTGGGTCGCCACGTTGCCACCGAAGGCCTTGATGCTGTTCAGCTGAGCCGTAAGCTCGGTGATCTCGGCCTCGGTCAGGTGTTTGCGGGACAGTGCCACGACGTGCAACCGATAGCCCCGCAACAGGTCGAACATCTGACGTCCGGCGTTGATCCGGGCATCGGGAGCGCGGTGGCCGGCGAGCGGGCCCTTGAGGGAGTACAACAGTTCGTTGACATTGTACCTGCTCGGTTCGTACGCGATGCCGATCTGGGAAAGCCGGTGGAAGGCTTTGCGGTGCGGGAGCGGCGCGGCGGTGACCCGGCCGATCATGAATGGGCCGAAGGTGTCCCGCACCCACGCCCGCCATCCGCGCAGGCCAGCGGAGAGCTTGTACAGCCTGTTGGAGAACCGCAGGACTTGGACACCGATCGGATACCGCTCCTGGTCGTAGCTGTCGAGCAAGGCCGGGGCAGCGCCGGTTCGCTGTACGGCCGCGAGCTTCCAGGCGAGGTTGGCGGCGTCATGCAGGCCCGTGTTCATGCCCTGTCCCCCGGCCGGCGAGTGGATGTGCGCGGTGTCACCGACGAGGAAAACACGTCCAGAGCGGTAGTCATCCACTTTTCGGATGTGCACCTGGTACCGGCTGGTCCACACAGGACTGGTCAACGTGACCGGCACGTTCATGGCCACGCGCAGCTCTTCCTGCAGTTCACCGAGATCGACAGGACCGTCACCTGTGGTGAGGTCGGTGACCATCACGCGGGAGACGTCGGATCCCTTGAGCGGCAGGAAAAGCCCGATCCGCCTGCCATTGGCGAATATCCGGAAGTGCGAGTGGTCGAACGGCCAGTCCACCTGGCAGTCGGCGAGCAAATAGCGCTGAGTGTAGCTGTCGCCTTCGAACGCCAAGCCGAGCTGCTCGCGCACAGTGCTGCGCGAACCGTCCGCACCGACCACGTAGCGAGCACTGATGACTCGCTCGCGATCGTTCTGTCTGACCGTGGCCACGACTTGCTTGTCTGTCTGGGACAGTGACACCAGCCGCGTACCTCGCTCGACGGTCACGCCTTGGCGCTCGAGATCCCGCAGCAGCACGTCCTCGATCTCAGCCTGCGGTGCCATCAGGATGAACTGGTACGGCGTGGTTGCGGCCCGCGCCCGGTCGAAGTCCAGGCCACCAACAGGCTTTCCCTTGATATGGAACTTGATCTCCGTGGTGACAACGCCTCGGCCCATCAACTCATCGGCGAGCCCGATATTCCGGAAGAGCTCGACGGTGCGGGCCTGCACCGCGAAAGCGCGTGATTCCGTGGCAGGACCGGCGTTCTTGTCGATGACACGGACCTTCACGCCCTGCCGAGCCAGCAGGACCGCGGTCATCAACCCGCTCGGGCCCGCCCCGACGACAAGAACCTCGCAGTCCGGTTCCAGTCCTGCCTCAATTCCTTGCCGTTCAGCGGCCTCTGCGGCACAGCGCCATTCGTCCACTTCGACCGCGGTCAGGACCGGCGTGACCCGCGCAGGAGCCTTGACCTTGCCCAGACCGTTGACGAACCCCTTCGTGCCGGGCCGCACAGCGATCTGCGGCAACGGCTTTCGCCGGGCCCACGCCCAGAAACGACGGGCGAACAGGAGGATGACGGTCACCAAGGCGATGATCAGAAGCCCCATGACGTCATATCCTTTCGGCCTGTCCTGCCGGTAGTTCGCTGCACATCCGCAGGAACTGCTGGCGCAGCGGCCCTTCCACGTGCGGCTGGATCGCTCGGATGAACTCCTGCGTGTGGGACTGGGCGATGTGCTTCTCGAGTGCTTCCTTGCTGCGGAACATCTCGTAGATCACGAACACCCTGCGGTCGGCCCGGTCACGATGCACATGGAACTCGATCGCGCCTTCCTCGGCACGCAACGGTTGAACCAGCCCGAGAATCAGCTCCTCGACCCGGTCCTCCTCCCCCGGCTTTGCCGTGGCGAACCCAAGATGGGCGTAGGGCCCCGTCTCGTCGGCATCCGGTTGCGGCAAGACAACACGCATCTCACTCATCCGTTTCTCCCATCACGATCCTCGGTGTGCACCCGGCTGTCTGCTGCCGTGTCCGGGCGCTCCCATCAGCGTCCCAACAGCCAGCGCCGTTGCCCCAACGTGAGTCCCGCCCACTGGGACTCCGGGTCAGTCGGTGCTTCTCCTTCGCGGCAGCCGTCAGGACATGGGTATGACGCGCGCGGCACTCGGCCTCACTGTGCGACACCTACATGACGAGGTCTTCTCGCCGCCAGCCCGTCCTCGGCGGCTTGATCAACGAGTACGAACCGGCGGCAGCGTGACCCGCAGGTCAGCGCCACCGGCCGACTTCTGGAACCCCACAGGCTGCGACGCCTGCAGTCGACCGGCGGCTGACAGTCCACTGCGGACACGCCCGTCCCTGCCCGCGAGCACTTCCCGGCCAGGGATGGGCGTGACTGCGTGCGGATCAGGTTGGCGGGCAGCCAACCAGGGTGTGCTCGAGCATGTAGATCCTGGCTGGCGTGGTTTGGGTTTGCACGCCGTCGGCTGCCCATACCTCCGCGGTGTACAACCCGGGCGTAGTCGGCGCGATCGTCACCTGGATCCATCCGTTGATGTCGGAGCCGTAGTGCGAGCCGGGCGGGAGGATGGAGCCACCCAGGGTGCTCGAACCCGGTGGCAGGTTGCGGATCCCGGTCGTGATGGTGCGTGACCAGGTGCCTTGGACCAGCGCGACGAAATAGGTGTTGGGATGGCCGAAGTCGGCGGTCAGGCACATCCGTTGCTGGAGGTCGACCAGTTTCCACGACGACTTTGTTGCGGTAGCTGGACTTTGGCTCGCCGAGACCGGTACCGCGCCGGTCAGCGCCAGGGTCAGTACGGCCGCCAGACAGAGTAAGAGCCGCACCGCCCGATGGGTCAATCGCACAGATACCTCCATAAAGGGTGTTATCCGTCGAATGAGCGTCGCCATTTGTTGCGCGTTCAACTAGCATACCGAGCCGTCAAGTGGGTCGGGATTTCCGTGCCTGACTGGGACATCGACCGAAGTTGTCAATTGTCCCTTGTGGATCTGTTCGCCAGTTGGCCTGTGATGCCGAGGATCTCAAGGTCTCGGCGATCAGCGCCCACGGCTCCGGCCGAGGACAGGGCGTTGCTCGCTGCGCTGCTCGTGTCACTGTCCCGCGCGGCGTTACGCCGGTTGCGGCTGCTGGTCAGCCCGGACACGGTGCTGCCGGTCCATCGAGGCCTGCTCAAACACCGCCACGCTCGCACCAGCATGAACCGTGCTCATGGACCTCGAGGACGCTGGCAGCTTCGCGCGGGTCAGGTTCCTCATCCGTGACCGTGACGGCAAGTACCCCGGGTTGATCGACGAGATCCTGGCTAGTGCGGGATCACCACGGTGTTGACCGGTGTCCGCACGCCCCGCATGAACTCGATCATGAAACGCCGGGTGACGCGCATGATCGTGCGGGTCTGAGATCTGACGTCGCGGTCCGGTGCACGCACCGGACCGCAGAGTCTTTCAGGATCCGGCTACCCGCCGGACCCCATCGGTTCGAGGGTGACGCCAAGTCCGGAGTGAACATCCACTGTGGACTGATCTACTTTCCGCGACACCTTGCTACTGGGACCGTTGCAGTTGGAACCGCTGGTTTGCGGCGCCGGTGACGGTCCACTGCGAAATGCGGGCACCATCGGCGTTGGACATGTTCCACACGTCCATCGCCAGGCCGCTCTGCCGATTGACCAGGCTGACCACGCCGCCGCCCTGGTCGACCACCCGCCATTGCTGGCTTGTGGCGTTGCTGTCCGGCTGCTGGGTGATGTCGGCCCCGGTGCTCGAACTGGCGGCCTGCAGCACCAACCCGCTGTGCCGGGCCCGGATCCGGTAGTGGCCAGCACCGGAGTCGAGGAAGTCGAACTGCTGGTTGGGGCCACCGGTGGCCGACCACTGGATCACCGTCGCACCAGCAGCCGTGGACCCGCCGTTGATGTCGACGGCCTTGTTGCTGTGCGTGGCCGTCAACCTGTAGTACACGCCCGGTTCCGGGTCCGAGGGCGGCGAGCCGACGGCGGTCGCGCGGTAGGTGTGTCCGGCCTGGACGGGGAACTCGATCAGGCCGGATTCGATCCGTTGCGGCTGGACCTGGCTGCCGCTGGTTCGGTCATGCAATTCGTAGCCACCGGCGAACATCCGGCTGCGGACGCGGACGGTGCCGTCGCGGTCGGGCGTGACCGACAACTCCACGGCCCGGCCCGCGCTCCATGCGGCGCCGACCGTGTACCCGCCGCGTCCACGTAGGCCCTGGACATTTCCGGTGGGCCACGCCGGTGGCAACGCGGGCAACAGGTGTAGCTCATTGTTGTGGCTGTGCAGCAGCATTTCCGCGATGCCGGACGTCGCACCGAAATTACCGTCGATCTGGAACGGCGGGTGCAGGTCGAACATGTTGGGCGCGAGCCTGTCCGGCGTCACGAGGAACCGGAGCAGATCGTGCGCTCTGCCGCCCTCCTCCACCGTACAGGTGCGAGATGTGCCGATGCCCCGGCTCGGTCTCCACCCAGTCGTAGAGCCACTCCTGGATGTTCCCGCGCGAGCCGACCTTCATCGGGGCAAGCCGGTTGCGTGCGGCCGCGACCTGCCCTCGGAAGTCGGCGTCCACGCCCAGCACTTCGGTGGCGCGAGCGCAGCCGTCGAACAGGTCGCGCAGGATCTGCATGTCCATCGTGGGCCCCGCACACACACTCACGTTCGCGTGGTGTGTCAGTTCTGGGGAGTTCGACGGATTGGTGACCAGGTACCCCAAGCTCGGTTCGGTGACCAGGGTGTCGAGGAAGAACTGGGCCGAGCTCTTCATCGCGGGATAGTTGGCCCGCAAGAACGCGACGTCGCCGGTGAACCGGTAGTGATCCCAGATCATCGTGGCCAGCCACGCGCCGCCGGTCTGCCACATCCCCCAGACCGCGCCATCGACGACCGAGGATCCCCGCCAGGCATCAGTGTTGTGATGTGTCACCCAACCACGGGCACCGTACTGCACCTGTGCGGTCCGGGCACCGGTCACCGTGAGGTCGTTGATCATCTTGAACACCGGCTCGTGGCATTCGGCGAGGTTCGTCGTGTCGGCGGGCCAGTAGTTCATCGGCAGGTTGGCGTTGATGGTGTACTTCGAGTCCCACGACGGGGCCATCTGGTCGTTCCAGATGCCCTGCAGATTGGCCGGCTGGGTACCCGGCCGCGAGGACGAGATCAGCAGATACCGGCCGTACTGGAACAGCAGGACGGAGAACTGCGGGTCGTTCACGTTGTTGTGCTGGGCGATCCGGACGTCGGTCGGCTGATCGGCCGCCGGGGTGCGGCCGAGGTCGATAGTGGTGCGCCCGAACAGCTTCTGGTAGTCAGCGATGTGCCGGCTTCGGAGAGTCTCGTACACGGTGCCCTGGGCGGCGTTGAGGTGCCTGCGGGCAATGCCTTGGTAGTCACCACCCACGTTCCGGTAGTCGACGTAGCTGGTGCCGATCGAGATCAGCAGCGTCACGCTGTTCGCATTGGACACTCGGAGCGAGCCGCCAGAACTGGTGGCGCCTCCGCCTTCGTTGACGGCCTTGACCAGTGCGAGGAACCGTACCGAGCCGGCGATGCCCCGCTGGTCACCGGAACGGCCATCCAGGGCGATCGTTGCGTTGTCAGGGCTGGATGCCGTCGCCCGCTGGGGGGTGCTGAACGAGGCCGTGAACGAGATCGAGCCCGGGGTCTCCGCGGTCAGTCGCACAACGATCACCTGGTCCGGCGCGCTGGCGAAAACCTCACGCCGGTACCGCACGTTGTTCGCCACGTATGTCACGACTGTCGTGGCGGTGGCGAGATCGAGCCGCCGCTGGTAACCGGACACCCCACCAGCGCTGGGAAAGGTGAGCCTGAGATCGCCGACAGGCTGGTACGCGAGCTGGCCTGCCGGGTTGCCGAGCATGGCCTGGTTGACCAGATCCTGCGCCTGCGTCCACTGGTTCGCGAACACCAGGCGCCGGATCTCCGGCAATGCTCCCGCGCCCCGCGGGTTGCTGTAGTCGTGTGGGCCGCCGGCCCAGACCGTATCTTCGTTGAGCTGCAACCGCTCGGTGTCGGTATTGCCGAATACCATGGCACCGAGTCGCCCGTTGCCGATCGGCAACGCTCGAAGCCAGTCCGTGCCAGCCGGTTTGTCGTACCACAGCGCCAAATCGTCTGCTGCTTGCGCGTTCATGGTTCGAGCGTCCGCCGTCCACTGGGCCGGCAACAGCACGGCTCCGGCACCAGCCGCTCCGAGCTTCATCGCTTGCCGCCGCGTCACATCCGGCATGTCGATCCTCCGCTGGTCCTTGCTGTGTCGGCGCTGATCGGACTCACGTGCGGGCCCATCGCTGATTGCTCTGTCCGTTGCAGGTCGCCAGCCGTACCGGGGCGCCGTTGGCTGTGGAGGCGCCCGCGACCTCCAAGCACAGTCCCGACTGCGTTCCGGTGACGGAGCCGTCGGCGTTGAGACGCCACTTCTGGTTGGCGCCGCTGTGGCACGACCAGATGATCACCGCCGTGCCCGCAGTGCTCCCGCCAGCCTCGGCGTCCAGACACCGCAGCGAATCACCGGAGTAGACGGTCAATTCCGCGTCCGCAGTGTGGCTCCAGATCTGGTTCGCCCCGCCCCAGCAGTCCCAGATCTGCAGCCGCGTGCCGACCGTCGTCGCCTGCCCCGGCACGTCAAGGCACTTTCCGGCGCCCACAGCACGCAACGCTCCGCTGCTGCTCCCACCACCGCTGTCGAGGCCAAGGAACGAGATGGCGTACGCGAGCATGCCGGGCTGCGGCAGGGTGTGGCCAGTGCCGGAGATGCTGATGCCCTCGACGGTGGCCCGAGTACCGCTGTCGCCGTAGCGAGTACGTGTCCATGTCGACTGTGGACGGTCGGTGAAAGACGGGATCTGGCTCAGGCCGTGGAGCGTTGTCCACTGCTTGATCTCTTCGGTGAAGTTGGGGTACGCCAACGTGGTGTCTTCAGTTCCGTGCCACAGCTGCATCCGCGGATAGGTTCCCTGATGGCCGGGATACATGGAGCGGGCCAGATCGCCCCACTCCTGTGCGGACTTGCGGATGTTCCCGCCCGCGCACTGGCTGTTCCACAACGAGCCGTTGGTGGTGGCGAAGCAACCGGCCGGGACGCCGGAGAAAGCCGAGCCGGCCGAGAAGACATCGGGGTATTGGACGGCCAGCACGTTGGTCATCATGGCTCCCGAGGAGAAGCCGCTGACCACGATGCGGGCCGGGTCCACGTTGTACCGCTGGCGGGTCCAGGCGACCATCGACATTATGCCCGTGGAGTCACTGCCACCGTTGCGGGTGAGACCCGCCCGTGTGGAGACGTCGAAACAGCGGCCGTCTCGAGTGGCCTCAGGCAGAACGATCACGTACCCGTACTTGTCGGCCGCAGTCACGAAGTCGCGTCCGTTGCCGTTGTAGACCGCGCCGGCCGACCCGCCGCAATAGTGGACAAGGACGAGCAGGGCGGGTTGGGGTGCCACCCTGTCGGGCACGTGGATGTACATGTTGAGGTTGGTGGGATTGGCGCCGAACCCGGTGACCCGGGTCAGCGACGCGGCCTCTGCCGGACCGGCTGGGAGGAACACCGCACTGACGACGAGCGACAGCAGCAACACCACCGTTGACGGGACGCGCAGCACCCGCCTCGCCAACGACTCCCCAATGGCGGGTCTACGAGCCGACTCCCGGCTCTTGGAGAAAGCGGCGGTGAGTTTCACGATGACGTCTTTCTCTGCAGGGATAGTGAAATCGTCAGCGCGACCCGGCGTTCGATCACTGCGCAACGTGTGTTAGCGCTAACAGTCATGATCGACAAGATGCTTGCTCAGGGCGCGGCGAAGGAGCGCTGACCAGCGGACCTTCACATGCGAGCGTGAGCGCCAACGGGTCGATCACGTGCCGCACCGGGCGAATGTTGTTCCACTGTGGACTCCCTTGTCCTGCCGATGAGCGGCGATCAACATCCCATTGATCCGGTTCGACTCACCAGAATCGCAAACAACATATGTATGTATAGAGGACGCGTGCACATCCGTCCAGCCCCAAGCCCATAAAACCCATACGCCAGGAATTTCCTGCCATAAGAACGGGGATGATCGACATTCAGACAGCAAACATCATATGTCTGATCCCGCCGACCCTGCATCGAAAGTTTCGACCTCAGGGGCCCGACACAAGGCCAGAACACCAGCGTGCGACGGAGACGCCAATGCTCCACATTGGACATTCTCGGCGCTTGATCGCCAATAGCCGGACCGATTGCGGAACGTGAGGCAGATCTTGACTATCGGAACGTTGTCGTTCAGTCTAGGGCAAGCTTGGCCAGGGCCGCATCCATCCTTGGAGACCCAGGCTTCGCCCACCCATGAGCCGATTCGCGCCTGCACGACGAACGGACAAGGATGTTAGCGCTAACAATAGCTCCGAACGCACCGCAGATGGTTCGCCCTCGGCACGGATCTGCCCCTCATACGAACTTGGCCTGCTGAGACCAAGAGGCGCTTCCGTCTCATCGGGGCCGAAGCGCTCGTTGCTTCATCCCTGCCCGAAAGGAGATACACGATGTCTGCCGTAAACCGTAACAGCGGCAAGGCATTGGACGTCTACAACGTCGCCACCAACGACGGCGCCCGGATCACCCAATGGACCCGAAGCAACAGCGCCAACCAGCAATGGCAGTTCGTCGATTCCGGCAACGGCTATTACCGGCTGAAGTCTCGCCACTCGGGCAAGGTTCTCGACGTCTCCAACTGGTCCACCGCGGACGGCGCGGGCATCGTCCAGTGGGCCGACGGCAACGGCGCCAACCAGCAGTTCCGTCTCAGCGACTCCGACGGCGGATACGTCCGCCTGATCAACCGCAACAGCGGCAAATCGGTCGAGGTCCACAACGCGTCCACAGTGGATGGCGCCAACGTCGTCCAGTACGCCGACTGGAACGGCGCCAACCAGCAATGGCAACTCGTCCGAGTCGGCAGCGGCGAGTGGCCACCGTCGACGCCGTACACCAACCCGGTCGTATGGCAGGACTTCGCCGACATCGACATCATTCGCGTCGGCGACACGTACTACGCC
>JOAA01000074.1 GCA_000720375.1 Rhodococcus rhodnii | reverse complement strand
GCCTCCGCCACATGGCACGCAACCCACTCCGACCACTAGCCCTACTCGGAATCCCCACCTAACAACACAAAACGACTTTGCCGACCCCCTGCCACTCCCCGGGGGGGTCCTGCTCCATTCTATCGGGATATGGGCAGGTCAAGGGGGTTACTCGTCGGTTGTCGACAGCCAGATTTGTGAACGGTCCGTTCGCGCGGTAAAGCCGAGAACGGACCGTCTTACCTAACCCCTGAACCCGCGACCGCCCTTGGCAGCACTCCCGTAAACCCGCGACAGCGGCGGCAGTTCGTCAAAGTGCGCAGTGGCCACGTGGCTGAAGTTGATCGTCACGCGTGCGCCGTCCTCCAGCTCAGGCGTGTCCACCGCACCCGAGGTCATCAGCGTCTGCAGGCGCCCGGCCAGGTCTTTGGCGGCCGCCACGGACAGCGCGTACACCAGTGGCTCCCCGCCGCTCGCGAGGTGCAGCACGAGGGCGTTCTTCTTGGGCTCGCTCATGTTCCCACTCCAGCATCGGTCCGCCGGGCCGGCAACGAAGGTTCACTCTGAGCAGATCCGCTCTCGGCGGAATAGTTCACCGCCAGCGCGATCCCGAGCAGAACCGCGCCGATCACGCCGACGGTCCCGAGCGATTCGTCGAAGAACAACACCGACAACACCGTTGCGGTCAACGGTTCGAGCACGGCCGAAAGTGCTGCGGCGACAGCACTCGCGCCGCGCAGCGCAAGCAAGTACGAGCCGTACGCCACCGCGGTGGGCACCAACCCCAAGAACAACGCTGTCATCAAAACGTCGAACCGCATCGGCAAGGTCATGCCCAGTGGCAAGGCGATGGGCAGCAGGATCAGTCCGCCGATCAGCAGGCCCAGGGAGATCGTCGGGCCTGCTGGGAGCACGGGAACTCGGTTGATCACGGTGAATGCCGAGAATCCGGATGCCGCCACGAGACACAGCGCGATTCCGATAACGGTGTGCCCGATGTCTCGTGTGGACGGCATCCCGGCCAGCAATGCCAGACCAGTCAACGCCAGCGCGATGCACAACAGCGTTCGCAAACCAGGCAGGTGTCGTGATCGGACGGCACCGGCGATGGCCAGGATCACCGGCGAGCTGCCGATGGTGACCAACGTGGCGAGGCTGACCGAAGTCATAGCGACGCCACCGAAGTAGCTAGCTTGGAAGATCGCCAGCAGCGCGCCGACTCCGAGCAGCCTTCGGATCACCGCTTTGGTGAACCGCAGACGTCGGATCTGTGCGGACAGAAACACCGTCGCGATCGCTCCGCCTAGCAGCAATCGGTACGCCGCCACCGCCAGTGGATGCAGGCCCGCCAGGTTTTGCAGCAGCGCGCCTGCCAGGCCGCCGGTTCCCCAGAGCACACCGGCAAGGATCAGAAACAGCTTGGTAGACAAGGAAAAACGCTCCAGCGCAGAAGGAACAGATGCTGTTCGTCTGCGGGGCGATCAGGCATGGTTCACAGCGCGCGGCAGTCACGTCCGCGCGTGGTGGCAGCTCGGCCCCGCCTAGGCGGCCGGCGGCGGGGTGATCGGAAACATGCGATGCACGTCAAGGACACTAATGCCGCTGTCAAGCGTCATTGGAGTGAACCTCTTATCAGGCGACACACTCTCGGTAGATCCACTACTCTCCGTAGCTATCGATAGTCCGGGATGGACTGTGCGGCAATGCTGCATATGGCTTAGTGAGCGGCGGCGATCGGGTGGTTTTCGTCATTTTCTGACAGACCGCTCTCGGATACTCGGCAGTAGCAAATGCGGCGAGTCGTCTAATTGGCAGTGTGAACCCTCGAACGGCGGATCGACCTGTCCTTGGTTTCGTGCGGAAATTATTTCCTGCTTGGGCGCGAATGGCGGGTTTCGATTGGGGAGGCGCTTGCCGGCATGGATCTGCGTTATGAGGCGTTCTGTTTCGCGGATCGTTACTTCTATGACGCCGATGGTTATGGAATCGAGACGCTGGAAAGTTGGGTCAGTTCGCTTTCTGGTTGTGCCACGGGGTGGCGCCGGTTCGACCGCGGCGATTGGCACGTCTGCCTTCCCGAGGGTGTGGACCTGCCGATGCAGGGGTGGAAGGTGCACGTGGCCGCGACCGGCGCCGATGTCACGCGGGTGCTCGAAGTGGTACGGCCCTACTGCGTCGCCGCCCGGCTGCCGTTCAAATTTCTGCGCTCACCCCGTATTTACGCGAATCGCAACGGGAAGTACGCCGATCGGTCGGCGAGTGGAAAATTGATCACGATTTACCCGATCGGGGACCGTCAGCTGAAACACGTTCTTGAGGACCTGAACCGCCAACTGGACGGGGTGTGTGGTCCGTATATCCCTGGCGACTTGCGGTATGCCGACGGGCCGCTTTACGTGCGGTACGGTGGATTTGTCGAACGTATGATCACCGATTCACGGGGTGCGGTGATACCGGCCCTCGAACGTCCGGACGGCGAAGTCGTTCCCGAGCCGGTTGGCCTGCCCGATTGGCTCGAAGTGCCCGATTTCCTCCGACGGCACCTCAACGCACAGCAACCAGGCGAGGCTGCCAGGTACCAGGTCGTGAAGGTCCTGCAGCAAACCAACGCGGGCGGTGTGTATCTGGCCAACCGCCGCTCCGACGGCCGTCAGGTCGTGCTCAAGGAGGCCCGGCCGCACACCGGTCTGGACCCGGACGGCACCGACGCGGTGACCAGACTCGACCGCGAAGCCCGGACGCTGATCCGGCTCGCAGGCGTGCCGGGAACGCCGGAACTGCGAGGCCGGATTTCGGTGGCGGGCAACGAGATCCTGTTGATCAGCCCGATGCCAGGGGTTCCGCTCAGCCGCTGGCTCGCCCGCAACTATCCACTGACACAACGGGATCTGACCAAATCCGATCGCAGCCGGTACGTCGAACGCGCGCTGGCGCTGTTGGCCAGGGTCGAACGCGTCCTGGCCGACGTGCACCGCCGTGGCCTGGTGTACGGCGACCTCAATGACCGCAACATCGTTGTCGACGACGACGATTCAGTGTCCCTTGTGGACTTCGAGCTGGCGTTTCCCGCCGTGGACCGGCGCAGGCCCAGCGGCGGCACGCCGGGGTTCCGCGCGCCCGCCGACCGCAGCGGATACGAAGTCGACCGCTACGCATTCGCCGTGCTGCGGCTGTGGATGTTCCTGCCGATGACGATGGTGCTGGACCTCGAACCGGACAAGCTCGCCGACTTCGTCCGCCAGGTCCGCAAACGGTTCGACCTGCCGCTGGGCTACCTCGAAGAAGTCCTTGCCGAGCTGCGGCCACGCTCGGCGCGTTCGGCCCGCAGGCGCACCCCGCTGGACCAGCCGGAGATCAACTGGACGTCGGTCCGCCGGTCCATTGCGGACGGTGTGCTCGCCAGCGCGACGCCACACCGCACGGATCGCCTTTTCCCAGGCGACATCCAGCAGTTCGCCACCGGCGGCACAGGCTTCGGCTACGGCGCCGCCGGCGTGCTGCACGCGTTGGACGTCAGTGGTTTCGGACGTTTTCCCGCGCACGAGAAATGGCTCATCGACGCGGTCCGCAAGCAACCCCCTGTCACAGCGGGATTCTGGGACGGCGCGCACGGCACGATCCACGTACTGGACAACTTCGGCTACCACGACGACGCCGACGAGCTGATCGAAAAGGTCGAGCCGCAGCTGTCGTCGATCACCTGCCACAGCCTGCGCACCGGACTGGCCGGGATCGGGCTCAACCTGCTGCACCTCGCGGCCAGCAGGCAGGACGCCGGGCATCTGTGGCACGCGATCGAGATCGGCGGCCGGCTGATCCACATGCTGGACAACGCATCCCTGCCGACGCGTGGCCGCGCCGGGCTGATGCACGGCTGGTCCGGGCCCGCGCTGCTGTTCGTCCGGCTCTTCGAACGCACCAGGGACCGCAGCTGGCTCGACCACGCTGACCTGGCAATCCGTCGTGACCTGATGGAGTGCGCGCGGACACCGGACGGCTCGTTGCAAGTCCGCGACCGGCAGAACACGTTGCCGTACTTGGAAGTGGGCAGTGCGGGCATCGCGATCGCGGTGGAGGAACTGCTGACCGCGTGGCCCGCAGCGTCCGTGGCGAGCGAACTGCCGAGGCTGCGCCGGGCGCTGCTGGCCGAGTTCGTGATCCAGCCCGGGCTGATGCTCGGCCGTGCCGGTCTGATCGGCGCACTGGCCACAGGCTTACGCCGGGACCCGGACCCGCTCGCGTCGCGGGCCCTGGATCAGCACCTGGAATGGCTGGCGTTGCATGCCGTGCCGTACCAGGGCCACATCGCCTTCCCCGGCACGCACTTGTTCCGGCTGTCGATGGACGTCGCCACCGGCAGCGCGGGCGTGCTGCTGGCGCTGGCGTCCGCTTTGGACGGAGTGCAGCTGCTGCCTTTTCTAAGTGACAACACCGCACTCGCGGTGTTCGGGCTGGAAAGCGTCAGTAGCGGAAGAAGTGTTCACGTTGGCCCTGGCGGACGAGCTTGAGCCACTGCAGGAACGCCTTGGGGTCCTTGCGCACGGTCAGGAAGTACAGGCCGAACCGCAGGACCTCGAGCGCGCCGATCTTGCGCATTCCCGGGCGGGACAACAGGTAGCCGCGGTTGCGGTACGTGTAGTAGCGCTTGACGTCGTTGTCCGGGTCCTGTGCGTGGAACCGGCCGCCGAGCATCGGCTTGAACTCGTCCGAACCGTCCGGGTGCAAGTACGTCACGCGCAACGACGTGCCGAACGGCAACCCCGAGCGCACCAGCCTGCGGTGCACCTCGACCTCGTCACCGCGCACGAACAAGCGGTAGTCCGGCACCCCGACGACGTCCAAAGTGGACGCACGGAACAAGGCGCCGTTGAACAGCGAAGCGATCCCTGGCAGGAAATCCGTGCCGAGCTCGGAGGTCTGGCGCTTCCACGTCAAACCGCGACGCAACGGGAACGCCAGCGTCTCCGGGGTGTTGATGTTCGCGACGACCGGCGAGATCTCCGCCAGCCCACGCCGCTTCGCCTCGCTCAGCAGGACTTCCAGCACGTTCTCGTCCGCGGGCCTGCCGTCGTCGTCGGCCAGCCACACCCACTCCGCGCCCATCGCGAGGGCGTGCAGAATGCCCAGCGCGAAACCACCGGCACCACCGAGGTTCCGGTGCGACACGAGGTAGGTCGACGGCACCGCGGCCGCGTTCACGAGGTCTTCGACCGGCTGGTCCGGTCCGTTGTCGACCACGATCAGATGGTCCGGCGGGCGGGTCTGCGCGCCCAGGATCTTCAGCGAGTCGACAAGCAGCTCACGCCGGTGCCGCGTGACGACGACAGCGACAACGGAGTCCGGTCCCAGCGCCTTGTTCATCGAGGATCGCCACCCGCGGTCACGCCAAGGCGCTCGAGCATCTCCTGGCTGAGGTTCTCGTACGGATCTCGGCCCTTGTATGCGGTCAGCACCTCACGCAGGCTGCCCTGCATCTTCATCCGGCCGCCGTCCATCCAGATCGCCGAGTCGCACAGCTCCATCAGCAGATCGTCCGAGTGCGACGCGAAGACCAGCAGACCGGAGCGCTTCACCAGGTCGGTCAGCCGGTCGCGGGCCTTGTCCATGAACGCCGCGTCCACCGCGCCGATGCCCTCGTCCAGGATCAGGATCTCCGGGTCGATCGAGGTCACGATGCCCAGCGCCAGCCGCACGCGCATACCGGTCGAGTACGCCCGCAGCGGCATCTGCAGGAAGTCGCCGAGTTCACTGAACTCCGCGATGTCGTCGATCTTCGACTCCATCTGCTTGCGGCTCATGCCCAAGAACAGCCCGCGGATCATGATGTTCTCGATCCCGGAGATCTCCGGGTCCATGCCGACCCCGAGGTCGAACACCGGGGCGATCTTGCCGACGATCTTCGACCCGCCGGTGACCGGCTCGTAGATGCCCGAGAGCAGCCGCAGCAGGGTGGACTTGCCCGCGCCGTTGTGGCCGACCAGTGCGACGCGGTCGCCGTCCTTGAGCGAGAGGTTGATGTCCTTGAGGGCCTCGATCACCGGGACCCGGCTGTCGGAGGCGATCGTGCCGCCGACCTTGCCGAGCACGGCCTTCTTCAGCGAACGGGTTTTCGCGTCGAAGATCGGGAAGTCGACCGAGGCGTTCCAGACGTCGATGCTGACCATGTGCTGTCCTCGCCTCACTCAGACCCAGTAGGGGACGCGCGCGCGGTAGTTGCGCAGCGCCACTAGTGCCAATGCCCAGCCGACCAGGGTGATGCCGCCGACGATCACCCAGTGGTGCCAGCTCTGCGCGCTGCCGATCAGCGGAGCGCGGATGATCTCGACGTAGTGGTACAGCGGGTTGAGCTCGAGCACCAGGGTCTTCCACAGCTCGGTGCCCGCACCGAGGCGGTCGTGCAGGATGTCGGCCGACCAGACGATCGGCGTCATGAAGAACACCAGCTGGATCAGCGCGTTGATGACCTGCGGGATGTCGCGGTAACGGGTCGAGATGATGCCGAACAGCAGCGCCACCCAGACACCGTTCAACGCGATCAGGAAGAACGCGGGGATGGCCAGCACCACGGTCCAGTCGAGACCCGGCTGCAGGATTCCGCCAGCCGTCATCTGGTAGTTCGCCGTGGTCAGAGCACTGAAGAAGATCGCGAGTACGACGAAGTAGACCAGCAGGTTGTGCGCCATCATCAGGGTCAGCCGCCACACCGTGCGCAGCGCGTAGACCGTCAGCGGCGCGGGCAGGTGCTTGATCAGGCCCTCGTTGGCGATGAAGGTCTCAGTGCCTTCGGTCACACAGCCGACGATGAAGTTCCAGACGATGAAGCCGACCGTCAGATACGGCAGGAACGTCCCGATGTTCGCCTTGAACAGCGTGGAGTAGAGGATGCCGAGACCGGCGGCGGTGACCGCCATGCTCATGGTGATCCACAGTGGTCCGATCACCGAGCGGCGATACCGCTGCTTGATGTCCTGCCAGCCGAGGTGGCCCCACAGGTCACGCTGCTTGATACCGCTCCGGATGTCCTCCCACGCCCGGCCGAAGGTCCGGCTGGGGTTGTCGAGAGGCTTTTCTGCCGCCGTCATCGGTCGGTCGATCGTGCTCGTCGCATGCACGGTTCCCGAGAGTACCGGCGGCCATTCACCCCTTCGGTGACCGGTCGGTCACCGGGCTCACCCACACCTGTGCTGCGCATGAAAAGGCATGGTAAGTCCGCTAGGCATGCGGCAGCATGGCCGGGCATCCGGCGCGGTAATTCGGGTCGTATTCGAAGTGCCATGGCTCGTTCTCATAACGTCTGCACCAGCCGTATGAGCCTGCGGTGCGTTCCAGCCAGCTGGCCGCCGACAACGGCTGGACGTCGATCGCGGTGCCCAGTTCGTGCATCGACCGACCGGCAGGCAGGACGTGTTTGCGGGCCTCCTCCGCGCTGCCGTACCGCCGGACATAGTCGTCGAATTGCGCCTGTTGCTGGCGAGAGCTGCGTTTGCCGTCGTTCAGGCACAACGTGACGTTGTTCTTGCGGGCCTCGGCCTTGATCTTCTCGAACTCCGGCAGCACGTCGTCACGCAGCCCTTTCGGCTGCTCGTCGACGTAGCGCCGATCGGCCGGGCACGTCGGACCGGTGTCCGGCCCGACGACGCCTCTGATGTCGAATGTGGCCTGGCCACTGACCGTGTCGTAGCCGATCACCTTGAAGCTCCACAGCCCGAAAAGTGATCCAGCGAACACCACGACAACCCCAGCTACCAGGACGGCTTTGATCCATCCCCGCACGTAGTGGAGACGCCCAGCGCCCCCGCCGAGTTGCCTCTAGAGGTATTGGCCACGTGTCGCGTCGTGCGGCTGCTGCTCGCCCAGACCAGGCGGCAGGGCGCCGCGGCGCATCTGCTCGAGCTGCACGCGCGCGGACATCTGCTGCGCGAACAACGCGGTCTGAATGCCCGCGAAAAGACCCTCCAACCAGCCGACGAGCTGTGCCTGAGCGATCCGCAGCTCGGCGTCCGACGGCACACTGTCGTCGGTGAACGGCAGCGTCAGCCGGTCCAGCTCGTCCCGCAGCTCAGGGGCCAGACCCTCCTCGAGTTCCTTGATCGAGGAGGCGTGGATCTCCTTGAGGCGCGTGCGGCTGGCCTCGTCGAGAGGAGCGGCCCTGACCTCCTCGAGCAGCTGTTTGATCATGGTCCCGATCCGCATCACCTTGGCGGGCTGCTCGACCATGTCGCCGATCGTCTCGGCGTTGTCGGCCTTGTCCGAGCCGTCCGGAATGCGCGCGGCGCCCAGTGGAGACCCGTCCGGTCCCACCACGACCACGTGGTGTGCGTCGTCCTTGCCGTTCTGCTCTGGCTGGCTCATCTGTCCCATCCTGACCCGCTCATGGAAGCTGTCGTGTCCCCCGAAAGACCACATACCCGAGGGTAGCGGTCGCGACACTTGGACCGGTCCGTACGGTGTGGCCATGGCGTTCGACGTCGCTCGGATCCGTGGGCTGTTCCCCGCGTTGGGTGACGGCTGGATTCATCTGGACGCATCGGCCGGTATGCAGGTGCCTGAGCAAGTCGCGATGGCAGTGGCCACGGCGATGCGCGCACCCGTGTCCGGACCTGGTGGCGCCTTCCCGGCGTCACAACGGGCCGAGGCCATCGTGGACGCCGCCCGGCGGGCGGTGGCCGATCTGGTCGGGGGTGACCCCGCCGGAGTGGTTCTCGGCCCGAACGTGCCCGTATTGCTGCAACGGCTGGCCGAGTCGATGGGCAGCGGCTGGCTGATCGGTGACGAGGTCGCGGTGTCGAGACTGGACCACCAAGCCAACATCGCCCCCTGGCTGCGCGCGGCCCAACGGCCGGGCGCGGCGATCAGATGGGGCGAGATCGACATCGAGACCTGCGAACTGCCCGCGTGGCAGTACGAGAGCCTCATGTCCCGCCGCACGAAGGTCGTCGCGGTCACGGCGGCATCCGGTGCCGTCGGCACAAGACCAGACGTCCGCAAGATCGCCGACATCGCGCACAGCGTAGGCGCGTTGCTGGTGGTCGACGCCTCGGCAGCGGCCCCGTACATGCCCATCGACATGAAGGCCATGGGCGCGGACATCATCGCCGTATCGGCATCCGCATGGGGCGGCCCAGCGGTCGGCGCCCTGGTGTTCGCCGACCCAGACCTGCTCGACCGGCTACCGGTGAGCTCGCTCGACCCAGGCACACGTGGCCCGGAACGGCTGGAGCTGGGGGCGCACGCGTATCCGTTGCTGGCCGGCCTGGTCGCCTCGGTGGACTACCTGGCGATGCTGGACGACACGGCGACCGGAACACGCCGGGAGCGCCTGCAGACATCGATGTCGTCGGCGAAGTCGTACCTGGCCGGGCTGCTGGCGAAGCTGATCTCGGAGCTGCGGGCGATCCGCAACGTGATGGTGATCGGCGACGCGATGCGAAGAATCCCGGTACTCGCGTTCACGATCGGGGACATGAAGGCCTCGGATGCGATCGTCGGCTTGGCCGATCGGGGAATTTGCGCTTTTGCCGATGACGTGCCTAGCGGCGTCTTCACTGCGCTTGGCGTGAGTGAGGTGGGTGGCGCTGTTCGGGTTGGACTCGCGCACTACTCGACGTCAAGTGAGGTTGACCAGTTGGTGGATGCGGTCGCGGATCTGCGCCATTAGGTCTTCGGTGCTCCTGGCACCGGGAGCACCGGAAACCAAGGCCAGCGGGTCTACGCCGCTGGGTCTCCCAGGTGCGCCCGATCTGGCACTGGGGGCACCTGGAACCGAGGTAAGCGGGTCTGCGCCACTGGGTCGCCCCGGTGCGCCCCGATGCGGCACCGGGGCACCGGGAACCGAGGCCAGCGGGTCTACGCCACTTGGCCTTCGGTGTGCCCGATCTGGCATGGGGCACCGGAAAACCAAGGCAAAGGGATCTACGCCACGAGGTCTCCCGGAGCGCCCGATCTGGCACCGGGGCACCGGAAACCGAGGTAAGCGGGTCTGCGCCATTAGGTCTCCCCGGTGCGCCCCAATTCGGCACGGAGAGCACCGGAGAACCGAGGCAAAGGGATCATCGGCGAATCCAGTTGTCCACAACCGCCCAGTAACCCCCTTGACCAGCCCATATCCCGATAGACTGGCCTGGGGTCGTCCCCCCGGGAGCGGTGGGGGATGTTTGGGGTCTGGTCGGGTGGTGCTTTTTTCGTTGCAGCGCAAGGTCTGGCTTGGCTGGGACAGTGATCGGGGCAAGGCCTAGGTGCGGTGTAGCGAACGACTTTGAGAACCCGCAAGCCCAGCCCTGTGCTGCTGCACAAGGAAAAGATCTAGCAGAACCCCGACCCGCCACTCTCAGCCGGGAGTGGCGGGGTCGCGGAACCTGGGCTGCTGTCAAGGCTTGAGGATGATCTTGCCGAACACCTCGCCGCCGCTTTCCAGCGCCGCGTGTGCGCCGGAAGCGTCCTGCATCGGCCGGACCTCGTGCACGATCGGCTTCACCTTGCCCGAGGCGATCAGCGGCCACAAACCTTCAAGGACGCCGGCGACAACGTCCCCCTTGCTCCCGCGGCCGCTCACCGGGCGGCCGCGGAGCCCAAGGGAGGTAACGCTTGCCCGCTTCGGCAGCATCTTAGCGAAGTCCAGCTCGGCCTTGCGTCCACCTTGGAATCCGATCACCATCAGCCTGCCGTCGTTCGCCAGCGCGGTGAGGTTCCTGTCCAAATAGGACGCACCCATGTTGTCGAGGATCACGTCCGCGCCGCGCTTTCCCAATACTTCCACGAAGTCCTGGGTTTTGTAGTTGATCGTGATGTCCGCGCCAAGCGAAGCGCAGCGAGCCAGCCGCTCGTCTGAGCCCGCGGTCACCGCGACCGTCGCGCCGAGGGCCTTGCCGACCTGGATCGCGTGCGTGCCGATGCCGCCCGCGCCTCCGTGGATGAGCAGGATCTCGCCGGACCGCAGGCCGGCGTGCTGAACGATGTTCGACCACACCGTGCACGCGACCTCGGGCAATGATGCCGCTGTGATCAGGTCGACGCCGTCGGGCAGTGGGAGGACCTGTGTGGCGGGGACGGCGACGCGTTGGCCGTAGCCGCCGCCTGCCAGCAACGCGCAGACTTCGTCGCCGACTTCCCAGTTCGTCACGCCTTCGCCCAGCGCGGCGATGGTGCCGGAGCATTCGAGTCCGATGATGTTCGGCGCGCCCGGCGGTGGCGGATAGAAGCCTTGGCGCTGCAGCAGGTCCGCGCGGTTCACCGCGCTCGCCGCGATATCGATCAGCACCTCGCCCGGCCCTGCCTGGGGGTCCGGCACCTCGGTCCATTCCAGTACGTCAGGTCCACCCGGCTCGCGGGCCACGATTGCATACACATCACCACGGTAAACCTCTCGCGTCGGTGAATACGCTCGGGGCATGGATCCCTGGCCCTTGCGAAACCTCGTTATCCGGACTCCGCGCCTCGAACTGCGGCCGGACGACGACGCGGGGCTGTTCGAACTCGTCGAGGTCGCCAAAGCAGGGGTGCACGCGCCCGACGAGATGCCGTTCGGGGTGCCGTGGACCGACCGCCCGCCGCGCGAGTGGGTCCAGTTCTACTGGAGCCAGCGGGCCGCTTTCTCGGTCGATGACTGGAGCCTCAACTTTCTGACCAGAGTGGACGGCCGGGTCATCGGCATGCAGGGCGCGGTCGGCAAGGATTTCACTGTCACGCGCGAGCTGCACACCGGTTCTTGGCTTGGCCTTGCCCATCAGGGCAAGGGGTACGGCACCGAAATGCGTGCCGCCGTAATCATGTTCGCGTTCGACTACCTCGGCGCCGAGCGGATGACATCGGCTGCGCACAGTGACAACCCGGCTTCACACACCGTGAGCAAGAAGCTCGGTTATCAGCCCGACGGCGTGGAAAGGCAGTCGATCAAAGGAAAACTGGTGTTCAACGAGCGGCTCGCGCTCACGCCGGAGCTGTTCGTCCGTCCGGAATGGCCGATCGAGGTCGATGGGCTGGACGGCTGCCGGAGCCTGCTCGTTTCGGAGCCCTTGGGCCGTTGAAGAATGCCCATATTCGCGCAGACGGCCGCTCGGTGGCCACGCACATGATGACCTACAGCAAGTCGACTCCGGCCGGCGGTCTGACCGCGCCGCTGGTGCCGGTTCCGGTCGCTGTCGTTCGACCAGCAGCTGGACATCGCGCTGTACCTGAACTTCGACATGGTCGGTTCGCCGAACGCCGGACACTTCGTCTACGACGGTGACGACTCCGACGGCGTGGGCTCTGGCCCTGGACCGACCGGATCGGGTCCGATCGAGGCGGCGTTCGCGGCCCGGTTCGCCGCCGCGGGCGTGCCGACCGAAGGCAAGGACTTCATCGCGCAGGCATTTCCGCTGGTGGGACGTTCACAGGTGCCGAGGTGATCAAGACCGCAGAGCAGGCCGCGAAGTGGGGGCGGCCAGGCGGGGGTGGCCTTTGACAAGTGCTATCACCAGGCCTGCGACAATCTCTTCAACGTCGACCGGGCGGCGCTTGCCAAGCAGGCCGCCGCGATCTCGTACGTGATCACCGCGTACGGCATCAGCACGGAAGATGTGAACGGCGCGCCGCCGCGCCCAGTGCGGGCACAGGCTCGCGCTGTTGCCAAGACCGTGTCGGTCTCGGCAACGCATGACCACGACTCGGTCAGCTAGTAGCCGGGACTGAAATGGGGCGCCCCCGCCGAGGCGCCCCATTTCGCATGTTCAACCCAGGTTGCTCGTCCGGAACGTGTCGCACTGGGCCGGATTGCCGGACTGGATGCCGGTGGTGAACCACTTCTCCCGCTGCTGGGAGGTGCCGTGGGTGAACTGGCTTTCGTCGACGCGGCCGCCGCCCAGCTCACGCTGGATGAAGTCGTCACCGATCCGGGCCGCCGCGTCCAGCGCGCGCCGGATGTCGTCTTCGGTGATGTTCCTGATCAACGGTGGTCCACCGTTGGCGCTGGGCGTGGTCGTCGCGTGGTTCGCCCAGACTCCCGCGTAGCAGTCCGCCTGCAGCTCGAGCCGCACCGCGTCCGACGTGGGCCCGCGCCTGGTCCGCACCCGATCGGATGTCCCGAGCAGGTTCTGCACGTGATGGCCGTATTCGTGCGCCAGGACGTAAGCCTCGACGAACGTGCCGCCCTGCGCCCCGAACTGGTTCTGCAACTGGGTGAAGAACGCCAGGTCGATGTAGACCTCGGAATCGGCGGGACAGTAGAACGGGCCGACGTCCGCGGTCGCGCTGCCGCAACCGGTGCGCACGCCGCCCTTGAAGAAATTCGTCGGCGCCTGCTGGTACGTCTGACCGGAGCGCGCGAACTGGTCACGCCAGTAGCCCTGGATCGAGTTGATCACAGCCACTAGTGCGCAGTCATGGTTGGTGTTCGCGTCACGTCCGGTGCGGCACTGCTCAGCGATCCGCGAGTTGTCCACCCGCTGGCCGGACGGGACGTCGCCGAGCCCGCTCGCCGAGTTGCCGTCCAGCCCGGCAACGCCGCCGAACTGGGACATCACGAAGTAGATGATCAAACCGACAATGCCGAGCCCACCGCCGCCCAGCAGCACCCGGCCACCGACACCGCCGCCGGATGACCGCAAGTCCTCGACTTGAGAGGTGTCCAAACCCGCGTCGTCGTTGAATTCCACGTCGCCTCCGTGGTGTGTGGAAGCCAACGATATAAGGCCGGGTGCGGCGTGCTCTGAAACGCCGCACCCGGATCGGATGGACTTGTCTGGCCGCGGGCGCCCTCGCCCGACTGGCGCGGAGTCCAGAGCGGGGACTCAACGCGTCGACGTGCGATGCACATTCCGATCAGGCTAGACCCGCCGCTCACAGTCGCGACCGAGCCGATGCTTCTCAGCTCAGCCGCGGGGATGCGGCAGGGAGCGCACGACCATTCGACTTAAGCGCATTGCCACGGCACCACCTGCCCTTCACGTTCTTCAGTAACGTCCGCTTCGAGCATGCACCTTTGTGTCCCGCGTCACAAGGGACCTGAATTGGTGAAGTTCCGGTAACTGTCCGAACAGGACGTTTTTATCTCGATATCGAGTGAAACTGGCAGAATTTCCGGCGTGGGCGACACCGTGGACAAGATCATGCAGCAGTGGCGGCACGAGAGACCGGAGCTGGACCTGGCCCCGATGGCCGTGACCGCCCGACTCACCCGCCTCGCGGCCTTGCTGGAACGCGGAGTGGACGACACCCTCGCGGCCCAAGGACTGGCGAGCTGGGAGTTCGAAGTGCTGGCATCGTTGCGCCGCAACGGATCCCCCTTCGTCCTGTCGGTAGGACGCCTGCAGTCGACGATGATGATCAGCTCAGGAACGATGACCCACCGCCTCGACCGCCTGGAGAAACGACGCCTGGTCGCCCGCGCGAAAGACCTGAACGACCGCCGAGGCATCCAAGTAGCCCTGACCCCCGACGGCCGAACCCTGATCGACCAAGTCATAGAAGCCCGCCTGGCCCGCGAACGCGACCTCCTAACCCCCCTCGAAAACGACCACCAAACCCAACTAGTGTCCTGCGCCGGAAATTCGCCTGCAAAATCGGGCGAGTGATTCCAGGATCTCTTCGGCGGTCTTGGTCCACAGGAACGGCCGTGGGTGGGTGT
>JOAA01000073.1 GCA_000720375.1 Rhodococcus rhodnii | reverse complement strand
TCGGACTGCGCTCAGCTCCTACCGGGCTGCTGCGACACCCCGGCGGGAAGGACTTCCACCTCCCTTGGTTCACGCCGCTTCACGGCGCACCAGCGCCTCGTGGCGCACAGCCGACCTCGTCCACGATCAGCAGCGGGACGCGACCGAACTTGATGAGTTCTTCCTGCAATCGGCCGACGTTGTACGCGTCGGCCAGCCGGCGACCCATTCGGCGGCGGTGGCGAACGCGACCCGGTGTCCTGCTTGGCAAGCACGGACCCCAGCCTGATCGACAAGTGTGTCTTGCCGGTGCCGGGCGGCCCGAGGAACACGACATTCTCTTTAGCGGTAATGAAACCAGTGTTCCCAGATGGGTGATCGTCTCCCGCTTCAGGGAGCGTTGGTAGTCGAAGTCGAACTCCAACGACTTGCGTGATGGGAACCGGGCAGCGCGGATGCGGCCTTCACCGCCGTGCGCCTCCCGGGCGGCGACCTCGCGCTGCAGGCAGGCAGCCAGGAACTCCTCGTGCGACCAGCTTCCGTGCGGGATCGTTCAGCCAGCCGCTCGACCGCGTCCACGATCGAGCCCTTGGCCAGTCGCTCGTACTTCGGCGGACCGTCTGAGGCCAATGCCCGCCGCACCGTGTTCGGCCCAACCCCAGCTTGCGGGCGATCGCCCTGATCGGCATGCCCTCAGCCCGGTGCAACCGGCGGATCTCCGCCCAGTCCTCCACGTTGATCACTCCCTACTTTCAGGGAGTGGGTCCATGTTCGCCCGCCCACACCGGGCCAGAATTCACCCGTCGGCGACACACGCCGTGAACTATCCGGCGCGTTGCGCACCGCTGAGCTTCTGACCAAGCCAGTTGCAACGCCCCCTGGAATCCGCCTTGTGCGCAAGGCGGCCAGCCGGAACCCCCGTCCGATGTGGACAGAAGCTCCGGCCGGCGCGATCGGCACTAGTTCGGTGCGATGACCTGACGGCCCCTGTACTGGCCACACGCCGGGCAAGCGATGTGCGGTGGGGTTGGCTTGCCGCAGGCTCGGTTCGGGCATGTGGTCAGCTGTGGCACCGAGATGGCTTTCTTCCACTGTGCCCGGTGGTGGCGGACGTTGGCGCGCGATTTCTTGCGGAACATGGAGCTAGACATGGCTGTCCTGTGCTTGATGTGGGATGAGCAGTGCACGCTTGCGCAGCCCTGTCCGGCTGTGCCGATGACAGGGCTGGGGCGGGGTAGCTAGGACGCCTCGGGCGTGTCTGACAGCTCAATAGCCACGAAATTGACCGTAACAGCGTAACCGCGGCACGGGCAAACGGGTTTCCCTGGCAGTACTGTGGCAACGTCGACGCAGCTGCCAGGGGAGACGCGAATGGCGCACGCACGTTTTTCGTTGAGCAGGCGGACTTTGCTGACCGCGGTGGGTGCCGCCGCGGCTGCCAGTGCGTGCGGGCCGGGCACGCAGTCGCCGGGCCCTGGCAGTGGGGCGACGAAGGCGGTGACTCATCCCTATGGCACAAGCCAGGTCCCGGTTTCCCCGAAACGGGTGATCGCGCTCGATCCCGGTCAGGCGCTGCAAATCGCGCTGGAACACCAGGTCCCGTTGGTCGCCTCGGCCACACTGGACGCTGATCCGCCAGTGCCGCCGTACTTGCCCGCGCCCGCCCAGCCGTTCGAGCACTTGGGGTTCGGCCAGGTCGATGTCGAGAAGCTGGCGACGTTCGGGCCGGATCTGATCATCGGCAACACCGCCTCCCTGCAGGACAAGTACCCGGCGGTGTCCGGGCTTGCGCCGACGGTGGCCTACGCCAACACGCGCGACAAAGTCGAGTGGTACGACGCGGCGTTGACAGTCGCGGACATCTTCGGCGTACGTGAAGCGCAGCAACGCAAACTGGACGAGTACCGGAGGCGCGCATCGCAGTTCCGGGAACGCCATAAGCAAGTACTCGCCGCGCGCAAGGTCGTCCTGCTCAGGTTCACCACCGACGAGCTGCGGATCATCACCGACTCGGTCATCTTCCCGTCCAGGGTGCTCACCGATGCCGGCGTTCAACGGACGGCGTCGAGTGCGCCTGCCAAGGCCGGGGACACGTACACCAGGCTCTCGACGGAACTGGTTGGCACGCTCGCCGACGCCGATGTGATCATCCACTTCTCGGGCGGTGGGGCGTTCGACGGCGGTCAGGTGACTTCCACGTTCACCAAATACACCAGCGGTGACTTGTGGAAGCGGCTCCCGGCGGTGCAAGCGGGCCGGGTGTTCGAGGTGCCGAGGACGTCATGGTGGGACGGCGGATCGACGTCGGCGGCCACCGCGATGCTCACCGATCTCGACGGAATCCTGCCGAAAATCGGTTAGCGCCGCCATCGCACGCCGAGCACGACGGCAAGGTAGAGCCCGCCGAGCGCACCCGTGGCAACTCCGGCGGGCAGGTCACCGGTCGGGAACACCTCCTGGCAGGCCACGTCCGCGCCCAGCAGCAAGACCGCGCCGACTAGAGCCGAACTGGCCAGGCTGGGGCCGCCCGAGTGGACCAGTCGTCGTGCGATGTGCGGGGCGGCCAGTGCGACGAACGCGATCGGCCCGGCGCTGGCGACGGCCGCGCCGGTGAGGCCGACGGCGACCACGAACAGGGCAGCCCGGCTGCGTTCCGGGGTGACGCCAAGGCTCGCGCTGGTGTCGTCGCCCATCTCCAGCAAAGCCAGCCGGTTCGACATCAGGAACGCAGCTGGGACAAGCAATCCCGCGCCGATCGTCGCGATGGTGACGTGGTCCCACGTCCGGTCCAGCAGGCTTCCGGTCAGCCACACCGCGGCGCGGTACGCCTCGTTGACTTCGGCGTTGATGAGCAGGTACCGGTTGAACGCGGTGAGCAACGCGGCGATGCCGATTCCGGTCAGCACAAGCCGATAGCTGACCACGCCGCGGCGATACGCGACCACGTAAACCAATGCGGCGGTGGCGAAAGCACCGGCGATCGCGCCCGCCGAAACCGCCAAGGCGCTCCCGCCGAAAACCAGGATCTGCAGCAGCGCGCCGGTGGCCGCACCTCCGCCGAACCCAAGGACGTCGGGGCTGCCCAGCGGATTGCGGGACAGGCTTTGAACGATGTCCCCGGCGACACCGAACATGACGCCCACGAGCACCGCGGTGAGCACACGCGGCATCCGCACGGTCCAGAACACGTAGTCGATCCCTTGTGGCCCAGGGTTTCCCGCCAGCATCGAAAGCACTTGCCCGACAGGGATCTCGAACTTGCCCACGGTCAGTGCGTATCCGCACAACGCCGCGAGCAGGATCGCGAGCAGCGACGTGACGCCGAGGGCACGCGGCGAGTAGCGCAGTGAAAGGCTGGAGACCCTGATGGTCCGGGCGGTCATGCGGCGGCTCGTTTCCTGCGCACGAGGACCACGAAGAAGGGCACCCCGACGATCGCGGTCATGATCGACACCCGAAGCTCGCCCGACGGCAGCACCACTCGGCCAAGGACGTCCGCCACCAGGATCACGATCGCGCCGGTAACGGCCGAATACGGCATGAGCCACCGTTGATCGGCTCCAGTGACAGCGCGAGCCAGATGCGGCGCAGCGAGTCCCACGAACGCGATCGGCCCGGCGGCCGCGGTCGCCGAACCTGCCAGCAGGAGAACCGCGATACCGGTCAGAATCCTGGTGTAGGCGATCCGGACGCCAAGGGCGCCACCGAGTTCATCGCCGAGCGCGAGTGCGTTGAGCGGTGGGCCGAGCAACAACGCCAGCACGGTCCCAACGGCCAGGAACGGCACGAACTGGCCGGTGATCGTGAGGTCAGGTTTGGCTACGTCGCCGACGATCCAGAACCGGTACTCGTCGAAAGCCTTGGGGTCCAGGAAAATGATGCCCTCGGTGCACGCGACCAAAGCCGCGCCGACAGCTGTCCCGGCGAGCACGAGCCGGCCCGGCCCGGCCGCTGGTGGTCCCGCGTTGCCGATCATGTAGACCAACGCGGTGCTCACGGTGGCGCCGACGAACGCGAACCAGACGTACCCGGAGAATCCGGGTATACCGAATCCCACCACCGCTACCAGCACCCCGAAAGCCGCTCCGGCGTTCACACCGAGAATGCCGGGATCCGCGATGGGATTGCGGGTCGACGACTGCATCAGCGCACCGGTGAGCCCGAGCGCGATTCCCACGCAGATGCCCAGGAGCGTGCGAGGCATCCGTAGGTCGTGCACGATGACGGCCGCGTCGCTCCGGTCGTCATCGAACAACACACGCAGCGCGGAGCCCACGCCGATGGGCTGGGCGCCGACGAGCAGGCTGACGATCGTGACAATGCCGAGCACGGCGACCGCCACCAGGAGCAGCAGAGTCATCCGTTTGAACGCGTGCCCTCTGAGCTCGGTCACGGGCACGGCGGCTGGTAGTCGAGTAGCGACAGGTGTTGTTGCCAGACCTCGGGCGTCAACACGTTGCGTGTGGTCGCGCAGATTCGGTCGATCGCGTGCTGCCTGTCCAGATCCCAGACACGGATCAGGTTGTCGCCAGTTCCGGTGACCAGCACCCGTGCGGTGGGGCTGAACGCGGCGGCGTACCCGGTGTCCATGCGGCCGGACAGCATGCCCATCGGGTGGGTGTTGGCCGGGTCCGCGACGTCCCACAGCCGGACCGTCTTGTCCGCGCTGGTCGTGGCCAAGGTCTTGCCGTCCGGGCTGAACGCAGCCGACGTGACCGACTCGGTGTGCGCCATCAACGGGGTTCCCACCAGCTGAAGGTTTGCGACGTTCCACAGCCTGATGGCCTTGTCGGCGCTGGTTGTGGCGATGGTCTTGCCGTCAGGGCTGAACGTCACTGAGTTGACCGCACCGGTGTGCCCGGTGACGACGTTCCCCAGCGGGCGGGGTGCCGTCGGCTGGGAGACGTCCCAGAGCCGGAGTGTCTTGTCGGCGCTCACGGTGGCGAGGACGCGCTGATCCGGGCCGAACATCAAGTCGGTGACGTAGTCGGTGTGGCCCGTGTTCAGATCGCCGAGGCGGGTGACCTGCCCGTGGACGCTGGTGTCCCAGAACGTCACGGTGGCGTCGCCGTTCAGGGTCGCCAGGACATGCCCGTCCGGGCTGAACGCGACCTGCCCGCCGAACCTGGTACTCAGCGCGAGGGGAGAGCCGATGGGTTGCGGACGGGCCGGATCGGTCACGTCCCACAGCCGCACTTTCTGGTCACCACCCGCGGTGGCCAGGGTGCGGCCGTCGGGACTCAGCGCGAGGTTGTTCAGGTACGTGTCGTGCCCCTCCAGCGGAGGCCCGAAGGACCTCGGCCGGATCGGGTCGGTCATGTCCCAGAGCCGGGCCGTCTTGTCACCGCTCGCCGAGGCGAGCACGCGTCCGTCCCGGCTGAACTCCAGCGAACTGACCCAATAGGTATGTCCGGCAAGGATTGTCGACGGGATCGACCACAGGCTTACGGCGCTGCTGTCGGTTCCGGCGGCGAGCGTGCGGCCGTCCGGGCTGAACTCGACGGTGTTGACGCCACTGCTGCCAGCCGAGAGTGGCTGCCCGAACGGGACGGGATCTGTTGGGGCGGAGAGGTTCCAGAGCCGGGTCGTGTTGTCCGTGCTCGCCGAAGCCAACATCCTGCTGTCCGGGCTGAACGCCACCTGCCAGACAGCGGCGCTGTGCATGGTGATCGGCTGGCTCTGCTGCACGGGCCGCGCGGGATCCGTGACGTTCCAGAGGCGGACAGTCTTGTCCTCGCCCGCGGTCGCCAGCATCCGGCCATCGGGGCTGAACGTCACCGAATGCACGGTGTCGGTGTTGCCGGTAAGAGGCTGCCCGAGTGCGGTGGGCTGCGCGGGATTGGTGACGTCCCACAGCCGGACGACCTTGTCGTTACCCGCGGAGGCAAGAATGTGGCCACTCCGGCCGAACTCGACGGAACGCACCGGCGCGGTGTGCCCGAAGAGCGGATCGCCCAGCGGTCGCGGATTGACCGGGTCGCTCACATCCCACAGCCGGACCGTGCGATCGTCGTTCGCCGTGGCGATGGTTTTGCCGTCCGCGGTGAACGATATCGAGTAGATGGTTCCGTTGTTGCCGGAGAACGGCTCGCCAAGTCGCTTGGGATGCGCGGGATCCGTGACGTCCCAGAGTCGCACGACCTTGTCGTCGCCCGCGGTGGCCAGAAGCTTGCCATCCGGACGGAACACCGCTGAAGTGACCCAACTTGTGTGCTCGGTCAACGGTTCGCTCAGCGGGACCGGGCGAGACGGGTCACGCGTGTCCCACAGCCGGACGGTGTTGTCGGCACTGGACGTGGCCATGACCTGCCCGTCTGACCGGAATGAGGTCTCGTACACCGGAGCGGTGTGGCCGAGCAGGGGAGTGGCCAGCGGTGTGTTCTGGGTCGAGATCAGCCTCGAGTAGACCTCTTGGTCATCCGGCCGGATCCGGTGGGCGACCAGGTTGAGCTGCGCCGAAAGCGACGGATCGGCCTCGGCGAGCCGGTCGGCCTCGGCCAGGATGCGCCGGAACTCCGCGTCGTTGCGTTCGGTGATCGCGACCACGGCGGCGACACCCGCGACAACCGCCAGCACACAGACCAACGTGACGGCGACGCGCCGGGTCCACGTCGCCCGGCGTCGCTGTTTTGCCGACGCGGCAAGGAATTCCTGTGCGATGCCGGTCGGCCGGGCCTGCTGCGCGCGGTGCAACGCGCTCTCCAGCCGGGCGCCGCGGTAGAGCAGTGAGGGGTCTCGGCGTTCGGTGTCCCAGGTTTCGGCGTCTTCTTCGAGACGTTGCCGCGCCAGGTTTCCGGCTCTGTCGTTGTCGATCCAGCTGCGCAACCGGGGCCAGGCCTGCAGCAGCGCCTCGTGGCTGATCTCCACCGAGTCGGCGTCCAACGTGACCAACCGGGCTCGTGCCAACGCCTCCAGCGCCTCAGCCGCGGCGGCGGGATCGGCCGAGCGCTGCACGATCTCGTCCCGTGTGGACCTTCGGCGAGTGTCCCTTGTGTCCCGTCCAACGTGGACCAGCCGGAGCATGACGTCCGGTGTCGCCGACTGGGCGGCCGGTGTCAGCTGGGCCCACGCTTGTTCGGCGGTGGCCGCGACCGCGCCGTGGATTCCGCCCGCGGCCCGGTAACCGCCGATCGTCAGCTTGCCTGCTTGCCGCCGTTGCCACGTGGCCAGCAGCGCGTGCGACAGCAGCGGCAACGCGCCAGCGTCGTACGAGCCGCCCTTGGTCCGTCCCGGAGTGCTCGCGCCAAGGTCGTGCATGAGCAGGTCGACCAGGCCGGTCTCGAACTGGACGCCAACGGCTCTGGCCGGCCGCGTGATCGCCTCGCGCAACTCGGCCGCTGCCATCGCGCCGAGGACCATCTGCCGGTCCTGGAGCGCTTCGGCCAGCTCGGGGTAGTCGAGGCAGTGACCGTAGAAGTCGGCCCGGACGCCCAACACGACCAACGCGGGCGCGCTGCCGGTGTCACCTGCGGTGGACGCGGCGCGCAGGGCCTGCACGAACAGGTGGCGGTGGTGCTCGTCCCGGCACAGCGTGAAGACTTCCTCGAACTGGTCGACGATCAGAACCAGTCGTGCGTCCCCACCGGACCGTTCGGCATACGCGGCCGCACCCTGCCGGATCAGTGACGCGAAATCACCGGTTTCCTGTTCGTGGCTGGTTGCGGAGGTCAGCACGTCAGTGAGGTAAGGAATGCGGCGGACCAATTCCTCCACCGGATCGGCTCCTGGTGTCATGAATATGACCGGCCAATGTGTGGCGCCAGGTTCGAGTGGGGAACGTTTTGCCAGCGCCGCACCAACGCCCGCCTGCAGAACCGACGATTTTCCAGAGCCGGAGGCGCCGACAAGCATGATGATTCCGCCGGTTTCCACCGCGTCGTCGAGACGAGCCAGCAATGCCGCGGTACTGCGTTCACGGCCGAAGAACCAATCGGAATCCTCTTGCCGGAAAGACGCGAGACCGCGGTACGGGCACACACCGGTATCCGCCTGCCGTGCGACATCAACGCTCGGCTCGTCCGGTATTTCACCGGTCGCCACCGGGCTGCTTTGCGCCTGCTCCCACAACGTCCGCCACGCTTCGAGGTCGTACAGGCCGTCGACGAGCGGCGCGGTGCGCGTTTTCCGGGCTTCGCCGATCAGAATCTCCAGCGTCGCCGCCAAGGCGGAGAACCGGGCGGGAACATTGCGCCCGCGCCGCCAGTCACTGATCCGTTGGACGGAGACCCGAGTCGGCCGGCCCGATTCATCAACCCGGCGGGCCCGCGCGACGGACTCGGCCACTCGCTTCAACGGCGGATCCCCAGCCGCCGCGTACAACAGCGCGAACCGCTCCGCGAACGCCGCGCGGTGATCCGGCTCCTGGCCAGGCATCGGCTGTCCACCCCTCGGTTGGCTGTCCGTCCAGGTTCCGGACCGGAACATCCGTTCTTTTGTCTCTAGCAGGCACGGCGGACGTGCCCGGCTCGTGAGGGTAGCCCAAATGATCGTCGATGCAGGGAGAATCCGCAGCGAACTTCGGTGGATCCTCGCCATGAGTTCCTGGGGCGGTGAACGTCGGCCGACTGGCTCCGGGGGGTCGCCAGTCGGCAGGCGAGGTGAGACCGACGCTGGTGGGCACGCGATATTCGCCCGGCTGCGACGGCGGCTAACTAGGGGTGCCGCCGTAATGGTTGCGGCGAATATCCGTTCAATGCTCGCTATTCGGGGATGATGGCGAGCATGTCCACGGTGTCCTCGGGGCGCCCTGTTCGTTCGAACGTCCGTGACTGGCGATCCGCGCCACCGCCTGTGGCGGTCAATTGCGCGACCTGCTTCTCGACGAATTCGAGGTCGCCGTTTTCCCGCAGAATCGGTTTGAGCAGTTCAAGCAGGTCATTCAGCACGGTGAAAGCCGGAACCGGCACGCCGTGATGGGGATGCGGACAGTCGCCTGTTATTCCGTCTCGTGCGGCTCGCCATAGCTGTGCACGCAGCACATCATTCGGCAGATCCATCGGCTGTATTGTGGTGTTCAACGCCATGTGCGTGAGTCCGCGAACGATCACAGCGAGCAGTACGGCCTCTTCCGCGGTCGCGGCCACGTCACTGATCCGGAATTCCAGCGTCGGCTGGTGCTCGGACAACCGGATGTCCCAGTACACCATCCCCCGATCGAGGATGGCCCCCGATTTCAGACAGCCATTCACAATGGACTCGTAGTGGTCCACGGACGAGAACACCGGCGGGGACCCGGCCGACGGCCATTGCGTCCACAGCCGATAACGCCAGCTGTGATACCCGGTGTCGACACCGTGCTCGATCGGGGAATTCGCGGTCAGCGCGAGCAGAATGGGCAACCACGGCCGGGTGTGGTTGATCACCTGGATGCCCGCCGCCGCGTCCGGGATCCCGATGTGCACGTGACAGCCGCACGTCGTGACCTGGTGGATCATCGCGCCGAAGTGGTCGGCCATCCGCTGGTACCTGGGGTTCGGCGTGATCGCGGGCGGGTCGGGCTCGGGCAGCAACGCCGCACCGCTGGGAACCAGCCGCAGATTCCGGCGCGCACCGGCCGCGGCGAGCGCGGAACGCAAGTCGTGCAGTTGAGTCAGCAGTTCGTCGTGCGTACGGCAGACGCCGGTGGCGAGTTCCGCCTGTGACCGGGTCAGCTCGGTCTGCAACTCGCCATCCTGCTCCTCCGCCGTGTCGATGAGTTTCGCCGCGTGTCTGGACAGGTGGCCGTGGCGATCCACGACGAAGAACTCCTCCTCGACCCCCACGGTCAACTGTTCGCCCATGTCGTGCTCTTTCTGCCATCCGGTGTCTGCCGGAGAGATACCCAGCTGGCAGTGTTGTTAGACGCTGTCAGACCCTGTTAGACCCTGTTAGACGCGAAACACCACCGGGTACGCCTACAGCGAGCCAAGGAGGTGCTTATGCGGGCTGTCGTGCTCAACTGCACGCTGAAGAAGTCGCCGGAACCGTCCAATACGGAGAAGCTGGCCGGCCCCGTGGCGGCGAGCCTGCGGGACAAGGGCGTGGGCACGGAGTCGTTCCGGGTCGTGGACTACCACATCCCGCCGGGGGTCGAGACGGACCTCGGCGACGGTGACCAGTGGCCGCGGCTGCACAAAGCGTTGCTGGAAGCGGAGATCCTGGTGATCGCGTCACCGACATGGCTCGGCAGGCCGTCGTCGGTCGCCCAGCGCGTGCTGGAACGGATGGACGCGATGCTGTCGGAGACCGACGAGCAGAACAAACCGGTGGCGTACAACAGGGTCGCCGGTGTCGTGGTAACGGGCAATGAGGACGGTGCCCACCACGTCATCAGCGAGATCTCCGGCGCGCTCAACGACATCGGCTACACGATCCCCGGGCAGGCGTGGACGTACTGGAACATGGGCCCCGGCCCTGGACCCAGTTACTCCGACACCGAGCACGGTCACGAGTGGTCCTACAAGACCGCGGCGACCATGGCCGACAACCTGTTCGCGGTCGCGTCCGCGTTGCAGGCCAACCCGATTTCCTGACCTGATCCACCATGCGACTGCGGCGGAGTGACCCGGCCAAGCCGGGACTGACCAGACGGCGCCGGGGCAAGAACTGGCAGTACGTCGACGAGACAGGCGCGTCCGTCGACCTGGAGACCCGGCAACGGTGTGCTGAGCTGGTCATCCCACCGGCGTGGCAGAAGGTCTGGATCTGCCCGTACGCCAACGGCCACATCCAGGCTGTCGGCGTCGACGACGCAGGCCGTCGGCAGTACATCTACCACGAGCAATGGCGCCAGGAGCGGGACGAGGAGAAGTTCGACCGCGTGCTCGAACTCGTCGAGCGTCTGCCCGAGTTCCGCCAAGCGATCGGCGCTGACCTGGCTGACCGTGGCCTGACATGCGCCCGGGTGCACGCGGGGGCGCTGCGGATGCTGGACCGTGGGATTTTCCGTACGGGCGGCGAGGAGTACTCCGACGACAGCCGTGGAGTGGCGACGTTGCTGCGTGACGACGTCTCGATCGTCCATGGGGATCTGGCGTTCTGCTTCATCGCGAAAGGCGGGGTCGAGCGCAAGGTGCGGATCAAGGACGAGCTGCTGGTCAAGTTGATCCGTTCGTTGCGCCGGTCCGCCGCGGACACCGACCGCCTGCTGGTGTACCGCGAGGGCCGGGAATGGCGTGAGGTGCGGGCCGACTCGATCAACGCCCGGTTCAAGGAGCTGACCGGAACCGAGTTCACGGTCAAGGACCTGCGGACGTGGAACGCCACCGTAGTGGCCAGTGTGGAGCTTGCGAAGGCCGAGCGGCCCACGTCCAAGACCGCGGCCAAACGCCTCGAAGCCGCCGTACTCGACCAAGTCGCCGGACATCTGGGCAACACAAGGGCAGTCGCTCGCAGGTCCTATGTGGATCCACGAGTGATGGCGGCGTTCACCGAAGGCAAGACCATCGACCTTGGCGCGCTGAACGGCCGGCAAAGCATCGAACGCGCCGTGCACAAGCTGCTTACCAGCGCGTCTTGAGGCGGTTGACGAACCAGCAGGCTGGGCATCCCAGATGTGCGGGAAGGAGTGTGTGCGTGATGGCGCAGGACCAGTACGCCCAGCAAGACCCCCGGTCGCAGTACCCGCGACCGGGCAGCCAGGACAAACAGGAGCAGAGCCATCCGGGCACCGGGCGGCGGATGGGGCCGCGGCCGGACCACGGCGAGGACACCTACCGCGGGTGTGACCGGCTCGTGAACCGCAAAACGGTGATCACCGGCGGCGACTCGGGCATCGGGCGGGCGGTGGCGCTGGCGTTCGCCCGTGAAGGCGCGGACGTCCTCGTGTCCTACATGGAGGAAGAGGAGACGGACGCCGAACAGACCGCCGAGCTGATCCACCAGGCAGGCCGCCAAGCTGTGCTCGTACCCGGTGACATTCAGGACGAGGAGCACTGCCGGCGGATCATCGACCGCGCGGTCAAGGAATTCGGCCGGATCGACGTGCTGGTGAACAACGCCGCCTACCAGATGTCCCAGGACGACGGCCTGCTCGACATCACGACCGAGCAGTTCGACCGTGTCCTCAAAACGAACCTCTACGCGCTGTTCTGGCTGTGCAAGGCGGCCGTGCCGCACATGCCGCCCGGGGCGAGCATCATCAACACCTCGTCCATCCAGGCGTTCCAGCCCTCGCCGAACCTGCTGGACTACGCGGTGACCAAGGCCGGGATCGTCAACTTCACCAAGGGTCTGTCCGCGGACCTGATCGGCAAGGGCATCCGGGTCAACTCGGTCGCTCCCGGTCCGGTGTGGACACCGCTGATCCCGGCGACCTTCCCCGCAGACAAGGTGGACTCGTTCGGCGCGCAAACCCCGATCGGGCGCGCCGGGCAGCCTGCCGAGCTCGCACCGGCCTATGTGTACTTCGCTTCCCAGGAGTCCAGTTACGTCACCGGTGAGGTCCTCGGCGTCACCGGAGGCAAACCACTCACGTGACAATGGGGATGAACGATGGCAGGCAAAGTTGTGGTGATCACCGGAGCAAGCGGGGGAGTCGGGCGCGCCGCGGCACGTGAGTTCGCCGCCCGCGGCGACCGGGTGGCATTGATCGCCCGTGGACAGTCCGGCTTGGACAGTGCGGCCGCCGATGTGCGGGCAGCCGGCGGGCAACCGATGGTGGTACCGGCCGACGTGGCGGACGACGCCGCAGTGGAGGCCGCGGCCGAGCGCGTCGAACGGGAATTCGGGCGGATCGACGTGTGGGTCAACGACGCCTTCGCCGGAGTCTTCGCGCCGTTCACCGACATCACACCGGCCGAGTTCCGCAGGGTCACCGAGGTGACCTACCTCGGCTACGTGCACGGCACCCGAGCCGCGCTCAAGCGGATGCTGCCCCGGGATGCCGGTGTCATCGTCCAGGTCGGTTCGGCGTTGGCATATCGGGGGATTCCGTTGCAGTCCGCATACTGCGGTGCCAAGCACGCGATTCAGGGGTTCAACGAGTCCTTGCGGTGCGAGCTGTTGCATGCCAAGTCGAAAGTGCGTGTCACCATGGTGCAACTGCCCGCGACGAACACACCGCAGTTCGACTGGGTGCTGTCCCGATTGCCTCAGCGGGCGCAGCCGGTGCCGCCGATCTACCAACCAGAGGTCGCTGCGCGCGCGATCGTCCGCGCGGCAGAGCATCCGCGCAGACGTGAACGGTGGGTCGGTATGTCCACAGTAGCCACTTTGCTCGGTGACAAGTTCGCTCCAGGCCTCCTCGATCACTATCTGGCAAGGTCAGGCTTCTCCTCGCAGCAGACCGGGAAGTCTCGGGATGCCGGGCAACCGGTCAACCTCTGGGAGCCGGTGGACGACCGAAAGGGGACGGATCACGGCGCGCACGGCGACTTCGACGATACGGCGCACAGTCACAGCACGCAACAATGGATAGCCCGGCACCCAGGGCTGACCGCTGGTGCCGTACTGGCCGTGGCCGCGGGTGTGGCCGGTGTCATCCGGAGTAGATGACCGCATGATTCCAGTGTGGACAAACACGCCCTTCGGCGCCGTACACGCGCTGACGGAAGGCAGCCCTGCCCGGGGAGAAGTGGTCATCATGCCAGGGCTGGGCGTGTCCGTGTACTTGAGGGCAAGCGTTTCCTCGTTGGCAGCGGCCGGTTTCCGAGCCTGGCTGCCGGATCCACCGGGATTTGGCGACAGTGAGGATCCACCGCGCAGCCTCGGCATCACGGATATCGCGGCGGTTGCCGTGCAATGGTTGCGGCTCCGAGACCTCGGCGGCGTGACGCTGATCGGCCACTCCTGCGGGACCCAGGTGGCCGCGCACGTCGCGGCCACGGCGCCGGAACTGGTGCAGCGGCTCATACTGGGCAGTCCGACAGTGGATCCCCGGTATCGGACGTGGCCGAAGGCGCTCGCCAGGTGGTTGCGGGATGGTCGGCGGGAGCCCGGTTCGCTGACCAAGACCCAGCGGCCGGAGTGGCGCAGGGCCGGACCGGGGCGGCTGTTGCGGCTGACCCACTCCATGCTGGCGGACGACATCGAGACGACCCTAGGCCGGGTGAAGTGTCCGGTGTCGGTCATCCGCGGTGAGCGCGATCCGATCAGCACGCCTGAATGGGCGCGCAGCTTGGGGCATTACGTGGAGCTTCCCGGTGTGGCGCATGCGTTTCCGTATGAGGCCCCGGCGTCGTTCGCCGAGGTGTTGCTGGAATCGGAGCAGTCATGAGCACTATCAAGCCCGCTGACGCCATTGCCGCGTTCGATTCCGCCAGTTCGATGCTGTCTGCGACTGCCCGGGGACTGCGCGACGAACCCTTCGACCGGCTCGGCCGTGGGCGGCTCTTCGCGGCCACGCTGCGTACAGCAAATCTGCTGCCAAGATCGATTCGTCAACGCCTCTACGCGGTGGCGGGTGGCGCTGAGGGCGTGTCGCCGGACCAGCTTGGCTCGGTCGATCTCGAGGCTGTGGCGGGCTGGGTGACCGATCACTATCCGCGGTCTCAGTACCCCGCCGTGTTGCTTGGTTCATCCAATGGTGCGGCTGTGCACCTGGCCACCGCTCTCGGTGCGCCGTGGTTACCTCAGACTTTGCTCGTCCCGGTCCGGTGGTCGGGCAATGACCCGGACAGGCCAGACCGGGCGCTGGAGTTCGGTGCCGACGTCGCGCCGGATTTCTTGCGGTACAACCCTGACATCGTGCTGCACCACATGCACGACGCCAACCAGGACCGGTTGATGATCGGCCAGATGGCGTATTTCAGGGTGAAGCGTCGTCGGCTTGGTGCGGCTTATGAACGGTTCCTGCGTGAGTGCTTGGCTCCGAACGCGCCGATCATCGTGCTGGCGGACAGTTCGAGGTGGCCCGTGACCACGGTCGGTGACCGGCATGTCTTCCAGATCGGGGCGCAAGGGGGAATTAGTCCACAGGACTATGACCGGCACGGGATTGAGCCGGATGCCGACGCGCCCGAGGCGGAGTGGGGATTTGACGCGGACCTGCTCGATGACGTGCAGCGATTCGCTGCTGCCGCAGGGCATCCCGTGCACGTCGTGCGTTATCCGGACACGCATGCCTTGTCGGCTCCCGTCGCCGACATCTATCGCGAGTGGGTCGGCGGTGATGAGTTGCTTGTGGAGTCTTTCCTGCTGATCGATCCGACTCGTACGCGTCAGGCCGGTCTGGTGCCACTGTGGACGATGTTCTCTGTTGAGTCCGCTGTGGACGTTACGGAGAACTATCTACGGTCGCGGTCCTTCCGTGCTGTCCATATCGGATTGTTCCCGCATGGTGTGCGTTCGAGGGGGATCGCGGAACCCGCCCGGTGGCGTGCGCGGCTGTCCGGAGTGGACATTGACTTCTTCGGTGTGGACACGCGCCGCTTTCCGGCGGACTTCGCGGCATTGGTCCGCTACGGCTCCGCGTTGCGCGCAATGCCGCGAGTGTCCGCTCCAGCGCCGGGAACGCTCGCCGTCGACAAGGCCATGGGTTTGCTGACCAGCGCCCTCTCCTAGTCAGGCCGCCGCTGTTCCTTCAGCTCCATGCCGCCTTCTTCGTCGGGAACCGATTCTTCGGACGTGTTCTCCGGCGAGTCCTCGTCCGCGTACGTCGGCTTGGTGTGCTCGCCGGCGAAGTCCGCGTCTTCCTCCATGCTCTCCGCCGTGGCCGGGTCGATCTCCGGTTCGGTCATCGGCCGAGCGCCTTCTGCAGCTCAGACTTGCTCATGCTGGAACGGCCCTTGATGTTGCGCCGCTTGGCCTCGTTGTACAGCTGTTCCTTGGTCTGGCCCTTCGGCCGGTTCGTCCCGGATCGCTGGCCGCCACGGCTTTGCGGTGACTTGTCCTTGGTTGAGGACTTGCTGGCGGTACGGGACTCGCCGGACTGTGCGCGGTTCTTGTTGACCGTGCGGGCCGCGATCTCCTCAGCCCTGCCTTCACTCGCGCCGCGGCTCTTCGCCGAGGACTTGATGTGCTTGTACTGCCGTTCTCGTTTGTTGCTCCACGCCTTGGGCATGGCTTCCTCCTTGTCAATGCTCTTGTTGGAGGATGTACCCGCTGGTCACGGTGTTATGCCTAGGGTGGGCGGCTTTGGGCTTCCAGCTTGGTTCTGCTGCTGGCCTTCGGCTCTGCTTCCGGCCTGGTTGGCGGTGTCCTTCGGCTTCCACCTTGATGCTTTTCTGTTTGCTTCGGTTTCAGCCTGGTTCTTTGTCCTTCGGCTTTGCTTCTAGTCTGGTTGGCGCCGGTCCTTCGGCTTCGGCTTCCAGCTTGGTTCTTTGTCCTTTGGCTTTGGCTTCCAGCTTTTGGTGCCCGCCGCGGCTTGATTTGACTTGGGGCCCCTGCGGCGCGCTCGGGGAGGAAGCCGGGGAGTCCCCTTTCCTTCAGCCCTCATT
>JOAA01000072.1 GCA_000720375.1 Rhodococcus rhodnii | reverse complement strand
AGGCATTGAACACGCTCGCCATGTACTACGGCGACCGCCTCAACGTTCAGTAATCGACAGGACGATCACACCATCGCCCACAAGATCGCTGACACTCCCTGTCTCCACGATACGAGGGGAAGCCCAGTCGTGCCTTTTGCCGATGCGCGCTCGTGGCTGCATGGTGGCTGTCGCGTTTGCGTGCGGCTTGGGATGGGGTTGCGTGTGTTGCAGTGAGGTCCGATGTGGTCTGCCGGTGCGGCGGCCTTTGTTGTAGAGGGTGAGCAGTTCGTGCAGCAGGACCGAACGCAGGGTTTTGGCTGAGCCTTCGGCTTGGCCGCGGCAGGCGGCGAGCCATCCGGCGGGGCCTTTCTTCAGCCCGGCCATGGCCGCCGCGAGCGCGTCGTGGTCGAGCTCGCGGCCTGTCGTCTCGTCGGTCCAGCGTTTCTCGACCAGGAACAGGAATTGCCCGACGGCTTTGAGGATGTTCTGATCCACTGCTTTAGAGTCGTCACGCCCCCACGCTGTGGTGATCACGCGGAGCGTGTCGGCGACGAGTTTCTTGCCGTGCCCCTCGTGGAGTCCTTCGCCGGTGTAGTAGACCTTCTCCAGGGCCAGGATGGCCCGGATCTTGCCGTCGCCCTGGCCGACGGCCCACCCGTTGGCGTGGACCGCTTCGTCGATCGCGACCGCCATCGGTTCGCCCTGGGTGACGCGGACCTTGTGCAGGTCGAGTTTGTTGGCGGCCTCTTGCTGGTTGAACTGGACGAACAGGCCGGCCTCCTGTTCCAGGGTCAGGCCGGTGTGCAACTGGCACTGCAGGGGGAAGTCGTCCTTCTCCAGTTCGGAGACGATGGTCCAGCGGTGCCAGCCGTCGAGGATGACCAGGCTGCCGTCGGGGCGTTCGGAGACTTGCAGGGTGCCCAGGGCCGCGCGGTTGTAGTTGTCGCGGATCTTGGCCAGCTTGCTCTGGGTAAGGTGATCGCGCTGGACGCGCGGGTCGACGGTGAGATCACCGGCGCGGACACGCTTACTTCGTAGTGCCATGGCGGGCTTTGCCTCCGAGACGGGATCGGGAGAGGGTGTCAGCGGCCTGTTTGAGCGACACGCTGGTGGCGCGCATCAGGCGGATACACTCGGTGATGTCCTGTTCGGACATGCCAGCGGTGCTGACCGGGACACCGTGTTGCAGGGCGGTGGCGGTGGTCTGCGCGAACGCGTGGATGCGCAGGACACGCTCGTACACCACGGGCAGCCGGACGCTGCTGGGCTGTGTACTGGCCTGGGCGTCGATCTTCTCGCGCTTCTTGAGCTCGCCGTAGGCCGCGGACACCGTGATGCGGTCGGCCTCCAGGCGCGACCACTCCCAGAGGGCGATGCCGAACTCGGCCTGGAGTTGCTCGGGCAGTGGGGTATCACCGCGCCGCTTGGTCTGCATGATGCGCGTGTATCCGTCGTAGATTGTGCTGACGGGTGTGACGAACGATGGCGTGACGTCCTCCAACCCCCGGTCCATGATTCATGCAGGTGTGGGGAATCGTACCTAGAAGACGATCACACAGTGCCGGGTGTATCACCCGACCATCCGAAACAGACTCCCCTGACCTCGAACAACACCCTCTTTTCGCTCCTCCGGCACGTCAGGAACCGGGGACACCGGTCCCTTGTTCTGCACGGTGGCCAGGAACCGAGTTGTGCCCTGTTCGCATGCCGAATGGGTCGGGTGCGCCGCTGCCGCTCGGCAGAACTGAGGTTGTGTCCAGACCAGGCCCCCTTGGACTGGCTTGGCGTGTGATCGAATCCCACGGGTTATCGCTCATTGCCGATGAGTGCTCGTTGCTGAGCTATCCAGTTATTTTGTCGTGGTACACCGCCGCACCTTTCGTCATCCCGATCAGGCAATGCCCCCGTTACCATGAGATGACTATCAATCACGAAAGGTAGTCGCGAGGTGGTGCAAATGCTGACCACAGGTGTGGTAGCCGTGCTGATCGCGACGCTGGTGAGCGCGCCGGCACCGGAGCGCCGGGTGCTGTACGACGCCGAGAGCAGTTATCCGCGGGTGATCCGCCTCGAGCACAGCGGCCCGGCCAACGGAACGATCCTGACGAGTATCACCACGAACTTCGACACGCAGGGCGCCGGGGTGATCAGCGCGAGCACGGACGGCGGCGAGACGTTCCGGCAGATCGCCGCGATCGAAGATCCCGCGTCGGCCCACAGTGCCGGGATCTGCTGTTCGTCCCTGTACGAGTTGCCCTCGGCTGTCGGCGCGATGCCAGCAGGCACCGTGTTGTGGGCCGTCACAGTCGGATACCAGGCGACTGAGGGGCAACGCCGGACTCGCCAGCGGCTATGGGCCAGCTCGGACGTAGGCCAGACCTGGCGCCACGTCTCGGATATCGCGGTGTCGCCGAACCAGTACAACACCTGGGAGCCCAGCCTGTCCGTGGCGGCGGACGGCACACTGGTCGCCTTCTACTCCGACGAAACCGACAAGACCCACCACGACCAGAAACTCGTGCAGGTCCGGTCCGCGGACGGAATCACATGGACCGACTACCAGGAGACCGTGGTCAACACCGACTGGTATGTGCGGCCCGGCATGATCAACACCATCCGGCTCCCCGACGGCTCGTACTTCATGACTTACGAGGTGTGCAACAACGACCCGGTGCACCCCTGCAGCGCGTATTTCCGGCGCTCATCGGACGGGTGGGATTTCGGTGACCCGTACGACCTCGGCACCGTGATCCGCACCGCGGCCGGCAAATACGGCAGGCACACGCCGACCGTCGCGTGGGGTGCCGGTCCAGGCAGTTCGGGCACCGTCCTGGTGATCACCCAGATGCTCGTGGAGCAGGACGGCCGCCTCGCACCGGGCAACGGCAAAACCATCCTCGCCAACGACCACGTCGGCGCCGGCCCATGGTACGAAATCCCCGCCCCGATTCCCGTCGAGGGCGTCAACAACGAAGAGTGCCGTAACTACAGCCCCTATCTGCTGCCCAGCCCTGACGGCACAGCCGTGCTCGAGGTGACCACCGACTACGACGGCCCCATCTGCAAGACCTACTACGCCACCGGGCCGTTGACCCCACTGGCTCGGAGATAACCTTCCCGCCGGAACGGCGTTTCGGCTCTGGGACCAGCCTCTCGCCCCGGTTCGACGAACTACCCCGCTCTAGTCGAGGCAACGCAGCCACACTACGCGCGGCCCGCCGATACCCTCCCGGTCGGGCTCCACGTCCACAATACCCAGCCGTACATGGATCTTGGCGGCGGTATTGGTTCCGACACAAGTCGGGAGATCGTCCCCCTCATGCCACACGTTGTCAGGTCCCGCCCACGATGCGCCCGCGATGATGTAACCGTTTCCTTCCCTGTGATCATCACTGTCGAAAAGCCCGATGGCAGTTCCTGCGACATCGGGCATAGCCCAGCCTTCAACGACGTCCGGCGTCGCGTGATGGCCCCTTGCCATCCACGAGAATCCCAGGGAGGCGACGGCCAGGACGCCAGCCAGTGCCGTCACGATGAACCGCCGCCGTGTCTTGTTCGCCGGTCGCGGCAAGAAGTCGTTCACGAGTTCCCCCTCGGTTGCATACCCTTGCGTCCCACTCCTGGCGAGCAATCAGTCAAAGAGCGCGAGTGAGTCCGCTATCCGCCACAGGCCCGCCCCAGGGCTACGAAGACAACCAACCATGGCTACGCGCCTGCGGGGTAGAACCCTGTTGGCACGTAGCGACATTGACACTCTTTGGCCACTCAGGGCTAGAGGTCTCCGTAGCCCGACAACCCGCAAGACGTATCCATTCCGTCCACTGCGGCCCCGTCTGTTCCCCCAAACCTCACCACCGGCGAACCATGGTTGCCGCTGTGGGCAGCTGTGACTGGCCGTTCGGATGATCTCGCCGACATGCTGATACATGGCTTGACATGCAGCGATGACTTTTCGAGCGGTACAGGGTGCCGCCGGATGAATCAAGCTCGCTGTGCAGCCCGGCGCGCGGCGGTGCACCGCGTGTCCGCGGGCGAGATCCGTACAGCCCGGGAACGTCACCAGCGAGCCGGGAGGCACCGGTCCGCGGCCGCCAGGGGGCCTAGTTGATCTAGATTTCTCTCTTCGTTCCTCAGCCCGCTTCGGCCTCGGTCGGTATCGAGGTCCACCACTCAACCATCACCGCGTACAGCTTCGAGCAACGCTCCAGCTCGCTATGCGTGCCACAGAGGACTTTTGTGCCGTCCATCAGGAGAACGCGATCAGCGCGCAACGCCGAACTCATGCGGTGAGCGATGACGATGAGGGTTCCGTCGCGTTGCGCGAATGCCTGCTCGGCACGAGCCTCGCTCACCAGGTCGAGGTGACAGCACGCTTCATCAAGTATCACGATGCGAGCCGGGGACAGGTAGACGCGGGCAAGGGCGATGAGTTGCCGCTCGCCGGCTGAAAGTACAGACGGGCTGAGCGGGCGCGCGAGGGGCATTCCCGTCCCGGGAAACTGCATCGAGTGCATTTCCATGCTCACCCTGCGACAGTTGCCCGTGTCCACCGGCGTCATCGCCGCCCTGCTGCTGACGATCGCCCAGGAGGGCGACAGGTAGGCAGTCATCGATACTCCGTTGCCGCAATCCAGCGTTCCGTCGGAGTCATCGTGCCGGCGGACCGGCCACTGTCGTCCGCTGCTACGGCACTACACCGAACCGCGGAAGGTCAGCACGCACCTCGTGACGTCCACCTGACATGGATCAACGCGAAGTGCGGGAAAGTTCGAGCCGCAGGACGATCTCGCCGTCATCGATCTCACCAGTGGGCACGAAGCCGAACCCACGGTAGAAGGGCCACGGTTCGCCGTCGCCCGGCTCGTAGCTCGTGAGCAGCTCGGTGGCGCCGTCCGCGCGAACGAGGTCGACGATCCGCGTCAGCGCCGCGCGCCCGAACCCACGCCCTTGATGGCGCTCGTCAATGAGCAGCCGCCACAGGAAATACGGGCCGATAATGCCGGGGCGGCCGGGCGGCACATTCCAGCTAAGCATCACGAAGCCGACCGGCTCGCCGTCGGAGTAGACGGCCCGATACCAGGGCTCAGCCTCGGGCGTCGCGGCCGCCTCTTCGAGTGACCTGGCCACCGAGGCGACGAAGCACTCCTGGTCTGGGCGGACGCGCAACGCGCACACCGCGTCATGATTCTCGTCGGTGATCTCGCGCAGCTGCACGCGGGGAGAGGTCATTTCGTGCCCTCCATGACACACCACACTAACCGACGCTTGGTACCGAGTGGACAGTGAACCGCTGGGCTGGGTTGCGATATCGCAGTATGGGTTGCCCGTGTCGATGTGATGCCAGGCTGCCGATTCGGCCAGGCGATGGTCAATGACGGTCCGGGTGATCGGTTGTTGGCGCGCATCACAGAGCACGGTGACTGGCGCGTGGACGTCGGCGTCGCTTTCCGCGCTCTCATTGGTTCTGGCGCCGATTTGAATGATCCAGTATATTCCTGTCGGCCGCCAACGGTTTAGTTGGTAAGCAGGATTCGCTTGCGTAGCAAGGAAAGTTGGCTCGACCACAGCATTGCCTCTTGAGCATCTTTATGTTCACGGCTCCTTCGGTGGGGCCGTTGTGCCATGCAGGATGAGTCCGGCGGTGACCGCGGCCACGTCGTGTCGGAGGCCGGTGATGAAGGAGTGCAGCGCGGGCAGGTTGTCGTCACTGACGCGGTCGCCAAGCCGTGGCGCCTGGATCAGGGCTATGACGCCCTGATCCGACGGTCGATTTCGCGGACCACGGCCAGGCCGCCGCACTCGGCGTTGGACAGCATCGCCACGTCCAGGTCGTCAGCAGGGTAATAGCGCGCGATCCCGCCGGCACCGGGGCTCCCGCCGTCCTTGTAGTAGTTGCGGACCGAGCCGTCCCGATCCAGGGTGAACTCCAGGCCGAAGCCGTACCACACGTCGCCGTCGTCGTGCTGGTGGTGCAGGACCTGCGGGGTGAGGAACTGCGCGGTGCGCTCGGCCGACAGCAGCTCACCGGCTCGCACGGCTCGCAGGAACCGCACCAGGTCGTCCACGGTGGCGTGCGCTCCGCCGTCGGGCGAGCCGATCGGCGGACAGCTGAAGATGTTCTGTTTCCACCCGGTGATCCGCCCCTCGGCGTCGACGACCGGATCCCAGCCTTCGGCGACGTCCGGCGCCGCCTCCCGGCGGTCGTAGAAGTCCGACGCGGTCATGCCCGCGCGGGCGAACACGGCGTTGCGGACCTGGTCGCGGTAGGCGGTTGCGGTGATCTCCTCGATCGCCAGACCAACGAGGACGTACCCGGCGTTGCAGTACCGGCACCCCTCGCCCGGGGGAAAGTTCGGTGGCTTGTAAGCGAAATGCGGCAGGTGATCCCGCGTCCGAATGACCGCGTAGACCGGCCTGTCGACCCACAACGCCTCGTAGCTCTCACCGGCTTCCTCATCCGCGTCGTCGGCGATCCCGGAGGTGTGCGTGAGCAGGTGCCGCACGGTCACTTCGGGTGAGATCGTCGTGCCGGTCAGGTCGGCGATCTCGGTGATCGGCTCATCCAGGTCCAGACGCCCTTCGTCCACCAACTGCAGCGCGGCCACCGACGTGAAGAGCTTGGTGATGGACGCCGTGTCGAACCGGGTGGCGAGGGTGTTCGGCACGGGCCACCGGCGACTGGCCCAGCCATAGGCACCCGCGAACACCGGCTGGTCCCCACAGCGGATCAGCACCACCCCGGAAAACTGGTTGGCGGCGGCCCGGTCGCTCACCCACGCATCCAGCCCGGTGAACGACATCCTCCGACGGTAGCCAGACCAGCCCCCATCGCGCCACGAATCCCCGATTGTTGTCGCGATGTCGCCACGTGCGGGTACCAGCGCGCGCTGAAGAAATGCCACGGGACTGAAACTCAAGCCCGGAGCCATCTCGCGAGACAAACCGAGAACCCGCAGGTCACAGAAGATTGATATGTAACGCGAGTTGATATCGTACAAACTACTTAAACTCGGCCATCGCGTCTCCGCCTCGACCATCCGTCGCGTATTGAAGCGCTTGCGGATCCCGCCAGCCCTGAGCCGAGACACCTCCTGGCGACAGTTTCTGCGCACCCAGGCCACGACCCTCTTAGCCTGCGATTTCTTCCATGTCGACTGCGCAGTCACGCTCAAGCGCGTCTATGTGTTCTTCGTACTCGAAGTCGCCACCCGCTACGTCCACTTCCTCGGCACCACCCACCAAATCCCCACGGGCCTCGGGAGGTCACTAACGACCTCGTGCATGGTTGCTGATCTTGGTTGAGATGATCTTGGTGTGGGTCGTGCTGGGGTGTTGTCGAGTCGTCGGGTGACGGGGTTGTCGGCTCGGGTGATCGCGGATTTGGTGGCCGAGATCGGGCCGGTGTGGCAGGCGCGGCAGGAGGCCCGGCGGCAGCAGCGGCCGCGACGGCGTACCGCGGGCGCGGGCGCGGGCGCGAAGTACAAGCTGGTGTTCGTCGACCGGTTGCTGGCCACCCTGGTGCATCTGCGGCACGCCACAACGCATGATGTTCTGGCCGCGTGGTTTCGAGTGGATCGGTCCACGATCACCCGCGCAATCAACGAGATCCGGCCGCTCCTGGCTGACCGCGGCTGCAGCATCGAGTCTGGAGTGCGGCTTCGGACGATTGCCGGTGTGGTCGCGTATCTCGATCACACCAGACTGACCGGCCTGATGGATGCCACCGAGATCCGGGTGCGCCGCCCGACCGTGAAGCGCGCCGGGCGGCATCAGTTCATCTCGGGCAAGTCCCGGCAGAACGCCATGAAAGCCTTGGTGACCAGCGATGCGCGCGGGCGGGTGCTGTTCAGTGGAGCAAGCTGCCGGGGTAGCACCGCCGACATCACCCAAGCCCGCCAAGCCGGCGTGACCGACTGGCTCGACCACACGCTCGGCGTCGAGATGCTCACCGACGCCGGTTATCAAGGACTCGACGCCCCGACCTTGGGTCAAGTCATCACGCCCACGCCCACGCATCAGAAGAAGCGGCTCGAACGGATGCCGGGCATCGCGGAACTTCGTGACAGACAACGGAAATCGCATGCTCGTCGGCGAGTCCGTGTCGAACACACCATTGCGCATGTGAAGAACTGGCGCAGCCTGACCCGACACCTCGGGCGCCGCGATACTCTCGACGACACCGTCCGCGCCGTCGCCGGGCTACTGTCCGACCACCAACACACCCAGCCGATCCGGCAGTCCGTCGCCGCATTGCCAGCCGGAACAACCATGTGACCCCGTCGATCCCAGGATCTGTCATGCCTCGAGGCCAACCATGCACGAGGTCGTTAGTCATGAGCGCCCCAAATGTGTATGTGGTCGCCGCGGAGGACGACCTCAGCCTTGCCGAAACCATCGCGGGCCCGTTGCGGGCAGCCGGATGTCACGTGACGTACCGCGGCAGCGAAATCGTCGGCACCTCCTACATGGAGACCGCATGGCGGTTCCTGGTCGACGGTGGTGCTGTGGTTGTCTGCGCAACCGACAAGACGATCAATTGTGACTGGTGCAAGCGGATCAGCGACGCCGCCTACGCCTCCCGAGGACGCACGAGGGTCTACGTTGTCCAAATGGAACAGGCGGTCCACGTGGATCGGTTCGCCATGGTTAAGAGAATGGATCCACGCCGCTTGGACTCATGTCAAGTCAACCGGGCCAACTCGCCTGTGAGGTTTCAAAACGCTGCACCGGGACCCTGACCTGCGATGATCACACCGATCGACGGGCAAGGCATGATCGTCGGATGTGTGGTTACGGCTGATGTATCTGATCTTCCTCCGGCTCGGTGGCTGGCTTGTCTTGCTCGGCCGGTCCTCGGCGTCCAAGGACGTGGAGTTGCTGGTGTTGCGGCACGAGGTCGCTGTGCTGCGCCGCACGAATCCACATCCGCGTGTGGACTGGACTGATCGCGCGGTGCTCGCCGCGCTGGCGCGGCAACTGCGTGGCCTGCTGCGAAAGCATCGACTGGTGACAGCAGGCACGATCCTGCGGTGGCATCGCCGCCTGATGGCCAAGAAGTGGACCTATCCCCACAGAACAGGACGCCGGCCGGTCGACCACAGCATCGTCGCACTGATCGAACGCATGGCGAGTGAGAACGCCGCTTGGGGATACCGCAGGATTCAGGGTGAGCTACTCAAGCTGGGCCACCACGTGTCCGCAACGACCATCCGCCGCGTGCTCAAACGTTTGCGGATCCCGCCAGCCCTGAACCGGAACTCGGACACGTCCTGGCGGCGGTTCGTGCGTACCCAGGCCGCAACATTGTTGGCCTGCGATTTCTTTCATGTCGACTGCGCGGTCAGGCTCAAGCGGGTCTATGTGTTCTTTGTGCTCGAGGTCGCCCACTCGCTACGTCCACATCCTCGGTACCACCACCCATCCCGACGGGCCGTGGACCACCCAACAGGCTCGCACTCTCCTGATGGATCTCGGCGATCGGGCTGACGACTTCCGGTACCTGGTCCGCGACCGGGCGGGCCAGTTCACCGCCTCGTTCGATGCCGTGTTCGCCAGCGCAGGCGTCAAGGTCGTCAGGATCCCACCGGGCTGCCCGCGAACGAACTGCTATGCCGAGAGATTCATCGGCACCGTAAGGCACGAACACACCGACCGGCTACTGATCATCGGCGAACACCACCTGAGAATCGTGCTTGAGCGGTATGCCACCCACTACAACACACGCCGCCCTCACCGAGCTCTACACCTGACGCCACCACGGCCAGACCACCCCATCGCGCACGCCAGCCCACCCGGATTCGCCGCCACCCCATCCTCGGCGGCTTGATCAACGAATACGAACTCGCTGCGGCTTAACGTGCAGGTCACGACCATCGGCCGACTTTTGACACCCCGCAGGTTCCAGGCCCGGCCGGCGGCCTGGGGAGTTGATGGCCGGACGGAGCGGCACCGGTCTGGCCAGGAATACCGCCGGCCAGTGCCGCAGCCGCCACGACCGCCAGCAGGGTACTGGCCCCATGAGCGACGGATCATGACACCTCCTCGGTGAGTCCCCATCGCCGACCGGGAATCGAGATCGGGACCGGCTCGATGATCCGGTTCGGCAAGCGACCTCCGGGGTAGATGACCGCTGTGCCACCTTTGGCCAGGTCGATCTCGATGACTTCGCCGTCGATCCATCGCCACGGAAGGCGCCGACCACCCGGCATCGAGACGACGAGGCTGCCGCCGATTCCCGGTTTGACGCGTAACTGTTCGCCCGCGAGGCTGTGCACGGAGATCCACCTGGTCTGCCTGCCTTTGCGAGCCGCGCTGACGGCGAAAGCACCCTGTGCCAGGAACTTGTCGAGGGTGACGTCCCGCCAGGCGGTGGGCACCGCGGGAAACACCCTGATCACACCGCCCCAGCTCTGACACAGCATGTCGAGCAGTGACTGGGAAGCCGACAGCGGAGTCTCCACCACCGGACCGGCTTCGGCGTACATGGTGTTGGGTTTGACGGGAAACCGGGTACTGGTGTCGAAGAACTTCAACAGGTACTCCAAAGCTTCGTCGCCCCGGCCCATCATCGCGAGTATCGACGCGGCGCCCGTGTAGCTGTAGCCACGGTGCGCGCCTTGTAGGCTGTGCCAGTGCCGCAGCGACTTCTCGATTAGCTCGCGGTTCTCCGGCTGGTCCCAGTTCATCAGGTACAGCGGGTAGATCATCAACAGGTGCGAGTAGTGCCGGTGTGACTTCGCGTACGGCACACCGGCTCCGATCATCAACCCGGTGTCGTCTACGGGATATGGCGTGAGATCGCGCAGCACCTCCTGCCAGCGCGGGATAAGCGGATCGTCGATCTTCAAACGGTCCGCCGCGTCGAGCAGCGCCTGACAGCCCCACCGGATCAACGCCAGGTCGAAGTTGCAGTCCGGCGCGGCGCCGTACTCCGGGGACAGCGTCGACGGCAGATGTAGCTTGCCATCGATGTCCGGCTTCAGGAAGCGCAGGTAGTAGTTGATCGCCCGGCGCAGCAGCGGGAAGACCGTGTCCCGTAACAACGTGTCGTCCATTGTGTGTCGATAGGACAGCCATGCGTTGTGCAGCGCCCACGGCAGGTTGCCGACCTCAGCACCGTCGCCGGGGCGGCCGAGGAAGTTTCCCTTCAAACCCGTGCGGTCCGTACTGCGCCCAACGCCCGCCGAGTCACCCTGGTACTGCGGCCGCACATTGCTGATCATCTGCTGGACGTTGTCGCGCAACGTCGAACTCAGCGCGTCCAGCTCAAGATGGTTGGAACCATGGATGAGCCAGTACTCCAGCTGGATGTTGAGGTTCCACCACACCGCCGGCCACGGCGTGGACTCCAGCCACGGGCCGCAGGTGGCCATCACCGTGCCCCCGGCCCGGGTACCGGACGCGGCCTTGTAAAGCTGGACCCAATGGAAGCTCTGCAGCCGCTGGTCCGGAATGGACACGAAGCTGCGTTGGTAGAAGTCGTGCCACCAGGAACGATGTGTACCGGCCAAGCTCGCCACGCCGGCAGCTTCGGCTTGTCGTACTGCGTCAAGCGCAAGTCCTTCGGCGTTGATGCCGGGAAAGCTGTGCGCTACAGACAGCAGCAGTGTGTGCTCGCCACGCACTGACGACTGGGCGTATGCCGTTGCCGTCTGCCCACCGCCGGCCAACGGCTGCACGACGATTGTCTCGGCACCTTCGGTTCTCGTGCTGAAGGCTGGATTGCGCTCGTAGCCGGCCGGCGCGGCTTCGATCGTGGCACGCGGGCTGATGGCTTCGGCCGGATGAAACTCCCACCGCACCCGTTCGGTACCGGTGGCTTTCACCGTGGCCACGAGCACCGAACGTGAAGTGTGGATGAATGCCCGGAACTGAAGACTGCCGCTCGTCGTGCTCACCGTACCGCGCAGCTCGGCGTTCCAGAGGTCCAGCCGCCAATCGACGCCGGTGATCGTGCCGAGGGGTTCGAGAGTCAGGTGGCCGACCGGCAGCCGGCAGACACCCCAGCCGCTGCCGAACGCCGGCCGGTGATCTTGCACCTCGGCGTGCTGCACGCTGAAGCGGATCGCGTTGCGGCCAGGTTCCCGGCGCACAATCGAACCAAGCCTGCCGTCGCCGAGGAACGGGCCTTCATACCACTCGGCCGGCAGCTTCTGCCAGATAAGGTCCTGCCTGCCCAGGAACTCGGCCCACTGCCATTCCGGCATCGACCGCCCGCCGTCGCGATCCTCCATATCGGACAGTTGCGCCGCTCCGGCGCGGCTCGGTGACAGTGCTCCCGCCGTCGCGGTGGCTGCCGACGCGACCACAAAGCTACGTCTAGATAGACCCGATGTATCTCTGGACACGCGACGTCCTCCACGCTGAGTGTGCGAGCGGCTTGTTGCGAGTACTGCTACAAAAGGTATAGATCTCACGCGAGGCGGTCAACAGACTGATTGGTTAAACCTCCGATGTATGGTCGGGAGCGATTCGGCCGGTTCCAGTGGACAGCAGGGTTCACACCCGCGTTGTCACGCCCTATCGTCGGCATCGCAGCAATGGAGCCGCCGCCTGGACAGGAAGAGACCCCTGCATATGTCCAAACGAGTCATTTCGATCATGGGCGCGGTGCTGATTCTCGCCGCCCTGCCACTCCCGGCGAGCGCGGCGCCGCCGCCGGGAGTATATTTCGAGAACACGGGCACCGTGGCCGGTTGGGACGAAGCCGATCCCCAGAAGCAAGGTGTGGTCAGGAACGTCGGCAGCCCGGTGTACAAGGGATCCACCGCGATTGAGACAAAGCAGGTCTATATCAACGAGACCGGCGGCTACCACGCCGAGACGATCAAGGCACGCGCCCAGTCCGTCGGCCAAGACCGCTACTACGGCCAGGCGATCTATCTTCCGGCGAACTGGCAGTTCCACAACCAGAACGTGACGTTCCAGCAGTGGTCGCCCGAAAACCCTGAAGGGCCATGGCTGCTGATGTTCGTCCAGGGCACACAGCTGCGATACGGCGGTTCCGGCGGGATCAGCGGAACGATCGGTGACATCGCTGGCTTGCGCGGGACATGGATCAGGATCGTGGTGCGCTTCAAGCTGGCACAGACGAACGGCGCGTACGAGGTGTGGGTCAACGGCGTCAAGCGGGTAAGCCGGACCCAGACCGTTCTTCCCAAGACGTCCCAGACAATGCGCTGGTCGTCGGGGATTTATTGCACGGGATGGCGAGACGGCAAGCCGGCCGGCCAGAGCGTGCTGTCGATCTACCACGATCATGCCCGAATCGCGTCGAGCTATACATTGGCCGAGCCTGCGAACTGGTGATTGACAGGACCCACCCCGCGCGATGCCACTCCAGTGGGTGACAACCGCGCGGGGTGCAGTTGTATCTGCCCACCCTGGCCACCGTTACGGTCGGTACGGGCTCTGCCGACTCGCCCCCAGCACCGTCACCGCCGTCGCTGGACAACCATTCGACCAGCGACGGCGGGGCGTACCAAGACATTCTGCATCGCGACGGATCAGCCGGTTCATGCCAGGGCACTGGGCGAGCACGTACAGCGGCACGGACACCGCCAGCCGCTCCACATTACCCAACGTGCCGCGGCACGCGCGGGGATAGGACTGCCACCGGGGGCGGCCACGGGTCGTTCAGGACAGCTCGCGCGCGGACTTTCCGGCGCGGTCACGTAGCCAACGCACGAGGGCGGGGCGTCGCTGCGCTGGGCGGCGTTCAACGGGTCGCTTCTCCCACGGAGCACTTGCCGATCCGAAGCCGTCCTACGTCGCGGACTGGACGACTTGCCGGACTGGCAGAAGGCGACGAGCTTCACCGAGGTAGGAGGACGGTGAATGTGCTGCCCTTTCCGACGGCGGTGTCCACTTTGACAGTTCCGCGATGGGCTTCGATGATCGATTTCACAATGCTCAGGTCCAGGCCGGTACCGCCTGTGTCCGGACTGGAGTGGTCGCCGCGGTAGAACCGCTCGAAGATCTTGCCGGCAGTCTCCGCGGGCATGCCGGGGCCGTGGTCGGTGACCGAAAACTCGATGTGGGCGTCCGGCCGTGTTCCTCGAACACCGCACCCGCCGGCTCCACATCGCCGGAGTCACTACCCACCCCACCGGCGAATGGGTCACGCAACAAGCCCGCAACCTGGCCTACAACCTCGGTACTCGCGTGGAATCCCTGCGATTCCTCATCCGCGACCGCGACGCCAAGTACACCCGCGCGTTCGACGCCGTCTTCCACACCGAGGACATCGAGATCCTGAAGACGCCACCCCAGGCACCCAAGGCAAACGCTCACTGCGAACGCGTCATCGGCACGCTGCGTCGCGAAATCCTCGATCACATGCTGATCGTGAACACGAGGCATGCCCACCGTGTTCTCACCGAATACGAACGCCACTACAAGCACCATCGCCCGCATCAAGCCCGCGACCAGCAGCCACCCGAAGCACCAGCCCAGCCGCCAAAACTCCTGCACCACAGCCACACTCACGTCCTCCGCAAGCGCCTACTCAGCGGCCTCGTCAACGAGTACCACTGGGCCCCCTGAACTGCAGCGATGAGTTTTTGAGCGGCACACGGCGCTGCTCGTTGGCAATAACCGGAGAACGCGAACACGCCGGAGAGGGCGAGGTAAGGAAGTCGCAGCATGACGAGGCATCCTGGTGTGCTCGGCTGCTGGCTATCTTCAAGGTCTGGAAATCCGCAGGTCAGGACCTATAGATGTAGTTGTCGGCATTCACAAGGACATCGACAACTTCGGCCGGACAGGACACTAAGCGCTAAGGGTGAGTTTGGTGCGGATCTGGGCGGCGTCGGAATGGCCGAGTCGGTCGAGGATGGCCAGCGCGTGCTGCCAGGCGTCTTGGGCGTCAGGGTGATTGCCGGTGGCGTGAAAGGTATCGCCAAGATGGTGGAGGGCCTGGGCTTCCTCGTACTGACTGCCGAGGTGGCGCCATAGGGCGAGGGAGAGTTGGTAGTGGGTGATGGCTTGGAGGTGGTGGCCGAGTCGGTGGTGGGCATAGCCGAGGCTGTCTAGGGCTAGGGCTTCGCCGGTGCGGTCGCCGAGGTCTCGAAGCAGGTGCAGGGCGTGCTGGCAGTGAGTGAGGGCCTGCGGGTAGTGCTCGAGCCGGGCGTGGCACCAGCCGACTTGGTTGAGGGCGCGCGCTTCACCCGCACGGTGGCCGGTGGCGTGAAAGAGATCCAGTGCGTGCTGGGCGTGGGTGAGTGCCTCGTCGTGCCGGCCCTGCTGCTCGCGGACCCATCCGAGAGCGTGGTGGATGCGAGCTTGGCCGGTGCGGTCGCCGAGTTCCCGACACAGGGTGAGGGCCCGCTGAAGGTCGAGAGCGTCGTTGCGCCCGAGCCGGGTGTAGGCCGATCCGAGGAGGCGGTGGGCGCAGGCTTGAGCGACGCGGTCGCCCAGACGGCGGGCGGCGGTCAGGGCTGTCTGCGGGGTGTCCAGGGGGATGGGCTCCCAGTGTGGGGCAAGGACCAGGGCGGCGGCATAGCTGGTGTGCACGTAGTAGTCCAGTACTCGGCGCATTGCCGCGCGCCGCTGGGGTTCGGGTTCGTCGTCGGTTGCCTGTTCGATGGCGTAGGTGCGCAGCAGGTCGTGGAAGCGGTATCGGTTGGAAGCGTGTTCTTCGAGCAGGTGCGCCCGTGTCAATTCGTTGAGCAGGGAGCGTGCTTGCGAGATATGGAGGCTGGTCAGATTGGCGGCTGCGTACAGGCTGATGTCGGGTCCCGGGTGTACGCCCAGTAGCCGGAACAGCCTGGCGGCTTGGGGGGTGAGGGTGTGGTAGGACCAGGAGAACACCGTCCGCAGGTCTAGGTCGGTGTCGCCGAGGTCGAGGGTGTCGAGTCGGGTGCGTTCGTCGGCTAGGTCGTCAACCAGGCGGCTCAGCGGCAAGTGGGGGTGGGTGGTGGCGCGGGCGGCGGCGATGCTCAGCGCCAAGGGCAGGCGGGCGCACCGGTCGATCAGGTCGGCGACCGCGTCGGGTTCGGCCGCTACCCGCTGGTGTCCGAGGCGTGTGGCGAGTAGTGCGACGGCTTCGTCGGTGGTGAGTAAGTCGAGGATTAGGCGGTGGGCGCCGTCGCGGGCGGTCAGGCTGTCCAGCCGGTTGCGGCTGGTGATGATCACCAGGCAGGTGGGGCTGGCGGGTAGGAGGGGGCGGACGTGGTCGGTGTCGCGGGCGTTGTCCAGCACGATGAGCATGCGTCGGTCGGCCAGCAGACCGCGGTACAGGCTGGCCTTGGCCTCGTCGGTAGTTGGGATGATCTGCGGATCCATGCCGAGGGCGCGCAGGAAATCGTGCAGGGCCTGTCCCGTCTCCATCGGGGCCTGTGGGTCGAAGCCGCGGAGGTTGACGTACAGCTGTCCGTCCGGGTACCGGTTGGCGATCTGGTGGGCCCAGTGCAGGGCCAGGGTGGTTTTGCCGATTCCCGCGGTGCCGGCGATCGCCGAGATCACCACCGCCTGCGGGAAAGGGTCGCCGCCGTCGCCGTTACGGGGCAGCAGTGCGTCCAACTCCTGCAGGTGTCTGTGGCGGCCGATGAAACCGGAATTGTCGGCCGGGAGTTGGCGCGGCACTGCAGGACCGCTCGCCCTCGGCATGGTCTGGTCTGGGTGTGGGGGCAGCTCCAGGGCAGAGTCGGCAGTGAGGATGGCGGCCTCCAGGCGGCGCAACTCTCGCCCTGGTTCGATGCCCAGCTCGTCGATCAAGGTGGTGCGGGCGCGTTGGAAGGCCGTGAGTGCGTCGGCTTGGCGGCCGGATCGGTAGAGGGCGAGCATGAGCAGTTCCCACAGGCGTTCCCGGAATGGGTGCTGGCTCACCAGGAATTTCAGCTCGCCGATCGCCGTGGCGTGTCCGCCCAGGGCCAGTTGCGCGGTGAGCAGGTCTTCGGTGGCGGCGAGGCGGGCTTCGCCGAGCCGGGTGGCCTCGGCGTGCTGCCACGGCCCGGGGCGGCAGTCGGCCAATGCCTCGCCGTGCCACAACGCTAGCCCCGTTCGTAATGCCTCCACGGCCGCCTGGGCGTCGCCCGAGGCGAGCACGGCCCGCCCGCTGGTGGTGAGGGTCTCGAACCGGGCAGCATCGACTGCGTCCCTGGGGGCGTGCAAGGCATAGTCCCCGCCTCGGGTGGCGATCAGGTCGGCCAGGCCGGCCTCCCGCAGCCGACCCCGCAGCCGCGCCAGGTGACTGCGCAAGGTCTTAACCGCCGTGGCAGGCGCCGCATCAGGCCACAGCGCGTCGATCAGCGCCGCACGAGCCACCGCCTGCCCCACTGACAACCCCAGACGGGCGAGCAGGGTGCGTTCACCACCCCCACACAACGCCACCCGTCCTTGGGGGCCGATCAGCTCCACCGGCCCCAACACCCGGATATCGAGACCGCCCAGCATCCCCACCGATCCTCAACCCGATCCCCTTGCGAGTCACTCAACCTAGCTGACCACCCGCGCAAGAAAGGACTCCTCGCAGCGGCCAGACAACGCCACTGACACAAACCGGACGCCACCCGTACCCCACACCGGGTACCGATCCCGACCGGGCCGGTGTCACCTGCGCCTGGCAGGCCCCGCCCGGGACCAGGTCATCCATGCCGAGGGGCTTGGCCGATACCGTGATCGATCTGGTAGGCACGATCGGTCGGCACGTCGTGGCTGGCTGTTGCCCGCTCGGCGGCTGCGGGTACGTCCCCGCATCGTCACACGCGCCATCTCCAAGCACCTGGCCCGAAGCGTCGTTGACCGGGCCAGTTACAAGACCACTGTGGACGCCGACATCCTCGTGCCACCACAAGCCTTGACAATCTCACCAGACCGTTGAGGACACGCGCCTTGCGTCTAAGCGGTGCGTCGCTCTGATCGTCGGCCTGTCGGCCAGCCACGGAGCTCCCATGCTCCCCGCCGATACCGCCCACGCGCCCGCATACACAGCACACCGACTCTGACCGCGTCTGATCGGCGTCTGCGGCGATCCAAGGGTTCGCCCCGGACACGGCGTAGCTGGCAGCACCTCGTTGCTATCGGGCTGTGCGAGCTGCAGCCGGTCTGCAGCCCCGCCGCATTCGGCTGTTGCTGCACTGATGGACACCACGAGTCAAACGCCCATTCCTCTACCCACGCAAGGAGCACGGATCCGTGTCCACTATGCCACCCACGCGCCTCAGCCTCTCCTGGCGGGAAGTCGCCATGCTCCAAGCCATCGCCGCCGGCCGCGGCGAGATCACTGGCAGCTGCGAACCCGATCTGTTCATCGATGGCCTGGCCTGCTGCGACCAGAGCGCCGCTCACCACCTCGCGCACGCCGGCCTCGTGCATGCCGCGCGCCCAGCGGATGTGGGACAGCGTGTTGCCGCCGAACTCACCGCCCCCGGCCACGCCGTCCTGGCGACGCTGGCCAACGCGGACCGGTCGACCAACCAGACCCGGACAGTCGATCTCGACCCGCTCCGCCGCCCCAGTGCACCAGCGAAGGGCTGGGGCAGCGAGAGCGACGAGCGCGGCGCGGGCACCCCGCACCCACCACGACGGAGCTATCCGGGCACCCACGCCGACTCAACAGAGGTCACTGCTCCCCGGAACAGCCCCACCGTCCGCGACCGGGAGGCCGCCGCATGACCACGGCGCTGCTCACCACGCCGTCCCCATCAGACCCAGCCCGGAAAGGGACCACCGAGATGCTGCTCTGCGAAGTTCTGGCCTGGCTCAGCTGCGTTCCAGTCGCCGACTGGCCACGTAGGCCCAGCAGAAGGCCGAACAGGCCGAGAACTCACTGTGACGGACAACTATGCCGTGATGCCCTCCCTCCGGCGGCCGCCGGACACGGTGACCAGGAGGTGGTCGAGGCCGCGCAGCGAGAGGTTCGACGGTGATCTGCTCGTCGAGCGCAAGGCGCAGTTCGGGCCGCCGGGTGGTGGGCAGTTCCAGGACCACGCGGAGCTCTATGCGGGCCAGGTGCGCGCCAAGGCAGTAGCGCGGCCCGTACTCGAAGGCGACGTGGTCGTGCAGGTTCGACCGGTGGTTGTACTCCGCGGGCCGCGTGAAGTGCTCCTCGTCGCGGTTGGCGGAGGCATAAACAGAAAGGAAACGATCATGCTTAGGAAGCATCGGCTAGTCATTCTCGGCCTGCTGTGCGCTCTTCTCGTCGGCGGCATTATTTCACAGGCCATCGCGGCCGAAGCGGCATCGCAGGTGGAGTATGTTATTTTCATCAAGACCAGCGACGTCGACGATGCCGGCACCGACAGTGATCTTCGCATGAGCCTGTGCGGCACCAAAGGCTGCACCGGATGGGAATACGTCGACGACCCCAGTCGCGACGATCGCGAACAAGGGCGAACCGACCAACACGTGCGTAGATGGACAGATGTCGGAACGCTGACCCAGGTCAAAATTTATCAGGAGTGGAACGGCAGTTGGTGGCGACTGAACTCGATCCGAGTCGACTACAACGGCAAGAAGGCGTCATTCGGATACGACCGTTGGGTAGACCGAGGAACCTGGATTCACATCGACGCCGACCGATAACCCGAAGAACCAAATTCGGGCGCCTCGGCAAACGCTGGCCAAGGGTCGCGCTCAAAAGGGAGCACGACCCTTGGATATATCGGATGCCTCAACGAATACCACCATGCAGCCTGATGCGATGAAGGAGCGGGCCTCCGCTCCCCGTGACTCCCGAGTCATGCTCGGGCTGCTCACGTCAACGACAAAGGAGGCCCCTATGAGTGAGTATGACGGCAAACAGTTTGTCGGAATTGACCTTCACCGGCGTCGTTCGGTGATCGTGCGGATGACTGAGACCGGCGAGCGGTTGGAGACGGTGCGGATCGTCAACAACGCGGAGCGGTTGACCTCGGTGATGGCGCGCGCCGGCCAGGCACCGGAGGTGGTGCTGGAAGCGACGTATGGCTGGTACTGGGCGGTGGACGCGCTGATCGAGATGGGGGCGTCGATACATCTGGCGCATCCGTTGGGAGTCAAGGCGTTCGAGTACCGGCGGGTCAAGAACGACGAACGCGACGCGACGGATTTGGCCGACCTGCTGAGAATGGGCCGCCTGCCCGAGGCGTGGATCGCGCCGCCGGTCACCCGGGAGTTGCGGGAGCTGGTGCGTCATCGGGCGAAGCTGGTGGCGCTGCGCTCGCACTGCAAAGCCGAGATCCACGCGGTGCTGGCCAAATGCGGTGTGCAAGTGTCGATGACCGACCTGTTCGGCGTGGCCGGTACCGAACTGCTCACGCGGGTCACCCTGCCTGTGGGGTTCCAGAAGTCGGCCCGTTGCGCTGACCTGGGCGTCAAGCTGCTGCGGGTTCGTACTGGTTGATCAATCCTCTGCGGACTGGCCGGTGGAC
>JOAA01000071.1 GCA_000720375.1 Rhodococcus rhodnii | reverse complement strand
GGACACGCCGATCCCGGAGGCTCCGGACGCCCCGGACATCTGGGGGATCAGCACGAAGTGGCCGACGTAGGCGGTCAGGGACATGGTGCCCACGGCGATGATCGGTGCGGCCAGGCGCTGCAGCAGCGGCAGGCGGTCGATCGCCATCATCGCAAGCACGATCACGGTGATCGCGACTCCCACGCAGCCGATGATGTCGAACGGCATTCCGCTGTGCGGCCCCGAGGTCAGCAGCGACCAAGCCGATCCAGGGGAGTTGGGCGGCATCATGTCACCGACCGCGCCGAGGTCCTTCGGTCCCTTGCCCATACCCGAGCCGCCGGGGCCGGGTCCCCTGGCGCTCTGCATCTCCGCGGCTTCCCGGACGCCGTCGATCAGCTGGGCCAGCAGCCAGGAGGTGCCGTAGGCGAACACGGCGAGGGCGGGACCGAACACGGCCAGCCGCCGCCGCACAGCGCCGGAGGACACGTCCAGCCGGCCCAGTGCCATGCCGGCGATGATGAACGCCATCCAGGGGATCGCCGGGTAGAAGCCGGTGAGCAGCAGGTCCAGCAGTCCCGCGCCGCCGAGTTGGGCGAGTGGGTCGTAGGCCTTGATGGCAGCCTTGGCCGGCTCGGTGATCAGGAACTTGAGGCCGAAGGCCAGCAGCGGCCCGGCGACGGCGATCCCGGCCGCGATGATCGCGAGTGTCTTGGCGCTCAGTCGCAGCAGTGGCATGGCCAGCAGGAAGAAGAGCCCGTAGGAGGCGAGGATCACCACATCCCCATAGAACGTGATCATCACGGTGCCCAGGACGAGCAGGATCACGGCTCGGATCGCGATCCGGGCCTTCGCCTGCCGTCCGGCCACACCGGTCTTCGGCTCAAGGCGGCCGGCGATCAGCATCAGCGAGAACCCGGCGAGCGTGGCGAACAGGGCCGACGAACGGCCCTCCGTCAGGTGCCGCACCCAGGCGCCGATGCCGGTTGCGTCGGTTATCGAGGGGCCGAGGTGCACGACGTACATGCCGAACACGGCCAGCGCGCGGGCCAGATCCACGCCGACCAGACGCCCCATCGATGCAGCCGGCGTCTGGGACTGGGGAGGCGATGTCTCCTGCGCAGTTGAGGTGTCCTGCGGTGGTGGCATCTGTGTCATGCAGTAACTTTGGCGGTGCGGTGGGTGACGGGACCATCCGTCAGGTTGGGGTACGGCCCCCGCCACCCGGCCGGACCTTTCGGGCCGACCGGCTCGGTCCACTGTGGTTGGTCACGAGCGGCCGATCATCCTCGCGGCGAGGCGAAGGCCTTGGCGCACAGTGACGTGGGGCAGGTAGGCGCGGCTGACCGCGTTGGCGATGCGGGGCAGCGCGGCGGCGTCCGGGTAGGCCATGTACATCGGCCGGTAGGTCGGCTGGAACTTCGCCTTGAACGCGAACAGCGAGCGGAACCCGTAGACCGGTTCCATGACCTGTCCTGTGATGTCCAGCACCCGCTGCAGCAGACGGGGACGTTCACCCCGGTCCAACCGGGCGAGCGGTGCGCCGGACAGGCTCAGGAACCGCACTCCCTCGTCCTTCAGCTCCAGTGCGGCCGAGGCGATCAGGAACTCCATCGTGCCGCGGAAACCGTTGGCACGGCGGCGCATGAAGTCGAGCGTGTACCCGCGGACCTCGCCGTCGGCGTACACCGGCAGCCAGCTTGTGATGCCGTGCACGGTGCGGTCGGCGTCGATCGCGAGCAGGCACCGCACACCGTCGCCGGTGAGCTCCTCGAGGCTGCCGAGCGTGAAGCCCATCTCCGGCAAACCCTTGTCGGCCACCCACTCCGCCGAGATCCACCGAACCTGGTCGGTGATCGCGAACGGCGCGTCGGCATAGGCGCACCACTCGGCGGTGATGCCTTGCTTGGCCGCCTTGTTCAGCGCGGTGCGCACGTCCTGCCACTTCTTGCCGGTGAAGGCCAGCGTGTCGAGGTCGATCACGGTGTCCTCGGCGACCTGCACCGCCGGCCAACCGAGCGGGGCGACCTCGTCCCTGGTCTCGGCGCTGATGCTGTACAGGCACGGCGTCCAGCCGTTTTCCGAGCAGAACTCGGCAAATCCGCGCACGGCGTCCATCCGCGCGGGCCCGACGGGGTCGCCGACGGTGAGCGCGATCGTGGCCACCACCCGGTATGCGATCACTGTCTCGCCGTCCGGGGTGAACCAGTACTGGTTGCCGCGCCACGTGGTCATATGCGACAACGACGAACCGCCGTGCCGCCGCACGAGTTCGCGGGCGCGGGCCGCTTCTTTCTCCGACGACGACGGCCACGCGCGCCACGATGCCATCAGCAAACCCGCCAGCACGATCAGCCAGAACACCACGCCGCTGTACTCGAACAGCAGCGTGCCGGCGAACCCGTTTGCCTTGAACTGCAACGGCACCAGCCCGAGGTAGCCCGGCGGCAGGAACCGCGTCGGCAGGTCGGCGAGCAGCTGGAGAAAACCCGGCTGCGGTGAGAACTGGTCGCGCACCAGGTAGCCGCCGAACACGTACAGTGCGGACAGCAGGCCGATGCTGCCCAGGGTGAACCGCCAGAACTTCCGGATCGCGTGCCGCGGAAGCCGCACGGTGAAGTGCTTGCGCGTCAACAGCAGCACGGCGGTGACGACGAGCGGCACCAGGATCGGCACGCCGTAGGAGAAACCGACCTCCAGGTTACCGGCATCCGGGAACCGCGCGGCCTCCGCGACGTACCACCCGGTGATCGCCGCGTACGCCACGGTGCAGCCCAGCGCCGACCACCACGCGAAACGCCGCCCGCGCCGCAGCCCTTCTGCCAGCACCAGCAGCAGCAACGCCGGCAGCAGTGACATCACCAGCGCCGGGAACCGGCCGTAGGACAGCTGGATCAACATCGTGCGGCATTGCTCGACCGCGTCCGAGGCACACGCCTGGTCCACGTCCGACTGTGCTGGCTGGGCGACGGCCACCACGTCGGAGAACCACGACAGCGGGCCGTTCGGGAACGGCGACATCATCGTCACCACCGGTCCGAGCGCCGACGCCGCCACCAGAAGCCCGACGAGAACCCGCGTCTCCGCCAGTGTCCGGGGTGTGCGGGCGGTGTCCTTGCGGAGGAACAACAGGCCGATCAGCAGTCCGGCCATGCCACCGGTCAGCCTCAGCAGGTCCTCCAGCCACCCGGAGTACAAGGTGAGCACCAGCAGCGACAGTGCTGTCATGAGCCGGACGCGGCGCCGCCACAACGCCGGCATGCGGAACGTGCACGCCAGTGCGAGTCCCACCCCGCCGATCGACGGGCCGGCCGCGACCTCGCCCGTGAGCGACTCCAGCCAGGACCACTGCAGGGTGCTGCCGAGCTGCACCACCCCCAGTCCCAGGAACACCCCGATCACGTGGGAGGCGAGGAAAATCGCCGCGGTGCGCAGGGCACCGAGCTCACGTTCGGTCAGCGTGCCGAAGACGAGCAGCAGCGCAGTGGTTACCACGTAACCCGTGAGATCCATGGCCCACAGCGCAGAGGAGAGTGCCGTCCACAACGGACTGCCGGTGCCGAAGCCGATCCGCGCGAGCAGCCCGTCGTTCGGGCCGCCCAGCGCGCCAGTCAGCGCGCCGATGGACCAGAACGCGATGAGGAAGACACAAGTCAGCGGAGCGGTCCGCAACAGCCTGCCGATCAGCCTCGTGATCCGGTCCAGTTGTGTGCTCATGTCTCTCGTTTCCCGGTGGTCACCGCAGTCATCTGCACAGGGTTCATCTGCTCAGGGTTCATCTGCTCAGGCCCGTTCGTGCGGCGAGCCAAGGCAAGGAGTCGTAGAGGCCCGGTCGCCACACGTTCCAGTCGTGCCCGCCCGGCAGTTCCTTCCACAACACGTCCATACCGGCCTTGCGACAGGCCTCGAACACCTCGGCGTCCGCCTGGCGGTAGAGCACGTCGTCACGTCCCGCGACGATCACACCCGCTGTCCGCGGGAACCGTTCGCGGGCAAGGACGTCCATCGGATTGACGCGCACGAACGCCGCCTCGTCACCACCGAACGCGGCCTTGACCGTGTCGGCGCGGGAACCGAGCGAAGGCTCGCGCTGTCCGGTGATGTCGATGAAGTTCCCGTACACGTCCGGCGCGCGCACCGCGAGCTGTACAGCGCACGTGCCTCCCTGGGAGAAACCCGCGATGGTCCAGGCCTCGCGGCGCTCGTCGACCGTCAGCCGCTGCTTGATCCACTCGGGCACCTCGCGGGCCAGATAGGTCTCCGACTGCCCCAGCTTCGAGTCCAGGCACAGCGGGTTCGCCATCCGCGCGCCGAGCTGGTCGGCCACCACCACGATCGGTGCCAGCCCGTCATGCTCGCGCGCGAACGCGTCCAGGCGCTCGGTGAGCCGGCCCGCGTCGAACCAGTCGCGCGGCGAACCGGGCTGGCCCGGCAGCAACACCAGGACCGGCAACCGCGGGCGAGGCGTGGCCGCGTACGCGGGCGGCAGGTAGATCCACGCCGGACGTGCCTTGAACGCACCGGGAATCTGCGCCTCCGACACCGTTCCCCGCTCGGGCAGGTCCGCGGGCTTCTGCCAGACGTCGGCGAGCTTGCCGCCCGCAGGTACCTCGACCACACTCGACGCCGGCTTCGCGGCCACGTCGAGGTCGACCCGGTTGTTCGTGAACAGCTCGAGCACCGCGCGTGGCGTGGGGTAGAAACCGAAGTACGCGTTCGCCGCCGTCACCGCGCTCGCCGTCACGACCAGCACCAGCACCACGCTCAGTACCCGCGAATACCACCGCCCTGCTCGCAGTCGCGCGACCGCCAGGCACACCGCGAGCAGCGCCGCGCCCGCCCACACCGCCAGGATCGTGGGAAGCGGCTCCGGCCACGGCTTCCACACGTGGTCGACCACGAGCTTCAGCCCGGCTGTCACAGCGGCGCACGCCAGCACCACGGCCGGGACGATCCGGGTCCACCAAGTCCGGTTCTTCCGGATTGCCAGAGCGACCAGCGCGAGCACACCGGCGACGGTTGCGATGACCGGGATGGGCCCGTTGATCAGCGACAAGTTCAATGGGCTGAGCATCCGTTCCTCGCCGAGTCCTCGGTATCGCTCCGGGGAGCAAGTCCTCAGTGGACACTATCCCACGGTTGGAAGTGGTCTGCTGTCTCAGCAGAAAGGTGCGTGACAGGCGTCCCGTGGGCGACGCCTGTCACGCAGGTTTCGTTGTGAGGCCGGGTCATCCCTCGTCGTCGCCGAAGAACTCCTCGGCCATGCTGCCGAGCGCCATGCCGCCGAGCACGCCGCCGGCGGCACCGGCCGCACCGGCGGCGAGCATGCCGCCCATGCCCGGCCTGCGCCGTTGACCTTGCTGGTGGTAGTCGTCGTGGTCGTAGCCGCGGCCACCGTAGCCCGGCTGTCCACTGTAGCCTGGCTGTCCGCCGAAGCCCGGCTGTCCGCCGAAGGCGGGGTTGTGGCCGTTCTGGCCGCCGAACGCCGGGTTGTGAGCCCCGCCGAACGCGGGGTTCGTCAGGCCGCGCTCGGCGACCTGCGTGAGCCAGTCGCTGATGGCTGCGGCCCAGTTGGTGGCCTGCGCCTCCTGGTGGGACAGCCGGAGATGGCCGGAGGTGTCGCCACCCGACGAGAACCCACCGCGGCGCCTGTCGGCATCGAGGATCACGTGCAACTCGTTGGCGTTGGCCACGAAGGTCAGCTCGACCTGGTTCACCCTGCCCGCGAACTGGGCCGGCGGGAAGAACTCGAGCTCCTGGTAGAAGCCGAACTCGTGCGGCACACCGGGCAGTCGCCCGGCCTCGACGCCGGCGCCGCGGAACGAGAACCCCAGCTGCCCGAACGCGTCCAGCACCTTGTCCTGCGAGGGCAGCGGACCGACCAGGACCGGGTCGAGATCGCCCTTGTCGGGTGCGCCCGCGACGAGCAGTTCGGTGCGCACACCCACGCTCAACCCCGGCAGGGCCGCACCGCCGACCGCGGTGATCGGCGTCTCCCACGGCACCGGCAGCTGGAACGGGATCGAGACCAGCTGACCCGCCGGCACCCGCAGCCCCTGCTGCACGACCATCCGGAAGAACTCCGTGTCGCCACCGTGGTGCTCGTCATCGCCGCCGAAGCCGCCGAAACCGCCACGCTCGGCCTCGACCTGGGTGACGAGGGACAGCACGATCTGGCTGATCTCGGCGTCCGAGCTGCCGCCCTGGATGCGGACCTGCCCGGTGATCGGCTGGCCGGGCACGGCGTGCGACGAGTCCAGCACGGTGTCGACGGACGGGCCACCGATGCCGAAGGCGCTCAGCATTCGACTGAACATGAGAAGGTCTCCTCTTTGGACGGTTGAATTAAGTCTGATGCGGCGTTGTGCACATCCCGGCGAACCGTGGGAGTCCGATCCGTGTGCTCAACGAGTGCCGTGTTCCAGCATTGTGGATTCTTCGCGTTGATCTCAGCTGCCGGGCGTCCGGAACAACCGGCCACCCGGCTGGAATCACCCCCGCCAATCGGCCGAGCCCCGTGCCCGACCCGTCTTCCGTGGTGTCCACTGTGGCGGTTGTGCCGGTCGGCACCAGAAGACCGGCGCACAGTGCGGTGACAAGCAAGCAGTCCTATGCCCGCATCAGGACAACACGGACGTAGGACACTTCTGCAGGTTGCGCGGTAGGCGTCGTCGAGGGGGCAACGCCCACCGCGCGGGCTCGGGTGTGCGGTCAGAGGTGCCTGCGGACGTACATCCGGGCCGCCAGGCTGACTCCACCGGCGGCGAGGGCGATCTGGATGATCAGCTCGATCCAGTCGATGCCGCGGGTGTCGCCCACGCCGAGTGCATTGGCGGCGAATGTGCCGATCAGCGCGGCGACGATGCCGATCAGGATGGTCAGCCAGATCGGAATGCGTTGCTTGCCTGGCACGATCAGCCTGCCCAGTGCACCGATGATCAAACCGATGACGAGTGCGCTGAAGATGCCGGAAATGGCCACGTTGTCTCCTGGGACGTCAGTTGGGCCGGATGGTCGTGGTCGAGTGCGTCAGTGGCTCAACTCACTTCCGCACAGACCGAATCGTTCGCGACATCCGAGGAACTTCTTGCGCGGTAACGGACATCGTCGGCCGAGAAGGCAAACCTCGTTTCGCTGCGGTGTCTTCCCGGAACGCCATGACACAAGTATTGTGGATGCTGGCCTGGTGTCCCAGCTGCCGGATGTCTGGAACGACCCGCTACCTGGCCGGAACCGACCCCGCCGGTTGACCGGGTCGCACAAAGGACTCCTGCCCGAAGTTTCCGGTTTGCTCGGACGAAGCCACACCGGGCGAGGAAACCAGTGCGCTTCCACCGGAAGGACGCTCGCGCTCCGAGCAGCAGTTCGGCGTGTTGCTTGGCTGGTGCTCGGCCGGAGCGGCATGGCTCGTGCTTTGACTGGCCGATCGCCGTGCGCGGAACCGCCAAATTCCTGCGGGCCCCTTCCTCTTACTCGGCGCCGCGATTGCTGTCAGTGTCACGCCCTCGAGCTGAGACGAAACCATCGTCCACAGGCGAGGGTGAGGGGTGTTCTGAGCACTTTGAGCCTTTTTCGATGTCTTCGTCGAAGGATGAGTGACGCACGTGATCGGCGTCGGCGATCGGCACTGATGGTTGGTGTGTTTCCGCTAGGGCGGGCTCTATCACCTCGATCGACTCGGCCTCGCCGAGCGCCTGGCGCCACAGATGATCGAAGACGCCATGAGCGTGAACGCTCCTGCTGCTGCGCAAGGACTCTGACCATCGGCGGGAAGTTTGGAGTAGCTTAGGCACGACAAGGGTCGAGAAGTCGCACACAAATGCGGCCTCGGTCTCGACATCGACGTGGTACCGGCTTCGCGCGCCATGTGCTTGGTACCACGGCCGTTCAAGGGCTTTGCGGACTTCGTCGATCAACGTGGGATCGCGACAGTCGTAGGCATCCATCATCGAACGGGCCAAGTGCGTGTGTGTCTTGGTCTCGCCCGATTCGATGCGGTGCAACGCGCTCCGCTTCATGTCCAACAGGGGCGCGGCTTCGTCCAACGTGAGGTTTGCCGTTTCCCGCATCCGGCGGAGCTTGGCTCCGAGTCTGCTGCGTAGGAACGAAGGGCGGTTGGGCTCGGGTACGGAGCCCCACATGACGCTGCGGACCCTGTGTGGTGCAACAAAAGTGACGGCTTGTCGTGTGTTCTTGTGGGTAGCAGTCGGCGATGACGGAGCCATGAACGCTTCGTCATCGCCGACGGTGCAGATCTTGGCGTGGTCCGTGAGAGGGCTAGTCCTCGGAAGCAGTCGCTTCGGGGTTAGCCCAGACCAGATTCGGCGTGGCGTTGGCCGTCCTGTGAACGTAGTTCAGAGCGTTGTCGGCGTCAGTCAAGAAGTATTGGCTGTCGCCGCTGGTCTTCACCATGTAAGCGTGCTCATCGAAGGACATACCCCACGCCGCGATCATGGCATCGCTCTGGTCGTCACGCTCGAAGACTACGGCGAAGACCTGTTGGCTGATCTGGGCTGGATCGGTGATCGGCTTTGGCAGAGTATTCCGATCTGGTGCCGCAACGCGAGGATCTCGATGTCTTTGTCCTGTTTGCTCATCGGGAGCAGACGGAGCATGGCGAAGGTGTTGGTCAGGCCGAGGTAGGCCAGTCGCAGTAACACGGCCGATCACCCTGCCGTGGTGATCCGAGCCCTGAGGGCCGACGGAACTGGTGCCGACGCGGACAGGAGTTGACCAGCACGGATGAGGTTTTCGGCAAGCGCAAGGCCAGACGGACAGACACGACCGCCGATCATTGAACGTCACGATCGCCCAGGTCGAACCGGGTTACCGCATTCTCGACCAGGACAGGCGGCGGCGCCCATGCGGCCACGGAATGGGTGACGATCGAATCACGTCGGGGCCGTGATGACGACCGCCATCATTTCGCCAGCGGGGTGATGCTTTCGAGCGTCGGCACGACTTTGGCCATCGTGCCGTCCGCGTTGAAGCGCAGGCGGTCGATGGTCACCTCGCGATGGGTGCCGTCACCGCCGGGGATGGCGAAGCGGTGGTAGGCGATGTACCAGTCGTCGGTTCCCGGGACCTGGACGATGCTGTGGTGTCCGGTGCCGAGGATGCCGAGTGACGGGTTCTTCTCGAGGATGACGCCGCGTTGGGTGAGGCCGTCGAGCATTGGGCTCGTGGCGGTCGCGTAGCCGACGCGGTAGTTCTCGCTGCCGGTGTCGTCGATCGACCAGGTGAGGTGGTAGGTGCCGGCACGTTTGGTCATGAACAGGCCTTCGCGGAACCCGTCCAGCCCGGTGATCCGTTTGATCTTCGTGGCGTCGAACGAGATCATGTCGGCGTTCAGCGGCACCACGTAGGCCTCGCCGTTGCCCCAGTACAGGTAGTTCTGGCCGTCGTCGTCGGTGAAGACCGCGGGGTCGATGGGCTGGCCGCCGCCGGTCGGGTTCGCTGCGATGAGTGGTTTGCCCAACGCGTCGGTGAACGGGCCGGTGGGGGAGTCGGCCACCGCGACGCCGATCTTCGCGTCGGCGCAGAAGTAGAAGTAGTACTTGCCGTTCTTCGAGATGATGCCCGGGGCCCATGCCCGGCTGTCTGCCCAGGACACCCCGGGGCCAAGGTCGAGGATTCCCGGATGTCTGGTCCAGTGCACGAGGTCCTTGCTCGACCACGCGTCGAACGAGGTGCTCGACCAACCGGGAAAGCCGTCGGTGGTGGCGTAGATGTAGTAGGTGTCGCCGAATTTGACGATGTTGGGGTCGGCGTTGAAGCCGGGCAGGACAGGGCTGTTCATGACCGCCGCACGTACCGTCCAGGTGCGCTTGCTCCGGTCGGCTCCCGTGACTGTGTAGGTCACAGGTTTCGTGAAGTCCTGCCACGATCCGTTGCGGGGCCACACTTTCGCGCGGTCCGCGACCTCGAGTTGAGGGGCCAGGCGACGCAGGTTCGTACCGGGTTTGACGGGCAGGACGATGGTCCCGGCCTGGCTGTCGATGACCGCGGGCACCTTCAGTGCGTCGAGCCGCACCGAGCTGACGGCCGTCTCGTTGCCCGGTAGCCCCAGGATCTCCGACGTGGTCAGGCCGCGGTTCCACACGGTGAAGCCGCCCATCTTGCCCTTGAAGTACTTGTCGGTTGCGTATGCGGACCGGCCGATGTAGTTCGACGTCGTGATGCCGCCGCCGAGATCACCCGGCTTGGTCGTGACACCGTCCACACGGGCCACTTCGGTTCCGTTGTCGTAGAGTCGTGCTGTTCCACCGGAAAGCGTGTACGTCAGTGTGTGCCAGGTGCCTCGGGCCAGATTTCGTCCGCTGCTGGCGTTGCGTTCGGTCGACCAGTCGCCGGACGCGATGGCCGCCCGGTAGGCGTCCCCGGTGGCGAAGAGGTAGCCGTTTCCGGCGTTGTTCGTGCTGTTGCCGAGGTTGAACAGGAAGTACGGCGTCTGCTGGCCTGGGTCCACCCAGACCCGCGCGGACACGGTGATCTCGTTGAGTCCGGTCATGAGGTTGTTCGGCAGATGCACGTAACCGTCTTTGCCGCCAAAGGTGAGACCGTCCGACGAACGGGCGACATCACCGTGGAGCACGGCGTTGCGGCCGTTCCCGGAGCGGTCCGCGACCGTTGTGCCCGAGCCGGTGGTGAGGTCGTAGTCGGCAATGACACCGTTCCTGTTGGCGGTCATCGGCGGCGGGCCCTGGCGTAGCCGGGCCAGTTCGGCCTTTGTGACAGGCAGGACCGTGCCGTGGCGTGGGCGGGCCGGTAGCTGGTAGTCCGCCGGGATCTGCCAGTTCGGGTTCGACAGGGAGTCGGTGACGAACGGGATGTATCCGCGGCGCGGTGTCTCGTCCATGAAGGCGTAGAACTTGGTGCCGTCGTTGGACTTGAACACAGTCGGGCCTTCAACCCAGTCCGTGCCAAGGCTAGTGCGGATGCAGTCGTCGACCAGCTCCCACTTACGTGGGTTCGTGGTCGGCAGGTCCACGGCACGCAGGTCCTTCGAACGCTCGAGCACGATGTCACGGGTGCAGGATCCGATGACCTTCTCGTCGGTGGTGAGGCGGTAGTAGTAATCGCCGTCCTTGATGACGGTGGAGTCGATGACGCCCCGGCCGGGGTCGTTCCAGACTTTCGGCTCGGTGAACGTCCGGAAGTCGCGGGTGGTCGAGTACATCATCCGCGGGTAGGTCGAACCAGTGTGGTCCACATCGTCGACCGCGTAGGGGCTCGTGGCCCAGTAGACGACATAGGCGCCGATGGCCGGGTCGTAGGTCGCTTCCGGCGCCCACGTCATACCGGCCGTGTCAGGCGACACGCGGACGTGCCGCTGGTCCGACCACGTAACGAGGTCGGTCGACTCCCAGATCTCCAGGTACTTGCTGCCGTGCCGCTGCGCCTGGTCCCATCCGCGTCCGTCGTTGATCTGCAGGTCGGTCGCGATGAGATAGAACTTGTCGCCTTCGGGGCTGCGAATGATGAACGGGTCGCGCACCCCGGTCTCGCCGTACTGCGACCGCAGCACGGGGCGGCCGCCGTTGAGCTCATCCCAGTGCAGTGGGTCGTTCCCACGGCTGACAGCGAAATGCACCTGCTCGGTGTCCTGTGTGGCCTCACCGGTGAAGTACGCGAACATGTATCCCTCGCGCGCTTCCTGCTTCGGCAATGGCAGCACCGTGAGCGTGAAGTCACGGCCGCCGCTCGCGTATCCCTTCGAAGCACGCACCCACAGATGTGCCTTGCGGGGCTTCGATCCGTATGGCGGCCGGGTCACCACACCGGACGCGCTGACCACGCGCGGGTCGTCGCTGTACCACGTGAGCGTGACGTCGCGGGCGCCCTTGGTCGGCAGCGTGATGTTGCCGCGAACCGCGTCCTGGTCCCAGATCACGATGTCTCGCAACGCGTTCGCGACCTTCTGCCGGTCTGTGATGTCCTCGAGCACCGTGACGGTGAACGTGCGCGTCGCGGCGTGACCCGCGTAGGAGACGGTCGCGGTCAACGTCACCGTCGCATTGCCGGCACCCGGAGCCGGTCGGGTGACCACACCCTTTGCCGACACCACGGCAGGGTTGCTGGAGGACCAGGAGATCGTGGAGCCACCCGCACCTTTCACTGGCAGGGCGAGGTTCTCTGTGACAGCGGACGTGTTGCCGAGATCGAGTGCCGCGGCGTCGGCAGCTGCCCGGCCCGCCGCGGTCCGCTCGCCGAGCGCGCGGGCCTCGTCCGCGGTCACGGCACGGTCGTAGATGCGGAAGTCGCGGACGAGTCCCTTGAGGTACTTGTCCGCGGTGTACACGGAACGGCCCAGGTAGTTCGCGGTTGTGGTGCCGTCGCCGATCGCGCCCGGGGTGATCGTCACGTCGGTCTTGCGAGCCACCTCGATGCCGTCCTCGTACAGGATGGCGACGCCGCCGGCGAGGGTGTAGGTGAGCGTGCGCCAGCTGCCGCGCGCGAGGTTGCGACCCGAGGCGACCGTCTGCTCGGTCGACCAGTCGCCGGTCGCGATCGAGGTGCGGAACTGGTCGCCCGTGGTGAACAGGTAGCCGTTGCCGACGCCGTTCAGTGTGTTGCCGAGTCCCCAGATGAAGTAAGGGGTGCCCTGGTCGGTGGCGACGTTGACCTGGACGGAGACGGAGATGTCCGTGAGCCCGCGCATGATGTCGTCGGGCAGGCGAACGTGGCCGTTCGCGCCGCCGAGGCTCAGTCCTTCGGCGCCCTGCCAGGTCGCGTCACCGCTCAGCGTGCCGTTCCGGCCGTTGCCGGACGTGTCGGTCACGGCGTTGCCGGAACTCTGTGTGAGGTCGTAGCGGACGACCAGCCCTTGGTCGAGCGTCGCAGCCGCGCCGGGGGTTGCCGTGACGCCTAAGAACGACGCCGTGAGGGCCAGGACGCCGAGGATCGCCGTGAGCGGTCTGCGCCAGACCGTCGTCGAACGAGCAGGGAACATGCCGGCCCTCCGCTGAACTCCGTTGTTCAAAGTGAGCGCTAACATAACCTCGCCGCACGCGCAGATCAATGCTCTCAGCGGCAAGGGTGAGTACTCTTGCCGCAGTCGACAGGATCATGTTATCGCTAACATGCCGTGGGCCTGGTTGGCCGGAAAATGCTTCCGTGTGGTAGACGCGCTTGAGCGTGACCGCGTAGTCGACGTGGAAGAAGTCGCAGGCCAACAGTGTCACAGCCTGGGTCCGGAAGAACTGACTCGTTGTGTCAGCGGGCACAGGCGCCGATGGCGGGCGTTCTGCTCGTCGTGACCGCGGTGTCGGTGCCATTGGTGGCGAAGTACCGCGGCGCGGCGAACTCGCACTCGATCCAGTTCAACCATCGACCTTCGGCCCGGCTGGCGTTGATGCTGATTCCCTGCCCCCAGCAGTAGTCGCGGTCGTGATTGCCCTTCTCTGCTCGAGACAGTGGCGGCGTCGGATCGTGTCGAGTTGGGCCTGGGACTGGAGTGTGCGTGCACTTGATTGGGCATCAAGTGTTACAGGTTCCGTCGGCAAGTCTCAAGAGGACTGTCAACATTGTCCTGTGCTGCCGGTTGATTTCGAGGTTTTGGTTGTGGCGCTGAGCAGACGCCTTGGGTGCTTCGCGGTGGACCGTGGAAGTGTAGGAGTGGGAGAAATTGGGAGAGTTGGTCCGGCTTGTATGTGCTTGTGTTGCTGTGAACTGACTTCAACGGACCTGTGTTGTACAGGGCTTTCTCTGTTCCCGCATGTCCCAGTCCTTTGTGGACCTGCCTGGGGTCAAGGGGTCGCGCTCGGCGTTCAGCGAAGACTGGGAGCACGGTTTTGGGAGCAGATTGGGAGCAATCCGGTGCGTTGGACTGCTCCCACCTGCTCTCAACGGCTCCAGACGGATCTGTCATGACATGCAGAAGTAGTGTTTCCGCAGGTCAGGCCAGACAGTGTCGTACGTTGACACGGTAGAGGTCACTGGTTCAATCCCAGTATCGCCCTCCAGGACGTTTGTCCAGGTCAGAGACCTTTTCTCGTGATCAGCGAGGGAGGGTTTTCTGTTGAACCATGATCCTTTGTAGATCGTTTGTAGACGCCGGAGCGAGGGTTTCGGCGGCAAGGTGCGGGAACCAGGACAGCAGCCGGGACCGCTCCGCGGCTGCGCTTGCCGAGAATGTCATCCCGTGCAGGTCAGGCTGCGTGGTGGTACTCGTTGAGGATGCCGCCCAAACGTGGGCGTCGGCGGATGTCGAGCCGGGTGATCTGGGCTGGATCGGTGATCGGCTCTGGCAGTGGTTGTAGTGGTCGGGCGTTGGCGATGCCCTGGTGTGGCCGGTGCGAGTTGTAGAAGCGCTCGTATTCGCGGAGTGCGTGGAGTAGATGTCGCTGGTTCCAGATCAGGGTGCGGTCGAGCAGTTCGTGTCGGCAGGTTTGGATCCAGCGTTCGACGATCGAGTTCATCCTGGGCATCTGAACACCACTCCGGACGACCTGGATGCCGGCGTCGGCGAGGACGGTGTCAAAAAGGTACAAAGTGGACCGATTTGTCTTGGTTCTCACGTGTCTGTGTTGTACGTGGCAGCTCCGATATCGCCCCGTTCGGTCGTATCGCCTGGCTAAATGTTGGGCTGCCCGCCGCTCGACGGTTACACGGAAGCAGGAGCGGCGGGCGTTCGACAGTCACGGAGGTCTCGGCTGGAAGCCGGTCTTGGACTCGCGAACAAGCGGCGGGGTGTCGAGCAAATTGGAGTAAGTGGTTGCCGCGTTGGTGATCAAGGGGTGTAGCCAGCTCAATGTAGACGAATCATATGAATCGATATCTGGTGAGGTTGAAATTGCCACTTTGGTCGGAACCGCTGGTGTATACCGCTGGCGCACCGGGAATCAGCAGGAGGCTGCGCATGCTCACCCGACTCGCGGCGACATTGCTGTTCCCGAGAAAGCTGCCTGTTGTCGAACCATTTTTGTTGATCGACACTTTTGCTTCCCTGAACCCGGCCACGCCGAAGTTCGGTATCACGGTGCCGACTCGCTCGAGGATAATGCCGGTGTGACGTGTAGTTGTCATCCTGTCAAAGTACCAATGCCGTGAATCACTTCCGCCGCGGACAAAAGGTCCGGCTGAAATGTTTGCTTGGCCGGTGATCCGGTTGACCGACGCGTTGACGGTCGCGGTCGTCGCGCCCGCCCTGCAGGTGTCGATGGGGAACATCCAATAGGGTGTACGCGTCGCGGGGTATTTCGTGTCGACCACCCAAGCTCGATACTCATTGACAATGTAGAGGACCGCTTCGGTCCATGGGTCCCGGATTTCATAATGCGAGGCCCTGATGCCCATCTGGATCAAGCGGCCGTCCGTTCCCTCGAACCCGACCCACATGTCGATGTGGCCGTAGAAGCCGTCGGCATTCACCGGCAGGCAGGGAACCGTCCACTCCGCTTCAACCACCTCTGGGGAGTATGTATGGCCGTCAACATCCCATCGGAACCCAGTGACAAGATGTCCAGCCCAAGCGGCAGAGCTGTATACCTGACCGGCCGCGCCTGCGGGAACTGGAACAGAGAACACTGAAACGACCGTGAGAAGCAAAGTGGCGAAGTATTTTAGCATCCTGGACGTTCTTGACATTTTACTCTCCTCTCAAAATATGACTATCAGAGACCACGGCAGCCCTTGAGGCGGTCACCGCTCTGATACGGGAGAAATGGCCAACCAAGGGCCGCTCTCGTGATCGGCATGGCAGGAAACTGTTGGCCGAAGGCCAATCTTGAACTGATGATCGATCACCATGGCCTGGGAAGGCAACCGTAGATTCCCGAGTAGAAGAAACCGGGCGCGCAGGTAGTGGTGGCTCGGTAGACGTCGGTTCGTATGGTCCACTGGCCGCCGTTGTCGGAGATTCCGGGATCGTTGATGTAGTAAAGAAGACGTACCGGAATATTCGGAGCCGAGGTGCATGAGCCGCCGAAAGCCGGGTCGAGGCTGATCGTGCGCATCGGGTCGCCGACCCATCCTCCGGGATTGTTGTTCCAGCGAGCGACCGAGCTGAACGCGTTCAACTCGGGAAACGGCCAGCGGACGCCCTGCAGCGACTTCCAATATCGCTCGTGGCCCCCGGTCGCTCCGCTGGGCCCATATGTGTTGCCCCAATGATCAATGCGCACAGCTCCCGTGATGATCACCTTGACGACGTCGCCCGGAAAGATGCCATTGGGCGGGTTCGTGCCATTGGGGAAACTCGCGCCCACCTGATTACCGGAATGGGTCACCGTCTGGGTGACATCAGGGGTGGTGTTCCGTACGCACCGCTCCATCGGGGTGGTGGGGAACGGAGGCTGCGCGTGCGCCAGCTCGGTGCCGGTAGCCAGGCTGGCCAGGATCGCGGCCCCGGTCAGCACGCCGGACCATCGGATACGTATCGACATCTGTGAGTCCCTTTCACTCAAACGTGGGCCAACTAGCGAGCACGTGGACCCACGGGCGAAGCTCTCCCCAATTCCGGTCCGACTTCACTCGAACGGCCTAGCAGGGCGATCCGCCAGGAGATGTCATCCGATGACAGGGCATACCACTGCTCCCGCGCATCACTCCGCCGCCGACATCGACCACCAGCACAACCTCAACGGGCAGGGCGTCGCCCAACACCACGACAACCACCCTTGTCACGCCGTCATCAACACAGCAAGATGTCGCCCTTGACGCCACGGACGTGGACTACGCCAGCTTCGCCGTCTCGGGCGCCACTAGCCGGCAAGACACCAAGCAGGTCCATCGGATCCATCTGACACCGGGGCCGCATTTCCTGACCACAACCCAGGACGACAGGCTCGACTTCCGCATCACTGACACCATGACCGTCGAGTACGACCACACCATGGAAGGAACTCTTACTGGCCACGGCACGAATACGTTGGCAGTGCACGGAATGCCGGGTCGCTCTTGACGTGTCCGATGTGGACTACAGTAGTGCGGGCGTTGGCGGCGCTGGGTCGACGAGGCTGGTCGTGCGCGGGTTCCCGGTCATGTTGGATACCAGCGGCTGGACTATGTGAACAACACCATCGGCGGCGTTGGATGGAAGGCGGCGCAAACTCGACGGGGAGTAGAAGCTGCTGCCCGGCGCCCACGTATTCGTGACATACCACGGGATCTATGGCCTGTTCACCGTGACCGCGCAGGGCCGCGTCGACTACCAGTCCACCCTGCGCGGCACCGTATCAGCGTTATCGGATGGCGGAGCGGCGTGCGGGCCTGGCGGCGGCGATGTCATTCACTCGAACGGAGCATACGGTGGACGCTATGATCACTCGTGCATCTGCACGTGCAGATGCACGAGTGATCGTCCTGGGTGGGGTGGTTCGAGATGATCCGTGCGCAAGCGCACGCTGGGGAGGGCGTAGTTCACCTGTGGTCGTCGGATCTTGCGATGCTGTCCGACGGTGCGCTGTGTGGAGCGAGGGGGCCAGCGGTTCCCGACCAGGCTGGTCAGCGCTGCATTCGTTGCTGGCAGGCGCACGGCAGTCTTCTGACGGCGGCATTCACCAGATCGACGCCGGCGCGCGCAGCTTGACCCGGGCGTCACCAGGGAGCTTGATCGACACCATGTCGCGGCCGAGCAACAGCTTGCTCAAGATGGACACACTTGGAGACCGGATCGAAGCGTTCGTTGGCTTGGGTTGGTGAGCGAGGTGTCCTGAAGTGCACGTGCACAGCGCCGTACGGACTTGAGCGTCGGTGCCGTGAGCCGAGCATTGTGGCGATGGTGACGGTGCTGGAAGTGCGGGGACGCACGCCGTAACTACGGCGCCACGGTCGCCCTCGACGGTGTCGATCTCGACATCGCCGCGGGGGAGTGCGTGGCGCTGCTCGGCCCGAAACCGCGCCGGGACAGCGAAGACCGCGCGGGAACGCGGCTGGCTTTGGCCTACGTCTCAGCTGTAACCCCGTTGCGCAGTGCCAAACGGTAGTGTTAACGCCGGTCATGGTGATGATCAGACTGGATGGACGGGATCGGGCGGGGCTGGGATGACGGCATGGGGTGATGACGCGCGTCGTGTGGACACGGCACGGCCGAGTATCACCCGTGTCTACGACGCCATGCTCGGCGGCAAGGACAACTTCCAGGCGGACCGGGACGTCCGTGACCGGTTGCTCGCGCTCGACCCGGACTTCGGCCGCGCATCTTGGGACAACCGCGGGTTCGCCCTGCGCGTGGCCCGTTTCCTGGCCGCGGAGCTGGGGATCAACCAGTTCCTCGAACTCGGGACGAGCCTGCCGCTGCCCACCACGGAGCACGTCCACGAAATAGTCCAGCGGCACAATCATGACGCCACCGTCGTCTACGCCTCGGTCGACCCGGCTGTGCTCGCCCATGGCCGGGCGCTGCTGGCCGACAACGACCACACCCACATCGCCGAGGCGGATTTCCGCCGTCCGCAGCAGGTTCTGGAGAACGCGACGGTCACGAAGTACATCGACTTCGAACTGCCGGTCGTGTTGTTCCTGGTCGGCATCATCAACCACGTGTCCGACAAGCGGGACCCAGCCGGTATCGTGGCGTCGTACGTCGACGTGCTGCCGTCTGGGTCCTATGTCGCACTGTCCCACCTGCTCGATCCTGGTCCGGACCACGAGCTCGCAGACTTCGCCGCTGGGATTCGTGAGGTCTACAGCGACGCGGGGTTTCCTGGCTGGTTCCGGACACGGGAGCGGATCAACGCCATGTTCACCGGGCTGGAGCTGTTGGAGCCGGGCCTGGTGACGTCGGCGGACTGGTGGCCGGACGGGCCCAGGTTGCGTCCGTTGTCACCGATGCAGCGGCTTGTTGTGGGAGCCGTTGGCCGCAAGCCCTGACTTCGCTTGGATTTTGGTTTCTGGGTGCTTTCTCGACCACTACCTCTCGTGGCATCTGTCCATACAGGACGTTGACCTAGAACGCCTTCGCGCGGACCGCATCCTCCACGAAGCCATCTCGGTCGACGCCGACCCACTTCGCCTCGCCGCGGCGTTCAACCTGTGTATGCAGACCGCAATCGACTACTCGATCTCGGCGGCCACGCCGTGTCATGGCGCTGCGTTTCGGTCTGGCTCTGCGGCCAGCCACCCGAATTGGCGAGCGGTGTTCGCCAGGATGTCCATCAGCTGTGGTGCGATACCGAACCGTTCGCGGTTGATCGCCAGGCTGTCCGCGAGGTCACCATGCGCGGTGCGTTCGGTGGCCGCCTTCCAGTCCGCCAGCATCTCAACCAGATCCACCAGGGTCATGCCGTTGATCCCGTCGGCAAAGTGCTCTGGGTGATGGCGGTTGTGCGCGTAATGGTGTCGCAGCCCCTCGCCCATCGCGTCGACCAGGGTCCGATACTCCACGCTGCCGTAGGTCGTGGCGCGCAGTTGCGGCACGACCTCGTCGTAGATGGCCCGCTCCGGCTCGCGGGTCTTGCTCAGGTCGTGTCGGACCGACCGGTCAAGCAACTCCTTGATCAGCTCGCCCATCAGCTCGGCGACTCGCAGGCTATGCCAAAGAGTGTCTGGCGTGGAGTCGTACGACATGGTCATGTACCCCCTGATGTGGGGCCTCCTCAGCCCATCAGCCAGGACGCCCGTGATGCGATTCCCAACGCTCAGGATCAAGTGTGCAGTCTGCACCTGATCCGGGGAATGCTCACGTCGGCAATCTCACCACGGCCCAGCGGGTGGAAGACTCGATCGATGACGAGGGCGAGCGTGCGCCGGGCCGGCGGCTGCCCGGTGAGCTCGCCGAGCTGCTCTTGGAATGCGATGGCGTGGTGGGCGAGTACGACATGGGACTCGTGGCCGATCGAGCTGATCAAGAACGACAACCTCGGGTTCCGGGTCGACCCTGACTTCGCTTTTCTCTGCATGCCGACGCGAACTGCTGCCCCTGACCGCAACGACGTCAGAGACTATCCCCCAATAACGAGATGGCGTCGCGAACGTGCAGGCGGACTGCGCCAGAAACTGCGATCGTCGAGATTTGCCGGGGAACGGCCGCTCATCGGCATGTGCGGAGTGCGCCGCGAGGCGCTTGTGCGCCGTGAAGCGGCGTGAACCAAGGGAGGTGGAAGTCCTTCCCGCCGGGGTGTCGCAGCAGCCCGGTAGGAGCTGAGCGCAGTCCGACCTGGGAGA
>JOAA01000070.1 GCA_000720375.1 Rhodococcus rhodnii | reverse complement strand
ACACCAGTCGCAACCACACGTCCCACGATCATGCCCTGCCCGTAGACCGGTGCGGTCATCGCAGGTCAAGAACGCGGTGCAGCGTTTTGGAACCTCACACGTAGAAGCGTTCGATGGAATAGAAGACGGTGGTTTTACCTGCGCCGGAAGGTCCGACGAACGTGGTCATGCTGCCGGGCGGGGATGGTGCAGCTGACCTCGTGGTGCACTCCCGGAAGGTCGGTGCTGTAGCGGAAGTGCACTTGCTCGAAGGCGACCGCGCGGGCGCGTTCGGTCTGCTTGTCCCTATCGTGCGGCGACCTTCACCAGAAACAGGACAGTCGCCGGTCTTTTGCAGTCCTTCGGCAGTATGCGCACTTGACCTTGGCGTGGAGGCTCAACCGGTTTTGTCTGTCGTGACGTGTGGCTCGCCGACCGGTTTGGATTCGGGTGATCCGCGCTGGCGCAGGTAGATGCTCAGCACGACCATGGATCCGATCGCGAGGAACTCGGACTGCCAGTTCTGCAGGGTTCGGTTCCAGAAGTCCGCGCTGCCGAGGTAGGCAAGCCATGCGACCGGGTCTTCGTACTGCGCGAGCTGTTCGGCGTTGTACGCGGTGAGTCCGGCGATCGACTGGGCGAGCCACGACAGCAGGAATATCGCGAGCATCACCACGCCGAGTGAGTTGGAGAACAGCGCGGTGCGCCACCCTCCGGTGCGGGCCCAGGCAGGTGACTGAGATGTGGTGTGTTCGCCCAGCTGCTGTTGCTCGTCGGACTCCGCGCCGATGTTGTCGATGCTCTTGGATTCCGGTGATCCACGTTGGACCAGCCACACCGTCGCGAAGATGAACAGGAAGAACTGCAGGTATTCGGACTGCCAGTTCTCCGCCACGTTGACCACGAATTCGCTGGAGGCGATGTAGGACAAGAACGACACGGGCTGTGCGCCGTCGGCCAGCTGCTGGTTGTTGAAGTCCGCCTGTCCGGCGAAGGCCTGACCGATCAGCGCGCCGAGGAACAGCAGTCCGAAGCCGACACCGAGGCCGTTGTCACGGAGAAAACGCTTCATCACGAACCTCCTCACAGACGCAGCAGACCGTGTCCTGGTCGAAATCTCGGTTACCGGTTCTGGCCTGGACTTTCACGCGGCGGGTCGGTACTTGTTGAGCAGTCCGCCGAGACACTGCCGGCGTCGGATCGGTCGATCGGTACCGGGAACGGGGTCGTGTTTGGTTCGTCGTCGGGGGCACGCAAACGCATCCCATCGCCTTGGTGGCTGCGCGCGACGTTGTGATGGGCGACGTAGGCGTCGAGCACGTGGCGTAGGTGTCTTTCTCCGGTGATGAGGATCCGGTCGGTGCACTCTCGGCGGACGGACCCGATCCAGCGCTCGGCGAAGGCGTTCATCCGCGAGGCTTGCGGTGCGGTGAGCACGATCTGGATGCCGATAGAGGCAAAGACGGCGTCGAAGGCGGCACCGAACTTCGCGTCACGGTCACGAATCAGGTAACTGAATTGATGCCCGGCCTCCTCCAGATCACTGGCCAGTCCGCGGGCCACCCGAACCACCCAGTCCGAGGTCGGATGCTGGGTAATGCCGAGTAGGTGAACCCTGCGTGTCTTGATTTCGATGACGAACGCGACATACAACCGCTTCAGCGTCACGGTGTCGATGTGGAAGAAGTCGATTGCCAGCAGGCTGTCGGCCTGGGCTCGCAGGAAGCTGCGCCAGGTGTCGTCGTGGTGGGTCGATGGCGGGACTCCGTTGGCGCGTAGGATCTTGCGGATGGTCGAGGCGGCGACTCGATGGCCGAGGCGACGCAGTTCGCCCTGGATACGGACCACACCCCAGGTCCGATTTTCCTTCGCCAGGCGCAGGATGAGTGTGACCAGTTCTTCGCTGATCGGCGGACGACCCGGCGGTTTTGGCTGTCGCCACCGGGCGGCGATCAGCTTGCGATGCCAGCGCAACAACGTTCCCGGCGTAACTATCCGGTGGATGCGTAGGAGCTTGGGAAGTATCCGGGCCAGCCCTGCCAGGATCGCGCGATCGGGCCATGACAAGCGAGGTCTCGGGGTTGTCCCGTCGCAGCACGGCGACCTCGTGGCGCAAGGTGAGTATCTCGGCGTCCTTCGATGCCGACAATCGGGCGAACAGGGCAAGCCAGGACAGCACTTGACCGAAGAGCCAGTAGACCAGACGAACAGACACGAGCCCCGATCATCAGACGTCACGATCACCCAGGTCAAACCGGATGGCCGCATTCTCGACCAGGACAGCCACGGATGAACGCACACTGCGAACGCGTCATCAGAACCCTCCGCACCGAGCTTTGCGACCACCTCTTGATCCTCAACGAAAGCACACGCCCGACACGTCCTCGCCGAGTACCAGCGCCACTACAACCACCACCGACCCCACCAAGCCCGACACCAACGACCACCCAAGCCTCGCCCAGATCCCGACCGAACGCATGAAGCCGACGCCCACAAGTCACTTCACACCCGCGTCCTCAATGGACTCATCAACGAGTACCGATATGTGGTTTGACCTGCAGCGATGACTTTTCGAGCGGTACAGGGGGCGTGACGACCCCAAAGCAGTCGACCAGAACATCCTCAAAGCCGTCGGGCAATTCCTGTTCCTGGTCGAGAAACGCTGGACCGACGAGGCGAAAACCCGCGAGTTCGACCACCGTTCGGTCCTGCTGCACGAACTGCTCACCCTCTACAACAAAGGCCGCCGCACCGGCAGACTCCCCGCCGCCCTCATCACCGGATAGGACCCCGACCCTGGTTTGCGTGGTCTGGAGGGTGCGGGTGAGCCGGGAGTACAGGCCTGCGCCTTTATCGGTGGTGATGGGCTTGTCGATCCCGCTGGAGATGGTGACCAGCCCGGCGTCGACGGCCTTGCGCACGGCCAGTTCACACGCCAGCCGGTCGCGGCCGGTCCACTGCGAGAGGATGTGCAGGACGCTCTGCTGCGTGTTGGTGTCCGAGGCGGCGATGACGACCACTTCCGGCGAGAGGGCGACCAGTTCGGTGCCCGGCCCGTCCCGCCAGTCCACCACGGTCACGCCCGGCGCCCGGCGGGCGGCGAGTGCGTCGATCAGGGCCTGCCCGCCGTAGCTCCACCCGGCCGGGGTGGCGTGGTTCTGTTGCCGCCGCCGGGTCAGCGCCGCCCAGTGCTCGGCCTCCGCGCGTCGGCCCGTCAGGTAGGGCTGCCCGGGGATGGTCGGCAGGTCGGCCGCCCGGTCGGCGGTCACGGTGATCCAGTGCGCGGTCTCCTTCTGCCCTGTTGCCGCCGGGGTCCGCTGCCGCATCCTGGCCAGCAGTTGCCCGGCCTCGGTGAGCCGACCGGCGACAAGCCGTCGGTTGCCCCGATCGGCTAACGGTCGCAGGTCGTTGACTCGCGCCTGCAGTCGCCGGGTCCAGAACCGCAGCTCGTCCGCGCCGGTCGGGAAGGGCGGGGAGCTGGGCGCGTGGTGGTTGACCGGTCGCCCCCGGCCGTCCATCGCGGGCCTCGGCGGATCGGTCAGTCGCTTGGCCAACTTCCGGGCTACGGCCATGGTCAGCGCGTCCCGCTGGTCCTGGTCGAGCTGGTCGAACGGTGGCCTCGTGTCGCGGTTGGTGTCCCACCCGGCCCGGGCGTGGCCGACCAGGTCGTCGGGGAGAAACCCGGTCGACGGACCGCAGATCGCGGCGATCAGCTGTCGGTCCTGCTCGCGGCTGACCAGGGCTACCGGGTCAGCGGGGCGCAGCCCAGCGACCTCGGGACGGTACCCCGCGGTCTCGCTCTGTGAGCGTAAAGCGGATCGGGAGTGCTTGCCGGGCTTGGGTTTGCGCCCCGTCGACTTCGGCACGACCACCATGCTGACCGCCCCTCCACGGTGGAGCGGTCACCGACACCCCGCGCCGCGCGAAGTTCGCCCGAGTAGCCCAACCCGGACGGTCGGCGGGCCGGCGTGAGTTGCCCATGCCGGCATGGTTGTGCAACAGCGGAAGACCGGCAATCTTCGAAGGCGATGACCCTCTGCTGCTGCAAATGGCCGGGCATACATACACTGTGGATCGTCGTCAGTAGGATCAGCGGCGAGGCGGCAAGCGCCGACCGCGTGAAAGTGGGCCATGGCTGAGAACTCGAGGGGTGGGAACGGCCCCGGTGATGAACTGGGTCTGCCGGGCGTCGACACCACCAAACCAAGCGTTGCCCGTGTGTACGACATGATGCTCGGCGGCAAGGACCACTACGAGGTGGACCGCGAGTTCTACCGGCGCACGATGGAGATCGAGCCGAACGCGCCGCTGCTGGCCCAGGTGTTGCGCCGGTGGCTGATCAGGGTCGTGCGCTACCTGACCACGACCGCGAAGGTCGACCAGTTCCTGGACTGCGGGTCCGGGCTGCCCACGGCGGAGAACACCCACCAGGTCGCCCAGCGCATCAACCCCGAGGCCACGGTCGTCTACGTGGACAACGACCCGATGGTGATCGCGCACGGCCGCGCGCTGCTCGAGGAGAACGACCACACCCATGTGGTGGCCGCCGACCTGCGCTACCCGGATGAACTGTTCGCCCACCCGGTGGTGTCCCGGTCGCTGGACTTCGACCGCCCGATCGCGCTCATGCAGTGCGCCACCATCCATCACGTCGAGGACGACGAGAACCCGCGCGAGCTGATGGCCCGGTACATCGAGCTGCTGCCGTCGGGCTCGTACGTCCTGTTGAGCCACTTCTGCGATCCGGACGACGGCAGCGAGGTCAGCGCGCTGGCCAAAGCCATGGAAGCCAATCTCCGCAGCGCTATCGGCAGGGGCCGATGCCGCACTCCTGCCGAGATCGAGTCCTACCTGACCGGCCTCGAGATCCTCGAACCCGGCCTCGTCCCGGTCGGTGAATGGTGGCCCGAGGGCCCTCGCCTCACTCCGGTCATGCCGATCGACTTCATCGGCTGGGGGGCCGTCGGCCGCAAGCCCTGACTCCATGCCGTGCGGGCACAGCCTGTACTGGTCGAGAACCCGGTTACCGGTTCTGGCCTGGACTTTCACGCGGCGGGTCGGTATTCGTTGAGGAGTCCGCCGAGTCGCTGTCGGCGTCGGATTGTGTCGATCCGGGCTGGGAACGGGATCGTGTTTGGTTTGTCGTGGGGAGCGTGCAGACGCATCTCGTTGCCTTGGTGGCTGCGCCTGGTGTTGTGGTGGGCGACGTAGGCGTCGAGTACGTGGTGTAGGTGGCGTTCTCCGGTGATGAGGATTCGGTCGGTGCATTCTCGGCGGGCGGAGCCGATCCAGCGTTCGGCGAATGCGTTCATCCGCGGAGACCGCGGTGCGGTGACCGCGATCTGGATGCTGATGGAGGCGAAGACCGTGTCGAAGGCGGCACCGAACTTCGCATAGCGGTCGCGAATCAGGTGTCTGAATCGGTGCCCGGCCTCCTCTAGGTCGCTGGCAAGTCCGCGGGCTAACTGCGCCACCCAGCCTGTAGTCGGATGCTGGGCAATGCCGAGTAGGTGGACTCTGCGTGTCGTGATCTCGATGACGAACGCGACGTACAGCCGCTTGAGTGTCACGGTGTCGATGTGGAAGAAGTCGATGGCAAGGAGGCTGTCGGCCTGGGCGCGCAGGAAGGTGCGCCAGGTGTCATCACGGCGTGTCGATGGTGGAACCCCGCTGGCGCGTAGGATCTTGCGGATGGTCGAGGCGGCGACCCGATGGCCGAGGCGGCGCAGCTCGCCCTGGATGCGGACCACGCCCCATGTCCGGTTCTCCCTCGCAAGGCGCAGAATAAAAGTGGCCAGTTCGTCGCTGATCGGCGGACGACCCGGCGGTTTTGGCTGTCGCCACCGCGCGGCGATCAGCTTGCGGTGCCAGCGCAACAACGTTGCGGGTGTGACTATCCGGTGGACGCGTAGGGCTTTGGGAAGCATTCGGGCAAGTGCGGCGAGGACTGCGCGATCCGGCCAGGACAGGCAAGGTTTCGGATTGTTCCGTCGCAGCACAGCGACCTCGTGGCGCAAGGCGAGGATCTCCGCGTCCTTCGATGCCGACGACCGAGCGAACAGGGCAAGCCTGTGGGGTTCCAAAAGTGTGCGCAGGGTCGTGACCAGGGCCTACGCCGCTGTGGGTTTGTACTCGTTGATCAGGCCGCCGAGGATGGGTTGGCGGCGAATCTGGATGGGACTCTGCTGTGGGATGGGGTGGTCTGGTCGTGGCGGGATGAGGTGCAGCGCTTGGTGGGGGCGGTGTGTGTTGTAGTGGGTGACGTACCGCGTCAGCACGGTGTGCAGGTGGCGTTCGCCGATGATCAGCAGTCGGTCGGTGACTTCGCGCCGTATTGTGCCGATGAATCTTTCGGCGTAGCAGTTCGCTCGTGGACAGCCGGGCGGAATCTTGACGGTCTCGATGCCGGCGCCGGCGAAGACGGCGTCGAATGAGGCGGTGAATTGGCCGGCGCGGTCGCGGATCAGGAACCGGAAGTCGTCAGCCCGACTACCTAGGTCCATGAGCAGGTTGCGGGCTTGTTGGGTGGTCCACGGCCCGTCGGGGTGGGTGGTGGTGCCGAGGATGTGGACGTAGCGGGTGGCGACCTCGAGCACGAAGAACACGTACACGCGTTTGAGCGTGACTGCACAGTCGACGTGGAAGAAGTCGCAGGCTAACAGTGTCGTGGCTTGGGTGCGCAGGAACTGCCGCCACGAGGCGTCCGAGGCCCGCTTCGGGGCTGGCGGGATGCGCAAGCGTTTGAGCACGCGCCGGATGCTCGACGCGGACACCCGGTGACCGAGCTTGAGCAGCTCGCCCTGGATCCTGCGGTATCCCCAGTTGGGGTTCTCGTGCTATTCGTTCGATCAGCGCGACGATGGTGCGGTCGATCGGTGGGCGTCCTGTTCGGTTGGGATAGGTCCACTTGCGGGTCACCAGGTGGCGGTGCCACCGCAGGATCGTGCCTGGTGTCACCAGCCGGTGCCTGCGCAGCAGGGCGGGCAGTCGCCGGGCCAGTGCGGCGAGTACCGCGCGGTCAGCCCAGTCGAGTCGTGGAGGTGGATTGGTGCGGCGCAGCACAGAAACCTCATGCCGTAATATCAGCAACTCCACGTCCTTGGACGCCGAGGACCGGCCGAGTAAGACGAGCCAGTCAGCGAGCCGGAGGAAGATCAGATACATCAGTCGTAGCCGCACGTTCGACGATCATGCCTCGCCGTCGAACGGCGCATCACTGCGGTTCAAGACCGCAGAGCAGCGTTTTGGAACCTCACAGGGTTGGTGCGGCGCAGCACGGCGACCTCGTATTGTAACACCAGCAACTCGACGTCCTTGGACGCCGAGGACCGGCCAAGCAAGACAAGCCAGTCACCGAGTCGAACGAAGATCAGATACATCAGTCGTAGCCACACGTTCCACGATCATGCCTTGCCGTCGAACGGCGCATCACTGCAGTTCAGGACCGCAGGGGCGGCGTTTTGGAACCTCACAGGCAAAGAGCTTCCCAGCAGTCAGCAGTGGGAGAAGGCTGCTTGTGGAATCCGGGGAGCGGTGTACCCATGGGGTGACCGGCCAACTCCTGCGAAGTGCAACGTTCGCGAGAACGGAGTCGGCAGTACAACGCCGGGCGATCGTTACCAGAGCGGTGTAAGCCCGTACGGGGTTTACGACATGTGCGGGAATGTCTGGGAATGGTGTTCCACCGAGACGCGGCCGGGGCGGCGTGAGCTCAAGGTGGCGCTTGGACAAGCTCGTTCAATCGCGCTACGCCATCTTCTTTCAATGACGCAGCCGAGAGCATGTGTGACGACGACACGGGCTTTCGGTGCGCGACGCCAGCCCAGACGCTTGAAACGCTGCTCACTCGCCATTAGGCGCGAGGCTTACTGGCCGTCCGGCTGTTCGCCCTGGCCAATGATCGTATTCAGCAGGTTCACAATTTGCTGTTGTCCGGCGGCGGTAGCGTCGAGTTTGCCGCGCATCTCCGTGAATCCGTCGTTGACGTGCCTGCGGAAGTCGGCCAGGTCCTCGCGCATTGCGTTGAAGCTGGATGTGGTCGCCTGGCGAAAGTCTCGGATCTCTCCGCGAATCTCTGCGACGTCGCGGTCCGCTCCGCCAGCGAGCACACGGGCAGCTGCCGCGTCTTGCTCGCTGTGCCTCACGCGGTCGGCCAGTTCCCGGACTTGGGTTTCCAGCGCGGCCACGCGGGCCTCCAGGTCGTCAGACTGAGCCATGACCAGCAGCGTACCGGGTGTCGGTCTGGCTGCGCATTGCCGCGTAGGTACGCGGTAAATACCGTTAACTAAACAGCAGAACCCCTGTGGGGTGCCAAAAAGTCAGCCGTGTGGTCTGACCTGCGCGTTAAGCTGCATCGGGTTCGTACTCGTTGATCAGGCCGCCGAGAACTGATCGGCGGCGTACCGACGTGCGGCTAGGCTGCGGAATCGATGATCCGGTCGTGGTGGCAGGAGATCGTGGGCTCGGTGCGGGCGGCGGTGGTTGTAGTGGGCCACATAGCTGTCCAGCACTGATCTCAGGTGGTGCTCGTTAATGATGAGCAGCCGGTCGGTGGCCTCGTGTCTGACGGTGCCGACGAACCGTTCGGCGTAGCAGTTTGCCTGCGGGCATCGTGGCGGAATCTTCACGACCTCAATGCCGGAGCCGGTGAGGACGGCGTCGAACGAGACGGTGAATTGCCCGGCACGGTCCCGGATGAGGAACCGGAAGTCGTTAGCCCGGTCACCCAAGTCCATGAGTAGGTTGCGGGCTTGTTGGGTGGTCCATGGTCCGTTGGGGTTGGTGGTGGTGCCGAGGATGTGGACGTAGCGGGTGGCGACTTCGAGTACGAAGAATACGTAGACGCGCTTGAGGGTGACGGCGTAGTCGATGTGAAAGAAGTCGCAGGCCAGCATGTTCGCGGCCTGGGCACGCAGGAACCGTCGCCAGGAGGTGTCGATGTCACGTTTGGGTGCGGGTGGTATGCGCAGGCGCTTGAGCACGCGGCGGATGGTCGACGCGGTTACCCGGTGGCCGAGCTTAAGCAGTTCGCCCTGGATCCTGCGGTAGCCCCAACCGCTGTTGTCCTGTGCCATGCGCTCGATCAACACCACCACGGCATCATCGACTGGTGGGCGCCCTGCCCGACTCGGGTACGTCCACTTCTTCGCGACCAAGCGCCGATGCCATCGCAGGACGGTGCCCGGTGTCACCACCCGGTGCTCGCGAAGCAGTCGCGGGAGCCGGCGTACCAACGCGGCAAGCACCGCGCGATCGGCCCATTCCCGCCGCGGGCGAGGATTGGTCCGGCGCGGCACGGCGACCTCGTGCCGGAGCACCAGCAGTTCGACGTCCTTGGCCGCCGATGACCGGCCGAGCAGAACCAACCAGCCGACGAGGCGGACGAAGATCAGGTACAGCAGTCGTAACATCACGTCTCACGATCATGCCCCTACGGCCCATGGTGCACGATCACCGCAGCTCAGCAGCCGAGTACAGAGTTCTGGCACCCCACAGGGTGGTTTGTTGCTCGGCGGTCACTGCCAGTTGCGGGCGTCGTCGCCATGGCCATCTCCACCACGATCGTGGACGTCTCACCGTTCTCCACCAACGGCGCACTCGTCCTCGCCAACGCCCGCGGCGTCGACCGGAATCGCTCCTACCGGCAGGTCATCTCCTACACCTGCGTCATCGTCGCCCTCGGGCCGGTCGTGCGTGGGCGGTGCTCGTCCTGTCGGGCTCGTTCTGACCTTCTGGTGGCCAGTCTGAACATCGCTGTCCAATTGGCACCGGCTGAACGTACGGCCTTGTCATCCGTCCTTCGGCCGGTCCAGGTCAGGCCGTTGAGCAGATGAGCAGAGTGGCCCGGTCGGCCAAGATCAGGGCATGAGAACGAGTTTCCGGCTTATCAGGTCATGTCGACTGTTCGTGTCCACCGCGCTGGCCGTCGTCCTGTTGTCGTCGTTACCGGCCTTGCAGGCGAACGCCGTCGGAGAACGGCTGCCGCGGTGCTGGGAGCAGCTTCCCGGCGCCGCCATGATGGATGTGGAGATCGGTGCCAACGGCTCGATGTGGGGGATGGGGGCCTACAACGAGGCGGCCGGTGCGTGGCCGGTCTATCAATGGACTGGCAGTGCGTGGGCCGCCACCGGCCGGTACGGGTTGCAGGTCGCGGTGTCCCCAGCCGGTCAGCCGTGGTACATCGATCTGCAGGGTGGGATCTTCCGGCTCGTCAACGGTGTGTGGGAACAGGTGCCTGGTGCGGCTACGAGTATCGACATCGGCGCTGAGGGGTCGGTGTGGGTGACGGGCAACGTCCAGCTCAACGGTGACGGGTTCGGCATCTACCGGTGGAACGGTTCGGGCTGGGACCAGATCGACGGCGCGGCGGCGATGATCAACGTCGACCGGTTCGGCCAGCCTTGGGTCGCGACGTTCTGGCCCGGCAGCAACATCTACCGGCGTTTCGGCAACAGCTGGATCATGCTTCCCCCGAACGGCGCCACTGTCGACATGGGGATCGGCGGCGGTGACGCGGTCTGGCGAACGGTCTACACCCCGGCGCGGGGACAGGACTCGCTGGAGCGCTGGAACGGGTCGGGATGGACCCGGGTCGAAGGACTCGGCTCCCGGGTGAGTGTCGACCACACCGGAAGAGCGTGGCACGTCAACGGATTCGGGCAGGTCTTCTACTGGACGTGTGCGTAGTAAGCAACCACCAGTACCCGCTGCGGCTGCAGCAAGCATCAGGACATCCACGACCGGCAGCAGACGTTTCTCCGGCGCGCTCGGCCTTCGTCCACGCCGGACAGGAACGTGTTGGTCTGCCTGGTCATATCGCAACTACTGTGGCTACAGATCGGCGGTCTTGTGCCACAGATGTACCAGGGTGCCCAGCAACCGGTCGGACGCGGTGTTCACTGTGCGATGATCCGCCGCGTGAACTCTCGTCCGCACGATGGCAGGAGCACCAAGTCGACAACCGAGCTGACGACACGTCTCTTGCCTGCCACGCCTCGGCCTTCCCCTCGCCTCATCGCCGATCTGACCGCACTGATCAATGCCGCGTATGAGGTCGCGGAGAAAGGGCTGTGGGTTCCCGGGACTCCGCGCACGGACGAGGGAGAGGTCGCGGGTTACGTGCGTGCGGGTGAACTGGCTGTGGCGGAATCGCCCGACGGCGTGATCGTGGGCGCGATCCGGCTCCACCAGCTCGACGCTCGTACGTGCGAGTTCGGCATGCTCGCCGCCTCGCCCGACCACCAGGGAACCGGCGTCGGGCGAGCTCTTGTCCGGTTCGCGGAGCGGCACGCGCGCCACCTCGGCTGCGTCGTCATGCAGCTGGAGCTCCTCGTCCCGCGCGAGTGGGTGCACCCGTCGAAGGAGTTCCTCGATCGCTGGTATACCCGCATCGGTTATCGGCCTGTGCGGACCGGGGCGATCGAGGAGTTTTACCCCTCGCTGGCTCCGCTGCTGGCAACCGAGTGTGATTTCGTCATTTACCACAAAACGCTGACCGGTCCAGGTGATACCGACTGAGCAGCGTCAGCTCCGCGGACCGTTCTTGCTTCGCTAGGGTGCGCCGAAACTGATGGAACAGGAGTGCACCACCGTGAGCGAGTTCGCGATTGCCTCCAACCGCGCCCCGGCTCCCTCGAGCACCTCGACCTCGTGCGCACCGACCAGCATGGTTCGAAGTTAACCATCCGCGGCGGGGATCGTGAGTTGTAGGTGCCGAAAACCTCGTCCGTGCTGGTCAAGCGGCGTGGTGGTATTCGTGGAGGACGCCTGTCCTGGTCGAAAACTCGGTTACCGGGTCTGGTCTGGGCTTTCATGCGGCGGGTCGGTACTCGTTGAGGAGTCCGCCGAGGCACTGTCGGCGTCGGATCGTGTCTATCCGGGCAGGGAACGGGATCATGTTCGGTTCGTCGTGGGGAGCGTGCAGACGCATCTCGTTGCCTTGGTGGCTGCGTCCGGTGTTGTGGTGGGCGACGTAGGCGTCGAGTACGTGGCGTAGATGGCGTTCTCCGGTGATAAGGACTCGGTCGGTGCATTCTCGACGGGCGGAGCCGATCCAGCGCTCGGCGAATGCGTTCATCCGCGGAGACCGCGGTGCGGTGACCGCGATCTGGATGCTGATGGAGGCGAAGACCGTGTCGAACGCGGCGCTGAACTTCGCGTCACGGTCTCGAATCAGGTGTCTGAATCGGTGCCCTGTCTCCTCCAGATCACCGGCGAGATTTCGGGCCACCTGAACCGCCCAGGCCGCGGTTGGATGCTCGGTAATGCCGAGTAGGTGGACTCTGCGTGTCGTGATCTCGATGACGAACGCGACATACAGCCGCTTGAGTGTCACGGTGTCGATGTGGAAGAAGTCGATGGCAAGGAGGCTGTCGGCCTGGGCGTGCAGGAAGGCGCGCCAGGTGTCATCGCGACCCGTCGATGGCGGGACTCCGTTGGCACGCAGGACCTTGCGGATGGTCGAGGCCGCGACCCGATGGCCGAGGCGACGCAACTCGCCCTGAATACGCACCACGCCCCAGGTCCGGTTCTCCCTCGCTAGGCGCACGATCAGGGCGGCCAGTTCATCGCCGATCGGCGGACGGCCCAGCGGTGTCGGCTGTCGCCATCGTGCGGCGATTAGCCTGCGGTGCCAGCGCAACAACGTTCCCGGCGTGACTATCCGGTGGTTGCGTAAGGCTTTGGGAAGCATCCGGGCAAGCCCGGCGAGGACCGCGCGATCCGGCCAGGACAGGCAAGGCCGAGGGTTGTTACGTCGCAGCACCGCAACCTCGTGCCGCAGGGCAAGTATCTCCGCGTCCTTCGACGCCGACGACCGAGCGAACATGGCAAGCCAAAACAGCACCTGGACAAAGAGCCGATAGACCAGACGAACAGACACGAACGCCGATCATCGGACTTCACGATCGCCCAGGTCAAACCGGATGGCCGCATTCTCGACCAGGACAGGGGGCGACGACACTGCCGCCACAGCGCTTGCGGGAAGGCCGTGGTGACCGTCCCAGAATGGTGTAGCACGTCGTTGCGCATCCTTGCGTAGACGTGTCGGGATTGGTCAGTGCGGTGCCTCTGGTACCAGCCGACAGCTTCCTGGCACGCGTGTTTCTCGGTCCGCTTTTCCGTGGGTGCCGTGTCAGCGAGGAGGTCCTCGTGATGAGACAGTTGATCATTCGGGTGGTCACGGTGGGGGTGGCGGGTGTGCTGCTGCTGCCGGGCGCGGCGTCTGCGGCAGTCGACCCGCCGGTGGTGGTGAGCGGGCCGTCGCCGTACCCGGCGGGCTGCAACGGAGCACCGCAGACTGGCACCAACTATCCCCATAGCGAGGTGGAACCGTTCGTCGCGGTGAACCCGGCGCAACTGCGGAACCGCATCGCGGTCTGGCAGCAGGACCGCTGGTCCACCGGCGGTGCGAACGGGGTGCTGGCCCGGGTGTCCTTCGACGGTGGCGCCAATTGGCAGGCCAGCGTCTCGCCGCCGTTCAGCCGCTGCGCGGGAAGTAGCCCGCGCAATGGCGGCGACTACGAGCGGGCCACCGACCCATGGGTCACCGAGCCTGTCAGATGGTCTGTGTATGAGATCAACTTGTTGAAGGAGTACACAGACCATCTGACAGGCTCGAGCGAACTGCTATGCCGCACGATCAGGAGCGAGGTCACCGACCGGCTTCTCATCGTCGGCGAACGTCACCTGCGGACCGTGCTCGCACGGTATGTCTCGCACTACAACCGACGCCGTCCTCACCGAGCTCGCCAACTCCTCCTGCCACGGCCAGACCGCCCCCATTCCACATAGGAGCTGCACGCAGGTCCAGCGCCGACTTGTACTCGGCGGCTTGATCAACGAGTACGAACCGGCAGCAGCTTGACCCGCAGGTCAGCGCCACTGGCCGACTTCTGGAACCCCACAAGGGAAGTCGCAGCACGACGGAGCATCCTGGCGTGCCCGCCTACTGGTCATCCTCCGAGGCTTGGAAATTCGCAGGTCAGCGCCAGTGGATGTAGTTTTCGGCACTAACAGGCGCATGCCCGATCTGACGCTCGTCACCGACCAGGGCACCGCGGAGGTGTTCGGGCTGCTGCGCCAAGCACACCCGGTGTTGATCAACCTCGGTGCCGAGGGGCTGACCGCCACGCCCACCCCGTGGGCCGACCGCGTGGACTACGTCGCCGCCCGGTACGAGCCCGACCGGCCCGGCGGCCACTGGCACGTGCCCGTCTTCGGTGAGATCCCCGCCGTGGACGCCGTACTCGTCCGCCCCGACGGCTACGTCGCCTGGGTCAATCCCGCCACCGAACCTGTCGCGCACGACGCGCTGACCGCCGCCCTCACCCGGTGGCTCGGGCCGGGCAGCTCGTCCTGGAACTGATTCCGGGAAGCGGTGCGGGCGACCATGATCGCACTTGCGAGTAGGACGCACGCCGCACTCGCTACACCGTTAATTGTGAAGAGCCGGTTTCCGGCAGGCGCAAGGTCGATGTCGTCCCGTTGCCCGGACGAACGAGTCCTAGGCAAGGGTCCACGCCAGACCGTCTTTGGCCGTGACAAGTCCACTGGGGACCGGGGTCTCGGCCGGAAACCCGTAAAGGGCCTGATCTTGAAGGTCGTTACCGGTGCGGAAAGCCGCACCGACCACCTGAGCGGCGACCAGTGGGTTGACTCGGCCGCCCGCGGCCGCCAGTCGGCCCACCGCGTCGTCCAGGTCGGCCGCTGCGGCACGCCAGCGCTCCCCGAACTGCTCCGGGCGCACCGCCGTGTCACCGGACACCAGACCGCCGGCCAGTTCGGCGAACGCGGCCGCCTCGGCCAGGTCCACGTTGCTGATCTTCTTGGCGGACCAGAAGTACGATCGGTCATCGCCCTGCATGTCGTAGAAGGCCATGAGGAACTCGTAGAACACGCCGTACTCGCGGTGGTAGCGAGTCTGGAACTCGGCGAAAGCGCGCTCTTCTGGTACGTCACCGGCCAAGCAGGCGTTGATCGACCGAGCGGCCAGCAGCGCGCCGTAGGTGGCCAGATGGACACCGGAGGACAGCACCGGGTCCACGAAACACGCGGCGTCCCCGACCAGCACCATTCCCGGCCGCCAGAACGAGTTCTTCCAGTACGAGTAGTCCTTGCGCACTCGCACCTGGTCGTACGGCGGCTCGGTCGCGGCTGGTACGTCCACCAGCAGCCGGCTGACTTCGGGACACGCCTGGATCATGCTCTGCCAGGCGGCACGCGGGTCCCGCTGGACCGCGGAAGCGTTGTCCGGCGCGATCACGGCACCGACACTGGTCAGATCGTCGCGCAACGGGATGTACCACAGCCAGCCGTTGTCGAACGCGGCGCAGAAGATGTTGCCGCTGTTGGGTTCGGGCAGCCGGCGGCCACCGGCGAAGTAGCCGAACACCGCCAGGTTCCGGAAGAACTCCGAATACACCCTCGGGCCACCGGCCTGGCTGTGGATCCGGCTGGTGTTACCCGATGCGTCGATCACGAACCGGGCATATGCCGTGCGCGCCGTGCCGTCGGGGCCGATGTACTCGACGCCGCGCACCCGTTCCCCGTCGATGACGACGCGCCGTACCGGGCTGCCCTCGCGTACGTCGACACCGTTGCGGCTGGCGTTGCGCAGCAGGATCTCGTCGAACCGCGCACGTTCCACTTGGAACGCGGTGGACGTGGGCTCGGGCAGACGGGGCGACATGGCGAAGGAGAACTGCCATGGCTCAGGCTCGCGCCCCCAACGCATCGTGCCGCCACGTTTGAGTGTGAAGCCCGCTCGGGCGACTTCGTCCGCGACACCGAGGATACGGCACAGGCCGTGCACAGTCGCCGGCAACAGCGACTCGCCGATCTGGTACCTCGGGAATGTATCCCGTTCCAGCAGTAGCACCCGGTGCCCGCGCATGGCCACGACTGTCGCCGCGGTCGAGCCGGCCGGTCCACCACCCACGACGATCACGTCGTAGTCCGCGTTCATGCTGGGTTCTCCATGTCCTGCAGGGCGGCAAGAATGTGTGCGCTCAGTGCCGGCAGAGTCGGGTGGTCGAGCACGAGTGTCGGCGACAACCGTATGCGAGTGAACGCGCTGATCCGGTTGCGTACCTGGAGCGCGATGAGTGAGTCGAAGCCTAGTTCGGTGAACTCCCGGCCGGCCGGGAGTGCTGCCGCGTCCGGGAAACCCAGGGCAGCGGCCAGTTCGGCGCGGATCAGTTCGGTCAGCACAGTTTCCCGCTCGTTCGGGGGCACGGCGGCGAGCCGGTCGCGCCAGGCGCCGGGGCCCTGCTCGGCGGCGCCGGCGTATTCAGTCCGGGCAGGACCGGGCATGGGGTTCGCGAGATCCAGGGGAATCTGAGCGAGCACCGGTTCGGCGGTCCGCAGTGCGCGGTCGAGCAGCCCGATACCCTCCTGCTCGGTGATCGCGCGGACGCCGTTCTCGGTGAGATGGCGCCGGGCGGGACCGGTGACCTGGCCTGCCATGCCCCCATCGCCGTCCACAGTGGACCACGGACCCCACGCCAGCGCCTGGGCGGGCAGCCCGTGCGCAACCCGGTGCCGGGCCAGTGCGTCGAGAAAACCGTTGGCGGCGGCGTAGTTGGATTGCCCGGGCCGGCCAAGCAGGCCCGCGGCGGATGAGTACAGCACGAACGCGGCCAGTCCCAGCCCTTTGGTGGCCTCGTGCAAGTGCCATGCGCCATCCACCTTTGCCGCCAGCACCGCAGCCACTCGCTGCGGTGTCATAGCGGCTACCACGCCGTCGTCCACCACGCCGGCGAGGTGGAACACGGCGGTCAGCGTGGGGGAGCAGGACGCGATCAGGGCTTCGACCGCCACTCGGTCGCTCACGTCACAGGCGACCACTCGTGCGGGCAGATCAGCCGCCCAAGCCGGTGTACGGCCGCTGCGGCTCGCCAGCACCAGATGCCGGATGCCGTGCGTGGCCACGAGGTAGCGGGCGAGACTGGCGCCGAGCGCGCCCGTGCCACCTGTGATCAGCACGGTTCCATCGGGGTCCAGTGCGGGGGGCGCGCCGGTCGGCAGGTCCGACGCGACCAGCCTGGGTACCAGGACGGCGGCACCGTCCAGGGCAACCTGAGGTTCGCCCGTGCGCAGCGCCGCATCCAGCGCCGTCGAGGCGCCTCCACGGCGGTCGATCAGCACGATGCGGTCCGGATGTTCGGTCTGGGCACTGCGTACCAGCGCCGCGACGGCGGCTTCCGCCGGATCAGGATCATCACCGGTGGCGTTGTGGGTAAGCACGACCAGGCGCCCCGCCTGTGCGTTGGCCACCCAGTCACGTACCCGTGCCAGCACAGCTGTGACCAGTTCGTGTGCCCGGCCTGGCATGTCCCGGCCTGGTATGTCACCGTCGGCCGCCAGCGCGGTCACGTCGAGCAGTTCGTGTCGGGTGTCCGCGGTGCCAGGTGCCGCTGGATGCCAAGCCACCCGGTACAGCTCACCCGCCGATACCGGCATCGGCCGCGTCACCACGGACTCGACAGTGGCCACCGGCCGGCCCGTCAGGTCGGTGAGGTTGACACGGATCTCGTCCGGGCCGAGCCGAACCACATGCACCCGTGCCGACGTGGCTCCCGGCATGTGCATAGTCACGCCCGTGCAGACGGCCGGGACACGCGGCTGCCCGGACGATTCGGCCAACAATATGGTGTGCAGTGCGGCATCCAGCAGCACAGGGTGCACCAGGTATGAACCTGCGGTCACCGCTTCTCCAGGCGGCAGCGTCAACTCCGCGAACAGGTCCTCGCCCCGTCGCCACAACGCGGTCACAGCCTGGAATGCGGGCCCGTAGCGATAACCACGAGAGGCGAGTCGCGCGTAGTCGATCCGAATCTCCTCCGCGCCCGCGGGCGGCCACGCCACTGATGCGGCGGGTGGATCGGCGGCTGGAGCGATCGTTGCTGTGTCGATTTTCGCTGTGTCGATTGTTGCTGTGTCGATTGTTGCTGTGTCGATTTTCGCGGTGGCGAGCCGCGTCCACGATCCCGTTGCGGAGGCCCAGATGGTGACCGCCTGCTGGCCTGTTTCGTCGGGCGCCCCCGTGACCACCTGGACGGGCACCTCGCCGGAACTGGGCAGCACCAACGGTGTGTGCAGTGCCAGTTCGGCCAGCCGGACAGCGCCGGACGTCCCTGAAACGCGCCATGCCAGCTCGGCGAACACCGCCGCGGGCAGCAGGACCCGCGAACCGATCACATGGTCGGCGAGCCAGGGCTGGCGAGTGGCGGACAGCACGCCGTTGTGGCGGACATCGGGCCCGTCCGCGTCCGGTTGCGGCTCACCCAGCAGAGGATCGCTGGTCTCCAGCCAGTACCGCTGCCGCTGGAAGGGATACGTTGGCAACGGGTGGCGCCGCGCACCGCTGGCGGCGTACACCGACGACCAGTCAACCGCAACGCCGTGTACGTGCAGGATCGCGAGCGCTGCCAGTACGTCGACTCCAGCGGGTGTGCACACTGCGTCTGACGTGAGGCACTCCTCGGCCAATGTGCTGAGCGCGGCGGACGGACCGGCCTCGACGAACACCGTCACACCAGCCTCGGCGAGCCAGCCGGCAGCGTCGGCGAACCGCACTGTCTCCCGCGCCTGCCGAACCCAGTAATCCGCCGTGGCAAGCGCGTCAGGCTCGGGACGACCGGTCACAGTGGACACTACCGCGACAGAAGGGCGGTGGTACGTCACGGATTCGGCGACCGAGCGGAACTCGGCGAGGATGGGATCGACCAGCGGGGAATGGAACGCGTGGCTCACCCGTAACCGCGTGGCCGGGTGGCCGATGCGAGCGGCCAACTCCGTCACCGCGGCCTCGTCTCCTGACAGCACAACAGATTCCGGTCCGTTGACCGCCGCGATCGCGACCCGGTCCGGAAGGTGTCGCGACACCTCGTCCACGGGCGCGCGCACCGCGATCATGGCGCCACCAGGTGGAAGCGCAGCCATCAGACGTCCGCGCGCAGCGACCAGCCGGACCGCGTCGGCGCGGGAGAACACACCGGCTATGTGGGCTGCCGCGAGTTCGCCGATCGAGTGCCCGACCAGGTAGTCCGGTCGCACGCCGTACTCGGTGAGCAGCGCGTGCAGGGCGACCTCGAACGCGAACAGCGCGGGCTGCGCGTAGTCGGTGCGGTCCAGCAGACCGGCTTCGTCGATCACCTCGCGCAGAGGCCGGTCGAGCCACGGCGTGAACTCGTCGCACACCTCGGTGAACACCTTGTCGAACACGGGAAAGGCCACGGCCAGCGCGCGGCCCATTCCGGCGCGCTGCGCGCCCTGGCCGGCGCACAACAGGGCCACCTTCGGGTTGCTCCGCGCGATTGCTGTGCGCAGCGTGGGATTCTCCGCACCACGGGCCAGGTCGCGTAACCCGGTGACGCCGCCGGACAGCACCGCGGCCCGGTGCGTCAGCGGTGTTCTGGTGGTCGCCAAGGAGAACGCTATATCCACAGTGGATTCTTCGGTCGCGCCGGCGAGTGCGTCCGCCAACCGTTGGGCGTGTGCCCGCAGGCCGGCCTCGTCGCTGCCACTGACCAGCCAGGGCGCGGCGGTCCAGCGAGCTTCACCATGTGGCGCCTCGGTTTCCGGTGATTCCTCGATGATCACGTGCGCGTTGGTGCCGCCGATGCCGAACGACGAGATCGCCGCCCGGCGCGGCCTTTCCCGCCTCGGCCACGGCCGTGCCCGGTCCAGCAGCCGCACGGCGCCAGTGGACCAGTCGACGTGCGGCGAGGGTTCGTCCGCGTACAGCGACCGGGGCAGTTCGGCGTGCCGCATCGCCTCGATCATCTTGATCACGCTCGCGATCCCGGCCGCGGCCTGCGTGTGCCCGAGGTTCGACTTCACCGAGCCCAGCAACGCCGGATCGGCCGGGTCGCGGTCCTGCCCGTACGTGGCCAGCAGTGCCCCCGCCTCGATCGGATCGCCCAGTGCGGTGCCCGTGCCGTGTCCCTCGATAACGTCCACATCGGACGATCGCAGTCCCGCCCCGGCCAGCGCCAGCTCGATCAAGTCCCGTTGCGCCGCACCGCTGGGTGCGGTCAGGCCGTTCGACGCGCCGTCGGAGTTCACCGCCGACCCGCGCAGCACGGCCAGCACCGGATGCCCGTTGCGCCGGGCGTCGGCCAGTTTCTCCAGCAGTACCAGCCCGACTCCTTCGGCCCACGCGGTGCCGTCCGCGCCGGCCGCGAACGAGCGGCACCGGCCGTCGGGCGACAGGCCGCGCTGGCGGCTGAACGCGATGAACGGCTGCGGGCTGGCCATCACCGTGGCGCCGCCGGCCAGTGCGAGAGTGCACTCGCCGGCGCGCAGCGCTTTTGCGGCCAGGTCCATCGCGACCAGTGACGACGAGCAAGCTGTGTCCACGGTCATGGTCGGTCCGCGCAGTCCGAGTACGTAGGCGATCCGCCCGGACGCGACACTGCCCGCCGAGCCGATGGCGAGGTGCGCCTCCAGTTCGTGCGGCAGCGCCCGTCTCCCGTAAAGGCCGGCGTGCATCAGGCCGACGAACACGCCTGTGCTGGTGCCGCGCACGGCGGTCGCCGGAATGCCCGCCCGTTCCAGCGTTTCCCAGGCGACCTCCAGCAGCAGCCGCTGTTGCGGGTCGGTGGCCAGCGCCTCGCGCGGCGAGATGCCGAAGAACACCGGGTCGAAATCCGCGGCGTCGGTGAGAAAACCGCCGCGCCGCGTGTACGTGGTGCCGATCCGGTCCGGATCAGGGTGGTACAGCTTGGTCACGTCCCAGCCTCGGTCGGCCGGGAACTCACTTGTGGCGTCCACGCCATCGGCCACGAGCCGCCAGAGATCCTCAGGACTGCGTACCCCGCCGGGGTAGCGGCATCCGACCGCCACGATCGCCACCGGTTCGGCCTCGGGGCGTGGCCGTGGCATGGCGGTCGCCGGGGCGCTGCCGTGCAGCCGGGAGTCCAGGTAGGCGGCGACGGCCGCTGGGCTCGGGTGGTCCCATACCAGGGTTGTCGGCAGCGTCAGACCGGTACGCAGGCTTAGCCGGTGCCATAGCGTCATCGCGCTCATCGACGTCACGCCGAGGTCAGCGAACGCGGTATCGGGATCGCCTGTGCTCCCGCCGATCGCCGTGATCTCGGCCTGCACTATCTCGACCAGTCGCGCGAGCTCCGCGTCCAAGGGCCGCTCGGTCGCGGCGAGTGCCTGACGCAGCATGTGCCGCCGTGGCTTGCCGATGGCAGTGCGAGGAATGGCTGGCGCCACGAGGATCTCGTCGGGAACCTTGTGCGCGGACAGGACAGCGGCGCAGGCACGAATCAGTCCAGCCGGATCGAGCGTGCGCTGTGCCGGCACCACGAAAGCCACCGGGACCTCACCGAGCAGCGGATGCGGTCGCGCCACCACGGCCGCGTCCCGCACGCCGGGTAAGCCACGCAGCACCTGCTCGACCTCGGCTGGGTCGACCTTCTCGCCGCCACGCACGATCCGATCGGTCAATCGGCCGGTGACGGCCAAATGACCATACTCAAGGCGGCCCAGATCCCCGGTGCGGTACCAGCCGCCCCGCAGGGCGCCGGGCTGATTGTGGTAACCCAGCAACAGATTGGGACCACGAACCCAGATCTCACCCTCACTGCCGTCCCGGCCGGTCTCCGGGTCCACGAGCCGCACGTCCACACCGCGAACCGGAGGTCCGCTGGTACCGCGAACCCTTGTCCCGCTGATCGTCTCCATCGCGATCATGCCGCAGGTCTCGGTACTGCCGTAACCGTCCAGCAACGGGGCACCCCATCGCTGTTCGACTTGCTCCCGCAGGGCCGGGTCGCTAGGGGCGCCTGCCGTGACACACAACCGCAGCGAGGGCACGGCGCCTAGGCCCGTGTCGAGCAGTTGCTGGTACGTGACTGGTACTCCGGCCAGGACGGTCGGTGCGTACTCGTTCACCAGCGAGGCCAGCCTGACCGGATCCGGTGCGGCCGTGACCCGTGCGCTCGCGCCGGCCGCGGTCACGCCCAGCATGCACAGCGAGTGGGCATAGCTGTGCGCCAGCGGCAGCGGCCACAACACGCGATCATCCGCGCACAGCCCCAGTCCTGGCACGTAACAGGCGAACGCTGACCACAGCGCGGACCGCTGGCTGGACACGACGGCCCTTGGCGTTCCCGTGGTGCCGGATGTGTAGAGCATCCAGGCCGGTTCGTCGAGCCTGAGGTCGTCACGCGGCACCCCGGACGAGCCTGTGACGAGATCCTCGAAGCGCACCACGTCGTCCGGCACGGCTCCCTCGCCGGTCACCACCAGGCGCAGTGACCGGTCGGCCGTCACCCGCACAGCCTGCGCCAGGTGTCGCTGGTCGGTCACCAGGACGGCCGGGTCACAGTCGGCGAGCAACGCCGCGAGCTCTGCGTCAGTACAGAGCGGACTCAGCGGCACACCGACCGCAGCGGCCCGCACCGTCGCCAGCAGCCCTTCGACGAGTTCGACACTGTTGTCCAACAGCAACGCCACCCGCGCGCCGCGATCGACGTCCCACCCGGTCGCCAGACCCGCGGTCCGGCATTCCATATCGGACCAGGTCACGCTGCGATGATCATCCGTGAACGCCGGTTTCCCACCGTGCCGCCGGGTATTGGCGGCGAGCAACTCCGGAACGGACCGGATCATGACCATGACACCAAGGTGCCAGCGGGAGCGGGTGCGCTCATTCGCATGGCAGAAGTTCGCCATCTTGATGAGAGTGAGCTTGGATAAGGACTTCAGGTCACCAGGAGGCCGCCGTCGACGTACAGGTCGTGACCGTTCATGAGCGCGACGAGACGTGTGTCGGGAAACGAGCTATGCACCGTCGTTGCCATCGCGCAGGGAATGGATCATGCTCTGCAGGATCCGGAACGCGTCTGACTGCTCGGTCTCGGTCATCCCGGCCAGCATTCTGACCTCGACGGACCGGACCGCTGCGGACGCCT
>JOAA01000069.1 GCA_000720375.1 Rhodococcus rhodnii | reverse complement strand
ATGGGACTTCGACAATCACATGATCAACGAGGCCGTGCCCGACCTATGAACCGGGTGATCAACTTTGCCGACCCCCTGCCCGGGAGTGGTGGGGGATGTTCGGGGGTGGGGTTGAGGGACTCATTAAAGTCGGGTGGGGCCGTAACTGGGCTTAGGAGAGTTTCTTGGGCCACACGGCTTTGCGTAGGGCGGCGACGAAGACGTTTGTGGCTGGTTCGATCTCGGCCAGGTAGGTGTCGAGGCGGTCCGGTCGGCCGGCTGGGTCCGGTTCTGGCGGGCGGCCGGGCGTGATCCAGGTCAGGCCGGCGAGCCGGGCGGCGACTTGCCGCCACCAGCCGGTGATCTCCTTCTTGACCTGCTCCTCTTGCTCGGTCGCTTGTTTGATCGCCTTTTCCGCTGCCGTTATCTCCGTGACGACTTCGACTCGGCGGCGGCGTTCGCGGTCCGCCAGTTGCTGTGAGGCTTGGCGGGTCAGGTCGAGGATTTCCTTGTACTGCGCGACCGGGTCGTCCGTCATTCCGACTCCACCGTGTCGAAGGGGATGATCACGTCGGGTGAGCTGTGGGTCGACTTGTCGAAGTAGATCGCTCGTTTCGGCCGCGGCGCCCAGTCGATGACCTGGCCGGCGGCGAGGGCGTTCAGCTCCGCGCCTTGGACGTCCAGTGCTACCCAGGCGCCGATGTCGTCCGTTCCGCCGAAGCCTAGGGTGTCCTTCAGCCTTCCGACGCCGCGCCACCAGCCGAAGGTGTGCACGTGGTTGGCGGGTCCGTTCTTCAGCAACGCGCGTAGGTCGTCCAGGCCGCTGCGCATCGCGGGTGGTTCCTTGCGCTCCAGCCATTGGTGTGCCGCGTCCACCGCGAAGAACAGGATGTACCGAGGGCGTTCTCCTGAAGCGGGCGCTAGTTTGGCGATTGCTTCGTCCGTCCGGTGGTCCACCGAGTGGCCGATGGCCGTGAGGATCTTCGCCAGTCGGGTGACCCGTTCCTGCAACGCGGGCACGGCGCACCAGATGCTGAAGTCCGCCGAGCCGGGGGAGTGCTTACGCGCCAAGGAGAACGTGATGCTCTCCATAATGGACAATGCGTCCGCTGTCGCCGTGCCGACCACTGCGAGGTTACGGCCGGGCACCGCGTCCAGTGCCATGGTCGCGGCGCGGCATTCCACGTCGATGATCTGCCCGAGCAGTGGTCCCGGTGGGTCGGCGAAGTCCGGGGACTCGGCGAGCAACGGTTGGTGTGCGCCGTCGAAAAGCCTTGGTGCCAACGAGTTCCCGGTTGCCCAGAGCCGGGCCTGCAGCGCGTCGAACGTTCCCTTCGCCGAGGCGTCCGGGATGTGCGCGATCTGGTTTCCGTGTGGCACGCCGGAATCATGGTTGATCACGGCATGCCAGCGGGGCAGGCTGAACGCCGCGTTGTTGGTCTCCGACAGCACGCGCTTGGCTTTCGGCATCGCGATCCGCAGCGTGCACTGCTCGAACACCGCGGGCTTGCCCCAGAACGCCTCGATCCCGGCGATGTCCTGGCTGGCCAGCACCAGGTGGATGCCCTGCGAACGCCCGCGCCGAGCGACGTCCTCCAGCAACACCGTGGCCTGCTGGGTGATCCGGTCCCGGCCGCCGAACAGCGCCTGGAACTCGTCGATCACCGCGACGATCCGCGGCCAGTGTCCTTCCGGCTCGGCCTCACGCAGTTCGGCGAGCTTGGTGACCTCCTGGCGTTTGGCCGCCTCCGCCCGCCGCGCCAGTTCCTCGGTCAGGAAACGCAGCAACGCCAAGCCGAATTCACGGTCGGTGTTGACGTTCACGCCGACCAGCCGCGCCTGCGGCAGCCAGCTCGGATCCTTGCGTCCCGGCGCGAGACCCGCGAACGACACCCCTTCCTTGAAGTCCAAAAGGTACAGTTCGAGCTCGCTGGGCGCGTACCGAGCAGCGAGCCCGCCGAGCATCGCGTACAGGAAGTTCGTCTTGCCCGATCCGCTCGGGCCGGCGATCAGCGCGTGCGGTGTCGCGTCGCCGATCACCACCTCGACCGGCACACCGTCGGCGAAACCGACCGGGGCACGCAGCTCCTCCTTCGAGCTGAGCTTGCCGAGTTGTTCCGGCAGTAGATCGTCGAACGTCCGCGGCTTGCCCCGGCGCGCGACCAAGTCCGCGGCGATCGCGGCGGCCGCACGGCTGGCCAGACTGCCGTCCGGGGCGTCGTCCGGGCGGAAGCGCACGCCGGGACCGGTCATGCTGGTCGTCGCGTGCCGCGAATCGGTGAACGCGATTGTCTCTAGTGGACTGTTCGCCGACAGCGGGACGTCGACGCAGATCAGGCTCACGCCCGCGTCGATCCCGGTCCGGGCGACGCGTTGCAGCTCGCGCTGTTGCTCGTCGGGCAGGCGCTCGCCGTTGCCGAACAGCACGACGACGCGCCACGGCTCGATCCGCTCACCCTTGGCGACGCAGACCGAACGCAGCGACGTTTCGCCTTCGCGCATGGCCTTGGCGTGCACCCGCCGGATGTGCCCGGCCAGATCGGCCAGCAGGTCGTCCAGCCGGGTCGGATCATGAACAGTGAGTAAACCGGCTGACGTCAACGGTTGCAGATTGGGCAATGAACCGGTCAAGTGGCCGATGTCCCACAGGTGGACCTTGACAAGGCCCGGCCGGAAGTAGCTCATCAGCCGCAGCAGCAACGTCTCGACCAATGAGTCCACAACGGACCGGTTGTCCGGCGCCGAGTTCACCCGCAGGTGCGCGCGGTCGAGCAACGGCACCGCGACCGGGAACTCGTCCTCGCGCGGTGCCTCTTCCACCACGGCCGTGCCGACGCGCCACATCGCCGGTGCGACGCCACCGGTGTCCTCGCCGACCTTGCTCAGCCAGTCGTGCCACGGCAAACCCGCAGCTCCTGGCGCCGCCGCCGCGACGAGCCTGCGCAGCCGCTCCGGACCTTCCGGATGCCAGCGCGCGTAGAGCTCGTCGCGTTCGGCGATCACCTTCTCCCACGTCCTGGCCAACGCCGGGCGGCCGCGCAGCTCGGTGATCTCCGGATCGAGTCTGGCCGTGGCCAGACCGAGCCGCATCACCGCCTGCTCGAATTCGAGCTGGTCCTTGGTGGTCTGCGCGGCTTGCCGAGTCGCTTGGGCTGCGCCGAGCGCGAGCCGCAGTGCCTTACGCAACTCGTCAAGCGCGTCCTGTGCGCGCTGCCGGCGTTCGCCTCTGCCCAACATTCACAGCCTCAACAAGTAGTCCAGTAGCGACTGACGGGCCAGGTTGATCAGCTCCCCGGCCGTTGACAACTGTGCCATCGCGAGATCAAGCTCGACAGGGTCATACCCGTTCGGGTCCCTGCTTACCGCCAACAGTGTCGCCCGGGACTCGGCCAGTAACGGAACCGCGGTCGCAGTGGTCGCGCGAGCTCGTTCCAGCGTGAGGTTCACGTCACGCAGCGCACCGGCCAACTCCGAAATAGTCAAAGCCGGTTCGCGTATCCCTCGGCGGACGAGATGCTCGCCTGGATGGCGCCCTGCGCGCCCGCCAGCACCTGCAGCGCCTCGGTGAGCAGGCCCTGCGCCTGGCTCACGTCGGATTGACTGCTGCCTTGGGTGGCGGAGAGCAGTGCGTTGCGTGCCTCGTCCAGTTGCATAGAAGCCTGTGTGATCGCAGCGATCCCGGCAAGGGACTTCTCGTTCGCCAACGCGATTCCAGCCTTGATGTCCTCAACACCCGCCATGCCGCCACAAGATACTGTTGATCTCACCGGGGTTCTCACCCGGGTGGGCAGAAGACATTCCACTCAGTACTCAACGTCGGTCCAGCAGCTGGGACACCTCAGCGGCGGACTGGTGGTCGCCGGCGCGCAGGTGCGCGTCCAGCGAGTCGCCCAGCAGATCCCGTGCTCGCGCGCGGTCCCCGGTACGCAGCAACAACTCCCCAGTGTGCTGTCGCGCGTACGCCACGCAGTGGTCGTCTCCCATGCTGTGGAACATGTCGGTTGCCTCGGTCAGGTGACTGAGAGCTTGCTTCGGCTCCCTGAGTCCGGCCAGCCGTTGCAGAGCGTGTGCTTCGCGGTGCCGGTCGCCGATCCGCGCCGACAGCTGCCGTGCGCCGGTCAGCCAGTGTTCGGCCGCGGGAAGTCTTTGCTGGGCAAGCAGAGCCGTTCCGATCGCGATTCGGGCAGCGGCCTCGAAATGCGGCTTTTCGGTACGGGCGAAAATCTGCAGTGCCCGCTGGTGATGCCGCAGCGCGCCCTCGTAGTCGCCGCGGATCCGGGCCGTCGTGCCGATTCCGGCGTGCGCGATTCCTACGCCGGTGTCATCTTCTGTTTCGGCGAAGAGCCGCAGCGATTCCCGTGTCGCCGCCTCGGCCTCGGCGTATCGGTCGTGGTAAAGCGCCAGCTGGCCCAGGTTACGCAGGACGATCGCCTCGCCGTGCCTGTCCTCTTCCTGCCGGACGCCCGACAGCGCGATCTCGTGGGAACGCTGCCAATCGGCGTGCTTGCCGCGTAAATCGAAGTAGGGCGCGGTCATGGCCGGAATTCGCCAGGCGTGCCGCTGGATGCCGAGCTCGGCGGCGAGTTCGAGAATCGCTGTGATGGACGGCACTTCCGCGTCGAACCACGCCGTCGCGTCAACTTCGCTGGACGAGGTGCGATTGTGTCGCGGCACGATCCCAAGGAACGGCGCTGGCATGCGTGTCGCCGCATGTGTTGCCAGCGCGAGATAGCCGTCCAGGACACGGCGCGCGGCCGCGCGTAACTCTCGCCGCGTTTCACCGGACAAGCGTTCGGTTGCGTAACACCGGAACAGGTCTGGCATCCGATATCGCAGGGTGCCGGTCGGGTCTACCGAGACCGCGAGAAGGTTGGCATTCACCAACGTGTCGAGCACGTCGTCGGCGTTCGGCCGATCGAGCAGCGCGGCGATCGCCCAGCCGGGAAAGGAGACCGGGCCGAGCATCCCGGCGAACCGGTACGCCCGCGCCGCCATGGTGGGTAGCCGGAGGTAGCTGTCGGTGACGCTGGTCCGTACCGCCAGGCTTCCGGTTGTCAGCTCATCGAGTCGGCCGCGCTCGTCGGCCAGTCTTTCGGCCACAACCCGCAACGGAATCGACGGCCGGGCGACGAGTTTCGTCCCAGCCACCCGGATCGCCAGCGGAAGATTTCCGCACGACCGAAGGATTTCCTTCGCACGGGCGGGTTCCGCGTTGACTCGGTGTGCGCCGGCCACCCGGGTCAGTAAATCGTGCGCTTCACCGTCGGTCAACGTACCGACGTGCACGTGCGCGGCGCCATGAAGTTCGGGCAGCCACGTCCGGCTGGTGATCAGCACGGCGGATCGCCCTGAGCCGGGCAGCAAAGGCGCTACCTGTGCGGCGTCGACGGCGTCGTCCAGCACCACCAGCATCTCCCGGCGGGCCAGCACTGAGCGGTATCGTGCCGCCCGCTCGTCAAGGCTGGCTGGAACATCGTCCACGCCCATGGCTTTCAACAGGTACGCCAGGACGTCCGCCGGGTCACGCAGTCGCACGTACAGCTGACCGTCCGGAAAGGACAAAGCGACCTTATGTCCGATATGGACGGCCAAAGTAGACTTTCCGGTGCCTGGCGCGCCGGTGAGCACGACCGCCGCGGGCGGCTTGGTCAATGCCGCCGCGACCTGGGTGACGATGTCCGTCCGGCCGGTGAAGTCGGGAAGGTCCAGTGGTAGCTGGCAGACCGGGAAAACGCCGGCGCGGATCTCCTCACGAGCCTGGCGCAGGTCCGGGCCGGGGCGCGTGCCCAGCTCGCCGGCCAGAACCCGTTCGGCCTCGCGGTAAGCGTGCATGGCCTCGGAGGTACGTCCGCTGCGGTGCAGCGCCTGCACCAGCAGTCGCCAGAGTTCCTCGCGCAACGGGTACTCGGCGAGCAAGCCACGCAGGTCCGGGATGGGGACGTCCGGGCTCCGCTCGATCACCGACAGCCGGAGCTCCTCCAGCCTGGCCAGTGTCGGCTCCCACGCCGGACTGCGTGGCAGGTCCGCCAAGGCGCGGCCGCGCCACAGGGCGGTGGCCTCGGCCAGTTCGCCTTGCCGTGCCTTGGCTTCGAAGGTGGTCATGTCGAGTTCGCCGGTCGCGACCGTGATCTGGTAACCGCCCGAGCGTGTGCGGACGCGGTCGCCGATCGCGGTTCGCAGGCTGTGTGCGTACGTGCGAACGTTGGCAATGGCTGAGCGTGGCGGCGAACCAGGCCACAGGACGTCGACCAACGTATCGACGCTGACGGTCCTGTTCGGATCGAGAAGTAACGTCGCCAGCAGCATCCTCGGTTTGCGTCCGCCCAGTGAAACCGCTCGTCCGCCGACACTGACCTCCAGTGGGCCCAGTACACGGAACGCCATGTCGGCCATGGCACTGATGGTAAATCCTTGACCATGTCATGGGCTAGAGTTGGTTACTGATTTACCGCGTGGCCGGTTTCCCGCAAGGTCCAGTTCGGGCCGGAGTTCGACAGCCTCGTGACCGACAGGGGAGTGACGTCGATCCGCCAGAACGAGTGCGCGGGCGCGGTCATCACGTGCACGACCGCAGCCCGGACGATGGCCGGATGCGTCACGGCCACAACGCGTTCGCCGGATCCCCGCAGGCTCGTCAGCCACGCGCCGACGCGGGCGATGACGTCATCCACAGACTCGCCGCCGTGCGGCGCGGCGGATGGATCAGTCAGCCACGAGAAGTCCGTGATCTCCTCGAGAGGACGGCCACGCCAAGCCCCGAAGTCCTGATCGGCCAACGCCTCTTGGGACTCGCCCGGCAAGCCGAGCCCGGCGGCGGTCTGCCGGCAGCGAAGCTCCGGCCCGGTCAGCGATCGGGTGAATCGCCCAAGATCGACAGGAGCCAGGTCGTCCGGTCGTTCCACCGGCTCATCAGCGGGAAACGCGGTCCGGCGGGTCGCCGTCGTGGCCGCGTGACTGATCAGGATCACGCGAGTCGAGGCATTCGGGTGAGCAGGGTCTCCCAGCGTTGACACGGTGTGCGGCTCCTGCCTACGGTCCTGTGGCCATTGGTCGGAGTAAGCCGGTGAGATCCCGGCACGGTCGCGCCACTGTATGCGGGCTTGAAGTCCCGTAAGTCAGACACTCCGGCCTTCACTACGAGAGCCCCATTGGGTCGCGTCAGCCCGAGGAGGTCACACCGGTGACTACAGCAGCTGTCCCTGTACCTGTACCGGTCCCGATTTCGATTCCCGTTCGCGAGATCCTGCCGTGGGCGGTGTTCACCGCGATTCTGTCCCTGGTGCTGCTCTACTTCGTGGGCACCGCGCAAGGCGCGGAGAGCATCATCCACGAGTTCGTGCACGACGGCCGGCACCTGCTCGGCTTCCCTTGCCACTGAGCACAGCGCGGCGCCTGAAATGAAAATTGGAAATGTTCTGGTCCGGGGAATGCTCGCCGGACTGCTGGCGGCTGTGCTCGCGTTCGCCTTCGCGTCGATCTTCGGGGAGCCGCAGGTCGACAACGCCATCGCGGTCGAGGAGGCCGGGGCGGGTCACGACCACGGCGGCGAGGAAGCGGTCGTCGTCAGCCGCGGCGTGCAGAGCACCCTCGGTCTCGCGGTGGCAACGGGTGCGTACGGCCTGGCGCTCGGCGGGCTTTTCGCCCTGGCTTTCGCCTTCGCGTACGGCCGTGTCGGCAACCTCAGCGCTCGCGCGACCGCGGGCGTGCTGGGAATCGGCGCGTTTGTCACGGTGTTCCTGGTGCCGTTCTTGAAGTACCCGTCCAATCCGCCTGCGGTCGGCCAGCCCGACACCATCAACCAGCGGACGACCTGGTACTTCGTGATGGTCCTGATCTCAGTGGTCGCGGCGATCGCGGCGACTGTGATCGGCAAGCGGCTCGCCGAGCGCCTGGGCAGCTGGAACGCGGTGCTGGCCGGCGTGCTCGGCTACATCGTGGTCGTGGCGGTGGCGGTGTTGGTGCTGCCTGTCGTCAACGAAGTGCCCGATGGATTCCCGGCGAGCCTGCTCTGGAACTTCCGCGTGGCCTCGCTCGGAACCCAGCTGATCCTGTGGGCCGGCATCGGGGTGTTGTTCGGGGTATTCATCGAACGCTCTGCCCGACGTGTCGCCCAAGCCCGCGCATGATACCTCCCTGACCTGCGGATTCGCTTCCCCTTTTGCCGCAAGGGCCCCTAACCGGAGTTAGGGGCCTAATCCTGTGTTCAGCGTCACGTTTGGTGACGTACCATGGACGACAGCGAGCTCGGGGATCGCTCAGATGGAGCAACAGGCGAAGAACGGGGTAGGGGAATCAGTAATGACAACGATGACACAACCGGCTCCGGCCTGGCTGCGGGAACTAGCCGCAGCCCGGGCCCACTATGAGGAAACCTTCGGCTGGCCGGTGGCTGTCCAGGTCGGTCAGCGTCAGCTGGCCGTGGCCCTCGGTCAGGTGCTCGACGCGATCACCATGCCTGCCGACCTGGCGGATCAGGTGAACCAGCAACTGGGCATCGCCATGCTGGCCGGCCCGGTCATCGCACACCCGGACGGTGGGCGGTGGACCTTCCTGACCCAGGCGGCGACGATGATGCGTGGGGACATCGTCGAAGGCCTGGCAGAGCACGAAGTGCGGCACGCGGGGGTAGGCGCGTACACGGTCGTTCCGACCGAAACCGGCGACGGGGGATGGCGCTGGATCAACGAGCCTCGGCCACACCAGATGCTCCCATCGGCTTACGCGGTGATCGCGACCGCGCGGCGCCTTTGCGCGGCAGCGAGCAACGCGGCTTGATCTCAAGGCTTCATGACCGGGCGGACAATTTGGTCCGCCCGGTTTTTTGTTGCCAGGGTTGACGAAAGTGGGCGGTATGGATGTCGATCTGAACCTGGGTGCCGGGCTTGATGCCCGCGTGCTGACCGTCGATGACGCACCGCTGCTGGTCGAAGCCACCATCGGGGAGACGGGACGATCCTTGTGGGGTGCGCGGCCGGTCGGTCCTTACACGTTGACCGACGCACAGCAGGCGTTGTCGCAGTGGGAACACGGCCAGTTCTCGATCGGGATTCTGCGCGAAGGGCATCTGCTGGGCGCGGTCGGCCTGATGCCGGACGAGCAGGCAAGCATCGAACTGGCCTACTGGATCAGGCCGGAACAGCGAGGGCGGGGAATCGGCTCACGCGCCGTGCGAGCGGCCACCCTCTGGACACACCAGACCTTGCGGGTCCCGCGGATCTGGCTGGAGATCAACCCCGGCAACGAGCCCTCGCTGCGTCTCGCCCGGCAGGTCGGCTACCGCTTCGAACAACGTCTTGCCCGGCATTGCCGCGACTGGTCGGCTGAGGATCCGGAACTCGACACTTGGCACGACTGTCTCATTTGGATCTATCCGCCAACGGCGTGAAGCCACGCTTGTTTATGGCTGGGACGTTCCACATCGTAGCGGGTTGGGGCGGCGCGATTTTGCATGGGATAGCGCGCCGCTACCCCATGCAAAGTCGCGCCTTCGCTTTGCGTCACCTTTCCGTTCCATTTCCGCCTGGTAGGGCCAGGGGCGCGGCTGGAGTGGCCGCGCCCCTGGATTATCCCCGGTCAGCCGTTCTTCATGGCTGTGATCAGTTCGCCATTGGTCGTGTCGCCGGACAGTTCCCAGAAGAAGGAGCCGCCAAGGCCCTGACCACGGGCCCAGCTCATCTTTCCGGTGATCGTCGACGGTGTGTCGTAGCTCCACCATTGCGAACCGCACTTGGCATATGCCGTTCCCGCAACGGTTCCGTTGGCCGGGCAACGCGTCTTGAGGACCTTGTAGTCCTCGATTCCCGCTTCATAGGTTCCCGGCGCCGCACCTGTGGCAGAACCACCTGGCGCGGTTTGGGTGACGCCATTCCAGCCACGGCCGTAGAAACCGATGCCGATCCACAACTTGCTTGCCGGAATGCCCTTCGCCTTCAATTTCGCGATGGCTTCGGACGTGGTGAAACCGGCCTGGGGAATTCCGGTGTACGGCGTCAGCGGTGAGTGCGGTGCCGTGGGGCCGCTGGCTGCCCAGGCGCCGAAGAAGTCGTACGTCATCACGTTGTACCAGTTGAAGTACTGGGCCGCGGACGCGTAGTTCGCCTTGTCGATCTTTCCGCCCGCTGATGCGTCGGCCGTGATCGCCGCGGTGACCAGCTTCGACGAGCCGAAACGGTTGCGCAGTGACTGGGCAAGCCGGGTCAGCGCTTCCGGGCCGCTGGCGTCGCAGGTCAGGCCGCAGGCGTTGGGGTACTCCCAGTCGATGTCGATTCCGTCGAACACGCCTGCCCAGCGCGGGTCGTTGACCAGGTTGTAGCAGGAGTTCGCGAAGGCCGTCGGGTTCTGCGCGGCCTGGCCGAAGCCGCCGGACCAGGTCCAGCCGCCGAACGAGAACAGCACCTTGATCTGGGGGTGCAGGCGCTTCAACTTGCGCAACTGGTTGAAGTTGCCGCGCAACGCGCCCGCGTCCCACGTGTCGGCGATGCCGTCCACACTGGACGCTGCGTCGTAGAACCGGTCGTAGTCGGCGTAGCTGTCGCCGATCACGCACTGGCCGTTGACGACGTTGCCGAACGCGTAGTTGATGTGGGTGAGCTTGGTCGCCGCACCACTCGTCTTGATGTTCTTCACATGGTAATTGCGCTGGTAGACGCCCCATTGGGCGAAGTAGCCAAGGACGTTGCCGTTCGGCGCGGCCTCGGCCGTCGGTGTCGCTGTCGGGGAGACGGTCACTAACGCCAGCGCTGTGACCAGTGCGCTTGCTAGGGCCAGAAGTCTTCTGGACATGCGTTCTCCGTAGGTGACGCGGTGCGTCGCTGCACCGCACCCAGCAGGGAACCGCTGAGCCCGCGCCTGGCCGGCGGTTTGGTCGAACCACATTCAAAGTAGAGTGGACTAGACCAATACGTCAACAGTTACCAGTGGCCGTCTTCCAGCACGCGCTTGAGCACCTTGCCGGTCGCGTTGCGCGGCAGGGCTTCGACGAAGACCACGTCCCGCGGCACCGCGAACCTGGCGAGGCGCTGGTGGACGTATCCCCGCACGGTGTCGGCGTCCAGGTGGGCGCCGGGCTTGAGCACGATGTACGCGGCCAGGCGCTGCCCATATTCGTTGTCCGGCACGCCGACCACGGCTGCCTCGCGAATCTGGGGGAGGGCGGCCAGGGCCTCCTCGACCGGCCGGGGGAAGACGTTCTCGCCGCCGGACACGATCATCTCGTCGTCCCGGCCCGCCACGAACAGCCGGCCGTCGGCGTCGAGATAGCCGCGGTCGCCGGTGTCCATCAGCGAGTGGCGCAATGCCAGGTTCGCGCCGTTGGTGTAGCCGTCGAACAGCATGTCGTTGCCGACGAAGATCCGTCCTACTGAGCCTGGCGGTGCCGGATACCCTTCGCTGTCAAGGATTCCGATGCGTGTCCCGTTGGGCGGCAAGCCCGCTGTGGTCCGTGCGGCCCGTAGATCCGATGGGTCGGCGATGGTCGCCCATGACACTTCTGTTGAGCCGTAAAGGTTGTAGAGCACGTCGCCGAACGCGTCCATGAACTGCTCAACGAGCCGTCCAGGCAGCGCTGAGCCGCTGCTCGCGACAACCCGCAACGATGAGGTGTCGTAGTTGGAACGCACGCGTTCCGGCAGATCCAGTATGCGCTGCAACATGATCGGCACCGCGAACATCGACGTGACCCGGTGCTTCTCGATCGCCTGCAACGCCGCCTGTGGATCGAAACGACGTTGTAGCACCAAACTTGCCCGCAGCGGCATGCCGAGTTGCATCGCCGCCAGGCCCCACGTGTGGAACAGTGGCGCGGCGACGAGCATCTTTTCCCCGGCCCGCAACGGAATTCGGGACAGCACGGCGGCCGCGTCGCCGAGCCCTCGTGGTGTCGGCCTGCGTGCGCCCTTCGGCGGCCCGGAAGTGCCGGACGTCAGCACCACGATCCGGCCGGGTTGCTTGGGCGGCGTGAGTTTCTCGGGGGACCCGTTGGCGATCAGGTCGTCGACCGTCGGCCCGGAGCCGGTCGGCTCGCCCCACGTCCGGATGCGCGGCAACTCGGGCGGGAGGTACGTCGTGAGGCTCGCGAACTCGTCGTCGGCCATCAGCAGAACCGGATCGTGGTTACGGACGACCTCGGCGACCTGGTTCGCGGCCAGGCCCGTGTTCATCAGCACGACGTCCGCGCCGAGTTTCCCGCACGCGATAAAGGATTCGACCATCCTGCCGTGGTTGCGGGACATCAGCGCGACCCTCGACCCGGCGGCCACCCAGTATCGGGACAACGCGTTGGCCAGTCGGTTCGTGCGCTCGTCGATCTCGGCGAACGTGCGCGGGCCGTCCTCGTCGTAGTAGGCGATCTCGTTCGGGCCGCGTGCCGCGGCAGCCTGATAACCACCGACGACCGTCGCACCCCATCGCGCCAGCGACGCGAGCTGCCGCAACGTCCGATCGGGTCGCGCAGGAGTCAGAACACCGGCCTTGACCAGCGTTTTCGCGATGCTGAGGGTCGAGCCGCGGGCGGAGGAAGGATCGCGCGGCTCGGGTGGCAGCGCAGCGGGTACGCCCTCCAGATGATCACGCAGACGCGCCAGCGCTTCGTCGATCCGGCGCCGCAGTGCGGTCACGTTCTGATCGTCCGACCGCAACGAGAGCAGGACGGAGATCTCGGTGCCGCCCTTGGGTGTGTGCTTGAGCTGGATCGACAGCCGGTGCGTCTGCCGCCGGACGCTGGACCACACCAGGTGCTCGTCCTGCCGGTAGATCAGCAGCTCGACCTCGTCCTCATATCCGACGCGCACCAAATACCGCGCACCACGGCCCTGATGTGGCGTCAGGCGCTCACACCAGCTCAACCCGCGGACATAGCGCGGGTACAACTCCGGGTCGCTGATCACCTGCCACACCTGAGCGGGTGGTTGGCGGACGACCGCTTGCGCTTCAACGCTGTCGGATCGCATACCTACTGATGAGTAGCAGTGTTCCGCTGGGCGGTGCAAGGCAGTCGCCCGAACGGACTAGCGGTCAGAAAAAGGCCACCCGAGCCGGATGTCCGGCGCGAGTGGCCTTTCCCCTGGTGAAGACCTTAGAAGGTCAGCCGCCACAGATCGACGTATCCGACATCACCCGAATAAATGTCCTGCACCTTGAGCTGCCAGGTGCCGTTCGCGGCCTTCGCGGAGGCGTCCACGGTGTACGTCTGGTTGACGTTGTCCGCCGAATCACCCGAGTTCGCGCCCTTCAGGCGGTAGGTGGTGCCGTCCGGTGCGACCAGGTCGATCACCAGGTCACCGCGGTATGAGTGCTTGATGTCCACGGCCACCTTGAGCGCGGCCGGCGCGTTGCCGTCCCGGTTGGCCACCGCGATGGAACTGGTCACGGCCGATCCGGCGTCCGGGATCTGCACGTCGGTCGCGTTCTCGTACGGGCCAGGCCCCGGCGGCGGCGTGGTGCCGCAGTACTGCTGCTCCTTGCCGATCGCGCGCTGCGGGCAGTCGGAGATCTCGAGCAGTTGCAGCACGGCCTCCTTGTTGCGGGCCGTCTCCCGGTCGATCACCTCGTCGGGCGGGTAGAAACCGCCGCCGCTGGCGCCCTTCGGGTACATCTCGAACGTGTAGCCGAAGATCTTCTGGTCACCCCACAGCCAGTCGTCGATCGACCCGTCCGTGATGTACAGATCGGACGACTGCTCCGGCGTGTAGTTGTTGGTACCGGCCATGTTCCGGCCGATCGTGGCGAACGTGGACTGATCGTCGGCGGTCATTCCCGGTGCGAGATCGTCATACGTGTAGCCGTACGGCCACAGGATGAGCTCGCTGTAGGTGTGGAAGTCGATGCCGGTCTTGATCTGTTGCACGCCACCGACATTGCGGCCGCGGACGAAGTCGGCGAACGCCTTGACCTCAGGGGAGGATTCCGGTGCCGGGCCGCGGTAGGTCTCACTGCCCGTGCTGCCGGACGAACCGCCGCAGCAGCCCCACTTGAAGGCCCAGTTGCGGTTCAGGTCAGTGCCCACATTGGACGATCCGGCGTTCGGCTGCCGGTTCTTGCGCCACGACCGGTACGAGCCGGTCGCGATGTCGTACTCGCCGCCGTCCGGGTTGAGGTCCGGCAGCAGCCAGATCTCCCGTGAGTTGACGATGTTGGTGATCCGCTGGTCCGAGCCGTAACCGGTGGTCAGCTGGTTGAGCAGATAGAGCGCCATCTCCTTGGTCAGGTGCTCACGCGCGTGCTGGTGCGCGGTGAACAGGACCTCCGGCTCGGCCTCGTCGGTCGCGGCGTTGTCGGAGATCTTGATCGCGATCAGGTCGCGGCCCTCGTAGGACTTGCCGATCACCTGCTTGGACACGATCGCCGGGAAGTTCGCCGCCGCCGCGTTCACCTCGGCGGTGAGCTCGGTGAAGTTGTGGTACTTCGAGTCGGCTGGCGGGAAGTCCAGGATGCCCGTGTCGGGCTGGGTCGGCGCGGCCTGCGAGCGCACGCTGAACCCGAGCTGCTTGATCTGCTCGACTTCGTCGGGCGTCGCGGTGATGCCCACGACGCCGTGCTCCACGTACGTCACGGCGGCACCGGTCGAGGCGATCCGGCTGCGCTGCTTGCTCGTCTTCACGCCTTCGACCTGGTACTCGGCCGAGGTTCGCTGGGGCGCGCTCGACGATGGACCGGCCGTGCCGGGCGACAGCACGACAAAGCTCAACGCGACCGCAAGGGCCAGCGAAACGGACAATCTGCTTCGGATCACGCAGGGCCTCCTGGGTTCACGGGCGTTCGCAAAATCTTGCGGTGGCCACCCGGCGCGCGCCACCCTGCGGCAGGCGGAGGAAATTGCCAGATTCCCAGGTCAGCGATCAATGGCCCTTGGTCAACGCCTTCTTTTCCCACGTTCCGTTCGAGCTCAGGCCGTAGAGGTGGTTGATCGGGCCCGATCCCCGCGTGTCGAAGTGCATGATGTCGCGGCCGCCGCCGATGGTGTCGTCACCCAGCCAGGTCAGGCCCGCGTCGACCATCGCTAGGACGAGGCGCTTGTCCAGGTCGAGAAAACCTTGTTCCGGCTTGCTCCAGTCCTTGCTCGCGCTGATGGCCGGGAGTTTCCTGCGGTCCTCCGCGATCGCTTTCGCCCATTGGTCGGCCGTGCGCTTCTTGGCATCCGCGGCGCCCAGGGCAGCCACCTTCTCCTCGAGTTCGGTGCGGCGTTCCTTGGCGCCGAGGGCGAAGTACTCCCGCATCGCCTCCGAGGCTTCGGCCAGCTTGTCGTACGAGGCTTCGGCCCGCTCGTGAGCGTCTTTCCCGCCCGGCCGCTCCTGGAATTTCTCCGTGTCCGGGGCCTTCTGCTCGATCAGCAACACCGCGCGGTCGATGATGCCGCGGACGATGCTCTTCTCGCTTTGCTGTTTCGGATCGGCCTCATTGGACGCCGCGTTGAAGATGAACGGGTTCGTCGACGCGTTCACGTCAATGGCAAGGCCGAGACCGTGCAGGCCCGATCCCGGTGGACGGAGGCCGCTCAGTTCCCGCGCCCAGCCACCTGCCGGAGTCTGTTGGCCGGCAAGGGATTGCTCCGCCGCCGCGAGCTTCTCGGCGAGAATCTTGTGCACTTGCACCGATTTGCCGAGAAAACTGACGGTGACGATGTCGGCGAACCATTCTTCCTGCGTGACGTTGATGTCCGCCAGCGCCCGGGCTTCGGCCGCACGCAGCAAGGCGTTGTTCCGATCCGGGGTGAGGAACGCGGACAACCGGAACAGCTCGTCGTCCTGTTCCTTGCTCCGCTTGGTGCCAAGGGCGGTCAGTTCCGCACGCCGTGTGCGCGCCGAGATGATTTCCGCTTCGCCGCCGTTGGCGAGCAGTTCAGCGTCGTGTGCGCCCGAAATGTGGTTCTGCGCGGCGGTTTTGTCACCACGAGGCTGCGGCGCGGGGGTGGCCGCGCGCGCTTTGACCAGACCGTCCAGGAAATCGGGAATCAGACCGTCCTCAATGGTCCGGCTGCTGCCGGAACCCGGATCGAGACTCTGGGCGGCGAGTGCCCGATAGGTACGGTCATACTGCTCGTTGGTGAGGAACCATTTGACGTGCATCGAGTTCATCGCCAGCACGACGTCGTCACTGCGCGACGCGCCGCCGCCGATGGCCGCGTGCAGCTTGACGCCGAGGATCGCCTTGGCTTCGTCCGGGCTCATCGCGGCGCGCTCGATCATGCCGGTGATCGCTTGATTGCCCGCGGCGGCGATCGGATCTCGCTGCACGCGGATCGCGTTCGGCTGGTTGTGCGCAGCGTCGGGCCGGTCGGATTTCTCCCGTTCCACTTTGTGTCCCCTAGTGTCCAGCCCCAGCGAAATCGAGTGTACCGGGCACGGAGCACCGCGCTATGGTGAACGCACTCTGAAGATCACGCTCTTTTGAGACGTACGCCGCAGATGAAGAGCAACGCCTGATCAGGCGTCAGAGGGGCGGCAGCACTGTCGCATACCCTCTGTAAGGATCGATCTTGACGAACGTTGGTCTTGGTCTGCCCATCGCAGACCTCGAATCGTTGCTCGCTTGGGCCCGTCTTGCCGACGATGGCCCGTTCTGCACACTCGGTCTGCTGGACCGGCTCGTGTACGACAACCCCGAACCGCTGGTCACGCTGGCCGCGATCGCCGGCGCCACAACGCGTATCCGCGTACAGACCGAGGTTCTGTTGGCGCCCTTGCGTTCCACCGCGCTGCTGGCCAAGCAGGCCGCGACACTCGACCGGATCTCCGGCGGTCGCTTCACGCTCGGTCTTGGCGTCGGTGGACGGGTCGACGACCACCTCGCCGCGGAGACGGACATTCGTACTCGCGGTCGTCGCCTCGACATGCAAATGTCCGAGATGCGTCGAATCTGGTCGGGTTCACCTTTCACGGCCGAGGTAGGCCCGATCGGCCCGAAGCCATTCCGGCCCGGCGGTCCCGAAGTGCTGTTCGGTGCTTTCCGGCCACCGGCATTGGAACGCGTCGCGCGGTGGGGAGACGGATTCCTCGCCGCGGCACCTGTTGAATGGTGCGGACGTCTCTTCGACTCGGTCCGCGAGTCATGGTCGGCGGCTGGCCGTGCCGGCGCGCCTCGGCTTGTCGCTCAGGTCAACGTCGCTCTGGGGTCCGCTGTGGACTCGGCGCGGCAGAACATCGCGGACTACTACGGAAAAGACGCCCCGTGGGTGCTCGGTCGACTGCTGACCACCCCGGGCCAGATTCGTGACACGGTCACCGCATTCAGCGATCTCGGCGCGGACGAAGTGGTGTTCTACTGCTGGTCGCCCGATATCGACCAAGTTGGCAGATTGGCCGATGTCGTGGGCTTGTAGCGAGTGGGCTTTACCGTTGACGGGACCGCAGGATCTCGGCGGCCCACTCGCACCACTCGGCCTGGTCCTCGTGGTACATCTTGCCGCGCGTGCCTGCCAGGTACGGACCGACGTTGTCGGCCGACGCGAGGTAGTCCGCTTCTGACTTGTCGCCGCGCAGCTTCTCGAGCTGGGAGCCGAGGAATTCGGCTTTCGCCCGGGACTGCGCGGCCCGGTCGGCCAGCTGCTTGATCAGCGTCTCGGCGTCGGCGGCCTGTTCGGCGTACGCCTTGACCATCAGGTCGTCGCGGATCGACGTGGGTTTGGTCGGGGCGCCGGTGAACCGGCTGAGCTCGTCGCGGCCAGCGTCGGTGAGAGCGAACACGCGCTTGTTCGGGCGGCCCTGCTGGACGACCTCGTGCCCGGTGAGCAGGCCGTCGGCCTCGAGTTTGCCGAGTTCGGCGTACAGCTGCTGGGAGGAGGCGTGCCAGAACGAGGACGCGCCGAGGTCGAACAGCTTGCTCAGCTGGTAGCCGCTCAGCTCGCGGTCCAGCAGCGCTGCCAGCAGAGCGTGCCGAAGTGCCATGTGTCTCCCGTCTCTTGTGAAGATGATACTCAAGGATATGATTAGTCAACAAATTGAGTAGCGGGAGGCGCGCGTGAAGCTCGGATTCCACACCGGCTACTGGTCATCGGGTCCGCCCGCGGGCGTCGAGGAGACCATCGCCGAGGCAGAACGGCTGGGCCTCGATTCGATCTGGGCCGCGGAGGCGTACGGATCCGACTGCTTGACACCGCTGGCGTGGTGGGGCTCGCGCACCAAGACCGTGCGGCTCGGCACCAACATCCTGCAGATGTCCGCGCGTACGCCCACGGCCACCGCGATGGCCGCGCTGACGTTGGACCATCTGTCCGGTGGACGGTTCGTGCTGGGCATCGGCGCGTCCGGGCCGCAGGTGGTCGAGGGCTGGTACGGGCAGCCGTATCCCAAGCCGCTCGCCCGCACCCGTGAGTACATCGACATCGTGCGCAAGGTCGTCGCACGCGAACGAGTCGAGTACTCAGGGAAGTTCTTCCAGTTGCCGTACCAAGGCGGCGCCGGACTCGGCAAGCCGCTGAAGTCCACAGTGCATCCACTTCGGACGGAAATCCCGATCTACCTCGCCGCGGAGGGGCCGAAGAACGTGGCGCTGGCGGCGGAGATCGCCGACGGCTGGCTGCCGATGTTCTTCTCCCCGCGCAGCAACGACTTCTTCCGCACGGCGTTGCAGGAAGGCTTCTCCCGGCCGGGCGCGCGGCGTGACTGGGACACGTTCGAGGTGCCCGCGTTCCTGCCGGTGATCATGAACGACGACGTGGAGAAGGCGGCCGACTGGGTGCGCCCGATGCTCGCGCTGTACATCGGCGGAATGGGCGCGAAGGGCGCGAACTTCCACTTCGACGTGTTCGTGCGGCTCGGCTACGAGGCCGAATGCCAGAAGATCCAGGAACTCTACCTGGACGGCCACAAGGCGGAAGCGGTCGCGGCGGTGCCGACCCGGATGGTCGAGGACATCGCGTTGGTCGGACCACTGGCCAAAATCCGGGACGAACTATCCGCGTGGCGGGAAAGCGTGGTGACGTCGTTGCTGGTGAACACGGACGTACCGACGTTGCGTGCGCTGTCGGAAATCGTCGCATGAGCACCGTTCCGGCCGAGCCGAGCGCACAGGGGCAGTGGGAAGCGTGGAAGCGCAAGGAGTTGCCACCGGTTGAACGGGTCAGAAGCGACCTGTGGTCGGTGCCCGTGCCGATCCCGCACAACCCGTTGCGCTACACCATCACGTACTTGTCGGTGTCGGATTCCGGCGTCGTGGTGGTCGACCCCGGCTGGTTCGCGACCGAGACGTGGGACGCTTTGGTTGCGGGCCTTGCGGTCGCGGGCGCTTCCGTGTCCGATGTGGTCGGTGTCGTAGTGACGCACATCCACGCGGACCATCATGGCCTGAGCGGGCGGCTGAAGCAGGAATCCGGTGCGTGGATAGCGATGCACCCGGCGGAGCGTGAAGTCTTGCCGGTCCGTCTGGCCGAAACGACGCCGGACTCGTTCGACAAGGACTGGCTTCGTTCCTCAGGCGTGCCTGCGGATGTCGCGGGGAAGCTGTCGTTCAGCCCGGACGCCATCAAGCCGTTCATGGAACTGTCACTGCCGGACATCCTGTTGTCCGACGGCGATGTCGTCCCCCATGGATCCCGCACGATGCGTGCAGTGTGGACACCCGGGCATACGCCGGGCCACATCTGTTTGTACGACTCGGTTCGCGGGGTCTTGCTGACCGGCGACCACGTTCTGCCCCGGATCAGCCCGAACATCGGGATGATGGTTGGCGATGATGACCCGTTGTCGAGTTATATCGCTTCTCTGGAACGCATTGCGGCTTACGACTCCGCCGAGGTTCTGCCCGCGCATGAGTACAGGTTCCAGGGAGTCGCGCGCCGGACCCTCGCTCTGATCAAGCACCACCAAGAACGGTGTGACGAGATTTCTTCGGTTTTGCGGGCCAATGGTGAGTCCACTGCTTGGCAGATCACCGAGCGTTTGACCTGGTCGCGTGGTTGGGAGAATGTTCGCGGGGTCATGCGGCGCAGCGCGGTCGCGGAAACCTGTGCGCATCTTCAGTACATGCGTAAGCTTGGTTCGGTGGAGCTCATCGATGGTGAGGTGCGCCGCTGGCGGGCCGGGATGTGACGTACTCGTTCGATGTCGAGGCCTTTTTGGCGCGGCCGCTCGTCGCCCGGGTCGCGACCAATGGTCCGACCGTCCGGCCGGTATGGTTTCTCTGGGAGGACAACGCTTTCTGGATCCTCAGTGGTCCTTGGACCAAGTTGCCGCGCCGGGTTTTGGCCGATCCGGCCGTCGCACTGGTCGTCGACGAGTGCGACCTTGTCACGGGGACCGTCAGGCAGGTAGTCGCTCGGGGGCGTGGTGAGATCTTGCCGTTCGATGTGCCGCGGGGGTTCCGGAAGCTTTCTCGCTATCTTGGCGACGATGAAACCCTTTGGGACGCACGGTTTCGCTGGTACCTGCATGACGATCCCGCGGCGTCCGGGATAGTCTGGCTGCGAGTCAAACCGGACTCGATGAAGACCGCCGACCTCAGCTACCGGGCTTGATCAACGGGTGCGGTTTTGGGGGACGCCGCGGTCGAGTGTCCGCATGCTGAATACAGAGTGCAGCTGAAGGCCGGACGGTGCGAAACCTGAATGTCGAACGCTGAGTGCTGTGTTCTGAATGCAGAGTTCAGGGGCGGCGGTAGCTGGTTGTGTGCACTTGGTTGGCGGTGATGCGTTGCTGCGGTTGGGCCCTGAGTGTTGTGTTCTGCATTCAGAGTGCAGCCGGGCGCGGGCGCAGAGTGCGCTGAGTGTTGAACGTTGTGTGTTGTATTCAGAGTGCAGCCGGGTGTACGGCTTGGGCGCAGCGTATCGAGTGCTGTGTGTTGTGTTCTGTTCCGACTGCAGGGTCACGGTTGGTAGCTGCTAGTGTCCTGAGTCAATAATTCGTTGTTGGTCGGTATGCTGCGGTGGTGCCGACGCCGAAACTTGAGCCCGTGGTCTTGACCGATGAGGAACGTAGT
>JOAA01000068.1 GCA_000720375.1 Rhodococcus rhodnii | reverse complement strand
CCGAGTCCTTGCCTGCCAACCTGGATCCTTTCCGACCGGAGCAACCGCTCCAGCATGGCCAAGATCACCCACCACCCACAAGATCACGGACAGTCCCCGTCGGGGTCGCCCCCCGGGAGCGGTGGGGGATGCCCTGGGTGGGGATGTCCTGGGGGTGGGCGGCGGACAGGGCCTGGGTTTACCGGTCGTCACAGCGCCTGGCTGGTCGAGGGTTTGCGATGCGCAGGAAACGGGACAGTTCGCGGGCCGGGTTCCGGCATGGGCGGCGGTTGGTGGCGGAGCGGGTGCTACTTGCCGACCTTGCTGGACAGGTATTGCCTGAGCAGGTATTTGCCCTCGTCGATGATTGTCTGGTCGCCGCTTGGGTCGCGGCGGAACGCGAGCTTGTGGATGCCGTCGGTGGCTTCGACGGCGATGGTGATCGGCAGGATCAGGTCCTCGGCGGGCAGGCCGGCCTTGGACGCCACGATCTCGGTGAGCCGCTCGGAGACCACTTCGTTGTTGTGCTTGCCTGAGCCGTCGTCGAGCAGTTCGAGGTCCACCACGTCACCGAAGTGCAGCTTGCTGAAGCCGGGAATCGTCCGGTGCATGTCGACGTAGATGTCGATCGCCAGGTCCACCGCGTCCCACCAGTGGTCCACATAGGTCGTTTCGAAGCGTTCGCCGACGACCTTCAGGAAGTGCTCGAGGTTGCGGCGGGTGAGCTCTCGGACGACGGCTCGTTTGTCCGGGAAGAACTGGTAGAGCGAGCCGACGGCGACGCCTGCGCGCTCGGCGATCAGGGTTGTCGTGACTCCGTCGTAGCCGACCTCTTCGATGAGTGCCGCGCAGGCCTCGAGCATCTGCTCGACACGCTTCGTGCTGCGTTGCTGTACCGGCTTGCGCCTCAGTGGGGTCGGACTCGCCACAAGTGTCTCCTCTGCTCAGCACCTATCTTGCCGTGAATCCGCCGCTGGCGTGTGAGTGACATCGCATCTAGTATCCGAACGAATTTCACATTCGGCCGGAGAAGGGGTGGCGATGGCGTTCCCGGACGACTTCGTGTGGGGTGTGTCCACGTCGGCTTTCCAGATCGAGGGTGCGACGCGCGAGGGTGGGCGAGGCGTCTCGGTGTGGGACACGTTCTGCGCTACACCGGGCAAAGTCCGCAATGGGGAGAACGCCGACATCGCGTGTGACCACTACAACCGCTTCCCCGAGGATGTCGCGTTGATGGTCGAGCTCGGTGTCAAGGCGTACCGGTTCTCGGTCGCGTGGCCGCGGATTCAGCCGACCGGCCACGGCGAGGTCAACGTCGAGGGGCTCGACTTCTACGACAACCTTGTGGACGCGCTGTGCGAGGCCGGCATCGCGCCGGTGACTACTCTGTACCACTGGGACACGCCACAACCGTTGGAAGACAACGGTGGTTGGCTTGTCAGGGACACTGCGGAGCGGTTCGCGGAGTATGCGCAGATCCTCGGTGAACGCCTCGGCGACCGGGTGGAGATGTGGATTCCGCTCAACGAACCGATGGTGGAGACGCTCTTCGGTTACGCCTTGGGCGAGTACGCGCCCGGCAAAGCTCTGCTCTTCGACGCCATGCCCGCGGCGCACTACCAGAACCTCGCGCACGGCCTCGCGGTCAGTGCACTTCGGGCCGCCGGGGCGAAAAACGTTGGCACGGCGAACAATCACAGTCCGGTTTGGCCGGCCAGTCAGGACGAAGGCGACCTGACCGCCGCCCGGCACCTCGGCGCCGTGATCAACTGGATGTACTCGGACCCGGTCCTCACCGGGAAGTATCCCGATGAGGTAATTCCTTACCTGCCAAGCGATTACGCCGACGACTTGCCGAAAATCGCCGCCCCACTGGACTTCTACGGCGTCAACTACTACGAACCCCAGGGCGTCGCGAAGCCCGGCGAGGGCAACCCGCTGCCGTTCGAGCTTCGGCCGATCGAGGGATATCCGTTGACCACCAACGATTCCCCGGTCGTCCCAGACGGTCTCCGTGAGTTCCTCAGCACGCTCAAGAACCGCTATGGCGACGCCTTGCCGCCCGTCTACATCACCGAAAGCGGCTGCAGCTTCGATGGCGTGCACGACCGGCAGCGCATCGACTACCACACCGAACACCTTGCGGCGCTGGAGAAAGCGATGTCCGAGGGTGTCGACGTGCGCGGCTACTTCGTGTGGTCGTTGCTGGACAACTTCGAGTGGTCGAAGGGGTACCAGCCGCGCTTCGGCCTGGTCCACATCGACTACGAAACCCTCTCGCGGACGCCCAAGGATTCGTTCCACTGGTACCGCGGCGTGATCGGAGGCGCTCGTTGACCACCGCCTTATCCGAGCCCGTCCAACGGGTTCGCGCCGGCTGGATCACCCTGCTGTTCCTGGCGAACCTCGGGTTGTGGCTGGCGATCTACGCACCGATCCAGGTGCTGTTGCCGCAGCAGGCCGAGCTGCTCGACGCCGCCGACAAGGAACTGGTCTTCGGCATCGTCATGGGGGCCGGTGGCTTGGTCGCGCTTGTGGCGAACCCGTTGGCCGGGCTGCTGTCCGACCGGACCACGTCACGGTTTGGCCGACGCCATCCGTGGACCATCGGCGGCGCGGTCGTCGGCGCGGTCGGGCTCGTGGTGCTTGCTCTGGCGGGCAATGTCGTGGTGATGGTGCTCGGCTGGTGCCTTGTCCAGGTCGGGCTGAACGCCATGCTGGCCACCCTCATCTCCGCGATTCCTGACCGTGTCCCGGTCGACCAGCGTGCGCAAACGGGTGGATTCGTCGGGATCAGCCAGATGTTCGGCACCGTCCTCGGTGCTGTTCTGGTGACGTCCATCGTCACCGGGCTTGTCGCCGGTTACCTCGCGTGTGCCGTCGTGACGCTGCTCGGCGCCGCCGCGTTCGTGCTGTTCACGCCGGATGCCGTGCTGCCGAAGGAACTGGTCCGCAAGACGAAGCTGGACCTGTGGATCTCGCCGCGTGAGCACCCGGGATTCGCGTGGATGTGGGGCTGCCACTTCATGGTCAACCTCGGCAACGCGCTCGGCACGTTCTACCTGTTGTTCTTCCTCAAGGACGAGGTCAAGCGCGAAGACCCGGAAGGCTCGCTGCTGATCTTGATGGCGGGCTACGGAATCGCGTTGGTCGTTGGCGCGCTGGTGGCAGGCAAGCTGTCCGACACGTCCGGTCGCCGCAAGCCGTACGTACTGGTAGCAGCGGGTTTCATGGCTGCCGCCGCACTCGTTCTGGTGATTTGGCCGACGTGGACCGCGTCACTGATCGCCGGTCCGCTGCTGGGCGCGGGATTCGGAATCTATTGGGCGGTCGCGCTCGCGCTGCTCACCCAATTGCTGCCTGCCGCCGCTGACCGTGCCAAAGACCTTGGGGTCGTGAACATCGCCAATTCGCTGCCGCAGGTTTTCGCGCCGCTCATCGCCCCGGGAATCTTGGCCGGTCTTGGTTACGCGGGCCTGTTCGGAGCTTCCGCACTCGCGACCGTGATCGCGGGATTCCTGCTGACCCGAATCAAATCCGCGACCTAGCGAAATGGTGGGGTGGGCCACGCGTGTCCACCTTTGCGGCAGCGTGTGTCCACCACTCGAGCACCGTGAGTTGCACTTTGCGGCAGGGTGAGATCGCGGAGGTGGGGTCTCCAGCGTGGTTGGGTGGGATGAATTACCGCGTGTCCGCCATTGCCGCAGGCGTGAGTTATCCATCCGACTCGCTACCAGCTGGGTTGGTTTTCGCTGTCCGCCGCGGACGGATCAACTCCCGCGCCGCAATGGCAGACACGCGCGGTCACGTCTCGCCGGATTCGCGCTGCTCGCTTCGCTCGCTTGCTCATGCGGCGCGCTGTGATTGGGAGCCGCAGGCCGACGCTGTCGGGGGGAGGGGGAGTGCTAGAACGCCGGCCTGCGGGGCCTTGGATGACGGTCCGGTTCGCCTCGCTCGGGGGGACGGACGAACCGGACCGCCGGTCTATCGGGCGCCGGCCACCACACGGCGCGGGGAGGAGTTGGCCCTGCGGACGTGCCTGCCTCCTGCTGGAGCGAGACCGCCGGCTACCAGGTGCTCGTAGGCCGCACGCCAGACCGAGCACGGCGCCTTCTGCTGGCGCCACCGTGACGAACAGGTAGGGCAGTTGCCTCGCTCATCGGGCTCGTGGGCCGAGAGCATCGCGCGCCAGCCTTCGGTCAGGCGGGGCAGCTCGGATCGGGCCACGGACAGCAGGGACGGGGCGTCTGCGCGGGTTGCCAGCTCGGAGAGCATGTCAAGGCGTTCCCACACCGCATTGCGCAAAACCTGGCCGAGTATCTCGTCCACGGGAGCGTCACCGTCACCTTTCCGCCTGCTCGGCGGCTTCTCGTAGGGCGTCCCGCAGCTGGCCGAGCTGGCCGGAAGACAGGACCGCGGTCTCGCCGGGAGGTCCGACGAGCACCACCTTGTTCTGGTCGTTGACCAGCACGGTGAGACAGCGATCGCGGTTGATGACGTCTCCGCAGCTGATGTGCCAAACCTGACGGCCGGAGAACGAGCCGGTCAGATCTCTGAGGCCAGGGGTGTCCTGCGACTCTCCCTGCGGTGCAGGTGAGGGCGCGGGGGCGGGGCGTGTCACCGTCGAGCCGACCAGGTCCACGATCAGAAGTTTCCCTCCGTGCTCGAATGCTTACCAGAAACTAGATTGGTACGTGGCAAACTCGAACGGGGTGGTGGTGAGCTGATCGGGCAAGGTTTCACGATAAGCGGTCAGCGGACTTCGGCCCGACCGATCAGCCTGACCGATCGCTACTTCTCGGCCCTGCCGCAATGTGTTTACTCTGCGGTTGACGCCCAACGGACTGCAAGGGGGCGCGAGTGAACTCCACCGGGTCACAAGGTGCTGTGGTAACCGCCGACGTCTGGGAGAAACCGGACATGCGGGCAGCGCTTGCCGCGAGGGAGATCAGTCAGGTCTACCGGCTGCTGCGAAAGCACGGCATCTCGCAGCGGCAGATCGCCGCACAGACCGGCCAGTCGCAGTCCGAGGTATCGGAGATCCTCAAAGGTCGCCAGGTCATGGCCTATGACGTACTCGCGAGGATCGCCGCCGGCTTGGGCGTTCCAAGGGGTTACATGGGCCTCGCATATGACGAGGAGACACGGGTCCGTGTCGTCGCCACGGTCGACGACCAGACCCCCGAGGAGGCAGAGTCGGTGAAGCGTCGGAAGTTCCTCGCGCACGCCGCGGCCGTCACGATGGGCGCGAACGTGTTCGGCGCGGACTCCGGGCCGTGGGTCTCGAACCCGATCCAGACTCCGGCACCCGGGCGGATCGGCATGACGGATGTGCGCCAGGTTGAGGCCGCTACCAGGGCGTTGCGCTCGTTGGACTACCAGTACGGCGGCGGCTCCTGCCGCGACGCCGTGATCGCGCAACTGTCGTGGGGTCAGCAGATGCTGGGGGCATCGGCGACCGACGTGGTCAAGCAAAGACTGCACGTCGCACTGGCTGACCTGCACAATCTCGCAGGCTGGACGTCGTTCGACATCGGACTGCTCGACTCCGCCCGAAACCATTTCGGCAAGGGCCTTGAGCTGGCGAAAGAGGGCCGCAGCGAGCCGCTGGTGGCCAACATCCTCTACCGGATGGGCCGGGTCTACTTGCACAACGGCGCGCCGAACGACGCGCTCAAGATCTTCTCGCTCGGTCAGATCGCGGCGCAGAACTCCGGCTCGGAGTTGGCGGTGGCCGTGCTCTGCGCGAACGAGGCGTGGGCCTACGCGATGATGGGCCAACGGGAGCAGACGATGAAGCTGCTCGGCCGGACGCGTGACGAGTTCGCCCGTGCCGACCTCGACGGCGCCGAGACCTGGGTGAAGTTCTTCACCGAGACCGACGTGCACGCCATGATCGGCACCGTGCACACGGTGCTCGCCCAAGAGGTCGACACCAAGCACACGAAGTACGCGATCCCGGCATTGCAGCGGGCGATCGACGCCTACGGCGACGACATGGCCCGCAGTAAGACCTTCAACCTCAGTGCGCTTGCCACCAACCACCTGATCGAGGGCGACATCGACCACGGTGCCAAGGTCGGCCGGTCCGCGGTCGAGCTGGCCGAGAACCTCACTTCGGGCCGTGCGAAGGACCGCATGCGGCCGCTGAAGCAGGAGGCGGACAAGCGCCGCAACAACAGCCAAGCCCGTGAACTCTCCGACGCGCTCAACAAGTACTTCGACGCGGACGCGTGAGCAGGCGGAGCCTCCGCGAACCGGTTCCATGGTCACATCCGAGGGACGGTTCAGTCGCGACAGCCTCGCCGCCGCGTTGACGCTGATCTGCGACCAGATCGGCTTGCAAGCCACGGGTGCCACGCTGCTCAGATTCACCAACAACGCGGTATATCGCCTGGTCGGGGATACCGCGGTGGTCCGGATCGTCGGATCACACGCGCTGCGGCACCGGGTCGAGAAGGTCGTCAGGGTCGCCGCGTGGTTCGCCGAGCACGAGATTCCGTCCGTACGGCTGCTGGCGGGCGTCACCCAACCGGTACGGGCAGGTGAACACCTGGCGACGGTTTGGGATGTCGTGCCGGACGGCGGCCGTCAGCCTCGTGGCCGCGACCTGGGCGAGCTGCTGAAGCGGATCCACAGCCTCGCGCCGCCGTCGTTCGACCTGCCCGCGTGGGATCCCCTCGACGACGTGCTCAAGCGGATCGACGACGCCGAGGACATCAGCGACGACGACCACCAGTTCCTGTTGGACACGTGCGAGCGACTGTCCGAAGAGCTCGCCGGTCTGGAATTCGAACTGCCGCCCGCGGTCCTGCACGGGGACGCGCATCTGGGCAACTTGATCCCGTCGCCGGACGGGCCGGTGTTGTGTGATTTCGATTCCACTTCGTTCGGTCCGCCGGAGTGGGATCTGACACCTGTGGCGGTCGGTGTCGGCCGCTTCGGCGAGCCCGCGCGTACGTACCGTGAGATTGTTCGGGCGTACGGTTTTGACGTCACCCGATGGAGCGGCTTCCGGGTGTTGCGTGAGGTCAGAGAGCTGAAGCTGATCACGAGTGTGCTGCCGAGTGTGCGCAGCAACCCCGAGGTCCGGCCGGAGCTGATGCGCCGTCTCGGTGATTTCCGGCGTGGGGACACCCGCGCACGGTGGGCCCGATACACCTGAATGGCGGTAACGCCGGGACCTCGCTGAGCGAATCCTGTCTCGACAGATGTCGGCCGTTGCCCCGACCGGGGTATCGGCTACTCTGTGTTCAAGTTCTCGTCGAGTTTCGCTCACCAAGAGGTGATTGATCACGGTGTTGGGGCTGCTGAGCAGGACAGTCGGTGATGGTCGGCGCGTCAAGCGCGCGCTGCGGTCCGCCCAAGTGCTGGACGAAGTGGTGGAAGCTCAGCTTGCCCTGGTGTCCCGGTTGCCTGAGGACAGTCGTCGCCGGGCCGCGGACTATCTGGCCGAACTCGTGATGCTGGCGCAGAGCTACCGGCATTTCGCGGCGGGCTGGATCACCCGCAAGGAACTCGAGAAGCGCGGGGCGGCGACCATGCAGCGGCTTTCCGAACTCCGCCGACCGTACGAGCCGGCGCAGTTCACCGAACAGGACTGACCGCTCGACTCTTTGGATTTTCGCGGGCTTTTTCGGCGGACGTGACGGCCGCCACATAAATCTCCACTTGCGACGAACGGCGGATGATCACGCCACTGGCGCGCGGGTGAGCACGACGGCGAAGCCAAAGGCCAGGCCCATGATCGCCAGTTCAGCCGTGGCCCATGTGACCAACGCGGTCCGCTTGTGCCGCAAGATGCCCGGCAGCAGCCGCCACCGGATGTTCGCGCCGAGCAGTCCTAGCAGGACAACACAGGTGATCTTGAGCAGGACGAGCACGCCGTAGCCCGTTCCAAAGAGGTCACGCCACAGCGAGCTGCCGGGCGTGAGGACCAGTTCGGCGATTCCGTTGAACAGTCCGGTGACCGCCGAGACCACGATGCACGCGGTAGCCAGTTTGGAGAATCGCGGCAGCGCGTGCGCCAGCAGTGTGCGGTTCGCCGCCAGCAGGACCACGACCGCGCCCAGCCCGCCGGTCCACGTGACCGCGGCGAGCACGTGCAGCTCCATCGACACCATCGTGATGTCGTGCCATGACCAGTCGGTGGCGTGACCGGTCACCGGCAACGGCAGGAGCGTGAACAACGCAGCGGCCGCACGCAGCTCGGCGGGTACGGACTCGCCTTTGCGGACAGTCCAGGCCGCGAGGAAAGCGCACAGCATCGCGAAGAGGAACACCGCGACGAGCGCCTTGCCCGCACCGACAGTCCGGATGTAGTCCCAGATCGCGGTGAGAGTGACCGATTGCGACAGTCGCAGTTCGGCGGTCTGCAGTACGAGTGCGACCAGCGCGGTGACCGCCCACGTGAGTGCACTTGCGACAGTCACGCGGCGCGTGCCTGCCAGTACGGCCTCGGCGAGTTTCGGGCGGTCGAAGCCGATCAGCAAGGGCAGCAAGGAAAGCCCGACGGTGACCACGGCGGCCATGTCCAGCAGCACCCGGACGACCGGGATGCCGTACCGGACCACCGCATCCGCCTCGGGCAACCCGGGCAGTGCGGTGGTCGCGGTGATCGTCAGTCCAATGAGGACACCGACGATCGCGGCCGCGACCAGCACACTGACCAGGGCGAACCGAGGCGAACCGGTGGCCCGGGTCGAGCTCATCAGGCGTCGTCTTCCTTACCGCCCATACGAAGCGCGAACACGATGCCGACACCGAGCACAATCACCGCACCGACGATCCACACCCAGGTGGGGATCCCGCCGCTTTCGTCGGTCGCGCCCGGCGCGGCGGTACCCGCGCCGTTCTTGAACTTGGCCAGTTCCTCCGCTGGCAACGGCGTGCCGTCACCCGTTTTGTTGACCGTGAACGACAGTTCGCCCTGCACGGGGTGACCGTCGGCCGACAGCACCCGCCACGCGACGCGGTAGACGCCACTCGGGCCGAGCGGCCGCACCGGCGCGGTCACCTGAGTGCTTTCCACCTGCGGCGGAGCCGCTTCCCAGTGGTTGTTCTGCGGGTCGAGCACGGAGATCGTGTTGATCCCCTCGCCGCCCTGGACCGGCTGGTCGAACGTGAGCGTGATGGTCTGCGGGCCCGACTCCAAGGCCACTTTGTCCTTGGGGTTGGAGTCCACCAACGAGTTGTGCGCGAGGGCCGGGGTGGCCAGCCCGACGAACGCCAGGCCGGCCAACATGGTCGCGGCTACGAACCGCCTCATGCCTTCTCGCCTCCACGTGCGGCGGCCGTCACCCGCTTCGCCCGCAGGGTGGCGCCGATGCCCAGGCCGAGGCCGAGTGCGCCGACGACCAGGCCGATGCCGCCGAGCCACCGCGCGGTGTTGTCCGTGCCGGCCGCTGCGGCTTCGTTGTGGGAGTCCGATGCAGCGGGCTTCACCTCGGCTTGGCTGCCCGCGCTGCCGTGGGCGTCCTCGCCCGCGGCAGCCGAGACCAGCTTGACGACCGGGGCCGGGTGCTCAGGCTCGGCGCCCGCGGCTGGCGGGGCGTCCCACTTCACTTCGCCCTTGGCGCCGTCGTACGTCTGGATCGCGGGGATGACCAGCTGGTCGGTGTCCGGCAGCGGACCGGCCGAGACGTCGAACTCCTGGAACTCACCGGGGTTGATCCGGGTGCCCGGCTGCGCGGTCCAGGTGATCGTGTCGATCGCTTCCTTGACCTCGGCGCCGTGACTGCCCTTGACCGGCTTGTCCAGGGTGACCTTCTTGACCTCGGACGTCCAGCCGGGGACCGGCTTGGGCCGGGCGCCGGTCAGCGGGGTGTCCTTGGGGAACACCAGCGTGAGCTTGATGGTGCCCTGGGTGTTGTCCTCGTTGGGCACCCGGAAGGTGATCTTGGAGTAGCCGCCCTTCTTGGCCGGCTCGGTGACGTTGGCCGTCACGTGGGCGCTGGCGACGCCGCCACCAGCGAGAACGACGGTTCCGGCGGCGATCGCCACGGCAAAACCGCGCGCCAAAAGTCGGTTTGTAGACATAGTGGTAGTGCTCCTGAAAAGTGCAGGGGTGAGTGGGGAGATCTGGTTTCAGGAGCGGGCAGGCGGACCGCGTCTGGCGTGCACACGACGCAGCAGCACGGCACGGATGTGATCGATCCGTTCCGGCGATTCCGGCAGCGCATACGTCGCGCTCGCGACAGCTGGGAACCTGGGCGGCTCGATCAGGTCGAGCAGCAGCCGCATGGCCGAGCCGATCAAGCCGACAGCCGCGTCAGCCTTGGCCAGCAGCAGCGCGGTCACCACGGTCGCGCCCGCGTGCGTCGCGAACATCACCGCGGGGTCGAAGAGCTGGTGGTGGTCGACGTGCGAGGGCACCACGTAGTTCAGCACCAGGTGCATCGCTCCCTGGGCCATTCCCAGGGCTGTGAGCACCGACAACGGCCCATCGAACCGGCTGGCGACAGCTGTGCCCGCCCACGCGACGATCATGGTGAGCAGGACAGCGAGGGCCGTATCCGGCGTCGCGCCGCCTGCCATACCGTGCGCGGCGATGGCCAACGCGCCCGAGCTCACGGCCAGCGTCCAGCCACGCAACGCGCTGCGCGCGGTGACCGGTCGCTTTCTCACAGGGTGGAGCGTAGCCAACGACTCGTGCTGAATGAGTCGGCCGGATTAATGAACCGAGACGTATCAGATGCCCAACTTGTGCAGGAGACGCTGCTCCATCTGGTCCAACTCGACGGCGACCGCCTTGTGCACGGTTCTGCGCTTGGCCGTGGGCATGCGTTCCGCGGCACGCACCGCTGAGGTGAGTTTGGCCAGCGTGTCGGACGTCTCAGCGACGAAGTGGTCGTCCTTGCCCCGGTCCTTCAGCTCCTGCAGCACCTCGGACAGCCCGGCGATCCGGGCGTGCAGCGCGGCGCCCCTGCCGGTGTATTTGGCGAGGTCAGCGATGGGGACGCCGAGTTTGTGGGCCCGGCGGTTGTCCTTGAGGTTGCGCAGCGTGGCCGCGGCTTTCGCGGCGAACGGAATCAGGATGGGCGCGAGTGCCGGGCCGATGACTTTGGCGACCGCGACGGCGTTTTTCGCATTGCGCGGATTGATCCGTGGCGTTCGCTTCGTCGCGCTCATGGCCCTCAACCTACTGGCGGGCGGCAACAGCAGCATCTCGGCTGCGAGTGGCCTCGCCTAGAGTGCTCACTGTGACGGATTCGGTGCTGCTCGACGCTGGTGTGGTCAACCGTTGCCGGCGGCGGGTGCACTTGGAACACGACCCGGCCATGCGGGACGTCCCGAAAGCCGCCCCCGACCCTACCGGCCAGCAGAGGAAAGCGGACGCGACGGCGCATCGCCGCGCGGTCGCCGACCGGGTGGCGCGTCTGGTCGGCTCGGACTGGATGGAGATCCCCGCCGGTTCTGACCTGCGCGGACCCGACCGTGAGCAGGCAACGCTGGCGATGCTGACCGCAGGCGCCCGGTTCATCTGGGCGGCCCAACTGCCGCGCGATCCGCTCGGTGGCCGGCGTGGCTCGATCGATCTGCTGGTCAAGAGCGACAAGGGCTACGTGCCGGTGCTGGTCGTCCGGCACAAGGTGACCGATCCCGGCCAAGGCGCCCGCACGTCGCCCTTGGGTGAGCCGATGCCGAACGGCAGCCGGGTGGACCCGTTGCGCAAGATCCGGCCGCAGCCGCGTGACCAGATGCGGCTCGCCCACGCGTGGCGGATGCTGCAGGCCGCTGGCTACGCGGCATCCGGGCGTGCGGTCGGCGGGGTGATCGGTCTGGACGCGGACGTCGTGGCATGGCATGACCTCGAAGCGCCCACGTGGCCTGGCGGCCGGACGGCGTTGTCGGAGTACGACAACCGGTTCTCCGACCGTCTCGCCATCGCCGCCGCGGCAGCCAATGGGGGACAGCCGCTGGCGCGGCCGTCGCGCATCCTGGAATGCCGAAGCTGCCCATGGTGGCCGATCTGCGAAGTCACCTTGATGGAGAAGCGAGACGTCAGCCTCGTGGCGCGCGGCGAGGACGCGGTGACCCTGCGGGCCGCGGGCGTGCAGACCGTCGACGAACTGGCGGAGGTCCCACTCGGGACGGACCTGCAACTGGTCGGGCTGCCATCGGACGACGCCATCGCGTTGGCCAAGGCGTGGCTTCGTGACCTCACGATGGTCCGCCGCGTGTCCGAGGTGACGGTGCCACGGGCCGATGTCGAGGTCGACGTGGACATGGAGAGCTTCGGTGACGCAGGCGCGTACATGTGGGGCGCACTGCTCAGCGGAGCCGATGTCGGCGAGCGCCAGGGCTACCGCGCGTTCGCGACCTGGGACCCGTTGCCGACCAAGGACGAGGCCCGGTCGTTCGCCGAGTTCTGGGAATGGCTGATGGGCGTGCGGCTGCGGGCCCGAGCACGTGGCCTGACGTTCCGCGCCTACTGCTACAACGAACTCGCCGAGAACCGGTGGCTGCTCGCGTCCGCCCGCAGGTTCAAGGGCCGGCCGGGCATCCCGACCGAGTACCAGGTCCAGGAGTTCATCGACTCGGACGCGTGGTTCGACCTGTTCCGCAGCGTCCAGGACCAGTTCCTGTGCGCGCAGGGCAAAGGCCTGAAGATCATCGCACCGGCCGCGGGCTTCAGCTGGCGTGATCCGGAGGCCAGCGGCGAGAACTCGATGCGGTGGTACCGCGACGCCGTCGGCATGGACGGCGGCGAACCGAACCCGGATCAACGCGAGCGGCTGTACGTCTACAACGAGGACGACGTGCGCGCCACGATGACGCTGCGCCAGTGGATGTCCTCGCCTGAGGTCAACAAGATCCCGTTCGTCGGTGACCTGTGATCAAGCGGACGTTCGTGTGGACCCCGGGCTCCGTTGCCCAGGTCCGGGACGAGTTCGCCGGCCGCCCCGCGCCCGGGGTGGTGATCGTTCCGCTCGAAGTCGGCACGGCACTGGTGTCCACCGAGCCGAAGAGCCTGACAGACAGCATCAAGGTGTCCGAGTGGGCCAGGACCAAGGACATCCAACCGGTCCTGTTCATGTGGAACGCTGACGCGCTGGCCATCTACCCGGGATTGCTGGGCTGGGACTGGGGCCGCCGGGAAGACGTGCTCGAGCTGACCATGCGCCCGCAGCGGTTCGGCATGCTCGGTGCGGCACTGATCGATCTCTTCGACTCCATCCGCGTACAGAAATCCAGCCACGCCAAGTACATCCGAGCCGCCCGACGGATCGCCAACGCCTTGTACGCCGACCAGGACGCGGTTCTCGCCGTGGTACGCGAGTGGCAGGTCGGCGGATACGACGTGCTGATCGAGTTGTTCGAACGGACGAGGAAGACCGACCTGGCGAAGATCGCCGGGCTGATCCAGTCCGGCGAGTTCGACCGGTGGGGCGGCGTATCGGACATGCCGGTCGTCCCGCTCGCTGATCTACCAGACGACTAGGCCATGTCCAGAATCCTCGTTTGGTGCGCCGCGCCGATCCGCGAGGTGCGGGCCGTGCTCGTTCAGGTGCCGGACGCGTCGGACAACCAGTCGGCCAGGTAGGTCGCGAACGATCCGCGCACGAGCAAGCGGTAGACCGGCTCGTCCGAGGTCTGCCAGAGGATCACCTGGGTTCGGGCGATCGTGGTCTGCGCGCACCGGCCGGCGTGGAACGCTCGGGGATGAAGGTCCAGCGTGCAGCCGTGTTCCAGCAGGTCACGGCTGCGTACCTCGATGGTCGTCCGGTTCGCCGATACGTCCACAATGGACGCGGACGGCTCCTTGAGCAGATCGTGGAGTTCCGTGTCGCCGTCCGGGCCGACCACGAGCCACTCGTCCGGGCCGAGCCACAGGATGTGCCGGGGACCCGCCTCCACCACGGAGTTCGGCACCACCGGCAGTGGACCGCCGAGCCTTTGACAGATCCGGGCGGCCGCGTCGCTGGTCGGCATGACCCGGACGTTCACCATGGTCAGGAACGGGATCTCGGTGATGCCCGGGTAGTCCGCCAACGGACTGCGGCGCAGCTCAACCGTCACGGCGGGCACCTTCCTTGTCGTAGAACACCGGCTCGGTCACGGTCGCGGCGATCACCCGGTCGCCGAGCGGCGCCAGCAGCGTCTCACCGATCCGGTTGCGGCCGTTGCGGATCAACGCCAGTGCGAACGTGCGCTCCAGCACCGCACTGCGGTAACTCGAGGTCACGTGCCCTTCCATCGGGACAGGTGGGACTTTCGAGGCTTCTGGTGTGACCATCTGCGCGCCCTCGGGCAGAAGTTCCGTCGGGTCAACGGGAAGCAGGCCGACCAGGTGCTTGCGATCGGGCCGTGCGGTGTCCGGCCGGCTGAGCGAGCGCTTGCCCACGAACTGCTTCTGCTTGGACACGATCCACGACATGCCCAGGTCATGCGGGGTGACCGTGCCGTCGGTGTCCTGGCCGACGATCGGGAAACCTTTCTCCGCGCGCAACACGTGCATGGTTTCCGTGCCGTACGGGGTGATGTCGTACGGCTTGCCTTCCTCGTGGATCGCCTCCCATGCCGCGAGGCCGTACCAGCCGGACACGTTCACCTCGTAGGCAAGTTCGCCGGAGAACGAGATCCGGGCGATCCGCGCCGGGATTCCATTGACCAGTGTCGTTTCCCGGAAGGTCATGAACGGGAAGGCTTCGTTGGACACGTCCAGCTCGGGCGCCACCAGGCCGATCACCGCGCGGGACTTCGGACCGACGACCGCGATCGTGGACCACTGCTCGGTCACCGAAGTGAAGCGGACGTCGAGTTCCGGCCACTCGGTCTGTGACCACTCCTCGAACCAGTCGAGAATGTTGGCCGCGCCGCCGGTCGTGGTCGTGACGTAGTAACGGTCTTCGGCCAAGCGCATGGTCACGCCGTCGTCGAAGACCATGCCGTCGGCCTTGCACATGATCCCGTACCGCGCCGAGCCGACCGCCAGCTTCTTGAAAGCGTTGGTGTACATGCGGTTGAGGAACTCACCGGCGTCCGGGCCGACCACCTCGATCTTGCCGAGGGTGCTCGCGTCCTGCATGCCGACGCCGGTCCGGGCCGCACGGCATTCCCGCAGCACAGCGGTTTCCATGTCCTCGCCGGGTTTCGGGTAGAACCACGGCCGCTTCCATTGACCGACGTTCTCGAACTCCGCCGTGTGCTGGACATGCCACGGATGGATCGGCGTTGTCCGCACGGGATCGTGCAGCCTGCCGCGATCCCGGCCCGCCATCAACGCGAACGACACCGGGACTGACGGTGCCCGGAACGTGGTCGTGCCGAGTTCGCCGGGAGTTGTGCCGAGTGCATCAGCGATGACGCCCAGCGCTGGGATGTTCGACGTACGGCCCTGGTCAGCGCCGGTGCCGATGGTCGTGTACCGCTTGACGTGCTCCGGCGACCGCATCCCGGCACCGACCGCGCGCTGGACGTCCGCGACCGTCGCATCCCGTTGCAGGTCAACGAACTGGTTCTGCGGATCACCCGGCACCAGCCAGACCGGCTGCTCCGGCGTGATCTCACGGGACTGCATCGCCGGTAGCGGCGGTGGCTCGACCGGATATCCGACGGCGGCTGCGGCTTCGACGCCCGCTTCGGCCGCTTCGATCAGGGCCGCTCTCGTGTCGAAGGTCGCGTTCGCGGCACCGACCACTCGGTTGTTCTGCGCCGATGTGTCCGGAACAAACGCTTGTCCGGTCCACTTCAGGGTGCCGCGTGACTGGCTGAACAGGTGCACCGCGGGCTGCCACCCACCGGACACCGCAAGCAGGTCACACTCGATCCTGCGGTCCGCTGTGGACACAGCGGTGATCCTGGTTTCGCCTTCGGTGTTCGTGATCACGCCACTGATCACCTCGACACTCTTCGGCGCGAGGTCCGGCGGATTCGGGCGTGAGTCGACGACCGTCACCTCGGCCCCGGCTTGGACGAGCGCGGCCACTGTTGCGTAGGCGCTGTCGTTCGTGGTGAACACGACGACCTTGCGGCCGGGCACGACCGCGTACTTGGTGATGTACTTGCGGACCGCGCCGGCGAGCATGATCCCCGGCCGGTCGTTGTTCTCGAACACGATCGGCTGCTCGTGCGCCCCGGTCGCGAGGATCACCCGCCGCGCCCGGATGTGCCACAGCGTCTGGCCCTGCGCGACGAGCACGTAGTTGCTGTCGTAGTACCCAAAAGCCGTGGCGCCGTGCAGAACCCGCAGCTCCGCAGCCTCTTCCGCAACAGCAATTCCCGAGGGGGTCCCCCTGAATTTCACGTTACCGGAGGGGTCTGACATTTTTACGAGGACGACTCTGGCACCACCCGATGCGGCCGTCTTCGCCGCCGTCCGGCCCGCCGGGCCCGCGCCGATCACCAGGACGTCGGTGTGCGTGAAACGCTTGTCGTACCTGGGTTCCTCGGGATCCGGCGTGAGACGGCCGATCCCGGACAGCGTGCGCGCGACCAGGCCGTCGGTGAGTTTGACGGTCGTTGCCTGCAGCGAAGGCTCGGAGCCGACCTGGACGAGCGCGTTCGGCTCCTCCACACCAGCGGAGAAGATCCCGCGCGGGCGGTGCTTGTACAGCGACGGCGCGACCTGGATCACGCCATTGGCCAGCATCGCCGAAGCCAGTGTGTCGCCCTGGAAGCCGCTGTAGGAGACGCCGTCCAGGGTGAAGTTCAGCGGTTTCGTGCGGTCGATCTCGCCGCCCTCAGCGAGCCTCATGACTGGAACTCGCTGGTCACGGTGTTGCGGACGGTGTTGAACCAGCGGCGGCACCCGGCGGTGTGCACCCACCGCTCGGCGAAGTCGCCCTTGGGGTTGTCACGGAAGAACACGTACTGCGCCCATTCTTCGTCCGACAGCGACTCGGGGTCGGCGGGGTAGGCGACGAACGCCTGGCCGCCGTAGTGGAACTCGGTCTCCTCGCGCTCACCGCACCAGGGACAACTGATCAGCAGCATGCAGCCCCTCCTAGTGGGCCACGGCGGCGGCGCCGTGTTCGTCGATCAAAGCGCCGGTGGTGAAGCGCTCCAGGGTGAACGGCTCGTTCAATGCATGTGGCTCACCATGCGCAAGGGTGTGCGCGAACACCCAGCCCACGCCCGGTGTCGCCTTGAACCCGCCGGTTCCCCAGCCGCAGTTGACGAACAGGTTCTCCACCGGTGTGCGGCCGATGATCGGCGACGCGTCCGGCGTGACGTCCACGATCCCGCCCCACGTCCGGATCAGGTGCGCCCGCGCGAAGATCGGGAACAGCTCCAGGGCCGCGGCCATCTGCTGCTCGATCACGTGCACCGAACCGCGTTGGCCATAGGAGTTGTACGAGTCGATGCCCGCGCCCATCACCAGCTCACCCTTGTGCGCCTGGCTGACGTAGACGTGCACGTGGTTCGACATCACCACCGTCGGGTGCACGGGTTCGAGCAGCTCCGAAACAAGCGCTTGCAACGGATGGCTTTGCAGCGGCAGCCGGACGCCCAAAGTAGACGCGAGCACGCTGGTGTGCCCGGCGGCCGCGAGCCCGATCCGCCCCGCGTGGATCGGGCCGCGATTCGTTTGCACGCCGGTCACGCGGTTGCCGTCGGTGATGAAGCCCGTGACCTCGCAACCTTGGATCAGGTCGACGCCGTACCGGTCGGCCTTGCGCGCGAATGCCCAGGCCACGTAGTCGTGCTTGGCGATTCCGGCGCGCGGCTGCCAGGTCCCGCCGAGCACGGGATAGCGCACGTCCGGCGAGATGTTGACGATCGGGCAGACCTTGGCGACCTCGTCCGGCGTGAGCCATTCGCCGTCGATCCCGTTGAGGCGGTTGGCGTTCACGCGCCGCGTGCCCTCGCGGATGTCCTGCAGCGTGTGCGCCAGGTTGAGCACGCCGCGCTGGCTGAACAGGAAGTCGTACTCCAGGTCCTCCTGCAGGCCCTCCCAGAGTTTCAGGGCGTGCTCGTAGATCGCGGCGCTTTCGTCCCAGAGGTAGTTGGACCGGATGATCGTGGTGTTGCGGGCCATGTTCCCGCCGGCCAGCCAGCCTTTCTCCAGCACCGCCACGTTCGTGATGCCGTGGTTGCGCGCGAGGTAGTAGGCGGTGGCCAGGCCGTGTCCGCCCGCGCCGACGATGATGACGTCGTAGGACTTCTTCGGCTCGGGGGTGCGCCAGAGCCAGTCGGGGTGCTCCATCCCTATCCCCTCAACCGGGTCATCTTGGGGTCGAACAGCGGCTCTTCGGCGACGGTCGCCTCAATCCGGCGATCAAAGTATCCAATGTGGACGGTCTGTCCCGGGGTGGTCAGCTCGGTGGGCAGCCAGGCGTACGCGATGCCTTTGCCGATCGTGTGGCCGTAGGCCGCGCTGGTCACGTAGCCGACACAAACATCGCCATCGAAGACGGGTTCCTTGCCCATGACGGTGTCGTCCAAGGTCAGGCAGGTGAGTTTGCGCTTCGGCTCGCCCGGGTCGAGCGCGTCCTTGCCGATGAAGTCCTTGGTCATCTTCACGGCGAACCCGAGACCTGCCTCGAACGGATCGTGCTCGTAGGTCATGTCCGTGCCGAACGAGCGGTAGCCCTTCTCCAGGCGCAGGCTGTTGAACGCCGCCCGGCCACCCGCGATCAGGCCGTACTCCTGACCGGCTGCCCATAGCGTGTCCCACAACTTCAAACCCATGTCGGCGGTGGTGTAGAGCTCCCATCCCAGTTCGCCCACATAGGACAGTCGCAACGCGGTGACCGGCACGTTGCCGATGTAACCCTGCTTGCCACGGAAGTACTTCAACGCGGTCAGGTCGATGTCGGTCAACGGCTGCAGGAGGTCGCGTGCTTTGGGACCCCAAAGGCCGAGGCAGCACGTGCTCGCGGTGATGTCGCGGACGGACACGTCCTCCGGCAGGTGCCGGGTGAACCAGTCCAGGTCCAGGTTTCCGTTGGCGCCCACCTGGAATTCGTTCTTGCCCAACCGGGCCACGGTCACGTCACTGCGGATGCCGCCGTTGATGTCCAGCAGCAGGCAGTACGTCACCGACCCGACGGACTTGTTCACGTCACCCGTGGTCATCCGCTGCAGGAAGTCCGCCGCGCCACGGCCTTCGACGATCAGCCGCTTCAGGGCCGTCATGTCATAGAGGGCGACGCGCTCGCGGGTGATCTGTGCTTCCACGGCCGCGAGGGGCGACCAGTAGTCGGCGGCCCACGAGTTGGGCTGGTGCACCTGACGGTCCTGGAGCTGGTCGAGGTTCACCTCGTACCACTGCGGCCGCTCCCAGCCGTTGGCCTCGAGGAAGTACGCGCCGAGTTCCTTCTGCCGTGGGTAGAACGGGCTCGTGCGCAGCGGCCGCGGCGCCTCCATCGGCTGCAGCGGGTGCTTGATGTCGTAGACCTCGACGAAGTTCTGGCAGCCACGGACCTTGACGTAGTCGGGCGCCAAGTGGTGCTTCTCGAACCTGTTCACGTCGCATTCGTGCAGGTCGTAGGACTTGCAGTAGCCGTCGACGAGCCACTCGGCCATCGCGTTGGCCACGCCCGCGGAATGTGTCACCCAGACCGCCTCCGCGACCCAGAACCCGCTGACCGTGGGGGATTCGCCGAGCAGAGGCATGTCGTCGACGGTGAACGAGAACAGGCCGTTGATGCCTTCCTCGATCTTGGCGTCCTTGGTCGACGGCAGCAGCCAGCGCGTCTCGAACCAGGCCTCTTCGAAGTCCTGCTCGGTGAACGGCAGCACCGACGGCATGACCTCGGCCTTGTCCACGCTGAGGATGTCGTGCACATCGACCGGCATGGGCTGATGGCCGTAGAACCCGATGCCGATCGTGTCGTAGCGGTCGCGGTAGTACAGGTCCGCGTCCTGGTGGCGCAGGATCGGCCGGACCGCCTCGGCCTGCTGGCCCGCGATCGCCGGGACCTGCCCGGTCCACGCCAGCTGGTGGGCGAGCGGGACCAGCGGCAACGTCATACCGACCAGGCCGGCGACCTTCGGGCCCCAGATTCCGGCGCAGCAGACCACGACGTCCGCCGCCAGCTCGCCCTTGTCCGTGACCACACCGGTGACTCGGTCACCTTCGGTCTGGATGTCCAGAACCTCATGGCGTTCGAGGAGACGGGCGCCTCTTTCAGAGGCTCGCTTCAGCTGTACCTCGACGGCCTTGACCGCCTTGGCCAGGCCGTCAGTCGGCACGTGCAGGCCTGCGCGTACGCGGTCCTCGCGCAGCAACGGGTACAGCTTCCGTGTTGCGTCAGCGTCGAGGATCGTGCCCTCAACGCCCCATGACGTCAGCCAACCGTGCCTGCGATGCAGCTCCTGCTCACGCTCGGGCGTCAGCGCCACTTCGAGGCCGCCGACCTGCAGGAAGCAGTCGAGGTCGACGAGCTTCTCCACGGTGTAGCGGGCCAGCTCGGTCATCGTCTTGGACCCGTTGGCCTGGAACACCAAGCCGGGGGCGTGCGACGACGAACCGCCTGGCGTGGGAAGCGGGCCCTGATCGACGACCGTGACGTCGGTCCAGCCTTTGGTAGTCAGCTCGTCGGCGAGGGCGGCACCTACCACCCCGGCCCCGATGATCACGACCTTCGGTCCGGCCACACCTGCCTCCTGTGTGCACTATCCGCAACACCATGCAGCTTGCGCAACAAGCGTGGCTCTTCAGGTGCGTCAGTGTCAAGCGTCCGGCAGCCAGTTCCCATGGAAGCCGCTGGGGACGCGACGAGGGAGCCTGATCGACGCGGTGAACTCAAGCGTTTGCGCGTCCAGGACCAGCAGTTCGGAGCCGCTGCCGTCGTGCTCGGTGACGATGGACATCAGCCAGCCGTCGTCCTCGGTTTCCGCGTCCTGCTTGCGGACGAATTCCGCCTCGCCGGGGTTCTTGCCCAGTTCGTTGACCTCGCTGCGACCGCTCCCGGTGTCATACTTGACGACCGCGCTGTCGGTGACCGTGTAGAGGAACTTGCTCGGGCGGCCGAGGTGTTCCTCGTTGAACGACGGGAACTCGATGTCCCGGTCATCCCGCAATTCCTCGACGACCTTGCCACTCGCCGGATCGAGGATCCACCGGTAGAGCCCTGATCCGCCAGCCGAGGCCGCCGGGTTGGGTGCGCCACTGATCTCACCCCACAGGTCGGCGAACTTGTCGCGCGCGTACCGGACGGCGTCGAGCACGATCCGGCCTTGGTCCTCGTAGGCGTTGCCAACGTGGAAGACGTAGCACGGGTCCACGTCGAACCACTGCACGTCACCGCCCGTCGGCATTACGCCGATGCGCGCGCCGTAGCTGTCGCTCCACACGTACGGCATGCCGTTGCCGACTCGTTCGAATTCGAACACCAGCGGCAGATCCAGCCAGATCACGTGGTTCTCGGTGATGGAGAAGTCGTGCATCATCGTCGGCCCAGGCACGTCGATGTCCCGGCTTTCCACCAGTTCACCGGATTTGTCCAGGCGGTGGTAGGTGAGATAGGGCGGGGTGAAGCCGTAGCCGAAGAAGTGCAGATCGCCGGTGACCGGGTCCTCCTTGGGGTGCGCGGTCATCGCGGTGGTCAACCTGCCGCCGAAGTCGCAGACGCCGACAGTGTCCAATTCGGGCGTCATCTCGTACGGGAAACCGGACTCCACCAAGGCGAAGATCTTGCCGGCGTGCCGGATCACGTTGGTGTTGGCATTGACAGCGGCGCGGTCCAGCCCAGCGTCGGTGAGGTACTCGGCGCCGGCCAGCCTCGTGGTCTTCACCCAGCGGTTGCGGTACCACTCCGCGCGGCCGTCCCGGATCCGGACACCGTGGATCATCCCCTCGCCACCGAACCAATGCCCAGGATCCTGCCCAGGCAAAGGATTCGGGCCGTTGCGGAAGTACCGCCCAACCAGCTCGGCAGGCAACTCGCCGCTCACCGGCAAGTCAACGGCCTCGATCTCGTCGGCCACGGGCGCGAGCAGGCCTTCCAGGTACGTAGGCATCTCGAACTCCTTCCAGTAGTGACATGTCAAAACTAGAAGGTCAGAATTCGACATGTCAATGCTGGAATGTGAGAATCGGAGGTATGAGCCTTCGCCACGCCGTGCTCGGCCTACTCACCGCAGGCCCGGCCAGCGGCTACGACCTGATGAAACGGTTCGAGTCGTCGCTCGCCTACGTCTGGTCAGCGACCCAGAGCCAGCTCTACGGCGAGCTGACCAAGATGGCGGACGAAGGCCTGGTAGAAGTCGCCGCCGAAGGCCCACGAGGCCGAAAGGAATACGCCGTCACAGACGACGGCCGAGCAGCCCTCCTGCACTGGATGACCGAAGTCGAACCAGAACCACTGCGCCGCAACGGGTTACTGTTGCGCGCGTTCTTCCTGCACCTGGTCGAACCGGACAAGGCAGTCGCCTTCTTGCGTCACCAAGCCGACCTGGCTGCCCAGCAGAATGAGGAACTCAGCAAACTCGCGGACCTCATCGCCGAGGAAGAACCGTGCCCGGAGAACACGTCAGGCCGGATCGTCCTGGAATACGGGCTGCGTGCCAGCGCAACGTACCGCGACTGGGCAGGGTGGGCCGAGAAGCAACTGGACGCCTCCGGCCCCCGGAATCCAGCGTAGTCCGGAGGTCCGACAGTAAGGGCTGCGGCGGAGGGCGCGTTGTGGATAACTCCAGCAGGGTGCAGGCAGTCAACTGCGATGACTCGACGGTCAGCCTCCGGCCCCCGGAATCCAGCCTAGACCGGAGGTCCGACAAAAAGGGCTGCCGCGGAAGCCGCGTTGTGGACAGCTCCCAGCTGTGGACAGCCAAAGCCGTCCTAGCCCCGCTCAACCATTTCTGTCGGACCCCCTCGGTAGGCCAGGGGGTCGGCAAAGTCGTTTTGTGTTGTTAGGTGGGGATTCCGAGTAGGGCTAGTGGTTGGAGTGGGTTGCGTGCCATGTGGCGGAGGCCTTTGGCG
>JOAA01000067.1 GCA_000720375.1 Rhodococcus rhodnii | reverse complement strand
ACGCCGACCCCAAGCCGTTCGTGTGGACCAAGACCGCCGATCAGATCCTCGACACCCTCGCCGCATACTGCACGCGAATTAACGACTCAGGACACTAGTGGACTTTTCTGTGCCAATTCTTGGCCAATTTCTCCGTTGACCAGATGCGCCACCCGTACGCCTGATTGACGACCAATCCCTTTCTGTCAGTATTGCCTGCACTGAGGCCGCATGGACCTGACGGGGCTGACATGTTCGATGCACTAGCCGACAATTGGACTTGGATCGTCGCGGGCGAGACGGCTTTGCTCGTTTGGTTACTGGCACGACCTTCACTAAAGTGGGAAGTCATTCACAAACTGCGCTCGACCGACGTCAAGTACACCACAGGATGCGCCAAGAATTTTTGGCGCGCCCAACTGGGACACCCATCGAAGGGAATCACTTTCCGGTGCGACACGGCTGGACACGAAGCAAACGTTCGCATCGTGGACAGCCGAGGGTACAGGCGCATGCGAAAGCAGCAACGGCATGCGTATGTCGGCGGCCACTACCGCGTGTCGCCGGTATATCTTACCGTACCGTGGCCAGGTCGACGGTACGGCATCACAGACCTCGGCGGACACCGTGGCCACCTCCCGAAACCCACATGGACGCCAGTCCCTGGCAACCTCCCGGACGGACCAGTGAATCGAAAGCGTTTCACACTCACCAAATCAAAAAGCTTCCAGAGGAGACACCCAACGACGAACGCGATGTTTTCATCTCCTACTCGGGCGAGGACCGGAACGCGGTTGCCAAACCGCTGGCAAAGATGCTAAAGAAAGCAGGAGTCTCCGTCTGGATGGATACATATGAGCTACGTATCGGCGATTCACTGTTCGAGAAGATCAACGACGGCATCCGGGCGAGCAGATTTGGCGCAATCATTCTTTCACCTGCATTCTTCAGAGGACCGTGGCCTCTAAAAGAGCTTGGCGCCTGCTACGCAAAGCAGGTTGAAGGCCAATATATCCTGCAGATATGGCACGGCGTCACCAAGGCCGACATCCTGACAAGATTTCCGCTTCTCACTGACTATGTCGCGCTGCGCACTGGGCAGTACACCATCGAAGAAATCGCAACACAGATAGTTGCTGTCGTGCAGCCAAACTCGGCCTATGAAGCCGAGGAAGACGAGGAAGACGAGAAGCCCAGTCCCGCCTGAGACGGGACTGGGCAAGCCGATCAGTTCGCCAGGATGACCCGGCCGAGCTCGGCGGTGGACGCGAGCAGGTCGTGCTTGGGCAGCACCCGCACGGTGTACCCGAGCGCACCCGCATGCGGTAGGGGCAACTCGGCCACGTACGTCCCGTCGCTGTCCGGCTTCATCGACACCGTGACGACGTCGAGCAAATCATCCGTGTCGCCGACCCGGCCGACCACCGCCTGGACCTCGACATCCCCCGACTGCAAACCCGCCAGCTCAACCGACGAACGCACCTGCACGCGCTCGCCGATCACCGGAGTCTTGCCGTCCGGCAGGGTCAGCTCGCTGTCGGTCACGCGTACGTGGTGCCACGCCGCGTCGATCCGGCCGCGGTACGCAGCCAGGTCCTTCGCCTGCTGGAAGCTCTCGGACGACGCCCGCGCGGCCGACGTTGCCGCGGGTGCGTAGAACGTCTCCACGTACTCGCGGACCATTCGGGTCGCTTGGACCTTCGGCCCGAGCGATGCCAGCGTGTGCCGGACGAGTTCCATCCACCGGGCGGGCACGCCGTCGGCGCCGCGGTCGTAGAACGTCGGCACCACCTGGGAGCCGAGCAGGTCGTACAGGGCCGATGCCTCAAGGTCGTCACGACGCACCGGATCCGTGACGCCGTCGGCCGTTGGGATCGCCCAGCCGTTGCGGCCGTCGTACAGTTCGTCCCACCAACCGTCCCTAATGGACAGGTTCAGGCCGCCGTTCAACGCCGCCTTCATGCCGGACGTTCCGCATGCCTCCAACGGGCGCATCGGGTTGTTCAGCCAGACGTCGCAGCCCCAGTACAGGTAGCGGGCCATCGACATGTCGTAGTCCGGCAGGAACACGATCCGGTGCCGCACTTCGGGATCGTCGGCGAACCGGACGATCTGCTGGATCAGCGCCTTGCCGCCGTCATCCGCCGGGTGCGACTTGCCCGCGACCACCAGCTGCACCGGCCGGTCTGGGTCCAACAGCAGTGCCTTCAACCGCGCGGGGTCGCGCAGCATCAGCGTCAACCGCTTGTACGTCGGCACACGCCGGGCGAACCCGACGGTCAGGACGTTCGGATCGAACACCGACTCGGTCCACGACAGCTCAAGCGACGACGCACCGCGCTGCAGCCACGCTTCCCGCACGCGTCGGCGGACCTCGTGCACGAGGCGTTCACGCAGCCCGCACCGCAGTTCCCACAACAGGGCGTCGGTCACCGGCTGGAATCCGGTCAGCCCGACCTCGCTGTCCACTTCGGACTCACCGAGCAGCTTCAGGATCTCGCGCGCCGCCCAGGTCGGACCGTGCACGCCGTTGGTCACCGACTTGATCGGCACCTCGTGCGTGTCGAATCCGGGCCACAGGCCGCCGAACATCGACCGGCTGACCTCGCCGTGCAGCTTCGAGACACCGTTGGCGCGCTGCGCGAGCCGCAGACCCATGTGCGCCATGTTGAACATGCCCACGTTCTCCTCGGCGCCCAGCGCGAGGACCCGCTGCACGTCGAGACCCGGCAACAGGTTGCCGCCACCGAAGTAGTGCCGGACCAGGTCCACCGGGAAACGGTCGATCCCCGCAGGAACAGGCGTGTGCGTGGTGAACACGGTGCCCGCGCGCACTGCGGACAGCGCCTGGTCGAAGTCGAGGCCCTCGGCCGCCATGAGTTCACGGACCCGCTCAAGGCCGAGGAACCCGGCGTGCCCCTCGTTGGTGTGGAACACCTCCGGCTGCGGGTGGCCGGTCAGCTCGCAGTACGTGCGTACGGCACGCACACCACCGATCCCGGCCAGGATCTCCTGGCGGATGCGGTGGTCCTGGTCGCCGCCGTACAGCCGGTCGGTGACGCCACGCAGGTCAGCGTCGTTCTCCTCGACGTCCGAGTCGAGCAGCAGCAGCGGCACGCGCCCGACGTTGGCCTTCCAGATCCGGGCCCGCAGCACGCGGCCGCCCGGCATCGAGACGTGCACGAGCAGCGGCACGCCCGACGGCTCGGTCAGCGGCTCCAGCGGCAGGCCACGCGGGTCGATCACCGGGTAGTGCTCGACCTGCCAGCCCTCGGCCGACAGCGACTGCCGGAAGTACCCGGACCGGTAGAGCAGGCCGACGCCGATCAGCGGCACGCCCATGTCGGACGCCGCCTTCATGTGGTCGCCGGCGAGGATGCCGAGGCCGCCGGAGTAGTTCGGCAGCGCTTCGGTGACGCCGAACTCCATCGAGAAGTACGCGATCGACCTCGGCAGCCGGGTCGCCGACGGGTCACCGGCCGCCCGGTGCGCCAGTTCTTCCTGCCTGCGCTGATACCACCGGTCGCTGGTCATGTAGCGGCGCAGGTCGTCGGACACGGCGCGGACCCGCATCATGAATTCCTCGTCGGCGGCGAGCCTGCGCAGCCGCTCGGCCGGCGCCTGCTCGAGCATCCGCAGCGGGTCGCCACCCAGTTGCTCCCACGCCTGCGGGTCGACCGCGGCGAACAGGTCCTGGGTGGGCGGGTGCCAGGTCCAGCGCAGGTTGTTGGCCAGGGTGCCCAGCTCGGCCAGCGACTCGGGCAGGCCGGCCCGGACGGCGAATCGACGCACAGCTTTCACCCCGAGCACCATACTTACCGATGCGGGCGATCTTGAAGACCGTTCCGCCGTGCACCGGAAGTGACCTGGTCAGCGCGATGAAAGGCTTGTCGCGTCAGGACATCTCGATCACGACTTTGCCGCGCACACCGCCCTGTTGGAGCGCACGGTGGGCGGCGGCGACCTCCGACACCGGGAACACCCGGTCCACCTTCGGCCGGATCGCCCCTGCCGCGACCCAGCGACCGAGTTCCGCGAACAGCGTCGCGGTCGGATTGCCGCTGAAGGCCCGGATCCAGCGGGTGCGACGGATCGCGTGTGCCGCGATGTAGCCCAGTGAGCGGATCGGGCGGTCGAGGTCGAACGCGATGGTGACCATCCGTCCCGCAGGGGTGAGCAATCGGCGGAAGGCGGGCAGGTCGGTACCGACCGTGTCGAGGACGACGTCGAAACGGCCCAGCCGACCCGGCGCACGGTAGTCGACCGCTTCGTCGGCACCGAGTTCCTTCACCAAGTCCAAGTTGGCCGCGCTGGCCAGCCCGGTCACATGCGCCCCCATTGCCTTACCGAGCTGCACGGCGATGTATCCGACGCCGCCGGTCGCTCCCCGGACGAGCAGCCGCTCGCCTGGTGCGAGCGCGGCCACGTCGCGCAACGCGGTGATCGCCGTGGTCCCGACGGGCAGCGCGGCGGCTTCCACCATGTCGAGCCCGGCAGGGAGGTGGTCGATCCGGTCGGCCCGCACCGCGACGTAGTCCGCGGCCGAGCCCATCCGCCGCCCGATCAGGCCCCAGACGAGGTCACCGGCGGCGAACCTGCTCGTTCCCGGCTCGACCACCTCGCCGACCAGGTCGATCCCCACCCGTTTGGGGAACTGCCTGCCACTGAACGGGCGCAGCCGACCGGCACGCAGCGCGAGTTCGCCGCCGTTGACCGACACGGCACGCACGCGCACGAGAACCTCGCCTTGGCGCTGCCTCGGCACTGGCCCAGTGGTCACCGACAGCACCTCGGGAGGCCCGTACCGGTCGAACGTGACAAGTCGCATGGAAGTGGAAGCCATGCTCCACTTCTAGCAGCGGAAACGGACAGGGTCTTCCACTTCGCCTAAAGTGAGAGACGTGTCGACGACATTGCCTCGCTTGCGCACGGACGCGGCCGCCAACCGCGCCAAGATCCTTGACACGGCACGGGAGATCTTCTCGACGCAAGGGCTGGACGTGCCGATGAGCGAGATCGCGCGCCGGGCAGGTCTTGGTGTCGCGACGCTCTATCGCCGGTTCCCGACCAAGGAGGATCTGGTCGCGGCGGCGTTCGCCGAGCAGATGACCGAGTGCGCAGGCCTGCTGGACACCGCGCTGGCCGACCCCGACCCGTGGCACGCGTTCTGCCAGGTCGTCGAGGAGGTGTGCGCGATGCAGGCGAAAGACCGAGGGTTTTCCAAGGCGTTCGTCACGGCGTTCCCGCACGTGTCGGAGTTCAGGGCGCTGCGCGAACGAGCCGAGCGGGGACTCGCCGAGCTGGTGGCGCGGGCACAGGCCGCGGGCATGCTGCGTCCCGACTTCCACCCGTCCGACCTGACGCTTCTTCTGCTGGCCAACAGCGGGATCCACGGTGGCACACCAGGGGTGACCGCGGAGGCCTCTCGCCGGTTCGTGGCCTATCTGCTTCAGGCGTTCCGCGCAGGCAACACCGCCCCACTGCCCCGGCCGGTGGCCATCCCGCTCGAGGCCGCGCTGACCTGAGTACGACCGAAAACCAGTACGTGAATCGCCTGGTGAACCGGTACAAATCGATGTCATGAAGCACTCGAGTCCGCAGTTCGCCGCGATCGCCGCGCGGAGCACGATCCTGCGCGTGCAGGTGGGCTCCGGCGTGCACGGAACCGCCATCCAAGGTCAGGACGATCGTGACGAAATGGGCATCTGCGTCGAACCGCCCGAATACGTCATCGGCCTTGAGCGGTTCGAGCAGTACATCTTCCGCACGCAGCCGGAGGGGCACCGGTCCGGGCCTGGCGATCTTGACCTCATCGTGTACTCGCTGCGCAAGTGGGTACGCCTGGCGTTGCAGGGCAACCCGACCGTCCTGCTGCCCTTGTTCGTGCCGGAGAACGAGATCGTCGAGATCGACGAGCTGGGCCGGGAGTTGCGCGCGAAGCCGGAGATCGTGCTGTCGCGTCAGGCAGGCATGCGCTTCATCGGCTATCTGCGCTCGCAGCGCGCGGGCATGCTCGGCGTGAAACGGCACACGAACCGGCCCGAACTGATCGAGAAGTACGGCTTCGACGCCAAGTACGCGATGCACATGGTGCGCCTCGGCGTGCAGGGTGTGGAACTGCTGGAGACCGGCAAGATCACGTTGCCGATCCCCGAGCCGTGGCTGACTTGGCTGCGCGATCTGCGGCAGGGCAAGCACACCAAGGACGAAGCGCTCGCCGCCGCGGACGAGCTCGAGGCGAAGCTGGAAAAGTTGATCACCAGTTCGCCTTTGCCCGAGCGGCCCGACCGTGATCTGGCGAACGCGTGGTTACAGCAGGCTTACCAGCGTGTGTGGGACAACCCCATTACGCGATAAGCGCTCAGACACGGCAGACTAGAGGCAGAACCCCACACCTGAGGAGAGCCTCTGTGAGCGGTCGTCTTGGCATCGACAATGTCTCCCCGTCTGTCGACTGTGGCCGGTACCCGGTCAAAGCCGTTGTCGGAGAACATGTTCCGATCCAGGCGACGGTGTGGCGAGAAGGCCACGACGCGGTCGCCGCGACCGTCGCCTGGCGCGGGCCGACCGACACGGTGGCCCGCCAGACCCGGATGGAGCCGCATCCGGTCGAGCCGGACGAGTTCGTCGCGGTGATCGTGCCGGACACCGAAGGCCTGTGGACCTTCCGCGTGGACGCGTGGAGCGACCCGTGGTCGACGTGGAAGCACGCGGTCGAGGTCAAGGTCGGCGCCGCGCAGGGCCCGGATGAGCTGTGGAACGACCTGGAGTCCGGGGCCCGCTTGCTCGAGCGGGTCTCCCGGCGCCCCAACCGCAACGGCGAGAAGCGGTTGCTCGCGTCGGCCGCGCAGGCGCTGCGTGACACGGACCGGCCGCTGCCCGCGCGGATCGCCGAGGCGCTGTCCGAGCCCGTGCACAAGATCATGACCAGCCACCCGGTCAGGGAACTGGTCACCCGCGGCAAGACGATCCGGGTCTGGGTCGACCGCAAACGTGCCCTTTTCGGGTCATGGTACGAATTCTTCCCCCGGTCGACCGGTGGCTGGGACGAGTCCGGCAAGCCGGTGCACGGCACGTTCGAGACGGCCGCGAACGAACTCGACCGAATCGCGTCGATGGGCTTCGACGTGGTCTACCTGCCGCCGATCCACCCGATCGGCCGAGTCAACCGCAAGGGCCCCAACAACAGCGTCATCTCGGTGCCCGAGGACGTCGGCTCGGTCTGGGCCATCGGCTCGTCCGACGGCGGCCACGACGCGGTCCACATGGAGCTGGGCTCGCTCGCCGACTTCAAAGACTTCGTCGCCCGCACCCACGAGCTGGGCATGGAAGTCGCGCTCGACCTGGCGTTGCAGTGCGCGCCGGACCACCCGTGGGTCACGTCGCACCCGGAGTGGTTCACCACGCGTCCGGACGGGACGATCGCGTACGCGGAGAACCCGCCGAAGAAGTACCAGGACATCTACCCGCTGAACTTCGACAACGACCCGGCCGGGCTGTACGCGGAAGTTCTTCGTGTCGTCCTGCACTGGGTGGAGAGCGGCGTGCGGATCTTCCGAGTGGACAACCCGCACACCAAGCCACCGGACTTCTGGCACTGGCTGATCACGCAGGTCAAGTCGAGCCATCCGGACGTGCTGTTCCTGTCCGAGGCCTTCACCCGGCCTGCCCGGCTGTACGGGCTGGCGCGGCTGGGATTCACCCAGTCGTACACGTACTTCACGTGGCGCACCGGCAAGCAGGAGCTGATCGAGTTCGGCCAGGAGCTGGTCAGGCACGCCGACGAGGCCCGGCCGAACCTGTTCGTCAACACGCCGGACATCCTGCACGCCTCGCTGCAGGAAGGCGGCCCGGGCATGTTCGCACTGCGGGCCGCGCTGGCCGCGACCTTCTCGCCGACGTGGGGCGTCTACTCCGGATACGAGCTGTTCGAGCACGAGCCGGTGCGCGAGGGCAGCGAGGAGTACCTCGACTCGGAGAAGTACCAGCTTCGCCCGCGTGACTGGGAGCAGGCGCTGGCCGACGGGCGTTCGCTCGAACCGTGGCTGCGCCGGCTGAACTCGATCCGCCGGGCGCACCCGGCGCTGCAGCAGCTGCGGACGCTTCGGTTCCACCACGTCGACAACGACGCGATCCTGGCTTACTCCAAAGTGGACCCAGCGTCCGGCGACACGGTCATCGTCGTGCTCAGCCTCGACCCGTTCTCGGCCGAGCAGGCCACGGTCTGGCTGGACATGCCCGAGCTCGGCATGCGCTGGCACGACCGGTTCACCGCTTATGACGAAGTGACCGGGCAATCATGGGACTGGGGACAGTCCAATTACGTCCGGCTCGAACCGTGGCACGCGGTCGCGCACATCATTTCCGTCCAACGGTAGGGGGATCAACCGCGGCTGACTTCGTCGAGCTCGTGGCTGTAGTGCCGGTATCGCGGATGTATCCCGATACCGGTCGCGGCGGGAAGGTCCAGCAGCGGGCTCAGGTCGCCGCTGATGATCTGCACGCCGGTCAGGGTCAGGTGTTTCACCGACGTGTGCCCGCGCAGCGCCTCGATGTCGGCGATGTCCCCGCATTTCTCCAGCCACAGCCAGAACAGCCGTGGCATGCCCGCGACGAAATCGATTCGGCCGATCTTTGTGCCGAAGAACGACATTTCCCGCATATCGGCGAGACCGGACAGACCGTCGACATCGGTCAGCTCGCCGTTGTAAAGCGACAGTTTCCGGAGTTTCGGCGCCGTGGCCAGAGCGGCCGAGGACAGCGACACTCCCCGCTTGAACTCCAGCCGCAACTCGGTCAGTTCGGGCTTCGGCCCGAGCACGTCCAGTCCGACGCGTTTCGGCCAGAACCAGATCATCAGCGAGCGCAGCCGGGTCAGCGCGGGCAGACTGGCCACGGCAGGTGAGTACGGCATCGAGAGCGATTCCAGTCCGGTCAGACCGGACAGGTCGAGCGGTCCAGAGTAGTCAGCAGGCAGGCTCAGCTCCTGCAAACCAGGCACCGCCGCGACCCCGGACGCGTCCCTGATCCCCCGCAGGAAGCTCACCCCCTGCAAACCGGGGATCCCGGCGAGGAAACCGAGGTCGTCGTGGTCCCCGGACAGCAGCACGCCGGTCGCACCGCGTGCGGTGAACACCTCAGCGAACTCGTCCCGCCAGGCCGGCTCCTTGGACAGATCCAGGTACCCGTTGCGAACTTTCATCCGACGCCCTTCTGTTCCAACGGGTACCGTAGTTCGCCCGCTCGGCGGTTGACCAGCTAGAGTCCGGTCACCGCCAGGGCTTTCACTGTGCAAACAGTCGCGCTTTGGGGTACCACAAAAGTGTCAGGTCTCAAGCGAACGAGTGGTGCGAACGTGTCGACTGTGCCGGAAGATCCCCGCCCTGACTCCGCGTTGGGCCTGGAGGGCGTCCCGCATACCGGTGAGGCCGTGATGGCCGACGGTCACCTGGTGGAGCCCCAGGCCGAGGATTTCCGGTCGGCGAGACTGGTGCCGCGGGAACAGGACTGGTTCAAAACCGCGGTCTTCTACGAGGTTCTGGTCCGTGCCTTCACCGACTCCGATGGGGACGGCACCGGCGACCTGCGCGGCCTCGCGTCCAAGATGGACTATCTGGCATGGCTCGGGGTGGACTGCCTCTGGCTGCCGCCGTTCTACGCCTCGCCGCTGCGCGACGGCGGCTACGACATCTCCGACTTCCGCGCGGTGCTGCCCGAGTTCGGCACCGTCGACGACTTCGTCTACCTGCTCAACGAGGCGCACCGGCGTGGCATCCGGGTGATCACCGACCTGGTGCTCAACCACACCTCGGACGCGCACCCGTGGTTCCAGGCGTCCCGCAACGACCCGGAGGGTCCGTACGGCGACTACTACGTCTGGTCGGACACCAACGAGGCCTATCCGGACGCCCGGATCATCTTCGTCGACACCGAGACCTCGAACTGGACGTACGACCCGGTCCGCGGCCAGTTCTACTGGCACCGGTTCTTCTCCCACCAGCCCGATCTCAACTACGAGAACGGCGAGGTGCAGGAGGCCATGCTCGAGGTGCTGCGGTTCTGGCTCGACCTGGGCATCGACGGCTTCCGGCTGGACGCCGTGCCGTATCTGTTCGAGGAAGAGGGCACCAACTGCGAGAACCTGCCGCGCACGCACGAGTTCCTGCGCCGGTGCCGCAAGGTCGTCGACGACGAGTACCCCGGCCGGGTGCTGCTGGCCGAGGCGAACCAGTGGCCGTCGGACGTGGTCGAGTACTTCGGCGACCCGGCGGTGGGCGGCGACGAGTGCCACATGGCGTTCCACTTCCCGCTGATGCCGCGGATCTTCATGGCCGTCCGGCGCGAGTCGCGGTTCCCGATCTCCGAGATCCTCGCCCAGACCCCGCAGATCCCGTCCGGCGCGCAGTGGGGGATCTTCCTGCGTAACCACGACGAGCTGACCCTGGAGATGGTCACCGACGAGGAACGCGACTACATGTACGCGGAGTACGCCAAGGACCCGCGGATGAAAGCCAACATCGGGATTCGCAGGCGGCTGGCGCCGCTGCTGGACAACGACCGCAACCAGCTGGAGCTGTTCACCGCGATGCTGCTGTCACTGCCCGGCTCGCCGGTTCTGTACTACGGCGACGAAATCGGCATGGGAGACAACATCTGGCTCGGTGACAGGGACGCCGTGCGCACGCCGATGCAGTGGACGCCGGACCGCAATGGCGGCTTCTCCCAATGCGATCCGGGACGGATTTACCTACCGGTGATCGCCGACCCTGTGTACGGATACCAGGCGATCAACGTAGAGTCGCAACTGAACAACACGTCGTCGCTGCTGCACTGGTCGCGTCGGATGATCGAGGTCCGCAAGCAACACAGCGCGTTCGGGCTCGGGGATTTCCAGGAGCTCGGTTCGTCCAACCCGAGCGTGCTCGCGTACTTGCGGCGGCATGGGGACGACACCGTGCTCTGCGTGAACAACCTCTCCCGGTTCCCGCAGCCGGTCGAGCTTGATCTCTCAGAGTACGAGGGGCGCCAGCCGGTCGAGCTGACCGGCGGGGTGCGGTTCCCGTTGATCGGCGAGTTGTCCTACTTGCTCACGCTGCCGGGGCATGGCTTCTACTGGTTCGAGATCATGGCGGTGGACGAGGGATGACGGAGCCGGTTCTGCGGATGCTGGCCGACGAGTTGCCGAAGTGGCTGCCCCAACAGCGGTGGTTCGGCGGGAAGGATCGGCCGGTCACCGAGGCCCGAGCGGTGCGTGTGATCACGTTGCTGGACAACGATCCGCGGCTGGTGCACGCGCTTGTCGAAGTCGTGCAGGAGGACCGCAAGTCGATCTACCAACTGCTGCTGGGCAGCCGGGACAACCCGCCGGAATACCTGTCCGGCGTATGGGTCGACAGCGAAGGCAGGCATTGGTACGAGGCCACGGCCGACGCCGAGCTGATGACATTCCTGCTGGACGCGATCGCCGAGGAGGAGTCGGCAGGCCCGATCGCGTTCCACCGGGAGACCGACGTGGACCTGGACGAGGGCCTGCGTGGCCGCGCGGTGACGTCCGAGCAGAGCAACACGTCGTTGATCTACGGCCAGCAGTACATCCTGAAGCTGTTCCGCAAGCTGTCCGCGGGCCCGAACCCGGACCTGCAGATCCACCGCGCGCTGCACTCGGTCGGCTGTGAGCACATCGCGCAGCCGCTCGGGTGGATCTCCGACGAGGAGGGTGATCGCCCGACTTTGGGGATGCTGCAACAGTTCCTCGCCGACGCGGCGGACGGCTGGGCAATGGCGACGACCAGCGTGCGTGACCTGATGGCCGAGGCCGACCTGCACGCCGACGAGGTCGGCGGCGACTTCGCGGGCGAGGCGCACCGGTTGGGCGCGGCCGTGGCGGCCGTGCACGCGGATCTGGCGCGGGCATTGGATTCCCGGCCGGTCGAGCCGGGTGAGCTGGACGCGGCCGTCAACGCGATGCACCGCAGGCTGGACACCGTGCTCGAAACTGTTCCCGCGCTGGCGCCGCAGGAAGAGGCCATCCGCGGCGTGTTCGAGGAGGCCCGTGGCACGGCGGACGGCGGCGTGCCGGTCCAGCACGTGCATGGCGATCTGCACCTGGGCCAGGTGCTGCGTACGGTGAACGGCTGGGCGTTGATCGACTTCGAAGGCGAGCCCGCCGCTCCGGTGCACGAGCGCAGCACGCCCCGCTCGCCGCTGCGTGACGTCGCCGGGATGCTCAGGTCGTTCGACTACGCGGCGCACCAATTGCTTGTCGGGCAACCAGAAGATCATCAGCTCGCGGTGCGCGCCCGTGAGTGGACCAACCGCAACCGGGGCGCGTTCTGCGACGGGTACGCGGAGGTTTCCCCGAACGGCGACCCGCGCGACCACGAAGTGTTGTTGCGCGCCTTGGAATTGGACAAGGCGGTCTACGAAGTCGCGTACGAGCAAGCCAATCGACCCGACTGGCTGCAGATCCCGCTCACCTCGATCGCCCGGATCGCGTCCTGACCGGAAGGTAACTGCAAGGCTGGTGCGGGACGCTCACCCTTCCGAAGCTGTTTCACCGGAGGGGATCGAAAATGCCGTTACGAGCGACGTTCGTGACCACTACCGCAGTCGTGCTCGCCGGGATGGCCTGGGCAGCACCCGCCCGGGCGGCCGCACCCACCACGGACTTCGAGGTGTGCGGTCAGCGCGGTTGCGTGGCGCAGAGGGCCGAGGGAACCATCACCTGGGGGCCGCGCGGCTCCATCGTGGGCACCGCGATCGACCGCGGACCAGGCGGAACCAAGGTCGTGCTGACCATCTCGACACCGTCCGGCCGGGTCACCGAACCGATCCTGGTCGACGAAGGAAGAAAGCCTTTCTCGATCACCGTTGCCAACCCCACCAGCGTCACCGTCAGCGTGTGCACCGCGCCGATCACGACTTTCCCCTGTGTGTCGGAGACCTACACGCCGTAGGTGATCACGGGCAGATCTGCGATCGACCGGCCGGGCCACTAGGATCATACGAGTGAATCCACTCGATCCGGCCCCGCCGGCCGAGGACGTCAACCGCCTGCTCGCCGGCGCACATCACGATCCGCATTCGGTGCTGGGCATGCACCCGCACCCGACAGGCGCGGTGGTGCGCGCGTTGCGCCCAGGCGCGAGCTCGGTGACCGTCCTGGCCGGTGATCTCAAGCAGGAGCTGGACCAAGTGGCGCCGGGCCTGTTCGCCGCGCTGTTGCCGCAGACGCCGACCGAGTACCTGTTCGAGGTCGCGTACGGCGACAAGGTCGAACTGGTCGAAGACCCGTACCGCTGGCTGCCCACGCTGGGCGAACTGGACCTGCACCTGATCGCCGAAGGGCGGCACGAGCGCCTGTGGACGGCCATGGGCGCGCAGGTCCGTAGCTACGACACGCCCTCGGGAACCGTGGACGGCACGTCGTTCGCCGTCTGGGCACCGAATGCCCAAGGCGTCAGGGTTTGCGGCGACTTCGACGGCTGGGACGGCCGGGCCAACCCCATGCGATCGCTGGGCTCGTCGGGCATCTGGGAGCTGTTCGTCCCCGGCCTGCCACCCGGCACCCGCTACAAGTTCCGCATGCTCGGCAAAGACGGTCACTGGCACGAGAAGGCCGACCCGCTGGCCTTCAGCGCCGAGCCACCGCCGGCGACGGCGTCCATCGTGTCCACTTCGGACTACAAGTGGACGGACGGCGAGTGGGTGGCCGAGCGCGAGCGCACCGACTGGTGGCGCAGGCCGGTGAGCAAATACGAGGTGCACCTCGGGTCATGGCGGCCTGGCCTGGGCTACCGGGAACTGGCCGAACAGCTGGCTGACTACGTGACCGATCTCGGCTTCACCCACGTGGAGCTGATGCCGGTGGCCCAACATCCGTTCAGCGGATCGTGGGGCTACCAAGTCACGTCGTACTACGCGCCGATGTCCCGGTTCGGCAGCCCGGACGACTTCCGCTACTTCGTCGACCACCTGCACTCCCGCGGCATCGGCGTGATCATGGACTGGGTGCCCGCCCATTTCCCGAAGGACTCATGGGCACTGGCCCGTTTCGACGGCCAGCCGCTGTACGAACACGCCGACCCCCGCCGCGGCGAACACCCGGACTGGGGCACGCTGGTCTTCGACTTCGGCCGTAACGAAGTCCGCAACTTCCTCGTCGCGAACGCCCTGTACTGGCTGGAGGAATTCCACATCGACGGCCTGCGCGTTGACGCGGTCGCATCGATGCTCTACCTGGACTACTCCCGCCAAGAAGGCCAATGGCTGCCGAACGAGCACGGCGGCCGCGAGAACCTGGACGCGGTGCGGTTCCTGCAAGAGCTGAACGCGACCGTCTACAGGCGACACCCCGGCGCGATGATGATCGCGGAAGAGTCGACGGCATGGCCAGGCGTGACGAGGCCAACGCATCTCGGCGGCCTCGGCTTCGGCTTCAAGTGGAACATGGGCTGGATGCACGACACCCTGAACTACCTGCACCACGACCCCGTGCACAGGTCATACCACCACAACGAGATCACGTTTTCATTGGTCTACGCCTGGAGCGAGAACTACGTCCTCCCCCTTTCGCACGACGAGGTCGTCCACGGCAAGGGCTCACTGTGGACCCGAATGCCCGGCGACGACTGGAACAAGGCAGCAGGAGTGCGCGCGCTGCTCGCGTACATGTGGGCCCACCCAGGCAAGCAGATGTTGTTCATGGGCGGCGAGTTCGGCCAGGTAGACGAGTGGTCGGAAGCCCGCTCGCTGGACTGGCACCTACTGGAGTCACCGCTGCACGCCGGAATCCAGAAGCTCGTCGGCGACCTGAACAACGTCTACCGAACGAACCCCGCGATGTACGTCGCGGACGTATCCCCCGAGGGCTTCTCGTGGATCGACGCAAACGACGCGGCAGGGAACGTGTTGTCGTTCATCCGCATGGACCCCAACGGCGACAACATGGTGGTCTGCATCGCGAACTTCGCAGGCATGCCGCACAACGACTACAGGGTGGGGCTGCCCAAGGCCGGGCACTGGCGTGAGGTCCTGAACACGGACGCCCAGGTTTACGGCGGGTCAGGCGTCGGCAATTACGGCGACGTCGAGGCGACGGGTAGGCCGTGGCACGGCCGCCCGGCTTCAGCGATCCTGCAGCTGCCGCCACAGGGAGTCATCTGGTTGGTGCCCGCAGAGGCAGAAGAGACGGAAGTAGAAGAAGAGGAATAAGAGGCGGGAGAAGGTGCGCGCAGGGAAAGAAAGAAAGCGCGCCCCAGCCCAAGTGGAGGCGCGCTCCAAACCATAGCGAGGGCGCGCCGTAGCCCCAGTGGAGGCGCGCCCCGGCCGAAAGCGAAGGCGCGCCCCAACCAGAGCGAAGGCGCGCCAGCAGCACAGCGGAGGCGCACCCCAAGAACAGTGAAGGCGCCTCCGTGGAGACCACAGCGGCAGGAGCCAGGCTGGGTGCTCCACACCAAATCGCGCCGACCCCAGGTAGCAGCGCGCCAAAAGCAAGCACAGCGCGCCACGGTGACCCACCAGCGCGCCGAAACCAACCACGACGCACGCCGCAGCGACCCAAGAGCCACCCACCCACCAAGACCTCCGACGACTTCCCCCACTTGGTCTAGTCCACCCTCTTGACGCGGTCCCTCCCCCTGCCTACGTTTCGTGGTGAACTCGGGTGCATTGTCGCCGCCCCCGCACCTGCCAGCCGAGTCAAGGGGACGGCCCATGCGCAAAAGACTCATCGCAGCCCTCGCCGCACTGTCCACAACAGCCTCATTCGTCGTCACAGCGGTCGCGGCCACCGTCATCACGGCCGCTCCAGCGCAAGCCTTGGAGAACGGCCTTGCCCGCACACCTCCGATGGGTTTCAACAACTGGAACACCACGCACTGTCGCGCCGAGTTCAACGAGAAGATGGTCATGGACATGGCCGACATCTTCGTTTCGCGTGGTCTGAAGGACGTCGGCTACCAGTACGTGAACATCGACGACTGCTGGGCCAAAACCCAACGCAACGCGCAGGGCAACCTTGAACCCGATCCGGTGCGTTTCCCGCGTGGCATCAAGTTCGTCGCGGACTACGTCCACTCCAAGGGCCTGAAGTTCGGCATTTACACCAGCGCGGGCACCAAAACCTGCAACACAGCGGGTTTCCCCGGCGGCCTGAACAACGAACAGCGTGACGCCAACCTGTTCGCGTCGTGGGGTGTCGACTATCTCAAGTACGACAACTGCAACAACCAGGGCGTGGACGCGAAACAGCGCTACACCAAGATGCGGGACGCGCTCGCCGCGACCGGTCGGCCGATCGTCTACTCGATTTGCGAGTGGGGCCAGAACAAGCCGTGGGAATGGGCGCAGAATGTCGGAAACCTGTGGCGCACCACGGGTGACATCAACGACACGTATTCGAAGATGGTCGACATCTTCAAGCGGAACCTGCCGTTGGCCCAGTACGCCAAGCCGGGCGCATGGAACGACCCGGACATGCTGGAGGTCGGCAACGGCGGCATGACGCCGACCGAGTACCGCTCGCACTTCAGCCTCTGGGCGATCATGGCCGCGCCGCTGCTGATCGGCTCGGACCTGCGCAAGGTCAGCCAGGAGAACTTCACCACCCTGCTCAACAAGGACGTCATCGACGTCGACCAGGACCGGCTGGGCATCCAGGGCAAGCAGATCTCGTTGTCCGGCAACAACTACGTGATCTCGAAGCCACTCTCCAATGGGGACTACGCGGTCGCGTTGTTCAACAACAACTCCTCGACGCAGACCATCAGCACCACCGCGTCGGCGATCGGCATCGGCCAGTCGTCCGCGTACAACCTCAAGGACCTGTGGTCTAAGTCGACCCGGACGACCACCGGCGCGATCAGCGCCTCAGTCCCCGCGCACGGAACCGTGATGTACCGGGTCAGCAAGGGCGTGCGCACGCCTCCCGCCGCGGGCACGCACCAGGTCTCGGACCTCAGCTGGGACACCGCGAGCAACGGATGGGGCCCGGTGGAGAAGGACCGCAGCAACGGCGAGCGGCCCGCGGGTGACGGAAAGACGTTGACCATCAACGGAACCACGTACACCAAGGGCCTCGGTGTGCACGCGGCCAGCGAGGTGTCGGTCTACCTTGGCCGCGCGTGCAGCGCGTTCTCGGCGAGTGTCGGCATTGACGACGAAGTCGCTGGATCGAACGGAACCGTTGTGTTCCAAGTATTCGCCGACGGCACGAAGATCGCTGACAGCGGCACGATGACCGGTGCGATGGCAGCCAAACAACTGTCCGGCTCGTTGGCCAATGCCGAACAGCTGAGACTCGTGGTGACCAACGGCGGCGACACCATCAACTACGACCACGCCGACTGGGCCAACCCGACCATCACCTGCGGCTGACTTTCTCGTGAGTGGTTTGCCCCACTCACGGCTATAGCTGTATTCCGAACAAACCACTCACGACAGACGCGAACCAGCCGGGCTGGGAAGCGTGTCGTGAGTGGTTTGTTCCGTTACCGGGACAAACCACTCACGAGAGGCCAACAGATGGCAGGCTGTAGGCGTGACTGCGCACGACTACGACTTGATCGTCATCGGCTCGGGGCCTGGTGGGCAGAAGGCCGCGATCGCCGCCGCCAAGCTGGGCAAACGCGTTGCCATCGTGGACAAGCACGACATGATCGGCGGCGTCTGCGTCAACACCGGGACGATTCCGTCCAAAACGCTGCGCGAAGCAGTGCTCTACCTGACCGGCATGAGCCAGCGCGAGCTGTACGGCGCGAGCTACCGCGTCAAACACGACATCACCATCGCCGACCTGCTGTCCCGCACGCAGCACGTGATCGGCCGTGAGGTTGAGGTCGTGCGCGCGCAGTTGCTGCGCAACCACGTCGAACTGATCGACGGCCACGCGCGGTTCGTCGACCCGCACACGGTCGCGGTCGAGGGCCGGGCGCGGACCACGATCAGCGCCGACAAGATCGTGATCGCCACGGGTACGCGGCCTGCCCGGCCGAACGCGGTGGACTTCGACGAGGCCAGGGTGCTCGACTCGGACGAGATCCTGCAGCTGGAGACCATTCCGGCCTCGCTGGTCGTGGTCGGCGCCGGCGTGATCGGGATCGAGTACGCCTCCATGTTCGCCGCGCTCGGCTCCCGGGTGACCGTGGTCGAGCAGCGGGAGCGGATGCTGGAGTTCTGCGATCCGGAGATCGTCGAGTCGCTCAAGTTCCACCTGCGCGACCTCGCGGTGACGTTCCGGTTCGGCGAGAAGGTCGTCGATGTCGCGGTGAACGACCAGGCCACCGTCACCACTCTGGCCAGCGGCAAGCGAATCCCGGCCGAGGCGGTGATGTACTCGGCCGGCCGCCAGGGCATGACCGACGCGCTCGATCTGGCGAAAGCCGGTCTCGAGGCGGACAAGCGCGGCAGGCTGGAGGTCGGCCCGCACTTCCAGACCGGCGTCGAGCACATCTACGCGGTCGGTGACGTGATCGGCTTCCCCGCGCTGGCCGCGACGTCGATGGACCAGGGCAGGCTGGCGGCGTACCACGCGTTCGGCGAGCCCGCGCACGAGCTCGGGGCGCTGCAACCTATCGGTATCTATACGATTCCGGAGATCTCCTACGTCGGCGCGACCGAGGCGGAACTGACCACGTCGTCGGTGCCCTACGAGACCGGTACGGCCCGGTACCGCGAGCTCGCGCGCGGCCAGATCGCCGGTGATTCGTACGGGATGCTCAAGCTGCTTGTGTCCACAACGGACCGTCGGCTGCTCGGCGTGCACGTGTTCGGAACTGGCGCAACGGATCTGGTGCACATCGGGCAGGCCGTGATGGGCTGCGGCGGCACGATCGACTACCTCGTCGACGCGATCTTCAACTACCCGACGCTGTCGGAGGCGTACAAGGTCGCCGCGCTGGACGCCACGAACAAGATCAGGGCACTCGACCGCTTCCGTACTTGATCTGCACTTTTGGGCGTGGATATCGGTCAGGCGCATGATCGGGCGCCCCTACGTCACCGGCAACAGGCACACTTGTGGGGTGACTCGGTCCTTCGGCGTAGCCAGTGCGGTGCTGGCCCTTGCCCTGGTGTTGTCCGCGTGCACGGTGACAGTGCAGGGCGTCGCACTCGGCACCGGCCGCGTGATCAATCCCGACCAGCAAAGCGATGTCGACCCGGCGTTCATCAACAACTCCGACGGCGGCGAGATCGACAAACTGGCCGGGACCGTGGTCAAGGACGTCGAGAAGTTCTGGCAGGAGGCGTTCCCGAGGACGTTCGACAACAAGCCGTGGCAGCCGTTGCGCGGCGGGTACTACTCGGTGGACACGAGTGACAAGACCGCGCCCGCCCCGCCGTGCACCGACCAGGCCTCGGACGTGGAGGGCAACGCGTTCTACTGCCCGTCGGCCGACATCATCGCCTGGGACCGGGTGGCGCTGTTGCCGGTGCTGAAGAACAGATTCGGCGAGGCGTCGGTGATGTTGGTGCTGGCGCACGAAATGGGCCACGCGGTCCAGCGCCGCGCGGGAATCACGCAGTCCGCGCAGCGCAGCGACCCGCAGCGGTTCCCCACGATCCTGCTGGAATCACAGGCCGACTGCTACGCGGGCGCGTTCGTGCGCTGGGTGTCCGATGGCAAGGCCGACCGGCTGCGGCTGGACCGGGATTCGATCGATCCCGCACTCGAGGCGATGGTCCTGTTCCGTGACCCGGTCGGCACCGAACAGACCGCGCAAGGCGCGCACGGCGACGCGTTCGACCGGGTGTCGGCGTTCCAGGACGGTTTCGAGAAGGGCACACAGCTCTGCTCGGAGATCTCGGTGGACAACCGGACCTTCACCCAGCGTGGGTTCCTCGACGAGAAAGACGAGGCCACCGGCGGAAACCTGCCGTTCGACAACACGGTCAACCTGCTGGAAACAGACATCAACGCGTTCATGCAGGGCGAGCTGACCAAGCTCGGCAAGCAGTGGACGAAGCCGACGCTCGACCGGGTGAACAGCACCCCGCGCTGCAGCCGGGGCGATCAGGGCCCGGTGGCGTACTGCCCGGACGACCGAACGATCGACATGCAGGTCAGGGGCAGGTTGACCGAACTGCACACCGAGATCGGCGACTGGGCCACCGGCACGATCGTCAGCAGCCGCTACGCCATGCTCATGCTCGCCACCGTGGGCAAGCCGCTCACCGGCCCGGAGGCGCAACGCTCGGCGCTGTGCGTTTCCGGCGCGTACAGCAAATCCCTGCTCAACCGGGTGGGCAACAACGTGTTCGCGTTGTCCCCGGGTGATCTCGACGAGGCCGTCCAGGTCCTGCTCGGCTTCGACTACCCGGCACGGGACGTCGAAGGCGAAGCGCCCGCGACCGGCTTCGAACGTGTCGCGGCCTTCCGCGCGGGCGCGGTCGACGGCCTGCAGTCCTGCAACCTGGCATGACACCGATATGACCGATTGCGGTGTGCCCGTTTGGGCCGCCAAGTAGGGTGCCCACCGTGCGGTCATATCTCCCCATTGCACTCGCGGTCGTTGTTCTTGTGCTGGTCAGCTGTGCCAAAGCGATACCGGGCACACCGAAAGCCGAGGGTGAGATCGACGCTGGCACGGTCGCGGGTCTCGCGGTGACCAACGACGACACGGTGCCCAGCGGGCCGAAGCAGAACGCGCCGCGCGTGGATTTGACGGCCGAGAACGCGGACAACGGCGACATGGATCAGCTGGCCCTGGGTGCGCTCGCTGACCTGTACGAGTACTGGGGCGCACGGATGCCCGCCGACTTCGAGGGCCAGAAGTTCACGCCGCTCGCCCGGCTCGTGTCCTACGACTCCAAGGGCAAGGCGCTGCGGCTGTGCCAGACGTCGACGTCCGGCCTGGTGAACGCGTTCTACTGCAGTCTGGACGACAGCATCGCGTGGGATCGCGGCGTGCTGCTGCCCGAGCTGAGCAAGCAGTTCGGGGCGATGTCCGTGGTGACCGTGCTCGCGCACGAGACCGGGCACGCTGTGCAGTTCAAGCTCGGCGGCAAGAGCGGGATCACGCAGGCGACGAAGACGATCGTGAAGGAACAGCAGGCCGACTGCTACGCGGGCAGCTTCTTCCGGTGGATCGCCGACGGCAACTCCAAGCGGTTCCAGATCTCCACCGGCGAAGGCATCAACAAGGTGCTCGCGACCATGTTCTTCATCCGCGACCCGGCGGGCACCGACGCGAACAAGCAAGGCGCGCACGGTCTGGCCTGGGACCGGGTGTTCGCGTTCCAGATGGGCTTTTCCAACGGCCCGAAGCGGTGCGCGCGGATGGACCAGAAAGAGATCGACGACCGGATCAGCGAGCAGAAGTTCGACGAGGACGACTACCGCCGCGGCAACCTGCCGGTCAACGAGGAGTACGTCCGCAAGATCAAGATCAGCCTGGACGAGGCCTTCACGACCAGCGGTACGCAGCTGCCGCAGCTGAAGGGCAACGGGTCGAAGTGCCCGGCCGGGAAGGCGACCGAGCCGGTCGCGTACTGCCCGGAGGACAACACGGTCGCCTACGACCTCGCCAAACTGACCGCCCTCGGCACACCGCCGAAACGAGGCCAGGAGCCTGGCGCCGACGGCGTCGGTATCGGTGACTTCGCGGCTTTCGCGGAAATCGCGTCCCGGTACACGATGGCGATCCAGAAATCCGTCGGACTGAGCCTTGACGACGAGAAAGCCGCGTTGCGCACCGCGTGCCTGACCGGCGCATGGGCCCATGTGGCGGAAAAACCGGCGGCGTCAGGCGAGAACAAACTCCGGTTGTCCCCCGGTGACCTCGACGAGGCCGTGGCCGAGATGTTGATGGGCAAAAGCCTGATTGCCGCTGATATCAACGGCAATCCGGTCAAGGCGGGCTTTGCCCGGGTCGAGGCTTTCCGGCTCGGTTACGTCAACGCCAAGGAATGCACCGCCCGGTTCGCGTGAGTCACTCGCCGGTCGCGCCGTCGATCTGCTCACGCAGGAAGTCGGCGTGGCCGTTGTGGCGCGCGTATTCCTCGATCATGTGCATGACCACCCAACGGGCGCTCATCTTGCCCAGCCGCGGGTGCTCGAAGGTGTGGTCGAGACTGACGTCGGCCAAAGCGGCCCGTGCCTGGTCGATCGCGTTGACCAAGAGGCCGTAGTCGTGCTCCGCGGTCTCGGCCGTCGCCCTGGTGAACTCGACGTCATCGTCGTCCGGATCGGTGTCGAAGAAGTGGAATTCCACCTCCTGGCCGGCCACGCGGCGCACGAACCAGGCGAGCTCGACGTCGGCGATGTGCCGGATGAGTCCCAGCAGGGAGAGCGGCGACGGCGGGACTGCCCGTCGCGCCAGCTGCTCGCCGGTCAAACCTGAGCACTTCCACAGCAAGGTCGCCCGGTGGTACTCGAGGAATCCCAGGAGAACCGCACGTTCGTCGCCGGCGAACGGCCCGTCGATCCGGGTCACTTCGGGAGCTGTCCAAGACATGCCGCGAAGTCAACCATTCAGTCGGTGAAGTCGCCGACCGATTTCCGTACCCGGGCAAGCAGTTCCGACAGCTGCCTGGTCTGCCGGGAGGTCAGGCCGCGCAGCCCGAAGTCGATCTCGGTGACCGCTTTGGTCGCCGCTTCCCGGCGTTCCCGGCCTGCTTCGGTGATCTCGGTCAGCGTCGTGCGGCGGTCGGTGGGGTGCGGGGTCCGCTTCACCAGGCCGTCGGCTTCGAGGCGGTCCACGATGTTCGTCACGCTCGTCGGGTGCAGCTGCAGCCGTTCGCCCATCACACGCATCGGCAGGCTGCCCCGTTTGGAGAACGACAGCAGCACCAAGGCTTCGTAGCGCGCGAAAGTCAGGCCGTGCGGGCGTAGTGCGCCGTCCACCGCCGACTGGATGATCTGCTGGACCCGCATCACGCTGGTGACTGCCGCCATCGCCTCGGACGGCCCGATGCGCTCCTCCCATATCTCGGCCGCACGGGCGATCGGGTCGAACGGCAACGGACGTGACGTCATGGCGCAGAAAGCTACCAGGCGGTATCCATACGGACAGCAACGCGGAAGGGAGTACCACATGCTGGTGGCGTTCAGTGTCTCACCGCTGGGCGGTGAGTCCGACAGCGTGGCCAAGGCGGTCGCACAGGCCGTCAAGGTCGTCCGCGAGTCCGGTCTGCCCAACCGGACGAGCGCGATGTTCACCGAGATCGAGGGCGAATGGGACGAGGTCATGGCCGTGGTCAAGCAGGCGGTCGAGGTCCTGCAGGCCGACGCGCCCCGGGTCAGCCTGGTCCTCAAGGCCGACATCCGGCCCGGCTACACCGGCCAGATCACGGCCAAGGTCGAGCGGCTGGAGCAGCACCTTGCGGACTAGCCGGCGGATGTGGCTGCTGTTCGAGACGTACCACGACGTCACGTACTTCACGCCGGAGTCCCGCGCCGCGACCGACGCCTTGGGCTGCAAGGGCGGCTGGATGGGGTACTTCGGCATGCGGGCGGCCCCGCTCGGCGCGGTCGCACCCGAGATGGTCATCTCGACGTTCTACAACTTCCACCCGCGGATGGTTCGTCGCGCCATCCCGGACGCGTGGCAGGTCGCCACGCCTTCGCAGTACCTGGAGACGCGGCTGCATGGCGCCGACGGTGCGTTGCGCAGGATGCTCGGCGACATTGACGTGTCCGAAGCCGCCGAACTCGCCCAGGAAGCGGCCCAGCACGCGTCCACCGCCGGACGTCCGCTTGCCGCGGCGAACGCGATCCTGCCTGTGCCGGACTCGCCGCGTCTCAAGTTGTGGCAGGCCACGACCACTCTGCGGGAATCCCGCGGTGACGGACACGTGGCCGCACTCGTCGCGGCACCGCTGGACCCTGTCGAGACGCTCGTGCTGTTCGCCACGGAGCGCGGCGTCGATTGCGCGTACATGCGGGCGGCCCGTGGCTGGTCCGAGGAGGAGTGGTCGCTGGCCGAGCAACGCCTGACCGACCGTGGCCTCATCCAGGACGGCGAGATCACGCAGGCCGGCCGTGATCTGCGAGCCGACATCGAACGCCGGACGGACGAAGCCGCCGAGGCCCCGTGGCAAGCGCTTGGCCAAGCGAAGACGGAACGGCTCGTCGAGCTGATGACACCCATCGCCCGGTCGTTGGGCGAGCAGAACGAAGCGATGCGCCAGAACCCCATGGCCATCAACGTCGTCAAGGAGCTGTCGTAAGCCCTGCCACCATCACCGACAGCGCGTACTCGAAGTGATCCAGCTTCGAAGCCTCCGGGTCGCGGAGGGTTCGGAGCTGGACTGCCGACTGTTCGGCGGGCAGGCTCGCCAACTCGGCCATGAACGTGTCCGAAGCGTCCTTCGCGGACGAGACGGCGAGCGCGTAACCGTTGATGTAGTCGACGATCAGCCCGACGGCACCGACGACTTTCCCCGGTGACAACCCACCCGCTTCCAACGCCGCGTACAGCGGTTCGTTGATGCGCGCGGCGGCGACGGACACCGCACGGGCGTCGGTCACGATGCGCAGCACCAGGTTCGGGTGCGCCAGCGCCAGGTCGCGGTAGGCCCGAGCCCAATCAAGCACTTGCTCCTGCCAGGTGCCCGCGCAGACCGGTGCGGGCATCCGCGAGAACACGTCCACCACCACCGCGCGCAGCAGTTCGTCCTTGTTCGGGATGTGGTGGTACACGGCCATCGGGTCGACCTTGAGGTGCTGGCCCAGTCGCCGCATCGACAGCGCCTCCAGCCCGGCCGTGTCAATCAGCTCCAGTGCGGCCGCCAGGATTTTCTCCCTGGTCAGCGTCCGTTTCGGCATCCCGCTCCTTGCGTATCTCTACGGCGTAGAGTATCTCTTCTCTACGGTGTAGAAATCAATGGGAGGGATCATGAGACTTGCCGTGGGGGTGCTCTGCGCAGCGCAGTTCATGCTGATCGTGGACGTGGTCGTGCTGAATGTGGCCTTACCGTCGATCCAGCACGGCCTGGCCATTCCCGAAGGCCAGCTCGCGTTGGCAGGCGTGCTGTACACGCTCACGTTCGGCCTGTTGCTGATCGCGGGCGGACGAGCCGGTGACGTCTACGGCCGGTTGCGTGTTTTCCAGATCGGGCTCGGGGTGTTCACGCTCGCGTCCGCGCTGGCGGCGATCGCGCAGGCACCGTGGCAACTGTTCGCCTCGCGTGCGCTGCAAGGCGTCGGGGCGGCGATGGTGTCACCGAACACGCTCGCACTGGTGACGGCGATGTTCGAGGAAGGCGAGAAACGCAACCGGGTCTTGGGGTTCTGGGGCGCGACGGGCTCGATCGGCGCGATATCCGGCCAGCTCATCGGCGGTGTGCTGACCGAATTCCTTGGCTGGCGGTCGATCTTCCTGATCAACATCCCGATCGGTGTCGCCGGCATGCTCATCGCCGCCAGGGTGCTGACCGAAAGCCGTGGTGGCTCACCGATTCGCGCTGCGGTACGGGCATTGTCCGGCAACAAAGCCGTGCAAACAGGCAATGTCGTGCTGGCGCTGATCGCGGGCACGACCGCGGCGACGCTGTTCTTCAGCACGCTCTATCTGCAGGGCCCGCTCGGCTACTCGCCGATGGCGGTCGGATTCGGGTTCGCGCCGGTCACTGTGGTCGTACTGCTCGTGTCGCCGCTGGCAGGGCGGCTGGTCGGCAAGCTCGGCGCACGCAACCTCATGCTGTGCGGAACGATACTGAGCGCGGCCGGAATGGCGTATCTCGCGTTGATCGACAGCAACGGCAACTACTTCGCGGATGTCCTGCCCGGCCTGCTCGCGGTGGCCGCGGGCAACGGCCTCGCGTTCGCACCGACCATGATCACCGCGACCACCGGCGTCGCGGCCGATGACCAAGGCCTGGCGTATGGCGTGCTCAACACGTCCCAAGAACTGGGTACCGCCGCGGGCATGGCGGTGATCACCGGCATCGCCACGGCTGTGGGCGCCGGGATAGGCGGCTATCAGGTGGGATATCTCGTCGCGGCCGGGCTCGTGGCGCTCGCGGCGGTTGTGGCACTGCGCACACCTGGCACTGTGGGGCGGCCCGCCCTGACCGAGCCCGCGGAACGTGCCAGGATAGATACGTGACAAGGCCAAATCCACGTCAGACGGCCGCCATGTCAGCGGCTCTGTCCGGCGCCGTCGACCTGTCGGCGCTCAAGGCGCGGGCGGATGCCGCACGTCAGGCGCCCAGCAAGCCTGCGGCGGCCCCTGCGGGCGGCGACGCGCCCGCGGCAGGCGGCCCGTTCGTCTTCGACGTCACCGAAGCGACATTCCAGGCGGACGTGGTCGAACGTTCGCTCCAGGTCCCGGTGGTCGTCGACCTGTGGGCCGAATGGTGTGGCCCGTGCAAGCAGCTCTCCCCGGTGCTCGAGAAGCTGGCCAACGCCGGCGGCGGCGCATGGGTGCTGGCGAAGGTCGACGTCGACGCCAACCCCAGGATCGCGCAGCTGTTCGGCGTGCAGTCGATCCCGACGATCGTGGCGATCGCGGGTGGCCAGCCGGTCGACGCGTTCTCCGGCGCCCAGCCCGAGCCACAGATCCGGCAGTGGATCGGCGCGCTGCTGGACGCGTTGCGTGACCGGCTGCCCGGCATCGCGGCTGCCGAGGCGGGCGTACAGGGTGACGTCGAAGAGGTGTACGAGGAGCCGACCGACCCGCGGATCATCGCTGCCGAAGACGCTCTCGAGCGTGGCGACTACGCCGCGGCGGAGCAGGCGTACCAGCAGATCCTGGACGTCGAGCCGGGCAACGAGGAGGTCAAGGCGGCCCTCGCGCAGGTGAAGTTCACCGCTCGCGCGGAGTCTGCGGACCCGTCGGCCATCGGCAAGGCGGACGCCGACCCCTCGGACGTCGAAGCGCAGCTCGCCGCGGCCGACGTGCAGGTGGCGATGCAGCAGGTCGACGAGGCGTTCGCCCGGCTGATCAACACCGTCCGCAGCACGTCGGGCGAGGACCGGGACAAGGTGCGGTCGCACCTGGTCGAGCTGTTCGGGCTCTTCCCTACCGACGACCCCCGGGTCGCGAAAGCACGCCGCGACCTGGCCAGCGCCCTGTTCTAGACACGAGTACTGCCGCTGCGGGGATCGCCTGCAGCGGCAGTCCGGTGACGTAGTCGAGGACCGGCGTCACCAGGATGGCCAGATAGATCGCCGGGTGGCGCCACGGCGTCACCCGGACGTCCGGCCTGAGCTGTCCCCACGGTTTCGTCCGCCCGATCCAGGCCAACGCCGCGATCGCGGCGACCATCAGGACACCGCCTGCCACGAACATCCCGTCGTGGAACAAGGCGCGCCCGCCGAGCGCGAGGCCGATCGCGGTCACGAGTTTCACCGTGATCCACCAGAACCGGGTGAAGCCCCAGTTCGCCGCCAGCATCAGTCCGGTGTAGACGGTCATGAACGAGCAGTCCGCCAGCAGCCGGTCGTCCACCAGCAGCGCGGCTTCGACCTGGCCGTGCGCGGTCAGCAACAGCACCGCCAACGTGGCCGCGAGCCAGCCGAAAGCGGTCATCAGATGAAGCAGGACCAGTGCCTGCCGCAGTTTCTTGGTCACACCGGCAGAGTGGACAATCCGGTTCGTAACGGGCATCCACCCACCGCGGGCTCTTCGGCCTACCGCACCAGGCCAGATTGGTACGCGATCACGACGACCTGAGCGCGATCCCGTGCACCGAGCTTGACCATTGCCCGGTTGAGGTGCGTCTTCACCGTCGCAGGCGACAGGAACAGCCGCCCGGCGATGTCGTCATTGGACAGTCCATTTGCGACAAAGGTGACTATTTCCAGCTCCCGGTCGGTCAACAGGCTGAGCTTTTCCGGCACAGCGCCGTCCACAACCGCTGGCTGCGCGAGGAAGCGGCTGATCAGACCCTTGGTGGCCTTAGGGGACAACAGCGCCTCGCCGCCGGCCACCATCCGAATCCCTTCAAGCAGCATGGCCGGTCCCATGTTCTTGCCGAGAAAGCCGCTGGCCCCGGCGCGCAGTGCCTGGAAGACGTACTCGTCCATCTCGAACGTGGTCAGGATGAGCACGCGGACGTGCTCGTGCCGTGCGCAGATCTCCCGCGTGGCGGTCAATCCGTCCATCTCCGGCATCCGGATGTCCATCAGCACGACGTCCGCCTGAGGCGCCAGCTGGACGGCCTGCACACCGTTGGCGGCCTCGCCGACGACCGAGATGTCGTCGCAGGTCTCGATGATCGCCCGGAACCCCGCCCTGATCAGCTCCTGGTCGTCGGCCAGCACCACCTTGATCGTCACAACACCGCCCGGACCACGAAGTGCTTGCCTTCCGGGCCCGCGCTGAGCTTTCCGTCGACAAGGGCCACTCGTTCACGCATTCCGATCAGGCCATGCCCGGTGCCACGCGCATTCGTACCGGAACGTTCGTTACGGACCTCGATGACGAGTTGGTCCGGTTGGTACTCCATGCTCAGCTGCACCCAACCGGTCCCGTATTTCCTTGCGTTGGCAAGGGATTCCTGGACGACCCGGTAGACCGTCACGTCCACAGTCGCCGGTAACGGTCGTCGTTCGCCGATCACGGTGACCTCGACGCGGTCGTCCAGCAGGCTGTCCAGGTCGAGGACCGGATCACGCAGCACGCCCAGCAGCGACCCGAGTTCGTCGAGCACCTTGGCGCTGGTCGTGGTCACGTGCTCAAGCGCTTCAGCTGCCTTGTCCGGGTTGCTTTTCAGCAGATGCGAGGCCGCGCCCGCCTGCACGTTCACCACGGCGACGTGCTGGGCGACCATGTCGTGCACGTCCTGTGCGATCCTCAGCCGCTCGTCCCTGCGGATGCGTTCCGCACGGGCCGATGCGAGTTCACGCCTGCTGCGAATGGCATCGCCGACCGCCGCGCCGGTCACCAAGGCCGCCGGGATCATCGGACCAATCCCGGCCCACCACGAATCCACGACAAAGCCGGCAGCGATCGCAAATCCGGCAAGCGCGACCACAACAGTGACCACGACAGTCCGGCGACCGACGGAAATGCCAAGGAACACCGCCACGAGCAGGACAACGACCGAAGCCCACGCTGTCAGGCCGAACTTGAGTGCCACCACCGCCCCAGCGGTCACGGCGAGGAGAACCGCAACGCTCACTCCATCAAAGTACGGCCAACAACCCCGGATGGCATACGACAATCGCGGTATCGCACCCCTACCGTGTCCACAGTAGGCATCGCGAAATGCCTCATCCGGGGGCAAAACACGACAAGATCGGCGAAGTCGGGGGCGAGATGAGAGGGTGACCGGCGTGGAATTCGTCTATCGAGTACTAGCCTCGGCCGTCGCCGTCTGGGTGGCGACCATTCTGCCGGGGATCAACCTGCTCACCGGGTCCGCGCTGGCCCGGATCGGCACGCTGATCGGCGTCGCCGTGCTGTTCGGCCTGGTCAACCTGATCCTCAAGCCGATAGCCAAGATCGCCGGCTGTGTGGTGTACATCCTCACGCTCGGACTGATCGGACTCGTGGTCAACGGCCTGCTGTTCTGGTTCACCGGCTGGGTGGCAGGCGAGCTCGACCTGCCCTTCGAGGTCACCGGGTTCTGGGCCGGTTTCTTCGGCGCGATCATCGTGGCCATCGTCAGCTTCGTGCTGACGCTTCCGTTGCACCTCAAGAAGCTGACCAGCCGGGGTCGCTGACCCGCACGCCTGCTTCCGCCCGCGGGCGGGAGCAGGCGTCATACCGTTGCCCTGCTTGGTAAACCGCCGACCACGCTTCACTCGAACGGGTAGCCGCGTCACTTGTTCGGCCCTAGCCCTGTTGCCACTGCAATGGTTGTGTCACAAGCCTTCCATTTCCGGCATCAGGAAGGACCTCATGCGGGACGACGTCGCTGTTCTGCTCCTCGGTCCGGTTCGATTGGCCACCCCGGCAGGCCCGGTCGCGGTGAACGGCAGCGACCAGCGGACACTGCTGGCCCGGCTGGCCGGCACACCAGGCGAGCAGGTGCCGATCCACGAACTGATCGAGGCGTTGTGGGGCGAGGCCTTCCCGATCACCGCGGTGAAGACGCTGCACAGCCACATCGCGCGGCTGCGCCGTGAGCTACGCGCGGCCGGGCTCGACGGCCTGATCACCACCGAAGGATCCGGCTATTGCCTGACGGTCGCGCCGACGTGCGTCGACTCCGTACGGTTCGAAACGCTGGCACGGATGGGGCGCCGCCATCTCAACGCGGGCGATTTCGCCCAAGTGGCACGGACTCTCGCCGAGGCCGCGAAGTTGTGGCGTGGTAAACCGCTCACCGGCTGTGTGCCAACTCCGTGGGCGCACGCCGAACGCACGCGGCTGACGGACGTTCTGCTGGGCATTCGGGAGAACGTGCTGATGGCACGACCGCATGTCGAGGTCACGGCACTGCTCAACGAGCTCGAAACCGCCATTCACGACAGTGATCCGGCCATCGACCTGCCCGGCGAACCATCGGCCACCGAGCCGGCGACGGCCAGTGTGATCAGCCGGGACACCGACGTCGAAGAGGTGACGTGGCTGCTGGCCAACGGCCGGATGACCACGCTGACCGGCGTCGGCGGAGTCGGCAAGTCCACGCTCGCGGCACAAGTGGCGCAGTGCAACCAATCCTCGTACCCGGACGGGGTCTGGTTCACCGAACTGGCCGCACTGCACGATTTCGGCCTGTTCGCCCACACCGTCGCGGACGCCTTGGAGCTGCATGACCAATCGGGCCGGAGCATGACGACCGTGCTCGCCGAGCACTTCGCGGCCAAGGTCGCGTTGCTGGTGCTGGACAACTGCGAACAGGTCGCGCCCGCGTGTGCGCTTTTCGTCGACACGTTGCTGCACGCCGCTCCTGACCTGCGAATCCTGGTGACGAGCCGAGTCCCGCTGCACATCGAGACCGAACAGATCTACGACGTGCGGCCGCTGCCTGTGCCGGAACCCGACGAAGACGACGCCCCGGCCGTCGCCCTGTTCGTACAACGGGTTCCCAACGGTTTCGAGCTGACCGAGGACAACCGCAAGGCCGTCATCTCCTTGTGCTGCCGGCTCGAAGGCGTCCCGTTGGCGCTTGAACTGGCCGCGGCCCAGCTGCGTGAGCTCCCGTTGCCGGACCTGGTCGCCCGGTTGGACAGCATGATCCGGGTCAAACCGGCCGTACGGGCCATTGTGGACTTCAGCTACGAACTCTGCTCGCCGGCCGAGCGGCTGATGTGGCGCCGGATGTCCGTGTTCGAGGACACCTTCGACCTGGTGGCGGTGGAGAACGTCTGCGCCGGGTACAACGACATCCCGCTCGACACAGTGTTGGACGTGCTCGACGGCCTGGTGGACAAGGCCATCCTGGTCCGGATGGACGCGCGCGGCCCGGCCCGGTTCCGATTACCCGAGACGCTGCGCCAATACGGCAGGGAGCAGTTGTGGCAGGCCGGTGAGCAGCCACTGGTCCGAAGACGCCACCGCAACTGGTACTTGACCGTGGCGGAGCAGCGGGAGCAGCAGTGGTTCGGTGCGGCGCAGGCCGAGTTGTCCGCGCGTACCCGCCTTGACCACGCGAATCTCCGTGCGGCGCTGGAGTTCTGCCTCACCGAACCCGGCGAGGCGGCGGCCGGACTGCGGTTGGCCGGCGCCTTGTGGTTCCACTGGGTCGGCAACGGGTTGCTCGCGGAGGCGCAGCACTGGCTGGACTGGGGCCTCTCGGCAACCCGGCAGGTCACCACCGATCGATGGAAAGCCTTATGGGTCAACGGCTACGTCACCGCATTACAGGGCAAGACGGAAGCCGCGCGGCAACTGCTGGCGCAGGTGGATGCCGAGGCGGATGAGGCATCACTTGCCCACGCGGCATACGCACTGGGTGTGACGGAATTCCTGGACGGCAACGTGGCGACGGCTTCGGCACTGCTTGAGCAGGTCACGGCCCGGCGGGGCGACCCGGATGCCATTGTGATCATGGCTATGGTCGCGTGTGCCGGAGCGCTTGTGCTCGAAGATGATCTGCCCGGTGCTGAGACGCTCTGCCGGGAAGCCCTGGAGATCTGCGAAAGCAACGGCGAGAAATGGTCGCTGGCCTACGTTCTGCTCGCCGTCGGCGTTGTGTCGGCAGGCAAAGGCGAACTGGCCGCGGCCACCGCGCTGGCCCGGGAGTCCTTGCGGATCAAGGACTCCCGGCACGACCTGCTCGGCGTCGCCGCCGCGATGAGCCTGCTTGCCCTGACAACCAGCGACAACGGCCGGGTCGCCGCGCTGCTCGGCATCATCAGCCAGATCGAGTCGCATGTCGGACCTGGCCTTCCCCACCTCGACGACGCCCTGCAGCGCCGGGCCGAGCAGGGCAGGAAGGCCTTGGGCGACGCCGAGTTCGACGCCGCCTTCGACCAAGGCGCCCGGATGAGCCTGGCCGCCGCGGTCAGCTTCGCCTTAGCTGTCCCAACGGAACACGCGGGTCGCGATGAACCCGATCACCAGGGTGAAACCGATCAGGACGGCACTGGGCACCAGTAGCGCCTCGATTCCCTTGCCCCGGACCAGGAAATCCTGGATACCGGTGTTCATGTGCCGCAACGGGAAGATCTGCGACACGGTCTGCAGCCACCCGGGTGCGCGCTCGATCGGGAAGAAGGTGCCGGACAGGAACGCCATCGGCAGCACCACGATCTGCGCGGCGCCGTTCGCCGCTTCCTCGGTCTTGGCGAACGCGCCGATCAGCATGCCCATGGCGAAGAACGCGAGCATGCCGAACAGGAAGACCGGGATCGACAACCACCACGTGCCTGCGAGCTTCAGGCCGAAAACCGGCAGGCTGGCGATGCCGACGAACACCACGGCCTGCGCGACCGCGATACCCAGCGTCACACCGACCCGGGACATCAGCACAGCCGCAGGCGACACCGGCGCCAGCCAGAGGCGCCGCAACACCTGCTTCTTGCGCCACTGCACGAACGTCATCGCCGCGCCGAAGACACCGGCCGACGCCACCGCCCAGCTCAGGATTCCCGGTGTCAGGTACTGGATCGGGCTGAGCGAATCGTCCTCGACCTGGCTGGACTGGAAGGTGAACCGGGGCTGCTGGCCGGTCGCGGTGATGTTGGCCTTGTCGACCACGCTGGAGACCAGGCCGTTGACGATCCCGGACTGGTTCTGGTCGCTCGCGGCGAACCGGAGCTGGACACCGGTGCCGTTCTCGATCACCGCACCGGGCAGGTCACCGGACTTCACCTGCTCGACAGCCGCGGCCTCGGTGTCGAACCGCTGCACCTCGACGACCGGGACCTGGTTGAGGGACTGCACGACCGGGCCGTTGCCGACCACGCCGAGCTTGATCTTGTCCGTTCCGGCGTCCCGGAACAGCAGACCGAAGATGACCAGGAACATCAACGGGAACAACAGGATGAAGAAGACCGCGGCCTTGTCCCGGATGAAACCCTTCGCACCCGCGATGGAAAGGCTCTTGAAAGCACTCATGCTTTGCCCCCGCTGTGGTCGCTCACGTCGCATGAGCGCGGCACCCTGTGTCGAATGGATTCGCTCGCAAGCTCGCTCATGCCCGGTACTCCCGTCCGGTCAGGTCGAGGAACACGTCCTCGAGGGTGGCCGTACGGACCTGAAGCCCGTCAAGGGTTCCGCGTTCGGCCAACGCGCTGAGCACCGGCGCGGGCTTGCGGGTGGCGATCGTCAACATGTCGCCGTCGTCGCTGACGTCGTCGACCCCGGTGAAGCCACGGACCTCATCCACTGGCAGCACACCATGTTCCAGCCGGATGTGGGTGGGCGCGTCCAGGCCACGGACCAGCGCCGCAGGCGTGTCCATCGCGAGGATCCTGCCGTGGTCCATGATCGCCACCCGGTCGCAGAGCACCTCGGCCTCGTCCAGGTAGTGCGTGGTGTACACGATCGTCTTGCCACGCGAGCGAATCTCGCGCAGCACGTCCCAGAGGTTGCGCCGCGCCTGTGGATCCAGCGCGGCGGTCGGCTCGTCGAGGAAGACGATGTCCGGGTCGTGCACCAGCGCGCACGCGATCGACAACCGTTGCCGTTGGCCGCCGGAAAGCTTGTCCTCGCGGGTGTTCGCCTTCTCGGTGAGGCCGACCACCTCGAGCATCTCGTCGATATTCTTGTGCTCGTTGCCATACAACGAAGCGAACGTCTCGATCTGCTCGCGTGCGGTCAGTTTCTCGAAGAACGCCGACGCCTGCAGCTGCACACCGATCCTCGGCAGCAATTGCACTTTGCGTGGCCACGGGTTCTCACCGAGTAGCGTCACGCTGCCCGCGTCGGGTTCGCGCAACCCTTCGACGATCTCCAGTGTGGTCGTCTTGCCTGCGCCGTTCGGCCCCAGAATGCCGAAGAACTCCCCCTCGGCCACGGTGAACGACACTCCGTCAACGGCCGTGAGGTCACCGTAACTCTTGCGGATACCGGAGACGACGATCGCATCTCCCCCATTACCGGTCATGCCGGCAAAGGTATCCCGCCTCGCGCGAGATAGCTCGCGAGGCGGGAGACTCGATACAAATATCAGTCTTTTGGTTACACCATTCGGACTATCCGGCCGAGACCGTGAACACGTGCAGCGCCCCACCGGACACCGCGGACGGCAGCGTCACGCTCCTGACCTGTTTGGACGGATCGAGTGCGACAGGCGCGGTGGCGAAGACGTAGGTGTTCAGGTTCTGCGACGACCCGTTCACCGAGTTGCGGTAGGTCGACGTGACCGCGATCCGGTTGCCGAACGACGGCTGTTGCCCGCCGCCGCCCAGCGTCCAGTCCGAGAACCCGATCTGGGCCTGCTGCGTTGATCCGTCGGTGTAGGTGATCGTCAGTGTGCCCGAAGCAGTCCCATTGGCCGCACTGCCGAGAAACGCCAGTTTGGTCGCCCCGGCCGGGGCCTGGACGTTCACCGTCTGCCCGCCTGCGATAACGTTGTCAGGCTCACCGACGTTCGTGACCGGCCAGGTATGCGTCAGACCGTCCACTGTGACCGTTCCGCCCGATTTGAGCCCGGCGTTGGTCAACGCGTTCGCCGAGTAGCTGAAGCCGACGTTGTCGAAGTTCGCCACGGACATGGCGTTGTCCGGTGATATCCCGACATTGTTGTAGACGGTCCGCAGGCTTCCCGGCTGTGCGACCAGGATCTGCAGGGTCGCACTGTTCAGCGGCCCCTGTGGCCCGGTGAATTGAACAACCACTTGGTAGGTGGCGTCCGGGGTGCCGGGTTCGACCCGCACGGCGACCGATCTGCCCGCCTTCGCTCCAGGCGGCACGATCAACTCGCTGCCACCGGGAATCACCGAGATACCAGGCGGACCCGGCGCGGTCCACGTGAGCCGTGCGCCGTCACCGGAGAAGTCCTGGGCGCCGATCTCCACGAAACCGCTCGTGCCGGCCGGAAGCACGATCCTCGCCGGTGAGACGTACCCTCGCTGCCCGACCTCGCCATCCCGGAACGACGGCGGCGCATCGCCGGGACCCGTGCCCCATGCCGACGGAGTCGCGGACATGGTGAAGTCGACCGCGCCACCTTGTTCCACAAAGGACTCAGGCAGCCATGTCCTTGTGGACGGCCTGCCGTTGAACAGCACCTCCGAGATATAGGGTGACTTCGTACCCGCTCCCTTGCCGCGGATGGTGAGCTTGGCACCGGTCGGCCGGGTCACAACGATCTCCTCGAACAACGGTCCATTGAGGACGAGCTCGGCTCGGCCGGGGATCATCGGGTACATCCCCATCGCGGCCCAGACGTACCAGGACGACAGCTGCCCGAGGTCGTCGTTGCCGACCAGGCCGTTCTCCCGTGGGCCGTACAGATCGGTGAGCACCTTGCGGGTGATCTGCTGGGTCTTCGCCGGTGCTCCGGCATAGTTGTAGAGCCAGGTGACGTGCGAGTTCGGTTCGTTGCCCATGAAGGCGAACGGCCGGCTCGGCCCCGCGTTGAGCTCCTTGAAGAACGTGTCCAGCCGGTTGACGACGGTCGCGTTCCCGCCCATCGCGTTGAACAGGCCACGCGGGTTGTACGGGACCATCCAGGCGTACTGCGCGCCATTGCCTTCGACCCAGCCATCGCCGCTGGCCGGGTTGAACGGCTGCATGAACGAACCGTCCTTGTTGCGCGGGTTGAGATATCCGTTGTCCGGGTTGTAGAGGTTCTGCCAGTTCTGGGCGCGTTTCATGAACGTGCTCCAGGTCGCGCCGTCGCCGAGCCTGCGGGCCAGTTCGGCGATGGCGAAGTCCGCGCTGGTGTATTCCAAAGTGGTGGCGGCCGGGCCCCACACGTTCGGCGCGCCCATCGGGACGTAACCCAGCTTCTGGTAGTCCTCAAGCCCGGGGCGTTCGATGTAGCCCTGCGTCGGCTGCGTCGCGCCACGCAGCATGAGAAGGAGTGCCTTGGACGCGTCGAAATCCTTGGCACCAAAGGCATACGCGGTCGACACGATGATGTGGTACGGGTCGCCGTTCATCACGCCGGTGTAGCCGTTGGCGACCGTCCAGCGGTCCCAGGCACCCCCTTGCTCGGCGTAGAGCATCATCGACCGGGCGATGTCCGACGCTTCCTTGGGCGCCAGCAAGGCAAGCAGCTGCGACTGCGATCGGTAGACGTCCCAGCCGGAGAAGTTCGTGTAGACAGGGCGGTCGGTTGTGTGGATCCGGCCGTCGAATCCGGCGTACTTGCCGTCAGCATCGGAGAAGACGTTCGGCTGGATCAAGGAATGGTAGAGCGCGGTGTAGAACGTGGTCCGCTCGTCGGGAGTGCCGCCCTTGACCTGGATGTGGTTCAGTTTGGCGTTCCATGCGGCCCGCGCGGCGTCCTTGAGTGCATCGAAGGTGCCGTTCTCGGCGGCGAGATTGCCTTTGGCGCCATCAATGGACACAAACGACAGTCCAACTCGGACGTTCACAGTGTCCGACTCGAAGGAGTCGAACGTCACGAACCCGCCGGAGCCAGGCCCGGACACTGTGGTGTCGAGTGTGATCGGTTTCGCCTTCGGCTGTTCGGCGGTCTTCTGGACGATTTGCTCCACTTTGGGCGGTGCGCCACCGCGCTCGACCCGTTGCCCGTGCGTCACTTTGCCGTTCTTCCACGTGCCGACGGACTCGAACGGCCGGTCGAACTGGGCGTGGAAGTAGACGCGATAGCGGTGGTCCGTGCCACAGAACTTGCCGCTCGTCGCCCAGCCGCTGATGGTGTCCGTACCGATGATGGTCTCGGCGTCATCCGTGCCCGCGACCGAGCCGGACGTGTTGACCAGCAAGGTCGCCACGGGGCCAGCCGGAAACCGCAGACGCCCGACGCCAGTGCGTTGCGTGGCAGTGAGATCGACCTTCGCACCGGAGTCCAGGGCCACACCGTAGTGGCCCGGTGTCGCGGTCTCGTTGGCACGGTTGAACTTCGCGATGTACCGGTTGGGGTCCGTGGCCGGGGAAGTGGTCACCTGGCCGACGAACGGCATGATCGGAATGTCTTGGTAAGTACTGCATCCGGCGCCGGACAGGTGCGTCAGGCTGAACCCCTTGATGCGATTGTCGTCGTAGAAATAGCCACCGTGTTGATGCGTGACGGTGTCCGGACTCCACTGGACCATGCCGAAAGGCACGACCGCGCCAGGGAATGTGTTGCCCGCACCGCCGCCGGTGCCGTGATCAGGTCCCCCGGGTTTGGTCCCGATGTACGGATTCACGAACTGAGCTAAGTCCTCGATGGCTGCCCGCGGCTGGGCTGTCGCCGCCGGGGCGGTGACGACGCCCCACGCGACCCCCAGGGTCACCGTCGCTGCCAACCATCTTCTGCGTGACATGTGCCCGATCGCCTCCCGGACTGACTGACAACCTTGTCGCTATCAACCGTTCGTGTCGGCCACAGTGCGCAGAGTCGCCCCTCCCGTCAACCCTTCACGAGATACCAAGCAGCCCGGTTAACCCAAATGCAGCAGCCACCACCACGTGTCCACCACTCCAGCACAGCGAGATGCGCTTTGCGGCACGGTGATGTGCACGTTCCGTTGAGCCAACCTGGACTTCCCGCCCGGCCACGGAAACGCCGCGCTCACGAACTGGTCGTGACGGGCTCGTGGCGGACGGGGAAGTTCACCGAGTTGGCGATGAAGCACGTGTCGTTCAACATGACCCGGACGGTGACCCAGCAGGCACTGGTGTCCTTTGGTGGCAACCACCATTCCGTCCCGCCCGGACTAGTGTTTGAAAGTGGATCTTGGCCTGGAATGATCATCGGGTGGGGCGGGGAGATCTGACCGAGGGTCAATGGGCTGTGCTGGAGCCGTTGTTGCCGTCGACGCGCAAGCGCGGCTGACCGACCGCGTGCACGCGGTCGGTCGGATGACATTTTCGGCAAGCGCAACCACCGGCCCCGCAGTCCCTTCCGTCGACGGGAAATGTGAATGTGAATGGCGCAACATCGACAATGACGTAAATTGACAGGCGGCGCAAGTCATTCGTGACCTACGATATTGCCGGTCGAGGTCGCTACTCTCGGTGTTCAGCTTCTCCCTTTTTCATCCCGCGAGCCAGCGTCACGCCTTCGCAGTAATTCGCTGAATGGATGTGTTTTCGGTGCCGAGGGAGGGCCTTTTGTTGGCCAGCGATTTCGAAGCGTTGCCGCCGCTATTGTCCTGGACAGATCAGGACGGTGACGTGACGGTGGTTCACATTGCCGGACAAGTGGACATGGCCACCGAGCCAGCCCTGTCCACAGCAGTGATGGATGTCCTGGATGGCAGTTCATCGCTGGTCATCGCCGACCTCACCGGCGTCACATTCTTCGGGGTAACCGGACTCAAGATCCTCATCCACGCCCATGAGATCGCCAAGAGACGCCAGCGGCACTTCCGGGTCGTCCTGGGCACCGGCGCGGCACGACAACCTCTCCAGGCAACTGGCTTCGAGCAAATCCTCGCTGTCCACGACACGCTGGAAGACGCCTTGAAACGACGGCGTCGTCGAGTGTAGCCGTCCCGGTCGGAACGAGTGCCACGTCTGTCCCGATCCACCTTCGCCCTGTGCTTGCCGAAAATGGCGTCCGTGCCGGTCAGGCGACACAGTGGCACTCGTTAAGGATGCCGTCGAGACGAGAGCGGGCGTCACCGGTCTCGGCTTTCTTGTTGTTGATGACCCATGCGGCGAGTTGGGTGCGTGTGGTGAAGCCGAGTTTGGTCAGGATGCGTGCCACATGGCC
>JOAA01000066.1 GCA_000720375.1 Rhodococcus rhodnii | reverse complement strand
ACGGTCAGGCACGCGCCGGCAGCATCGACGCCGGCGCGGACGAACACTCGTCGTCCGGAGTCACCCGGGGTCCGTTGACCTCGACAGACGTCGGCCCAGCGGCGGCGTAGGCCCGCACATAGCGTGCGCGGGCTGGATTGGCTAGACTACGCAGAGTGCGTACGGGGGATATCGTTGATGGACGGTACCAACTCGAGGACGCTCAAGGTTCAGGGTCTGGTGGAATCGTCTGGAGCGCTTTCGACCGGAAGCTGAAACGAACTGTGGCCCTCAAGCGGCCGCACGTCATGGCTAGTCAAGCCGACCGGCTTCAATTCCGTCAGGAAGCCGAGATCGCGGCTCAAGTGCACCACCCGAACGCGATCTCGGTCTTCGACACCGTCGACGGCGACGAGTGCTGGCTGGTGATGGAGTACTCGCCGGCGGAGAGCCTGGACACGGTGCTGGCAGCCAACGGGCCGCTGCCCGCGCAACGGGTCGCGAGAATCGGGGTGCAGATCGCGGCCGCGCTGACGGCGCTGCATGCCAAGCGGATCGTGCACCGGGATGTGAAGCCGGGCAACATTCTCCTTGACGATCAGGACTTCGCGAAACTCACCGACTTCGGCATCTCCATCTGGCGTCAGGTGACGCGGACCGACGACGGATCGTTCAGCGGCACTCCCGGATATGCCGCGTCCGAAGTAGCCGCCGGTCAACCGGCGACCGAGGCGTCGGACGTGTTCTCATTGGGCGCCACCCTGTTCGCCGCAGTGGAAGGTACCCCGCCGTTCGGCACCGGCGAGCCGGGAGAAGTGCTGGAACGCGTGCGTCGGGGCGAGATGTTCCCGATGCGCCACGCGGGTCCGCTCGCTCCGCTGTTGTCGCGCATGCTGGCGGTGGAGCCAGGAAAGCGTCCGACCGCCGACGAAGTGCGGCAGCAGCTTCAAGACATCGCCGGCGACTGGGTGGCCCCTTCTCCAGCGGTCCGCGCATCCGCCACGCGCACACCGTTCTGGCGACGCCCGCTGTATCAAATGATCGCCGCTGTGGCGTTGGTCGCCGCCGTCAGCGCAGCCGTGTTCATACCGATGGCGGCGGATCCACCGGTACCCGAATCAAGCCACGTCGCGGCATCCAACACCGACCTCATCGGTGACGAGCGAACCGTCGATCCATGCGCGGTACTCAACAGGAAAGCGTTGGAGCGGTTCGGCCCGACGGAACTGCAGACCGCCTACGGCAACTTCAACCGCTGTGACGTCCTGGTCAACACCGGCGCGAGGGACACGGTGGACGTCGAGGTGCAAGTGGTCAACCGCGTTGCGGCTGACGTGCAGGGAAAGCCGTTCGAGGTCATCCCCGAGAAGCCGTCGGACAATGACGAATGCGACCGCACCATGGTGCTCGACGACAAGTACGCCATCCGGATAACGGCACAGATGCCCAATCCTCCCGCGAACCTGTGCGCCATCGCCGATACCGCTGTGTACATGGTGAAGGACATAGTCACAGGTCAGCAGGGCCTGCTACCGCGTCGCGCCACACCTCTTCCGCTCGACTCACTGGCCCACGTCGACGCATGCCCGTTGCTGGACGACAAAGCACTGGCGGCCGAAGTGCCCGCGATCGATCCGAAATCCGCGACGGCCGACTTCGGCAACTGGGCGTGCAAGTGGTACAGCCCGGCCGCCCCGGCGCAGGTTCACCTTCGCTACGACCAGCACGCCGCGAAAGACCCGATCTCGGGTGAGCCGACTCAATTGCGTGACCACGCCGCCTTCGTCAGGCTGGGCACCGACTCGGGCACCAGTTGCACGGTCACTGTGCGCCACGAACCGAAGAACCAGCAGCAGTGGCGAAGCTCAGTCGACCTGATGGTGCTGACGGTGAAGGGCGACCGGCCCGGCACCGAGTACTGCACCGCGGCAACCAATCTGGCGGCAGCAGCCGCCGCCAAACTGCCGCGCTGACTCCCGGATCACGTTGGGAGGGGTCCCGCAGTCAGTGGGAAGACTGAGGGCCAACCAACCACAGGCGGGAGTCGAGGGGGTCGGCATGAACCACGAAAGCCTGGCCCGCGGTGTGCCACACACCGTTCCCGGGGCCATCGTCGCACTCTCGTTGTCCGGGAAGGTCACCCTGAGACCGGAGGAAGGGCGCACAATTCTGTTCGGCCGTAACCGCCCCGAGGTCGACGTCTGCGTAGGCGAGACGGACCTACAGGTCAGCCGCACGCAAGGCACGTTGACCCGCCGTGACGGCCACTGGTGGGTCAGCAACACCGGACGTCTGCCCATCCGCCTGCCGCGAACGCGGTTGCTGTTCCGGGACGAGGACCCAGTTCCCCTGCCAGAGGGCTACACCCCGCTGTTCATCCGGGGTTCGCGGGATCGGGAGCACCTGCTCGAGATGTACGTGGTGGGCTGGCACGGCGGGCAGCCCGCGGCCCAGCACGACGCAAAGACCCAGCACCCAAAGCAATGGCGGCTGACCGACGACGAGCACCTGGCGTTGGTGGTACTCGGACAGCGATACCTGCTGCACGAGGCGAACCCACAGCCGATATCACGACAGCACGCCGCGCAGATACTGGCCGAGCTGGAGCCGGACACGAACTGGAGCGCAAAACGAGTCGAGCACGTGGTCGCCGATGTCCGCGCTCGATTGTCGGCACGTGGCGTATACGGATTGGTCAGAGAGGAAGTCGGCGAGCCAGTAGGCAACGCGCTCAACGACAACCTGCTGCGCGAACTGGTTCTGTCCACGACACTGGTTCCGACCGACCTTGCCCTGCTCGATCGTTTGTCCTATTAGGACCGTCAAAGGTGGTGCGGATCGGGTGGTCTTGCCGCGGCCCGCACACGCTGTCCGAACTCGGGCAACGAAAATCGCCCGGCAGCGGCCAACCGCGCTGTACCGCACCGGCCTGCATCAAACTGCTTCGGGTCGCAGGTCAGCGGAACTGTCTACACCGGACTGTCGAGCAATAGTCAAGACCTGTGGATGATCACCGCTCGGGAGGAGGTTGAACCTCTAGGAAAGTAGACGGTTCCTTACCTGCCTGAGCTGGGCGTGGCTCGCTCCACCCGTCAGCAAGTAGGTGCACACGCCTCCATGACGGTTGTCCAGGTGGGTCAGCGTTCGGAGGATTGTGTCGCCGCTGCAGCCATCCGTGAGCGCGTAATCCGCGGCGATCGAAGTAGGTGGCACGCCGCAACGCTCAGCGCAAGCGCCACGAGCACCCCCGTTTGGTCTCGCCCAGCGCTGCAGTGCACCGCGAGTGGGCCGGGTGGTGCATCACCCATCTGAATGAAGACGTCAGTGATTTGACGTTGGTTGTTGTCACCATGGATCGGTAGGCGTCCGGCATGGTGGTGCCTTGCTCGGCCAACTCAGCGATCAATGGCACGTTGCTGTACACGGGATCGTCCACGAACGGGCTGGGCTCCTGCACGGTCTCACGCGCCCATCGGAGGTCCAGTATGCGTCTGATCCCCACGGCACGAACTGCCGCTATCCCGTTGGCGGTCAACCGACCGTGGCTGTCCGACCTGAGAAACGCGCCGAAGCGGATCCGTCGACCAGCAGACGAGGGCAATCCGCCTAAGTCACGGCCGTTGAGGCAGCCCTCCCAATCCAACATCATCAAGCAACTCCAAGGTCGCGAGCTGCGCGGGAAGTACTTCCTGCACCGCTTCTGCCAACCGCTGGACCAAGTCGACCTCGACACCCCGGCACAAGGAAACGGACCTGCGGCTGGTCACGGCTGAGACCGCACGTGACGAGGACGGCGATCCGGACGGTTGCTCGCCCTGGTCGTGCCGCTCCGGCGAGCCAGTTACCGGCACCGAGACAGACACCCAGACCGAGGAGCGTGCGGCATGAGCGCCGCGACCACGACGACGGCCACGTCGGTCGCCGCGAGGCCGGTGTTCCGTTCGACAGCCCGTGGCGCTCGGTGGTGATCGGCGTGCTGGTGATGACCGGGCACCTATTCTCGGTCGTCGCGGCCATCGTCGCCTCGGTCCACTGGCCGCCGCTGATGATTGGTGGGCTGGTGGTGCCAGCGGGCACGCTGTTCGCCGGGGCGAGCCTGACCCGCCCGCGACCTGCTGCACGACGCGCTCGGTGTACGCGGAGTGGCGACAGGCATCCTGGCTGGCGCCGCCCTGTCCGCCCTGGTGGCCTCGCCGCAGATCGCGATGGCCAGTGTCGTGGCGTTCACCGCCTCCGAACTGGTGGACGCGGCCGTCTCTATACCCGGCTGCGACGCCAGTCGCGACTCGGCGCGGTCGCGGTATCCAACGCCGTCGGACTCGTGGTGGACAGCGGGCTGTTCGTGCCGCTGGCCTTCGGCACCGCAGCGGCTGTGCCCGGCCAGATCGTGGGCAAGACCACCGCCACGATCCTCACCCTCGCCGCGCTCCGCGCCACCACCATGGTCCGACGGGCGGTGTGGGCATGAGGTTCTACCTCGGCACCCACCAACCCTCATGGCTGGCCCGCGACCTCGGTGTGCCGCTGCTCGTCAGCCACCGGCGCCTGGCCGGTCGCCGCACCCTGCCGCACGCGAGCGGACGGTGGGGCTTGGACTCCGGCGGCTTCACCGAGTTGTCGCTGCATGGGCGGTGGCGCACCGACGCGGTCACCTACGTCAAGGCGGTGCGTCGCTACGCCACCGAGATCGGCAACCTCGACTGGGCCGCGCCCCGCGACCGCATGACCGAGGACCACGTTCTCGCCCGTACCGGTCTGAGCCTGCGCACCCACCAACATCTCACCGTCGTTGACTACCTACGGCTGCGCGATCTCGATCCGGAGTTGCCGTTCATCCCGGTCCTACAAGGACAGTCGATCACCGACTACCTTCTCCGGACTAATTTGCGGTCGAGTGCCGCCCTGCTACTCCCGCCTCATGACGTTGCCTATACCAGCGATCACTGCAGTGGCCAGCACCCAACCGGCGGCAGTCATCGCCCAGGACCAAACTTGCGCTCCTCGTTGTGGGAGCCACGAACGTTGTTGACCAAGATCGACAACGGGAAGCAAGACGTCCAGCGAATATGCCAGTGGTTGAAAGGCTGGAACCGTTGTCGACGCTTGGAGCATGTCAGATGGGTAGGCATCGGCGAACACAGCTGCACCGACCAACAGAAGCCCTGCAAGCCACAATCCTGCCAGCCAAGTGCGATAGCCGTACCCGACAGTCAAGTAAAGGAGCCAGTTCCAGAGCTTTCCTGGAAGTTTGAGTTCACGGCGGCGGCGCCAATGCTTGGCAATCGCTACCCGTCGAGCCGCTTCAGCTTGACCAGCTTGCTTGTATGCCGTGGCCAAATTGTCATATGTTCCTGGAGCGAATCCGTCCGGGTGCCGAGTCAGCCAGTTCAGGCGCGAGCGTACCGAGATCGTCTCGTTCCTCAAAGTGTCATACTTGAAACCGCGCAGCCAGATTACTTCTGGCCAGGTCTCACTCTCGTCGTCGAACTCTTCAACCTGCGCGTTTGTCAGTACAACAGCGCCGAGCGGGGGTTCCTGAAGTTGAAATCCCATCGTTCTTGCTCTCCCCGACCGAAAGCTGAAAGCGGTGCCGCCAGCGTTTCTGAGTGTTGCCTCTCTGAGCAGCAGAGTGCCGTCGACCAGTGCGCCGTCCAGATTCAGCTCGCCCTCGCATGTAAACCTGTCTTTGCAGAACATGTCCTTGCCGACGTGAAGTCGGCTTCCGTCAAGTGCGGCTTTGTCCGGATTAGACAGGCTGGCCCCGTTAAGGCTGAACTGACTGCCAATACTCGCCGACCGCAGGCGGATCTCTCCCCGTGCAATGAATCCGTTTCGACAAAACATGCTGTGCTCGACGGTGAGCAGGTTGCCGAATATGGCGAAACCGCCCGGATTGTGAAGCTCGGAGCCCGTAAACCAGAGCCCTCCGCCAATGTGAGCACCTCGCAGGTGGACTGCTCCGCCATTAATAGTCGTTTTTGTGAAGTCCAGATCGTCGCGTGTTCGGAGTTGGTTAGCCGCAACGCCGGGCAGATGACACCCGAGCAAGCGGACAGCAAGTGCGTTGGCCTCGTGAAGGATCAGCGGTTGGTCGAAATAGCAGTCCTGCAACAGGAGCGGGCGCAGGAGGGTTGCAGATTCAAGATCGAGCGATCCGACCACTCTTACCCCGCGCAGCCTGACGGCCTTTCGCCGACCGGCGCTGATAGTTCGTTCATCCGTGAGTACGTCAATAAGCACTTCAGCGCGGATACTACGATCAGCACTCCAGGTCCCCCCTTGGGCTGGCTCGTCGCGTTCAGGGCTCCCTGTTCGCAGGTCGACAATGTCACCCTTTGCTGTAGCACGGTGCACGGCACGTTCCAGCTCAGCGTTCTCACCGGTCATGAGTGTTTTCGCCTCCTGCGGCCTGCTCTGAGTCGACAGACTGGCAGTTGGAGGCTTCGACCAATAGCCTGCGCCCGGGGGAATTCACCGCTCGTGTGGTTGTCGCCGAACAGTCGGAGGATGCAGGTCAACGAGGGTGGTTTGGGCGCGGATCCTACGCATTTGGGCGAGTTTGCGGCTTGCGGCGTCCAGGCTGACCTTGAGGCCGTCAACCTCGCCAAGCCAGCCTCGCTCGTTCGCTTCGCGCAGCCGATCGTTGAGGTTGACGACTATAGCCAGGAGCCGCGGCTCCTGCGTCGGGTCTGGACGGAGAACCGGGCACCTAATACAGGCGTGTTCATGCCGACAAGGGCTGCCGTATGGACGTGCGCAGGTGCCCAGTTCGACTTTTCGCTTGGTGAAGTGCTGTTCGAACTCCGCCCATTCCTCCGGAGTGGGGTCGCGGTATTCGCCGCCAGGGCGCAATGCCCGGCGGCGTGTGATGAACGAGCGGTGGTGACGCAGGACGTCGTCGTTGTAGATGGCGACGTAGGTCTGGGTTGTACTCAGGTCGTTGTGTCCGAGGAGCTTTGCGGCGATGTGCACCGGCAGGCCGTTGGAGACGGCTTCGGTGGCGAAGATTCGTCGGAAGTCGTGTGGCGTGTAGCGCAGCGGGTTGCCGTCGGGGCCGAGGAGTTCGGCGCGCTCGATGGCGTTCCTAAGCAGGCGATGGGTCACCGCGGTACTCATGACTCGGATCTCGGAGCCGTGGCGACGCTGGAACAGGTGCGGAAGCGGCGCGCCGGTCAATCGCTCATAGGGGTCGTAGCGGGAGACGAGCGGGATGTGCTCGTTCCCGGCGCGGACGCGATGCACGATGCGGGCGAGAACATGAGCCAATTCCGGCGCGACCAGCAGAACACGCTCCTGGTCGAGTTTGGACGGAGCAATCTGCAGCAGCGGAACGACTTCGCCGTTGTCGGGCAGGATGTGTGTGGTCAGCGCGAAGTGAGTCAGTTCGAGCATCTCTTCGTGTCGGATTCCGGTGTGGCGCAGCGTCTCTACGATCGCCCACGTCCAGAACGCTTCATCTTCGGCCCGTTCGACGTCGAGGTGCTCGCCAGTGTCACAGCGTTGGACGCGTACCCGGCAGGCGCCGCGTTGATTGCCTTTTCGGGAGTCGGCCGCGGCCTGGACTCGGCAGAACGCGACGTTGTTAACACTGAATTCCTCGCCGATTGGTGCGGCCGACGTCGCCGCGAGCAGCTTCTCCATCCGTTCCAGGTGCCGCTCGACGCTGGTGACGAGGTCAGGCAGCAACGGTGCCAAAGTTCGGGTGCGCTGATGCATGCGAGCGCGGCGCTGACGCTGGTGTTTCATGCTGCCGCGAACGTCTTCATCGCGAATCGGGCAGCGGAAGACCCACCGCGCCCAAGAAGGATCCTCGACCGCCCAATGGGCGATATCGAGATAGAGCGCGCGAACGGCGAAGAACACGCTGTATCGGTCCGCGCGGGGTTTGCCCTTGCTGGAGGTCCGGCGCTGGAAGCCTGCACGTTCCTTCCAGGCGGCGGCGACCTCCGGCGGCAGGTCGATCGTGTCCAGGCCGGGGTGGTGTTCTTCGATGTCTTTCCAGAACGTGCCGGCCAGCAGGCTGACAAGAGCCCGCAGCGATACGTGGTCCATCCCTGCGGACCGCTCGCGCAGGTAGCGAATAAGCAAGGCTCGCACGGGTTCGCTGGTCACCTTGTGGGTGTCGACGAGCTCCTCGACGGTGAGCTGGCCACGGTGCAGCGTCGCGCGCATGGTGGATGTTCCGGCCGGAAACACGTTCTGCGAGCGCAGCATCTCCCAGGCCAGGGACAGAGCGTCGCCCGCGCGTCCCGAGGCCAGCAGCGCGGCGCGGCACTCGCGCAGATCGTCCGGTGTCAACTCGCGAGGGCCGCGGCCGGTGTGCATCACGACACGGGTGAGGTGGTTGAGCGCATCGACCCGGACGCGTTCGCGAACACCGTTGCGCTCCGCCGCACTGTCGATCCGGGCGAAGAACTCCGGATCGACCAGCGCTCGGACCCACCGGTAGGTGTCGGAAAGGTGATTGGTGACCAGCCAGTCGTATCCCGGCCGCAATACCCGCAGACTGATCACGCAGCTCATGCCGACTGTGAGATGTCGGCGAGCGTTGAGACGGGTCTTTCCCTCGGCCGCTACGAGCGCGTCGATGGCTGCGTCCCGCCAGCTCTTGCCGTACGACTCGGCCCCGCTGGCCACCCACCGGGCCTGCCATGTCGCACCGGGCCACGTCTCCAACCAGGTCAACAGCCTGGCGGTTCCGTTCCGGCGGGACTGTCGCTTGTCTGGGTGCTGGCCTCCGGTCGGCAGGTCGTAAGCCAGCTGCGCCAGCTCGTCGCGGCGCAGCAGAGTCTGCGGCCACTCATCCACGCCGACGGTCGCGTTCCGAGTCGAATCGGAAGGAGCTGGTTGTGATGGCTGTGCGTCAGGTTTCTCGCGCGTCTGGGCTGTCGTCATTGGCTGAACCCCGGCTGCCAACCGAACAACACACGCAGGTCGGCCGCGTCGTACCCGATCGACGGTGCAGCGTTGCCCCGTGGCCCCTCGGCTTGTCGCTGGTGATGTTGGCGGACGTGGTCGACGAGCTGATCCAGGCGCAGCCGCAGATAGCGTTCAGTCGTGCTCAAGTGGGCGTGGCCGAGCAGGATCTGGATATCCACCAACGGCATGTCCGGGTCGGCGGCCATGCGCAGCGCTGCGGTATGCCGCAAGTCGTGCAACGTCCAATTTGTCCCAAGCGCAGTGTTCGCCCGCCGCAACACCGCGCGCATCGCCTCGTAGTTGAGCACTCGCCAAGGACGTCGCAACGTCCACCACAACGGCTTGACCGGGGCGATCAGCTCACGCCGAAGCTCATTCTGGTACAGCCGCAGCCACACGAACGCGTCGGGCGACGCCGGCAGCCATTGCAACTCGCGGGTTCCTTTGCGGATCACGCCGACCAGTTGCTCGCCGTAGTCGACACGGTCCTGGGTAAGAGTCAACAGCTCGTCCGGGCGGGCGGCTGTCGTCACATACAACGCCAGAATGGCGCGGTCGCGGTTCGACGGCATCTGCTCGAACAACTCGTCGAACATCCGGTCCGGGATCGCTCGCGGTTGTGTCCGCGGAACCCGCTGCCGATACACCGCGCGGCGCCCAGCGACAAACGGCTCCATCGGGTTGTGATAGGCATCGGCGCGTCCACCCTGCGGACTCGTGCGAGGTGGAACCGGATTGCGCAATGGTCCGCGGCCCTGTTCCAAGAAGTAGTCGTAGAACCTACCGACGACCGCAAGATTGTGGTTGATCGTCGCCGGCGCGAACTTCGCCGCCAGATACCGCTTGCCTGTCCGAGCGTTCACGCTGCCCGGCTCAGGCGAACCCGCTCGTCGTGGCCGGTCCTTCGGCGTGGACCTCATCCACAAGACGAACTCACGAATCTCGGCACGATCAGCGCGATCCCACACCACGTCAACCGCCCACAGAAACCTCAGCCACCGCAACAGCCCACGCGCGTACGACTTCACACTCGACACGCTGAAGCCGGTGGCGACCGCATGACGCAGATACTCAGCGATTTCCGCGACCTCGATGCCGTCTGGATCCACCACCAGCCACGGCAAAGCATCATCCAGTCCACACACGACGGAGCCCACCCGTGGAACCACCAGCCCATTCAGCCGGTTACCTGCCGACGGCACTTGATCTTCCTGCACGGTCGAGCATTCAACCCAAGCATCACCGGGTCTGCGCAAGCCCGTCGACCAGCGTTAGTCCGGTCAACACACCACCGGTGCGCGGACATGTATGAGCAACGCGGCGTCGACCTGGCGGCGCTGCCGTTGGTCGGTGTGGGCAGCGTGTGCCGGCGTCAGCACACGGTTGAGGTCGAGCAGATCGTGCGGTCGCTGGCTGCCTGCGGCTATCGCCTGCACGCTTTCGGGGCGAAGGTGCTCGGTCTGGCCCGCTATGCCGACGCAATCGCCTCGAGCGACTCTGCATCGTGGAGCCTCCGGGGTCGCCATGTCCCTGGCTGCACACCCACTCATCGCAGCGAGTCGAATTGCCTGCGCTTCGCTTTGGACTGGCACGCCCGGTTGCTCGCCACCATCAATCCTCCGACCGAACCGGAACACGAACCGGACACCACGCAGGCCGGTCGTTCCGCCGCCTCCGCGAGCGCGGATCAACGCGCGCGACTTCGACTCGTCGCCTCGACGAGGTGCCAGCCACACACGTCGACTGAATACCCCGGTAGCGACAGGCAGCGACGCGCAGCGTGACCCCTATCCGTGCTGAAACACAGATAGCAGCAGCGCTGAACCGGCAACAGGAACGGCTGCTGCAGAAGGACTTTCCCCGGCGGGTCGCCGGCCGCCGGATGTGGCCGCATCACCCAGCGGCCCACCGGCGGCTCGCACGGCGAACGAATCCGACCTGGGACGGGGAGAAAACGCGCACCCGGCAACTGACGCGGTAGCGCGGCATTGCGAGTCCTTGTGTCGCACCGCGCTTGACCGTCTCGGACGTACGGAGCGTGGATACACGTGCGCCGCGGTAGCACCCCGCGCGCGAATGTCAAGCGCTGTAAGAGAAAGGAGCGCGACGATGGCCGAACTCACTATCTCTGGCCTGCGCCCTATAGTCCATTCCGGACCTGTTGAGTCGCCTTCTATGGCAAGTGTGGAAGCACAAAGGATGCACCGCTTTCGCTTCTGCGCAAACTCTACGCGATCTCGGTCGCCCTGTCCGAGCGGACGCCGATCTCGGCCTGTTTTGCCGACATCGGCGTCTGGAATCGTTGGCGGGACGGCGCACCGAAGGGCGTGTCGTTGGCGCGGCTCGTACAGCATCTACACGAAACCGTCCCCGCTGTGAACTGCTGGTTTCCGCCACTGTTGACGTTGTTCGGCGTCGCCGTCGTTCGGGCGGTGGTGCGCGGTGAACGCCGAGACGATCATCACCGGGTTGACGCCGTTGCAGGCCGATGGGCTTGCCTGCGTGGTGTGCGGAGCTGACTACCTGCGCGTTCGTGTACCGCATGTGCCGATCGGCCGGTCGGTGACCGGCTCGCGGGTGTTCGCCTGCGTCGGCTGCTGCCCGGACCACCTGCGGCGCGCGGCGGGAGGTGTGCTGGGGTGAGCGCCACGGCAACCTCGGTTCGGCGGGACCGTGCGCTGTGGGTGCAGTGCGCGTGCACGGCGCTGGTCGCGCTCGGCGCGGCGTACGCCTCATACCGGCACGGCCGGGAGTTCGCGCTGCGGTTCGGCGCGGATCACACCACGGCGGCGATCTGGCCGTTGATCGTGGACGGGCTGTTGACCACGGCGACGGTGGAGCTGTGGAAGACCGGCCACGGCCGCCGGGCCGGCGGCCGGTGGGCGGCCTGGTTGTCGTTCGTGTTCGGGATCTGCCTCTCGCTGTGTGCCAACGTGGCGGCGGCTCCGGAGTTGAGCGTGTTTGGCGTGGCGGTCGCGGCGTGCCCGCCGCTGGCGCTGCTGCTGGCGGCGGAACTGCTCAACCGCGCCTTGAAGCGGCACCGCGCCGAGACCAGTGCCGAGACCACTACCGAGACCAACGAGACCGCCGAGACGGGCGAGACCGGCGACGAGACGGCATCGGTGGTGCGTCTCGCGGTGGTCTCGGACGAGTCTCGCCCGCCCGCCGAGCCGACGGCCGAGCAGCGCATGTGGGCGTACTACGTGACCGAGCGGTCCAAGGGCCGCACACCGACCGGCGCGGAGCTGGATCGGGTCGCGGGGACTCACAACTACGGCCGCCGACTGCTGCGGCGGTGGAGGCAACAGGACAGGACCATCGACGGCGGCGTCGCCGAACAGCGCCTGCCGGAGCTGATCGGTGCCGTCGGTCCGGCGTTGATCGGATGTGCTGCTCAGCCGGAAGCGTTGGCGCGGTCGAGTTCGTCGCGGACGTCGGCCAGCCGATCGCGTCACCACGCTGCCTGCTCAGCATCGGTCAGCTCGTAGGTCTTGAGCAAGGCGGGGTCGGGTGCGGGTGGCGTGCGAGGGCCGGGAGATAGCCGTCGACCGTGCGGGATTAAGCAATGATGGAGAGATGGACGATGCCGTTCAGGACTACATCGACGCCATCGATCCCGAGTACCCCCCAAACGGCGTGGAACCGCTCCGACGACCTGCTGCTGGAAGGCGGTGTGCTGCACCACCCGGGAACAGCCCCGCGCCTACGGGGACGACACTTCGTGACCTGCGATTCTAGCTCTAAGTAGTCGGCGAGAGCGGGATCGTCAGGGGACGCCCAGCCGACGACCATCTGGACCGGGTGATCTTCGTCCAGGAGAACTTGACCAGGGCTACCTACCTGGCAGGCGCGCCCGTGCCTCGGCGGTCTACGGCGTCCTGGGAATCCCAGCCGCGGTGCTGGTGTGGCTCGCGCTGATGGCCAGGCTGGTCGTGCTTGGCCAGGTGCTCAACGCGGTGCTCGTCGAGCGCAGAACGGCGCGATGACCGAATGGCCACCTGTTACGGGTGATGCGGCCCGGTCGCTCGGTGCGGAGTGTTGTCGGCGGTGCGGGTGACGAGAGGCGAGGTGACGAGGTTTGGTGATGCTAGTGGTGGTCGTTGTGCCTGTCGTACTCATGATCGGCCCGCTGCTGCTCGAGCTGCTGGAGCGCAAGATCGGCGGCACGCGATGAACGCCGTGCCGCGGTCCCGGACCGGTCAGCTCGACGTTGCGCGGTTGTGGTCGGGCGGGGTGGCGACGGCCGTGGTAGCGGGGCTGATCGCGGTCGTGGGCATCCTGGTGTCGCGTGGCGTGCTGGACGTGCCTGTGCTGTCACCGGAGGGTGAGGGCGTGTGGGGAGACGCGAACACGGTGACCTACGCACTGGTTTCCGGCGCGGTCGCGCTCGCGGCGACGGGCCTGCTGCAGCTGCTGTCGGTGACCACGCCACGGTTCCAGACGTTCTTCACCTGGATCATGGGGCTGCTGACCGCGATTGCCGTCGTGGTTCCGCTGAGCCTGCCCGTCAGCTGGGAGAGCAAGCTCGCGACCGCATTGATCAACCTCGTGATCGGCATCGCGATCACGTCGATCCTGAACGGCGTGGCCCGCAGCGCCTACCGGCGACGGCGACGCCCGCCGGAACCCCCACCGGGCGACGGCCCGACCAGCTGGCCGGATGAGCCGCCGCCCTCCTAATGGCCGCGGTCCATTGAACTCCGCGCCCGGGGCCGGTCGTCCACCAGACCGGGCCGGGTGGGGTGCGCCTACTGCCGGCCGTCACCATCAGCGCCCGGTCCGCGCCATGACCGGAGTCATTTTCGACTCAGGACACATCACGTCGTTCAGCTCCCGCATCCGCCGGTACCACCGCGGGACTCCGGCAACCAGAACCGGCCCCGCCGCCAACCGAGCCGCGAACGATGCGTACGGGTACCGAAGTCCGCGACCACATCGACACCGGCAACCGTGTCAGCCGTTGCCGCGCACCCGCTCGACGATCAGCGGAACTGACCCCTACGCAACGTACGGGCGAATGATGTGCCGCAGCTGACCCCCGCATGAGGTGGCGTGCGAACTCCAGGTATCGGTGGGCACGTCCAAGGCGCATGTTCGGGCGATCTATGCCGTGTGGGGCCAGGAGTCGGCGATCCGCGGTCGTGACCGCTCGCGAGTCAGGCCTGAGTTGAGCGGTGCGTTCGATGCTTGCCGTAGGCCGAGGTCTGCTGCGGAGGATCAGGCGCTCGTTCATCACGTTCATCCCGCTGCATGACGATGATCCCCCATCCGACGAGCAAGGCCCCGCCGAGGAGCAACTGCAGGCCCAGTAGCCACACGAGGACGAGCAGGGTGGCCGACGTGTATGCCAGGACGACGATGCCGGCGGCCAAGCTGATCAGGCCGGCTCCCACGCTCCAGGCCCGGCCCCGCATTGCCGGCGAGCCAAGCCCATGGACGACCTGCAGCAGGCCGCCCACCACCCAGAACAGCCCAAGTAGCAGGGTCAGTACTGCCAGTGTCTGGAAGGGATGCCGCAGGACAACAATCCCCACCAGGACCGAGAGCACGCCCTGAAGTGCCAGCAGCATTCGCCAGCCCTCCGACCGCGCATCGGCGATCAGGGCGGATACCAGCCGCAACACACCGTCGGTGACCGCGAAGATCCCGAAGACGACGGCGATGACCTGCAGCGTCGCTTCCGGCCAGACGAGGACGACCACACCGGTGGCGGCGGTTACTACACCGAGTCCGATGATGGCCGTCGCAGTGGCCGTCACTCGCGCCGCGGTCTGCGCAGGGTCCCGGCTGTTGACTGTGCCTTCCGCCATGGCTCCTCCTGAGTCGTGCTCGTTCACTGGTTGCCCAAGCCGACGTCCTAGCGTGCAGACCTTCCGACACTCGGAACTCACCCGGCGCGGGTGAGGCCGACAGCAGGCGGCGCTTCCACGCTGCCGGTGTGGCCGTGCATGAGACTCTGCATGAGAGGACGAGACGCTGGGGCCGAGTCGGCCGAACGGCGCAGACGTCTCGCGCACGCTGCGGCTCCTCACCGCGAAGCGGTGGACGCGGTGCGAGCTGGGCGACATCGAATCGCTTCTTTCCGTCGGCGCGGTTCTGGAGTTGGTGTGGAGCTCGATTCGGTGTGAGTTCTCACCCCCATACGTGTAGTGCGCGGCAGGAATTTACGGCTGAAACCATCACGCGACCACGCGATGTCCCTGCTTCGACAATTTATTTGAATAGATGGAGGGGACATGACACTCACCCAAGAACAATCGCGATACCCATTCCTCGAGCTGATGTGGACAATGCTGGTCTTCTTTGCCTGGGTGATCTGGTTCTGGTTGCTCATCACGATATTCGCCGATCTATTCCGCCGGTCGGATATCTCCGGGTGGGGCAAGGCCGGCTGGACCGTCCTCCTGCTCGTGGTGCCGTTCCTTGGCGTGCTGATCTACCTCATCGCGCAAGGCCGGCAAATGGGGGAGCGCAGGCGTGCGGCGGCCGAGGCCGCGCAGAGCCACTTCGAGGACTATGTACGTGCTGTCGCCGCCCCGCACGACGGCACGACCAGCCAGATCGCCGAGGCTAAGAGACTGTTGGACGATGGGGCGATCAACGACCAGGAGTACCAGGCCCTCAAGGCCAAAGTACTCTCCCGTTGACGTCCGATCGGCGTGCTCGTGCTCCGGACATGACCCCGGCTTCGTTGAGCAGCGGCGGGCGCGCCCAGAAGGATCGCGGCAGGTTCGTGATCCTGGGTGTCGTCCGTCCGCTGTTCACGGTGGCGCTGATGGTCGCCGCGTATTACGTGTTGCCTGTTGGGCGAAGACTGCATGGCGGGACAGTCGTGTTCCTGATTATTGGGCTGAGCCTGGTGGCAGTGGTTGTCGTCTGGGAGGTACGGAGCATCCTGCGGTCTCCGTATCCGGGTCTGCGAGGGGTTCAGGCGTTGTCGCTGGCGATTCCGCTGTTCGTGCTGGTGTTCGCCGAAACCTACTATGTCCTCGATCAGAGCTGGCCTGGCAGCTTCAGTGCGCCGTTGACCAAGTCGGACTCCTTGTATTTCGTCGTTACCGTCTTCACCACGGTCGGCTTCGGTGACATCGTCCCGGCGGCCGAAAGCACCCGTCTGCTCGTCGCCGTCCAGATGCTCGGTGATCTGATCGTGCTCGGACTGGTGCTACGGATCATCTTGGAGGCCGTCCAGCGGGGCCGCGACAATCGCCGAAAGACGAAAGACCGGGGCAGTCCCTGAGATCGCGCTGTTGTGCGGCCCGTTCCGGGGCGAAATCGGGGACGCCCGCCGACGTCGGAATTCTATGGTTCGGTGGAGGCCGTGCGCTAAGGAGTGCGACTCACTCGGTGGACGTGCGCCTTGCCGCAGAGAGAGGTTCGACTCACCCACGGGGGAGGATGTCTGACCACGGCGGCTGCTGTCGGGTCGGGGCAGGCGCTCGTTCCTCGCGGAGGTACGGAGGCGGGACGAGCCATGGGACCCATTAGGAGATGTGATGACTGTGGTGGATCGTCCCCGGAACGTGCTTCCCATTCCTGAGCGCAGGCATGTGGGGATCACGACGTACGACGCCAAGGACCCGGATACCAGTTTTCCGCCCGTTGTTCCGCTGCGGCCACCGCCGGGCGCGCCGAACGTGCTGATTGTCTTGCTCGACGATGTGGGCTTCGGCGCGTCGAGCGCGTTTGGCGGCCCGTCATCGAATCCGGTGGCGGAGCGCCTGGCCGCGGGCGGCCTGCGGTTCACGCGGTTTCACACCACGGCGTTGTGCTCGCCGACGCGGGCGGCGCTGCTGTCTGGCCGTAATCACCACACGGTGGGGATGGGCGGGATCACCGAGATCGCCACGTCGGCTCCTGGGTACACCTCGGTGCGTCCCGACGACTGTGCGCCGCTGGCTGAAATCTTGAAGCTGAACGGCTACTCCACGGCACAGTTCGGAAAGTGCCACGAGATCCCGATGTGGGAGACCAGTCCGGCCGGGCCGTTCTACCGCTGGCCGACCGGCAGCGGCTTTGAATACTTCTACGGCTTCCTCGGCGGCGAGACCAACCAGTTCTATCCGGCCATCTACGAGGGCACGACACCCGTGGAGCCGGACAAGCTTCCGGCGGAGGGGTACCACTTCACCGAGGACATGACCGACAAGGCCATCACCTGGGTCCGGCAGCAGCAGGCACTGGCGTCCGGCAAACCGTTCTTCATCTACTTCGCGCCGGGCGCCACCCACGCTCCCCACCATGTGCCCACCGAGTGGCTGGACCGCTACCGGGGTCGGTTCGACGCAGGGTGGGACGTCCTGCGGGAGCAGACCTTCGCCCGGCAGAAGGAACTGGGCGTGATCCCCCCGGATGCGGACCTGACGGCGCGGCCCGAGGAGGTTCCGGCGTGGGAAGACATGGATGATGCACTCAAACCGGTGCTGGCCCGCCAGATGGAGATCTACGCAGCGTTCCTTGAACACACCGACGTCCACGTCGGCCGCCTCATCGACACGCTGGCAGAGTTGGGCGTGCTGGACGATACGCTGGTCTACTACATCATCGGGGACAACGGGGCCAGTGCCGAGGGGACCCCGAACGGCACCTTCAACGAGTTGATCTCGCTCAACGGCGCGGCCCGGTTGGAGACGGTCGAGTCGGTGGCCGCACGCATCGACGAGTTCGGGACTCCGACCGCCTACAACCACTACGCGGTCTCGTGGGCGCACTGCATGTGCACTCCGTATCAGTGGACCAAGCAGGTGGCCTCCCACTTCGGTGGCACCCGCAACCCGGCCATCGTGCACTGGCCCAACGGACTCATCGCGCGCGGTGAGATGCGCACGCAGTTCCATCACGTCATCGATGTCGCCCCCACGGTCTTGGAGGCTGCGGGCCTGCCCGCTCCAGATTTCGTCCACGGAATCCAGCAGCGCCCCATCGAAGGGGTGTCCATGCGCTATTGCTTCGACGATCCCGGCGCAGCCGAGCGCAGGCAAACCCAGTACTTCGAAATGTTCTGCAACCGTGGCATCTATCACCAGGGGTGGACTGCGGTCACACGGCACAGCACGCCGTGGATGTTCCACGCCGAACTCCCCGCGTTCGACGACGACGTGTGGGAACTCTATGACACCACTACCGACTGGACCCAGGCCCACGACCTGGCCGCGCAGATGCCGGACAAACTCCGCAAACTCCAGCGCCAGTTCCTGATCGAAGCAACCAAACACAACGTGCTTCCCCTCGACGACCGCCGGATCGAACGCCTCAACTCGGACCTGGCCGGACGTCCGGTACTGGTCACCGGCCGATCCCAGGCCCTGGTCAAAGGCATGAGCCGGCTGCCCGAAGGGGCGGTCATCAACCTGAAGAACAAATCCCACACAGTGACCGCCGAAATCGACGTGTCCACGGCGCCCGCGAACGGCGTCGTCATCTCCCAGGGCGGCGCGTTCGGCGGATGGGTTCTCTACACCCAGGACGGCACCCCCAAATACTGCTACAACCTGCTCGGGATCGCCCGATACACCATCACTGGCGACGCACAGCTGACCCCGGGAATCCACGAGCTGCGGATGGAATTCACCTACGATGGCGGCGGCCTGGCCAAGGGCGGAACGGTCGTTCTCCTCCTCGACGGTGCCAAGATCGGCGAGGGCCGCCTCGACGCCACCATCCCCATGCTGTTCTCCGCTGACGAAACCATTGACCTGGGCAAAGACCATGGATCAGCCGTTAGCGACGACTACACGCCCGAAACCAGCGACTTCACCGGCACGGTCAACTGGGTGCAGCTCGACATCGGCCACGACAGCCATGACCACCTGATCACACCGGAAGACCGCCTTCGAGCGGCCATGGTGCGTCAGTAAGTCGAGGAAACTACTTGTCGGAGGCGAAGACCCTGTTGCCGGATGCCGGCTTCGCCGATGCCCGCAGTGTCCGTTGGGGAGTGACGGCTGACCGGATACGGTGGATGTCTTGAAACCGTGACATTTTCTGTGACAAGAGGATTTTCCTCAGCGGGTCTTTGGTCCAGATGAACTCGGCTCGACCTCCCTCGCCGCGCCCGTGCGCCGACACCCCGCAACAGGCGGGTAGTCGGATCACCGGGCTGGTCGGCGTTTGGCAAGCACGGCGTTGAGCACCTGGCCGAGCACGATCAGCCGAGCGATGAGCGCGAGCCACAGCAGGACCGCGGCCGCGACGCCGAGCGTGCCGTAGAGCTGCGAGGCGCGGGCGAGCCTGCCCGGCAAGTAGACCACCGCCACCAGATGCAGGCCCTCGTTGCCCAGCGCGATCAGCACGGCGCCTGGCCACGTCGACCGCCACCGCAGCGGCCAGTCGACGCTCAGCAGAACGGTCCCGATCACGAAGTAGCACGCCAGCGAGGGCAGGGACACCACTGCGGGCGACCCGCCGAGCGCCGCGACCGCGACCGGTGCCGCGATGTTGACGACCACGATCAGGAGCAGCAGGCCGCTGTAGCGGGCGCCCCGGGCCAGGGTCGGCTTAGGTCCGCGGTCAAACTGGTGCTGCCACACCCGCTCGTGGATGCCGTCCAAGGTGCGGCCGAGCAGCAGGCCCGCCCACACCAACAGCCCCAAGCCCACGAGCGCGGTGACGTACCAGCTGCGCTGGGCCTGCGCACCGATCTGGCCGAGCAGATTCGCGGTAAGCGGGCTCATGCCGAGCTCCCGGCTGAGCTTCTTCGGCGACTGGCTAAGCGTCTCGCTGAAGCCCAGCACCGACGCCAGCAGCAGACAGCAGGGCAGCAGCCAGATGAACAGCCGGAACGCGAGCGCCCCGGCCAGCAGCGCCCCGCCGACCTCGATGTCCCGGCGCACCACCGCGACGGCGACCGCGAGCGACGGGTGTCTGCCGGCCGCGGACAGCACCTGGTCCTGCAGCTTGCGGGCGCGCTCACCAGCACGGCCCACGATGCGGGTCACAGCGGTTCATCTCCGGCGGGCGAGGTGGACGCGGCCGAGGGGGCGGATGCTGGGCCGACAAGCTCAATGGCGACGGGCTCAGTGGGAGGCTGGCCGTGTCCGAGCCGATCGAGCGCGGCCGCGGCGCCGCGCTGGATCCTGACGAGCGCGCCGAGTTGGAGCGGCTGCGCGGCGAGGTCCAGATGCTGCGGGCCGCCCGGGCGCGTCGGCGGATCGGTTGGCGGCCTGTCGTGTCCGCAGTCCTCATCGTGCTGGGTTGCCTGCTCGCGCCGGTCGCGCTTGCCACCGTGTGGGTGCACGACCAGGTCGCCGACACCGACCGGTTCACCACCACCATGAGCCCGTTGATCCGTGATCCGTCCGTGCGGGCGGCGCTGACCGACCGAGTGACCGACACCGTGTTCACCTATGTCGATGTGCGAGGGCTGGCCGACGACGCGGTCGACGCGCTCGCCGCCCAGGGCCTGCCGCCGCGGCTCGCGGACCGCCTGCACGGCCTCACCGGCCCGCTGGCCAGCAGCGTGCGGGACTTCGTGCGCACCCGGGTGGCGGAGCTGTTCGCCCGTGAGCAGGTCGCGCGGGCGTGGGACCGGATGATCCGGGTGGCGCACGAGCAGGCCGGCGCGGTGTTGTCCGGCTCGGTCTCGGCGGTCGCGATCCAGGGCGACAAGGTGACCCTCGACCTGGCCCCGTTCATCGACGCGGCGAAGCAGCAGCTGGTCGACGCCGGCCTCACCGCAGCAAACAGCGTGCCCGAAGTGCACCCCACGATCGCGATCGCCGACGCCGCCGACCTGGTGAAGGCACGAGCCGCGTACTCCACCGTGGACAAGCTGGCGACGTGGCTGCCGTGGGTCGCGCTGGCCCTGCTGGCTGTGGGTGTCTACCTCGCCCGCGACCACCGGTACGCGCTGGTGGCGACCGGGCTCGGCGTCGCGGCGAGCATGCTGATGCTCGCGGCAGGCCTCGCGATCGCGCGCATCGTGCTGGTGGACAGCGTGCCCAGCCGGTCCGCCGCGCCGGCGGCTGCCGCCTACGACATCGTGGTCCGGTTTCTGCGCGACGGGCTGCGCATGCTGCTCGTGCTGGGCTTGGTCGTCGCGCTGGGTACTTTCCTCGCCGGGCCGTCGGTCACCGCCGTGCGGATCCGCCGTGGTGTGGTGCGGTCCCTGGCCTGGCTGCGCGGTCGGGCCGGCCTGCGGTCGGGCCGGCTCGGCGGCTGGGTGCATACCTACCGCGGTGTGCTGCGAGGCGCTGCGGTCGGGCTCGCCGTGCTGGTCTTCGTGTTCCTCGACCGGCCGAGCGGGCTCGCGGTGCTGTTGATCGCGCTGCTGCTGGTGGTCTTCCTCGCGGTGATCCAGTTCCTCGACCAACCGGTGGCCGCCGAGCCAGCCGACCGGCAGACGGACACCGATTGAGCCGCTCACGACGTCGGTGCCGTGGTGTCCGTCGGCGCGCTCCTCCCCGAGGACTTCGTCGCAGTCGTCGACGAGCCCGGGGCGCAGATGGCAGCGGCGTCGCCCAGTGCGGCGACGAGGTCGCTCGCGGCCGCGCGCAGGCCAGCGGTGTCGATCGGCTGCGCGGTCAGCGCGTCCTGCACCCGCCGCAGGATCTGTCCGGCCTCGTCCAGGCGCGCGCGGGCGTCGGGCCCGGCGGTCGCCTTGGCGTCGTCGACCGCGCCCGACAGCTTGCCCGCCGCGGCGCGCACCTGGTCGGCGGTCGTGTCCCTGGCGGTCAGCCGGCCGACCTCGGTGAGGAGCGCGCGTGCCTTGTCCGCGACGTCGACGCACTCCGGCCGGATCGACACGGTCGTGGAGGGCTCGGTGGTCGTAGTCGTCGTGGTTTCCCGACTGGGCTGGTCGTCCGTGGCCGACGTGCAGCCCGCGAGGGCCAGCGCCGCGCAGAACACCACAGCGACATGTCGAGCGATCATACGTTCATCGTCGGGAGTACCCCTCGACGAACGCTTCGCATGCTTCGGGTGAGAACCACGACCGCGGGCGCGGAGCACACACGAGAGTAGACCGGGCAGCCGCTGGCCGGTCCACCCGGGCACGAATGTTGCCGTCTCAGGATGGCGGGGACAACGCCCGCCCCGCGTCGGCGCGCGGCATCACCCGACTCGGGTGAACTCACCCGCCGCGGGGGATGCATAGAAACCCTGTGGTGACAGTTATCCCTGGCAAGTATTAGATTTCGTCGGTAGTCGCATAAGGAGCGGGCCCTCTATCGAACACCGCGCCACCAACGCTCATCAGCCGTTGAGCGAGATGGCGTTCGACCCGAACGACCGAGAGATGCCGCGCCGTATCGACACCCCGCAGCCCGAACCGGCGGACCCTCTGGGCTACCCGGACGACGATGACGAGCTGGCTGCCTACGACGACACGGACGAGGACGGCGTGTACCGTGCGCCGGTAGCCCGGCGTGGCCGAACACCCAGCGGCCCCGGCGCTGGGCCGCCTGACTTTCCTGTCTACGCACAGGACTTCCTCACCCACGCCCGCAGACCCCGGGGAGGTGAACGACGATGACGTGATCCGCCGGAGCGACACCGACGACGGCCGCTAGGGTCGCTGACCCCGCGCCCGTGGTCGTTACACTGCACGGAAATCTGGACCCGCGTGTGCGTCGAGCTGTCCGCCGTGGTCTCGCTGCGACGAGACCGCACAAACAGGCCTGCCTCACGCTGGGTGTGTCCCGCTCCGGGTTCTATGACGCCGCGGCAAGACCGGCTCGAAGATCCACGTGCTGTCCGACCGCGCCGGGATACCGATGTCGGTGGCCGTGTCCGCCGCCAACACCAACGATTCCTATGCCCTCAAGCCTCTGGTCATGGCCATCCCCGCGATCAAGTCCCGTCGCGGCCCCCGCCGCCGCAAACCGGCCAAGCTCCACGGCGACAAGGCCTACGACCAGGTCGACCTCCGGCGCTGGGTGCGCGAGCAGGGCATCTCCGTACGCATCGCCCGCAAAGGGATCGAATCGAGCACGAAACTCGGCAGACACCGTTGGGTGATCGAACGATCCATCGCCTGGCTGTTCAGCTACCACCGGCTCAGCATCCGCTACGAACGCTACGCCAACCACTTCTGTGCCTTCCTCACCCTCGCCGCCACACTCACCTGCTACAAGAAACTCCGCAAAGCAGCCACGTGAGACACGCTCTTAGACCAGCTGAAGTCCCTCCTGCTCAAGCCGTCCAGTACGGAGGGCTTCGTCCCGGATCGACTTCAACGTCATTTTGCGGGTGCCACGCCTGATCTTCCAGAATTCCCAGCCGTTGCATGCCTGCCGGTCGATGAGGAACATGGCAGCGGCCGACGGAGCGTTGAACAACTCGCCCGAATCGATCCTGATGCGGCCGTCGCGCTGTACGACTGCCGAGTACTGCTGCCCCTTGTACTCTCCGTGTAGCTGTTCGTTCGGTTTGATCGTCCCTGTCGCCACGAGATCTCCGACCTTGACGTCGTAACGAGCGCGCGTTCGTCTCGCCACGCGTTGCTCTGGCCGGTGTACCTTGGGCACGTCGAATCCGAGCCTTGTCGGATCCCAGATGATCTCACACAGCGCTTGGTAGAGCTTTTGGCGTTCGTCGACGGCCTTGGCGGTGAAGTCGCCGACGTAGGGGTGGAACAACTTTCCCACCGCAGGGCTCCGTTTGCGAAACTTCGAGAATCCAGGGTTCTTCCGGTATGAGATCTCGTTCAGCGAGGCCGCCAGCAGGTTCTGCTTGTAGTAGTAGTTGACCTTGTCGGTGTAAGTGTCGGCCTGGTAGCTGGCGTTGTCCGACTTCGAAAGCAGGAGAAGTGCGCCCAGCCGGTTGCGGGTCGAGTGGAACTTGGCTTGCGTCTTGAGTGCGCCACGAGCGCGGAAGGTGAGGTCGATGTAGGTAGGTGACCTTGCTGGATGCGGTGCTGTGCAGGAGATGAAGGTTTTGTGGCCCTTCGGAGCC
>JOAA01000065.1 GCA_000720375.1 Rhodococcus rhodnii | reverse complement strand
CGTCGTTTCTCGAGCACCGCAGGGAACCCAGCGAAGTATCGATAGCGAGAGGTGGGAGATGGGCACCAGGCGACAGCGCAGTGCCCGCCGGTTGGCCACCCTGTTGTCCGCGGCGGCCGGCACCTGGGTGATCGTGCGCTATGACCGCGCCGCCCGCGGCTACCGAGTCGTCTGGACCGGCGGCCCGACCAGCCAGGCTATGCATGCTCTTGCCGAACGGCATGCCGCCAGCATTCCAGAGTTGGACCTCGGCGAGCTTGATTGGGATCGCGGCTGACACTCATCAGGTCATCTGGACGCGGCTACTGGGGCAAGAATTTGCTTGTACTGCTCGAAAAGTCATCGCTGCTCGTCAAGCGGCGTAGCGGTATTCGTTGGTGAGGCCATCGAGGACGCTGGTCCGGAGCACTCTGGAAGCCCTGGTGCTACGTGTCATCGTGGGTTGTTCGTCAGCGTTGGGTGGTCGTTGTTGCCGGGCTTGGTGGGCCGGTGGTGGTTGTAGTGCCGCTGATATTCGGTGAGGACCTGTCGGGCGTGCGCCTCGTTGAGGATCAGGACGTGGTCGCAGACCTCCGTGCGGAGGGTTCTGATGACCCGTTCGCAGTGCGCGTTCGTCCGTGGTGCCTGGGGTGCGCTGGTCAGGATGTCCACGTCCTCGGCTCGGAAGACGGCGTCGAACGCCGTCGAGTACTTCGTGTCGCGATCGCGGAGCAGGAAGCGGAATGAATGGGCTCGTGTCGAGACCGGTGGTGAGATTGCGCGCCTGGTGGGTGGTCCAGTGCTGGGTCGGGTGCTCGGTGACGCCAGCGATATGCAGCCGTCGTGTGCCGTGCTCAAGGAACACCAGCGCGTAGAGGCGCTTGCCGAGCGCGGTGTCAATGTGGAAGAAGTCTGCGGCGAGGTATCGGTTGTGGTCTGCCAGATCGCCGGCCGCGGTCAGGAGCATGTGCTGGGCCGCGCCGGCTCTCAGCTCGATCTCACCGGTCAGAATCCGTGACTGTGCCTGGATCACATCGGACACCGGTGTCGCAGCAACCTGGCGTAGCAGTGTCTGTGCCCGGTTCGGCTTACCCGCCTGCCATGCGTGATGCGCCGCCGCGACCAGCGGGCCCGCAGCCGTGACAGGGTCGGTAGTGAGATCAGCAGCGCGTTCCAGCGCTCGTGACGACATGGCGTGACATTGGGCCGGCTCCGCCGCGGTTTGCTCCAGCTCCGCGGCCAACTCGGCCCTGCGTTGGGCGAGAGTCGCCTCGTTGTAGGCGACTGAGCTGAGCAGTGGCTGTGGGAACGACAGGGTTGTGCCCTCGACACGAATGATCCCGGCCTTCTCCGCGGGCTCCAGAGCCGCGATGTCCACAGCGCTCGCTGCTGCCGCGCGCGAGGGTGTTCACGTCTGCCTGGTCGTCGGCGGCTGCCAGCAACACCAGCCACCGCGCCTGGGCCGGTAACCGGCCCAGTCTGTCCTGATACGAGCCGCGCAGGCCACTCTCCGAGGGAAGGGTCGCGGCGCAGGCTGGTCACCCCGGATCTGGTCAGGTGTCAGCGACGTGGCCAGGTCGATGAGTGCGCGCGGGTTGCCTTTCGCCGATTCTACCAGGACTGCGCACACGCTGACAGCGGCTCCGGTCGTCTGCAGGACCTCTCGGCTGGCTTGCTCGTCGAGCGGCCCGAGCCGGTGAGCCGGAACGCCGGAGATGGCCTTGCCGCCGCGGCCCTCATCGCAATAGGCGAACAGCAGGCCGATACGGTCGCTGCGCACTCGTCGAACTACGAAGACCAACACTTCCAGTGACGGTTCGTCGAGCCAGTGCGCGTCGTCCACAGCAAACAACAGCGGACTGTCTCGCGCCGCCTGGCGGAACAGGCGAAGCACAGTGGCGCGCAAGGCCAGCCCGCCAACTGTTCCCTGTTCCAAAGCCTGGGCCAGCTCTCGAGCCGGCTCGGACAGTTGCCCTGGCACGTGCTGGGTGAGCAGATGAAGTATCTGATGAAGCGCGGCGAACGACACGCCTGCCTCCGTCTCGTGCCCGTCGAATGCGACCACAGTCAAACGATCGCCTCAGCGACGCCGAACCGGACAAGCGCGCTCTTGCCAATACCCGCGTCGCCGTGGAAAACCAATGCTCCGCCCGATCCCGCGGCGATATCGGACATCAGTGCGGTGAGCCGTTCGCATTCCAGGCGACGGCCAGGCAGCGGAATCCCCTGCGGCGGCGCAGACAACACGAAAGCGAGCGTATCGGCGATGACCAACACGGGAAGTGCTTGTCAGCAACGTGCGCGATTGCCGATCCCAATTTGAACCAACACAACGAAAAAGAAGGCCGCCGCGCTTGGCGAACGGGAAACGCGGCAATCTGCGCCGCAGCTGATGGGAATCGCCGCCTCGAACGTCCTCAGTGGACGTACGTCAGGCCGGGACGCTCGCCCTGTCCAGCACCTGCATGAACGCGCGCGACCACTCGGGCAGGTCGGGCCGCCGCGGCGGACACCATGGCGCCGTCCACGAATGTGGCGCCGGCGTTCCCTACGTCGGCTTTCAGGGGCGGGTATGCGGCCGTGGTGCGGCCGTGTAGCAGCCCCAGTGCGGCCGGGACCTGTGGGCCGTGGCAGATCGTGCCGACCGGGAGTGCTCGGTCGAAGAAGTGCTTGACGATGTGCGCCACGTCCGGGTCGGTTCGGATGTATTCCGGCGCTCGGCCGCCGGGGATCACGAGCACGTCGTAGTCCTCGGGATTCACGTCGCCGATTGCCAGCCGGGTGAGTTCGCTGTGGATCCTGCGGTGTCCCCATTTGCTGTCCCCGGTGGCAAGCCGCGTCGCCGGTGTGATGGGAAGATCGACGCCCGTCGGTGGCGAAGGATGAGCCTGGACAGGGCGCTGAGCCAGAGCCGGTCCGCGCCTCACTCCTCATCCCAGCGCACCCTCACCGAACAGCGGTCTGACGATGTCGTCGCGCTGCCAGGGCGCGAGGATGAACGAGGTCCTGGCCCGCCGGTCTTTGGTGTGGACGCAGATCTCCTGCGCGCTCCTGCGCGAACGCGATCGCGTGATCCGCACGCGGCTTGCACAGGTGGTCGCCGCGCTTGCGGTAGGTGCGGCCGTCGAACGTGCGGCCACAGGCACGAAGCCGCGGGGCCTTCATGGGTGGCCTGCTGGTGGGGGTTTACGAGAGGAGCCGCTCCGCACCGCCCGCCGAGTCGCCATCGCCGCCCACCTCGGCCTTGATCGCCTGACGATCCGACGGCGTCAAACCGAACCGGGCCGCGTAGGTGAGAAACACCCGCTCCGCATCCGCCTGCACCTTCAACGCCGGATTTGGCACCAACACACCCGCCCCCGGCACCAGCAGCGCCGAGCCGTTCACCAGTTGGGGCGCTGCGGCGTACCGGGCCAGCGCCTCACACAACACCGCGAACGCGTCCACATCCCAGGAGGTCAGGACCTTGCGTGCGGTCATGTCGGGGCCAGCCGCTCCCAGATCGCCCGGGCCTTGTCCGACAACCAGTCAGGAGGAGTCGCAGCCTCGGCTGGTGGGACCGGTTCATGAGTGTTGATGCGGTCTTTCCGGTCGCCGTGCAGGATGCGCAGGCCGGTTGGCTTCGACACGGGGCCACGTTTTCCCATGGCCTCCTCCAACCGTCAAGCGAGACCGGCCACCCGCTACGTCAGAGGTGTGGCAAAATTCCGACTTTGACCAAATTGGTCAAACATGATGCAGGTTCCGAGACTACCCTTGCCCCGTGGTCGATGCGTAGTTCATCAGGAGCAAATTTTCCATACTGCAAATATTATGCAGGAGATCACCGTAATGCCGCAGACAGACAGACCACAGGCACCCGACTGTCTTACGCACCTGACGGGGCCGCATGAATGGCCGCCTCGCCCTTACTGTACCAGCAAGTACACCCTGACCTCAGCGCCAACCTTTCCAGGTAATCGCGAGCGACGTCCGCAGCCCGGCAATCTTACCGACTTACACGATCGGAGCGGGGTTTAACGCCGGGTACGGCCAAGCGTAATTCGAGATCAAAAGCGCATCGAGCGCAAACCGGGGACAAAGAGAGCCTCAACCCACAGGAGGGGTCAGATGAGGAAATTCTGGCTACCAGTGGCCGGACTCGCGGCGGTGATGTGCATGCCGCTGGCGTCTCCCGCCGGATCGGCACAGGCCGCGACCGAATCCTTGGCCGATACCGGCAGCGCCACGTCACAGGTCACCCAACCGTTGCCCAAGTGCGAGGATTTCTCCTTTGATGAGGACTATGGGGACGCGAAGGGCCGAGCCTGCTGGCATGGCCAGAAGGGCAAGGGATGGGTACACGACAAGAAATGGGACAAGAAGTGCGTCTGGGTGCATATGGAGTGGGAGATGAAGGACGGCGCCACCAAGTCCTGGGATTCCCCGAAGGCCTGCGGCAAGAGCACAAAGAAGCACTTCCAGTACGAGTCACCGAAGAAGTCGGTTTCCGCCAAGGCCGAACTCAGGACTGGGTAGTAGTTGACAGCATTAATTCATCACCCATGCCCGACGGACGGTCAGAGACCTCAATGAGGTCTCTGACCGTCCGGCTTAGAGTTCGTGCGAGAAGACCTGTGGCGCCGCCGTAACCGACTTCGCCTGAGCGTGGAGATGCTCAGCATGTCACAGCTGAACCGGCGTACTCTCCTGGCCGCGGCGGGAATCACCGTCGCGGTTCCCGGGGTGGCCAGGGCGACTCCGGATCCGTTCCAGTTGGGTGTCGCGTCCGGTGATCCGAGGCCGGACGGGGTGGTGTTGTGGACCAGGCTCGCGGCCGCGCCGCTCGACGCGGATGGCGGGATGGGCACCCGGACCGTGCGGGTCGACTGGGAGATCGCCACCGACGCGAACTTCGCCCACGTCGTCCAAACGGGATACGAGCATGCTGTGCCTGCCGACGGGCACAGCGTGCATGCCGAGCCGCGAGGCTTGGCGCCCAACGCCTGGTATTTCTATCGCTTCAAAGCCAACGGCCACCTCTCGCCGGTCGGCCGTACCCGCACCGCGCCCGCGCGCGGTGCCGGCGTGGCCTCGTTGGAGTTCGCGTTCGCGTCCTGCCAGCACTTCGAGGTCGGCTGGTATCACGCGCACCGTTACATCACGGCCGACAATCCCGACGTCGTGTTGTTCCTCGGCGACTACATGTACGAGAAGCCGAGTCACCTGGCCAGCAAGGTCCGCCGGTATGTCGCCCTCGACGGCGTGGTGAACGCATTGCCGGAGTACCGGATCCGCTATGCCCAGCACCATCTCGACCCGGATCTCAAGGCGTGCCACGCGGCTGGCCCCTGGCTGGTGGTCTTCGACGACCACGAGGTGAAGAACAACTGGTACGGCGTGCGCTCGGCAATCCCCGAGCAGCGACGCAAGGACGCCTTCCGAGCGTTCTGGGAGAACATGCCGCTGCCGAAGTCGATGAAACCGACGAGTGCCGCGATCAAGCTGTATCGCCGCATCGAATGGGGAACCCTGGCCCGTTTTCACATGATGGACACGCGCCAGTACCGCAACAGGCAGGCGCCGGCGAGAGACTGCGGCAAGGTCAACAGCACGACCCGCACGCTCACCGGCCCGGCGCAGGAGCAGTGGCTGCTCGACGGCTTGACGGCATGCGGCTCAGGCTGGGATTTCCTGGGCCAGCAAGTGTTCTTTGCGCACCGCGACTACGACGGCGATCCCCGCAGCTGCGACGGGAACAACGATTCCTGGGATGGCTACCGAGCCAACCGCGCGCGGATCATCCAAGGTTGGATCGACTGCAAGGTCCGCAATCCCGTTGTCTTGACGGGGGATGTGCACACCCACTGGGCGAACGACCTGCGTCTCAACCCAGCCGGCCCAATCGTCGGCACCGAGCTGGTGACGAGCTCCATCACCTCGAAGGGCAGGAACAAGCCCGGTGGCGCGTGGAACAATCCGGGCTTGAACTTCATCGGCAACCACCGCGGCTACGTCCGGGTGACCGTGAACGCACAACAACTCACGGCCGAATGGACCCGGCTGAGCTCGATCCTGGAACGAGACCCAGCCAAGGTCACCATGTCCGTGTCGCGGAGATACGTCGTGCTGGACGGCCAGCCGGGCCTGACCACCTAGCCATATTCCCCTGGTGGCGGCCCCTGCCGGGTCGAAAATCGGGGTTGGTCGCCCGCCGACACTATGCGGCAGATTCGCTTGGCGGCAACATCTGTGGGTACACGACCACGGATTGCGCGTTTGGCAAGTCGTGGCGCGAGGGCGAATTCATCCATCCCAGCCATCTCGGCAGGCGGCCAAGCGTGCGCTTGCCGAAAATGTCATCCGTGCAGGTCAGGCGGCGTGGTGGTATTCGTTGAGGATGCCGCCCAATCGTGGGCGTCGGCGGATGTTGAGTCGTTCGATTTGGTCTTGACCGGTGATCGGCTGTGGCAGTGGTTGGAGTGGTGGGCGTTGGCGATGCCTTGGTGTGGTCTGTGGTTGTTGTAGAAGCGTTCGTATTCACGGAGTGCGTGGAGTAGGTGTCGTTGGTTCCAGATCAAAGTGCGGTCGAGCAGTTCGTGGCGGGAGGTTTGTATCCACCGTTCGACGATCGAGTTCATCCTGGGCATCTGGATACCGCTCAGGATGACCTGGATGTCGGCGTCGGTGAGGATGGCGTCGAACAAGTGAGAGAGCTTGCCGTCCCTATCGCGGATCAGGAACCGGGGTTGGCGGTCGGCGTCCTCCAGGTCCATGACGAGGTTGCGGGCGGTTTTGGGTGACCCATGCCGCGGTGGGATGTGGTGTGGCGCCGAGGATGCGGATCTGTCGGCTGGCGTGCTCGATCTCGACGAGCACGTATATGCGGGCGCCGGTAAGGGTGACGGTTTCGAAGAAGCCACAGGCCAGCAGGGCGTCGGCTTGGGAGCGGAGGAACTGTGCCCAGGTGCTGGAGGCGCGTTCGGGTGCGGGGTCGATGCTGGCGTCGGTGAGGATTTGCCACACGGTGGAGGCGGCGACTTTGATGCCGAGGACGAGCAGTTCGCCGTGGATGCGGCGGTAGTCCCGACTCGGGTTCTCCTTCGCGAAGCGGAGGACCAGGACTCGGATGGATCGGATGGTGCGCGGTCGGCCCGGGCGTTTCGGTCGGGACATCCTGGCGTGGCGTCGGCGCAGAAGGTCGCGGTTGTAGGTGACGAAAACTCCATCCGTGCTGGTCAAGCGGCATGGTGATATTGGTGTAGGGCACCGCCAAGTCGATCATGTCGTCGGATGTCGGGGCGCTGGAGCGTGCCTGGTTTGGTGATGGATAGCGGAAGTGGTTTCTGCGGTGCGGTGCTGTGTAAAGCTCGGTGGGGTCGGTGCTGGTTGTAGAAGTGTTCGTGCTCGCCGAGTGCGTGGAGTAGGTGTGGCTGGTTGTAGGTGAGGGTGCGGTCGAGGAGTTCGCTTCTGCAGGTGCGGATCCAGCGTTCGATGATCGCGTTATGCGCGGTACGCGGATGCCGGTGGTGATGGTGGTGATTGCGCTGTCGGCCGGGACGGTGTCGAACGTGTTGGTGTCTTTGTTGTCGCGGTCCCGGATCAGGTACCGCGCTGTGGTGGCACCGGTGTCCTGGGGGGTCATGATGAGGTTTCGGGCTTGTTGGGTGGTCCAGGCGGTGGTGGGTGCGTGGTGGTGCCGAGGATGCGGATGCGTCGGGTGGCGTGTTCGATGACGGCGAGGATGAACAGCGTGGTGCCGGTGATGGTTCGGGTTTCGAAGAAGTCTGCGGCGAGGATGGCGTGTGTTTGGGTGCGTAGGAAGGTGGCCCAGGGTTGCTGGTAGCGGCGGGGTGCTGGGTTGATGTGGTTGGTTTTAAGGATTTCCAGACGGTGGATGGAGCGATCGTGATCGCGGGGGTGGCGAGTTGGCCGTGGATGCGGTGATAGCCCCAGCTCGGGTTCTCGTGGGCGAGTCGGAGGATGAGCGCTCGGATGTTATGGATGGTAGGTGGTCGGCCTGGGCGCTTTGGGCGAGAGATTCGGGCGTGGCGACGGGGCAAATGGTCGCGGTGCCAAGGGCAGGATTGTCTCAGGCGTGACGATCAGGTGGAACGTGCGCAGTGTGGGTCTGGGGATGCGGTGTAGCAGGGCAGCGAGGAGCGCGCGGTCGGGTCGGGTGAGGCGTGGTTTGGGGACGTGGCGTTGCAGGATGGCTAGTTGGTGGCGCAGGAGGAGGATCTCGGTGTCCTTGTCGGTGCTGCTTGTCGGCAGCAGTCGAAGCAACGTGAAGGCGCCGGTGAGGGCAAGGTAGGGGAGTCGCAGCACGACGCAGCATCGTGGTGCGCCCGGCTGCTGGCTTTCTTGGAAGGCTGGAACGTCGCAGGTCAGCGCCTGTGGACGTAGTTTTCGGCACTTACACGGCTACGGGGTCGAGGTGGTCGACGGCGCCACCCGCCAGCTTCGGCAGCATCGACACCCTACGCCACCACTTCACCCGCCGCCTGGGCACCATATCCGCCAACTACCGGCGCACGTTCCGCAAACCGCAATAAGGCGGGTTAGGCCATTTAGTTCGGCGCCCAGTGAGTCTTCCTGAACCCGCGCGCATACGACATCATGGGAATGCGGGCTGTACAACGACGAAGTGTGGAGGGATGCAAACATCATGAACACACTCTCGGCCGACCCCGACGAGGGCATCACCTCCGAATTGATCGACCTCGACGCGGTTCCACTCCCGGTATTACGCGCACTCGACAACGCTGAACTGCGCCGTTCACTGCGTCATGTGGTGGAACAAACCGGTCATCCCCGAATGGCGGCAGGCGGCGACTGCTCCGCAAAGGGGCGGATCGACTGAACACGCCAGAATCAGGCCAAAGCCTAGGACTGCACTGGTTGTCATGGGCTGACTTCGACGCGCTGGCACGCGGGTCAGGCGGACCACCCCTTGTCCGGAAGCTGAGACGGGCCGAGCGGAGCCGGCGGCTGCTGTTGCTGCGCGCGTTGACCGACGAGGTCACAAAACTGCCAGAGCTAGGCGGTCCGTTACCGCCATTGGATACAGCGTGGGAGTTGCTCGCCCGTGTTCAGCAACAGGCGCCAAGGGTGCTTGATCGCTTACTCGGGCATCCGTACACCGGCAGTTGGGCAGGGTATACCACGCGCCTGCTGCGAAACCAGATCGACGGCGTTTGTCCACTATGGATGCATGTCGGTCACCTGCATGCCATGGCCGCAGCCGCAGGGATCTGGGCTGGCCTCGCCTTCGAAACAGAAATACCTGTTTGGCACGGCAGAGCCATCCTACCCACACTCGGGCTCGCTCATGTGTTCCCGGATTCGCCTTGCTCCATGGCCGAAGTGCGTAGTGACGGCCACGCCGTCGAGGTAACCACACAAACCAGTCGGATCCGGCTGTCCGATGACCGGTTAGCCGATGGACCTGGTTGGTGGAGCATCCGGCGGCTTCGAGCCAACACCGGAGGTTGCCGAATCGCTGTCCGGCTCGACGACGTCGACCCATACCGTGGGTTGTCCGAACCTGTTGTTCCGCAACGGCTCTCCGAACATGAAGTCGACGCTTGGCGACGGCTATTGAGCCGCGCATGGCAACTGATCGTGCGACTATTGCCCGATCACGCCCACTCAATGACCGTGGGTTTCGATTCGCTCGTGCCAAGACCAGCAGTTCCATTCGGCAACCTGAGCGCGTCGACTGGTGAGGCGTTCGGCAGCGCTGTCATCGCAATGCCTGCAGACGCCGCTTCCCTGGCCGCCACCTTGGTACACGAGTTTCATCACACCCGGCTAGCCGGACTACTGCACCTGACTCAACTGTACGACGAGGACCCCAGAGAACGTTTCTACACCCCTTGGCGGGACGACCCGAGACCAATAGGTGGAGTACTCCAAGGCGTTTACGCATTCTTCGGCGTCACCGCCTTCTGGCGCGCGCTGAGTAATTCTCCCGGGAAGCATGACGCGGACCGCGCGAACTTCGAGTTCGCCTATTGGCGTGCCGGAACTTGGCGCACGCTGAACGCGCTGCACTCCGATCCTTATCTCACCGATGCCGGACGGCGGTTCATCGATCGCATTGCCGAACAACTCGGCCCCTGGCAGGACGAGCCACTGCCCCGCAGCGCGACGGACTTGGCAGAGGTGGGTGCGGCCGACGACTACGCAGGCTGGCGAATTCGCTACCTGAGACCGTCCAGCGAGATCGTGCATCGATTGGCAGACAGTTGGCTGGCAGGCCGAACGTGGCCGGTAGGACTGTTCCTTGATCGCGATCCCGCACCAACCCCGGTGCCGGACGGGACATGGACGACTGCCCGGCTGCAATTGATCCGTCTCAAGGTAAGCAGGGCCCGGTTGGATGTTCCTGACTGCACGATGGCAGACCGTGCCTACGTCGGGGCACAAGCAGATGAGGCGGTCGAGGGCTACCGCGCGGAACTGACGGCAGACCCAGATCGCGCGATGTCGTGGATCGGTCTCGGTCTCGCCCTCGCCGCCACTCGGACGAATCCTTCTGCCGCGTGGGCGTTGTTGCACTATCCGGAGATTGTCCGAGCGGTGCACCGGCGGATTCGGAAACTGACCATCCAAGCGCCCGACCCGGACGAGCTCGCCACCTGGATCGGCCGGTACACGCATTGATGCTTGTCCCGCCATAGCGGCTGGGCGGGACAAGCATCGCTGTCAGCTCGGCAGGGGATCGATGTCGCAGTCGGCACGGATACTTCGCAGAGCCTTGACAGTGGCAGGATGCACATCGGTCAGTATTCGGCGATACCGCGCGGTCGTTTCCTCATACAGCAATGCCGCTTCTTCCTCCGCCCCGGCCGCACGCTTGTCGAGAGACAGGTTGAGACTGGCGGCAAGCGTTGTCGGGTGGTCAGCTCCCAGCACCCGCGCCGACCGCTCCATAGCCTCGGTACCCAGCGCGGCCGCAGCTGCGACCTCACCGGTAGCCGCCAGATCGCTAGCCATGTTGATCATGCTAACGATCGCGTGTGGATGATCAGGACCGAGCGCTGCCCTGAACCGCTCGAGTGACCGCTCCGTCAGCTGCCGGGCGCTTACGGGGTCGCCTTGCAACCTCAAGGTGACCGCCAGATCCACTGCCGCGGACAGAGTGTTCGGGTGCTCCTCGCCCAATTGGTTGCGGTATCGGCCAAATGTGTCTTCACCGAGCGTGCGAGCACCTTCGAGGTCGCCGTCATGCCGTAGGTCAATCGAATGCGCGATCGCACAGGCCATGGTGTTCGGATGATCGTCACCATACCGCCGACGGGCGATTGTAAGTGTTTGCGCCGACAGCTTGAGCGCTTCGTCGTGGGCGCCATCTTTGCGAAGGGCCACCGCAAGCTGTCCCTTCCGCCGGAGCGTACCGACTTTGTCCTCGCCGAGGATCCTCCTGACCCGTTCGGTGATCTGCTGGTGCTCAATGCGCGCCCGTGGGTACTCACCCAGCTCCTGCCGATCCAGGATCAACCCGCTCAGCGTGTTCAACGTACGTGCGTTGTCATAACCGAGAACTTCGGCTCGGCGTTGATAGTTGCGCTCATCCACCTCCAGCGCCGCTCGGTAGTCCCCACACAACCGAAGGGTGACCGCAAAGTCATGCGCGGTCTGCAGCGTCATCGGATCGTCGTCGCCAAAAAGCCCTTTGGCCTTCATATAGATTTGCTCGTTAACTTCGCGGGCGGCCATGTACTTACCACGCGCTTTCATGTCCACGGCTACGCGAAGCTCGGCGAGAATCGTCTCTTCTGCGTTCTCGCCGGACACCTGACGACGCAACGTCAGCGTACGTTGGTTGAGCTCCGCGGCCTCGGGGTAACGGCCGAGTGCCCATAGACAAAGACCGAGAAAACTGGCTGCTTGCAAGACGTGCTGGTCGGTTGGCCCCAGCCGTTCTGACCAGGTCTTGACCGCGAGTTCGAGTAGCGTTACCGCTTCCTGGTGGTCGCCCCAGAAGTACAGGAATGAGCCAAGGTTGACGACCAGCAGCCGAACCCACGCATCGTCGCATTCGATCAATTCCGCCGAGTAGACGTGCGGAAGCACCTCCTGGTAGCGAGGCCACGACTTTGAGTTTGCCGGATCCTTCGGGTCTGCGTTGGCCAGCAGCACGTGCGCGACGTGCCGCATCTCCGCCCGGCGCTGCGGGCTCATTCGGTTACGGAGCACCAACTGCACCAATCGGTGCAGCAGAAGCGTATTGGTGCGGTGGTCCAGTTTGGCCAGACCGTATCGGTTGATGTCGCGGATCGCTCGACTGAGCTGGATGGGATCGCTCAGTGCCGAGTCCAGTTCTGGTGTGATCGGCACGCCGCGAACTCCGGAGAACAGGTCGCGGGATATTGGCTCTGGAGCGAAGAAAGCGCACACCTGCAGCAGCCGATGCGCTGCCGGGTTGCGGTTTCGCAGCTCATCGAACGATACATTCCACGCCGCGGCAACGGAAAGCTCGTAGTCAGCGGGGGTAGAGGTGTCGAGGATCTCGGCAACCTTCTCGTCGAACAGGCGCAGATACTCGTTGACTGGCATGCCGGTTTCGGCACGCCAGGCTGCGGCTTGTTCGATGGCCAACGGGAGATCGCCAAGTTTCTCGGCAAGGCGGTCTGCGTCCGCATCCTCGATCTCGGGGCCGCGCTTGCGGAGCAGCTCGATGCTTTCCTCGCGCTGGAACACTTTCACTTCGAGGGGACGGGCGATGCTTGCCCAGTCGGGGTTGCGTGAGGTGATCAGGATTTCGCCTGGACCGTTGGTGGGGAAGAACGGCCGGACCACGTCGGGACTCTCGGCTGAGTCGAAGACCAGAAGCCACCTGCGATATGGCTTGCCAACCCGCAGCGCCTCGCGCACGGCTGGCACGGCCGTGTGCGCTTCCTGGCTTCCGGCTAGGCCCATGTACTGGGCCAGTTCGGTCAGGCCTGCGCGGATTTGGGCTGGCTGGGTGGCTTGGACCCACCAGACTATGTCGTATTCGTGCAGCCGTCGGTAGATGTACTCGACCGCCATCTGTGTTTTGCCGATGCCGCCCATTCCGTGCAGTGCGGCCGGGAGGATGGCCGTCGCACCGCCGGCTATCAGGCGTTTGCTCAGTTGCTCGAGCAGTTCGCCCCGGCCGGTGAAGTTCGGATTTCTCGGTGGCACGTTCCCCCAGATCGGAGGAATCCCCTCGGTACGCCCCTCGTGCACTCCCGCCAGGCCGAGACCTGGCGGGCCCAGTGGCCGTTCTTCGGCACGTGCGTCGGCACTGCCCCCCACGTCAGTGGCTTCCTTCGGCTGCGCATGAGGGACAGATGTCGCAGTAAGTCTGGTCTCTTCGGGCGCGTCCGCGCGCTCCGCCGTGTTGGACATCGTGTCGCTCAACTCTCGTCTGATATGGTTCTGGGGCTCCAAAGTCTTCTGGATCGGTTCAGTAGATGATCTTGGTTCGGGCGGAACCAAGGAACTCAGGCGTTGCGCGCGTGCTGCGTAAGGCCCGCTGAGGGCGCGCATCACTGTTCGATCGAGGGCTCTCTCCTTCTCTATCGTGGGATCGGCCGTGGTGTCCGGGGCGGCCAAGGCATCCCGCAACCTCGCCAGTTCGGGGATCTCGTCACCGAATCGGTCGGCGGCGACTTGGACAGCCCTGGCGGTCTGTGAACGCCGGACGCCCGTCAGCAACAGCTCGCGAGCCGCCACGGGCAGCTCGAACCGAGCTTCGTCCCAATTGGACAGACTGTCCGACGTGTGCAACAGACCGCTGGCCAGCACCTCCGCGAGGTGTTCCGGCCCGGATTCGGGTGCCAATTCGGCCTGAAGAGTGCGGGCGATGGGCGTGGTCACTGGCACCGCGGCCAGCAAAATCGCCAGCTTCAACGCCTCTGGCGAGGCCACACTCCGGAAGTGACTGACCCGGTCCGGAATGGACACATCCATGATTCCCGCGAACGGCCGGGGTTTCGACCCGGCCAGCAGTACCCGGGCGTCCACTGTGTTGCGATGGCCACCGGTCACTAGCTGGGCCCACCAGCTCAGCCACTGCGGTTCCAGCTCAACGACTGGAATCGGCACGGTCGACTCCGGCAGCGCCCTGGTCGGCAGCATCCACGCGTCAGTGAGCTCCCAGGTCCATCGGCGATTCGGTTTCAGCGCAGTCAAATCCGAAAGCCGTGCCCGTTCAGCCTGCAGCCCGGTGCGCCCCCATAGCCGCTCTGGCAACAGGTTCACGACGCACACGTGCATCGTCTGCCCCCATCGGGCAAGCATCGGGCCAACTGAATCCGACCGCCAGCACTCGTCGATCCCGTCTGTCACAACAAGAATGACCCGGCGACCGACCGGATCGCGAATCTCCCCGGGGCTGCGCACCGGAGTGTCCATCGTGCCGCCACGCAACAGTGGCACGCCACGCGGATCGTGGCGGGTGTCCAGCATGCGAATCTGCATGGTGCGGAACGCACCGCGCTGCTCAAGCAGGGACAGAAAAGTAGCGAGCCGCGTTCGCCACAACGTCAGCGACGGGCTCGCATCGACCACCACGGTGAGGTCGAATGAACGTTGTGTGCCTGGTGTGGTGATCGGCCACCACATCCCATCCAGCAAGGCACGCTCGGCTGTGGCATCCGCATCGAAGGTCAAGTCTTCCTCGCGCCAGGATGGGATTCTCTTCTTCAATGGCCACAGGGCACGCAGCAAGGCTGCGGGGTTGTCGGACTTCGCCACCGGCGCGAGCCGGCTCGGGCGCTCACTGTGCACCAGCCGCAGGTCAGGTTCCACGCCGTTGCTGGATTCCGGCTCGATAGCGGGAGGAGGTTCTGGCTCAGCAGGCACAGAGCGGTCAACCGCGGGCTGCTGCTCGTCGGCTAGAGACGGCGGTTCGGGAGGCTGTGGTGGCGGCTGCTGCTCAACGGCAGGCGGCGAGCTCCAGTTGTGCCGATTCATGATCGAAGCGAGGTACACACTGTCGGCTAGCTCCCACCACGTGGCCGGCGCGGCGCTCATCCCACCGGAGTCCTTAGCCGATGGCAACGATCGGGCATCCGAAGATTCCCACGGCCGGTCAGGCTGAGAATGCGGAACGCCAGCTGCCCCGCCCATGACGTCACGGCACCAAGGTCAGACGTCGCCACAAGGCATCAACCAGCCTTGGCCACGCGAGGTCGTTTTGCTGATAGGCCCCGGACGTGGCCAGGAAGATCGCATCCAGCAGGCGATCGGTCGGCAGGCCGTCCAACGCGGCACTACGCGCCAGGAACTCCTGGATCAATCGTTCCTTGTGCTCACCGCGCTCGTCGAGCATGTGCCCCGCCACGATGGCCGCCAGCTTGCCCGCGTCCGGCGGGCTGATCTCCAGCTGCAGGCACCGGCGCAGGAACGCAGGCGGGAAATCGCGCTCACCATTGCTGGTGATCACGACCATCGGGAACGCGTGGCAGCTCACCCGGCCGTCGATCACGGTCGCCTTGGCACCAGGATCATCAGTGAACACCGAGACTTCACGCGACCGGCTGCGCATCCGTTCCAGTACCGGAATACGGAAATCGCCATCCTCGAAGATGCTCAGCAGGTCGTTGGGCAGATCGGCCTCGCTCTTGTCGAGTTCGTCGATCAGCAAAACCCGGGGCAACCGGCTCGGCAGAAACGCGGTACCGAGCGGGCCGAGGCGGATGAATTCGCCGATCGGCGGATCGTCAACGACATCGGCGCCGCGCATTGTCGCGGCATTACGAGCGCCCGCCGCTTCGGCCCGGCCGATCGCGTCGTATTCGAAAAGCCCGGATCGCAAAGTCGTGTGACTGGAAATCGACCATCGCAGAACACGGCCAAGCCGTAGTTCTCTGGCAATTCGGAAAGCAAGGGCTGATTTACCGACACCCGGATTCCCGGTGACCAGCAGCGGGCGGCGCAAGAACAGCGAGGCATTCACCATGTCGACCTCATGTGGATCGATATGCTGATCAGTCATGTGGACTTCAGAACCGAGACGCCGTTCGGTTTCCCCGTCGTCGGCCGGTGGTGCGTCACGTTCCGGCAACGGCCCGCCTCGAAAGGCACGCCAAGGCGGCGGCGGTGGCAGGACTTGATCCAATTGAACGTCGTGCAGCGGGTGACCGGTGCCGCGATAGATCCACCACTCGGGCGCGACAAAATCCGGTGGGCGGCGGTCCGGCTCCACCTCGGCGGAATACTCGTTAGCGCTCATCCGCCGATTCCTCTACGGCTGCGGTGGATGTGCCCGGTAAGTCCAAAAACACTCGGCGTTCTGGATCGTCCCACAGTACCACCAAACGACGATAAATGTTGATTTTGCTAGACGGGTCGGATGTCAGGAAGGCATCGCGCCGGGCCGCCTGAGTTCGCTCCGGCAGCTTAGTCAGGCCGCGACCATCGGCCAACTCGTTCACAACTTCACGAAGTGCCGTCGGCGACGCCTCCGGGTGCCAGAAAACCGCAGGCAGACCGCTTTGCAAAGCGGCTCGGTACTCATCCGTTCCTGACTCGGACGCCGGCTGCGGGCGTGGTGGCCGGGACAGCACCATCGACACCCATTGAGGGTCGCTCAACCGCGCGTCGATGCGGTAAGGCTCGCCGCTGTCTGCGGGTTGACCGAAATGGACCCGGGTTACCGACGGGTCCGCCAGGAGCAAGCGCCAGCGATCATGCCACACGCGATGCCAATGCTGCGAAGACATCCGCTCGAGCGACCTTAACACGATCGGGTAGTCGAACAAGAGTGGCCGCTCATTACTAGAGCCAAGCTCCTTCCGCCATAGCTGCACCGGAAGGTGCACGAGCGAACGCGGGAGGAGGAACTCCAGCACCACGGTCGCATACCGGTCACTCCACACCTGCTCGGCGGCGACCACAAGAGCATCCACGCAGCTTTCCAACTCGGCGACCGAGGCCATGCCGGCATCGCCCCTGACCGGTGGCCAGACTTCCGGATCATCCTGCCTCCAGAACGAGAGCCGGTAGCGGCTCGGGTCGATGCCGTGCGGTTCGAACGCAATTAGTAAGTGCAGCCTTGGCTTAGCCGGGATTGCCGACACCGCGTTCACCCGTTCGGCAAGCCTACGGTCCAGTCTTAACCGCCTGGCTTCGTTGCGCACCCATTCATCGACATTCACCTTGAACTCACCGCCCATCTGGTCTGCGAGCAGCGACAGGAAGATGAGCGACGGCGGTACTCCGTCCACTCCCGCGTTAACGTCGTTGAGCTCGAAAAACACGTCTAACGCGTTGTTGCTGCGCGGTACTGGCGCGAACGGACCGGCCGCTCGGCGGACCATGGTCGCCAAATGCGGGACGGTGACATCGGACAGCCACTTGGACAGCAAGTCCAGCGGCGCGTCCGGCAACACCGGGAGCACTGCGGACAGTCCGCGCAACCTGAGCCAGGCTTCTGTGGAGACGTCCTTGACATTCACTGGAATACGCTGGTAAGAGGCGGCATTCGCGGCCGGATCCTGACAGATCACTTCTTGATAGAAGCGATCCGACGCGATCACTGCGACCGTACCGGCCGACTGCTTCAACGCTGATTTCGCTGCCGAGGCATCGAGGATCCGGAACGCGAAATTGACCGCCTGGCTGACCACGCCGTTCTCGTATCTATGCACTTCACCGGCGTGCAAACCGATCCTGAGTTGTACCGATGCCGCGGCCGAACTGAGCGCGTTGTAGCGGCGCACAGCGGCGACAATCCGATCGGGCAACTGATCGGCCAATCGGATCTTCGGCACGTCCGACGGGATCAGGATCATGGCGCCATCGCCGCGGTCCTCAACGACACAAGAGGCCCACGGTATGGCGGACTCGTCGAAAGCCTCGCGCAGCACTTGGTACAGCCCCTGATGCAATGCGATCTGATGAGCGACCGTCCTCGCCGGGGCGGTGAATTCGGCGATGTCAACCACCATGATCGCGCGATGCTCCGCCGGCAAGACAAGCGACAAGGCATCCCTCCCCAAGGACGGCCCACTGCAAGCTGATACCGATGATTATGTGCCGTCAACGCCAGTTGAGACAGCACCATCGGAAGGGCGACAGCATGTGCAGAACGTGACATGTATTTGTCACAACAATGAGGCTGTCCTCGAGGTGTGGTTTCCGCGGGCCCTCCGGTTGATCAACTGGCGCTGCCGACCGGCTCCCATTCCACCGCGCCGAACTCCGACGCGCTCATCAATGTCCAGCTCAGCTGCTCCCGCGCGTAGGTCAGGGTCAGCCGGGGGAACTGGTACTGATCACAGCCCGGCGCGATCGTGATCAGGTGCGCCTCGGCCAGCCTGGTCAGAATCCGCCGCACAGCGGAGTCCTCCCAACCAAGCAGCTCGCCGGCGCTCAGCAGGCGGAATACGCCCTGCTCCAATCGGGTCAACTCGCCGTAACTGGAGTCGTAGGCCGCACGAACATCGAGGTTGCCGATGTGCAGTACCTCCAGTGGTGAACGCGCGAGCTGATCGGCCAGCTCCGCGATCGGCAGGCTGGGCAGAACGGCCAGGCGGTAACCGATGCACCGCAACGCGAGCGGCAGACCGTCGACCAACTCGACCAAGCGCTCGACCGGTTCTGGCGCGTGTTCCAGCCGTTCCCAGCCGACGATCTGCCCCTGTAGTTCGGCGCCCCTCGGACGGCGTGATCACCTCCAGCGAGGCATCCAGCGCCCCGGCCAGGTTCGGCTGCCGATGACGACTCGTCACCAGGACCGCCGACTGCGGATCACCAGGCAACAGCGCGCACACGTCCGACGCCGATGCCACGTCGTCCACGATCACCAATACCCGTCGCCCAACGGTCTTCGCTTGAAACAGCGCGGTGCGCTGCTCGCGTCACGGCGAGACTTTGGCGGAGCTCAGCGCGGAACTGCGCGACGAGCAGCAGCGTCTGGATGTGCTTGACGCCAACGGGGATCCGCGCACGGCCTTGCGTGCGGTGTTCTCGTGGTCGTATCCGCAACCTGTCGGCGGAGACGGCGCGAGCATTTCGGTTGGTGGGCATCCATCCTGGCTGCGACTTCGACATTGGAGCGATCGCGGCGTTGACGGGCCGAACACTGTCGCAAGCACGTGGACTGGCCAATGTGCTGCACCGAACGCACCTGATTCAGGTGAAAGGCAAGAGACGCCTGCAAATGCATGACCTGTTGCGGACGTACGCAAGGTCGTTACCGTCCACAGTGGATAGCTCGGCGGAGCTGGATGCCGCGAGACAACGGCTGTTCTCGTATTATCTGCACGGTACCTGGGCGGCGTTAGATCTGATCGCACCGCAGCATGGAACCCATCGCCCACCATGGCTAGATGCGGTTGAGGGTGTCACGCCGATCCTGACCGGTGCGCATGACGCCGTGTCGTGGTTGACGGCGGAACGCGCCAACCTCTTTATTACCAGCGAGAACAACGCTCACCTCGCTGATCGGGCCGCGGTGCGGCATGCCCTGGGGCTCGTTGCTCGACAATCAGGCGACATTCCTCAGGCGCTGAGGCATTTCGAGTACGCCAGCCGCGGTCTGGGCGCTCCCACCGATACAGGGCCTGGATCTGGCTCGACCAGGCGGAATCATTGCTGGCGGCCGGTCTGGCGCGCGAAGCCGCGCAACGGTTGGACGAAGCGCTGCCGTTACTCGATCACACGGAGGACAACCACGACATCGGGGAAGCGGAAAGCATGCGTGCGGTGGCCAGCCTGCTCGCAGGAGATTCCACAGCGGCGGGAAAATTCGCCATCTCGGCGCAGCGTCGATTCTTGCGACACGGAGCGCCGATCTGGGCTGCCATCGCAGGCCTTATCCGGCTGCGCGCGAACGTCCGTCAGGCTCGGATGCGGCGGTGTCCCCAGCGAGGGTTTTTCCGCGCCAATCGAACGATCAGTTCGCGAAGCTCGGCATCGATCGGTGGGCGTCCAGGTCGGTTTGGGTATGTCCATTTGCGTGCGATCAGGCGGCGATGCCATGCCAGAAGCGTGGCGGGTGTGACGATGCGGTGCCCCGACGTAGGTCGCGGGGGAGTAGCCGGGTGAGCGCGGACATGATTGCCCGGTCGGGCCATGAGGGGCGGGGTGTGCCGACCTGGCGGCGTAGGATTGAGACTTTGTGTCGGAGCACCAGGATTTCGACATTCTTGGTGGTGGAGCGCCGGAAGAACAAACCCAGCCAACCGAACAACCTCACCGTGATCAAGTATGTCAGTCGAAGCAGCACGGCCGGTGAGCATGGCACGATCATGGTGCGGACAAAACGGCAGGTCACCGAGTTAGCGTCGAGTTATGGCACGGTACAAGGGTCGGTTCTTCTTGTCCGGCGCGGGTACTCCGCCCTGTTCATACTTGCGGTACCGAGGTGAGCAATAAGACAAACATCAGTCGGCGAATCGGGCGTTGGTGTCGGTGCGGGCTTGATCATGTTACAGCGCAAGAAGTTCTCCGACCGCGGAACAACAGTTGACTCGTGGTTACGGTCAACCGAGGAGCGAACGAGGTCCCGCTGGAGGCCAGCTGCTGGAGGCACTGTGGTGGAGCAGGAGTGAATCTGGAGCGGCGAGCGCACCTCGAACTCCAGACGAACCGTTTGCATGGTCGCGGGCGACGCTGAAGAACGCAACACCACTATCTACAACGGACGCGATGCTATTACTGCCTGGCCTAAGCATCGATCAGTAGCTTGCCCTACGTACCACGCCCACCTGCGCGGCTGATCAGCCGGTAACACACCCGCACCCGCCCGCCGGCGCCAGCATCGGCGGCATCAACGCTGCAGCTTCCGCACCTGACCGTGACCGCGGCCCGCGAGCTGGCTGAGCGGCTTGCCGAGCTTGGGCTGCCACCGGCTGACGACCGGGGCGACCGGTCAGCTTCCCCCGGCCTTGGCCGACCGGTAGGGACCAGCTGCGATTCTGGACCTGGCGGCTGCAGATTCGGTGCGACGGCCCTTGAGGCCCCTCCTGAGCCTCTATCGTCCCTGCGAAACCGGCGACGTGCCCACCGAATTCTACGACGAACCGCTCTCCTAGCAGCGCGCTTCTCTTGCCCGACAACGGGTTCCGAAGAAGTGGCATGACGTTGCAGGACGAGCTGGATCTGGCTATCGGGCTCGTCCTGGCGGCCAAGTACGCCGCCTCGCTACGGGAGCACCCCGCATCCGGCGCCGCCATGATCCCTAGCCGTGGTCGCGCGGGACCGGCGAGCCCCGAAGGGACCGGTCAGTCGACGTCCACAGGACCCATCGCAGCGGAAGATCCGCAACTGTACTCAGCGACAGCAGTGTTCTGTGGCCTCGTCGATCAACCGCAGATGATGCTTGATGACCGGAGCCGCCTTCCTCGCCAGCGCCTTGACCTCCGGCGAGCGGCCGCGGCTCAGTTCCTTCCTGATCAGCTCGATCGTCTCGCGATGCCAGGCGGCTTGCAGTTGTAGCCAGGCGACATCGAACTCGCGTCCGGTTAGTGCCGCCACCTTGGCAAGCTGTCTTAGCTGCGCGGTGCTCGGGGTTTTGGGCAGCCGCACGTCAAACCGATCTGCCAGCGACCGGAGTTCGATGTCCATTCGGGAGTGGTCCTCGATGAGCACGTGGGCAACATGCCGTACTGCCTCGCACCGTCCCTTGCGCAATGCCAGCCTTCCCGCTTTGATCTCGGCGAGGTTGCCCTGGTGTGCTTTCCTCAGGAATATCCGGTCCTGCCGGGATATGTCGGCCGCTGTGTCGGTGCTGGAGCCGGTATTTGCCGGTGTAACGGAGGAATGGGCCGGCATCGCCCGTGTGGGCGAGGCTGCCTGGGCGACGACAGGAGTCGCCAGCATGAGGGCGCCGACCAGGCCGGCGGCGGCCAGATAAGGGATGTGTTTCATCTTCCTCCTTCGTTTGTAACGTTTGGCTTCGGCTAGGGAGCTACCCGATGGACATCGGACCAACTCGGTCCGCACTGACGTGTGGTGGCCACTGACGAAACTCTGCCTGTGCGACCAGAAGGGTCCTAGCTGGCCATGGATGCAGTCCCAGCCCGTCATTTGCCCGGTGACACGGACGGATACCCGGCGTGTACGCGACTTGCTGCGAAGACGGCGAGCCTGCGCTTGTATTCCGGACGACGGTGAAGCTCGGGTCACTACGCGCCCCGAGCTTCACCGTTTCTCAATAACCTTTTCTCCGGACCCTAAGGAGAGATAAGGAGAGACAGAGTTGTGCCCCCACGGATGGGCGGATATCGGTTTATGTGGTTAACCGTGCGTCACCGAGCGGGCGAAGGGGTCATATCGGCGATGCACGGAGTCCGCGGACCCGGAGCAAAGTCGGTGGGGGTTCCGGTGAACGCGATCCGGTGAAGCGACAACAGGGGCGGGTGCGGGGGAACCACTACGGCGTCCACACGGGCGCCCTCTGGCGTGCCCAGCTTCAGCTGGAGGGTCCTAGTACCGGGGAGGTTCTCGTAGAAGACCTGGTTGGGTACGCAGCCGGTGAACCTGGCGTGGGCGATCGTGTACACCTCGTTCGGCCTCAGGACGACGCCCATCGGGATCGGGATCGTGACGAGCTGCTGCCCGAACATCGCCTGCAGCTGCAGGCCTCCGATGTTCACCTCTCGGAAGCCGCGAGTCGCGATCTCGATGTATTCCTGGGTCGCCCCGGCCGGGCCGGCACCGCGGGTGGCGACCTCGCTGATGTAGATGTTGGAGGGTACCTGCTGGGCTGCTCTCTCTGCCGCGGTCGCGGTGCCGGCGGCTCCCACTGTCAGCGCGGCGATACTGGTCGCCGCGGCAAGAGCTGAAAGAATGCGTTTCACGCGATTCTCCTTTTGTAACAGTCGAGTTGCAACCGGAGGAGACAGGCCTAACACATGAAGAAACTAGGCCGTGAATGGAAGGTCCTCGACGAACTTGAACTAGGTTTCTTTGTCGTCGAAATACTCCAGGTAATAGACTCTCTCTGGGGTGCCCGTCAGGGAAGTGGCCGTTGATGCGGCGCCGAAAGTCGCTCTGAATGGAAGCTGGCTACAGATCTTGAAAGGCCAGGTCTAACGACGCCTCTTTGGTCAGATCAGCCGGCGATGCTCGGTTACCCTGCCTTCAGCCGCTGCTTTGAGCAGTCCCCTCGCGGGGCAACAAGCCAAGTTGATCGAGAAGGTGGACGTCGTCGATGCGTCGAATGCCCGCTGTCAAATCCGTGGCGCCTGGGAGTAGTTCTCTGTGACGACTGGTACGACCACGACGACCACCTCCGTGTCATCCGTGTCGAGGGCAGATATCGATCTTACGTTCAACGTGATTTTGATTGATGTCAACTTAAGTTGGCCAGCACATCGGGAATATTATTCTTTCCCGCGTCTGGTGAGGTACTGCAATCAACACCAGTACTTTGCCGACACAAACGCTAGCTTTGTCACATGCTCGTGCTCAGGTCAAGAGGCCATTTGGGTTGCCGCTCGTTAGTTTCGCCTTAAACCAATCTCAGCCAGTCGGAAAACCGCAGGTCAACGGACTGGCCGGTATGCCATGTAGGTCTATCTTCTCCGATGGCTACGTCACGCCATCGGAAGCAACTCGCCACACTGCGTGTCGATTTCCCACACCGGCGCACAGTTCTATGTGGATAGTTGAATCATCGATTTCTTTGAGGCATTGACCGAGGCGTGCTGGGTCGCTCCTCAGCGTCCAAGGACGTTGAACTGCTGGTGTTGCGACACGAGGTCGCACGTGCTGCGCCGTGTGAATTCTCGTCCTCGGCTGGACTGGGCTGATCGTGCGGTGCTTGCCGCCCTGGTGCGGCGACTGCCGGCCATGTTGCGCCGGCATCGGCTGGTGACACCGGGCACGCTCCTGCGGTGGCATCGGCGTCTGGTCGCCAGGAAGTGGACGTATCCGCACCGATCCGGACGCCCTCCGCTCGACGGCACCGTTGTTGCGCTGATCGAACGAATGGCGGGAGAGAACACCGGTTGGGGATATCGCAGGATCCAGGGTGAGCTGCTCAGCTCGGGCATCGAGTCGGCGCCTCGACGATCCGCCGGGTTCTGATCCGCCGGGTTCTTCAGCGTCTGCGGATACCGCCGGCGCCGAGCCGGGACTCGGACACCTCCTGGCGGCGGTTTCTGCGGACCCAGGCGACCACGATGCTGGCGTGTGACTTCTTCACCGTGGACTGTGCGGTCACATTGAGGCGGGTCTATGTGTTCTTCGTGCTCGAGGTCGCCACCCGCTATGTTCATCTTCTGGGGACGACGTCCCATCCCGACGGCGCGTGGACCACTCAACAAGCCCGCAGCCTGCTGTTGGACCTGAGTGACCGGGCCGCCGGCTTTCGGTTCCTGGTTCGAGATCGCGCCGGTCAGTTCACGACCTCGTTCGATGCCGTCTTCGCCGATGCGGGTGTCGAGGTGGTCAAGATTCCTCCCCGATGTCCGCAAGCGAACTGCTATGCCGAAAGGTTCATCGGGACGGTCAGGAGCGAGGTCACCGACCGGCTTCTGATCATTAACGAACGTCACCTGCGGACCGTGCTCTCACGGTACGTCGCGCACTACAACCGACGTCGTCCCCATCGAGCTCGCCAACTCCGCCCGCCACGGCCAGACCGCCCGATTCCACAGGGAAGTTGCACGCAGGTCCAGCGCCGACTCGTACTCGGTGGCTTGATCAACGAGTACGAGCCGGCAGCAGCTTGACCCACAGGTCAGCACGACCGGCCGACTTCTGGAACCCCACAGGTCAGCGTGGTCTGGTGGCGGCGACCGACGAAGCTCGTCACCTCGCTTGGCAGGTTGTTCATAGGTCGGGTCCGATCCGGCGCGCGGCGTCACCGGTCTCGGCTTTCTTGTTGTTGATGACCCATGCGGCGAGTTGGGTGCGTGTGGTGAAGCCGAGTTTGGTCAGGATGCGTGCCACATGGCC
>JOAA01000064.1 GCA_000720375.1 Rhodococcus rhodnii | reverse complement strand
ACGGCCGCCAAGTCACACGGCCGCCAAGTCACACGGCCGCCAAGTCACACGGCCGCCAAGTCACACGGCCGCCAAGTCACACGGCCGCCAAGTCACACGGCCGCTTCAGACTGGGCACGCGTCGCCGGCCGACCCAGCCAACCACTATCCACTATGGACAATCAGAGACAGTTCCATCACAGCTGCACCCCGTGTCGGCCGTTCCCGCAAGCCGCACATCGACCGCACAACGTCCGCTATTGCCGATGAGACCGAGTTCGGGCACCGCCCATACCCTTGGGACGTTGGCCGTCGAGCCCGACACTGGCTCGGAGCTCCGAGGAGAAGGAGCATCCTGACTGTGGCTGATGAGCCTCGCAGCGTGCTGGCACAGGATAGCCACGTCCGCCTTTTCGCAGGCACTGCCGCCTCTAGCGAACCGGTTTACGAGGTTGTCCCGGCTGTGCGAGCCAATCAGACCGTGTACGAGGTCCTTGGCAGTCCAGCGCTGGCGACTGGTTGTGCTGCGGGCGATCGCATCCGGGTCGATGCGGACGGGCAGTTCGAGATCACTACAAGAGGCGGCAACGTTCATGTCTCGTGGCTGAGGGCATAGGCGATGGCCTGCTCGCTGGTGAGTGTGGTGCCTTCGCCGAACAGAACGGTGAACGTGTGGTCTCCCAGCGCTTGACGGGTGCGCTGTTGGCAGAGTGTGTGCGCCGGGGCGAGGTGCCGCAGCTCGGACGGTGAGGTTCCGGTTGACCGCCAGAGCCTGGCGGCGGCCCCGAGCAATCGGGCGGCGCGCTCGGCGTTTCGTTCCGCCGCCGCGATCCAGGCCAGTATCTCCAGGCAGTGAGCCGTACCCCAGTGATCGTTCAAGGGGCGTCCGGTGCGCAGTGCTTCCCGGGTCAGCCAGTCGGCCTGCTGCCGGTCGCCGGTGGTCCACCGCCCGAGACCGTGCACCCACAGGGCCCACAACTTGGACATGGACCCGTCCGTGCCTGGCCGGGTTCGGTCAGGCAGAACTGCAGCGCGGTCCGCAGGTTGGTGTGCTCGCGCCGGAACCAGGCGAACCAGGAATGTGTCGTCCTCCAGCGCGGCCAGCTCCACCAGTCACACCCCACCGGGGACGGCATCCGCAAGGTGCGCGGCTATCCGCAGGGCTAGCCGGGTCTTGCCGACCCCGGGCCCGCCGGTCAGGGTGACCAGCCGATGCGGCGCAGCAGCCGCTTTGCCGCAGCGACCTCTCGTCGGCGGCCGACGAAGCTGGTGACCTCGGTAGGAAGGTTGCCCACCGATTGACACGAACCGGCACGTGCCATCACAGATCCCGGGGGTTTCCGGTGTTCAATCATCTTTGCAGCGATCTCCACGCCGAACCAGCCCGTGAGCGGTATTCGGTCGACGGTCCGTCACGTGTGTGTCGTGCTGAGGCAGAAAAGGTGCCACTGGCCACTATTCGTCATGATCTCATTAACATCACTCATTAATATGTCGTGGATACTTAGCCGCCACAAAGACGGCCAAGGCTACAAGCGGGCGGGCTCTTGGCCGTTCGAGAACCGCCCAGAAGGCCTGGAGATCAACTATCGAGCCCGACCGTGCCTCAACTTCGCTGCATGAATGCGGCCGATATGAAGTCAGCTGCGTGTCGGCGCTGCAGCGGTTTATGTGGTAGCGGGGCCTGGGTTCGATTGAACACGGAAGATCGAGCAGCAGCCCTTGGGTTGCAGTGTGAAGGTGTCATGTCACCCACTGCTCCGGGCAGAGTCGGAAATCTGCCCCCGGAGCTGACCAGTTTTGTTGGCCGTCGGCGCGAGGTGACCGAGGCCAAGCAGGCGCTGTCGGCCTCTCGTCTGGTGACCTTGACCGGGGTCGGGGGGATCGGCAAGTCCCGGCTCGCGCTGCGGGTGGCCGCGCAGGTGCGGCGGGCGTTCGACGACGGGGTGTGGCTGGTCGAGCTGGGCGAGCTGCAGGATCCGGCGCTGGTGGAGCACACCATGGCCGCCACCCTGGGGCTGCGGGAGCAGGCCACGCTGGGGTCGGGGGAACAGTCACGGCGCCCGCTGATGGCGATGTTGACGGAGTATCTCGCTGCCCGGCAGGTGCTGCTGGTGCTGGACAACTGTGAGCATCTGGTGGACGCGGTCGCGAAGTTGGTCGATGCGCTGCTGCGGGTCTGCCCGGGGTTGCGGGTGCTGGCCACCAGCCGGGAGCGGCTGGGGGGCGGTGGGGAGGTCATGCTGCCGATGCCGCCGCTGCCGATGCCGGACCCGCGGCGGCCGCACTCCCTGCGAGGGCTGTCCCAGTGCGCGGCGGTGACCCTGTTCGTCGAGCGGGCCGTGGCGGTGGTGCCCGGGTTCTGCCTTACCGAGGACAACCGGGGCGCGGTCGTGGAGATCTGTCGCCGGGTGGAGGGGCTGCCGCTGGCGATCGAGCTGGCCGCGGCGCGGCTGTCGGCGCTGTCGCCGGCGGAGATCCTGCACCGGCTGTCTGACCGGTTCCGGCTGCTGAGTGCCGGTGCCCGTAGTGCGCCAGCGCGGCAGCGGACCCTGCGGGCCTGCATCGAGTGGAGCTACGGGCTGTGCACGTGCGTGGAACAGCTGCTGTGGGCCCGGCTAACGGTGTTCGTCGGCGGCTTTGAGTTGGAGGCGGCCGAAGCCATCTGCGCCGGGGACAACCTGGCGGCGGAGGATGTGCTCGACCTGGTGACCTCTCTGGTGGACAAGTCCATCCTGATCCGGCAGGAACATGGCACCTTGGTGCGGTACCGGCTGCTGGACACCCTCCGCGAATACGGTCAGGACAAGCTGCGGGAATCCGGCCAGGACACCGCACTACGCCGGCGGCATCGAGACTGGTACGCCGCGCTGGTGGCGCGCGCGGACGCCGAGTGGATCAGTGCCCGGCAGGTGGACTGGTTCGCCCGCCTGGGGCGAGAGCAGCCCAACCTGCGGGCCGCGCTGGAGTTCTGCCTCACCGAACCCGGCGAGGCCGGGGCCGCCCTGCGGATCGCCACGTCGCTGTACCCCTACTGGTTCGGCCGGGGCCTGCTCAGCGAGGGCCGGCACTGGCTCGACCGCGCCCTGGCCGAGCAGCCCCAGCCGTGCATGGAGCGGACCCGCGCCCTCTATGCCGCCAGCATGCTGGCCGGGCAGCAGAACGACATCGCCACCGCGTCCGCCCTGGTGGACGAGGGACAGCAGGGCGCAAGGCGGCTGGGCGATGCCTCGACGCGCGCACTGGTCACGCTCGCCTCTGGGTGGGTGGCCGGGTACCGGGGGGATCTATCCCGCTCGGTCGCGCTGCTGGATGCCGCCCACGACGCGTTCCGCGCCGAGAACGACCTCCCCCGGCTGCTCGACGCCCTCTTCGCGCTCACGGTGTACAGCGGGGTACGCGGAGACGCGACACGGGCCCTGGCCTGCCACGAGGAGATACTGGCGATCACCGAACCCCGCGGCGAGGTCTGGTACCGATCGCTATCCCTGTGGGCCCTCGGGCTGGCGGCCTGGCAGCAGGGCGACTGCCGGCGGGCGACCGGGCTGGTGCGGGAGAGCCTACGCCTCAAGCGCCCGATCGATGACCTGCTCGGCACCGCCTGGTGCCTGGAGGCCCTGGCCTGGATCGCGGCCAGCGCGCCGGATCCCCGGCGCGCCGCCACGCTCCTCGGCGCCGCGCAGGAGCTCTGGCATGCCATCGGCACGTCCCCGGCGACGGTCCGGCCCCTTCTCGGCTACCGCGACGAGTGCGAACAGCGGACTCGTCGCGCGCTGGGTGAGCAGGCATTCCAGGCCGCGTTCCAGCGCGGCATGGACCTGAGCCTCGCGGAGGCCATCGGGTACGCCCTGAACGAGAAACCGCAGGCGGCGCCGCCACCCGCCAGCACCGCGACGGCGCTCACCCGACGCGAGCAACAGGTCGCTGAGTTGGTCGCCCAGGGCCTGACCAACAAGCAGATCGCCGCCCGGCTGGTGATAGCCCAGCGCACCGCCGAGGGCCACGTCGAGAACATCCTGGCCAAACTCGGCTTCACCACACGCACCCAGCTGGCCACCTGGATCACCGAACAACGAGAAGAACAACGAGAAAGCCGGGAGCGGTGATGGCGGGCACCGGATCGGGCCGGGTGGCAGGCAATCTACCGGGCGACGTGACGCGTTTTGTGGGTCGGTGGCAGGCCACGGCCGAGGTGAAACGCGTCCTGTCCGTGGCCCGGTTGGTGACCTTGACCGGTGTCGGTGGGGTGGGAAAGTCCCGGCTGGCCGTGCACGTGGGGCGCGGGGTTCGCCGGAGGTTTCCCGACGGGGTGTGGTTGGTGGAGCTGGCCACGCTTGGCGATCCGGCGCTGGTGGAGCAGGCTGTCGCCGCCGCGCTGGGGTTGCGCGATCACTCGCGGCGGGATCCGGTGACCGTGCTGGTCGAGTTCCTGGCGGGCAAGCGCCTGCTGCTGATATTGGACAATTGTGAGCATGTGCTGGACGGGTGCGGCCGGCTGGTGGTTCGGTTGCTGACGGCTGTGCCGCGGTTGTCCGTGCTGGCCACCAGCAGGGAACCGCTCGGTGTCCCCGGTGAACATCGCTGGCCCGTCCCCCCGCTGTCCCTGCCACCCACCGAGCCCGATGCGCGGGTGCCGGCAGGCTCCTGCGACGCGCTGGCGTTGTTCGCCGACCGGGCGGCTGTGGTCGTTCCGGGTTTTGCCCTGACCGGGGACAATGAGCCGGTGGTGGCGCGGTTGTGTCGGCGGCTGGATGGGTTGCCGTTGGCGATCGAACTGGCCGCGGTCCGGATGCGGATCATGTCGGTGGAGCAGTTGCTGGCCCGGCTGGAGGACCGGTTCGCGCTGCTGACGGGCGGGAGCCCCACGAGCCTGCCGCGCCATCACACCCTGCGGGCGACGGTCGACTGGAGCTTCGAGCTGTGCTCGGCGGCGGAACGACGGCTCTGGGCCCGGTGTTCGGTGTTCGCCGGGGATTTCGACCTGGATGCGGCCGAAGGCGTGTGCGCCGGTCCGGGGCTGGCGCACGATGAGGTCTTCGAGGCGGTGTCCGGGCTGATCGACAAATCGGTTCTGGTCCGGGAGGAGCGCGGTGCCGGGATGCGGTATCGGGTCCTGGAGACCATCCGCCAGTACGGGCGGGAGCGGCTGGCCGAGGCCGGGGACACGGCTGTGTGGTGCCGCCGGCACCGCGACTACTACCTGCACCTGGCGGACCAGGCCGACACGGACTCGGGTGGCCCCCACCAGCGGGAGTGGGTCGAGCGGTTGCGGGTCGAGCGGGCAAACCTCTTCGCGGCGCTGGACTACTGCCTGACTGTTCCCGGCCAGCAGCGGGACGGCCTGCGGCTGGGCGCGGCCCTGTGGTTCTACTGGATCGCCTGCGGGTTCGTCCGCGACGGCCGGTACTGGCTCGACCGGGCACTGGCGGCAGACCCGGCCCCCAGCCGGGACCGTGCACGAGGACTGTGGATCAACGGATGGATCGCCTGCTTGCAAGGCGACTACCAGGCCGGCCTGGCTCTGCTGGAAGAAAGCCGGGACCTCGCCCAACAGCTAGGCGACGACACCGAGCCGACCTATGCGACCCAGCACCTCGGCTGGGCGCGACTGGCATCCGGCGACCTGCAGCAGGCGGTCCCACTCCTTGATCATGTCCTGGCCCGTCACCGGGCATCGAGCCGATGGCCCGCGCCCGCGTTGATTATTTTTCCAATTCAGATATTTGTCGCCGGCACGGCCGGCGACACCGACCATGCCATGGACCTGCTCGATGAATGCCAGACCATCTGCGCGTCGCGGGGAGAACGCTGGGCCTGGTCCTGGACATTGAACGCTGCCGGCATTACGTGGTTGACAGCGGGAAACCCCCGGCAAGCGGCGGCTCACCTGTGTGAGTGCCTCCGCGTCAAACGTGACGTGATCGACCAGTTGGGCTACCCGTTCGGTGTGGATCTCCTGTCGTGGGCCGCTGCTGCGGAGGGCGACTGGGCTCGGGCGGCCGTGCTGCAGGGGGCGGCGGACAAGATGTGGGAGCCGATCGGCCGACCGCTGTTCGGCTTCGGCGCATTGATTGACCAGGGTCAGGAATGGCGGACACGGACTCGCGACGCCCTCGGTGACCGCGCCTACCACGACGCCCTCCAGCACGGTGCACGGATGACCCCAGAACAGGCCATTGCCTGCGCACTGGGCGAATAGTCTTCCGCACCGGCGGCCGTGCTGTCGGAGTTGGTTCCGCCGCACGTGGCCTGCCTACGTCGACAAGACCACCCGAATGCCCCCATAGAGCGGGTGGGCAGCGAATCTCACACTGCTGGCACAAATGCCGTCGTGATGCCAAGATCAAAGAGAAAGTGCCAAGATCAACGGGATCCTACAATTACTGTAGAATCCCAAATTCAATGACATGTAGATCCTCGAGGTCCATGATGAGGTTGCGGGCGGCCTGGGTTACCCAGGCCGCGGTTGGATGTGGTGTGGCGCCGAGGATGTGGATTCTGCGCTGCGCGTGCTCGATGACCACCAGGACGTACATGCGGACGCCGGTGAGTGTGACGGTTTCGAAGAAGTCGCCGCCCAGCAGGACTTCCGCCTGGGAGCGGAGGAACTGGGCCCAGGTGCTCGACGCGCGTTCGGGTGCGGGGTCGATGCCGGCGTCTGTGAGGATCTGCCAGACGGTGGAGGCGGCGACCTTGATGCCGAGGACGAGAAGTTCGCCGTGGATGCGGCGGTAGCCCCAGGTTGGGTTCTCTTTCGCCAGACGTAGAACCAGGACTCGGATGGATCGGATCGTGCGGGGCCGTTCGGGACGTTTGGGTCGGGATGCTGCGGCGTGGTGTCGGCGGAGTAGTTCGCGGTGCCAGCGCAGGATGGTGTCGGGTTGTACCAGTAGACGGAGTCTGTTCAACGTCTGACGTGGCAGTCGATGCAGCAGCGCGGCGAGTAACGCTCTGTCGGTCGGACTGAACCGCACCTTGGTGTCGCCGAGTTGCCGTTGCAGCAGTGCGATCTGGTGGCGCAACACCAGGATCTCGATGTCCTTGTCCTGATCGGTCATCGGGAGCAGGCGAAGTAGAGCGAAGGTATTAATCAGGCCGAGATAGGCCAGTCGCGGCAGCACAGCCGATCATCCTGTCTTGGACCGCCGGCCGTGAGTGGGCGGCCTCGACGTCATCGTGTGTGGCGCCTGACCAGGACGGATGAGGTTTCGGCATGCGCACGGTCAGCACAATCCCCTCGTCGACCTTGCCACGTTGATCGAGACGCTCTACCAGGGGCAACTGCTTCCTGGCGACGTCTATCACCTGTTTGAGCGCATCCGCCGATCCGGCAATCGGGCAGTCCATCGCCACTTGGACGACCAGCGCGAGGCGCTGACCTGCCTGCACGCCTGCTTCCAACTCGGCGTGTGGTTCCACCAGGTACTGGGAGAGCCCTCGTCATCACGTCCCGAGTCGTTCATCCCACCCGCGCGGCCGGTGGACTTCAACACGGATGAGGTCGCCGAACTCAGGCGCGACCTGGAACAGCTACAAGATGACCTCGTCCGCGCCCGTTCCGCGTCGCAGGCCGCTGCCGACCAGGCGCAATCAGAGGCCGAAGCTCGCCAGCAGGCCGAGGCCATCGTCGCCCAGACCCGCGCCGACCTGCAAGCCGCGTTCGACCTCGCACTCGAGACCGAGCAGGCTCTCGGCCGGGCCCAGGAGGAGTACAACGCCAGACTTGCCGCTCTTGAAGCGGAGCGCGAGGGACTGACTGCGGTTCAGCGGGACGACGTTGTCCAACGCGCCATTCGGGCGTCGCGCCGCGTGCGGTTGAGCGAGGCCCAGACCAGAGCCGTGATCGACCAGCAGCTGCGGGCCGCCGGGTGGGAAGCCGACTCGGAGACGCTGCGTCATGGACGTGGCGCTCGACCGGTCGTCGGTCGGAACATGGCGATTGCGGAGTGGCCAACGTCCTCGGGACCTGCGGACTACGTGTTGTTCTGCGGGCTTACCCCAGTGGGCGCCGTTGAGGCCAAGGCCGAGTCGCGGGGACGTGTCCGGCGACCTGGAGCAGGCCAAGCGCTACAGCCGAGACTTCGCCGACCCTGTGCCGCAGTCGGAAGTCGGGGGGCCGTGGGGCGATTACAAACTGCCGTTCCTGTTCGCCACGAACGGTCGGCCATACCTGGAGCAGCTGAGGACAGCGTCCGGGCTGTGGTTCCTAGACGTCCGCAGGCCCACCAATCTCTCGCGTCCCCGCCGTGAGTGGCCCTCACCCAGCACGCTCCGGCAACTGCTGACCAATGATCGCAGCAACGCCGATGACGCGATCCGGAACGACTCCAGCTTCGCCCCACGGCTTCGGGAGTACCAACGCTAAGCCATCGCCGAGATGGAGAAGCACATCGCTGACGGCATCCGGGCGATGTTGGTCGCCATGGCGACAGGCACCAGGAAAACGGTGACGTGTCTTGGTTTCATCGAGCGGATGCTCCGCAACGAGCGATTCAACCGTATCTTGTTCCTGGTGGATCGCCTCGCCTTGGGCGAGCAAGCCGAGGAGAAGTTCAAGAGCGAGATCGTCCACGGCGTCAACACGCTGGCCCAGATCTACGATGTGGCGACCATTGACAAGCCGCGCATCGACGCCACGACCCGACTGCATATCGCAACAGTTCAATCGATGGTGCACCGACTCACTGAACACGACTCCGGACAGTCCAGGCTCGATCCCGACCTTTACGACTGCATCGTCGTCGACGAGTGCCACCGCGGCTACTCCCTGGATCGCAGCATGACACCAGGCGAGCTTGAATTCCGCTCCGAAGCGGAATACCAGAGCGACTACCGCCGTGTACTCGACCATTTCGATGTCGTGAAGATCGGTCTTACCGCAACACCTGCCGCGCACACCGTCGCCATCTTCGGTGCCCCGATCTACACCTGTGGGGGTTCCAGAACCTTGCACTGTGGTCTTGACCTGCGTTGATCGTGAGCGTCGTTGGTGGGGCATGATCGCGGGGCGTGTGGTGGCGATTGTTGTACCTGATCTTTGTTCGGCTGGGTGGTTGGCTGGTTCTGCTTGGTCGTTCTTCGGCGGCGAAGGACGTGGAGTTGCTGGTGTTGCGGCACGAGGTCGCGGTGCTGCGTCGCACGAATCCTCGCCCGCGGCTGGACTGGGCCGACCGTGCGGTGTTCGCTGGGTTGGTACGGCGATTGCCGGTGATGCTGCGTAGACATCGGTTGATCACGCCGGCCACGCTTCTGCGGTGGCATCGGCGTCTGGTGGCCAGGAAGTGGACCTATCCGAACCGCTCTGGCCGTCCGTCGCTCGACGCGACTGTGGTCGGGTTGATCGAGCGGATGGCGCGGGAGAACACTGGGTGGGGTTATCGCAGAATCCAGGGTGAGCTGCTCAAGCTCGGCCACCAGATAGGCGCTTCGACGGTTCGTCGTGTGCTCAAGTGCCTGCGGATACCACCAGCTCCGGGCGGGGACTCGGACACGTCGTGGCGCCGGTTCTTGCATATGCAGGCGTCCACGATGCTGGCCTGTGATTTCTTTCATGTGGACTGCGCGGTCACGCTCAGGCGGATCTACGTGTTCTTCGTGCTCGAGGTCGCCACCCGCTACGCCCATATCCTTGGCACGACAGCGAATCCTGACCGGCCGTGGACCACCCAACAGGCTCGCAACCTGTTGATGGATCTCGGCGACCGGGTTGAAGACTTCCGGTTCCTGGTCCGCGACCGGGCCGGCCAGTTCACCACGTCATTCGACGCCGTCCTCGCCAGCGCAGACATCGAGGTCGTGAAAATTCCTCCGCGCGGTCCGAGAGCGAACTGCTACGCCGAAAGGTTCGTCCGCACGGTCAGAACCGAGGTACCGACCGGCTCCTGATCATCAACGAGCGACACCTGAGGACGGTGCTGACACGCTTATCTCCCACTACAACCAGCGCCGGCCTCACCGAGCGCGGCAACTCCGCCCACCACAGCCGGACCGACCTGCGCTAAGCGGGAGTCATGGGCACGTCGTACGCCAGCCGGTCCTCGGAGGCTTGATCAACGAGTACGAGCCCGCAGCAGCTTGACGCGCAGGTCAACGCTGCGGGTCCGACTTCTGGAACCCCACAGGCTGGATGCATGCTCGCAGTCCGCACGTCAGGCAACGATGTCGCCCCGAGCTTCGTCATCTCGCCATATCCGGCCAGCGCCGGTTGTGACGCGCAAAGGTCGGCGGATCACCTAGCAGCCGCTTCCGCCAGCCTCGCCACCGTTTGTGCTCCGAGGGGGTAGCTTTCGTTCGAACTTGGCCAGTGTGCGGTCGATGCCTCGAGGACAAGGAACTGCCGCAGCGCTACGCGGTCTGGTACGCGCAAGCCCGTCGTCTTCCCAGCCTTACCTGCACCGACCCTCGGGAATTGCCTCAGATGGGCGAGAAACTGCAAGCCGCCTGCTGGAACGACGCGTCGCCATACACGCCCGCGTCGCCGCCCAATCGCGTCCCAGGCTGATCGGCAAGAAGATCATCCCGCGCGTATCGCGTGCCTGATCACATATCGACCTGTCTGTCGAATCTGGTCAATCCCATGTCTGATCGCCGCGCTGTCGCTTGAGTTTCCCGCCGGACTGGCCGTTTCGTCGCTGTTGGGCGGCTGAACAAAGTCGCGTTGCCATGCATCATTGTGGATTCCCTTCGACACGGGTGTTCCGGATATGGGTTGGCGCGTGGTGTTGGTAGGTCCTGGGGCCGGCGCGATGCGCCTCATTATCCCGAGTATCGCCGCAGGCCGTGGGTGGTCATCGAAATCGGCAAGACCGACGATGTCGCCACTACCCGGGGGACTTGCCGTGACCCAGCGGCACCGGCAGATCGACCCGATCGCGTTCATCGAGGACATCCGTAGCTCGGGCAAGGTCACCCTGGTCACCGACGAAGCCCATCCGCAGAGCAAGCCCGGTGTCACGCACTATTGGATCGAGCTTGACGTCCAGACGCTGATCAACGAGTCGGCCGATCCTCGGCGGACCGCGTTCGCTGGCACCGCTATGGGAAGGGCGGCGTCAGCGCCGAGCTCGTCATGGGGGCAGGGCGCCCTCAGAGGCGTCTACGTGGGATCGCCCGGCCGTCAGGCGCTGCCGTATCGGAGTTACATCGGAACCTCGCCACCATCGCGAACGCAGCGGCGTTCTACATCCGCCATATCAGTGAGAAAATGTCTCTTTTGAACCGGAACCTCTGCTTCGCGATATGCTGGCTGTCCGTTCGCGCCATAGTGGACATCATTCCGGAGAAACGCGGCTTCCGTACCGTGTCATGAGCAAGCCCTATGGTGATCTAATGTGATCGATTACCGGCCTGAATCCTCCTTGAATCTCGGCTGTCACCTCCGGGTGCCGAAGCGATCTCGCTGCTAGGCCGTTCGTGTGACACTGGTTCGGTCCTGGCCGAACCTGCCCAAAAACTGCTACTCTCACTGGTAGTTGATTGATTAACGACCACTTTCGAGTCGCTGCCAGCGGTCAGTTTCGGGATTCTCCTCGTAAGGACTTGTCATGGTTGCGCGCTTCCCTGGTGCTGAGAAAGTACGACATTCCGCGACAGCCCTTGTGGCTGATATGGCATCTGACCCGTACGGGTTGATCTCGCCGTCGATTTATGAGACCGCTCGGGTTGTCACACTGGCGCGATCGCTTGCTGGGCACTGGGAGCGGGTGCGGTACCTCCTCGCAAGCCAGCATCGGGATGGTCACTGGGGCGAGTTGCCTGGCTATGAGCTTGTTCCCACATTGAGCGCGACCGAGGCGTTGCTGAGCAGCTCGCGACGGTCAACAGACGAAAATCGGACAGCTGTTTCTCGCCGGGACGTGGTCCACGGCGCCAGCCGGGGGCTAAGGGCGTTGCGCGGGCGACTCGGCACAGCGGCCCCGGAAACGATCCCCGACACAGTGGCGGCGGAGATCGTGATTCCGGCGCTGGTGGCGGAGATCAACAAGCACCTGGATAGGCTCGGGCCGGAGCCGACGGCCGGTTTGGAGGACTGGCGTGGCATCCAGCTTGGGCTTCCCCAGGGCGCGGATGACAGGCTGTTGGCGCGACTGCATGAGGCTGTGCGCCTGGAACGCCCGCTATCGCCCAAGCTGTGGCACTCGTTTGAGGCCATGGGCGCGTCCGCGCAAGGCACATCCATCGTTCGCCCGGTCCGCGGAGCGGTGGGCTGCTCGCCCGCGGCGACCGCGGCGTGGCTGGGAAACGGTCAGGCCGACGCGGATAGCCGGTTGTCGGTGGAATACCTGGAAGCGGTGCAGGAACGCAGCGGTGGTCCGGTACCGGTGTGCGCTCCTGTCCCGGTTTTCGAACGGGTCTGGGTGCTGGCGGCTCTCATCACCGCGGGTGTCGGTCTGTCGGTTCCGGACGAGCTCGTCGAGGATCTGCACGCCGCGTTCGGAGAGTTCGGTGTCGCTGGTGGACCGGGTCTTCCTCCGGATTCCGATGACACCTCGACTGCGCTGTATGTGTTGGCGCGGCTGGGACGTCCCCGATCGGCGGACTGCCTGTGGTCATATCAGGACGGTGGTCATTTCAGCTGTTTCCCGGACGAGCGCACGTCCTCGACCACGACCAACGCGCACGTACTGCGTGCACTCGGTGAGTATCTGGCGCTGGATTCCCTGCGCCGTCAACGCTACCTGGCAGCGATGGACGAGATTTCGGCGTGGCTGCGTGATCAGCAGCAGGTCGACGGGAGCTGGCGGGACAAGTGGCATGCCTCCTCCTATTACGCGACAGCGCAGTGCGCTGTGGCGCTGGCCCGGTATGGCGGTGCGGCGTCGGCGGCTGTGGTGAGCAAGGCCGTAGCGTGGGTGCTGAGCACCCAGCGACTGGATGGTGCATGGGGAGTCTGGACGGGAACGCAGGAGGAAACCGCCTACGCGGTCCAGATCCTGTTACTGGCCGCGCCATCTGCGACTGACGACTCGCTGGTGCGGGCCGCCGCCCGCGGCTGCACCTTTCTGCTGCGCTCGGATGCCAGCGCGACCCCTTTCCCCCCGCTCTGGCACGACAAGGACCTCTATACGCCGGTCAGGGTGGTGCGAGCCGAACGGCTGTCCGCGCTGTATCTGGGGTACGCCGATCCGCGTGTCGCACAGATGATCATGGCCTCGGACGCGGAGCAGCAGGTGTGGTGAGAACCGATGAACCGCAACGAGTTCCGCTGGCTGACACGAACGATCCCTTTCCTGGACGCTCATATCGATGATCCCGCCGGCGTCCTGGAACTCCGGGCCCGGCCGACACGGCGACTGCTGGTGTGGCATCCGGTCGCGATCGACTGGATCTTCCGGTCCGACCAGCGGTTGCATCACGCGGCCAGCCGGACGCTGAGGCCTCTGCTCGGAGAACAATCCCTGCTGTGGGCAGAAGGGGCCCGGCACACCGCCTACCGGCAGGTGCTCGGCCCGCCGCTGCGGGGCAGTCGACTGACCGCTATCCACGGCATCGTCTCCGACACTGTGCACGGCGCGATCGACGCACTGGTGCCCCCAACGGCGGTCAGCCTGGCCGACTGGACCCGCACCGTCACACTCCGGATCATCAGCCGACTCATTTTCGGTCAGGTCGACGACCGCCTGCTCGCGTCGTTCACCAACTGGATCCACAGGGCACTCGGTTCACCGTGGCGCACGCTGGCGTACCGCTATCTGTGGCGCGGCGTGCCGCGGTCGAGCGAGGAACTGGACCACAAGCTGGTTCGCTGTGCCAAAGCCACAGCGAACCAGCCCGCCACCCTGGCAGGACTGCTGCTGGCCCATGATGGACCGCTGCCCGGGCTCGACGACAGCGAACTGCGCGACCAGATCGTGTCCCTGCTGTTCGCCGGCCACGAAACCACGGCAGCAGCCACGGCATGGACGCTCTACTGGTTGGACCGCAACGACACGGTGCGCCGCGACGTCGTTTCCGAACTGGATGCCACATCCGCAGACGGCTCGGACGCGACCCGGGTTCCGCTCCTGCATGCCGTGGTCCAGGAAGCATTGCGCCTGTCCCCGCCGGCAATGCTGGCCGGCAACCGAGTGCTCACCACGGACAGCGAACTACTCGGCCTGCCGTTGGCCGCCGGCACGATCCTGACCCCCTGCATCTACCTGACGCACCGCTGGCCTGCCGCATTCCCACAGCCACTCCGGTTCGATCCGGGCCGCTTCCTGAACACCCGTGTGCCCCCTCGCCACTATTGCCCGTTCGGCGGTGGCACCCGACATTGCCTCGGCAGCCAGCTGGCCCTGACCGAGATCCGCATGATCGCCGCGGCTGTGCTCCGCCGATGCGAAATCCACTGTGTGAACGCAGATGCAGGAGTTGCCCAGTTACGAGGCCACGTGCTGGCACCGGCACAACGCCTCGGCATGGCCGTCACCGTACGCCGGCCATGACAGCGAAACACCAGTGGGCAAGGGATATCGCTCTTGTCCACCGTCTCCAGTTCGCGTCTCCGGTCAACTACCTGTGCTATGCAACCTGGGGTGCGTGCTACGCGACGGCCGCCCCCGGGCACTTGCTGACAACTCCCGCACTTGGCGCGACAGTTGCGAACGTGCTCCTCATCCTGGCATCCCTGGTGCTCAACACGACCGTCGATATCCATACCGATGACCAGGATCGTGGCAAGCGTGACATCGTGGCCGCAGCGCGTCGATTAGGACACCACCGTTGCCTGTGTTTGGCTGCCACGGAAATGGTGCTCGGGCTCACCCTCGCTGTCCTGGTCGCGGCATCGACGCATCGCTGGCTCGCCGCAGCATCGGCAGGGCTGATCATCGTGTTGCACGCGCTGTACAACCTCGAGCCCGTGCGGCTGAAGCGGCGCGGCTTGGCCGGCCCAGCCGCGATCGGTTTGTCCTTCGGATTCCTGCCGTGCCTGGTGTCCTACGGCGCAGTCCAGCCCACAGTGGACACTTCGCTCTGGCCGATTTTCGCGGGCCTCGGCCTCCTTGTCGCCGGACGCATGGTCTGGTGGTCGATCCCCGACCGCGAGGCCGACTGGGCAACGGGAATCGGCACACCAGCCGTGCGATACGGCACCAACCGCACGGTCACGACAGCGTACGCGGTGGTCGTGGCCGGACTCGGCGCACTCGGATGGGGACTGTCATGGCGATACGGATCAGCATGGGCAGTCATGGGAGTGCTGGCCTGCGGTGCATTCCTCATCGGACAGCTCACCGTGCTACGTCACGCATCGGATCACGACCTCCCGCGGTCTCAGCCCACGCGCAAGCGCGCCATGGCCATGGTCACGATCGGTAATGTGCTCCTCGGAACGATCCCCGTGGTGGCGAGCTGACCCTCATGGAAACGCGGGTTTGCGGCCCAGAGCGGCGTATCCCGGGAAGATGTCGGGTTTCCGGTCGAGGTCACTGTCGGCATGTGGGGCGTGGTGCCACAACGGCAGCGGAACAATGCCAGGCTCGACGAGGTCCAGCCCTGCCAGTAAGTCCGCGATCTGCTGTGAATTGCGCAGATGCACCGTGGGTGGCGGTGTGTCATACATCCGGCGGAACATTGCCAGCCCGTCGATGAGCGCTTCATCCTGGCCGAGGTGTGACAGTGCGACATGGCTGTCAGGACACATCATGTCCACATAGGCCGCGATCACTGCTGCGGGGTTGTCACTGTCGGAGATGTGATGCAGTACGTCGATCATGAATACCGCGACGGGCTCATCCAGATCCAGCAGCGCCCGCAACTCGGGGGCAGCAAGCACGGCCTCGGGTCGGAGAAAATCAGCGCAGACGAACGCGGTGTTGACGCTGTCGGCGATCATGGCGCGCCCCTCGCTCACAACGGCGGGGTCGCTGTCCACATAGACCACTCGCCCCTCCGGGTCGAGCTTCTGAACGACCTCGTGCACGTTGCCCGCGGTAGGCAGACCGGAACCGAGATCGACGAACTGCCGTACCCCCGTCTCGACCAGGTACTGTGCCGCGCGGCGCAGGAACGCACGCTGCGACCGCACCACATACGGCAGGTATGGGATGCACACCATGATCTGCTCCGCGAGTTCGCGGTCTGCCGGTGTGCTGTGCGAACCACCCAGCCAATGGTCTCGGACGGCCGCGAAATTCGGAACCAGCGGGACACCACTCTTCACAGGCGACACCGTTCAACCCTCGCGATCGACTTCCTTACCAGCCATTGTGCGTCATTGTCCAATTACCAACGGACAGGATACGCTGCACGATACGACAACGTGGCCACAGCTATCTCCTATGCTTGAAATCTACGTCGACGCGGCAACGTTCCATCTCGGCGTAACGTCAGGCATCATGAGGGGCGAACAACAATAACCCACAGGTCGCATACCTTTTCGTCGAAGCGCACATTCCATGCCGATACGCAGGGATTATCTCACGCCTGCAACGCCACGGCAAGACCCATCAGACCCGCTAATCGACAACGATCATCACGTACCGTTACGCCACGATTGCGGATAGTTGGGGATTTGTCTCGCATTCTCGAAACCGCATGAAATACCGCTGACTTTACGCCGCCGAAAGAAATCGCCCTCTCCGACCGAACGCAGGTCGCCCCGGATAATACCCCGGCGCCTTCTCGCTACGTCGACGGAATGCCGACCACACCAGGCTACGCGAACATGTGGGACGGCTTGACGTCGGCAGCTGCGTTCGCGGTGCACCGACCATCCGCTTGAGTTCGGCAAGCAGATGGTCGACTGGGATGATGCAGGGTCCGCGTGGCAGGTCGGGGTGTTGTGTACCGTGGCGTGAGTTGCTCGGGGACGGCGGGTGTCGGCCCGCAAAGCGCTGGTGACCGACGTCGTTCTTCAGCGGCAGCGGCGTATTTGCGGTCGGCGAAGCAGTCGAACCGCTGGAATGTGCACCCGACGATGGATGGTCGACACTAGTAAGTTCGAACCGCAGAATGACGCGTCGATGTGCCGAGGTGAACCTGTGTCTGAGCAGCCGAATTGTGTACCAGCCGACGTTGATACCGAGATTCCGAGTTTCGCCCGTATCTACGACTACCTGCTCGGTGGTGGGCATAACTTCGACGCCGACCGTCAGATCGCGGAACAGTTCAAGCAGGCGTTGCCCGGCGCTCCTGCGATCGCGCAGCTCAACCGGGCGTTTCTGCATCGGGCCGTGCTGTTCATGATGGAGCAGGGCATCCGGCAGTTCCTCGATATCGGCTCCGGGATTCTCACCATGGGCAACGTACACGAAATCGCGCAACGGATCGACCCGGCCGCCCGTGTAGTGTATGTGGACCGGGAACCAGTTGCGGTCAACCATAGCCAGTTGATGCTCGGTGCGAATGACAACGCGACTGCCATTCAGCGGGATCTGCGGGACCCAGACGGGATCATGGATCATCCGCAGGTGCGTGACCTGCTGGACTTCGACCAGCCGCTGGGTCTGCTGCTGGTCGGGGTGCTGCATTTCATCGCGCCCGAGGGGCATCCGAGCGGGTTGCTCGCCAGCTATCGTGAGTGGCTTGCGCCAGGCAGCTTCCTCGCGATGTCGCATTTCACGGCCGACTCCCGTCCGGCTGAGATGGCCGCCATGGTGGAGGTGATGAAGAAGAGCGCGGACCCGATCTGCCCGCGCAGCCGGGCGGAGTTCATGTCGCTCTTCAAGGGCTTCGAGCTCGTCGAGCCAGGGGTAGTGCCCACTGCGGACTGGCGCCCGCAATGGCCCTACGACATGGACGGTCCGGAGCGGGAACAGATCTACGCGGGAGTCGCCCGCAAAGTCTAGCTCCATCTGGGCACAGCCCGTCACCGCCTGGGCTGGTGCCAAGATTAGCGGTGAGGTTGCGGGCCTGTTGTGTCGTCCAGTCCTGGGTCGGGTGTTCGGTGACGCCCGCGATGTGCAGTCGCCGCGAGCCATGCTCGGGAACACCAGGGCATAGAGGCGTTGCCGAGCGCGGTGTCGATGTGGAGGAAATCTGCCGCGATGATGCCGCGGACCTCGCTGGCGAGGAACTGTTTCCAGGTGGGACCGGTTCGGCGTGGGGCGGGATCGATGCCAGCCGAGTTGAGGATCTCCCAGACGGTGGATGCGGCGATCCGGTAACCGAGGCCGGCCAGTTCGCCGTGGATCCTTCGGTGTCCCCAGCGCGGGTTTCGTTGTGGGGTTTCAAAAGCCGGTCTCATGGGGCGTGACCTGCGTGTCAGGCAGCTGCGGATTCGTACTCGTTGATCAAGCCGCCGAGGATGTGGCGGCGGCGAACCTGGGCATGACTCGGGTGGGGAATGAGGCGGTCTGGTCGTGGCGGCATGAGTTGCCGGGCTCGATGAGGGCGGCGTTGGTTGTAGTGGGTGACATACCGCGCCAGCACGGTTCGTAGGTGACGTTCGCTGATGATCAGCAGTCGGTCGGTGGCCTCGCGCCGTGCTGTGCCGACGAATCTCTCGGCGTAGCAGTTCGCTCGCGGGCAGCCCGGCGGGATTCTGACGGCCTTGATGCCAGCGCTGGCGAAGACGCCGTCGAATGAGGCGGTGAACTGGCCGGCGCGGTCGCGGATCAGGAACTTGAAGCTGTCAGCCCGCTCGCCCAGGTCGATCACGAGGTTGCGGGCTTGTTGGGTGGTGGTGCCGAGGAGGTGGACGTAGCGGGTGGCGACCTCGAGCACGAAGAACACGTAGACCCGCTTGAGGGTGACCGCGCAGTCCACAGTGAAGAAGTCGCAGGCCAGCATGGTCGTGCCTGGGTGCGCAGGAACTGTCGCCAGGACGTGTTCGAGTCCCGGTGCGGGGCTGGCGGTATCCGCAAACGCTTGAGCACGCGGTGGACGCTCGATGCGGACACGCGATGACCGAGCTTGAGCAGCTCACCCTGAATCCTGCGATAGCCCAGCTGGTGTTCTCTCGTGCCATTCGTTCGATCAGCGCGACGATGGTGTTCTCGATCGGTGGGCGTCCTGTCCGGTTGGGATTGGTCCACTTCTTGGCCACTAGGCGGCGGTGCCAGCGCAGGATGGTGCCTGGTGTGACCAACCGATGGCGGCGCAGCAGGCCGGGCAGCCGCCGCACAGTGCGGCGAGCACCGCACGGTCAGCCCAATCCACTCGTGGACTTGGGTTCGTGCGCCGCAGCACGGCGACCTCGTGCCGCAGTACCAGTAGCTCCACGTCCTTGGATGCCGACGACCGGCCGAGCAGGACAAGCCAGCCACCGAGCCGGAGGAAGATCAGATACACCAGTCGTAGCCACACGTCCCACGATCATGCCTTGCCCGTCGATGGGTGCGATCACCGCACGTCAAGACCGCAGTCCAGCGTTTTGGAACCTCACAGCCTCGGTTGACCCAACGTCAGGATATACAGAGGTTTTTGCTGATCAGCACATGCCGCAACGCGTCTCGTACGCGTTCAGCCGGCAGCTCCCCGGACCGCACTGCCTTCTCCAGCCGGTCGAGGACCTCGCCGATCCGAGCACCGGAGGACCACAAGGCGACGTCCGCACCCGCCGCAATGGCGCGAAGCACCGCTTCGGGCAGGTCGTAGCGGTCAGTGACCGCGCGCATCGCCCCAAGATCATCCGTGACAGCCAGTCCGTCGAACTGGAATCTGGTCCGCAACAACTGGTACGCCGCAGGCGAGAGCGTGGCCGGCTCTTGTCCTGTCAGGCCTGGTACGACGAGATGCCCGAGCATCACAGCCGTCGGGCCATAGTCGGCCAGACCCCGGTACGGCACCAGGTCCACGGCCTCGAGCTGGGCCAATGGCGAGGTAACGGCGGATTGCTTGTGGGAATCGCTGTCCGCGCTGCCATGCCCCGGAAAGTGTTTCAGCACAGGGAACACGCCTGCGGACGACAGGCCTGCCGCAAAGGCGGCCGCGTACTGCTTCGCCGTTCGGGGATCAGCGCTGAAGGACCGGTCTCCGATCACCGTCCCGGCGGGTTTGCCCGTCACATCGACAACAGGAGCGAAGTTCATGGTCACGCCGGCCTCGTGGAGAAACCGGCCACGGTCCGCGGCTTTCGCCTTCACCTGCTCCGGCGTCATGGTCGCGGCCATCCTGCGGGCACTGGGCATGCTGCCGGCCAGCGGATCGATTGTCTGTACTCGGCCGCCTTCCTCGTCGATCGCCACCGTCAACGGGATCCGCGCGGCACCGCGCACCTTCGCCAGCCCGCCATTGGCCAGCAGTTTCACCGGACTGGCGTGCGCGAAGACGCCCCCGACCTGATGCTCCCGGACGATCTTCGACGCGGCCTCGGCATTTCCGGGCACTCCGACCATCACCAGCTGCGCCAGCTGTTGTCGCGTGGTCAACGCTTCCGACGCCGCCGCACACGGCACTTCACCCGACGCATGCACCGGCTTCGGCTCAGCGGGGCGTTCGCTACGCTTACCTGGCCGTAGCGAATCCACTGTAGACACGGCAGACCCGGCAACAGGTGTGGACGGCCCAGGACCGTCGAGCGCCACCAAAGCGGCGGCCAGCAGCGCACCGGCCGCCGCGGCCAGCAGAATCTTGCGGTTCGCGTGCCTCACCGTGGCTTGGGGTTGTCGTCGGTGGTCAGGTCCACGCCGCCACGGTAGTGGCCGCCGGGATCATCGCCAATGGGGAGCTAGTGCAAGGCGGATACCAGTCGCTTGGCTTCGGTGATGATCCTGTGGGGTTCCAAACCCTGCGCTCGGCGGCGTATCGCGGTCTGCGCAAGCTTGCCGAGCACCTTGAGCACCCCGGCTGACCAGCATGAACACGGCAGAGTGACACAATCGACGGCTTTGACGCTGAAGGACTTGAGATGAGCGCGCATCGTTTCCGCCGGGTGGACCGGCGCACCGCTGAGCAACTGCTTGACGGTGCGCCGGACCGGGCGCGGGCCGGGGGACCGGACGCGCTGAGCGAGCTGCTCGCGGCGGCGTCCGAGCCGGCGCGTGAGCCGAGTTCGCCGGTGAGCAGGCTGCCATGGCGGCGTTCCGGGCCGCTCGTCTCGCCGATGCCGCCCAGCCACGGAGACGGTCGATGCTCAAGGTCATGCTGGCGAAGCTGCTTACGGTCAAGATCGCGGCCGCAGCCGTGGCGGCGGTGGCCGTCGGTGGTGTCGCGGTTGCGGCCGTGACCGGGAGCGTGCCTGCCCAGCCTGGCAATGGCGGCTCCACGGCTCCGCCCATGGTCACGGTTCCGTCCACGGTCAACCACGTGTCCGCAAACCCCGTCAGCCGTCTCGGACACAACACCGGCGGCGCCTGACAGGAACGCGACGGACAAGAACACCGGGACAGGTAAGGCACATGGCGACAACAACGGCAGCGGTTCGCCCTCGCCGTCACTGGTGGGTCTCTGCCGCGGCTACACGGCCGGTGCCGGGGCCGAACACGGCAAGGCGCCGAAGAATCCCGCGTTCACCGTGTTGATCAAGTCTGCCGGTGGCAAGGCCAAGGTCGCCGCCTACTGCGCCGGCCTGCTCGGCAAGCAGCCCGGGAAATCCGTAAATCCGGAGGGCAAGCCCCACCCGCACCCCCACGGTCCCGATGAGACACACCAGAAAGGCAAACCCAACTCGCTGCCGTCCTCGCGCCCCCAGCCGCTGACCAACCCCCCGCTAGACCAGTGCGGCGACCCTCCTCCCACCTCACCGCAGGGTCGCCGCTCCCAGGGCGGGCGGCGGCTACCCCCCCGAGCCGCCGCTCGCCCACCCCGTCCGTCATATCGAACCGGAACTGAAGCTGTGGCCGCACACGAGGTCGAGGAACACGACGGTGCACGCATGCGAACACCGTCACGGCAGGCAGTCATGTACCCGGAGTACTCCGCGCGCCGGAAAGCAACGAGTTCCACTAGCATGCCGAGGTATGCCGGTACTGCCAGCGGGAGTTCAGGCAATGACACCGATCGTTCACGCGCCAGCGCCCACGTCTCGCTCGCCCGCAGGAGTCGCCGTCGTGCCTGAGAACAACGCCATCGTCGAGCAGTGGCTTGCCATGCCGCACCCGGATCTCACCGACTACATCCGCCGCCTCGTCCGCGGCGGCTCCATGCCAAGTCCCGTGTGGACAGCCGTAGGCGCCCATCCGGTACTGGCCGCCCGCGTGCGCGGCATCCTGTCCGCGTTGCACTCCCAGATGGCCGATCACCGTGACCACACCATGTGGACACTGTGGATCACCAACGCCCGCCGCGCACTCACCAGTCCACCCGCCCCTGAACACGAAACCCCGCCGCGCGTGGACATTCAACCACCCGCCCGGTTGAAGGCAGACACCGCAGCCTCCGATGCCACACCACGTCACCGTCCCACCACCGTCACGCCCGTCACGTTCCTGGCACCTGGCCAGACCACGACCAACCCAGCCTCCACCTGACCTGTCGCACCGCAGCATCCGTTGCACCCGCCGCACCATGAGTCCTTACAACGCGCGGCCCGTCGCTCTGCGGCTCTGGGTGCATCAGCGCGAGTCTGGCCAGACACCGGTCCTACGCCAAGTATCTAAGTAGCCGACGACCGAACGTTGCGTGCGCAATATGGCGGCGTGCTGTCACGCAGGCTAGGGGTCTACGTGCTGCGCGATGTCGGCCTCCGGCTACGCGCGTCATCGGGAACCGGGCGCGTGGCGGGGCGAACAGCGCTTCGACCTGCTTGCTCACGCCTTGCCCCCACGTCCCCGACGCGGTGGTCGGCACGACCCGCGCGGTTGTTGGTTGGATGAGCGCCGTGGTGCTCTGGTTCAGAGAGGACGATGTGGTGGCGAGAGCCGGCGCTGAGGTGGTCGCCCAGGCAGCCGAGTTCGCCGACGCGGTTTCGGTCATGGTGTCGGCCGGCGAGATCGTTTCGAACGTCGGCTACGACGACGACTTCGACGTGCGGGTGACCGGCGCGAACGGCAGGCTCGTCGGCGAGTGCAGTTGCGGCAAGCGGCCTGAGGAATTCTGCGTGCACTGCGTCGCCGCCGTGCTGATGGCCCTGGATGTCGCGAGCCCACCCGACCCCGAAGAGCTGATGCGGCGCGTGGAAGCCGTGGGCAGTCGCCGGAAGCTGAGCGGCGCCAACTACGAACCGTGGGCCACCGCGGCGTTCCATGTCATCAACGACCTGGATATCAGCAGCGAGTACCACCCCGCGCTGGTCCGACCCGCATATCAGCGGCTGATGTGGCAGGTCGCGCACACGTCCGTCTACTTCGACAGCCATGAGGCGTACGACACGCTGCTGGACGTCGGTGAGCGGATCGTGGAAGGACTGGCTAGGGCGTGCGAGAACGAGCCCGCCGACCCGCGTGAGCTCGGCCGGTGGACGGCCGACCTCCTGGTCAGCCTTCCCGATGTCCAGACGCCTATACACGTCCACGAGTTCTACGAGACGTTGGACGATGCGACGAGATCCGCCTACGGGGAGCGCCTGGCGGAGCTGCAGCGGGCGCTGCCGGTGATCTCCGCTGACTATGACGAGCCCATGTCACAAGCGGAACGACGGGAACGCATCCGGCGGCTGCGGGAGGAGTACACCCTCAGCTGTGAGCCGAGTACCGACGAACTCGTCGCCTTCTACGCCGAGGACGTCACCGACCCCATGCGGGACGTGTCGATCGCCAAGGCGTTGCAGTCAGCAGGCCGGTTAGCGGAGGTCATCGACAGATTGGAGTGCGCCGACCCGCAACCGCCGGGCGGCGACGCCGTGCTGGCGAAGCTGTACTCGGCCACAGGGCGACACCAGGAGGCAGCACGCCTGTGGCTGACCGCCTTCCTGCGGTATCCCAGTAGGTACTCCTACAACGGACTACTCGCCGCCGCCGCGCCGATCGACGCCGTCGAGTATGCGAAGCTCCGGGCGTTCGAGCACGTGGCCGGGCTGGGCGACGCGCACAAGATCGTCTGGCTGCTTGTCGAGCTGGATGAACTCGAGCGGGCTTGGACGGCGGCGTGGAAGTCCTCCTTGTCGGCCGACGTGGTCGCCCGGCTCGCCGAGATTCTGGCCGAACGCCGCGGACCGGACGCGGTGCCGCTACTGGCACACGGAGCGCGGACCGCGATCGACCAGCGCTCGGACTACCCGCTCGCCGCGCGACTGCTGGTCACGCTGCGGCAGCTGCACCAGCGGATCGGCCAAAACTTCACGCCAGGCTTCGCGCACTTCACCGCCTCGTACGACCACCGGGAAGAACTCATGCGAGCACTGCGCCGGGCGGGACTATGACATCGGGGAGCTCCTCACTGCCGCGAGCATGAGCTCTTACACCGTCGGCAGGTGCCTTTCCGCCCTGCATCCTCCCGGCCGTAAGTCGACCACCGGACAAGCACGTCCATGCACGCAGCAAAGCACGCTCATGGCTCCCCTTTATGTCAAGAGGGCGGCTGAGAGGTGAGGGTTAGGCTGGGGTGTGGTGGGTCCGGGTTGTGGCTTGTCCGAAGGTGCGCTTGCCGAAAATGTTATCCGTGCAGGTCAGGCGGCATGCTGGTACTCGTTGAGGACGCCGCCCAGACGTGGGCGTCGGCGGATGTCGAGTTGACTGATCTGGGCTGGATTGGTGATTGGCTCTGGCAGTGGTTGTAATGGTCGGGCGTTGGTGATGCCTTGGTGTGGTCGGTGGATGTTGTAGAAGTGCTCGTATTCGCGGAGTGCGTGGAGCAGGTGTCGCTGGTTCCAGATGAGGGTGCGGTCGAGCAGTTCGTGTCGGCAGGTCTGGATCCAGCGTTCGACGATGGAGTTCATCCTGGGTATCTGAACACCGGTGAGGACGACGTGGGTGTCGGCGTCGGCGAGGATGTCGTCGAACAGGTGAGGGAATTTGCCGTCTCTGTCGCGGATCAGGAATCGTGCATGGTAGCTGGCGTCCTCGAGATCCATGATGAGGTTGCGGGCGGCTTGGGTCACCCACGCCGCGGTCGGATGTGCTGTGGCGCCGAGGATTCGGATTCGGCGTTGGGCGTGTTCGATCACGACCAGGACGTACATGCGTGTGCCGGTAAGGGTGACGGTTTCGAAGAAGTCGCAGGCCAGTAGGACCTCGGCTTGGGAGCGGAGGAACTGGGCCCAGGTGTTGGATGCGCGTTGGGGTGCGGGGGCGATGTGTGCGTCACTGAGGATTTGCCAGACGGTGGAGGCGGCGACTTTGATACCCAGGACGAGGAGTTCGCCGTGAATGCGGCGGTAGCCCCAGCTCGGGTTCTCCTTGGCCAGGCGCAGGACCAGGACTCGGATGGATCGTATGGTGCGCGGCCGGCCGGGACGTTTCGGTCGGGACTGCGCTTGCCGAAAATGTCGTCCGTGCAGGTCATCCCTGCCGATCCGAAAAGTTCGTCTGGAACAGACAACCCGTCAGGGAACCGCCAGTAGCGGACGC
>JOAA01000063.1 GCA_000720375.1 Rhodococcus rhodnii | reverse complement strand
CTATTCCGTGAATCGGAGGATCAGTGTTCGTATGCGCTGGGTCTGTGTCTGACGGTGATGCACCGGGAGGGGAGGGAGACCGGCGGCTGGTCTACCGGCTGCTCGCACCGCGCACGATCCGGTACCGGCTGGTGCGGATCCTGCTGGTCTCGGTGGCCCTTGTGCTGGTCCTGCTCGGGTTGATCATCGTCGGCCGGTACAGCGACTACGCGGAAGCCGAGGACACCGAGAAAGCCGTGTCGCTCGCGCTGGCGGTGCAGAGCCTGGCTCAGGAGCTGCAGCGGGAGCGTGACGTGACCTACGGCAAGCCCGACGGTGCCACCGGCAGGTCCGACGGTGCCACCGGCAGGTCCGACGGTGAGTCTCGCTTCACACCGTCGATCGAGTCGATCGAGTCGATCGGGCGGCAGCGCAAGAACACTGACCGGGCGCTGGCCGAGCTGCACACAGCTGTCGCTGCCGGGGACTCCCGCGCGGCTGGTGGGGTCCGCGGCGCGCTGGGCCGGCTTGACGCGGTGCTCTCCACGAGGCGGAACGTCGACGCCGGCCTGGCCGGCCGAAGTGCCACGTTCGAGTGGTACACCGCCGGTATCGCCGCACTGAACGAGGTCGAGCCAGGTATGGGCCAGGCGCGGGACGCCGAGCTGCGCGAGGGCCTGCGAGCGTTGAGTGCGCTCGGCGCGGCCACCCAGGCCACGGCGCAGGAACGCGGGTTTCTGGCTGGTGTGTTCGCCGCCGGCCGCTTCCGCGCCGGTGAGTACATCCGCTTCACCGAGATCCGGGCCGTCAAACTGGCTGGCCTCGCGGCGTTTCGCCACGACGCGACGCTGGCCCGGCGCGCCCAGCTGGAGGCGAGCCTGGAGTCGCAGTCCGCGGTGCAGGCGGCCGCTGCCGAGAGGGCGGCGATCTCCTCGCCGGTGGGCCCGATCGCGCACCCGGTCGATCCGGTCGGCTGGTGGGCGCAGATGACCTCGGTCGTCGACCAGATGTGGCACGTGCAGCGCGCGCTCGGCGAGGACCTGCGGCAGCGCGCGAGAGACCTGCGCACCGACGCCGCCAGCGGGCTGATGGTGTTCCTGCTGCTGGCAGTGTTCGCAGTCGGCCTGCAGATCGCGCTGGTGGTGGGCTGCCTGCGATCGATCGTCCGGCCGCTGGCCGCGCTGGCCGCGCAGGCGCACGACATTGCCACGCGCCGGCTGCCGGCGGCGGCGGCCGCCTGGCACGCGCCGGGCGCGGACGCACCGACACCGCCGCAGCCGGTGCGCGCGCCCACCCGGGCGGCCACCGAGATCGCGTCGGCCGCCCGGGCGGTGGACCGCGTGCAGAGCACAGCCTTCGCCCTGGCCGGCGAGCAGGCTCTGGTGCGCCGCACCACCACCGAGTCGCTGGCCAACCTTGGCCGCCGCAACCAGGACCTGGTCTGCCGCCAACTCGGCTTGATCAGCGAGTTCGAACGCCACGAGCCGAACCCGACGGCCCTGGCGAAGCTGTTCGAGCTGGACCACCTGGCCACCCGCATGCGCCGCAACACCGAGAGCCTGCTGGTCCTGGCCGGCGAGCCGAGCCCACCCTGCGGGGCGCAACCGCTGGCCATCACCGACGTCATCCGCGCCGGGATCTCCGGAGTAGAGGATTACCGGCGCGTCGCGCTGCGGCAGATCGACGAGGCGCACGTGACCGGTCCGGTGGTCGGCGCACTGGCGCACCTGCTCGCCGAACTGATCGACAATGCTCTGTCGTTCTCCCCGCCACACCTGGAAGTGGAAATCCACGGTGCGCGGGCCGGCGTCCGGTATGCGCTCACCGTGGTCGACCACGGCGCCGGGATGCCCCACGAGCAGCTGGCCACAGCCAACGCCCGGTTGCGCGGCGAGCAGGACGTCACCGTCACACCGACCCAGTCCGTCGGGCACCACGTGGCCGGCCGGTTGGCCCACCAGCTCGGCGTCGAGGTCGAACTGACCCAGACGCCAGTCAGCGGGATCACCGCTCAGCTGCTGCTCCCGCAGACCATGCTCGCCGACCCGCCCGCCGCACGACCCGAGCACGACAACAAGCAGACAGGCCAGCATCGCAGGCCCGCGACCCAGACCAGCACCCCAGCCGACACCAGCTCGGCCACCGGCACCGCGACAACACCGGATGCACCGCACGAGCACCTCGCCGCCGGGCCCGCGATCACCCAAATCCCCCGCAACAACCCGGTCAAACGCACCCCCAAACGCCACACCGGCGACTCGCGGCCCGCACCGGCCAGACCCGCCCCCAGTTCCCGCACCATGGACAACCGGTCACCCGACGAGACCCACCCCACACCCCAGAAGGCACGCACCGCCCTCCAGAACAACACAACCGACAACCACACGACCACCAAAGACGAGTCCCAGTGACGGCCGACTCGCGGCCCACTAGTAGGGCAGCCGCACTTCGATTTCGTCATGCAGTGGCCATGTGGCGGCGGAGCCGGGCGCGGTAATGGAACCAGCGAGCGCGGGTCTGGTGGCGTCGTCGCCACCAGACCCAGTGCAGGTGATGGGTTTCGGCTTGCAGGTGGCGGGTGACGATGATCCAGCGGATCACCCGGCGTGGCTTCGGCGGGGCCGGAGGTAGCCGCGGCGCGAAAGGCATGCACATAGCGGCGGACTGTCTGCACACTGCCGGTCCAGCCTCGGGCTTGGAGTTCGGCCTGCAGTTGGACGGCGTCATGGCAGCCCGCGTTCCAGCGTTGGTTGACATACGGTTTGAACTTGTCCAGCGTGCTGGTCCAGTTGACCGCCTTGGCCAGCAGTTCGTCCACAGTGGTCGCGCGGGCGAAGCGGCGGATCGTGCCGTGGATCTCCATCGGCGAGTCGCCTGGGATGGTCACTTTCAACGATCAGCTCTGGTCACTTTGGAATGAGCGGCGGCAACGGAGCTCAACGGGCCTTTACGCCGCACGTCGCCGCCCGCCTCACCCGCGGCGCCCGCAACCACTGTCTGCGCATCGACCAGACGTGGCACTGGGCATGACATATCGCCGAGGCATTCACCCGCATCCGCGCCGCATTCCCCTGAACCAGCCACCACGCCCCCGCCACGGAAAGACCCGGAGCACCCGCAGACACGGCCGAGCGGGCGGACCCACACGCCCACCCGCCGACCGACCCCCAACCAAGATCACCACAGCCAACCAGGATCACCCGTGAAAGACCGAGGTTAGGCAAACACTCCATTGTGGACACACCTCGGATCGTTTGTCAGATCCCGAGCAGGGGCCACGGTGTCAACATGGGTGCCGCCGAATGCGTTGTTGACGGTGAGCCGATCGGGCTAGCGCGAGGCCTATACGTTCGGCCGATCGACACCTGCTTCGTTTGGCCGCAACGATTGACCGGATCGCCGATGAGAGAGCAGAAAGGCTGGCCATCTCCGATGCAGTCGCAGAGCAGTTCGCCCGCGGCCCGGATCGAAAAGCTGGTGAAGACCTTCGGGGCGACCCGTGCGCTCGACGGGATCGACCTGGAGATCCCGGTCGGCCATGCGCTCGGGCTGCTCGGCCCGAACGGCGCGGGCAAGACCACCACGGTCCGCATCCTGACTACGTTGTTGCGGCCGGACTCGGGCCGGGCCTGGGTGGCAGGGCACGACGTGCTCGCCGAACCGGACGCGGTGCGCCGCAGCATCGGGTTGTCCGGTCAGTACGCGGCGGTCGACGAGAACCTGAGCGGCTACGAGAACCTCTACCTGGTCGCCCGGTTTCACGGACTCTCCCGCGCGCAGGCGAGCAGGAGGTCGCGGGAACTGTTGGCCGGCTTCCGTTTGGAGGATGCCGCCGAGAGGCTGGCCAAGACCTACTCGGGTGGGATGCGGCGTCGGCTGGACCTGGCCGGGGCGTTGGTCGCACGGCCTCCGGTGGTCGTGCTGGACGAGCCGACCACCGGCCTCGACCCGAGGAGCCGGCTGGAGACCTGGGACGTGATCGGCGAGCTGGTCGCCGACGGCGCCTCGGTGCTGCTCACCACCCAGTACCTGGAGGAGGCCGACCGGCTGGCGAACACCATCGCGGTGATCGACCGGGGACGGGTGATCGCGCGGGGCACGTCGGACGACCTCAAGGCGCGGATCGGTGGTGAACGGCTGGAGCTGGTGGTAGCCGAGCACCACGCGCTCTCGGTCGCCCGGCAGGTGTTCGCCGAGGTCGGCTCGGCCGAGCCGAGGGTGAACGAGCAGGCCAGGCAGGTCAGTGTGCCGGTGGACAACGGTCCCAAGGCGCTGGTCGAGGTGATGAACCGGCTGGACGGCGTCCGCGTGCTGGATGTCGGTCTGCGTCGGCCGAGCCTTGATGAGGTGTTCCTGTCGCTGACCGGGCACACGGTCGAAGGCGAGTGAACGGCGTGCGGAAAGTGTTGCGCGACAGCGGGATGGTCATCTGGCGCAATCTGCTCGGGGTCCGTCGCAACCCGGCGATGCTCACGGCCGCGACCGTGCAGCCGGTCATGTTCGTCCTGGTGCTCGCCTACGTGTTCGGTGACAGCCTTGGCGGCGGCCCGTATCGCGAGTTCCTGATGGCGGGGATCTTCACGCAGACGGTGACGCTCAACGCCGCGTTCACCACGATCGGCATGGCCAACGATCTCCAGAAGGGCATCATCGACCGGTTCCGGTCGCTGCCCATGTCCAGGGTTGCGGTGATACTCGGCCGGACCGGGTCCGACCTGCTGATCAACGTGCTGGGCCTGGCGGTGATGTCGATCTGCGGGCTGGCGATCGGCTGGCGGATCAACGGTGGTGTGGTCGACGCGGTGGCGGCGTACGGGTTGCTGCTGCTGTTCGCCTTCACGATGTCCTGGGTCGGCGCGCTGGTCGGACTGGTCTCGCGCAGCGTCGAGGTGGCGCAGAGCGCCGGGTTCCTCTGGATGTACCCGGTCACCTTCATCTCGTCGGCGTTCATTTCGCTGACAAACCTGCCCGGCCCGCTGCGCGCCTTCGCCGAGTGGAACCCGATCACCACCGTGTCGGACGCGTGCCGGAGGCTCTTCGGCAACCCGAACCTCGCGCCCACCACTGGGTGGGCCGCCGAGCACGCGGCCGGGTACTCGGTCCTCGCGTGCGTGGCGATCATCGCGGCCTTCCTGCCGCTGGCGGTGTCCCGGTACCGCTGGGCGGCCAGCCGATGACCGTGTGGGGCCCGTTTCCCCTGTCGTCAGGGCAAACCGGGATCTGGAACGCGCAACGCATCGCTCCTGACGTCCCGCTGTCCGTGGCGCTGTACGTCGAGGCGCGAGGCGAACTCGACGTCGCGCTGCTGGCCGACGTCTTCCAGCGCAGTTCGGCCGAGATGCGCAGCCCTCAGCTGCAGATCGTGGAGATCGACGGAACGCCCTGTCAGACGGCGGATTCCGAGCTGAGGATAGACACCGAGGTTCTCGACCTGCGGTCCGAGGCCGAACCGCGCGCGGCGGCCATGCGGTGGATGCGGCAGAAGGCCTGTGCGCCGATCGACATCCTGAGCGCTCCGTTGACGCGCTTCGCGGTGTTGCGGACCGGTGACACCGAGCACTTCTGTTATTTCCAGATGCACCACATCGCGATCGACGGGTACGGCGCGATGCTCCTGCTGTCCCGCGCCGCCGAGCTCTACAGCGCCGTCGACCCAGGTCCGTCCACCATGACGGACCTGTCCACGATCCACGAGTCCGATGCGGACTATCGAGCGTCCCCGGACTTCGAGAAGGACAAGGCGTTCTGGCGCGAGCAGTTGTCCGGGATCCCCACCGCGTTCAGCCTCAGCGACCGTCGGGCGCAGGCGTCGCCGGGCCGCCGCGTCGAATCCGGTTTCCTCGACGACCAGACGGGCGCTCTGCTCACCTCGCGGGCACGCCACGCCGCCACACAGGCCAAGCTGCTGGTCGCGGGACTGGCCGGGTATTTCGCCGCGGTGACCGGTGAACGCGACGTCGTGCTGAGTCTGCCGGTCACGGCGCGGACCACCGACGCGCTGCGCCGCTGCCCCGGCTTCGTCTCGAACGTCGTCCCACTGCACATTCCGGTCGCGCCCGACACGACCGTCGAGGAACTGGTCAACGAGGCCGGTGTGCGGATGCGGAACGCGGTGCGGCATCAGCGTTACCGCCACGAGGACATCCGACGGGACAGCGACACCACGGGCAGCCACCGCGGGTTCTTCGGCCCGATGGTGAACATCATGCTGTTCCACAACGAGGTCCGGTTCGGGGTGGCCACCGGCGAGATGCGCGTGCTGGCGACCGGGCCGGTGGAGGACCTGTCGGTCAACATCTACACCGGCGCCGCCAGCATCCAGGTCGACTTCGAGGCCAACCCCGAGCGGTACACGGCCGACGAGCTGGCCGGTCATCACCGGCGTTTCCGCGACTACCTGCGCCGGTTCCTCGCCGCGGACGCCCAGACCGCGGTGTCCGAGATCGCCCCGATGGACGATGCCGAGCGCGACCTGGTCGTGCGTGCCTGGAACGCGACGGACGCCGACGTCCCCGCCACGACGCTGGACGCGTTGTTCGCCGAGCAGGTCGCGCGGACTCCAGACGCGGTCGCGCTGACGTTCGACGGCGCCAGCCTGACCTACCGCGAGTTCGACGAGCGTGTCGACCGGCTCGCCCGTGTCCTCGCGGCCTCCGGCGTCGGTCCAGAATCCGTTGTGGGACTGGCGATCCCGCGCTGTGTCGAGCTGGTCGTCGGGATGTACGCGATCATCCGGGCGGGCGGCGCCTACCTTCCGATCGATCCCGGCCATCCGGTCGACCGGATCCGGCACGTGGTCGGCCAAGCCGATCCGGTGCTGGTCCTCACGGTGTCGGCACATCCCGTCGAGCTTCCGGAGACGCTCGACGTCGACACCGTCGAGGAGTCCGGGCTCCCACCGGTCACCAACACGGTGCGCCCGGAGCACCCGGCGTACGTGATCTTCACGTCCGGTTCGACCGGGAAGCCCAAGGGCGTCGTCGTGTCCCACGCGGCGATCGTCAACCGCCTGCGCTGGATGCAGCACGCGTATCCGCTCGACGACACCGATGTGGTCGTGCAGAAGACACCGGCCACGTTCGACGTGTCGGTGTGGGAGTTCTTCTGGCCGTTGCAGGCCGGCGCACGTCTCGTGGTCGCAAGACCGGACGGCCATCGCGACCCGGCCTATCTCGCGTCGCTGATCGCCGACGAGAACGTCACCACCGCGCATTTCGTGCCCTCGATGCTGGCGGTGTTCGCCGAGGCGCAGCGCTGCACGAGCCTGCGCCGGGTGTTCTGCAGCGGAGAGGCGCTGCCGCCGCACACCGTGCGGCTGTTCCAGAAAGCCAGTCCTGGCGCGGAACTGCACAACCTGTACGGGCCGACCGAGGCGGCCGTCGACGTCACCGCATGGACGTGCACCCAGGAGCCGGAGACGGTGCCGATCGGCGCCCCGGTCTGGAACACCCAGGTCTACGTGCTCGACGCACGGCTGCGGCCGGTGCCCGTCGGGGTGACGGGCGAGCTGTACCTCGCGGGCGTCCAGCTCGCCAGGGGTTATCTCGGCAACGCTGGGCTGACCGCACAGCGGTTCGTCGCGAACCCGTTCCGCGCCGGTTCCCGGATGTACCGGACCGGCGACCTCGTCCGGTGGCGTGCCGACGGAAACCTCGAGTACCTCGGCCGCGACGACTTCCAGGTGAAGATCCGAGGGCTGCGGATCGAGCTCGGCGAGATCGAGGCGGCCCTGCTCGCCGAACCCGGTGTGGCACAGGCGGTGTGCGTCGCCCGGTCGGCCGCGCACGGAGGCGACGAGCTGGTCGGCTATCTGGTCGCCGCCGGTGACGCCACCATCAACGTGGACGCGCTGCGTGCCGCGCTGGGGCGGGTGCTGCCGGACTACATGGTTCCCCGCACGCTCGTGGTGCTCGACGAACTGCCGTTGGGCCCCAACGGAAAGCTCGATCGCGGGGCGCTGCCCGCAACTGAGGTGTCCGGCCTGGTCCGCGCGCCGCGCACCGCGGTCGAACACGCGGTGGTCGGCGTCTTCTCCGAGGTGCTCGCCCGCGGTGTCGTCGGCATCGATGACAGTTTCTTCGACCTGGGCGGGGATTCGCTGGTCGCGTCACGCGCGATCGCGAGGATCAACGCCACGCTGGGCGCCCGGCTGACCATTCGCGACCTGTTCGAAGCGCCGAGGGCGGTCGACCTCGCCGTTCGCGTCCGTGCGGCGGACGGACCGAGCAGGGTGTCGGCAGGGGACCGTCCCGATCGGCTGCCGCTGTCGCTGGCCCAGCAGCGGCTGTGGTTCCTCAACCGGTTCGACCGCGCGTCCGCGATATACAACATGCCGTTCGCGCTGCGGCTGTCCGGTGAGCTCGACGTCACGGCGCTGCGCTGGGCGCTCACGGATGTCGTCGGCCGCCACGAGATCCTGCGGACGACCTTCCCTGATTCTGGCGACGGCCCGTACCAGGTCATTCACCCGGCAGCGGTCACGCTCGACGAGATCGACGTGCCTGCCCGTGAACTGGCGAGCGCGCTGTCCGAGTTCGCCGCAGCCGGCTTCGACCTGACCGTGGACCGGCCGATCCGGATGGCGCTTTTCCGTACCGCTCAACGCGAACACGCGTTGGCGATCGTCGTTCACCACATCGCCTGTGACGGCTGGTCCTTCGAGCCGCTGGCGCGCGATCTCATGGTGGCGTTCGCGTCCCGTGTGGACGGTTATGAGCCGTCGTGGACGCCGTTGCCGGTGCAGTACGCCGACTTCGCGCTGTGGCAACGGGCCGCGCTCGGCGACGAGAACGACCCCGGCAGCCCACTGCGTCGCCAGATCGACCACTGGACCCAGCGGCTGGCCGGGCTTCCCGGCCAGCTCGACCTTCCGATGGACCGGCCACGGCCGCGCCATCCGTCCCACCGGGGCGCGACCCATTCCTGGACCATAGACGCGGAAACCCATCACGCGCTGGCCGATCTGGCGGCGCGGTGCGGCGTCAGCGTGTTCATGGTGCTGCACGGCGCGCTGGCGGTGCTGCTGGCCCGGCTGAGCGCGACCACGGACATCGCCGTTGGGACACCGGTCGCGGGACGTGGCGACCCTGCCATCGACGACCTGGTCGGGATGTTCGTCAACACCCTCGTGCTGCGCACCGAGATCGACCTGGGCGAGGGATTCGCGGCGTTGCTCGACCGCGTCCGGGACACCGATCTCGACGCGTTCACCCACGCCGACGTGCCGTTCGAACGCCTCGTCGAGGAGATGAACCCGGAACGGTCGCCGTCACTGCATCCGCTCTTCCAGGTCATGCTGTCCGTCGAACCCGACACCGAACTCGCGATCGGACTACCCGGTGTGACCGCCGCCGTCGCCCCGATCTCCACCGGCACCGTCAAGATCGACCTCCAGCTCGCGGTCCGCGTCGGCACCGAGATGCGTGCCGAGCTCGGCTACGCGACCGACCTGTTCGACGCGGCGACGATCGAGGGTTTCGCGCGGCGGTTCACGACGATCCTGCGTGCGGTCGCCGACCACGCGGACAACCCGGTCGGCGATCTGTCCATTATGGATGAACACGAGCCGCGTTCCCTCGTCGGAGATCCGGCCGAACCCGCTGTGCCGTTGCCGGAGCTGTTCACGGTGTCCGATCCCGCAGCCGTCGCCGTGCGCTGCGACGGCGCCGACCTCAGCTACGGCGAGCTGGACCAGCGGTCGAACCGGCTGGCACGGGTGCTGATCGGGGAAGGCGTCGGGCCCGAGTCGGTCGTGGCGCTGGCGCTGCCCAGGTCCGTCGAGTCGATCGTGTGCGTGTGGGCGGTGGCCAAGACCGGCGCGGCCTTCCTGCCGGTCGACCCCGGCTATCCGCGGGCACGTGTCGACGCCATGATCCGCGACTGCGGAGTCCGCATAGGACTTACATCGGGCCGGTTCCGATCCGCGCTGCCGGATTCGGTGACATGGCTCGACATGGACTCCATCGACCTCACGGCCATATCGGCCGCACCGATGGGCAATCGGGTGCGGCCGGACCATCCGGCCTACCTGATCTACACGTCCGGATCGACCGGGACCCCCAAGGCTGTCGTGGTAACCCATGCCGGTCTGGCCTCGTTCGCGCGAGACATCACCGACCGGTTCGGCGTCACCGGCTCGTCTCGCACACTGCACTTCTCGTCGCCGAGCTTCGACGCGTCGGTGCTCGAACTGCTGATGGGTTTCGCCGCGGGCGCGACTGTCGTCGTGGCGCCGACTGACGTGTACGGCGGCGCTGAACTGGCCGACCTTCTGCGTGACGAGCGCGTCACGCACGCGTTCGTCACCCCCGCGGCGCTCGCCACGGTCGACCCGGCCGGTCTCGACGATCTCGGTGTCGTCGTGGTCGGCGGCGACGAAACGGGCCCCGAACTGGTGGCCGCGTGGGCGGTCGGCCGACGGATGTTCAACGCGTACGGGCCGACCGAGGCGACTGTCGCCGCGACCGCCAGCACGCCGTTGCGGGCGGGTGAGCCGGTCACCATCGGCGGTCCGGTCAGGGGCACGCGGCTGCTCGTCCTCGACCGCAGGCTCAACCCGGTGCCCCATGGCGTTCCCGGCGAGCTGTACCTGGCGGGTCCCGGCCTCGCCCGCGGCTATCACGGCCGTCCGGGTCTGACCGCGGAACGGTTCGTGGCCAACCCGCACGGCGAGCCGGGCGAACGCATGTACCGCACGGGAGATCTCGTCACCGTCGCTCCCAACAGGACACTCCGGTTCCTCGGCAGGGCCGACGACCAGGTCAAGATCCGTGGCTACCGGATCGAGCCGCGCGAGATCGACGCCATCATGCTGACCCATCCCGACGTCACGTTCGCCCGCACCGTAGTCCACCAGGACCGGTTGGCGTCCTACGTCACGACGACGCAGCCGGTCACGCAGGCCGATCTGCTGGCCGTCGCACGGGCCGCACTTCCCGGCTACATGGTTCCTGCCTCGGTGACGGTGCTGGACCGGATCCCGCTGACACCGTCCGGCAAGGTCGACCGCGATGCCTTGCCAACACCCGAACTCCGCGCGGCGCGCGTGCCGCTCTCGGACCGGGAACGCCGCCTGGCCGAGGTGTTCTCGGAAGTCCTCGGCCACGAGCACGTCGGAGCCGACGACAGCTTCTTCGACCTCGGCGGGAACTCCCTGCTCGCCACCCGGCTCGCAACGGCGATCGGCGCGGCCTTCGGCGTTGAGCTGGAGGTCAGGGCCATCTTCGAGGAGCCGACCGTCGCGGGACTCGTCGACCGGATCACCGCCGCGCCCCCGTCGCGGCACATGGTAACGACGCCACAGGCTCGCCCCGCCCGGATCCCGTTGTCCTTCGCGCAGCAGCGGATCTGGTTCCTCAACCAGCGCGACGCGAGGTCGGGCGCATACAACGTCGCCTTCACTCTCCGTCTGCGCGGAGAGGTCGACGTGCCAGCACTGCGTGCGGCCATCGCCGACGTTGTCGAACGGCATGAGACGCTGCGCACCGTCTTTCCGGACAGCGACGACGGTCCCAGCCAGGTGGTGCTGCACACGGCTCCCGCGGTTCCGTTGACCGTTGAGTCCGATGTGGAGGAACGGCTGCGGTCGCTGGCCCGAAGCGCCTTCGATCTGACCGTCGACCCTCCGCTGCGCGCCGAGCTCTTCCGCACCGGCGACAGGGACTACTGCCTGGCCGTGGTGATCCATCACATCGCGGTGGACGGCTGGTCACTGGCGCCGCTGGCCAACGATCTCGTCGTGGCGTACCAGGCCCGTCGCGCGGGCACGACGCCGGGATGGGCGCCGCTCGCCGTGCAGTACGCGGATTACGCCCTGTCGCAACGGGAATCGCACGACGACGAGCTCGCCTACTGGACCAGGCAGCTCAAGGGCCTGCCCGACGAGCTCCCACTCCCGTACGACCGGCCGCGACCCGCTACGCCGACGTTCCACGGCGCCATCCATCGGTTCGAGGTCTGTGACGGGGTGCGGGATCTGGCCCGGCGGCACGGGGTCACGCTGTTCATGGTGCTGCACTCGGCGTTGGCGGTGCTGCTGCGCCAGGTGAGCGGCGCACGTGACATCGCGATCGGCACACCGGTCGCGGGCCGGGGGGATGGCGCGCTCGACAACGTGGTCGGGATGTTCGTCAACTCGCTCGTACTGCGTGCGGATGTCGACCCCCACGCGACGTTCGCAGACTTCTTGCGGGCGAACGCCGACACCACCCTCGCCGCGATGGCGCACTCGGACATCCCGTTCGAGCGGGTGGTCGACGCGCTCAAGCCGGTGCGCACCGCTTCCCGGCATCCACTGTTCCAGGTGGCGCTCGTGGTCGAGGACCACGCGTTGCCACGGCTGGAGCTCCCCGGCGTTGAGATGCGGGTCGACGAGCTCGGCACCGAGCTGGCGAAGTTCGACCTCGAACTGCGCGTCACCGGGGCGGACCGGTTCGAGTTCGGCTACAGCACCGAGCTCTTCGACGCCACCACCGTGGCGACGATCGCGCAAAGGTTCGGCAAGGTGCTCGCGGCGGTCGTGGCGGACCCGGAGATCGCGCTCGGCGATATCGACGTGCTGACCGAGCGCGAACGAGCCGCGTTCGCACCGGCACGCGGCCGGTGTCCCGATCGCCCGGTCACGTTGCCCGAGCTCTTCGCCGCGCGCCACCCGGACCGCGTCGCCGTGCGCGCGGGTTCGGACGAACTGACGTACCGCGAGCTGGACGAGCGCACGAACCGCATGGCGCGGGCGCTGATCGCGCGCGGCGTCGGAACCGAGGACGTGGTGGCGATCGGGCTGACCAGGTCCATCGAGTCCGTGGTCGCGACGGTGGCCGTGGCCAAGACCGGCGCCGCGTTCCTGGCGGTGGACCCACGGCATCCGGCTGCCCGGATCCGGCACATGCTCGCCGACTCTTGTGTTCACTATGGACTCGGCCAGGACCTTTCCGGCGACGTCGACTGGTTGACGTTCGGTGAACTCGACGGGTTCAGTTGCGCTCCCGTCGGCGACGCGGATCGCGTCCGGCCGATCCGGATCGAGAACACCGCCTACATCATCTACACCTCAGGATCGACCGGGGCGCCGAAAGCTGTCGCGGTGCCCCACCGCGGGCTGTCGAACTTCGCGGCCGAGCAACGCGAGCGGCTGGGCGTCACCGAACAGTCGCGCACCCTGCACGCCGCGTCGCTCAGCTTCGACATGTCGGTGCTGGAGCTGCTGCTGGCGTTCAGCGCGGGGGCCACGATGGTGGTCGCGCCCGTCGACGTCTACGGCGGTGACGACCTCGCCGAACTGCTGGAGCGGGAGCGGGTCACGCACGCCTGCCTCACACCCACCGCGCTCGCGACCATCGATCCCGTTCGCTGGCCGCTGCCACAGCTGCGCGGCCTCATCCCCGCGGGCGAGGTGTGCGGGACGGAGCTCGTCGAGCGCTGGTCGGCGGGACGCCGCATGGTCAACGGCTACGGCCCGACCGAAACCACCATCGTCGCGACTTTTTCCGAATCGATGTCTCCCGAGCGCCCGGTCGTCATCGGGCGACCGGTGCGCGGTGTCACCGCGCTGGTCCTCGACGAGCGGCTGCGCCCGGTGCCGGTCGGTGTCGCCGGTGAGCTCTACCTCGGCGGCGGCGGGTTGGCCACCGGCTACCTCGGACAGCCGGGGCTGACCGCACAGCGCTTCGTCGCGGATCCGTTCGGCACGGGCGAGCGGATGTACCGCACCGGCGACATCGTCCGGTGGACCGCCGACGGCGAGCTGGTCTACCTCGGCCGCGGCGACGACCAGGTGAAGGTGCACGGCGTCCGCATCGAGCTCGGGGAGATCAACGCCGCCGTCGCCGCCTGCCCCGGAGTCCGCTTCGCCCACACGGAGGTGCGCCGCGCCCGCATCGTGACCTATGTCGTGGCGGTGTCCGACGCCGAGTCGATCCGGGCCCACGTCGCCGAACGGCTGCCGTCGCACATGGTTCCGGCCGCCGTGGTGGCGCTGGAAACCGTGCCGCGCACCGAGACCGGCAAACTCGACCGCGGGGCGCTGCCCGAGCCGGTCTTCGGTTCCGCGATCATGGCGTTGCGCGAGCCGAGCACCCCGAACGAGAAGCTGGTCGCGTCGATCATGGCCGACGTGGCCGGGCTCGCCCACGTCGGCGCCGACGACAACTTCTTCGACAGCGGTGGAAACTCGCTGCTCGCCACCCAGGTCGTGGCCCGCATCGCCACCGCGACCGGGCACCGGCCCAGCGTCAGGGCCGTGTTCGACCACCCGACGCCCGCGCGGCTCGCGGCACTGCTGGATGTGGACGTGCCACAGGAGCGGCCGGTTCTGGTGCGGCAGCAGCGACCCGAACGGATTCCGCTCTCGTACGCGCAGCAGCGACTGTGGTTCCTCAACCGGTTCGACGTGGAGTCGGCCGCGTACAACATCCCGGTGGCGATGCGACTGCGTGGCGCGCTCGACATCACGGCGCTGCGGCAGGCGCTGCGGGACGTGCAGCAGCGGCACGAGGTGCTGCGCACCGTCTACCCCGACTCGGCTGACGGTCCCTACCAGCTGATCAGGGACGGTGACATCGATCTGCTCACCGCCGACGACCCCGACGCGTTCGCGAGTCGCGGTTTCGACCTCACCGTGGACGAGCCGCTGCGGGCCGCACTGTTCCGTGTGGACACCGACACGCACCTGCTTGTCGTTGTCCTGCACCACATCGCGATGGACGGATGGTCGCTGACCCCGTTGGCGAAGGACCTCATGACGGCCTACACCCGGCGCCGCGACGGGCTCGCCCCCGGCTGGGACGACCTCGACGTCCAGTACGCCGACTACACGCTCTGGCAACGCGAGGCGCTCGACAGCGCGGCGGACGCGCAGGTTGAGTACTGGCGCCGGACATTGGCGGGTCTGCCCGAGCACCTCGACGTGCCCGCCGATCGTCCGCGGCCGCCATCCCCGTCGCATCGCGGTGGCTCGACCACGGCGTTCGTCGAAGCGGACGTGCACCGCGCGCTGCTCGGCCTGGCACGCGACCACGACGCCAGCCTGTTCATGGTGCTGCACACCGCGCTCGCCGTCCTGCTGCACAGGCTGGCGGCCACCGGCGACGTGGTCATCGGCACCCCGATCGCGGGCCGCACCGTTCCGCAGCTCGATCCCCTCATCGGCATGTTCGTCAACATGCTGGTGCTGCGGACGGAGGTGACGGGTGAGCGCTCGTTCGCCGAACTCCTGCGCGCCGTGCGGGAGAACGACCTCAACGCCTTCGCACACGCGGACGTCCCGTTCGAGCGTCTGGTCGAGGAGCTCAACCCAGGGCGTTGCACCGCGCACCAGCCGTTCTTCCAGGTGACGCTGTTGCTGCGAGACCCGGCGCCGGACGTGCGGCTGCCCGGTCTCGACGTGGACGTCGCCGAGGTCGACGCGGGCGCCACACGGTTCGACCTCCAGTTCACCGTGACCGAGCGGGACGGGCTCGACCTCCAGCTCACCTATGCGGCCGACCTGTTCGACCCCGACACCGCCGCGGCGATCGGACAGCGGTTCGTCCGGCTGTTGTCCGCGGCCGTCGCCGATCCGGACAGGGCGGTCGGCGATCTCGACGTGCTGCTGCCCGCCGAGGCGTCGGCGGTCCGTGGACCAGACCCCGGCGCCGCGGTCACGTTCCGGGAGCTGTTCGCCGCGGCCGTCGCCGTCGACCCCAACGCGGTCGCGTTGCGCTGCGACGGCGCCGAGCTGACCTACGCCGAGCTGGACCGGCGCGCCAACCAGCTCGCCAGGGCGCTCATCGGCCGGGGTGCCGGGCCGGAAACCTTTGTGGCGCTGGGACTCGTGCGTTCGATGGAGTCCGTGCTCGCGATGCTGGCGGTCACCAAGGCCGGAGCGGCGTTCGTGCCGATCGATCCGGCGTACCCGCACCAGCGCAAGGCGCACATGCTGGCCGACGCGGGCGTCACGACCGGGCTGACCACGGTGGCGCAGTGCCACGAGCTGCCCAGCGACCTCGACTGGTTGCCGCTCGACGACCCGGCCTTCGCCGCCGAGGTGGCATCGATGTCGCCGAAGCCTGTCACCGGCGTCGAACTGCGTCTCGACCACCCCGCGTACCTGGTGTACACCTCCGGATCGACGGGCGTGCCCAAGGGCGTGACCGTAACCCACGCCGGTCTGTCGAACTTCGCTTACGAGACGGCCGAACGGTTCCAGGTGCGTTCCGGGTGCCGGGTCCTGCACTTCTCGTCGCCGAGCTTCGACGGGGCGGTGCTGGACCTGATGCTCGCCTTCGGCGGGGCGGCGACGGTGGTGGTCACGCCACCGGGGATCTACGGCGGGACGGACCTCACCCGGTTGCTCGCCGCCGAGCGGATCACGCACGCGTTCATCACGACCTCGGCGCTCGCGACCACCGGCCCCGGCGAGCTCGGCGACCTGACCCATCTGCTGGTCGGGGGCGAGGCGTGTCCACCCGACCTGGTCGGCCGCTGGGCGCCGGGACGCGGCCTGCACAACGTCTACGGACCGACCGAGACCACCATCGTCACGACGATGGGCCCGCCGATGGCGCCGGACGGCCCCATCACCATCGGAGGCCCGATTCGCGGTGCCACCGCGATGATCCTCGATGACCGGCTGCGCCCGGTGCCGGTCGGCGTGACCGGTGAGCTGTATCTGGCCGGCCCAGGCCTGGCCCGCGGCTACCACCGGCGGCCCGGTCTGACCGCGGAACGGTTCGTGGCCAACCCCTATGGCAAGCCGGGCGAGCGGATGTACCGCACCGGCGACCGGGTCCGGTGGTCACCGCGCACGACGGGCCCGGAGATCGAGTACGTCGGGCGTGCCGACCACCAGGTGAAGATCCGCGGGTTCCGCATCGAACCCGGCGAGATCGACGCAGTCCTGTGCGAACACGCGGACGTCGAGTTCTCCCGTACCATCGGGCACGAGATGCCGAACGGGACGACAGTCCTGGTGTCCTACGTCAAGCTGGCCCCCGGAGCAACAGCCGACCTGCGCGCCCACGCCCGCGACCGGCTGCCGGGGTACCTGGTGCCGCAGTCGATCACCGTGCTCGACTCGGTCCCGCTCGACCCAGTCGGCAAGCTGGATCGCGGGGCGCTGCCGGAACCGGTCTTCAGCGTCCACAAGGACTTCCGGGCGCCGAGGACGGTGACGGAAGCGGCCTTGTGCGAGGCGTTCGCGATCGTTCTCGGCATGGACTCGGTCAGCGCGCAGGACGGTTTCTTCGAACTGGGCGGAAACTCCCTGCTGGCCACCCGCGTCGTCGCGACCGTGCGCGAGCGGCACGGCATCGAGGTGCCGGTGCAGGCGATGTTCGTCGATCCGACGCCAGCCGCCATCGCCGGCCGGATCGACACGGCCCACCGTCCGTCCGTCGCCCTGATCGACGCGGCACTGGACCCGTTGCTGCCGATCCGCTCACACGGAGCCAAGTCCCCGCTGTTCTGCGTCCATCCCGCGCTCGGTCTGTCCTGGTGCTACACGGGCCTGCTGTCCCACCTGGACGCTCAACGGCCGCTCTACGGGCTGCAGTCGCCGCACATCACCGACGGCACTGCGTTCGACTCGATCCAGCAGGCGGCGGCGCGGTACATCAGCGAGATTAAGAAGGTGCAGCCGAACGGGCCGTACCATCTGCTGGGCTGGTCACTCGGCGGCCTGATCGCACACGAGACCGCCGTGCGGCTGCGCGACCTCGGCGACGACGTCGCACTGCTGGCCATGATGGACAGCTTCATCCCCCCGGCCGACTCCGCCGCCGACACGGACATCGCCGAACTGCTGGACGAGTTCGGCATCGACATCGACCTGCCCGGCGACGACATCACCCTGGCCCAAGTGGCGGAGCTTGTTCGCGGACGATCCGCTCTCTTCGCGGCGCTGACTCCCGCGCACTTCGAGCGGCTCCACACCGGCTACACCGGCGCGTTCGACCTGGCACGGGGATTCGAGCCCGGCCGCTACGACGGCGACATCGTGTTCTTCACGGCCTCGGCGGACACGTACAACATCCGCAACGCCACCGCATGGCGTCCGTTCGTTTGCGGTGAGATCCACGATCACGCGGTCGACTGCAAGCACTCGATGATGACCAACCCCGAGGCACTCGCGGTGATCGGCCCGGTGCTTCAGCGCTACCTCGACAAGGCTGAACACACCACTCTTAGGAGATCCAACACACCTTGAAGTTGATCACGCGGTGGCCGTCTTCTTGATCATGACCCCGCCGATCAAGATCACTGTGCGGCTGCCGTACTAACACCCTGGCGCGGTGTCCTGCCGACGAATAGCGCTACGAGTAAGGCGAGTCACTTCGCCATCGCATCGACGGCCGGTACGCCTTCGTGGGAAGAATGAATGGCCGGGCTGATCACTTGGTTCGCGCGCAAGCGCGGAAATTTATAGCTCCCTGAGAGGCGAAGATGAACACGAATCCCTTCGACGACGAAAACGGACGGTTCTACGTCCTCGTGAACGACGAGGAACAGCACTCGCTGTGGCCCGTGTTTGTCGACGTGCCCGGCGGTTGGCGTGTGGTGTTCGGTGCGGAAAGCCGGGCTGCGTGCGTGGCGTACATCGAGGACAACTGGACGGACATGCGGCCGAAGAGCTTGCAGGAAGCCATGGTCGACGACTCGGTCTGACCCGCTCGTGCGCTGCCGGGTGTCCCGTCGACAGGCAGGTGAACGTCAAAGTTGGTGTTCGCGGTGTTGGCGGGTGCCCGTAATTCCCGGGAGATCGCTGATCAGGCAGCAGGCGGTCGTGATCGCCCAGCGGCGCATCCCCGATGGCACCAACGAGATCACCCAAGCGGCCGCGCTGCTCGAAGACATCGACCTGACCAATGTGTGTAGGTTCTCACCGATCTTGGCCAGTTCTCATTCACAATGGCCACTGGTTGACCAGTTGGCCAAGCGTTTGAGATTCCGATCGTGTCCGTGCGGCAATGCTTGTTCAGTCGTTCCAGCCGAACAAGCATTATTCTTTATGCTGACAATGTGGCGCAGGGCCAGATAGTAGGCCTCTTGTGTTCGTCGAGGCGTGAACATAGACTGAGATTTCGTAGCACTATGGTTGCAAACATTAACATTGTCAGCATCGAGAAGTTACTTGGCAGTATTGATGAGACCGGTCGCGACACCCCCGAAAACGTAGACCTGAGGATGACGCTCTTACTCATTTGGTAGCCACCAGGATGTGCTCATGGGTGGAGTCTGCTGTGAAAGTTTCTCGCCTTCGGCAGGCCGCGGCGGTCGCCGGTGCCCGGATCATCGGATTCGGCGCCTACCAGCCGTCCACTGTGGTCACCAGCGAGGAAACCGCCAAGCGGTTCGGCCGGACGGGGGAGTGGGTGCAGGGGCGCACCGGCATCGTGTCGTTGCGCAAGGCCAGCGCCGCCGAAACGGTGCACGAGATGGCGATCGCGGCCGGGCGGCAGGCGTTGGCGAATTCCGGTGTCGACGCCTCGCGAATCGGTCTGGTGATTGTCGCCAGCTGCAGTGCCGAGAAACCGATGCCGGACGTGGCCTCGGAAGTCGCGCAACGGATCGGCGCACGCACCGCGGGCGCCTTCGACCTGAACGCCGCGTGCGCGGGTTTCTGTTACGCGCTGACAGTCGCGGCGGATGTGGTGCGTAACGGTTCCGCCGAATACGTCCTCGTTGTCGGTACCGAAAGGATGACGGCGTGGGTCGATCCCGCCGATCTGGGAACGTCGATCATTTTCGGTGACGGTGCCGGTGCCGCTGTCGTCGGCCCGTCGGCCGAACCGGGGATTGGACCGGTGGTGTGGGGCAGTGACGGCCAGGGCGCCGACCTGATCCGCATTCCGGACTTCACCCGCGGCATGCACATGGAGGGCCGGCAACACGTCGGCCGCGTCGATTCCCCTTGCTCTGCAACGGCTTGTCGAGGCCAAAGCGGTCGAGCGGGACTCGCTCGCGCTGCTGATCGGCTTCGGCGCGGGCCTGAGCTACGCCGCGCAGGTGGTCACCTTGCCCTGACTTGGGGGAACGTGTCCCGCACCAGCGTCAGCAAGGTACGGCTGAGCAACAGGTGAACCAGCTCACACTCGCGTCGATGCACTCTTCCGATGTGCCGTGGACTTGACAACTACCGGAATGCCAGCGGCACCACCACCACCGCACCAAAGCCCGACACCGACGACCACCCGAACCTCGTCCAGATCCCGACCGAACGCATGGAGCCGACGCACGCACACTGTTACGCACCCGCGTCCTCAATAGACTCATCAACGAGTTCCGCTACGCGGCTTGACTTGCAGCGATGACTTTTCGAGCGGCACAGGGAGCGCCACGCCCCGCTCTTCAGTCCATTGAGGACATGTCGTGGACAGGGCGACCGAGTGGAACCACCCGAGCCATACCGGTCGTGGACTGCGCCGTAGACGGGGTGGCCGCGTACCCGGTTGCTCATTCCGCGTCCTTGCGGTGTCGTTGGTCTGCCATCCACGGATCCGCGGCGACCAGCGAGTCCACCGTCACCGACGGGTTCGCGGCTCCGTTGGCGGCCAGGTCGCGCAGCCGGGTGAGCAGCGCACGCACATACTCGGCCGGGAAGGTGTCCGGGTCGTACAGGGCCACCAGCCGGACGGTGTCCGCCTCCGGGCGGGCCACCAACAGCAGATCGACGGGCAGGTCGAACGAGGTGCCCGCGAAGTCCGGTTCGAAGGGGTCGCTGCGGCGTAGCTGGCAGCCGTCGAGGTCCAGGCCGCGGACCGGGGGTAGACATTCGAACGCCACGAACTGCGACTCCATGGTGACCGTCATCAGTTCGGGTATCTGCTCGCACAGCGCCAGCAGCGGAACATCCGAGTTGGCCAGCGTCTGGCGCACCATCTCGGAGGTGTGGCGCAGCAGGTCGCCGAAACTGCTGCCGCTCGGGGCCGGGACGCGTATCAGCACAGGGTCGATCAGCAGGCCGACCATGCGGTCCAGGCCCGGTTCGTCGCGTGCCGCGTTCAAGGTCAGCAGTCTGACATTCGGATCGTCGCTGTCGGCCGCCAGCAGCGGCGCAAGGCAGGTCAGCAGGGACGCGAAGAGCGTGGCCTGGTGGGCTCGGCCGACGGCGAGCAGCGCCTGTGCCTCGTGCGCGGGCAGGATGACACCGCAGGTCTCGGTGCGGCGGGAGCCGGCGTTGTGCTGGTCGGTGAGGAAGATCGGCTCGGCCCCGACCGTGTACCGCTCCCAGTAGCCGAGCGCGCTGCGGTAGGGCTCGCAGTCGCGCCAGCCGAGATCGACGAAGAATCGCTCGTCGGTGCGGTACACATGGTCCGCATAGTTCGGGGGCGGGCCGAGCCGGGCAGCACGGCCCGTGCGGCGGGCATGGTAGAGCTCGCCGAGTTCCTGCTCCAGAACGTCGAGCGCCCAGCCGTCGCAGACCATGTGGTGGACGCGCACGATCAGCAAGTGCTCAGTGTGCGAGGCGCTGATCAGGTCGACGGTGAAGACCGCACCCGTGCCGGGGTCCAACGGCCGCCGGTCGTCGCGGCCTGCCGCCTCCCGCAGGGCCTTCTCGGGGTCGTCTGCGTCGAGCGTGTGCACCATCAGGGTTCCCGGCCGCGCCTCGTTGACGGTCTGATAGCCGTCCGCGGCGTCGAGGTGGACGGCGGTGCGCAGCGCCTGGTGACGGGCGACGAGCGTGTCCACGGCGTCGCGCAGCGCTGCGGTGTCGACGGGCCCGCTGATGCGGTAGTGGACCGGCAGGGCGAAGTCGGGATTGCGTGATCCGCCGAGGCGCCGGTAGTGGTCGAGGAACCAGAAGACCGACTGCGAACTGGTCAGCGGCAGCCGGGGCGTCGGCCTTCGCGGGCTCGGCGCCATCCCGTCCGCCGTCGGCCCGGAGGATGTGTCCGCCCCGGCGAACCGGTCTTCGATGACCCGCGCGACCCGGGCGACGGTCGGTGCGGTGAACACGATGCCGGCGGGCAGTCGCACCCCGAAGGATTCGCTGAGCCGGACCGCGCAGCGCGCGGCGAGCAGCGAGTCGCCGCCCAACTCCACGAAGTCGTCGTGCGCGCCCACTCGGTCGATGCCGAGCAGTTCGGCCCAGATCGCCGCGACCGCGGTCTGGGTCTCCGAGTTGGGTGCGGTGAACGGCGTGCTGATCTGGGGCCGTTCCACCTCGGGCTCGGGCAGGGCGGCGGCATCCACCTTGTCGTGGTGGGTCAGTGGAAGTTCGGGGATCGCAACGTAGGCGGCGGGACGCTCGTAGACGGGCAGCGATGCCTCAGCGTGGCGGCGCAGCGCCGGCAGCAGGCTGCCGCGTGCGTCGGCCACGATGCGCTGCCGCACCGGCTCGGTGACCATGGTCCGGCTGTGGGCGGGTGCGGTGGGAAAACGCGGTACCGCGTCGACGTCGTGGGACGCGCCGATCCGGGTGAAGGCCGCATCGAAGGCGCCGTCGGGTGCCGCCGAGGCCCGGCTGAGGTGGCAGCGATAGCCGAGCTCTTCGGCGAGGTCGATCAGGTCCTCGGGGTCGATCGCTTTCGCCTCGGCCTGCCGCTGGAGGTCGTGCAGTTCGACCGTTGGCCAGTCGGCTCCGGTGGCCAGTTCGGCGGCGAGGGCCGCGGCCGCCGCGGTGCGGCGGTTGGGGATGCGCAGCATTCCCAGGGTTTCGGGCCGCGTCTCGAGAAGCTGTCGCAGGGTGCGGGTGTCCGGCGATTCCCGCGGCCAGTCCAGCCATCGGTCGATGTCCACGCCTGGCCGGGGGCGCGTGTGCAGGACGACGTCGAATCGGAAGTCGTTCATCTCGTTGCGGCGGCGTCCCCGTCGGGGGCGTATTTCGACCTGGGCCACGCCGGGCGACTGCCGCGCGTAGCCGGTGAACCACTGTGGGTCGACCAGCATTTGCGCCTCTTCTGCCATGCGGCGTCGCCACCGCCGGGCCAGCTCCGCTCCGGGCGTGTCGAGGCCGGCCTGGGTGAACACCACACAGGCGTGAAACGCGCCCAGCAGCGATTGGTCGCGCACGTCTCCGAAGACGACCCGCCCGCCGCCGGCCGCGTGGATCGCGGCGTCGGTGGCGCGGCGCAGATACTCGGTGTCCGCGAAGTATTGGGTGACAGAGTTGCACGCCACGAGGTCGAACTGCGCGCCGTGGAAGCGTTCCGCGTCGACCGCCTCGCCGTGCACCAGTTCCACCACCTGCCGTAGGCCGGCCCGGTCCACCGCCGTACGCAGTCCGTCTAGGACGGCGGCTGAGATGTCCAGGCCGACATAGCGCCTGGTGTCCGGGGCCAAGCGCAGCAGCAGCATTCCGGAGCCGCAGCCGAGTTCCAGCACCGTTTTCGGCCTGGACTCGCTCAGCAGCCGTACCGTGCGGTCGACCCACTCGCGCATGTCCGGGTCCGGCAGCGGCGCTCTGGTGTAGCTGCTGATCCATCCGCTGGTATCGAAGTCGCTGCCGCGTGCCGGTGCGTTGGCGGCGATATCGTCGACCACACCGGCCAAGGCGCTGCGCTGTTCCCGGCCGGTGCGCTCCAGGTCGGCTTCGGGGACGACGTACGCCGTCAGCATCCGCTCCGACGCGTCGTATGGGCGTTCACGCAGCAGGACAGCGACGTCGCGGACACCGGGATGGCGGCGCAACTGCGCGGCGACACCCTGGAGATCCACCCGATAGCCGCGGACCTTCACCTGGTCGTCGAGTCGGCCGAAGATCTCCAACTGGCCATCCGGTCGCAGCCGCCCGAGATCGCCGGACCGGTAGATCCGCTCGTTCCCGCGCAGCGGGTGCGGCTGGAACTTCTCCGCCGTGAGTTCGGGGTTGCCCAGGTAGCCGTCGGCCAGTTGGGTACCGGCGATGCCCAACTCGCCCATTGTGCCTGTCGGTACGGGCCGGCCCTGGTCGTCCAGGACGAGGACCTCCACTCCCGCGATGGGCGTACCGATCACGACGTCCGCGCCGGGCGCCAGGTCGGCGGCGGTGCACCACACGGCCGCCTCGGCGGGACCGTACTCGTTGGTCAAGATGGCGTCGGGGAAGCGCCGGTAGTGCTCGGTGACCAGTTCGGCGGGACAGGGCTCGCCCCCGACGATCACCCGGCTCGGCCCTGACGACCCGACCGGCACACCATCCAGCGCGCGACGGTAGAGGGACGGGGTCAGCAGGACGTGCGAGACCGCCCGGGTGGAATCGGTGAGCGCGGTGCGCAATTCGTCGAGGACGTGGTGTGCTCCGGCCTTGGGAATCCGCAGCGTGCCACCGCAGGAGAGGGTCCACCACAGCCCGGCGAGCGAGGGGTCGAAGGTCATCGGCGAGACGAGCAGGAACCGCTCCACACTCTCCGGGTAGCGCAGCAGGCGGGCACTGGTGGAGTTGGCGATGGCGCCATGGTTGACCAGCACGCCCTTGGGCGCACCGGAGGAGCCGGAGGTGTGGATGACATAGGCGGGGTCGCCCGGCGCGAGATCGGCCTTCGGGGTGTGCGTCGGGCAGGCGGCCAGCTGCGCCAGCTCATCCGGATCATCCATGGCGATGCCGGTGACCGCATCGGCTTCGGGGCCCAGCTTGGCCACGCAGCCGGCGAGGTCGGCCGAGTAACCGATGATGTGCCGTACCGCGGTGGTGGTGAGGACGTGCCGGAAGAATTCTGCGGGCTGGTCGGCGTCGACGGGTACGTACAGCAGCCCGGCCGCCAGAACGGCCGCTTGGGCCACGACCGCGTCCGCGCCGCGTGGCAGGCACACCGCCACGGCGTCACCGGGTGCGGCGCCGAGCCGCAGCAGCAGGTGCGCGAGGCGGTGTGCGGCGTCCCGCAGTTCCGAGTAGCTCAGGCGCTTGCCGGCGTCGATGACCGCGAGGGCATCGGGGTGCCGTTGTGCCGAAGCACGCAGCCGGGCCGGCAGTGGGACGAAGTCCACAGCCGCCACGGCGACCGGGGTCTGTTGTGTCATTGCGAGCCTTCCAGGGCATGGGGATGATCTGCCGGGCGGCCCCGGCGACGAGTCGGCGTACCGCGGCGGCGACCCGGACGGCTTCCCTGCCGTGCTCGCGCAGATCGCCTTGCAGCAGGGCGCGCCGACCACGAAGAGGCCGGGTGTGCCGGGCAGCGGACTGCCCCAGACCTGCGGACCGCCGTCCGGTCAATACCTTGAGGTCGCCGAGCAGTTCGGGATAACTGGGCTGCCGTTTCCGTGCCCGCTGTTGTTGTCGGTTGCGCTGCGCGGAGTCATGCGGACTGCCCCACCCAGCCCGCGGGCGGGCGACTGGTTGGCAGCCCTGACGCCGAGGGCTCGCTCCAGGTATCCGCGGTCGATCGGTGCGGGCGGCGCCAGTTGGGGCAGTGCCTGGGCCAGACGTGTTCCGGAGAAGCTTCTGCGGTGGTGAAGGTAGGGGAGGAAGCCCGCGACGCGCCGGTACAGTACCCGCTCCGGGAGGGTGGGTTCGGCGGGCTGCGCGGGGGTGATCCTGATCCGGACCGGGCTCAGCTCCTCGAACGCGGCGGCGATGGTCAGGACTGGTACGTCATTCGGATGCGTCACATGGAAGGTGTGGGTACCAGACTGGTGCGGCAGCGTCGCCAACCGCATCATGGCCTCGGCGGCCCAGTCCACTTGGAGCAGATTGATCCAGGCCCTGGGGTCTCCGGCGAACCGCACCACCAGCCGCGGTGTGGACCGTTTAGTCCTCGCTGTCACGACGGCCACGGAGTGGTGCAACGTTTCCAGGGTGTGCGTGGGCAGTCCCGATGCCCACTGCGCGCCCGGCACCAGAATGCTCGGGCGCAGCACGAGTGTCGATCGCCCTGTCAGCCGGGTCCAGTCGCGCACCAAGCCCTCTGCGGTGTGCTTGGACTTCTCATAGGTGTTCTCGAATTCGATGACGTGCAGGCTGTCGTCCTCGGTGACGAGGTGCGGGGTGCGTCCTGCGACAAATGCCGTGCTGACGTGGCGCACCGGTACGTGCGGCGCGGTCGATGAGGCAAGCCGCAGCAGTTGTTCTGTGCCAACCACATTGGTACGCCACACCGCCGCGTCATCTCGGTGCAGAGTGACGGAGGCGGCGACATGCCACAGCTCCTCGGCGGAGAGCGCAAGGCGTTGGTGCTGCTCCCGTGACAGCCCCATCCGGTCCTCAGCGATGTCGACCTCAACGACGTCGACGAGCTTGCGTACCAAGGCAGGCGGCACATTCTCCGTTCCGGCGTTCGCCAGGAAGTACTCGATGCGTTCCCAAGCGGGCGGGGAATTCACGTGGGCAAGCACGATTACCCGACGGCCAGCTGTCAGATGTCTCTGAAGCAGGTGGAGCCCGAGAAATCCGGTGGCTCCGGTCATGACTACTGCCATACGGCTGATACTCGCTTTCTGTTCTGGAGCGTTCCGGCCGACCGCGGCACGATCCGGTCGGCGCGCGCTATCAGCCAGCAGCCCCATGAACCACGCCCGTTGATCTCGACAATTGGTTGACATGGCGATCAGAACAAGTGCGCGACACGGGATCATTTACTCATCGCGATTGCCTTTCGACAACTGGCGGCGTTGGGTTCAGTTGAAGCATCATCGTTCCCGAGAGAAGATTCTGGATAAATCTCAGTATGCATTCTCGGCTCGACGGGCACAGGCGGCCATTTTCATGGCCTCCGTACAGAAATCAGGCTAGTAGGGCAGCCGCACTTCGATCTCGTCATGCACTGGCCATGTGGCGGCGGAGCCGGGCGCGGTGATGGAACCAGCGGGCGCGGGCTTGGTGGCGTCGTCGCCACCAGACCCAGTGCAGGTGGCGGGCGACGGGGTGGAACAGGCGTTTGATCTCGGCGACGGTCAGCGCGATGTGCAGGCAGACCTGGGAATGGTCGAGTCCGAAATGGTCTTTGCCGAACTCGACGTCCTCCTCGACCGACCAGCACAGGCAGGCGACCCGCACCAGGGCCATCAGCGTGACCGGCTGCCCGGGTGGCACGTAGGCATAGTGGAAGACCAGCTCGCCGGTGTGCAGGTGTTTGCGGATCAGCAGGAAGTGCCGGGGGCTGGTGGTGGTCAGCCAGGCCCACGCGTAGGCGCGCTCACTTTTGGACCCGGTCACCGAGCAGATCTACCCACCACCGCTGATGCTTGCAGCTGGTCAGGTGAGTGGCCGCGACGGCGTCGGCGCGCATCCGCCGGCCGGGGGCCAGCTCAGCCCGGAAGGCGCACCTGACCCGCATCACATACCCGATCCCGTTGTCCTGCAAGAACTTCCGTAAGGGACCTGAGCGGCCGTAGACCTCGTCACCCGCGACCCATGGCGGCATGGTGTCATCAGCGATCATGCCGGTGAGAATGTCTTGGGCCAGTTGGGATTTGGCCCGAAACCTCACATCCTCGGGGACGCCGGCCGTGTCCCGGCGGGCCACATCGGCAAGTTGGTCCTCGGGCAGATAGACCCGGGCCCCGACCAGCGCATGCCCGCCGGTGGTTGGCATACGAGCAATAGACGGTGAGCAGTGTTGTGGTGCCCGGCGCCCTGCGCGCGTCGGAGCGGGTCCTGTCCCCGCGCCGGGCAACGCTTATCTCCGCGGCTCAAGAACGCCCCGGAGGATTGACATGACAACTAGCTGAAGAGACCGCACTTCACGGACTCGAGAAACACGGTCCACTCGCCCTCGCCGAACACCAGCACGGGCCCGGAGGTGTTCTTGGAATCCCGCGTCGCGGTATGACCAGGAAACGGGCCGACCTCGACGCAGGCGCCTTCACCAACGCTACGGCTGGCCTTTCGCCAGATCGTGTCCTTCGGTATCACGATTTCTTGACTGATCAACTACAACTCCTTGGCGATCTTGTGGATGAAACTGATGGTGACCTCCGGATCCGTCGCCAGCCTCCGAAGCTGGTCAAATATGCGCGTGTAGTCCGTGATTTCGTTGTCCTTCTCCAGGTAGAGACCGCCGACCGGGGTGTCGAGATAGACGACGTCAGGGTCGGCATCCTCACGAAACTTGAGGATCGTAAAAGGGCCGGTCATCGCCGGATGCTCGCCTACGGAAATGGGCAGCACCTGCATGTTGACGTGCGGCAGCTCCGCGAGTTCCATGAGGTGACGAAGCTGATTCCGCATCACGACATTACCACCCACCGGACGTCTCAGAGCCGCCTCACTGTGCACTGCCCACAATTCGATCGGCCGCTCGTCGTGCAGCCTGTCCTGACGCTTCATCCTCAGCGTCACCCGCCGGTCGACTCCGTCCGCTGACATTCCGTTCACGGTCGCCAGCGTGACCGCCCGAGCATATTCCCGTGTCTGTAGGAGTCCGGTAACCACCTCACCCTCGTACACATGACTCGCGGAGGCTTCCGCCTCCAACCCGACGTAGGTCGCGAGCCATTCCGGTAGTACATCACCATAGCCGTGCCACCAGCCCTTCACGCGAGAATCCTTCGCGAGCTGGATCAGGCGTTCGGCTTCAGGACCATACACTCCATAGAAATCCAACATCAGACGGACATCGCCAGGACTGATGGAGCCATGTCCATTCTCGATGCGAGATATCTTCGGGTACTTGCAACCAAGGTATTCGGCGACTTCCTCGATCTTCTTACCAGTCATCTCCCGATGGCGCCGCAGTTCGGCGTCGAGCCGCCGGCGCCGGACAGTGGGGCTGTAGTCGGATGTCACCTGGTCACTCCTCTCGCCGCTGCGGAGCTTCCACCAGACGTGCTGACTTGCGATAGGGCCAGTCAGGCTAATGCTTCGACAACACTCATGGGCGATGTACAGCGCCGTACATTCCAAGACACACTGTAGGACGACATCAAACGACCGGCCGGATAGTGGCCGGAGGCGCAGAAGTTCACGATGTTGCGTCATCCGGGGCGAACTCTCGGAGGGCCGTGTTCTGTTGCCTTCGAATTGACATTCACATCGCACGTAAGCACGAAAGAGTGCAAGATGATTCGGATCGAGTGGGCGGCCAATTGTCGAGACGCTGTCGGACGACGCTGCTCCGTGAGAGTGACGAGTATCGACGGAATGATCGCGTTGACCCTACCGCACGGCGAGATCGCCTACTTCACGACGGCGCAGGCACGCCAGCTGCACACGGCGATTCGAAAAGCGACCAACACACGCAAATATGGAAAAACCTCCGGTGCCGGGATTCCGTTCCCCGCTAGGGCAGGCACCGATGCGGCCGGGCGGCACAGCGGCGTCTCCTCCCCTCGGGTGTTGTCTGTCGCCGCCCGGCATCCCAGCCGCGGTGAGGCTGGGTTGGCGCGGGTCCCTGGCCTCACCGCATCCCAGCCCCAGCGACGGGATTAGATCGTGCTCGACTACTTCATCGTCGGCACGGTCGGCACGGTCGGCATAGGTGTCGCGTCGCGTGCGATCGCCAACCGTCTCACCAGACGGTCCAGCACTGAAACCACTGCGGCGCACCGACGTCCGCGCGGGCGCCCGCCAGATCCCGTACTACGTCTGGCATTGGAGACAGTCGGCGCACGCGGGCTCGGTCTGGGCCGGACGCAGACGAACATCCAGGCTGACATGCCCTCGAATTCGGCACTCGAAAACCACCGGACGGCGTGACGTACTCCGCCGAGCCGTCCGGTACCGGCCGCGGTGGGACTCGCTGCCTCCTGTCCCCCGCCGGGTTCCACCGCAGCCGGTTTTCCACCAGTAACCGCTGACGAGAAACGACGCCAGCGAAGGAGAAGACGAGGAAGGTGTTTCACTGTGCCTGGCAGTGTCTCTCGCCTCGACGAACAAGCGTCCCTTCTGGACGGTGCAGTGGCAAGGGCCATGGCTTACCAGCATCTCTACGGCTGGCCGACCGGCGTCGATCCCGCGACCAGGCGTCTCGTACTCGCCGTTTCGGAGAACGTGAACGCCATCGTCATGCGGGCTGAGCTCGGCGTCGAGACTCAGTCGCTGTTGTCCCAGCAGATGCTCGCCGGCCCGGTGATCGCGCTGCCCGGCGACTGCCCGGATTGGATATTCCTCACCGGGCCCGCCACTTCGATCAGTACAAGAACGTTGAGTGCCCTGAGTCACCTCGGCGTTCGTTTGCAGAAGCTAGGAGCCTTCATCCCGCTGCCTCCCTCGCGGTTGGACAGCGGCGTGGTTCGGTGGGCGAGTGGGCCGACGGTCGGCCGCGACCTGCCACCGTGGACGGCCGTCCTGGCGGCCACCCGGTCCGCCTCGATCTCACCGATGTGCGGTGTGCGTTGATCAACCCGGCGGATCGCTTCCTGACTCCATCTACTCGGCGTAGGGACTTATACGATGCTCGGCGCGGGTGTGTTCCGGCAACTGACCCACATTGTGGATTCTGACGCGCCTTCGATCCAGTTCGACGGCACTCCGTTGTGGTTCGCCCGCTGCGGCGCCGTGTGCGTGCTGATCGACGGCAACCTCATCAACGACCGCAACAGATGTTCAGCATGCGATCAGGCGACGCGACGACAGACGCGGACACCACGTTCTACTGTGGATGTTGAGAGGAAAGCAGCATGTCTGACGCGGACCGGGTCCCGCAGCTGTCCGAACTGGTGTGGGCGCTGGGCACGGATGAACCGCCGATCCTCCACGTGGTGATCATTCCGGGGCGGACGCACTTGGATGAACCGCTGACCGGTGAGGCGTCTCTGACCTTGTGCGGAGCGCAAGCGGTGCCGTTCCGCGCTCTCGGTGGCTTCCCCGCGCAAGGCTCGCACCAGACCGGCGAACTCTGCGACGTGTGCGTGATGGGCCTTCGCACGATTCACGGCACGATTCGACAGTAGGAGACTCCGGCGATTGAGCGTGTGGACTCAATTGCCAGAGCCTGAAGAAAGCTCGCGACGCCGGTCCTGCTGCGACGTCATCGCCCGGTGAGATCGATCCGCACTGACAGCAATGAGGTACCGGCCCGCCGAACGGCCTTCGCGTGCCAAGGCCGTTCGAACGCGTCCAGTCTGGCCTGTGGGTCGTCCGATTTCACCACAGTGGCCTCGCCACTCCGCCAGCCACGCCGGACCCACACCCGCACCAATGGATTGGCTTCCAGGTTCCGTACATAGTCCGAGTGACGGCCCTGCTCCGCCACGATCCACAGCGATGGGCCGTCCTGGAGAACACCAACGACGGTCCAGCGGCGCTTCCCGGTCCGGCGGCCGGTCGTCTCGATGATTGTGTGCCCCGGCGCGAGTCCGAGGAACACCGCGAGCCTGGCGGGCGGGTTGACGAGGTACTTCTGCGACAATCGCACCAGGTGGCGCTTTCGCTGATCGTCCACAGGTGCTCCCTGGAGAATCTCAACGCAGCGCAATCACGGCGTTCTTGAGTGACAAGTACCACGGACTGGCTGTGAAATCGGGACCTTGTTCTTCACCGATGTAGATGTCGATGTGCTGAGGCCCGCCCAAGCCGGGAGTGAACTCGTCCCGGACCGTCCAGTGAGCCGACCGGATTCGCTCGCACACCTCGTCGGGTGGCTTTTCTCCCGAATCAAGTGTGCCGCACTCCGCGATCGTGAAATTCGTACCGGCTGCTAGTACACCGGGGTCGGCCGCAGCACTGACGAATGGTTCGAGGCGCTGACCGCGAGAATCTCGTGGGGCATCGTCCAACCAATAGCCGAGATCGTGCGACCAGTTCAGGTAACGCCCGGCGTTCGGGCCACTCGTAATACGTCCGGTGCCCTCCGCCTGTACGGCGTCGACGAAGCCCTTGGGATATTCGCCCAGCGGCGAGTCGCCACGCTCACACTCGAGTCGCGAGCACCCGCGGACGGATTCCGCAGGATCGACGTGATAACTCTCGACAGCTGTGTAATAGACAGTGATGAGCCAGCCGTCGAGTCTCGGACCGGTGGACGATGGACGTGCCGAGCAGTTGGTCACCCCGAAGGCCACCATGGCACCGACCACCAGGGCGATGCCATGCAATGCGAGCCGGGTCCTGGTCATCTGAACTCCAATCGCCAGGAGAGCCCCGGCTGATGGACCGGGGCTCTCCAACCGTGAACTGTTGTCTGGGCATGCCCGCTTGAGCTGCGGGAACGTCAAGCTTTCTCAGCAACGCGCTCGGTCTTCGCCCAGTCGTCACGACGAGCGAGGTGCCGGGCGATCCCCCGGCAACTCCCGGCGGCGCCGAGCAGGAGGAACACCGGGTAACTCAGTGAAATGAGAAGGCAGCGTCCCAGCGGTTCGTCCCGCAGCCGCAACCAGTGCACCAGGCCCCAGATCGTCCCGGGCAGCAATAGCGCGGTCACTCCGATGGCCAAGGACTCCGGCATATCCGCCACGCTCGCGACGAGCGGAGTCGGGACCAGTTCGCCGAACTGGCCGTAGACGCTCAGGCCAAGCAAGATCAGCGCCACCACCGAGGCCGGCGGCACCAGCCACGGAGTGATCAGGTAGTGCAGGAAGTCGAGTAATCCGAGACTGGTGACGCGCTGTGAGCCGAGCAGACCGGGCACGTGCCGCAGACACTGCAGGTTTCCCTGCGCCCAACGACCGCGCTGCCGCACCAGGCGGCGTACGTCGACCACGGCCTGCTGGGACACGTCTGCCTGTCTGACATAGCGGATTCGGATACCCGCCCGGTGCAGGCGTAGCCCCAGCTCGACGTCCTCGACCAAGCAGGACGACCACGGCGAGTCCCCGAACAGCATCAACGCGGACAGCTTGGTGAACTGGCCGTTACCGCCCAGCCCGACACTGCCGATCGCATCGCGCAGCACCTGGGCGGAGTCGGCGATACAGCCGAACTCGACGTCCTGCAGCAGGCCGAGTCGGGTGTGGCGGTTGCGGATACGGACCCGGCACTGCACTGCCCCGACGGCAGGATCAGCCAGGTAGCGGCTCACCTCCGGCACGATGCCGGGACTGGCCCTGCCGTCCGCGTCGATGACTCCGATGACCGTGCGATCCACGGTGCCCTCTCGCTGCGCGACCTCTCGGATCAACCGATACGCGGCGTTGAGCGCAGGTCCTTTGCCGTTACGCGCGTCAGGAGGCTCGCGCCGCAACACGACCAGACGTTCGTCGTCGATGCCGGCCAGCACCGCCGGTGTCCCGTCCGTGCTGCCGTCATCGACCACCAGCACACGTAATTGGGCGTCCGATGCCTCGAGAGCGAGCAGTGCCCGGACGGTGCCTGCGATGACCAACTCTTCGTTGAGCGCCGGTACCACCAGCCAGAAAATTGATTGTTCCGCCGCCATGGCCGAACTCGGCCGAGGAGTTCTCAAGCCCAGAACAGAAAGGACGAGATTGTAGAGCGGCCAGGCGAGCAAAAGCCCGAGCATCAATGCGGGAAGGTTCATTTTCGGTTTATTCGCCTATCGCCGCCCGCAACCGCAGGGATAGCCTGCGCAGGACCAGGAAGGTCGCGACAATGACGACGGTATGCCCAAGGCCTTGAACAGCGCCAGTACCTGCCGAAAAAGCGAATCCAAGAGAGACCGGAATTCCTACCCGACTGACCAAAGCAGTCGACATCTTGACAATCCTTTTAGTGAGTGGATAACTTGCTGCGTCGATTCAGAGAGCATGGCAAGCTCTACGTACCGCTACTACTCAACCTCCTTGCACGGTCTCGAGCAACTCTTCTCGACGACTTCGCGCAAGATTCACTGAGCGGGAGTAAGAATGGACTGCGCTGTTCGGAGCAGGCCAGGGATCACCCTTATGGAGAATCCCCGTCCTGTCATGGCCGCTGCCGCACACAAACCGGAAGCAATGCTTGTCGGCGGGACCCGGCCGGAGGCGGTCAAACTGGCGCCTGTGGCGGAGGCGATGCTGACGCGTGGCCGGATGTGCCCTGTCCTGGTGGCCAGCGGCCAGCACGAGTCGATGTTCGAGCAAGCCCTTGACGCGTTCGCCTTGCGTCCCAACGTCCGCTTGCGCATCGAGCGCCCGACCGGAAGCCAGCCCGAATTGCTGGGCGAACTCGTGCGAGTGCTCGACCGGCAACTCGTGCAACGGAATCCTTCGATCGTCGTGGTGCAGGGGGACACAACGACCGCCCTGGCCACGGCGCTGACCGCGTTCTGGCGCAAGGTGCCGGTCGCGCACATCGAGGCAGGGCTGCGATCACACGACCTGCACGCTCCGTTTCCGGAAGAGGCCAATCGCAAGCTGCTCGCTCAGATCAGCTCGTTGCACCTGGCTCCGACGAAGCGCGCCGTGGAGAACTTGCAGGCGGAGGGCATCACCGGACCGAACGTGGTGCTGACCGGGAACACCGTGGTGGACGCCGTGCTCTCGATCGCCGGCCGTCCCATGACATACAGCGACTCCAGGCTGGCCGCGGTGGAGAACCGGGTGCGCTCCAAACAAAACCGTCTGATGCTGGTCACAGTGCACCGCCGGGAGTCCTGGGGCCAGCCGTTGGCAGGCATACTGGCGGGTTTGCGGAATGTGCTGGAACGCCACAAGGACGTCGAGGTCGTGCTGCCTGTCCATCCGAATCCCGACGTACGCAAGCAGATCATGGCCGGAGTGTCCGGGGTGGACCGGGTACACCTCACCGCACCACTGAACTACATCGAGTTCTGCCGGTTGCTCTCGATAGCTCAGCTGGTCGCATCCGATTCCGGTGGCGTACAGGAGGAAGCTCCCAGTTTCGGCGTCCCGGTCCTGGTCCTGCGGGACGTCACCGAGCGGATGGAAGCCGTGGAGGCGGGCTGCTCGACGCTCGTCGGGACCGATCCCCGGGCGATCGCGGACCACGCGTCGCGGCTGTTGAACAAACCGCCGCTACCGCCGGAGAACAGGCCGGTCAACCCCTTCGGCGATGGGCTCGCCGCATACCGGACCGAACACGCGATCGCCAGCCTGCTCGGCCTGAAGAGTGCCGATTCGACGGCCCCGCCGATGCTTCGGACCGCGGCCGCAGGGGGCGAATGATGCGGTCATCCACCGGCACCGCATGGGGACCCGCATGGCTGCGGTTGCTGCTTGGCGTACTGACAGTCATCTGCGGAGTGCTGACCATGACCTCAAAGCCAGTGGCACCGGTGTTGCTGTCGGCCGAACCGAGATGGGAACCCGTGCCCTCGGCATCGCTCGCCGGCGAGCCGGGCGATCCGGCTCCTGGTGCCCCTGAGGGCCGCCGAACACTCGTGCTGTACAACACCTCCACTCCCGGCCCGGTCACCAGCGGCGAGGTCTATGGGACAAAAGCCGCCAACCTCGTCTCGCACAGCAGCGCTTTCGAACTGCGTCAGGCCGCGAACTATCAGCCGGGCGACATGACGGGCTTCTCGGCAGTCGTCTACGTGGGGCCCGAAGACGGCGGACCGCTTCCAGACGCGTTCCTGGCCGATGTCCGCGCGGGCCAGACACCCGTGCTGTGGCTGGGATACGACATCAACCGCTTGTTCGACGGTGACAGTGGATACGCGGTGAGGACCGGCTGGCGGCCAGACGGCTGGGCCGAGCGAGCCATCGTGGGGGTGGACTACAAAGGGGTACGACTGAGCCGTGACTCCCAGGCGGGCGCATCCGTACGCACCCGCCTGCTGGATACCGCGAAGGCCAAGGTTCTCGCTGAGAGCATTCATGACGACGACAGCCGAACCCCCTGGGCGGTACGCTCAGGAACGTTGACCTACGTGGCCGAAATACCTTTCAGCTATGTGGGGTCGACGGACAGGTATCTCGCAGCCGCGGACCTGATCCGGGCGACACTTTCACAGTCGCCGCCGCAGCAGGCACGCGCGCTGGTGCGGCTAGAGGACGTGGGACCGACAGCGAACCCCGTACAGCTCAAGCAGATCGCGGACCGTCTCCACAGCCGGGGCGTGCCCTTCTCGATCGCCCTCTACCCGTACTACCGCGATCCAAAAGGGATCGCCAACTCAGGGACACCGACCGAGCTACGGCTCGTGGACCGCCCGGAAGTGGTGCGGGCACTGCGATACATGATCGACCGCGGTGGAACGATTGTGCTGCATGGGTACACCCACCAGTTCGGCGACGGAGCCAGCGGCTCTGACTTCGAGTTCTACCGAGCGCGGTTGAACGACGAGAACGCAGTCGAGCTCCTCGGACCCGTACCCGGCGACTCCGTGCGATGGGCGAGCGAGCGATTCGCCCTTGCCCTTGGTGAACTGGCGCAGGTCGGGCTGCCTGATCCGGAGGCGTTCGAGTTCCCCCATTACACGGCGTCCGCCGCCGGATACCAGGCCGCGACCGAGACCTTCGGCGTCCGGTACGACCGGGGAACCTACTTCCCGGGCTGGTGCTCGACCAAATGCGGCGACATCGCGCAAGCAGACCCGGCAGGGATGTACACGCAGGCGTTCCCGTACCTTGTGCGTGACGTCTACGGCGCGGTCGTCGTACCGGAAAACCTCGGCTACATCCCGCCGTGGTCCGACGCCGTAGAACTCGATCACCGCATCGGGGAAGTCCTCTCCGCCGCCCGGGCGCTTCGTGTGGTCGACGACGGAATCGCGAGCTTCTTCTTCCACCCTTATCTGGGCACCGAGGCACTCGATCGGCTCATCGACGGCATAACGGCCGCCGGCTACCGGTTCGTGTCTCTCTCCGACGCCAGCCACCGCTGACTTGAGGTCCACACCCGACTGTCCAATCTGGACATATGCAACCGGGTGAGCCACGACTGGCGCAATCACACCATCACAGGAGTACCCATGACAATCCGCCGTCCCGTTCGTCGGCTGTCGGCCATCTTCGTCGCGCTGAGTATCACGTTCACCGGCGTGGCCGACGCGGCCCCCAGCGCGCCCGGGAGCACCGTGACGCCGGAGAACCACCGTCCGCGGCCGAACCGTGTGTCAGGCGGCTGGCAGTGGCCCGTCCTGCCGGCCCCACCACCCGCGACACGGCCCGATCCCAAGGACACCACGACAAGTCCAGCGACCACGGATGCCCCACTGCGCACACGGACCTACCCATCCGCTCCGGGAGCCGATCCCCGTCGGCGGACGCTCGTGTTGTACGACACGGGTGGAATGTATGGCTGGCTGGGCGAGTCCTACGCTGTGATGGCCGGAAACCTCGTGTCCCACAACAGCGCGTGGACCATGCATCCCGTCCGTTCGTACCGGGCGGGCGAGATGTCCGGCTACACCTCGGTGATATACATCGGCTCCACCCCCGACGAACCGTTGCCGAAGGCGTTCCTGGACGATGTGCTGAAAGGCGGCACGCCGGTCGCGTGGATGTTCGACAACATCTGGCGTCTCGCCGAACGTAGTGCGAACTTCGCGACCCGGTTCGGTTGGCGGCCAGGCCGCGTCGACACAACCGAGGTGACAACGGTCCGCTACCGGGACGTGGACTTCACCCGTGACCGTGCCGCGATTCCCTCAGGCATCGTGCGTGCCGGCATCGAGGACGCCGACAAGGCGCGCACGGTGGCGGAGGCAGTCCGATCGGATGGCAACCGCTTCCCGTGGATCGTGCGCTCTAAGCACTTGACCTACTTCGGCGAAGTGCCGTTCACGTACACCGGACCGGATGACCGCTATCTCGCCGCGGCTGACGTACTGGCGCGGCACGCCGACCCAACCGCCCCGGACCGCAAGCGTGCTCTCGTGCGCATCGAGGACGTGGGCCCGGATAACGATCCCGCACAGTTGCGCGCGATCGCGGACTACCTGGCGGACCGCCGAGTGCCGTTCTCGGTCGCGGTGTATCCGCGATATCGGGACCCGCACGGCGTGAACAACAACGGCAAGCCGACGGACAGGACCCTGGTCGATGCACCCAAAGTCGTCGCGGCGTTGCGGTACATGCAGGACAAGGGCGGCAAGTTGATCATGCATGGCTATACCCACCAGTACCGCGACACCCCCAATCCGCACAACGGCGTCAGTGCTGATGATTTCGAGTTCTATCGGGTGCGCGTCGACGACAAGGGGGAGTTGCACTACGTCGGTCCGGTGCCCGAAGACTCGCGATCCTGGGCGACCAGCCGGCTACGAGCGGCCAAGTGGGAGTTTTGGGCGGCAGGCTTCGAGACGCCTGAGATCTTCGAATTCCCGCACTATGCAGGCTCTGCCATCGACTACACCGTGGTGAACGACCAGTTCGCGGCTCGCTACGACAATGGTCTGTACGCCGCCGGGTGGTGTCACAACGGCGACTGCGGTTCTGGCACTCCCGACTACTCACGGATCTACGGCCAGAGCTTCCCGTTCCTGGTACGCGATGTCTATGGGTCCGTGGTGATACCCGAGTCACTCGGCTACGTCGACCTGACGCAGGCTGATGACAACCGCAGCCGGTTGCCCGCCCAAATCCTCGCGACCGCCCGCCGTGTCGCGGTTGTGCGTGACGGCGTGGCGAGCTTCTTCTACCACCCGTACTTGGGCACGTCGCGCCTCGGCGAGGTGGTCGACGGTATCCAGGAAATGGGCTTCACATTCGCAAGTCCTGCCGACCTCAACTGCTGCCGATGAACCAGGCTTGAGAAGAGCTTCAGCGGGAAAACCAATCGGGACAGGAAACAGAACGTGCATGATCAAGAGCCACCTGAGTCAATCTCTGAGCTGATCAGGTCGGCTCGGCACAGGCACAAGCTCAGCCAGCGCGAGCTGGCCGATGCGCTGATCGCGGCCTCGGGCCGGGATACGGTTACGCGTTCCGACATATCCAGATGGGAACGGGGTAAACGTATTCCAACGGGTCATTGGCTGTACTGGCTGAGTCACGTGCTCCAAATACCACAGGCCAGCCTGCGGCAGGCTGCGACCGTTGCCAGGAAGTACCGGTTGATGGCCGCCGTACTCCAGCGGCCCCCGTGGCATGCCGAGCCACCACACGAGCCCGAACGAAATCCGGGCGATGTGAAAACCCGGCGAGACGGCAGACCGATACAACCGGGGCCGCATCAATGGCCACTTTCTTGAAGAATGGCCCTGGTGGAATGGTTTGATGACACAGGGGTCCTCGACGGGCTGGAGCATGTGATCGAGGCACCTGGCACATGTCGCCGTGTGCATCGACAACAACTACAACCGCACGGAGCTCGGGCCGCCCCTCGGCCCGAGCTCCACCGCGTTTGTACCGGTGGTGTTCAACTCTCGTGGCTCAGCTCGCGGTCTGGCTGGCGTTTGATGGCCATTGTCGAGACTGCGTCTGCTCCTGCCGTGTTGAGTTTTGTCGGTCGCCGCTGTCAGATCGCCCACGCGGCGCGGCTGCTGCGGCGGGCGCGGCTGGTCACACTGACCGGGGTGGCAGGGGTCGGCAAGACCCGGCTGGCACTGCGGGTAGCCGCCTAGGTGCGCGAGGCCTTCCCGGACGGCGTGTGGCTGGTCGAGCTGGCCGCACTCACCGAGGACACGCTGCTGCTGGCCCCACCCTCGCCGACGTCCTGGGTATCCAGAATCGGCTCGCTGTTCCTGTCATGGATACGCTGACAGATCACTTGGCCGACAAACAGCTACTGCTGGTGCTGGACAACTGCGAGCACCTCCTGGACGTCTGCGCAGTGCTGGCCAGCCAACTGCTGGCCGCGGCGGCGAGAGTGCGGATCCTGGCCACCACCGGCAAGCCCTGCGCACGGCCGGGGAGCACCTGCTGGAGGTGCGGCGGCCATTGCCGGTGCCAGATCCAGAACAGCCAATGACCGCCCGCACCGTCGCACAGGGTGAGGCGGTGCGGCTGTTCGCCGAGCGAGCCGCGCTCGCCCGGCCCGGGTTCACGGTCGACGCCGGCAACCACGCGGCGATTACGCGGATCTGCCGCTGGCTGGACGGCATCCCGCTGGCCATCGAGCTAGCAGCGCTGCGGGTCCGGGCCATGCCGGTGACCAAGATCCTGACCGGGCTGCACGACTACCTGGGGTTCCTGGCCACCGGGAGCCGGGTCGCGATGCCCGGTTGCAGACGCTGCGGGCGGCGATCGATTGGAGCTTCGTGCTCTGCTCGCCGGCGGAGCAGCGACTGTGGGCGCGGGCGTCGGTGTTCGCCGACGGGTTCGACCCGGACGCGGCCGAAACGGTCTGCACCGGCGCAGGCGTCGCCCAGCAGGACGTCCTCGAGCTGGTTGGCCGCGCTGGTGGACAAGTCCGTCCTGACCCGAACCCACGATGGCACCAACATCTCCGCGCGCTACCGGATGTTGGAGGCCATCCGCCACTACGGCCAGGAACATCTGGCGGCGTCCAGCCAGCTGACAGCCGTGCGCGCCCGGCACCGCGACCACTACCGCTGCCTGGCCACCCAGGCGGAGCAGGAGTGGCTGGGACCAAACGAGCTGGCGTGGTTGGCCCGGCTGTGGCGCGCGCACCCCAACCTGCGGGCCGCGCTGGAATTCTGCCTGACCGAACCCGGCCAGGCGCGGGCCGGCTGGAGATCGACGCCGCCCTGTGGCACTACTGGGTCCGCTCCTGCACACACACCGAGGGCCGCTACTGGCTCGGCCAAGCCCTGGCGCTGGCCCCGGAGCCCAGCCCGCGACGCGCCGCCGCCCTGAGGACCGGCAGCTGGCTCGCCCTGCTGCAGGCCGACCTGGCCACCGCGCGGTGTCTGCTGGAGCAGGCCCGCGTCCTGGCGCACCGCCTGGGCGACGAAGTCGCCCAGGCGAATACCACGTTGGGTTTCGGCGTGGTCGCGTTCTTCCACAACGACCTCGACCTTTCAAGGTCAGTGGTGGACAGAAGCCCTCGGCCTACTTGGGCAGCCGCACTTTGAGATCTTGTATCAGGGCTGAATGCCTGTCTCGGTGCTGTCAAGGACTGCGCTGGCTATGCCGGAGGCGGTGCGGATTGGCTTCGGCGAGCGGGAGTTCGATAGCAGCGGCCGGTATGTCGAGGTGGTCCTGCCGGGCTGACGGTCGGCAGCCTGTACCTGCCCAGCGGCGACGTCGGTATGGCAAGGCAGGAGGAGAAGCAACGCTTCATGGCGGCGTTCCTGCCCCACCTCGTCTGTCGAGCGGCGGGACAAGGTCGCTGTCGAGGGCCGCGAGGTCCTGGTCTGTGGCGACTGGACCATCGCGCACCGCGAGGTCGACCTGAACTTTCGGACAGATATTGAGCTGCCCAGTAGTTCGCTGCGAAACCCCGGCCGTTGCGGGCGGGGTTCCGCGTCTGTCACATCTATCGCCGAACTATCCTCATGGCCTAGGTTCGATGAACTTCCACCACTGACGCGCGTCATTCCCGGCGCAGGGGGCCACGTCACGTTATTGCCCTCTTCGCAGCGCAGGCACACCTGAGGGGCAGCCTGGTTCCTGAGCTGGTGGTAGCCGTCTCGTCCCAGCCAGATGGGATCCCACCCCTGCTCTGGGACGAAGGCACAGGGCGCCTGGATCACATCCAGAGCGACGCGGCGCAGGCACTGGTTGGTGGCCTGGTTTCGAAGCTGGTAGAAGGTCCCCCAACCCACTTGAGTTCCCATCCGTGGGGTGGGAAGGGGGACAGGGTGTCTGGTCGACAAGGGGTGGGGCGGCGGCGTGCAGGCAGTGCTGGGCGGGAGCCCCGTTGCGGATACGCCAGTACGGCGGCGATTGGCGGAGGAAAGGCTGGTCTGTCCGCTGCACTATCGGGCCCTGCCGTGGTCCGGTGGTGGCTTCCTCCGTTGCGGATGCGGGCGCGCCAACCGTGGTGACGAGGGCGACGAGCATCGCAGAGACTGCGGCGAGCGATGCTATGGCTCGCGGCCTGATCGTCGGCATCTTTGTTTCCTTTCCACGGTTATATGTCTTCCGAGGTGACCTCTTCTGTGGGGCGTCTTTGTTGAAGAAGTTAATTTAATGTCCGCAACTGACGAAATAGATGGCCATTTGCGTGGCTCCTCCGAGCGCGTAGTAGGGCAGCCACACTTTGATGTTGTCACGTAGCGGTTGCTTGGCGGCGGAGTCGGGTGCGGTGGTGGAACCATTTCGCGCGGGCTTGGTGGCGTCGTCGCCACCAGACCCAGTGCACGTGATGGGGTTCGGCCTGCAGCTTGCGGGTGACGAGGTTGAACAGGCGTTTGATCTCGGCGACGGTCAGGGCGATGAGGCCGGGGTCCTCGGGTGGTCGGCGTCGGAAGCGACGGGCAGGGGCGGGGCGGACTTGCGGGTTCTGGCTTGGGCAGCGGTGATAGCGCAGACGGCGAGCGCGGCCGTGATCAGTACGATGTGCCGTAGTAGAGCGGTGCGAAGGCGGACCTACGAGTACTCGAATCCAAAGTGGTCTTTGCCGAACTCAAAGTCCTCCTCGACTGGCCAGCGCAGGCACGCCACCCGGAGCAGGGTCATCAGGGTGACCGGCTGTCCGGGTGGCACATAGCAGTAGTGGTAGGCCAGCTCGCCGGTGCGCAGGTGCTTGCGCACCAGCAGGAAGTGTCGAGGGCTGGCGGTGGAGATCCCGGCCCCCAGGGCGTAGGCGCGCTCGCCCTTCGAGCCGCTCACCGAGCAGATCTGCCACCGCCGCTGGTGCGCGCATCCGTCGGCCGGGCGCCACCTCGACGGTGAACGCGCACCCAACCCGCATCACATACCCGATCCCGTGTTCTTCCAGGAAGGTCCGCAGTGGACCTGAACGGCCGTAGACTTCGTCGGCCGAGCTTGTCTGAGTCGCCGGGAGTGTTGGGGTGTCGAGGAAACCTTCCAGTTCGCCAAGAACGAGACCGGGTTGTACGGATCACTACCAGGTCCGTCGCGACGACGCCTCGACTCATCCGCCTTCCGTGCACCAACCGTTACGTCGTCACCCAGGACGGCATCCACATCGCCGTGTTCTACACCAAGATCTACAACCGGCTGCTCATCCCGCTCACTGCCGCTGACCACCCCAAGCCCCGCTCGAATTACGTCGGGCCCTGCGCACACTTGATCGTCATGTCGACGGCTACGCCGATCGCGCCCGACCCACACCCGCAGCCTGAAACTTGACACAGGTGTGAAGAAGCCTGCGACCAAAGATCATTAAGGACAATCGCGGCCCGTGGCACCTGTCCCACAACGATTCGAGGTCATATCTGGCACCCTGAAAGAAGGTCGGCTGCCCGGATCTTCGGGCCCGCTCACCACTGGCCGGATGTGGCCTGCCACCAACCCATGCAACCGCTGCCTGTCACGTTCGTCCTCATTTTCCGAGTCCAGGAGCACTTTCTGCCGGGACATACGCAGCACCAAGTTCGCGGTGGAGGGCAAGAAGCCGACGCGGGCAGGACCGGTACATGAGCCCGAACAAATCCGAGCCAATGGGGAATAAATAAGATCGAAATCGAAGCCACCGAGGCCGCGCCAACGGCCTCTTTCCCGCAGTGCGCCCGGGATGGAAAGGTCCGACACAGGGTCCCTCGATGCCCTGAAGAAACGTGATCGAGGCACCTCGCACATGTCGCCATGTGCATCAACAACAACTCAACCGCATGGAGCTCGGGCCACCCCGACGGCCCGAGCTCCACAGCGTTTCGACGAGCCGAGGGAGCGTGCCATGAGGCGGACACTTGCCGCCATCGCCGCGACAATTATGGCCATGCTCGGGCCATGTGCAGCCGGTACCGGGAACGCGGCCGAGCAGAAGCGACAGTCCGCCAGCATCCCATCCGGTGTGTATATCAATGAATTCGCCACCCGCGGCGCGGATCCGGATGGTGCTCTCAAAGAGTTCATCGAATTCTGCAACAGGGGCTCCGCAACGGTTGACATCAGCGGCCTTGTGCTGGCCAACGTCGGCACGCGGATCGTCCCGGTCGCCGTGATCCCGCAACCCACCCTGCTGGCGCCAGGCTCGGCGTACCTCTTGGCCAGCACCAGCTTCACCGGCGCTATTCCCGACCAGTTCTTCGATACCAGTGCCGACATCCCTGACAGTGTGGGAATCGCGCTGTTGAACTGGATCGGCGAGGTGATGGACGCTGCGGCGACCACTTATTCCACGCTGTTTCTGAGGGGTGCACCGGCAGAGCCGCTCACTCCCGCCGACGCCGCAGCCGGCCTGTCGCTGACCCACGTCAACTTCACCGGATGCACCAAAACAGACTTCGTCAAACTGCCCGCCACACCCGGCCGGTGCTGAAGAACTGATGACTGTGCCGCGCAACGGCAGTCACGCGTTGCGCGGCACAGTGTCATTCTGCCCTGTCAGCCGACAGGATTTGCTGTCAGCGCGTAGGCGCGCTGCATGGTTTGGTTCATCCGGTTGCCAGCGGCATCCCACGCTTCGGCGCGCAGCGAGACGAATCCGTTCGTCTGGTTGAGCGCTGGATGCGCGATCTGAACCGAGTACTGACCGTTCCGCTTGGCAACGACCTGGGCGCGCTGCCAACTGGTGCCGTCATTGGTCGAATACCACAACCGGAACTCGGTGATCCGGCCCGCCGATTCCGCGCCTTCATGCGACCCGACGCCGACGTCGAACGTGAACGTACGTCCGGCAGGTGCCTGGTTGAGCAGGTCGAGGCCGAGTTGGTAGTCGACTTGGATGACCGGTTGGAAGGCGCACTTTGCCCGGGTTCCCAGACACTTGTAGCCGGGTGGCAGGGCGCTGGCCGGTGGCGCCGAGTTGAAGGTCGCCACCGTGGTGGTCTTCGGGGTCAGCCGGTGGACCGCCCCGTTGGGCCAGCCGTACGCGGGCTTCGCCGGCCACTCGTCCACGGTCTCGAGCCGGTAGCGCGCGGACTCCTGACCGATGTGGAACAGCGGGATCGGCAACGAGGGGTCGACGACCTGGCGGGGAATCTCCTGGCCGCCGCGATACATCCGGACCTTGCTGAGGTACTGCCCGGCCTGCCACGGCTCGGCGAAGTGCCCGTGGGTGGAATCCATCAATTGGGCGGCGGGAATGAAGTTACCCATGCTGTCACGGCACAGCGAGCACAGCAAGGGGAAGCCACCGGCCTTGTACGTGGCCGCGCCGCTGTGGATCGGGGCCTGGAACCAGCGTTCCTGTGGCCGTAGGCCCGCCGTGGCGAACACGTCCTCGGAGATCATGCTGAACGTCGTGGCGACGTCGGGCGTTCCGCTGCTGGTCGGTGCCATCTGCAATACGAAACGCTTCCAGAACACCTTGTTGTCGGCTGGTCCGACGTATTCCGTCCACTGCGAAGGGCCGCGGAACTGTGTTCCGATGAGCGCTACGCTGGACGGGACGTCCGTGGGCAGCGCGAACCACTTCTTGGTGAAGAAGTTGTCGGGCTTGTCGCTGTGGTAGCGGGTGTCCACTGCCACCAGCGTGGCAGGATCAACCCGGTTGACGTGCGGCGCCGGCACCCCGTTGCGATCGCGGAAGTACAAGTTGTACATGTACTCGGGTTTGCTTCGGACGGTGATCGAGATTGTGACCCCGCCCCGCTCAGCCATCTCGCGCAGTCGCTGGCCTTCCTCCCGACTCAACGACAGAAGCGGTACCTGATCGTCGGTTGTTCCCACAACGGGCAGCGCACTCGGCGCGTCGAGGTAGGTCAGGACTGCCACCGCGCCTGCTTTGCCGGCCTGGGTGGTGGCGTCCTGCGTCGCTCGCACGGACTGCTCGGCATCAGCGACACCGGTTGTGCCCACTCGGACGAGCGCCACCTTGTCTTTCGCCGCCGCGAACCCCGCCGGGTTGGCCGAATCGACGGAGACCACCGGCAACTCCCACTGGCCCGCCCTCTTGCCCGCCATGCTCACCGCGTCGTACAGCGGGTGCAGCGCCAACTGCTGGGGCGTACGAACATTGAGGTCGACCAGAGACTGCCCCAGCGTCAGGTGATCCTGGGAACCCACTGTTCCGTGCCCCGCCGCAGCGCTGGGCGTGATGTAGACCTGCCAACCAGGCCCAGTGAGCACACCACTGGCGAAGGACCAAGGCACTCCCGGCACGTAGCGCTGCACTGCGGTGAACCGTTCCCTGGTATCCGTCGGCGTCTTGGTCTCAACCTGCATAGGCACGGCCGTACGGGCATCCAGCGCGATGGTGCTCGGCTTGTCAACAGGGACCTCCGCCGCGCCTAGCAGAGTGGCACGTCGAACGTCAGCCGCTTGCTCGACAACGACGGCAGTGGTCGAGTACTTCCCCCGCGGAACCTCGACGGTACCGGTTCCGTTGGCTACCGACACGTAAAAGTACGGGGGGATGAATGGATCGTTGTTGGTCGGGTTGGTCCAGTCGTAGTCGTCACGCACGACAGTCAGCAGCCTCTGCGCGGGCGCGTTGCCCCGGGAGTCGGCCATCTTCACAGTCAGCGGGTACGTTTCGGGAGCATCGTAGAAGCTGATCGGCGTCCGGACGGTCGTCCCGCCGGTCTCGGTGGCTGTGATCAACCCGCTGTACGCTCCGGCAGGGCCGATCGTGGGGTCGATCCTGACCCCGATCTTCGCCTGTCCTCGGGCGGGCACAACGACGGTGTCCCGGTCGAGAGACGCCACACCTGCCGGTGCCTGGTCGCCATTCCACTGCTTAGCCGAGACCGTCAGGGAGAGTGTCACGTCCCGATCGGTGAGGTTGGTGTAGGTCACCTGGCGCGTCGCCGGGGCCTGACCGTCCGGATAGGACAGCCGACCGAACGCCACCGACGGTGGCCCCACAACCTTGCCAGCCAGCGCAGCAGGGACGTCGAGACGGCCGGAGCCTCCCTCGTACCAGGAAACGCCGACGTCCTTGGCGCTCGTGGTGAGCGACGCTTTCAGTGTGCCGGATCGCCAGTCGGGATGTTTCTGGGCAAGCAGCGCGGCCGCACCAGCCACGT
>JOAA01000062.1 GCA_000720375.1 Rhodococcus rhodnii | reverse complement strand
GAAGAACACATAGATCCGTTTCAGAGTGACCGCGCAGTCGACGGTGAAGAAGTCGCATGCCAGCATGGTGGTCGCCTGGGTCCGCAGAAACCGCCGCCATGACGTGTTGGAGTCCCGGCTCGGTGCTGGTGATATCCGCAGGCGCTGGAGGACTCGGCGGATGGTCGAGGCGCTGACTCGATGCCCGAGTTTGAGCAGCTCGCCCTGGATCCTGCGGTATCCCCAATCAGTGTTCTCTCGTGCCATCCGTTCGATCAGTGCAACCACGGTGTCGTCGATTGGAGGGCGGCCAGATCGGTGCGGATGAGTCCACTTCCTCGTGACCAGTCGCCGATGCCATCGCAGGAGCGTGCCCGGCGTCACCAGCCGATGTCGGCGCAGCATGGTCGGCAGTCGCCTTATCAGGGCGGCAAGCACGGCACGGTCTGCCCAGTCCAGCCGAGGGCGAGGATTCGCGCGGCGCAGCACAGCGATCTCATGCCGCAACACCAGCAGCTCGACGTCCTTGGCCGCTGAGGAGCGACCCAGCAGAATGAGCCAGCCACCGAGTCGAATAAAGATCAGATACAACAGCCGCAACCCCACGCTCCACGATCATGCCCTACAGCCGACCCTCGCGATCACTGCTGGTCAAGGCCGCAGCGCACAGTATTGGAACCCCACAGGGGTGCGCCGAATCCGGGTGGCGACAGGCAGATCAGCCCGGCACGTGCCGACCCGGCGCGCTCAAGCTCGGCGAGCAACGGATCCCACACCGCCGCCGTTTCAGGATTGCCATGGACGAACACCGCTGGCACTGCGCTCACGCCTCGATCGGCGAGGTTGGCTGCAGCACCGCCTCCACGAGGGCCTCGGTGCGCAGATGGGTCACCGCCTGGTATTCGGGGTCGCGGATCATGTCGGCGAACGCCTGCCGGCTCGGGTAACGCACCAATACGACCATGTCCCAGGCCTGGCCGTCCTCGGCCACCAGCGCACGCCCACCAGTACCCAGATATTCCACCTGGAGCCCGTAGCGGGCGTTGATGCCGACGCCGAGCGCTTCGGCATAACGCTGGTAGCTCTCGCGGCCCCCGTCCGGACGGAACCGCAGGAGGTTCAGCATCACCACTGGATCACCTGGATCCTCTGCGAGCAGCACGTCCAGGTCACGGTCATCGATCTCGATCATTCACGCCTCCGGCGGCAGCTTGGTCAGACACTACCCTCACATACTTGTTGGGCAACACGCAAGTTAACTGGTAGGTTGCAGACATGGTCGCCACTCGCCGTACCCAGCAGCAGCGCCGGCACCAGGCCGAATCCGCACTGCTCAACGCCGCCGCCGAACTGGTCGTCCACGACGGCGTTCGGTCGCTCACACTCGCGGCACTCGGCGAACGGGCGGGGTACAGCCGCGGGATCGTCACCACCATTTCGGGTCCAAGCAGGCCCTTGTCGAGCGACTGGCCCGTAGTACACAAACCGGCTTCGTGCCCGGGCTCGCCGACCTCCCGCCCGGACTGGACCGGCTCCTGCGACTCATCGACGGCTACCTCGGTGCCCTCGGCGACGCCGGAGTAATGCACCACGCCTTCCTGCTGCTGTGGGCCGAAGCGGCCACCGCCTCGGAACTGACCCCGATCTTCCGTGAGCGCGACGAGGCATTCCGCTCCGACCTGCGCTCCGACATCACCGTCGGAATCACCAACGGCGACGTGCGTCCGGACGCCGACCCCGACGACGTCGCCATCGCCATCGTCGGCCAGCTACGCGGAATCGGGCTATAACGCCTCCTCGATCCACCAAACCGTCGACACCGCACGGCTGCGCCGTACCGTCACCGATCACTGGCGCCATGCATTGCGCATCCCATAGAACCTGCATTCGACCAGATCGTCCATTGCGGACTCCGCAGCCGTCGAGGGCGCCGCTGCTCAGCGCTCGCCCAGCGGCATGAGCGGACATTTGGCGAATGGTGGTGCCGCGAGGCACCGAGATCGAGTCGGGTGGGTCTTCGGATCGGCGTTGCGACCGCTGGTAACGGCGCCCTCGTCCTTCCGAAGCCGTACCCAATCGTGAACTGGCAGTGCGCTAGATCACGGTTGAGGTTGACCTTGGGTCAAGGCGCACGCTCGTCAGCGGCACGACATACACCGGCCTGGGCATAACTGATCTGAAGGAGCAGCACCATGACCATCACGACCCGCACGGGCACCGAAGCCCTCGACGCTGCCGGGCAGGATCGCCCGGAGCTGCAGAAGGCGATTGAGGAGATCGTCGATTCCGGTTTCACCGGGGTGACGCTGCGCGTGCACGATGAGCGGGGCGAGTGGGTCGGCAGCGCCGGGAGGGCCGACCTGGGCGGGACCGCGAAGCCGCCGATCAACGGGCATGTCCGGATCGCCAGCAACACCAAGACCTTCACCGCGACCCTGGTGCTGCAGCTGGTGGCCGAGGGCAAGGTCGGGCTGGACACCGCGGTCGATAACTATCTGCCCGAGTACGGCGTGGATCGGCGGATCACGGTGCGGATGCTGCTGCAGCACACCAGCGGGTTGTTCAACTTCACCGGCGAGGTCTACGAGGACGGGACGATCGCGCACGGGATCCCCGTGCCCTACGGCACCACGGGCGAGGAGTGGGTGGACAAGCGATTCCACACCTACCGGCCGGAGGAGCTGGTCCGGCTGGCGTTGTCCAGGCCGGCGCGGTTCGAGCCGGGGACGGGCTGGAGCTATTCCAACACCAACTATGTGCTGGCCAGGCTGCTGATCGAGAAGGTCACCGGCCGCTCGCTGGCCGAGGAGATGCGGTCGCGGATCCTGGGGCCGCTGGGCCTGTCGGGTACGGTGGTGCCGGACGCCTCGCCGGAGATCCCGCAGCCGCATGCCCATGCCTACTACCGGTACGAGGACGGCGGCCAGCAGAAGACGATCGACATCACCCGCTACAACCCTTCTTGGGTCTCCACCGGTGGTGACATGATCTCGACCATCCAGGATCTGGCCACATTCATCTCCGCGCTGATGGGCGGCAAGCTGTTGCCTGCCGAGCAGCTGGCCGAGATGTGCACGCCGCGTCCGACGGGAATCCCGAAGATGGACTACGGCCTGGGGGTGTTCGTGCAGGAAACCGACTGCGGCGGCACCATCATCACGCACAACGGTGGCCAGACCGGCCACGTGGCACTGATGTACAGCACGCCCGACGGCAGCAGGACCCTGACCGCCGCATTGAACTACGTGGACGACGCCGACCTGTCCACCGCCGCGGCGATGCCGGCCGCCCAGCAAAGGCTCGTCAACGAGGTGTTCTGCGGCGGGCAGGCCGAACCGGCTCAGCCGACGGACTGAACACCTGTGCCCTGTCCACATGCTCATGCTCGGCCTTGGGGATGCGTAGGTGCCGAACTCTTGCACAAGGCAGGCTGAACAGATGAGGCACGGAGTCACGATCGGGCAGGCGGCGACGTTCGTCGGCGTCACGGTGAAGACGGTGCGGCACTACCACAAGCTCGGCCTGGTCGAGGAGCCGGAACGCGACAGCTCCGGTTACCGGCGGTACGGATCGGCAGAGTTGTTGCGGCTGGTCCAGGTCCGGACACTGGCCACCGCCGGCGTACCGCTGGCCGAGATCGGACCTTTGCTCGACGCCGACGCCGAGCAGTTCGCCGCCGCCCTTGCCGCCGCTGAGCGGCGGCTGACCGATCGGATCGCGGACCTGATCGCGCAGCGCGACACGCTGCACCGGCTTACCGGCGGCGACCGGGTCCTGTTGCCCGACCGCGCCTGCGCGATCCTGGACCGCATGTCCGCCCTCGGCTTCAATCCCGACTACGTGGCAGCCCAACGCGAGGCCCTGGTCCTGACCCGGGCGCTAGTGCCGGAGGGCTTCGACAACTTCCTGGCCCAACTCGAACACCGGCTCGACGACCCCGGGTACATCGACCTGACCAAGCGCGCTTCGGAGGCCGAGACCTGGGAACCGGACGACCCGAGGATCGAAGAACTCGCGACCGCCATGGCCGACCACTACCTCGCCAACCCCACGCTGCTGGGAACTCCCAGAGGGATGCATGCCTGGACCAACGCCTCCACCCAGTACAGGCTGATCAACAACCACCGGGAGGACCAGGCACCGATCTCAGCCCGGCTGACGGCGCTCACCGAGATGAAACTCCGCTCCGCAGGCGTACCTATCCCACGCCAATGATGAGCCTCGCGGCACATTGGCCGTGCGTCCAACGACGATCGTCGAGCACCGACCGACGACCACACAGCGCGATCGCACATCGGCATGTGCGTGTGTTCCAAGCTGCGGTCTGTGCCGGGGTTCCCACGCCAAGAGCAGGATGACTATTCCCCATCCAACAGCACCAATCGTAGGGGGACTCAGGCTCAGGACCGAATCTGCACTCCCGACCAGTAGATCGGAAGTGTGCTTACAAGCCTGTTCGATCCCCTCACTTCATCCCACTGCACGTCGAAGTCCGCGGTGTAGAAGGTGCCGTCGGCACGCGTGCCCTCAAGATGCAACAGCACTCGCGAGGTGCCTGCGCCCGTTACCCCGACAACGGTTGGACTGGCCGAACCAGGCCACCACTTGGCCTCCTTGGCCCCATCGAGCAGATGCCTGCACCCGTTCGGGTAATCGGGGATTTCCTCACAGATCGCTTCGTAGCGCCCGTCTCGAGCCAACTGGACTGTCCGATCAAGTACTGCTCTTGCCGCATTCTCCTCGATCGGCGGCCGAACCTTGGGTTTGTTCAGGCGAGCCTCCAAAACCGCCATGACCACTGCGAACAGCAGAATCCCGGCTAACGAAAGCCACAACCGGACATATCTACGATTCACGCCCATCGGAACACCCCCTAAATCCAGAGTATCCGCATGTCACCTCTCGGTCCTGGCCAGTTGGCACTTCGGCAAGCTCCCCGGACCACATCAGCATGTGAAGGCGTGGCAACGCTCGACCAGCGGCAGATGCGTGGACCTGATCTTGGTTGACGCAGCGAGCGGCATTCTGCTTGTCAGCGACCAAGGAGGTCGGATCAACCGGACCGGAGCCTCAGGCCGAGCGGGCGAGTCACTGGAGAAGGCGCTGTTCAGCGCGGTGCTGGGCCGGACCGCCGCTGCGAGTTGGTCGAACGGCGGGGGTTCGAGTCGCGCTTCACCGACTGCACTACGGCTGGGCTACCCCCGCTACTGGGCTAGAGTGGCGGCGGCTGCCAGGAAGCCGCCGGTCCGCGGGAATGGGCTCAGCCCACCTGGCGTGTGCACCACGTGTCACCATCGCTCTCCTTTCGGCCTGACTGAGCGGACATCAGGCAGACGAGAGGAGACCATCGTGCCGACCCTGGGCATGCCCGACCGTCCCCACCTCGACAGCTTCCGCCGGCAGGCCCGTGCCCTGCAGCGGGCCGTCCGGGCCGGTGACCCCGACGCCGTCGCGCGGCTGGCCCGCCACCATCCCGATGGCATGCCCGACGACGCCAGCGGTTTTCAGCTCAGCGGGGCGCAGTTGGTCGTCGCCCGCGAATACGGGTTCGCCAGCTGGCCCCGGCTTGCGAGATACCTGGAAACCGTGGCCGAACACGGCTAGAACACCGGGCTCGGCGCGGCGCCTGCGGCCGACCCGGCGGAGGAGTTCTGCCGCCTCGCCTGCCTGACCTACAGCCGCGAGGACGGACCGGCGCGCTGGGCGCGGGCCCGTCAACTGCTCGCGCAGCATCCCGATCTGACCACCGGGAACATCTGGGCAGCTGCGGCGGCTGCCCGCCCGGACGATGTCGGCCGGCTGCTCGCCGAGCAGCCACGGCGGGTGGCCGAGCGGGGTGGCCCATTCCGCTGGCGGCCGCTGTACTACCTCGTCTACTCGCGATTCGACCCAGCCGTGTCGGCCGAGCGTGTGCTCGCGGTCACCCGGCAACTGCTCGACGCCGGCGCCGACCCCAACGACGGCTACCTCTTCGACGCCCTGCCGTCGCCGTTCACGTTGCTGACCGGGGTGTTCGGCCACGGCGAGCTGGGCCAGCGGCGCCAGCCCCGCCACCCGCACTGGCCGGCGTTAGGCCGACTGCTGCTCGACGCGGGCGCCGATCCCAACGATGCCCAGACCCTGTACAACCGGATGTTCGAACCGGACAACTCGCACCTGGAGCTGCTGTTCGAATACGGGCTCGGCACCGGCGACGGCGGCCCGTGGAAGACGCGGATCGGGGAGCTGGGCACACCCGCGCAGATGCTGCGCGTCCAGCTGCGCTGGGCGGTCGAGCACCACCAGCCCGCCCGGGTACGGCTGCTGGTCGAGCACGGTGTCGACTTCCGCTCGCCGTTCGAGGATGACGGGCCAGCGTGGAGCCCCGGCGACGGCCGGACACCGGTCGAGCTGGCCCACCTCAACGGCGACACCGAGATCGCCAACTACCTCCTCGCCCAGGGTGCCGCACCGCCCGGCCCCGACCCGGTGCGCGAGCTGATCGCCGCGGCGTTCCGCACCGACCGGTCCACCCTGGACCGCATCCGCGCCGAGCACCCCGACGCCGTGACCGAAGCCCGCCGCAGCCGCCCCGGGCTCATCGTGTGGGCCGCGACCCAGGCGCCCATCGAGACGGTCACGTTGCTGGCGGAGCTCGGCTTCGACGTGAACGCCTACGGGCGCGGCGATGCGCCGGTCGAAGAGGCTTGGGAGACCGCACTGCACCACAGCGCTATGGACGGCAACGTCGAGCTCACCCGCCGGCTGCTGGACCTCGGCGCCGACCCCAACCTCCGCGACCAGCGCTTCGACGCGACCCCGCTGGACTGGGCCCACCACTTCCACCAGCAGTCGACCGCCGCATTGCTCGAACCCGTCACGGCGCCCCCAGCGAGCGGTGAATGAATGCCGGGCGGCGGCGGTCCTCAGTGGATCAACCGCTCATCGGCATGTGCGGGCGCAGAGGTTTCAGGTGGCGCTGGCCATGTAGGCGGCGAGGATGTAGTTGGGGTGGTGGTCGAGGTTTTTGCGTGCTCGGTCGTAGCGCATGGTGGTGCGTGGGTCGGCGTGTCGGGCGGCGATCTGCACGTCGCGGAGGTCGACGCCGGCGTCGAGCATGGTGGTGACGTAGGTGTGCCGGAGCAGGTGTGGGTGCAGTCGCGGTAGCCGCACGATCGCGGTTCGGGCGAGGTGGCGCAGGCGGCGGGTGGCGCAGTGCCGGTCCATGCGTCTGAGTTGTCGGTCGAGCAGGATTGGCCCTGTCAGTCGGTCGTCGATCGCCTGGTCGAGGGGCGTCCGACTGCGGGTGGTAGAGGTACGAGGGTTTCTTTGCCGCCTTTGCCGTGGACGAGCAGGACTCGGTGGCCGTGTTCTTCACCGAGATCCTCGACATCGGTGCCGCTGGCTTCGGAGATGCGGAGTCCGAGCAGGCCGAGCATCGCGACCAGGGCGAAGTCGAACTGGTTGGCCGACTCGCGTGCCGCGGCCAGGACCGCTTCGAACTGCAGGTGGGAGAGCCCAAGCACGGGTGACTCGTTAGGGACCCGGGGGCGGCGGACGTACTCGGCGGGTGAGTGCTCGAGGACGGCGTCGATGACGCAGGTGCGGTATAAGCCGGTCACGACCGCCATCCGCCGCGACACCGTGGAGGGTTTGAACCGGCGGACCTCCTGCATCCACCGCACGTACAACTCCACCTGAGCGCGTTCTACTGCCAGTGGCGCCAGGTTCCGCTCGCCACACCAGGACAGGTATATCCGCAGGTCGGACTCCGAGTGGACTCTCGAGGTACCTGTGTACCTGCCCAGATACGCCGACGTGGCTAAACGCAGCACAACATCATCAACGCCTGTCGTAGTCATGTGACCGAGCGTGAGCCTAGGCTTCGCCTGTCGCGGCATGTGCGGATGTTCGGTCGCGCCATACCTCTGACTACACGTTGACCACTCGGCGCAATCGGCGGTTGCTGCCGGGCGAGCAGGCGCTGGCCCTTTCCGGCTCCGGGCCAGTTGGCACACAGACGGTCACCGACCGTAAAGATTCCGCAACCAACGTCAGTCACCCTGGGCAGTGAGAAGCACACTGAAAGCGACCGTCAGGGGACGCGATCATGAGCTACGACTCGACAACCGCCGCTGCCCGCCCCGCCAAAGCGACCAGGAAAGGCGGGTTGGCACACCGACCGGCGGTACTCGGTCTGCTAACGGCGGTCATCGTGGTGGACCAACTCAGCAAGTGGTGGGCCTGGCGATACGCGCCTCTAGTGAAGATCAACTACGGTGGCAACATCTTCGTGGGAGACACGATCAGCCAGTGGTACGCCGACCCAACCACCGGCGCACTGCTCGACCTAATCGACTTCGGACTGCTGAACGTCGCCACACTCGTCCTGATACACCGCCGACCACCGGCCGTCGTTCTCGTTCCCGGCGGTCTGATGATCGGCGGCTGGTTCAGCAACCTGCTCGACCGCCTCGGGTTGCACTACGTGACCGCCCCAGGCAGCGTGCGCGGAGCGGTCGACTTCATTCCGCTCGATCCGATTCGCTACAACCTGGCGGACGTGTTCATTGTCTGCGGAACGCTGCTGTTCATACTCGCCGTAACCGCAAGCACGTTGTCCACGAACCGGTCCCCAGCCGCGTCCCCCGCACTCCCGACAAGGCACCGTCGAGGTCGAACATGGGTGTCCGGAGCCGCCACCGCGACCTGCCTCGTCGCCGTCGTCGGATTCGGCGCGGTGAACTACGGCGGTGTGACCACACCGAACCCGTCATCCACCACAGACATCACCCGATGACCGGACATCGCTCGACCAGCGGCATGTGAGTGCGCCGGCGGGCACAGGCGGCCCAACTGGTTCGGACGGTTCCCCATCGGGATGGCGTCGATCACGACGCCGCAACCGGCTACATCACGCACATCTTCGGCGAGTTGGGCCGGTCCTTGCTACAGGGCACCGACTCGCTCGCCACACTCACCGAGAAGCACATGACTCCCGGCGGGATCAACATGCAGCCCCTGACCGACCTGCGGCGCGACGGCGTGCCCGACATGGTGCGGCGTGCTCTCGACCGGGTACTCGCTCGTCTGCGGGAACAACCCTCCGAGGGCTGCACGGCTTGCACTTGACGTAAACGTCAACTCCTAACGTCGGCGCCATGACCATTGCTGTTCCTACTGTCCATCGTGAGGTGCGTCTCGCTGCCCGTCCGGAAGGGACGTTCAGGACCAATCACCTCCGGGTCGTCAAGGCTCCCGTTCCCGAGTACGGTCCCGGCCAGGTGCTTGTCCGCAATCGGATGATGAGCGTCACCGCCGTGATGCGTACGCTCATGGATGGCGACATCGGTTTGCCCATGCCGGCGTACGAGCCAGGTCAAACCTTGTGGGGACCGGCCATCGGCGAAGTGATCGCTTCGGCGGACGCTGACTTGAGTCCTGGCGATCTCGTCGCGCACAACCATGGTTGGCGGGAGTACGCCGCCGTCGGCGCGGCTGATGTGCGGCGTGCTGACGTCGACTCGTTGCCTGACTTGGGTGCGCACCTGTCTCAGGGGTTGACTGCATGGCTCGGCGTTGTGCGGGCTGCCGAGGTGCGGAGTGGGGATACGGTGTTCGTCACCGGTGCTGCGGGTGGTGTCGGTTCCCTCGCGGGACAGTTCGCTCGGCTGCGTGGGGCCACGCGGGTGATCGGCAGCACCGGTTCCCGGCGCAAGGGTGAGTACCTGGTCAGGCAACTGGGGTACGACGCCGTGGTTATCCGGGGTGAGGGCGCTATCGAGGATCAATTGCGCACGGCGGCTCCGGATGGCATCGACGTGGTCTTCGACAACGTCGGCGGCGAGCAACTGGTTGCCGCTCTAGCGGTTGCCCGACGCGGCGCTCGCGTCGCGCTCATCGGCACGATGTCCAGCCAGACCGCGGGTGGCTTCAGTGCTCCGGTCACGATCGACACGGGCGCACTCATCTTGCGGGGGATCACACTGCGCGGCATCGCGGGCAGCGACCACCTCGACGCCACTCCCCAAGCGATGCGGGAGTTCGGTCGTGGGCTCCGCGATAAGACGCTTGTCTTCCCCCACATGCGTCTGTCAGGCATCGATCAGGCACCTCGTGCGTTGTGCGAGTTGCTTGAAGGGCGCCATATCGGTGCGGTGCTTGTGGAGCTGTAAGTCCAGGGGAGGACCAGGAATGCGGATCGGCGAAGCCTCGGCAGCGGCGGGGCTTACCCCGAGAGCGCTCCGCTACTACGAAGAGCGAGGGCTGCTCGCGGCGCGGCGCACGACATCGGGCCATCGTGAGTACGACGAGGAGGACGTCCACCGGTTACGGACCGTACGGGAGTTGCTGGCAGCAGGCCTGACGATCAGTGATGTCCAGGCCGTGGTCGAAGGCCTGGACATGCCGCTCAAGCAACCGGGTGATTGCCCGATCGTCGACATCACCAACCGGCGGCTGGCCGAGCTCGACAAGCGCATCGAGCGGCTGACCGAACTGCGCCGCCGTCTTGCCAACGCGCTCACTCACCGATTCGACAAACAGTTCCATAGACCTGACCAGGCGGTCGCAATGCGACGCCGACTGAGCCCGTGTGAACGCCAAACAGGCGATGAGTTCACGGTGACGTGAGCGGCTCGGCTTCGTAGGCGCGCGGTGGAGAACCTCCACAAAGGACGGTGCCTCGAGCAGAAACACATCGCCGATCCGGCGCACGGGCACGCCCGGCGTCCATGAGTTCATGACCACGGCTCCGCCCAATGTGGACAGATCCCCGACTGTGTAACACCATAGAGGGACGCGCCTACTACGACGCGAAGAAAGCCGCGGGCAATACCTCGATGGAAGCCATGCGCGCACTCAAACGACGACTATCCAATGTGGTCTATCGACGAATGGTGCACGACCAGACAGGCACAGAAGCGACAGGCCCGGGAGGGCACCCCGGGACGACTCCACACTCCAGCGTGACCGACCTGACCCCGGACATCGGCTCTTCGGACAAGCCACAACCCGAACCTGCCACAACCCAGCCTAACCCTCGCCTCTCAGCCGCCTCTTGACATGAAGGGGAGCCATGAGCGCGCATCGCAACGCGCGATCAGCGGCGTGAGTGGGCGTTGATGTCGCGGCGTCGTCTAACTCCCCGATGGTGCGAGCACGATTCTGCCGAACACCTCGCCGGCTTGCATTTTCCGGTGGGCCACAACAGCCTGCTCCAGAGAAAGCACCTCGTGCACAACTGCTTTCAGCTCGCCGCGATTCGCGGCAGCGAACAGTTCGGTGGTCGCAGCGCGTCGGTCGGGTACGGGCACAGTGTCGGCGCTGAAGGTGGCGAACGACATGGACTTCTTGAAGGCCGCGACCATCTCCATGCCGAAGTCCGCGGGCGGCTGGCCCGCCATCGCGCCAACGGCGACCATTCGACCGTTCGGCTTGAGCCTGGTGAAGAACGAAGGCAGATCCGCGCCAGCGACGATGTCGATGATGACGTCGTAGTCCGCGGGAGCGTCCTCTGCACCCCGGCCGACGCGGTCCAGCACGTCGGTCGCGCCGAGCTTGCGCAGGCGATCGCCACGCTCGGCCGACGTGGTCGTGACCGCCACGGCACCGGCACCACCACGAGCCGCGAGCTGGACCGTCATTACGCCGATGCCACCGGCCGCGCCTCGCACCAGCACCGACTCACCGCGAGCGAAGTGGGCATGACGCAGAGCGAAGTGGGCCACCATTCCGGAACTGCCGAGCATCACCGCGTCAACAGCCGACACGGCCGCCGGGAGGGGGACGAGCGTCTCGGCCGAGACGACGGCGTGTTCGGCATAGCCGCCGCTCACACCGGTGAACGCCCACACGCGCTGACCGACCCATGCTGTGCCGACACCATTGCCGACCGCGGCCACGGTGCCTGCGATCTCGCTGCCGAGGATCTGACCGGGTGTGTAGCCGTAGGCGGCCAGAGCGCCGCTTCGGAGCAGGGCGTCGACACCCCCGACGCCGATCGCCTCGGTGGTGATCAGCACCTGCCCGTCGGCAGGGCACGGGTCAGCGAGGTCGACGACCGCGAGGACCTCGGGACTTCCGAACGCCTGGACCATCACTGCCTTCACTGCGTCTCCGTTTGCTGTTCGATCGGGACTGGCCAGCGGACCGTAACGGACGCCCCCGTCCGTTTAGCTAAAGTGAGAGCGGTGACCGCTCGTTTGTCTCACGCCCTGCGTTCCGACGCCCGGGACAACCGCGACCGCATCCTCGACGCGGCTCGCGCGGTGTTCGCCACCGATGGGCTGAACGTGCCGATGCGGGAGATCGCCCGACGTGCCGAGGTCGGCCCCGCGACCGTCTACCGCCATTTTCCGACCAAGGAGATGCTGGTCACCGAGGCGTTCACCGACCAGATGCTCGCCTGCAAGTCCATCGTGGACGAAGGGCTCGCCGACCCGGATCCCTGGCGAGGCTTCTGCCTCGCGGTCGAGAAGCTCTGTGAGCTGCAAGCACGCGACCATGGCTTCACCGCAGCCTTCAAGTCCACCTTCCCGCACGCGATGGACTTCGCCGCGATCCGCACTTCCTCGCTGAGCGCCGCAGCCGAACTGATCCGCCGCACCAAGGACACCGGCCGCCTGCGCCCCGACATCGTCCTCGACGACCTCATCCTCATGATCATGGCCAACGGCGGCATCCACGCGAGTACACCAGCAGCACGAAGCGCGGCCTCCCGACGCTTCGCCGCACTCACGATCCAAGGGTTCCAAGCCTCGCCCGTGTCCTCGCCGCTGCCGCCAGTGCCACACCTGACGCCTGCGGTGTCGGTACCTCGGCACAAACCAACAGGCGAACCGCGTGGTGATCGAGGGTCGAACGCCCTGTAATCGGCATGTGAGGACGCCGAATACGTGATCAACTCGCATGCTCGATCAGCGGATATGAGCGTGCGTGCTGACGATCGGCGCCTTGTCTATGTCGTGGTCGGGTGCCTGTCGAGGTGTTCCTGGATCGATTCGCCGGTCTCCCGGATTTCCGGGTCAGGCTGACGAGAGCGCGCTGGCCGACGGCGGCCAGCAACGTTCTCGCGTCGAGGGTGTCCAGCAGTGAGTACACGCAGTTGTACTCAAACTCAGTGACGTCGTCGGCGTCCAATTCGGACCAAACGAGCTCGGTCAATCGCCCCTCGTCGACCAGGCATGGCGAAACCACGGCACCGAGCCCTGCACGATCGTCGGCGTCGCCATCGGCGCGGACCGCACCCGACCCGCATAGTCCAGGTTGGTGCGCCGGCTTGCGGCGCTGGCTGTCAGCCCCGGTATGTCTGGTCGTCGCCGGGCAGGATCGGGACGGGCAGCTCAGTGCGGTGCGATGACACGCTGAACGCTGTCGCGGAGCAGGGTTCGGCGTTGCTCGTGCAGCTCGGGGGGTTCCTGATCGCTGGCGGCGTAGACGTTGCTGACCGGTGACCATGCCATGGACATTGCGATGACCATGGACATCAGGTCGAACGGATCTCCGGGCCGGACGAGGCCCGCGGCTTGCGCGTCGGCGATGGCGCGCAGTTTGGCCTCGTCAAGGCGGTCGCTGTCGTCGACGAGGTGACCGGTCGGGCGTCGTTCCAGGCGTGTCCAGGTGGCCAGCCGGATGAGGTCGGGGCGGCGGAGGTATTCGTCGTAGAGGCGGACGGCCCAGCCGGCGAGGTCGGTGGCGTCGATCGGCACGACGGTCATGATCCGCTCCAGGGAGCCGACGAAGATGGCGTCGAACAGTCCCTCTTTGCTGCCGAAGTAGCCGTAGAGCTGAGCCTTGTTGGTGTGTGCCGCGGCCACGATGCGTTCGACGCGCGCCCCGGCTATCCCGTGTTCGGCGAACTCCTGGGTCGCCACGTCCAGAATGCGCCTGTCCCGGTCGAAAACTCGGTTACCGGTTCTGGCCTGGACTTTCACGCAGCAGGTTTGTACTCGTTGAGCAGTCCGCCGAGACATTGCTGGCGGCGGATCCTGTCGATCCGGACAGGGAACGGGATCATGTTCGGTTCGTCGTGGGGAGCACGCAGACGCATCCCGTTGCCTTGGTGGCTGCGTCCGGTGTTGTGATGGGCGACGTACACGTCGAGCATGTAGCGTAGGTGCCTTTCTCCGGTGGCGAGAATCCGGTCAGTGCACTCTCGGCGGGCGGAGCCGATCCAGCGTTCGGCGAAGGCGTTCATCCGTGGGGCTTGCGGTGCGGTGAGCACGATCTGGATGCCGATAGAGGCGAAGACCGCATCGAACGCGGCACCGAACTTCGCATCACGGTCGCGAATCAGATGTCTGAATCGGTGCCCGGCCTCCTCCAGGTCACTGGCAAGACTTCGGGTCACCTGAACCGCCCAGTCCGCAGTCGGATGATCGGTAATGCCAAGTAAGTAGACCCTGCGTGTCGTGATCTCGATGACGAAAGCGACGTACAGCCGCTTCAGTGTCACGGTGTCGATGTGGAAGAAGTCGATTGCGAGCAAGCTGTCGGCCTGGGCGCGTAGGAAGATGCGCCAGGTGTCATCGCGGCGTGTCGATGGCGGGACTCCGTTGGCCCGCAGGATTCTTCGGATGGTCGAGGCGGCCACCCGATGGCCGAGGCGACGCAGTTCGCCCTGGATACGCACTACACCCCAGGTCCGGTTCTCCCTCGCCAGGCGCAGAATAAAAGTGGCCAGTTCGTCGCTGATCGGAGGGCGACCCGGAGGTTGTGGCTGTCGCCATCGTGCGGCGATCAGCTTGCGGTGCCAGCGCAGCAACGTTCCCGGTGTGACTATTCGGTGGACACGTAGCGCCCTAGGAAGCATTCGGGCAAGTGCGCGGCCAGGGTCGCGCGGTCCGGCCAGGACAGGCGAGGTCTCGAGTTGTTGCGTCGCAGTACGGCGAGCTCGTGGCGCAAGGCGAGGATCTCGGCGTCCTTTGACGCTGACGATCGAGCGAACAGGGCAAGCCAGGACAGCACCTGAACAAAGAGCCGATAGACCAGTGGAACAGACACGACCGCAGATCGTCGGACGTCACGACCGCCCAGGTCAAACCGGATAGCCGCATTCTCGACCAGGACAGGCCTTGACGAACTCGGTCTTGTTGAACTCCTTGGGCTGCGCGGCATCCATGTCCTCGGCGTGTGCCGCCTTACCGCGTGCCTCCCGGTCATCGGCGGGCGGCACCGACGCGGCCTGCGCGGCCCCAGCCTCGGCCGCAGCCGGCGGATGACTCGTGCCAACGGTCTTCTTCTTGGCGTTGACGTCCTTCACCAATGCCTGGAACTTGGGATCGGTACCAGGCGAACGAGGCCCGGTGTCCTTCTTCTTGGCCTCGCCCTTGTCCAGGCGCTCCGCCGACGCGGTACCGGGATCCTTCTGGTCAGGCTTGGGAGCAGGCGGCGCGGCAGCCTTGAGCCGCCCGGGTAACGGAGCTTTCTTCCCGGCGGGCTGCCCCCTGGGTCCCTCGGGTACCGGAGGAACAGGCACCTTGGTCTGGCCCGCTCCGGCGTGGCCCGCGACGGCCTGGTTCCCGACGAGGTTCTGCCCGGCCAACAGCATCTGCCCACGCCACCCGGCCGGCCCCGGCTCAACCCCGCGCGGCAACCCACCCATGGCCGCCGACACCGCGGCGTTGCCCACCAGCGTCCGCGCCCGAACCACATCAGCCGAACCAAGATCCATCGCCGTCGGCGCCCGACGAGTGTCCAACAACGGCGCCGCAGTCGGCACCGCGGGCTGCGGCGTGCGAACCTTCAGAGGAACAGACATCCAGCATTTCCAGTGCGAAGATCGTGTCCTCGAAGAATGGCACTGGCCCCGTCGCACCCGCGCTGTCGAGGCGTCACACCCGCGTCACCCGCACCGCGTCGTACGGCTGCCGCCGCACATCACCTAGTGCACTGCGCCGTGGTCGTTGGACCACCCCCGAGCCGGCCGCAGCGGACCGGCGAGCAGCGTGAGGGCGGGCACTGCTAGCCACAGCCCGAGCAGCGCGACCAGGTCGCCGACCACAAACGCCTGCCCGGTCGTCAGGACGACCAGCAGTCAGCCGGCGGCGAGTAACGACCGGCGCGGCGTCCGGCCTGTGGTCAGTGCGAATATCAGCCCGAGCCCGGCGGCGACCGCCGCGCTGCCCACCCACACCAGGACGCGCAGATCCGGCAGGGTCGGCGGAACCAGCGCAGGGAACAGTGCCGCGGCCAGCGCGATGGATGCGTAGCCGAACAGCGGGTGCGGCCCCGATGACACCGACGCGTGAGTTCGCCCCTGAACCGGGTCGGTCCGGCCAGCGTCAGGCTTCCCTTCTGACAACGCTCCCGCCGCGCGATACTGGGTTGGCGGGTCGGGGGTGGAGGTTGGGATGCGGCGGATGGCGGAGGATCTGCTGGGGCGCGATGTGGAGCTGGGCGCTGTTCGCGAGCTGCTGAGCCGCGGCTCGGTGGTGACGGTGACCGGTGTCGGCGGGGTTGGAAAGACGCGGCTCGCGCTGGCGGTCGTCGCTGCTGAATCGGGGGTGGTGTGCGGCCTGGAAGCCGTCGACGACCCGGCCATGGTGCCCTTCGCCGTGGCCGACGCGTTGGGGTTTCCGGCTCTGGAGGCGGCGCTCGTCGGCCTTGGCCGGGCGGAGCGGCTGCTCGTGGTGGACAACTGCGAGCATGTGCTCGATGCGGCGGCCGATGTGATTGCCCAGGTGGTTGCTCGGTGCCCAGCGGTACGCGTGTTGGCCACGAGTCGGGTGCCGTTGGGCGTTCCTGCCGAGCATGTGTTGCGGTTGGGGCCGTTGGCTCTCCCGGCGACACAGGCGGTCCAGGAGGTGCGGCGATCTCCCGCCGTGCGGTTGCTGCTCGATCGGGCGGTAGCGGCCGGGGCGAGTGTTGACCTCGTGGGGGACCCGGATGCGATTGTCGTGCTGTGCCGGCGCCTGGACGGGCTGCCGCTGGCCATCGAGCTGGCCGCGGCACGGCTGCGTAGCATGACGGCGCGGGAAGTGTTCGGCTATCTTGATCAGCGGCTCGACCTGCTCAGCCGGGGTCGCGGGCCGGACCGGCACCGCAGCCTGGAGGCGGCGATCGGGTGGTCGTACGAGCGGTTGCCGGACCCGGCGAAGCGCGTGTTCGAGCGGCTGGCGGTCTTCTCCGGGCGGTTCACGGCCGAGCACGCGCACGCGGTCGCCGGGGACCCGGGTGACGACCTGCTCGACACCGTCGAGGTGCTCGACCAACTCGTCGCGCAGTCGCTGGTCACGGTCGAGCAGGAGCGTGAACGAAGCTGGTATGGGCTGTTGCGGACGCTGCGGGCGTTCGCCCGCGAGCGGTTGGTCGAGCGGGGGGAGCTGGACCGCGTCCGGGACCGTTGGCTGGACTCGGTCCTGGCGGCGACGGTTGAGGTGCGCGAACGCATGCTGTGGGCGTGGCCGGTCGACCTGATGATCACGTTGCGGAACATCTACCGCGACGTCGCCGACGCGGTGCGCTGGTGTGTAGGCCACGACGAGGCGCCGGACCGGGCGCGACCGTTGTTCATCCCGATGTGCGCACTGCTCAAAGGGCGCAGCGCCATGCCGATCGCCGAGCTCGGTGACCTCGTCCTGGACCGGTGGCCCGAACCACGGCAGGACGCATGGGCGGAGGTCGCGGCCGCCGCGTCACTCGCGCATGTTCTGCGCGGGTCGGGTGAGCGAGGTGCCGCGCTTGCCCGGCAGGCCATCGATGGCGCGTCGACGGCGCTGGCCGCGGTGAACGCCCGGCGCGCCCTGTACTTCCACGAACGGATGACCGGGCGCGACGATGCCGCACTGCGCTGGGTCGACGAGGCGATCGACATCGCGGCCGCGCAGGACATGAGACCGTGGCACAACGAGCTGCTGACATACCGGGCGATGGCGCTGGCCTCGCTCGGCCGGATCCAGGAGGCGATCGAGCAGGTCGGCGTCGCCTACCGGGGCGCGCCGGCCATCGGCAGCCCGGCGCTGGAGGCTTGGGCGGCCGCCGTCCACGCCAGCCTCGTCGCGCTGCGCGACCCGGTCGCCGGCCGCGCGATGTGTGCGCATGCCGCGCGGCACTGCGAGGAGGTCGACTACCCGATCGGCGCCGGGATCAGTCTGCGCGTGCTCGGTGCGCTCGCCGCGCTGGCCGGCGAGTTCGGCGAGGCTGCGGCGTCGTTGAACCGCGCGCTCGACGCGTCGCTGCGAATCGGCTATGCCAGCGAGACCGCGTTGACCCTGCGTTGGGTCGCCCGGCTGGTTCACCTTGCCGGGCGAGAGCGGGCCGCGGCGAGGTTGTGGTGTTCGGCCGGATCGTTCCGCGGTGACGTCGTCGACGCCGTGCTCGGTCCGTCCGATGTGGACGCCCAGCTCACGGCCAGTGGCGAGCCAGCCTTGCCGCGGGCCGACGCCGTGGCCCTGGCCAGAGCCGAACTCGCCGACCTCACCGCGATCGCCGCGCCGGGCGAGAACGGGCGTCCGGCGGACGCGGAGCCGGCCGGGAACCTGTTCCGGCTGGAGGGTGCGGTGTGGATGGTCGCGTTCGACGGCGTCACGGTCCGCCTGCCCGACGCCAAAGGGTTGCGCGATCTGTCGGTGCTGCTCGCCCGCCCGGGCCGGGAGGTGCACTGCACCGAGCTGATGGGTGCGCGTGTCGAGCAGCCGGACACCGGGCCGGTGCTCGACGGGCCGGCGCGGCGCGCCTACCAGGCCAGGGTGATCGAGCTGCAGGCGGACCTGCGCGAAGCGGAGGACTTTGGCGACGCCGGCCGCGCCGAGAAGGCACGCACCGAAATGGAGCTGCTGCTCGCCGAGCTCACCGCGGCCAGTGGCCTCGGTGGCCAGGCCAGGCGCGCGGGCGGCAGCGCCGACCGCGCCCGCTCGGCGGTGACCCAACGCATTCGCGCGACCCTACGGCGGCTCGAGGAGCTCCATCCAGCGTTGGGCCGACACCTTCGGGCCACCATCCACACCGGCACCTGGTGCGCCTACCGGCCGGACACCCCGGTCCGTTGGACGCTGTAACGGCGGTCCTCACGATGTAAGACCGGATCTCACGCCTTCCCGGGTGACAAGCAAGAAACCCGGAAAGGAACCTCGCCATGACCATCGCGGAGGCAACCGCGGTCGACACCGCCCGCCTCGAGCGTCTGCTCGGAGCGGCCGTCACCGACGCCGGCGCGACCAGCGCCGCAGGCCTGATCGTGCTCGGCGAGCGGCTCGGACTCTGGGCCGCGCTGGCCGACGGCCCGCTGACCACGGCCGAGCTCGCCGCCCGCACCGGCACCGTCGAGCGGCACGTGCGGGAATGGGCCCGAGCCCAGGCCGCCGGCGGCTACCTGACCTACCACGCCGGCACGGCCGGCGACACCGAGCTGTACAGCCTCGACCCGGAACAGACCCTCGCCTTCGACCCCGACGGCCCGGTGAACCTGGGCTCGATGTTCCGGCTCGCGGTCACCCTGCTGCGCGGGCTCGACCGGCTCGAGACGAGCATGCGCACCGGCCGCGGCATCGGCTACGACGAGCAGGACGACGCGGTCGTCAGCGGGATCGCGGACTTCTTCCGCGCCGGCTACACCACGCACCTGCTCGACGAGTGGATCCCCTCCCTGGAAGGCGTGTCAGAGCGCCTCACCGCGGGCGCCCGCGTCGCCGACGTCGGCTGCGGCCACGGGATCACCACGATCCTGCTGGCCCAACGCTTCCCGGCGTCCACCTTCCACGGGTTCGACTTCGACCCCGGGTCGATCGAGCAGGCCCGCGCGGCCGCCACGGACGCCGGGGTGGCCGACCGCGTCCACTTCGAGCTGTGCGACGCCACCGAGATCCCCGCCCTCGGCTACGACCTGGTCTGCACGTTCGACGCGCTGCACGACTACGGCCAGCCCGACCACGCCGCCCGCCGGGTGCGCGAATGCCTGGAACCCGGCGGCAGCTGGATGGTCGTCGAACCCAAGGCCGGTGACACCGTCGCCGACAACCTCAACCCCGTCGGCCGGCTGTACTACAGCGGCTCCACGTACCTCTGCGTGCCCAACTCGCTGTCCCAGGGTGGTGCCGCTCTTGGCGCCCAGGCCGGCGAGCAGGCACTACGCCAGGTGATCTCCGGCGCGGGATTCGGCGACGTCCGCGTCACCGCCGAAACCCCGTTCAACATCGTCCTGCACGCACGCGTGTGAGCACCGGGTGGAGCGTGTTATGCCTGTCCACGCCGTGACGCAGGGCGAGACACCGGACACGAGCCAGGAGTCCTACGCCACGCTGCCGGACATCCGGCGGAGCGCGCTGACTGGTCTGCCCGTCCCCGCGCGGGACTTCCTCGAAGGCGGGGCGGGCGACGAGTGGACCCTGCGCAGGAACGTCGACGCGTTCTCGGACTGGCTCTTCAAGCCCCGTCTCCTCGCAGGGGTGAAGCCGCCGGAGCTCGCCACGTCCTTCCTCGGGGTGCCGCTGTCGATGCCGGTCGTCACCGGCCCGATCGGCGCGGACGCGTTGTTCCATCCCGAAGGGCAGAAAGCCGTCGCGCGTGCGGCGGCCAAGCTGGGGGTCGCAAGCATGGCTCCGGAGGCCAGCTCGTTCTCGGCCGAGGAGCTACATGCGGAGTCACCGTCCACAGTGGCTTTCGGCCAGTTCCATCCGGTCGGTTCCGAGTCGAGCTTCCTGCGCATGCTGGAACGCTTGGAGGCCACGGGTTTTCGTGCGCTGGTACTGACGTGTGACTGTCCGACCGCCGGCTGGCGTGAGCGGAACCTGCGCAACAGCTACTCGCCGCCGCATGAGGCGGTCAGGGGCAACTATCCCGACATGGAGAGCGCGTTCGGCCATCTGTTCCGGCAGGACGGTCCGACCTGGAGCTGGCGCCAGCTGGGTCGGGTGATGCGGCGGACGACGTTGCCGTGGATGGCCAAGGGCATCATGACCGCCGACGACGCGATGGCGGCGATCGAGGCCGGTGCGTCCGCGATCGGCGTCTCCAACCACGGCGGACGCCAGCTCGACGGTCAGCCGGGAGCCTTGGACGTGCTCCCGGAGATCGTCGACGCGGTCGGTGGTGAGGTCGAGATCTCGTTCGACGGCGGCATCCGGCGCGGGGCCGATGTCGTGAAGGCCCTGGCGCTCGGCGCCGATGTGGTACTGCTGGGCCGGCTAGTGCTCTACGGGCTCGCGGCGGGCGGTGAGACCGGGGTCGTCCGCGTGCTGGAACTCCTGCGGGACGAGATCGGGAACATCCTCACGCTGCTCGGCCGGGGAAGCATCGGCGGGCTCGACCGTGCGGTTCTGCGTGGCCGCTGGCAGTGACGTGACATGGCCGGGAAAGATGCGATGGCCAGCGTCGAACAGCGGTTCGCCGCGGGCGACACCGGTGCGCTCAGAGAGCTCTACGACCGCTACGCGGGACGGATGTACGCGGTCGCCTACCGGGTGTTGTCCGACCACGGCTACGCGGCCGACGCCGTCCAGCAGGCTTTCGTCCAAGCTTGGCGTGCGGCCGGCACGTACGACCCCGACCGGTCGATCGGGCCGTGGCTGTACGCCATCACCCGACACGCCGCCATCGATCTGTACCGGCGCGACAGGGACCACTCGACGATCCGGCCGGAGCCGGGTGAGTTGGAGGCGGTCCCCGCCGGCCATTCACCGACGATGGAGCAGACCTGGGTGGTGTGGCAGGTGCGCGCGGCGCTGGACGCATTGTCCCCGAACGACCAGACGATCATCAAGCTCGCCTTCCATGCCGGCCTGTCGCATCTGGAGATCTCCAGGCGACTGGACATCCCGATCGGCACGGTGAAGTCGCGGTCGTTCCGCGCCCAGCGCAAGCTCGCCGAGTCGCTCCGCCACCTGCGCCCCGAGCCGGCCAGCGCGTGACACGCCGGCCGGCAGAGCACTCATCAGCGGTCCAGGCGGTAAAGACGGAAGAAGTCGTTCTCGACGGGTACTTCGGTGCAGTGGTCGAAACCGGCCTTGCTCGCCAGTTCCCGCACGGTGGCCGGGCGCAGCACGGTGCCGAGTCCCGCGGAGGGTTGCTCGGCGAGTGCCGCGGGCAGGCAGTGTGTCACGCTCCACCCGTACATCAGCCGCTCCACCTGGTCGCCGGGCGCGGTGAACGACTCCGCGACCCGTTCGTCCACCACCAGCAGCGTGCCGCCGTCGGCGAGGGCCGAGCGCAACGCGCCCAGCACCTCGACCGGGCGTGCGAAGTCGTGCAACGCCTCGAACACCAGCGCGGCATCGAACCCGCCGGGCACCGCCGCGGCATCCGCGTGCTCGAAGACGGCGTCCACCTCCGCCGCCTTGGCGTTGGCGCGAGCCGCCTCGACCGACGCCTCGTCCAGGTCGTACCCGATGACAGTGGCGTTCGGGTACCGGCGGGCCAGCGCGATCGTGGACCAGCCCTCGCCACAGCCCACATCGGCGATCCGCGCGCCCGGTGCCGCCAGCCGTTCGTCCACATCGGACATCGCGGCGAGCCACCCGTGGAACTCGGTGCCGAACAGGGGACGGTTGATCCCGCCCTGCCCCTGCGGAACCGGGGGCCGTAGTCCGCGTACGGCACGCCTGCGCCTGACCGGTACGCGTCCGGTAGGCGGTCCAGCACACCGGCGATGCCCGCGACCAGGTCCGCGAACGGTCCCACGTGCAGCGGTGACTCCTCCTCGACCAGCACGTCGGCGTGGCCGTCCTGCAGCGCGAACCGGTGCTCGGCATGCGTGAGCAGGCCGGCGACCGCCTGCTGCTCCAGCCACTCCCGTGCATATCGAGGGGAGATCCTGATCGCCTCGGCCAGTTCGGTCACGGTCATCCCGCCGTCGCCCGCGTCGGCCAGCGCCCGGTAGGCGCCCAGCTCGCGGCCGATGTGGATGCTGAACATCTCCAGGGTGCCCACGGTGGCCTCGACCAGGCGGTCGGCCAGGTCGTCGGCGGACTGTCTCTGACTCATCAGCGTCTCTTTCAAGTAGGGTTCACATGGCCTGTCCCGTGCTACGGCGGCCGCCTGCCAACCGGTTCCCGTCCAGCACACCCCGGTTCCCGGATGGCGTTGTCGCACAACGTCCGATCCAGTAGCCGCTGCGGTGACTGTTGCCCCTTGGTCAGCTGCTCGGGCCCGCCCATGCCGGTCGCTGAGATCACCACGCTCTCGCCGCCGTCCGCGCTCTGCCCTACGAGAGTGTCGCCGCCGACGACCTGGCCAGCCAGGTTCCACTGCCGGCCGCCGCAGGTCAGCGGTTGCTCGAGCAGGCTCAGGCCGTACCGGGCGCCCGGCAGCATCTCCTGCAGGTCGCCGCTGACCGGCACGGTGTGCTGCATCTGTGCCAGCTGGCGCGGTGGCAGCAGCTCGCCGCCGAGCAGCGCGGTCATGAAGTGGTTCAGGTCCCGCTTGGTGCTGATCATCTCGCCCGCGGCGCCCACGGACGACATGTTCCGCACCGTGGTGTCGGTCCAGGTGTCCCGGCTTTCCGGGAAGCGCTTGTAGGTGTGCGCGTGCGGCTCCGGCAGCCGAGGGTCGTCGCCGGGAGCGTAAGTATCGGTCAACCGCAGCGGCTGCAGGATGCGCTCGTCGACCACCGTGCGCCAGTCGCGGCCGGTGACCGCCTCGATGACCATGCTGGCGACGACGTAGTTGGTGTTGGAGTACTCCCAGGCGGGTTCCGGGTCGTTCTTGTCCGCCGGCGGGAAGCTCGGCTGGCGCCGCAGGGCGATGGCCACCAACTCCTCGGGCTCGTAGTGTTGCCATCGCTCGCGCTCGAAGGCCGTCGCGGTCTGGTCGAAGTCCGTGACGACAGAGCAGTGTGATGGCGCTGCCGTCGTTGCCGTTGCCGGAGTTCAGGCCGGGCAGCCAGCGCTCGACGGAGTCGTCCAGGGACAGCGTCCCCTCGGCCGCCAGCTGCAGGATCACGGTGGCCACGAAGGTCTTGGTCACGCTGCCTATTCGGACGTAGCCGCCCTTCGGCACCGGCTCGTCCGTCTCCAGGTCGGCCACCCCCGCCCGTGCCGACCTGTGGTGCCCGCCGCGTCGCAGCTCGGCCGAGACGCAAACGAGCGGTCACTGCTCTTACTTTAGTTAAGCGGACGGGGATGTCCGTTACGGTCCACTGGTCAGTCCTTGACCCAAGTCCACAGAAAGCCAGGGCAGAACGTGACTTCCACCAGGCACGACAGGGACACCTGGGACCCGGCATCCTGTGGGGTTTCAAAAGTGTGCTCAGGGTTCTGAGCAGGGGTTTATGCTGCTGTGGGTTTGTACTCGTTGATCAGGCCGCCGAGGATGGGTTGGCGGCGAATCTGGATGGGACCGTCCTGTGGGATGAGGCGGCCTGGTCGCGGCGGGACGAGTTGCAGCGCTCGGTGTGGGCGGCGTGTGTTGTAGTGGGTGACATACCGCGTCAGCACGGTGCGCAGGTGGCGTTCGCCGATGATCAGCAGTCGGTCGGTGACCTCGCGCCGTATTGTGCCGATGAATCGCTCGGCATGGCAGTTCGCTCGTGGACAACCGGGCGGAATCTTGACGGTCTCGATGCCGGCGCCGGCGAAGACGGCATCGAACGAGGTGGTGAACTGGCCGGCGCGGTCGCGGATCAGGAATCGGAAGTCCTCAGCCCGATCGCCGAGGTCCATCAGCAGGTTGCGGGCTTGTTGGGTGGTCCATGGTCCGTCGGGATGTGTTGTGGTGCCGAGGATGTGGACGTAGCGGGTGGCGACCTCGAGTACGAAGAACACGTAGACGCGCTTGAGGGTGACCGCGCAGTCGACGTGGAAGAAATCGCAGGCCAGCAGTGTCGTGGCTTGGGTGCGTAGGAACTGCCGCCAGGAGGTGTCTGTGTCCCGGTGTGGGGATGGCGGGATCCGCAAGTGTTTGAGCACACGCCGGATGGTCGAGGCGGCTACTCGATACCCCAGGTTGAGCAGTTCGCCCTGGATCCTGCGGTATCCCCAACTGGTGTTCTCCTGCGCCATGCGTTTGATCAACGCGACGATGGTGTCCTCGATCGGAGGGCGTCCTGTCCGGTTCGGGTAGGTCCATTTCTTGGTCACCAAGTGTCGGTGCCAGCGCAGGATGGTGCCTGGTGTGACCAGTCGATGTCTGTGTAGCAGGCTGGGGAGTCGCCGCAAGAGTCCGGCAAGGACGGCGCGATCGGCCCAGTCCAGTCGTGGCCGAGGGTTTGTGCGGCGTAGCACAGCGACCTCGTGCCGTAACACGAGCAACTCGATGTCTTTGGACGCCGAGGAGCGGCTGAGCAGGACAAGCCACCCGCTGAGCTGAACGAAGATCAGATATACCAGTCGTAGCCACACATCGCTCGATCATGCCTTGCCGTCGACTGGTGGGATCACCGCAGGTCAAGCCTGTAGTACTGTGTTTTGGAACCTCACAGGCCCACAGGAAGTTCTCGATGAACCAGATCAGGCGCAGGTATACGGCACAGGCCGTCAATCTGGTCAAGCCGCAACGCATCCTCCCGGTTTGAGTTCCTCAGCACCACGACACGCGGCTCCACTGTGTTGGCGGGGCTGCGGCGATATGGCGCACGCCTACAGATAGAGACCCCAGCCGACACAGAAAATCATCGCTGCGGCACGATGAAGTCCGGCGGGCATTGACGGGTAGGTGTGGTGGATCTCGGCGAGGACTGCGGTACGTCAGTCGCAGCAGCACGGGCAGTCATCCTGCCGTGGCGGCCGCCAACCTTGAGAGCGGGAACGGAGCCGACGTCGCAAACACTGTCTGACCAGCACGGATGATGTTTTCGGCAAGCGCAGGGCTAGGGCTACGGCCGGGCGACCAGGGCTGCCGGATCGACTTCGAAAGCGAATGGCCGGGTAATCGTTGTGCGGGTGCCGGCCGGGGCGGTCGCCAGGTGGACGTGATTGCCGGTGTGGTGCAGTTCGAACACCAGCAACTCTGGGGCGGTTCCCTCCAGTTCCAGGCGGAAGTACAACGGCACTTTCGCGGCCGCGTACAGGTCTGGTTTCACCACGCGGTCGTTGATGTGGGTGGACGGACTGACGATCTCCACCACAGCCAGGACGGAACCCGGCGGGAACTTCGTGGTGTCCTCGTCAGCTATCTGTCGGTCAACGATGGCGATATCGGGTACACACAGACGATCCGGCAGCCGAGCAGGCCTGGTCGGGATGACGACGTTCACAGCCTCCAGAATCTCCACGTTCACCACGCCGGCGGCGGCCGCAGCCGATTCCAGGAGGTTTGCCAATCGCCGCGATGCGCGCTGGTGCAGCGGTTCCGGCGCTGCGCTCACCGTGAGTACACCAGGGGCAAGCAGTTCATAACGGTTGTGGGCCCCCTGGTCCTGGATTTCTTCTACGTCCGCGATGGTCCAGAGGCCGGTGTGTTCAGCCAGGGCGGTGCTCACGGTCTGCCCCCTTCCTGCGTCTGGTCTGCTACGAGTGTCCCATGAAGCTGCCCGTAGTGGACACATCGCCAGGACACGGTGCTGTGTTGCCGCCCACGGGCACAGGCGGGCTCGCTGCGCACAGGCTAGCTGAAGCGCACGGCCGCGATCACATGTTCTTGATCTCGCTGAGGTCCGTGACCGTGCTGCTCGGAACCCAGATGTCTGCGTAGCGCCGTGAGGTTATGGGTGCCGAAACTCCGTCCGCGCTGGCCAGGCGGAGTGATGGTACTTGCGGAGAAGGCCGTCGAGTCGACCACATCGATGGATGTTGAGGTGGGTGGGGGTTGGCCTGTGGGGTGTCAGAAGTCGGCCCTACGACCGTGACCTGCGCGTTAAGCCGCTGTCGGCTTGTACTCGTTGATTAAGCCGCCGAGGATGGAGCGGCGGTGAACGTGGGTGTGACTCTGGTGTGGAATGGAGTGGTCAGGTCGGGGTGGGGTGAGTTGCAG
>JOAA01000061.1 GCA_000720375.1 Rhodococcus rhodnii | reverse complement strand
CGCCGACCCCAAGCCGTTCGTGTGGACCAAGACCGCCGATCAGATCCTCGACACCCTCGCCGCATACTGCACGCGAATTAACGACTCAGGACACTAGCAGGCGATAGGCGCGACCTCGACGTACTCGCCCGCCACTTCACTACAGGCGATCCCACAGTTAATCGTGATGCACTCGGCCGGTACTACCTCACGTCATCTCGACTCGACGGTCTGATCGACGACGGCGAGTGCCTTATCGAAGTCGGGACCGCGCTTGTCAGCGTAGTCAATGGACTCGGTCGGCTCCACGACACTCAGTTCAAGCCTGTGCGGCTCACGCGTGCGTTCGCTGACGACATTGCCCGCCAGCAAACCATGGTTCTGGGCGTGGCCGTTGAGGTCAGTGAAGCGCTTCCGCTGGAACTCCAGGTGAACGGCGTCCCACAGATCCCCAGCCCGACCGCAGGCGGCGACTGGAGAGTTGCCGTTGTGCATTCGGATGTAGCCGAGGCACTGTCTATTTTGGGCAAAAGCGTGGACCTGAACTGGTACGACCTTCACAAGGTCTACGAGGTCGTGCGCGAGAACGTCGGCGGCCCCGCCGTTGGTCCTGCCACGGAGCGGCTCAAGGCACAGAACTGGGTGTCAGCAAGCGACATCGATGGCTTCCGCCACTCGGCGAACACGAAGAGAATCAGCGGTGACGCTGCTCGACACGCACGCGGACCGCAGCCCCGAACGCCTGACACGATGACTCTTCCGGAAGGACGAGAAATGATCAGCAGACTTGTCCGCTGTTGGATTGACTCCCTGTCGTAGGTGTCAGCTGCAGGCCGTCTTCGGGCTGTGGACGTCTGTGTCACCCCAAACTACGGCGATTTGCTTGAACTGGTGATCAGCAGCGGGTGAGCTATACCCGCACCACGACCTGACGGCACCGAGGCACCTCCCCCTTGGTCTCGGGGCCGTTGCATGCCCAGCGGTAGGCGGGGTGATTTTCGTTGCCCCGCAATTTGATCACCGACGCCGACCACGACCGTGTGCGCGAGCTGCACGCGGAAGGCAAGACCCGCAACGACATCGCCCGCGCGATCGGCCGCTCGCCGTCCACCGTGACCGGGATCGCCCGAAAGTTAGGGTTGACGTTCGACCGCTCGGCCACGGCCGCGGCGACGCATGCCCGGCAGATCGACAACCGCGCACGACGCACGAGATCGTGAGTCGGTTCCACGGCCGCGCCGAGCACATCCTCGGCCGGTTGGAAGCCGACCGGTACACGTTCACCGCGACCACGATCAACGGCATTGAGTCCAAGACGCTCGACCACGTGCCGGCGCCGGACGAGAAAGCGCTCGCGACCGCGATGTCGACCCACCTTGGCGCCGCGGCACGGCTTGAGCAGGTCGGCGCCGACAAGGGCGCCGGGATGCTAAGAGCATGCTCGGTGGGCTCGCCATCGCACTCGGAATCACAAGTCAGTGACGGCCTTGCCAAACCAGTACTTGCCTGCGGCTTCCGCTTGTGGCACCACCCGTAATTTCGGCGCCTCGGCCAACATCGCGAAGGTGTCAGCCTCGTACGACACCCTCAGCGTGACGGAGTCGTAGGGCTCGATCTTGCCGGCAAGCTTGTCGGGTTCGCTAAGCCAAACCGTCGATACCGTTCTAATACCCACCTTCGAGCGGTGAACGCCCACAGAGCGCCGAAACCGAAACGGACGAGCCATCACACGGATGCCCACCCGCTGCACAGTTACCGGTTGGCGTCCTTCGTTGGTCACGGTCACTCTCAAAGCCGGCTTCTCTTCAGTACCCGACTCCTCGGCCCACACAAGCAGGATCGCACCTGTTCGGCGCCACGAGTAGACCTGCCAACCGCCTGTGCAGATCGACACCACGAGTGAGAGCGTCGAGATCCATATCGCCATTGGGGCACGTTACCCGCAGGATCTGCCATCTTCCTATCCAACGAGATGGGGTGGCAGAAGTCGATCTACCGCTTTCTACAGCGCAGATTGCGTCAGTGCGTGAGTCGCATGCACGGGTGAACTTCTGGTCGGGCGCCATTCGGTCCGGCAAGACCATCGCCTCGCTTCTGCGCTGGTTGATCTCGTTGCCTCGGCACCGCGTGGTGATCAGCTGGTCGTCGTTGGCCGCACCCGCGATTCGGTGGCGCGCAACGTGTTCGCACCGCTGCAAGACCCGCCACTATTCGGACCTATCACCGAACACGTGGTCGGGTCGAAAGTGACTGTTTGGAGGGGACCCCGCACGAACGCATCCCGGTCGTGATCACCGCCAACCGCTACGACCATCCCTCGACCTGGTCACACTTGAGGTCACGCTCACCTAGCCCCTGCGGGACAACGCGATCGCGCAGACTTTGACAAGGCTAAGGCCCTCTCTTGCCCTCATCCCGTCTCGCCGTTCGGACCAATAGAGCGGCTGTCAACGCGGACAGTCCACGCTTGTCGTACCGGGTGATCCAACGGTCGAGGAACTTAAGCGCTCTCTTGCGTACCTCGTGTTCTGGCACACCCAATATGCGGAGAGTCGTACACATCAACAACAGCGACAGCGGAGGGCCAACAAGTAGGGCAACGGCAACACATGCCACCCACCCGACTACGTCGGGGCTCACGCCAACAACATGCAGCTCACAGTCATTATCCTTTCGCTGCCGCGACCCTAGCCTCGCGCCGCAACGTCGACGTAGCCGCCGAACGTGTGAATCGGCACAACCTCAGCGCAGCCATCGCCAAGCGGGGTGAGGCATGGCTATCGAGATCCGCGGCAACGGCGGCATTCGGGTCGAAACCGACTGGCGCGGCTACACCGCCGGCGAGGCTGCTCGACGTGGCGCTGCTCGGGGTGTGGTGCTGGGCGCCGAGCACGTGCGCGCCGTGTCGGTCAACCGGGCGCCGCTGGACACCGGCGCACTGCGCAACTCGGCGACCGCAAGCCATGATCCGGACACGCTCACGGGTGCCGTGTCCTACGACACCCCGATGCCGCACGGCAACACGAGGAACTCAACGACCACCACCGCGAAGGCGACCGAAGCACCTCGAGAGCGATAGCCAGTAACCGCGAGACAGTCGCCCGCCTGATCCAGGCTCAGATCCGTTAGGCGCTGGGACATGAGCTGGACAGCAACGCTCGCGCACGGGCTCGCCGAGCACATCGCCGCCGGCATCGGAACCTACCGGCCGACCGGCATCTACCGCGACGACGAGACCGGCATCGTGATCGGTGCCGTTCCCGCGTCACCGGCGCGGCTGTTGGTGCTCACCCTGTACCCGCTCGCCGACGACGTCGACCAGGCCGACAGCGCGCTCGGGCTGCAAGTCCGCGAGCGCAGCGCCACCGCAGACCCCCGCGAATTGCTCGACCTGGTCGACACCGTGTTCGACGTCCTGCACGGCGCACCGCTTTGGTCCCGATGGGCTAAGACCAGAACCGCCGCTACGAGCACGCCGACACCTACAAGCTCACGGCGCACCGACCAACTCGACACCGCACATGAATGGAGGGCGCCGAGATGGCGCTGCGTTCCCTACTGGCCAAAGAATGGGTATTGGAAGTCGACACCCGCGCCGCCGGCGCACCCGCTCCACAGTGGACCAGCTCCACAGTGGACCAGCTCGACCGCGTCCACCACGACATCGAAGCGCACGCAGCGCTGGTCGTCGCCGACACGCGCCGAACCACCGATCACGACGCCGTAGCAGTTCCCGAAACGCCTTGCTGTTGGAGAAGATCGCCGACAACGCGAGGTCCCATCCGCGCGGTGGAGTGAGGCGTTCTTACCGCTTGACGCGGGCTCGGATCGCCAGTGCCGCCAGGGCGAGCAGCAAGGGACCGAATGCACGGCCTGCCATGACCGTCCACCATCCGGGCTGGGTCAGCCTTTGGTCGGCGTCGCGGAACACCACTGACCCGAGCGCGATGCGGATCGCCCTGCCCATCCGGTCCTCGGTCCATCGCCGGTCCGGCGGCGGCTGAGTCACGGGCGCAGGTTTCACCTCGAGCGTGATCTGTTGCGGCTGTCCGGCCACCGCAGACGGGATCGTGCCAGTCATCTGCTGCACTGCGGTGCCGCTAGGCAGCCCGTACGCGGTCAGCAGGACGAACAGCACGCCGATCAGCACCACCAGGACTGCGAGCGTGCGACTGGCGCGTTGCCCGTACCCGGAGAGTAGCCAGTACGCGGTAAGCAGGACACGTTCCCAAGGGCCGGAGGATCGGGCGTGGCGGCGGGCCTCCATCTCGCCGTAGTAGAAGTCGCCGGCCCCGGCCTCGTTCTTGCTGTCCTCGAAGGCTTTGCGTAGCGACCGGTACAGCACGGCCAACCGTTCTGGGTCCACTGACGGAGCGCTATCGACATTTTCAAGTTGAGGGAGGTCCTTGGTCCAGCCGCCGGATTTGCGGCGTCTGGCGCGCCATGGGTGTTCTTCGGCCAGTACCCGCCGCGAGGTCCACCGCCACAACAGCGGCCACGCCCAGCCAAGCTGCAAACCAGGCGGCCGGTTGAACGAACCTCGTCCCTCCAGTCGCAGCTTGTCCAGCTGGTGCGCTCCCGCGAAACGACACCACATTAGATCCACATCGGATAGTGTCAACTGCGACACATCGGTTTCCTGCAACGACAGCAGTTGCGGCAACCCTTCCTCCAGTCGAGCAGTTCGACGACTGGACGCGCCCACCGTGACGACACTTTCCCGCGCAGCCACCCACGCCCTGACCTGTTCATGGTTCGCCATGACAAGGCTCTTGTTGGTCGTGAACCTTGTCAACGCGCCGCTTACGTAGCGCACTGGCTGATTAACGAGCCCGTCGTAACCAGCAGCCAGTTCGGGGGTTACCTCGGCGCAAACGCGCTCCTCCACCAGCACACGAGCCACCGCGATGGCGACATCTCCCGCCGTGGCCACGGCCTCGGCCAGCGTCACCGGCCTGTCCTGGTCGAGAATGTGGCAATCCGGTTGACCTGGGCGATCGTGACGTCTGATGGTCGGCGGTCGTGTCTGTTCGTCTGGTCTATCGGCTCTTTGTTCAGGTGCTGTCCTGGCTTGCCCTGTTCGCTCGGTCGTCAGCGTCGAAGGACGGGGAGATACTCGCCTTGCGCCACGAGGTCGCGCTGCTGCGACGGAACAACCCGAGGCCTCGGCTGTCCTGGCCGGATCGCGCCGTCCTGGCCGGGCTGGCCCGGATACTTCCGAGGGCCTGCTCGGCCACCGGATGGTCACACCAGGAACGTTGTTGCGCTGGCACCGCAGGCTGATCGCCGCGCGATGGCAACAACCAAAGCCGCCGGGCCGTCCGCCGATCGGCGATGAACTGGTCACTTCCATCCTGCGTCTGGCGAGGGAGAACCGGAACTGGGGTGTGTGGTTCGTATCCAGGGTGAGCTGCGGCGCCTCGGCCATCGAGTGGCGGCCTCGACCATCCGCAAGATCCTGCGTACCAGCGGGGTCCCGCCATCGACACGCCGCGATGACACCTGGCGCACCTTCCTGCGCGTCCAGGCCGACAGCTTGCTGGCGATCGACTTCTTCCACGTCGACACCGTGACATGGAAGCGGCTGTATATCGCGTTCGTCATCGAGATCACGACACGCAGGGTCCACCTACTCGGCATTACCGATCATCCGACTGCGAACTGGGTGGTTCAGGTAGCCCGCGGACTTGCCAGTGACTTAATTTAAAAGACAAGCTAACTCTACAGCTCGGTCAACTTCCCGGCGATCGTGGCCGGTATCGCCGAGGTCAAGGCAGGCAAGGGCGATGCACTGCTCAAACTGCGCGACACGTTCGTCCAGCGCGACGCCGACGGTCGCTACGGCGGCTTCCTCGAAGCCCTGATGGCGATCAACTGCGTCGACGAGGACCGGCATCCCCGGGAACGGGAGACCGAACTGCGCAAGACCGTGGCCCGCGTCGCCCCGATATTCGACACCGGGACGGTGACCGAGTCGGTCAGCCCGTGTGCGAAGTGGCCGGGAACGTCGACTCTCGGCTTCCCGTACGCCGACAAGATCGACCCGAAGATTCTCGCGGACACCCTCGTCGTCTCCGTCACCGGCGACCCCGCCACTCCGCACGAGGGCGGCGTCGCCATGGCCAAGCAGCTCCAAGGCGGGCTCCTGACCGTCGAAGGCAAGCAGCACGGTGCCGTCTTCGTCGCCGGCAACGCCTGCGTCGACGGACTTGTCGCCGACTACCTCGTCGATCTGAAGCTGCCGTCCGCAGGCGCCACCTGCGAACTCTGAGACTGGGGGCGCCTACGCCTATGGCGCCCCCAGTTCCTCGAAGATCTTCATCGCCTGCTGCCGGACCTCGCGGCTTTCGCCGGTTCGGTGCGTACGGCTCAGGCATTCGCCCAGCCGAGTCAGAGTTGAGGCTTGACGACGGCGATCGCCCAGACCTCTGTAGACCGACGCGGCCGCGCGGTAGTGGTCGATCGCCGTTTCTGGCCTGTCGGTGGAGAAGTGGACACCTGCCAGAGCTTGCAGGGCGGTTGCCTCCCCGCGCAGATGTCCGACCTCACGGTAGAGATCGAGGCATTGACGTCCGGCGGGCAGCGCGTCCATGGGCTGGCCGTCCGCGGTCAACGTCTCCGCGATGCGACGCAGCGAGATCGCCATCGTGCCCGGTTCACCACACTCTCGGCTGAGGGCGTAGGCCTTTCTGCAGCAGGCAAGCGCTTCCTCGTACCGTCCCACGTCCCGATAGGACGCACCGAGATTGCTCAGCGCGAGCGCGCAGCCTCGCACATTGTTCGTGTCACTGAACAGCGCGATCGCCTGCTGGTGCGCCTCGATGGCATGCAGGTGCCGCCGGTCGAAGCGATGGGCGTTGCCCAGCCCGTCAAGCATGTGCGCTTGGCCGGTCTGATCGCCGCAGCGTTGTGCCGCCGCGAGGCCGAGCCGATACATGTCCTGCGCGTCGTGCCAGGCGCTCGCCAGGAACAACGCGGGCCACGTCGCGTACGCCAACTGCCAGCAGAGATCGTCGAAACCCTCGTCGTAGGCGAGACGCACACCGGCGATCAAGTTGTGCCGCTCGCCCGCCGACCACTCCAGCATGTGGCGTTGATCCACGAAAGCGGGCGCAGCGATATCCGCGATGGCCGGTAGCGGGACCAACCCCGAGTCGCTTGCCTGCAGGTGCGGTCTGGCGTTGAACGCGGTGTGCAGCAGCCAGTGGAGCAGGCGCCGATAGGCGGCCGATCGTTGTTCCGGCGAATCCTGCTCGGCCGAGCGCTCGGCGCCGTAGGCCCGGAGCAGGTCATGGAGTTGGTAGCGGCCCGGTCGCTTGTGGTGCAGCTGGTTCGTGGCCACCAGTTGATCCAGCAGGTGCCTGGCACGTGCCGTGTCGACGTCGGCGAGTGCCGCGGCCGCGGGGACGCTGATGTCAATGCCCGGCGCGGTGCCGATCAACCGGAACATCCTTGCTGTGTCTGCGGAAAGCGCGTCGTACGACCAGGAGAAGACGGCACGGAGGTCGGTGGTGGCGTCATCGCCACTGTCGAGGACGTCGAGTGCGTACTGCCGCTCCATGGGGAAAGCAGCGGGTTCGCGAGCGGCACGTTCCGCCGCGATAGCCAGGGCCAACGGAAGTCCCTGGCACAGCTGGAGCAACTGAGGTACGGTCTCGTCGATTCCCGCGCTGCCGGGGGTGCTCTGCGTCAGTAGTTGCTCTGACTCCTCGGCATCGAGGGTATCCACGGTGACGCGGCGGGCACCTTCCCGGATGGTGAGGCTGCGTAGCTGGTTCCGGCTGGTGATCAGAACGAGGTTGCCTGTGCCTGGCAGCAACGGCCTGATCTGGTCGGAGTGCCTCGCGTTGTCCAGCAGTATCAACATCTGCCTGCCGGCCAGTGCCGTGCGCAGCATCGCCGATCGTCCGTCGAGTGTGGACGGGATCTGGTCGGCGGGAGTGCCGATGGACCCCAGCAGAGCCGCTGCCGCGTCCGCGGGTTTCATCGGTGGTTGCGGGACATGGCCGCACAGGTTCACGTAGAGGTGACCGTCCGGGAACCGATGGCCAGCACGGTGTGCCCAACGCACTGCCAAGGCCGTCTTGCCGACACCTGCTGCGCCGTCCAAAGTAATGACGACGGGATGGCCGGCACCCGTCACCAATGTGGACAGTTCGTCGAGTGCCACTAGGTAGCGATCCCGTCCGACGAATCGCGGGATGTCAGCGGGCAATTGTCGCGGTACCCGGGGATCCGGTTGTCGAGTGCTGGCAGATGCCCCGAGAACCATCGGCGGGCTCAACGCCGGGTCGTCAGCGAGGATTCGCTGATGCAGCTGTCGCAGGTTGTCGCTGGGTTCGACCCCGAGTTCCTGGACCAGCCGTGTCCGTGTCCGCTGGTAGTGCTTCAGGGCGTCGGCGGGCCGATGGCTGTGGTACAGAGCCAGCATGTACTGGCCCGCCACGCGTTCGTCCAGGGGATCATTGGCTGTCCGCATCGTGAGCTCGGCGATCAGATCGGCACTCTGGCCGAGGCGCAGCTGGCTGTCGATGAGGTCGTACTGAGCGGCCAGCCGCTCCTCGTGGAGCCGGTTGCGTTCTACGGTGACCCAGTCGCCGTGCAGGCCAGTCAGTGCTTCGCCACGCCACAACCGCAGCCCTTCGGTCAAGGTTGTCACGACCTGCTCGTCATCGCCAGCCTCGGCGCGTGCCTGTGCGCACAGTTCGCGGAACCGGTGCAGGTCCACCGCGTTCTTCCCGGCTTCGAGCAGGTAACCGCCTGCGCGCTGGACAATGCGCCCGGCCTGCAGGGCTGTCAATGCATGCCGCAACCGGGAGGTGTAGGTGGACAGCACGGCACGCGCCCGGACCGGCGGATCATCACCCCAGACGCGGTCGATCAACCGTTCCACCGGCACCACACGACCGACGTCCACGGCCATCGCGGCGAGGACACAGCGCTGCCTGGCCGGTCCCAGGTTGGCGGTGTCACCGCCGGCAAGGACTTCCACTTCGCCAAGCAGTCGGAACTCGGCCATCATCCCCCTTTCACGCGCCCAGTCGAGAACTGCCGGAAGGCTGGCAGATCCACCGGATCGGCGCGTCACCTCGTGCACGGCCCAGGCACGGCTCCGGAAGGTCCAAGCCCGCCCGAGTGGCGGCGCGCGGCCGGCCCCCCCCGCCGCCGTCGATCATTGCGGACTCACTCAGCTGTAGTCGAAGATCGCCTCCGCGGGGCCGGGATTGTTGCCGTTGCGCAGATGCCACTGCAACTCGCCGTTGCCGTTCGGGTTGCCCCGCACGATGCCGGGGCCGTCGCCGCCGACGCCGTCCCAGTTCCCGACGACAACACAGTCCGTCCTCGTCACGCCGTAGTTGAAGATGTGGTCGCCGGGCCCGGCGTTCAGACTGTTGCGCTCATGCCACTGGAGTTGAGTGCTCACGTCGCGGACGATGCCGGGGCCGTCGCCGCCGACGCCGTCCCAGTTCCCGGCGATGGGAAAGTCCGTCGACGGTCCGTCCGTCCCGGTCCGCCCGTAGGTGAAGTCATGGTCGGGCCTGCCCGGGCTGGGGCTGTTGCGCAGATGCCATGCCTTGTAGCCGCTCGCGTTTCCTCCCGCGACTCCGACACCGTCGCCACCCACGCCGTCCCAGTTTCCGGTCACCGGGTAGTAGTTTCTGCGACCGTAGTCGAGGATGTAGTCGGCATGGCCCGCGTTGTTGCCGTTACGCAGATGCCACTGCCATTCGTCGGTGATCGACGACCGCACGATTCCGGGGCCATCGCCGCCGATACCGTCCCAGTTCCCCACAACCGGCCGGTCCCCCGACAGACCGAAGCTGAAGATGTAGTCGGCCGGACCCGCGTTGGGCGCATTGCGCAGGTACCACGTCAGCACGCCGCCACGATCGACGACAACGCCGATGCCGTCGCCGCCGATACCGTCCCAGTTGCCGGCGACCGCCCAGAAGATGCGCTCGAAGTTGCAGAAAGGAGTAACGGATTGGATTGCTTGGTCGGTTGTTGTCCTTCCCCCTGCCTCGGCTGTCGCGCCCGGCACCATGATCAAGCCGGCGGCCAGCGCCATTCCCGTGGTGATGGCCAGTGTTCGCCATCGTCCCATCAGCGTCCTCCTTGAAAGCCGGACAGCCACCGTGCCCGGATCACCCAACTGTGCGCGGACGGATCGTCGACTCGTCATCGGAATCATGTAATGCACTGGTCAGACTGCCAGTGCGGATCCGTTGTTGCCGCTGGTTTTCGCTGAACGGCCCGATGCTAGTGCGACCCGCGAAAAGCCTGTGAGGTTCCAAAATGCTGTACGACGGTCTTGACCTGCAGTGATCGCGCCGTTCGACTGGCAAGGCATGATCGTGCGACGTGTGGTTACGACTGGTGTATCTGCTCTTCGTTCGGCTCGGGGGGTGGCTTGTCTTGCTTGGCCGGTCCTCGGCGGCCAAGGACGTGGAGTTGCTGGCGTTGCGGCACGAGGTCGCGGTGCTTCGTCGAAAGAATCCTCGTCCCCGGCTGGACTGGGCTGACCGTGCGACGCTTGCCGCCTTGGCGCGGCGGTTACCAGCTGTGCTGCGCCGACACCGACTGGTCACGCCCGCGACGCTCCTGCGATGGCATCGGCGCCTGGTGGCCAGGAAGTGGACCTACCCGAACCGCCCTGGCCGCCCAGCACTCGACACCGAGGTCGTCGCACTGATCGAGCGGATGGCGCGCGAGAACCCGGGGTGGGGGTATCGCAGGATCCAGGGTGAGCTGCTCAACCTCGGTCACCGGATCGGTGCCTCGACCGTCCGTCGCGTGCTCAAGCGCCTCCGAATACCACCAGCACCCAACCGTGAGGCCGAGGTATCGTGGCGGCGGTTCTTGCGTGCTCAGGCGTCCACCATGCTTGCCTGCGACTTCTTCCACGTGGACTGCGCGGTGACGCTCAAACGGATCTACGTGTTCTTCGTGATGGAAATCGCCACCCGCTACGTCCACATCCTCGGTACGACAACGCATCCGGACGGATCATGGACCGCGCAACAAGCTCGCAACCTACTCATGGACCTCGGCGACCGAGTTGACGAGTTCCGCTTCCTGGTTCGCGACCGGGCCAGCCAGTTCACCACAGCCTTCGATACGGTGTTCGCCAGCGCAGGTATCGAGGTAGTGAAGATCCCGCCACGCTGCCCGCGGGCGAATTGTTATGCCGAACGGTTCGTCGGAACGGTGAGAAGCGAGCTCATCGACCGCCTCTTGATCATCAACGAGCGTCACCTGCGGACCGTACTGAAGCACTACGCCGCCCACTACAACCACCACCGCCCTCACCGAGCCCAGCACCTCCGCCCACCTCGACCTGATCGCTCCATCCCGCACCGAGGCCATGTCCGCGCCGCGCGCCGGTCTGTCCTCAAAGGCTTGATCAACGAATACGAACCAGCGGCAGCCTGATGCCCAGGTCAGCGCCATCGTGCAAGGTTTTGGAACCCCACAGGGTGCGTCGTGCGCAGGTCGACCAGGGCCAGCGACCGGGGACCTCGAGCGAGGAGTCCGCGGAACTCAAGCGGTTGCGCCGGGAGAATCGGAACTCAAGCGGGCCAACGAGATCCTGAAATCCGCGGCGAGTTTCTTCGCGGCGGAACTCGACCGCCCACACACCAGGTAATCGCCGCCACCGACATCGAAGCCCTCCACCGCGCCTGCGCCAGGGCCACTGTGATCCGACGCAACGCACACCAAGGCCTACAAGCACCGCAACACCGCCGAGCGAACCTTCAACCGGCTCAAGGCCTTCCGCACGGTGGCCACCCGCTATGACAAGCGCGACTACATCTACCGCGGCACCGTCGACGTCGCATCCATCAAGATCTGGCTCCACGACCTCGTTCGTGATGATCCGTCAGACACGCCCTAGCTCTGCGACTTGGCGACATCACGCCGCAGCGATACCGCGGGGATGGACAAGCAGCCGTCGGATCCGGTGGTATGGCAGTGACACGGTCCCGGATCACGATCCCAATGACTTCACGTGGTGCCCTGACCGGGTGTGGTGGCTTTCGAGCGGTACAGGGATCGACGGCGCTGGTTTGGACGCGCATACGCCTCGGTGCGCTGAATTTCGACACGATGGAACGAAGAGGTGCCAATTTGGCCCAGGATTTCGCTGAGGTCGCCGACGTCTACCGAACCTTCTCGACGAAGGGGCTCGCGGCCGGCTATCGAGACGAGGTGGAAAGCTTTACCGCGCTCGGCGTTATCGGCCCGGTGGACGGGCAGAGCGTGCTCGACCTCGCCTGTGGATTCGGTAAGTACGGCCTCGCGCTCGCCCAACGCGGTGCCACCCGCGTGTTCGGGGTCGATATCTCACCGGAGATGATCTCGCAGGCCACCGCTGCGGCGGGAGACGACCCGAGAATTACGTTCGCACAGTACGACGTGGCGGAGATGCCGAAGCTCGGCACGTTCGACCTGGCCGTCGCGATCTATCTTCTGCAGTACGCGAAGACCGTCGACGAGTTGACCACGATGTGTCGGAACATCGCGGCGAACCTTCGTCCTGGCGGACGCCTCGTCGCGCTCACCGTCGATTCCCGGTTCCGCCATGGCGAGAAGAACACCGAGAAGTACGGCTTCTCGGTGCGGCCGGTGACCGATCCGCGGGACGAGGATCCCTTGTCGTTCACGATGTTCAGCGATCCGCCGGTGACGGTGGGCTGCACGTACTTCGAGCGCGACACCTACGATCGCGTCGCGCGGCTTTGCGGGTTTCGTCCACTGCGCTGGCACTCCCTGCTCGCGGACCCCGCGCTGGAAGGCGGCGGGGAGCACTACCGCGCCCTGGTGGACAACTGCCCCTTCGTCCTGTTCAGCACCGAACTGGCACCGTCATCCTGACTCGCGGGCATCACATCAGTGAGGTCGACCAATCGGTCCTCCAGCACAACGAAGTCAAGGCCGATCGCGACCGCCGACCGGATCGCTCCGTGCGCGTCATCCACGATGGGCTCGCCGCGCCGGTTGAACGAGGTGTTGATCGTGATCGGTGCGCGGCCACCGGTCCGGAGCTGATCCAGCACCGACCACATGAGCTCGTTCCGGTCCTCGATGATCTGTGGCCGTGCGGTGCCGTCGACGTGAACGATCGAGGGCACCGCACGGTAGGCGTGTTCGGTGACCTGACTCGCGCCGACCATGTAACGGTGCAGTGTCCCGTTCGCGGCCCAGTATTCACCATCGCATTCGGGAAGCCCGACCGGACACAGTGGGCGCCACAGCTCCCGGCCTTTGAGCCGGTTCAAGCGGTCCCTGGCACGCTCGTCATCGGCACTGGCCACGATGGACCGATGGCACAGCGCCCGAGGCCCTACCTCGGCACGGCCGGTGACCACTGCGCCGAACTGTCCGGCCACGAGTCGCTCCGCGATGTCCTCGGGGCACACGTCCTTCGCATACAGGCCATGTGCCGAGAGAGCGTCGTCGATCTCTCCGGATGAGATGGCCCGGCCGAGATACGGACTGATCGGTTCGCCGCCGGGGCGCGGTGGAACAACCGACCACGCCGCGCCAAGTGCTACTCCCGCGTCATGAGGGACAGGAGGCACGTAGACGGGTTGGGGTAACAGGCCGTTCGCCGAGCAGTTGAGCGCGACACCGCCGGACAGGCAGAGGGCGTCGTGGCCGGTGATGGCTCGCGCGCGGTTGGCCAGCATGGTGATCGCCTCTTGCAAGCTCACCTGCGCGCTGAGTGCGAGACGCACCGCATCGTCGTCGCCGTCGAGCTCATCCGAGGACTTCGTGGTCCGCCGGTAGCCGAGGAGGCGGATGTGGTCCCACCAGCCGAGCACGATTTCCTTCTGTGTGGCGTTCTGAGGCAGTTCGAACGGTGGCTGGTAGCCGTCCTGGCCCACCTCCAGCATGGGCCATGGTCGCATGTCACGGGCTCGGCCGTGCGCGGCCAGGCCCATGGTCTTGCCGGCCTCGAGAAACGACAGGCCGATCATCTCCGACACCGCGTCGTACATGTAGCCCAGCGAGTCCGGAATGGGCAGTCGCTCTCGGCGTGTCAGTGGTCGGCCGTGTGCTGCTTCGAAGATCGATACGCTCTCGTCGTCACCGTGCCCGTCGGCCACGAGGACCGCGGCCGCCGGGAATCCCGACGCGTGGAAGGACGCGGCCGCGTGTGCGAAGTGGTGCGGGACGAAGACGAGCTCCGGATGCCTGGTCATGTGCGGCCGCCAGCCCAATGCGGTCGTCAGAAAGTTTCGGCTGTCGCCGAACTCCCACGGCCGTTGCGGCAGGCCGTGACCGAAGTCGGTCCGTGCCGCGTGGCGTGGCAGGTCCCAGCCGAGTGCCACGACATCGACGTCCTCGGGGCGGACGCCGGCGATGTCCAGGCAGGCGGCGACCGCCTCCCGGGGCTGCTCGTCGATCGCGTGCTTGCGCCGGCTGACACGCTCCTGCTCCACGAGCGCGTGTACGACGCCGTCCCCGTCCACCAGACATGCCGCTGCGTCGTGCCAGCCCATCGGCGGAGCATTCAGCCCGAGCACCCACATGGCATCCTCTTTCAGTCGCCGTACACCTGGTTGAAGGCGCCGACGATGTCGTCGAAGTGCTCGGTGTAGAGCGTGTAGTGGTTGCCGGGGACCACCACGCTGGTGATGGTTCCCGTGGTGTGGCGCTGCCAGCTCTCCGGCGGCAGGCTCCTGATTCCCACCACGTCGTATGCCGGATTGCTCTGCTCGGCGGCGGACAGGACTGTGATGTCGGCGTCGATAGGTCTGCCCGGAGAGCTGACGGATATCTCCATGGCGTTGGCCACGAGACTCTCGACGCACTGCCGTATGATTTGCTGGGTTCTCGTGGTCCAGGTCGGGCGCCGCAGCACCGCGATCACATCATCCACAGTGGACAAGGAGTCAAGGTTTCCCGGGACAGGCAGTCCCAGGAAGTACGACATCGTCACACATGCCGCGCGACGGTAGTCGACTGGCACCGGCTGCGGCGGGTACGCCTCGGCGGGTACCGCATCGATCATGACGATGTCGGTGACTCGTTCTCCCTCGTCGGCCAGCTGCGCGGCCATCTCCACGGCCAGGTTTCCACCCATCGAGTAACCCGCGAGCCGATACGGGCCATGCGGCGCCACCGACCGGATGTCCGCGATGCACCGCGCGGCCATCTCCGGCACCGTGCGCGGCGGATCCGGTTCGTTGAACGGATAGGACACGGCGTACACGGGTTTGCCGAAGGTGAACAGGGGCGCCATCTTGTGGTAGCAGAACACCGTCCCGTTGACCGGGTAGATGAAGAAGATCTCCTGTCCTGGGGTGCCGTCGCGCAGCCGGACGATCGTCGGATCGACCAGGTTGCCACCGGGCCAGGTCCGGATCTCGCCGGTGACCCGGCGCGGCGTGCCCAGCTTGAGGAATCGGCTCAGGCTGATGACGGCGCCGAGGCGTTGGGAGATCGTGTCCACGATCTCCATCGCCGTCATCGACGAGCCACCCGCCGCGGTGAAGTCGTCGTCCGGGCCAAGGTCGTCGATACCGAGGTGGTCACGGAACACGGTGACGACCTCGTCAAGCAGTGCCCCCGCTGGTGCATCGCGCCGGGAGGGCTGCGTCGCAGCCTGCCGGGGCGCGTCGACCCAGTGCCGCTTGCGATGGAGTGGATGGCCGGGCAGGGCGATCTTGACAGCCGGAGCGAAGTCGTCCCGCGCCACCACGTGATCCGGCTGATCCGTGGCCTGCTGGAGATGGTCAAGGGCGACAACGGCCTCGTCGATGGTGCGGGCGCGAACCGTGGCGCTGACCGGAAACCTGGTGCGTCCGTGGGTCAGGGTGTACGCGAGATCGTCGATCCGGACGTCGTGCGTGAGCAGGTGGCGGCGCAGGTTTGCCGTCATGGCTCGCAGATCCCGCGATGTTCGCGCTGACACCGGCAGTAGGTAGGCCGTGTCGGCGGGCTCTGGTCGATGAATCGGACGCGCGGGGGCCGCTGTGAGAATCATGTGGGCGTTCGTGCCGCCCATGCCGAGCGAGGTGACGGACGCGGCTTTGATACCGGCGTCCGGCCGGTGCGCACCGCGGTAGATCGTGAAGCCGCTGGAATCGAGCTGGAGCAGAGGGTTCGGCTCGGCGAGGTTGGCTTGCGGCGGGATGGTCTGGTGGTGCAGCACCAGGGCGGTCTTGATCAGCCCGGCCATCCCGGCGGCACACGCCATGTGGCCGAGGTTCGCCTTGACGCTGCCGAGTCCGCAGCCTGGGCGACGCCACCGGCCGCCGCGTAGGCCTTCGCGAGCGCGGTCACTTCGATCGGATCCCCCAGCACCGTCCCGCTGCCGTGGGCCTCGACATATCCCACGTCCGAGGACGGGACACCGGCGTCGGCGATCGCGGCCGTGATCACGGCGATCTGCGCCGACGTGGACGGCGCGGCGAAACTGATCTTGTCGGCACCGTCGTTGTTGACACCGGATCCGGTGATGACGGCATAGATGCGATCACGGTCGGCCACCGCGTCGGCCAGCCGTTTGAGCACTACCGCGCCACCGCCGTTGCCGGCGATCCAGCCGGAGGCGCTGGCGTCGAACGGGCGGCAACGGCCGTCACGGGACCAGGTGCCTCCCTCGCGGTACAGATACCCCGACGCCTGTGGCAGCCGCAGCGCCGCGGCTCCGGCGATCGCGACGTCACATCGGCGCATGATCAGTGCCGTGCAGGCGGTGTCGACGCAGACGAGCGAGCTGGAGCAGGCCGTGGAGATGGACATGGCGGGCCCGGTGATGCCCAGCGCGTAACACAGCCGTGTGGCGAGGAACTCGGGCTGATTGGTGAGCCTGAGCCGGTAGGGCAGGTCCGGGCCGGTGTGTTGCTCCCGCGGGAGCAGGTGCTGTTCCAGATAGGTGTGTGACTCGGTGCTGACGAACACACCGATCCGGCCGGTCGCGGGAGTCCCGCCATCCTCGAGCGCGCGCCACGCGCACTCCATCATCAGGCGGTGTTGCGGATCGGTGCACTCGGCCTCGGCCGGGGTGAGTCCGAAGAACTCCGCGTCGAAGTCCGCAGCCCCGGAAACCTCTGTGGCGAAACGAATGTAGCCGGGAGTGGCGGACAGCTCGGCCGGAACACCGGCCTCGCGTAGGTCGTCGGGACTGAGCTCACGAACGCCATCACGTCCGTCCAGCAACAGTCGCCACAGTCCGTCGACGTCGTCCGCGCCTGGGAAACGTCCGGCCATGCCGACGATCGCGATCTCATTGCGCTGCCCGTAGTCGGTTCTCATCGGGACTCTCCCCCCAGCAGGCCGGTCAGGTACTCGGAATAACCACGCAGGGTCGGATAGGTGAACAGGTCAAGGGGTGTGAGTTCGGCGGCCTCGAACCTCGTGGCCAGCTCGTCGTGGATGGACAGCACATCGAACGAAGTGCCGCCCACATCGAACAGTGTGCTGTCCGGCTCGATCACCGGGGTGAGACCGCGGGCTCGCAGCGTACGCAGCCAGACGGACCTGACTTGATCCAGCAAGGTATCGCCCACCACTTCGACGCTGCGGTCCGGCTGCGGCGCTGCCAACGCCGAACGATCGACTTTCCCCTGTGGTGTCATGGGAAAGCGATCGACCAGCCGGTACACCGCCGGTACGGCGTAGCGGGGCAACCGGTCGCTGAGCAAGCTCCTGAGCGTCGCGGCAGGAGGAGGCTCTCGGTCGCTCGCGGCAACGACGTACGCGACGAGTTGCGCGTCCGTCGGCGTCTGCTGTTTGGTCACCACCACATCGGTGATTCCGGGCAACGCCCTGAGCTCGCTCTCCACCTCGGCCAACTCGATGCGGTGACCATGCAGTTTCACCTGCGTGTCGAACCGGCCGTGAAACTCGATGCAGCCGTCCGGACGCACACTGCACACGTCGCCGGTCCGGTACAAACGACCAGAGCCGAACGGGTCGGGCACGAACTTCTCCGCGGTCAATGCGGAATCGTTGATGTACCCGACGGCGAGCCCGTCGCCGCCGACGGCCAGCTCACCCCGTTCGCCCACATCAGCGCGGCTGCCATCGTGCCGCAGGACATGGCACGTCGTGCTGGCGATCGGAAAACCGATGGGAACCGTTTCCGCGTCTTCGGGAAGATCGTTCATCAGGTAGGTGGTGGAGAACGCGGTGTTCTCGGTGGGACCGTATGCGTTGAGCAGCCGACGTGGCGGATGGTCAGCCAGCACGGAGCGGACGAGCGCGGGCGAGACCACCTCACCGCCGACGATCAAAGTGTGCATGTCACCGAAGACTCCGGGACGTTCAGCGGCGAGCTGATGGAACACCGCCGTGGTGACAAAACCGACCGTGACCGACTCGCGGCGGAGTAACTGGTGCAACTCATTGGGAGAAAACAACATGTGTGGGGTGGCGATGACGAGGCAGGCGCCGTTGAGCAGCGCGCCCCACAGCTCGAAAGTGGACGCGTCGAACGAGAGCGACGAGTGGTGGAGCAAGGTGTCGTCCTGGTTGATCGACACATAGTTGGTGTTCAGCACCAGGCGACTCACTGCTCTGTGCGGTGCACCGACCGCCTTCGGACGGCCGGTTGAGCCGGAGGTGAACATCACGTACGCCAGATCCGCGCCGGTCAGCGGTCTGGCAAGCGCTGGTGCGGTCCCGGCTTCCTCCTGGGCCATGGCCACCGTCCGCACCTGCGTGAGGGGAAAACGTGTGTCCCCGATCTCGACCACACACGACAGTTCGGTGTCCTCGGCCATCATGGCCAGACGTGCCGTCGGGTAGGCGGCGTCGAGCGGCACGTATGCCGCACCGGCTTTGAGGATCGCCACCATGGCCACTACTGCCTCGACACCACGGTGCCCGCACAGTCCGACCTTCTGTCCGATGTGGACACCTTCGGCGACGAGCTGATGCGCCACCGCGTTGGCACGACGATCCAGCTCGCGGTAGCTCAACTGTGTGTCGCCGGCTCGCACAGCACACGCCGACGGCGTCTGCCGGACCCAGCGGGCCAGTAGATCCACCAGACTCGAACCGGTACTCATGTATCCCACAGCAGCTGTGTCCTCACCGTTAAGGCCGCCGAGCGGCATGGACAAGGGACGTGACGAGTTCGCCGAGAAGTTCCTCGAGCCCGGCTTCGGAGTAACAACGAGGATTGGCATCGAGGTCCAGTTCCGGCGGCTGGTTCGACCGGACGTGGAAGTTGATCACGATGTCCTCGATGCCGTGGGGCCCGGTCGACAGGTTCTTCGCGAAGCCGCGGCTGCTGCCGAAACTCAGGTCGTAGTCGAACGGAAGGACGTTGACCACGGGGCCGTACAGACGCCGTTCCCCGCCGAGTAGTCGTAGGTCGCGCCTGACGTGTTCGCCGCGATAACGCGTGTGTGGCTTAATCGCCCGCATCTCCTGACCGACCGACCGCGCGACGGTGAGCAAGTCGTCGCCGGCACGCACCAGCACCCGCACCGGGACGATGTTGGCGATCATCGCCGGTGTCCGCGCCGCCAGGGAACCCAGCCTGCCCATCAAGCAAGAGCCGAGCACTATTTCGTTCGCACCGGTTCGGCGGTGCACCTGGCGGGCCACCACGGCGAATACCAACTTCGGCCAGCTCACGCCGCCCCGCCTGGCGGCTTGGCTGAGACCGGTCGCGACGTCTTCGGGCAGCAGGGCGCTCCGTCGAAGAATCCGGCCGGAAGGGGCGGCGATCCGGTCGGTGAAACTGAGGGCCGGTGGATGATCGGCGTAACGGGCCTGCCAGAACTTGCTGTCGAGTTCCCGTTGCTCGGACCTCTGGTAGGCATGGTCGGCCTCGACCACGCTTCGGAGCGCGCCGAACCATCTGCCAGCGCTGTCCGGGGCGGTGTACACCTGGGCCACCCGCTGGGCCACGAGGAAGAACCCGTAGCCGTCCAACGCGATGTGGTGACAGCGGTGGTACCACAGGTGGCGTCCGGGACCGAGCACGAACAACGCGTGGCCGAACAGAGGTTCCGTGGTCATGTCGACGGGTTCGGCGAGGTCGGTCGCCATCCAGCCACGGGCGGCCGTCAGAGGATCGGAATCGCCGGACAGATCGATCACCGGAAACTTCCAGTCCGTTGCGGATCTGTGAACCTGTGTCGTGCGGCCCTGCTCCTCGACGACACACACGTTGAGCGCGTCCGCCTCGGCGACCGCCACGCGCACCGCGTGCTCGAACGACGAAACGTCCAGCTGTCCATGGATTTCCACGCACTCGGCGGCGTTGTAGAGAGGACTGGCCGGAGCGAGCCGCTGTGCCAGCCAGACAAGCTGCTGCCCGGCGGTCAATGGCATGCGGTCTACTGTGGACCTCGTCATCTTCGCCTGCTACCGCCGAACCAGCAGGGCGACCCATGCGGCCATCGTGGTCTTTTCGGCGAGTTCGGCGAAGCGGACCGTCGCGCCGGCTGCACGCCATCGCTCGGCCAATGTGTTGAGCCGCAGCGAGTCCAGTCCGTGGTCGAGTAGTTGAGCGTCATTGGTGAGTACGTCCTCGGGCAGTTCGAGTGCCTGCGCTATGTCGTGCCGTATCCGGTTCGCAGTCAGCTCGCCTGTGTGGTGTGTGTCCTGGCTGAGCGGCTGCAAGGCCACGAACCGCTCGCGAAGCAGCTTCTTGTCGATCTTGCCGACCGGGGTCCTCGGCAGCCGGTTGCCGAAGCGTGGCGGGAGTCGCGCGGCCGTGGAGCACGGTGAAACCCTGATCCCGGGCGTGCCGGCCGGCTGCGTCGAGCAAGCGGCTGCGGCCTGTCCCCGGCAAGCCCGAGATGAGCGCGAAGCGGGATTCCCCGGCAGCCACCGCGCCCGCGAAATCGGCGAGTTGAGCCAGTTCACGATCACGTCCTCGAATTTCGTCAGCCATGGTTTTCCCCTCGGCAGCGGTGAAATCGCATCGAGCAGAAAGAGAACCGGCACCAGCCGTCAGATCTGCGCTCGTGCGAGCGCACTCTCGTCAACATACCTGCTGGTTGCCCCGCCCGAGCGGCGAAAAAATGCCCAGTGGGGCCTCCGCCAGCCACGATATCGTGCGTTCATATTGCTTTCGGGAGGTTGTCATTTATTTCGTCGACGGCATCGCCGTTCACCACTATCAGCCCGCCACGCCCAATGGCAAGCCACCCATCGTCATGGTGCACGGCGGCATGCACGCGGCTTGGGCCTGGGATCAGTACGGGCAATTTCTCGCCGAAAAAGGGTGGGACTGTCACGCGCTCGACTGGTACAACCACGGCCAGTCGACAGCACTGCCCGAGGCCGACTTCATCAAGCGCAGCCACACCGACCTCCACCGGGAAATCCTCGCCGTCTCCCGTCAGTTCCCGGCATTTCACCTGATGAGTCACAGCATGGGTGCACTCGCGACGCTGATTTCGTCGACATTGCTGAATCCGGAATCCCTCACCCTCTTCGCACCGGTCGTCCCGGCTGCGGTCGGCGCCGATCCCGTGCCGATGGAGGTGGATCTGACCCAGCTCTTCCCCGTGCCGCCATTCGAGGTGGCCAAGGGGATGTTCTTCTCGACGATGACCGACGCCGAGGCGCAGACGTACTACGCGAAGTTGCAACCCGAATCGTCCCAAGCGGTGTGGGAGTCGGCTCGCCGGAATGTGCCCGTGAACCTCGCCGCGGTCCGGGCGCCGACGCTTGCCGTCGCCGCGGGCGCGGACACGCTCACGCCGCCTCCGGACATCAAGAAACTCGCGAACATGATGGACGCCACCTACCTCGAGTACCCGGGCATCGGCCACTGCGAACTGCTCATGAAGGCCAGTGCTTGGCAACAGGTCGCCACCGACGTCGAGACCTGGCTGAGCAAACTCTGACGATCGCCGTACGGCGAAGGAGTTGCCTGATCTGCACACACCTGACCCGAACGTTATCGGCGGCCAAGGGTGTGTCCAGCGTGTTAGGTCGCCGGCCGCAGGCCGGTGATCATCATCATGTCTACGGTGGTTCGGGTCGGCCTGGGTCAGGCGGCTTGGATGGGGTCGAAGCGAACGTGGCCTTGCAGGAACGTCTCCTGGGCCTGGGTGGCGAACGCGACGTGGAACGAGCAGCCCTAGTGCGACAGCCGCATCACGAACATCCACAACTTGAGCCAGGCCCCGGCGACGGTCGCGTAGAACTCGCCGAAGTCGACCTCGGCCTCAGCGCCCAGTTCGTGGGTCTGCGGGACCGCGACCTCAACCCGGTCCAGCCCGAGTTCGAGCCTGCGGCGCGCGAGAACGAGCCGTGTGGGTGGTGTGCACAACGCCCCTCGGACACACTCACTATTCACCCGCAGAGAGGCTGTCACATCGACAGCCTCTTTTTCGTTGTCGTACAACAGGTTCAGCTCTAGATCGTCATAGAGCTCGATCAACATCTCTGGCCGCTTGCCGGTGAGGTGTGAGTGCCGGCTGGCCGGTTGCCGTAGTCCTGTGCGCGCTTGCAACGGGTGCGGAGTCGTCGAGCGACTCCACCATTTCGGTGTCGACGGACACCGAAGCAAAGGTCGAGGCACTGGCCGGCGGTGACCCGCGCGGCGCGCTGTTGTGGCTTTGCAAGGCACCCTGCCCCGTCGGGTCTTGGCCGCGATCGAATACTGGTTTAACCGGTTCGCAGGGCGAGCGGGATATGGCCGGGTCGGCATTTCGGAGTCACCGCCTGGCGGATCGTTCCACGGCCTGGACTCGATACCGCCCCGGTGTAATGCCGAACTCCCTTTCGAAGGCATGTGAGAGCGAGTACGGGCTGCTGTAGCCGACTCGGGCGGCGACGGCGGCCAGGGTGTCCGAGGTGTTCCGGAGTTGGGTGGCGGCAAGGATCAGGCGCCACCACGTGAGATAGGCCATCGGAGAGCGACCGACCAGGGTGGCGAACCGGCGGGCCAGCGTGGGGCGGGAGACGCCCGCTTCCGCGGCCAGGCGGTCGTTGCTCCACGGGGCGGCCGGGTTCGTGTGCAGCGCCCGCAGTGCAGCGGCCGTCACCGGGTCGCCCAGTACCCGTGGCCAGGTTCCGCTGGTTGCCTCGGTCATCCAGGAACGGACGATGTAGACGAGGAGGAGGTCGAGCAGGCTCGGGAGTGCGATGCAGGAGCCGGGCCGTTGCTCGTCCAGCTCACCGGCGAGCAGGTCGATCGCAGCGCGGAGTTCGAGGTGGCTGCCTACCCGGTTGGGAAGGTGGACGACTTCGGGCAGTTCTGTCATGAGCGGGTGCAGGCGGCTGCAGTCGAGCCGGTACTTGCCGCAAACCAGTTCCGTCTTGTCGCGATCGGGCTGGTCTCGCGATCCTGTCTCTGCAAGCCATTGCTCGAACGGCACCGCCTTCTCCCGGGCGATTGCCGGATCGACAGGGGAATCGGCGATCACATGGCCGGTGCCGTGAGGCAGCAACACCGCGTCACCCACGCCGAGAAGCACCGGGGCGCCCCCGTCAGGCAGCAGCCAGCAACTGCCCTTCAGGACGACGTAGAAACCCGCGCCGTCGTACGAGTCGAGCCGGACGCACCAGCTTCCCCTCGTCCGCACCCGGTGGGACGAGGGGTGCCCGAGGTGCACGGCAGAGATCGCGTCGCTCACCACATCCACTCATGCAGGATATGTCCTTGTACGAGACGTGAGACGGACGCTTATCTCGTTGAGCCAGATGCGCATTGAGAGGATCACCTGATCTTTCTTAACGTCGAGGACGTGACGAACAAAAACGAACGTGTGCAGACCATGGTGCTGGGGGATGTCGAGGTCATCCGGCTCATGGAGTGGCAGAAACCGTTCGCCCCTGCCGTCGGCATCGTCCCGGAAGCGGCCGCCGATGTGTGGAAGGACAACCAGGACTGGCTGGCGCCAGACCACTGGGAACCGGACAGCGGCTGGGCGGTGCTCGCGCTGCAGACATGGGTGCTGCGCAGCGGTGGACGGACCGTCGTGGTCGACATAGGGGCGGGCAACGGGCGGGAGCGACCCGGCATGCCGCCGTTCCACCACTGTCAGGGTGATTTTCTCGGTCTCCTGGCCAGAGCCGGGGTTCGCCCGCAGGATGTCGACGTCGTCGTCAACACCCACCTCCACGTCGATCACGTCGGCTGGAACACCGTCGACGCGGACGGGGAATGGGTACCGACGTTTCCCAACGCCCAATACCTCATTCCCGCAGCGGACGACTTCCACTACGGTCCGGGCAACGCGTACGGCAATGGCCTGCAAGCGGTCGACCGCATGATCTACGAAGACAGCATCGCGCCCATCCACCAGGCCGGACAGGCCGTGTTGTGGAACGGCCTGCACCGCATCGACGAACACCTCACCCTGGAGTCCGCGCCCGGCCACACCCCCGGTTCCTCCGTGCTCCGGCTCGTATCCAAGAGCGACCGGGCGGTGTTCGTCGGAGATCTGGTGCACAGCCCGGTCCAGCTCCTGCTCCCCTGCTGCAACAGCAACGCCTGCCTGGACCCAGTACAAGCGGTGGCCAGCCGCCGCCGGATTCTCCAGCGGGCAGCTGACGAACGGGAACTGCTCGTCCCCGCGCACTTCGGTGGTGCGGGCGCGGTGGAAGTCCGGCAGGAGGGTGACGGGTTCGCCCTCGGCCCATGGGCAACAGCCAAGAACATCGGTCTCTGAGCGAGCCTCTGTCATGACACACATGTCGACCGACCGGCCCGCAACCAGAGCGGGCCACGCCCTCGTCCCGGTGCTCGCCTTCACGGGCATCGTGGTCGCGGTGATGCAGGCCCTGCTCGTCCCAGTGCTCAAGGACCTTCCACAGTTGCTGGGCACCAAGCCTGGCAACACGACCTGGGTCATCACCGCGACCCTGCTCTCCGGCGCCGTCGCCACACCGGTCATTGGCAGGCTCGGCGATCTCTACGGAAAGCGCCGCATGCTGATCTTCAGCCTCACGGTGATGGTTGCCGGCGCACTCGTCAGCGCCCTCACCAGTGACCTGATCACGATGATCACAGGCCGGGCCCTCCAAGGCTTCGCGATGGGCGCGATCCCCCTCGGCATCGGCCTGATGCGCGACGTGCTCCCCCGCGAGAAGCTCGGCTCGGCGATGGCCCTGATGAGCTCCTCCATGGGTGTCGGCGGCAGTCTCGCCTTGCCCGCCGCGGCCCTGGTCGCCCAGCATGCCGACTGGCACACCCTCTTCTACGGCGCCGCCGGCCTCGGCGTCCTCTGCATCGCCCTCACCCTCCTCGTCGTCCCCGAGTCCCCGACCCGCACGCAGGGCACCTTCGACGTCCTCGGCGCGATCGGGCTGTCCGCCGGTCTCGTCCTCTTCCTGTTGCCGGTCACCAGGGCCGGCGACTGGGGCTGGACCTCCGGCACGACCCTCGGACTGTTCGCCGCGGCGGGCGTCGTGCTCGCCCTGTGGGCTGTGTTGGAGCTGCGACTCAAGGCACCGCTGGTGGACCTGCGCACCACGATCCGCCCCGCCGTGCTCCTAACCAACCTCGCCTCAATCATGGTCGGCGCCTCCTTTCTCGTTGTCTCGCTCGTCCTGCCCCAATTGCTCCAACTGCCGAAGGTCACCGGCTACGGCCTCGGCCAGTCGATGGTGGTCGCGGGCCTGCTCATGGCGCCGCTCGGCCTGACCATGATGTTCACGGCACCCGTCCACGCCCGACTGTCCGCGAAGTACGGCCCCAAGGGCACCCTGATCCTCGGCATGGTGATCATCGCGATCGGTTACGGCGCCGGCCTCGGCCTGATGAGCGCTCCCTGGCAGAGCCTCGTCATCGTGGTGATCCTGGGCGCGGGCATCGGCCTCGCCTACTCCTCACTCCCCGCCCTGATCGTCGGCGCAGTCCCCACCTCCGAGACAGGCGCGGCCAACGGCCTCAACACCCTTATGCGCTCGATCGGCGCCGCCGTCTCCAGCGCCGTCATCGGCATGGTCCTCACCGACACCGCGAACGACGTGCACGGGGTCGCTATCCCCACCATGCACGGCTTCCGCGTCTCGTTCCTGATCGCGACAGGCGCGATGGCGGTCGGCCTGCTCACAGCCCTCTTCCTGCCCTGAGTTCGACCGCCTCACCGCAGCGCCGGTACACCGGCACCGCCGGACGAATCGAGAACGCCCAGGTCACTTTGTCCGGCTCGGTGAGAGCGGGCCTGATTTGGGCCACGACGGTTTGAGCTTGGCAGCAGCAGCGGCGCTACGCTATCTACGCACTCTCGGAACGGGTAGCCCATCGGGATACGGCCACGGACGCACCCACTAACGTCGACCTTCGAGTCGCCCGTTGATCGCTTCGGTGGGTCCGTTGCTGGTGCCGGGCGGTCGAAGTAGGCCAGCACTTCTTCAGTGTCCGGCCGAGCGTGACGAGCTCGGTGAGGGCAGCCGGGACACCGACATCGAGGGAGTCGATCAGCTTCTCCATCAACTCCTTCGACTCCTTGCCGAGCTTGCGGTCAGGTTCGCGGTAGGCGGCGATCATCCGCTGATAGATCCCCCACGTCGCCTCGACTTCAGCGCAGGCGAAGCCCGCGCCGACGCTAGCGTCGGGCACGGTCGAGGTCTTCCGGATGGGCGGCGTAGGAACCTGCATCCTTGGGAGATCTCGACCTTTATCCGGCCCTCGACGCGCCGAACCATGACCACCCGGCCTCGACGTCACACTCCGTCCAGCCCAAGTGTGAAGAGCCAGAAAGTAATCACCCGGGGTAGACAAACGTCGCCCGGATTCTCGAGCCTCGGGCGCAACCGCGGTCTTCGGGGGCCGGTGATCGTCCGGTGGCGTTTGGCCTGTCAGGCGCGGTCGTGGAGAGTGATCTGGTAGCCGTCGGGGTCGGCGAAGGTGAATGTCCGACCGAAAGGGCCGTCGATCGGCGCGGAGACGATGGTGTGACCGTCGGCGACGAGAGCATCGTGAATGGCTTGGACGTCTGTGGCGTGCAGCCAGATCGCGGCACCGATGCCGGACTGAGCGGCGGAGGCGAGATCGGTGCCGGGAACGATGTCGCGGAGCGCGAACGCGATCGGTTTCGTTTCGAAGACGACGGCGTGCGGAGGTCCGGTCGGCGAGCGGACGAGGCCGAGGTACTGCTCGTAGAACGCCTGCGAAGCT
>JOAA01000060.1 GCA_000720375.1 Rhodococcus rhodnii | reverse complement strand
CGCCCGGCTGGTGACGCTGACCGGGGTCGCTGGGGTGGGCAAGACCCGGTTGGCGCTGCGCGTGGCCGCGCAGCTTCATGAGCGGTTTCCGGACGGTGTGTGGCTGATCGAGCTAGCGGCGCTGACCGATGACAAGCTGCTGCCCCACGCGATCGCCGACGTCCTGGGGATCCAGGATCGATCGACTCGGCCACTGCTGGACACGCTCTCGGACCACCTCACGGACAAGCGGCTGCTGCTGGTGCTGGACAACTGCGAGCACCTGGCGGACGCCTGCGCGATGCTGGTGGACAGGTTCCTGCGCGCCGCGTCGGAACTGCGGGTCCTGGCCACCAACAGGCACACGCTGCGGGTGGCTGGCGAGCACCTTCTGGCGGTGGCGCCGCTGCCCATGCCGGACCTGACCCAGGCAAAGAGCCTGCCGACGCGGTATGCGGCGGTGCGCCTGTTCGGCGAGCGGGCCGCGGCCGCACTACCGGGTTTCCGGGTGGACGCCTGCAACCGCGACACCGTCGCCCGGATCTGCCGCCGGCTGGATGGTGTCCCGCTGGCCATCGAGCTGGCCGCGGTCCGGGTGCGGGCGCTGTCGGTCGACCAGATTCTGCGCCGGCTGGACGACTACCTCGAGTTCCTGGCCGAGGGCAGCCGGATCGCCGTACCCCGCTTGCGGACGTTGCGGGCCACGATCGACTGGAGCTTCACCTTGTGCTCGGTCGAGGAGCAAGACATGTGGGTACGGGCATCCGGGTTCATCGGCGGGTTCGACCTGGACGCGGCCGAGGCCGTCTGCTCCGGCGCAGGCATTCCCGCCGAGGCCGTCCTCGACCTCGTGGCCTGCCTGGTGGACAAGTCGATCCTGACGCGGGACAGCAGTGGAACCAGGGTGCGGTACCGGATGCTGGAACCCATTCGCCAGTACGGTCAGGAACGACTGGCGTCGTCCGGCCGTCGGATGACGGTACAGGCGCGGCATCGGGATCACTACGGGCGCCTGGCCGAGCAGGCAGCGCGAGCCTGGCTCGGCCCGGACGAAGTGGAGCGGTACGCCCAGCTTCAGCGTGAGCACGCCAATCTGCGGGCCGCGTTGCGGTTCTGCCTGACCGAACCCGGCGAGGAGCGAGCGGGGTTGGAGATCACGACCACACTGTGGCTCTACTGGTTTCTGTCCGGCTCCCACACCGAAGGCCGATACTGGCTCGACCGGGCGCTGGAGTCGAATCCGGAACCGAGCCCGGCACGGGCCAAAGCCTTGTGGCTCAATGGCGAGATCGCCGTTATCCAGGCTGATATCGCCGCGGGGCTGCCGATGGTCGAGGAATGCCGCCATGTGGCGCAGCGGCTCGGCGACGAGGTCGCCCTCGCCCATGCCACCCGGATCACCGGCGTGGCCACGTTCTTCCAGAACGACATCCCGGGTGGGGTCGGGCTGCTTGAGGACGCGCTCACTCGCCTCCACCGGCTCAGCGGCGCGGGTCTCTGGGTCGCCCTGTTCCAACTGGCCGTGATGACCGCGGTCCTCGGCGAACCCGAGCGGACCATCGACCTCGGCGAAGAGTGCCTGACCCTGTCTCATCCCCGCGCGCATCTATCCAGATTGTGGGCACTGTGGACACTCGCTATCGGTCGTTGGCTGGCCGGCGACCGGGAGGGTGCCAACCGACTGGTTCGCGATGCCCTGTGCGTCAATCAACCGTTCACCGACCGATGGGGCCTGGCTCACAGCATTGAGATGCTGAGCTGGATCGCAGCAGCCGAGGGGCATTACGAACGCGCCGCCCGGCTACTCGGGGCAGCCGACCTCTTATGGCGATCGACCGGCGTCCTACCGAGCACGCTCAGGCATCTGGCGCCGTCCCACCACCAGTGCGAGCAACAAACCCGCCAGTCACTCGGAAACAAAACGTTCACCGTCGCATTCCGCGCAGGATCCCGTCTCACCACCGACGAGGCCATCGCTTACGCACTCGAGCCACAGCGAAGCTAGTGGCTCGGCGCAATCTCGTCATCGACCACGAGACGCCAGACCGGGACAGTTGCAGCTGCGTCATTTGAAGCACAGGGTGGACAGGTACCGGGACAAACCCAGCATGGGAGGTGTGCCCGATGGCGACCTGCGACGTGTGCGGGAACGACTACTGGATGACCTTCGAGGTACGCACGGCCAGCGGAGACGTGCACACCTTCGACAGTTTCGAGTGTGCGGTCACCAAGCTCGCCCCGGTATGCGAGCACTGCGGATGCCGGATACTCGGCCACGACGTCGAGGTGGCAGGCCGCTTCTACTGCTGTGCGCACTGCGCACGGGCCGCCGACTCGGAATTGGGTGCGCAGATCCGCGACACTGTGGGTGCCCACCCTGGCCGATGAGCTCGGGGGTCCACAAAAGACGCTCTCGGTGATCGGCTGGTCAGCTTAGGAATCCTCGAGGATCTTGCGCACGGCCTCGCGTGCCTTGCGGTCCATATCGGCGATCGCGGCCCGGCGCTCGGCCTTGGCTTCGTAATCGGCCAGGCGGTCACGCACGACCTTCGCCGGTGTACCCACGGCGATCGCGTAGTCCGGGATGTCCCCTCGCACCACGGAATGTGCGCCCAGTACGCAGCCACGGCCGATCCTGGTGCCGCGTAACACCGAGACCTTGGTGCCGATCCACGTGTCCGGGCCGATCCGCACCGGTGCCTTGACGATGCCCTGGTCCTTGATCGGCAGGTGGATGTCTTCGGTGACATGGTCGAAGTCGCAGATGTACACCCAGTCCGCGACCAGCGACGCGTCACCGAACTCGATGTCGAGGTAGCAGTTCACCACGTTCGCGCGGCCGAACACCGCCTTGTCGCCGATCCGCAACGACCCCTCGTGGCACCGGATGGCGTTGCCGTCCCCGATGTGCACCCACCGGCCGATCTCCATGCGGCCGTACCCCGGCCGACAGTGAATCTCGACGTTCTTGCCGAGAAACACCATGCCTCTCAGGATGATGTGCGGGTTCGCCAGCCGGAACTTCATCAGCCGCCAGTACCTGACCAAGTACCAGGGCGTGTAGGCCCGGTTGCGCAACACCCACCGCAGCGAGTCCATGGTCAGGAACTTGGCCTGGCCCGGCTCCCGCCGCGCCCGCCACCAGCCTCGCGCCCGCTCGGCGATGGGCGATCCCCACATCGACGTCATACTCGCAGACGTTAGATCATCCCCGGCCAGCGGACCGCGAGGCATCCGGCACCCGTTGATCGAGTCAGGATCACCATTCGATGGGTTGATGGAACATCAGACAATCATGGCGATCCACTCTGCCTTTTCTGACCCCCCGACGGCCAACAATTTGCGACATGAGACATCGTGGTTCTACAAAACACGAAATGTCTAAACAATGACATTGACCGCAAGACGCCATCGCATGGTCTTGAAACCTCCCCGGTCGTATGGCCAGAATAGTCGCCTCTGTTTCCCTTGTTTCTCTCGTCGGGATTCACTCCCGCGTCCCTTGGAGGGAATTCTACGTCGTCACCTTAGTTTCTGGCTACTTTCCGAGTTGACCATTGAATGGAGGAGAGCTCATGACCGGGAGGGCAAGAAGAATTCTGACTCGAGCGCCCCTGGGTGCGGTATGCGCACTGTTAGCCGGCGGGATCACCGCGTTCGCCAGTCCCGCTGCGTCCGCGGCTGAAGTCCGGGCCGGGGCGGCCGAGGCGGCGGCGTTCGCGGTACCGCCGCACAGGATCATCAACCGCAACAGCTACAAGTGCCTGGATGTCAAGTACGACGACACCGGTGTGGCGGCCATCCATCCGGTCAAGACGTACGTCGTGCAACGCCGGTGTGACCACCGGCGCTACAGCCAGATCTGGACCGGTGATTACTACGGCGGCAACGAGTATCTCGTCCGCCACGGATACAGCGACAAATGCCTGGATGTGACCGGGGCCTACGACGCGTATCTCGTACTCCACTATTGTGACCATTACCGGGTGACGCAGCGATGGCATATCACCGGGGTGGGAAACGGCGACCACGTCTTCTACAACCCGGCCACCGATATGTGCATGGGCGTCTACCATTCCGATCGCAAGGACGGCGCGTACGTGGTGACCGAGTACTGCGACAAGTACAAGAAGAACCAGCGGTGGTTCGCCGGACGAGCATAGTGCCGCATCGCCGTAACATTTATCCCCGTCTTTTACTCCGGAGAATCGGAATCCGAAGGTAGACGAATGCCTCGGATTCCGATTCCCAGCGTAGCAGGGCAACTCGAGGAAGGCGTAGACGTGCCTACACGTGTTTTCATCCGCAGTTGGCTGGTGGCGGCCGCCATAACGACCGCAGCAAGTCTCGTGCCGAGCGCGTCCGTGTCTCATGCCGTGACCAGTGACGCCACCGACAGCGTGATTGTGCGCTGGAACGAGGCACTGTTGCAGGCCACCCGTGCGGGCATCCTGGGACCGCCGATGGTTGCCCGCGCCCTGGCCATCGTGCACACCTGCGCCTACGACGCCTGGGCCGCCTACGACGACAGGGCGGGCGGCACCCGGCTGGGCGGGCAACTACGTCGGCCACCCGGCGAACGCACTCTGGCGAACAAGAACGAGGCGATCAGTTTCGCCGCCTACCGGGCTGCGGTCGACCTGTACCCGGGTAACAGCCAACTGTTCGCCGACCTCATGCGGCAACTCGGCTACGACCCCCAGCACAACCCGACCGATCCCACCAGCCCCGCAGGCGTGGGGGTCACCGCCTGCGCCGCGGTACTGGCTTTCCGGCACCACGACGGCGCCAACCAGCTTGGCGATCTCGCACCCGGCCCGTACGCCGACTACACCGGCTACCGCCCGATCAACGCCCCGATGACCGTGTCCGCCCCCATCGACCCGGCCACGGTCCGCGACCCGAACAAATGGCAGCCCCTGGCGTTCACCGACCAGTCCGGCCGACACGTCACGCAGAGCTTCCTCGCACCGCACTGGGGCAAGGTCGCACCGTTCGCACTGAAGTCCGGGGATGAACTACGCAGTCCCACCGGCCCGGCCATCTTCGACAAGAAGGCCTACCAACGGCAGGCCCGCGAGATGCTCACCATCAGCGCCAACCTCACCGACCGGCACAAGGCCATCGCCGAGTACTGGGCGGACGGCCCTCGCAGCGAGACTCCCCCGGGCCACTGGTGTCTGTTCGCCCAGTCCGTGTCCCGCCGAGACGGCAATACCCTGGACGAGGACGTCAAGCTGTTCTTCCCCCTGGCCAATGCGCTCCTGGACGCAAGCATCGGCGCCTGGGACAACAAACGCTTCTACGACTCGGTCCGGCCGATCACCGCCGTGCGGTTGCTGTTCCGCGGGCAGCAGGTGCGAGCTTGGGCGGGCCCTGGCTTGGGTACCGGGACGATCGACGGCGGCACCTGGAAGCCATACCAGCCAACGTCCTTCCCGACCCCGCCGTTCGCCGAGTTCACCTCTGGGCACTCCACCTTCAGCGCCGCCGCAGCGGAGGTGCTGAAGGCGTTCACCCGCAGCGACAGGTTCGGGCTCACCGCGACCGTCCGGGCCGGCTCCTCCAAGATCGAACCCGGCATCACACCGGCCACCGACATCACCCTGTCCTGGGCAACATTCAGTGCCGCCGCCGACGAAGCCGGCATCTCCCGCCGCTACGGCGGCATCCACCTGGACGAAGGCGACGAGGAAGCCCGCAAACTCGGCCAGCGAACCGGCCGCCGCGCCTGGACCAAAGCCCACCAGCTCTTCCAAGGTCACGGCATTCCCTGACCCGCACTTCCTTCCCAAACCAAAGCCGGAGGCGAATACCGGACTGTTACGCCAACTGAGGGTTTGTCCGTGGTCTCGTGGTGGGTACTGAAGATCCAGGCCAAACTGCACCGTTGGGGCTCATGATGATCCTCATCGCAGGTTCGATGATCTGTTCAACCTTGTCGCCGATCCCGCGTTTCTTCTGGTGGTGTGGGATCTGGAGCGGGGCAACAAAGCGCCAAGACCGCCAGGGTGGACGGCGGGCGGGAAACTGCCCCGTCGGCGACACGAATGTGCGCTGCCCCAAACCGAATCTGGCACCGCGTTCGGCTTACCCTCGCTACTGCCACAGCAAACAACGACCGTCATGGCAGCATACTATGTCGTCGCTAGTCTGGTTTTGGAATCCTGATACCATCGGGCAAGTCAATGTTCGCCGCGCTGGCCAGACGCAAATGAAACTTCGTCGAACAGCGCAGCCCTACCGCGTTCAGACTCATGTTCCTACTCGGGATCGTGTTGATCTGCGTACTGCTCGGCATTAATCCCATATTCGGCGCCGTACTTGCCGGTGTCGCCACCGCACGAGCCGATGGCGATGAAAGGGACTCGCTACGCCGTCATGAGATTGACCTGGCGTGGGATGTGATAAAGAAGTTTTCACTCGCCCTGTTCATCCCACTGTACTTCGCCACCGTCGGATTACAGCTCGACCTGGTGCATCACTTCGCAATCCCACTCTTCCTGGGATTCTTGACGTTCGCCTCCGTTACCAAGACGGCGAGCGTATGGCTCGGCGCCCGACTGGCCGGCGAAAGCAATCGCCTTGCCTGCCACCTCGCGGCCGCCTTGAACGCTCGAGGCGGACCGGGCATTGTCCTCGCGACCGTAACCCTGTCAGCCGGCGTGATCAACAAAAACTTCTTCACAATCCTGGTACTGCTTTCCATCCTTACATCGCAGTTCTCGGGCCTCTGGTTACAGCACGCTTTCCTGTCGGAACTCGCGGTCACCAGTTCTACACGAACGACGATTTCAGTAAGAACAAACACCGCGAACATCGGCCAGACGGCTAACACAACACACTAAGGCTATCAACGTCGAAGGAAAGAAATCAGCAAACATGACCAGCCCTGATGTTTCGGATAGTTACCCGTTTAAGGTCGAGTAACTGGATCGGAGATATGGATGCTTCAGCGTCGACGGAAGTTTCGGCTGAGTTCAAGACCGAGGCCGTACGCATGGTGATCGGACGCGCACTCCGACTGTCAATCTTCGTCGGTGAGGGCGACACGTGGCAGCACAAGCCACTGTCCACCGAGATCGTGCACCGCGCACACAAGGCCGGTCTCGTCGGCGCCACAGTCATCCGGGGCATCGAAGGCTACGGCGCCACCTCCCGTATTCACACCCCGCGCCTTCTCACGCTGTTAGGTAGCGACCTGCCGCTGCTGATCGTCATCATCGACACCCCAGACCGTATCCGGGAATTCCTGCCGCAACTAGACCAGCTTGAGATCGATGGCCTGGTGACCATAGAGGAGGTCGACGTCGTGCGGCACGCCACCGGGAAGCGGTGACGCCGTGGCTTTCATCGGACCTGATAACCAAGCGAGGACCAGCAGTGAACCGGCGTACACCAGCCAGCATCCACGGTGTCGTGACCATCAGCAGCGGTGGGGCTCGCCGCTCCCGCCTCGGAGAACCAGCGCAGCCTGCTCCAGCGCGGCCACTACCGAATACCAGCAACGGAAACGTGAGATGCACCTGACCAGACACGTATACCGGCTCACCGTCCTCATCGGAGAAGACGACTACTGGCACCACAAGCCGCTGTACCACGAGATCGTGACACGCGCCCATGAAACAGGCCTCGCCGGTGCCACCGTGCTGCGCGGCTGCGAAGGGTACGGCGCCACCGGCCGTGTCCACACCACGCGGTCAATCGAGCTCGCCGACAACCTGCCGATCGCCGTAGCCATTGTGGACAGTGAAGACCGCATCCGCGGCTTCCTGCCGCTGCTCGACGAACTGGTCACCGAAGGCATGGTCTGCCTCGACGAGGTCCGACGTCCTGCGCTACACCGGGAAATCGACCTCATAACCGCTCCCCTGGTCTTCCTCAGCGCCGCGATCGGGGCGTCCCTGCGATACCCGATCGGACACCTGTCGCCGACGACCGACAAAACTGGTGGTCTCTGCTGGGATGTTGCAGGATGTCCGACCTGACTTACGGGTAGTCACGTGCCTCGGCTTCCCGCTGTTCGGCCATCCAGGTGACGATCTGGACGCGTTTGGTGAAACCGAGCTTGGCCAGGATGCGTTCGACGTGGCCTTCCGCCGTGCGCTGGGCGATCACCAGCCGGTCCGCGATCTGTTTGTTGGTCAGCCCATGCGCGACCAGCTCGGCGACCTGGTGTTCCCGCCGGGTCAACGACACCTCCCCCGTACACATTGCCCCAGTGCCCCTCGCGGCTGCGGACTCCGGTTCCTCGCCGAGCGCGTAGGCGACCGCTTCTTCGAGGCCGAGGTCGGCACCGCGCGCGAAGGCAGTCTCGAAGGCACGATCACCGAGGACTTGACGGGCTTGCCGCTCGCACGACTCATGCGGAGCAATCACGTTCTGGGTACCCATCCGGAGCTGCCCACCGATCGAGGCCCAGATCTGCTGAACCGCGCCGAGCAACATCGCCGCCCGCGCACCGTCGCCGGCCGCGGCCGCGATCCAGGCCAGCAGGTCGACGACCAACGCCATGCCCAGAAGGTCGTTGAAGCTCTTCTTGAGGCGCAACGATTCCTGCGCGTGTTTGGTCGCCTGTTCGAGGTCGCCCTGGGGCATCTTGGCCAGGGCAAGCGCATAGAGCGCAAAGGAATAACCCGACTGCTCGCCATGCGGTTCGCAGATCGCGCAGGCTTGCCGCGCGAGTGCCACCGCCCGGGCGTGATCTCCGGTGTACTCGGCCGTGAACGCCCTGAAGACACGAGCAAGGATCACGTTGGTGGTCACCTCGCCGAGAACCTCGAAGCGAGCCAGCGCCTCCTCGAGCAGAGCATCCGCACGCGGATAATCGCCGCCGAGCATGGCGGCTCCTCCCCTCACCATGGTGCCGTACGCGAGTGTGCGCTCGTCTCCGTGCTGCCGTGCCAGCACGCAGCACTCCTCCGCCCTGTCGACCCCGGCCCGGTCGCCCTGTATGAGGAGGAGGTGGGCGTTGGCGAACAGTGCCTTGGCCCGCAGCGTGGTGAGCTCGGTGCCGAGGGCGAGTGCCCGGTCGAGCCAGTGGCGTCCCTCGGCCACAAAACCGCAGTCGACCCAGTAGAAGTGCAGCGCCGCGGCCATGTGCAAACCGGCCTGGGTTTCACCCGGCGTGCTCAGGCAGAAGTCCAGGGCGACGCGCAGGTTGGCGTGCTCCCGCTCGGTGCGCCGGAACACCTCGACCTGGTCGGGGCCGAACCACTCGGTTGCGCCCCGTTCGGCCAGACCGAGGTAGTAGTCCCGGTGCCGCTCGCGCAGCACGGCTTCCTCACCCGCCTCGCGCAGCCTGTCCTGCCCGTAGTGACGGATGGTGTCCAGCATCCGGTAGCGCACGCGGAGGCCGTGGTCCGCTCCGGTCAGGATGGACTTGTCCACCAGCCCAGTCACCAGGTCGAACACCTGCCCCCGGCCGACCCCACCACCACAGACCGCCTCCGCCGCGTCGAGATCGAACCCCCCGGCGAACACCGACGCCCACGCCCACAGGGTCTGTTCCTCCGGCGTGCACAGCTCGAAGCTCCAGTCGATCGTCGTCCGCAACGTTTGGTGGCGGGGCAGTCTGGAGCAGCTGCCCCCGACCAGCAGCCGGAACCGGTCGTCCAGCCGCCGCAGGAGCTGTGCCGGCGACAGCGCTCGCAGCCGGGCTGCGGCCAGCTCGATCGCCAACGGCATCCCATCCAGCCGATGGCAGATCTCCACCACCGCCGCCCGATTGCCGACGTGGACTTCGAACCCCGGCACGACTGCCGCCGCCCGCTCGGCGAACAACCGCACCGCCTCATAGGCGTGGACGTTCAGATCCGGTGCCAGGCGTTCGGGGTCCGGCACCGACAACGGATCGACCGGCAGGACGTGCTCACCCTCCACCCGCAGCAACTGACGGCTGGTGGCCAGAACCCGCAGCCCTCTGGCCGCCCCGAGCAGCTTGGCCACCACCGGGCCACACGCCTGCACCAGGTGCTCGCAGTTGTCCAGGACAAGAAGCACCTGCTTGTCCCGGAGGTGATCCGCCACCACCGCCAACGGCGAACGGCTGGACTGATCACGCAACCCCAACGCATCCGCCACCGCCTGGGCCAGCAGCGCCGGATCCTGCAACGCGGCCAGCTCGACCAGCCACACACCATCCACGAACGCCCGCCGCGCCTGCCTGGCCACCCGCAGCCCCAGCTGGGTCTTGCCCACCCCACCCGGACCGGTCAACGTCAACAACCGCGTCGACGACAACAACCGCCTCGCAGCGGAAACCTCCCGACGGCGCCCCACAAAACTGCTCAGCTCCGCCGGGAGGTTCCCCCCTCGCGACCACGGTGAGTTGCCACCCACCAGCCCAGCATCAATAACAACGACACCCCGTCAACCTCGGGCCCTGACGCATACCGGCCAATGCCGACTTCAGGCCAGTGGCGTCTGCGTTCAGGGAGCTGGGAGCTCTCGCTGTCCAGCCATCCATGCGACGATCTGGACGCGTTTGGTGAAACCGAGCTTGGCCAGGATGCGTTCGACGTGGCCTTCGGCGGTGCGTTGGGCAATCACCAATCGGTCGGCGATCTCCCTGTTCGTCAATCCTTGGGCGATCAGGGTGGCGACCTCCCACTCCCGTTTCGTCAACCCCGGCGTGGCCGCCGGCGTTTCGGCAGGGCCAGCCGTGGGTGTGGGCGGTTTTTCACCCAGGACGTAAGCGATGACCTCCTCTGTGGGCATCCCTGCGCCGTGCTCGGCGGCGGTCTGGTAGGTGCGTTCACCGAGAGTCCCGCGAGTCCCCGTTCGCCATTCCGTGCCCTCGTCGATCAAGTCGGCAAAGCCCCCCAACGGCGTGCCGATCGACTCCCACATCTTGTTCGCCGCCCCCTGCAGCACGGCCGCCCGAGTCCAGTCACCCTCCGCGGCGGCGACCCACGACAGCAGATCGACACAGACCGCGTAGCCAAACTGGTCGATCACGTGACGCTTGACGCGGAGGGCATCACACAGGCAAACCAACGCTTGCTGGCGGTTTCCCGCTGCCCACCATGCGATGCCGACATTACCCAGCGCCCAAGACAAGACCCAGCGTTCCCCCAGCCGTGCGCACATGTTCCGGCACTCATCGAGCAGCGCCATGGCCTGGCCGGTGTCTCCGGCCAGGCCGGCGGCCATCTCCCGCATCGGGAAGATGGCCAATGCGGGGGCGGTCCAGCGGTCGGATGCCCGGTGGCGAGTCAGGGCACGATCAATGAGAGCAATCGCCTCCGGCAGGTCGCCGGTCACCACTTTCGCCCAGCCGAGAGACTGGATCGAATACGCCAGGAGAGTATCCTCGCCCAGCTCCTGGGCGAGGTTCCGGCTTTCTTCCAGCAGAGCCAGAGCGGCCTGGTCGTCTCCCTGCACCAAGGCGATCCATCCATTGATCCATAGCGCCCTCGCGCGCTCCCGGCTGGGTGCCGGGTCCGCCGCCAGCGCCCGGTCGAGCCAGTACCGGCCGTCGCGGACGAACCCGCAGGCGATCCAGTAAAACCACAGGGCCGCGCCCAGCCGCAGGCCGTCCCGCTGCTGGCCGGGAACAGCCAGGGAGTACTCCAGCGCCGCGATGAGGTTGGCCCGCTCGACACGCAGGCGCTCGGCCCACTCATCCTGACGAGAGCTACCCGAGTCCGCGTCAGCCTGCTCGGCCAGAAATGACTTTGTCCAGTAAGCGCCATCCGCGCCCGCCCGTGGCGGGTTTCGCTCTGCATCGCAGGGTTAATCTCCAGCCATGGGGTCATCGGGCAATCTTCCTGCGGAACTTACAAGTTTCGTGGGCCGTCGGCATCTGGTCGCTGAGGGGAAACGGCTCGTGCGCTGCCAGCGTTTGGTCACGCTGACCGGCGCAGCCGGAATTGGCAAGACACGCCTCGCTCTGCGCGTGGCCACTCATTTGCGTAACGTCTTCGCGGACGGTGCGTGGCTGGTCGAACTGGGTGCCGTAGGCGATGCTCACTTGCTGCCACACACCGTCGCCGACACCTTGGGCATGTGCGATCGGACAGACACGCCTGTCGTAACGACCCTGACGAAACACCTGCACGGCAAACAACTGCTGCTGGTGCTGGACGACTGTCAGCACATGCTCGACGCTTGTGCGGCGCTGGTGAGCACGCTCCTGCAGGCTGTACCAAAGCTACGCATCCTGACCACCAGCCGAGAGCCGCTCCGGGTTCCAGGCGAACACCTCCTGACCGTGCCGCCGCTGTCCGTGCCAGGCTCCGATCCGCGCCGGGCGGGCCGCGGGCTGGCCCACGATGAAGCGGTGCGCCTGTTCGCCGACCGGGCCACGGCCAACCGGCCAGGGTTTTCCCTCAACCCCGGCAACCGCACAGCCATCGCACGACTCTGCCGGAGGCTGGACGGGATGCCGCTGGCGATCGAACTGGCCGCGCTCCGGGTACGGGCACTGTCCCCCGCCCAGATCCTGGACCGGCTCGACGACTACCTGGACACCCTGAACGCGGGAAGCCAGGTCGCCGTGCCCCGCCTGCAGACGCTCCAGGCCGCGATCGGCTGGAGCTTCACCCAGTGTTCCGATCAGGCACAGCGGTTGTGGATGCGCGCGTCAGTCTTCGCGGGCGGATTCGACCTGCATACGGCCGACGCGGTCGGCACGGGAAACGGCATCACCTCCGCAGCCATTCTCGACGTGGTAACCGAACTGCTCGACAAATCCATCATCACCCGCTGCGGCGACGCCGCCACCATCGCGCGTTACCGGATGCTGGAGCCGATCCGTCAGTACGGCCTGGACAAACTGCGTGAAGCCGGTGAGAAGACAACGATCATGCGCCGGTACTGCCAGTACTACCTGCGGCTGGCCGAACAGGGCGAGCGCGAGTGGTTCGGTCCTCATCAGGTGAAGTGGTGCGCCCGGCTGCGCGCCGAGCAGGCCAACGTGCGAGCGGCGCTCGACTCCTACCTCACCGAGCCGGCCGCGGCGCTGACCGGCCTGCGCATCGCGGCGTCCGTGTGGTTCTACTGGACGGCCTGCGGCTGTTTGCGAGAGGGACGCTACTGGCTGGACCGAGCACTGGCCCTCAACCCGCAACCGACACCGGCGCGGGCCAAAGGACTGTGGGTCAACGCCAGGATCGCCACCTTCCAAGGCGACCTGCCCGCTGCAGAGCAACTGTTGTCGCAATGCCTGGCGCTCGCTCGCCAGTTGGACGATCGGCACGCGCTCGCGTACGGCACCCAGATGCTCGGCATCGCCAAACTCCTGACCGGGGACTTCCGGGACGCCGAGGCCTTGCTCCAGGACGCGATAGCCGGCCATCAGGCCAACCAGGAGCTGAACTGCCTGACGCTGCTGGCCCGCGTTCAGCTCGCAAACGCATGGGTGTTCCAAGGCAACCTCGAACGCGCAGTGGATCTGTGCGAAGACTGCCGCGCCGTCTGCCACGACCACGGTGAATGCTGGGCACAGTCATACGCGCTGCACACACTCGCCCTCGCCGAGTGGACGGGTGGTGAGTGGGACCTGGCCACAGTCCACGAGCTGGAGTGCCTACGACTCAAGAAGACCTTCAACGACACCATGGGCATGACGCTGGCGCTCGAACTGCTGGCCTGGATCACGGCCGAACAAGGCGCAGGGGAACGGACAGGCGTACTGCTCGGTGCGGCTCAGCGGTCCTGGCAGGACCTCGGTCTCCCCCTGTTCGGCTCGAGCTACTTCATGGCTCACCACGAGACATGCGTGAAACAAGCCCGCCAAATCTGCGGCGACGACGAATACGCCAACGCCTTCCAGTACGGCTACTGGCTCACGCTCGTCGAAGCCGCCGACTACGCGTTGACCGGACGCATCGATCCGCCATGACATGGCGTGCGTGGCCAGTTTTCGTCACTGACACGATGCGCCACCGGTCGATATTGCCGAAAGCCGACGAGCGGGCAAAAGTAATGCAACGCGGAACTCAGCCGCGAGAGGATGGAAAGGCGGAGGCCACGTCGGGCCACCAGAGGTTTCAGCGTATTTGTACGGTCATTCCGCGAACACTGTCGATTCTCTCTCCAGAGAGAAGAGTTCATTTCTGTGGCGGACATTATTGAGTCATGAGCCGAAACGTGGACTGCGCCGGACCCGGACGCGCAGGGGTAGCGTCAAGTTGGATCAAGTCGACATCGTCAACGTCGAGCTTGGCGACTAGGGACAGGCCGCAGGGCGAAGCGGGAGGTGCGGTCCAGTCCTCCACGGCCGCTGTGCTCCTGTCCATTGTGGCCTGCGAGCATGTGTGGCGGGCTCGCAGGCCACGCCGGACGAGGGAAAAGCGAAGCCCATGACACGGTTGCGGCCCGGTCGTTCTCGGTCGTCCTGCGGGACCTCACCACCGGCGCCGCGACAGAGATCCACGGCCAAGATCCGCCTGGCCGGACACCCAGCTACGGCACCGCCTGTCCCGGGAAGTCGGGGGAGGATTATCCGGGCAGCTCTCGCGGGCGGTGTTCGTGGCGGCTGCCGGAGGTGGCGTTGTCCCAAGAGTACCGCCCCTTCACGTCACCTTCGGCAGTTCGTCAGTCGGTGTTCGATGACCCAGGACGCGAGTTGGGTGCGGTTGGCGAAGCCGAGTTTGGAGAGGATGCGTTCGACGTGACCTTCGGCGGTGCGCTTGGCGATGACGAGTGTGGTGGCGATCTCCTTGTTGGACAGGCCTTCGGCGATCAAATCGGCGACCTGGCGCTCCCGGCGGGTGAGCTGTTCGGCCGCCGGGAGCGACGCCACAGGAGCGTGCGCGGAGGCCGTGGTGTGCTCGTCGAGGGCGTAGACGATGGCTTCGTCGAAGGTGAACGCCATGCCACGGCCGAACGCGGCATCGAACTCGATGTCACCGAGGGCACGGCGAGTGGCAGCCTCACAGTGCTGGTGTGGGGCCTCGAAGTACTTGGAACCGAACATGGGGTAGCCGACCGACGGCCAGATCCTGGCGGCGGCGCCGAGCAGGACACCAGCCCGGTCCGGCATGCCCTGCGCGGCGGCGGCCCACGCGAGGACCTCGATGGCCAGGGTGACGCCTAGCAGATCGTTGAAAGTCCGCAGGGTTCGCAGGCAATGGCGTCCGTGGGTCGTTGCCCGAGCGGGCTCCCCACGGCTCAACGCGATCACGGCCTGTGTGTAGATCAGGTAGGCGTGGGCCCACTGCTCACCGTATTCCTCCACGATCGCACGGGCCTCCTGACAGATGGCGGCGGCCCGGTCGAGGTCTTCGCGGAAAACCGCGGTGACCGCCTGTTCGGCCCACGCAATCATCACGTTGCTGTTCATCTCGCCGAGACGCAGATACCGCTGCTGTGCTTCCTCGAAAAGTTCCTGCGCTACGGGCAGGTCATCGCCGACCAGTGCGTTGCAGCCCAGCCGATGGGTGGCATAGGCCAACGCGACTTCATCACCCACCTCCAGTGCGTAATCGCGGCACTCCTCCAACGTTTTCACGGCGGACGTGACATCACCCTGCAATGTGGAAACGTATCCGTTGACCCACAACGCCTTTGCCCGTTCCCGGCTCGGGCTTGTGTCCGCGCCCAGTGCCCGGTCGAGCCAATGCCGCCCCTCACCCAGCACTCCACATCCGGCCCAGTAGAACCACAACGTCCCCGCCAGGCGCAAACCGACCCGCGTCTGGCCCGGACAACTCAGACAGAACTCCAACGCGGCCCGAAGATTCGCATGCTCGATCCGAGTCCGCTCGAAAATGTCCGCCTGTCCAGGACCGAACCACTCCTGCTCGTTCCGCTCGGCCAGCCTCAAGTAATAGTCCCGATGCCGCTGGCACACCTCCGCCTCCCCCAGCTCATTCAGCTTGTGCCTGCCGTACTCGCGGAGCGTGTCCAGCATCCGGAATCGCGCTCTGGTGCCGTGCGGCTCCCGGGTCAGCACCGACTTGTCCACCAACCCGTCGACCAGGTCGATCACCTGATCCGACCCGATACCACCACCAGCACACACCGCCTGCGCCGCCTCGAGATCAAACCCACCCGCGAACACCGACACCCGCGCCCATAGAACCTGCTCATCCGGACTGCACAACGCATAACTCCACTCGATCACAGCTCGCAAGGTCTGATGGCGCGGCAACACCGAACGACTACCCACCACCAAAAGCTGAAAACGATCGTCCAACCGCCGCAAGATCTGCTCCGGCGTCAACACCCGAACCCGAACCGCCGCCATCTCGATCGCCAGTGGAAGACCGTCCAGCCGATGACAAATCCGCGCGATGGCCGCACGACTGCCGGTATCGACTCGCAACGTCGGCGCCAGGGCCCGTGCCCGCTGCACAAACAAACTCATCGCCTCATTGCGCTCCAACTCGCCGTCAACGAGCTCATAACGCAAATCCGGCAACGGCAACGGAGACACCGGAAAAATATGCTCACCCTCACAACGCAACGCATGACGACTGGTGGCCAGAACCCGCACCCCAGGGGCCGCGGCCAACGACGCCGCCACCAACTCGGCACACCCTTCAAGCACATGCTCGCAGTTGTCCAGCACCAACAACAACTGCTTGCCCGACAAACTCTCTGCCAGCGCCGCCAGCGGTAACCGGGCAGAGTGATCACATATCCCCAACGCGTCAGCCACCGTGCTCGCCAGCAAGGCCGAGTCCTGCAGCGCCGCCAACTCGACAAACCACACCCCATCCACGAACGCCCGCCGGACCTGCTCAGCCACCCGTACCGCCAAGCGCGTCTTGCCGACCCCGCCCACACCCGTCAACGTGACCAATCGAGCAGCGGACAACAGTCGTCTGACCTCGACCACCTCACGATGGCGCCCGACAAGGCTGCTCACTTCAGCCGGCAGATTGCCCTGACGCCCCTTTGCCACCAATGCCTCCTGTCGCCCGGGCCGACTGACGATCGAGTTCCCCTCACTGCAACTGTCGGCGTCTCCGTTCGCCGTACTTGCACAGCAGCGGTACAGCCCGTTCGGCCAGGCGTGGGACCAGGGCGCTGGTTCGCAGCAGCACACCCCGCCACGCGGGCAACGTGCGCACGGCACGGGGAGAATCGAGCATTCCCACAGCGGCGTCAGCCACATCCCCGGCGCGTAGCAAGCGCGTACCGGTGAACAACATCGCCGACGAAGGGCTTCCGGCCACCTGCCGCACCATGGCGGTGTCAGTTGCGTCCGGACACAGTGCCCGCACCCGAACATCCCTACCAGCGGACCGCATCTCTACGTTGACACTGTGGCAGAAGCTCAGCACGGCCGCCTTGGTCGCCGCGTAGACCGCGAGGCCAGGCACCGGGCCATGCGCGGCCAACGATGCCAGGCACAACAACTCTCCGTCCCGCATGACCTCCAAGGCCGTGCGGCAGCCGTAGATCACGCCGAGCAGGTTCACCTCGACCTGGCGTCGCACCTCCTCGTCGGTGATCTCGTCCACGCCGCCGGTGAACAGCACGCCGGCGTTGCAGACCCACACCCGCAAGGAGCCAATCCCCACCGCATGCCGCGCGACCACCCGATTCGCTTCGGGGTCGGTGACCTCCAGCCGGAACGCCGTGCCACGCCCGGGCAAATTGTCCACAGTAGACAGAGCGGCCATCTCGTCCTTGTCGGTGACCACGACGTGCATTCCCCGCCGCGCCAGCCGATCGGCGATCGCGGCGCCCAAACTCCTGCCCGCGCCGGTGACGACCGCGACATCCACCATGCCGTGTTCACCGATCCCGGTCGCAAGTGTGCCCTGTTGTCCGCATTGCACAAGAATGCCGCTTCATCGGCCACCTGGACCAACGCATACCCGCCAATGACCACTCTTGGCCACATGACGTTCGTCATGTCACCAGCCCGGCTTCGCGAAGCCTGGCAAGCAAGTTGTGCACGTCCCTGGTCACCGTGTCCCGATCCACCAAGTAGCGATCGAGCACCGCGGCGATCGCCTGGTCGATGTCGCCACCGTCGAACAACACGCGCAACGCCAGCGCACCTGTCGAGTTGACAAGCCAGTACAGCCCACTCAGCTCATCGAACAGGGCCGTTCCGTAGTCCGTCTCAGCGAAGTCGACACGCTCGCGCAGCCTGATCATCGTGCACTCCAAGTCAGGCGCGTGGCGGTGATCGGGCCGCACGCCGTCACCGCCACGCGCGATTTCCCCGCCTCGGTCACGCGAATTCCGCCACCGACCTACGGGAAGCCGAACAGTTTCCCCGACCATTTCCAGTCTGCCCGATTACGGTTCATTGCCGGTGCATGGAAGGTATAGGCCTGCTCCGATGTCCTCAGCGGATCTGACGCAGGTCTCGACGGAACGGCTCGGTCACCTCATCACCGGCCAACATCTGCTGGTGCAGTTGCCGCAGTTCGGCACCCGGCTCGATGCCGAGCTCGTTGACAAGGAAGCGATATGCAGTTTGGTAGGCGGCCAGCGCCTCGGCCCGCCGCCCGGAATGACACAGGGCGACCAGCAATCTGCACCACAGGTGTTCTCGCGTGGGATACTCTATCGTCAACGCGCGGAGCGTCGGAATGACGACGTGATGCTGGCCGAGTGCGACGTGGGCATCCAGCAGGTTTTCACGCACGGCCCAGCGCTGTTCCTCCAACTTGGAGGTCTCGGCCTGCCTGACGTCCACGGGCAGTTCCTCGAAGGGGTCACCGCGCCACAGTTCGAGCGCCGCGTTGAGGTGTTCGACGGCCCTGCCAGGATCGCCGTCGTGCAGCGCGTCCCGCCCGCGCCGCGCCGCTTCCTCGAACAGGCACACGTCGAGTTCCCGCGGATCGGCGAACACCCGGTATGCACCGGCACGACTTTCGATCCGATTTCCCGGATCATTGGCGTCAGCCAGTTTTCGGCGGAGTTGTGACACATATGTCTTCATACTCCCGAACGCGTTCCGTGGCGAGTCACCCACCCATAGCGTCGAATGGATGAGATCAGTGCTCACCCAGTTCCCTGGGGTGAGCAGCAACAGCGAGAGCAACGCCCGTTGCTTGTGTTGAGTTATCCGCAACGACGCGCCGTCCGGACCGTAAACCTCCAATGACCCAAGAAGGCGGAACATCATAATTTACCCCTTTAGTTCCGCGTACGCCTGCGACGGCAAGCGCTGCGGCTTTCGCATATTCTCCGACGCCCAACTCCGCGGCCACAAGGCACACGCCCAAGATAAGGCGTACATACTTACCGTATCAGGAGATCACAGCGAAGGCAGTGGCCATAGAAATGGCCCACGGAGCAGGTCAGATCCGCTTCGCAGCACGAAATCCTTTGGAGAAACGGCCGCCTCCATCAAGAAGTGAGGCGCCACCGAAATCGCCGAACGTAGGACCGTCGGCCGCCGACCGGCTCGAAATGAACCGATGATGATGGCCACTGTCCATCCCGAGATAGATACCAGCGAAGTCGATCTGACGACCTCCATCCTGGTCGAGATCGAAGAATACGAGGTCACCAGGCTGCAGCAGGTTGTACACTTGCGCGCGTCCGCCGCCGTCGGGGATGATCGGCACACCAGAGCCGAGTTCGTACATCGCATGGGCACTGCGTGGCAATCCCGTGCCGCGCGTGTTCGAGCCGAGCAGCGGATAGCCGAGCCGGTAACCATACACCAGCCGCAGGAAGCCCGAGCAGTCGACCGCGCCGTAGGTTCCCTCGGCGGGTTTTCTGTGCACCCCGTCCGGAAACGTCCACCGCAGGCCGAGGTACTCGTAGAAGTCGGCGGCCGCCGACGCCGTCCGGTCGTCCGCTTCGGACGGACCGGAGGACGCGTCGCCACGGAAGCGCACGTTCTTCTCGTTCGTCCCGCTCGGCGCGCCATCGAGGTATTCCATGGTGACACCGAGAACGTCTGGGCTTCGGTCGCTCAGAGCCGAATCCAGCCACGGCCGGAACCATGCTGTGGCCTCCTCGCCCTCCCGCCACTCGTGCGGGATGAGCCGCACCCAGGCATTGGAGGTGACGGTGGCCCGAGTCGTCCGCGGCTCTCGAAATGTCCGGCTGTGCCCAGTCAGAACGACCGTGCGAGCTCCATCGGTGAAGGTGGCCACCACCGCGCCCGCCTTGTCTCGCACCACCGTCCGTGCGGGACGAGCCAGCCGCTCGTAACGGTACTCCGACGCGACCGGAACAGCGGCGTCGTGAATCTCGAAGGCATTGATCGAGGCCGAGGTTCCCGCACCGGACGGATTGTGTCCGAAGTGGAGCGTCGCGGTCACGGACAAGCCGATCACGACCAGCAGCGCGGTGACGCGAGTCGCCCGGCTCCACTGTTTCCGGAGTTCAATCCTGGCCAATGACATCAGCGAATCCACCTGCTTTCTTCTCTAGATCGTTGGCACGAGTCCGACCAGCACACCGCTGACGAGCACGCCACAGGTGGCCAGGCTGACCGCCGAAGTCACCAGCAGCGTCGCGACAGGGGGCTGCCGCACAAGTTGATAGGCGATCAATCCCGGTACGACGAAACCCAATGTCTGATGGGCGAACAGGAGCGGATAGTCGTGCTGGATCACCAAGAACAGCGAACTTTGAAGCAACACGGCCAGCAGGACGATCGCCGCGAACAAGCGCTTGCCGTACAGGATGGCGAAGCGTCGCATCACCTTGGTGCCCCCATACGTGAGTGCGGTCATCAGCGCGATGATCGCGGCGCGGCGGTAGTCCTCGACCAAGGTCAGCGCGAGCCAGCCGGGACTGATCATCCCGCCGGGAGACAGATTCGTGATCAGTACACAGATCAGGGCCATCAACAGGCCGATGGCGAGCCCGATCGTCGCGACCTCCGCCGCGAGAAAGCGTGTGGTCACCGGCTGCTCCTGACGCGTTGCAAGGTCTCGAGTTGCTCCAGCAACCGCTCACCTTGGCCGTGGATGCTGCCGACTGCGACGACAGAGCCGTAGTGATCGATACCCGCCAGGATCCCGTTGAGCAGTTCGGCCGGGTGGCGGTCCCCACCGAGGTCGACTGTCCGGTCCTGCCATCCGGCCGGGATGGCCATCCTGGCACTGCGGGTCGGCTCACCGATCAGCACCACTCGCTCGGGGTCGATCTCGCCGACCAGGGAGCCGATCTGGCCGTTGCGTTCGATTCGGTCGGGACGGCAGCCGATGACCATGTGCAGCGGCCGGCAGATCAGCTGTGCGGCCAGTAGTCCTTCGATGTTCATGAGGGTCGATTCTGGGTCGTTGGCGGCGAACAAGTTGGCGAACCACAGGTGCTTTCCGGCCATCCGGTATTTCTCGACGCGAAGCGCGCCCGGATCCGGTGCGGCCGACCACATGCCGAGCAAGGCTGATCTTCGATCCACGCCGAGCTGTTCGGCGACGGTGAGCGCAATCGCCACGTTCTCCTTGAAGGTGACGCAGCGGAAGCCACTCATCTCCTCGTCCGTGATGGACATCGGATCGACCACGATGAGCTCACAGTTTCTCCGCTCGGCCTCCTTGGCGAGCACAGCGAGGCGTTCCCGCTCGGCGGTGACACAGACACCGCCCACCGGCATGGAGCGGCTCAGTGAGCGGGCGATGTCGTCCGCGGTCGGCCCCATCTCGGTGATGTGGTCCATCCGGACGTTGGAGATCACGCCGATCTTGGACTGGATGAGTTTGGTCTGGCTGATCTCCTGCAAGTCGGGCATCACAGCCATGCACTCGACGACCAACGCCTCAGGCCGGTAAGCCGCGGCCCGGCGTACAACGCCCACCTGCTCGATGACGTTCGCGATGTCGAACTTCCGGTAGACCGGTTCTTCGCTGCCGTCCGGATGAATGAACCGCGCGGCGGTCCCGGTCGTCTTGGCGACGGTGACCACGCCACCGCCACGTAGCGCCCCAGCACACAGCCTGGTGATCGTGCTCTTTCCCCGCGTGCCGTTAACGAGAATCCGGACGGGGATGTCGTGCAGATTGGCGTAGTGGCGGCGTTGCTCGACCACGCCGGCTGCCATGGTCAGCAAGCAACCGATGAGGTACACGACGTAACAGAAAAACATTTCAGCTCTCTCGTCGGATGAGGGCGTGTTTCGGGGAGCCGGCCGCGGATCGCCGGGGCCGGATCTCGGCGGGCTTGCCCCGCGGGCGGCGGACATCACCCAGACGGTGCGTGCCATCGGCGAGTGCCTGCCGGCAGATCTCCAGACAGGACGTGATCGTTCCGACATGGTCCTGGCGGACCGGGTAGATCACGGACTTGATGTCCCCGTCCACCAGCCGCTCGCCGGCGGCGGCGGTCCGTCGTAGCGGCCGGACGAACATGAGCTCGTGCCATACACAGTGGAGCAACGCGATGACCGCGCCGAGCAGCGCCACCACAAGGGCTCGCCGCCGCAGTTCGTTCTCGGGCAGGTTCAGCTCAGCGACGGGCTGCTCCGCGACCACGACCCAGCCGAGCGCCGTCGCCGCGCGGGAACCGCCGATCGCCACCGAGGCGACAACGGAAGGACCCGCGGAACTGTCCGTGATACTCGCGCTGGAAATTCTTGTGCGTGCCTCACCCACACTCCGTCGCAAGGAGTCATCGGACAATTCCTGGAAGGCCAGGTATCCCTGAGTGTCGGCGATCGTGCGCAGTCCTGAGTCGACGATCCGGGTCCGGCCCGCGGACTGCCTGAGCAGCCCGGAAATGTGCTCAACGTCGAACTCGGCCACGACGGCACGCTGCCCGTCCGCCAGCGAGCGGTACGCGAAGATCACGGGCAGCCGGCCACTGGTGTTGGCCTGGCACAGGCCTTCCTCGTCAACGGGCAGCCGCTCTTCGGCACGCAACGGCTGACGTCCAAAATGGACGATCGTCCGCCCCGCCTGGTCGACGAGGTAGACACTGCGGTACCGGATCTCCCGCCCGGCCAGTCGCTCCATCGATGTTCGCAACTCCGGTTCCTGGTTGCGCGCACTGAACCGGCTGAGCACCTTCAGGTCGGACATGCCCTCGTCGAGGCTGCGGCGCACCGAGTCGGTGATCCACGAGACCTCCACAGCTCGTTGCCGAACGGCCGCTTCGGGTACCGCGGGCAAGGAAAGACCCACGGTCGTGGCGAGGAGTGCCGACCACGCGAACAGCGCGACGGTGCTGAGGATGACGGCATGCCGGATGGACAATCCCAGTGCTGAGCGCCTGTTCGGTCGGGCTGCCTCGCCCCGCAACCGGGCCCGGCAGTGCTCGATCGCCACTGCGATCCGCCGGACCTCGACAACCCCCGAGGTCCGGATGGTCCGGTCGAGAACCCCGGACGCGACCGCGATGGCGTCGGCTCGCAGCCGGCGGACCGGCTTGACCAGTGCCGCTCGGACCAAGACGAATCCGAGAACGGCCACAATGACCAGCGCCCCGGACGGCACAAGCGGATACCACTGCGACTCTTCGCGATCGATCGACGCACGGCTCACCGAAACCACACTGAGCCCGAGGGTCCCGGACATCTCGGCAACCGCCAGTGGCGCATAGGCAACCACGGGCACCACAGTGGCGCCATGTGCCGCGCCGTCCGCATACGGCGAACCCACTTCGCTGCCAGTCCTGCCCGCCGCCGCCTCAGCGGCTGCCGCACGGATGAGCGGGGAAAGCGCTTGGTCGCCGGTTTCGGGAGCAGGGCCGTAGGTGTCGACGGCCGCGCCGGTCGCCGTTACCAGCAGCACGCTCTGGCCCAGCCGTTCATCGAGGGGAATCTCCGAACTGGACAGGTCGATGCAGGCCACCAGGTGCCGTCCTTCGTGGTCAGCGCCCAGCGGGATTGTCGCCACCAGCAGCACTCCGTGTCCGGCAAGCGAAAGCGGCCGGACGGTCGCCGTGTGCGACGATGTGCGATCCAGTTCGTCCAGTGGTACAGGTTCGCCCCGTGCGGCGATTATCCGTTCGCCCGCCCCTTCGACCAGCGCCATCCCCCGCCACCGCGGGTAGATCGCGCCGAGCTCACCGAGCAGATCATCGGGATTCTGTGCGAGACCCGCGGCGGGCGGCGTCACCGCCGCGCGCAGGTTCGTCACCTCTTTGGCCACCGACGCGGCGAGGGTGCGCGCCATCGACGCGGTGAATCGTTCCTGTGGCTGGACAACGGCTTCAGCAACAGCGGGCGTGGCCGGTTGCTGGAGGTAGAACGCACAGAAGACGGCCAGTAACAACGACAGTGCCAACCCGACACTGGAAGGCACCCCCACACCTCCGGGAAATCGTGTCTCGACAAGTTGTTTCTCCAGCCGCGTCTGGCGTCGGCCGATCCACATCGTCGTCATCGCCTGCCCACCACGAGCCTGATGTGCGTCCGCGTGGGACTCAACCACCGCAATGAATTTCGAGCCTTCGTTCGTTCGAACTGGACAAGGGCGTGCCCCGGTGGGATCTCGTACGCGATGGCCGGGTCACGCCCCAGAGCCGGATAACGGCTTGCGGGACGTGGACATCTTGGCTTCGCGTGATCTTGGCGGACCAGAGGCCACTCAACTGGCCCCTAGCCAAACCCGGCAACGCCAAGCTGATCCCACTAGAGTTGGCCGAAGTGGACGACAGATCGGCAATCCGCAGGCTCCGCGCTCTCGTGGCCGCCACCGCGCTGGCAGCCATTGTGATCATCGCGATCGGTGAGGGGCCTGAACAGAATGGCGAGCCCCCCGTTGCCGGGACGGCCGAGCGCCTTGCGGAATTCGTCGGCGGGCTTCGACCGGATGGGCCCTACCGGACTCCGACAAGCGAAGAACGTGACACGGCAGCGCGCGGCTTCGAGGCGCTGCTGACAGGTCCGCGGGTCTGGATTGCCACCAGTCATCTGAGCCCGCTCGGATTCTCGGTCGATCAGCAGGTCGACGACGCCACCGGACGCCCGTACCTGTTGATCTTGAACCAACGTGACTCGGAACGCGCATGGGGGATGTACATGATGGACCTGTCAGCCCCCGTGCGGCTGGCGGTCGAGGTGCCGCACCCGAACTCGGACCTCAAGACCGAACAGATGGGACTCGACCTGTTCCGGCGTGTCCCCGGCTCGATACTGATGGTCGCCGGAGCGCACCGCGACGCCGCCGACAAGGCCGCGGATGTCGCCCATCGCAAGGATTCCATCTTCCACGTCATGGCGGCCCACTTCGCCGACCGTGGCCTGCCACAGGTACAACTGCACGGCTTCCGCGACGCGACCCTGCCCGCATGGGATCTGGTGATCTCCACCGGTATAGGCCAGCCCGGTAAAATCGCCGAACACACCGCTTTGCGACTCGATCGAGCAGGATTCGCCGTCTGCCTCGCATGGCGGGAGAAATGCGGACGGCTGGACGGAACCCGGAACGCGCAGGGCCGGACGGCCGCGGCATTCGACAGCCCGTACCTCCATGTCGAGGCCAGCCGATCCGTCCGCGATGACACCGAACGACGAAAGGCCGTGGTCGATGCGATCACCGCTGCGCTTTCACCTCGATAGCTCGTAACCGCAGCCATCGAGCATGCGAACGCGCACGCTCGATGGCTGCTGAACACAGCATAATGTCTACTTTGGACAAGGTGTCGTCACTTGCGCGGCTGGCGAGTGCTCAGCAGTGACGCTTGGCCTCGTTGAGCAGTCTCACGTGGCGCAGGACGACCGGAACGGCGTTGGCCGCCAGCGCCTTCACCTGCGGCGAGCGGCCGTGCCGCAGTTGCCGCTTGCCCAGTTTGATCGCTTCGCGAAGCCCGGCGGCCTGCAGTCGCAGCCAGGCGTCATCGAACTGGAGCCCGGACAGTGCCGCCAGTTCGGCAAGCCGCTTTCGCGCTTCGGCATCCGGGGCATCCGGCAGTCTTACCTCGAACTTGTCCGCCAGCGACTGGATTTCGTTGTCTATTCGGGAGTGGTCCTCGATGAACACGTGCGCGATCCGCTTTACCGCCGCACACTGCCCCTTCTGCAATGCCAGCCGTCCAGCCTCGATCTCTGCGAGGTTGATCTGATGCACCGTCATGAGGAACATTCGATCCTCCTCTGATATGACACCGGAGTCCGTGTGGGACGGTGCGAACGACGAATGGGCTGGTATCGCCCGCGTCGGAGAGGCCGCGTGGGCGATGGCGGACGTCGGCAGTATGAGCGCGCCGACCAAGCCGGCGATGGCCAGACAAGACGTGGGTTTCATCGTCCTCCTTTGTTCGTGACGCCAGGTGCCAGGCTGGCGAGCGGCCGCCCAGCGGCAAAGGGGCCGTTTCCCTGGCCTTCGAAAGCGAAAAGGACGAGAGCCTGAAATCAGATGGTTTCCTGCGGCCTCACCGGACGGACGGCCAGAGCGAGGTCGACGGCCTGCCGAGGGCTACTGGCGACCGTCACGGATTCCGGCAGCGGGTTGCCGTCGCGGTCGAGAATGATCCAGCTGCCAAGGGTGATGACTGGGACGTCGCCGCGTCGTTTCGCCAAGGCGATCTCCGACAGGGTGCCCCAGGAGCCACCGATCGCGATCACGGCGTCGGCAGACCACACGATGATGGCGTTGCGAGCCTCGCCGAGGTTGGTGACGATCACCGCCGAGAGATCGGGACTGGCATCCGTGGCGGTGTTGCCAGGGCGGACACCGATGACGAGGCCGTTGCCCGCACGCACTCCAGCGGCGACAGCGGCCATGACGCCGGTGCCGCCACCGCAGATCACGATCGCTCCCGCCTGCGCGAGCAGAATGCCGACCTCGTAGGCATGGCTCTTGTCGTCCTCGGTGCAGTGGCGGGGTCCGCAGACAGCAACCTGTAAAGGCACTCCAGGTCCCCCTTCCGTGTGTTGATCAGCCGGCCTGGCCGGCCTCGAGTTCGACCGGACCGACAGCTGGATGGGCGCAGAAGTCAGCGAGATCATCCCTCAGGGAGACCACTGTGCGGGAGTCCTGATCGGATCGTTTCTCGAGCAGTGTGCTCAGCGAGCGGGCGCGGCTCATCACCGGCACGGTGCGGTGTTCGGCGACAGTGGAGCGCAACACCGGACTGAGGTGTTCCCCGACGGCGTCGAGGTCGCCACGAGCCAGGTGAGCGCGAGCGAGGTCGATGCGCGCGGCCGCGACGAACTGGGCGTTCGGTTGGGACTCGGCCGTGAACTGATCCACAGCACTGGCAGCCCAGGCGACTGCGGCGCCCATGTGCTCGGTGCCGCCGAGTTCGCGGTGGGCCTCGCTGGCGTAGTAGGCGGCCTTGCCGGGAGCGAAGGCCAGAACTCCGGGCTCGTCGACACCCGCGTCGGAGGGTGCGGACTCGGCGATCCTCAGCGCTCGTTTGACGTCGCCAGGCCGACGGCGGGCGGCGTTGATGCGGGCCTGTTGGCTGGCCAGCCGCAGCCGCGCGGTGCCGCTGGAGGCGTCTGACAGTGCGGCCTCGACCAACTGGGCGGCCTCGTGGAAGCGACCGTCCCAGTACGCCACGTTGGACTGCACCCAGCGGATGTAGACCCGCAGCTGGGTGTAGCCGGACTGCTCGGCACAATGCAGCGCGGTGCGGGCATGGGTGTGCGCGGCGTGGCCGTGCCCCAGATCGGCTGTGGCATGGGCGAGCAACGCACATATCTGCCCGGCGACCTTGTACAGCTCCATCGTGTGCTTGGGCTGCTGCCGCCCGGCGATCAGCGCGAACACGTCGTCACGGGCACACAGCAACCTGGTGAACAGGGCGGCCGGCGGGTCGATCAGGTAGCGCCTCGCGATATCGGCGACGTCAGCGCCCATCTGTTCCAGCACGTCGTCGTCGACGTTGGTGGTGGCGCTCCAGCGTCGGAACTGGGCGGATTCATCGGCTGCCATGACAACCTCCTCACGGTTGGGCAGACCACGCGCGTCGCAGCGCACAACGCGACGAGGCCCCCGAAGGGGAAAAGGGGCGACATCCAGGTGCGTCAGTCCAAGATCGAAGTGGGCGCTGTTACTTCGCATGCCGTACAGAGAGGAGGTTGGAGTTACGGCTGTGGCCGGCGACGCACGCAGGTTTCCGTTCAGGGATGCGGTGAACAGGATGCGATCGGCGGGGCCGAAGTGTTCCAGGTCGTCGGCGTCGATGAGCTGGGACGGCGTGCATCCGCAGCCGAACAGGGCGGCGAGATTGGCCAGATAGCGCACGCTCGGCTGAGCACCGCCATGCGGCCAGCTCTCATACTCACTGACACGATTGTCCGACAGCTTCGCGCCTGGGTGTGCGGTGTTGTATTCCTGTGCCAGCTTCCACTGCGTCCATCCCAGGGCATGCCGCCAAGCCACGCGGGGCCGCAGGTTGAACCGGCGAGCCATCTCGGCGGTGATCTGAGCGACCGAACACCCCAGGCCGCGCATGCGGTCGCGGAGTTGATCACGCTCGGCCTTGTGGGAGACCCCGGACTTCCTTGGCATGTCCTATCCCTCGGATGCGAGTGGAGTACTGAACCTGCGCGGGTGGAGTAACGAACTTGCTACGGATGGTAGCCCGGAGATTGATCGCACTGCGAGTTCGACGGGACGCACACGCCGGAAGTTCTCACCCCGGCGTCCACGTGTTCGCCCAGCTCAGAAAAGCGCGGACCGGCGAGGAAAAGTTCCCGCTCGCACCGGAACCGAAACGCCCGTGACAGGCACCAGGCTGATGAGCGGACACAGGCACCACGCCCAGGACCCACTTTGTGTGGGTCCTCCCGACGAGGAGGTCGGCTTAGTGACCACCGCGATCAAACGCGAGAGTCATTCATCCCCCCCCAACGACACGGCTTGCAGGCACCCGCATGCGGTGCTATGCGGGGCCGGCGCGCCGCATGCAACGGGGCGGGCGGCGCCGAGATGACCGCACCGGACGACACACAAGGCATCATTGCTGTCGTCGTCGCCGTGGACAGCCCATTGGGGCGCGCTGTCGAGGCGGTCGACAAACTGACCGCACACTTACCATCACCGCGAGAGCCACAAGAGTGTCCGCTGTGCCCGGAACAGTCCTGGCCGTGCCACGGGTTCTACGCGGCAGCCCTTCACATCCACGCGGCCCGGCTGTGGATCGCGGAGCTGGTACCGCCCCACCTGCATCCCCGGTTATGGCCTGTGTCGCCTCGACTGCCGACTCGGACCAGCCCCGCTGGAAACGACCACACTCAACCCCTCTGGCCACAGGAGGAAAGGCTTGATGAACGAGGTCCTGGCCTCGACCCTGCGTAAGGCGGTCTACGAGCGACTGGACTATTTGGACAGATTGGTCAACGAGGCCGACCTGCCTTCCCGTGCCTCGCTGGCTGATACCGAGATCGCCCGCCTGACGGCCGCATGGCGGAGTCTGCTGGCCAACCACGAACCCGACGAGCGCGGCCGCTGCCGGGCATGTGGCGGATGGCGCCGTCGCCGGCCGCACCCGTGCTCGGTATGGACAACCGCGCACAAGAACCTGATCGTCGTCGACACTCGCAGCACGCCCACGACCGGCCGGCACGCCGCTGCCTCCTGCCTGCCTACGGCGGGGTGACCGGCCAGGGGAGCGCGCAGCTCTCCCTCCACTCTGTGCGCTCCCCGTAACGTCCTACCCAAGTGCCGCCCGGCTCCCGCCTGGGCGGCACTGACATCAGTCATGAACCCGTCCCTGAAGGGACGGTTTGCCAACCTCCGCGAGCGGCGATTTCTAGGCTTGCTGCTGCCGTCCTAGCTGGCTGCCAGGATGGGCGCTGCGTCTGGACGCATGACATCGCCCCAGCGCTTCACATCGCGTGCCGCGATGTTGAGTGCCGCGTTGTGGTCGGCGTGCCCAACGAAGTCACACCGGCCACACTGGAACACCGCCTGACTGCGGCGGTTGCTTTTGTCGACGTGCCCGCAGGCGTGGCAGGTCTGCGAGGTGTAGGCCGGATCGACCTGCGCCAACACGACACCGGCCTGCTGGGCCTTGTAGGTCAGGAACTGACCGAGCTGGGCGAACGCCCAGGAGTGCAGCGTGGCCCGTTGGGGCTTGCGAAGCCGTAC
>JOAA01000059.1 GCA_000720375.1 Rhodococcus rhodnii | reverse complement strand
GGGGCTTGCGAAGCCGTACCCGGTCGCGGATTCCCGTCAGTTCCTCGACGGCGATCCCGCGTCCGGTGCGTTCAGCCTCGGCCACGATGTTCTTGCTGACCCGGTGGTTCACGTCGGTGGCGAACCGGGCCTCCTTGCGGTGGCGTTTCTTGAGCAGCCGTCGCGCGGAGGAGGTCTTCTTGGCCTGCAACCGCTTCCGCAGCCGCAGTTGACGCTTGCGGTAGCGGTTCAGGCGCGACCCGCAGAACCGGTCACCGTCAGAGGTGGTCGCGATGTTGACGATGCCCAGGTCAACCCCGAGAAACCCGTTCACCGGTTCGGACTGGGCAGCCTCGGGACCCTCGACGACGGCGTGCAGCAGCCACACCCCGTCTCGGTGCAGCAGATCGGTTTCCCCGATCACCGGCTGGGAACGCAGCAGGGCCAGATGCCCGGGGTTTCCGGCGATCCGCACGGTGCGGAGCCGACCGGCGACCGTCCAGATCGACACCGTCTCCCCGCCACCCGCGTCGCCGAGTTGCCAGGACAGACAGCGGGCGTCGAACGGTTGCCCCGCTTGAGGACGGAACCTGACCGGGGTGTCCTCGACCTTGCGGCGCCGGTCGGACCCAGGCGGCCCGTAGCTGCCCGCCTGGAGATTGGCCCGCAGTGTCGTGTAGGCGTCCACGGTCTTGCCGATCACCCGGATCGCCGGTTGGGCGGCCAGCCCGAACCGTTCCCGCAGTTCGGTGTAGAAGCGCTTCTGTACGTCGAACTTCCGGTACACGCGGTCGGTGTACATCCGCTCAGACAGCCAGGACGTGGCCGCGTTGCAGGCGCGCAGGGTATCGCCCAGCGCCGACGCCTGCTCAGGCGTCGGCAGCAACCGCACCTGCACAACCTGCTTCACGTTGATCATCCTAGCCAGCCGGGATCGGCTCTTCCTGGCCGTAAACGACCAGGCTTCCGCCGATTGGAGTTCAGGTGAACGACGCAACCGCCGCTGTGCCGGTCCCGCCGCCGAACCCGCTGCAGACCGTCCTGCGCCAGTACCTCCGCAACGGTCTCGCCACCGGGGCGCTGATTCTCCTGGCCGTGATCGTCGCTGCGTGCTTCCTTGCGCCCCTGTTGACCTCGGGTGGGCCGAATCAGGTGGATCTGGGTCACAGCCTGGCGGGGCCGAGCGCGCGTCATCTCCTCGGAACCGACCAGCTGGGACGTGACCTGTTGACCCGCCTGCTGTACGGCGGCCGGACCACGCTCTTGAACGCCTTCGTTGTCAGCTTCGTCGCCGTGGCAGTTGCGGTCCCACTCGGCGTGGTGGCGGGGTACGCCGGCGGGTGGGTTGATCGTGTTGTGATGACGGTGACCGACGTCGGTCTCTCTCTCCCCGCCATGGTGGTCATGCTCGTCGTGGTGTCGACGTTCTCTGGGCACCCCGGATTGGCGATGATCGCTTTGGGTTTCCTCCTCGCTCCGCCCATCGTGCGCAACGTTCGTGGCCCGGCATTGGCGGTGAAGGGCGAGCTCTTCGTCGATGCGGCTGTCGTCGCCGGTGTGCCGTCGCGACGGATCATCTTCAGGCACGTCCTGCTCAGGGTCCTCGGACCGGTGTTGGTCCAGGGTGCTCTCGCCACGGCGATCGCGCTGCAGTTCACTGTCGGGTTGTCGTTCCTGGGGTTCGGGGCAAAGCCCCCGAACCCCGACTGGGGCTCGATGATCGCTGAGGGGTCTCAGGTCCTCAACTCGAGTCCCTGGCCCCTCGTGTCTGGCGGCGTTGCCTTGGGGCTGGTGTCGCTCGCGTTGGTGCTGATCGGTGACGGCGTGCGTGATGTTGCGGTCGAGGCATGGAGCGGCGCACCCGCACGCCGGCGGCGTTCGTGGAAGCCGAGCCCCGGGGTCCTTGTCGGGCGAGACGGAGCCGGGCGGCGCGCGGACGCCGATCCGACGCCAGCCGACGAAACGCTGCTGACGCTCCGCAACGTCTCCGTGGCGTACTCCGCCAGTGACGGCCCGCGGTGCGTCGCGAGCGACGTCAGCTTCTCGATCGCGGCCGGGGAGTCGGTCGCCATCGTCGGCGAGTCGGGTTGCGGCAAGAGTTCGATCTCACGAGCCATCGCTCGCCTGCTTCCGCATGGTGGGGAGATCGTCGCGGGCTCCATCCAGTTCGACGACTATGACGTCGCGACACTGGAGGGTCGCTCCCTCTACGATTATCGCCGCAACGCCGTCAGCTACATCGCTCAGGATCCGATGACGGCCCTGGACCCGACCCTGCGTGTGGGAGTCCTGCTTCGCCGGATCGTCCAGGCTGGAGACGGACTCTCGCGCAAGCAGGCTGACGCCCGCGTGCTCGAGCTGCTCGAGCAGGTTCAGCTTCCGGATCCCGCCGGCGTGGCCAAGCGCTTTCCGCACGAGCTCTCCGGCGGTATGGCACAGCGAATCGGAATAGCGCGTGCGATCGCGACCCGACCGCGCCTGCTCATCGCGGACGAGCCGACAACTGCCCTCGATGTCACCGTGCAGTCCGAGATCCTGAGTCTCTTGCGCTCGCTGCAGAAGGACCTGGGCATGGCACTTCTTCTGGTGAGTCACGACTGGGGCGTGGTGGCGCAGGTCTGTGACAGGGCTCTGGTGATGTACGCCGGCGAGCTGGTCGAGCACGGGCAACTGAGCAGGATCGCGCACGAGCCGGCTCATCCCTACACCTCAGCGCTCCTCGCGTGCCGTCCCTCCAACATCGTCGACGACGACCTGCCGCTTCCGACGATTCGCGGTTCGGTCTCGGCGCCAGGGGAGTGGTCGACCGGGTGCCGCTTCGCGTCGCGCTGCGACTTCAGCACTGATCAGTGCCGATCGGCAGCTATTCCTCTTACGGAAGTGGGCGTGGAGCACAGTGTGCGCTGCCTGAATCCCCTCCGCGTTGGCCGCGAGCACAAGGAAGTGTCGGAACGTGCCTGAGTCCCCCCTGCTCGAGGTCTCCGACCTGGCGATCAAGTACCGACGCGGCATCCACCGGGTCACCGCGGTCTCGGACGTGAACTTCACGATACGAGCCGGCCAGACACTCGGCCTGGTGGGCGAGTCCGGCTCGGGAAAGACGACGATCGGTCGCGCCATCCTCGGGCTGGTGCCCATCAGCGCCGGACGCATCCTGTTCGACGGGCAGGACGTCAGCAGCGACGCCCATCGTCGTCGGCGCCAGGAAGCGGGCCAGATTCGGGCGATCTTCCAGGACCCGTACAGCTCGCTCAATCCGTCGCTGCCGGTCGCAGTCAGCGTCGCCGAGGAGGTGCCCAGGAGCCGGCGCGTGAGGAGTGAAGCGTTCGCCAGGCTCTCAGACCTGTTCGACCGCGTGGGACTGCCCCGCGCGGTGGCGGCCAGCTACCCCGGGCGGCTCTCAGGAGGGCAGCGCCAGCGCGTCGCCATCGCGCGCGCACTCATGAGCGATCCGAGCCTCATCATCTGCGATGAGCCGGTCAGCGCGCTCGACGTGTCAGTCCAGGCGCAGGTGCTGAATGTCCTCAAGGACGCGCAGCGTGCCAGTTCGCTCAGCTACTGCTTCATCGGTCACGACCTCGACGTCGTGCGCTACATGTCTGACTGGATCGTGGTGCTCTACCGCGGCCAGGTGCTCGAGGACGGACCCGCGCAGACGGTTGCCCGCCACCCACGCCATCCTTACACCCAGGCCCTGGTCGCGGCATCGCCCGAGCTCGACCGGCTGGCGAAGCCAGATCAGCCGCGCCCCGCGCGCGATCCTCGCCCCGAGCCACCGCGGGGCGGAGGCTGCCCCTTCGCACCCAGGTGTGGGTTCGCGGAGGACCGGTGTTGGGTCGAGCAGCCGCCGGTCCACCTCGCGGCCGACGGCGGACACGTCGCATGCCACCGCTATGACGCCGCCTCGGACACGACGGCGGGAGGCCTCTGATCAACGACCGGAGAATCACCGCTCATGCTCGAATCCGAACGCCGACGTCAGTCGGTACTGCGCATCTACGACGCCCTGACCGCGGGACGCCTCCACACCGAGAGCGGCGATGTCCTCGAGACGATCTTCTGGCCAGAGGCACGCCATCACCGCTCCTCCCAGCCGCTGCGCGACGGGCCGGCCGGAGCGCGTCAGCTCTACCTCGAGCTGCGGACTCGCCTTCCCGGAGTCGTCGCAACGGTGAAGCGAACCGTCTCTGATGGTGAGTTCGTGGCCGTGCACTGGCAGGCTTCAACGGATCCGCGTGACGAGTTCAGCGGCGAGTCCTGGTGTGAGTTCTTCCGCTTCGTCGGCGAGAAGGTCGCGGAGCACTGGCAGCTCCACGTCGCCGTGCCGTCGAGCACGGTCAGCGGAAGGTCGGTGTTCAGCGATGCCTACCAGCGCACTCACGGTACGGGGCACGGGGAAGCCGCTATGACAGCGATCAACCGCGAGGTCGCGTCGGCGGCCTTCGCCCGATTCATCGAGTTCGACCACACCGTCGTGGCCGATCACTGGGGCGAGGTCTACCTCCAGCACAACGAGAACATCCCCGACGGTCCTGAGGCCATCCGCCGCTCCCTTGAGGAAATCGGCGGCCTTCCGGATGAGTTCAGACCGAGCTTCACGGTGGTCGTCACTGTCGCCGAAGGCGATCTGGTGTGGTTCCTCGAGCGCGTCCGCGTCGGAAATCTGACCGGCCTCGGTGTCGACATCCTCCGACTGGTCGATCGCCGGATCGTGGAGCACTGGGACATCCCGGCGCTCAGACCGGGTTCCGTCGATGCTGGGCAGTGACGCTACTGAGGTTGAACGGTCAGGGTTCGTCTCGGCGTGCCGCCTCCTGTTGTTCGGCGCGAAAAGCACGTCCGGGCCAGCTATCGATGCTGTTGGTTCATTAGGTGACCAGGCCGTTGCGGTAGGCGTAGACGACGGCCTGCACCCGGTCCCGCAGGTCGAGCTTGGTCAGGATACGCGACACGTAGGTCTTCACGGTCTCCTGGCTGATCACCAGCGCGGCGGCGATCTCGCTGTTGGACAGGCCTTCCGCGATGAGCCGGAGCACCTCGAGCTCGCGCGGCGCGAGCGGGCCCGCCACCCCGGGCTCGGCGGGCCGGATGCGCGCCGCGTACCGGCCGACGAGCCGGCGGGTCACCTCGGGCGCGAGCAGTGCGACCCCGCTCGCGACGGTCCTGATGCCGTGCAGCAACTGCGCCGGTGGGGCGTCCTTGAGCAGGAAGCCGCTGGCACCGGCGCGCAACGCCTCGTAGACGTACTCGTCGAGGTTGAACGTCGTCACCACGAGCACCTTGACCGGGTCGGCCACGCCGGCGCCCGCCAGCAGCCTGGTCGCCTCGATGCCGTCGAGCACCGGCATCCGCACGTCCATGACCGCCACGTCCGGTGCGAGCCGAGCCGCGAGGTCGACCGCGGCCCGGCCGTCGGCACACTCCCCCACCACGGTGAGGTCGGGCTGCGCGTCGATGATCGTGGCGAACCCGGTGCGGATGAGCGCCTGGTCGTCGCAGACCAGCACGCGGACCGGTGCGGTCACGCCGGGTTCCCCGCGGGGATGCGGGCGCGGACCACGAAGCCGCCGTTCTGCTGTCCCGCGGAGAACTCGCCGCCCAGCACGTCGACCCGCTCGCGCAACCCGGCCAGGCCCCTGCCGCTGCCACCGGACGCCGCGGACGCCCGGACGCCTTCCGTGCCGACCTCCACGGTGATCTCCTTCTCGCCGTACCGCACGCGAACGGTCGTCGGACTGCCGTGCGCGTACTTGAGGGCGTTCGTCAACGCCTCCTGCACCACGCGGTACGCCACGGCCTCGGCACTGCCCGCGTCCCGCGTCGCCGTTCCCTCCTCCGCGAACTCCACCGGCTGACCTGCCTGCCTGGTCTGCTCGACGAGGGTGGTCAGCGAACCGACCGTGAAAGGGCTGTGGTCGGGGTTCAGCAGGTCCAGCAGGTGCCGCAGGTCGGTGAGCGAACGCCGCCCGGTGTCCGTGATCGTCTGCAACGTCTGGTCCAGCCGGTCCGGTGACGCGGTCAGGTAACGCGCCGCCTCCGCCTGCACCACCATCGCGGTCACGTGGTGGGTCACCACGTCGTGCAGCTCGCGGGCGATCGAGGTCCGCTCCGCGAGGCGGGTGGCCTCGGCGACGTGCCGACGGCGTTCGGCCTCCGCGTTGCGGGACAACCGCAGCCAGGCACCGATGCCCCACGCGGCGGCCAGTGCCAGGTAGAACGTGACGAACCCGGTCACGCCCTCGGTCGACCCCTCGCGATCCAGTGCGACGGCCAGCACCGCGTACGCGACCGTCGCCGTGATCACCGTGGTACGCCGGTGGTGCGCCAGGTGCAGGCCGGTGCTGATCAGCGCGATGGGCAGGGCCGTGCCGGCGACGGTGTGGTAACCGCGCAGCTGGTCGACCGCGAACGCGACCGACACCAGCGCGAGGCAGACCAGTGGCCAGCGCCGGCGCACGACCAGCGGCAGGCATTCGAGCGCGATCACCGCGGCGGCCAGCCCGTCCATCGGCCGGCCCGGCAGGTCGCCGAGCTGGGTGCCCCGGTTGTGCAGCGCGGGGATCAGCGAGGCGAGCACCAGCGCCAGCGCGAGCGGGGCGTCCTGCACCGTGACGTCCCAGCGGCGCCACCAGCTGATCACGCGGCTCACCCGGCGAGCGTAGCGGCCGCCGTCGCGCGTCCCCGGCGTGGCACGACGTTGCCCCTGCGCTTGGCCAGCCACAGGAACACCGCCGTCAGCAGCACACCGGCCAGCAGCGAGTAGACGCTCGCCTCCGGGCCGAACTTCCCGCCGCTGACGAGCGCGGGACCGGACGTCGCGGCGTCCAGCAGCCCCTGCGGAGCGTCTTTGCCGGAGACGCTCGTGCTGAAGAGACCGCCCTGGGCGAAGTTCCAGCCGAAGTGCACCCCAATCGGCACCCACAGGTTGCGCGTGGCGGCGTAGACGGCGGCGAGCAGGAAGCCCGCCTCGACCGCGATGGCCAGGGCACTCCACAGCGTGGCGTTCGGGTTGAACACGTGCGCCAGCCCGAACAGCAACCCGGTGAGCGCCAACGAGATCCACGTGCCGAGACGTTCCTCGGCGATGCGGAAGAGGACACCGCGGAAGAGCACCTCCTCCGTCACCGAGGCGGCGGCCGCGAAACCGAAGATCGCGACGGCACCCCCGGCCGAACCCCAGCCGCGCACCTCGTAGCCGCCGAGAAAGTAGATGTTCACGAGCACGGCCACGAACAACGCGAGTCCGATCAGGACACCCCGGCCGAGAGCGGACGGCGCACCCTTCAGCGCGACCTCGACCGGCTCCCGGCGTTCGGTCCGGCGCACCACCCAGGCGTACGCCACGAGCGTCAGTGCCGTCGTGACGAGGCCGAGGACCAGCGTGGGCGCCGGTGCCCAGCCCATCGCCTGGACACCGGCACTGCCGGCCAGTGCCACCAACACGACCACTACGAGCTGCTTCAACAATCGCATGACCAGGAACGCTAGGGATTTCACTGCCTCGCGACGTCACCGCTCGGTGGACATCTGCGCGTAGCTCGCACGGGGGACATCAGCAGTACTGCGCCGGAATCACATCGATAGATGGCCCGGACGTGCTTTTCGCGCCAAACGCGGCGTTGACGGGTCAGACCACGGCCGTCGCCGAGTCGTCGATCCACTCCACGGGCTCGCCCTCCTGGACGATGCGGTTCTCGATGTGACCGATCCCGTCGATCTCGACCCGCACGATGTCACCGGGGGCGAGGAAGCGGTTCTCCATGACGCCGACGCCGCCGGGGGTGCCAGTCGCGATCACGTCGCCCACCTCAAGGGTCGCGGCGCTGGACAGTTCCTCGATCAGGCGGTAGCAGTCGAAGATGAGGTTCTCCGTGTTGGAGCTCTGTCGCACCTCGCCGTTGACGATCGTGCGGATCGGCAACCGATGCGGGTCGACCTCGTCGGGCGTGACGAGCCACGGCCCGACCACACCGTGACCGTCGAACGACTTGCCGAGCACCCATTGGCCCCCGCGCATCTGGAAGTCCCGGACGCTGTAGTCGTTGACGACCGTGAAGCCGGCAATGACCCGGTGTGCGTTCTCCCTGCTGACGTGCCGGCAGCGCTTGCCGATCACGACTCCCAGTTCGCACTCGAAGTCGAGCCGGTCGGACACCGCGGGCCGCTCGACGTCGACGTAAGGTCCGGTGACGGTGTTGGGCATCTTCGCGAAGACGGTCGGGAACTCAGGGAACGGCTTCTTGGTCTCGCGGACGTGCTCGGCGTAGTTCATCCCGATCGCCCAGAACTTCGGCGGCCTGGGAATCGGTGACATCAGCGTCGACGGGTCCAATGCCGACCGCGCGGACCCCGAAGCGATCGCGTCTGCGATCGCGCCAAGACCGACCTGGCCAAGCTCGAGGACCCCCAACAGGGTGTCGGGCAGTCCGGGCGCCGCCTTCGCGATGTCGACGATTTCGTCGCCGACAACGGCGACCGCCGCCGGACCGGATTCTGTACGCACGGTCGCAAGCCGCATCGGGCGTCTCCCATCTCTCCTTCCGAACATGTCGGAAGTCGCATTGTCGAAAGTAAGAGGTGAGGACCTCTCCGCTGAAGTTTGACATCAAAAAGATCGTTTGACAAATGTCGGACAGTTGTCATAGTGTCGCCCGGGGCGCACGGTGTGCGCGTGCAAGCGGGATTCGTCACAAGGCGGGACGCGTGCGCGCCCCCGGGACAGCGATGGGAAGTAACCAATGACCACTGTGGATGTGGATCCGACCAGCACTGGACAGCCCGCATCGGTAGGCGCGGGTCAGCCGGACTTCGAGGAGCGCACTGACCGTCTCATCGAGAAGGCGAAGGTGCTGATTCCGACCCTGCGCGCACGCGCGCAGGAAGCCGAGGCTCTGCGCTACCAGCCGCCGCAGACCATCAAGGATGCCGAGTTCCTCATGGATGCGCTCACCCCACGCGTGTGGGGCGGCCAGGGGCTCGGATCCCGCGCGCTCTGCGAGGTCGCCCGCGTTCTGGCTCACGGCGACACGTCCGCGGCATGGACGCTAGCGTTCCTGATCGAGCACAGCTGGATGGCAGCGCACCTCAACTGGGACGCGCAGAAGGAGATCTTCGACGGGCGGACCTTCATCCTTGCCTCTGCTCCTCTGACTCCAGCAGGCAAGGGTGAGAAGGTTGACGGAGGGTTCCGGGTCAGCGGCACCTTCCGCTACGCCTCGGGTCTGTGGAACTCGACTCACACCTTCCTTTCGACGATGGTCACGATCGACGGCACCATGACGCCGACGACGTTCCTCATCGAACTGGACCAGCCGGGCGTCACGGTCAACGACGACTGGCACATGTCCGGCATGGCGGCCACCGGGAGCGCGAGCGTCACGCTCGATGATGTCTTCATTCGCGACGTCTACAGCATCCCGCTCGAGGAGATGCTGTCCATCGACAAGCACCCTGGCACGTCGCACGAGGAGAAGTTCCTCCGCTACCCGCCCTTTGCGAGCCTCGGGATGATGATCACCGCCATCGCGCTGGGCTCTGCCGAGGCTGTGGTCGACATTGTGAAGTCGCGCCTCGGTACGACCCGGGCCTTCGGTGGCGCGACTCGCCAGGACCTGCCGCAGTCCCGGATGCGGTTCGCCCAAGCGTGGGAGAAGCTCCGCTGTGCCCAGATGCTCTACACCCACATCCTGGAGAACTCGATCCGGAAGTGCGACGCGATGGAGCCGTGGAGCCAGGAGGAGATCGGGCAGATCGAGCTCGATCAGACCACGATCGTCCACCTCGCGCAGGAGCTGATCGGCATCCTCTGTGACGGCATGGGCTCGAGCCCGTACCAGAGCAAGGAGGCGCTGCAGCGCTACCGGCGAGACATCAACGTGATCGCCAACCACGCGTTCATGGACTGGGACCTGGTGGCCGAGCGGTCCATTCGCTACGTCCTGGGTCTCGGCACCCGTCCCACCGACATGTTCCGTAGCCAGGTCACCGCGCAGGGTGGAGTCGCGAACGACCGCATCTCGGGGGCCACCAACAACGAGGGGAAGACGATGAAGGCAGCAGTCCTCAACGAGGTCGGTGGCGTTCCCGCCGTCGGTGAGTTCGACGCCCCCCAGCCGGGTCCGGGCGAGCAGGTCGTCGACGTGATCGTCGCGGCTCTCAACCCCATCGATCTGCGACTTGCGGCGGGTGGCCCGTTCGGTCCTCCGGCGGTTCCATCTGTTGTCGGTTCCGAGGGCGTGGGCCGACTCGCCGACGGTACCAAGGTCTACTTCAGCGACGCGAAGGCACCGTATGGGGCTCTCGCCGAAAAGGTCCTGCTCGGCGACCGTTCGCGCTACTACGCCATCCCCGACGGTCTCGACGACGGTCTCGCGGCGGCGCTCGGTACCTCGGGCATCACGGCGCTGACCGCCCTGCAGTGGCGCGCCGAACTCCGGGCAGGTGACGAGGTGCTGATCCTGGGCGCCACCGGTGCGGTCGGCCAGGTCGGCGCACAGGCCGCCAAGCTCCTCGGCGCCAGCAGGGTCGTCGGTGCGGGGCGGAGTGCCGAGACGCTCGAGAAGCTCATGGGCGACGGGAAGATCGACGACTTCGTCGTGCTCGGCGGCGAGGATGACTCGGCAGCCCTGAAGGCGGCGGCCTCGATCGGCTTCGATGTCGTGCTCGACACCGTGATGGGCCCGGCCTTTGAGGCCGCGCTCCCCGCCACGACGATGGGAGCTCGCTACGTGGTCGTGGGCATGTCCGGCGGAACGCCCACCAGCTCGATCGCCTACCCGTTCCTGACCGGTCGGAGCGTGTTCGGATTCCTGAAGCCCTTCGTGCCGCTCACGGAGTGGGAGGCCGCCTACCAGCAGCTGATCGGATGGGCGAACGCCGGGCAGCTGAGCATCGAGGTCGAGCGCGTGCCGTTCGCGTCGGTCGGTGACGCGTGGGGCAGGATCCTGTCCGGCCCGCACCGCAAACTCGTCGTCGAGATCTGATCTCGACGACGAGCGGCCTGCTTGCTCAACCCGCCTGTTCGGTTCCGATCGAGACCGCGGCGAGGATCGCGGGCTCATCGGTCCGGTTGGTCCATGCGTGACTGGTGCCATTCTGGATGACGACGTCGCCGGCTCGCACGTGGGTCTCCTCGCCCGTGTCCAGGCCGAGCCACAGTTCGCCGCTGAGCACGATCTGGTAGTCAACGGTTCGCGTCGCGTGGAAGCCCGGTCGATCGGGATCGAACGTGTCGGCGAGTCCGGGAAGCTCGCGCGCCTCCTCCTCTGCTGCCGCCTCGAAGTCGACGTCCGCGAGAGCGGCGGCGGGAGGGAACCTCACGATGGTCAGCGCCGAGCCGCCTGGGCCGGGCATGAGCGTCGTCAGGCTTGGCGTCGGGTCCGCCGGCGATCCCGCCGGCGCGACCGCGTCGGCCAAAGACCAGACCACCGTGTTGCTGAACCCGGGCAGGTGCTTGAAGTCGTGGGTCCGCGGCGCGGGCCCGTCGGAGACGACGCAGCTGCGTCCGTCCCGGTCGAAGCCGGTGACGACTCGGCGGATCTTCATTGGTCGGTTCTCATTCCTGTCGGCCCGCGGTACTCCGGGGATTGACTGGTACGCGCGCGCTCGATGGTACTAAATGTCAGATGTTCAACATAGGGCTGATGTCTGATCTCAGCCCGTGGCTGCCGAAGGTGTCGAGCTGATGCGTGCCGTGGTGATCAATGGCGAATGGGCGCCGCGCCGTGAGCTCTCCCCGGAGGAGGTCGCAGGCCGTTGGGCGCGAGATGCCACGGCGGCTTGGCGCGAGCCAACGTGGACGCTGGACGAGCGTGAGGTGCCCCGCTTGGCGGGCCCGTACGACGTGCTCGTGCGGAGCAAGGCGGTCGGTATCTGCGGGTCCGATGTCCATCTTTACGAGACGGACGATGAGGGGTATGTGCTGCTTCCCTACCGGGTGCGGTTACCGCTCGTCCCCGGGCACGAGATCGCCGGTGAGGTGGTCGAGGTGGGCGCCGAGGTGCGGAGTGTTCGGCCGGGTGACCCTGTGGCGGTGCAGACGCTGCACTACTGCGGACGATGCGGCGCATGCCGGTCCGGGCTCCCCGGCCACTGCGTCGATGCTGAGGACAGGGGCTTCACCATCGATGGCGGGATGGCCGAGTTCGTGCTGTCGAGGGAGAGCAACGTCCGCTCTCTCGCCGCTGTGCGCGAGCGGTATTCCGAGCGCGACACCTATGAAATCGGTGCGCTCTGCGAACCTGCCAGCGTCGCTTACGTCGGACTGTTCCTGCGCGGCGGCGGGTTCCGCCCTGGCGGCGTCGCGACAGTCCATGGCTGCGGGCCGATCGGGCTTGCTTCGGTTTCCCTGCTCCGCGCGGCCGGCGCGGCGAAGGTGATGGCGTTCGACACGCAGCCGGCTCGGTGCGAGCTCGCTGAACGGGTGGGAGCGGATGCCGCCTACGACGTCAACAAGCTGCGTGGTGACGGAATGCGTCCGTCTGACGTGGTCCTGGAGCAGACGTCCGGTGAAGGTGCCGACGTATGCGTCGAGGCGGCAGGGGCGGCTGCGGCTGTCCTTCCGGAGATCGAGAGGTCGATCTCGGTCGGCGGCAAGGTTGTGCTGCTGGGATCGGAGAGCGGCGCAGTACCGATGCAGACGATGGCCTACATGCTTCGCGGGGCGCGTGTGTACGGGTCGATCGGGAACATTGGTGGCCTCGATCCCGTCATTGCTCTGCATGCTGCGGGCCGGATCGACCTTCGCCCGATCGTCACCGCGCGCTTCGATCTGGCCGCGGCGACCGACGCTGTGCGGCAGGCTTCGCTGCGCCAGGACGCGAAGATCCTTGTGATGCCGGATAGGGGCTCAATCTGATGAAGTTCGTCCACAACACGCTTCCGCAGCGGGTTCGCTTCGCTTCGGGCAAGGCAGCACAGCAGTTGGCGGCGGAGGTCCAGGAGCTTGAGGGCCCGCGTGCCGATCCGATCTGGTTCTGTCTGCCTGATGTGACCGCAGTTGTTGGTCGGTGGTGACCGCCCCGGTGCGGTCGCGGTGTTGGTGTTCGCGAGATTTGACCGCAGGTGAACCCTTGCGGTGGGCGGCTCGGTGTGTTTCGGCGAGTTCCTCGGCTGTGGCTGCCGGTGGATCTCGGTGTGCGGTTCGTCCGGTCATCTCTATGTGGCGGAGTTGGCCGGCGGGTTTGGTACGGCCGATGTGAGGTGGGTGAGGTAGGCGACCACTTCGTGTTGGTGGTTGTACCGGGCCCAGGACAGGGGAGTTCCGGTTGTGTTGTCGTCGGTGGCCTCGGCGGTGGGGTCGGCGCCAAGTTCGACGAGCAGGCGCACGACGTCGATGTGGCCGAACAGGGCTGCGGTGTGCAGCGGCGAGGCAAGCCGCTTCTCGACCTCGAAACCGAGCGAGACCAACAGCGCGACGGCCTCGAGCCGGCCGAGGGCGGCGGCGTGGTGGAGCGGATGGGGCCACCACGGGATGGTCATGGCCCGTTGGACAAGGTCGGGGTCGTCGGCCAGGAGCCGGTCAACGGCGGGGCGGTCGACGCGCAGGCACGCACCGACGAGCTGGTAGGTCTTCGCCAGCGGTGTGGCTTGGGCTCCGGCGCGGATGAGCAGGTCGACGATCTCGGTGTTTCCGCCCACCATCGCGATCTCATAGGCGGTTTTGCAGGCGTCGGGTGTGTCCGCGGCGGCGTTGACGTCGATGCCGGTTGCGGCGCGGTAGCGCAGCAGCAGCCGTACCCGGTCGATCAGGTTCCATTCCGCGGCGTAGCGGAGCTGGTCCTCCAACATCCGCGCCGGGCGGGTGAGCCGCCGGTTGCCGAGTCGCGCCGGCCACGGTCCGTTGGAACGGCGGCCAAGTCCGTGGTCGAGCAGCAGCGCCAAGCCGGCGTCGTCGTGCGGATATTGGCACGCATTGCTCACAGCCTGCCTGTCGTTGGGGTCGGCGCCGGCGTCGAGTAGCAGCCGCGCCAGCGGGAGGCTGTACTGGTGAGCCGGATTGTTGACCGGATCGGAGCGTCCGTGGAACGTGCCGCTGAGCGCGGTGACCGGGGGCGGTTCGCCGTCGGGCAGGTAACCGGCGTTGGGATCCGCGCCGTGCGTGAGCAGCAGCCGGGCCACCTTCAGCGTGGAGTGGTTCGCCTCCGCGCTGTCGAGCCGGGAGAAGGCCAGGTAGAGCAGCGGCGGCCAGCCGTGCGGCCCGCCTTCCTGGTTGGCCAGCGACGCGTCCGCGGCCAGCAGTGACCGGGCCGCGGCGACGTCACCGACTGCCGCCGCGGTGTGGATCGTGGCCGAGGCCAGCCGCGGGTGGGCGGCCAGCAGTCGGCGGGCATCGGTCTGCCGCCGCGGATTGTCAGGCTCCTCGCCGGCGCCGAATTGCCAGCTGGAGCAGTTGGTCAGGCAGGCCAGCCGAAGGAACTCGTCGACCAGGTCGGCACCGCCCCCCGGGCGACTGGCTGGCCTGCGCTGTGGGGACCGGCCGTACCGGGCGACCATGTCGAGGTACTCGTGGAGTTGGCGCCAGCTGGGGAAGCCGTGCTTACGGGCGATGACCAGTTGAGCGTCGGCCAGGGTGAACCCCGCCCACTCGGTGGCGTCGGGAGATGTACCGGCCCAACGGGGATGCCACTCTCGCGCCATGTCGCGCGCCTCGCGCGTCTGTGTCCCCTTTCGGGGATCGCCGGTACGAACGTGATCACGGAGCTGTTTGGCCTGCTTACGCAGCTGCTCCAAGGACGGTTTGGCGGGCAGTGGACAGGCCAGCATCGCGGCCTCCTTCCGGGATGTGCCCGCGGTCCGCATCGTCAGGCCGAAAGGAGGATCCGAGTGTCGATCACTTTCACGGAAAACCCGGGCGGGCTCAGCCCTTCGCGCGGACCGCAAGCGTCCCGGAACGCTGCAACCACGATAACCACCCACCGCGCCGCATTCACCAAGTTTTCGGTACAGGTCGGTAACAGCCGTAGGCACGCGTGGCACGCTGACGGCGTCCTCGTCCAGCCGGTCTCTCATGATCTCCCTGCGGCGCTCCAAGAACAAAGATCAGGCTACGTAAGAGCCGCCGTCGGCAGTCTCCTCGCGGCGGGCAAGTCCACTCCCGTGCACGACGCCTGGCGGGCAGCGGCCTGCACGACGCACGGCGCCGCGACGGTACCCGCGCATTGATCGATGTTCTGCTGCTGCACCGGCACATGACCCATGAGCCGACCCTCAGCGTGGGCTTGCCGCTAGTGATGGATGACCCGTCGGGGCTGCAAGGCCGCGAGGAGGCGTTGCACGGCGCTTACCTGTCCGCGGTCGCCTTCGCATCCGCGGGCTCCGGTTTGCACCACAAGATCTGCCATGTGATGGGCGGGATGTTCGACCTGCCTCACGCTCAGACTCACCCTGTGGTGCGTGGAGCCGCCCGACTGCTTTCGGCACGCTGGAGATCCCGAGGCCGATGCGGACGGCATGTACGACGTGCCGTCCGCCGATGAGCTGACGTACGTGCATCTCCTCACCGATGCTCGGCTCCTCCCGCTTCTGCGCAACAGCTCCGACGCCGGAGGGGCGCCAGGTCGACGGCCCTTGGTCGAGGACTCGGCTCGACATCGTGATCGCGCCGAGCGAAGTGTGACGCCAGCAGTCACGAAGACGGTGGTGCCCGCTCTTGCTCAACGCCCGCGCTGAGCGCGCAGCTTCTGGGGCCAGATCCCTTGCTTTCCGGCCTGGAGGATCCCGTTGGGGTCCACCGCGTCCTTGATCGTCTCGACGAACCGCAGATACGCGTGATTGTTGAAGTCGAAGGTCGCTGCCACGGCGTCCATCTTGAAGATGTGCGAGCGATACAACCCGTATCCCTCTGCCGCGATCCGCTTGAGCATGGGGTCGTAGTTGTCGTAGATGCGCTTGGTCTTCTCGGCGTCCTTGGGATCGAAGAACATCACAGACACGACCAAGATGCTGTTGGGCAGGAGCATGCAGCCGGCGGCGTACGGCTCGCCGAACTCCTCGTACATGCTGCGCACCATCCGGATCATCTTGAGCACCTCAGCGCCGATGAGGGGGCCGACGGGCGAGAAGTCGAGGTGGCCGGTGTCAGGGCCGAAGGGAACCTTGTACAGGTCGAGCAGCTCCATGCCGGGGATCCCCGCCTGGACCTTGTCGTCATGGATCCCGTCGAGCGGACCGACCCGGTCGGTGCCGTCGTACATCTTGTGGCCGATCTCGACACCAGCAATCGCGCCGAGGACCCGCTCGACGATGCGCCACTTCGCCTCGACGATCTCGTCATATCCGTAGAGCGCGAAGCGCAGCGCCCACTTCTGGCTGTTCGGGTCGAGATCGGGCCGGCCCTCTGCGTTGGCCGCAACGCCGCGGCCGAGGAACGGGTAGTTGTTGATCGTCTCGTCGAGCATGAGCTCGCGCATGGCATCGATGACCGGGACGATGATCTCGTCGCCGTCGAAGTGAACCCAGCACGACGCGTACTTCTCGGGCCGCTTCATCAGCCGCCAGCCGATCTGCGTGACGATACCCATGTTCGACTGGAAGAACAGGCCGTCGACCATCGGGCCGAACCCGAAGGGGTAGGCGTGGAAGGCGCGGTTGCCCTCCATGGCCCCCATGCCGGTGCGCATCAACTCGCCATTCGGCAGCACCACCTCCATGCCGACGACGTTCTCGGCGTGTGAGCCGATGCGAGTGTGCCCGCGGCCGTACTCGAGGCTGTTGCCGATCACCGATCCCCATCCGAGGTCCGGGATGGAAGACCACCACTCACCACCGTGGTCCTCGAGAACGTCGACCAGGTCGAACCAGCGAACTCCGGGTTCGACGACCGCGTAGCCCAGCTCGGAGTTGACCTCGAGTACCCGGTTCATCCGGGACAGGTTGACGAGGATGGAGCCGGGCACCCTCGGCGAAGCACCGCCGTACCCATAGTTGCGGCCGGTGCTCACTGTCCACAGCGGGACCTTGAACTCGTTCGCGATGCGAACGACGGCCTGCACCTCCTCGACGCTGGCAGGCATCACTGCCGCCGCCACGTCGTTGTCGTCCGAGCCCAAGACCCAGAAGGGATCCCGGAACTCATCGAGGTCTGCGCGACTCCTGAGCACAGCGTCGGTCCCGAGCGCCTTCTCAATCGCGTCGACGGCTCGCGCGACCGCCTCCTGGTCCACCAGCTGGGCGTCCATCCACCAACTCCTCTTCGTCGGACCCTGTCCGATGTTGCGTTATAGTCAGACATTTGTCCATAGGTTAAAAGGATACAGACAAAGACTGGATTGATGCCCTTCCAGCCCATACTGTGGCTGCCATGACAAACGGCTCCGGCGGTGCGGGGACGAGGAGAGAGGTTCGACCATGAGCACGAACAGGTCGGTAGACACCCCGGTGGTCATCGCGGGCGGCGGCCCCGTCGGTTCGGCGCTGGCGATCGACCTGGCGTTGCGAGGTGTGCCGAGCATTGTCCTCGAGCGACGGGAGCGCGGAAAGCCGTTCCTGCTGCGCACCAACATGACGAACGTGCGCTCGATGGAGCACTTCCGCCGCTGGGGCATGGCGGATGCGTTGCGCAAGAACGACCCGGTGCCCGAAGACATCCAGCGCGACGTGTCGTTCGTGACCCGCCTCAACGGCCATCTCATCCTCAACCTGCCCCGTTCGTACGAGTGGAGCGAGCCGCTGCCTTTCGCGTCCGAGGTCGCCGAATGGGCTCCGAACGAGGGCATTGAGAAGACCATGTGGGCTCGGGTCGCTGAGCTGCCCCTGATCGACTACCGCAACGAGAACGAGGTGGTCACCTTCGCGCAGGACGACGACGGTGTCAGCGTCGAGGTCAAGGGCGCGGACGGTGTCGCCTACCCGGTCCGCGGCTCCTATCTCGTTCTTTCCGACGGCTCACGCGGGAACCTGCGCAGGGTCCTGAATGTGCGCCATGAGGGCCGGACCCTGGCGATGAGTCTCTCGTGGCACTTCCGCTCCAGGCAGCTTCGCGAGGTGTGGACTGCAGGACCTGCTGTGTCGATGGCCTACTTCTACAACGAGGACCGCGGAAGCGACTTGATCACGCCGCAGGGCCCTGACACCTGGCAGTACTTCGCCGGCCCGGCGCCGCAGGGCATCGATGGCGATGACTGGGATCAGGTCAAGGGTCTCATCGTCAAGGCCGTCGGACAGGAGGTCGATCTCGAGCCGCTCTCCGGTGGCGCTTTCGCCGAGAACTCGCTGCTCGCGCCGCGGTTCGACTTCGGGCGCGTCATGCTCGCCGGCGATGCCGCGCACATGGTTTCTCCTCAGGGTGGCTTCGGCATGAACTCCGGGATCGGGGACGCCGCGGACCTTGGCTGGAAGCTCGCCGCACTCGTGCAGGGGTGGGGCGGTCCGGCGCTCATCCCGTCGTATTCCATCGACCGGCGGGAGGCCGTGCGGTTCATCCAGCTGGGCTCGGAGGCCAACCATGCCCTTGGCGCAATCGAGCTCGTCCAGGACGGCATCGAGGCTGACGGGCCCGAGGGTGATGCGGTTCGAGAGGCGGTCAAGCAGGACATCCTCGAGCGTAAGCTGGTGCAGTTCAAGCGGATGGGCGGGCAGCTCGGCTACCGCTACTCGGCCTCCCCACTGATCGTCCGCGACGGCACCGAGGGTGATCTGCCCGAACCGACCTTTGCTGACTACACGCCGTGTGCGGCTCCTGGTTACCGCGCGCCGCATCTCTGGTTGGCGGACGGGAGCTCGCTCTACGACCACCTCGGCCTCGGATTCACGCTGCTCGACCTCGGCGGAGTCGACGCAACCGAGTTGGCGAAGCGCGCCGAGGAACGCGGGATTCCGCTGGCGGTCTTCGCGCCGGATGAAGGGGACCGCGAGTCGCTGTTCGCCCTGTATGAGCGCCGGGCCGCCCTCGTGCGCTCTGACCACCACGTCGTGTGGCGGGGGGACGAGCTGCCGGCGGAGATCGAGCATCTTCTCGACATCGTCACCGGACACGCCTCGTGGGGACACCTGTGACCGATCTGGAGCGCGACGTGGAATCGGACCCGGATTTCGTGCGCGGCATGCGAGTGCGCCGAGAGGTGCTGGGTGATGGCCGGGTCGACGGCTCAATCGCCCGGTTGAGCCATTTCAATCGTCCGTTCTTCGACTACCTGACCCGATCCGTTTGGGGCCAGGTGTGGAGCCGCGAGACGTTGGACCGCCGCGTGCGCAGCTGCGTCACTCTCGGCATCCTCACGGCGCTCGGGCGCGAGGACGAGATTGCGCTGCATACCGAGGTGGCGGTGCGCAACGGACTGACTCCCGAAGAGATCGCGGAGGTGCTGCTTCACTCGGCGGTGTACGCCGGGGTACCGAATGCACGCGGCGCCATGCTGGTCGCCGAACGTGTGTTGGACGGGCTAGCGGCGAGTGACTGACGAACTACGGTCGATTCGCCCGATCCGGACAGTAGCGCTGCCTGGCCGCATCGTTGAAGGCCCGACAGCGTGTCGTTGCACTCGCCGATGTTCAGTGCCCGGTTGTGGTCTGGCAGGGGTCCGAGGATCGGATGGTCGCCCCGCGGCACGGCGCGTTCCTGGCCGAACACCTCCCGGATGTCCGTCCACACCTGTTGCCCGGCGAAGGGCACCTGTCCCCTCGGTGTCGGCTCCTTCGACGAGATTCTCGCCGAAACCAAGGCATTCCGGGCTAGTCCACGCGAGTTCCACGCAGGCGCGCACCAGTTGCCTGACCGAACATCCTCGCTCCGGAACACTGACTCGATCGTCGCGGCCCATGAACATTCGAACACCTAACAAGTCGAACGCGGATTCCGCGGCTCACGTTCCGGCACGCCGGCGCTCAGCGGCACCTCGGCTGTATCAGCAGACTGTATTGACAGAGGCCCGGTTCCTTCCCGGGCCTCTGATCGTACTCTCCGAAGAGTCAGACTGGACCACACTGCACCGGGCTCAGCTCGTCAACGACGTTCCTCTGAGGTTCCAGGGGCGTGAGTCCACAGCGGACAGATCGCTGGTCGATGGTCAACCGCAAAACCGTGTCCACAAGCTGATCACTAGCTCCGCACGACGCGGTTTTCCCATGCCCAGGCAGCGATCCCGACCCGGTTGCGTACGCCGAGTTTCGTCTGGATCCCGGACACGTGGCTCTTGACGGTGCTCAGCGAGATGAACAGCTCGGCGGCGATCTCGGAGTTGGTGAGGCCTCTGGCGATGGCCCGGACGACCTCGAGCTCTCGTTCGGACAGTGGCCGGGCCGGTGCGCTGACGGTCGGTTCTGTCAGGTGCCGCAGCAGCCGCACGGTGACTGAGGGCGAGACCAGGGCGTCGCCGGCGTTGGCGGCGCGGACGGCTTCGGCGAGCAGGGTGGGGCCGGCGTCCTTGAGGATGAAGCCGGCCGCGCCGCCGCGGAGTGCGCCGTAGACGTACTCGTCGAGGTCGAAGGTGGTGACCACGACCACCCGCAGCGGGTTCGGCACGCCGGGGCCGGCGAGGGCGCGGGTGACCTCGATGCCGTCGAGGCGGGGCATGCGGATGTCCACGAGGCACACGTCCGGGCGCAGCCGGCGGGCCAGCTCGATCGCCTCGACGCCGTCCGCTGCTTCCGCGACCACGCTGATGTCGGGCTCGTCGGACAGGACGAGCCGCAGGCCGCTGCGGACCATGGCCTGGTCGTCGGCCAGCAGCACGTTGATCGTCATCGGAGCTCCTCAGTGGGCAGGGTGGCGTGCACAGTCCAGCCGGCGCCGGTGCGGGGGCCGGCGCGCAGTGTGCCACCGAGGGCCTCGACGCGTTCACGCATGCCGACCAGGCCGTACCCGCCGCGGCGGTGGTACCGGGCTGGGGCCGGTGGGGCGTCGTCGGTCACCTCGACGGTGATGGTGTGCCGGTCCTGGGTGACGTCGACGGCGACCGAGTGGGCGTGCGCGGCGTGCCGGGCGATGTTGGTCAGCGACTCCTGGACGATCCGGTAGACGGTGCTGGTCACCTCGGGCGGCCAGCCGGGTTCGCCTTCGGGCAGCCGCAGTCGCACCGGTGGGCCGGTGAAGCGGGTGACCAGTTCGCCGAGCTGTTCCGGTCCGGGGGTGGCGGGGGCCGCGTCGTCGGTGTCACGCAGCAAGCCGACCACGCGACGCATCGCGGCCAACGCTTCGGAGCTGGCGGTCTCGATGCCGGTCAGGGATTCGTCGAGCTGGTCGGGGTCCCGGCGCCGGACGATCCGGGCGGCCTGGGCGTGGAGCACGATGCCGGTGATGTGGTGGGCCACGATGTCGTGCAGTTCCCTGGCCAGCTCCATGCGCTCGTCGCGGCGTACCTGCTCGGCCGCGGCCCGGCGGCGGATGTCGAGCAGCCGCAGGCCAAGTCCGGTCCCGACGGCGGCGAGCCACGCCACGCTGTTCAGCCCCGCCACGGTCGTGCCTGTGTCGGTGAGCCAGGTGCTGGCAACCACGGCAAGCCCACCGGCCGCGACCGCGACAGCCCACGGCGTAGCGAGGGTTCTGGTCGCGGAGCCGATGAGCACGGACAGCCCCAACGCCATGGCAGGACCGGGCTCGGCGGGAAGATGCGCGATCTGGGCGACGAGGATCGTGACCGCCGCGATGCCCAGCCCCGCGCCTACGGCCCAGACCTGGTGCCGGCAGGTCATGGCGAGCACGGACACGACCGCTCCGGTGACGCAGCCGAACACCCAGTAGCCGGCGCCCCAGGTGTCCGCGATCGCGTACGCCGTGACGGCGAGCGCCGCGGCGAACACGACGCCAAGAACGGCGTTGACCGCGATGCCGACCGGACGGTCTCGCATGGACAGGATGTGCAGGCTAGGCATCCTTCCTGCCGACCAGCCGCAGCCATAGCCCGATCACGAGTGCGGCGAGCCACCCCGCGCTGTTCAGCATCGCCACGGCCGTGGCGCCATCGGTGAGCCAGGTGCCGACAACTGTGGCAAGTCCGCCGGTCGCGACAGCGGCGGCCCCGGGTGCGGGGAGGGTTCTGACCGCGCAGCCGACGAGGACGGACAGGCCCAACGCCATGGCAGGACCGGGCTCGGCCGGAAGCTCGGCGACCGAGGCGACCAGGATCGCGGTCGCCGCGACCGCCAGGCCCGCGGGCGCCGCCCACATCCGGTGCCGGCGTGTCATGGCGAGCACACACACCGCCGCTCCCGTGACGCAGCCGAACATCCAGTAGTCGCCGCCCCAACTGTCCGCGATCGCGTACGCCGTGACGGCGAGCGCCGCAACGAACACGACACCCATACCGACGTCGACCGGAGGGTTCGCGATCTTCACGCTGTTCATGCGGATCAGGCTAGGAACCGTTGTCAACGCGCCCAATCGGTCAAAAGTACGGTTGCGGCGGGCTTGAACCGTTCTTCGGTCCGATGTGGGCACTGCGGGCGCCGCACAGGATGAGCCCCATGCCATTTCACGTCCTGCGTCGCGGTCTGGTGGCCGTGACCGCACTGCTCGCCGTCGGGGTCGCCGCCCCAAGCGGGTCCGCGGCCGAGGCCGCCGTTCCGTATCTGCCAAGGCCCACCGGTCCGCACCCGGTCGGCACCACATCCCTGTATCTGAAGGATGTTTCCCGCCCGGACCCCTGGGTTCCGTCGGTGAACGCGCGGGAACTGATGGTCTCCCTCTGGTACCCGGCGAAGTCACCGGGTTCACGGCGGGCGCGGTACATGACGCCCAAGGAGTCGGAGCTGCTCCTGACGAGCGCGGGGGTCACCACCGTGCCGCCGGACATCCTGAGCAGGACCCGGACCAACGCGTACACCGACGTGACACCGGCGGACGGCAGGCGGCCGCTCGTGGTGCTCTCGCCCGGCTTCACCTGGCCCCGCAGCTCGCTCACCGCGCTGGCCGAGGAACTCGCGAGCCGCGGCTACCTGGTGGCCGGGGTCGACCACACCTACGAGAACTTCGGCATGACCTTCCCCGACGGGCGGGTCGCCACCTGCGCCGTGTGCGATCGGCTCGACGAGAAGGCGGTCGTGGAGAGCCGGGCGCGTGACGTCCCCTTCGTGCTCGAGGAACTGATCAGGAAATATCCGAAGTGGATCGATCGGTCCCGGATCGCGATGGCGGGTATGTCCCTCGGTGGCGCGAGCGTCGGCGAGACCATGCTGGCCGACCCGAGGGTGCGGGCCGGGATCAACCTCGACGGCACGATGTTCAAGGACCTGCCCGAGGGCGGACTGTCGCGCCCGTTCCTGTTCTTCGGCCAGGCTACAGCCGACGACTCCTGGGACCGCAACTGGTCACGCCTGACCGGGTGGAAGCGGTGGCTCACGGTGGCCGGGTCCATACACCCGTCCTTCGCCGACTACGACATGGTGACCCAGCAGATCGGCGTCCCCTTCGGCAGCAAGCTCGCGGGAACCCGCTCCGTGGAGATCACCCGCCGGTACGTCCGCGCCTTCTTCGACCTGCACCTGCGTGCCGAACCACAGCCCCTGCTGGACCGGCCGTCGCCACGGTTCCCCGAAGTCAGGTTCTGCGCACCGGAAACCTGCTGATGAGAAAGGAACATCCCATGACTCCGGTGCTGCAAGCCGACAACTTGACCAAGCGGTACGGCAAACGCACGGCCCTGACCGACTGCACGCTGAACGTCCCCCGCGGCCGGGTCATCGGTCTGGTCGGACCCAACGGGGCCGGCAAGTCCACCCTTCTCCAGTTGGCCTGCGGGCTGATCACACCGACCGCGGGCACGCTCAACGTGCTCGGCTCCCGGCCCGCCGCGAACGCGACCCATCTGGCCAAGGTCGGCTTCGTCGCCCAGGACACACCCGTCTACGCCACGCTGACCGTCGCCGACCACCTCCGCATGGGCGCCCGGCTCAACCTGTCCTGGGACGCCGGCCTCGCGAAACGGCGGATCACCCAGGCCGGTCTGGATCCCGCCCAGAAGGCAGGCAGGCTCTCCGGCGGGCAGCGCGCCCAACTCGCCATGACCGTCGCCGCCGCGAAACGACCCGAGCTGCTCATCTTCGACGAACCGGCGGCCGCGCTCGACCCGTTGGCCCGCAAGGCGTTCCTGCAGAACCTGATGGCGTTCGTCGCCGAGCTCGGCGCTAGCGCCGTGCTCTCCTCCCACCTCCTCGCCGACGTCGAACGAGTCTGCGACTACCTGATCGTGCTGTGCGCGTCCCGCATCCAGCTCGCCGGCGACGTCAACCACCTGCTCGCCACCCACCACCGCCTGGTCACACACGGCGGGCTACCACCAGGAGTCGAGGTCATCGCCACCGAACACAACACCGCGATCCTCCGGGCCGACGGTCCACTTCCCGCAGGCCCATGGACCGTCGAGCCCATCCAGCTCGAGGAACTGGTTCTCGGCTACCTGACCCGGGCGGCCACGCGATGATCTGGATGAGCTGGCGGCAGTTCCGTGCCCAGGCACTCGTCGCTGCGGCGGGCCTGGTTGTGATCGCGGCCGGACTTGTCGTCCTGGGGATGGACATCCGCGACACCTACGACACCTACCTCGCGCGGTGCCAGGGCGACTGCGCCGACGCGATGAGCCAGTTCACGAACGAGTACCGGAACCTGCTCCTGTTCCTCGACGCCGGGTTCATCCTCGTCCCCGGACTGCTCGGGATGTTCTGGGGCGCACCACTGGTCGCTCGGGAACTGGAGACCGGCACCCACCGGCTGGTGTGGAACCAGAGCGTCCCCCGGCGCCGGTGGCTTGCGGTCAAGCTGCTGTTCGCCGGACTTGCCGGCATGACCGCGACCGGCCTGGTCAGCCTCCTGCTGACCTGGGCGGCCGGCCCGGTCGACCAGGTGGCGAACGACCGGTTCGAGACCCTCGTGTTCAGCGCGCGCCATGTCGCACCCGTCGCCTACGCGGCCTTCGCCGTCGTGCTCGGCACGGTCATCGGGCTACTGATCCGCCGCACCCTGCCCGCCATGGCTCTCACCCTCCTCGTCTTCATCGCGGTCCAGATCGCCATGCCGAACCTGGTGCGCCCGTACCTGATGCCACCGATCACCACCTCGAAACCGATGACCAGCGAGGCGATCAACGAGCTCCGCAGCCTGGGCGGCCTGTCGGACCGCCCCACGATCGGCGGCCTCACCATTCCCGACGCCTGGGTCACCGACACCAGCGAACTGCTCACCGCCGACGGCCAACCACTCGACGCCGACAAGTTCAACAAATGCATCGGACCCGACGCATCCGACGACTCGCCTCGGGAAGGCGGCGGGAGGTTCGGCGCGGCGGCACAGTGCCTCGGCGACCTCGACCTACACGTGACGGCGTCCTACCAACCGAACCACCGCTACTGGCTCTTCCAGTGGCTCGAGTCAGCGATCTACCTCACGCTCAGCACCCTGCTCGCGGTACTCGGCAGATGGCGGATCCAGCACCGTCTCTAATCCGAAAATCGAACCTTGGTGGCAGGTAAGCACTCCCGGCTTGGCTGTGCCTGGCTGGGAGTTGTTGTCCGGGGTGGATCAAGCGGCGGGTTCGAGGATGACTTTGTAGCCGAGGGCTTCGAGTTGGCGGACGTGGTTGCGTTTCTTGCGGTCCGGTCCGATCCGGGTGTCGTAGAAGCCGGGACCGAGATCGTGGTAGCGGATGTCGGGCTGGGACAACAGGTGCCAGACGATGATGAGGATGGAACGGCCGACGGCCACGACGGCGCGTTTCTTGCCGCGGCGTTTGGCGATGCGCCGGTAGCGTTCACCGAGGAAGGTGTCGGTCTTGCCGGCGATGACAGCGGCCTCGCCCAGCGCCCGCGCGAGGTAGGGGTTGCCGCGTGATCGCGTGGAAGTTCAGCGACGAACCGGTTTCGCGGGTGTCAGCCATTTGACGGTGGGGCCGGCGCCGATGCCGTGCAGGACCACGCTGCTGAGGACCACGGTCACGGTGACGAGCAGGATGGTGTCGGCGGCGGGCCCTTCGGGAAGCCGGTTGAAGGCGAGGAGACCGAAGACGATCGACGTTGTGCCGCGTGGCCCGAGCGCCCCGATCTGGAGACGTTCCCGTTGGGAGAGCGCCGATCCGGTGAGGGAGAGGTGCACGGGGAACATGCGGATGACGGTAAGCGCCGCGATGCTGAAGAGCGCGACCTGCCAGGGCAGTCCGTCCGAGAACGCCACTACGGCGGTGATGCCGACGACGAACCACAGCGTCATGGTCAGCAGCGTGGTGAAGTCCTCCAGCAGACGGAAATCCTCGTCCAGCGCCCCGCGGCGCAGCAGGTCCCGACCCTGTGGAGCGTTGCGGATCTGGCGGGCCCTGGCTCGCCGGTGGACGTAGCGGAACGTGATACCGCAGACGAAGGAGGCCACGAACCCGTTGCCGTCCACCGCGACCGTGGCGGTGTAGGTCAGCAGCGGCACCAGCAGTACGACGATGCGGCCGGACTGTTCGGTGAGCCATCCTGAGCGGTGCGCGGCGGTCAGCAGCACCGCGAGTGCCGCACCGAACACCAGGCCGGCCACGAGGGCCTTGAGTGCGAAGGGCAGCACCGTGGCCAGGGCGGAGAGCGGGGTCCGTTCCTGGGTGTGGTCGCCCGCCAGGATTAACGCGAACAGGAACAGCGGCGAGATGATGCCGTCGTTGTAGCCGCTTTCCACGTTGAGCACGCTGCGCACCCGCGCCGGCAGGCCGCGATCGCGCACGACCCGTTCGGCGGGGGCGAAGTCGATGGGCACGACCACGCCGGCGAGCAGCAGGAGCACCGGCCAGGGCAGGCTGGGGAACAACCACCAGCCGAGCAGCATCGCCGCGATGAGGCTGAGCGGCATCGCGATGAGCAGCACCCTGGCCGCGAGCCCCGGTGAGCTGCCCCACAACCGCCCGCCGCGAACCTCGGTGGCGTCCACGAACAGCAGCACGGCGAGCACGATCTCGGCCATGTACAACATCGCCTGGGTGTTCAGCGCGATCTTGATCGACTGTTCGTTGACGAGGCCGATGACGACGCCCGCCGCGACGATGACGACCGGTGCGCCGAGGTTCCACCGGTCCAGACGGGACGCGGCGAAGGAACGGACCGCGATGGCGATCGCGATCATGAGGAGCAGCGAGTTCATGTGACCGTGCTTCGTGAGGCGGCGTGACGGACAGGAAGCCTACTGCCCGTAGAGCCATTGTGGACACTCCCATGGCCGCGGACGTGTCCGGTTACGTCCACAGCGTGCCGTCATCCCCCAGGTGGCGGGTGTTACCAGGTCACCTGGCTGGAAGGTCCAGCTGGTTCGCCGGTGCCGTAGGACGTGCGGCGTGGCTGATGCTCGTGGAGCCGGTCTGCGGCGGCGTTTTCGCCTGCCCGGATCGTGATTCCAGCCACGAACAGAGAAGACGGAGTTGTTTTACCGTGCGCACCCCCATTGACCGCGCGACCTGGCGAACGCTTCTGGGGTACGCCAGACCGCAGCGGCGCACCATCCTTTGTGGAGGGGCACTTGTCCTGCTGAGCGGCCTTGCCGCCGCCGCACAGCCGCTTGCGGCCAAGGCGCTGGTGGACCGGCTGGGCTCAGGTGACGGGATCATCGGTCTGCTGGCGCTGCTGGTCGGCCTGGCGCTGGCCGGTGCCGCGATCGCGATGGTCGGTGACTACCTGCTCGAACGTGCCGCCGAGTCGGTCGTGTTGGTCGCCAGGAAACGGCTGGCCAGGCGGCTGCTCTCGGTGCGCGTGCCCGCGGTGCAACGCGCCGAGCCAGGGGACCTGCTGTCCCGGTTCACCGGTGACACGACGTTGCTGCGCGAGGTGTGCACGCACGCGCTCGTCGCGCTGGTCACCGGCTCGGTGACGACCGTGGTGATGATCGTGATGATGGGTGTGATGGACGTTGTCCTGCTGGGCATCACCCTGGCCGTTCTCCTAGTGGTAGGCCTGCTCGCTCTGGCAGGGATGCCGATGATCGAGAAGGCGTCCCACGCCGCCCAGAGCGCCGTGGGTGAGACGGGTGCGCGGCTGGAGCGCGTGCTCGGCGCTTTCCGTACGGTGAAGGCGGCCGGCGCCGAGACGAGGGAGATCGCCGCGATCGAGCGCGGTGCCGAGAACGCGTGGCGTGCCGGTGTCCGTTCGGCGTGGTGGGAATCGCTGGTGCACGGCTCCAACGGCCTCGCGGTCCAGGCGTCGTTCCTCGCCGTGCTCGGCATCGGTGGCGCGCGGGTCGCGACCGGTGCGATCCCGCTGTCCACTTTGGTGGCTTTCCTGTTGTTCCTGTTCTACCTGCACGAGCCGATCGGGCAGTTGCTGCACGCAGGCAGCAGGCTGCAGGTCGGGCTCGCCGCGGTGCGCAGGCTGGGCGAGGTCGACCAGATGCCGGCCGAGCCGGTCAGCACCGGTGGCACCGAGGTCGCGGGGCAGGGCGCAGCTCGCCTGGCCTTCGAGAACGTCCGGTTCCGCTACGGCCCCGACCTGCCGGAGGTCCTGCGTGGCGTGAGTGTCGACGTCCCCGCGTTGGGCATGACCGCCTTCGTCGGCCCTTCCGGTGCGGGGAAGTCCACGCTGTTCGCGCTGATCGAGAGGTTCCACGAGCCGGACTCCGGCCGCATCCGGCTGAACGGCCGCGACCTGGCGGACTGGGATCTGGCCGGCCTGCGTGCGGGCATCGGCTACGTCGAACAGGACGCGCCCCTGCTGTCCGGATCGTTGCGCGAGAACCTCGTCTACGGCCGGCCGGAGGCGACTGACGAGGAGATTCGGTACGTGGTGGCGCAGACCCGCTTGGACTCGCTCGTCGAGCGGCTGCCCGACGGGCTGGACACCGCGGTCGGGCATCGCGGCAACTTCCTGTCCGGTGGTGAGCGGCAACGGGTCGCGCTTGCCCGTGCGCTGATCAGCCGTCCGCGGTTGCTGCTGCTGGACGAGATCACCTCACAGCTGGACGCCGCGAACGAGATGGCGATCAGGGACGTGGTCGCGACCGCGGCGAAGACGATGACGGTGCTCGTGGTGGCACATCGGCTGTCGACGGTGACGCAAGCGGACAGGATCGTGGTGCTGGACAACGGAACCGTGCGCGCCGCTGGCACTCATGACGAGCTAGTCCAGAGGGATCGGTTGTATGCCGAGTTCGCCGCCACTCAGCTGCTCACCGGCGAACACGCCCGATGAGCGGGTGCTCGGGGTGCGCCGATCCGGCGCACCCCGAGCGTGGTCATCCGTGTGCTGTGCCGACTGTCGAGATCGGGAGCCGCAGCCGCAGCTGGAAGCCCCCGTCGGGCATGGGTCCGGTGTGGAGTTTCCCGCCGAGCAGTGCGGCGCGCTCCTGCAGTCCGACGAGCCCGTGCTGTGCGCTGGGCAGGGCGAGGTTCGGCCGGGTGGGCCTGGTGTTGGTGACGGTGACGGTGAGGTCGGTGTCGTCCTGGCTGATCTCGATGGTGGCGCTGGCGCCGGGAGCGTGCTTGCGCACGTTCGTCAGCGCTTCCTGGATGGTGCGGTAGATGGCCCGCTGCACGGGTGGTTCGAGTCCTTCGGGCGCGGCGCCGACCAGCTGGGCGTCGATCGCGCTGTTGCCGATGAGGCGTTCGAGATCGGTCAGCGTCGGCTGCGGGGTGAGCTCGGTCGCCGGTGTGCCCGAGGCACGCAGCAGGTTCACCATGTGGCGCAGCTCGTCGAGCGTGTTCACCGACAGCTGCCGCACGTTCCCGGCCGCCTGCTTGGCGTCGGGGTCCGTGGTGCTGACCATGAGCGCAGTTGCCTGTACCGCGATCAGGCTCACCTGGTGGGAGACGACGTCGTGCATTTCGCGCGCGAGCTGGTTGCGTTCGCGGGCCAGGATCGCCTCGGCGTCGAGCCGCCGCTCGTGCTCCCGAGCTTGCTTGACCTCTTCCAGCCGCAACGCCAGCTCGCGCTGGGACTGCAAGAACTGGCCGAGGAGGATCGGTGCGAGCGCGGTCATCGTGAAGTAGATGACGCCGAGCAGTGTGTAGGAGTCCCAGATCGACGGAGCGAAGTCCGTCGTCGGGAAGACGAAGCAGGCCGCGGCGAGGAGCCCGCACCCCGCAAGCAGCCACCAGTCGCGATAGCGGCTGGAGACCACGTAGAGAGCGACGATCGCGGGAACGATCGTGCCGGGGAACAGCACCGCCGGCAGGGTCGCCAGGAAGGCCGGCAGCGGCCAGCGTTCGCGCACTAGGAGGGCGAGCACGGCGATCGCGATCGTGACGAGCCCGTACGGGTCGTTCTCGGCGACCGTGGTCAGCACTCCCTCGGCCACGGCGACCGCGAGCACCGCGGCGTCGACGAACCGGCTGGACGGGCGGGAGCTCACAGCGACTCTCCGCTGCCGTCGAGCAGGCCGGCCCGCTGCGCCACCAGGGCCGCCTGCACCCTGCTGCCCACGCGCAGCTTGGTGAGGATGGCGCTGACGTGGTCCTTCACCGTGCCGACACTGACGTGGATCCGGGCGCCGATGTCCGTGTTGGACAGTCCCTCCGCGATCAGCACGAGCACCGTGCGTTCGCGTTCGGTCAGCAGCCCGACCTGCTCGGTGGCTGCCGAGCCCGCACCGGAACCGAGGTAGCCGTCGACGACCGTGCGGGTGACCTTGGGGGAGAGCACGACACCGCCGCTGACGAGCGTGCGCACCATCTGCGCGAGCTGCTCGGGCCCGGTGTCCTTGAGGATGAACCCCGCCGCGCCCGATCGCAGGGCCATGGCGATGTACTCGTCGGAGTCGAACGTCGTCAGCATCGCCACGACCGGCGGCGGCTTGAGGCCCTGCAGCTGACGCAGGATGGTGAGGCCGTCGACGTCCGGCATCCGGATGTCGAGCAGCACGAGGTCGGGTTTGAGCAGACTGATCTCGCGCACCGCTTGCGCGCCGGTGGGTGTGGCGACGACCTCTATGTCTCCGGCCGCCTGGAGGATGAGCCGGAAACCGGTCCGCACGAGCTCCTCGTCGTCCACGACGACCACCCGGATCATGTCACGCTCCTTTGTGGATGCTGCACGTGTGCAGTCTCGTCGAGACCGAAGTGGGTCCGCCATCCGGGACATGGCGGGCCGGGCCGGCCGACCGGCAGGTTCTCCACCAGCCGGTCGGCCGGGTCTCAGCGGATGTACTTCGCCGGTTTGGTGGCGATGTTGAGCAGGTACTCCAGCGGTCCCTTGCGGAAGAAGCGAGACCAGATCCAGGCGAACACCATGGCGC
>JOAA01000058.1 GCA_000720375.1 Rhodococcus rhodnii | reverse complement strand
TGACCCCGACACCGCGGACACGTCCGACCCTTTAACGCCAGGCACCGCCGAAAAACAGTCCACCAAGGACTTGACCGGCCCCGCTCCTTCATAGATGACTTGGCCTCGTCTTCCATTCGAATGTACCGGGTGTCGCGAAGTCGGTATTCAGTCCACCAACGCTTGGCGCGCGCAGTTTCAAGCAACTCGGTGTAGTAGCTATAGTCGTTGGCCACCACGCCGTACACGTCGAGCAATATGAGCAACTCGTGATAAGTTGGCAGTTGCTTTCGCTCGATCCGACTAAGCTTCTTGAACTCGATATGGGCCCGGTCTCCCGCCTCCTCTTGGGTCATGCAGGCTTGTTTGCGAAGCTTCTGAAGCTCGCGAAGCAATTTTCGGCCATGGTAGTTCGGTACCGGCGTTTCACCAGCCATTTCTGCTTACGAATCCTCACTCTTGAATGATGTTGCAGCCATGTATCCACGGCTGGTCAACACGTATCGTATGGGCTGTTCGCTACAATCTGACATTTCAACAAGCCCTTTTTCCCGCATGCCGGCCAGGGCGGTAAACACCCTGGCCGGCGCGAGTCCGGTTTCCTTTTCGATGACGGAATGGTCGGCACCGTGACGACCCCTATGCACGAGGGCCAAGAGTATTTTTCGGGTGCTTTCCTCGATGACGACTTGAGCGACCACATGCGCCATGGGCCCGTTGGCCGCTTTCAAACACTCTTTCAGCTTCTTGCCCGCGAACCGCTTGGGTTCTGCGCGCAGTAGACGCACGACCTTTGCGCCATCGCCAGAAATCCAGTAGCGGGGCGGGTCCGCCGTTGACGTACAGGTAACAAACCCCTGGTCTACTGCCGACGACAAGACGGACCGAATAGCGGCCTCGCGGAGGCGCCGTACCCGCCCCATGAGCTCATGCAACGTGATTGGCGCGCCCACTTGCTCCAATGCCAAAAGCACGAGCTGAGCGGCAGTGTATTCGGGCCTCACGTCGCCACACCAAAGACACACGCAGCGAAATCACACCAAGCGGGAGGCACAATCAGCCTCGTAGGCGCGAACACCAACGGGCGGGCAGCGTCGGCAGCAAGCGTTGCCGCCAACACGACGATCGTTACGCCTACCAATATCCGGTGCATCAAATGTTTCTCTCGTTCCGCGAACAGGGACCTTCCAAGACGGAAACGCAGGTACGGCTACTGCGGAGATCAGCAAACGCAGATCATGACCGTCCTTCGCCAGAGGGGATGGCAACAAAAAACGGGGCGTTGACGCCCGTCTTGGAAGGTGGCCGGTAGCGAGTTTCCCTCGGTCGGGCAAGGGAAAGCTCGCTACCGGCCGTGAAACGGATGCTCGGGGCACCCGCTTTCTCTTTGACGGGTTCCCGACGTTCGGCGGGAACAGGGAACCTGTCAAAGCTGGGGCCGACCGGGGATGAGGGGACCGCAGGAGACCCTCACCACCGATCGGCTTAATCGGGGCGCGGCGCCACCGCCCTGTACGTACGGCACCGCACCCCGGGCCGACGTCACGAACGGGCCGATCCGCACGTCGACATTCATTAGGTCTCACTCATCCCGTGGCGGTGTATGACGCATTTGATTCGATCCCGGCAGACCCGCATGACCTGCTTAGGGTCGACTGCGGGCGCGATGGGCGGATCGGGCATTTCCGCGTCGTCTGGCCCGGTGAAACGCTGGCCGCATAAGGCGCAACACGCGCCGGAAAGCTGTTCAGCGTTGTACTCACCGGTGGTGAAGTGACGCAGAGCGGGCACGCCGTTTACCCCGCCTGTGGTAGGCGATGACACAACATGCCACCCCTCTCTCGTGATTTGAGCACCTGGCACCAATTCCGGTCAATCAAAGTGACGCGGGGCCACGACGCCGACTGCACAAAGATCCAAACTTGCCGAACCTTGTTCGCCGGGGAGCGAATTCTGCGGCTAGCTGGTATCGACGCCGTGGCCCCCTTCGGGGCACGTGTCTACCCCGAAGACTTTGAGTACTAAACTTGCACTCTCACGAAAGCGCTTGACCGGTTCGAGGTATCGTTTCGTGCATTCCCACTGATCTGTGCACATGTACATCACGGCGCTTGTCATCTGCACTTCGTCAGCGTCAAGTTCGACCGGCTCTTTATCGTCAACGCCGTCGAAGGTGACTCGACACAGACAGCACACATCGGCTAGCCGATCGTCGCGCAGCGAGAAGCTACTCATGCGCATCGCCCCCCGAATTTGGCCCATGGCGGGGTCAGGAAGAAGGCGTCCTTAACCCCACCACGGGTTTTGTAGACAGGACAACGCCGGGTGCGCCGACGACTGGGGTAATCGGCGTCTCGTTGCCCTGCCCACCCCCTTCGATGCGCACCGCGCGGGTGGCAGACCGGCGCGCATTTCGGCTCACCGTGACGTCGCACCGTCAAGCGGGAGCCCACGTAGTGACGGCCATGACGGGGATCCCCATTAAGTCCAACCGTCATGGCCTCACCACCCCACTCGACGAGGGGCGTCCCAGCAAGCGGCGTAGAGGCGGTGGCACGCGCGCTTGCCCTGTGAGCGGGACATTGCGGTGGGGGCTTCTGCGCGGACGCGTTCATGACCGGCGCCCGCCTAGTGCGCACGCCAATACGGTGAGCGCGAAAACCGCAAGAAGGATCATTACCGCCACGCCACCACTAACCGGTATCGCAGCCTCGCCAGTGGCGAGAGCTCTACTCAAAGACTTGGTGATGCACAGGAAACAGGAGTCGGTCAATCGCTCGTCCGGTAGCGAAAAACTACTCATTTCACATCAGCTCCCACTTTGCGGCGACGTCTCGGAAGCGCATTCGCCTCAGTGCGGGTCGTAGGGGCGCCAGTCGATACACATAGGTAGCTGACGGGTTGTTAGCCATTCAGTCAGGGCATTGCGTGCATCGCTGACCGATATCAACGCTGTCCGAGGGAACACGGTACCTGTCGCGCCATTGAAGATAAGATCCATCTCGGGCACCGGGCGCTTTGTGCTGTAGGAGTTCACGATCGGTGAATCTTGCATGTCGTGATCTGTGTAGTTCAGTGCCGCATAGTTCGCTGACGGGCTTACGCTGATTCGCATTTGATGGTTGGCGAACGGTCCTTCGTCCTTGCTGCGGAGATACTCTTCATCTCCGATTTGGAGTGTCGTTTCCCAGGTGGTGTGTTCTAGCCGCAGAATTTCATTGATCAGATCTATGGAGTCACGCATCCCGTAGGTGACGCGCGCAACGCCCGAGGTCAGCGATGCAGTGACCACCAAGCGTTCGGATTGCTCCGGGGCCATTTCCGGCGTTACCTACCCCTCGAACCGATCGAGATAAGAAGTTGAAAGAACCTTCTCAACCGTGTACCTCCCGGCAGAGGAGCGTCTATATCAGGTTCGGCATGCTCCATCCTGCAGCTGAATATCGCCTGGTGAGAGGCGGCTTTTGGCCGATGACCTTCACCCGTTGGTGGGTCCTCGGAGAGGATGTAGGCTGGCCTAAGAGGTAAGGTCAAGCTCCAAGTTTCGGCGGTGTCGTGAAGATGAGCACTCCCGGTACACCGGCAGGACGGGCCGTCAGCGGCGGCCGACGATGCCCAGGTTGCGGCGCCATTTTGGCGGCCGACAACACGGCAACCCTTTGCAGTAGGTGTCACAGGGAACAGCGAGACCAACTCCGCACACCACCTGCGCAGCTTCGAAATGAATTCTTCGAGACTGACGAATTTCGCGCAGCCTTTCAGAGTGAGCACATCGGTAAGATATTTAAGGCGTACCGGAACCATCCACGCCATCTCAAGATTTTCGGAAAAGCGCTTAATCAAGAACTACTCGGGCGGTGGCTCGGTCTCACCCAGGCGCAGGTGAGCAAGCTTGAGAATGGTAAACCGGAACAGAATCTCGAAACGCTGCGGAACTATGCCAGGATTTTGCATCTTCCGCCGCATCTACTATGGTTCGATATGCCTGGACAGAGTCGCCTTATTCTGCCCGCGGAAATGCACCGCGGGGACGGTGAGAGAAAGTACCTTTCGAGCGCGTCGGACAGTCGCGATGGGATTCTGATCGCTGCGACCGGGATGGATACGGCCGAATTGCTTCGGCGTGTGCGCGCCTCGGCGATAGATTCACCGACGATCGATGCTCTCGATATTACGGTAGAGCAATTGTGTTGCGACTACCCGCATGCAGATGCCAGGGAGCTCATTACAACTAGTCGAGAGTGGCTGGCAAAGGTTACGCAGCTTCTCGACAAGAGGGTCACCCTTTCGCAGCATCGGAAAATACTGCACAACGCTGGGATGCTAGCGCTCCTGGTCGGTTGTTTGGAGTATGACCTTGGTGATGCTGCTTCGGCTGAAGCGACACGGCGAATGGCGCTGGAACTTGGCAAGGATGCCGGTGATCCAGCGATCCTGGGTTGGTCACATGAAATGCTCGCCTGGTTCCACCTGACGACTGGAAACCTCCGGGCGGTGATCCCCGCAGCTGAGACAGGAATTCTGGCCGCTGCATCAGAGTCTGTGGCTGTTCAACTATACGGCCAGCAGGCAAAAGCGTACGCACGCATGGGAGACGCCGAGAAAGTCCATGAAGCGCTTGAGCGCGGCAGTGAGCTGCTTGCGCGGCTTCCGTATCCAGAGCGGCCTGACAACCACTTCGTTGTCGATCCTGACAAGTGGGACTTCTACGCGATGGATACGTACCGAATCGTCGGCGAGGACACCTTGGCCAAACGCAACGCCGACGAGGTGATTCGGCGTAGCGTCAGCGCTGAAGGCAACATCGTGGCCCCGATGCGAAAGGCCGAAGCAGAGCTAACCCTGGGGGTCGTGGCTGCTCGCGAGGGCGCTGTCGACGAAGCGGCGACACTCGGCATACAAGCTCTCCAAGGCGGTCGCCGCAGTAGGCCGTCGCTGCTCATGGTGGCGAACGAGCTTGATCAAGAGTTGCGGACGTATGGCCGGAACGCTGGAACGGACTTCCGAGAGATGCTGGAGGACCTGAAGCGCGCCACCAACCCCCAAATTCTCTGAGAGAATATCCGGCCGCCCGGTATTCTTGTTTTGAATGTTCGCCTCAGTGAACCTGGCTCCAACCAGGCGTGATTCTCGCGCTGAATTTCGTATTCTATAGCTGACATAGTTGTTGGTCTTCGCGTCGGCCTTACTTGAGGCAGCGGCACGCATCCCGCGAGTCGCAGCCCAAGAGTTAAGGACCAACTAGCCATGAAGAACAACACTTTTAGTGGTTCATCGTGCTTTCTTTCCATTGCCGAGGTCGCATGGATTCTCGGTGTCGACAACTCGCACGTGTGCCGTGACATTCGCGTTGGAATTCTGCCGGTCGTGCGGCGTCGGAATCGTCTGTTGATTCCGGCGCACGCCCTTGCACACCTGGCGGACGGGAACACGCCATGAGCACGCCCAACCAAGACTGTGACCGGTGGTTGGTGGGCATCGCATGGCGGCTGGATCGCTTGCGCTGGATACCGGACGAGGCGCTGACACACATCGTGCTGGAACAGGGCGAATGCGTCTCGGCTTACACCAACGGTGAAGCGCCCACGTTGACCGGTCGGGACGCGACAGATCGAGAACTTGCGGCCCAGTTGTGCGCAACATGCCCTGTTCAGGACGAGTGCCTAGAGCTGGAGTTGCGTACGGCCGGTGAGCGAACGTTTGGGGTGTGGGGCGCACTGGCCGAAGACGATCGGCGCGCGCTGTATCCGCATTGGCGTCAGCGCGGCGAGCGCGCCACCGACCTTGTGGACCTCTGCGAGGACGTAGAGGAGGGCGAGGGGCAATGACAGGGCTCAACCTGACACCTATCGAGGTTCTCGCCGGATTTGGCGTCCTGCTTGTTCTGTGGACGAGCTGGCGCGTAGGCGTGCGACGGGGTCGGGCTGCGGCAGACGCGGCACGTGGCGGGGCGCGGTTGCTGTCGCTGACTGGACGGGTGCTGTTCACTGCGGCGCTGATCGTTGGTGTGCAGTGGCTCGTCATCGTGTACGCGGCGACAAACAAGGGATTGTTGTTGGCGGTGCTGGGATTTCCGGCGCTGTTCGCTGCCTACGCCCTAACGCGTGCGTTGACGGTGACCACATTGGACGGCTCACGTCGGCGAGGCGGTCGCCGATGAACACCATGCCTGACACACAACATCCGTCTGTGTCGCGTGTGCGGAAGCTTGTGCGCGACGCGGCAGAAGCGGCGGACGTGCGTGCTTTCCAGACCGATCCGGACGTGGTCGCATTGCGAGTGGAACGTGTCCGCGCGCAGGTCGACCGGTTGTGTTGGACCGGGATCGTGTTGGGGCTGGCGTTCACGATGACCAACGTTCAGCACTTTGCCGCCGCTGGTTCGCCCGCATGGTCGTTGCCCTGGCTTGCTGCGTGGCTACTTGATCCCACGGTATCTGTGGTGCTGCTCGCGATCCTGCGGGCAGAGCAGGTCACCGCGCGGTACCAGGTGCGCACTGGGCCATGGGTTCGTCGTGCGAAGTGGTTCACGTTGGCGGCCACGTACGTGATGAACACGTGGGTGTCCTACGCCGCTGGTTCGGTCACAGGCATCGTGCTGCATTCGGTGCCGCCGTTGGTCGTGTTCGTTGCGGCCGAAGCAGTGACCGACCTACGGGACAAGCTGACCGAGGCAGTACACGCGGCGGCCACAGAGACGGCTGCCCGCCGCACACAGGTTCAGGCAACGTTCATGCGGGACACTGCCGCCACGGCGGCGAATGCGAGCGTTCATGAACCGACCACGCCCACACAGCCGGTCAAAGCGCGGCGAACGTCGTTCGGTGAATACCTCGACAGAGCACGCGCGGCGTGGTCGCCAGGTGTGGCGATCACCCCCGCGTGGGTGCGTGAAGTGACCGGATGTTCACGCGGACTGTCGTCACGGTTGGCCTCCACACTGTCCACGGAGAAGACCGGCGACGGCGAGACGGCCGTGAACGGTGGCGAAACACACGCCGGGGGGCGTTCATGAACGGTCCCGTGAACGGCGACGGTGGCCGTCCGGACGTTGGTCCGGGTGTGGAGATCGAACGGAAAGTCTATGACGCCGAGTTCGTGGACGGCCCGGATGGCGTGAGCGGCAACGTGTCGAGGGAAACTCCGCCGCCGTGGTCGCCGCGTGGCTCCCGGTTGGCTTGGTGGCGTCGGGTGTGTGCGTCGCTAGCCGTGGCCGTGGTGCTGGTGTGGCGGTCCGGTTGGGTGGCGCGGGCGCGGTCGGTGGCTGCCTACCGATTGCGCAAGGCGCCTCTTGATGTCGCGCGGCTGCTTTGGTTTGTCCTGCGTGGGCATTGGCGGTGGGTCGTCAAAGGGTGGTCGTGGGCAACGTATGCCGATCTGCGGGCGGATGTCCGGCGGGCGCGGCTGGCCGGGGACGCGGAGGCGCGACGGGCTGCGCAGGAGATGATCCGGGCGGACGGTCGGGCGCGTTGGGCTCGGCTTGGCCTTTGTCTACATTGGCTTGTCGTTGTGGGCAGAGTGGTCGCTCCCGTCGTTGTTGTGTTGTGGGCGTTGGACTCTTGGATTCCCCGCGGTGACATGTGGCCGTGGCTCGCGGACGTCTACAACGGACTTGACACGGCGTGGGAGATCATCACCGCGGTGGCGCCGGCGGCCATGTTGATCGTGATCGTCGGGTGGGTTGTCGCGGCTGCTTTCGAAGGCAGAGAAAGAGATCCGGGCGCGGGGTGGCTGATTCGACCGGACCGGGACGATGCCGACTCGTGGATCGATGAACGGATGGTTTCGAAAGCCCTGGCGCACTTGGGGATCAGTCCGCTCAACAAGTTCTTTAAGGACGGTGGCGTACTGGCCTATACCGTTGCCGCTCGTAAGGATGGGGACGGTACGTACGCGCAAGTTCGGCTACCGCTCGGTGTGACCGCCGACATGGTGGCCGCGCAGCGTCCCAAACTCGCGGCGAACCTCGGTCGCGCCGCGCTGGAAACGTGGCCCACCAAAGGAGATGAAGATGGCATCCTGGACTTGTGGGTAGCCGACAAGGGCACCCTCAACGGTGGCGCCGGTGAATGGCCGCTGTTGTATGACGGGCAAGTCGATGTGTTCGACGGTGTCCCGTTCGGACTGTCTCAACGGGGCCTGGTGATCAACGCGCCGTTGATCGGCGCGAACTGGTTGATCGGCGGGCGCCCGGGACAAGGCAAGTCCGCGTGCCTGCGCACGCTATTGCTGGGTGCGGCGTTGGACCCCACGGCGGAACTGTGGGTGTACGTCATGGGCGAGTCTCCCGACTTCGACCCGTTCGCGCCGCGATTGTCGCGCTACCACATGGGAATGGACGACGCGGTAGCCGAACAGGCACTGCGCGCACTGTCCGATTTGCTCGACGAGATGGAGCGACGCGGGCGCGTTCTCGGCCAACAGCCCGGCAGGCCACCCAAGGTATCCCGCAAACTCGCCGACAACCGCATTCTCGGGTTGCACCCGCTGATCTGCGCCATCGACGAGTGTCACGAGCTGTTCCAGCATCCCAAGTACGGCAAGCAAGCCGCCGAGATGGCGATCCGGTTGATCAAACGGGGACGCAAATACGGCATCGTGTTGCTACTGGCCACACAATCACCCACCAAGGACAGCATTCCCCGCGAGGTCACCCGCAACGTCTCATGTGGAGTGGCGTTCTCGGTCGCCGATCAGATCGCCAATGACGGCCTGCTGGGTTCCGGCAAGTACCGCGCCGGTATCCGCGCCACCGATCTACGCATGAACACCGACCGGGGAACCTGTGTCGCCGTCGGTGTCACCGACGCCACGTTCGAATTGACCCGTACCTTTTACGTGGCCTTCGAAGACGGCATCGATGACGTATCACCGGTCATCGCGCGCGCCGTGGCACTCGTGCAGGAGACCGGACGCGCCATCGAAGCGCCGAACCGATTGGAGATCCAGGCCGCGCCGGTCGATCACCTCACCGACATCAACAGCGTGATGCGCGGCGAACGTCGCGTTCGGACACAAGTGGTGCTCTCCCGGCTCGCCGAACACAACCCCGCCGAATACGAAGGATGGTCACCCGGCGACTTGACCGCCGCACTCGCCAACGAGGGCATCACGCCACGCAAGTCCGATGGCGTCATGGTCGTCCGCGCCGATGACGTGGCCAACGCCCTCGCCACCCGCGACACGGACACACCAGGCAGGGAGGCGTCAGGGAGCCAGGGAGATCTCCCTACCGACTCCCTCACCGAAACTCCCTCTGACGACCTGCGAAAACGCTCGTCAGGGAGGCGTGCAGGCCACTCCACACGAGGGACCACAACCCCCCGAAATCGCCGCGTGCGCCGACAGTCGGCCGACTCCCTCCCTGCCCCCGACGACAGCGACGGCGACAGGAGCGGGGGTGGCAATGACGAGTAACGAAGCGACAGGTACCCGCGCACCGCACGACACCACGTATCGGAGTAGCGACCATGACCACCACGCATCGACTGACGGACAGGACGACCAGGCCGACGAACACGCCGACGCTCACACCATCCCAAGCCCCCGACAGAGCGCCACCGCACAACCGTCTCAACGGCCCGGACAGCGCTCCACATCGCACCACAGAGGAGAGGCAGCCAACCACGCTCCGGCGACGCTCACAGCAGGCCCAGACGGCACGCTGTGGGTCACCGTCAACGGAGCAGACATCCAGCAACTGGCCGACAAGATCAGTGCAGTCTGCGATGTGCTGACTCAAACCGGCCATCGTTCACCGGGTTAGTGCTTGCGCTACAGCCCTCGATGACACAGAAGCCCCTCCGTCATACGCGGAGGGGCTTCTGTGTCCCTGCATCCGGACCGCCCGTGATGATCACTCGTGCATCGACAGCACCCGCATTCCTGTGGCGTCGGCCCGTACCATGCGCCACTTGCGCAGCATTCCGATCGCTTTGGTCGCGGTAGCGGGTGACACGCCATATTCCCGCGCGAGGGTCGCGGCATTGGGCAAGACAGATCCGGGCGGAATATCACCGAACGTGATCCGCGCGGCGATGTCGTCGGCTATGCGCATGTACATCGCCAAGGCAACCCCCATGGCACGCGGAAATCTCCGGGCTGATGGCCCGGAGGTTTCCGCACTCCGTCGATCACCGTCACGGATTCATCGTTTCGACTCCGTAGGTCCCCCAGTTGGCCAGTCGAGTAGATCCGTGATCTCGATCGTGGCGCCAGTATCAGCAATCCGCTCAGCCCATTCAGCTATTTCCGGCATTGCCTCCTGCCATCCGTCCGGCAGACGCCAACCCGCCGACCACGTGCCGTCCGGCCGTTTCTGCACCGCGAACGCGAACCCCAATTCAAGCCACCGCAGGCGCCGGTCTTCCGGCGACATTCCTACTAGCTCTTGCTGCCAGGTCCGGTCAGTGGAAACCCATTGCACGCCCCCGGGGTCTGCTGGAAGTGCTCTCAACGTGTCGATATCGGCCAGAATCTTGTCTCCGTCATCCACGATCCTACGCCGATCTTCCGGCGACTTGGCCCGCGCCACCCCGGACATCAGCTTGGCGTGTTCCCGCTCCAATTTCGCGATTTCGTTCTCATGGGTAGTTGGCGGCAACACAATACGCTCCCGCACCGGAACCATCGCAAAGATTTTGTAGAAAGCCTGCTCAGCCAGCGGCTCTATCACGTCCGCTCGCATAGACGAGCCATGCTCGTAGTTCGGGCAATGCCAGTACTCGTTGTGGTATTCAACCGTGGTTCCATCCGTGCGGGTTCGCTTCGAGTGGGCAATACGGTGCCACAAAGGCTCCAGGCAATCCGCACACACCAGGACGCCGGAGAATGGGTAAGGCTGATTACTGCCGCGCGTCTTCCGGCGCGCCTTTTCTTCCAATCGAGCCGAGATTTCCGCCTGCTCAGCGGGTTCAAAGATGCCGAACTCCACAAGGTCCGGGTTTTCCAGCAAGCGCCGCAGCACGGATGTCCCCCACTCGTACCCTTTTAGGTCAACCGTCGCCGGATCTTCTCCCCGCCGTTCCGCCGCCAGCTGCAATTGCCGGTCCCGAGGAGTCACAATCTTGTTGTCCGCCAACCAGTCGCACATCTCGGTAAGACTCTTGCCAGTCCGCGCCATCCTGGAAAGCTTGTGCAGGATTTTCACCGCGTACTGATCAAGCCCGAGAATCCAACCACCGCCGGGCAACTGAACCGGCTTGGTGCCGTAAATGTGACCCTCTCCCGCCCAACGACCCGCTTCCTTGAGCTTAGCTTTCGAGTCCTTGAAACGCTCACGCATCCTTTCGCGCTCCATACGGGCGAACGCGGCAATCAACGTGATCAAAAACTCCGACATGGAGTTACTGGAGTCGATGCCTTCGGCAATCGCGATGAGCCGCTTTCCCCGTGCCCTCAGCCATTCCAGCAAGTTCAGTGCGTCCATCACGTTACGCACCAACCGATCCAGCTTGGATACAACCAGCGTCTTCCACGGCTGCGGGGGCGCGTCGGACAACCAGAGTTTGAGCCCGCTTCGCTTGTGGGGCTCCAAATCTCCGGACACGTGCAGATCTTCCACAGTCGCCGCGACCGGCACGCCGTAGGCGTTCGTCCATCGGTGCGTGTCCTGTGCCTGGACGTCGCTGGACATGGATTCGTCGGTGAAATGGCTCTGCCGGACGTAGCACACTGCGGCGTCGTTGTCCGGGGTGAACGGGACAACTACGGGCCGGTCGCTCGCTTGCTTCTTGAACCGGCGGCGTCGTTTCCTTGGTGCCGTTGCGCTCATGGTCGGTATCCTCGCTGGTAGAAGCTGTGTCGAGTGTAGTTGGTTGACACACTTCGTGGGATCATGAGACCGAAAACAACTGGGCTGACGAGATTCCCGAGCAGCCGGACCCGGACTTCCTTGAGCGCCGGAAGAACGCTTTCCAGGCGTACTACGAGAACATGCCGCTGCGGCGCACGGCCCGGCCGCGTGGCATCGACATGCAGCTCTACCGGCGGCTGCAGTGGGGCGGGCTGATCAACTTCCACATGCTCGACACCCGGCAGTACCGCGACGACCAGGCTTGCGGTGACGGCGTCAAGCCGAACTGCGACGCGCGGCTTGAGCCGACGCGGTCGATCACCGGCGAGGAACAGGAGCGGTGGCTGCTCGACGGGCTGCGGCGCTCGCGGGCCCGCTGGGATGTGCTGGGGCAGCAGGTGTTCTTCTCCCAGATCGACCTCACGCCCGGCGTCAACCAGGGCTACAACATGGACGCATGGGACGGGTACAAGGCCAACCGCGACCGGATCGCCGAAGGCCTTGGCAAGACGCGCAACGGCGTTGTGCTGACCGGTGACGTGCACCGGCACTGGGCCGCGGAGACCAAGTCGGACTATACCGACCCGACCTCGCCTGGACTTGCCACCGAGTTCGTCACCACGTCCATCACCAGCGGTGGCGACGGCAACGACGACGCGAATGCCGGGGTGCTCGCGGAGAACCCGCACGTCAAGTTCTACAAGAACCGGCGTGGGTACATCCGGACCAGGTTCACCACCGATGAGCTTCGGGCCGACTACCGGATCCTGCCGTACGTGCGGCAGCCGGGCGGCGAGGTGACCACCGCTGCCAGCTTTGTCGTCGCTGATCGCGACCGGAGCCTGCACCCCGCGTAAGTCAGCCACCAACTAGGCTGATTGGACGCAATTCATTGACGGGCAGGGCGCCTGGCCGCAGAGTAAGCATGACCTTAGCAAGGGGAGAAACCGTCATGCGTCCTGCCCTCATCCTGGCCACGGTCACCGGCCTCGTGCTCGGCGTGACCCCGGCCAGCGCCGAACCAGCCGACCAGGCGCGACAACGCGACTTCCGCGCGGCCGCGGCCGAATTCGGCGTGCCGGAAAGCGTCCTGCTGGGAGTGTCCTACCTGGAGTCCCGATGGGACGCCAATGCCGGGACCCCGAGCACCAGCGCCGGTTACGGCCCCATGCACCTGACAGACGTGCGTACCGCGAACACCGGCGGCACACACCACGACGAGGGCACTGAGGACCCTCGCGGTGACGACTCGCGTCCGCGGCTGTCCCCACAACCAGGCCCGCCGGTCGAGCAACTCCCGAAGCTGCAGACTGTCAACGAAGCGGCGTCACTGACCGGTTTGTCCACTGAGGACCTGCGGGCCGACGCGAAGCAGAACATCCGCGGTGGCGCGGCCCTGCTTGCCAAGTACCAGAAAGAAATCGGGGCTGCCGGTGACAACCCGGCCGACTGGTACGGCGCCGTGGCGCGGTACGGAGGCGCCGGCGACACAGGGTCTGCGGCAACCTTCGCGGATGAGGTCTTCGCGACCATCAACCAAGGCGTCGAGCGGGTCACCGACGACGGGCAGCGCGTCAGGCTCGCGGCGACGTCCACACAGCCGAACAAGCAGCAGCTCGACAAGCTGGGTCTGCGTAAGTCCTCATCGGACAACACGGAGTGTCCCCGCACCTTGGCCTGCGAGTGGATTCCCGCGCCGTACCAAGAGCTCCCCAACAACGACTACGGCAACCACGACAAGGCCAACCGGCCGGAGTCCCAGGAGATCAAGTACATCGTCATCCACGACACCGAGGGCCAGTGGGACGGCGTGCTCAAGATGGTCCAGGACCCGACCTACGTGAGCTGGCAGTATTCGCTGCGCTCGGCCGACGGGCACGTGGCCCAGCACGTCAAGGCCAAGGATGTGGCCTGGCAGGCGGGCAACTGGTTCGTCAACTCGAAGTCGATCGGCCTTGAGCACGAGGGCTTCGCCAAGCTCGGCACGTGGTACACCGAGGCGATGTACCGCTCGTCCGCGAAACTGGTCCGCTACCTGGCGGCGAAGTACCGGATTCCGTTGGACCGCGCGCACATCATCGGCCACGACAACGTTCCCGGCACGATTCCGTCGACCGTACGCGGAATGCACTGGGATCCGGGCCCCTACTGGGACTGGGCGCACTACTTCGACCTGCTCGGCGCGCCGTTCCGGTCCACCGGCAACCTCGGCCTGGTCACGATCAAGCCGGACTTCGCGACCAACAAGCCCGCGTTCATCGGCTGTGTCAAGGCTGGTGAGCCGTGCACGCCGCGTGGGTCCACTTCGGTCATCCTGCACACCGCGCCGGACGCGAATTCCCCGCTGCTCAAGGATTCTGGCCTGCGGCCGGACGGATCACCGGGCACGATGGAGATCTCCGACCACAGCAGCCGGGTGGAAACCGGCCAGCAGTTCGCGGTCGCCGAAGTGCGTGGCGACTGGACCGCGATCTGGTACCTCGGCCAGAAAGGCTGGTTCCACAACCCGCGCAAGGCGCCGAACGCCGTTGGTGGCGTTGGGCTTGTGGTGACGCCGAAGAAGGGCAAAGCCACGGTTCCGGTGTACGGCAGGGCGTATCCGGAAGCCACGGCGTACCCGGCGCACATCACGCCGCAGGTCTTGGCTCCGCTGCAGTACACGTTCTCCGCGGGTGAGCGGTACTCGCTCGGCCAGGCTCTGCCGTCCGAGTACTACTGGGCGCCCACGTTCGATTCGACGAACCACACCGTGGTCCGAGGCAAGACGAAGTACCTGCAGATCCAGTTCGGACACCGGATCATGTTCGTCAACGCCGACGATGTGGACGTTCGCCCATCGTTCTGGCGCTAGACGTACACCGTGTCGACGGGCATACCTGGATCCGTTGGCAGCTCAAGAGATGAAGGACGGACACCGGCAGCGACGAGATGCGCGCCCAGCGCGGCGATCATCGCGCCGTTGTCGGTGCACAGCCGGGGGCGTGGCACACGCAGCTCGATCCCGGCTTGCGCACAGCGTTCCCGCGCCAGGCCGGACAGCCGTGAGTTCGCCGCGACACCGCCGGAGATCACGAGCGTGCCGATGCCGAGTTCGGTCGCCGCACGAACAGCCTTGGCAGTCAACACATCCGCGACGGATTCCTGGAAGGACGCGCAGACGTCGTCGACCGAAATCGGCTTGCCGTCGGATTCCTGACCCTCGACCCAGCGCGCGACCGCGGTCTTCAAGCCGGAGAACGAGAAGTCGAACTTCGGATCGCGCGGACCGGTCAGGCCGCGCGGGAACTTGATCGCGTTCGGGTTGCCCTGTTTGGCCGCCTTGTCGATGGGCGGGCCGCCGGGGTAGGGCAGGCCGATGATCCGCGCGACCTTGTCGTAGGCCTCGCCCGCGGCGTCGTCGATGGTCGAGCCGATCTCGGTGATCTTGCCGGCCAGGTCCTCGACCTTCAGCAGCTGCGTGTGCCCGCCGGACACCAGCAAAGCCAGGCATTCCGACGGCAAAGCCCCGTGCTGCAAGGTATCCGCGGCCACGTGCCCAGCGAGGTGGTTCACGCCGTACAGCGGAACGTCCAACGCGGCGGCGTAAGCCTTCGCCGCGGACACACCCACCAGCAAGGCGCCGGCCAGACCAGGACCGCACGTCACCGCGATCGCGTCCACATTGGACAGGCTCAGCCCGGACTCGTCCAGTGCCCGTTCCATGGTCGGCACCATCGCCTCGAGGTGGGCGCGGCTGGCGACTTCCGGCACCACACCGCCGAACCGGGCGTGCTGGTCCACACTGGACGCGACCTGGTCGGCGAGCAGGGTGATCTCGCCGGTGTCGCTGAGCCGGACGATGCCGACGCCGGTCTCGTCGCACGAGCTCTCGATGCCGAGAATTATCTTGTCACTCACTGTATTCACTCACTGGGGTCTCCCCGGCCTGGCCATGGTGTACGCGTCCGCGCCCGACGGCTGGTAGTACCGCCTGCGCAGACCGATCCGTTCGAAGCCGTGTGCCTCGTAGAGGCTGATCGCGGGCACGTTGTCGGTCCGCACCTCCAGGAACACGGGTGCGTGCAGCTGATCCGCGCGGTCGAGCAGGTCGCGCAGCATCGCCTTGCCGACGCCCTTGCCCTGGAACTCCGGGTCCACACCGATGGTGTGCACCTCGCACTCGTAGTTGCCCGGGCCGCCGAGCTCGGAAATGCCCGCGTAGCCGACCAGCCCGACGGGATCCACGTGCGCGCCGATGTAGTAGTTGCCGTTCTCCAACTCGTACTGGAAAGCCTGCACACTCCACGGGTCCTCACCCGGGAAGAGCAGTTTCTCCAGCTCAGCGCACCTCGGGAGGTCCTCGCTGCGCAGTGGTGCGAGTCGGACGGTCACGCCCGGCTCACCCGCTTGCGCGCGCCCGGCTCGACAGCGTCCGGCCTGCGCAGATACAGCGGGGTGAGCGCGGGCGGCGTCTCCCCGAACATGTGCGATGCCGCCATGACCAGTCCGGTCGGGCTCGGCGACGCAGGCTCGACGGGTCGTCGCAGCAACTCGGCGCCCACGACGAGGTCGGCTTCGACGTCTTCGAGTTCGGCCGGCTTGCTCACGTCGGGACCCTGGATGCGGTGACCGTTCTCGTAGCGCGCCCAGTAGACCTCTTTGCGGCGGGCGTCGGTGACCACGAGAAGGCGGTGGACCTCGGGGAAGTCGGCGGCGATGGCGTCGAGCGTGGACACCGGGTACACGGGCTTAGCAAGCGCTTGGCCAAGGGCGGCCGCGGTGACCATGCCGGCCCGCAGGCCGGTGAAGGGCCCTGGGCCCGAACCGCACACCACGGCGTCCAGGTCGGCGTAGTCCAGCCCGGCCTCGGCCAGCGCCTCCTTGGTGTGCGGGGTCAGCAGCTCGCCGTGCGCGCGGGCGTCGACCGTGACCCGGCTGGCCAGCGTGCGTGCCAGACCTTCGTGGTCGAAGTCGACGACACCAGCGGTGACCGCGGGTGTGGCGGTGTCAAGGGCGAGAACGAGCACTGACCAAGAGTACGCAGCCTGGACTTGACGCCGGTGTCAAGGCCTAGCGTGGGAGACATGATGCGGATCGGCGAGCTGGCCCAACGAGCGGGCACGAGCACACGGTCACTGCGGTACTACGAAGCTCAGGGCCTGCTGCCGGCCAGGCGAGCGGCCAACGGACACCGCGAGTACGACGAGAGCGACCTGCGGCTCGTCCAGGAAATCCGCTCGTTGCTCGAGATCGGCTTCGCACTGGAGGAAACCCGCCCGTTCGTCGAATGCCTGCGCGCCGGACACGCCTCCGGAGACGTCTGCCCGGCATCGATCGAGGTCTACCGCCGCAAACTGGCCGAGCTCAACGCGGGCATAGCGCGGCTCAGCGAGATCCGCGACCGGCTGGCGGCGCAGTTGGAAACAGTCTCGGATTTGGAGGGGAAACGCCCATGCTCGCGTTGACGGACTCGACGTTCACGGCGCACCTGGCCTCGGCAGAGCGGCCGGTGCTCGTGTATTTCTGGGCGACGTGGTGCCCGCCGTGCCGGATGATCGGGCCGGTGCTGGCGGAGTTGGAGACCGAGCTCGCCGAGGTCGTGCAGATCGTGAAGGTCGACGTGGACACGGCAGTGGAAACGGCCCGGTCCCAGCGGATCATGGGCGCGCCGACGCTGAACTTGTACCGCAATGGTGAGCTGGTGCATTCGATGGTGGGCGCGCGGCCGAAGCACGCGTTGCTGCGTGAGCTGGAGCCGCACTTGGAGCTCGCGGCACGTCATCGTCCATAGCGCAGGCCGTCCATGAGCAGGTCGAGCAGGCGGCCGATCTGCTCGTGCTTGGCCTGTTCACCGGCGAGCGCGACCCCGCTGAGGCTGACGAGCATGTCCCAGGCGTCGACGTCCGCACGGATCTTGCCCGCGTCGACACTGGCGTCCAGCAAAAGGCGTAGCGCTTGCTTCAAGCCCTCACGGCTGTCCTTGAACGGGTTCCCGCCCGAAGCGATCAAAGCCTTCAGCGCATCGCCCATCCCCTGCTTCGTAGTCATGTACGCCACAAAACGGTCCATCCACGTGCGCAGCGCGACGTCGGGTGCCATAGCGGACAGCAAAGCCGGAGCCGCGTCGATCAGCTTGGTCAGCTCGTTCCGATAAGCCGCGTCGACCAGTGCTTCCCGGGTTGGGAAGTGCCGGTAGAGCGTGCCGATGCCCACGCCGGCGTCCTTGGCGATCGCCTCCAGCGTCACCTCGGGGCCGTCCTGCGAAAACGCCCGCACGGCGGCCTCGATCAGCCGGTCTCGGTTGCGCTGCGCGTCCGCGCGCATGGGTCGCGCCGCCACTGGGCCTCCTCCAACGAACTTCGACGAGTTGCAAACGGAGGCTCCTCCACATAGCCTGGAGGTGTAGCGGAGGTTCCTCCGTTTAAGATTCTACTGGCAAGGACACCGACACCATGTCATTCGACAAGACCAGTACCGCCGACGAAGTCATCGCCGAAATCGACCTCACGGGCAAGCGCGCGATCGTCACCGGCGGCGCGTCCGGCATCGGCATCGAGACCGCACGTGTGCTCGCGAACGCGGGCGCAGAAGTGACCATCGCCGCTCGCGACGTCAACGCGGGTCAGAAGGTCGCCGACGAGATCAAGGCCTTCGTCGCCCCGCTTGACCTCTCCTCGCAGGCCTCCGTCAAAGCCTTCGTCGACGCGTGGGAAGGCCCGCTGCACATCCTGATCAACAACGCGGGTGTGATGGCGCCGCCGCTCACACGCACGCCGGAGGGCTGGGAGCTGCAGTTCGCCACCAACCACCTCGGCCACTTCGCCCTGGCCACCGGGCTCTACCCGGCACTCGCCGCCGCTGACGGCGCGCGGGTTGTGTCCGTCGCCTCCAGCGGGCACCTGTTCTCGCCCATCGTGTTCGACGACATCCACTTCCAGTGGCGCGAGTACACGCCGTGGCTGGGTTACGGCCAGTCCAAGACGGCCAACATCCTGTTCGGCGTCGAGGCCACGCGGCGCTGGGCGGACGCAGGCATCTTCGTCAACGCTCTGCACCCCGGTTCCATCGCGACCAACCTGCAACGGCACGTTCCCGAGTCGGAGCTCGCGCGGCTGCGTAGCGAGGTCGGCGGCTCGATGTTCCGCAAGACGCCTGCGCAGGGCGCGGCCACATCCATCTACGTCGCCACCTCGCCGGAGTTGGACGGTGTCGGCGGCAAGTACTTCGAAGACGTCAACGAGGCCAAGCCGCGCCAGGAAGGCCAGTTCCAGGGCGTCGCGCCGTACGCGCTCAACCCGGAGACGGCCGAGCGGTTGTGGGAGGTGTCGCTCGCCACACTGGGCTGATCACACGTGACCCCGGCATAGTGGCTTGCATGTTTGGTGAGCTGACCCGGGCTACCGACCGCCCCGCACTGCGCTTCAACGACGCGGAACTGACCTACCGGCAGCTGGCCGGTGCCGCGGGCGCTGTCGCCGCGCAGATCCAGGGCAAGTCGAGAGTCGCCGTGTGGGCGACCCCGACCATTCAGACCGCGGTCGCCGTCGTCGGCGCGCTGGTCGCCGGGATCCCGGTGGTTCCGATCAACCCCAAGATCGGCACACGCGAGCTCGAGCACATCCTGACCGACAGCAAGCCGGACCTGAATCTCACCGAAGAAGACATCGACATCACCGCGTCCGCACCGCTGCCCGAGCGCGACATCGCTGACACACAGCCCGCTTTCATCGTGTACACGTCCGGGACGACCGGGCCGCCCAAGGGTGTCGTCCTGCCCCGCGGCGCCGTCGTGTCCAATTTGGACGCATTGGCGACGGCGTGGCAGTGGACGTCCGACGACGTCCTTGTGCATGGGCTTCCGTTGTTCCACGTGCACGGTTTGATCCTGGGCATCGTGGGACCGTTGCGGCGCGGCGGGTCCGTCCGGCACATCGGCAAGTTCTCGTCCGAAGCCGTCGCACGCGAACTTGCCGGTGACGCCACGATGATGTTCGGCGTGCCGACGATGTATCACCGGCTCGCCGCCGATGCCGAGGCCGATCCCGCGCTGGCGAAGGCGATCGCGCAGGCCAGGTTGCTCGTCTCCGGGTCCGCCGCCTTGCCGGCCAGTGATCACGAGCGCATCTTCAAGGCGACGGGTCAGCGGATCGTCGAGCGGTACGGGATGTCCGAGACGCTGATGAACTGCAGCGTGCGGGCTGACGGCGAACGCAGGCCGGGGACGGTCGGTCCGCCGGTGGACGGTGTCGACCTGCGGATCGTCGACGAGCAGGGCAACCAGCTCCCGGACGGCGAGATCGGTGAGATCGAGGTGCGCGGCCCGAACCTGTTCCTCGAGTACCTCAACCGTCCGGAAGCGACTGCGGAAGCGTTGCGGGACGGCTGGTTCCGCACAGGTGATGTGGCTACTGTGGACCCGGATGGGTACGTGAGGATCGTCGGCCGCCGGGCCACGGACCTGATCAAGAGCGGCGGCTACAAGATCGGCGCGGGCGAGATCGAGAATGTCCTTTTGGAACACCCGGGTGTCGCCGAGGTTGCTGTGACGGGCGAGCCGGACGACGACCTCGGCGAGCGGGTCGTCGCGTGGATCGTGCCCGCCGGTGAGCGGCCCGACAAGCAGGAACTGATCGACCATGTGGCCACACTGCTCACGCCACACAAACGCCCGAGGGTCGTGCGCTTCCTGGACGCGTTGCCGCGCAACGACATGGGCAAGGTGACAAAGCGTGCCCTCGGCCAGTGATCCGCTGAACTGGCCGGGCTATTCCGAGGCCCTGGCCCGTGCCAGACAGCAGACCGGCGCCGAGGAATCGGTGACCTACGGCCAGGTGCTGATCGGCGACATCGACGTGATGCTGATCGAGTTCGACTTCCGGTTCCTCGGCGGCTCGGTCGGCACCGCGACCGGTGATCGCCTTGTGCACGCCCTGTCCACGGCTCGCGCGAACAGAACACCGGTGGTTTCCTTGCTGGCGACCGGCGGCAGCCGGATGCAGGAAGGCATGTTCTCGCTGCTGCAACTGCAGCGCGTGGCCAGGGAGTGTCATCTCAACCGGGAAAGCGGGATCCCGCACATCGCTGTGCTGCGCAATCCCACGACCGGCGGGGTGTGGGCGTCTCTCGGTGCCGGCGCGGACGTGATCCTCGGCATTTCCGGTGCACAGGTCGCTTTCGGCGGTAGTCGCGTGCGGTCGGCGCAGGACGCCCATCACCCGGTGTTCACGTCGGAAGGCCAGTTCGCGGCCGGGCTCATCGATGCCGTGCTGACGCCGGACTCGCTGCCCGTGGTCCTGGCGGCATGGCTGGAATTGCTGACAGGCGGCACACCCGAACCGGCCGAGGTCCCGAAAGCCCTTGGAAAAACGGAACTTCCCGCGACCGGATGGGAAGCGGTGACACGCGCCCGCGATGCCGATCGTCCGCGCGCCTCGGCCTATCTTGAGTCCTATTTCGACACTTATCAGTCGATCAGCGGCGACCGGGCCGGCGGAGTGGATCCCGGCATCCTGTGCGGGATCGGCTGGCGTGGCGGCCGGTCGATCGCTTTCGCCGCACAAACCGGCACCGCGACCCGCGCTGCCGGGTATCGCACCGCGAGCCGGTTGATCGCGATGGCCGACCGCCTCGGAATTCCGGTGTTGACGTTGGTCGACACACCGGGCGCCGCCAACGACGCCGCCTCGGAAGCCGCAGGCCTGGCCGACGCGATCTCGGGTGTGTTCACCGCCGTGGCCGCCGCCCACATCCCGGTGACCACGTTGGTGATCGGCGAAGGCGGCTCCGGCGGCGCGCTCGCACTCGCCGGAGCCGGCCGGACGTGGATCACGCCGGACGCGTACTTCTCAGTCATCGCACCGGAATTGGCTGCCGCGATCCTCAAGCGCGACGCGGGTGACGACCTCGTCGATCAGCTACGCCTCCGTCCCCAGGACTTGCTCGACCTTGGGATTGTGGACGGTATTGCGTGACGTGACAACGGCAAGAGCGATCACACCGACCACGAGGCCGACGACACCCGAGACCACATAGGACGTCTCAAGTCCACTTTCGAAGGTCGGGGCGTGCGCGACGACTGTGCCGAGAACTGCGACGCCCACAGCCATGCCCAGTTGCCGGAACGTGTTGAGCGCGCCGGATGCCATCCCCGCGCGGTGGTGCGGAACCGTCGCCATGATCGCGCCAGGCAACGCCTGTCCCGTCACAGCGACACCGACTCCCGCGACAGCAAGTCCTGGCAGCGTGACGATCCAGCTGTCGCCGGTCGTCAACAACAGGGCTCCTAGCCCGATCACGCCGAGCCCGAGGCTGAGCGTGTACCGGAAAGCAACCAGGTGCATGTGCCGGCCGAAGATACCGGCGATCACGAGCGCGGCGGCGCTCATCGGCAGCATCACCAGCCCGGCTGCCAACGGTTGCAGCCCGAGCCGCTGCTGCAGCCACACCGACATGAACGGCGTGTACGCGAAAGCCGCGAACGAGAACGCCATTGCCGCGAGCAGGATCACCGAGAACGACAACTGCCGGAACAGCTTGAGATCCAGCATCGCGTTGGCGCTACGGGCTTGCAGCACAACGAAAACGACCAGGATTGCCAGTCCGGCGACGAGCCAGCCCAGTACACGGCCCGAGCCCCACTCGTGCTGCCCCGCCTCCATCAGCCCGAACGTGACGGCGCCCGTGCCCGCCGTGAACGTGACGACACCTGGCACGTCGACGCCCTTGGCGTGCGGGTTGTTCGACTCGGTGACGACCTTCGTGGTCAACCAGATCGCCACGATCGCGATCGGGATGTTGATCAGGAAGATCCACCGCCAGCCAAGGAACTCGGTGAGCAGGCCGCCGGCCACCGGCCCGACCGCGGCGGCCGCCCCGGCCACCACACCCCAGATGCCGAGCGCGATCCCGCGATCCCGGCCGTGATACGTGACGTTGACGATCGCCAACGTCGTCGCCAACATCGCAGCACCCCCAACGCCCTGCACGGCCCGTGCGATCACCAGCACCTCGATGGTCGGCGCCAGTCCACATGCGAGGGACGCGACCCCGAATATCACCAGACTGCCCAAATATGTCCGTTTTCGCCCGATCTGGTCGGCCAACGAACCACTCGCCAACACGAGCGCGGCGAGCGCGAGGGCGTAGGCGTCAATGACCCATTGCAAGCCGTTGAGGGAGGCGCTGAGAGTGCGCGCCATGTCCGGCAGCGCGATCGTCACGATCGTGACGTCGACCAGCAGGATGAATCCCCCAAGGCACACCGCCACCAGCGGTGACCACTTCCCCATGTCGATCTCCTAACGACTCTGAACGCAACCGAGGATTGCTGGCCGACGGTCAGGATTGCCACGAAGTCGGGGCGTCCGGCGCTTTTCGACATTCACACCGCCGCGGTGGCGGAAACCGACAACGCTGGCTACCGTGGCACCGTGCAGCTCGACGAGACTGATCACGCATTGATCCACGCGTTGAACATCGACGGGCGGGCGCCGTTCAGCCGGATCGCCGAGGTGCTTGGGCTGTCGGATCAGACCGTCGCCCGGCGGTACCGCAGGTTGAGGGCGAGCAAGGCGGTTCGGGTCGTCGGCCAGACGGTGCCGTGGCGGGTGGGCCACGTCCGCTGGTACGTCAGGATCAAGTGCGCACCAGCGACCGCGTTGCCCGTTGCGTCCGCCTTGGCCAGGCGGTCGGATACCTACTGGGTCCGGATGTTCTCGGGTGGCACGGAAATCGGGTGCGTCGCGCAGTCGCACACCGCCGAACACACGGATGCCCTGCTCCTGCAACAACTTCCCAAGACTCCACGGGTCAACGAAGTCACCGCGCACAGCCTGTTGCACGTGTTCTTCGGTGGCCCGGCCGAGCATCTCGGCCTGGTCGAAACCCTGACCAGAGAGCAGGTGGCACATCTGCGGCAGGAGACCCATCCGACCGACGAAGTGGTCACATTGGACGAAGCCGACCACCGAATGCTTGCGGTGCTGGAAGAAGACGGCCGGGCTGGGTTCGCGGAACTGGCCAAGGCGACCGGCTGGTCCGAGTCGACGGTCCGCCGCCGTCTCGACTACCTGCACGACGTCGGAGCCCTGTTCTACGACTTGGACATGGACACCAAACTGCTGGGGTTCTCGTGCGAGGCGATGATGTGGATGTCCGTTCCCCCAGCCGAAATCGCGAGCGTCGGGGAGGCAATGGCCGCGCATCCGGAAGCCGCGTTCGTCGCCGCCATCACCGGCACGTCGAACCTGATCGCCTCGGTGACCTGCCGGAACGTCCCTGCGTTCTACCACTACCTGACCACCAGGGTCGCGGCGCTCAAGGCGATCAACCACATCGAGACCTCTCCGGTGATCCGCACGGTGAAACGGGGTGCCACCCTTGTCAGCTGAGATCGACGACATCGACCGGGCATTGATCCACGCGCTCGAAGTGGACGGTCGGGCGCCGTTCAGCAAGATCGCCGAGGTGCTGGGTGTGTCGGACCAGACCATTGCCCGGCGATACCGGCGGCTGCGCGCGGAGTCGATCGCGACCGTGGTCGGGCAGACCGCGCCTTGGCGGGTCGGGCAAGTCCGTTGGTACCTCCGGATCCGGGTCGAGCCCAGTGCCGCGCTCGCCGTGGCCAGGGCACTGGCACGCAGGCCACGGACGTACTGGGTGCAGATGAACTCGGGTGGCACGGAGATCACGTGTGTCGCGCAGTCGACCAGCCCTGAGGAGCCGGACAACCTGTTGTTGCACCAACTTCCCAAAACACCACGGGTCATCGACGTCAGCGCGCACAGCATCCTCAACGTGTTCCTCGGCGACGAGGCCGTCTACCCGTCAGTGCTCGACGCCCTCACACCGGACCAAGTCGAGGCACTGCTGCCCCCACTGTCCATAACGGACGAGATCGTCCCGTTGGACGAAGCCGATCAGCGCATGCTGGCCGTTCTCGAACTGGACGGCCGGGTGGGCTTCGCGGAACTGGCCAAGGCGACCGGCTGGTCCGAGTCGAGCGTCCGGCGTCGCCTGGACTTCCTGCGCGAGTGCGGCGCGGTGTACTTCGACGTGGACATCAACTCCGCGGCGATCGGGTTGACGAGCGAGACCCAGATGTGGATGTCCGTCGCGCCTTCAGAAATCCAGCGCACCGGCGAAATCCTCGCCTCGCACCCGGAGATTGTCTTTGTCGCGGCGATGACCGGCACAGCCAACATCGGTGCGACCGCGTGTTGCCGTGACGTGCCGACGTTCTACCGGTACCTGACCACGAAGATCGCCTCGCTCGACGCGATCAGGCAGATCGAGACCGCACCGGTGATCCGGACGGTCAAGCGCGGCGCGACGATCGTCACGTGAGCTGCGCGACCCGGGAAGTCCAGCCGCCGTGCGGTTCGAGGGTGGCGATGCGGGTGTCGTCCGGGCGCCTTTCCAGGCGTACCACCAGATAGTCGTCGGCCAGCTGCTCGGCCAGGCCTTCGCCCCACTCGATCACCACGGCCGAGGACGTCAGATCCGAGTCGAGGTCGAGGTCGTCGACCTCCTCGACATGGCCGATCAACCGGTAGGCGTCGACGTGCACCAGCGGAACACCGTCCGGCGAAGCGGGTTTGTGCACCCGCTCGATCACGAACGTCGGCGAGCTGACCCGGCCCTGCACCCCGAGGCCGGCCGCGATACCGCGCACCAGCACGGTTTTCCCGGCGCCCAGCGGGCCGGCGAGCAACACCAGGTCGCCCGCGCCGAGCAGTTTGCCGAGCTTCTGTCCGAACTCGACTGTGTCCTCAGGAGTTGGAAGGGAGATCATGCCCTGCGCCGCCACCATCTACGTCCAGCGCCACGACCACTGACGCACTGCCTGACCAGATCGACCAGGTGCGCGTTGACCTGGTCGGGTTGTTCGAGGATCACCATGTGCCCGGCGCCGCGCAGCCGGATCAGCTTCGCGTCCGGCAGCTCCTCGGCGATCCGTTCCGCGTGCGAGTACGGCGTCATCCGGTCATGATCACCGCTCAGCACAAGCACATAACAGTGCTGCAGACCCGCCAACGCCTTGTACCTGTTGTGACTGCCCAATGTCTCGATGAAGTCGGCGAGCACCCGGACCGGGGTGACGTCGAGCATCTCCATCATGAAGTCGACCAGCCGTGGGCTGACGCTCCGGCTGCCGAACGCGATCAGCCGGACCGCGCGCCGCGTCAGCTGGCCACCGGCGGCCCGGACCAGTTCGACCAGCCCAGGCTGCCAGTCGGCCAGCGTGCCCATGCCGCGGGTCAACGGGTTGTAACGGGACAAAAGCGGGCGGGGCAGGCCGCTCGCGCCGATCTCGCCCGCGGACGTACCGATCAACGCCACACCGCGGACCCGGTCGGCGAACAGGTCGGGTTCCTGTTCCGCCAGCGCGATGATGGTCATCGCGCCCATCGAGTGTCCAACCAGGACCATCGGCCCCTTGGGCACCATCGCGCGCAACACCGCCGCGAGATCCCGGCCCAATTGGTCGATCGTGCTCGACTCTTCGTTCGCCCTCGCGGACCTGCCGTGGCTGCGCTGGTCGTAGAGGACCTGCCGGACGCGCGGATCGGTCTGCTCGGCGAACATCCGGCGTTGGAAGTGCCACGACTTACGGCTCAACGCGAAACCGTGCACCAGCACGACGGTTATCTCCGGCGTGCCACCGTCATCGGGGTCCACTTCCTCTACCGACAAAGGCACGCCGTCGTCGGCCGCGACCGTGCTGGTACGGCTCGGTGGCAGGAGCCCCAAGGGCTCATCGGCGTACATATCCTCGATATCGCGGCGTTTGGAGTAAATGGCAGCACCTATCGCCGCTCCGGTTGCCACGACACCCACCGCTCCGCCGATCAGTCCTGCGATCCGGCCGTTCACCCTCGCGCCCCCACGTAGCGGCGAACCACCCGGGGCCGGTACATGTTGGTGACGATCTCGTAGTCGATGGTGCCGAGGTTGTCGGCCCATTCCCGGGCCGTCGGCTCGCCGCGGTCGCCGGGTCCGAACAGGATCACCTCATCGCCGGGGCGCACCTTGTCGTCGCCGCAGTCGACGACGATCTGGTCCATGCACACCCGGCCGACGACCGGACGCCGGTGCCCGGCAACGAAGACCTCGAGCTTGCCGGACAGTCCACGTGGCACGCCGTCGCCGTAGCCAACTGGCACGAGCGCGAGGGTGGTGTCCTGCTGGGCGATCCAGGTGAGGCCGTAGGACACGCCTTCGCCGGAGCGCGTGCGTTTCATACTGGCCACACTGGACCGGAAGGTCATCACCGGCCGCAGATCCTCCTGCTGCGGCACGGGATTCAGTCCGTACATGGCGATCCCGACGCGGACCATGTCGTACGCGAGATCCGGCCGGGTCAGCGTGGCAGCGGAGTTCGAGATGTGCCGCATCGGCTTGAGGCCTTCGGCCACCGCGATCTCGTACGCCCGCTCGAACCGCTCGGCCTGCCGGTCGATCGACGGGTCACCGGGCTCATCGGCGGAGGCGAGGTGCGACCAGATCGCCCGGACGTTGTGGTCACGGGCGGCTCGCACGAGTTCCGGCCACTCCTCGAGGGAACAGCCGTTGCGGTTCAGACCCGTGTCGATCTTGAGGTGGATCGGCGCGCCTTCGGCCGCGCGCAGCTCGTCCATGCTGGACACACCGAGGTCCACGCCCGCGGCGATGGCGTCCGACAGGTCCTCGCCCGGCCCGTACAGCCACGCCAGGATGGGCGCCTCGATGCCTGCTCGGCGCAGGGTGACGGCTTCGGCAGCGGAGCACGCTCCGAGCCAGGTTGCTCCCGCCTCAAGCGCTGCCTTGGCGATCGGGACGGCGCCGTGGCCGTACCCATCGGCCTTCACGACAGCCATCACCGGCACCTTGGCGCGCTCGGCGAGCAGGGCGACGTTGTGCCGCAGGGCGTCGAGATCGACGATCGTCTCCGCACGCGGCGCGTATTGACCGGACATAACGTCGCCCATGCTCGCACATGTTTGTTACCGGGGGCGTTCTAGATCCTGCTCAGGAAGAACTCGTCGGACAGCTTCTGCTCGTTGAACAGCCAGTCCAGCCTGCCGTGGACCACGTATGTGCCGTATGGCGTGACGGCTGCGGTCGTGGGCGCGGTGATCGGCGTCGGTGTGTGCCTGGTCACTACGGCACTTGACCAGAGGCCCCGCGACCGCAGCACAGTGACCGCGTCTTCCCCGGGAGCGCCGATCCTGTTGGTCACGACGACCAGCGAACCGTCGCGTTCGAACGCCAGGCCGTCACCGCCGACGAGCGGCTTGGCGATGGAGACCTCGGCCACCGTGTTCCTGGTCACCTTGAACAGCTTGCCGTTCTCGTAGTGCACGACCAACAGGAATCCGGCCGGGTGCCAGACGACGCCGTTCATCCCGTACGCGACACCGGCCAAACGCTTGTCCGTGACGAACGGGGTCGCGGTGCCGTTCACGTCGACCTTGTAGATCGTGTCGCCCGGCGGGTCGGTGACGTACGCGTTGCCGAACCAGTCGATCGCCAGGTCGTTCGGTGCTTTGCCGAACTTGACCAGGTGCAGCGTGCGACCGGTGGACAGCTCGAAGATGCCCAGGCCTTGGCTGTACGCGGTCAGAATGCGGTTGCGCGGGGCATCGACGTGCACGCCGAGTGGTTGCGTCAGCGCCGGGTCGCTGACCAACGTGCGGGCTTTGCCGTCCCGCCCGACAACGGAAATGGTGCTGCGCACGATCGAGCTGACCAGGAACGCCTGCCTGGTCGGATCCCACGCCACCCCTTCTGGGTGAAGCGTGTCGCCGGAGCCGTTGATCACGCGCGGCAGCCCCGTGGCCGACGCGGTCCCCGTGATCGCCAGCAATCCGGCCAGGACTAACAGGAGCAGCCTCTTCATTCGAACCCTTCCTTTGGTTAGGACTCGAACAGTAATCAGAGTTCTGATAGTGGTCAATACTCTGCCGAGACGTAGCATGTTGATGTGCGGATGCCGATCAAGGAGCGCCTGGGAGCCGACCTGAAGGTGGCGGTGGACGCGCTCATGGCGGCCAAACAAGCCGCCGTGAAGCCGAGCGGGCTGACTGTCCCGCAGTACTCGGCGCTGCTGTTCCTCAGCGACAACCCCGGTATCTCAGCCGCGGCGCTCGCCCGGCTGTGCCTGGTGACGCCGCAGACGATGACCACGATCCTGCAGAACCTGGAATCGGCCGGGCTGATCGTGCGCACGCCGCATCCGTGGCACCGGAACATGTTGGAAACGCGGCTGACCGAGGCAGGACAGGTCGCGTTCGACAAAGCCGATGAACGCGCGGTCGCCGTCGAGCGTGGACTCGCCGCCGAGTTCACCGAGGACGAACGGAAAACTCTGCGATCTTTGCTGGCCAGAGCCACTGCCGCGTTGTCCGGTTAGACAAACTGGTGTGGTAATGCCATCACTCATGCGGGGGATACTGTAAGTTCGTTCGGTGGCGCAAGACAGGGCGGTCCGCCGGCGGGCGGCGCATTTGGGCCCAGAAAAACGACGGCCCCTCATTCTTGACTCGGCGCTGCAGGTCTACCTGGCACACGGCTATCGCGGAACTTCGATGCAAGCGGTCGCGGACGCCGCCGGAGTCACCAAACCGGTGGTGTACGAATGCTTCCGCAACCGTGACGAGTTATTGCTCGCCCTGCTCGGCAGGGAGGAGAAACGACTCTTCGACGCGGTGATCGCGGCATTGCCGAAGATGCCGGACTTCGAGAACCTGGAAGCCCTGATCGGCCAAGGCCTTGAGGCTTTTCTGATCGCGGCGACCGAGGCTCCGGACTCGTGGCGAGTGGTGTTCGAGTCGTCCCGAACCTCCGATTCCCCTGTGGCCAAGCGAGTTCGGGCTGCGCGGGAGACGATCCTGGGGAGGCTTCGGGACCTGGTTGTGATGTACCTGGCCACCATCAAGGTCGAGGACACCGAACGCAAGGCTCCGGTGCTGGCGGAACTGCTCGCTTCGATCTGCGAGAGCTGCGGCCGGATGCTGATCGTGGAAAAGCAACCGTGGACACCGGCGGAGCTCGCGGCTTACGTGTCGCGTTTGATGACCCTCGGGGTCAAGCGAGCTTAGGTAGCTGTGAGGAAGTCGCGGATGAGGGGTTGTGGACGAGCGGGTTACCTTGCCAGCCCATGTCATACCTGGGTCGGCGAAACACCGGTGGCCGGATTGTCCTTGTCCGCCCACCTGGGTCGCCGAACACGTCATGCCTGATGTCCGTCCGGGCCGAATGCGGCTAGGCAGCACTGGACGAAGTCGCGGATGACTGGGTTGGCCTCGTCGGCCCATGCGACGGCGACTTGGGTTGGTGAGACGCCGGTGAGCGGGCGGTATGTCACGCCTGGGCGGGCGTAGAAGCGGGCTGCGGATTCGGGGGCGAGTGCGACGCCGTAGCCGTTGGCGATGGCGCTCAGCCAATCGTCCGGGGTTTCGGTCACCGCGCCGATGTGGGGTTCGTGGCCTTCTCGTTCATCGGTGGCCAGCCAGTAGTCTCGCCACCAGCCTGTTTCCGCTGGTGCGGCTACAAATGGGTCGTCCCAGAGGTCTCGGAAGGCGATTCGGTCTTGTGTCGCGAGTGGATGCGCCGATGGCAGCACTATCCATCGGGGTTCGGTGAGCAGGACTTTCACGTGCCATTTTTCCTGACCGGGGAACGGAATCCGGAGCAGGGCCGCGTCGACGTCGCCGTCGTCCAGGCCTGCGCTGGGGTTTGACCATGTGGCCTGGCGCATCTCCACGCGCCAGCCCGGGCGTCGTTCGGCGAAGGCGGCGATGATTTTCGGCGTGGCCTCGTTTGCCGCGCTGGCAAGGAATCCGACCCTGAGGACCTTCGCTGCGCGGCTGGCCGAGCCTTTGGTGTCCCGCAACACTCGGTCCCAGTCTTTCAGCAGCTGAGGGACCTGTTGGGCCAACGTCCTACCCGGTTCGGTGAGGGCCATTCCGGCACGGGAACGCGTGAACAGCTGCACGCCAAGGAGGTTCTCCAACTGTTTGACCTGCTTGGTCAGGGCGGGCTGGGACACGAAGAGTCGTTCCGCGGCCCTGGTCAGGTTGCCCTCCTCGGCGACCGTGGCGAAGTAGCGCAGCAACCGGGTGTCCACATCCATTCCATCAGGTTATGGATGCGTGTATTAGACGCAAGCCGAAAGCCGGACCACGGTTGAGGCATGGCACTTCTGATGATTCGATACACCGTCCCTTCCGAGGAGGTTTCTTCGGTGACCGAGGCGGTCCACGCCGCCTTCGACGCCGTGGAAGCCGAACAGCCGCAAGGCATCCGGTACGCCTATCTGCGCAGCGGCGAACAGTTCGTGGCGCTGCTGGAGGTGGCCGACGGCGTCGAGAACCCGCTGCCCGGTATCGAAGCGGCTCGGAGCCTGCAGGCCACGGTGGCCAAACTCGCGGTTGGCCCCGCGCCTTCGCCCGAGCCGTTCGAGATCCTCGGCGCCTACCGGATGTTCTGATGTCGACCGCTTACGTCATCGTCGCCGTCGCCACGATCGCGGTGAACGCATTAGCCGCGATCGCGGACTTCGCCCGGGCGAAATTCGTGCTGGCCAACTCGGCCGAACTCGGCGTGCCGCAATCGTGGGTGTTCCCGCTCGGCCTGCTCAAACTCGCCGGAGCCATGGGACTCGCCGCCGGACTCGCCGGATTCGACTTCCTCGGTATCGCGGCCGCGGTCGGCCTCGTGCTGTTCTTCGTCGGTGCCGTCGGCATTCACCTCAAGACTCGCGTGTACCACAACATTGTTTATCCGGGCGCCTGCCTGGCATTGGCAGGCGCCACGCTGTTTCTCGCCGTGGCTTAGGGCCTGTATCGAAGTCGAGTGCGATTGCCTGAGCTGAGTTGGCACTGTTGGAGCCGTTATTGCCCCAGCCGTCGCGGTCAGGCCGGCCGTCGTTGGGGAGCAAACGACAGTTGATTGACGGGATCCGATGGCGGGTGCGCACCGGTGCACCGTGGCGTGACATGCCGACGATGTACGGATCGTGAGCAGCTGCCTATGGGCTGTTTCGGCGCTGGCAGCGGACGGGGTGCCTGGCAACGGATGCTGATTACGCTGCAGGCACTGGCCGACGCGGCCGGGCATATCACCTGGGATGTCAGCGTGGACTCCACGATCGCTCGGGC
>JOAA01000057.1 GCA_000720375.1 Rhodococcus rhodnii | reverse complement strand
CCGGTTTGGCCGTCGTTCGGGGCGGGGTTGGGTGGGCCGACCCCCTTGACACCCATGGTTTGCGAGGCACAGGCCAGACGGGAGGAAGGGAGCACGAAGCACCGGTCTGCGCTACCGCGCACTGGGGGGACGGCGGCGATCCGTATGGCTGTCGCTGGGGGTTGGTTTGTGTAGGCGGATCACCGCGGCAAAGAGGCCACCCTGGATCGCGCGACTTCGCGCGAACGGTCCGTTCGCAAATCTGGTTGTCCACAACCGGCCGGTAGCCCTCTTGACCTGCCCATATCCCGATAGACTGGCCTGGGGTCGTCCCCCCGGGAGTGGCGGGGGATGTCCTGGGGTTGGGGTGGGGATGGATGCGGGCGGTTGCGGATGCCGCTACTACGCTTGGCTGACCATGACTGCCGCGAGTACGCCCAAAGGTGAACGTAGGCGCCATGCCTTGGTCAAGGCGGCGGCGCAGTTGCTTGCCGAGGGTGGGTTCGACGCTATTCGCCACCGGGCCGTTGCCGAGCGGGCCGGGCTGCCGTTGGCCTCGACTACGTACTACTTCGACTCGCTGGATGAGTTGATCACTGCGGCCGTTGTGCATCGAGGTGAGGTTGAGTTTGCTCGTGGATGGGCTCAGCTGGAACAGACGCCGCCGAACGCGGGCTTTGATGCCCTGGTCGAGCTTGTTCTCGATCAGTTGCTGGGGGACGAGCCGGAGTCTGGTGATGCCGAGGCCGTGCTGTTGCGTTACGAGCGGCTGGTGGCGACTGGGCGCAGGCCGTATTTGAAGCCGGTGATGGGCAGTGACGCCGTCAAGCTGCGGGAGTTGCTCTCCGCGATCTTCACGAAGTGTGGGATGCCCGTCGACACGGCGCGCATCGAGCAGGTGATCGCCCTGGTCGATGGGGCTGTGCTGAACGCGATCATCGAGATTCACGCTGACCCGCGGGCTCGTGCCCGGCAGATCCTGCGGGCGGCCCTCGCCGAGTGATGCAACCTTCGTTGCCGGCCGCGCGTGAGGTAGGTCGGGAATGCGAAGGGAGCCACAGTGCGCAAACCCGACGAAGAGAGCTTTCGCGCCTTCGCCGGCAAACACGCCGCGGGGCTGCGGCGCTGTGCCTACTTGTTCTGCGGGGACTGGCATCTGGCCGAGGACCTCACGCAGACCACGCTGATCAAGATCTACCGCGCGTGGGCCAAGGTGCAGAAGCAGGACAGCCTGCAGAACTACTCCCGCCGCGTGCTGCTGAACACCTGGCTGGACGAGAAGCGCAAACCGTGGCGACGTAGCGAACTACGTGTCGACAGGGTCCCGGATGTCCCTGACATCCACGCGGATCCTGAGGCTGACCAGCATCGCTCGTGGGCGAAGGACATGACCCATCGTGGGTTGTTGGAGTTGCCGCCGCGGCAGCGGGCCGCGTTGGTCCTGCGGTACTTCGATGACTTGTCGGTCGCGGAGACGGCCGTTGTGCTCGGGTGTTCGGAAGGCACCGTGAAAAGCCAGACCGCGCGTGGCCTGGCGACCCTGCGGGACGTGGTGGAGAACCTGACGGCGGGCAAGCCGGCTAGGAGGGTCGTGTCTTGAGTGAGCAGGAGCTGCGCGATGGCTTGAAACTGGCCGTCGCCGATGAACCCCCGATGAGCTTTGACCTCGATGAACTCGTGGATACCGCGGAACGGATCGTGCGTCGTCGTCGTGCCCTCATCGCCGTTGGCGTGAGTACGGCCGCTGTCGCTGTCGCCGCTGTCACGGTGCCGGTTGTCCTGGGGATCGGTGGTGCGCCGCAGGAGCTACCCCAGGCTGCGCCTCCCACGGCCACGACAACCACCACTCCGCCGAAGACGAAGCCGGAGGCGAAGACGGTCGCGCAGCTCAGGCAGCGTGGCGAAGAGCTCGGGGCACGTCTGCGGACCCAGTTCCCGCTGGTGGTTCCGGCCGCCACGGACGTCAATCCCCGGCCGTTCGGCGGTGAGGCGGAAGGGCAGTTCTGGGACGGCCAGACCTACCTGGAAGGCGCCGTCCAGTTCAAGCTGGGCGACGTGCAGACCGCCATCGCGGTGCAGGTCAACGCCGACCCGCAGGTCGAGCCGTGCCCGGAATGCCAGGAAATCCCCCAATCGGACGACAGCAAGGTGCTCATCCGGGTCGAAGCCGGCGCGGCGGGCAACAATCCGCAGATGAAGATCGTCACGGCCACGCACTACCGCAAGGACGGCTCGACCACCCGGGTCTCGACCTACAACTACGACCCGATCAACGGGCCGAACGACGTGTACCAGCCCAGGGTCGCGCTGACCGACGAGCAGCTGGTGCGCCTGGCCACTGATCCAGCTTTGCACCTGTAGGTGGCATACCCTTTGTCACCGTGAAGCCGCGTATCCCGAACGTCCTCGCCAACCGTTACGCCTCGGTCGAGCTGGCCCAGTTGTGGTCGCCCGAGCACAAGGTCGTGCTTGAGCGTGAGCTGTGGCTCGCGGTCCTCAAGGCACAGGCCGAGCTGGGCGTGCAGGTGCCGGACGGCGTGGTCGCGGACTACGAGCGGGTGATCGGCCAGGTCGACCTGGCGTCCATCGCCGAGCGCGAGCGGGTCACGCGGCACGACGTGAAGGCGCGGATCGAGGAGTTCAACGCGCTCGCCGGGCACGAGCACGTGCACAAGGGCATGACCTCGCGCGATCTGACCGAGAACGTCGAGCAGCTGCAGATCAAGCGCTCGCTTGAATTGATCGCGGCAAGGACTTTGGCCGTGCTCTCGCGGTTGGCACGGCTCGCGACTGAGCACACCGACTTGGTGATGGCGGGACGCTCGCACAACGTCGCGGCGCAGGCGACCACGCTCGGCAAGAGGTTCGCCACCGCTGCCGACGAGTTGCTGGTGGCGTTCGAGCGGTTGGACAACCTGATCGGCCGCTATCCGTTGCGGGGTATCAAGGGGCCGGTCGGCACCGCGCAGGACATGCTGGACCTGTTGGGCGGCAACGAGTCCACTTTGGACGAGCTGGAGCGGAAAGTCGCCGGGCACTTGGGTTTCGAGCGGGTCTTCACCAGCGTCGGGCAGGTCTACCCACGCTCGCTCGACTTCGACGTCGTGTCCACTTTGGTGCAGCTGGCCGCCGCGCCGGGCAGTGTGGCCAAGACGATCCGGTTGATGGCCGGGCACGAGCTGGTCACCGAGGGCTTCAAACCCGGCCAGGTCGGCTCGTCGGCCATGCCGCACAAGATGAACACGCGCTCCTGCGAGCGGGTCAACGGATTCGCCGTGATCCTGCGTGGCTACCTCTCCATGGTCGGCGAGCTCTCCGGCGACCAGTGGAACGAAGGCGACGTCTCGTGTTCCGTCGTTCGCCGCGTTGCCCTGCCGGACGCGTTCTTCGCACTGGACGGCCTGATCCAGACGTTCCTGACGGTGCTGGACGAGTTCGGCGCGTACCCGGCCGTGATCGCCCGTGAACTCGACCGGTACTTGCCTTTCCTTGCCACGACAAAGGTTCTGATGGCGTCGGTGCAGGCAGGCGTCGGCCGGGAGACCGCGCACGAGGCGATCAAGGAGAACGCCGTCGCGGTCGCGCTCGCCATGCGTGAGCAGGGCCAAGCCGAGAACGACCTGCTCGACCGGCTGGCCGCCGACGACCGCATCCCGCTCAACCGGGCCCAGCTGGACGCTTTGCTGGCCGACCGCCTGTCGTTCACCGGCGTTGCCGACAGCCAGGTCCGCGCGGTCGTGAAGCGTGTCTCGGAAGTGCTCGAAGACTATCCGGAAGCCGCTGGTTACGCCCCTGCTCCGATCCTCTGACACGTTAGGTTGGTGCCATGGGCGCACGCGTGGTGGAACTTGTCCGGTACGTCATCAAAGGCTGTGCGGGTGAATCGCTCGACAGCGCGGTAGTCGGCCCGATGGGCCTGGCCGAGGACCGGTCGTTCATGGTCGTCGACCAGAACAACAAGTTCATCACCCAGCGCACCCGCGCCGAGATGGCCGTGGTGCGGCCGACGCTCGGCGACGGCACCCTCAAACTGTCCGCACCCGGGATCGAGGACTTCGAGTTCGACATCGCCTTCGACGGTGAACAGCTCGAAGTCCTGCTGCACAAGTGGACCGGCAAGGCGGTCGACCAAGGCACCGGGCCGGCCGAGTGGTTCTCGCAGTTCATGGGCGAGCCGTGCCGGCTCGTCCGGATCCCGCCCGGCCACGAGCGGCACTCCAACGGCCAGACCGGCGGCCAGGTCGGATTCGCCGACGCGGACGCGTTGCACGTGATCGGCCGGTCCTCGCTGGATCACCTCAACGGCCTGATCCTGGAGAAAGGCGGCGACACGCTGCCGATGAACAGGTTCCGGCCCAACGTGATCGTCACCGGCTGGGACGAGCCCTACACCGAGGACCGGGTGCGGGCGATGACCCTCGGCGCGATCGAGACCAGCTGGGAGAAGAAGGCCGTGCGGTGCGTGGTCCCGACCGTGGACCAGGCGACCGGGCAGAAGGCCGGGCACGAGCCGACCAAGACGCTGGCGACCTACCGCAGGGAAGAAGGAGGCGGAGTCTCCTTCGGCGCCAAGTTCGCCGTCATCACCTCGGGCCAACTCAAAGTCGGAGACCCGGTGCAGGTCACGGCCTGGGCCTAGCGCCGTGTCCACCATTCAAGCACCGCGTGTCCACCATTCCAGCACCCCGAAATTCCCGTTCCGGCACAGCGAAAACGCCATTCCGGCACAGCGAATGTGCCGGAATGGCGGACATGCGCGGACTGACTAGCAGGTTCCACCGATCACGCGCGGCACACAGTCGCTGTAGCTGAGGAACAGCGCGACCGCGCGGTCGTTGCGTGAGGTTTCACGGACGATGACCTCGTCAGGCGGGTAGAAGCCGCCGCCACCGGAGCGTGGGTACATCTCGAAGGTGTAGCTCCAGATCTTGTGCACGCCCCACATCCAGTCACCGATCGAGCCGTCGGTGATGTAGAGGTCGCTGGACTGCTGCGGCGTGTAGTTGTTGGTCTGGGCCATCTGCTGGCCGAGGGTACGGAACGCGCGCTCCTGGTTGGCGTCCAGACCGGGCGCGGTGTTGTTGAACGTGTAGCCGTACGGCCACAGGATCAACTCCGAGTAGGTGTGCCAGTCGATGTGGGTCTTGATCTGCTGCACACCGCCGACCACACGGGACTGCACGAAGTCACGCAGTCGCTGGGTCTCCGGCGCCGAGAACGCCGACGGGCCACGGTAGGTCTCGCTGCCGGTCGATCCGCTCGAACCGCCACAGCAGCCCCAGTTGTAGCCCCAGTTGCGGTTCAGGTCGGTGCCCACGTTGGACGAGCCGGAGTTCGGCTGCCTGTTCTTACGCCAGGACCGGTACGAGCCGGTGGCGATGTCGTACTCGGAACCGTCCGGGTTGACGCTGGTGACGATCCAGATCTCCCGGCCGTTCACCATGTTGGTGATCGCGGTGTCCGAGCTGTAGCCGTCGGTGTAGCGGTTGGCGATGCGCAGGCACATCTCCGGCGTCAGGTGTTCACGGGCGTGCTGCTGGCACGTGAACAGCACCTCGGGCTCGGCTTCGTCGCTGGTCACGTTGTCGCTGATCTTCAGCAGCCACAGGTCCTTGTTGCCCTGGTAGCTCTTGCCGATGCTGGTCAGCCGGGCGATCTGCGGGTGGTCCGCGGCGATCTTCTGCAGCTCGGCGGTCTGTTCGGCGTAGTTGTGGTACATCGAGTCGGCAGGCGGGAAGTCGAGCGTCGTCGCTTGCGCGGTCAGCTGGTAGCCGGCGTTCCGCAATGCCTTGGCCTGGGAAGCGGTGGCCGCGAAGATGAGCGTGCCGTGCTCGGTGCCGTGGATGTCGACGCCGAACCGGCTGATCGCGGTGCGAGAGGCAGGGGTGGTGTTCTCGACCGTGTAGACCGCAGACGTCTGGCTGTCGGCAGTGGCAGCCGTGCTCTGGTCGGGCTGTGCCGATGCCGTGACGGGCAGGGGCAGCAGCATGGCAGCGCCAAGCGCCGCCGCGGCCAACAGACCGCGACGAGACTTCATGGGCCCTCCCTTGTGAACTTGTGTGCAGGGTGTCTCGTAGCGTGAGTCGGCTCACCGAACGTGCGCAAGACATCTGAAGACGAATACCCACGTACGGACCATGCGCTGAAGCCCTTTGGCGGCGAATCGATGGTCGGTTTCGGCACTATGGGAATGTGACCGGGAATGTGACCGTGGTTCAAGGTGTGCGTAAGCGCTACTCCCGTAGTGGCCCGTGGGTGCTCGACGGCGTCGACCTGACCGTCGAACCCGGCGTCGCCACTGTCATCGTCGCAGGTAACGGCATCGGCAAGTCCACATTGCTGCGGATCGTGGCCGGTGCGTCGCTGCCGACCGGCGGCCGGATCACCGGCAGGCCGGACACGGTCGGTTACGTCCCCGAGCGCGCGCCGGCGGCGATGCGGATGACCGCGCGGCAATACCTTGGCCATATCGGCCGGATGCGTGGCATGTCATCGGAGCAAACCCGTGCGCGGACCGACGAACTGGCCGAGCGCCTGCGGCTGGTACCGGGCCCGGACGTGCCGATCGCGGCGTTGTCCAAGGGAAACGGTCAGAAAGTCGCTGTTATACAAGCGTTTTTGAAGCCACCTGAGCTTCTGGTCGTCGACGAACCCGCGACCGGCCTCGATGCCCCGGCTCGGGCGGAACTGGCCGCGTTGATGTCCGAGGCCGAACAGAACGGTGCCCGGATCTTGTTGAGCGCGCACGAAAGTGCTGTTCCCAATGGCAAGCTGTACCGGTTGACCGATGGCCGGCTCGTGCCGGACGCCTTGCGGGGTATGCGGATCGCGTTGCGGCCGACGCGGCCTGGCCTGCAGGCTTCTGAGCTGGCAGCCGAAATCCTGATGGCGGAGCCAGGCCGGGTGGTCGTCCGCACCGATGACGCGGACAAGCTCTTGCTCAAAGCCTTGGCCGACGGGTGGTCCTTGATCGAGGCGGTGTCGTGACTCCTTTGGTCCGTTACTTGGTTTCCGATGTGTTGCGGACGCAGCGGTGGGCCGCGCCTTTGCTGGCGTACCTGGCCGTGCTGTTGATCATCGGTCCGCCGACTGGTCCCGTGTTGCCGACCTACGCGATGGCCTCGGCGGCGTTGGTGCCAATCGGTATGTGGGTGACCGTGGTGGTCATGCACAACGAGGAACCCCAGCAGGCCGCGATCACCATGGCCGTCAACGGCGGCTTCAACCGGGTCTGGCTGGCCAAAGTCCTCGCCGCGCTGGTGTTCACCGGGGTCCTCGCCTTGGTTTCGCTGGTCTGGCTCACGGCCACGTCCGTCCAGTTCCAGCACATCGGCGTGGGAGCCGTGGACTTCGCGATGACCGCGTTGACCGGGGTCGCGTTCGGCACGCTGATCAGCCGCCCGGTGATGCCCAAGGTCGCCTGGACTGTGCTGGTCGGCCTGGGAATCTGCTTCGCGCAGCTGTTCATCCGCCAGGCGCCACCGGTGAACGCCCTGATCGACCTCTACGCGACGGACACGCCCGGTGCGACCAGCACCGTCATGCTCATCGGGGTCGAGTCTGTGGTGCTGTCCGCCCTGGTCATCTTCCTGGCACACCGGGTGGCCAGGACGCGCGTCTAACGCCTGATCTCGGCGATCGGGTTGCGCTGGCCGACCATCAGCAGCGAGGACGCGAAGCCCTGGTTGACCGCGATCGCGACGTGCCCGGCGGAGTCGACGTACACCAGCGCCTCGCCGGGCTCGACGTCGTCGAACGTCCGGCCGATCGTCGCGTCGATGGTGTGCATCCCGATCTGGACATGCACCGACGCACCCGGCAGCAGCAGCCCGGTCGCGATGATGTCACGGACCTGCGCGGCCAGTTGGATGTTGCCGAAGTGGTCGACCGACAGCACCTCGGACTGCAGCCGTTGGCTGCCCACCACGACTTTCGGCTCGGGCAGCTGGACCAGCGTGGCCGGGTCGATCTCCGGCCCGAAATCGGCCGGTTCCACACCGAGCGTCAGATACGCGGCGGCAGGCGCGAAGATGTCCCGTCCATGGAAGGTATGGGACACCGTAGGCAGGCGGTACTCCTCGGACGCCAGTTCGTGCACGCCTTGAATCCCACCGAGTGCGCCCGCTGCCGGCACCAGCAGCCCGTTGTCCGGGCCGACGAGGACGCCTTCCTCCGTGACCACGACGATCCCGCGTCGGCCAGTACCGACACCGGGATCGACAACAGCGATATGAACCGCCGGCGGCAGGTACGGCACGACCTGGGCGAGGATGGTCGCGCCGCGCCGCACATCCTGTGGCGGCACGGCGTGGGACACATCTATGACCTGGGCTTTCGGCGCTTTCTGGGCGATGACGCCCCGGCACGCGGCCACGAAGCCGTCAGCCAGCCCATAGTCGGTGGTGAGCGAAACCCAGTCGAAAGCCATGGCCATTAATACCGTGTTCGGATGATCACTTAACGCACGGCCCGCCGATTCTCCCCGGACAAACTCGCGACAAGTCCGGCATACGAACCATTCGCGGCCATCAGCTCGTCGTGACTGCCCAGCTCGACGATCCGACCGTCCTCCATGACGGCGATCCGGTCGGCATCCCGTGCGGTGGTCAGTCTATGCGCGATAGCGATAACTGTCCTGCCGGCGAGCACCGCGCCCAGCGACCGCTCCAGGTGCCGGGACGCCGACGAGTCCAGAAGGGACGTCGCCTCGTCCAGCACCAGCGTGTGCGGGTCGGCGATCACCAAGCGTGCCAAGGCTATCTGCTGGACCATCGCCGGTGCGATGGCCTCGCCACCCGAACCGACCACGGTGTCCAGGCCTTCCGGCAACGACTTCGCCCATTCGGCCGCGTCCACTGTGTGCAGTGCGTTCCACAGCTCGTCATCGGAAGCCTCACGCGGCAGTGTCAGGTTTTCCCGCAGAGTTCCGGTGAACACGTGCTGTTCCTGCGTCACCAGAACGACTTCCTGACGACGTTTGGCCAACGGCAGCGAACTGACCTCGACACCACCGATCGTCACCGATCCGGAGTCGGGCGCGTTCACCCCGGCGAGCAGCCGGCCGAGCGTCGACTTGCCCGCGCCGGACGGGCCGACGATGACCAGCCGTTCACCCTCCACAATGTCCAGATCGATACCGTGCAGCACTTCGCGACCTGGGCTGTAGGCGAACTTCGCCGCCCGGATCGAGATGTTCGTGCCTTCCGGTACCGCCGACTCGTCCCCCGGATCCGGCTTGATCTGCTGCACACCAAGGATTCGCCGCAGTGCCGCGTTACCGACTTGCAGCTCGTCCATCCAGGTCAAGGCTTCGCTCAACGGCTCGGCGATCGCCCTGGCGTACAGCACCACCGCGGTGATCTCACCGATCCCGGCCAGCCCGTTGGCGTACGCGATGCCACCGATCAGCAGGATCGCCGCGATGGGCAGGATGTACGCGATGCTCAGCGCACCGAGGAACGTGGTCCACAGGATGCTGCAGTACCACTCGGTGTCCACCGCCTTGCGCAGTTTCCTGTCGTTGCGGTCGATCCGCCTTTGCCGCAGCCGCAACGCCTCGACCGTACGGCCGCCGTCGGCGGTCTCGTGCGTGGCCGAGTGCAGTTCCGCCCAGTCGGCCAACGCCTCCTGGTACTTCGGCACCACTTTCGGTCGGTACCACCGGGTCGCCACGACCAGCACCGGGACCGCGACCAGCATGCCCAGCGCCACCAAAGGCGACGTGATGAGCATCGCGATCGCGGTCAGCACCACGGTCACCGTCGCGATCGCGATCTCCGGCGCGGCCTGCCGTAGCCCTTCGTCGAGCTTGTCGACGTCGGACGTGGCGCGGCTGAGCAGGTCACCAGTGCCCGCGGATTCCACCGTGGACAACGGAAGCTGGACCACGTGCCCGACCATGCCCTCACGAGCCTCGGCCAGCAGCCGCTCGCCGAAGATCGCCGCACGCAGCCGGGCCTGCCGCTGGAACAAAGCGTGGATCACCAGGACGACGACGAACACCAGCGCGGTCAGATCCACCCGAAGCGTGCTGGTTCCCCGGACGACGGCGTCGACCAGGTTGCCCAGCAGCTGCGGGCCGACCAGGCCGATCACGGTGGCCGCGCCGAAGAACGACATCATCCCGAGGAACTCGCGCCGGTTGGCCACCGCGATGGACCACACCCACGCGCGAACATCCTTCTTCTCCGCCAAGGGAAGTGTTGTGTTCATGCCGTGTACACCTTGTCCGCCACCCGAGTCCACAACGGACTCTGGCTGAATACCACCGTGGTCCGGCCTTGCCGCAGCTCGGCCACCCGCTGCGCGATGCGCGCCTCGGTGTGCGCGTCCACGGCTGACGTCGGCTCGTCGAGGACCAGCACGTCCGCGTCGAAACTCAACGCACGGGCCAGCAACATCCGCTGGCGCTGACCACCGGACAGCGTCCGGCCTCGTTCAGCCAGGTACTCGTCGGTGCCGTGGTCGAGCCCGTCCACGACATCCATCGCGTCCGCGGCCCACAATGCCGTCCGCAGGTCGACCGTCTTGCCCATGTCGACCTCGTCGGCGAGCTTGCCGGAGAACAGCACGTCCTGGTTGTGCGCGACCAGAACCCGGTCCCGGATCTCGTCGATATCGGCTTCCCGCAAGGGAATGTCGCCCGCGCGCACATCAGCGTCGGTGTATCGGCCGAGCCGGTCCGCGAACGCCACCGGTTCGGTCGTGTTGACCACGGTCAGCCGGCCGGCCGGGAACGTCAGCCCGGACGTCTCGTCGTGCAACCCGAAAGACCCGTGCGGCAACGGTTTCGGCTGCTCCGGCGATGTCACCGCGGGTTCCATCGCCAGGATCGCGCACGCCCGCTTGGCCGCTACGATCGCTTCGCTGTAGTGGTGCGCCGCCTCCGTGGCTGTCCCCACCGGGATCACCAGGAACGCTGACACACCATAAAAAGCGACCAGTTCGCCGACCGTGATCGTGCCGTCCAGGGCCAGCCGTGCGCCGAGCCACACCACCAGAACCGTGACCAGACCGGGCAGGAACACCTCGATACCGGACAGCCACGAGTCGATCTTCGCGGCCTGCACACCGGCTTTCCGGACCCGTTGGCTGGTCTCGCCGAACCGCTCGGTGAACTTCCGCTCACCACCGATTCCGCGCAGAATTCGCAGGCCGGACACGATGTCCGCGGCCATCGACGTCGCCGCGCCGACCTCGTCACGGTGCTTCTCCGTGCGTGCCCGCAAAGGTTTCAGCAACGGCACGAAACCCAGCGTTGCCAAGGGAACGCCGACCAACACGGTCACACCGAGAATCGGCGTGGAGGACAGCAGCATGATCGCGACCACGATGAACGCGACCAGACCGCCTGCCAGCCGCGAGAACACCGCCATCAGGCCGCCGATGCTGTAGATGTCCGAAGAACCGACCGCGACGATCTCACCGGTCTTGATCTTCTTCGGCAGTGCGGCACCAACGTGCGTGGCGTGGCGCAACACGACTCGCTGCATCAGGCTCGCGCCGTCAAGCCAGGCCCGGTCACCGGCCCGGTTGGTCATCAGATCGCTGAACGCGAGAACCAGACCCAACGCAAGGATCAGCCCGCACCACGTGAGCAACGCGCCCGTGTCATGCGCCGCGATGCCTTCGTCGATCGCCTCGCCGATGGCCAACGGCACCAGCGCCAGTGGAACCATCCACAGCGCACCCCAGAACATGCCCGACAGGACCGGCCGTCGCGTCGAGCGGATCAACCACCACAGGAATCGCTGTGGCGATCGCTTGTCGTCGGACTTGAGTCAATATTCGTGCATAGCGGGCAAGCTACCTTCCCGCGTGTGACCGGCGCTACGCATTTAAGCTGTGCTTGTGCCTTCGCTGACTGAGTATCCGCAGGTCGCAGCCGGGAAGATCCGCGAGCTGTACGCAGTGGACGACGATCACTTGCTGCTCGTCGCCTCGGACAAGATCTCCGCGTACGACTACGTGCTGCCGACCACGATCCCGGACAAGGCGCGGGTGCTCACGGCGATGAGCGTGTTCTGGTTCGACTTGCTCGACGTGCCGAACCACCTTGTGGCGTGGGACGACCCGCGCATCCCCGACGAGGTACGTGGCCGGGCGTTGCTCGTGCGCAGGCTCAAGATGCTGCCGGTGGAGTGCGTGGCCCGTGGCTACCTGACCGGTTCCGGCTTGATCGACTACCAGAAGACCGGTGTGGTCAGCGGAGTGTCGCTGCCGCCGGGCCTGGCCGAGGCGTCGAAGCTGCCAGCGGCGATCTTCACGCCGTCCACGAAGGCCGAGGTCGGCCAGCACGACGAGGCCATCGATTTCGACGCGGTCCGCGCGCTCGTCGGCGACGAGCTGGCCGCGAAACTGCGGGACCTCACGGTGGCGACGTATTCGAAGGCCGCGGAACACGCCTTGACGAAAGGCATGATCCTGGCGGACACCAAGTTCGAATTCGGTCTCGACGAGTCCGGCGAGATCGTTCTCGGTGACGAGGTGCTGACGCCGGATTCGTCCCGTTTCTGGGCGGTCGACGTCTACCAGGAAGGCAAGGTACAGCCGTCGTTCGACAAGCAGATCGTCCGCAACTGGCTGACCTCGGCCGAGTCGGGCTGGGACCGGCACTCCGGCGAAGCCCCGCCTGAGCTGCCTGAGCACGTGGTCGAAGCCACCCGATCCCGCTACATCGACGCCTACGAGATCATCAGCGGGAAGTCCTTTTCAGACTGGCCCTGACCCCGGCGAGAACCGCTGTCCGCCTGCCGAACCTCTCCCGACAAATCCCGCCATCAGGGGAGCCCTTGATTTCACGTTAGCGCAGGGGTCCGACAAATCCAGGGCGCGAACACCCGCTGCGATCAGCGGAACCGAAGTCCGAGACCGGCCAGGAGCGGCCCTTGCCATCAGCGAGGACCGCTGTCGGAGGCTGGCCGGGAGCCACCCCTCGCCGCCAGCGAGGACCGGAGTCGGTGACCGGCCAAGAGCCACCCTTGCCATCAGCGAGGACCGGAGTCGGAGATTCGCCGAAAGCCATCCCTCGCCGCCAGCAAGGACCGCAGTCCGAGATCGGCCAGGAGCGACCCTTGCCATCAGCAAGGACCGCTTGTCCTGACCGGCAGCCTCACCCTGTCGTGATTTCACCGCATTAGTGCCGACTCGTTACCCAACTGTCGAGCGCTCGCCAAACTTGTGTGGCGTCATGGTGGTGTGTCCGCGCGTCTGGTGGTCTCCCTGTCCGGAATCGGGATCCGGACCCTGCACCGCTGCGCCGAACTGGCTGGAGAGCTGGACCTTCGGGGGGTCTCGCTCTCGCTGTTGTTCGCGCCGCGGCTGGCAGGGGCAGGTCAACACCCAGTGGTTGTGGATTGGGTGCGGCAGCGGCGCGCCCATGGTGACGCGCTGCTGCTGCACGGTTTCGACCTCACCGACGCACCGCGCCGCCGGGCCGAGTTCGGCTCGCTGCCCGCGCACGAGGCCGGCCTGCGGATCACCGCCGCCCGCCGGTTGATGGGCAGGCTCGACCTTGAAGAAGTGGACAGCTTCGCCCCGCCACAGTGGTCAGTGTCCCCGGGGACGCTGACGGCGTTGCGGCGTAACGACTTCACGCTCTGCGCGGACGCGACGAAGATCTACGACCTGCGGACCGACACCGTCCACAAGGGACGGCTGCACGCCCTGTCGGCCAGCGAGCGCGTGGAGACGTGGTCCTGCTTCGCCTTGGTGCTCAGCGTTGCCAGGGCCGCTCGGCGTGGCGGCCTTGTCCGGCTTTCCGTCGACGCCACGGACCTGGCCAAGTCCGGGCCGCGCAGGGCGATCCTCGACGCGATCGACATCGCCACCCACCACGGCGCCGTGTCCAGGACGTATCAGACCGCGGTGGGCTCGCCCGGCGAGAGCACGCGGACCTCGGTCTCCTTGGGGCCCAAGTCGATGAACCTGGCGTAGTACATCTGCGGCACGCTCACCACGGCCTCGTGGATCGGGATCGCCACGCGCGCCTTCATGGTCCGCAGGAAGTCCACGGCCTCGGACACCTTCTGCCACGGCGCCGCGGTGGGCATGCCGAGCACGTCGATGCTCTGCTCGGGGCGGAAGAACGAGTCGCCCGGGTGGTAGAAGGCGCCGTCGTCGAGGACGTAGCCGATGTTCGGCGGCACCGGGACCTCGGGATGGATGATCGCGTGGTTGCCGCCGACCGCACTCACATGCGTGGTGCCGATCTTGAAGCGCTCGCCCGGCTTGACGGTCCGCGCGGTCAGCCCGGCCTTGACGACGTCCTGCGCGGACGCGGAATCCACGATCAGCTGCGCCTTGGGGTTGGCCTTCATCAGCTCGGCCAGCCGCGGCACGTCGAGGTGGTCCGGATGCTGGTGGGTGATCAGGATCGCGTCGAGGTGCCGGACCTCTTCGAACCCCTTGGAGAACGTGCCTGGGTCGAACAACAGCCGCTCCGACGCGGTCTCGGCCAGCACACACGAATGTCCGAAATGGACGAATTGCATCCGCTGTTCCTCTCAGCTCGCACTGGCGACCAGTTCGTCGCCCAGCGCACTGCGCCTGTAATGGACACTACGCCCGGACCGCCGTGCGCTCAGCAGACCGGCCGCGGCGAGCGCCTTCACGTGCTCGGAGATCGTGCTAGGCGCGACGCCCAACCGCTGCGCCAGCGTCGTAGTGTTCGCGGGGTCGGCCAGCTCGCGCAGCACACGCGCCTTCGTACGACCGACGACCCCGGCAAGCGGATCGTGGTCCAGGGCGGGCACGTCCTCCCACAGAGTTGCCACGCCACGCGCCGGATACACCACCGATGGCTGCCACGGCGGTGTCATCATCACGCCAATTCCGCCCGCGAACGAGCTCGGCACCAGCAACAGCCCGCGATCGTCCAGTTCGAGCCGGGCGCTGTTCAACGTGGGCATCAGAATCCGGCCGCGTTCGATCATCACGCCGGGATGCAGGCCGGTCAGCACCTTCGCGATGCCGCCGGAGCCGAACTGGCGAGAGCGATAGTGCACGTCGGTGTCCAGCAGGTCCTTGATCCGTGGCCAGAGCGGCCGGATCAGCACCTCCCAGCACCTGCCCATCTGCTCGGCCAGCAGGTCACGGGTCTTGTCCGGATCGACGAGCAGCTCGGCGAGCTCGTGCTCGTCCCGCCCGGCCGCGGACATCGTGACTTCGAGGCTGACCTGCTCGGCCGGGGTGTGGGTGACGGCTTCCAGTTGATCCTCGACCGCGGTCCACGCGTCGGTCGGCGGCGGGCTGAGGAAATCGGGGAAGTAGCGGTCACCTTTCACCAGCGCGACCAGTTCGGGCACGTCAAGGCAGGTCAGCGTGGACCGGTTGGCGACCGCCCAGCGGGCGTGCACCGGCGAGCGGCCCGGCCGGGTGAGCAGCCTGACCGCGTTGAGCACTTCCTCGAGCGGGGAGATGGCCAGCCGCACCCGGTGGGCGCCGACCTCGCCGAGCTGGATCTCGATCACCGGCCGTCCTTTCGGAAATAGCCGAATCAGTATCGCTGGCGTTGGCCCTGGCTGCAGCGTGGCACGCGTGAGTTACGTGCGTTGGTCCATCGCCGCCCAGTTCCTGCGCCTGCCCGCGATGATGGCGCCGTTGGCTTTCGCCTTGCTGGCGACCGAGGTGACGGGTTCGTATCGGCTTGGCGGCCTGATGATGGCCGTGTTCATCGGCGCGGAGATCATCGCTGCCGGTCCCGTCGGCCGTGCCCTTGACCGCTTCGGGGTGGCACGTGGGTTGCGTGTGCTGCTTCTCGTGTCGGCCTTGTTCTTGTGCGGCTTGGCATTGTTCGCTTCTTCGCCCGTGCTGACGGTCGTTTTCGTTGTCCTGACCGGGCTCGCGGCGGGCGGGCTGTCGGGCGGGATCCGTGCGCTGCTGCCGAAGTCCGTCTCTGCTGGATTCCTGGAACGTGCCGTCGCGATCGATGCGGTGGTCATCGAAATCGTCGTGGTCACCGGGCCGCTGATCGTTGCTTTGCTTACCCCGCTTGGGGTTGTCGCTCCCGTGCTGGGGATGGCCGGTGCCTACTTGCTTGCCGTGGTGTTCGTGCCGACAGTCGCGGTCGCGCCGCGCACCCGTGGCGAACGGCCGAAGCTCGGATCGATCATGACCTGGCTGTTGAGCGCGTTCGGCTTCGGCGTCCTGATCAGCACGATCGAGGTCTCCTCGCTGCCGTTCGCCCAGCGGCTCGGCGGCGGCGCGGAGTTCGCGGTGGTGTTCATGGCCGTCCTGATCGCCGCGAGCATGGCCGGCGCGGGCTTGTACGCGTGGCTCGGGCCTCGTCTGCAGATCGATCGTCGAATCCGCGCGGCCTTGTGCCTGGTCGTCATGGCCGTTGGCGGTGTGCTGGCCGCGTTCGGTGTCTCGTGGCCGCTGCTCATCGCCGGATTGGTGACTGTCGGTATCTGTACCGGGCCGCTGAACACCACGATCTCGATGCACCTGCAGCTGACGCTGCCGGAGTCACGCAAGGCCGAAGGCTTCAGCCTGGTCTTCACGGCGCAGGCGGGCGGATTCGCGCTGGGGTCACTGTGCGTGGCCCTTTTGCCGGTGAGCGTCGCACCCATGGTCGGCTCGGCCGTGGCGTTGATCGCGGCATTCACTGTGATCAGTGCCCATCGCGGAGCGCCTTACCGTCGAGTAACCTCGGCGGTAGCCAACCAGGAGGCGTAGGCAATGACGACCGTGGAGCACAAAGTCGAGACGTTCGACTCATTGAACCCGGCCACCGACGAGGTCGTCGGGACGTATCCGGTGCATACCGAGAAGGATGTGGCCGACGCCGTCGCGAGGGCGCGCAACGCGTCCGCCTGGTGGCAGTCCCTCGGGTTCGCCGGCCGCGCGGAACGCCTGCAGCGCTGGAAGGGCATCATCACCCGGCGAGGCGCGCAGCTGGCCGAGGTGATCCACCAGGAGACCGGCAAGCCGCACTCGGACGCGATGATCGAGGTCGTCCTGGCCGTCGACCACACCGACTGGGTCGCGAAGAACGCACGCAAGGTCCTCGGCCCGAAGCGCCGCCCGGCCGGCCTGCTGATGGCCAACCAAGCCGCGTCGGTGGAGTACCAGCCGCTGGGCGTGATCGGCGTGATCGGCCCGTGGAACTACCCGCTGTTCACCCCGATGGGCTCGATCGTCTACGCACTGGCCGCCGGCAACGCGGTGATCTTCAAGCCGAGCGAGTACACGCCAGGCGTGGGCAAGTGGCTCGTGGACAGCTTCGCCGAAGCAGTACCCGAGCACCCGGTCTTCCAGCTCGTCACGGGCTTCGGCGCGACGGGCGCGGCACTGTGCCGCGCAGGCGTCGACAAGATCGGCTTCACGGGCTCGGCGGCAACCGGCCGCAAGATCATGGCCGCCTGCGCGGAAACCCTGACCCCGGTGCTGATCGAAGCGGGCGGCAAGGACGCCCTGCTGGTCGACGAGGACGCCGACATCGAAGCGGCAGCCGACGCCGCGGTCTGGGGCGGAATGTCCAACGCGGGCCAGACATGCGTTGGCGTGGAACGGGTTTACGTACACGAGAAGGTCTACGACTCCTTCGTGGCCGCGACCGTGGAGAAGGCTCGCGCCGTTCGCGCAGGCTACGACGCCGACGCCAAGATCGGCCCGATCACGATGCCCGCACAGCTGGACATCATCCGTAAACACATCGCCGACGCCATCGCCCGCGGCGGCAAAGCCCTCGTCGGCGGCGTGGACGCGGTCGGCGACCGATTCGTGCAGCCCACAGTGCTTGTCGACGTGCCGGAGGACTCGGTCGCAGTCCGCGACGAGACCTTCGGCCCGACCCTGACCATCGCCAAGGTCAAGGACATGGACGAAGCGCTGGTGAAAGCCAACGACTCCCGCTACGGCCTGGGCTCAACGGTCTTCGCCAAGCGCAGGGGCATGGAACTGGCCCGTCGCCTGCGCTCGGGCATGACGGCGGTGAACTCCATCATCAGCTTCGCCGGAATCCCCTCGCTGCCGTTCGGCGGCGTCGGCGACTCAGGCTTCGGCCGAATCCACGGCGCGGACGGCCTGAAGGAATTCACCCGCGCCAAAGCCATCGCCCGCCAACGCTTCCGCCCACCCATCAACCTGACAACCTTCGCCCGTACGGAAAAAGCGGACGCGGCCGTCGCCAAGCTCATCACTCTTCTGCACGGCAAACGCAAGTAGAAGGTCGTTGAAGCCGGTGCCATTCGCACCGGCTTCTTTTCTAGGGTCTTCGCGTGACAGTCGAGATCTTGGCGCGGACACAAACCTGATCCATCGCGCTGTTGGTGTGCCATCCGCCGCTCTGCAGTGGACTGCCGACGGCGTTGCCGAACTGCCCGGTGTTCCATCGATCCATATGTCAGAACCTGGCGTTCAGCCCACTTGTCCTCATCGAAGGCACCCCAGGCTGGAACTCGGAAGACCGGGTGGCAGTGAAGACCGCGCGACGGCACCGACCCGACCTGGCTACAACTCACCGCGGCCATCACAACGCCAGAACGTTCATGATTAACTAACTAACTCTTGAAGGGCAACCAACCGCAGGCCTGGTGACTTGCGGAAGTCCCAGGTGGCGCCACGACACGATCGTGTCATCTTGTCTCGAACAATCGGTCACATGTCTCATTACAATGAGACAATGAGCCATGAAAGGAGGTGAAGCATGCTGTTCGAGACACCGAATCTCGACACGACCGATCATCACGTACTGACCGAGATCGACAAGTATCGGGCTGAGATGCGGTTCGCGCTGCGCGAGCCGAAGCGCTGGACTGGCCAGTTGCGACGAAACCTGCTGGCCAAGGCGATTCAGGGAAGCAACAGCATCGAGGGGTACGACGTGTCCGATGAGGACGCTGTCGCGGCGGTCGAGGAAGAAGAACCGATGACCGCCGATCAGGCCACCTGGGCCGAGATCCAAGGCTATCGATCCGCGATGAGTTACGTGCTGCAGTTGGCCGACGATCCGCACTTCCAGCTCGATCAGTCTCTGCTGCGCAGCTTGCACTACATGATGCTGGCTCATGATCTGAGCAAGAGTCCGGGCAGATACCGGCAGAAGACCGTGTACGTCATCGACGAGGCACGCGACCGCGTTGTCTACGAAGGGCCAGACTACGAACTGGTTCCTGGCTTGATGCAGAACCTGGTCGAATCGATGTCCGGTGCCGACGAGCACCCTTCGTGTTTTGTCCGTGCTGCCATGGCGCATCTCAACCTCGTCATGATCCATCCGTTCCGGGATGGCAACGGACGAATGGCACGCTGTCTGCAGACATTGGTGCTCGCCAGGGATTCGATGATAGCGCCGCAGTTCAGCAGCATCGAGGAGTTCCTCGGCCGCAACACTCCCGATTACTACGAAGTCCTCGCGCGGGTGGGCCAAGGATCGTGGCAGCCGCGCAATGACGCGACCTTGTGGCTGAAGTTCAGCCTGCGAGCACACCATATGCAGGCTCAGACCGTCGTCGCGCGACTGCGCGAGGCATCGCTTCTCTGGACGGAGCTGGACCGGTTGGCCGAGGAGTCGGGAGTGCCGGAGCGGAGCGTGCCCGCACTGTTCGACGCGTCGATGCGGCGAAGGCTGAGGCGCTCGAGCTACATGAAACTCGCGGAAGTGGAGGAACGAACCGCCAGCCGGGACCTACAGGACCTGGTCGATGCGCGGCTTCTCATTGCCACAGGGGAAAACCGCGGTCGCACCTATCAGGCGACCGAACGTCTGCTCAACGTCCGTAGGGCGATTCGCGCCGAGCTGCCACGCGTCAGCGATCCATACGGAGGCATGGCGAAGCTGTTCTCCTCGTGAGTGGTCATCGGCGTGAGAACACCGATAACCACTCACGAGGGTTTGGCTCAGTGGAACAGCGCGGGCAAGGTGCCCTGCCAGGCGTTGCTCAGCTCTTCCAACGAGAACGTCGCGACGTCCTGGATTTCCAGGCCCCGAGACTCGGGGTCGACGACCCCCAGCTTGCGCCACGGCATGGAACGAGCCGTGAGCATGTCGGTGAACCGGAGCTCCTCAGTCCGCGGAACCGCCACGATCACGCGACCGGTCGACTCCGAGAACAGCTGCACAAACGGGTCCTGCTCCGAGTCAAGGAAAATCCGAGCACCCGTCTGACCGATCAAGCAAGCCTCGACGATCGCCTGCGCAAGACCGCCCTCGGACAAGTCGTGAGCCGCGGAGATCATGCCGTCCCGGGAACCGGCCCGAAGGATGTCGGCGAGCAGCATCTCGTGCTTGAGGTCGACCCGCGGCGGCAGACCGCTCAGCGACCCGTGCACGACGTGCGCCCACTCCGAGCCGCCGAACTCGTCGGCCGTGTTGCCCAGCAGCAGCAACGTTTCGCCCGCCTCGGCGCCGATGCCGGTGGGGATGCGCCGCCGGACGTCGTCGATCACGCCGAGCACACCGACCACCGGCGTCGGCAGGATCGCGGTCGTGCCGGTCTGGTTGTAGAAGCTGACGTTTCCGCCGGTCACCGGGATGCCGAGCTCGACGCAGCCGTCCGCCAGGCCGCGCACGGCCTGCTCGAACTGCCACATCACGCCGGGGTCCTCGGGCGAGCCGAAGTTGAGGCAGTTCGTCACCGCGACCGGCGTCGCGCCGCTGACCGCGACGTTCCGATACGCCTCGGCCAACGCCAGCTGCGCGCCCGTGTACGGGTCCAGCTTGCAGTAACGGCCATTGCAGTCAACGGAAAGCGCGACGCCACGGCCGGATTCCTCGTCGATCCGGATCATCCCGGAGTCCGCGGGCTGCGAAAGCACTGTGCCGCCACGGACATAGCGGTCGTACTGATCCGTCACCCAGCCCCGGGACGACAGGTTGTGCGAGCCCACCATGCGCAGAACCAGGTCGCGAAGGTCCGAAGTGGACGGACGCGTCAACTCCAGCGGCTGCTGCAGCGAGTCCTGCTCGACCGGGCGCTGAACGGGCCGGTTGTACACCGGGCCCTCGTGCGCGACCGTGCGCGGCGGGACGTCGACGACGACCTCGTCGTGCCACGTGATCACCAGCCGGCCGGTGTCGGTGACCTCGCCGATCTCGGTCGCGGTCACGTCCCACTTGGCGCAGACCTTCATGAACGCGTCCACATCGGACGGTTTCACGACCGCGCACATCCGCTCCTGCGACTCGCTGGAGAGGATCTCGGCCGGGGTCATTCCCTTGGCGCGCAACGGAACGCGGTCCAGGTTGACGTGCATGCCGCCGTCGCCGGCACTGGCCAGCTCGGAAGTCGCGCACGAAAGCCCAGCGCCGCCGAGGTCCTGGATGCCGACGACGATGCCCTCACGGAACAGCTCGAGGCAGCACTCGATCAGGACCTTCTCCGTGAACGGGTCGCCGACCTGCACCGACGGCAGCTTCTTGCGCCCTGCCGTGGTTTCGTCGCCGGAGAACGTGTCCGACGCCAGCACCGACACACCGCCGATGCCGTCCAAACCTGTCCGCGCACCGAACAGGATGATCTTGTTGCCCGTTCCGGACGCGTGCGCCAGGTGCAAGTCCTCAACACGCATCGCGCCCACACACAGCGCGTTGACCAGCGGGTTGCCCAGGTAGGTCGAGTCGAAGACGACCTCGCCACCGATGTTCGGCAGGCCGAGGCAGTTGCCGTAACCGCCGACACCGGCCACCACGCCAGGCAGCACCCGGCGGGTGTCCGGGGCGTCAGCCGGGCCGAAACGCAGCGAGTCCATCACGGCCAGCGGCCGCGCGCCCATCGCCATGATGTCGCGGACGATGCCGCCGACGCCGGTCGCGGCGCCCTGGTAAGGCTCCACATAGGACGGATGGTTGTGGCTCTCCACCTTGAAGGTGACCGCCCAGCCGTCACCGATGTCGACGACGCCTGCGTTCTCGCCGATCCCGGCGAGCATCTTCGAGCGCATCTGCTCGGTGGTGGTCTTGCCGAAGTAGGACAGGTGCATCTTGGAGGACTTGTAGGAGCAGTGCTCGCTCCACATCACCGAGTACATCGCCAGCTCGGCGTCGGTGGGCCTGCGGCCGAGGATCTCCCGGATCCGCTGGTACTCGTCGTCCTTCAGGCCCAGCTCCTTGTACGGCTGGGGGACGTCGGGAGTGGATTCCGCGTGCTTGACAGAGTCTGTGTTGTCTGCGGTCATGCCTTCACCAGTGCGTCGATGGCGGAAAAGAACATCCCGAGACCGTCGTCCGACGGTCCGGTCAGCGCGTCGATGGCGTGCTCGGGGTGCGGCATCAGGCCGACCACCCGGCCACGCGCGTCGGTGATCCCGGCGATGTTGTTCAGCGACCCGTTCGGGTTGTCGCCGACGTACCGGAACACCACGCGGCCCTCGCCTTCGAGCTCTGCCAAGGTGTTTTGCTCGGCCACGTAGCCGCCTTCGCCGGACTTCAACGGGATCAGGATCTCCGCGCCCTTGTCGTAGCGCGTGCTCCAGGCCGTCGAGGTGTTCTCCACCTTCAGCCACTGGTCACGGCAGACGAAGTGCAGCTCGGAGTTGCGCACGAGCGCGCCGGGCAGCAGCCCGGCCTCGCACAGGATCTGGAAACCGTTGCAGATCCCCAAGATCGGCATGCCCTTGGCCGCCGCTTCGATCACCGGGCCCATCACCGGGGCGAACCGGGCGATCGCGCCGCAGCGCAGGTAGTCGCCGTACGAGAAGCCACCGGGCACGATGACCGCGTCCACGCCGCGCAGGTCAGCGTCGGCGTGCCAGAGCGAAACGGCCTCGGCGCCCGCGTACTTCACCGCGCGGGCGGCGTCCTGGTCGTCGAGAGTGCCAGGGAACGTGATGACGCCAATCCGTGCGGTCATGCGTCGATCCTCCGGACGGTGAAGTCCTCGATCACGGTGTTGGCGAGCAGGTCAGCGGCGATCTTGGTGAGCGTCTCGTCGTCGACCGAGTCGTCCACCTCCAGCTCGAAGCGCTTGCCTTGGCGCACCTCGGTGACGCCTTGGAATCCGAGACGGGGCAGGGCCTTGGCCACCGCCTGTCCCTGTGGGTCGAGAATCTCCGGCTTGGGCATTACGTCGACGACGACACGAGCCACGGTCGTTGCTCCCATTATCAAAGCCATCACAGCGGGTCACGGTGGACGGGAGAAGAGTACCTGACCTGGGGGTTTCGCTCTGCGCGAGCACGCTCGCCAAGCGAGCGCCGTCACAGCGAGGATCAGGGACATGCGACTTCTCGTACTGGGTGGGACGGTCTTCCTCGGCAAGGCGATCGCGACCGAGGCCGTCACCCGTGGGCACGACGTGACCTGCGCGGCAAGGGGCAGCACGAACGGCGCGCCGGCTCCGTTGATCAAGCTCGACCGGGACGATCCGGACGGGCTCGCGCCACTGCGCGGCGAGCGGTTCGACGCCGTGGTGGACGTGGCGAAAATCTCGTATCCGCATGTACGCAGGGCCGTCGAGCAGATCGAATCGGCGCACTGGACGTTCGTGTCGTCGATCAGCGTCTACACGGAGTTCCGGACCGGCCGGATCGACGACCCGACCTTCGACCCCCTGCCCGAACAGGGCACAGCCGCGACCATGGACAACTATGGCGCCATCAAGGTGGCCAGCGAGAACGCCGTCAAGGACGTCCACGGCGACAGCGCGTTCATCGTCCGCGCCGGATTGATCACCGGACGCGGCGACCTGAGCGACCGCTTCGGCTACTGGCCCGCGCGGCTGTCGGGTACCGGCCAGGCCGTAGTGCCCGACGTGCCGGATCAGCCCACGCATCACGTAGACGTGGAAGACCTGGCGAAGTGGATCATCGACGGCGCCGAGCAGCGCATCGGTGGCACGTTCAACGCCAGCGGACTGCCGATCCCGTTCGGCGAACTGCTGTCCCGCGTGAAAGCAACCGTCGGCGGCGATGCGGAGATCGTCCCGGTCGCCGAACAGAAGCTGCACGAGCTCGAGGTGAACGCGTGGTCCGGGCCGCGGTCACTGCCGCTGTGGGTCCCGGACGGGCACATCGTCGGCGCGAACTGGGACGTACAACCCGCGATCGACGCGGGACTGACATTCCGGTCGCTCGAAGCAGCCGCGCTGAGCGCGCTCGAGTACGAACGCGAGCTCGGTTTGGCGCGAACTCGTCGCGCCGGGCTCACCCAGGCGGAGGAAGCTGAGATCCTCGACCGTCGTTGAATGGCAGGATCTCAAGAATGCGCGAGACTTTCGACTACATCGTGGTAGGCGCCGGTAGCGCGGGATGTGTGCTGGCGAACCGGCTGACCGAGGACCCGGGCGTCCGGGTGCTGCTGCTGGAAGCGGGCGGCGAGGACAACGCCGACGAGATCCACATCCCGGCTGCGTTCGCGAACCTGTTCAAGACCAAGTGGGACTGGAACTACGAAACGGTCGAACAGAAACACATGGGCGGCAGAACCGCCTACTGGCCACGGATGAAAGCCCTCGGCGGATGCTCGTCAATGAACGCGATGATCTACATCCGCGGCAACCACGTCGACTACGACACCTGGCGCGACGCTCACGGTGCCACCGGATGGGGTTGGGACGACGTCCTGCCGTACTTCATCCGCGCCGAGCGCAACACGCGCCTGAACGGCCCATTGCACGGCACCGAAGGCCCGTTGTTCGTCGAAGACCGCCGCTTCACGCATGAGCTGTCCGAGGCGTGGGTCCAGGCCGCGGTCGCGTGGGGCCTCAAACCAACCGACGACTTCAACGGAGCCAACCAGGAAGGCGCCGGCCAGTACCAGGTGACCTGCCACAACGGCCGCCGTTGGTCGACAGCGGACGCATACCTCCGCCCGGCCTTGGCCCGTGACAACTTGACGGTCCGGACAAACGCACAGGCCACAAAGGTCGTCATCGAATCCGGCCGTGCGGTCGGAATGGAGTATCTGCACGAAGGCACCGTCAAGACCACGTACGTCGACGGCGAAGTCGTGCTGTCCGGCGGCGCGGTCAATTCGCCGCAACTGCTGATGCTGTCCGGCATCGGCCCCGCCGAACACCTACGGGAAATGGGCATCGAGGTAGTCGTCGGCCTGAATGACGTCGGTGAGAACCTGCACGACCACCCAGCCGCCGGAATCATCTACACAACCCAGAAGACGACAGACCTCGTCGACTACGCCAACCCACGCCGCCTGGTGCAATGGCAGCTGACCGGCCGCGGCCCGATGGCATCGAACGTCGGCGAGGCAGGCGGATTCCTGCCGACCGACGAAAGCCTGCCCGCACCGGACATGCAGTTCGTAGTCGCGCCAACTTTGTTCTACGACAACGGTATGCACGAACCCACCGCACGCGGGTTCACAGCTGCCGCGGTCCACGTCGCACCGAAGAGCCGAGGACGCCTGCGGTTGCGCTCGAACAACCCGCAATGGCGCCCAATGATCGACCCGGCCTACTACGCGGATCCGTCGGACATCGACGTGATGATCGCCGGAATGCGAATGCAGCAGGAGATCTGCGCCCGCCCCGCGATCGCCCGCTACCTAGACCGCACATTCAAGCCGGAATCACTCGACATCACCGACGCCGAACTAGCCGACCACATCCGAGACATCACCCAAACCCTTTACCACCCCGTGGGCACATGCTCGATCGGCACAGTCGTCGACCCGTCGCTGAAGGTCAACGGCGTCGAGGGGCTACGAGTCGCGGACGCGTCCGTGATGCCGATGGTGCCGCGCGGAAACACCAACGCCCCCACAATCATGGTCGGCGAAAAAGCCGCAGACCTGATCAAGAACACCGCCTGAATACCGCTCGTGAGTGTTCAGTCCGGTTAGAACCGGCCAAAACACTCACGAGGGTCAGGCGCGAACCAGGCCCGTGTCGTCGACGATCCAACCCTGCGGCAACTCGTTCTTCATCTCCAACGACACGGTCATGCCATGCGTATCCGCCGTCGTGGTCGCAGCCGAAGACATGTCCAAGCCGCCATTGAAAGCGCTGTGGTTGAGGTCGATCGGCTGCGCGAACTTGCTGCCCCGCAACACGACCTTGCCGTCGAAAGTAGCGTGCGCCAGCTTGGTCACACCGTCGAACTTGGACTGTTTGAGATCGACCAGCTGGTCCGCCTCAAAGTTCGAGAACCAAGCGCGCTTGTGGAACGTCGTCCCAGGCGCGATGAACTTGCCCCAGCTGTGCGCCGAGGTGAACCACGCGTCGCCGTAGATCTCCATGTTGCCGAAGGCGTTGGCCTCGTACAGGTTCACCGACCGCGCGGTGAGCTGGCCGACGACCCGCTCGGAGATGTCGAAGTACTCCAAAGTCGCCCCGGTCAGATCCAGGTCATACGTAGGCGCCCGGCCGTCACCGCTCTCCGGCAGCAGTTCGCCGATCAGCCGCTGTGCGGTCAACCGGACCTGGCGCTCGCGGTCAGCCTCCACCGACTCCGCCACGTCCGAAGCACCACGCAGCCGGGCGTAGTGCGCGTGGTCGAAAGGCCTGCGCAAGTACGCGCACAGCACGTCAAGCACGGTCTGCGTGTACTCCGGGCGGCTGCGGGCAAGCCCGGCCAAGGCGTGCATCGCGCCGACCCTGACCTGGTCGGCGTCGTTGCCCAGCAGCTCGATGGACCTGGCGAAGCGCTCGTCGGTCGAACGTTCGCGGTCGTGCTGCATCCGCTGGCCTTCCATCTGCTGGCGGGCCTGCTCGATGGTGTGCCGCTGGGTTTCCAGGTCGTGCCTTCGCCGCTCGATGTCCTGGCGGTCTTCGTCGAGTTTGTGACGGCGGTCGGCGAGCCACAACGCGTACAGACCGACGATCGCGGCCGCTGCGAGTCCGCCGGTTCTCAGCGCGTCGCTGAGCGTCGAGCCGCCGTCGAGCATCACCCAGCCTGCGACGGTGAGCAGCAGACCGACGGCACCGATGATCGTGCCGGTGAGTGCGCGGGCCTGCTGCGCGAACAACACCCCGCTGCCGATCATGAGCAGCACGCCGACAATCACCAGGGCCAAATTCATCCGCACATTTTGGTGCGCATCCAGCCCCGCCGATAGGGCCGGATGCAGCAGTCCCTCACGACTTGTCGAGCGACAGAATTTCCTCCGCGGTCAGCTCAAGATCCACTGCCGCGGCCGAATCCTGGATGCTGGCCGGACGCGACGAACCCGGGATCGGGATGACCACCGGCGACTTGGCGAGCATCCACGCCAGACAGACCCGCTGCGGGCTCACGCCACGGGCCGCACCGATCTCGGCGAACGCGGCGAACCGCGCCCCCAGGTCACCGGCCTTGCTGATGCCGCCGAGCGGGCTCCACGGCAGGAACGCGATGCCGAGCTCGTCGCACAGCTCCAGCTCCGGCTCGCTTGACCGGAACGCCGGCGAGAACTGGTTCTGCACGGCAACCAGCCTGCCGCCGAGGATCTCGTTGGCCTGCTTGATCTCCTCGGAGTTGAAGTTCGATACGCCCGCGTACCGGATCTTGCCTTCGTCCAGCAGGTCACGCACCGCGCTGACCGATTCGGCGATCGGCGTCTTCGGGTCCGGCCGGTGGAACTGGTAGAGGCCGATCGCCTCGACACCGAGCCGCTTCAGCGACGCCTCGCAGGCCTGCTTGATGTACGCCGCGGTGCCGTTGAGTCCCCAGGAACCGTCTGGCAGGCGCGTGTGGCCGCCCTTGGTGGCGATCAGCACGTCGGACGTGTCGCCGCCGTACGAGGCCACAGCGTTGGCGATCAGCGTCTCGTTGTGCCCGAAGTCGGCGTCGCTGAGGCTGTACGCGTCTGCCGTGTCGATGAAGTTGATGCCGGCGTCCAGCGCGGCGTGGATGGTGTCGATGGCCCGCCGCTCGTCCGGCCGTCCCTCGATCGACAACGGCATTCCGCCGAGGCCGATGGCGCTGACCTGGGTTTCGCCGATCCGACGAGTCCGCATGGTGGCTCTCTCCGTTCTCTGCTCGCTGACGTACTCCCAGCCTGCGCGCGCTGTATTAATCTGTCCAACAGAGAAAACTGATGGCATTCAGCACCACGGGTGATAAATCATGGAACTCCGGCAGCTCGAGTACTTCGTCGCGGTCGCCGAGGAATCTCATTTCACCCGTGCGGCCAAGCGGATGCACGTGGCGCAGTCCGGGCTCTCGTCGGCGATCCGTTCCCTTGAGCGTGAACTGGGGGCGTCACTGTTCATCAGAAGTACCCGGCAAGTCGAACTTACGCCCGCGGGTCGTGCCCTGCTCGTCGAAGCACGCCGAGCGTTGAGCGCGACCGACGCGGCTCGTGACGCGGTCGCGGCGGTGCAGGGATTGATCCGCGGCAACCTGGCTGTCGGTTCGCTGCAGTGCGTGCACGTGGTGAACGTGCCGCATGTTCTCGCCCGGTTTCACGCCGCGCACCCCGGCGTGGAGATCCAGTTGCGGCAGGGCGGTTCCCGGCACCTGATCGACCAGGTGAAGGCGGGCCGGTTGGACATTGCCTTGGTAGCAAGGCCATTGCGACCGACGGACGACGTGCTGATCCGCTCTTTGGCGAGCGAACCCCTTGTCCTGGCGTGTGGCTTGGAGCATCCGCTGGCCGGCCGGACCCAGGTGTCACTGGCCGACCTATCCAGAGAACCGTTCGTGGATTTCCAACCAGATTGGGGTTCCCGCGATCTTGTCGATTCGGTGATCGGCGACCGGCGGATCGCGTTCGAGGTCAACGACGTGCATTCGCTGCTCGACCTGGTGACCTTCGGGCTCGGCGTCGCGCTCGTGCCACAGTCCTTTTCGGTGAAGACCGACAAGGCGCAGTTCATCGGCCTCGCCGAGCCGGTGCCGGCTTGGGAGACCGTTGTGGTCACGTCGGAATCGCCCAGCGCCGCGGCGACCGCGTTGCTGGACACGGTCGCCGCGGCTCGGAGCGGTCGCTGTTAGCCGTTCGCCAAAACCTGCAAACGGTCGTAGGCCCCGTTGAAGTAGTTCTGGTCGATCGGGGATGACGTGTACTGCCAGAACGTCCACACCTGCCAGTTGTACGGCAGAGCACCGACTGTGGACGCGTACCTGGCCACCCACAGGGGGTTCGTGGACGAGAAGTCACCGTCGACGCACTGCGACCACCAGCTGGTGCTCGTGTAGATCACCGGCCAGCGACCGGTCAGCGCGTGGTAGCGGTCGCTGAAGGACTTGATCCATCCGGTCATTGCCGGCTTGGACAGCCCGTAACACGTTGCGCCGTAAGGGTTGTACTCCATGTCCAGCGCGCCGGGAAGCGTCTTGCCGTCGCGCGACCAGCCGCCACCGTTGCTGACGAAGTAGTCCGCTTGTGCCGCGCCACTCGTCGCGTTCGGGATCGCGAAGTGGTACGCGCCGCGGATCATGCCGATGTTGTAAGAACCGTTGTACTGCTGTGCGAAGTACGGGTTGCGGTAGTTGTTTCGCTCTGTTGCCTTGACATATGCGAACCGCTTGCCCTGGTTCCACCAGTGCGCCCAGTCCACATTGCCTTGCCAGCCACTGACGTCGATGCCGTGCACGACAGCCTGGACGTTGACGTCCTGTGGCACCAGCACCATCGGCTCGCTGCCTTCGTGCTTGGCGATCTGCGAGCCCATCGGATGGTCGTTCTCCGCGATGTACCGATCGGTCGGGTCAACGGGAACCGGCGCGGCGCCCGCGGGTAAGGCGCCGATCACCAGAAAAGAGGCGGACACCACCGCGGTCAGCAGGCGGCGGCCCCTTGGGATTGCAGGGATCTTCATGGGGATGCCCTTTCCTTGCCCTCGCAGACGGCTAACTGAAAGTAGCCGCCTGAGTCAGGATTGTGAGCCCATAACTACCCACTTGTCACGCTTTGGTGTGAAAGAATCACTAGGGTTAACCAACTTGACAGTTGCGGGGCTGAGTACCTTCCTGTTCAAAGCCGGTAAGGTTGCGCTCGGCCGGCCAGTTGGATCGATCGCGCGAGTGCCGAAGGGTGTGGACGGTGGAGAGCCCGAGCTGGCCCGCGGCCGAGGGGTCAGGCGGGTGTGAACGGTTCGCCCGGCGCTGGGCCGCGGCCGTCCGGAACACCAGTTATGTCGCGCTGGAGACCGAGGAGATCGTCGAGCGGCTGGCCGAGTTCGCCAAGGTTCTCGCCGACGCCGCGTGCTCGGATACCTACGTCCAGGAGCACGTCGAGTGGATCGGCGTCGAGTTGGTGCGGATGCGCTTCATCGAAACCGAGTCGCTGGCCGCGTCCATTCGGGTGATTGGCGAAGGGCTCCCCGCGCTGGCCGGTTCGGCCGAACGGGCGATGGAACGCCTCCCGAAAATTCTTGCTTCACTTGTGACCGGATTCAACGAGGCCACCAGCGAACGCATTCTTGAAGATCAACAGTCGGACTCGGTCCGGTCCGCGGTGATGGACGCCCGGCGCGGTGCACACGCAGCGTTGCGAGCGAGCGAGGCGCGGTTCCAGGCCGTCTTCCACGAAGCCGCAGTCGGAATCGGCATTTGCGACATGCGCGGCAACATCATCGACGCCAACCGGGCGATGTCCGATCTGCTCGGTGTCCCGCTCACCGAGCTGCGCACGATGAACATCGAGGAGTTCTTCGAAAAGGACATGCCGGTCGAACTCCGCAAGGAGTACGACGAGGCGATGGCGGGCGAGCGCGACAACTACCAAGTCGAGCGCCGGTTCAGCCGACGTGACGGGGTCACGTTGCGCACCAACGTGAAAGTCTCGGTCGTCCGCGACGAAGCCGGTCGCCCGCAGTACCTCGTCGGCATGATCGAGGACATCACCGAGCGGCACACCTTGCAGCGCAGGCTGCGCCACGAGGCCACACACGACCCGTTGACCGGTCTGCCCAACCGCGCGCTGTTTCAGGAACGGCTCAACGAAGTGTTCGCCGCGGGCGGCGAATCCCGCGTCGGCCTGTGCTACCTGGACGTCGACGGCTTCAAAGTGATCAACGACAGCCTCGGCCACGACGTCGGCGACCAGCTGCTGGTCGCCGTCGGCACCCGGCTCGGCGTGCTCGTCGACGGTCCCGACCGGATGGTCGCGCGGATGGGCGGCGACGAATTTGTTGTCCTGGTTCAGGATTGCGCGTCGATCAAAGACCTCACGCTGCTGGCAGAGAAGATACTGGCCGCGTTGCGCGAACCGGTCCGGATCGGCGGGCATGACCTGACCGTGTCGGCGAGCATCGGCATCGTCGAGCGGCCATGCGAGGGCACCACGCCCGCGGACACCATGCGGGACGCGGATGTCACGCTGTACTGGGCAAAATCCGACGGCAAAGATCAATACGCGTGCTTCGACCCGGAGCGCAACGCACACGAGGTCGCCCGCTTCACGTTGTCCGCACGGATGCCGGCCGCGCTGGAGCGCGAAGAGTTCTATGTGGACTACCAGCCGATCGTCCGGCTGCCCGACGGCGAACTGCACGGCGTGGAAGCGCTGGTGCGCTGGCGGCACCCGGAGTTCGGCCCGCTTGGCCCGGACCGGTTCATCGGACTGGCCGAGGAGACCGGCCTGATCGTCCCCTTGGGACGCTGGGTGCTGCGGACCGCGTGCATCCAGGCGAAGGAATGGTGGGACCGCTTCGGCGACGACGCGCCGTACGTCAGCGTCAACCTCGCGGTCCGGCAATGCCGAGACCCAGGCCTGGTCGACGACATCCGCAAGATCCTCGCCGAGACCGGACTACCCGCACACCGCGTGCAACTGGAGTTGACCGAGAGCGCGATCATGGGCGCGACCGGCGAACCGCTGGAAATGCTGCGCACGCTGGTCGACCTGGGCCTGACCATCGCGATCGACGACTTCGGCACGGGATATTCGAATCTGGCGTACCTGCGGGTCCTACCGGTGCGCACGCTCAAGATCGCCGGGTCGTTCCTCGAAGGCCTGCGCGACCCGGGCAACGCCAGCCTGGTCGACACCCAGATCGTGCGGACGCTGGTGTCCCTCGCGCACCTGCTCGGCCTGACCGTGACGGCCGAAGGCGTCGAGACGACCGAGCAGGCCGATCGGTTGCGCCGGATCGGCGCAGATTGCGCGCAGGGCTGGCTCTACGCCAAGTCCGGCCCGCCCTCGGAGATCGAACGCTGGCTCACCGCAGCACGCTCGAACACCTGAGGACGTGCCCCCGTTTCACTCGTGCGGCCCCAACCGGGTGATCGTCGAGCAGATCTTCCGTTCGGGCCGTCATCTGTCCACAACCGGCCAGTAACCCCTTGACCGGCCCAGCCGTGCGGCGATCGTCCGCAGCGACATCCCAGGCTGATGGCACTGGTCCGCGATCCCGATCCGCTCGTCCAGGCTGAGAAGCCGAGCCAGCATCGACTGCTGCGGCGGCACGACCGCCTCCGCCGCAGCAGGGTCAGCGGCCTGCCAGTACTTCGCCATTCGATAATTGATCCCGGGCCGCCTCGCGATGCCCACACCCTGATCCAGCGAAAACAGGCAGCTCGCGGCGCCCCAACCGGGTGATCTCCGAGAGGATCTTCCGTTCGCGCCGTCACCTGTCCACAACCCGCCAGTAACCCCTTTGACCAGGCCTTACCCCCGGTAGAATGGGATCGGGGACGCCCCCCGGGATGGGTGGGGGAATGTCTGGGGCCGGCATGGTGGGCTCTGGTGCGGGTTTTGGTCGACGAGGTGTTTGGCCGGGTGTCCCAGTTGAGGGTCATGAGGGGCGGTTGTTGAGGTCGGCGGCGTCGAGGTCGTGGTTCCGCGGTGTGGACGCACAGGTCGGCCCAACCGCTTGGCGATCGCCCGCAACGACACCCCCGGCTGATGGAGCTGGTCAGCGATCACGATCCGTTCATCCAGGCTGAGAAAACCAGGCCGACACCGGCCACCGCAGCGTCATCGCGGCCGTGGAGCCGCAGCACGCTCGAACACCTGAGGACGTAGCGGCATGTGCCCCGGCGCCCTCACTCGTGCGGCCCTCAACCGGGTGATCTCCGAGAGGATCTTCCGTTCGCGCCGCCACCTGTCCACAACCGGCCAGTAACCCCTTTGACCAGGCCTTACCCCCGGTAGAATGGGATCGGGGACGCCCCCCGGGATGGGCAGGGGGTCGGCAAAGTCGTTTTGTGTTGTTAGGTGGGGATTCCGAGTAGGGCTAGTGGTTGGAGTGGGTTGCGTGCCATGTGGCGGAGGCCTTTGGCG
>JOAA01000056.1 GCA_000720375.1 Rhodococcus rhodnii | reverse complement strand
GACCGGCACCACCACCATCGCCCAAGCCCCGCGCGCCATGGCCCGCGACATCACCCGGCCACTCACCCTGCTCGGAATCCCCACACCCACCAGCACAAATCGACTTTGACGGAGCCCTGCCGGGAGTGGCGGGGGATGTCCTGGTCTCGGGAGGCGGCAAGCCGTAGGCGCGTTTGCACAACAACGACCCGGGGCTAAAGGGTCTCGCACCTGATCCTTGATCACGGCGATGATGGGCCGATGGGGATCAACCGGATCAATCCGCCCGAGCTGCACCAGACGCCCGGCTACCACCACATCACCGTGGTCGAGACCGGCCGGACCGCTTACCTCGCAGGTCAGTGCCCACTCGACAAGGAAGGCAAGGTCGTAGAAGGCGGCCTTGAAGCCCAGATCGACGCCGTCGCCGCCAACGCCCTGACCGCACTCTCAGCCGTGGCGGCGAAGCCCAGCGACGTCGTCCGCTCAGTCATCTACGTCGTCAGCAATGAACGAGAGACCCTTGCCGTCGCCTGGGCCCGGCTGAACGAGTCCGGGCTCGCTGAGGCCTTCACCACAGCGAGCACGCTGCTTGGCGTCGCCCAGCTCGGCTATCCCGGGCAGCTGGTCGAGGTCGAGCTCACCGCAGCGCTGCCCTAGCCGCGGAAAGCGCCTGGCTGGCGTAACCGCCGCCGAACAGCACGACGTGCACAAGCAGCGGGAACAGTTGGTGCAACGGAACACGGGCCTGCCAGCCGTCGGCGAGCGGGTACATCTCCTGATACGCACCCAACACTCGGTCCAGCATCGGGCAGCCGAACAGTTGCAGCATCGCGAGATCGGTCTCCCGATGACCGCCGTGCGCGGCGGGATCGATCAGCCAGGCGCGACCGTCCGTGGCCCAATGCACGTTGCCCGACCACAAATCGCCGTGCAGCCGAGCGGGCGGCTCGTCGGGGACGAGGTCGGGCAAGCGGGCGCACACCGCCTCAAAAGGCGCCCAGGGCAACGTCGTACGCCGGAGATACGGCTCGATGCGTTGCGTGGCAAAGAACTCCGGCCACGAGTGCACCGGGCCGTTGTACATCGGCGCGAGGCCGATCCACGCGTCTGCTGGTCCGTCTGGCGGCGGTGAACCGAACGCGGGCGCGCCTGCGAGGTGCAGTTCGGCCAGACCGCGCCCGAACGCCTCGGCGTCCGCGGGCTGCCCGGGTTCGATCTGCTCGATCACCAGCCAATGGTCGCTGTGCCCCCGCACCGCGGGCACGGGCACGCAGCCGGGTTCGGCGATCCAGTCGAGCGACTTCGCCTCGGCCAGGACGGCCGAGATCTGCGAATGCCGTTTGGCCACGACAAGATCGCCGTCGGCCAGTTCGACCTCGTACACCGAGCCGCTCAGCCGGTGCGCTGACGTGGCCTCGACCCCGGTGAGCTCGGTGACCGCCTCGACAGCGGCCGAGCTCACAGGTTCTCCTTGACCCATTCGACCAGCCCGGGCGTGGCCGCCTCGATCATCGCCAGCACGATCTGGAATCCGTCGTTCCCGCCGTAGTACGGGTCCGGGACGGCCAAGTCGCCGGTCGCGGCCGGGTCGAACGAGCGGAACAGCCGGATCTTCGACGGATCGTCGACCAGCCTACGCAGCTCACGGGCGTGCCCGGAGTCCATCGCGAGCAGCAGGTCGGCGGCCAGGTGCTCGGCGCCGACCTGGGCCGCGACGTGCGCGGTGGGGTAGCCGTGGTCGAGCAGGATCTTCTGCGCCCTGCTGTCCGCGGCGTCGCCGACGTGCCAGCTGCCGGTGCCCGCGCTGGTGATCGTGACGTTGTCTTCCAGGCCTTCGCGCCGCAGGTGCTCGCGCACGACGATCGCGGCCATCGGGGACCGGCAGATGTTGCCTGTACAGATGAAACTCAGGTGCACGACGGCCAACCTTATCGGTGTCATTAGTATTGCCGCGATGACCAGCGAAGATCTTCGCCATCACGGCGACAAGGACACGGCGCCTGGCATGTTGGACTTCGCGGTCAACGTGTGGCTGCCGGCTCCGCCGCGTTGGTTGCACGACCGGCTGGCCGCGGCGCTCGAGCGGTTGGCGGCGTATCCGTCGGACGTCGACGATCTTGCCGCGCGTACCGCGGTCGCGGAGCGGCACGGCCGTACGCCGGACGAAGTCATGGTGCTCAACGGGTCGGCCGAGGGGTTCGCGCTGCTGCCGAACCTGCGGCCCGCCTTGGCCGCGATCGTCCATCCGTCGTTCACCGAGCCCGAGGCCGCCCTGCGGACCGGCGGGATCCCGATCCACCGGGTGCTGCTCGACGGCGATTACGTCCTGCGCCCTGAACTCGTGCCGGACGAGGCCGACATGGTCGTGATCGGCAACCCGACGAACCCGACTTCCGTCACGCACCCGGCCGCGTTGATCCGGCAATTGGCCAGGCCGGGGCGGCTGATCGTGGTCGACGAGGCCTTCATGGACGCCATCCCCGGCGAGCCGGAGTCCCTCGCGGGCGACCCCGACGTGCTGGTGTTCCGCAGCCTCACCAAGACGTGGGCGTTGGCCGGGCTTCGTGCGGGATACGTGCTGGGCAACCCGGAAATCCTGGCCCGGCTGGCCGTTGACCGTCCACAGTGGCCAGTGGGGACACTCGTACTCGAGGCTGTCGCCGCGTGTTGCTCGCCTGGCGCTGTCGCCGAGGCCGAGGAGACGGCGCGGGCGGTGATCGACTACCGAGCGGAGTTCGTGACCGCGTTGCGGGAAGCCGGAATCGAAGTCGTCGCCGAGCCGACCGCGCCCTTTGTCCTCGTCCGCGTGCCGGACGGAGTGAAGGTGCGGGAAGTGCTGCGGGACAAGAAGATCGCGGTCCGTCGGGGTGAGACGTTCCCAGGTCTGTCGACCGAGTACATCCGGCTCGCTGTCCGGCCACCGTCGCAGGTGGCGCGGTTGTTGGATTCCTGGCCCGTGGAGGTTCGCGCGTGAGCACAGTTGGCCGAGTCGTTGCCGCGCTGGAGGCCGCGTACCCGCCTGAACTGGCGGAACCGTGGGACGCGATCGGCCTGGTGTGCGGTGATCCGGTCGAGGAGGTCCGGCGCGTGCTGTTCTGCGTCGACCCGACCGAGTCCACTGTGGACGAGGCGATGGCGATCGGCGCGAACATGATCGTCGCGCACCACCCGTTGCTCCTGCGTGGTGTGCATGGCGTTCCGGCGAACACGCCGAAGGGCAGCCTTGTGCACAAGCTGATCCGAGCCGGGATCGCCCTGTATTGCGCGCACACCAACGCGGATTCGGCCTTCCCGGGTGTTTCGGACGCGTTGGCCGAGGCGATCGGGCTGTCGGTGCTTGCGCCGCTGAGCCCGAAGGAACCGCCGCTGGGCCTTGGGCGAATTGGTGAACTGCCTGAACCTGAGCCGCTGGAGACGTTCGTCCAGCGCGTCGCCGACGCGTTGCCCGAAACCGCTTGGGGCGTACGCGCGGCCGGCGACCCGCAGCGTCTGATTAGGACGGTCGCGATCTGTGGTGGATCCGGTGACTCGCTGCTCGCCGAGGTCACGGCCGCGGGCGTGGACGCGTATGTCACCGCCGACCTGCGGCACCACGTGAGCGGTGAACACATCGACTCGGCGCCGGACGCACCGGCGCTGGTGGACGTCTCGCACTGGGCCAGCGAGTGGCCATGGTGCGACCAGGCGGCGGGCGTCGTGCGTGCCGCCTTCGGGGGTAACGTCGAAACTCACACATCGACCCGCCGCACCGATCCCTGGACCCTCCGGGCGGCCAGAACGGGGAGGACCGCACGTTGAAAGCCGACCCAGCCGTGCAGCGCCGGCTGTTGGACCTCGCGGAGGTCGACGCCGACCTGGCGCGCCTCGAGCACCGCAGGCGCACGCTGCCGGAGATCAACGAGATCACCGGGGCCGAGCAGGCGGCACGGGCCAAGCGGGACGCGCAGGTGGCCGTGGCCACCCAGCTCGACGACCTTGACCGCGAGGTCAAACGGCAGGAGAAGGAGATCGACCAGGTCCGCGCCCGGGTCGAGCGGGACGACAAGCTGCTGCAGTCCGGCACGGTCGCGGCCAAACAGATGACCGACCTCGAGCACGAGATCGACACGCTGCACCGCAGGCAGGCGGCGCTGGAGGACGACCTGCTCGAGCTGATGGAGCGGCGTGAGGCGTTGGAGATGGACGCCCAGCACGCCGAAGCCGAGCTGGCCAAGGCCGAGGCCGCGGTGACGGACGCGACGAGCCGCCGTGACGAGGCGTTCGCCGACATCGAATCCCAGGAGGCCAAGGCCAACGCGACCCGTAAGGCGATGCTGCCCGCGTTCCCGGAGCAGCTGCTCGCGCTGTACAACCGGGTCCGTGAGCACAAGGGCACCGGCGCGGCGCTGCTGCGGTCACGGCGCTGCGGCGCGTGCCGTCTCGAACTGGACCGCGTGGTGATCTCCCAGATCAAGGCCGCGCCTGCGGACGAGGTCGTGACCTGTGAGGAATGCGGCGCGATCCTGATCCGTACGGCGGAGTCAGGTCTGTGACTGTGAAGGTTGTTGTCGAGGCTGACGGCGGGTCCCGGGGCAACCCTGGCCCCGCGGGGTATGGCGCGGTTGTCCGTGACGCCTCGAACGGCGAGTTGCTGGCCGAGCGCTCCGAGGGCATCGGCGTGGCGACCAACAACGTCGCAGAGTACGGCGGTCTGATCGCGGGTCTGCAGGCCGCCGCGGCATTGGCCGCCGACGAGGTCGAAGTGCGGATGGACTCGAAGCTCGTCGTCGAGCAGATGTCCGGCCGCTGGCAGATCAAGCACCCGGCGCTGCAGCCGTTGGCGGCCAAGGCCCGTGAGCTGGCCGGTCAGTTCACCCGGGTGACGTACGAATGGATTCCCCGCGAGCGCAACAAAGAAGCCGACCGGCTGGCCAACCAGGCGATGGACGCCCAGGCGTCGGCCTCGCACACACCCACCCCGGCGAAGTGGACCGGCGCCCAAGGAACACCGACGCGGATCCTCCTGCTGCGGCACGGTCAGACGCCGCTTTCGGTGGAGCGCCGGTATTCCGGGCGCGGTGAGGCCCCATTGACACCAGTGGGGGAGAAGCAAGCACTTGCCGCGGCGGCCCGGTTGGCGTCGATGAGCATTGTGGACTCGTCAACGCCGATCGTTTCTTCGCCGTTGGGGAGGGCGAAGCAGACCGCTCAGGCTGTCGCCGACGCGACCGGTGGCGCGGTCGTTGTCCACAATGGCCTGACGGAGACGGACTTCGGATCGTGGGAAGGATTGACGTTCAGCGAAGCCGCCGAGCGTGATCCCGAACTGCACGGCCGATGGTTGAGCGATTCGTCAGTCCCGGCGCCCGGTGGCGAGAGCTTCGACGAAGTGCATCGCCGGGTCCGCAAGGTCCGTGACGAGCTTGTCTCGGAACATGGTGGCGGGACAGTGATCGTGGTCAGCCACGTCACGCCGATCAAATCGTTGCTGCGTCTGGGTTTGGACGCCGGGCCGGCGCTGCTTTACCGGCTGCACCTAGACCTGGCCTCGCTGTCCATTGTGGAGTTCTATCCGGACGGCAACGCCTCGGTGCGGTTGGTCAACGATATTTCGCATCATCCCAGTCAGTGACGTAACCGTCCGGCCGGACCAGAATCGGTTGTGCCACCGGGTTCTTAGGCTTGACCGTGGTGACGAAGTCCGGGGTGTCCCGGGCTTCGTTCGTGACGAGCACAAAACGCCCGCCTCGCAAGGCTTCGAAGAGCCGGCCCGTCTCCAGCTCGATGTCCGACGCGCGCGTCTTGCCGCCGTAGTGGATGTCGATGCCCGAGATCTGGCCGGCGGCCTTCCTGCTGATCTTGGCCTTGTTGAGCAGAAAACCGCAGATCGCGTTGCGAATAGCTTGGCCGGCCTTGGATTTGACCATCGCCAGACGGATGATCGCGCCACTGCTGCGGAGCACGGCCCTGCCAACCGGATGACGTTCTTCCTGGTACGTGTCAAGGAGTTGCTCATCCGCGTGACCATTGAGGACCGCGGCCAGCTTCCACCCGAGATTGGCGGCGTCCTGAATACCGGTGTTCATGCCTTGACCGCCCGCGGGTGAGTGGCAGTGCGCCGCGTCGCCGGCGAGGAACACGCGACCCTTGCGGTACGTGGGCACTTGCCGCTCATCGCTGTGGAACCGTGACATCCAGCGCGGATCGTGCATGCCCATGTCCGTGCCGAGAGCACGCTTGGTGACTTCGCGGACCTCGCTGAGTTCCAGCGGCGCCTTGTCGTCGACCTGCTTGCGCCGGTCCCACGCGAAAACCCGGTACCAGCCGTCGCCGAAGGGGGCGATGAACGCGAACCCGTCGCCGACAGCGTTGACAGTGACGGCCTCCTGCGGGCGGGTGTCGAGCCGGACGTCGGCCAGCATGATCGACTTCACCACGGACTTGCCGGGAAACGGCAGGCCGATGAGCTCGCGAACCTTGCTGCGGACACCGTCGGTGCCGACGACGTACTTGGCTTCCCAGGTGCTGGTCGTGGTCTTGACCGTGACCGAGTCGGCGTTCTGGCTGAGACCGATGACCTCCTGGCCGTGTTCGATCTTGACGCCCAGCCGTTCGGCGCGTTCCCGTAGCAGCTTCTCGACCTCGTACTGCGGCGTGATCAGCAGGTAGTTGAACCTGGTGGGCAGCGAGCTCAGATCGATCCGCGCCTTGGCGAACAACCGGACGCCGCTCACTTTCTGACCGGGCAGCCTGTCGGCAAGCCCACGGATGTCGAGTTGTTCGAGCGTGCGCGCGTGCACGCCGAAGGCCCTGGTCGTGTTCGCCTCGGTGCTGGCCCGCCGTTCCAGGATGGTGACTTCGATGCCGGCCTGGGCAAGGTCGCCGGCGAGCATCAAGCCGGTCGGACCTGCGCCGACGATGACGACGTTCATGATTCCCTCCTTGGTCAACGCTTGTTGAATTTCACGGTAGACCCCGGCGGGATGGAATGTCAACAGGTGTTGGCCTACACTTGTTGACATGCCCCGCAGATCGGACGTGACCAGGGAAGCGATCCTCAACGCGGCGCGCGAGCGCTTCGCCGCGGACGGATACGAACGCGCAACCATCAGAGCCATAGCGGCGGACGCGGGCATCGACCCAGCGATGGTGATGCGCTACTACGGCAACAAGGAAAAGCTCTTCGCCACAGCGGCCGAGTTCGACCTACGCCTCCCGGATCTGACTGCGATCCCCCGAGACGAGATCGGCTCGACGCTCGCCCGGCACGTGCTCACCCGCTGGGAGCGAAGCGAAACAATGATGGCCCTGCTCAGAGCAGGCGTGACGAATCCGGCGGCGGCCGAGCGAATGCGGTCGATCTGTGCGACACAACTGGGCTCGGCCTTCGCCGCGATCGGCCTCGACGAGATCCCGGTCCGGGCAGGTCTGGTGGCAACCCAGGTCCTGGGCTTCGCACTGTGCCGCTACATCCTGGAATTCCCACCCGTAGTGGAAATGGACAAGGAAGCCGTCGTCCACTGGCTCGGCCCAACCTTGCAGCGCTACCTCACAGGTGACCAGCCCAGTTCCCTTTGAAGGATTTCACTTCGCTGACAGGCAGGCCGCCAAGGAAAAGGGCCCCGAACGGAGCGCTTCACCACAGCCAAAACGACGCCGCCCCAGATGACCCAGACAGCCCCACCAGCCCCCAGGCATCCCCCACCGCTCCCGGGGGGCGTCCCCTGTCCAGTCTATCGGTGGGGCCTGATCAACAGAGGGCTGAGCGGTGCCTGTGGATAACTAGATTTGCCGATGATCCCTTCGCCGCGACAAGCCGCCTTCGCGGCGAAGCCGCGCTCGCCGGTTCAGGCGAAACGTGCCCAGGGCTGGTCCCAGAAGGAACTCGCACGGCGGAGGTGTGGGCGCTCGGCCCAAACCGAGCCGGTCCATCGGCGGACGCGTGAGGGGCGGCGAAGCCGTGCTTGGTGGGCCAGGCGAAACGTGCCCAGGGCGGGGCCCGAAGGAACTCACACCGGGAGGCATGGAGCCGGCCCCGAAACGGGACTGGCCCGCCGGTGGATGTGAGGGCGGCGAAGCCGCGCTCACCGGTTCAGGCGAAACGTGCCCCAGGGCTGGTTCGGAGGGAATTCGCACGGGGGAGGGCGAGGGGCCTGCCCAAACTGGACTGGGCCACCGACGGGCTGTCAGGGCGGCGAAGCCGCGCCTGCCAAAACGCCGCGCTGGGTCAGACGGAGCTTGTAGTGCGGAGGCTGAGGGCTTGGCCGCACACCGAAACTGGCCCACCGGGCGGGCGTGAGGGCGGCGAAGCCGCGCTGTTGGTCCAGGCGAAACGTGCCCAGGGCTGGGCCAGAAGGAATTCGCACTGCGGAGGGGCGCGGCTCGGTCCAAAACCGAGCTGGCCCACCGGCGGGCATGACGCGGCGAAGCCGCGCCTGCTGGTTCAAGCGAAAAGTACCCAGCGCTGGGTCAGAAGGAGCTAGCACCGTGGGGGTTTGGGGGCTCGGCCCCCCAAAATAATCCGAAGCGACCCAGCGAGGTTGCGAAGCAACCGAGCAAGGGCGCCCAGAGCGGAGGCGGACGAGTCGGCATGTAAGCCGGATTCTGTACCCGGGTCGCCCCGGGCGGCGGCCATCCATCTAGGCCTGCCGTTGCCGGCAGGCTCGTGCGGCCTACCCGCAGGCTTGGGCGGGCAGCCCTCGATCGCCTGCGCAGGCGCCCGCGGGCGCCCTCTTGGCCTTGCTCCGGGTGGGGTTTACCTAGCCACCCCGGTCACCCGGGGTGCTGGTGGTCTCTTACACCACCGTTTCACCCTTACCTCAGCCGTTGGCCAAGGCGGTTTGCTTTCTGTGGCACTGTCCCGCGAGTCACCTCGGGTTGCCGCTAGCAACCACCCTGCCCTGTGGAGTCCGGACTTTCCTCGACTTTCTTTCGAATCGTCGCGGCCGCCCTGCCGACTCGTCCGCTTGCCAAGGGTATCTCACGGTTCGGAACTGGTTGCCGGTGTGTTGGCCGCCGGGCTTTACTCGGCGGCGTCAGTCGGTCACCGACCGGGAGCGATGATGTCCACAAGCGACAAACGATCGGCCATGGCCACGATTCTGATCGTGTCGGGCAGTCCTTCGCCGGAGGCGCCGACGGCCGTGCTGCTCCGGCAGGTGTCCGATCTGCTCAAGGGCCACGAAGTGCACCTGTTGTCCGTACGGGACCTGCCGACGGTTGCGTTGCTGAGCGGCGACCTTCTTGATCCGGCTATTCGCAATGCGATTGATCTGGTTGACCGTGCGGATGGTGTGATTGTCGCGAGTCCGGTTTACCGTGCGGCGTACAGCGGTCTGGTGCAGTCGTTGCTGAATCTGCTTCGGAAGACCGCGCTGACCGGCAAGGTGGTGCTGCCGTTGGCAAACGGTGGCACGCAAGGGCATCTTGTCGCGATCGACTATGCGTTGCGGCCTTTGCTGGCCGCGCGTGGGGCGACCGATGTCGTGCCTGGCCACTTTGTCCTCGACGCGGATGTGTCCACGCCGTCGCCCGAACTTGCGGGTGTGGTGCGGCGATTCGCCGGGGCGCTCAAGGAAAATCCTGGGTTGGCTACTGCTTCATAAGGTTCACGAACGCGGCCAGCGACTCCTCGAACGGCGCCGCGTCGGAGTACCACTTCGTCTCGTGTTCCAGCACGATCGGGCCGGTGAAATCCTTGGCGGCCGCCAGGGTTTCCTTGATCGGCACGGTTCCGGTCCCTGGGACCATCGGCCTGCGGTCGGTCGCCGAAGCCGCGTCCTTCAACTGCAGTTCGCCAAGCCACGGCAGCAAAGCCTCCGCTGCCTCGGCCGGTGTCTCGCCTGCCCGCCAGGTGTGCATCGCGTCCCAGATCGCGCCGACGCCGGTCGCGCCCGAACCGGCGAGCACTGCCGCGATCTCCTTGCCACGCAACAAAAGATCGTGCGTCTCGAGTAGCAGGGTGACGCCTTCGGCGATCTCGGCCGCTTTGGCGAGCCGCTCGGCGGCCAGGTCCACCGACGTTCCCGGTGACCGGCCGGGGAAGATCCGGATCGCCGGAGCCTGCAGGTCGTGTGCCAGTTCGACGTGGTCGGCGAGGATCGACACGTCGTCGTCGCAAAGCCGATAGTACGACGCGAGCGCGGTGATCCCGAGCCCGTCGAGCGCGCTGCGAGCCGCGTCCTTCTCCGCCTTGGACAGACCGACGTGCACCGGCTCGTCGGCGGCGCACCGCAACTCAACCAACCCGATGCCGTACTTGCGGGCCAGCGCGGCAACGTCGGCCAGCGGCAGGCCAGGGCATCCGAGCGTCGAGAAACCAAGCATGGCGCTTACCTTACGACCGCGACCTGTTCGCCGTGCTCGTACGCCCACTGCCCCATCGCCTCGATCGGCACGAGCATGGTCCGCCCGAGGTCGGTCAGCTCGTATCCCCGCGTGATCAGGCCGTATTCCTCCAGCCGGCGCAGGGTTTCGGTGAGCACTTTGGCGCTGATCCCACCGATCCGCTCGCGCAGTTCGGTGTGCCGCCGCGGACCGTCTTTCAGTGCCCAGATCACCACGGCGTTCCAGGTGTTGGACACGATGTCGAACGCCAGCCGGGCGGGGCAGTCGGCAAGAAGCATGCGTAGGAGTCTGCATGGTACAGTCTCTACTTATATAAGCGACAGCTACTGGAGGCGCCGTGGCCGAGCAGAAGATCCACACGTTCCTGATGTTCGAGGGCAAGGCCGAGGAGGCGATGACGTTCTACACATCGCTTTTCGACGACGCGGAGATCGTGTCGATCAGCCGATACGGCGCCGACGGTCCTGGCAAGGAAGGCAGCGTGGTGCAGGCCATCTTCACGCTCGCGGGCCAACAGTACATGTGCATCGACAGTCCGGCCGCGCATGCCTTCACCTTCACGCCGTCTGTGTCGCTTTTCGTCAACTGCGCCGACGAGGCCGAGATCGACCGGCTGTACGCGGCGCTGTCCGAGGGTGGCGGGGTGCTGATGGCGCTCGGCGACCACGGGTTCAGCAAGAAGTTCGGCTGGATCAACGACCGTTTCGGAGTTTCCTGGCAGCTGAACCTCGCCGCCTAGACTCGCGGTCATGGAAGAGGCCGACCTGGTCGCTTTTTCGCAAGAGTGGGCCGCCGCGATCGTGTCCAATGACGCCGCCCTGATCGGCTCGTTCATGGCCGACGAGTGGGTGATCGTCTCCGAGAGCGGCGTCTCGCCGAAGGAGCAGTTCCTGGCCATGGTCGCCTCTGGAGCTCTGACGCATTCGGCGATGCAGATGATCAGCGAGCCGCGAGTCCAGTTCTACGGCGACACCGCGATCATCACCGCGCGGGTGACGAACACGGCGCATCACCAGGGCCGGCAATTCGACGCGGACGAGTGGACCACTGATGTCTTCGTTCGCCGGGACGGTCGTTGGCTGTGCGTGCTGAGCCACATCACCCCGGCTCAATGAGGTAGTCCCGGAGCGGGGAACCGTTTGGTAACCAACGGTTTCCCTAGCTTCGGACGCATGCGAATCGGAATTCTCGGCGCCGGCAACATGGCGCACGGGCTCGGCGGGCTGTGGACCAAGGCCGGGCATCAGACCAAGCTCAGCCATCGAGGCGAATTCGCCGAAGCCGCTGCCTTCGGCGATGTGATCCTGCTGGCGGTCCTGGCCGAAGGCGTGCCGGACACGCTCCGGGCCGTCGACGTGAGCGGCAAGGTCCTCATCGACTGCACGAACTCCGTCGTCCCGGGTGAGTGGACGGTCCGGGCATCGATGGCGCACGAGGTTGCCGAGTTGGCGCCGAAAGCCCGGGTGGTCAAGGCCTTCAACCTCTGCCACGAGGCCGTGTGGCGTGACGACCCGCGCAAGCTCGTGCCCATCTGCGGGGACGACCCCGAAGCCCTTGAAGTCGTGAAAGGCCTGGTCACGGACATCGGCTGCACTCCGGCGCACGCCGGCCCGCTGAGCCGGGCGGCGATCTTGGAAGCCGCGGCGGCGTTCGTGATCGGGCTGTCCGTGTCCGGTTTCGACCCCCGCGACGCACTCGGCCGTTGACATGTGACCTTTTGGTCACATATGGTCTCTCGTGTGACCGAGGACGACGACCGGGTGTTCAAGGCGCTGGCCGACCGCAGCCGTCGTTTCCTGCTCGACCTGCTGTTCCTCCGGGACGGCAGGACGCTCACCGAACTTGAGTCCGAGCTGGAGATGACGCGGTTCGGCGTGATGAAGCACCTGAAAGTGCTCGAAGAAGCCGGTCTTGTGGTCACTCGCCGCCAGGGACGGGAGAAGCTGCATTTCCTCAACGCCGTCCCGATCCGGCTGATCCACGACCGGTGGATCGACAAGTACACGTTGCAGCAGGTCGCCGCGCTGGCCGACCTCAAAGCCGAATTGGAGAGACCGATGACGACCGCCAAGACCGTGCAGATGAACCGGGTCTACATCAAGGCGAGCGCGCAGACCATCTGGGACGCCATCACCCAGCCCGAGTGGACGGTGAAGTACGGCTACCAGGCGCCCGTCGAGTACGACCTGCGCGTCGGCGGCGCCTACCGCGGCCTGGCCAGCGATGCCATGAAGGAACAGGGTGGGCCGGACGTGATCATCGAGGGTGAGGTGCTCGAAGTCGATCCACCGCACAAGCTGGTGCAGACGTGGCGCGCGACCTGGCTGGGAGGAGAGGCGACCACGCTGACGTTCGAGATCGTCGAGAAGGAGAACGGCGTCTGCTGCCTCACGGTGACCCACGACGTCACGGGCGCGCCGCAGACCGCCGAGCAGGTCGCGGGCAACATCGACGGCGCGGGTGGCGGCTGGGCCGAGGTCCTCAGCGACCTCAAGTCCCTGCTGGAGACCGGGAAGTCTGTGTACGCCTGATGAAGCGCTTAGTCATCGCTGTCATCGCGGGCATGGTCGCTCTGGCCACGCCCGCGATGGCGGCGCAAGCCCAGATTCAGCATCACGAAGGGGAGATCGGCGGGGTCAAGTACCGCGTCGAGGTTCCGTCCAACTGGAACGGCACGCTTCTGCTCTACAGCCACGGGTACTACCCGGACGGGACGGCTCCACCGGAGACGCTGCTGTCCAACCGTCTTTACGACACGCCAGAGTGGTTGCTGCGAAACGGTTTCGCGCTGGCCGCGTCCGACTTCGAAGGCCTCTACGGCTTGGCGATCGAACCCGCGTTGCGCGACCAGATCGCGTTGCTGGACTGGTTCGAGGCCAACGTCGGCAAGCCGCGCCGGACAATCGCGACCGGCACCTCGATGGGCGGCGGAATCGCGGTGCAGCTCGCCGAACGCAACCTGGGCCGGTTCGCTGGTGTGCTGGGGATGTGCGGTGAATACGACCCGCAGGGCACGTGGAACACCGCACTCGACATCACCTTCACGGTGAAAACCCTGCTGGCCGAAGGGCAGGACATCGATCTCGTGAAGGCCCGCGACCCGGCAGCCAGCAGCGAGGCGTTGAAGAACGCGGTGCTCGGCGCGCAGAACGACGACAAAGGACGCGCCAGGATCGCGTTGGCCGCGGCCTTCGGCAACATCCCGGGCTGGTACAGCCCTCACGAGCCGGAGCCGACGGACAAGATCGCCGAGCAGGCGAAGTGGATCTACGGCGCGTACATCTGGGGCATGGGACCGCAAGGCGGCCGGGAGGATCTGGAACGGCGTGCGGGCGGCAACCCGTCCTTCAACATCGGCGTCGACTACCGCCGCCTGCTCAGCAAGTCCGTTCTCCGCGACGAGGTCAAGAAGGCCTACGAGACCGCTGGGCTCAGCCTGGACGAGGACTTGGCCAAGCTGGCGAAGGCCCCGCGAATCGCGCCGGATCCCCGTGCGATGGCGTACATGTACCGCTACACCGTTCCCAGTGGACGGATGCCCGTCCCGATCGTGACGCTGCACAGCACAGGTGACGGTGGCGCGGTCGCGGACCAAGCACGGTGGTACGCCGAACAAGTCGACCGTCCTGACCGGATCCGGCAGTTGTACGTCGGCCGCGGTGGACACTGTGGATTCAGTGCCGCCGAGGAACTGACAGCGCTGAAGACGTTGCTGCACAAGGTGGACACCGGTCGCTGGCCGGACACCGCACCGGTGAAGCTCAACGCCGCGGCGGCCTCGTACGGCAGCACCTACCAGAATGTGCTCTTCCTGGACACGTTCAGCGACAAGGAAATGGCGCCGGCGATCACCACGTTCACGCCGCCGGAACCCGCCCGTCCCTCACACTAGGCGTGACTGCCCACTGTGACCGGACCGTACGTCACAGTCGGTGTGGCGCCGATGATCTGGCCAACGCGCTGAGCTTGCTCGTCAAGCTCGGCGCGTTGCTTCTTGGTCAGCTTCACCAGCGATTCCACCGTGATGTCGACCCGGCGGCCGGATTTGCGTTGGTGCCACAGCCCGGCGACCGTGCCGTTCACGATCAGGTTCTGGAAGTTGCCCCGCATCACCCGGTCCTTGGCCTTGCCGGGATACAGCAACGACGGCGGCTGATTGCCCACGCGATACGAGTACACGTCGAAATAAGGCAGCAACCGCACGCATTCGGTGACTTCAGGCACGGCCAAGTCGCCGGGCAGCACCCACGCGGGCTCACCTTCGACCTCGACCTGTTCGAGCTCGACCGACGCGAACACCTCGGTCGCCCACTTGATCGGCGCGCTCAGCCAATGCGCGAACCTTTGCGGCGTCGAAGGTCCGTACGACCGCAGGTAACTGCGCACGACGTGCTCAAGCGCCTGCTGCGCGGGAGCCGGGCTGACGCCTGGATTGGTGTACGTGACCTTGCGGCCCTTGTTGGCGCCGAAGCAAAGCACGCCACGGGCAGCGGCCAGGTGAGTCACCGTCCGCCACCGCGGCCAGAGATCCTGGAACGCGGGCATGACCCGGTCGCCTGCCCACGGCCCGGCCAGGTCGACCAGCGCTTCGGTGAGCTCGTCGACGGTCAGCTCCTTGCCGTCGAGTGCCTTGCCGATCGCCGCGAACACTGTTTCGGTCTGCTCGTCGGTCATCCGCACGTTCTCGTCCCACGGAGTCGGCCCTGGTGGAATCGCGGACAACGCACCGAGCCACAGCGGTAACTCCAAAGCGGGCAGTAGATGAACAGTGCCGCGCTGACCGAACGTCTTCACCAGACCGGGCGCCTGCTGCACGTCGGCTCGCGTCGCCCCGTCCATCCGCAGCGCGATCCCCAGTTCCGCAGCCGATTGGACCTGCGCGTGCGTGCCGGCCATCGCGCTGACCACGTCCACCGGCCCTCCGGCCAGTGGAACGCTCAACCCGTGCCGGGCGAGGCGTCGGGCGCAGACATCGGTCCAAGAGAAGCGGTGCATGACAACAACATAGGACCGATTCAGGCCAGTTTCTGTCCGCTTTCCTGGTTGATCTTCAACGAAATCGATCACCGTACGTGAGAAGTTCGCCTGAATCCGAACTCGTATTCACCGGCGGTATAATCGAACGCATGTTCGAGAGATCAACGATCATGCGTGAACGATTACGAAGACGTCTCACACTGGGTTCGAATTTCACCTGATCGAGGCCCTGACCTCGGGTTCGGTCCTCTCTGGACACCGGTGACCTGCGCCGGTGCGTGACCGTTGGCTGGGCCGATCGGGGGATTGCCCGTCGGCTAGACTCTGACGAGCCCGTGACTTGCCGCACCAAGGGTGAGCATAGGTCGGTCGGGCGGGTGAACTCCGCAGGAGGTTGGGCGAATTGGGTGGTCATTGCATACGGACGCCTCCCGCCACCCCATCATGGGGGGTGGTCATACACACGCCCCGGCCACCCGGCAGGAGGTCGAACTGGATCTACGGTGCGTTCGCTGCCCACTACACCTCGTGAAGCCGACATGTTCTACTCGATAGGCACAGCGGGACCCGGTTCCGCTTCGCTCGTCGTATTTGGGAGTTCGAGATGATGACGGCCCTGATCACCCTCGCTCAAGACCAGAAGGGCCTGGGCACAGGCGGGGTCCGCGAATGGATCCTCAACAACCTGGTGCCGTTGCTGCTGCTCGTGGTCGCGATACTGCTGTTGTGGCTCGGTGGCGGCAAAGGTGACAACGCCGGTGTGATGCGCAGGCTCGGCGGTGTCATCATCGCGCTCGCGATCATCGGACTGGCGGTGACCACCAGTGCCGGTCAGGACATCGGCGAATGGATCGCCAGTTTGTTCCGGGCCTGATCGCGTGCGGATTCGTACAGACGACGAGGTATACCGCGTCGACGCGGTGTGGCTCGGGCCGCCGAAGGCGACGTTCCCTTGGCGTGCCCGGTATGTGGCATGGGGTGTCGGCGTTGTCGTCTTCCTCATCACGATGACCGTCGAGCGGTGGATGGGTATCGGTTTCGGCTTCTTCAGCACCGGGTGGGGTCTGGTCGTCACCGTGCTGATCACCCGTTTCATCTGCTCTCGAATCAGCCACGAGCGTCCTCTTGGTGCCGTGCTCGCGATGTGGAGCCGCGAACTCACCGCACCACGGGAGATCAGCGCCGGAGAAGGCGGCGCGGTCAGTGCGACCCGCGTGAGGGTGAACGCTCAACGGCCGCGGCCGAAAGTCAAGAAACGTGGCCGCGTGAAAGAACACAGGCGGGAGGTCAGCGGTGTTCGCACGCCGACGCAAGCCCGGGCCTGACCGGGCCGACCGGGACCAGGCGAGGCAGCCGCACCCGTTCGACACACCAGGGGCCTCGCAGAGGCAGCCACTGCAACAATTCGACCCACCATCAGCGCCCCAGCACCAACACCAGCAGCAGCCGCCGCAGCCGCGCCAGCAGCGAGCATTGCCACCGGCGCCGGGTTACGAGGCGCCGCAACCAAGGCACCGGCACAGGGCCAGTGGGCACAACAACTTCATGCCCCCACCGCCGGCCACCAAGGCCGGTCGTAAGGCGCAGGCGAAGGCCGCGGCCAAACGCAACAAGCGGCTGCCTGGCGAACAGGGCATTCCGCAGTACACGCCGGAGATCATGGCCCGCAGCATCGACGGGCACCTGCTGCGCACGGGCACGGACGTCTACGCGTGGTACCGGCTGGCGCCGCAGCGCTGGTCGTTCCGCAGCGATTCGCAACGCCAGGACCTGATCGCCGCGATCGCGGGCCAGTACGCGGAGTTGCATGGCCGCTGGCTGCACCTGCGCGTGACCGCGCGGCCGTATCCGATCCGGATGTGGGCCGAGGCGCACGTGCACAACGCAGTCGGTCGTTTGCCGGATGTTCCAGGCGCGCTTTCGTTCGACGATTACCTCGTGGGCGAGCAGCAGCAGCTGATGGGCCGATCGATGGCCGAGAAAGAGGTCTATCTCGGCGTCCAGGTGCAGACGCGCAACATGGTGGACAGGGCGGTCGAACGGGCCGCCCCATTGCTGCGCAAGATCTTCCCGGACGCGGTGGACGCCGAACTGGTCGCGCTGGACAGCGAGGTCGAGCACCTCGACCAGGTGATGGGCTCGGCCGGACTGGAAGGCCGGCCTGCCACGGCCGAGGAGATGTCCTGGCTGATGCACCGGTCCTGCTCGCTCGGCCTGCCCGCGCCGCGCAACATGCCGGCCGTGCCGGGCGCCGCGTGGGAACCGGAGGACCTGGCCAGCTTCACCGACGCGGCGGACTTCCATCAGGACCCGTACTCGCCGACCGTGACGGTTCGTGGGCGGACGGGCTCCAACGCAGGCGTGACAAGGCATGTGGCGGTGCTGACCGTCGGCCTGATGCACGGCCTGCAGATCCCGGAGATCGACGACCCGTGGGTGCAGCGCTCCGACCGCCTGCCCGCGAACGTGGAGTGGTCCGCGCGGATCTACGTGCGCAGGCCGGAAGAAGTGCAGGGCGAGCTGGCCCGGCAGATGAACAAGGTCCGCTCGCAGGTCAAGCACTACACCGACGAGCACGGCCTGGAACCGCCGCAGTCGTTGGCACGGCAGGCTTCCCGCGTGCTGGAGATCGACGACGAGATGACCACCGGGTTCACCGCGCTGGCCACCCGCGTCCGATCCTGGTGGCGCCTGGCGGTTTCCGGCCCGACCGAACGGGACGCGCTGCGGCTTGCCCAGCAGCTGCTGGATCTGTACAAGCCGAAGATCGCGATCGAGCACCCCGAGTCGCAGTACGCGATGGCGCGCGAGTTCATCCCGGGTGAGCCGCTGGCGTCCGCGGCCTATCTGCGGCGTGGCTCGGTGATGTGGGCGGCCTCCGCCGTGCCGACCGCGACAGCGGAAGTCGGTGACCGGCGCGGGATTCTGCTCGGCGAGACCTGCACGGCGACGCGGCGCCCGGTCGCATGGGACCCGTGGATGGCGCAGGAGCTGCGTGACTCCTCGGGGCTGACCGCGATGGTCGCCGGTCTCGGTGGCGGAAAGTCCTTCCTTGGCGGCGGAATCGTCTACAAGACGCTGCGCTCCGGTGCCTACTGGACGATCCTCGACCCGTCCGGCCCGCTGGCCAGGCTGTGCGAATTGCCTGAGCTGCGGCCGTACGCCCGGCCGATCAACCTGCTCAACGCGCAACCGGGCATCTTGAACCCGTACCGCGTGGTCGCCGAGCCGATGATCGAGCACTTCATGGACGAGGACGATCCCGAACGCGCCTGGCGCCGGGAGAAAGCCCTCGCCGCGGCAACCCGCCGACGCCTCGTTCTCGACGTGCTCACCGGGTTGTTGCCGTACGAAGTCGCGCGCTTGCCGCAGACCAGGATCGTGCTGCTGCGCGCGGTCCGGACGGTCGGTGGCCGGTTCGACGCCCACCCGGGCATGGTGTTCGAGGCGTTGCGGCGTGACGCGAGCGAGCACCGCGAGCACGCGGTGGTCGTCGCGGACTTCCTCGACGAGATGCGTGAGCGCATGTCGCTGCTCATCCCGGAAGCCGACGCGGACCCGTACAACGAGGTCCGTGACGACAGGCTGACCGTGCTGACCATGGCCGGTCTGACCCTGCCGAAGGACGGCGTCGGGCGTGAGCACTGGACCGACGCCGAGGCACTCGGTGTCGAGCTGCTCAACCTCGCCGCGTGGCTCACCCAAAGGTCGATTTACGAGCGCCCCAAGGACTTGCGCAAGGGCGTCTGGATCGACGAGGCGTTCTTCCTCTCCGAGGTGCCGACCGGTCGCGTGCTGATGAACAGGTTCGCCCGTGACTCGCGTAAGTGGAACGTGCGTGTCCTGCTGTCCAGCCAGATCCCCGCGGACTTCCTGAAGATCCAGGGCTTCGTCTCGCTGCTGGACTCGGTGTTCGTCGGCAGGCTGGACGACGACGCCGCGCAGGCGGACGCGTTGCGGCTGCTGAAGGTGCCGATCGGGGCGGGCTACGAGCAGGTGGTCGCCAGCCTCGGCCGTCGCCCGGCGCAGCGCACCGAGCTGGAGAAGGACCGTGCCCCGCGGCAGTTCATCTTCGCGGACGGTGCGGGCGGTGTGGAGCGCATCCGGGCCGACTTCTCCGGGCCGCATCTGGATCACTTCCGTACCGCCATGGACACGACGCCGGACGCCCTGCGCGACCCGGCCCGTGCCGGGGAAGCGGCGCAGCAGCACGCGCCGGAACCCGAGCCGGCACCGCCGACGCGGTACGCCGACGCGGACGACGAGTTCGAACTGGAAGCGGACTTCGAACTGGGCCTGACCGAAGAGCCGGTTGAGCAGCCGGTCGGAGGTGGGGCACCGCCGAAGAAGCCCGGGCAGGAAGACGCCGCATGATGACATTGGTCGTGGTGGTGGTCGGCGTCGCGCTGTTTCTGACAGCGCGACGCCGACGCAGACGCGCTTGGCCGCTGCCGAAGCGTGGGCGGCGTAAGGCTTTCCTGACCGTCGCCACGATTCTCGGTCTCCAGCTCGTCGTCTTCGCCCCGACGGCCGTCGCGCAGGACTGCGACAACGCCCCGAACCCCGGACGCCCGACCGCGGGCATGGTCGCGGCACTCGACGCACCCCGTCCGTCCCACGGCACCCCCGGCTCGATCTACGGCCAATACGCCTACGCAGGCCAGGTTTGGCACGTCTACGACGAGAGCTGTGGCGCGCTGGGCAAAGCGATCACCGACCCGGACGCCACCATCGGCAACTGGATGGGCAACCAGTTGTTCGACGTGGGCAAGAACTTCGTCGCGGCCACCAACGGCGTGCACTATGCGCTGGCCTACGACGAGCTGATGGGCCCGCTCGACACCGCCATCGACGGCGCCACGAAGCTGTTCTACGACAACATTTACCTGAAGTGGTTCGGCCTGGCCGCGGTCATCCTGGCTGTGCTGTTGTTCCGCTACATCTGGCGCGGCGACCTGGCGACGGTGTCGCGGCGCGGGTTGTGGGCGTTGGCAGCCATGTGGGTCGCCACGTCCTTTGTCATCGTCGGTCCGCTGTACAAGGAAGTGGAAGAGCGCTTCCTGTCCAAGACAACGCAGATCCAAGCGGGCTTCCTCGCGGACAACGCGCCGGAGGCCGACCTGCACGCCTTGCCAGAGGCGCTGCACGACAAGGTCGTCTACCAGAACTGGCTGCGTGGCGAGTTCGGCAGCGAGGACGCGCCGGAGGCCAAGCAGTTCGGCCAGGAACTGCTGGCCGCGCAGGCGTGGACCAAGTTCGACTCCACCGACACGGTCGACCAGGCCGCGCTGGAGGCCAAGAAGGCCAAGTACAAGGAGATCGCGACCAAGCTCGGCCCGACCAAGGGCTACTTCACCGGCACCGACGGCAGCCGGACCGGCGCGGGATTCCTGGCCCTGTTCCAAGGAATCGTGTACTCGCTGTTCCAGCTGTTCGCCAAGCTGGGCATCCTGCTCGCCCAGGTGCTGCTGCGGATCTTCCTGCTGGCCACACCGTTGATCGGGCTGATCGCGATCCTGTACCACGACCTGCTGCGCAAGGTCGCCCGCGCGGGCGCCGCGGTGGTGCTGAACGTGCTGGTCCTCGCGGCCCTCGCGGGGATGCACGTCCTGCTGCTGAACGCGATCTTCAACGCCGGTGACAGCCTGCCGACCATCGCGATGATGGCGTTGGCCGCGTTGATCACGGTGATCTTCTTTGTCATAGGCAGACCTGTGCGCCGGATGTGGCAGATGGTCGAACTGTCGGTCGGTGCGGTGGGCGGAGCCATGCCTTCCGCGGGACCGGGGTTGTTCGGCCGGTTCCGCCGCAAGGGCGACCAGCGCACCGCGCAGGACGAGTTCTGGGACAACGTCCGCGAGGGCGACCACGACGACGAGCCGGTGGTCCGTCGCGACGGTCGCCGTCCCCGCCCGGAGGCCACGAATCCCGTTGCCGCGAGCGCGGAACGCATGGACCGCAACACTCCCAGGGCGGGCGCGGGCCGCACCGAGATCGGTGCTTCGGCAGCGGCCGTGCTCGGTGCCGGCGGCACCGACGACCGTGGTTTACCAGCGGCACGCGGCCCCGCGGGCGCCTTGCCGCCAGCGCAAAGCAGCCGGATCGTCGACACGTCGCCTGTCGCGGACCGTGGTTGGGATCGCGGCGAAGACGCCGTCGTTGTGCCCTCGCGCGTTATCGCGCCGCGGCAACGTGACGACGTCACCGTGTACGAGCCGAATCCAGTCGTCACACCGAGACCAGCGGAGACCGAGATGGTCGCCGGGCGACCGGTACACGTGATCTACCGCCCATCGCGAGGGTTCGAAGTGCGTGACAACACACCACCTCGTCGGCCACTACCCATGCGGGACGGCCCGCGCGAGACCGATGCGTACATAAGGTGAGAGGAGGCGACTAAATGCCCATCCGGACCAACCGGGGCCGTGCAGCGGTTTACCGAAGGCTATGGGGATGGCCGCTCCGTTCTCCCAAACACCTTGTGGCACTGATCGTGTTCGTGCTCGCGATCGTGCTGTTCGTGGCGTACATCCTGCCCAGGATCGTCGGCGGCAACGAGCCCGCGCAGAACACCGCGGCGAGTAGCACTTCGGCAACGCCTGGCGCCACAAGCGCCTCCCCGACGCCGACCCAGGGCGCGACGGGCGTCGTCCCGCCTGCCGCGCAAGGCGGCGGCACCGCGCCCTCGCAGTCGTTGACTGAGACACGGCAACCCGTATCGGAGAACAAAACCCCGGCGAGAGCCGAGAAAGCGGCGCTGGACACGGCGCTGTTGTGGGCCGAGGCGTTCGTCAACCACCCGGACAACGTCAAGCCCGAAGACTGGCTGAACATGTTGAAGCCGTACACCACCGACGAGTACTTCGGCGCGGTTCTGTCCAAAGTGGACCCGAAGTCGGTGCCGCAGTCGAAGGTCCGGGGCGGGCCGGTCGCCACGGCTGACTCGTACACCAGTTCGGTCACCGTGGACATCGCCACGGACGCGAAGACCCTACGACTCACCCTGATCAAGACGGACGCGGGCTGGCGCGTCAACGAGCACACCGAGGTGGGCTGATCATGAAGCTGGCGGTGTTCCTGAGCATCGCCGCGGTGCTCGTGATCGCGGCAATCCTGACCGCCGGAGCCGTCACATCCGTTGTCTCGACGCAGCAGAACGCCCAGAACGTCCAGCTGACCAACTGCAATGCCTCGATCGGGCCGATCACCGCGTCCGGGCCGCAGGGCCAGATCGACGCGAGCAGGCTCAACGACGAGCAGCGCGGCACGGTCTCGTTGATCATCGCGATCGGCAAGGAGCGCAAGCTGCCGCCGCTGGCGTGGCAGATCGCGATCCAGGCCGGGATGACCGAGTCCGGGCTGCGCAACCTGAACTACGGCGACCGCGACTCGCTCGGCATCTTCCAGATGCGCCCGTCCATGGGCTGGGGAACCGTGCAACAGGTCACCACCCCGACGTACGCCGTGCACAAGTTCTACGACGTGCTCGAGAAAGTCCCGAACTGGAAGGAACAGCGGCCCGGCGACTCCGCGCAGGACGTCGAACGATCCGCTTTCCCTGACCGGTACCACAAATGGGAAGCGATGGCCTCGCACCTGATCGGTGTGGCAGGCGAGATCCCAGACCCGACGGGGTGCGGTGAGGGCACAGGCGATCTGCTGCCCGCCGCCTCCGGCAACGCGGCGAAGGCGATCCAGTTCGCGCTCGCTCAGCAAGGAAAGCCATACCTGTGGGGCGCTTCGCTCACGCGCCAGGACGCGTATGACTGCTCGAGCCTGATGAACCAGGCGTACCGGACAGCGGGAGTCATCCTTCCGAGGGTTTCCCGTGACCAATATCGAGCGGGCGCGCACCTGCCCGTCGAGCAGGCGCAGCCCGGTGACCTGCTGTTCTGGGCATGGGACACCGGCAATCCGGTCACGATTCACCACGTGGCGATGTACCTCGGGGATGGGAAAATCGTGGAGGCCCAGCAAACCGGTGTGCCGGTGCACATCCGGCCGGTGAGCTTCACCGAGCGTGGGCTGGTGCGCCAAGCCGTGCGGCCGGGAGTGTGAGGAGAGACATGTATCCGGAACAGCCCCCCATTCCACGCTCAGGCACACCGCTGAAGGACTACCTGAGCAGCGGGCCGCTGCCTGCCGTGGTCGACGGGTACGCGGTGCTGCCGAGATCCTTGGCCGAAGGCATGCCGCTGGTCTGGCAGCAGCAGATGGCGCATCTGCTCGCGGAGTTCCACCAAGCCTTCGGCCACCTGTCGTGGCCCGTCTACCGAGTGGTGCCGTCCCGCTACGAGGTCATCGCCGACCTGGACGAAGAGCAGCTCGCCGAAGTCGGATGCATAGTGGAGATCGACGGGGACGGCGAACTGGTCTACCGGGAGCGCAACGGAAGGCGGATCGCCGACCCGGAGCACACCAAGGTGCTGGTGTCCTGCCTGGACCCGATCCCGCGCGAACACGCGGCGGACCTGCAGGACACCCCGCCCCGCGGCTTTCCGGCACAGGAGAACTGGAGCACCCGATGACCTCGGATCCCAACCCGGACCCCGGCTGGTACTACTGCACGAAGCACAACCGCGTGGAGCACGGCCAGCAATGCCGTGCCGCCGACCTGCTCGGCCCTTACCCCGACAAGGCGACGGCCGAACGGGCACTGCAGATCGCCGCCGAGCGCACCAAGGCCGCCGACGAGGCCGACCGCCGCTGGAACGGCGACGACGACTGAATTAGGGCACTGACCAGCGGCAACCTCAAAATTGTCGTACCCCTGGCGTAGCGTGCTGCCAACGCCAACTCCAGGGGGACTTGATGGACACAGCTGACTATCTGAAGCGTTATCTCCAGGAATCGCGCACGAGCGTCGTCGCGTCGCTGGACGGGCTGAGCGAGCGCGACATCCGCCGCCCGCTGGTGCCGAGCGGGACGAACCTGCTCGGCCTGGTGAAGCACCTGATCGGGATCGAGTTCGGCTATCTCGGCGACAGCGTGGGACGGCAAGCACCGGTCAGGTTGCCGTGGGACGAGGACGGCTCGGTCTGGCAGAACGGTGACATGTGGGCGAAGCCGGACGAGAGCCGTGACTACATCGTCGGGCTGTACAAGCGGGCGTGGCAACACACCGACGAGTCCATCGCCTCTTTACCGCTCGACGCGCCGGCGTCGGTTTCGTGGAGGGCGGAACACAAGCGTGAGACCACCTTCGGACACCTGCTCATCCGGGTCGTCGCGGAAACCGCGCAGCACGCCGGGCACTGCGACATCGTGCGGGAACTGATCGACGGCAAGTCCGGTGCGGACATCGACGAGGGCTTCTACGAGACCGTCCTGCGCGCGAGTCAGAGCGTGTCCTGAAGCGTCCGATCGTGGTCGGCCACTTGGGCCGACTTTGGATCCAAGTCACCCAAGTACTCACGAGTCGGGCTGACTGCGGTTAGGGTGCCGTCATGGACACGACGGACGGCGCCGCGCTCGACTTCGCCGGTGTCCGTGCCGAGTTCGATCTGCCCACTCAGTTCCCGTCGGCCGCGTTGGCCGAGGCCGAGCTCGCGGTCGCCGACCGCGACCGGCTGGTCGGCGACCGCGAGGACGCGACCGATCTGCCGTTGGTCACGATCGACCCGCCTGGATCCAAAGACCTCGACCAGGCGCTGTACGTCGAGACCACTCCGACCGGGTTCCGTCTGCACTACGCCATCGCTGACCTGGGCACGTTCGTCGAGCCCGGTGGCGCGCTGGACGTCGAGGTGCAGAAGCGCGGTCAGACGATCTACCTGCCGGACGGCAACGTGCCGCTGCATCCGCCGATCCTGTCCGAAGGCGCGGCGAGTTTGCTGCCTGGGCAGATCAGGCCGTCCGCGTTGTGGACGATCGATTTGGACAAAGACGGCGTACCGGGCCAAATTCGCGTGCGCCGGGCGTTGGTGCGGTCGATTGACCAGTTCGACTACGACGGCGTCCAAGCGACCATCGACGCGGGCAATCCGCACCCGTCGATCGCAGCGCTTCCCGCGCTGGGGCGGCTGAGGCGAGAGCACGCGGTCCAACGCGGCGCGCTCGAATTGCAGCTACCCGAGCAGGACGTGGCGACGGACGGCAACGGCGGCTGGAAGCTCACGCTCAGGCCGCGCAACAACGTCGACGCGTGGAACGCGGAAATGTCGTTGCTGACGGGCATGAGCGCGGCGTCATTGATGGTCGAGGCGGGCATCGGCGTGCTGCGCACATTGCCCGAACCAGACGAGGGTGCCATCGAGTGGCTACGCAGGTCCGCGCGTTCGCTCGGGATCAACTGGGCGCGTACGGACAGCGTCGCCGTGATGCTCGCCGGCTTGGATCCCAGCAGCCCTGAGTCGCTGGCGTTGTACGTGGACGCCACCCGTCTGCTGAGGGGAGCCGGCTACACGGCGTTCGACGGAACTCTGCCCGAGTTGACCACGCACGCGGGCCTCGGTGCGGCGTACGCACACGTAACGGCACCGCTGAGGCGTCTGGTGGACAGGTTCGGAGCGGAGATCTGCCTGGCGGTGTCGGCGGACAAGCCCGTCCCGGACTGGGTCCGTGCGGTCCTGCCGGAGTTGCCCGGGCTGATGGGCGGCTCGGACGCGCTGACGAGCAAAGTGGACAAGGCGTGCCTCGACCAGGCCGAGGCGTGGGTGCTCGCCGACCGCACCGGCCACGAGTTCGACGCGGTCGTACTGCGTGCCGAAGCCAACTCGGCTGAGATCTTCCTGACGGATCCGCCCGTCATCGCCAAGTGCGCCGGGGAGAACTTCCAGGAAGGCCAGCACATCCGGGTTCGGTTGCTCGACGCGGACGTCGTGCGGCGGAAGGTCGCGTTCGAAAAGGTGATCTCCGACGTTTGACGACGACCTCGGCGAACCCGTACCGGTCAGTTCCCCGGCGCGGGTCGTCAGCCTGGTCCCGTCGCTGACCGAGGCCATCGAGACCACCGCGCCCGGCATGATCGCCGGGGCCACCGACTACTGCACGCACCCCGAGAAGCTGGACGTGCCCAGGGTCGGCGGCTCGAAGTACCCGGACGTGGACGCGGTACTGGCCCTCGAACCTGACCTGGTCGTGGCCAACGCCGAGGAGAACCGACCGGAGGACGTGGACCGGTTGCGCGCCAACGGTGTCCCGGTGTGGGTGACGGCCGCGGCGGTGAACGTCCCGGATGGACTGCGGTCGGTCCGGCGGCTGCTGACCCAGGGCCTTGGCCTGACCGAGCCGGAGTGGCTGGTCGAAGCCGAGAGTCTGTGGTCGAAGTCCGTGCCGGTGCACTCGACCGCGATCATCCCGGTGTGGCGCCGCCCCTGGGTCGTGATCGGCCGCGACACGTTCGCCGGTGATGTGCTGCTGCGGCTTGGTGTGGCCAATGCGTATGCGTCCCACGAGGACCGCTACCCGCGCCCGAAGCTGGACGAGCTGCAGGCGCGAGACGTCGACCTTGTGGTGCTGCCGGACGAGCCGTATCTGTTCACCGACACCGATGGCCCCGAAGCGTTCCCGGGCAAGCGGTACGTCCTGGTCAGCGGGAGGTACTTGACCTGGTGTGGTCCGTCCCTTGTGGACGCTCACAGGTCACTGCTGCGGGATCTTCCCGGCGAAGCGGTCGGTCGCGGCGAGTAGCTCCTCGGAGATCCCGGGGTCGACGACCGCGTGCCCGGCGCCGTTGAGCACGTACCCTTCGCATTTCGGCCAGGCACGGCCCAGTTCGTAGGCGGTGACCAGAGGCGTGACGATGTCGTAGCGCCCGTTGACGATCACCGCGGGAATGTCCTTGAGCTTGCCGGCATCCCGGATCAACTGGCCTTCCTCGAGCCAGCCCTTGTTGACGAAGTAGTGCACGGCGATGCGGGCGAACGCGACGGCGAACTCCTCCTCGCCGTAGGGCGTGATGATGTTGGGCTGGGTGGAGACGGTCGCGCCTTCCCACTTGCTCCACGCCAGCGCGGCCTTCCGGCTCACCTCAGGATCGTCGCTGAACACCAGCCGTTGGTACGTCTGGAGAACGTCTTCACCCTCCGGCACGAGCTCGACGAACTTGGCCCAGGCGTCGGGAAAGATGTGCCCGGCGCCGCCGGCGTACAGCCAGTCCAATTCGGACTGCCGAAGGGTGAACACGCCACGCAGGATCATCCCGGTGACCCGTTCGGGATGCGTCTGCCCGTACGCAAGGGCGAGCGTCGCACCCCAGGAACCGCCGAACAGCAACCACCGGTCGATGCCGAGGTGTTCGCGGAGTTGTTCCATGTCCGCGACCAGATGCCATGTGGTGTTGGTCGTCAGGTCGTGCTCGGACGAGCTGACATGCGGCGTGCTCTGACCGGCTCCACGCTGGTCGAAAAGGACGATCCGGTACAGCTCGGGGTCGAAGTGCCGCCGCTGCATCGGGCTGGTTCCGCTGCCGGGCCCGCCGTGCAGCACGACCGCGGGCAGCCCGTCCGGGTTGCCGCTGACTTCCCAGTACACCTTGTGCCCGTCGCCGACATCGAGCATGCCCGAGTCGTACGGCTCGATCGGTGGGTAGAACGCGCGCATGCGCCCACTCTGCCGCACGTGAAACCTCGTGAGTGTTTTGGCCGGTTCTAACCGGCCAAAACACTCACGAGGCTTTGGTCAGTGGAAGGTGTGCTCCGGGCCGGGGAACTCGCGGCCGCGGACCTCGTCAGCGAACTGCTGCGCGGCGCCGGACAAGATCCCGGCGAGGTCGGCGTAGCGCTTGACGAACCGGGGCGCCTTGCCGGTCCGCAGGCCGGCCATGTCCTGCCAGACCAGGACCTGGGCGTCGCAGTCGGGGCCCGCGCCGATGCCGATCGTCGGGATCGTCAGCTCGTGCGTCACGCGCTTGGCGACCTCACCCGGCACCATCTCCATCACGACCGAGAACGCGCCCGCTTGCTGCAGCGCGAGGGCGTCGGCGACCAACTGGTCGCCCGCCGAACCGCGGCCCTGCACGCGGTAACCGCCGAGATTGTGTTCGCTTTGCGGGGTGAAGCCGATGTGTCCCATCACGGGGATGCCTGCCGCCGTCAGTGCTTCGACGTGCGGGGCAAAGTGCGCTCCACCTTCCAGCTTCACGGCGTGCGCACGGCCTTCCTTCATGAAGCGGACGGCCGTCTCGAGCGCCTGTGCCGGTGAGACCTGGTACGAACCGAACGGCAGGTCGGCCACGACCAGAGCGCGTTTGGTCGACCGTGTCACCGCGCGGACCAGGGGAATGAGTTCGTCGACAGTCACGGGCAATGAGGTGTCATAGCCGTACACGTTGTTGGACGCTGAGTCGCCGACGAGGAGGACCGGGATGCCGGCTTCGTCGAACAGAGCAGCCGTGTACATGTCGTACGCGGTGAGCATGGGCCACGGTTCGCCGCGGTCCTTCATCTCCTGCAGGTGATGGATGCGTACGCGCCTCGGTGATGCCGGTGCGGCGCCCGATCCGTATGGGGCTGTGAGCTCAGAAGACATCGTCGTCCACCGTCCCTTTCCTCGAGGCCCGTGTGCGGGTCCCCGGGTTGGCTTGGGGCTCTACGCCTACGAGGGTGACACCCCGATCGACCTGGCGCAGGAGGGTGCGAGGAGAGTCACAGGTGTTCTGGGGCCATTATCGGGGTGTGTGGCAGCGCAGGGCGGCAGGCATTGTCGCGACAATTGTCCAGGTTGGGGCGTTTATTTCGCTTTTCCTCGTACTGGTGAACGAGGACAACCGGGTTCGCTGGTTTCTCGACGTCGGCGCGTGGCTGATCGGCCTGCCGGTCGACGAGAACATCTTCATCTTCGTCGTGCTGCTGGTGCTCGGCGCGGCGCTGCGGCGCCGCAAAAGAGCCGCGTTGTGGGTGCTGATTATGTTCGAGGTCGGGTCGATCCTGTCCGACCTGCTGTTCCAGCTCACGTTCGAGTCCGACGACGATCTCAGTGTCGGTGATGTGCTGCCGTGGCTGATCGCGAACCAGGTCATCGCCCTGATAATCATCCTGGTCCTGCTCAAGCTGCGGCCCGCATTCCCTGCCCAGGTCGCGCCGGGCGCGCTGCGCAAATCCGTGCTCATCCTGTTCGGCGGCCTCGCCGCGGTCACGGTCGGCGGTTGGGCGCTGACCGCGCCGTTCCCCGGCACGCTCAAAGAGGCAGGGGAGAAGCTGCTGTGGGCGGGCAACCAGGCCACCGGTGAGCTGCTGCAACTACGTCACCTAGGCGTCGGGCACGGGCCGGCGTGGCTGGCGTTGTTGCTGGACATCCTGGGTGCTTTTGTCGCGGTCGTCGCGGTTTACGTGTTCTTCCGCGGTGTGCGCAGCAGGCGGCACCTGGCGCCGGACGAAGAACTCCAGCTCAGGGAATTGCTCGCGGAGTACGGCGAGCGCGATTCCCTCGGCTATTTCGCGACGCGACGCGACAAAAGTGTGGTGTTCGCGCCGAATGGCCGCGCGGCCGTGACGTATCGCGTGCTCGGCGGGGTGAGTGTGGCGAGCGGCGACCCCATCGGCGACGCCGACGCGTGGCGCCAGGCGGTCGACGTGTGGCGCGCCGAGGCACACCGATACGGCTGGGCGATGGGTGTTCTCGGCGCCAGCGAAGAGGGCGCCAGGGTGTACACGGCGGCCGGCCTGAAGGCGCTGGAGATCGGTGACGAGGCCATTTTGGACGTTCGCGCGTTCACGCTGTCCGGGCCGGAGCGGCGATCCGTGCGGCAGGCCGTGAACCGGATCGAACGCGCCGGCTACACGTGCAAAGTCCGCCGTCACTCGGAGATCCCGGAAGGCGAGATGGCGACCCTGCGCAGTGCGGCTCAGCACTGGCGGGGTGCCCAGACCGAGCGCGGCTTCTCGATGGCGCTGGGCAGGCTCGGCGACGCGACCGATGGCCGATGCGTCATGGTCGAGGCGTACGACCTGGCAGGCCGGTTGCGCGGGATGTTGTCGTTCGTTCCGTGGGGCAGGCGAGGATTGTCGCTCGACCTGATGCGCCGGGACCGCGATGGCGGCAACGGGCTCAACGAGTTCATGCTCAACGCGCTCATCGAGGCGAGTGGAAAGCTTGGCGCGCAACGGATCTCGCTGAACTTCGCGATGTTCCGGGCGGTGTTCGAAGAGGGCGAGAAGATCGGCGCCGGTCCGGTGTTGCGGGCGTGGCGGGCGATCCTGAGCCTGTTCTCCCGGTTCTTCCAGCTGGAGTCGTTGTACCGGTCCAACGCGAAGTACGGCCCGGACTGGCAACCGCGTTTCCTTTGCTATTCACGCACTCGGCGGCTGCCCAAGATCGGCATCGTCGCGGGCGCGCTGGAAGGGTTCGTGCCCACGCTGCAACGCCGCAGCGGCTTGCGGACCGAACCGGTCGACGAGGAATTCGTCCAGCGGGCCAGGCAGATCGAGGAAAGCGCGGCGACGGCCAAGCCGAAGCAGGCGCGTCGGCCGGAGCAGGTCCGGGTCCGGATCGCGAAGCTGGAACGGCTCCGCGAAGCCGGATACGACCCTTATCCGCCGGGCTTCGACCGGGATACGAAGCTTTCGGCGATCGCCGCTCGGTTCCCTGATCTGGCACCGGATGCGAAGACCGGCGAACACGTGCGGGTCGCCGGGCGGGTGATCGCCAGCCGGGACATGGGTGGTCTGTGCTTCGTCCGGCTCAAGGACTTCAGCGGGGAACTCCAGGTCATGCTCACCGGCCCGGCCCTGCACGACTGGCGCGCGCTGGTGGACCTGGGCGATCAGGTCGGCGTGTGCGGTGAAGTGGTCACGTCCAAACGCGGTGAGCTGTCCGTGCGGGCCGACGACTGGACCATCACCGCGAAGTGCCTGCATCCGTTGCCCGACAAACGAAAGGGCCTGTCCGACCCCGAGACCCGGGTACGGCAGCGATACCTCGACCTCGTGGTCAACCCCGAGTCGACGACCATGCTCAAGCTGCGGTCCACCGTGGTCCGGTCGCTGCGGGAGACGTTGCACAGCAAGGACTTCCTTGAAGTCGAGACACCGATGCTGCAGACCGTGCACGGCGGCGCGAACGCGCGGCCCTTCGTCACCCACATCAATGCCTACGACATGCGGATGTATCTGAGGATCGCGCCCGAGTTGTATCTCAAAAGGCTTTGTGTCGCGGGCGTCGAACGGGTTTTCGAGCTGAACCGCAACTTTCGAAACGAGGGCGTCGACGCGACGCACAATCCCGAGTTCACGATGCTCGAGGCCTATCAGGCGTACGCCGACTACACGACTATGCGGGTGCTGACGCAGAAACTCGTGCAGCAGGCGGCAAAGGCCGCGTACGGCTCGGAAATCGTGTGCCGGGCCGGTGCGGAGTTCGACATCTCCGGTGATTGGCCTGTGGTCAGCGTGCACAACGCGGTGTCCGAGGTGCTGGGCGAGGAAATCACTCCGGACACACCGGTGCACAAGCTGCGAATCTTGCTTGCCAGGACGGGGATTGTGCTCGACGACGAGTTCGGCCATGGTCATCTTGTGCAGAAGGCGTACGAGTATCTGGTCGAAGGCGATACCGTCGCGCCGACGTTCTACACCGATTTCCCGACCGAGACATCGCCGCTGACCAGGCAACACCGGGTGGAGCAGCGGGTCGCGGAGCGGTGGGACCTGGTCGCGTTCGGCAGCGAGATCGGCACCGCGTACACCGAGCTGACCGATCCGATCGAACAACGCCGCAGGCTGGAAGCACAATCGCTGCGCGCGGCCAGCGGTGACGTCGAAGCCATGGAACTGGACGAGGATTTCCTGCGCGCACTGGAACACGGCATGCCGCCGACGGGCGGAATGGGTCTTGGCGTCGATCGGCTGCTGATGATGCTGACCGGGGCATCGATCCGGCAAACGGTGCTTTTCCCGTTCGCCCGTCCCCGTTGAGTTTTTCCCGCACTGCTGCTTCACTGGCTGGGAGCGCTCCCAGAACCCTGCCTCAATGACGAGAGAGGAGCAGCCCGTGCGTCGAATCGTGCTCGTTTGCTTGGCCGCGCTGGCGTTATCTCCGGTCCAGGTCGCCGCCGCGGCCAACCCGATCGGGATGACCAGCGGTTTCTACGTCGATCCGAATTCCAATCCGGCGACCTGGGTCCGGAACAACGGTTCCGACGGCCGCGCGGCCCGGATCCAGTCGGCCATCGCGAGCAAGCCCATGGCCAGATGGTTCGGCTCGTGGAGCGGCGACATCCAGTCCGCGGTCAGCAGTTTCGTCTCGGCGGCCGACGCCGCCGACAAACTCCCGGTCCTGGTCGCGTACAACATTCCCGGCCGGGACGCGTGCGGCGGGCACTCCGGCGGCGGCGCCGGGTCGCCGGAGGCCTACCGGGCCTGGATCTCGGCGTTCGCGTCCGGTCTCGGCAGCAGGCCGGCGATCGTGATCTTGGAGCCGGATTCGTTGGCGGACTTCAACTGCATGGACGCCGGCAAGATCGCCACCCGCACCGGGATGATCAGGTACGCCACCGAACAGTTGCGGGACAAGGGCACGAACACGTGGGCCTACCTTGACGCCGGAAACGCGCGCTGGGTTCCGGCCGCGACGATGGCGAGCCGCTTGGACAGCGCGGGCGTGCGGAACGTGCGTGGCATGTCGATCAACGTGTCCAACTACATCACGACATCCGAGTCGGCCGCGTACGGAAACGCTGTCAACGCGTCACTTCCCGGCTACACCAAAACGTTCGTGATCGACACGAGCCGTAACGGCAACGGTTCCAACGGCGAGTGGTGCAACCCGCCCGGCCGTAAACTCGGAACTCCCTCCCAGGTCGGCGGTCCGGCGGAATTGCTTGTGTGGGCGAAGATCCCGGGCGATTCCGATGGAACATGCGGGATCGGAGCGGGCATCCCGGCCGGACAGTTCAGCCCGGACTTGGCGATGCGGCTGATCGACGGAGTCTGATGTCGGCAATTCCGCCGTGGTGGCGCCAGGCGCGGGTCACTACCTTGGTGTGCCAATGACCAGGGGAGGTGCTCGTGCCTGGTGCCGACTGGGAGCGGCAGATCGAGTCGACCGCGGCCGCATACCGTCAGATGAACGAACGAGTACGGCAAATCCTGGTCACCGAGACCGCGCCGGACGGTTCGGTGCAGGTCACTGTGTCCGCGGCGGGCGTGCTGACTGACTTGCGCCTGTCCGACCGTGGCCTCGCAGAGCAGATCATGGCCTGCGTACGCAAGGCACAAGCCAGAATCCCGGATCTGATGCGTACGGCGATGCTCGAAACCGTTGGGCCACAAGACACCAACACGCACCTGGTGCTCGCGTCCGCCCGAGAACGCTTTCCCGTTGCGGATTCACCGCCGAACCGTCCCGACAGGGTGGTGGTCGGCGACAAGGACGACTGGGACGAGCGTCCGGTCCTTGAGGACATCGGAGGCCCGACATGAGCGAGGGATACGAGGTCGTCGTCGACGCACTGACGGCGCATGCGCGCGTGCTGACGGCGTTGGCCGACGAGATACAGGGAGCGACTTCGCCCGCCCAGACTCGATTGCCCGCTGACGCCTTGGGTGTGGTGGGACAGCCGTTCACCGCGTTGATGGATCAGCTTGTGACGGCGGGGAATCGGGCGTTGGAGTCCGGTGTGCGGGCGATGAACGCGACATCGGGTGGTGTGCGGGAAAGCGCGGGAATGCTGACGCAGCGCGAGAAGGAGACCGGAACGGGCTTCGGAGGCATCGATGTCTGACAACATCAACGCGCTGTCGGCATCGATGCGGCCCGTCGACGCGTTGTCCGCGGCAGGTCTAGGTCAGCTGATCGGCTTGGTCGCACCACTGCAGGCCGTGCTGGATCGTATGGAAGGCAACGCTTCTGGCGTGCACGCGTTCCTTGACGCGTGGGTGACGGTGTCCAACCGGATCACCCAGGTGCAGGGACAACTCGGGCAAGCGGTGGCGAGTGGAACCGCGGGCTGGCGTGGTGCGGCCGCGGACCAATACCGAGCCCGGGCGGACAGCTTCGCGCGCTCGCTCGCCGAGTACGCCGCCGCAGCGAAAGAAGCAGCCGCCGTAGTCCAGTTGACGGCCGAGGTGGTCGGCCAAAGCCGATCGTCCGCCAACGACCTGATCGGCGAAATGGTGCAACGCTTGATCTCGCTGGTCCGGCACCTGATGGCACTGGAAGGCGGGATGACCGCGACCGTGCTGGCTCAGGCAGGCGATCTGGTCAACACGTTCGCCAAACCGGTCGCCAACATCGAGAAGCAAGCGCAGACGAGCGTGGCCAACGCGGCCAAGCCGATCAACAACCTGATCACTGCGCTCGGTGCTATCACCCGGCTCTGGGACGGTTTCGCGGACGTGCAACAGCCGCCGCAGGCTGTGGCTTCGAGTGAACCGGCGTTTGTCCAGCGAACCCGCGGTTTGCTGGCCCACGAGCAATGGCACGTGGTGCAGCAACGCGGCGGCAGGTGACCGCACGAACGGTCCGTTCGCAAATCCGGTTGTCCACAACCGCCCGGTAACCCTCTTGACCAGGCCATATCCCGATAGACTGGCCAGGGGCCGTCCCCCGGGGAGAGCGGTTTCTAGCGGTGGTTGCAACAGTGCCTGTTGCTGGCCAGGAGCGTAGCCACGCGTTCGGTGGGGTTGTCCCGGTTGAGGGTCTTGCCGGGGTCGGTTGTTGAGTTGGGCGGCGACAAAGTCCAGGTGCTTGGCCGTGGGTTACTGGTCGCGGACCAATTCCCGGCTGATCGTCCAGACCGCACGCCCCAGCCGCGTGGCGATCGCCCGCAACGACATCCCTGGCCAATGGAGCCGGTCCGCGATCACGATCCGCTCGTCCAGGCTGAGAAACCGGGACGACATCGACCGCGGTGACGCTACAACCGCAGCCTCCGCCGCGGCGCGGGGTGCCGCCCGCCAGCACCTCACCGTCCGATAGTTGACCCGCCGGGCCGCCTCGCAATGCCCCACACCCTGATCCACCAGCGCAACATAGGCAGCCCGCTCCACCGCCAACCGCCTGCCACACCGCGACGTATCCCGCCTCACCCCAGCCCGAACCCGACCACTGTCCCGTTTAGCCATCCACAACCCCTGGACCACTCAGATGTTGCAACGACCACTAGAAGCCAAGGAGCGGCGGGGATGTTCTGTCGGGGTACCGGGCGGTTGCGGGGTTGCGGCCGAGGTGCCGGGCGGTTGCGGCCGGGGTTAGCGGCCTTCGCGCCAGCCGTTGGTGATGGGCAGGCGACGGTCGCGGCCGAAGCCCTTCACGCTGATCTTCGTGCCCGGCGGGTATTGGCGCCGCTTGTACTCGGCCAGGTCGACCATGCGCAGCACCTTGTCGATCACTTCGGCCGCGAAGCCCTGGTCGAGCAGGTCCGAGTAGCCTTTGTCGCCTTCGACGTAGTCGTCAAGGATGTCGTCGAGCAGCTCGTAGTCCGGCAAGGAGTCCGTGTCGAGCTGGCCGGGCCGAAGTTCGGCCGACGGCGGTTTGGTGATCGAGTTCTCCGGGATCGGCGGGACCTCGCCGAGCTTCTCGGCTTCGGCGTTGCGCCACCGGGCCAGCTGCCACACCAGCGTCTTGGGGACGTCCTTGATCGGCGCGAACCCGCCGACCGCGTCGCCGTAGATCGTCGAGTAGCCGACCGCGAGCTCGGTCTTGTTGCCAGTAGCCAGCACCAGGTGACCGTGCTGGTTGGACAGCGCCATCAAGGTCACGCCACGGCACCGCGCCTGCACGTTCTCCTCAGCCAGCCCAGTCAGGCTCAACTGCTCGACGAAGACGTCGACCATCTTGCCGATCGGCTGCACCGAGTAGTGCGCGCCGATCCGCCGGGCCAGGTCAGCGGCGTCGTCCTTGGAATGGTCGGACGAGTAGGCCGACGGCATCGAGACGCCGTAGACCGACGCGCCGCCCAACGCGTCAGCGGCCAAGGCCGCGACGACAGCGGAGTCGATGCCGCCGGACATGCCGAAGGTGACCGAGCGGAAGCCGTTCTTGTGCACGTAGTCGCGCAGGCCGGTGACCAGGGCGAACCACACCTCGGCCTCTTCCGGCAGCGGCTCAGCGACCGGGGGCGACGGAAGCGGTTCGTACGCCGGAACCGGGTTGGTGTCCAGGGCGACGCGGCGGACCGTGAACTCGCCGATCTGGCCTTCGGTCCGTGCCGCACCACCAGGGAACGTCATGTCCAAGACGGTCAGATGCTCCACGAACTGCGGCGCACGAGTCAGAACCTGGCCGTCGGCCGACACCACGATGGAGTCACCGTCGAAGACGAGCTCGTCTTGGCCACCGATGAGGTTCAGGTACACCAGCGGCGCACCTGCCTCGGCGGCACGCCGGGCGACGAGGGGAAGGCGCTGGTCGTCCTTGTTCTTCTCGTACGGCGACGCGTTGGGGGAGACCACGAGGTCGACGCCGGCCCGGCCGAGTGCGGTGATCGGGCCGCCGTCCTGCCAGAGGTCCTCGCAGATGACCATGCCGATCTCGACGCCGTGCAACTGGATGATGTCCAGGGTCTGCCCGGGCTTGTAGTACCTGCGCTCGTCGAACACGCCGTAGTTGGGCAGGTGGTGCTTGAACTGGGTGGCGACGACCTTGCCCTCGTAGAGGACGGCGGCTGCGTTGCGGGGGCCGACTTCGTCCGCGTCGAGATAACCGACATAGACCGCCAACTTGCCACAGCCACCGTCAGCGAGGCGCTCGGCGAGCTCGGTCAGCGTCCGCTTGGAGGCAGCGGTGAAGGACTCACGCAGGGCAAGATCCTCGACGGGATAGCCGGTGAGTGCCATCTCGGGGAACACCACGAGATGCGCGCCCTGCTCAGCGGCCTTACGGGTCCACTCGACGATCAGATCGGCGTTCCCGGTCAGGTCGCCGACCCGGGTGTTGACCTGAGCGGCGGCGATGCGCAGTTGAGGCATGGAGTCATCCTCTCGCATGTTTTCGCCTCTGAGGCGGAAATGTGGCGCACGGATCATCGCGGATCCAGTCATGCTGCCACGGGCAAGAGCCCCTTGCGAGTGTCACTCTCATGGGGTTACCAGGGCGGACGGGAGTTAACGTCCAGTTGGGACGGGGCGGAGATGGTGGCGGGGCCGTGGTCGGTGCGGTGTGTGTTGTGCCTGCTGCGGCCCCAGCCTGGCTCCTGCCGCTGTGGTCTCCACGGAGGCTGTGTCTTTTTCTGGGCAGCCGCAAAGGACAGGGAAAGCGGGCAGGCCTGCGGCCCTGCCCGCCGACAAGCTTATTTGCGGCGCCACTCCACACAAATCGCGCCGACTACTGCTTAGGGCGCGCCTCCGCTCTGGTTGGGGCGCGCCTGTTGGTGGGTTGGGGCGCGCCTTCGCTGTGGATGGCTGCGTCTCGCCTCACCTCTCAGGCGCCTTTTTGTCAGACCCTCTCGGTACTTTGGGTCTTCGGGGGGTGCTCATTTCAGACACGGATTTCTGTCGGTGGCATGCCGTAGGCTCGCTGAGCAATCTCTACGCTCGAGCCAAAAGCAATGGCCCCCTGCGGCATGCGCAAGGGGCCATCAGCAGCTCAGGTCAGCGTTCGGCCTTGACCTTCTTCACGTGTGCGCGGACCTTCTTCAGCGCCTGCTCGGCATCCGAATCCCACGGGTTGTCGTAGACCATGTAAGTCCACGTCGAAGTCGGCCGTTTGAGACCGGCTTCCTCCAACTCCGCCCCATTGGACCCGATCTTCACGCTGTCGAACGAAGCAATGGCCGTCTCGTGCGCCTCGGGCACGATCTGGTTGAACGCAGGCACGACGGCCCGGTGGAACTCGTCGATCGGCGTCTCCTTGGCCAATGCCCGCAGGTGCACGGTCTCGCGCACATCCGCGGTGTAGCCGAGGTGGTCGACCCAGCGGCGGTCCAGGTGGTACAGCAGGATCTGCCGGGCAGCCTCGGCGACCAGCTCTTCGCCGAATTCCTCGACCAGTTCGGCGTGCCGTTCTGGCGCGTGCTTCTCGAACAACACGTCCGCGACGTCGCTGTGCAGGATCTTGTCGCGGTGCTCCATGATGATGTCGCGCTGCTGTTCGATCAGCCTGGTGTAGCGCCAGGTGTTGCGGTGGATCTCCAGCTCGACGCCCTCGGCGACCCGCTGTGCGTGCGCCACGAAGGCCCGTGCTGTCTTGTCCTTGATCAGGCCGTCTTCGCCGGGTGGTTCTTTCAGGACGTGCAACTGCACTTCGGGGGCGAACTGCACCAGTTGCTCGTCCTCCATGCTGGAGAAGAACACCGAGCCGCCTGGGTCGCCCTGCCTTCCCGCACGACCGCGGAGTTGGTCGTCCAAACGGGATGACGGGTAGTGGCCGGTGCCGATGACGTACAGGCCGCCGAGCTCCGCCACTTTGTCGTGGTCGGCTTCGTCGTGTCCGCCGAGGCGGATGTCGGTGCCGCGGCCTGCCATCTGGGTCGACACCGTAATGGCGTTGTACGCGCCTGCTTCCGCCACGATCGCGGCTTCTTCCGCGTCGTTCTTGGCGTTCAGGACCACGCAGGAGAGATCGTTCTCCGACAGGCGCTTGGCGATCCGTTCCGACTCGGCCACGTCCAGCGTTCCGACCAGGATCGGCCGTCCGGTTTCGTGCGTTGTCACGATCTCCTGGATCAGGGCGTCTTCCTTGGCTTCTTCGGTGGTGAAGAGCCTGGTCAGCTCGTCCTCACGGACGCACGGCTTGTTCGGGGCGATGACCGCGACCTCGAGTTTGTAGAACTCGCGCAACTGCTCGGCGACCGCCACCGCCGTACCCGTCATGCCAGCGACCTTGGGGTAGCGGGCGATCAGGGCCTGCACGGTGATCGAGTCGAGGACTTCGCCGCTCTCGGTCGCCGCGACCGCTTCCTTCGCCTCGACCGCCGCCTGCAGTCCGTCTGGCCAGCGCTGCAACGCCGCGATACGGCCGCGGGAGGTGTTGATGAGCTGGACCTTGTTGTCCCGCACGATGTAGTCGACGTCGCGCTCGAGCAGCGCGTGCGCGTGCAGGGCGACGTTCACGGCGGCGAGGTATGGGCTGTCCTCGGCGTACAGGTCGACGCCGCCGAGCGCCTTCTCCACGGCCTTCGCACCGGACGGTGTCAGCCACGCGTTGCGGCCGTCCTCGTCTTCTTCGTAGTGCACGCCCGCGCGCAGCCGGCGCACGATCTCGGCCATGTCGGCGTCGCGTTCGACGCCTTCGGCCGTGCCTGCCATGACCAGGGGGACCTTGGCCTCGTCGACCAGCACCGAGTCGGCTTCGTCGACCAGGGCCACGGCTGCCGGGTTGGGCACTTGGACCTGGTCTTCCGCCTTGATAACGAGCCGGTCGCGCAGCAGGTCGAAGCCGATCTCGCTGACCGAGCCGTAGCAGACCTCGGACTCGTAGGCCGAACGCCGATGCTGGTTGGATACCTTCTCGCCGACGTAGCCGACCGAGACGCCGAGCAGTTCATACACCGGCCGCATCCACTCCGCGTCACGTTTCGCGAGGTAGTCGTTGACCGAGATGACGTGCACACGCTTGCCGCGCACGGCGAACCCGGCGGCGGTCAGCGCGCCGGCGAGCGTCTTGCCTTCACCGGTGGCCATCTGCACGACGTGGCCGGAGAGCATGCCCATCACACCGAGGAGCTGCACGTCGTACGGGCGCTCGTCCAACGCCCGCTTGGCCGCCTCACGGGCCAACGCGCAGTACTCGACGAGCTCGTCATCAGCGAGTTCCCGTTCCGAACCACGCAGCTTGCCGACCTTGTCGGTCAGCTCCTCGTCGCTGAGCTTCGCGATGGACTCCTCGCGGTCAGCGATTTTGGGCAGCAGTGCTTCGTACTTGGTCAGCTCGACCGAGGCAGGCCGTTCCAGGAGTCGGCGCAGCCGACCCTTGACCTTGGCGAGCATTCTGGCCACGGGGGCACCTCCAGCATCACAGGGCACGCACAGCCTTAACGCGACGGTGTTCGTGTCGAGTTCCGCCCGGCCCAGCATTCGCCCCAATGGCAGTATCGAGGCGTGACACTGAGTGGCCGTACGTGGCGATTCTCCCTCGTAATCATGCTGGTCGCATCGCTAGCGGCCTGCACTTCGTCCACCGGAACGCCCGTCGTCCCATCCTCCACGGAAAAACGGGGGCCGACGGGCACGGTACCCGCAGGATTGGAGCGGTTCTACGGCCAGTCGCTCACTTGGGGCGATTGTGTCCCATTTGCCCGAACCGATGACGACCAGAACACCCTCAAGAACCCCGACGCGCGCTGCGCGCGGCTGACCGTTCCCCTGGATTACGCCAATCCGGGCGGCGCCACGGCCACGTTGGGGCTGTTGCGGATGCCCGCGACCGACCAGGCCAGGCGGATCGGCTCGCTGGTGATCAACCCGGGCGGTCCCGGCGCCTCCGGACTGGGCACGGCGGTCCGCAGCGCCACCCAAGCCAAGGGCTCTGAGCTGGGCAAACGCTTTGACTTCGTCGGGTTCGACCCGCGCGGGGTCGGGTCGAGCGAGCCCGCGATCCGGTGCCTGACCGACCAGGAACGGGACGCCGAACGGGCCGAGGACGACGAGCTGGACGCCTCACCGCAGGGCGTCGCCAAGGTCGAGACCGAGCAGAAGGACTTCGCGAACAAGTGCGTGCAGCGCACCGCTGACGGCGCCGCGCTGCTGGCCAGCATGGGCACGCGGGACGTCGTCAAGGACATGGACGTCCTGCGGTCGGTGTTGGGTGACGAAAAGCTGACATACCTCGGCTACTCGTACGGCACGCGCCTGGGCACGACCTATGCGGAGACCTTCCCGAAGAACGTGCGCGCGCTGGTGCTCGACGGTGCACTCGACCCGGAGCAGGGCGTGGTCGAGGAGCTGGTCGCGCAGGGCGAGGGCTTCCAACAGGCGTTCGGAGCGTTCACACAGTGGTGCGTGCGGCGCCAGGACTGCGCGCTCGGGCAGGACCCGGCGCAGGTGCTGCAGAACTACTGGAACTTGGTCCGGCCGTTGATCCAACGCCCGATGGATCTCGGCGAGGGCGGCCGCAAGCTTTCCTATTCCGACGCGACCACGGCGGTCATTCAGGCGCTGTACGCCGAAGAGCTGTGGGAGACGTTGAACAAAGGCCTCGCCGACTTGCAACGGCAACGCCCGCGGATTTTGATGCTGCTGGCCGACACCTATTTCCAACGGGACAAAAACGGCCGCTACTCCACGACCCAGGACGCGTTCACGGCCGTCCGGTGCGTCGACGACGCGCGCGTCACCGACCACGCGTTGGTGCTCGAAGCGCAGCAGCGCTACAAACAGGTGGCGCCGTTCCTGGATGACGGCCTGCCGGCCAGCCCGGCGCTGGACGCCTGCGCTTTCTGGCCCGTCCCCAACACTTCCGAGCCGCACCTGCCCGCTGTCCAAGGCCTGCCGCCGATCCTGGTGGTCTCGACCACCGGTGACCCGGCGACGCCGTACCAGGCTGGCGTGAACCTGGCGAAGGCGCTCGGTGGTGCGTTGCTGACCTATGAGGCCACTCAGCACACCGCCTTCCTGCAGGGAAACAGCTGCGTGGACAACGCCGGTAGTGCCTACCTCGTCGACTTGACCGTGCCGCCGCAGGGAATCAGGTGTGCGTAACAAAATGCCGTTATCAGACGATCTTGGGAACGTGCGCCGTGCCAGGGGAATCGGAGCGCTGGGGGTAGCCGTACTTCTCGCGTTGACCGCTTGTTCCTCAGCTGTGCCCGGAACACCCATCGCGGCACGGGCGACCGGCCCGATCGGTCCGGTTCCGCCCGGACTGGACCGGTTCTACGCGCAGCCGTTGTCCTGGGACGCATGTGCGGACTACGCCACAGACTTCATCACCGAGTCGTTGTACGACGATGAGGACCTGCGGTGCGCCACCCTGCGCGTGCCACTCGACTACGCGAAACCGGATGGCCGTGACATCAGCATCGGCTTGCTGCGCAAGGAAGCGAGCAGCGCGGCGGACCGGCTCGGTGCAGTGGTGATCAACCTAGGTGGTCCGGGCCAGTCCGGGATGGTCGCCGCCGCGGCCATGGCCGGCAATGGCTGGGATCATCCGCTGTCTGCCCGGTTTGATCTGGTCGGCTTCGATCCGCGCGGGATCGGCGCGAGTGAACCGGCCGTGCAGTGCTTGTCCGACGCGGAGAAAGACGCCGACCGGCTGGAAGCACCGGTCCCCGGCAGCGGCCCGGAAGCCGTTGCCGCGGCGGAGAAGGAGAGTAAGGAGTACGCCGACAAGTGCGTCGCCAACACCGGGGCCGAGGTGCTCGCGAACATCGGCACACGCGAAGTCGCCAAGGACATGGACGTGCTCCGGTCGGCATTGGGTGAGCGGAAGCTCAACTACGTCGGCTTCTCGTACGGCACCAGGATCGGCACGGCGTACGCGGAAGCGTTCCCCGGCAATGTCCGCACGATGGTGCTCGACGGCGCGGTCGACCCGAACGCCGACCGTGTGGCGAGCGCGATCGGCCAGGCCAACGGGTTCAAGAAGGCGTTCGACGCGTTCGTCGCGGCTTGCGTGCGCAAACAGACCTGTCCGCTGGGCACGGATGCCGCGCAGGCCGAGGCGAAGCTGGACGCGATGCTCGACCCGCTGAAGACCACGCCGCTGACCGTCGGCGACCGCAAACTGTCCTATTCGGACGCGGTTACCGCGGTGGCGCAGTTCCTCTACAGCGAGGACGTGTGGACCGGGCTGGAGAAGAGCCTCACCGAGCTGACCGAGGGCAAGGGCGAATCGCTGCTCCAGTTCGCCGACCTCTACCTCGGTCGCGGGCCGGACGGGAAGTACTCCAACATCCACGACGCGTTCACCGCGGTGCACTGCGTGGACGACCCGCAGGTGAAAGACCGTGCGGTGGTCGAGGAACAAATGCGCCGGATCCGTGACGGCGTACCGAAAAGCTCGCTGAACGAGGACGAGGATTTCGTCGCGGCACTGGACGAATGCGCGTTCTGGCCGGTGCCCAGCACCAGTCAGCCGCACGAGCCGAAAGTGCCTGGCCTGCCCAAGGTCCTGGTCATCTCGTCGACCGGCGACCCGGCCACGCCGTATGACTCCGGCGTGAAACTGGCGAAGGCGCTCGGCGCGAACCTGCTGACCGTCGAAGCCAACAGCCATACCGCATTCCTGGGTGACAGCAAATGCGTCAACGATGCGGGTGCGGCATACCTGGTCGAACTCAAACTCCCAGCGGAAGGCATGAAGTGCAGTTGAGTCTTCACCTGAGCGCGAAGGCGGTGGTCGGCAGCGCCCGGCCGTGCCATTCTGTGCGCATGACTCGCCCCCGCCGCGCCTTTCTCGGCGTGCTTGCCGCTGTGCTCATCACGGCCGTGCCCGGCTGTGGCTTGCTGTCCGGCGAAGAACCGGTCACCCCAGGAGTGGAACAGGCCAAGATCAGACTAGGTGTGCTGCCCATCGTCGACGTCGCACCGGTCCACCTCGCGATCAAGAAGGGCTACTTCCGCGACGAGGGCGTCGAGGTCGAGCTGCAGACCATCCAGGGCGGCGCCGCGGGCATCCCCGGCCTGGTCAACGGCGAGCTGGACGTGACCTTCGGCAACTGGGTCTCGTTCCTTTCCGCGCAGGCCAAGGGTGCGGCGGACCTCAAGCTCGTCGCCGACGGCTACCGCGCCAAACCCGAGATGTTCCTCGTGGTGACCACACCGGACTCGACCGTGAAGACGCCGGCCGACCTGATGAACAAGAAGATCGCGGTGAACACCCGCGCGAACGTCGCCGAGCTCGCGGTGCGGGCGGCGATGAAGGCCAAGGGCCTTGACGCGAACACGGTGCAGTTCGCCGAAATGGCGTTCCCGGACATGCAGGCGGCGTTGCAGCGCAAGGACGTTGACGCGGCAATGCTCGTCGAGCCGTTCATCACCCGTGCGATGCAACAGATCGGTGCGGTGTCGGTGCTGGACACCATCACCGGCGATGCCGTGGACCTGCCCATCGGCGGGTACGCGACGAGCACGAAGTTCGCCCAGCAGCGCCCGAAGACGATTGACGCGTTCCGGCGCGCTCTTGTTAAGGCGCAACGGGATGCGGGCGACAAGGCCGAAGTGCAGAGCGTTGTCACCGGGTACGCGAAAGTCGACCCGGGGGTCGCCCAAGTGCTCCGGCTCGGTCTGTACCCGAGCACCATCGACGTCGAGCGCCTGAAAGGTGTTGTGGCGCTGATGAAGGCGAACGGGATGCTGACCGAGGACGTCGACCCCGGCAAGATGCTGCTCTAGGACGGCAGCTGGAATGGGTTGCGCGGCAACGCTTTCGGCCGCGCAACCTCGGTCCCGGTCGATTCTTGTTGTTGCTGGCTGAAGAGGTTCTGGTGGGAGGCCTTGCCTTCCGCTCGGGTCGCGGTGCCCGCGTCGTCGGCGTTGGCGTGGCTGAAGAGATCCTTCGATGGGGTAATGGCGCACATCCTTAATCTGCAGCGCGATACTCCACCGATTCTAGCGCCGCGCCTCCCGGCACAGGGCCGCTTCTACGGTGAGGCACGCCGTTGTTGTTCGCGGACCGCGATCGGTGCCCCGGCGAGATCTTCGTCGTTGCACAACAGCTTGACTTCGAAGTACGGCGCATCTCCACTGTCGTCGTAGTCCAAATGGATCGCCATGACGTCCACTGGCTCGCCGAGCCACTCCTCGGCTTTCCGTAGCCAGGCTGCCGACCGTTCCAAGGCGGAAGGCAGATCGTCATCGCGGAAATCCACCGGGCGATACGCCACGTCTTGGACTACATCCTGTGCATTGTCCAGCTGGGGCAGATCAACCGCCACGCCAGCCTCGTCTAGATTCAGTACGACCCGTTGCTCGGTCACTTTTGAAGGGTCTCTTAATCCCCGCGCCTTCGCAATCCACGATCGATGTCAATCGTGGCGGCGTGCGGCGCCGCAGGCCAGCGCCAGCAGCGCGCCGAGCACGCAGATCACCGACGTGATCAGGAAGATCTCGCTGTACTCGGTGTTCAACGCGTCGAACAGTTTGGCCTTGTACGCGGCTGTTTCGGCGTCGAACTGCTCCTTGCTCTTGCCGAACGGCAACGGCGTGTCCAGGTCCGCGGTCAGGCTGTGGAAACGGTAAAGGCCCCACGCTGTGAGCGCAGCCACACCGACCAGCATGCCCGTCATCCTGGCCACGACCACCCCGGCGGACGCCACGCCGTGTTGTGCTGCGGGCACAACGCGTAGCACGACCGAGGACAGCGGCCCGATCACCAGGCCAAGCCCGAGCCCGGCGATCACCAGGTCGGTGTCCAGCCTGGGCAGGGTGAACAGCCCGAGGTCGTGCCGCGCGGCCAGCACGTCCACCGGCCAGCCCGAGATCAGCAAGTACCCCGCGGCCGCGATGAGCAAACCACCGAACGCGACCCAGCGGTCGCCGATCCGGGCCGCGAGCCAGCCGCCCAGCAACGCACCGATCGGCAGCGCGACCAGGAACCGTACGAGCAGGAACACCGCGCCGGTGCGGTCCTTGCCGAGCAGTGTCTGCGCGACGAGTTCGATGTTCACCAGCGTGACCATCAACGCCGCGCCCGCTGCGACGGACGCGCCCAGCGCGGCGAGGAACGGACCCATCCGAACGCCGGCGGGGTCGATCAGCTTGGTACGCGCGAACTTCTCCCACGCCAGGAATCCCAGCAACGCGACGAACGCACCGATCAGCACCGGCACGCCCCACGGCGGCAGAACCGCGTGCTCCGGATCGGGGTTGTACAACCCGACGACCGCGAGCCCCAAGGTCACGGCCAGCAGGACGCCGCCGGTAATGTCCACCTTGGCCGGTGCCGGGCCTTGTTTGTCCCGTCCGGGAACCGTGAAGTGAATGGCCACCATGGCGATCACGGCCAACGGAACGTTCACCCAGAAGAGGCCCCGCCACGATCCGAAAGCGACAGCCAGGACCACACCGTAAATAGGGCCGAGCACGCTGCCCAGTTCCTGCGCCGCACCAACCGCGCCGAGCACGGTGGCACGTTTGCGTTCCGCCCAAAGGTCCGCGGCGAGCGCAAGCGTCACGGGCAGCAACGCACCACTGGCAATGCCTTGCACGACACGGCCGACCACCAGCAGCGGCAAATCCGTCGCGACGGCCGTGATGATCGAGCCTGCCGTGAACCCGATCAGGCAGGCCTGCAACAAGGCGCGCCTGCCGAACCGGTCGGAAGCCTGGCCGAGCAACGGCATCGCCGCGATGTAGCCGAGCAGGTACCCGGTGACGATCGGGGTGGCCTGCTCGAGCCGGTTCACCGCGATGTTCAGGTCCCGCATGATGTCGTTGAGCACGCTGACCACGACGTAGGTGTCCAGCGCACCGAGCAGGACGGCGAGACCTCCTGCCCCGATCGCGACCCTGCGGCCTTTGCGGGGCACGGCCAGAGTGGTCACTAGACCGGCTTTTCGACCGTGACCGGCTTGTCCACCTCGGACAGCGTGATCTCGACCGAGTTGCCTGGCGTCAGTTCGACCAGCGCCCGCACCGGCTGGTGGTTGCCGTCCTGTTTGACCCAGATCTTGACGTTCACATCGGACTGGACGGCAGGCACCAGGCCGGTGACGACGTCCTTGGCGACCTTGCCCGCGACCCGGTACGTCTTGACGCCCGCGATGTCCTCCTGTGCCTCGGTGACCGGTGACTGGATCGAGGTGAGGAGTTTGGCGATGCCCCGGTTCGGATCCAGGATCGCCGACGGGTCGTAGATCTGCGTCGCGTCGCCGAACTGCTGCCAGGAGCCGGTGATGCCCTTGATGAAGAGGATCTTGTCCTTCAGCACGTACTGGACCTCGAAGGTCTGGCCGAACTGGTCGAGCTTGGCGTTGCCCTTGGCGTCACCGGCCTTGGTCAGGTCGCCGGAGACCTCCTTGACCGGGATGCCCGGCACCTGGCCGTTGACCTTCAGCGCGAAGGTCGCGCTGTTGATCGGCTTGACCGCCTCGGCGGCGTCCCTGAGCAGGCCGGCGCCGTCCGGAAGCGAACCACTGCCGGGTTGGTTGGATGTCGACGTGCACCCCGCGGCCGTGACGAGCCCCAGCACTCCGAGCAACAGCAGACGCTTGAACATGCCACGCATCGTAGGGCGCTGCGGCTGAGACAACCTCAAGAAGGCGGCCGGAATGCCTTCCTGTAGCCCAACGGTGACACGCCGAGGCTCACCCGCAAGTGCTGGCGCAAAGAAGCGGCCGTGCCGAGGCCGGATTCCTCGGCGACCCGGTCGACGGCGAGATCCGTGCTCTCCAAAAGGTGCCGCGCGTGTTCCAGGCGTTGCCGCAACAGCCATTTGCCCGGGCTCATTCCGGTTTCCGCACGGAATCGGCGGCTGAACGTGCGGACGCTCATTTTCGCGTGCCCGGCGAGCGTGTCCAGGTCGAGGCCTTCGGACAACCGTTCCAACGCCCACGAACGAGTCGCCGCGGTCGATGCCTCGCCGATCTCCGGCAATGGGCGCTCGATGAACTGCCGTTGACCGCCGTCACGCCATGACGGCACCACGCAGTAGCGCGCCGCATGGTTGGCGACCTCGCTGCCGTGGTCGTTGCGCAGCACATGGAGGCACAGGTCGATGCCCGCGACCAACCCGGCTGAGGTCAGGACGTCACCGTCGTCAACGAAGAGAACGTCTTCATTCAGCAGGACCTTCGGGTACAGCTCACGGAACTTCTTGGTGTGGTTCCAGTGCGTGGTCGCTGGGCGTCCGTCGAGGATCCCGGCCGCGCCGAGCACGAACGCGCCCGTGCAGATCGACATGATCCGCGTGCCTGGCCGGATCGTGGCGAGCGCCTCGGCGACCTCGCCGGGCAGCGTGCCGTCGTAGCGCGGGCCGGGGATCCGGGTGCCCGGGATGATCACGGTGTCCGCCTCGGCCAGCGTCTCCGGGCCGTGGTTCAGCACCAGCTGGTATCCGCCGTAGACCTGCACGGGTTTGTTGTCGATGCTGCACAGGCGCACGTCGTAGCGATCGCCGGCCGGGTCGAAGACCATCGGCGGGATCGTCATGTCATAGCCGATCACCTCGGAGAGGGCGAGTACGGCGACGACGTGCGGCATGGCCAGATTCTTGCACATGTTGGCATCCCGGCCACTGTTTCCGCTGTGGAATCCAAGTCACCCTTTTCAGGTGACACAACTCGAAGTGCGGACCAGGCGGGTGCACTGGGCCTGGTGGGTGGCCGGCGTCTCGTTCACCGCGCTGCTCGGCGCGGCCGGCTTCCGGGCGGCACCTGGTGTGCTGATCGACCCGTTGCACCAGGAGTTCGGCTGGTCACGCGGCACGATCTCGCTCGCCGTGTCGGTGAACCTCGTGCTCTACGGGGTGATCTCGCCGTTCGCCGCCGCGCTGATGGAGCGGTTCGGCATGCGCAAGGTCGTGGCCAGCGCATTGGTCCTGGTCGCCGCGGGCTCGGGGCTGACCGTGGTGATGACAGCCAGTTGGCAGCTGATCCTCTTTTGGGGGATTTTCGTCGGCGTCGGCACCGGATCGATGGCCCTCGCCTTCGTCGCGACCGTGACATCCCGCTGGTTCGTGAAGCATCGAGGCCTGGTCAGCGGAGTGCTGACGGCCGCGGGCGCGACCGGCCAACTGGTCTTCCTGCCGATCGTGGCGAACATGGCCACGGACATCGGCTGGCGCTCGGCGTCGCTGGTCATCGCCGGAGTCGCGTTGCTCGTCGTCCCCGTTGTGCTGATCTTCCTGCGCGATCACCCAAGCCAGGTGGGCACGACCGCACTCGGTGCCGACGCCCCCGAGCCCCCGCCGCCACCCAACAAAGGCGCGGCCCGCCGGGCGCTGCAGGTGCTCGGCACTTCGATGCGCAGCGGCACGTTCTGGCTGCTCGCGGGCGGTTTCGCGATCTGTGGTGCGTCGACCAACGGCCTGATCGGGACGCATTTCGTGCCCGCGGCCCACGACCACGGCGTACCGATGACCACGGCCGCGGGATTGCTGGCGCTGGTGGGGATCTTCGACGTCGCGGGCACGATCTTCTCCGGCTGGCTGACCGACCGGATCGACCCGCGCTGGCTGCTCGGCGCGTACTACGCCCTGCGTGGCGGCTCCTTGCTGCTCCTGCCAGGGCTGTTCGCGCCGACCGTCCAGCCGCCGATGTGGGCGTTCATCATCTTCTACGGCCTGGACTGGGTGGCGACCGTGCCGCCGACGGTCGCGCTGTGCCGTGACCGCTTCGGAATGTCCGGCCCGATCGTGTTCGGCTGGGTCTTCGCGTCACACCAACTGGGCGCCGCGTTCGCCGCGACGGCCGCCGGCGCGACCCGTGACCACTTGGGCAGCTACGACATGGCCTGGTACGGCGCGGGCCTGCTGTGCATGGTGGCCGCCGCGATGTCGATCGCGATCAAGCGCAGCAGCCAGAAGATCGCAGCATAAGTGCACTTTCGCCAGCTGTTGACCGCTCGCCGGACTGAACCTGGAGATCGTCGCCATCGACACCGCGGACAAGGGCCCGGTGCCCGATCTCGCGCCGCTGCTGGACACCACGCCGCTGCGGAGCCTCAGCTTTCGGCGAACAGTGCACAGCAACGACGAGCTTCCGGTGCTCGCCGCGTTCGACAACGCGCACGTGATCGACGTGCTGCGGCAGCGAGGTGTCGCTGTGGACATCACCTGACACAGAGCGTGACCACAGAAGGGGACCCAGGAAACATAGAAGTAACAAGCCATGCCTACGCTCACGCCATGGATCGGCAGCAAGAGTTCGTCCTGAGGACGCTTGAGGAACGCGACATCCGGTTCGTCCGGCTGTGGTTCACCGACGTCCTGGGATTCCTGAAGTCCGTCGCGATCGCACCCGCGGAGCTGGAAGGCGCGTTCGCCGAGGGCATCGGCTTCGACGGCTCGGCCATCCAAGGCTTCGCCCGGGTCTACGAGTCCGACATGGTCGCCAAGCCGGACCCGTCCACCTTCCAGGTGCTGCCGTGGGAGACCCCGGAGGGCGACCACTACTCGGCCCGGATGTTCTGCGACATCACGATGCCGGACGGCTCACCTTCCTGGGCAGACCCGCGGCACGTGCTGCGCCGGACCCTCTCGCGCGCCAGCGAGATGGGCTTCACCGTGTACGTGCACCCGGAGATCGAGTTCTTCCTGCTCAAGGACCTCCCGTCGGACGGCAGCGTGCCGGAGCCCGCCGACAACGGCGGCTACTTCGACCAGGCGTCGCACGCCACGGCCACGAACTTCCGCAGGCACGCCATCGAGGCGCTGGAAGCGATGGGCATCTCGGTCGAGTTCAGCCACCACGAAGGCGCCCCCGGCCAGCAGGAGATCGACCTGCGCTACGCCGACGCGCTGACCATGGCCGACAACGTGATGACGTTCCGGTACGTGGTGAAGGAAGTCGCGCTGACGCAAAGCGTGCACGCGTCGTTCATGCCGAAGCCGTTCTCCGACAAGCCCGGCTCGGGCATGCACACGCACCTGAGCCTGTTCGAAGGCGACCGCAACGCCTTCTACGACGCCGAGGACCCGTACGAGCTGTCCGAGGTCGGCAAGGCGTTCGTCGCGGGCCTGTTGAAGCACGCACGTGAGATCTCCGCGGTGACCAACCAGTGGGTGAACTCCTACAAGCGCCTGATCGTCGGCGGCGAGGCGCCGACCGCGGTGTGCTGGGGCCACGCGAACCGCTCGGCTTTGGTGCGCGTGCCGATGTACTCGCTCGGCAAGGCTTCGTCGCGGCGCGTCGAGGTTCGCAGCCTGGACTCGGCGTGCAACCCGTACCTGGCCTACGCGGTGATCATCGCGGCCGGTCTGCAGGGTGTGCAGAAGGGTTACGAGCTGCCGCCCGCGGCTGAGGACGACGTGTGGTCGTTGTCCGATTCGGAGCGTCGCGCGGCCGGATACGCCAATCTGCCGCAGAACCTGGGCGAAGCGTTGGCGGAGATGGAGAACTCGGAGCTGCTCGCCGAGGCGTTGGGCGAGCACGTGTACGACTTCTTCCTGCGCAACAAGCGAGTTGAGTGGGACGAGTACCGCCGCAGCGTTACGCCGTACGAGCTGAAGACGTTGCTCCCGGTGCTGTAAGGAAAAGGGGCCCTCACACCCGCGAGGGCCCCGGTTCTTCACTTGGTGGGCGGTGTACCCGGGATCGGGCTCCCGAGCGGCGGGAAGTCCTCGTAGGTGAAGTCCCTTGGCGCCTCATGCACCAGGTTCTTGCGGTTCTCCGCGGTCGTGGGCAGCCACTTGTAGGTGATCGTCAGCACGCCCTGCACCGAGCGGGTGGGCAGGAACGTGTCACGATCAAGCCAGATGTCCACGGTCTGCAGGTGTTCGAAGATTTTGCCGCGCAGGTGGATCTCGGCACCCACGCCGATGACCTGGATGGTGTCGTTCCGCAGCGCCTTGCCAGGATCGCCTGTGCCGGACGCGGACACCGACGGGACGACGTCACTGTTGGAGCCACCCCGGAAGGTCGTCACCGTCCGGCGATGGAAGTCGATCAGTTCCCGGCGGTCGGGCGTCACCATCATGTCGCTGACGCCCAGCTGGATCACCCGGCCGAGTCGTTCTGACCGCAGCGCCCAGCTCTCGGATTTCGGCCAGCTGGCGCCCTCGGTGGTGAAGTTCACGATCATGCCCTGCGCCGCGGCGTCCGCTTCACGAGCCTTGGCAAGGATCTCGGCCTCGGTGAGCGTGGCCGGATCAACCGTCACCGCAGCTGGAGTGTGCGTGAACAGTGCGCCCAGCACCGCGGCTATCACTGCGATGCTCAGCACCGCGGCCGCCACTGCGCCGGCAGCGACCGAACCACCGATCAAGCCTCGCCGAGCCCGCTTGTGCTGGCGCGCGTGCTTGTCCGCCAGCGACTCGAGCAGATCGTCGTGTGGAGTGAGATCGGCTGTCGCGGCACGCAACCGATCGCGCAGGTCGTCCTCGGTCATCATGAGTTCTGTACCTCGATTTCTTGCGACTCCCCCAGCAGTTCACGCAACCGGTTCAAGGCACGGCTGGTGTACGCCTTGACCGTGCCCTCGTTGCACCCGAGGACACGGGCTGTGTCGGTGATCGTCAGATCCGCGAAGAACCGAAACACGATGACTTCGCGTTGCCGTGTCGGCAGCCGACGTAACGCCTGGACAAGTGCTTCCCGGTCGGCGATCCGTTGGCTCGCGTCCGGTGACGGCAGCTGGGGCAGTTCGGACTGGTGTCGTTCCCGTACCCGGCGGCCCAGCAGCCGCCAGCGATCACGGGTCAGGTTGACCAGCACACGGCGCGCATAGGCTTCGGGCTGCTCACTGGCAGCCGACCAGCGCCACGCGACCCGCAGCAATGTGGTCTGCAGCAGGTCCTCGGCGTGACCACGGTCGCCGACCAGCAGGAACGCCGTCCGCAGCAACGAAGCCGATCGGCTGCGGACGAAATCCTCGAACGCTGGGTCCAGCTCACGGGAACCACCGTGGAGTCTCATATCCCTTCGAACTCCGTTCCTGCCCGTTGGGGTTGCCCTTCGTTCGTCGGGTTGACCGCACGCGTGTCTGCGAGTGTGGTGGATGGCGTGCTGCGCTTGGTGATCCCATGTGTGCTGCTGGCAACGATGGCGGTTCCGGCGAACGCGTCCCAGGGCCTTGACCTGGACCGGGCGACGATTCCCGAGCTGCAACTGCGAATGGACCGCGGCAAGCTGACCGCGGTGGAGCTGACCGGGCGTTATCTCGCCAGGATCCGTGCGGTGGACGACAAACTCCACTCGGTGATCCTGGTCGATCCGACCGCCACCGAGCAGGCCCGCGCCAGCGACCGGCGCCGTCGTGCCGGGCAACTGCGTGGTCCGCTTGACGGCATTCCCATCTTGCTCAAGGACAACGTGGACACACGCGGTTTGCAGACGACCGCGGGTTCGCGCGCGTTGCTGGGCACACCGCCTGCCAAGGACGCGTTCCAGGTCCAGCGGCTCAGGGCCGCGGGTGCGGTGATCCTCGGCAAGGCGAACATGTCCGAGTGGGCGAACTTCCGCTCCGCCAAACCGACTTCGGGCTGGTCAGCGGTGGGCGGCCAGACCAACAACCCGTACGTCCTGGACCGCAACCCTTGTGGATCGTCCTCAGGTTCGGGCGCGGCTGTCGCGGCTTCGCTGGCGCAGGTCGCGATCGGCTCGGAGACCGACGGATCCGTGGTGTGCCCGGCAGGAATGACCGGGGTCGTCGGCCACAAACCCACCCTCGGACTCGTCAGCCGCGCCGGTGTCGTGCCGATCTCGGCCGAGCAGGACACGACCGGGCCGATGAGCCGTAACGTCATCGACTCCGCCATCACCCTCGCGGTCATCCAGGGCCGTGATCCCGCCGACGCCGCCACCAAGGCGATCCCGCGCGATCACCCACGTCACTACCGGCTTTCCAAGGACTCGCTCAAGGGAGCACGGATCGGCCTGTGGCGGCTGCCCGTCCTCGGCCCGGACGTCGACCGTGTGATGACGGCGGCAGCGGCCTCGCTGCGAGCCCAAGGCGCGCACGTCATCGAGGTCGAAATGCCGTACCAGCAACGCATCGCCGAACTCGAGTTCCCCGCGCTGCTCACCGAGTTCCACCGGGACATCGACAAGTACCTGGCCACCCGCAACGGTCCACGAGATCTGGCCGCGCTGATCGAGTACAACCGGAACGACCCGCTCGAACGGACGTGTTTCCCCGGCCAGGAACTGTTCGAAATGGCACTCGCGGCACCGGGCCCGAACGACCCCGGCTATCTGGCCGGTCGCCGGGAGCTGACCCAGCTGGCGAAACGCTCGATCGACGAAACGCTGGCACGCCATCGGCTCGACGCGATCGCCGCACCGACCAACCCGCCCGCCTGGAAGACCAACTGCGCGACCGGCGACAACGACATCATCCCGTCGTCGACGCCGGCGGCGGTCGCCGGCTATCCGGACGTGACGGTGCCCGCCGGGTTCATCGGACCGCTCCCGGTCGGCATCTCGTTCATGGCAGGCCGTTGGGCGGACGGCGAAGTCCTGTCGTTCGCGTACGCCTTCGAACAGGCCACGCACGCCCGCAAAGCACCGAAGTTCCTGCCTACGATCGGCTGAGCGCGGCGCGAACGCCGTCCTCGAGACCGGCCCGGAGGTGCGGGCAGTCCCGCAGCGGTTCCGGCCGCGGGCAGCTCAGCATGTGCTCCAGTACCTGCTGAGCTGCCTTGAGCTCGGATATCCGGGTGCTGATCGTGTCGACGCACGCGGTCAGCACGTCCCGCCCGGACTGCCGACTGTCGTCGATCAGTGTGGCGGTGTCGGCGAGGCTCACCATGCCCTGGTTGTGCAGGGTCTGGATCAGGACAAGCCTGCGTAGCTCCGCCTCGCCGTAATAGCGGACGGTCCCTCGGCGCTCGGCAGGAGGCAGCAGCCCGAGTTCGTCGTAGTAGCGCAAAGCCGACACCCGGATCCCAAAGCACTTGGCCACTTCACTGATCGAATAACGCACACTGCCATCTTGCGCTCAAGTCGGCTTGAGCGTGCACCTTGGCGGGCATGAGAACTCCTGTGTTGGTGGTCGGCGCTGGACCTGTCGGCCTTTCCACGGCCTTGTTCCTCGCACATTGGGGCGTACGGGCATTGGTGATCGACAAACGTGACCCGACCACCGCGCCGCCACGAGCCAATGCGAGCGTGCGTACGTTCGAGCTGTTCCGGTCGATCGGGCTGGGGCCCGCACTCGACCAGTTCGGCTGGTCCGCTGGGGCGCCGATGAAATCTGTCTTCAAAGACCGTGCTTTCGGCGCGGTGCAGCACGTCAGCGGGCTGCCGCAGCGCTATGCCGCACGCTTGGAGACCTGCACTCCGGTCGACGTCCGGCGCAGTGTGACCCAGCTGGAAGTGCAGAAACTCGCCCTGGACCACCTGGACGAAGGCACAGTCCGGTTCGGGGTGCGGTTGCGTGATTTCGACCTACGTGATTCGAAGGTGCACGCCCACGTCGTCGACACCCGGTCTGGAGAACCGGAAGAGATCGTGGCGGACTACTTGATAGCAGCCGATGGCGCGGGAAGTGACGTCCGCGAGCGGCTGGGCATCACCGTGCCGGACCGGCGCGTGGTCGCCAGCCTGAACACCGCTTTCTTCCGCGCCGACCTGGGTGACGTCGTCAACGAGTGGGGCACCGGTGCTTGTTTCGTGCGCAACGAGCATGTGTACGCGACGCTGTTTTCGAAGAACGGCAAGGACCAGTGGTCGTCGCACATCATGGATTACCCGGGCAAGCCCGAGGGGCTGGCCGAGTTGTCCGAGCAGAAAACCGTGGAATTGCTGCGTGCCGCGATCGGGGATGACCGGATCGATATCGACCTGCACGCCGTCAACGCGTGGGAAGCGGCGCTCGGTATTGCCTCGAAGTTGAGGCACGGCCGCGTGTTCCTGGTCGGTGACGCCGCACATGTGCAGAGTTCCGCCGGTGGGCTCGGCATGAACACCGGCATTCAGGACGGCCACAACCTGGCGTGGAAGATCGCCGCCGTGCTCGCCGGGCAAGCGGCACCGTCCCTTTTGGATAGCTACGAGCCGGAACGCCTGTCCGCCGTGGAAGCCGCTCTCGCGTTGTCCCAGCGGATGCACGAGGGCTACCAGAACCAGAACCCGGACCAGATGTACGAAGCGATCGCGATCGACTATCTGCGCGGAATGATGTTCTACGGCTACCGATCCGGCGCGATCATCGATGACGGGCCGTCGGAGGCCGACGTTTTGACGGACGTGCCGAGGCCGGGTTACCGCTTCCCACACCATTGGGTGGAACCGAACGTCTCGACGCTGGACTTGATCGGTGCGCGCTGGTCAGTGCTGTCCGCAACGCCGTTGCAGGTAGATGACCCCGGCATCCGTGTACACGAAGTATCTGACGTCGTCCCGCCTGGCGAAGCAGTGCTCGTGCGCCCGGACGGGTTCGTTGCCTGGCATGGGCAACCTGTCGGCTTGCACGCGGCGCTTCACCGCATCCTCGGCCACGAACCTCGCTGACCTGCGACGACGAACGCGTTGGGGTGCCACCGGCGCGAGCGTGATCTTCGGCGCGCTACTTTCGTGGTGTGACCGAAGTGTCTGCGTGCACGGTGGCGACCAGCGACCAGCTTCCCGCCGCCCGAGTGACAGCCGAGTCGTTCCGAGCCGTCCACCCCGGTGCGCGGTTCGACATCCTGCTGGTCGACGGCGAACCCGGCGGGGATGTGCTGACTCCGGCCGATATCGGCGTCGACGAGGCCGAGCTGGCGATGCTGTCGACCGCGTACACCGCGGAGCAGATGCGGGCCGTGCTGCGGCCGCGGCTGTTGCAGACGTTGCTGGCCAACGGGCCGGTGCTGTACCTCGATCCGTGCGTGCTCGTGCTCGCGTCGGTCGACACAATCGTGAAGGACGCCTTGAAACAAGGCGACTTTGCCTTGGTGCCCCGGGTCTTGCACCCGTTGCCGCACGACGGGCTCTCCCCGACGCCGGAAGACCTGATCGAAGCCGGTGTCTACGAGCCGGGATTCCTCGCGGTCGGGCCGGGCGCGCAGGACGTGCTGACCTCGTGGGCGCAACACGCGGCCCGAAAGCCCGAAGCGGTCGACGGTTTTCTCGACGGCCTGCCTGCCCTGGCGAAACACCACGTCATCCGCGATGTCGGGATCGGCCTTTCGGTGTGGAACGCGGGCCAGCGCGACGCCGAGCTGCTGACCAACGGCTATTGCGTGATGGCCGTGCCAATTGGCGAGCCGGTAATGCTGCGAACGGTGCATTTCCATGGTTTCGATCCGAAGAAGCCGTGGCTGTTGTCCGCGGACATCACCGAACGGCCGCGCACGCTGTTGTCCGAGCGGCCCGGGTTGGAAACGCTGTGCGACGACTACCGGGCAAAGCTCGTCGACGCCGGGATAGCGGGCAAGGGCAAGCCGTTCGCGCGTCTGTCGGACGGGACCGTTCTGCCGGAAGGACTCCGCGCGGAATTCCGGGCGGCATGGCATGACGCGATGATCATGGGGGACGAGCCGCCGCCCGCGATCGACGATGAGAAGGCCTTCCTGCGCTGGGCTTGTGCCACCGTTGACGGGTTGTCAGGAAGCACGCGGTGGGCGAGCGCGTTGTGGCAGGACGACCCATGGCTGCGTGAGCGCTACCCGGATCCGTTCGGTGCGAACGCCGACGAGTTCCGTCGTTGGTGTGAGACCGAAGGGGTGTTGCAGGGACGGTTGCATCCGGTTGCCGTACCGGCGCCGTCAGCTGTACGCGTGGAGCTGGTCGACCAATTGGGCGTCTCCGTGCTCGGTGTCGGTCCCCTCGCTGAGTCCGTACGGCTGAGCGCGGGGGCGTCGGGACTGCCGATTGCGTCGGACGCGCGGTACCCCGTGGTGTTGTGCTGTGACGACGTGACGGATCCGCCGCGCGAACGGCACGTGATCCAGGTCCGTGATGAACCCGCCCCGCCGTCTGTCGGCGCCGACGAGGTATGGGTGCCGTGGCCTGCACCGCCGGGGGCGCAAGCCGTCGTGTTGCCTGTGCCCGATCAAGCGGAACGGGACGAGGACGAGCGTACGGAAGCGCTGACGAGCCTCGGTGTTCCCGCGGGCGCGGTGTTCACGAGCTTTGTCGACCACGAAGAGGGTTGCTGTTCCAACGAGACCGATGTCGTGGCCGCGTTCCGTGCCGCGTTCCCGGACCGTTCGGACGTGAGTTTGTTCCTGGCCGTTCGTGGGGCGGCAGGCCAACGTGCTGCCGCCGAACGCCTGCGGTTGGCGACCGCGCACGACCGTCGCATCCGTCTGGTCGAAGCGGAATCCGCGCACCGATTGGCCGTTGACGCGGCGGACTGGGTCGTTTTGTTGCACGACAAGCAATGCGCGACAGCCTCTGAGCTCAGTTCCGTTGCCGCCAGGGGTGTTCCGTTGATCACCACGAACGTCGGGGTGGCCGCGGAGCTGTTCGACTCGGACAGTGTCATGTTCGCGTCCCGTGTGGACGGTCAATCCGAACACGTGCAGCATGCCGCGCGGTTGATGCGTGAACTCGCGCCGGACACCGCGCTGGCGGACAAGATCGGGGCGGCCGGCCGGACTCGTGTGCTCGGCGTGCGCGCGGTCGAGAAGTCGGCCGAGCAGTTGCGGGAACGAGTCGAGCACGCGTACCGCAACTGGCGGGTCGAACACGGCCGCAAGGTCGCGGGCGAGCCCGATCCGTTCGCGCCGCTGCAGGCGGCCAGGCACGCGTTGTTGCGGCAGCCGGACGTCGAGATGGGCCATCGGATCCCGATGGCACCCGCGCTGCGCAAGGCCGTACTGAGGGTGCTCAACCACTACGACAACCACGTTCGGACGATGCTCGGGTCCATAGTGGACTCCACCGAGCGGTCGACGAAGGAAGTGCTGCGCCGCCAGGAGGAGCTGGCGGCGACCCGGCGCGTCGAGCAGGCACCGGCCGGACCCGATCCACGGATCGACCGGCTGACCAACCAGCTCGACACCGCGCTGCGCCGGATCGAGAGCCTCGAAGACCGAATCATCGCCCAATCGCGTGAACGTGACGAGAACATCCGCGCCTCGTCGGCCGCCACCCGCACCGCCGACGCGCTGCGCCGGGTCGTCGTGAGGGAACACGAACGGGTACATGGCGGGGTCGACGGGAGCTCGCTCGTGCTGTGCGACGCCGGCCTGCTGCGGTTGCCGTCGGACGACATCGCGATGCTGCCGCTGTTGTCCAGCAACGGAGTCTGGGAGCAACCCGTCGCCGACCTGATCGACTCGCTGATCGAGCCGGACGGGGTCTTCCTCGACATCGGCGCGTACGTGGGCTACCACACACTTCGGATGCTCACACGAATGGGTAATTCTGGCGCGGTGGTCGCGGTCGAACCCGACCCGAAGGCCGTCGATCTGCTGAAACGCAACGTCGCCGCGAACACTCCCGAGCACCTGGCCGACCGGCTGACTGTGATCGAAGCGGCGGCATGGGACACCGAGGGGACGCTCGTCACCGACCCGGCCCTGGGTGGCGGAGTGAGCGTCTGGCCTGGGACAGGGGAACCCGAGCGAACGGTGAACTCGGTCCGGCTGGACCGTGCGCTGGATGCGTTGCCAGGGCTGAAGAAGTCGAGGTTGTCCGTGGTCAAGGCCGATGTGCCCGGCCGGACGCACCGGGCGCTGGGTGGTCTCGTGCGGTTGCTCAGGCGGGACCGGCCGCACGTGATCTGCTCGTTCTCGTCGTCGGCGATGAAGGAGCTCGGCGACGACCCGTTGACCGCGCTTCGCGAGTTCCGGACTTGGGGCTACGAAGCCGCGTTCGTCGGCGACCAGCAGACGACTCCGCTCGCCGAGATGGCCGAGGTGCTGTCCTCCGCGGGCGAGCGAAACCTGTGGCTCAGGCCGCTGACCAGCCGATTTGACATTGCACCGGGCACCTGAGTAACTTTCTCCCCGTCGCAAGGACAGCCGGACGGAACAGGACGAAAGAGCCTGGCGGGGACGGCGAAGGGCAGAAAGCCTCTCAGGTAGACTTGAGCAGGAACAGCCCACCGGGTCGAGCGGATTTGACACCGCGAATCGGACCGAGTAAAGTTCTACGACGTGCCACCAACCAGCTGAGCTTCTAGTTGGGCCCCTCGCCGGGCCGAATCGGAAGCCTGGTAGAGTGGCAAACCCGAGTAAAACAAAGACTTTGCAGTGCAAGCCCCTTTGCGGGTCGGCTAAATGCCGGTTTAAAAAGGTGTGCGTGTGTTGTTTGAGAACTCAACAGTGTGTCGATCTATTGAAAGCCAGTAGAGCTTTTATTTTGAACCTCGTCGAGAGGTTCCTTTGAGAT
>JOAA01000055.1 GCA_000720375.1 Rhodococcus rhodnii | reverse complement strand
GGCCGACCTGGGTGTGGCGTCGGGCAACGGCAAGGGCCAGATCTTTGTGAAGGGCAAGGTCATCAAGACCGTGCCGGAGCACCAGATCGTCGAGACACTGATCGAAGAAGCCATGCGCATAGCGGAAACTACCGAGGGTCAGGCTGGTTGATCGGTGGCCAGGATTCGTTGCAGCGGAGGCTGTCGAGGGTCAGGCTGGTTGGTCGATGGCCAGGATCTGTTGCAGCGGAGGCTGTCGAGGGTCAGGCTGGTTGGTCGATGGCCAGGATTCGTTGCAGCGGGAACCGTCGAGGCTCAGGCTGGCTGGCCGATGGCCAGGATTCGTTGCAACAGCCGCTGGAGCTCGGGCGCCGGTGCGATCCCGAGCTCCTGGTCCAGCGTGCGCCGCAGCTTGCGGTACACGTTCAGCGCGTCGCTGCGGCGACCGGAGTGGGTCAGCGCCTCCATCAGCCTGGCGTGCGCCCATTCGTTCAGCGGCTGGCTGATCGTCAGCGACCGCAGCTCGCCGATCAGCTGCAGGTACCGGCCGAGCGCGAGGTCCGTTTGGATCCGCAACGCCTGCGCCGCCGAACGTTCCTCCTCCAGCCGCGCCTTGAACGGCTGCAGGATCGCGCCGGTCTCCACGTCGGCGAGCACCGGCCCACGGAAGATCTCCAGGGCGCGCCGGAAGTTGTCGGACGCCTTCTCGTGCTCGCCGGCCTCGTAGTAGGCACGCCCGTTGTGGTAGAGCGACGTGAAGCGCGTGACGTCGAGCTGGTCGTCACCAATCGAGAGCATGTAGCCGGACGAGACTGTGTTCAGCTTGTGGCCACCGTCCAGCTCGCCCATCGCTTTCCTGATGTGGCACACGTATGTGCGCACGGTCAGTGCCGCCTGGCGTGGTGACTCCTCGCCCCATAACTCGTCCACGATCTGGTCGGTGCTGACCATCGTGTTGGCGCAGAACAACAGCAGCGCCAGCAGCTGACGGACTTTCGGTGCCTTCGGTACCCGTGCCTCCGTGTGGCCGTTTTCGACCCGTAACGGACCCAGCAGTTTGAAATTCACGCCAACCCCCAGTGATCAAAGCTCATTCGGGCGACATTCGGAAATTCCGGCCACGTCGACGGTCATGCAATTTTGCCCACCAGACCCCCTGACGGCAGCTTGCCACACGCCTTCGAAGCTTGTCCACCAATGTCAGATACCCAACCGTGATAACCAAACAGCACGTAATGAAAGGTCACAACCCGCTTGTTCGATGGTCATGGCAGGCCAATGTTTTTCTCAAATCTTTGACATTGTTTTACCCAAAGGGGCCCTCAACCCACGGGTGGAACCAGCTAACCCACCCGCCGGTTGACGACTCCGGACCGTGCGCACTCCTACCGTCGCCCACAGTATCCGTCGCGGGTTTCCGCGGGAAATCATCGCCGCCGGGAGGAATGTTTTGTCCGCCGTACCGCTCGCCTTCGTCCACCACGCGAACCAGCTGAACATCACCGACGGCTACGACAACCGTGACGGTATTGGGCGAATCTGCGACGGGTACGCCGCTGTTCTCGAACTGCATCGCCGTTACGGAATTCCCACCGGCCTGCACCTGTCAGGCACGCTGATCGAGGCCGCGTTGTGGCATCGCCCCGGATTCGTGGAACTGGTCAACGAACGGATCGCCGATGGCACCGTTTCGCTGCTCGGCGGCACGTACTGCGAGCCCATCATGCCGATCTGCTCGCAGTGGTCGAACCGCCGTCAGCTCGCCACCGCCGCAGCGCTGCACCGGAAGCACTTCGGCGTGGGCCAGCCGCCGACCGGCTGGCTGCCTGAGCGAGTGTGGGCTCCCGAGCTGGCTGATGTCCTGACCGAGGCGGGGATCCGGCGAATCCTCGTGGACGACCGTCTGCTCGCGAAGCCAGTCCCGAAAGACGGTTACCCCGCAGACTCACGCGCGCACGTCGATCTACACGGGCCCTACCGCTGGGACCCCGAGCGCCCGCCACCGTTCATCCCGGGCCTCGCCGACCCACGCCTCCTACGCCCGGCCGCGGTCACCGACGACCTCACCGTGGTGCCGATCTGCTCCTATCTGCGCTACCTGTTCCCGCCTCGGACCGCCGAACACCTGAAGTACCTGGAGGCGTTCCTGGCGGACGTCGGCGATCGGCACACCGGCGAGGAAATCCTGGTGTACGCCGACGACATGGAACGCGCCGCCGGAGTCGGCGGCTGGGAACCCGCGCTGGAGCGCTACGAAGAGCTGTTGCGCTTCCTCGCCTCCGCCGAGCTGGCCGAGCCGGTCGCCCTGGACCCGTGGCTGGACTCGCGTGACCAGCCTGCCCGTGCCCACGTTCCCGCCGGGACCTATTACGAGCTGGAGGTGGCCTGGTCGGCGGGGCCGTCGTACCGAGGCTGGACGGACACCCCGCAGTGGTGGCCTTACGGGGAATTGCTGGCGGACATCGAATGCGAGGTGCTGCAAGCCGGCGACGCGGTCGAGCCACGGCTGCGGTCACTGGCCGAGCGGTTGCTCCTGCTTGGTCAGCACGAGCTCGGCTGGCACGACAACACCGAAGACGGACGGGGCCTGGCGCCGTGGGTACGGGCCACCGGGTCGCACGCCCGGCTGGCCCGCCCGCTGCTGTCCGCGGCGCGCTGGTCGGCCGGCGGCCGGTACACCCCCTCCGCAGGCCTGTACGACATTGACGGAGACGGCGCCGAGGAACTGATCATGGTGAGTGACGACGTGTGGTGCCTGGTCTCACCGCGGGAAGGCGCACGGGTGACGCTGCTGGCGCACCGCCGCCCACACGCCTCGTGCGGCGAGCATCCGCCCGCGCTGATCGTCGGAAACCCCGCCGACCACTGGAACTTCCAGGAAGAGCTGCACCGCTACATGGATGTCCCGGCGGCGCATCCCGGCGCGCTGGCGGACCGTGAGACCGTGCACCGCGCCTGGGTGCCGTGGGTGTCCACACAGGACCCGGCCGCCGTGGTGGTGGACTTGCGCCCGGAGGACGGCACCGCCACCGAAGCACGGCGTTACGCCCTTCTCGACGGCGTTCCCGCGCTGCTGGCCTGTATCCACACCGCGACACCGGGGCGGCGGATCGAGAACCTGATCGTGCCCGACTACCTGGAAGCATTGCTCGGTGGCCGGGCCGGGCTGACCGCCGTCGGCGGGCAGTTGTGGCGCGGCTGGCACGGCGAAGCAAGCCAGTGCTGGCTGGCCTTCGATCCCGGACAGGCGACGGTGATCACCGACGAGCACACCGCGGCAGGGCACGGCTTGCCCGCCACCGTGGTCGCCCACGACACGCACGTGGATCTGTTGGTGGGCGCAGGATTCATGTATGACTCGTTCGCGGTGCGCTGGCTGGCAATGGCTCGCGACGTACTGCACCCCGCACCGCCAGGGCAGACGAGGACCACGGCGGCACTGGCCGCCCCGGCCTGATGCCTTTCCGCAGGCTGGCTGGCTACGTAGGTCGGCATCGTGGGGCCTTTGCTTTGGCGACAGTGGCTGCGCTGGCCGCCACCGGATTCGCTGCGGCGCTTCCCCTTGTGCAGCAACGATTGGTGGATCGCACCATTGTCGCCCACATCGACCCGATCACGCCGTATCTGGCCGTGCTGCTGGCGTTTGCGGTCGGCCGGTTCGCGGCCACCGCCGTGCGCCAATACTGGGGCGGGCGAGTGGCGCTCGACGTGCAGCGCGAGCTGAGGGCCGACCTGGTCACGGCGATACATCGGCTGGACGAGGCGCAGCGCGACGAGTACGGAACCGGGCAGCTGCTCGGTAGGGCCAACGGCGATGTCACTTACGCCCAAGGACTGCTCGACCCGTTGCCTGCCGCGTTCGGGAACGTTGCGCTCCTGGTGACTTCCGTGACCGCGATGGTGCTGCTTTCGCCCGTCTTGACCGGTTTGGTGCTCGCAGTCTGCCCGCTGCTGGTGCTGGGTGTCCACTTGGCACGCAGCCGGATCTTCCCCGCCAGCCAGGTCGCCCAGCAGCGGTCAGCGGAACTGACCAGCCGTGTCTCCGAAGTCCTCGACGGCCTGCACGTGGTCACCGCGTTCGGCCGCCAGGACCACGAGCTGGCCGCGATCGAGCGGGACGCCGCCGCGCTGCGTAATGCCCGGATCCGGGTGGCGAAGGTGTCTGCGGCGATCCTGCCTCTGATGAGCGCGGTGCCGCTGGCCGGGCAAGTCGGCGTACTGGGCATCGGCGGCTTCCTGGCTCTGCGGCACGAAATCAGCCTGGGCACCTTCGTCGCGTTCGTCAGCTACCTGGCGCAGCTGGTCGGTCCGGTACGCGCGTTGGCCGGCTTGATCGGCTACGCGCAGGAAGCGCGTTCCGGCCTGAAGCGCTGCTTCACCCTGATCGACACCCGTCCGTCGCTTGTGGACGGTTCGATCGTTGTGCCGTCCGCGATCGGGGTGGAGTTGCGGGACGTGAGGTTCGGCTACGGCGGCGAACCGGTGCTGCGCGGTGTGTCGCTGGATGTCGCACCGGGGGAGTACGTAGCCGTGACCGGAGCGCCAGGCTCCGGGAAGTCCACCCTGTTGCGGCTGCTGTGCCGCCGCTACGACGTGACGGCCGGGTGCATGCGCCTCGGCGGCTTCGACATCCGAGCGCTGGCACTGCACCGTGCGGTCGGCGTGCTCACCGAAGAACCGCAGCTGGTGCGCGGCACCTTCGCGGCGAACATCGCGTACGGCGACCCAGGCGCCTCCCATGAGCGGATTGTCGCTGCGGCCCAAGCGGCCGGAGCACACGACTTCATCATGGCGAGCCCACACGCCTACGACACCGTGATCAGCGACGCGGAGCTGTCCGGCGGCCAACGTCAGCGAATCGCCTTGGCACGGGCGCTATTGCCGCGACCGGGCCTGCTGCTGCTTGACGACCCGACGACAGCGGTGGACGCGACAACCGAAAGGGCGATCCAGCATCACCTGGACAGCGTGGCCGCCACCCGAATCGTCGCGACCAGCAGGCCAGGCATGTTGCGCGCCGCGGATCGGGTCGTGCTGCTGGAGTCGGGCCGGGTCGTGGATGTCGGGAGCCACGAGGAATTGGAAGCCCGCTGTCCCGCCTACCGCGCACTGCACGAGGATGAAGAACTTGTTGCCCCGCAAGTCATCGCCACGTTACCAGAACCCTTTGTCCCCCAACCCATCGAGACACCACTCCGCCGCCGGGGCCTGCTTCGCGCGCACCGCACCGGATTCCTCGCCGGCCTTCTGCTTCTCGGCGTCGGCACGGCCACCGACGTCCTGCTACCGCTGACAGTGGGGCGCGGCGTGGACGCCAGGCAGCTCGGCGTATTGCTGGCCTGGGTCGCGGCCGCAGCAGGTCTGGTCGCGCTGAACGCACTGAGCACCGCCAGCGAAACAATGGTCACCGGTCGCACCTGCGAGCGGGTGCTGTTCGCGTTACGAAGCCGCGCCATAAAGCACGTACTGGACCTCGGCCCAGCGGAGCGGGACCGAGGCCGCCTGGTAACCCTGCTGACCACCGACATCGAGGCGCTGTCACACTTCCTGCGCAACGACCTGCCCGGAGCAATGATCAGCATGATCACTGCCATCAGCGCGGTCGTCGCACTGTCCTTAATGGACGTCCATCTGGCACTGCTCACGCTATCTGGAGTGCCTCTGGTGCTGGCCGCCACTCTGTGGTTCCGGCGCCGATCGACACCGTTGTACGCCACCGCAAGGGAAAACCTCGCCGCCTTCACCGCCGCGCTGCACGAAACGATCAGCAGGCTCACTGTGGTGCGGCTGCACGGACGCGCTGCCGACAGCACCGCCGAACTGGACACAAAGGACCGCCGGTATCGAGACGCTCGGGTGCGCACTCACCTGCTGATCGCGGTGTACTTCCCGTTCGTGGAGCTCGTCGGCGCGGTGACCGCCGCCGTCGTGCTCGCGGCTGGCGCGGCTCGGATCCAAGAAGGCACCCTCACCGCGGGCGTCCTCGTCGCCTTCGTGCTGTACCTCGACGCACTGTTCGCGCCCGTGCAGCAGTTCGCCCAAGCCTACGACGGATACGCACAAGCGGCTGTGGCAGTGCGACGACTACGCGCTTTCCTCCAAAAGGAACCGGCAGTATTGCCGCCACCCCAACCGATCGCGCCGCAGCGAGCCCGGGGCGCAGTGCAGTTTGAACGCGTACGAATGCGCTACCCCTGCGCACGGCACGACGCGCTGGCCGGCGTGTCACTCGACGTACCAGCAGGCAGCACGCTGGCCGTGGTCGGCGCCAGCGGCGCAGGCAAGTCGACGCTGCTGAAACTGCTGCTGCGGTTCCACGACCCGCGCCAGGGACGTGTCCTGCTCGACGGCGTCGACCTGCGGGCCTACGACACGCGGCTGCTGCGCGCCCGGATCGGTTTCGTGCCACAGGAGCCGTACCTGTTCGGCCGCAGCGTCTTAGACAACATCCGCTTCGGCCGTCCTCACGCCAGCCGACAAGAGGTGATCGCCGCCGCACAGGCGGTCGGAGCACACGAGCTGTTCCAGGCCTTGCCGGACGGTTATGACAGCACCGCCTTGTCGGCAGGGCAACGGCAACTCGTCTCACTGGCCAGGGCACGTCTGCTGGCGCCCGCGATCCTGGTCCTGGACGAAGCCACGGCGAACCTGGACCCGCGCACCGAAGCACGTTGCCAGGCCGCGGTGACCGCCGCGAGCGCGGGCTGCACTGTGGTCGTGGTCGTGCACCGGCTGAGCACCGCGGCACGCGCCGATCGCATCGCCGTGCTGGACGGCGGCAGGCTGGTCGAACTCGGAACCCACGCTGAACTGCTGGCCGCCGACGGCCATTACACGAAATTGTGGGGGAGCCTCAGCCGCGCGGTTCGCCGGTGAGGCCGTGCTGGAACGCGTACCGCACCGCTTGTGCCCGGTCCCGTACGCCGATCTTCGCGAAGATCCGGTTGATGTGGCTCTTCACGGTCGCCTCGCCGATGAACAGCGTCCCGGCGATCTCCCGATTGGACAGTCCCGTCGCGATCAACCGCAGCACCTCGATTTCCCGGCCGCTCAACACTTCGTGCGACTCGACGGGCGATGGCGCCTCGGAAATACCGGCCAACAGCCGCCGCTGCACCTCAGCGTCCATTACAGACTGACCGGACGCCGCGGCGGCCAGTGCCCGGGCGATGTCGGCACGCCCGGCATCCTTGGTGAGAAACCCGAGCGCTCCCGCGCGCAAGGCGTCGCGCACCGAGCTGTCATCGGCGTAGGTCGTGAGCACGACGACGTTCACCGAGGGGTAATCGGCCCGGAGCTGGGCTGTGGTGCTGACCCCGTCACGGCCGGGCATCCGCAGGTCCATCAGGACGACGTCCGGCGGGTCGGCGGCGACCATCTCCAGCACGGCGTCGCCGTTTGCCGCGGCACCAACAACTTCCATGTCGGGGAACGTCTCCAGCAACGTCACCAGACCCTCGCGCACCGCCGTCTGGTCGTCGGCGACCAGTACCCGCAAAGGTCGCTGCCCGGTGTCCATCAATCTCCTTCGGTCCGCAGCGGGACGCGAGTACGCACTGTCCAGCCCTGGTTCTCGGGTGCCGCGTCCAGCGTGCCCGACAGCTGTTCTATCCGCTCGCGCATACCGATGAGCCCGTAACCGCCGCCCGTCGTGGCGCGCTCCATGTTGGTGGGTTCGCCGTTGTGCACGACCAACTCGACCCAGCTCTCGTCGACTGACAACGAGATAGCCACCGGCGCGCCTGGGGCGTGCCTGCGTACGTTTGTCATCGCCTCTTGGCTGAGGCGCTGCAGCGCCAATGTCACCTCGGGCCGCAACTCCACTTGCTCGGCGGGCAGGTCAAGGGAGACGGGCACGTCCACGTCGGCCTGATAGTCCTCGACCAGCGTGGTCAGGAACTCCGGCAGCGACCGCTTGTCGCCGCGCAACGCGCTGACCGCCCGGCGGGTCTCGGTCAGTCCTTCGCCTGCCAGGCTGCGTGCGCGCACGACGCAAGATCGTGCCTTGTCCGCGCCCGGTACCTTTTCCAGCAGTGCGTCCGCCGCCTCCAGCTGCACGATCAAGCCGCCGAGGGAATGGGCCAGGACGTCGTGGATCTCGCGGGCGATCCGCGCCCGCTCGTCCAGCGCCGCAGCGCGGGCTTGCTCCTCCTTCGCGACCTGGGTCTCCACCAGCAGCAGCTCGGTCTGCGCGTGGTGCAGCTTGCGCTGGCGGCGCACGATCCCGCCCAGGTAGGAAGCCGCTACGGCGAGGACCGCGAATCCGCCGGGCAGCAGGTTGTCCCAGAACCGTTCGGCGAGGGCGAGCGCCACGATCGCGACCACAGCGAGCACCGCGGCGGGGCCCGGCTCCAGCGCGCTGGCCGCGGCCAGCACCACAAGGCAGACCAGGATCACGCCGACGTCCGAGCCGGCCGTCCCTGGCACGAGCAATGCGCCGCCGACCACCCCGATCGGCAAGGCGATCAATCGCAGCGGGCTCTCCCGGTCGCGCAGCGCGCCCCAACCGAGCCAACCGGCCGCGCCGACAAGCAGGCCGAGCAGATTGAGGCCCGCGAGACCGTGCGTGCCGAGCCCCGGTGGGGTCACGGCGACGGTGTAGGCCAGCACGAGCAGTAGGCCCACGCGCACGATCCAGCGCACGGCCACGGCGAGCTTGTCGGACCGTCCTTCACCGGACACGACGGCCTGCACGGCCCTCATCGCCTCCATGATTGGCAGATTAACGGCCTGACCTGCGTGTTACGACCGCAGCTCGCGCGGTGGCGCGAAACTGAGCTTCTCCTCGACCGTACGCAGCTCGTGCACGTCGCCGAAGCCGTGCCCGGCCAGCAGGTCGAGCACCTGCTCCACCAGATCCTCCGGAACGGACGCGCCACTGGTCACCCCGACCGTCCGGACACCGTCCAGCCAGGCGGGATCGATCACCGTGGCGTCCTCGACGAGGTACGCGGCGGGAGCACCCGCGTCCAGCGCGACCTCCACCAGCCGCACCGAATTGGACGAGTTCGCGGAGCCGACGACGAGCACCAGTTCGGCGCGCGCGGCCAGTTCGGCGACCGCCTCCTGGCGGTTCTGGGTGGCGTAGCAGATGTCGTCGCTCGGCGGGTCGGACAGCTGTGGGAACCGTTCCCGTAGCAGTTGAACGGTCTGCTGGGTCTCGGTGACCGACAGCGTGGTCTGCGACAGCCAGGTCACCCGGGATGGGTCGCGCACCTCCAGCCTGGCCACGGCGTCCGGACCGTCCACCACGATCGTGTCAGCGGGCGCCTCACCGCTGGTGCCCTCGACTTCCTCGTGCCCGTGGTGGCCGATCAGCAGGATTTGGTCGCCGCGAGCCGCGGCCCGTACCGCCTCGCGGTGCACCTTGGTGACCAGCGGGCAGGTCGCGTCGATGGTGCGCAACGAGCGCTCCGCAGCGGCTTCGTGCACCGCAGGGGAGACGCCGTGCGCGGAGAACACTGTGACCGCTCCGGACGGCACCTCGCTGACCTCGTCGACGAATATCGCGCCGAGCCGCTCCAGGCGGCGCACCACGTGCGTGTTGTGCACGATCTGCTTGCGCACGTAGACCGGCGCGCCGTGGCGCTGCAACGCGGTCTCGACGGCTCGTACGGCGCGATCCACCCCGGCGCAGTACCCGCGCGGGCTGGCCAGCAACACCTGTTTCATGGCAGCGAACGTATGGCGACGGCCGCGGCCGGGACGACCGTCCTCAACGCGGGTCCAATGTGGCCTCAACACGTGTGTCCACATCGGCTTGACGGACGGGCAACCGATCGGCCGCCCGGTCCGGCCAACCCAGCTGCTGCAACCGGTCCAGCACGGTGAATTTCTGATACCCAAGACCGGAAATATTGTGCATGATCTTGTAGCACAACCGGCGGTTCCGGCCGTGGCAGGAAAGAATGTACTTACTGCGCGCGTACCGGAAAGTCCCGACGGCCGTGGTGAACATTTCCGCGAACCGGTGACTGAATTCCGCGATTGTTTTCAGCTCGGGCCGGCGAATCCGGTCGTATTCGTTCAGCGCGGCATCGACCCCTGCCGGATCGGTGGTCGAAATGTCCCGGAACGCGTCGGCGAGCCGTACCGCGTCCGCGATCGCGGCGTTCATGCCCTGGCCTGCCATGGGGTGCACGGCGTGCGCCGCGTCGCCGATCAACGGCATCCCGGCACCGTGGAAAACGGGCGCGACGAAGCGGCGCGCGGAGAGCACCCGGCAGGTCGGGACGCCGCCGCGGACGGCCTCGGCGATCGGCGTCACGGTCGGGCACGCGGCGACGGCCTGGTCCACCCACGCGGCCAGTCCCGGCTTGCCGATCCGGTTCACCAAACCCCTGGCCACCTGCAGGTACAGCCGCCCGCCGCCGTCCGGCATCGGGTACATCACCCGCATTCCTTCGCGGGTGATCGTCGTGGTGGCCTGGTGCGCCAGCTCCGGCACTCCGGCCAGGTCGATCGCCACGACCTGGTGGTCGTACGGTGTCGTGTCGACCTCGATCCCGACCTGGCCGCGCAGCTTGGACGCGTGTCCGTCCGCCGCGACGACCATTCCCGCGGACACCTCGCCGTGTCCACGCAGCACGACGCCGGTCACGCGGCCCTTGCCGTCACGTATCGCGCGCTCGACCGCGACCCCGCGGCGGAACTCGACGCCTGGCGGCAGATGGCCGATCAAGTTGTCCAGGATTCCCTTGTACGTGTGGGTCAGGCAGTGGTCGTACGCGCTGGGCAGCCATCGGTAGTCCATCGCGCACAGCTCCGCGCCGTCCTCACCGGCACTGACCAGCCGGTCGATGCGCCGGGCTCCGGCGTGCCGCAATGTCTCCAATGCGCCGATCGAATCCAGAGTGGCCAATGAGCCGGGCTGCAGGAGCTCGCCTTTGAAGGTTTCCACCGTGTCGGTGAGTTTGTCGACCAGCAATACCCGACGGTTCTGCATTCCCAGCAGAATTGCCGCGGTCAACCCGCCGGCACCCGCTCCGCACATGACAACGTCGTAATCGCGCACGCGAAAACTCCCTGCTCAAAGAAAGAATTCCCCTGCGGGCAGGGTGACACGGGCTCGCGGAACCGTCAAACGGGGTTGACCGCGCGAACGTGTCCGTGTCACGCTGATCGCGGGCCACGCCTGTGTCCTTTTCCAGGCAAATCCGGCCATACATCCCTTTTCCGCCTTTCCCGCATGCCCAGGTGGAGAAAGCGAGTGACGATGAGCCTCGATCCGATCCTCCCGCCCGGCGAACTGGACCACGCCCTGGCCCACACCGTGGAGGCGTTGTTCGCCCTGCAACGCTCCGACGGCAGCTGGGAGGGGCGGCTTTCGGCCAGCCCCGGCGCCACCGCCGACGTGCTGATCGCGATGCACCTCGCGGATCCGCATGCCTGCCAGGACCTCATCCGGCGAGGCCTGGACTTCTTGCTGCGTACCCAAAGCGCGGACGGTGGCTGGGGTGACGACGTGGACACCGAGCCGACGCTGAACGGCACCGCGCTCTCGGTGGCCGCGCTGGCGCTGATCGCGCCGGACGAGGCCGCCGAACAGATCCGGCGCGGATGGGCCAAAGTCGAGGAATTCGGTGGTACAGCGGCGATCCGGGATGTCGAGCAGTGCTCGCTGACTGTGCTCGTGCACTTCTACCTCGTGCTGGCCGGGCTGATGAACGACGAGGGCCTGCTGCGCTGCCCCATCGAACTGGCCCTGCTGCCCGCGCCGTTGCGCCGCAAGCTGACCTTCGCGATGCCCACCGCGCTGTCGTGGGGGCTGATGTGCGCCGCCCTGATGCCCGGCGGGCGGATCCGTACCGTGCTCAACAAAGCCGCGACACCGAAGGCGATCGAATACCTGGCCGGGCTGATGGGTTTCGAAGGCCCGGACGGCGGTTTCGTGGAGTCGCCGATGATGTCGGCGAACGTCTGCATTGGACTCACCATCGCCAGACAGCGCCCGGACATCGTGCGCCACTGCCTGAACTACTTCCGCGCGACCATCAAGCCGGAGGGCGGCTGGGCAGTCACCCGCGACCTCGAGGTGGACGCGACCAACTTCATCACGACCGGCCTGCAGCACGCGGGACTCGGCGACGACGCACGCGTCACCAAGGCGGTCGAGTGGATCCGTTCCGCGCAGCGCGACGAGGAGTTCATCTGGACCGGCGCACCTTCCGGTGGCTGGGGTTGGGGGTTGCCGTCGGGGTGGCCCAACAGCGGCAACACCGGTGACGCGGTGATTGCGTTGGCCGGCGATGGTGCTGGCATTGAAGACAACCAGGTGCGGCATGGCACCGAATGGCTACTGCGCCAACAGAACTACGACGGCTCGTGGAGCTGTTTCGCGCAGGTGGGCCGGATCGCCACGATGGACCCGTCGTTCGCCATGGTCGGCAAGGCCCGGTCGCCGAAGGTGCTCTACGGCCCCTGCGCGGTGATGTCCGCGGAGGCGTTCTCCGCGCTGGCGTTGTCCGGCCGCTGCCGCGCGGACGACGAGCCGTTGCGCAAGGCGTACGCGTGGTTCGCGAAAGTCCAGCGCGCGGACGGCGCCATCGAGAACAAGTGGTACCTCGGGCAGGTGTGCGGCACGGGATCGGTGCTGCGCGCTCTGGGCGACGCCGGCCTGGGCGACAGCACGGTCGCCCGGCGCTGCGTGTCGTGGTTGCGGCTCAACCAGAACGACGACGGCGGCTGGGGCGACGCGCTCGGCCGCGGTCACTCCACTGTGGAGGAAACGGCGATGGCTTTGTTGGGATTGTGCGCGGCAGGCGTCACGGCGTACGCACCAACGCTCGCCCGCGGCGCTCGTTGGCTCGTCGACAACCGGGGAGCTGACGGGCTGTGGCAGTCGAGCCTGCTCGGCGTCTACTTCCTCGAGCTGTTGTACCGGCACGACCACACCGCGAACGGCTATGCCCTGCAAGCGCTTGCGCGCTACCGCAGCAGCACCGGGACCAGGCCGGACACGTTCGACCAGCCGCGCTGGGCGGTGACCTCGTGATCCAGAAACCCTGGAGCGCCGAGTTCGAGGAGCTGCTCCTGGACGAACTGGCGTTGTGCGATCACACGTCATCGCTGGAACCTGACACCCCGCTGGCGCACTACGGCCTGACCTCGCTGAGCACGTTGGCGTTGAGCAGCAAGCTGGTGTCGCGGTACGGCATCGATCCTCCCGCCTTCGACGAGCGCGCTTTCCGTACCCCACGGTCGTTGTGGAAGCTCGTCGCGAGAACAAGTGTGGGGTTGGGCGCACGGTTCGCCGAAGTGGCAAGCCGTTACCCGGACGAGCCCTGCCTGGTGGACAACACAGGCACGATGACCTACGCCGAGACCGCGGCGCGTGCCGCCGCCTTGGCTTCGGCCATCGGCGCGGGCGGGGTTGTCGCCGTGCTCGGCGAACGGGAGATCGCCACGTACGGCGCCTACCTGGGAGTGCTCTACGCGGGCGCCACGATCGTGCCGTTGTCGATGGACTTCCCACCCGACCGCAACGCCGACATCGTTCGTCAAGCCGGCGCCCGCTGCGTCGTGCACACCGAACCACGCGGCGAGAAACCTCTCGAAGATCAGCTGGCCGCGATGTCCGGGGTGCCAGTGGTCGATGCTCACGCGATGCCAGACACGGGCGGTTTTGTCCCACGCCCAGCCACCGCGGACACCCCCGCCTACCTCCTTTTCACCTCCGGATCGACCGGTCGGCCCAAGGGAGTCCGCATCACCCACGGCAACGTGGCGGCGTTCCTGACCGCCGCGCTTCCCACGTTCAGGACCGGCCCTGGCGAGGTCTTCTCCCAATGTCACGGGCTGACCTTCGACTTCTCGGTGTTCGAGATGTGGGGCGCGTGGAGCACAGGCAGTGCGCTGGCGGTCGTTCCCCGAGTGCACGCGCTCAACCCGGCGGGAACGATCGCCAAGCACGGCGTCACAGTGTGGGCGTGCACGCCGAGCCTGATCGAGGCGGCGGCCGCGGCGGGCACCCTGGCGCCCGGCTCGCTGTCCGGGCTGCGGCACGTGGTGATCGGCGGGGAACCGTTGCGCGGCAAGACCGTCGCCCTGGCTCGTGCCGCCGCGCCGAACGCGATCATCGACAACGTGTACGGCCCGACAGAGACGACGGTGTGGGTCAGCACCTACCGGCTGACACCGGCCGATCCCATTCCCGACCACCCGATCCTGCCGATCGGTACGCCGACGTCCGGCGCCGACATCGAACTCAGCGACGAAGGCGAGCTGCTCGTCGCCGGCCCTCAGGTGTTCGACGGCTACGCGGATCCCGCGCTGGACAAAGACAAACTGATCGTCCAGGGCGGCCGCAGCTGGTACCGGACCGGCGACCTGGGGGAGTGGGCCGAAGGAGTGCTGCACCACCGCGGCCGCCTGGACGGGCAGGTCAAAATCCGCGGCTACCGGATCGAGCTTGGCGAGATCGAGCACGCCGCCACACGGTTGCTCGGCGTCCGGACCGTTGCGGCCCGGATCCCCGGAGACAAGGGGAATGCAGGCCTGGCGTTGTTCATTGAGGGCACCACAGTGGACGAACCGTGGCTGCGGCTCGAGCTTGGCCGGAGCCTGCCCGCGTACATGGTCCCGGACCGAGTCATCGCCACCGAAGTGTTCCCGCTGAACCCGCACGGCAAGCTCGACCGTGCCCACCTTGTCCTGCAGATGATGTGAGCTTCGAGGTCAAGAATGGCTGTTCAGGTTCGGGAGATAGGTTTCGCCGTAGTCGACGAAGACCGAACCGTACGGGTTGACCTGCTCGTCGAAGGCGTTCTCGAAGGCGACGACGGCACCGATGGTCTGTGCCCTGAAGCCGCCGTTCGGAAGCGGAACCCGGACGACGAACTCGACGAACATCGCGTTGACCCGTTGCTCGTCGATGGCGAGTTCTTGCCCGCGGCCGCGAGGCTTGTCGACGAGCTTGGTCGCTGTGTTGGCGAAGACGGCGGCGTTGGCCGCCCCCTCGGCGCCCATCAAGCTTGCGTATCTGGTGCCGTCACCCAGCCCTAAGGCGTACGCCGGATACCTCTGGTAGGTCTCCTCCCAGTAGGCAAGGTCATCGGGGTCATCGAGCACAGCGCCCATGTAAAGGCCGAGGATGCGTCCATTGAGCAGAGACGGCCGACGGCTCGCTGACCGGTTCGGCGGCCACTTGGCGAAGTACAGTCCCCATTGGCCAACGAGTACCTGTTCATGCTGCGGGACATGCTCGCTTTCCACTCGGGCGATCCGTACTGGGGGCGACTTCAGCGCTTGGCCTCTGATCAACCGTCTGACCTCAGCCGCGACCGACTGTTCGAGCACCGGCCATACGGCCTCCAGCTGCTCGTTGGTCACGGTGTCGGGCAGCCGGTGATCGTCGGGATCCCTGGCGATGGCCTTCAACGTGGTCCTGTGCCTCAGCATCGTGGCGGTGACTTCGTCGGCGCGGGCCACGATCCGCGGGTGCACCAGGCCGTTGGCGTCGGCGAAAGGCTCGTACACCCGGTTCATGGGATCGCGCGGAGAACGCCAGGGGAATGCCTTTTCCAGCGCCGACATCGGCGCCAACTGGTGCGTCACGATGCGCACGATACGAGGTCGATCTCGCCTTGATCGACACGAGTACCGCCCATTGTCCTGATCGTCTCTGGTGCACGGTTTAAGTCAGTCGCTTGACTTAAACTGACCTCGTGGGCAGACTGTGAATAGGCCACTACGTGGCGTCAGATCCGGGTGGCGGAGTGATGAAGCGTGATGAGCAAGACCGACGGCCCTTTGCGAGGAAAGCGGGCACATGCGACTCGTGAGCTGATCCTGATCGCCGCCGAGCAGTTGTTCGCCGAGCACGGAGTGTTCGCCGTGTCCAACCGGCAGATCAGCGAGGCGGCCGGGCAGGGCAACAACACGGCGGTCGGCGTGCCTGGTGTTTCCCGTCGCCGAGCACATGGCGACCTTGGACAGCCCTACCTGGTTCGCTCGGTTCGCCTCGCAAGTGATGACCGAGCCGTCGCTGCGTGCGATCGTGATCGAGGAGACGCAAGCATCACCGTCCCTGATGCGGATCAGGGACGGCCGAAACCGTTGCCTGCCAGAGCTTCCCGCGGAAGTTCAGGCTGAGCGCGGCGACATGACCCGTCAGCTGATGATGCACATGGTCGCCGAACGTGAACGCGCCCTCGCCGAAGGCACTCCCACCCCCAGAGCCGGCTGGCACGACGCCGCCACGGGATTGGCCGACGCCCTTGTCGGACTGTGGCTGGCACCCGTTAGTGAAAAGGACAAACCGTGAACATTAGTGTGGATCAGGACAAATGCTGCGGCGCGGGCACGTGCGTGCTGCTCGCACCCGAAGTGTTCGACCAGCGTGACGAGGACGGAATCGTTGTCCTGCTTGACATGCAACCGCCTGCCGAGCTGCACGCGACCGTTCGGGAAGCAGCGAGTGTGTGCCCGGCGGCGGCGATCTCGGTGAGCGAGAACGCGTGAGCACTCCGGGCGAGGTACTGGTCGTCGGTGCCTCGGCGGCCGGCGTGGCAACAGCGGAAGCCTTACGTCGCAAGGGCTACCTTGGCCGTTTGACACTGCTCGGCGCCGAGTCGCACCTGCCGTACGACCGCCCGCCACTGTCCAAACAGGTCTTGTCTGGCGGCTGGGAACCCGAGCGAGTCCAACTGCGACAACCGGAAGCGTTGTCCACTCTGGACGCGGAGTTGATCCTCGGCGACCCCGCGGTCAGCCTGGACACCGCGACCCGGACTGTGCACACCGCTGCCGGTCGGGCACTGACCGCGGAGGCCATCGTCGTGGCCACGGGTCTTCGTCCCCGGACGTTTCCCGGGCAGGATCGCCTTGCGGGCGTTCACGCACTGCGCACTCTCGATGATGCCTTACAACTTCGAACGAGCCTGCTCGGTTCGTCACGGCTTGTGGTGGTCGGAGACGGCGTGCTTGGCGCGGAGATCGCTGCCACAGCACGAAATATGGGCGTCTCGGTCACCATGACCGGGCCGCAACCGGCGCCGCTGGCCATGCAATTCGGCTCGCTGGTCTCCGGTCTGCTCGCCGATGTGCATACTTCGCAAGGAGTTGAGCTCCGGCTGGGCGCCGCGGTGACTGGGCTGGAAGGCGAACACGGGCGGGTGACCGGCGTCTGCCTGGGAAGCGGAGAAGTGCTGCCAGCGGACGTTGTCGTGGTGGCGTTCGGCGCCGCACCGACGACAGAATGGCTCGCCGGCAGCGGGTTGACGATAGACAACGGATTGGTCTGTGACTCCCGTTGTCGTGCTGCGGAAGGGATCTACGCCGCCGGCGACGTGGCCCGCTGGCATCATGAGCGGCTCAACACCATGCTACGACTGGAAAACCGGACCAACGCGACGGAACAAGGGGTGGCTGTCGCCGATACCATCATCGGCTCCGACAAGCCCTACACGCCGGTGCCCTACTTCTGGACCGACCAGTTCGACGTCAAGATCCACGTACACGGCGTGCTGTTCCCGGACGCCGATGTGTCGATTGTGGAGGGTGACCCGGCCGGCCGCCGGTTCGTCGCGCTCTACCGCCGCGGCGGCGAGGTCACCGGCGTACTCGGCCGGAACATGCCGAAGCAGGCTCGTCAGCACAGGCAACGGGAACTCGTCGCGAACTCGGTCCTGACAGGAGGAATGTGATGCTCGAAGACTTCCCGGCGGCACGGGCGGCCGGCTGCCCGTTCGATCCGCCACCGAACCTCCAGGCATTGCGGGAACAGGCCCCGTTGGTCCGGGTGCGGCTTGAGGACGGCACCACGCCATGGATGGTGACCCGGTACGCCGAACAGAAGGCGCTGTTGGGTGACAAGCGGATCAGCGCCGACGTGACCCGGCCTGGTTACCCCATGCCGATGGCGGGCGCCGCAACCAGGTCCTCCGGCCTCAGCTTCATCCTGATGGACGACCCCGAGCACGCCCGGCAGAGGCGGATGGTGAGCGCGTCGTTCACCATCAAGCGGGTCGAGGCCATGCGGCCGGGCGTGCAGAAGATCGTGGACGACCTGATCGACAAGATGCTGGCCGGCCCGAAGCCGGCGGACCTGGTCGAGGCCTTCGCCTTGCCGGTGCCGTCATTGGTGATCTGCCAGCTGCTCGGCGTGCCGTACGAGGACCACGATTTCTTCCAGGTCAACAGCAAAGTCCTGATCAACCGGTACGCGGATCCCGCGGAACGGACAGCCGCCTCGGGCAGGCTGTTCGAATACCTCGACCGCCTGGTCGGCGCAAAACTCGACAACCCCGGCGACGACCTGCTTTCCGGCCTGGTCGACCGGATCAAGGAGGGCGAGCTGTCCCGTGTGGACGCGGCGCAGATGGGCGTGCTCATGCTCATCGCCGGCCACGAGACAACCGCGAACATGATCGCCCTCGGCACACTCGCCTTGCTCGAAAACCCCGACCAAATGACCGTCCTACGCGAATCGGACGATCCCAAACTGATCGCGGGCGCGGTCGAAGAACTCTTGCGCTACCTGAACATCACGCACAACGGCCGCCGCCGAGTGGCCACTGAGGACATCGAGATCGCCGGACAGCTCATCCAAGCGGGCGAAGGCGTGATCATGCCCGGCGACATCGCCAACCGTGACCCAGCGGCCTTCCCCGACGAGCCCGACCGCCTGGACATCCACCGCAACGCCCGTCACCACGTGGCATTCGGCTTCGGCGTACACCAATGCCTCGGGCAACCGCTGGCAAGGATGGAACTGCAGGTCGTCTACAGCACCCTCTACCGCCGAATCCCAACCCTGCGCCTGGCAACAGACCTGAACCAGATCCCCTTCAAACACGACGCATCCGTCTACGGAGTCTACGAACTCCCCATCACCTGGTAATGCGCCCAACCTTTGCTTGGCTGGTTCAACCCAAATCGAACCACGCTGGTTCGTCCGGAGCCCGCACCGTGGGGGGCCTGGGGGGCTCGGCCCCCCAAAATAATGACGGAGGACCCGGTCCGCGCTCTCCGCGGACACGGGTCCCCTGACGACGTGGGCAATACTGGGATCGAACCAGTGACCTCTCCGGTGTGAACTCGCGGCAGCAAGGTCATTTACGGCTTTTCTCGACATCAGAGAGTCATGATCGAGTGGTTCAGGATACCGCTGGTCAGCCTGGTTGCTGTACTTCGCTGCTGTACATCCGGAGGTCGGGGCAGCCGCGCACATCAACGAGGGCAGGCCGCTGGCCTGCCCGCACGCACCTGCCGAGGGCCGCAGAGGCTCGCGGGTCAAGCCCTGATCGATTAACCCAACTGCCACTCGGCGACGCTACCGCAACGATCGATCAGGGCTTGAGGCGTGAGGGGCGGCCCGTATCGTGTGCGCGGCTGCCCTGACCGGAGGCCACTGGGTGATCATCTTGTGCGGGTCTTCTTCGCGTCTTCACGCTTCGCCCCTGACGGCGAGTACCGGCGCGGTCGACGGCGTTTGTGATGGCGGCCTGGACCAGAGCGCCAGCGGCGGGGAAGGCCGCTCGCCTGTTCGGCCGCGCCGTCCGCCCCGGCAGGGGCGGCTTGAAGACGTAAAGAAAGTTCTCACAACGGGAGTACGGCTGTTTCACACGGCAGCTTGCGGTGTGATGGGTAGTGTGACCTCATGGACGAGAACCAGGGTGACCAGCCGGTGAGCAAATGGACTATTCATGGTGAACGGGTTGTGGATGACTCCCGCAAGATGAAAGTAAGTATTGCGTCAGTGCAGCTGCCAGATGGCGTAAAGTTTGAGCAATATGTATTCCGTGCTCCAAAGGTAGCCATGACCGTAGGCGTTAATGACGCCAATGAGGTTCTGATGCTATGGAGGCACCGATTTATCATGGATCGGTGGACTTGGGAGCTTCCGGGTGGTTACGTGGATGACGGAGAAGATCCAGCAGAAGCGGCAGTTCGTGAGTTTGAAGAGGAGTCTGGATGGCGGGCACAGTCTGTTCAACTGCTGGCTCAATTCCAACCTCTAGCCGGTTCTATGGACATGGAGAATCTAGTTTATCTTGCTCATGACCTAACAGATACCGGAAATAAGCCGGACATTAATGAGGCAGAGCGGGTAGCTTGGATCCCATTGGTGTCAATTCCAGATCGAATTGCTAAGGGTGAGGTAATAGGTGCAGGGGCACAACTCGGTCTCCTTCAAGCGGCGCGATTGCGGGGAGTGCTTTAAGCAAATCGCCTTGTAGGGATGCCCTTCTTGCTCAAGTTGTGGTAAAACTCTTTCACTTCGGGCGTATTTGCATATCGGGCGAGTCGATGGCCAACGTCGCTTAAATATTCACGGACTCGCGAGGAGCGGATGCTTGTTGCTGTTTGCATAGCAAGATTGACATGAACTAGTGCTTCTTCAAGTTCGCCTCGGTCGGCAAGTACACCCGCTAGTAAGCATAGATTAAATGTACGACCTCGTTCATACCCATCAGTCATGTTCAAAGAAGCACGTGCGTAACCTTCTGCTCTTTCTGAATCGCCGAGATCGCGTAGGACAGTACCGAACTTGGCATTAAGGTAGGCTTGATCGTAATACCTGTGCCATACAGGAGTATCGCCGGAGCGTATTTGACAGAAGAAATCCTCTGCGGTTGCAAGGGCGCGAATCGTTCTTTTCTCATCGCCTTGTAGAGCAAAGGCGTTGGCTTCCATTACTGCCGCTTCTGATCTAACAGACATTAATCCTGACAGTCGAGCGTGATGGATCGCATTCGATGCTGCATCTTCTGCGAGATCCGGTATGCGCAAAAAGGATGCCTGATGGCTGAGTCCAGCTTGCATTTCAGCTGCCAATGCGTAATCATCGGCATCACTAGCTAACCGGAATGCATTTCGTAGCGCAGTACGTCCAGCGTTCTGATTCGCGGTGTCATAATGCATCCAGCCTACGAGCTGGAAAAGTTGTGCGGCTTCTACCAGCAAACTTTTGCGCACTGCATTGGTCATTCGAGATTCAGTCAGCATCGGCAAAACGTCATTTTGCAGGAAGTAGCCAGCTTGGTTAATGCCGTGTCCTCCACCCCATTTGTTATCCATACGACGAAAGTTCTCGGTCCAGTCATGGACTCGCGCAACGTCGGATACCCCAACAGCATGAGACGTAGTTGGTAGGTCGGACGAGTTAATTAGGGTGGGACTGGCTGTAACTGCCTTCAAGAACTGTCTACGGTCCACGATGTCACCTTCATTTGTAGTGGACCCTATCTTAACGTCGTCGTCATCTGTTGTGTAGGGGATTGTGACGTGGGTCGGAGGGTCGAACCATAGAAGGTTGAAGGGGACACCGATAACTATTGCCCAGCGAGCCAGTTTCGTGAGGTCTGTTATTGCCGATCTGCCGCTTTCGATTCGGCTAACCTGTCCTTGCGTGATGTTCAAGGCTTGGGCTAGCTCTGCCTGTTTGATAGGCGGGTTCTGCAGTTCACGGAACGCTTTCATCAATTTGCCGAAGTCGCGCATGGCTGCCGCGTGTTTGATCTCTAGTTGCTGCCAGAACTCGGCCGGCAACACCGGGAAGGATTGAGCGACGGACGTTGCGCGACTGTTCGCAATGATCATCGTGAGCTCCTTCGCCAGGGGCATACATATCTATCTTAGCGCCTCAACTGTGCGTATGAAACCAATACATATGCGTCGGCTCCGTATGCATCTGACTATCTGACTTTGTGCTGCACAACGGGTTCACTGGCGGCAGTCCCGCAGATAACAGGGACCGTGCAGATAGACAGATGCCTTGGAGGGCTGAAAGATGCGGTTGATGATCGACACGTCACAGGTTTCGTTCACGGTGTCGTTGGACCCGCAGGCGCGAATGGAGCACGGCGACAGCCGGAAGCAGCGGACGGACCGGAACACGGGTTTTCCGTTGTGGAGTGTGCAGCTTGTCGCGATGGATGCGGACGGAGCTGAGGTGATCAGTGTGACCACTGCGGGCGAACAGCCCCCCAAGGTGAGCGCTGGTCAGCTTGTTACTCCGGTTGATCTGCAGGCGATTCCGTGGGCACAGAACGGCAAGAACGGTGTTGCGTTTCGGGCGGCTGATTTGAAGCCGGTTCCTGCTGGCAAGTCCGCCTAAAGGTGGTTGACGTCATGACCACCGTGTTGGAAACCGATGTGGTCGAGTCGGTGCTCAGTCCTGATTTTTGGAGCGGCGAAGCTGATTCTGCTTACGAGTGGTAAATGCTGATATTCCGTTTCAAGCAAGATGCGTGGCGCCGCCAAGCCTGCGATGCAGGTGATAGCAACTTCGATTTTTGGTCACATCTTGATGACCTGGAGCGAGCTCAAGCTACGTTTCTGGCGCAACATCTCGTTGCGTTGGCTTGTTGTGAGCTGGCACGTGAGCAGTTGCTGCTCGAGTGCCTGACGGCATTTTCACGTGACTCGGTCGAGTTGAAATTGAGTTTTTGAGAGAACATACGGAACCAGTGTGGTTCTTGGCGGTTCCTGCCTGGTTCCGTTCTCTTCTATCAAATCAACTTTAGCCTTGGAGGTTAAGCACGATGGGTAAGCGCTGTGCGATGATCAACTATGCTGCCGACATTGTTCTGGTCCGAAGGACTCGTATCGATCTCGAGGTCCTGCTTATTGAGCGGGGCAACGAACCGTTCAAGGGACATTGGGCATTGCCTGGCGGATACGTTGACGAGGGTGAAACCTCGGAAATCGCAGCTTATCGTGAACTGGCCGAGGAAACGGCTATTCATTCTGTGCACTTGAAGTTTGCTGGCATCTACGACCAGCCAAACCGTGACCCTCGTGGTCGCGTGGTTAGCGCTGCATACGTTGGCGAAATTCGTGAAGACGAGGCAACGCCTATCGCTGGCGATGACGCTGTCGCTGCCCAATGGGTTCCGTTGCACGATGCGATGTACGAACTTCAGTTGGGATTTGATCACCGCGAGATTATCGCGGACGCGGTCATCATGACATTTGGTCGTGTTCGACCTGAAGAGATGCTGATGACGGTTCGGGATCTCGTGCTGGAAAGGTCGCGAAGGACTCGCGGTCACTGATTACGCACTTACCAGATTGTTTATGACATCAGGAGCGTTAGCTGTGGCGAAGAATAAGAACATGCCGTCCGGTAAGGCTGTTGCCGAAATGATGCACAGGATGCACACCGACGCGGCCCGAAGTGAGTCGAAAGCAGGATGGCACGCGTCGAGTGCGAAGCATGAGCAGCTGGCTGCCAAGTACCGCAATGCTGCCAATAAAGACTGACATTGTCGTACGTGTTAGGTGAATCCTAGCGGTTCGTTCAGATCAAATATTGAAAGGACACGGGACCGATCTGGTTCTTGGCGGTTCCTACCCGGTCCCGTGTCTCTTCTTCACTCAACTCGCCTTGGAGGGCTGAGTCATGTCTAAGTCTACCCGTCGTACTCCCACCGGCCGTGTCGGCTTTGAGTACTTTGACCGGCGTCAGACCGGACCTTGGGCTGTTTTGCGGCCACTGTTCCGCGGCTACGGCTGGTTGGTCTCGCTCGGTCTGGCGGTCCTGTTGATTGCAGGTGTAGGCCTTGATCCCTACGTGGTGATGGGTGTGGTGTTCGCGCTGTTCCTGGGTTCGTTCACGGTGACGTGGAAGGGTCTCAGCCTGGCGATCCGTTTGCGCGCCTACATCGTTGTGATCGCTGCGCTGATGGCAGCTAACAAGACCCTACAAGCATTTCTGGGTGGTCTTGCTGGAAACCTCGTGTTCTGGGGTGTCCTTCTTGGACTGTTCATTTACGGTCCGACACGACGGTTCTTGACCCGTCGCATCTGGTGTGTGCTGGACCGGCAACGCATGCGTGCCTGTTTCAAGGTGGGCAAGGTCCGTACGATGAACCTTGACGGTTCCTTGCCGCTCCTGCTCTGGGCGCGACCCACGAAGACCGGTGAACGCGTGTGGCTGTGGATCCGTGCCGGTTCGTCCAGTGAGGACATCGAAGCATCACTCTCTTACATCGCGCCAGCATGTTATGCACGTGACGCGCGCATCCATCGGTACCGCAAGCTCACAACCATTGTCGCAGTGGACATCATCCGCCGCGACCCGTTGAGCGCTAACGAGAAAGTGCCATCGCCACTTTCCCAGCTGTCCGAAAAGGTCAGTGGCACCGTGGCCGGTGAAGGAACGGAAACCATCCGCTCAGTACCGGTTATCGAGATCACTGAGGCCGATTGGGGTTCCGCTGACCCCGTGCTTCGTAAGACACGCAAGTCCACAACGACACCACCGGTTGAGCCAACACGGCCAACAGTGATCGTGTCCGGAGAGGATTTGAGTGATTATGTTGACTGACACGACGTCCACACAGGACCGGTACCCAGTGGCTAGTCTGTCCATGTACGACAAGGTTCACCTTGGAATCGACGAATATGGCTATGGCGTCGACATTCCGCTCATCTATCGCAATATCCTGCTCGCCGGTGAACCTGGAGCAGGCAAGTCGGTGGCACTCAACAACATCGTCGCGCACGGCGCACTGTCACCCACCGACTGTTCAATGTGGCTCTTCGACGGTAAACAAGTTGAACTTGGTCTCTGGGCTGATGTCGCTGACGTCTTCGTCGGCCCGGACATGGCCGCCGCACTGCGGAGGCTCCGGCAACTCCAGCATGAGATGGACCGGCGATACGCCGAACTGTCCCGCGTCAACCGACGCAAGATCGGCCCCGCCGATCCCGTTCCCGTCATCTTGTGCGTGATCGATGAACTCGCATACTACTCGGTCACCACGGGAACCAAGGACCAGCAAGAAGAATTCAAGATCCTGCTGCGAGACATCATCGCTCGCGGTCGCGCGGCCGGCATCATCGTGGTCGCTGCCACTCAGCGGCCCTCGGCCGACATCATCCCTACCAGCCTGCGGGACCTGTTCGGTTACCGTCTCGCGTTCCGCTGCACGACCGATTCCAGCTCTGACATCGTGTTGTCGGTCGGTTGGGCAGCACAAGGCTACTCCGCGAAGGACATCGCTCCCGAAGACAGGGGCGTTGGCCTGCTTCTCGCCGAAGGCGGCATGCCTCGCCGCATCAAGTCCGCGTACCTGTCCGATAAGGACATTTACGGACTCGTCGAATACGCGCGACAGCTTCGACCTGAAACGCGTGAATTCTAACTAGCCGTACGGGTTCAGAGCTATTCCTCTCCGAGGATAGCTCTACCCAAAATCCGGAACGAGGTAGCGGATGATGGGCCAATACAAGGTCACCCCGTATCGAGCGGAAGAAGCGCTCGACCTGATAGAGCATGGCGCACTCGGCGTGCTCGACAACGGCAGAATTGTCGATTTTTGGGACGACGGTCGAATTCGGCACAGTCAATACGAAACGATCGTCTGCCATCTCATGCAACAGTCCTATGTAGAACGTGGTCCACGTAGGACCGCGCAGTCCGCGCTGCATGGCGACACTCGAAAATGGGCTACCCCGTTGCGCCTGACCAAAACTGGACACAGTCTGTTCAACCGCTGGCGCACCCTCGTCGGAGCGTGGCTATGACCACGCGGACAGGGATCATCTACCTCCTGCATTTCGATCGACCGTACAAGCACGCCCGGCATTACCTCGGCTGGACAACCGATCTGGAAAACAGGCTCCAGCAGCATGCGTCAGGGCACGGCGCACGACTAGTGCAAGTTATCCAAGATGCCGGTATCACATGGACACTATCCCGAACATGGACCGGCGGACGAAACCGTGAACGCCAATTGAAGCAAAACCGAGGTGCTCGGCTCTGCCCTGAATGCGGCATTCGCCCCAGAATTGCTCGACAGTGGCGCCCCGCCGATCTTACCCGCATCGCCCAACGATTCTTCAAGCTGATCGACGGCGACTGGATCACCGACCAATCGACACTGTCCTACGCCAGAAAGAAACTACGCAGTCGTATCAACGCGGCAACCCCCATAGCCATCACACCCGGACACCTGCTCGGGTGGACCGAAAAGCGCAACACGATGCGTAACATTACCTACACCGTGCCTTACGTCCGTGCAGACGGCTCAGTGTGGTGCGTCGAAGAAGATGCAGAAACCGGCACGGAAACACCCTGCCGCATGGTCATCGACCTGGAATCCCAGCTCTGCATTTGGCTGCCAGACCACCTCGTCGACGTCACCGCGAAAAAACCAATCTCACGCCAAACCAGCGAAGTCTGGCCCCTCTTCCGATGGGCCACGCGTCAAGACCTTGCCCCCAAGAGGTGACAGCACCATGACCACATCACCCAATGGCATTCGCATCCATCAACCACCAACCTCTCATACAGCAACCGAACCACACAGCAACCACACAACCGTGGTTCCGTCCACAACCGAACAGGCACTGACATCGACCACCGATGACAGTCCACAAACGACACACCAGGCAAAGGTGCCAAGCAAACCACACAAGCCCTGGCCACTGCTCATCATCGGCGCAGCCGCAGCTGTCGCAGTCTGGTCCGGATGGGTTGGTCTCGGCCAGATGGCCGGATTCGGCGTCATTCACCCCCTCCCGGGCATCTGGGATGACCTGAAACTCAACACAGCGGTCGTTTTGCCGCTGTCCGTAGAGGCCTATGCCGCGTACGCGTTGCGCGTCTGGCTCGGCGTCGGCAGTGGACCACGAAGCGCTCGAACGTTGCGCTTCGCGAAGATCTCCGCGATCGCCAGCCTCGTCATCGGTGCCATCGCACAAGTCGCTTATCACCTCATGGAAGCGGCCGGATACACCCGGGCGCCCTGGCCAATCGTCATGCTCGTCGCCATCGTTCCGGTCATCGTTCTGGGTCTCGCGTCGGCACTGGCCAAATTGGTCACTAGTGACACAAACAGCGAAAGGGAAACCCCATGACATATCTAGAAAGATGGAAGCGTGACTTACTCGGCATCGCCGACCTGGACGACGTCACGCACTGTCCTCAAGCATCGCAATGCCACAACTGTGGTGGCACAAACCGCCTCGACACCATCATGACGTTCGGCACTCCCATTGGAGTGTTCTGCGCAACGATGTGCACGCTATGTGCCCTTGACCCGGACCTTGCTGAGATCACGTCATTTAGTTTGAGCATCCCGGATGTGATGGTCCGGGTGATGAACCATTGCAGTCACTTGGGTATCACCCTTGATGACATGGCCACCGCATTGGACGCGGAACGGCCCGAATGACTATGTCGACTGCGACTCTCACCCCCAGCACTCCGGTTCTGGGGGTGGGTGCCGTGGCCGAACATACTGCTACACAAGAACATCTGGATCGAGCGTCGGCCACCAACTACCATCGCTGGCTCGCCCACGTCATGCCCGCGGCTGCCTGCTCGAATCCGATCCGGCTTCGGGTCGAAGCGCACTGGTCTGACGATGCCGGCCGAAGTGTCGAGATTGACCACGTGAGTAACACCATGCCTGACGGCGTGCTGTACGTCGCGTGCAAGAACCGCCGTGCCTCACAATGTCCTGGCTGCGCAGCCACCTATCGCGCCGACATGTACCAGCTCATCAAAGCGGGCATGCTGGGCGGCAAAGGCGTGCCGGACACCGTGGTCAACCACCCGAGTCTGTTCGTTACCCTCACCGCCCCGTCCTTCGGGCTTGTCCACACTGCCAGCAAACCTGGCAAGCAACGCCCGTGCACACCTCGTAGAAACGCCATCAGGTGCCCGCATGGTGTGGTGCAGGTCTGTTGGCTCACGCACCAACCGGACGACTCACACACCGGACAACCATTGTGCCGTGACTGCTACGACTACGACCACCAAGCAGTCTGGAACCTGCACGCTGGTGAACTCTGGCGACGAACCACCATCAGTATCAACCGGCATCTCGCCGCGCACGCGAAACGGCTCGGTGTCCGGGTTCGCCTTCAGTACACCAAAGTCGCCGAGTACCAAGCTCGGGGCGCAGTCCACTTCCACGCGCTGTGTCGACTGGACGGATACGACCCGGACGACAAAGACGCGATCCTCACACCGAATCCCGCGATCACTGTCGAGCATCTTAAGTCCTATATAGACAGTGCTGTTCGGACAACCACGTTTACGACGGCACCTCACCCACGCAACCGCGATGGCTGGCCAATCGCGTGGGGCGAGCAACTCGACATCCGTACTGTCCACCTAACACCGTCCGACATGGACGACCGTGGGCAACTCGCGAACACCGCAGTCGCGGGATACCTGGCCAAGTACGCCACCAAAGCCACCGAAGTCACCGGTCACATGTCCAAGCGACTCACGGCGATGAGTATCCAGCTTGCAGACGAGGACACACACCAGAATCGGCAACTACAAGCCTGCTGGTATCTTGGGCAACGCCCTTTGCACGTGACGAGCGTCCGGCAACGTAAGGATTGGGACGAGACGTGGGGCAAGCTGCAACGCTGGGCTCACATGCTCGGTTTCGGCGGGCATTTCGCGACCAAGAGTCGCCGATACTCCACAACTCTTACAGCACTCCGTAACGTTCGGCGGGCCTATCAGCTCGGACAGCAACCTGTTGAACTGCAACTGTTCGACGCTCCTCGGCGTGACCACGATGGTGCGGGCGTTGACGCTGAGCTGATTGTCATACATACATTCGACGGCCTGGGATGGCTGACCACAGCAGACGCTCAGCTTGCTAATACAGCGGCTGCCAAAGCACGCGAACACCGACTCGTCGCCCGTGAAGAGATTGAGGCGCAACTGGGCGGAGAGGAGGTGACTCGGTGTTGGAACCGTTGAAACCTAAATGGCACACGGTAAATGAGGTAGCGCAGTTGCTTCGCTTCAGTGTGTCCAAGACCAAGATGCTGATCTGCACGGGTGAACTCAAGTCCGTTAAGGATGGTCGCAATCGACGCATTATGCCGGAGTGGGTTGATGAGTACATCGAACGGCGAGTGAAGGAGGTGTGATATGGCAGGGCGGCGACGTAACGGTGAAGGATCCATCTTCGCGTACCGCAACGGGTTCGCGGCGTACGTGTGGGTGGAAACCCCCACTGGATTGCGCAAACGCAAGTACGTCTATGGACAGACGTGGGAGGAGGTGCACGAGAAGTGGGTGCGGCTACAACAGGAAGCGTTGGACGGTCCTGTTGTGACCAAAGCGCCGAAAATGGGCGAGTACCTTGAGTACTGGTTACGGGAGGTGATCAAGCCGAACCGGGCGCCGACGACGCACGCGAACTATGAGACATATATTAGGCTCCACATTGGACCATACTTGGGTTCAAAAGGCATGCTTCGCTTGAAAGTCCAAGATGGACAGACTTGGATGAACAAGCTCGCTCGGACATGTCAATGTTGCGGCCAAGGCAAGGATGCGGCTCGCCCAGTGGAGAAACAGCGTTGCTGCGCCATTGACCGCTGTTGCAAACAGACGCTGTCCGTGCGGACACTCTCGGACGTCCGGGACTGTCTCAGATCCGCCTTGTCGGACGCGGTCGACGCGGGTGTGGTGTCCAAGAACATCGCCAAGTCGATCAAATTGCCACAGCGGCGTAAGCGTCGACGACCACGATGGACAACCGAAGAGGCACGCAAGTTCCTTGAGTCGGCACGGCAAGACAGTGATCCGCTCTACGCGGCATACGTCCTCGTGATCGTCATGGGTATGCGTCGTGGGGAGGTGCTGGGTCTTCCACTGGATGCGGTGGACTTTACCGAGCATCAGTTGTGGGTGGAGCATCAGTTGCAGCGTGTCCGCGGTCAGCTCCTACATCGGCAAACCAAGACCGAGGCATCGGACGACAGCCTGCCCATGATCGCGATTGTGGCGACTGCGCTGCGCCTGCGACTGACCAAACGCCAGGAAGATCAGCTCGTGGCGACCACTGAGGGCTCCTGGCAAGACAGCGGCCTGGTGTTCACGACCCGGTACGGCACGCCGATTGAACCGCGGAACTTTCTGCGGTCCTGGAACACTCGGTGCCGCAAAGCAGGTGTGCGACGCATCACGCTGCACGCCGGCCGCCGAACGTGTGGATCACTGCTGGCAGATTTGGATGTCCACCCTCGGGTGGCGATGCGCATCCTGCGTCACGCTCAGATGTCCGTGACGATGGAGATCTACACCGAGGTATCCGACGAATCGGTACGCCAGGCGCTCAAGCGGCTTGAGCAGAGCTTGGACGGCTGAGCCGTTGCTGTACTTCGCTGCTGTACGCAAGCAAAAGGCCCGGTTCCCTGATGGGTTCCGGGCCTCTGACCAGTGTGGGCAATACTGGGATCGAACCAGTGACCTCTCCGGTGTGAACGGAGCGCTCTCCCGCTGAGCTAATCACCCTCTTGCCTAACAGAGACAAAGCTTACAGGAGGCCTCTACCGGTTTGTAACCACCCCCCTTCTTGCGGCTGACCTGGGGATGTTCGCCTGGTGTGACGAGCGGGCCATAACGTCACGCAGAAGATTCACGCATTGGCGCTACCAAGTTCGGGACGAACCCAGCAGTATGTACCCGTAGGTCCACCAGGTGATTACAGGGCGGAGTCATTCGATCGCATAGCGTCGAACTAGGGGCCCCGAACGGGTGAAGATCGGCCGAATTGCTATCGACGGGCAGTGCTGCGGCGTCACAGGACTGGGACTCAGTCGTTCCATGGCTGGGAAGGGAGTAGAAGGGTAGCGACGATGCGCAACGATCACGTGACGCTCCGCTCAACAGCGGTCTTTGACCTGCTTGCGCCGCGCACGCCGGCCGTGCCGGTGAAGGTCGAGCTGCGCTATGACACCCGCGACCCGTATGCGGTCGTCGCGGCGTTCCGCACCGGCAGGGCCGGCTGGGTGGAATGGGTGTTCGCGCGCGACCTTCTCGCCGACGGGCTGATCGCGGAAGCAGGCGACGGCGACGTCCGGATCCGCCCGGCCGTCGACGACCCAGAGGTGGTGGTGATCGAGCTCAGCTCGCCATCAGGGCACGCGGTGTTCGAAGCCTCAGCGCAAGAACTGGCGGACTTCCTGGACCGAACGTACGACGTGGTGGTACCCGGCAACGAGCACACCTGGGTCAACGTCGACGAAGCGCTGACGCACTTGATCTCCAATGACCTGACCTGAGCAAACAGTGGAAACCGACCCCCGTTTGAAACCAGTTTCGCGGGTCGGATAAAGTTCTTCTCGCACCACCGAGACGGGCCGGAAAGCCCGCGAAGCTGGGGCAGGCGGACGTAGCGCAGCTGGTAGCGCATCACCTTGCCAAGGTGAGGGTCGCGGGTTCGAGTCCCGTCGTCCGCTCGGCGTCGGCCCCTCGGGCCGGACTCCTGGGCACTTGACAGGAAACTGGCGCAGTGGCCGAGTGGCTTAGGCAAGGGCCTGCAAAGCCCTGTACGCGGGTTCGATTCCCGCCTGCGCCTCGGGCGATTAGCTCAGTGGGAGAGCGCTACCTTGACACGGTAGAGGTCACTGGTTCAATCCCAGTATCGCCCACCAGTAAGAATATGCTGGTCAGAAGCCCTGTTCCTCCTCGTGAGGGGCAGGGCTTTAGTGATCGAATGGGGCGGAAATGGGGATCAACTTTTCCTGACCGTCCCGGGTCTTGATGAGAAGCCTGTTGATGGCCGGCTTCAGGTGCGGAAACCACTCCGTCAAGCGTGCACGCTCTGTAGCGGTCAGCTCAAGCAGGCTGCTGCTCCATCGCGCCTCGAGCGCGTCGAGGATCTGCCGCCGCATCTCCGGGGTGACATGGTCGTAGGTGCGGCCGATGCCCTTCATCTTCTGTCCCAACCGGGCGCGTCGCGCCACTTCGGGTATGCCATCCTCGGTGAGCCAGGTGGCTTGGGTGTGGCGTCCTTCATGAAAGGTGAACCACAGCAGGATCGCTGGGACGTGATCATCGGCCGCCGGGTCGTCCGGGTTGATCCCGTCCCATGCCGGTCGCCAAAAGCGTTGCCGGAAGTTGGATCGACGCCACGGAGCACCTTCCGGACCAGTGAACACGTACGGATGACGGTGGCTGTCCATCAGCAACTCGTAGAACATGGCGATGCTCGGCGGAAGCTCCACCCAGCGCGTGCCGGCTGGTGTCTTGGTCCGGCCTTTGCGCCCCGCGGCGCCGCGGTTGCGCGCAGGCCTCGCCGTGGGCACCTCGTCAATATCGATGACGCGTCCGTACTTCTTTAGGACGCCACCAACTTCCTTGAGCGGAGCAACGACACTGATTGCCTGCTTGAACTCGTCGTACTCGTGCCGTTGCTGACCGGCGAGTTCACCCCACCGTCCTCCGGTATACGCGTCGATCACGCACAACGTGAATCCGCCGATGCCGAGACCTGACTCGTACAGTCGCATCGCTGCGCGCAGGACCTGTACTGGCGAGGCGACCAACCGCTCCGGTTCGTATTCGCCTGACGTCACTCGGACATCGCTGCATGGCGATGCTGGGATGAGCCGCGCTCGGACCGCCGCCTTCATGAAGGTGGAGAAGGTAGCGAAGAACGATGCCACAGTGGACTCGGTGTAGTCCTCGTGCAGTTCGGACACCCACTTCTCGATCTCCACGTAGCTGTTGAAGATGCCGATCAGCGGCCATGCCGACCACTGCGGCAACAGGTGTTGGTCCAAATGCGACCGGTATTTAGCGAAAGTCGCCTCGCTGAGCCGAGGTTTGATCGCATCCAGGTACGCCTCAGCGAACTCACCGAATGGCGTCTCGGCGTCTCGAGGGTCGATCCATGTGTTGCGTCGGATCATCGACTCCTGATCGGAAGCCCAATCCTTGGCTGCTTGTTTGGTGGCGAAGCCTGACTGACTCCCTCGAGTCCCGTCAGGACGTTTGAATCGTCCGCGCCACCCACTGGTCGTTGGTTCACAGTGGGCCATCACTGCTCCTTTCATTGGTTACGGGTGGCGGACCCATCGAAGGGGTGGAAGGTCCGTCGGTGTGACTGGCGACGCCGTTGTTTCGTGATCGCGAGGATTTCGGCGACGTCGTCTCGGCTGAACCGGTAGTGCTTGCCGATCCGGTGATGAGGCACCTGTTTGGCTGCCGCCAGGTCTCGAAGTGTCCGCGGAGACAAACGAAACAGAGTGCCGAGCTGGTCAGCTGTCAGCAGCTCGTCTGGTGACACCGGGGTTCTGGAGACAAGGTCCCGGATCGCATCGGTCAGTGCCGCCAGACTGGCCATCAGCGAGTGCGTATGTTCTCCTTCCTGTCCGGGTTGCTCACCGAGGGCTGAGGCGATGTCGTCGAACTCAGCGCCAGAGGTAGCTGGACTCGTGCGCACCGCGTCATCAGTCACGTGGCCGTCCTCCTCTCGGCGTGAGAACAAGACGACCAGCTATGACGGTAACACCGGCAAAATTCCGGTTCAACCGGAAGTGGTCTGCAGTCCCCAGTGTTGTCTACGACCTGCGAGAGCAACACGCCGCGAGGCAACTCTCGCGTGGACCGTCTTGTCCGCCAAACTGCGTCACGGTATAGGAGCGAAGAACAGGTGCCGCCGTGGAGGGAGAGGTGCAAGCTCGTGCAGATCCGGTGGAGACTGCGGCATGTCGCGGCCGCTCGCGAGATCTGGACGGGCGCCGAGCTCCGTCGGCGGTTGGCTAAGGAAGCTGGGCTGGAACTGGGAACCTCCGCTATTTCCGACCTCATGTCGAAGCAACCAAGCGAAGTGAAGCTCACAACATTGGCCGCGTTGTGCGAAGTCCTGCGATGTACGCCTAGTGACTTGTTGGAACTGGTCCAAGACCAAGACGAAGTTCCGCCGGAGAGGGAGTAGTCGAACGGCGGGCATGGAAGCTTGAGCCGAGCAGTCAAGCCGTCCGAGAACACAGGTCCAGTTGCGTTAAAGCGAAGAACGCTAGCGCTCCGCTCGCGGTGCTGCAAAGCTGCCAGGCTCGCCTGACGGGCAGCACCCAGTTCGAGCGTCGGCATGGCTACCGAGCGGCGGGATCTGGAGTGCTTGGATACGGCAATGACCGTTGCCGCGTTTGTGCTCTCGTGCCTCGGGCTAGTCGTTGCCGTCGTTGCAGCATGGTACGGCCGTGGGCAGAAACGTGCGGCTGAACTGTCCGCAGCTGAGGCGAGGCGTTCTGCCGATGCTGCTTCAGAGGTGGCTGAGGTTGAGCGGGCTCGTCGCGCAGACGAGATTGCCGAAGCTGAGCGTCGTCGGGTGCGTTTCGAGTTGGTGCCGGTAGGCGGGCAGGTATACCTACTACGGAACGTAGGAACGGATACCGCGTACGGCGTGCACGTCAATACTGGTGGATTGGGTTTCCAGGATGAGGTCACGGATTTCGAGGAGTTCGAGGCCGATAGGGAGCACAGGTATTTTCTTGCCCGGACGATGGATCCCGACCTCGCCGAACATGTTGTTGTCACGTGGCATCACCGTCCGGATCGGTCCGATGAACGTCGGACGGCGAAGCTGCTCGGCCCGTAGCCCCTTCAGGTGCTTCGGTGCCACCGGAGCGCACGTCCAAGTTCGCTCTGATGATCATCGCCGTGTGGCTGGCGAAGAGAAGAGTGGCGAGGTTTCCTTGACGGGGGTTCATGCCGCCCTCGGCAGCGTGTCGGGCGGGTCCGTCGCGTCGAGCGAGTAATCAGGAGGCCCGGGCTGGGCACGGCGGAAGGTGCGTTCGTCGATCAACTGCTGGTGTGCGTTCGGGGCCGAAGTGATCCACTGCTCCGTGGGCACGGGGCAACCGGCGACGGTGCGGGCCCAGACCTGACGCCCGACGTACTTAGGGTTGGTGGCGATTCGCCGGACAGCCTTAGCATTCCACCGGCCGGAGGGCACCGGCGCCGGGTACTGGCGCGGGTCGCTGTTAAGTCGGGCTGCGATGACGGCGAACTTCAAGCGGTGGTCGGCGCGCCAGATGAAGATTTGCCTGACGACCGCGGCGGTCTGCCAATCCGGGACGAGGACCGCTCGTAGTTTGCTGCGTCCGTTAGGTGTAATGACTCGGATGCGCAGAGCGCGGTAGCCGTAGGGCGGCGGTCCAATCTGGTAGCCGGCACGGACGATTTCCACCATCGCCGCGCGGGCGCGTCGCGTGGTCTCGGCGTGGTGCGCGGCGAGTGCCGCCCGCTGGATGCGGTTCCTGCGCGCATCGAGCAGTTCGCGGTCGCCGGTCTGGTTGTCGGCGCCGTTTTCGGTGTCGATGGCGGCGGCATCTGACCGCTTTGTCCACAGAGTTGTCCACAATCGGGACCACCACGGTGGGCAAATCTCGGCCAACGGTGTGCCGGTGCAGTGGTGGCGGGTAGCGGCACGCAGCGCTGTGCGTTTGCGTCGGAACTCGCGGCGCCAGCCGCATTCGCGGCAGTACAGGCGGGTGGTCATGCCGCTCGCCTCCAGCCGGGGTACTGGACGCCGTTGGCGGCGGGCCGGACGACCTCGTCCTCGGTCGGCCACGGGATGCCGGCTGCCATGGCAGCGGCGAGTTCGGCGTCATGGGCGAGTTGGAAGACGAGCACCTCGTCGTACGCGGTGAGCGCGGTCGGCCTACCGGCGGCACGGGCGGCGGCACGCCGCTCGGCGAGCGTGGCCCGGGTGACCAGTCGGCTGCCGCGCAGTCCGGCGGTCAGCGCGATGCACCGCTCGACCGGGACCAGCCCTGCAGTGGTCGCCGCGGCGATCAGCGGGGTGGTCAAGTCGGCGAGGGAACCGTCCGGGTGTCGGAGAGGTCGCGCAACGACGACGAGGTGTCCGCCGGAGCGGAGCAACGGCTCGCAGTAGAGCAGCGTTGTGGCGAGTTCGGCTATGGCGGACTCGAGGGTGCGGTCCGGACTCGATGCACGATTTTTTAGGTCGTCGGGCGAGGTGCGCAGTGCGGTCAGGACCAGTCCGACTCGCCCGACCAATCCTGCGGCCCGGACGGTCGCGAGCACCTTCGGTCGGGCGTCGAGCGCCGAGCCGTCGCGCCATGCGCCAGCTGCCTTTGCCGCGGTGATGTTGGCGCGAGCGAGCGTCCACCATCGGGTGTGGGCGGTCAGTCCGAGCGCGTGACGCCCCGCGCGCAGCGCCTCAACCAGGACGGTGCCGGCGCCGCAGTCCGGGTCCAGAACGAGGTCGCCGGGACGGGTGTAGGTCGTGATCGCGAAGGCAGCGACGGCTGGCGGGATCCGGTCGGCGTCGGCGTCGGTGCCCGGCACGCAGCCGCTGTCGCGCAGCTGCGCCGTAGGATCACGCTGCCCGGTCAGCCAGACCGACAACGGCGGCACCGTGGGCTCCTCTTCTGGCGGCGGGGGGAGCGGCAAGGACGACCCAGGACGGTCAGTCATCAGGCCTCCGCACCGTCGGCCGCGCCGGTCGGGGCGGGTTGGCAGGTGAATACGAAGAGGTCCTCGTGCACCTGGACGGAGATCATCGACCGTCCCGATGGGGCCGTGGAAAGGGCACGTGTGGCTTGGGCTTCGGTGGCGAGCACACCGTCGCGAACGGGTACGCGCAGCAGTGCGATGCGATCGAGGTAGCGCAGTCCGGCGTGCTGTGCGGCGCGTACGAGTGCCCCCGCTGGATCGGCGAGTCGACCACCGGAGCGGTCACCGCGGGTGATGACCGCGAGCGTGCCGGTCGGGGTGAGGAGGCCGGCGCAGTAAGTCGAGTGAAACCAGTTGAGCGTGCGTGGGTCGGCCGCAGTGATGATCAGGTCGTAGCGATCCGGACCGTGTCCGGTCGGGGCCGAATCGGGTTCACGACCGCGGTCCGCTGACGGTCCGACGGTGCCCTCGGAGAACGGACCCTCTGAGGGGAATCCGGGTCCGGACTCCGACTCGGCCGGCACCTCCATGGTGTGCTCGTCGACCCGGTCGGGGCGTGCGACGGCGGTCTGGGTCTGGATGCCGCGGCCGAGTCGGACCACGGTCCAGCCGGCTTGGTGTAGGCCGGCATATGGGCTGGGCCGGGACTGCTTGTGGGTCGCGGTTGCCGACCACGAGGCAGGCGGGGCGAGGCAGGGCGCGGGGTCAAGCAGCAGCACTCGCTGGCCAGGCTGGGTATAGCTGGTGACGATCTTGATGGCGGCGATCAGTAGCCAGTCGGCGAGCAGGCCAGTGCCCTCGCGCAGGTCGTCTTGCGCACACGGCCAGACAGTGCTCGGCCGAGCCGGACGGGGGTGGCGCAGCACAAGGCGCAGGGTGCGCAGGCGCGGTGTTCGCCGCGTCTGCTGCAGCGGGATTGGGACGGTCGGTGGGTCGATGCGGCGGTGTTCCAGGGAGTCGTCTCCCTGGGAGTCGTTGAGCGTCGGGGTCATCGTGGGCCTCCTCCGACGGATGAGTGCCGTGTTTTCTGACGCTCCTTAACTCCGTTTTTCGGCCCCGTTTTGGACACGCCGAATTGACATTCCCTTCGGCGGCCGAGGACCGCTTTGATCCCGGTAGGAAACTATCCGTTCGGTTCACCCTTACGGCCCGAGCGTGAGCGTGGTTTCGACCTCGATGCAAGCTCCTGTGAGTCGCTTTCTGGGCAGGTGGGGTCGAATTTTCAAGATTTCCCGGTTACGTCAAAGTTGATCTAGAAACGGCTTCGCGCCTCGGTGTCGTTGGATACCAGCGCGGTACTAGAGCGCGACTATAACCGCAGATCATGACGTACTAGTCGTGATCGCTCCTGATCATCCACTTGTGGTGACGTCGATCTTGTTGAGCGGCCTGCGTAGGTCGAAATAGTAGCTCGCTAGTGTCCTGAGTCGTTAATTCGCGTGCAGTATGCGGCGAGGGTGTCGAGGATCTGATCGGCGGTCTTGGTCCACACGAACGGCTTGGGGTCGGCGT
>JOAA01000054.1 GCA_000720375.1 Rhodococcus rhodnii | reverse complement strand
GGACTCTATCGCCGGCTGCGGCCGCGGCGTGCCAGGACAGACCGGTGAACGACTCGAAGTGCTCGTTCATCCAGCCAAACTTGCCCGTTTGGACATCGTTGCGACTGGACGTCGACGTGCTGGTCTCGTCTCCGACAAGTCCGCCGAACTCACCTGGCAATCCCAGGTCACGCACCATCAACTACTGCGCACAAGGTCGTAAGGGGTGGAGGGCTATTCGTTGGCCTGTGGCGGCGGATTGTCCGATTGCGTCAAGGAGTCGGTGGCGCTTGACGGCGTGGGTGAAGTCCGGGGCGACAGCCGTTCCGTGGACGAGGTCGTCCCGAATCGCGGCGTAGGCGTGCACCAGCGTGTGGATCACTGTTCCGGCCAGGCCGGGATAGTCGTCGTAGCCGCTGGGTGGCGTGATCTTCGTAGGCCGACCGCCGTTGCGTGTGCCACACACCGTGACTGGACCGATGTGCGGGAACTCGGCGGCGGTGATCTCGAGTCTGCCCGCCGTGCCGTCGATGATCAGAGAGAACCCCGCACCCGATGCCGCGCCGCCACGGTGGTGGACGGACAGGATCGCCCCGCCCGCCACGGTGCCCGAGATCGCGATCTGGTCCTCGGCGGTCATCGGAACGACCTGCCCGGTGCGCCCGAGGGGAACCTGGCGGCGCCGGGTCGCGGTCGTGGCCACCACGTCCTGAAGCTCGCCGACGACCATCGACACCAGGTCGATCGCGTGTCCGAACGGGATGGTCAGCATCGTGGCCCCGAGCTTGCGGTCGAGCGTGTAGACCATGTTCTGCGACACTGGAGTGCCCCATTCGGTCGAAGACGCCACGACGGTGGCGGAGAGCACGTCCCCCACGAATCCTTCGGACACGAGGTCGGCCAGCCAGCGGAAGGCAGGCGAGGAGCGTCCCTGAAGACCGACGAAGGTGCGTGTCGACCCGGCGGCACGCTCCATCTCCTCGGCCTCGCGCAGGTCGACGGCGAGTGGCCACTCGCAGAGCACCGGCACTCCCGCATTCAGCACGGGCAACACGAGTTCGCGGTGCTGAGGCACTTTGACGGCGACAACAACGAGGTCGACGTTCTCGTCGCTGGCGAGCTGCTCGACCGACGTGTACGCGGGTACGCCATACGCCGCTCCCGCGGCCTGTGCTGGGGCTTCGGAGCTCGCCGCCAGCGCGCGAAGCTCGATCCCGTCGACGGCGCTCAGCGCGGGCAGGTGAGCCCCGGCCGCCCAGCCTCCCGTGGCGCTCAGGCCGACGATGCCGACACCGATCGGCTTACGGGGGTCAGGCACTGAGCTGCCGCCTCAGGGCCTCGGCGTCGTGCAGGGCCGTCATGTGCACGAATCGCCCGTCACGAACCTGATAGATGGCGTACTCGACGATCTCGAACGAGGCGCCGGTGGGAGCCACGCCGAGCCACTCCTTGGCGGGCGTGCCCGTGTTGGTCAGACGGGCGGCCAGGCGATCACCGTCGACCGCGATCTCCCGGGGCTCCCAGTGGAAGTCCGGGACCGCGTCGATGATGCCGTTCAGCACAGCGACGACTTGGTCCCGAGTGCCCGGCTCGCCGTTCAGGGTGGTCTCGTCGTTGATGAACTCGTCCATGCGGTAGATCTCGTGGGCGTTGAGCGCCCCGATGTAGCGCAGGTAGAACTCACGCAGGTCGGTGTCGGACATGATCCCCTTCTTCGGCCCCCGGAGCGGAGGTCATGCTCGGTGTTTCGCGACGGCCCTTGACGGTTTCGTCGCGGTGATCGTCAGCAGGAGGAGGAATCCCTGCTCGACACTTCTGTTCCGAACGGTACCGAAGTGTGCCCACATCGTCACGCCCTCATGCGAGGAGAATGTCTCACCGGGGCGAGCGAAGGGGTGCAGCGGCTACGCAGGCCAGCCGAGCAGTGCCGTGTCGACGATCTCATCGAGCTCAGCAGGAGCGAGGCCGTTGGCGGCCTGCACTGCGATGCCGAAACCCATCGTCATGATGAACCGGGCAAGACGCCGAGGGTCGGCGTCGCGCGGAAGATCCCCCTCGTTGACGGCGCGCCGGAAGCGCTCCTCAAGGCGGACCCCCGCGTCGTTGCGCCAGTCGACAAGCAGGTCGTGGACGGCCTGGTTCTCGTCACTCGACGCCAGGGCACCCTGCACGGTCATACACCCGGAGGGGCCGCCTGGCGGGGTCGTGGTGCAGACCGCTCCGCGGAGGAACGCCAAGGCCACAGCCCGTGCGGTGGGCTCCTCCAGTGCGCGGGTGGCGTAGGCGGCCGGCCCCGCGCCGTAGCGCTGGAGGGCCTTGCGGAACAAGTGCTCCTTGTTGCCGAAGGCCGCATACATGCTCGTCTTGGTGATCCCCATGGCGCCGGTCAGTTCGGCGAGGCTTGCGCCTTCGTAACCTCGCGCCCAGAACACCCGCATCGCGCGTTCCAGCGCCTGATCGGTGTCGAATCCTCGAGGCCGACCCATGACGGCCCTGCGGGAGTCACCCATGCCACAAGCGTACCCCTCGGTACAGATCTACGCTGACCAGCGGTTTCATTATGCCCCGACAGTTCGGTACCGGCCGGTCTTGATGTGCTACGGTTCTGTACCGATCGGTACTTAATTAGTGGGAAGGGAAGTCCGCGCCATGAAAACCGTTTCGCTCGGCAGCCTCAAGGTCTCGCGCATCGGTCTCGGAGCCATGGGAATGTCGGCGTTCTACACCGGCGCCGGCCAGTTCGACGATGAGTCGATCCGCACGATCCACCGCGCTCTGGACCTCGGGGTCACCCATATCGACACCGCTGAGGGGTACGGCCCCTTCGTCAACGAGGGGCTGGTCGGCCGGGCCGTGCAGGGGCACCGAGACGAGGTCGTGCTGGCGACCAAGTTCGGACTGATCTCCCACACCGGTGCCTCGGCTCCGGACAGCACCCCGGCCAACATCCGCCTGGCCGTGGAGGGATCACTGAAGCGCCTGGGTACCGACTACATCGACCTCTGCTACCAGCACCGGGTGGACCCCGGCACGCCCATCGAAGAGACCGTTGGCGCGCTGGCCGAACTGGTGGCCGAAGGCAAGATCCGCCACATCGGCCTGTCGGAGGCCGGCCCCGCCACGATCCGCCGCGCTCACGCCGTGCATCCGGTCACCGCGGTCCAGTCCGAATACTCGCTGTGGACCCGCGACCCGGAGGCGGAGATCCTGCCCGTCCTGCGCGAACTGGGTATCGGCTTCGTGCCGTACTCCCCGCTTGGCCGCGGCTTCCTGACCGGCGACATCCGCTCGCTGAACGATCTTGACGCCGACGACTGGCGCCGCACCAACCACCGCTTCGCCGACGGCAACCTGGAACGCAACCTGCGAATCGTCGACGAGGTCCTGGCCGTAGCCGCCGAGATCGACACCACGCCCGCGCAGGTCGCCTTGGCCTGGCTGCTCGCCCAGGGCGACGACATCGCGCCCATCCCCGGCACCAAGCGAGTCGCCCGGCTGGAGGAGAACGCCGCCGCCGACCACATCGAGCTCACTGCCAGCCACGTCGCCCGCCTGAACGACCTGCCTCCGGCCTCCGGCGAGCGCTACGACGCGGACAACATGGCCGCCATCGACCGCTGATCGAAGACGTACCGTCACGCACGCCGCAGGTCGGCATCCGGGCGAAGAGTGCCGCATTCGCAGTCGTGGCACCGAAACTCGCGAGAGTGGCGGCCGGCCGCCCCGCCACACGGGCAAGGCGCCGAGTGCCCAACAGGAGCCCGCGACCAATCCAAGCCCCGCCGACATGTCCAGACCGTCCCCATTGGACCGGCCTGATGTTCCACGGCCGACAGCCGTCCCAGAAGTCTTGTCCGCGGAACCGCCGCGGTGTCTGAGCACGGATCGATGTTGTGCACCGGTAGCACAATCGATCGGCATTGATATTTCCACGGTATCGTCGCCTTTGTGGAGCTGAGGCATCTGCGTGCCGCTGTCGCTGTCGCCGACCATCTGCACTTCGGCCGTGCCGCAGCGGAACTCGGTATCGCGCAGCCGCCGTTGAGCCAGGCCATCAAGGCGTTGGAGGGCGAGCTCGGTGTGTCGCTGTTCGACAGGGACACTCGCCATGTCCGGCTCACGCCGGCCGGCGAGGTGTTCGTCGACGATGCCCGCAGAGCGTTGTCCATGGTGGAGTCGGCGCGCACCCGCGCGCGTTCGGCGGGGCGTGGCGACATCGGGGAACTCGTCGTCGGCATGGTCGGCTCCGCCACGCTGCATCCGCTTCCGGCCGTGATGCGCGCCTACCGGGATCGCTACCCGAACGTCACGGTGCGGTTCGCCGAGTTGCCGACGGCCAGCCAGGTCGAGCGCCTGCGCGACAAGTCACTGGACGTGGGGTTCGTGCGGCCGCCGCTTCCCGCTCCGGCGGACACCGAACTCGATCTCGTGCCGGTGTCCCGCGAGCCGTTGGTGATCGCTTTGCCCAAGGGACACCGGCTGGCGACTCGGGAGCGGGTGCACGTCAAGTCGCTGGCCGAGGAACCGTTCGTACGGTTCCCCCGCCAGTTCGGCGCGGGGCTCTACGACCGCATCACCGCGCTCTGCCAGGAAGCTGGGTTCGTCCCATCGGTGGCGCAGGAAGCGGTGCAGATGCAGACGATCGTGGGCCTGGTCGCCGCGGGTTGCGGGGTCAGTATCGTGCCGGGCACCGTCGCCGCCCTCTCCGGGCTGGGGGCCGTCTTCGTCAAACTGAGTCCGACCACGAGACTGGTCGAACTGGCCCTCGCGACACCGAAAGGCGGCCTCTCGCCGGTCGCCGCGAACTTCGTCGCGGTGGCCCGCGACGTCACACGGGTCCGCTGACCAGTCACCCTCGGCCGCCCGGTAGCGGCGGCGCGCCAGACTCCTGAAGCGCCTGATGGAGAAGATCGAGCGCGTACTGGTTGTCCTCGATCATCCGATCAAGCGACCCCGCCTGGGGCCACTCGTCGATGCGGTCAAGGCTCCAGAACTGTGCGTCGGTGACCAATCCGTTGTGGGCGGCCATGAGTCGCACGTCGAGGTACGGGTACTCCCGCGCGTGGGCGCGCATCCACCCCTCCACTCGCAGGTACTCCACGATCTGCCGGTTGATCCGCTCGACGCGGCGCGGAACACCGTTGGCCAGGCCGCCGGTCGTGCGGATCTCGTCGAGCACCCGACCGGAGCCGCCGTCGTCGGTGGGTCCGGCGACCCCAGCCAGAGCAGCGATTGTCGGCGCGATGTCGATGTTCTCCGCGTAGGGAACGGTCCGGCCCTTCGCTACACCTGGTCCGGCGAAGACAAGGGGAATCCGCCAGGAGTCCTCCGCCTGCACGGGATGCCAACCGTGGCGTGACTGCCCGTCGGCGAGCACGACGAGCAGCGTGTCCTCCGCCATGCCCAATCGTTCCAGTCCGTCGAGAAAGGTCCCGAGCAACCTGTCGGCGTTGCGCACAGCGTCCGGATAGGGCGAGCCGTTTCCGTAGATGTCGCGAGCCCAGGGCACGCCAGCCGGGGCGTTGGCCACCTCCTGGCTCACCGCATTGGTGTCCTGTAACAGCAACCGCATGAAAGCGAGGTCCTCGTGCTGCCTCAACTGGCGCAGACCCAGCCGAACATTGTCCTCGTCGCTGTCGTCATCGTGGAGACGAACGAAGTCGAAGCCTGGATTGAGCGACCGGTACGCGTCACTGTTGGCGATGTGCGCTGTGTAGCCCGCGAAACTGTGCTGAAGATAGCGCTGCTGCCGCCATGGCCGGAGAAACACCGAACCGGCGAATGTGGTGGGGTTCGGAAAGGATGTCGTGGACAACGGCCAGAATCCACTGACCGTCGGGTGCCACGGGGAGATGGTGAGGGCCTCCGCCACGCGGGTGCCCCGCTCAGCGACGCGCTGGAAGTTCTCCAGACCGAGCCGCTCCGGAGCCTCATGGTGCAACGAGTCCAGGTGAAAGACGATCACGCGCCGTACATCACCGGACAGCTTCGCGGATCCAGCCATGCCCTGAGACACCCCAGGTGTGGCAGAAGCGCCCGCGACGCCGCCACCAACCGTCGTGGAGATCCCGACACCGACCGCACCGGAGGCGGCCAACCTCAACATCCGCCGCCGACTGTACGAAGCGAACAGCTTTCCTTGCCTACCCAATGGTTCCTCCCCGGCGAATACGTACTGACTCGCGAGCCCGAAGCGGATTCCGTGTCGATGCGTTCACGCCGGCAGGCTCCGAACAACCCGATCCGGCAGGACTCAGCACGCTGCCCGTACCTGAGTTGTGCCGCTCGACCGGGACTCCATGGAGTCCACCATCGCCCCACTCACCCTGTCATCTCTTATATATGAATGCGACCAGACTATTTATGTCCACATATAAGAAGCGGCACCGTCACCCCAAGACGGGGCGCCCGGGCCGGGCAGGCTCAGCGTTCTTGGGCGTGCACGTGTCGATGGTGCTGCTGCCCGCGGCTGCTTCGGTGGTTGTGGACCGGTTGCCTTCCATAGGCCGTGCCACCAGTCGAGGTCCTCGCCGGGGGCACGCACGTCCTGGCGACCGTCTCCACGACTGGCCAGGAGGGAGGGCGGGTCGACCTCTCGGCTTTGTGGATTGTGACGTGGCTGTAGTTGATTTTCGTTGCGAGATCGCGCTGGGATGGGCCGGCGGCGACACGCGGCGCCCGGAGCTCGGATCCGAGTGCGGGTACTGTGTCGACATCCGCCGGCGCCGCGGTGATTTGCCGCTCTGGCATGGCGGGGTGACCAGCTATCCGCCGGAGACCGGGAGCAGGCGACTGCACGATTCGCTCGGTGCGGCCATCTGGCAGGCCGCACCGCCGAGCAGCGATACTGTGGTGGAGGCGAGGCCCTGTAGGTGCCGACAATGGTGTCCACGCACGTCAAGCGGCGTGGTGGTATTCGTGGAGGATGCCGCCGAGTCGATCTTGTCGCCGGACGTCAAGGTGCTTGATTGGGTCTGGGTTGGTGATGGGTTCGGGTAGTGCGCGTTGTGGTGCTGCGGCATGGAGTGCGCGGTGGGGTCGATGCTGGTTGTAGAAGTGTTCGTCCTCGCGGAGTGCGTGGAGTAGATGTGCTTGGTTGAGGATGAGGGTGCGGTCGAGGAGTTCGGTTCGGCAGGTGCGGATCCAGCGTTCCATGATCGCGTTCATACGTGGTACGCGGATACCGGTTTTGACGACCGTGATCCCGCTGTCAGCAAGCACGGTGTCGAAGGCGGCGGTGTATTTGCTGTCGCGATCCCGGATCAGGTACTTCACCTTGGTGGCGCCGACGTCCTGGAGATCCATCGTGAGATTTCTGGCCAGTTGGGTGGTCCAAGCCGCGGTTGGGTGCGCGGTCGCGCCGAGGATGCGGATGCGGCGGGTGGCGTTGCTCGATGACGGCGAGGACGAACAGGCGGGTTCCGGTGAGGGAACGGGTTGCGTAGGAAGGCGGCCCAGGTTAGGTGATCGCGGCGAGGCGCCGGTTCGACGCCGTTGCTCCTCAGGATTTCCCAGACGGTGGAGGGAGCGGCCGTGATGGCCAGGGCGGCGAGTTCGCCGTGGATGCGTCGATAGCCCCAGTTCGGGTTTTCGCGGGCGAGTCGCAGGACAAGGGCCTGGATGCTGCGGATGGTGTGCGGTCGGCCTGGTCGCGTCGAGCGGGATGCTCGCGCGTGACGGCCGCGGAGCAGATCACGGTGCCAGCGCAAGATCGTGTCGGGGGAGACGATCAAGTGGAGCTGCCGCAGTGTTGGTCTGGGGACGCGGTGCAGGAGGACGGCGAGGAACGCGCGGTCGGGCGGGGTGAGACGTGGCTTGCCGACTTGACGCTGCAGGACTGTGAGCTGGTGGCGCAGGGCCAAGCTCTCGATGTCCTTGTCGGTGCTGTTCGTCGGCAGTTACCGGAGGAACGCGAACACGCCAGTGAGAGCAAGGTAGGGGAGTCGCAGCAGCACGACGCAGCATCTTGGTGTGCCCGCCCAGTGGCGCCATCTCTGGAGCTTCGAAGATCTGCAGGTCAGGTCCCATGGATGTAGTTGTCGGCACCCACAGGGTTTCACGGTCCGAGCGTGGCATCGAGCAGGGCGCAGACACACCCAGCGCTGCAGCGGGCAATCGCGATCGCTGCGTAGCATGACTGCCCCACTCGTCCTCGTCGTGTCGGATGGCATATACCAATCCATCGTCCGTCATAACTACGACGGCATCGACCCACTCCGGTTCACGACGTTCATGACCAAACGGAACTCGGCCACATGGGACTCCGGTTGGCTCCATGTGCCGAGCCAGTCCAGCCACACGTTCATTGATGGTGCCTTCGCCGCCCACCCATCCGTGACTTCGTGAGAACCGTGGTGGCTGCCCTGGTCTCCGCTGCGGACCACGGCAGCCGAGCCGAGTGCCGTGCGGCTGGATGCCCTGTCGGACCACGTCGTTCCACGCGGGGTCATTGTCCGGAGGCGGGGTGAGCTGCCAGCGATCTAGGTTTCCGGCTCGTCAGCGACAACCCAGAACGGAGAATAGGCTCCTCGTGGACCGACTTGGCGACCGCCTCGAACCGGATCACAGTCGCTGGTCCGTCATCGCTCGGTGCAGCGCCACCTTGGAAGAACTCAAGGTCACAGGGTTGTTCACGTGGCTGTGTTTAAGAGAACCGGTTCCGGATTCGCCTCGCCGGTTTCCCACCGGGAGATCTGGTACGTCGGCAGGCCACAGGCGCCGGCACATGTTCGACACTGTCTACTGACGCACGAGCCGCCTGTGGCAGACGCCGTCGGGTGTACGTCGACAGCGCTTCGATGTACCGTCGTGACCCTTCCGCGTACAGCACTCCAAGCGCGAGTGACGACTTCCCCGAGCCCGACACGCCCACAATGGCGACCATCTGTCGCAAAGGGACGGACACGTCCACGTTCTGGAGATTGTGGACACGCGCCGCGTACTTCGATCGCGACTGGATCGGTGCGTCGCTTGGTGGCCATGTTCATGGCGTCGGTCAAGATGGTCCTCGTGTGTCAGGTGCTGGTCGTCCGAGCGTGACATCCAGTTGCCGGTTACTTCAACGTAACCAACAGAGTGTCGGTGATAAGACGCACGGAGATGTTGTTGGATCTTCATCCTCCGCCAGTGTTGACGCGACTCCGTACCCGAGTAACTCACCCACCGAGACTGGGGTTGACCCGTTTTGGCGGACAGGGTTGATGTTGCCCCGGTTTCACGGACTCGGTGGTGAGGAGATCAGGCTCGACGTGTGGGTGATGGTTTCGAACTCTATTGGGCTCATCCAGTCCAAGGCGGAGTGTCGCTGGCGGCGGTTGTAGAACCCTTCGATGTACTCGAAGAGCGCGTGCGCTAGTGGTGTCGTTCAAGTGACGGAGCTTCAGCCACTGGCGTCGGATGCCGCGATCATGAGTGGACCTTCGCACGAAGTCCGGTGACCGCTGCCGTGATCCCCACGAGCCCCGCCGCCGTAACGAATATCAAGGGCGCCCGGGGATCCTGCTGGTCGTCCAGGAGTGCGGTCACTAGTGGCAACAGAACGATGCCACCGATTTGTACCGCCGTCTGGTAGAGAGCCACCGCTGCTGGGCGAAAATTCGGTGCGACGGTCGACGTCGCCTTCATATTGAGTGCTGCGAAGGACAGCACGAAGCCCGCCTCGACGAGCAACAGAACCGGGAGTGGGCCGGTGAGGTACGAGTCGGGTGCGGGTTGGGTCAGATAGAGCAGTTCTCCGCAGAGGGCGGCTGTCGCACCGGCTGCGATGAGGCGTGTCGCGCCAAAGCGGGCGACGAGTTGTCCGGCGAAGGGGACGGAGATCAACAGCGGTAGACAGGCGGGCAATAGGGCGACTGCGATTTGCCACGGCCGCCAGGCGAATTCGTGGTACAGGTGCAAGGTGATCAGGACCAGGACACTGACGTATGCGCCGTGCAGTGTGGCCGCGCCAATCGCGGATCGAGTCAGGTTTCCTTTCAACAGCAGCGAAAGTGTGATCTTCGGTGGCTGGGGGGCGTCGCGGGGCAGCGTCAGCCACGCTGCGATCAGCAACGCCAGCGCTATCGGAGCCGGGAAAAGGAAGACCCAGCTCCATCCCACTTCGACGAGCACACCTGACAGCAGCAAGCCGATGGTGAATCCTGTCGCACCGAAGAGTGAATAGATCGCCACCGCCTTGCGTTGCGGTGCGCCTTCCGGGAAGGCCGTGGTGATCACGGCGAGTCCGGCTGGTGCGGTCAGTGCGGCTGAAAAGCCTTTGAGCGCACGCGATGCGATGAGTACCGCGATACTGCTTGTCAGACCGCCGGCTAGGGACGCGAGTACGAACAGTGCGGTTGCGCCGAGGTACGTGGTTCGTCGTCCCCAACGCGCCGCGAGAGCGGGGCCGGGGAGAAGCCCGGCTGCGAAACCGACGGCGAACCCGCTCATCAGCCACTGCGCTGTCCACAGTGAACTGTCCAGATCCGCCGCGATCACCGGGATCGCCAGCAGGACTATCGACACTTCGAGTGCGTCAAGGATCATGTTGCCTGACAGTACGAACAGCAGCGTCCACGGTGAACGTTCAGCCACCGGTCGTCGCCGCCTCCGCGAAGGCCTTGTCCAACAAGGGCGGCAGTTGTTCACTCACCAGCTCGATGTTGCGGGCCACCAGGTCGTCCGGCATTCCGGCGATGCTGGCCCAGAAGATCAGGTGCCGCACCGGAAGGCCTGCGGTGCGGGCATGGATGCGTTCGGCTGCCTGCTCGGGGGTCAGGATCTCCAACAGGCCCCATGAACCGTCAGTGGGCTGGTGCCGGAGGTCCTCGAGTCCGAGTAGGGGTGGTACCGGGTGATCAGTTCCCTCGACGGACAGCTGACGATACGAGTTCATCTGGTGCGCCAGATGTGGTGCCACTCGGGTCCAGGCTTCCTCTGGATCGTCCGCGAGCAGCACGGGCAGCAGGTCGCAGACGCGTGCCGCCGCGGGGTCGTGACCGCCTTCCACCAGGCCTTGCACGTAGTGCGGGAACATCTCGTGTGAGATGTGCAGCAGACCCATACCGAGCCGTCCGGCAAGCCGTGCACCGCGTGGTTTGTAGAATCCGCCCCACAGTGGCACAGGTTGCTGGACCGGTCCTGGTGTCACCCCGCCTTCCGTCCACAGCCGCTGTACTTCGGTGATGACCTCGCCAGTCCTGCCGAACCGGCGTTCGAACCCGATGTCGAACAGTTGATATTCTGGCACTCGGTAACCCGCGCCGATCCCGAGTTCCAGCCGGCCGCCGCTGATCAGGTCGACAATCGCCGCCTCCTCCGCGAGCTGTGCGGGTTTACGCAAGGCCGGCAACACAACCGCGGTGCCGATGCGCACATTGCGAGTGCGTGCCGCGGCGGCCGCGGCGAACGTCAACGGCTGCGGCAGGTAGCCGTCTTCGAAGAGGTGGTGTTCGGTGAACCAGATCCCGCCCGCACCACGTTGGTCGGCCTCCTCACAGAACTCCAGTGTGCGTGCGTAGTGGTACGCCCACTCCTGGCGCCAGTCGCTGGGGTTGCGCAAGTCGAACAGAAGTCCGACGTCCATGGCTGTCCTTTCTCGTCAGGATGGTGTGTTCGGCCACGCGCGGGGATCGGCGAACCCAGGCTGGCGTTCGGGGCGGCGCCAGTGCGCGGCCAGACTTGCCGGTTTGGCGGGTGCCTGCCGCGACCGGAGCCGCAACAGCGCGGCCAGTACGCCGAGCTCGACCAGATCCGCGGTGCCCTTCTCGACCCGGAGGAACACAGGTGGATCGGCGCTCATTGCGGCGGATTCCCGTGCTTGCGGCGCGGCAGGCTGGCATCCTTGCGCTGCAACATGGTGAACGCCCGGATCAGTGTGCTTCTGGTATCTCTCGGGTCAATGACGTCGTCGACGAGCCCGCGCTCGGCGGCGTAGTACGGGTGCACGAGTTCCTCCCGGTACTCCTTGATTTTCTGGTCACGCATACTGTGCGGATCGGCGTCCGCGGCGATCTCCCGGCGGAAGATGACGTCGGCTGCGGCCTCCGCGCCCATCACCGCGATTTCGTTGGTGGGCCAGGCCAAAGCGAGGTCTGCGCCTATCGACAGCGAGTCCATCACGATGTACGCGCCGCCGTACGCCTTGCGCAACACAATGGAGATCCGTGGGACAGTCGCATTGCAGTAGGCATAGAGCAGTTTCGCGCCGTGCCGGATGATGCCCCGATGCTCCTGGTCGACGCCAGGCAGGAAGCCTGGCACGTCGACCAGTGTCAGCAGCGGGATGTTGAACGCGTCGCAGAACTGGACGAACCTGGCGCCCTTTTCGCTCGCGTTGATGTCAAGTACGCCCGCCAACGCTCTCGGCTGGCTGGCGACCACTCCGACAACCTGTCCGTCCAGCCGGGTGAAGGCACACACCAGGTTGCGTGCCCAGTGGCCGTGCACTTCGAAGAAATCACCATCATCGGCGATCTCATTGAGGACGTCGCGGATGTCATACGACCGGTTCGCGTCCAGCGGTACGAGATCCAACAGCGCCTCGCTCTGTCGATCCGCGGAGTCGCCGGTACTTGTCCGGGGCGGGAGCTCCCGGTTGTTCGATGGCAGCAGAGACAGCAGGAACCGCACGTCGGCGAGGCAAGACTCTTCGTCGTCGTACACGAAGTGCGCCACGCCGGACAGTTCACCGTGGATGTCAGCGCCGCCAAGGCCGTTGTGGGTGATCTCCTCGCCGGTCACCGCGCGGACGACGTCCGGTCCGGTAATGAACATCTGCGAGATGTCACGGACCGCGAAGACGAAATCGGTCAGTGCGGGGGAGTAGGCGGCGCCACCCGCGCACGGCCCAAGCATCACGCTGATCTGCGGGATCACGCCGGAAGCCTTCGTGTTGCGCTGGAAGATCCCGCCGTAGCCGGCCAGCGCGGACACGCCTTCCTGGATTCGGGCTCCGGCACCGTCGTTGAGCGACACCAGCGGAGCGCCTGCCGTGATGGCCATGTCCATGATCTTGTGAATCTTCTCTGCGTGTGCTTCACCGAGCGCACCACCGAAGATCCTGAAATCGTGTGCGTAGACGAACACTGTGCGCCCGTCGACGAGACCCCAGCCGGTGACTACGCCGTCGGTGTACGGACGCCGTGCCTCCAGGCCGAAACCGGTGGCACGATGCCGCCGCAACGGCTCGACTTCGGTGAACGTACCGGGGTCAAGCAGTAGCGCGATGCGTTGCCGCGCGGTGAGCTTGCCCTTGGCGTGCTGGCGTTCAGTGGCTCGCGGATCCGGCCCCAGCTTGGCGCGCTCCTTCAGCTCGGCCAGCTCGGCGAGCCGATCGGTGAACGTGGCCGGTTCTCCGATCGCGGTCATCCGAGCAGCGTCCCGCCACTGGCGTCGATGAACGCGCCGGTGATCCAGCGAGCATCGTCCGTGGCCAGGAACGTGACCACGTCCGCGACGTCGTTGGCCTCGCCGACCCGCTTGAACGCCGACAGTTGCGCCATCTGCTCGACCGCTTCCGGGATGTCGAAGATCGGGCCTCCGTTGTTGGTGATCCCAGGTGCGACGGTGTTGACGGTGATGCCGCGCGATGCGAGGTGGCGTGCGAAGTGGAGCGTGATCTGCTCGAGCGCCCCCTTGGTCATGGAGTACGCCACTTGCTCCGGATTGGCGAATCGAGTGAGACCGGAGGAGACGTTGATGATCCGTCCGCCGTCGCGCAGCAGGTCGAGTGCCCGCTGAACGATGAAGAACGGCGCCTTGGCGTTCACCGCGAAGAGCCGATCGAACTCTTCAGGTGTGACGTCCTCAGGGGCCACGCCCGTCGGTGTCGTCGCGCCGGCGTTGTTGACGACGATGTCCAACGTCGTGTCTCCGATGCGTTCCTTGAGTCCCCGCTCCAGGCCGAGGAACAGTTCGTGCACGTCTCCGGGCACACCGAGTTCGGCTTGCACGGTGAAAGCCCGGCCACCGCCCTTCTCGATCAGTGTCACGGTTTCCCGTGCGGCGTCCTCGTTCGTCGCGTAGTGCACGGCGACGAGTGCGCCCTCTTCGGCCAGTCGCAGCGCGGTGGCCCGGCCGATACCCCGGCTGGATCCGGTGACCAGTGCGGTCTTCCCCGTGAGCCTGCCCATTCCGGTTGTCTCCTTGGTCTCGGTGGATGACGTCGATACGGTCGAGCCGCTGATCATCTGGGCCAGGTGCGTGCGGACGGCCGGGAAGCGCATCAGGTCAGCGAACAGGTCCCTGACCGGGTCCACCTCTGGTCCGCCGAGCAGAAGCAGCGTCTGCGCCTGGATGTTGGTCAGCGCTCGGCTGACGACGGGATGCCGTTCCCGGTGGTAGTCGTCGAGCAGTTCATCGCCGCCTTCGCCGGTGATCCGCCCGACCAGCTTGCCGCCGAGCGCGGCGGCGTCCTGCAGTGCGATGTTGAGTGCCTGGCCACCTACCGGCATCTGCCGATGTGCGGCATCGCCTGCGAGCAACACCCGGCCACGCCGGTATTCGGTGACGTGACGCGTCGTATTGTCGAACGCGTTGAGCCACAGGGCAGTGCCGTGCCCGATGTGCTCACCGGTGACCTTCTCCCATGCAGCAACGACCTCGTCGAAAGTTGGGTCAGTGGTGCGGTCGCCTGGTGTGGCGCCGTAGCTGTGCACCATCACTCGAGTGCTGCCGTCAGGCCACCGCGCGGCCGTGGCGAGTCCGTGCTCCAGCCGTTCGAACCGCCGGTTGGGGATGTCGATCCCAGCGACGTCCGCACGCAGCATCTCTTTGGTGGCGTCCGTGCCGGCGAACCGGAACCCGGCCAGATCTCGGACCGTGCTCTGTTCCCCGTCGCAGCCGATCAGGTACGCGCCGGTGAACTGACGGCTCACGCCGTCCTCGGTACGTGTCGTGGCCTCGATGTGTCCCCCACAGTCGACGAGCCCGGTAAGCACGTGTCCTCGCCGGAGCCGTGCTCCGAGTTCGATCGCACGGTCGGCGAGCGCCACTTCCAGTCGTGTCTGTGGGCATTTCCACTGGCCTGCGAAGGGATGGCTGGGGTCGGCGGCGGTGAGATCGAGGCTGACGCCGCCGAAGTGGCCACGGCCGCCGTTGGGCACATGCCCCAGCTTGTCCAGGACACCCCGCTCGGCGAGCAGGTCCATCGTGCGTGTGTGCACAGTGGACGCTCGCGACTCCGTGGAAGGCACGTGCAGTTGCTCGACAACTGTGACGCGGATGCCCGCGGCGCCGAGATCGCCGGCCAGCAGGAGCCCCGCGGGCCCGCCGCCGACGACGATCACATCCGTGTCCGAAGACATGGCTCAGCGCCGCGCTTCCGCGTAGTCCTTCGCGTGTGTGAGCGTGGTACGGCTGTTGTTGCCGAGTGCGTCGCGGATGAATGCCCTTGCCTCGGGGATGCCCGCGTCCGGACCGAGGATCCTCGGGATGTTCTCGGCTTTGATGATCACCGTGTGTTGAGAGGAGGCGGTTGTTGTCCCATCGGCGTTCTCGTCGAACTGCCAGTACCCGGTGTGCAGATCCATCAACGCGGGCAACGTCGTCTGTTTGTAGGCGATACGGCGGTGTGGGAAGCAGACACGCACCGACTCGGTGGTGTGGGTGGAGCCATCCTTGGTCAGCGTCTGCATGCGCAGCACCTGTAGTCCTGGAGTGGTCTCGATCAGCTGGACGGATGGCACGTGCGGCAGACGTTCGGACCATAGGTTCGCTTCGTTGATGAAGTCGTACGCGTCCTTGGCGGACCCGTTGACCTGAACCGAATCGACGAACGAGAGCGTCAGCTCCGAGGTCTGGGTGGCCAGTTCCACCGCGGCTTTGAGACCGGGAAGCTCGGCTCGGCTGTTCTCGTCGACCGCCTTCTCGATCCAGGCGAGTCCTTCGGGATCGTCGTCGATCGCCCGATAGCTGTGCAGCAGTCGCAGGTGGGTCTGCTGTGGTCCGCGTGCTTCGATGACCCACGTGCCGCTCATCTGGGCGACCGGCGGTGCGGAAACCTCTTGCTGGAAGGTGATTCGCAGCGCGTCTGGGTCCAGCACCCGCCGGGAGGTCCAGTTCTTGGCCTCCCCGTTGGCTGTCGCCCAGATTCGGATCCGCTCGCTGTTGCCGTCGCGTTCGATGCAGTCGACGTAGACCGACGGTGGGAACAACCGTGGCCAGTTCTCGACTTCAGCCAGCAGTCGGTACACCTCGGCCGCGGGTGCGTCCACTGTGATCGCGTGCTCGACCGTACGCTCGCTCATGTGTGCTCCTTGGCTGTCCGGAGGTTCAGAAGTTGCCGAGGCCGCCGCAGACGTTGAGTGCCTGCGAGGTGATCGAAGCAGCGACGTCCGAGGCCAGGTACCCGACCAGCCCGGCGACCTCCTCGGGCGTCGAGTAGCGACCGAGCGGGATCTTCGCCTGGAACTTCTCCAGCACGGCGTCCTCGCTGGTGTCCCAAACCTGGGCATAGCCGGCACGGACTCGTTGGGCCATGGGCGTTTCCACGTATCCGGGGCAGACCGCGTTCACGGTGATCCCCGTCGGGCCAAGTTCGTTGCCCAACGCCTTGGTGAATCCGACGACCCCGTGTTTGGAAGCCGAATAGGGTGCGCCGAGCACCACGCCTTGTTTGCCCGCGGTCGAGGCGATGTTGATGATCCGGCCGCGACCCTTGGCTCGCATACCGCCCGGGCCAAGCACTTCCCGTGTCACGAGGAACACGCTGTGCAGGTTCGTCGCGATCACGTCGTACCACAGCTCGTCGGCGATCTCCGCGGTCACTCCGCCGCCACTGCGGCCTGCGTTGTTCACCAGCACGTCGATGGTGCCGAACCGATCGACAGCGGCGCGTACCGCTGTGGCGACGCTGTCGCGGGAGCGAACGTCGGCCGTGGTGCCGTCGACGTCGAGGCCCGCATTTTGCAACTCCTTGACGGTGCGTGCCACGGCTTGCTCGTCCCGGGCGCACAGGAAGACCTGATGTCCCTGTTCAGCCAGTAGCCGGACGGAGGCGAGGCCGATGCCGCTGGTGCCGCCGGTGACGAACGCTACTTTCGTGTTCTGTGTCATGAGTACTCCTGTTCAGCGCTGATGAGCGTTGACGAGTTCGACGAGGGCACGCGGCGTGTTCGCGGCCGCCACCGAGTCCTCGTCGAGCTTCAGGCCGAGTTCGCGCTCGATCCGGCCGGTGGTCTCCAACAACGCCAGCGATTCATAGCCGAGGGCCTCGAACTCGACGTCGAGGATGTCGCCGTCGAGACCGCCGGTTTCGCCGGATCCTTCGCGCAGGATGCGTTTGAGGTCTTCGAGAGTGAACAAAGTGGACATGATCTTCTTCCTTTACTTGTGCGGGCGTACGACCATCGCGGAGTTGAAGCCGCCGACGCCCCTCGCCAGCACCATCGCCGCGCGTAGGTTCGCCGGTCGTGGCTCGGTGACGAGGTCGAGTTGGTAGTCCTCGGCGGCGGAACTGCCGATCGTCGGCGGGATCACGCCGTCGCGCAGAGCGAGGAACGCCGTGGCCAGATCCAACGGCGCCGCACCGGAGTACAGTCGGCCAGTCGCTGTCTTCGGTGCGGTTACAGCGACTCCGTACGGGCCGAACACCTCGGCGATGGCGGCTGCCTCGGCCTTGTCCAGATCCGGTAGAGCGGCCGCGTCAGTGAAGACGACGTCGACTTCCTCGGCGGTCATGCCGGCGTCGGCCAACGCGACCTCGATCGCCCTTCGCAAACCGGACGGGCGGCCACTGCCCGGCCGCGGATCCATTGTGGACGCATAACCGGCGATCTCGCCGTAGATCCGCGGTGCTCCGCGGTCCCGGGCGTGTGTGGCGTCCTCCAGTACCAGCAACGCACCGCCCTCGCCGGGGACGTGTCCGCGAGCCCTTATGTCGAACGGCAAGTAGGCGCTGCCTGGATCGTCGGCGGAGCTGAGTCGTCCGCCTGCCAGCTGAGCGACCCAGCCCCACGAACAGATGGAGGCGTCGACGGCTCCTGTGACCACCAGCCGGGTGCCCTTCCTGATCTGCCGTCGAGCCTGCGCCACCGCGTCCAGCCCACCGGCCTGATCGCTGACCACCACGCTGCTTGGCCCGCGCAGGCCGTTGCGAATGGAGATCTGGCCGCTGTTGACGGCGTAGAACCAGGCGAACGACTGGTAGGCGCTGACGTACTGGCCGCCTTTGCTCCACAGCGCCTTCAGCTCGTTCTGACCGAACTCGAACCCGCCGGAATGGCTCGCCGTGATCACTCCGGCGGAGTACTCGGCGAGTTCATCCGGTCGGACACCGGCGTCGGCGAAGGCCCAGTCCGCACTCACCAGCGCGATCCGGGTCATCCGGTCGGTCTGCGGCAGGAGCCTGCTCGGCAGGTGCTCGTCGGCGGCGAACCCGACGATCTCGCCTGCCAGCTTCGACGGGTACGGCGACGGATCGAACCGGGTGATCCGGCGGATCCCGGACTGCCCGGCAAGGGTGGCGCGCCAGTACTCCTCGACGCCGAGGCCGGTCGGCGCGGCCACGCCCAGCCCGGTGACGACCGTTGTTGTCATGCCGCCCGCCGGAATGGATCGGCCAGCACGACGGCGCTCTGGAACCCACCGAAGCCGCTGCCCACAGACAGCACGACATCGATCTTGTGGTCGCGTGCCGTCACGGGAACGTAGTCGAGGTCGCATTCGGGGTCCGGGTTGTGCAGGTTCGCAGTCGGTGGCACCACGTTGTTGACCAGCGCGAGTGCGGATGCGGCGATCTCGATCGACCCGATCGCGCCGAGCGAATGACCGACCATCGACTTGATCGAGCTCACCGGTGTCCGATAGGCGTGTTCGCCGAGGCTGCGCTTGAAAGCGGCAGTCTCATGGCGGTCGTTCTGTTTGGTGCCTGAGCCGTGTGCGTTGATGTAGTCGACTTGGGTGCCACCGATCTTGGCGTCGTCAAGGACGACGCGGATGGCCTCGGCCATTTCCTTGCCGTCGGGACGTAAACCCGTCATGTGGAAGGCGTTCGAGCGTGTCGCGTGCCCGGCTACTTCGGCGTAGATCCGCGCACCACGGCGCCGCGCACTCGACAGCTCTTCGAGGACGAACACCGCAGCTCCCTCGCCGAGGACGAAACCGTTGCGGCTGGCGTCGAACGGACGTGACGCGTGCGCTGGATCGTCGTTGCGCGCCGTGGTGGCTTTGATCGCGTCGAAACAGGCCACCGTGATGGGAGAGATCGGCGCGTCGGTCGCTCCCGCGATCATCACGTCGGCGGACCCTTCGCGGAGGACCTCGGCAGCGTGGCCCACTGCGTCAAGGCCGGAAGTACAACCGGTGGACACCACCGTGCTCGGGCCTTCCGCGCCGACCGCCCACGCCACCTCCGCCGCGAACGAGCTGGGTACCAGGTAGTTGTACAAATGCGGAACCGCGTAGGTGTGATCGACGAGATCCAGTCGCCCGCCGTCGCTGACCGTGCGGTATTCCTGGTCCAGCCCCATGGTCGCACCGACCGCGCTGCCGATGGTGACGCCGGTTCTTTCCGGATCCAGGGTGTCGAACTGCAGCCCGCTGTCGGCGATCGCCTCACGGGCGGACACGACGGCGAACTGGGCGGCTCGATCCATCCGCCGGATCTCCTGAGGGCTCAGGCCCATCAGCTCGGCGTCGAAGTCCACCTCGGCGGCGATCTGGGAACGGAAGCCGGACGGGTCGAACATCGAGATCCGCCGGGTGGCGGTCCGGCCGTCGGCGAGCAGTTCCCAGAAGTCCTTCGTGCCGATCCCGCCCGGCGCGATGACGCCGATACCGGTGATCACGACGCGACGCTGCTCGGTCATGACGCCGTCCACGAGTAGAAGCGGCTGGCCATCGCGTCAGCGGGGGAGCGCCAGGTTTGCGGGTCGTACGCCTGGATGTGCGGCTTCAGGTCCTCGCTGATCTTGATGAACCTCGCGTCGGACTTGGCTTGCTCGATCAGCTCGCCGCCGTTGTCCGAGTCGAAATCCTGCAGATGGAAGTAAAGGCCGTGGTAGTGGAACAGCTGGCGCCGACGGGTGCCCATCCGGTGCGGCATGTCGCCGTCGTCGAACTGCCGGAAAAGATCAGCCACGTCGCCGGTCGAGCCGGGCGCGATCCTGGCCACGATCAGTGTGCTGTACATCGTTCCCCTTCAACAGATCCCTCAGTGCGCCGGCCCGAACCAGCGGTCCAGGGCCATCGGCAGGTCGTGGTGGCTGCCTGGCGCGGCCCAGGCGACGTAGCCGTCCGGTCGCAGCAGCACCGCCGCGGTCGTGATGAGCGGGCTCGTGGGCTCGACGTCACGGGCCGACGCGGTGACGACGTCGATCCGATCGGTCCAGTCCTGCGCCCTGCGCCGAAGGACCGCGTTGTCCTCCAGGTCGAGCAGGACTCCGCGGCCACGCCGCAACAGGTCGAAAACCGTGGTACGGCGGCCACGCAAGTCCAGCGCGAGTTGCGGCATCCGGGCGCCGAGAAGCGGATGAGTGCCCGCGCCCACCGCGTACCGGATGTCCAGTCCACTCGCCCGTGCGGCGAGGTCCTGCGTGACTGCGGGATGGCCGACCAGTTCCGTGAGCACTTCTCGGAGCGGGGCCACCTCGTCACCGCCGAGGATCAACAGGCTCTGCGCACGCGTATTGGCCAGCAGACGCCGGCCGACAGCGTGCCGCTCGGCATGGTAAGTGTCCACAAGGGAGTCAGGAGCGGTGCCGCGCACCACGGCAGCGAGCTTCCAGCCGAGGTTCACCGAGTCCTGGATGCTGGTGTTCATTCCCTGCCCGCCAGCGGGAAGGTGAACGTGCGCGGCGTCACCCGCGAGCAGCACACGTCCACGGCGGTACTCGGTGACCAGCCGAGCCGCGTCACCGAAAGCACTCACCCACACCGGTTGCGCGTGCGAGATGTCGATGTCGGTGAGCCGCTTCCACACGTCGGCGACTTCGGCGAAGGATGGCGGCCCAGTGCGTCGCTGTGGCGGGACCCCGCGTTCTCCGACGATGATCCGGTGCACTCCGCCCGGCAGCTTGGCGACCATCACCATCCCGCCGCTGACCTGCTGCGTCGTCATCCGTGGTGCCAGTTCGACGCCGCGTATGTCGGCCAGCATGAGTTCGGTCGTCGCCGGTGTGCCGGGGAAGTCGAATCCCGCGAGTTTGCGTACGGTGCTGCGGCCGCCATCGCAGCCGACAAGATAACGCGCAGTCAGGTTCGGCCGGTCCTTGACATAAGCCGTCACGTGGTCCGTGCCGGACGCGATACCGGTAAGTTCGTGTCCACGTAGGACGATCGCGCCGAGTTCGGCCGCTCGCGCTTCCAACACGGACTCAGTGACCGACTGCGGGACCGCGCGAGCCGCCTCGTGCGTCGCACCGAGCACGCCGAGATCCAACGGGATACCACCGAAATGACCGGCGGAACTCGTCTGGATGTCGCCGAACCTCGGCAGCAGACCACGCTGGTCGAAGATCTCCATGGTACGTAAGGTGAATCCGATTCCCCGCGACTCACCGGACGGGCGGGTGAGTCTTTCCAGGACAACGACGTCCACGCCCGCCAGACGCAGTTCGCAAGCCAGTGTGAGCCCGGCGGGACCGGCTCCCACGACAATGACCGATGTGTCCATTCGCTACTCCTGGATCTCGTTCAGGCAGCGGTTGCTCCGGCATCGACCACTCGGCAGACGGCCGCTCCGGACCGCAAAGTCATGCCCGGCACGACGTCCAGCTCGCGGACGATGCCAGTGCGGTGTGCGGTCAGCGGCTGTTCCATCTTCATGGCCTCGACCACGGCGATCAGGTCACCCGCGTCGACCCGTTGACCGTCCTCGACGGCCACTTTCACCACGGTTCCCTGCATCGGTGACACCAGCGTTTCCCCGGCGTCAGCGGCTCGTGCCGCCTTGCTCGTCACCCTGGCAGAACGCCGAACAGGCGCTGCGACGGCGATCGATCCTAGGGCTGGCAGGGAAACCTCGATGCGGCGGCCGCTGATCTCGACCACAACCGTTTCCCGTGCGATGGAGTCGTCAGCGTGCGGCCCGCCGGGATAGGGTGTGATGGAGTTGTCGAACTCCGTTTCGATCCAGCGAGTGTGCACTGCGAAGGGTTCCGTGGTGAAAGCGGGATCGGCGACAACCGCACGATGGAAGGGAAGCGTGGTCGGGAGCCCTTCGACGCGGAATTCGGCGAGAGCCCTTGCCGCGCGGCGAAGGGCCTCGTCTCGCGTGGCACCCGTGACGATCAGTTTGGCCAGCAACGAGTCCCACACCGGGCCGATCGTGCTGCCCGCCTCGACACCGGCATCGAGCCGTACGCCTGGGCCCGATGGCGCTACGAATTGCCTTACCGTGCCAGGCGTCGGCAGGAAGCCGCGACCGGCGTCCTCACTGTTGATCCGGAACTCGATCGAATGCCCACGCGGCTCGGGATCGGCGTAGTCCACCGATTCACCGCGGGCGATCCGGAACATCTCGCGCACCAGATCGATTCCGGTGACCTCTTCGGTCACCGGGTGCTCGACCTGCAGCCGGGTGTTCACCTCAAGAAACGAGATGGCTCCGTCCTGGCCGATCAGGAATTCACAGGTACCCGCCCCGACGTAGCCCGCCGCTCGGAGGATCGCCTTGGAGGCCTTGGCCAGCTCGGATCGCTGCTCGTCGGTCAGGAACGGCGCTGGTGCCTCCTCGACAAGCTTCTGGTGCCTGCGTTGCAGTGAACAGTCGCGTGTGGACATCACGACCACGTTGCCCGAGACATCGGCGAGGCATTGGGTCTCCACGTGCCTAGGCCGATCGAGGTAGCGCTCGAGAAAGCATTCCCCACGACCGAACGCCGCGACGGCCTCGCGCACCGCGGAAGCGAAGAGCTCGGGGACTTCGCCGCGGTTGCGTGCCACCTTCAAGCCTCGGCCGCCGCCACCGAACGCGGCTTTGATGGCGATAGGAAAGCCGTGCGCGTCAGCGAATGCGATCGCTTCGTCCGCCGTTGCCACGGGCTCAGGTGTTCCCGCGACGAGGGGAGCGCCTGCGTCGCGAGCGATGTGGCGGGCGGAGACTTTGTCACCCAGCAAGCGGATCGCCGCCGGAGGTGGGCCGATCCAGATCAGCCCGGCGTCGACCACGGCTTGCGCGAAGTCGGCGTTCTCGGACAGGAATCCGTAGCCGGGGTGGATCGCGTCGGCACCGGATCGCTCGGCAGCGCGAAGGATCTTCGCGACATCAAGGTAACTGGCCGCCGGAGTGCCCCCGCCGAGGGCGAACGCCTCGTCGGCCATCCGGACATGCACGGCATCCCGGTCAGGGTCGGCGTAAACGGCGACGGCGGCTATGCCCTCGTCCCGGCAGGCACGAGCGACCCGGACCGCTATCTCACCCCGGTTGGCGATGAGCACCTTACGCACGAAGGAATCCCTTCTCGTCTGTCTTGGAGTGGATGCGATCAGTCGAGGTTGTCGGCGATCTTCTGCAGAACCGTGTTCGTGAGAAGGAAGTCCTCCTCGGAGATGCCGCGAAGGGATTTGGCCGCGTGCGCATCGACGAGGGCTTCGGCCCTGGCATGGGCGGCGACGCCATCCTCGGTCAGCCCGAGCGTGCCGCCATCGGACGTCGCCCAGCCGCGCTCGCTGAGATCGTCGACGATCGGCTGGTAGGTCGACACTCCGTCGACGACAAGGAAAGGAGCGAACGCCTCATCGAGACCGGTGACGGTGTCCACACCGATCGCGAGTGCGTGCAGGATCTGCCACTGCCGCCTCGTCAGCTTCTCGTCACGTAAGGCGGCCGCGGTTCCTTCTTCGAAGCGCTGGTGCAGGTGCAGAAACCAGTAGCCGATACGCTTTGTCGTGTTCTGCTGAAGCATGACAGGTCTTACCCTTCGAGTCTTCCAGCGCACGCGGGCAGGGTGACCAAGTGTTCCCAATGGACACTGGTAAGGGGATTTCCCGGAAGATCGCGGCGACATCGTTGCGCGCCACACTTCAAAGACCATGGCATGCCGCTCGCGCGGGCGGCAAGGGCGGTGCCGAAACCCTGCGGTAGCGCCGCAGGTTCGGCCGTGTCATGAACAAAGCCCTTGACGCGAACCCCTGTCACACAGGGAAGTTCGCACCAAGGGCCACTCGTTCGGTCACCTCAGTGGTGAGCGCACATCGCCGGGACCCGGCCGTGTCGCGCGGCCGGGTCCCAGCGATGGCGGATATTCACATAGAACTGTCTACAATGGTCACTTGTGTCGAGCCAGCACCTTGGACATGGGCAGCAGAACCCGCCCCCGCTCGTCCACCTGTACTGCGGCTGGATCTCCGCTGCCTGCCAACAGTTCCCGGGTGAAACTGGTGGCGAAGAAGGTCGGCGTGATGTCCACTATCTGCCAGTAGCGGTCCAGATTGGCGTGCAGGTCGTCCACGCTGATCAATGCTTCCTGCACGATCGGTGTCCCAGACGGTACGGATTCGGCGAAGCAGAACAGGTGCAACGTCGCGTCCGCCTGACAGACCCGATGCAGTGCGGCGGCGTACGCTGACCGCTGCTCGTCGTTCAAACAGTGGTACAAGCCGCTGTCAAGGACGGTATCGAACCCGGCTCCGATGTCGCGCAGTTCGGTGGCGTCCGCCACCTTGAACTGCGCCCGGACGCCTTGTGCCATCGCACGTTGTTCGGCTTGCTGGATCGCGCTCTGTGCACCGTCCACACCGATCACATCGTGGCCGCGCTCGGCGAGCATGATCGCGTTGTCGCCACGCCCGCAACCCACGTCGAGTACCTTGCCGCGGAAGCCGCCGGTTCGTTCCAGTGCGACGACCGCGGCTTGGGGCTCACCGATGTCCCACGGGATGAAGTCGGTGCCCGGTTCGCTGCCCTCGAACGACAGACGACCCGCGTACAACGCGTCGAAGTCCATGTTCTGTGTGGAGAACGTCTGGTCTTTCGTAGTCATACCGGTACCTGTGTCCATTCGGGAGTTCTTCGGTCGGAATCGAGCTAGTGAACGACGTCCGCCTCACGGGTCGGCTTGGCCGTGACGGTTGCTGCGGGGCGCATCTGGAAAGCGACGAGCAATGTCAGGACGACGACCACGGCCATGGCCAGGAAGGCGTCGGAATACGCAGCGCCTTCGTGACCGGAATAGATCGGGTTGACTGCGGTGCTGCCGCTTTGCTGCCGCGCGGACACCAGCACACCGAACAGTGCCGGGCCGGTGCCCGCACCGAGGAACTGGGCTCCTTGCAGGATCCCCATGCCGACGCCCACCTGCTCGCCGGGCAACGCGCCGGCAGCCGCGCTGATGATGGGTGTCATCACGAAGATGAAGCCGACACTGAGCCCGAGGATGCCCACACCGGCGGGGATGACCGACGAGCCTGCCGTGAACGTCGAGAGAAACAGTGAGAACACTGCCATCAGTCCCAGCCCGACAAGCACCAAAGGCCGCGTGCCGATCCGGTCGGCGAGGCGCCCGATCAACGGCGAGAGTAGGGCAACGGCCACGCCGGCCGGGATCATCACGAGTGCGCCCGCGCCCGGGCTCAAGCCGTTGACGTCTACCACCAGCAGTGGAACGAAGACAAGACCGCCGAGGTTGACGATCATGGCAAGGAAGGCGACGATCACGGCGATCCGGTATACCCGGTTGGTGAACAGCGTGGGTGGCACGAACGGGTGCGCGACGCTGACCATGCGCCACACAAAAAGCGCGATCGCCACGGCCGCCACCGCGAAGCTGCCCCACGACGTCGGTGCGCCGAAGCCTTCACCTTGCGCCTGGGTGAAGCCGAACAGAACCAGTCCGGCGCCCAGGCCAAGGAAAATGCCACCCGCGAGATCGAATCGGGTCTCACCCGACGGCGGCTCACCCGGCAACACACGCAATGCTGGGAAAAGCAGCACCAGTGCGACCACGAGCATCAGCCAGAACAGTGCGGGCCAGCCGAGCAACTGCCCGAACAAGCCGCCAATGGCCGGTCCAGCCGCCGTCCCGATGCCTGCTGCCGCGGACACGACGCCGATTCCCATGCCGCGCTTGTCTTCTGGCAGCAGCCTGGTGATGGCGACGATCGACAGCACGGGAAGTGCGGCCGCACCGACACCCATCACGATCCGGCCGAGCACAAGGACGAGCAAGCTCGGAGCGAGCGCGCAAATCAGGCTTCCGATCGCGTAGAGCAGCAATGCGAAAGTGAAGAGGCGGCGCAGGCTCACGCGGTCGGAAATGCGGCCATAGAAGGGAATACCGACCGAGAATGTCAGCAGGAACCCGGTGACGACCCAGGCGAGCTCAGCCTCGGAGGCCCCGAACTCCGCTCCGATCGACGGGAGCATGAGGTTGACCATGTCGCTGGCGATGACCGTGACCAGGACCGCGGGCATGAGCACTGCCAGCAGACCGAGCCCACGGCCCGTTCGTTCGGTTGTGGCCGAAGTCGTTGTCATTTCGACGCGATTCCTCCGCGGCAGATACTGCCACTGCTGTAGTTACAGTTAGGGTCGAACAGTGGCGGAGGGCGTGCCTCCGCCACTGTTCAGCTGTCGGGGTTGTTCAGCTGCGATTCCGGAGCGCGAACTCGCGCTCGGCGGCCAGTACCTGCTTGAGCATGTGGGCGATGGTGGTCCGGCTCAGCCGTTCCCGCATCGCTCGCTCGGCGTCTTGGAACTCCACTTCGAGCAGCGCCTGGATATGGCGCCCCACCTCGCATTCGGCGCTCGGCGGATGGGCGTGCCGGGACAGGATAGGTCCTGTTTCGACAGCGGTGTAGGCGTCGTAGAGCGTGATCTCGCGCGGGGCGCGGGCCAGTGACCAACCGCCATTGCGCCCCTCGGTCGACCACACCAGGCCGGCGTCTCGCAGGCTGCCAAGGATGCGCCGGACCAGGACCGGATTGCTTGCCAGGCTCTCCGCGATCTCGGCGGAGGTCAACGAATGATCCCAGCGGGCCAACATGGTGAGCGCGTGAATCGCGACCGCGCTCCTGCTACTGAGAGCCACAGCGATCCTCTCGCTACCGTGCCGCCTGAACTGCAACTAGACTGGTTGCAGCTGGGGCATGTGCCGCCGAACTGCAACCAGAGTAGTTGCAGTTCGATCGCTGTGTCAATCCGGGAGCTTCACCAGCGGACGGGCAAGCGCTGGACGCCGAACACGAGCCCGTCGGTGCGGTACTCGATGCTTTCGAATGGCACTGCGAGCTGCAGCGCCGGGAAGCGTCGAAAGAGACGCGACAAGGCGGTCTTCAGTTCGAGGCGGGCCAGTTGCTGACCTACACATTGGTGCGGGCCGTAGCCGAAGGCCAGATGCGGTACCGGTTTGCGGCACAGATCGAGCTCACCTGCCCGCGGCAGGTCCGCGCCGTGGTTGGCCATCAGCGTCGAGACGACAACATGTTCGCCCGCGCCGACTTCCTGGCCGTTGACGGTCAGGTCGGTGCTCGCCTTGCGCACCAACGGTGGTGCCACCGCGAGCAGTCGCAGCAACTCCTCGATGGCTGAACCCGTCAACGAGTCGTCATGCAGGACCGGGAGTTGTTCCGGGTGCCGCAGCAGCGTCAACACACTGAGTCCGATCATCCCGGACAGTGTTCCGTGGCCGGCGACGAGTACGTCGAGGCCCATGCCGATCAGCTCGTCGTCGCTCAGCTTCCCGCCGTGGTCGCGGACCAGGTCGCCGAGGATGTTGTCGCCAGGCTGCAGCCGATGTGCCGCGACGAGTTCGGCCATGTAGCCGATCATCGCACCGAAGTTCTCCTGCTGGACTTCCAGTGTGGTGTCGACATTGCTGGCGATGGCGCTGCGGCGCAGAATGCCGTCCCGGTCCTCGGCGGGTGCGCCGAGCAACTCGCAGATCACGATCAGGGGGAGTGGACTGGCGAACGCCTCGATCAGATCGACGCCGGGACCGGCGTTCTGCACCGCGTCGAGATGGTCGTCGACGACCTGTTCGATCACACCGGTGAGCGCTCGGATCCGCTTCATTGTGAAGGCTCCGGCCTGCATACGGCGGTATCGGGTGTGCTCCTCGCCGTCATAGTTGAGCAGAACGCCTGGCTGGTTCATCACCGACCGCGGGCCTGACCAATCCCGGTCGAAGGCGAAACCGACTTCGTAACGAGGGTCGGACAATACGGCGCGGGCGTCGTCCGCGCGAGTGACGAGGACGGCGTCGATCTCGCCAAGCTGGGAATTCGGCACCGGAACACGGGGCAACACCTCGTCCTCGTGCAGTTTCACCAGATCAGGGTTTGGCCGGTACGGGCACCCGGTTTCGCGGCGGTTGTGCGGCATCGATGCCGGTTCGGTCATCGGCGTTGGTTCCTTCCTGTCAGCTCAGGGGCATTCGAGTGGTTGTCCTGACCGCAACCGAACGGCTCGTAGTGGGCACAGCTGGACGGCTCCGCGCCGACCACAAGCGACGGTTCTGTCATCGGACCGCCTCGATGATCGGTGCGAATGCCTCCATCTCGGGCTCCAGCACGGTGAAGTAGGTGAGGCCGTAGCGCTTTCGCCTGTCACGCAGGATGTCCGCGCACTCCTCGGGGGTACCGATCAACAGCGTCGGCAACTCAGCCAGTTCCGCCGGTTCCAGGTCAAGATGGTTCTGCCAGGCATCCGTAACGCCGTGGGTGGTGCCCGGCGGGAGTACTCGATGAATGGCGATGTTGAGCTCCGCCTCGTCGATGCGGTCGCCTAGCAGGGCGTGTACGCACTCGATCCGGCCGGTCACTTCGTTGAGCCCGCCGAGTTTGCGGCGGCTGTCTCGGGTCTTCTCCGTACCGGGGAACGCGATGATGTCCGCCTGTGCGGCGGCGAGTCGAAGCACGCGGTCACTGCGGCCCGCGATCAGGATCGGTGGCCGCGACTCGATGCCGCGCAGTTCCTCGACGGTTCGGGCCAACTGGGACACCCGCTGCGGGGCGTCCGCCCACGGCACGCCGGCTATGTCGAACTGCGCTCTGTCGTATCCGGTGCCCAGCCCGATTTCAAGTCTGCCGCCGGAATACTCGTTGATCGTGGCCAGGTCTCGGGCCAGCAGCGCAGGGCGATAGAACGACGCGTTCAGCACGAGGGTGCCGATCCGTATTCGGTCGGTCGCTTCAGCCGCGAGCAACAACGTGGGCACCGGCGCTGGCAGCCCTAGGTTGTCCGAAATGGACACGATGTCGTAGCCGAGCTCTTCAGCCGTCCGTAGTTTGGACACCCACTCCGCACGGGTGGAGGGGGTGAAGAGCGCGACGCCGAAACGAAACGGACGGTCAGTCATCGAAAGCAAAGCGCATCTCCTCGCTGAGTTCCGCACTGTCAGGAAGCGGCGACACTCAATGCCCCGACCAGCTCCCGTCGCCCGGAGATGCGCAGTTTCCGGTAGGCGGAGGACAGGTGAAACTCCACCGTCCTGACCTGGAGACACAGCGTCCGCGCGATCTGCCTGTTGCTGTAACCGGCCCGAGCCAGCTGGGCGGTCTTGAGTTCCTGTCTGGTGAGGCGCACGCTTTCCACCGGACTGTCGAGCCGCCGCAGACCGGCTTCGGCGCGACGCAGCCACAAACTGTTGCCGCTCACCCGTGCCACCGCCTCGACGGCTTCGAGCTTGCTGCGGCCCACCGCGAGGTCGTCGCGTTCGATGTGTAAGGCGCTGAGGTCGTACAACGCCTGCATCAGCTCGGTGTGTGTCTGGGCGAGTTCGAACAACTCGACAGCCTGTTCCAGCAACGGAATCGACTTTTCACCGCGCCGCGCGATAGCCAGGGCATGCAGCGCGCAGCCAACGGTTCGTGGTGCTCCCCATCGTCGCGCGGCGGCGAGTTCCTCTTCGGCCAGCGCCACGGCGAGATCGAACCGGTGTACGGCGATCGCGCCCAACGCGGCCTTTGACCGCCATGGGATGACCGCGGGATTGCAGACGTTCGTCGTGGTCAGCATGCGTCCGCATGCTCGGTAGTCGTCGATGCCGTGACTGAACTGGCCAGCCGCGATGTGCGAGGCGGCGCGGGCAGCCAGGACATGCGCCCGCGCGGGAAAGTCGGTGTCGATCCGGCCGAGCAGGTCGTGGTCGAGCAAAATGCCCTGCGCCCGGTCGATCTCACCGAGATGAACGAGTGTCTCAACAAGCCATGCGATCGTCAGGCCGTCCAATGGCCCGGCGACCTTCCGGGTGAGCAAGGACTCCAGCAGCGGCGCGGCCTCGGCCGGGCGCCCGGAGAACATCCGGATGCGTGCTTGCGCCAGCAGCAATGTGTGCTGGTGCCGCCTTGATCTGAGCCAACCCGGCCTGCGGCTCAACCGGCGGCAGTATTCGTTCGCGGCAAGGAGGTTGTCCGCATAGATCAGTGAGAGCAATGCGGACCAGACGCAATCCACGTCGGCACCGCAGTTGTCCGACCGCAACACGGCGTCAGCCAGTTGTAGGACCATCGCGCGATTGATCCCGCTGTTGGCCAGCCTGATGCTCTGTCCAGCCGCGCAAACGTCCTCGGGCTGCGGCCTTTCGGTGCCGGCACGGCATATCGCCAGCTGCAGATGACCACCCGGCTCGGCGCGTGCGTTTGTCTCTTGGCTCACAATTCCCCCGTAACGGCAGCGAAAATCACCGATCGGCGTCGATCAATGATCAGAAATCGTCAGCCCGGCGCGCTTCGTCGTGGTGGACGGCCGCAGGGAAACGGGCCGACGTGTGGTTAGATCGTCCGATGATCGGGTCCAATTTGCCTAGCACAGGGTCTCACGCTGGCCCAATCGCAACAAGATGTGGATCGACAACCTACGGGGATACCGAAGCCGCGAATTATGGCACACGGTGTGACATCGTTGTTTCGATCAAAACGACATCTCGCACCAGCTGCACGGCGACCGCGGCGTTCTCTTCCGGGCTGAGGACGGAACCACTGTTGAAGAGACCGTTGACGATCAGCAGGATTCGATCGGCCAGCCGCTCCGGATCGGCAGCGGTGGTGCGGCTGGCCAGTTCGCACACCTGCTCGCGGACCACCGCGAAATGATCGAACGCGGCCTGGTGCGCGGGGTGCCGCTCGTCGGGAAACTCTCGGAATGTATTGCGTATCGGGCAACCACGGGTTCCCGGCACGTTGTCGCCGACCAGGCGCACGAGTTCGACCAACTGTTCCTCAGGCGGAACACCGGATGCGAGCGTGGCTTTCAACGTTTGTACCCAGTTTCGCTCGCACCGTCGCAGATACGCCGTGACAAGCGCGTCCTTGCTCTCGAACTCGCGATAGAGCAGGTGCTTGCCGCATTTGGCCTCGTCGATGATCCGCTGCATGCCGACGGCGTGGACGCCGTAACGGTCGAACAGCTTCGTCGCCGCGTCGAGAATGCGTTCCCGTGCGTTGGTGGGCGGTGGTGCCATGTCGTGATGTTAAGCGGTCACATGTCGAGCGCGGTCTGGTTGCGCAGCAACTCCCGGGTAATGGCGTCGAGTCGAGTGGCTTCGTCCTTGTCGAATGACGGTAGTTGCAGGCTGATCTGCCTGCCCTCGACAAACGCGCTGAGAGGTGCGCTGGGCGGTGCGTCGATGATCCGGGCGATCGGGCCGACCGCCTCCGCAACGGGCTGCGCCATTCGCTTCATTTCCTCGACATAGGCCGCTGTCGGCGGATCGAACTCGCCGGCGAAACCAGTCCTGGTGCCTCCAGGGAAGAGCAGCACGTACCGAGTGCGGTGGCGACGGTGATCGGCCGCGAAGGAGACTCCGAGCAGGTCGTTCAGCTTCCCGCCCTGGAACATGGCCGCCCAGCCGTCATAGCCTCGCTCCAGTGCGAGGTCATCCCACTGGACGTGGCCAGGGCCGACGCCAGGGCCTGCGATGTTCATGATGACCGGGCGATCGGCTTTCTCCAGTTGGTCGATCAAGCCGTACCCGAGCACGTAACGGCTGAGGTAGTACAGCGCGAAATTGTGCTCGAACCCTTCGCGGGTCACGGTCCGGTAGGACCGGAAGTAACGAGCGCACAGCACCAGGACGTCCACTACTGGGAACTGTGCGGCGATTTCGCCGATGACGCGGGTGTTCTCGCTGATCAGGCTGAGATCGGCGAGCATGAAGAAGGCTCGGTCGCGGGAGCCTGCCTGGTCTGCCCGGTCGAGAAAACGCATTCCCTTCGCGGGGTCCGAACCGATGACGACGACTTGATCGCCTCGGCCGAGATAGTGGTGAGCGAGTGCTTCTCCAATGCCCGTAGTGCCGCCCGACACGACGATGGTCTTCAACGAGATCCTCCTCAGGAATCGATCGCCCGACCCTAGCAGACCGATCGGTCCGTCAGTGGAGAAGCTTGGTGTGTCAATTATGCTGAAAACCTGTGGGTGGTCCGTAATGATATTCTGTCGACCCTTGGTAGCGTAGTGCTGCGGCAGCTAGGTTGGTCGACGCGGTGTGCTGGCTGGCGTCCTCACCACGGCCACCGCCATTCTTTGTTCTCCGGCACTACCCAATAGTGATCGAGCTCGACTCGCTCGAAAAGCCATTGCCCGTCGATCAGCGCGTAGCTGTCGGTGAAGCGGCCTACACTTTGGTGAACCACATCCTGTCGGTCGAACCTCACATATTCCTCGAAGAAGCTCACCCCATGCGCGCGGTCGCCGTTCACTGTCACGTCCGGCATGTGGCTGAAGTTCTTGAGGACGACATTTGTGGCGCCCTGAAGCTCGACCATTTTCGGCAGCAACGAACTGTAGTAATCCTGGATCGCGGCCCGGCCGCGGGCATGGCCGAAGCTTCCGTAGTCCAACAGTGCGTCGGTTGCGAACAGCGCCCCGAGACAGTCCCAGTCCTGATTGTTGAGGTGGTGGTGGAACGCGTAGCGCAATCGGGTGAGCTCGCGGACTGCCTCCAGTTCTCGCACCTTGGTCGACAGGGCGGCAACCTGGGCAACGAGGTCGGCATTGTCCACCATCGTCATTCCTCTCGAAAAGTGGTCAAAGCATGCGGATGCGGTCGGTGGCGCGAACGCGGGGAAGCGTTCCGCTTTTCCGTGGCGTGGCCAACCGTCGCAGCTTCCCGGTAGGCGTTACAAGGGATCTGCGTCGTTTCTGAGGGCAATCCGAAATACCTGAAAACTCGGCGGCGGATTACTGTCGGCACCCAGAGGTTACCGGCGACATGAAGCGGGGAACACCGTGAACCAGTCCAAGCGAGTCGCGTTGATCAGCGGTGCGGGCCGCGGTATCGGGGCCGCCATGGCCAAGGAGATGGCCGGTCGCGGATACCACGTGATCGTCAACTATCGCAGTGACGCGCGCGCCGCATCCGAGGTCGTCGCCGCCATTGAGGCAGGCGGAGGCACGGGCCAGGCCGCACAAGCCGACGTCTGTGCCGAGGACCAGGTTCGCGCGATGGTCGATCGCGTGTGGGCGGAGCACGGGCGAATCGACCTGATGGTCTGCAACGCCAACACGGTGATGCCGCCATTCGTCCCGTTCGCCGAACTGACCTGGGACATGTTCGCCGAGAAGATCAACGGGGAGCTCGCAGGCTCCTACTTTCTCACCCAACAGGTGCTCGAGCTCATGCGCCAGCGGCGATCGGGACGGATCATCTACATCTCAAGCACCGCTTCGGACACCATCGGAATGGTGATGGCGCACTCAGTCGCCAAGGCCGCGCTCAACACGTTCAGCCGACACGTGGCCGGAATGGCTGCCCAGTACGGGGTTACCGTGAACACTATCGCCTTCGGGGCGGTACACACCGACGCCACCGCAGGTTTCAGTGAGGACCTATGGAAATACATGGTCGATCGCTCGGTGACGGCGCGCATGGTGGAACCGGAGGATGCCGCGCGCGCCGTGGCTCTCGTGGCCGACGACGGATTCGGCGTGGCTTCGGGCCAGTTGATCCGGGTCGACGGCGGATTCGACGTGCTCGACAAGCAACTGCATCCGATGACCGAGTACTTCCGCTGACCGAGGCTACGCCGTGCCGGCGTCCGGCTCGGCGGGCTCGCGCTGCGGGACACCCCCAGCCGCAGTGCGAGCCCGACGAGCACATACCTGGCTCAGTCGATCAACAGTCCGGCCAAGCCCAGTTCGTCGCGTCCGGAGATACCGAGCTTGCGATAGATGTTGGACAGATGGAACTCCACGGTTCGAGAAGTCAGATGCAGAGTGTGCGCCACCTCTTTGTTGGTGCTACCGGCCAGCGCGAGCTTGGCGACACTCTTCTCCTGGTTGGTGAGCGTGGGCATCGGGGTGCCGTTGGACATCCGTCGCATGATGTCCGCGGCGTAGGCCGACCGGGACTGCGGTCCTGCTGTCGCGACAGCGTCCAAGAACCGCTTCGCCTCGTCCCATCGTCCTTGGGTGAGCAACATGCAACCGAGGTGGTATCGGACTCTCGCGGCTTCAGGAGCATCGGGAAAGGCAGCCATCAGCGACTCGGCCTGGAGTAGCAATTCGACACCGTCTGTGCCGCGCCGGGCGATACCGAGTGCGTGTAAGGCGACTCCACGAGTTCGAGCGGTTCCCCAGCGATGCGCCAGTTCATACTCTTGCTGTGCGAGCACGGTGGCCAGGCCGGATCTTCCCTGTGCCAAAGCGCAGCGCGCTGCGCGCGACCGCCAGGGCGCGACGGCGGGATTGTGCACGCCCCACGAGCTGATCGACTCCCCGCAGGCGAGTGCGTCCTCGAGTCCTAATTGGAAGTTGCCTGCGGTGATGTGCGCCGCGCTGCGGGCCGCCAGCAACTGCGTGCGTTCCGGATGATTCGTCCCAGCGCCGTCGAATCCGTTCTCGTGCAAGGCGAGGAGGGCTTGCTTGTGGTCACCGAGGTCGCTGAGAGCCTCGACGAGCCATGCCGTCGCGAGCCCAGTGAGGTGTGGGGTCGTGCCGCGATCGAGGAAACGGCGGAAGGTCGATACGGCCTTCGCGGTCTCGCCCGTAACGGCGCAGATCCTGGCGCGCAGCAACGCCAGGACGTCGCGATGCTCCACCGACCGGTTGTCCGCGCGGTGGCAGGCGTTGGCGGCCGCGATCAACTCGTCGGCGTGGATCAAAGTCACGACTGCCGCCCAGAAACTGCCGACGTCGTCATGGCCCGGCGACGACAACACCAGGTTGGCCTGCCTGACTGCCTCGGCGCGATCTGTCCCCCGGTTGGCGTGCGACAACGCGCGAATCGCAATGGATCGCGACTCCACCGTTTCACGCGCGAACGATCCGTCGGGTATTCGCGAACCGAGCACGCCGCCGCCCGGCAGGTATGCCAGGCCGGCAAGGTCAGGTCCGTTCAGTTCATTCGCGTGCGCCACCGCGGACCGCAGCGCCCGCTCGACCAGATCGTCTGCCTCCTGCCAGCGTCCTCGGCAAACCAGGTCATGCCTGAGGCTGCGTACTTCGGCCATCAACCGCTGTGGCTGGCTCACGGTGTGGCTGTAATACACGTTCGGCGCGGCCATTTCGTGCCCCCGATCGAAGACCATGGGTGAACTGGTTTGCTGTACTCGATTACCCGTGTCGTCAGCGTCGACATGTCACCATGATTGCCACGGCGACAATGACGCCCAGCTGATGGGCGGTACTTGACCTTCGTGGTGGTTCATGAAAGCGTGCGACGCTGCACTGTCCACAATGGATTGCGACCCCAGCTGTCCGGCTCCTCAAAGTAGAACAGAGCCGAACGCGAGCCTCTACCTTGTGATTGAGAACACCGTCCTGCTCGGATTTGTCACCCGTCCTGTGTAAGGGCATCACCATCAGTTTCGCGGAGCAGGCGTTGCTCACTCGATGGGAGTAAGGCGGAATGCGAACGGCCGGCCCGGCCACGATTGCCCTGAATGGTTGACATGGCGATGATTCGTCCAGTGCGCCGGTGACTTGACGGTCGATCCGCAATGACACCGGGCGCCGGACCGGTAATCTGGGCCGCGGGGGACCGGCACGATCACAAACGGTCAAGCGGTACAGAGGGGAATGTGGGTGCATCGGACTGTGGATGTGATCGCCGGACCGGATGTGCCGGCTGATCCGGAGTCGCCAGACTTGATTCGGCTTTTCGGCGGTCCACGCACCGAACGCGCGCCGAGGTTGTGCCGTTGTCAGGAGGGCCTTACTCCGCGCTGTGCCGCGATGCTCAGTGTCGGTGTTGACCGGCAGGCGGTCAGAGATCACGCCGATGCCGCATTTCCCGATGCCAGTCGATGCCCGGATCCTGGGTGCGTCTGGCGTTGCCTGCTTACGCTGATCTTCACTGGTGACCTGGTGCGCGTGGACACGCACTGTTCTCGCCTGGCTGAGCAGCCACGCTGGTCGGGGACCGGCCCTGCGGCGCAAGTGCTGCAGGTGATCCGCAGCCGGATCAGCTTCCTGGTTGGTGACCTCGCGGAAACCCGACGGATACTCGGAAAAATGGTGCAAAGCCCGATCGCGGAGTCGATGGAAGCGATCGTGGTGGCATGGCTGACCGAAGCGCTGGTGCAACTCGGTGACGCGAGTGCGGCCGAATATCTGTTGATCGGCCGTGGTTTCTCCGGCGCCCTTCCGAACGACCTGCCCGGTCGGGCGCTTCTGCTGTACGCCGCAGGCGGAGTCAATATGGCGCTGCGGCGGATGAACCGGGCGGTCAACGACTTTCTTGCGTGCGGCCGTGAGGTCGCGGCTTGCAACTTCGCCAATCCATGTGTGATCCCGTGGCGCACCGGCGCGGCCATGTCCATGCTTGGCGCAGAACAAACGGACTTGGCGCGTGCTCTGGTTCGTACCGAACTCGATGCCGCGTGGAAATGGGGCTCTCCCAGGGAAATCGGCCGTGCCTCGCTCGCCTCTGCGATGGTGCATGGCGGCTCGACCGACCTCATCGTGGAGGCGGCGGACCTGCTCGCCATCGCCAACGCCAGGAGTGACATGACGGGGGTGGCTCGTGCGATCGGTGGGGACCAAGGAGCTCTGCGGGACCTGCCCCGAGCGCGACAGCTGCTGCGACGTGTCGCCGACCTGACCGAGCGTGGTGGCAATCAGTACGCCGCGAACGTCGCCAGCGGCGAACTGGCCAGATTCCTTGCCACACATGGCAACCCTGTCTTGACGAAACGTGAGATCGACGTGGCCAAGCTGGTCTGGGCGGGCTACAACAACGCTGAGATCGCGGACCGGCTTTCACTGACACGCCGCACCGTCGAGTATCACTTGTCCGCTGTGTACCGGAAGTGTCACCTCGCCGACCGCCGTCACCTGTATTTGGCGATGACCAAGTTTTGTTGACGGGTGATGTAGTCCTGGTTGGTGATCGGTGATGGCGATGGGCGTCGCGGTCGGGTGTTGGCGATGCCTTGGTGTGGCCTGTGGTCGTTGTAGAAGTGTTCGTATTCACGGAGTACGTGGAGCAGGTGTCGTTGGTTCCGGATGAGCGTTCGGTCGAGCGGTTCGTGGCGGCAGGTCTGGATCCAACGTCAATGATCGAGTTCATGCTGGGAATCTGAACACCAGTCAGGACGATCTGGATGCGAGCGTCGGCGAGGATGACGTTGAACAGGTGAGGGAATTCGCCGTCTGTCGCGGACTATGAATCGTGCTCGGCAGCCGGTGTTCTCGAGGTCCACGAGATGCCGCCACCGCAGGACACGTCAGCTGCGCAGGAGACATCGCAGCGTGGGAGTCGCGATCACCGTGATCGTGCTTGCGATGATGGCTGTCGACCGCCTGCCGCTGCTGCAGCGCCTGGCCGCACCGATGATCGCCGTGGGCACCATGTCCCTGACCGCCTACGTCGGCCACTTCGTGCTGATCCCCCAGATGTCCGGGGCGTCCGGAGCCTCCGGGATCGGCGTGTCC
>JOAA01000053.1 GCA_000720375.1 Rhodococcus rhodnii | reverse complement strand
CTAGTGGCACATCACGCAACGTTGACCGTGTAATTGATCTACGTGGATGACTCAGCCAGGCTGGTCCCACTCGAGGGTGTGGGAGGTGGTTATGGCTCGTCGTCCGGATGTGTTCGTCCGGCGGCTGTCCATGGAGGAAGGCCGCAAGCTGCAGCGGATCACGCGCACGGCGAAAGACCCGGTGAAGCTGCGCCGGGCGATCGTGGTGCTGATGTCCGGCCAGGGCCAGGCGGTCGGTGACATCACCGGCTTGTTGCAGGTCAGCCCGGACTACGTGCGAGACGTGATCCACGCGTTCAACGAGCGGGGGTTCGACGCGCTGGACCCAAAATGGAGAGGGGGACGGCCGCGGAAGATCGGTGAATATCTGCGTGAGCAGATCTGCCTGATCGCCCGCACGTCCCCCGCCGACTGGGGTATCACCGCGTTTTCCACCTGGTCGCTGGCCAAACTGCGCGATCACCTGGTCAACCACCTGTCGGTGGTATCGATCTCGATCGAGACTGTCCGGCGGATCCTGCATGCGGGCAAGGTTTCCTGGCAGAGCTCCACGACGTGGAAGGCATCCACCGACCCGGACTTCATCACCAAGATGCACCGGATCCTCGATCTGTACGACCATCCACCCACCGACGGCCGGGTGGTCTGTGTGGACGAGTTCGGCCCGTTGAATCTCATGCCCCGCAAGGGAAAGGCCTGGCGGCTAGTGTCCTCGCCCCAACGGTTACGCGCGACCTACACCCGCACCGCGGGTGTGATGCACATGCTGGCCGCGCTGGACCTGGCGACCGGCAGGATGTTCTACCGCATCCGGCCACGCAAACGGCATCGCGAGTTCCTCGGGCTGCTCCAGGCGTTGCGGGATCGCTGGCCCGGCGAGAAGTTGTACGTGGTCTGCGACAACTTCTCCCCACATCGCCACCCCACGGTCACCGCGTGGGCCGCTGGCAACCGGATCGAGTTGGTGTTTCTGCCGACCTACGGGTCGTGGTTGAACTGGATCGAGGCCGAGTTCGCCGCCCTGCGCTACTTCGCCCTCAACGGCACCGACCACCGCACCCACGACGAGCAGAACGCCGCGATCGGCGCCTACATGCGATGGCGCAACGCTCACACACAACCCAAGACCGGATTCGCCACCGACTCACCCATCCGCACCTGGACCCATTACCCGTCCAAGGTTGCGTGACGAGCCACTAGGAAACAGAAACACTGAGGCGTTTGCCGTCCCACGCCACCGGCATGGGATCGCTGATGGCGCCTACGAAACCTTGCTCGCCGCGGTTGTGGAACGCGATCAGCACCCAGCGGTCGTCGGACCGGCGGCGGATCAGGCGTCCACTGTAGAAACGGTCGTCGGTGACAGGTTCCGCGGCCGCGATGTCGAACGGCCCCAGCGGACCGCCGGCCGGGGCGGCCCAGATTCCGCCGGTCGTGCCGGTTGCCCGGCGATCGGCCGCGGCGTGCTCGGCAAGGCAGGAGAACAGCAGGACCGGGCGGGCGTCCACCACCTCGACCTGAATGACTTCCAACTGCCCGAACCCTCGCGGCTCGGGGACCGTCAGCGCCGGGCGCAACTCCCAGCGCCGCAGATCCGCGGAGACCGCATGCCCGACCACACCGCGCTCGAACGGCTCGCCCGAGCGAGCGCGAGCGGTGATGAGCATGTGCCACCCGTCGCCGTCCGGGTCGGCGAACACCCACGGGTCGCGGAACGCCTCGTCGTGCCAGACGCCCGCGTCCAGCTTCTCGTACCAGCGGGGATCCGCGGCCAGGACCGGGTTGTCCGGAGCCCGCTGCCAGGTCACCAGGTCCTGTGACGTGGCATAGCCGATCCGCTGGACGTTCTTGCCTTCGGGAGCGGGCGTGGAGCCGGTGTAGAACAGGAACCACGTCCCATCCGGGTGCCGTACCACCGAACCGGTCCACGTGGCCAAGTCGTCGAACGCTGGGGCGTCCGCGCGGACCAGCGCGTCCTCGATCCGGGTCCAGCTCACCAGGTCTGTCGAAACCGCGTGGCCGATCGACGCGCGGTAGTGGCGGGCATCGGGATCACGCAAAGCCCTTGAGGCGTAAAGGAAGAACAGGTGATAGCGTTCGCCGTCATCGGCGAACCAGAAGTCCCAGACCCAGGAATCGGGCAGCACAAACATCCACAAGCCTTTCGAAGGGTTGAGAAAGCGTTGCCACGTCAGCCCTTCACGCCGCTCGCCGCGACACTGCTGACGAACGCGCGTTGGAAGGCGAGGAACACCACCAGCACCGGCAGCGTGATCATCGACGTGTAGGCCATGATCTCGCCCCATGCGGTGTTGTCCTGGAAGAAGTACTGCATGCCGACCATGACCGGCCGCAGGTTCTCGTCCTGCACGACCATGCTCGGCCACAGGTACTGGTTCCAGGCCGGCAGGAAGGTCAGGATCGCGACCGTGGCGAAAGCGGGCCCCGACAGCGGCACGGCGATCTTGCGGTAGATGGTGAACCAGCCCGCGCCGTCGATCCGTGCAGCCTCGTCGATCGCGGCCGGGATGGTCGAGAAGTACTGGGCGAACAGGAAAATCGAGAAACCGTTGGCGATGAACGGGACGATCTGCACCTCGTACGAGTCCAGCCACCCGAAGTCGTACTCGACCCACCCGTTCTGGAACAGCAGCGTCGGCAGATGCGAGACCCAGTAGACCATCGGCACCGCGATCGTCTCGAACGGCACGATCAGCGTGGCGATGATGACGCTGAGCACCACGCCGCGGCCCGTCCAGCGCAGCCGCGAGATCGCGAACCCGGCCATGGAGTTCACCACGAGCCCGATGCCGACGATCGCCACCGTGACGATCAACGAGTTGAGCAGGAACCGCCCGACCGGCACCCGGTCGAACACCCCGGAGTAGTTGCGGAAACTGATGTCGCCGACCGGCAGGAACGCCCGCCAGCCGCCGATGTCGGACAGGATCTGACCGTCGGGCTTCAGACTGGACACGAACATGAACACCAACGGGAACAGGAAGAAGACGGCGAGTCCGACCAGTACCAGGTAGAACCACACCCGCCGCCGACGGCGCAGCACCCGCTCGCCCGGATCGTGCCCCGGATCATGCACCGCCATGGCTCAGTCCTTGTCTCGGGTCAGAAAACGCTGCACCAGCGCGACAATGAGCACCAGCACGAAGAACACCAGCGACAGCGCCGAGCCATAGCCGATCTGCTGCTGGCTGTAACCCATCCGCACGGCGTGGTAGACGAGCGTCGATGTGGAATCGACCGGACCGCCCTGGGTCATCACGTCGATCTGCACGAACAGCCCGAGCGCGGCGATGGTGATGGTGATCAGCACGAACACCCGCGTGGGACGCAGGCACGGCCACGTCACGTCACGGAACTGCCGCCAGGTGCCGGCGCCGTCGATCCGCGCGGCCTCGTACAGCTCCTCGGGGATGGTCTGCAGCCCGGACAACCAGATCAGCATGTGGAAACCGACCGCCTGCCAGATGGACAGCACGATGATCGCGGTGAGAGCGGTGCTCGGGTCGTTCAGCCACGCGGTGCCCTGCCAGGCGCCGAAGGTGATCGAGTCGATGAAGGAGTTGATCAGCCCGTCCGGCTGGTACATGAACTTCCACAGGATCGAGACCACGACGATCGAGGTCACGACCGGGATGAAGAAGATGACCCGGAACGCCACCACGCCACGGATCTTCTGGTTCACCAGGATGGCCAGCAACAGCCCGAACCCGGCCTGTACCGGCACCACGACCGCGGCGAAACAGAATGTGTTGACCAGCGACCGGAAGAACGTGGGGTCCGCGGTGAAGGCCCGCACGAAGTTGTCGAAGCCGGTGAAGACGGTCGGCTCCGGCGAGATCAGCCGGGCGTTGGTGAACGACAGGACAAAGCCGAGGATCACCGGGACGATCAGGAACGCCAGCAGCAACAGCACCGCCGGGGCGGCCATGGCCCAGCCGGCGCGGCGCTCGGAGCGCACGTCGGCGCGAATCTTGCGTCGAGAGAGGGATCTCGGGGCCGCGCTCGCGGTGCGTGAGTCCGGCGAGGAGATCGCCGTCATGGCAGGTGCCTTCCTTTGACCCGCCGGGCGCTGCCGCCCGGCGGGAGTGAGCTAGAAGCCGTAGCCGTTCTGCGACTTGATATCGGTGTTGATCGCCTGCACGGCGGTGTCGAGCGTCGAGCGCACATCGGCGCCGCTCATGATGTCCTTCGCCGCCTTCTCGAAGGTCGAGGAGATCACCGGGTAGCCAGGAGTGGCCGGCCGGGCCAGCGCGAACTTCTGTGACAGCACCGCGAACTGGCGCAGCGCACCGGTGTCGCTGAAGTACTTCGACGCCGTCGCGGCCGCCCTGGTGCTCGGGATGACCACCTGGCTGTCGGCGAAGGCGGTGAGGTACTTGTCCTGGAAGCTGAACTTCAGGTACGCGCGGGCTCCGTCGGCGTCCTTGCACCCGGCCGAGATGCCCCACTGCCAGGAACCACCGCCGATCTTCGGGCCCTTGCCGAAGTCAGGCGGCGGCAGGATCAGCAGATCGTCGCCGACGCTCTTGAGCGCGTCCTTGGCGTTCCACACGCCGGTGTAGCTCAGGGCCACCTTGTCGTCGATGAAGCGCTGGTTGCCCACCGGGCCCGCGTTGTCCGCCCAGCCGTTGTTGAAAGCCTGCTGGAACCAGGTGAAGAACTTCACCGCGTCCGGGCCGTTCAGCGCGCCGTCGGCGGTCTTCATGGTGTCGCGGTTGATCAGGTCACCGCCGCTGCTCTGCAGCATCGGCGAATACGCGTACGACCACCACTCCCCTTTGTCAGCGGCACCCAGATCGAGCGGCGTGCGGTAGCCGTTCGCCTTCAGCTTGGTGACGGCCGCGTCGAACTCGTCCAGCGTCCACGGCTTGTCGACAGTCGGGATCCTGATGGTGTTCTTGTCCAGCACCGACTTCCGCGCGAAGATCGACAGCGCGGCGTCCCAGTAGCCGGCCGAGTAGATCGTGTCCTTGTAGCGGCCTACGGTCGTGGGCAGCAGGGAATTGATCAGGTCGTCCGGCAGGCCCAATGGCTGGAGATAGCCCGCCCAGGCCCAGTTCGGCATCATCGGGCCGTCCATGTCCAGCAGACAGGGCAGCTTGCGCGCCGCGGCGGCCGCGGTGATCGCGTCGTTGTAGGAGCCCTGCGGAAAGTTCTGCTGAACGATCTTGTACTGGGTCTGGGACGCGTTGAACTCGGAGATGATCTGTTGATACACCGCCAGTTCGCCGGGGTTGCCCGCCGAGTGCGTCCACATCGTGATCTCACCGGGACTGCCCGGCGACGAGGAATCCTGCCCCGCGCGGGCACAACCGCCCAGCGCGAGCACCGCGGACAAACCCGCCGCTGCTATGATCGAGAGGGATTTATGCTTCACCGAACAAATCTCTTTCTCTGTTTCGGAGCGCGGTCGGCCGTCGTCTCCGTGCTGGATGGCAGCGCCAACTGCCATGTGGATCGCAGGGAAAATCGCGGTGCGAATGCGGTGAAGTCCGCCGCCGGTCGGTCAGTCGCCAAACTGGACCGGCGGCGGGCCCACCGAGGCCCGGCGGATGATCGGGCACGGCATGAGATGCGGGACTGCCGGGTCCGCCCGGCGCAGTCCGAGGGCGACTTCCATCGCCCAGCGGCCCATCTCGTAGTGCGGCAACGCGATCGTCGTCAGTGGTGGATCGAGCTCGGCCGCGATCAGTTGCTGGTCGTCGTAGCCGACAATGGACAGATCGCGGGGAATCGACAGTCCACAATGGTGTGCGGCCGCGTAGGCACCCATCGCCATGCGGTCGTTGAAACAGAACATCGCGGTGGGACGTCGCTCGGACGGCAGATCCAGCAGCCGCCGGGCTGCTTCCCGCCCACCGCTGGCCACCGGTTCGGCGCGGGCGTGCAAGGCGGGGTCCGGCTCGATCCCGGCGTCCGCCAGGATCCGGAGATACCCCTCGTACCGCAGCCGCGAGGCCACGAGGTCGAACCGTTCCTCGGCGTCCAGGAAAGCGATCCGGCGATGCCCGGCCGCCACCAGCTCCCGCACCGCGGCCATCCCGCCCGCCCGCTCGTCCGGTACGACCGCGGCACGGCCCCCCGCGGCCGGGGCACAGTCAAGCAGGACAGCGTCCTCGGGCAGGCCCTCTGGCACCTCGACCACGCGGTGCCACATGCACGCGTAGATCATCGCGTCGACCTGTTGCCCGCTCAAAGCATGCAGCGCCTGACGCTCGGCGCCGGCATCACGCTCGGTGTCGACCAGGATCACCAAATGCCCCTGCTCACGCGCCACGTCGTTGGCCCCGGCCAACATCCGCCCAGCGAACGGTGTACTGGCGATCGTGTCCGAGATCAGACCGACCATGCGAGTCTGCTGCGTCCGCAGGCTGCGGGCCACCGAGTTCGGCTTGTAGCCGACCGCCTCGGCCGCCTCACGCACACGCTGCTGGGTCTGCGGCGAGATGCGTGTCGTGTTCACCCCATTGAGGACCATCGACACCGTCGCCGTGGAGACCCCGGCATGGGCCGCCACGTCAGACAGCCGAGCTCGAGCCATACCGCACCCCCTTCCCGCTCCCGGCTGTTTAATCGATTAACTTGATGTTAAGCGAGTATGCAGCTCTGCTCGTTCAGCCGTCAAGAGTCGACAGGGACGGCCGACGACCCGCGGGTGCCGATAACTCGCATCCACCAGAGTCCGGCGTGAACTTGTAGCGCGTTCCAGCCAGGGCAACTCGACCCGATGCCAACCACGGGTCAGTTTTCCCGGACCAGGCCGCACCTCAGCTCCGCCGTGGGGACAATCCCGAGATGAGGTTCTCCGTAATGGATTACGTCACCTGGGGAGTAGCTTCGAGACACGGGTGCGGATCGACGGCAGGTCGGGGTACAAGCGGTTGCCTGGGCATTCGGTTTGGAGCCAGTCGCGGTGACCGGAGATCGTGTCCACCGTCTTCGTGCTGCCGCTGATCGGATTCACGTAACTGGTCTGGCCCAACGGATCGAGGTCGCAGACGGCCGCGAGCGCCGCGAGGACGACGACGAGCGAGTCGATGGCCGCCTTCGACGGCGAGGACTCGCTGAGGTGCCCCAGGACGCACACACCCACGTTGCCCGCGTTGTATCCGGCGACGTGCCCGGCGTTGGCCATGAGCGGTCGCCTGCCTTGTAGTTCGGGACCGAAGACCGGGAACCAGTCCGCACCGGACACTCGTCCCTCATAGACGCTTCCTGCCGGATCGATGAGCAGGTGGTAACCGATGTCACCGAAGTCCCGGACGACCGCGTGATCGTAGTAGATCCCCCGCACGTCAGCGGCCGGATCCCGGCCCACCGCGCCAGCGGAATGGTGCACGGTCAGCGTCTGCACCGGGAAGTAGGCGACCGGCCAGCGCTCGACGCCTTCGTCTGTGAAGCGCAGCTTTTCGTCAGCTCCCCATGCGGCACGCGGATAATAAGGCCGCTTGAGCGACCTTCCGCCGATCGGTACCGCCGGCGCCGGTGATGCGAGCGCTGCCACAGCCGGGCCACTCATAGTGTCCAATTCGGACACTCTCGCGTCGTGCGCGAGGTCCAGTTCGTACTCAACGACGCCGGCATCGACCGGCAGCAGCGTGGCAGCCGATTGTTCGTCACGGCCGACGGGACACGTGGCGAGCTCACGCCATTCGCTCCACCGGTTGCCGGTTCGGGTTCGGAAGGCACCGTTGTTCGAGCTGATGCTCAGATGCGTGACTGGAGTCGTCCCAACGGATACCCGGTGCCTGCCGGCAGCGAGTTGCCGGTTTCGGGTCAGAGTTGCCGGAAGCGGCCCGCCGGCCGCGTTGGCCGATGTTTCTCCGGACACCAGCAGCGCGGCAGTGCCACCCAGTGCGGCGAGAAGGCCTCTCCGAGACAGCTCGACCATCAGTGTTCCTTCCCAGCTGGATTGACCCGATTCGACAGACAGGTCGACACGCGGTCAGGCTACCGCAACTCCTGTTGTGAGTTGGGCGGTTTGACGTTCGTCCACTGCCGTGGATCATTCAGGTGGAACACGCGGCCCCTGTCAACCGTCCGGCTCTGCCCGTAGTTGAGTGATCAACTTCGTCGACCTGGTGGTCCGTGCTGATCGAGTGTTTGTGATCATGGTCGGCGTGTGATCATCAGTGGTTGGACGTCCTGCTGCCGCACTTGTCGGGGGTGGTGGTCGAGCGGATCGAGCGGGCTGGGGCGTGTGTGCGGATCTGGGGGCGTGTCCGGGCCGGACATGGGATCTGTCCGTCCTGCGGCGGCCGATCCGGCCGGACCCACAGCCGTTATGACCGCAGGCTGGCCGACGGCTCGTTGGCCGGCCAACCGGTCGTGTTGCGATTACAGGTGCGCAGGTTCTTCTGCGACAACGGAAACTGTCCCGTTCGGACATTCGCCGAGCAGGTCGATGACCTGACTGTCAAGCACGCCCGCCGCACATCGTTGTGTCGCAAAGCGTTGGAACACATCGGATTGGCGCTGGCCGGCAGGACGGGGTCGCGCCTGGCGGCTCGACTGGGGTTTTCGACAAGCCGGACCGCTCTACTGGAGCTGGTCCACGCGTTGCCTGACCCTGGGGTAGGACCGGTCAAGGTGCTCGGTGTCGATGATTTCGCGATCAGGCGCGGCCGCAAGTATGCAACCTTGCTGATCGACGCGGTCACCCATCGCCGTGTCGATGTGCTTCCGGACCGCCGGGCCGCCACTCTGGCCGCCTGGCTGCGCGAGCATCCCGGGGTCGAGGTGGTCTGTCGTGATGGCTCGGCGGCATATGCCGAGGCCATCCGTCAGGCCGCCCCGAAGGCGGTCCAGGTCAGTGATCGGTGGCATCTCTGGCACGGCCTGGCCGCGGCCGTGGAGAAGTGCGTGGTCGCCCACGCCGCCTGCTGGAACACCACCCCTCGCCCTGCTGGCTCGGCGCTGGCCGCGCGCACGCGGGAAAGATTCGCTTCCGTGCACGCCCTGCTCAACCAGGGTGTTGGACTGATGGAGTGCGCTCGGCGGCTGGGCTGGGCACTGAACACCGTCAAGCGCTACGCCCGCGCGCAGACCGTGCAGGACCTGCTCCGCCCGCCGCGCTACGGCACCAGTCTGGTCGATGCCCACCGGGATCTGGTCCGGCGCCGTCTGGCCGAGGAGACTCCGGTCACTCGGATCCTGGCCGAGATCCGCGAGCAGGGCTACACCGGCAGCGCCAACCTGCTGGTGCGCTACATCAACCAGGGCCGAGCCGACCCCGAGCGCATCGCGCCGTCCCCACGCCGCCTGGTCTCCTGGCTCATGACCAGGCCCACCGACCTGCCCGAGCACATCCGCCGCCACCTGGACGAGTTGATCGCCGACTGTCCCGAGATGACCACGCTCGCGGTCCGGGTGCGCGAATTCGCCGGCATCCTCACCCAACGCCGCGGTCAGGACCTCGCCGGATGGATCACCCAGACCCGCCTGGACGCGCTGCCCGGCTTCGACTCCTACCTCAACGGCCTGGTCAAAGACCGCGACGCGACAGTCGCAGGGCTGACCCTGCCCTACAGCAACGGTCCTGCGGAGGGTGTGAACACGAAGGTCAAGCTGCTCAAGCGCCAGACCTACGGCCGAGCCAGCTTCGCCTTGCTACGCAAGAGAATTCTGCTCGTCGAATGACCACCCACCACCACTCAAGCCCATTGTTGATCACGCAATCACGGACAGAGCCAACCGTCCTGTGTTCCCACCGGCTGAGCCGGCGACTCGGCGCGGGCGCGCAGCGCGGCGGTCACGAACGGGATCGTGCCGAGGGTCTGGAACACGGCGGCCACAACGAAGACGGCGGTGATGTTGCTCGCCTCCACGATCGGACCTGTGACCGCGAGGCCGACCGAACCGCAAAGCACCGACACGGCAAAGAAAGCGCCCATCGCAGGCGCCCACATGGCTTTCGGCGTACGGCGCATCTGTACACCGCGCACCGGTCCTTCGATGAGGCCGTTGAGCAAGCCGGCGACCGCCAGCACTGCGCATACGCCGAGGATCGGCAGGTTGACCACGAGCAGCCAGAAGACCAGTGTCTGCGGGATCTTCGTCAGTACGCTCCACCACAGTGGCTCAACGCGGTCCATCACCCGCAGCACCACGATGTTGCCGAGCACCGACCCGATCCCGAGGGACGCGGTCAGCACACCGATCCAGATCGCCGCACCGCCGTACCGGAACACGACCAGGATGGGCAGCGCGGCGATGACCAGTTGCCAGGAGAACTCGAATACGGAGATCGCGATCGTCCACCGCCGCAGCAACCAGTCCCGCCACAGCGTCCGCGTGCCCGCGGTGAGCGCCGACCATCCCTGGGTTTCCGGCCGGGGAGCGACTCTCGGCACCACCCGCCACACGATCAGCGCCGAGCACAGGTACGTGGCGCCGTCGAACCACAGCACGGCCGGCGCGCCGAACAGCCCCACCAGAAACCCGCCGGTCGGTGGGCCGAGCAGGCTCGCCAGACGCAAGGTACCCTGCAGCACCGAGTTGGCCTTGGCGATCGCCGCGGCGGAATCACCGACGGCCGCGGGCAACACGACCTGTTGCGACGAGTGGTGCGGAATGTAGAACGCGCCGACGAGGAAGACCAGCACCAACAGAACGACGAAGTTCAGTGCCCCCAGCATGTGCAGCAACGGAATCAGGCAGATCAGCACCGCGCGCACGAGATCGCACAGCAGCATAGTCCGCCACGGACCCAACCGCCCGGCCAACGCGCCGCCCGGAATGCCGAACACCGACATCGCGAGCAGATTCGCGGTGAGTACGGCACCCATTTTCGCAGGCGACCCGGTGGTGGTCAGCACCAGCCAGGGCAGCGCGACCCAGGTCATCCGGGTGGACGTCTGGGAGATCGTCTCGGCGGCTATGACGCCGAGCACGACCTTCGAGCGGAGCCCGCTGTCACTCACCAGCCCTGTGGCCGATCGCCGCGCACTTGAATTTCCCCCTGGCTCGCACCTCCGTAGGTTAGTACCCGGATCATCGCCTCGTGCGACCTGGTCACCACGCCGCGAACAGCATCGTCCATTCGCTTGTCCGGACCGTGATCGGTTGCCATTCCTCGATGTCGCGGTACACGTCGTCAACAACGGCGAGCCGGTCGACGCCCGGCGTGGCCAGCGGCAGGCTCGTCAGCACGACGTCCGCACCGGGAACGTCGGCTCCACGCGCCAACGGCACCAGCGACCGCCCTTTCATCCGACGGCCAACGGCTCGCTTTCATCGCGGGTTCGTGGTCGCGACAGGCCGAACCACACGTACTCGACATGTCCACAATAGACAACAACTCGGTGAAGCCGGCGTTGGGGCGTCGCGGACGTCCATCAACAGATCCACAGTGGACAGTTCGAGCACAGGACTGCTTGTGTCGGCGGAGCCAAGTCCACAGTGGTCACTCCTCGTCGAGGTCCGCTGTGGTGGGGATCGGGCCGCCGCCATCGGGGATCGGCTTGCCGGAGTCGCGCCACCCCACCGCGGCGGGAAACCCGTGCCGCGCGGCGAACTCCTGGAACCAGCGACCCTCCGAGGAATGCCGGGTGATCCCGTCGAACAGCGTGGCCAGGATCTGGGTGCCGTGCAGGCCCATGTTGTCGTATGCCTGGTTGATCATCAGCTTCTGCATGACCAACTGGTTGACCGGCACCCCCGCGATGCGGTCCGCCAGCGCCTCCACCGCGCCGTCCAACTCATGCGCCGGCACCGCCTGCACCACCAAACCCCAACCGGCAGCGGTGGTTCCGTCGATGGTGTCCCCGGTCAACAACATCCGTTTCGCCCGCTCGGCACCGAGCCGGTAGACCCACATCGCCGTCGTCGGACAGCCCCACACCCGGGCGGGCATGTACCCGATCCGGGCGTCCTCAGCCATCACCACCAGATCGCACGACAAAGCGATGTCGCTGCCGCCGGCGACCGCGTAGCCACGCACCTTCGCGATGGTCGGCTTCAGCGAGCGCCACAGACTGAAGAAGTCGTCGGTGTTGCGCTTCATCAACTGGTAATCCTTGATCGGATCCCAGACCGGCGGCTGCGTCAGATCCCCGTCCTCGGCGTACTGCTTGAGGTCGTAGCCCGCACTGAACGCACGCCCAGCGCCCTGCAGCACGATCACCCGCACCTCAGGGTCGTCGTTGGCGCGGTCGACAAGCTCCTTCAGCCGCCGCGCCACCTCCGTCGTGATCGCGTTCAACCGGTCGGGCCGGTTCAACGTCAAGTACGCCTTGCGGTCCCGCACCTCATAGACAACGACATCACTCACAGGTCACTCCCCTCCAGAACAGTTCGCACGACCGCGATCCAGTCGGCGATCAGCCGCTCGGACCCGCGCTCACCACGCAGCACATCGGAAATCGCCAGGCCACGCAGGAACTGCACCGTCAGCGAGGCCACAACGGGATAGCGCTCGTGGGCCACCACGTCCGCACCGAACACCTCACCGATCACCCGGTAAAGATCCGTACGGGCCCGCTTCTCCTCACGCCGCAACACATCCCGCAACGCCGTGTCCGTGCGCGCTGCGGCCCACAACTCCAACTCCGCAACGAACGCCGGACGCACGATCGACGCGCACAGCACCCGGATCGCACGCTCCACCCGATCAAGATCCGCCGGCACCTCAGCCTCGGCCTGCTGCACCGCCGCCTCGTTGCGCTCCATCAGCAACCGGATCGTGGCACCCAGCATCGCCTCACGCGTCGGAAAGTGATGCAGCAACGCACCCCGGCTGAACCCACCGGCCCGCTGCACCTCGACCGTTGTGGTCGCCGCCAGGCCACGATCGACCAGCAGATCCACCGCCGTCTGCACGATCCGTTGCCGCGTCGCCGCGCGCTGCGCCGCTCGCACACCCGATGACATGCCCGAACCGTTTCACAGTCAGATGTGACTGTCAACGAGCGAATGGCCGGGTCACTGCTTCGCTCATGACATGCGCGGTCATGGCGCTCAAGGCGATGGAGAAGGTCAGCCAGCGGGCGGGCAGGCGCCCGATGGTGACACGCAGGAGAGCCGTGAGCAGACCGCCGCGCTCGGTGATGATGACGCCGAGTAAGACCACCACGACGACCGCCATGGGTGGAAAACCGGAGAAGTTGCCCAGCGCGGACTAGGGAATGGAGGGAGATCTGTTTCGATTCGCGTATCCGACGTCCGCGAATGAGTTTGTGCGGCGAATGCCGGTTCAGCACGCCACAGGACCCCGCGGCAATTGGGGTGTGTTCGCACCACGCGCTCGGCGGAGAGCTCGGCGAACCCGGGCGAGCGGTGTGCCGGGTCGCCTCGACAGGCCGGCGGGTACTCGACTAGGAGCCCGGTGCGGGCTCGATGGTGTGCCCGATGAAGAACTCGACGAGGTCTGGACCACCGTCGCCCACTCGACCACGTGCCGTCCAGCGATCTTGGGCCCGGGCAAGGACGTGTTGACGAAGCGCAGCAGGTTCTCCTGCCGTGCTCCTTCGGTGACGAAGGTGCCCCGCCGCCGGTGGCGCTCCACCAACCCGGCCTGCGCCAGCTCGGTCAGCACGCGCTGCGCGGTCACGCGGCCGATCGAGTACTGCTGCTGGAGCTCGGCCTCGATCACGACGCACCAGCGAGAACGCAGTGGGGCCCTGCGGGCAGGATCTATAACGCAGACCGCACAGTCAGTTCACGACCAAGGGGCGTTCGAGCGCAGTTCGAACTGCCGGTTCCCAGGTCGATTCACCCCGGGCAGCCCGAGCCGGCCGTCGCGTCCGATGCTGCTCTGCGGCCCCGCGCACTGTCGAAGCATCGCGGGGATATCCGTAGCCGAGTGAAGGGCGTACGAGTAGACGCACTCGTGTCGAATGCCGAGCCCCTCGACTTCACCCGGCCGGAGGCCCATAACTGTTGATCACGGTGTTGCCGCGCTGGGCCAGTTCTGCGGAGCCGGTCACGTAGTACGGGTCACGCACACCGTCGAAGTAACTGTTCTCGATGACTGTCTTGCTCGAGCCGCGCACGTGGCTGCCGAACCCGACGTTCTGCAGATAGTTGTTGTACAGGTGGCCGTAGGCGACGTTGTCCACAGACGGGCTGCGGGTCTTGGTGTTCCGGAACCAGTTGTGGTGGATGGTGATCCGGGCTGTGACGTTGTCGGTCCAGATGCGGTTGGCAGTGTCCATTTGGATGGCGTCGTAGTCGTAGCCGTCGTCGCCCGGATCGTCGTCGGGCATCCGGGTGTCGCGGATGGTGAGGTTGCGGATGATCACATTCGACACCCGCACGAAGGAAGAAGCCGCCATTGACGATCTGACTCCTCGTGCCCACGCTGGTGATCGTCTTGTTGGACGCGACCCGCAACTCGGTGCCCTTGGGACTGGTGGTACTCGTCCGGGCACCCGAATGGTGTATGGCTCGCACGTCAACCGCAGGCCGACAACAGTGATCGCCGGGTTCTTGCTCTGGTGATCGCGCGCTTCAACCTCTCTGGTCACCTCGGCGATCGTGTCCGGACCGGCGGCCGGTGACCGTGGCTGGACAAGGAAGACCGGCTCCGGCATGGTCGAGACGAACCGGCTGCCGCACAAGGTCTTTCGTTCTCCGTATGAGGTGATCACAGTGGACACCAGCCACGAATTGCATGTCGCTCCGTATCGGACACGGGAACCGCGTCTGAGAGTCGTCCTCGCCGAGCCACGGGGATTCTGCGCGGGAGTCGAACGGGCCATCGCGATGGTCGAACGGGCGCTGGAGATCTACGGCGCTCCGGTGTACGTACGCAAACAGATCGTGCACAACCAGCATGTAGTGACCGAGCTCGAACGCAAGGGCGCACGGTTCGTGGATTCCGAAGAGGACGTTCCCGAAGGTGAGGTCTGCGTGTTTTCGGCGCATGGCGTGTCGCCGCTGGTTCGTTCGCAGGCCGACGCACGCGGGTTGCGGGTCGTCGACGCGACATGTCCTTTGGTGGCCAAGGTGCACCAGCAGGCGAAGCGAACTGTTCGTGGTGACCGGGTGCTCCTGCTGATCGGGCACGCGAACCACGAGGAGACCGAAGGCACCTTCGGAGAGGCACCTGAGCGCACAATCCTGGTGGAGACCGTCGCGGACGTCGACCGCCTCGATCTTTCCCCAGACACCCCGATCGGTTATCTCACCCAGACGACATTGTCGGTCGACGACACCGCGGCAGTCGTCACCCGTATTCGGCAGCGCTTCACCGACGTACGGGAGCCGGACAGCGAGACCATCTGCTACGCCACTCAGAACCGGCAGAACGGCGTCAAATCCCTTGCCGGACAGTGTGACTTGGTTCTCGTGGTCGGCTCAGAGAACTCCAGCAACGCGCAGCGGATGGTCGAGGTCGCCAGGCAGGCGGGAGTCGCGTCTCACCTGGTACCGGATCCATCCATCGTGGACCCGAGTTGGCTGGCCGACGTGCGCGTGGTCGGTGTCAGCGCGGGCGCCAGTACGCCGCAGGCTTTGGTGGACCTGCTGCTGGAACGCCTGGCTCAGTCAGGATTCCGGGACATCGCGGTCGACACGACCAGCACTGAGGACGTTCTGTTCGCCGTTCCGGCGAACCTGACCGTGCAGCGAAAGCACCCAGAGCGTTGACAGTGGAGGGCAGGCGTGCATCGGCCTGCCCTCCAGTGACGGGCTCAGACTTGTTTCGCGGGTTCCTCCTGGTTCAGATACGGCAGCAGGGCGTCGCGAGGATGGCCTTCTTCGTAGAAACCACACGGACCACCCATCTCGGCCGACGCGTCGTGCAGTTCGTATCCCAGCAAGTCCTGCACGGCCCTCGGCAGCTTCGCCGCGACCGGAGGCGGCACGTTCAGCATGTGATTCTCGTACGGCCGCAGCCATCCGACCTGGTAACCCAGTTCCACGGCGCGCCGGGTCTGACCGGCCGTGCGATTCTCGGCACCGCCGTGGAACAGGTCGGCACGGTAGTACAGCGCGTCGCCGCGCTGCATCACCGCCTGGGTGTACTCCCAGTCCTCCGGGTACTTGCCGTCCGGCAAGTCCCAGCTGTCCATGGCAAGGAACGTCGCTCCGTTGTCCACAGTGAACTCACTCAACGCGATCCGCACGTTGACCGCCAACGGGTGCTCGTTGCGCCGCACATGCACCCACAGGTCGGTGTCCCGGTGCGGGAACTGAGACGGCCCAGGCCCTTTGGACACGAAGTGGGCTGTGGTCAGCACGATCTGCGAACAGTACGGCTTCAGCAGCCGCTCGGCCCACGGCAGGACGTCCTCGTGCACGATGTACTCGGAGATACAATCGATCTTGTTGCACAGCGCGTACAACCCGATCGTCGTCTCGGGTTGGTGCGCGTACATCAACGGACTCTTCTGCGGGGTCCCGGCGACGCCGTGCTTGGCGAACCAGGCCGCCACCTCCTGCTCCAGCCGGTCGTTCAACTCCGGCTCGATCAGGCCCTCGAGGATCGCCGCGCCCCTGTCACGCGTCGTCTCCACGATCTTCTCGAAGTCGTATGGCCTGCTGAACCTGGGAATCTCCTTGGCACGGCGGCCGTTCAGCTGCTCTGTCGGCTCCATCTGTCTTCCTTCCTGGTTGATCCGATCACCAGCTGACCGGGATGAGCTTGGGCCCCTGGTCCAGATACCCGGTGTGCCAGGGCAGGTCTTCGATCCGCCCGGCCAGGCGCATACCGGGCATGGCGGTCAAGAGGGCAGAGAACGCCTCCTGCAGCTGCATCCGGGCCAGCGCTGCGCCGACGCAGTGGTGGATCCCATGCCCGAACGCGATGTGGTGGTTGTTCGCACGGTCGATGTCGAAGCGATCCGGCTGGGGGAAGACCTCCGGGTCGTGGTTGGCCGCCATCAGTGGCGCCAGTACCGTCTCGCCGGGATCTATGGTGACTCCGCCCAGCTTCACGTACTGGGTCGAGACCCTGACCAGGCCATCGGTCTCCGACTGGTAACGCAGGATCTCCTCGACCGCGGCGGGGACGAGCTCCGGCCGCTCGATCAGCCTGGCCCACTCATCAGGATGCGTCAGCAGCGTCAGCATTCCCATATTGAGCGCGTGCTGGGTGGTGGCGTTCCCGGCGATCACCACACTCGCGATGATCCCCTGGAGTTCCACCGTGGTCAGTTCACGCAGCTCGATGAGCGTGCTCAGCAGGTCGTCCGCTGGGTTGTCCCGTTTGTACCCCACCAGTTCGGCGACTTGGCCGCCCAGGCTGTCCCACGCCGCACCGATCTGCTCTTCGCTGCCGTTGAAGGAATGCAGCGTGTCGGTCCACTCCCTGATCCTCGCCTCGTCGCCGAGCGGCACCCCGAGCAGCTCACCGAGCACCGCGACCGGAAGCGGCTGGGTGAAGGTGGTGATCAGGTCCACCGGACCGCCTTGGTGCCGACGCATCCGTCCGACCAGCTCGTCAGCGGTCCGCCGGGTATGCGTGCGCAGCCGGTCTATCCGGCGTGGGGTGAACCCCTTGGTCGCCAACTTGCGCAGTCTGGTCTGCCGCGGCGGATCCTGGAACAGTGTGCTGCCCGCCGCGGTGTCCTCGGGTGGACGCATGCTGCCAGGCATGCGTACCGAGAAGCGTGCGTCGACCAACAGTTCACGGATGTCACTGTGCCGGGTCAACAACCACGCTTCGTCGCCGCTCAGCGTGGTGACCCGGGAGACCGGTTCGGTGTGCCGGAGTACGGCGAACTCCTCGGGGGCTGCGAGTGGCGAAGGGCGGCGGAACGGAAAAGAGGGCGCTGACACCGAAACCTCCTTGTCACCCGGCCGGTTTGGTGGCCACGGCGATGACGTAGTCTTGGTCGGCGAAGCTCGACGCGTCCGCTCCCTGGTTCCAGGAATCCACCCAGCCACGCCACATCTGCCGCATGGCACCGTTGACCCTGCTGACGATCTGTGGCTGGCCGAGCTTGTCGGCGAGGTCGCGGATATAGCCGGGATACACCTCGTCACGGATGGAAACGACCTGCACGTCAACGAATCCGGCCGCGGCGAGCTTACTGTGGTAGACGTCGCTGGGGTAGGCGTTGTCCTTCGGCATGGCCCCGAGGGCACGCTGCAAGTAGTCCAGCACCCTGCTGGTGGAGCTTTGGGTGAGCGGGATGGTGTCCGCCAGCGCGAGTGTCCCGCCGGGACGCAGCACGCGATACGCCTCGGTGAAGAAGTCAGCCCTGGTGACGAAGTGCATCGCGGACTCCAGCGCGACCACACGGTCGAAACTCTCCGCAACGAAGGTCAGTTCGGTGGCCGTGCCCAGCCGCAGATCGATCCGGCCGTCGAGGCCTTGCTCGTGTACTCGCCTTCGGGCGAGCGCCAGATGTGACGGGATGATGTCCACCCCGACGATCCGGTCCGGCGCGAATCGCTTGGCCCAGTACAAGTCCTGATCGCCGAAACCGAACCCGGCATCGAGGACCCGGTCACCCTCGGACATGCCCACCGTCTTGCCGAGAAGTTCGGCCATCGCCTCGCACGCATCGTCCAAAGTGGCTGGATTTCCGGCCCAATACCCGAGATTGCGGTACAGGCTGCGTTCGGTGAACAGGTTGTGCGCCGACTCGATCTCGTAGTACGCGCGTGCCCGGTACCGCATCGGAATCAGCGGCAGCAGGAAGAGCAGGAGGTATTCCCGTACCCGGGTCGCCCTGCTCGGACGCCGCGCGTCAGGGTGGTACTTCACTTCTGGTTCTGACATGGGGTGCTCCCTCCTCACCGTGGCGGCTGCCAACCCATCACTGACTCCAACGCACGTCCGGTCAGCCGTACCGGCACCAAGCCGCCCAGCCAGAAGCCGACATCACGAGCGGCGACGGCGAAGGGGGCGGACAACTGCCCCAACTGCCCGATCCGCCGTGATCGGCGTGCCAGGTTGCGCACACGGGCCGAACGCGCCCGCGCATAAGCAGCGAGCGCCGAAGGAATATCCTGTGCGGCCAACGCATGGCCGAGCACGACCGCGTCTTCCAGCGCCAGACTGGCCGACCCCAGGTTCGGTGTCATCGCGTGTGCGGCGTCACCGACCAGGGCAACGTGTCCCTGTACCACGTCCGGCAACATCGGATCCTGTTCCTCGATGTCGTGGTGCAGCACCGAGCCGGGCCGGATGTTGGCCAGCAACTGCGGAATCGGTTCGTGCCAGCCGCCGAAACGGCGTCGTAGTTCGGCCTTTTCGTCGGCGTGACGTTGCCGGGACGGCGCGTTGGCGAGGGCTGAGCAGTGCACCATTCCACCCGGCAGGGGCAGGATCGCGAACCTTGTGCCCCTGCCCCACGTCTCGGCAGCCACGACCTGCACATCAGGTCGCGGAACCACCACGCGCCAACTGGTGTACCCCGCGTACTTGACTCCGGCGTGCCCTGGAAACATCGATCTCGCGACAGCCGACCTGATGCCGTCGGCGCCGATCACCACGTCGGCTGGGACTTCCTCCGAGTCGGTCAGCAGCACGTGTTCTCCGGCGTCGCGCACGCCGGCCGCCCGTACACCGAAGTGGACGGAGACATCGCCGAGTCCCTCGGCCAAAGCGGCGATCAGGTCGGCGCGGTGCAGCGCGAGGACCGGCAAGCCGAACCGGGCCTTGATGAAGTCGAGGTCGGTTCTGGCGATCCAGCGGCCCGACGGAGTTCGGATACCGCCGGTGCGCTGGACGATCGCCCTGGCACGCACCTGATCGCCGACACCGAGCGAATCCAGGGCACGCAGACCGTTCGGCGTGATGCCTATGCCACCGCCCGCACACTCCAGAGTGGACGACCGCTCGAACACTCGCACCCGCCAGCCGGATCTCGACAGCGCGATGGCCGTGGCGATGCCCGCGATCCCGGCACCCGCCACGACGGCTTGCCGGCCGGTCACGAGCCACGCTCCACGAGCTTGCGCCAACGGGCCAACGCCCGAAGTGAGTAGGTGTGCGCGATCAGATCGTCGCCGTAGCACAGATCATCGAAGTACAGCCCGACAGGACTGGGCTGCCATGTGCCGTCGTCGCCTTGCCGATCAGCCAGCCATCGCACCGCACGCAGGACAGGGTCACTGTCTGCCGGGACACCAGCGCATAGCAACGAGTAGAGCGCCCAGGCGGTTTCCTCGGCGGTGGGTCCTTCGGCACTGACCACGACTGCAGTGGGCCACGACCCGTCCGGCCGTTGGGTCGCGAGCAGCCAGTCTCTGGCCCGCACGGCAGGCCGAGCCCCGGCGAGCCCGAGATAAGCGAAGGCCTCCAACAGCTTGGCCGTCCCGTGCGTGGAATCGCGAAACCAGATGGACGGTGACGCACCGTCCGCTTCCTGGTTGCGCGCCATGTAGAGCAATGCGCGTCCCAAGGGGTTGCGCCTGCCCGGCCGCTGTCCGTGCTGGTACAGGGCCATCATGACGTGGGCGGTGACGCCAGGACACGGCCTGTCGTTGAGGATGTTCGAGTTGCGGACCCACTCGGACCAAGACCCGTCCCGGTTCTGCCGGACCCGCAACCACTTCAGACCCGCCGCCACCGCAGGATGCGCAGTGGTGAGCCCCAGCTCACCGAGCACGCTGAGCACGACGGCGGTGTCCTCGGACTCCGGCCAGCCCGACGGCACGTTCCAAGAGAACCCGCCCGCTGGTATCCGCAACGGCCGGAAGGGCTCCTGCCATTGTGTGCTCACCAACCAATCCGTGGTCGGCCGCAACCGTGGCTCCTTCGCCACGTCGATGGATTCGGCCAATGCGAGCACCGCGTAGGCGCTCACGGAGATCTCCAGGTCGCGATCGACCGCCCACGAGCCGTCCGTGCGCTGTGTGCTGAGCAGATAGCTCAACGACGCGTCCCGGATGTCCTGTCCCACCCCGGCGCTGTGCAGGCCGATCACGATCATCGCGGAGAGCATGGGACATTCCTCGACACCGCCGTTGGGACCGAGGACACCACGCAGCCACGCCAACGCTCTGGGCTCGGCCAGCCACTGGGCCAGGCGCCGCAACGGGCCTGCCTGCATGGTGCGCCGCTGCATGATGCCCAATGCGAGCACACCCGGCAGCCCGATACTGACCTTGTTGCGCAACGCTTGTGGCAGCAACATCACCTCGATGGGCTGGTACGGCTGCTCCTGCGGATCTCGCAGGCCTGCCAACACCCACGCGATGGGTGCCGCGGCGGGCCAGGACCTGGGCGCGATGCCCGCCATGCCTGGCACACTGTCGAGCCCGCCGTCGAACTCGATGTACCGCAACGCCTTGTCCACGATGTCGCTGGCCCCGTGTGGATCCAGTCCTTTGAGCGCGGCCACCGCGAACGCCGACGTGCCGGGACTGCTGGGCGGAAACGTGTCCGCCATGCTCCAACCGCCGTCGCCGCGTTGGTTGCGGCGCAACCAGTCCAATCCGCGTCCGACTTGCTCTCGGTAGCGATCTTTGTCCACTGTAGACAGCGCGAGTACGGACAGTGCGGTCGTCATGGGCGATGACGACAACCGGTCGGTCCATGCGCCGTCTTCTCGCTGTGTGTCGTAGAGATAGTCGGTCGCACGCGAAACCACATCGGTGACATGCTGGTGAAGCGGATCATTCAGCATGGCGTCCTCCGTCACTGGGTCGACATGTTCTGAAGGGTTCAGCTGCTGCGCTCGGCGAGCATCCGGAGGTCACGAGGCACGGCCGTGACGTTGTCGAGCCCGACCGTGATAGCCGTGGCGAGTGACCGCGCGTCCATTCCCGCGGCCGTGAGGATCGCGTCACGTGCGGCGTGTTCGTGGAACCTTTGTGGAACAGCGACTCCCAGAAACCTGGTGGCGATCCGGCGCTCCCTCAGCAGACGGACCACACCGTCGCCGACGCCACCCACTTCACCACTGTCCTCGACGACCACGACCATCCGGTGCCGCTCCCCCAGCACCGCAAGGCCTTCCTGCACGGGAGCGACCCAACGCGGGTCGATCACCGTCACTCCGATGCCCTGTACGGCGAGCAGATCCGCGGCGGCGACGCATGCCGTCGCCATCGCACCGACGCTCACGACGAGGACGTCAGGACTGCTGCCGGTGCGCAGCACATCCATCCCGTCGACGACTCGCAAGGTCGGGATGTCGGGGTGAACGGGGCCTTTGGGGAAACGCAACGCGGTGGGGTGACCGGTGCAGGCCACCGACTGGGCCAGCAGTTCGGCGAGCCTCCGGCCGTCCCTGGGCGCGGCCACTCGCATGCCTGGAACCAGCCGCAGGATCGACAGGTCCCATATGCCGTGGTGGCTTGGGCCATCCTCGCCGGTGATCCCCGCCCGGTCCAGCACGAGCGTGACAGCGGCGTTGTGCAGCGCGAGGTCGAGCAGGACCTGGTCGAAGGCCCGGTTGAGGAACGTCGAGTAGATCGCCACGACGGGGTGCATACCCGCGAGTGCCAGCCCGGCGGCCGAGGTGACCGCGTGCTGCTCGGCCAGGCCAACGTCGTACACCCGGTCCGGATGGGCCCGTTGCAGCTCATGGAGTCCGGTAGGGACCAGCATGGCGGCCGTGATAGCGACGAGCTTCGGGTCCTGGCGCGCGAGCGCCAGCAACTCGGAGCCGAACACCGACGTCCAACTGCGCTGGGTGGTGCCGACCGGTTTGCCGGTGGTGGGCTCGAAGGCCCCGGTGGCGTGCAGGTGGTCGACGTCGTCGGCCTCCGCGGGACCGTATCCCTTGCCTTTGCGGGTCACGCAGTGCACCAGGACGGGCCGACCGGCGTGTTTGGCCCGCTCGAACGCCTGCTGCAAGGCGCTGAGATCGTGGCCGTCGACCGGGCCCTGGTACTCCAGCCCGAGCACCTCGAAGAACGTGCTGCCGCCAGGTGCTCCGTTCCTGAGTGCTTTCAGGTGCGTGGCCAGTGCGCCGGCGGTCGGCGAGTACGAGCGGCCGTTGTCGTTGAGCACGATGATCACCGGACGCCCTGCCGCGGCGATGTTGTTCAACGCCTCCCAGGCCATCCCGCCGGTGAGTGACCCGTCGCCGATCACCGCGACGACGTGCCGGTCGTTCTCGTCACTCAGCTGATAGCCCTTGGCGAGACCGTCGGCGTAGGACATCGCCGTCGACGCGTGCGAGTTGGCGATGACGTCGTGCTCCGACTCGTCCTGGCTGGGGTAACCGGACAAGCCACCCTGCTTGCGCAGCCTGCCGAAGCCGTCCCGGCGACCGGTGAGGATCTTGTGGACGTAGGCCTGATGCCCGGTGTCGAACAGGATTCGGTCCCTCGGCGAGTCGAACACCCGGTGCAGCGCGATGGTCAGCTCGACGACGCCGAGGTTGGAGCCGAGGTGCCCACCGGTGCCCGCGAGCGAAGTCACCAGGAACTGCCTGATCTCGTCGGCGAGCCGGACCAACTGGCCGCCGCCCATCGCCTTCACCGCACCCGGACCGTCCACTTCAGACAGTAGTGAGCCGCCCGCCATCATGCTTCCGCCGGTATCATCGCGTGCAGTTCCTCCTCGGTGAGGCCCATGAAGTAAACGATCTCCTCGTGGTTGGTCGAACCGATGAAGTTCTCCGCGCCGGTCCGGTAGTACAGGTCCACGGTCTTGGTCACCGCGTCCAGGCCGGGATCCTGTTTCCGGCGCAACGCCGAGACGATCGCCGGCACGTCAAAGCGCAACACCAGGTTCCGGCGTACGAAGTACTGCGATCCCCGGACCTCCACCACTTCCAGCGGCTCGGCGGCGGCCGCCGCGTCGGGCAGGTGGTAGACGGGCTGCGTGAGCAGGTCGTAGCGGAGGACCTCGTCGAGCAGATCGGCTCGGTCCGGTGTCAGCTTCGGCCGGACCGCCTCACGCCACCAGCGTTCGAGCATTCGGCCGGCGTCCGGGTCGCCGAAAAGGTAGCGGATGGCGTCCCCGTAAGCGACGTCACTGCTCGCGGCACGCTCGACCGCGTCCCGCAGCACCGCGGCGGCCTCGTCGTCGGTCTGTTGGACCCACTCGTCGAGGTCACGCAGCACTTGCGACTGCGTCAACTCGGTCAGCTCACGGATCCCGACCCAGACGTGGCGCAGCACGGCGTTCTCCGCCATCACCCTCGTCCAGAATAGGAATCGTTTGACGAACTGGTTCTCCTGCAAGGTCATCGTGTTGTGCGACAGCAGGTACTCGAAATCGTCGTGGTCACCGCGCACCGACACGATCCCGTACTCGCTCTTCTTCTCGGAGTAGTCCGTGTTCGGCAACAGGTGCAGCGGGTAGACCGCGATCCGGGAGACGTGCTTCGACAGCCGGTCGTACCCCGCCATGAACGACTCGACGGTCTCGCCGGGCGCTCCCCAGATGAGCTCGGCGTAGCAGTCCAGTCCTTCTTCGTCCAGCCACCGGGCGAGGTCCTCCCAGTCGTTGACCTTCATGTTTCGGCGGTTCATCGTGCGTAGCGCGTCATCGCTGAGCGTTTGCAGGGCGAGCGTGAACGAACTGCGCAGACCGGCCTGCTTCATCGTGTGGACGATGTCGTAAAAGAGCTTCGACTTGTTCTTGGCCCATGAGGTCTCCAGCGCGCGCGGGTAGCCGAATTCCGCCCGCACCGCGAGGATGTCCTCGACGAACTCCGCGTCGATCGGCAGGATTCCGAAGTTGGCGTCGCACAGCACGATGGTGTGCACCTTGTGCTGGGCGAAAAGTTCCAACTCGGCCCGCAGCCGTGCCCGGGAGAACGCGCGGATCCGTTGCCCGACCGCGCCGCCCCAATAGCAGAACGAGCATTTGTACGGACAGCCCCTGTTGGTTTCCATCAGTGCGACGTCGTAGCGAAACCTCCCGTTGTCGTCGGTGAGGTCGATGGCCCCTGTCAGAAAAGGTGACGGAATGATGTCGAGGTCCTCGATGCGGTCCCTCGGCAATGTCGTGACGACCTCGTCGCCCGCGCCGCGGAACGAAATCCCGGAAATCAGTCCCAGATTGTGCGGAGACGTTCCCCGTAGGCACGCGTGCAGCAGATCGGGGAACACCAACTCGCCCTCGCCGTTGACGATGATGTCGACTTCGGGGAACAGCCGGAACGTCCGCGCCGCCTGGTTCGCCACGTGCGTACCGCCGAGGATCACCCATCCGTCCGGGTTCACCTGCTTGAACGTCTCGGCCAGCGCACCGAACTCGCGGAAGTTCCACCCGAGCACGGAGAACGCTATGACGTCCGGCGGAGCGTCACGAAATATCCGGTGAGCCATTTTGGTGAGGCTGTCGCCGCCCCGGAAGTTGTGGATCGTGATGTCCACCCGATCGCGCAACCGGTCGTCGGCGAGTGCCATCGCCTTGAGATAGCCGGAGGCCAGCGGCATGGACTCCAGCGGCAGGTCCCACACACCCTGCTGCACCAGAAAAACAGAAAGCCTTTCCTTAACCGCCATCCGAAGACCGCCTCACAAAGTCCAGGAGATGAGGATTTCACTGCCCTGTGTCCGCCAACAATCCGGAGTCGCCGAAGAATGCAGATCGGATGAACACCATGTCAAGCCGTGAACGGATCGCGGCGAACAGCTTGACAAATCGGAGGAGGCCCTGTTTCTGCTAGCAAGCCCGATGGCCAAGAAAGCGAGGGCATGTGACTGACAAAAACGTGCAGAATCGTCCGGCGCGCTCGTCCGTCACGGCGCATCTGGAGACGTGCCGTCCCGACTCCCTGTGGTACGTCGGCCTCGTGACGCTGGCGGGCGCCTTCCTGACCGGCGCGGAGGTCTCCGGCTGGCGCCTGGCCGCGGCGTGGGCAGCTGTCACGCTCGGCTGGCTCGCTTCGCTGTACGGCGGCGACTATTTCGACCGGCGGCTGGACGCGACCGCGAAACCGCATCGGCCGATCCCCTCCGGCCGGATGACTCCACGGGCGGCGTTCACCGGAATGGTCACGACCATCGTCATCGGACTCGCTCTGGCGGTGGCCGTGAATCCGTCGAACATCGCCCTGGTCGCCTTGTCGCTCGTCCTCGGCGTTTCCTACAGCCGGTTCCTCAAGGCGCGAGGCGTGTGGGGCAATCTGGTGCGAGGTGGCCCGACCGCGACAGCGTTCCTGCTCGGCACCATGGCGGTACAGACCACGCCCCCGCTACCACCGCCGCATCTGTTGCCGATTGCGTTGGTGTTCTGGCTGCACGACTCCGCGTCGAATCTGGTGGGCACTCTGTGCGATGTGGACAGTGACAGGGCCGGCGGCTACATGACCGTCCCGGCGCGATACGGCGATGCCACCGCGCTGCGTGTGTTGCACGTGCTCAACGCCGCCTGGCTGGTAGGGGCAGTGGCGTTCCCGATCACGGCAGGCGAGCCGGAGAACCTGTCCGCCTACTTCGGCTTCCTGGCCGTGTCCGTGGCACTGACCGTGGTGTCCACTGCAATCCTGGTGACCTCCGACAGACCGATCAGCCGCCGCACCGGGCTGCGCGCGCACGAGATCCTGGTCGTGGAGAGACTTGTCTTGGCCAGCGGGTTCATCCTGCTCGCCGGGCGGCCGCTGACCGGTTTCGCGTTGCTCGCCGCCACCGCGGGACTGACCGTGCTGGCGCAGTCCTGGATGCGGGCCCGACACCAACCGGGCAGGCACAGCTGGTGAGACGTCAGACGAGCGTCTTCATCCGCTGGTACCTGTGCACCGAGAGGCTCCAGAAAACGGTGGTCAGTCCGATGATCCAGGCCAGTGAGTAGAGCACCGGCATGGCGACGGGACCGCCGAGCACCAGCCCGCGGATCGCGTCGACCACCGACGTGATCGGGTTGACGTTGACCGCGACTTGCAGCCATTGCGGCATTGTCTCGACTGGCACGAACGCCGAACTGCCGAACACCAGGGGGAACAGCCAGATCATGCTGGCCGCCTGGACGGCTTCCGGGCTGCGCACGGTGAGCCCGATCCAGGCGTTGAGCCAGATCAGCGCGATTCCGAAGGCCGTTGCGAGCGCCAGTGCGGCCAGCACGGGCAGCAGACCGGTCGTCAGCCGGAAACCGAGCAGCCACCCGACAGCCGTCACGATCAACACGCTCGACAGTGTTCGCACGGTGTCGGCGAGCACACGTCCGCCCAGCACGGCCGAACGTGCCATCGGCAACGAACGGAACCGGTCGATGATCCCGTTGCGCAGATCGGAGTTCATGCCGGTGGCGGTGCCCAGCGCGTCGAAACCGATCATCTCGACGATGATCCCCGGCATCACGAACGAGATGTAGTCGCCCTGCGGCAGGATCGCGCCACCGAAGACCCAGGTGAACAGCAGGACGAAGATCACCGGCTGGAGCAACGAGAACGCGACGTACGACGGGCTGCGCCACAGTTGCAGGAGATTGCGGCGGGCGACGATCCCGGCGTCGGCCACCGCACCGGGCACGCCACGTCTCTTCACCGGCCGCGCACTGTCCTTTGTCGACACATGTCGATGGTGCGTACTCGCGCGGGAGCCCGTGTCCTGCGGGTCTTGCTCGACGGTGGTGCGGTGCCCGGTGATGGCGAGGAAAACATCATCGAGGCTCGGCTGCCGCAGGCTCAGGTCGGTGACCGCGATCCCCGCCTCGTCGAGCCCGCGGATCGCGGTCGCCGTGCTGGCCGGACTGTCCACTGTGATCTCGATCCGGCCGGTCAGCCGGTCGGCCGTGACGTCTCCGGCGGCCACTTCGGACAGCACGGCGACCGCGGCGGGCACTGCGTTCTTGTCGCCGAGGACCACGTCGAGGACCTGTCCGCCAACCTGCCGCTTGAGTTCGTCGGCGGTGCCACGCGCGATGACCCGTCCGCCGTCGAGCACGACGATGGAGTCCGCCAACGCGTCGGCTTCGTCGAGGTACTGGGTGGTAAGCAGCACCGTGGTGCCGTCGGCGACCAGTTCTCCGATCATCGCCCACAGTTCCCTGCGGCTGCGCGGATCGAGGCCGGTGGTCGGTTCGTCCAGGAACAGCACCCTCGGCCTGCCCACGATGCTCGCGGCCAGGTCGAGCCGTCTGCGCATGCCACCGGAGTACGTCTTCACCAGGCGATCGGCATCCCCGGCCAGGCCGAACCGCTCGAGCAGCTCGGCGCTGCGGCCCGCGCACTCGTCCTGCGGCAGGCCGAGCAGCCGGCCGATCATCATCAGGTTCTCGGTCGCGGTGAGCTGCCCGTCGACTGCGGCGTACTGCCCGGTGAGCCCGATCTGTGTGCGGACGTCGGCCGCCTGCCGGACCACCTCGAACCCGTTGACCTCGGCGTGTCCGGCGTCCGGGCGCAGCAGCGTGGAGAGGATGCGCACCGTCGTGGTCTTGCCCGATCCGTTGGGACCGAGCAGGCCCAGCACTGTGCCGTTCGGTACCTCCAGGTCGACGCCGTCCAGCGCGCGCGTGTCCCCGAAGGATTTGCTCAGCCCTTTGGCCTGGATGGCCATCGTCATCCGCGCTCCCCCGGTCGAGTCGATCGTCGGCGTTCGATCGTCGACGTTAGCAGATAATGAAGTATCTTCACTATGTAGCTAGTTCACGACATGCTGGTCGAGCACCACCCTGGCTCCGCGGGCGGGCACCAGCATCGGCCCACGGGCCAGCACGCCTTCAGCAGGTCCGCGCAGCGGGCGCAACCGGCGGGAGCGCAGGACCGAGCTGATGATCTCCCGCATTTCCATCATCGCGAAGTGAGCACCGAGGCAGCGGTGTGTACCGCCACCGAACGGCAGGAACGCGAAGGACGTCTGTCTGGATCCGACGAACCGTTCGGGATCGAAACTCGCTGGATCCGGGTAGAGCTCCGTTGATGTGTGCATCAGCGCGAGCGACAGGGCGATCATCACCCCGCCGGGCACCGTCGCCCCACCGATTCGCACCGCGCGACTGGGCACTCTGGCCACGTCCATCACCACCGGCCGCACCCGCAACGTCTCGTGAATCAGGGCGTCCACGTACCGCGTTCCGCTGTCCTCGACCTCCTGCACAGTTCTTTCCAGCACTCGCGGATGGCGCGCCAGGCGCTCGAAAACCCAGGCCATCGCGGTGGCGCTGGTCTCGTGCCCGACCATCAGCAAGGTGATCAGCTGATCACGTAGTTCCTGATCGGTCAGCTCCGCGCCGTCTTCGTACTTCGCCGCCAGCAACAGCGACAGCACGTCGTCACGATCGGCCAGCGCCGGTTCGGCTCGCCTGCGGGCGATCTCGGCGAACAAGATCCGGTCGATGCTGGAACGCACGTGCACGAACCGGCCCCACGGGCTGTGCTTGCCGAAGTCCTTGCGCAACTGAGGAAAGAGCATGAGCAACGGATTCAGGTGCAGCAGCCGTGGAACCAACGTCCGCAGCCCGGCGAGCTTCGCGGCGTCGGTAATCCCGAACACCGCCCGCATCATGACCTCCAGGGTGATGTCCTGCAGCAGCGGGTGCAGGCGCAACGGCCGTCCGACAGGCCAGCGGCGCACGTGCTCCGCGGTCGCCTCCGCGACGATGTGCCGATACCGGCTGACGCTGGTGCCCCGGAACGGCGGCAGCAACAGCTGCCGGTGCCGCGTGTGCTCTGTTCCGTCCATTGTGAGCAGTGAGGACCTGCCGACGACGAAGTCCATCAGGTTGTTGGCGTCGCTCGCCCGGAAGACCTCAGGATCGGAGGTGAGCACCTCCTTGATCAACACTGGGTCGGCGACGCAGACGACATCGCCGACCGGGAAGACCCGTAGCCGGAACACCGATCCGTACCTGCGCCTGCACTCCTGCGCGAAACGCACCGGCATGAATGCGGACAACACCGACTGCGCAACCGAGGGGAGGGTCGGACCGGGCATGTTCTCCAGCGCAGGCACGGCGCTCACCGGTCGCGCTGAACGGTCAGTTCGGCGAATTGCCGCAACGTATCCCGGCTCGCACTGGCCGGCAATCGGTCAAGCGCCTGCAGCGCCTCGCTCACACAACGGTGCGCCATCTGCCTCGTCTGAGCAATGGCGTCGGTCTCCGCCATGACGGCAGCAAGTCCGGCCAGATTTCCGTCGAGATCGTCGCTCGCCCCCAGAGCCAACCGGATGGCGCGCCGATGACGCCCGGTCCCGGCGTTGTACGCGAGGATCACCGGCAAGGTGACCCTGGCATTGCGCAGATCGCTGGTATCGGGTTTGCCCGTGACCGAACTGCCGCTGGTATACGGCAACAGGTCGTCGTGGATCTGGAAGGCCAGGCCCAGTCGATCGCCGTAGACACCCAACGCGGCGACCCATTCCGGACGCCCGCCGCCGAGGATCCCGCCGACCTGACAGACCCCGCGGAAGAAGGCTGCGGTTTTCAGGCTCGCCATCGTGAGATAGGCGTCCGTGTCGAACGATCGCTCAGCGGACAGCTCGGCTTCCAGGCTCTGGCCACGACACAGATCGATGCCCGCCTGCGCGACGACCTCCAGGGCGGTCGCCACCAGCTCCGCGGCCACACCGGTGTGCCTGCACGCGCCCAGGCCCGCGAACAGGTCGAAGAGCAAGGCGTCGCCGACCACGATCGCCTCGTCCGTGCCGTACTTGTGCTGCACCGAAGGACGTCCTCGACGTAATTCGTCACCGTCGATGATGTCGTCGTGCACGAGGCTGGCCACGTGGCCGCTCTCCGCACCGACGGCTGCCGGGAGCACCGCATGCACTTGCCCGCCGACCGCCCGTGCGGACTCGAGCAACAGCACCGGCCGCAACAGCTTGCCCGACGGGGCCAACGCGTAGTCACACACCTGGTCAAGCCTGCGCGATCCACCAGCCCACCGGAGCCTGAGCTCGCCGGCCACCAGCGCGACGAGGTCCCGTACGTTGTCGAGCGCAACCGAGGACGGGCTCGTTTTCGCCCAGAGTAGTTCGCCGGTCATACCCTCACCCCACCTTGTGTCACGTGATCTGGTCGGACATGGGCTATCGCGCGTCGGCGACGACCGTGACGTACTGGAATTCGAGGACGGCCGCACCGGACGGCTCCACGCGCGCGTGCTGGACGGTGAGATCGTTGATGGCCTTCTTCAGCTCGTCGGCCTCGTCGCCCAGCGCGAGAAACAGCCCGATCGTCGGCGGGAAGTTCTGCTCCCAATAAGCGTGTGCGGCATCGAGGGACGCGAATCGCCACGGCAAGGTGTGCTCGGTGATCTCGATTCCCGTGAACCAGTCGGACAGGAATTCGGTGATTCCTTCCTCACGCCCCCAATCAAAGGGATCGAGAAAGTCGGGAAGACGATCCTTCCACTGGCCGAAAATCTCGTAGAGCCTGCCCATGTGCCCATCCGGCATCCATTGTGCGAGACCGAGCCTGCCGCCGTCATCAAGGACACGGTGCAACTCACGCACGGCCACCTCAGGGCGTGGCGCGCATTCCATGCCGAAAGTGGAAACCACGACGTCGAATGACCGGTCTGGCAGTGGTATGTCCTCAAGGTCACCCTTTGTCCAGCGCACGTCCAGACCGGCGGCGGTGGTCCGTGCCGTGCCCTGCTCCACCATCCGGTCGGCCAGGTCGAACGCGGTGACCCGGGCATCGAGTTCGGCGGCGAGAACAGCCGCGTTGCCATAGCCCGCCGCCGCCTCGAGGACCCGTTGGCCTGCGACGACTCCTACCCTGCCGAGCAACTGCCTCGCCGCGGGCTCGGTGAACCGTGCCACCGGCAGGTAATCGCCGAGCTCGCACATCTGCGCAATTCCTGATTTGAATTCGTCAACCTGCACGACTGACCTCCGGAACACAAGGAAGGGAGCGTGAATGCTTCGACGGCGCCGATGCTCGCACATCAACGAGACGAAAGGAAAGAGAGGTTCACCGGGCGGTGGCATCGGTTAGTTTCCTGGCCATGTTCATCACCGTACTTGCATGTGGACTACCCGGCGATGTCCAGCCGTTGCTCGCCCTCGCCGGCGGTCTTCGGGATATCGGCCACACTGTTCGTGTCGCCACTCATCAGAGCTGGCACAAGCCCGTTTCCGAAGCCGGTCTCGAGTTCAGCGAACTGCCGGGAGATATTCGGAAGGTGGTCACCGACCGGGCATTTCTGACCGTCATGGAGTCGGGCAGACGGCCCGACCGGATGGCCATCGCACTGTGGTCGGCCGCCACGGATCTGGCCGGTCGGCTGCCCCCGACCCGGCCTGGACTAATCCGGCCGCTCTCGCAACTCGGCCGAACGTTCGACGAGGCGCTGCTGGCAGGCGTCTGGTCGGCGGCGCGTGGCAGCGACGCACTGGTGTTCGGCTCGCCACTGGCATTCCACGGCTACTACGCCGCGCGCGCCCACGGGATTCCCAGTGCCGCCGCGTTGACGCAACCACTGGACTACGCGGCGGCAACCCGGCAGTCGGTCGGACGTCAGGCCGTGTGGCAGATGTTCCGTGGCTCCATTACGAACTGGCAGCGGCGACTGGGGGTGCCGGTCGCTCCCCTGTTCGGCCCGTTCCGGCACTGGCGGGACATCGGGTTTCCGGTCGTTTACGGGCTGAGCTCCGCCGTACTGCGCAGGCCGGAACACTGGACGGCGCACCAGCACCTGACCGGTTACTGGTTCCTCGACAGCACCCATGGGACGGCGCTGTCACCGGAGGTGGAGCGCTTCCTGGCTGCCGGGCCACCTCCGGTGTACGTCACCTTCGGCAGCATGCCCGCACGCGATCCCAAGCGGCTCACTGATCTGGTCACCGCCGCGGCCGCGCGGACCGGCGACCGGGTGATCCTGGACGCGGGCTGGGGCGGCCTGCAAGCCGCGGCAGGCGACAAGACCGCGCTCTGTGTCGAACAACTCCCCCTCGACCTCGTATTGCCGCGGGTGCGCGCGGTGGTGCACCACGGCGGCGTGATGGTCACCGCCGAGGGGTTGCGGGCGGGTCTGCCGACCGTCGTGGTGCCCTCGGTGCTCGACCAGTTCGACTGGGGCAAGAGGGTCGCGGCGGCGGGTGCCGGTCCTCAGGCGGTGCCGCGCCGAAGGCTCACGGCGGCCAATCTCGCCGCGGCCCTGGCCGCGACCCGCGACGAACGAATGGTCCGCACGGCCGCCGCACTCGGTTCGCGAATTCGTGGAGAACGAGGAATCGCACGTGCCGCGGCCGTTCTCGACGACGTGTTCGGCGGCTGAACCCCCTGTCACACAGATTGGACGATTCAATGGTGACCCGACCGAGGTACTACCTGGTCACGTGCGCGGGCGCACCCAACTACGGCGACGAGCTGATCACGGCCACCTGGCTGCGGTACTTGGCGAGACATGCTCCTGACGCCGACGTGGTCGTGGACTGTGTCCGGCCTGAATACGCCCGAGCCGCCATGTCCGTACTGCACCCACGCGTGACGTTCACCGAAACTCTGTGGATGTTGTGCCTCGCCGAGGCGGACAAGGAGGTCCCTGAGGCGATCGCGGCCGTCCAGGCGAAGGTGCGCGCCGCCAACCGATCCGCGGCCGTCGACGTGCTGGCAGGCTCGGATGTGGTGCACCTGGTCGGCGGCGGTCTGCTCAACGGCCTGTATCCGTGGGCCACCGGCCTGGTGGCGGGGGTTGTCGCAGCGGCGGCCGAGTCCGGCGGCCGCAGCGGGGTCACCGGCCAAGGACTGTGCCCGCAGCGGCCGGAAACCCTTGCCCCGCTCCGCGAACTGATGGCCACACTGACTGTCGCCGACGTACGGGACGAACCGAGCGCTCGGTTGCTGGCGCTGGACGGCGTGCAGGCCACAGCGGACGACGTTTTCCTCGAGCCTGCCGCCACTCATCGGGCCGATCCGGACGCACCGGAGGTGATGGTGTGTGCTCAGTCCGACATCGTGCCGGCGTTCAACGGCTCGACCGAGGCGCCGAAGATCGTCGAATTCCTGCTCGCGACCATGCGCCTGTGGCGCGTTCCCGCTGACCGAATCGGCTTCGTTGAGTGCTTTCCCGGGCTGGACAACCAGGTTCACGACCTGCTCAAGGAGCACATGCCCGATGTCCGGTTCCACCCGGTGGCCGAGATCCTGCGCGACGGGCTGCCTCTACGGCCGGGCCAGACCTGGGTCTCCACCCGGTTTCATCCCCACCTGGTCGCTGCGATGGCAGGAGTCGGCGGCGTGGCGGTCAGCGTCCGGCCCGACTACTACGACGTGAAGCACCAGTCGTTGATCGACCAGGGATCCGGGTGGCGGCTCGGGACTTTGCACGAGATACCGCAACGCCCGCCTGCGGGCGGCTTCGCCAGGCAGACACTGGAGCGGTTGCGGCACAAGAAGATGAGCGTTGCCGAGACGCTCTACGAACTGTGACCGCCGGGGAGGCTCCGAGCCGGAGCCTCCGCGCGATCAAGGCGCGGTCGCGACGACCAGTATGTAGTCCTGTTTCGACACGTATGCCGCCCTGCCCGACGTGGTTCTCTGCCAGGACAACACCCATTGCCGCCACATCGCGCGCACCGCGGCGTTCATCCGGTCCGTCACTTCGGCGTCGGCCAGCCTGCGGGCCAGGTAGGCCGCGAACCCGGGATAGACGTCGTCCCGCAGCGACCGCATGGTCACGTCGACGAATCCGGCTTCACGCAGCTTGTCCGCATACACGTCGGGCGAATAGACGTTGCCCCTGGGGATGGCACCGAGCGACCGTTCGAGATATCCGCTGACCCCGCTGTCGACTGAGGTCACCGGATCGACCAATGCGAGCCTGCCACCTGGTCGCAGCACCCGGCGTGCCTCCCGGAAGAAGTCCGCACGGGTCACGAAGTGCAACGCACACTCCAGCGCGACCACGCGGTCGAACCAGTCGTCGCCGAACGGCAGTTCGGTGGCCGAGCCGACCCTGAGGTCGATCCGATCGGCCAGCCCCAGTTCCGCGATGCGGCGACGGCCTTGCCTGACCTGGCTTGGTACCAGGTCGATACCGACGATCTGCCGCGGCTGGAACAGCTCGAGCCAACGCACGTCCTGCTCGGCATATCCGCACCCGACGTCGAGCACGCGGCCCTGCGCACGCAGATCCGCGGCCTCGCCGAGCAGATCGGCCATGGCCTCACAGGCTTTGTCCAAGCTGTCCGGATCGTCCTTCCAGTACCCCAGATTGCGGTAGGCGCTGTCTTCGGTCAGCCTGCTGCGCGCCGTCCGCATCTCGAAGAACGCCCGTGCCCGCCACCGTTCCGGCAGCACCAGCAATGCCGCCATCATGGTGTAGTCCCTGACCGCAGCCAGCCACGAAGATCCACGTCCGCCCGGCTGCTTTCGCACATCAATGGTCATCCGCCACTCCTGCTTCTCTTCGCCGGTCCGCGGGCGACGTGTCAGCGAGCCGCCTCGTCCAGCCGCCGCGCGATCCAGTCGTGCAGTTGCATACCTGCCTGCTCCGCGGCCCGCTTCCAACGCTGGTGGCGTTCGGACGCGATGGTCACTCGCACGTCGACGACCTCACGGCCGGCTTCGATCTGCTTGCCAGCGTTGCGATGCGCTCGGAGCATGTCGCGCAACTTGCCCCGTGACCATCCGAACTCGACCGCACGGGTGAGCCACATGTCTTGCTCTGTAACGGAAAGCGCTGCGACTTCGGCGTGGTGCTGGAAGCTGAGGTTGTCCCGCCGGCGGGACAACTCGAACGCCCTGGCGACCCAGGCATAGTTGCGCAGTGTCTGGTAGTCGAGCGCCGTTCGCGCCACCGCTTCGCGATAGCGCCCCGGATAGGTGTCCTCGCCGTAGAGCAACCAGTCTCCCAGCCACCAGCAGGAGGAGTTCGTGATCCGATGCAGCTGCTGTCCCAGTCGCTGCCACATCTCGATCGGAATGCCCGGCGGCAGCTGAAGCGATGTCCGCTGGGTCCGCGCCACTCTGTCCACTCCCAGGCGGCCGGTATTCGACCTCGCCGACGTATCGCGGTCCTGTTCCCCAACGTTCTCCGATAATTGGCGACGTATCTGCGCGGAAGCGTGTTTCATTCCCTTCCCCCCAACGTTGTCCATCAGAAATGACGACCGAAGACCGTCATGTGCCATTCCCTTTCGTGCTTGGTCAGCCCCAGGTCACTGGAAGGCTGTCAAGACCGCCGGTGAGCCGATCGCTCCGTAACCTCAGTTCGGCGATATCCACGACCGGCCGAAGCCCGCGTAGGCGACGGAAGACAGCGGCGAAGACACCTCTCAGTTCCACTCTCGCGAGGCCGGCTCCGGGACAGAAGTACGCGCCGTGACCGAAACCGAGATGCGGATTCGGGGAACGCGTGATGTCGAAGCGATCCGGATCCGGGAAGACGGCCGCATCACGGTTCGCCGCCTCGGCGGAAAGAATGACTGCGTCACCAGTGCCGATCACGGTTCCGCGGACGTCGATGTCCGCATGTGCGTACCGGGGGATTCCGCCGCCGCCACCACCGGTCCCCGCCATCCGGATGATCTCTTCCGTCGCGGTCGTGGCCAGCGACGGGTCGGCCACCAGCCGCGCTTGCTGGTCCGGGTTCGCCGCGAGGAGCAACACCCCCATGTCGATCCGCGGCACGGTCGTCTCATGGCCGGCGAACAGGAGCAAGGCGGCGAGACCGGCGAGTTCCTCCGCCCCGATGCGCCAGTCGTTCTCCAGTGCCACGAGATCGGACAACGCGTCGTCCGCCGGCCGGGCACGTTTGTGCGCGATCAGTTCGCCCATGTACTCGACCAGGCTCGTGAACGCGTTCGCGGCACCCGCCATGTCGGTCATGCCTGCGGCGGTCTCGGTCCATTGACGGAATCGGGCGCGTTCCTCGTACGGGACGCCGAGCAACTCGCAGATCACCAGCACAGGCAAGGCGAAGGACAGTCGTTCGTGCAGGTCGACCGGCGGTCCGCGGTCGATCAGCCGATCGATGATCTCGTCGACCAGCTGGCCGACCCGCGCTCGCATCAAGGCCATCCGGGCGGGTGAGAACACCGGACCCATCAGCTTGCGCATCCGGCCGTGTTCCTCGGCCTCCTGATCGACCTGGCCGACCGGCCCGTCGAGCAGGCCGGAATTCGACAGCCTCGGTGCCTGGTCGGGCCGTGGGTGCGACCGCCCCAGCCTCGGATCCGCCAGCATCGCCTTGACATCGGCGTACGCGGTGAGCAGCCAGGCTGGGTCGCCTGCCGCAGTCAGCACTCTGGCGACCGGTGCGGTACGCCGGAGTACGTGGAACTCCGGCGCGAGATCGAGGATGAATCTTTTTTGAAAAGGTAACCGAAGTTCCCGTTGATCGGCGCCCAGCACAATCGACCCCCATTAAACAGTCGATATGAACTATTTGCTACTTAGCAAGGTTCCGCTATAGACCGGTGCCGACGACTCCCAATACCGCCGACCGGACTATTCAACTTCACCTGAAGCAGCAGCTTGACATCATGATCGGCGACCGTAGCGCTCCCACGCCGACTCGACAAGCATGGGTACACAACGCATGCGTCAATTCTCCGTGCGCGAATCATTTGCACGTATTGAGCACCCGCCTACCGCGGAGTTCGGGTAGATATGTCCGCCTTGCTCGGGGCTTCGCTGCGACACGGACGTACTGCGCAGTACTATGCGTCAGGAGGCACGAAGTGAAGCAGCGGAATCAGGACGGGACCCGGATGACATTGCCGGACACGGCACTGGCCCGGGTACTGGAACTGGCCACATTGTTGAATGACATCAACGATCGCGGCCTGGCCGATGCGGGTGGCCTCACCCGCGCGCGAGCCGCGGTGATCTGGCGGCTACGCGACAGCGGACCCGTCACGCAGAGCGATCTCAGCCGAGCGATGCAGGTCACCCCCCGCAACATCACTGGAATCGTAGATGCGTTGGAAGCCAACGATTTCGTTGCCCGGGAACGGCACCCCACCGATCGGCGGGCGTTCGTCGTGTCGCTCACCGAACGCGGTGAGCACATGGCCGAGCAGATGACGAAGGGGTACCGCGAGCTGGCCACCGCTGTGTTCGGCGATCTGGCCGACGCGGAACTCCGTGAGTTCGTCACGACCTTGACCGGCGTGCTGCAGCGCTTCCGCGAGGCGGACGTCCAGCAGATCGGCAGCTCCGGCAACCCCGACGGCGATCATCCGGCCTGATCCGCGTCCTCGGCGATGCGCATGGCCTCTTCGATGAGTGTCTCGACGATCTGGTGCTCCGGCACGGTCTTGATGACCTTGCCCTTCACAAAGATCTGGCCCTTGCCGTTGCCCGACGCCACACCCAGGTCGGCC
>JOAA01000052.1 GCA_000720375.1 Rhodococcus rhodnii | reverse complement strand
AGCGATCGCCGTGGCCAAACCCGTGAACAGCAGGGGAGTGGCCGCGGCAAGCGTGGCCGCGATCCGGTCCGTCCCGCCGAACGCCTCCCGCACAAGCAAAGCTCGTGAGTACTTTGGCCGGTTAGAACCGGCGAAAACACTCACGAGGCTTTCCTGCCCAGCATCAGCGCGCCGACGCTGGCTTGTCACGGATTCACGGTCATGAAAGGACGTGACAGCGGGCACGCTCCAGACTGTGCGCGCACCCGCTCGAACGGAGCGCGGCCGGTAATCTCGCCGTCGGGCAGGTATCTGCCACGTCCGGCCTTTCCTTGGAGTGTCATCGATGCCTCGACGGGTGCTATCCGCCGTGTTCGCTGTGGCGGCGCTGCTGGTCAGCGGATGTTCCGCGATCACGGGGGAGTCAAGCGGCTCCGCGCCGTCCGGACCGCTGGAGAAGTCCCGGATCAACGTCGCCATCCTGCCGACGGTGGAGATCGCGCCGCTGCAGCTGGCGATCCGCAGCGGGTTCTTCCGTGAGGAGGGCCTCGATGTCAACGTCACCATCGCGGGCAGTGGCCAGCAGACGGTCGAAGGCATGGTGAACGGCCAGTACGACATCGTCTACTCGACCTATCCGCCGCTGATCCTCGCGCATGCCAAGCGGATCGCGGACGTCAAGATCGTCTCGGGCAACTCGTACGCCGCGCCGCGTACGGCGATGCTGATGAAGAGCAAGAGCTCGCAGCTGAAAACCGCGGCGGACGTGGCCGGCAAGAAGGTCGCGGTCACCGCGAAGGGGACGTTGGCCGAGCTCATGGTCCGCTCGGCGATCGCCACACAGAAAGTCGACGACAAGAGCATCACCTTCGTGGAGATGCCGTTCCCTGACATGCCGACCGCGCTGGACCAGGGCAGGGTCGACGCCGCCATGATGGTGGAGCCGTTCGTCACGGCGGCCGAGCGCTCGGTTGGTGCCAGTCCGCTGCTGGATCTGGCCAGTGGCCCGTTGAACGACTTGCCCTTCACGGGTTTCGGTGCCACGAGCGCGTTCGTCAACGCGCACCCGAAAACTGTCGAGGCGTTCCAACGCGGGCTCGGCAGGGCGATCGACGCATCGAGTGACCGCACGAAGATCGAGCCGCTGCTGCCGGAGTCCGCCAAGATCGACAAGGATGTCGCGGCGCAGACCAGGCTGCCGGTGTTCCGGGCGAACCTCGATCCGATGCTGATCCAGCGCGTCGTGCAGCTGATGACCGATTTCGGCCTGCTCAAGGAGCCCATCGACGTCGCTCCGCTGCTGCTGAAGCCGCCGCCCGCGCGAACGCAGACGACAGCCACGACCCAGCGCTGACGTCAGAGCCGGTTGGCGCCGGTCAGCAAAGGCGAGTAAGCCGGGACGACGGTGGGCAGCGGCGGATTCAGCGTGCTGAACTCCGCTGCCGCGTGCACGATCTTGCCGCCCACCATGGTGAGCACCGACTCGATCGCCGGGATCCGGGAGTCCGGCACGGTGAAGTAGTCCTCGGTGAGCACCGCGAGGTCGGCGAACGCGCCAGGGCGGAGCGTCCCCTTTAGATCGTCCTCACGGGACAGTAGAGCGCTTCCCTGAGTGAGCAAGCGAAGCGCTTCCGTACGGTCCAATGTGTTGTCCGCACGGTAGAGCCGCGTGCCGCCCATCGTGCGCCCGGTGGTGATCCAGTACAGCGCGATCCAGACGTTGTCGCTGGCGACGCGGGTGGCGTCGGTGCCAAGGCCGACCGGGACCCCGCTGCGCAGCAGGCGGCGAACCGGCGGAGTGTGGGTTGCGGCCCGTGTGCCGTACCGTTGCTGGAAAGTCTCGCCCTGGAACGCCATCCGATCCTGGACGGCAACGGTTCCGCCGAGGCCAGCGATGCGGTCGATGGTCGCCGCGGTCACGGTTTCCGCGTGATCGAGAATGAACGGCGCCTTCGGTCCGCTGGGGCCGTAAACCTGTTCGATGCCGTTCAGCAGCCGGTTGACCGACTCGTCGTACGTGGCATGCAGCCGGAACGGCCACTCGTTCTCAGCGAACAGCGCGAGGATGTCCCGCAGTTGCGCGTCCATTGAGGACGGCAGAGTCGGCCGGGGCTCTTCGAAATCCTCGAAGTCCACCGAAGTGAACAGGACGACCTCGCCCGCGCCGGACAGCTTGAGGAAGTCGTCGCCGCCGACCTTCGTACTCGCGACGAACTGCTTGTAGTCGTTGAGTTCGCCGCCACGGGTGCGCGGGAAGATGTGATACCCAATTCGGACAGTCAGTTCACCCTTGGCGTGCAACTGGTTGATGACGCTGTAGCTCTCCGGATAGAGGGTTCCACCGCCGGCGGCGTCGGTGATGCTGGTGACGCCTCGCGCGTTCAAGTGTCGCATGTAGAGCCTGGTGGACGTGGCCTGGCTCGCCGGGTCCAACGCGGGCAGCCTGGCCAGAGTGCTGTTGAGCAGCAACGGATCCGGCTTGGCGATCAGCAGGCCGGTCGGGTTGCCCGCGGCGTCCACTTCGATCTGGCTGTTGGGCGGCGCTTGAGTGTCCCGGGTAAACCCAAGCAAGCGCACGGCAGTCTGGTTGAGCAGCGCGCGATCGTAGAGGTGCAGCACGATCAGTGGCTTGTCCGGCACGGCCGCGTTCAGCTCGGCGAGGGTGGGCAGGCGCTTCTCGCGGAACTGCCACTTGGTGAACCCGCCGATCACCCTGATCCACTGTGGCGCGGGCGTGCGGTCGGCCTGGAACTTGATCAGCCGCAACGCGTCCGCCACTGAGGTCACGCCGGCCAGCGACAGTTCGGCGGTGTACGTGAGACCTTCCCGGATCAGGTGGGTGCGCGAGTCGTTGAGGCCGGGGATCACGCGTCGGCCGCGCAGGTCGATCACCTTGGTGTTCCGGTCGACGAACCTGCGCACGTCGTAATTGGAGCCGGTGGCGAGAATTCGCCCGGCACGCACGGCCAGGCCGGTCGCCACCGGTTTCCTGGGGTCCAACGTGGTGATCCGGCCGTTGACGAACACCATGTCGGCGGATTGGGCCGCTGCCGCGGTCTGGGGCATCGCCAGTTGCGCGCTTGTCGCGACCACGCCCACCCCGGCCAGTGCGGTCAGCGCGCTGCGCCGGGAAAGTACCTGCTCGGATGGCTTCTCGTCGGTCATTTCACGTCGTCCTTCGCACCTGGCCTGCAATCAACGTGTATCACTATACCTGTATAGACAGTACAGGCGCTTCTGCAAGGCTGGGCCGGTTCCTGTGAACAGGCACTTCCGGGCGGATAGTTACTATTGACTGCATGTCAGAAGGGCGCGCTCTTACTCCCCGCGAACAGCACGTGTGGCGCTCGTACCTTGCCTTCAAACGGCGTCTGGACAATGCGCTCGTACAGCACTTGCAGGCGGATTTCGGGCTTTCCGCGGCCGATTACCTGATCATGGCCAACCTGGCCGAAGCGCCGGACGGCCGGATGCGCACGTACGAGCTGATCGAGGCGACGCAGTGGGAGAAGAGCAGACTCTCGCACCACCTGAAGCGAATGGAGCGCCGCAGGCTGGTGCGCCGCGTGCCCACCGAGAACCTCCGATCGCCCGCGTTCATGCTCACCGAGGACGGCGAGAACACGATCGCCGAGGCCGCGCCCGCACACGCCGAACGCGTCCGTCAGTTGTTCTTCGACGCAGCGGATCCCGAGTTCCTCGACCGGTTCGTCGAGATGTGCGAAACGGTCCAAACCGGAATCGACCAGTACAGCATGGGCAACGCCACGCCGCACAACGGTCCATAGTGGACTGCCGTGTCAAGAATGCAGCTTACGGACCACATGCACGCAAGTGCGTGAAGCCGACTGCGAGGCGGATCCGGCTGCCCGGGGTGGTCGTGACATCGGCGGTGGTCACCGCGGCGGCCGGTCCGGTCGCAGTGTCCACATCGAGACGGACGGCCCCACCAAGCGGCACGACGCGACGCATGACCCCTTCGAACACCAGCGAATCCGGTGGCACGGGTGCATCATCGCCCAGCGGTGTGCACCGTTCAGGACGGGCGACCAGCAACACGTCGCGGCCGGTGAGAGCGGGCGGAAGGTGCGTGGTGAAGCCCAGCAGGTTCGCGCAGTCCGGATCGGCCGGGGCATCCAGCACCGAATCCGTCTTTCCAATCTGCCGGATCTCGCCGCTGACCAGCAGCGCCGTGCGTTGCGCCAGCGCGTGCGCCTCCTCGCGGTCATGGGTCACCAGCAGCACGGCCGCGCTCAGCCGATCAAGAGCGGCACGGAGGTCCGCGAGCAGATCCGTACGGGTCGTGGCGTCCAGCCCGGAGAACGGCTCGTCGAGCAGCAGCACGCGCGGTGCGACGGTCAGCGCGCGAGCAATGGCCACGCGTTGCGCCTCGCCACCGGAGAGCGTCCGTGCGTGCCGCGCGGCCAGGTGCGCCACGCCCAAAGCGTCCAGCCACGGCTCAGCGCGGCGACGAGCCTCGGCGCGCCCGACGCCACGCAACCGCAGGCCAGCGGCGGCGTTGTCGAGCACGCTCGCACGCTGCAGCACCGGCCGTTGCAGCACGGCGGCGACGGCATGGCGTAGCGCGGTTGTGGTCGCGGGCTGGCCGTCCAGCAGTACTGTGCCTGACGCGTGGGTCAGATGACCAAGCGCGCGCAGAAGCGTGGACTTGCCAGCACCATTAGGCCCGAGCACGGCCAGGGTCTCGCCGTCGGCGATGTCCAGCGTCGGGACCGTGACCAGTGCACGTCTGCCGACGGTCACCTGCAGCTCACGACAGCCGATGCTCACCGGACCGCCGTCTGACGGTGCTGTGCCAACGTGACCGCGAGGTTGACCGCGAACGCGATAGCCAGCAATACCAAGCCGAACGCGATAGCTAGTGCGAACTGGCCACGGCTCGTAGCCAAAACAGCGGCCGTGGTGAGCACACGCGTCTCGCCCGCGAGGTTGCCGCCTACCATCTGCGCGGCCCCGACTTCGCTGACCACGGCACCGAACCCGGCCATCCCCGCCGCGAGCAACGGAAGCTTGGCCTCCAACAGCAACGCGCCGAACGCACGGGCCCGCGTAGCGCCGAGCCCGCGCATCTGCAGCAGGAAATCCGGGTCAACCTGCTGCAACGCCGCGGCGGTCAACGCGATCACGACAGGGGTCGCGATGCCTGCCTGTGCGATCACCATGGCCGTCGGCGTGTACAGCAGACCGAACGTCCCCAACGGACCACTGCGCCACAACAGCACGGTCACGAACAAACCGACCACAACGGGCGGCAAACCCATACCTGTGTTGGCGATCGCGAGCAGCACGCGTCGCCCACGGAAGCGCCCGAGCGCGAGCACAGCACCCAACGGGACACCGATGACCAACGCGATGAGCGTCGCGGTGATGGACACACGCAAGGTCAACCCGGTGATCGCCCATGTGTCCTGGTCTCCGGTCAGCAGCAGCCGAAGCGCTTCGAACAGGCCGTCGCCCAGTACGTCCATTCAGCTGCCCAGCGTGGCTTCGTCTTTGCCCGCGTCCGGCACGAAGAGCTTGCCGTCGCCGAAGTCCCCGATCATCCGCTGGGCCTTGGCACCGACCATCCAGTCGGCGAACGCCTTCGCGCCGTCCGGCTGCACCCGCTCGCCGGCCTTCTCGGTCATCTCGATGACGTGGTAGATGTTCAGCAGCGCCTTGTCGCCCTCGTTGAGCACCTCGAGCGCGGGCTTCTGCGTCAGATACGTGGCCCGGTCGGTCAGTGTGTACGCGGAAGTCTCGGCCGCCACTCGCAACGTGGCACCCATGCCCTGCCCGGTCGAGCGGTACCAGCTGCCGGCCGGCTTGACCCCAGCTTGTTGCCACAGTTGCTTTTCCCGCGCGTGCGTGCCGGATTCGTCGCCACGGGAGACAAAACCAGCGCTGCCGGACGCGATCTTCTTCATCGCCTCCACCGCGGGCACGCCCTTGATCCCTGCCGGGTCAGCCAAGGGGCCGACCAGGACGAAGTCGTTGTGCATCACCAGACGTCGTTGCCCGGCACTGCCTTCCGCCACGAACTTCTCTTCGGCTTCCGGCGAGTGCACGAGCAACGCGTCCGCCTCGCCACGCCTGCCCAGCTCGATCGCCTGCCCGCTGCCGACGGCCAACGGTTTCACGCGCCAGCCAGTGTCCTTTGTGAACGCGGGCAGCAGCTCGTCGAGCAGGCCGGAGTCCTGGGTGCTCGTCGTGGTGGCGAGGATGAGCTCCTTGCCGGCAGACGGCGCGGCCGCCTGGTCGGTGCCGCACCCGGCGAGCATGGCCAGAGCGGCTACGGAAGCCAGCACGCGTCGAATCATGGAGACGAGCATCGCATGCCGGTGTATGCAGGATGCAACCTAGCGGCGCAGCACCCGCCTGGCGAGGCGGTTGCCCGCGAACTGCGCGACCTGGACCAGCACGATGATGATCGCGACCGCCACGGCTGTGACGCCCCAGTTGAAGCGCTGGTACCCGTAGACGATGGCGAAGTCGCCCAAGCCACCGCCGCCGATGGCGCCAGCGACCGCCGACATGTCCACCACAGCCACGAACACGAACGTGTACCCCAGGATCAGCGGTCCCAAGGCCTCCGGCACCAGCAGCGTAGTAATGATCCGCCACGGGCTGGCGCCCATCGCGCGGGCCGCTTCGATCACGCCTGGGTCGATCGTGACCAGGTTCTGCTCGACGATGCGGGAGATGCCGAACGTGGCCGCGGCGATCAGCGCGAACGTGGCAGCGCCGGTGCCCAGCTGGGTGCCGACCACCGCGATGGTCACCGGGCCGATGGCCGTGATGAAGATGATGAACGGGATCGGCCGGACGATGTTCACCGCCACGTTCAGCACCGTGTGCACCGGTCGGTTCGCCAGGATCCCGCCCGGCCGGGTGCTGTACAGCGCGATGCCCAGCAGCAGGCCGAGGAAACCGCCGACCACCATCGTGGCCGCGACCATCCAGAGGGTCTGGCCGACCGCGTCGAGCAGGATCGGCCGCAAGGTGTCCCAGTTCGTGCCCATCAGGCCAGTTCCTCCACGTCCGTGGTGGTCCGCAGGTCCGCGATCAGCTTGTCCACCGCCGCGTCCGCGCCGATCAGCTCGAGCGTCAGGCTGCCGAAGGACGTGCTGCCGAGCTCCTTCACGCCGCCGTGCACCACCTCGAACCGCACGTCGTAGCGGCTGATCGCCTCCGACAGCACGGGGCCGATCCGCCGGTCGTCGCTCACCCGCGCGATCACCAGCCGCCCGGGGTGCCGTTCCCGGATCCTCGCCAGGTCGGCGGAGTCGGGACGGGCCCGCAGTACGGTCTCGACGAACGTTTTCGTCGTCGGTTGTTGGGGCGCGGCGAACACGTCACGCACTGGGCCGTGCTCGATCACCTTGCCGTCCTTGAGCACAGCGACGCGGTCGGCGATCTCGCGTACGACCTCCATCTCGTGCGTGATCACCACGATCGTCACACCGAACTCGCTGTTCACCCGCTTGAGCAGGCGCAGGACCTCATCGGTCGTCTCCGGGTCCAACGCGCTGGTGGACTCGTCGGCCAGCAGGATCTTCGGGTTGGTCGCCAGTGCGCGCGCGATGCCCACGCGCTGCTTCTGCCCGCCCGACAGCTGATCCGGGTACTGCCAGGCCTTGTCGGCGATCCCGACGAACTTCAGCAGCTCGGTGACCCGGCGTTCCCGGTCCGCTTTCGCCCAGCCCGCGACTTTCAGCGGATACGCGACGTTGCCGAAGACCGTGCGCGAGCGCATCAGGTTGAACTGCTGGAACACCATCCCGATGCCCAGCCGGACTTCGCGCAGCCGCCGTTCGGACAGGGTGGTGATGTCCACGCCGTCGACCAGGACGGAGCCGGACGTAACCCGTTCCAAGGCGTTGATCAGCCGGACCAGTGTGCTCTTTCCGGCGCCGGAGTGGCCGATGACCGCGTAGATCTCGCCGGCGTCGATGCTCAGATCGACACCGGCGAGCGCGGTCACGTCGCCGAACTTCTTGCCAGCGTCCCGGAATTCGATGATTGGACTGGTCACGAGCGGCTGGCGCGGATCGTGTCGGCAAGGCGGGCGGCGATCGCGGTCAGGTCGGCCGCGGGACGGTCGACGAGCACGGCGGTGTTCTTCGACTCAGCCTTGACCTTCTCGGCCACGCGCGGGTCCTTGTAGATCTGCGCGACCTTGGCGTAGACCGCGTTGTCCTTGTCGGCGGCGCGGGCGACGATCGCGTTGATGTACGGCTCCGCGGACGGATCCGCCGGGTTGTCAGCGAACAGCGCCTTCGACGGGTCGAGACCACCATTGAGCGCGAAGTTGTTGTTGACGATCGAACCGTCCACAGAGGGCAGTGAGGCGACCGTCTGCGCGGCGTCGACCGGAGTCACCGTGACCTTGGACCGGTCCTTGTCGATCTCGGCTGGCGTGGAGAGCACGTTGCCGCCGCCCTTGAGCACGATCAGGTTCGCCTTCTGCAGCACCAGCAACGCCCGCGCCTGGTTGGTCGGGTCGTTCGGAATCGCGATCGTGCCACCGGTCGGGATGTCCGCGACTCCTGCGTGCTTACGCGAGTACAGCGACAGCGGAACGATGTAGGTCGACGCGATCGGCGTCAGCGTGTCGTTGTTCGCCACGTTGTAGTTGGTCAGGAACAGCAAGTGCTGGAACAGGTTCAGGTCGATCCGGCTCTGCGACAGCGCCGGGTTGGCCTGCGTGTAGTCACTGAAGCTGACCACCTGCAGGTCGATGTTCTGCTGCGCGGCCAGATCACGGAAGGTGCTCCAGTACTCCGCGCCCGCTTCGGTGGTGCCGATCCGGACCGTGGTGCGGCCGTCCGCCGCGTTGTCGGATCCGCGTGTGGCGAACAGCACAACCACCGCGGCGATCGCGACGACCACCACGACCGCGATGCCGATCAGCAGGCCCCGGTTGCGCTTCGGCTTCTCCGGGAGCCCGGACAGTGTGTTCTCCTGCTCGGCCATGACTGCCTTTCCCCTGGTGCTTGCGCTTTGTGAAGATCGGCTGCCACTTTCCACAATCGGGGTGCGTGGAACCAAATCGTTCCACGGTTCGGACGTGCCGAGCGGAAGTTGGCGTTCCCCAGCGGTTTCTGCTAAAGAGTTCTATGTGGACAGCTGTGGCGCCGGTCACGGGACGCTACGGGGTGTCGTGTACTTCAACGGTTACACCATGTGACATATCCGCCAGAGTGACGTGATTTCCGCAGCCCGGTATTCGGCGAGCGGGTCGTCCGGGCGCGTCTTGTGCCGTGGGCGGATAGTCAACCGGTCGCGGGTCTTGAGACCTGCCTCGGCGATCAGCTTTTCGGTCGGTGCTCGCAGTCCCAGGCGTTCGGCAAGATCGGAGATGATCAACCACGCTTCGCCGCCGTCGGTCAGGTGGTCGGGGAGCTTGCTGAGGAAACCTTTGAGCATCCGGGAATCCGGGTCGTAGATGGCGGCGTCCAGTGGCGCCGAGACAGCCCCAGGCAACCAGGGCGGATTGCACACGACAAGATCCGCTTTGCCTCGTGGGAACAGATCCTGGTGCTGAATTTCAATCCTCTCGTCGAGCCCCAGTCTGACGACGTTGTCGCGCGCACACTCCACGGCACGCGGCTCAATGTCAACGGCCACAACGTTGTTGGCGCCTCGCTTGGTCAGCATCGCTGCCAGGACGCCAGTTCCCGTTCCTATGTCGAATGCCTTGTGCGGATTCGGCCACGGCGCTTTGTTGACAAGATCGAGGTATTCCTGCCTTGTCGGCGCGAAAACGCCGTAATGCGGATGGATCTTGCTTCCCAGCGCCGGCACGTTCACACCCTTTTCGCGCCACCGATGAGCCCCTAGCGCGCCCAGGATTTCGGTCAACGGCATGCGGTGTTTGTAGGTGGCCTGGCCAAATGCTTGCTTGCACGCCTTGGTGACGTCGGGTGCGTGCGGCAGGTCGAGTGTGAAGTCGGGGCTGACGTCGACCTGGACCCGGCTGAGCAGATGAGCGCGCCGGGACGTGGCCTTGCGGTAGCTGTGAAAGGTCTTCGCCGGGGTGTTTTCGCGCCGAACGCGGCTGAGCCTGCGTTTCATGGCCGCGAGCAGCTGCAGGGCATTGCGGAAATCACCGCGCCACAACAGAATCCGATCCTGCCGCGCCAACTTCACCGCATGGTCGGCCGTCAGCCGGTCGCCGACCTCAATGATGGTCTCCACCTGGACTCCCAAAGCCAGTGGGAGCCGTCCTCGGCGGTCGGAAGAGCAAGGCGGCCGTCCGAAGACGGCTCGATTCGATAGGGAACGAACGGACCGTCTACTCAGACGGGCCGCGCCACACCACCGAACCAGCAACAATCATGCACAAACGGTACCACTGCTCAGGGGCAACTTTTCGGGTGGTTGACGCCAACAAGTGCGGCCCCCGGCCCCCGGTTTCCAGTCTATCGAGAACCACCGACAGAACCTGCGCGGCGAGACCACCGACAGAAGAGTTACCCACAGGAGCTAGGGCCCAGGGATCCACCATTGCGCGAGGCGCGGATCGCCTTGCAGTTCCAGCAAAAGATGTCGAAGGAAACCGCCATCACCGGCTACCTGAACGTGGTCGAGTTCTCCACCCACAGGCGCGGGGCTCCACCCCCGGTTTCCACTCTACCGGGGGCACCGACAGTTCAGCCTGAGCGAAGACCGTTGGTCCACAGGAACATTGACTGCGGCTATCGGCCTGGTGAGCTCGGGTTCGACAAGATCATGGTGTTCGCGTCGAGCCGCTGCTGCAGCATGCCGAACTCAAGCATCAGGTCAGGGATCCGCTGCAGCCTGCTGGCTTCCAGCCTGCTCGGAAAGCCACCGAGGTTCACCAGCGCCGCGGTCTGCGGGTCGATCTTGGCGTACCCCGGCAACAACTTCTCGACCTTCGACCGGTCCGCGCCCGCCGCCTCCTGCCCCTTGGCGAACGCCCGCTGGAATGCCGCGATGGTCTTCGGGTTCTCCCTGGCGAACTTGCCCGTCGTCCCGTAGCCGGCGATCGGGAGTTCTGCCGTCGGGCCCGAGGCCGCGTCGAACAGTTGGACTGCGCCGTAGGTCTTCGCGGCCTGTGTGATGAACGGTTCGGCGAGCAATGCCGCGTCGACGCGGTTTGCTTCGAGCGCCGCGCCCATGTCGGTGTACGGCATTTCGACGAAGGTCACCTGGTTGGCGTCGACGTCGTTGACCTTCAGCACCGAACGGATGCTCACTTCCGCCAGGCTTTGTTTCGTCGTCACCGCGATCTTCTTGCCTGGCAGCTCGCTGATCTTCTTCGCCGTCGAGTTCGGGCCGGCGAGCACCATCCAGGTGTTCGGTTTGGCCACGTAGCCGTCCGCGACGAACTTCAGGCCTTCGACGTTCTGCGCGACGCCCTTGGCCTGGGAGTTGAAGAACGAGAGGTAGTTTCCGAACACGATGTCGAAGTCGGACTTGTCGCTGACCAGGTTGGGGATCGCGGCACCGGCGCCCTGGATGTTGATCAGCTTGACGTCCAGGCCTTCCTGCTGGAAGTAGCCCTCCTGGATGGCCAGGTGAACCGATGCCACGTCGACCACGGGCAGCAGGCCGAGCCGGATCGTGGACTTCTCGACCTTGTCCGTCGGCCCTGCCTTGTCGGAGTCCGACGAGCCGCCGAGCAGGCCGCAGCCGGACAGGGACGCGAGCAGGGCGGTCACGATGGCGAGGACGACCGGCCGCATTACCTCTCCCGGTGGTGAAAGGGGGTTAGCCCGGATGGGTTACTCCGGGGGTACGTTCGGTCACTGTAGGGATCTTGCTACGTGACCACAACCCCGACTTCCGTTCTATCGGGTTATTCCCCAACCGTTGAGCCGGGGCGTGTCGAGGCCAATCTGGGCCCGCCACCTGGGAACCCGCAGCGTGCCTGGCGAGTACTCGGGTGAAGGCGTTGGATCGGCCGATCAGCCATTTCCGTCCTGGAAGAGATCCGCGCTCAGCCGGTCACGGCACACCTCGACCGAGTACGCCATCACCCAGCCCGCGTAAGCGTCACGCAGGATCCGTTGGATCGGCGAGGTACTCAGATAACCCGATCCGCCACCGGCTTTGAGCGCCAGCTGCGCGGCATCCACGGCGACCTGGTTGGCCAGGAGTTTCGCGCGCATGGTCGCGGGGTTGAACTCCAGGTCGTTCTGGTCAGCGAGCCACGTCATGTGCCGCGCGTACATGCCCGCCGCTTCAAGGCGGCTGTGCACGTCGGCCAAGTCGAACCGGAGCCACTGCATGGTGGCGAGCGGCTGACCGGTCGTGGGAATCGTGCGGGTACGCGCGTGCTCGATCAGCGCGGCGATCGCGGCATCCGCGACGCCAAGAGACAAGAACGCGAGACCACCACCGATCCGATTAGGACGGTGGCCTGTCGGCGGAGGACAACGCCGTTCCGAACGCAGAAGCGTGTCACGGAACTCCACCAGGCGGCTTCCGTTGGCGCGCAAGCCCATTGTGTCGCCGATCGGCAGATACTTGATCGTTTCGCCGGCGGGGACTCCGAAAAACGTAGGCGTGTCGTCGATCAGCACGTTCACCAGAAAATGGTCGGCGATCTCGCAGCCCGAGGTGAACCGTTTCGCCCCAGACAGCCGGAATCCGTCGTCGGCCGGATGTGCGTGTTGTTGGGGCAACAGGAAAAGGTTGCCTCCACTCGGCTCACTCAACGCGTTGGCGAAGCGGCGGCCGGCGATGTATTCGTCCGCGTAGAACCTGGCCGACTCGGGCGCCGACATTTGCACGAGGCCGATCGCGGCGCCGACGTGCATGACCCAGATGCACGCGGTAGACGGACATCCAGCCGCGAGCAACCGGACAATCTCGCCGTAGCTACGGTAACTGAGGTCCTCACCACCGAATTCCCTTGGCAGCAACGCGCGATCCAGGCCGCTGGCGTGCAGTGCTTCGAGATTGGCCCGCGGGACCTCGGTGCTTTCGTCGTACGCGGCCGCGGTCTTGGCGAATTCCCGCGCGAGCTCAGCTGCCGTGTCCACCCAGTGCTGTTCCTCCGGCGGCGGCCCAAGTGGATGCATCTGTCACTCCTCGTGGTCTGTTACCAGCGCCGATTTTAGTGACACGTTTGCACCATCCCGGGATATCAATGGCCGGTGCGCACGTATATTTCGGCATGACCACCGTTCAGGACCTGCAGTCCCGCATCCAGGCCAACGATCAGGTGATCTGGTCGGCGGCCGCGCTCGTGCTCGCCTTGCGCACCAACACACCGCCCGACCTGCGCGATGCGTCGCTGACTTTGCTGCACTCGCTGGGCATTGACGTCGATCTGAGTGCCGAGAACGACCCGGTGACCGTCCGTCAGGGCCTCGCGGCCCAAGCAGCCTCAGCCATCCTCCAGTCCGGCGCGCTGCTGCGTGGCGACCGGCCATGGGCCGATCAATCCGAGGAGACCATGCAGGCCCAGGGACGGCTCAGCGCGCGGGGCGCCCGGCTGTTCAAGGACGTCACCCTGCCCCTGCTGCCTGGCCTCGACGCCCTGCTCGCCCGGCCAGGCGCCCGGATGCTGGACGTGGGGACCGGTGTTGGCGCGCTGGCGATCGCGTACGCGGAACTGTTCCCCGCGCTGACCGTCGTCGGCCTGGACATCATGCCGAGCGCACTGAAACTCGCCGCGCAGAACGTCGCCGAAAGCACGGTCCCGCACCGTGTCGAACTACGCAACCAGGACGTCGGTGACCTGACCGAAGTGGACACTTACAGTCTCGCGTGGATCCCGGCGCCCTTTGTGTCCGGACCCGCATTGCGGGAAGGACTCAAGCGCATCCGAGAGGCGCTGATCCCAGGCGGTTGGGTGATCATGGGACACGCCAAAATCCGTGCCAACGAAGGAAGTGCCGCGTTGAGCCGCCTGCAAACCGCGGTCTACGGCGGCACATTGCTCGACGATATGCGAGCACGGGACTTCCTCATCGAGGCGGGATTCGCGCAGACCCTCTCACTGCCAACTCCGCCCGGCGCACCCGCGATCACCGCCGGACACAGGTGATAACTACGGCGGCGTAGGAAAGAAGCTCCGACGGAACCCGTATGGCCGCCGGGTCGTTGGGTGTGGTGTGGAGACTGCACTGGCGTTGAGCGGCCCAGCCGCCGTGTTGCTGCTGATCATCGTCGGCTCGTGGGAGCTGATCAGGAAGAAGCGCGACAAGCAGAGCGGGACACCTCTGGCCGAGACGTACATCAACGAGTTCACCGCGACCTTCTACGGGTCGAAGCGCATGCAGCTCGAGCACCGCGATTCCGTCGCGATCATGCGGGAAGAGGACGCACAAGGTGCCCCGCCGTCCAGAGTGGACTTGGTCAAGGGCACCGTCGTGCTGCCGGTCAGTCCGTCGGAACGATCTGGGAACCCAGCGGGACCAGGGAAATCGGAATCATCTTGAAGTTCGCGATGGCCAGCGGGATCCCGATGATCGTCAGGCACAGCAGGAACCCGGTGACGAGGTGCCCGAGCGCCAGCCACCAGCCCGCGAAGACGAACCAGATCACGTTGCCGATCACCGACATGGCGCCCGCTTCCCGCCGCTGCTCGATCGTGCGCCCGAACGGCCAGAGCGCGTAGTTGGCGATCCGGAACGACGCGAGCCCGAACGGGATCGTGATGATCAGGACGCAGCAGATGATCCCGGCGACCACGTAGCCGATGGCCATCCAGAAGCCGCAGAGCACCAGCCAGATGACGTTGAGCAGCGTTTTCATGCCTCCAGTCTGGCATGAGATCCCGGTTAGGCCGATCGGGTGCCTTGTCGATCCGGTACGGACGCGGCCGTAAAACGGATCTGAGCTGAGCCGTCCACATCAACGAGCAGCCCGCCGGTGACCTCCCTCGACGACTTCATGGCGGACTGCGAGCAGGGCATCAGCAAGTGGAAGCGCGGCCAGGTGGTGTATCCCAAGACGTTCGACATGGATCTGGGCGTGTCGGCCAGTGGTGGCCGGACAACTGGCCGGTGCTCCTGCCGGTCGCAGGGGGCATCGGCGCAGCTGTCCTCGGTTTCGTGGAATGGACCGGCAGGCTTGGCGAAGCGGTGCGTTCGGCGCGGAAGTCCTGGCGTAACTAACTGAACGCCGCCGCGTTCTCCCGTACCCATTGCGCGAAGGGCCGTGCGGGCTTGCCGGTGACACGCTCGACCGTGGGCTGGGCGGTTCGCGCTTCCTCGACCGGATTGTCCATCAGGTCAAGAAAGAACGCGATGAACTCGTCGGCATAACCGAGCTCGCGCCACCTCTGCACGGCTTCGTCCCTGCTCAGCTCGACGTACTTGATGTCGCGGCCGAGAACCTCACTGAGGATGCGGACCTTGTCGGCATGGGTCAACGCCTCCGGCCCGGTCACCATGTACAGCTTGCCCGCGTGGCCCGGTGTGGTCAGCGCGGTCGCGGCGACGGCTGCGATGTCAGCGTCGTGCACCATCGCGCTCTGGACGTCACCGAAAGCCTCGCGGACAACGCCTTCCGTGCGGATCGAGTCGGCCCATTCGAGCACATTGGACATGAACTCGCCCGGTGCGATGGCTGTCCACTCCAGACCGCTGGCCTCGACTGCCTCCTCCAGCGGGCTTTTGTCACGCTCTCCTTTGAGGATGGTCACCTTCTCGACGCCCTTGGCCGCGGCCAGTATCTCAGCGCCGTTGGTCAACGGAGACCCGTCCGCGCCGTTGAAGTTGATCAGGTGTGCGGCCGTTACACCGTCGAAGGCCGATGCGAGGCTTGTGGCGTCAGTTAAATCCCCCGCGACAACCTCGGCTTCGGCGGGCAGGTTCGCCGTCGCCGGGTTGCGGGACGACGCGCGAACACGGTGTCCACTTTCGACCAGTTGCGCCACAAGGTGGCGCCCGACGTTGCCGGTCGCGCCCGTTACCAGAATCGTCATGAACCGGACACTATGGGGGAAATAGGTCGCGGGGCGTCCTCAATTGGGATGACATGCCTGACATGATGAGGCGATGGGGAAGACGTATCCAGCGATCACCGACCGCCTGCGCACGTTCATCAGCGGGCAGCCGATGTTCTTCACAGCGACCGCGCCACTGCGGAACGACGGCACGGTCAACCTGTCACCCAAGGGACTCAAAGGATCCTTCGCGGTGATCGACTCGAGAACCGTGGCGTACCTGGACTTCGCGGGCAGCAACGCGGAAACCATCGCCCACCTCCGGGAGAACGGCCGGATCACGTTGATGTGGTGCGCGTTCCAAGGGCCACCGAACATCGTGCGCATCCACGGCCGCGGCGAGCCGGTGTTCCGCGACGACGCCCGCTTCCCAGACCTAGCCAAGCATTTCTCCGACATGACCGAGCACGGCCTGCGCGCGATCATCGTCGTGCATGCCGAGTTGATCCGGGACACGTGCGGCTACGCGGTCCCGTTGATGACCTATGAAGAGGACCGCGACCTGCACCGCCGCCGGTTCGCCCGCGAGGACGACGAGTCGTTGAGCGCCTACTTCGCGAAGAAGGACCACATCGCCGTCAGTATCGACGGTTTGCCTGGACTGCCTTTGCCGTTGCCGCCGCTAGTCCAGCGGCAGTGATGTTCCTTGCTTGAGTCGCGAAAGTGAGTGGTGGGCGGATGCTGCCTGTCCGTTCGTGATGTTGACCGGCTGATGTCGAACTCGTCACCCCACGCCCGGTTCTCCGATGACGTGTGATCGTGCTAGCCGCGCACCCCGGACATGCTTCTAACGAGGGTGGCGTGGGGCGACAAGTGGTCGAGTGCGCCGGGCGAGGTACGTCCTCTCACCCCGTGGTGATGTTGACCATCCAGTTGATGCCGAACTTGTCGACCAGCGCGCCGAACTCGTCACCCCACATCTGCTTCTCCAACGGCACCGTGACCGTGCCGCCCTCGGACAGCGCGGTGAAGTAGCCGCGCAGGTCGTCCACGTCCTCACCGCTGAGGCTGACGGTGATGTTGGTGCCGGGGTTGTAGTCCATGCCGGGCGGCGTGTCGGACGCCATCAGGGTGTAGCCCTTCGGTGTCTCCAGCTGGCCGTGCATGATCTGGTTCTCCTGCGGGGTTCCCGCCATGCCGTACTCGCCGAATGTCCGCAGGTCGAGTTGTCCTCCGAGAACGCTCGCGTAGAACTCCATCGCCTGCCGGGCGTCGCCGTTGAAGCTGATGTACGGGTTGAGTCTGGAAGCCACCGGATCTCTCCTTGTTCGCCGGAAGAAGGTCAGCATCGTCGCATCCGGCGGCACCCGCGGCAACCGAACTGGACCACGGTCTCGACCCGGAACTGGACCTCGGATGTGGACAAGTTCCGGATAGCGTTGCTGTCATGACACAGCGAATCCAGACCACGATGGGTATCCCGAAGGCCTTCAAGGCGCTTGTCGCGATGGGCCAGGAAGTCGAGCAGGCCGGCATCGAGGCCGGCGTGGACCAGTTGCTGCTCGAGTTGATCAAGATTCGCGCGTCTCAGCTCAACGGCTGCGCGATGTGCCTGGACATGCACACCCGCGACTCGATCAAGTACGGCGAGAACGCCCGCAGGCTGTTCGTGCTGGACGCCTGGCGGGAAACCGACCTGTTCACCGAGGAGGAGCGGGTCGCGCTTGAGCTGACCGAGGTGCTGACACGCCTCGCCGACACGAAAGAAGTACCGGAGGACCTCTACGAGCGTGCTATGAAGGTCTTCAACGAGGCGCAGTACCAGGCCGTCATCTGGATGACGGTCGTGATCAACTCATTCAACCGGGTCAACGTGCCCGGCCGCCCGAAGCTGCCTGAGGAATGACCACATCGAACCTGAAGGCACTGCACGTGCCAGGAAACCCGCTGATACTGCCGAACGTGTGGGACGCGGCGTCGGCGAAACTCGTGGAGCAGGCCGGATTCCCGGTCGTGGCAACGGGTTCCTTCGCCGTCGCGGAATCCCTCGGCTACGCCGACCACCACGGCACGCCGGTCGAGACGTCGTTCGCGGCGTTCGCCCAGATCACCCGTGCGGTGTCGGTCCCGGTGACCATCGACGTCGAAGGCGGCTACGGCCTGCCTGAAGCGGAGCTGGCCAACCGCCTTACCGACATCGGCGTGGCCGGTTGCAACTTCGAGGACACCGACCACGCGAGCGGCGGTGGGCTCGTCGAGACCGGCAAGCAAGCCGACCGGGTCGCGGCCCTCAAGGCCGCGGCCCCGGACCTGGTCGTCAACGCAAGGGTTGACGTGTTCGTCCAGGCCGATGACCAGAAGGCCGTGCTCGACGAGGGAATCTCGCGAGCACGTGCGTATCTCGAGGCTGGCGCTGACTGCGTCTACCCGATCATGGTGCACGACGTCGAGGTGCTGAAAGAGTTCACCGAAGCGGTCGCACCGGCCTCGGTGAACGCGGTGTACCTGCCGGGCGGCCCGGACTTCGCCGCCCTCGCCGAACTGGGGATCGCCCGGATCTCGCTGGGCGCCGGGCTGTGGATTCACGTCCAGAGCTTCTTGCGCGACACGCTGGCACAGATCGCCAACGGGGAACGTCCTTACTGAGTCGTGAGCAAGGGCATGCAACCTGCCTGCTCTTGCCCACGAGTGAGCGGCGGCAAAGGCAGCCCAGGCAAACCGTCGATGATCCTTCATCGCGAAACGACGACTTGTGTCCGAGAACCGGACACCGGCTCGGCGCGCTGACCGAGTATCGAGGTCAACATCACCACGGGGTGAGTCGATCACTTACCTCGACAGAGGACATACGTACGCCGATCGGGACCCGTACGTATTTTGCCGAATTGCCGGACACGCTGCTGATCCAGGACGGTTGAACCTCGCACACAGCGGAGGTGGCCTCGATGTACGCCGTGCCCGACCGGCCAACGGTTGATTCGACGTTGGGCGAGCGGAACATTTCCCGGCGGACCGCTGAGGTGCACGTCGACCACATCCTGCGCAAGCTCAAATTCGCCTCTCGCGCGCAGATCGCCGCATGGGTCGTCGAAAAGGGTTAGTCTCCTTCCGCCCACGGCAGCAGGATTTTCTCCAGCATGACCAGTCCGTAGAACAACACAATGCTCATCACCGCGAGCAACGCCATGGCCGCGAACGCCAGCGAGGTGTCTGCGCTGGCTCCGGATTGGACGATCACGTAACCAAGACCTGCTTTCGCGCCGACGAATTCACCGATCACCGCGCCGATCACGGCGAGTGAGATCGCCACCTTCATCCCGACGAACACCTGCGGCATCGCGTAGCGCAGCCGTAGCTTGAAGAACTCCTGCCAGCGTGAACAGTCCATCGACCGCAGCAGTTCGACCAGTTCGGCCGGGGTCGACTTCATCCCGGACGCCGTCGAGATCACGATCGGGAAGAAGCAGACCAGGAACACCATGATCACCTTGGGCAGCATGTCGAAACCCAGCCACACCACCAGGATCGGCGCGATGGCGATCTTCGGTACCGCGTTCACCGCGAGCAGCAGCGGGTAGATCATCCGCTCGAGGATCTTCGACCAGACGATCAGCAGCGCGATCGGCACACCGGCGGCCAGCGCGAGCACGAAGCCCTGGATGGTCTCCAACAGCGTGACGCCCGCTTGGTCGAGCAGGAACCCTTGCTGTGCCACGTAAGCATCGAAGACGTCCTTCGGGCTGGGTACCAGGTACCGTTCGATCGAGAACACGATCGTGGCCAGCCACCACAGACCGATCACCACAGCGAGGCCGGCTATCGGCAGGATCACCTTCATGCCGGCGCCAACAGGTCATGCAGTTCGTTGCTGATCCTGGCCACGTCGGCCGCGTGCGCGTTACGACCGAGCGTGCGTGGCCGAGGGATGTCGACCTCGACGATCCTGTGAATCCGTCCCGGACGCGGTGTCATGACCGCGACCCGGTCGGACAACAGCACGGCTTCGTCGATCGAGTGCGTGACGAACACGATCGTGGCCGAATATTCCAGCTGGATCCGTTGCAGTAATTCGGAAAGCTCGGTCCTGGTCAGCGCGTCCAGTGCGGAGAACGGCTCGTCCATCAGCATCACCGCCGGGTTTTGGATGAGCGATCGGCACAACGAGACTCGTTGCCGCATGCCACCGGAAAGCTCGTGCGGCAGGCGTTTCTCGAAGCCTGCCAACCCGACCGCGGCGAGCAGTTCGTGGGCACGGTCGGTGTAGCCACGCCGGTCGAGACCGAAGATCTCCACCGGAAGCATCACATTGGACAGTACGGAACGCCATGGCAGCAAAGCAGGTTGCTGGAACATGAACGAAACGTCCCGGCGAGGCTTGGCCACCGGCTCGCCGTTCACCGCGACCTTCCCCGCGCTCGGCGCAAGCAGTCCGGCGATGATCCTCAGCAGCGTCGACTTCCCGCAACCGGATCGGCCGATCAGCGTGACGAATTCGTGTGCCGCGATGGACAGGTCGATTCCGGCGAGTGCCTCGACTTCTCCGAACGTGTGGCGCACCCCAGTGATCTCGATCATGACCCGGCCACGAGATCCTTGGAGGTCACCGAGCTCTCCGGGATCGCGCCGGCCTCCACCAGCAGCTGGATCGTCCTGGCCACACGGAACTCGTCCGCGCGACCCGCCGGCCCGTCCGTCGGCCGGACATACGGCTGCATCAACGAGACCTCGGCGGCCGCCACCGCCGCGTCCTGAGTCGGCTGGTACTTCTTCAGAATCTGGCCGCTCTCCTCGGGGTGCTCGATGGAATACGTCAGGCCTTTCAACAATGCCCCACGAAATCGCTCGACCAGTTGGGGATTCTTGGCCGGCAGATCTTTCTGGGTGACCAAGGCATTGCCGTAGAGATCAGGAAGAAGATCGCCGTACGGCAGCGCATTGGCTTTGCGGCCCTGCGCGGCCTTCTCGATCAGCGGCACGCCGACGACGAACTGGCCGATCCCGTCGACCTGGCCCGCCGCGAGCAGTTGCGGCAGCGCCGGGGGAGCGGACGGCACGAACTCGACCTTGGTGTGATCGATCCCGGCCTGCTTGGCGTAGACCGGGAACATCAGCTGGTTGGTCGATCCCGGCTGGTCACCGATGCGTTTGCCGATCAGCTCGGCGGGAGCCTTGATGCCCTTGTCGGTCAACGAGACGATCGCCGCCAGCGACTTCTGGTGGATCATGGCGACGGTAGTGACCGGCAGTTTCTCCTTCGCGACGGTGATCGCGGTCGCCGTGAAGTCGCCGACGCCGAAGTCAGCACGCCCGCTCGCGACCAGTTTGAGCACGTCGACGGTCGCGCTGCCGGGGTTGATCGTGACGTCGAGGTTGGCCTCCTTGAAGTAGCCCTTTTCCTGTGCCACATAGGCGTACGCGTCGCGGCCGAACGTGCTGAACGACGTCAGGTACGTGACTTTGTCGGCGTTGCCGGCCGCGGGTTGGTCGGTGCCCGGCGTGGTGCACGCCGTCAACGCTGCCACTGCCAGTGCTGCCAGGAGGTGTTTCCGCATTGGCGCTCCCCATCGGCCTCGTCGTGACGATCCTGACCATATCGGGTCCGGTTGCCCGATCAGCGACACCTTGTCCGGTTTATCGGGAATTGCTGCAAGCGGCGGCTTCACTTCTGGAAGTATGGGATGGCTTGATGTCGTTTGCCTAGCAGAGCGCCGGAGGAAAGGTGTACCGGCCGATGGCTCCGGGGAGCTGCCCGGTCTGTCGGTGGCTGGGGCGGCGTGATTGACACGGGGACCCCTTTGCGCGGCCGCGGCAGGAAGAGGGGCAGGTTCCCGATAGCTGTCAGCCTTGCAGCAGCTGGGCATCCAGATCTTCGAGGAACTTTCGGCCGAACCTTCCGTTCTCCAAACCATCCACTAGGGACACCGGAAGGTCCTGTGTGTACTCCGCGGACCTGGACGCCGCGGCCAGTGCGACAGTCGCCACTGTGTCCACATCCCCCGTGAACGCGACGCAAGCCCGAAGCAACTCACTCATACTTGTGTTGCCAGCCAAGGCAGTCAGAGCCGCCGTGACGCTCATCCGTCCCTTCGAGCCGACTTTCCCGCGCCAAACCCGGCCCCAACCCCCACGAGAAACCTGCCCATCGATCCACTTGCCAACCTCAGCCACCGGCCCCAACCCGTAGTGGCAGTAGTGCACAGCCAAAGCCGCGGCCTGAGCCGCCTCAACACCTTCCGGCGTGTCATGAGTGACCCGGGCCTGTACCGCTGAGTGGTGCATCACGTCGGCGACGCTCGGCAGCAGCCCAACAGGCCCAGCCCGCATAGCCGCTCCACTCTTCTCGCTGTCCGGGCGGATCCGGGCCAAGAACTCTGTCCCGTCCCGAACCTCTTGCAGGAACTGGTAAAACCGGCCCGCGTACCCCTCGCGAGGATCTCGTTGGAACGCCTCGACGAATCTCGAAGCCAGGTTCTGCGGCGTCCAGTCCTCGCCGGACACCAGGGCCTCGGCCACCGCGATGGTCATCTGGGTGTCGTCTGTGTACTGGCCTGGCTTGATACCTAAGTGTTTTCCGTGTTGGACGTATCCGATCAAGTCGTTGCGCGCGGCCACAAAACCCGCGGGCGCGTACTCGAAACCGGCGCCGTAAGCGTCGCCTACCGCCAACTCGACCAACATTTATGCCTCCTTGTGTCGGCTTGATTGTGCCGGATCGGACCAAATGGATATCCTCGTGGAGATCATCTCGGCAGGATGGGCCCATGAGACGGACAACCCTGCTTTCCGGTGTGTTGACCGTGCTGCTTCTGGTGTCCCCGCTCACTGGGACAGCGCTGGCGCATCCGCCGGACGACCCTTACGACAACACAATTTTCGCCCCGGTGACGACCGGCGGTGTGAAGATCGGCCTCGCGAAGGTCATCGACGGTCTCACCGCCCCGCTCAAAGGTGTTCGTGCACCTGGCCACGACGACCGGTTGTACGTCATCGATCAGGTTGGCAAGTTGGTCAGCGTCAACCTGAAGACCGGCGCGCGGACGACTGTCCTTGACGTGAGCTCGCGCCTGGTTCCGCTGGGTGTCGGTGGACCCAACACTTTCGACGAGCGCGGATTCCTTGGCACGGCGTTCCACCCTGACTTCGCTCGCAACGGTCTGCTTTACACGTGGACGTCCGAGAAGGTCACCGCCGCGCCGACGTTCCCGACCACGCTGCCAGCCGGTGTCGCGCCCGACCACCAGAACGTTCTCGCTGAGTGGAAGATGACGGCCGCCGGCGTCGATCCGGCCAGCCGCAGGGAACTCATGCGGATCGACTGGCCGCAGTTCAACCACAACGCCGGCGACGTCGCGTTCGGACCAGACGGATTGCTTTACGTGCCAACCGGTGACGGTGGCGGAGCCGATGACGAAGAAGTCGGCCACGCCGGTGGCAACGCGCAGAACCCGACCAACCCGCTTGGTGACATCCTGCGGATCGATGTCGACAAGCGCGACTCCGCCAACAAGCAGTACGGCATCCCGGCGACCAACCCGTATGCCGGACTGCCTGGGCTCGTTGCCGAGATCTATGCGATCGGCTTCCGTAACCCGTGGCGGTTGTCGTTCGACCGCGGCAACCTTTACGTCGGTGACGTGGGCCAGAACGACATCGAGGAGGTCAGCCTGGTCGTCAACGGCGGCAACTACGGCTGGCGGATCAAGGAGGGCACGCTTTTCTTCAACCCCAACGGCACCAAGCCCGGGTTCGCCCAGCGCGCGCCGTTCGGTCCGGTGCCGCCGGGCTTGCAGGACCCGATCGCGCAGTACGACACGCACCACGAAGGCCACTCGGTCATCGGCGGGTTCGTCTATCGTGGTCGCGATATCCCGCAGCTGCGCGGCAAATACGTGTTCGGTGAGTGGTCCCGGCTGTTCAGCACGACCGCGCCGACCAACAACTACGGCCGGATCCTGTACTTGGAGGAGCGCAGGCATGGCTTGCAGCGGGTGGTCGACACTCGAGGCTTCGCTGATGCCGCGAAGCGCTTGGGCCTGACCGACACCAGCCGCCCGCCTGCCGCGTTCGAGCAGACGCTGTCCGTCTTCGGGTTCGCCGAGGACGCGAGCGGTGAGCTCTACGTCCTCGGCAACCGCGGTGGTGTGCCGTTCGGCAACGGCGGCGTGCTGCTGAAGCTGACTAGAGGCTAGGTGTGTTGGCGAGCAAGGCTTTGGTGTAGTCGTGCTGCGGATCGTCCAGGATCCGATCGACGTCACCGATCTCGACGATCTCGCCACCGCGCAGGACCGCGACTCGATCGGCGACCTGCCGGGCGAGGGCGATGTTGTGCGTGACGAACAACATCGCCATGCCCAGCTCGTGGCGTAGTTCCCCGAGCAGGTCAAGGATCGTGGCCTGGACCGACACGTCCAACGCGGACGTGACCTCGTCACACACAAGCACCCGTGGTGTCGTCACGAGTGCCCGGGCGATGGCCGCGCGCTGCCGCTGACCACCACTGAGCTGGTCAGGCAGGCGGTGCGCGGCCGCTGCCGACAACCGGACCCGGTCCAGCATCTCGGCGACGCGGTCCCGGCGTTGCGCCCGGGACATGTCCGTCAGCCGCAGCAGCGGCACCTCGATCGACTGCGCGATCGTCTTACGTGGATTCAGCGACGAGAACGGGCTTTGGAAGACGTACTGCAAGTCTCGCAGGTGTTGCTTCGTTCTGCCCTTTGTGGACGGTGCCAGCTCGTTGCCCGCCAGCGTGATGGAGCCACCGTAGCGAGCCAGCCCGGAGATGCAATGGGACAGCGTCGTCTTGCCCGATCCGGACTCGCCGAGCAGCATGACGCATTCTCCGGCCCTAACGATCAAATCGATCCCACGCAGGACCTGTGTGTCTCCGTAGGACACCGAGATGTTCTGAACCGCAAGCACAGCGTCCTGAGTGGAGGCGGCGATCTCGGAGTCACCGTGGAGACTGGGCACGGCGGCGACGAGTTCCCTGGTGTACGGATGTTCCGGCGTACGCAGGACCTTGATGGTCTCTCCGGATTCGACAATCGACCCGCGATACATCACGGCTACCCGGTCGGCGATCTCGGCGACCACCGCGAGGTCGTGCGTGATGTACAGTGCGGCGGCGCCGTGATCCTTGGTGAGCTGGCGGATTGTCCGTAGCACCAAGGACTGTGTCATCACGTCCAGACCGGTTGTCGGTTCGTCCAGCACGACGACGCTCGGCCTGCAGGCGAAAGCCATCGCGATGCCGACGCGTTGCTGCTGCCCACCGGACAGTTGATGCGGGTATCGCCGCTGATAGGCCTGGTCGCTGGGCAGGCCGACCTCTTCGAGGACCTCCTTGACCCGGTTCTCGGCCTCGAATCCATGGTTCTCCAGCACCTCACGGATCTGCTTGCCGATCCGGATGCCCGGGTTCAGCGACAGCGCCGGATCCTGCGGGATATACGACACAGTCTTGCCGCGCAACGCTCGCCGTGTGTTCTCGTTCAGAGCGAGGATGTCGGTGTCTATCGTGACTGTGCCGCCGGTGTTGACCAGCCCGGCGCGGAAGTGGCCGAGGGCCGCCAGACCGGCCGTGGTCTTGCCGGAGCCGGATTCGCCGACCAGAGCGAGGATCTCGCCGGAGTCGATGCGGTACGAGATACCGTTGAGGATCTTCTCGCCGTCGGCGGTTTCCACGGACAGGTTCTGCACCACGAGGTTCATCGCTTGCCTTCCCGGCCGGCCGCGGCCGAAGCCAGCGAGTCGGTGATCAGGTTCGTGCCGACGGTCAGCACGGCGATCGCGAGCACCGGCAGCAGCACGCCCCACGGCTGGACGACCAGGGCGATCCGGTTCTCGTTGATCATCAGGCCCCAGTCGGCCGCGGGTGGCTGGATGCCGAGGCCGAGGAACGACAGCGAGGCCACGTATCCGATCGAATAGGTCAGCCGCAGGCCGAGTTCGACCATCAGCGGCCCGGTGATGTTGGGCAGCACCTCGCGCAACAGGATGAGCCAGCGCGGGGTCGCGTACATCTCGGCCGCGCGGATGTACTCGTTGCCGACGACTGTGACCGTCGCCTGCCGTGCCACCCGGGCGACTCTCGATGCGTGACTTATCCCGATGACCAGGATGAGCAGCCAGCCTTCCGGTCCGATCATCGCGATCGCCAGGAGTGCGAACACCAATTGCGGGAAGGACATGAGCACGTCGTTGCCGCGCATGATCACGCTATCCAGAACGCCTCCGCTGTACCCGGCAAGCATCCCTAGCGCCGCACCGAGCACAACCCCGAGAGCCGTCGCTAGCGCCGCGTAGAGAAGAAGAGATGTTCCACCCGCTAGAAATCGAGTGAGCACATCGCGCCCGATGCCGTCGGTGCCTGCGATGCCGTCGGGTTTGAACGGTTTGCCGGCGAAGTCGTTCGCTTCGAATCCGGTGATCCACGGACCGGCCCATGGTCCGACGATCGCCACGATCACCACAAGAGCTGTGAGTGCCGCGCCGATCTTGGCTTGGCGGAACGACCACGCGCGCCGGAACAGACCCGGCGGTTGGGTGACCGTGACCGGCTCGGCCATCTCGGTCTTCTTGTCCATTGTGGTCATAGCGTCGTCCTGAGCTTGGGGTTGGTCAGGATGCCGATCACGTCGGCGAGCAGGTTCACCACGATGTACAGCGCCGCGATCAGCAGCGTGACAGCCTGGACCACCTCGACATCGCGGTTGTTCACCGCGTCGATCAACGCCTGGCCGATCCCGGGGTAGCGGAACAGGAACTCCACCACCACGACCCCGCCGGCCAGCCACGCCAGTTGCAGGGCGATCACCTGGGCGACCGGTCCGACCGCGTGCGGCAGGGCGTGCCTGGTGATCACCGTGCGCTCGGGCAGGCCCTTCAGCCGCGCCATCTCGACGTAACCGCTGTCCAGGACGTCGATCATGGTCGCCCGCATCATCCGGGTGATGTACGGCGTGACGACCAGTACCAACGTCAGGACCGGCAGTACCAGCTGGATCGGTCTTTCCCAGACCGCCTCACCCGGCGCGGCGAGTGTGACCGACGGGAAGATCGTGAACACCGTGGTGGACAGCAGCACGATCAACCCGACGCCGATGACGAACTCCGGCAGGGCCGCGATCACCAGGCTGATGCCTGAGACCGTGTGATCAGCGACTTTGCCCCGGCGCATCGCGGTCCACGTGCCCAGAATCAGGCCGACCGGCGTGCTGATCACCGCGGCGGCCACCAGCAGCACCAGCGATGCCACGATCCGGTCGCCGAGCAGTGCGTTGACCGAGCCCTGGGTGGCCGTGGACGTGCCCAGGTCGCCGGTGAACACGCCACCGAGCCATGCCAGGTACCGCTGCCACACGGGGTCGTTCAGGTTGAGCTGGTCCTGCAGGGCCGCGATCCGCTCGGGCGTGGCCTGCTGGCCGAGGATCGCGCGGGCGGGGTCGCCGGGCAGCAGCAGGGTCGCGATGAACACGAGCAGGGTGACCAGCCACAACACCGCGAGGCTGACCAGGATCCGGCGAACGATCAGGCGGGTCATCGCGCACCTCCCAGCCAGACGTGACGGAACTGGTAGCCGGACAAGGAGATCCCGGTGCGGTCGGGAACCAGCCCGGCCACGTACACCTGATACGCGTCCACCTGGTTCATGAAGCCCCAGATGATGTTGCCGCCGCGCTCGTATTCGATCCGCTGTGCCTGTGCCAGCAGGCCGTCCCGAGTGGACTTGTCCACTGTGGTTCGTGCGCGCGTGATCAGGTCCTGGAACTCCGGGTCGGCCCAATGGGTTTCGTTGTACGGGGAGTCCGGCATGGACCCCTGCGCGACTTGCGGGAGGTAGTTCCGCGTGTACCAGAACGACTGGGCGAAATCCCATGACAGGTAGTCGTCGCCGAAGAACGTCGTGGTGTCGAGGCGGTTGATCCGTACCCGGATTCCCGCGTCTTGCGCCTGGCGCTGGAAGACCTGGGCCGCTTCGACGGCACCGGCCTGGATGGGCGCGGTGACCAGTTCGACCTCGAGGTTCTCCTTGCCCGCCTCGGCGAGCAAGCGCTTGGCCTTGGCGATGTCCCTGGTGCGTTGCGGCAGATCACGGGCATAGGCCTCGTCGAACGGCGCGTACAGGTCGTTGCCGATCCGGCCTTGGCCGCTGAGCACCTGGTTGATCATCTGCTCGCGGTCGACGACCAGACGCATCGCCTGCCGTACCCGGACATCGTCGAATGGCGGCCGGTCGGTGCGCATCGTGAACGGCAGCCAAGTCCCGGTCGGTGAGTCCAGCACGCGGATCCTGGGATCGCTGCGCAACACGTCGACCAGCGCGACCGGAACCTGATCGATGGCGTCCACTTGGGACGACAGCAACGCGTTGATCCTGGCGTCGTCCTCGGTGAAGTTGATCAGAACCAGCTCGTCGAGATACGGCTCGCCTGGCCGCCAGTACAAGTCGTTGCGTGCGAAGACGCTTTGCAGACCCGCGGTGAACGATCGCGCTTTGAACGGCCCGGTGCCTATCGGTTTGTCCGGCGAGAAATCGGACGGGACGATCCCCATCACATACTGGCCGACTAGATCGTCGAACACCGCAGACGGTTCCTTGAGCCGGAACTCCACCGTCCGGTCACCGGTCGCGATGACCCGATCAAGCATGGTCAGATTGGCCGCGCCACCCTTGGGATCCTTAGGGTCCAGGATTCTTTCGAAAGTGGCCACGACGTCAGGTGGCGTGACCGGGCGCCCGTCGTGGAAACGGATGCCGTCACGGATCACCGCGGTCCACGTCTGCGCGTCAGGAGACGAAGTGATCGACTCCGCGACCAGCATTTCCAGCTTGTACTCGTGATTGCGGTGGGCGAGCGGCTCGAACAAGTTGACCGTGCGGGCGATGTCCGGATTGGTGGCGGGAATGTGCGGATCGAGCGTGTCCTTGGCGCCGCCGCCGGTCACGCCGACACGCAGCGTGCCACCACGTCTGGGCGGCCCAGTCGGCGGGTCGACGGCTGCCTGACCCGCGCCACAAGAGGTGAGGAAGGGAGTCGCGCCGAGCAGTGTGAGAAACCCTCGGCGGTTGACCTGTAATTCGGCCATAGGCTTGGCTTTCTAGGAAATAGCACGTCCTGCGTAATCGGGGGCGGGGGACAGATGGTGTCTGAGACGTTCCCGCGCATGCTCGGGAAAAGGTGCGGTTTTGCCGTCCCGGACATGCAAAGCGAGGAGTTCCTCCGTGGCGACCAGGGTGTCGCCGACGTACATTTCGTGGCAGAACCGGACTTTCTTGGCACCGACATCGATCACGACAGTGGTGACCTTCAGCTCGGCCTCCGGCGCGACTTCACGCAGGTACCGGACATGCGCTTCGACTGTGTAGAGCGAATTTCCCTCATTCGGGTCGATGCCGGCGTCACCCATCATCGCGGTCGTGGCGAAGCCGAAAACCATGACGTAGAACGGTTCGCTGAGGTGTCCATTGTAGTCGATCCACTCGTCCCGGACCGTATCGCGGAATTCAAGCATGGCTGTCCCGCACCGCTCGCTGAATCGCGATGATCGCCCGATCTCGTTCCTTGACAAGATCCTGGATGGACCGCTCGTCGGCTTCGGCAAGGCAGCCCTGAACGACGCTGTCGCGCAGTTGTTCGGTCAGCTCGGGCGCTTCGAGCCTGGTCCACGGGGACTGCAGGGAAGGCCCGAAGTGGTCAAGCATGTGCGCCATCCCGCCTTCACCGCCGGCGAGGTGAAACGTCAGCAACGGACCATGAATCGGCCATCGCAAACCTGGGCCGTCGGTGATCGAGAGGTCGATCTGTTCGACCGTGGCCTCACCGTTGGCGACCATGTGCAACGCCTCCCGCCACATGGCCTCCTGCAGCCTGTTCGCGATGAACCCAGGCACCTCCCGATCCATCACGATCACGGTTTTGCCTGTTTCCCGATAGAAATCAGCGGCTTGCTCGACGGCTGACCGTTGTGTGAGCTTCCCACCGACAACCTCGACAAGGGGGATGAGGTAGGGCGGGTTGAACGGGTGCCCGACCACAAGCCGGCCAGGGTTCTTCGCGGCGATCTGCATTTCGGTCATGCCGTACCCGGATGTCGACGAGGCGATGACCACGTGGGGTGGCGTGACATCATCGATGTCCGCGAGCAGTTTCTGTTTCAGCTCAAGCTTCTCCGGCGCACTCTCCTGAACGAACTCGGCGTCCGCGGTCGCTTCTGCCAGCGTCTTGACGATGCTCAGATTGTCCTTCGAAGCATGTTCCGCAAGCCCAAGCTCGGTCAAGGCGGGCCAGGCGGCGTCAACCAGTCTTGTCAGTTTCTCCTCGGCGTCCGGCGCGGGATCCCACGCGACAACCCGCATGCCACGCGCCAAGAAATGCGCGACCCAACCGCCCCCGATCACGCCTGCGCCAACACAGGCCACGGTCTTCACGTCAACCCCAGCTGAGCACGAGCTTCGTCAGGACTCGCAGTCCTGCCACCGAGATCCTCAATGATCTTCACCGCACGCTCCACCAACTGCCCGTTGGTCGCCTTGACACCCTTACTGAGATAGAGATTGTCTTCGAGGCCAACGCGAACATGCCCACCGAGCAAGGCGGAATGCGCCACCCACTTGAGCTGATCCCGCCCGATCGCGAAGGACGCCCACTGCGCGTCATCGGGCAGCATGTGCACCATCGTCTGCAAAAGCTCAGGGTTGGCCGGTGCACCGTAGGGAATCCCCATACAGAGCTGGAAAAGCGGCGGGCTTGCGATCAACCCTTCGTCGATCATCTTGGTGGCGAACCACAAATGCCCGGTGTCAAAGATCTCCAGTTCAGGCTTGACACCGAGGTCAAGGATCCGTTGCGCGCCGGCCCTGAGCATGTCCGGAGTGGACACGTAGAGCTGACTGCCCTCCCCGAAATTGAGGGATCCACAGTCCAGGGTGCAGATGTCCGGCAGAAGCTCTTCGACGTGTGGAAGGCGTTGCAACCCGTTGACCAGATCGGTGCCGTCGACAGGTTTGAGCGGATCCTCCTGGTCAATGACCAGATCACCGCCCATCCCCGCGGTCAGGTTGATCACGACATCAACGCCAGAATCCTTGATCCGCGCCACAACCTCCCGATACAGCGCAACATCCCGCGACCCCTGCCCAGTCTCGACATCCCGGACATGGATGTGCACCACGGCCGCACCGGCATTCGCGGCCTCGACGGCAGACGCCGCAATCTGCTCAGGCGTGACCGGAACATGCTCGCTCTTGCTGACGGTGTCTCCCGCGCCAGTGAGCGCGCAGGTGATGATCACTCTGTCCTTCACGGCGTCCCTTCCTAGAAGCGGTGATTGATGGCCAAATCCCACGGCACGACGGACCGCGGCCTTACGCGGCACTTCGGCCGCAGAATGTGGCGGTCGCGGTGCACTACTCGTGCGCTGCCGGGGTGTTGCGTTGGCGGCTGCGCCGGGTTTCAGTCACTTCAGCCGCCGCAAGCCCTGTGGACAGCCCAGAAGTTGATGGTCTTGCGGCCCAAGTCTTGTCGGTGGTGCCCGATAGACTGGAAACCGGGGGCGGAGCCCGCGCTGAGCTGTGGATAACGCGGCTCTCGATGACCTTGTTGTCCGAGTTGTGTCGGTGGTGCTGGGTAGACTGGAAACCGGGGGGCCGAGGGCCGCCCAACCAAGCCAACGGCACCGTTAATACCCTTTACCGCACCGGTTTCGCGGCAATGTTCTGGTCGATGAAGTCGTGTAGATGCTCGCGCATCGCGGCGACCGAACTCCCCGGTCGGCCGGTCAGCACCTGAATCCCGAGACCGTCGATCAAGGCGGTGAGCTGAGCCGTCGCCTTGTCCGGGTCCCGCACCCGGAACACGCCCTGTTCCTGTCCACTTCGGATGGTCATGGCGATGGTGTTGTACCAGCGGTCGTAGGAATCCCAGTACAGTGAGCGGATCTTCGGGTTGATCGCGCTCTCGTTCCACACCTGCAGCCAGACCGACCATTCGTCCCGCAGCAGCCCGTCCTTCGGCAGCTGCAGTTCGACCAGTCTGAGCAGGCGTTGATGAGCGTCCTGCACCGCGTGCAACTCGGCGACCTGCCGGTCGAACGCGAGTTTCACGTTGCGCCGCAACGCTTCGTTGAGGACTTCGGTTTTGGTGGGGAAGTAGTGGTGGATCGTCGCTGTGCTCGTGCCGCATGCCTTGGCGATGTCGGCGACCCGGACGCGGTGGTAGCCGCGTTCGGCGATCAGCTGCCACGCCGTCTCCAGGATCCGGCGGCGTGGTTCGAGGTCGGTGGGCACTCGGATCGAGCGCGCGGCAGGCGCCGGAACCGCAGTGACCGTCTTGGCCTCGTCACTACCGTTCAGTAGCCAGTTGACCGTGACACCGCTGTACTCCGCGATCCGGACGAGTTCGCCGGCGGAGAACCGGCGGGCGCCCGATAACGCTTTGGACAGTTTGGTCTCGTCCAACCCGATGCCCGCGGCGAAGTCGCGCTGCGCCCCTGGCATCGCCTGGATCAACCCGCGGACTCGCGTCCGGAGCTCATCCGTGACATCCATGCCAGAAGACGGTAAACCCGCGTTGCGATAATCGCAATCCCCCAGGCAATGGGCCACGGTGTGGTCCAGTGACGGTCCGTGATGCCTCCCGCACATGCCTGCTTGACCATCCATTGTGGTCCGGTTACGCATTGTCACGCAGGAGTGCGAGGGAGGCGATTTGGTGAGGCGCAGGCTCAGTTGGGCTGCCGTTGGCACGTCGGGAGTGCTGGCAGCCATCGTCGCGACGACGATGTCGAATCAGTCCGGTTCGGAACCACAGCGCGGCAAGATCATTGTGCCGCAAGCTGAGGAGCTGAACGGCTACATCCCGTCCACAGATGAGAAACCGCCAACGGTGTTCATTCCGGTTGTGCCGCCGGTCGCGGCGACATCGGCGACCTCGACGGTCCCGCCGCCGCCGCCACCGCCACCGCGCAAGCAAACCCCGGCGCCCAAGCCGAAGAAGCCCGCACCGCCGCCGCCGACCACTGTTGCGCCGCCGCCCGCGCAGAGACCGTCCTATCAGGACCGCTACTGGTCCTATTGGTACTACCACTACTACAACAGTCACCGTGACCGGTACGGGTATTACGACGGCAGGCGCAGGTAATCGACTGGACAGTCCTGCGACCATCGATGTGCTCGACACCGATGGAGGCGACTTTGCAGAAGATCCCAACGCTGTTCGTACGTGACCCGGACGATCTACGCCGGGTCACTCGTGAGGTGCACCCGGACTGTGCGTGGGTGCTCGCCGGTGAAGGCGACCCCACGCGCAAGTACGACGGCACCTGCGTCCGGCTGGACGACGCGGGTCGCTGGTGGGCGCGCCGCGAAGTCAAGGCGGGCAAAGCAACGCCGACCGAGTTCGTGGCAGTCCAACACGACTCCGTGACCGGCAAAACTGTGGGCTGGGAACCGATCGAGCAGTCGTCGTTCGTCAAGTTCTTCAACGAAGCCGTTGCGGGACAAGAGTTCTCGCCGGGAACCTACGAGCTGTGCGGGCCGAAGCTGAACGGCAACCCGGAAGCCTACGACGGGCATCGGCTGGTGCGGCACGAAACCGCGGAGGTCTTCGGCGATGTGCCGCGTGACTACGACGGTTTGATGGCGTGGTTGCTGGCGCATCCCGAGTTCGAGGGGATCGTCTGGCACCACCCGGACGGCCGGATGGCGAAGCTGAAGCGCCGGGACGCGTTGGCGAGCCAGAGTTGACCGTTGTGGTGTCCGCCGCGTGGGGCGCCGGTCGTGTCGGGGAGTGATCCGACGCCACCACGCGGCCACCATCAGACCGGGCAGAGAACAACCCGGCCGGACGACGTCCGGCTGATGTCGATATTGCCGTACAGGGTCGGGGGTTTCCCGGTTTCGTTGACGGTAGCACCGGCCGATCCGGGCCTCGCGGCACCCCACCCTTGCCGCGGAGGTGACGTTGCGCTCGACGCCGTGCACTGTCCGCGAGCGGCGAAACGGCTTGCGGTGTGCGGGTAGCTTCTGCAGGTATGGAGCACGCTACGTGGACACGGGTCGAAGCGGGTCAGGGTGCTCCGCTCGACCTGATGACGGCACGGTTCGTCCGGCACGTGTTCGCGCCGCACGCGCACGAGGAGTTCGCGATCGGCGCGTGCACCAGCGGCGTCGAAGTGATCGAGATCGGTGCCCAGCAGTACATGTCAGGCCCGGGCGACATCGTTGTGGTCGAGCCAGGGGAGACGCACACCGGCGCCGCCGCGACGCCGGGCGGTTTCGCCTATCGGGTGCTCTATCCACAGTGGACCAGCTTGTCCGAGACGGAGATCCCCCATTTCCCGTCACCCATCATCCACGACCCCGAGCTGGCCGAGCAGATCCAGCGCACGCATGCGCTGATCACCCGGTGGCGGGACCCGCTGGAGGCCGAGTCGCGCCTGTCATGGGTGCTGACCGAGCTTGTCCAGCGGCACGCGGGCAGGCCCAGGGAGATCAAGCGCGTCCGCGCGGGCGACCAGGTCGCGCGCGTCACCAAGGACCGGCTGGCCGATCGCTTGCTTGACCCGCCCGGTCTGCATGAAATCGCCGCTGACCTGGGGTTGTCCCGGTTCCAGGTGTTGCGCGCGTTCCGGGAGACGGTGGGGATGCCGCCGTTCGCGTGGCTTTCGCAGTACCGCGCCACGCGGGCGAGGGCGTTGCTGGCCGCAGGCCATCGTCCCGCGCAGGCCGCGGCGTTGACGGGATTTGCCGACCAGGCGCATCTGACCAGGTGGTTCCGCCGTGTTTTCGGCGTCACACCTGGCGTGTTCCGCAACAGCGTTCAAGACATCGCCGGGCTGAACGGACGACGCTTGCTCGGTGACACGTAAAGGGTGGATTCTTTTCGGCTTGATGGGTGTGATCTGGGGGCTGCCGTATCTGATGATCAAGGTGGCGGTCGGCGGCGTGTCCGTCCCCATGATCGTGTTCGCCCGGACGGCAATTGGCGCGGCGGTGCTGTTGCCGCTCGCCTTGCGCCGGATCGATTGGAATGTGCTGCGCAGGCATTGGAAGCCGCTGCTGGCGTTCGCCGCGACCGAGATCATCGTGCCGTGGTACCTGCTGTCGGACGCCGAGCGTCATCTGTCGAGTTCATTGACTGGCCTGCTGATCGCGGCCGTGCCGACGATCGGCGCGCTACTGGTGAGCATGCGTGGGGAACGGCTCAGCCCGGCCCAGTGGATCGGGCTGGCGGTCGGTTTCGGTGGCGTCGCGCTGCTGGCAGGCCCGAACCTTGGCGGCGGTGACGCGTGGGCGATCATCGAGGTCCTGCTGGTCACGGTCGGTTACGCGGTCGCGCCGATCATCGCCGCTCGAAGACTCCAGGACGTGCCTGGGCTCGTACTGGCGACGGTTTCCCTTGGCATCGCGGCGATCGTGTACCTGCCGTTCGCGATCGCGACGTGGCCGCAGCAGATGCCGTCGAACGACGTGCTGCTTGCGCTGGGCGGCCTTGCTTTGCTGTGCACGGCCGTCGCGTTCCTGTTCTTCTTCGCGTTGATCCGCGAGGTCGGCCCGTCAAAGGCGGTGGTGATCACGTACGTCAACCCGCTAGTTGCCGTGGCTGCGGGCGTGCTCGTGCTGAACGAGCCGTTGACGACGGTCACGATCGTCGCTTTTGTACTGATCCTCAGTGGATCGATCCTGGCGACCTCGCGGGCGAAGGAACGAATACCGGCAGCCGTGGCTCAATAGAACCGCCGCAGCTGCGGCCAGATCACCGACCACGGCGCGGTTGTCCTGTCGCACAACGTGATCGGTGTGTCCTGTTCCTCGTTGTCCAGGCCGATGCCGTTGTCGTTCTCTTCGACGACACGGCATCCGGCCAGCAACGACGATTGCGTCGGCTGTCCACCGACGACAAGAACGGCGCCCGTCATGCGGTCCGACGGAGGTCCCCAGTCCCAATAGGACATGTGGCCCGAATGTGGTTTCGGCAAAGTGAATCGCGGCCCATAGTGCTCGATCGCGCCGGCTTGTCCGTAGTTGCTCGTGAAGATCACCGATGTGGCGCGCAGGTCTTCCGGGATCTGGGTCCACGCCCGTGCGACGTTCGCCGTCAGCTCTGGCCAGCCGACCTGCTCGCCCTGCTCCTTGTTGATCGCCAGCACCGGCCCGTCCAAACCGGACGGTGGCAACACCGGCAAACCGGTGATCACCGCCAAAACGACGCCAATCGCGGCGAACACACCGACAACGGCCCGTCGCAACGTAGTGGTGAGCCAGTTCAGTACAGGTTGGACACCAGCCGGAATCAGCAACAGCAACAACGGAACCGAGTAATACGGCTTCCCGCCGACAATCAGCAACACGACACACACGACGGGATAGCTCACGGCCAGCGCTCGCGCCCACCGCAGCGAAGGATCACGCCACAGCCGGACAAGACCGGCGATCCAGACCGCCGCGCCGACGGGCGTCGGGTAAACCAACTGCATGGGGACGAACAGGATCCGGTTCTCCGCGCCGTCGTCCTCGCTGATTCCAGATGCGACAGTGAGCATCGGGAAGTCGTTCGCCGCCTGCCACACCATGACCGGCGCGATGAGTGCCAACGTCACCGCGACACCGGCCGCAAGCCACCAGGTCCGCAGCACCTCGCGCGGGCCGAAGACCAGTACGCCGACCGCGAGCCCGAAGACCAGCAGCAGGATCAGCCATTTGTTGGCCATCCCGACCCCGATGACCGCGCCGATCGCGAGCCACCAGCGCCCGTCACCGGTCCGCAACAGCCGCAACACGAACAACCCGAGCAGCGTCCAAATCAGCATGTCAATCGTGGTCGTGGACAGCATGTGAGACACCGCCACCACGAACGGCCCGAGCGCGGCGACCGCGGCCGATACCCATTGAACAGTGCTGTTGCCGCCCAGTTCCCTTGCGACGTAAGCGATCACGATGATCGTGGCGACGGCCGCGAGCGTGGCGACGACCCGTAGCCCGAACGGTGTTTCGCCGAAGATCGACGTGCTGAGCCAGGCAAGCGCGGGCGTGATCGGCGGCTGGTCGGTATAGCCCCAGTCCAGGTGCTTGCCCGCGGCGACGAAGTACAACTCGTCGCGGTGGAACCCGTACCGGCCGGACAACGCGGTCAGCACGACGAGCTGGATCGCGGCGACCAGACCGACCGGGCGCCAGGCGAGTGCAGGTAACGACTTAGTGGTCACGACTTCTTGAGTCATCAAAGGCCTCCCCAGGTCCGCGCAGCCTACCGGCGTGTCGCCGGAGTGCGGGATCACTGGGTGAGCACTACCGTCGGATTGTTATCGCCAGGAGGGGAGCCCCATGACCGACGTCGACATGACCGAGCTCGCCAGGAAGAACGGCGGGTCCCAGCCACTGCGCGGCTACCTGTCCAAGCCGTCCGGTGACGGGCCGTGGCCAGGCGTCGTCGTCATCCACGAGGCCTTCGGACTCAACGACGTCGTACGCAGGCAGGCAGATCGCCTGGCCGAGGCGGGCTTCCTGGCACTGGCAGTGGACCTGTTCAGCGCGGGCGGAGTCCGCAAGTGCCTGGTCTCGACGATGGTTGCGTTGACGAAGGGCGAAGGCCGCCCGTTCGCCGACATCGAGTCCGCCAGGGAATGGCTGGTCGCCTCATCGGACTGCTCAGGCAACGTGGGCGTGATCGGTTTCTGCATGGGCGGCGGCTTCGCACTGGCCACGGCCAACTCGGGCTTCGACGCGTCCTCGGTGAACTACGCCTTCCTGCCCCGCGACCTCGACGCGGCGCTCGCTGGCGCATGCCCGATCGTCGCCAGCTACGGCGGCAAGGACCTGGCATTGCGCAGCGCACCCGCCAAGCTCGAACGTGCGTTGACCCGCGCCGGGATCACCCACGACGTCAAGCAGTACCCGACCGCCGGACACTCGTTCCTGAACGACGCCGAAACCGGCCCCAGGCCGATCCGGGTGATCATGCGCGTGGCCGGAATGGGCCCGGAGCCGGCCGCGGCGGCGGACGCGTGGCAGCGAATCGAGACTTTCTTCGACGAGCACCTCCGGTGAAGATGAGCCATGGCTGAGTGGGAAGACGTACGCCGGATCGCGATGGCTCTGCCGTCGGTCGAGGAATCGACATCGGGCCACGGCCACATCCAGTGGCGGGTGAAGGACAAGTCATTCGTCTGGGAACGGCCGCTGCGCAAGGCGGACTACGAGGCGCTGGGGGACGACGCGCCAGATGGACCGGTCTTGGGAGTCCGCGTTGCTGATGTAGGCGTGAAGGAAGCCCTGCTCGCCGAAGACCCGGCGGTGTACTTCACCACGCCGCACTTCAACGGGTACCCAGCGATTCTGGTGCGATTGGCCGAGATATCGGTGCCCGAGTTGGGCGAGCTGGTTACGGAGGCTTGGCTCGACCGCGCGCCGAAGCGATTGGCCAAGGAGTACCTCGCCGAGCACTGACGCTGCGCTTCGTCGGATGTCAGGGCTGTGTTCGAACGCTGATAGGACCGTCGCCAGGAATTTGGCTTAGGCGTTGGGTGGGAGCAACCACCCTGGCGAGGCCTCAGCCGAGAATTGCCCCAAACCCAGGGATGCCGGTACGAGCACTGAGAACCGCGCCAAGATCCGTCCAGGCCGATGCCCAACAGCAAGCGAGCCGACACACCAAAGCAGTCGAAGCCGACACACCAAAAGCAAAAGAACATGCCCCCACCCGACCCGGGCAGGGGGTCGGCAAAGTTGATCACCCGGTTCATAGGTCGGGCACGGCCTCGTTGATCATGTGATTGTCGAAGTCCCATGATCATGAGAGAGCC
>JOAA01000051.1 GCA_000720375.1 Rhodococcus rhodnii | reverse complement strand
AGCCGCAAAAGCAGGGAAACACGGGCAGGCCTGCGGCCCTGCCCGCCGACAAGCTTATTTGCGGCGCTACTCCACACAAAATCGCGCCGACTACTGCTTCGGGCGCGCCTTTAAGTGGACGGGGCGCGCCTCCACTTCGGTTGGGGCGCGCCTCCGCTGTGGTGAGGGCGCATGAACTCGTTGGTATGGCAGGAAGTTAGCCATGCCTTCACTTTGGCCGCTACCCCCAACCGCGTGTCCACCTTTGCGGCACACCGAGTTAGCCGTTCCCGCACCGCGTGTCCACCATTGCAGCACACCGAGTTAGCCGTTCCGGCACCGCGTGTCCACCTTTGCGGCACCGCGAAATTCCCTTGCCCTACCTACCCAGCCCAACCTCGGCCCCGGCCCCAGCCCGACCCTGACCCGAGCCACTTGTCCTTTGAGGACATCACTCCTCTTCGAGCATGCCCTCGCGCAGCTTCTGCAACGTCCGGGCCAGCAGGCGTGATACGTGCATCTGGGAAATGCCGATCTTCTCCGCGATCTGGGTTTGGGTGAGGTTTCCGAAGAACCGCAACAACAGGATGGTTCGTTCCCGTTCCGGTAGGTCGCGCACCAACGGCAGCAGCGACTCGTGGTTCTCCACGCCTTCAAGCGCCGAATCCGGTTCGCCGAGCATCTCGCCGAGTGAGGTGTTCTCCGAGTCCTGCGTCAGCATGTCGTCCAGTGACACGGAGTGGTACGCGTTGCCCGCCTCAAGGCCTTCGTAGATCTCGTCTTTGCTCAGGCCCAGGCGGGTGGCGATCTCGCTTGGGGTTGGGGCGCGGCCTAGTTGCTGCGACAGCTCGTTTCCGGCCGCGGTGATCGAGAGGTGCAGTTCTTTCAGGCGTCGTGGTACTCGGACCGACCAGCTTGAGTCTCGGAAATACCTGCGGATCTCACCCATCACTGTCGGCACGGCGAATGACAGGAAGTCGGTTCCCCTTGTCGGATCGAAGCGGTCGACCGCGTTGATCAGGCCGACCGTCGCGACTTGGACGAGGTCTTCGCTTGATTCGCCTCGGTGGGCGAAGCGCCTGGCGATGTGCTCGGCTACCGGCAGGTGGCCGGTCACCAGTTCGTCACGCAGCTCAATTCGGCGCGGGTCGTCGTCGGTCAAGGCCGCGAGCTTGTGGAACAACGGCGTCAGGTGCTCGTAGCCGTTCTTGGTCCTCGCTCGTGTCGTCACGCCCCACCTCTGCCGCGCTTGGCCAGCTCGATCAGCACTCGGTACCCACCGGGAACCTGCTCGACCCGTGTGCTGGCGGTGTCGGCGAGTGTCGTCAGTACCCGCCAACCGAACGATGCCGTGTCCAGCAATGCATCCACTGTGGACAATGCGGAGGCCTGCATGCCAATCGTGTCATCGCTTACGCGGAACCGGCACCGCAACTCCGTTCCCGGCCAGGCCGCGCCCGCCAGCATCGAGCACGCTTCGTCTACTGCCAGCTTCAGGTCGGCGACGAAGTCGAGATCGAAGTCCTCGCGCATCGCGATGGTGGCCGCGAGCGACCTGATGATCGGCAAGTACCTGGCCTCCGCGGGAACTCTCAGCTCGATGTCACCCATGTCAACCGAACTGTCCACGGTGGACTTGTTGGCCGCGGTCATGATCACCGCCCCTCTGATCGTGTGACGACTGCATGCCTGGTTAACCCGCGGCCGGGGGAGTCAAACGCATGTAACGGTCGGTAGCGGCCATGAAGTCGAATGGTTGAAATGCCGTTGACCTGGGTAACTACCACGGGTCTTTCGCCGATCATCATGGTGAACCGCACGCCTGGGGAGGTGGACGAGAGATGAGCGACGAGTGTCCGCTTGTGCAGATTCGGGCTCGCGCCAGGGCACTGGTCGCGATGGCCCGGGACGGCGACACGGCCGGCCTGGTGGACGCCCTCGACCGGCTGCTGGCCGAACAGGCCGAGGGCGGGCCCGGTCCGCACCAGATAGTCGGTGAGCTCATCTGCGCGGCCGTTCAGATGGTCACCCTCCGGGCCGGTGAGGTGCCCCCGCACACGCTCTTCGCCGTCGACATCCGCGACGACACCGACCAGGCGGTCGCGATCGACCACCTCGAGCCGCCACTGCGTGCGACCATCCGTGCGTTGCTGGCCGAACTGAACGGCCATCCGGATGACGCCCGGTTCCAGCTCGAGCTCGCGTTGCGTGACATAGATCTTGAATCCACCCTCGAAGTGGTCGTGCACGCTCTACTGTGGACGATAGGAATGCTGGAGTGGTGCGAGGAACAGGGCGTGGACGCCCCGGATTGGCTCAGGGGAGCGGGTTTGGCAGCGTAGAGGCTCCGGCAATTGAGCGTATGGGCGAGATCGGGCCGAGGCGGCGCCTCGCTGCCCGGTGGGACCGGACCGGGACTCCTCCAGTCCAGGCCCGGCCCCACCGAACACCGATGCATCCACCTCGCTGTAGCCCGATTCCGGCCTCCGGCCGGGGCAGACTCGCTATTCCAAGACTCAATTGCCGGAGCCTCTTAACCGATACGGTAGAGCTGTGCCGGGTGACCTGAGTGAGTATCGCCGCAAACGTGATGCCGCACGCACTCCTGAGCCCGTCCCGGACGCGGCCGTCCTTCCCCACGGGGACGATGACACCTTCGTCATCCAGGAACACCACGCCCGTCAGTTGCACTGGGACGTCCGCCTGGAGCGCGGCGGCGTGCTCGTGTCGTGGGCGGTGCCGAAGGGGCTGCCGACCGATCCGAAGACGGTCCGGCTGGCGGTGCACACCGAAGACCATCCGATGGAATACGCCACCTTCGAAGGCGTGATCCCGAAGGGTGAGTACGGCGCCGGGAAGATGACCATCTGGGACCGTGGCACGTACGAAACGCTCAAGTGGGAGGACTACGAGGTCGACGTCGTCCTGCACGGCGAACGGGTCGACGGGCACTTCACGTTCCTCAAGCGCAGCGAGGGCTGGATCGTGCGCAGGCGCGGCGCCGCGCAGGATCCGAACTGGCAGCCGCTGCCCGACGAGATGAAACCGATGCTGGCCACGGTCGGCTCGATGCCGCCTGCCGCCCAGAACGACAAATGGGCGTACGAGTTCAAGTGGGACGGCGTGCGCGCACTGGTCCGTGTCGAAGGCGGCAGGCTGCAGATCTTCAGCCGGGCAGGCAATGACGTCACGGCCACCTATCCGGAACTCGCCGAGCTGGGCAAGGAACTGGGCAGTGCGCAGGCCTGGTTGGACGGTGAGATCGTCGCGTTCGCGGGCGGCAAACCGAGCTTCGCCGAGCTGCAGAAGCGGATGCACGTCGCCAACGCCGCACAGGCGCGCAGGCTCGCCGGCCAGGTTCCGGTCAGCCTGCTGCTGTTCGACCTGCTGCACTTCGAAGGCCGGTCACTGCTGAAGTTGCCGTTCGCCGATCGCCGTGCGCTGTTGGAGAAACTCGGCCTGCGGGGCAGCCATTGGTACACCGCGCCGTCGTATCCCGGCGCCGGTGACGCGGTGATCGCGGCCAGTCGGGAACAAGGCCTCGAAGGCGTGATCGCCAAACGGCTGGACTCGCGCTACACCCCCGGACGGTCCCCGGCGTGGATCAAGATCACCGATGTCCGGCCGCAGGAGGTCGTGATCGGCGGCTGGCGGCCAGGCGAAGGACGCCGCGAAGGCGTGCTTGGCGCGCTGTTGCTCGGGATACCCGAAGAGGGCGGTCTGCGGTTCGTCGGTTCGGTCGGCACGGGGTTCTCCGACACCGATCTCGAGTCGCTGACCGAGCAGTTGCGTCCATTGGCTCGCAAGACGTCTCCGTTCAACGGCAAGCTGCCGCCGGAACGGGCGAGGGGAGCGAAGTGGGTCGAACCCGAGCTGGTCGGGGAAGTGGTGTTCCGGATCTGGACGCCGGACGGCCGGATGCGCGCGCCGGTCTGGCGCGGCCTGCGGCCGGACAAGTCGCCTAGCGAGGTGGAGCTCAATGGGTGATCAGCTGGTCAAGGTCGAGGACCGCACGCTGAAGCTGACCAACATGGAGAAGGTGCTCTATCCCGAAGCCGGGTTCACCAAGGGCCAGGTGATCGACTACTACGCGCGGATCGCACCGGTTCTGCTGCCGCACCTGGCCGACCGGCCGGTGACGTTGCGCCGCTATCCCAACGGCGTCGACGGCCAGTCGTTCTACGAGAAGAACGTGGCACGGCACGCGCCGGAGTGGGTCCGCACCGAGCGGCTGCCGACGCCGGGCAGCAGCAAGGGCAACGAGTTCCTGGACTTCGTGGTGATCGAGGACCTGGCGACGCTGGCGTGGGTGGCCAACCTGGCCGCGCTGGAACTGCACATTCCACAGTGGAAGATCGGAAACGATCCAGACCTGCTCGTGTTCGACCTCGATCCCGGTCCGCCCGCGACGGTCGTGGAGTGCTGTCAGGTCGCGCTGTGGCTGCGCGAGGAGCTGGCCGAGGGTGGCTACGAGGCATGGCCGAAGACCAGTGGCTCCAAAGGAATGCAGCTGTATGTGCCGGTCGAGCCCGGTGAGATCGACACTTGGTCGTATTCCCGCAAGCTCGCCGAACGGCTGGCCCGCGAGTACCCGCGGCAGGTTGTCGCCACGATGGCCAAGGCGCAGCGCGGCGGCAAGGTCTTCATCGACTGGAGCCAGAACCGGCCCGCCAAGACCACGATCGCGCCGTACTCGCTGCGCGCCCGGCCGCAGCCGACCGTGTCGACCCCCGTGACCTGGCAAGAAGTCGAGGAGTGCGATCACGTCGAGGATCTGACGTTCACCGCAGACGAGGTGCGCGCCCGGGTCGACGAGCTCGGCGATCTACTTGAGTACGACTAGATGGTCGGACGTTTGCACCGATACGCAGAGGAAACGGACCGTTAACCCTCGTCCACACGTTCCAGCGAACGACGCAGTTGGTGGGTACCGCTGTAAGAAAACAGGGGTAATCTGCGCAGGCGGGGATCGGTAGGAAGGGAGTGGTTCACGGTGTCACGTCAGCGCTCTTCTGTCGTACCAGTCGGTCCGGTGAAGCCGAGAACCTCGCCGGAGCATCGGCGGTTACGCGCCGAATTGCCCCGGCCGACCCTAGCGCTGACGCCAGGTCTGCAATTGCGACGCGCTGTCGACATCGCCCTGCACGATCTGCAGAAGGTGTCGCAGGCGGAACGGTCCGAAATGCTCGGCGCGATGCGTCGGGTCAACGACAACCTGCACGGCGCGCTCGCGCACACCGCTGCGATCGGTGAAACGTGCATGGTCGCGTCGGCCGTACAAGCCGTGCACGCCGCCGAAGGCCACCTCGAAGCCTCTGAACTGAGCCAGGCTCGCGTCGCGTTGACCACCGCCCGCGAACGGCTCACACCGCCGTCGGCCAAGCCGAGGGATCTGTCCTGAGCGAACCCATCGACGAAGATCTGGCGGCGCTGGCGCGCGCCCATGGCGTGGCCACCTGGTTTCAGGACGCCGACCAGCGCCGGGTCGAAGTGGACCGTGCGGTCGTACTGGAAGTCCTCGAACAGCTCGAAGTGGACCCAGCCGCGCCCGCTGCCGCAGCAGGCTTGCCGGACACGATCGTTGTCCGGCAAGGAACTCGGTACGAAACCGGTTCCGGATTGCTGCGCACCGAGGACGGCGCGCGGATCGGCATCGCGGACCGGCTGCCCGCCGACCTTCCGTTGGGCTGGCACGTATTGGAGGCCGAGGGCCGGGAAATCCCACTCGCGGTGACGCCCGCACGGATGCCGGACGTGCCGCGCGCGTGGGGATGGATGCTTCAGCTCTACGCCGTGCATTCGCGCGAGTCGTGGGGCATGGGTGATTACGGCGACCTGGCGTCGTTCGCCCGCCAAGCCCAGGGACAGGGCGCGGGCGTGCTGCTGGTGAACCCGGTTCAGGCGATCGTGCCGACGTTGCCGGTCAACCGTTCGCCGTACTCGCCGTCCAGCCGTAGGTTCGCGAATCCCTTGTATATCAAGGTAACGGACACCGCGGAGTTCCATCGGGCGGACCCGTCCGTACGTGCCCAAGTGCTTGCTTTGGCGCCGGGGACACCGGGCGACCTGATCGACTACGACGCGGTCTGGGCGGCCAAGCTCGCCGCGCTGGAACTGTTGTGGCCCGGCGAGATTCGCGATCTGGAGCCCGGTCTGCGCGACTACGCCACCTTCTGCGCGTTGGCTGAGCGGCACGGCGGCGACTGGCGTGAGTGGCCGTCGCCGCTGCGGCACCCGGACAGTCCCGACGTTGCGGCCGCACGCCGCGAACTCGCGCCGCGAGTGGCATTTCACGCGTGGCTTCAGGAAGTCTGCGAGACACAGCTGGGCACGGCACGTGCGGCCGCCGGCGACATGTCGGTCGGCATCGTGCACGACTTGCCCGTAGGCGTGGATCCGGGCGGCGCGGACGCGTGGGCGCTGCAAGACGTCCTCGCCCCACGCGTCACGGTCGGTGCGCCACCGGACGCTTTCAGCCAGCAAGGCCAGGACTGGCGGCTGCCGCCGTGGCGTCCGGACAAGCTAGCCGCGGCGGGATACCAACCTTTCATCGAAGTTTTACGAAGTGTGCTCAAGCACGGCGACGGCATCCGTGTCGATCACGTCGCCGGACTGTGGCGGCTGTGGTGGATCCCGCCGGGCGAACCACCGAGCCGGGGCACGTACGTGCACTACGACTCCGAGGCGATGCTGGGCATCCTGGCGCTGGAGGCACACCGTCGGTCAGCCGTGGTGGTCGGTGAGGACCTCGGCACGGTCCAGCCGCACGTCACGCGCACGCTGCACGAGCGAGGGATGCTGTCCTCGGCCGTGCTGTATTTCCAGCGTGACTACGAAGCCCCTGGTCACCCGTTTGTGCCCATCCGTTCGTGGGAACCCGCGTCCATGGCGAGCATTTCCACCCATGACCTGCCGACCGCCGCCGGATTCCTCGAGGCCGAGAACGTCCGGGTGCGCGCCGAACTCGGCCTGGTCGAGGAGCCTGCGAAGGAGTACGAACGGGTGGCTGCAGAACGGCGTGACTTGATCGACTTCCTGGTGAAGGAAGGCGTACTGGAGTCGCCAGACGCGAGTGAAGGCGAGATCCTGGTCGCCATGCACGCAGTGCTCACCCGCGCCCGCAGCGCGCTGATTCTCACATCGCCCCCGGACGCACTCGGTGACCTGCGACAACCCAACCTGCCAGGAACGGTCGACGAGTACCCGAATTGGCGAATTCCGCTGCCGGTGCCGATCGAGGAGCTGTTCTCGCAGCCTGGTGTCCAGCGAGTCGTGCACGCTCTGGGCCGTGGCGCGAACCCTGGGTGACATCGCCGTGCCCGTGATGAGCACGGCGGCGGCCTCTTCTAGGGTCGTCGCAAAGCAACACGAGGAGCGAGTGTGCGGCCCTGGCCCGGAAACCCTTATCCGCTCGGCGCCACGTACGACGGCGCCGGCACCAATTTCGCGCTGTTCTCCGAGGTGGCCGAGTTCGTCGAGCTGTGCCTGATCGACGACGACGGCCGGGAGACCCGTATCAAGCTGCCCGAGGTGGACGGGTTCGTGCACCACGGCTACCTGCCGACCATCGGTCCTGGACAGCTGTACGGCTACCGCGTGCACGGGCCATACGACCCGGTCAACGGGATGCGGTGCAACCCGAACAAGCTGCTGCTTGACCCGTACGCCAAAGCGGTCGCGGGCAGTAACGTCGACTGGCACGAATCACTGTTCGGCTACCCGTTCGGTCACCCGGACGAGCGCAACGACGCCGACTCCGCCGGGCACGTGCCGATGGCTGTGGTGGTCAGCCCGTACTTCGACTGGGGCAATGACCGGCACCCGAAGACGCCGTACAACGAGTCGGTCATCTACGAGACGCACGTCCGTGGCTTGACTCTTCAGCATCCGTTCGTGCCGGAGGAAATCCGTGGCACGTACGCGGGCCTGGCGCACCCGGTGATCATCGAGCACCTCAAGAAGCTGGGCGTGACCGCGGTCGAGCTGATGCCGGTGCACCAGTTCATCACCGACCACGCGCTGTCCGAGCGTGGCCTGCGCAACTACTGGGGCTACAACACGATCGGGTTCTTCGCGCCGCACTCCGCGTACTCGGCCACCGGCCGGGGCAACCAGGTGCAGGAGTTCAAGGCGATGGTCCGCGATCTGCACGAAGCGGACATCGAGGTCATCCTGGACGTCGTCTACAACCACACCGCCGAGGGCAACCACCTCGGGCCGACGTTGTCCATGCGGGGCATCGACAACGAGGCGTACTACCGGCTCGTGGACGACGACCGCCGCTTCTACATGGACTACACCGGCACCGGGAACTCGCTGAACGTCCGCAACCCGCACACCCTGCAGCTGATCATGGATTCGTTGCGGTACTGGGTGACCGAGATGCACGTCGACGGCTTCCGGTTCGACCTGGCCGCCACGCTGGCCCGTGAGTTCTACGACGTGGACAGGCTGTCGGCGTTCTTCGACATCGTCCAGCAGGACCCGGTGATCAGCCAGGTCAAGCTGATCGCCGAGCCGTGGGACGTCGGTCCGGGTGGCTACCAGGTCGGCAACTTCCCTCCGTTGTGGACGGAGTGGAACGGGAAATTCCGTGACACCGTCCGGGATTTCTGGCGCGGGGAGCCGGCGACCCTCGGCGAGTTCGCTTCCCGGATCACCGGATCGTCAGACCTGTACCAGGATGACGGCCGGCGACCGTTCGCGTCGATCAACTTCGTCACCGCACACGACGGCTTCACGTTGAACGACTTGGTGTCGTACAACGACAAGCACAACGAGGCCAACGGCGAAGAGAACCGCGACGGCGCCAACGACAACCGGTCGTGGAACTGCGGTGCCGAAGGACAGTCCGACGACCCCGAAGTGTTGTCGCTACGGGCGAAGCAGCGCCGGAACATGATGGCGACATTGATGCTGTCGCAGGGCGTGCCGATGCTCCTTGCCGGTGACGAGATCGGCCGAACCCAGGGCGGCAACAACAACGCCTACTGCCAGGACAACGAGATCTCGTGGGTGGACTGGGAACGGGCCGAGGACTTCGCCGAGCTCAAGGCGTTCACGGCCGCGTTGACCAAGCTTCGCCGCGACCACCCGGTGTTCCGGCGCCGCCGGTTCTTCGCGGGACGGCCGATCCGCAAGGGCGACGAGCTGCGTGACATCGGCTGGTTCACCCCGTCCGGTCAGGAGATGACCGAGCAGGACTGGGAATCCGGGTTCGGCCGGTGCATCGTGGTGTTCCTCAACGGCGAAGGCATCGCGGACCTCGACCAGCGCGGCGAGCACGTCACCGACGACTCGTTCCTGATGTGTTTCAACGCCCATCACGAGGACATCGACGTGACACTGCCCAACGGCGACTACGCCGAGAACTGGACAGTGGTGGTGGACACCGCGACCGGTGAGGTCGCGACCGGGCCGACCATTCCGGCCAAGTCCACGCTCAAGGTGGTTGCCAGGTCCCTGGTCGTGCTGCAACGAGCCGAGGAAGACGAATAGATGATCCCCAGCTCCACCTACCGGCTGCAGCTCGGGCCGGACATGACGTTCGAGCATGTCGCCGAGATCGCGGACTACCTTGCCGCGCTGGGCGTCGGCGCGGTGTACGCATCGCCGGTGCTGGCCGCGACGCCGGGATCCACGCACGGCTACGACGTGGTGGACCCGACCGTCGCGAGCTCGGTGCTCGGCGGCGAGGACGCGCGGATGCGTCTGGTCGGTGAGCTGCAGGAACTGGAGCTGGGACTGGTCATCGACCTGGTGCCCAACCACATGGGCATCGCCGACCCGCCGTCGAACCGGTGGTGGTGGGACGTGCTGGCGAACGGCCGGTCGTCGCAGTACGCGAGGTTCTTCGACATCGACTGGGACACCGGGCCGGTGCTCGTGCCCGTGCTCGGGTCCGACTCGCTCGCCGACTTGTCCATTGTGGACGACGAGCTGCGGTACTTCGAGCACCGGTTTCCCATCGCCGAGGGGACTTCCGGTGGGACGCCGCAGGAGGTCCACGACCGCCAGCACTACCGGCTGGTCAACTGGCGCAGGGGCAACTCCGAGCTGAACTACCGGCGGTTCTTCGACATCACCACGCTCGCCGCCGTGCGGGTCGAGGACCCGGTGGTGTTCGAGGCGACGCATTCGACTGTGCTGCGGTGGATTTCGAACCTGGAGGTCACCGGGCTGCGGATCGATCACCCGGACGGCCTGGCCAATCCGGGGGAGTACCTGCGGCGATTGCGCGAGGCGGCGCCGTCGGCGTGGATCGTGGTGGAGAAGATCCTGGGCCCGGACGAAACTCTGCCGACAACGTGGCCTGTGCACGGCACCACCGGCTACGACAAGCTTCGTCTTGTCTGCGGCCTCTTCGTCGATCCTGCGGGCGAGCGGGGTTTCTCGGAGTTGGCCGGCAATCAGGACCTGCTCGCGATGGAGCTCGACCGCAAGCGCTGGGCCGCCGAGAACTTGTTGCGTGCCGAGGTCCGGCGGATTTCCCGGCTCGGCGTGGACGAGGACGACGTCATCTCCTTCCTGCCGCGCTTCCCGGTCTACCGGTCCTATTTGGCTGATGGCGTGACGGAGAAACTGCCGTCTGGTGCGATCGCCGAGCGGATGCTGGACGAGCCTGGCGGCGAGCTGACCTCCCGTGTCGAACAGACCGCGGCGATGGTGATGGCCAAGGGCGTCGAGGACACGACTTTCTATCGGTACAACAGGTTCGTCGCGTTGAACGAGGTCGGCAGCGACCCAGGGCGCTTCGGCGTCTCGGTGGACGAGTTCCATACAAAAGTGGCCGCGGCCGCCGAATCGAGCATGACCACACTGTCCACACACGACACCAAGCGGTCCGAGGACGTGCGGGCCCGGCTCGCGGTGCTGTCGGAGATCCCTTCGGAGTTCGCGGATCTGGTGCAGCGGTGGACGGCCAAGGCCGGGTTGTCCGAGCCGGCGCTGAACCTGCTGGCGTGGCAGACGATCGTCGGCGCGTGGCCGATCAGCGAGTCCCGGCTGCGGGCATATCTGGAGAAAGCCTCGCGGGAAGCCAAGATCGCGACCAGCTGGACCGACCGCAACGCGGAGTTCGACGCCGAAGTCGCCGCGTGGCCGGCGCGGGTGGTCGCCGAACTGGGCTCGGAGATCGACGAGTTCGTCTCCCGGGTGCGCGGTCCCGGATGGTCGAACTCGTTGGGGCAGAAGCTCATCCAGCTGGCCATGCCGGGCGTGCCCGATGTCTACCAGGGCACCGAGCTGTGGGACTACTCGCTGGTGGACCCGGACAACCGGCGGCCGGTGGACTTCGAACTGCGCCGGGAGATCCTGGCCGAGATCGAGGACACACCGCCGCCGATCGACGAGTCGGGCGCGGCCAAACTGCACGTGGTGTCGCGGATTTTGCGGCTGCGGTGGGAACGTCCCGAGTTGTTCACCGGCTACGCGCCAGTTTCGGCGTCAGGCCCTGCGGCGGATCACCTGATCGGGTTCGCCCGTAACGGCTTGATCGCGGCGGCGACCCGGTTGCCCATTGGTTTGGAACGGTCCGGCGGTTGGCGTGACACCGTTCTGTCATTGGACGGCCAGTGGGCTGACGCGTTGACGGATCGATCGTTTTCCGATGATGTGCCGGTCTCCGAGTTGTTCTTCCAGTATCCGGTGGCGCTGTTGGTTCGGAGCGGCCAGTGACGTTTTCGGTGTGGGCACCGGGGAAATCCCGCGTCCGGGTGCGGGTCGACGGCGAGTTCCACCCGATGACCGAGGATTCCGGCGGCTGGTGGCACGCCGATGTCCCGGGGGCGAACTACTCGTTCTTCGTGGACGACGATGAGACACCGTTGCCGGACCCGCGCTCGTTGCGTCAGCCGGAAGGCGTTTTCGGGCCGTCCCAGATCTACGACCACAGCGCATTCGCGTGGACCGATCAGGCGTGGACGGGCCGCGCGTTGCCCGGAAGCGTGCTGTACGAGCTGCACATCGGGACTTTCACGCCGGAAGGCACGTTCGATTCGGCGATCGGCAGGCTTGATCACCTGGTGGATTTGGGCATCGATTTCGTCGAGGTGATGCCCGTCAATTCGTTCGACGGCACCACAGGATGGGGCTATGACGGCGTTCTGTGGGGCGCCGTGCATGAGCCTTACGGCGGGCCGGACGGGTTCAAGCGGTTTGTCGACGCGGCGCATTCCCGTGGCCTCGGTGTGGTTTTGGACGTCGTCTACAACCACATGGGGCCTTCTGGCGCTTTTCTCGACCGGTTCGGGCCGTACTTCGCCGGGCGCAATCTGTGGGGACCGGCGCTGAACGTGACCGGCCCTGGCTCCGACGAGGTCCGCCGATACGTGCTGGACAACGCGTTGATGTGGTTCCGGGACTTTCACGTCGACGCGCTGCGGCTGGACGCCATCCACGCCATTTTGGACACTCGCGCCACACACATCCTCGAGGAAATGGCCCAGGAAGTCGATGCGCTGTCGGCTGGGCTGCGGCGGCCGTTGTCGTTGATCGCCGAGTCCGATTTGAACGATCCCCGGCACGTCACGCCTCGCGCGGCCGGTGGCTACGGCCTTGCGGCGCAATGGTGTGACGACCTGCACCACGCGCTGCACGTGTTCCTGACTGGCGAGACACAGGGCTACTACAAGGATTTCGGTGCGCCCAATGCCCTGAAGACCACACTGGAGAACGCTTTTTTCCACGCCGGAACGTGGTCGTCGTTCCGTGACCGCACGCATGGCCGTCCCATCGACAAGTCCGTGACGCCTGGCCATCGCTTCCTGTGTTTCCTGCAGAACCATGACCAGATCGGCAACCGCGCCACGGGTGACCGGATGTCGGCGTCCGTATCGCCGGGTGTGCTCGCGTGCGGTGCCGCGATCATGTTCTGCTCTCCTTACACCCCAATGGTTTTCATGGGTGAGGAGTGGGCGGCTTCGACGCCGTGGCAGTTCTTCGCGTCCTTCCCCGACCCCGGTTTGGCCGAGGCGGTCCGCACAGGTCGCCGTAAGGAGTTCGCCGAGCACGGCTGGGGCGAATCCGAGGTCCCTGACCCGATGGACCCGCAGACCGTGGCCGATTCCCGGCTGGATTGGTCCGAACTGGACGATCCGGGGCACGCGGCCATGTTCCAGCTGTACAAGTCGTTGATCGCCTTGCGCCGCAAGCATCCTGAGCTGTCGGATCCACGGCTGGACGAGTTCTCCGTCGACCAGGACGGCCGGGTGGTCACCTTGCACCGCGGCCGGATCCAGCTCGTCTGCAATCTGGGTACAGCCGACATTCAGCGCCCATCCGGCGAAGTCCTGCTTTCGTCGCCGGGGGTTCGCGGCGACGTGGTCCCGCCGGAGAACTTCGCCATCGTCGTCCACTGAGGTCATCCCTGCGCGCCGGGGTGACCGAGGTCTATTGTCGAATGTAGTAGGTCTGCTACATTCTGATGGAGACGTTGGACTGGGAGGATCCTGATGATGGGGGATGACCTCGTGCTTGACGTGCGTGACTTACGCATGCGGTACGGCACGAACGATGTGCTGAAAGGCGTGAACTTCCACGCCTGTCGCGGGGAGGTGCTGGCCTTGCTCGGCCCGAACGGCGCGGGCAAGACCACGACGATCGAGATCCTCGAAGGCTTCCGGATGCGATCCGCGGGCGAGGTGTCGGTGCTGGGGGTCGATCCGGCGCATGCCGACGAAGCCTGGCGTGCGCGGCTCGGCGTGGTCCTGCAGTCCTGGCGTGACCACGGGAAATGGCGGGTCCGGGACCTGCTGGCGCACATCGGCAGCTTCTACGAGCCGTACCAGAAGCCGTGGGACGCCGACGAACTGGTCGAGGCGGTCGGCCTGACCGAGCACGCCCGCAAACGGGTGATGAGCCTGTCCGGTGGCCAGCGGCGCCGGCTTGACGTGGCCATCGGCATTGTCGGCCGTCCTGACCTGCTGTTCCTCGACGAGCCGACGGTCGGTTTCGACCCGGCTGCCAGGCGGGAGTTCCACGATCTGGTGCACCGGCTGTCCGACGACGAGGACACCACGATCCTGCTGACCACGCACGACCTGGCCGAAGCGGAGAAGCTGGCCGACCGGATCCTGATCCTCGCCGGTGGCCGCGTGATCGCCGACGGCTCGGCCGATCAGTTGTCGCTGCAGATGTCCACCGAGTCGGAAGTGAAGTGGACGCTGCACGGCCAGCGCTACGTGCACGCGACGACGGAAGCGACCAAGTTCGTGCACGACCTGTTCAAACAGCACGGTGACGACATCGGCGACCTCGAGGTCCGCCGCGGCAGTCTTGAGGACACGTACATGGCCATGGTGGTGGCCTTCGAATCCGGCCAGGTCGAGCGTGAGTTCGTGGAGGTGTCCCGATGAACCCGATGGCGGCAGCCGCCCGGTCCGGTGTGCGGCGCGGCGTGATCGAGTTCAAGCAGTCGTTCATCACCGCACAGGACATCACCGGCCTGGTCGTGCCGAACCTGATCCTGATCGTCGTGATGATCTTCATGCGCGGCTCGACCGTGGGCACGACCGGGTTTTCCCTCGGCACGATGTCGTTGAGCAGTGTGCTCGGAATGAGCGTCGCGTTCAGCGGCATGATGACCGTGATGCAGCACCTCACGATCGAACGCGAGGACGGCACGCTGCTGCGGGCGAAGGCGATCCCGAACGGGATGTTCGGCTACCTCGTCGGCAAGGTCGTTGTGGTGTCCGGACTGACCGTGGTCGGACTGCTCGCGATCCTGATTCCCGGGTTGTTCCTGTTCGAGGGTCTCGCGTTCGATACGGTCGGTTCGTGGCTGACATTGATCTGGGTGCTCGTGCTCGGGCTGATGGCGACGATGCCGATCGGCGCGGTGCTCGGCTCGATGTTCTCCAACCCACGCAACGCGGGCGTGACAATGCTGCCGGTGATGGGCCTGGTCGCGATCTCCGGGATCTTCGTCCCGCTGACGGAGATGGCGGACTGGCTGCAGCCGATCGGGCAGCTGTTCCCGATCTACTGGCTGGGCCTGGGAATGCGGTCGGCGTTGCTGCCTGACCAGCTTGTCGTGGTGGAGATCGGCCAGTCGTGGCGGCACCTGGAAACGGTCGGCGTGCTGGGTGCGTGGGCGATCGTCGGCTTCATCGTGGCCCCGATCATCCTGCGCCGGATGGCCCGCCGTGAGTCGGGCGCGGCCTTGGCCGAACGTCGTGAAAAGGCACTGCAGAGGATCGCTTGATGAGTGGCGAGGTCATCTACAACCGCATCGCGATGCTGCGGGCGGAGCGCGGCATCTCCCGCCGCCAACTGGCCGACGCCCTTGGCGTGCACTATCAGACGATCGGATACCTCGAACGCGGCGAGTACAGCCCAAGCCTCTACCTGGCACTGAAGATCGCGGAGTACTTCGAAGTCGCGGTGGAGGTGGTCTTCTCCACCGCGCCGTTCCCCCGGATCGGAGCGGAAAGAACAGGCTGAATCCACCCGCGGTGGGTCCGGCCGCCAAGCCGGATCCGGCCAAGCGGTGCGAAACAACCAGGGTCGATCCCGTCGTATCCTTGGCACACAACGGATCGATAGATATCGTCCGAGACAGCGAAGACGAGCGTTGCGCAGCTTTGGCGCAGCGCTCGTTTCGTCTGCGGTGCGTCAACGAACCGGCACGTGAGATCGATGGCCTCGCCAAAGTAGCCGCGCCGATCCCGGTGAACCTCACCCGCATGCATCGCAACCCTGATCGGAAATCCCACTTCTGCGAGCTGCGGCACGATTTTGGCGATCACCCACGTCTTCGGCACATCTTTGAGCAGCACGAGCATGCCGTCACCACGATCCACAAACGGGCCAGACGTTTGCGTAGCGCTCTCAACAACTTCGTAGAGCCTCTGCCGAATCTGGAACCGATTCGCGTTCGTCCCAGCGGTCGACCCCACGGCGTCCAAGGCGAGGATCGTCCGATACACAGGTTGCAGTCGCATAGCGCTAGGTTGTGAGACCCACCGGGTGTCCCACCAGCGACCGGACACTTGTGGGAACACATTCGGGACACCTGATCAGCGTCGGGGAGTACGCGTGGGTGAACGATTCGCGGCGGAGGTAAGAAGGGCGCTGGCGGCAGCGGGCCTCAACCAAAGCCAGCTCAGCGCGGCAATGCCGTTCTCGCGCCCGAAGATCAGCGAGATGTGCAACGGCCACTACCTGCCAAGCGACGAAACAGCACGAAGAATGATCGAAGTCCTGGCCATGGACGAAGATCGAGTTTTGCGGTTGCTGCGCGAAGCCCGTGCAGCTCGTTCAGCGGGGACCGAACCCCGCTGGTCCCAACCGCTCCCGCCGGAGATCGTGTCCCTGCTGCGCGCCCAGGTTTCGGCCGCGGATGTGTTGCCGTACAAGCTCCCTGGTTCGCGGCCGGTGTCGTTGTCCACGTTGTACGTCCGCCAAGAACTCGGCAGCGGCATCGAGGAAACACCAGCACCGGAGCGGATGCCCGAGATCCAGCAACCGGATGATCGCGATCCAGGCTGGCGCTCACGGAACCCGGAGCGATTCCGCCCGCTGCTCGGTGTCCGTCCGCCGTCCCGGCCGATCCGCGCGGCACTCGACGAACACGACCACCTCCTGGTCACGGGAGGCCCTGGCCAAGGCAAGTCCACCCTAGCCTTGCGGTTGTCGGCCGACGTGGCAGCAGCCTGGCAGGGGGAAGCGCCACCCATCACCGAACCTGTGATCCCGTTGCGGCTGCCCGCCCGAGAGTTGGCCGTGCGGTTGAATCTGCCCTTCGCCAACGCGATCGCCGAAAGTGTGATGGCCGAGTACGGCCAGATGCTCCACGCCAGCGTGCCCCCGTCGCTGTTCGCCACCCGGGTGGAAGGTGCCCGCTGGCTCCTGCTGATTGACGCCGTCGACGAGGTCGCGGACACGTCCGACCGGGACAGCCTGATCAACAATCTGGCGCGGTGGGCATCCGAGGGAATCTACCGATTCGTCGTGACCAGCCGTCCCCTCGAAGGCGCTGGTCTGGCACCGCTGCACCGGGTATCAGCGGCCCGTTTCGAGTTGCTTCCCTTTGACTTCGAGACATTGCGGCTGTTCGCAGAGAACTGGTTCGAATCAGCCGAAGCCAGTCACCAGTTCCTCGATCAGGTGCGCCAAGGCCAGTTGGAGGACCTGGTCCAAGTGCCCTTGCTTGCCACGATCGCCGCGATCGTGTTCGAACAGCACAGGGACCGCTCGTTGCCGGACAACAAGTACGGCATGTACCAGGACTATCTGGAGTATCTCGGCTCGAACCGGGTCCACCCGGACATGGCCGACTTGCTGGAACATCTCGGCCTCGCCCGCATGGAGCAGGACGCGCCGCTCATCCAGACCGCGCAGTCCTGGCGTAACGGACGACGTTCCGCCGACTTGGTACCCAATCTGCTGGCAACCGGTGTCCTGGTGATGCGAGCCGGCAAACTTCAGTTCCTGCATCACAGTTTCGCCGAACACCTCGCCGCGACCGCCAAGGCCCGTCAGCTGCCCGTGCCCTTCGACTCTGAAGACCCGTTGTGGCGTAAGGCGTTGCATGCCACTCGGCACGGCTGGTCGACGGATCATGCCCGGGACGTCCTGGTGCACTATATGCATCTCCATCGTGACCAGGCCGATGCTGTGTTGACGTGGTTGCACCAGAACACCGCGCAGCTGCAAGAAGTAGCGGCTGATCTGTTGGCTCAACGGGCTCCGGTAAGCCGGCACGTGCTTCAGTCGTTCTTGGACACAGCATGGTCATGGGCGACGACGCATGCGTATGGTGCTGAGTCGATTCTTCGACGAACCACCCAAGCAGCCTCTATCGAGTGGCTGCAGGCACTCAGTGAAGCTCCAGACGTGTCCTGGGAGTCGCGTGTCGACGCAGCTTCGGCGCTGTGCAGGCGGCAGCAGCCGCTTGCAGTGTCGAGCGATGCGGTGGCGTTGCTGGGTATTGCGATGAACTCCCGCGACCTGGCGCCGCGCCTCCGCCTGCAAGCCGCGCAAAGCCTAGCTGCGGCCGGCGTTTTCAACCATCAAGCCGCAGCGGATGGGCTGAAAACCATATTGGCGGATCCTATGACGCAGGATCGTGACCATCGCGCCGCGGCGGTCGCCCTCGCCGAGCTTGGTCCGCTTTGCCGTGCCTACGCCGTCGCGACGTTGGAGTCGGCCCTTGACGATTTGAACGCACCGGTCGGAGATTTGGTGCATGCCGCCGCGGGCCTCGCCGAGATCGGCATCGAATTCCACGACCGGGCGCTCGCGGTTTTCCAACGGATCACCCAGGAGGACTGGGTTGAGCCGGAATGTCGGCAAGATGCGGCACTCGCACTCGGTGCGCTGGGGGCGGCGTACCTCTCGTCGGCGGCTGCATCGTTGGAAGAAATGGTGGTGAGCCAACGGCACCTGCCGGCGTCAGAGCGTTCCGCCCTGGCACTCGCGATCGCCAAACTCGGGCCGGAGTACGTTCCGATCGCCGCCCGGCACCTGAACGACTTGGCAGGTGATTTGTGGGAGGCGCACCACTACCCGCGGTACACCCATGCCACCAACCTCGCGAGTTTGGGACCGGCGTATCACCCGGCTGCGGCCGAGCACCTGCGAAAGGTTTTGGCCGATCCGGCGGCAGCGCCCAACGACAGGATATGGGCGGCGAAGGGCCTTGCCGCGCTTGGCCCGGATTACCATGACGAGGCAGCCACTGAGTTCCGGCGCCTGAACACCGATCCGATGGCGTCGAGGTATGACCGGTGGGGATCGATGGCCGAGTTGGCCGAGCTTGGGCCGCAGTTCCGGACCGAGGCTGTTGCCGTTTTACAGACCGCGTTAGCCGAGCAGGCACACGAATTCGAAGACCGGTACTGGTTTGCCGCGGGTTTGGCCAGGTTAGGCCCCGAGTTCCATCAGCAGGCGGCCGTGACCTTCAAGTCGCTCATGTGGGAGGTCAGTGCCACGAGGCGGCGATGGCATGCTTATGCGGCCCGGATGCTCGTCCGGACCAGTTCGGCACACACTCAGGATCTGGTGGCCGGGTTGCGGGCCATTCTCCGAACGCCGATCTCGACTGTTGGGGCATGCATAGCAGCGGCGACTGACCTCTCCGAGTTCGCGCCCGCGCTCACCGAAGAAGTGGCGCAACGCTTGCGCGCTTGTCGTGGCATGCTGTGGTGGCGCGACTATTTGGCCTTCGCTAAGGCCTTCAAACAACTTGGGCGACACCACCGTGGGGATGTGGCAGATGTCCTGATGGCTTGCCTGGCAGATCGATTGAGTTCGCGTAGCTATTTTCATGAGGCAGCAGCGACGATGGCGGGTCTCGGTAACGACATCCGGGCGCAAGCTGTCCGGTTGCTCCGGGAAATCATCGATGACTTGACTGAGACCGACGCGCGACACGCGTTGGCAGCAGAAGCGCTGGACCGTTTCGGACCGGACCACCACGATGAGGCCAGGGCAATGCTGCTGACGTTGGTGACAGATCCTGACGCGACGATCTGGGGGCGAGTTATCGCGGCAGAGCATCTTGCGGAGTGCGGAAACGCGTTTCGCGGTGAGGCAGTTGTCGCATTGCGCACAATCATCGCGCACCGCGTCGACAGTGAGTCTTGGACATCGGCCGTGGAGGCCTTGGCACGATTTGATGAGGAGGTCTGTCGATGGGCGGTGGAGGGCGTGCGTGCGATCCTTGAGCGGGAACCAAGAGTGCCCCTGCGGCGGAAGGCAGCGTTGTGCCTTGCTCGCCTCGAATGTCCCGGCGAGTCGATTGCTGAGTTGCGCAGCCAGGCGTTCGACGCTGGCTGCCCGGAGAAGGACCGGATAGCCGCGCTGTGGGAGCTGGCCAGGCACGATCTGTCCGCGGCGGATCAGGTAACCCACCAGCTGCACGTACTCGCTGTGGATGAGCGCGTCAGCGTCGCGAATAGGTGCACCGCCGCCAAATATCTGGTCAAGCTGGATCGTGGTCGCTGGCCGGAAATGTGCAGGGTCCTCACCAGGATTCGGGTGTCCGTACTCACGGATCCACGTCAGTGTTGGGACGTCGTGATGGCGCAGTGGGAGATCCATGCGATCACGGCTGAAGGGCTGGTATCGGGGCTGCTCGAGATCTTTCACGACCCGAGAGCAACAGCGTATGTCCGCGCAAAAATTCCGGGACGCGCCATAATCCGGGAGTATCTGCCGTGGGCGACGATCACACAGCTCAAGCAGGAGCTGTCTGTTGATGCGATGGCGTTGCCTTCGTTGCGGGGCAAGGACAAGTCAGTCCTCCAAGACATCGTCGTCGCCCCCGAGTTCGATCGCAGGACAAGACTGGACGCCTCGGCGCACCTGGCCGAGTGGTATCCGGAGCACATGTCCGAAGTGGCCGAGCTCTTTGTCTCTTTGCGGCAGTTCGTGGCTTTGGCTGGGTTCAATCGGCACTATCGGCGTGCTGCCGTCGAAGCTTGCCGCGCGATCGTCGGCAGTGACACTGAAGAGCCGCGACAACGCTGGCGTGCGGCTGTCGCACTCGACGAGCTCAAAACCGACTTGGATCAGGCTACGGTCGGGCTCTTCCGCGAGGTGCTTGACGAGCCGAGTTGCCGGAGCGTTCGAGCTGCGGAGGCGTTGGCTCGCGTCGGTGAAAGCACCGGCGTGGAAACGCTTCGGCGTCTGCTGAACGACTGCCGCGTCAACGACTACGTTCGCATCGCCGCGGCAAAGGCGTTGGTGACCTGGAGCCGGGTGGACCGACAGGCTGCAGTGGCGACGCTCGATGCCCTAGCCACCAATAGCTGGCGAGCGGCCGAAGCGCTCGCCGAAGTAGCGCCTGACTGCCGCGACAAAGCGACAGGGCACCTTCGAAGCATCATGGCGACAACGCCGTCCGCGCGGGTCGAAGCGGCTAGAGTGATCGTGAAGGTCGACCGCACCACCATCCTGGACGCGGCCGAAGTCCTGAGAGAAGTCGCGAAGGACCCGAAGTACGCGAGGAGAGCCCTGTTCGCCCTAGGCCAGTTGGCGAGGCCGTTCTGCGATGAAGCCCTGCCGGGATTGAGGGCACTGATGCAGCAGTCCGATCACACTGTGCGATGGCGGGCTGCGGAGGCGATGGCGATTCTCCGGCGTGATCTTCGCGAAGAAGCCGCCATCGTCGCCAGGGACGTGGCGAGGGACGAGACAGCGCGGTGGCACGTCCGGGCGAAGGCTGCCGCCGGCTTGGCGAAGTGGAGTCTCATCTGCCGGGACGAAGCACGAGCAGTTTTGCTTGATGTAGGCTTGAGACGGCGTCCAAGCAGAGGGTGATCCTCGTCACGCGTCCGTGTGTCGCCTTGACGGGGGCCTTGATTAATTGGCGCGCGCGTTCGGCCTGCTCAGGGCTACAATTTTATGCGGACCTGACCTGTTCGAGTGATGCTGAGCGACACAGGCGTCATGCGCCCATGTGTCGATCGTCCCATACGTGGAATACCTAGCAGACAGGTACCGTTGAACGCTGCGTAACCGGCAACACCGGTGTACCCCGTTCGCTACCCCGAGCCGAAGCAAGGCGGCGTGGGGTGAGACCTGCGCGCCCTGAAAGGGGGAGACCATGTCCGTCGAGACGACCAAGGCCGTCGCACGCCCTCGCGAAGACGCCGATCTGGTTGGATACTACCTGGCCGAGGTCGGAGCGACACCACTGCTCACCGCACAGCAGGAAGTCGAGCTCTCCAAGCGTATCGAAGCCGGACTCTACGCCACCGAGCTGCTGCGCCGCCACGCCGAGGGCGAGGAAATCGGCCATGACCCGGCCGAGTTGAAGATCATCGCCCGGGAGGGCGTCAAGGCCAAGGACCACATGATCCGCGCCAACCTGCGGCTCGTGGTGTCCCAGGCCCGCAAGCGTTCGCAGGCCGGCCTGCCGATGCTGGACGTCATCCAGGAAGGCAATCTCGGCCTCATCCGCGCCGTCGAGAAGTTCGACTACTCGAAGGGCTTCAAGTTCTCCACGTACGCCATGGCGTGGATCAAGCAGGCGATCGGCCGCGGCCTGGCCGAGCAGACCCGGACGGTCCGGCTGCCGGTGCACGTCGTCGAGGAGCTCGCGAAGTTCCGCCGGGTCGAGCGCAAGCTGGAGACCAAGCTGAACCGCGATCCCACGCCGGAGGAGCTGGCCGAGGAGGTCGGCACCACCGCCGAGCGGATCGTCGAGCTGCGGCGCGCCGGGCGCGACGCGGTCAGCCTGGACACCCCGGTCGGTGAGGACGGCGACTCGAAGATCGCCGACCTCGTGCCCGACATGGAGGCGGAGAACGCGGCCGAGACCCTGGAGCGGGAAGAGCTGTACAGCGAGCTGCGCAAGCAGATCGCCACGCTCCCGCAGCGCGAGGCGTTGATCATCTCGTTGCGCTACGGCCTGCACGACGGCCACGAGTACACGCTGCAGCAGGTGGCCGACCGGATCGGGCTGACCCGTGAGCGGATCCGCCAGCTGGAGAAGCACGCGCTGGCCGAGTTGCGGCACCCGAGCCGCAACCAGAACCTGCTGGCTCTGGCCGGCTAACGAACCACCTGGGCAAGCACGGCCGTGAAGGCCTTTCTGTCCACTGTGATCGGATCGGCGGCCAGCCAGCCGCCGATCTCCCTGACGAAATCAGCGGGAACCATCGGCGGGATCACCGCACCCGTGTAATCCGTGGTGATCTCCCCGGGCCTGCTGGGATACAGCAGCACAACGCCCCGCACCTCGAGCTCCGGCCACTGCGCCCGGAAGGCCGGGATCTGCTCGATCAGCTGAATCGACCCTCCCCTGAACGGGTGGTCGTTGCGCCAGACCTCTCCGTCCTCGTCGACGTCGTAGTGCCCGGGCAGCCACATCTTCGATTCGATCAGCACCAGCCTGCGTCCGCACAGCACCGCGTGGTCCACGTCCACGAACACCGACCCCGGCTCGGCCAGGCCATGGAAAATCCGCACCGCGGGCAGCCGCGTGAAGTACGTGGCCAGCACGTTCGCCGTGAGCCGGGCCGCGCGGTGCTCAGCACCCGCGCCGGGCGTTCCGTAGATCTGGTTCGCGCCGAATCGCGCCATGAAAGCCTTGTGGGCCGTGCGTCCGTCGAGATGCCGCCGCACTGACTTGACCAACACCGCTCCGGACGCGATCAGCGCGAGCAGCCAGATGACCAGGAGCGGGATCGGCGGCGCGACCAGCAGCAACGCCAGCAGCATGATCAGCCACCCGGCGAGCGCGGCGGCCAGTATCGGCGGGTCCGGCTTGATCGGCGGCGCCGTCACCGCCTGCGTCACGGTTACGCTGTGCCACCACTCGATCGTGTCGGCTGGGATCTCGGCCAATGCCGGGACGTAGTTCGGATCGTCGCACACGATCTTGCGTGCCACCCGTCTGACCGGCGCGGGTGCGGGAGGTTCTTCCTCTTCTTCGTCCTCGTCGCTGTCGTAGTACGCCCGGCGCTCCGGGTCGGACAGCGTCTCGTACGCCTCGCGGAGCAGGCGGAACGTTCCCGCGGTGCCGCCCGCGTCCGGGTGCATTACCTTGGCCAAAGCCCGGTACGCCGACCTGATCTCGCTGGCTGTGGCGGTCTCGTCGACGCCAAGCAGTTCGTAGTAGTCGACGTTCTGCACGTGCACAACGATATTGGGTCGCGGTCGCGCTCAACGAGACGGGCCACTCACCGCGTGTGTGGGGTGAGGAGCTAGGAGGGGGCGGCCGTGACGTTCGAAGAGTTCGCCGAGGCCCGGACACCGGGCCTGCTGCGCTACGCCACCGTGCTGACGTGCGATCCGCACCTGGCCGAGGACATCGTGCAAGAGGTCCTCGTACGGGTGTACCGCAAGTGGAAACGCATCAGCGCGCTGGATCTGCCGGAGATGTACGTCCGGCGCATGATCACCAACGAGTTCCTGTCGTGGCGCAGACGCAAGGCGTCGACCGACGTGCCGTTCTCGCCCGAGGCGATCGCCGGACTCGGCCTGATCACGGGGGACTCCGCCGTCCGGTACGACGAAAGGGACGCGCTGCTGCACGACATCGCGGCACTGCCGCGCAAGCAACGAGCCGTGTTGGTGCTGCGCTACTTCTGCGACCTGCCGGACGAGCAGATCGCCACGATCCTGGGCTGTGGCACGGGGACCGTGCGCAGTCACGTGTCGAGAGCCCTCGCGACCCTGCGAATCACGCCCGAGCCGAGCCGAGTGTGAGGACACGATGAGCACCGAGGAAATGATCAAGCAAGCGTTTGAGCGTCAGGCCGGGCGGGCCGGGGACCACCGCAAGGTGCTGGCCGAGGTTCGCAAGGCGACGGCCAAGCGCCGGATCGGCGGCTGGGGGATCGGCCTGATCAGCATCGGCGTCGCCGCTGCGGTCGCCACCCCGATCGTGCTGTCCTCGGCGGGACAGCCCAACACCGCCGCACCCGCCGATCCAAGTGTGACAACGCTTCCGGCGGCTCCAGTGCCGCCGAAACCGGCCGAGCAGGCGGGTGAAGGCGTCACCGTGCTGCAGTACCAGCCGGGCTGGTTGCCGGACGGCGCCTACGAAATCGGCCGGTTGTCCGCCGGTGACGGCGCCCTCAGCCGGACTTGGGAGCTGCCCGGCGGTGAGACCAACGAGCGGCGGACGGTCCAGCTCGTGCTGAGTCAGGCGCCAATGCCGGCCGAAGGCAGACCTGTTGACATCAACGGGATTCCCGGCAAGTTGGTCACGGACAGCGAGAGCGCGACGGTGGCGTGGTTGGCCGAGCCAGGGCAACGGCTCGCGGTTACGGTGCCAGGAAAGGACAATGTCGGGGACGTCGCCTTGCGGATCGCGCGCTCGGTCAAACCCGACGGGGACGCGGCGTTCGTCTGGCCGCTCGAATTCACGTGGCTTCCGCAGAACATGCAGCCGAGCGGGTTCGGTGTTCTCGGCACAGGCCTGAAGTATGTGGATGTGGACGCGAGCGCCCATCCACTGCCGGAGACACAAGGAGAAAACGGCATCTCTGTCAACGTGTTCACGCTGAGGCCGCCGACAAGCCCACCGGAAGGCACACCGGTGACCGTGCGCGGCAAGCAAGGCGTGGTCAGGTCAGGCATGGTCTACGTGGAATTCGAGCTCGGCCGGGCGCTGCGGGTCAGCGGACCGCTCTCGCAAGAGGATCTGGTCAGGATCGCTGACGGGATCAGGATCGGCCCGTTGAACTATCCCTGGATCGGGACGCGTTAGACGCCGTTCTGAGCTGGTCGGCTTGATCGGTCAACACCCCGATCCGGTCGGCCAGCTCAGGATGACTGCCACGCAAGCGTTCTCGCACCGCCGCGAGCGGTGCGAGCAGCGCGGTCGGGTCGTCATCCGACAGCGCCGCAGCGAGTTTGCGCGGACGCATGCCCGGCAGACCGATGATTTGTCCGGCCAGCTGGCGCAGGATCGCCGAGTTCTTCCGGGCCCACTCGCTGACCGCACGGTCGGCCGCCCGTTGGTCACGGACTTCCCGAACCCGTTCTTCGCCAACGGATGTGCCCGATGGCAACGGACTCAGACGCAGGTAACGGCGTTCGGCGGCCTGCCTGCTGGCCAGGCCGAGCGCGGGCGCGATCGCCGCCCAGCTGGTGCCCAGTTCACGTGCCGCGGTGATGAGTTCCGGTTCCCAGCGCGCGAGGTCGTCACGTAACTGCCGCAGGACAACCAAAGCGGCGAGCAGTTCGGCCGAGGTCGGGCGTTCGCCGCCCTCGGCGACGCGCTGCACCAGGCTCATCGCGTCCGCCGCGGACGACTCCGAACCCGAACCCCAGCCCTGATCGTCCAGGTAGCGCCGGGCTTCGTGGTAGCTGTCCATGACGTCATCATGATGACGACATTGCCTCTTGTCAACGGACTGACGACAGTGCTACAACAGAGGTACGTGCGTGACAACGACACCGAGAAAACCAAGGGAGGGTTCGACAATGTTGATGCGCACCGACCCGTTCCGCGAGCTCGACCGGTTGACCCAGCAGTTCTTCCAGCCCGCTGGGACGTGGTCGAGGCCGGCGTCGATCCCGATGGACGCCTACCGGGACGGGGAAGAGTTCGTCGTGCACTTCGATCTGCCCGGCGTCGACCCCCAGGCAGTCGAGCTCGACGTCGAACGCAACGTGCTGACCGTGAAGGTGGAGCGGCGGCCGGAGCACAAGGCGGATGTCCAGATGCAGGTGTCCGAGCGCCCGCTCGGTGTGTTCTCCCGGCAGCTGTTCCTCGGTGACACCCTGGACACCGAACGCATCGACGCCGCGTACGCCAATGGCGTGCTCACACTGCGGATCCCGATCGCCGAGCGCGCGAAGCCGCGCAAGATCGAGATCTCGGCCGACACCGAACACAAGCAGATCACCACGAGCTGAGGTCCACAGAGGACAGTAAAGGGGCCGGCCCGCGACGGGCCGGCCCCTTTTTCGACTCGCCAGCCGGAATCGAACCGTGCGTCCTCTCCTGCGCGGTGCTGCCACCGGCCTGAGTGCTCTCCCACTTGAGCTATGGCGAGGGCCATATTCTCACTCGACAATGCGTCCCTTCTCTACGCCCTTTCGAGTGCATGTCATCAAAGTGTTTGCCACCATCCGTCAACCGCGGGCGGGGCGTCGATGTCCACTCGTTCACCCGGTTTGGGGACAACGAGCGTCACGTCCTGGGCTTTTGCCTCACGCCACAAGCGATCCACGGGTTCGCCCCATGCGTGCGGCGCCAACGTGAAAGTGGCCCAGTGCACGGGAATCAGCACGTGCGCCTGCACGTCCATATGCGTGGCCACGCCTTGCTCCGGCGTCATGTGGATGTCGGGCCACATCGGGTCGTACGCGCCGATCTGCACGAGCGCCACGTCAAACGGCCCGTGCTGCTCGCCGATCCGCGCGAAACCGTCGAAATATCCCGTGTCTCCGCTGTAGAACACGCGGCGCGTCGGACCGGTGACGACCCACGACGCCCAGAGTGTTCCATCACGTGAGAAGCCCCGGCCGGAGAAGTGCTGCGCCGCGGTCGCGGTCAGCCGCAATGGACCGGCCGTCACGCTCTCGTTCCAGTCCAGTTCGACGATCCGGTCGGCCGGTACCTGCCAGCGCTCCAGGTGCGCCCCGATGCCCAGTGGCACAACGAATGGCGCACTCTGCGTGCGCACGAGGGCACGCACCGTCGGAAGGTCGAGGTGGTCGTAGTGGTCGTGGGAGATGACGATCGCGTCCAGGGTGGGCAGCTGCTCGATCGATACGGGTACGGGGTGTAGCCGACGCGGGCCGAGACGAGCCGACGGTGACACCCGATCGCTCCACACTGGATCGAACAACACGCGTGCACCGTCGAGCTCGACGAGGGTACTCGCGTGTCCGTACCAAGTCACGTACAGACCGTCAGTGCGGACGTTGTCGCTCGACTGTGCGACAAGCGGGACCGGACCGCGTGGCTTACGGCGATCCTTGTCGGCCCGATAGCGCCGGATGAGGTCACCCGCGTCACCGTTCGGCGTCGTCTGTGTTGGGTGTTCGTTACGGAACTTCCCATCACGGAACTGCGGCGACCGCCGCACACGCTCAGCGCGCTCACCACGCGGCGCGCCACCCATGGCCGCAGGCACGCCCCAGGCCGCCCTGGCGAGCAGGCCCGCCGCGGTCAGGCCCAGTGCGGTGCGGACCATCCTTTTCATACGTCCCACCAAGTCAGAGTACCTTCGTCCACGTGTAGCGTGACGAGCGTGACCGCGTTATTACTGTGTGATGTCCAACTCGGGCTCGGCGGTCCGAGGGTGGACGTGGCCGTGACCGACGGGCGCGTCTCGGCGATCGGGCCCGGCTTGCCCCGCGAGGGTGAGCTCGTCGACGGCCGTGGCGGAACGGTGTTGCCCGGCCTCGTGGACGTCCACGTGCACATGACGCAGTGGGCGAGTTCTCGGCGCCGTATCCCCTTGGCGCATGCGAAGTCCGCGGCCGAGGTGGTCGAGACGATCGCGCGGGAGAGCGCTGCGAAGCCAGGCGAACTGGTGATGGGCCACGGTTTCCGTGACGGCGCGTGGCCTGACGTGCCGCACAAGGACCTGTTGGAGCGCGCGCTGCCTGGCCAGCCCGTCGCGTTGTTCAGCAACGACTTGCACACGCTCTGGCTCAGCCCGGCGGCGCTGCGGCTGGTTGGCCGCGAGCACCCGACAGGTGTGTTGTTGGAGAACGATTGCATGGCCGCGACGGCCGAGCTTCCAGGCGCGACCGACGAATGGGTCCTGGAAGCGACCGATGCCGCCGCGGCCCGTGGCGTGACCGAAATCGTCGACTACGAATACAGCGACACTGTCACCGATTGGTTGCGACGACTGGCATTGCGGCAGCTCGGTGTGCGTGTGTCCGCAGTGATTTCCCGGCCACTACTCGACACCGCGATCGAACGCGGGCACCGTACCGGCCGGGTCGTCCCGGGCACCGGCGGAATGCTGAAAGTCGGGCCGTACAAGCTCTTCGTGGACGGCTCACTCAACACGCGGACGGCCTACTGTCACGATCCGTACCCCGGTCAGGACACGCATGGCCTGCTCGAGCTGCCGTTCGACGAACTAGTTCCGTTGATGGACAAGGCCTCCCGGCACGGGATCAGCCCGGCCGTGCACGCCATCGGCGACCATGCCAACACGATCGCGCTGGACGCGTTCGCCAAAGTCGGGTGCGCGGGCCGGATCGAGCACGCACAACTCGTGCACCCCGACGACCTTCCCCGGTTCGCTCAGCTCGGCGTGATCGCGGGCGTGCAACCCGCGCACCAGCCCGACGACCGGGACGTCGCCGACCAGCATTGGACCGGCCGTACCGCGAACGCTTTCCCTTACGGCGCTTTGCTGGCCGCGGGAGCAACGCTGGAAATCGGTTCGGACGCGCCGGTCGCACCACTGGACCCGTGGGACGGGATCGCCTCGGCGGTGAGCCGGACCGACGACGGCCGCCCGGCCTGGCACCCCGAGCAATCGATCGCTTTGGACATCGCCCTGGCCGCGGCCAGCCGGGGCCGTCGCGGGATCCAGGTCGGCGACGTGGCGGACCTGACGGTCACCGGGATCGATCCAGGAACCCTTGCGCCGCATGAGCTTCGTGAGATGCCCATCGTCGTGACGATGGTCGGCGGGCGTCTCACGCACGTCAGCTAGTCGTTGTCCACAGTGGTCTCTGCTCGATCACTCCACCAGATTCGTAAGAGTGTCAACGAGCAGGCACCAAGCGGCACGAGGAACACCGATGACCGGGTGACCGGGATGCCGATTTTTGCTGTCCCGTACGAGAACCTCCCCGTCGGAGGACTTCACCTCGACGCAGGAGCCTCCTGACCCACCGGAATAGCTGCTCTTGTACCACCCCTCCCGGTCATCGTTCGCTCCCGAGATGTTTCCCACCGTCAACCTAGCTCCTTGATGCGCTGATGGATCAATGCGAGAGAATCTTCGCTGCTCAGGGCGCGACGCAACCCGTCACGGTAGGCTCCAGATATATCACGGACATTTGTCGGATTGTCGATGACGCCCCAGGACGTCACCGTTTCCTGCCAAATTATCGTGTGCAGCCGAGGATTCTCGAAATCGATAATGTTCACTGTTGAGGCACCGAACAACCCGCACGCAGGTGCTGTGAACGGGATTACCCGCAGCTCGATGGTGTCGGCATGTTTCTCGATCATCCTGGTCAGATGCTCCAGTTGGCGACGGAGCACCGGCGGTCCGCCGATCTCCTGCCGCAGCGCCGCTTCACTGATGAGTTCGGTGAGCTGGAGCGGGCTGTCCCCGCCGAGACGCTCCTGTCTGTGCATGCGGACCTCGACGAACTGGTCGACTTCTACCCGGCGAAGAGTGACTTCCGAAGTCATCAGCGCCCTGGCATATTCGGCCGTCTGCAAAAGTCCTGGTACGAGCAAACTTTCGTATCCCCGAACACTGTGTGCGCCGTACTCCAAGCCGAAAAAGCGCTGCAGCTCGTCGTCGAGTATCGCGGAGTAACGCGCCCACCAGCCGCGCCCTTTGGCCGCCGCGCGGAGGGCGAGCAGCTCGTCCCGTTCTTCATCGTCGAACTCGAATAAGTCGAGGAGTCGAACCAGGCTCTCCTCCGACAGGATCTTGCGTTCGTTCTCGACGGCGGACCAGTAGTTGCGGGAGAAACCCAGTGCCTGCGTGATGGTTCTGACTTCGACGCCCACGTGCTCGCGGCGCCGCCGTAGCCGGAGGGCCAGTTCCCAGCGAGCGACGATGGGTGACACCGGCGGCGACAACGAAACCTCCCTCAATCAATGATGAATGGATCTTGGGGTTCAGGCATGCAAGTAGTGCCAGCCGTGCCCGAGTGGTCCATCCGGTTACAGTAACCGGACAATACCATGTGTTGTGTAGCGTTACTTCTACAAGTCTGCCTATGGTTGTTACGACTAGTTCACTCACCGCGATGGCAACTCAGCAACAGGAGTCACGCGAGCTCCCCGGCCCTCAGGAAACGTGTCAAGGAGTCGTTGGTGAAACTCCGATCGTCAACGTCTTCGCGGCGGAACACCAACCGCGTCAGCCCGGGGAGGAACGATGCCGTCGACACAAGGTGGGGGATGGTCAAGTCCGCAATCGCACCAACTCGCCTCCGAGTCGGTGGATGGGATCGGTCAGGCCGGCGCGGCTCCTAGCACCGCGAAGAAAGTGAAACCGCGAACCGGACAAGTACTCTGCCAGGACGACATCACGCTGATGACCGCTCATCGCATCGTCATCGCTGTGGACATCGTGGGATTTGGCGAGCACAGCCGCAACAACATCAACCAGGTACGCGTCCGCCACGGCATGTACAGGGCGATGCAGGATGCGTTCGATTTCGCACGAATTCCTTGGCACGACTGCCATCGTGAGGACAGGGGAGATGGTGTCCTTCTCCTCGCCCATGCCAACGTACAGAAGGCCTTCTTCGTCGATCGCCTGCCCAACGCACTGGTCGGCGCTCTGGTAACGCATAATCGCGTCCATCCGCCGGAGGAAAAGATGCGCCTACGACTCGCGTTGCACGCTGGCGAGGTCAACTATGACGATCACGGCGTGACAGGCTCGGCGATTACTCATACCTTCCGCCTATTGGAGGCCAGAGCTGTCCGGGACGCTACAACGACGTCCTCCGCCGTGCTCGCGATCATCGGCTCGGCGTGGTTCTACGACGAGGTCATCCGCCACAGCGAGCTGAGTCAGTTCAAGGCATATCGTCGTGTGGATATTTTCAACAAGGAAACCTCGACAAGAGCGTGGATCCGCCTGCTCAGAAGGCCTACCACGGTCCGTCGCGAACCAACGTCGAGTATTCCGCGTCAGAAGCTGGACGACTGAATCTCTCGTCCTTTAGTCGCGGCAAACACACGGCCTGTCTGGCATCGGCACACCAAAGTCTTGCGTGATCTGGGGCGGGACCAGACCCGACATCGCTACCTGTGTGAGCACGATGGCGATCTTGCCCGTGCCCGGGACGATGCGCGACGTTGTCCCGCTGCCGCCAACCCAGCCATAGCAGGGAAGAGCCGTATCCCGCGGAAGGTCAACAGATCGAACACCGTGGTCAGGTGATTCGCGGGAACAACGTCGACCGCGCTCGCGACCAACGACACCGCGACTGGAACCGTGCCTTTGTCTACATAGGACTCCAAGGTTCATGTGTTCTCCCAGCAGCCGCGTATTCCCAGAACTCCTCGATGTACTGCGGTGACTCCGCGTCCTCCACGGCCAGTTGCGTCAGCAGGATCGCGACTTGCCCGGTGGACGGGACAATGTACGCCGAAGTGCCCGTGCCACCGACCCAGCCGTAGCGGCCGAGCACATTGCCGGCGACCCGGTAGGCGATGTCGACCGAGCCGCCGAAGCCCCAGCCCTGTCCCTGCAGGAAAAGCTCGCCACGCTCGCGCTGCTCGGCGGTGAGGTGATCGGTCGTCATCAGCTTCCTGGACTCGCCCGAGAGCAGGGTGTCGCCGAGCAGCGCGCGACCGAACTTGAGCCAGTCGTCCGCCGTCGACACGAGCCCGCCACCACCCGACGGGAAGGCCGGTGGCTTGCTCCACTGCCCGTCAGGTGGATCGGCCAGGACAAGCCCGCCGCGGTAATAGCTGGTGAGCCGGTCGATCTTGTCCGGCGGTACCCAGAAAGCGGTGTCCACCATGCCCAACGGTTCGAAGATCCGTTCGGCGAGGAAGTCCGGGAAGGACCCGGCCACTCGTGAGATCAACACGCCCTGCAGATCGGACGCGGCGTGGTACAGGAACTCCTCGCCTGGCTGTGCCGCCATCGGGATGCCCGCGAGCCTGGCCAGCCACTCGTCCGGCGGAGGCGGCGCCTGCACGTCGCGGCCGTCCCAGCCCATCACATCGCCGAACATCTCGACCGCAGGCCGCTCGAACGGCGTCGCGAACCCGTATCCAGCCCTGGAAGTCAGCAGGTCGAACACGGTGAGAGGGCGCCGGGCGGGCATCACGTCGTCGACCGGGCTGTCCGGCGTCCGCACGACCTTCGGGTCGGCCAGTTCCGGCAGCCACTTGCTGACGGAATCGTCCAGGGCGAGCTTGCCGTCCTGGATCAGGAGCATGACCGCGGCGGCGGTGATCGGCTTGGTGATCGACGCGATCCGGAAGATCGTGTCCCGCTCGACCGGGCCGAACGTCCGCACGTCGACGTCGTCACCGTGGGCCACCAGCGTCACGACACCCGGCAGCTTGCCGGAGTCGACGTAGTCCTTCAGGTCCATGTCAGCTCAGACTTGCCCGGCGAGAAGAACTCATCGGTGCGCGAGCGCGGCCTGGACGAACCGGGCAATGCGGGACGACCGGTTGCCCGCCTGCCAGAGGATCGACGTCCGATACGGCGTCGCATCGGTTACCGGCCGATACGCCACATCAGGCCGGACGTTCAGCGCGGCCAGCGACGCGGGCACCAACGCCACGGCCTGCCCGAGAGCGACGACCTCCAGTAACTGGGCACTGTCCTGCACGACAGGGCCATCGGCAGGGCGAGCGGGATTTCCCAGCCAGTAGTCGCGGTCGACAACCCTCGGGTCGCTCCACCGCGGCGCGGGCTCGGCAATCAGGTCGGCGGTGCTGAGAACTTCGCGCTTGGCCAAATCGTGTCCTGCGGCGAGTGCCGCGACGCGTGGTTCAGTCGCCAAGGGCTCGATTTCGAGACCATGGCCGTCCACGCACGCAGCGATAGCCACGTCCGCGCGGCCGTCGCGAACCATCTCGGCCTGCTCCCCGAATCCGCTCACCACCACGCGGATGTCCGGAACGTCCGCGCAGATCCGCCGCAACAACCGCGTGGCCACCCCTGGTTTGGCGGTCACCACGAGTTCACGTTGCCGCGTCCGGCGCACCGCGGATTCGAGAGCGCTGAGGACCACGGCGGCCTCCTTACGGAAGACCTCGCCTGCCTCGGTCAGCGTCAACCGCGGACCGGAGCGATCGAAGAGGACGACACCAAGCCGGCGCTCCAGCTGACGGATGGCCCGCGACAACGGCGGCTGCGCGATCCCCAGCCGCTCAGCCGCACGGGTGATGTTCAAGTCGTCAGCCACGGCGCAGAAGTAGCGCAGTTCGCGGATCTCGGGCATACCGCAAGGGTATGGCGCACCACCCGATCGGTCTTTCCGTTGCGGCGCAACATCGGCTGGGGTTGACGGCATGAGTGAAGTAGCACTTGTCACCGGCGGCAACAAAGGCATCGGCCGGGAGATCGTTCGTCAACTGGCCGACCGGGGCTTCACCGTCTACCTCGGCGCCCGTGACCCACAGCCAGTCGAGGACGCCCGGGTCGTACGGCTCGACGTGACCGACGCCGCGTGCGTGGCCGAGGCGGTCAAGACCATTGAGACCGCGGCCGGGCGGCTGGACGTGCTGGTCAACAACGCCGGGGTGATGCTGGAATGGGACGCCGAGGTCACCGCGGCGCTGATGCGGGAAACCTTCGAGGTCAACGTGTTCGGCGTGGTCACGGTGACATCGGCCTGCCTGCCGTTGCTGCGCCGCTCCAGCAACCCGCGGATCGTCAACATGTCCAGCGGCCTCGGCTCGCTCACCCTGCTGAGCGAAGAGAAGGTCCGGGGCTTCCTCGCGTACAGCTCGTCCAAAGCCGCGCTCAACGCGCTGACTCTGGTTTACGCCAACGCCTTACGGGCCGACGGCATCAGAGTCAACGCCGTCAGCCCTGGCATGGTGCCGACCGACCAGAACGCCGCAGCACCTTTCCCGCGCGGTGAGCGAACCACGGCCGATGGTGCGGTTGTCCCAGTCCAACTCGCGACGACGAACGGCCCTACTGGCGTCTTCCGCGGGCCGAACAGCATGAGCGACGTCATCCCATGGTGAGCGACGGGTCCCGGCCGGTGATCGCCACGATCCGGTCGAGCAGAGGCGCGTCAGCCGCGACGTCGACGCGCGGCCCCCACAGTTCTGGGAGCGGCGCCTTCGGGACGAACTCGGCCACGTGGTCGTAGCAAGCCCGAAGCGTCTCCTCGGGCAGCTCGAAGGACTGACCGAGGACTTTGGCGAGGTCCCAGCCGTGTACGACGATCTCGGTGAGCGCGATCTTGCCCCACCGCTCGTTGGGCAGCTCCACCCCCGCCGCGGTGGTGCTGCCCTGCCACGCCGATGGCTCGTCCCACGCCTTGCCGAGCGCCAGCACGTGCTGGGCGACATCCTGGCCGTCGGGTGATTTGCCTGCCATGGCGGTGAACCCGACAGTCGCCTCGTCGACGTGAGCGATGAGGTCGGCGACGCTGTACTCGCTGCACGGTGTGGGCAGGTTGAGCTGGTCATCGGTGACGCGGGCCAGCAGCTCGACCATCCGGTCGCACGCGGGCTTCAGATCGATCATGGTTCCTCCACGAGTGTGTCCTTGTGAGGGCAGACCCGCGGCGGCCCTGGGATTCATCGGTGGTGCGCCGATGGTGTGATCTCGGACCATTATCGATTGAGTGACTTTGCATGGTTGTGCATAATCATCCACATGACTGTACGGGTAGGGGTGGCTGGAGCGAGCGGATACGCGGGCGGTGAGGTGTTGCGCCTGCTGCTCGGGCATCCCGATGTCCAGATCGGGGCGCTGACCGCCGGTGCGAGTGCGGGCATGACGCTCGGCCAGTACCAGCCGCATCTGCTGCCGCTCGCCGACCGCGTGCTCGCTGACACGACCATTGACCAGCTCAGCGGGCATGACGTCGTGTTCCTCGCGTTGCCGCACGGCAAGTCCGCCAAGATCGCGGCCGAGCTGGGGGAGGACACCCTGGTCATCGACTGCGGCGCGGACCACAGGCTGGAGGACCCGACGGCCTGGCAGCGCTGGTACGGCGGCGACCACGCGGGCACCTGGCCATACGGCCTGCCGGAGCTCGCGGGCCAGCGCGAAAAGCTCAAAGGCGCGAAACGCGTCGCCGTGCCCGGGTGCTACCCGACAGTCTCGTCGTTGGCCCTGGCTCCTGCGTACAAGGACGGTCTGGTCGAGCCGGAAGCCGTCATCGTCGCGGTGTCGGGCACGTCGGGTGCGGGCAAGTCGCTGAAGCCGCACCTGCTGGGTTCCGAGGTGATGGGCTCCGTCAGCGCGTACGGCGTCGGCGGCACGCACCGGCACACCCCGGAGATCGTGCAGAACCTCAGCAAGGTCGCCAACGAGAAGATCTCGGTGAGCTTCACGCCCGTTCTCGCGCCGATGCCGCGCGGCATCCTGGCCACATGCACCGCCACCCTCAAGCCCGGCAAGACCACCGATGATGTCCTTGCCACGTATGACAATGCATACGCCGACGAGCCGTTCGTGCACGTTCTGCCGAGCGGGAGTTGGCCGACGACCGGTGCCGTGCTGGCGTCCAACGCCGTCCAGCTGCAGGTCACGGTCGACCCGGAGTTGCGCAGGCTGATCGTCGTCGCGACGATCGACAACCTGACCAAAGGCACCGCCGGTGCCGCCGTGCAGTGCATGAACATCGCTCTCGGACTGCCCGAGACGACCGGGCTTTCGACTGTGGGAGTCGCACCGTGAACCGTGACAAGGGTGTCACCGGGCCTGCCGGATTCCGGGCCGCCGGGGTGGCCGCGGGCATCAAGGCGAATGGCGCTTTGGACTTCACGTTGGTGGTGAACGACGGCCCGAACAACGCGGCCGCGGGCGTGTTCACCACGAACAAGGTCAAGGCCGCGCCGGTGCTGTGGTCCCAGCAGGTGCTCAAGGAACGCAAACTCAAAGCCGTCGTGCTCAACTCCGGTGGCGCGAACGCATGCACCGGGCCCGAGGGCTTCCAGGACACGCACGCCACCGCCGAAAAGGTCGCGGAAGTCCTTGAGTGCGGCGCGATCGAGGTCGCGGTCTGTTCCACTGGGTTGATCGGCGAACGCCTGCCGATGGACCAGGTTCTGTCTGGTGTGGACATAGCTGCCCAGGCGCTTGACTCCACGCAAGAAGCCGGACTCAAAGCGGCGACGGGCGTGCTGACCACGGACACCCGGGCGAAGCAGTCGTGGAAGGCGCACGAGCAGGGCTGGTCGATCGGCGGTTTTGTGAAAGGCGCGGGCATGCTGGCGCCCAACATGGCGACCATGCTCGCCGTGATCACCACCGACGCCGATGTCGACAAGGACACGCTCGACGCCGCGCTGCGCAAAGCGACCTCGAAGACGTTCGACCGCCTCGATGTCGACGGCGGAACGTCCACGAACGACACCGTGCTGGTGCTCGCTTCCGGCGCGTCCGGGATCAAGCCGAGCGCCGAGGACTTCGAGAAGCTGCTCGCCGACGTGAGCGCCGACCTGGTCAAGCAGCTGCAGGGCGACGCGGAAGGCGTGACCAAGGAAATCTCGATCACCGTCACCGGTGCGGCGACCGAGGCCGAGGCTGTCCACATCGGACGGATCGTGGCCGAGGACAACCTGGTGAAGACCGCGCTGTTCGGCTCCGATCCGAACTGGGGCCGGATCGCGATGGCACTCGGCCGGGCGCAGGCGCAGATCGACCCGGACCAGCTGTCCATTGTGATCAATGGGATCCGCGTGATGGACAAAGGAACCCGTGGCGAGGACCGGTCGAACGCGGACCTGTCCGGGCGGGACATCGACATCGTCATCGAACTGGCGCTTGGTCAGGGCGAAGCGACCATTCTGACCACCGACCTTTCCCACGACTACGTCGAAGAGAACAGCGCCTATTCGTCATGAACAACAACGCGGACCGCAAGGCTGCGGTGCTCATCGAGGCTTTGCCGTGGCTGCAGGAGTTCCACGGCGCGCTCGTAGTGGTCAAGTACGGCGGCAACGCCATGGTCGACGACGAACTCAAGCAGGCCTTCGCGCAGGACATGGTGTTCCTGCGGCTGGCCGGGCTGCGACCGGTGGTCGTGCACGGCGGCGGCCCGCAGATCGGCTCGATGCTGACCAAACTCGGCATCGAAAGCGAGTTCCGCGGCGGCCTGCGGGTCACCACACCGGAAGCCATGGACGTGGTGCGGATGGTCCTCGTCGGCCAGGTCGGCCGCGAGCTCGTCGGCCTGATCAACGCGCACGGCCCGTACGCGGTCGGGATCTCCGGCGAGGACGCGCATCTGTTCACCGCTGAGCGTCGGGGTTTGGAGATCGACGGGGAGGAAGTCGATCTCGGACTCGTCGGCGACGTGGTGACGGTCAACCCGGCCGCCGTCGAGGACATCGTCGCAGCCGGCAGGATTCCGGTCGTGTCCACAGTGGCCCCGGACATCGACGGCATCGTGCACAACGTGAACGCCGACACCGCCGCGGCCGCGCTGGCCGTGGCGTTGAGGGCACGCAAACTCGTTGTGCTGACGGATGTCGAGGGCCTGTACAAGAACTGGCCGGACAAATCCTCGCTGGTGCACCGGATCGGCGCGGACGAGCTGGAGAAGATCCTGCCGGACTTGGCAAGCGGAATGGTGCCGAAGATGGAGGCCTGCCTGCGCGCGGTCCGCGGCGGGGTGCCGCAGGCGCACGTGATCGACGGCAGGCTTGCGCACTCCGTACTGCTTGAGGTGTTCACGAGCGAAGGTGTCGGCACGATGGTGCTACCTGACGAAGGGGATGCGTGATGACGCTCCAGCAGCGGTGGGAAGCCGCGATGATGAACAACTACGGCACGCCGAAGTTGGGACTCGAGCGAGGCGAGGGCGCGTACGTCTGGGACACCGACGGCAACCGATACCTGGACCTGCTCAGCGGAATCGCGGTGAACGCGCTCGGGCACGCGCACCCGGCGATCGTGGCCGCGGTGACCGAGCAGATCGGCAAGCTCGGCCACACCTCGAACCTGAACATCAACCTGCCCGCCCTGGAGTTGGCCGAGCGCTTGCTCGATGTCGCGGGCGTCGAAGGCAAGGTGGTGTTCACCAACTCGGGCGCGGAAGCCGTTGAGGCGGCGCTGAAACTGAGCCGTCTCACCGGGCGCGCCAAACTGGTCTCGACCGTCGGCGGTTTCCACGGCCGCACGATGGGCGCGTTGACGCTGACGGGCCAGCCGCCCAAGCGCACGCCGTTCGAGCCGCTGCTGCCTGGCGTCACACATGTTCCCTTCGGCGACGTGGCCGCGCTTGAGTCCGCTGTGGACGGTGAGACCGCGGCGTTCATCGTCGAGCCGATCCAAGGCGAGCAGGGCGTGGTCGTGCCGCCGGAGGGATATCTCCAGGCGGCACGGGAGATCACCGCGAGGCATGGCGCTTTGCTGATCCTGGACGAGGTGCAGACCGGCATCGGCCGGCTGGGCACGTGGTTCGCGTTCCAGCAGTTCGGTGTCGTGCCCGACATCATCACACTGGCCAAGGGCCTCGGCGGTGGAATGCCGCTGGGCGCGTGCATCGCGTTCGGCGACGCGGCGAACCTGTTCCAGCCAGGCCATCACGGCACGACTTTCGGCGGCAACCCGGTGTGCGCCGCGGCCGGGCTCGCCGTGCTGAACACGATCGCCTCGGACGGTCTGCTCGACCAGGTTTCCTCAGTGGGCAAGGAAATCGCGGCCGGAGTGGAAGAGCTGGAGCATCCGCTGGTCGGCGGTGTCCGCGGGGCCGGGCTGTTGCTCGGTATCATGCTGCGGGAGAAGGTCTCCGGTGCCGTCGCGACGAACGCCCAACAGGCCGGGTACCTGATCAACCCGATCCAGCCGGACGTGATCCGGCTGGCACCACCGCTGATCCTCGATCACGACGACGCCGCGAAGTTCGTGGCCGACCTGCCAGCAGCCTTGGAGGGATTGTGACCGTCCGGCATTTCCTGCGTGACGACGACCTGTCGCCTGCCGAACAGCTCGCGGTCCTCGACCTCGCGGCCGAGCTGAAGCGCGATCCGTTGGGGCACAAGCCCTTGGCCGGTCCGAAGAGCATCGCGGTGCTGTTCGAGAAGAACTCGACCCGCACCCGGCTGTCGTTCGAGGTCGGCATCGCACAGCTCGGCGGTCAGCCGATCATCGTGGACGGCCGGATGATGCAGCTCGGCCGTGAGGAGACCATCGAGGACACCTCACGTGTGCTGTCGCGTTACGTGCACGCCGTGGTGTGGCGGACTTTCGCGCAGAAGCGCATCGACGCGATGGCATCGGTGTCCAAGGTTCCCGTGGTCAACGCGTTGACCGACGAGTTCCACCCGTGCCAGGTCCTCGCGGATCTGCAGACCATCCGGGAGCGCAAGGGAAAGCTCGCCGGGCTGACCCTGACCTACCTCGGCGACGGTGCCAACAACATGGCGCACTCGTTGATGCTCGGCGGCGTCACAGCGGGTCTGCATGTGCGCCTGGTGGCCCCGGAAGGATTCCAGCCGCAGGACGACTTCGTGGTGGACGCCAAGAAGCGAGCCGCGGAAACCGGTGGCAGCGTCACGATCCTGACCGACCCGGACGAAGCGGTGGACGGCACGGACGTGCTGGCCACCGACACGTGGACCTCGATGGGCCAGGAGAACGACGGACTTGACCGGGTGACCCCGTTCCGGCGCCTGCAGATCAACAACGCGCTGCTGGAACGCGCCGCGCCGGAGGCGATCGTGCTGCACTGCCTGCCCGCACACCGCGGCTGGGAGATCACCGACGAGGTGCTCGACGGCCCGGCCAGCGCGGTGTGGGACGAGGCGGAGAACCGGCTGCACGCACAAAAGGCACTGCTTGTGTGGCTGCTGGAGCAGTCGTGACCACGGCGGGCACCCGGGTCGCCAGGCAGGCGCGGATCGTCGAGCTCGTGTCCACAATGGCCATCCGCAGCCAGACCGAGCTCGCCAAGATCCTTGCCGCCGAAGGCATCGAGGTCACGCAGGCAACGCTCTCGCGTGACCTCGACGAGCTCGGCGCGGTCAAACTGCGTGGCCCGGACGCGGGCGCGCCCGTGTACGTCATCCCCGAGGACGGCTCGCCGGTGCGCGGCGTGCAGGGCGGAACGACCCGGCTGACCCGGCTGCTCGGCGAAGTTCTCGTCTCGGCCGATTACTCGGCCAACCTGAGTGTCCTGCGCACCCCACCCGGGGCCGCGCAGTTCCTGGCCAGCGCGATCGACCGGGCCGCACTGCACGAGGTGGTCGGCACGATCGCGGGCGACGATACGGTGCTGGTGATCGCCCGCGAGCCGCTCACCGGCGCCGACCTGGCCGATCGGTTCAGCACGATGGCCGGCTTGAAAGACCCCTCGTGAGTGTTTTGGCCGGTTCTAACCGGACTAATCACTCACGAGCTTTGACCAGGGAGTTTGCACAGTGAGTTCGTTGTGGGGCGGCCGGTTCGCCTCTGGCCCAGCCGACGCGATGGCGGCGCTGTCCGCGTCGACGCACTTCGACTGGCGGCTGGCCAGGCATGACATCGCCGGATCACGGGCGCACGCCCGGGTATTGCACCGTGCCGGTCTGCTGACCGACGACGAGCTCGAAGGCATGCTCAAGGCCCTGGACACCCTGGAGGCCGACGTGGTCTCCGGCGCGTTCACCCCGACCATCGCCGACGAGGACGTGCACACCGCTCTCGAACGCGGCCTGATCGAGCGCGCGGGACCGGAACTCGGCGGCAAACTTCGTGCTGGGCGCTCGCGCAACGACCAGGTCGCGACCCTGTTCCGGATGTGGCTGCGGGACGCTGCCCGCCGGGTCGCCGCCGGAACCCTCGACGTCATCGACGCACTGGTCGCCCAGGCCACCCAGCACGACACCGCGGTGATGCCGGGCCGCACGCACCTGCAGCACGCGCAGCCCGTCCTGCTCGCGCACCACCTGCTGGCCCACGCGCAGTCCCTGACCAGGGACATCGAGCGCCTGCGTGACTGGGACGCCCGCGCGGCACTGTCGCCGTACGGCTCGGGTGCGTTGGCGGGTTCGTCGCTCGGCCTCGACCCGGCGGCTGTGGCCGCTGACCTGGGCTTCGACGGTCCGGTCGAGAACTCGATCGACGGCACGGCGTCCCGTGACTTCGCCGCGGAGATCGCGTTCGCGCTGGCCATGCTGGGCGTGAACCTGTCGCGGATCGCCGAGGAAGTGATCATCTGGACCACCGCCGAGTTCCGGTACGCGGTCCTCGACGACGCGTGGGCCACCGGCAGCTCGATCATGCCGCAGAAGAAGAACCCGGACGTGGCCGAGCTGACCAGGGGCAAGTCCGGGCGGCTGATCGGCAACCTGACCGGCCTGCTGGCGACGTTGAAGGCGCAGCCGCTGGCCTACAACCGTGACCTGCAGGAAGACAAGGAGCCGCTGTTCGACTCGGTCGAACAACTCGAACTCCTGCTGCCCGCGATCGCGGGCATGGTCGGCACGCTGACGTTCGACACCGACCGGATGGCCGAGCTCGCGCCGCAGGGCTTCACCCTCGCGACCGACATCGCCGAATGGCTGGTCCGCGAGGGCGTGCCGTTCCGAATCGCCCACGAAGCCGCTGGTGCTTGTGTCCGCGCGGCCGAGGCCCGCGGTGTCGGCCTTGACGAGCTGACCGACGCCGAATTCGCCGAGATCAACGCCAACCTCACCCCGAAAGTCCGGGACGTGCTGACCGTGTCAGGGTCGATCGCGTCACGCGACGCTTACGGCGGCACCGCGCCCGATAGAGTCGCCGAGCAGCGCGAACGTCTGAACGTCCGGCTCGCCGAGCACAGGACGTGGGTGAGGGGAACGTAGTGGCTCTTGATCATCTCGTGTTTGCCATGCCGGACTTGGCCCGCGCGGGCGACTTAGGCATCGACCTGAGCGAAGGCGGCCGTCACATCGGCCGCGGCACCCGCAATCTGCTGGCCGACCTGGGCGGCGGCGCGTACCTCGAGGTGATCGGGCCCGACCCGGACCAGCCGGAGCCCGGCCGGCCGCGGCCGTTCGGCATCGACACGCTGACCGAGCCGAAGCTGGTGGCCTGGGCGGTCCGGGTGAAGGACATCGAAGACGTGGTGCGGCGCGCGAAAGCCCAGGGCTACGACCCTGGGCCGGTCGTGCCGATGTCCCGGGAACGCCCGGACGGCGTGTTGCTGGAATGGCAGCTGACGCCGATGCTCCCTGGCGTCCTGCCGTTCCTGATCGACTGGGGCAGCACACGTCACCCCTCGGAGGACGCCGCACAAGGCGCGCAGCTGGAGCTTTTCCAGATCTCCGACCCCAACCCCGGCGGTGTCTACAAAGGACTGAAGGTACTCGGCCTCGACTATCCGGTGGCCAACGGGCCGACCGGACTGGAAGCCACCATCAGGACACCGAACGGCGAAGTGGTCCTCCGGTGAGGCAGCTGACGCGTGACGAACTGGCCATCGATCCCGTTGACGCCTCGAAGCTGTTGCTCGGCAGCGTGCTCGAATCCCATAGCCCGCAAGGGATTGTCCGGGTCCGGTTGGTGGAGGTCGAGGCGTATCGGGGTGGCGACGATCCCGCCTCGCACTGCTACCGCGGCCGGACTCCGCGCAACGACGTGATGTTCGGCCCGGCCGGCCATCTCTACGTCTACTTCGTCTACGGCATGCACTTCTGCGCCAACATCGTCTCGCTGACCGACGGCGTTCCCGGTGCGGTGCTGCTGCGCGCGGGCGAGGTCATCGACGGCTTCGACCTGGCCCGAACCCGCAGGCCCAGCGCGCGCAACGACTCCGAACTGGCCAAAGGCCCGGCCAGGCTGACCGGTGTGCTGGGCATCGACCGTGCGCAGAACGGCGTCGACCTGACCAGCCCCGACTCGCCGATCCGGATCTACGAAGGCGAGCCGGTCGCCGAGATCTACAGCGGGCCACGCGTGGGCGTGGCGGTCGCGATGGACGTGCCATGGCGGTTCTGGGTGGATTCGCCGGCAGTGAGCACGTATCGCCGCGGCGGAAAACGGACGAAGCAGATCTCGTGAAGATCACGCTGCCGGACGGCTCGACGGCATGGCTGGTCACTGACTTCGACGACGTTCGCGCTGGCCTCGCCGATCCGCGACTATCGTTGAGCCGCGCCAATTCCACCGGCGGGTACACCGGCTTCAAACTGCCGCCCGCGCTGGACCGCAACCTGCTCAACCTCGACCCGCCCGACCACACCAGGCTGCGCAAACTGGTCGCGGGCGCGTTCAGCGGACGCCAGATCGCCGGGATGCGCGACAAGATCCAGGCCACTGCCGACAGGTTGCTCGACGGCCTGACCGGCACCGTCGACCTGATGGCCGAGTACGCCGCGCCGCTGCCGATCATCACCATCGGCGACCTGCTCGGCGTGCCCGCCGACCGCGTCGAGGAGTTCCGTGGCTGGACGGACGCGATGATGACAACCGCATCCCGCGACGCCATCGCCAGCATGTACCAGTTCATGCTCGACCTGATCGCGGCCAAGCGGACAACCCGGGCCGACGACCTGATCTCGGCGATGATCGAGGCCAGGGACGGTGACGAACGCCTGTCGGAGGAGGAACTGCTCTCGCTGGCGTTCCTGATTCTCCTGGTCGGACACGAGAACTCCGTGCACCTGATCGCCAACAGCATCCTCCGGCTGTTCGACGGCCCCGCGGACACCGAGGAACTGCTCAGGGTGGCCAACCCGAACCTGCACGCGATCCGTCGGTTCCCGCTTGAGGACGTCGAAATCGGCGGCGAGACAATCCCAAAGGGACAGACGGTACTGCTGGGCATCCAGGCGGCCAACGAATCCTCGACCCAGCACCTGACCTTCGGTGCGGGCATCCACTATTGCGTCGGAGCGCCGCTTGCCCGTCTCGAACTCGAGATCGCGGTCGAGACCCTCTTCCGCAAGTTCCCTGAGGCCACTCTCGCGACGGACACCTTGACGTGGCGTGAGTCGTTCCGCAGTCGTGGGTTGCGGGAGTTGCCGGTTAGGCTCACGCCGTGAAGGTGATCGTCTACGGCGCCAGCGGCATGGTCGGCTACGGAGTCCTCCGGGAATGCCTCCTGGATCCGGACGTGGAGCAGGTGTTGTCGGTCGGCAGGCGGCCCTCGGGCCAACAGCACGAGAAGCTGACCGAAGCCGTGCTACCCGACCTCGCCGATCAGTCCACAGTCGACTTCACCGGCTTCGACGCGTGCTTCTTCTGCCTGGGCGTGAGCTCGGCGGGCATGAGCGAGGACGCCTACCGGCGCGTCACGTACGACATGACCATGGCCGCTGCCAACCCGCTGCACGCGGCCAACCCGGACGCGTGCTTCACCTACGTGTCCGGAATGGGCACCGACAGCACCGAACAGGGCCGCACGATGTGGGCACGGGTGAAGGGCAAGACCGAGAACGACCTGCTCAAGCTCTTCCCGAACAGCTACATGGTCCGGCCGGGCATCATCCTGCCCATGCACGGCGCGAGGTCGAGCACGACGGTCTACCGGATCGGCTACACGGTCATGCGGCCGCTCTTCCCGCTGTTCAGGCGGATGAAGTCGGTGACGAGCACCGAGCAGATCGGCCGGGCGATGCTCGGGCTGGCCAAGCACGGCGGCGACAAGAGGATCTTGTACCCGCAGGACATCAACGCCGTGCGATAAGCGCTCGACCTCGTGAGGGATGATGGTGGCCGTGAGTGAGCACATCCTTGATGAGTTGTCCTGGCGCGGCCTGATCGCGCAGTCCACCGACATCGACGCCCTGCGCCGTGATCTCGACTCGGGCCCGCTCACCCTCTATTGCGGCTTCGACCCGACCGCACCCAGCCTGCACGCGGGCAACCTGGTCCCGCTGCTGGGCCTGAGCCGGTTCCAGAAGGCCGGGCACCGGCCGATCGTGCTGGCAGGCACCGCGACCGCGATGATCGGCGACCCGCGTGACACCGGTGAGCGCACGATGAACTCGCTGGAGACTGTGTCCGAGTGGACCGAGCGGGTCCGCGGCCAGCTGGAGCGGTTCGTCGAGTTCGACTCCTCGCCGACGGGCGCGCTGGTCGAGAACAACCTGACGTGGACGAGCGCCATTCCGGTCACGGACTTCCTGCGTGACGTGGGCAAACACTTCTCGATCAACGTCATGCTCGCGCGTGACACGGTCAAGCGCAGGCTCGAGGGCGACGGAATGTCGTACACCGAGTTCAGCTACCTGCTCCTGCAGTCCAACGACTACCTGCACCTCTACCGCAAGCACGGGTGCACGCTGCAGCTCGGCGGCCAGGACCAGTGGGGCAACATCATCGGCGGTGTCGACCTGATCAGGAAGGTCGAGCAGAAGAGCGTGCACGCGCTGACCGCACCGCTGGTCACGGACTCGCAGGGGCGCAAGTTCGGCAAGTCCACCGGTGGTGGGAACGTGTGGCTCGACCCGACCATGACCTCGCCGTACGCCTGGTACCAGTACTTCGTGAACGTGGACGACGCGGAAGCGCTGCAGTACCTGCGCATGCTCACGTTCGTGCCGCGTGAGGAGATCGACGACCTCAAGCAGCAGACCGAGGAGAAACCGCAGCTGCGGGCCGCGCAGAAGCGGCTGGCCGAGGAGTTCACCAACCTCGTGCACGGGGAGAAGGAGACTCAGCAGGTGATCGCCGCGTCGCAGGCCTTGTTCGGCGGCGGCGAGCTGCGTGAGCTGGACGCCGGCACGCTGGACGCGGCCATGGCCGAGGTCCCGACGGGCGACGTACGGCTGGCTGACCAGCCGACGATCGTCGAGGTGCTCGTGGCTAGTGGCCTGGTCGCGGGCAATGGGGCTGCGCGGCGGACCGTCAGTGAGGGAGGCGCGTACGTGAACAACACGCGTATCGGCGCTGATGACTGGCGTCCGACCGCCGATGACCTGCTGCACGGCAAGTGGCTTGTGGTCCGCAAGGGCAAGCGCAACACCGCCGGAGTCCGCGTCTCACCCTGAACGGGTAGTTACGTAGCACAGGCCGTCAGTCGCCACGACTGGCGGCCTGTTCGCATGTTTGCCCAGGTCACGTGAGGGTTTCATGGTCACGGCGGGGATCGGAAAACAAGTTGCTGTGACGGGCGACACACTTGCATACTGGCTGAGGTCCGATAGCGTGGCGGTAGCCCCGTTGTAGGGCCGCTCACCTGCGGCTTTACTCCGCAGCGGGGCTTGAGGGGCGCGATTTGACCTCTCGTTGGCGGCCGTGTAACTTATTCCAAGTCAGCGCGGAACGGGCCCCGGAAACCGGGGGACGAGCGCAAGACCAAAAACCTAGAAGTAAAGCCTTCTGAAGGCGCCGTTCACGCGGCATCTGATGAATGTGCGTGTGTTGTTTGAGAACTCAACAGTGTGTCGATCTATTGAAAGCCAGTAGAGCTTTTATTTGAACCTCGTCGAGAGGTTCCTTTGAGATGGACAGATAGACCAGATTCGGTCTGTCGGGATCATCCGACACCATTCATTGTTGGAGAGTTTGATCCTGGCTCAGGACGAACGCTGGCGGCGTGCTTAACACATGCAAGTCGAGCGGTAAGGCCTTTCGGGGTACAC
>JOAA01000050.1 GCA_000720375.1 Rhodococcus rhodnii | reverse complement strand
GACCCTCGTCGTCTGCTCACCCTGCCATGACCTGATCCACAACGACCTGGTCCAGGCCACACCTCTCACAACATAGGTCACTGGAGAGCCGGATGCCGGAAAGCTGGCACGTCCGGTTCGGCGGGAGGCCGCGCGGAAAAGGACCCGCCAACAGCGGGCACCTCGCTGCACGGCCTACCCAACCGTTTGGAATCGGGTTGGCCTGACACCCATCAGCACGCAAGCAGCGCTTGCTGGCGGCCACGTGCTATAGCCGCTTGTGCGGATACCGAACTGAGCAAGCTCCCATGAGCCCGCCAGCAGGCCGCGCATAGCCGGCCGCTCTGGTCGCGGACTGCGGGACCAGACGCGCCGCACAACGCACGGTCAGATATTTTTACCGGATCAGGCGCCCACAGATGAACCACATTGCCCCCGGCGAATGCCTGTGCACGGATCATGTTGTGCCCGCCGCAGTGTCGCCGTTCGGTCGCGTCAGTTGTCTGACGGGCATTTCGGGCAAGGCGGTCACGTCCCATTCGTTGGCCGGTATTCGTCGGTAATCGGTGTCCACTGGATCTCTGCCAGAAGAAGTGATGAGCGCGGTAGGACACACCGTTGCGGAGGGGATTGGCGGTCCCACCGCGCTCTGCCGGGCGGCACGGTCGCCACGGTCAACAGCGTCGTCCCGGCTGGTTCGAGTGCCGGCTGCCCAGTCGGGGACCTGCCGTTCGTTCCCAGCCCCGCTGGTCGCCCGGTACAGGACATCGCACGTCGACGCCAAATGCCGGAGAGCAGCCCACCGGCATCGCCAGGACATCAGGACGTCAGCTTTCGGCGTCGGGGGCACCGTTGCGGAACTGATCAAGCCACCTCGTCCTCGTGTCGCGCTCGATGGGGCAATGCTGCCCGCAAAACCGCACGGAGGAATCGGGAGAACTACGTAGGGGCCTACGGATATCGATATGCCCAGCCTGTCGGGCCGTTCGACAATACAGCAGAGATTAGTCCAGTGATGGGATGATCGATTCTTCGCGCTCAACTTGCGTTTGGATCGATCCTTACCGGAACTGCCTTTCCAAAATAACGCGCGACTTGCGAATAGGCAACATGACGGATCGCGATTGCGTGCAGGTTTGGTGGACAAGTGCGCTATGCTTACGCCCTCGCCGAAATCAGGAGAAGTGACTCAACGCAATATGGGCCTAGGACGGCCGAGCATTGACTTTCGCGGCGTGGATGGATTATGACTGCTGTTCACCTTGATGAACGCGCCGGGTTCGTGGCCTGGATGGCACCACCGGGCGTGAGGCCTTGATGGTGGGTACCGGGTCGAATCGTCCTAGTGGCAGTCTTCCTGCCGAGCTCACCAGTTTCGTGGGCCGCCGAAGCGAGATTTCCGAAGCCAAGCGGGCGCTGTCCGCCGCGCGGTTGCTGACGTTGACAGGTGTGGGTGGAGTGGGCAAGACCCGGTTGGCGCTGCGGGTGGCGGCCGGGGTGCGGCGGGCGTTCGCCGATGGTGTGTGGCTGGTCGAGTTGGCCGCATTGCAGGATCGTTCTTTGCTGGAACAGACGGTCGCGGACGCTATGGGATTGCGTGATCGGTCGGCGCGGCCGCCGTGGGAGGTCGTGGTAGGTCACTTGGCGGACAAGCAACTACTACTGGTGCTGGACAATTGTGAACACCTGGCGGACCAGTGTGCGGGGCTGGCGGCGGGCCTGCTCGCGGTGGCGCCAGGCCTGCGGATCCTGGCCACCAGCCGACACGCGTTGGGCGCCCCAGGTGAACAGATCCTCACGGTACCGCCGTTACCGGTGGTGGATCCCGAGCGTCTGCCGCGGCCCGGGAAGCTGGTCCACGACGAGGCGGTACGCTTGTTCGTGGAACGAGCAGCGCTCGTGCGGCCCGGTTTCGCAGCCACTCCCGACAACCACACGACGATTGGGCGGATCTGCTGGCAACTGGATGGGCTGCCGCTGGCGATCGAACTGGCCGCAGCCCGGGTGCGGGTGCTGTCGCCGGACCAGATCCTGCACCGGCTGGACGATTGCTTCCGTTTGCTGCGCGGGGGCAGTCGTACAGTAGTGCCCCGCCATCTGACGTTGCGGGCAGTGATCGACTACAGCTACGAGTTGTGCTCGCCACTCGAGCAGCTGCTATGGGCCCGGGCCTCGGTGTTCGCTGGCGGGTTCGACCTGGACGCGGCCGAAGCTGTCTGCGCCGGGGACGGCATCGACCGCGACCAGGTGCTGGATCTGGTGACCGGGCTGGTGGACAAGTCGATCCTGATCCGTCAGGACCAGACCCACGGCTCCCATGCGCGCTACCGGCTGCTGGACCCCCTGCGCTGCTACGGACGGGACGCTTTACCCAAGGCCGAGCCGGAGATGCTGTGCCGTCGGCACCGGGACTACTACCTGAGGCTCGCCGAGCGAGGCCAAGCCGAGTGGTTCGGCCCCACCCAGCGGAAGGTAGCCGCCCGTACCCGGTGTGAGCACGACAACCTGCGCCTAGCACTGAAGTTCTGTCTGAGCACTCCCGGTGAATCCCAGACCGGGCTGCGGATGGCCGGGGCCTTGTACTTCTACTGGCTCGGCTGCGGCTTGCTGGCGGAGGGACGTCATTGGCTGGACCGCGCACTGGCCATGCATGCCGAGCCGACCAAGGCCCGGGCCACCGCGCTGTGGGTCAACGCCCACCTAGCCGTCGCGCGGGGAGATGCTTCCCGCGCCATGGATATGGCGCAGGAGGCTCGGGACTGGGCCGAGCGGCGGGACGAACCGACTGTGCTGGCCTACGCCATCTTCGTCCAGGGGGCCGCCGCATGGCTCAGCGGCGACTCCCCGCACGGCCAGGCCCTGTTAGGGGATGCCCTGGCGCGTTTCGAGACCCTCGGAGAAGTGAGCACCACCGTGGCCATCGCCCATGTCATGGTGATAGTGGTAGCCGTTTTCCAAGAGCACCTCGCGCGCGCCGTCGCGCTGGGCACACGTGCCCGCGCACTATGCGAGCGGCACGGCGAGCAGTGGGCACGGGCCTACACGCTCGCTGGTCTTGCTCTCGCCGAATGGCGACGGGGGGCGGTGGCGCAGGCGAGCGCGCACACCCAAGAAGGCGTGCGCGTCCTGCACGCCTTTCATGACACCTTCGGCACGGTGTTGCTCATCGAGCAGTTGGCCTGGATCGTCGGGGCTGCCGGCGACAGCGAGCGGGCCGCGGCGTTGCTTGGTGCGGCCAGCACGATCTGGCCGCTGGTCGGCGAGCAGCCGTTGTTGGGCTCCCCGCACTACCTCGCCGTGCGTGAGGCGTGCGAGCAGCAGGCCCGCCGCACCCTGGGCGACCGAGCCTTCCGGGCCGGCTTCGCGAGCGGTGCCGACCTTGACATCGAACAGGCCGTCGCCTATGCGCTCGGCAAGAAAGCAGAACCCGCCACTGCGGCTCCCACCGGAACGTCCACTTCGGAGAATCCGTTGACCAAGCGGGAGCAGCAGGTCGCCGAGCTGGTCGCGCACGGACTGTCCAACAAGGACGTCGCTGCACGGCTGGTGATCGCCCAGCGCACCGCCGAAGCCCACGTCGAACGTATCCTGGCCAAGCTCGGCTTCACCTCGCGCACCCAACTCGCCGCCTGGATCACACAACCGGGGGAGGAACGGAACCCATGACGGCACGCGCCAGGTCGGGTCGGCCGATGGGCAATCTGCCCGGTGAAGTGACGAGTTTTGTGGGGCGCCGCCGGGAGACGGTCCGGGCCGTGCGGCTGATGCGGACCGCGCGGTTGCTCACGCTGACCGGGGTCGCCGGGGTTGGCAAGACACGGCTGGCATTACGGGTGGCTGCCCAGGTGCGTGAGGCCTTCCCGCACGGGGTGTGGCTGGTCGAACTAGCCGCGCTCACCGACGGCAACCTGCTGCCGCAAACGCTCGCCGACGTCCTGGACATCCGTGATCAACTCCATGCCCCGACCGTGGGCATGCTGGCCGACCACCTGGCGGACAAACGGCTGCTGCTGGTACTGGACAACTGTGAGCACCTGGTGGACGTGTGCGCGATGTTGGTCAGCGAGCTGCTGGCGGCACCCGGGCTGCAGGTCCTGGCCACCAGTCGGCATTCCCTGGGCGCCGTTGGGGAGCAATTGCTGGAGGTACCGCCGCTGTCGGTGCCAGACCCAGACCAGCCGATGACGACGCGCACTGTCGCACGGCACGAGGCGGTGCAGCTGTTCGCCGAGCGAGCCGCGGTCGCCCAGCCCGGATTCGCGTTGAATGCCGGCAACCGTGCGACGGTCGTGCGGATTTGCCAGCGACTGGACGGCATCCCGCTGGCCATTGAGCTGGTGGCGCTACGGGTGCGGGCCATGCCGGTGACCGAGATCCTGACCAGGCTGGACGACTACCTGGAATTCCTCACCACCGGAAGCCTCATCGCGGTCCCCCGCCTGCAGCCGTTACGAGCGGCGATCGACTGGAGCTTCGCACTGTGCTCGCCACTGGAGCAGCAACTGTGGGCGCGGGCCTCGGTGTTCGCCGGCGAGTTCGATCTGGAGGCCGCCGAGGCGGTCTGCAGCGGCCAGGGCATCACCCGGGAAGACGTGTTCGACCTGGTAGCCGCTCTGGTGGACAAGTCCGTTCTGATCCGAATCCACGATGACGCCGACACTCTCGCGCGGTACCGGATGCTGGAGGCCATCCGCCACTACGGCCAGGAACAGCTGGCCTCCTCCCATCACCTGACGGCCGTGCGCCTCCGGCATCGGGACCACTATCGTCACCTTGTCACGCGGTCGGAGCAAGAGTGGTTGGGACCGAACGAGCTGACCTGGTTCACCCGGCTGCGGCGCGAGCACGCCAACCTGCGGATTGCGCTGGCGTTCTGCCTGACCCAACCCGGCCAGCCGCGTGTCGGGCTGGAGATCACCGCCGCCCTGTGGCACTACTGGATCCGCTCCTGCACGCACACCGAGGGCCGATACTGGCTCGACCAGACGCTGCAGCTGGACCCCGAGCCGAGCACACACCGAGCCAAAGCCCTAGGGGTCGACGGCTGGCTCGCCCTCATGCAAGCCGACATGGCCACCGCGCGATCCCTGCTGGAGCAATCTCGTGAGCTGGCACACTGGCTGGGGGACGAACTCGCTCTCGCGCGTACCACGTTGGGCTTTGGTGTGGCCGCGTTCAACCAGAACGACCTTCCAAACGCGATCACGCTCCTCCAGGACGCCTTCGCCCTCCACCAGGCGCTCAACGACCCGACCGGAGTCTGGCTCGCGTTGCTCTATCTGGCCGTGACCGCTGCGGGACTCGGCGACACAGACCGAGCGATCGCCTTTAGCGAAGAGTGCCTGGCGCTGTGCGACACCCGTAATGCGTACCCCTCCAGGATCTATGCCTGTCGGGGCTCGGCCTCGGTCGGTGGTTGTCCGGCGACCAGCAGGCAGCCAGCAGGCTGATCCGGGAAGGCCTCCCGGCCGCGCAACAGTCCGACGACCAGTGGGTTCTCGCGCACTACCTGGAGATGCTGGGCTGGATTACCGGAGCCGAAGGCCAACACGCACGCGCCGCCCGGCTACTCGGCGCGGCCCACACGGTCTGGCGCTCCACTGGGATGCCACCGTCCGGCCCGAGATATCTCGCCCCCTCCCACGACCACTGCGAACACGTCGCCCGCCACGCACTGGGGGACGAGCAGTTCACCGCGGCCTTCCAGCACGGCACCCGACTCACCCCCGACCAGGCCAGCGAAACAGCCACATCCCAGCCCGAACCGCACACATCGACCAGCCGACCCTCCTCCTGACCTCCAGACAACGTCAGGCCACCGAACTCGCCGACCGGAGAAAGCTACAAAGGACACCGCTGGCGCACTTCGCAACGATCAACGAGTGGCTACGAATGTGGGGCATGCGGCCGTGCCGCGACCGAAGCGGCTTTGTCATCGTCCACGATCCCTGTCCGCAGGCAGTGGCCCATGTTTGATCACGACAGGCGAGGATGTCGGCCCACGTCGCGCGGCGATGAGCTGGCCGAGCATGGTGTGATCGTGCACGATGTCCGCATCGGACAGAGCGTCGTATGCGGCGAGCAGATGAGTCGTCTCGGAAACATCCACACCTATCGGTTCGACCGCAGCCTTGTACAGACTCGCCCTTGGCACTGGACAGCTCGACTCTCCCACGGTGCACAGCCGCACGTCCTGACATCGTTCCGCCAGCCAGGTGCCAGGTTGTCCAGCGCGGCCTCAATTCCGCCGTAGCCCGGTGGCGGCATCGGCAGCCATGGCGGGGCGTTCAGTCTTTTTCGCATGACCACGCATCCTTCGGGCGATCTACCGCTGCGATGTGGTGACCCGCACCCTGCCGAACTCGATCTGCCAGCAGGTGCCGCATTTCTCGCACCAGAAATGCGTTTCGGACCCAGTACAGCGGTCAGACCAGTTGCTCCGCAGTCCGGGCACGGCTCCGGCGGATCGAAGGCGGCCGCGAAACCGAGCCGCGCAGCATGAATCTGGCCCATAGCACAAGCACGCCGGCCGGAGCGGTTCTCATGGAGGGCCGATCCCCCGCTGCCGTTTGCCAGTGGTACCGGCATTACGGGTACTTCGGCCCCGTGCAGCGTACTGCGCACGGTTGCTGACGCTTACTGAACGTAACCAGTGTTGCTCATCGAATGTGACCACCTTGGGCGTCTGTGCAGGATAGTGCTATATGTGGTGGGCGATCACCTCCGGTGTGGGGATGTGGGCGGCTTCGGCGGGGATGATGACGGCGATGACGGCGAGTTCGCGGTGGCAGTGCGGGCAGCGTTGAACGCCATTGGCGGCAGGAATGCCGTTGTCTGGCAGGGAAATAGCGGTGGGAACGACGTTCGGAACGTCGTCGGCTGGGCCGGTGATGAGGTTCGGAACGTCGTTCGGAACGGCGTGGGGAATGTCGTTGCCAGTGCGGGGAACGGCGTGGGCTGTGTGAGGTACCCGTCGGTCGTTGCGGGCGTGCCAGTCGGCGACGCGGCAGCGGGGTGAGCAGAACCGTCGGTTCGGGTTGCGGGTGGTGACGGTGATCGTCTGTCCGCAGGCGACGCAGGGCCGTTCAGTCATGATCACCGCCTGCGTGCAGAGCGCGGCGCAGTGCGTCGCTGCGTTGCCGGCGTGCTCGCATCCGGTAGGACGGTCCGTCGATCGAGACCACGATTCCCTTGTGTAGCAATCGATCCAGCAGTGCGGCGGCCAGCATGGGGTCGCTGAGCCGGTCGCCCCACCCGGCCGCTCCGGTGTGGCTGGTGAGGATGGTGGAGGATTTGAGGTAGCGGCGGGAAATGACCTCGAACAGCGCGGTGTTGGCGTCGGGATCGGGATTGTGGCGGGCGTAGGCGAACTCGTCGATCACCAGCAACCGCGGTCCGCAGAAAAACCGCATGCAGGTGGCCCACCGGCCCTCGAAATTGGCTCTGCGGCAACGTTTCGCGAGATTGTCCGCGGTGGTGAAGTAGACCCGGTGACCGGCCTGGGCGGCCGCCCGCGCGAGTCCGATGGCCAGCATCGTCTTGCCCGTGCCCGGCGGCCCGACAAACAGAATATTGCCCGCGTCGTCAAGGAAGCGCAGAGCGGCCAGCTCGCGGATGAGTTTCTCGTCCACCCCGGGTTGGACGGTGAAGTCGAACTGATCGAGGGTGGCGTCGGTGGGCACGCAGGCGAACCGCAGCCTGGAGGCCAGTCGCCGTGCGGTGGTGGTGTCGACCTCGACCGCCAGTACCTGCTCCAGAATATCCACTGTGGACATTTTCTTGTCGCGGGCGGCGTCCAGGATCCCGGGCAGGGCCTCCGCTGCGGCCGACAGCTTGAGAAACGCCAGGTGCGCGCGCAGCCGCTGGTAGGTGGCCGCCTGGCTCGCGGTGGTGGTGTTCATCGGGCCTCACCCCCGGATTGCTCGTGGCCACCGGCGGGTTCATGCGCGCCGTGGCCGGTGAGGGGACGGGTTTCGGCGGCGTAGCGGGTGAAGTCGAGCACAACCTGTTCCCCGACCACCGAGCCGCGTCCGCGGCGGATCCGCTCGGCCTCGGCCAACGCCTCGGCTGTGGCCGGTTGGCGGCGTTTGCGGCGACAGGGTGGCCGGTCGGCGAAGTTGGCCAGCACCACCTTCTCCACCGCGGCCACGTGCTCCTCGGCGCGCACGATCGTGCCCATCCCGTCCGGTTCCCGGCGATGCCGGGCCAGCGTCATACCGGCCTCGGTGACCACCTCCACGGTGGTGTCATCGAGCCGGTGCCGCACCCGCACCGGCTGCCCGGTGTGACCGGGCGGCACCGAATACGCGTTGCCGCGGAAGGAAATGAGGGCCTGATTAGTGACCGTGCGCGGCACCTGAAGCACCGCGGCGAACGGCGCCGGGACCGGGCGCAGTGGCTCGACATCGGCCAGCGCGCCCACTGTGGTGCGCACACCGTCGGTCATCCGCTTGCGCGCGTCCAAGCGCACGCACAACCGGTCCAAGCCGGCCTGCGCTTGGGCCTGGGTGAGTTCGTCTCTCACCGTGCGCCACCAGCGCTGGGTGATCACCTGCACGGCCTTCTCCACCGCGCCCTTGCGCCACGCGTGATACGCGGGGCACAGGTCGATGCCCACCTGGTAGTGCAACACGACCGGCCCGAACGAGGCCTGCAACCGGCCGCTGTGCGGGTTAGCGACGGTGCTCATCCGGTCGAACCGCCACCGGCGGGTCAGCCCGCCCAACCGGTGCACCACCGCATCCAGGCCCTCGACCAGATGCGGCTGGTCGGTGGACTCAGCCAGCCAACCCCGCCACCGGCTCGACGCCGGCAGCACCCCGGCCAGCACGTACGCCGTGTCACCCCACCCCCCACGAGACCGGCGGGTCCGGCAGTTCCACCCAATCCCACTGGGTCTCCTCACCCGGCGGGTGCTCGATGATCGCCCGATCCACCGCCCTGGCCTGCTTGCAGGCCAGGCACACCGGCCGCAACTCCCGGGTACGCAACGCGCGGGTGAACGTCGGATACGAACCCGCGTACCCCAAAGCGACGAGTTCGTCGAACAACGTTGTCGCCCACAGATGCGGATCTGCGGCCAGCCGCAGCCGGCAGTACTCGGCGAACTCCTCGAACGGGTCCGGCACCGACCGAGCACGCACGCCCGGGGTCCGTTGCCCGGACAGGTAACCGCGCACCGTCACTCGCGACACGCCCAAGTGCCGCGCGATCGCGCTGATCGACCAACCCTGACTCCGTAATGCCTGTGCTTCCACAACCAACTCCCATGCGAGCATTGAGGCGGGCCCCTTCCGACGACTTCCGGACCTCGACACCCGGAGCCTGGAAGGGGCCCGCCAACTTCTGATGGATCTCCATCGGCGAGTCGCCTGGGATGGTCACTTTCAACGATCAGCTCTGATCACTTTGGACTGAGCGCCAGCACGGTCCGCGCCCGTCCCGAGTGAGGCCGCTGCGACCAGCCCAATGCGATGAGGTCGGCCTGCTCATCGGCGGCCACTCGAAGCACATGTTCGCCAGCTGGCCACTGCGCACGAACCGGATCTGGGTGCGCGCAGAACCTGGCCCGGAACTCCCGTCCCCAGCTAGAAGTCGAGGTTCGGCACCAGCGAGCCCGGCTCGGTCTCGTCGGGCGCCATGTGGTGCAGCATCAGCACATCCGGTTGTTTGATCAGCTGCGAGGCCGCGACTAGCTCCCGCCCGAGCAGAACGTCGGCCGCCACCGGCTCGGGCCGCACCTCGGCGGTGTTCAGCGGCGCCAGATCGAAGTAGCCCGCGTGCCACGACAGTTCCAGAGTGGCGGCCATTGCGCATAACCACCTGATGCCGCAGCTGACGGCATCGATGTCCTTCTGGGCGAACAACTTCCGCGAATCTGCTGACCAATGCCTCCGTCGGCCTGGGTATTGCGGCCCTATCGAACCGGCGCACGTGCCGGACGCTGGAGTGCGGAGGTGAGAGAACCATGACGTACCAGGCGCCACTGCTTGTTCTGCTTGCCTTGGTCGGCTTCCTGCTCTAGCCGCGGCTCAAGGCTGCTAGATCACCGCGTAAGAATTTGGCGACACAGCCAGAGAAAGCAGAGGACACGGAGCGACAGCTGGCCACAAGCCCGTTCGCCGGACATCTCGATCAGGCACGCTATCAGCAGATGTTGGGTCAGCCATGTCCACAGTGCACACTTCGATCCGCCTGACCGTCGCACTGCGTGATGGTACGCGCGTCCCGGTCCACGTGCGCTGGAGTGCCTTGTTACTCGCGGGTGTCGTCATGCTGGCCATGACCGTCACCGCGTTGCCCGAGTCGACACCAGGCTACTCCGGTTGCGCCTACTGGCTCACCGCCGCGCTGATCCTGGCATCAGTGGTGGCCCACGAACTCGCTCACATCACCGCAGCCACACGACAGCACGTCCAGGCGCAAGGCATCACTCTTTCCGGCTACGGCGGCGTCACCGAGTTCAACATGGACTCGCCTGATCCGAGAACCGAATTCCTCATCTCGGCTGCAGGCCCGACGGCCAAACCTCGCACTGGGCGGCCTGTGGACCATCATCGCGCTCGTAGGCGAAATGCTGGGGACACCGGCTGTCCTCTCGGTCGCCCTGGTCTGGACAGCCGCCCTCAACGTCCTGCTCTCGGTGGTGAACCTGCTGCCGGGCAAGTCGATGAACGGCGGCCAGATGCTGATGGCGCTGCTGTGGCACATGACCGGTGACCGTCGCCGCGCAACAGCTCCAGCTGCAGGCATCGGCCGGACAACGAGTGCCACGTTCATCCTGGCCGGCCTGACCATGATCTTCGGGGCAGGCTCGACCGGCGGATTCTCGTTGCTTCTGCCCGGTCTCCCGCTCACCAGGCAGAAGCGAAAAGCCGACACAGCGGCGATCCCGAGAGGCAGGTGACCGTGCTCAAGTCGTCCATCCCTCTCGGCCGGATCGCCGCATCCGCCTCAGCCCACAGTCATCGTGACTCCATTGTGGAAAGCCGACCGACTGCGGCCAGCGGCAAGATCAGCCGGTCGACAACCAGGTCAGGCTGCGACCGCGAACGCGCAACCGCCGCAAGCGTCCAGCGAGTTGGACCTGACCATCTCCGAAGGCCCGGTACCGATCGCCGCACCGCGAGCCAGGACACTGATATGCGACCCGCCAGGTGGAAACCACCCATACCCCGAGGCAGCATGCTTTGACATAGCGGCCGCTCAAGGCGACCTCGCCCGGCTGCCAGGACAGCCAGGCAAGGCGTGCGGCGGTGTGTACAAACCAGTAACCGTGACCGCGCTCGGCGAATGGCAAGGTGTCCCGGTGCGCTTCCACGATCACTGTCGTCGAGTGCCGCGAGAGCTTCGGCGCGCGCCATGATGTCGCGGCCGATCTGTTCACCCTTGTCCTGATCGACACCATAGGTGCCGACCAACAGACGGGGCAGAGAATCGGTCGCGAACCTCGCCATGGGCTCTGGATCAGCCTCAGGACCAGGTGCGCCGTCGGTCATGTCAGGACTATGCCACGCCTCGCACGGTAGGGCAGGCCGGAGGATCCGCGGAACGTACTTATCCAGTGTGGTGCTGATGAGCGTCGAGCCGCTCGTCGAGGCTGTCCAGGTCGTGACGAAGCTGCTGCAGGTCACGCGCGTGGCGGTTGAGATGCTGGGTCTGCTGATCAATGCGCCTGCGCAGTCGATCCAGTTCATCGGACGTGGTGGTCTGGACTGCGGTGTCCTCGCCGGACCGGTATGTCATCGCAATCCCCCAGATCGACCAGGTATCTGCCACCAACCCTGCAGGAAGGTTCCCCCTTGCCGGCGAAGTCAAAATCCTAGAGCGGCTGGCTCATAGCGCGCGAGCCAGCGCAGCAAGCTGGGCCAAGCACCGTTTCCTTGTCTCCTCGCCACGCCTTGCCACAACGTCCCACCACGACGGGGGCTGCCCGCCACCGCACCGGCGAGAACGGATCCGTCCGTCAGCGGCACCGGCCCAGCGAGCCGGTCACGCCGGTGCGCGTTACTCGCCACAATTGTGGCGAGCCCCGCCGATACCCGATATGTGCGGGCGAAGCGGAATTGGTCATTGCCGTATTGGTTGTTCGAGGCGGTCGACAGCGGCTCGTAGTGCGCGGAGTTCGGCCAGCACAGTGGCCATGTCGTCGGCATGTTGCTGTTCGCGTTCCTTGGAAATCTGGGCCTCCATGGCGCTGACCGCGACGGCGATGAACAGGTTGAGCACGGTAACGTGGTGACCACGATGTAGCCGACAAAGAAGCCCAGTTGCTGCGGCACAGCAATGCGTGTTGGCTGCGCGCAGACGCCCTCAACGGCGCCGGTGTCGATGTCTACGAGGGGCCTGGTCAGGCTGGCCGGCAGACCGACGGAGCCAGGCTGCGCTACTGGTTGAACGGTGCCGACCGGCTGCGTCGAGTGGAGGCGAGGATCGGCTCGAGCACCGATCCCGCCCTGGTCGACCTCACCGTCGGCGCCGCCGCGTTCAGTGCCATTCCGGAGCACGAACGCGCGGCTAGTCCCTAGGTCAACGCCAGCGGCCGACGCTGGAACCCACACGACCACGGCCGCGAAAGTTTCGTGAGCTAGTAGCTTCGCGCAAATCCGCTGTGAGGAGGATCATGATGGATCGAATGCCTCAAGTGCTGGCCGTGTCACGAGGCCCGCACCGGCTGTACGCCGAGGTACTAGACGGGACCGGGGCGCCGGTCGTGTTGATGCACGGCTTCCCCGACAACGTGCACCTCTATGACCGGCTGCTGCCGCACCTGGCCGGGCGCCGGCCGGTAGTGCGTTTCGACTTCCTCGGCTGGGGCCGATCGGACAAGCCGGCGGACTACCCCTACACGTCCGCGAACCAGGCGGGAGACCTGGACGCGGTGGCCGAGGCCGTCGCCACTCGCCTGGGAACGGATCAGGTGGTGCTCGTGGCACATGACGCGTCCGGCCCACCAGCGATCGACTGGGCGCTGTCCAACCCGCCACGCGTCGCCGCGCTGGTGCTGCTCAACACCTACTATCACTGGATGCCTGGGCTGCGCCGCCCGCCAGCCATCGCCCTCTATTCGACGCCGGTGGTGCGCGCCGCGGCCCGTGCCGTAGCGCGCCGCTGGCCTGACCTGGATCGGCGGCTGTACGCCTGGCAGGTGGGCGGCTTCATCCGCGACCCCGAGGTACGGCGACCACTCGTCACGCAGCTCTACGAGCAGTTTCCTGCCGCGCGGCCAGCCTTCTGGCGACTCAACAACGACCTGCTCGCCACGGTGCTCAGCCGCCGCCGGCGCATCGGGGCGCTGCGCCGCTTCGGCGCTCCGGTACGGGTGATCTTCGGCGCCCGTGATCGGTATCTCAACCCCAAGGTCGCCAGGCGGCTGGCCGCCCTGTTCCCCAACAGCGAGCTACACCTGCTGGACACCGCCGGCCACTATGTCCAGGTCGACGAGCCGCGGCAGGTGGCCGAACTCATCGCTCCTTAGTCGCATCAAGCAGTCGCATCAAGCAACTGTGTCTGGCTAATTGCACTTGTAGACAACCTCATACCCCTGCTGTGCCGCACTGACCGCCGCGCCGTCGTTCGGCAACAACAAGTAGCCTGAGCCGATCGCCAACGAGGCTCCGGTGATCAACAAAGCATTGCGCCAGTCAGGCGTCTCATGCCCCACGGCTTGATGTTGCCGGCAAGGCGTTGCGCTTGCCGAAAACCTCATCCGTACTGGTCAGACGCCGCAAACGGTGACGTCGACGCCGTCCACTCACGGCTGGCGGCCCCACGGCAGGATGACGGGAACGGTGAGTGCGATGCCCCACCAGCACACCATCGACGAGTTGACCAGCCAGTCCGGTACCCACCTGGCCGAGGTGCAGGACCGGCTTCTCGACCGCTACCAGAACGTTCCCGCCGACCGGATCCAGCAATACACCAAGGCCGAAGCAGAGCGTCTCGCCGACAGGCCAGTCCAGGCCTTCGTGCCGATCCTCGTCGAAAGAGCCGTACGCAACCGTCTGGACCATGACAGCGCTTCCCGGTAGCCGCAGCGAAGGCCACTGTCACCTTGCAGATCCCTTCCAACCCGGTCGAGCAGGCATTGCGGCAAGCGCAGGACTCAGGCAGTTAGGTAGGCCGGATCAAACGTGATCGCGATGGGTGCTGCGGTGATAGTGACCGTGGAGCCGGGCGTGGCGACAGTCTGCTCGACGTACCGGCCGCGGATCAGCCGGTAGGCGACGAGGGCGGAGACGCGACGATCGTGATCCAGTTCGATGGACCAGAAGTACGGGACGCCGGCCTCGGCGTAGGCGCCGATCTTGGTCTCGCGTTCGCTGCGGGAGTTGCCTGGTGACCACACCTCAGCGGCCAGCACGAGGTGTTCCCGCGCGACGCTGACGCCATCTGGGTCGATATCGACGACGACCACGTCCGGGATCAGGCCGGTTCGCCAGGGTGTGCTGATCTCCACAGCCGTCGCCGAAAACATGTGCAGGTCGGTGCGTCCTGCGGCCACCAGTGCGTCCTCGATGACACGGCCAAGGCGGTGGGCCGCCCGCTGGTGCCGGTAGCTTGGTGCAGGCGACACGTACCAATAACCCCAGATCAGCTCAAGTGAGGAACCGTCCTCAGGGCGGTCCGTCGCCAGCCATTCCTCGACCGTGTGCGGGCCGAGCGGATGTTCGAGCACTGTCGCCGTCACCGTGCTCGCACCTCCCGAGTCAAGGATCAGTTCAGGCCCAGTGTCCCACACCCATTCACTGGCAGGACCAGCGAACAGGTAGTGGGCGCCGGGCAGCACCGACCGCTCTCCCCACTCCACTGGCCTCAATGAACTGGCCATATGGTCGCATCGATACCGGGTGAAAGCGGTGGCCACCGACGCCCACGTTTGGACATACTCGACGAGTATCGACATGCCAGCTGATGACCTGCACGGATGACATTTTCGGCAAGCGCAGGGTCATCATGATCAGCCCGTCCCGGGCGACGCGGCGTTGACGCTGACCGGTCCCGGCGGTGGTGCGGGAAGTGGCTCGGCAAACTGCTCAACGGCTCAGGGCGTAGGTGATGGCGTGCTCGCTGGTGAGCGTGGTGCCCTCGTTGAGCAGGGTGGTGAACGTGTGGTTTCCCAGCGCTTGACTGGCGCGCTGTTCGCAAAGTTGATGTGGCGGGGCGAGGTGCCGCAGCTCGGTTGGCGATGTTCCGGTTGACCGCCAGAGCCTGCTGGCGGCGCCGAGCAACCGGGCAGCGCGCTCGTGGTCTCGTTCCGCTGCTGCGTTCCACGCCAGTATTTCCAGGCAGTGAGCGGTACCCCACTGATCGTCCAACGGACTCCCGTTGCGCAGTGCTTCCCGAGTCAGCCGGTCGGCCTGCTGCCGATCGCCACTGATCCACCGCCCGAGACCGTGCACCCACAGTGCCCACGACTTGGACATAGATGCGCCGCAGTCCTCGGCCAGGCTCAGGCACTGCTCACCGAAGGCGAGAGCACGTTCGGAGTCGCCGATGGCCGCGGTGGACACCACCAAGTGCAGGAGATCGCTCCAGACCCCACTGCGGTCCCCGGTCGCACGCAGGCCGGTGAGCGCGTCCTCGAACAGCGCCACCGCGCGCGGGATGTCGCCGCGGAAGAACGCGGCGACCCCGGACATCCGGGTGGCGTGCGCGAAGGCGTGCTCGTCGCCCAGCCGCCTGGCCAGGGCGTGGCATTCCTGCACCCTCGACAGCCCTGCGGTCCAGTCGGCCTGCAGGAAGGTGAACCACCCGTTGACCCAGAGGGCCTTGGCCCGCGCCGGATTCGGCTCCCGGTCCAGGTCCAGCGCGCGGTCGAGCCAGTGGCGAGCCTCGCTGAACCAGCCGGAGCGGGTCCAGTAGTTCCACAGACAGGCCGCGATCCCCACCGCTGCCCGCGCCTGGCCGGGTTCGGTCAGGCAGAACTCCAGCGCGGTCCGCAGGTTGGCGTGCTCACGCCGGAACCAGGCGAACCATGTCAGCTCGTTCGGCCCCACCCATTCCCGCTCCGCCCGCTCGGCCAGCCGGCGGTAGTGGTCCCGGTGCCGTAGCCGGACGGCCCTCTGCCAGCCGGATGACGCCAGTCGCTGCTCGCCGTACTGGCGAATGGCCTCCAGCATCCAGTACCGCGCCGCGGTAGCGTCCTTGGTCCGGATGAGGACGGATTTGTCCACCAGCCCGGCCACCAGCTCTAGTACGTCCTTACGCGCGATACCGGCGCCGGTACAGACTTCTTCCGCGGCCTGCAGATCGAACCCGCCCGTGAACACCGACGCCCGCAGCCACAACGTCCGCTCCTGCTGGGAGCAGAGGTCGAAGCTCCAGGTGATCGCGACCTGCAGCGTCTGCACGCGCGGTACCGCGGTTCGGCTTGCCTCCGCCAGGAGTTCGAAGTCGTGGTTCTCGAGCCGGGTCAGAATCTGCTCCAGGGACAGTGCCCGCACCCGGGCCGCGGCCAGCTCGATCGCCAGCGGTATCCCCTCCAGCCGCCAGCACACGCGAGCGACCGTCGCGCGATTACGCGCATCGACCGTGAAGCCGGGCCGGGCGAGCGCCGCCCGCTCGGCGAACAGCCGCACCGCCTCATTCCGTGCCAGTGTGCGGGCCGTCGTGCGCGCCCCGGTGTCGGGCACCGGCAACGGCGGCACCTCGAGCAGATGCTCCCCGCTGGACCGCAACGCCTGCCGGCTGGTGACCAGGATCCGCAGTCGAGGCGCCACGGCCAGCAGGTCGTGCACCAGCATGGCGCACGCGTCCACCAGGTGCTCACAGTTGTCCAGCACCAGCAGCAGTTCCGTGTCTGCCAGGAACTCCGCCAGCACCACCATCGGAGGCCGACCGGAGCGATCCCGGACGCCCAACGCGTCAGCGACCGTCTGGACCAGGAACTTGTCGTCATCCAGCGCGGCCAGCTCGACCAGCCATACCCCGGCAGGGAAGGCATCCGTCAGGTGGGCGGCCACCCGTACGGCGAGCCTGGTCTTGCCCATCCCGGGCCCGCCGGTCAGGGTCACCAGTCGATGCCGCCGCAGCAGCCGCTTCGCCACGGCAACCTCCTGCCGGCGACCGACAAAACTTGTCGTGTCGCACGGCAGGTTGCTGCCCGGTCGGCGTGATCCGGTGCGTGCCGTCATAGATTCCGGCTTTCGTGTTGTGTGGTGATCCATGCGGCGAGTTGGGTGCGTGAGGTGAAGCCGAGCTTGGTCAGGATGCGTTCCACATGGCCCTCGGCGGTGCGTTGGGAGATCACCAGTTTGTTGGCGATGTCCTTGTTGGACAGTCCTTGCGCGACGAGTTCGGCGACCTGCCGCTCCCGGCGGGTCAGCGGCGCCAGTGGTTCGGCGTTGGTGGCGGAGGGAGCGGCAGGGGCGGGCTGAGGGCTTTCGCCGAGTGCGTAGGCGGTGGCCTGATCGAGGCTGAGTTCGGTGCCGCGCTGGAAGGCGATCTCGTAGGCGTGGTTGCCGAGGGCACGGTGGGCCTGCTGCTCGCACGCTTCGTGCGCGGCGAGGTAGTGCTGCGAGCCGAACAGGGGCTGGCCGCCGACCCGGGGCCACATCGTGCTGGCCGCGCCAAGCAGCACGGCGGCCCGCTCGTGCTCGCCGGCCGTCCCGGCGATCCAGGCCAGCCGCTCGACGAGCAACACGATGCCGAGGGTGTCGTTGAAGGTGTGCATGCCCCGCAGGCCGTCCCGAGCGTGCGTGCGTGCCTGCGCCAGCTCGCCCTGTTGCCATTCGGCGAGGGACAGGGCGTAGAGCGTGTAGGCGCGGGCCCATTGCTCGCCGTGCCGCTCGCAGAGCGCGCGGGCGTGCTGGCCCAATGCGATGGCGCGAGCGAGGTCACTCTGGACAACGGTTGCTCCGACCAGCGTGACATAGGCGACGATCACGGTGCTGTTGAGTTCGTCGAGGGCCTCGAAGCGTGCCAGGGCGTCCTTGAGCAGTGCCTGCGCGCGTGGGATGTCGCCGCCGAACCGTGCGATGGCTCCCTGGACAAAGACAAGGTAGGCCAGCACCGTCTGCTCGCCTCGCGACTGGGCCCAGTCCTGAGCCTCCTGCGCCATTGCCGTGGCAGCGGAGGCGTCGCCCTGCACCACGGCGAGGTGGGCGTTGATCGCCAGGGCGGTGGCCCTTGCTTTGCTCGGTTCGGTGTCCTGGGCCAGTGCCCGGTCCAGCCAGTGGCGTCCCTCGGCCACGAAGCCGCAGCCGTGCCAATAGAAGTGCAGGGCCGCGGCGAGGCGTAGTGCGGTCTGGGTCCGCTCGGGGGTGGCGAGGCAGAACTCCAGGGCGAGGCGTAGGTTGGCGTGCTCAAGTCGCAGTCGCTCCAACCAGGTGGCCTGGTCGGGGCCGAACCACTCCCGTTCGCCTCGTTCGGCCAGGTGCAGGTACCAATCGGCATGCCGGCGCTGCAGCCAGGTTAGCCCGCCGGCCTGTCGGAGCATGCGCTGCCCGTACTGGCGCAGTGTGTCCAAAAACTGGTATCGGGTTCCGGTGCTGTTGTCGTCCCGGATGAGGATCGACTTGTCCACCAATCCGGCCAGCAGGTCAACTACGGAACCAGCGGGCAGGTCCTGGCTGACGCAGATCTCCTCGGCCGCCAGCAGCCCGAAACTGCCGGCGAACACCGAGGCCCGCGCCCAGAGTGCTTGTTCGGCGGGGGTACATAGCCGGAAGCTCCAGTCGATCGTCGCCAGCAGGGTCTGGTGGCGGGCAGACACCGTGCGCGGACCGGCGGTCAACAGGGCGAACCGGTCGTCCAGCCGGGCCAGGATCTGGTCGGCCGACAGCACCCGCAGGCGCGCCGCGGCCAGTTCGATGGCCAGCGGGATGCCGTCCAGACGGCGGCAGATGCCGACCACGTGCTCCTTGTTCTCGCTGCCGACCGCGAACGTCGGCATCACCGCTACAGCGCGCTCGGCGAACAGCGCCACCACGGCATCCCGGGAGCCGGCGTCGGCCGGTCGTGTTCCGTTGTGCTCGGAGACCGGTAGCGGGCCGACCGGTAGGACCTGCTCGCCGGGCACCCGAAGGACTTCCCGGCTAGTGGCCAGGATCCGCAGCCGCATAGCTTCGTGCAGCACGGTGGCGACGAGCGTGGCGCATTCGTGCACTAAGTGCTCACAGTTGTCCAGCACCAGCAGTACCTGGCGGTCCCGTAGGACATCGACCAGCAGTCCCAGCGGCTCACGCCCGCCGTCGTTATGAATCTCCAACGCCTGAGCCACGGTATGCACGACCAGCGCGCCGTCTCGTACGTGGGCCAGCTCCACCAACCACACCCCGTCGGCGAACGCGCGTCGCACCGCGGCTGCTACCCGCACGGCGAGCCGGGTCTTGCCAACCCCACCGACCCCGGTCAACGTCAACAGCCGGGAAGCGGACAGCAGCCGCTTGGCCTCGGCGATCTCCTTTCGGCGGTCCACGAAACTCGTGGTCTCGGCGGGGAGATTGCCCATCTCGTGCTTCGGCCTGGTGCACGACATGAAAAGGCCTCACGTTCGATGTGACCTTCGGCGGGTACATCGCGCCTACATTCGCCGCCCCTAGTGCGGATCCGGCATCTGTCGCACAGATTCCCCGTCAAGGGTGACTCAGCAGCCCGGCAGGTTGGAACGACAGGAGCCGGCGCAGTCTCGTCAGTGGCTACCAGCCGCCAGAGCAGAGCAGGGCAGGATTTGATTGCGGAGGTATCTGCGGTGGTTCTCCTCGGTGCGTGGCTCCACATCGAGGGTTTCGATCCAGATGGCTGCCCAGCCTGTGGAGTTCCAGAAGTCGGGCCCTGTTGTCAGCGGCCAGCCAGAATTCCCCGTGTACGGCCAGTTGTGGCGGCCAGTTGGGGTCCCCACTAGCGGCCAGATGCACAGCTGGTCACGACGACCCGGTGGCCCCTCGACGACCGATCGCGACGGCTCGGCTGCAAGAGCGGGCCGCCCGCGTCGTGTCGAGTAGCTCGGCACGGCCGCGACCAGCGGCACGACCGCTCGGCGCGGCGGGCGGACGAGCCGGGCGGTCGGCAGGGACCTCATCGGGCTCTGGATAGTCGTTGTCACTCAACGCATTCCCGGCGCGGCCAGATATCTCCCCGGTAAGTGGCCGCCAGTGGGAAGCTTGAACTGGCCACTAACAGTCGCCGCAGCGCCCGAACCCTCGAATCGCTCTCGACGGCCCTCGGCCGGCACCCACAACACCTCGAAGCGGTGTTGCACGGCCCGAACCCCTCCATCGCGCGGCGAACCGGTGACGCAACGGGAAACCAACGTGATGTCCCGTTTGGACGGTCTGGAAAGGCGCCTTGACGACATCACCGACCGTCTCGACGACCTGAAAGCCGGTCTTGCGGTGCGTGAGCGGCCCTGGTGGGTGGTCGTCGAGTACCTTCCACTTCTGTCTTCTGAGCGGAATACCTCCGAACCTTGCCGTCAGTGGTCGCTTCCCCGACCGTTCGAGGACGGGCTCTCCGCAGAAGAACTATGAGCTCGGTGGAGAAACTGCCAGCGCTGCCGAACCTGTCGGCGACCCGTTCTTCGTCTCGAAAAAGGCCGCAGCGGTGTTCAAACACAGCCTCCTGAAGACTACTTCCCGAGGTTTGCTGGAAAGGTGGGCTCGACTGAAACCGACAAGCGCCTCGTCTATGTCGACACTCACGCTGGTCCCGGGCACGGCCGTTGGCCTCGCCGTGCAGCGGATGACCACTCCGGACCAGCAACCGATGCCTGGCTGCGGTCGGAGCTGCTGCTCAAAGGCACGGTCATCCACGAGCGGCTGGTCGAGCAGTACGGGTTCACCGACAACCATCAACGGGTCAAACTGTATCTCCTGATCACCCCCGAAAGACTTCCGAAACCGACCACTAAGCCGACCTTAAGAGTCCTCCTTACGGTCGCACCTGCTACCTCAGCCGAGGCAGATCACCGGTGGACCGAAGGGACAACCATGAGGAAATTCCCTCTCATCGCAATGCTGATGGCGCTGCTCACCGCCCTGCTGATGGGTGGTGCCGCCTCCGCGCAGGCAGGGACGGACAGCTGGACGCAGGCTGGTACCACCGACAGCTGGAAGTGTAAGAACGAGAAGTCCATCAAGCTGGTGTCCTGCGCCCTGAACGAAATCACCATCAAGGTCGACGTCAGCGACGTCGTCGACGTCAGCGACGTCCAGGTCGTCAACATCAAGAATGCCCTCAACAACAACAAAGTCATTGTGACGCTGATCAAGACCGGTGACATCGACGCGGCCAAGACGATCGTGGTCAAGATCTTCAACGACAATAACGTGAAGATCAAGATCGGAGACGTGAAGATCTGCATCCTCGCGGTCTGCAAGTAACTTGCACCAGGCGCAGTCGCAGTAACCTGAACGTGTGCTGAGCGCTCCCGTGGCGGGGGTGCCCGATCGGCATCGCCCCGCCACCTGTGTCCGGGGTCACGCTTCCGCGTTGCGGCTGATCAGGTTGTCGATGACCGGGGAATCTCCCGCTGGTCGCGGTGTGCGTGGCACGCGGTATTCCACCGATCCGAGCGACCGTGCTGACGCTGAATGCAGCAGCACCTCGGTGGGCGCGCGGCCGGGCCTGCTGAGAAGAGCTCCGAAGCACAGCCGCGCATGGTCCAGGGCCGAGCCGAACGGATCGGGGAACGCGATTCACGTTCGCGCGAATGCATTGTGGGCTGTAGAAGAACGCGACGCTTTTGGTGTAAACGACACGACGCGGTGTAGGCAGCGCCCGATGCGGAGGCGACGTTCACGATCGCGCCGCCACCCGCCGCGATCATGCCGGGCAGGACCGCCCTGGTGAGTCGCATCGGTCCGGTGAGGTTGGCCCCGAACACCCGGTCCCACGTGGCGTCGTCCACCTCGGCGGGCGGCAGGAAACCGTCCATGATGCCGGCGACGTTTGCCAGACCTTCTCACCGGCCGCTGCCACGATCGTCTCGGCAACGGCAGGGTCCGTGATGTCTCCGGCCACAGTGTGAACATCGAATCCACTGAGGTCGCCGGACAGGGTGTCGAGACACTGCCTGTCCACATCGGATGCGATGACGCGTCCGCCTTCGTGGACGATGCGGATTGCCGCGGCGCGTCCGATGCCCGATCCGGCTCCCGTCACGATGACCACACCATTCCGACCATCACCGATGCGGTGCTGAGGCGATCAAGGCCTGGCAGACCCGGCCGTTGGCGGAGATATACCCAATAATCTACACGGAGGCGCTGGTGGTGAAGGGCGCGCGGTTCAGTCGCTGATCTTGTGACGGTGGTCTGTGGTCACGATCGGGGCGAGCCAGGTCACCGACCGTTTCCATCTGGCAGAACCTCGGTCAGGCGGTGGAAAAGATGGTCAACGCGCATCGCTTCCAGCTCGTCGAACCCGTGCCCGCACCGTCGGTCGCGCCGCCGCCAGTTGCGAATCCGTTGCCGGAGAAGAAGATTGTCACCCGAATGCGGGAGCACTACGCCGCGGTGCAGCACCTGCGCGGGCAGGGGTTGTCGAACCCGGCGGTCGGCCGCAAGCTCGGCCTGCACGCCGTCACCGTCTGCAAGTTCGCTCAGGCTAGGTCGGTGGACGTCTGATCGCCAAGACCGGGACAATGTGCTCACCTCGTCGACGACGACACCGAATCTGCGTCGCCGCTGGAATGAGGCCAACGCAACGCCACCCAACTGTTCCGACAGATGAAACAAGCTGGCTATCCGGGTGGAGGGTTGGCCGTGCGACGCTATCTGCGGCGCTTCCGGGATGGACGTGGGTATGCGCTGCGCACGGGGCCGAAACCACCGTCGGTCCGTGAGGTCACCGGCCGGATCATGCCCCAGTCGGACCGGCTCGCCTGCGCACGCGCCGGACCGGATACCCGAGTTGGACCGGATCACCGCCCCCGGGAGTCCGTGGGCCCCTTGGGCAAGGTCGATCCCTGTTGTTGCCGGTGAACGCAACCCAGTGAAGCGACTGGCGACAGTCAAAGGGCCAGCTGGGTGAATTCGCTGCACCATTGGCGTGGTGCTGCGGCGGCTACGGATGCGGTGCCGGTAAGGAAGTTGCACCATCTGCAGGTTGCACCGGGAGGTTGTCCCTGCTGGCCTTCAGGGGCCGTTGTGGTTCGGCGTCTACCGGAGTCGCTGCCGTGAAGGCACGGTGGTGGCTGCCGATTCGGCTGGTGAGGTGATGCAAGCAGGCGGGCAGCCGCGGGTAGTAGGTGAGTTGCGCCGTGACATTGGGCGGTACCGGGTTGTTGTGGTGACTGGTGTGGCGGGGTGGGGGAAGACGACTGCGGTGATGCAGGTGGTGCGGGAGCGGTCGGTCGCGTGGCTGGTGATCGATCGTCGGCATGCGCATCCGGCCCGGTTCGTCGGCGGCCTGGCGGATGCGTTGCGCCAGCGCGGATGTGATGTGAGCGTGCCCTTGCCCGAGGCTGGAAGCGCGGAGGAGCGGGTCTGGCAGCCGGCTATCGACCAGCTGTGCCGCACGCTGGAGGAGTTGGGGCGCGAACTTGTGGTGGTCTTCGATGATCTGCAGGAGCTGCCGTCCGATGCGGCTGCGCTGAGGGTGCTGGCCGACCTGTGCCGGGGAGCACCGGAGGCGCTGCGCCTGGTCCTGATTACTCGCCATCAGCTGCCGTTCTCGTTAACCCGGTTGCGGGGACGAGGGCTGGTCGGTGACGTCGACACCAGACAGCTCGAGCTAGATCGCGGCGAGGTGGAGGTGCTGCTGCGGGCAGAAGTCGAGAAAGCCTCGGCCGGCCTCATAGACAGGGTGTGGGAGTGCACTGGCGGCTGGCCGGCGGCGGTGCGGATCGCGATTGACGCGATCGGGCGAACAGGTGAGGACCGGTGGGTGGCCGCCCTCGACGCTTTGGTCCGGCCGGGCGGTCGGTTGCGGGAGTATGTGCTCGAGGAAGTTCTGGCGTGTGAACCCGATCAGGTCGTGGATTTACTGCGTCAGTTGGCAGTCCTCGGCTGTGTCTCGGTCTCCGTGTGCCGGGGACTCGGATGGGAGGATGCCGCCGACTTGTTGCCGGAGCTGGCGCGCCGGGGCCTGGTTCGAGCAGCCGACGGTGACGCCGGGCAGTGGTCGCTGATCCGGCCGCTCGCGGGGGTGTTGTCTTCGGAGTCCGTGATGACCACGCAGGACGCGGCCGCGCTGCATCGCACTGCGGCCGATTACCGTGCGGCGGCCCGGCTGCTGGCCGAGCACGGCGAGGCGATGGTGGAAAGTGGGCATGGTGATGTGGTGCTCGCCGCCTCTGGAGTCGCACCCGCAGAACTCGACCGTTCCCGCATCACCCCGGTGCTGGGTCACGCCCGCTACGTCCGCGGGCAGCTCGACGAGGCAATGGCCGCCTTCGACGCGGTGGCGCACAGCGATCCGCTCGATGCGGGGTTGGCCTGGCGCATGGGCCTGATCGCCTTCGCCCGCGCTGAGTTCGACGAGGCGCTGACCATCTTTCGGCGCGCTGAGCTGGGTTCGGCAGACGCCGACGAGGCGCTGTTGCTGGCCTGGGCTGCCCGCACCCATCTGCAGGTTGGCCACCGTGACCGATGCGCGGAGCTGGCGACGCGCGCGCTGGCTGTGGCCCGCGGCTGCGGCGACCAGGTTGCGCTCGCCACCGCATACTCCGCGCACGCGGATCTGGCGATCCATGACGGTGACCGGCTGCGCGGCGAGGCCGACCTGGCGGCCGCGCAGCGCGCAGCGCAGGCGGGTGGCAGTTTGCTGCAGCAGCTCGGCATCGACGTGACACGGGCCTTCCATCTGCTGGAGCTGGGATTGCCGCATCAGGCGCTACGCGAGACCGGTTGTGCGCTGCGGCTGGCCGAGCAGTCGGGCCACGCCACCCTCGCCGCGTTCGCGCTAACCCACCGCGCCACCGCCGAGGCGCGCATCGGCCGGATGGAGGAGGCGCTGTGCGACTTCCGTGCCGCGCGCGACCTTTTTGCCTCCATCGGGTCCCGCTTCATCTCCCGGCCGTTGTGTGGCATAGCCGAGGCTCATCGCGTGCGCGGTGAGCTGGCGCAGGCTGCCGCCGCTTACCAGGAGGCGCTGGAGGCCGCCAAATCCCACCACGAGGCGTACTCGCTGTCGTGTGCGCTAACTGGGCTCGCCCGGGTGTCCGTGATCGACGACCCGCATGCGGCGGTTGACTACGCCGACCAAGCGGTCGCTTTGGGGCCGGGCCACCGCCAGGTCCAAGCTCTGCTCACCCGCGGCTGGGTCGCCTTGGCCACCAATGAGCCCGACACCGCCCGCATCCACGCCAGCCGTGCCGCCGCCCTGGCCCGGCGTCGGCGCGACCGCCCTGGACTGGCTGAGGCACTGGAGCTGACCGTCCTGGCGTCCCCGAGCCCGGCCGAACATGGCGTCCTGGCCGCAGAAGCGGCGCAGATCTGGCAGGAGTTGGGCTATCCCATCGATCAGGCGTTCGCACAGCTGATCGTGGCAGGTGCTGCCACGCATGTGACCAGCGCTGCCGCCGAGGCGGCGGTACGCGTGCTGCATCAGCATCGAGTACGGACCACCCCGCCGCAAGCGGCCGGTCCGCTGGCGGTGCTGCTTCACCGCGAGCGGCGGGTGTCCATCCGGACGCTGGGTGCGCTGCAGGTTTTTCGCGACGGCAAACCCGTCGCTTCGGCTGAATGGCACTCGAAGAAGGCCCGACAGCTGGTGCGGATCCTCACCGCCCGGCATGGCCGGCCGATCGCACGCGAGCAACTGATGGAACTGCTGTGGCCCAAGGAGGACCCGGCGCGGACCAGCAACCGGCTGTCGGTGCTGCTCTCCACCGTGCGCACCGTGCTGCAGCCCTCGGGCGCGCCGGGACAACCGGTTCTGCTGGTGTCGGACCGGGACGCCGTCTGGCTCGACCTCGATCATGTGGACGTGGACGTGGAGTGCTTCCTTACGCTGGCCGGCCCGGCACTGGACGCTCACACCCGCGGCAGCGCCGCAGCCACCGCACAACTGATCACTGCGGAAGCGGCCTACACCGGGGACTTCCTGGAGGACACGCCCTACCAGGAATGGGCGATACCGCTGCGTGAGGAGGCCCGCACCACCTACCTCAATGTGCTGCACGCCCTCACCACGCGGCTGCGCGACGCCGAGGATGTCGACCGAATGACTAGGTACGCGCTTCGGCTACTCGCCTACGACGACTACGACGAGCAAGCTCACCTCGATCTGGTGCGCGGCCTGGTACGCGCTGGACGGCGCGGTGAAGCTCGACGCCGCTACAGCGTCTACTGCCAGCGCATGAAACAGCTCGACGTGACTCCGGCGCCCTTCCCCCACAGGTGACCAGCGGCCGGAAACGAAGTCGAGAGGCTGGGGCCCGCCTGATTCCCGCGGTCCGCCGAGCGTGCGTAAGCCACTGCTAGGCAATCGCTAATCCGGGTGTAAGGCGGCTTCCTAACGTCGTCGGTGACGCAAACTGTTCCATACGGTGACGATGTCGACCTGTGCGCCGGCTCCCGCCTGGCCGAGCTGGGTCTGGTTGACGAGGCGGCGCTGCGGGAGGCGTGCACCCCGCGCGGTGCCGCCCGAGCTGCACGCATTTCTGTACGAGACCGTGGCCTGTGAGACGTGGCTGCGCAGCCTGGAGAAGACGACCAGCGTCCGGATGACCCACGGCTGACAGAGGTAAGGAATGCTTGAACTACGTGAAGACGTGTTCGTCACCGACACCGACTACGGAACTGTGCTGCTCGATGAGCGCAGCGGCGAGTACTGGATGCTCAATCCGACAGCGGCGCTGGTGCTGCGCACTCTACTGGCCGGGGGCATGTCCGAGGACGCGGCGAACCAGCTGGCCACCGAGTTCGATGTCGACCCCCGCATCGCAATACAGGACGTCGACGTGCTCCTGGACGAACTCGGTACGGCTGGTTTGGTCCGACAACCCCCCAACGCACACCAAGACGGCGCTCCTGCGGACACAACGCGGCAGAGGTGACCGATCGTCCCGCCACCTATGAGCAGGCCAAGGCCGCCCGGGACGACGTCGTGGCGGTGAGCATGATTTGCGGCGCACGTGAGGGATGTGTCCCGCGGTCGCTGGCCACCGTCCTGTTGTGCCGCTTGTACCACGACACAACGCCAACATGGTGCGTCGGCTGTCGGCGGGTGCCGCCCTTCGGTGCGCACGCCTGGGTGCAGGCTGACGACATCGCCGTTGACGAGGCCACCCACCGGACTATTTCCGCACGCTGTTCACGGTGCCATGACGCGGATGGCGCACACCGGGCTGGAGGAGAGTCGCATGCTGTGCCGTCAGCAGCACAGTAACCACACGTTGAGGTCCGGGGCGTGGGATATGCTGCGTGCCGTACGCGACCACAAGTGGTCGATCATCGGCGCGGTACTGCTGACACTGCTGAGTTTGGGACTGGCATTGGCCCAGCCGCTGGTGGTCAAGCGTCTACTCGACTCCGTCCTGGCCGGGCCTTTGCAGAGTGGCGTGCTGATGCTGCTCGTCACGCTGTTCGCCTGCCAGACAGGGATCCAGGTGCTCGCCCGATACGCACTGGCACGCACGAGCGAGGACATCATGCTCGGGCTCCGCGTGCGCTTGATCGAGCACCTCCTGCGACTGCGGATACCGGTCTACAACCAGCATCGGATCGGTGACCTGATCTCCCGGCCCGGCACCGATGTAGCGGTGCTACGCAGGGGGATCGCCGACGGCGTCACCCACGCGGTGACCGGCAGCATCGGCGTGCTCGGTGCCGTGACGTTGATGATCTGGCTCGACTGGAGGTTGTTCCTGCTCGTCCTGGCCGTTCTGATCGTCGCCGGAACCATTGTGGTCACCGTGGTCCGCGGGATCCGGACCGCCTCGCTGGCCGGTCAACGCGCCATTGGATCGATGACCGCCGGCCCCGAACGCGCCCTGTGTGCCATCCGCACCGTCCGCGCCTGCCGCGCCGAGGAACGCGAGAACAAGACTATCGGACAGGCGGCCCGCTCCGCCTACACCGCGAGCGTGCGAATGGCCAAGCTCGACTCGATGATCGGCCCGGCCGGCGAACTCGGTGTGAACGGCGCCTTCCTGGTGGTCCTCCTTATCGGCAGTCTTCGGGTGACCAATGGGGACGCCTCGATCTCCGATTTCGTCGCGTTCCTGCTCTACATGACCTACCTGGCGACCCCGATCGACGCCGTGTTCCAAGCGATCAGCACCATCCAGCAGAGCCGTGGCGCACTGCAGCGGGTGAACGAAGTGCTGGCGCTGCCGCGCGAACGCGAACCCGTAACAGCCCGCCCCGCGACCGCAACACCAGCGCGCACGGACGGCGAACCAGTACTGGCATTCCGGGACGTGTGGTTCGGCTACCACGCCCGCCGACCTGTGCTGCACGGCGTGTCCCTGACGGTCCCACCATGCTGTTGCACGGCACTGATCGGACGCTCCGGCGCGGGTAAGTCCACCCTCTTCGCCCTTGCCGAGCGCTTTTACGAACCCGACCGTGGCCAGGTCCGGTTCCGCGGCGAGGACGCGAGCACGTTGTCCCTGGCTGACTACCGCGCCCGGATTGGGCTGGTGGAGCAACACTGCCCAGTGATGCACGGGGCACTGCGAGACAACCTCAGCTATACGGCCCCGGATGCCCGTGACGACGAATTGCACCGCGTCATTGAGCTCGCCGACCTGGGAGAGTTGATAGCGAGGCTGCCACGCGGCCTGGATACCGACGTAGGTGAGCATGGGACGATGCTCTCCGGCGGTGAGCGTCAGCGGGTCGCGATCGCCCGCGCACTGCTGACCAAACCGGACCTCCTGCTGCTGGACGAGCCGACCGCACACCCGGATGCCATCAACGAAGCCGCGCTCACCCGCACCATCCGACAAGTGTCCACCGAATGCGCGCTGCTGATAATCGCGCACCGGTTCTCCACAGTGCGCGCCGCAGACCGAATCGTCGTCCTCGACGCCGGGAAAGTCCACACTGCGGAAACCCACGAGAAACTCCTGGACACCAACAGCTACTACCGTAACCTCGCCGCTGCTTGGTCGGCCAATTCCGATAACCGCAACGGAGGTGGTAGCGGCCGCGATACCACAGCGACCCGCACCGGTGTGGAGTGGTGAAGCTGGTAGCGAACGAACGAGTCGTAGAAAGTGAAATTGAACATTGCTGGCACCGAACCCAGCGACGACGCACGGAATGCCAACCTCGATCCACTTCTGAGATCGGCCTAGGTGCGCGCCACCACGTCGCCACGGACCAGACTGGCGAGAATTCATGTCAGCACAAGCAAACTTCGGCCGACGAGCCAGCGCCGAGCTGGCTCTATCTGACTGTCTCGCACGACAAGTGGCGAGCTACAGACAGCGAGCGCGCCAAGCTACCGCGCCTGCTCGTCAACGGACGAGCATGTTCGTACGCTGCCCCGTGGTTCCGCGCTACCGGGCGGACGCAGCCGACTGACCGCGATCACCACATCAACCTTGCCCTCCGGCCGATTCCAGTTGCGCGGCGCGGCGAACGAACCACACTCCAACCGTTGCGACCCTGGCGGCAAACCAGGCGGAGGTCCCTCTGGGAAGCAAGACTGCCACCCAATGTGCTGGGTGAGCTACCGCTCCGGAACCGGTGCCCCCGACGAAGCCGCGGAAGTAGCGAACGCTGGAACAACTCCAGCGATCAACACAACGACGACAACTCCCACAACGAGCAGCAGCCCATACCGAGCCGAGAACTCCTGAGCAGCTTCCATGATTCGCCTCTCCCCACACTCCGTGGCAGGAAACCAGTCTCAGCCAGGAAACCTCCGATCCCAGAGAGCCATTCGCCTGGCCTCCACTGGATACAGGCGTGAAGCACGCGCACCCCCAACGCGTGCTTCACGCCCTCCTCCCCCGGTCAGTCGTGCCTGTCGATATGTTCAGCGTGCCGACGAGCACCGGGGAAGACATCCGGAACGCTGCCTACATCGCCATTGACCATGGCCAGTGCGCCGACCACGCCTGCCCGGGATGTGACGCCAAGCTTGGCGATGATGTGCTCGACATGGTGGTCGACGGTCCGCGGACTCAGACACAGCTTCGCGGCGATCTGCCGACTGGTCATCCCTGTGACCAGCAACTCGGCCACCTCCTTCTCCCGGGAGGTCAGCGCGGCCGGCCCGACGGCATCGCGAGGGTTACGTTGTCCCGTAACGCCGCGCGGCACCCGGCGCCCCAGCCTGCGCAGTTCGCGGCTGGCTCGCTGCTGCAGTCCGTTGGCGCCGCAGCGGGCAAACAGGGCGCGAGCCTGTTCCAACTCGTCCAGTGCGCGGGGCCGTTCTCCAGCGGCGGCTGTCGCTGTCCCGGCCACCAGCCAGGCTCGGGCCGCATCGAGGGGGTTACCGCTCTTGGTGAACCCCGCAGCTGCGGTCCGGGCTGTCGCACTGGCACGTGCCGGGTCGCCAGAGGCGTGCAGAACTCTTGCACGAGCCAGTAGCGCGAACGCCTTGCGGCCCGGCAGCCCCACCAGGCTGACGGCCGCTGCTTCGGCGCGCGCCGCCCATTGTTCGCTCTCCGCCTCACAGCCCAGGGCCAGCGCGGCGGTGGTGAAGAACTCGAACCAGGCCGGGCGGCGCGCCGGATCGATCATCAGTAGCTCCGGACTGCTACCAAATATGTCCAAAATGGACGAACATCCGTCGAGATCGTCGGCCATCAGGTGGGCTTGCGCGAGAAAAGTGGCCGTCAACATTGCCAGCCAGTCATCAGACGATCCGGCGAAACGGCGCGCTTCCTCCCCCAAACGCAGTGCCTCCTCGACCTCTCCGGTCAACGCTGCCACCTGGCACCGCATCGCCAGCGCGAACGCGTGCAACCACGGACTGCGCACCAGCAATGCCGCTTCTTCCGCCTCGACGAAGCAGTCTTTGGCCTGTGCCAACAGCCCCTGCCACAGCAACACCCTGCCACGACCGACGAGTAGCTTGGTCAGCAGAGAGTTCTGCCCGGACGCCCTGGCCAGTGCGAGGCCACGTTCGAAATGCCGCCCTGCCGCGTCATAGCGTTCCAGATCGTGCTCTGCGTAACCGAGGAACTCCACGCTGTCCAGCCGCTGCGACAGCTCGCCGTCGGTCAGCCCGTCGACCAGTAAGGCCGCGTGGTCACAGTGCTCGAACGCAACTGCGACGTCCTCGGCGAGACAGTCGGCATAGGCCAAGAAACTGGCTGCGGTCGCCTGTGCGGGGCGATCCTCATGGCGGTCGGCGAGCTTGTATGCCGTGTTCGCCCATGTGCGAGCATCGGCGACGTCGCCGCGGTAGATGCTCTGCTCAGCCAGCCCGAGCTGCAGCGTCGTCGCGGCGCCATCCTCCAGCCGTGGCAACCCTCGCAGTTCCGCCAGCAGCAGAGCACCTGCCTCGGCGTGCCGACCCAGAAACTGTTCGAGCCTGGCGCAGAACGAAACCGCCCGGACCCGTCGATCCGCCGCCGTGCGGGGCAAGAGCCGCAACACCTCATGCAGGACGTCCCGGGCCTCCCACAACTGGCCGCTGATCCCCAGGAACCTCGCCATCTCCATGGTCAACTCCAGGCGGCGTATGTCGCCCTCGCCCTCATCGGGTAGCAACCTCAGCGCCACGGACAACCAATGCGCGGCGTCGGCCGGTGCCCGGCCAGCCACCGCCTCGGCGGCGGCGACCAGAACCGCGATTGCCTTGTCATTCCCAGGAAGTGCCGCATGCTCGACATGGGGCGCGCGCCGTACCATCGAAGCGGCCCGCTCCTCAAGGGCGTTCCACGCCCTGGCATGAGCCTGTACCAGCCATCCGGCGCCGGCGTCTTCGTACGCGGCAGCGCGCACTATCGGGTGGCGGTAGGAAAAGCGGCCCGGACCCGCCGATTGGACAAGATCACGGGCGACCAGCTCGTCCAGTGCACTGTCGGCCTCTTGACGACTCAGCCCCGCGACCGCGGCCACGAGATCAGGCTGGAAGGGATCACCAGCCACGGCGGACGCGTGGGCGATCAAGCGGACTCGCTCAGGCAAGATCGCCAGTTCGGCTTGCAGGGTCGCGGAAACGACGGGGGGAACGCCATCGAGCGACAACACACTGTTTCGTGATCGGGCCGCCGGCGGAGCACTCGACCGCTGCTTCGTTCCCGCCGCCGAAGGCAACCACTCCTCGGGCGCATGAGCCAGCGCTTCCAAGTAGAACGGGTTGCCACCACTGGCTTGGTGCAGGACCCGGCACCGAGCTTCATCGACGTCGGGACCGAGAAAGTCGGCGACTTCGTCACGGCTGAACGGACCGAGCTCGATCCGGCGCATCGCCCCTTCCCGTGTGGCTTGGGTGAGTACGGCGGCTAGCCGGGCAGGTCGCTGACGGGGGCGGTAGGCAAGGAGCAGCGCCACAGGCGCGCACGGCGGGTGGCGCAGCAGGTACCCCAGCAGCTCGAACGAGGCGTCATCGCCCCAATGCAGGTCGTCCAGCGTGAGTACGAGCCCCGGGCCGGACGCGAGGTGTTCCAGAAGGGCACGTATCGCCAGGTGCAACCGGTAACGCTCGCCCCCGAGGACCAAGCGCTCGTGTCCGCCCTCCACGCAGGCCGTTGGCACCGGGATACGCGGAAACACCATCGCGAGCTCACGCACCAGTTCCGTCCCGAGCCCAGCGAGATCTGCTGGGTCGAGCGAGGCGACGTGGTCGCCCAGCGCATCAAGAAATACTCCGAAGGAGTTGTGCCGTTCCAGCTCAGTGGCGTGGCCGGCCAGCACGACCCAGTCCTGACGATGCGCCGCGCCACGTGTCTCACCCAGCAGCCGGGACTTGCCGATGCCCGGCTCGCCCACCACCTCGATCACTCGTGCCACCGGGTCGCGCGGACAGTCGAGTACATGCTTGAGCAGTTCCCGCTCGCGCTCCCGTCCCACCAGACGAGGAGCACCGTCTCCCAGTGCTACGTCACAACCCCACATACCCTCCCCAAATCCTTGACCGGATACGGACCCTGCTCACCTTGCGCAGGTGATCGCCACTCAATTTGAAGCTCCTTCCGGCTGCGGCAGGGTTGCAGTGCGGCTGCAGACGATGCGATCCCCGCACAGCCGAACTGTGTTCTGGTAACGGCGGAACAGTTCGGACTGGGACAAGTCATGTGATTGCAGGAAGTTCTGTAGGCAGTGTTACCGATGTTCGCACCCGCCTCACTGTCTAACGTGCTCAGCCACCAGCCTTCCCAGTGGCGCTGTCCATTCGCATCGAGGCGCCCGTGGAATGGAGAAAGTTTCTTGAACCACACCGAAAACCGCATCGCGCCGACTACCAACGAGCGCGACAGGCCTGTGCAGTGTCGTCGGGTGCTGGTCGTCGACAACCACCCGACGTTCCGGGAAGAGCTGTGCGCGGCGCTCGATGTGGTTGATGACCTGACAGTGGTCGGCCGGACCTATTCCGGAACCGAGGCGACGGGTTTGGTAGCCAGCCTGCGCCCCCATGTCGTGATCACAGATCTGAACCTCGCAGACATACCGGGCGTCGAGGTCGCGCGCGAAATCAACGTCCGTGACCGCGAGGCGGTTGTCCTGGTACTGACGACGTCTGCCGACAACGAGTCAGTGTTCGCAGCCATGCGCGCAGGGGCCAGAGGATACCTCCTCAAAGATGCGGACCCAGCGCGGATCGTTCGCGCAGTGCGTGCCGTAGCAGACGGCGGGGCGGTGTTCGATCCGGTGATCGCACGCCGGTTCGTCGGCTATTTCTCGACCGCGTCGAGCTCGTTGGCCTTTCCCGAGCTCACCGCGTCGGAGCGGGCGGTGCTGAGGTTGTTGGCGGCCGGGCTGAACAACACCGAGATCGCCCGCCAGCTCGTCGTAAGCCCGAAAACCGTACGCAACCGTGTCTCCGACATCCTCAGAAAACTGCGAGCACCCGACCGAGCCAAGGCCATCGTGCTGGCCCATGAGGCCGGGATGGGCGCCGCCCGGATCCGCCCTGTCCATTGCGGACGCCGCTCCCCCTGACCACGCGGCAGGGCACCATGGGCTGGCCGGCATGCCAGCCAGGTCCATCCCAACCACCGGCGATTGGCCAGTGCGGCGCTGTGCCGCTCGGAAAGCCGTCGCGTCTGGTCAGGGCACCAGTGCACGGCCAACACTTGCACGCAGCTACCCACTCGGGTCCTCAATAGGGCTAATCAACGAATATTTGTAGCCCAGCTTGACGCTGCCAAGGGCTTCTTGCTGGCGTGTTGTGACAAATGACGAAGTACGCCACCAGGATGCCGCTGACGGGTGCGAATGTGCACGACGATGCTGTTGGTACTGGACAACTGCGAACACCTCATGGACGCGTGCAAGGCCTTTGATCTCGCCTACTGCGAAGGCAATCTGCAGAATCCCCACGAGCGGTGCGACGACGAGCGACGCAACGAAGTCACCGCCACGGTTGCGGCGGATCACATCGACGAGCCAAGGAACCATCGATGGTCCCCGCTGACGGCGCGGGAACAACAAACCGCCATCCTGATCGCGAAGGGACGGACCACCAGGGAAATCGCCGCGACCTTGACCATCGCCCAACGCACCGCCGAGGCACACGTCGAACGCATTCTCACCAAACTCGGTCTTACCTCACGCACCCAGATCGGCGTGTGGGCCACCGAGCGGACACTTCCACCTGACCGGTGAACTCGACACACCCACGACCATTGTTGTCCACAAAGGACAACTGCACCAACAAGACAACCTCCCGCCAACGACAGAAGATCGGTTTCCCAAGGGAGACAGCATGCGCCAACAGTCAACCTCACGAATCATCGCCGTGCTTGCCATTTCGCCGCCGTCGCCCCTGGGGCAGCCGCCTCAGCGGTTACCACTGAGCGCGCAGGCAGTAGCGACGCCCACGCCATCGTCCACCACGTCACCGGCGAAGCGCTTGACACCGTCAGGTTCCACATATTCCACAGCAAGACCATCGTCGCCGGCAGACTGACCGGGCTTTCCCCGGATTCCACGGGTTCCATGTGCACACCGTGGGTATCTGCGACCCGAAAGCCACCGACCCCAGCGGCAAAGTCGTGCCGTATCTTTCGGCCGGCGGACACCTCAACCTCGAAGGCGTCGGTCACCCCCACCACACCGGCGATCTGCCATCGCTCTATGTTTCCGCCGATGACACAGTCACAAGCATCACCGAGAACGACAAACTCACCGCGGCAGCGCCCTTCGACGCCGACGGCAGCGCGATCATCATTCAACGCACTGCCGGACAACTTCGCCAACATCCCCACTCGCGATTCAGCGACCGGCCCAGACGTCGAGACCTTAACAACCGGAGACTCCGGTGGCCGGGTGGCATGTGGCGTGATCGTCCCATCGCAGTGAACCAAGCAGCGCGGTTGCCACCAGCGCAAGGACCATGCGTCTTGGCGGCCCCAGCCACTACTACGCGACCCACCTCCCCGCTCATCACCTAGTCTACTGTGGACACACTGGCGGGCTGGCGCTTCGACTCGAGGTCACCCGTCTCACGGCGGCGATCAATGGAAACTGGCGAGCCTGCGCCAATCCTGAGGCCAAGCGATGCACAACAATGACGATGAGCGTTGTGAGTGCCGAAAACTTCATCCACAGGCACTGACCTGCGACTTCCACATCCCCAAGCAGTTGGCTGGTCAGCAGCGCGCAGGAGTCGAGGAGGTGCTCGCAGTTGTCCAGCACCAGCAGCAGCCGCTTGTCCGTGAGGTAGTCCGCGAGCGTGTCCGGCAGTGGCCGGGCCGACCGGTCCTGGATCCCCAGAACGTCGGCGACCGCTTGGGGCAGCAGCTTGTCATCGGTCAGCGCCGCTAGCTCGACCAGCCACACACCGTCCGGAAACCGTTCGTGCAGGGCTGCTGCCACGCGCAGCGCCAGCTGGGTCTTGCCCACCCCGGCGACGCCAGTCAGGTCACCAGGCGAGCGGTGGACAGCAGGCGTTTGGTGGTGGTGATCTCTCCCCGGCGGGGAGGTTGCCTTTCGGCCGCAGGGATTTGGTACAGCCCATGGCTGGTCTTACGTTCGCTGGTGTCGATGAACCAGTAGTGAGTGGGAGCGTGCGGTGGCCGCATTCGATGAGTATGTTCGGCCGGGGTGTCTGGCGCTGCGTTCGGCGATCACCAATTGACCGGCGCTGTCCTTGTCGGACAGTCCGTTGGCGACGATACCTGCAGCCGGACAGGACATCGGGTGTGCTGACACGGTATCGAGGATGACGCCGCGACCGGCTGCTCGCCAGCGGCCAGTGCCGGCGCAATGGCACCAGTGGCCACCAGATGCCAGACCGCGACGGGCACGGTGTCGTCGGCTGCCCGGGATCCGGCGCTGACAACGGCTGACAACGGCGGCCTTCGAACACTTACTCCCGCGACCCGGCACTCGAGCAGCACCGCGCCAGATCCGCCTGGTAGGCCCGTCTCGGGCTCGGAATGTTCAAGTTCGTAGCCGACTACACTGACTCCTCAATTCCCATTATGTTGGCGACTGTGCCTGGACACGATGAGCGAGACCTCGCCGGCGACGAGTTGCAATTCGATGGTGGAGTTTTGTCAGCCATGGCGAGTATTGGCCACTGCCGTTTTTCGCCTCAGCTCGCGGGAGGGCAAAGGAGTTCTCATGACTAAGGTTTGGGTCTGTGACGACGAACCCAGCGAACGATTTCCCATATACACCCGGGGCAATGTGTCCGAGGTGTTCGTCGAGGCGGTCTCACCGCTGACGTGGAGCGCCTACGCGCCGCGCTCCTGGGAACTGGGCTGGCGGGACGCCTTGTGCCGGATGGGGGCGTTCACCCCGGACGAGTTCAAGCCGGCGGGCGACTGCGAGGTGGTCGGCTGCTTTGGCGGCTATGTCTACCTCAACGTCTCCCTCTCCCGTGTGCTCGGGGTCCGGATACCGGAGATGTCGATCGAAGCGATAGACCGGTCGTTCTTCGGCGACTACCCGGACGTCCCACCGTACCGGCCGGACCCGCGCGACGAGAACCCGGAGCGTGCCCGTGCGGCGGGCGAGTGGCTGAGGTCGCTGTTCACCACGACCGAGCTGCCGGAGCTCGCGGAGGACGAGGCCCGGCTCGACCGGCTGGTGGACAGCCGGCCGGACCTGTCGCGGTTGTCCGATGCCGAGTTGCTGGCGCGCTTCCGCGAACTGCGAGCGGAGAACCGCTACTTCTTCGCCAAGCACATTTATATGACCTACTGCTCGAATGTGGTCGCGGCGGTTGTCGCGCAGATCACGGCCGCCGCGCATGCGCCGGAAATGGCCGCCAAAGTGACGACTGCGCTCGATATCCCGTCGGCGCGGCAGTCATTCGAAATGTGGGAGCTGTCGCGTGTGGTGGCACGTTCCGCGGTGCTCATGCGGGAATTCGACGCCGGCGTCGACGGTCTGCTGGAACGCCTGCTGGACTCCCCTGAGGCCGACGCGAAGCAATTCCTTGCCCGGTGGGCGGAGTTCATCGATCGGTGGGGATTTCTCGGGGCCAGCATCTGGGAGTTTCGTTCGGTTACCTACGCGTCCGATTCCCGGGTCCCGTTGCGTATGCTCGACCGCGCCCGGCAGGTTCCCGACACGGCCGCACCGCGCGAGCGATCCACAGTGTTGTGCGCCGAGCGGGACAAGGCGATCAAGGAGATCGCGGCACGGCTGTCAGGTGACGCCGAAGCCCGAGGCCGGTTCCTCGGCGCCGCCCAAGCCGCCGAGGTGTTCCTGCCCGCCCGCGAGCAGACCAAGCTGAACTGTACGCGGATGACCGAAGAGATCCGGGCCAATCTGCGGGAGCTCGGTGGCCGGTTCGTCGACCGGGGCGTGCTGGTGGCCTGGGAGCAGCTGCTGTTGCTGCTCGACGACGAGGTGGATGGTTTCCTCGACGATCCCGGCCGCTACGGCGAGAAGATCGCGGACCGTCAGGCCGGCCTGGAGCTGCTGAAGTCGAAGTTGCCACCGTTCGTGTTCGAAAGCGAGCCACCGCCGCTGGCGGCACTCGAAGATCGCGTGAAGGAGCCGGAGCCCGCCGTCACCAGCGGGGAACAGTTGATCGGCGTGCCCGTTTCGCAGGGTGTCCACACCGGACCGGCCCGCGTCATCAAGTCGCTCGACGACGACAGCGACCTCGAGCCGGGTGAGGTCATCGTCGCCGTCACCACCGACTCGTCGTGGGGCCCGCTGTTCCTGGCTGCCGGCGCGGTGGTCTGCCAGACCGGAGCCGCGATCTCGCACGCCGCCATCGTTGCCCGCGAGCTCGGCATCCCCGCGGTGGTATCGGTTCCCGACTGCGTCGAACGGATCAAGAACGGCACTGTGGTGACTGTGAATGGCTCGACGGGTCGCGTGACGGTCGCATGACGCGGACAACCATGCTGGATCCCGGCAGGAGGCTCGTCGTTTCTCTCGACGGAACTACCGACCTGTCGCGCGCGGACATCGGTGACAAGGCCTGGAACATCAACCGCATGCGGGCGCTCGGCCTCCCTGTACCGCCCGCGGTCGTGGCCACCACCGCCTATTGCAGGTCGTACCACGCCGCCGGAGGCCGGTTGCCGGACCCGCTGTGGCGGGGGATTGTCGACCAGATGTGGTTTCTCGAGGCGGAAACAGGCCGTAGTTTCGGTTCGCCGTTGAAACCGCTGCTGGTGGCCGTGCGCTCCGGTGCCGCTCGGAGTATGCCCGGAATGCTGGACACGGTCCTCGACGTGGGGATCAACTCCGCCATTGAAGCCGCTCTCGCCGCCGAGACCCAAGACCCGACTTTCCCGGCCGACACCCACCACCGATTCAGCGAGGCGTACCGCCACATCGTCCTCGGGATGACCGATGCCGAGGTGCCGTCGGATCCGTGGCAGCAGTTGCGTGGCGCGGTGGAGGCAGTCCTCGCGTCCTGGAATTCACCTCGCGCCCAGGCGTACCGGCGACACCGTGGCATCCCTGATGGCGGTGGCACCGCGGTCATCGTGCAGGCCATGGTGTTCGGCAACCTCGACGACCGGTCCGGCACCGGGGTGCTGTTCACCCGGAACCCGATGACCGGCGAGGGACCGTCCTTCGGCGAGTGGATCGCCCGCGGGCAGGGCGAAGACGTCGTGTCCGGCCGCGCTGACCCACAACCCCTGGTTGCCTTACGCGAGCGACTGCCCGAGGTGCACACCCAGCTCATGGACATGGCCGTCCGGCTGGAACGCGATCGTGGCGACATCCAGGACATCGAGTTCACCGTGGAGTCCGGCCGCCTGTGGCTGTTGCAGTCGCGGACTGCCCGACGGTCGCCGCGGGCCGCGCTGCGCGCGGCCGTCGCGATGGTCGACGAGGGTATTCTGGAACCAGGCACCGCGCTGGAGCGCGTCACCGCCGAACATGCTCGTGCCTTGCTCGGTCCCGTGCTGGACCGGTCGTGCCTCGCCGGAGCCGCGCCGGTGGCAACCGGGCATCCGGTCTGCGAAGGCGTGGCCACCGGCGTGGTGGTCCTTGATCCGGACGAGGCCGAGCGGCGGGCCGGCGCGGGTGAGGACGTTGTACTGGCCAGGTCCAGCACCAGCCCGGACGACCTGCCCGGCTTCATCGCCGCGCGGGCCGTGCTTACCGAACACGGGGGCGCGACCTCGCACGCCGCCGTGGTCAGCCGGGAACTCAGCCGCGTCTGCGTGGTCGGCTGCGGCGAGGGTGCGGTGACTTCGCTGGCCGGTCGGCAGGTGACGGTGGACGGTGGCAGCGGCGAGGTATGGCTCGGTGAGATGCCGCTGCTATCCGTCGAGGAAGAGATCGATCCGGACCTGGTCCGGCTGATCGACTGGGCTCGGTCCCGAGCGCCCCTGGCTGTGCGGTGTCACGCCCCTGCGGTATCCATCGACGAGTTGGCAGTGCTGCGGCTGGTCGGACTCAAAGGGCGGGTCGCCCCGGAGATGGCGGCGCACAGTCTCGGCGCGGACCGCGACCGGCTGGACGTGGTGTTCCTGGAGCTGGTCGAGCGTGGACTGTGCACGCACTCCGGAAGCGGCCTGCGTCTGACACCGGACGGGCATCGTCGGCTGTCCACTCTGCTCGCTGAGGAACGGATGAACAGCAACCAGGCAGTGGCCGGGCGCCTCTACCGGGAATTCTGCGGCTTCAACAGTGAACTCAAACAAATCATTACCGACTGGCAACTGCGCGACCACGCCACACCGACCGACCACACCGATGCCGCCTATGACCAGGCGGTCCTGGACCGCCTTCGCCACCTTCATGAGGCCGTGAAACCCTTGCTCGATCGGCTCGGCGACCTCGCCCCGAGGCTGCGGCGGTACGCGCCGAGGTTCGGCGAGGCGCGCGCTCGCCTCGCCGAAGGCGACCACACCTTCATCGCGAGTATCAGCAAGGACAGCTTTCACACGTTGTGGTTCGAACTGCACGAAGATCTGCTCAGCATCACCGGCGGCAGCCGCGAATGCGAAGTGGCGGCGGGCCGCGCGCTCTAATCCGGACAAGGTGGTCTTTTCGACACGATGCAGCGTGCGAAGTATCAGGGGATGTCGGATCGGGCGCTGGGACGCCTGCCCGTCCAACTGACCAGCTTCGTTGGCCGGCGACGCGAGGTGTCCGAGGTGCGACGCCTGCTGTCCAAGTCGCGGCTGGTGACTTGCACCGGGCCAGGCGGGGTGGGCAAGACGCGGCTGGCGCTGCAGGTCGGCGCTCAGTGCCAGCGGGCGTTTCCCGACGGTGTCTGGCTTGTCGAGCTAGCCGGTCTCAACGAAGCGCAACTGGTCGCCGACGTCGTCGCCGATACCTTCGGGCTGGCAGATCATCGGGCCGATCCGACCGTCCGGTTGGAGGAGTACCTCCACGACCGGCACCTGTTGCTGGTGCTCGACAACTGCGAGCATCTGGTGGATGCCTGCGCGATGCTCGTGGCTGGGCTGTTAATGGCGGCACCCAGGCTGCACGTCCTGGCGACCAGTCGGCAGGTTCTCCGGGTAAGCGGTGAGCAGCTTTTTACCGTGCCGCCGTTGACGATCATCCCGGCGGAAGGAGCCATCGACGGCAGGGAGTTTCTCATCTCGGACGCCGTCACCCTGTTCGCCGACCGGGCGGGCGCCGCGGTGCCCGGCTTCCAGCTCACCTCAGAGAACCTGCCGACGGTGCATGCCATCTGTCAGCGGCTCGATGGTATCCCGCTGGCCATCGAACTGGCCGCCGTCCAGTGCCGCGCGTTCGGGCCGGAGGCAATGCTGGCTCACCTCGACGACGCGTTCGCGCTGCTGGACTCCGGGCGTGGCGGGGGCGAATCCAGACACCGGACCCTGGAGACCGCGATGGCGTGGAGCCATCGCCTGTGCACCACGGCCGAGCAGCGGATGTGGGCGCGGCTGTCGGTGTTCGCCGATGACTTCGATCTCGATGCCGCCGAAGCCGTGGGCTCGTGGGACGGGATCGACCGGTCCGAGGTGGCCGAACTCGTCGCCGGCCTGGTCGACAAGTCCATTGTCATCCGGGCCGACGAGCCCTGCGAGCGGGAGGCGCGGTTCCAGCAACTGGTCACCGTCCGGCAGTACGGAGGCCGCCAGCTGGCCCTGTCCGGTGAGGAGCTCGCCGTCCGCGAACGGCACTTGGCCTACTACCGAGCCCTGGCCAATCGCGGGGAGACCGCGTACTTCCACTCTGGCGAGGTCGCGTGGTTCACCGAATTGCGTCGCGAACACAGCAACCTCCGGGCCGCGCTCGAGTTCTGCCTTGCCGATCCCGCTCGCGCACCCGTCGCCTTGGACATCGCCGCCCGGCTGCGGATCTACTGGTATGCCTGCGGGCTGTTCCGCGAGGGGGCACTGTGGTTGCGCCGAGCTCTTGCGGCCGCCCCGGAACCGAACGCGCTGCGTGCCAAAGCGCTGGCGGCGTGCGGGTTCCTGGCGCAGTTCTGCGGCGAGTACGACGAGGCGGCGACCATGTTCGAGCTGGCCGAACAGTTCGGGGACACTGCCATCAGCGCGGACGCCGACTGGTGTGCGGCCCTGCGTGCCGTTTACCGCGGCGACACGCGAACAGCGGTCACGCTGCTTGATCGGTCGTTGACCAAATCCCGTGCGGTGTCCGACATGGCGGGCGTCTACCGCACGTTCATAGTGCATGGCATCGCCGTGTTCGACATCGCGCCCCACGAGGGGAAGGTGTCTGCGGAGCAGGCGCATGCCCTGGTCGAGCTGTCGGGAGCCGACTGGTCGAAGACCATTGTGCTGCGGCTTCTCGGCCGCTACCGACTCGCCGACGGGGCGCTCCCCCAGGCGGCGGTCCTGTTCGAGGAGGCCCTGTCGCTGGCCTGGCAGACCTACGACCTGCGGACGATCGGGCGGTGCGTCGAGGCACTGGGGTGGTGCGCTTCGGGTACGGGCCACCACGAGCGGGCGGCGCTACTGTGGGGCGCGGCCGAGACGGTAGGGCAACTCGCCGGTGCCGCACCGGACTATCCGCACATCGCCAAGCGCTTCGCCCGCCACGAGCAGGCCACCCGGGAGGCGCTCACCAAGCGCCGGTTTGCGGCAGCCCTCGTCCGGGGCAAGGCGATGTCACCCGCTGAAGTGGTCGAGTTCGTGCTGGACAAGGCGGCAGAGGCGCCGGCTCCCACCGGGGGGACGGCTCGGCTCACCCGTCGCGAGACGGAGATCGCCCGGCTGGTGGGTGAGGGGCTGACGAACAAGGAGATCGCCGCTCGGCTCGTGATCGCCCAGCGCACCGCCGAGGGCCATGTCGAGCGCGTCCTGGCCAAGCTGGGCTTCCGATCACGAGTCGAGATCGCGGCCTGGATCAACGGCCTCTCGGCGACGCCTGACCCGGCCGGGGTTCAGCCGCCGTGGGAACCAGGCTCGACGGCCTGCGATACGAGGTTCTAGATCACTGCCTTGATGGCCTCGTCGAGGGTGAGGTGGGTTCCTTGGTGGAACGTGGCGGCGAACTTGTCATTCCCGAGTGCCCGGCGGGCTCGTTTCACGCATTGGGCGTGGGACGGGGCGAGGTACCTGAGTGTGGCCGTTGGGGTCCCGACCGATTCCCAGATCTTGTGGGCTGCGCCGAGCAGTCGTGCGGCGTGTTCATTGTCTCCGTCCGCCGCCGCGGTCCAGGCCAGGATCTCGAGGCTGTGAGCGATGCCCCATTGGTTGTCCAACTGGTGGCCTAGCCGGATGCCTTCGCGAGTCAGCCTGCTGGCCTGTTGCCGATCGCCGGTCAACCACTTGGCGAAGCCGAGCGACCACAGCGCCCAGGATCTCGACAGGTGCGCGCGGGTTTCGGACAGGGCCAGGCACTCCTCGCCGAAGGTGACAGCACCCTCGGGGTCGCCGAGAACTGCCGTGGCCACGGTGAGCTGGAGTAAGGCGATCCAGACACCGGCTAAATCACCGATCGCGTGGTGGTGGGCGAGTGCGTCTTCGAGAAGCGTGACCGCGCGCAGGAGATGATTCTGGTAGAACGCGGCCATACCGGAGATCCGGGTGGCGTGTGCGAGGGCGGATTCATCGCGAAGTCGCTGAGCGAGGGCGCGGGACTCCTGCGCCATGGACCGTCCTGCGGCCGTGTCGGCCTGCTGGAGGGCGAGCCAGCCGCCGACCCATAGGGCGTTGGCCCGTGCCGAACTCGGTTCCTGGCTTAGCTTCAATGCCTGGTCGAGCCAATGGCGGCCTTCGCGGTGGGAGCCGGTGAGGATCCAGAAGGTCCATGGCGTGGCGGCGATCTCGAGCCCTGCCTGTGCCTCTCCGGGGGTCGTCAGGCAGAACTCCAGCGCGGCTCGGATGTTCGCATGCTCCCGCCGCAGCCGGGCGAGCCCTTCCAGTTCGTTCGGCCCCAGCCACTCCCGCGTCGCGTCCTGGACGAGATGTCGGTAGTGGTCGCGGTGTCGTGCCAGTAGGGCCGCCTGCTGGCAGGACAGTGTCAGCCGTTCCTGGCCGTACTGGCGGATCGGTTCCGGCATTCGGTAGCGTGCCTGGCCGCCGTGGTCCAAGCGGATGAGGATGGACTTATCCACCAGCCCGGCCACCAGGTCAAGGATGGCTTCCCGGGCGACTCCTTGGCCGGAGCAGACGGCCTCGGCCGCATCCACGTCAAATCCATCCGCGAATACGGATGCTGGCGCCCACAGCAGCTGTTCCTCGCGGGTACACAGGTCGAAGCTCCAGTCAATCGCTGTTCGCAGCGTTTGCAGGCGGGGTGCCGAGACCCGGCTCCCCTCGGCGAGATATTCGAAGTAGTCGCCCAGCCGGGCCAGCATCTGGTGGATCGGCATCGCCCGCACCCGTACCGCGGCCAGCTCGATGGCGAGGGGGATGCCGTCCAGCCGATGGCAGATCTGGGCGACGATCTCGTAGTTGGTGGCGTCGACCCGGAAACCGGGCAGTGCGGTCGCGGCCCGCTCGGCGAACAGGCGCACCGCCGCATATGACCTCGAAGGCCTCGTTGCCCGTCCGAGGTCCGGCATTGGGAATGGGGGCACCTCCAGGAGGCATTCGCTGGCAGTTCCCAGTGCCTGCCGGCTGGTGGCCAGGATCCGTAGTCCTGGCGCCGCCCCCAGCAGCGCATCCGCCAGCACCGCGGACGTGTCCACGAGGTGCTCGCAGTTGTCCAGCACCAGCAGCAGTTGCTTGTCCCCGAGGTAGCCGAACAGCGTGTCCACTGTAGACCGAGCCGACTGATCCTGGATACCCAAGGCATCGGCGACCGTTTCGGGCAGCAGCTTGTCATCCGTCAGCCCCGCCAGCTCGACCAGCCACACGCCGTCGGGGAACACCTCGCATAACTGCGCGGCCACACGTAGCACCAGCCGTGTCTTGCCGACTCCGGCCACACCCGTCACGGTCACCAGCCGGCGTCGGCGCAACACCCGTTTGGTCTCGGCGACCTCGCGCCGACGATCTACGAAACTAGTCACTTCACCGGGAAGATTGCTCTTCGGCCGATGGGATCTGGTACGGGCCATGATGGAATCTCACGTTTCACGGTGTTCGACCGCCCAGGCGGCGATCTGCGCGCGAGAGGTCAAGCCGAGCTTGGTCAGGATGCGCTGCACGTGGCCTTCAGCGGTGCGTTGAGCGATCACCAGCCGGGCCGCGATGTCCTTATTGGACAGTCCCTCGGCGACCAGCTCGGCGACCTGGCGTTCTCTGCGGGTCAGGGGCGTCGGTGAGGTGTCCTTCTGCCCTGGGGCAGGAGGAGACGACTTTCGTTTCTCGCCGAGCGCGCAGTCGAGAGCCTCATCGAGAGGTAGTTCGGTCCCGTGCTGGAACGCGGCCTCGAAGGCGGCGTTCCCGAGTGCTCGGCGGGCCTGCGCCTCGCACGTCGCATGCGGAGTGTTCCACTTCTCGGACCCGAGCCGGGGCAATCCGACCGTCGACCAGAGTTGGTGGGCCATGCCAAGCAACCGGGCGGCATGTTCGCCCATACCCTCCGCCGCCGCAGTCCAGGCCAACAGGTCGACAACCAGCACGATGCCCACGATGTCGTGAAAGGTCCGTTTGATTCGCAGGCTTTCGCGTGCGTGGGCCGCCGCCTTTCGTGTCTCGCCGCGCCCCCACTCGGCGTAGGCGAGATAGTAGAGCGCGTACGACCGGGCCCACTGCTCCCCGTGCCTCTCGCAGACCGCGCGGGCTTCCTCACAGAGCACCACGGCACGGTCAAGGTCGCCCTGGTGAACGTGCGCCGCGGCCAAGCCGACCCGAGCCATGATCACGAGACTGTTCAACTCGCCGAGAGGTCGGAAACGTGCCAAGGACTCCTCCAGCAGCGCCACCGCACGCGACAGGTCACCCCTGAGCAGCGCGGCGAATCCCAGCCTGTGGGTGGCGTGCGCCATTGTGGACGAGTCTCCCCATTGCCGCGCCAGCGTCCGGCACTCCTCCAGCAACGACTCGCCGTCCGCGATGTGCCCCTGCTGAAGGGCGATCCAGCCATTGGCCCACCGGGCCCTGACCCCTTCCCGGATTGGCTCCGTGTCCAGGGCGAGGGCCCGGTCGAGCCAGTGCCGTCCTTCACGTGGGAACCCACAGGCACTCCAGTAAAACCACAAAGCCGCGGCCATCCGCAGGCCGGTCCGTATCTCGCCTGGTTCGGTCAGGCAGAAATCCAACGCCGCCCGCATGTTGGCGTGCTCAAGCCGCATACGGGCGAACCACGTTGCCTGATGCGGACCGAACCATTCCGCCTCAGCACCCTCAGCCAGCCGCAGGTACCAATCCCGGTGCCGTCGCCGGACGTCCTCTTGCTCTCCGGCCTCGCGCAACCGTTCACACCCGAACTGGCGAATCGTGTCCAGCAACCGGTACCGCATCTTGTCGGCATGCTCCTCGCAGATCAGGACCGATTTGTCCGCCAGTCCGGTCATCAGGCCCAGAATCTCGCCAGCGGCCACGCCGTCCCCCGCGCACACTTCCTCGGCCGCCGCCAGGTCAAAGCCGTCGGCGAACACCGACGCCCGCGCCCACAGCAGCTGTTCCTCGTGGGTACACAGGTCGAAGCTCCACTCGATGGCCGCCCGCAGCGTCTGGTGGCGAGGCAACGCGGTGCGGTTTCCCGCTGTCAACAACTCGAAGCGGTCATCCAGCCGCTCCAGGATCTGCTCCGGTCGCAAGACCCTCAGCCGCACCGCCGCCAACTCAATCGCCAACGGGATCCCCTCCAACCGGTGACAGATGCGGGCCACCGGCTCCTGATCGTCAGCGGTGATCGCGAAACCACGCGCTGTCGCCCGCTCGGCGAACAACGCCAACGCCGGATACCGCGCCGCTGCCCCCGGCGGCAGCGGCAGTTCCGGATCTGGCGCCGGCAACGGCGGGATCTGCCAGGCGCGCTCGCCGTCGGTGTCCAGCACCTGCCGACTGGTAGCAAGCACACGCAGCCCTGCTGCCGCTCGCAGTAGCGTGTCCACAAGGGCGGCGCAGGCACTCGTCAAATGCTCACAGTTGTCCAATACCAACAACAACTGCCGGCCCTGCAGGTAATGGATGAGGACTGCCAACTGTCCGCGGGTCGATTGATCCTGGATCCCCAACGCCTCGACGACAGTGTCGACAACCAGGTCAGGGTCCTGCAGCGCCGCCAACTCCACCAGCCACACGCCGTTGGCGAAGGCCCGCCGCAGATCCGCCGCGACCCGCAACGCCAGCCTTGTCTTGCCCACCCCACCGACGCCGGTCAAAGTCAGCAGCCGGGTGGCCGACAGCAGCCGCTTGATCTCGGCAACCTCCTCTCGACGGTCAACGAAGCTACTGACCTCGACGGGAAGATTGCCCACGCGTTGACGCGGCGCGCTACTCGCCATAACAGCTCACCGTCGGTCGGTCGTTGGTGATCAGAGATGTACGAGCTCAATTGCGTGATACGACCGAGCGTGAGAGTGCCTCCAAAACTAGCTCGCCGCAACCAGAGGCGTAGGCGCAGTCACGTCAGTGGCTGCCACACGCCAGTGCGAGCCGAGTCGAGCCGCCTGAACATCAACTCCGCCCCATAGGGGCCAGCTTGACAGAGCCCAGAACCCAGGTGTCGACGACGACTTCGGTTCCCATCTCACATATGGTTCACGCGGATCAAAGCGGCTCTTGTCCGGCTGGCCGGTGCGGCCACGAGAACACGCCGAGTTCGGCGCCTATCTACGACTATCTGCTCGGTGGCGGGCATAACTTCGAGGCCGACCGGCAGATCGCGGAACGGTTCAACGAGGCGCTGCCCGGCTCGCGGGATATCGCCCGGCTCAAGCGGGCGTTTCTGCGCCGGGCGGTGGTGTTCATGGCCGAACAGGGAATCCGCCAGTTTCTGGATATCGGCTCCTCGTTTCCTGGTACGTGGGTGCTCAGCGGCACGTCGCCGAACGCGATGCGGGCAAACCGGCCGCCGAACGTGGCCGGTGGCGAGTCACCGGTACCCATCCCGCCACCGGCAAACTCACCCTGCACTGGTGGTTCGACCAGGACGCACTGGACGCCGAGACAACCACCGACGGCTGGTGCGCGCTGCTGACCAACCTGCCCGCCGACGTCGACCCGGCCGAGATCCTGCGCCGCTACAAAGGTCAGGAAGTCGTCGAACACCACTACGGCACCGTCAAAGGGCCCCTGGCGGTGGCGCCGATGTTCCTCAAGAACAACCGGCGCATCACCGCCCTGATCACCGAAATCTGCCTGGCACTGCTGATCTTCTGCCTGATCGAACGCCAAGTCCGGCTGGCGATCGCCCCGCAGACCAAGCTCGACGGCCTCTACGTGGGCAAACCCGCCAAACCCACCGGACGGCTGATCTTCGAGGCACTGGCCCGCCTCCGCCTCATTCCCGCCACCGGCGGACAGCCACCCGGCATTCCCCAGCCGCCACCACTCCAAGCCCGGCTCCTTGACCTACTCGGTGCCGACCCCACCAGACCACGATGATCAAATATCACGCACCCGACGACCAACCTGAGTTGATCAACACTTATGTGCGGAATACTCGGCTGGCCATGAAGACGGGAGTGTCAGCGATCTTGTGGGCGATGGTGTGATCGTCCTGTCGATTACTGAACGTTGAGGCGGTCGCCGTAGTACATGGCGAGCGTGTTCAATGCC
>JOAA01000049.1 GCA_000720375.1 Rhodococcus rhodnii | reverse complement strand
GAGAGCCCGGTGCGCTTAGCGGCGCACGCCGGGTTCGGGAGGCGGCTCGGAGAAACCCATCAGCGGCAACGCTGACAGGGCGCTCCGAGTCGACCTCACCGTCATATCCCCGGCGCAGCCGGGACGGACTGGAGGGAGGTCCTTGGGTCTGATGACTGACCCGGCACCGAAAGGCTGACTGGGGACAAGAGCATGTCAGGAAGCCGGCGGCCGGGTCCGGCCCGCCCTCCGGACGCGGAGCGATGTCCAATGAGGACATTCAAGGAGATGAGCGGGCCGCCTACGTCGCGCTCGATACGTATGACGAAGACGAACGCGGGATCGCCTACGGGGCGCGAGCCCTAGGGCGACGGAGTTCTCGTAGTGGTCGCCGGAGTCACGCCCGGCCAGGGAGGACGGGAAAGTCGTCCGCAGCGCGAAGGAGAACAGGTGACCGGACACCTCACCAGTTGGGAGGTGTGCGAAATGCAGAGCGCCGAAACGGTGTTGGGTGTCCTGAGTGAGCGCGGCAGCAAGGGACTGCCGCTGAATGAGCTGTATCGGCAGTTGTTCGACCCGCAGCTGTATCTGCTGGCCTACGGGCGCATCTACGCCAACAAGGGAGCGATGACGCCCGGGGCCACCGCAGAGACCGTGGATGGCATGTCACCAGATTTCCCGTATTCGCAGGTAGAGCGTGGTGTCGCTGCAAGGAGATCGCTGGGGACCGGTCGTCAAGGCGGCTCAGAACTCCTTGGAGCATCTGGTGGCGTTGCATGCCTTCATGGAGAACTTCTTCACGTCCTGGTAGACGTCGAACCACGCCGTGCCGTCCGGGGTGCGAAACACCTCGAAGCCCTCATGGTAGATCCGGACGTGGATGCCGGGTCCGGGGTCGGCGAGCCACTCACCGTCGAACTCACCCTTGCTGTTCTTGCTGTGCCAGGTCTTCCAGACGTACGCCTCGCCGCCGCCGACATAGAGGTACGCATCCTGGAACCCATCCAGCGGTGCGGCATCCGCGGTGGCCGGCGTCGTCAGCAGTGCGGCCGCGGCGCTGGCGGTCACCATGGCCTTCATCAGCTTCCTGATCATGTTTTCCTCCCAGGTGTGGTTCTCGTGCGGGACCACAATGCGAGGTGCGTCGTGGAGAAAGCTTGGAGGCGTCTGCTATCCGCTGCTCAGGCAGGGCTGGCGATGGTCAAGGGCCTGGATGTCCGGCGAACCGCGCGGGCGGCGGCAACGGTCGGTCCGAGCCGGCTTCGAAGGACTGAAGCAGGTACGCGACGAGCCGCTGCGGTCCGGCCGTCGCCTCGGCCGTGCTCGTCGCGACCCCGCTGGTCGCCTTGAGCACGAGCACCAGGTCCTCGACCCGGAAGTCGGCACGCAACCGCCCGGTCGCCTTCGCGCGCCGCACCAGTTCGGGCGACCTTTCGCTCGGCTTCGTGCCGCCTGGCGCCGAGGTCGAAGGCACCGGGCAGCCCGGCGGCGAAGGCAGAGATCAGTTCGTGGCCGCCGCCCCCGCCGGCCTCGACCTCGCCGATGCCGCGCCCCGCCCGCGGTCGGCACGACGGTGATCACCGCGTTGCGGGACAAGGCAAACCTGCGCGCCGGGGGAAAGTCTCGTCGAGGACGAATTAACAGTCCACATCGGACATCACGAACAGCGGTTGTCGGCCGGGAGGAGAAGACAACTTAACGGACAGACCGGTCGCGGCGCATAGACGACCGGACTTTGGTGCTGGTTCGCTGATCGGGATGACGATGCCAACCCCAGTCGACGGGAGTTGATCAACGGTGTCCAGAATTCGTCAGATCGGTGCGCTCGTAGCGGCGGTCGCACTGATGACCGGCGGAACCTCGGCCGCGGCAGGCACGGCGAGCGCGCTCCCGAAGACGGGGCCGATCTCCGTCGCGTACGTCGAGGTGAACAACAACAGCATGCTGAACGTGGGCAAGTACACGTTGGCCAACGGCAGCGGCAACGTGTTCGACATCGGTGTCATCTTCGCCGCCAACATCAACTATGACGTCGCGACGAAGTCGGCGTACCTGTACTTCAACCCGAATGTGCAGCGCGTGCTGGACAACGTGGCCACGCAGGTTCGCCCGCTGCAGGCGAAGGGGATCAAGGTTACGCTGTCGGTTCTGGGGAACCATCAGGGCGCTGGGTTTGCCAACTTCCCGTCCGCGCAAGCCGCCGAGGCCTTCGCGAAGCAGTTGTCCGACACTGTGGCCAAGTACGGTTTGGACGGTATCGACTTCGACGACGAGTACGCGGAATACGGCAGGAACGGCACCGGTCAGCCAAATGCGAGTTCCTTCGTCTACCTTGTCTCCGCGTTGCGTGCGGCGATGCCGAACAAACTCATCACGCTGTACAACATCGGCCCGTCGGCGTCACGGTTGTCGTACGGGGGCGTCAACATCGGGCCGAAGTTCGACTACGCCTGGAACCCCTATTACGGCACGTGGGGCGTGCCGAACGTCGCCCTCCCCAAGGCCAGGCTCTCCCCAGCAGCCGTCCATATCGGCGCGACGCCCAGCAGCACCGCCGCCAGTCTCGCCAGGCGAACGGTGAGTGAGGGCTACGGCGTGTACCTCACCTACAACCTCGGTGCATCCGACGCGCACACGTACATCTCTGCCTTCACCAGGGAGCTTTACGGTACTGACGCTCGCTACACCGGGTAGGTTCTCCGGTGGTGAGGAGTTCCGCTTGGCTGACACGAGATCACCCACCTCAGGACTGTGGTCGGGGTGTATTGAGTGCCTGGTGCCGATAGTCCTTGGGTGCGATGCCATAGGCGGTCCGGAACGCACGGCTGAATGCGGCGGGATGGGTAAATCCCCACTGGGCGGCGATATCCCCGATGGGGACCGCGGTCAGTGCGGGGTCGGCTAGGTCTCGTCGGGCGCGTTTCAGGCGCTGGTTACGGATCCAGGCAGCGACTGTGGTGCCGTCGCGTTGGAAGAGCCGGTGCAGGTAACTGGTGGAGATGTGGTGTGCGGCGGCCACAGTGCCTGGGGTCAGGTGCGGGTCGTGCAGGTGTTGTTCGATGAAGGCGCGGATGCGCAGGGTCAGGGTGCGCCGGCGGGTGTCCGGTGCCAGAGTGTCGTCGGTCTCCAGTGCGTGTGCGAACAGCGCTGAGACCAGATCGACCAGGACGATGCTCAGGCGCGGGCCGTCCGAGGGCAGGTACGAGCCGGTGTCCGTGGTGAGCTGGGTGAGGAATCCGCCCAGCAGGGCGGCGATCCCTTCCTGGCCGTTCAACTGCTGTCCGACCAGTTGGTCTGTCCTGTTGCGGGGCAACGACAGCAGCTTCTTCGGTATCTCCACGCCCGTGCACGTGATCAGTCCATGTGTGCTGTGTGCTCGCAGTTCGTAGGACTGTGAGGAGTCGTTGACGAGCATGTCGTGCGGGCCGAACGTGGCCTCGTGCCTGCTCCAGGTGCGGCCGATCGTGCCGCGCTGGACCAGGACGATGTTGTAGGTCTCGGGATCGGACTGCCGGATCAGTCGTGCGGAGCGGTACAGCGTCATCGGTTGCATGGCCATGTTCCACACCCGCAGCAGGTCCAGGTACACATCACGCTGGTGCAGCCGGAATCCGGCGGTGTGGTCGGTGCTGGCGTCGTAGGGGGCTGGCAGGCGGGACATCGCCTCACGCGCGAAGTCGAATCGATCGGGCGCGGGCAGGTTCTCGCTGTTGAACTCGACCTCGAACACCTTGTCCCCGTTCAAGGATGCACATGAGCTCTTTCCACCAGGTTAGTAATGCGCGGCGGTGCGCTGCCAGTTCGATGTGCCCGCTGGCGCCCGCAAACGATCAGAGGAAGCCGCCGTCGCAACCCTCAAATCGTGCGCTGGGTCTGTAGACGGATTGCCAAGGAACTGTGCACCCCCTGTCAAGGATTCCGGGCTGGTGCTGCGGCATTCTGAAAGGGCATCGCTCTGGGTGGACAGCGACTCGGCAAAAGGCGATGCGTCACGATCCGTGCCAATTGGCCTGGGGGCAGGCCTGAATGTCGATTGCGTGCACGATTTCTCACGTGGCAAGGGAAAGGGGAGACAAGAATGGATACAACACGCCGCTTGATGGCGGCGCTCGGAACGGCCGCCGTGATCTTCACAGGAACGGCTGCCGCGGCCGACGCGGACACAGCGGGGCGTGCCAGCGGGGGAGTGAATCCGCGAACAGGTGGGATCCTCGCTGACTACAACGGAAGGATCATCGACCTCTCGCAGGGCTGGGCAGGTGCCACGGTCTGCATGGAACAGGACGACGCCAGTGTCCGCTGCTACGACGATGTGGCGGAATATCGTGCGGCCGAAAAGGTCTCCGGGCTGGATTCGCAACCCGGCACGCTCGACCTTTCCGACTGCAAGGACGGATACTTCTGTATCTGGGACAACATGGGTTGGGTCGGTTACCTGCATGGCTGGCGGGCGCCGGGAAACAAGGAACTCGCGGACTACGGCCTTCGCGACCGGGCCAACGGTGTCGCGAACAAGCGAGACAAAGAGGGAAGGCTGGTCGACTTCCGGACGTTCATGCGTGACCCTGTTCTGAAGGTTCCCGCCGGGCACGGGGACCCTGATCTTGGTTCGCGCGACGACTATCCCGGAGGGGGACACTGGCGGGACAAGGCCGACAAGGTCGAACTCGACTAGTTGTACTGATCTGAGACGTTGCGAACGCTTTGGCGACACTTGACCGGATGATCTTGGAATGGACGAGGGCCTCCGGGTTCGGTGTGGATTGCGACATCTGCACCGGCGACCCTGGAGGCCCTCATTCCTCACGCTAACGCACCACTGACCGAGCTGGGCAGGCTGCGCCTGGCCCAGTGTGTCGTCGACGACCGGTGGCCTCTGCGTCAGGCCGCAGACCGTTTCCAGGTATCGGTGAGCACCGCGAAACGATGGGCCGACCGCTACCGCGCACAGGACCCCGCGGGAATGAGTGACAGGTCCTCACGTCCGCATACCAGCCCGAACCGCACACCCGCGCGACGGGAACGCCGGATCATCAAAATCCGGCTCGACCGCCGATGGGGACCGGCCCGCATCGCCTACCTGCTCGGCCTCTCCCCGTCCACCGTGCACCGGGTCCTGGCCCGCTACCAGCTCGCCCGGCTGCGGCATGTCGACCGGGCCACCGGCCAACCAATCCGCCGCTACGAACATCCCGCACCAGGCGATCTCATCCACGTCGACATCAAAAAGCTGGGCAACATCCCCGACGGCGGCGGCCACAAAGTCCACGGCCGCACAGTGGGCCACCGCAACAGCTCCGCACACCGCGACCCGGCCCGCCCCCGCAAGGTCGCCGGCCGGGCCAACCTCGGCTACAGCTACCTGCACAACGCCGTGGACGACCACAGCAGGCTCGCCTACACCGAGATCCTCACCGACGAGACCCAGCAGACCGCGGCCGCATTCTGGCAACGGGCCCAACTGTTCTTCCACGCCAACGGGATCACCGTTCAACGCGTCCTCACCGACAACGGATCCTGCTACCGCTCACACCTCTGGCGCGACACCCTCGCCGCTGCAGGTATCACCCACAAACGCACGCGCCCACGCCGTCCCCAGACCAACGGCAAAGTCGAACGCTTCAACCGCACCCTGCTCGACGAATGGGCCTACGCCCGCCCCTACCAGACAGAAACCGAACGACGAGCAGCGCTACCGCGATGGCTGCACACCTACAATCACCACCGCGGCCACACCGCACTCGCAGGCAAACCACCCGCCAGCCGCGTTCCTAACCTCTCAGGTCAGTACAACTAGTGGTCACGACCGGAGGTTCGTCAGGGTCTCGACGCCCCTGGCTTCCCCGCTGACCGCGCGGAGGCCCGGTATGCGGACCTTCTGGCCGCACTCAGGGGAGACCGGGATCCGCCGAACACCCCGACGAACTTCCGGCCGGTTGATGCCGATCTGTCGGCAAGCTACGCAAGGCGGGTTTCTGAACCGCCCTCCGGTATACGCATCGATCACGCACAACGTGAATCCGCCGATGCCGAGACCTGACTCGTACAGTCGTCTGATCGGCGTGTGTGGCATCGACGGCAAGAAGGTTTCCAAACTCGTCGGTTACGTCACCGAATCAGGTTTCGCTCTCCGGGCAAGGGCCTGTCCGAGCACGACCAAGTGGACATCTCCGCCTACATCGTCGATCTCCTGACCATGCGGACCGGCCTGCAGTGGTACCAACCCGCTGCCGAAGACCGTGCCGCGGAAAACAAATGGTCCGCCGCACATGACGACTGGCTCGGTGGCGTAGAGGACCTACGTCGCATACAAGACCTCTACGACTAAGTCCGAACGGGAACAGATCGGTGACTGCGGTTGACGGCCGCAAGGCGCACATGGAGTTCTGGAAGATGGCCGCATTTCTCGCTGCGGCGGACTGACGCGCCCGGGCTGGTCACAACAGTTTGTCCTGGGTGAATGGGACGTCGCGCAAGCGGCGGCCGGTGGCGTGGAAGATCGCGTTGCTGATCGCGGCGGGCACCCCGGTTCCCGGCGTCTCGCCGAAGCCGCGGGCATGGAGCGCGGTGCTGTTCGGGTCCGGACGGTCCACGAAGAACGCCTCCACCGAGGGCGTGTCGGCACAGACCGGCACCAGGTAGCCGGACAGGTTCGGGTTGACCACTCGCGCCGTGTTGCGGTCCACCACGGTGTGCTCCATCAGCGCGAAGCCGATGCCCCAGGTCACGCCGCCGATCACCTGTCCACGTGCGGTCCGGTGGTTGAGCACCCGACCCGGATCGTAAGCGGCCACCACCCGGCTCACTCGCAACGCGCCGAGCCTCGGCCGGATCCGGACCTCCACGAACACCGCGCCGAACGAGTGTCCTCGTGTGTTCTCCACGTTCCCGCTCGCCTTGACTGGACGGCCGTGGCGGGACACGACGTCGCGGTAGCTGTCCCTGCGGTCACGGGTGCCGCGGGCGAACAGGTACCCACCCTCGGCCGCTACGTCCTCCGCCGGCACGCCGTGCAGCGGCGAACGCGGGTCGTCGATGGCAAGCGCGATCACAGCGTCGCGCGCGCTTTGCGCCGCTTGGGACACCGAGCCGATCACGCTGGGTATCGTGGATGACCCTGCGGATATGGACGCGGCGGGGAACGCTGTGTCGCCGAGCTGTGTCATGACGTGCTCCAACGACATGCCCAGCCCGTCGGCGACGACCTGGGTGATCACGGTGTAGGTGCCGGTGCCGATCTCCTGACTGGCGGTACGTAGGGTCGCCCGCCCGTCCACGCCGATGGTGAGGTCGACGGCGGACCGGATCGCGGTGTGACTATGCAGTTCGGTGGCCATGCCCCAGCCGATGTACTCCTCGCCGTCGCGCATGGATCCCGGCCGTGGGTCGCGCCGGGCCCAGCCGAACGCCCTTGCCGCGATCCGGTAGCACTCCAGCAGGTGCTTGCTGCCGTACGGTCGGCCAGGAGGATGCGGATCGACCGTGCTGTGGTTGCGTACCCGCAGCTCTACTGGGTCGATTCCGAGCTCGTGGCTCAGTTCGTCCATGGCGGTCTCGAGCCCGAAGTGGGCGGTGGTCTCCGGTGAGCGCATGTAGCTCGACGACGGCAGATCCAGCCGCACGCCCAACTGTCGCACGTGGACGTTCGGGCAGGCGTACAGATGGAGCGTGGAGTCGCTGGAGTTGTAGATGCTCTGCTCGGTGCGGGTCAGCTGTGCGGTGCTGGTGTCGATGATGGCGGTCAGCCTGCCCTGCCTGGTTGCGCCGAGCCGCAGGCTCCGGCGGTACTCGGCGCGGTGACCGTTCATGGTGTACATCTGCGCGCGGGTCAGCACGAGCTTCACCGGCCGGCCGAGCATCCGCGCCACCGCCGCGGTGAGCAGCGTGTGGGGCCAAGTGGGGCCCTTGGCGCCGAACCCGCCACCGAGGTAGGGCGATATGACCCGGACGTCCCCCTGCTGCACGCCGAACGCCTCGAACGCCTGCGCGACGATCATGCGGGCGAAGACGACGCCCTGTGCGCTCTCGTACAGCGTCAGCGAGTTGCCGTCCCACACGGCCGTGGTGGTGTGCGGTTCGATCGGGTTGTGGTGTTGCATCGGGCTGGTGTACTCCCGATCGATCCGCACCTCGGCCTGTTCGAGCGCTGCGGCGGCGTCACCGCGGGAGATTTCGTTGGGCCTGTCGCGGAACGCGGTCGGCAGGAACGCCTCGTGGAGCGCGTCGGCGAGGTGCGCGGTCGGCCGCTCGGCGCGGTAGCGCACCCGCACCAGGTTCGCCGCCTCCTGCGCCTGCTCCAGAGTCTCAGCCACCACGTAGGCGACTGGCTGTCCATTGTGGTGTATCCGGGTGTCCTGCAGTGGAATGAAACTCTTGGGGTAGGGGAAGTTCGGCGGTACCACCAGCGGCAGCATGTTCTGGTGGGTGTGGACCGCGACGACGCCGGGATACGCCAGCGCCGCGCTCGTGTCGAGCTCCGTGATCTCCCCGCGGGCAATCGTGCTCAGCACCAGGAAGCCGTGCAGCACACCGGTGATCTCGTTGTCGGCGGCGTAACGGGCCTCGCCGGTGACCTTTGCCCGGCCATCCACCCGCTCGACACCCCGACCGACCAGCCCCGTCATCGAACGCCTCCCAACTCGCTGAGGATGCTCGCCAGCGCACGCTGGACGAGCTCGACCTTGAATCTGTTCTCCTCGCGCGGATCGGCGTCCCGGACCAGGATCCGGCCCGCCTCGGCGATCGTCGCCTCGGTCAACGGTCGGCCGCGTAGCGCCGCCTCGACCCGGCTGTCCCGCCACGGACGGGTGCCGATGCCGCCGAACGCCAGCCGCACGTCCCGCACCACGCGGCCGCTCGTCCGCAGCGCCGCCGCCACTGACACCACGGCGAACTCGAAGGTGGCCCGGTCACGCAGCTTCAGGTAGCGCGATTTCGTGGCGAAGGGGGTGCGTGGAACGTCCACTTTGGTGATGAGCTCGCCTGGGCGCAGCGCGGTCTCCCGGTCCGGAGTGGACCCGGGGAGAAGGTAGAACTCGGCGATGGGCACGGCGCGGCCGCCGCCCGGGCCGAGCAGGTGAACTGTCGCGTCCAGCGCGGTCAGCGCCACTGCCAGGTCCGATGGGTGCGTTGCGATGCAGTGGTCACTGCCACCGAGGATCGCGTGTCCCCGGTTGTGCCCGGTGATCGCCGGACACTCGCTGCCGGGGACACGCTTGTTGCACGCCGAGCCGGTGTCGCGGAAGTACCCGCACCTAGTGCGCTGCAACAGGTTCCCGCCGATCGCGGCCATGGTGCGGACCTGCGGGGACGCTGAGGCGAGCAGTGCCTGCGACAGCACCGGGAACTCCCGCCGCACCCAGGGGTGCTCGGCGACCTGGCGCATCCTGGCCAGCGCGCCGATGCGCAGCACCTGGCCGTCGACGGCGATCCGGTCGAGGTCGAGGCGGTTGACGTCCACGAGATGGTCGTGGGCCTCCGCGCCGTCCCGCATCAGGTTCAGCAGGTCGGTGCCACCCGCCACGTACGTCGAATTCGGTGTCCCGGCGGCGATCCGGACCGCCTCGGCCGGGCTTCCCGCGACCGTGTAGCCGAAGTTCCTCACCGGACCTTCTCCTTCGCGGCGTCGGCGACAGCGGCGACGATGTTCTGGTACGCGGCGCAGCGGCAGATGTTGCCGCTCATCCACTCGCGGATCTCCGCCTCGGAACTCGTGTGTCCCTCGTCGATGCAGGCCACGGCGGACATGATCTGGCCGGGCGTGCAGCCGCCGCACTGGAACGCGTCGTGCCGGATGAACGCCGCCTGCACCGGGTGCAGCTGCTCGCCCCGAGCCAGCCCTTCCACCGTGGTGATCTCGGTGTCCTGCCGCATCACGGCCAAGGTCAGGCAGGACTTGATCCGGTCGCCGTCTGCCAGGACGGTGCACGCACCGCACTCGCCACGGTCGCAGCCCTTCTTCGTGCCGGTCAGGCCGAGCCGCTCACGCAGCGCGTCGAGCAGCGTCACCCTCGGCTCGACGACTACCCGGTGCCGCTGTCCGTTGACAGACAACGTGATCTCCACGGGCCCGCCTGCGACGGTGTGCGGGGGTTCGGCCTGGGCGGCAGAGGTGAGAGGGGTGGCCGCGACAGTCCCGGCTGCGGCCACCGCGGTGGATCTGAGGACGGTGCGGCGAGTGTGCGTGGATCTCTGGGATTCAGGGTTGTGTGTCACCGACGTCTCCTGTCGACCGAGTGGCTAACACAGTTATACCGATCTCTATATCTCAGTTAGGTATATAACAGGATTAAAGTGATCGCAAGGGATTCCTATACTGTTGCTACATGATCGACACTCGGCAGCAGATCCTCGACGCCACCGCCGCACTGCTGGAGCGCGCCGGCGCGGAGGAGGTCTCGATCAGGGATGTGTGTCAGGCGGCCGGAATCACCGCCCCGACCGTCTACCACCACTTCGGTGACAAGAAGGCCCTGCTCGAGGCGGTGGCGGCGGAGGGCTTCAGGCGCTATCTCAGCACCAAGCACAGCCGTAAGCCCTCCACGGACCCCCTTGCCGACCTGCACCGGGGCTGGGCCGACCACGTCGGGTTCGGCCTCGAGCATCCGGCGTTCTACCGGCTGATGTACGGCACTCCGAACGCCGAGGATCGACCAGCGGCCCGCGAAGGCCACCGCGTCCTCGTCGGCATCCTCGACCGGCTGGCCGAGGCAGGCCGACTCCGGTTGCCTCCGGAGCAAGCCGCCACGATGATCCACACCGCCTGTGTGGGCACCACCCTCAGCCTGCTGTCCACCCCGGAGAGCCGGACTGCGGGACTGGCCGACCAGATGCGCGACGCCGTGTTCGGCGCCGTACTCCACCAGAACGAGCCAGCCGACGACAACAAGGCCGCCGCGGCCGAACTAGCGCGTGCCCTGCTGGCGACCCTGTCCGTGCGCGATACAGCCGAGCTGACACCGGGAGAACGCGGAATCCTGTTGGAACTCCTGCGAAAACTCGCTCCCTGAAACCGGCGTCACGTCGATGAAGGCGCGGCAGAGTCGTGCACTCGGTACCGGTAGCGCAGTGGCGACTCGCCCACCTGGCGTTTGAACGCGGTGCTGAACGCGCTGTCGGACGCGAAGCCCAGGTCGGCGGCCAGCGACCCGATGCGGACGTCCTTGTTACGCAGAGCGCGCTGCGCCAGCAGCATCCGCCAGCGGTTGAGGTAGGTCAGCGGCGGTACACCCGCCACTGTCCGGAAGCGTACGGCGAACGAGGTCCGCGACATCGCCGCGGCAGCGGCCAGTTCCTCCAACCGCCAGGGCCTCCCCGGTTCGGCGTGCATCAGGGTGAGCGCTGGACGCAGATGTTCGTCGGTCAGCGCCCGGAGCCATCCGGGTGGCAATTCGGCCTGGTCGATGTAGGCGCGCAGCACCTCGAGCAGCAGGAGTTGGCCGTACTGCCGGATCGCGAACGATGAGCCGACCCGGTTGCCGGTCATCTCGTTCACCAGCCGGTCGAGGAAGTCCCGCAGGTTGGTCGCGGTGGCAGCCGATGCCTGGACGTGTCCCACCGGCGGAAGCGCCTGCTGCAACAGCGCCTGACCGGCTGGGTTGAGATCGACCCGGCCGCCGATGAGGATGTCGTCGGCGCTGAGGTCGGCACCGACGAGGTCGCTGGCGGCGTCCACCGGTTCGATCCTGCGGGGCGGCCCGTCTCCGGTGCCGCCCTGAACATTCAAGTACGTCCGGTTGTTCAGGATCGCGACGTCGCCAGACTCGAGCTCGATCGGCCCGTCGACACCGTCGGTGGTCAGCTGGGCCCGGCCGCGGACCATCACGACGAACTTCAGCGCTTCGGTGACGGCGCCGCCCGACACCCACGGGCCCCGCACCGCGAATCCCCCGGACAGCAGTCCGCGGATCTCGACGAGGTCGAACACTTCCGACAACTGATCGGTGGCCACGTTCGAACTATCAAGCAAAAAGTACGAACTGGCAATCATTCACAGTGCGAGCAGCCCGGTGCATCGTGAACACATGGTCACCAAGGACTTTTCGATTCGGATCAACGGAACCGCGGTCGACCCGCCGGCCGACCCGCGGGTCTCGCTGCTCGACCTGCTCCGCGAAACGCTCCAGCTGCACGGCACGAAGAAGGGCTGCGACCAAGGCGCATGCGGCGCGTGCACGGTCCTTGTCGACGGCGAGCGCATCGTGTCGTGCCTCGCCCTGGCGGTGCAGTACGTGGGTCGTGACATCGTCACCATCGAAGGGCTGGCGGGTGACGACGAGCTGCATCCACTGCAGCGGGCGTTCATCGAGCACGACGGCTTCCAGTGCGGCTACTGCACGCCGGGCCAGATCTGTTCGGCGGTGGGCATGGCCGGGGAGGTGCGGCGTGGTGTGCCGAGCCACGTCACGCAGGACCTGAAGGCCGACAAGGCCGAGCTCACCCATGACGAACTGCGTGAACGGATGAGCGGCAACCTGTGCCGATGCGGCGCGCACAACGGCATCGTCGCCGCCATCGCCGAAACCTATACGGGGGAGCGGAAATGATCCCCTTCACCTACACCCGCGCGAGCAACGCGGCCGAAGCGATCCGGTTGGCCGGTGTGCGGGACGTCAAGTACATCGGTGGCGGCACGAATCTCGTCGATCTTCTGCGCGAGACGATCGAGCGGCCGGCGGCGCTGGTGGATGTGACTGGCCTGTCCTCGACGATCGAGCGGCGTGGCAACGGTGGCCTGCTGATCGGGGCGGCCGTGCGAAACACCGCGCTGGCCGAGCATCGCGAAGTCCGCACCCGCTACCCGGTGCTGGCCCGCGCGGTCCTGGCGGGCGCGTCGGGGCAGATCCGGAACATGGCGACCGTCGGTGGCAACATCCTGCAGCGGACGCGGTGCGCCTACTTCTACGACACTGACGGATCACGCTGCAACAAACGCTTTCCCGGCCAGGGTTGTGACGCGATCGACGGGTTCAACCGCACGCACGCGATCCTCGGCGCGTCGTCCTCGTGTGTCGCCACACATCCGTCGGACATGTGCGTGGCGCTCGCCGCGCTCGACGCGGTCGTCCACCTCGAAGGTGCCGCAGGCGCGCGCACGGTGCCGCTGACGGACCTGCACCGGCTGCCCGGCGATCATCCCGAGGTCGAGACGGTGCTCGAACCCGGCGAACTGATCACGGCGGTAGAACTGCCGGCGCTGCCCGCGGCGACGCGCTCGACTTACCGCAAAGTACGTGACCGGGCCAGTTATGCCTTCGCGCTGGTGTCGGTCGCCGCCGCGCTCGAAGTGGACAACGGCAGGGTCAAGGACGTGCGGCTGGCGCTGGGCGGCGTCGCGCACAAGCCGTGGCGTGCCCGGCGGGCGGAGACCGCGCTCAAGGGCGGCCCCGCCACCGGGCACACTTTCCGCGCCGCGGCGGAGGCCGAACTCGCTGCCGCAAAACCCTTGCGCGACAACGGTTTCAAGATCGAGCTCGCGAGCCGCGCGATGACCGCCGTGCTCAGCGAACTGGCAGGAGTGGACGCATGAGCAACGCCCTGAACAGCCCCATCGGACTAGGTCCGGAGAGCTGGGCGCCCGGCAACAAGCCCGACCCGTTGATCCAGAACAGCAGCGGGCGGATCGGCGCTTCCGTGTCACGTGTCGACGGCCCGCTGAAAGTTCGCGGCAAAGCGACTTTCGCTGCCGAGTTCGCACTCGACGGCATGGTCTATGCCGCGCTCGTCTTCAGCACGATTCCCAAGGGACGCATCGCGATGCTCGACACCAGCGCGGCGGAGGCCGCGCCGGGCGTGGTGCTCGTGATGACCCACTTGAACGCACCGCGGATGCGGCCGATGCCGCTGTTCGGGACCAGCGAGAAGGCGGCAGGCGTCGACAGTCTGCCGATCATGCAGGACGACCGTGTCCACTGGAACGGCCAGGCGATCGCGGTCGTGCTGGCCGAGACGCGGGAACAGGCCGACCACGCCGGCTCGCTGATCCGGGTGACTTATGAAGCGGAGCCCGCTACCACGTCCTTCGAGCGGGCGAAGGCCAACGGCACCGATACCGCCTGGTTGTTCGGCCATGAGCTGCACATCGAGATCGGCGATGCGGAAGCCGTGCTGGCGGCAGCGCCGATGTCGGTGGACGCCATTTACCGCACGCCGTATCAGAACCACAACGCCATTGAGCCGCACGCGACCACGGTGGTGTGGCACGGCGACGAACTGGTGATGCATGACGCGTCGCAGTTGGTTGTGCACCAGGCCTGGTCGCTCGCGCACATCTTCGGTCTCGAGGAAGAGCAGGTCCGCGTCACCGCTCCCTACGTGGGTGGGGCTTTCGGCGGGAAAGGCTTCTGGAGCCATCAGGTGCTGGCCGCTGCGGCGGCGAAGCTGGCCGGCCGCCCGGTGCGGCTCGCGCTCTCGCGGGAGGGCGTGTACCGGACGGTCGGCGGCCGTGCGCGCACCGAACAGCGGGTAGCCATCGGTGCCAGCGCCGACGGTCATTTCGACGCGATCATCCACACCGGGACCGCCGTGTCCAGCAGGGACAAGGCGAGTCCCGAGGCGTTCACCTTCCCGACCCAGAGCACCTACGCCGCCGGTAGCTTCGAGATCGACCTTCAGTTGGCGTACCAGGACATGGTCGCCAACTCCACCATGCGCGCACCGGGAGAGGCAGTCGGCAGCTTCGCACTCGAGTCCGCTGTGGACGAAGTGGCGGTCGCGCTGGGCATGGACCCGATCGAGCTGCGGATCCGCAACGAGCCCGACAAGGATCCGACCAGTGGCATGCCGTTCTCCTCGCGCCACCTCGTCGAGGCTTGGCGCGCCGGCGCCGAACGGTTCGGGTGGGTGGAACGCAATCCGACCCCCGGCGCGGTCCGCGACGGCGAGTGGCTCGTGGGCATGGGCTGCGCCGCCGCTACGCACCTCTACGTTCGGCAGCCAGGTGGGGCAGCGCGGATCACGATGACTGGCAACGGAAACGTCACGGTCGACGTCGCCGCACACGACGCGGGCATGGGCACCGCCACCGCACAGACCCAGGTCATCGCCGAGCGACTGGCGCTCGACCCGCAACAGGTGTCGTTCCGGTTCGCTGATTCGAGGATGCCTGGCCTGGTGGCGGCGCTCGGGTCGAGTCAGACCGTCACGGTCGGAGCGGCCGTGGCCGCGGCTCAGCATGCGCTGGTGGGTGAACTGCTCAAACTCGTCGGCCCCGACACACCGCTCGCCGGGCTCACGACGGAGGAGGTCGGTGCGCTCGACGGTGGTCTCGCCAAACTCGATGAACCCACGCGGCACCAGAGCTACGGGTCCATCCTTGCCCAAGCCGGGCGCGACGAGATCTCGATCGAGGCGAGCGCGCCCCCGCCGTTGGAGATGATGAGCTGGTCAATGCACTCCTACGGCGCGATGTTCTGCGAGGTCCGCGTGAACGCCGTCACCGGCGAGACACGGGTCAGCCGCTTCCTCGGCTCGATGGACTGCGGGCGCGTCCTCAACTCCAAGACCGCCACCAGCCAGTTCCGCGGCGGCATCATCATGGGGCTGGGCCTCGCGCTGACCGAGCAGACCCACTTCGACGAGCGCAACGGCCGCATCATGAATCCCAGCATGGCCGAATATCACATACCTGTGCACATGGACGTGCCGCAGATCGACGTGATCTGGACCGACATCCCCGATCCACATGCGCCCATGGGCGCGCGCGGTATAGGTGAGCTCAGCATCACCGGTACCGGAGCCGCCGTCGCGAACGCCATCTTCAATGCCACCGGCAAGCGAATCCGCGACCTGCCCATCACGCCCGACAAGCTGATGTGACAGCGCATCCGGCTTCTTGCGAAAGGTGGTCGCGTTCTTCGATTGTCTGGGAGGATCGCCGGGTGGACCGCCGAGACAGTGCACTGGATGCCTCGCATCGCCTGATCGCGAATCGATACCGGCTGGAGACGAGCATCGGTCAAGGTGCGATGGGAACGGTGTGGTCGGGGACGGATGAGCTGCTGCATCGCTCGGTGGCTGTCAAGGAGTTGAAGCTCGCGCCCGACCTACCCGACGACGAGGCTGCCGAACTGCGCGAGCGCGCCGTGCGGGAGGCACGCGCGATGGCCGTGGTCACGCATCCCAACGTGGTGATGCTCTACGACGTGGCGTGGGACGGCACCTCGCCCTTCATGGTCATGGAGCTGGTCGCCGGGCAAAGTCTCGCGAAGATACTCGACGGGCATGGGCGTTTGGATGTCCCGCTCCTCGCACTGGTTGTCGATGGTGTTGCCGCCGCTTTGCAGGCCGCGCACCGGCTTGACATCGTGCACCGCGATGTCAAGCCGGGCAATGTGTTGGTGAGCAGGCATGGCGAGATCAAGCTCAGCGATTTCGGTATTGCCCGCAACAGCGCCGACCCCACCCTCACCAGAACTGGCTACGTGCTGGGCACACCCGCGTTCCTCGCGCCCGAAATCGCGGTGGGGGAGCGGGTGACGCCGTCGGCGGATCTGTGGAGCCTGGGCACCACGCTGTTCCGGGCGGCGGAAGGGCGCCTGCCGTACGACAACGCCGACCCGTTGGTCATCCTCAGCATGATCATCAACGGGAAAGTGCCGCAACACCACCAAACCGGCCCGATCGGTGAGGTGATCAGCGGGCTGATGGTCAAGGATCCAGCGCGTCGAATGCCGCTGGAGGAAGTGCGTCGGCTCATGCACCCCTTGTTGCGCGAAGCCGGTACGAACCCGTTCGACCGCCTGCTGGATCCGAACGCGCCTGCCATGCGCAACGGTGCCGACTCGGCCACACGCAGGCTCTCACGCGCCGCGGGAGTATCCCAGTCCCAGCCCGGAGGCCAGCACACTCCGGCATCGCCGCCCACCACACCACTGGTCAACAAGGCGACTGCGCGCCGATTGAGACTGATCATCGGCGTGGTGGTAGCAGTGATTCTCAGTGTGGCCGGCTACCTCATCGTCGACAACATGGGCGATAAGCAGGAGCCGGGGCAAGGACAAAAGCCCGTGCGCGGGGTCCCTCCGGCCTCGCGGGACGCGTTCTCGGTCATTGAAGCCGAGGACTACTCCCGTGCGTTTCCGGGAGACGTCAAGACAACCGACTTGAAAGACCCCGTCAACGGCCACGACTTCCGGGCCCTTGGACCGGTGGGGTTCGGTGGGAGCCCCACTTTCCTGTATCAGAAAGTCGATTTTGGTCCGGCTCCACCTCGGCAGTTCTATGTGAGCTCCGGAAGCCACGCAGGCGTGGACCCCAATGTGAAGATCGAGCTCCGGCTGGACGATCCGAGAAGCCAGCCGATCGGCACGACCCCCATCATCATCGTGGGTCCACCGGAGTACTTTGTGATAAAGACCGTCGTGATGCCGCCTGTGACCGGTACCCACGACGTGTACCTGACTCTCGCGCCCGAGGACGGGAATCCCTACGGCCCGACCGGCACAAAGGATCTCGTCTACCTCGACTGGTTCAGATTCGAGCTTTGACCGCAGTGGATGCCCGAAGCCGGCCGGGGCGCAGATGTGATGGACACGGGCTGCCGGCTCCAGAAAGCCGTACATATAGGCAGTCTGAGCCGTCCTTCGCAGGTGGTCCCGGGTGGCCGTCCAGGGCATCGAGGACGGTCACCCGGGTTCTGCAGGGCGTCAGCCGAGACCGAGTTTGGGGCGTACCCACTCGGCCAGCTTCCTGATCGCCTCGTCCGCCACTGGCGACCGGCCGGCTCCCATCTGCCAGGTGTGTTGCTGGCCTTCGAAGATCTCGAGCTTGACCTGCACGCCCTCCTTCTCCGCGAGGGCGGCCAGCCGGAGACTGTCATCGAGAATCATCTCGGTGCTGCTGGCCTGGATGTACACCGAAGGCAGGCCGGAGAGGTCGGCGTAGAGCGCGTTGATGGTGGGGTCGGATCGCCGTGCTCTCCCAGCAGGATCTGCGTGAGGAAGCCCAGGTTCATCGGCGTCTCGCCGCCGAAGATGGTGTCCGTCGCCACGTTGGTCGTGCGGGTCTCGCCGCCGTTCTCGATGTCGAACCAGGGCGAGAGCGGCATGACGGCGGCGGCGACGGGCAGGCCCCGGTCGCGTGCGTGCAGCATCGTCAGGATGCTGAGGCCGCCACCGGCCGAGTCGCCGGTGACCGCGATGTGCTCGGCGCTGATCCCTTGGCCGAGCAGCCAGCTGTAGGCCGTCGTGGTGTCGTTCACCTGGGCGGGATGCTGGTGTTCGGGCGTCAGGCGGTAGTCGACGATCAGCGCCCGCGCGCCCACCGCTTTGGCGATGTGGGCGAACATCTTGCGGTGGGTGTACATCGAGCCGCCGATGAACCCGCCACCGTGCAGGCTGAGCAGCACACGGTCTTGCGAACTGCCCTTCGGCGTCGCCCACATGGCGGGCACGCCGCCGGCATCGACCTCGGCGTAGTCGACACCACCGGGCTCGGTGGTCGCATCGCCCCAGTGATCGTTGAGATCGCGAGACTCCTCCAGTGAGATGGGCGGGTTCTGGGCGAATGCCGCGTTCACCATCCGGTAGTGCTGTGTCAGCCAGTCGTTCATGCTTGCCATCTCATGGTCTCCTTACGGATCACGCCGTCTTCCGGGCCACGCTCTGCGCAGCCGTCGGCAGTGAAGACAGGCGGGCGGCTCAAAAGGAATCGCGCACATCGTTCGCGATTCCTTGTCGGCTCCGGCCGAGTCTGAACATCCAGTACCGGTACCGGACGTTCACTCATCTCACGGAGGTAACCCCGATGACTGTTGGACTGTCCCAGCAAGCACGTGAAATGCTCGACAATCCGCACACCGCGGTTCTCGCCACCGTCAATGCCGACGGGCGCCCGCAGTCGTCTGTGATCTTCGTGAAGCGGGACCAGGACGTCGTGCTGCTGAGCACCGTCAAGGGGCGGCTGAAGACCCGCAACATGCAGCGGGATCCACGTGTCAGCCTGCTTGTCGCGGCGAACCCGGGTAAGTACGTGGAAATCCGCGGATCGGTCACCATCACGGACGATCCGACGAAGGCTCTGCTGAAGGAGATGTATGACCGGTACATGGGAGGAGCCGAGCCGCCCGCGGAGCCGGACGCCGAACGAGTCGTCGTGCGCATCACGCCGGAGAAGGTGTACCTCTGGCCCCCGCTCCCCTCGAACGCGTGACGTGGCGAGGCCGGATATCTGAGGAGATCGGCGAATCGGCAGTGACGACCCTCCTGTATGGAGGGTTGGTCTCCAGGCCTAGACGACGGGCGGGAACCCGAAACGTTCCACCAGGGCGGCCTCGCCGAAGGCGAAGATCCGGGCGATTCCAGCCGCGGTCGTGGCAAGCACGCCGATGCCGTAGGCATGATGACGTCCGTCGTCGCCGAGCAGGTAGGCCGCTGCCGCGGGCTGGCCGTTGGCTGTCGTCGGGAGCATCTTCCAGGTGCCTCGAACACCCACGGCGCGGCTGAGGAATGGGATGCACGTCGCCTTTCCAGCGAACCAGGTGCCGGACGGGATCATCTCCAGCGCTGCGTCGGTCCGCAGCGCCTTCTCGAGTGCCTGGGTGTCGGCGTTTGCGAAGCCCGCCATGTACTGCTCGAGCAGTTCGCGTGCACGCGGGTCATCGGGCTCCAACAGCTCCTCCTTGACGGGGGCCACCTCCGCCAGGCGTGCCCGGGCCCGCTGAAGAGCGCTCTTCACCGCGACGGTGCTGGTGTTGAGCATCGTCGCCACCTCCGACGCGGGGAACGCCAGAACGTCACGCAGGATGAGAACGGCCCGTTGCCGGGCAGGCAGGTGCTGCAGGCTTGCGATGAGTGCGAGCCTGATGCTGTCCCGGGAGGTCACGATCTCCGCCGGGTCGTTGCGCGAGCCCGCCACGACCCCGTCCGCGATCGGTTGTATCCACGAGGCTTCCCGATCAGGGACGGGTGGGTCGATGTCCGGGTCGGTGCTCGGCGCGCCGAGGCCCGACGGCACCGCCCGCCGGCCGCGTCGGTCGAGAGTGGACAAGCAGGTGTTGGTGGCGATGCGATAAAGCCAGTTCCGCAGCAGATCCTTCTGCTCAAGTTTGGCGTAGCCGCGCCAAGCCCGCAGGTATGTCTCCTGCAGGGCGTCCTCCGCCTCGTCCCACGAACCGAGCACGCGGTAGCAGTGCGCCAACAGGCCGCGGCGATATGGCTCCACTTCCCGCGCGAACTCGTCGTTCTTCGTGCCCTTCTCAGCCTTCCCGGTCAACGATGCCTTCCTTCCTGCAACTGCGGCTCATGATGTATGGACCGGGCGGCACCCGAGAAGGAATCGGGTCATGGCCGAAGATCACCCTACCGGCCGGTCGGGACGGCGGTTCCTTTCACGGGTGGCCGGGGTCTTAGCCGGTATGGCGAAGAACGACCGTCGGCCTCGGGACGACGACGCGATCAGGCATCCGGGCCGGAGCGGACGACGCATACCGGCATACGCGCGACGCGAGCGGTATCGCGACGGCGGGTCGTTGAAGTAATGAGCGACAGCCAACGCGGCGTCGGCAAGGAGGAGCCATCGCGCCGCACCGATCGAGAGATGCCGGAACCAACTCGGCTGCGCGCCTCGTGCCCGGTCGACCCGTTTCCGGATCCGCCCTTCGGTGACCTGCCGGACACCGGGTTCGGTCCGGGGTCTCGCTATGGCGCTACCGAGTCGATCTCGTTGGCATTCGTCTCCGCGCTGCAACATCTCGTGCCAGAACAACGCTCAATGCTGCTCCTTTGTGATGTGGTCGGCTTGTGCGCAGAAACCGCCGCCACGATGTGTCGTGGGCGAGGGTTGGTGCGGCGCAGCACGGCGACCTCGTGGCGTAACACCAGCAACTCGACGTCCCTGGACGCCGAGGACCGGCCAAGCAAGACAAGCCAGTCACCGAGTCGAACGAAGATCAGGTATAGCGGGCGTAGCCACACGTTCCACGATCATGTCTTGTCGTCGAACGGCGCATCACCGCAGTTCAAGACCGCAGGGTCGGCGTTGTGGAACCTCACAGGCGCCGAGTGCAAGAGACCCACGAACCGGACCACCTGGGAGGCACGATACCCTCTCAACCAGTGTTGAGCGGTTGCCAGGTGAGGTCGACGCAGCACAGGCGTGCGGTAATCAGCAAGTGGGCCGGTGATTGGCTTGGTGCCATCGGGCGATGGTCGCGGCCATCACGGTTGGGTTGTCGCACATGGGGAAGTGCAGGCCGCGTGGGATGACCGTTTGCTCGATCCGTGGCAACCGGGCCCGCCATTTCGACTGGAACCGCAGGTAGTCGCCCCAGGCACCGAAGATGCTGAGGGCCGGTCGGTCCCGTAGGTGTTCAAGCGTGGTCTCCGCCTGTCGGCAGACCTCGGTGTCGCGGGCGGCGTCGCGGAACAGCCGGTGCATGGTTCGCCTGGCAGCTCGGTCCATACCGCTGCGGAATGTTTTGCGGCTTGGGCGGTCCAGTTGCCTGCCCACGCCGAGTCGGGTGGAGGTGGCCGTCGGCAGGAATGCGGTGAGGGCGTCCAGTTCGCGCATGGCCGTGCTGCCGAAGATGCGGAGCATGCCGGGCAGGAGGATGCCGGTCGGCCGCCAACCGAAGGTGTTGGCCGCGACGAGCCCGTCGAGTCGGTGAAGGCGCGTCGCGGCGGCTGCGAGCGCGGTGACGCCGCCCAGGTCGTGCAGCACCAGGGTGATGCCACGCAGATCCAGGTGGTCGATCAGGTGTCCGATGGCGTCGCGGACGGCCGTGAGGGATTGCAGGTTGGCCGGAACACGGTCGGACAGGCCGCTGCCCAGTGGATCGAAGGCGACGCACCGGAAGGACGACCGCAACCGGCCGATCAGGTCGCGCCAGAGGAACTGCCACTGACCGGCATGGCAGAGCAACAAAGTCGGGCCGTGACCTGCATCGGTGTAGGCCATTAGGTGTTGTCCCACCGGCAGGTGCTGGATCTGATACGGCCAGACCGTCTCGGGGAGCCACGCGGGATGAATGCTCGTCATACCAGAGTAGGACGGCTGGGTTGAGCGAGGTGTGACATGGTGGCGCGATGTCACATTGCTGGGGTCCGGCGCGTCCAGTATGGGTATGACGGACGAGTTCGAGGACGTGTGGCGCCGCGACCGAGGCCGGGTGTTGGACGTCGCGTACCGGATGCTGGGCAGCATCACCGACGCCGAGGAGGCGGTGCAGGAAGCGTTCCTCCGCCTGGCGCGGCAGGGCTTGGGCGGCGTGACCGATGCCCGTGGCTGGCTGATCACCACCACGGCACGGATCTGTCTGGACCGGCTGCGCGCCGAGAAGGCCCGGTCGGAGTATGTCGGACCGTGGCTGCCCGAGCCGGTGGTCGATCTGCCCGGTGGCGGCCCGGACCCGGCCGACCGGATCACGATGGACGACACCGTCCGGATGGCGCTGCTGATCATGCTCGAGTCACTCAGCCCCGCCGAGCGGACGGCCTTCGTGCTGCATGACGTGTTCGGTCTGAGCTTCGCCGAGGTGGGCGAGGTCGTCGGCCGCACACCCGCCGCCTGCCGGCAGCTGGCCAGCCGGGCCCGCCGCCACCTGCACGGCCGACCTGTCAGCCGGCCGCGGTTCGAAGTGGACTCGGCGGTGCGGCGGCGCGTTGCCGAACGGTTCGCCGCGGCGTGCCGCAACGGGAATCTCGACGAACTGGTGGCTGTCCTCGATCCGGACGTTACGGGCGAGTTCGACTCTGCCGGCCTGATCCCCGGCGCGCCGCTCGCCGCGGTCACCGGAGCCGACGAGGTCGCCAGGACACTGGCCACGGCGTTCATCGGTGTACCAGCCGTTTTCGAGGTCGTCGATGTCAACGCCGCGCCCGGGGTTCTGGTTCGGCTGGGTAGCCGGGTGGTCACGGTGATCTCATTGGAGATCAGTGGTGACCATGTGGCGGTGCTGCATGCCATCGGCAACCCCGCGAAACTGTCCAGGCTCAACCGCCCTGCAGAGCCCTGATCCGGCAACGGGATCGCGGCACGTTCGCCATTGATCCTTTGTGGACGACCGGTGCACTGTGCCGCCAACCCGGATGAGCCGCGTGCGCGGCAAGTGTTCGCGTACACCGCTCGGTGGTCGGTGACAATGGTTTTCCGAGGGGCTTCAGCGAAGCCCGCCCTCCTCACTGTGTCCGTGATTGGCGCTCCCGACAGCCCGTCGCTGGCTATTGCTGGTTTCGAGGGCCAGGAGAAACATTCCGGCGGCGACCCCGATCATCGTGAACACGCCACGAGGCCAGAAAATGTGACTGTCGATAAAGGACATACTGGCAGCCAGCAGAAGCACGGCGCCGGGCACGGTCCGCCATCGAGCAAGCGGTGCGATGCCGGCTATGACAAGGATGTTCGCGGCAAGGAAACATCCCGCTCCGATGTAACCCAGTGTGTCACCGATCGTGAACACGGCGCCGGTCACCGGCGTGACACCGTTCTGTGCAGCCGTTACGGTGCCCGCGCCGATCCCTGCGACGGCGTCGAGGCCGCCATAGAAAACGGCGAACCCGAACGCTGCCAAGCGTCCTGTCCAGCGCACAACTGACCGTGCTGGGGTCAAGAGAATCCACTGCGCGGCTGCCAACAGCGGGAACACGGGGAGTAGCAGGACGTGCAAGCTCGTCCACCAGTGAGCGTTGGCCGCGTCGAGCGGCGCCGGATGAACAACGCCAAAGCCGGCAAGGACCAGCCCGGGCACCGCGATGAGCATGGCCCACGGCCATCCTTTTCGGAGCACGAGCCGACGCTAGCCGATGATCACGGGCCAGAATGTTAGAGAACTCTTACGACGAACCCAGGGCGTTCCGCGATGTACGACCGTGTTCGAACCGTTGCTACGACGGGGAGGATCGGGTGAGCAGCAAGAGGGGACGGATCAGAAACGCCATCCAGGCGATGGCCGGTGCCGAGAACCTGGACTTGTACGTTCTCGCCGTCGTAGCGTTGCTCTTCATCGTCTTAGGGGTGACCGGGGTATCCGACGTGAAGACCCTGTCGTCGGTGGTCTTGTCGCTGCTTGCAGTCCTTGCCTACTCGCAACTCAAGGCGAGGAAACAGATTCAACTGATCAGGCGCGCGCACAGCGCGGACTCGACGACGGTCCTGCGACGCATTTTCCCACCCAAACCTGATTGAGCAGCGTGCGAGTGCATCCGACGTCCTGCTGATCGGCCTGACGATGACCAGGACTGTCCAGGGGATGCGGAGCGATCTGCCGCGGATCCTGCGCAACGGTGGCCGAGTGCGGGTCCTCATTCTCGACCCGACAGACGAGTCGCTGATATCCACTGCGGATCGGCAAAGAACTCACAGCCAAGGCGTTGAAAACCTCAGGCAGCGTGTCCTCACCACTCTCCAGGACTTGACGACGATCCGTGTGCTGTCCAGCATCCCGACCGCTGGATTCAACTGCCTGGACATGTCAAAAACCAATGGCCTGGTGTGCGTACAGCATTACGAGTTCCACCCGGACGGTGAAGCGGCGCCGATCAGGTCTGCTGGTCGTGGACCATCCGGTGGGTAGACCACATTGGATAGTCGTCGGTTGAGTGCGCGCATGGCTTGCATCGAGGTCTTGCCTGTGGCTTTCTTCGTGTCGAAGTAGGTCCGGCCTGTTGCGTAGCTGGACGGCGGCCATGATGTGCAGGGTCCGGTTGATGCGACGGTTGCCGGCGCGGGAGAGCCGGTGGCGCTGTTGCTGCCTGGAGGACGCGTCGAGGGGCGCGGTGGCGTTCCAGGAAGCGAACCGGTCAGCCGTGGTGTCGAGTCGGTCGGACTGGTCGGGCGCACGACAAGGTCGCCGTCGTGTAGGTCAGCTGGAGGCTGTTTTGGGCATGCAGCTGACCTCGAACAGGGCTAGGCCGAATTCGGCGGCGAATCGTGCCCCAAGCGAGCTCATCCGGCTTGGGGCACTTTGCCAGTGTCCGGGGTGCCGCAACACTTCGGGCAAAGCCCGGTTCGACGAACAGGTGGCCGGTGTCCAGGTTTCCCGGGCCGAGCTGATCCTGGCCCGGGAAACCTGGAACGTCAGTCGGTGTCGCGGTACCAGCCGGTACAGAAGCTGTGGCCATTGAACCGGGCGCACGCCCGCATCCAGTTGTTGAGGTTGGACAGGTCGTTGGAGTAGGCCCGGTTGAACGGCCCGCACTGCGTCCAGTTCCGCCCACCGTCGTACGAGCGGTCGACCCATGTCAGGTCGCCCGACCGGTAGTTCAGCGTGATCCTGGCGAACGAGTGATCGCTGACTCGCTGGTTGACCAGCTTGACGGTCACCGTCCGCCCGCCAGCGGTCGCGGTCGCCTCGCGCACGTTGGCGAGGAAGACGTCGTTCACGCCACTGCCGCAGTTCGTGTCCGCCGCCGCGGACCCCGAAGCCACGACCATGGACGCGCTCATGCAGACCGCGGCGAGCACCATGCCGATGAGACGCTTGATCTTTACCACCCCACAGGTAGATCTTGTGCCGCCCGGTGGCGGCATCGGTACCCATATGTTCTGCATGCGGGTTCGTTCACCAAGCCCCCTGACCCGTGGACAAACAAAGTGCGGCCGTTCGGCACAGCCGGGCATCGCCCGTCCCAGACGAACTCGGCTTAGTCCGGAAAAGGGCCAAGAGCAACCGTTGTGGACTGGCGTGGCGGGTTGGGCGGGGAAGGTCCCGTGCCAGTGGCGGCGGCGGAGTAGCGCTGGCCTACTGCGGCTCTCGCCCGGTGCGGCGCACAATGTCCTTGACGAAGTCCAGGGTGGGTCTGCCGGCCCTGACCAGCACAGGCTCGGTGTTGAAGTTCCACGCGAACAGGCCGAGCCCGGTGAGCTCAGCGATCGACTGGTCGGTCAGCAGTGCCCGCATGTCCTGGTCGACGACCTGGCCTGGCGTGCTCTTGTTGCCGTACGCGGCCATCATGACCGGGCCGTACTCGCCGAGGATACGGACGGTCCGCCGTACCTGCTCGACGTTGCCGTCCGGTTGCCTGACCAGGACGGACTGGAAGTCCGAGGCTCGCAGCACGTCGGCGAACTGCGCGAACATGGATCGACCGCCACTCGTGGCCGGATCGTCCTTGTTGGACTGATATCCGTCCCAGCCCAGCGCGACGCGCGCGTTGGGCGCCTCGTCCTGGATGATTTGCCGGACCTCGAGGTAACGGTCCTTCAATGCTTTGTAGTACGCCGTGGTCTGGGGATCGGCGGCGTACGCGCCGTCGACGCACGCGAACTTGTTGACCTCCTGGAACATCGTGACGTACAGGGGTGGGCCGTCGGCCTGGCCGGCGAAGATCCGCGCGAGGGTGCGCATATGCCGGGGAAAGTCCGGGGACAGCGGATGGGGCCGGCCGCAGCCGACGCCGTACTTGGTGTCGACTGGTACCTCGGGATCGTCGACATCCCAGTCCGACACGACCACATGCAGCGCATAGCCCTGCGCGTAGGCGTTGGCCACCAAGGTGTCGCGCGAGCCCGCCAGTTTCGGCAGGTCGTTTGGCTTGTGGTAGTTCGTGGTGAGCATCCGGACCGGGGTGTCGCGCACCAGTTCGGACGCCAGTGCCGAGTTGATCTGGTCGCCGAGGCCGTATAGCAGCGTGGCCCCGCCGGCAGCCGGCGGGCCGGGCACCTGGCGGCGGGTCGACGTGCCCGGCCCCTCGGCCGTGTTGTTCGGCGTGCTCTGCGATCCGGACGATATGACCACGAAGGCGGCGACGAGCGCCACGACCACGCCAAGGCCGGTAGCCAGAATTCCGCGCCGGGAGTGCCACCATGCGCCGTGTCTCTCGAGGAGCTGTGCGGCCTTCTCCGCGGTGGGCCTGCGATCCGGGTCCGAGTCGGTCAGCACGGTCAGGACCCCGGCAAGGCGTCCGTCCACCCGCCCATGGCCCTCGACAGCCGCCGACAGCGCCGCGCCGAGCGAATACACGTCGGACGCGGATGTGGCGCCGTGGCCCTCGATCACCTCAGGGGCAACGTAACCGGGAGTGCCCGCGTCCCGCGCGGTCCCGGACAGCGTGACCTGCCCCCACGCCGCGATGCCGAGGTCAGCCAGCTTCGCTGTCCCGTCGTCGGTGGCGAGGATGTTGGCCGGCGTGACGTCCCGGTGCACGATGCCTTTGGCGTGCATGGCAGACAGCGCGGTAGCGACCTGCGCGCCGATACGGGCCACGCGGTTCGGCGCCAGTGGGCCGTCGGCCCGGCAGATCTCGGCCAGACTGCGCGCCGGCAGGTACTCCATGACCAGCCACCGCTGGTCGCCCTCGACGACCACGTCGAAGACCGAGATCACGTTGGGATGGTGCAGTCCCGCCCCGATCCGGGCCTCCCGGCGAGTCTCCTCGCCGTCGCCAGAGCTGGCCTGCTTGAGCGCCACCACCCGGCGAAGCTCGAGATCGGTGGCTCGCCAGACCACTCCCATGCCGCCAGCTCCGACAGCGTCCTCGAGCCGATACCGGCCGGCGATGACGTCCTCGCTACGCACCGGTTCAGACTAGTGACTGTCCGCAGCGTAAGTCACACTTGATCTAACGGTGCGCTTAACCGGGCAGCGACAAATCTCGAAGCTCGTTCATCGCACCTCATTTCCGTCGAGAAAGCGCAAAGCCCCCGGCCCGGACCTGCATCCGAGCCGGGGGTTGAGTCGGGAAACCAGGCTGCTGCCGACTACTTCCGGTAGAAGTGCACGTTGCGCCACTGGTGCTCGGCACCCGAGGTCTTCAACGTGCCGTACACGCCGTACTTGAAGTAGTGATCACCTTTAGGCCCATTGTTGGTGTGTACGTGTTTGCCGTTGATGTAGATGGAGTAACTGCCGCCGGTGGCGGTGGCGTTGTGGGTGACGTTGATGCGTACCCACTTGCCGTAGATGTTGCTGATCAGGTCTTTGCCCCCGCCTCGGAGGGTGCCGCCGTTCTTCGAGAAGGACCTGATCATCAGCGTGGTGGCACCGTCACCGTCGTTGCCGAAGATCTGCATGGCGCTTTCGTCGTCGGTGCCCGCCGTGACCTTGAGCTCGCCCTCAAACTGCCGCTGGCCGGTCCGGTAGTTGTCCTGAACCCGAACCTCGACTCGGTTGGACCCGTTGTTGAAGAGTTTGAAGGTCTGTACCCCGCCGGATCGCGCGTAGGATCCGCCAGGCCCGGATGCGCTGTTGGTGCTGCTCGGGTAGCTCTTCATCTCGCCGCGGCTCTGGATCTGCAGGTTCCACGAGGGGTTGTATTCCTGCCAGCCACTGCCAACCGGACCGGCGAAGGCGCTGGGCTGGACGAGAATGACCGTCAAAACGGCAGTGCCGGCGATCGCGGCAATCCTTCGTGTCAGACGCATGGTGCTCCTTGTGTCGCATGCAGGGATACACAAGGCGGCGGAAATCCCAGTGTCGCCTACATCCCAGCGTCGCGCCAACGTCCCTGCTTGCTGTCCCGGCAAGTGGTCGCCGATGCGGCACCATGACCAAATCGGCACACCATGAGAAGACGACGTGGCGTCGGCTTCTTCCGCCAAGCACACGTAGCCGCGATGGGTGGTTCAGTCGCCCATCGTCTCGGACTTCAACCTTGACGTTGAATCCTTGACATGCGCATCTTCGGTCGCGAACTCGCCACGGCGTGCCGCGACGATCTGGAGATCAACTCATCCTTACCGCCCCCCTTCTCGATCATGAGCCTGGTGATGACCGGGCCGAGATGCGGGAACCACTCCGTCAAACGCGCGCGCTGGACAACCACACCCCGGCTGCCGGCGAGGATGCCGCCTGGTCACCACTTGTCCCAGCGGACTGCGCATCTAGCTGTGCGTGCCCCGACAGGGTTCGAACCTGCGGAGTCGCCGTTCGTGGCGGAAGTCGACTGTGACGTCCGTGTCCATGTCGACAGTAGGCGGAGTGCGAGGCCGCATGAGCCGGACGCGCCTCCACTACTGACCGGTGGCCGGTCTGGAGATATAGCCGCGGTCGAGCCAGAGTCGTTGGCGTCGAGGCTGCTGGAGGAATACACGGGGTTCATCCCGTTAGGACAACAGCTGGGTTGGACGTGGCGAAGAGGCTGTCGAACACCCGGACACGGTCGAAGGACAGGGCGTGCTCGCGTGCTCGGTCCGCTATGAGTTGCCGTTCCTCGGCTGACATGTCGAGCACCACCCGGTCGATCGCAGCGGCGATGTGGGTGATGTTCCCGGCCTCGACGAGGATGGCCGTGCCGCCCACCGCTTCGCCGACGCCTCCGGTGGTGGTCGTGATCACTGGTCCGCCGCCCGCGAGCATCTTCTCGGTCAGCGCGATGCCGAAGGTCTCGACGAAGTCCGGTTCGGGTTTGGTCGGCAGCGTGTACACGGCGCAGCCGTTCATCAGCAGCGGCTTCTCCTCGTCCTCCACGTCGGTGAGGAAAAGGATCCGGTCGTTGTGCTGGGTGATCGCCTTGACGTGCTCCAGTTCAGGGCCGTTCCCGGCGATCACGAGCTTCAGCCGTGACTGCGCCTGGCACTGGGCGAACGCGTCCACCAGGTCGTAGATGCCTTTGGCGCGGGTGACCCGGGACAGGAACAGGACGTACCCGTCGCGTTCCAGGCCGCGTCGCTTCAGGGCGGTGTCCACGAGCGCAGGGTCGAGGTCGAGGTAGGCCGAGGTGTCGATCGGTGGGTAGCTGACCGATATCCGGCGCACGCACTGGTCGGCGAACCGGGTGCCGCAGTGCGCGTCGACGGCCTCCGCACAAGCGATGATCTCCTGCCTGGTGTACTGCGACACGGCGATCACCTGGTCGTTGGCGAGAAACCGGGTGAACAGGACCACGGCGGCCCCGAATCGCCGCTCGTGCAGGCACGAGCGAATCACGTTGGTGACGTCCGAGCCCACCGCCTTCGCGATGGTGTGGACATCAGGTGCGTAGCCAGCCGCGCGCGCCGCATCGACGGCGTCGCGCACCACGGCGTCGTGGGGAGCGAGGTACATCGATACGCATGTGGTCGGGACCGGCTCGGCGAGCAGCTCGACCAGGCGTCCCGTGAGCCCGGCCAGGTATCGACCGTCGGGTACCCGGTAGTCGCCGACCGGCTCGGGCCGCTCCACGGTGATGCCTTCGCTGTAGGGCATGATCCGATCCAGCGGCTTGAGCGGCAGGCCTGCCGCCTGCAGCACCGAAATCGGCCAGGTCAGCAGCCGGACATCGTCGAAGCCGCGGCTGAGCGCGACCTCAGCCAGGTTGCGGGCTTCTCCGGAGTGGCCGCAGATGACCGGGTCGGCCCGGACCACGATGACGAGACGGCGGCTTGGCCAGCTCATGCCTCCTCCTCGCTGTGCCTAAGGCCCGCTGCATGAGCCGGGCGCTGTATCGATGTTTCGCTCGCAAGCTCGCTCATGAGCGAACCCCCTTTCCGAGCGGATCAGACACTGATGGCGGCAGGATCTTGCGTCCCCACTCCGAGGGGTGCGGGCCGAGTTCGAGCAGCAGCCTGCCGCCCGCGTGGACGTCGGATGCGCGCAGATGCGCCGCATCCAGTGGCTTTCCGTCCAGCCGGGCGGACTGCACGTACTGCGGCGGCGGGTCCGCGTCCAACCCGTCGGAACTGATGGACGTCTCGAGGTGCCCACGCGTCTCGATGACGAAATCGCGGTCTCCGACGTGCAGAGTGGCGCGGCTGAAGGCAGGCGCGTTGACGAGGAACAGGTTCTGCCCGGCGACCGGAAACAGGCCAAGCGAGGCCCACACGTACCAGGAGCTCAGCCCGCCCGAGTCGTCATTGCCCGGCAGCCCGCCGCGACCGGTGCCGAACTGCCAGGTCAGCGCCGCGTGCACGATCTCGGCTGTGCGGTCCGGCCGAGCCGCGTAATGGTAGGACCACGGCGCTTCCATGTCCGGCTCGTTGTTCAGCCCCTCAAACCGATTCAGCACGTAGCCGGCCGCCATCTCCGCCGAGCCGGGCCGCTTACCGGGCTGCGCCACCCGCGGCGCGCCGTAGCCGAAGAACGCGTCGAGTGTGCTGACGAAAGCTTCGTTCCCCCCGACCATCGCGATTCTCGCGGCCATGTCGTGCAGCAGCCGGAAGGAGTAATTCCACTTGCCCCCTTCGTAAAACGACGAGTCGAGCAGCAGGCCGGTGTCCGGGTCGAACGCGTTGGACCACAGGCGGCTTCGCGCGTCGAGGTCGTCGGCGAGCTGGACGTCGTTCAGGGCCCGGGCGACGCCGGAGGTGCAGTGGCAGGCGTAGGCGAGGTCGAGGGTGTGCGAGATCGGGTGCACGATGCCGTGCTCGTAGAAGTCCTCGCCGTACATCCGGCGCAGGTCGTCGTACATGTGCACCAGCGCCCAGGCCCAATCCAGGTCACCGAGGCCGAGTGCGTGCACGTCGGCCAGCGCGGTGTGGACCAACGCGCTCGCTTGCCGGAAGAACCTGTCCGCGCCGCGAGCCATCCGATATCCGATGGGGAAGTTGCCTTCCTCCTCACAAACCCGGATCAGTGACTCCAGAAGATCGACCGCCCGGCCGGGGCAGATGGCGATGAGCAACGGCAGTTGGGTCTTGTAGATGTCCCACATCGTGCAGATGTCGAACACGAACGGCCCGGAGGTCGGCCAGAACGGGCTCTCGTCGTCGGCGAAGCACGGCTTGATCAGAGAGTGGTACAGGGCCGTTGCGAACACTTGCCGCCTGGCGGGTGACCCGCCCTCGACCTCGACCCGATCCACGTGGTCGCGCCACCGTGCCTTGGTCTGCGCCCGGACGGCATCGAACGCAGGCACCCTCTCGCCACATTCGCGATACAGGTTCTCGCGGGCCTGTTCACAGCCGCGCAGCGAGAATCCGATCTGAATCTCGACGCTCTGTCCGGCGGCGGTCGGGCCCATGTAGAGCAGCCCGAACGGGCGCAGCGTGGTCTGCCTGATGCGGTCGAAGTCGAGCCGCGTGCCACCCTCGATCAGCCGACGGTCATGCCAGAGCATCTGCCGCCAACCAGGGCTGTCGACCTTGATGTACACCGACAGCGGGACGCCTTCGACAACCACCGTTCCATGGGCGCGGCCGTTGCCGAGGCTTTCCACATACGCCCGCAGCGGCACCGTGCGGCCGAGGTCGATGGCCAGCCCGCCGCAGGAAAGGTCAATCACGACCCGGGCGCTGCGATGCTCAGGAAAGGTGTACCGGTGGACGGCGACCTTGGCGCCGACGGTGACCTCACATCGAATGCCAGTGTCGAGAGTGGCCGCGTAGTACCCGGCTTCAGCGATCTCGTCGTGCAGCTGCCAGGCCTGGCCGAGGACGTCCAGCTGCTGCACCATCGGGGTCACCCGCACGTAGTTGTAGTACTTGCGGATAGCACCAGTGCCGGACTGCTGGAAGTGGGTGAAACCGGACGCCTGCAGCCGGTCGAACAGCTCCTCGGGCTGTCCCTCGGTGTTCTTCATGTAGAGGCCGTATCCGGTCGGATAGGCACCGGAGTAGGCGCAGGCGGACACCATGCCGAGCGGGGACGTCGCGCCGGGGTGGGTGTTGCCGACTTGTGCTTTCGGCCACCACCAAGTCGCCGCCAACCCTTGCGCCGCAGGCAATGAAGTGGCAGCCGTTCCGATGAAAGGATCAATCTCGTCGAGGATGACGAGACACTATGTCAGCGCGGGCAACACGTTGGTTTCAGCGACGTGAACACGTGGCCGAGCGAGCGCCGAGTTGTTCCCGCAATGCCGTGTTGTCGTGGTGTGGACAGCAGTTTCCGATCAACCTGCGGCGATCGGAGACAGGCCGGTCGAGTTGGCGTCCATTCTGACGGAAAGCCGCGGCTCTGCTGGCCAAGCGCGATCTGCGGACAGAAGCAACCGCATCGCGTTGCGGACCAGTTCAACTCGACTACGTCGTGCTGTGCGGTGTGCCCGGCCTACCTGTCTTCGAATGGCGGTGTCAGTCGGGGCGACCCGAGGTGCCGGGTCTGGTCGGGTTGTCGCAGGCTCGATCCAGCCACTCCGCCAGCAGGGCGCGTTCGGCGCTGGTGAGCATGGGCAGCTTCGGTGCGACGGCTCGGAACGCGACAGCGACCGCAGTCGGGCTGTCCGCAGGGAGCGTCGGCGCGTCGGTGAGGATCGATCGCATCATCGCCTCGTACATCGCATCGGCCAGACCGAGGTCGCGATCCTGAGGCGGAACGGACAGCAGAGCGAGCACGGTACCGGTGCCGGCGGCGTGGATGAGTTCGATGGCGCGGCGTTCTGTGACGCGAAGCCGACCGGCTGCCGCGACGCGATGTACCCGAGCGCGCAAGACCTCCAGGCCGGCGGCCGCCGCCGGTGAGCGAGCCCCGCGGCCGGGGGCGGTGAGCAGACCGAACACCGCCGGGTTGGTCAGACCGAAGTCGATGTGCATGTCCCACCCGGCCCGAAGGTCCGCCACCGGGTCGCCACTGTCCTCAACGAGCGTCTTTCCGGCGACGTAGGCGGCGAAGATGTGCTCGGCGACGGCGTCGAGCAGTGCGTCTTTGTCCTCGAAGAACCGATAGATGGTCGGTGCCTGCATCTCGGCTGCCTGGGCGACCGCGCGGGTGGTGACCGCATGCGGGCCTTGTGTGCGCAAGAGCTGTGCCGCGACCTCCACGATGCGTTCTCGTGTCTTGTGCCTGCTGGCGTTCCCCGGCCTCGCCTCCATATTTCCAACGATAACACGCTCTTGCAATCGACGTTGCTATCGACGATATTATCGTTGTTCTAACGAGAGGACGGAACATGATCATCATTACCGGCGGTACTGGCCAGCTCGGCTCTCAGATCGTTGATCGGCTACTCGAGCGGATTCCGGTTGACCGGGTCGGCGTCAGCGTTCGCGACACCCAGCGTGCTCGCGACTGGGCCGCGCGCGGGGTGCGCGTGCGGCGCGGCGACTTCAGCGACCGGCCCTCCCTGGCCGAGGCGTTCGAGGGCGCAACGCAAGTACTCATCGTCTCGACGAACCAGACTCGCGAGGCGGCGGTCGCTCAGCACATCGCGGCGATCGACGCAGCGTGCGATGCTGGCGCGAAACGCATCCTCTACACCAGTCACCAGGGCGCCGCCGAGAATTCGGTCTTCGCGCCAATGCCCGACCACGCCGCCACCGAGCACTACCTGTCCAAGACGGGTACACCGTTCACGGCGCTGCGCAACGGGTTCTACGCCAGCACCGTCCAACACCTGCTCGGTCGGGCGCTCGAGACCGGTGAACTCGTCGCGCCTGCCGATGGACCCGTGTCCTGGACCGCGCATGCCGACCTCGCCGAAGCGGCGGCGATCATTCTCGCCGACGAGGGCCGGTTCGACGGGCCGACCCCGCCGTTGACCACGCCGGACGCACTCGACCTCGACGACATCGCCGGCATCCTCACCGACCTGACCGGACGTACCATCCGCCGAGTCATAGCCGACGACTCCGAGTGGACGGCCACATTGATCGGAAACGGTGTACCGGCCGAACGGGCCGACATGTTGCTCGGCATGTTCCAGGCGGCACGCCGTGGCGAGTTCGCTACCACAGGAGGAGAACTGGAGAATCTCCTCCAGCGTCCAGCCACGCCGGTCCGTTCGATCCTGGAGGAAGCCGTCAACCGGCGCTAGGCTTTTCCTCTTGCCCAACCCTTGAGCGAGATTCGCGCCTGGAGGGCCCCTCGCAGGCCGAGCCGCGCTCAGCAGAGGCGGCACGCGGGGCGGCGGGAGACTGATAGCGGACAACCAGTGCCGAGGCTGCTGACCTCAGGCCGTCGGCCATGCGGTCTTGCCCGGGCGAACGGCGGCCGCTGCTGTCACTGGCCCTCGGCACTCAGCGCACGCCGCCATTGCTCGGTCACCTCTGGGCGCAGTCGCTCGATATCGACGGCATCCTTGTCGAGAAGGCGCTGCATTCCGATTCCACGGAGCTGTCCGACAATGGCGACCGCGACGGCTTCGGGGCGGACGGTGTCGCGGATGGTGCCCTCGGCGATGCCCGCCGCGACATCCTTGGCGATGTCGTCGCGGAAGGCGCTGTCTCGCTCGCGGAACGTCGGGCCCAGTTCGGTGGTGGTCACAGCTTCGGACCAGAGCAGCAGAAAGGCATGGCCTGCGGCCGAGGAATGTGCGAGCGCGCCAAGGTAGCCATCGATCAGGGCAAGGAGACGATCGAGGCCGGGCGGCTTGTCCGCCAGTCCAGGGACGAATCCTTCCTGGAGTGCACGGGCAAGGGCGTCGATCAATCCCTGCTTCGAGCCGAAGTGGTGTGTGACGATTCCGCGGCTGTACCCCGCACGCTCACCGACCCGTGCCAGCGTGAGGGACCGTACTCCGGACTCGATGACCAGCTCGGCGGCCGCGGCCACGAGCGCCGCCTCGGCGCTTTCGCGACGCTGCTGCTGTGTGCGACGAACCCGCGACATGAAGCGAGAGTACGCATCGTCTACATCCCACGTGCGAACAGGCCGGTCTACGATCCGAACTTACATGTTGGTCAGCCAACAAGTATTGTGGGAGCGTGTCAGTCTTCCAGGCCCTCGAATTCCTCCGCGACGACCCGCTGCACACCATGCGGGTCGTGCCCGATCAGGTGCCCGATCCAGCGCGGGGCAGCGTGCTGCTCAGGATCGAGCGCTTTGTCCTGACCTCGAACAACATCACGTACGCCCGCCACGGCGACCGGCTCGGGTATTGGACTGCGTTCCCGGCTCGGGAGCCCGGATGGGGACGAGTGCCTTGCTGGGGCGCCGCCCGAGTCGTCGGCGGCGACCCCGAGCTGGCGGCGCCCGGCGAGTTGTTCGTCGGGTTCCTTCCGATGGCCACGCACGTACTCGTCGACGCCGAACCACTGCCCACCGGGTTTCGTGCCACGTCGCCGGAACGGTCCGGAATGTATCCGATCTATCGCGACATGGCCCGGGTGAACGACACGATCGACGACGTGGGGCTCGCGACCACCGGGGGCGTCGCGGCGACCGCGGCTCATCTCAGCGACGAGCTACAGGCGACGGCTCCTGCACAGGTCGTGTTCTCCAGCGCCACAAGCCGTACCGCACTCACCACAGCCGTGGTGCTGCGGGAGGCGGGCGTGCGGGTCGTCGGGCTGACCGCGGCTGTCCGCGCCAAGGTCGCCGCTCGCGCCGAGGTCTTCGACGACGTCCTGTCCTACGACGACGTAGCAGATCTCGTGGCCATTCCCGGCACCGCGTATGTCGATGTGGCCGGGCGTCCCGAGATCACCGCCGCGGTAGCCCGCACCCTCGGGCCGGCGCTCATCCGCAGCCTCCGAGTCGGCGTCACACACGCGTTGAGCGAGGTTCCCGCGCAGGTCTCCCTGCCGGGTCCGCCCGTCGAGCAATTCAACGTCGGGCTTCGCCGGATCGACGTCGCCGGACGGATCGGGGCGGAGAAGATGGCGGCTCTCGAGCAGGCTGCCGAGAAATCCGTCGCCGTCTGGGCCGGCGAGCATCTCGCGGTGGACAAAGTCACCGGCCTGGAACAAGTCCGTCCCGTCTGGCACCGCGTCCTGCGAGGCGAAGCCGACCCGTTGACGATCGCGATGATCGTTCCGTCCTGAACACGGTCGGCTCGGGCCGGCCGCCGTACTCGCCAGGGCACAGGTGTGACGGATGGTTAGCAGGCAGGCTGTGGGTAATTCGATCGGGTGAACATGGTGACCGCTCGTTGACGGAATCGATGGGCGGCTGAACGATCACCGCAGTTTCACCCGGACCGCACCTGGAAGGCCTCGATGACCGGCGAAGTTCGGCCACGTGAGCGAAACATCCGAGCATCCATTCAGCGGATCGGCGGCAATCTCGCGGGAATGGTCATGCCCAATATCGGGGCGTTCATCGCCTGGGGATTGATCACCGCACTGTTCGAACCCGACGGCTGGCTGCCGAACGCCAGGATCGCGGAAATCGTCGAGCCCATGATCAACGTCCTGTTGCCGGTCCTGATCGGATACACCGGCGGCCGGCTGGTGCACGGCCCCCGCGGTGCGGTGGTCGGCGCGGTCGCCACGATGGGGATCGTGGTCGGTGCGGGGATTCCGATGTTCCTCGGTGCGATGATCGTCGGCCCGGCCGCAGCCTTCCTGGTCAAGCTGTTCGACAACAGCGTCGGCGACCGCGTCCCGCCGGGCTTCAAGATGCTCGTCGACAACTTCAGTGCCGGCATCATCGGTGGTGCTGCCGCGGTTTCCGGCATGCTGGCCATCGGACCGGCTGTCGAGGCCGCCACCATCACGCTCGGCGACGGCGTGCGGGCGTTGCTCGCGACGAACTTGCTGCCACTCGTTTCGCTGCTCATCGAGCCGGCGAAGATCCTGTTCCTGAACAACGCGATCAACCATGGAGTACTCGCGCCGCTCGGGGTCACCGACGCGGCCGAGAACGGCAAGGCGATCCACTTTCTCCTCGAGACGAACCCAGGCCCCGGACTCGGGATTCTCGTGGCCTGCCTGGTGTTCGGCAGGCAGGCGATGCGGGCGACTGCCCCGGCCGCGATCGTGATCCACTTTTTCGGTGGCATCCATGAGATCTACTTCCCGTATGTGCTCGCGGCACCGAGGCTGGTCATCGCCGCGATCGCGGGCGGCGCGACAGGTGTGCTCGTGTTCAGCCTGACCGACGCCGGGCTCACCGCGACTCCTTCGCCCGGCAGCATCATCGCGTTGTTGGCGGTGACACCGAAGGGAGGTTACGTCGGGGTGGTCGGTGGCGTCGTCGCAGCGGCCTGCGTATCATTCCTTTTCGCTGCGCTGCTGCTGAAGTTCGGCCGTGGCAACGATTCGGCCATCGAGCAAGGCGGCGCGGTGCACCGTGCTGCCAGCCACCGAGCGCGCTGAGCCATTGGAATGGTTATGGCCACCCGGAAGTCGCGAATTCGCGGCCTGTCGAACGAATTGCTCCGGCCGTTGTCCTTCGGTGGCTGGATGGACTACCAGCAGTGGGCCGATCATGGGTTCATGCCGTGCCCGTCCCCGCCGCGGACCGACCGCCCGGCCGAATCCGCCGATCGTCCTGCCGAGCAACACTTCACCGCGGTCGTCGCCGCGATCGAGGAAGGCGTCATCGTGGTGGGGGCGACGGGGACGGTCGAGTCGGCCAACCCGGCGGCGGAGCGCATCCTCGGCGTCCAGGCACACCACTTCATCGGTATGCCGATGACCGAGACCGAACTCCACGACCAAGACGGCGCCCGCATCGCGTATGAGAACTCTCCTTTTGCTCGCACCAGTCGTACCGGCCATCCCTGCAACGGACAGATCGTCTCGATACGCCGGCCGGACGGTGCCGAGACGTGGCTGTCGGTGAACTGCCGTGCGCTGAACGGCGAGCGCCCCTCGGCCGTTGTCCTCTCCTTCACCGACATCACCGAACGCAGGACGCTTGACGAGCGCCGGGAACATGAGGCGACGCACGACGCACTGACCGGGCTGGCCAACCGAACGATGGCGATCAAGCAGCTCAGTCCCGCGATGCGGCGGCACCACGCGCACGCGACCGCGGTGCTGTTCGTCGACCTGGACAAATTCAAGGTCATCAATGATTCGCTCGGCCACAGTGTGGGTGACCAGGTGCTCAGGGTCATCGGCGATCGCCTCGGCCGGCTGGTCACGGGCGAAGACCTGGTCAGCAGGCTGGGTGGCGACGAGTTCGCGGTCATCGTGCATGGCGTCGCCGCGCCCGACCAGGCTGCCGCGCTGGCTGGGCAGATCCACCAGACGCTGGGCCAGCCGATCACGATCAGCGGTCGGCAGCTGTGCGTCGGTGCGAGCATCGGCATCACGATCGCCGACCCGGCGGATCCGCGGGCAGGCGAGGAACTTCTGCGCGACGCCGACCTCGCGATGTACCACGCCAAGACCCGAGGCAACGGCCCTGCCTTCTTCGACATCGAACTGCGGGAACGCTGCCTGCGCCGGAGCCGGCTGGAACAAGACCTCAAGACCGCTCCGCGCGACGGCCAGTTCTGGCTGGCCTACCAGCCGATCTTCGACCTCGGCGGCAATCGGGCCAGAGCCGTGGAGGGCCTGCCCCGATGGGCACACCCGCGCTTCGGCGCCGTCGCGCCGACGGAGTTCATCCCGCTGGCCGAGGAAAGCGGCCTGATCAACTTCGTCGGCGGGCACATCCTGCGCGCTTCGGCCGAGCAGATCGTCCGGCTGCGCGCCACGCAGCATCCGGATCTGCACCTCGCGATGGACCTGTCGGCCCGCCAGCTCGAGGATCCACACCTCGCCACCCAGGTCGGCCACACGCTGGCCGCGACCTGGCTGCCGCCGGCCGCGCTCTGCCTGGAGATCCCGGAAAGCGCTTTCGCACGTGATCCCGCGGTCGCCGCCCGCACCGTCGCGGAGCTTCGTGACCTCGGCGTCCGCCTGGCCATCGATCACTTCGGGACGGGATACTCCTCGCTGTCCCAACTCCTGCGGCTGCCACTGGACACTCTCAAGATCGACCGCTCTGTCATCGCCGGGCTGGGGCAATCCGAACTGGGGCAATCGCCCCGAGCCGAGGCGATCATCACCAGCATCGTCGCGATGGCACATACGGCCGGACTGACAGTTGTCGCCGACGGCGTCGAAACCGCAGCCCAGCTCGACATTCTGCGACAGCTGCACTGTGACCAAGCCCAGGGCGACCACATCAGCCCGCCTGCTCCCATAGAGCACCTCTCGGCACGCGGTCTGGTGTGACAGTGCCGGGGCGACCGTGCCCACGCCCCACACCAGGCCGCCTGAACGCGCCCCGGGTCACCAGCATCTGATGTCGATTGCGGACACTTGCGCCCAATAGAGTGTCACGCACGTCAGCCAATGGCAGGCAGGTGTTCACCGATTTTCTGCGGCCGTCTCCCTATCCAATTTTGGACGCTGTTGCCGAATGTGGTCTGTCGTTGTCAGGCGGCGGTTCACCGCGACGCCACGGAATCTCCGCACCGCAGCCTCTAAGAACTGGTGATTTTTCGCAGTCAACTGGTGAACAACACCTCGGCATACCTGAGCGCGCAGCTGTGACGGGCGGTCCGGCAGTGGGCATCCCGGTGTCCGCGGCCGGTCGAAAGTTTCGATCAGGAGTCTTGTCGTTTCGATCAATCTGCTGCCTTCGCGCGTCACCGTCAACCATTCGACGCGCGTGGTGACCCGCTCGAGTGAGTCCCGCGCGCGTCGAATGCCGTTCGACAACCTCGCAGGTCGACACGTATGACCGAGCGATCAATCGGCGGTTGGTCCTGGGTGCGGTCCTCGTGGTTCCCCGTTGACTGCGGCGGCTGGACTGGCTACATTGGTTCGAAACTTGAGGTGGAACAGCCCTCGATTATTTGAGCGTCAGCGGTGACGTCATGGAGGTGAGGCACCCAGGGTGAGCAGATGCCCTTGCCTACCCACCCGCTACCGTCGCCTCCTGTGATTCATTTGGTCACGCACATTGTGGGCGGTACCGGGCGCAATCAGCTTTGGTTGTCAGTGGCTTTTTCTGCGTGTTCAGCCGTGTAGCCGGATGTGCAGTGCGCACGCAGTGACAGTTCTCTCGAAGGTTCGGAAGCGAACTGGCAACCGCGCCACAGTGGCGATTCACCGTTTCCTCAATGCTCTGCTTGATACGGACACGTTTTGCGGACATGAATGTTAGCGCTAACACTGCGGATCGCTCTGGCCACCGCTTTCGCCTCGACAAGGAGCTGCCATGGGATTCAAGGACGAATCTGAGCAGGCCCGCCAACAACGTGGCAGGCGCATCGGATTGGTCGCCGTCCTCACGATCACCATCGTGGACACCGTTGCGGTGCGGTCGTGCTCAATAGCGGCAAAGCCGTAGTGGGTCACGGGCCTGCCGACCGCAGACCAGCCAGCCGTCGTCCAGTACGACGACCGGAACGGGTCCGACCGGCAATGGCAACTCGTCCGTATCGCGTAGGCGGTGCGACAAGCACGACCACCTCACTCGACTAAGAGCAACACACCCTGCTGATCAGATCCCGCGCTGCTGTCGCGACCAACCCGGGAGCGCGGGGATCGGTCCACCTGTCCCGCAATTCGGGCCTCGTGCGGCCTTGATGCTGAAGGAGAATCACTATGAGTTCGATGGGGCAAGCCCCGCCGACCATGCCACACCGCCGTATGCGTCGTACCTGGCGCGGCCGTTGGGGGCGTGCGTTGATCATCCTGTTCACCACCGCCCTTGCGGCTACTGGGGCGGTCACGCTCAACACCGGCGTAGCGACGGCTGCGACCGTCGATACGAGTGCGTGGTATGTGCTGGTCAACCGCAACAGCGGCAAGGCGTTGGACGTTTCTGGCGTCTCCACCGCCGACGGAGCGGTGGTCCACCAGTGGTCTCGCCACGACGGAGCCAACCAGCAGTGGCAGTTCGTGGACTCCGGAGGCGGCTACTACCGGCTGAAGTCGAAGAACTCCGGCAAGGTCCTCGACATCGACAACTGGTCGACCGCCGACGGCGGGAAAGTCCAGCAGTGGACTGACCTCAACGGAACCAACCAGCAATTCCGCCTCGCCGACTCCGACGGCGGCTACGTCAGGCTGGTCAACCGCAACAGCAACAAAGCCGTAGAGGTGACAGGCTCGTCGACCGCAGACGGAGCAGCCGTCGTCCAGTACAGCGACCAGAACGGGCGCAACCAGCAGTGGCAACTCGTCCGCCTGAGCGACACGCCCGGCCCGTGCTCTCTTCCGTCGACGTACCGCTGGACATCGACGGGACCGCTGGCGCAACCGAAGTCGGGCTGGGTCTCACTCAAGGACTTCACCCACGTCCCCTACAACGGCAAGCACCTGGTCTACGGGACGACGCACGACCGGGGAACGACCTGGGGCTCGATGAACTTCAGCACCTTCACGAACTGGTCCGACATGGCCTCGGCCAGTCAGAACGCGATGAACTCCGGCACCGTCGCACCCACGCTGTTGTACTTCGCCCCGAAGAACATCTGGGTGCTCGCCTACCAATGGGGTGGGCCCGCTTTCAGCTACAGGACGTCGAGCGACCCCACCAACCCGAACGGGTGGTCGGCGCCGCAGACGCTCTCCACCGCAAGCATTTCCGGCTCCGGCACCGGACCCATCGACCAGACACTCATCGCCGACGACACGACCATGTACCTGTTCTTCGCCGGCGACAACGGCAAGATCTACCGTTCCAGCATGCCCATCGGGAACTTCCCGGGCAGCTTCGGCTCGTCCTACACGACGATCATGAGCGACACGCAGGCCAACCTGTTCGAAGCGGTCGAGGTCTACAAGGTCCAGGGCCAGAACCAGTACCTCATGATCGTCGAGGCGATGGGCCGCAACGGACGCTTCTTCCGCTCGTTCACGTCCAACAGCCTGGGCGGTTCGTGGACACCGCAGGCCGCCACCGAGAGCAACCCGTTCGCCGGCAAGGCCAACAGCGGCGCCACCTGGACCAACGACATCAGCCACGGCGACCTGATCCGCAGCAATGCCGACCAGACCAAGACCATCGATCCCTGCAACCTGCAGTTCCTCTACCAGGGACGTGACCCCAACTCCGGCGGCGATTACGGCCTCCTGCCCTACCGGCCGGGAGTGCTGACACTGCAACGCTGATCGCCTGACGCAAGTCCGCCCCAGCCGGGTCGTCGTCCTCACTGCTCACCGGGTGAGGATGCCGGCCCGGCTTTCCACAGTGCCGCCGGTTGAGCGGTGTCCCGCGCGTCAGGTGATGATCCGATCGACCGACCGATCTGCAGCGCAGGTTCAAGCCGGCACGCTGCGCGCAGGAATCACTCTGGCACGGTTCGGGGCAGCAGGCTTTGCCGGCCTCGAAGGTGCATTCGTGACGCGGTCCAGTCGCGACGTTCGGTGACCGCGGGCGGACGGTATCAGCTCTCAGCCTGTGTCTGTCCCGATAGGATGGTCGTGGAGAGGGCGCGCAGATCGTCGAACGCTCGCTGCAAGCGCACGGCCAAACTCTGTGTGGGGTCGTCGATCCAGGCTTGGACCGCGTGCTGATAGGTGGCCCAGCCGGTCCGGGCGGCCAGGTCGGCCGACCCATCACCGGCACCGCGCTGCCGCAGCGCCTCCGCCACGGCCTCGGTGAGCCACGCATGCTTGGCCAACTCGCGTTCGCGCAGCGCAGGGGTCACCGCGATGACTTTCCACCGTGGTTCGGAGAACGGGCGGTTGTTCTCCAGATTCCGCGCGGATTTCCGGAAGGCGTACAGCAGTACCTCGAACGGCTCCAGCCCCTCGGGCGCTTCGGCCACTGCTCGCATCAGTGCGGCGCGGAGGTCGGCTTCGCCGTCGAAGAGCACCTCGCGCTTGTCCGGGAAGTGCCGGAAGAACGTGCGCTCGTTGACACCGGCCCGGGCGGCGATCTCCGCCGCCGTCGTCTGGTCGAACCCCCGTTCCTGATACAGCTCCAAGGCCGCCTGCCGAAGGCGGCGACGCGCTTCTGCTCCGCTCCGTGGCACCCTCCGAGGTTACCGCAATGTGTCAGTGACTGGCGTCACGTTGCGCCAGCGGCTGGCGCTACGCGTAGAGTCACTGACTGGCGCTATGTAGTGCCAGTCACTGGCGTTAACTGGGAGTGTTCCATGCATGTCTTCGTCACCGGTGGTACCGGCCAGACCGGCCCCGCCGTCGTTGCCGAGTTCGTCGCGGCCGGCCACACCGTCACCGGCCTTGCCCGCTCGGACACCAGCGCCGCTCGGCTGGAGTCGCTGGGCGCCACACCACACCGCGGCTGCCTCGACGACCTCGACAGCCTCCGCCACGGCGCCGAAGCTGCCGACGGTGTCCTGCACATGGCCTACGGCGGCGACTACGCCGATCCGGACGACCTCATCCGCCGCGACTGCGCCGCGATCGAGGCACTCGGGCAGACGCTGGCCGGGTCCGGCAAACCGTTCGTCAGCACGTCGGGCACCTTGGTGACAAGGGCAGGCCGGGTCAGCACCGAGCAGGACGCGCCGGATCCCGAGTCGGTCGCCGCCTTCCGTATCCCGGGCGAGCAAGCCTGTCTGGGCTTCGCCGATCTTGGGGTCCGAGCCGGCGTCGTGCGACTCGCACCGACCGTGCACGGCCCGGGCGACTACGGGTTCATTCCGGCTCTCATCGCGGCCGCGCGCAGAGCGGGCGTCTCGGCCTACATCGGTGACGGCATCAATCGCTGGCCGGCCATCCACCGCTCCGACGCCGCCCGCCTGTTCCGGTTGGCACTGGAGAAAGCCCCCGCCGGGAGTGTGCTCCACGGCGCCGGGGAAAGCGCCGTGACGATCAAGAGCATCGCCGAGCAGATCGCGCGGAACCTCGGCGTTCCCACCACCTCGCTGACCCTCGAGCAGGCCACCGAGCATCTCGGAAACCCTTACCTGGCCGCATTCTTCTCCCTCGACGTGCCCGTCTCCAGCGAGCACACCCAGGCGCTCCTGGGCTGGGCACCGAAGCACGCAACCTTGCTCGAGGACCTCAAGACCGGCGACTACTTCACTCCGGAGGCCGGCAAACGCGCCGAGGAGATCTGGTTGCCGCACCACGACCCGCACGAGCACAGCCAGAACTGACGCGCACACCCGAGGCTGGTAAACCTCGCCGGGCCGCCGAACTCTATGGCCAGGTACTGAAGACCGAGTCGCTGTCGCGGCGGGACCACGGGTACCTCATGGCACGGATGGCGTCGTCTCTCGCGCTGTCAGGCGAACCGGACGAAGCCTCGCTCGTCGGCATTCAAGCAGTCGAGCTGGCGTCGGCGACCTCTTCGTTGCGTACCAAGCGCGAACTCCAGGGTTTGCGGTAGCACTCGTCTGTTTCGAGCAATGCCGGTGGCGCGGACGCGTCCGGCTTCGAGAGCGATGATCTGGTTCGTGTCCATCACGGTGGAAAGCCGAGCGGCGAGACGATCATGCCGGATTGGCTCAACCGCTCATAAGTACCGTCACCGCCGCGTCGCGGGCTGGGCGCTATCCCCTGACCACCACCGACTGGAACATCGAGAACTCGCCCCTGGCGTCGAACGGTGAGTTGGCCAGAGGCGTCAGCACGCCGGTTTTCGACATGTCGAACCCGAACACCTTGCCGCTGGTGTCCTCGTTGGTGACGTACAGGTGGCGGGCGTCAGGGGTGAGGGCAGGCCAGACCGGCGTGCCGCCCGCCGACGTCGGTGAGTTCCCGACGGACTGCAGCGTGCCGTTGGTGAGGATCTTGAAGACCCACACGCCTCGCGTCGGGCCGGTGGCGTCCCCGTGACTGGCGACGAACACGAACCGCCCGTCGCGGCTGATCTCCGCGGACACCGGGAGATCCGGGGCCAGCGCCACCGCAAGCGGGGTCAGCTGCCCGTTGTCACCGATCTTGAACGGTCTGATCTCGTCGGACACGCCGCAGGCAAGGTAGAGGAAACGGCCGTCCGGCGTCACCCCGATGCCCAGCGCCCCAGCTCCGACCGGGACCTTGCTCCGGTACTCGAGCGTGTTGTCTGGCCGCACCTCGAACGTACTGAGCAGGCCCGGAACGGTCGAGAACGGCTCGCCGGTGCCGACGAAGACGAACCGGCCGTCGGCGCTCACCGCGACGCCACGCGCGGACAGCTTTCCGTCACCGACGGGCACCGGGTCGCCGGCCGGCTTGAGCGTGCCGTCGGTGCGCACGGTGAACGCTGAGACCGATGTCGGCTCATCGTCGAGGTTCGTCACGTACACCGCGTCGCCGGTCGGTGAGATGGCGATGCCGAACGGGTATCCGGCGGTCTTGATCTTCTGGAGCAACGTCAACCCGCCACCCGAGTCGACCTTGTAGGTCGAGACCAGGTGGGCGTCGCCGTTCTCGACGTACAGGAAATCACCGTCCGGTGAGAAGACCATGCTGCGCGGCTGGTCAGCCGTCCTGACCGGGTCGCCGAGCGGAACCAGGTCACCGGTGTCCGTGATCGTGAATATCGAAATGTTGTCGGAGTTGGCGTTGGACACGTACAGCGTGGGACCGGCCGGCGCGGCGGAAGCAGGTACCGGCACGACCCCGGCGAGCATGATCGTGGCAACGGCTAGGAGAACTCGACGCATGTGAACCCCCCTGTGTTCGATATGCGCCGATCGACGCTACGCTCAGTTGTTCGAATCGGCTAGTCGGTTCTCGGCCCTGTCTGCTGGATCACCTCGAATGACCACCACACCGAAGAGTCGGCCATTGTCCGCCGCCCTTGTGAGCGGCCTGCATCGGGCCGGGCCACTCATTGTCAGGTTGCTCGATGCTCAAAGGGAGAACAGGGCTTCCGGTGGTGGGCCGGGTTGGAACATCCGCCTCTCGACGATGGCAAGTTGTCCCGCTTCAGGCGTCTGGCACACGGTAAAAGTCGAGGGTGGTCGCGTAAGCGCCGATAAGGTTGCTGTGCCGGGGATGCCTCCGCCGCCGACCTACAGCTCAGCCGTTCGGCACGGCGACGTATTCGAAGACGGAACCGTCCGGGTGCCTGGCCACCAGCCGTTCTCCATGGGGGCCTGCCGACGGCCCTTCGATGATCTCGCCGCCGGCCAGTTCGATTTCCCGGACGACAGGTGCGACGTCGAACACGAGGATGGTCGCGGTCCGATTGGTGTAGCCCTCGGCACCCTCCGCCTCCAGCAGCAGGAAAGGGCCGACACTGGCCAGTTTCACGGGCCCGTGACCGAACTTCTGCGCCTGCTCGGCGCCGGAAAGCGCTTGGTAGAGCGGTATGGCCTTGTCCAGGTCGTCCACCACGACCCTCGCCAATACCTTCGCGATGTTGGGCACTGTTGCTCCTGTCATTCGTGAGTGTCATTCGTGAGCGCGCTACCAGGTGACCGGCAGCGAATGGACGCCATAGGTCACGTTGGACCGGCGGTAGGACACCTCGTCGAAGTCGATCGCCAACTTCAGCGACGGAAACCTCTTCAGCAAGGCGGGAAACGCGACATGCATCTCCATCCTGGCAAGAGGCAGGCCCACGCAGTGATGGATGCCGTATCCATAGGCGAGGTGGGTCCGTGGCGGCCGGTCGAAGTCCAGCTCGTCCGGCCGGACGAACCTGTCCGGGTCGCGGTTGGCCGAAGGCAACGACACGAGCACCTGCTCGCCACGGCGGATCAACGTCCCGCTCACCAGCACGTCGGCGGTGGCCGTGCGTATCTCGCCGTGGTGCGGGATACAGACGTACCGGACCAGTTCGTCCACTGCGGACTGGACGATCGCCGGATCATCGCGGAGTCGTGCCAGCTGCGCGGGATTGCGTAGCAGGGCCAGCGTGCCGATACCGAGCATATTGGCAGTGGTCTCGTGGCCGGCGACCAGCAACAGGTTGCCGATACCCACGAGCTCTTCGTCGGTCACCGTCGAGCCATACCGCCGAATCACTCTCCCCAACAGGTTGTCGCGGGGATCGGCCCTGGTAGCCACCACATGAGCGCGCATCCCGGCGCGCAGCGCGTCCCGAGCCGGGATCAGGGTCTCGAGGCTCGACATGACGTCGGTCATGATCTTGGTCAGGGCCGCGAAGTCGAAACCATCCGCGTCAAGGCCAAGCAGTTCGCAGATGAGCATCGAGGGCACCGGGAGGGCGAACAAGGCGACCAGGTCGACCGGCGGTCCGGCGGCGGCCATCGCGTTGAGCCGTTCCTCGACGATTTCGGTGAATCTCGGCCGCAGGGCCCGTATGCGCTGTTCGGTGAACTCGCCCGCGATCATGCGCCGGAGCCGGGTGTGCTCCGGCGGGTCGCACTCGATGAACGTCCCCGGCTGCTGCGATCGCAGCTCGTCGGCCAACGTCCGGTCCTCCGGCTTCGGCAGCACGATCCCCAGCGGGGTCAGCTCACTGCTGAACCGTGCGTCGCCGAGCACTTGGCGCGCGTCGTCGAACCGGGTGATGAGCCAGACCTCGTCGCCGCCGTTGATCGACACCCGGGACACCGGCCGCGTAGTGCGGAGCTCAGCGAATTCGGGATCCGGGTCGAACGGGCATCCCGCTGCACGCCGGTACGGCAGCGGCAGGGTGTCGGCCGCGGTCACGGGAGGTCCTTCCCGGGTTCGGCTTGGGGCACCTGCACGGTCCAGTGGCAGCTGCGCTCGCCCAACTCGTGCTCTACCGTGACGCCGAGCTTGTCCGCCGTCCGGTGATGCAGATCGACGCAGTATTCACACGGGCGCCGCAGGGTCAGCTCGACGCCCTGTGCCTGCGCGCGCTCGCGATAGTCGTAGATACCGCAGCGGCGGACAGCGAGTGACGTGCTGCGTGGCTCGTCGGTCCGGACCGTGTCGGAGCCGTAGACGTCGAGCATGGTGGCCAGCCCGGTCAGCAGATCACGCGCGCGGTCGGCTGGGTCTTCGATGCGGTTGAGCATGGCTGCGGAGTTGATGGTGGCCACCCTGTCGGTCCACGCGGGCAGCCCGTCTGCGCCGAGGTACTTCTCGATCGCCGCCTGTGTCCGGAAGTAGACGCCCAGGACGAACTGGGCTTTCTCCGCATCGGTCATGGCGGGTTCGGGAGAGCTCATCGGACTCCTTCGGTCAGGCGGGACGCTGGGCGCAAACCAGTGGTGGCTTCGATGTCAGCGAGCGAAACGCGGACGACCTCCGCGATGGGCGCAGGAAGCCGGTCGGTCATCGCGGGGTCGTCCAGATCGACCAGTCGTGAAAGTTTCCAGCCGAGGTACGAACCGAGGGAAGCCAGTGGCGGCAGCGACGGGACTGTCCGCACGGAAAGGTTGTGGCCGTCGAACAGGGTGGCCAGACGTCGTCGTACCGCGTCGAGGCCGGGCGCCTCCGGTTCGCGATCGGTGGTGAGCAGGCATACGACATCGGGGCCACGAAGTACGAGCATGTAGTTCAGGACGGTGAAGTGCCCTACCTCGGACCTGTTTTCGGCCCATAACGCCGATTCCACGTCC
>JOAA01000048.1 GCA_000720375.1 Rhodococcus rhodnii | reverse complement strand
GGGGGGGGGGGGGGTTGGGTGTGGGTGGGGTGGAAAGTGCATGGCTGGGTGCGGGAAAGGGCAGTTCGGGGTTGTGGGTGTGGTGCGGCGGTCTGGTGGGTGGAATGTTTCTTCGAGTTGGTGGGTTGACAGAGACAACCTCCTGCATAGGCGGGGCGTCATATAGGACGCGAGGCGGAAACAGGGCCAGCGACCAGGGGAAATGGTCGACAGGCCTGCCGGACGGGATGAACGGGCAAGCGGGGACGGCCGGCGACACGGGGTGAGGTCGCCGGCAGGTTGCACAAGGCGCATGGCGCCTGTCCAGATCGAGTAGCGGCGCGAATCGTGCGCCGAACGGTCGTTGGCGACCGAGTAACGCTCTGAACCGCCCGGTTGGCGTAACGCAAGTCACATCTGACCGTGTTATATCGACTTAACTTTGGGTAATAGTTACTGATCAGTGACTTATGCCCGCTCCTCGAACGGCACAAGATCCGTCGGGGAAGTTGCCCTCTGCTGTCTCCCTTGGTTACTGTCCCCCGGTCCGTTGTCACGGTCCGGTCACGGCAGGACGCGAGTGGTTCCCCCGAAACCACTCACCCGGGATCCCCCGCCCGGTGTCCACGCCAGAGCTCGTCCCCGCGAGCCGAGGTGCCGCCCGGATCTCCCCGAGGCAGAAGGGCAGGCTTTGTCTCGACACCGCTCCCCCGGCGGGCCGCAGCAGTCTGCAGTGATGCTGGAGGCGCTTGACCGCACCTCCGGCGACGAACGCGTAGAGCGTGGCGCGCACCGGCTTCCGGCGCCGCCGTCCGCACTGCGTGGTCGTGTTGTCGTCGCAGCTGTGGCCATTGGTGCGTTCGCGGCCGCCGCAGCTGGTCAGACGCTCAAGGCAGGTGCCTCCAGCAGCGACGACGTCGCGCCGCTGGCCAACTCCGGAGACGCGTCCGCCGCGTTCGGCGTTGGCGGCGACTCCCGCGCCACGACCATCGCTCCCGAGGTCCTCACCGTCGCGCAAGTCAGCGACGCCGGTGACGAGGCCCGCAAGCTGACCCAGAGCGCGCAGCTGATCGCCAACCGCACGGCCAAGCTCCAGCAGGAAGCCGAAGCGGCCGCCGAGAAGGCTCGCGTCAAGTTCGTCCGTCCCGCGGACGGCGTTTTCACCTCCGGCTACGGCGCCCGGTGGGGCACGACCCACTTCGGCGTCGACATCGCGGGCAAGTTCGGCTCCCCGATCCGCGCGGTCACCGACGGCGTCGTGATCGAGGCGGGCCCGGCCAGCGGCTTCGGCCTGTGGGTGCGCATCCAGCACCCGGACGGCACGATCAGCGTCTACGGCCACATGGACTCGATCACGGTCCGCGAAGGCGCCAAGGTCAAGGCGGGCGACCAGATCGCGCGGATGGGCAACCGTGGCCAGTCCACCGGTACCCACCTGCACTTCGAGATCTGGGACTCCAGCGGCCGCAAGATGAACCCGGCCAGCTGGCTGTCGGGCAAGGGCGTCAAGCTCTGAGGAACCAGCCGCAGGCCACCCGCCAGACCGAACACATGGCGGGCGAGCCCCGCGGCGACTGACAGCCCACGCATCGTCGTTTACGACCCGTGGGCGCGTGCTGGCCGAGCAACGAGCGCCACGCGCCGCTGAGCCTGCGTAGCTCCCGGCCGACTTCCCATGGCTGCGCCGAAGACAGGCGATCAACGCCGTCCAGATAGCGGCCCACGCGGTCAGCCAGCGCGCGGAACAAGATGTCGTCCATTGGGTTACCCCCTGCTTGGTGCGGTTTTCCGGCATGCACGCAGTCAAGCAGAGGGGTCCGACAGTTTTCGAACTGTTGGTCGAATGCCCAGGTCAGGCCGTGGCTGGGGCTGGTTTCCGGTGGGGCTGGGCGGCGCGCTCGAGGACCTTGCGGCCGTAGACGTAGCGGGCGGCGAGGGCGACGCCCTTGTTCACGATCGTCTGCGGCAGGGGCATCGGGCGCAGCACGTCGACAATCAGGACGATTCGCTCACCTGAGCTCTCATTGACCACTTCGTGGTTCCAGCTGTCGTCGAACAGCACGCTCTGCTTTTCCTGCCACGTGTACCAATGGTCCTTCACCCGAATGCTCGGCGGCGCGTCGTCCGGTACCTTCAGCCCGAGGTGGTAACGCAAATATCCACAATACGGGCCCTCGTGCTCTGGAATGGACTTTCCGGGCTCAAGAATGGAGAAAAACGCCTGGAACACGTCCGGGATCGACGCCAGCAACGCGGTGGTCCTCGGGCATTTCGAGGCGTTCGGCTCGGCTCGTTCACCCATCGCCCACAGGTAGAAGATCTTCCACTCGTTCGGCGTGACGTTCGAGATCGTCGCCTGGTCAGGGTCTAGATCGTGGTACGCGGGCAGCGTCGCGCGGTCGGCGAGGACCTCGTCGAGCTCGCCGCGGATATCCGCATAGGAATTGTCGAGGCTCCGCAGCGCCGGATATGTCTCGTCGATGTCGAAAAGTACCGGACGCTGGTCACCACCTGCCGTCTGCTTGAACCACCTGCTGACGGCGTCTTGAACCGGTTTGGTATTCACGTGTCTCCCCAGAACGAGTTTGATCCAGTAATTCAGATACTGGCCTCGCCGGGCTACGGCACGCATCGGGGAATACCCGTAGGCGTCCCTGAACGCGGACCCCTAAGTCTCTAGTCATCCAGAGTGCCCATGGTGAGGTTGACCGTAGTACCGGTCATCGAACTGGCTTTTTCGGACGCCATGAACACCGCCACGTTCGCCATCTCCTCGAGCGTCATGAGCCGGCGCGGATGGGTCCTGGCGGCGAGGAATTCCAGCCACTGGTCCCAGCTCATGCCGGACGCCTTGGCCCGAGGTTCGAAGGCGTCCCTGATCGTGCGCGTCTCCGGCATCCCCTGTGGGCGCAGGCCGACCACGCGGATGCCGTGCGGTGCGAGCTCGGCGGAAAGGTTCCGGGTGAGCGCCTCCTTGGCGGCCTGAGCAGGGCCGTAACCGCCGACCAACGGACTGCCTGTCCGGGAGAGCAGGGCGGTGACGGTCATGATCACCCCCGACTTACGAGGAAGCATGTGCCGTGCGGCCAGCCGAGCGGTCAGGAAGTACGACCTCGTGTAGGCGGTGATCGGCAGGCAGAACTGCTCAACTGACAATTCAGTCAGCGGGACGCCCAGGATCTCCGAATTCGGCACACCGATCGCGTCGAAGGAAATGTCGATCCGGCCGGCTTCGGCGATCACCGACTTCAAGTGCCTGTCCACAGCCTGTTCGTCGAGTGTGTCGACCTGCGAGTGATCGGCGGGGAAAAGCCTGGCTCCCGCATGCGCGAAGGCACGCGTGACAGCGCCGCCAATCCCGCCACCGGCTCCGTAGATCACAGCGACCTTGTCTTTCAGCAACATGGCGATACGGACACCGCGACAACCTCGGACTGGGCGCCCAGTTCGCCCTTCCGCCGGTGTCCATCCCAGAATGCGAACAGTGACAGCCGACCTGATCTCGAGGGCACGCGCCGGAGACGCCGCCGCGTTCCAAGAGCTGACCGAACCGCACCGGCGCGAGCTGCAGGTGCACTGCTACCGCATGCTCGGGTCGTTGCAGGACGCCGAAGACGTGCTGCAGGACACGCTTTTGGCCGCGTGGCAAGGTTTCGCGGGGTTCGAGGGACGTGCGTCGCTGCGTACGTGGCTCTATCGGATCGCCACCAACCGGTGCCTCAACGCCCGGCGGTCGGCGAGCCGGCGACCCGCCAAACAGTAGGACGTGCCCGGCGTCGACCCACCTGAACCGACCCGGCTCGGCGAGGTCGTGTGGCTTGAGCCGTATCCCGATGTCCTCCTTGATCCAGGCGCTCGGTACGAGCAGACGGAATCCATCTCGCTGGCGTTCGTGACCGCCCTGCAAATCCTGCCGCCACGCCAGACCGCCGCGCTCATCCTGCGTGATGTCCTTGGCTTCTCGGCAAAAGAGGTGGCGGGCATGCTGGATTCGACCGTCGACTCGGTGAACAGCGCTCTCAAGCGCGCCCGCGTGGGCCTGCGGCACCGGCCGCGGCCGGAACCGACCAATGAGGACGCGATCGTGGCGAAGTTCGTCCGCGCCTGGCAGTCCGCCGATGTCGACGCGCTGGTGGCCCTGCTGACCGACGACGTCTTCATCTCGATGCCGCCGATGCCCTTCGAATACGAAGGACGCGACCTCGTCGCCCGTTTCTGCGCCAGGTTGTTCGACGCAGGCCGGAGATTCGAGCTTGTGCCGGCGCGTGCCAACGGTCAGCCCGCGTTCGGCGCGTATCTGCGCGGCCCGGACGGCATCCACCACGGAGTCGGCCTGTACGTCCTCAGCCTCACCGGCACCAAGATCTGCGCCATGACCCGTTTCGAGAACAGCGTGCTCCCGTGGTTCGGGTTGCCGCGCTCGCTAGAGCTTCACTAGCGGGACGCTGCCGATCAGCATCAGCCGGATCGTGCCGGAGCTGCCGAAGTCGATCGTGGCGGTGGCGCGCGGACCCGTTCCGTCGGTCGCGACGACCGTGCCCAGGCCGTACTTGTCATGGTTGACGCGGTCGCCCGCTTCGAGCTTCAGCGCCGGCGTGTCCTGCCAGCCCTTGAACGACGTCGACCGCATGCCCTGCTTGGCGATCCTGGCCTGCGCCGAGTCCGATCCGGAACGGCTCCACGTGGTCGCGGTCGACGGGCCGGACGAGCGCCGTGACGACTCGAGACGACGCCACTCGAGCAGCTCGCTCGGGATCTCGTCGAGGAACCGGGACGCCGGGTTGGCCGACGGCTGACCCCACGCGGACCGCATCACGGCACGCGACAGGTACAGCCGCTCACGGGCTCGCGTGATCCCGACATACGCCAGACGCCGTTCCTCGGCCAGTTCGACCGGATCGGACAACGCCCGCATGTGCGGGAAGATCCCGTCCTCCCAGCCGGTGCTGAACACGACCGGGTATTCGAGGCCCTTGGCGGTGTGCAACGTCATCAGCGTGACCACGCCGTCGGAATCCGCGTCCGGCACCTGGTCGGCGTCCGCCACCAACGACACGCGCTCAAGGAACCCCTCGAGCGTGCCGAGCGGCGTGACGGTCTCCTCGTCCTCGATCGCGGGCGGGAGCTCGGCGAACTCCCTGGCCACGGTGATCAGTTCGCGGAGGTTGTCCAGCCTGGTCGCGTCCTGCGGGTCGTCGCTCTCCTCGAGCTCGGCCTGGTAGCCGGTGCGGTCGATGATCGCTTCGAGCAGTTCGGCCACGCCGTCGTCGACCAGTTCGCGCAGCGAGTCCAGCAGCTCGACGAACCCGGCGATGCACTTCTCCGACCGCGGGTTGAGCATCGGCACCTCGCCGGTCGCGGCCTTGCGCAGCGCCGCGTTGAACGAGATCCGCTGCTGCTCGGCATGCGCCGCGACCACGGCTTCCGCCCGGTCGCCGATGCCGCGCTTGGGCACGTTGAGGATCCGCCGCAGCGACACGGTGTCCTCGGGGTTGGCCAGCACCCGCAGGTACGCCAGCGCGTCGCGGACTTCCTTGCGCTCGTAGAACCGAACGCCGCCAACGACTTTGTACGGCAGCCCGAGCCGGATGAAGATCTCTTCGAAGACACGGGACTGGTTGTTGGTCCGGTAGAACACCGCGATGTCGCCGTTGCGCGCGTCGCCGTGGTCGACCAGCTTGTCGATCTCGCCCGCGACGAAAGCGGCCTCGTCGTGCTCGTTGTCGCCGACGTAGCCGACGATCTTCTCGCCGTCGCCGGAGTCGGTCCACAGCCGCTTGTCGATCCGGCCGGGGTTGCGCGAGATGACCGCGTTCGCCGCGGACAGGATGGTCTGCGTGGAACGGTAGTTCTGCTCGAGCTTGATCGTGGTCGCGTCCGGGTAGTCCCGCTCGAACTCCTCGATGTTGCGGATCGTCGCGCCACGGAACGCGTAGATCGACTGGTCCGCGTCACCGACCACGCACAGCTCGCCGGGCGGGATGTCGCCCGCGCCGACCCCGACCAGTTCACGGACCAGCATGTACTGGGCGTGGTTGGTGTCCTGGTACTCGTCGACCAGCACGTGCCGGAAGCGGCGCCGGTAGTACTCGGCGACCTCGGGGAAGTTCTGCAGCAGCTCGACCGACTTCATGATCAGGTCGTCGAAGTCGAACGCGTTCGCCTGCTGCAGCCGCTGCTGGTAGACCGCGTACACCTCGGCGGTCCGGCGCTCGAAGTCGTTGGTGGCTCGGGACGCCGCGGTCTCGTAGTCGATCAGCTCGTTCTTCAGGTTCGAGATCTGCACGGCCAGCGACCGCGCGGAGTACCGCTTCGGGTCGAGGTCGAGATCCCTGGCCACCAACGTGATCAGCCTGCGGGTGTCGTCGGAGTCGTAGACCGAGAAGTTCGACGACATGCCGATGGTCTTGGCCTCGCGCCGCATGATCCGCACGCACATCGAGTGGAACGTGGAGACCCACATCGCCTTGGCGCGCCCGCCGACCAGATCGGCGACGCGCTCCTTCATCTCGGCGGCGGCCTTGTTGGTGAACGTGATCGCCATGATCTGACCGGGATGCACATCCCGCGCGGCCAGCAGGTAGGCGATTCTCCTTGTCAGCACGCGGGTTTTGCCCGAACCCGCGCCAGCGACGACGAGCAGCGGCGTACCGCTGTGCTCGACAGCCTGGCGCTGCCGGTCGTTCAGCCCCTCAAGCAGGGCGGCGACGGCCGGGTTGACAGGTGTGGTGCCGGGAAGCTCGAACAAGGCGCTCATCGCGATTAAAGGTACTCGCCCGGGCCGACAAAACCTCGCACAGGTGTGCTAGCGCGCGTCGTGGCCCGGGCACTGGCGCAGACCTGCCAAGTTCGTCGGGCATAGAACCAGCGCGTAAATGGTTGGCCCGGACAGCGGGTGGCGGAGTACTCCTTTCTCAGGGGGCTTCACCAGGAGTTCGGGGTCCGTTTCCGGGGTTTTCCGGGGCTCATCCCTGATCCATTCGCCTACCGCGGGCGACAGTCTTGAACAGGGAGTTGGAGGAGAGCAGAAGAACGGGGAGTGGGGAACGTGTTCGAAGGCCTGATGCCAGACCTCACCGCGCTGTCACCGGTCGCGGTGCTGGTGACGATCTTCGTGCTGTCGTTCCTCGAGACGAGCGTCGTGATCGGCGTCGTCCTGCCCGGGGAAGTGCTCGTCGGCGCGTGCATCGGGGTGTTGCACGTCGCGTGGTCGCCGCTCGCGGGGGCGGTGGCGGCCGCGGGATGCGTCGCGGGCCAGTTGGGTGGTTACGCGCTTGGTCGCTGGTCGGGGCCGGCGATCAAGCACGGCTGGGTCGGCCGCAAGGCAGGCCCGAAGCGGTGGGCACAAGCCGAACGCCTGGTCGGGGAGTCGGGCGGCTGGCTGTTGGTGACAGCGCGGTTCGTCTCCGTGGCGCACACGCTGGCACCAGTGCTCGCCGGGACGTTGCGGATGCCGTTGCGCAAGTTCATCGCCTTCGCGGCGATCTCCGCTGTGGTGTGGGCGGCGCTGTGGACCGCGGTCGGGGCCGCGCTGTCCGGCGCCAGCCAGGTCATCGACCCGGGCCTGCTGTCGTTCGCGCTGGTCGGCGGCGGTGTGGTGATCGGCGGCGTGATCATGACCAAGCTTTTTCGGCGGTTGGACAAGGCTGTCAAGGACCCACAGGAAGATGTCCAACTGCCTGCGCTCGACGTTCGTCCGGCGGTTGTGTCAAGATAACTGCGTGCGGACAGAGCGCTTTTACTTTTTCTACGGGACCCGGACTCCGGCTCCCGTGGTCATCTGACGCCACCAGACACCACGAAGCCCCCGGAGTCCTCGGACCCGGGGGTTTCGTTCTCCCGGGCCAGGCCTCCTCACAGACAAGGAATGCCGATGACCCCGACCACTGAGAACGGAACCGCGGCCGATGACATCGACGCGCTGCGCAAAGAGATCGACTGGCTCGACGCGGAGATCCTCCGCCTGGTGAAACGCCGCGTCGAGGTGTCCAAGACGATCGGCGCGGCACGGATGGCCGCGGGTGGCCCGCGCATCGTCTACAACCGCGAGATGGACGTCCTGGCCCGCTACCGGGAACTCGGCCCCGAAGGCCGTCAGCTGGCGATGGCGTTGCTCAACCTGGGGCGCGGCCGGCTGGGTCGCTGAGCGGACACGCCCGATGCCGCCCCGCCGACGACGGCGGGCGACGACCGAGCGGCATTGGCTGCGTGGAGCAACGATCACAAATCGAATATCAGGGCGATCACCCATCCGGGCAAGCCTGTCGAACAGGCACACTGGAAGCATGCTGGACCTGATCGCCGTGATCATCGTCATCGTGGCCCTGGTGGCCACCCTCGCCCACGTCGGGTACCTGGCGCTGCTGAACTCGGCGGCGAACAAGCGGGCGGGCGGCGGGCCGATCGCCCAATACGTCCGTTCCCGGTGGCCGATCGCCGGTGTGACGACGGCCGGAGCTCTGCTCGGGCTGTTGCTCACCGGTGGCAGCGGCTTCGTCGACATCCTCGCGATCCTGATCGGCGGCGGCTCCGGCGCCGTGGCCGTGAAGTCCCTGGAGTCGACCCAGAAGAAGTACAAAACCGACTCATAACGCCTGCTTGTCAAGTAGCTTCACCCGGTCGTGTGGCAACGAATGTTGGGCCCTACCAGCGTTTCTACGCGCGGAGCGTCAGGCATACCCTGGCGTAGGTGAGCACTGACGGGCCCTTCGAAACGGACCGCGCGCGACCCGCGCGGCCCGCTGTTGCCGGGTCCCTTCTTAGCGCTCGTGTGGTCGCCATGTCGTGATCATGAGTAGTCGCGTCATGACCGGCAGTGAGAAGGGTCACATCAGCATGACCAGCGGGGAGCAACCAGAACAGGGACGCCACCGGCATTCGCATGGCACGTGGACGCCGGAAGTGATCCACGCGCACGCACCCGCCCATGCCCGCCCTGACCCCGTTGCGCCGCCCACCGCGGCCGAGACGACCGTGCCCGGCCTGCGCAAGTTCGACCTCGGCACGATCCCGGCATCCGTCACCCCGCCGAAGACCTGGCGAAAGGCAGCGTGGTTCGCCGTCGGCGCGTCGCTCGCGGTGGTCCTCGGGCTGGCGTTCGCGGCCGCCGCGCTGGTCGGCAGGCCCAAGAACACCGAGACCATCGACGCCCTGCCCGGCGTTCCGAGCGCGCCGATGTACCTGGACGCCTCCGACGCGCCACAGAGCTCCACCCAGAAACCCGCCGTCAGCCGCAGCGCGGAGAGGTCCACGGTCGTGCCAGGGCACAGCCAGTCCATCCGCGGCACGACCGGTGGGCCGGTCGCCAGCAGCAGCGGCGTGCGGCCGAGCGCTCCGCAGACGTCCAGCTCCGTGGCTCCGCCGCCGTACACCCCGCCGGTCAGGGAGACCACGCCCAAACGGGCGCTGGCGACCAACGACCCGAAGCAGATCGGCGACCGGACCGAGGTGTTCTACAACCAGATCACCAGCAACCCGGACGCGGCGTTCCAGATGACCACCGGCGAGATGCGTGGCCAGGGTGAGCAGGCGTTCCGCGAGCGCTACGCCGACATCAAGCGGATCGAGGTGCGCCGGATCAGCATCGACCCGAACCAGGGCACGACGGTCAGTGAGGTGAAGGTCACCAAGGCGGACGGGACCACGTTCACCGAGCGCAGGAGGCTGAAATTCACCTCTGGCCGGGATCCGAAAATTAGTTCTGAGGTTACCCATTAAGTCTTGGGCCGAACGGGCCGATACCGACAGTGCCAGCGGTCACCGCTGGCCCCAGTCGAGGTACAGACAGCGCCACTCAGCACCCCGAACGGCTGAACCTGATGTGGCCCTCCGTGACTCGGCACCCCGAGTAGCAGAGACACACACGCAAGGAAGTAACCAGTGGAGCGTCCGACGTCTGGTCGCCGGCACATCCGAGCCGGGTCGATCACCGTTGCGGAGCTGATCAAGAACCGGCCGACCCCGGTTCACCTGCCGTCCCGCGACGAGGCCGCCACCGAGGTGATGCCAGCGGGCATCGACACGGAACCGATGCCGCCGGTCACCAAGGCGCAGCAGCCGCAGCCGTCGCCCGCTCCGAGTTCCCACCACCGCCGTCAACCCGCCCGCAATGGGCAGTTGGCCAAGCTCGCCGGTCTCGGCGTGGCCACCGCGGTGCTGTTCGCGTCCATCGCCGCCGCCTCGATCATCAACACCAAGCGGCAGTCCGAGCCGAACGTCGTCGACCGGCCAGTGGCCGAGATGACCAACGAGCAGGCCATGCTGCCCAACATGTTCACGCTGACCGCGGGCAACGCGCCGAGGATCACCACGGAGATGCCGGTGCCCAACAAGGGCAGCGCCTCCGCGACGGTGGAGAACCCAGGCCGCCGTCCGGCCGACGGGAAGAAGCTCTCGACTCCCACGGCACCGCCCGCCGCGGCCGCCAACACCGCGCCGACCGACATCGAGCTGGTCCGGGAGTACTACAAGCTGCTGGCGAGCCAGCCGCAGCAGGCCGTCAGCCTGCTGGACGGGCTGCTGCGGCAGACGGATCTGTCCCACTTCCTGAACTCCTGGTCGCAAGCTCGCAACATTCACGTCGTCGATGTGCAGCCGCGTGGTGACGGAGCGTTGCTGGCCGTCATCGAGATGGTGCTGCCCGATGGCGACACCGCGCGGGTACAACAGCTGCTCAGGGTCACTGACAGCCAGCCGAAGCGGATCACCGGCGCCGAGATCGTCTCAGCCCAACGGAGCTGACTCTGCCGAAGTGTTACGCCCGTTTGGGACGCTTGAATGACCTCGTGTCACCAATGTGACCCCCGATCGGGCTAAGCTGGGCACGCCCCGAGGAGTGGGCCGGTGTGTGGCGTTGGTCTCATTCTCCGCGCCGGGCAGTCCGACACGCCGGTGGCATTCGTATCCAGGTAACGGTCTTGTGGTCGTGCGCGAAGAGTGAGCGCATAGCCTGGAGGCGGTCCTTGGGGTTGTCCGCCTGACAGAGAAAGATCGCCGGCGAGCAGTTCGCGGGCAAGGAGGTGTCGTGAGCGACGAAGGCCGACTGGTAGCCGGTCGCTACCGGCTCGTGCATCGCATCGGCACCGGCGCCATGGGCGTCGTATGGCAGGCGCGGGACGAACGGCTCAACAGAGTCGTGGCCGTCAAGCAGGTCCTGCTGCAGACCGGCCTGTCGCAGGACGAGATCAACGAGGCACTCGAACGCGTGCAGCGCGAGGGCCGGATCGCCGCGAAACTGCACCACCCGAACGCCGTGACGGTCTTCGACGTCGTCGACGAGGACGACGCGCCATGGCTGGTCATGGAGTACGTCCCGAGCCAGAGCCTGGCCGCGGCGATGAAGGAGCGCGGGGCGCTGCCGCCGCTCGAGGTCGCCGCGATCGGCGCGCAGATCGCGGCCGCGCTGGCCGCCGCGCACGCCGCGGGCATCGTGCACCGGGACATCAAGCCGGGCAACATCCTGCTGGCCGACAACGGCTCGGTGAAGATCACCGACTTCGGCATCTCCCGGGCCAGCGACGACGTCACCGTGACCAAGACCGGCCTGATCGCCGGTACACCCGCCTACCTGGCGCCTGAGGTGGCGTACGGCAAGGACCCGACACCTCCCACCGATGTCTTCTCCCTCGGCTCCACGCTGTACGCGGCGGTCGAAGGTGAGCCGCCGTTCGGTCTGAGCGAGAACACGCTCGGCCTGCTGCACGCGGTGGCCGCGGGCAAGATCAACCCGCCGCAGCAGGCAGGCCCGCTGACGCCGGTGCTGATCGCGCTGCTGGCCACGGAGGCCGAGGACCGCCCGACCGCCGCGCACGCCAGGGACATGCTTGCCGCGGTCGCTCGCGGTGACAACCCGGACGTGCCGGAGACACGGACCGTGTTCGCCGGCCCGTCGACCGACCCGCGCACGAGGGCCATCGCTCCGCCGAGCGCACGGTCGCGCACGGGCGTCCGTCCCGCTGCGCCGCCGCCACCGCCCAAGCAGTCCAAGCGGCCGTACATCCTGGCCGGTGTGATGGCCGCGCTGGTCCTGGCGCTGGGTGGCTGGCTGATCGCGGCGAGCGCGAACGAGAAGCAGCAGGACCCGTCGCCGTCGAACGTGAACAGCTCGCAGACCACGACGAGCTCGGTGCCGACGTTCACCTTCACGGAGACGACCACCGAGTCGAGCACGTCGTCGTCGCCGCGGCAGACCCCCAGGTCGACACCGAAGTCGACCGAGCCGCCGAAGACGACCTCCAGTTCGTCGTCAACCCCGACGACGACCAGCTCCAAGCCACCGTCTTCGTCGAGTTCCTCGTCGAAGCCGTCCGTACCGCCCTCGTCAAACTCGAATACTCCGTAAAACAAAGCAACCTCCGCGCGAGCCCAAACGACACATAAGTAGAGTCCTTGGTCGCAGACATCCAGCCGTACGGGAGTTAGGCGTTGCCCTCCGACGAAGACCGCCTGGTGGCGGGTCGATACCGACTGGGACAGCGCATCGGCAGCGGCGCCATGGGCGTCGTATGGCAAGCGCACGACGAGCGGTTGCACCGCACAGTCGCGGTCAAGCAGTTGTTGACGCAGCCCGGTCTGAGCGCCGCGCAGGCCGAGGAAGGCCGGCTGCGCTCGATGCGGGAAGGCCGGATCGCGGCCAGGCTGCAGCACCCGAACGCGATCACCGTCTACGACGTGGTCGAGGACGACGGCCAGCCGTGGCTGGTGATGGAGTACCTGCCGTCCCGCAGCCTCGCGGCCGAGCTGGACGACAGGGGCACGATTCCGCCGCAGGAAGCGGCCAGGATCGGCGCCGAGGTGGCCTCTGGTCTGGTGGCCGCGCACGCGGCCGGGATCGTGCACCGGGACATCAAGCCGGCGAACGTGCTGCTCGGCGGCGACGGCTCGGTCAAGATCACCGACTTCGGCATCTCGCGCGCGGTCGGTGACGTGACCGTGACGGCGACCGGGATGCTCGCCGGGACGCCCGCGTACCTCGCGCCTGAGGTCGCCAAGGGTATGGAGCCCACGCCCGCTTCGGACGTGTTCTCCCTCGGCTCGACGCTGTACATCTGTGTTGAGGGACATTCGCCGTTCGGCCTGAGCGAGAACACACTCGCGCTGCTGCACGCGGTCGCCGCGGGCAAGATCAGCCCGCCACGGCAGGCGGGCCCGCTGACGGCGCTGCTGATGCGTCTGTTGCGGACCGAGCCTGAGGAGCGGCCGACCATGGCCGCCGCCAAGGAGGCGCTGGCCGCGATCGCGGCGGGCCGACCGGTCCCGCCTGGGCTGCTCAGCGGCAACTACGACGGCCCGACGGTCGCCCAGCGAATCCAGGCGCCTCCGCCACCGCCTCCCGTGAACCACCCGGCCACGCGCATCGACGCCAACCCGCTCGCTGAGCCGCGTCGTACGCCGCCCGGCGGTTTCCAGCAAATGGGTCCGCCGCCTCCCGGCACGCCGCCGCGGGGCAATCAGCCACCGATCGGGCCGCAGCCAAGACACGAGCCGACGCCCGCGGAGCCAAGACCCCGCAGGGACGTCCGCAAGATCGTGCTGACGGTCCTCGCGATCATCGGCGCGGCCGCTGTAGGCGTCCTGGTAGCCAGCATGTTCACCAATTCGAAGCCGACCAACGCGCAGCAGAACCCGTCGACCGTGGCTCCGCTGCCACCGGTCACGGTCACTCAGACCGGGCCGCCGGCCGTCAAGCGGTCCACCACCACGCCACCACCGTCCTCCGCGCCCTCGTCGACCGCGTCGAGCACCAGCGAGGAAGACGGCGCCAGCCTGGAAGACGCGGCGAACTTCGTCGAGGGCTACTACGACCTGCTGCCGGAGAACCCTGACGCGGGGTGGGCTCTGCTCACCCCGAAGGCGCAAGGCCTGTCCGGCGGCCGGGACGGATACTTCAGTTTCTACGGCGGCATGCAGGATGTCCGCATCACCGACACGAGTCAGGACGACAACGGCAACGTCCGCGGCACCGTGCGGTTCAAGAAGAAGGACGGCTCGGAAAGCCGCGAGTCCTACTCGTTCGTGGTGGTCGTCCAGAACGGCAAGCTGATGATCGACAGCTTCAAGTCCGGCGCCGCCTGATCAGCTCGTGATCCGGGCCGCCACCTCGTGCAATGCCGTGAGAAACGCTTGCACCGCCGGGTTTTCCGCGCTTGACTCGCGGATCGCGGCGTAGATCTCCCTGATCGGCTCCGGTCTGCGGACCCGCTTGGCGACCACCCCGAAGTGCGTGGTGTCCAGCCCCAGCTTGGGAATCAACGCGACGCCGAGGCCCGCCGCCACAAAGCCTTGTGAGCTCGCGTAATCCTCCGACTCCACGGCGATGTTCGGGGTGAAACCCGCTGCGGCGCAAGCGTTCAGCATCAGATCCGAGCACGGGCCCGGCACCATGTCCGTGCTGACCCACGATTCCTCCGCCAGGTCCGCGAGGTCCACGAACCGCTTGCTCGCCAGGCGGTGGCCGCGCGGCAACACGGCCCGCAGCGGGTCGTGCATCAGGTGGATCAGCTGAACGCCGCGGCGGGGCGGGTTCATCCGGGGGAACACCACGATCGCCACGTCCGCCCGGCCCTCCTCGACCTCGGGCAGCGGGTCCTCCGGGTCGATCAGTTTGAGGTCGATCTGGACGCCGGGGTGGTGTTTCTTCAACTGGGCCATGGCCGGCGGGACGAGCGCGACGCCTGCCGTGGAGAAGTACCGGATCGACAGCTGCCCGGTCTTGCCCTCCTTGAGGTCACGCAGCGCGCTTTCGGCGTCGGACAGGTTCTTGCTGATGATCGCCGCGTGCTCGGTCAGCAGACGTCCCGCCGCGGTCGCGCGGACGCCACGCCCCACACGTTCCAGCAGGGCCACACCGGCTTCCTTCTCCAGCACGGCCAACTGCTGGCTGATCGCGGACGGCGTGTAGCCGAGATTTCCCGCAGCCGAGGTGACGGATCCGCTGGTCACGACCGCCCTGAGCAGCTGCATCCTGCGTACGTCGAGCATGCCACCACCATACAGCTTTGCTTAACGGTCGATGCACTTATATTCACTTGTTCTGGCTAGTTAGCGGATGCATCGTTGGGTCGAGATCAACGATGGGAGTTCGCGGTGGGCAGCAAGGGCACGCTGGTGCGGATGGGTGTTTTGGCTCTGCTGTGGGGATCCAGCTTCCTCTGGATCAAGTTCGCGCTGCAGGCCATGTCCCCAGGGCAGATCGCGATCGGCCGGATCCTGCTCGGCGCCGCCGTGCTCGTCGTGCTGTGCTACTCGGGCAGACAGCGGCTGCCGAAGAACCCCAAGATCTGGGCTCACCTGGCGTTTGCCGCGTTCTTCGGCAACGCGTTGCCGTTCTTCCTCTTCGGTTTCGGTGAGCAGACGGTCGACTCCGGCATCGCCGGTGTGCTCAATGCCACAACACCGTTGTGGGCCTTGTTGATCGGCGTGCTGATCCGGCAGGAACGCAACCTGTTCTCGCTGCGCATGCTCGGTATGGTCGTCGGATTCGGCGGCACACTGTTGATCTTCGCGCCGTGGCAGGCAGGCGGGCTGACCAGCTGGGGTGCCCTCGCGATCCTCGGCGCCGCGGCGAGTTACGCCGTCAGCTACACGTACATCGGGCTCAAGCTGTCCGGCAAGGGCACGGCGCCGATCGCCTTGTCGGCCGCACAACTGGTCACCGCGGCCGGGCTGAGCACGTTGCTGCTGCCGATCGACGGCTTCGAGCCGATCACCTGGCACCCGCTCGGCGTGATCGCCGTGGTGATCCTTGGCGTTTTCGGTACCGGGTTCGCGTTCGCGCTGAACTACCGGCTGATCGCGGACGAGGGCGCGGTCGCGGCCACCGCCGTCGGCTACTTGCTGCCGGTGGTTTCCGTGCTGCTCGGCGCGATCGTGCTGGGCGAGCCGGTGACCTTGCGAGTGGTGGCCGGCATGGTCGTGGTCCTCCTGGGGGTGGGCATGACCCGTTGGCAGCCCAAAGCCGCGGCCAAGCCGGAACTCGTGGTTCCCGCTGTGGCCGCGGCCCCGGTCGGATCAGCGGTTGCGACGGCGGACCGAGCTGCCGAGTAGCAGCAGGCCCACCAGGACCGCGCCGCCGGCGAGCAGCCAGCGCGGGTCGAAGGACGGCAGCCAGGTCTGCCCGTCGGTCAGCACGTAGGCCGAGAGCAGCAGCGTCGCGAGTCCGGCGAAAAGGGTCAGCAGGTCAACGCGCTTGCGTTCGGTCTTCTCCGTGTCGTCAGCCACGGCGCACCTCCACGGTCCCGGAGTTCACCCGGGCGTCCAAGTAGATCTTGAGGCCGCCGGCACCGTCGGCGCCGTTGTCGACCGTACTGACATGCGCGTCGGACTTGTTCTGTTCCTGGCCAAGGCAGTCGACCGAACCGAGCCCGGCTTCGCAGACGATGTCCACGTCCGCGTTCGCGGGGACGAGCACCGACACGTTGCCCAGTCCGGCGTAGAGCGAGGTCCGGACTTCGCCCTCGTTCGGCAAGGCGGTCAGGTCCAGGTCGACGGTGCCGCCACCGACGCTGTAGTTGGGTGCGACCATCGCCACCGATGTCGGCCGGGACGTGATGGTGCCCCAGTCCTGCCCGCCGTCGTACTGAGGGGGCCCGCTCGTCGCGGTCGTGAAGACGAAACCGGCCAGTGCCAACGGAACCGCGAGACCGATGAGGCCACGCCCGCCGCCCATCAGCGAGCCACCGACCATGCCGAGGCCGACGATGGCCAGCACGATCCCGATGATGTGCCCCGGTGTCAGCCAGGAGACCTGCGGCGCGACCAGCGCGCACGCACCACCGACGGCTAGCGCGGCACCGAGTGTGATCCCGCCGATCGCGGACCGCTTGCGCCTCGGCGCGGGCGGTTGGGGCTCAGGCTGAGCCGGGGCTGGATCCGGCAGATCCCAGGCGAACGGCGCGGCACCGAGTGGGTCCCATGCGGGCGGGCCTGTCCGCTCTTCTGGCTGCGGCGGTACAGGTTGCTGGGTCGTTTGGGCGTTCATGTCCGTCGCCAGCGGCATCGTCGGCTGAGCGGCCAGCGGTGGCGGCGGCGAGGTCTGCGGCGCGAGCGAGCCACGTCCGCGGTGGAGCAGGAACAGACCCGTCAACAGCAAGGCGAGGCCGACGATCCCCGCACCACCCTCACCGTTGAAAGTCCAGATCGACGCGCCGAACAGCACCGCGCACAGGAACAAGGTGAAAAACCACCCGGTGCTGCTGCGGCCACGGCCGACCAGCGCGGGCAGCGGTGCTTCCTGGTCGCGCTCGTCCGGGAAGAACAGCCAGCCGGCGATGTAGATCATCAGGCCGGCGCCGCCGATGATGGCCGAGACCACCAAAAGGACCCGGACGAGCACCGGGTCGATCTGGTAACGGTTGGCGATGGCCGCCGCGACACCCGCTATTTTCCGGCCGCGCCGCGGCCGCCTTGGCCGGTTCGTCCAGAAGTCCTTCAGCGTGTCCTCCGCCCCGGCCAACGGATGGTCCTGCTGTCGCTGCGTTCCACTCACAGTGACAAGGATGAGCCGCGACCGGGGGCTCGCACATCAGGGACCGCCCCTGAGCTTGTCCCCGGGTCCTTCCCTGATGACCTGTTTGCGCGCGCGTGTGACCATTCTTGTGTGGGTTTGCAGCTCAGGCGAGACACCAATGCCTTGACCGGCCAGGAGTTCAACCGGATGTACCGGCGGCGCTCCGGACGGACCATCGCGGGCATCGCCGGTGGCGTCGCCGACCATCTCAACGTCGACGTGCTGTGGGTACGGCTGGCGTTCGCCGCGTTGGCGGCCGCCGGTGGCGTCGGCGTGATCGTGTACGGCCTGTTGTGGGCGTTCGTGCCGCAGCAGGATCCGGACGCCGAGGCGACGCCGATCTCGACCAAGGAGCGTCAGCAGGCGATCGGACTGATCGCGCTGGGCGTCGGTGTCGCGATCGCCGGTGGCTCGCTGACCGGCACGTTCAACGGCTGGGCCGGTGCGGCGTTGGCGTTGGCAGTGATCGGCTCCGCGATCGTCTGGCGGGAGGCCGACGAGCGGCGCAAGGGCGAGCGCGGCGCTTTCGTACGCACGTTGTCCGGTATCGGGCTGGTCGTATCGGGTGTCGCCGCGTTCTTGCTGCAGGCCGTCGGCAACTACGACCAACCTCAGTTCGTCGTCGCCGCTGTGCTGGCTGTACTGCTGGGTGTCGCGGCTGTGACCGTGCCGTGGTGGTTGCGGGTCGTGCGTGACCTGGGCGACGAGCGCCGTAAGCGCATCCGGACCGAAGAGCGCGCCGAGATCGCCGCTCACCTGCACGACTCCGTACTGCAAACGCTTGCGCTGATCCAGAAGCAGGCTGAGACGCCACGCGAGGTGCTTCGGCTCGCGCGTGGCCAGGAACGTCAGCTGCGGACCTGGTTGTACGGCCCGTCCGGCTACAGCCGCGGCGAAGGAACCCACCAGGTCAACAGCGAGCCGTCGATGCTCTCAGAAGCCGTCGAGGTGGCGTGCGGCGAGGTGGAGGACACGTTCGCGATCAAGGTCCAGCAGGTGGTCGTCGGCGACTGTGAGCTGGACGAGAAGCTGACCGCGCTGGTCCAGGCGACCAGGGAGGCGACCGTGAACGCGGCCAAGCACGCCGGGGTGGCCGAGGTCAGCGTGTACGCCGAGGTGGAACCGGATCGTGTGAACATCTTCGTGCGGGACCGGGGCAAAGGCTTCGACGAAACGGCTGTTCCGGGCGACCGGCATGGCCTTGCCGACTCCATCAAGGGCAGGATGGACCGCAACGGGGGTTCGGTGCGCATCCGTACCGCCCTCGGCGAAGGCACCGAAGTGCACCTCGAGATGCCGAGGACGACCGCTTCGGCGCGCAATGCCGGAAGAGAGGCCAAGGCGTGAGCGACACAGTGCAGTCCTCGCAAACCACCCGTAAGGTTCGGGTCTTCCTGGTGGACGACCACGCGTTGTTCCGTGCGGGCGTGCGCACCGAACTGGACTCGATCACCGACGAGGTCGAGGTGGTCGGCGAGGCGGGCACAGTCGGCGAGGCGGTCGCCGGGATCGCCGCGAAGCTGCCCGACGTGGTGCTGCTGGACGTGCACATGCCGGACGGCGGCGGCGCCGAGGTACTGCGCCAGGTCCGCCCGACGCACCCCGCGGTGGTGTTCCTCGCCCTGTCGGTTTCCGACCAGGCCGAAGACGTGATCACCGTGATCCGTGCCGGTGCGCGTGGATACGTCACGAAGACGATCTCCAGCCAGGAACTCGTGCGCGCGGTCGTGCGGGTCGCCGAAGGGGACGCGGTGTTCTCGCCGCGGCTGGCGGGTTTCGTGCTCGACGCGTTCGCCGACCGGCCGGGCTCCGCGCCGATCAGCGACCCCGAACTCGACCTGCTGACCCCGCGCGAGCGGGACGTGCTTCGGTTGCTGGCACGCGGTTACGCGTACAAGGAGATCGCGTCTGAGCTGTTCATCTCGGTCAAGACGGTGGAGACGCACGTGTCGAGCGTGCTTCGCAAAACCCAGTTGTCGAACCGGTATGAGCTCTCCCGCTGGGCATCGGACCGCCGACTCGTTTGAGGCAAATGGGATTTCTTCCCTACTTCTGACGGTTACGTTGCTATAACGGCCCTTTCTACGGTTCTCCGTGACCCGGATCACCTTCCGGGACCACAAAAGGAGAACTGGAATGAAGGCACGGTCCCTGCTCGCCGGCCTGTTCACCGCTGGAGTCGCGCTCGCCGGTCTGGTCATCCCAGCCGCGGCAGCCCAGGCGGATCAGCCAACAGGCGTCGAACCGATGATTGTCAACGGCCGCCCGGCCTCTGAAGTCTATTCCTTCATGGTTTCTTTGCAGTCCAGCTCAGGCGGCCACTCCTGTGGCGGCTCGCTGATCAAGCCGAACTGGGTCGTCACCGCGGCACACTGCGGCCAGCCGTACCAGGTGCGCGTCGGCACGACCAACCGCACCAGCGGCGGCTCGGTCGCGCGTGTGTCCCGCCGGATCGCTCACCCGTCCGCCGACCTCGCCGTGCTGCAGCTGGCGAGTTCGGTGCCGCAGGCGCCCATCGCCATCGCGGCGACGTCCGGTGCGACCGGCACGGCCACCCGCATCATCGGCTGGGGCCAGACCTGCCCGGTCCGCGGTGGCTGTGGCGCGCCGATCGGCCTGCAGGAGCTGGACACGTCGATCGTGGCTGACAGCCGCTGCCTCGGTATCCGGGGCGCGACTGAGATCTGCACCAACAACCCGGGTGGCAACTCGGGTGCCTGCTACGGCGACTCCGGTGGCCCGCAGGTCAAGCGCGTCAACGGCGTGTGGCAGCTGATCGGCGCCACCAGCCGGTCCGGCAACGGCAGCTCGACCTGCGCGACCGGCCCGTCGATCTACGTCGACACGTCCGCGCTGGCCAGCTGGATCCGCACCAACAGCGGCGGCTGATCAAGCATCGTGAGTGTTTCGGCCGGTTCTAACCGGCCAAAACACTCACGAGGGGTTCACTCCCATTCGATGGTGCCCGGGGGCTTGCTCGTGACGTCGAGGACGACACGGTTGACCTCGGGCACCTCGTTGGTGATACGGGTGGAAATCCGCTCGAGGACGTCGTAGGGCAGTCGCGTCCAGTCCGCCGTCATGGCGTCCTCCGACGACACCGGACGCAGCACGACCGGGTGCCCGTACGTCCGGCCATCTCCTTGCACGCCAACGCTTCGGACGTCCGCGAGGAGCACGACCGGGCACTGCCAGATGTCGCGGTCAAGGCCTGCGGAGGTGAGTTCCTCACGGGCGATCGAGTCGGCCGCGCGCAGGATCTCCAGGTTGTGCTCGCTGACCTCACCGATGATCCGGATCGCCAGGCCCGGCCCGGGGAAGGGCTGGCGGTGCACGATCGTCTCCGGCAGCCCCAGTTCCAGGCCGACCCGGCGGACCTCGTCCTTGAACAGCGTGCGCAGCGGCTCGACGAGCTGGAACTCCAGGTCGTCCGGCAGACCGCCGACGTTGTGGTGGCTCTTGATGTTCGCCGCGCCCGCGCCGCCGCCGGACTCCACGACGTCCGGGTAAAGCGTTCCCTGGACGAGGAAGTCGACGCCTTCCTCGGTCTTCAGATCGCGCGCCGCCTGCTCGAAGACGCGGATGAACTCGCGGCCGATGATCTTGCGCTTCTCCTCCGGGTCGGTCACCCCGGCCAGCGCGTCCAGGAAGCGTTCCCGAGCGTCCACAGTGACCAGGTTGACGCCGGTCGCGGCAACGAAATCGCGCTCCACCTGCGTGCGCTCACCGGCACGCAGCAGGCCGTGGTCGACGAAGACACACGTCAGCCGGTCGCCGATGGCCCGCTGGACCAGTGCGGCGGCGACCGCGGAGTCGACCCCGCCGGAGAGCCCGCAGATCGCCCGGCCGTCGCCGACCTGCGCCCGGATCGCGGCGACCTGGTCCTCCACAATGGACGCGACCGTCCACTCGGGACGGATGCCGGCGATCTCGTGCAGGAAGCGGCGCAGCACTTCCTGGCCGTGCGGGGAATGCCCGACCTCGGGGTGGTACTGCACGCCGGCCAGCCTGCGCTCGACGTTCTCGAACCCGGCGACGGCGGCGCCGTCGCTGGAAGCGGTGACCTCGAAGCCTTCCGGTGCCTTGGTGACGCTGTCGTTGTGGCTCATCCAGACCGGGTGCTTGCCGGGGAGGTCGTCGTGCAGCACACCGCCGGACACCGACAGCTCGGTCCGGCCGAACTCACGGATCCCGGTCGCCTCGACCGTGCCGCCGAGGCCGCGGGCCATCGCCTGGTAGCCGTAGCAGATGCCGAACACCGGCACACCGGCGTCGAACAGGGCCGGGTCGACGCTCGGGGCGCCGTCGACGAAGACACTCGCGGGCCCGCCGGACAGGATGATCGCGGCCGGGTCGCGGGCGATCATCTCCTTGACGGGCTCGGTGTGCGGAACGACTTCGGAGTACACCTGGGCCTCGCGCACGCGGCGGGCGATCAGCTGGGCGTACTGGGCCCCGAAGTCGACGACGAGCACTGGCCGGGCGCTGGCGTCAGACACTGACTTGCTCCTCTCGGATGACGCAGGTCAAGCATCCCAGGCGTGGCTGCCGATCTACTAAGTGGGTGAACAGCCTCACGCCCGGTGGTTGGTCACGTACTCGCTGGAGTGACTACGTTGGACACTGTGACTTCTTCGGATGCTTACACGCCTACGCCTCGGCCCTGTTGGATCGCGGGACGCCCGGAACAGGGCGTGGAAGCACTGACCGTGCATCACCCGTTCGATGATTCCGAGGTGGCCACGGTCGCGATCCCGGGTCCCGAGCAGATCGAGCGGGCCGTCGCGGCGGCAGCGGCCGTCGCCGCCGAATTCCGGCGCACGCCCGCGCACGTCCGGGCCGACGCTCTCGAGCACGTCTCGCGTGGCCTCGCCGAGCAGGCCGAGGAACTGGCCGAGCTGATCACCGCGGAGAACGGCAAGCCGTTGAAGTGGGCCGAGGTCGAGGTCAAGCGGGCGATCTCGACGTTCCGGGTGGCCGCCGAGGAGGCCCGCCGGTTCGGCGGCGAGATTCAGCGGTTGGACACCGACCCAAGTGCGGACGGCCGGGTCGCGCTGGTCCGCCGGTTCGCGCGCGGGCCGGTGCTGGGCATCGCGCCGTTCAATTTCCCGCTCAACCTGGTGGCGCACAAGGTCGCGCCGTCGCTCGCGGTCGGCGCGCCGATCATCATCAAGCCCGCGCCGCGTACCCCACTGTCTTCTTTGGTGCTCGGCGAACTGCTGGCCGAGACCGACTTGCCGGACGGCGCGTTCTCGGTGCTGCCCGTCGGCAACGAGGCCACGGCCGCACTGGTGCGGGACGAGCGGCTGCCGGTGGTGTCGTTCACCGGGTCCGGCCCGGTCGGCTGGTCGTTGATGGATGCCGCGCCGCGCAAGCACTTCGTGCTCGAACTGGGCGGCAACGCCGCGGCCGTGGTCTGCGCGGACTGGCCGGACCTGGACTTCGCCGCCCAGCGGATCGCCACGTTCGGCAACTACCAGGCCGGGCAGTCGTGCATCGCGGTGCAGCGGGTGCTTGTGGACCGTGCGATCGCCGACGAGTTCATCGGCAAGCTCGTCGACGCGGTTCGCGGGCTGCGCAACGGCGACCCGCACGACCCGGACGTCGAGGTCGGTCCCGTGGTGGACGAGGCAGCCGCGGCCCGTATCCAGTCGTGGATCGAGGAAGCGACGTCACGCGGCGCGAAACTGCTGGCAGGCGGGCATCGCGAGGGCACGCTGGTCGAGCCGACGCTGCTGCTGGACGCGCCGGAGGACAGCAAGGTCTGGGCCGAGGAGGTCTTTGGCCCGGTGCTCGCCGTGTCAATTGTGGACGGTAACGACGACGCATTCGATCGGGTGAATTCATCGGCCTACGGATTGCAGGCCGGCGTGTTCACCCGTGATCTGCCGACCGCGACTCGCGCGGGCGCCGAACTGGAAGTCGGCGGCGTCATCATCGGTGACGTTCCGTCATTCCGTGCAGACCAGATGCCATACGGCGGCGTCAAGGGTTCCGGCTTCGGCAGGGAAGGCGTCCGATCAGCCATGATCGACCTGACCGAGGAGCGGATAACGGTGCTGACAAACGTTAGCCTCTAATCGGATCAATTAAGTCACAATCGGAGTAATTCGATCTAGGTCCTGTTTCCCTCAGTAATTCCCATTCCTCCATTCGTGCGGTACATTCAGGCCGGTTCCCAGGGGAGAACCGCGCTTGATCACCCAGAGTCGACAAACCGCCGCTCGGTGACTCTGGTCAGGGGACAACGTGCCCAGTGCGCGTTACGAGGAGGGACTGCTCATGACGACCGCCAATACCGAGAACGAAGACCTCGAGGGTCTGGTCAAGCCCAAGAAGGCGCCGCTGCGGCCGACAGGCCCCGTGCACCACCAGGGCGTTCCGGTCACCGTCGACATCGACACCGAGGAAGGTGGCGACACGACCGACGGCCCGGTGCACCACCAGGGCGGACCGGTCGACAGCAGCGGTGGCACCCAGCCTGACGGCCCGGTCCACCACCAGACGGAGCCCGAGAAGACGCCTTGATGTTGATCACGTGCCCGTCGCCCGGCTACAGCCGGTCGGCGGGCACGCCTAGTTGACCTTCTGTGGTCTCATAGACCAGTGCCGCCGACACGCCCGACCGAACGGACGCACCGGTCAATCGCCGATGTGGTCGGCGAGGCAAGGCAACTGCACCGCCGCGCGCTGGAGGTCGGCCACTCCGGCCGCTACAAGCAGGAACGCAGCCTGCTGCGGAAAGCACTTGCCCTGCTGGAGAACGCGGGCCCGAGCCACGACGTCGAGTGGATCCGGATCCGTACCCGCATCCTGATCACGCTCGCGTTCGGCGAGGCGGAGTACGGCACGGTCGCGCGCGGCATCGCCCGGATCGCCGAGCTGCGTCCCTCGGTCGAAGCACTGACCGACGAACGGGCGAAAGCCGAACTGGGCGCGGCGATCGACGGCAACCACGCGGGCATGTTGATCCGCAGTGGACGGTACGAGGAAAGCATCCCGCTGCTGGACTCGGCGATCGCGCACAACGAACGGCACATCGAGATCGGCGCCGAGGACCCGGTCAGGGTGATCGACTCGATGATCGCGTCGCTGGCCAACCGCGGCCAGGCGTACCTGGAGATGGGCCGGATCGAGCCGGCGTTCATCAACCTCAACATGGCCATCACCCTCGGCCTGGACAACAACCTGGCCCTGCGCGTGGCCTACATCCGTCACCAATTGGGTGACCTGTACCAGCGTTCGGGTGACATCCCCGAAGCGCTGCGGTACTACCAGCAGGCCGAGCGCGACTACCTTGAGCTGGCCCCGTTCATGCTGCCCCGGCTGCGGATCGACCAGTCACAGGCCTTGATCTCCGCGGGCCTGGCCGACGAGGTCGCCAAGCACCTCGACGACGTGTTGCCGCAGATGCAGGTGGAACGCGTGCAGCAGGACCTCGCCGAGGCCGAGTTGATGCGTGCGACGGCCGCGTTGATGGAGGACAACCTTTCCCTCGGCCACAAGATGGCCAACTCGGCGCGACGCCGTTTCAAACGCCGTGGCAGTGACGCATGGGCGGCCGTCGCAGCGCTGGTCGGACTCCGCATCGACGTCGCACGGGCCTGGAGGGACACGAGCGTCCCCGCGTCGCTTCCGTCGCGTGCCAGTCAGTTGGCAGATGATCTGACATCCGTACGGCTGATGGATGAAGCCGCGATCGCACGCACGTTGGCCGCACGCCTGGAAGTGCGACGCGGCAACATCGCCGAGGCGGCAGCGTTGCTCGATGCGTTGAGCAGGCCAGGCCCGCTCGCTCCGATCGAGCAACGGATGTTGCTGCGCTTGACTCGTGCCGAACTTGCCGCAGCCGTAGGAAATCGACGCAAGGCCTTCGCCCAGGCGCGGGCCGGCCTGAACGACCTCAGCCACGCGCGTGACCGGATGGGCGGGCTGGAGCTCGTGTCGGCGACCGCGATCCACGGCCAGGAACTCGGCGACCTCGCTGTCCAGCTCGTGCTCGACGGCGGCGAGTCCCCGGCCGAAGCCCGCCGGATGTTCGGCTGGCTCGAGCAGACGCGCGCGCAGATGTACCGCTACGAACCGGTTTCCGGCATCGACGACCCGCAACTGGTCGAGCTGATCGCGGAGATCCGCAACCTCGGCTACACGCTGCGACAGGCCAAACTGGACGGTCGCCCGACGACGAAACTCCGCTCACGCTACGCCGAACGCCAACGAGCCGCGATGCGCCTGGGCTGGCACGCGGCCTCCCGCTGGGGCAAACCCCGCCCGGTCGCCTCCGTCTCGGAGGTGTTGGCACAGCTCGGTTCCCGGACTTTGATCAGCTTCGCGGTGTCCGGCGACGCCATGCTGGCTGTGGTGCTGACGCAAGGCCGCGTCCAGCTGGTGCGGCTCGGGTCCGCGGCCAAAGCGACCGAGAACGCGTTGCGCCTGCACGCGGATCTCAACGCGATGGCACCGGACCACTTGCCAGAACCTCTGTTCGAGGCGATCTCGACCTCGGCCCGTAAGCACGCGGTCGCGCTGGACACACAGCTGATGCATCCGCTGGCCGAGCTGACCGGGGATCTGGTGATCGTCCCGACCGGTGCGCTCTACGCGGTGCCTTGGGGCGCTTTGCCTTCACTGCGATCCCGGCCCGTGGTGGTCGCGCCGTCGGCGACCGCGTGGGTCGCGGCATCCAGCTCGCCAGTCCACTCCGGACATACTGCTTTGGTTCGTGGGCCTGGGTTGTCGGCTGCCATCGGTGAGATCGACAAGCTGGCCGCACACTACGAGACGGCCAAGCTGCTCGCCGATGACGACGCGACTTCGTTCGCGGTGCTGGAAAGCTTCGACGGAGCCTCGCTCGTTCACGTTGCCGCGCACGGGGAACACGAGGCCGAGAACGCGCTGTTCTCGCGGCTCGAACTGGTGGACGGCGCTCTGTTCGCGCACGAATTGGCGCGACTGCAGCAACCTCCCCGGCAGGTCGTGCTCGCCGCCTGCGAGCTCGCGCTGAGCCGGATCCGGCCAGGTGACGAGGCTCTGGGATTCGCCGGGGCGTTGCTGGCCGGTGGCGTCGGAACCGTTGTCGCGGCGGCAAGCCGTGTCGGCGATCTGCCTGCCGCCGCGGCAATGGACGACTATCACCGGGCTCTGGCTTCGGGCGCTTCGCCTGCGGTGGCGCTGGCCGACGCGGTGGCCGTCGATCCGCTGCGCCGGCCGTTCGTGTGCCTCGGCAGCTAACTCGCGGGCTGCGGGATGGCTTGTGGGAAGGCGAAAACCCGGTTCGGGTCCAAGGTTTTGGCGATCTGCTGCAGGCGGGGCAGGTTCGCGCCGTAGTACGCGGTCGCCCAGTCCGGCATGGTCGGGTCGATGTAGTTGACGTATCCGGTCGCGCCGGAGAACTCGGTCAGCGCGTCCCGGACCTCGCCGACCTGTGTGGTGGCGCGCGCCGCGCCTGCCGCGTCCGTCTTCATGTAGATCTGGGCGCTGGCAAAGGCTTTCCGGTGCGGAAAGGCCGTATCGGACGGCGCCATCTCCGCGACCGCTCCGCCGAGGGCGTCGATCAGCAGGTCCAGCCCTGGACGGCCGGTCATCACCCGGGTGATCTTGGCCGGATCCACCGGGCCTGACAGCATCCGCGAGGAGGCCACAAAGGCCTGCCGCTGGCTGCTGCCTGCGAAGAACCGCATTCCGTCGAGGTATTCCTTTGCTTGCACCACACGGGAAGACGGCCGGACCTTCAACCCGGCCAGCAGGCCGTTCAGCTCGCCCGGCGAGCCGACGAAGCAGCCGCTGACCTCACAGGAGGGCGCTTGGGCCCCGCCGACGACGATGATGTTGGACCACAGTTCCGGTGGTGTGGTGCCGATCCACTGCTGCCACGCGCCCAGAACGTCCGTTGTCGACCCGGCCGGAAATCGCATTGTGAACACAGTGAGCGCGGGCGCGGGAACTGTGGCGAAGACAAACTCCGTGACTATTCCGAAATTCCCGCCACCGCCGCCGCGCAATGCCCAGAACAGATCGGCTCCCGCGGACCCGGAGGCCTCGACGATACGGCTGTCCGCCGTCACAACGGTGGCCGCGTCGAGACGGTCACAGGTCAGGCCGAATTTACGGGACAACACACCGATTCCGCCACCCAATGTCAGCCCGGCGATCCCGACCGTCGGGCACGACCCGGCAGGCAGGCATTTTCCCGCTTTCGCCAGTTCTGTGTAGACATCGAGCAGCCGGGCGCCCGCTCCGACCCGCACTGTCCCATCTGGACGGACCGCGATCGCCTTCATCTCCGACAGATCGACCTGCAGGCCCGATTCCGGAATCGAGTAACCCGCGTAACTGTGCCCGCCGCTTCGAGCCGCGATCGGGACTTTCGACTCGGCCGCGACCGCGACACAGGCCTGGACGTCCTCAGTGGTCTTGCACCGCGCCACCGCGACCGGTTTTCGTGTGTCGGTCAGCGGGTTGTAGACCTGCCGTACCGTGTCGAAGTCCTTGTCGCCGGGCAGCAGAAGCGTTCCGCTGATCCTGGCGCGCAACGATTCCCAGTTCGGTGGGGGCGGCGGGACGGTCACCGTCGTCGTGGTCGGCGGCAAAGGCAACGTTGTCGTCGGCTGCCCGCCGGGCGTCGTTGTTCCGGTGGATGAACAGCCCGCGAAAACAGTACCGGCCCCGGCCAGTCCCGCGGCCCGCAAAAACGCACGCCGATCCATCATCCCCGACTCCTCCCGACTTCTCCATCATCGGGCGTCCGGCGACTCTTCGCACGACATTGTCGTCAGATGCATAACTGCCGAGGTGAGACTACAAAATGTCACTCGAAATGAGTAGTGTCCTTTACCGCAACGCCCCCGGAGCCGATGTGGGCACGGTGGGTGCCTTCGGCGCGACCGCGTCAATCCGGCGATACGGTGATCCTTGATCCGGACGTGGATCTGCTTCGCCCTTGTTGGGCCACAAGGAGAATGCGCGTTCGGCCTGCGCGGTGATGGTCAGCGACGGATTGACACCCAGATTGGCCGTGATCGCCGCCCCGTCCACAACAGACAGACCGGGATAGTTGTGCACCCGGTGGTAGGGATCGATCACGCCGGTCGACGAATCCTCGCCGATCGGACAGCCGCCGATGAAATGCGCGGTGAGCGGGACATCGAAGATCTCGCCCCACGTTCCGCCCGCGACCCCGCCGATGTGCTTGGCGGTCAACTGGTTCGCCTGATGCCCGGCGGGGATGAAGGACGGATTCGGTTCACCATGACCCTGTTTGGACGTGTACTTTCCGCGCTTGTCCACATAGGTCGTGATCGAATTGTCCAGCGACTGCATCACGAGCAGGATCACCGTCCGCTCGCTCCACCGATATCCGTTGAGCAACCGCGCGGTCTGGATGGGGTGTTTCGCCATGAACCGCAGCGCCTGCTTCCAACGCGGCACGTCGGAAGCGCCATCGGTGGCGATCGTCTGCAGCAGGCTCATCGCGTTGCTGCCCTTGCCATAACGCACGGGCTCGATGTGCGTGTTCGCGTCCGGGTGGATGGACGACGTGATCGCGACGCCGTGGCTGAAGTCCCTGTCCGGGTCGACCTTGAACCGGCCGGCGCCGATGATCGCCTCGGAGTTCGTCCTGGTCAGCTCGCCCAGCCTGGCGGAAAGCCGGGGCAGCGCGCCGGACCGGCGCATCTGGTGCAGCAGCTGCTGCGTGCCCCACGTCCCGGCCGCGAGCACCACATGCGACGCGGTCAGCGTGTGCCGGAATCGCTTGCCTGTCTTGCGGATCGCGACCTCGAACGACCCGTCCGGGCGCTCGCTCAGCCCGGTGACCGTGGTCAGCGGAATGATCTTGGCGCCGGCCTGTTCGGCCAGGTACAGGTAGTTCTTCATCAGCGTGTTCTTGGCGCCCACCCGGCAGCCGGTCATGCACGAGCCGCACTCGGTGCAGCCGGTCCGGGCGGGCCCGGCGCCTCCGAAGAACGGGTCGGCGACCGTCTCGCCCGGCTTGCCGAAGTACACGCCGACCGGCGTCGGGTGGTAGGAGTCCGCGACGCCCATCTCCGCGGCCACCTTCTGCATGACCTCGTCGGATGCCGTCACGGTCGGGTTGGTCACGACGCCGAGCATGCGGCTCGCCTGGTCGTAGTGCGGTGCCAGCTCGTCCCGCCAGTCGGTGATGTGCGCCCACTGTTTGTCCTGGTAAAACGGGTCGAGCGGGCGGTAGAGGGTGTTCGCGTAGACCAGCGAACCGCCGCCGACGCCCGCGCCGGCCAGCACCATCACGTCCCGCAGCAGGTGGATGCGCTGGATGCCGAAGCAGCCGACCGCGGGCGCCCACAGGTAGCGGCGCAGGTCCCAAGAGGTCTTGGCGAACTCGTCGTCGGCGAACCGCCTGCCCGCCTCGATCACGGCGACGCGGTAGCCCTTCTCGGTAAGCCGGAGCGCGGCGACGCTGCCACCGAAACCCGAGCCGACGACGATGACGTCGTAGTCAACCATCCCTCGAATCTAGTTCGACGGACGCGTTCTGACTAGGAGTAAGTTTCTCGCCAGTAACCTCTGTTCGGAGCAAGCTGTACGCGACGAGGTCACGGTGCTCGCCACCCCGCAGCTGTGCGCCCCGCACGACGCCCTCACGAGTGAACCCGGCCTTCTCCAATGCCCGCTGAGCTGGGACGTTCGTGACATCCGTGCTCGCCTGGACGCGGTTCGACTGCGTCGTATCGAACACGTAGCGCGCCAAGGCCCGCATCGCGGCGCTGCCGATGCCCCGCCCGCGAGCCGCCGGGAGCAGACCAAAGCCGAGGTCGTACGCCCGCGACCGCACCGACGGCCCGTAGTCCACCGGATGCCAGGTCACGTCACCGAGCAGTTCGACGCCGTCCGGCGTGGTCACCGCCAGCCGGAACACCTCAAGCGGCGGTGGCTGATCGTCCCGGTCCGGGTCGAAAGCGCCGTCGCCTTGGGCTGAGAGGAAGTCCATGTCGCCGTCCAGCATCCTGGCGAGGGCGAAGCCGTCACCCTTCGCCACGATCTCACGCGCGGTCACGACGGCATCGGGTCTGTCCGCAGCAGGCTGTAGCTGATCATGTCCTGACGTTTCCCCCCACGTAACTGTGCGCCGCGCAGCACACCCTCCCGGATGAATCCCGCCTTTTCAAGGGATTTCTGCGCGCGCACGTTGGTGACGTCGGTGCTGCCCTCGATCCGGTCGACGTCGGTCGTGGCGAACAGGTGCCGGACAAGAGCTTTGAGCACGGCGGTGCCGATCCCCTTGCCTCGCTTGTTCGGCAGCAGGTTCCGACCGAAATTCCAGGCCAGACAGCCATAGGACGGTCCGTAGCCGACCGGATGCCACGTCACCTGACCGAGTAATTCCTTGCCGCTCTCGTCGGTGATCGCCAGCCGGTGGACGGGATACTGGATCGGCATGTCGCGCCCGTCATGGTCGACGTCGAACGCCTTGTCGCCGTGTTCATCCAGGTACTCGCGATCGCCATCGGCGAGTTCGGCCAGGGCGAAGCCGTCGCCATGGACCACGATCTTGCGCACACCAACCCCCAGGTCGGTTTCCAGAGTTCGGGCTGTCCAGGTCCAGTTAACCCAACCTGGGCGCGAAATCACCCGTTCCGAGCACAATTTCGACAGCGCGGGCCATTGCGGCACGAACTTCGTCCGGCTGGTCGCCCTGCTGGACGCTGACAAGGGCTGCGGCATTGATCGCCCCGAGCAGGCCGCCGACGAGTGCGGCGGCATCGATCACCGAGGGTTGAAACGCCTGGTGTACGGCATCAATCAGGTCTTTCTGGCCAGCGAGCAAACGCTGCGCCAGGCCTGCTTGGAGCGCGGGCACGGTCGCGATCAGGTGCGCTCGCAGGGCAGCCAGCCCTTCGGGGAGGTCGGTCTGCCAGGCATCGGTGATCATCTCCTGCGCCGCACGCCTCAGGACGTCGGCGACCGATTCGCCTGCTTGGCGTTCGGCGATTGCTCGCACGCCGAGGTCAAGGCGCCACTCGGCGTTGGCCAGCAGGACGTCTTCCTTGGTCGGGAAGTGCAGGAAGAACGTCCTGGTCGAGAGGTCAGCGGCCTCGGCGATCTCAGCGACTGTCGTTTCGTGGAAGCCCTTGGTCTCGAACAGCTCCACGGCCGCCTCGATCAGCGCTTGACGTGTGCGCTGCTTCTTGCGCTCCCGGCGCCCCTCAGTCACGCGAGGACTATACGACAGCCAATGAATTGCTACACTCAATGCATTCATTCATCTCATGCAGCTTTGGGGGTCATCGTGGGAGCTTTGACCGGACGGGTCGTCCTCATCACGGGCGCGGGTCGCGGGATCGGACGTGAGGAAGCGTTGTTCTTCGCCGCTGAAGGCGCGAAAGTCGTGGTCAACGACCCTGGCGTCGAGCCGGACGGCACGGGCGGCGACACTGGGGTCGCCGCCGCGGTGGTCGACGAGATCGTGGCCCGCGGCGGCGTGGCCGTGGCGAACACCGACAGCGTCAGCGACTGGGACGGCGCCCGTCGCATGGTCCAGGCAGCGGTCGATACCTTCGGGGACCTGCACGTCGTGGTGAACAACGCGACGATCAAGGCCGACCGGGCGATGGACGTGATGACCGAAAGCCAGTTCGACGATGTCGTCGCGGTCAAGCTGAAGGGCACGTTCGCCGTCAGCCACTGGGCTGCTCGCTACTGGCGTACGCAGTATGAGGCTGGCGCTGGCGCGGGACGGGCCGCCGATTCCCGCGGATCGGGCGATTGCTCCGCTGCGGGGCAGGCGGCCGATGCCCCCGCAGACCTGGCGAATGCTCGCCTGGACCAGGCGAATGCCGGCGCGGGGCGGGCGAATGCCGGCGCGGGGCGCGGGATCGGATGCGAGCCCGTGGACCGGACGGCCCATGCCCCCGCGGGCCGGACGATGGCTCCCGCGGAGGTGGCTCCTGGCACTGCCCGGGCGATTGCCCCCGAGGATCAGGGGATTGCCCGCGTGGACCGGGCGATCGTGAACACGTCATCCGGTTCCGGCCTGGTCAATCCCTTGCCAGGCCAGACGAACTACGCCGCGGCCAACGCTGGAGTCGCGGCGATGACGATCTCCAGCGCGCTCGAACTCGGCCGGTACGGCGTGCGCGTCAACTGCATCTCGCCGTCGATGGCTCGCACGCGACTCACCAGCGCCGTGCCAGGGGCCACCGCGGATCCTCAGGCGATCGCGCCGGTTGCCGCCTATCTCGCTACCGAGGACTGCCCGCTGACGGGTCAGGTACTCGCGGTCAGCGCCGCTTCCCATGCGCCTTCCGAAGCAGTCAGCGCCGCCCCCCGCGCGCCTTCCGAACTCGGCAACGACCGAGGCGGCCAATCGGTTCCAAGGCTGCACGGCGACTCGGTTCCAAGGCTGCGGGGCGGCGCCGTCACGATCAACAACGGCTGGTCTCCCGGCGCCCGAGTATACCCAGCCGGTTCAACGTGGACAGTCGCTGAACTCGCTGCGGCGCTGGGCGAACTTCCCTTCACCGACCCGTTCGAGAAGCTCGCGGCCGCACTCGCCAGCGCGCTGGGCACCGCGGGCCGGGACGAGATCCAGCGGATGATCAACGCACAACTGGACGAGGCCAGCCCGAATGATCGACGCACATCTTGACAAAGAGGCTCAGCCCGTGCTCAAGCAAGAAACTCAGTCCCGGATCAGCGCACAACTGGCCAAGAGACTCAGCCCGTGCTCCAAGCACAACTAGACAAGGGACTCAGCCCCGGATTGTCAGGCCGACCTTCTGGAACTCCTTGAGGTCGGAGTAGCCGGTCTTGGCCATCGCCCGGCGAAGAGCACCGAACAGGTTGTGCATGCCGTCGGTGTCGGTGGACGGGCCGAACAGCAGCTTGCGCAGATCGACCTCGCTCTCCGCAGCGGGGACAACCCGGCTACGCGGCAAAGACGGGTGCGCGGCGGCAGCGGTCCAGTACAACCCGCCGCCGGGTGCCTCGCTCGCGGCCGCCAGAGGAGCCCCCAGCATGACCGCGTCGGCGCCGCAGGCGATGGCCTTGGCGATGTCGCCGCTGGTTTCGATGCCACCGTCGGCGAGCACGTGTACGTACCGGCCGCCGGTCTCGTCGAGGTAGTCACGGCGTGCGGCCGCCGCATCGACGATCGCGGTTGCCATTGGTACGCCGATGCCGAGGACGCTGTCCGTTGACGTGACGCCGCTGCTGTAGCCGTAGCCGACGATGACGCCGGCCGCGCCCGTGCGCATGAGGTGCATGGCGGTGCGGTAGTCGTGCACGCCGCCGGCGACCACTGGGATGTCGAGGTCTTCGATGAACTTCTTGAGGTTCAACGGTTCGCCGTCGCGGGCCACGTGTTCGGCGGACACGATCGTGCCCTGCACGACCAGGATTTCCACGCCCGCCACGACCAGGTCCGGGGTCAGTTCGGCCGCGCGCTGGGGGCTGACCCGGGCCGCCACCGTCACTCCGGAGTCCCTGATCTCCTTGATCGACTGGGCCACCAGGTCCGCCTGGATCGGCGCGGAGTGCAGTTCCTGCAACACCTTTGTCACGTCGGACGCCTCGCTGGCCTGTTCGGCTGCGTCCACCAGCCGGTCCAGCACATCGTCCACATTGGAGTGACGGGCCCACAGGCCTTCCGCGTTGATCACCCCGAGACCGCCGAGTTCGCCGATCGCCACCGCCGTGCGTGGCGAGACGATCGCGTCGGTCGGGTGCGCGACCAAGGGGATCTCGAAGCGGTACGCGTCGAGCTGCCATGCCGTGGACACGTCCTTGGACGAGCGCGTCCGGCGCGACGGCACGATCTCGATGTCGTCAAGCTCGTAGGCGCGCCGGGCCGTCCGGCCCATGCCGATCTCGACAAGGTCCCGCACTTGGTGTCCTCCTGCTGCCATCGTCGTTCAGCGCTTCACGTAGTTGGGCGCTTCGACGGTCATGGTGATGTCGTGCGGGTGGCTTTCTTTCAGGCCTGCCGCGGTGATTCGAACGAGCTGAGCTTCCTGCAGTTCGGCGATGCTGTGCGAGCCCGTGTAGCCCATGGCCGCACGCAGTCCGCCGATGAGCTGGTGGACAACGTTGGCAAGCGGGCCGCGGTACGGCGTGCGCCCCTCGATGCCTTCGGGCACGAGCTTGTCCTCGGACAGCACGTCGTCCTGGAAGTACCGGTCCTTGGAGTACGACTTGCCCTCGGCACGCGCCTGCATCGCGCCGAGCGACCCCATTCCCCGGTATGTCTTGTACTGCTGGCCGTTGACCAGGATGACTTCGCCGGGCGCTTCGGCCGTTCCGGCGAGCAGGCTGCCGATCATGACCGTCGAGGCGCCCGAGGCGATCGCTTTGGCGATGTCGCCGGAGTACTGGATGCCGCCGTCACCAATCACGGGCACGCCCGCGGGACGGCAGGCCAACGAGGCCTCGTAGATCGCGCTGATCTGCGGCACGCCAACGCCCGCGACCACGCGCGTCGTGCAGATCGAGCCCGGTCCGACTCCGACTTTCACGCCGTCCGCGCCCGCGTCCACCAGGGCCTGGGCGCCGGCCCGGGTCGCCACGTTGCCGCCGACGATGTCCACGACGTCGCCGAGTTCCTTCTTCAGCCGGGCGACCATCTCGATGACGTTGCGCTGATGTCCGTGCGCGGTGTCCACCATGATCACGTCGACGCCCGCGTCCACCAGGGCCATCGCCCGCTTGTGCGCGTTCTCGTCCACGCCGATCGCCGCGCCGCACAGCAGCCTGCCGTCCGGGTCCTTGGTGGCCAGCGGGTACTGCTCGGTCTTGACGAAGTCCTTCACCGTGATCAGGCCGCGCAGCTTGCCCGCGCCGTCGATGATCGGCAGCTTCTCCACCTTGTGGCGGCGCAGCAGGCCCAGCGCGGGCTCGGCCGAGACGCCGACCTGGGCGGTGACCAGCGGCCCCTTGGTCATCACCTCGCTGACCTTCTTGGTGTGGTCCACCTCGAAGCGCATGTCGCGGTTGGTGATGATGCCCACGAGCACGCCCTCGGCGTCGGTGACCGGCAGGCCGGAGATCCGGTAACGCGCACACATCGCGTCCACCTCGGCCAGCGTGTCCTCCGGCGAGCACGTCACCGGGTCGGTCACCATGCCGGCCTCGGAGCGCTTCACCGTCTCCACCTGGGTGGCCTGCACGTCGATCGGCAGGTTGCGCTGCAGCACGCCGATGCCGCCGTGCCGGGCCATCGAGATGGCCATTCGCGCGTCGGTGACCGTGTCCATCGCGGCCGAGGCGAGCGGAACGCGCAACGTTATGTTGCGGGACAGCTTCGATTGGGTGTCAACCTCGCTGGGCACCACATCGGACGCGGCGGGCAGCAGCAGGACGTCGTCGAAGGTCAAACCGAGCATCGCGAACTTGCCCGGCACCTGGTGGGCGGTGAGCTCGCTGGTCATCGTGGTCGCTGGCCTTTCATACGCCTGATGTGTCCGTCCGCCTGGCGTTTTCCCAGGCGAGAGGAGTACACCTCATGGTATCTGGACAGGGCCCTTGGCCCGCCCGGTACCGTGCGAGACCGTGCCGCACGACTCATTGCCACCAGACCCCTTCGCGGGCGACCCGGACGACCCCGCCCGGGCGATCATCGACCACGACGACGAGGTCGAGCACCCGATGGGCGAGGACGAGCGGGCCGAACTGCTCACCGACCTGTCCGATCTGGCCGTCTACCAGGCCCTGCTGGAGCACCGCGGGGTCAAAGGCGTGGTCGTGGACTGCGGCGAATGCCAAGAGCCGCACTACCACGACTGGGCCCTGCTGCGAGCCAGCCTGGAGCAGTTGCTGACCGACGGCCGGATGCGCCCGCACGAGCCCGCGTTCGATCCGGACCCAGGTGCGTACGTCAGCTGGGAGTACTGCCGTGGTTACGCGGACGGCGTGACCGCGACCGAAAGCGCCCGCTAGAAACGGGTCAACCCTCGTGGGTGGTCAGTCGGTTCGAGTGACCACCCACGAGGGTTGACTTGTCCGCTTTTCAGGAACCTGTGTTGTTGGTCTGCGGCTCGACGGCCTCGGTGCCCGCGCCGCCGCCGTCACCAGGCCTGCCGCCATCACCAGGGGTCTCGCTGCGCGGCGGCCCGCTGCCGGGGTCACCGCCGCCGTTGCTGCCCGAGTTCGGCGGGGTGCCCGAGGACGAACTGGACGACGGCGAGCCGGAGTTCGACGGGTTCGACGGCTGCTGCGATGGCGGAGAGCTCGGCGTCGGCGTCGTCGACGAGGAGCTCGCCGGCGGCTTGGACGAGTCGGAGCGCGGCGCCATCGAGGTCGCCGGAGGCTGGTAGGGCCCCATGGTCAGCTGCTCGAGCAGGGACTCGTGCTCGGCCTGCAGCACGTCCTTGCCGTCCTCGCTGGAGACGTCCGGCAGCGCGCTGCCCGCGGCGGCCAGCGCGTCCTTCGCCTCGTTGATCTTGCCTTGTTCGAGTGCTTGCTGTGCGTCGTTCAAGTCGGTGCGCACGGACTTGGCGGCTTCCACCGAGCGTGCGTGATCGGCGTAGAGAACCTTGCTCAAACCCCAGAGCGCGTCGCCGGGTTCGGCACCCCGCGCAGCCATCCCTACTCCTGCGAACGCGACCGCGAGCACGGCGGCAGCCGCCGCGACCGGGACGAGCATTCGTGGCCTGCGTCTCCGTGCCGATCGTGCCGCGGTGACAGTCGCCACAGCGGTTTTGGTGTCCACGATCTCCGGTACGGGGACGCTGTCCACATCCTGGCGCCACGCGAGCAGCAGCGCGTTGAGCTGCTCGTCGTCGAAGTCCACGGATTCGGCATCGCCGTTGGTCTTGGCCGCGAGAGCGTCAAGCAGCGCGTCGTCCGCGCGAACCTGCGCCAGATCGTCGGCCTCTTCAAGGTCAAGTGCCGAAAAGTATTCATTTTCTGCCGAAACGTGGGTATCGTCACGTTCCGTGGACATAGCGCCCGAGGTGACCGGGTGATGTTCACCCGATCGGCCGGTCTGCGGCGACTCGGGTGACTCTCTGCCGTCACTTTCGTGCCGGTCGGCCATTCAGACCACCTCCTCCGCTGACAGAGTCTTTCGTAGCCGTGCCAAAGCGCGGTGCTGGGCCACCCGGACGGCCCCTGGAGTCGATCCCACCGCTTCGGCGGTCTCCTCCGCGGACAGCCCCACGACCACCCGCAGCACCACGATCTCGCGTTGTTTGTCGGGCAGGACGTCCAACAGTTGCTTCATGCGCCTGGTCAGCTCGCCCTGCATTGCCCGTTGTTCCGGACCCGCGTCGGTTTCCGGTTCGTCAGGTACGTCGGCCACTGGCTCCGAACGGTTACGCGCAGCCGCTCGATGAGCGTCTGCCACCTTGTGCGCGGCGATGCCGTACACAAAGGCCAGGAATGGCCTGCCTTGATCGCGGTAGCTCGGCAGAGCTGTGAGTACCGCGAGGCACACCTCCTGGGCGACGTCGTCCGCCGAAGCGAATGAACGTTCCTGCCTACCGACCCGTGCGCGGCAGTACCGCACCACGAGGGGACGTATGGACGCCAATACACGACCGACCGCCTGAGGGTCACCCTCGACGGCAGCGCTCACTGAAGCGTCCAGTCCGTCCCCCAAATTCGTCATCGCAGACAACAGCCTTGGCGTTACTCGTAGGCGTCCGACAGTAACCGTCACCGTGCGCGGAGTATCCCCCGTCACGGTGACAACTTTCCCCACCGTACCGGTCACCCCCAAGCGGACTAACCGCCGGATGGGGCTTTGTAGTCGGATCCGACCACTAGGGACGGACACCGGCTCGCGCTTGGCGGAAAACTGCCGTTTCCGGCATGCGGAACGGCCCGAGGTCACCAACCCCCGGGCCGCACCACGTTGTAGATAGTCGTCGATCCGCCGCTAGGAAACCAGTCCCCGGCGGAAACCATGCGCGACAGCTTGGGCACGATCGCGCACGCCCAGCTTGCGGAACAGCCGCCGGGCGTGGGTCTTCACGGTGTCCTCGGACAGGTAGAGCTCACGGCCGATCTGGCCGTTGCTCTTGCCCTGGCTCATCCCGCGCAGTACCTGCAGCTCGCGGTCGGTCAGCTGGACACCCGGGTCCGAGGGCTGACGGGGCGCGGGCACCGAGGTGCTGGCCAGGGTGTGGGCCAGTGCGGCGACCAGCTCGGGACGCGAGGCGTCCCAGCGTAGGTAACCACGGGCGCCACCGGCGATCGCGGCGGCGATGCTGCCCGCGTCGTCCGGTGCTCCGAACACGATGACGTTGGCCTGCGGGTTGGCCGAGACGAGCCGACGCGTTGCCTCCACCCCAGTCGGTACGGCGCGCTGGGTACCCACGAGCACGACGTCCACCGGCTGGCGGGAGAAGCGGGCGAGCAACTCGTCACCGTGCGCTACGCAGTCGATGCGACTAACCCCTGGGACAGCAGACATAACGCGGGTGAGACCCTCCCGCACGCTGCGCCGGTCGTCGCAGATCAAGACCGTCGTCACGGGGACTCCTTCCTGCAGCCGAGTGACGTTCCTCCTCCCCTATCGGACGCTTGCACGCCGACCTTGACACGATCTGGTGGTAATTCTGTGAACGAGTTCGCCCGGATGCTCGGCTGAGTGGGTTCCGGCGGTGTGAGCAGCGTGTCCGGAACCCATGGGGAGGACGCTGCCAGGCGACGCGCGATCGGGTCAGACCGTCGTAACACACAGTGCAAAGCACCGGCCGCGCGACCGCGGTGCCGTTCGGCCTTGTCCGGGTCCAGATCGGCGAGCAAGAGTGAGCAAGGCCACACCAGGGGCAGTAATCCGTACTCGATCGCCTGGTCTACCACCTCTGACGCCAGGTGGCGGGCGCGAATGCGCTCCGTGACACCGCCCCGGGCGGTCAGCGCCGCGGCGAGCACCATTTCGGACTTCGCGATGTGCCTCGTCGCCCCCGCGGCACGCGCTCGGCGGAGCGCGGACTCGGCGTACGGTACCGATTCAGACGAATTTCCGGAGGCAAGCTCCACTTCGGCCTTGACCCATCCGAGCCGGACCTGTCCGCGCCAGCCGACGTCGCCGAGGGCATCCGCGGCGGCGATCAGCCGGCGTGACGCGGTGAGCCTGCCGGTGCCGAGCGCGTCGGCCGCGAGCCCCAGCAGCGCGTCCGACCGGGCACCCAGAGTGTCGATTCCGTCACAGTCGCCGTCCACGGTGTCGGTCAGCCGGGCGAGGGCGGCCGCGTCGAGCCGCCGGGCGACGTCGTGCCCGCCGACTTGTCGGCGATGCGAGCCGAGGGTGCTCGCGGCCAGCGAGGCGATCACCGGCTCGGGGTGCTTGAGCAACTCGGTGAGGATCGACGAGGCGGCGGCGTACCGGCCTTGTCCGCCAAGGACCACGGCGGCGAGCCACCGGTCCTTGGCTGTCGTCGGCGTGGATATATGAGCATCCGGACGGTCACCGAAGGCGGCCCGTCGCAGTGCTTCACTTGCGGACACCCACCACCACCGCTTCTATCTGGTCGACCGCCTCGGCCAACGCGTCAAGCCGTTGTACTTGGTCGGGTAGCTGGACCGCGGCCCACCCCGGACCGCATCCGAACATCCTGGTCTTCTGCCGGGTCCGGGGCACCCGTTGGAACACCGCCGGATCGCCGTACCGCGGAAGTTGGGCCCAGAGGACTATCGCCGCCGGAGCCGTCCGGCGGACAGCCGCGGCGAGAGCGTCGGCCGGAAGCGCGGCGCCGAGCATCTGAGTACCGACCTCCCGGCGGGCCAGCGCCGCGCGCAGTACATATAGCGGCAAACTGTGCCGCTCCTCGGGAGCACACGACAGTAATACCGGCCGGGGATTGCGAGCCCGGGTCAACAGCGGGGTCGCGGCGATCATCGCGGCCAGGACACATTCGTTGAGCAGGTGCTCGACCTCGACGCACGCACCCGAGTGCGCCCACCGTCCGGCGACCGCCGTGAGCACCGGCCGGACAACCCGGTCCCAGCACGCGACGACACCGTCAGCCTCGATGGCTTCGATGAGCAACTGCTGGACGCTCGGGGTGTCCATCGCAAGGGCGGCCCGGCCTAGGCCTTTGGCCAATGTGGAACCGTCCGGGACTTCCTCGACGGCCTTCGGCTTGGGTATCTCGGGTTCGGCGTGGGCTTTGAGTGCGTACTCGGCGGCTTCCGCGGGCGACGCACCTCTTAGTAGTGCGCGCTGCATGAGCTCGAGGCGGGCGACGTCGTCCGGGCTGTAGCGCCGGTGCCTGCCCGTGGTGTGGCCGCGCGGGCCCAGGCCGTACCGGCGGTCCCACGTCCGCAGGGTCGCCGGCGCGACGCCGAGCCGGCGCGCCACGGCTGCCACCGGCAATGACGGTTCGGGCACCTCCCCCTGCAGGGTGATGCCGAGCATGGAATCCGGCCCCGTCGCCACGCTGTTCATGGTCAAGCCGGACCTCCCGCGCGGCAACCTGAGTTCTCCCGGCCACAGTGGACTCATCGTCGGTAACGCATAGATACATCGAAATTCCGACGGAGTGATCGTTTCCCGGCGACGCAGTGCACCGACGAGGTGACCCTGCGCTGTGCGTAGTGGACCGGTTACTGGATTGGGTGATCTCTAGGTGATCACCCTTGAACAAGTATTGGCGCGGTTCTACTGTCGCCTTCGTTGGACCGAATGGAGTACTGACGTCCTCTCCACTGCAACGAGGAGGCGGGCCACGATGGCGGATACGCGCAGGCTTCCCGGCCCCAACGCGGACGTATGGGACTGGCAGCTGGAAGGTAGCTGTCGCGGTATGGACAGTGCCTTCTTCTTCCACCCTGACGGCGAGCGGGGGCCGGCACGCAGCAGGCGGGAGGCGCGGGCGAAAGCGATCTGCCACGCCTGCCCCGTCCTGGAACTGTGCCGGAGACACGCACTCGCGGTACACGAGCCGTACGGGATATGGGGCGGGCTCTCCGAGTCCGAACGAGACAACATCATCAAGTCCCGCAAACGAAGTTTCGTCGGCGCGGGCACATGACCCGCTTCCCTCAAGACAACTGAATCCACGAACCGGCGCCCTCCGGGGCGCCGTTCGTATGTCTACTGTGGACAATCTCGGCATCGGCCACCGGCCCGCGAACAGGGTCCACCGCCGTGCGGACAGGATCTACCGGCCCCGCGCAGCACCACGCTATGGTCCAGCAGCCGATCCGCCCGCCGCAGCTGCCACCGCCGCCCATGCCGGCGTCCGCGCACATGCGCCATCGCAGCGACAATTCCCTTGGGGGAACCCCTAATTTTTACGTTACCGCAGGGGTACGACAGTTCCGGTGCGTCGGACCACCGGCCACCGCGGACCGGCCACTTTGAACCGTTGCGGGCTCGAACCCCCGAAGCCGGGTCAGGTCCCGACCGGTCAGCCAGGGGCCATCGCGACCAGCTCGGCGACGTGTTCGGGTCGGCGAACGGTCAGCCAAGCGTCCCGGGGTACCCATCGTGAAGTGTTCGGGTCGGCGCACCCGATGGGTCAGATCCCGCTGGCACACCACTTCGAGCCGTTCTTGCGCATCTCCAGAGTGATGGTCTGCGTCTGGCCGTTCATGTCCATGCCGATCCGGGCCTGCGCGGTCGAACCGGAATTCGTGACGCCCTGCACCTGAGCAGTCGTACCCGCGGGCACCCTGGACACCTCGCGCTTGAGCTCGCTCGCCGCCGTGCTGCTGCACGCCAACTGGTCGATCGCGCCCGTCGACCGCGACTGAATGACGTCCGCGGCGGCCTCGGCCAAAGCCTCAGGACTCGGCGCACCCGCACCACCGCCTGAGCCACCGCCGGACGACGGCCTACTGCCCCCGGAAGGCCGGTTCCCAGCGTTCGGGCCCGGGATAGTGACATCCGGGGCACCCGGTGGCCGCGCCTCCTCGCTGGTTCCGGATGCCGTGCCGCCGCCCTCGTCGTCTTTTCCTGACAACGCGAGAACGAGCACCAACGCGATCACGGCGGCCGCCGCGACACCTGCGAGCGCGATTACCAAAGCGTTGTTGTTCTTTTGCGGCGGCGGATATGGCGGTGGATATCCAGGCTGCGGCGGGTAGCCTTGTTGCTGCGGGTAGCCACCCGGTTGCGGTTGCTGTTGATAGCCGCCGTACTGCGGCCCCTGTGGATAGCTCATTACGAGTCCCCAGCCGTGAATTCCCACCCTTGTGGCGGGAGCATAACCAGCGGTGTGCCGATTCGCAGGACTTCCGGAAATGCCGTCACCCGGATCCGAATCGCCCGGCTGTCACGGGGGTCACGACCCCGACCCGGTGCCCTCGTTGAAGCGTTGGCACTCGACTGGGTAGAGTGCTAGTTGCACGGCACCCGACACCGCCCCGGCACCCGCGACGGCGGGGTGGCCAGGAGCCGCTGTAGGTACCTGCCAACGCTTTGGAAGACCCATGGAGGTCACACCCGTGAGCGTGAACATCAAACCGCTCGAGGACAAGATCGTCGTTCAGGCCAGCGAGGCCGAGGCGACGACCGCGTCCGGTCTTGTCATCCCGGACACCGCCAAGGAGAAGCCCCAGGAGGGCAAGGTCCTGGCCGTCGGCCCGGGCCGCATCGACGACAACGGCAACCGCGTCCCGCTGGACGTCAGCGTCGGCGACGTCGTCATCTACTCGAAGTACGGCGGCACCGAGGTCAAGTACAACGGCGAGGAGTACCTGATCCTCTCCGCCCGCGACGTGCTGGCCGTCATCAACTGACGACCTGCCACTCCACGTCAAACGCCCCGGCGGCCCCTTCACCGGGGCTCCCGGGGTGTTTGTCATATAGAGAGGTTGTAAATGCCCAAGCAGATCAGCTTCGACGAGGACGCTCGTCGGGCACTGGAGCGCGGGGTCAACAAGCTGGCCGACGCGGTCAAGGTGACTCTGGGCCCGCGCGGACGGCACGTCGTGCTCGCCAAGAAGTTCGGCGGCCCGACCGTGACGCTCGACGGTGTCACTGTGGCGCGCGAGGTCGAGCTGGACGACTCGTTCGAGAACCTGGGTGCGCAGCTCGCCAAGAGCGTGGCCACCAAGACAAACGACGTGGCCGGTGACGGCACGACCACCGCGACCGTGCTCGCCCAGGCCCTCGTGCGGGTCGGGATGCGCAACATCGCGGCGGGTGCCAACCCGACCTCGCTCGGCCGTGGCATCCAGGCGGCCGTGGACAAGGTCGTCGAGGTGCTGCTCGCCAAGGCCACCCCGATCAAGGGCCGCGACAACATCGCCCAGGTCGGCACGGTCACCTCGCGGGACGCGTCGATCGGCGCGCTGCTCGGCGAGGCCATCGAGAAGGTCGGCGAGGACGGCGTGATCACCGTGGAGGAGTCCTCCACGCTGGCCACCGAGCTCGTCATCACCGAGGGTGTGCAGTTCGACAAGGGCTACATCTCGGCGCACTTCGCGACCGACCTCGAGGCGCAGGAAGCGGTCCTCGAGGACGCCTTCATCCTGCTGTACCGGGAGAAGATCTCCGCGCTGGCGGACCTGCTGCCGATCCTGGAGAAGATCGTCCAGGCCGGCAAGCCGGTGCTGATCATCGCCGAGGACATCGAGGGCGAGGCACTGTCCACTCTGGTGGTCAACTCGGTCCGCAAGACGATCAAGGCCGTCGCCGTGAAGGCGCCGTTCTTCGGTGACCGCCGCAAGGCGTTCCTCGACGACCTGGCGTTCGTCACCGGCGGCCAGGTGATCTCCAGCGAGATCGGCATGAAGCTCGCCGAGGTCGGCCTGGACGTACTGGGCTCGGCCCGGCGCATCGTGGTCACCAAGGACGAGACCACGATCGTCGAGGGCCGGGGCGACAAGGCCGAGGTCCAGGGCCGCATCGAGCAGCTCCGCAAGGAGATCGAGGCGTCCGATTCGGACTGGGACCGGGAGAAGCTGCAGGAGCGCCTGGCCAAGCTGGCAGGCGGCGTCGCGGTGATCCGGGTCGGTGCGGCGACCGAGACCGAGCTGACCGAGCGCAAGCACCGCATCGAAGACGCGGTGGCGGCGACGAAGGCAGCGGTCGAGGAAGGCATCGTGCCCGGTGGCGGCTCGGCGATCGTGCACGCGGCCAAGGAACTCGAGGGCAACCTCGGCCTGACCGGTGACGAGGCGACCGGTGTCGCCATCGTCCGCGAGGCACTGACCGCCCCGCTGTACTGGATCGCCAGCAACGCCGGCCTCGAAGGCGCGGTCGTGGTGCACCGCGTGCGCGAGGGCGACTGGGGCCACGGCCTCAACGCGGCCAAGCTGACCTTCGGAGACCTCGTCGCCGAAGGCATCATCGACCCGGTCAAGGTCACCCGCTCGGCGGTCACCAACGCGGCGTCCATCGCCCGCATGGTCCTGACCACCGAGAGCTCGGTCGTGGAAAAGAAGGAAGAAGAGCCACCCGCGGCCGGACACGGCCACGGACATGGCCACGGCCACTGAGCTGGACCAACCAGAACGGCGCTCCCTTACCGGGGGCGCCGTTCTGCTGTCCGTGTCCACCATTCCGACACGGTGTGTCCACCGTTCCAGCACCATGAAATTCCCGCAGCGGGGGATCTTGTTGTGCGCGAATGGTCATTTCGGGGTGCCGGAGTGGTGGACACGGGGTGCTGGAATGGTGGACACGGGTGGTGGGAAGTTGTCGGTCTTAGTGTTCATCCTGGGATAACCTCACGGTGAGGTGGGCGTCGATCTGCCGGGTGAGGGTGACGGTCCAGTAGACCCCGAACTGGGAGGTACTGTGTCCGTCCCCACCACACCCTCACGCCGCTCGGTGCTCCTCGGCGGTGCGGCGGCTTTAGGTTTGACAGCACTGGGTTCCACGCAGGCGAGTGCATCCGCTGACAAGTTGACGGACCCGTTCACGCTTGGTGTCGCGTCCGGCGACCCGTATCACGACAGCGTCGTCCTGTGGACGCGGTTGGCGCAGAATCCCTTGGCGGACAACGGTCTTGGCGGGATGCCGGATCGGCCTTACCTCGTCGAGTGGGAGATCGCGACCGACGAGAGGTTCCGCAGGACTGTCCGGCGTGGCGTGGAGCTTGCCCGGCCGCAGTCGGCGCACAGCGTTCACGTCGAGGTCGAGGGCTTGCGGCCGGGGTCGGAGTACTTCTACCGATTCCGTACGCAGGGCCACCTTTCGGAGGCCGGGCGCACTCGTACCGCTCCCGCTCCGGGGATCACGCGGACCGATCTGACGATGTGTTTCGCGTCCTGCAGCCATTTCGGCGCCGGGCACTTCACCGCGTACAAGCGGCTTGCCGAGGACGAGCCCGGGTTGATCCTGCACCTTGGTGACTACCAATACGAATACGCCGCCGGTGCCAACGATGTCCGGCAGGTGCTCGGCCCGGAGACTCGTACGTTGGAGAACTACCGGCTGCGGCACGCGCAGTACAAGACCGACCCCGACCTTCAGCTCGCGCACGCGACCGCGCCGTGGCTCGTGGTCTGGGACGACCACGAAGTCTGTCAACTAACAACACACTAGCACGCGCTCTGCCAGCGAGAACCCTGCTGGCACACAGTCTTTTCCAACCCGAAGTCCGCCACGCGGGTTGGATCCGCGAAGCTGTCAGCATGGCAACCGCACCACAGCTGACCTGGTTCCGCGAGACTCTCCGTTGGTGCGTACGGCAGGCGAGAAGGGCTCGGAAGCGGCACACGCTCGCTCCGCAGGAGATCGCGCGGGCCGCTGCCCAACTTGATTCGTACTGGGGGATTCGGACTGATCTGTCCAGGATTTCTCATGAACTATCAGGTGACTGCGGCTCCAGCACTTCAAAACACCAGAGGATCACGAGGTCGAATACTCGCGGATCATGGTAGCTCGGCCGGTGCCCCTCAAGGCGATACTCGACGAGTTGCCCCGTCGTTGTCGGCTGGGGCGGTCGGCCTGTACGAACCACGATGAAGTGCTGGTCGGGGTCGCTACTTTTTATGTCTATGCCGGGGATCCTGTGCTCGGACGTTGAAGCGCCGTCTATTTCCGTCACCAGCGCCTTGAGTTGGTCGACAAGTTCCTCAAAGTGCGGAGTGGTGACCGACACCGTTACGCCAGCAGTGGTCCGGCCATTCAGCTCGTAGGGCATGCTCGCAGGTTAGTGAGCTACCTGCGGTACCTGCCAGTCCTTCCACTCCACAAGTAGGCCGCATCAGCTGTTGGCTACTTGGATTCTTAGTACGTGTAGCTGATGTTCTCAGCGTCTGCGATCCACCCTGACATTGATGCGCCATGTTGATCTCTAGGCGTCCATGGACCCAATAATGCCGGGGACAGGTTCGACCTTTACGATTTCGCGTCCAGCGTCCGTGATGCCGTACAAGCGGCGCCGGGAACCTTCCAAGGAGCTTTCGACGCGTCCCGAACGTTCCAGTCTCGCCAAAACAGACTCCAAGCCGCGGGCAGATACCGTTAACCTCGACTTGATATCACCAAATCGTAGTCTGTGATTTACGCTATTGAGTACATGCAGCACCTCAAGCATCGATCGGTCAGAGTCTTTACCTGGCCTCGTACCTGGTGCCCGCAGTTCAACACCTATCGCCTGTAGCGTCCTACCTATAGTTTTGTCGCAGGGTTTAAAATCTCGCGCTATTTCCTCTAGTGTCTGCCCTTCGTCCTCGTAGCGCCTTCGCCACTCGTCCGCGTGGTGCATCCACTTGCTACCAGACTCGACGGTGTATAGAGCTCGTTGCACGGCGCCGTAGTTTGCGTCACTCTGTACGGCAATTTGGCGATAGCTCATGCCTTCCTCGTGCTGTCGTTTCCATAGAGGAATGTAGGCATCCCATTTTCCTGCTCGGGTGCCGCTCATGGGTGCATGCCTCCCTTCTCTGTACCTTGCCCGCTCAGCAGGATGACAATGTCAGGAACCGTTGTCGTCACCGCTTCGCTTCTCCAAGTTCTCGACAACGACGTCAGCCACTTGGACCGCACGTCTGCACACCTCAGAACGGTCGAGATGGGGGCGGAGCCCATCTTCGCCATAATTGACATGTACGGCTTGCCCAGGGGCGACATCGACGACCACGACACAGAACCTGTCAATCGTGTCGATCGTCCGGGTGAACACCTCGACAGCCGGAAAGGCCCGAATCGTCAGGGGGCGTACTTCCCCGTTGACTTCGCGGGGCTGGAACCGTTCTATGCCGAACCTGGTCAACGGTGAGACCGAGATCTTAGTTCGCAGCTTCTGCGAATCGAAGTAACACGACTGGGCCCGGAGTGTCTCATCGTCGTTGGTTCTCGGCTGATCGTCGACGCCGAACTTCCGTTGCTGGTCGGCGGTCAGCAAGTCACACGGTCGAATGCCGGACATGGTGAGATCTCGCGGCCTGGACCGCGTCGTTGGCGGAGTGGACTGCGAGGTTCTGCTAAAAGTCGGGCTGGTCGGCACCGAACTCGTGAGGGGAATCGGTGGCACGTAGGGCGTTTGTCCAGACTCGGTGGTACACGCCGTGAGGGCGACAACAACGGCGACGGCCAGCACCGCCACCTCTCGCGAACGCCAGTTCTTTTCTGTGTATCTACGCTGTGTGTGGTTAGATTTCTGTCCCAACTACGCGCCCTCCGTTCGCAACTTGTGTGACGCGCGATGCACCCAACTCCTGGTGAGCTTCGCGTTATGCGCCCGCATCGCTTGCGGCGTAGCAGTGACGGTGCTGCACTTTTCCGGATGCCTGCACGAAAGTCCGTTTCCGCGCAGCAATGCCAAAGCTTCGTAGACCCTTGTCGCGAAGCGCCCGTCAGCGTCGGGGCCCGCGCGGAAAGGGCCTTGCAACCCACCTTCTAAGGTCGCGGCACAGGTTGGCATGTCCCGTGCACCCCTGCATGTTTGATTCCGATTAGGTCGTTTCCTTCAGCAGGCTTACCGTCGCCTGCGGACTCAATGCCGTTGCCTCAAGTCGACGCAAGGTATTTCTAACAATGCCAACTCTTCTCTTCTCCTGTATTTCGACGAGCTCAACAAGAGTGTCAGTAAATGCTACGTCCGGTTCGTCGGCGTCATCGAACGAGAGGATGACCGCAGATCCAGATAGCCCGGGGGGCATTTTGGTTGACTGTGGCACGACCTGAATAGTCACATTCCGCAGATCTGCCAGCTCGATCAATCGAAAGATTTGTTCTTGTCCTATTTCGCGTTGAAGAATCGATTCATGTATCAATGCATGCAACTTTATCCGCGGCTTGTCGAACAACCGCTGTTGTTGACGCATTCGAACCTTGACGAGTGTTTCAATCTCTTCTTCCGTGTACGATTCGCCAGAGTTCACGAAGGTGTCTCGCGCGTAGTCTTCAGTCTGAAGTAATGCGGGAACATGAGCGAATTGAAATTCATACTTTGATGTGATGAAGGAGCGGGGCCTCGCTCCTGGTGGGTTCCGAGCGGACACTCGGGTTGCTCCGATTTCTCACGCAAGGGAGGCCCCTGGTGTCTGA
>JOAA01000047.1 GCA_000720375.1 Rhodococcus rhodnii | reverse complement strand
CCACCGACGCACCACGAAAACTCGACACCACAGGCCGAACACGATCCGTCGGCAAATCAAGCTGCTCCGGCATCCCCGCCAACGCCGACGACCAGTACTCGGCCAGTCCGGTACCGGCACCCTCCAGAAGCTCCCGCTGCCAGACTGAATAATCCGAGTACTGCACCGGCAGTGGGTCCCATGCAGGCGACGTACCAGCCGCCCGAGCCGAGTACGCGACACTCGACCAGCCGTCCCCCGCGATGTGATGCAACAACAGCACCAGCACCGACGAATCCGATCCCGTCTCGAACAACCACGCCCGGACCGGAATCTCCGACACCAGGTCGAAACCGTGCCTCGCCACACGGGCGATCCCGGCATCGACCTCTTGCACCGCGACAGGTTCGATATCGAGCCTGACCTCGACCTGGTCCAGAACCACACCGGACAACCTCAGCACCAACGGCATGTTGTACGTCGAACTCGGACCCTCCAGCCGGTACAGGAACCACAACCGCCGCTGCGCGAACGACAACTCCACGTCGCCCGAGGGATCCGCCCGCCGCACCAACGGCGGCCGGGCCGCTGCCGCCGCATCCACGACTGCCACCAGTTCAGCCACCGTCGCGGCGCTGAACACATCCCGGATGCCCAGTTCGACACCCAGCACCGACCGCACCCGGCTGATCAACCGCATCGCGAGCAACGAATGCCCGCCCAGCTCGAAGAATCCGTCCTCGACCCCGACGCCGGGCACACCCAGCACCTCGGCGAACAATCCGCACATGATCTCTTCACGCGCCGACAGCGGCCGCGTGTTCGGGCGTGAGACCGGAACTTCCGGAGGGGGCAACGCCCGCCGGTCGAGTTTTCCGTTCACTGTCAACGGAAGCGCGTCCAGCACCACGAACGCCGACGGCACCATGTACTCCGGCAGGGCCTCGGCCACCGCTTTGCCGAGGATGTCCCCGTTCACGCCCTCGCCGGTGACGTACGCGACCAAGCGCCTGTCCCCCGGCGTGTCCTCCCGCACCACCACCGCGACCTGACCAACATCAGCGATCCCGGCGAGCACCCGCTCGATCTCCCCGAGCTCGATCCGGAAACCCCGCACCTTCACCTGGTCGTCGGCCCGGCCCACGAACTCCAGCCGGCCCGCCGGACCCCACCGCACCAGGTCTCCCGTGCGGTACATCCTGCTCCCCTTGCCACCAAAGGGATTGGCCACGAACCGCTCGGCAGTCAGCCCGGCCTGGCCCAGATATCCCCTGGCCACACCCAAACCCGCGACGTACAGCTCGCCGACCACGCCGACCGGGACCGGGGACAGCCCGCCGTCCAGCACGAACACCTGGGCGTTGCGGACCGGGCCGCCGATCGGGACGTTCGCGGTCACCACGTCGTCGGCGAACCACGCCGTCGAGTAGACCGTGGCCTCGGTCGGGCCGTAGATGTTCGACGCCTCGGCCCGCGGCGCGATCCGGCGCAGATCCGCCAGCAGCCGGCCACCGAGCGCCTCACCGGCGATGGCGAAGTGTCCGATGTCGAGCGGGCCACCGCTCGCGATCAGTGCCGAGAGTGCGGAGGGCACAACGCATGCGAGGGTCCCGCTGCGCCCGGCGAACGCCAACGCGTTGGCCACCAGCTCGATCCGGCCGCCGGCCAGCAACGGGACGATGGTATCGAAGACGGACACGTCGAAGGTCAGCGCGGTACCGGCGACCACACGGGACAGCCGCTGTGCGCCGAATTCCGCGACGGCCCAGCCGACCAGGTTGCCGACGTTCGCGTGCGTCACCGCGACGCCCTTCGGCGTTCCGGTCGACCCAGAGGTGTAGATGACGTACGCCGGGTTTCGCGGTGACAGCGGGACGATCCGCTCGTGGTCGGCCACGTCGGTGTCCGGCAGCCGGGACAGCTCGGCCTCGGTCTCGGCCGAGTCCATCAGGATGACGTCCACTCCGTCTGGCAGAGTGGTCACCGTACTCAGGCTGATCACGCGGCAGGGCCGGCTGCCCGCGGCGATCGCGGCGATGCGGGCCGCCGGGTAGGCCAGGTCGACCGGCACGTAACAGGCGCCGGACTTCAGCACCGCCCACATCGCGACGATCACGTCGGCCGTGCGCGGCAGGGCGAGCATGACCCGGTCCTCGGGGCCGGCCCCGCCGGCGATCAGCAGCCGGGCCAGCCGGTTGGCTCGCGAGTTCAGCTCCCGGTAGGACAGTTCCACGTCCCCGCACAGCACAGCGGGCGCGTCCGGGGTCCGCCGCACCTGCTCCGCCAGCAGGTCCGGCAACGTGCTTGGGGTGAACGGCGCCTGCGTGGCGTTCCACTCGGCCAGCACCTTGTGGCGTTCGGCTGAATCAAGCAGATCCAGCTCGCTGATGCGCCGGTCGGGCGCCGCGCAGACGGCCGCGAGCGTCCTGCCGAACAGCTGCACGAGTCGTTCCACCGAAGCCTGGTCGAACAGGTCGGTGCTGAACTCGACCGTCCCTTGCATACCCAGTGCGCAGCCACCTTGTGATCGCTGCTCCACGAAGCGGAAGGCGAGGTCGAGCTCGGTGGATCCGGCATTCAGCGCCAGCGCCGTGACTTTCAGTCCGTGCAGCTCGATGGCCGGTTCGCCTTCGCTGGACACCTCCAGCGCGATCTGGAACAGCGGATGCCGGGCCAGTGACCTGGTCGGCGCCGCCAGCTCGACGATTCGCTCAAAGGGGACGGCATCATGGGCGAACGCCTCATAGGCGGTCTCGTCCACCTGCACCAGCAGGTCCGCGAACGACGGATCACCGGAGCTGTCGGTGCGCAGCACGAAGGTCTGGGCCAGTGGCCCGACCATCCGCTCCAGCTCGCCACTGGTGCGTCCGGAAGTCCTGGTACCAATGGGAATGTCGTGTCCGGCACCCAGCCGCGTCAGCAACACCACGAGCGTCGCGTGCATCACCGCGAACACGTCCACGTTGTACTCGGCCGCGAAGGCAAGCACAGTGGCGTGCTGCCGGGCGTCGAGAGTCACAGGAACGCCGGCGCCTCGATAGCTCGCGACCGTAGGGTGTGGACGGTCAGTGGGCAGATCGATGCCCTGGGGCATCCCGTCAAGAACCCGCGTCCAACGGTCCAGCTGGCGCTCGTACTCAGCTTGGCCGTCCGGGGTCGCCAGCCTGGCGGTCTCCCGGCGCAGGTAGTCGGGAAATTGCACGGGCCGCTCCGCCAGTTCCGCCATTCCGGGCCGCTTGTGCGACCGGTAGGCGGCGGCCACCTCCAGCATCACTGTCCACAGTGACCACTCGTCACACGCGATCCGGTGTGCGACAAGCAGGAGTACGTGCTCGGTCTTGGTCAGCGTCAACAGCGTGACCCGTAAAGGAAATTCCGTGCCGAGCGCGAAGACATGAGAGCTCCTCGCGGACAGCTCACGCGCCAGGTCCGCCTCGGCCACCTGTGCGGTGCCGAAGATCGAGGCGGCGCCCGCCGGCATGACCTGCTGGCGGGGTCCGTCAGGGCTGTCGTGGAAGAAGGTCCGCAGGATCTTGTGGCGGCCGGCCACATCGGCCACGGCCTTTCGCAGTGCGCCGTCGTCCGGTTCGCCGGACAGGCGGTAGGCCAGAACCGAGTTGCTCGCCGGTTTCGGCCCGTCGAAGTGATGCAGGAACCAGGCGCGCGACTGGGCCGCCGACAGCGGCGACGAGTCCGTGACGGCTCCCCCATTCAGCCACTCGGCGTCGACGCCGCTCGGGCCATGTGATGTCAGCACGTGCGATTCCAATCATGCGAATTGTGCGATCAGCCGACTGTCTCCGATTGCGGACCGCCGCGTCTCAATTTCAGGAAACTGCAGGCATGCCCGCACCGGCCGATGAGCGCAGCGCGATGCCAAGGCATACGACTGAGCACTCATCGACCGAGCGAGAATGATCGACTACTATTTTTCCCGGTCACAAAAAATTGATCGGAAGCGACTGGATTCATCGCAGCCAAAAACCGACCAGTTCGCAAACGAATACGAGCGCACACTACTTTCGCGCAGCACAAATAGCGCTCGCACGTCCACCGAGACACTTCCCCCACGATCCCGCGGCCATGAGGAGCCGCCAGATCGGCTGATCAGAAAACGATCATGAATTCGACAGCGAAGAATCTTTTCTTCGCATTTATTCCCTCCGTCTCCGCTCGCTGCCAGCCACCAGCTTTGATGGCGGATGCGCTGTCGGCAACGACCCCCAGGTGCGTATCACTACGATCGAGTGAACCGGGTTGCCCCCAACTTGTCAAGACTCCTTCGCGAAGAAGTCCTCGCGATCTGCGGGCGAGTGGTTCAGACCGCCATGTCTTGACGAATCTCCAGGTCAGAGGCATCTTTCGAACTCAGCCGGGGAAACAGCCGCTCCGCGTTGCGCCGGTCGACGGCGGCCCGCACGGGCTCTGAAACGCCGTCATACCCCGTCCACTCGCCCTCGAAATGCCGGACCGAGCGAACAGGCGCGTACGGCCAGTCGCTGCCGAACATGACATGTCCCGGCTGAGCGAACGACAGCAGGCTGGGCAGCGCCGCCGGGCTGGAGGACAACGCCGTGTCGAAGTGGAACCGGCCGAGCGCGGCCAGGAAATCCGCAGGTGAAGGGCTGCCTTCCAGCCGGGTGTAGGCGAACCGGTGTGCCGCGTAGGGCACGAAGCCGCCGCCGTGCGACAGGATGATCCGCAGGTTCGGCCAGCGGTCCATCGCGCCGTGCCGGACCAGGTTGATCGCGGCCCGGGTGGTGTCGAGCAGAAAGTCGGCCAGGAACGCGGGAATCCCTTCCACCCCAGGTCCAGGCAGGTGTGAGGGGTGTACGAAGACCACCGCGGACCGCCGGTCGAGCTCGTCCATCAGCGGATCGAAGGCCGGGTCGCCGAGGTAGGCGCCCCGCACGTTGGCCAGCAGAATCACCCCGTCCGCGGCGAGCTCGTCCAGCGCGTACGCGGCCTCCGCCAGCGCGCCGGCCACATCCGGCAGGGTCAGCGTGGCGAAGAAGCCAAACCGGTCTGGCCGGTCTTTGACCTGCTCAGCGGCGTATTCGTTGACCTCACGAGCCTTCGCCCTGGCCATCCGGTCGTCACCGAGATGCACCCCGGGGGTGGACACCGAGACCACGCCGGTGGCGATCCCCAGCTCGTCCATCTGGCCGATGGCGTCCTGCTGAGTCCACTTCGGCAACGGCATCCCACCTGCGGTGATGCCCTGTTCGGCCAGCCAGGCGGCATATCCGGGCGGGACGATGTGCTGGTGGACGTCGATTCGTCCGTACGAATACATGTTGATCTCCTTACTAGTCGGCCATGCCGGTCGGCCAAGGCAGCGAATCGATTCCGGCAACGAGCCCGACGGCTTCTCCGGCCCGCCTGGAGACGCTATCCCTGTTGGTGTACCTTAAGAAAGCATCAAATTTTGGCGAGCCGCATTGGGAAAGGCTTGCACTAATCTTGCAAGTATCCGAGAGGCACTTGACGGGTTCCGTGCGCCTCGCTACGGTCGTGGCCATTGGCCGTGGATACTGGCCAGCATCACTCTTCAAATCGTCACGAATCGCCTGGGGGGCGCTCAGTGGCTCTACTGGGAGAAATTCACCGAAAAGGCACGAGCGAGAATATTCGGATTCGATCATGCCGAGGATAACGGTCCTCCCTGACGGAACCGAAGTGACGGCCGCTGCGGGCAAGTCCGTTCTGGCGGCGCTTTACGAGTCCGGGTACGGCTACCGCGTCGGCTGCCGACGCGGTGGCTGCGGAGTGTGCAAGGTCGACCTGGTCGCCGGCCAGGTCGAGTACCGCGACACGGTCGCGGAGACGGTGCTGAGCCAGCCGGAGCGCGCGTCCGGAACCTGCCTGACCTGCCGCGCGATACCGCTGGACGACGTGACCATCCAGCTGCGCAACGACCGGTTGCGGCGGCTCAACCCCTTCCTGCCGTCATAGCCGGCCGAAGGCACTGTCCATCTGGGAGGAACAAATGGCCGTGATGCGGCTGGGGTACGTGCACGTTCGCGTGACCGACCTGGAGGCGTCGAGGGCACACTACGGTGACACCCTCGGTATGCGGCTGGTCGAGGACCGCGGCGACGCTCTCTACTACAAGGCGTGGGACGAGTGGGACCACCACTCCGTCGTGCTGCAGAACGGCGGCGTCGGCCTGGTGAAGCTCGGCTACAAGGTCGAGACCACCGGTGACCTGGAGGTGTTCGAGCGGCGTGCCGAGAGGTTCGGCTGCCTGGTCGAGCGGATGAGCCGGGGTGAGAACCTCGCCGTCGGCGACGGCGTGCGGGTCATCCTGCCCTCGGAGCACGTCATTGAGCTGTACCACGACATCGAGCTGGTCGGCACCGAGACGGGCACGCTCAACCCGGCGCCGTTCCCCCGCCACCTGGTCGGCGTCGGCGCCCCACGCATCGACCACGCGCTGATCACCACCGAGGACCCGGAGACGCTTGAGCGGTTCTTCGCCGAGTGCCTCGACTTCCGCGCGGCCGAGCGCCTGGTGACCGAACAGGACGGCGGCGAGCTGATCGGCTCGTGGATGTTCTGCGGCAACTCGCCGCACGACATCGCGTTCATCAAGGGGCCCAACGGAAAGCTCCACCACTTCGCCTACCAGCTGGTGGACTGGAACGCGATCCGGCACGCGGGCGACCTGTTCGCGATGGACGACGTGCCGGTCGACGTCGGGCCGACCAGGCACGGCATAACCCGCGGCGAGACGATCTACTTCTTCGACCCGTCCGGCAACCGCAACGAGGTCTTCTCCGGCGGGTACGTCACCTATCGGGACTTCCCGACCATCACATGGACGGCCGACCAGCTGGCGGCCGGCATCTTCTACATCGGACGTGAGCTCAACGAGCGCTTCACCTCTGTGCTGACTTGAGACATCTCCTCCGACCGCGGTGGCCGCCGGCCCCTCGGACCGCGGCGGCGGACGGGTAACGCAACGGCCGCGTTGCCGAGTGAACTGGACTTTTTGGACTGTGCTGAGTGGACTTGGCTGGGATGGACTGCGGGGAAGGTTGAGACAGTGGCGGATTCGGATCTACACAAGCAACAGCAGGGCGGCGGTGAGCCCATCGCGATCATCGGGATGAGTTGCCGGCTGGCCGGTGACATCGAGTCACCCGCCGAGCTGTGGCGGTTCCTGGTGGCCGGCCGCAGCGCGGTGTCGGAGGTGCCGGAGCAGCGCTGGGCGGCGTACGCCGCGGCGAGCCCGGAGAACGCCGCCGCACTGCGCAAGGCGACCAGGTTCGGCTCGTACATGTCCGACATCACCGGATTCGACGCGGGTTTCTTCGGCATCTCACCCCGCGAGGCCGAACTGATGGACCCGCAGCAGCGGATGGCGCTCGAACTGGCGTGGGAGGCGTTGGAGCACGCGGGCATCGCGCCGGACAGCCTGGCCGGCTCCGACACCGGCGTGTTCGTCGGCGTCGGAGCCGACGACTACGGGCGCAGGCTGCTGGAGGACCTGCCCAGTATCGAGGCACGGACCGGGATCGGCGGCGCCTACTGTGCCGTGCCCAACCGGGTCTCGTACACATTGGACCTGCGTGGATCGAGCTTCGCGGTCGACACCGCCTGTTCGTCGTCGCTCGTCGCGATGCACACGGCTTGCCAGAGCCTGCGGCTCGGCGAGATCCCGCTGGCGATCGCCGGCGGCGTGATGATCATGGCAGGTCCTGGGCTGACACTGGTGCTCGACGCCGCTGGCGCCACGTCCAAAGACGGCCGCAGCAAGTCGTTCGACGCCGCTGCCGACGGCTACGGCCGTGGCGAGGGCTGCGGCATGGTCGTGCTCAAGCGACTCTCAGACGCGCAACGGGACGGTGACCGTGTACTGGCCCTGATCCGTGGCAGCGCGGTGCACCAGGACGGCAAGACCAACGGCATCATGGCGCCCAGCGAAGAGGCACAGGCACATCTGCTTCGTCGCGTATACCAGGCAAGCGGAATCCCGCCCGCCACGATCGATTACGTCGAGGCGCACGGCACTGGCACCAAGCTCGGTGACCCGCAGGAGGTCCGGGCACTGGCAACCGTCGTCGGCGCCGGACGATCCGCCGACGAGCCGTGCCTGATCGGCTCGGTGAAGACCAACGTCGGTCATCTGGAAGCCGGTGCCGGCGTGGTGGGCGTGATCAAGGCTGTGCTCGCACTCGGCGCCGCGCAGCTGCCGCCGAGCCTGAACTTCACCACGCCCAACCCGGAGATCCCCTGGGACACCGCCGGTCTTGAGGTTGTCACCGAACTCCGGCCATGGCCGGAGCACGACCACCCACGCCGGGCCGGCGTGTCCGGCTACGGATACGGCGGGACCATCGCGCACGTCATCCTGGAACAGGCACCGGACGAGGACTCGGCCATCCACAACGGGCACAGTCACACCAGCGACCGCAGCGATGCGGACTTCGCCGCCGGCCGGACGGTGTACCCGCTGTCGGCGGGTTCCGCTGCCGGGCTGGCCGCGTACGCGGGCAAGCTGGCGGACTGGCTGACCGACGAGGGCCGCGAGGTCCCGGTCGCCGACGTCGGGCATACCCTGGCGCACCGGCGGTCGCACCTGGCCTACCGTGCCGGTGTGGTCGCGGCGGGGCGCGCGGAACTGGTGGACCGGCTACGTGCACTGGCCGCGGGCGAACCCGCCGAAGGCGTCCAGACCTCAGCCGTGGCAAGGGACGCCGGTGCGGTGTGGGTCTTCTCCGGGCACGGCTCGCAGTGGATCGGCATGGGCCGCGAACTGCTGGCCGACGACCCCATGCTGGGCAAGGTGCTCGACCAGATCGAGCCGATCTTCCTCGAGGAGATCGGTTTCTCACCGCGCCAGGCCCTGATGGACGGGGACTTCGAGAGCGTCGAGCGGATCCAGCCGCTGATCTTCGCCATGCAGGTCGGGCTGGCCGAGGTGTGGCGGTCCTACGGGGTCACTCCAGCTGCGGTGCTCGGCCACTCGGTCGGCGAGATCGCGGCGGCCGTGGTCGCCGGGGTGTTCGACCTCGCCGACGGCGCCCGGCTGATCTGCCGGCGCTCCAAGCTGCTGCGCCAGGTCGCCGGCCAGGGCGCGATGGCCATGGTCGGCCTGCCGTTCGAGGAGGTCACCCGCGGTCTGGCCGACCGGACCGACGTGGTGGCCGCCATCTCCGCGTCGCCGGTGTCGTCGGTCGTGTCCGGCGAGACCACGGCGATCGAGCAACTCGTCGAGCAATGGGGCCAGGAGGGGCTCTACGTCCGCAAGGTCGCGTCCGACGTCGCCTTCCACAGTGGACAGATGGACCCCCTGCTCGGCGAGCTGGTCTCCTCGGTGGCCGACCTCGTCCCGGCCGAGCCGAAGATCCCGGTCTACTCGACCGCGCTGGCCGACCCACGCTCGGACGCCGCCCGCGACGGCCACTACTGGGCCATGAACCTGCGCGAACCGGTCCGGTTCGCCGACGCGATCACCGCAGCGGGCCAGGACGGCCACCGCGTGTTCATCGAGATCTCCACGCACCCGGTTGTCACCCACTCGATCACCGAAACCCTCGAGGAGAACCGGATCACCGACGGCATCGTGCTGCCGACGCTCCGGCGTGGACGGCCCGAACTGCCGGCGATGCTCGCGGCCGTCGCCGCACTGTACTGTGCGGGTGGCCGCGTCGACTGGAACGCGCTGCAGTACGACGGGATGCTGGCCGAGCTGCCCAGGATCGCCTGGCAGCACGCCAGCCACTGGTTCACCCCGCCTCGCCGCGGCACCTCCACTGTCCATCGGCAGCACAATGTGGACGATCACGTGCTGCTCGGCGGCTCGTCGGTGGTCAACTCCACAACGTCGATCGAGATGTGGCACACCCGGCTGGACGAGACCACCCGGCCGTATCCCGGCAGGCACCCGGTTCGAGACGTGGAGATCGTCCCAGCGGCGGTGCTGCTGAACACTTTCGCGGCCATCGCGCGCGGCGGCACTGACGCCGTCAAGCCGGTCGCGCTGACCGACGTCACCCTGCGGACACCGGTCACGGCGGACACTCCACGCGAGATCCAGCTCGTGCGCCAGGAAGGGTCCATTCACCTCAACTCCCGCCGGATCGGCGAGGACACGGACGAGTCCTGGCTGACCCACACCACCGCGACCATCGCGCCGCCGCCGGACCGGCCGGAGCGGGTGCTGCCGCTGGGCGGGATCAGCGTCCCCAACGGGCAGAAGCTGGCCCCGGGCTTCGTGATCGACGAGCTGGCATCGGTCGGCGTCGCGGCGATGGGGTTCCACTGGGAGGTCCAGCACCTGTCCCGCGGCGACGGCGCGCTGCTCGCCCGGGTACGTGCGTCCATGGCGGACCAGCCTGTACCGACGACCTGGGCGTCGTTGCTGGACGCCGCGCTGTCCATCGCGTCGGTGGTCTTCCCGGGACCGCAACTGTTGCGAATGCCTGCCCACATAAGAGAATTCGTGGTCACCGGCCCGCCACCGGCCGACGCTGTGATCGTCGTGCGAACCGTACCCGGACCGGACCGCGCCGACACTGTCGACGTGGAGATCGCGACCACCGCCGGCCAGGTGCTGGTCCGGATGTCGGGGCTGCGCTACGGGTTGCTCGATGGCGACCCCGGCGCGCACAACAGCCCGCGCCGGTTGGTACACCAGATGCAATGGCGTCCCTTTGAGCTGTCCGATGAGGACACCCTGACAACCGGCACGATCGCGGTCGTCGGCAGCGCCCGGTTCGCCAACGCCGTCGGGCGGCATTGGCCAGGTGTGGAGGTGCTGGCGTTCTCCTCACCGTCCGAACTCGCCGCTGATCGCGACCAGCTCGGTGTCTGTGCAGCAGTGGTGGTCGCACCGGAGTCCAGCTTGGACAACAACGCTGCTACCTGGCTACTTATCAGCACTGCCAACGAGATCTTGAGCTGGGACATCCGGCCACCGGTGTGGACGGTCACCCGGGGCGTACGTAACGCGTCCACGCGCGACTCGCTTGCGCACGGAGCGCTGTGGGGCCTTAGCCGGGTTCTCACCACCGAGTACGGAGACTTCTACCGCGGAACCGTCGACATGACCGCCGACGAGATCGAGGCGGGCGAGGCCAAGAACCTGCTGTCGGTCATCCGCGCAGGCCAACGAGATGACATCATCGCGTTGCACGACAAGGACATCTCGGTCGCCCGGCTGACAGCCGTTGAGGGCGAAGAGATCCGCGGGAACGTGGAGTGCCGCCCGGACGGGACTTACCTCATCACCGGTGGCCTTGGTGTTCTCGGCCTGCGGGTCGCGGACTGGCTCGCCGGCCGGGGCGCACGCAGGCTCATCCTGGCGGGGCGTACCGCATTGCCGCCGCGCCGGGAGTGGGACCACATCACCGACCCGGACACGCTGCGGCAGGTCGGCATGCTCCGGTCGCTGGAGGCGCGTGGGGTGACCGTCCGGCCGGTCGCGTTGGACATCGCCGATCCGCTGCAGGCGCGGCGACTTCTGAACCCGACCGAGTGGGACATGCCGCCCGTTCGCGGCATCGTGCACGCGGCAGGCGTCCTGGACAACCGGCTCGCCCGGGACGTCGACGAGGAGTCCCTGCGGCGCGTCATGCGGCCAAAGGTGGACGGCGCGATGGTGCTGCACGAGCTTTTCCCGCCCGGGAGCGTCGACTTCATGGTGCTCTTCTCCTCAGCCGGGCTGCTGCTCGGGCTGCCCGGGCAGACGACCTACGCGGCCGCGAACGCCTATCTCGACGCGCTGGCCGCACACCGGCGCAGCGGCGGGCACACCGACACGATCAGCCTCGGCTGGACGTCGTGGCGCGGCCTGGGCATGTCGACCTCGTCGGAGATCATCGACGCGGAGCTCAACGCCCGGGGCACCGGGGACATCAAGGCCGCCGAGGCGTTCGACGCGTGGGACTTCGCATGGCGCCAAGGCATCGGATACGCGGCAGTCTTCACCACCATCCCACCCGAGCCCGGTGCGGTACGGCCGGCCCTGCTGGCCGAACTGGCCGTCCCGGAACCCTTGGACGGCGAGCAGGAATCCGGCGAAGCGCCATGGTCGGAGTTCTCCGCGCACGAGTTGCGCGAGTACCTGACCGATCAGGTCCGCGCGCAAGTGTCGGCCGAGATGCGTCTGCCCCCGGCGGACCTGGATCTCAACCGGCCGCTGGTGGAGCTGGGCCTGGACTCGATGATGACGTTGGTCGTCCGGCAGCGGCTGCAGAAACAGCTCAGGGTCAGCCTGCCGTCGACACTGCTGTGGAATCGCCCGACGGTCGCCGCGGTCGGCGAGTACCTGACAGAACTCGTCACCGCGCAGTCCGAGACTGTCGGAGCGTCGTCATGACCGTGGACACGATGGCACTACGCAGCTGTCTCGGGTTGTTCGCGACGGGCGTCACCGTGGTGACCACCGACAGCGCCGATGGAGTGCACGGTGTCACCGTGAACGCCTTCTCCTCGGTGTCGCTGGATCCGTCGCTTGTCATGGTGTCGCTCGACCGGCGCAGCAAGGCGTGTGACTACCTGGGCAGTTCGCCCTTCTGTGTCAACATCCTCGCGGCATCCCAGCACGATGTGGCACTGCATTTCGCCGGGCGGCGCGGCACTGTTCCCGCGGACATCCGGTGGGCTGACGACGACGGGACGCCCCGGCTGCTCGGCTGCCTGGCCACCATCTCGTGCACACCGTGGGCGTCGTATGACGGCGGCGACCACGTGCTGCACCTCGGCGAGGTGCAGCACGTGGAGCTCGGTGAAGGTGACCCGCTTGTCTTTCACCGCAAGGAATTCCATCAGCTCGGCCGACCGGCCCCGACAGGCTGGCAGCCGGGCACCCGCGGCGCGTGGCGCTGGGCCGAGATCCTACGTAAGGGGAGGAAACCGTGACACTGCAACAGGAAAAGTTCGACACGGCCACCGGCGGCGCGCGCAAGACCCGGCCGCTCACCGGCGACGAGTACATCGAGAGCCTGCGCGACGGCCGCGAGGTCTACATCTACGGCGACCGTATAGACGACGTCACCGAGCATCCTGCCTTCGCCAACCAGGCGCGGATGACCGCCCGGCTGTACAACGCCTTGCACGACCCGGGAAAGCAGAGCGTGCTCACCGCGCCGACGGACACCGGCAGTGACGGGTTCACCCACAAGTTCTTCCGTACGCCGCGTTCGGTCGAAGACCTGGTCGGCGACCGCGAGGCGATCGCCGAGTGGTCCCGGATCACCTACGGCTGGATGGGCCGCAGCCCGGACTACAAGGCGGCGTTCCTCGGCACGCTCGGTGCGAACGCGGACTACTACGACCCGTACCAGGAGAACGCCCGCCGGTGGTACCGGGAGTCGCAGGAGAAGGTGCTCTACTGGAACCACGCCATCGTGCACCCGCCGGTCGACCGGCACCGCCCGTCCGACGACGTCAAAGACGTGTTCGTGCACGTCGAGAAGGAGACGGACAACGGGCTGGTGGTCAGCGGCGCGAAGGTGGTCGCCACCGGGTCCGCGCTGACCCACTACAACTTCATCTCGCACTACGGCCTTCCGCTCAAGAAGCGCGAGTTCGCACTGGTGGCGACCGTGCCGATGAACGCGCCGGGACTCAAGCTGATCTGCCGCCCGTCGTACTCGTCGGCAGCCGCGGTGATGGGCAGCCCGTTCGACTATCCGCTCTCGAGCAGGCTGGACGAGAACGACACGATGTTCATCATGGACAAGGTCCTGATCCCGTGGGAGAACGTGTTCCTCTACGGCGACCCGGACCGGGTGAGCAACTTCGTGCCCCAGTCGGGTTTCCTGGAACGGCTGACGTTCCAGGGTTGCATCCGGCTCGGCGTCAAGATCGACTTCATCGCCGGGCTGCTGATCAAGGCGCTGGAGGCGACCGGGTCCAAGGACTTCCGCGGCGTGCAGACCAGGGTCGGCGAGGTGATCGCCTGGCGCAACATGTTCTGGGCGTTGAGCGACGCCGCAGCGCGCAACCCGCAGGAGTGGGTCGGCGGGGCGCTGCTGCCGCGGCTGGACTACGGCCTGGCCTACCGCTGGTTCATGACCATCGGATACCCGCGGATCCGCGAGATCATCGAGCAGGACGTGGCCAGCGGCCTGATCTACGTCAACTCCAGCGTCGAGGACTTCCAGAACCCGGTGACCCGGCCGTACCTGGACAAGTACGTGCGCGGCTCGAACGGCTACGACGCGGTGAGCCGCGTCAAGCTGATGAAGTTGCTGTGGGACGCGGTGGGCACCGAATTCGCCGGACGGCACGACCTGTACGAACGCAACTACGCCGGCAACCACGAAGGGGTCCGCGCGGAGATCGTGATGGCACAGACGGCCACCGGGCAGATCGAGGGCTACAAGGGCTTCGCCGAACGCTGCCTGCAGGAGTACGACCTGGACGGCTGGACTGTGCCGGACCTGGACTCCTTCTCGCACCTGAAAGACGTCAGGTCCAACCTGACGCGCCGGAGGTAGCCGGTCATGGACGCGGGGATCGCCTGGGCGGCAGACGAACTGCTCGGCGCGGAGGGCCGCGTGACTGCGCGGCTGCAGATCACCGAAGAGTGGCCTGCACTGGACACCGATCTGGGATACGCCGTCCAGGACGAAACTCTGCACCGGCGGCTGCGTCGTGGTGAGTCGCTGGCCGGCATCAAACTCGGCCTGACCTCAGCCGCGAAGCAGCACAGCATCGGTATTTCCGTGCCGGTGACCGGCTGGTTGACCGGCAGCATGCTGCTGCCGGCCGGCACACCCGTCCCGTTGAACCGGCTGATCCAGCCGCGGGCCGAGCCGGAGATCGTGCTCGTCCTGGGTGAGCGGCTGGCCGGGCCGGGCGTCACCCAGGACGACGCCCTCGCGGCCGTCGCGTCGGTCCGGGCGGGCATCGAGATCATCGACAGCCGTTACCTGGGCTTCCGGTTCACGCTGCCGGACGTGGTCGCGGACAACACCTCGTCCGGTCTGTTCGTGCTCGGTGACACCGAGGTGGCCGTGTCCGCGATCGACCTGGCGGCTGAGTCCTGCCGATTGTCGGTGGATGGCCAGCAGGTCGCCACGGCGACGGGGGCAGCGGTGCTCGGGCATCCCGCGGCAGCGCTCGCGTTGGCGGCCAACGAGCTGGCGCGCCGCGGGAAGGCCATCGAGGCCGGCTCGGTCGTGTTCACCGGCAGCCTCACCGAAGCCGTGCGGCTGACCCCGGGCATCGAGGTGGTCGCCGAGTTCGGTCATCTCGGGCAGGTCCGGCTGACGGCGGCGCCGTGATGCCGCTGATCGAGATAACCCTGGTCGAGGGCAGGGATCCCGAGCGACTGCGTGACCTCATCCATGAGGTGCACGCCGCGGCCCGGCGCGCGTTGGACGTGCCGGACGCCAACATCCGGGTGGTGATTCGCGAGATCCCGGCCACCCATTGGGCGGCAGGCGACGTGACCATCGCCGAACGCACGGCACGCTGAACGCGGAGGCGTCCATGGAGTTCTTCGGCCACATCATCGACGGCGAGGAGTCCGGCCCGGCCGGACCGATCGCGGACTCGGTCGATCCGTGGACGCGCTCGGCGTGGGCCCGGTTCCCGGTCGGCGGCCATGAGCAGGCCGGCCGGGCGGTCGCCGCCGCCCGGCGGGCCTTCGACGAAGGACCCTGGCCGCGGATGGGATTCGCCGAACGCGGCGAGATCCTGCATCGGCTGGCCGGCCTGGTCGAGTCGCGCGCTGCCGAGCTCGGCATGGCCGATACCAGGGACATGGGCAAGCCGGTCGCCCAGAGCGCCGGCAACGACGTGCCGCGCGCGGCCCGCAACCTCCGGTTCTTCGCCGACCACGCCCGGATGGCCACCTCGCAGGCGTTGCCGATGGATTCGGGCCACCACTGCTACACCCGGTTCGAACCGGCCGGCGTGGTCGCGGCCATCGCGCCGTGGAATTTCCCGCTGATGCTCGGCACCTGGAAGATCGCGCCGGCGTTGGCGTGGGGCAACACCGTGGTGCTCAAACCGGCGGAGTCCACACCGGCCTCGGCCACGATGCTGGCCCGGCTGGCACTGGAAGCCGGGATGCCACCCGGGGTGCTCAACGTCGTGCATGGCTACGGTCCGGCGTCGGCAGGTGAGGCGTTGACCCGTGACCCGAGGGTCGATCGGATCACGTTCACCGGCGAGTCGGCCACCGGCAAGGCGATCAGCACCGCGGCCGCGGCGAACCTCACCCCGGTCAGCCTGGAACTCGGTGGCAAGGGCGCCAGCATCGTGTTCGCCGACGCGGACCTGGACAACGCCGTGCGCTGGTCGATCAAGGCCATCTTCACCAACGCGGGCCAGGTTTGCCTGGCCGGCAGCAGGCTACTGGTGCAGCGGCCGGTCTACGACGAGTTCATGGCCCGGTTCGTCGAGGCGGCCGAGGCGATGGTGCTCGGGGATCCTGCCCGGCAGGACACCGAGATCGGCCCGCTCGCCTCGATCGAGCACCATCACAAGGTCTGCGGCTATCTCGACCGGATCGCCGCGGAGGGCGGGAAGATCCGTACCGGCGGTGCCGGTGATGGCTGGTTCGTCCGGCCGACGGTGGTGCAGGACGCCCCATTCGATTCCGGTGTGTGGCGGGACGAGATATTCGGGCCGGTGGTCGCGGTGGCTCCGTTCGACACCGAGGCCGAGGCGGTCGGTATCGCGAACGGTACCAGGTACGGGCTTAACGGAATGCTTTTCACCACCGACCTGAATCGGGCTCATCGCGTGTCGGCGAAAATGCGTGCCGGTACGGTATGGGTCAACTGTTTCTTCGTCCGCGACTTGCGTGCGCCTTTCGGTGGCGCGGGTGACTCCGGCGTCGGCAGGGAGGGCGGCGACTTCAGCCGGGATTTCTTCACCGAGCCGAAGGCCGTGGTGCTCCAGCTGGACCACTGATACATCGAGTTCTTTTCCTGAATCCGGCGTTTCGGTCAGCGCGTCGCCTTTCCGGCCTCGTCGGTGCCCGGCGGCCGAGCCGTGTCGCGGGCAGCACGCATTGCCCTAGTGGTACCGCGCCCCCAACTTTACCAAGAGGTCTTCGCAATGTACCCTGCGGACCATGTCGTCAGATATGCAGCCGCGGGTCAAGCGACTCGACGCCTCCTCGCTCCGCGGGCTGGCTCACCCCCTCCGGGTGCGAATCCTGGAGGTACTGCGGTCGGAGGGCGCCTCGACCGCGACCAAGCTGTCCAAACAGCTGGGTGAGGACAGCGGAAATGTGAGCTGGCACCTACGGCAACTCGCCGAACACGGATTCGTCGCCGAGGATGTCGACCGTGGCACCCGCCGGGAACGCTGGTGGTACGCGTTGCACGACTATACAGCCGTGGATACCGAGGCTTTCCTGGACAATAGTGATTTGCAGGGTTTGTTGTCCCTTCTCAAAAGCGAAGTTCTGCAACAGCAATTCCGCAGGGCGGCCGGTTTCATGAGCGAGGACTGGCCGCCCGAGTGGCAGGAAGCCGCCGGGATGGGCTACTGGAAACTGCGGCTCAGCGCCGCGGAACTGACCGCTCTGCGTGAAGATCTGAACAACCTTGTCGACCGGTACGAGCAGAAGCGCGGAGAATCCGAGGACGCCGACCGCAAAGACATCGTATTCCAGTTCCAGACCTTTCCCCGGATCCCGAAGCCGTCATAGCCGCACGGCAGCGATCCGGTCGCCGATCACCGGGCCGATCAGCTGCGCGGCCGCCGGCCCGGTGATCTGCTCGTGGGAGGTCCGCACCGGGTGCACCTCCACCGGGCCACTGAGGTGGGCCGCCCACCGCTCTGCCGCATCCAGGCCGGCGCCACGGCTCTCGGTGGCCTCGAACAACAGGACCGGACCGCCGAACGTGCCGGACCGGAACGACTGCATCCGCGCGATGGTCTGCCTGGCCACGGCGGTGACCGTCTCGGCAAGTACCCCGTCCAGCCCAGTGGTCAGTGCCGCTGCCCGCAGCTCGTCCTCATCGTCAGGTGCCTGCCAGGAGTCCGGGCTGCCCGGGTAGGCGTCGAGCAGGGCCAGCATGGCGACATCCGGCTCCAGCCGGCCCGCGATCGCGTGCGCCAGCGTTCCGCCCAGTGACCAGCCGGCCAGATAGTACGGGCCGTCCGGGCACAGCTCCCTGATCCGCCCGACATGGCGGTCGACCAGTTCGTCGATGCTCCCCGGCACCCCTTCCGGGCCGGTGGCCTGCAGCCCGTAGACCCGGCCGCTGAGCATGCCCGCCAGCGGTGAGTAGCACCAGCTGAGCCCGCCGGCCGGATGCACGAAGAACACCGGTGGGCCGCCGTCGCCGTCGCCGCCGCGCAGCAGGAGTACCGGCTCCAGGCCGACCGCAGACGCTGGGCCGGTTATGTGGTCAGGGAGATCGGCGCCTGCCACGCAGGTGGCCAGTCCGGCCGGCGTCGGATTGGCGAACAGGTGCCGGATACCCAGCTGCTCCCCGAACACCGCACGCACTTTGCCGATCATCTGAGCCGCCAGCATGGAATGCCCGCCCAGCTCGAAAAAGCTCTCGTGCGCCCCGACGTCCGGCACCCCTAGGGCGTCCGCGAACAACCGGCACATCTCGCGGACGCGCGGGGATCGTGGTTCGTCAACCGCCGGCCGCTTCGGTGCCGCCACAGGCGTGGGCAAGGCCCGCCGGTCGAGCTTCCCGTTGACCGTCACCGGCAGGCTGTCGAGCACCACGAACGCGGACGGCACCATGAACCCCGGCAGCGCGCCCCGGATCGCGGCCCGCAGCCGGTCCACCGAAAAATCCGCACCAGCAGCCAGGTACGCGACCAGCCGCTTGTCCCCGGGCTCGTCCTGCCTGACCGTGACGGCGACGTGCTCGACGCCGGGGAACGCCGAGATCGCCGACTCGATCTCGCCGAGCTCGATCCGCACACCACGGACCTTCACCTGGTCGTCGACCCGGCCGACGAACTCCAGTTGCCCATCGGCACGCCACCGCACAATGTCGCCGGTGCGATACATCCGCGTACCCGTCTCGTACGGACACGCAACGAACCGTTCCGCCGTCAGCGCAGGTCGCCGCAGGTAGCCGCGCGCGAGCCCGTTGCCCGCGACATACAGCTCCCCCGCGACACCCACCGGGACTGGGCGTAGTGCGCCGTCCAGCACGTAACAGCGGACGTTGCGGATGACCGTGCCGATTCCGGGTTTTGCGACGCCGTCCGGCAGCATGGGCGCGCTCAAGATGGTGGTGATGATCGTCGCTTCCGTTGGCCCGTAACAGTTACGCAGGTCGACCAGACCTGCCCACCGCTCAACGTAGTCGCTGGCGAGTTCCTCGCCGCCGACCCACATCCGCCGCAGCGACGGCAGTTCACCGGGCGGCATCGTGGCGAACACCGACGCCGGCGAGGACACGTCCGTGATCTCCATGCGCCGCAGCACATCCAGCAATGAGTCGCCCACCAGCGGCCCGTCCGGCGGCAGCGCGAGTGCGCCACCGGACAGCAGGGACATGCCCAGCTCCGAAACGAACGGGTCGAAACTCGGCGACACCAGCTGCAGCACCCGGCGGCCCGGTCCAACTGCCTGCAGGTCCGCGAGGTTGCCGATGCCCTGGTGCGACACCAGGACACCTTTGGGCCGGCCGGTCGAACCGGACGTGTAGATCACGTAGGCGGGGTGGGCCAGCCGCAGCGGCCGCACCCGGGTGATGTCGTCCGGGTCCCAATCCGGTTGCCGGGCAACGACTGTGCTCGTGCCCGGGCAGTCGAGCATGACCACCGCGCAAGGCGCTTCACGGACTATCGCCTCCGGCGCCGACACGTCGCCGAGGATCATCCGGGGCGCGGCATCCGTCAGCAGGTAGCGCATCCGCTCCGCCGGGTACGCCAGGTCGATCGGCATGTAGGCGGCGCCGGCCTTCATCACCGCCAGGACCGCGGTGATGAACCGGACTGACCGCGGCAGGGCGATCGCGACCACGTCCTCCGGCCCGATGCCGGAGTCGATCAGCAGGTGCGCCAGCCGGTTGGCGTTCGCGTTGAGCTCGGCATAGCTGATCGACGTCAGGTCAGTGATGAGCGCGGGAGCGTCCGGGGTGCGACGAACCTGCTCCTCGAAGAGCGTTGGCAGCGGTGCCCGCCATCGTTCGTTGTCAACCGTGGTGTCGTTCCAGGTGTGCAGGATCAACTCGCGTTCGGCGGGCATGAGGATGTCGAAGTCGCTGATCCGCCGGCCGGGCGACCCGGCCAGTTCGGTCATCACGGCCACCAGCCGGGCGGCAACCCGTTGTGCGCCTTCGGAATCGTACAGGTCTGTGGCGTACTCCAGTTCCCCGCCCATCCCGGCTGGGCTGCCGTCCACATCGAACCGTTCGGTCAGGCTGAAGGCGAGATCGCATTTGGCCGTCCGTGTCAGGGCCGGCTGCAGGGTGGCACCGAGCGCACCGAACGCGTCGCCTTCACCGCCGGAGCCCGCCTCGACGGTGAGGGCGGTCTGGAACAGCGGGGTGTGTGCCGTCGAGCGGGGTGGGTTGAGCGCCTCCACCAGCCGGTCGAACGGGAGTTCCGACTGCGCGAAGGCGGCGAGGTCGGCCTCCCGGACGCGCTCGAGAAGCTCGGCGAACGTGGGGTCCCCGCTGGTGTCGGTACGCAGCACGATGGTGTTGACGAACAGTCCGACCAGATCGTCCAGTGCCTCGTCGGAGCGACCGGTCACCGGCGCGCCGATCGGGATGTCCGTGCCCGCGCCGAGCCTGGTGAACAAGACCGCCAGGGCGGTGTGCACGATCATGAAGGCTGTGACGTGGTGCCGCCTGGCGATCTCGGCCAGCCGCTCGTGCGTCTCCCGGGGGACTTCGAACGTGACAGACGCGCCACGCCCGGTTGCCACGGCGGGCCGTGGCCGGTCTGTCGGCAGCGTCACCCGCTCGGGCAGGCCGGCCAGGTACCCGGACCAGAAGTCCAGCAATGGGCGCAGTTCGTCGCCGAGCATTTCGTGTTGCCACAACGCGTAATCCACGTACTGCAGCTCAAGTGGCCGCCATGCCGGGCGTTCACCGGCGAGCCGGGCCTTGTACGCGGCCGCCAGGTCACGTCCTAGCGGCCAGGTCGATCCACCGTCGGTCGCGATGTGGTGCAGGACAAGCACAAGGGTCTGTTCGCCGGCGTGCGTGCTGATCAGGCAGGCGTGTATCGGGATGTCCGTGGCCAGATCGAAAAGGTGGTCGGACACCTCGGCCACAGCCTGGTCGACCGCCTCAGGCGCGACGACGCGCACCTCACACGACACGCTCACCCGTTCCGCGGGCAGGACGTGCTGGCAGGGCTGCCCGTCATAATCGGGGAACACGGTTCGCAGGCTTTCGTGCCGCCGCACGGAATCGTTCAATGCCTGCCGTAATGTGGCGATCTCCAACGGTGCCGACAGTTTCAGCACCAGCGGAATGTTGTACGCGGAATCCGGCCCGTCCATGCGATACTGGAACCACAGCCGTTGCTGGGAAAATGACAGCGGAATCAAGGCGCATCCTCCTGCCGCGGCGGAGTTTGCCCGCTCCGCTATGACGGTGTGACAACAAGGCGCAACCGCACGTCTCCCCAGACCCGACTCCGACCTTAACGACCGCCTTCGTAGCCTGTCAAGGACACGTCGCGGCGCCGTAACCATACCGCTGAGCTGCGCAAACACGAATCCAGAAGAAGTCTTTACGAAGTACTCTTCGCAGTGCTACGGTGGCAGTCAGCGTGCTCGGCCGCGAGTCCTATGGGGCAACCTTTTCCCGACCCACCGCCGCCGGGCCCGCCGACAAACTGACCAACTGGGGGTATTACGTGAGATACGTGAGAAAAGCGCGTCCAGCGCCGAGCTGACACTCCGGGCGTGCCGGATATCCGCGTCCGCGGGACGCGGCGATTCACTGTCGAGATTCACTGTGGGGATTCACCGCGAAGATGTGCCGCGGCGATTCTCCGCAGCAGTTCACCGTGCTCTTCACCGTGGCGACTCATTCACATGTCGTGCGGTGAACTGCCGTGTTCGCTCGTGCGGTTCTTCCGCTCGAGCGCCGACTGCCCGATGCGAACCCGCCTCCGCCTAGGAGTTGTTCACCATGCCCGCACCGATCCCGCTGACGCTGCCCGGCGTCGAGGAGTACGCCGACGCCTGCACCACACCGGACTCCGAGGACCTGCTCGACCTGGCCCGGCTGACCACGGCCGAAGTGGACCGTCCGCACATGATGGTCGGCCCGGTCGAAGCCCGGTTCCTGCAGTTCCTGCTGACCGCGCTCCGGCCGGCCCGCATCCTGGAGATCGGCACCTACACCGGTTACTCGGCGCTGTCGATGGCGCAGGTGCTGCCCGCGGACGCCCACATCACCACGTGCGAGCTCAACGAGGACTTCGCCGCCATCGCGGCCAAGCACTTCGCGGCGAGCCCGCACGCGGACAAGATCACCCTCGAGGTCGGCCCCGCGCTGGACACCATCGCGCGGCTGTCCGGCAAGTTCGACTTCATCCTGCTCGACGCCGACCAGCCGCACTTCGACCACTACCTGGAGCCGTTGACCGCACTGCTGTCCGACAACGGCATCCTCGCCGCGGACAACACGCTGTGGAGCGGCTCGGTGCTCGACGAGTCCGACCACCGGCCCGGCGCGGACGGCATCCGCCGGTTCAACCGGGCCGTCGCCGCCCATCCCGGCCTGGTCTCAGTGCTGCTGACCGTTCGCGACGGCCTGATGCTCATCCGCCGCAAGTAACGAGGAGTGGCTGAGATGGCCCGCACCGAACTGTCGCACACAACGCTGTGCCCGGCGCTCGGCGATCCCGTACTGGAGTCCGCGACCTTCCTCAACGAGATCGCCTCGCGGCACCCCACGGCGATCTCGCTGGCGGCCGGCCGGCCGTACGACGACTTCTTCGACCCGGCCGAACTGACCGCGAATCTTCAGGCATACCAGGAATATCTCGCCGATGCGCTGGGCATGGACCGCACGCAGATCACCCGCAGGCTCTTCCAGTACGGCCGGACCGCGGGGCACATCCACGAGCTGATCGCCAGGACACTGGCCAACGACGAAGACATGCACGTCGATCCCGAGTCGATCGTGGTCGTGACCGGGGCACAGGAAGGCATGCTGATCACCGTGCGCGCCCTGTGCCACGGTCCCGGCGACGTGCTGCTCGTGGCGTCGCCGTGCTACATCGGCATGCTCGGCGCGGCAAAACTTCTCGGCGTCGACGTCGTGCCGGTCCCCGAAGGCGAACACGGCCTCGAACCGGACGCAGTCGCACAGGTCGTGCGTAACGTGCGGGCGGAGGGACGGGTGCCCAAGGCGCTCTACCTGGTGCCCAATTTCTCCAACCCGTCCGGTCACACCTTGCCCGAGGCGCGCCGCCGGGACCTGCTGGCGCTGGCCGAACGCGAAGACCTGCTGCTGATCGAGGACGATCCGTACGGCTTCCTGGCCGACCCCGAGCACCGGGTGCCGGCCCTCAAGACGCTCGACACCAGCGAGCGGGTGATCCACATCGGCACGTTCGCCAAGACGTGCTTCCCCGGCGCCCGCGTGGGATACGTGGTCGCCGGCCAGACCGTCCGCAAAGCCGACGGCTCGGTGACATCACTGGCCGGCGAGTTGTCGCTGATCCGCAGCATGATCACGGTGAACACGTCGTCGGTCGCGCAGGCGGTCATCGGCGGCGCCCTGATCCGCGCGGACTGCCGGCTCCGCGAGGCCAACGCCGGGCGAATCACCTTCTACCGCGACAACCTGCGCCTCCTTCTGTCTACTTTGGACGATCTGATACCCGCGCAGCGCAGGCTTGAGCTGGGTATCTCGTGGAACGTCCCGGACGCGGGCTTCTTTGTCATCGTGCGGGTGCCGTTCGTGGTCGACGACGAGCTGCTGGCCGTATCGGCCGACGAGTACGGCGTGCTGTGGACGCCGATGTCTTACTTCTACCCCGGTGGCGAGGGCGGCAAGGAACTGCGGGTTGGCTGCAGCGCCCTGTCGCCCGCGGATCTCACCGAAGGCGTCCGGCGACTCGCGCAGTTGCTGACCGACCGCGCCGAGCACGAATCCCGAGCCAGCTGAGGAGCTGATGACCGCCGTGACCGACAACTCATACCCCGCCGAGAACCTCCCGCACACCGGTGAGTCCTATTTGGAAAGCCTGCGGGACGGCCGGAGCGTCTGGATCTACGGTGAACAGGTCAAGGACGTGACAGAGCATCCGGCGTTCCGCAACAACGCGCGTACGATCGCCGGGCTGTACGACTCGCTCTGGGATCCGGCCAACCGGGACGTGCTGACCATGCCGACCGACACAGGCAATGGCGGCTTCACCCACCGATTCTTCCGTGCCCCGCACGACGTCACCGAACTCAAGCAGTCCAGGGATGCCATCGCAGCGTGGCAACGGCAGTGCTACGGCTGGCTCGGCCGGTCACCGGACTACAAGGCGTCCTTCATGGCCACGCTGGGAGCCAACCCCGGGTTCTACGACCCGTTCGCACACAACGCCCGCGAGTGGTACCGGCGCGCGCAGGAACGAGTGCTGCACATCAACCACGCGCTTGTGCATCCGCCGGTGGACCGCAACCTGCCGCCGGACCAGATCTCCGACGTCTATGTGCATGTGGACCAGGAGACCGACGCGGGGCTGGTGATCAGTGGCGCCAAAATGGTCGCCACCGGCTCGGCGTTGACCCACTACAACTTCATCGCCCACCACGGCGTGCCCATCAAGGACAAGAAGTTCGGTGTGGTGTTCATGGCACCGATGGACACGCCCGGCGTGAAGCTGTTCTGCCGTGCGTCCTATGAGCTGGCCGCGGCACAGGTGGGCAGCCCGTTCGACTATCCGCTGTCGAGCCGGATGGACGAGAACGACGCGGTGATCGTCTTCGACAAGGCGCTGATCCCGTGGGAGAACGTCCTGGTCTACGGGGATATCGAGAAGGCGAACACGTTCTTTCACAAGTCCGGTTTCCTGCCGCGGTTCACCCTGCACGGTGTCACCCGGCTCGCGGTCAAGCTCGACTTCATCTGCGGCCTGCTGGTCAAGGCGGTGGAGATCAACGGGACCGACGGCTTCCGGGGTGTGCAGGCCAGTGTCGGCGAGGTCATGGCGTATCGCCACCTGATGTGGGCGCTGTCGGACGCGATGATCCAGGCCGCGGTGCCGTGGGGCTCGCAGTTCGTGCAGCCGAGTGAGGAGTACGCGCTGACCTACCGGGTGATCGCCCCGAAGATCTACGGAAAGGTCAAGGAGATAGTCCAGCAGACCGCGGGCAGCGGGCTGATCTACCTCAACTCCGGCGCCGCCGACTGGCGCAGCGACGAGATCCGGCCGTACCTGGACCAGTACCTGCGCGGCTCCAACGGGCACAGCGCCGAGCACCGGGTAAAGGTCATGAAGCTGTTGTGGGACGCGATCGGCACGGAGTTCGGCGGACGGCACGAGCTCTACGAACGCAGCTACGCGGGCAACCCCGAGCAGAACCGGATCCAGGTGCTGGCCAAGGGCACCGACGCCGGCGTCACCCGGGGAATGCTCGACCTGGTCGACCGGTGCCTGTCGGACTACGACCTGGCCGGATGGACCACACCTGGGCTGATCGCGCCGAACGACATGTCAGTGTCCGGCCAGCACCGGTAGCCGGCGATGACGATCCCAGGGCCGCGAGGACAATGGCTGGTCGGCGACGTGGTCGCCTACCAGCGAGACCGGATCGGCTGGCTGACTCGCACAAAAGAGCGGTACGGCGACTTCGTCCGGCTCTCGCCGGGCGCGATCGTCGTGCACGACCCCGAGACAGCGCACAGCATCCTCGCAGCGACCAACGACGCGTACCTGCTGGATACCGCGCTGTCATCCGGGAATCGGGCACGGCGCCGGTTGCTGGACTCGACACCGGACTGGATGGCCACCCGGCGCGACGTGTGGCACGGCTTCGCGGCGCAACTGGCCGTCCCGCACGTCCGCCGGTTGCTCGACGCCACCAGAGACCAGCTCCATGCCGGTGGCGTGGGTGACCTGTTGACGACATGCCGCGCGGTTTGCGGGCGTGCCATAGTCGACCTGTGTATCGGCGGCGATCCAGCGGATCGCCCGCCGATTGCCGGGATCGCCGCCCACGCGGACAAGTTGTTCCTGACCGCACAAGACGTTCTGGACAGCGGCGAGGCCAGGCTTTCGTGGTGGCCGCGACCGCGGGCGGCACAGGTCAAGGACGCCGACGCCGCCTTGCGTGCACTGCTGACCCAGGTCGTCGAACGCCGTGGCCGTCCTGAGGCGCCGCGGGATTTCCTCGACGCCGTACTGTCCCGCGGCGATCAGCCGGCCGCGGCGGTTCAGGTTCTGCGTACCGCGTTGTTCGCCTCGCACGGTGTTCCCGGCGTCGCGCTGGCCTGGATCGTGTTGCGGCTGCACGAACATCCCACGCTCGCCGCGGCCATCGCGCGCGAGGCACACGGCACCGACATCGCCGACCGGCCGGTCGGCGCTCTGCCGTTGGCGGCGGCCTTCGTCCAGGAGGTCCTCCGGCTGCACCCACCGCAGTGGCTACTGGCCCGGACAGCCCTGCGACCGGCAAGTCTGGCCGGCCACCGGCTCAAAGCGGGCCAGCAGGTCCTGATCAGCCCGTATCTGATCCACCGTGACCCACGCTGGTGGCCGGATCCGTTGGAGTTCCGCCCACAACGCTGGCTGGAAGGTCAACGCCCGCACTCACCCCACGCGTACCTGCCGTTCGCCGCGGGTCCTCGGATCTGCCCAGGATCAAACCTCGCCCTCGTACAACTGACCGCGCTGACCGCGCTCATCGCCGGCGAGGTCACCTTTGAGCTGCCCCCACTCGACCAGATCACCATTGGCAGCAACGGACTTCTCACCCCGGTCGATGTCCGGGCGCGTTGGTCGGCCAGCCGGCCGAGCGACACGGCAGGCCCTTCCCGCCATCAGCCGCCTAGGACTTGGTGAGCTTGTCCGGGTGGCATCCTATTTCCCTTACGGAGGCATTGTGTCCGGCCGCATATCAGGGTCGAGTTCCGGCTTCGGTTCCTATTCCAGGCTGCTGAAGTCGCCTGGCTCCACCGTGCTTTCCGTGTTCGGCCTGATCGGCCGTTTTCCCGCGTCGATGCGCTCGGTGAGCTGCGTGATGCTGATCTTGGCGGTCTCGGGTTCCTTGCGTACCGCCGGAACGGTCGCCGCGGCGATGGTGATCTCGCAGGGAATGGCCGGCCCGGTGCTCGGCAGGCTAGCGGACCGGCTCGGCCAGCGACGGGTGCTGCTTGTCGCATGCACCTTGCACGGGTTGGGAATCAGCCTGCTCGTGCTGGCCGTCGTGGCCGAGGCTCCCCTGTGGTTGCTGATCGCCGCGGCCGTGTGCGCGGGCGGTACGGCGGTCCCGGTCGGCCCCTTCGTCCGGGCCCGGTGGGCCACGATGGTCGGACCGGATGGCCTGCGGACCGCGTATGCCCTGGAGTCGGTGTTCGACGAGATCGTTTTCGTGATCGGGCCGCTGCTGGTCACTCTGCTGGCGACGGGCGTGCATCCAGCCGGCGGGCTCGTCGCCTGTGTTGTGCTGGTGACGTCCGGCTGCGTCGCCCTTGCTCTGCATCGGCGGTCCGAGCCGGTTTCCGGGCAGCTGACCGGAAACCGCAGCGACCGCGCGATCAGCGTGCCCGGCGTCCGTGTTCTTGTCCTGGCGTACGTGGGAATGGGTGTTTTCCTCGGCGCGGTCGACATCACGATGATCGCTTTCGCCCGGGACCATCAGTCGCCTGAGTTCGCCGGGCTGCTGCTGTCGTTGACGGCCGTGGGAAGTCTCCTCGCCGGCATCTGCTTCGGCGCGGTGAACTGGCGGATGCCCAAGGACCGGCTTTTCCTCGTGACGATCTCCCTGCTTGGTGTCGGCGCGGTTCCACTCGCGCTCACCGATTCATTGGTGGCGATGGCGGTCTTCGCGTTGCTGTCCGGTGTCGCGGTCGCTCCCACCTGGATCGCCGGCAGCGGCCTGCTGGAGTCGCTGGTGCACAAGGGCGCGCTCTCGGAGGGGTTCTCCTGGCTTTCCAGTGTCGCCGCGCTGGGTGCTTCCCTTGGCATCGCGATCGGCGGGTACCTCGCTGATCTGGGCGGTTCCGACCAGGCGGCGTGGCTGGCGGTCAGCGCGGGCGTATTCGCGGTAGGTGTCACCGGCGCCGGCTACAAGGCGCTGCGAAAGAAATCCTCATCAGACCTTGTCGCAGAGACTGCTGCACCGCAGCCGGTATTTGACAAGCAGCCGTAAACAGTTCGGATGAATTCAGGTTTGGGGACATGTCGTGAGCAACAAGAATTCGAGAAGTGCGGAAACAACAGGCGCCGGGCTTCCGGTGGCGCGTATCTCGTTCGACGAGTTCCGGGCGTTCGGCCGGGATGGCGTGATCCGGGCCGACGTTCCCGTGGTGATCAACAAGCTGCCGCGGGAAACCCAGGGTTTCAGTATGGACGTCCTGGCCGAGCGGCTCGGGGACGCGATGGTGACGCTGTTCTCCGAGCCGAGCAACCGCGGGAACACCGATCGGTGGGACACCTCGAGGATCCCCCTGCTGGAGTTCTTCGAGCGGTATGCCTCCGGGGCGGACGCGGGCGCCTGGCACCGCATCGTGGCCAACATCATGAACCGGCCCGCCGATGTGCAGGCCATCCTGGGTTTCGACCCGGAGGAGCTGTTCGGTCATCGCCGTTTCCGCAACGCGGTCAATCTCTGGGTCAGCCACCGCAGTGTGTACACCCAGAGCCATTTCGACGAACTGGAGAACTTCAACATCCAGCTGGCGGGCCGTAAGCGGTTCATCCTGCTGCCGCCAGGGCGCCGCGACTACTACCCGCGGTCGATGCTGCGCGGTTTCGGCGACAGGTCACAGGCCTTCGATTTCACCGACGTCGACACACAGCGCTTTCCCCGGCTCGCCGCGAAACTCCCGCAGCGGCGGGAGGTCACCCTGGAGCCCGGCGAGATGCTCTACCTGCCGCTGGGCTGGTGGCACCAGGCCGAGTCGCTGGACGAGCTGAACATCAACATCAATTTCTGGATGTGGGACCTGAAGATCCTGCGCCGGCCCTACGTACTGGGCAGCGCGCTGTACACGGCCGCGTATCGCAAACTCAAGAACGTCTACAACTACAAGCCCGAGCCGGCCGCCACCGGAGCGGCACAATGACCGGCCGGACGCTGATCACTCCGACGAACAAGTACCGCGACAACGACAAAGTGATCGGCGTCGGCAACGCGTTCTGGGACCTCTCCGAGCACAACGGCCTGGCCGGCATCGTGGCCGACCTCGACGAAGGTCTGCTGCGTACCCAGTCAGGCCATGAGTTCGTCAACTTCAGCTGCTGCTCCTACCTCGACCTCGACTCCCATCCCAAGATCATCGAGGGCGGCATCGACGCGCTCCGCCGCTATGGCGTGCTGGATCACTGCATCGCACGCAGTCGCGTGCAGATACCAGCCATGCTGGAGCTGGAAGCGTCACTGGGCGAGCTGTTCGGCGCGCAAGCCGTCTGTTCCATCGCTGCGAGCACCGCGACCTTCGGCCTGCTCCCGCTGATCGCCTCCGGTCATCTCGGCAACGGCACCCGGCCGTTGATGATCTTCGACAAGAACGCGCACGTGTCGATGTCCACTGTCAAGCCGGTCTGCGCCGACGAGACCGAGGTCGTCACCTCCCGGCATCATGACCTCGGCTTCATCGAGGACTGCTGCAAGAAATACGCCCGAGTCGCCTACGTCTGCGACGGCAGCGACAGCCTGGGCGGTTACGCGCCCGTCAAAGAACTGGCGGAGCTGCAGGAAAAGTACGGCCTGCTGGTCTACTACGACGACTCTCATTCGGTTTCGGCCTACGGCCAACGGGGCATCGGCTACGTCCGCTCACACAGCCCGGTGCTGGACGAGCGCACCATCGTCGTGGCGACGCTGAACAAGGCCTTCGGGACCAGCGGCGCCGTGATTCTGCTGGACGGGTGTTCCCAGCAGACACTGCGTGTCATCGAGCGCTTCGGCGGTGCCCTGAACTACTCGCAGCTGCTGAACACCGCGGCGGTCGGTGCCGGCCTGGCGTCGGCGGAGATCCACCGGACCGCCGAACTGACCACGCTGCAAAACCGGCTGTACCACAACATCGAGCTCTTCGACTCGCTGATCCAGACCGGGCAGGCCGGGTCCACCTTCCCGATCCGGCTCGTGCCTGCCAGCGACTCGACGGTCGTCGAGGCGGGCCGCCGGGTGTTCGAGGCCGGCTTCTACGTCTCACCGGTGTTCTTCCCCATCGTCGCTCGCGGTACCGCTGGGCTACGAGTCATGCTCCGCGCCGGCCAGACCGAGGAACAGATCCGCGCGCTGTGTTCCGTGCTCACCGAGGTGGGTGCACCATCGGCGGCCGCGGCGCCGGAGCCGGTCCGATGACCGGCACCGCGCGGGCGATACCGCGCAGCTACCTGTACACCCCGGCGCTGTCGTTGGACCGCGTGGTGAAGGCCTGGTCCTATGACGCCGACATACACCTGATCGACCTCGAGGACTCCGTTCCGGGCCCGGCGAAGGCGGATGCGCGGACAGTGTGCCGCACGGCGCTCGACCGGGCACCGCAACCGGCGAACATCGCCGTGAGGATCAACGGGCTCGGGACGATCGACGCGGTGCACGATCTGCTGATGCTGGCTCAAAGCCCGGTCAGGCCGGGTTTCGTCGTGATGACCATGGTCAGGTTTCCGGCCGAGGTCGTGCTGCTGCGCGACATGCTCGCCTCGGCTGGAGCGCACCCGGAGATCTACGTGACCGTCGAAACCGTGGAGGCGGTCACCGGCCTCGACGGGATCGCCGCGGCGAGCGACGGGCTGATCCTCGGTTCTGCGGACCTGGCGGCCACCTTGGGCGTCGAAATCACTTGGGAGGGCATGCTGTCCGCCCGGCAGGCCATGGCGCTCGCGTGCGCCAGGCACGGCATCGGCTGCGTCGACACCGGCAACTTCGACCTGGGCAACCCCTCGGTGCTGGCGGAGGAGATCAAGCGAGCGCGGGCCCTCGGTTTTCACGGCAAGGCAACGATCCATCCTCGCGAACTCGCCGCCATCAACCTGGCTTTCCGGCCGGATGAGGATGACCTGAAAGAAGCGCGCCGGGTCACCGAAGCGGTGCAGGCAGCGGCCGGCGGTATCGCGGTCCTGGACGGACACATGGTCGGCCCGCCGTTCTCCCGCATGGCCCGCATGACGATGGCGCTCGGGGAGGCGTGGGACGCCCGGTTCGGCCGTGCCGCCAACAAGCAAGAGAGCTCGACTGAGCTGTCCCCGGCGCCGTCATGACCGGGTCACCGCCGTTGATGATCGGTGCCGGGGACATGGCAGGTGACGACCGCCTGCTGTTGGTCGTCGACGCGCTGGCGGACGCGTTCCGTGACCTTCGGACAAGGCAGGCGCCGTTCCAGCCACGCACACTCCTCCAGCTCGGCCCGTCCGAGCTCTTGGTCAGCCCGGCGGCATGGGAACAACGCGGAGTCGCCAGCGTCAAGGTCACCACCCTCGCCCCGGACAACCCGCGCCGAGGACTCCCGTTGATCCACGGCATCGTCGTACTGACCGATGTCGACACCGGCCAGGTCATGGCGTTGCTCGACGGCGCCGAGCTGACCGCCGTCCGCACCGGCGCGGTCGCCGGTCTGGCGACCAAGCTGTGCACCCCACCAGATGCCAGTGACCTGGCCATCCTCGGCGCTGGGACACAGGCGCGCGCGTTGCTGCGCGCCATGTCCGCCGTACGCCCAATCCGCTCCGTTCGTCTTTGTTCTCGTACCGCGACTCGGACGGAAGCCTTCGCGGACTGGATCCGCGCATGCACACACTCGTCAGTCCAGGTCGCCGTGTGTGACACACCTCGTGCCGCGATCCGCGACGCCGAGATCATCTGTACTGCGACTTCCACCAGTGACCAGAAGCCGTTGATCGACGCCGACTGGGTAGCGCCCGGCGCACACCTCAACGTGATCGGCGGCACGCACGAGGACGCGATCGAGGTCGATCCGCAACTGCTGAAGACCGCGTTCGTCACAGTCGAGCAGCGCACCGCTGCACAGGAGGACGCAGGAGAGGTCCGTGTCGCGCTCGCCGATGGGCTCATCGGCGTCCAGGACCTCCATGAGCTGGGCGCGCTGCTGACCGGCGAGACCACAGTGGACGGTGAGCGGGCTACGTTGTTCCGCAGTGTGGGCCTGGCGATCGAGGACACGGCCGCCGCAGCGGCCATATACGAGGCCACCCGCAGCCTACCGACGCACAGGAGAACGAGCCATGGCCCTACGACGGGTCGGTGACAACGAGTACGTCGAAGAACACGGCGGCGACTACGAGGACTTCGAACCCGGCATGGTGATCAGGCATTGGCCGGGACGGACGGTCTCGGAAGCCGACAACACCTGGTTGACGCTGTTGCTGATGAACCAGCACCCACTGCACTTCGACCAGCATTACGGGGCGGGGACCGAGCACGGACAGGTCCTGGTGAACAGCTCCATCACGCTCGCGCTGATCGGCGGCATGACGGTGCAGGCCCTTTCCGCACGTGCGGTGGCCAACCTCGGCTGGGACCGGGTGCGGTTGGCAGAGCCGGTATTCGTCGGCGACACCCTCTACGCGACGAGCCGCATCCTGGCCAAACGGCGGTCCAAGTCCCGTCCTGCACAGGGAATCGTGACCGTCGAAACGACCGGAGCCAAATCCACAGGCGAGACCGTCATTGTGTTCGAAAGGTCATTCCTGGTCAGGTGCAGGGAGCCCGAGCAGGCAGAGTTTTCGCGATAGGTCGTGGTTGTTTTCGTCATCTCCGCCCCAAGGCCGCGTTACCACGCATTCGGGGATCACGGCAGTGATAGCCTCGTTCAGCGCAGTGATGGAGGTGCGTCCGATACCGCGGCTGCTGTTGGCGTCCACGTCTAGCGGCAGGCCGGATCACCGGCGGTCGCAGGCAGGCGCAAATCACGTTCACAATCGCCTGCCGCAACCGCAGGTGTCCTGGCAGGTCGTTCAAACGCGTACAGCCTCCCCGCCAGCTGGACGGAAGTCTTGTCCGCACCAAGTTGGTCTTGCGCCTTGCCTTACAGCTCGTCGTCTCTGGCCCCAAACGGAGCAGTAACGGTTACCGGGCGTGGCATCGTCCGCAACCGGTTCCAACGATTTGCTGAATCGAGGCTTCCGTGCCTTCTTCCGCACAGCCCTGGATTGGCATGCTGTGTAGTTGGCGTTGAATGGGGGTAACGAGGTGCCACCAAGTCCGAACGACCCGGAGACCGTCCGCACAGTAACGAAGCTAGTTCAGTACCTGCGGGACGCGACGGCCTCGTCTCGTCAGCAAGCTGTGCACCTCGACCGGTACGAACTCGTGGCTTGGATCAGTGATCTGCCAAACGAAGTGGCGGTTCTGGAGGAGCCCGGTCAAGACGGGCGCCTGATGACGATTCCCCTTGTCCCGCGCCTAGAAAGCCCTCCGATACCGCATGCGCTGGTCAGCCTTGTAGCCGCCGTGATAGACGCTCTCCTGTGCGCGTGCACCCGGAGGCTTAGTCGCTCAGTTAGCCACTCAGGTCCACAAACGGTCCACAACGCGATCACACGCATGATCGAACCGTTAGCATGAAAAAGGCCCTCTGACTACCAGGCTTTTCGCCTAGATCAGAGGGCCTTTCTTGGCCGTCGGGACGACAGGATTTGAACCTGCGACCCCTTGCCCCCAGCGTCGTCCACAAAGGACTTTCGCCTGGGAAACGGTGAACATCGAGGTCAAACCGGTTCGGTTCCAAGCACTTCAGCGCAGGTGAGGACACTTGCGACACGTTGATCCTCCCATTTGACTCCCGTCCAGACGCTTGATTGCCGATGGTTCGCAGGACTGTCCGGGGTAGAACCGGCGTAGGTCAGACTGACCAGCCGAAGGGGACCTCCGGGACAGTAGCGGCAGCTTCACCGACGGCGCCGACCTACTCGGCTCCGCAGCCACGCAGGTAGCCCCGCCGGTTCGCCGAACTGCCCAACCGGGCAAATGAAGCCCACGCCCGAACGTGCGACGATACCGTCCTCAATAGACTCATCAACGTGTACCGCTACGCGACTGGGCCTGCAGGACGACTTTTCGAGCTGTACAGGAGCTCCACGACAACGTTGGCCCCGCTGCGACTGCAGCAGCCTCGCTACACAGACTCGCGCAGCGACACTTAGGGTCACAGCCTCCCGTTCAACAAGTAAAAGTTCAGTCATTGTCGGATAGAACCAGCTCACCAAGGCGGTCAACGAGCTCGCGGGCTCCAAATTCAATAGATGCATTACGAAGACGATCGTAATAAGCGGCCTCAATTGGTAGCTCGTCTTCATAGATCCACGAGCACAACGTGTCGAAAGCGAGACCGTATTCACCAGCAAGTGTCAATTCGCGAACATCTTTTATCACACTCTCCTTGACAATCGGGGAGTCCTTAAGGAGCTGTTCAATCACAAGCCGATCTAACATGACAATTTTCTTCCTATTAGCCAACCGCGAAGTTAGCAGTATACATGCATCAACGGTCCGGCACTCAACAGCTATGGGATGATCGGAAACCCGGTGATGATTCGATCAGTGGCAGGTTCAAATATTACACGGATATTGACCCCATCGTGCACGCCTTCAATCTTCACCCTCGACGGATCGCCGGCACGTGTATACAGCGATCCACGCGCCCCCGTCTGCCATACCCTAGTGCTGTGCGGATTTGTTGCAACGTCGGCGATAGCGTCCAGAATCTTGTCAGTATCCCAATTTTGCGGGAACAAAGTCTTCCCTGGCTGCCCAGGCCACTTGTGACCACCACCAGTGTTATCTCCATGGATAATGTGGAACTGAGCCTGGCCATCAATCAGATCTCGACCCGAGCCCACTCCACAGTGGTCATTGTGAACCAGTACGGGTGTTCGACCAGCAACCGTGTAGTAAGTGTGAAGGTCGCTTACAGTGAGATTGTATGCGATGTCAAGTCGCGCGGTAGCAGCCACCAAACCGCGGACACGGGTTGATTGACCATTCGCCGCAAACAAGCTGTCGCCAGGATCGAGCTGGTCGGCGCGTTGCCATGCCCGATCGGTCGCATTGTAAAACAGGTGATCCTCGGTGGTTGTGACTGTGGCGCCATCTTCCGTTGCGAGTTCGAGGACTGTGTCGTCGTGAACTATGACTGCCGTTACAGTCCTAGGCCCGCGTTCGCCAGTTTCGGGCTTGGCGGCTAGCACCTGGTCACCTACCTGTATCTCGGAGATAGGTTTAGTTGTGCCGTCTGCCATCAAGACTTCGGTGTCGCCGTCGAAGCTGCAAGCTTTGGCGATATTGTCGAACTTGTTCGCACCAGCGATTGCACGGCCACCCAACGCTGCAAGCCTTCCGAGCCCGGCCGTTGCGATGGGTATAGCGGCCTCGAGACAGCCTCCGAAGGACGGGTTCTTGACGCAGTTCATGATCGCGTCCACCCCCGTAATAGCGAACAGGAATTCCTTCGCTGTCATCGGCGCAGCCGCAGGAGGCGGCTGCGGGTGCATCGCGTCCCAGATCAACCGCTCGTCCTCATGCAGCGGATCCTGTTGCATGGTCGGGATCTTGGAATTTTCGTTCGGGTCGACACAGGACGGCTTCGGGCTGAAGGTCAAGGCGATGATGACGCCAGGAACCAGCATGTACTCGCCTGGGCCCGATTTGCCATTGGGCTGCTGCACCATCACGTTGTGGTAGGTGATTTGCGTACGGAACCCTCGTCGGCCAGCATCCCGGCTGATAGCAGCGGCCGTCTTGTTTGCCTTGGACAAGGTCCCCTGCCCGACAGCGACGAGGCTCACTGGGGCCATGCTGTTGGTAGGTGCGGGGCTGGACGATGAACTGCCGCCACCCACGCCGTAGCCGGTCAGGCCTGGGGAGCTGGCGCCCGCGTCGATGCACGCCTGGCTCGCGCACCAACTGCCTGGGGCCAGGCCGGTGGGATCGCTGAGGGTGATCGGGCTGTTGTTGGCGTAGCTGTAGCCCTGCATCTGTTGTGAGTCGGTCAGATTTATCAGCGGGTCGACCGAAATGAACCACCCGAGATCCGGGTCATACTCGCGGGCACCCAGATGCGTCAATCCTGTCGACGGATCCTTTGTCCCGCCGACGAATCCGCGCTCGTCCGGCCACAAGGTCGGTGCCGTGCCGCGTGGTGCGCCGAACAGAAGCTGGCGGCGGCGGGTGACCTCCATGGTTCCGCTGTCGATCGACAACTCGGTAGCACGCTGGTTGCCGACGACCCAGGTCAGTTTCGCCCCCACGCGCACCGCGATGGTGTTGCCGCCGAACGTGTAGTGCCGGGTGGTGACGGGCGTGCCGCCATTGGCGGACAGCCGGATCTCCTGGTTGCCAAGGTACAAGGTCGTGCCGTCGGGATCCTTGCGCAGTAGGCGGGTGCCTTCGGCTGTGTAGATGAAGGAAGTGGTTTTGTCGCCCTTGGTCACCGATTCCAGGTGGCCTTCGGCGTCCCAGTTCAGGGTTTCGCCGATGCCCGCCTTGGTGCGTTTCGTTATGGCGCCGGAATCGTTGTACTCAAAGGACTCCGACGCAACCCCACCGTTGACCGCGCGAAGACGGTGTGGCTTGCTCGGGTCCGGATAGTCATAGTTCTTGACAGTGTGGCTTGTCGCGGTGCGTTGAATCTCTTCTTTCCGGTTGCCGGACTTGTCGTACTTGTAGCTGTGCCAGTACGGGGCTACGCCACCGAGGTCGGTGGATGGTTCGGCGCAAACCCCCTTAGGTGTCCATGCTTCGGTCAGACGACCCACGTGGTCATGTTTGAAGCACTGCGTGTCGACCTGTCCCGGTGCTGTCTCGGATAGAGACGTGGTGTAGCCAGCGTCGTTGTAGATGTAGCGGACATCGGACTGCATCGGCTGAGGCGATTCGGCGTCCACGATGGACCGTTCGACCCGTCGGGTGTGCGAGTCGTAGTAGTTCGACAGCCATACTCGTTTGGTGCCAGTGCCGAGCTGGACGCGTTCGGCTTCGCCATACCGGGTGTAGAGGGTGTTGGTGGCCAATTCGACAGTCCGGTTCCGGTAACTGCCTGAGCTGGACAGTGGTCGTCCAGTGTCGTCGTAGACGTAGTTGACGTCTTCAGCCTGGAGGTCCCCGGCCGCTGGGTATGCTTCGCCCGAGAGACTGCCGTCCCAGTCATATCCGCCATACCTGTGAGGTTCCAAAACTCTGCACTGCGGTCTTGACCTGTGGTGATGCGCCGTTCGACGGCAAGGCATGATCGTGGGACGTGTGGTTACGACTGGTGTATCTGATCTTCGTTCGACTCGGTGGGTGGCTTGTCTTGCTTGGCCGGTCCTCGGCGTCCAAGGACGTGGAGCTGCTGGTGTTACGGCACGAGGTCGCCGTGCTACGCCGCACTAACCCACGCCCACGACTCGACTGGGCTGACCGCGCCGTACTCGCCGCACTGATACGGCGACTACCCAACCTGCTGCGCAGACACCGATTGGTCACACCAGGCACGCTTCTGCGCTGGCACCGACGGCTGGTGGCCAAGAAGTGGACCTACCCGAACCGGACAGGACGCCCTCCGATCGAGCACATCATCGTCGCGTTGATCGAACGAATGGCGCGTGAGAACACCGGTTGGGGATATCGAAGGATCCAGGGCGAACTGCTCAAGCTCGGTCATCGGGTAGCCGCGTCGAGCATCCGGCGCGTGCTCACACGCTTGCAGATCCCGCCAGCACCCATCCGGGACTCCGACACATCGTGGCGGCGGTTCCTGCGCGCCCAGGCAACCACGATGCTGGCGTGCGACTTCTTCACCGTGGACTGCGCCATCACGTTGAAGCGGGGTCTACGTGTTCTTCATGGTTGAGATCGCCACCCGCTACGTCCACATCCTCGGCACCACAACACATCCCGACGGGCAATGGACCACCCAACAAGCCCGCAACCTGCTGATCGACCTCGGCGATCGGGCTGATGGCTTCCGGTATCTGATCCGCGACCGCGCTGGCCAATTCACAGCCTCATTCGACGCCGTCTTCGCCAGCGCCGGCATCAAGATTGTCAAGATTCCGCCCGGCTGTCCACGGGCGAACTGTTACGCCGAGAGGTTCATCGGCACGGTACGGCGCGAGGTCACTGACCGACTGCTGATCATCGGCGAACGTCACCTGAGGACCGTGCTGGCGCGGTATGTCACTCACTACAACACACGCCGCCCTCATCAAGCACTGCAACTCGTCCCGCCACGACCAGACCACCCCATCCCACAGGAGGGGCCTACCCAGATTCGCCACCGACCCATCCTCGGCGGCTTGATCAACGAGTACGAACCCACAGCAGCATAAGCCCCTGCTCAGGGCCCTGAGCACACTTTTGAAACCCCACAGGCGAGCGGGCCGAGCATCGCGCCGGTGTCACCGTTGAGCACGGTCGTGCCTGTCGGCGTCTCGACGACCACCCTGTGAGGCTTGTCCGTCTCGCCATTGCTCGGTCCGACGGCAGTGACCTGCGCCCCCGCCGGCACCGGCGAAGTCCACAGTGGCCGATCCGGATCGAACGCGAGCAGCTCTCGTCCCACATCGACCACGAGCCGCCCGTCGGCGACCGACACGACCGGGCCGTCACAGTCCGGCTCGGTACAGGTGGTCGCCGCTTGCTCGACGGTGGGCAGGTCGAAGGTAGCCACAACGCGCTCCCGCGTCATCGAGAGCACCGTGGGCCGCCCGCACCCGCGGCCGGACCGGATGAGAAAGGCACTGTCGTCCGGATCTCGACTGTCCGTTGTGGATGGTCCGGCGAGCTGGTAGTGGCACTCGCCGTTCGGCGCCTGGTCCGCGGTGCGCACCTCGCCGGTGTTCAGGTCGACGCTCAGCAGCGTGGCGACGCCCTCGCCGCGCGCCGTGAGATAGCCGACTGGCTGGCTGCTCAGCTGGATCACCGTGCGGTCGTTGCGGACGGGTGAGTCGGACAACACCCGGTACCTCGAGTCCCCCGGCACGTGGGGAAGCGAGAACCGGCTTCTGATCTGCCCGGTGTCCAGGTCGAACAGAACCGCGACATTGCTCACGACCGCCAGCAGTGTCTCCGTTCGTGCGTTGACGACCACGCCCATGAAGCCTCCGGGGGAGGTGTTCATGATGGGCCGGATCCGGTAGTGCCACCGCTCCCCGCCGGTCTTGGCATCCAGCACGAACAGTCCGTAGTCGGTCCCCACGCCGGCCTCGAAGCCGTGCATCACCACCATGTCGGTGCCGGGCACCAGCGCGGCCTGGTCTCCGTACCGAACGTCGTCACCCTGCTGCCAGACCGGGGCGAGGTCTTGTGTCGGGCCTCGGGGCGGTTCCGGACGCGGGTCCGGCACCTCGGCGGCCGTGGTGTGATCCTCGGAGTCGGCGAGGACGGCATCCGCGGTACGTCCAGCCCAGATACCACCGCCGAGCCAGGCGACGCCGGTCAGCACCGCTCCCGCGACCAGCAATGCCACCAACCGGCAATGCCACCAACCGGCGAACCGCTCCCGGCTCACCGGTTGGCCACTTGTCCCAGGCCGCGTCCCGGTGACGCCATGCGAGGACGCTCGCCGCGATCGTCCCCAGGGTGCTCAGGACGAGCAGCAGCAACGTGGTGTAGCGACCGATGCCAGGGAGATTCTCACCGAGCAACCGGTCGGCGACCTCGACCGGTGGCGCCGGCGACCACAGCCCACGGCTGGCGTACCACGTGGCGACCCCGAGCATCGCGGCCGACAGCAGCCCCGATGGGTGGTCACCGCGGAACACCGCGAGCACCCCGAACCCGAGCGCGGCGAACACCACACACAGCCAGCCGTTGCCGTCCCCATCCTGCGCCGCGCGCACCAGCAACAACACTATCGCGACCACGCCGAGCGGCCGAGCCGTGCGAGCACACCGAAGAACGCCCATGGATTCCTGACCGATCCCTCTGTCACGAATGCTGTGACGATCACCCGCGCCATCAAGTTCCCGGAATATTCCGCTGCCGACGGCGCAACAACTGCCGTATCCGGCCCGGGCAGACGGCACCCACCTGCTCGGCTGGAGGAATGTCTGCCCCACATCCGCCGGCGAGGCGTCGCCGCGGTGGGCCGCTCGATCCCGGAGCGGCGGTACCGCCCGCCCCGCTTGGCCACCTCGCCGAGCCCGCAGCCGACGCCGCGCGAGGTGGCGGCCTCGCGGGTGACTCCAAGCCGCCCACGACGTAGAGCTGACCTCTGCGGCGGGCGTTGACCACACGGCCGATGGCAGCCCCGGCCGGGATGGCAGCGCAGCGACGTCGCCCTTGCCGAACGCATTGTCCTGCTGGGCACGGGTCATGCCGGGCGAACAGGGCCTTCGGGCTGCGGGAGCTGCCGCCTTCGGGCTGCGGGAGCTGCCGCCTTCGCGCCACTGCCCCGGCGGTGACCGTGCGCATCGTGCAGTCGCAGCGCGGGTGCCACAGGAACCCGGCCGAGTAGCGGGAGAGACGGCCGGAGAGCACGATGCAGCACCCGCGCGGGCAGGTGCACCACCCGTTCGTACCCGGCGATCTCCGGTTCGACCACGGACCCGGGCGAACAGGCACAGGGACGCGGCCTCGATCCCGGCGTAGGCGAAGGTCGCGGGGCAGCCGCTCGGTGAAGAAATGCCACCGGTTTGAGACTGATCTTGGTGACAGCGCGATGAGACATCCGGAGAATCCGCAGGTCAATCAAGAGCGACATGTCATGCGCGGTGAGACCCTACAATTTTGTCGGGTGGCCGGAGGGAATCTCACCCTCCGGCTCCCACAGATCCCGGCGTGACAATCGCTCGTCACCGGGCTCTTGTCATCCTGTCCACCAGGAGCCGTGCGCCCATGCCCAGTGGGCGAAGAGCCGGGGGTGCTGGCGGGTGACACGATCGGCCGGCAAGGTCGGTGAACTGCGGCATGCCGAGTTCGGCGGCCTCGGTTCGGCGTGCGAGCGTCTCGTCAAGTTGGGCGATCTTGTTCTTGGCGCCGGCCAGGCTGACTTGCAGTCCTTCGACTTCGCCCAGCCAGCCCTCCCGCTTCGCCTCGATAGTTCTGGCCTCAAGGTTGTCGCGATCTCAATCAGGCGGCGGCGTTGGGCTGGGTCGGGCGGAAGGAGACTACACCTGACACATGCTTCTCTGAACTAAAGCCTGCGCACCCAACCGAGGTCGACTGTGTGTGGCCGACCACGGTTGGCAGAACGCGCTGTCGGCGGCATGTGAGTGTGTCGGTGGGCATAGGCGGTCCAACTGGTTCGGACGGTTCCCATCGGGATGGCTGGTGCCGCACCGTATGTGGAAGCGCCAGGAGTCGGGCGCCGGACCCGCGAGTCGCGGTCATTGCTGCCGTCTACATCATCCCCGCCGCGCGGAAGAGCCGGTCGTAGATCTCGCGGATCGTCTTCTGCTTGCGCGCGTTGTAGTCCATGACGTGCCCACCTCCCGGGATCGCCGCCCGCTTCGCGTCCTCGTAAAGCGCGCGGTCCTCAGAGTGGGCACGCAGCCAATCGCGGAACATCCGTACCCGGATGATCTCAGGGCAATCCGGGCCGTACACATGCAGGTTGACGCGAGGGACGGCGAGTCTCAGGCACCGATGCTCGTGGAACGACGGTTCTCGAACCGTGAGGACGTAGCCGAGGCGTTCGAGCGGGGGAACGTACACGTCCTCGTCGCGGGGGTCGGCGACAGTGAGGTTGATGTCGATGACGTCTTTCGCGGCGAGCCCCTTGATGGATGTGGATCCAATGTGCTCGATGCTCAGGGCAGCGTCACCGAGCGCCGTGCGGATCTCCGCTGACAGGGCGTGGTAGCGGCGGGGCCACTCTGGGTTGTACGGGACGATTGTGACCGTCTCGGGCGCGGGCGGCCCGTTGACCCAGGGGTTCTCGGACGGGTTGGGGTTGTGGTGTCGGGTGATCTCCTCATTGGTGGGCACTCGTCGCAACGTAGCAGCGTTCGGCGAGGCGCCGATCCCTTTTGCGCACAGACCGCAGCGCAAGGCCAGCCCAACGAGCGCATGTTCGATCAGAACGCGAAGCCAAGGAGAGAGCCACCGACACCCCCAACGAAACACCTGCCTATCGGCATGAGGGAGTGTTGCGGCCAATCGGTTTGCTCGGTCACATCTGGCTTCGCGATCACTGCCTCATCCTGCGGGCTTCGCGGGAGGTGTTGATGGCACTGACGACGAGTCCGACCGGATTGCCATAGGACGTCGCTCGCAGGCTGGCGTTCAAGCCTTTCATCCGGTGTACCGTGTGGCGGCCATGTGGTGGCTGCGGGAACGCTAGGGAGCCGAGGAGGTGCGATGGCCGGCGACGAGACGTTCGAGGGGTTCCTGCGGACCGGAAGCGGCTCGGAGCGCGTGACTCTCGAGCTGACCGAGGCCGAGGCCAGGATCGTGATCGAGTACCGCTGGATGGGTCAGGGGGACGAGCCACGTCGGTGCGAGCTGAGGTTCAGGCACGAGCCGGGGAAGCTGGAGTTGCTCAGCGCGGCGGCGGGCGACGACGAGCTGACGCCGGTGCCGGAGCTGAGCGACGGTGACGCGCTGCTGCCGTTGATCGTGGAGTACGTGCGAGTGCCGCCGACACCGGTGCGCGTTCATCCGCAGTCACAGCTCGCCGCAATGCGTCCGTTGGGCTACGCGACGTGGAACGACCACTTCGACCTGCTGCTCCTGCCGGAACTGGAGGGCTGGCCGGAGGCGTCACTGTGGGAGCACGTGCGCCTCAAGCTCGACAAGGCCAGGCTGGCCCGCCGATGACCTCGGTTCCCGGCCTGAGATACCTACCCGGCTGGCTGAACGACGAGGCGGCGTTGCTCGCCCACATCGACGCCGCGCCCTGGTCGAGCGAGTTGCGCAGGCGGGTGCAGCACTACGGGCACCGCTACGACTACGGCAGACGGTCAGTGGCCGGGCGCGAGCCGGCGCCGCCGTTGCCCGACTGGGCGGTGGTGTTGGCTGAGCGGCTCAACCGGGAGGGTTTGACGGCCTCGCGCGCCGACCAGGTGATCGTCAACGAGTACCTGCCGGGCCAGGGGATCAGCGCGCACGTGGACTGCGTTCCGCGCTTCGGGCCGGACGTCGCCGCGATCAGTCTCGGATCCGCCTGCACCATGGACTTCACCAGCCTGGACGGCAGCGCGCAGGTACCCGTCAGGCTCGAACCGGGCAGCCTGTGCGTGATGACCGGAGCCGCGCGGTACGAGTGGAGGCACGCCATCGCGGCGAGGAGGTCCGACCGGACGGACGTCGGACGTGTTCCGCGAGGCAGGCGGGTGTCGGTGACGTTTCGGACGGTGTTATGTCCGTAGGCCCTGCGTCGTCGATGGTGTGAACATCCTGCTGCGACCGGGTCGCGATGTTCGCGGTGGTGACTGTGCCGGAGACCCCTGACGATTCGCTCGGCTGCGGGTGCACGCTCGGCGGCAAATGAGTGGTTTTACGAGGCGCCCTTGGTGCTCTTGCCCCACCTGCCCTGCGGATACTTCGTCCGGTGATGACCAAGCTGGCTTTCAGGGACCGTACAGCTCGTCCTCTGCGCCGACGAGTTCGGCCGGTGAGCCTGCGGACTTCACGGCAGTAGCCGCGACGGTGTGGCGCGGTGGAAATGGACCAGCACATCGAACGAACGACCGAGAGCGATCTGTTTTTCCGCGGCGGGGAACGACTCGGCGTACTGCCGGGTCGACCGGGCCTCGGCGAGCCAGTCGCGCGCCGGTCGGGCCGCGTTTCGCATGTCCAGCACGAAGTCCCGCCGCCGCACCCGGTCCAGAGTGGACTCGTTACCGCCTGGCTCGGCCGGCCCCACCGTGACTGTGCGCACCTGGCCATCAGCCACGTCGAGCAGGTTGAACGCGCCGTGATGAAACGTGGTGCCCACGCTCAGGTACCCCTCGCCCAGCCGCTCCCGCAGGAAAGTGCCCTGCACCCGCGGGTAGCTCGACCAGTAGCTCTCGTCCGCGACGTGCCCGTCGTGCCCGGCCAGCACGATCTTGTCGCCGGTGTGCTCACGCCACCACAGGATGTTGTCGGCCATCGCCTCGTCACGGTAGACGAAACCCGCGGTGACCTGCCCCGGATCGGTGAAGTCGGTGGCCCACAACGTCATCGACTGCGCGATCACCCGCGCGTGCTGAACCGCCCAGGCATCGGACCCGCTGTCTTCCAACAGACTCACCGCCTGCCACGCGCGGTCGCGGTTATCCTGTCGCTCAGCCAACGGACGGCGTGGGTAGGTCGACATCCAGTCGGCGACACCGACGGTCGGTGCCATGCTGCGGTGGAGCCGATCGAGCTCCGCGACGAGCCCGGGCCGGCTCTGGTGTGCGTAAGCGCTCACCCGGTCGAACAGCTCCGGTCCGGGATAGCCGATGTCGTCGCCCATGAACCGGATCGGATCCGGATGTCGCTCGTTGTACGCCCGCATCCACTCGATCAGGTCGAGATACTCCTCGGTGTTCCACAGGTAGCTGCCCTGGAACTCCTCGCGCATGATCTGCCTCGGGTCGCCGGTGCCGTGCACGACGTACTCGTCGAGCCGGAGCCCGCCGCTCCAGCTCACCTCCCGCGCGAACGTGCCAAACTCCTTGCCCCGCACCAACTGCGCGAAGACACGGTGCTGCAGGACGAAGAACTCGTGCGAGCCGTGAGTGGCCTCACCGACGCCTACCACCGACGCATCACCCACCGTCTCCACAAACCTGCCGAGAGGCCGAGCAACCCCCTCAAGCGCCCGGACAACAGGATCGGCGTGCGAGCTCCCAGATGCTGGCGCCGCCACCACGAGCAACAGCCCCGCAGTAAGGGCCACGATCATTTTTCTCGTCATGGCGCTTGAGCATGGCCCGCAGGGATTCCCACGTCGTCGTCCCGGAGATGACTGTTCCAGCTACGCCCACCAGCCGAGATCACGCGCGAACTACTACCCGTGCAGTAGGGAGGACGAAAACCAAGTCCGACTTTCATGCTCGCTTCGCGGCAGAAGAGGATGTTCGTTCAGAGAAGAACGGAGTCACGCCAGTTATAGGTGGCAACGTTCGGCAGGTGACTCCTCACCCGCGACCACTGGATTCCCAAGCCACCGCGTCGTAATCCACCGCGTCCATCCTGCGGAAAGCCCACCGCTGAAGCGCGGCCAGGTGGACCCGACCGATGGTAGAAATCGGGTGCGCGGACGACAGAAGCTATTGCGCGAGGGGGGCTTCCACCACGCGCACGACGCCGTGACCCGCGCGCTCGCCGAGAGCATCCGCTCGCCGTCGCCCGTTGCAAGCGGGCGGCCTGCCTAACGTCGGGCATGGGGCAGCGGCATCGTGGCCAGCTCTCGGGCTTCGTCCGCAGGCAGTCCGAACATCCGCAGCAGCTGCTCGGCGAGTTGCTCGTCCACCGGTTGAGCGGCGAAGTCCGGGTCGACGAGCATCAGGTGCAGCGTGGTCAGCAGCGAGCCTGCCGTCGCGGCCAGCGCGAGTTTCGGGTTCTCGACGCGGAATCGGCCGGCTTCAGCGGCCGCGACGATGTCGCGGAGCGCGCGGGGTGCCAGCCCGCGTTCGGACTCCAAGTAGGACATGCCGTGGCGCACCAGGACCCTGGCGATCTCGGGCTGCGTCCAGCCGATGCCGGTGGCGAGGCGGACCGACTGGGCGAACATGGCGGCAGGGTCGTCCAGATCGCTGCTCAGCTCGTCCAGTAGTCGGCCGGTTTCCTCGAGGACATCGGCGACGGCAGCTTCGAAGAGCTCGTCCTTGCTGGTGAAGTGGTTGTAGAACGAGCCGAACCCGACGTCGGCGGCGTCGGTGATGTCCTGGATGCTCGCTTGCGGCGCCGTGGTGCCGGCCAGCATCGCGCGCGCCGCGTCGATCAGCTTTCGGCGGGTCCGCGCCTTGCGGCGGTCAAGCCGGGATCCGGTGGCACCCACGTTTCTGATGATATCATCAGTAGTGTGATCAACGATCAAGCCGACGCCCCGAGCGGCAAGTCGTCGCGTCGTTCGTTCCTCAAGACAGCCGGCATCGGTGCCGTCTGCGTCGGTGCAGGGGCCGCGGCGGGTCCCGTCTACTCGGCCGTCACGAGTTCGCCGGTTCCGCCACGGGTCGAGATCCCGCGTGCCCAGCCGTTGCGTATCGACGGTGTGACCGTCGTGGACCCTCGTGATGGGAGTGCCGCGCCGAATATGTCGGTCCTGGTACGCAACGGGCGGATCGTCTCGGTGGCGGCCGCGGGGTCGATCGCCGCCGACCGAGATGTCCGTATCGTCGACGGCGCTGGGCGTTTCGTCGTGCCCGGCTACAACAACATGCATTCGCACGCGTTGCAGGCCCAACGGCCGGCGCTGATGCTGGCGGCGATGCTGGCCGAGGGCGTGACGGGGATGCGTCAGATGCTCGGTACGCCAGAACTGCTCAGATATCGCGCGGACCATCGGCTTCCGCTGACCCAGTACGCTCCCGCGCTGCTGTCGATGCCGGGCGATCTGCTGCTGCCGTTCAACGTCGGATCGGCCGACGCGGCGCGCGAGGAGATCGATCGCCAATGGGAACAGGGCGCGGACTTCGTCAAAGTGATCCTGATCGAGCGGGACGCGTTCTTCGCCGCGGTCCAGGCGGCCCACGCCAAGGGCATGAGGATCGCCGGCCATCTGCCACCGTCGGTGGACATCATCGAGGCGTCGAAGGCCGGATACGACTCGATCGAGCACCTCGGTACGGGCAACAACGTCTGGATCGCCTGCTCGACCGACGCCGACCGGCTGCGCACGGAACAGGACACCAGCCTGCCGGTACCGGGGTGGGTGGCGAGGTTGCCGTTCGCGGAGGACATCTTCGCCGCCAGGATGGCCAAACAGCTCATCAACCCCGCCGCCTTCGCCGACCCGGACAACGTCGCGCTTCTGCGACGCGCACTCGACACCTACGACGAGCGCAAGGCACGCGAGATGGGCAGAACGTTCGCCGCAAACGGGACATGGCAGTCGCCGACTCTCGTCCGGCTTCGCACGCAATACCTGGCCGACGCGCCCGAATACCAGACCGATCCCCAGCTGCGCCTGATGTCGGAACAGGCGCGCAAGGACTATGACGAGGTACTCGGCATCTTCACCGCGCTGCCCGCGGAGATCCGCGCGACCTACCGGCGGGCCTACGACATGAGCCTGGCCCTGCTGAAGATCTGGCACGAGGAGGGTGTGCCGATCATGACAGCAACGGACGGTATGGGCAGCGTGCCGGGACAACGGCTCCAACTGGAGTTCCGCGAGATGGCCAAGGCCGGACTGCGGCCGCGCGACATCCTGCGTGCCGCGACGGCCGCACCGGCTGAATACCTGGGACGCACCGACACGATGGGCCGGGTCGCCGTGGGTATGGACGCCGACTTCCTGCTTCTGGACTCCGACCCGCTCGCCGACGTCGCGAACCTGGCGCACATCTCCGCGGTCGTGCGGTCCGGGCACCTGCACACGAGCCGAGAGCTCGCCGAGACAGTCGAGCGGCTCCGCAACGATCCAGACCCCGCGGCGAGCACGGCGTTCCACAGCGTGCACAACAGTTTCGATCCATGCTGCGGCCGCTGAACGTCAGCACACAGTGGCTCCGTCGATGCGGATGTTTCGCGTCGCCGTTGGTTTGCGCGAAGGCCCTCCATCATCCTTGTGCAGCTACCGGGTCGGGGTCTCGTCGTCGTAGATCCGGGTGACGACCGCGCCATCGGCGGTGATGTAGCCGTTGATCAGTCCGAGAGTGCTGTGCGGGGTGGCCAGCACACCGCGCGGGTCAAGCGCGATGGCACCGCCGGTCGCTCCGAGGGCAGGGATCTTCTCGGTGACCACCTTGGCCGCCGCACGTTGCACACGCGCGCCGGTGTACTCCATCAGCGCGGAGATGTCGTGCGCGGCGACCCCTCGGATGAACACCTCGCCGGTGCCTGTGCACGAGATCGCCACCGTGCGATTGTTGGCGTACGTTCCGGCGCCGATAACCGGCGAGTCACCGACGCGCCCAACCAGTTTGTTGGTCAGCCCGCCGGTCGAGGTGGCCGCGGCGACATCACGGCTGCGGTCGACCGCGACCGCTCAAACGGTTTCCCCGACGCCTGCGGACGTCGGCTCGCCGGCCGGGATGCTTGGCCGCGATCAACGGTCCCACCGGCGCTGGGTGAAGAAGTAGTCCTGTGTGGTGTAGGGAACTCCGTTGCGCACGGCGAAGATGTCCGCGCCCTTGCCCGCCATCATGACGTGCGGGATCGCTCCATCACCATGCGCGCCAACGAGATCGGGTTCTTGGTGTTGTGCACACCGGCCACCGCGCCGGACTTCTCGTCCTTGCCGCTCATGATCGACGCGTCCAGTTCCTGCTCGCCGTCGGTGTCAAAGACGGCTCCCTTGCCGGCATTGAAGTTCGGGTCGTCCTCCAGAACCCGCACGGCCGTCTCGACCGCGTCCAGGCTCGGCCTGCCCTCGTTGATCACGGCGAAACCCATACGCAGCGGTTTCCAGCGCGCCACGATAGGCCCGCTCCTGCTCGGGAGTCAGGCTGCCGCGGGAGAGCGTCCCGGCGCCGCCGTGAACCGCAAGCACGACATTGCGTACCAGGCAACCACTTCCGTTCGCCGACTGATGGGCCGCGACCTCAGCCCCGGCCACAGACGCCGAGAGTGCGACCATCAGCCCCGCGATACTGACCTCACGCGGAACGGAACCCAACCGCCGCCGCCGTGAATACCGGTTTCACCCACCTCCAGCGCGGCCGGCCCGACCTGTAACTCAACCGCTCGTCGGCATTACAAGACATTCGTCGCCATTGCCATGATCGATCCGCACGGCAGATGTGGAACACGTTCTCTCGGTGGATCACCTACCGTTGGTGGTCCACCGAATGGCAACGTGGTGATCCCGCAAACAGGTGGCAAACGGCACCACTTGGATCTACGCCTTCGCTACAGCCAAGGGCGGCAGTGGGGATCGAGGAAGGGCGGAGTGTGCCAGCCTCGCGAGCCGGGGATCGGGTGCGGTCGGACCTCACCAACACAAGCCTCCCCACCGAACATGGTGCGGTCGGTTGTCGCGGAGAAACGCGGTCGCATCCGACCGGCAAAACCAGCTTGCGTTCACGAAGCCGAAGGCGCACAACAGACAGCATCACCCACTCGACAGCACATCCGGAGGTCGCCATGGCCTGGACAGAACAGATCAGCGCGCGGACCTGGCGAGTCCGCTACCGCACCGGCAACCGGCACATCACGTCGATCTACGGCTTCCCCACCAAGCTCGCCGCCCAGGCCTGCGTAGCGCGCCTCAACCACAACGACCACACCCACCGGCCCACCATGGGACCGACCAAAATCACCCTCGGCGAATGGGTCGCCACCTGGTTCACCGCCCTGGACCTCGACCCACGCACCATCGACAACTACCGCAGCCTGCTCCGCTGCCACATCCTCCTGCGCTGGGGCGCCATCCCACTCACGGCGATCACCACACTCAGCATCAACCGATGGATCATCGACCTACATGCGCTCGGCTACGCCAACACCACCATCGCCAGCATCCTCAAACTCCTGTCAATGATCCTCACCGACGCCGCCGACGAAGGCCTCATGCCCGCCAACTCCATCCACCGCCGACGACGCCGCGGCCGACGCAGCCACCGCATCCCACCCGAAAAGTCTGGGCCACACCCACCGAAGTCCTCCGCATCGCCGACCAAGCCAGTGCACTCGGCGGCGAGACCGCGGGCCTACTGATCATCACGCCGCCTAGACCGGATGCCGCTGGGGCGAACTAGCCGGACTGCACCGCGACAACGTCGACCTCGACCACGGCACCATCACCATCGATCCACACACCGGCACCCTGCACGAAAGTGGCCACAGCCGCTGGCTCGGCGCACCCAAAACCGCGTCCTCCGCCCGAGTCATCACCCTGCCGCCATTCCTGATCGGGTTGCTCCGCCAGCATCTCCAACGGCACGACCATGAGTTCATCTTCACCACCAAGACCGGAAAATGGTGGTGGCGCAGCACCTTCCTCCGCCGCGTGCTCCAGCCCGCGGTCAACGGCAACGAAAACAATCCCCAACAACGTGTCCGGGACTGTCCCCATTAGACCGGGGCTCACCTTCCACGGACTACGCCACAGCCACAAAACCTGGCTCATTGACCGCATCACCGAGGTCTTCTCCCACGTCGCCACCGAAGTAGAACTCCGACTTCTCAACGACCTCCAACACCGCTGGCACACCGCCACCCTCAACATCCAGGCCCGTCCGGCCCCGCCAGAACCCGCACACCGGCACCTCTCCGGACCACTCGCGGCATGACCACAAATACGCTGACCCCCACACCAACGGCATGAGGGACACCCCACCAACCCACACAACACCAATCGACCTGGAGCAGACCGCTCCAGAACCACAAACAGGTCACCACAACACGATCAAAAGGAGATCATCCACAAAACACAAAGAACCCGCCTGACCAGCACCAATAGCTAGTTCAGACGGGTTTCGTAAGGGAGTGGACCTTGGGGGAGCTTATTACAACCCGAAAGACCAGGTCAGGGCCCTGGAGCAGCTTCGCGAGAAGCTCCCCAGCCTCGAAGTAGTACCCGAACCGCAGCTGACCAAGCGAGACCGGCCTCGGCGTGGCCGGCAACTCGACCACGACCAGATCCAGCAGCTGATCGCCGGGTATCACTCCGGCTCGACGATGTACGAACTGGGTGACCGGTTCGGCATCGAGCGGCGAACGGTCAGCAACATCCTCCACCGGCACGGCGTGCCGATGCGCCGCCGCGGCCTCTCCCCCGACCAGGTCGACAACGCCATCCACCTGTACAACCTCGGCTGGTCATTGGCGCGAGTCGGCCAACATCTGGGCGTCGCCCACACCACTGTGCTGGCCAAGCTGCGCGAACGTGGTGTCCCCACCCGAGACACACATGGACGTCCGCGCATCGAAGCAGGTGATCCTCGATGACCCGGCCCGCGGCTGAAGTGTCAACTCGATCAGGTCCGGACGGTGCCATCGTCGTAAAGGCCGTCACCGTGATCATCGGCGTCGTCGTCGGCCTAACCTTCCTGTTCGGCTTCGGCAACGTGCTCAACCTTGCTCTCCGCCTTGGTGTGCCCGTCTGGGTCGCGCCACTCGTCGCACCTGCGGTTGATCTCTCGATTCTCGGGCTCCTCCTTGGCAGCCGTCACCTGGCGCTCGCGGGCGCCTCGCCGAATCAGTTGCGACCGGCGCGCCGTCTTCTGCTCTTCGCCAGCGTGGTCACGTGGGCGTTGAACGTGGCCGACCCGATGGTCGCGGGCGAGTACGGCAAGGCCGCGTTCGACGCAGTGGGCCCACTGTTGCTCATCGGCTGGGCCGAAGTAGGTCCAGACCTGCTGAGGGCCTTGTCCTCTACCTGTCAAGCGAACACAGTCGCACCCGACGAAGTGGGTCCAGACGAGATCGTGTCTGCTACTGCCAAAGAACAAATGGCTGATGAGGCGTCAGCGCCGTCCGCGACCGGCGCGGGGTCCGACGCCGCTCAGGTGAGAAAACAAAGAGAGATGACGATATCAACGGTGGATGATGACGATCTTCTCGAGCGGGCGAGAGAAGAGGATGCCCGCCACTGGGAGGCGCACCGCCGGCCGATCTCCGCGGACACGCTGCGGCGAAAGCTCCGTATCGGTGCAGGCCGATCCCGGCTACTCGTGGCGAAGATCAGGAACGATTCGCCAGGACGGACAGCCAGTGCCCAGCTGATGGCCCAGGCCGGAACGTGAAGACCAGCGGCCAGCCGCGCTGGGCCGAACTCACCGTACCTCGCAGATTTAGGTCGAGAGCCCACGAAGTCCTTGGGCAGGGCGGGCGGCTTTAGCTGTGAGCCTGGTGTCGCCTTCGGCGGCTACTTCTTCTTGTCTTTGCCACCAGCGTGTGCCGCCTCGAATGCCTTGATGACGGTAGGAGGGATACGGCCGCGGTCGCACAGCTCGTGGCCATTCTGCCGGGCCCAATCTCGGATGGCCCTGGTCTGCTCGCGGTTGGCCGCCGGTACTGCGGCTTTGGGCGAAGTGCCCGCTTGACTCGGCCGCCAGTCCGACGCTGTCAACGCCGCTCCATTCGTGGTTCTGGCACGGTTTCCGTGATGGACCCGGGTGTGGGCTGACTTGACCTGTAGTTGATCATGATCGAAGTGTGTTGATCTTGATCTGGTTCGGGTTCTGTGGCCGCCTTTGACCGGTGTCCGGATCGCCGCTGTGTCCGCGGTGGGCGGCATGGTCAGGATCGAGGCCAGGACCAGCGGGGCACCGGCAGCGTGTCCGGACTGCGGATTGATGTCCGGCCGGGTGCATAGTCGCTATAACCGGCACTTATCCGACACCGCCACGGCGGGCCGGGAGGTGTTGGTCCGGTTGACCGTCCGGCGGTTGTTCTGCGACAACCCCGACTGCGCCCGTACGACGTTCGCCGAGCAGGTGCCCGAACTGGCCGCTCGACACGCCCGGCGCACCACGATCTTGCAGCGGATGCTGGGTGCAGTGGCCTTGGCGTTAGGCGGCCGCGCCGGGGCCCGGTTGACCCAGCGGTTGGCCGCGTCGGTCAGCCGGATGACCTTGCTGCGCATGCTGCGTGGCCTGCCCGACCCCGACCGAGCCACGCCTCGGGTGCTCGGAGTGGACGATTTCGCCCTGCGCCGCGGACATCACTACGGCACGCTGCTGATCGACATGGAGTCACGCCTACCGGTCGACGTGCTGACCGACCGCACCGCGCAGACGCTGTCCGAATGGCTGCGCGCCCATCCGGGCGTAGAGATTGTCTGCCGAGACCGTGCCGGCGCCTATGCCGAGGGCGCCCGCGAGGGCGCACCGAACGCCGTACAGGTGGCTGATCGATGGCATGTCTGGAACAACCTGGCCGATGCGGTCGAGCGCACGGTAGCCCGGCACAAAGACTGTTTGGCATTGGCAGCGGCTCTAGCCGTGCAGATCGAGCACGACGTCGACAACGACGAAACGCAGCTCAGTGACAGCCAGCTCGACCTCGACGCTAACCCACCGCTCTCACCGTCCACCGAGCCCAGCGACCGGACGGATCGGTGGGCCGTTCGAGCACGCGAACGCCATGCGGCTGTGCATACGTTGCTCGCCGAAGGTGTTGGGATCAATGCCATCTGCCGCCGCCTGGACCTGGCACGCGGGACCGTGCGCCGCTTCGCCCGCGCCGAAACAGTGGAGGAATTGTTGACCCGCAACGGAACCGGACGCCGTCCCAGCCTGCTGGACGAATTCAAGCCCTATCTGCACGAACGCTGGAATGCCGGATGCACCAACGCGAGCGCCCTGCTCGCTGAGATCACCGCACGTGGCTACCGCGGCGGCTCCACCCTGATACGCCAATACCTGCACCAATTCCGCACAACCGCACGCGTTCCGCAGCCACCACGCACACCGCCGTCAGTCCGACGCGTCGTCGGATGGATCATGACCGACCCCAAGACTATGGACTCCACCGACCAGCAACGAATGGACGCCATCCTCGCCGCCAGCCCCCACCTGAACGCCCTGACCAGCCATGTCCGCGCGTTCGCCACCATGATGTGCTCGTTGCGCGGCCAGAACCTGGAAGCCTGGATGACCGCCATCGACGCCGATGATCAGCCAGCACTGCGTTCCTTCGTCGTGGGTCTGCGGCGCGACCAGGACGCGGTCACCGCCGGGCTCACCCTGCCCTGGAACAGCGGTCCCGTCGAAGGCCACGTCAACCGGATCAAGATGCTCAAACGCCAGATGTTCGGCCGCGCCAAACCCGACCTGCTCCGCAAACGCGTCCTGCTCACCGACTGAACCAACCGGTCAGATCACGAAAACCGTGCCAGAACCGCCGTTGAAGGCGAACGTCAACGCTGGGTTGCCGCGGGTGCGCTGGTAGGCGCGGGCGCTGGTCTTACGAGCGTCCAGCACGGTACTCACCTGGCCGCGCAACAGCACGACGTCGGCGGATTCCACGGCGATGTCGGCGCCGCTGTCGGCCGCGATGCCCCCGTCGTGCTCATGCCGCGGCAACGCTGCGGTTTCACCACGCTCCCCCGTTGATGACGGACACGAGCCCTTAAGCCAACCGCTTGGCAATAAATGCCAGTGAGGGGTAGTCCGTCGGTGCTCAGGTGTCGGATCGCTTGTGGTAGCAGCAAGCCCCGCTTGGCGAAGCTCGTTCAGCGCACTCGACTGCCTGGCGCGTTTTGGTACGTGGCACACATTGGCCGACTCTGGCCCCCTGTTGTCCAGGTGTCGGGCGCAGACTGCCTACTGCACGAACTTCTCTGTGCAGGGCTGCCATTGACCCGAAGTGCACGGAGGGTTCGGAGCACCGGGGCAAGAAGACCAATCGATGTGCTGCCGCGTCGTTGAGTGGCAAAACCAACGCCCACCACTCAAACGACGTAATCCCTGACGGACGACTAGTGCAACGAGGGAGGAGGAACAAGTGAAAGGATCTTGGGAAAGGGCGACGTTGAGACTCGGCACGGTGGCCGCCGTGATTGCGGCGCAGGGCCTGCTTTCCACCAGTGTCGCGAACGCGGCTGGCGGAGGCCAGGTGCTAGTGGACGGGTCTGTCCTGCGGTACACCACAGCCCCCAACGATAAGAACGCCGTCTCGATCAGGATCTCCGGTGGCTCGTACTTCATCGGTGACCAGGTGTGGATGCTTCCCGGCGTGGGGTGCAACTACCCGAACCCGAACGATCAGACCGTAGTGCAATGCAGCGCCAGCGGCGTCAGCGTAATCGAGGTCTATGGCGGCGACCGCAACGACGAGATCAACAACTACACCGGGACGCGGTCGAAGCTCTGGGGTGGACCTGGCGACGACGTGTTGCGCGGTTACACCTTCCACGACCACCTGTATGGGGAGGACGGTAACGACATCCTGAATGGCAAGAGCTTCGGCGACCACCTATTTGGCGGCGATGGCGACGACACCATATATGGCTGGCGTGGCAATGACGAGATTGACGGCGGCCCGGGCAAGGACATCCTGTACGGCGAGCACAACAACGACACCATATCCGGCGGACCTGGCGATGACACGTTGCGTGGTCACGACGGCGACGATGCACTATTTGGCAATGCGGGCGACGACGATCTTGATGGTGGGGCCGGTAACAACCGGCTCAATGGCGGTACCGGCACCGACAAGTGCATAAACGGTCCCGACATCATTGGCTGCGAGTCGTAGCCGTTCCGCCTTCACACTGGCCTCTCCAGGGCAACCAACAAAGACCGAACGACGACAGAACGTCGTTGAGTGGCACAACCAGCACCCACCACTCAAACGACGTAGCCCTATGGACGACTAGTGCAACGAGGGAGGAAGAACAAGTGAAAGGATCTTGGGAAAGGGCCACGTTGAGACTCGGCACGGTGGCCGCCGTGATTGCGGCGCAGGGCCTGCTTTCCACCAGTGTCGCGAACGCGGCCGGCGGAGGCACGGTGCTGGTGGACGGGTCCGAGCTGCGGTACACCACGGCTCCCGACGACAACAACAGAGTCGAGGTGACGTTCGCCGGGGGCTGGTATTTCGTCCATGACGAGGTGTGGATGAACCCCGGACAGGGGTGCACCTACCCGAACCCGAACGACCGGACCAGGGTGCGATGCAATAGCACTGGCGTCACCTGGATCAAGGTCTACGGTAGCGAGGGCGACGACCGCATCACAAATTCCACCGAGACGCGGTCGGAGCTTCACGGCGGGACCGGCGCTGACAAGATGCGTGGTGGCAGCGGCAGCGACTACCTATACGGGGGGGACGGTAACGACAACCTGCACGGTCATGGTGGCCATGACGTCCTATTTGCCGGACACGGCAACGACATCCTGTACGGTCACCGCGGCAATGACCAGCTGTATGGGGGGCCTGGCGATGACGCCTTGTCCGGCCAGGCTGGTAATGACCTTCTTGCCGGTGGAGAAGGCGCCGACACATTGCTCGGCGAGGATGACGACGACACCCTATACGGTAACGACGGCGACGATGACCTCGACGGAGGGGCCGGTACCAACAAGCTCGACGGCGGAAACGGTACCGACAAGTGCAAGAACGGCCCAACCATCGTCAACTGCGAGCCATAGCCGTTCCGCTTCACACTGTCTGTGTTCCGGCCATTCCATTTCCCACTAGGGGCACAGGACCCCAGGGGAAACGTGTTTCGGGACCGGCGGGCACGTCGCGAGGTAGACCGCTCACTGCGCTTCCTCGAGCGGGCGGGGTATATGGCGGTCGGCTGTTGAATGTCGTCCGGACCTCCGGGAGAAGTTGAATACCGCTGCGGCCGGTGGCCAGGACATCGTCGAATCCGCAAGGTAAGTCTGGACAACTCGCCCGGCCACTGTCCGGACCTATCTTGCGAACCGCCGTTCAGCGCTCGTCGCCCGCCACCTTCAAGCGGAACAGACACGCGCGTCTGCGTCGTTGACCAAGTTTCGCCACCGAACACCGTCGAGTTCTTTCTTCCCGCGGATAGTCTGAGCAATTCACATTGCTGGACTTTCCGATCAAACGATCGCGGATTTCCTACACGACGCACGACTGCAGCCTGAGCGAAGGTCACCTGAAAGACAGCGCCGAGCGAGGCAGGAGGGAATCATGGACAGAACAAGACGCCAGCGTGCGTCGACCGCATGGGGCCACGGAACACGTTTCATCGCGGTCGGTGTTCTCGTGGCGATGGTTGGTGCGCTGCTTTCGGCGCTTTCCGGCGCGCCCGAGGCATCCGCCCGCCCGGCGCCGGACGTCCATGCCGACCTGGTCGCGCTGCGAGCCGAGCTGCACAAGGTGGCCGACGAGCAGCGCTCCGGGCCAGCCTCGATCAGCGCGGCCGATCTCGCGGTCCTCGATCAGGACCTGCGGCACACCGAGGACCAGGTGCGCGCAGGGACACGCGACGTCGACGTCAGCCTGCAGGGTTTTACCGAGCGGGTCGGCACGCTGGTCGCCAGGACGCAGCAGCAGACACGAGAGCTGGCCGCTCAGCCAGGGCGCGAGGCCGAACTCGCTCGCTGGCGGCAGGCGTCCGCCGGGGTCGAACGGCTCGAACGTCAAGGTGCAGCCCTGCGCGGGAAACTCCTGGCCAGCGACCCCGCACATGAGGGCTCTGAAGGCCCCATCACCGTGGTTATCAACCCCGACAAGGCCAAGCCAAGGATCAAGAATCTACCTGGCTTCGACGGCAGGACACCCCGGCCGCTCGCTGCCCTGGTCGACACTGAGGGCACACAGGTCGACTTCGTCGCTAACGAGCTGATCCTGGCCACCGCTGACCAGGCAGTCTTGAGGGCGTTCGTGGATCGGTGGCGTGGCACGGTGGTGCGCAGGCTGCACTCACACGTGAGGGGTTCAACTCCGCAATACCTGGTGCGCATCGATACCGACCGGGCTGACCCGTCCAAGCTCAGTGGGGACCTGGCCAAGCTTAACGAGGGCAAGAAGAAGGCAGAGTTGCTGAGTGTGTCCAGCCGGGTCGCGCTCAATCTGCTCGCCGCCGCAGCAGCGGAAGCCAACAACAAGCTGAGCATCGGGGTGAACTGGGTCGGCGAGCCGCAGACCATCCCCGCTGGCTCGACCGTGGAGGCAGCCACTGGGCCGGTTGGCTTCAACAACAACCCGGCCACCCCGTACAGCCGCAACGCCTACGACTGGTCGTACCTGAACTCCGGCAGCGTGCAAGACATCGGCGTCACCGAGGGGTGGACGCTGCTCGACTCGGTCGACCGGTTGGATAACAAGATCCGGATGATGATTGTCGATCAGGGTTTCCGGCCGGCGGTGAACAACGACCTGCCGGAGAAGACGAACCTGATCAGCACGGTTCCGTTTGTCGACCCTGCTAGCCCCAACTTCGAAAGCGACAAGCCGTGGCACGGCACCCAGGTGGCCAGCGCCGCCGCTGGGGTGCCCGACAATGGCAGGGGCGCCGCCGGCCCCGCCGGCCCAGTCGCAAAGCTCGACTTGTGGTACGCCTTGCCCGACATCTTCACGGTGACGGACACGATCGACACGGCGACGATACCGGTACAGTTCGCGACCAAGATCCTCAACATGAGCTTTGGCCTCGCAGTCCACTGGTCGCTGTCATGGTCGGTCCTGCCGTTCGAGGTCTATACCGCGCTGCTCCGCCATGTGGCCGGGGTGCTTCTGTTCGCCGCCGCCGGCAACGACGGCAGGAATGTTGACAGGGAGACATGCTTCATAGGGTGCTGGGAGAAGTACTGGCATACCCCCTGCGAGAACAACGGTGTGCTCTGTGTCGGCGGGCTCGAACGCAACACCCTGAGTCGGGCTCCGAAATCCAACTACGGGCCGGAACACGTCGACATCTTCGCCCCGTACACGGTGCTGGTCGGTCCCGACCCCAGCAGGCCCGCTGACGCGGCCTACCCGGTCAACGGCACGAGTTTCTCCAGCCCCTACGCCGCGGGGGTCGCCGCGCTGATCTGGACAGCGAACCCGGGACTGGACGCGGACGACGTGCAGAGCATCCTGCTCCGAAACATGCGCACCAGCCCGGATCAAGACGTTAAACGCCGGGTGATCCACGCCTACGGCGCGATCCGGGACGCGCTGCCCGCCGCTATTGCTATCAAGACACCAAGCAACGACGCCACCCTCGCGGCCGGGCGCCCCACCGAGTTCCGCGCGGCTGTCTACAAAGACGGCCACGGCACCCCCACCATCACCTGGCGCCGTGGAAACGGAGCCGTGCTCGGCACCGGGAACCCGATCTCGGCCGCGCTGCCACCCGGCGGCCATGACGTGACGGTCACGGCCGCGTTCCCGGACGGGACGACCGCCACCGACAAGATCCATGTGACCGTGGTGAACCATGCGCCCACAGTGGAGATCACCAGCCCAAGTAACGCCGGCGGGTCGACGCCGACCTTCGCGCGGTCAGAGCCGATCGTGTTCCACGGCACCAGCCTCGACCCCGACACGGGACAACTGCCCGACAGCCGGGTGAGCTGGCACCTGGACGGCGCGACGGCGAGCTTCGCCACTGGCCACAACCCAGTCACGACCACCGGCGCGGCACCCGGCACACACACGGTGACCTTCCGCGGCTGCGATGACTTCGGCGCTTGTGGCACGGCCACCGTCAAAATCGCCATCCGAGAGGACGAGCCGAACCAGCCACCCAAGGTCCGTATCACCAACCCACCCAACGGCGTCGACCTACCGGTCAACGGCCGCGACGAGAAGGGGGTCTTCCACGAACTGACGCTGCAGAGCAACGTGTCCGACCCCGAAGGCGATCCGGTGACTCTGGTCTGGACCGACAGCGTGGACGGACAGCCAGCCGTTCAGATCGGCACCGGTCCCAGCCCGACCGTCCGCCTGTACGGCAAATGCGAGTCGCGCGAACACCGGCTCACACTGACCGCAACAGATAGCGCGGGCAACAGCCGCCAGGACACGGTCAAGGTCGTCGTCACAACCATCTGCTGAGCCGTAGCGGCGCAGCCAGCCACCCAAACCCATATCGGTGGCTGGCTGCGCCTTGGTGGCTGTTGACCGGCGTTGAAAATAAGCATGGTGGCGGCGTTGAGCGTGAGTGTCGCGTCACCAATAGCGCCCAGGCACCGCCACCGGCGTGACGCTGACCGACATCCCGCCCACCACAACGACCCTGTTGGCGGTCACGACTAGCTCTAAAACTGACTGAGGTTGTTGACAGTCTTGGGCTCCTGATCTAGGGAGGCCTAACCGGCGTCTGGCCGTTGTTCGTCACGCCGAGGAGGTCAGCGGGAATGTGGCGGCGACGTGCCGGTACTTCGGGATCAGCCGCAACATCTTCTACCGGTGGAACGCCGCTGGGAGGACGAGGGCCTGGACGGGCTGAAGGACCGTTCGAGCGCTCCGTTGCACTGCCCGACCATCACCCATCCCCAGGTGGTCGAGAAGATCATCCATCTGCGGCAGCACTACCACTTCGGACCGTTGAAGATCGAGATGTACCTGCGTCGCTACCACGACGTCGAGATCGCCGCCTCGACGATCTACCGCATCCTCAAACGCCTGGGCATGAACCGGTTGCCGGTCTCCCAGCGCTACAAGCGTCACCAGAAGCGGTGGAAGCGCTACGAGAAACAGCGCCCGGGCCACCAGTTGCAGATCGACGTCAAGATCGACGTCAAGTTCGTCGAGCCGATCACCACCAGCACCGACCAGCGCACGCGGAAGTTCTACCAGTACACCGCGATCGACGACTGCACCCGCCTGCGCATCCTGCGGATCTATCCGCGCTCGGACCAGAAGACCGCGATCCAGTTCCTCGACTACGTGCTATCCCGACTGCCGTTCCAGGTCGAGAAGATCCAAACCGACAACGGCGCGGAGTTCCAGTCCGCGTTCCACTGGCACGTCCTGGATCAGGGCATCGGCCATGTCTACATCCGGCCTGCCACACCGCGGTTGAACGGCAAGGTGGAACGCTCCCACCGCATCGATGCCGAAGAGTTCTACCGCCTGCTCGACGGCGTCGTCCTCGGCGACCTCGGTGCCTTCAACGACAAACTCAAGGAATGGGAGGACTACTACAACTTTCACCGTCCCCACGGCGGCCTCGCCGGCCAGACCCCGTATGAGAGGCTGCTACAGAAGACCCAACCCGACACCCAACCTGTCAACCACCAACGACAGCAGCACA
>JOAA01000046.1 GCA_000720375.1 Rhodococcus rhodnii | reverse complement strand
ACTACGTTCCTCATCGGTCAAGACCACGGGCTCAAGTTTCGGCGTCGGCACCACCGCAGCATACCGACCAACAACGAATTATTGACTCAGGACACTAGCCCATCTGCAGGCCGAGTTTTGGACATGGTCCGGATCGCTCGCAGACGTCACAGCTTCAGATGGCCATTCGACCAGACCCGATGATCAGCACGGGTCCCCGCTAAATCCATCACCGACGCTCGGCTGCGGTCGGTCAGGTTGAGCACGGATCGTCGTGGAGCGACGCGCTGCCTTCCACGAGACCATTGTGTTCGGTCGACCCGATCCTTTCGGGCACACTGGTCGAAGTACATAATCACGGACAGTGACGAAGGAGCGGCGGAGTGCAGCAGGTGGAGTTGACGTCGATCGACGGGATCCGGCTTGATGCCGCGTGGCATCAAGCCCGAGCACAAGGACAACGAGGCGTCGTCGTCCAAGCTCATGGAATCAACGCGAACATGACCGAAGGCGGGATGTTCGTTCGTCTCGCCGAGCAACTGGCGGAAGCGGACTTCAACGTGCTGCGGTTCTCGTTCCGGGGACATGGCGACAGCGGCGGAACACAACGGGGTATGACGATCGCGGGCGAGATGCTCGACCTACAGGCCGCCGTCGAGCACATGGTTGGTCGTTTCCGTGGACCGTTGGCGATTGTCGCATCGAGCTTTGGTGCAGTGTCCACCTCGATGTCCCTTCCGTGGCTCGGTGACCGCCTCGATCGGCTCGTTCTGTGGAATCCCGTCCTGGACTTGCAGCGCACCTTCGTCAATCCAGAACTGCCGTGGGGTAAGGAAAACTTCAACCTCGATCAGCAGAAGCTCTTGGTCACACAGGGTTTTCTAATGCTGGATGGCGAGTTTGAGGTCGGCAGAGTCCTGTTCGAGGAGTTCCGCCACTACGAGCCGCTGAAGTACTTGACGACTAGTGCAGTCCACGCACTTGTTGTGCACGGTGACCGCGACAGCGCGATCTCGTATGACATCGCACGGCAGGCAGCTGCCACAAAGCCGAACACGGAGTTCCATACCGTCCGCGGCTCAGACCACGGGTTCGATACACGGCAACGGGAGGATGAGGCCGTTGCGGTCACGGCGGGATGGCTGACCAACAACCGGGAGCCGGTGTGAACGTCACCGCCCTCTATGCGCCCGTGAACCTCGACAGCAGCAGCATCGTGGGCGAGCACTGCGTCCTGGGCTACCCGAAGGAGGCCCGTCTGCGTGCCGAGCAGCAAGACCCTGGCTCGTCTCTGGCAGGCGAAGAGGTCACGGTCGGACCGAAATGTCTGCTAGCCAACCACGTCGTGATCTACGAAGGGGTTCAGATCGGTGCGGATTGCGTGATCGAGGACCGTGTGCGGATCGGGTACAACAGTGCGGTCGGCGATCGAACTCGCATCGTCTATGGAGCGTACGTGTGCGATCGAGTCACGATCGGCGTCGACGCGACAGTGGCCGGATTCATTTGTGACGGTACGACTATCGGCGATCGGTCCACTGTGATGGGTGAACTGGTGCACGAGTACACCCGCCCTCATGAAGGGTGGTGGGACGTTGATGAGGAGCCCCCGGTGATCGAGGCCGACTCCGTGGTCGGCTACGGAGCGCGGGTGGTCGGCGGGGTCCATATCGGTCCACGCAGCTACGTCGCAGCAGGCGCCGTAGTGACCAAGGATGTTCCGCCTGAGTGTGTGGTGACCGGCGTCAACGTCCAGACGCCGGCCGAGCAATGGAAGGGACGCCGGCTGCAGAACCTGATTCTGCACTGGCAGTCGCTGTCGAATGCCTGACGTCCTAAACGCGGACAGCGTCACGTCCGGCTATGGCTCCACGAAGTCGGAGTCCTCTGTGTCACTGCCCGCCTCATCCTTGGGGCGTTGATGAACCAGCGGAGGATCACAGGCTAATGCCTTGATTTGTTTGGGAAAACGGGATCGCGTGTCGGGTCGCGGATGGTCGATGTAGAGCGAGGGAAGGAACTCGTCAATCGGCACGATCGCGAGTTCCAAGTGCGTCGCAAGCAGGATGTCGACCGCGGGTCGGGTAAGTAGGTAACCGAAGGTGCAGTAGCTGTAGTCGGGCGACACGAAGCCAGGCGTTACCGGGCGTTCTCCTTGAGGGGCAAGGGGAACTCGTCCTAGATAGAGCAAGTCGAAGGGGTTGCTGGGGACAAGGCGACGTAGTCCGACAAGCAGGTCCTCAAGGAATGTGGGTCCTACGATCGCGTCATCTTCGAGAACGATGATGAACTTCTCGTCGCCGGTCTCGGCAGCGTGCTGCCAGCAAGCTAGGTGCGAGATCGTGCAGCCGATCTCACCGTACTTCAGGGGCCTGCTCCACCACGGATTGTCGGACTCGATCTGCCAGGGGAACAGCTTGTATCCGGCGGCTTCCAGTTGCTTGCGGGTAAGTTCGTGGCCGTCGAACGGCCCATTCCAGTCCGATGTGAAGGTGACCGGCAGGTCGGGCGGCAGGGTCCTGGACATCCACGTGCGCCGGTCTGGTCTGCGTGGCAGGTTGATCACGTAGGTGCGGAGGTCAGCGGGCGTGATCAATGCGACGGATTCCTCTCCCGGTTCGATCGTCGAGGTAGCGGTGGGAGTTGTCGACGACCGCGGCGAATGGTTCGTTGTGTCTACGGGCGAGCAGTAGCAACGGGTTGACCATGGTCAGGTCAGTGACGTCGGTGATGCCCCCGATCCGCCTGGCCTCGGTCACCAGAACGAAGTCGGCGTCGTCGACTTGCTCAGTAACGTAGCGGACACTCCGTGCGCCGCGCTCTGCTTCGAGCAGACAGCGAGCAGAACCGAGCACACCGAGGGTCAGACAGCCACCGAGCAAGAAGACAGTCGTGCCCTGGGCGAGCGTGAGGCGGGTGAACACAGCAAGGTCTTCGAGGAGTTCATGACGTTGGGTCCACCGTGGACCAAGGGTCAACCCACCCAGATCGGGGACGACCATGGGGTCGTCTTCGCCAAGCGGGTGAGGTTCGAAGTAGAACGGCAACTGGGGAAGGAATTCTCGGTACTTCGCGTTCCAGGGCGGACCGCCGACGACCACCAGGACATCCGCCTGGGTGTCGTAATACTCAGACGGCGCGAAGTCTCGGATCGTCACCGTCGGAGCCAGCTGTGCGAATCGCGTTCTGAGGTAGATGAGCGTGTCCAGGTCGGCGAACTTGGCGTACCGGAGGTAGTTGCGGTCGGTCGGCGAGGCGTACTCTGGGAGCTCGTTCTCTGGGATCTCTGAGCACACGATGTCGACCCGAGATCCGTTCGACAGGCCCCAGAAGCCGCGGAGGTCTTGCTCCCAATGCGCCGGCTGAGCCTGGTTGGGAACCGCGCCGTTGCCAGAGGGTGGCGTCCGGGATTGGGCAGGTACCTCGGTATTACTCAAGAGTAGGTAGGCGAGAGTGTCCAGTGCGCGGTCGGCGTGACGACGCACAGTCTTCGCCGCACACTTCAGCAGACGCGCAAGGGACTCCTGCCGTTCGGTCAATGTGGGGTACCGATGCTCGGCGACGAGGTTGAAGTCCACTTCGACGTACAACCGCTCGTCGTCAGCAAGTCCTTCGATCGCCCGGCGTAGCACCGCCACGAGTCGGTTCACTTCCTCGACTGAACCAGGCTCGCGGACCGCCCCCTTGCTGAGATACGCCCGAACGGGGTCGGTGAGTTCGAGCAGCGCCGTTGGTCGGGCTAGGCCATGACCCTGGCGCAATCGCTTGAGGCTGTGTTTGACCTCGTCGACGGAGAGTGAGGAGCTGGACACCCTGTCCAGCATATGTCCAGCTGCTCGACCGGTGACCAGCAACACGGGTAGTGGATGGCCTAGTCGATCAAAGTGCGGCACAGCAGGCTGGGAACAGGCGGGAATTCGCCTGCCATGTGCAATGCGCAAACCGCTCCACATTTGAGCCGGTACCGGTTTCCGCTCACCAGGAGGACAAACGTGCAGTGGTATCGACGTTTGCGAAGAGCGAGCTCTACAGCGTGCCTTCGTCGATGGTTGAGATCGTGAGGGGCCGTGCCCGACGGGCGAGGCCAGTCGCGCGCGAACTTCCACTTGGGCCAGTGGCAACGCCGACCGCCTGATCGGCCTCGACAACCAGGTCAACATCTTCGAGAGAGCTCTCATGGAACAGATGCCTGGCGTGTTCGTCAGCGTCGACGGCCCCTCTGGCATCGGCGTCAGTACGACGGTCCGCGCACTCGGCGAGCTGCTGCGCACGAGGGGGGTGCCGATGCATCTCACTTCCGAACCGAGCGAGACCGACATCGGTGTGTTGGCTAGCGCGAGGGTTGACGTCGAAACCTCGGGGCCGGCACTTGCGTGTTTGTTTGCCGCCGATAGATACCAACGCCTCCAGGTTGAGATTCGACCCCGCTTGGCAGCTGGCGAGGTTGTAGTGAGCGATCGGTACGTGCCCACCGGTTTGGTGACGCAGCGACTTGACGACGTCGAGCTGGACTTCCTCCAAGCCATCAACGCGCTGGCGGACCCTCCTGATCTCGCTGTCATCCTCACCGCTGACCCGGCCAAGATCGCCGAGCGTCTACAACGAAGCGGCGTTCGCAACCGGTATCACCGCCGTCCTGATATCAGCGCGCGGGAGAACATTCTGTACAAGGACGCGTCCGAAGCCTTCGCTTCTGCTGGCGTACAGGTACTTCGGCTCGAGACCAGTCACTATCCGCCGGACATTCTCGCCTCAATGATCTGCACGCGGATCGAGGCTCTGCGCGCACGTCGAGACGCCCCCGGTGAATCCGGCCGGACACCTTTGATGTCGGGTCCGTGACTGAGTGATCACCCCGAAATTACACCATCGCGAAAGGGAAACCTGTGACAGCTCAAATTGATGACGTTGCAGCGCCGATCACGTCAAGGGAATCGGAGTTCGATCTCGACGTGACTCTGCTGGAGGTGGTGGATCCTGCCCACCTTATCAACATGACGGATGACGGTTGTGGAAATACATGCGCGGGTTCGACCTGTATCAGCGCCGCCTGATCGTCATGAAACAGCCGGACGCCACCTTGAACTGCGTAGGTGGCGTCCGCCTCCCATTGTTCTCACCGGGAGAGATGCCTCGTGAAATCGCCTATCCACTCCGAAGCGGGATTCCATGCTATGGGTAGTGCGCTGATCCGCGCCGTCACCTATGGCGGTTTGGATCTGCCGCGGTGGCCAGATCCATCGGGAACGGGTCCATCGGCAGTCGCAGCGTGGTTGGACTGGTTGCGCGAAGTGTGGACCACCGAGTCTGTGAGTGATGCCATTAGCCATGCCAGCCCTTCGTTGGCGAACCTGATTAGCGCCTTGTGCGCTACTGAGAACCCCGACGAGCGGAAGACACGGCGGGCGGTGTTATCCGTGGTCCGCTATCTGGCTCGCATGACTGGTCGGCCGACTCCGAACGGCCTGTTCGCGGGGGTGGCCCCAGCGAAATTCGCCCAGCAGGCCCACTTGCGGTGGGGCACCAGGCACGGGGCCGTGGCCCGAGGCGAGTCCGGCTGGCTGGCCAAGGTCATCACCCAATTGGAACGCCGCCCCGAGGTTTTGGCGAATCTGCTCGTGGTCGCGAACAGCACAGTCATGCTGCGAGGTGAACGCGTGGTCGTGCCGTACCGGCCGAGCGTTCGTGATCGAGGAACTGGCGCGGTCGAGGTTTCGATGCGGTACACCGCTCCTGTACGTGCCGCCTTGGCTGCCGCGCAGACTCCAATCCGGTTCGACGACCTGTGCGCCAAAATTCGGACCGATTTCCCTGACACACCACCAGCGACGGCGACCGCGATGCTCACCCAGTTGGTCACCCATGGCGTGCTCATCATGAGTCTCCATGCACCCAGCACTCAGCCCGACGCTTTGAGCCATCTGCTGCGAGAGATGGAAGCGGCGGGCGGCGTGGCGACGAAACAGGCCCCAGCGTTGCAGGAGATCCACGACCTTCTGCAGCAGCACCACCAGGAATCCCTGGACGCGAGTCGCCAAGTACGTGCGAAAGCCGTTAGCCGGATGCATTGTCTGGCTCGTACCAGTCGGCACCCCGTCGCGGTCGACCTACGGCTGGATGCCGAGATCGTTCTTCCAGACGCAGTCGCCAGAGAGGCCGAGCGCGCGGCATTGCTGCTGACACGCTTGAGTCCCTACCCGCACGGCCCGAGCCTGTGGGGTGACTATCACCGGCGCTTCTACGAGCGCTTCGGCGCTGGCACGCTCGTACCGCTCTTGGACCTGGTAGCTGACAGCGGCATCGGCTGGCCCCAGGGGTACCCCGGTGCATCGGCCTCTCCGCAACGTCCTCAGCGGACCCGCCGGGACGAGGCTCTGCTGGCTCTGGCCCAGAGTGCAGCGCTCGATGGGCGTGTGGAAGTGATCCTGGACGAGGCACTGATTGCCGACCTGGAGCTGACCGACATCGGGCCAGTCCGACTGCCCTCCCATCTGGAGCTGTGCGCTCGCGTGGACGCCACCAGCATGCATGCACTCGGACGCGGAGAGTTCCGCGTGACGGTCACCTCGGTCTCCCGTGCGGCAGGCGTGGTGACCGGTCGATTCCTGCACCTGCTCACCGCAGAAGAGCGGGACGCTCTCACCGGTGCTTTGACTGACGTGTCGAACCAGGACGATGTGTTGTTCGCGCAATTGTCGTTTCCGCCGCTGGACCCAGCCACGACCCACGTCACCCGAACCGAGCAGGTCCTGCCGACGGTGATCAGTCTCGCCGAGCACCGCAACACCGCTTCGGCAGGCGTCCTCACGGTGAGCGACCTCGCCGTCGGCTGTCACAGCCGCGGCCTTTACCTCACCGTTCCCGCCCTCGGCCAGAGAGTGGAGGCATGGGGGATGCACGCGTTGAATCTCCGCAATCACACTCCGCCGTTGGCCCGCTTGGTGACCGAGCTGTGTCGCGCCCAATGTGCGCAGGTCACTGACTTCGACTGGGGCGCCGCGTCGACGTTGCCTTTTCTGCCGCAGTTGCGCTCTGGTCGCGTCGTGCTTGCGGCTGCTCGATGGCGGCTGGCTGCCGCCGATCTGCCTGACCGGGGCGCGAGCTGGGAGGCGTGGGACACCGCCCTGGCCGACTGGCAAGGTCGGCGTCATCTGCCGACCAGGGTGTACCTGGTCGACGGGGACTGGCGGCTGCCGCTGGACCTTGCAGAGGATGGGCATCGGGTGCTGCTGCGTGAGCACATGGTTTCCCACCCGCACGCGGTTCTGGAAGAAGGTCCCGCCAAGGATTCGGCGGGTTGGTTCGATGGCCGAGCCCACGAGATCGTCGTTCCCTTGGCCGCCAGCCCATCGCAAGCCGCGACGCGACTTCCGCGCCCGACGCTTCACCGGATAGTCCGGCCCGGGGAACACGGTTTGTCGCCTGGTGCGTCCCCGTTGCTGTTCGCCAAACTCTACGGCACCCCGCAACGTCAGAACACGGTGCTCGTCGAGCATCTGCCCGCTCTACTCAGGGAGTGGGGCGAGGACCAGCCGCGGTGGTGGTTTCTGCGGTTCCGCGAGGGCAACGAGCACTGCCTTCGCCTGCGCATTGCGTTGCCCAGCTCCGAACCTGCGGTGTTCGGCGAGGCGGCCGGCCAGGTCAGCGCATGGGCAGACCGACTTCGCCGCCAGGGCTTGCTGCACGAAGTAGCCTACGCGACTTCCTACCCGGAAATTGGCCGCTGGGGTACGGGCCCGGCACTGGCAGCCGCCGAGGCCGTCTTCACCGCCGACTCCCGCGCTGTGCTTGCCCAGCTCGCCCAACCCGCGCGCCCTCACGACCATGCTCTGGTCGCGGCGAACTTCACCGCCATAGCCGTCGCCTTCATGGGAGGGATCGAGGCCGGGATGCGGTGGCTGACCGGCCACGTCCCAGCGAAGCCGCCCGCCGTTGTGCCTCGGTCGTTGTTCGCCGAGGCACGCCGCTTGGCCGATCCTGTCCAGGACTTCTGTGCCCTGCGCAACGAACCGGGCGGGGCGGCGATCGTCGCGGCATGGGCCGAACGTATCCAAGCCTTGGCCGCCTACCGAGCGCGCCTGTCCGGGCCCCATGCCGAGGGCGTCGACCGGCACGCCGCCTTCAAGTCGTTGCTGCACACCCACTTCCTGCGGGCCTGTGGCATCGAGCCAGAGGATAAGGCGGTGTGTCTCTACCTGGCGCGCGCCGCGGCCCTGACCTTCGCCGCCCGCACGGGAGGACTCGGATGAACCCTGCCCTTGCCCCGGACGCTGCGGTCGAATTCGCGACCGAGATCGCCGACCGCCTCGCCCGGCCAGACGGCGCCGACCTGCCCTCAGACGAGCCGTGGTGGCACCAGTCTCTCGCCCACGGCGCTCCCGGTGTCGCGCTGCTGCACATCGAGCTGGCGGCGGCCGGGATTCGGCCATTCGTTCGCGCCCATCAATGGCTGGCTATCGTCGCCAGCAAGCCGGTTACGGCCGGGGCGAGCACCGGGCAGTTCTATGGCGCCCCGGCCGTCGCCCGCGTCTTCGCGGGCGCCGCCGCGGTCCGCCCAGGCACGTACCGGTCCACCCTCATGTCCCTGGTCCGGCAGATCGCCGCCGACGCCCATGACCGCGTCGACAAGGCGCACGCGCGCATGGACGCCGGGACGTTGCCGTTGATGGCCGAGTTCGACACGATCCGCGGCCTTTCCGGTCTCGGCGCGTACCTGCTGCACCACGACCCCGACGGCACCGCTCTGAGGGCCGTGCTGGGTGCGCTGGTGCGCCTCACCCAATCGGTGATGATCGAGGGCGAGACGCTTCCGGGATGGTGGACCCCCACCGGCCCGACCGGTCGCGTCGAGGACAAGTTCCCCGGCGGCCACGGCAACTTCGGCCTCGCCCATGGCATCTGCGGCCCATTGGCACTACTGGCCCATGCACTACGCCGAGGAATTGTCGTGGACGGGCAGCGCGAGGCGGTCGAAACGATCTGCGCGTGGCTGGACTTCTGGCGCATCGACACTCCCACCGGGCGCCGCTGGCCCTACATGATCACCAAGGACGAGACGCGATCAACGACGGCGCACGTGCAGCACAGCGGAGCTAACCGCCGCCCGAGCTGGTGCTACGGAACCGCCGGCGTCGCCCGCACCCTGCACCTCGCCGCCCTGGCCCTCGGCGACACCGCTCGCCGCCAGGTGGCCGAAGACGCTCTGATTGGCGCGGTGACCGACCCGGCCCAGGATGCGTTGGTCAGCGACGCCTCCCTGTGCCACGGCTACGCCGGACTCGCCCGCATCACCGCTCTCGCCGCCGTCGACACGACAGGGCCTGCCGCCGTCCAACTTCACGCGCTGAGCAACGAGATGCAGCGCCGCGCTCGCGCCCAGCCCGTCCCTGAAGGCCCTGGCTTACTGGAGGGCGCCGCCGGGATCGGCTTGGCCGCCCTCGCCGCAGTGACTGAGCCTTCAACGGGTTGGGACACCTGCCTTCTGATCATCTGACGTGCTCTACCGGGAGGAGACTCCGCCTTGATGCCGCCGGACAGCCGCTGGCACCACTACCTGATCGAGTTCACCGACCCGGCTACCGCCGAGCACACCGCCGCGACCCTGCTCCCGCCCGCCCTCGACCAGGCCCAGCAGGACGGTGAGCTCGACACGTGGTGGTACCTGCACAAGACGCCCGCCTGGCGGCTGCGCTACCGGCCGGTCGACCCCAACACGAACGCCGTCGACACACTGCTGGCGAAAATGGAGAACGACGGCCAGGTCGCGCGTTGGACCCGCGGGATCTACGAACCCGAGACGCTCGCCTTCGGTGGCTCCGCCGGGATGGACATCGCGCACACGCTGTTCCACCACGACAGCCGCCACTGCCTCGCCCGCACCACGGCATCAGCCGCCTTGGGGCAGCGGGAAACCACTGTCCTACTGTTCAGCGCGATGCTGCGTGCCGCCGGGCTGGACTGGTTCGAGCAGGGCGATGTCTGGGCCAAGGTGGCTGTTCTCCGGCCCGCCGACCGCGCCGAGCACATCGACTCCGAGCGCACCGAGCGGTTGAGCCAGGCCGTGCGGCGACTGATGACCTCCAGCACACACATAGTCGCCGACGTGGTACCCGACGCAGTGCCCGATACCTGGTGGACGGCGTTCGACACCGCAGGCCACCAACTCGCCGAACTCGCCCGCGACGGACACCTCGAGCGGGGCCTGCGCGCAGTCCTGGCGCACCACTTCATCTTCCACGCCAACCGCGCCGGACTCTCCGGACCTGACCAGGCCACGCTCGCCGCGCTGGCGGTCAACGCCGTCTTCCACAGCGCGACTACCCGGCTGGCACCAGCCGGGACCACCACCTCCAACAACGTTAGGGTTCCCGCAATGACAAGCACTGTCAGCGACGCCTCCACCGACTCCGCCGACGAACTGCGCGCCCAGCTCACCGACCGCCTCGTCAAGGACGGCACCATCCGGACCGACGCCGTCGAGGCCGCGTTCCGGCAGGTGCCCCGCCACCTGTTCCTGCCCGACGTCGAGTTGGCCGAGGCGTACGCCGACGAGCCCGTCTACACCAAGCACGAGGGCGAGGGCACCCGCATCAGCGCCGCGTCCCAGCCCAAGATCGTCGCCATGATGCTCGAACAACTCGGCATCCAGCCCGGCGAGCGGCTGCTCGAAATCGGCGCGGCCACCGGCTACAACGCCGCCCTGATGGCCACCCTCGCCGGTTCGGCCGGGCACGTGACCACGATTGACATCGACGAGGACCTCGTCGTCGGTGCTCGCGACCACCTCGCAGCCGCCGGTATCGACAACGTCGAGGCGGTCGCCGCCGACGGGGCATTGGGCCGTCCCGAGATGGCGCCCTTCGACCGTATTATTGCGACTGTCGGAGCCCACGAGGTCCCCGCCACTTGGCTCGCCCAGCTCGCACCCGGCGGACGCCTGGTCGCCCCGGTGCGCCTGCGCGGGTGCGCTTCGCGCAGCATTGTTTTCGAATGCGACAAGAGTGGCTGGAGCAGCCTGGGCAGCGAGATGGCGGTCTTCATGCCCCTGCGAGGCCTCGGCGACGACGCTCGACGCGTCCTCGACCTCACCGGCACAGGCCTCACCGCCGGTGACGTGACACTGCAGACCCACAAGGACAACAACCACGCCACCAACCCGGACACGCTTGCTGGGGTCTTCGACACCGCCAGTCATGAGGTGTGGACCGGCGTGCACTTCGTCCCGATGGAGTCCTTCGAGTGGCTGGACCTGTGGCTAGCCTGTCACCTGCCCAACCCCCTCATGCGCATGGAGGTCGCCCCAACCGCGAAGGACAGCGGCCTAGTGCGACCGATGTTCCCCACCGTGGCGATGGCCACCAGCACCGCCGACGGCAGCCTCGCCTACCTCACCATCCGACCGGCCGAACCCGCCCCCGACGGTGGCCGGCGCTACGAGGTCGGCGTCATCGGTCACGGCTGCGGCGGGCAGGAACTCGCGGAGCAGGTCGCCACTGAAATCGCCACCTGGGACCAGGGCTTCCGCTCGCGCACCGTCCGCTTTGCCATCCCCGACACAACACCCCAACCGGACACCGACCCCGGCCGCGTGGAGCTGGACCGCCCAACCATGCCCATGACCGTCACCTGGGAGTGACGCGACATGGACCCCACCGGTGAGTTCGCCCGCCGCTTTCCCCTTGTCGCCCGTACCCGCCCGGCCTGTATCCCACTGGCCAGGCGGGTAGCCGACCTGCGCGGCCGAGCCCGTAAGGCCGCAAACTCCGGCGATCTCATCGAGTCAGCCGCAGTGCACAACCAGGCGGCGCTTGTCGCCTCCGACTGCGGCCTCCCCGACCTGGCCAGGCAGTGGTGTCACAACCAAGTCAACATCTACCTGCGCGCCCGCCCCTTGGGCGCGCAGGCAGCCCGCCTCGCCCTGGAACCGATCACGAACCTCGCACGCCTCTACATCCGCGAGGGCCAGGGAGAACGTGCCTTCACGCTGATGGAAAACTTGTTCACAGCGGTCTCATCGCGCGCCGATGCCACCGTCGACGGCATCCAGATTCCGGCAGATCTCACCGACTCCGCTGAGACGCACCAGCACATCCGCAGCTGGCTGTGGGCAGTCTTGCTGGCGACCGGTGGCCGCGCTCTGGCCACAGCCGGGCGGTGGGCGGAGGCACGCGCCCGGCTCGACCAGTACAAGGGCATCGGTCGCCGGATGCTCGACGGCCGCCAAGTTGCGGTCATCGCCCACGCCGTATCCGGCGACACAGACCGCGCCCTCGGTCTCCTTGCCGACACCGCGCCAGGAGAGCCCTGGGAGGGCGCCGTGACCTCCTGCCTAACGATTCAATGCCACAACTCTTTGAGTAGCGGTGACCTAACAGCACTGTTGGACAGGTATCGCAGCCTAGACACTTCCACGCCCGGCTTGGCGGTATTTCATACGCGACTGGGATTGTCCTTTGTGGACGCCATCGGCGGTGTTAACGACCCGTCAGCACGTCAGATCGCCATCGACTTGGTCGACTACGCCACTGCGACAGAAGATGGCTATGTCGCCCGGGACATATTCGCGCACAACGGTTGCCGGGAACTCCTCACCGACTCCCGAGCATGTTCACTGTCCGACCTGATCGAAGCCTGCGCGCTTGGCTCCGGCGTGCTGTCAGCCGCACTGCTGGCAGATCTCACGGCCGCATTGGCCGATACCGAAGAGGTCATGCCCTGTCTGGCACGTCAGCCCGCCCAATGATGGATTGGCCGGTGGATTCTTCTACGAAACGCGCGCCCATCGAATGATGGCGCGCCCAGATGGATGCATTTGGAGCTGTGCAAGTGGGTAGTGATGGCGGGCGCGGACGGTGCCGTGTGAAGGGTTCGTTCGGCTTGGCCGACGTGGTGGTGGGCGCTCTCGGTGAAGTCCCAAGGATCCTTTTGTGGCCTGAGATCCGTTCGTTGCAGCGAAGGGCACACTCGTTGGGCCGTAGCAGGGCACGGCTGGAGCGCAGTCGGCTCTGTGGCTACATGGGGTTTCGCTCTTCGCGCTTTCTCAACGCGTAGTCGGGCACGAGTTGTTCTGTAACTTGAAGCTTGTGGCTTCGATCGTCTGCGTAGGGGATCGCGAAGTTGACGACGCCGAGCCAGTTTCCTTTGACGGTAGGCCACCAACCGTAGAGGTAGCCCGGGATCTCACCGGTCATGTCTAGTCCGTGCGGGATGGTGCGACTAGCTGAATCGGGAGCGCGGACGTAGATGGCGTCCAGGCGTATCCACACAGGAGTTACGACTGGGTGTTTGCCGTGCAGTTCGTCACCGTCCCAGCGGGTGTACGGGCTGTTGACGACGTCGGATCGTCCGTGATTCATAGTGAGGCTGCGTGTGCGCGGACCGTGTGTGTGTAGGGCCCGTCGTCGAACTCGGCTGACTGAGCTTGGCGGCCACCAGTGGCCAGAATCCAGCGGTCGGCGGGTTGCGATGTATTGGTGCACTGCTGGCAGATGACGTTGAGGACGTCACCAGTTTCGATGATCCGGTAGCCGCAGGTGGCAAGGAGGTGCCTGCCGCTGGGGCAGCTGGCGGGAACGATGACGACGTGGGTGCCGAGTTCGTCTACGCGGTAACGCGCCTGCGCGCGCAGCAGGCTGGAATGGGTGTTGTTGCTGGTCAGGCCGGTCGTCATGCGACAGGATTCTAACCTTCTTCGAACATATGGTCGAGTCTCTTCGGTGTGTCGCGGCGTGTTGCAGGTGCATCGGCGAGTCGCGCGGTGCGCGGTGTTCGGTTCGCCACGAGATCGCCGCGGATGGCTGTCCGCCGGAGGAGATCATCTGTGGCAACTTCGAGTTGTTGTGGCTGTGAAGTAGTGCGACGGCCTTGCTGCGTGAATTGTCCAATGTGGATCAGTTCATACAGGCGGCGTGGATGACTCCTTCGATAGCACGGCTGATGCGTTGGGCGGCGTGGTCGGGGTCGGGTTGGTCGGTGTCGAGCCAGGCGATGACGGATTCGAGTGTGAGGGCGGGGATCACCCGGGCTGCCCAGTCTTGCCAGGGGCCGTCTGGGATCGCGGCGGTGATGTGGCGGTGGGCGATGTCGGCCGAGTCCAGCCTGATCGTGTCGATCACGTCGCGGAATTCCGGTTCTCTGGCGGTGTGGCGGAACAGTAGCCGGAACCCGTCGGGGTCGGCGGCGGCGGCGCGGAGCAGGGCGGGAATGCTGCCTTCGTCGTAGTTTTCGGTTCCGACCGCGTCGCCGAGCCGGGTGCAGGCGCGGTCGAGCACTGCCCGGTACAGCTCGCCCTTCGAGGCGAAGTGGCGGTAGAGGATCACGTGCGTGACGCCGGCTTCGGTGGCCACGTCATCGAGGCTGGTTGCGGTGTATCCGGTGCGGGCGAACGCGCGGGTGGCCGCGTCGAGGATCTGCTCGCGCCGTTGGGCGCGGGGCATTCGTCGGACACGTTCCGTGCCGTCCGCCGACGTCATCGCACCAACCTCCTCTTGTTTAAGACGGACTATACAAGTAGCGTTGTTTAAGTCATCTTGTACAAGATGTGTGAAACGGTGGAGGTCGGGATGAGCACGCCGGTGCAGTTGCCGTTCGAGCAGGGAGAGCCGTTGCGTGTGGCGCCTGGGCTGCGCGAGTTGCAGGCGCGCGGTGCAGTTCATCGGGTTCGCACCGCGGTGGGCGATGAAGCGTGGCTGGTCACCGGCCATGCGCAGGTGCGGCGCCTCTTGGATGACGACCGGCTCGGCCGGGCGCACCCAGCACCGGAGACTGCGGCGCGAACGGGTGACTCGGCGTTGTTCGGCGGCCCACTGGGCAACTTCGCCACCGAGCAGGCCGATCACGCGCGGATGCGGTCGCTGTTGCAGCAACACTTCTCGCCCAAGCACATGCGCGCGCTGCGACCCAGAGTGGAGACACTCGCGACGGGACTGCTGGACGAGTTAGCCGAACACGGGCCACCGGCGGATCTGCACGCCAGACTGGCTATGCCGCTGCCTATTCTGGTGATCTGCGAACTGCTCGGAGTGCCCTATGAGGACCGTGACCAGTTCCGGGCCTGGACCGACGATGCCGTCCGCACCCGTGATCGCGCGCGTTCCGAGCGAGGGCTGGGTGAGCTGTTCGAGTACGGGCAGAAGCTGGTCGCCCGCAAGCGAACCGATCCCGGTGATGACGTGATTTCCCGGCTGTGTGCCACCGAAGGGGTGTCCGACCCGGAGGCAGCGGGATTGTCGATGGCGTTGTTGCTTGCCGGGCATGAGACCACGGTGGTCTCGATTGGCGTCGGTTCGTTGCTGTTGCTGGCGAATCCTGATCAGTGGCAGGCCCTGGTGGCCGACCCGAGTTTGGTCCCGGGTGCGGTTGAGGAGATCCTGCGGGCGCCGGGCAGAACTGGTGGTGGGATCCCGCGCTACGCGCGGACCGATCTGGACATCAACGGGGTCACCGTTCGTGCGGGGGAGTTGGTGGTGCTGGAAAACGGCGCGGCCAACCATGACGCGGCGGTGTTCGCCGATCCGGACCGGGTCGACATCACGCGCCAGGCCGCTAACCATCTCACCTTCGGTCACGGCGCTCGGTACTGCATCGGGGCACCTCTGGCCCGTATCGAGCTGCAGGTGGTGTTCTCCCAGCTCGTCGCGCGGTTCCCGGGCTTGCAGCTGGCCGTCGAGCTGGATCAGGTGCCGATGCGGCGTGACGTATTGACCGGCGGGCCGGCGGAGATCCCAGTGCGGTGGTGACCTCTTGACTGACCCGGTCGGTCATTTATTGTGGTGTGGTGCCCAGAGTGAGGTCGGCGGAGTTTTTTCCGCGGTTGGTGTCGGCGGCGGCCGAGACGTTCATCGCGCAGGGTTTCCAGCGCACGCAGATGCAGGACGTCGCGGATGCGTTGGGGGTGGCGAAAGGCACCGTGTATGGGTACGTGGAGAACAAGGCTGCGCTACTGGCTGCGGCGGTGCGCTACGCCGACGGCATCGAGGAACTGCCTGGTCTGGCTGAATTGCCTGTCCCGGCTCCGGCCGAGGGAGAACTGGCGGCACTGGTGGCCGATCGGCTCGGGCATGAGGTTGCCGAACTGCGGCTGGTGAAGGCGATGGCGGGACGCAGGCGTGAGCCGATCGCGGACGAACTCACCGCGATCATCGCCGACTTGTATCAACGGCTGGCGCGACATCGGGTGAGCATCAAGCTGATCGACCGGTGCGCACCGGAGCTGCCGGATCTCGGCGAGGTGTGGTTCGGCGCCGGCCGGTCAGGACAGGTCGCCGCGCTGACCGACTATCTCGCGCGCCGCGCCGCCACCGGGGCGGTTCGGCTACCGGGTCCGGCGCCGGTGGTGGCGCGCACGATTTTGGAGACCTGTGTGTTGTGGGCGGTGCACCTGCACTGGGATCCCGCTGGCGACCGCGAACTACTGCCGTCGGATACGGTCGCCAGCACGCTGGCCGGACTACTCACCCACGGATTGATATCGAGAAAAGGGGAAACACCATGAGCAAGAACATCAGCGCTGACCGATTACGGACCAAGTGGGACCAGTACGCGCCGCGCTACGACCGCGACATCAGCTTCTTCGAACGAGTCCAGTTCGGCGGCGGCCGGGAATGGGTCTGTTCGCAGGCGCGTGGAGAGGTTCTGGATGTGGCTGTGGGCACTGGTCTGAACTTCGCGCTCTACCCGGACGCGGTGCGGTTGACCGGACTTGACTTCAGCCCGGCCATGCTGGACATCGCCCGTACCCGAGCCGCTGAACTGGGTCGTGAGGTGGATCTGCGTGAAGGGGACGCGCAGGCATTGCCATTCCCGGACGCGTCATTCGACACCGTGGTGTGCACGCTCGGGTTGTGCGGGTTTCCGGACGAGCGGGCGGCGATCACGGAGATGTATCGGGTCTTGCGTCCTCACGGGACACTGCTGCTGCTCGACCATGTGGGCAGCCACCACCGGTTGATCTACTTCGGACAGTGGCTGCTGGAGAAGCTGACCGTGCGAAAGCTGGGCGACTACCAGACACGCCGCCCACTGCCCTTGGTGGAACAGACCGGATTCGTCATCCACCGGCAGGAGCGGCTCAAGGCCGGCATGGTCGAGCGAGTCGCCGCGACCAAGCCATCAACCTGAGACAGTGGCGACTGGCAGGTCGGCCAGGCGCCATTCGAGCATGCCGTCGGCCAGCCGGCGGGCGTGCCGACCGGCCTCGGTGAGCAGCCGCACGGCGTCGTAGGCGAACACGCAGTACGCGCCGCGGCAGTACGCGACGATCTCCTGATCGGCCGGGATCTCGGCGAGCCGATCGGCCAACTCCTCAACCGGGATGGAGATCGCGCCGGGGATGTGTCCGGCCTCGTACTCCTCGCGTGGCCGGACATCGAGCACGACCACCTCACCTGACTGGGCGCGGCGCAACAGTTCTACCCGGTCGACCTGTTCGGTATCGGGACCGAGATAGGCGGCGCGAGCAGCCTCGACGTCCGGCAAGTGGTCGCTGGCGACCGTGCGCACCAGCGCGTAGAGCCCAGCGACATCGTCACCCGCGAGCCGGTAGTAGATCTTGGTGCCCTCGCGGCGGGTCGTGACCAGGTTGGCCTGCTTGAGCGTCTGCAGGTGCGCCGACGCCGTGGACAACCCGAGATCGGCGGCCCGCGCCAGCGCCTCGACCGTCCGTTCGCCCTGCGCGAGAAGATCCAGCAGTTCCAGTCGCTTTCCGCTGGCCAGGGCCTTGCCCACGCGTGCGAACTGTTCGAACAACGCCGTCTTCGCGTCCCGACCGCCCATCACTTCTCCAATCTTTCGTGGAATAGTGTAGAACGGGAGTCGAGGAGGCTGACAGATGGCTACCGTTGATCTTGTTCCGCTCGTGGACGAGGGATTGGGCAACTCCGCCTATCTGGTGGACCTGGGCGATGGACGGGCGCTGGTGGTCGACGTCAGCGTCGATCTCCGTGCCGCGTGGCAGGCCGCGCGGCGCCGTGGACTGAGTCTGGCGTTCGCGGCCGACACCCACCTGCACGCCGACTTTCTTTCCGGCGCACGTCAGCTCGCCGCGACCGAAGGCACACAGATCTTGGCGTCGGCTGCGGGGCATCTCGAGTTCGCGCACACCGGGTTGCGTGACGAGGACGAGGTCGACCTCGGCGGGCTGCGGTTGCGCGCGTTGGCCACCCCGGGGCACACCCATGAACACATGTCGTTCTTGCTGTTGGATGGCGATGTCCCGGTCGGTGTCTTCACCGGCGGCTCACTACTGGTCGGCGCTGCGGCTCGCACCGACCTCGTAGCCCCGGACCGGACCGAGGGACTGGCCCGCCAGCAGTACGCCTCCCTGCAACGACTCGCCACGCTGCCCGACGAGGTGGCGGTCTGGCCGACCCACGGTGCTGGCTCGTTCTGCTCAGCCCCGCCCGGCGCTCAACGCACCAGCACCATCGGGCACGAGAAGGCCACCAACCAACTGCTGCGCGTTGACGACGAAGACACCTTTGTCGCCGCGCTGCTCGGATCGCTCGGCAGCTTCCCGCCGTACTTCCTGCGGCTGGCCGAGATGAACCGTCGCGGTCCTGCCGTGCTGGAGACCGATCCGAGCCTGCCGTCATTGGATGTGGCTGCGGTGCGGTCACTGTTGGCCGATGGCGCGCGGATGATCGATGTCCGTCCGGTGCCGGACTTCGCCGCCGCGCACGTGCCGGGAGCGCTGTCCATTCCGCTGCGGCCGGTCTTCGCCTCATGGCTGGGCTGGCTCGCCCCGCACGACCGGCCGTTGATCATCCTTCGCGGGACTGACCAGGACCCTGCCGAAATCGTGTGGCAGGCAGCCAAGATCGGCTACACCAACCTCACCGGTGAACTGGCCGGCGGACTGGACTCCTGGACATCCGCCGGGCACCCGGTCACCAGCACACGGCTCGTGCACGCCGACGAGATCAACGGTGATCGGGTACTGGACATTCGCCAAACCCCGGAGTACGCCGCCGGCCACCTTCCCGGCGCCGCGCATATCGAGCTGGGCGACATCGCCGGCCATGCCGATGATGTGCCGAACGAACCGACAGTCGTGATGTGCGGGCACGGCGAACGCGCCATGGGTGCGGCCAGCCTGCTCGAACAAGCCGGACACCGCGACGTCGCCGTCCTCGAAGGCGGCCCGGATGACTGGGCACGCCTGACTGGCCGCTCTCTGGAAACCGGCACATGACCACACTGGGGCTGCGTGCAAACCTTGCCCAGTTCAGCTTGCTGGTCGCGGTCAACGCGCTCGTCGGTGGCGTGCTTGGGCAGGAACGCAACGTCCTGCCGCTGCTGGCCGAACAGACCTTCCACCTGTCCGCGTACACCGCGCTGCTGACCTATGTGCTCGCCTTCGGCATCTCCAAAGCCGCCACCAACTACTTCGCCGGCACGTCGTCGGACCGCTACGGGCGCAAACCCGTGCTTCTGATCGGCTGGCTGATCGCCATTCCCGTGCCACTGATGCTGATCTGGGCGCCGAACTGGGGCTGGATCGTGGCCGCGAACGTGCTGCTCGGCATGAACCAGGGCCTGACCTGGTCCACCACCGTGATCATGAAGATCGACCTCGCCGGGCCCGCCCGCCGCGGGCTGGCCATGGGACTCAATGAAGCCGCCGGGTACGCCGCGGTCGCGATCACCGCCGCAGCCACCGGTTACCTCGCCGCCCGCTACGGCCTGCGACCGGCCCCATTCCTGCTCGGCGCCGCCTACGTCGCACTCGGACTCGGTTTGACCGTGTTCTTCGTGCACGAAACCCGGGAGCACGCTCGGCTGGAAGCCCGCGGGCATGTTGCTACGCACGCCGGTCTGACCAACCGGGAAGTCTTCGGCCACACCAGCGTGCGCGAACCCGCACTGTCCGCGGCCAGCCAAGCCGGAATGGTCAACAACCTCAACGACGGCCTCGCCATGGGCTTGTTCCCCATCCTGTTCGTCGCCGCCGGACTGTCCATTGCGGACATGGGCATCCTCACCGCGCTCTACCCTGCGGTGTGGGGCCTCGGACAACTCGCCACGGGGCCGCTGTCCGACCGGTGGGGCCGCAAACACCTCATCACCACCGGGATGCTCACCCAGGCCGCCGCGCTGGCCCTGATCGCAATCGCCGATACTTTTGCCCTCTGGGCGCTGGCCACGGTGTTGCTCGGCGCGGGCACCGCCATGGTCTATCCAACCCTGCTCGCCGTGATCAGCGATGTCGCCCACCCGTCGTGGCGAGCTCGCGCGGTCGGCGTGTACCGGCTCTGGCGCGACGGCGGATTCGCTGTGGGCGCCATCGTTTCCGGCGTCGTTGCCGACCTGTGGGGCTTGCGCACCGCTGTGTGGGTCGTCGCCGTCATTACCGCTGTCTCCGGCATCGTCGTCGCTGTCCGCATGTACGAAACCCATCCGAAAGGCGCATCGTGACCGTCCCTAGTGGACTCGTCGACGGGCCGATCTACCTCGACTACAACGCCACCACTCCAGTCGATCCTGCCGTCACCGAGGCTTTGCTGCCGTATCTCACACACGAGTTCGGCAATCCGTCCAGCGGCCATCACTACGGCGCCGGCTCCCGTGCGGCGCTGCAACGCGCCCGCGAACAAGTCCTAGGTCTACTGCAGTCAACAGACGGCCAAGTGGTGTTCACCGGATCCGGTTCGGAAGCGGACAACCTCGCCATTCGTGGCACGGTCCTCGCCGCCGCAACTGACCGGGCGCACGTGATCACGCAGCAGACCGAGCATCCCGCTGTGCTGGAGGCCTGCCGGGCGTTGCAACGCTGGCACGACACCGATGTCACCTACCTGCCCGTCAACGGCGACGGCGTAGTTGACCCGGCAGAACTGGCCGCTGCGTTCACCGACCGCACCGTGCTGGTGTCGATCATGGCAGCCAACAACGAAACCGGCGCCCTGCAACCAATCCGCGAGCTTACCCGCATCGCTCACGCGCACGGCGCGGTATTCCACTGCGACGCCGCCCAAGCCGCCGGCAAGATCCCGCTCGACATCACCGCACTCGACGTGGACCTGCTGACCGTGGTCGGGCACAAGATGTATGCGCCTAAAGGTATCGGTGCCCTCTACATGCGAACCGGCGTGCCATTGGAACCTCTGGTGTACGGCGGCGGGCAGGAACACGGACTGCGTGCCGGCACCGAGAACGTCGCCCTCGCCGTCGCGCTGGGCACCGCGGCCGACCTCGCCGCCGCGGAAGACCACCTTCGCGTCCAGAGCCTGCGAGACCGCCTCCACCACCAGCTCACGACGGTCCTGGGTGACCGGGTGCTGCTTAACGGACCGGTGGGGAGGCTGCCGAACACCTTGAACATCAGCATCCGCGGCGTGGCCGGGCACGAGTTGCTCGCCGCGACACCCGGGATCGCCGCATCCACCGGTTCGGCCTGCCACAGCGGCGACTACCAGCCCTCACCAGTACTGACTGCGATGGGCCTGCCCGCCGAGCGGAGCCTGTCCGCAGTGCGGCTGTCCCTCGGCCGCTGGACCACAGCTGAGGACATCGACCGTGCCACGGACCTGATCACGACCTCAATTTCGAGAATCACGACAGGAAGCAGGTATTGATGACTGAGCCCCCCGAGACGGCGGCAGATCAGCGCGATCACCACCGCATCGAGACCGAAATGGGCGTGCACCAAGTCGAAGTCGCCGTCGGCAAGGAACCGCCGCACCCGGGGAGACCAACCGGTCACGTCGAACAGTCCCCTCGTGAGCCGCTCACGTGGCCCAAACAGAATCACGTCGTCCGGCGCCGCCAGCGGTGAGTCGACACGCTTGGCGCCGAACGGCACTGCTTCCCAGCGCCGCAACGACGTGACGTGGTTACGCACGAACGTCTCACCGCCCGGCAGCCACCGCCAGCGCCACACAGCTACCCGTCTGCCGTTCAACGTCATCACAAACTCCTGCGGGTTGACCGGTTCGGATCGGGCCGTCCCACCAGTGAACGGAGTACATCCCGCGGACCACGGCTACCCCGCGGCCCGTGCACCAAACGACATCCACGCTCAGGCCTTGCTCGAGTGACACCTCCGCGACCAGTAAACGAAAGAAGCGATACCCGACTAGAGGAGGTACCTCCGTTCGTTGAGGTCCATGCCGCCGTGCCCGGATGGCACCGATTCGTCGGGACGCTCGGTGGAGGGCTCGTCAGCGAAGGTGGGGCGTTTGTGCTCTTCGGCGAAGTCGGCATCCTGCAGCATGCTCTCCGCCGTGATGGCGTCGATATCGGGAATCACCATGCGATCCTGTCCTTTGTGGATAGTGGCGTGTTCGCTGTCCCGGCTCCGATCACGGGCCGGCGCCGTTGCGGCCTTGGGTGCGCAGCATGAATTGGGCTTCGCCCTGGTCGTCGACTTTGGCGTCGAGCACTTTGTCGTCGAGGTACGAGGCGGCGTCCGGGGCGAGGAACACTCGCGCGCCGGTCTCGGCGATCACTCGGTCGTGGTCGGCTGGGCTGGAGGCGATCTCGATCAACAGCATCCCCTCGGGAGCTGGCTCGGAGGAGATGCGCAGTCCGGCGCCTTGCGGCTGTCCAGAGGCGGTGGTGAGGGTGTTGACGACCGCGGCGGCGGTCGGAGTCAGTGCCAGCATGGGTTTCTCCTCGGGTCGGCAGTGTTCAGAGGCGCCGGTAGAAGATCGGCATCGCTCGGGTGTGGTAGGCGTGCAGGTTGCGGCGGACGTAGGTCCAGAAGCTGGGTGTGGCGAACTGGCGGATGGCGAAGCGGAGCAGGCTGTGGTCCCAGCGTGCGTGGTTGACGAAGGCGTAGTCGCTGGGTCCGGCGGGCGCGAGCAGGGTGGAGTTGCTCACCCCGGCTTTGGCGGTGTACCAGCCTGCTACGTGCTCCCACACCTGCAGGGCGACCTGTTTGTCCTCGGCGTCGAAGTAGTTGAAGAGGAACACGCCTTGACGGTTCTTGTCGACGTCGGCGACGCACCGGATGCAGTGCGCTGGCATGACGAGCAGGTCAGTGGACGCTTGTCGTAGCGAGTCGTGCATGGCTCGGTAGATCTCGGTGGCCTGTACCTCCTCGATCTCGCCGGGCGATGTGGTCTCGATGAGCACAGCCACGTCGTAGCGCGGGGCCTGACGAGCCCGCTTGTCGGGTGGAGGGAGCAAGACCGCCCGGTAGACCGTCGCTCGCTGCACGGCCTTCATCCCGGTCAGCTGCTGGGTCCGTGCCTTCAGTTCGGTCAACAGTGCCGCTTTTCGCGGAGTGGTGCGAGGGAATGGTGCACGTCCCGCTGGTGGCGCGACGGCGGCGGCGAGGTGCAGGTACCCGAATGGCGGCGGGTCGATGAACCGCGGCGGCTGGTATCGCGGGTCGGCGTTGACTTCTGTGAAGTTCATGATCGAGTCTCTTGTGGTTTCGGCGAGCAACCCCTTGCCGTCAGGGCAATCGCAAGGTGAAGCAGGCGAGACGGCCGCCGGCTGTGCCGGCCTGTCCGGGGCTGGTCGCGGTTGTCGGCTTGTCGTGGACGACCAGTGAGGCTGGGGTGCGGTCGGTGAACGTGAACGGCACCGTCGTCCGGGCTGTGGCGGAGCCCTGGCTGTCGGTACGAAGGTCGAGCCAGATCTCGTTGTTCGGGTTGGCGTAGGCCGGGTCCACGGACGGCTTGTCGGGTGTGGCTGCCGGGTCGACGCGGTTCTGGAAGTGCGGGCCGGCGGCCTCACCGGTGGTTCCGCAGTGGTTGGTATGGGCGTGGACGGCGTATCCGCGGTCGGGCTGCAAGCCGTTTGCGGTGAGCTCGACGGTCGTGGAGTCCCTGGCCGGGACGACCTCGGCGGTCACTTCTGCTCCTGGTGGTGCGGCCGGGTTGTAGCTGACAGCGTCTGTTGCCGATTCGGGTGGGGCGAGCGTGCCGCTGTGCTGGGTCGCCGCGTCCTTGGCTGGTGTGGTGGCATCCATCTCGGGGAGATCGTCGGACGAGCACGCGGTCAAGCTGAGGCCTGCTGCGGCGAGCATGGCAACGGCGAGCACGGCACCTGGGGGCGGATGAGAACGCATCTGGAAACCTCCTTCGCCCATCGGCTACCCGTTCTGCCTGGCGTGTGCACCCTTCATGGCGTCGCGGACTGCATGATCCGCCCGGAAGTGGGTAAACCAGGGCAGGCGCTGATATCGCGACCAGGGAGGACGACATGGCGCGACTGGCCTTCCTGATGGACATCATGTTCCAGGACAAAGAGTTTCAGGTTCCTTACGACCGCGCTCGGCAAGCAGGGCATGAGACGGTGATCGTGGGGCTCGAGCGTGGCAAGAGGCTGACGGCGCTGTCTGGCGCCGAGGCGGTGACCGACCGGGCGATCGAGGAGGTGACCGCGGAGGAGTTCGACGCGGTGGTCATCCCGGGCGGTTACTCACCGGACAAGATCCGCACCAGCCAACCCATGGTGGGCCTGGTGCGGCGGGTGTTCGAGGCGAACAAGCCAGTGGCTGCGATCTGCCACGCCGGGTGGATGCTCGCCGAAGCCGACGTCGCCCGCGGTCGCACAGTGACCTCCTGGCCGTCGATCCGTACCGACCTGCGCAACGCCGGGGCCGACTGGATCGACCAGGAAGTCGTGGTGGACGGCAACCTGATCACGTCACGTAATCCCGGTGACGTTCCGGCATTCTGCGATGCGCTGCTCAAACACCTGAAATGAGCCGATCGTGTCCTATATGGAGGAACAAGTACGAGTAGGGGCCGTTGTCGCGGGATTTGACGGCTCGGACGAGTCGGTTCGTGCCGTGCGCTGGGCCGCTGCCGAGGCGGAGCTGCGCAATCGGCCGTTGCTCATCGTGGAAGCGTTGCGGCCACAGGTATGGGCACCGATCGGGTACGGCGTGTATCCCGCTGCCGTCGCGGATATCAGAGACGAGCGGTTCATAGGCCAAGCCAGGCAACGATTGGACGCGATGGCGGTCGAATGTCGGCGCACCATTCCGGCGCTGGAGGTGATGACTCAGCTCCAGCAGGATGAGCCGGTCACCGCTCTGACGACCATTGTGGAGGATGTCGAGGCTGAGCTGGTGGCCATCGGTTCGTCCGGCCACAGTGCGCTACCGCGGATACTCCTCGGATCAACGGCCGCCGAACTGGCCAGGGCGGTCCGGCGACCACTGATCGTGGTCCGCGGCGCCCCGGATGCCGATGCTCCAGTCGTCGTCGGGGTGGACGAATCGCAGGCGAGTCAACGGGCGTTGAAGTTCGCGTTCGAGTACGCGGAGCTGCATCGGTGCCCGGTGTTCGCCGTGCACGCGTGGTCGGATCAGCCGCTGGACGTGTTCGAGCCGGTTGAGCGATGGGAGCACGATGAGGCGGGAGAGCAGGCGGCTGCTGCCGAGTTCTCGGCGAAGTACCTTGACCCGTGGCGGGAACGTCATCCCCAGGTGGCTGCCCGGTTGACGACGGTCGTGGACCGGTCGGCGCGTGCACTGCTTGAGCTGGCCGAGTCGGCGCAGCTGCTGGTCGTGGGCAGTCACGGTCACGGTGTCGTCCGGCGTGTTCTGCTGGGCTCGGTTAGTCACGCGGCGTTGTATCACGCGTCGTGCCCGGTAGCGGTCCTGCGTGGACCTGACGAACCGGCTGCGCCACAACAGTCCTGAAGTGATCGCCGGTTATTGGCCCGCCACGTGTACCGGTGAGCGGCCCGGGGTACGCCTGAAGGTATGCCGGATATCGAACAGAAGCACCGGATGGTGCGGCAGCTGGTCGGGGACTTCGGCCGCGGCTTCGCCGAGGAGTGCGGATTCCGGGTGACCAACAATTCGGCGCGCCTGTTTCAGCTGCTGGTGTTGTCTGTTCTGCTCGACCGGAGTGACGACTACCGGCTGGCGGTGCGGGCCGCTCAGGCCCTGCACGACCAGGGCTGGGACACCCGCCCGTAGGCTGGCCGGGTCCTTGCATGAACAGCGTGCCACGGTCCTGCGGGAAGCTGGCTGGCGCCATCCGCCCGCGCTGACCGCCAGCATGCTGGGCGATCTCGCACAGGTCGTACTCGATCGATACCGAGGCGACTTGCGCCGTCTGCGCACTGAGGTGAAGCGGAATCCCTCCCAGGTGTGTGCGTTGCTCACCGAATTGCCCGGCGTGGACAACGGCGCGGTGGACCTGTTCTTCCGCGAGATCCAGGCCTTGTGGCCGGAAGTCGAGCCATTCGCCGACCGGCACGCGCTCATGGCGGCGCGGCGCCTGGCACTGGGCCAATCCGCCCGCGACTTGGCCGAGCTGGTTCGCGCGGGCGGCACCGAGAAGCTCTCCTGGCTGGTGGGCGCGCTGGCCAGAATCAACCTCGACAACCGCTACAACACTCTCAAGCTTGCACGGCCCTGAGGGTTCCGGCCTGATGGACCACGCGGACCTGCCTGTGTGATGGCTACATGTGCGTGAACGGTGCCGCTACTGTTGGCTGATCTCGATCCGGCGTGGCTTGGCCGCTTCAGCCTTGGGGATCCGCACGGTCAGTACACCGCTGGCGAGCCTGGCGTCGATCTTGTCCGTGTCCACGTTACGCGGCAGGGTCGTGCGGTACTCGAAGTGCCCGGTGCGCCTGCGGAACAGGCCTTCCCGCTCGGTTTCCTTCAGCTCTCCGGTGATGGTCAGGCGTCGTCTCACAGGTCGATAGTGATGTCGTCGCGCTGCACGCCGGGCACGTCCACCTCGACGATGTAGGCCACCCAAGCGCGATCGAGTATCTCGCCTTTACGGCTGCTGCCGACGCTGTGTCACTTGTACAGATCCGACACGACTCTTGTGAACTCGGTTCACTCCCGGCGCATAGTGTCCGATTCGGACCACAGGGCGAGCACTTCTCGGGTGATGCGCACCGCGTTCCACGTCCGCTGGTCGGTGGTTGCGACCTCCCGATCCGGGTACTCGTGCAGGGGAAGGAGGTCAATATCATGATTCTGCGCCGAGTCGCCCGGCCACTGCTGGCGGCCGTGTTCGTGTCAGGCGGTATCACGACGCTGCGCAATCCCGCACCACCGGCCAAAGCCGCGGAGCCCGTGCTGGGCAACACGGTCGGCCGGGTGCGTGACTCATTGCCCGAGCAGGCACCGACCGACCCGGAAACGCTCGTCAAGCTGGACGCCGCGGTCAAGGTCGGCGCCGGCCTCGCACTGGGCTTCGGCAAGTTCCCCCGGCTGGCCGCGCTGCTGCTGGCGGGCAGCCTGGTGCCGACCACGGCCGTCCACCGGTTCTGGGACCTGGAGGACCCGAAGGAACGGACGGAACAGCAGATCCACTTCCTGAAGAATCTCGGCCTGCTCGGCGGTCTGCTGATTGCCGCGGCTGACACGCACGGCAAGCCATCGCTGGCCTGGCGCGGCAAGCGGACGGCCCGTGACGTCGGCGAGCGGGTGCACGACGCGGCAGCCGCCGTGCCGGACACGGCCCGGTCGGTGCTGCCGGGCTGACCGTGGCCAGCGTCAGCCAGGAGGACAAGTACACCAATGCGTCTTCGTGTTGTCACGCTGAACGTCTGGAACGAGCAGGGTGATCCAGGCCGCTTCGAGCTGATCAACCAGGAGCTGCGCGACCTGCGGCCGGATCTGGTCGCATTCCAGGAAGTTGTGCACGACGACGAGCACAGTCGGCTGGACGCGATGCTGGACGACACTGATCTGCATGCCACCCACCAGGCGCAGGCCTCCGCGGTGATTCCGCCGTATGCGGCGGACTTCGGCGGCACCGGTCGCCGATCTCGACGCGCGGCATCGGACCGAGTTGCCGACGATCGTCGCCGGGGATTTCAACGCGTCCCCGGACGCGGCCAGCGTGCGCTTCCTGGCCGGGCAGCAGTCGCTGGGTGGTCGCAGTGTCTGTTACCACGATGCCTGGGCGATCGGCAGTGACGGCCCGGGATACACGTGGAGCGTCGACAACCCCAACGCCCGCTTGGAGATCGAAGGTGTTGTCCGACAGCCTGAGCATCGGCGGCGTGTGGACTATGTACTGGTCGGATCGTGGGATGCCCATCCGGCACCTATTGCAGGGTCGACAGGGCTTGCCTCGCGTTCGATCGACCATCCGGTGGGGTCTGGCCGAGCGATCATTTCGGCGTGCTCGCCGACCTCGACATCGGCCGTACACCTGGGAAATGACATTCACGTGGCCGAGGACAGTGGACAACAGGAAGGTCAGGTGTGCCGGTTCTTGTGGAGGAAGGTGCGTAGGCGGCGTAGTGGCCAGGTGTTGATGACCTCGTCGGCGGTGAGCCAGCCGCGTTGGGCGGTGCCGACGCCATAGCGTAGATATCCCAGGTGGACAGTGGCGTGGGCGTCGGTGTTGATGGCGAACTTCACGCCGTGGCGGCGGGCGCGCAGGATGTCGTCGTCGGACAGGTCGAGCCGGTCGGGGTAGGCGTTGATCTCCAGGGCGGTCGCCGTGCGGGCGCAGGCGGCGAACACCTCGTCGAGGTCGGCGTCGACGGGTGGGCGGCGGCCGAGCTGCCGTGTGGTCGGGTGGCCGATGATCGACACATAGGGGTTCTCGCAGGCGCGCACCAATCTCCGGGTCATGTCGCGCCGGGGTTGGTCGAAGTGCGAGTGCACTGAGGCGATGCAGAGGTCGAAACCGGCGAGGAACTCCGGCGGCCAGTCGACCTCGCCGTCGGGGTCGATGTTGAGCTCGGTGCCGTGCAGCACCCGCATCCGCCGCCGCGTCTTGTTCAGGCGCCGCACCGCTTCGCGTTGCTCGAGCATCTTCTCGTCGGACATTCGCTGCATGGAGAGGTTCGGTGCGTGGTCGGTGATCGCGTAGTAGGCGTAACCACGCCGGGCCGCGGCATGGACCATGTCGTCCAGAGTGGACACACCGTCGGTGAGTGTGGTGTGGGTGTGCAGATCGCCGCGGATGTCCTTCTCGGTCACCAGTTCCGGTAGCTCGCCGGCGAGTGCGGCGTCGATCTCGCCGCGGTCCTCGCGCAGCGGCGGCGGGATCCACGGCAGGCCCAGCCGGGCGTAGACCTCGTCCTCGGTGCGTGAGACGATCAGCTCGCCGGACTCCGCGTGGAACAGGCCGTACTCGGACAGCTTGAGCTTGCGCCGCTGGGCGATCTCCCGGGTGCGGATGTTGTGTGCCTTGGACCCGGTGAAGTACTGCAGCGCCGCGCCCCACGCCGTCGGCGCCACCACCCGGAGGTCGACCTGCAGGCCTTGGGTGGTGCGTACCGAGGTCTTGGTCCCACCGCGGGCAATCACCTCGGACACGATCGGCAGGCCGGCGAACTTCTCCATCAGCGGCGCGGAATCCTCCGCGGCTGCGAGAATGTCGATGTCCCCGACGGTTTCCCGCATCCGCCGGACCGATCCCGCGTAGGTGCAGTCGGCGCAACCGGTCACCTGGTGCAGCTGGGCGACGACCTCCTCGGCGAGTTCGGTGGCGACGTCGAGGTGCACCCGTCCGCCGGCCTGCTGCGCCAAGGCGATGCCGTGCCGGATGTTCTCCTCGGTCTTCGGACCGAACCCCTTGAGGTCACGCAGTTTCTCCGTCTCGATCGCTGCCTGCAGCTGATCGACCGAGGACACGCCCAACCGCTCGTGCAACTGCAGCGCCTTCTTCGGCCCCAGCGTGGGAATCGTGGTCAGCTCCCGCACCCCGGCCGGTACCTTGGCCCGCAGCTCCTCGATCGCCGGCATCCGCCCGGAGCGGAAGTACTCCGCGATCTTGTCCGCGATCGACTTTCCCACGTTCGGGATCTGGCGCAGCTCGGACGCCGCCAACGTGGAGACATCTTGGTGGTGGCCTGAGACGGCGCGCGCCGCCTTCTCGTACACCCGCACCTTGAATGCCTCGCCTCCGGTGATGGACAGCAGATCGGCGTATTCCTGAAGCAGCGCGCCAACTTCGTCGTTGGACCGGACCATGGCCATACCTCCGTTCCTGGCCTACCCAGCGCCGCGGTGGTCCCAAACCAGAACTGAACGCCTTCACCGGCGTCCGGCCTGGTGTGTGCTCGTGCGGTGGATGGTGGCGAACTGGGCGCCGGCGAGGATGAGCAGGCAACCGGCCAGTTGGGGCCAGGTGGGGTGTTCGCCGAGCACGACGGCGCCGAGCAGCACGGCACCGACCGGGGTGAGGAGCAGCAGGGTGGCACCGACGTGACTGGAAAGCCTGGGTGAGTACACGGCGACCAGCAGCCAGCCGAGCACCTGCCCGCAGGCGGCGATGGCGAGCAGCCAGCCGATCGCCACCCATCCAGGGGGGCAGGTCGATGCCGTGCCACAGGAATCCCGCGATGAGCGACACCACCGCCGCGACCACCGTGACGTCTACATAGGACTGTTTGGCGTGCCCGGTGTGTCCGGTGCGGCGCAGCAGGTACAGAAAGCCGGAGTAGCACAGTGCGGCCAGGATCGCATGCACGGTGCCCAAGCCGGGATCGCTGCCGACCGTGGTGCCGCCGACGAGTCCCGCGGTGAGCACCACACCGACGATCACGACGGGCAGGATGAGCAGGTAGCGGCGGGTGAGTGGCTCGTGGTCGATGGCCAGTGCGAGTAGCGGCACGAGTACCACTTGCACATTGACCAGCACGGTGGACAGTCCGGCGCCGACCTCCGAGATTGGCCTGGGTCCACAGCATCGTGTCCCCGGCGAACAGTGCGCCGGCGGGGACAGCCAGCCAGCGCTGGGCGGTCGGGGGCGCGCTTTCCTGTCGCCGTTCGACGGTGCCGATCACGATCAACGCGGGCAAGGCGAGGACGCACCGCTAGAACGACGCCGTGCCCGGCGACGTCTTGGCCAGGTTCAGGAAGACCGCGGATGCGGACAGGCAGAAAGCCCCGACCGCCATGCCCACCGACGGATGCCGGCTCCACACGTCGTTTCGCCTCTTTCCAGTCCTCGAGGTTCCCGATCGGCTACCCGCGCCGTGCCGGCGATATCGCCGTTCGTGACCTCAGGTCCGTGCCGGGAGAAGACGGCGAATGGCTTCGGCGGTGGCCTCAGGCGCCTCGCGCGGCACGAAATGTCCGGCACCGTCGAGCACCCGGCGTTCGTAGGGGCCGGTGAACAGGTGGTCCTTACCCTCGGTGGTGGCCGGGGTGTTGTCGGCGTCTTCCCGGCCGTGTACGACCAGAGCCGGCACCGGAATCGCCGGCTGTTCGGCGAGCTCGTCCTCGATGTCCTGATATGCCGGGTCTCCGGCGGCCTCGCCCCATCGGTGCAGGTAGGCGTGGATGGAGATCTCGGCCCAGTCCGGGTTGTCCCACGACGCCGCCGCGCGGGCGAACTCCTCCTCGCCGTAGCTCCAGTTCGGTGATCAATTCGACCACAGGTAGCGGCACAGCTCACGCCGGTCCTCCCGCATCGCGGTGCGCCCGCGCCCGGTCGCCACGAACCACTCGTACCAGTAGGCATGCGCCAGCGAGTACGGCAACGGCGCCCCAGTGGTCGCATACCCGGCCGACATCGCGACGAGGCCGGAGAGGCGTTCGGGATACAACGACGCGACCACATACCCGGTGCGAGCGCCCCAGTCATGGCCCACGATCAGCGGTTCTCGCAGGGCCAGGGCGTCGAGGAAATCGGCCAGATCCCGCCCCAGCGCGCCGATCTGCCCGCTGCGGAGAGTCTCGCCGGCCAGGAACCGGGTCGGTCCCGTGCCACGCAGATACGGCCTGATGATTCGCGTCTCGTCGTCGGCCAGGAGCGGGACGACCAGGTCCCAGCAACTGACATCGTCGGGCCAGCCGTGCACGAGCACGACCGGCGTTCCCTGCGGGTTCCCCTCCTCCTGGTAGGCGATCTCCATGCAAGACGTCCTTACCGTCGGTGTCATGGGCTCGCTCCTCCTCAAGCAGTCGCGTACCCAGCACCCCAGCGGCTCACTCACGGACGGTGCTGGGCAACGATCCGGCGGGCGGCCCGGCATCTCGGTGTCGATCCCACGCCGCTGGAGACCGAGGACAGGACGGGCTCTTGTATCTGAGGCTCAGCGGAGTTGGTAGAGGCGGCCTTCGACACCCCATTCGCCGAACGCGGGATGGGCGCCCTGGTCGATGGCTCGGATGGCTGGTCTGCCGATGTGTGCGAACACCAGGCGTTTGACGCCATGGTTACGTGCCGCGCGGGCGGTGGTGGCCACGCAGGCGTGCCCGCCGACATTGCCGGCGAAGTGAATCGCGCGGTTCCAGCCGGCAGCGTCCGCGAACATCAGATCCGCCCCGGCTGCCCACGGTGGAAACTCCCAGAACTCGGGTGCCCACACCACCCGGTCTCCGTCGGACTCGAGGAGATATCCATAGGTCGGATGGGAGGTGTGGCCGACGGGGCGCGGCTGAACGCGCAACGTTTGATGCGTGTAGGTGGCCACTATCGGATTGGTCCCGTAGGCCTCGGCGAGGCGGCGGATCTCGCGGATGAGTTCGCCCTGCTGGTCGGTGACCAGCCAGGCATCGATCTGGTGGCGTGGTTGTGCGCCCGGACCGCCGTCGAACATGATTCGCTTTCCGCGCCAGGACAGCAGCAGGCCCGCCGGGCGGTACCGGGGCGAGTTCATCGCGCCGACGCCGAGCAGGACGAACCTCATCTCCTCGGACTACCCGTTTGCCCGTTGCGGACACGGGTAAGCCCAGTTCACGACGATCAGGTGTAGGAGGTGCTGATGCCTGTCCCCGCACGCCCGTTTCCGCCTACGCCCCCGAATCCTGGGCCGCCACCTGATCCGGGGCGGGAACCCGTGCCGGATCCCGAGCCGATCCGACCGGGTCCTGGCCCGATGCCGGACCCGGAGCCGAAACGTCCACCCGAACCGGTACCCACGTCGGCATAGGGCGTCATAGCCATGTCTCCAGTCACATATCGCACATTCGCTGACCGGCGCGGTGCCGGTCGACAATTGGCCGACCACCTCGGGCATAGGGACTGGTCTGATCCCGTGGTGCTCGGCCTGGCACGAGGTGGTGTCCCGGTCGCCGCGGAGGTGGCGCGCGAGCTAGGCGCCCCGTTGGACGTCGCCGTGTCGAGGAAGATCGGCGCGCCTGATCACCCAGAGTTCGGTGTTGGCGCCGTGACAGCGGACGGGCCGCCTTTCTACGACGACAGTACGTTGCGCATGCTGAGACTGCGCCCGTACGACATGCAGCGGGTGTGCGACGCCGAGCGGGCAGAGGCGCGTCGACGGGTCCGTCACTATCAGAGAGGCCGTGAGCCGGTTGCGGTGCGCGGCCGGGATGTCCTGGTTGTGGACGATGGCCTGGCTACCGGGGTCACGGCGAAGGCCGCGCTGCGGGCTGTGCGCCAGGCGGAGCCGAGCCGCCTGGTTTTCGCTGCTCCGGTATGCGCGCCGCAATCGGCTGCGATGCTGCAGACCGAGGCTGACGAGGTGGTTTGCGTGGCCAAGCCGGAGGATTTCCGGGCGGTTGGCTTGTGGTACGACGACTTCTCGCAGACCACGGACGAGGAGGTCGTCTCGCTGCTCGAGGCGGCCTGGACATGAGGGCGACGATCAAGTTCGGGCGGATCGCCGGCGTGGCGGTCGGTGCGCATTGGAGCGTGCTGGGCGTGGTGCTACTGCTGGTCGTGGGCCTGTCCGCCCAGTTGCCGGTCAGCTTTCCCGGCTACTCGGTGGGCGAGTATGTGCTGGCCGCGGCCGTGGCGTCGGTGTTGTTCGTGCTATCCCTGCTGGCCCACGAGATGGCGCACGCGGTGACCGCGAAACGCAACGGCATCGAGGTCGTGGATATCACGCTGTGGCTGCTGGGTGGTGTGGCACGACTGCGTGGCGAGGCGCGGACTCCCGGTGCGGACTTTCGTATCGCTGTGGTCGGACCGGCGACCAGCTTGGCAGTGGGTGGTGTGTTCGGTGTGTTGGTATGGCTGGCCTGGGGCATCGGGATTGGTCTGCTCGGCATTGCGGTGTTGATGTATCTGGCTGGGCTCAACGTCTTGCTGGCCGTGTTCAACCTGATTCCGGCGGCCCCGTTGGATGGCGGGCGGATTCTGCGGGCCGCGGTGTGGGCATGGCGGGGTGATCGGCTGATGGCGGCGGTGTGGTCGGCGCGGGCTGGGCGCGTGTTCGGGCTGCTGGTGATCGGTGTCGGCTTGGTGCTCGTCTGGAACGACGTGATCGGCCTGTGGTGGGTCGTGCTGGGCTTGTTCGTCGTGACGATGGCCGGCGCCGAGGAACAGCAGGCACAAACCGGCGCCGCGTTGGGCGGCTTGCGCGTGCGCGATGTGATGACCGCACAGCCGGACACGGTGCGAGCCGACCGCACGGTGGCGGACTTCCTGCACGAGGTCGCGTTCGTGCGTCGGCACTCGGCGTTCCCGGTGCTCGACGATAGGGGCCAGTTGCAGGGGATGATCACGCTCAACCGTTTGACGGCGGTACCTGTTGCGCGGCGGGCGACGACTGCGCTGCGAGACGTGGCCTGCCCATCCGCCGAGGTTCCCAGCGCTCAGCCCGAGGAACCGCTGTCGGCCCTGTTGTCGCGTATGGACGGTTGTGCGGACGGTCGCGCGTTGGTGTTCGGCGACGATCACTTGGTGGGCATCGTGTCGCCCAGCGATATCAGCCGCGCGGTCACTCTGCACGGTCTAGGAGTCCACCTTGACGCCGGAGGGGCGGATCTCACTCGCACCACTCCCGAAGACCATCGCTAGCAGCAGGTTTGCCCAGGCGGTTACAGGGTATCCCGGTGGCTTCTGTCCGGGCTGTAATCGGAACGGTGCGATGAGTTGTCGACAAACCAATGTGGGCCATGGCAGTGCGGTGGAGGTGTTGCCGGCCGCACTCACGGTCGCTTACGCGGTCCTCGGTCTGCACGGGCTGCTTCTTCTGGCCGGGTTGGATGTGATCCTGTGGGGGCCGTCGTTGACGCCGGAGCAGTGTTTCGGCGTGGTGGTCTTGTATCTGCTCGGAAGGCTGTTTCGGCCGTCCGTGGCCGGTTAGCGAGGGCTTGTTCGGGTAGCCCGAGGTCATGGCCCCGGTGGTAGAGGCCCGGCGCATGGCGCGGCCATTGCGTGGGTCGCAGGATCTCGACGAGGTGCTGGTGCTGACGCGTTCGTCCACTGTGACCACACCGACGCGTTGAATCCCTTGCACCAGTTCGAACACACACAGGGCGAGTTGCAGACATACCCGTCCGCCGAATGAAACGAAGGATGATCAACGATGACAAGGCCACGTGTCGTGGTCGTCGGCACCGGGTTCGCGGGCTACCACTGCCTGCGCACGCTCGAACGCCGGTTGCCTGTCGACGCGGCCGAGTTGATCGCGGTCAACCCGGCCGACTACATGCTCTACGTGCCACTACTGCCCGAAGTCGCCGGCGGCACGCTCGATCCGCGCCGGGTCGCCGTACCGCTGCGCACCAAACTGCCCCGTACCCAAGTGGTGCTGGGAAACGCGACAGGCGTGGACCTGACGGACCGGACATGCACGGTGGTCGATGTCGAAGCACGGTCCCGCACGCTGGACTGGGACTATCTGGTGCTCACCGTGGGTGGCGTGACCCGGTTGCTGTCCATCCCCGGCGTCGCGGAACACGCGATGGGGTTCAAGTCGGTGGCCGAAAGCATTTTCCTGCGTGACCACGTGCTGCGTCAGCTGGAACTCGCCGAACAGGCCGACGACCCGGCCGAACGCGCCGCCCGGGCGACGTTCGTGGTGGCGGGCGCCGGGTACACCGGAACCGAACTGGTCGCTCAGGGGCGGCTGCTGACCCGGCAGGCCCTGCGGCACCGCGACACGCTGACCGAACAAGACGTGCGCTGGGTGCTGATCGACATCGCGCCACGAGTGCTGCCTGGCCTGAACGAACGGCTGTCCGGTCCGGCGCTGCGGGTGCTGCGGGACCGGAACGTGGACGTACGCCTGGAAACCAGCGTCGCCGAAGTCACCGACCAGTGCGTCCGGCTGAAGGACGGCACCGAGATCCCGACCCGGACCGTGGTGTGGTGCGTCGGTGTACGGCCCGACCCGCTGGTGGAGGCACTGGATCTGCCCACCGAACAAGGACGGCTGACGGTGAACAGCCACTTGCGCGTTGCTGGACAACACGGTGTGTACGCCGCAGGTGATGTCGCCGCGGTTCCCGATGCCTTCCACCCCGGCAAGCTCTGCCCGATGACCGCTCAGCACGCGCAGCGCCAAGGCCGCGTCGCCGGAATCAACATCGCCGCCGCCCTCGGCCATGGACAGCACAAGGCGTACCGGCACCGTGATCTCGGATTCGTCGTCGACCTCGCCGGCGGCCAGGCGGTGGCCGACCCGTTGCACGTCCCACTGCACGGATGGCCGGCCAAAGCCATCACCCGGGGCTATCACCTCCTGGCACTGCCAGCCAACCGGCTGCGGGTCCTCACCGACTGGGTCACCGACGTGGTGGCACGCCGCCAAGTCGTGCAGTTCGGCCTGGTGCCCCCGAACGGCCGCGTGAACCTCGCGGAGACCGACGGCGTTGCCCAGCCTTCCTCGACCAAGTAACGAAAGGAGTGACACGGCATGCAGCACGACGAATTCATCGGGCAGGTGCAGAACCGTGCCAACCTGCCCAGCCGGGGCGACGCCGAGGGAGCGACCCGCGCGACACTGGAGACGCTCGGCGAACGGATCCCTGAGAACGTGGCGGTGAAGCTGGCTTCCGAACTGCCGCAGGAGATCGGCGAGCACTTGCGCCGGACGGTCACGATGGCCGGTGCTGGCAGCGGCGAGCGGTTCGGCCGCGACGAGTTCATCCGCCGTGTGGCGCAGCGCTCGTACACCGATGAACCGCAAGCCGCCTACCAGTCCCGGGTCGTGCTCGAAGTGCTTCGTGACGCGACCACGAGCGGGAGCGTGAACAAGGTCCGTGACGCGTTGCCAGAGGACCTGCGGGTGCTGGTCGACGCCGGTTCGAGCGGATCACTGGAGTAGCTGGTGTCTGTTCCGGTGGTCATCTCGTCGGCTGGCGCGGAGCTGGCGGGTGACCTGGTTGTTCCCGGTGATGCCAGGGCAATCGTGGTGTTCGCGCACGGTTCGGGCAGCTCGCGGCACAGCTTGCGCAACCGGGCGGTGGCCGAAGTGTTGCAGGACAACGGGTTCGCCACGCTGTTGCTGGATTTGCTCACCGAGGACGAAGACCGGCGTACCACCGAGTTGCGGTTCGCGCCGCCGCACGAGACAGCTCCGTGCGGGCGGTGGTGTCCCGCGGTGGGCGGCCTGACCTGGCCGGCTCGGCGCTCGCGGACGTGCGGGCACCGACGCTCCTGATCGTGGGCGAACTGGATCAGCAGGTGCTTGAGCTCAATCAGCAAGCGGCGCAGTTGATTACCGCGCCGAAGCGCATCGAGGTCGTCGCCGGGGCCAGCCACCTGTTCGAAGAACCCGGAACCCTCGAGCATGTGGCCCGGCTCGCAACGAACTGGTTCCACGAGCACCTCACGGCGTGACACCGGTAGGAAGTGACGCCATGACAACGAAAACCGTGTGGCTGCTGCGACGGGCGCTCGACGGTCTGGCGTTTCCCGCGCAGAAATGGCAGATCCTGGCTCAGGCCGACCTCAACGGCGTGGACAACGTCACCCGGGAACGGCTGCGCCGCCTGCCCGAAGGCAGCTACGACACCATCGGCGCAATCGCGGCGCATGTAGACAGTGAGTCGGCTGAGTGAGGGATCTGCCTACGAGACAATACTTCGCTCAAGCAGGCGCCGTCGGCCTGCAGGCGTCGTACCTCGAAACGATTGCCGTCTGGGCAGCCGCTGCTAACGCCAGGTGCACAACGTTGTACGGAATGGACACTTCTAACACATTGAACGGCAACGCGTTGGGCTCGTGCCCGCTGAAGGTCACCATGTCGTGGCCGGTTGTTGCCCCTGGGCCGAAACCCGGGATGCCGCGCTCAGCGGTCGGGACTGCGCATCGCTTCATCTATCGTGTGGTGCACGGGCAGCAACTGGTCGAGACCGCTGACAGCGAGAGTACGACAGGCCGCTGACGGATCCGGCGCGACAATCGCGAAAGTGGTGCCCTGCGAGGTGCGTTGATGCGCCTCGATCAGCACGGCGAGACCCGCTGAACCCATAAATTCGATCTTGGTGAGGTCGATCACCAGGGCTGCGGGTGCTGCGTCCAGTTGTTCGAACAACTGCTCGGCCATGACGTCTCGCGTGGTCATGTCGATCTCCCCTGACACGGCTACCGTCGTCACCGTACGCACAGACGTCACGGTCACCGTCAGATGGTCGATCGGGTCGAATTGTCGCGAGTTCATTCGGCGCTTCCTCTCAGCGCACAATTCACTGAACCGAGCTAGCTGCTCAACCCGGCAGAATGACGCATCACCATGGGATGTGTTCAGTCTGCGTCTCCACGGTATGCCAGTACAACGTGACTGAAAAGCGCTACAGACTGTAACGACCAGTATCCACTATGACAGGTTGCTCGACCTGTGCACGTGCATGGCGACTGCGCTCGGCTGGGCGGACGCGTCGTGTTGCTCGACCACGAACCAGCGTCCCCTGCAGGGCTGTGGGCGGCGGGGTGGCCCGGACGGTTCGCCCGGGAACCGCCGATGCCCTGGAGTTCGTCAGTCGCGGCGCACGATGGCCACGGGACAGGGGGCGTGGTAGGCCATGGCGTGACTGACCGAACCGAGCAACGCGCGACGGAGCGCACCTCGCCCGTGACTACCTACGACGAGCAACACGGCGCCCTCGGCATGCTCGAGCAACGCATGGGTGGGCCGGTCGATGGCGACTTTCCGGCGCACGGCGATGTCCGGGTGCTGTTCCTGGTGTCCTGCGAGGGATTCGGCGAGTAGCCGATCGCCCTTTTCGCGGACGTCGTGCCAGTCGTAGTCCCATGTTCGTACCGGTTCCAACGCGTCCATCGGAAGATCGGACCATGCGTGCACAGCCACCAGCTCGCAGCCGTGGCGGTCGGCGAAACCGTAGGCGAAGCCGATGGCCCGCGCGCTCACGCTTGATCCGTCCACCCCGACCACGACGTGACCACCATCCACCCGCACCGGGTCCTTGGCATGTCGCACCACCACGACGGGACGGCGACAGTGATGCAGGAGTTCGGCCGCCGTCGAACCGAGCAGCATTCTGGGCAACCTGGGTAGTCCCGGACGACCCGATCACCAGCAGCTCCGCGTCCTGCGCGACGCGGGCCAGCACATCTGGCGCCCGGCCCGAAGCCAGATGGACGGCAACAGCAAGGTCCGGCCATACCCTGCGGCACTCCTGCGCCACTTCGGCGAGCCTGACCTCGGCGTGCTCGCGCACGCTCGCCTGCTCAGCGTCCAAGGGCACCAGCACCTCCGCGGGCATCGCCGCCGGCTCGGCCAGCGACGGGAAACCGACAGCGTTCACGATGACCAAGCCGCGCTGTCGGCTGACAGCTTCCCGCGCAGCCCACAGAGTGGCCTGCCGGGCCTCGTCGGAACCGTCGTAGCCGGCTACGACAGCACCATGCTCCATAGAGGACTCAGGAGTGGACATTGTTGTCTCCGTTGAGTCATGTTCGGACGAGGTGGTCGCGCTTGTCGGCGATCGCGTCGAAGAGCTTGTCGAACGACGCGGCGAACTTCGCTACGCCTTCTCGTTCCAGCACGGCTACGACGTCGTCGTAATCGATTCCGGCGTCGGCGAAACGATCGAGGGTGCGGCGGGCGGCGTCGACATCACGGACCAGGGTGTCGGCGACCGCCCCGTCGTCCTGGAAGGCCGAGATGGTCTCGCGCGGCATCGTGTTGACGGTATCCGGGCCGATGAGCTCCTCGACGTACCGAACGTCGCGGTAGGCGGGGTTCTTCGCCGACGTGGAGGCCCACAGGCATCGTTGCGGGGACGCGGCGGCGGCGGCGAGTTCGTCCCAGTCCGGGCCGGTGAACAGTTCCTGGTAGGTCAGGTATGCCAGTTTGGCGTTGGCGATCGCCAGCGTGCCCTTGAGCTCGTCATGGCCGCCGATCTCGTCCAGGCGCCGGTCGGCTTCGGTGTCGACCCGGGAGACGAAGAACGACGCGACCGAGGCAACCGTGCTCAGCTCGCCGCCGGCCTCACGCAGCCGCCGCAACCCTCGCAGGTATGCCTTGGCCGCAGCGCGATGGCGCTCAAGCGAGAACAGCAAGGTGACGTTGATCGGGACGCCGCGGGCGACGCACTCCTCGATCGCGGGAAGCCCGGCCTCGGTGCCCGGGATCTTCACGAACAGGTTCGGTTTGTCGACCATCCGGTGCAGCCGGACTGCTTCCTCGACGGTGGCCTGGGTGTCGTGGGCGAGGTGGGGGTCGACCTCGAGCGACACCCACCCGTCGGGGGTGTGCCCGAAGACGCCGCGCAGCAGGTCGCACGCGGTACGGATGTCGTCACGGGCAATCTCGAGGAAGACTTCTTTCGGGTCGGTCTCCGTTCGCAGCACCTCACGCAGTTGATCGTCATACGCATCGCTCTCGGCGATCGCGCCATGGAAGATCGTCGGGTTCGACGTCACCCCGACCACCCCGTCAGCGACCAGCCCGGCTAGTTCGCCGGTGTGCAGGAAAGGACGGGAAAGGTAGTCGACCCAAGCGCTTTGACCGTGCTGGGCCAACTCGTGCAGTCGCATCGCCATCGTGGCTCCTCCTCACGGTGTACACGGGTGACTCTTCGGAATACCCGCCGAGCCATGGCTGACACCCGAACCGTTGAGCTGCGGCCTTGGTTCAACGATGGCGTCGGCCCATATGTCTGCGGTTGGCGAAGTGCGTGCCGATGCCTGCTGAGAATCCGTGCTGTGCCAGCCGGACTTCACGGAACTCCTCGGCCGAGGTCAACGTGAAGAACAGCGCGAGAAGCAGGCCAAGGCCCAGTGCTGCCAGTATCGGCAAGTCAGGCACGGGGAGCAGTTGCGACACCAGGTAGCCGCCGATCAGGAACGGGAGCGATTTCACCGTGATCCGTGCGGCGTACCGCCAGAGCCAGGTGCTTGTGGTGCAGTCGTGCAGAACCCACTCGCGGTACCGATCGGGCAACCGACCGCCGAACGTGTACCACAACCAGAGAAAAGGACCTGGCCATGGCTTCGCCATACACACTGGTTACCTCGCCGGGCCGATACGACACCTCGATCCTGCGGATCACGTGTCAGGCCGGTTTTGGGCCAGCCGAGGAATCTGGCCGCCGGCGAGAACGGCGTCGATCTGGCTCGGAGACAGGCGATGCCGCAGCCGGTAGTGCTCATTCTTGGTGATGTTGCGGATGCGCAGTTCCGGCCCGGATCGCAACGCGTTCGGCAGGTCGTCGAGCGTCAGCACGTCGCCTGGGCTGATACGGTCGTAGTCGGCGAGTTCCGTGAACTCGAGGGCCAGCACGCCGAAATTCGCCAGGTTCTGCCAGTGAATCCGGGCGAACGACTTCGCGATCACCGCGTGCAGGCCGAGATACCGTGGCGTGATCGCGGCGTGTTCCCGTGAGGATCCCTGCCCGTAGTTCTGGCCGGCGACGACGATGTGTGCGCCCGTTTCCCTGGCGCGGGACGCATAGCTGTCGTCGACTTGGCCGAAGGTGAAGTCGGCCAGTTTCGGCACGTTGGACCGGAACGGAAGCGCCCGTGCCCCAGCGGGCGAGATTTCGTCAGTGGAGACGTCATCGCCGAGCTTGAGAAGCACCGGTACTTCGATCTTGCTCGGCAGCGCGGGAAAGTCCGGCAGCGCCGAGATGTTAGGCCCACGTACCAGTTTTTCGCGTGCTGCCTGGTCGGTCGGCAGCGGCGCGACGAGCATCTCGGTGTTCACCGTGGCCTGTTCCGGCAGCTCGAGGCAGGGATATTCGATACCAAGGTCTCGTGGGTCGGTGATCACCCCGGTCAGAGCCGATGCCGCGGCCGTCTCGGGAGAGCACAACCAGACCGAGTCCTCGGCCGTGCCCGATCGGCCAGGGAAGTTACGAGGGAAGGTCCGCAGCGAATTGTGTCCGACGGCTGGTGCCTGACCCATCCCGATACAGCCCATGCACCCGGCTTGATGGATGCGCGCACCGGAGGCGATCAGGTCGAACGTCGCGCCCATCTTGGTCAGGTCGGCGAAGATCTGCCGGGACGACGGGTTGATGTCCACGCTCACCGAATGGTCGGCTTGGCGACCCTTGAGCACGGCGGCGGCGACCGCGTAGTCGCGCAGGCCGGGGTTGGCCGACGAACCGATCACGACCTGGCTGACCGGCGTTCCCGCGACATCACGAACCGGCACCACATTGCCGGGCGACGACGGCTTCGCGACAAGAGGTTCTACAGTGGACAGGTCAATGTGGTCGATCAGGTCGTAGTCGGCGTCCGGATCCGGCGACAGCACGGCGAAATCGCGCTGCCTGCCCTCACCGCGCAGGAAGTCCCGTACCGCCGCGTCGGCGGGAAAGACGGTGGACGTGGCACCGAGTTCGGCGCCCATGTTCGCGATGACATGCCGGTCCATCGCCGACAATGTGGCCACACCAGGCCCGTGGTATTCGATGATCCGGTTCACCCCGCCGCGCACACCGTGCCGCCGCAGCACCTCCAGGATCACGTCCTTGGCCGAACTCCATGCCGGCAACCGCCCGGTCAGCTCGATACCCCAGACCTCCGGCATCCGCAGCCCCAACGGACGACCGGCGATCGCCAACGCGACCTCCAGCCCGCCCACACCGATCGCCAGCATGCCCAGCGCACCCGCCGCGCACGTGTGCGAGTCCGAGCCGGCCATCGTCTTGCCGGGAATGCCGAACCGCTGCATGTGCGTGGGATGCGAGACGCCGTTGCCCGCCTTGGAGAACCACAGCCCGAACCGCCGGCACGCCGACTGGAGGAACAGGTGGTCTTCGGCGTTCTTCTCGTCCGCCTGCAGCAGATTGTGGTCCACGTACTGCACGCTCACCTCAGTACGGGCACGGTCCAGCCCCAGCGCCTCCAGCTCCTGCATCACCAGCGTGCCGGTGGCGTCCTGTGTCAGCGTCTGATCGACCCGGATCTCGATCGGCGCACCCGGCGTCATCTCGCCGTGCACGAGATGCGATTCGATCAGCTTGCGTGCCAGGTTTCTACCCATGACGCGCGGGTACCCGCCACGCCCCAGATGAACCGGTGGCTGCCAGGTGCTGCTGCGATTTCGGCGGGCGTCGGTATCGAAAATTGCTGATTGTGAATTGATTTACATGTCCTCACTGTACGTTTTCGAACTTCGGTCGGTAATAACGCGCGCATGGTGTGGCGCGGTTTGTTTTGCGGTTCTCCCGGCGAGCTTCTGGCTGAGTGATCGGTTGTTCGATCGGGACGGGCGGGTTTGATCATGGAAATGGCGTGGTAGCCCCCGGCGAGCCTTGAACAGCAGGGCGAACGACGGAGGCGTCAGCGATGAGGGACATGCTCGACCGGGAGGAAGCAAGTTCCTATCCGATCACCGCGACTACACCGGTGGAGTTGCAGAGCATCGCGACTGAGTGTGGCACCCATCGCCACGGCCCGATCTCGGGTTCACATGCAAGGTGTGCGGGCGGAACAACAGTTTGACACACGAGCGCTGGAACAAGGAGTGCTCGGAACCTCAGTGGTACTACTCGCTTGATCAGGTTGTTACCGACCTGCTGACGCAGAACGGTGATGTCCCACTGTTGGCCGTGGCTGAGCTCGGTAGCAGCAAGCGATCTGTCATGTGGGCACCTGAGTTGCTTGTCAACTGGCGGGAAAGCCAATCGGAGATTGACATCGCTGCGATCATCGACGGCAAGGTCGTTGTCGGTGAAGCGAAGTCCAACTCCAAGCTGAAGACGGCCAAGAAAAGCACCGATAAGGCGGTGAGCCGATTCGTTGGGACTGCTCGGTTGCTCCAGGCAGACCATATCGTCCTGGCGACAACCGAGAACAGTTGGGCAGAGGTCGCCGTAACGGCTGTCGAGGTTGCGGTAAAGAAATTCTGGACGAGCGGACCGCTGCCAACCGTGTCACAACTGACAAACCTTCGGCCTCGCAAGCAGACACCCTCCAAACCTGACGTGTCCGACGTCTGAGATCCCTAAGCCGTCGCCGGGCTTGATCGGCCTGTGCTGGTGGTGGACCATGCTCGGTTGCTGAGTAGGCGCCGGCCGTTGGAGGTAGCGCGGCACCTCGCCGGTCATGTCTAGTCCGTGTGGGATGGTGCGACCAGCTGAGTCGGGGGCGCGGACGTAGATGGCGTCAGGCGTATCCAGACAGATTGACGACCTCAGTAGGACATTTTTCTTTTGGTCGGACATCGGTTTATGAGTTTCTTGCAGTTCGTCATCGCGCGACGGCGTGGCGTTTGCGCTGATGGTGAGCCGCTGTCAGTCGGCTGGTCGCGCTGGTTCGCGCTCTTCGGTGAACGCGCCCACGTGATTGGTTCCCGTTCCCGGGCGTCAAGTGGCCCCAGATTCCTGGGTAAAACCAGGTTAGCGTCTATCGGTTGCTACTGCGTCCAAGGGAGTCTGGCATGACAACGGCCAGAAAGCTTTCGTCCGGCAAATACAGCGACTGCCGGTGAGGCCCCTTGCATTCCAGGCGCTAGCTGGGCTCGACGCATTGCCATGGCGCTGTCCAATCAAGACGATTACCAAAGTGGAGTGATCACCATGTCGGCACGTACAGCCCTGATCACCGGCGGTACCAGCGGGATCGGGAAAGCGACCGCCGAGGTTCTGCACAAGCGCGGATACCGCGTTGCTGTCACAGGACAACGTCTGGAGAGTGTCGCTCGGGCGCGGGAGGAGCTGCCAGAAGAAGTCCTGGTCCTGCAGGCTGACGCGCGCTCGCTCACTGCCACCGACGAGGTCATTTCCGAAGTCGGAGCACGTTTCGGGAGTCTGACGACGCTGTTCCTGAACGCCGGCGTCAGCCGTCCGATGACGCTGGATACCTTCGACGAAGCCGCCTACGACGAGGTGTTCGCTGTAAACACCAAAGGGCAGTTCTACACGTTGGCCAAGGCGCTGCCGCTGCTGTCCGACGGGGCCTCGGTCATCGTCACGGTGGGTATCGGAGCGACGCGCAGCCTGACCGGCAACAGCGTCACGGCCGGGTCGCACGGCGCGTTCCTGGGCATGATCCCAACGCTTGCCCTCGAGCTCGCCCCTCGTCGGATCCGGATCAACGCGGTCAGCCCTGGGTTCACCGACACTCCCATGACGCGGGCTTCGCTGCGTGAGATTTCCGATGACGCCGCGGCGGCGATGGCGGCCATCGCGGAGAAGAACCCGTTCGGCCGTCTCGCCGAATCTGAGGACATCGCCAGGACCGTCGCTTACCTGGCATCGGACGATGCCGCGTACGTCACGGGGCAAGAGATCATGGTGGCCGGGGCGCAGGGTTGGCTGTCTGATCAAGCTGTGGGGAATCGGACACACTTCTACGAACATGTTCGCGACACTCGCGTCGAACCCGACTGTCCTCGACGTCGTCATGACTCTGCAGGGCATCTTGAGCCAGGTTCTGGATGCAAAGACGCGGCACACCATCGCGGTAGCGGTGTCGCAAGCCAACGATTGCGACTACTGCCTCGCGATGCACACGTACGTGTCGTCCGAACTCAGTGGCATGTCGAGCGATGACATCGACCTGGCTCGGTCTGGGAGCTCGATCGATCCCAAGCGCGCCGCGGTCGCTCGTTTCGCTGAGCAGCTGGTGGAGACCTGCGGTCAGGTGAGCGATGGCGAACTGGCTGCCGTGCGAGGTGCTGGATACGCAGACCCGCAGATCCTGGCGATCGTCACAGTGGCGGTGCACGTCCTGCTGACCAATTTCATCAACAACGTCAACCAGACCGAGGTCGACATCCCGCCATCAGTTCGGTTGGTACGTCGGCATGAGCGCCGGGGTCCTCGCTGAGGTGACGCGCTCAGCCGCTCGATCAGTCACTGTCTCCAACAATCGAGAGGTTCGGCATGTCGGGTTTCGAGCTCTATGAGAGGTTCATGGCGTTGCACACCCGCGTCGGTGGCCTCGTCATGCCGAATGCATGGGACGGCCTGTCAGCGCTGATGCTGGCCGATGCCGGCTTCGAGGTGATCTCGACATCGTCAGCGGCGCTCGCAGCCACGCTCGGCCGGTCCGACGGACGTCACGAAGTCACCCGCGGTGAGCACCTCGTTCATGCGCGGCTATTGGGCCGACTCACCGGGCTGCCCGTCAACGGAGACTTCGAGGACGGCTACGGCGACACGCCCGAAGACGTCGCTGCGACTGTGGAAGCCGCTGTGACGGCTGGACTGGCAGGTATCGGGATCGAAGACACCTCGGCCGATCCCGATCAACCAATCCGTGGCTTCGACGATGCTGTCAACCGCATGCGCAGTGCCGTCAACGCGGGTAAGGGTCGCATCGTCATCACCGGCCGCACCGACAACTTCATTCAAGGACGGCCAGATCTCGACGACACCATCCGGGCGTCTGACTGCCTTTGCCGAAATCGGCGCTGATGTGCTCTACGCCCCCTATCCACCCGACCTCGACGCAGTCGTCGCGATCGTCACCGCTGTCGCACCGAAACCGGTCAACGTCCTCATCTCGCCTGCGGACAAGGTGTCAACAGTCGCTGAACTGCAGAAGGCGGGGGTCAAGCGCATCAGCTTGGGACCAGCGCTCTACGCCCATGCGATGGAGGCACTCGAGCGGGCCACCAAGGCGCTCGTCGTGGGCGACCTTGCCTCGGCGACGGCAGGAATCACTTTCACGCGCATCAACGAACTGCTCGCCCGTGGCGCGAACTAGCACAACCCCGCTCCCTATCCACCCACCACCCGAAGAATGCAGGTTGGCATGAACCTCGACGCACTCATGAACAAGCACCTCACCAGGTATTTCGACCCCAGCAGGACCATTCCGGAGGAAACCCTTCAGCAGCTGCTCAAGTTCCTGCGCTCCACCCCGTCATCGGTGAACGTGCAGCCCAACCACTTTTACGTCCTCGCCACGCCCGAAGGCAAAGAGCGACTCGCCAACAACCTGGGCGAGCGGTTCCAGGACAACGCCGAGAAGGTCCTGAACGCCTCGCACACCATCATCCTCACCACCCGAGCGGATGTACCTGACAGCCACATCGAGGCGGTGTTCACGAAGGAGCGGACCGACGGCCGATTTCCTGACCCGTCAAAGCAGGAGCGGTGGGAGTCGATGACCCGCGACTTCCTCAACCTGCGCAACTACGGCTACAAGGACCTGAACCACTGGATGGAGAAGCAGACCTACATGGCGGTGGGCATGACCATGATGGCGGCCGCCGTGCTCGGCGTCGACGCCACACCGCTGGAGGGCTTCGACCCGGCCAGCGTCGACAAGGCGTTCAAGATCCGCGAGACCGGACACAGCACGACTGTGCTGCTGGCTCTCGGCTACCCCGACCCGGGGAAGGTGTACACCAACCCGATCTCGCGATTCGACGCCGACCAGCTGTTCACCTTCGCCTGAACGACCACCTGGAAAACGAAACCTCGAGACATCGAGTTCGTCAGGGCGGGCGGTCTGGGCGCGTAGTTCTACAGAGGAGTTCTTCCCCCATGGACGGACAGGAGCTGCAGAAGATCGCGGGCGACTGCGCTGCGAACCTGCCCGGCGCCGACTTGGAGCATCGTGTCGATCCCGACTGGGATCTCTACAAGGTACGTGGGAAGGTCTTCATGCTCACGACCGACCTGCCGGGGCGGCCGGTCGTGATCCTGAAAGCTGATCCGGACGACGCCGCAGCCCTGCGTGAGAACTACGCAGACATCACCCCCGGCTATCACATGAACAAGACGCACTGGATCACTGTGAACGGCGAGGGCACCATCGACGAGAAACGGTTGAAGGAGCTCGTGCTCGACTCATACCGTCTCGTGGTCGGCGGGCTTGCCAAGTCCGCACAGCCCGTGGATCCGCGCACTTACGGCCGCCGCGCCTGACCATTGTCATAGCAGCACCGCGCGTCGCTGCACAGGCAGTCGTCCAAGTCAGCAGTGAGTCCGATCATGCTCTGCGGCTTACCATGTCCGCTCGGGCGGTCACCGGAGAGCGCGAACCAGTGCGTCCAGGGCGCCCGGCCACGCGCGTCGTGGGAGAGTGCAGGCTGATCGTCTCGATCAGTTGCTGGCGTCGGCGGCGGTACTGCGAGCGCATTGCGCGGATGTGCCGGTCGTACGCCCCTGACCCGACGAAGTCGGTCATCGTCAATTGGTTGACGAACCCGACGGTCTGCTCTGATTCTCCTTTCTCGAGTGGACCGTGTAGTCCATGCGGCGGCTGTGATCAAGCAGGGTAGCCTGAGGCATGTGAGCAGGCCGGAGAACGCACAGCCGGGGCGGACCCTGACACCACGTGGGGCCGCCACCCGCGCGCGCATCGTCGCGGCTGCTGCCGATCTGATGTACGTGAAGGGCGTGAACGCGACGACGCTTGACGACGTCCGGGCCGCGAGCAATACCAGCAAGTCCCAGCTTTACAACCACTTCCCGGACAAAGAGGAACTGGTGCGCGCTGTTGTCGCGGCGCGCGCCGCGCAAGTCCTCGAGCGCGAACGTGGCTATCTTCAGCGCTTGAAGTCGTTCCGCGGTCTGGTCCGCTGGCGCGATGCGCTGGTGCAGCGAAACGCGTTGCAGAACGGCGCCTACGGCTGTGCGCTCGGCTCGATGGCCAGCGAGCTCGCCGACCAGGACGACCAGGCCCGCACCATGCTCGCCGAGTCGTTCGTGGAATGGGAAGGACTGCTCGCCGCTGGTTTGCAGCGGATGCGGGACAGCGGGGTGCTCAAACCGGATGCCGACCCGGAGAAGCTTGCCACCGGTCTGATGGCAGCCTTGCAAGGCGGGTACCTTCTCGCCGAGACCGCGCATGACATCAAGCCCATGGAGATCGCCCTCGATATGGCGCTTGACCACGTGAAGTCGTTCCTCACGGCCTGATGGCGTGTGCACGGACGTAGCTGAGGGCTATGTCCAGTGCCACCTCCAACTGCCGCACGTCGCGGGTGGTGCGCGTGAGCAGCAGACCACCCTGTAGCGCGGCCATCAGGCCGGTCGCGAGCCTGTGGGGATCGGCGTCCGCCGCGAGTTCGCCGCTGTCCCGGGCCCGGGCGATTCCGCCAGCCAGGAGCGACTCCCATGTCGCGAAGCGCGCGCGAACCGCCGATCGGCCAGCTTCGTCGCCGTTCGCGAGCAGCTCAGCCAGCTCACCAAGCGGACAGATCCCGTCGTCGCGTCTTTGTCCAAGGTGGACCACCTCATCCCGCCATTGGACGAGATCCTGTACCGAGTGCAGGTTGTTCAGCAATGGTTCCTGAGTCGCGAGCAGCCTACCGACCCTGGCTTCGACGGTCTCCTTTGTCGGAGGCTCGTCGGAACGGCCGCTGCCTTGGCCATAACGGTCCACAAGGTCCACTATAGGCCGGTGTGCTCACGGTAGACGTACATAGGTTGGACTATATAGTCCTCATTGAGAGTCTGGGTTGCGTGCGGCGATGACCGTGAACAAGGTGGCCACGAGGGCAAGTCCGCCGTACCCGAGCGCAATCTGCGGTAGTGAGAACGTTTTGGAGAGTTGTCCGGCGATGAGGCTGGGGAAGGCTGCGGCGCTGTAGCAGATGAGGTAGATAGCGCTGAAGATCGGTGCGCGGTCGGTCAGGGTGCTGCCCTGCAGCAGGCCTCGGGTGGCGGCGCTGATGGCGATGCCTTGACTGGCACCGGCGATGACGGTTGCGGTGATGAACAACGCCAGTGTTCCGGTGGCGATCGCGGTGATGATGCCGATCATTCCGACCAGGAAGGCGATCATGCCAACGCGTTGGGCTGCCGCCGGTGTGAAGCGGCCACCGAGGGGAGCGCCGAAAGCGCTTGGGGCCATATAGGCGGCGAATATTAGCCCGAGGACGAGCGGGCTGCGGGTGTGGAGTTGCTCTTCGACCAGTGCGGGCACGAAGGCTTGGTAGAAGGCTCCGGTCGCCCAGGTGGACAGGAACACCGCGGCCGCGACGGGGAGCAGGGGTCTGACTCGGGCTGGGACGCCGACACTGGGTCGCAGTGATCGCCACGCGCCCGGCGTCGGAGCTACGGTTTCCGGGCTGATGGCGATGAGGACGGTAGATAGCAGAAGGAGGCCGAGGACAACTACGTAGATCAGGTGACGTGGCCAGGGTCCGAATTGGACCAAGGCGCCAGAGGCGATGGCTCCGACGGCGAGGCCGACCATTGGTGTCTGGCTGGAGGCGACGGAGGCCAGCCAGACCGGCCTTGCAGGTGCGGCGTCGACGATGTAAGCGGTGACGTTACTGCTGGCCAGCCCGGCACCGAGGCCCATCAGCACCCGACCGGCTAGCAGAGTGCCGACGTCGTGCACGTTCAACAGGAGCAGGCAGCCCAGCGCGAGCAGAGCGAGACTGGCGATTGCGGTGCGCCGTCGGCCCAGATGATTGGAAAGCCGTCCTATCACCAACAGTGCGACGAGCGTGGGCAGGTCGTAGACGACAACGGCCAGCGAGAAGTCGGCGTTGGTGAACCCGTCCTCAGCACGGTAGGTGTTGAACAGGGGGATCGGCGCGGCCGACGCAGCAAACGCGGCAGCCAGGGAGACCACCGCGGACAAGAACGCCAACCAGAGCGTTCTGCTCCGACGAACCTGGTTGGGCGCAGGTGCCACGTTGTGCATCGAGCCGTGCCTTTCGCTTGTCTCTGGTGTTACGCCATGCCCGTCGGGCGGTCAGGTGCCTGGAGCTATCGCACAGGCCGCGACACAGACCCAGATACCCGCGCGCTTCTGGTACGTGTCCGTGTACAGAGCTTCTCGTTGTGCCCCATCGGCGAGCATGGTGTATGTGCTGCGGGCGTGGATCAGGGCAACGTCACTGAGGATGCGGATGGTGACGTCGTGCACCGCGAGATCCTTGAAAGGGCGCGGCTTTGCGATGTATTCGAGGAACTCGGCGCGGTTGCGGGTGATGCCCGGAGTCTGCACGATGAAGTCCTCGGCGAGGAACTCGTTGAAGCGCTGGACATCGCTGAACTGGTCGGCGTGGACGTAGTCGTTGTTGAGCTGCTCGAGGATCGCCAGATCGTCGGCAGACTGCTTGGTGTCGTTGATTTTCCTGGCCCTTCTCGGTGGTTCGGCGTTCGCGGCAGGCGGGTCGTCGTGCCGGCGCCGCATATCTGGACCATATCGTCCATTCTGGTTCTGGTACAGAGGTGCATCCGGCCGAATGAGAAAGTACATCCCTGGCCATCGGGGGATGACGTTCCCACTAGTCTGGACTATTCGGACCTCTTTTGCGACGCTTGGGAGGTGACCACGACTCGCACGGGGAAGCACGCGACCAAGGAACAGCGCGCCGCGTCCAAGTACCTGGGCTCGCTCGACGACTCACTCGCTCCGTGGGTGCGGTCGACAGGACCGATCGATGCCTACGAGATGCACCTCCCCGTGAACGTCCGCAGTCCGCTCGAATGGTTCTCCTTCACCATCGCCTCGCGGCAGCTCAGCAGAGCAGCGGCCACCGCGATCTACAATCGACTTGTCGCGCAACTGGGCGGCTCCATCACTGCCGAGCGTGTCATCGCGACCGACGAGCAGACCATGCGCGGCGTCGGCTTGTCTTACCCGAAAGCAAGGGCAATCCGCGGGCTTGCCGAACACGCCGATGACGGCCTACTGGAACTAGACAAGCTCGCCGCGATGTCGGATGCCGAAATTCACACCGAACTCGTGGCCCTGCCGGGTATTGGTCCCTCGTCAGCGCAGATGTTCATGATGCGGTACCTGCACAGGCCGGATATCTTCCCGGCTGGTGACCTCGGCGTGCGTGCGGCGGTGACGGCACTCGACGGGCTGGACAAGAGGATCACGCCGAAGGCCGTGGAGCATCGCAGTGAGCTGTGGCGGCCGTATCGGTCATATGCGACGTCGTACTTGTGGGGCTACATATGGGAGTTGCGCCATCCCGCCGCTGGATGATCCTGTGAGTCTGTCAATTGTGGATAGATCGGTCAGACGGCCAATCCAGCGCCGCCGGCCACCGCGATCTCTTGCCCCGTGATGTACGCGGCTCCATCGGAAGCCAGGAACACGACGGTCTCGGCGATGTCCTCGGGCCTGCCGGTGCCGACATTGTGTGATCACTCCACATTGATTGTTGTCAACGAGTGACTGAACGGCACGGTCAAGTGCCATAGTGAGTCGACGAGCGACGAGCGCGGAACCTCGAACGTGGTGCTCCACGACATTGTAGTGGCGCTCCCGTCGGAGAAGGTCAACGTCAGCGTGAACGATCGCGCAGCAGTCTCGTCCTGATGCGCACCGGGGCCACGCCCGGTGAGGTGAAGGACGTCAGGCAGCGAACTCAACAAGATCGAGTTGGTGTGCAACTCTAGACGTTCTGCTGCCGGGATCTCCGCGGGGGAGTTAGCGGCCTCGCCGGATTTCCCGGTTGTGGCAAGCATGATTTCCATCTCGGCCAGCACGCACGCACTGATCGAGAGCTCCAGAGGCAAGAGGCGGCCGGGATCGAGATCACACGACCGGCTGCCGTCAGCGCAGAGGATGGCTGAGGACAGCTTCAATGGACGGCTGGTCACCGGCGAACTCGGCATGGAGCCGGGTTGCTCACTCACTGGTTACGTCCGGCCATGACGCCGCCGTCAACGTCGACGATGGCACCAGTCATCCAACTTGCCTTGTTCGACAGCAGAAACGACACCATGTTCGCGACGTCTTCCGGGGTGCCGATCCGGCCAACCGGATGCATACTGGCAAACGTGTTCTCGGTCAGGCCGAGATCCTCTTCCGGGAACTGGCGGAGATACGGAGGTGTCTTCACCGCCGCCGGCACGACCGCGTTGACCCGGATAGCATGCGGCGCAAGTTCGATCGCGAGCGCTTTCGTCAGTGAGTGCACGCCGCCCTTCTGCACGGAGTAACCCGCGTGCGGGCCCGCTGCGATCCCCTGGTGCGCCCACACCGCGCCGATATTGACGATGGAACCGCCCTCCCCGCCTGCGACCATTCCGGCAACTACGGTCTGAGTGATGAAGAACATCGCCCGGTTGAGTTCGTTGAACGAGTCGTAGAAAGCTTCGTCATACTCGCTGAAAGCTCTGGGAAGGAAAATTCCCGCCGCGTTCACCAACAAGTTCGCGTCGGCATGCTCGGCGGCGAGCTGCTGTCGAACCGCGGGCACCTGGAGGCGGTCGGTGAGCTCCGCCGCGATACCCCATGCCTTACCGTTCTGCGTCAACGCTTCCACCGCCGCCCGCAGTTTGTCCGGGTTTCGGCCGGTGATCACGGCACTGCCACCCCCGGCGAGCACCTGCTGTGCCGTGGCAAAACCCATGCCGCTACTGCCACCGATAATGATGACCTTGCGGCCTGCGAAGTCTTGATTCATGAAGTCGTCCCTTCCCTGGTGCTGGCTGGCAGACAGGTCCGGAGCGACACGTTCGCGGCGCCAATGCCTCCTGACGACACTCATCGACCCCTCCTCGGTCGAGCTGAGCATAACTGAACTAAAAAGTCCAAAGAAGGGGTGACGTATGTGTCAGATGCCCATCGTGACCCGCTGGAGTGGTCGGCGGTGCGCCCAGAAGTACTACTACCTGGGTGATCAAGCCGAGCCTCACCGAGACCGTGCGCGCCTATGGCGAGTATCTGCCGTCAGTGGTCCCGCCCGTGCACCCGTCGCCGTTGAACTTCCGCTGGCAGGCACGAATTGACATCACCTCGGCTGTCGAGTGCAATAAGGACCATAAGGTCCAGTTGATGTTGCTCAACGAGGAAATGCCGGGAGAGCCAGGTGAACGCCGAGATGGATGTGCAGAAGAACGGCGACAGCGGATCGTACGACGCCGTGGTCGACGGCCGGGTTGTCGGCATGATCGTGTACCACGTCCCGCGACACGGCGACCGAGTGACGTTCAGTCACACGATCGTCGACCCTGAGTACCGCGGTCGCGGGATCGCAACCCGGCTCGTCAAGCACGCTCTGGACGACCTGCGGGCGCAGGACCTGAAGCTCACCAACTACTGCACCTTCGTGGCGGACTACATCGCCGACCATCCCGAGTACAAGGAACTCGTCGACAGCCGCTTCCCGGGCCGCGCAACGGTACCCGACCGCGCACCGCGCGAACGATGACTCGCAGGTCGCATTCGGTCGACATCGACGGAGCACTGATTCGGACCGTGCGCCTGCACCTTGCTCCGTGGACGATGTCCGATGTGGAGGCGGCGCTGAGCATCTTCGGTGACGGAGAGGTTGCTCGATGGTTGGCGCCGGCCATGGACCGCGTTCCGGACATGGCTGCCATGCGGCATCTGATTTCCAGATGGGTCGCAGACAGCGCAGCCGTCGAACCACCGCTCGGCCGTTGGAAGGTCACGGATCTCGCCACCGGCCACATCGTCGGCGCGGTCTCGTTGCTGCCTTTGCCTCCCGACGATGTCGACTTCGAGATCGGCGTCCAGATCGCGCTTGGTTGGTGGGGGAACGGTTACGCCGGTGAAGCCGGTGAAGCACTCGCCCATTACGCCTTCGATGCCGGCGTCGACGAGGTATTCGCCGTCTCACGTCCAGCCAACCAACGCGCGGCGGCCGCCGCGCGGCGCATGGGGATGGACTGGGTCGGGCAAACCGGCAAGTACTACAGCACGAGACTCGACGTGTTCCGGTTGCGTCGATACGACCTGGACGTACCGGCGGTCGCGGCGCCGCCAGAAACGGAGCAGACTGATGAACCTGCCTGATCGATGCGGCACATTCACAATCGGAGGCCGACCGATCACTCGGCTCGGACTCGGCACCGCTCAGATGACCCCGTCCGGTACGTGGAGTCATCCCAAGAGTGCGGCTGAAGCGGCACGGGTGCTCAGAGAAGCGATCGATCTTGGCGTGAACCTCATCGACATCGCCGAGTCCTCCGGCCCGTTCGACTATGAAGAGTTGATCGCACAAGCGTTGCACCCGTATCCCGAGGACCTGCTGCTGATGGTCAAAGGCGGACTGCTTCGATCACCCGAAGGGCAGTGGGAACCGGTACCACGGCCTTCGTTCCTCCGCAAGCAAATTGAGACGCGGCTGTGGTACCTGAAGCTCAATCGAATACCTTTGTTTCAACTGCACGGATTCAGTCCACACGCTCCTATCGCTGATCAAATCGGACTGCTCACCGACATGCAGCGGGAAGGAAAGATCGGGCAGATCGGGTTGGCGGAAGTGACAGTAGCCGAACTGGAAGAAGCGCAACAATTCGCAATGATCGCGACGGTCCAGGCCGAATACAATCTCGTCAACCGGGCTGCCGACCCGTTGCTGGACCACGCGGAAGAGTACAACATCGGGTTCATACCCTGGCTCCCACTGGCCACCGGAACGCTGGCCAGTCAGGATGGCCCGCTGGCGCAGATGGCGCGACGGCGTGGTGTCACACCTGCGCAGCTTGCTCTCGCGTGGCTCCTGAAACGCTCGCCCGCGATGCTCCCCACCCCTGGAACACTGAGCATTCAACATCTGCGCGACAACGTGTCCGCCGTGGACATTCCACTGACGACAGTCGAAATCGATGAGCTGGACCGGTCGACAGCTGGGCCGTGATCCAACTTTCCGCAAGCCGTTTGACGAACTCGTAGTGGACCCGCCCACTCGATTGGCTCCCGTTCCCAGGTGCCAAGTGGACCCAGATTCCGAGTCGAAACCGGGCTAGTTTCGGAGCCATCAAACGTCCACAAGGGAGATCTGATGGTTGTGCAGGCCGTCGCTCAGCGGGAGCGTGTGTGGTCGGTCGCGACGGTGTTTGCGCGCCTTGCGTTGGCCGCCGGCTTCCTCTCGGCCGTTGCCGATCGGTTCGGCTGGTGGGGCCCGCCGAACACCGCGTCGGTCGGGTGGGGCGATTTTTCCGCGTATACCGCCTATACGCACACCCTCTCGCCGTACGTGCCTGACGGGCTCCAAGACGCTGCCGCGTGGGCCGCGACCACTGCGGAATCGGTGCTGGGCCTGACGTTGCTGGCCGGCGTCCTCGTGCGCTGGTCCGCATGGGCCGCCGCGGCGCTGCTGTCCGGGTTCGCACTGTCGATGGGGCTTTTCCTGGACTGGGAAGCACCGCTCAGCAGCTCCGTGTTCGCCGCCGCGGCCGCCGCCCTGCTGCTGGCCCTCGCACCGGTGGACACGTTCGCCCTCAGCGTCGACCGAATCTTCGACAGGAAGCGAACACTCGGGTCAGGCCGCAGCGCCGCCGGGCTCGCGCGCGGTCGGCGTGAAGACCCGGCCGCCGCGCAATAACACCGGGGAGCACTCATGGTTCCATCGCAGACCGTCGGCCGTCTTCTGGCCATTGCCGCGCTGGCCGGCGCAACAGCCTGTGGCCCTGCCAACGAGAGCGAGCCCGTGGTGGCCTCGGCGACGAGCGCGGCCGCAGCGTCGCCGCCCCAGGCGAGTGTCCTGCTCCAGCAGGCCCTTCCGAACGCTGAGGGCAAGACGTTCACGTCACAGGTCGTGGACTTCCCGCCAGTTGCAGCCGCGGCGCCGCATCGGCACGGTCAGGCTTTCGTGTACGCATACGTCCTGCAAGGTGCTGTGCGAAGCCAGATCGATGACAATCCCGCGACCACGTACCACCAAGGCGAGAGCTGGTTCGAACAGCCAGGTGCCCACCACGTCGTCGCTGCGAATCCCAGCACGACCGAACGGGCCAAGTTGCTGGTCGTCTACGTCTCCAACACCGGAGACCCGCTCCAGGCCGACAATCCCCACTCGTGAATCCGGATTCCGGCAGCACAGTTGCGCGAGCCGTGCCAGCCTGGTCCGTATCGTTGTCCGACATGACCGAACAACCGGCTCGCGGTACCCGGACGTCCGGCCTGGACCTCCACATAGGACATCTCGGGCGCAATGCGCGAGCGGGGCTCATGGATGCCTTCCGGGAGGCGATCCGCACGGGAAGGTTGGCGCCGGGGACGCGGCTGCCCTCGAGCCGTGTGCTGGCCAACGATCTCGGGCTGGGCCGGAACACCGTGGTTCGGGCCTACTCGGAGCTGATCAACGAGGGATGGCTGACAGGGCAGCACGGTTCCGGCACGGAAGTGGCGCAGCGTTCGGCGGAGCTGCTGGCCGAACGGGAACCGCCGCGGCCACCGGCGGCACGGCCGCAGCTGGTGTATGACCTGCGGCCTGGGCGGCCGGACCTGTCGTCGTTTCCGCGCGAGGAATGGATTCGCGCGGTGAAGCGGACGGTGAGCACGGCGCCGTTCGAAGCCTTCGGGTACACCGATCCGCACGGCCGCAGCGAACTACGTAATGCCATCGCCCGGTATCTGGCTCGGGCCAGGGGACTGCGCGCGCGGGCCGACAACGTCGTGGTGTGCAGCGGGGCCGCGGAAGGCTTGCGGCTCGTGGCCGCGATGCTGGCGAAGGCAGGGGGCACGACGGTTGCGGTCGAGGAGTTCGGCCTGCAGACCCAGCGCGAGGCGTTGCTGAAAGCCGGGCTCGATGCCGTTCCGATCCCGGTGGACGCGGACGGTGCCGACGTGTCCACACTGGACGACGCGCCGGCTCCGGGGGCGGTGCTGCTCACGCCGTCACACCAGTTCCCGTTGGGAGTGGCGCTGCATTCCGACCGGCGGGCAGCGGTCGTGAACTGGGCGCGGCGGCGCGGCGCGCTGATCATCGAGGACGACTACGACGGGGAGTTCCGCTACGACCGGTCTCCCGTGGGTGCGTTGCAAGGGCTGGATCACGACCACGTCATCTACCTGGGAACCGCGAGCAAGTCCCTGGCGCCGGGGCTGCGCCTGGGCTGGCTCGTCGTTCCGGACCACCTGGTCGGCTCGATCGTCGCGGAGAAAGGGTGGGCAGAGGAATCCGTTGGGTTCGTCAACCAGTTGGCGATGACCGACTTCGTCGAGTCGGGGGCGTACGACCGGCATATCCGCGCAATGCGCTCGCAGTACCGCCGCCGACGTGAGCAGCTCGTCGAGATGATCGACCGGCACGCGCCGACCGCGCGGGTGACCGGGATGTCCGCCGGACTGCACATCGTTGTCGAACAACCCGGCCGTACCGGCGCCGAGCTCGTGCGCCGAGCCACCCGCGAACAGCTGACGGTCGAGCCCCTCGACTTCTTCAGGCACCCCGGGTCCACATCGGACCGTGACGGCGTGGCCATCGGATTTGCCACACCCTCCGCCAGCGCCTGGTCAGGTGCACTGGACGCACTGGTTCGCGCTCTCCGGTGAACACTCACACCTGATTGGTTCCCGATCTCAGGTCCCAAGTGGACCCAGATTCCTAGCCGAAACCGGGTTAGCGTCAACCTCCTGGACTATCACGTCCAGGAGGTTGGTGTGACTTCTGTGGCTCGGCCTGTCTGCGCTGGGCGTTTTACGGACGATGTGGTCCATAGAACTGTCCAGTTTGGCCGCGAGGACTGGATACAGGAAGGTGCCGGATGAAGGCGATCGTGGTGACGGATCAGGCCGCGGGAACGGCCGGGATGACGCTGGCCGAACGACCCCAGCCCGAGGCGGCGGGGAACGATGTGCTGGTTGAGGTTCATGCGTCAGGGTTCACTCCGGGGGAGCTGGAGTGGGACACGACCTGGACCGACCGTCTCGGCCGTGACCGGACGCCGTCGATTCCCGGGCACGAGCTGGCCGGGGTGGTCAGCGCTCTCGGCTACGGCACGAGAGGGCTGTCGGTGGGCCAGCGGGTGTTCGGCCTCACCGACTGGACCCGCGACGGCACCTTGGCGGAGTACGTGGCCGTCGAAGCGCGCAACCTCGCGCCGCTGCCGGCCGACCTTGACTTCACAGTAGGTGCCAGCCTGCCGATCTCGGGCCTGACCGCATGGCAGGGATTGTTCGTACACGGCCGCATCCAGGTAGGGCAGAGCGTCCTGGTGCACGGCGCGGCCGGGGGAGTCGGCTCGATGGTGACGCAACTCGCCCGCGAAGCCGGCGCGTACGTCATCGGCACCGGACGTGCCGCCGACCGGCAGACCGCGCTCGACTTCGGCGCGCACGAGTTCGTCGATCTTGAGGACGACTCGCTGGCAGACGTCGGTGCAGTCGATCTGGTGTTCGACATATTCGGCGGGGAGATCCAGAAGCGGTCCGTGGGCCTGATTCGAGCTGGAGGAACGCTGGTGACCATCGCCGGGCCGCCGGATTGGCCCGTCGACGGCCTGGCGATCGACTTCGTCGTCGAGGCCGACCGCGCCCAACTGACTGAGATCGCCCAGCGGGTGCGCGAAGGGCGACTTCGGACGCTCATCGGGAACGTCGCGACTCTCGACGACGCCGTCTCCGCCTTCAACCCGACCGAGCGGGTCAAGGGCAAAACGATCATCCGCGTTCGCCAGTAAGGGCGGCGAGGCGATCGCCGGACGGTGTACCAATAACGCCGTGGACTGAGTTATGCAATTACGACAATGACGTCGTGCGATTCCCGCGTGAACTTGAGACACTCTTCCCGTCGTACATGCACATTTCTCGCGGCGCCCATTTCCGTGAGCATCCTGGCCCACCCGAAGCCGGCATCCGGGACCCAGTAGCAATTATTCGACGAATACCAGGGTGACGATGTCGACCGAGCTGCTGAGCCATAAGACACTCGTGGTCGTCCCTGGGAACTGATCGCACGGTCGACCAGACGTCTCAGGGATGCCCGCGGGCATCCGAGACACTCGCGCGCAGAGAGAGCCACGTCATGACATCCGACACCCGGTTCCGGCTCGTCCCGATGAGGCCGCGTGACCCGAACGAAGTCGGACGCACCGCATCCACGCTGGAGCTGTTCTTCGACCTCGTCTTCGTCGCAGTGGGCACCGCCGCCGCGCAACTGCTGGCATCGGCCACGCTCCCGGCCGTCGGCAGCGCGGTACGGCATGCGGATCGGTTACCACAACCACTTCGCGGAGTTCCGCGAGGTGTTCGGCGGGCGCAGGGCCTACGACATCCTGTTGGGAGAGTTGGATCGTGCCGTGGTTGTCGAGCTCGACACGTACTGGGCGAAGGTAGGCGGCACCGATCCGACGAAGGTGCTCGCGTCGCTGGGCAAGCGCGTCGAGTTCATCCACATTAAGGACGGGCCGGGGAAGGGCATGGACGACTTCATGGTTCCGTACGGCACGGGCGTGATCGACGTGCCCGGCGTGGTGTGTGCCAACCCGGCGGTGAAATGGAACCTCGTCGAGATGGACCGCTCGCACTACGACATGTTCTGGTTGTTGGGCAACTGTTACGACTACCTCATAGGCCGTGGTCTGGCCACGGGGCGGCGCTGACAGGTGCGGACCGGCCCGTTGAGTCCCGGGTTCGACGAGCTCTGTTGTGCCGCGACGTCACCAGACTGTCTGTTGTGGACTGATCGCGCGACTGTGATCAGTGGGCTGGAGAGCCCGAAAAGCCGGCCTGCGGAACCGGCGATCACGAGTTCAATGGAGGTACCGATGAAGGCAATCGTCGCGATCGATCAGGCGGCGGAAGCAGCCGGGATCACGCTGGTGGAGCGTCCTGAGCCGACGCCGGCGATCAACGACGTCGTCGTCGAAGTCCGCGCGTCGGGCTTCGTCCCCGCAGAGTGGGAATGGCCCTCGACGTGGGTCGACCGCTCTGGTGGCACTCGCACCCAGGCGATCATCGGCCACGAGTTCGCCGGGGTGGTCTCCTCTCTCGGCTACGGCACGACGGGACTCTCGCTGGGACAGCGGGTGTTCGGGATCACGGACTGGCACCGTGACGGAACTCTGGCCGAGTACGTGGCCGTGGAGGCACGCAACCTTGCGCCGCTGCCAGGAGACGTTGACTTCACGGTGGGGGCGAGTCTGCCGATCTCCGGCCTGACCGCGTGGCAAGGCTTGTTCCAGCACGGTCGTCTTCAGGCGGGGCAGAGCGTCCTCGCACACGGCGCCGCCGGTGCGGTCGGGTCTGTGGTCGCGCAGCTCGCCCAGGAGTTCGGCGCCTACGTCATCGGTACCGGGCGCGCAGCGGACCGTCAGGCGGCACTCGACTTCGGCGCGAACGAGTTCCTGGATCTCGACGACGACGATCTCGCCGACATCGGTGAGGTCGATCTGGTCTTCGATGTCATCGGCGGTGACGTCCAAAGGCGTTCAGCGGGCATCATCCGGCCGGGCGGGACGCTGGTGTCGGTGGTCGGGCCTGTTGAGGCTTGCCCTGCCGGCGGTATCGCGGTCGACTTCGTCGTCGAGTCCGTCCCGAGTCAGCTGGCGGAGATCGTCGACCGGGTGCGAGACGGGCGCCTTCGCACACACATCGGAACCGTCGCGACCTTGGATGACGCCATTCCCGCGCTTAACCCGACTGAGCGGCGGAAGGGCAAGACTGTCATTCGTGTGCGCGACTGAGCGATCGGGAACGGACACGCTGCGACGGCGCCTGCGGTGGTGCGCAACGGATTCTGGTGATCAGCTTTGGGGAGGGGGCTCCGGGGCTGGACAGGCGCTCAGATACGCGGCGCCTGCTTCGGTGTACGGTCCTTCGACGCTGGTGATGGGAAACCGTGACCTGGCCTCAGCCAGCAAGCGCCGTGCGATCCCGCGCCTCTGCCACGCCGTCGCCGTCCAGATGTGTCCTACCGACTCATGGGTGCCGTCCTTGTCGCGGTCGTGCACAACCACGAAACCGGCGATACGACCGCTGTAAAACCACGGGCCTTCCTCCCCTCCACTCGCCGAAACTGGAGCCAACATCAGCAGCCACACGCCCGACTCATCTGGCGGGTGATCCCATTTGGCGGCACGCTTGTACGCCATGCCAGCGCGGTTCAGAGCGCTGCCGTGCCAGTTCCCTGTCGGACCTTCAAATGCCTCTATGCCGAGTTGGACTTCGCCGAAGTCGTATGCGTCATTGTCAAGATCGACGCCTGACAGCACCGGTCCCCACTCTCCGGCACGGAACGGTGCTCGCCACGAGATGGTGGGGCCGAGCTGCGAGTCGACTGCGAACTCCGCCCTATCCACTAGCGTGCGGAACTGGGACAGGATCTCGGCGAAATCGGATTCGCCTTCGATGGTGACGGTGCGTAGGGGCACAAGGGCTTCCAGCGCTCGGTACGCAGCCCTGTACGCCTCTTCGATTTCCGGTGTCTTCGGGAACGCGAAGTCGGTCATCAGGTGCTCTCTCATTCGTGTTGACGTTGCGGGCGATGCCAGTGATCACCGAGCCAGTCGAGTTGAGGCGTCAAACCGTTCCTCGGAAGGGTAGTGCGTTACGTCCTGATGGCCCACGTAGGCGGCAAGAAACGTTGTTGGGGCGGGGTCGAGGGTGATGATTGCTCGACCGCAGCGCACAGCGGGGTTGATAGTCGGCGTGGCGTACGGCGATGTGGGCGTTCGGAGGTCGACGCCTGGCTCGATAGCTGGGGTGATGGAGGCGCAGCGGACCATGCGGGGCAATCGCGTTACTGAGCACGCGGCCAGTGCGAGCGGACAAACCCTCGGACGTGCAACCATACTGATCTCGACAACAACAGTGCATTGGGCTGCACCGTAAGCGGCTGCGCGAAACCGGTCATCGCCATCACGGGGCGGGAGGCTCCCGCTGCGCGGTGATTCGAAAGCCTCCCCTTGCACGCGAAGCGTTTGAGCGGGCACCGCGCGGACTGCTCCTCGCGGGAGTCGTGATCGGCGCACTAGGCGTACTGGACGAAGTCACAGTCACACAGACAAGTGCGATCTGGGAACTACGGCGGGCCAACCCGTCGCTCGGCTGGCGCGAACTTTACGGCGCCGGACTGCGGATCGGCCGCGACCATGTCGGCTCCGCCATCAACACACTCGCGATGGCCTACGCGGGCGCAGCGTTGCCCGTCCTGCTGTACACATCGCTGTCCGGCGTCGGCCTCGGGGCAATCCTGAGCTCCGAGGAATCGCGCAGGAAATCGTGCGGACACTGGCAGGCAGGATCGGCATCGTCGCAGCCGTCCCAGTGACCACTATGCTCGCCGCCCTCATCGCCTCACGCGAACCGTCTCCCGTCACCGCCTGACATCGCCGAGGACTTGGCGGACGTGGCTACCGCGACCAAGACACAGAGACGCGACGCAACGACAACCCGCGCCCCGATGCAGGTCGAGCAGGTTCACGCCGTAGCGGGCCAGCGGATCGGCTTCCGAGGCCTCGGCGGTGACCTCGTCGCCCAGCAGATGGACGACGGTTAGAGGTTTCCCGCCCCAGCTCTCGCATCACCACGCGCGAGAAGTCCTCGGCGTCCGCGGCGGTCGCCGCTAGCTGGCGAAAGGCCGTGTGCTGGGCGGTGCCGAAGTCGGCGCAACGCGGTCAATTGCGTGCCTTACTCTTCGGCCCTCAAAGCCTCCAACGGCATCTTCGCCGCTGTGGGGAGGGCGAAGCGCTTGCCGCGCCACATCAGCGACCGCCATCGGTTGCGGGTGGTGGGTTTTCCGAAGCAGGAGTGGCCGCTGCCGGCTGTTCACCTTGTGGAGTTGCCCGAAGTCTGCCGATGGTCGTGCACTGGCGCGTTACGCTGCTATGAGGTCGTACTCGTTGATCAAACCGCTGGGGATGGGTGGCGGCGAATCCGTCCTCCTGGCCATCAGGCGGCGGGGCCTGCGCAGGACGGTTCCTGGTGTGACCAACTGATGGTCTGCCTGGCAGGTCGGGTAGTCGCCGCACCTGGGGAGCAAAGATGGCGCGATCGGCCAGGCAAGTCGTGGACGAGGGTTATCGTTGTGATTGCCGGATTGTTTCGATTGGCGCACTGAAGTTCCATGGCTGGTCTGGTGTCCTGCTGGCAATTTGGCTGTAGGTTCCCCATAGTTCGGGGTCTCTCGTGACTTGTTGGCGTTCGCCAAACAGTCCGAGGATGAGCGCGTAGCCGAGGTCGTGCAGTCGTTGGTCGAGCCAGTCTTGGCGGATGAGGAGGGTCTGCACGGTGCCGGTGGGCCGGTGGGTCCATCGGTAGCTGATGGTGTGGCGGCCTGTGGTGTCGTACCAGTCGGGTCGGTCGGGGTGACGAATGAGGTCGGTGCCGGCGATCAGTTTGTTGGCCGGGAGTTGAACGCCGACGTTTGTGTCGATGGAGCAGTCGGCGCTGCTACCGGACCACGAATACTGTTGCGTAGCAGGGAATGCGTGCAACCTCTTGCCGGAATGGTCGACTCCGCGGTGAATGTGGCTGCCATCGCTATCGGTGTCCGAGAAGAGATCGTCTAGATCGTCATCGTCCATGTTGGCTGTATCTGCCCAGCGGGCGGCGAGTTCTTCGAGAGTGGTCGGACCAGTCAGACGTCGCAAGAATCCTTCGATCGTAGCCTGGGGCTCGCCATCAGTGGCTGGCTTGGATCTGGCCGTCCTCAGTGCGCGACGCTTGGCCATCGAGTGTTTTTGGGCGGTGTCATGGTCGATGAAGGTGAGTTCATGGCTGGAATCCGGTAGGTCTTCTTCCAGGTCGCTGACGGCGGGGGCGTCGGGGAACTCGGCGAGGTAGAGCTGGTGTGGATTTCGTTCGTCTGGCATCCAGGTGGGGATCAGGCTGCGCGGTGAGAGGAACTCGACCACATCGGGTAGTTGCTGGTGGGGCACAAGCCAGCTGCTGATGATGTGCCATTGTTCGGCCTGACCGGCGGCGTCTGCCCAGCCGCGCCCCTCGGCGGTGTCTTTCGCGTATTCGCCGAGGACCACCCATGGCGTGTTGTGCTCGTCGGTTCGGACCGCGGCGGCGGTTTGGCTCAGGGTTGGGGCTGGGCCGGTTGCGATCCACTCCTTCACGGTGTCGCGATCGGGTAGTGAGGGAGGTGATGGAGTCCAGAAACCGCCGGGATCGGTTGGGAACGTGGGAAAGCGAGTCTCGTTGTCGGTGCTGTCGTCTTCTTCCGTGTCAAGTGGGTGGCTTGCCGGAGGAAGGGTTGGGTCGATGTCGCGCAAGCCAGCCTGCCAGGCTCCTATGTAGACGCTGGAACCCCCGATAAAACGACCGTTGGGGTAGTAGTGGTTGGCCAACCGCTCGACGAGTTCGTGCAAGGCCATCCATTGGTATTTCTTGCCGATCCGTTCAGCTTTGTGGGTTTCGCGACTGCCATAGCCGTGGCCATGGCGGCGGTCGAACTCGCCGAACAGTTCCGGTGTCCAGCCCAAAGCCGCAACACGGGCGAAGACCCACCGTGCTGCCCCTTCTTCATCCTGGTCAGCATCGAACAGCCGCTCGTCCGCGGGCGGCGGTTTCTCGCAGGCACGCAACAGGTGGTACTGGTCCTCGTCGAGGATCCTTCGTGCCAGCCAATCCTTCTCGAGCAAACGTGTGACCGCTTCGGCGGTGCCCAGCGTAGCCTGGACCGTCTCGGGCAGACTGACGCGGAATGCGGGGATGCGGTCGGCAATCACGATGCAGGAACGACTGCGGTGTGCGTGCCGGTGGGATGGCCGGGTCTGCGTCAGCGGCAGCTGGGTGAACCCGTGGACGGCATGGCGGACCTCGTAGTGCGCGAAGTCGCCCATATCGCGCAGCGAGAACCATATCGAGCTCCACGACTTCTGAGGATCGTCGCTCCCATGTGGGAACCGCTCATCCACCTGCTCGTTGGTGGGCGCGTCGCCGGGCTCCGGTGCCGGATGCGGATGGCAGGCCGGGGCGGCCTCCTCAGGAGTGAGCACACCCATGCGCACTGCGATGTCGATGACGCCTTGCGCGGCGTCACAGAGCAACGCGTTGGTAGAGGCATGCGTCGGGGCGTGCGGATCGCCGTAAACGTCGGTGAGGATCTGTCGAGCGAGTTGGCCGATCGCGTCGGGCTGTGCCCATCCCACTCGTGCCGCTACGCCGTAGGCGACCAGCGTGAGGCGCTCGAACAGGTAGGGATCGTCCACGCTGCGTGCATCGTGGCGCAGAAACCTGGTCAGTACGGAGCTCAGCACGTCTGGGTATCCCAGCAGCAATTGGACGAGCGCCTTGGTGGCCCGGTCCCGCAGAAACCGGTTGGATGAGGTGAGCGTCCAGGCAAGCGTGGTGGCCGCAAGGCGGACGACCTCCGCTGGCGGTTCGGCTGGCTCGAGCCGCACGGGAGGTCGCATCCCAGCACGTCGGGGCCGCACAATCGGTTGATAGGCCTGCTGGTCGGGCTGGAGACGGCGTGGTGTGGGCAGTTGCTCGGCCCATCGCAGCAACCGGTGCAAAGGTCCGGCTGCGGACAGGGTGGCGTAGATGCGTGGACCCCACCAGGCGTCGCGGCGAACTCGTGACAGGGCGACGAGTTGGTCGTGCAGCCTGTCGGCGTTGAGCGGATGCCCGGGTTCGGTGGCCACGGCGAGCACGGCGTCCAGGGCGGGCCCCTCCACGGAGTGCTCGCGGAGCGCTTGGTCGACCAGTTCGACGGTGCGCGGGGTGACGGTGGAGGCGTCCCGTAGCGGGAGGGTGATCAGCAATGCGCGAAGCAACGTGACCCGGCGAATCGATTTCCGTTGCTCCCGCCGTGTACCGGACGCGTCGACATTCGGATTTCCGGCATCGAGGACGTCGATGAGTTCGAAACCGGTCATCTCGGGTATCAGGACACTCGCTGCTTCTGTCAGATTGGGACTGGCCGCTGTCAGCCATCGGCGCAGCGGTGAGTCGGCTGAGAGTGAGCCTGTTTGACTCAACAGATCGGCTTCGTCACGATGCTGTTGGAGGACCGCGCGGACGATGCGGTCATCGCTGAACGCCTGATAGGTAAAGCCGACGCCCGCCAGAGGTTCCTGTTGCGGCACATAGTAGCGGTCGGACGTGAGGAGCCCGTTGCTGATCAGCTGGGCAAGCATGGTGTTGGGGTGCTCGGTCCTGCCAGGCGCATATGCGTCGACGAGGGCTCGTGCATCCTCGCGCTCGAGTACGTCGCGTTGAGTCGCTGCCATGCGTTCGGCCAGCGTCTGGATGGCTCGGTGCACAGGGCGGCTGGCTGGGTCGAGCTTCAGACGCTCACAGATGATCTCCGCCCGAAGATCTACAAAGGACTCAAATACGGCGCTGCGGTGCTGCGTGCTGCTGACTGGAACGGCCGTGGTGGTGCGCCGAGCGCGCTTACTCAGGCCATCGGCGTAGAGCTTGACGAACAACCCGTTGCTGAAGGCTGGAAGCAGCAACGGGGTCCGTGGCAACGCGTGCGGCACGTCGCGAAGGTAGCGTTCCAACGCCTCGACTTCGTGACCGTTGAATCCCGGGTGGACTGTCGACGGCAGGTCTAAACGATCAAGATCGCTGGGAAGGACCACGTCGCGCATCGTGTCTCGGCAGGACACGACTACGGCGACGTGCGGGTAGTCGGCCGTCTGAGCCAGCAGCCGGGGAAGCTCGATCTTCCAGCGCGCCGGTTGGTCGGAGTCGTTGAGAGCGTCAATGATGAGCAGAAACCGGGCGTTGGTGGCTGCGCCAGCGGCGTCCAGCGCTTGCAGAAACGTCTGATGGGGCAGATCGCCTAGCTCCAAGCGGCGCGCGATCTCGGTGAGTGGGTCGTTGCCGGACAGTTCCTCGCCGAGGACGGTCACCGCAAGACGGCCGTCGTCCAAGGCGCGCTTGGCAGCGTCGAGAAGGAGATGGGTCTTGCCCTGGCCAGGACGGCCGAGGAGAAGCCAGGCACCCGCCTCAGCCGCGCGGGCGGCGCGACCGTGTAGCAGGCTGGCGAGTGACCGGGCGGAGTCGATCACCTGATCGACATCGCGATAGTCCGCAATGATGTTTCGCAAAGCTTGCGCTGCTTCCAACGGCCCCGAGGGATGTTCGGCCTCAGGAGTGGGTAGCCAAAGCGCGGTGTCCATCGCTGGGTCGTGCCGGAGCGGGTCCGCGGAGTCCGCTGGCCAAGAGGCAGGTTCTTCTGCTTCCAGCAGGTGCGCCAGTTGTGATGCATGGCCGGTAAACACATCGAGAGCAGCCGTCAGCTCTCTGAGGTGGCTAGCCAGTGACGCGGCTGCCAGGCCGTGGAGGGCATCAAGATTCTGCAGCGTGTCGTAGATGATTGCGGCCGTGCTCATCGCCGAGTGAAATTCCGCATCAGCAGCCTGCCGGTTTTTGACGAGGGCCGCGGGAACGTCGTACTTGGCTTGCCACCGAGACCAGGACCAGGACACCGCGGCCAGCGCCGCACGCACTGCCTCCGCTCGGCGGGTGACGCGTTGCCGAAAGGCCGGGCTCAAGGCAAGACCATCAATGGTGTCACCGAGCGGGAGGGCGACGTGGCACTCTGGCGTGTAGCGATCGTGGGCAACTCGCCGAGCTTGCTCCCATTGCCGGCGGCACCAGCCGGGCCCTAGCGCCACATCCTGGAAGAAGAACCACTGACGCCCCTCATTGCCCGGCTGGGTGAGTCGCTCAAGCAGTTGACCGGAGCCTCGAAAGTCGATCTCGATGTCGGAAGCACCGGGCAGGGTGGCTTGCCACTGCTGAACGGCATCGTTCCAGCGTTGCCGTGCTCCGGCTCTCGGCTTGCCCTGCGGTGACTCTGGTGTCGGATCTGGCAGGTCAAATGGAGCGAGAACAGTGAACCGAACCACGTTGCGGTGTGCCCGGTTGGCCCCCACCGTTTTCAGACTGGCCCGTGCCTGCGGGAGAAGGCGGTCCACCGTGTCGACGAACTTGGCCTGCCAGCCAAACACCCGCCCATCAGGCGCAATGTCGTACCACTCCACCCCGCCGTCCGGAGCTGCAGTCTTGATCGTCCGCCAGCCGTCCGGCGCGGGATCCCGCAACTGGAAACACAGCTCCTCAAACGCCCGCTGCTGCGAGCCGTCCCAGGCGCGAAGGCGGGCCCAGAACCGGGCCGGCCCGGAGGGACCACTCGCCAGCCCGGCGACCGAATCAGCACCTGGATAGGACACAGGGAAACGGTACGTTCCGACCATCGGTCCCAGGGCTTCGACACGCGCTTCAGGCACGCCATCGGCTATGCAGCGTCGCCCATCCGGGAGAACAGCCGGGATGCTCGTTCCGCCAGGTCGGGGTCGCGGTACGGGTTGACTGACCACGCGAGGTGGGTGGGGCCGCCGGGTCCGGTCACCATGACCGCGACCGCGATGTACGGGTCGTCCTTGTCGAGCATTCTTTCGAGAACCCGCTGCCAGCCGGCGAGCGGTCGTATCCAGGCGAGTCCACATCGGGCGATGTCGATCGCGAGTACGGTGGGCATACTCTCGGCTTGCTTGACCTTGTCCGGGTTTTTGATGACTTTGGATCGGATCTCGACTTCGACATCTCGTAAGTGAGGGGTCAGGAGCGGACTGTCCACCGAGGTAGTTACGGTGCTCCCTTCTGACGAGGGAGTGCGGGAGATCCGCACCTGGACGGCCGGTTGATCCCCGCGTGCCGGAACAACCTCCTCGTCGACCTCCAGCCCACGTTGCACCCGGTCCACGATCATGCTCCGGACGGCCTCGCGAATGGCCAGTGGCCGGGTGTCGTAAGTGATCTGGACGTGCTCCGGTTCATGACCCGGCTCGACCACCGCCCGGACCGCATCCTCCAGCTGCACTGTGCTGTTCAATGTCCGCGAGCCCACCTCGATCCCCAAGCCCCATTCCGGGAGCACCAAGTCGGGCTGTGGCTGGCCCGGCTGGCCAAACTCGAACTCGATGCCCGCGCGCGCCAGCCAGGCCGCCAACGCGAGCTCGCTGTGCTCCGACAGCGTTTCGCTGAACGAGGTCTGCCCGCGAAACTCCCGTCGCTTGCCTTCCCACCGCTTGGGCCCAGCCAACTCGATTTGGCGCAACAGGTCATCCCACAGCGCGCAAGCACCGTCCGCGGGATCGCTGCCACTGTCCGCCGCATTCAGCAGTGCACGCAGCGGATGATCAGATCGCTCACCGATCCACGAACGCAATGTCGACCAAGATCCCGAGTCACCGGAAGTCACGGGAGTGAACCTAGCTCGTCAGCGAGGGTGGTTACTCTCGCACTCGGTCGCAGGTTGCAGGTTCGAATGTAGCGCCGGACGTAGATATGCCTGCCCGCGAACCCGATGAACCATCACTACGGTTCGGCGCAGTCGGCGCACAGCCCATATGCCTCGAACCGGCAGCGACCGGGACCAGGCTGCCCGGCACAGCGGTCGGCAACGGGTCCAGGAGTCTGCCCGCTCGACCCGTTCAAGCCGTTCGTCCACAGTGGATGAGACGACCGGCCGCAATGGAGTCCGGCAAGGCCGGAGTTACGACGACCGGGCTCCGAACCCGACGCCGAGACAATATCTCCTCAGCCTCATTCAGGCCGCTACGGCATCGACGCGCCGTACTTCCCCTGCCGCATCAGCCGGCAGTGGATCGCTCGCAGTTTGCGTCCGAAACTCGGCGCGAACGATCTTGACAAGCCGTCGCGCCTGAGCGGCGCCTACGCTCAATCGAACTCGCAACGTGTCGGCCGAGATCGGCTTCTGATGAGCCGCACGATGCGCCGCGTCTTCGCGCCGTGCCTGTTTCAGGAGTACTTCGGGGGATCGCTTTTGGCTTGCCGGTCGAACGCTTTCTTGGACAGTGGCCTCATTTTGGCCGGCGTCACGGCCAACCTCGGGTTGCTTCGACACCTGTACATAAGACTTCTCCCCACTCACGGCGTGACTTGCGCTGATTGCCTGCAGGAAGCCAGGGCCGACCTCGGCCCACCCGATCAAGAGGAGCGGGCCAACAGCATCGAACACTGCCTTTCCGTACTCACCTGCAACAAGCGGATCCGCGACGTTCAACGCCAATGTGACAACGCTCGCGAAGATCAGCAGCCGACGGGCCGGCCGCAGCACGTCTGGGGAGGCACCGGTGAGTGCCAGATGCCGAGTGCCCAACAGGAGCCCGAGGATCGAAAGGTCGACCGCAGGTGCGACGAGCGGAGCCACCCAGAAGGGCACTCCTAGGCGGAGGGCGAGGTTGAGGACATTGCCGAAACCGAATAGGAACGTGAGTCCAATGACCGTACCCATGATCACGGTGACAGCCCGCAGGATGGCTGTTGGCTCGGTCGACGGCTGGAGTGCCGAGTTGTCGTCGGAGGTGGCCATCAGGCATCACCACTGGGGTTGTCCACCTGGAAGGGGTCTTCTGTCGATAGCGCGCCGCTGGAAAACCTCTGGTCGGACACAGGGCCTTCTGCGTGTAGCTCCGTCGCGGAAACCAATGTGTGGTGACGAAGTTTGGCAGCGTCAAGCACGATGCGAGGGAGAGAAGCAAGATTACATTCGGTGACTGGATGTGAGAATCGACGTGGCACTTGAGGATCTCCTCGTACAAGATCGAATGGGGATTTCGTGGGGATCGAAACCCGTCAGAACTCGTCTGAACTAGTTGCAACGAGGAGGAACAAGGCGGTCTGATCAGCGACTATCTGCAAATCCGCAGGCCGCAACGGCCTGGATCATCCTTGACACGGTAGAGGTCACTGGTTCAATCCCAGTATCGCCCACCAGTTATACACACTGGTCACACGGCTCGTCAGCGATCATCGCAGACGGGCCGTTTTGTTGTCCTGGGAGCACATTGGGAGCAAACGATCTTGAACCCATTTGCGACTCGGTAGTGTTCTGTCGCTCCGTGGTGATGGTCCGCTCCCAGCGCCGCTGAAGCCCGGCCAGCAACTGGTCGACCATCACCTGGCTGACGTGTGAGTAGATGTCTCGCACGCCAGGCTGCCGATGACCGAGCCGCCGAGCTTGGGCGACTTCGGGAATGCCGTCTTCGATCATCCAGGTTTTGTGCGTGTGGCGTAGATCATGGAAGTGCAGGCCGGGGGACAGCGGTGCCCAGCCTCTGGTCTTTGCTCCTTCGACGGCGGGGATCCAGACGCGGTTGCGGAAGTTCGAGCGCCGCATTAGCCCACCGTCGGTACCGGTGAAGACGAATTGGTCGTCACCGTGGTCTTGACGGTGCAGGTAGAGCAGTGCGGCGAGAAACGGCGGCAGGTGCACGGTCCGGACGCTGGCTGACGTCTTCGGCGGGCCAAGTGTGAGCGTGCCACCGATCTCGTGTAGCGCCCCCACGTCCGGATCTACCTTGAGTCGTGGTTCGTCGAAGTGGACGTTGGTCCACTGTAGTGCGGCCAGTTCGCCCCACCGCATGCCGGTGTAGGCGGCGGTGACGACGAGTACAGCAGGGTGATCACGTCGGCCACAGTGGCGTCAGCGAGTTTGGGCCGGAGGGTTTTCACCCACGCCTTGATGGTGATGCGTTTGATCTCGGCGATCGGGGTGGTGCCGAATTTGGGCAGGATGTTGTTGTCGAGGTGGCAGTTGTACTTCGCCCACGTTCCTGGGCTGACATCGTGCGCGTCTGCCCAGGTCTGGACCCAGTCGCCCAGCAGTGTCTGTCCGGCGCGCGGGTCGACCCAGGTGCCGCGTCGTAGTTCGTAGTTGAGCTCGTTGATCCGGTCGGCTGCCGCGGTTCTGGTGTCGAACCCGTTCTCGGTCATCAGCGTCTGGTCGTCGAGCCGGTAGCGGACGCGGAACCCGCCACCGTGTTTCTCTATCCATGCCACTGTGGAGTCTCCTTTATGTACAGTGGCCGTGTTTCGGGCAGCAGGCATTGACGCTCGGTTCGTGGCAAAGAGCCAGCGGTATGTGGTCACCTCGTGGCAGAAATCTCTTGCCACGCAACGAAGTCCGTTGATCAGCGTCAGCAGCGGCGGGTTCGACCGCGCGGTATCCGCGGACGTGGTGCCGCTGGTGGCCTGCGCGCGTCCGCGACGATCGCTTCCAGATCCACACGAGAGAACCTCAGATGCTTGCCCAGAAACGAACACGCCACCCGGCGCTGGGCGGCGCGCCTGCGCAGCCACGACTCCCGCATCTGTAGCCGTGCGGCGGCCTGAGCTGGGGTAAACAGCAACTATCTCAAGCAGTCCGCGGGCTAACTCGTTCGTGTAACGATGGGCGATGAGCCGATCGGCGAGTTCAGCGGCGATGTGTTCGGCAAGTCGCGTGTAGACAGGATGCGAGTCGACTGTGCACTGTGCGGCCTGCAGGTCGTCGAGATGGTCAAATGCGGCGTCGATCATCTGTGTGGTCGCGACACGGAGCGCGGCGTCCACGACTTCGTGTCTTATGTGGACGTCGTTTTGTTCGTGCCCGTTCCACGTGGCGGCGATTGCGTGGGCCCATCGGGTCCACGTTGCGATGTCGAGCTGAGCCGCGAGGTCTGGCGCATGGCGAACCAGGGTGGCGATCAGTTGGACGCCTGCCCAGTCCCTCTCTGCGATGTTGAACGGAATTGTCTTGAGACGACACCATGGGCATCCACGTGAATAGGCGCTGATGTCGAGGGCTGTCGATCCGTGCTTCGATTACTGTTGGTTAACCATGGACCGCCGCGAACGCTTCTACCGCCGTGCCGCTCGAAGAGGATGCACAGCTCACACTTCGAAAGCGACGACAGGCCGCTTACCGGGCTGGTCGTGGCGGCCCGAGACGACGGCTCCTGTTAGGCGGATGTCTTGGGCACGTCGATCTTCTCGAAGTGTTCCAACAGGGTCGGGTCATCGATCGCATCCCGGCTGACAACTTGCTCGGGGTCTGCACCCTGAAGGATCCGCTTGATGGGCACCTCGAGCTTCTTGCCGGTCCTGGTGTGCGGAATGGCGGCCACCTGGAGGATCGCGTCCGGCACATGCCGCCGCGACGCGTGAACGCGCAGCTCGTCGGAGATGAGGGCGCGAAGGTCGTCGTCGAGGACGCGATCGCCCTCAAGTGCGACGAACAAGGCCATCCAGTAGCCGCCGTCCGGCAGGTCGATGCCGACGACCAGCGCCTCGGCCACTTCTGGCAACTTCTCGACGACCTCGTAGATGTCGGCGCTGCCCAATCGGATGCCGTTGCGGTTCAGGGTCGCGTCTGAGCGGCCGTGGATCACGACACTTCCGCGTTCGGTGATGGTCGCCCAGTCGCCGTGGCGCCAGACGCCGGGGTAAACGTCGAAGTACGCCGCTCGATACCTTGACCCGTCCGGATCGTTCCAGAGCTTCACCGGCATCGTCGGCATCGGCTTGGTCACCACCAACTCGCCGACGGTCCCCCGGACAGGTTCGGCGGATTCGTTCCACGTGTCGACGGCAACGCCCAGCGGCCGCGCCGAGAGCTCGCCAGGCCAGATCGGCTTTGTCGGAGATCCGGTGGCGAGGGCCGAGACGATGTCCGTTCCGCCGGACATCGAGACGAGCGGCATGCGGTCGCCCAGCTGCGCACGAATCCAATGGAACGCAGCCGGCGGCACGGGTGAGCCGGTTGCCCCGATCATGCGGAGTTGGTGTTCGGAAGGCACCTGGGTGCCGTGCCGCTCGCATGCCTGGAGGTAGCCCGGGCTCGCGCCAAGGATCGTGGCGCCGTGTTCGACGGCAACCTCCCAGAGCCGGTCCGGCGTCGGGTGGGTCGGGCTCCCGTCGTAGGCCACCATCGAGCCGCCGATGAGCAACATGTTGACGGCGAAGTTCCACATCATCCAGTTGGTCGTCGTGTACCAGAGCATGCGGTCCGCCGCACTGGCGTCGAGCTGTAACCCGACGTGCTTCTGGTAGTCGAGGGTCACTGCGCCGTGACCATGTACGAGGCCTTTCGGGATTCCCGTCGTTCCGGAGGAGTAGAGCACCCACAGAGGGTGGTCGAACGGCACCGGTGTCGGCGCCAAGGCGTCATGCGCCGTCGCCAAGACCTCGTCCCACGTCGCAACGTGGCGATCGGCCACGATCGGTGGAAGGCCGAGATGCGCCACGTGCACGACGTGCTCGACGGTCGGCAGCAGCTTGAGGAGCCGAGCACCTTCGTCGCGGCGATCGAAGGCCCGGCCACCGAAGTGGTAGCCATCAGCAACGAGCAGCAGACGCGGTTCCAGTTGTGCGAGCCGGTTTGCGGCGGCCTCGGCCGCGTAGTCCGGTCCGCAGCACGACCACACCGCTCCGACGCTGGCGGTCGCCAGGAACGCGACGATCGCGGCGGCGCAGTTGGGGATGTACGCGACGACCGGGTCACCTCGTTTGATCCCACGCTCTGTCAGGGCTGCCGCGACGGCGGCGACCTGGTCTTCGAGAGCACCCCACGTCAGCGACCGGCTCGCCCCCGGCTCGGTCACTTCGACGACAGCGACAGCGCCCGCATCGCGTTCCCGAAAGACATGACTGACGTAGTTGAGGTTCACGCCGGGGAACCAGGTCGCGCCGGGCATCTCCGCCGAGGCGAGCACCGTGGTCGGTGCCGGTTCGGAACGCATGTCGAAGTAGTCCCACGCGGCCGCCCAGAACTCCTCCAGATGCTCGACAGTCCAGGCCCAGAGGTCGTCGTAATCGTGGAACCGAGTGCCGTGCGCGTCTTCGATGAGCGCCGCGAACTCCGCGAGCCGGCTGCGGGCGGCGTCCTTCGGATCAGGGACCCAGACGGGGGCGCCGACACCTGAGGAAGCGGTGTTGTCCGGGATGGCTGGCATGGGGTGCTCCAGTCACTGGTCGTCGGAGAGGAAAACTACGACGACAACACCTTGACGCAAAGTCTGAGGTTTGTCAGGATCCAAAGATGGCAAATGTCAGACCGAAAAGGCCGAGGGGAACCGCGGCCCTCGAGGGAGAGTGATCGTGGTGTCAGCAACCGCGGCAGGCCAGCGTGCGCCGCTGGTGTCGAGCCTTGGCTATGTCGGCCTGACTGCTGTCGACCTGGACGCCTGGGGACAGTTCGGTACCACTGTGCTTGGCCTCGAAATCGTCGAATCCAACCCCGATCGCCTGCTGTTGCGCGCCGACGAGCGTGCGTTTCGTGTCTCGGTGACCCTCGGCGACGGGAGTTGCGACTTCATCGGTTGGGAGGTCGCGGACGCGGCCGCGCTCGAGGAGGTGGTGTCGGCGCTTGGCCGCATTGGCGTCGAAACCACGCGCGATCCGATGCTCGCCAAGGAGCGGAGTGTCGCCGACCTTGTCCGAGCTGTCGATCCGGCAGGTACGAACCTGGAGTTCTTCTACGGCCAGGAGACGCCGTCGACGCCGTTCAAGTCACCGACGAGCGCCACCTTTGTCACCGGAGAGCTTGGGCTCGGGCATGCGGTGCTGGTCGTGCCGGACATGGATGAGGCTGAGCGCTTCTACCTGGAAACGCTTGGCTTCCTCGAGTCCGACCGCGTCCGGACACCGCGTTTCGACGTTCTGTTCACCCATTGCAACCCGCGGCACCACAGCCTGGCGATGATGCCGACGAAGACCGGGCTCGAGCCGGGTCTCCACCACTTCATGATCGAGGTCGACGACCTCGACACGGTTGGTCACGCGCTCGACAAGGTCCTGGATGGTGCCGCGCGACTCAACAGCTCGATCGGCAAGCACATCAACGACCTGATGGTGTCGTTCTACTGTCAAACGCCATCGAAGTGTGAGGTGGAGTACGGCGTCGGGGGCATCATCATCGATGACGCGACCTGGGTCCCGACCGTCCACACCATCGAGAACGTGTGGGGACACCGCCGGATGCCGGGCGCCCCGCCGGACGGCATGTGAGCGCGCAGTCAGCCGGACCACTCAGTGGTTTGCGGATCATCGACCTTTCCACGTCGTACGCCGGACCGACAGCCACGATGTACCTGGCGGATCTCGGCGCTGACGTGATCAAGGTCGAGCGTCCGGGCTCCGGAGACGACGCCAGGGCTTGGGGGCCGCCGTTCGCGGACGGCGCGTCGGCGTGGTTCGCGTCGGCCAACCGCAACAAGCGGTCGATATGCCTCGACATTCGATCCGCCGCCGGACGAAAGGTGCTCGCCCGACTGATCGATTCGTCGGATGTGTTGGTGCAGAACACCAACCCCGCCAAGTTGGTCGAGCTCGGGATCGACCCGAAGTCGGTGCTGACGCGCAACCCACGGCTCATCTACTGCGCGTTGTCCGGGTTCGGCCTGGATGGTCCGGATGCACATCTTCGGGGATACGACCTCGTTGCCCAGGCTCGCTCGGGTCTGATGTCGGTCACCGGAGAGCTAGGGCGCAGTCCGCAGCGCGTGTCGACGGCCCTGTCCGACATCGTCACCGGGATCTGTGCGGCGCTGGCTGTGTCGGCTGCCGCGGTCCGGCAGGCGATCACCGGCCAGGGCGATGTCATCGACGTTTCGTTGCTCGACACGGACCTTGCGCTGATGGCGCCGAGACTCGCCTCGTTCCACGCTGGAGAGCCGGAACCCCGCCCCAGCGGCGGTACCGACTCGGTTCTCGCCGTCTACCAGCCGTTCCAGGCCGCCGATGGCTTGATGGTCATCGCGGCGGGAAACGACCAGATGTGGACGCGGTTGTGCGCAGTGCTCGGGTTGGCGGAGATGGCGGCGGACCCGGCCCTGTCCGACAACGCGGGCCGGCGACGGCATCGGTCGGAGATCACAGCACGCATCGCCGCGGTCATCATGACCAGGCCAGTGGCCGAATGGCTGACCACCTTCGAAGGCGCCGGCGTGCCGGCTGCCCCGGTTCAGACGCTGTCGAGGGTGGTGTCCGATCCGCATGTCCAAGCGCGGCGCGGGCTGTTGCCGGTCCCTGGATCAGACGGCTCGCTCATCACGGTCCACGCGCCGTTCCGGCTCGCGTCGAACGCCGAGCCCAGGAACGAGCGGTTTCCCGAACTCGGCGCCGACACCGAGTCCGTGCTGGCCGGCCTCGGTTTCTCGAGCGCGGAGATCGAGTCGATGTTGATCGAAGTCGGCCTCGTCACCAAGGAGAAGCCACATGTCTGATCTGCCGCCTCCGGCAGTCCTGGTGGAGGATCAGGGGCCGGTCCGAGTAGTGACCATCAACCGGCAGAACGCACACAACGCGCTCAACCGTGAAGTCCTGTGTGGACTGAAGTCGGCCGTCATGGAGGCCCCTGGCGCACGGGCCCGCGCCGTCGTCCTGACCGGTGCCGGCAGGAAGGCGTTCTGTGCCGGCGCCGACCTCAAGGAGCTGGTCGGCCTCGGGCCGGACGACGCCTATGCGGTGCTGGCGGACGGTCAGGCGACGCTGCGCGCCATCGAGCGCTCGACCGTTCCCGTGATCGCCGCGGTCAACGGGCTGGCCCTGGGCGGTGGATTCGAACTCGTGCTGGCGTCGACCTTCAGCGTCCTCGCGGACCACGCGACCCTCGGGCTTCCTGAAGCGGGTCTGGGCCTGATACCCGGCTACGGCGGGACTCAACGCCTGCCCAGGCTGATTGGCCGAGCGGCAGCGGCTCATGTCATGGTGACGGGAGCACGGATTGACGCGGCGCGGGCCTTCGCATGGGGGCTCACCCCGGTCGAGCCTGTGGCGGGGGACCCGTGCGAGGCTGCGCTTCACCTCGCTCGTGAGGTGGCTACCAAGGGTCCACAGGCGGTACGGGCGATCCTCGCGGCGCTTGACATGGGCGCGGACGCGGCCATCGACGCCGGCCTTGCCATGGAGACCGGGCTGGCCGCAGTCGCGACCAGCGGTCCGGAAGGTGCCGAAGGCGTCGCCGCGTTTCTCGCCAAGCGTGCCCCGGCGTTTGCGGCCGGGGGCGATAGGTGATGCAGATGCAGCCGCTTGAGCTCGACCGTGTGGCCGACACCTATCTCAGGCTGCACGACCTCCTCGACGAGCCTGCTGTGGACCAGTCGCTCACCGAGCGCGAGATGACGTTGCGCCACGTGGCGCGCGGCATCGTCGCGCGCGAGGTGGCTCCCCGCGCACTGGAGCTGGATCGCGAAGGGAAGTTCGCTCACGAGAGCTATCAGGCGTTGGCTTTGGCCGGACTCTCTGGGCTCGTCTTCCCCGAGGAGCTCGGTGGTACCGGCGACTCCACTGTGGCCTACGCGGTAGTCATGGAGGAGATCGCCGCGGCCTGCGGGGCAACGAGCCTCGTCTTCATGACGCAGACCCACACCGCTTACCCAATCCTGGTTGCCGGATCGGAACCCGTCCGCCAGCAGTACATTCCGTCGCTGCTCTCGGGTACCGCCTACGGATCCATGGCGATCACGGAACCTGATGCAGGCAGTGACGTCTCCAGTCTTCGTACGACTGCGGTCCTGCAGGGCGACGGATACCGCCTCAACGGCAACAAGACCTTCATCACCACCGGTGATCGCGCGGACGTGATCGTGTGTTTCGCGACCACCGACCGAACGTCGAGGCGAGGTGGTGTGAGTGCCTTCGTCGTAGAGGCGTCGTGGCCTGGTGTCACCCACGGCAGTCCGTTCGACAAGCTGGGTATGCACGGGTCGTCGACCGCCGAGTTGTTCTTCGACGACGTGGCCGTGCCTGCCGCGAACCGCCTCGGCGACGAGGGTGCGGGCTGGTCAATCGTGATGCGGTCCGTCATCAAGTCCCGGATCAGCGCTGCAGCGCAGGGCGTCGGGATCGCCCGGGGAGCCTATGCCCGGACGCTCGCGGTGCTGCGGCGCATCCACGGCAGTCAGGTTCCGGCCGACGCGCTTCACGAGTTGGCTGGGTGGCGGAGCCGGATCGCGCAGGGTCGGCTGCTTCTGCACGCGGTCGCCCGTCAGGTCGACGCCGACCCCGACACGAGTCCGGGTCAGATCGGGCTCATGAAGCAGGCCTGTACGGACCTCGGCTGGGATGTCGCCCTCGGCGCCACGGCGCTGCTTGGACCGTATGGCGACCTCGCCCTGCTCGGCGTCGAGCGATGCCTCCGAGATGCCCGGGTCACTCGAATCTACGACGGAACCAACGAGATCCAGCGACTGCTGATCAGCCGCGAGATCGCGAATGTGATCAAGGAGATGCGTTGACTTCCTCTCCTCGTGAACGAGGGAGATTCCTACGGCTCGCGCCGCGGGGTTTTCTGCTTCGTCGCCGACTGCCCGCCCGGAGGGTTCCGTTGAGGTCTTACACCGGCTCCACAGACTGTCACCGCCAGCCCGGCGGCCAGAATGTTGCGTGCCGCGTTCACGTCCCGATCATGGGTCGTGCCGCAGCCGCAGGTCCACGTGCGCACGTGCAGCGGCATCTCCGCCGCCGGCGCACCGCAGGCCGAGCACAGCTTGGACGACGGGAACCAGCGATCAACCACGATCACGTCTCTGCCGTACCACTGCGCCTTGTACTCCAGTTGCTGCCGGAACTGCCGCCAGCCCGCGTCACTGATTGCACGGGACAGGCGACGGTTGCCGAGCATGTTCGACACCGCGAGATCCTCGATCACGAGCGTTTGGGTTTCACGCACGAGCCGAGTAGTGATCTTGTGCAGGTAGTCCGTGCGCCGGTCGGCGATCCGGGCGTGCACACGGGCGACCTTGACACGGGCCTTGGCCCGGTTGTTGCTGCCCTTCTGCTTGCGGCACAACAACCGCTGCGCCCTGGCCAGACGTTCCCTGTCCCGGCGTTCGTGCCGCGGATTGCCGATCTTCTCCCCGGTCGACAGCACCAACAGGTGATCGAGACCGACATCGATGCCTACCACCGCATCGGTGACGGCCAACGGCGTCACGCTCGTGTCCTCGCACAACAGGGACACGAACCAGCGCCCGGCCGCGTCCCGCGACACGGTCACCGTCGAGGGCACCGCCCCTTCGGGCAGTGGCCGGGACCAGCGGATGTCCAGCGGCTCGGCCATCTTCGCGAGTGTCAGCGTCCCGTCACGCCAGCGGAACGCCGAGCGTGTGTACTCCGCCGACATACGGGACTTCTTCCGCGACCTGAATCTGGGGAAGCGGGCACGCTTCGCCCAGAAGTTGCCGAACGCCGTCTGCAGATGCCGCAACGCCTGCTGCAACGGCACCGCCGACACTTCGGCCAGGAACGCCAACTCGTCGGTGCGCTTCCAGGTGGTCAGCAACGCCGAGGTGGCCTCGTAACCGACTCGCTCCCCGCGCTGGGTCCACGCCTCCGTACGGGCCTGCAACGCCAGGTTGTACACCTTGCGGACACACCCGAACGTGCGCGACAGCTCGGCCGCCTGCGCCTCACTCGGATAGAAGCGGAACTTGAACGCCCGCTTCACCTGCCCGTTCACCGTCCACAAAATACCGAAGCTGCCATGTGCCCCATGCGGGCGGGTCGTGAACGCCGTATCGCCTCGACGGCGGCACGGCTGTTCCTGCCCTGCTCCACAGGGGGCCAACTCCTCCCCGTCCTGAAGGACGGGGTCTCCTCGGAGGATCTCAGATGAACAGGGTGTTGGACGGCAAGGTCGCCGTCGTGACAGGGGCAGGCCGCGGCCTCGGGAAGGCAATGGCCCTCGCACTCGCCGATGCCGGTGCCTCAGTCACCCTCGCCGGGCGCACCGCCGTGCACCTGGAGGAGCTTTCAACCGAGATCAAGGCATCGAACGGCGAAGCACTTGCCTGCCCGACAGACGTCACGGACGAGGCCGCTGTCGAGCGGATGGTCGCGGCAACGGTCGAGACCTTCGGGCGCGTCGACATCTTGGTCAACAACTCCGGTGTCCTCACCACGACGCCGCTGCTGGACCAGCCCGCCGAGGATTGGGATCGGATCATCGACACCAACCTCCGCGGGACGTTCCTCGCTACGAAAGCCGCTGGTCGCCACTTCGTCGGCCAAAGATCGGGCAAGGTGCTCAATGTGGCGTCGAGCTTCGCGCTCAAGGGCACTCCCAACCACGCCGCCTACTGCGCCTCCAAGGCCGCGGTCATGGCATTCACCAGGTCGATGGCAGTGGAATGGGCGCGCCACAACGTTCAGGTCAACGCCGTTGCGCCGGGCTATTTCGTGACCGACATCAACGCGGACCTGCGCGCGGACGAGGAATTCACGGGAAAGGTACTCAAGACGATCCCCGCTCGCCGTATGGGCAGCCCTGACGAGTTGGCGCCGTGGCTCCTGCTCTTGGTCGGACCCCAGTCCGAGTACACCACCGGCTCGATCGCCGTCATCGACGGCGGCCAGTCACTTCAGTGAGGGTCGATAGGAAACCCATGAATCAGCGCAGCACGGTAGCCGTCCTCGGGGCGGGCACAATGGGATCCGGTATCGCGACCGTCATGAGTCGCGCGGGCTATCGCACCCTCCTCTACGACGTCGACGAAACAAACCTGCGTCGAGGTGTCGCCACCGTCAACGGCTTCTTCGATCGGAGCGTCAACCTCGGCAAGCTCGACCAAGAACATGCGCTCGAAGCCAAGTCAAAGCTGGTCGGAGTCACCGAACTGCGCGAGATCGCCGACGCGGACGTCGTCGTCGAGGCCGTCTTCGAGAACCTGTCGCTGAAGAAGGAGCTCCTCGCCCGCCTCGATGAGATCGTCTCGACGAGCGCTCTGATTCACACCAATACCTCGACGCTCTCCGTCACGGGGATTGCCTCAGGTTCACGCCACCCAGAGCGCGTCGTAGGCACGCACTACTGCAACCCTGCGCCCCTCATGAAGCTCGTAGAGGTTGCGCACGGACGGCACACGGCGGACTGGGCGCACAAGGCCACGGTCGACTTCCTGGACTCGCTCGGCAAGACGACGGTTGTCACGAAGGATCGCCCCGGATTCATCGTGAACAGGTTCCTCATCCCATGGGAGAACCGATGCATCGCCGCCCTGGAATCGGGGCTCGGCACGGTGGAGTCCATCGACGCAGCGGTGACCGGTGCGCTCGGGCACCCCATGGGGCCGTTCCAACTGCTCGACATCGTCGGTCTGGACATCCATCAGCAGGTTGCCACGAGGCTCTATGAGCAACTGCGCGCCCCTCGGTACTTCCCGCCCCCGATGGTCGAGCGCATGGTCGCGGCCGGAGACCTGGGCCGAAAGACCGGCCGCGGCTTCTACACCTACGACGACACCCGGCTGTTCGGGTCCTGAAGCGACGACGGAGGAGACACATGAGCGACATCCACATCGACTTCGCTCGCACGGGCGTCGTCGGATTTGGAACGATGGGCGCGGGCATAGCCCAGGTCGTCGCACAATCGGGGCGGGCGGTGACTGTCCTCGAGTTGGACACGGGCCGGCTCGAGACCGGGTTGGCAGCGGTGCGCACGTTTCTCGACGGCGGCGTCGCGCGCGGCAAGCTGACGGAGAACGAGCGCGACGCCGTCCTGGGCAGGATCACGGGAACCACCGACGTCCACGACATCGCGGGCGCGGATCTGGTCATCGAAGCAGCCACCGAGAACTCTGACACCAAGCGGGAGATTCTGGCGCGAGTCGCTGCCGAGGTCGGCGATTCCGCCGTGATCGTGACGAACACCTCGGCGCTGTCCGTCACGGATCTCGCCACCGCCCTTCCCCGCCCCGAGCGGTTCGCGGGACTGCATTTCTTCAACCCTGCGCAACTGATGCGCGTGGTGGAGGTCGTGCGAGCGCTGCAGACCGACGAGACCGTTGTCGAACGGTTGGTCTCCCTCGTCGAGTCGTTCGGGAAGGACCCTGTCATCGTGAAGGACCGTCCTGGGTTCTTGGTCAATCACCTGTTGATGCCGTACCTCAACGACGTCATCCAGGAGTACGACGACGGTCTCGCAACCGCCGAGGACATCGACACAGCGCTCAAGCTCGGTCTGGGTTACAAGCTCGGTCCGCTCGAGCTTCTCGACCTGATCGGGCTCGATGTCCATGATCACGCGACGACAAGCGCTTACGAAGCCACCCAGGATCCGTGTTACGTATCGCCGCCCCTTCTGCGTCAAATGGTGGCAGCCGGCTATCACGGGACCAAGAACGGCCGGGGCTTCCGGACGGGGCAGGTGCCGGCGTGAATGCACCTGCCTACGAGGACATCCTCGCCACTGTCGACGGGCCAGTCGTCACCTGGACCATCAACCGGCCGGACGCCGGCAACAAACTGCGCGTCCAGACCTGCCGTGAGCTCACGGACGCCCTGCAGAGGTTCCGGCTCGATCCAGATCTGCGGGCAGCGGTCCTGACCGGTGCGGGGGACAAGTTCTTCTGCATCGGCGGCGAGCACGATCCGATGACGTCCCTCGACCACTCACAGGTTCTGCCCATCATCGATCTCTATCAGGCAATCGACACGACGATGAAGCCCGTTGTCGCGGCCGTCAACGGATTCTCGGTGGGCGGCGGAAACGTCCTGCACACCGTCTGCGACTTGAGCGTCGCCAGCGATAGCGCCGTGTTTCGACAGGTCGGCCCCATGGTGGGCAGTTTCGATGCCGGCTACGGGACTTGGTACCTGGAGGACACGATCGGCCGGAAGCGGGCGAAGGAGATGTGGTACCTCAACCGCAAGTACACCGCTGATCAAGCGTTCGCCATGGGTCTCGTCAACGAGGTCGCACCCGCCTCCGAGTTGGTCGCTCGCGCGCAGGAGGTCGCAGCCGAGATCGCGTCGAGGAGTCCGCTCGCGATCGCCGGACTCAAGGCGGCATTCTCCGGGCGCCACAACGGTGTCGCCGGTCAGGCCCGCCTGGCACACGACCAGCTCCTCACCCTCTACTTGACCACGCAGGAGGCGCACGAGACGAGCAACGCCTTCGCCGATCGGCGTTCGCCAGACCCCGGGAAGTTCTGGTCGTGAGTTGGTTCGGACCTGCGCTGAGTTCCGATCAGCGCGACGTTCTCGACATCGTCGACAAGATGGTCAGTGGCGTGGATCCTGACGACGTCGCGAAGGTCCGCGAGTTACCAGGTGCGCTGGCCGCTCTCGGGTTGTGGACCGTCGGGGTGCCCGAAGAGCTCGGGGGTGGCGGCGCTGACTGGCAGCTCACCGCGTTGGTGATCGAGCGAATCAGCCGCGTGGTGCCCGAACTGGGCGTTGCTTGTGCGCACGCCCACGCGGCGGCGCTCGCCGTACCCGGGGATGCGCACGATGACATCCGCGCGCTGCTCCACTCAGGCGAGATCGAGATCGTCGTGCTGGAGTCCTCGGCGCTCCACGTGTCGGTTGATCCCGCAGGTGGGCGGTGGACGGGGCAGATCGATCGATTCGACGCATTCGATCCCGACAGCGCTCACGTGGTGATGCTGGGGGACGAGTCGGTGCTGATCGAGCCGGCGGGGATCTCCGTTGGCCGAACACAACGGACGACCGGCCTCAGCAGCCTTCGCACGGTGACGCTCACCCTTGATGGAACCTCGAGCTCCGTGCGCCGTCTGCCTTCCGATGCGGCGGCAGTGCGGTCGAGCCTGCTCGTGGGACTTGCGGTGGTCGCGGCCGGCATCGCCGGAGCTGCCGTGGATGCGGCGAGCGTCTACGCCGCGCAGCGACACCAGTTCGGCGGCCCGTTGGATGCCTTGCCCGTGGTCCGGGCGTCGTTGAACGACCAACTGCAGCGCACAGCCGCCCTCACACACGCGGTCTTCGCAGGTGCGCCGGACACGCTGGGTGCGATCGCTGTCGCAAGGCTGGGCTGCGACGTCGCTCTGGAGGTCGCGGACGCGGCGCTGCAGGTCTACGGCGGCTACGGCTATCTGCGCGAGTACCGGACCGAGCGGTCACTGCGCGACGCCCTGTCGCTGCGTGCGTCCGTCGACATCGCCAGCGCAACATCGATCCTACAACTAGAGTGAGGGAATAATGTCTGACAACATCACGCTCGATGCCCGGCAGGGTTCGGTGCCTGCCGAGCAGGACCTCACTCTTGAAGTGGCGCTCGGGATCGCGCGTTCGCTCCGCCCGCAACTGGTCGCAGAGCAGGCCGCTACCGAGGCCCGCACAACCTATTCGCCCGAGATGCACCAAGTCTTCAAGGACGCCGGCTACTACAGGCTCCTGGTGCCCAGGGCCTACGGCGGCCTGGCATGGACGATGCCTGACTTCGTGCGACTGATGGGCGAGGTTGCGCGAGGCTGCATGTCCACCGGCTGGTGCCTGTGCCTTGGCGCGAGCCATGCTCTGCTGGTCAGCTCGCTCTGGCCGAAGTCGGCCCAGGACGTGGTGTTCAGGGACGGTCACGTCGTGATCCCTTCAACGGCGCGACCGGGTGGCCCGGCGATCCGGGTCGACGGTGGATGGCGACTCAACACCACGCATCCCTACTCGTCAGGGTCGCCGTACTCCACCCATTACGTGGGCCAGGCGTTCGAGTATGGGCCGGCCGGGGGCGCGCCGGTTCAGCAGATGCTCTTCGTTGCGCCTCGGGACGCCTATGAGATCAAGGACGACTGGGGGAACACGCTCGGGCTGAAAGGCAGCGGGTCGAACACCATCGTCTTCCACGACGCCTTCCTGCCGAACGACCATGTCCTTGAGGGCACCATGCAGGTTGACATCAGGAGCTCGCACACGTCGCCAGGTTTCGAACAGCATGGCAACCCCATGCATCTGGCGCCAGGTCAAGGTTTCTTCGGCCTGGGCCTGGCGACCGTGTTCGTTGGTGGGGCGTTCGGTGCGCTGGATGAGTACGAGCGCCTCATGCGGGAACGAAAGACCGCAGGTGACGCCGGGCGGGCGCCGGTCGCACGGCTCAGCGACCCTGACTACCAGCGCTGGTTCGGCCTCGCCACCGCTCGGTTGAACTCGGCTCAGGCGATCATCCACGACACGGCGGAGCGCTGGATGGAGATCTGCCACCGCGCCGCAGCCGGCGGCGAACCGTTCACGACAGCCGACGACATGATGCTCAACATGATGTGCCGCGAGGCGACCCGGCTCGCCTGGTCGACGGTGCAGGACACGATCTTCCGTACAGCGGGCTCGTCGGCGGCGGTCAACGGAGAGCGGATGGAGCGCGCCTATCGGGACCTGTCGCAGGCGTGGGGCCACGTGAACATGATCATCGAAGATTCGATGGCGCGGACGTGGACGGCCCGGACCTTGGGCTGAGCCGACATGAGGACGCTCTGGGCGGAAGCAGGTCTCCGCTCAGAGCGCGTGGCGGTGGACCATGTCGAGCTGCGAGGTCATGGCTGCGGCTGCCTTGTCGCCGTCGCCGCGAACGATCGCGTCGACGAGCACGCCGGTCAGGTCGCGGGCGGCTGCGGCATCTTCGGCCGGTAGGTCGCGCATGTACACGGGGATGGTGACGCCACTCATCGCGGAGACGAAGGACGCGAGCAGTCTGTTGCCGCTCGCCTCGGCCACCAGTGTGAAGATCGACTGACCGAGCTCGAAGAGTTCGGGGTCGCGTGAATCGCGCGACGGCTGGTTCATCATCTCGTTCTGACGGTCGATCAGCCGGGTGAACTCGGCCACTTGATCCTGTGTGCGGTTTTGCGCGGCGAGCCGCGCGGCAGGAACCTCGAGCATCCGGCGGACATCGTTGATCTCGTCCATCGTGAGGCTGCCGAACTTGAGGATGGTCTCCAGCGAGCCTGAGATCAGGCTGGTGAGCGACTCGTGGTCGACCTTCTGGACGAAGCTTCCACCGCCGGCGCCTGGGACCTTGGAGATGAGCCCCTCCGACGCGAGTACGCGAAGCGCCTCCCGGACCGTTGAACGACTGACCTGGAACTCGCGCGACAACTCAGCTTCGCTCGGCAGGCGTTCGCCACGCTTGAACGTCGAGGACATGATCGCGTCGCGAAGCTGCTTCTCGACCTGCTCGCGGGGCCGGCGGACTGGTTCGGGACTGAAGGGCATAACTTCGATTTTATCCAACACTGCTCGTCCTACCAGTAGGTGGATTCGTCGGCTGTTTCCGCACTGAAGGCCCTGTCTGTCAGCATACTATCAGACTGTTATTTGTTGGATGTTTGGAGGTGGGCGATGCGAGCCCTTGTCGTCACCGGTGACTGGCAGCCCCGGCCGGGATACGTACCTGACGAGGAGGAGATCGCGGGTCGATGGGCGCGCAACGCAAGCCAGGTGTGGCGGCACCCCAAATGGGCTGCCGTCACCCTTCCGGATCCCGTCCTGAGGTCTGCGACTGATGTGCTCGTCCGTGTCCGCGCCAGCGGCGTCGCTGTGTCGACGCTACGAATGACGGCTACTGATGGTGACGGCTACGTCACCCTCCCGTATCGAATGGCTCTCCCGCTCGTCCCAGGGCACGAGTTCGCGGGGGAAGTCATCGAGGTCGGCTCTGCGGTGAGTGGCCTTCGGGCCGGTGATGCGGTAGCAGTCGAGACGCTCCGGCCGTGTGGCCGGTGTCCTGCCTGCGGACGTGGTCGTGTCAATGCGTGCCTGGACGGACAGTTCGCCGGGTTCGACATCGACGGTGGTCTCGCCGAATACGCGGTCGTGCCGTCCGTCCACGCTCGTTCGCTGGAGGCGCTGCGAGAGCGCTTTGATGACGACAGTGTCTTCCAGGTCGGAGCCCTCTGCGAGCCCGCCGCGATCGTGTACAACGGACTGTTCGAGGTGGATCGTCACCTACGGCCGGGCATGCGCGTCGGGGTCCTGGGGTGCGGCCCGCTGGGGCTCGCAGCGGTGGCGTTGGTCAGAGCAGCGGGGGCAGCTCAAGTCCTGGCGTTCGATCCGGTCCCCGACCGCGTCGACCTGGCCGAGCGGCTCGGTGCGGATCGAGGCTGGTCGGAACGCGAGCTCGAGCCCAGTGCGCTTCCCTCTGTCGTTCAAGACGAAACGGCTGGACGTGGCGTTGATGTCGTCGTCGATGCCAGCGGAGCCCCTGGGGAGGTTCTGTCCGTGGCGCAGCAGCTGCTCGCCATTGGTGGCCACGTCGTGCATCTCGGTGTTGGTGGTCCGCCTGGTGCGTTCCGGCCGATGGCGACGATGGGGCGCGCGGTGACCCACACGTTCAGCATGGGGCACATCGGTGGCTTTGACCCGGTCATCGCGCTGCATGCCGCTGGGAGGATCGATCTGACTCCGATGGTGGGAGGGCGTTGGGCCCTCCAAGAAGGTCTGGCCGCGGTCGAGCACGCCACTGACAAACGAGTCGCCAAGACCCTCGTTGTTCAGGCCTGAAGGAGGCCCCTCGCCGCCGGGGCGGATTCGTCCCACGCCGCTGTCGCACCCGCGAGCAGACTTGCCTCAACCTGCGCCGCGGCGGCTCGGAGATCCGAGGCCCAACGCTTGATCTGTTCGCCCGAGGAGGGCGTTGGCAGTTGGGCGAGTCTGAGGAGCAGTACGACGTTGCCATCCTTGCCGAGGACGGGCGCCATGAGGCCGCCGATGTCGTATTGCTGTTCGTCAGCGAAGTCTGCGGTGTCCACAGACGGCATGGACTCCGCCATGCGCGCCAACAGCACTCGCTCGCGTACCGGAGTGAGGTCGCCGGCGGCATACTCGACCATCATGGCCGCGACGTCGGCCTGATCGCTGGATCCGCTGGATGCGATCTGCCACGCGGCGTAGCCCCGTGCCCGGATCGCTGCCAGTCGCTGCTGGTGGGCCTCGATCTGGTCCGGGTCCTTGCCCACCATCGTCAGCCATCGTGCCGCGGCTTCGTCCGACGCCCACGCGACATACGCCTCGCCGAGTGGCGGCTTCATCGGCAACCTCTCTCCGAGAAGCTCCCGCATGACCGCGGATCCGCCGTGAGCAGTGGCCGCGGTGGTCAGTTCGAACTCGTTCACGGCAACGAGCACGGCGGCGTCGCAGGCCAGATCGTGGGCGAGGACCTCGATCTGAGGGCGAGCCAGGTCTGCGAGCCGGATTCCCGAGATCAGGTCGGCATCGCCGCCGGCCGTCATTCCGTGGGGCGAGAAGCCGCCGTATCCGCCCTGAAAGAAGAGCAGAGGCGTGACCTGCCGGTGCACCTCCATGGACTCGACCTCGCAGAGCTGGATGAAATGATCTCCTGCTTCGATGGCCTGTTGCGGCGCACAGTGGACGTGTGCCACTGCTCCCGCGATTGCCGGCGCTCCGGTCGAGGACGCAGTCCATTCGACGTTCGAGAACTTGTCCGGCGCTGGGCTCGCCATCGTCCGGCACAGCTCCACCTGGTCGTGAGCGAGCACGTTGATGCAGAAGGATCGTGCGGTTCGAAGTCGCGCGAACCTCCTGGACGCCCGAGTGGGCAGGAACGCGACCAACGGCGGATCGAGCGAGACCGAGGTGAAGGTCCCGATGACCATGCCCACAGGCTCATCGTCGTCCGCGATTCCGGTGACAACCGTGACGCCGGTCGGGTAGTGCCCCATCACTTCGCGGTATCGCAGTGAGTCGATCGGTGGAAGCGGGTCGGTCATGGCAGCTCCTCGGGTCTTCGGTACTGGAGCACATGGTCGGTTATCTGTCGGACATTCGCAAGAGATCGAGTGTCCAGCACGGCCGTCCAGATGGGCGAACAGTGCCACCTGGGCCTGAGCTTGGTGCGCGGTGGACCATTGACGCGGATTGTGGTCGAGGTTACGTTGGCCATAGATAAACATCGCACATTAGACAGAGGTGTCTCTTGTCCGTCATAACCACCCGGCGCCGTGTGGCGTCTGTGCTCGCCGGCGTCGTGGCGTTGGCATCCGGCGTCTCCGCCTGCTCGAGCGGCTCCTCAGCCGGGGGCGCGAACGGCAGGACGCTGACCATCTCGGTCTCGGGCGATCCGCTCAATCTCGATACGGCGAACTGTGTCCCGTTGGTCTTCTGCAGCGTCGCGTACGACTCCTTGATCCACATCTCTCCCTCTACTGGCGAGCTGCAGCCGGGTCTGGCCACATCCTGGGCGTGGGTCGACAAGGAGCACCGCACGTTCCGCCTGACGCTTCGTCAGGGGGCGAAGTTCGGGGACGGCACGCCGCTGGATGGCCAGGCCGCGGCTGCGTCGCTGAACTCGTACCTCCAGGCGCCTGGGCCGTTCGCCTCCCTGAGCTACCCGCTGGAGAAGGCTGAGGCCGCCGGGTCGGACAAGGTCGACGTGCAGTTCGCGGAGCCCGTCTCCACTCACTACGCCCTCTACCTGCTCGCCGGCCAGAGTGGTGTCGGATATGTGGTGGGTCCCAAGAGCGCCGCCGACCGCAAACTCCTGCTCGCGGACACGGACGGCATCGGGCCTTACGAGCTTGATCCCACCCGGACCATCAAGTCGGTCGAGTACGTCTACGTTCCGAATCGCCAGTACCACAACCAGGACGCGATCAAGTACGAAAAGATCGTCCTGAAGCCCGTGATGAACCCGCAGACCCGGCTGAACTCGATCAGGTCGGGCGAGGTGGACTGGGCCCTCAACATCGCCCCGACGGATGTGTCCGCCGTCAAGCAGAGCGGCGCCTCGATTGCTCGCGGTCCGCTCGGATCATTTGCCTCGATGGCGCTGATCAAGCGCGCGAACGGCCCCTTGGCCGACGAGCGGGTTCGCCAGGCCCTCGCCTACGCGACTCCGCGCCATGACATCGCCACGGCGATCTTCGGGACCGACGCGGTCCCGACCAGTTCCGTCGTTGCTGACGGCGCGGAGGGCTACAACGCGGGCGACGTGAACCAGTACGCGTACAACCCGGAGAAGGCGCGGCAGCTGCTCGCAGAGGCGGGACAGGCCAACGGACTGAAAATCCAGGTCCTCGACCCGTCGTTCTTCGATCCGGGAAGCGCCGTCGGTCAGGCGCTCAAGGCGGCCTATGCGAAAGTCGGAGTGACGCTCGATCTCGTGCCCAGCGACGCGTCCCCGGGCGTGGTCGCCCAACAGATGGGCAACTACGACGCCGTGATCATGACCAACGGAGCGAACGGCCTCTCGGAGGTGGTCTTCACGATGTTCCGGCCGAAGGGATTGGCGAACCCGTTGGGCGTCCCTCTCGACCTCCAGCTGACCACTCTCATGCACGAAGCTGCCACCGCCGCGGACCCTCAGCAGCAGGAGGCGAAGATGCGGGCGGTCACGGCGCGCCTTGACGAGCTGGTCTACACGGTTCCGATCGCCAGCATTCCGACCCTGCAAGCCGTCAGTTCGAAGGTCGCCAACGTGAGCGAGAAGTTCTGGACCATCGAAATGAACCCGTTCAGCCCCGTCGCGGCCGAGGCCTGGCGGCCGGCGAAGTGACACCGGGTGTCGAGATGCCGGGTCGGCCGTTCGTAACCCGTCCCCGTCCCCAGATCAGACCGAACTGGTGGGCTGTTTTGACTTCTCCCTGCCCTGAAGGACAGGGATTCCCACCCGCCGCACGGCGGGTAGCGCTTACGCGCTGCGCCTCGCGGCACGGGTTTCCTGTTTCACTGCCGATCGCGGAAGGGAGGGCCCTTGCCGTCTGACATCAGCTCCGCAGGCATCACCCGAGTCACCTCGGGCTACGGCTCGACCAGCCGCAAGGATGTTCTTCGCCGCGTTGAGGTCCCGGTCGTGCCGGGTGCGGCAGGCCGGACACGTCCAGTGCCGGGTGGACAAGGCGAGTTCGGCGAGCACGTGCCCACAGGCCGAGCAGGTCTTGCTGGACGGGAACCAGCGGTCGATCACGACCAGCGTGCGGCCAGACCTGTCGCACTTGTACTCCAACTGCCGCCGGATCTCGCCCCAGCCCGCGTCGGAGATGGCGCGGGCGAGGTGGCGGTTGCGCACCATGTTCGTGACCGACAGGTCCTCGATCACGATCACGTCGGCCGAGCGCACCAGACCCGTGGTGGTGCGGTGCAGGAAGTCCTGCCGGGCGTTGCGGACCTTGCGATGCGCGCGGGCGAGCTTGGCTTTGGCTTTGCTGCGGTTGCGGCTGCCGCGCTGGCAGCGGGCCATCCTGCGTTGGTAACGGGCCAGGTTGCGGGCCTTGCGGACCAGGTGCCGCGGGTTGGCGATCCGCTCACCGTCACTGGTCACCAGCAGGTCGGTCAAGCCGAGGTCGACCCCTACAGCATGCCCGGCAGGCCCTGCCGGGGCCGGCTCGGTGGCGTCTACGGCGAACGTCACGTACCACCGGCCGTCCGGCTCACGCGACACCACCACCATCGTCGGATCCAGCGCGGCCAGATCCACGTCGCCGAAGGACCACACGAACCGCAGCGGTGTGCTGGTCTTGGCCAGCATCAGCACACCCTCGCGCATCCGGAACGCCGAGCGGGTGTAGTGCGCGCTCTGCCGCCCGGTGCGGGACTTGAACCTCGGCTCGCGGGCACGCCCGGCGAAGAAGTTGCCGAACGCGGTGTGCTGGTGGCGCAGCGTCTACTGCAACGGCACCGACGACACCTCCGACAGGAACGCGAGTTCCTCGGTGCGTTTCCACTCGGTCAGCGCGGCATCGGTCTCCCGGTACGAGGTACGCGCACCCTCGGCGCGGTAGCGGCGGTTCCGCTCGCTCAACGTCTTGTTCCACACCAGACGCACACACCCGAACGTGCGGTTCAGCACCGCAGCCTGCTCGGGGGTCGGGTAAGCCCGGCACATGTACGCCGTCCGCACGAACCACAACCTACCGGGAGCACCATGACGACCACGACGCCGACCCGCCTGCCCACACACCGTGTGCTAGGAGCGTCCCGGCTGCGCCGGGACGCTCCTAGCGGAGCCCGGATTCCTCCCCGGCCTGAAGGCCAGGGCTTCCACCGGAGGCCCTGGTGATCCAACTGATCGTGCGCCGTCTGCTGCTCGCGGTGCCGCTTCTCCTGATCGTCTCCACGCTGACGTTCGCGCTCACTGCCGTAGCACCCGGGGATCCGGCCGCGACCATTCTGGGCAGCTCGGCCACACCGGAGTCGATCGCCGCGCTCAACGCGAAGCTCGGCCTGAATGACCCCATCGTCGTGCAGTACTGGCACTGGCTCGAGCATGCGGTCACGGGTGACCTCGGCACGTCGGCCGTGACCTCCCAGAGTGTCGGCCAGGCGATCGGAACGCGGCTGCCGACGACGCTCTCCCTGGTGCTGCTCGGCACTCTGGTCGCCGCAGTCGTTGGTATCGGGCTCGGCATGGTGAGCGCTCTCGGCGGCCGTGGCCTCGGCCGCGTGACCGACATCCTCGCAGTGGTCGGCTACGTCATCCCGAACTTCTGGCTCGGCCTCATGCTCGTCTACTTCCTGTCGGTGAAGCTTGCCTGGTTCCCGGCAACGGGATATGTCGGACTCAGCGATTCGCCGTGGGGCTGGCTTCGCTCGCTCGTCTTGCCCGTCACCGCACTCGCGGTCATGGGGGCCACCGCCGTTGCGAAGCAGACGCGCGACGCCATGCGTGAGGTTATGAGTCGCGAGTTCATCACGGCCCTGCGCGCTGACGGCTTCTCCGAAAGACAGATCGTGTTTCGCCATGCGCTCCGAAACGCGGCGATTCCCATCGTGACGGTGACCGGGGTGCTGTTCATCGGCATGTTCGGTGGAACTGTTCTGGTCGAGTCGGTTTTCGTCCTGCCTGGACTGGGAGGGCTGGCGGTCAGCTCTGCTCAGACAGGTGACCTGACGATGCTCCAGGGCGTCGCTGTCGTGTTCTGCCTCGCGGTCGTCGCCGTAAACCTCGTCGTCGACCTCGCGTACGGATGGCTCAACCCGAAGGTGCGTGTCCAATCATGAGCTCGTCCCTGAAGGAACGAGCTTGCCAACCGCCGCGGGCGGCGGTTTCCAGGCTTGCTGCTGCCGTCCTAGCTGGCTGCCAGGATGGGCGCTGCGTCTGGGCGCATGACTTCGCCCCAGCACGCGACACCGCGAGCCGCGATGTTGTGTGCTGCGTTGTGGTCGGCGTGCCCAACGAAGTCGCACCGGCCACACTGGAACGCCGCCTGACTGCGGCGGTTGCTTTTGTCGACGTGCCCGCAGGCGTGGCAGGTCTGCGAGGTGTAGGCCGGATCGACCTGCACCACCACGACACCGGCCTGCTGGGCCTTGTAGGTCAGGAACTGACCGAGCTGGGCGAACGCCCAGGAGTGCAGCGTGGCCCGTTGGGGCTTGCGAAGCCGTAC
>JOAA01000045.1 GCA_000720375.1 Rhodococcus rhodnii | reverse complement strand
CACTACGTTCCTCATCGGTCAAGACCACGGGCTCAAGTTTCGGCGTCGGCACCACCGCAGCATACCGACCAACAACGAATTATTGACTCAGGACACTAGGCCTGCGCGAGGTCGAGGCGGCTGCGGGTCAACGCGACCCGCGGCCACCACGGCACGAGTCGTTCGGCCTTCGCCAAAGTCTCACGAGCCTTCGAGTTGTCGCCGGCGGCCATGTAAGCGCGAGCGAGCGTGGCCAGGTCGTCGGCACGGCCCAAAGAGCCGCAGTTGTTCTTGCACGCGGCCCGAGCCAGTCTGACCGCGAGTTGCGGATCACCGGCCAGCAGCGCGATCAACGCCCGCACCCCATCCAGCATGTAGCTCGGTTTGCCCAGCTCAACGGCCTCATTCACGGCCCTCGCGGCAACCGGCAGGCCATCCTGGGCGTCCAGCTGACCGGCTTCGATGGCCGCCCCGGTGAGCCCGGCGACCGCGGCCAACGCCGCCGCCGCGTCCTGCCCCTCGGCATCCGACATCCCGATGGCCAAGGTCAGAGCTTCGGCGTACCGGCCCCTGGCCTCCAGCACGAGGACCCGCGATGCGCGCACCTTCTGCGCTGAAGGGTTGGCGACCGTCAACTGGTTCACGAGACGTTCCGCTGCGTCCAGTTCGCCTGCCTGCACGAGCTCCACGACCTGCAGCACGCCGGGTGTGTCCTCCTTCGAGCGCCTCACCAGCGCAAGGCTCACCACGGCCGCTACCCCGCCCAGAGCCGCCGCGTAGTCGATCAAGGCGGCTGCTGCCGCGACAGCGGCTCCCAAGATGATCGCTGCGGTTCGGCGCCGGGTTTCAAAGGAGAACAGTGGGGGAAATGCCCGAAAGGTCACCCTTATGCCCATGACCGGATAGCCCACCGCCGCCGTGGCCACCGTCCCGGCCAGGGCGAACAACAGTCCCGCGATCGACTGGTGGATGGCTATGGCCACCACCGCGACCGCGAGATACGTCCCGTAGCGAACTACCCGCACAAGCCAGGGACGTTACGCACCCATCGGTCCTGTCCCCATGTCCTGCGGGGTGTCCATCGGGGCAACTTAGGTGATCGGCGTCGTTGTGCCTGGTCGCGTCGGCAGGCCAGCGGCCTTCCATGCCCGGAAACCACCCACGAGATCGGTGGCGTTGCGCAGCCCAACCGCCTGCAGGTCACGCGCGGCGAGGCTCGCCGAGTAGCTCTCGTTGCACACGACCACAACCCGGGTGTCGGCGTCGAAGCCCTCGATGCGGTGGTCGCCGCCTGGGTCGAGCCGCCATTCCAGGACGATCCGCTCGATCACGACCGATCCGGGGATCTCACCCTCGGCGGCGCGGTTGTGCGCCGGCCGGATGTCGACGATCAGGGTGTTCGGGTCATCGAGCAGGTCCGCCGACGGCTCGGCCCGGTCAAGGCCCGCGCGGGCAGTGGCGAGGATGTCGTCGATCGCACTCATGGTTCGACAGGTTCCTTTCGCAGGTCGGCCAGTGACCGGTGGGCCGGAAGCGGCGGGATCTCCGCGGGGATGTCGGCGAGGCTCGCGTACTCGCGGGTCGGCACCAGCGGCGGCGAGTACGCGTGCACGCTCGCGGCAGGCGCCTTCGACAGGTTCAGCACCTGGTGTGCCCGCCCGGCGCCGAAGCCGATCGCCGACCCGACGCCGTGTGACTGGCTGCGGATCGGGCCGCCCGGGTACCTGTAGAACTCGGCCAGTTCACCGGTCAGCACGGTGAACGATCCCGCCGCACCACCATGGTCATGCGGCTCAGTCTGCTGGCCGGGAAGCCACGACAGCAACCAGAGTTCGACACCCTCGGTCAACGCCAGCCGTGCCCACCAACGCTGCGACGACGTGTACTGAAGGATGGCCAGCAACGACGACGTCAGCTCGGACGCCACAGTCGAGGTGAGGTCCTGCAGCTCACGAGGTGTCCACAGCAGCCGGGACGGATGTAGCAGGTCGGGCAGCAGCGGATCGGTGATCCCGGCATGCAGCTCGACATCGGAAACAGACGCGGTCATGACAAGTTCTCCAGGCAACGAGTGTCGGCTGTACGAAAGCGGCACGCGGCACGGAGAAAAGAACTCAGAACCCGTACCGCGCGGCGGTACACCCGCACAGGTTGAGCTTCTGGAGGTCAACTGTGCGGTCGCGCCAGGTGAGCAACGACCGGGTCATATGCGCATGGTGCCATGATCGCCTGGCCCCAGAAAACCGCTCTCACCTGGTGGGCTTCCAGCGGGGGGCTCGTGAGTGTTTTGGCCGGTTCTAACCGGCCAAAACACTCACGAGGGTTGATCAGCGGCGGGCGCGCAGCAGGAGCAGGGACCGGGCCGGCACGGTGATCGTCGCTCCGGGTTCGAGCGGCTCGGGCTCCGAGGGCTTGCCGTCCGGTGACCCGGTGTCCAGGACGGGCTCGAAGTCCTCGCCGTAGCGGGCCGACGGCAGCGTGAACTCGGCGGGGTCGGCGCCCGCGTGCAGGATCAGCAGCCACGAGTCGTCGGACACGAGCTCACCACTGCGGGTACGCGACAGCGCTTCGGAGCCGTCGATCCACATGCCCAACGACCTGGCGCCGTCGTCGAACCAGTTCTCGTCCGACATCGGGCAGCCGTCCGGCCGGAACCACACCAGGTCCGGTTCGCCCGAACGCGTGGGCCTGCCGTCGAAAAAGTGCGGCTGTCGCAGCGCGGGAGCGTTGGTACGCAAGCTGATCGCGTGCCGGACGAACGCGGTCATGTCCAGCTGTTCGTCGCCACGCTCCCAGTCCACCCATGAGGTCTCGTTGTCCAGGCAGTACGCGTTGTTGTTGCCACCTTGCGTACGCCACCGTTCGTCGCCTGCGACGAGCATCGGCGTGCCGGTGGAAAGCAGCAGGGTCGCGACGAGGTTGCGGGCCTGACGGGCGCGTAGCGCACGGATTTCCTTGTCGTCTGTCTCGCCTTCGACTCCGCAGTTCCACGAGCGGTTGTCGTCGGTGCCGTCGCGGCCGTCTTCGCCGTTGGCCTCGTTGTGCTTGTGGTTGTACGAAACCATGTCGCGCAACGTGAATCCGTCGTGTGCCGTGACGAAGTTGACCGACGCCCACGGCCGCCGCCGGTTCAGCGCGTACAGGTCCGACGAACCGGAAAGCCGGTACGCGAGGTCACGCACGCCCACTGCGCCACGCCAGAAATCCCGGACGGTGTCACGGTATCGACCGTTCCATTCAGTCCACTGAGGACCGAAACCACCGACCCGGTAGCCTTCGCCGGTCGCGTCCCACGGTTCGGCGATGAGTTTGCACCGCGACAGCACGGGATCCGCCACGATCGCGGACAGCAGTGCCGAGTTCGGGTCGAAACCGCCTGCGTGCGGGCGACCCAACACGCTGGTCAGATCGAAGCGGAAGCCGTCGACACCGAGTTCCTCAGCGAAGTACCGCAAGGAATCCGTGACCATCCGGACCACGGTCGGCGAGCCGGCGTTCAACGTGTTCCCGCACCCGGTGATGTCCCGGTCGTAGCCGTCCGGCCCGAGCACGTAGTACGCCGGAGCATCCAACCCGCGGAACGACAACGACGGCCCGGCCACGCCGCCCTCGCACGTGTGGTTGTAGACCACATCGAGGATCACCTCGATACCCGCCGCGTGCAGAGCCGCGACCATGGTGCGGAATTCTTCGACCTCGCGGCCGGGTTCGCTCGCGTAACCGTTGTGCGGCGCGAAAAAACCAAGTGTGGAATACCCCCAGTAGTTGCTGCGGCCGGTGTCGCGCAGGCCGGGCTCGGAGCTGATCGCGTGGATCGGCAGCAACTCGACCGCGGTCACACCGAGCCGTACCAAGTAGTCCGTCACCGCCGGGTGGGCCAACCCGAGGTATGTGCCGCGTTGCCTTTCCGGCACCTCGGGGTTCAGCTTCGTGAAGCCGCGCACGTGAAGTTCGTAAATGACGGTCTCTTCGAACGGCACCTCAGGCTTCGTGCCCGTGTCAGCTCCGCCAGGCGACGTCACGACGGACAACGGCACGGCGCCAAGGGAGTCGACACGCGACGGCACGCCGTCCATTAGGTGACCGACGTAGTCCAACGTGTCCGACATACGTGTCACGTCACCGGTGATGCGCCGTGCATACGGGTCCACCAGGAGCTTCGCCGGGTTGCAGCGGATCCCGCGACCCGGGTCGTAAGGCCCGTGCACGCGATATCCATACCGCTGACCAGGCGTGACACCGGGCACGATGCCGTGCCAGATGCCGAACGTGTGCTCGGGCAGTTCGATCCGGCGTTCGGTGCCGTCCTCGCTGATCAGGCAGACCTCGACGGCCTCGGCGACCGACGACGCCACGGCGAAGCGCACGCCGCCTGACTCCGGATGCGCGCCCAGCGGGAACGGGCGGCCGGCGAGGAGGCTCGGGAACTCGCGAGGTGAAGTCGGCACGGTCCTATCTTCGCAAGGATCACCGACGGGCAGACTCGATCGAGTCGCCAAGCCAACCGTTCGGAGCATCAAGTGGGGGGCCGCCAAGCGTCGAAGTAGGGGTATAACCGCAGGTCATGAGACAATGGGCTTGAGCACTGGCTGAGGAGAGGTGCACAGTGAGCACTGTGATGTGGCCGGACCACCTGCTGTCTCTGGCGGAATGGGATGCCCTCCCTGAGGACAACTCCCGCCGCTATGAGCTCGCTGAGGGAGTCTTGCAGGTGTCACCACGCCCGCTCTGGAATCACCAACGGGTGATTGCGAGGCTGATCACCCGGCTGGAAACGCAGTTGCCCGCTCATCTGGTCGTCCAGCCCGAGTACGAGCTGGTCGTGTTCGACACTTTTCCGCCAACGATCAGAATCCCGGATCTCATGGTGGTTCCGGCGGCGCTGGGCGAGGACAACCCACCTCGCGCCTATGCCAAGGACGCGCTGCTGGTTGTGGAGATAATCTCCCCAGGTTCGCGCCGGATGGACCGGATGACCAAGCTCAACGAGTACGCCGAGGCCGGGATTCCGGATTACTGGATCGTCGATCTCGATGCTCCGGTCTCGATCACAGCGTTCCAGCTGATCAACGGCGACTACGAGCTCAACGCCGAGGTGGAGGACGTGCTCTCGGTCACCACTCCCGTGCCACTCACCGTGAACGTGCGCGACCTCGTGCCGTAGCCCACCACCCCCGGTTGGGGCCGGGTAGTGGGCCGGACGACAGAATGAAGGTGTGAGCGAGCAGAGCGTCCCGGAGAACATCGACGACCTTGTGGTGCACATGGCCGATGTCGGCGTGCGCCGCGGCGGCAACAAGCTGCTCACGGGGATCAACTGGAGCGTGGAGCTCGACGAACGGTGGGTGATCCTCGGCGGCAACGGCGCGGGCAAGACGACCCTGCTGCGGATGGCTGCCGCGGAGATGCACCCGTCCAACGGCACAGTCCACGTGCTCGGCGAACAGCTGGGCAAGGTGGACATGTTCGAGCTCCGGCCGCGGATCGGGTTCTGCTCCGCCGCGACGGCCAACCGCTTCCCACCGGACGAGAAGGCGCTCGACGTGGTCGTGAGCGCCGGTTACGCCGTGATGGGCCGCTGGCGCGAGGAGTACGAATCGCTGGACACCGGGCGTGCACAGCAGTTGCTGGACGGTCTGGGTGTCGGCCGCTTCGCCGACCGGATGTTCGGCACGTTGTCCGAGGGCGAACGCAAGCGTGTCCTCATCGCACGGGCGATGATGACCGACCCCGAGTTGTTATTGCTGGACGAGCCCGCCGCCGGTCTCGATCTCGGTGGCCGGGAGGACCTCGTGGCCAGGCTCAGCGAGCTCGCCATGGACCCGGACGCGCCGGCGACCATCCTGGTCACTCACCACGTCGAGGAGATCCCGCCGGGATTCACCCACCTGATGCTGCTCTCGTCCGGCGCCGTGGTCGCCCAAGGTCTCATCGATGACGTGCTGACCAGCGAGAACCTGTCCGCGACGTTCCGCCAGAAGCTGCAGCTGGAACGCTCGGGTGACCGCTTCTTCGCCCGCCGCGCCTGACCTGCCTACTGGAAGGTAACCTCCGAGCATGGGTGAGTTCGTCAAGCTCGAGGTAGCGGACGGGATCGGCACCATCCGGCTGGACCGGCCGCCGATGAACGCGTTGAACCGGCAGCTCCAGGCGGAGTTGCGCGAAGTGGCGATCGAGGCGGGCGAGCGGCCCGACGTCAGGTCCGTGATCATCTACGGTGGCCCGAAGGTGTTCGCGGCCGGCGCGGACGTCAAAGAGTTCGCCAAGATGGGGCACACCGACATCGCGGACTACGCCCCCGAACTGTCCAAGACCCTCACGGTCGTCGCCGAGCTGCCGAAGCCGACGGTCGCCGCGATCACCGGGTACGCGCTGGGCGGCGGCTACGAGCTGGCGCTGTGCTGCGACCGGCGGATCGCGGGCGACAACGCCAAGGTCGGCCAGCCGGAGATCCTGCTGGGCATCATCCCCGGCGCGGGCGGCACGCAGCGCCTGGCGCGGCTGATCGGCCCGAGCAAGACCAAGGACATCGTGTACACCGGCCGGTTCGTCGAGGCCGAGGAAGCACTCAAGATCGGCATGGTCGACGAGGTCGTCGCGCCCGACGACGTGTACAGCGCGGCGCAGAAGTGGGCGGGCCAGTTCACCGGCGCCGCGTCCCGTGCGCTCGCCGCGGCGAAGGCCGCGATCGACGGCGGGCTGGACGGCGACCTGAACGCCGGGCTGCGCCTGGAGACGGCGCTGTTCACCGGCCTGTTCTCGACCGAGGACCGGACTGCCGGGATGGAGTCCTTCATCGCTAACGGCCCAGGAAAGGCGACCTTCAGTGGCAACTGACCCCGCGCCCAACCCGCACGCGACGGCCGAGGAAGTCGAGGCGGCCTGGCAGGACCCGAAGCTCGCCAACGTGCTGTACCACGACTGGGAAGCGGGCACCTACGACGAGAAGTGGTCGATCTCGTACGACGAGCGCTGCATCGAGTACGCCACCGGCCGCTTCGAGTCGGTCGCGGGCAAGGACGGCTGGCCGTACGAGACCGCGCTGGAACTGGGCTGTGGCACGGGTTTCTTCCTGCTGAACCTGATGCAGGGCGGCGTGATCAAGAAGGGCTCGGTCACCGACCTCTCGCCGGGCATGGTCCAGGTCGCCCTGAACAACGCCCGCAACCTCGGGCTGGACGTCGACGGCCGGGTGGCCGACGCGGAGCGGATCCCGTACGACGACAACAGTTTCGACCTGGTTGTCGGGCACGCCGTACTGCACCACATCCCGGACCTGCCCACCGCGTTCCGTGAGGTGCTGCGGGTGCTCAAGCCGGGCGGGCGGTTCGTGTTCGCGGGCGAGCCGACGAAGATCGGCAACGCGTACGCCCGCAAACTCGGCCAGATCACCTGGTGGCTGACCACGAACATCACCAAGCTGCCCGCGCTGAACTCGTGGCGCCGTCCGCAGGAGGAACTCGACGAGTCCTCGCGCGCCGCGGCGCTCGAAGCGGTCGTGGACCTGCACACGTTCGACCCGACCGAGCTGGAGAAGCTGGTCCGCGACGCGGGTGGCGCGAACGTGCGGGCGAAGACCGAAGAGCTGGCGGCGGCGTTGTTCGGCTGGCCGGTGCGCACGTTCGAAGCCGCTGTGCCGCAGGAGAAACTGACGTTCGGCTGGCGGATGTTCGCCTACCGGGCATGGCAGCGACTGTCCTGGGTGGACGAGAACATCCTGCGCGGTGTCGCGCCGCGTGAGCTGTTCTACAACGTGATGATCACCGGCACCAAGCCGTGAGCCGTGGGATACCGCTTCACCCTTGAGGATGTCGCCTTCCTCGGCTCACCGGCCGGTGAAGCGGCCCTCGCGGAGATCGACCAGTTGGCGTTGACGTCGGCGAGCTACCTCGCCGATGTCAACACCGCTCGGCGTTTGGCAGGCGATCGCGCGCCGATGCTGTTGGAAACGGTGCTGCTGCGCCGAAAAGCAACGTCCAAACTGGACGTATCCGGCTGGCTGTTCACGGATGACGCGTTGCAGCAGGCAACCCCGTGGCAGGTCGCGGCACACCGGGCGCAGCGGTTCGCGGGCCGCGTTGTGCATGACGTGACGTGTTCCATCGGCACAGAACTCGTTCATTTGAACGCTTTCGCGCTGGGTTCCGACCTGGATCCGGTGCGCGTGGCCATGGCGCGCCACAACACGGGCCGCCCGGTCGTTCAGGCGGACGCGCTGCATCCGGTCACGCGTGACGCGGCGATCCTGGCCGACCCGGCCCGCAGGGATGCGTCGGGGCGGCGGCGCTGGCGACCGGCGGACTTCACCCCGCCCCTTGATGCGTTGGCTTCCGTGTACCGAACCCGGGACATGGCCGTGAAATGCGCGCCGGGGATCGATCCGGCGGATGTCCCGTGGGCTTCGGAGATCGAACTGGTGTCGTTGGACGGTCAGGTCCGGGAATCCTGCCTGTGGACCGGATCCCTTGCCACACCGGGAGTCGCCCGCCGGGCAACGGTACTCCGGTCCTCAATGGACGCTTGGACGATCACCGACGCGTCACCGGACTCGTGCCCGGTGACGCCGCCGGCCGAATGGATCGTCGACCCGGATGGTGCGGTGGTCCGGGCTGGGCTCGTCCGGAACTACGCGGCCGAACATGGGCTCGCGCAACTGGATCCGCGGATCGCTTACCTGACCGGCGACCGGCCGCCGCCGGGGATCCGCGCGTTCCGCGTGATCGAGTACGGCCGGTACTCCGAGAAGTCGTTGCGCCAGTTGCTGGGCAAGCATGGTGTCGGTCGGCTGGAGATCCTGGTTCGTGGGTTGGACGTGGATCCGAACGCTTTGCGCCCCCGCCTCAAATTGCGGGGAGAGGCGGAGGCGACTGCGGTGCTGACCAGAATCGGCCACACACCAACAGCTCTGCTGTGCAAAGCCGAACGAATCCCAGCCGAAGCGGCGCCGGGTTGATGGTCCGCCACCCAGGCACCTCTAGCCGGGAGTTGCCTGACAACGGCCGCACACCACCGCAACAACAATTCGCCAGGGGGACCCCCTTGATTTCACGTTACCGCAGGGGTCCGACAGTTCTTGGCGGTCGAGGCCGGGTGTCCGGGCGCGGGGCCTGACTGCGACCCCACTTCTGCTGGGCTCCGCCTGCTCGCCTCGACAGCCCGAGAGGCGAGCAGTGGAAGCGTCACCTTTGCCCGGGGGAGTTCTGCCGGGCAAAGGTGACGGGCAATGGTGACGGGGTTTCGCCGACTGGGCAGGCCCGCGAGTCGATCGGCCATTCGCGACGGTGCTCGCATCGGTCGACCGGGACCGTCGGCCCCCCTCGGACCGACGGGCCCGCTCCAGCACTGTGCGAGATCCTCATCGTGCTGGTTCGGGTACTCCTTCGGCCGAGTTGCGGCCAAGGCGCCACGCCCAGCGCCACCCGTCGAGCACCGCGACCACGGAGCCCCCGACGGCAAGCAGGAACGCCAATCCAGCGGCGCCTTCCATGGTCGCGGTGCTCAGCACCACCGTGATCGCCCAGATCTGCATGGCTGTGAACGGGATGGCGATGCACGCGGCGAAGAATCCGCGGCGCCACCTGCCTGGGTCCGGAGCTGGAAGAAACGGGTCCATGTGCGCCCCCTCCTTGGGTTTCGTGGTACTGATGAAACCCGGAATGGCGCGGAATCTCTGTGTCAGCTGACACAGAAGGGCTAACGAGCCAACCGGCGCAGCTCGTCCAACCGATGCACGCGGATCCAGCCGCGGCCGGTGCTGATGATGCCACGCTCGCGCAAGACCCGCAGCGCCCGGGCGTATGACTCGCGGGAGGTCGCCGCGTTGTCGGCGAGTTGCTGTTGGGTCAGCCCGGCTTTGATCTCGATCGTCGAGCCGTTCTGTGCGCCGTGCTCCGCGGCCATCTGCGCGAGTTGGGCGTACACACGATGGCTGGCGGTGCCGCCGCCGTACTCCGCGCGTTGCTGGTTCAGCTCGCCGAATCGGGCGTGCAGCACGCCGAGCAACGTCCACGCCAGTTTGGCGCGGGACTGGCACAGGTTGATGAACCTGTTGCTGGGCACGGTGATCGCTTCCACCTTGTCCAGCGCGCGCAACGTCGCCGTGCGCGGTTGGTCGTACAACGCGGCCATCTCGCCGAGGATGTCGCCCGCGCTGCGCAGTGCGATCACGAGTTCACGGCCGTCGGGCGTATGGGTGATCACTTGGACGTGCCCGGAGACCAGCACGATCACGTGTTTGGACTGGTCACCTTCATGACAAAGATACTCACCGGCCGCGTAGCCGCGCCGGGCCGAGACCTGTTCGATCACACCGCGTTCGGTGGTTGTCAGCCTCTCCCAGAAACTGTCCGGACCTGTGTCCACTCCATCAGGTTGCCAAGTAAACGACCTGGAACACAACAATTCTCACCCGGCTGCCAGCTATGGTTGGACTCACAATACCGGCCTGGGCGGCTCGACGGCGACTCCAGCGGAGTACGCCGATTGGAGGGTATCAAGCGGCTGTTGTTGTCGGATTCGGTCGACTGAGCTATTCCCAATTCGGGCGCTTGAGACACGGAGGTGAAACCGTGTGGCCGTTGGCTGGCCAGGGACGGCGGCGGGATGTCTGGCAGTCGGTCGTGGAGACGCTCGAACAGGTCCAGGTGTTACGCGACCCGGTCGGCCGAGGGCTGTGCCTTGACCTCGTCGGCCAGTATCTCGGGCTGCCTTTGCAGGTCAGGCATTTCCCATCGACCCGCCAGCACATCTACAGCATTCTGCTGGCATGTGACCAGCACCCGGACGGGTTGTCGACGTTGCTGCGTGTACTGAGCGAACTGGAGCCCAGATCGCGCGCTGTGTCGTCGGCACGGCGGATGCTCAGCGGTGACGTGCCGCGCCAGCGCGGTGCCGTTCGGGCCGATCACCCGGTGATCCGAGGAGAAGTGCCGCCACGGGCCGCCGATTTCACGCCTGACGTGGAGCTGCTCGCCGCGATCCGGGACAGGAGTCCGGCCGTTTTGATCGGTGCCGGCAAGTCCGAGCTCGCCGCCGAGTACGCGCATCGGCACGTGGGAGATCACGACGTGGTCTGGTGGATTCCGTCGACCCATCCGGTGCAGGTGCGTATCGCACTGGTCAAACTCGCCATGCGGCTGAAGTTGCCGGTCGAACCGAGCGCGCAGGCGGCGGTTCCCGCCGTCCTTGACGCCCTGCGTACCCGCGACTCGCTGCTCATCTTCGACAACGTCGGTCGGATCGACGACGTGCGGCCGTTTTTCCCCGCAGGCTCTGGACATGTCGTCGTAACGTCCCGTTCCGCCACCGGCAATGCGATCGACGTTCCGTGGCCACGTGCCAATCCGGAAGTCGAGCAGGACGACTTGCTCAAGGTCTGCGCGTTCTTCGCGGAGGGGCCGATATCGCGCAGGCTCTTCGCCAGTGCGCCGCACCTTCCGTCCCTTCCCGATCTCGCCGCGACCCTGCGCGACCCGGTCCTGCTCAGCCGCGAGATCCGGCGGATCGGCGCGCGAGGACTGGCCAAGGTCGATCACCGCAATGACACCGTCGAGCTGACTCGCCGATTCCCGCGCGAGGAACGATTCAGACATGACGCGCACCTGATCCTGGCGTACGCGGATCCCAACGATCCGGAGAACGCGGCGAACTGGTCGTGTTACGCCGATCTGCTGCCGCACGTGCTGGCAAGCGGTGTGCTGGACTGCGGTGATCCGCAGGTCCGCAGGCTCGCCATCAACATGGTCGCTTTCCTGTCCGCATGGGGAGATCCCGACGACGCGCGGACAATGGCCGCGACACTCGTGGATCGATGGCGGGACAACAGGAGAGACGCGCTGACCGCCGCACGATGGCTGGCAAGGACATCACGCCAAGCGGGTCTGTTCGAAGAGGCCGGGCGGATCGGCGAGTCCACAGTGGCGCAATCGCGGGAGCACCTCGGTCAGGACCACGAGGACACACTGCTTTCGGCTCAGTCCGTGGCCGAAGACCTGCATGCTGCGGGGGAATTCGTGTCTGGGATGGCGTTGGGCAAGTTCGCGTACCAGCGCGCTCCTGGCACGTTCGGCGACGACGACCCGGACACGCTTGAGGCCACGAGCAAGTACGCCTCGGCGCTGAGACTCTGTGGCGACTTCGACACCGCACGAAGACTCCACGAGCAGACAGCGGAACGGAAAACCGATGTCTTTGGCGAGAACCATCCCGCCACTCTGTCTACTTTGAACAGCTGGGTGCTCGACCTGATCGCGTGCGGGAAGTGGCCGGAAGCGTGCCAGGTCCAGGAAGACACCGTGCAACGCCTTCGCGAGAACGCCGGGATCCGCCACGTGATGACCTTGCGGGCGACCAGAACCCTTGCTGTCGCACGACGTCTGGCCGGTGATGCGGCGAATGCGTTGCCGCTCGGGCAAGTCGCGCTCGACGGCCTGATCGGGCGATACGGCGAGGCAGGCCCGGAGGCCATTTCCGCGGCGATGAACGTGTCGGTCACCTTGCGGCAGCTCGGCAGGCTGGAAGAGGCCCGCAGGCTTGGCCTGCACGTTCACAAGCTCGGTCAACGCACGTGGGGCCAGCACCACCCGTTCGCCCTTGCCGCGGCGACGAACGTGGCCGTGACCCTGCATGTCCTCGGCGAGTTGTCTACGGCTCGTGGCCTGAATGAGAAGGCGATGAACCGGATGCGGGCGGCCCTCGGCGAAGACCACCCGTTCAGCCTGGTGTGCGCGGCCAACTTGGCCAATGACCTGGCGCGGGCAGGCCAGTACGCGGCCGCAAGGGACCTCGGTCTGGACACCATGGAGCGGTCACAGCGCGCACTGCCCGACGACCATCCGCACACATGCGCGGTCGCCACCAACCTCGCCCTGCACCTGCGCGGCCTCGGTCTACTGGACGAATCCGCCGACTTGCAACGTGACAGCGTGACTCGCCTCCGCAGGACTCTCGGGACGAATCATCCCGTGACGGTCGCGGCCACTGAGAACCGCCGGATCTTCTGCACCGTCGACATCATCTGAGCAGGCCCACAGGGCGTGTCCACCATTCCGACACCGTGTGTCGCACTTTCCGGCACCGTGAAATCGCGGAAAAAGAAGTGGAGTCTTGATGAAGCCGCAGCGCCCCTGCAGTCGGGGGGTAGGCGGGGCGCTGCGGCCTGCCCGCGCCGGACCGTGCGCGGGCACGCGGCGGACCATGGGGTGAGCCGGCTCAGGGCTTCCGGCTGGTCCGACCGCGGGTTCGTGGGTGCTGGTCAGAAGGTGCGGATGCGTTCATACCTTTCGCCGCGCCGCGGGATGCGGTGGCGACCAGGGCGTGTTGAACGATGGCTGGATCGCCCGGTGTCCAGTCGGTGCGGTTCGGAGCTACCCACCACTTGACGAGGTTGCCGTCCATGTGCGTCGGGGGCGCTGGCACCACCGTCAAAGGCGGGGCCAGCACCGCCTGCGGCCAGCGGCTCAGCTCGACGTTCAGCGTCGCCGGGGTGGTGACCAGAAAGTGCGCCATCCGATCAGGTGTGACGATCACGGGGGCGGGATCCTGGCGAAACCTCGAATGTTTGGCGGCACTGATTCCCCAGGACATCGGCACCGAGATCACGTCGAACGCCTTCCCGGCGACCAGCAGCACCGCGTGTGGCAGGGTCGCCCACCAAGCTCGCACTTGCTGACAGTCGACAGTGGCGTGCTGGCGTGGCACTACAGGCGTCAGGCCGTTGGTGCTCGCATTGGTGATGGCGTTGTAGTAGCGGGATTGCCGCCACACCGAACCTGGTAACACCGGCCAGCCGTGCTGGCTTGCAGAAAGCGCGGCGTCCCGCAGCGAGATCAAACGACGAGCGGCAGTTGTGGAAGAGTTGCACTGCGTGACCCCGAGCCTGGCGGGTACTCGCTCAGACAACGACATCCCCTTCTGTCGACTGCGGCTGTCGGCTCCATTGGCCGTATGGGCATTGAGAGTCGCGGACGTGCCATGGTGACGTGAGGGGATAACTACCCGAGTATCTACCTGAACCGTTCCTTATTCCTGTTGGCCAGGCCGGGGTGAGGCTGCTGACTGGCTGACGCGGTCTCATTCGGGTGCGGTTGGCGATGTGTTCGGGTGGTGCACCCATCCCCGGAAGGCGGCCTGAAGCCCGGCCTGGAACCGGGTTCGAGCGCCGAGCAGATCCATCAAAGCGCGGGTACGGCGCTGGAAGGTCCGGTAGGACAACCCGAGCTGTGCGGCGATGGCGCGATCAGGCACTCCCGCTGTCATCAGCGCTACGATGCGACTGTCCACTGGGGTGGGAGTATCCGCGATCAGGGCAGGTGTATCCGACCCCGGCAACGGCAACGCCGTCTGCCAGAGGGTTTCGAAGAGCGAGTGAAGCGCTTCCAACACCGCCGACGGGTGCACTGCTGCGATGGAGTCGATCTCGCGGGGAGAAGACTGTATCGGCAGTAGTGCCAGACGATCGTCGGACATGAGCAGCTTGGTGGGGGCGGCGGGCAATACCCTTACCTGTTCGCTGCCTGCCGTGGCCGGCTCGGTCTTGGCTCGCAGATCGAGCGAAGCGACCGTTTCAACGTCATAAAGCGCACGATAAGAAACCCCTCGCCGCAATGTCTCGGCATGCAGAGAAGTCAGAATCTCTGGAGCGAGCACATATGGATGCATGTCGATGAGGCGGATCTGGGTCCGGGCGTCGCGAAAGACTCGCTTGATGCTCTCGGTCACGGCTGCGCGGCCGGAAATCACTTCGATGACGTCCGCCGGGTTTTCACCTGATGAGGCCAGCCGATGGCGCTCGGCGAGTTGCTCTGTGAACAAGCGAGCCTGGTTGATTTGCTGTTGCCGCTCAAGCAGAAGTATCTCGAGAGCGATGTCGGGTGGTGCCGGGACAAGTCGCTTTGGGTGCCCCCTGGCCCAGGTAAATAACCCGCGGGCTGCCAGATCGTCGAGGGCGGAATTCAGATCAGCCTCGCTGATCGTCAATTCTTGCCGCAGCTCCTCCAGGGTGAGGGGCGGGCTGTTCACGAGCGTCTCATACACCATCTGAGTGCGCGTGTCGAGACCGATGATCTCAAGCATAGGGTGATCCTCTGCTCGCCCGGATCCGCCGGGTGGCCTTCGGGTAGGCGAATGAATACCAATGGCGAGAGTGCGCCACCGTTTGCTGTTCTGCTGCCGCGGTGGATGGGCCATTGTGCGGTGAGGGGAAGCTGCGTGGGAGTCGACACCCAGCGAACGGGCGGTGGGCAGGGCACTGTCCTGATGGGCCAGACGAGAAGCAGCCACCCGAGGGCGGGAGTGGAGGATGCCCCCCGGCCAACCACTCCCGCCCGACCACTGGGGGCCGGTCAGGTTCTCCTCGAGCCGACAGGGCTGATCCTGCGGCGCAGCCGGTGGACCGCGGAGTACATGCCTTGCGGGGTGGTTCCCAGTTCGTCTGCGATTTCCTTGCGTGCGCAGCCCGACGTCAACAGTGACAGCAGTCTGCGATCGCTCGGCGAGAGGTCCTTCGACCGCACCGCGAGCCAGCGAGCTTCTGCCCGGTCGCAGGCGGTTTCGGCGGGATCCTCGGCCGGAGGCGGCAGGAGCCGGCGATGTGAACCCAGCCGCTCGACCACTGCCCTGCGACGTGCTTCGTCGACGCACAACCGGAAGATCACCGTGACGAGAAACGGTCGCAGCCACCTGAGCTCCAAGTTGCCTGCCTCCGCGCCGCGGAGGAACGCCTCCTGCACTATGTCCTCGGGGTCAAGTAATCCCTGGCAGCGCCACGCAGCGATCCTGAGCAAGGACGGACGGAGCCTGACGCATTCCTGCCAATAAGAATCGTCAGGTGCTTGGCTGTATCTCTTCTTTGCCATGACACGAGGGAACTTACTCCACACAGCTGGTTTCAGGTAGGCACGTAGGTACTTCTCCCGTATCGCATTCCGGCCACGTTGGCGACCCTTTCGGGTCACGGTTGGTTCATCGGCTGGCCTCGGCCGATCGACCGTCGTGGCGGTGATGTGAGAACGGAAGAGGGGTGAACCTGCGCAGATAGTACCGAGCATCCGTAATGGCCAACAGTGGCCACTGACACAACTTCGCCGACGATCTCCGGGCGCCGGGGGCCACTCCGGGCATCATCCTCGACAGCAATAAGTGGCGTCTAAACCGGTCATGCCGGAGTAAGGAGGCAACAGAAGGCAGAGAGCGAACGGAGGAACCGACTCGTGTCCTCCGTGTCGACACATCATTTCCTGTATTCCCAGAGATGAGGAATTATGCGTGTCCAACTGACTCGTCCCCAGGGTGGCCTATTACGAGGTCGGTGCGGCCTGCGCGCGTTCGTACTCGGCGTAGCGATCGCAGTCTCGGCGACGTCGACAGCTCATGCCGGACTCGCATTGAATGACAGCCATCAAGCGGTCGCGCTTGGTGGTCAATCAAGTACAGGTAGTGATCAACGGCATCGGGTCACGTTGTTGACCGGTGACGTGGTCACCTATACCGAAAGCACCGGTGGACAGACGACGGTGTCGATCGAGGCGGCAGCCCGTTCCGGTTCGCGACCGGTTTTCGAGACCCGCAGCAGCCCGGACGGCTATTTCGTAGTCCCATCCGATGCCGCGCCCTACCTGGCATCGGGTGTTGTGGACCCGGAATTGTTTGATGTCAAGGAGCTTGTCAAGGAAGGTCTTGGTGATGCGGCCAGTGACAAGCTGCCGGTGATCGTGAGCTACGACCGCGACGTGCCTGCCGACGCGGTCACCCGTCAGGCGGACGACCTGCTGGCAAGCGATCGGACAGTGACCTTGCCGAGTGTGAACGCCGCCGCGGTGCGGGTGAAGCGAGCCGAGGCGAACGCGTTCTGGCGGGCTTTGGCCGGAGAGGTGAAGGGTGATCGAGCCGGTGCGCGTGTGCTCGGTGGCGGTGTCACGAAGCTTCGGCTTGACCGCAAGGTGAAGGCCAGTCTCGACAAGAGCGTGCCGCAGATCGGTGCGCCTGAGGCGTGGAAGGCCGGACTGGACGGCCAGGGAGTGACGGTTGCGGTGCTGGACACCGGCATTGACGCCCAGCACCCCGATCTGGCCGGCCGGATCGCTGACTCGCGTAACTTCACCGCGGATCCGGACGCCCGCGACGGCTTTGGCCACGGGACTCATGTCGCGTCGATCATCGCCGGATCCGGGGCGGCCTCGGGCGGCAAGTATCGGGGGGTGGCCCCCGGCGTGCGGCTGCTCAACGGCAAGGTGCTCGACAGCTCGGGTTCCGGTGAGCTCTCAGAGCTCATGGCCGGTATGGAATGGGCGGTACGCGCCGGTGCGCGCGTGATCAACATGAGCCTCGGCGGCGGCCCCTCCGCCGGCGACGACATGGTCAGTGAGCTGGCCGACAAGCTCACCGCCGAGACAGGGGCGCTGTTCGTGGCCGCTGCGGGCAACTCTGGTGGCATCGCGGCGGTGGAGACACCGGCTGCGGCCAGTTCCGCGCTCGCGGTTGGCGCCGTGGACAAGTCTGATCGCCTCGCTGCTTTCTCCGCTCGTGGTCCGCGGTTGGGCACGTGGCTGGTGCGGCCGCGCTGCTTGCCCAGAAACATCCCGACTGGCGATCCGGCACACTGAAAGCGTCGCTCACCACGAGCGCCAAGGACGTCGGCGCTCCGTGGTACGAGCAAGGTGCCGGCCGGGTCAACATCCCCGCGGCGTTGGCCGACAAGGTTGTCGGGCCGTCGTCTGTCGCGTTCGGTCGACTGTCCTATCCGGACGGTCAGACCGCGACGACGCGTACGGTGACTTACACCAACATCACCGAACGGGATGCGACCCTCTCGCTGGCTGCGTCGGCATCGGCATGGGCTGGCGGCCCAGCGCCCGGCGGTGTGGTGTCACTGGACAAGAGCACCGTCGTGGTGCCGGCCAAGGGGAAGGCCACACTCGCGGTGCGGATCGATCCCACGATCGGCCCAGCGGGAGCGTATGGCGGGTTGATCACAGCCATCGACAAGACGGACGGGACCGCCATCCGGACGCCGATCAGCTTCTACGACGAACCCGAGCAATTCCCCCTTACCGTGAAGCTGACCGACTCTCGGGGGAATGCGCCCCCTCAGCGCCAGCTGGTCGTCGCCCGTGACGACTATGACTGGACCAACCCGAAGAACAACGATCCCTTCATCCCCGCGATATTCCATGTGTTGGTGGACAACGGAACCGGCACCATCAGGGTGCCGAAGGGGAAGTACTCCACCGTCGATGTGGTTCTTGAGCAGACGGCCGACGTCCGGCGTGCCAGTCTGCTGTCCGCAGCCGAGGTTGCTGTGGACAGGCCGAGCACGATCGCATTGGACGCACGCACAGCCGTGCCCATGCAGGTGCAGACCAAGGAACCGACCGATGCCAGGGAACGGTACACAGCGGTGCGGCGCTACCTGCCGGGAGCGCCCGCGGCCATCAGCAGCGGTGTGCTCACCTCTGGAGCCGGTTGGCAGACGTACATCACGCCGAGTGCCGCGGCGAGGCACGGAACAGTGGGCTCACAGGACCACCTGACGCTGGGACAGGCTCTGGTGAACCTTCGTGCCCGTGCACCACAGCAGTTGACGCTGCACCCGCTGTACGACGCGTCCAGCATCGCAGCAGGACTCGCCGGCCACCGGGAGTTGCAGGTCGTCTCTGTCGACTCGGCTAAGCCGACGGACTTCCAGGCGGCCAAGGACAAGGTGGCGCTGGTCCGGATCGGCGTTCCCGCCGGAGTCGCCAACGCCGACGTGCCGGAGCAGGCTTCGCAAGCTGCTCAGACCGCGGTGGCCCAGGCCAGGCAAGCCGGCGCGGTAGCGACCCTGACCTTCCTCGATGCACCGGGTGCGCTGCCCATCCAGGGAGCGGCTGGTGATTCGCAACCGCACCTGTCGCTGAGCCGCGAGGAAGGTGAGCGGTTGCGTGAGCTCTCCCTGCGCGGCGATACCACGCTCTCAATCACTGTCCGCAGCAAGCCGGAGTACATGTACAACCTGTACTTCCGCGATCGCAACGGAGTGCCTGCGCCGCACGTCAACAAGGTCGACCCGGCCACGCTGGTCGCGGTCGACACTCGCTACCACGGCGACAAGCCCGACACCGTGTTCAGCAAGAGGTGGTTCGCGCTGCCCACGGACACCCCGTCCAGCATCGCGCTCAACGGAACCGAGTTCCAGGGGCCGTCCCAATGGAAGGAATACATCGGACCAGCCGATGACAAGGTGTTCTGGAAGCGTTTCGTGTCCCAGATGGCACCAGGCGCAGGCGGAGTGCCCGACTGGGCCACGACGTTCAGCCTGCTGTCCGAAGACGTGTTCCCCACAGCGGGCCCACGGCCTCAGGAGCGCTGGTTCCAGGCACCGATCCGCGGCGGCGCAGCAGCACACACATACGGTGCCTTCCCCCGTCTGTGCTCGCCGTGCCGAAGCGACACAGGTGAATTCCTGCCTACCGTCCAGTTGACGGACTCCCACCGTGGACACTTCGCCGAACCCTGGCAGACCGGGAGGTACCTCAGCAAAGTTCGGCTGTACCGCCGTGGCCAGGAGATTCCAGGCCAAGTTGGTGGTCCGCTGGTGGTGCCCCTGTTCCACCTCGGTCAGCAGTCCGACAGCTACCGGCTCGAGATCGACGACGAGTGGCCAGCGAAGCCCGTGTACGGCTGGCCAAACGGGGCGGTCCACCGGCTGACCCCCCGGATCGACACGGTGGCGACCTTCTTCTCGGCGCCACCGGCCCGAACAGTGCCGCCCGGATACGGGTGCATGAAGACCTGGGCCAAGTGCGCCTACCAGCCCGTCATCCAAGTCGATTACCAACTCGGGCTCGACCTGCTCAACCATGCGCCGGCCGCCCGCACGCACACCTTCGATGTCGTGGCCGGTCATCACGAGGCCGCGGAATCGGCAGGCAAGATCACCGAGTTCCGGTTGTGGTACTCGACCAACGATGGCACCAGTTGGCAGCGCGCTCAGGTGATGGCCAAAGGGAGATGGCCGTTACACGGTTCAGATCACACATCCAGCGCTCGACCAGACGAACGGATTCGTCTCGCTGCGCGCCGAAGTGTGGGATTCCGCCGGCAACCGGATGAACCAAACCATGCAGCGCGCGTACGCGCTGACTGCGAATCCCGTGCAGTGACCACAAGGGACTGTGCCGTGCACTGCGCGCGATCACGTTGCGCGGCACAGTCCAGACAAACCAGAAATCTAGAAGTCGAACACCAGCCCGGTGCTCGCCGTCATCTTGCAGGCATTGCGATAGCTTTGTTCGAAGCGCACCGGGATACCTCGCCATTCGCCGAGCGCGGTCACGGTCACCGGCTTGTACACACCGCTGCACACCTTGCCCGGCTCTCCTGGGAGCCGGGCAAGATCGCCTTCGGCGACTGCGAGGTCATGGCATGCTGTGTCGGGATGTGGATGATCTCCACTCGGCGGGTCACACCTCAGTTTCCTTGCTCGTGTCATGCCTTCCGCCGCCACACCTTCGGAGATCGTCAAGTCCAGCTCGGTGGACGGTTGGAGTACTTGCGGCGAACGCGTGTTCACGATCGTGGCGTGACCCGGCAGCGCTAATACGCAGAGCGCAAATGCAGTTGTCACTGCAACCACTATAAATGGACATTTGATGGTCAATTCGAACTCCGTGCTCGACTGTGTTGTGATCGTCGTTGTGACTTCTCGCACACTGCTCGATTCAAGAATTGACGAAAAGTCGCCAGACGGCGAGATGTCGCCATCTGTACAACTGCTGGTGCCGTGTAGGTGTATCGCGTCGATTGGTTGTTTCTAACGGTGCATCACCCGGATGTATCACGCCAGTTCACTCGAATAGATATAGTCATCGCTTTCTATCTGTGACGCGGGGTAGCCGGTGCCGCTTGGTCGGTATGCCGGGTGCTGGTGGTGGCCGGCTCCGCCGGTGTTACCGCCGCAGCTGCCGCAGGCGCCGGCACCGGGATCCGGCTTGGCGTCCGGGGGCTCGACCTCGAGACCCTGCAGGCTCAAGATGAGGTTCATCGTGACTCCAATCGGCGGAGGCTCCCGCCTCCAGGTGTGGGGAGGAAGCCGATCCGGCACAACCGGGCGCGGCGCGCCCGGTTGTGCCGGTCCTGGCTGTTAACGTTCGGTTCGTATCTCGTTACCGGTTGTCGCCAACGCTCGAGCAGGAGACGGGGTTGCTGGAGCAACACTCTTGGTGGTGGCCGGGGCGTGCCGCGGCGCCGGAGTATGTGGAGCAGGCGCGGCAGTTGACCGAGACGCGGGCGGAGTTCGCGTGGTTGCGAGCGGGCAGTGTGACAGTGCAGCAGCAGGCATTGCGCGATTTCGCCCAGGCGATGCGGAACTTTTTCACCGGTAGGCATCGCAGGCCGTCGTGGCGTAAAGCGGGGCGGGACGAGGGCTTCCGGCAGGTCGCAGTGAAACCGGAGCACATTCAGCGGCTCAACCGCAAGCACGGGCAGGTGTGGGTGCCGAAGGTCGGGTGGGTCCGGTTCCGCTGGTCGCGCACCGTCCCGAATGGAGTCAAGTCCTACCGGGTCATCCGAGACCGCGCGGGCCGGTGGCACATCGCGTTCGCCGCAGTCCCGGATCCGATCCCCGCGCCCGGTAACAACCAGGTAATGGGGGTGGATCGGGGTGTGGTGGTGTCGGCGGCGTTGTCGACCGGAGAGCTGCTGAGTGTGCCTGGCTTGACACCCGGTGAGCGACAACGGCTGGGCCGCCTGCACCGCACGCTCGCCCGCCGCCAGCGGGGATCGAACCGGCGGGGGCGGATCAGGCGCGCGCTCGCGCGGCTGACCGCACGCATCACGGACCGGCGCAAGGACTGGGTGGAGAAGACCTCCACCAACCTGGCGCGCGAGTGTGATGTGATCCGGGTGGAAGACCTCCCCATCCGGGGCATGACCCGCTCCGCGAAAGGCACCATCGAGAAGCCGGGCCGCAATGTGCAGCAGAAGGCCGGGCTCAACCGGGGCATCCTCGCCAACGGATGGAGCTTGTTGGTGACCCGGCTGGAACACAAGGCTTTCGGCCGGGTGGAGAAGGTCAACGCCACGTTTACGTCGCAGCAGTGTTCGGCCTGTGGGCATATCGCGCCGGAGAACCGCAAGAGCCAAGCGGTGTTCCAGTGCATTGCCTGCGGGTTTGCCTGCCATGCGGACGTGAACGCAGCGAGGAATATCGCCGCCGGGCGGGCGGTGACAGCGCGGGGAGCCCTCCAGCCGTTGGGCGGGGCTGTGAACCGTGAACCTCAACTCGCTGCCTCCGTTCCCTGAGTGGTGGTTGTGGGTTGGAATCCCCCGGCTTCAGCCGCGGGGAGGACGTCAAGTGGCCTCCTGTTGTGGTCAGGTCACTTCGCCGAACTGCGCTCGTCGAGGAACGGCAGCAGGGCACCGGACCGATCCACCGCGACGGTCAAGGCCCGGAGCACACCGGCTGTGCCAGTGGCGAAGTCCATCGACAGGCGCAGTGACTTGTTGCCAGGGAAGGCGAGTTCGCCGCGGTAGGGCACCGCGTGCCAGCCCAGTCGTGCCAGGTGGCGCGTGAGTGCGCGATCGCCGTCGAAGTCCGCGTGTCCGCGCTGCAGTGTGGCGAGCGCGCCGACCAGTCCTGCCCTGCCCGCGAACAATCCAGATTGGACTACGAACTCCGGGTAGCAGGCGCGCCGCATGGCCGGCAACGCGGTCACGCACTCCGTGTCCGGTACATGCCGGATGAGTTCCTGGACCACCAACGCGATCCCGGCAGTGCCGACGTCCAAGTGGGGCAGTGTTTGCCCGCCCTCATCGGGGACCTGTAGTGAGCCGTCCGGCCGCGCGACGCATTCGTCGAGATCCCGCTGCAGGGCACGCGCGGCCATGTCGAGCCAGGAACGGTCATTCGTGTGCTCGTACAGCCTGACGAAGAACAGCCCAGGGCCGGACCAGCCACGCAAAAGGCCCGCCGTGGCTCGAGGTCCACGCCCATCATGCCGACCGGCCGCGATGGTCAGCTTTTCAGCCAACCGGTCGCCGATGGACAACGCCTGCGCCAGATACGTCCCGGACTGCAAGGTCTGACCGAAATGCAGGAGGTTGAGACCGACCCCTGCCAGGCCGCTGTGCAGTCCGTGATCACGCAGTTGCCCGACCAGTGGCGCCGATTCGTCGATCAACGTGACCGCTTCGTGCACGTAGCCGAAGTCGCGCAACACGTACGCGATGCCGTGCGTGCCGTCGTAGAAACCCGGCCGACGTGGGGGGTCTCGGTGGACCGACTCCAGCAGCCAACGCTCGTGCTCCACGTAGCGACCCCCGCCACTGGTCGAGAGTGCGTGCAGCACACCAGCCGCGCCGAAGGCGAAACATGTGCCCCCGACAGTGAACTGTTCGATGTCGCCGGGAAACAGCCGATCCTGGCGGTCCGGCGTCGCGCTGAGCAGGATGGCTTCGATCAGTGACCCGCAGATCGCGCGCCAATCCGGCTGTGCGGAATCGAAGTCCGACGTTGTCGGGGTCTTTCCGCGCCCGACGTTCACCTTTGCTTGCGCCCGCGGCTGGACGTCCCCGACCGATCCGCGCGTCGGCGCGAGCTCAGCGAGCACGACCTTGCCGAACTCATCGGGAACAGGAAAGCGCTCCTGGATGGCTTCCATGTAGAGATTCACCTTGTCGGGCTGGAACCGCATCATGTGCGTCAACGGCAGGAACATGTGCAGCCGCAGGGCGGCGAGTGCGTAATCATCGATCGCCTGCCCGGTGCGGTCGTCCGGCGGGCTGAATCCGGGAGCCGCGAGGACGGGGTAGCCGTCTGATTGGTCGATCGCGAACGCGAGATCGAAGTCCACCAGCGAGACCGAGTCGTCCCCGCCGATCAGAATGTTGCCGGGATGCAGGTCGGCGAAGACGACTCCGCGCTCGTGGATCGAGCGGACCAGCTTCTCGACCTGGTCGAGCACATCCAGTGCACGCCGCGTGTAGATGGCGAGGTCGGCCTGCTCTGAATCACACTGGGTCAGTGGGTACAAGGCGGCCATCCACTGGTCGAGGCGACGGCCCGGCATGTACTCCATCATCAAGTAGTGGTGTTCCCATGCCGTGAACCACTCGTGCAGCATGGGCACGCCTGCCACGCCCTGCAACCGCTCAAGGGACTTTCGTTCGCGGTGCAGCCGCGCGACGGCGTCCGTTCCGTCGGAGTCGAGACCGGCGTGCGGCCGCGCTTCCTTCAGCACCACCAACTCGTCGCCGCCGTCGCGCCTGGCGAGGTACACACCGCCGCCGTTGGAGAAGTGCAGCGCGCGCTCCACCAGATGCGGAAAGCCCGATTCATGTGGACGGTCGCGCCGTGCGAGGTGTGGTGCCAAGACGTCAGGCACCTCGGCCCAGTCGGGGACACGAAAGACCGGAGTGCGTTGTTCGGGAACGAGAGTTCCGTCGGGACGCTCGATCGCCGGCACGAACTGGCCACCGTCAGCGGCCAGCCATCGTTCGGTGAACGCGCCGTACCGCACGTAGAGCGGTCCTGCTCCGTACCGTAGGTCCGACAGAATGTACGGCCCGTACTCGCCGGCCAATTCGGCGGACAGGTCGACCAGCACCCGTTCGAGCTCCGCGTAGTCCGCGGGATAAATCGTTACGAATTTGCCGCTGTCCTCACGGGGCGCGTACTTGGCGTTCCTGGTCAACAAGATCTTCTTGCTGTGCAGGAACTTGAAGCCGATTCCCCGGGGGAAGCAGTAGTCGCAGACCGCCTTCAATATGCGCTCGGCATTGTCCAGCCTGGCCGACACGTGCACCTTCCAGCCCTGCCTCGGCAGAGTTCGGCCGCGACAGCTCATCGCCACCCATATGTCGTGCCGGGTGCAGTCCCAGCCCGTGGGCAGCGGACGCCACACGTGGTCGAACGAATCGGCGTCGGAGCCCAACCTGGCCGGTGTGTCGTAAAACCAAGGGTCTGCCAGGCAGAACTCCTCGTAACGCATGTCCAACTCGAAATGCCTCTCTACTACCAGGTCTGGGGTACACATGACATTGAAATGAAGTGGCGGCGCTCATGTGGCGATAGTGTTTTGGTTGGGCCGAAGCCGACGTCGTAATCACTTGTGTCCTGCACCGTTCCGCAACCGGCGGACTCACGATGTCATGCGAGTTCCTCCGGCCGGGTCCTCACTCCCCACATCATGCTGCCGGTTGTGCGTTTTGCTGCTGACGATGTCGAGGTCAGCGGAACGTTCTGAACCTTTTCAGACCCAATTCTCCTGGCGCGCCAGCCGTCCGGGTGGATCGGTGCAGATCCAGATGGACGTCACCCGTGCGTAGTAGTAAGGTCCTCTTGGAGGATGCCTCGGCCCTATAACCGAAAGTAATTCGGGAATTAGCTCAAACGGGTGCCCCTTCGTCACACGTCTGGTCCTTGCGGACCGTATGGTGTCCCGCCAAAGTTGTCTAGGTTCGCTGACGATACGCTGGATGGGGCAAGGAGTAGAGACGGTTCGGAGGAGCCGTTTGGCCCCCTCGGCTCTGGTGCGCTCGTCTGCTCGGCCTACTCCACTCTGGGGTAATTCTGCATGGGTGATCCCCACTTTCAATATGAGGCGCTACCGCGTCTGACCGCATGAGATACGAACACTTCGTGAGCACTCAAGTGACCTATCGGATTCACCGTCGGCGCGCGAAGAAGAATCTGACGGATATGGACGAATGGACATCAGTGCGACTCACCTCTTGGATCCAACAGTCGGGTCGGAAGTGCGCGTTGCGCGAGGAGATCCGCCACAGGCGGACGTCGAAGTGCGTCAGACACGGCCGACGGCACTCGTCACCGGTGCGACTGACGGAATCGGCCGAGCGGTGTCACAGCGCTTGGCCGGACTCGTTGACACGCTACTGGTGCACGGCCGATGTCCGGAGTCGCTGACAGCGCTGGCCGCTACACTGGCGCCGGCGAACCCGGGTACCAGCGTCGTTCCGGTCGTCGCCGACCTGGGGCGGTTCGCTGACGTCGAACGTCTGATTCAGCGGATTCGCACGATCTACGGCCACCTTGACATTCTCGTGAACAACGCGGCAACGGTCGGTCAGCATTCGCACACGTTGACCGAGGATGGGCATGAGCTGGCCTTCCAGGTGAATTACCTGGCTCCGGCTTTCCTGACCGCTGGGCTGTTTGATCTGCTGCTCGTGGCCAGGCGTGGCCGGATCGTCAATGTCGTCTGTGACGCCTATCGTGACGTCGCGACTTTTGACCAAGATTCGCCCGGCAACCGTTGCTATAACCCTGTGGTGGCGTATGCGCAATCCAAATTCGCCCTGGTCGCGCATACCGCATCACTGGTGTCTGCCTGTTCCGGGACTCGGCTCACCGCAGTCTGCGTCGATCCTGGCTTCACCGAGACGAAATTGCAACGTCAGTCGTTCTGCTGGCCTGGTGGGCCGGTCAGCGCGGCGGCCGACAACGTGCTCTATGCCGTGACAAAGCCGGTGCACGACCGGGAGTTCTACGTGCAGGGGAAGAAGATCGTCCAGCCGCTGTCCGAAGTGCTGCAAATTCCCGTGCAACGGCAACTCGACAAGGTCACTGGGGAGGTGTTGGACATGAGCCTGCCGTGGACGGCGACGGGCCCGCTTCGCATGGGCGCCTAGGGCGTGCACGGTACTTCTGGCGCAGGACACTCATATCCACCGCACATGACATTTGCGGCGGGAGTCGACTGGGACGCGCAACGGCCGACTCCCGCCTGAGTCCCCCTCGCATACGCTGGCGCCGACACCGATCGGGGGACCGCCGACCTCCCAGCAATACCATGCTGTCCGGACTACCGTGTCGAAACCAATGGCGACGGCTGGCGCATGCTGGACAGTGGCGATTGCTCGCCGAAGTCCATTCCCCAATAGAGCAATGTGCAGCAAGAGGATCGCCTCATGCTTGAGATAGTTGGCCTCGACAGCACTGCGCAGACCGTTTACGAGTTGCTCATCGATAACCCGCCGGCCACGTTCGACGAGATATGCACGCAGGTCGACATTGGTGACGCATGCCTGCGTAAGGTGATCGAGAGGCTGCTGTGCCTTGGGCTTGTGAAGAGCACGGCGTCTGTTCCGCCCAAGTTCACCGCCACCGCACCGGACGTCGCGCTGGAGGTGCTGCTTCTGGAGCAACAAGAGCGAATCAAGCGCGCTCGGCTGTATGTCGAACAACTCGCTGGTCGTTATGTTCGTACGGCAGCGGGACGGGAGCCGGCTGAACTGGTCGAGGTCGTCTCCGGTCAGCAGGCAGTGGCTCAGCTCGTGGAACAGATCGTTCGGAGCACCAGCCACGAAATTCGTTTCATCGACAAACATCCGTACGCCGTCGTCCCGACCGTGCTCGCCCCAGTCGAGGCGGAGATGCTGCGGCGAGGCATCACCTATCGTGCGCTCTACGACACCGCAGGGCTTGCGACTCGCAGCATCCAGGCTGAGATCGAACCGGCGATCGCGCTGGGTGAACAGGCGAGAGTGATACCACAGGCGCCGGTCAAGTTGATCTTGTCGGATCGTCGCCTCGCATTGCTGCCGTTGCAGTCCAATCCAACGACGATCGACAGTGTCGTCGCCGTCCATCCCTCTGCGCTGCTCGACGCTCTCGGTGCGTTGTTCGAGGCGCTGTGGCGGACGGCGCTGCCGATACCCACTCCCACGGCGAGGCTGGCAGGTGCCAGTTCGCTCACCCCCGAAGACGCCAGGCTCATCGCGTTGCTGACGGCGGGACTTCCGGATCAGGCGGTGGCTCGGCAGCTCGGCCTGTCCTACCGGACGTTTCAGCGCAGATTGGGTGCGCTGATCGAACACCTGGGCGTCCGGACCCGGTTTCAGGCTGGGCTGCAGGCCGCGTTTCGCGGGCTGGTCCCCGCCCCGTCGCCACCCGCGGACCAGCCGGGGGCCCAGGCGCAACGCGAATCGGGGCCTGCCGACGGGGAGCAACACCCGGCACCGAGAACACCGGACGATCGGCCAAACCAAGGGGCCAGTTGACTGGCCGCTTTTCGCCATTGGCCGGTTGAGGCACGATCAACGCGGCGATCCTGTGCGCAGTCACCGATTCGCGGGTGTGTCGCGCCGTGGGGAGCTCCTCCTGGAAGCCAACCGGGAGAGTGTGTTGATGAGAAGTGCCCAGTGCGCTAACGCATTCCGTTCGTCAGCCGCCTGGCTGTCGTATGCACTGGCGCGGCCGACCGAGGAGTCCTGGATGACCACGAATGTCCGTCGCGTAATAGGTATCGATGACGTACCCGCCGTGACCAAGCGAGGTGGCGACATTCGCTTGCTGCTCACGCCCTCCACGGTTGGGGCGGCGACCGGATTTCTCGGCGTCGCGATCCTCAAGGCGGGTGAACGGATCACCGAGCACTACCATCCGTACTCCGACGAGTTCCTGTACGTGGTCTGCGGTGCCGTGGCCCTGGACCTCGACGACGAGCCGATCACCTTGTGCGCGGGCCAGGGCGTACTGGTGCCGCGCAACGTCCGGCACCGCGTGCGCAACGCCGGTCAGGAGGAGGCGCGCGTCGTGTTCCACCTTTGCCCACTGGCGCCAAGAGCAGACCTCGGTCACGTGGACACCGAGAAGATACCGTGACCAGCTCGGTCACCCGGAATCCGTTGTCTGGACGACGACTGTCTTGACAACGACAGATGATATCCAATTTGGACAGAAGATCGGGCTTTCGCGTAGTTGCCGGGACGGCTTGATTCGACGTGGGTTTCACGTCGAATCAAGCCGAATCCGTTCGGGTCATTCAGCGAGCTGGCACGAGTCCCGTACGAAGGCGACGACCGCGAGGGCGACCCTCTCAGGGTCCTCTGCGTGTGGATAGTGGCCTGCGTCCGGCACCACCAACACAGTCGCAGGGCCGCCCAGTCGACCGGCTGTGGCGGCCGCATCGGCGGCGGGATCCGGACAGTCCGGGTCACGGTCGCCGACGACCACCAGTGCGGGACAGCCGGCGTCGGGGAGTGCCTGCTCGGCGGCGTGATCACTCTTGAACATTTCGCGGACCGGCTCGAACCGGCCGGGTTCGGCCAGGCTGGCAGCCAGTTCGTGGCGTCGCTGCTCAAAGTTGGCCGGTTTCGTGGCGAACAGCGTTGGCCAGTGGGACATCCACAACGTCTGGCCCACTCCCGGCAGCGCGGCCAGGCTCGTCATCGCCCTCTTCGTGGGGTTGTACGGCGGGTCCTTGACGAACGCCCGGCTCAATACTATCCCGGCCACGGCGTCAGGTGCTTTAGCCGCCGCGATGACAGCGGCTCTGCCGCTGTAGTCGCTGCCCAGCAACACCGCCGGCCGATCGTCCAGCTCTTTCGAGAGCGCGAGCAGGTCGTCCGCCACGTCGTTTTCCGTGTAGGACGGCCAGTCGGTACTCGACTCCCCGTGACCCCGCAATTCGACCGTCGCCACCCGGAGGCCGCCGGCGAGGAGCAGGCGAGTCAGGTCGGTGAAAGTGCTTCTGAGATCACCAACCCCAGGAGAGCAAACGACAAGTGGTCCTGCTCCGGTGACGGAGTAGGCGAGCTTCCCCCCGGGTCGCTCCAGAAACTGGGTGCCGCTCATGGTGCCCTTTCCCGCTCGCCGATGGGGGTATCGGCCGCCAGCAGTCGACGTGCCGGCCGATCCCCCATCGGTCGATGCCGCACTGGATCGTTGTGTCCTGGCTATCAGCAGCCGCCGATACCAGTGCTCAGCTCGAGCCCGAGGTCTTCCTCGGACAGCCATGGGGACACGCCACAGTGATCGATGCGGATCCCCGCACGCATACCGTCGACCTGCGATTCGAAATGCAGGCCGGACGCCACCGGTCGCGGCGAATGCGGATCGGCATTCGCTCCCGCCGCGAGAGCGACCGGTACGGCGGCGACGGCCATGGTTGTGAGGATGACCCTTGCGATTCGATGCACGCTGGTTCTGCCTTTCGTTGTTGTTATTGGCTCGGTGATTCTGGAGAACATGGAGCCGCTGCCGAAAGGGGCCGGACGGCTGGCCCTGGCGTTACTGCGGCCGGGGCGCATCCGAATGGGTGACATTTTCGACGAGTGCGAACACTTCGGACCGCAGCCCGGAATTCTCGTCCGATGCCAGGAAATGGTTCCCGTCGAGCATCTTGAGGGTGAACGACGCCGACGTGTGCCGCCGCCAACCGGCCAACGCCGACCTGCGAACAAGCGGGTCGTGTTCGCCGCCGAACACATGAATCGCACATGGCAGCCGGGGCTCGGCGCGATACGAATGGGCGAAGCAGAGCTTCAGATCAGCTCGTACGCCTTCCAGGAAAGTACTCATCCACTGCGGTCGATCAAGAAGCTCGGGGGGCAGCCCGCCGATGGTGTCAAGTCCGATCGCCAGCCTGGCATCGTCAAGATCGGCCACGGTGGCCAGTGGCGAGACCAGATGTGGCGCCGGGCACGCCGCCACGACGAGGGCGTCAGCCATTCGCTTGCCCGCAGCCCATCGGTGTTTGGCCACCTGGTGCGCCACCAGACCACCCATGCTGTGCCCGAACAGGACATGTGGCTCGTCGAGGACATCGGCCAGGTCATGCGCCAGCGATTCAGCAAGAGCCGTCATGTCGGCCGGCAGGGGCTCGCCGTTTCGATCATCCCGGCCGGGGAGACTCACTGGGTGAACGTGGATCTTCGTTTCGGTGTTCCGTCGCCACGCCCAAAAGGCCGAAGCGCCGCCACCGGCATGCGGGAAACACACCAGCGTCGGTGTTCGTGAGCTCACGTCACATCCCTTCGAGGGTGACGGCCGCCTTGATCCACTTGCTCGGCTCGATCGCGATCGCGACCGCCCGCTCCTCGGCCAGTATCCGATCGCGTAGCAGGTCGAGCTGGAAGAACGGCAGGGCATTACCGGCGTTGCCGACGTCCGCGACGCAGCTGATCTCCGTCACATCCGCCAGACCGAGCTCGTTGGCCACGTGCTGTGGCACGCGGCCAGGCAGTTGCGGCGGGAGCAGGTACGACACGGATGCCTGATACCAGCCGGTCATTCCCAGCACCTCCCGCATGGCCTGCCGGGCCAGGAGCGGCACTCGTTGCGCGATGGCCTTGTGGTCCTGCTCGACGGGCTGTTCCGGGCGAGCGAGGTCGGCCGCGCCGAACCAGCGGACCACCTGACCGGGAGTTCGGCTGAGCTCGCTGAACCGGTTGAGCACACGGCGCACCGCGATGGAGCCGGGCACCAGTTCGGACGCCAGCACCGCCGCGCCGGCGCCGTCCCCGTCGCCGAAGAGCACATGGCCCGTCCGCCCGACCGAATTCGTGTTCCGGTCCAGCACAAGGTGCTTCACACAGACGTCGGCCCCGACGACCAAGCCGATCAGGTGCTCCTCGTCCAGCAGCCGGCAGGCGAGGTCGAGCGCCTGCAGCGCACCGGCGCAACCCGACTGCAGCTGGTAGGTGGACACCTGGTCGATTCCGAGCCGGTCGGCGATCAGGTTCACCGTGGCAGGTACGAGCGCGTCCGGAGACGACGTGCCGAGCACGAGGAAATCCACATCCCGTGGTTCCAGATCGGCCCTGGCCATGGCTTGCGCGCAAGCCTGCGCACCGAGGTCGGTCAGGGTGTGCGTGACCTGGCCGGTGTTCAGGTCCACGGCGAAGTGTCGTTGCCTGGTGCCGATGAACGCCTCGGCCGAAGCGACATCCGTGCCGAACCTGCGGGCGATGGCTTCGTTGTCGACGGGCTCACCGGGAAGCGCGGTGCCTGTGGACACGATATGGGCGTCAGGAGACACATCGGTCCTTTCGACAGTTCCGTTCGAAGAAGCAAGTCCGCGGAGAATCGCTTTCGCTGCTCAAGCACCACGCCCTATTGCCTCCGCATGACCTGGGTCAGTGTGCTGGCGCGGGAGAAGCGCTGAAAGTGGCCAATCACGCGGCCCTGAACCGCGGTCGTTTTCCACGACGCGGCCCTGTGTGATGGTATTCAGCGGGGGGCCAGCTGCGTGGCCCCTTTTTCGGGTCCTGGCCGCCAAGCAAACTATGGGATCACGTTCCCAGAAATCCCGACGATAATTGGAGTGGACTTGGTCTCGATGGCGCGAAAGAACTGCAGAGGCGATGTCCAAGATGCCGGTTCGATTGTCTCGGCATTTCGACGGCTCCATGAGTCTGCCCCTGAGGCGGTTCTCTTCACTTTCGTCGATGACAAGGGCAGGGATCACGAGACGCTCACCGTGGGCGAACTCGCCGCGGCCGCGGACGGGATCGCCCTGTCACTGCGGTCATGGGGCGTCCATGTGGGAGACCGGGCGGTGCTCGTCTACATGCCCTCGTTGGACTTCGTGAAGGCGTTTCTCGGCTGCCTGGCGGCAGGAGTGCTCCCGGTTCCGGTGTGCCCACCCAATCCGTTCAAGCTCAAGCACGACATGGCCACCCTCACCACGATCGTGGACAGTTCCGGCGCCCGGGTCGTTCTGTTCAGCACCGAACTTGATCAGGCGCTGAGCAGGGCTGATGCGACCGGCGAGGTTCGCTGGCCCGAGATCCCTTGGTACCAGACCGATCTTTGCCCGCCAGGCCCAGCCACGCCGGCAGCCTGGCATACGCCCACCGCGGACACGCCCGCATTCCTGCAGTACACATCCGGCTCGACCGGGTCGGCCAAGGGAGTGATCATCACCCATGGCAACCTCTGGCACGAGGTGCGGGCCAACGCCAAGGATCTTGGCCTGGGACCGGATACCCGAGGGGTGTTCTGGCTGCCGCACTTCCATGATCTCGGTCTGATCACCGTCATCCTCAACACCATCGTGGGCAACAGCCTGAACACCTATCTGATGTCGCCGCTGACTTTCCTGAAGCGGCCGGCGGTCTGGTTCGACGTGATCTCACGGGTCCGGGCGACCCACACGGCGGCCCCGAACTTCGCGTACGAGCTGCTGGTCCGCAAGACCTCGCCGGAGCAGCGGCGGAGCTGGGATCTGAGCTCGCTGCGGCTGGTGGGTTCGGCGGGCGAGCAGGTACGCCCGGCAACGGTTCGTACATTCCTGGATGCCTTCGCCGACAGCAAGCTGCGGCCGGACGCGTTCTATGCCGGGTACGGGCTGGCAGAGTGCTCCGTGTCGGTGACCGCGGGTGGCAGGACCGCACTGACACTGGACAAACAGCAACTCGAGGCTGGCCGCGCCGTGCCGCTCGACGGTGCCTCGGATAGGCCCGCGGTCAGGTACTTCAGCTGTGGGCGGGTCACCAAGCCGGGGGCGTACGTGCGCATCGTGGACCCGAAGACCCGTCGGCCATGCCCGCCCGGGCACGTCGGTGAGATCTGGGTCGACTCCCCGACCAATGCGGCCGGCTACTGGGGATTGATCGACGAGACCGAGGAAGTCTTCCGGGCCAGGGCTCAAGGCGAGGAGCCCTCGCGCGAGTACCTGCGGACCGGTGACCTCGGATTCTTCTTCGAGGGTGAACTGTTCGTGACCGGACGCCACAAGGACCTGATCATCTTGCGGGGCCACAACCTGTATCCGCAGGACATCGAGGACAGTGCACGCGAGGCTCATCCATTTGTCCGGCCAGGTGGGCTCGCCGCTTTCTCGGTCCCGCCGGATGACGATTCACCGGACGAGCGGCTCGTGCTGTTCGTCGAAGTTCGTCGGGGGCGGCTGGACCCCACGGATCAGGAGGCGATCCTGCGGGCTGTTCGCCGGCGTGTCCAGGAGGATCACCAGATCACCTGTCACGCGGTTGTGCTCGGCACAGCGGGCACGGTCAAGAAGACCACTAGCGGCAAGATCCGCCGTTCGGCATGCCGACGCGCCTACCTCAGCGGCGCGATCCACGCGGCCCAGACGACAATCGGGGTGTTCCCGACGTCTCGGCGGGACGTGCGTGGCATGGAAGCCGCGCGGTGAGCGGCTTCGCGACGACCGAACCGGCACAGGTGGATGGCCGGCCCGCTGATGGACCGAGGGTGAAGTTCAGTCCCGAGGGGATAGCCGCGGCCGTGGCGAAGATCCGCGAGCCGCTTCACATCGTGGCGGATACCTCCGCCGCGTGTGTGGGGGTCGCCCTGGGTAGCCCACCGGTGTCTGGCGATCGGCAAGAGATCGTCGGCATGCTGCCGCCGTTGTATCCGGAGTGGCTTGGCAGCCACTCCTTCTGTACGACGCACTGTACGCGCTTTCCCTATGTGGCAGGGGAGATGGCCAACGGCATCGCCACAACGCGGATGGTGATCGAGATGGCCCACGCGGAGATGCTCGGTTTCTTCGGTGCCGCGGGCTTGGACCTCGTTCGTGTCGAGCGCGCCGTCGACGAGCTCGTCGACCAGGTGGGCGGCGGTTCGAACTGGGGGGTGAACCTCATCCACTCGCCGGGCGAGCCGCAGCTCGAGGAGCGGGTCGCCGACCTGCTCGTGCGCCGCGGAGTCCCGCGGGTCTCGGCGTCGGCGTTCATGGGACTGACCCTGCCCGTGGTTCGGTGTGCGGCAACCGGTCTCCGCGCCGACCACAGTGGACGGATCGAACGCCGCACCCAGCTGTTCGCCAAGGTCTCTCGCCTCGAAGTCGCCGAGCGGTTCATGTCACCCGCGCCGGTCAAAATGCTCGATGCGCTGGTAGCGCGCGGGGAGTTGACGGAGGCCGAAGCCAGGTTGGCGGCACGGGTGCCGGTCGCCGAAGACGTCACCGTTGAAGCCGACAGCGGGGGACACACCGACAACCGGCCGCTTGGTGCTTTGCTGCCGGCGGTTATCGCGCTGCGAGATCAGCTGGTCAGTCGGCATGGCTATACCCGTCCGATCCGGGTCGGCGCCGCGGGCGGCCTCGGCTCGCCTGAAGGTGTCGCGGCCGCGTTCGCTCTTGGTGCCGCGTACATCGTGACCGGCTCGGTGAACCAGGCGTCGGTCGAGGCCGGGCTGTCGGACGATGCCAAGCGCATGCTCGCACAGGCGGACGTCGCCGACGTGACCATGGCGCCGGCGGCGGACATGTTCGAACTGGGAGTCCGGCTGCAAGTGTTGCGTCGCGGCACAATGTTCGCCGCCCGTGCCGCCCGGCTGTACGACATCTACCGAAGCCATTCCGGTCTTGAGCAGATCCCGGCGGAAGTCCGCGGCAAGCTCGAACGTGACATCCTGCGTGCTCCCATTGACGAAATCTGGTCGGAAACAGCCTGTTTCTGGCAGCGGCGTGACCCGGCGGAGCTGGCAAGGGCCGAGCATGATCCCAAGCACCGGATGGCACTGCTGTTCCGTTGGTATCTGGGCAAGTCCAGTCGTTGGGCCATTGACGGCGAGGTGTCTCGCCGTACGGACTACCAGATCTGGTGCGGTCCGGCGATGGGCGCGTTCAACCGGTGGACGGCAGGCACTTTCCTGGCCGAGCCGGCGAATCGATCCGTCGTGCAGATCGCCCGCAACCTCCTCGAAGGGGCTGCGGTCGTCACTCGCGCACACCAGTTGCGTACCTACGGCGTTCCCGTGCCGGCGGCGGCGTTCACCTTCGCACCGCGCCCGCTGGCCTGAACCAGCACACCTACATTTCGAGGTGATGATCAAGATGATGTCCGGCGACAGCGCCGATGCTCAACCCTGCGAGCAGGTCTTTGGTCGTGTCCGGCAGCAGCCCATTGCCGTCGTAGGAGTCGGCGCCCTGATGCCAGGCTCAACGGATGTCGAGGGTTTCTGGCGTAGCGTGCTGGAAGGACGCGATCTGATCACCGATGTTCCGCCGACCCATTGGCTGGTCGAGGACTACTACGATCCAGACCCGGCAGCCCAGGATAAGACTTACAGCCGCCGAGGGGCTTTCCTGCCTCCGATCGACTTCGACCCCGTCGCGTACGGCATACCGCCGAACACCGTGGAGGCCACCGACACGACCCAGCTGCTCGCGCTGATGGTGGCCGAGAAGGTGCTGACCGACGCGAACGGCGGTGACCTCACAGCGATGAGCCGCGAACGGGTAAGCGTCATCCTCGGCCTCGGGGCGCTGGAACTGCTCACCACGATGTCCGCTCGGCTCGAGCGTCCGGTGTGGCTCAAGGCGTTGCGGGAGAGTGGTGTCGCGGAGCCCGAGGCACAGGCGATCTGCGACAAGATCGCCGGCCATTACGTGCCATGGCAGGAAGCGACTTTCCCCGGGCTGCTCGGCAATGTCGTCGCAGGCCGGATCGCCAACAAGTTCGACCTGCGCGGCACCAACTTCACCGCGGACGCCGCGTGCGCGAGCTCGTTCGCCGCGGTGTCCAGTGCTGTGAACGAGCTCGCCCTCGGCCAGTCCGACCTGGTGATCACCGGTGGTGTCGACGCGTTCAACGACATCTCGATGTACATGTGCTTCAGCAAGACACCGGCGCTCTCGCCGACCGGGGACTGCCGGCCGTTCTCGGATGCCGCGGACGGCACGGTGCTCGGCGAGGGCCTGGTCATGTTCGCGCTCAAGCGACTGGAGGACGCCGAACGGGACGGTGACCGGATCTACGCGGTCATTCGCGGCATCGGCGCGTCCTCGGACGGCCGCGGAACCGCGGTCTACGCGCCGCTGCCTCAGGGGCAGGCTAGGGCGCTGCGGCGGACGTACGAAGCGGCGGGCTACGGCCCGGACACCGTCGAACTCGTCGAGGCACACGGCACAGGCACCAAAGCGGGCGACGCGGCCGAGTTCGCCGCACTGCGTGCGACGTTCGAACAGACCGGCCGGGCAGGCCGGTGGTGTGCGCTCGGTTCGGTGAAATCCCAGGTCGGCCACACCAAAGGCGCGGCCGGTGCGGCTGGAATGCTGAAAGCAGTGCTCGCCTTGCAGCACAAGGTGTTTCCGCCGACGCTCAAGGTCGAGTGCCCGAACCCCGAGCTGGGTATGGAAAGCAGCCCGTTGTACCTCAATACGCATGCCCGCCCGTGGGTACGCGGCTCGACGCATCCACGCCGGGCCTCGGTGTCCAGCTTCGGCTTCGGTGGCACCAACTTCCATGTGACGCTTGAGGAATACATCCCTGGGGCCGGGAATGCCGGCGGTGTCCCGGCGTTGCGCGCCCGCACGATGCCCGCTGAACTCGTGCTCCTCAGTGCGCCCACCATGACGGAACTCGTGGGCCGTGCTCGGGGCATCGCCCAGGACGATCTGGGTCAGCACGACTTGGCTTGGGTCGCGCGGGAGACGCAGCAGATGTTCCGCCACGACGACCACGTCCGACTGGCAGTGGTGGCATCCGATGCGGGGGAGCTTGCGAGCAGGCTCGAGCAGGCTGTCGCACTGATCGAGAAGCAGCCGGGCGCTTCGTTCTCGACGCCGAATGGACTGCACTACGGAGCCGGCCCCGCGGCACCCGGCGATGTCGCGTTCTTGTTTCCCGGCCAGGGCAGCCAGTACGTCGGTATGGGCGCCGACGTGGCAATGCACTTTCCAGCGGCGGGCGCGGTCTGGGATTGGGCGGCCGCGATCGACATCGGCGATCGGCCACTGCACGACGTGGTCTTCCCGATTCCCGTCTTCACCGATGCCGAACAGGCGGCGCAGGAACGGCTGCTGACCGAGACCGAGTGGGCGCAACCGGCCCTCGCGGTGTCGAGCTTGGCGTTGCTCAACGTGCTGCGTGCGCTTGGGCTGAGGCCGGATTGTGTGGCAGGGCACAGCTTTGGCGAGTTGGTCGGATTGCACGTCGCTGGGGCGTTCGACGGGGAAGCCCTGGTACGGCTGGCCCGACGCCGGGGTGAGCTGATGCGTGACGCGGCGGCCGTTCCTGGCGTGATGGTGGCCGTTTCCGGCTCCCGCGGCGATATCGAGGCGGTCATCGCCAGCTGCGGTGATGAGAAACTATGGGTGGCCAACGACAACGCACCGCGACAGGTCGTCGTGTCGGGCAGTGCTTCGGCGGTCGAGGTCTTCGAAGGCAAGCTCGCTAAGGCAGGGCTGTTGGCACAGCGACTCAACGCCGCGACCGGTTTTCACAGCCCATTGGTCATCGCGGCGGGTGGTCCGTTGCGGCATTTCCTGTCCAGCATGGACATCCACGGCCCGCGGATTGACGTGTACGGCAACGTGGACGCCGCTAAATACCCGGCGGATCCGGATGCCGTACGCCACCGCGTCGCGGATCACCTCGCGTCCGGTGTGCGGTTCGTCGATCAGATCGAAGCGATGTACTCCCATGGGGTGCGCACGTTCATTGAGATCGGCGCAGGTTCTGCGGTCACCGGCCTGGTCGGCAAGATACTCGGTGACCGCGAACACACGGCTGTGAGTCTCGATCGCAAGGGTGGCAACGGCGTCACGAGTCTCTACGACGCATTGGGACTGCTCTGCGCGCGAGGCATGGCTATGGATCTGGACGCGTTGTGGGTCGGCTACGCGCCACCTGCGCGACGTCAGTCGGTGCGGAAGTCCAAGGCGGTGTTGAAGATCTCGGGTGTCAACTACAACCGCAGGTATCCCCCGGTCGGCGGTGCGGAGGCGCTGCCGCCGCCGAATCCGCCAAAGCCCACCGAAGATCTGCTCGCAGGATCGAGTATCGGTACCGAAGATCTGCTCGCAGGATCGAGCATTGGCACCGACGTCGTTGGTGATGGGGGGCTGCGTGTTCACGAGGATCTCGCGCGCCGGACGATGGACGCGCATGCCGCGTATCAGCGGGCGATGGCCGACAGCCACGTCGCTTTCCTGAAGCTTGCCGACACGTGGGCACGGGCTCTGCGCGCGACAGTCACGGAGCACGAGGAGTTGCCCGATCTGATGCCGCGGACGCCACGGGACCTGCTTGCCGGGCCGGACACGGAGGATCTGCTTGTGGGATCGAGCGTTGGTACCGAGGATCTGCTTGCAGGGTCGAGCGTTGGTACCGAGGATCTGCTTGCAGGGTCGAGCGTTGGTACCGAGGATCTGCTTGCAGGGTCGAGCGTCGGCACAGTGGACACCGAAGCGGTGGACCTGGCGTCGGTGCTGCTGTCGGTGGTCGCGGATAAGACGGGCTATCCGCCGGAGATCCTCGATGCCGGGATGGAGCTGGAAGCTGATCTGGGGATCGATTCGATCAAGCGGGTGGAGATCCTTTCGGCGCTGCGGGAAAAGGTGCCGGGCCTGCCCGATGTGGATGCCATGGAGCTCGGCAAGTTGCGCACGGTTGGTCAGATCGTCGACAAGTTCAGGGAAGCCACCGAAGATCTGCTTGCAGGGTCGAGCGTTGGTACCGAAGATCTGCTTGCAGGGTCGAGCGTTGGTACCGAAGATCTGCTTGCAGGATCGAGCATCGGTGCCGACGGGGTGTCGTCGCTCACCCGGCTCGCTGTGCGGACGGTGCCCGCTGAGGCATCGGGTTTGGCGATGGCCGGGTTGGGCGATGGTCCGCTGGCGGTCACGGATGACGGTTGCGGTATCGCTCAGCTGGTCGTGGACAGGCTCAACGAACACGGCTTGTCCGCCAGTGTCGTCACCGACGTCGTCCCTGACGTCGCCGGTGTGGTCTTCCTTGGCGGCCTGCGAGATGTCGACTCCGAGGAGCAGGCCATAGCCGTCAACGTCGAAGCGTTCCGCGCCGCGTCGACGGTGGCGCGGTGTTTCGAGGAGTACGGGGGTGTGTTCGTGACCGTGCAGGACACCGGAGGGGACTTCGGGCTCGGCGGTCGTGAGCCGACCCGCGCTTGGCTCGGTGGCGTTGCCGCGCTCGCCAGGACCGTTGCTCAGGAATGGACGGCCGCCAGTGTCAAGGCGATCGACTGTGAGCGCGGCGGCCGGACGGCTTCGGCGATCGCCGAGGACATCGTCCGGGAACTCCTCGTCGGTGGGCCGACGCTGGAGGTGGGTCTGCGCGCGGACGGCATCAGGACCACAGTGGAACTTGTCGAGACACGTGTCGAATCCGTTGGCACGCCGAGGATCGGACCGGAATCCGTGATCGTGGCGACTGGCGGCGGGCGGGGGGTGACGGCTGCCTCGCTGCGTGCCCTCGCCGAGGCGCACCACCCGCGAATTGTCCTCATTGGACGCACGCCGTTGCTTGATGAGCCGGATGAGTTGCGAGGCGCCACGGACGACGCCTCGCTCAAGCAGATCGTGACCGAGCTCGAGCGGCGACGGACCGGGCAGCGGCCGGCTCCCATCGACGTGGGTTCGCTGGTCGAGGCGGTCAGGGCCGCGCGTGAGGTCAGGGGCACGATCGAGGCCTTGGAGCGAGCCGGATCCAAGGTGCGCTACTTCCCGGTGGACGTCAGGGATGGCAAGGCATTGGCCGAGGCGCTCGACGAGGTGCGGCGGAGTTGGGGGCCGATCACCGGCGTCGTGCACGGAGCCGGTGTGCTCGCTGACAAGCGGGTCGCGGACAAGACCCTGCGGCAGTTCGGACAGGTCTTCGACACGAAGGTCACCGGCCTGCTGTCGCTGCTGGACGCGACGGCGAATGATCCTCTCGATGTGCTGTGTGTGTTCTCCTCGGTGGTGGCACGTTACGGCAATCCTGGCCAGAGCGACTATGCGATGGCCAACGAGGTGCTCAACCAGGTCGCGAGCGCCGAGGCGGCGAAGCGGCCGGGCAGCGTGGTTCGGTCGATCGCGTGGGGACCGTGGCATGCCGGCGTGGTCACGCCGGAGGTTGAGCGCCACTTCCGCAGCCTTCAGGTGCCGCTGATCCCGGTGGCCGCCGGAACGAAGGCGTTCGTCGCCGAACTCGGTCGCCCGTCGGGCGAGGCCCAGGTCGTCATCGCGTCTGGCGGCGGTGGCGACCAGTTGCCAGGGGCTGCCCATCAGCGCGCCATGAGGGCGGAGATCCGGCTGAGCGCGCGGACGCATCCGTACCTGGCGGACCACAGCATCGCGGGTGGGCCGGTCGTGCCGGTGGCCATGGTGCTCGAGTGGTTCGCGGCAGCGGCACGGGAGTCACGTTCACCGGAGCGCGCCGCGGTGATTCGCGACATCAGTATGCTGCGCAAGATCAGCCTGGACCGTTTCGAAGACGGCGGCACACGTCTCGCCGTGCGCTGCGCTGCCGACGGTCCGGCGCTGAGGCTGGAACTGCTCGGCGACGATGGCAGGCCGCACTACCGGGCGACCGTGCACTCCGGCAGTGCGGGCGCCGGACCGACGACCACATGGGATTCTCCGCCGGATCTCCAACCGGTGGAGCAGGCGGAGATCTACGACGGGCGTGTCCTCTTCCACGGCCGAAGTTTCCAGGCGATCCGTTCGCTGCACGGCGTCTCGCGCTTGGGAGCGACCGCTGACGTCGTCGGCCTGGAGGCGTTGGGCTGGACCGGCTTGAACGGCTTGAACGGCACAGTGTGGCGGACCGACCCCGCGGCTACGGACGCCTGCCTCCAGTTGTCCCTGCTGTGGGGCAAGCAGGTGCTTGGCGGCGCCACGTTGCCCATGTCGGTCGGCGAGTACCGGTTGCACAGGGAAGGTCCGGCGGACAGGCCGATGCGGTGTGTCGTGCGGGCCAAACAGGTCTACCTCGACCGTGCTGTATGCGACATCGGTCTTCTCGACACCGATGGATCACCGCGGGCAGAACTGCTCGCCGTGAATCTCGTGCTGCGCCCGGAATGACACTGGTCATGGGAAGGTGAGGCAGTCCATATGGGATTCGGACCGACTGCCGCCGACGGCGGCCGAAACGTTCCGCTCCGCATGCACGTCTACTCAGGCAGGGATCGCCACGACGCACTGAGGGCGCTGGCGGCAGGCCGTGAATCCGGCCAAGGGCCGGCGCGCTTGGTCATCCTCGCCGCGGGATCGGTGCAGCACGCCGCACGCGCGGCAGCCGCCCGCGGGTGGTTGACAGGTGCTGGGCGGCGACCCGAAGGTGTGGCCTTCTGTGAGACTCCGACAAAGGGCGAGATCGCGTTCGTCTTCACCAACGGTGCCGCCGCCTACCAAGGCATGGGCAAGGAGTTGATGAACGCGTTCCCCGAGATCATGGCGACCATCGAGGCACGCTGCGGCTCGCTGGACGCCGCCGGATGGGCGTACACGGACACCAAAGTGGACAGTGTGCCCGTCCTCGACCAGATCTGGGGAGCCGGCTTGCTCGCCCAGGTGCACACCGAGATCAACCGGGGCTTGCTGGGCATCTCGCCGAACGCGGTCATCGGCTACTCGTCCGGCGAATCCAATGCGCTCGTGGCCATGCAGGTGTGGCGGGACGTCCCCGGCCTGGTCGCGGACGCACAGGGATCCGTGCTGTTCACCAGCGCACTGGTGGGTGAGTTCGAGGCGGTGCGTCGCGTGTGGCGTCGGCTCGGGATCGATGGCGATCGTTGGGCGAGCCACATCGTCAACGCACCGGTGGAAGACATTCGCGCGGCGCTCGACGGTGAGCCCGCGGTGCACTTGATGGCGATCAACGCTCCTGACTCGTGCGTCGTGGGCGGTGAGGCGGCGGGATGTGAACGAGTCATCAGTCGGCTCGGACCGGGACGTGCGCTGCCCCTCGACTACGAGATCGCGGTGCACGCGCCCGAGTTGCACGAGGTCCGGGAGCACTGGCGGCAGTTGCACCACCGGCCGACTTTCGACGTACCGGGCGTACGGTTCTACTCCTGTGCCACTGTGGACTGGTATTCACCTACGCCGGAAGCTGCGGCGGACGCGCTCACCGCGCAGGCGGTGACCACGGTCGACTTCGCCGCGACCGTCGAGCGCGCATGGGCTGACGGGGTACGCGTGTTCATCGAGCATGGTCCACAGGCGCTGTGCACGGGGTGGATTCACCGGATCCTGGGCGATCGGGAGTATCTCGCGGTCGCCATGGACGGACGTGGTGTGCACCACCTCGTCAACACTGTCGCGGAACTCGTCGCGGCGGGCGTGCCCATGCGGACGGATCCGCTGTTCGACCACTTGGCGCGAAACTGTGCGTCGGCAGCGGAAAATGCCTCTCCACAGACAATGCCGCGTCCGCCGTCGTTGTCAGTGGTCGCCCCCGAGGTACGAACCGCAGACATATCCGCCACGGCGTCCCCTCGGACGGCGTCGCCGGTGGCAGGGGACATCTATCGGCAGATCTCCGCGCGCCATCAGGAATTCCTGGCGCTCCAGGCAGAAGTCCACCAGAGGTTCCTGCTTTCCCAGCAGCGTACGCAAGCTGTAGTCCGCGCCGCCGTGCGGCGTGGCGAGGTTCCTGTGCCGGTGTCTTCACCACAGCCGTGCGTCAACCAAGTCAATGGCATCGACGCCGGTGTCGCCGCCGTGCTCAGTGATGCCGGTGCCGATCAGCCCGGCGCGGGCGAGCGATTCCACCGGCTGCTCAGTGCCAAGTTGACCTTCCATGGCAGCCCACCCCAGCTCGGTGAGCCGGTTCGCGGCGAGACTCACGTCGACGGGTACGGCGACCACGACGGTGTGCGCATGTCGTTCTTTCGCGGCACCTGGTATGTCGGCGACGAACCCCGCATGACAGCCCGCGACTGCGTTGCCGGCTATTTCACCGAGACGGAACTCGCTGCGCTCGGCGGCGTGCAGTGGGATCCGGCGGCCGAGGTGCTCAGTGACTCCGAACAGGTCGATCCACCGGTCGTCGTTTGCTCGGTTCGCCGATTCGATCCCGACGCGGTGCGTGCGTTCGCAGATGGCCGTCCGGCTGACTGTTTCGGACCCGGATGGGAGCGAACGCGGTGCCACATCCGCAGTCCACGGATGTCGGAGGGCCGGACGCCGTTCATCAACGAGGTGACCGAGTTCGACCCGGCGGGTGGACCGTGGCGGCGGGGCTATCTGCGAGCCGAAACACCCGTCGCGCGGGAGGACTGGTTCTTCGAGGCCCAGTTCACCGACAACCCGTTCATGCCCGGATCGCTGATGCTCGACGGAAGCCTGCAGGCATCGGCGTTCTACCTGGCGGCCATGGGATATACGGTCGACCGCGACGGCTGGCGCTTCGAGCCAGTGCCCGACCACGCCTACCACGTGCGCAACCGCGGCCGCGTGACTCGGGACAATCGCGACCTGACCGTCGAGGTGTTCGTCCGCGAGATCTCGGCCGGTCCGCAGCCCACGCTGTTCGCCGACGTACTGTGCACAGTGGATGGAATCAAGGTGTTTCACGTTCATCGCCTTGGTCTGCGGCTCGTGCCAGACTGGCCGCTGTCGTACTGGCGCCAGCTCGGTCCTCCCGCTGTTCAGACCACGGGTGAGCCAGTGGCGCCCGCGGAACTCGCTGGGCTGCGGGGTTACCACGAGAGCAAGCCAGTGGCCGAAGTGGACGGTTTCCGTTTCGACTACGCGTCATTGCTCGCCCTCGCATGGGGGAAGCCATCCGAGGCTTTCGGCCCCGCCTACAAGGCCTTCGACGGCCCGCGTCGGATCACTCGCATGCCTGGCCCGCCTTACGGTTTCATGAGCCGCGTGGTGTCGCTCGATGGCCCGTTCCTTGGTATGAAAACCGGTACACGGGCCGAGGTCGAGTACGACGTTCCCGAGGAAGTCTGGTACTTCGAGCAGAACGGCTATCCGGCCATGCCGTTCGCGGTGCTCCTGGAGGTGGTCCTCCAGGCCTGCGGCTGGGTCGGCTTGTACGTCGGCGGCGCGCTGGCAGGCGGCGAAACGGACCTGTTGATACGTAACCTCGACGGCACAGGCACCGTGACCGGTGAGATCCGGCCGGGGACACGCACGCTACGCACTCGTGCCGTGCTGACCCGCGCCTCGCGGGCGGCCGGCGTGATCCTCATGTCCTTCGACGTCGAGTGTTTTGCCGACGAGCAACCAGTCTTCACGCTGTCCAGCGGGTTCGGGTTCTTCGCGCCGGAGGCGTTCGAGAATCAAGTCGGCCTGCCTGGATCCGATGCCGAACGCGCCCAGATCGAGGCATCTTGTGACAGCGTCGTCGACCTCACGCGGCGGCCGGACCGCTACTTCAGCGGTTCACTGCGACTGGCCGGACCGATGCTGCTCATGCTCGACCGGGTCACCGGCTACTGGCCAGACGGCGGCGAGGCTGGGCTCGGCCGGTTGCGCGCCGAAAAGGACGTCGATCCCGGGGAGTGGTTCTTCAAGGCCCACTTCTTCCAGGATCCCGTGCAGCCGGGCTCGCTGGGTGTCGAGAGCATGTGCCAGCTGCTGCAGTTCTACCTCATCGAGCGCGACTTCGGTGCGGGACTGCGTAATCCGCGATTCGAACCCGTGCTGCCCGGCCGCCAGGTGACCTGGAAGTACCGCGGTCAGGTCGTGCCGACGAACAAACGCGTCACGGTCGAAATGGACATCGTCGAGGTCGACGAGCATGACCGCCATGCGGTCGCGCATGGCTGGCTGTGGGTGGACGGCAAGCGCATCTACCACGTGAAGAACCTGGGAATGCGTGTGGTGGAGGACGCGAGCGGTGGGGCGTTGGCAAGCTCGGCCGAAGAAGAGACAATACTAGGCCGTGTATCAAAACCCCCGTCCGCGATAGCCGGGCCGGATGCGGTCCCTGGCGCCACCGCCGAAACACCCAAAGACAACCAGTATTCGCGGCGTCCCGGCGACGCCAGGAACCGCCCCGCTGTATCCCGACTCCGACCTCCGGCCGGGACAGACTCTCATCGAACGGGGACTTCGATACACGACCTAGATCCCGCGGTCGACACCTGGTTGCTCGATCATTGTCCTACTTTCACGGTGCCGGCTCTGCCGATGATGTCCATACTCGATCTGCTCGCCCGCGCAGCCACTGCCTACTCGGACCGCTGCGTCACAGCCATCCGCGACGTGCGGTTGCGGCGGTGGGTGCAGGTCTGGAAACCCGTTCGCCTGCGTACAGAGGTGAGTGGATGGGGCGACGAGTTGGACGTGACGCTCCTGATGTGGCGTGAGGCGGCGACACCAGCGCTCTCCCGTTTCGAACCGGTTGCCAGCGCCACCGTGCTGGTCGGCAGGCTGCCGGCCGAATACCGCGCACCCGAACCACTGACCGATGCCGAGCCGGCGGCCGACCCGTACAGCTCTGGAGTGGTCTTCCACGGGCCGAGCTTCCAGCACCTCGTGTCGTTGCGGATGGGGAGCGCCGGAGCGTCGGGAGTCCTCGACGCCGGCCGGGGCAGTGTGCCGCGCGGAATGCTCAACCAAGGACTGCTGGACGCCGCCACGCACGTCATTCCGCATGATCGGCTCTGGCTGTGGTCCAGTGAGATCGGCCGGGAGTGGGTGGGCTTCCCCCACGAGATCACGACGTTCCAGTCGTTCGCGCCACTGCCGGACACCGGGAGGGTGTACGTCGAAGCACGCTTCGCCGGATTCCACCACGGCAACAGGATGAGGCCGGTCTTCGACCTATGGCTGTCGGACGAATGGCGGCTGCTCGCCACCATCCGTCTGGTCGACGCACTGATGCCCAAGGGAAGTCTGGGTATGGCCGAACCAGGCGACCGACGGGCGTTCCTGCGGGACCGGCGCTACGTGGACGGCCTCGGCATCTCGGTGACCGACGGAGACGTGACCACAGTGTCTATCGCGGACGTTGAGCAGTTCGACTGGCTGGTGGGAACCGTCGCACAGCTCTACGATCTCCCGCCAGGAGCCCGAGGAAGGGACCACCTACCGTTTATCGCGATACGGGACCACGTGGCGCGACTTGCCCGTGTGCATCCCTCGGCCGTCGCGGTAGCTCTGCGGGAGCACCGGGCATGGCCGAAGGCGAGGCCGGGCGAGGTCCACCATCTGCATGTCGAGCAGACGGCCGATCACCTGACAGTACGCAGTATTGTCCCGCCCCCCTGATACGCCTCCTTTCGAACTGTATTCCTCTGGGCATCTGAAGGCGCGACGTCCCAAGGGAACCGACGCGATGGTAGGCCGGTGACCGGATGGTGCCCTCTCACCGGCATCGGACATGGTGCCTATGAGGGCTCGGCATCGTCACGGATCCAGCGGTAGGTAGTTGACCCCCAGAAGGACCATGTTCATACCGGCGTTCTATGTTTTGTTGCATCGCAACGCGTTCGGTGTTGCCGACTGCCCCAATCCGGTACCACCCGACGTCACCGCTGTCGGCCGGGCAGACCAGTTCAGCGGCCCCTTTCGCGATCACGCAAAGAACGTGAGACTGACAAAGGCTCATCCCCGGTGCCGAGCCCCGACCGTCGCAGACAGTTGTTGGCAGGGAGTGCGCGGCATGGCATCGACAGTGTTTCGTTTGTACCCGACAAGAGTGTCGCGAGTCTCGTCGCAGTTGCCAATCGAGCAAGGAGTTTCTGTGCAGTCTGGTGTGATTCGTCAGAGCGTGATGCTCACTGCCGCGGTACCGGCGCGCTGTCTCCGGCAGCAGAACCTGGAGTCCGGTGACGGCAGGCGTTCGGCAACCGCGTATCGAACACACCGATGCCTTCCGGCGGCGCACCACCGAATCCGCCGACGAGATCACCACAGCCGCACTGGTGATCCTGCACATCGAGCACGACCTCACCGCGTGACCACCCAGCGCAACAAACTGTTCTGCGAAACGACTCACTGACGTGGTCAGGCATGCCCTGACTACAGGAAAGCGCAAGAGACCTCTGTGGACGCAAGAAGGGAACAACTATGACGCGCCCTGTTGTCACTCGCGAAGACATCTTCGCTGTCGTCAAGAAGAACATCGCCACCGTCATCGAAGGAGCTGAAGGCCTAGAGGTCACCGAGACAGCCAGCATGAAGGACTTTGGCGCGGACTCGCTGGAGATGGTGGAGGTGGTGTCGCGCTCGATGAAGGAGCTACGGATCAAGATCCCGCGCACCGAGCTGTCGACGGTGTCGAACCTCAAGGAGCTGGTGGACATCTTCGAGCACTTCGCCACAGCCGCTTGAGGTGCCTGATGGAACGGACTGTTGATCAGCGTGTCGTGATCTCCGGCATGGGTGTGGTGACGTGTCTCGGCGAGAGCGTTCCCGAGTTCTGGGCAGGGCTTCTCGCCGGACGGTCGGGGATCACGAACTGGAAGAACATGGACGAGCGTGTGGAGTGCCGGGTCGCTGGTGACCTGAGCGACTTCGACTACCACGATCATCTGGACCGTGTGGGTCGTGGGTATGACGCCGAGCTGACGAAGGCAGTCAAGAGACTCCTTCGCATCACGCCGCTTTCCGGGCAGTTGGCAGCGTCTGCCGCGGTCCAGGCGTACGTCGACGCCGGGCTTGGTCGCGTCACGGTCGATCCTGATCGAGTCGGGCACGTGCTGGCCGGTCACAACCTGAACACGCCGATGATCACGGAGAACAGCCGTATCTTCGTCGACGATCCCGAGTACATGGCCCCCCTGCTGGGGATGGTGGTCCTGGACACCGACGTCGTCGGTCTGGTCTGCGAGCTGTTGCAGCTGCGCGGGCCGAGCCTGATGGTCGGCGGCGCGTGTGCGAGCGGCAACTTGGCTGTCCTCAGTGGACTGGACATGATTCGGTCCGGCCGGGCGGACGTGGTCGTCGTCACGGGTGCCCCGGTTGCCATGGAGCCTGCGGTCATCCACTCATGGGTGGAGATCGAGGCGCTGACCTTCCGGTCGTTCAACGATGATCCGGCTCGCGCGAGCCGGCCCTTCGATGCCCGGCGGGAGGGTTTCGTGCCCAGTGAGGGTGCGGGCGCGGTGGTGATCGAGACGATGGTGAGCGCCCGCCGGCGCGGCGCGACCGTCTACGCGGAACTGCTCGGTGGCGCTGCGGCGTCGGATGGTTCTCGGCAGACCCGGCCACACCAGGACGGGCAGGAGCGTGCGATGCGCAACGCACTGCTGGATGCGCGTGTCCGCGCGGAGCAGGTCGACTACGTCAATGCCCATGCGACGTCGACGCCGCTGGGTGACGCGGTCGAGGTGGCTGCGGTCAAGGCCGTCCTCGGCGACCGGGCGCGCAGTGTTCCGGTGAACGCGACGAAGTCGATGATCGGGCACAGCCTCACCTCGGCTGGAGTCCTCGAACTGATCGCCACGACGCTGCAGATCCAGCATGGCGTTCTGCACCCGACGATCAACCAGGACGAGAAGGACCCGGAGCTCGATCTGGACTTCGTCCCGAACGAGGCCCGTGAGCACGCCGTCACTGTGGCGATCTCGAACTCGTTCGGTTTCGGCGGGATCAACTCGTGCCTAGTCGTGGGATGTCCAGGATGAACGCGTTCCTGTTCGTAGGGCAAGGCAGCGAACGGGTCGGCATGGGCGCCGACCTGACCGCTGCCTGCGCGGCCTGTCGCGCCAAGTTCGCCGCAGCGGACGAGGCACTGGGCCAGCCGTTGTCGCGGTGGATCGAGGAAGGGCCCGAGGAGGTACTGCGAAGCACTGAGATCGCGCAACCTGCGCTGCTGACACTCGGTGTCGCGCAAGCAGGACACCTGATGGCGCGTGGCGTCTGGCCAACGGCACTCGCGGGACACAGCCTCGGCCAATACACCGCCTTGGTGATCGCCGGAGCGCTGAATTTCAGCGATGCGGTGCGACTCGTCGCGGTACGTGGGCAGCTGATGCAGCGGGCTGTCCCGCGCGGAGCCGGAGCGATGGTGGCTGTCTCGGGCTTGCCGCGGGAGGTGCTCGCGGTGGCGTGCAAGCTCGGCAACGAGCACGGTGTGGTTGGTGTGGCCTGCTTCAACGCACCCGGCCGAGCCGTTCTCTCCGGAGAAGCAGACGCCGTCGCGGTCGCTGCGGACGCCTGCGAGGACTTTGGCGGCGGTGTTGTCGCCCTGCCGGTGAGTGCGCCGTTCCACAGCGCGCTCCTTGCGCCGATGGTTCCGCGGTTTGCTCGACTGGTGGCCGAAACACCAGTACAGACGCCGAGGATTCCTGTGGTGGACAACGTCACAGCGCAGCCGTTGCGCGACGCCGACGCGGTCCGGAAGTCCCTTGTGGACCAGATTGAAGCGCCGGTGCTGTTCGATGACAGCCTGCGCACCCTGGTAGAGCTGGGCGTTCAGCGTGTGATCGGGTGCGGACCGGGTACCGCGGGGCTGAAGTTCGCAGCGCTGACCATTCCGGACGTCCCACGCGCGACGTTCGAGGAGACCGCGGCCGCGGCGAGCGATATGAGAGGTGCACATGTCGGGCCGGTTTGACGGCAAGGGTTTTGTTGTCACCGGAGGTACGCGTGGCATCGGGCGGGCGATCGTGCTCGGCGCTGCCGCCGAAGGCGCCCGCGTGGTGTTCTGTGGACGCGGTGAATCCGCGCCTGTCGGAGCCGAGGTCGAGGCCGCTGCCCGTGCGGCGGGCGGTCAGGCGCGGTTCGTCCCGGCGGATGTCGCCGTGGAGGCAGATGTCGAGCGGTTGTTCGACAACGCCCTCGGATGGCTGGACGAGGTGCACGTCGTGGTGAACAACGCCGGTGTCACTCGTGACTCGTTGCTCGTGCAGACCACTCTCGAGGACTGGCGGTACGTACTGGACGTCAACCTTCGTGGTCCGTTCGTGGTATGCCGTCGCGCGGTGGACGAGATGCTGGCCCAGGGCAATGGTGGCCGGATTGTGAACGTGGCTTCGTTCACGGCCAACGGTCTCGCGGGAGCGGCAAGCTATGCGGCCTCCAAGTCCGCTTTGCTGTCACTGACCCGGAGTGTGGCCAAAGAGTACGGTCGCCGCCGGATCTTGTGCAATGCGGTCGTTCCCGGGTTCGTCGAGACCGACATGACCACCGGATACCGTGCGACTGCTCGGGCAGCGCTGGCTCAGCTCTCACCCTACGGGCGGTTCGGGCTCGCGGAGGAAGTCGCGGGGACCGTCCTCTTTCTGGCATCAGATGAGGCATCGTTCGTGACGGGTGACGCGGTGTATGTGGCAGGAGCGGTACGTGACGTGCCGCGGATGACCTCATGACGTCGAAGGAAGCACCTATGCAGTTGGCAGTTGGTATCGACGACCTCACTCTCTATGGCAGCACACTGGCTGTGGACGCCGCCGTGCTCGCATCGGCCCGTGGTACCTCCGATCGTGAGATCCGGAGACTGCAACTGGTGCGCCGATCCTTGCCGCCGAGTTTCGAAGACCCGGTCACCTTGGCTGTGAATGCCGCGCGCCCGCTTACTGATCCGGATGACCCGGACCGTTACGGGCTACTGGTGGTAGCGACAGAGTCCGGTGTGGACTATGCGAAACCGCTGAGCTCCTATGTTCACAAGTACCTCCAGCTCTCACATCGCTGCCGGCATCTCGAAGTCAAGCACGCCTGCTACGCTGGCACGGCCGCACTGCGGCTGGCAAGCGCGTGGGTGCAGTGCAATCCCACCCGCCGAGCGCTCGTGATCACGACCGACATGGCCCGGCGACTGTTTTACGATCCCGGGGAGCCGGCCGAGGGTGCGGGCGCCGTCGCCATGGTTGTCGCGGCCGAACCACGGGTGCTCGCGTTCGAGCCGGCAAGTGGTGTGGCCGCGCGGGAGGTCTACGACGTGATGCGGCCGACCCCATCCCTTGAGACCATCCATTCTGGACTTTCTCTGGGCGCATATCTAGACCTGCTGGAACTGGCGTGGGATGGCTATCGCGAAGACGTCGGCGCTGACGTGCTCGACACCTTCAGCCATGTCATCTATCACACGCCGATCACTCCACTCGTTCAGCAGGCGCACGGACTCGTCGTCGAGGCCCATCGGCCGGATGTGGAACCGAGCGCCGTGGCTGAGAGCTTCGAGCGGATGGTCCGGCCTTCGCTGAAGTACTGTCAGGAACTCGGGAACACATACTCGGGGAGTTTGTGGGCAGCACTGGCCGCGCTGGTGGATCACGCGCCGTCGGTCGCGGCCGGCGAGCGGATCGGCTTGTACTCGTACGGTTCCGGTTCCTGTGCCGAGTTCTTCAGTGGCCGGTTCGGTGCGGCCGCGCGCGAAACCGTTGGCCGCCACCAGATCGGCCGGCACCTCGCCAGCCGCAGGCAGGTGGATCTGGCCGTGTACGAACGGATTGTGCTGGACACCGAGCGGAGCCTGACCGAAGCGCATTTCAAGCCCGACACATCACTCGTGCCAGGGCTTCTCGATGTGGCTTACACCGGCCGGGCACGGCTGGTCCTCGAGGACGTGCGCGACTACTACCGGACATACGGCTGGATGTGACCGTGAACGAACGACTTCGGATTACGCTGTCGGCCGCGTCCGGCCGGCCCACGATCACCGGCCCGTTTGCCGAACACGTCGCGATCACCGTGACCGGGGCGAAGGCTCGCTACATCACCGTCGAAGGCGAAGCGGGCGCGTTCTGCGAAGGCTTGGACTTGGACCGTCTGTCGGACCGAGCCGAGGATCGGACAGATGCGGAAATTGCGGCCGGCCAGCGTAGCTACGCGGCTATGCTGCAGGCACTCGAACGCGCTGCATGCCCAGTCGTCGCCTTGGTCGACGGTGTCGCGCTTGGCGGCGGACTCGGGCTGGTGGCCGCGGCCGATCTGGTGATCGCGACGCCAAGGTCCACATTCGGGCTTCCCGAAGTCCTGGTTGGACTTATTCCCGCGGTGGCGCTGCCCTACCTCACACAACGCGTTGGTGTGGCCAAGGCCCGGCTGCTCGCACTCGACGGTGGGACCGTCGACGCGCGTACAGCACTACGGATTGGCCTGGTTGACGAGATTGCCGACGACCTCGACGTCGCGGTTGCCCGGCACGCACGCCGATGGCTGCGCACGGATGCTCGTGCACAGCAGGAAGTCAAGATAACGAGCGCGGAGAGGGACGCACCGGACGCCGACGCCGAGGCATTGCGCCGGTTCGCAAAGCTGTTTACGACAGCCGAAACGCAGAGGCGAATCGTACGGATGGCGGCCGGTGAGCCACCGTGGCTCGACGACAGCGAAGGAGAGCTGTGACTGCTCCTGGACCTATGCACGACAAGGTCGTGGTCGTCACGGGCGGATCCCGCGGTATCGGCCGTGCGGTCGTGCTCGCGGCTGCTGCGGCGGGTGCACGGGTGGCTTTTTGCGCACGGAAGCTTGGACCTGCGACTGATGAGGTCATCGCCCAGGTGGAGAGCCTGGCCGACAAGGACCGTGCCCTTGCGGTCGCCGCGGACGTGGCCAGCGAGTCCGACGTCGAGGACCTGTTCGACGCGGTCGTCGACCGGTTCGACCGAGTGGATGTCGTGGTCAACAACGCCGGAATCAACCGTGACGCGCTGCTGGTGCACACCACGACCGAGGCGTTCGACGATGTGATCGCCACGAATCTGACCGGCGCTTTTCTCATCTGCCGTCGAGCTGTCCGGGAGTTCTTGGTACAGGGCAGCGGTGGACGGATCGTGTCGATCAGTTCGTTGTCGCAACACGGTGCGACATCCCAGGCGGCGTACGCGGCGAGCAAGGGTGGACTGCTCGGGCTCACTCGGACGATCGCGAAGGAGTACGGCCACAAGTCCATCATCGCGAACCTGGTGACTGTGGGGTACGTGGAAACGGACCTCACCCAGCACTTCGATGAGGGTCTGCGCCGACTGCTGCTTGAGGCGACCCCCTTGCGGCGCAACGCAAGGCCGGAAGAAATCGCCGCGGCAGTACTGTTCCTGGCCTCGGCGCGCGCCGGATACATCAACGGTGAGGCCGTATCGGCCACTGGCGGCTTGGCAGAGGTGGCGATGTGACCAGCGCACTGTACGGACTCGAACAAACCGCTGACGGCGTAGCCACTTTGCGGATCACCACCGACGAAACTCCCCATGTCGGCGAGGCTGCCCTGACGGCACTCACGAATGCTGTCGATGTCATCAAGCGTGATCCGTCCATTCGTGCCTTGGTGCTCGAAGGTGGCGAGCAGCACTTCTGTAGCGGAGCGACCCGCGACATGCTGCTCGACGCCGACGCACCTCAGGCCATCGCGCGGTTGATGGGCGGTTTTCCCCGACTGCTGCTGAGCCTGGAGATCCCGACGCTCGCGATGATGACGGGGCACGCGGTCGGCGGTGGTCTGATGCTCGGACTGTGGTGTGATGTCGCCGTACTGGCCAACGAGTCGCTCTACGGAGCCAATTTCCTCGCTCTCGGCTTCACGCCGGGTATGGGTTCGACAGTACTGCTCGAAGAGGTCTTCGGGGTGCCGCTCGCACGGGACCTCTTGCTCACCGGGCGAATGGTCAAAGGTCGAGAGATCCGCGAAGCGGGGATACCGCTGTCGCACGCCGTAGCGCCTCGTAGTGACGTCCGAGACCGGACGTACGCGCTCGCCAGTGAGATGGCCCAGGCACCCCGGACAGCGATGGGGCTTCTCAAAGGACAAATCACGACGCGACGTCGTGCCCAGCTTGAACGTGCGATCGCAGATGAACTCGCCATGCATACGGCGGTGTTCGGCCATCCGGAGACCCGCACACGCATTGACGAGAGCTACCCCGCGCCGGTCGTCGCCGGCCACGGAAAGGAAACAACATGATCAAGCCAGACTTCGCCGGCCGGGCGGCTCTGGTGACCGGAGGCACGCGTGGCCTCGGCAAGGCCGTAGCCATGGAGTTCGCGCGTGCCAACGCAAGTGTGTTCGTCACGCACCGATGGGGCAGCGTCGACGAGACTGAGCTCGCTCGTGAGTTCGACGCCGTGGGACTTCCACCGCCGGTTGTCGTTGAGGCCGACGCGAGCGACCCCGCCGCGACGCGCGCCCTGATGGCCCACATCAAGTCAAAGACCGGTCAGCTTCACGCCGTGGTCAGCAACGTGTCCTTCGCGAAGGCCGTCAACACCATCGATGACCTGAAGAGGTCCAGCATGGAACTGTCACTCGGCTATTCGGCATGGCCCGTCGTCGACCTGGTGCAAAGCGCACATGCCGCGTTCGGCTCGTACCCACGATACGTCATGGCGATATCGAGTGACGGCGCCGAAGTCTGCCACGACATGTACGACCAGGCCGGTGTGTCCAAAGCCGCTCTCGAAACGCTCTGCCGATATCTCGCGTTGCGGCTCAAGCCGCATGGCGTCCGCGTGAATGTCGTGCGTGCCGGCTATGTCGATACGCCCAGCGCACGGGCGGTCATCGGCGAAGCCGTCGTGAAAAAGGTCCTCGAGGAGCGCATCGACATCCTGATGGACCCACACGGTGTCGGCCGGGCCTGCGTAGCCTTGTCGTCCGGACTGCTTGACTCGGTCACCGGTCACGTCTTGAGGGTGGATGAAGGCGTGTCACTGCTTGGCCCAGCGGCATTTCTCGTCGGCCGCAACGAAAGGATCGAGTTGCCCGACAATGGCGCGGCATTGGTCGCCGGTATTGGGACGGAGGTCCAATGATCGCCACGATGACCGACGAGATCGCGGCTCTGTACCGGCGCGCCGAGAAAAGCCCGCTGGTCGACGACCGGCCCACGGCGACTGTGCTCGACCGCGCCGAAATTAAAGCGCTGTTGCCGCATCGGGACCCGTTCCTGCTTGTGGACCGTGTGACCATGCTGGACAGCGAACGCGGCATCGTAGTCGCCCGCTACGACCTGGCGCGAGCACGAGAGATATTCGCCGGGCACTTCCCCGGCCGGCCAGTATACCCGGGGGCACTGCAGATCGAGACCGTCGGGCAGGCCGGCATCATCATCGGCGGCATCCGCGACGGTGCGGTCACGAGCTTCTCCATGACGCATGTACAGGCTGCGCGGTTCACGCGGCCGGTACCTCCCGGCGGCGAGATCGAAGTCATAGCCCAGGTCGTCGAGGACGGTCTTTTCGCGACGACCGTGGGGCAGGTCATGCACGGCGGCGAGATCTGCTCGGTCGCCGCAATATCAGGACTAAGTGGAGAGTGAACAAGTGACCACCGTGAACGACGTCTTCGATGTCGTGGCCAATGACCCGATAGCCGAGATGGCCGCCCTGGGACGCTCGCAAGGCGTATATCCGTACTTCCTTCCGCTTGAGGAGAGTGAAGGAACCGAGGTCGTCATGGAAGGTAAACGCCTTGTGATGGCCGGGTCGAACAACTATCTCGGGCTCACCTACGACCCGCGAGTGCGCGCAGCGGCCATCGACGCCGTTCAGCGATTCGGCACGTCCTGCACCGGCAACAGACTGCTGAACGGCACACTGGCCATGCATGTCGAACTCGAGGAGCGGCTAGCACGGTTCCTGGGCAAGGAAGACGCGCTGGTGTTCGCCACCGGCTATCAAAGCAATGTCGGAGCAATCAGCGCGCTGCTGGGTTCGGCTCATATCGCCGTATGCGACAAGGAAGACCATGCGTCCGTCCTTGACGGGGTGAACATGTCCGGTGCCCAACTCGCACGCTTCCGGCACAACGATCCCGCAGACCTCGAAGCCGTGCTGGACCTGTACGTGGACACGCCAGCCATGGTGATCGTGGACGGGGTGTACTCGATGAGTGGCGACCTCGCGAAACTGCCGGAGATCGTGAGCGTGGCACGCCGCCGCGGCGCCCGAGTGTACGTTGACGACGCCCATGGCCTGGGAACGGTCGGCCCCGGTGGACGAGGGACCGCCGCCCATTTCAACTGCGTGGGCGATATTGACCTGATCATGAGCACGTTCAGCAAGTCACTGGCATCGGTGGGTGGCGTGGTCGCCGGTTCGGCCGAGGTAGTCGACTTCATGCGGCACCATGCGCGGTCGATGGTGTACAGCGCGGCCCTGCCGCCGCCGAACACAGCAGCGGCACTGGCAGCCCTCGACGTACTGGAGAGCGAGCCCGACCGCCCGATCCGCACACAGCAACATGCGGAGCGAGTCCGCAAGGAGCTGCGGGCGATGGGATACGACTGCGGAACAAGCGAGAGCCCCATCGTGCCGATACTTATTCGCGACCCATTTACAACAGTCACCGCCTGGAAGGCGCTGCTGGACCGCGGCGTCTACACGAACGCCGTGCTGGCGCCAGGCGTGGCCCCAGGCCGGGAAATGCTCCGCACCAGCTACATGGCCACCCACACAGAAGCCCAGATCGACCAGGTCATTGCGGCGTTCGCTGACATCGCTGACATCGTCCGGCCAGGTCAAGTCGAGTCGTGAAGGTAGGACGGCAGGCTCTTTCCGAATCTCTGTGAGGCCTCGGGATGCGTGGATTCCTCTTTCAGATCCGGCGGCGCTGATGGCGAGGGCACGGATCGCGCTGTTTGTTCTTGAGGCGCTTCCGAATGCGCGCACGGTACGCCGCTTCGTCGCAGACCATGTGGCGGACATCGCGTTCGTCGGCCTCTCGAACGCCAGGCGGCCCTCGACTGGCGGCTTTCTGGGGCAGCTGAGCCGACATCTTCGGCACTCCGGCTCGGGCTTCATGCCCTACCTCACGGTGAATTCCGGCCTGCCGGACCTGCTGAGGCCGCTCGCGTCACTGACCCAGGACTGGGCCGGCACCAGGGATTCGCCCGAGGCAACGCCGCTCAAGACACTGTGCGAGCGCCTGCACGTGCCAACGCTCAAGGTTGACGACGTGAATGGTGTGGAGGTCGCCCACACACTGAGAACGCACGCGCCGGACCTGATCCTGACTTACCATTTCGACCAGATCCTCTCACCGAGACGATCGCCTCCGTTCCTCTTGGCGGCATCAACGGCCATCCCGGGCTCCTGCCACGCCACAGGGGACCGGTCCCAACGATCTACGCGCTCTCCGACGGACCGGACAGCTTCGGCATGACGCTGCATCGGTTGGCGCCAAGGATCGATACGGGCGCGATCCTCGTGCAAGAGCCGGTCTCGCTTCCTGCCGACGTGACGGCGACGCGTGCCTCAGTCCTTCTGCACATGCATGGCCGCACGATGCTGGAAACCCTGCTCGACGAATCGCTCGCACGGGAGCAGTACCGGAGGGGCGGAACGCTCCGGTACTGCCCTACTGTCCCTTTCCCGACCGACGGATGCTGCGCGACCTGCGTCGCCGCGGACTGAAGCTCACGGACATCCGTGACCTGCGCGACGCGATGAGCCTTTCCGGTGGAAGGAAAGCGATCGTGTGATTCCGAGCTTTGCTCTTGGCGATGATCCAGCATTCGCCGTGTCGAATCGGCAATGCGATCAGTTCCGCCCGGAAAAAGTGGAAGAGTTTGTGCGAAACCTAGCGTGCACTTCGGGCCAGGGGCCAGTCGAGTGGCCCCCTGTGTTCGTCGGTCAGGGGTCTTAAACTGGAAGTATTCTTCGCGCAATAACGGGGCATGGGATTTCGTTCTACCCTTCGGCCCGGTTCAGCGCTGCGCGAACAACATGACCGGATGAAATTCCCGAGGGAGAATATGGAATGCTTAGGGCCGCAGAGTGAACGATATCGCCATCGTCGGACTCGCCTGCAGATTCCCGGGTGCGGCCAACACGGACCAGTACTGGCAGACGATTCTCCAGACGGCACGCCAGTTCCGTCCGGTTCCCCCGGACCGCTGGCGGCATGAGCTGTACTACACCCCGGACGAGAGCGGCGACCCGCTCAAGGCGTACACAGACCAGGTCTCGTTCCTCGGCGATGTGAATCAGTTCGATCCGCTGCACTACGGCATACCGCCGCTGCGAGCGGAAGCCATGGATCCACAACACCGGTTGCTCGTCGACCTCGCCAGGGAGGCACTCCAGGACGCTGGCTGGGAACGCCGCCCCTTCGACCGATCGCGCACCGGCGTGTTCATCGGCATGAGCCAGTCGGACTACCGGGACCTGTTGACCACACGTCTACGGGCGAGGTTGCTCGCCGACGGTTCGCTGCACGCGGGATACTCCGACCCCGGCTTGTGCGCCGCGATCGAGGACGCGGCTGTCAGGGCATTCGCTCCCGCCCAGGCGTTCTCACTGCCCGGAACCCTGCTGAACATGGGCGCGTGCGCGGTCAGCTCGGCGTTCCGGCTCGGAGGGCCGTCCTTCGTCATCGATGCCGCCTGCTCGTCGGCGCTGGTCGCGCTGCAGGAGGCGGTGCACCACCTTCGGTCGGGTAGTTGCGCGGCAGCTCTCGTCGGAGGTGTCTTTCTCAACCTCACCCCAGACGCGCTGCTCGGGTTCTGTCTGGTGGGCGCGGTGTCAGCGCACGGCGTGTGCCGGCCGTTCGATGAGCGTGCGGATGGGTTCGTGCTCGGCGAGGGCGGTGCGCTTGCCGTCCTGCGGCCGCTCGATGACGCGATGCGCGACGGCGACCGGGTCTACGCGGTGATCAAGGGGGTGGGGGTGTCGAATGACGCTGCGGCCGAAGGCCCGCTGACGCCGCGTGTCGAAGGTCAACTCGCCGCCCTTCGTGCCGCGTACCAGGACGCTGGAGTGCACCCCGGGACGATCGAGCTCATCGAGGCGCACGGCACCGCTACGACGGTAGGGGACCGCGTCGAGATCGAAGCTCTTCGTGCCGCGCGGACGGAAAACTCGGACCCTGGGAGGGCACACTGCTATCTCTCCTCGGTCAAAGCGCTGATCGGACACACACTGCCCGCGGCAGGCGCCGCGGGACTGGTCAAGGTCGCGCTCGCACTACACCGCGCGACCATTCCCCCACAGCCTGAGACAGCCCCTGGCTCGCACTTGCCGTTGGCCGAGGCGGGATTCCAGATTCCCGACCAGGCGCTCGCCTGGAACGGCCCCGCCGACCATCCGCGGCGCGCGGCGGTGAGTGCGTTCGGCTTCGGCGGCACCAACGTCCATGTCGTGCTGGAGGAGGCACCGGATCGGCGGGTTTCCCGGACGGCCCGCGTCTGGAGTGCCGAGATCGGTGCGAAGCCCTGGCTCTTCGTGCTCTCGGCCGGATCGCTCCCGCTGCTTGCCGAACACGCCGCCGCGGTCCGGGAAAAGATCGCCACGAACCCTGATCTGACACCGGCGTCGGTCGCGTACACCCTCGCGACCCGTGCACCGCTGTCAATCCGCCTGACTCTCGTCGCGGCGACCCGAGACGAGTTGATCGATCGCTTGGGTACGGCGGCTGTGGCCCTGCGATCAGGGGCCAGTGGTGATCTCGGCTCCGACATCCGCGTGGCAGCGGTGCCGTCGGAGAAGGATCGGCCGAAGGTCGTGTTCCTCTACCCCGGCCAAGGGATTCAGCGAGTCGGCATGCTCGGTGACCTCCGCCGTCGTTTCTCGCCCTTCCACGAGGCGGTGGCGAGGCTCGAAGCAGGCGTCAACCGGGGTATCGGCAATTCGCTGACCAGCCTGGTCTGGCCCGCGCAGCTCGCGGACCAGGGCGCCGAGCCTGCACTGACCGACACGAGGATCTGCCAGCCCGCACTGGGTGTGCTGGGCATCGCGATGACGTCGCTGCTCGCTGGTTGTGGCGTTGACCCCGACATCGTGCTCGGCCACAGCGTGGGCGAGTTCCCGGCCGCTGTCGCCGCCGGCGCGCTGGATGCCGGGGACGCGACCGACTTCCTCGTACACCGAGGGGCGGCCATGGCCGATGTCGGCCACACGGGGCTCGGAGGCATGCTCGCCGTTCAGGCGACCGAAGAGCAGTTCGCCGAACTGGTCACCGACATCGACTGGGTTTGGCCTGGCTGCTTCAACCAGCCCGGGCAGATTGTCGCGAGCGGGACGGCTGACGCGCTCGCCCAACTTGCCGAGCGCTGCGCACTGACTGGTGTCCCGGCCATCCCGCTGCGTGTCTCGCACGCTTTCCATTCGCCCCTCGTGGCAAAGGCTGACGCGCGGGTCGCCGAGCAGTTGGCCCGGCTCCCACTGCACCAACCCGACCGCGTTTTCGTCTCCACCGTGAGCGGCCAGGTGTGCGTGGACCCAGACGAGCTGCGTAGCTGTTGGCGACGGCATTGCTCGTCGCCGGTACGGTTCGGCGCGGCCATCCGGGTGGCCGCAGAGGGCGGCAACCGTGTTTTCGTCCAGGCGTTCGGGGGGAACGGGTTGCTCGCGATGGCGCGACAGTCTGTTCCCGATCCCCTCGCCCACCACTTCGTCAGCCTGTCCGGAGCGGAGCCGGACGAGGGACGCACGTTCCTTTTGGGGCTCGGCCGACTCGCAGCGCTGGGGATTCCGGTGGATCTGCTGCCGCTGTTCGAGGAAGCCGAACGCACCTTGGTGACCCTCCCGGCCAGCCCGCTGGCCACACAGCCGTACACGATCCGCAAGGCCGAGCCGGGCCTGCCCGCACGCCGTTGTTCGCAACCGGAGGTTGGTATGAGCGATGTCGTCCAGTTTCTTCGTGACCAGCTTGACGTTCTGCGCACCGCCACAGGTGTCCGTGGCACCGCGGCTGCCGAGGTTGCCCCGTCACCCGCAGTCGTCCCGGCGGTCATGGCCAAGCCGGATCAGGACATCGCGTCACAACGCCCGCCAGGCGCTGGCTCCCCTCCCATCCCGGCCACAGCAGATCAGGACATCCGGGACAGGGTGTTCGGCGCGATCGCCAAGATCAGCGCGTACCCGTACGAGTATCTGCGGGGCGACCACGCGGTGGTCGGCGATCTCGGGTTCGACTCGATCATGCTCGCCGACCTGTTCGCCGCGTTCCAGCAACACTGGCCAGAGCTGCGGGCGGACGCGAGCGACCTGCACGCCGTCACCACCATCGATGACTTCGTGCAGGCCATCGCCACGCGGCTCGGCGCTCGGACACCGGGCGTGGCCGTGCAGCCCAGTCAGGAGCAGGTCGACCCGCCGGCGCACCGGCAGGAATTCGGCGACGGGCCCGAATTCACAGACATATCAGCATTTCCCGAGATCTTGCGGCATCAGGAGCGCTTTCGTCTCCTGACGGAGTCCGGGGTGGCCAACCCGTACTTCCTGACCCATGAAGGCACCGCGCGCGATCTCACCAAGGTCGCCGGCAAAGAGCTGATCTGCTTCTCCAGCTACAACTATCTCGGGCTTTCCGGTCATCCCGCTGTCGGCGCGGCGGCGAAACAGGCGATCGATCTGTACGGCACGTCGGTGTCCGCGGCCAGATTGCTCTCCGGGGATCGTCCGCTGCATCGTGAGCTGGACATGACGCTCGCCGATCTGCTCAAGACCGAAGACGCGCTCGGACTCGTCAGCGGTCACGCCACCAATGTCACTGTGATCGGACACCTGTTCGGTCCGGGCGACCTCATCGTGCATGACGCGCTCGCCCACGACAGCATTCTCCAGGGGTGCAAGTTGTCCGGCGCGACACGCAGGCCGTTTCCGCACAATGACATCGCCGCGCTCGAGGAGCTGCTCACCCGGATCCGGAGCCAATTCCGGCGTGTGCTCATCGTTGTCGAGGGTGTCTACAGCATGGACGGCGACATCCCGGATCTGCCTGAGCTGATCCGGGTCAAGAAGAAGCACGGCGCATTGCTCATGATCGACGAAGCGCACAGCATCGGTGTCCTCGGCGCCACCGGCGGGGGCATCGGCGAGCACTTCGGGGTGGACCGCGCCGACGTGGACCTGTGGATGGGCACGCTGTCCAAGGCCTTTGCCAGCTGCGGCGGGTACGTCGGTGGCAGCCACGGCACCATCGACTACCTGAAATACACGTTGCCGGGTTTCGTCTACAGCGCCGGCATGACACCAGCCAATGCGGCGGCCAGTCTCGCCGCGATACGTCAGATGCGAGCCGAGCCCGAGCGGTTGGTCCAGCTGCACCAGCGCGCTCTGCTGTTCCACCGGCTGGCCGACCAGGCCGGTATCGACACCGGCGGCAGTGCGGGAACTCCGGTGATCCCGTGTGTCGTCGGCGACTCCCTGCGCTGTGTCCGGCTGGCCAACGCGTTGTTCGAGCGCGGTATCAGCGTTTGCCCGATTCTGTACCCGGCTGTCGACGAGGAACTGGCCCGGTTGCGGTTTTTCATCACGAGCGAGCACACACCCGAGCAGATCACGCACACGGTGGCCGTCCTCGGCGAGGAACTCGATCGCCTCGAAACAGGTCAAGTGGCGACGACGCATCGTCAGGTAGTTAGGTCATGAACCCGTCCCTGAAGCGGGCTTGTTGCCCGTCCCGGCGTTTCGGGTCTACCAATAGGTTTGCTGCTGCCGCCCTAGCTGGCTGCCAGGGTGGGCGCTGCGTGTGGACGCATGACTTCGCCCCAGCGCACCACACCGTGGGCCGCGATGTTGTGTGCCGCGTTGTGGTCGGCGTGCCCAACGAAGCCACACCGGCCACAAATGAACGACGCTTGCGAGCGCCGGTTCTTCTTATCGATCCACCCACAGCGGTGGCATTGCTGCGACGTATAGGCCGGATCGACCTGCACGAGCACCACCCCCACCCGCTGCGCTTTGTAGGCCAGAAACTGACCGAGCCGGGCGAACGCCCAGGAGTGCAGCGTGGCCCGTTGGGGCTTGCGAAGCCGTACCCGCTCGCGGATGCCACGAAGGTCCTCGATGGCGATGCCGCGTCCGGTGCGTTCAGCCTCGGCCACGATGCGCTTACTGATCTGATGGTTCACATCCGCGGCGAACCGGGCTTCCTTGCGGCGGCGTTTCTTCAACAGCCGCCGCGCAGAGGACGTTTTTTTGGCCTGCAACCGTTTCCGGATGCGCTGCTGCCGTTTGCGGTAGCGGTTCAGGCGCGCCCCGAACATCCGGTCGCCGTCGGAGGTGGTGGCGATGTTGACGATCCCTACGTCGACGCCGAGGAATCCGTTCACCGGCACCCGCCGGGACGCTTCGGGACTGTCGATGACCGCGTGCAGGACCCATACTCCGTCGCGGCAGATCAGATCGGTTTCCCCGATCGCCGGTCGGGAACGCAACAGGGCGAGCTGCTCAGGGTGTCCCACGATCCGCACGTTGCGCAGCCGACCGGTGGTGGTCCAGATCGATACCGGGCCCTCGCGGCCTGCCTCGCCCAGCTGCCAGGACAGGCAACGGGCGTCGAACGGCTGCGCCGCCTGCGGGCGGAACACGATCGGGGTGTCTTCGACCTTCCGGCGACGCTCCGACCCTGGTGGCCCGTAGTTGCCGGCCGTGAGGTTGGCGCGCAGCGTCGTGTAGGCGTCGCAGGTTTTGCCGATCACCCGGATCGCGGGCTGTGCCGCCAGCCCGAACCGCTCCCGCAGCTCGGTGTAGAAGCGTTTCTGCACGTCGAATTTCCGGAATATCCCGGTCGTGTGCATCTGTTGCGACAGCCACGACGCGGCGGTGTTGCAGGCATTCAGAGTGGCCAGCAGCGCCGACGCCTGTGCGGGCGTGGGCAGCAACCTCACCTGCACCACCTGCTTCACGCTGATCATCATAGCGTTGGTCTATGTCACCACGATGGGAGCCAGACCCTGATATACGCAGGGGACGCAGCGTCATCTACAACCTTCACGTCCACCTGGTCTTTGTCACGAAGTACCGGCGTGGCGCGTTCACCGATCAGATCCTCACCCGCTGCGAGCGGATCATGCGGGACGTGTGCGGCGGCTTCGGCGCACAGCTGCGCGAGTTCAACGGCGAGACCGACCACGTCCACCTGCTCGTGCACTATCCGCCCAGCCTCGCCCTATCCACGCTGGTCAACAGCCTCAAAGGCGTCTCCTCTCGACGCCTGCGACAAGAATTCCCCACGCACATCCGCCGTTACCTGTGGGGCCAGCACTTCTGGTCTCCCTCGTATTTCGCCGGGTCATGCGGCGGCGCACCATTGTCGATCATCAAGGACTACATCGAACAGCAGAACCGTCCCGACTAATGGGCCGGACAAGCCGGGATCGGCCCTTCCTGGCCGTAAACGACCAGGCTTCCGCCGATTGGGTTCAGGTGAATCAAGTGGTGGATAGTACGGAGAACACTGCCGATCTTCGCCCAGCGGCGACAAAAGCGGGCCTCGCCGCCGGCCCGCCGGTCAATCGGTTGTTGCGCCTGACGCTCGCCAGGCCGAAGAGCATTCTGCTCCTGACCTTCTTCCTCGCCGTGGGCATGGGTGTGTTCGGGATCGGTGCCATGAGCGAGCTCAAGACCGGGGGGTACGACGACCCCGGGGCCGAGTCGGTCCGCGGCCAGGAGATCCTCGCCGAGCGGTTTCCGCACGCCAATCCCAATCTGGTTCTCCTGGTCGCCCACCCCGGTGGCAGTGTGGTGGATCCGGACGTCACCGAGATCGGGCGAGATCTGACGCAACAACTCGAGGCGACGCCCGATGTCACCGTAGGAGCGTCCTATTGGGACACTCCGGTCGCCGAACTCCGTAGCCACAGCGATGACGCCGGCCTAATCCTGGCCCGAGTCGCGGGCGACGAGGACCACGTCGCCAATGTGACGAAGCAACTGCACGATGAACTGGCCGGTTGGCACGGGCCGGTTCGGGTGCGGTTCGGCGGTTTGGCCCAGGTCGACAACGACGCCAACGCGCAGGCCGCCGCCGATCTCGTCAAAGCCGAATCGGTTGCCATTCCGCTGACACTTGTCCTGCTGCTGTTCGTTTTCGGTACGGTCGTCGCGGCCGGCGTACCGCTGCTGATCGGTCTCATGGCGATCGCCGGGGCTCTCGGCGTTCTGGGAGCGCTGGCTTACGTCGTCGATGTTTCCGTGTTCTCGGTGAACCTCGCTGCCGCGCTTGGCCTTGGGCTCGCGGTCGACTACAGCTTGCTGTTCGTCTCCCGTTACCGCGAGGAGCGCCGCCGGTACCCGAACACCACGGACGCGCTCGCGGCGACCATGCGCACGGCGGGCCGCACCATTGTGTTCTCGGCGGCGACCGTTGCGGTCGCGCTGTGTTGTCTTTTGGTTTTCCAGCAGTACTTCCTGCGCTCGTTCGCCTACGCGGGTGTTGCCGTGGTCGGCGTGACCGTGGTGGGTGCCACGATCGTCCTACCGGCGCTGTTGGTCCTCGTGGGCGACCGAATCGACTCCTTCCCGTTGCCTGGCCGGAGGATCCATCGTCAGCGGGCAGTGGGCTTCTGGGGTGGCGTCGCGCGATTGGTACTGCGCCATCCTGTTCTCACCGCGACGCCGGTGGTTGCTCTGTTCCTGGTGCTCGGTGCACCGTTCTTGCACGTCCAGTTCGGGATAGCGGACGACCGGGTGCTTCCCCGCTCGGCGGAAAGCCGGGAAGTCACCGAGCGCGTACGTGACGAGTTCGGCTCGGCCGGAAACGGGGCGCTCACGGTCGTTGGTGAACACTGGGGGAGCACTGTCGACGCGAAGGAAGCCATTGCCGAGTACGGGCGACGACTGTCCCTCGTGCCAGGTGTGACCCGTGTGGACAGTGCCGCTGGCTCGTTCGCCCGCGGTGACCTGGTGCAGCAGCCGATGCCGGGCGCGGAGCTGCAATTCCATTCCGGCGACGTGATGTGGTTGTCCGTCCTCAGTGGAATCGAGCCGTACTCGTCGGAGGGCGCACAACTCGCGCGTGACGTGCGGGCTGTTCCGGTGCCCGACGACCGTCGCGTGCTGGTCACCGGGCAGGCCGCCCAACTGGCCGATGTGATCGAGTCGATCGCCGACCGTCTTCCGTACGCGCTCGCCCTGATCGCGCTGAGCACCTTCGTGCTCCTCTTCATGATGACTGGAAGTCTGCTGCTGCCGGTGAGCACACTGGTGCTCAACATGCTGGGCCTTGGTGCGGTATTCGGGGCGATGGTGTGGGTCTTCCAGGACGGGCACTTGTCCGGACTGCTCGAGTTCACCCCGACCCCGCTCGCGGTCGTGATCCCGGTGTTGCTGTTCTGCGTCGTGTTCGGGATATCGACGGACTATCAGGTCTTCGTCCTGGCCAGGATCAAGGAACAGCACGACGCCGGCGCGGATCTCGAGGGAGCGGTCGTCCATGGGCAGTCGCGCAGCGGACCGGTGATCGTTGCCGCCGCGGCGATCCTCTGCGTGTCCCTGCTCGCCCTGCTCGCCTCGCGCGTGTCGCTCATCCAACTCCTAGGGCTCGGTTCCAGCCTCGCCGTGCTGCTGGACGCGCTTCTCATCCGGCCCGTCCTGGTAACGGCCATCATGCGGATGGCGGGCAAGTGGAACTGGTGGGCACCCAAACCGTTGCGCGCACTGCACAACCGGTTCGGGTTTCGCGAGTGACATCCGTTCTCCGCGAAGGCGCATTGTGACGATGACATCAATATGACATCGCCCAGTGCCACGATACGGATGCCTGGCCTCTTACCTCGCCCCGATCCGGGGGCCAGAATTCCTTGATGGAGGACTGATCCGCGCAGATAGGACAAACCATGTCCCCGAACAACACCACCATGAGTGATGTCGGTACTTTCCACGAGTTGCTGCGGGCGCAGATCCGCAACGAGTTCACCGCGTCACAGCAGTACGTCGCGCTCGCCGTTTGGTTCGACGACCAGGATCTGCCCCGCCTGGCCGCGCTCTTCTACCGGCAGGCCCTGGAGGAACGCGACCACGCTATGAAGATCGTGCAGTACTTCCTGGACAATGATCTTCCGGTGGCCGTCCCCGGCGTCGACGAGGTCCGCAACGACTTCAAGAACGCGCACGAACTCGTGGCCCTGGCACTGCACCAGGAGCAGGAGGTCACCGAGCAGGTCACCAGGCTCGCCAACACCGCCCGCGACGAGGGGGACTATCTCGGCGAGCAGTTCATGCACTGGTTCCTCTCCGAACAGGTGGAGGAAGTCGCCCGGATGAGCCGGCTGTTGCACGTCGTGGAACGCGCAGGCGAGAACCTCTTCCACGTAGAGGACTTCCTGGCCCGCGAGAGCGGCAGGCTCGCAGGTCATCGCGACGACGATGCCATCGTCCCTCCCACCGCGGGCGGCTGAAGTCGACTGAGAGCGCGACAAGGCACAGCACTAGTTCGCCAGTCGGTTGGTTACCTGGAGCACGGCTTGCTGTAGTCCCGGATCGGTCGGCATCTCGTCGACGAAGTCCCACCAGTACCCGCCGCCGACACTGCGTTCGTAACCCAATGCGGCTCCGTAGTAGTACGCGGCCAGCTCTCGCCGGGCACTGGCAACGTCGAGGGGATCGAAGGCCCAGTACAACCTCGAGGTGCTCGCCAACCAGTAGCCGAGCTCGCCCAGTCCGACTTTCTTGCCGGCGAACTCGTCCAGCAGCGTTGTCATCACTTGGTCGAAGGCCAGGCCCAGGGGAGCGTCCTCCACCCAGGTCGACAGCAGCACTGTGTCGATGTTCCGCCGGATCTCCGGGGTCAGATTCGCCCTGGCCCAGTTGAAGGTCGACCACTCCGGGCTGTCGGTGCCGATCTGCCAGTAAAGGGTGAGGACCACCATGGCATCCGGTCGTTGCTGGCGTACGTACTGGGCTGCCTGGTCGATCTTGTTGATGATGCGGTCCTCGTGAGGGACCTGCTGCTCGGTGCATGTGCCCTGGTCGTCGGTCTTGCGATCGAGCCAGCAGCCGTTCACCTCGTTGCCGACCTCCCAGGCGTCGATCCACGGGAAGGCGGTCACGTACGCCCGCACCCGGGTCAGATACTCCTCAGTGGTGTACCGGTTCGCGAAGTAGGAGTCCACCGGCTGACCGAGGATCTTCAATCCGGCGGTGCGGGCCGTTTCGACCGCCTGCCGATAGACCTCTGGATCAGGTTGTTTGCGGTCGTCCTCGTCGTCTACCCCGGGGTCGAACACGATCCGGACCCAGCCGTATGACCTGCTGATGCGCTGCGCGAGTGTCGACCACTCGGCCGGCGTGCCGATCTTGTCGACGGTTAGGCCGATCTGCGGGTCGGTGCGGCGACTCTTGGCGTACTGGGGCCCGTATTCGGCCAGCAGTGTGTCCGTGGCCAGGTGGATCGCGTCGAGCGCGAGCTGGCCGTACTTGCCGCGGTCGCTGTCGGTGCGCGCGTGCCTGGCGTTGCTCAGGTTCGATTCGGCCGCCGCGTAAGCCGCGGCCCACTCGTTCGAGCGGTGGTAGTCCGGCCGGGCGTCCAGCGCCGCTTCCAGTCGCCGCATGGCATCGACCGCGGCCTGGTAGTTGAACACGACCGTGCGTCCCGTCCGGAAACCGGTGCCGCTGTCGTCGAGGATCACGAACGAGAACCCGCGTTTGGTCGGCCAGTTGACCGCGAAGGCGACCGGACGGCCGGGGATGTCGAACTGCCATCGTCTCGGCGTGCCTCCCTCGTACAACGGGTGCATCGCGAGATCCTGCATGGTGGCCGGGTCGAGCAGGGCGTCGCTGTCGTATCCGCCGTTGCCATGTATCACCGACTTCGCCTCGTCGGCGGACAGTTCGGTGCCCGAGCCCTGAGCATCGTAGAACTTCAACGTGACGGTGTTGTCGGTACTCGGAGCTGAGCTGGAGACGACCAGGCTCAAGACAAGAACTCCGACGCAAAGGCAAGCGAAAACTTGTGCGAAACGATTGCTCATCTTGGTTTTCACCGTGATCGTCCGAATGCGTGGTTGTGACACGAGTGATCACGCGTCGCCTGGTCGAATCACGTCAGCAGCCTGGCACCCCGGATGCGGTGGGTGAAGGGCTGTCAGTGGCGCGGAATCACCGGTGTCGTGACTACGCCAATGTGTGATGGTCGCTGACCGCAGCCAACTTCATGAGACTCCTGGATGTGTGGAGCGCTTGTGCTTGGCGAGCCGCGCGGTTACCTCCGCGGCGGTCGCGCCGAACACGTAGGTGCCACATCTGCTGACCGGGCACGGCAGGACGAGCCGAGACCCCTGGGGAATGGGAACCAGTTGCGGCGCTTCGGATCGGAATCGGAAGGGTCGGGACTCGAAGATCGTCATTCCGCCCCCGCCCCCGGCGTCGACTGTTTGCTGTGGGCCCGGAGTTTGCGAGTCTTCGGCTGTGACGGAGGGTGAGAACGGTACCGCCGGTAAACCGAGCGACCCGCCCAGATCGCCAACCCGGCGACCCACAGGGCGGACGTCGGCCCCAAGTACCAGTCAGCGGCGAGGACTTCTGCTAGCTGGACTATTGTCACTCCTTCATTCGTCTTCGCCCACTGCTGTGCGACGATGTGCGGCCAGCACTCAACCCCGACGTTTCCGGAAACTGTGCCATGATTCCGGAAACAATGACACCGTGTGTCACCCAAATGGAGGCACCCATGCCGCGGAAGAGTCCGGGAGCCAAAGCCAAGGGCCTCGGCACGGAGCTGCGGATCCTGCGTGAGCGAGCCAAGAAGAAGCAGGCTGACGCGGCTCGTGCGCTCGGCGTGTCGGTGCAGGTCATCTCCCGGCTGGAGACCGGCAACCGCAACATCTCCGAGGAGGAGGTGCTGGTCCTGCTCACCGTGTACGAGGTCGCCATTGGCAGCCCGAAGTGGGAGCAACTGGTGATGATGGCCCGCACGTTGGATGACCCAGGCTGGTGGGAGCACGACATGCCCGGCTTGACGCAGGAATCGGCGACCCTCGCGGACTATGAGGAGCGCGCACACCGGATCACCAGTTGGGCGCCACTGCTCATCCCGGGCCTGCTGCAGACCATGGACTACTCGCGGGCGTACATGCTCGACGACGGGATCGCCCCGTCCGAAGTCGAGAGCCGGTTGACCGCGCGGCTTCGCCGGCAGCACCGGCTGACGCGGCCGGACGTGAAGTACGCGGCGATCATCGGCGAGCCCGCACTGTCCGGCCTTGATCGTGCCCTTGCTGTCGAGCAGTACGCCGTACTGCTCGACGCATGCGCTCGGCCGAATATCTCGATCCGGGTCGTGCCGATCGACCGGCTGAAGAACGCCGGCCGGCTCGGCGGATTCCTCGCGCTCGAGCTGGCGAACGAGGAGCCGGTGGTGCACGTCGAGCTGGCCCGCTCCGGCGTGTTCCTGGACGAGCCATCCCTGACAGGGCCGTACTTCGACACCCTGGCCGGGGTATCGGAAGTTGCGCTGAGTGAGACAGAATCGAGTCAGTGGATCTCCCACAGAAAGGGCGAGATGGAGAGCTGACAATGGAGTTATCTGCGGCAACGTGGCGCAAGTCGTCACGAAGCGGCTCGCAGTCCGACTGCGTAGAAGTTGCGATGACAGAGAATCTCGCGGCTGTCCGGGACAGCAAGCACCCTGAGTGCGTCCTCATCGCGGACGTACGCATGCTCGTCAGAATGGTGCGAGCCGGCCGGTTTGACCGCTGACATACACCAGAACGGCCCCCGGTAGCCATGTCACCGGGGGCCGTTTGCTGCGCCTAGTCGCGGCGGCGCAGCGCTTGAGTGCCCCCGCGTCGACAAGTCCCTGCTCTGAATCCTGTGAATTCCTGCTTATCAAGTATGCGGCCGATGGCGAAATCCAGTAGCGATCCCGGGTGGCGCGTACTGGTCGGTTGCGACTACTCGTCAGAGTCCCGGCTCACTTTCTGGAAACCTTCGATGATGGCTTGTTGGAGATTTGCTCCGCAAGATGGCGAGCCCTGGTGGACGGGCGATTCGGACGGCGGCGAAGCTCGGTCACTGATGTGATCCGAGCTTCGCTGTTCCTCCAGGACCGTAAAGGAATGTTATGTAAGTGATCGAGTGGTAAGGATGATATCGGTTATGTGGTTACCCGTGGGTCAGCGGATTACACGGTGGGGGGCGTGAACGGGAACTGGCATGGTGACTTCGGAGCCGGCTTGAAGGTGGCCGGGGTCAGTTTGGTCCGGTGTTGCGCAAACATTGGGTTCGTGTAGAAGGGAATCGTCGCGCTTTCGAAAGTAGTGAATCCCGTGACCAGCCTCACTCGGATGGGCCTGTCCGCAGGGAGGATTTCGGAGCGAATCTCGTTGGCGCACGACAGGGTGGCGCTGGCAAAGGCAATGACGTATCCCGTGCCCGGCCCAAAGGTCGCGTTCGCCGGGATCGTGAATGGCAGGGTCACCGGGACACCGTCGGGACTGAAGGTCGCCTCGACCGTCACGTCGCTGGTGAGAGTAAACGGTACTGCGCTGGCAGTCGCGATTTCGATGTACTGTTGGGTCACATCGGCGGTGGAGACTTCGTTGACGTAGAGGGGAGACGGTGGTGGTGTCGGTGTTGCGGAGGGCGTGTGCGGGAACTGACATGGAGATTTCGGAGCCGGCCCGAAGGTGGCAGGAGTCAGCTTGGTCCGGTGTTGCGCAAACATTGGGTTCGTGTAGAAGGGAATCGTCGCGCTTTCGAAAATATAGGATGCTTGGCCGATCAGCCTCACCTGGATGGGGCTGTTCACCGGGAGGATTTCGGGACGGATTTCGTCGGCGCACGGCAGGTTGGTGCCGGCAAAGGCAATGACCCATCCCGTGCCCGGCGCAAAGGTCGCGCCCGCCGGGATCGTGAATGGCAGGGTTTTCCCGGCGAAGGTTACCTCGATCGGCACGTCAGTGTTGAGAGTAAACGGCACTGCGCTGGCGGTCGCGATTTCGATGTACTGTTGGGTCACATCGGCGGTGGAGACTTCGCTGACGTAGATGGGGGACGGTGGCGGTGCCAATTCTGCGTTCGCGGTGCCGGCGGCTCCCAGCGTCAGCCCGGCGATACTGGCCGCTGCGGCCAGAGTTGCAAGAATGCGTTTCACGCACTTCTCCTTTTCGTAACTGTTGGGACAGGCCTGATGTGTGAGGAACTGGACCTGCGAATGGAAGGGTCTCGACGAATCTGAACGAGGTTCCGCGTCGTCAAGCTTTCCGTAGTAGAGAGTTCGTGCGGGCGCTCGGCGGGAAAAGAGGCCATTGACGCGGCTCCCCGGTGCCGATTGGGATTCTGACGGCTCGGCACTACCGGCTCGGCAAGCCATCGGCCGTCGATCTTGCGCTCGATGCCGCCGCGAACCCGGCGACACGACGAGCCGGGCGGTTCGGACGGCGGCGAAGCTCGGTCACTGATGTGATCCGAACTTCGCCGTTCCTCCGTCACCGTAGAGGAATATGTGTAATTGATCGAGCGGTAAGGATGGATATCCGGTTATGTGGTTACCCCTGCGTCAGCGGATTACAGGGCGGGGGGCGTGAACGGGAACTGACATGGTGACTGCGGAGCCTGCCTGAAGGTGGCCGGGGTCAGCTTGATCCGGTGTTGCGCATACATTGGGTTCGCGTAGGGCTGAATCGTCGCGTTTTCGAAAATAGGGGGTGCTTGGCCGATCAGCCTCACCTGGATGGGGGTGTTCCCGGGGAGGAATTCGGGGCGGATGTCGTTGACGCACGGCAGGTTGGTGCCGGCAAAGGCAATGACCCATCCCGTGCCCGGCGCAAAGGTCGTGCCCGCCGGGATCGTGAGGGGCACGGTCTTCCCGGCAAAGGTCACCTCGATCGGCACGTCAGTGTTGAGAGTCACCGGTACTGCGCTGGCGGTCGCGATTTCGAGGTACTGTAGGGGCTGACCGGCGATAAAGCTGGTGGAGACTTCGCTGACGTAGATGGGGGACGGTGGCGCTTCTGCGTTCGCGGTGCCGGCGGCTCCCAGCGTCAGCCCGGCGATACTGGCCGCCGCGGCCAGAGTTGCAAGAATGCGTTTCACGCACTTCTCCTTTTCGTAACTGTTGGGGCAGGCCTGATGTGTGAGGAATTGGACCTGCGATGGAAAGGCCTTGACGAACCCTGAACGATGTTCTTTGTCGTCAAAGCTTTCCGCAGTAGAGAGTGCCTGCGGGCGCTCGGCGGGAAAAGAGGCCATTGACGCGGCTCCCGGCGCCAAATTGGGATTCTGACGGCTCGGCAGTACCGGCGCGGCAAGCAAGCCATCGGATGTCGATCTTACTCTCGACGCCCGGCGCGGGCCACTATCCACACTCGGAGGGCCCACGACGGGTCGTCCTCGCCGTCGTCACCTTCGTATGAAAGTCCGTGGGTTGACGTACACGGCCAGGAGTGCAATGAGCCCGTCAGGGAATCGCACATTCAGTCGCGATGCTGTCGCGGAAGGGCGCTCAATGGTCTGCCGCCAACTATCCGGACTTGCCAGAGTCCGCCTGCCTGAACTCTCGGTGGAAGCCTGGTTAGATCCAGGTTGGGCGTGACTGGCCGATGCGAGGGCCATTCGGCGAGTTAGAGTGGCCAGATTACGACATGTGGCTCAATATGGCCATTGTGGCGTTTACGCGTCAGAGGCCGAAAATGGCCGACGCTAGCGAGGTCGGCACGGGTGACCTAATCGTCTGCCCGCAGACGTGCGGGGCGTGCTACACGTGCTATTAGCCGGTTTCAGGTAGGCACTTACGTACTTCTCCCGTATCGCATTCCGGCCATGTTGGCGACCCTTCCTGTTCACAACCTGGCCACCGGTCAGCCATTGACGATCTACCGACGAGGGCAACGGAGAAGAGGAACCTGCGCAGATCGTGCCGAGCCTCTGTTACGGCCAAATGTGGACATTGACGTAACTTCGCCGCCGATCTCCTGGTGCCAGGGGCCACTCCTGGCGTCATCCTCTACAGAACTAAGTGGCGTAACCGGTCAAGCCGACAAAAGCCGGAGTAGGGGAGGGCGACACAGGACAAAGCGCGAACGGAGGAAGTGGCTCTCGTCCTCCGTATCGGCAGACATTTCCCGTAATACACAGAGATGAGGACCCATGTGTGCTCAAATGACCCGTCACCAGAATGGCGCATTACGCGCTCGGTGCGGCCTGCGCGGGCTTGTGCTCGGGGTAGTGTTCGCGATTTCGGTAGTGCCTGGGGCGTATGCCGAGTCCGCATCGAATGACAACCATCAGACGGTCGCACTTGGTGGCCAATCAAGTTCGAGAAGTGATCGACCGCACCGGGTCACGTTGTTGACCGGTGACGTGGTCACCTATACCGAAGGTAGCGGTGGACAGTCGACGGTGTCGATCGAGCCAGCGCCCCGTACCGGTTCGCGCCCCGTTTTCGAAACCCGCAGTGGCCCGGACGGCTATCAAGTGATCCCATCCGATGCCGCGCCCTACCTGGCATCGGGAGTGGTGGACCCGGAATTGTTCGATGTCAAGGAGCTTGTCAAGGAAGGCCTTGACGACGCGTCCAGGGACAACATGCCTGTCCTGGTGAGTTATGGCGGCGACGTGCCTGCCGACGTGATCTCGCGGAGTGCAGACGCTCTGCCAGCGAGCGACCGGACGGTGATGTTACCAACTGTGAACGCCGCAGCGGTGAAGGTGAAGAGAGCCGAGACGACCACGTTCTGGCGGGCCCTGACCGCAGGAACCCGTGCTGGCACGAACACGCTCGGCAGCGGCGTCACGAAGCTCCGGCTTGACCGCAAGGTGAAGGCCAGTCTCGACAAGAGCGTGCCGCAGATCGGTGCGCCCGAGGCGTGGAAGGCCGGATTGGACGGTCAGGGGGTGACGGTTGCGGTGCTGGACACCGGGATCGATGTCCAGCATCCCGATCTGGCCGGGCGGATCGCTGACTCGCGCAACTTCACTTCGGATCCGGATGCCCGGGACGGTTTTGGCCATGGGACTCATGTCGCGTCGATCATCGCTGGATCCGGTGCGGCCTCAGGTGGCAAGTACCGGGGAGTGGCCCCCGGCGTGCGGCTGCTCAACGGCAAGGTGCTCGACAGCTCGGGTTCCGGTCAGGTCTCCCAGCTCATGGCTGGGATGGAGTGGGCGGCACACGCGGGCGCGCGCGTGGTCAACATGAGTCTGGGCGGGGGGCCCTCCGACGCCCACGACCCACTGAGCGAGATGGTCGACAAGCTCACCGCCGAGACAGGGGCGCTGTTCGTGGCCGCTGCGGGCAACTCTGGTGGCATCGCGGCGGTGGAGACACCGGCTGCGGCCGACTCCGCGCTCGCGGTTGGCGCCGTGGACAAGTCTGATCGCCTAGCCGCTTTCTCCGCTCGCGGTCCGCGGTTGGGTGACGCCATGGTGAAACCGGAGATCGTGGCGCCCGGTGTGGACATTGTCGCTGCCCGTGCCGCGGGGACCAACCTTGGTCCAGTGGTTGGCGAGAAGTAC
>JOAA01000044.1 GCA_000720375.1 Rhodococcus rhodnii | reverse complement strand
GGCATTGAACACGCTCGCCATGTACTACGGCGACCGCCTCAACGTTCAGTAATCGACAGGACGATCACACCATCGCCCACAAGATCGCTGACACTCCCGCCTCGGCCGTGCATATCGGCACCGCCGAATGGGGTTCGGATGGTCGGCGCGAACGCGACACGCCGTGAAAATGTGATTTCAGAGTGAAGGATTGAGCACGTCTGAGACGGATTTGTTGCGGGATAAGGTGATCAGGTGTCGGAGTCAGAGGTGGTGAGGTGGCCACGGATCGCGGCGGCGCCGGATTCGGTGAGCCAGTCGGTGAGCGTGCGCAGTCCGGGATGGATGACACGCAGTGCTTCGATGTCGGCGTGCCAGCGGTGACCGGCCAGCCAGCGTTTCCTGGTCTCAGCGATTTCTGAGCTGATCGCGGCGGCCTCGTCGTCGGTGAGCTGCTCGTACCGGACCGGAATGCCGGTGGCCTCGGTGATCGCGGCGGTGGCCTCGACCGGGGTCGGTTCGTCACCGGCCAGTTCCAGCGTTCGCCCGGCGAATCGGGTCGGATCCGCGAACGCGAGCGCGGCGAACTCGGCGATGTCTTCCAGCGCGATGATCTGCATGGGCTCGTGCGGCGGGAACAGGTGCCGGTGCACGCCGTGGGAAATGCCGTCGATGCCGATCACGGCGACGCCGAGATAGTTGGTCATGAACCGGACCGGACGCAGCACGGTGGGCAGTGCGACGTGGTCGTACAGATACCGCTCGATCAGCGCTTTCCCCGCCCACCCCGGCAATGCGGTCGATGCCGAGGCGACGGTGCTGAAGACGACCTGCTCGATTCCCGCCGCGGCAGCCGCGTCGATCAACGCCCGGCCGCGGGCCACTTCGAGATCCGTGTCGGGTCCGGCCGGTCCGAAGGCCACGGGCGGGATGCCGAACACGGCGGCGGCGCCGTCGAGTGCGGGTGGCAGGCTCGCTGGATCGTCGAAGTCGCCGCGCACGAGTTGGGCACCGGCGGCGGCCAGCGCAGCAGCGGCGGGTGTGGTTGTGTCGCGGACCAAAGCCCGTACCGGCCGCCCTTCGGCCAGCAGCCGCCGCGCGGTGGCAGCGCCCTGCTTGCCGGTGGCGCCGGTGACGAGGATCGGGGAGTCAAGGTTGGTGGGTGTCGGGGTGGTCATGGCGTCCGTTCCGGAGATGGAGGATACTGACACGATCCGGAATGCTCCACCCGTTTCCGCGCCGCGAACAAGGATTACGTGACATGACAGCAGTACCGGCTGCACTACCTGGTGCCGCACGTGCCGATGCCCGCCGCAATCGGGAGATCGTGCTGCGCACTGCGGCGCGCGTGTTCGACGAGGATGGGCTGGAGGTGTCGCTCGGCCGGATCGCGGAGCGCGCCGGTGTCGGCGCCGGGACCGTCTATCGGCACTTCCCCAGCAAGGAGATCCTGGTCGAGGCGGTGCTCGCCGAACACGTCGAGTGCTTGGTGGCCGCTGCCGATCGGTGGGCCGCCCGTGCCGCGCCTGGTGACGCACTGTTCGGGTTCCTGCTCGAAGTGATCGAGAAGTCGGCTGGCCGCCAACATGTCTGCGATGCGCTCACCGCTGACCGAAGCTGGCCGCACGCCACGCTGGCTGCCGCGGCGCAGCGGTTCGGCGAGGCGCTGGATCGCTTGCTGCGCAATGCGAAACAGGCTGGTGCGATACGCGCTGACGTGCAGGCCGACGATCTGGCCGCGCTAGCCGTCGGTGGCGCGGCGTTGCGTTCGGCACACCGGAACCGGGCACGCGGCATGCGGCTGGTTCGGCTGCTGCTGGACGGATTGCGCACCCCGGCTGTCACGAAAGCCCTCGCGTTCCGTGACACACCCTCGCATCGGCATCACGAAACCACCACCCACGGCGTGGAACACTGCGTGGAATGCGGCGCCCGGCTGCGCATCCGGGCCACCGGACGGCGCCCCCGTTACTGCGGCTCGACCTGCCGCCAGCGCGCCCGCCGCCGCCGCGTCGCACACACAACCAACCAGACCTAGCAGGTGCGCTGGTTCCAACGAAACGCACCCAGCGCTGGAAGGTACGAAGCACGCACCGTGAGGGCGTGTGGGCTCGGCCCAAATAACAAAGGACGACCCGGCGAAGTTGCGAGGCAACGAGCAGGGTCGTCCTGAGGACGCGCACCCGAAGGGATTCCAACCCCCAACCTTCTGTTCGGAGCGCTCCATGCTGGACACTTCCCAACATTGCTCAACCTCTTGCCCCGCAACAGAATCTGGATGGCGCGCGACACCTGAAGACATTGTCTGCCTCGGAAAGGCTGTGCGCTTCAGTAGCGGTCAGGCGGGCACCGCCTCGATCATGGACAGCGTGCCGGGGGTGGGGATCACCTGCGTGATCCGGAATCCGGCCCGTTCGAAGATCCGCTCGAACTCCGGTTGGGTGCGTTCCTGGCCCGGGAGGAGCAGCAGCATCAGTATGTCGAGTGCCTTGCCGAAGTGCGGGTCGTTGCCGGGCGGGATGACCGCGTCGACGGCGAGCAGGCGGGCGCCCGGGTTCATCGCGCGGCGGCAGTTGTCCAGGATTCGTACGCACTGGTCGTCGTTCCAGTCGTGGAGGACGTTCTTGACCGTGTAGAGGTCGCCGGCGGGCACCGAGGAGAAGAAATCGCCCGGGTGCAGTGTCCACCGCTCGTCCGCACCGAGCTCGGGAAGTACGTTGCCCGCCAACACTTTTTCCTGGTCGAGAAGGATACCGCGCAGGCCGGGGCGGGCACGCAGCGCCGCGAGCAGCAGGCCGCCCCGCCCACCGCCGACGTCCACCATGACCCCGTCGTTCGGGAAGTCGTAGCCGGCGATGATGTAGCCGATGTCGCCGGCCGTGTAGGCCGCCATGCCCGCGTCGAACAGCGGGCCGTGCTCCGGATGCTCGGCCAGGTAGGTGAAGATGGGCTGGCCGAAGCGGCGGTCGAACGCGGGTTCGCCGTTGCGGACCGCCTCGGCAAGGCCGGCAGCGGACTGCCACCAGCCGTCCTCGGTCACCAGCAGCACGCCTGCCCGCATGGATCGGGGAGCGTCGGCCCGCAGCAGATCCGCTTGGGGCGTCAGGCGAAACCGGCCGTCCTCGTCCTCAAGGAAGGTCCCGTGGGACGCGAGAAAACGCAGCAGGCGCCGCAGGTACGGGCCGTTCGCCCCCGTCAGCTCGGCCAGTTCGGCCACGTCTCGCGGCCCGTCGGCCAGATGTTCGGCCACCTCCAGCTGCGCCGCCGCCCGCAGCGCGGCGGGGTACAGGAACGCGACAGACTGGGTGGTGATGTGGCGGTACGCATCCTCTGATGAGTTCGTCATCTCCCTTTCATCGCACAGATTCCGCTCTGCGCAAAGGGCCCACGAACACAAGCACCATGACCGCACTCGGTGCGGTCACGACCAACAGACAACCGCGGTCACACTTCAGGCTCTGGCCCAAGTTTTGTCTGCGCGATCCGGTCGCTATGCGTAGCAGAGGTCGGCGAAGGTCACGGTGGCTTCGCCTCGTAATCGACATTGTTGCGTCGGTGTGCTCGACGTTGCCGCCGCCGGCGGGAATCTTGTTGCTGGACTTGCCGAACGTGGTGCTGACCGATCTGCGCTCGGAGGATGGCGAGTTGCGCGGTGTCGTTCACGTCGAGGCAGGCGGCGTGCAGTGCCCAGGGAGGGAGGCTCTCACAGTCCCTGTATCGCCAGGGTCTCCCAGACGTCCAGGACGCCTGTCAACCTGTTTGAGCCGGCTTCCAGTTACACGGAGAAGAAGTAATGGATCCACGGGAGGCGCGCACGGCGGCCGCCCGAGAATCCGTCCCAGGAGCCCTGAACGAAAGCGCCGACAACACTTCATGGACACACGGCAGCTTTACCGGACGCGCGACCGTGTCAGCACATGCTTCCACGATAGAACGGACGAAGACCAATGGCGGACAACCAGTTCACCACTCACTCAGCCCTTTTCGACCTGAGTGGGAAGTACGCACTTGTCACTGGCGGCACCAGGGGCATTGGGATGATGATCGCGCGCGGCCTTGTGCAGGCGGGCGCCCGCGTCATTATCAGCTCACGCAATGCAGACACGTGCGCGGAGGCACAGCGTCTACTGTCCGAATTCGGCGACGTTCAAGCATTCCCCGCCGACCTGTCCAGGTACGACGAGTGTCAGCGCCTCGCTGATCTGGTCAAGGCCGACTCGGAACGCCTGGACATTCTCGTCAACAACGCGGGAGCGATGTGGCGCGAGCCGCTGGAGACGTTCCCGGACGAGGCATGGGACGCAGTGATCGACCTCAACCTCAAGTCGCCGTTCTGGCTGGTGCAGGCGCTGCTGCCCGCACTTCGCAGGGCGGGCACCGCCGATGATCCCGCGCGGATCATCAACATCGGCAGTATCGCCGCCATCCACGTCGCCGAGGCGCCCAACTACTCGTACGCCAGCAGCAAAGCGGCACTCCATCAACTCACCAGGGTGCTTGCCAGGGAACTGGGCCCACAGCACGTCACGGTGAACGCGGTAGCCCCAGGAGTGTTCCCGTCGCAGATGATGGCGGCCACGATCGATGCCATCGGCGACACGATCGCGGCGAAGGCCCCTCTGCGCCGGCTCGGCCGCGACGACGACATGGCAGGTGTCGCCGTGTTCCTCGCTAGCCGGGCCGGGTCTTACCTGACGGGCACCATCGTCCCGGTCGACGGCGGCACCGCCACGACCGCATCGGGTACTTAGGCGTCGGCGCGAGGCTTTTGCCGGCGGCCGACCAGCGCTCGTGAATCACCGCCAAGTCGGGTCTCAACGGGGGTAACAGCAGTACCTCCCTTCGCCTGCGGACAGGGCCTACGGTGAAGGGGTGGCCACGATCGATCTGCGCACCGAGATCAAGGAATTCCTGACCTCGCGTCGCGCGCGGATCGCGCCCGAGCGGGCCGGACTGCCCGCCTACGGCGGCAACCGCCGGGTCAAAGGTCTGCGTCGCGAAGAGGTAGCTCTACTAGCAGGGGTATCGGTCGACTACTACGTGCGTATGGAGCGCGGCAGCCTCACCGGCGCCTCCGACGGGGTGCTCGACGCGTTGGCCTCTGCCTTGCAACTTGACGAGGCCGAGCGCGATCACCTATTCCACCTTGCGCGGCAGTCCAGGGCGCCCGGCGGTCCACGCCGCCGTCGACCCGCCGCGACGGTGCGTCCGGCGCTTCAGCAGGTGCTCGACGCCGTCACCGATGCGCCGGCGTGGATTTGCAACGGCCGTTATGACGTGCTGGCCATGAATCAACTTGCCCGCGCGCTGTATTCACCGGTGCTGGCCGACACGCGACGGCCGGCGAACACCGCGCGGTTCGTGTATCTGGATCCCGAGACGGCAAAAACGTTCTTCGTCGACTATGACCGAATCGCCTGCGATGTGGCCGCGAAGCTACGCATGGAAGTCGGCCGCAACCCGCACGACGAGGAACTGATCGCCCTAGTCGGTGAGTTGTCGACACGCAGTGAACTATTTCGGCAGCGGTGGGCATCTCAGGACGTTCGGCTCCACCGGTCCGGACGCAAGCGTGTGCACCATCCGGTAGTGGGCCGGCTCGACCTGGACGTCGAGTCGATGGAGCTGCCTGCCGAACCCGGCCTGCTCCTGACCGTCTACACCGCGCCCGCCGGCACGGCGACCGCGGACGGTCTAGCCCTATTGGCGTCGTGGGCGGCTAGCCAGGAGAAGCTGGCGACCGAGATTCAAGCACTCAGCTGATAGTCCAACCTTTTTGGTAGGTCGGGCCGGCCAAGGCGGGGATCCGTTCGAGAACAATTACGTCGCCAGTGAACAGCCTGGTGGACCCATTGCGTACGACCACTCCTTCGCGGGCCTTCTTGCGCGGGAGAGTGGGGAGGCAGCGGAGCAGCACCTGACCAGTTACGCGTGAAAGTACTGCTATCGCTGTCACGGTAAGTGCGCCGACAACAGCCAGGCAGGCATCGACATTCGGCCGTTGCCCTCGTCTTGAATATCGGTGGCGGCGAAGTTCTGGAAGTCCGGGAAGTTCTCGGTGATGTTGGCGTGGATGCGAGCCGGCCGGATTTCGTCGATTGCCCAGTATGCGCCCACCGCGTCTGTCAACTCGTTGGCAGTGACCGGGTTGACCTTACCCGAAGGCACGGTCGCGCTGTCGAATACCAGCACGAAATAGGACGCACCGGGGGCTGCGGCGCGTACGATCGATTCCTGGTAGCCCTGACGCAATTCGACTGGCATCGAGTGGAACAGGGCGCTGTCGACAATGGTATCGAAACGGTCGTCGTAGCCGGTGAACGAGCTGATATCCGCGACTGCGAAACTGACGTTGCTCAAGCCGCGCTGGGCGGCTTCCTCGCGCGCGAGCGTGATCGCGGTCGGTGACTGGTCCAGCCCGACGGTCGGGAAGCCCCGCTCTGCGAGGTAGAGCGACGCTGCGCCCTCACCGCAGCCGGCGTCGAGGATCTCACCGTGGAATCTGCCTGCGTTGACGAGTGCGGAGATCTCGGGCTGCGGTTCGCCGATGCTCCACGGCGGCCGGACGCCGAGTCCCATCTGGGGGGCCTGGCCACGATAGGCGGATTCGAACAACGCGTTGCTGGATGAACCCTTCATGCGTCCATTGGTATCAACCTAGTTGATATATGTCAACATGGTTGATATGAAAAGACTCCGGGATGAGCCTCTCGGCTACCTGCTGCATCGGGTTACTGCGGCCTTGCGCGCCGAAGTGGTCGTCACCGTGCTCGAGCCGTCCGGGTTGGCGGCGCCTGAGTACTTCTGCATGCGGATGCTGTCGCAGGCACCGAAGTCGAACGCCGAACTGGCGCGCGAGGCCCATGTGTCGCCACAGGCGATGAACAAGGTGATTCGCGAGCTGCAGGACCGAGGCCTGGTGACGCGGCCCGTCACGGTGTCGTCCGGGAGGTCGTTGCCCGCCACGTTGACGCGCAAGGGTGTGACCATGCTTGAGCGCCTCGACCCTAAGGTGGCCGAGGCCGAGGACCGGGTCCTTGCGAAGCTCAGCGAACAGGATCGGCGCGAGTTCCGGCGGTTACTCGTCGCGGTCGGCTGAGGGCTGCCTCGTAACTGATCTTGTGGTTGGTGGCCAGGGGGAAAGGGAGCCAAAATCAATCTATGGGGTCAAAGTCGGCCCTGTCGCTGTAACCCGCGCGTGTGTGTGCTGGACCGCGCAGGAGGCTGCCGTCTTTCTGCGGCACTGCATCGATCTCACAGATCCGGTGGCTGAGCTGTACGAGGTGATCATGGGCACGGGTATGCGCCGGGGCGAGGCGTTGGCGTTGCATTGGACGGATGTGAGGCTGGAAGATCGTGTGCTGTTCGTCCGGTACACACTGTCTAATGTAGATATTTCTCGGCCGGTGTTCAGTGCGCCGAAGACTCGGAGCAGCTATGCGTGGATCGCGTTGTCGGACCGGGTGGTGGCTGCTTTGCCGCGGCAGCGGGACCGCCAACACGTACAGCGGCTGACGGCTGGAGGAGCCTATGTGGACAGGGATTTGGTGTTTACCCGGCGTGATGGGCAGCCGTTGCGGCCTGAGTACGTGGTGCGGCAGTTCCATCGACTGACCGACACAGCTGGGCTACCGCGGATCCGGGTCCACGATCTGCGGCACGCCGTTGCCGTCGTTGCGAGCCGAACCGTAACCTGACGGTCCGGCGAAGGGGGACGTGATGAAGCGACGTAGGGCCTTGCAACTGGGTATGGCGACGGTGCTCGGCGGCCTGGCGGCGTCCCGCGCCGAGGCAGCCGAGGCTGCGGCCGAGGATATCCAGGAGTTCGGCCCGGCCATGCTGTCGGTCGCGATCGCGGGTTTCACGGCCTACGGCAACGCGGCGTACCTGTCGACCCGCAACCAGACACCGGCCAAGCAGATCACTTACGATCTCGGCGCTCGGAAGCCGACTCACTGCATCGCCTATCCGTCGCCGAAGTCCGCCGGCGCGCATGCGATGACCATGTCGACCGACGGTAAGTGGACCTTCTCTGCCACGCACGTTCCGGGTGAGCTGTTCCGCTGGGACCACACCACGGCGCAGATGAGCGTGATCCACCGGAGCCTGGGCAACCTGCCGTACTCGATGACGACCGCGCCGGACGGGATGGTCTTCATCGGGATGTACAACGCCGATGACCCCGAGAACCCCGATGACCCGGGCGGCCAGGTCTGGCAGTACCACCCGCTGAGCGGCGCGCTGACCTCGCTCGGCTCGGTGACGCCGGTCACCGGTTCGCAGTACGCGCGCTGGATCGCCGCCGATCTCGCGCACGTCTACGTCGCCACCACTCAGAACGGCGTCCTGGTGCGCCGGGCACGCTCCGGGGGCAACTGGACGGTCATCCACCGGATCTCCGGCGGGCCGTCGACCGGATATAACGGGCTGGCCATCGGCGGCGGGAAGGTGTTCGCGACGACCGGCGACACCGTGCTCCGGATGAACCTGGACGGCACCGGACTGCAGGCGATTGCCGGCGGCAAGGGCCCCGGCACCCCGTATTTCGACAAGGCGAGCGGGTCGCTGTTCGTGACCGGCTCGACCGGCGGGATCTACGAGCTGCCGAGCGAAGGCAGCAGCCTGCTCAGCCGTGGCACGGCGCCGCCCGGGACCCAGCACAAGGGCCTGACCAGGCTGGCCACCGGGCACCTGGCCGGCTGCACCGCCGTGGGCAAGGTGTGGGACCTGGACCCGGCCACCGGCAAGTACGACGAGGTCGACATCGCGCAGACCATGCCGGCGGCCGTCGGGCCGGAGCACGTGCAGTCGATCGCGGCGTCGGGCACCAGCGTGCTGTGGGTCGGCGGGCACGGCGGGATCATGATGCACAACCTCGCCACCGGCGGCTCCAAGCGGTTCGCCGTGCAGGGCGAGGCAAAGGCGATGGGCGTCTCGGGCGACTGGCTGGTCGCCGCGATGTACCCCACTACCACGATCCACGGCATCAACCGGATCACAGGCGATCAGGTCAACTTCGCGACGATCGGGCACAGCCAGTACCGCCCGATGGACCTGGAGGTCGAGCCGGGCACCGGTCGGGTGTTCATCGCGACCAAGCCGAACTCCGGGACGATGAACGGAGCGCTGACGGTGCTCGACCCGGCCACGTCCGGATCGATCCGGGTGGTGACACCGGTGCTCGACCAGCAGGCGATCACGTCCGTAGATCTGGACGGAGGCAGGTGCTTCGTCGCAGGCGACATCGCTGGCGGGGCAGCGTATCCGGCCCCGGAGACGGATCTGCGCGCGCAGGTGGCGGTGCTCGACTCGGCGACGTTGCGGACGATCTCGACGTTCACGCCGGACCCGGCGGGCAAGTCACTGCACAGCATCGCGCACCTGAACGGTGTGGTGTACGGCGTCTTCAGCAATCCAGCCGGCCACTGGTTCGCCTGGGACATGGACACTTCACGCAAGATCGCCGGCGGGGTGCTGCCGGGCTGGGGCGAGGTGGTCCGGCAAGCAGGCTATGTCTTCGCGTCGGTGTACACCGACGGCGCCACCTCGTCCGCGATCTACCGGCTGGGGCCCGGCCTGTCGACAGCGAAACTGCGGTATTCCGAGCTGGGGGAGGGCTGGTACACTGCGCCGCAGTTGGCGTTTCGCGGCACAGGCCTGTCGGCGTGGACCTTGAAAGGCACCAACATCGCCCAGGTCGACCTGACCGTGTGAGCCGGGAACGACTCTTCGACCGCCCAGGCCCGCGCCCAGTCCGCCACCCGGTACAACGGCGACGGCGAGGTCAACCGGTTGGCGACAGCATGATGTGCACCGCCTGACCAGCGCGGCTGGGTTTTCCGGCAAGCGCAAGTGTAGTGGCGCAGTAGATGCGGCCACTGCACGTTCACCGCCGACGGACTGCTCGGCCAGCTGTCTTGGCTGGCGCCGAAACCGTTGCACGACATCGTGTTCGCCACGATGGCGCGCGGGATCGTGGCGAAAAGCCTGCGCGAAACCATGGTCCACCCGCATGATCTAGTCATGCGCAGCTCACTGTTCAACCACGAAGAGCGGTCCGTCGAGCCCGGAAGCTTCCAACTGCAGAACGAACGCATGCTCAAGGTGGACCTCACCGGCAGCGGCGGGTTCTTCTTCGCCAAGCAGGGTTCGATGGTCGCCTACCAGGGTGACGTCGACTTCGCCTACGAAGGCGCCGGCGGCCTCGGCAAGTTTTTCAAGAAGGCCTTCACCGGTGAGGGCATGTCGCTGATGAAGGTGTCGGGCAGCGGAGACGTGTTCCTCGCCCAGGACGCCGACGAGGTCTTCGTGCTGTACCTGGAAAACGAGGCCGTCACCGTCAACGGCAAGAACGTGCTCGCGTTCGACAGCACGCTTAAGTGGGACATCAACCGCACCGAGGGCGCGTCGATGCTCAGCGGCGGCCTGTTCAACACCACGTTCACGGGCACCGGAGCGCTGGCCGTCACCGCCTACGGCACGCCGGTCGTGCTGAACGTGGACGTGCCGACCTACGTCGACATGCAGTCGGCCGTCCTCTGGTCCGCCTCGCTGCAGTCCTCGATCCGCAAGACGGCGAAGCTCGGTGCCGTCATCGGCCGCGGTTCCGGCGAGGCGTACCAGCTCACGCTGCAGGGGCAGGGCATCGTGGTCGTCCAGGCGTCAGAGGGGCACCCCGTACCGACGGCGCAGTGACGTTCGCGCTCGGATGTCGGCAGGGCCGCGTGAACTCGTCGGTCAGCACCCGATGAGTCACGCGGCCCCACCGCAGTCTGACCATCGACCAAGAGCGGAAGGAAGCCCGTGCCGCTCAAAACTCATCGCTGCAGTTCAGGCGGCTTGGTGGTATTCGTTGATGAGGCTACCAAGGAGGCGCTTGCGAATGACGTGAGTGTGGTTGTGGTGCGTGAGTTTGGTGGAGGGGCTGGTGCTTCGCTGAGCGCGCGACTGGCGTCCCTTTGCGACGTGGCGTCGCAGGATTGCCAGTTGGTGGCACAGGATCAGGATTCCGGTGTTCTTGTCAGTGCTGCTTTCGGCAGCAGACGGAGTAACACGAACACGCCGGTGACGGCGAGGTAGGGGAGTCGCAGCACGACGGGGCATCCGCCAGTCCGCGATGATCAGGAGTTCAAGGCTGCCCGCCGTTCCAGCACAAGCGATTCGGCGCGACGTGGTCGTGCGACGTCCAGCGGTTTACATCGTTGGTACAACGTTGTAAACCTTGTCTTGCTGGTTTTGCTGCTCGTCTGACCGAGGAGCCGCCATGGAGATACAACGTCGTACTTTTCTGGCCGGGACTGCGCTGGCGGCTGCTGGCTCAGTCTTGTCGGGGACAGGCGTGGCGCACGCTCAACGCACGCCCCTTTACCTCGACAATCGAGCCCCGCTGCGGCCGGCGGTGTTCCTGCGGTTACCGCCAGGGGCCGTCCGGGCTCGAGGCTGGCTCGCCACGCAACTCGACCGGCAGGTCAACGGGCTCAACGGCCGGTTGCAGGAGGTGTCCGACTACCTGCGGTTCGACAGCACCGGCTGGGTCCGGCCGCATCTGGACGGCTGGGAGGAACTGCCCTACTGGCTGCGTGGGTACGGAGACCTCGGTTACGTCACCGGCAATGCCCGGATATTGGCTGACACCGAGCGATGGATAGAGGCCGTGGTGGCGACGCAGGCGTCCGACGGGTTCTTCGGCCCGTCCGTCCTGCGCGGCTCATTGAACGGACATGCGGATCTGTGGCCACACATGCCCATGTTGCACGCGTTGCGGTCGTGGGCGGATTACCACCAGGACGACCGTATCGACAGCGTGCTGACGAGGTTCTTCCGGTTCGTCGAGCGGCAGCCGGACGGGGTCTTCTCCGACGGGTGGGGTGCCACCCGGTGGGGCGACGCGATCGACGTGGTGCAGTGGCTCTACAACCGCACCGGCGAGAACTTCCTGCTGGACCTCACCCGCCGCATCCACCAGCACTCCGCGGACTGGGCCGGCTCCATTCCCACGTCGCACAACGTCAACTTCGCCCAGGGATTCCGGGAACCTGCCCAGTTCTGGGTGCAGTCCGGCGACGAGGCGCACCGCGCGGCCACCTATCGCAACTACGACACCATGATGTCCGCATACGGCCAGTTCCCCGGCGGCGGTTTCGCCGGTGACGAGAACGCGCGGCCGGGCTTCGAGGACCCGCGCCAGGGCTTTGAGACCTGCGGCATCGTGGAGTTCATGGCCAGCCACGAGTTGCTCACCAGGCTTGTCGGGGACCCCGTGTGGGCTGACCGGACCGAGGACCTCGCGTTCAACCTGCTGCCCGCCTCGCTGGACCCTCTTGGCAAGGTCGCCCATTACGTCACCAGCGCCAACTGCGTGCAACTGGACGATGTTCCGAAGCGGCGGCGTCAATTCCAGAACAACTTCGCCATGCTGGCCTACAAACCGGCGGTGCACGCGGGTCAGTACCGGTGCTGCCCGCACAACTACGGTCAGGGTTGGCCGTACTTCGTCGAGGAGATGTGGTTGGCCACGGCGAACGGCGGAGTTGTTGCCGCCATGTACGGTCCCTCGACAGTCACCGTCAAAGTCGCCACGGGCACCACGATCAGCATCACGGAGGAAACCTCGTACCCGTTCAGTGACACGATCACGTTCCGGATGTCGACCCCACGACGGTTACGCTTTCCCTTCACACTGCGAATTCCCGGCTGGTGCACTAATCCGTCGGTGACGGTGAACGGTGCCGGTGTGGCTGTTGGCGGCGGTCCGCGGTTTGCGACGATCTTGAGGACGTGGACCAACGGGGACACGATTGTGTTGAAGCTGCCGATGTCTCCGCGCACCCGCACGTGGGCGCGCAACCACAACGCGGTGTCGGTGGAGTACGGCCCGTTGACCTTCTCGCTGGGTATAGAGGAACGCTGGAACCGGTTCGGTGGCACGGCGGACTGGCCGGAGTACGAGGTCCTGCCGGCGTCGGTGTGGAACGTGGGTCTGCTCGCGGGGCAGACCATGACCGTGTCCACAGGTGGTGACGTCGACGACCCGTTCACGTTGGCTCGCACTCCCATCCGCATCACCGCGAAAGCCCAGGAAATCCCAGACTGGGCCGCCGACAGCGAAAACGTCGTCGGTACCTTGCAGGACGGACCGGTGACCACCGCGGCTCCGGTGCGTGACGTCACTCTTGTGCCCGCCGGTGCCGCCCGGTTGCGTATCACGTCGTTCCCGCAAGCCGGCGGAACCAAGCCATGGGGTACGCCCGGTGTGGTGCTGCGAATCCAGAACGGCAACAGCCGCAAAGTTTTGGCGGTGGATGGGATGTCGACGGCCAACTCCGCCCGCATCCTGCAGTTCTCCGACACCGGGAGCGCCGATCACAAGTGGCGGTTGCTGGACGTCGGCAACGGCCGGGTGAAGGTCCGCAACGAGCACTCCGGCAAGGTGCTGGGGATAGCAGGCATGTCGACGGCCGACTCGGCTCAGATCGTGCAGTTCGACGACAACGGCACAGCGGATCATCTGTGGGAACTGGTGGACAACGGGGACGGCTGGTTCCGGCTGCGCAACATCCATTCCGGCAAGGTGCTCGGCGTCGATCAGATGTCCACCGCGGATTCGGCCAGGGTGGTGCAGTTCGCCGACAACGGCACGCCGGACCACCTGTGGCGGATCATCCCGGACGACATCGTGAAGATACAGAACCTCAACTCCACCAAGGTGCTGGCCGTCGATCAGATGTCCACTGCGGACTCGGCCAGGGTGGTGCAGTTCGCCGACGTCGGCACGGCTGACCACCGCTGGCAGTTCCTGCCCGACGCCGACGGCTGGTTCCGGATCCGCAACGTCCACTCCGGCAAGGTGCTTGCGGTGGAGCAGATGTCGACCGCCAACTCGGCGAGAATCGTCCAGTTCAGCGACAACGGCACCGCCGACCACTTGTGGCGCTTGAAACCGTCGTCCGATGGGCTGTGGCGGGTACAAAACAGGAACAGCGGCAAACTCCTCGGTGTGGACGGCATGTCCCACGCGGACTCCGCCCAGGTCGTGCAGTTCGACGACAACGGCACCGCCGACCACGAGTGGAGACTGCTTCCGGGGCAATAGAGAAGTCGCGCCCGGCCACAGCCGAGCCCAATCACGACGCCAGTCCGCTGATCCGGCTCCCAACCAGATCAGCGGACTGCACGTCGAGCAGTCTTGTGCGCCGAGCGAAACACGAAGATCGCATGACAAAGGCGCGGTGAATCAAGCGAACCGGCCCGGCGACGACGTAATTTCCCGGCTGTGCACCACCTGTGCAACAACTGCGTGAAAACCTGCACGCACAGCTCCTCAGAAGACGGCCGCCAGCACCGCGCCAAGTTCACGCCGGCCGGAGATGCCGAGTTTGCGGTACGCCCCAGACAGGTGGAACTCGACTGTCCGGACCGTAAGGCACAGTTTCGCCGCGATCTGCTTGTTGCTGTGGCCGGCTGCCGCCAGGCGGGCGATTCTGGCTTCCTGCTTGGTGAGCGCGGCTGTCCTGCCGAACGCCGGCAGCCTGTTCAGCGCCGACCTGCTGATCCGTAACCACCGCATGTTGCCGCCGCGCCTGGCCAGTGTGCCTGCCAGTTCCAGTTTTGCCCGCGCCGCACTGTTGTTTTGCCGCTTGCGCAACATGAGCCCCAGGTCGTACAACGCCCAGATCTGCTCGTTGCGTGCACGGGCAATGTCCAGCAACCGCACCGCGTCGGCCAGGAGTTCGGCGCCGCGGTCATCGGTCTGCAGCATCGACACAGGGTGCAGGGCGGCGCCCACAGCGGCAGGTGAACCCCACCGTCGTGCGGCCAGCAGTTCGTCGTGCGCCAGCGCCAAGGCGAGGTCGACGCGGTGGGTCGCGAGTGCGGCCAGCGCCGCGCGGGAGCGCCACGCGACCACGGCCGGGTTGACGATCCGCGACTTCGACAACTGCTTGCCGCACTCCAGGTATTCGTCCACGGCCGGCTGGAACCGTTCAGCAGCCAGGTGCACGGCCGCGCGAGCGGCGAGTACCGCGGCCCGGTCGGGGATTTGCGCCCCGACCGGCTCCAGCGGGCCTTTCTCAGCCAGCAACGCCTCCGCACGGCCGAGTTCGTCCCGCTGGACCAGTGCCTCGATCAGCCAGGCCACAGCCAGGCAACGAAGGCGGGGATGCACCTGGCCGCTGAGCAGGCTGGAGAGCCTCTCCTGTGCATCGGCGCAGTCACCGGTCAGGTACCGGATCCTGGCCTGGAGCAAGGTAAAAGCCTGCCGGACGGGTCCGTGCGCACGCCACTCCGGCCGCTGCAGTGCCTCAGCGCAGTGCATCTCAGCCGACATCAGGTCGCCCGCGTACACCATTGTCAGCACGGCGTGCAGGAAGCACTTCGGGTCCATCGCACATCGGCCGCCGGACAGCGCCCGCTCGGCGAACTGAACAGCCTCCACCCGGTGGGTTCCACCGTGTGCCACCTGAATGGCCTGGCCGGCCGGGCAACGGTACCGATCCGGCGAGTGGACGCCGGGTACGACCACCGCGGGCACGTCCCCCAGGCGCGGGGACAACAGATCCCGGACCGCCGGAACGAACCAGTCCTTGGTGGCCGGCAGTGTCGCCTCCACTGAGCCGGGTGTGACATCGATGTCGGTTGACTCTTCGGCCCTCGGCGGTTGGGTCACGTTCAATGATTGTTGTGGCCTACGGGCACGATGCGGCCGAATAACGGGGATTCTGCCCGGATTGTCACAGCGCGTTGCCCGATCTTGACATGACGTGTCCTCCCCTGCGTCGCAGACCGGGGAGGACACGTCGACCGTACTATCTGCTGCCGAAGTTCTGCGTCCAGTAGACGCCGTAGGTGCTGCTGGGATTCGTCGCGTACCCGACACCAATGTCCCGTAACCCGCAGTTCAGGATGTTGGCGCGGTGGCCGGAACTGTTCATCCACCCAGCCACGACTGCCTCCGCGGTCTGGTACCCGGCCGCGACGTTCTCGGCAAGGCCCCGCCAGCCGGTGTACCCGGCCCGTTCCACTCTGGTCACCATCGTGCTGCCGTCGGAACCCGTGTGGCCCAGGAAGTTGTTGGCCGCCATGTCCTCGGAATGGCGCTGGGCAGCCACGTTCAGCTGAGCCACGGCAGTCAGCGGCGGGCAACCGGCCTTCTGCCGCTCGGCGTTGGTCAGCCGCACCACGTCATCCTGAATGGTCTGGACCGTTGCCTCGGCCGGGGTCGCCAGCAGAACGGCAGCCAGTACCGATCCCGCGGCGGCGACCCGGGTCAGCGTGCGTTCGACCACGAATTCCTACCTTCCACTGTGGAACGTCACGGTGAAGCCGCTGCACTGGCGGCACTGGCGCACCACCTGGTTGCCCGGCTCGGTGTCCTGCTTCGACCACGCATATGCCTTGGGGCACCGGGATGAGATCGCCTCGCTGTACGGCGTCTTGGCGTCCCGGTTGGGGTTCGTGCAGAGCATCGGTGTGCCGTCGTCCCACCGGGACAGGTTCGCCGGTGGGCAGAACGGCAACAGGTTCTGCGAGCAACCGACCCATTCGCATTCCGTCGAGCCGGGTGGCGCTGACGCGTCACGGGGCTCGATGGTGATGGGCAACGAGAACGCGTTGACGTAGCTCACGTTGTACCAGGGAGCCAGTGCGTCCTTGCGGTCGAAGTTGAACTCCGCGAGGCTGGCCGGCTGTTCTCCGGTGGTGCATCGGTCGGGGAACGGCCCGCAGTCGCCGACCTTGCAGCGGAACGTGCTGCCCGGCTCGCCGGTGCAGCCCTGTCGCGCGAAGAACTTGCCACGCCAGTGGTTCGGCGCGCTCGACTCGGGGATCGTGACCGTCGCGGACTGTCCGTTCTGCAACACGGGCAGCCTGCTGAAGTTCACCGAGCCGTCGGCGTTGACGCCGCTGCCGATCCAGATCGTCTGACCGGACCGGTTGACGAAGGTGACCGTGTGGTCCGCGGCCGCGGCCGCGGGCGTCACGGCTAACAGCGCGGCGATCACAGCGATCACCGCACACAGGATCTTGCGCATTGTTCCTCCGGGTTGTCGCGAACAGGCGCGTCAGCAGTAGAGGTCCCTACCAGTGCGCCGCTGGACCAATTGGTGCAAACCAATATCTGGACGAGATCGGCTGCGGTCTCCGCGGTCCAACCACAGCAATCGCGTTACGTGCAGGCGGATCAGCCGGCAGCGCGGTACGCGGCACCGGACTGGTTGGCAGCCGTGCCGTTGTACAGCCCGGTGGGGCTGGTGCTGGTCGACAACGTGAACCAGGCGTAGCGCTCCACGAACGGCAGGCCTTGGAGCATCGCGGTGGAGTTCCGCACGAAATCGGCTTGCTGGGCCTGGTCCGGGTACCGCGGGACCGGACCGGTGAAGTCGATGAGCGCGTATTCGGTAAGCCAGATCGGTTTGCGGTACCGGTCGTGGACCGCCTGCAGGTAACCCCGCAGGTGATCTGTGGCCGCCCTGGAGAAATCGCTGCCGTACCAGTGCAACGGGATGAAGTCGACGCGGTGGCCGCGGGCGGCCGCACCGCTCATGAACCGGTCGAGCCAGCCGCCGGGCTGGTCGCCGCCGAACGCGACGGCCGGAGCACCCAGCCGCATTCCGGTTGCCTGCAGCCGTGGCCACAGGTCAAGTGCCTGCTCGACCGACATGTTCGCCTGACCGGCCATGTCCGGTTCGTTGAAGCCGAGCAGGGTGGTGCCCAGGGCCTTGGCCTGGTTCAGCTCGGTGTCGGTCACCGACCCAGAACCCCAGATCATCGGGACGAACTCCACGCCCGGGGGTGCGGTGATGCCCTGGGTGTTCGACGACCACGTGTAGTACCAGCCCGCCCGGACATCGGCGAGTGCTGTGGTGACGCCGTTGAAATTGAGCGCGCTCACGCCTTTCTTCGCCGCCGACACCGCCGACACCGGCGTCGCGCCGAAAGCCAGCACTGCCACCAGGAGAACGACCACGTAGCGCACAGATCGCATGTACGTCTCCCTCGTTGCCGTGCCGTTGCCGGCTCGCCGGGTGCGGGAGCCGGCAACGGTCGTGCTTCGTCGTCAGGACCGAACGAACTTCCACGTCAACGGAATATTGCCCAGCGCGGGATCGGCGAGTTGTGCGAACGCCGGCCGACTGAGGTCGATGTGTCCGCTGCCGCAACTCGGGCACTTGTCCTTGACCGGGACGGTGATGGTCCGCCCGTTGTAGGTCACCTGTACGGAGACACCCTTGCAAAGCGGGTCGTTGTTCGGGTTCGGGGATGTCCAGTACGCGGCGGGCACCGCGACGAGCATCTCCGTGGCGGCGTTGATCCAGGTGCCGCACGCGCCGTAACCCGAGTTGTCGTAGTACGTGGCATTTCCGTTGATCGGCCGGTCGAACGGGATGTCCGCGTACGCGGTCCCGTGCACCGTCAGGGGCAGCGCCACGGCCGCGGCCAGCACCCCGAGTACCTTACCGATCTTCGTCATCCTCGATCACCTCGTGGTTCTCGCGAAGGTCCCGGCTTTGTCACCGGGTCGGTCGAATCGAACCTGGCGGGCACCAGCCGGATTCGGCTTGACCCGCCTGACGTGATCTTCGGTGAGCGAGGGTGCGGAAGTCTCTACGGTCACACCACAGAAAGGTCAGCAGATCTCATACGCGAGGTGATATCTATTCCGTGTCCAGGACTTGGTCGCGGAATCGACGGGGCGAGATGGCGAACTCCGCCCTGAACAGCTTGCGCGAGCATGCCTTGCCGTACTTGCTCGGGTGGGAGCTCCTGGAAAGACAGCGTCCGGCCGATGGCGGCGCCGATGAGCCGCACTTTCTCGTATTGGTCCAGCGACTGCGGACCGGTCAGCGTGTACACCGAGTCCGCCGGGATGCTGCCGCGGAGGGCTTGTGCGGCGACTGCGGCGATGTCGGTCTCGTGGATCGGAGAGGTGGCGGCTCGGCCGCGCGGGCCTCGGTCCGATCCATGTACGCCTACGGTGCGGTCCTCGCAGAGGTAGCCGTCGACCAAAGCCTCGGCCTGATTTGAATCCGCCGCATGCTCGATGTCTACGACGACGGCCGGATCGTCAATGCCAACCGTTGCGCAGCTGGCGGGGTGGAACGCGTTGATCGCCGTGCTCACCTTCTCTGAGAGAACACGGCGATCGCTAGAGAATCAGCATTGTGACGTCCGTTCGGCGCCGCCGATTCATCAGCCGCGATAGACGTGCAGTTGCCGCTGCAGCACTCCGATCTGAGTGGACCGCCGGACCGCCGGGCCGTGCCCGGCGGTCCGGCGGTCCACTCAACGACCGCAGCTGAAGCGCAGGATCAGAGGCCGGAATGCGACCCGCTCAGCGCGGATTCCGTCGGCTCGGCCTCCGGTACCTTTGCCCGCCGCTTCGCCCGACGCCGCTCCGAAGCCCCTTCGACGATGGTGTACAGGGTCGGCACGAGCACGAGGGTCAGCAGCGTCGAACTGACGAGCCCGCCGATGACCACGATCGCCAGCGGCCGTGAGATGAACTCGCCGCTTTGGGTGATGCCGAGGGCCATCGGGCTCAGGGCGCAGATTGTGGCGACGGCGGTCATGAGGATCGGGCGCAGCCGTCGCCGCCCGCCTTCGATCACTGCCTCGTGGATGCTCATTCCCTTGGCGCGGTACTGGTTGATCAGGTCCATGAGCACGATCGCGTTGGTCACCACGATGCCGATCAGCATCAGCAGCCCGATCAAACCCGGCAGGCCGAGCGCGGTTCCGGTGAGCAGCAGCAGGAGCACCGCCCCTGTCGCCGCGAACGGGATGGAGACCATCAGGATGAGCGGCTGGACGATGCTGCGGAACGTGGCCGCCATGATCAGGAACACCAGGATGACCGCGGCTGCCAATGCGAGACCGAGGTCCCTGAACGCCAGATCCTGGTCGGCGCTGACCCCGCCGATGCTGTAGGTGGCGCCGGCCGGGAGTTTCAGTGCGGCCAGCCGGGTTTCCAGATCGGCGGTGACCGCGCCGGTGTCGGCGATGTCGGCGGTGCCGGTGATCGAGGCGAAGCGCGTCCCGTCGGCGTGGGTGATCTGCACCGGCCCGGCGACCCGCTGCACGCTGGCGAGCGCGTCGAGGCGGACCGGACCGGAAGCGGTCGGTACCTGCATGGCCCGCAGGGCGTCCAGGTCGGCCGGTGCGGTGCCGCTGCGCAGCACGATGTCGCGCTGCCTGCCGTCGACGGTGGCCGAGGTGAGGGTCACCCCGCGGTACACGGTGGAGACGTGTTCCGCGATCGCGGTGTCGCTGAGGCCGTTGCGGGCGGCGGCCTCCCGGTTGACGGTTATGTCGACCCGTGGGGCGCTGGCCGCGAGGTTGCTGGTCACGTTGATGACGTTCGGCGTGCCGGTCATGGCCGTGCGGACGAGTTCGGCAGCCTCGGTGAGCGTCGCCGGGTCGGTGGAGCGAACGACGACCTCCAGCGCGCTGGAGCTGCCGCCGATGTCCTCGCCGATCCCGACCGTGGTCTTCCCGATGTCGGTCACCGTCGCCAGCCGGTCTCGCACCTTCTTCGTGAACGCCGAAAGGTCAGTGCCTTCCTTCACGGTGATCGTGAAGGACGCCTCGCCACCGTTGCTCTCACCGCCGAAGGCGCCGGACGTACCGGAGGCGCCGATCGTCACCTGGGAGATCGCGACCTCGGGGTACTCGGCCAGGATCCTCTCGACCTTGGCTGCCGCGGCGTCAGTGGTCGTGAGGCTCGTGCCGACGGGCATCTTCTGCGACACGGTGACCGTGGTCGTGTCGCTCTGGTCGAGGTAGTTCGTCTGCAACTGGGTCGCCAGGCCCGCCGTACCGACGAACACCAGAGCACCGATCATCAGTGTCGTCAGCCGCCGCCGGGTGGCGAACCTGATCACCGGCACGTAGATCCGCTGCAACAGGCTGCGGCGTTCCCGTTCGGACGCTTCCTGGTGGATCCGCTCGCGCTCCTCCGGTGACGTGGCGCCCGACGGCGTTCGCAGGAACCAGTACGCGAACGCGGGCACGATGGTGAGCGCGACCAGCAGCGACGCCAGCAGTGCCACGGTGATGGTGACCGCGAACGGCCCGAAGACCTGCCCGATGAAGCCACCGATGAACGCGATTGGCAGGAACACCGCCACCGTGGTGAGCGTCGAGGAGACGACCGCGCCGGTGACTTCCCGGACGCCGGTGAGCACCGCCTCGCGTTTCGGTGTCCCGTAGCTGAGGTGGCGTTTGATGTTCTCCAGCACCACGATCGAGTCGTCGACGACCCGTCCGACGGCGATGGTCAACGCCCCCAGCGTGAGCAGGTTGAGCGTGTAGTCCCGCGCCCAGAGCGCGAGCAGGGCGATCACCAGCGACACCGGGATGGACAGCGCGGTCACCAGCGTGGAACGCAGCGACATCAGGAAGACCAGGATCACGAGGACGGCGAACCCCAGGCCCAGCATGCCTTCGGTGGTCAGCCCCTCGACGGCCTTCTCGATGGCCGGCGCGCTGTCGGAGGTGATGGTGAGCTTCGCGTCCCCGCCGAGCTCACGCTGCAGATCGGGCACCAGGGCGCGGATGTCGTGCGAGATCGACACGGCGTTGCCGTCCGGGCGCATCGTCACCGACAGGCCGACGCTCGGCCGGCCGTCAACTCGGGTGAGCGAGGTGACCTCGTCGGGCACCAGCTCGACGGTCGCGACGGAACTGAGCCGTACCGGGGCGCGTGCGGGTGCATCCGCTTGGCTTTCCCCAGCCACGAACAGGTTGCGGACGTCGTCCACGGTGCGCAGGGCGGCGCCGACCTGGATCGAGAGTGACTCTTTCTGCTGCGTCAGCGTTCCGGCCGGGGCCGCGGAACCGTTGGAGCGCAGCACTTCGGAGACGGCCGCGGTGGTCACTCCGGCCGCGGCGGCCTTCGCCGGGTCGAGGGTGATCCGTACCTGGTCGGTGGTACCGCCGAGGAGTTCCACCCCGCGGACCCCGGCGATGCCCTGGAACTTCGGCAGGACCACTCGCCGGAGCCGTTCGGTGAACGCCCGCGGATCGGCGGTGCTGGTCGCGGACACCTGCATGATCGGGACGTTCTCGAAGGAACCGGCGCTCACCTGTGGGTCGCTGCCCTCTGGCAGCTGTCCGGCGATGCGGGCCACTGCGGCCTGCAATCGGCTGACCATGTCGTCGGCCGGTGTGCTGTAGTCGAACGCCACCTCGACGGTCGCGTACCCCTCCCGGGAGACCGAGGTGACCGAGTCGGCGCCGTTGACCGACTTCACCGCGGTCTCGATCGGTGTCGTGAGCTGCTGCGCGACGATCTCCGGCGGCGCGCTGGGCAACTGTGCCGTGACCACCGCCACGGGCAGCGACAGTGGCGGCAGGAGTTGCTGCTTGAGCTGCGGGATGGTGTAGGCGCCGAAGCCGAGCACGATCAGCGTGACAAGCGCGACCAGCCCCCGGTTGGCGAGGCTCAACCGAGCCAATTTGGACATAGCCGGGTCAGACATAACTGTGGATTCCCTCGAATCAGTCGGATCTTGGGCGTTCACCATCGCCGCACCGGCCGCCCGAGCGCGTCGTCCCGCCGCGGTCAGCGCAATACCGCGTCCGGAGCGTGCCGGGTACCGCGCGCGGATGACGCACGGGCAGACCACGCTGCTTACGATGAAAACCATGGAACTTGCCGGTTTGCGGCGGGCCGCCGGGCTTCATCCACAGTGGACTGACGTGGTGGTCGGGCTCGGCCTGGCCGCGGCGTCGGTCGTCACGGCGCACTTCTCCCCGCTCGGGGAGCCCCAGCAGGAGGTCACGGGATACCACGTCGCCGCCGCGGTGGTGGTGTTCGTCGCCGTCGCGTGCCGTCGCCGGGCACCGTGGGTCGTGCTGGCCGGTACGACCGTTGCCGCAGTCCCGCTCACCGTCGTCCTCGGCAGCCAGCCGCTGGCGGTGACCGCCGCGCTTATGGCTGCCATCTACACCGTCGCGCTGGCGACCGACCGCCGTACCGTCTGGCTGGCCACACTCGGCGTGTTCCTCGTCGGATGGCTCGCCAACCTCCTCGGCGGCCCGGAACCCTGGTGGGATCCGGGAAACAGCGTGGATCTCGCATTCCTCGGGATGGCAGCCGCCTACGGCGATGCGACCCGGAGCAGGCGGGCCTATATCGCGGCCATCGAAGACCGCGCGACGCGTGCGGAGCAGACCCGCGAGGAGGAGGCCCGCCGCCGGGTCGTCGAGGAGCGGCTCCGGATCGCCAGGGAACTGCACGACGTGGTCGCCCACCACATCGCCGTCGTCAAGGTGCAGGCAACCGGCGCCCGGCACATCGGAGCGAGCCGTCCCGAACAGATCGCACCGGCGCTGGACGCGATCAGCCGTTCCGCCGACACCGCCCTCAAGGAGATGGCCTTCGTCGTCGGCCTGCTGCGCGACTCCGGTGATCCGGCGGCACCCACCCGGCCGCCGCGTGGGCTCGCGCAACTGACGAACCTGCTCGAGGACATCGCCGACCACCTCACCGTCGACCACCGCCAGTCCGGCGACGCGAGGCAACTGCCCGCCGCCGTCGACGTCGCGGCCTACCGGATCGCACTGGAGGCGCTCACCAACGCCCAGAAGTACGGCGACGGGACCGCCGACCTGACCGTCGCCTACACCCCACAGGGCGTCACGCTCCACATCACCAACCCCGTCGGGCGCGCCCGGTCCGGGCAGGGATCCGGATACGGCATCCTCGGCATGTGTGAGCGCGCCGCGGCTATCGGCGGCAGCGTCACCGCCGGAATGGCGGAACCCGGCCGGTTCGCGGTGCACGCCTCGCTTCCCACAGACGTTCACGCGGTGACCGCATGATCATCCGGGTTCTGCTCGTCGACGATCAACCGCTGATCCGCGCGGGCTTCCGGATGTTCCTCGCCGCCGAGCCCGACATCGAGATCGTGGGAGAGGCAGGCAACGGGCGGGAAGCCGTTCGGCTGGCCCGCAAGTGCCGTGCTGACGTCGTTCTCATGGACATCCGGATGCCGGAGTTCGACGGCATCGACGCGACCCGCGAGATTGCCGACTCCGAGGACCTCGCGGGTGTCCGGATCCTGGTGCTCACCACCTTTGAGAACGACGAGAACGTCGTGCGCGCGCTCCGCGCCGGTGCCAGCGGTTTTCTGGGCAAGAACGTCGAGCCCGCCGAGTTGCTGCGCGCCATCCGGGTGGTCGCCGCGGGCGAGGCACTGCTCTCCCCGGCTGCCACCCGCGGTCTGGTCAGCCAGTTCCTGAGTCACGTCCAGCCGGACCCGCTTCCCGCACCGGAAGGGCTGGACCGGCTGACCGAACGCGAACGCGAGGTTCTGGTGCTCGTCGCCCACGGTCTGACCAACGACGAGATCGGTGAACGGCTCTTCCTGTCCCCGCTGACCGTCAAGACCCACGCGAACCGGGCCATGGCCAAACTCGGCGCCCGCGACCGGGCGCAACTCGTCGTCATCGCCTATCAGAGCGGCCTGGTCCGGGCCGGTGATCCCGGGCCGTGACGGCGTGGGTGTACGTCAAGGCGTCGAGCTTGTCACCCAGGCTGCCGATCGCGATGGAGAGATGACCATGGTCGGCTTGCAGATGCGGGGTCACGGTGGGAAGGTGCCCGGCCAGCCACTGTCCGTGTGACAGCGGCACCATTCGATCCTCGAAACCGTGCCACAGCTCGACCTTGGCCTTGATCGCGGTGATGTCGACGCCCCATGGACTGGTCAAGGCCATCAGGTCCGCCACCCATCCCTCGTCTGAAGAAGCCAACGCGTGGTTCATGTTCGCGGCGTTTTCGGCACCGAAACGGCCCACGAGAACCTCCGCGTCCACGGGCGAGAACAGCGAGGCCAGACTGGCGACGACGTCGGCTGGACTGTTGTTGCGGACCGCGGCGGCCATCTGCGTGACGAGCCCGCGCACCGCTTGTTCGCCCTGTCCGGTGATGCTGAACTGTGCGACGTTCTGTGCGCCCATGCCTTCGACGAAGTCGAGACCAGGAGCGTCGAACGGAGCGAACGAGGCGACGCTCAAGACGCCGGTGACGCTTTCCGGTGCGAGTGCCGCTTGGGCCAGCGCGTGTGGTCCGCCGGTGGACCAGCCGACGGTCAGGTACTTGGCGATGCCGAGGTACGCGAGCAGAGAAACACAGTCCGCCGCCGAGTCGGCCACAGATCGACCGGGCGCCGGGCTGGAAGCGCCGTACCCGGCCCGGGAGTAGGTGATCACTCGAAACCCGCGCTCGGTGATCGAGTCCAGCACCGTCGGCATCGGAACCGCGGATCCGGGCATGCCGTGATGGAACACCACGGCATGCCCGATGCTCGGCCCGGAGACCTCGTACTCCAGGTCGCGTCCGTCCGGAAGTCGAAACAAGGGCATAGCGGCAATCTCCTCAAAACTTGGTTGTCCACAGTGCCGCAGCTAGTTGGCACGTTCCAGCACGACGACCGGGATCTGCCTGCCGGCGGCCGCTTCGAACTCGGCGAACTTCGGCACGAGCGCTATCTCTTTCGCCCAGATCCGCTCGCGCTCCGCGCCCTGCGCGAGCCGGGCGACGGCTGGCACTGTCTCCGTGCCCACCTCGACCGTGACCTGCGGACTGGCCATGAGGTTGCGGTACCACGCGGGATGGTGCGGGCTGCCGCCGTGGGTGGCGAAGACGGCCCAGTTGTCGCCGACCGGCTGGTAGAACAACGGGCTGATCCGCTTGCGCCCGGTCCTGGCCCCGGTGTGGTGCACCAGGATGAGCGGCATGCCCTGGCGCTCGTCGAAGCCGGGAACCCAGGGCGGGACGGGGCGGCCCGCGGCGAACTCCTCGTCGCTGCTCCAAGCCGCGTACCCGGCGTTCGCCCGGACCTCGGCGATGATCCGGTCGTTCCAGCTGTTGGTGTCTGGGTCGGACATGAGACTCCTGTTCGGTGAAGGGACTATCGGTCGTAACTCATCGCTGGAGCGCGACGATCGGCCGCGTGTGCGGCGATGTCGAGGTAGACCCATTCGAACTGGTCCACTGTGGACCCGAGGTCGTGGGCCGCGATCAGTTCGAGGCTCGCCTTTCCCATTGCGGCAGTGGTTTGCTCGTCAGCCAGGATGGCGGCGATCCGTCTGGCCAGTTCGGCCACGTCGCCAGGTGGGTAGAGCCAGCCGTTGTGCCCGGGGCGCACGAGGTGGGGCAGCGCCATCGCGTCCGCGGCCACGACAGGTTTGCCCGCCGCCATCGCCTCCATGGTCGCGAGGCTTTGCAACTCGGCGGTTCCCGGCATGCAGAACACGTCGCACCGCTGGTACGCCCGCACCAGCTCCTCGTCAGGGACGAACCCGCGGAAGGTCACTCGCTCCGCGATACCCAGTTGTGCGGCCAGAGCCTCCAGCCGGTGGCGTTCGCTTCCGTCACCGACGAGTTCGACGTGTGTGTCCGGCAAGAGGGCGGCGGCCTCGAGTAGTTCGTGGACGTTCTTCTCCGCGTCCAGCCTGCCCACGAACAGGACGGTCGGCGCACCGGTGGGCTGCGTCCGTGGGCCTGCGTAGTGTGCGCGGTCGATCCCGCAGGAGATCGCCATCACGGGGTTGTTCAGGCCGTTTTCTTCGAGCAGCTGGGCCGCACGGGGAGTCGGTGTCGTGCAGACCGTCGCGCGGCCGAAGACCCGGACGAGGTCGCGCCACGCCAGCCGGGCGAGGGGACGATGGGTCCAGCGGGGCAGTGGACCGTAACCCAGCAGGTTCTCCGGCATGAAGTGGTTGGTGGCCACCACCGGGATGCCCGTAGCCGTGGCGGCACGGACAGCGTTACGGCCGATGAGGAAGTGGGCCTGGGTGTGCACGACGTCGGGTTCGATCTCGGCCAGCAACGCCGGTACGGCCCTTGCCGCGCGCCACGGCGGACAGAACCGGAACGTCGGGTGGAACGGCGTCCGCATCGCGCCTATCCGGTGGACTGTCACACCAGCAGTCGTCTCCGTGAATGTCTCGTTGCTGGTCGATGGGCAGATGACGTGAACGTCGTGCCCACGGGCGGCCAGCCCGGATGCCAGCCGGTGCGCGAAGTTCGCCGCACCGTTCACGTCGGGCGGGTAGGTGTCCGCGGTCAGTGCGATGCGCAGTGGGCCCTCCCGTCGCTTCCGGCGAGCGGACAGGGCAGCTGCAGCAGGCGACGGCACCGTGCGGGCGAGGATCACGAGCCCGGCCACGGCGACGACCCCGGGCACGGCCATTCCGGCGAGCTGGCCGGGTGCCATTTCGCCGTATGCGAAGACGCCGATGAGGACCGCGACGAGCGGGTCGACGATCGTGGTCGCGCCAGCCACGATCGCGGCGGGTCCGCCGGCGTAGGCCTGGTGCAGCAGCCACACCCCGGCGAGGACCGCCGCCACCGCCTCGGCGATCACCAGGACGGCCAGTTCACCGGTGAGCGGTGCCACGGCTGCTGCCCGTACGAGCGCCGAGGTGAACCCGAACAACACGGCCGCCGCGAGCGCGAGGAGCAGACACCGGGCCCTGAACCGGGCCGCCACGGCCAGCCCTGCCGCGCCGAGCACGGCCCACTGCGCTGACGCGAGGTCCGGCGCCGGCAGGACGGTGTTCGTGGCCACGGTGGACAGCGCGACAAAACCGACCAGGCCGGCCACGCTCATCACCACGGCGGTGATCACCGACCGAGTGAGCTTGATTCTGGCAAACAGCACGGTGAGCACGAGGGTGAGCACACCGATCGGCTGCACCACCGCAATGGGCGCCATGGTGAGGGCCAGGACGTGCAACACGCCGCCGAGACCGGCAAGCGCGAGCCCGGTGTACCAGCCGGGCGAGCGCAGGATCGTCCGGACCGACTGCAGCCGCAGCACCGGACCGGTTGACGCCTGGTGGACGGCGCTGTGTTGCAAATGGACGGTGCCTGCGAAACAGCATGCGGCGACGGCAGCGAGGATGATGGCCAGCGTCAGCATGATTTCCTCCGGGATCGCAGTACGGCGAGGGCCAACTCACCGAGCAGGACGAGGTAGATGACGAACGCCACGCGTTCGGTGAGGCCTTGGACGAGAGGGCCGTCGATCGACGGGGACGAGGTGAGGAGCACCGGCAGCTGGCTCACCAGGAATGCCGCGAGGGAGACCCATGCCCAGCGTGTTTGCCGCCGCATCCGGTCGGCGATGCTGCGCAGCGACGGGTGGTTCGCGGCGCGGCGGGCGAAGAGCCCGGCCGCGGCAGGCAGGCTGATGAACAACATCAGGCCCGCGTAGCGGTGAACCTCAGCGGAGAAGGTCAGGGGCGCGCCCGTGGGGGTGGTGGGGAAGAACGCGCACAGCGTCAGTCCGGCACACCAGCAGCACACCAGCGCCACAATCGGCCGGGTCAGGGGCAACCCGGCCCGAGCCATGCCGACCAGCAGGCATCCGGTGCCCGCCGCCATTGCCAGCACACAGAAGGCGAAGCTGACAGCTCCGCCGGACAAGGCGTAGTCACTGATCACCTGTCGCACGGGATCAACCTCGGCGCCCTGCACGAGATGCAGGGCGAGCGCAGCGAACACGGACGTGCCGAAGCACGCGATCGCGGCGATGGCCCACGCGCCCGCGTTGCCGTGCCGCGCGGGCGCGGGACGGATCAATTCGACGGAGTACACGATTCGAATGTCGTGCCCGCGAATGAAAGAACATTAAGAGTGGCCGCCAAGCCGATTAAGAAAGAAGTCTCAGTCACCGGTCAACGGCAGCCGCACACGCAGCTGTGCGCCGCGGCCCGGCGCCTGCCCGGCCACCACAGTGCCTTGGTGCGCCCCGACGATCTGCGCCACGATGGCCAGTCCGAGGCCGGACCCCGGCATGGACCGGGCGGCGGTCGCACGATAGAAGCGCTCGAAGACCTTCGGCCGGTCCTGCTCGCTGATACCCGGTCCTTCGTCGGTGACTGTCAGCTCCGCACAGTTGTCTACTATGGACAGTCGCACGTAGACGGTGCCGCCGATCGGGCTCCATTTCGCGGCGTTGTCCAGCAGGTTCAATACCACGCGCGCCAACCCGCCCGGCTGACCGTTCATGGCCGCGGGCACGGTCGAGACAGCGAAGACGATCTGCGGCCATCGGGCGCGGGCGCGGATGACTGCGCCGTCGACTACGTCGGCCATGTCCAGGGGCTCGAACGGCTCCGGGTCAGTGTTGTCCGCTGCCAGTTCCACCAGTTCGGTCGTGAGAGTGGTCAGCTCCTCGGCTTGCACCCCGAGATCCCGCAGCAGCCGGGCACGATCGTCCGGCGAGAGCACCTTGCCGGAGGCGAGTTGTTCCTCGGCGTAGGTGAGCAGCTCGACGTTGTTACGCAAGCTGGTCAACGGTGTCCGCAGCTCGTGGCCCGCGTCCTGGACGAGCTGCTGCTGAGCGGCCTTCGACGCGCCGAGAGCGGTCAGCATGCGGTTGAACGCCGTGGCGAGCCGGGCGATCTCGTCCCGTCCGTCCACTGGGATCGAGCTGTCCAGGTCCTGGGTCCTGGCCACCTCCTCCACGGCACCCGTGAGCCGGTGGACCGGCCGCAGGCCCGCCCGTGCGACACCCCAGCCCACCACGCCCGCGAGGGCGGCACCGGCGAGCCCGATGAAGGTGAGCAGGACCCGGAGATCGTCGAGGGTCCCCTCGATGCCGGTGACGCGCCGCGCGACCTGGACCGCGCCACCTTCCCTGGGGACCGTGCTCACGCGGTAGAACGTCTTGTCCTGCCCGGCGTCGGCGAAGTCGTCGCCGCGCCCGCTCGCCGCGATGTGGGCGGCCTGGGCGGTCACCGGCCCCAGCCATGTCGACCCCGCACTGCTCGACACCGGGATCCCGTCGGTGTCGAGAAACCGGACGACGACGAGTGGCGGCGGGCCGGCCACTTCGAGCAACCGCGCGGCTTCCGGCGACAGGTCCGCCACCTCCCGCCAGTCGCTCGGCAGTTCGTTGACGGCGTGCATGGCGCTCAGCGCATCCTCGGGCGTGGCCGCCCGCGCCGCCGTATCGGTGTCGGTGCGCAGCTGGACAGCCAGGTTCTCGTACAGCCGAACGTGCATCAGCCACCAGCCCGCGATGGACACGACGACAACCGCGAGCGCGACCCCGGCCGCGGTGAGCACCGCGACCCGCGCACGCAGGCTGAGCTTTCGCCGCCCCAACGCGAGGAAGCGGCTGCCCAGCCTCACAGTGAGTCCTCCCGCAGGACGTAGCCGACGCCGCGAACCGTGTGCAGGAGTCTGCGGCCGCCGTCGGCTTCCAGCTTCTTGCGCAGGTAGCCGAGATAGACGTCAAGGCTGTTGGAACTGCTGCCGAAGTCGAAGCCCCAGACCTGTTCGAAGAGCACGGACCTGGTGAGCACCTGCCGTGGGTGGCGGAGGAACAGCTCCAGGATGGCGAACTCGGTTCTGGTCAGCCGGATCTGCGTGCCCGCGCGCACCACTTCCCGGGTGTCCGGGTTCAGCGTGAGATCGTCGAACCGAAGGTCCACAGTAGACTCCGGCGTGGTCGGTTCGTACCTCGCGCGCCGCAGCAGCGCCCGCACCCGTGCGAGCAGCTCCTGGAGAGAGAACGGTTTGGCGAGATAGTCGTCCGCGCCGGCATCCAGGCCTGCGACCCGCGCGGTGACGTCACCCCGGGCGGTGAGCATCAGCACCGGCACGAGGTTTCCTTCCGCTCGCAGCCGGCGGCAGGCTTCCAGGCCGTCAAGCACTGGCATCGTGACGTCGAGGATGACACCGTCCGGACGGCTCTCCCGGATGACCTCGAGCGCCTGCTGCCCGTCCTTGGCGATCTCCACGGTGTAGCCCTCGAACCGGAGCGTGCGCGACAACGAGTCACACACTGCGTCCTCGTCGTCCGCGATCAGGATCAGCACCCCACCACCTCCGATGCCGATTGTCCGATGTCCGGGGCGGAGCGGCCTGGTTGGGCGTTAAGAAACGACTAAGAACGGAGTGCTCCCTCAGACGAGCGGGGTGATGGTTTCCTCGACGCCGAGCAGCGCTTTTCCGTACACCTCGTAACCGACGACAGGGCTGACGACGGCATGCCGTGCCGCGACGGCGGAGTCACGCCAGATGCGCTGGAGTGCGTTCACCTCGGCGAAGGATCCAGCCCCGTGCGCGGACAGCAGGATGTCGATGGCGCGCGTGATGCACTCGGCGACGTGACCGGTGTCGGAACGTACGCGGGCGCGCGCGAGAAAGTCCGGGTACACGCCGCAGGCGGCAGCGTCGTCGATGTCGTCCGCGGCCCGATAGGCGTGCAGGTGTGCGGTGTCGATGAGGCGGGCCGCCTCCGCGATCTGCAACTGGAACGCCGTCGAGTCCCGCTGCGCGGCGAAGAACGTGTACGAGATGGGCTTTTTCGCTGCCTTGCTCGTGACCAGTTCGAGCGCGGCCCGGCCCATACCCAGCTGTGGCCCGACGAGTACGAGCGCGAGAATCGGCACTAACGCCGACCGGTAGAGGGGTTCGGTTCCGGAGTGCTCGGTCGGGTAGTCGCCCGCGATGGCAGCGGGGACGCGCATGACACGGTGCTCGGGCACGAATACGTCCTCGGCGACGATGCAGTTGCTGCCGGTGGACCGCATCCCTGCCACGAACCAGGTGTCCTCCAACGTCGTGTCGTCGCGCGGGATGAGGGCCAGGCCCTGGTCGACGACCTGGCCCTGCTCGTCGGTGAGGGGAACGCCCAGCACGGCCCAGGTGGCGTGCCAGGACCCGGAGTTGTAGTACCACTTGCCGGTCACCCGCCAGCCACCGTCGACCCGGACCGCCTCCGAGGTCGGGGTGAGCACGCCGGACACCTTCGCGTCAGGGTCGGCGCCGAACACCTGGTCCTGCGCCTTGGCGGAGAACAGCCCCGTGAGCCAGGCGCACACGTTCGTCAGCGTCAGTACCCACGATGTTCCGCCGTCTGCCTCGGCCACCGCGGCCGACACGTCGAGCATGGTGCGCATCGAGGTTTCGTAGCCGCGGTAACGTTTGGGCACGGCGAGCTTGAACAGGCCCGCCTCGGTCATCGCCTGGATGCTCTCCTCCACCACCCGACGGTCTGCCTCTCCGGCGGCCGCGTTCTTGCTCAGCAACGGTTTGAGATCGCGTGCGCGGGCTACGAGTTCCGCGGTGCCCGGTACGGAAGGGGGTGCCATCGGTTCTCCTCACTGAGAAAGGGCGGCGATGGGAATGCGGAATGGGACCGACGGCGGCCGGTCAGTCCTTGACTGGCGGCGTGCCGTGGGTGTGGAACGATTCGATCGTCTTCAGGCCCCACGCTTGGCCTTTGGCTCGTTCGGCTTCGGTCCAGGTGATGGTTTCCCAGTCCGGCGCGAAGATCAGCCGGGCGGTGGGGTTGCACAGCTCGACGCGGTTGCCGCCGGGCTCGTACACGTAGAGGAAGAAGGTCTGCTGGATCGCGTGTTTGTGTGGTCCGGTCTCGATGAACACGCCGTGATCGAGGGCGATGTCGGCGGCGCGCAGGATGTCCTCGCGGGTGTCGGTGGCGAAGGCGATGTGGTGCAGGCGCCCGTTGGTGCCGGTCCAGTCGTTGGTGTAGACGAGGTCGTAGGACTTCTGTGCGAAGTTCGTCCACTGGGCGGAGACGACGCCGTTGTCGAGCATGATCTGTTCGGTCACCCGGCCGCCGAGGCCGTCGCAGATGAAGCTCCCGTTGGTCGCCGCGTCCTTGGCCAGGTAGTTGACGTGGTCAAGGCGGCGCACGCAGACACCGCGAGCGGGATATGCCTGGGCCTGGTTCTTCAGCGAGGGCCGCAGGTGCTCAGGCGGCTCGTACCACTCGGTCTCCCAGTAGATCTCCATCTCATGGCCATCGGGATCACGGAACAGGTAGGTCGGACCGATGCCGGTGTCTCCGTCGGTCCAGCCGACGCCCAGCCCGCGCTCCTCGATCGCCTTGACCCGCCTGGTCAAGGCTTCCTCGCTGGCGGCGCGCAGTGCCGTGCGCCCCACACCGGAGGTGATCGAGGCGGTGAGCTTGAGGCTGTGGTGCTCGTAGTCGTCCCAGGTCCGCAGGTAGACCGAGTCGCCGTCGGAGCCGTTCTCGGTCATGCCCAGCACGCGGACGAAGAAGTCCAGGCTCTGCTCCGGTTGCGGGGTGAGCAGTTCGACGTGACCCAGGTGCGCGATCTCATGACGGAGCATCAATGCCTCCTTCACTGGCGGGGGAAGACGGTGCCGTCGAACAACTTCCGGGCGGTGCGGATCACGGTCGACCGGCGTACCCGGGGCGGCGTGGATTCGTCGAGTTCGACCCCGACAGCGAGCTTGCCGCCCGCGTGCTCGATTTCGAAGGGGCCGCTGGCAGATGACGTGACGAGGAGGTCATGGCCCACCGCGCCGTCGAGTAGCAACGCCGTCACCACGCTCACCCCGCCCAGCACCCCGATTGATGGGTGCGGTCGCAGCGGGATGAACGTCCTGGTGCAGATCGCGCCGCCGGCACGAGGCGGGGCGACGAGGGTGGTCTTGGGAACGGGCGCGGCACTGACGTCACCGAGGCCCATCAGCTGACCTGCTTTGGTGTGCAGCGACTGGATCTGCTCGGTGAGTGCGGTGTTGGCGGCCAGTTCGTCGCCGGTCTCGTAGCCGGTGACACCGACGTCGATGGCGCGTACGACGACGACCGGCATGCCATTGTCGACGCAGGTGACCGCGACGCCGTCGATCTCGTCACGGACACGGCCGGTGGGCAGCAGGCTGCCGCACACCGACCCCTCGGTGTCGGTGAAGTCCAGCTCGACCGCGGCCGCCGTGCCTGGCACACCGGAGATGGCCGTCGTGCCGGTGTAGTCCACTGTCCTATCAGGAGTATCGAAAGTAGACAGAGCGATGGAGCCGGTGTTGACCAGCCGCACGCGGACCGTGGTGCGCTCCGCTCCTGCGGGTACCAGGCCTCGTTCGACGGCGAACTGCCCGACTCCGGCGAGCAGGTTGCCGCAGGTCTGACGATCCGACACGGTCGGTTCGCCAACCCCTAGCTGCAGGAACAGGTAGTCCACGTCCCAGTCGGGTCTGGTGGCGGGCGACACGATCGCGACCTTGCTGGTGACCGAATGGGCGCCACCCAGCCCGTCGATCTGGCGCGGGTCCGGCGTGCCCATGATCCGCAACAGCAGGTCGTCACGGGAGGTGGGGTCGGTGGGCAGCTCATCGGCGAGGAAGAAGGCGCCCTTGGAAGTTCCGCCGCGCATCAGCATGCAGCGCACGCCCGTGCCGGTCACTGCAGCCTCCGCCGGTCGTACTCCTCAGCGGTGAGGTACTCGACACCGAGGTTCGTGAGAGTCTTGCGCAGCCCGTACCGGTCCAGGCTCGACTCGCCGTCAGTAAACGCTTGGCGGGCAGCAGATTCCTTGTCTGTGCGTGCTTGTGCGGCCCGGACGGCCTCGGGTGTCGCTTGGCGCGGCACGCACATCACTCCGTCGTCGTCGGCCAGCACTACATCACCCGGGTGGACGGTCTGCCCACCGATCACCACGGGCAGGTTCACCGTGCCGGCCGTGGCCTTGACCGTGCCCTGCGCGCTGATCGCCGCCGACCACACCGGAAAACCCATGGCGCGCAACGCGGCGACATCGCGCACGCCGGCGTCGATGACCAGTCCTCGTACGCCGCGGCGCTGCAGCGCGGTGGCGAACAGCTCACCGAACAGGCCGTCATGTGACGGCGAAGTCGTGGTGACCACAAGGACATCGCCTGGTTGGCACTGCTCCACTGCCGCGTGGATCATCAAGTTGTCGCCGGACCAGCAGAGCACCGTCACGGCCGTTCCGCAGATCGCCGTGCCGTCTTGGATCGGGCGCAGGCCGGGGCCGAGGTATCCGGTACGCCCCAACGCTTCGTGGACGGTGGCCACACCGAACGCGGCTAAGGCGTCAACGTCTTCGGCGGCTGCTCGGGGCGCGTCAGTGATGATCACGCCCTTCATGCGAGCACTCCGGTGACTTGGGGGTAAAGCCGGACGTACGCTTCGCCCATCGTGTTGTGCGGCAAGCCGAGGTTGGGTCCGGCGTTGCGCTTGAGCTGAACGCCGCGCCGCTTGGCCAGGTCGGTGTAGTAGTCCCACATGTGCTGTTGCGCGGGCAGGCTTTGCATGGCCTTGCGCTTGCGGTCGAACACGGGGGTGATGTCGAGCAGCACGTCGGGCCGGAAGTCGCATTGCTCGGACTGGTGCGGTTCGAAGAAGAACACCGGGGGAGCGCCCAGCGGCTCGCCGGGAGCGTCGTAGCCGACTGCCTGCGCCAGTATCCGGGCCTGCAACGCCATCCGCGCCGCCGCGGGGTGGTCGCCGTTGTAGGGGTCGGCCAGGGTGTGCGTGAGCACGATGGTCGGCGCCAGGTTCCGGTAGACCTGCACGAGCCGGTCGACGATCTCCTGGGACTCGACGAGCGGGTAGTCGCCCGCGTCGAAGAACCGCACTTCCGCACCGAGCACCGTGGCCGCGTTCTGTGCCTCCTCACGGCGGATCGCCTTGATCTCAGCCAAGGAGCGGCCCTCCCGCCACGCGCGGGCGGACTCGCCGCGCTCCCCGTAGCTCAGGCACACCACGGTAGCCCGGTCGCCGCGTTCCGCGGCCAGGGCGATCGCGCCGCCCGCCCGCCACACGAAGTCACCCGCATGGGCACTGATTACCAGCAAGCTTCCGCGACGATCCGGCGCTGGTTGCGACATGCGTCCTCCCTGGATATGCCGATGCCAGCCTGACGCAATGGCGACCAGATTGTCAACAATTTAGTAGCCAATCTCGGCGCGGCGCTGGTCTCCCGCTACTGGTGCGTGTTTCGGATGTCCGGTCGATGAGAGCCTGCTTCGGCCGGAGGTCGAAGTTGGGAGACCGGGGCCGCGTCCGGCCTGGCTGTCGCGATCAGCGCATTTGAACCATGCGCTAGCGGTGTCGGTTCGCCAGTCTGGTCAGGAAATCACGCGTCGCCCCCGCCATGGTTGGCTCGACGCCCAGTTCGGTGAGCATGTCGGTGGCCGCGGACATCTCGTCGGCCCGCCGGACGGCGTGCCTGCGGGTTCCGTCCATCAGTCTGTCCACAGTCGACTGATCGGCGTCGGTCAGTTCTTGGGCTATGTTGTCCCGCAGCCATTCTTCACATCCGGCGGCACGGGCTGCGGCCATCGCCTCGACGACAGCGGCCGCGAGTCCTTTGAAGAACACACTGCGCAGGAGCTTTCGTTCGGCGGCCAGCCCCGCCGGCCCGTCCAGCGTCTGGACCGAAGCGCCCAGCGGATTCAGGATTTCCGCCACCTGTGCCGCTGCAGGGCCGCTGGCCAGCATCGGGGTGCGCAGACCTCGGCCGGGGACCGGCGCCATGATCGACACGCCCGCGAACGCGACCGCTTTGTCCGCGGCGATTTCCGCGAGCTGTCTCTTCATGCCCGGCGAGGCTGTGTTCATATCCGCCCAGATACCAACGCCGACCGCGGCGGCGCCGGCTCGCAGTGCGCCGATGGAGGCCTTCGCGCTGTTGACGCTCAGCACGAGGTCGGCTCCGGTCGCGGCGTCCGTTTCGCTTGCCCCGGGCATCATCCGGTCCGTGGCGGGGATCGCGGGATCGTAGGCACGCACCACCGCTCCAGCTTCGACCAGGTCACGGGCGATCGCGCCGCCCGCCTCGCCCAAGCCCAGCACGGCCACTGTGACTGTCACGGCGCTACACTATGCCAGCAACAAAATTGGTGACAATTCTGGCTGCAATGAACAGGAGCAGCGCCGTGACGGTCAACGAAGGGCGGATCGACGGTCCGCGATCGGTTGTGGACGAGATCCGCGAGGCGATTGTGCGCGGCGACTTCGTGCCGAACCAGCGTCTGGTCGAGGCCGATCTGTCCGAGCAGTTCGCCGCAGGCCGGGCGGCTGTCCGATCGGCACTTGTCGAGCTGGCGAACGAAGGACTCGTCGAACGCGTGCAGAACCGGGGTGCCCGGGTGCGGGCGATCTCCCTGGACGAGGCGGTCGAGATCTGCGAAGTGCGCATGGTCGTGGAAGGACTGTGTGCCGCGAAGGCCGCCGAGCGCATCAGCCGGGACGAAGCCAAGCAGCTCAAGGCGATCGGCAAGCAGATGCGGTCCGCGGTGTCCGGCGGCGACGTCCTCGGCTACTCCCAGCTCAACCAGGAGTTGCACCAGCGGATACGCCAGATCAGCGGGCAACGGACTGCTCGTGACGTCCTGGAACGCCTGCGTGCGCAAGGCGTGCGACACCAGTTCAAACTCGCGATGCACCCAGGGCGGCCGAACGTCTCCCTGCCCGAGCACCTGGCCATCATCAACGCGATCTGCGCGCACGATGCCGCTGCCGCGCAAGAGGCGGCGCGTGCTCACCTGCGCAGCGTGATCGCTGCGCTGCGCGAGGTCGACCAGGCGCGCCCGTGACTGATTCTGGTGCACCACAACGGTAAACGGAGCCGCGTCGAACATCGGCACGGCGATGGCATGCCTGAGTCCTCTTCCTTATGAACTCCTTAATCGCGTGTCGTTGACCCGCGAAACCCGCCCAAGTATCTCTAGTAGTAGAGGTATTTCACCGGGGTTTCCCCACCAGGATGGAGGAGTCGCTTCATGATCGAGCTCGTCGACATCGATCCGGCCCGGCCGTTTCTCTCGCAACTCGAGGAGGTGGACTCGGGTCCGGTCACGGTGATCAACACGTTCGTCTACCCCGAAGGCGCGTTCGAGGCAGTCGTCGAGGTGTGGCGCAAGGACTCGGTCGTGATGATGGCCTCGCCCGGCTGGATTTCGGCTCAGCTCTACCATGGTGTCGGCAGCCACGTGCTGACCAACGTCTCCGTGTGGGAGTCGGCGGCGCAGCTGAAGGCGGCGTTCCAGAGCAAGGAGTTCCAGGACATCCTGCCCCTCTACCCGGACGGCACCGTGTGTTATCCGCAGTTGGAACGCAAGATCGCCGTGCCCGGGGTGTGTGGGGCGTGATGGCCGCCCGGGAACCGTCGCGTGCCGAGATCGAGCGTGCGATCACCGAACTGTTGCGGAACGAGGAGATCGCCACCTTGGCAACACTGGCGTCCGACGGTTCACCGTCTGCCTCGGTCATGCATATCGCCGCGGACGGCCTCAGGGTCTATATGCACACTTTCGTGCGGACACGCAAGTACGGGGAAATGCTCGCGAACCCGAAGGTGAGCTATGCGGCCAGCCATTTGCCGCCCGGCGGCTACGACGAACGCGAACTCACGCATTCGCTTCAGGTCAAAGGGCGTGCCACCCTGGTGACCGACCGCGACGAGATCGAGCACGCGATCCAGCTCAGCCTTGGCCAGTTCCCTTGGGCGGCGGGGACAAACCTCTTCACCAACGTGAAAGGTCCCGGCGAAGGCCAGCAAGTGTTCTTCCGGATAGACCCGGATCAGGCTGTCTGGGCCGACAACCGGGTCCGCATGATGTGGCGCGTGATCGTGAACTTCCACGCGGACAGCTCGCACATCACCGCCGTGCGCCCGTACCACGACGCCTTCGCCGCGCGCAGGTGACGCCGGAACCTACCGGTCCGGCGTCAGCTGTTCGACCAATGCCCACAGGTCTGGGATGGCTGCCTGAATCCGCTTCGCCGAGGCGGCGGGAAGCTCGGCGAGGGCGGCCGCGATGTCGCGCTGCAACTCGGAGTCGACCTGCGAGCCTGCCTTGCGCATCTTCGCCGTCGGCTTCAGGCGGACAATGCGCCGGTCCGCTGGATCGGTCACCCGCCGCAGAAAGCCGTCGCGAACGAGGAGGCTCGCCAGGCTGCTCACGTTGTTGGGCTGCATGCGCAGTGCCTCGGCCGCCTCGCGCACGCTGACCCCGGGCTGGTCGTTGACCAGCTGGAGCAGTTCGACCTGGGACTGGGGCCGAATCTTCTGACCTTCCGGTGGTTTCTTGGCCCTGAGCAGCGTCCGGTGCAGCGACCACACAAGACTGGCCAGTTCCCCGGGGACCTCGGAATCGGCCAGGTGCCGCACTGTGCCCATGGCACTAGACATATCACACGCAGTCCCGCCGGTCGTCAGCGACCGTCCACAGTGGTCTAAATGGGAAGGATGACATCCAGTGACCCGTCCAGCGGAGCCGAAGATCGGCCGGCCGCTCGTCCTGCACCTGCGCGGGGACTGGGGTACGGCGAACCTGCACCGGATCTGCGGCTGGGTCGCCCAGGAGCTGGCCGATCGAGCCGGGCCGGGAACCCGGATCGCGACATGGAACAGCCGTGGATCCGCCGACGCGGTGCGTGCGGTGGGGCACGGCGAGGTCGATATCGCACTGACCACACCGGCGGCCTTCGCCACCGCCGCCCTCGACGGGCGCGGCATCTACGCTGACGAGAAGTTCCCGCAGTTGCGTGCACTCGGTGTCCTTCCGCAACGCGACCGCCTGGTTGTGGCAGTGCACCGCTCGCTGGAGATCACCACGTTCGCGCAGTTGCGTGCACGCAGGCCGCGACTGCGGCTGGCCACGTCGGTCCACGATGGAATCAACCACGTCGGTCTGGCCGCCCATGCGATCCTGGATCGCGCGGGGATCGACGTGACCGGCTGGGGCGGGCGCTTTCTGGAGGACGAGCGTCCCTTCGAATCGCTCGACCATGTGCTGGCGGGCCGGGCGAACGCGATCATCCACGAAGCCGTGATGCTCCCGCACTGGCAACAGTTCGCTCCCGACTACCGGTTCCTGACCGTCGAGGACGAGGTGCTGGCCGCACTCGAGTCGGACTATGGCTGGCCCGCCGCGACCGTCGCCGACGGGTATTTCCCCGGCACTGACGCATTCCGGACGCTCGACTTCTCGGACTTCCTCATGATGACGACCAGCGAGCTCGACGACGACGTGGCCTATGCCGTGGCGTGGATTCTCGGGGAGACCCGTCACCTGCTCGAAGCGCAGTACCGGCACCTGCCGCCGGAACGCAGTCCGGTGACCTACCCCTTGGATCCGTCGGCGATGGGGCTGACGCCGATCCCACTGCACCCGGGCGCGGCCCGCTACTACGAGGCGCTGCCGACCAACTGACAGAGTCAAGGAGATCGCTATGCAGGTCATCGAAGACGCGATGGTCATGGCGGAGGACCGGCCACTGTGGAGCGTGGTCCGCGATGAGCATTTACTGCTGTCGCCGCCGCATGAGTCGAAGGTACCGATCAAGTTGTGGCACGACCATTCACCGTTGACGGTCGTGCACTTCCCGCAGGAGTACCACGCCCAGCCGTTCGCCCCGCCCCGCGGCGTCTACGAGAACGACGAGATCCGGGTCGAGTGGCAGACCATGGACAGCCGACAGCCGTTCTATCACCGCAACTGCGACGTGGACGAGATCTCATACCAGATCGCCGGCGAGCGCACGCTGATGACCGAACTCGGCGTGATCGAGCACCGGGCCGGTGAGTTCTCCCGTATCCCGCGCGGAGTCGGCCACGACAACTACGGCCGTGCCGAGAGTCACCTGGTGTTCTACCTGCCCGCACCGGTCGTCGAACTGGTGCCGTCGGATCGCGAGTCCCAGCCGGTGTTTCCGCCGTTCCCGGGCTGGCAGCCTGGTCCGACCAACGAGGCCATCACCCAGTGCATGGGCACACCCGGCCATGACATCACCGTGTTTCCCATCGACGAGCGGCGACTACTGGCACAAGTGCACAGCGAAGACGCTCGGATGCAGGTACTGCGCGCCGACGACGAGGGCGTCACGTGGCTGTACGGCACCGACCAAGTCCGTCTGGGCATGGTCGTTGCCACCCGTACGGAAGAACGGCGATATCGCCGCACTCTCGACGCCGACGAGATCCAATACCAGGCCCGGGGTCACCGGACACTGATCACCCAGCGCGGCATCGTCGAACTCGCGCCGGGCGACTTCGCCCGGATTCCACTCGGCCTCGCCCACACCAGCGTGGTGAGCGAGTCCGGCGAGTACGTCGTCCTGCTGTCACACCGTGAGCTGCCGCAGATCGCTGAGACGGCGCGTACCGCCGAGAAGTACACAAAGGACTATCTGACCCAGTTGACCGCGGAGGTCCACGCATGACCACGATGCTTGCACTGCGGGCTCATCGCGACTCCACCGTCCTCGTCCTCGACGAGGTTCCCATTCCCGAACCCGGCCCGCTCGACGTGGTCGTCAAGGTCGCCGCGGCCGGGCTGGCCCCTGGAATGATGCGCCTGCTCGCGATGGGCGCGTTCAAGCACCTGCCCACGACCCTGGGACACGAGGCCGCGGGCACGATCGCCGCCGTCGGCGGCCAGGTCCACGACTTCGGGATCGGTGACCGGGTTCGCGTACATCCGAACCTGAACTGCGGTCGGTGTGCCTACTGCCGCAGCGGCCGCGACATGATGTGCCGCGAATACGCCATGGTCGGTCACGCCTCGTTCGACGCCGTCGTGAAGCCGCTGTACGACGAGTACCACAATGGGGGGATCGCGGAGTACGTGCGCATCCCGCATTGGCTGGCCGACCGGGTACCGGACTCCGTCAGCTTCGACGTCGCCGCCAAGGTGCACGACATCGCCAACGCCGTGAACGCGCTCAAGTGTGCTGATCTGCGAGCGGGTTCCACTGTGGTGGTCACGGCCGCGACCGGCACCATGGGCACCGCGACGGTGCGGCTCGCCGAGCACTTCGGTATCGCCCACCTGGTTCTCGTGGGCCGGGACGCCGAGCGGGTTTCCTCCGTCGCCCGGCTCGCCGGCCGGATCTCCACCGATGTCGTCGCGTTGGACGAGCTTGCGGGGGACTGGGCCGCAACCGGCGGACTCACTCGCAGGCTCCGGGAACTGGCGCCCGCGGGCGCGCAGGCCGTGATCGACTACATCCCCGACGGACCGGCCACGGTCCAGGCCATGGGCGCCCTCGCTCCCGGTGGCACGTTGGTCCACATGGGAGGCAACACCAATCCCGTGCAGGTACCCGCCATCGCGTTGATGGTCAACTGCTCACGGTTCGTCGGCACCCGCGCCTGCACCCGCACCGACGCGCAAGAAGTCCTGCGCCTGCTCGAAACCGGCGCGCTCACCGCCGATGACCTCATCACCCACCGGTTCCCGCTCACCGACGCGGTCAAGGCCGTCGATCTGCTGCAGCAGCGTGCGGAGCCCATGTGGATGACCGTCGTCAACCCGTGACCAGGCCGGAGAAACGATGCGTCTGATCCACTATGGACACGCCTGTGTCCTGCTCGAACTACCGCAGCGCGTGCTGATCGACCCCGGCGCCTACTCCGCCGGGTTTGAGGACGTGGCCGATCTCGACCTCGTACTGATCACCCACGCCCATCCTGACCACCTGGACGCCGACCGGCTGCGTGCGCTGCTGGCGAACAGTCCACAAGCGATAGTCGTGCACAGCCCTTCTGCTGCGAGTGTCCTTTCCGGACTGGACATGGTTGTCGCCACACCAGGGGACAAGCTGATGATCGCCGGTGTCGAGATCACCGTGACAGGCAACGGTGCTCATGCCTGCATTCACCCTGACTTGGCGGGCTCGGACAACAACGGTTACCTCGTCAATGGTGCGGTGCTGCATCCTGGCGACGCCTTGCAGCCGGTCGATGGGCCAGTCGACGTCCTGCTGGTCCCCGCCGCAGGACCGTGGATGAAGATCCAGGAGGGCATCGACTACCTCCGCGACGTGACGCCCCGCGTCGCCGTTCCCATCCATCAGGGTGGCCTCGCGCCGGTGCATCAACATTTGCACCACCAGTTGCTGACGAACCTGGCGCCGGAGGGCACGGAGGTCGTCGTTCTTGATCACGCTGTCCCGCGGGAGTTCGGATGACGCAGGACGTACGTGAGCTGGTGGCGCAGGCGAGCCGGGCACTCGCCGCGGCGGGACTGGGCGACATGGTGTGGGGACATGCCTCCGTCCGCGATCCGGGCGGTCGCGGTGTCTGGATGAAGGCGTCTGGTTGGGGATTCGAGGAGATCGATCAGAAACGGGTCGTCCTCGTCTCCCCGGAGGGAACAGTCCTGAATGGAACCGGCAGCCGCCACATCGAATACCCGATCCACACCGAGATCATGGCGCGGCGCGCGGATGTACGTGCCGTCGTGCATACCCATGCGCCCACGCTCGCCGCGTTCGCGTCGCTGGATCACGAACTGAAGCCCCTCTCCCACGACGCGGTCCCGTTCACGCATCCGCAGCTTCCGCGATTCACCAAGACAGGTGCGCTCATCGCCACGCCGGAACTAGGGCAGGAGCTCGCGCGCAGCCTCGCGGACGCGGACGCCATCCTCATCCCCAACCACGGCGCCGTGACTACGGGTCCGGATCTGGAAACCGCTGTCATGTATGCGGTTCTGCTCGAACGCGCCTGCCACACTCAGCTCCTCGCGCACGCCGCTGGTGGTCCCGCGACCTGGTCTGACGAGGCCGAAACACGGTTCAAACGCGGCCAGGTATGGAATCGCGACCAGCTGCATGCGGGTTGGAACTACCTGATCCGCCGAGTGTCTGCTCGGTAAATCCCGGTCCGGCAACGAATTCTCACCCAACAAGAAGAGGAGTCGCCCTATGTCCGAAAAGTCTCGTGTCGATTTCTGGTTCGAACCGCTGTGCCCGTGGACCTGGCTCACCTCGCGCGGCATCGTCGAGGCGCAGAAAGTCCGTGACTTCGACGTGTCGTACCACGTGATGAGCCTGATCATCTTCAACGAGGGCGACCTGCCCCACCAGTTGGACGACCCGGAGATGATGCGCAAGGCGTGGGCCCCGGCGCGGGTGGCCATGGCCGCCGAACAGACCATGGGCAGCGAGGTCCTGGGGCGGCTCTACACCGCGATCGGCTCCCGGATCCACCACGCAGGCAACAAAGGCTTCCACGACGTGATGGCGCGCGACTTCGACGAGCTCATCGCGCAGGCGCTGAAAGAGGCCGACCTGCCCGCCGATCTGGCCGAGGCGGCCGCCTCGGAGAAATACGACGAGGCGCTGCGCAAGAGCACCAACGAGGCCATGGCCGCCCCCGGCGCCGGTATCGGTACCCCCACCATCCACATCAACGGTGTCGCGTTCTTCGGCCCGGTGTTCGGCCGCAGCCCGCGTGGCGAGCAGGCGGGCAAGCTGTGGGACGCGGCGGTGACCTTCGCGTCCTATCCGGGCTTCTGGGAGTTCAAGCGCGATCGCGGCGAGATGGAGCCCCAGTTCGACTGACCGCGGCGTACACGACCACCTGTTTTCCCAACCCGAAAGAGGAGTTCGCTCATGTCCGAGAAGTCCCGTGTCGATTTCTGGTTCGACCCGTTCTGCCCGTGGGCCTGGATCACCTCCCGCTGGATTCTCGAAGCGCAGAAAGTCCGTGACATCGATGTGTCGTTCCACATCATGAGCCTGGCGATCCTCAACGAGGGCGATCTGCCCGCTCAGTTGAACGACCCGGAGATGATGAAGAAGGTGTGGGCGCCGGTGCGGGTGGCGATGGCCGCCGAGCAGACCGCGGGCCGCCAGGTCCTGGGTCCGCTCTACACCGCGTTGGGCACCCGGATCCACCACAAGGGCAACAAGAAGTTCGGTGACCTGTTGAAGAACGACTTCGACGAGATCGTCGCCGAGTCGCTCACCGAAGTCGGTCTGCCCGCCGAACTGGCCGAGGCGGCCACCTCGGAGAAACTCGACGACGCGATGCGCAGGAGCACCCAGGAGGGCGTCAGCGTCGCAGGCGCCATCGCAGGCACCCCGACGATCCACATCAACGGTGTCGCGTTCTTCGGCCCAGTGCTCTCCCGGATCCCACGCGGTGAGGAGGCTGGCAAGTTGTGGGACGCCGCGCTGATCTGCGCGTCCTACCCGGACTTCTGGGAGATCAAGCGCGCCCAGCCCGACGACCTGCGGCCCGAGGTGGTCTGAGCGCGACTGGGAGGCCATGAAGATGTCCACCGCGCCCCGAATCACCGGGCCGCTACAGCCCGGCGAGCTCGCGCACGCGGCGGTGATGGCCGCGCTCTGTAGCGCCATCGCCGTCAGCGCCGTCGTCTTGCCGTTCGGCGCCGGACTGTTGATGCTCGGCACGGTACCGATGGCGTTGCTGGCCTACCGTCACAGGCTCCGTGCCCTGGGCGCTGGAACGGTCGCAGCCACCATCGTCGCCTTTCTCGCCGTAGGCATGGGCGGTCCGTGTGTAGTCGTCATCAACGCCTATCTCGGTGGCCTGGTCGGCCTCCTGAAGCGCCGCGGCAAAGGCGTTCCCACTGCCTTTGCCGCGGCGCTGGTCGCGGGAACGGTGTTCGCGCTGTGCCTTACGGCCCTGCTGACGGTTCTGGTTCGACTGCGCGACCTCATCTTCGACACTGTCAGCGCCTACACCGACGGTATTGGGAACCTCATCAGCGTCGTGCCTGTCATCGCGCCGTTCGGCAAGTGGATGCGCGATGCCGTCGCGCTGCTGATGCACCACTGGCCGGTGTTCATCATCACGACGTCGATCGTGTCCATCACCCTCGTCAACATGGTCGGTTGGTGGGCGTTGTCACGCATGCTGACCCGGCTCGGTGGCGTACCCGATGTGCACCAGCTGGACCGCGTCGCCGATGACCGGCCGGTCGAACCCGTGCCCGCGACCTTCCGCGACGTCTGCTTCCGCTATCCCGACTGCGACCAGGACGCGGTCGGCCCGCTCGACCTGACCGTCGTTCCTGGCGAGCACCTCGCCGTCACCGGTGCCAACGGCTCGGGCAAGACCACGCTCATGCTGCTGCTGTCCGGTCGCCGGCCGACGTCCGGCACGCTGGAGCGGCCCGGGTCGGTGGGTCTCGGCCAGTTCGGCGGTACCGCTGTGGTCATGCAGCACCCGGAGAGCCAGGTGCTCGGCACGCGTGTGGTCGACGACGTGGTCTGGGGTTTGCCCCCAGGCGTCGCCACCGACGTCGACCGGCTGCTTGCCGAGGTGGGGCTCGCCGGTCTCGGCGAGCGCGACACCGGCGGGCTGTCGGGCGGTGAGCTCCAACGGCTTGCGGTGGCCGCGGCACTGGCCCGTGAGCCACGACTGCTGATCGCCGACGAGATCACCAGCATGGTCGACCAGACCGGTCGTGACACGGTCATCAAGATGCTGACAGGGCTGACGCAGCACCACGACATGGCGTTGGTCCACATCACCCACTACGACGACGAGGCCAAAACCGCCGACCGCGTCTTCAACCTGACCGGCAATGACGACAACGTCGACATGGTGATCACCGCCCCGGCTCCGGCAGCCAACTGCGTACCCGGCCACCACGCCGGCAACAAGTTGCTTGAGCTCAACGGGGTCGGTCATCGGTACGGCTGCGGCACCCCCTGGGCGTCAACGGCGTTGCACGGCATCGACCTCGTCATCGGCGAGGGAGACGGAGTGCTGATCCACGGGCTCAACGGGTCGGGCAAGTCGACGCTCGCGTGGATCATGGCCGGACTCCTGGCGCCGACGATCGGCAGTTGCCTGCTCGACGGCAAGCCGGTGTCCGATCAGGTCGGGGCGGTGGCCATCTCGTTCCAGGCCGCTCGACTGCAGATGATGCGCAGCCGCGTCGACCTCGAAATCGCGTCAGCGGCCGGGTTCGACCATCATGACGACGGCCGCGTGCAGCAGGCGCTGGCTGCCGTCGGCCTTGATCCCGCGCTCGCTGGGCGGCGTGTCGACCAGCTCAGCGGCGGGCAGATGCGCCGCGTGGTGCTCGCCGGGCTGCTGGCCCGTGGTCCCCGCGCGATCATCCTCGACGAACCGCTGGCCGGGCTTGACGTTGCCAGCAGACGCGGGTTGTTGGCGCTGCTTGCCGATCTGCGCCGGAACACCGGACTCACCGTGATCGTCATCTCGCACGACTTCTCCGGGCTGGAACAGCTGTGTCCCCGCACCCTGCATTTGCACGAGGGTTCTCTGATATCTGCCGGAGGTGCCTTGTGAGCAAGCAGCCGAGGCCGGTGGTTTTGTTGCGGCCGGTGCCCGGCCGTACATCGGTGCACGAACTGTGGGCGGGCACCAAGCTGATCGCCGTCACCGCGGTCGCGATAGTGCTGGCACTGTTCCCTGGCTGGGTCTCAATCGCGATGGTCGCGGTGTTCGTACTTGCCACCGCGCGGCTCGCGCGGGTGCCATGGGGAGCGTTGCCCACGGTGCCGCGCTGGCTGTGGATCCTGCTGTTCGTCGGCGCGGCGGCGGCCGCAGCCGCCGGTGGCGCGCCGTACCTCATGCCTGGCCTCGGCGTTGGCGGACTGCTCGACTATCTACACCTCATGTTCCTAGCCGTCGTGTTGCTCGGGTTGTGCTCACTGGTGTCGTGGACCACCAACGTCTCCGACATAGCGCCGGCGGTGTCGAAGCTGGGCAGGCCGTTCGCAGCGCTTCGGATTCCCGTTGACGACTGGGCCGTCACCCTCGCGTTGGCACTGCGAGCGTTCCCGATGCTGTTCGGTGAATTCCGTGTGCTGTCCGCCGCACGCCGACTACGGCCTCGCGACGTCGCGACCACCTGGTGGGCGCGGCGCCGCAGAGCGTCCGTGGAAGTCATCGACCTGCTGGCCACCGCGATGACGGTGGCACTACGCCGCGCCGACGAGATGGGCGACGCGATCACCGCCCGCGGCGGCTCGGGCCAGATTTCGGCGCGGCCCTCGCGGCCGACATCGGCTGACGCCGTCGCCCTGGCGGTGGTGCTGGCGGTGTGCGTGCTGATGCTCTACGTCGAACTGGACACTCCGCTGGCCACCGGCGCCTGAACGTTGTCGCGTAGGTGGTCGGCGACGTGTGTGAGCGAACGGGTGAACTCGCCCAACCGTCGCGCGTCGACATCGGGCGGTGACCCGCTCACGGTTGGGCGACGGATGTGGGTGCGGCGAGCAGGTCTCCCAGGCCGCCACGGGCGTCCTCGATGACGAGTGCCTCGGCCGACGCCGAGTCGCCCACCCGCAATGCCCGGACAAGCGCGCGATGGCTCCCGTAGCGGTCCAGGCCGAACTTGTCGTTCTTGGCGATCAGTTCGATCAGCCTGGCCCGCCGTTCCGGCCAGGAGAACACGCGGGTCTGGCCGAGCAGGCGCACCAGTACCGGGTTGTGCGCGCACGACTCGACGACCTCGTTGAACCGTTGCATGGTGTCGAGCAATCGGTCCAGGTGCCGCGACACGTCCTGGCCGGCGTTCTGCCGTTGCTTGATGACGATCAGCAAGTCGTCGGCTTCGTCGAGAACGGCGTCGAGCTGGTCCAGTTGTGCCGGTGACGCGTGCCGCGCGGCGAAGCGGGCCACCATCCCACGAAGGGCGACTTCGACCTCGGCGAGGTCCTGGATCGCGGCGTCCCGGAATGCCGCCACCTGTACCGTCCGCGGTCCGGTCCGTTCGAGGAGACCGTCCTGTTCGAGGCGGCGGATGGCCTCACGCACCGGCGTCGGGCTCACCGACAGCCGCTCGGCGAGACCGCGTTCGGTGACCTTCTGCTCCGGCCGCAACTCGCCGGTCGTGATCGCGTCGCGGATGGCCCGGTACGCGCGGTCGGCCAGCGTGTCGGCCGTCAGGCCCTTCAACGTCTCACTCGCCATGGCACCACTCTAGTCGCCATGGCAAAGGCTGAATGGAATGCTTGACGTTCTTGCTATAGCAAAAGTACCTTAGCGGTCACCGCGCTGGCGGTGGTGACAGGGAAGGTGCCGAATGACGACGACGTCGAGCGCACAACGAGCGCGAACGGGACGGATCACGTTCTTCGTAGCCCTGGCGGTCTTCGCACAGGAATCGACGTGGAACCTTTACGACGCACAGGTTCCGCCATTGCTGCGAGAGCACATCGGTAGTGCCGCGCTTGTCGGTCTGCTGATGGGGATGGACAACGTGCTCGGCATCTTCATCCAACCGTGGATGGGCAACCAATCGGACCGCACGCGCACCTCTTGGGGGAGGCGCATCCCTTATCTCGTCATCGGAATGCCGTTGGCGGCGCTGCTGTTCCTGATCATCCCGCACGTGGCGGGCTCGTTGCCGCTGCTGATCCTGGTGATGTTCGGCTACGCGCTGGTCGCGAACTCGTTCAAGCCGATCGCCGAATCCCTGCTGCCGGACTTCATCCCGCCCGAGCGGCGAAGCCGCGCCAACGCGGTCGTCAAGATCGCGGCGAGCCTCACGGTCATGGTCGCGGCGCTGATCAGCGTCTTCCTGATCGACGAGCATCCGAAGCTGTCGTTCGCGATTCCCGCGATCCTGATGATGGTGTCCTTGGCCGTGCTCGCCGCGAAGGTGCGGGACAACCGGTCACCGGGCTACCGGACCGCACTCGATGAGGAGCGCGAACAACAGGGCACGGCAGCACCCGGCGTGCGGGTGCGGGACACAGTGCTCGACATCGTCAGAGACGTGGACCGCAGCAGGTTGCTGCTGATCGTGTCGATCCTGCTCTTCGGGGGCGCGTGGGCTGCCTCGCGAGCGCTCATGACGCCGTACGGCATGGAGGTTCTGCACATGTCCCGCGGCGACGCGGGCGGGTTGACGCTGCCCAGCGGAGTGGCTTTCATCCTGGCCGCCTACCCGGTGGCGAGGCTCGCCGAGCGCTTCGGCCGACTGCGGGTGATGACGGTCGGGATGACAGTGTTCGCGGCCGGAATGGTGCTCGGCACCGTGGTACAGACACCCACCGGCGCCGTCATCGGCCTCTGTGTGGCGGCCGCGGGCGCGTCCTCGTTTCTGGTCAACGCGGTTGTCGTGCTCTGGAACCTCGCCCCGTCCGACCGCGTGGTCGGGACCTACACCGGGCTCTACACCGTCGGCTGGGTCAGTGGCGGCTTCCTCGGACCGGCACTGGTCGGCGGCATGGTCGACCTGACGAGCTGGTCCCTGCTGTTGCTCAACGTCGCGATCATCGCGCTCCTCGCCGTGCTGGTGGTCGTGCGTGTCAGTGCCTTGCAGCGACGGTCCTCCGTGAGTCGCGCGCTGTGACCACTCGCGTTCTGATCACGACGGACTATCTGCGCCCCGGTGACGATGTCGATCTGTACTTGAGAAGTTCCGGGCTGGAGACCGTGCACCTGCCCATGGCAGGCCGGCGTGATCCCGGCCAACTCGCGGCAGCGCTCGCCGGGATCGACGGGGCGCTGGTGGCCAACGAACCACTGACGGCGGACGTACTCGCCGGCGCGCCACGGCTGCGCGCCATCGTGCGAACAGGCGTGGGCTACGACTCGATCGACGTCGTCGCCGCGGCCCACCTCGGGATCACCGTGAGCAACCTGCCCGGCATCAACGCCAACGCCGTGGCGGAGTACACCGTCGGTCTGCTGCTCGCGGGAGCCCGAAGGCTCGTGCAATCCGCACACGGTGTGGCACAAGGGAATTGGCCACGCGAGGACGGACACGAACTGCGCGGCTCGACGCTCGGGCTGATCGGCTACGGAGCATCGGCACGAGCGGTGGTGCCATTGGCACGCGCGTTCGGTATGAGCGTCGTCTGCACCACCAGCGTGCCGACACGGAGCGACCCAGCGGTCCGGTTCGTGGCACTACCCGAGTTGCTGGCCACATCCGACTACGTCTCGGTGCACACCGCGCTCACCGAACGGACTCACGGCCTGCTGGACGAGTCGGCGTTCAAACAGATGAAACCGAACGCGCTGCTGATCAACACCGCCCGCGGCGCCATCGTCGACGAGGACGCACTCGTCGCAGCCGTACGGACCGGAGAGATAGCGGGCGCCGCACTTGATGTCGTGAGCGACGAACCGCTTCCGCCCAGCAGCCCATTACGAGGCGTGGACGGCATCGTCGTCTATTCCCACATGGCCGGGCAAACGGCAGAGGCACGAGCCGTCGCGGGCCGCCGAGGGGCGGAGGAACTCGTCGCGGCGCTGGCAGGCCGGCCGCGGTTCCCGGTCAACTGACACGGAAAGAAAAGAGGGGATACATGGACAGCGAGCGGGTCAAGCCGGTCCGAGTCCTGTCGCCGAGCGGCATGCTCGGCGCCGGGTGGGACCACGCGACGATCGAGCGTGGCATCGCACTGGGTGCGGACGTGATCAGCATCGACGCCGGATCCACGGACTCCGGTCCCTACTACCTCGGGTCCGCGACGCCCAAGACGGCGGCCAAGGCGGTCGCCCGCGATCTGCGTAGCCTGCTGACGGCCGCCTCCGACGCGGGCATACCCGTGATCGTGGGCTCCTGCGGCACGAGCGGAACCGACAGTGGCGTCGACTGGGTCGCCGGGATCGCCGCCGAGGTGCTGGCCGAGGAAGGCCTGAACCTGAAGGTCGCGAGGATCTACAGCGAGCAGAACGCGGCAGAACTGAAGGAATACCTCGACGAGGGCCGGATCCACCCATTGCCACCGTTGGGGGAGGTGCGGGCCGAGACGCTGGAGAGCTGCACGCACATCGTCGGAGCGATGGGGCACGAACCGATCGTCGAAGCGCTCCGTGCCGGCGCCCAGCTCGTGCTCGCCGGTCGCGCGACCGACACCGCGGTTGCGGCCGCGTACCCACTCATGAAGGGCATGCCCGCCGGGCCTTCATGGCACGCCGCGAAGATCGTCGAGTGCGGTGGCCAATGCACCAGCAACCCGCGCGCGGGCGGGGTCCTCGCGACCATCGACGCCGACGGCTTCACCATCGAGCCGCTTGACCCCACGGTGTCGTGCACACCGACCTCGGTAGCCGCCCACATGCTCTACGAGACCGCGAACCCGTTCCAGATGCGGGAACCCGCGGGCACTCTCGACGTCAGCGAAGCGCGGTACACCGCAGTGGACGACCGGATCGTCCGCGTCGAGGGTTCCCGGTTCCATGACGCCGACCAGTGCACGATCAAGCTGGAAGGCGCTCGGATCACCGGCTACGAGACCATGTCGTTCTCGGCGGTCCGGGACCCGGTCATCCTCGCGGACATCGATGCCTGGGCGGACCTGATGCGCACGATGATCAGGCAGCGGACGAGCCAGACGTTGGGGCTGGCTGACGACGAGTACGCCTTCGACCTCCGCCTCTACGGCCACAACGCGGTCCTGGATGACCTCGAGCCCGAGAGCGGGCCGCCGCGGGAGGTTGGCGTCATGTTGCTCGTCAACGCGCAAGACCAGGCGACCGCCACCGCAGTCGCCAAGGTCGCCAACCCGCTGATGCTGCACCTGCCGACGCCGGGGATGAACTACCTGCCGAGCCTGGCGTTCGCGTCCTCGCCCGCCGAGGTCGAGCGCGGCGCGGCGTACGAGTTCGTGCTGAACCACGTCGTGGACAGCGCCAGTCCCACCAGCCTGTTCCGGACCGAGATGGGGGAGAAGACCCATGCCTGAGACCACTCTCGCGGACCTTGCCCACGAGGTCCGTTCCAAGAACGCCGGTCCGTTCTGGGTCACCATGGAACTGTTCATGCGCGACGCCGAGGGCTACCGGATCGCCGCGGACGAGTCCTTCCTGAACGAGGGCGTGATCGCGGAGCTCTACCGGGTCGAGGAGAGCACCGTCCAGATGTTCCGGATCCCATCGCTCAACGTCGTGAAGATCTCCTTCCCCCGCCCGGTCAGCCAGGGCTCGCTGCGCGACCGCGACATCCACGCCGGACAGCACCACGTCCCGCTCGCCCGCATGCCGATCAAAGTGGACAGCCGATCGTGATCGCTGACGACCTCGGTTCGTGGGCGGCCGCACTGCGCTTCGAGGATCTCAGTGAGCACGCGACCCACACGGTCCGGCAGCGCCTGGTCGACACGCTCGGCTGTGGGCTCGGCGCATGCCACGCCGAGCCAAGCCGGGCGGCGCGACGGCTGGCGCGTGCCCTTCCCCCTGGGCCGTACGAGTGACTCCACCACGGCGGACATCGCCACGTTCGTCAACGGGACCATGGTGCGATACCTGGACTTCGACGACGGCTATATCGGACTGGAGCCCGGACACCCCAAACATCGTCCTGAATGGACATATCGCGATGCGTCAGGTCAGCGCGGGGGAACTGTCGTGGTTCGCGACCCTGGTGGTACCGCTGACGTCGGCGGAGCGACGCCTTCGAATGCTCGAAGAGATCTGGCACATCGACCGCGCCTCAACGATTGCCGCGTTGATGGACGCTCTGGTCGTCGACTCAAGGGAGAGCTCATGATCCGTGTCGCGGACCTGCCCGCCACGCACCCCGGCCGTCGGCTGCTGACCGGCCGCACACCGTTCTTCGTCGCGCCCACCGAACCGCGCTGCAGTTACTGCGCCTACGTCCCCAGGAGCTGGACTCCCGACGCCCGGATGCCGGTGCTGGTGGCCGTGCACGGCACCGGGCGCAACGTCGGCGCGTTGCGTGAGGGACTCATTCCCTTCGCCGACCGGCACGATCTCATCGTCGTGACACCACTGTTCCCGGCCGGCATCGACGATCCGGACGATGTGCACAACTACAAGACCCTTGACGCCCACGGTATCCGGTTCGACCTGGTGCTGCTCGAGATCCTGGAACAGGTCCGGGACCGGTGGAACGCGCGGGTGGACACAGTGATGCTGTGCGGGCACTCCGGTGGCGGCCAGTTCGCCCACCGTTTCCTCTACCTGCACCCGGATCGGGTCGCCGCCGTCGCGGTCAGCGCACCCGGCAGCGTGACTGTGCTCGACCACTCGCTTGTCTGGCCGGACGGCATCGGTGACACCCCGCAGCGGTTCGGAATCACCGTGGACGTCGACGCAGTCGCCCGGGTACCGGTGCTGCTCGTCGTGGGCGGCGATGACGACGGGCGAGATGACCTGGCCGCCATGGGCCATCCCGGGCACAGCCGGCCAGAGCAACTCGATCGGCTGGCCGAAAGCCTGACCCGGTACGGCACAGCGATCCGGAACGTCGTGGTCCCTGGCGTGGGCCACAGTGCCGCCGGAACGCGCCCGCCGATCGTCGACTTCTTCACCGGCCTGCTGGCCGACAACACAGATACGCCGTGAAAGGGATTTCCTTGAACAAATCCACGCGCTTTCGGGTGGTGCTCGCCACCGCGCTCCTGGGCGCGCTGGTGACCGCGGTCCCCAGTGAAGCGAGCACAACGCAATCACAGGTGACCGTCTGTCCACCCAGCCTGGTCGGTAAGGCCACCTGTTACACCGGCCAGGACGCCAACGGCGCGTACTTCACGATCGCCGTACCGAAGCGTTGGAACCGTTCGCTCGTCGTGCACACCCACGGCGGCCCTGCCGCGTCCTACGATCCGTCCACCACCACAGAGGACCTGGCGGAGTGGGCGGTGATGGTCGAGGAGGGATACGCCTGGGCGGCCTCTTCGTACCGCCGTGGCGGCTACGGGGTCAGGATGGCCGCCGCCGACACGGAGAACGTGCGCCGCCTGTTCGTCGACCGTTTCGGCCGGCCTGACCGGACTTACCTGCACGGCCAGTCCTTCGGGGGCAACGTCGCCGCCAAGGTCGCCGAGACCTACGGCAGAAAGCACGGCGCCTACGACGGAGTGCTGCTTACCAGTGGTCTGCTGGCCGGCGGCTCCCGTGGCTACAACCACCGCGTTGATCTGCGTGTGGTCTACCAGTACTACTGCCGTAACCTTCCGCGACCGACGGAGCGGCAATACCCGCTGTGGCAAGGGCTGCCCGCGGACTCCACGCTGACACCGGACGAGGTCCTCGCCCGCCTCCAGGAGTGCACCGGCATCGCCGACGACCCGGCCGAGCGGACTCCGTCGCAGCAGCGCGATCTGGCCGACATCCTTGCCGTCACAGGCATTCCCGAGCGCGCACTGCCGACGCACCTGCAGTACGCCACTTTTCTGTTCCAGGACATCGTGTGGAACCGGCTCGGCGGCCGCAATCCGTTCAGCAACCAGGGCGTGCGATACACGGGTTCACACGACGACAAGGCACTCAACGCGGGCGTGGCGCGGTTCTCGGACGACCCCAGCGCTCGACGGGATCTCTCCTATGACAGTGATCTGACCGGCCAGGTTTCCCTCCCGGTTCTCACCCTGCATGCGATCGACGACCCTTCGGTCTTCGTGGAACACGAGGCCGCCTACCGCGCCACTGTGGACGGTGCTGGGCAGGGCAGTCGTGTTGTCCAGACGTTCACCCGGGAATCCGGGCACGACGAGCTGAGCGTCTCCGAGTACGCCACCTCCATCGCCGCCCTCGACACATGGGTGCGAACCGGCCGGAAACCGACTCCACGTTCGATCGCGAACACCTGCGGAACGTTTGACAACACTTACGGCGGCGGGTGTTTCTACGACCCCGAGTACCGCCCATCCTCGTACTACACACGGATTCGGCCCCGGCTGGGCGATGTGTCATGGCCGGCAATGACTGCGCCACAGGAGCGTGCGTGGAGTCGGATCACCGGCGTGGGAATCGCCCCATGACACCGCCGGGACGCAGATGCAGCTTTGCCATTGCCCCGGCACTGTCCGAGACCTACCGCTCGGCGTACCCGTCATCCATTCATGGGGGATGACGGAGATCAGTCCTGTCGGAACGCTCGGCGGTACCCGTACCCAGCGCTAGGACGCGACCGCGCGGGAGCAGGTGGATGTGCGGGCGCCCTTGCCGCTCGTGACCGTGCGGATCGTCGATGTCGAGACTGGGCAACAGTTGCCGCGCTGTCGGTGAGTTGCTCTGGACAAACGGGCAACTTGCTCAAGAGGGCGTTACCGAATCCGCCATGCGGCTCATCCTCTTGGCCATACTCAAAGATCGGAGCGAAGATCGACGTACCGACATCGGACTCGCCTTCTCGGCAAATCGGCAGCGTCAGCTTGTCTGGCCGTCAACGGTTTACGACGGTAGTGAGCCGTCCGAGCTTCGATCGGTGACCTTCGCGAAGTTCGGTTCGCTGTGGGTGGGCACGACTCATCTACCACGCGGCGATGCCGAGGTGCGGGCGGCTGCGTTGCGGCGGCTTACGAACATCACGAGCGAGCTGGGCGGTGCGTGGGTGTTGTGCGGGGATTTCAATACGGCGGCTTCCTCGTGGATCAGGGACACCGACGTCGTGTCGGTTGCGCCGCAATCGCCTGTGCCGACCTATCCTCCGACGTTCCTGTGGAAGCTATCGACTATTGCGTAGCTTCTGCGGGTGTTGAGCTGAACGCCAAGGTCTTGGACGTGACAGGGGCGGATCACTCAGCGGTTTCGTTTGAAGTGAGGGCTGCCGAACGGTCGCAGGGCTTCTAGCTTGGCTCAGCGTTTACGGTTTGGCGGTAAAGCAGTTCGTAGAGGTGCCCGCCCTTGATGAGGACGGAGGCTTCGACCGGGCGGTCGTTGTCGCTGTAGATGATGCGCAGTTGCCGGATCACTGGTGTCCCGTCAGGAAGGTCGAGCACCTCGACTTCCTCCACGGTCGGGGCACGTACCGAGACCCGGTCTATGAAGCTGCGCTGGGGAAATCCGAGGTCTACGAGAGTTTGGGGTGCACCGCCGCGGATCTTCGCTGCCTTGGCCAGGCTGCTGTTGGCTGCGATCTCGGCCGGATAGTACGAAGTGGACAGTTCAACGGGTTGCTCATCGTGGAAGAGGATTCGGCTGCGAATGATGGTGGTTGCGCCTGATTCCAACTGCAATCCGTCGACGATGTCCGCGGGCGGGACGAGGTTGTCGACTGTCAGCAACTGGTAGCGAAACCGGCCCGGGGCGGGTGTGATGTACGCGGTGGCGTCGATGACGAACGGCTGCCGGTCGCGGACGTAGACGCCCTTGCCGACACGGCTGTCGAGGAACCCTTCTTGTTTCAACGCTTTGAGCGCGTGCTGGATGGTGGCGTTCGCGGCGTTGTAGCGCTCGACGAGCTGTGCGGTGGACGGTAGTTGGGTGCCTGGGCTGAGTTCGCCGCGCATGATCAGATCGCGTAGTTCCGCGGCGATCTGCTGGTGCCGGGGTCGGGTGTCACGTGTGCGCGGCAAAGCCGACTCCTGAGTACGTCGTGAGGGTGGTCATGGTGTCAGCTCGTAGCGCAGGCGTCGTCGGTCGGCCACCATTGTCATCACGCTGGCCTCGACCGGCAGGTCGTTGTCCGTGATGAGGGCGCGCGACAGGACGAGCACGCAGGACGGGTCGTCCAGATGTAGCACGGTTCGTTCCTCGGGTGTGGCCAAGCGTGCGCTGACGTCTTCGCGGACCCGGCGAGGCGGATAGCCAAGGCTGGCCAAGAGCGCGACAGCGCCGCCCGGGATTTTCCGCGTCTCAGCCAACCTGGTGTCTCGGGCGATGGTGGCGGGGTAGTACGAGTCGATGAGCTCGACTGGCTGGTCGTTGAACAGCATCAGGCGGCGTCGCACCACCACTGACTGGCCAGGGTCTATGCCGAGTACGCCGGCGACCGATGCCGAGGCGGTCAGCTCGTCGACGGCCAGCAGTTGCTGGGTGCCCCGGCCGCCGTGTTGCGCAGCCTCAGCAGCCCATGCATCGCCGTGTTCGCCGCTGACGTACGGCATCGACACGCTCGTCCACGGACCGGCGGCGGTCATGTTGCCCTCCTCGCGCTGGTGTCCATACACGCTATGGCTGTTGACCTTAGTCGTAAGGCAGTAAAGCCACAGGCACACCAGGCGAGAGGCTTGCTACCTTTCGGGTATCGCATTAAGGTTGTCCGGAGTCGAGATCTGCGCCAACGAGCAGGACGAGCCCGCTGGCGCGGTCATTTCGTGTGGTCTGAGGCCGGAGTGTTTCGTGACAACGAAAGGAAAAGACGATGACTGCTGTTGCTGTGGATGGATTGACAGGTCGCTCATTGGTGACCGGTGAACTGTTCGAGCGGTTGACGCACAGGGTCGTCAGGGACGAGGGGTATGAACCGCCGTTGGCGGTTCGTGTGGTGGATCAGGCGCTGGCGTTCCTTGGTGCCTGCGCGGCCGGCGACGGCCGGCCGATGTCGCCCAGCAGGCTGGTGGACCCTGGGTGGCACGCGTTCGTCCTGCATACCCGGGACTATCGGGAGTTCTGCGACCGGGTCGCAGGGCGGTTCATCGATCACGTACCAACCGATGACGCTCGAGCCGGTGTGGGTGAGCCCGCCGTGGCGCTGCATCGCACCGTGGATGCCATGCGGGCCGCCGGATACGTGGTGGATCACGACTTGTGGTTCGCCTCGGGGCGAGCGAAGTGCTCGCAATGCCACAACGGATGTGCGGATGACCCGCCGCCACCGCCAGCGGTCAGATAGGTCTTGTGGGACGCTACCTGGCGATGATTCGCAGCACGTGGGACGAGCTTCCTGCCCGACTTCGCGAGGAGATCGCGAGCCGTGTGGGCGAGGTGGTCCGGGTCGAGGCCGCGTCCACGGGTCGTAACTCGCAATTCGCTGCCACGCTACACCTGGCAAACACCGGCAAACCGCGTGGCGGTCGGGTGTTCGTCAAGGGAATCACCGCAGATCACCCGCAGGCGCGGTCGTACCGGCATGAGGCAGCCATCAACGAGTGGCTGCCGCCGGTCGCGCCGCACCTGCGGTGGCAGGTCGAGACGAGCGGGTGGCTGATGCTCGGGTTCGACCATGTGGACGGACGCCACGCCGATCTTTCGCCGGGATCGCTTGATCTGCCGATCATCGCCGAGAGCGTGACGGCATTGGCCACTGGTTTAAATCCCTGCCCAGTCGACGGCGTGCCCAGCGTGGCTAGCCAGTGGGCACGCTTGGCGGCGTGGCGGCGGCTGCGCCACGATCCGCCGGCCGATCTGGATCCGTGGTCACGAGCGAACCTGGATCAGTTCGTGGACTGGGAACTGCGTGCGGTCGACCTGCTGGACGGGAAATGCCTGCTGCACACGGATTTGCAGTCGCTGAACATCCTGATGGACCCAACCGCCCGGGTGGTCGACTGGGCGTGGGCGCGTCTCGGCGCTCCCTGGATTGACACCGGATTTCTGGTGCTGCGGCTGATCGAGGCAGGACACACTCCGCATGACGCGGAACGATGGGCTGACACTGTGGGAATTTGGAGCACCGGATCGGAGATTGCGCGCACGGCCTTCGCGGTCGTGGTTTTGGGCGTGTGGGAGTACCTCCAGCGGGATCATCCACTCCCACACCGTGAACGACTCACCGATATCGCCCGCCAATGGGCACGCTATCGGCTCAACTGCTGAGGAAGTGTTACCTGTGCGGGATTGGTCCACGTTGAACCGGAAGCGGATGGCCGCCGGGGCGCTGTTCCGTGACGACAGTGGCCGTGTGTTGTTCGTAGAGCCGTCGTACAAGCCGAACTGGGAGATCCCTGGCGGTGCGGTCGAGGCGGATGAGCCACCGTGGAAGACCGCTTCGCGCGAGTTGGTCGAGGAACTGGGCTGGACACGCCCGTTGGGGCGTCTGCTGGTGAGTGTGGCGGGCCAGTGTCCTGGCCAGGTGCGCGAGCTCTCTGGTCACGCATCTGGCTTGCCGGACCGCGCATCCCAGTGATTCCGCGGGCAGCGGGTGATGCTCCAGCGAGCCCGCAGCCGCGTCCAATTTCGTATGTAGCGGGTGGGCGCACATGGTTCGCTCACCTGGTCATGATCGCGCCTGTGCGGCAAGGGCCAGTTGTGCCAGGGGGTCCCTGCCTTTCTCGGCGTTGCGGGGTTCGCAGAGCACGTCGTATCGTCCGGCGACGATCTGCGTGGTGGATGCGAAGTCGCGTTGGCCTTTCATCGAGGCGTAGCCCACCGCGGCGAAGGCCAAGCCGAAGCCGATGCCGGTGACGAGCCCGGTCAGCATCGGCGCCAGCAGCGGCCCGGCGCTGAACAGGCCCAGCAGCAGGCCGACGAACAGTCCGAACCACGCACCGGACGCCGCTCCGCCTGCCAGGACACGTCCCCAGGTCAGCCGGGTGGTGACACGTTCGACCACCACGGGCTCGACGCCGACGATCGTGACGTCCTGCACTGGGAAGTCGTTATCGGCCAAGTAGTCCACGGCGCGCTGGGCATCGGCGTAGGTGGGTACGAGCCGATCGGCCAGCCGGAGGGCGGTGTCGGCAGGCCCGTTCGGGGGTCGTTGAGCAAGGGCGTCGTGGTCATCGTGAGCCAAGCTGTATCGGGGTTGCTTTCGTGCCGCGCCAGTGCTATCTGAGAATTAGCACTCGCCCCGGGTGAGTGCTAACGGACGGGTATCCCGCCCGTCGCGGGCATGTGTCAGTTCAGGACGACATGGGGAGAGGACAGCGCCATGGGAAGTGGGGCGCGCCGACGATCACCAACGATGGCGTCTCCATCGCCAAGGAGATCGAGCTCGAGGACCCGTGGGAGAAGATCGGGGCCGAGCTGGTCAAGGAAGTCGCCAAGAAGACTGACGACGTCGCTGGCGACGGCACCACCACCGCCACCGTGCTGGCTCAAGCCCTTGTGCGAGAAGGCCTGCGCAACGTCGCGGCCGGCGCCAACCCGATCGCGGTGAAACGGGGGATCGAGCAGGCTGTCGAGGCTGTTGCCGGGCACGTGCTGAAGTCGGCCACCGAGCTGGAGACCAAGCAGCAGATCGCGGCGACGGCGTCGATCTCGGCCGGTGACCGGACCATCGGCGAGTTGATCGCCGAAGCGATGGACAAGGTCGGCCGGGACGGTGTGATCACCGTCGAGGAGAGCAACACCCTCGGCATGGAACTGGAGCTCGCCGAGGGGTATGCGCTTCGACAAGGGGTTCATCTCCGGTTACTTCGTGACCGACCCCGAGCGTCAGGAAGCGGTCCTCGACGAGCCCTACATCCTGTTGCACCAAGGCAAGATCAGTTCGGTCAACGACTTGCTTCCATTGCTGGAGAAGGTCATGCAGGCCGGCAAGCCGCTGCTGATCAACGCCGGTCTCGAAGGCGGAGTCGTGGTGGACAAGGTCAAAACGCTCCCGTCCGGTCATGGCCTCAACGCGCAGACCGGCGAATACGAGGACCTGCTGGCGGCGGGCATCATCGACCCGGCCAAGGTCACCCGCTCGGCGCTGCAGAACGCAGCCTCGACCGCCGCCGCTGTTCCTGACCACCGAGGCCGTCGTCGCCGAGAAACCGGAGAAGGACAAGGCACCGGCTGGTGCCGGTGCCGACATGGATTTCTGACAACACGCAGACCGACTGAGCTGAAAGGAACGAAGGAAGCACAACCATGGTCCGCATTGCTGAACCGGTGCCGGCAACCTCTGCACCACTCGACGGAGCGGATCGAGACACTGCGGCCTACGCGATTCCGCCCTGCTACGGGGATGCAACGCCAACGCCACAGCCGCCACTGCCGGGCACTGCCGCGATCACGATCGTCCACGGCCCAGGCGTGCGGGCCCCGGTCGAGATTCCTCTCGCGACGGACACCGTCCTGATCGGACGACATCGGGACTGTGACATCGTGCTGACCGACATGACAGTCTCCCGGTGGCACGCAGAGATACGCCGCGCCGGCGACGCGTTCACGGTGACGGATCTGGGATCTCTCAACGGAACCTACGTCAACCGCACACCGGTCGACCAGGTACCGCTCGCCGACGGCGACGTGCTGCTCGTGGGTGCGTTCCGGCTGATGTTCCGATCCGGCACGGCGGTCGCATCCGGAGGTGGGTCACGGTGATCGCGGCAGTGATCGTTTTCGGTCTGGTCGTGGCCGCGTGTGTGGCATGGATCGTGCGTGCCGCTCTGCACGACCACCGCTGATACGTCGGAGATGCCCGCCGCGGTGTGTGCCGAAGCCGTCCGGGTCGTGCCCGGCGCCGACATCGCGAGTGTCACCGTGATCGACGACCGCGCTGCCTGGACGGCCGCGTCCACTGAGGAACGTGCCATCGAGATCGACTCCCAGTTGTTGGCGCTGTACGCCGCGGTCGTGACCTTGGAGCTGTCCGGACGAGGTCAGCCGCGATCTGACGAAGCTTGGTGTTCGGCGTCCGGCTAGGCCGGTTCACCAGCCCGGTCATCAATTCGATCCGCTGCCACTCGTCGCCTCGTACGGCGGGTGCCGTGCCGCGCCGTCAGCGGCTCCGCTCCTGTACAAGAAACGGATGGAAGGATGGGTGAGCAGAACAAGAGCAAGTTCGAGGTGAGTCAGGTCGCCGCCGCGGCGCTGGCGTCGGTGACCGCGGCCGTGGTCGGCTCAACACTCGGCGTCGCCGGCACGGTGCTGGGTGCGGCGTTGGGCGCGGTCATCACAACGGTGGCCACGGAGTTGTACTCGCGATCTTACGAACGGGTCGTCACGTCACGAAAGGTGCGCTGGCAATGGATCGCAGGTGCCAGTGTCGCGGCATTCGCCGTCGGCGTGATCGCGCTTACGGCTGTCGAACAGGTACGTGGACAGCCGTTTTCCGGTGACTCGCAGACCACGATCGGTGGCGTCCTGCAGCAGCCGGTTCAGCGGCCACGCAATCCGGCGCCTCCCCCTAGCTCGACCTCCACGACAACCGTGACAGTCACGCCGACTCGCACCGCGGCACCGTCGGCAACTGTTTTGAGCCCGCCGCCGATCTCCGGATCCTCGACCACGACAACGACGACAACGACCAGTGACACCGTTCAGTCGAGTGTGGACAGTCGACCGCCGGAAGCGCCGTGACGCGCTGCGTTCCTGGTTGTAGGTACGTGGGTGGTTCAGCCGGTGCGTGAGCCAACGGACACCTCGACCTGCTGGCGTGCGTCACCCCGGACCACGGTCATCGCCACTCTGTGTCCAGGTTCGGTCCGGCGCAGCTCTGCCAGCAGGTCCTCCACGGTGCGAATGTCCTTCCCACCGAAGGTGACGAGCACGTCACCGGCGCGCAGGCCGCTGCCCGCGGCCGGTCCGGCCTGGTCCACGCCGAGCACCAGCGCGCCATGATCGGTCCGCACGCCGAGGCGCTGCTGGATGTCCGGGGTCAGCCGGCCCAGCGACACACCCAGGTATGGATGCCGTGCCGTGCCGTCCGCCAGCAGTTGCTCGGCCACATCGAGCACGGTGGCCGAGGGGATCGCGAAACCCAGCGACACCGCTCCCGCGGTCGGCGGGATGTAGGCCTCGTTGATCCCCACCACCCGACCGGCCACGTCCAGCAGCGCGCCACCGGAGTTGCCCGGCGAGATCGACGCGTCGGTCTGGATGAGGTCGACCAGCGACTGGGTCTGCCCGGCGGAGCCGGGAATCTCCCGGTGCAGGCCGGAGATGATCCCCGCGGTCACCGAGTTCTGAAAGCCCAGCGGGCTGCCGATCGCCAGCGCCCGCTCACCGGGCCGGGGCAACTGCGTCCGGAACTCCGGTACCGGCAGGTTCTTGCGCTCGGTACGCACCACGGCCAGGTCGGTGACCGTGTCGGTCGCCAGCACGGTCCCCGCTGACTGGGATCCGTCGGCGTAGGCGATCGTGACCTCACGCCGTTGTCCCACCACATGGTGGTTGGTCACCACCACGTCGGGCCGCAACACCACCCCGCTGCCCACGCCCTGGTCCACCTGCACTGTGACCACACTCGGCCCGATGCGGTCCACCAGGTCCGCGTACCCGGTGTCCGCCCCGGCCGCGTCCGGAGTGGTCGCCACCGGCTGCCGCGGTGGTTGTGGAGCCTCACCACTTGTACATGCCGACAGCACGATGACCGCCGCCGACATCACCACACTGATTCTTCGCCAATCGACCATGGCGAAGAATTACCCAGAAATGGCCACCGACAACGGTGGCGGACCGGACCCGCACGCAAGTTGTGTCCCCGACTACGGACGCAGCCGCAGGGTCATGCGTCGTGGCGGCGGACCGGCCCGACGCGGATATCAGGCTGCGGTCGCGGGCGGCCTGGATGCACACGCACCGGAATCGACACGGGGCCTTGTCCCTGAGCGGGTGGCGATGGGGCCACCGGGTGCAGACGGTCGTAGTCGGCGGTGCGGGGTGCGGGTGAACCTCACCCGCACCCGACTCGTTGTGGCACAGCGGATCAAACTCAAGCTGCGAGCGCGATACCCAGCACCGAGAGCAGGTGCTTGGAGTTCGTGCTGCCACGGACACTCATCGGCTTCATCGCAATGAGGCCACAGTGGACACCTATTGGCCGGGATGTCGTGCAAGTGGGCGAAAGCGGACCTACCTGCCACACGAGTGACTCCGGTCAATGATATGTGGCCTGGACCTCGATTTCGATCAGCCAGCCAGGCACGGCCAGACCGGCCACCTCGAGTGTCGCGCGGGCGGGCCGGGCCGGGTTGATGATCTTCGCTGGGGCAGGTGCCCCTGTTCCGGTCGGCACCGGGATCGGTGCGCCGGTGCCGAGGTTGACGTTGGCGAAGAACTGACGGTAGGCCCGGTTCCAGCCGGCGTAGTCCGCGTCGGCCGCACCCGCGGGACGTTTGAGATAACACTTCATCGTGATGACGTCACGAGGGTGCAGTCCCACGGTCGTCAGGTTGTCCACGATCCGGGTCAGTGTGTTCCAGGCCTGTGCTTCGGTGATCGTCACGCCGGTCGGTAGCGTCCCGCCGGGAAACAGCGAGAGGTCGACGTACTGTTCCGGCGAGCCGGCGGGCGCGGACGGATTCGCCGCGGCCGGCCCGAGTCCGCTGCTTGTGTACACGGCCACCATGCTGCCGACGGCGACACCGTTCGCGATCGAAGGATTGGTGTTGCCCGGCGGCAGGTTGAAACGGACCTCGGTGGGACGCGGGCCTTTTCGCCCACCGGACGCTGCCGCGTCCGTGGTGCCGATGCCGAGTGCGGCGGCTGTGCCACCGGCGACGATGCCCAATCGCCGACGTGAGAACCGGTTCATGCGCTTACCTTTCCGCCATGACGCGCTGATGGATGTTGGTGACGACGTAACGGGCCGAGTCGATGGCACCTGCCTGCCACGCGATGAAATAGCTCAGCCAGTCTCCGGCGAAGTACACGCGCCCAGCGGGCTTGTTCAGCAATGCGTATTCGCCGCTGGTCCGTGACGGCCAGCTGACCCACGCTCCCTCGATGTGAGGAACTCCTTGCCAGGCAACGGAGAACGAGCTGACCAGCTCGTCGCGGTACTTCTTGCCGTGGATCTTCATGCCCTGCGCGACAGCGCGTTTGGTCCGTTCTACATGCGGCAGGGAACCATAGGCGGTGGCGTTCGCCCCAGTGTTGTAGTAGCCGACGACAACACCTCGTTCGCCGTGGAAACCGTAGGACGGATACCAGATGTGGGCGAGGTCGAGGTCAGTTTCGGTGATACCGCCGTAGATCCGGTCGTCCTGTTCCCACCACCGGCGCCGGTACTCAAGCCCGATCTTGCCACTTGGCGTCGCGGTCGGATAGCGCAGCGCGGCCGTCACTCTCGCGTCCAAATTGGTCGGAATGCGAGCCATCACGTGCGGCGGGAGGGCGGCCACGCAGAAGTCGGCCCGCACGAGAACCTCTTTGCCTCTGGCGTCCTTGTAGACGACCTCGACGCCATGGGGGAGATCGGTGACCTTGGTGACCGCCGCGCCTAATCGCACCTTGTGGCGGCCGATCGCGCGGTACAACGCCATGGGGATGGCGTCCATGCCGCCGACCGGCTGCAGCATCGTCATCGCCTGGTCGTAGCCGAACTCGAACGAGAAGTACCGGCCGACCTGGCTGGCGAGCACTGTGGACAGTGACGGCGGTGGGCCGAGCACCACGCCGGCCTGCTCGGCAGCGCCGGGCTCCACCGAGTAGCCACGTCGACTGGTGCCTTTGTAGGCGAATCCGTCGGCACGGGCACCGATCGCGCCGAACCCGGACAGGAATGTCAGCAGCCGGTCCTTGTCTTCGCCGGACAGGCGTTGGTCGAGCGAACCCTGGTCGACGGCCTTGGCCAGCAGTTCGGAGATGTAACCGTAGAAGTCTGCCTTCGCGGTCCGGTACTGCTGCGCAGCGACGCCGGACTGCTCGTTGTAGAGCAACGCGTTGGCGTTCTGGTTGATGAACGTTTCCAACGGGACACCAAGTTCACGGCAGTAGTCGAGCGTGATGTGCGACTGTGGCAGCCGGGCCGGTCCCGCGTTGAGGTATTGGCCTTGCGAGAACTTCGAGGTCTGGGTGTTGCCGTCGAGATCGGTCATGGTCGTACCGCCGCGCACCGTCCAGTTGCGGCCACCGACACGGTCCTTCGCCTCGAGGATCGTGCAGTCGTAACCGGCCTTGCCGAGCTCGTAGGCAGCGACGAGGCCGGCCATCCCGGCACCGAGGATGACAACCTTCTTGCCGCGCTTGGCTACCGTGAGATCGCCGGTGGCGGGTGGCTGGTAGCCGGGTGTCGCGAGTGCCTCCGGCGAGGCGACCAGCCCCAGTGCCCGCATGGATTCGAACATCACACCCGCACCACCCGCGACACCGATCGATCGCAGCAGAGCGCGGCGCGTTACGTCAGGGGTCATCAAGGTTCCCTTCCCAGAAGGTCTGTGATCAAGAGCCTTGTTGAGCTTTCATCCGGTTGCTGTGACGGCGCGGTGTCGTACTCGTTAGTACGACCGGAAATCCGTTAGTCTGCTGGTAACCCGTCGGCGATCGGGGGGACGCGCCCGGTCTGCTGGCGCTCGCGCTGCCTGCTCTTGACGGTGGCCGAGGTGAGGGTCGGGAGTGGTTCGGACGCGCAGAACCGCGGGAATTCACCTTTCAGCGGCTATGAGCCGAGCGGCGACCGCAGGGATGGCTGGCCGCCGCTCGGTGAATCGCCTTGAGATGACGTGATTCAGGCTTGAGAAATGGATTGTCGAGTTCGGCTTCAAGCCGATCCGCGCACACACGGGCGCTCCGACGACGGTCATGTGCAGGTGACCTCGACCGCGGGGAAACCTTTGCCGGCCATCGAAACAAGCCGCGCCGTGGATTCTCAAGCGCCTTTGCGGGCGCGGTAGGTGGCGGCCTTGATCCGGTTGCCGCATTCCTCCATGCCGCACCACCGGCGGTTCGCTGTCCGGGAGCGGTCGATGAAGATCCGGGTGCAGGCAGTCCGCTCGCACTCGCGCATCCGGTCGCCTGGGGGATCACTCAGCAACTCGGCCATCGCCCACGCGATCGCCCAGCCGACTGAGTCGGCGTCACCGGTGCGCACGACGCGGTCAGCATCGATCCGCACGGCCGGTGGCGGTCCGGCCGCGTAGTCGTTGACCAGGTGCCGGTCGTCCGGACGGGGGTCGGTGACCAAGCGGTAGACCGCTTCCCGCAGGATCTTCAGCCGGTCGAGGTCCTCGGCGCCGAGCGCTGGAGGCTCGGTCAGCACGCCTGCCTCGACCGCCCACCGGGCCAGGTCGTCCGGCGTGGCCAGGAGCTCTTCCGGGAAGGCCCGCCGCCATTTCAGCGTGCCGGCGAAGTCCAGTGCGAGGTTGCCGCTCACGAACGCGAAAGCCACCGAACCATCTTGACAGGTGACTCCAGTTGTGGACAAGGTTAGTCACCTGCTTAGTAGGTGACTACGAGAGGCGGCCACTGTGATCACGCGCGACCAGTACGTCTACTTCGCCGACCGGGCGCTGAACGGCATGATCGACATTGTCCGCGAAGTGGGCGAAGACCTGGCCAACCGACGGCCGTCACTGCCCGGGGCGAACAGCCCGTACGGCCTGCTCACCCATTGCCTCGGCGTGGTGTCGTACTGGGCTGGCTGGCTGGTGGCCGGACGCCCGGTCGAGCGCGACCGCGACGAGGAGTTCACCGCCAGTGGACCAGTAGGCCCCTTGCTCGACCGAGCCCGTGCCGTGACGGCGCAACTGGCCGTCGATGTGTCGACAGTGGACCCGCGAGCACCGTTGCACGACACTCCGTCCCGGTCGTTCCTCGGCCCGCAGATCCCGCTCGACCGAGGCGGCGCGCTGATGCACGTCTACGAAGAACTAGCCCAGCACCACGGCCAGATGGAGATCCTGCGCGACGCACTGCGGACGGAGTTCGCCCGGTGAAACAGTTCCTCGCGATCGACACCGCACGACTGCGCACCGGTCACGGCGTCAAGTGGGGTTCACTCCCACCGGACACCATCGGCGCCTGGGTCGCTGACATGGACTTCGGCATCCCACCCGCGGTCCGCCGCCGGCTGATCGACGTTGTGTCCCAAGAGGACCTCGGCTATCCGTTCTGGCGCGGCGAAGACCCGCTCATCACCGCGTTCCAGGAACGGATGAGCAACCGCTACGGCTGGGCGCCGGCCGAAGGCCGTACCCGCGTTTTCACCGACCTCATCCAGGTTCTGCAGGTCATGATCGAGGCAGCGACCGCGCCCGGAGACGGTGTCGCGATCCACGTGCCGACCTATCCCCCGTTCCTGGCAACCATCGCACGGTCCGGCCGCCGCATCGTTCCGGTGTCGTTCACCGATCCGGGCCCGGCCTTGCGGCAGAGCCGGATGCTCGTGCTCGTCAACCCCCAGAACCCGACCGGTCACGTCTTCACCCGGGACGAACTCACGACCCTCGCGTCCGCCGCGGATTCGCTGGGCCTGGTCGTGCTGGCCGACGAGATCCACGCCGACCTGACGTACGCGCCTTTCGAACACATCCCGTTCGGCTCGTTGCTACCGTCACGCACGATCACCGCGACGTCGGCCACCAAGGCCTTCAACCTCGCGTCCATCCGCTGCGCCGTCGCCCACATCGGACCCGACGACGTGAAAGCCCGGCTCGACGCGGCACCGCTTGACTACTTCGGACAACCCAGCATCCTCGGCCGCGTCGCGACGCTGGCCGCCTGGCAGGAAAGCGATGCGTGGCTGGCCGACCTGATGTCGTGCCTGACAACGAACCGAGACACCGTGGTCAAGTGGGCGGATACCACGCTCGGTCCGGATGCTTGCCGGCTACCACACGCCACTTACCTCGCGTGGCTCAGGTCTCCGCTCGCCGCCAACGACATCGAACGCCGGGCTCACGTCAAACTCAGCGACGGCAACGAGTTCAGCGAGCACACGTCGATCGACACATCTTCGTTTGTACGCCTGAACTTCGCCACCAGCCCAGGCAATCTGCAGGATATCCTGACCCGGCTCGACGATGTCCTGGCCAACGGAACGACAGAGACGCTCACGTGCGCTGACAAGTACTGAGCCGGCGTTGACGTCGCTGGATGCGGCGGTCCGCGCGGGTATCAGCCGACGGCGCTCGCGTGCGACTTGGTCGCGAACGGCTTGACTGCCACGAAGTAGTCCTTGCCGCACGCCAGGTCGTCCATCGCCTGGTGGATCTGATTTCCGCTGGCCGATGTGTCGTCCACGACGATGCTCACGGACATCACTGGCTACGACGCGGCAGGCAACCCGTTGCCCGTGAGATAGAACAGGCCGGGGGAGTGGTCCTGAACCACCTCCCCGGCCTCTGTCCTGTTCGGACCAGCACGGCCGATCATCTTGCCGCAGTGGCCGCGTGGCCGGCAGCGGCTGGATTCGATGTCGGCAATCCGATCTGACCGGCGCGGATGAGGTTTCGGCACGCGCAGGGCCAAGTGGCGACGGTGATCGGGACGCCACAGCGGACTCTGCTCGCCAGTCAGCTGGTGAACTGCCACCAGTTCATGTTGAGCAGATAGCCGCTGCCGCCGGTGAACCTGAGGAACAACTCCTGCGTCCCGGTCGCACCGGAGACCGGGCAGGAGACGTTCGTCCAGTTCTGCCATCCGCCGGTACCAGGGACGGCGCATCGTCCGACAACGGAGCCGTTCTCGTTGCCGAGCCGCAGTTCGACGGTACCGCCCCCGGCTCCTGAGGCGACCCTGGCGGTGAAGGACTTCGCGCCTGCGCCGAAAGCGACGGCCTTGACCTTGATCCAGTCGCCGTTCTCGATCCACCCCACGTTCATGGTGCCTTCGCCGGCGGGCTCGGTTTCGATGCCGGATCCCCAGGCGATCGTTTCGGCTTCTTGACGGGCATAGGGATTCAGCGTGTCCGCGGGAGGCGGCCCCGACGTGGTCATGGTCATCATCGGGATGGTGCCGTCGGCGTTGTAGGCGAACTTCTCCACGGCGACCGAGCGCGTGTAACCGCTGCCGCCCGGTAGTGCGCCGTTGTGGTAGAAGAAGTACGAAGATCCCTTGTAGTCGACGATGCCCGCATGGTTGGTGAAGCTGCGGCCTTGGGTGGGCATGACCGTTCCTCGATAGGTCCACGGTCCAGTGGGGCCGGGCGCTGTCGAGTAGGCGATGAACTCGGAGCAGCACTGCGCCGCGAACACGTTGTAGTACAGGCCGTTGCGCTTGTAGACCCAGGGAGCTTCCTCATAGAGGGTCGGCCTGCTCGGGTTGCCGGTACGGGTGCCGAATCCGGCGGTGGTGAGGGGGATTCGGGTCGCGCTGCCGGAGTACGAGATCATGTCGGGGTTCAGGCGCACGTACCAGAGGTTGGGGTTGCCCCAGTACAGGTAGGCTTGTCCGTTGTCGTCGATGAAGGCGGCGGGGTCGATCTCACCGTTCTCCACCAACGGACGTCCGAGGGCGTCCCGGAAAGGACCTGTGGGACTGTTGGAAACGCCGACTCCGATGGCCATCCTGCCGGTCGCCCGGTTGGTCACCGGGACGTACCAGTAGAACATTCCGTTCCGTTGGATGGTGTGGCCTGCCCATGCGTTCGTGCTCGCCCATGAGAACGTGGCCAGGCTCATCGGGGAGCCGTGGTCGGTCCAGTTCACCATGTCCGCGGACGACCACACCCGCCATTCCTTCATCGTGAAGGTCGTGGAGCCGTCCTCGTCATGTCCGGTGTAGAGGTATACCCGGCCGTTGTGGACCATCGGAGCGGGGTCGGCAGTGTAGATGTGTTGGACGATGGGATTGTCAGCGACAGCGACCGCCGGGAACACCACAACGGCACAGAAAATGCCGACGGTCCAGGCGACCGCCTTACGAATGGCGTATCGCACAGTCAACCTCCAGAGGAGAACGGGGAGTGACGCGGAAGGTGGTGTCGTGCTGCTCGCTGAGGTTCGATTGCCGGACTGCAGAGGTCAGGGAGTGGCGAGTTCGAATCGCTGCACGGTGACCGCTCCGCCGAGGGAACTGGTGGCGTGGTTGAAGATGCCGAAGCGGTAGCCCATGAAGAACTGCCACGCGTTCTTGAGCGTGAACGCCGGGCCAAGTGGAGTGAAGTTCACGCCGTCGGTGCTGTAGGAGAACCGCGCCTGACGTCCTGCCCCTGGCCGGATGTCGGCATTGGCGCGCAACCAGATTCTCGTCGCCGACAAGCCCGCGCTCGCGACCTCGGTACCGGTGCCGGTGGTGTTCCAGTTGTTGTCCATGGTCAGGTTGTTGACCATGACGACCCGGTTGCGACCGCCATCCCGTTTGACCCCGATCCATGCCGACGAATCGCGCAGCATGGCCAAGCCGGTCCGGTCACCGTCCCGCATGGACGAGAGGTCAAGAGTGACTGTGCCGGTGGACGACGGGCCCTGGATGCGGTGGGTGAGCGTGTTCCGGGCCGAGTACAGGTCGTTGGTCACGGTCGCCGTCTGCAGGCGCAGCCCGTTGTTGACCGAGTACTTGCTGGTGTCTGGGTTGTGGTTCCACTCCCACTGCGGGCCGAGAGTCGTGCCGCTGAAGGTGTCCACGCCTGTCATCGGTTTCACCGGACGCGGCGGCAAGGGCATCGGATAGCTGGCGCCCCAGGCATTGTTCACGGTCTGGATGCGCGGCCATCCGTCGGACGTCCACGTGATCGGAGCGAGTACTGGCACGCGCCCGCCGGGATACGAGTCGACGAACGCCATGTAGTACCAGTCGCCGTTCTGCGTCTGCACCAGGCCGCCCTGGTGCGGCACACCGCCACCGGCGATCGGGCCAGGCATGTCCAGCAGCACCTGCTGCAGGGTGTACGGACCGAACGGGTTGCTGGCCTTGAGAATGTACTGGCCGTTGGCGGGCCGGGTGAGGAAGATGTAGTAGTTGCCGTTGCGCTTGTAGAAGCGCGCGCCCTCAAGGGTTCCGATGTTCTGAGGTGTGGTGAAGACCTGCTGTGAGCGGACTTCGGTCTTACCGTCCGGTGAAAGCTGCGCGACGCTGATGTTCGAGTTGCCGTACGCGATGTACATCGTGTCGTTGTCGTCGACCAGCATTCCAGCGTCGTAGTAGCACTTGTTGATGGTGGTGTGCCGGGACCATTGGCCGTCTACGGCGGTCGCGGTGTGGATATAGGTCCTGGCGAAGTCGATGCAGCCGCCCCAGTAGAACGTCTTGTTGCTCTTGCGGTAGTTTAGGAACGACGCCCAGATGCCGCGCACGTAGCCGCGACCACCGCTCATGTCGTACTTGGCGCCGAAGTCCAGCCGGGGCACGGAGTGACCGGCGAACTCCCAGTTGACCAGGTCATAGGACCGCAGGATCGGTGCGCCGGGGGAGTAGTGCATTGTGGACGCCGAGTAGTAGTACGTGTCGTCCACGCGCAAGATGTCGATGTCCGCGAAATCCTGCCAGAGAACCGGGTTGGTGAAGTTCGCCGCAGGCTGGGCGTCGTCCGCGCCTGCCTGTGCGGACGGCCCTGCCATCAGTCCGAGCACGGCGGCGACCGAGGCGCCAAGTGCCCGGAGGCGTTGACGTGACATGGGATTCCCTTTCGGAATTCGATGCCCGAGGTCAGCAGGCGGAGTTGGTCTGGGTGAGCAGGCCGAGGCGCCAGGGCAGCCGGTTGTATTCGCCGCCCGCGTTCGGATTGAGTCCTTGGTAGACGTACCGCAGGTCGCAGGGGCTGATTTCCATGATCTGGTCGGTGCCCGAGCGGATCATCTCGCCGTGGCTGATGTCCCGGGTCCACTGTCCGCTCGGGAACGTCACGTTGTTGGCCCTGGCGAACGGGTTGGACTCGGTGTCGGCCAGTGCGGTCCACGGGCCGATGATGGCGGGCGCGGTCCATGACCGGAACCAACGGCGCCCGTCGGATCCGATCGCCTCATGGACAAGCAGATAGGTGTTGCTTCCTTGGATCTTGTAGACGTTGGCCGCCTCGAACAGCTTGTTGCGGTTGGGGTCCTGCATGGCGATCACCGTGTTGGTGAAGCCGTTGGGGAAGTTGGCGAGCGTGGTCTCGGAGCGGTAGAGGTGCCCGTTGTCGTCGGACGAGAACAGGTAGCACTTGGCGGAGTCACAGACGTTCCAGAAGTCGACCCAGTAGCCGTTGCCGATATTGTCCCGGATGATCTGCGGCATCGACGAGTAGAAGTTCCTGGGCGCCGACCAGGTTTCCGGGCGGCTGATGTCCGTCGTGGTGGAGTACGAGCCACCCGCACCGGTCTGGTACACCAGGTACCACAGGCGCTGCGGAGCGAAGTAGAACACCTGTGGCGCGGCGCGATAGCCGGATCCGATCCCCGAGCGGTCGAGGTAGTAGTGCGGTGCGGAGGATGCTTGGGACCAGTCGCTGAAACTGGTGTAGATCATGTTGTAGCCGTTGGTGTATATCGACGCGAACACGTGGTACTTGCCGTTGTGGTAGACGACACTCGGGTCCTTGACCGACACCGGCTGGTGGCTGGAGTCCGGTTTCGGGCTGATCAACACGCCACTGGACGACCAGCGGAAGCTGTTGGGCAGCCCGCCAGGCCCCTGGACGAAGTCCGTGCCGCCGGCAGTGGAGGTTTCGCCGGAGTTGGTGCTGCCCGGCACGGATCGCAAGGCGTTGTACCAAGTGGTGGCCATCTTGCTGTAGCCGGCGGCATTGGGATGGATGCCGTCGGGCAGGTCCGCGACCGGCACCGAGGGATACATGTCGACCAGGTGAACGCGCTTGCCCGCGGAGGCCTTGGCACGCACCATCGGTTTGACGGCGTTGTTGAAGTTCCGCACGGTTTGGTCAGCGAACCGGATCGGGATGATCGTCGCCACGAACAGGTCGGAGTTCGGCGACTGGGCCGTGATCCGGTCGATCAAAGTGGACAGTCGTCGCGGGGCGCCCGCCGGATCGCTGCCGTACATGTCGTTGGTGCCGATGTGCAGCAGGATCGTGCGCGGGTTGTACGTGCGCAGCCAGTTCACCACGTTGGCGTCGATCTGGGCGATCGTCCAGCCGGGATGGCCTTCGTGATTGCGGTCGGGCATGCTCGCCGGACCGTCGGTCATGGAGCCGACGAAGTCGATCGTGCGCCCGGCGGCACGTAGTTTCGTGCCGAGGTCGAGGCGATAGCCGCCGATCGAGCCACCGTGGGTGATCGAGTCACCCAACGGCATGATCCGTACGGGATCGGCGAGCCCGCCACCACTGGCGTCCTTGATGGACGGCGTGGCTTCCGCGGAATGCGCGCACAGCGCGGTGAGCAACACGGTCGCTGACAAAGCGGCCCGCAGTTTGGTCATCGGGTTCATAGGACCTTCAATGCAGGGAAGGTGAGCGAGTGTGAGCAGCCCGGCCGTCGACGGTGAACCGGACTGGGGAAGAGGAATCGCGATCGGCGTCGCGCTGCAGGACGCGGCCGAAAGCGCGGTGTGTCACCCTGGCGGGCGCGACCTTGGCGCGTTCGGTGGAGCGCCCGGACGTCGGCGCGCGGGCGGATGGAGAGGCGCGGCGCAGGAATTTCCTCGCATCGAAAGTCTCCAACGTCATCGTTGACGGATGGTCGCGGCGGGTAGCCCGGCGGGGCGGGTGACACCTCGGCCCGTGACCTTGACTTCGGGCCAATGTAGCGCTACTGGTATCGGCAGTCAACGAAAGTTGTGAGCGCTAACATCACGATCACGTCGGGAGGATCGTTCAGATCGCCCTGGCAACCGAAGTTTGCCGTGACGATGGGCGCCGATCGATCTTGTTGATGCGGTGGGTTTCGCCACCGGCCAGTTGAATGTGAGCGTGAACAAGATGATGCCGTACTGGCATGCGCAGCGTCAGTTGTCCCTAGTGGACCGATAGCGTTTCCATCATGACGTCATATGTCTGCATGTAGCTCTGCTTCGAAAGTATCGAAACGCACCTCGGATTGCCCGTCTGTACAACCGATGCTTGGTGGCTTGCATGGCTACGCTTGACATGGAATGACGCAGACATATGATGTCTTGTTGGATGGCGGTGCGTGTTGGCGCGGCTTCCGGGTTCCGCTCTTCTCGTCCACCTGTCTCGCGCCACTGTCCTATTCGGACGCATGATTCCCCCGCACGCTCCTCGGCGGCATCCGGGACGCCGCCCGAGCCGTCTGACTGGAGGATGGACATGTCGGATGTGACGCGACGGCAAGCGATCAAGTTCGGCGCGGCGGGTGCGGGTGCCATGCTGCTGCCCGGTCAATGGGCCGCCGACGCCCGTGCCGGGTCGGTGGCGCCCCCGGAAGTACGAGCGGTCAACGATCTGGCGCTGTGGTACGACAGGTCGGCTGGCTCGGACTGGCTTCGGGCGTTGCCGATCGGCAACGGCAGGATCGGCGCGATGGTGTTCGGCAACACCGACACGGAACGGTTGCAGCTCAACGAGGACACGGTCTGGGCGGGTGGCCCCCACGACTACAGCAACCCACGGGGCGCGGCCAACCTCGCGGAGATCCGGCGGCGGGTGTTCGCCAATCAGTGGACGCAGGCACAAGACCTGATCAACCAGACGATGCTGGGAAACCCGGGCGGGCAGCTGGCCTATCAGCCGGTTGGCGACCTCAGGCTCACCTTTCCCGGTGCGAGTGGGATATCCGGCTACCAGCGGTGGCTCGATCTGACCACAGCCACCACGGTTGTCACGTACGTGGCGAACAACGTGCGGCACCGGCGAGAGGTGATCGCCAGCGCGCCGGACCAGGTGATCGCTGTGCGCCTGACGGCTGAGACGCCTGGGTCCGTTTCGTTCTCGGCATCGTTCAGCACACCGCAGCGGGCGGCTGTGTCCAGTCCGGACAGCACGACGATCGCGTTGGACGGGCGTTCCGGCGATCAGCGGGGTATCGCTGGAACGGTCAGGTTCCTCGCGTTGGCCAGGGCGATCACCACCGGCGGGACCACCACCAGCTCAGGCGGCACGCTTCGAGTGTCCAATGCGGACAGTGTGACGCTGCTGATCTCGATCGGCACCAGCTACGTCGACTACCGGAACGTGGGTGGTGACTACCAGGGACTCGCCCGCAATCGCCTGAACTCCGCTCAAGGTACGCCGTACGACACGCTTCGCGCCCGTCACGTGGCCGACTACCAGAAGCTGTTCGGGCGCACCACCATCGACCTCGGCCGCACCTCAGCGGCCGACCAGCCGACCGACGTCCGGATCACCCAGCACAACTCGGTCAACGACCCGCAGTTCTCCGCCCTGCTGTTCCAGTACGGCCGGTATCTGCTCATCTCGTCCTCGCGGCCGGGTACCCAGCCGGCCAATCTGCAAGGCATCTGGAACGACCAGATGGCCCCGTCGTGGGACTCGAAGTACACCATCAACGCCAACCTGCCGATGAACTACTGGCCTGCCGGCTCGACGAACCTCGCCGAGTGCTTCGAGCCGGTGGCCAAGATGGTCAACGACCTTACGGTGACCGGTGCCCGTACAGCGCAGGTGCAGTACGGTGCCCGCGGCTGGGTGACGCATCACAACACCGACGCCTGGCGGGGATCCTCGGTCGTCGATGGCGCGTTCTGGGGGATGTGGCAGACCGGCGGCGCCTGGCTGGCCACGATGATCTGGGATCACTACCGGTTCACCGGTGATCTCGGTTTCCTGCGTGACAACTACCCAGCGATGAAGGGCGCCGCCCAGTTCTTTCTGGACACCCTGGTCGAGGAACCGACGCTGAGAACATTGGTGACCAATCCGTCGAACTCGCCGGAGCTGGCGCACCACGCGAACGCGAGCGTGTGTGCGGGGCCCACGATGGACATGGAACATCCAGGAGTGGCTCTACGACTGGGTGGAGACCGAGCCGGGGCATCGGCACATCTCGCACCTGTACGGTCTGCATCCCAGCAACCAGATCACCAAGCGCGGCACGCCCCAGCTGTACACGGCCGCCCGCCGGACCCTGGAGCTGCGCGGCGACGCCGGTACCGGCTGGTCGCTCGCCTGGAAGATCAACTTCTGGGCGCGGATGGAGGAAGGTGCTCGCGCCCACAAGCTGATCCGTGATCTCGTGACGACGGCAAGGCTCGCGCCCAACATGTTCGACCTGCACCCGCCGTTCCAGATCGACGGCAACTTCGGCGCGACCTCCGGCATCGCGGAAATGCTGCTGCACAGCCACAACAACGAACTGCATCTGCTGCCCGCGCTGCCACCGGCCTGGCCGGCAGGGCGTGTCACGGGTTTGCGTGGGCGTGGCGGATACACCGTCGGTGCCGCGTGGAGTAATGGCCGGATTTCCGAACTGTCCCTCATTGCCGACCGCGGCGGCACTGCCAGGGTCCGCAGCCGGATGTTCACCGGCAGCTACGAGTTGCGCGACGAGACCAGCGGCGGCCAGATCCAGCCGCAGCGGCCCGAGGCCGATCTGATCGAGTTTGCCGTCGAGTCCGGCCACACCTATCGGGCGACTGCCCGGTGAGTGTGGAGGCGTTCGGCCGGCACCTCACTACGATGGGGATTGACCAGGCCCGATACCCGTCCGGCCGCTGAGGTGTGGCAGGAGATCAGCCGAGATGTCACTGACCGACGAGGCCATCTCGCGGATTCGTGAGCTGGTCC
>JOAA01000043.1 GCA_000720375.1 Rhodococcus rhodnii | reverse complement strand
GCCGGTAGACCAGCCGCCGGTCTCCCTCCCCTCCCGGTGCATCACCGTCAGACACAGACCCAGCGCATACGAACACTGATCCTCCGATTCACGGAATAGCTATCTCAACGCCTGGCGAATGCGTTCGACGAAATCGATTCTCCATTGACATCGACCCGTCCAGGCCACGCGAAGGTTTCACGAGGCCATACTCGTGTCAATGACACGAATGGTGGGGGCGAGTCCGTTCGATGCTACTCCGTGTAATGACTGAGCCGATGGTGAATCGGCAGGTCGATCGAAGTGTCAAGTCGGGCCGTGTGTCGGCGACGTCCGTTCCGACCGCGACAATAGGTGAATCATAAATTGTTGACGGTTTGACTGGATTGCCCAGTCAAACCGTCAACAAGATATGCGCTGAACTAAATCGACACGAAGATCGACTATTCTCGGCGGCGGTGCCGGGCACCATGATCTGGCTGGTCGAGCAGGAGCGCGGCGCCGAGTAGCCCGCCGTTGTCGCCGAGCTCGGTCGGGACGACGCGGGCGGTCTCGCTCGCTGGTTGCAGCGCTGACTGTCGCAATGCGTCGTTCGCTTCTTCTATCCAGTTTGGTTGGGCCATCGCGACGCCGCCGCCCAGCACTACCCGCTGTGGATTGAACACGTTGACGATGTCGACGATGCTGGAGACCACGGCCGCTCCGACGGCGGCCAGGATCTTGCGCGCATCGGGGTCGCCGTCCAGGGCCGCGGCGCCGACGTGGTGGCCTCGCAATGGAGTGCCGCCGAGCGAGTCACGCAGCTGGGCCAGGCCGGATCCGGGGTTGGCCCGGGCGTACTGGTCCGCGGCCCGGCCGATCGCAGGTCCGGCCGCGACCGCTTCGAGACAGCCGCGGCGGCCGCAGCCACACACCGGCCCGTCAGGCGCAACCACTGCATGGCCGAGCTCCCCGGCAGCACCGTCGGCGCCACGCAACAGCTCGCCGTCGGCTATGACCGCGGCGCCGATGCCCGTTGAGACCGTGAGGTACACGAAGTCAGTGCAGCCTCGGGCCGCGCCGAAACGCTGCTCGGCGAGCGCCGCCGCGTTGGTGTCCCGGTCCACGACCACCGCCAGGTCCAATTGTTCTCGCAGGTACTGACCGAGGGGCAGGCCGGAGAATCCGGCTGGTGTGTTCGGCGGGTCGTACAGGACACCGGTCCGCGGATTCACCGGCCCGGTCGTGCTCACTCCAAGCCCCAGCGGCGGCACGGGGCTGGCAGCCCACGCCTCGTCAGCCAGTTGCGCACACAACGCGAGGATCTCCGTCGCGGAACCGGTGGGAGGGTTTGCTTGCTTGCGCACACCGAGCAACATTCCATCGTGGGTGACCGCGGCGGCACGGATCCACGTGCCGCCGATGTCCAGTGCGAGCGTGGTGTGGTTCTTGTCCTCAGGGGAGGCTTCGGCCATCGTTCGTACCTCCAGTGGATTACAGGACTCTTGTGACCTTTTCCAGGTGGCGGAACACGCCTGGCTCGATGGCGGCGCGCTCGGCGAGTACGACGCTGAGCAACTGCAGCGGGAGGATCTCCGCGATGTGCCGCGCCGCCCCGCGGCAGGCCGCCAGGGAAAGGGCGTCCGGGTCGGGCACCGTCTGGCCGAGCCAGACAACTCGCCCGCCGTACCGGCGGATGTCATCGGCCAGTCGTTGGCCGAGCGGGGCGGTGTGGCGATCGCCTTCGAGCAGCACGGCGGTGACGCCCTCGGCGACCATCTCCAGCGGCCCGTGCCGGAACTGGCTGGTGCTCTGTGCTTCCGCGTGGTATTTCGCCGCTTCTTTGATGATCAGTGCCCCGGCGTTCGCCGCAGCGAGGGACGCTCCCCGAGCGAGGATGAACAGGGTGTCCGGTGTGGATATCGCGTCGCCGATCGCGTCGGCGTGCGCACGCCAGTCGTCAAGGTAGCGCTGCACGGCGCCGACCGCGGCGAAGAGATCGGTGCTCTCGGGCTCACCGAGGGCGAGGCGGACGGCGAGCGCTGACGCGGCGAGCGTGTTGACGTACGTTCGAGTGCTCACCGCCCTCTCCTCGCCGGCATGCAGTTCGATGACAACATCGGCCGCCTGGGCCAATGCGCTGTCGGCGTTGTTCACGATGCCCAGCACGGTTGGCCGAGGGGTGACGCACCGTTCGAGCAGAGCCTGGACCTCCGCTGATTCGCCGGACTGCGACGCCACCCACAGCAGTGAGCGGTCGGTGACCAGTTCCGGCACGTCATGCAGCAACTCCCCGGTCTCCACCAACCAGACCGGCAGACCGGCCCTGGCCAGGCGCAGGTAGCTCGGGTAGCTCGCGTACAGGGAGGCACCCATTCCGGTGATCAGGATCCGGTCGAAGCCCGCGAGCCCTTGGGACAGGAAGTTGGTCGCCGCCGAGCCCAGCCCCGCGGTCAGCAGGCCGCGCAGGGCCAGTGGCTGCCCCAGGATGTCCAGGACGTATTGGGGCAACTGCTGGAGAGGTTGCTCAGGGGAGTCGGGCACAGCGTTCTCCTTGGGCGCATCGGGAAGCACACGGACCGCACGAACGGAGCGTCACACAGGTCCGATCACAAAAACAACCCATCCGAACAAGATCTTTGTTCGAACTGATTGTTATTGTCTGTTCGGATGTGTACGTTTCGTCACAAACATCGACAGACAGCACAAGGAGACAGGATGGCGAGTCCACCGGCATTGCTCGAGGCTCGCGGCATCAGGAAGAGCTTCGGTCACGTCGAAGCGCTACGCGGAGCCGACTTCGAAGTGTGCGAGGGTGAGGTGGTCGCCCTCATGGGGGACAACGGCGCGGGGAAGAGCACCCTTGTCAAGGCGCTCTCCGGCGTGCTGACCCCGGACGCCGGGGAGATCTGGTTCGACGGCGAACGCGTGTCGTTGACATCCGCACAGGACGCCCGCAGGCGCGGAATCGAGACCGTGTACCAGGATCTCGCATTGGCCGACACGCTCGACCCGCCCGCGAACCTGTTCCTCGGCCGGGAGTTGGTCCGCAAAGGGCTGTTTGGGCGGCTCGGTTTTCTGGACCACGCCGCCATGCGGGCACAGGCGCGCCAAGCCTTCGACCGGCTCGGGGTCACAGTGCGCGCCGAGCACGGCGCGGTGGAGTCGCTGTCCGGCGGCCAGCGTCAAGGCGTCGCGGTGTGCCGAGCCGTGATGTGGGCCAGCCGGGTGGTCTTCATGGACGAGCCGACGGCCGCGCTTGGAGTCACCCAGACCCGCAACGTGCTGGGACTCATCGAGCGTGTCCGGTCCTCCGGGGTGGCGGTGGTGCTCATCAGTCACAGCGTCCCCGAGGTGCTCGCGGTCGCGGACCGCATCGAGGTGATGCGCCTCGGCAGACGGGTCGCCCGGCTTCGTGCCGCCGACGCGACAACCGAAAGCCTGGTCGCCGCCATCACGGGGGCGGAAACCGAGGACCTGTCGGACGAGTGGGACACAGTGAACGGAGGCCAGCGGTGAGCCGAGTTCGGCAAGCAGGGCGGCACACGAGCGACGCCGCCTCGACGCCTCTTCAGGCGGCGACCCGGCTACGGCGGCTGACCGGCCGCCCCACCAGCGTGATCTTCCTCGTCCTTGTGGTCGTCATCGCGATCTTCTCGGTGCTCGCCCCCGCCGAGTTCGCCACCACCGACAACGCCAGGAACATCGCTATCGACGCCGCCGTGCTGCTGGTACTTGCGGTCGGTTCGACGTTCGTGATCATCACCGCCGGCATCGACCTGTCCGTGGGATCGGTTCTGGTGTTCTCCGGAGTGGTGTCGGCCAAGGCGATGGGCGTGATGGGTGGGGGCGGTTGGGGCACCGCGCTCGCTGGCTTGGTCCTGGGGGTGGCCAGCGGCGCGGGGTGGGGCGTACTCAACGGCGTACTCGTCGCGCACGCGAAGATCCCTTCATTCGTGGTCACCCTCGGCACGTTGGGCGCCGCGCTCGGTCTCGCCTACATCATGACCGACGGCCTGGACGTCCGGACGGTCCCTGGCGTGCTGGTGGAGATGGGGGGCGGCCGGGTGGCAGGCGTGCCCTGGCTCGTGCTGATCGCCCTCGGAGTCGCGGGCGTGTTCGGTGTCCTGCTCGCGCAGACCCGATTCGGCCGGCACACCTACGCCATCGGCGCCAACATGCAGGCGGCCGAACGGGCGACCATCAACGTCAAATCACATCTGATCACTGTGTACGCGCTCGCCGGGGCGCTGGCCGGCCTCGCCGGTTACCTGTCGTTGGCGCGGTTCGGCACGACCACCATAGCCGGGCACGCGACCGACAACCTGCAGGTGATCACCGCTGTGGTCATCGGTGGCACGAGCCTGTTCGGCGGGATCGGCACGATCATCGGCACCTGCATCGGCATCTTCATCCCGGCCGTGCTGCAGAACGGTTTCGTCATCATGGGCCTGGTCCCGTACTGGCAACACGTCGCCGTCGGGGCCGTGCTCATCATCGCTGTGCTGGCCGACCAGTTGCGTCGCGCGCGGACTTCCGGTTGACCGGCGTTTGCCGAAGGAGCACCACCATCATGCGTACGAAGCTCATAGCCCTCTCCGCGGTGACGCTGGCCTTGGCCATCGGCATCAACGGATGCGGCAATACCGAGGAAGGGGCATCGACCCGGCCCAAGATGACCCTGATCGTGGGGAACGAAGGCGACGATTTCTACAAGGCGATGGAGTGTGGGGCCAAGGCGGCGGCAAACCGCCTCGGTGTGGAACTGGACCTGCAAGGTCCCCGCGCCTTCGACACCTCGTTGCAGGTCCAGATCGTCAACTCGGTGGCCGCGAAACGCCCGGCCGCGGTGCTGATCGCACCTACGGACGACACCGCGCTGTACCCGCCGCTGAAGCAGATCCACGCCGCCGGCACCAAGATCGTGACGGTCGACACCACGTTGAAGAACAAGGACATCGTCGCCGCGGCCGTCGGTTCGGACTACGTGCAGCTCGGCGCCGCAGCCGCCAGGCGGCTCAACACCCTGGTGAACGGCCAGGGCAAGATCCTGGTCATCGCGAGTCCGCCCGGCGTGACAACCAGCGATCTCAGCCGCCAGGGACTTACTGACGCGCTGACTCGATATCCCGGACTTCAGCTGGTTCCCACCCAGTTCAGCGGGGGTGACGCCGCGAAGTCGGCGAGTCTGGTCGCGGCGACGCTGTCCGTGCACCCCGATCTGGCCGCGGTGTTCACCCTCAACGGCGGTGACGCCCAGGGCGTCGTGACCGCGCTTCGCGAGGCCGGAAAACAGGACCGGGTGAAGTTCATCTCCGGCGACGCACAGCCGTTCCAGGTGGACCAGCTGAAGAAGGGCGAAGTCGCCGAGCTGTTGCTGCACAAGCCCTTCGAGATCGGCGAAAAGGGCGTGGAGCAGGCACTGGCCGCGGTCAAGGGGCAACCCGTCCAGCCGGAGTCGACGACGTCGATCGTGATGGCCACCGCGGCGAATGTCGATGAGCCCGGCGTCGCCAAATACCTTTACCGGCCGTGCTGAGCTCCGCTGCCGGTTACCATGCGCCGGACACGCCGCACCTGGTCAGCGAGGATTCCGAAAACCCATGAGCAAGCAGAACCGCCACCAGCTGATCCTGGATTTGGTACAGGCCAAGGGAAACGTCCAGGTGTCGGAACTCGCCGCCCGGATCGGTGTGTCGGAGATGACGATTCGCCGCGACCTCGAGGCGCTGGAACAAGTCGGCGCTCTTACCCGGGTGCACGGCGGTGCCGCCGCCCCGCCGTCCCGAAGCTACGAACCGGCCTACCATGCGCGCCGCCTGCAGCGCGTCGACGAGAAAGAGCGGATCGGCCGAGCGGCCGCCGAACTGATACACGACGGCGAAACCGTCATCATCGATGCCGGAACCACCACGCTCGAGGTGGCGAAGGCGTTGCGGGGACGGCGAAACCTGCGAGTGCTCGCGCTCAGCCTGCGGATCGCGGACCTGCTCGCCGACGAGCCGGGCCTCACCGTGATGATCCCCGGTGGCATCACCAGACCAGGTGAACGCTCGATCATCGGCGCGATGACGCAGCGTGCGTTCACCGACCTGTACTTTGACACGGTCGTGCTCTCGGCGGGCGGGGTGGACCCCGAAGCCGGTGTCACGGAATACATTCCCGAGGACGCTGCGGTGAAGCAGGCTGCCGCGGCCAGCGCCCGGCGCAAGATCGTGGTGACCGACAGCACCAAGATCGGCACGATCGCGTTCGCCAGAGTCTGCGGCGTCGAGCAGCTCGACACCGTGGTCACCGACAAGAACGTCGACTCCGCACTGGCGCACGCGATAGCCGAACGCGGCCCAGAAGTCGTAACGGTCTAAGGCGTGTCTGATGGATCCCGGTCGATGAGAGCCTCGGCCCGGCTATCGCGATCGGGGTCCGTCAGACACGCCCTAACTGCGTCGTCTACTACGAGGCGGACTGATCCCAGGTCACCAGGGTCGAGTCGTAGGCGTCCAACCTGACCCTGTCCCTTGCGCCTGACGGCAGCACGAGGTCGAACTCCACTTGTGCAGGGCTGTGATTGGTCAACGCGACCAGCCCGCCACGGTCACCGAGCAGGACCCCGCTGGTGACATCGGCGTGATCGGCCCAGGCGTCCTCCCGGGCGTTGCTCAGCTCGGCCAAACCGGCGTACAAGCCATACCAGTCCGCATGGCGCCGGTGCGCGTCGGGGATGCGCGCCAATAGCAACTCGATTGGGAAAGCGCAGGTCACGGTGTGTCCGTTGGCTCGGTCGGCCACCACGAGCACCGGGTGCTCGTGCTCGTCGACCGCGACTGTGCGGGCGTCGACGACGTCGAGCAGGACTCCTCGAGTGGACGGGTTGTCGTCGGCAGCCGGAATCTCGATGGTGTCGCCAGGAGCGAACGGCCCCCATGGCTCGACGAAAGTCATCCGCACGGCCTGGTCCGCGGGTTCCCTGTCGAGAATCCGGCATCCAGCCAGCTCGGTCATCTCGGGAATGGCACTGTCGGCTGACAGCGACAGGTACACCGTTCCCCCTGCGGCGTGGAAAGCGGGTGCGCCTCGCCAGAAGGTGGTCCGCACGTGCCACAGCGTCGTCGAAGTGGTCGTCAACGGTGCCGGTAGCAGCAACAGGCGAAGCTCAGGCCATTGGTCGTCCTGCGGGCGTTCCCGAGGAAAGCGGACCGAGATGCCGGCGCGGGCGGCCAGGACGAACGCGTTCAGCCACCCGTGTACGAGAGGTACGACACCCGGATCGGGATTCCACACCGGCTCGGCCGGGGTGTAGATGCCGGACTTCTCGTCGAGACGGAAGAATCTCCGGTCGTAAGGGTGCACGTACTCGTACGGCACCACGATGCCGGCTCGCGGATCCGGCCCGCACCCGGCGTAGCCGTCGAGGTCGAGACCGCGGATGGCTTCCGCGAACTCGGCCAGCACCCGTCCACGTGGCCGCACGTTTCCGAAGGCATCGGTGAAGCCGAACTGAGTCTCGTGCGGCCACCGCACGTACGGGACGCGCCGGTAGGCCTCCGGCTCGGCATCCGACCAGCACCAGGACAGAAACCCGATGGCGCCGCGGCCGAAACTCGACCAGAGGAACAACCGGTCGTAGTCCGCGATCCGCTCAGGGTGGTACTGGGCGGAGGAGGCACCGAACTCCTGCAGCATCACCGGCCGGCCCGCGCCTGCCGTCAGTGCCGTCTCGAACGCCGCGGAGTGAGTCATCCGGGGATCGAGCAACCCGTCCGGAAACAGGTCCGGCGAATAGATCGGGTACGGATGCACGCAGGTGAAGTCGAGCAGATCGGCCACCACGTCGGCACGGAAGGGGCCGCCCGTCACCTCCTGCGACGCCGTGCCGATGGTGATCAGGTGCTCTGGGTCCTCTCCGCGCAGTGCCGTGACCAGGTCAGAGGTCCAGCCGCGCGCTTCGGCATCGGTCGTTCCGGCGATGATCCAGTACGGCGGCTCATCGGTGAGATCCCAGCCGAGCACAGCGGGATCGCCACGCCAGCGCTCCGCCAGCATCCGCGCCTGCGCAGCTTGCGCCAGCAGCAGCTCCGCGTCGGTGTGCGGGTTACGCCCGTTACGCCACGGTATGTCCCAGTACGCGTCTCCGACTTCACCGCCGACGAACAGGCAGGGATGCAGTAGCACGCCGTGCTTGCGAGCAGCGGCGAGAATCTCGTCGAGGACCGCGAGATGCGCCTCGTCGTACTGTCCCGGAGCAGGCTCCACGGCCTCCCACAGCACGTCGATACGCGCAGTGTCCAACCCGAGCGAGGCGAGCTGCGCGAACGCCTCCTCGAACGCCTCAGCACCTACCCGCTTTGCCCAGTCCGGACCCGACCTCGGCACCACATGGGTGCCTACCGGCACGAACGCCCGGCCATCGCGACAGAGGAAGTGCCGTCCCCTGCGTACCGGTTCGGACCCGCCGCTGGTGTGCCGGTCGAGCTCTGCGGATTCTGTGCTTTTGCCGACCATTTCTGAACCACTCCCGAGCGGGCGACTCGACAAGCCGCAATCCGATTACGGAACCCGGGGACCGGGCTGCCAATGCCAGCGTGCTTCGGATGTCGTTCTTGGACAAGAGGCCAATTGCTCGGCCACTGCCTGTGAACCCATATTCGTGGACCATGGTATAGGCAGCACACTGGCGATTGAGAGGTGGCAAAAATGCCCCTGCGGCAGCGCGCGATCGTGGGAGTAATGACTCTGGTCGTGCTTTTCGGTACCAGTCCTCAGGCGGCATTCGGCGAGTCATCGCCGTCCGAGGCCACTTACTTTCCGCTTGGCCCGCCGACGACCGTTCTGACCCAGTCCGGTTGGGAGACCGAAGCGCCGCACACGTTGAGCGTGGTCGACGTCCCTCGCGGCGGATACCGGTATTGGGGTTACTACGGTCTTCAAGAATGCGGCGGCATCGGCCGGGCGTGGAGCAATGATCTCGTCAACTGGGTGAAGGATCCCGTTCCCCTGTTTCACGAGCACGGTGAACGGTGGCCATCCGTCCTGCTGATCAAGGATGAGTTCCGCATGGTGCACACCGTGGATTACTGCGGCGACAGCTACATCGTGACGCGGACGAGCCACGATGGCCTGCACTTCACCGATCCGGTCACGCTCGTTCCACCCGAGAAGGGGTGGCGAAACCAGAATCCGAACCTTTTCAAAGATCCGCGAAGTGGGCGGTACTACCTCTACTGGTATCACGGTGACGACACCAAGAAATGGGAGATCCTGGTCAAGTCGGCGAAGTCCATCCGCGGTCTGGTGAACAGTCCCGTGAAGGTACTCCTTTCCGCGAACTCCACTCTGGCGGCCCCGAATGTTCTTTATTATCGCGGTATGTACTATCTCGCCGTCGAAGTCCTTCGGCGAGGGGTCTGGGAGACCGACGTCCTGACCAGTGCCTTTCCTGATCGTTCTTTCCGTGAGATCAGTCATAACCCGGTGCTTGGCGACGGCTCCGCGTGCCTTTTCCAGCATATTTTCCAGCACAAGCTCCACGTGTACTACTGCAAGTTGACCGGCGAAGTGTGGACTGTTGAGCACCGGGCGGCGGCCTTGAACAAGTGAGGGCCGGGGCCGCGCAAATGGCCACCTACACTTGTTGAGCATCTGGCCTAGTATTGGGGCTCTGTCGCAGTATGGCGCCAATTTTGCGATGAACTGCTTTCGCTTTTACTCACCGCACACCAGAGAGGGTTAGATGCGTAAATACTGGTTGTACATGGTCGGACTCACGACGACGCTCGGTATTTCACTGATGTGCCTCGCCGGTCCCGGGCACGCAACTCCTGCACCGCAGAGTCACGCCGCGCTGCAAGAAGCCAACTGCGGCAACTTCAAAGAAGACAAGCCCTGGGGATCCGCTGAGGGCACGGTCTGCTGGAAGGGCGGGCAGTCCAAGGGAGAGGTGCGCGACAAGAAGGATGACGGGAAGTGCGTCTGGGTACGGCTGTGGTACACGATGGAAGACGGCAATACCCATAAGGTTGACTCCCCGAAAGCATGCGGAGAGGGCACTGTTGAGTCCGTGACGGGCCCATCGCCGGAGAAGTCCGTCTCGGTCAAGGGTCGCCTTATGCACGGCTGACCAAGACAGGCTCTCCCAGTCAGGGATATCACGGGGTCAGCAGGCCGATCAGGCTGGATACCCGGTGAACAGGGCAGGCTCCGTTGACTGGCCCTGTTCACCGGGCTGGTTTCGAGTCCGCGCGGGGGCACGATGCAGCCGCCACGCGGCCAAACTCGCCCGGCACGTCCGCATGATCTGACGGCTGGCCAGCGTAGTCGGAACCTCACCGCAGCCCGGGCACGACATCGACACCGTCCCACTGACCTCGTCGACCGCGATCAACTGCGCGCACTCGCACCGACGGCACCAGCGGTGCCCGGTCACCGGGATGACATGCAACGGCGAGCTGACGCACTGGTGAACCCACCTGCGGTGCACCGGGCACGAGAGCCGTTCATGAGGAGACAGCTGTCCGAGTTCCTCGTCGCGGTCTTCGCGGTCAAGCACAGCGTCCAACTGCTCTGCTGCCCTGTAGATGCTGGTGACTGACATCGTGATCGCCTCGCCTCGAGCAGACCTTCACCGGTTTCCACCAGAGTGGACTCAGGCGAGCACTCAGCACACCGTGACAACTACCTGATTGGATACCGAGTCGGCGAGTTGTCCAGCTCCGCGGTGGCGGGCCTGCATTGCTGGCCACGTGGCCACTTTTGGCCACACGACGCACGCTTGGCCGAGTCCATACCGGACCTTACCCCGTGTCCTAAGCCTTTCGGCGTGCTGGGAGCGCCGGCTTGGCGGCTGGCGCTCAGCGAGACCGGACTCGCCCGACACCGCGCTGCGTCACCGCGCCTTCGCCGGGTACGCCGCCCACATGCGTTCGCCAAAATTCCTTGCAGCAATGGACGAACTGTTGGCTACCGCAGCGGCACAGTGCACTGCGGTCATGTGCGCTGAGGCAGTGTGGTGGCGCTGCCATCGACGGATGATCGCCGACTTCGTGACACTGGCACGCAACGTGCCGGTCCTGCACCTGCACTACGACGGTCGGCAGGAGCCGCACCGGCCGAGCGACCTCGCCCGGCTACGCACGGACGGCCTGATCGTTTACGACGCCGGCAACACCCTGCCACCATGCCGCTGATGTCCGGCCCTGCCGCAGACATCCGACCATCCTTTATGGACGGCATAGCTGCGAGGGATCGACGAGGGATAGCCGCGTAATTGGCCCCTTGCCAAAGGCTGACGTCATGAAACATGCTGACATCGGGCACGACTCGACACGGCAACTCCGGCGGGCCGTTTCCAACGGCCCTATCCGATGAGGCCGCACCGCACTGGCTCGATGGGTCTGTGTCCCTCGCGTGGACCAAGAGCCCCGGCATGTTCCGCCTGGCGACAGCCTGGGCGGCCGGTTCCAGCACGACGAGGCGGGCGTACTCGCTCCGCAAACCCGCTGCACCTCTGTGCGACACAGAAATCCGCGAGAGCGAGGAACGACCATGGTGTCAGAACCCGCCCTTCGGCGCTATCGCGTCCACCTGATCCAGGTCGGCCAGGCCGACAATGTCACCGCGGTCGCTACCCCGCTCGACGGCACTCGCGCCGACGAGCCGCGGAACATCAGCAGTCCGGTGACATTGCAGAAGTTCTTGCAGCAACCGGACTTCGAAATTCCCGACGGGACACCCATCGTCCGCCTGGACCTCACCGGCGACGCCGAGTTCTGGCGACACTTCCGCCGAGGCCCCCACCTGAACAACACGCTGCCACTGGGCACGGTTTCGCCGCCCGGCTCCAACGCACCCAGCGCTTACGCCGGACAGACGCCTACCGAGCTGCACGGCTGGTGGGTCGCGGCCGATGTCTACGGCCAACTGGTTGCGCAGGCAGGTCTTGTCGTCGAACACACCAATCCGAAACCGTCGGGTTATTGATAGCAGGCTGGTTTTGTCGCTCCCGATCTAGGTGTGCCGTGCGTGCGTAACCTTCCGAGGCGCGACCACTGGCACGTATGCCCACATGGTCGTGCCGGCCCGGCCCGGCGCCGCGCCCCACCGGGCACACAGGCGCTCGATCAACAGCAGGTGCAGGCCTTCCGACGTCCAGTTCGACGGAGCGGGCCTGACAACTGGCGGGGGAGCCCAGTCGTCCACCTCGACCCGTACACAACCGGGGTCCGGGCGCAGTAGCCGTATTTCTCGAACCCCGCCACGATGCGTCTCGGCGTTGCTGACCAATGCGTTGCACAGCAGCACGACGTCCGCCTGGACAGTCGGCGGCAGATCCGTGACGTGACGAGCGGCCCAATGTCGTACCGCGTGGAGGTCCGCAGGCCTGGTAGGCACCGTGAAGCGTGCGACGCGCTCGTGTTCTCCCGGAAGGTTCACGCTGCGAGCCCTCTCTGCCGAAGACGAATCACTGTGGGTGGTTACCTTGCGAGACCGCTGCGAAACTCTCGACCTCGTGCTCTTGCCCGCTTCGTACCAACCGTTGGTGGGCGGACGCTTTTGGTCCACCGCAACGCGATTCCCGCACCCGACAGGACCGCATACAGCTCGCCGGGAATCCGGAACGGGTTGTCCGATGTGGACAGCAGTCGATCATGGACGAACAGTGAAGTGTGTTCCAGCACGCCCAGCGCCAGGGCGAGGTCCACGGTGGCGTTGGTGCGGTAGCTCATCGCATTGGAGTTCAGTTGATCGCCGAATCGGCGGACCTAACTCGCTGATGTGCTCACTATCCGCGCACACGACATATATGGCTGCCCCTGCTGGCGATCTCCATCTCGGCGCCGGTGATCTTGTCGTCGGTCACCAGAACTGCGCGTCTGTCCAATCCCACCTCCGCCAGCCGCGCACTGATCTCACAGGCCAGTGCGGTGTACCGGCAGTTGGAAACGTTCCCAAAGACGCGGATCGTCAGGTCTCGATAACCCATCCTTCGACTGTGGCGCAGGTGCGATGCGCACACAAGTCGCCCGATCGAGGCACCAGCCTGCCAATAGGCACACCGAATCGCGCTCGCACCGGCTCTGGAGACTCTCAACTCCGTTGCCTGAAGGAAAGTGGCGAGGGATGACGTTCGCTCGGATGCGAAGGCAACTGTCAGGTCTCGAAATTGACGGTTCGTGACCAAAGACCGCGACCGATCCGCCACAAAGGCACGATGCGGCAATGCGACACCCAACACGCCTGGCGCGCGCACCGCGCACGACGGCAGATCTCGCCAGATCAATGGCGCCCTGACCGTCCAATTTGGACCAAGAGGTGGGAGAGCTCGACTCGTGATGGCGGGCGAACGTCAAAGATACCCACTTTATGTCCAGACTGCAGGCTTGTTGTGTCCCTTGTTCGTCAACAAGGCGGCATGTCCGGATGTGCTTTCGGTCGGTGCCGGCTCGACGGTCGTGAGGATCGTGGAAGGTCCAAGACGCGGGTGGTGTGCCCGACGCTGACCTTGATCATTCGCGGGGGCAGGTTGACGTCTCGGTCCTCAAATGTTGATCTTCGGCGTGGTTGTTGATGGTGTAGTCAAGGTGCGGTTCAGGCTGCTGGCCCGACTGTCGCGTCGGGTGGGCGCCGGATTCCAGGGCCGGGGTGAGTCCTTTCGGTCGGGGACAAGGGATTTCGCTGATCAGCATCGGGTCGGTGGTGACAGGGCGAGCGGGACGCGCAGGCGGGTGGCCAGTTGCTCGGTCCAGGGCAAGGTGTCAGGGATGCGGATCCTGCGTTTGCGTTGGCCGCCGGACGATGCGGGCGGCGGTGTGCAGCAGCCGGTAGCGCAGGGTTTGGGTTCGGCTTTCGCAAGGACACCGTCCAGGCAGAGCAGGCGCAGCCAGCACAGCAAGTCGATCGAGATCGTGGCGGCCACGCACCTGGCGCGGTTGATGGCGATGGAGGTGGAGGGCAGGTGCCCGAGGCCGGTGTTCTTGCCGCAGCGGATGCTGGCTTCGACGCGGTCATGGACCGGTGTGAACCCTCGACGGGCCAACGCTCTTGAGAGGACTGCGGTCAGGCCCGTGCGGTTGGCGATCAGCCGTAACGCGGCCGTGCCGGCCTGGTTGATCACATCGCGGCCGTCGGTCTCGACGGTCGGATCCGCCGACATGAGGAAAAGTTCCGCACCAGAAAAGTGCTCCTTGGTTATGATGGGGAATAAGCTTAGGTACCTTCATTTCCCAGCCCAGGAGCACTTTTCTCGGTCAGGACACACCTAGCCTCAAGAAGTACCAGAAGCGTCCGTCGCGGACAGCGAGCTTCATGTCCGATCGAGAGGTCGTCATAAAGCTGCGAGCGCAGGGTCAGCGGCAGTGGATACGGACTGGCCAGCTCACTCCACGATTCTGGTAGGTATACTTGGCGTGGCGCGCGTAGAACGTGGCTACTGTCCGGTACTCGCCTGACTTGCACCGAACTTTGGTGTGGGCCTCCCCGCCGTCAACGTTCTCCTTCCTGCCGGAACCCTTCGCGACTTCCTTCCATTCCTCGTCGTCGTATTTCTGCAGCCACACTCGTACCCCGACCACGTCCACCCGGCGGGAGCAGTTGGCGTTGGCCTCCGCGTGCACAGCTCCGTCGTCCTCTAGCTCCGGGGGATCCACCAGGCCCTCGCACTGCAATTGCGGTAGCGCCTCCGCGGCGGAAGCAGCCCCGGGCAGGAGCCCGGACATGAAGATCGCCACGCCTGTCACGGCCAGCGAGCGCCGAACAATTGAATTCGTCATGACGGTTTCTCCTCAGTTATCAAGAAATAACTGATCAAATGGGTGGCGCCCATTGTCAGATCGGGATATAGGCGGGGGCAAGTAGCCCCCCTCCCGGCCCCGGAACTGACAGTAAGACGGGGCCAGACGAATGGCCGCCTATTCTTTTCAGCCCTCGATAACAGACTGCTTTCCCAGTCAATCACTGGGAAACCAAGGCGAGTTCTGTCGCGCTTCGCCTGTCCCTCGTCGAGCTGGTCGCCGGTCCGCGCGAGGTGCAGGAAGGGAAGCCGTGCAAGAGAACACAAAAGAAAGCGAGGCCGAACCGGACGTTACACCATTCGATGCCGCCGTGGACCTCGGTCTCGGCCGGGGGCCTTCAGTGCTCGTCGTAGTGGTTTCCGTGAGCGGCGTGGCGGTGGCCGTCGTGCACATAGTCGATGTGATCACCGTGCGGCACCGCGACGTGGCCGCAATTCTCGCCGTGCTTGTGGTCATGCACGGGATGCGAGGCGTATTCGGTCGCCTCACACTCGTCGTAGTGACCCGCGTGGCCTCGGTGCAAGTGACCGTCATGCACGTAGTCAACGTGATCATCGTGCGGGATGGCGACGTGGCCGCACCCTTCACCATGCGCGTGGTGGTGGCCGACATGCTCGATGTGAGCGATCGTCAGAGACGCCCATATACCCCGCTCGCTTGTCACGATTCGCCCCTTCCCGCGGTTGTATGTTGTATCTGTCTGAAACGTCCTATCCGACGATGGGATGTTCGGCTGTGCCTTGCCACCTTTTCGCTATATCGAACATCTTGCAAGAGTATTTTCGGCGGACTGTTTGGCGAGTTGTCGCCGATGTCGTATTCTCGCCTCGCACCTCCGCCGTGCCCTGGCCGCCGTGCTGATCATGGCCAATGATGGCCAACGGTGAAAAATCGCCAACGGCGGCCGGATGTTTCCTTTTGTTTACGTGCTGGTCGCGGAGTGGACGGGAATTACGCATAAAAGTGTTCCCCTTTCGTGGTTCATCCTTTTTGCCCTGGCGTCTGGCGTGGGCGCCCACGCGGGCCGTAGAAGGGCGAACACGTGTACCTGTCCACCATCGGTCGCCGGGAGAACCGCGGCACGGTGTCCCGGTGCAAGCTTGGCGCGATCGGCTCGAACGTCGTCGCGCTAGGGGCCGTCAGTCTGGTCACCGACATCTCCGCCGAGATGGTCAGCGCGATCCTGCCGATCTACCTGGTGCTCGGCTTGCATCTGAGTCCTGTGGTTTACGGGCTGGTCGACGGCCTCTACACCGGAGCGACCGCGCTGCTCCGGCTGGTCGGCGGTTATCTCGCCGACCGGACGCGCAAGCGCAAGACTGTCGCGGGCATCGGCTATGCGCTCTCTGCGGCCACGAAGCTGGGCATGATGGCGGCCAGCGGGTCAGTGGCCGCGATCGGCGCCATGATCGCTGTCGACCGGGTCGGTAAAGGGCTGCGGACGGCACCGCGCGACGCGCTGATCACGTTGTCCGTACCGGAATCCATGCTCGGCCGGGCCTTCGGGGTGCACCGCGCGATGGACAGCGCGGGCGCGTTCGCTGGTCCGCTGGTCGCGCTCGGGGTGCTCGCCGTGGTCGGCTCGTCCGTGAGCGTCGACGCGTTCAACGCCGTGTTCGTCAGCAGCTTCTGCGTCGCCGCGATCGGTGTGCTGCTGCTCGTGCTGTTCGTCCGTGACGATCAGGCTCCACGCCCGTCCGTCGGAAGCGTGTCACCGCGCGCTGCTCTCACCCTCCTGCGCGCCGCCGGGGTGCGCCGGCTGTTCATAGCCGCCTGCGTGCTCGGGATAGCGGCCATCGGCGATGGATTCGTGTACTTGTTGTTGCAGCGCAAGGAAGAAATCGCCACCGTGTGGTTTCCGCTGTTCGCCGTCGGCACCAACCTTGCCTACCTGGTGCTGGCCGCGCCGCTCGGCGCGTTGGCTGACCGGTTCGGCCGACTCCCGGTGGTGCTCTGCGGCTATGGCGCCTTGGCCATGGTCTATCTGCTGCTCGCGGGCCCGGTTTCGGGCTGGCCGGTGCTCGTGATCACGCTCGGGTTGTACGGCGCCTTCTACGCCGCCACCGACGGAGTGCTGATGGCGCTCGCCGGCCCGATCCTGCCGGAGGCATTGCGCACCACCGGGATCGCGCTCATCCAAACCGGGCAGGCATTCGCTTACTTCGTCTCGTCCGTCCTCTTCGGACTTGCCTGGCAGGTCTGGGGCGCGGGCATGGCGATCGGATCAGCTGTGTGCGCTGTGGTGTTCGCGATCGTCATCACCCTGGTGCTGCTGGTCCCGCGCCGGCAATGAAGGAGGCCAAGCTGTGCACACCCGAACACTGATCGCGATCGCCGGCGTCGTGGTGCTCGCCACCGCCGCTGTCGTCTACATAGGACTTTCTGCTGTGCGAAACCGGGACGTGGCCGCCGTCGGCACTGCCGGCGCGGTGACCCTCACCCCCGGCCCGGAGCTGCTCGCCCGGAGCACCGCGGACGCGGACCGTGGACACCTGGTCACCGTTTCCGCGACCGACCCCGGCGGTCCACGCGCGGTGTCGCCGGTGTCCTGCACCCGTGTTCACGCTGCCGGCGGCACCGGGATCTGTCTGCGCCAGGACAGCGACCTCACGACAGAGGTTGTCGTCCTCGACGAACAACTCGAGAAGAAGCGGGAAGTCCCGTTGTTCGGGTTGCCCAGCCGGGCCAGGGTTTCACCAAGTGGCCGGATGGTCACATGGACCGTGTTCGTCACCGGAGACTCCTACAGCGGAGGGACGTTCTTCTCTACCCGCACCGGCATTCTGGATACGGTGACCGGCGAGGGCACACGCACGTTGGAGGACTACGCGGTGACTGTGAACGGCGAGCCTTACTCGGCGGCCGACGTGAACTTCTGGGGTGTCACCTTCGCCAAGGACGACAACCGCTTCTTCGCGACCATGTCGACCGGCGGCCGTCGCTATCTCGTCGATGGTGATTTCGCCTCGCGCACCGTCCGGACGGTGCGGGAGAACGTCGAGTGCCCGTCGCTCTCCCCGGACGGTACGCGCCTGGCATTCAAGTCCTCAGTGGACGGTGACCCGGTGAGGGGATGGCGGCTGTCAGTGCTCGACCTCTCCACCGCCGCCGTGACACCACTCGCGGAAACACGCAACGTCGACGACCAGGCCGTGTGGATCGACGATCGCACCGTCGCCTACGCGATTCCCCGCGGTATCGGCCATTCCGACGTCTGGTCGGTGCCCGCTGACGGCTCCGGAACGCCACGCCTGCTCATCCCCGATGGCGAATCTCCAGCTGTGCTGGGTGAAACAGGCTGATGTGGTCGCCGGGCATCCTGGTCAGGGAGTGATTCTTCCGGAGATCGTCTTCATCGCGCCTCAAACTTGAGAACTAATCGACGATTTCGGTGTGGCGGAGGAGAACCGAGCCCTCAGCGGGGGCGGAGCGCCACACGCGTGCTTTTGCGCGTGGTTTCTCCGCCCTCGCCGAGATCGATCTCGGAACGGATCACTGGTTGATGCCGCTGAAGGTCAGCATGGCTTCCCGGGCACCGCTGTGTCGGACTGGTCGACCGGCTTGGGGCCGACGGCGTCGGTGACCGCCTTGAGCGCTGCGCACAGGCTGGTTTTGGTTTCCCGCGGGAACATCTCTTGCAGCGCGTACCAGTAGAAGCCGCCACCGATACCGTGGTCGGTGGCCAGCGCCGCACGGGTGTACTGGTCGACCATGTACGAGCGATCCGCCTCGAGGCTGGCGTTGTCCATACGGGTGCTGCCGAGCGGCCACACGCGGTTCATGTCCTCACACCACTCGTACACCGACGCTTTCCGGCGCCCGTCGCGTCCGCACCAGTAGCCCAGTTCGCCGATGCCCACCCGCACTTGCTTCTTGAGCTTTGTGGACAGTTCGGACACCCGCCGGTCCAGAGTGGACATTACCCGATCGATGGAGATGCCCAGCGGGGCGTTGTCGGTGAAGACCGACAGCAGCACGACGTCGACATCGGCCATCAGGTCGCGTTTGACACCGTCGCGGTCTGTCCACTGGAGATTGCCGGAGCCAGGTGCGATCCAGTTGAACGGCGAGTACGCCGGTCCCTCGGCACCGAACTCCCAGAAGAGCGTCAGGACGACGGGCGTCGTCGGGCTGTCCTGCTTGACCGCCCGCGCGGCCGCACCGGCCTTGACGTGAATGCGGTCACGCGGGCGCACCGGCTCACCACAGTTCTTGTTGTCGACCCAGCAGCCGTTGACCTCGTTGCCGACCTCCCACGCATCGATCCGCAGCTCAGGGTCGGCTGAACGCCCGTAGTGCTTGAGCAGGTTTCGTGTCCGCGTCACGTACTGCGGCGTGGTCAGCTCGGCCGCGGCGGACGAGTCGGCAATCTCGCCCATCACCCGTAGGCCCGCCTTGTGGGCGTTCCTGATGGCCGTGTCGTAGTTGCTGAAGTCGACGGTCGACCCGTTTTCGAGCTCGAACACGATCCGCACCCAGCCGTAGCCTGCCTGCTTGCCCAGCGGGGTTGTAGCCGCGACCATGCGGCGCCAGACGTTGTCGTAGAACGACGCCGAGCTTGATTCGACGATGGTGGCGCCCAGCCACGGTCGCGCGTCCTGCTTGGGTGGCGCCGAAGCCATCCGCTGCTGGGCGACGCGTGGCCCGTAGTCGGCTATGAAGGCGTCATATGCGGTGTGCAGGGCACTGAGCGCGCGTTCGCCGTGCCGTCCTTGAGTGGGCGGAGACGGGGCATTTCCCACCTTGCCAAGCTCGCTCGTGGCCTGTGCCAACGCGTTGGTGTATGCCGCCGGCGGCTGGTAGCTGGGGACCGCGGCCACCCGTGCCCGAAGGTGGACCTCGACATCCTTGGCCGCCTGGTAGTTGAACACCACCGGCTTGTCCGGCGCCTTGGCGTATCCCTGACCGCCGTTGTCCATCACCACGTAGGAATAGCCCTTGCCGGTCGGCCAGGCCAGCGCCAGCGCCGGCCCCTTGCCCGACCGCAGCTTCCGCGCGGTGAACGCCAGCCGCAGGTGACCGGCGCCGTCATCGGTCACCCGCACCTCGCCGGCCTTGCCGGGAATCGCCTCCAGGGTCTCCGGGTCGAGCAGTACCTCGCTCGAGCGCACGTCCTTCGGGTCCTTTTCCGAGCTGTGGTGGATCACCTTGAGGCCGTCGCCGACGCTCAGCCGCACCGGCGCCCCCGACTTGTCGAGTGTGTAGAAATCCACCAGGACCTGGTTGTCGGCTGCCTGGACTTCTCCTGTGGTCAGCGCGACCGTGGCCACCGCCGTTGTCAGGATGGTCATCAGTTTCCGTCTTATGGACATCTGATTCATGCCTTTCGTTCCCGTCGGTGTCCCGCGGGGATCTGCCCTGGGACAAGGGGAACGTCGCATGTGGATCATGAACGGATGATGAAGGGGTGACGAGCGACTCGGAGGATGGCGGAGTCGCGGTGATACTGGGTGAGTGCGGTTGTTAGTGGTCGAAGACGACGCGGCGATGGCCGCTGTTCTGCTTCGGGGACTTCGTGATGAAAAACACGCGGTCGACCACGTCAGCACGTTGACGGCGGCGGAGGAGGCGTGCTTCCTCACGGACTACGCGCTTGTGGTACTGGATTTGGGCCTGCCGGACGGAGACGGGCTCACGTTGTGCAGGCAGCTCAAGGCTGAGGGCCGTACCCGGGTGTTCGTGCTGACCGCACGTGCCGGGTTGACCGACAAGGTGCGAGGGCTGGATGCCGGAGCGGACGACTATCTTACGAAGCCCTTTGACTTTCCGGAATTCGCGGCGCGGGTCCGGGCGTTGCTGCGACGCCCGGTGACCATGGGCGACACCAACATCGAGGCCGGAGAGATACGCATGGACGTGGCGGCACACCGGGTGTGGCGTTCCGGTGTCCTCGTTCCGTTGACCCCTAAGGAGTTCACCCTCCTCCGGTACCTGATGGTCCGGATGGGACAGGTAGTAACCCGTACCGAGTTGCTCGAACAGGTATGGGACATGAACTACAACGGACTGTCCAATGTCGTGGATGTGCACGTGGCGAGTTTGCGCCGCAAGCTCGATCTCTCCACCTCATACGTACGGTTGGAAACGGTGCGTCGAGTGGGTTACCACTTATACGTCCGTTGTACGTCCGACACCGGGAGTTGATGGTGCACCTGCGACGGCTGCGGACCCGCCTCACGCTGATCACAGGATTGCTCGTCGTGCTAGTGCTTGGCGGCGTGGCAGTTTACGTCGATCTCGGCGATACGGATGTGACGGTCAGCACTCCTCCGTGGTGGGTCGTCGTCAGTGTCATCGTCGGTGTCACGGCCGTGCTGGTGCTGGTTGTCTGGTTGATCATCGGCTGGATGATGCGGCCGGTGGTGCTCAGCCAGCGATTCCAACGGGATTTCCTGGCAGACGCGGCGCACGAACTGCGCACGCCCTTGGCGGTCATTCAGGCCTCGGTGAGCCATGCCCTGGCCAGGCCGAAGGATGTTGCGGACTATGTGCGGGCGCTCGCCGAGATCCGTGCGGCTGCCGAGCGGGCCAGCACTGGTGTCCTGTTGCTCCTCGACTTCAGCCGGATCGAGACCGGATCACTCGAGCTGGTCCGCGCTCCTTTGCGGTTGGATCTGCTCGCCGAGGAGGTCGTCGCCTCCGCTGTCGCCGGCGGCGCCCAGGCCGAACTGCTCTCCGCGACCCCTGCCGTGGTCGACGCGGACTACGCGTTACTGCGCCACGCCATGGACAACGTGTTGCGCAACGCGGTCGATCGTGCCGACCACGTCAGGGTTGCCGTGACCACAAAGGACGGCGAGGTCGTGATCACGATCACCGACGACGGACCGGGATTTCACCCGAATCTGCTGCCGCACATCTTCCGTCGCTTCACCAGGGGGGACACCCGCGGCCACGGCATCGGCCTGGCCTTCGTGCGGTCAGTCCTCGTCCTGCACGGCGGACGGGTCGAGGCGGCCAATCGGCCGGAGGGCGGGGCCGAAGTTCGTCTCCTGCTTCCGTTGAGCGACGCGCCATAGTCCAATTAGGTCAGTGGCAGTATCCTGTTCCAGAGTCGGTGAACGGCGTGCCGGGGTCCGCGACAAAGGCCCACTCATAGCTCGCCGGACGCAGGGTGAGCTTGAGGAAACCGAAGACATGAGCCTTGCGCACCACGCTGTTCGGCATGACCGTGGCGAATCCACTGTAGAACGAGCCACCCGTGCCGACCACGATCTCGCGGATGCCGCGAGCATCGTCCCGTACTCCGGACGGGTTCTGCGGTGCGAATCGTTCGTACGTATGGGAGTGCCCTGCCAGCAGCAGATCCACACCATACCTGTACATGGTGTCCACCAGCGGCGCCACATCCGCGCTGGCGAAGTTGTTGGAACTCCACCGTGGCCGGTGTTGCAGTACCACGGTGCACTTGGCTGGATGCGCCGCGAGGTCGGCGGCCAGCCATTGCTGCTGCGGTGACCCGACGGCGCATCCCGTGCCGCTGCTGATCTTCGTGCACTCCGAGTTCAGCACCACCACGTGCCACTGGCCCACGTCGAAGCTGTACCAGCCTTCGCAGTCCTTCGGACACCCTGGCTGCCGCGGGGTCGCGGCGTTGCCGAAGTAGGTGAAGTATCCACCGCCACCGCGTGTGCCGTACTCGTGGTTGCCGATCGCTGGGCGCGTGATCGGCTTCAGCCGGCCCCACGACGGGGCGTAGCTGGCGTTGAAGTCGGCAAGCGAGCCGCTGTTGTACTGGGCGTCGCCGAGCATGAACACGGATGCCGGGGCGGTCCGGACAGCGAGGTCCGATGTGGACTTCATGCGACAGCGTCCTGGTGTGCCGAGACCGCCGTTGAAGCCCGGATCGGATGGCGCACAAGCGATGTCGCCCACCGCGACGACCACTGGGTCGGCCGGAGGGGGAGCCGCTAGAGCGTGTGGTGGGGCAACGACGCTCGTGAGCCCGAGCACGAGAAGGACGCCGGACAAGGCCGCGATGCGGGATTCAGTGGCCACCGTGATCTCCATGCAAGAGCTGATCCAATGTGTCCTGTGCGTCGGCGCGAAGCGTTGTTCCGTCGTCGATCTGACGCCTCGTCAGCGAGAGGTCACCTGCCAGGCATGCCTGTGCGGCCTTGGTGAACTGTGTGATGCCGGCGTTGGCTGCTGTGTCGAGATGCGGGTGCGGTGAACGCCCGCTGTGCAGCAACTGCTGGGACACGCGGGCCAGTTTCTGGCAAATCGTCGTCGCCTGGCTGGACGGTGCGGTCAGTTGTCGTGTCTCGACGAGCGTGTTGTTGAGCTCGATCTGGAGCGCTTCCCGGCCGCTGAGCCATTGCTGGATGGTGAGATTTTCGGCGGGCGGTGCCGCTGCCGCCCGCGGCGACGCGCCTGACGATATCCAGAGACCGCCGCTCAGCAGCATGCCGGCGACGGCTAACGCGGCCAAGGTTGTGTGCGTGCTTCTCGTCAAACCGGCACCTCCAGCGTCCTGCGCCTGAAACTCTTTGGCGGAGCGTTCGATCGGCCAATGAGTTGTCGCAGATCAAGATGGACGTCGAGGTGTACGGGAACCTACTGATCGATTTCCTGAGGGGAAATGCCAGGAGGCTTGATCGCGTCAGGACGGGGCAGCAAGACCGACGCGGGCGGTATTCATGCGGGGCAAGCTCACGAGGAACTGGCCGGTCTCAGCGGTGTCACCCGGATGCCATCGCAAGAGAGAGGACTACAGACGGTGCCCTGACCCCGGACTAGACTTCGGGCACCGCAGCGAGCCGCCCATCGCGGCACAGATGATCACGTGTGGACGGGAGTGTGGGGCGCCCAACGACTTCGGCGCCATCTTGCCCGGCGAGCGCGTGCTGATGTCGCTCAAGCCCGAGTACTACGAGCTCATGTGGCAGGGCCTGAAGACCCACGAGTTCCGCCGCCGGTACCTTAAGGGCCAGCCGACCACCTGGTACGTGTACCTGACCGCGCCAGTCTCGAAGCTCATCGCAGTGATCGACCTGGGCGAGGCGGTGGTCGGACCCACGATCGATCGCTGACATCGCCGAGCGAGCCAACCCCGGCAACGGCCAGTCCGTCTACGCCTACCTCCAAGACGTCGAACTGGCCCACGCGATGCCGATCCGCACGATCCGCGAGTATCCCGGATTTACTGCCGACGAGTTGGCGACGATGCTGGAAGGGTTTCAACCGCCACAGGGCTACACGCTCATCGACAAGCACGACAACTGGGCACGCGTGTGCGACCAGCTCACCCAGGCACCAGTCGTCCGCGAGCTCGTCATCCAGCATCCAACGTGGACGGGAGGCCAGATGCTCAGCCGATGAGCGTGAGGGGCGTGGAGCTGAACCGGTCCGCGAGGACGCCGCGCTCTGCTTCGATGCGTGCGACCGCATTGACCTTGCAATGCAGCCTGTCACGACCGCCGACCATCAAGCGTCGTTGACGTGAGGCCCTCTCTGGGTGACGATGGAGGAGAATGCTTCTCTGAATTTCTCGCAAGGAGGCTTCATGCGTGCCCGCTTCCTCGGCAATGACGTCTTCCTGGGCGGCGAGGTCATCGAAGATCTTGCCATGATCGTGAAGCACAACTACTGGCGTGACGCTGCCTGGCATCACGCCGTGAAACGGAACGACTTTGCCGCCGAACAACACCTCGGGCTCGTCTAACGTTCACGAGGCACGGAACGCGCTTGGCAAACGGCTCCGCGAGCTTCGCACGACCGCAGGCTTCACCGGTCGGGAGCTCGCGGAGTTTTTGTCATGGCCACCGTCGAAGATCTCCAAGCTGGAAAACGGTCGGCAAACACCAACCGACGAGGACATTCGTGAGTGGACGCGCGCCACCCACAGCGAGGCCGAGACTGACGCCCTGCTTGCCTCACTACACACCCTCGAAGTCCAGCACGCCGAGTGGCAGCGCATCCTCCGAACCGGCCTGAAGCCCCGTCAGCAAGAGCTGATCGAATGGGATCAAAAGACACGACTCTTTCGGGCGTTCGAGGCCACCGTCATTCCGGGGCTGCTTCAAACTGCGGAGTATGCGCGAGCGCGTTTCGCTGAGGGGATTCGCCGATTGAAGCTGCCGAATGACATTAACGACGCGGTGGCCACCCGGATGCGGCGACAAGAGATTCTGTACCGCCCGGATAAGCGGTTCCACTTCGTATTGACCGAGGCGGCTCTACGGTTCAGGTTGTGCCCATCGGAGGTCATGTTGGGCCAGCTGGACCGCTTGGTCTCTTTCTCTCAGCTGCCCAATGTGCGGCTTGGCATTATCGGCTTCAAGACCCAGTACGCCACATCGCCATGGCACGGATTTTGGCTATACGACGAGGAGCGGGTGCTGGTCGAGACCTTCAGCGCCGCGCTCGATCTGCGACAGCCGCAGGAGATCGAGCTGTACAGCAACGCCTTCGAGCAGCTGGCGGCCGTCGCCAGCTACGGAAGGTCGGCGCGGACGATCATCAACCAGATCGCAGACGATCTTGCCGCAGAGGTAACTGAAGATAGCGACTGATTTCTTAGGCTTTCACGCCCTCGTGCAAGTTCGAGAAATATCAAGAAACTTTCTGGTCGAGTTCGACGTTCAGTCTTACTCTGCCGAAGTAGAGCCACTTCACGGTTCCCCTCACCGCTTCGGGAGACTAGGTGCCTACCTCTGTCCCATTGCTCACCAGAGACCAGATCGATCGACTGCCAGAGCGCGCCCGAGAGATCGTCGAGTACCGCAAGTCCGGCCTGAGCCTGAATCACATCCAGGGGTGCCCGCTGGACTGCGCGTACTGCATCCGGCACACCTATGGCCTGTGGGATCAGCGCCAACCGCGCGCCTTGCTAAGTGATTCTGAGGCCGTCGAACAGCTGACCAATCACCAGTACTTCGTGCCGCACGTGACACCGGTTCAGGTATTCAACCGGGCGACTGACCCGTTCCTGCCCGCCGTCAAGGCACACACGTTCGCCGTGTTGGAAGACCTCGACCAGCGCGGGTTGACCAACCCCGTGTTGGTCATCACGCGATACCAGGTGAAGCAGGAGGACACACAGCGGCTCAACCAGATCAAGAACCTCAAGGTGACGCTGCTGTTCACGTACTCGGGCATCGACAACAAGCAGATCGAGCCCTACCCGTCCACCGTCGCGGCCGACTCGTTGAGGCTGGTAAGCCAGGTGCGTCCGCGCCTGTACCGAACGATCCTCTACTGGCGTCCGCTCGTGCCCGGCCTGAACGACTCGGACGAGCACCTCAACACGGCTTACGAGTTGAGCCAGTCCGCCGACGCCACGGTATTCACCGGTCTGTTCTACCGCAACCAAATCGCGGAGTACTACCAGGCGAACGGCCTGCCGGAGCCCTACGACGACACCGCACGCCGGAAGATCGTGCCCGAAACCTTGGAGCAGCGCGTGTTGACCGTCTTTGCCGGGGCGACCTCGTTGTTCCGCAAGACCTCGTGCGCGGTGAGCTATGTGCATGGCCTGCCGGACTACAACGGTCACTACGGCATTCGGGAGTTGTGCGACATTTGCCCGATGAGCCAGCTCGACCTCTGTGCTCAGGCCCACCGGGTACCGACCGGTGAGCAGATTCTGCAGGTTGCCCGCGCTTTGCCCGAAGCGCGCGACCTGAAGATCGTCAGCGTCACTCCAGCGGGCCGCGGAGGTGTCCGGCCTCGACACGGAACAACCGCGCTACTACCTCCAACACGCGCTCGGCTTCCAGGTCCACGATGATCGTCACCCACACCACGCGCGCCGCCATGGTCGGGCCGACACCGGATGGAAGGACGCACCTCACGATGACTGACTGGACGAAGCTGAGCTACGCCGTCGTGGACGTGGAAGGCAACGGCCAGCAGCCACCCGACCTGGTGGAGGTCGCCACGGTGCCCATCATCAATGGTGTGATGGGCAAGCCGTCCAGCTGGCTGGTCACGCCCGAGCGGCCCATCAAGTACTTCGCTACCCGCATCCACGGCCTGACCAATGAGGACGTGGCCGATGCGCCTTCGTTCGCGGACGTCCAGGACGAGGTACGCCGGGCGCTGAATGCTGACGTGCTGGTCGCCCACAATGCGCATATTGACGTCGGTGTTCTTCAGCGCCACCTGGGCGAGTGGGAGTGCCCGGAGGTACTGGACACACTGAAACTCGCCAAGCGCCTCCTCCCCAAACAGAGCAGCTACAAGCTCGGGTCCCTGGTCGAAACGTTCACGTTGGCCGAGGGATTGCCGGACGGCCTCACACCGCATCGCGCTACCTACGATGTACTAGTCGCCGCGCGCCTCTTCGTGCTGCTGGCTACCCGCGACAACACGCCTCTGTCCATTGAGGAACTACGCGGCGACTCACCGGGAGGGGGCGAGGATGAACCTCCGGCCCTTTTCTGATCATCGGCGCGGCCTGTTCGTCAGTGTGGATGGACCGAGCGGCGCCGGGAAATCCACGATCGTTCACCACCTGGCGCAGTTGCTCGTCTCCGCTGGCGAAGACGTGCACGTCACGGCCGAGCCGAGCAACGGCCCGATCGGCGTGTTGTGCCAGGAGTTGACCGACACGGTCACCGGTCACGCTCTGGCCTGCCTGTACGCGGCAGATCGCTATCACCACATCGAGACCGAGATCAGGCCGTACATCGAAGCGGGCCGGATGGTTATCTCCGACCGCTACATCCCATCTGGCCTGGTGATGCAACGCTTCGACGGCATCGACCCGGCGTTCCTCTGGCAGCTCAACGCCGAGGCCAAGCGGCCTGATCTCGCCGTCATTCTCGAAGCCGACCCCGACATCATCTCGGAACGGTTGAACGAACGCGGACCACACAACCGCTTCCAGGGCACCCCCGGCAGCTCACACGCCGAGGTCCATTTTTACCGGCAAGCCATCGACCGGTTGATCCAAGCCGGTTTCGACGTGCTGCGCGTGGACTGCAACCAGCGGCCAGCTGAACAGTCGGCGGCAGTCATTCGAGATCGGCTACTCAATTTCTTTGCTGCGTCATCGACAGGGTGACGGCTGCATAGCCACACGGCCTATCTGCCATCTGCGGCACGGCATCGCCGTGTGATCGGGCCGTTCTTGAGAAGCAACCTCGCGCTCACAAGCAAAACCCCTGAGCAGGCATGACCGGCGATGTCTTGGCGACGGCAACTCCGTTGCGCAACCGGCGAAGGTTTGCCTTTCGCAGTGGAAGGGAGCGGCATTTCATGACGGCAACGGCCGCGCACTCCAACACGGAGTACGTAACCACAGTGACCGTCCCAGCCGAGCGGGTCATGACTAACACGCCGCGGCCGAGGGTCGTATCCAGTCTGACCCTGGCGGCCACGTCCACGGCCGTACACGTCGGCCTCCTGTTCCTCAACTACACGCTGATCAAGTGGGACCATCAGGAGTTGGCTCTCAACGGTGAAACTCTGCTCTCCGAGATGGTCATGCAGGCCGTGAAGCTAACCGGTGTACCCGATCCATCTCCGCGTTGGGTTGATTTGGACGACCTGGCTCTCGTCTGCGTGCGGCTAATGCTGTTCGATCATGCGGTTGTCATCGAGGTTGCTGACCGACATCGTGAACCTCCCAATCCGTCCGAGGACTTCCGCTGGCTGAGTAAGCGCTGGAACTTCTATCCCACACAGGCGGGGCGGGTGGTCTGGTGCGAACTGGAGCTGCCACATTTCGAGCTGACGGAGCGCGGCCTGCCGAAGCGACCGGCATCACGTGCGCCACGCATTCAGCGGTCACCGCCGCCACACGTTGATGAAGAGCTTCTGCGGAGCGTGCGCAAGGGGCTGAAAAACCTGTAGCAGTGCGCCCGCCGGTTTGTGTGGCCCGGCACCGAAACCGCGCCACACAGACCGGGCTGCCCACCATCGCCGTCGTTCCGCACGACGGATCAACAACAAACCCAATTACTACTAGGAGCCGACGTGTCTGATATGACAGAACAGTCCACTATTGACAGTGCAAGCAAGGGCGAGACAGAACCGCAGACCTCCGACACCGAAACGGAATTCACTGCGATGGTGAACGAGATGGTCGCAGACCAAGCACCGCAAGTCTTCGCCGTTGTGCTTGAGCGTGACGACCAGAGCGATGCCACGGTCGCAGCGTGGGGCATGTCATTCGACGACCAGGCTTACATGGTCAAGGCCAATGGCAACAGCAAATACTTCTTGGCAGACGCCGAAAACGCTCTGGCGTACATTCACAGGACCGACAACGCCACGCCGCAACTGGTCTGGGTCAACCCCACAGCCGACGCTTCCGAGGACTAGCAACACCCCAAGGGACTCGGACACCGTCCTCGCCGACACCCATCCACAAGAACACAAGCCTCGCTCTTGTTCCACTACACAGGATCCGCAGCGCCATGAGCATCGTCATGTGGGGTTCCATATCTGAGCCCAGCCGTCCATCCTTCCTGCGGAGCAGGCTCGGAGCCAAGCTCCGCCACATGCGGGAGAAGGCAAACCTTACCTTGGACGAGGCTGCATTCCTGCTGGACAAGACGCGAAGCGCGTTGCATCACGTAGAAACAGGCGAGACCAAGCCAAACGTCCACCTGATTCGTTCGATGATGGATGTCTACGACTGCCACGACCCTGTCCTGGTCCACGAAGTTCGCAAAGCCCTCAAACGACCGTGGTACCAGGCGCACGGCCTGAAAAGCCGATATCACGTCGATGTCGAGACCGCATCCGCGTTGGCGTGCGTTTTCTCGCCGCTCGTCGTACCGGACCCGCTCCAAACCAAGCAATACACGGTGGCATTGCTCAAACACTGGAACCATCCGTCGCCAAACGACGAGTTGACCATCCGACGGATCCGACAGAAACGCCTCACCGATCGGAAGCGTCCGCTGCGGTTGATCGCAGTCATGGATGAGATGGTGTTGCGCCGTACCGTTGGTGGACTCGAAACGATGCGTAAGCAGTTGCAGCGTCTCATCGACACCGCAGCTCTCCGTGCCGTCGCCGTGCACATACTTCCTACTGAGGATCAGGGCCCTTGCGTGGTAGCGGGAGCGTTCACGCTTCTGACACTGCCCGAATCGACCGATCCCGACTTGCTGCACGTCGATCATCTCGCTGGCCCGATGGACACGGAAGACCCCAAGAAGCTGCCCTACGCTCGCGACGTCTTCGAGTATCCACGAAGCCAGGCGCTTGGCGAGGTCGAGTCGATCGAGCTGATTGAGCGCACGCTCGCAGAAACCTACGGGTAGCGACATCGACCCAAGACCGCTCTAACTTGGGGGACAATGCCGATCGCCGTCATGGCACCGAACAACAAGAACGGACCTGCTGGCAGAAGACGGTTCTGCGGAGCCGCCGAAGTCATCAGGATCGGTGTCGGTGTCGGTGCCGGATCAGCAGGATGAGCAGGATGGTGAGTAGAAGGGTGCCACTCGTCACGGCCAGGCCGATCGGGGATCTGCCTGGATTGTCTGTGCTGCTGGAGTCTGCTGCCAGCGGGTTGAGGGTGGGCGTGGGTGTGCGTGTGATGTCTCGCAGGACGTCTAGGTAGCGGTCGCCATGGGCGATGCTGGGTTCGATATGGGAGTTCTCGCTGAACTCGTTCCAGCTGATCAGACCGAGGGCGTCCGGGGACGAGTTGATCGCGGCCGCGTACTGGCGTCGCAGCGTCTCGCCGTCCCGCCGGTCGACCACGCGCTTGCCGGCGATGACCCGTGCGTCGAATCCTGGTGCGAACGGTGCGATCCACAGCCCTTTGTGCCGGTGCACGGCTGTGCTCATGGCAGTGAGCTTGGCTGCTGCGCGCTTGTCGCGTCGAGGGTCGACGGAGGACCAGTAGTACGCGTTACCGTCCACTGCGGACGCGATGCGCTCGTAGCCCGCGAGACTCTTTTCCGACCCGAGGACCAGCAGCCTGTCCCGCACCGGCCCGGCGGCGCGGGTAATGCCCTCGAGGGAGAACTTCCAAGTCCCCGACCAGATCACGAGCGGCTTGCCGAACACGGCGAACACCGGGTCGGCCGCGTAGCGCTCTTCGAACAGCAGCAGGTCGGTGGCCACCCGCTCGGTGGGCAGCGGGTTGCGGTCGAAGTCCAGTCCCTGGTAGATGATCGAGAGCTTGAAGTCCTCCGTCCGCGCAACGCCCGTCAGTGTCGCCAGTCTGCGATCCAGCGTGGGAGTGGACTTCCAGCTGACGACGAACCCGGTGATGCCGACGCTCTTGGCCGCCAGGATGTGCCTGCGCATGATGTCGGCGTCGTCGCTGGAGTAGCGGCCCAGAAGGGGATAGTCCGTCTTCGCCCGGTTCCACGAGTTTTCGTCGTACCAGATGTAGTAGTACGCCAGCACTGGCGGGCGGGCCTTCCCGCCGGCTGCCGACTGGGGTAGCAGAACCGAGATCAGGACGGCCAGCAGGGCGGACAGTCGTATCACGCGGCCGCCCCCGATCGCTTGCGCCGCCGTCTGCCCACCAAGACGAGCACGGTCAGCGTCGTCAACGTGGCGACGGCCAGAGTGGCCATGTCCACATAGGTCACTACCGGGAGCCTGATGTACTGGCTGCGGGACAACGCGACCTCCTGGAGTTGCGCGTAGCCAGAGCCGGACGCCCTGACCTGGTAGGTACCCCTGGCGAGGTTGTCCAGCGCCAGGTTGCCGTCAGCGCCCGCCGCGAACCGCTCGGCGCGACCGTCCGGATAGGTCAGTTCGATTCCGGTGATGAGCGGGCGGCCGAACAACCAGTCACGGATCTGGAAATGCGCGGATCGCAGCCGTACGACGAACTTGGCAGCAGCCGTCCGGTCGGGCATCAAGCGTTGTTCCCCGGCGTTGACGACGTTCGTACCGTCGATCACAACACTCTGCAGGTAGTACGTCACCTCTTTGCCGACAGCGGAACCGGCTTCCAGCACGGGCCGAACCGCGGTCAGCCGGACCGGCCGGACACCCTCCAGGGTCAGGTGCTGACCGGAGTCACTGCGGATGGTCAGCGAGGTGATCCGGTCTGGTGCGACCGGCCGGCGAGCCTGGTCGACGAAGCCGTAGCGAACGGTTCGGGTGGTCTGGAACATGGCCTGGATCCGGGTTTTGCGCCCGATCACGAGGGAATCCAGGGACGGGGTGAATGCCTGGTCGGTGTTACCACGCCCGGCCCACCGGACGAAGTCGGCGGATCCGTCGGGTATGTCCAGGTGCGGCGTGAGCAATCGCAGTTGGTGCTTTTCCCGGCTGCGCCGCACGGTCGCGCGCGCCGCACCTTTGTCGTCGGTCGTGAGCGGTTTACCGTCCAATGTGAACTTTGCGGACGGCAACGGCGGCACGGTGACCACTTCGAGGATGTTCCATGACGGCGATGGGTCCGCCAGGACTGTCGATGGGAAGCCGACCATGAGGACGGTCGCAAGCATGATGGCACCGATCGATCTGACCATCATCGTATCTCCATTCGGCGGAGCCCCCCGGCTTTAGCCGTGGGGAGGAAGCCGATCTCAGGGCTGACCCGATGATCGGCTCCTCGGTGCCGCTGCAACAGTGCCTGCGGCATCTCCAGGCAGCGTTCGTAAACTTCTTCGACAAGCGAGCCCGGTACCCCAGGTTCAAGTCCCGCAAGAAGTCCCGCGCTTCGGCGGAGTACACCCGTTCGGCGTTCCGCTGGCGCGATGGTCACCTGACGCTGGCGAAGATGACCGAACCTTTGGCGATTGTGTGGTCCCGTCCGCTGCCAGAGGGGGCGGAGCCGTCGACGGTCACGGTGTCGCGCGATACGGCGGGCCGCTGGTTCGTGTCGATCCTTGTCCAGACCGGCGTTGACCACCACGCCACTACTGATACTGCGGTCGGCGTGGACACCGGCATCACATCGCTGCTCACCCTGTCCCGTCCCATCGACGGGCTCACCGACTCCCAGGGGAAGATCACCAACCCGAAACACGAGCAGCGCGAGCGCGCCCGGCTGGCCAGAGCGCAACGGCGCCTGGCGAAGAAGACCGCAGGGTCGGCCAACCGCGGCAAGGCACGCCGCAAAGTCGCCCGCATCCACGCCCGTATCACCGACCGCGGGCGGGATCACCTGCACAAGCTGACCACTCGGCTCGTTCGTGAGAACCAAACGATCGTGATCGAGGATTTGAACGTGTCCGGCATACTGCGCAAGCACAGCCTGGCACGCGCTATCTCCGATGCCTCCTGGTCGGAGTTCCGTTCCATGCTGGAGTACAAGGCGGACTGGTACGGCCGGACCGTGATCGCGATCGACCAGTGGTTTCCGTCCAGCAAGACCTGCTCGGACTGCGGGCTGCTGCTCGACAGTCTGCCGTTGGGCGTCCAGGAGTGGACCTGCCCCAGGTGCGGGGCAGTCCATGACCGTGATGTGAACGCGGCACGCACCATCCTGGCCGCCGGGCTGGCGGTTGCTGCCTGTGGAGGCGGTGTAAGACCAACCCGGCAACAGTCGGTGAGGCAGTCGCCCGTGAAGCAGGAAACCCGACCCGCGAGGGTTGGAATCCCCCGCCTTTAGGCGTGGGGAGGAAGTCAACGTTGGACACCCTTCCCAGCAGCAGAGTGCCGCCTGCGGGTAAGCCATCGGCCAATGGGCGCGACGCAGAAGCAACTCAGCAGTGCGAGCACCACCGCGCCGCCGTAGCTGAGGTAGACAACCGTCGCCGGGGCGGGCGCCGGCGGTGCGGTGGAGCGATCGGTGCCGAGCAGCTCTGGCGGCCTTGGCGGCGAGGCGAAGTCGAACGCCCCGTCGATCCCCGCCGAGCGGGCGTCCCGTTCGCCCAGCGGTGCCACACGCCAGTTGTCCTCGATGAACTTGAGCACCGCGGTGTGATCGAGTTGCGTGTGCTCGATGTGCCCACGCCGGGAGTAGGCGCTGACCAGCAGGGCGGGCACCCGGAAGCCAAGGCCGTCGTTGTCCACTTTGGGCGGTGGGACGTGGTCGTACCAGCCGCCCCAGCTGTCGTAGGTCCACATGAACGCCGAACTCGACCAGTAGCGGCTCTTCGCCAGCCTCGCGGTCATCTTGCGGACGAGGGCCTGTCCGGCCCGCACTCGGCTCGGCGGGTTCTCACTCGACCCCGACGACGCGACGTAGGCCACCGCGGGCAGCGTGCCGTCACGCAGGTCCGTGTAGTACCGGGTCAGGTCGACGATCTTGCCGGACAGCTTGGGATCGTCGAGGAACCGGGCGTAGTTCAGCAGTGGCACCCTGGCCGGCTGTCCCGCCTTCGGCCCGCTGCCGGGGGCGCGGAAGGTGATCTTCGGATCGTAGTTCTCCACGTAGAACTTCCACGGCACACCGACCTGTTCGAGCCGGTCGAAGATCGTCGGGATGTCGCCGTAACCGCCTGACGGTAGGCGTTCGCTGCTGCTCGGTGTAGGCACGCCGGCGACCCAGTAGAAACGGTTGCGGCGGCTGCCGGTGCTCGCGGAGCTGAAGAACCGGTCGAAGAGCGTGTACTTCTGGGCGACGTTCCAGTAGTAGGGCAGGTCATTCGCGTCGTAGTAGCCCATCGCCTTGGCGCCGTCGAGGCCCCTTTCCTGATATGCCGAGACGAAACCGTCCATCCTGCCCTCCGCGTACTGGGCGCGCTGAGTGGCCGGGCCGTGATCAAGGTGGTCCGGCGACTCGGCGCCCAGCCGGAACGGATGGACGCAGCCGTCCGTGCTGGGTTTGTCCTTGCTCAATCGCATACACGTGCCGGCGGGAATGCCGTCCGCGCCGGGGTAGGTGCCGAAGTAGTTGTCGAAGGAGTGGCCGGACTGCATGAGCACGACGAAGTGCTTGATCGGCGTGCTGGTGGCGCGCGCCGGCTCGGCAGTGGCCGGCCCGGCCACCGTGGCCAGGATGACGAGCACCGTCAGTACGTTTGTCAAGCGCCTGATCATGGTCGCACCTCATAGATGATGATCACGGGTTTCGGTGTGGTCCGGCCGTCGGCCCCGGCCACTTCGACCGTTTCGGTGTGGACGGCCACACCGTTGTACTTGTGCACATAGCGCATCAACCGATCGCCGAAGAACGGCGCCCGGGTGGCCGAGAACGCGTCCCACACCACGTACTGCAGGTCGCCATTGCGCAGTTCCCGGTCCGGGTTGTCGATCGGCTCGTAGGACGGATTGCGGGACAACGGGTTAGGGCTCACAGACAACGCGAAGGCCGTACGATGCCCGTAGAATCGCACCAGGTTCGCCATCGACGGGCCGACCGTCATCAACCGGCTGCCCTGGGGCAGGTTGGCCTCGATCCACCTGCCCGCCTCCCTGCCTGCTGGCACACCGCCGGAACCGGCCAGGAACGTGGTGCTCGGTGCCGGGTTCACGGCCAGCCAAGCCGGCACCGCCAGGCTTGCGCCGACAGCGAGGACGACGGTAGCCCGGGCCCAGCGGGCCGCCGCTGGACGGCGGTCCGACAGCCAGGGCACAGCCACATGGACCACTGCTCGCGCCGCCAGCACTGCCAAGACGGGAACGATTGGCAAGAGGTACTGGTATCCCTTCACCGGCCACAGATGGAAGAACACGAGTGGTACGACCATCCAGCAGACCAACAGCCATTCACGCCAGGTGCTTTGCCTGCGCAGCAGCCAGAGGCCGCCGGCCGCGAGCACGATCACGGCTGGTCCGACCGCCGGGGACACGGTCTCGCCGTAGAACGAGATCCCATGGTTGGCGGGCCGGAACAGCTGCCACACCAAGTAGTTCTGCCCGGTACTGGTCCGGCCGGACAAGCTGAGCGACAGCGGGTACGCGACGACGACCGCGGCCAGGATGACGAGCGCGACCAGCAGGTCGCGAGGCCGGATGCGCAACTCCTGGTGGAGCACGAAGAACACGAGCAGCGCGAGCACCAGGATGGCGGCGCTCTCCTTGGTCAGCAGGGTGAGCCCCATGACGGCGGCAGCGGAATAGAGCCATCGCGGGGTCCGCTCGGCGTAGAACCGTGCTGTGCAGTACACGACGACCACCGCGAAGAATGTCTCGGGCCCGTCGAGTAGTACCTGGCGGGTGACCACCACGTGGTAGGGCATGACTGCCAGGAAGAACGCCGCTGCCAGACCGGTCTTCCGGCCGTACAGCAGCTTGCCGAGCAGGTACACGGCGACCACTGTGGACAGTCCGAAGGTGGCGGACAGCAGCCGGGCACCGGTGTCGCTCACCCAGACGGAGAACCCGAGCGACAGCATTGCCTGGAACAGCAACGGATGCGCTCGGAAGACTGGGAACAGCCCGGTCAGCGTGGGATCACCGGCCAGCGCGGCGGCCTGCCCGGCGTAGACGGCCTCGTCGCTGTTGAAGCCGACTTCGCCCAGTGCCCACACGCGTAGGAAGCCACCGGCTCCCATGATGAGCACCATTGCCGGCACCGTGCCACCGCGCGAGTGCGCTCGCGTCGGCCATTGATACCGCGGACCCGCGGCGGCACTGGCCGCCGTGTCCGGCGTCGCCGGTACACCCATCACGCATACCGGCGGGGCGAGAGCCAGTCGTCGGTCGGGCGCGGGACCAGCAGCCTGGGGATCTCGTCCGCCCAGCTGAAGTCGGGTGTGGCCAGCGACCGTGCCCTGATCCGGCGCAGAGCGGTGGCCAGGATCTCGCGTTCCTTCTCCCGCAGCGCCAAGTGGTCGTCCTCACCGATCACAATGGACGGTGCCAGCTGGTGGAACGGCGGGAACTGGTAGGCGTCCTCGGTGTTGGTGAGCAGCGCGCTCATCGCGTCGCGCGGTGACATGTCACCGACGGCGTGCGCTCCCCGCTCGATCACGAACAGCTCGGCCAGCTTGGTCTCCGGCACGATCTGGCAGGGCATCAGCCGGTCCATCGCGTACTTCGGCGGCGGAACGATCCGCTGGGTGAGCGCGTTCGTGCCCATGATCGGCACGTTGAGGTGGCTGAGGCTCAGCCCGAGCTGGCGGCCTTGCCGTGAGTGCAGCAGGCTCTGCAGCCACAATCGCCGCCACTCTCGGCGGGTCAGTTCGTCGTACCGCACCGCGCGCACGGTGTGGTGGCTGATCGTCAGCGGCTTGGGGAAGCAATCGACCCGGCCGTCACCGTACAGCACGATCATGTCGTCGGAGAGGAACTTCGCGCTGTGCTCCCGGACCAGCCGGAGCACGGTGCCGGTCTTGCCGGTGTCGGTTCTGGCGGAGATCAGCACGCCGACACCGTCGAGTTCCACGCATGCCGAGTGCAGCAGCATCGCGCCGCGCGACACCGCGACGAACCGCAGCAGCGCCTCGAGGATGTTCGTGTAGACCACGTGCGGCGACCGGGCGAGGCTGGGGGAGACGACCACCTCGATCTTCTCGCCTAGCGAGATCTGGAAGTTGGCGCCGAACCGGCCGAGGTGCTCGGCGTACTCGATCGCGGGTGGGCAGGTGAACTGGGTGATGACAGCGCGCGGCAATGGGCGCCTGCTGCCGACCGGGCCGACTCTGATCTGGATCTCGGTGTCGTTGTCGAGCCACTGCGCGCGGAAGTAGTCGAGTTCCGCGAGCCGCACTTGCGAGCCGATTGTCGCCACGTTCGGAACGCAGTAGCGGTATGGCAGGTACCGTGCCAGGTCGGAGGAGCGCTTCAGGGTGACACCCGTTGAGGTACTGGCGGAGGACGTGACATCGACGACGACCCGGATGGCCGCGCGTGCGGATTCTCCGGCCACCGGTTGGGCTCTGCGGTAGATCGCCGAGTCGGTCGCCACAAGCCGCACCAAGAACAGCAGACCGAGGGTGAACGCGTTGGCCAGCAGCACGCCCAGCCCGAGGCCGTCCACGAGCAGTGCGAGTATCGGCAGCCGCAATGCCAGCAACGCATGGTTGAGCAGGAAGAACCGGACTGCCCGGGAGGCTGTCGTGCCTGGTTTCACACGTCGGTAGACGAGCGTCTCGGTGAGCACGAACAGCCAGGTTGTGGACGCCTCGGTGGCCAGTGCGGCGGCCAGCAGGTAGTGCAGGTCCAGCAGGTGGTCGTGCAGCAACCACAGCAGGGCCGTGTTGACCAGTAGCCCGGACAGTCCGACCAGCCCGAATGCCCCGGCATGCACCAGCCATCTCTTCGGGGATGAGATCGCGTGGCGGTTCGACAGCGACGTTCGCAGTCGGACCAGGTGCCGTACGAACGTCATGCCTTCGCGCAGCGAGGTCTTGCGGCGCCCGGCCTGCCGCGGCTGCGTGGGGAATGGGACCTCTACTGTGCGTAGACCCGGGTGCCGGACCAGGATCTCCATCAGGATCTTGAACCCGGCCGGCCGCAACCGGTCGAGGTCGAGCGCGGCGCGGCGGACGGCGAAGAAGCCGCTCAGCGGGTCGCTCGGCTGGCCGAGCCGGCGCGGGAAGGTGGCCTTGGCGATAGCAGTGGGCAGAATGGACACCAGGTGCCGCGACGTGGCTATCACCACGTCCACGTCCCGTGATCGGCCGATCTCGGCCAGCCGGGGCGCGAGTACCGGCGGGTGCCGCAGGTCGCCATCCATCACCACGGCCCACATGCCGCGCGCCTGCGCCAGACCGGCGAGCACCGCGCCACCGAACCCACCGTGCCGCTCGCCTGGCCCGCGATGGATCAGCCGCATCGGGACGGGGGACAGCGCGGCCAGGGAAAGCACGACATCTCCGGCGCCGTCGTCGCTGTCATCGACGAGAAGGATTTCCATCGACGGTCCAGAATGCTCTTCGGAAAGTTGCCGAAACACGGTGGCGAGATTGTCGGTTTTGGTGCGGGCCGGAATGATGACGCTGATCTCGGGCGGCTGGCTTTTCCATGCCGGTCTGATATCGAGTGGCTTAATGCCCGGATCGACCTTGCTTATATTTTTCGTGTTGTTCTGCACGGCTTCCCTTTCGCCCCCTCGCGCGGACCGGCAACCAGCTCGACGAGGGAAAGGCGAAGCGCAAACAGTCGGCGTGCCCCGCTGTTACGAGCATGGTCGGGATTTCCATCCGACCTTTCTTTAAGGTTGCGGAACTCGTCTTGCTTTCCCTTCGGTGCTTGACTCGGAGACAGTCTGCTGGTTGAGGGTTGAAAAGAACAGGTGGCCATTCGCTCGGCCTCGTCTCGCTATCGATTGCGGGGCCGGAAAGGAGGCTACTTGCGGTCGCTTGTGTCTTGATATCACAATGGGTGCGTCCATTGTGATCATTCTTCACTTTCGTGATATCCTGGGAGAACTGTCATGGCGAATTCAATTGTCCGTCGCTCGCTGGCTGTGGCAGGTGCGGCACTCTTTGCGTCTGGGTTTGCGTCCGGGTCCGCCTCTGCCGGGGAAACGGTCATTGGGACGGATGTAGCGGTGCAACAGTTGCGGTGTAGCACCTACGTGGAAACCCCGTCGCGGGACGACGACACTGTAGGAGCGCGTGCGTCCACCACCTGTGGTCGTCGGGTGGAAGTGGTCAGGGTGCGGGTACACCTGGAGAAATTCGAGGACGGCGAATGGAGGAATGTCGCGGAAGGCCGCGACCGGAATCAGGACGCTTACCAGGCGGTGGCCATCGCCGAAGCCCAGTGCCAGCGAGGCCGATACCGGGCGGTATCCGTGCACTTCGCAAGCGAAGGCACGGACACCGACAGCGAACGTCACGAGAGCGAAGCTGTCCAGATCTTCTGCCGCTGACGCCGCCTCTCGCTGTCCACAACGGACGCTTGGGTGGTGACGAGAAAGCCGCGGCACCGCAGTAGTCGCTGCGGTGCCGCAACTTGTCGGCAATCGGCCAGGAATACCATTTGGGTCCCGCTGAAGGCGAGAAGGCACTTGTTCGCCCGATGTATAGAGTTTTTGGTGTTGTGCTGAGCTGTGTGCTCGCCGTTATCGTGTTTCCAGCAGGCAGCGCCTCGTCGATCGCGGGAAGGCATCGAGGTACAACCCGGCAAGTATCCGTGGCTGGTGAGTATCGGTAACCGGGCCGAGGGTTACTGTTCCGGTTCACTTGTGTCGGAAACGCACATCCTGACCGCCGCGCACTGTGTCGCGAAGGAGACTGGACAGCAGTGGTTCTGCGTCGACACTCCCAGCCAGGACGCCGGCATCCGCCCCGAGGACAGCGGTGGCCCGGCCTTCACCGAGACGACCGTGAACGGCAAGGTTCGGTACGTCCTGCTTGGGACGTCCAGTGATCACCGTGGCGCCAACACATGGTTCGCCAACCTGTCGTTGCCCGTGTTCAACGACTGGATCCGTGATGTGAACGGAAAATGTCGTGAGACTGTTGATTCCGGAGCCGGGCGAGAGGCTACTTGTCCTCGCCTTTGTTCCGATCTGACAATGGGTTTGATTGGTCGTTTTCCATTTCTTGATACGTTGGGAAGGGCTGTTATGGCGAATTCAATTGTTCGGCGCTCGGTGGCCGTGGCAGGTGTGACGCTCTTCATGTCCGGATTCCTGTCCGAGGCTGCCTCCGCCACGGAGGCGGTCGCCGGGACCGCTGAGGCGCTGTCGCGGTTTCAGTGCGAGCTCCGGGCGGATCCCCCGGAGCTAGAGGGCGTAGGTGCTGTGGAAAGTGTGCGCGCGGAAGCCGAAGCCAACTGCTCCGACCGGGCGGACGTGTTCGGGGTGCAGATGTGGCTGCAGAAATACGACAACGAATGGATGAACATCGCGATTGATTTCGACCTGAAGATGGGCGTTACCGAGGAGGAGGCCGAGGCCGAAGTTCGGTGCGAGTCAGGCCGGTACCGGACAGTAGCCATGTACTACGCACGCCGTGGCGAGGATTCCCACATGGATCGTAAAGTGAGCTGGCCGGTCAGTATCAACTGCCGCTGACCCTGTTCTCGCAGATTCAGCAGATTCATCGGGAAGGCCGCGACCCCGCAGTCAGTGCAGCGGTGCCGCGGCTTCCGCTGACGTCAAGGCTTGTCCACAATCGGCCAATCGACGAAACTCGCCACCTCAGTCCTCATAGGGCTTCAGGCGGAAGTCATGGCGTGTTCTGTGGTGGGTCGGGTACGGTGTGCATCGAGACGACGTGGAGTCCGAGGTTCTGGAACATCGCCAGAATCCCGTGCAAGTGCGAGTCGTCGACCACATCACCGTAGATGATTGTTTCGGGTGCGGCGGGAACGATGTGCATTTCACCAAACTCGTCGAAGGCGTGTCTGGCTCGTTCCGACACGTGCCCAGCCACGCGGAACTCGTAGCGTGTCTGTGACATGGGTGCCATCTCCTCAGGGAGGGATGATTGATGTGCGGCGGGCGGTCAGTTCCGTTCGCCGATGATGCCTGTTCCCTCGTCCCGGACGACTCCGCCATGGACGACGACGGCCCAGATGACCAGTATGTCCAGAGCGATAACAATCGTCGTCCAGATGGGATGGGCGGCCATGAAGGCCAGTTGACTGACGGCGTTGAAGCTGACCAGGAGGACCGCGACGACGCGAGCCCACGCGGCACCAGTGAACAACGAGAGTCCGGCGAGGACCGCGCACACGCCGACAATGAGGTGGATCCAGCCCCACGCGGTCATGTCGAACACCAGGAGGCCGCTGCTGCTGAGGATGTAGTACTGGTTCCGGAACAGGGCGACGATGCCCTCGATCGCGGTGAAAAACCCGGTAATGATCAAGATGATCGCGGCGAATCCGATCCAGCTCGACCATGTCGAGCGACTGTGCACACCCATCTTTCCTCCTTGCGCCACCGCCGGAGATGTCACCGGCACCGGGATCACCTTCGCCGGTGCGGGCGGGGTCCGCTTCGCCCGCACGAGGTGAGATGGATCGCCGAGTGGCCCCGTCCCGTTCGCGGCAGTGCGGTGAGAGACTGATGGCACGCACATTCCTACGCTGGAAGGCAGCGGGGATGCCGGAGGCACGATCAGGTGGGGTACGGCCGAGGATGCCGCGGACCAAGATCGTCGTGCCGGAACTGCCGGCGCGGCTGGTCTCCCGTTCTCGGTTGTGGACAGAGCTGGATCGAGCGGAGGACTGCGCGGTCACTCTGGTCCAGGCTCCTGCGGGTTTCGGCAAGACGCTGCTGCTGGCGGAATGGATCCGGCGAGGACACTTGTCGGCGACGGCTTGGGTGTCGTTGGACTCCGATGACAACGACGACCGGCGTTTCTGGTCGGCGGTGCTGGCCGCGCTGGATGCCTGCCCTGGTGTTCGTGCCGACAACCCGTTGCAGGAGTTGATGTTGCCTGCCCGGCCGAGCAGCGATCCTGGTTTTCTCGCCGAGATCGTCGACGTGCTGGACGACCTGCCGTCACCTGTGCGACTGGTACTCGATGACATGCACGAGCTCACGGCCGCGGAACCGTTGCAGGGCTTGGAAACGCTCATTCGCTTCCAGCCGGCCGGGCTCAGGCTGGTGTTGCTGACCAGGTTCGGTCCCTGGCTTCCGCTGTCGCGGTTGCGATTGTCGGGCCAACTGCGGGAAGTATGCGCCGACAAGCTGAAGTTCACAATGGACGAAGCCGATGCCCTGCTCAGGACAGCCGGCGTTCGGCTGTCCACTGTACAGATACAGCAACTCGTGCGGCACACCGAGGGATGGGCGGCCGCTTTGCGGCTGGTCGCCCAGGCACTGAACGAAACCGATGCGCAGGAGCGGTTCCTGGCCGATTCTGCCGCGGCCGACCGGGTCGTGGCAGGCTACCTGGTCGACGAGGTCCTGTCCTGTTTCCCGGATGCGACGCGGGATTTCCTGTGTGCGATCAGCGGATGCGAGGAGGTGTCGGCTTCGCTGGCCGCGGCGGTGTCCGGCCGGGCCGACGCCGGTGAGATGCTCTGCCGTCTCGAGCGCGAGACCACATTGGTCGTCAGCACTGGGACCGGACGACGTTGGTACCGCGTACATGCGTTGCTCCGCTCGCACCTGTACACCGAACTCCAGCGGCAAGCTCCCAATCGTGCCGCGACATTGCACGGTAACGCAGCCGACTGGCTCGCGGCGCACCATTGCCCGGCGCAGGCGATCGCGCACGCCTGTCTTGCAGGGGACTGCGAGCGCGTCGGCGCCCTGCTCCGGCGCAACGCACTGCCGCTGATCTTGTCTGGCGAGCACGTGGTGTTGCGCCGTGCTCTCGCTGTGCTGGGCGACGAATCGACCGTCGACGAGCCGTGGGCGGCACTGATCTCTGCGTTGTTGCACCTGGAGTCCGGCGAGCCGGCTGCGGCGTCGGCTGATCTGGCGCGCGCCGAAGCACTTCCGCCGGCAGACGAGACACCTGAGCTCAAATCCTTGCGGCAGTTCGTCCGTTCATGCCTCGCCCAGTTCGCCGACATGGCGCGGATCACGGAGAGTCCCGGTTCGACCGCCGGGAACGTGCCGGCCGTCGACGCGCTGGCAAAGCTTCACCAGGGCACGACGTTGTTGGCCGCTGCGAATCGGGCCCGAGCGCGTGAATGGATGCACGCCGCACTCGCGATCGCACGGGACAACGGCTACGAGTACCTATCAGCGCAATGTCTGACGATCCTCGGTCGCATCGCCGCAGCCGAAGGCGACTTCCGGCTGATGAGCGACCTGGCAACGTCGGTCGACGCACGGATCGCGGGCGGATTGCCCGCGAGGACGGCAGGCATGTGGGCGCGTCTGCTGCTCGCGTACGGCGCATTCCTGAGGGCGGAACCCGCTGAATGCCTGCGCCAGACGGCTCGGGCAGCTGGGCTGTTCGACACCTGGGTTCCAATGCCGAGCCAAAGCCTGAGCCTCCTCATGCGCACCCTGCGAGGCGCTGCCCAGTTCGACACCGGTGATCGTGCGGCAGGACTGCGGCAGATGCGCGAAGCCAGGCTGAACGCGGTAGGTGGCCAGTTCGCACCGGACGACGTCGCGCTCGCCGTCGTCTTGGAACACAGGGCTGCGACGCTGCTCGGGTGGAGCGGCGTCGCCAATGCCGTGGTGCGCTGGGCGAAAGAGCTGATTCCGGCTTCGGGCGAAGTGCTGCTGATCCGTGCCCGCGGTCAGTTGGCGCTGCATCGGCACGGTTCTGCCCGGACTGTTCTCAAGCCGTTGTTGGACGGCTCTGTCCGCCCGGCGCTCCCGTGGTCGACCGTCGAGGCGTGGTTGCTCAAGACGGAGATCGCGCTCCGCACCGCGCAGGCCTCTCAAGCGCGCCGCGCACTGCGGACAGCGTTGTCGATCGCCGCACCGATGGAGGCGCTGTATCCGGTCGTGTATGCCGCGCCCGAGGTGATGGCGCTGCTCGCCCGACAGGTGGGCAGGCTCGGTGCGGTCGATGAGTTCGCGAGTCGTGTACTCGTTGTCCGGAGTTCGATCGACACCACGTCGGCGCCGCCGGTATCGCTGACCGAGCGAGAACGCGGCGTGTTGCGCCTGCTGCCGACACAGCGTTCGTTCGCGGAGATCGCGCAGGACCTGACGGTATCGCCGAACACAGTCAAGACACATGTGCGGGCGATCTACACGAAACTCGGCGTGGGTACCCGCCGCGACGCCCTCGCGGTCGCCGTCGACCAGGGACTTCTCGAAGCAACGCGGTGGATCCCCGGTCCGAGAGCCTCCCACTAGCGCATGTCCGGGGATTGGGAACCAATGGCGGTATGTCCACGGATTCGGCGAATCACTTTCGAGCGGATGAGGCAGACCGCTCGAGATGGTGAGCTGCCCGGGTGTACGCGGTGGTGTGTCCCACGCACCAAGATCGCGATACCGCGGGTGCCGGTCAGCTTCGTCCGGCGAGAGCCGTTGCGGCACTTGCTCGACCAGGCAGGGGAAGTCCCAGTCATTGTCGTATGTGCGCCGGCTGGTTATGGAAAGACGCTCGCACTCGCGGATTGGGTCACGGCCGGCCCTGCGGCTTGGGTATCCCTCGATCGCGACGACAACGATGCCAGCCGGTTCTGGTCGGCTGTGCTCAGCGCCATGGCCGAATGTGTGCCCGACGACAGCCCGCTACGGGACCTCGCCCCACCGGCAGTGGCCGATGAGCCGGGTTTTCTCGCCGAAATCGTCGACGCCCTCGACGCGCTGGACAGTCCGCTGCGACTGGTGCTGGACGACGTGCACGAGATCGTGACGCCGCGGACGCTGCGCGGCCTCGAGACGCTCATCCGATATGTGCCCAAGGGACTTCGGCTGGTGCTGTCCACCCGGCTCGACCCTCCGCTCCCGTTGGCCCGGTTGCGCGCGCAGGGCAACCTGGCCGAGATCCGGGCGAACCGGTTGCGGTTCTGTCGCGACGACGCCGCGGCAATGCTCCGCGCCGTGGGGATCGAACTCGAGGACGAGCAGTTGCGGCTGCTCGTCGACCAGACCGAGGGATGGGCGGCTGGGCTGCGGCTGGCCGCCCTTTCGCTGCGAGACGCGGTCGACCGCGACGAGTTCCTCGCGGACTTCGCTGCCGACGACCGATCCGTGGCCGACTACCTCCTCGGCGAGGTGTTGACTCGTCTGCCGGGGCGGACCAGGCAGTTCCTGCGGGTGATCAGTATCTGCGACGAGGTATCGCCACCCCTGGCGGCGACGCTGTCCGGGCTGGATGACGCTGGCGTGCTCCTGGATGTGCTGGAGCGTGAGAGTTCGCTGGTGACGAGTGTCGACGTACGCGGGCAGCGGTATCGGATCCACACATTGCTGCGCTCTTACCTGCGTGCCGACCTCGACCGGCAGCATCCGGAGCGGACTGCCGAGCTGCACCGTATCGCCGCGACATGGTTCGCTTCCGAACAACGGGTGCTGGAAGCGCTCGACCACGCCGGACAGGCCGGGGACCGGGCCATGGTCGTGGCCCTCCTGCGCCGGCATGCCGTCATGTTGCTGGTCACCGGCGAGCACCACGACGTCACCCAGGCGTTGGCGCTGGCCGGCCCCGACATGATCGCGGAGGATCCTTCGCTTGCCCTGATATCCGCGTTCGCGCACCTCGCAGGCGGAGAGCTGACCGCGGCGGAGACGGATTTCGCCCGCAGCCACGCCATCTGGCCATCCAGATGCAGCACCGACATGGCGTTGCTCCGCTGGCTCGTGGGAGCCCATCTCGCGCTCGTCCGGGGCAAACCCCCGGCCGCGTTGATGACGGCGGAGTATCCAGGTGGGTTGCCGTCCATGGGCGCTGGGCTCGAGGCTTGGGCGCGAATGGCTGTCGGCTGGACTTCACTGTATTTCGCAGACCTGGGGACCGCCCAGCGAGAATTGCGGGAAGCTCTCCGGCTCGCCAGCGGGAATGGCTTCGATCACCTTGTCGTGCAATGCCAGACAGTCCTCGGCGCGGCTTGCGCTCTGGACGGTGACTATGTCGCGATGGCTGAGGCGTCAGCGGCGGCGATCAGCCTCGCGAGTGAGCGAGGCTGGTGCCGGTCGCCCTGGCTGGCGACCGACTACCTGATACTCGCCTTCGCGCGCCTGCTGCAACTCGATCCGGCTGGATCGAGGCGCTACACGGCGCAAGCCGAGCGGGTGAACCGTGTGGCGTCCGAGCCGAGACTCCGGTTCATGATCGGCTTCGTCGAAGGGGCTGCCCGGTTCGACGCGGGCGACCGCTCGACCGGGTTGCACCGGATGAGGCAGGCGCGCCGGCAGCTCGGTGACGTTGTCCTGCTGCCGGAACTAGCCGCCACAGTCGCGGTCCTGGAACATCGTTGCGCGCTCATGCTCGGGCAGTATGCCCACGCACGGGAGATCTTCGATTGGACGCGGGGCCGGATCGGCGACACGGCCGAGTTGTCCCTGCTGGAAGCGTGGTGGCTGGTCGCGACCGGGCGGGCTGGTGCGTCCGGGGCGCTGTGCAGTGCCTTGGACGGTGCCCGGCCCGAGTTGTGTCCTATCACTCGCGTCGCGGCTCTGCTGTTGGAGACGGCGATCGCGCTTCGCGCGGGGCGGCGGACCAAGGCGCGATGTGCGCTCCAGACCGCACTGGCGCTTGCCGAGCCGGTGCGGTTGATCCGGCCGTTCGGCGAAGCCGGGCCGATGGTGCGGCGGCTGCTGGCTGATCAACAGGGCGGCTTCGGGCCGCTGGACGACTTCGCCAGCCGGGTCTGCGAAGCGGTCACCGGTTTGGGTGTCGTGTGCGCACGTGGTGTCCTGACCCGGCGTGAGCAGGCCGTACTGAGCAAACTGCCGTCACAGTGCTCGCTCGACGAGATCGCGTCGGATCTCACCTTGTCCGTGAACACGGTGAAGACGCATGTGCGCTCGGTTTACACGAAACTCGGCGTGAGCAACCGCCGCGCGGCTGTGGTCGCGGCCCGCGAACTCGGCTTGATCTAACCGGTCATCGTGGCGAGGAAGGCTCCCCACGGCCCAGCCAGGATGGGGTGAGGATCTCAGGAGGGTGGTTCCCGCGCCCGCACGCCAAACATCACCGAGTAGTAGGGCAGTTCGCTGGGGTCGGTGGACACTGTGGACGGTGCGGTGGTCTCGTCGAACGGCGCGGTCAGGCCGTGCGAGGCTCGTACTGCGAGGGGTGCGGCCTGATCCTGGACCGGGATCTCAACGCCGCCCGCAACCTCGCGGCCCTGGTTGAGGCGTCCTCCCCGAGTTGCGGGGCGACGACAAACGAGCCCGATGGAAACCCACGTAAGACGATCGCTTGCGGCGCAGCGGGTACCGCCACGGGAGGACCCGACCCTCATGGGCCGGGCCAACGCCGACACCGCAAGGTGACGGCTGCCTGAACAAGGTGGACTCACGTCCGCTCACGCTTCAGGTAACGGTCATTCGTCTGCCTCGCTGGGGATGTGGACCTGCCAGCGGATTCTGATCACGGACGGTTCGAGGGACAGGCGGCTGACGACGGATTCCATCTGTTTGTCGTCGCGTTGGTCTCCGGCCAGTTCGGCGCGGACCTCGGCGTAGCCGTCGATGGTGCTGTTTGTGCTGGACACGGACAGCAGCCGGAAGTCGGTGCGGGTCAAGGCTTGCACCAGCAGGGCGCGGACGTGGGCTTCGGCGTAGTCCTTGGTTACGGCGAGGAAGGCGTACGAGGTGGGTTGCTCGTCCCCGGTGTTCGGTCTCCGATCCAGCGCGCGCCCGGCCGCGCGCAGCGCGACGTTGACCGCGATCACCACCACAGTGCCGATCGCGGCGACCTGATACAACCCGGCGCCGGCCAGGGCACCGACCGCGGCGGAGCACCACAGGGTGGCGGCGGTGTTCACGCCGCGCACGCTCAGCCCGTCGCGCAGGATCACCCCCGCGCCGAGGAACCCGATCCCGGACACGATCTGCGCCGCGATCCGCGTGGGGTCCGCCGAGCCGGAACCGATGTCCCCGAAGCCATAGGCAGACAGCAGTGCGAACAGGGTGGAGCCCACCGCAACGAGGGCGTTGGTGCGCAGCCCGGCCACCCAGGTCCGGAACTGGCGTTCGATACCGATCACCGCGCCCAGCCCGACACCGGCACCGACGCGCAGCGCCATCTCGACGGTCGTCATGCCCGCGTCATCCTCCTGTGTGGACTGTCACGATCACGACTCTGGCTGGCCCGAAACCCGCCACAGGAAGGAGCGCACAACCACGACCGCCCCCGGCGCAGTCACGGCGGCGGCCACGACCGGCCGGGACACCGCAAACCGGGGGTATCTCCATCTGGCGGGTGCGCAGTACCAAGACGATCAACACCTGCGAGAGCAGGCCTTCGGTGAACCAACCCGCCTGGAACGCGGCTCGCTCGCCTGGGCTGTCGGTGCCCAAGGCCCACCACAGTGCGGCGAAGGTGGCCAGGTCGAACAGCGAGGACGGCGGGCTGAAGATGAGCATGAACCGGGTCAGGTCCCCCGGCGTCCCACCGGCGCGGCCGGCGCGGGTAATCGGAGTCGACCCGATCCCACGGCAGCGCGAGCTGCGCGGCGTCGTAAAGCAGGTTCTGGATCATCAACTGGACGGGCAACATCGGCAGGAACGGCAGCATGCCGCTGGCCACCAGGACGCTGAGCACGTTGCCGAGGTTCAAGCTCGTGGTGATCTTGACGTACTTCAGGCTCGGACACCGGGCGCGTCCACACGGCGATCATCCGCCGCCCTGCCGGGTCGTCGGGGTCCACCATCCACCGGGCGCGCAACCCCAACCGGTCACGAACAATGTGCATAGTCATACCGGCTACTCCCCTTCACCTCAGGGGCGTGCGCACAAGCCAGACATGTCGACAGACCAGAAGACCCAGCTGCCGTACCCAGGACCCGATGAACCCAGTGCTCAACACAGCGCTCATCGCTCAGCTTCGCCACCGCACTCGCCCGCCGCCCGCCGCAGTAGTGACGGAACCCAGCTGAAGAAACGCACATCAACACGGTCAGACTGGCCATAACCTTCGACCGCGTCATCAAACTTTTCATGGTCGGAATTTCTCGATTGTCGTATGGAAAGAGGGTTCTGCTTCTCCAGTCTGTGACTGGCATCACGAGCGCTACAAGAAGCCATGCTCTCGGCCTCCCGGCTGTTGCATGATCTTTTGGTGGCACCGGGCTGGGTGTGGGAAAGGTGCCTGTCTCGTAAGGGAAACTGGGCTTGTCGAGGGTCCAGGTTCGCTGTATGGGAAGGCACTTTCTGGGTGAAGGCCACAACGTTGGACCGGCTGGTGCCGGTGGTCCCGGTCATGGTCGGACGTGTGGTGTCGCGGCAGCGGCCGCGTCTGGCTCCGCTTCGCCCACGACCCGGCACTGGGCCACTGCCCTGGCCCGTGCCTTCCAGCGCCTGCGCCAGATCCCCTGCCCACCCGACCGTCTTCGCGAGAACATCCGGACACGCCGTCGAACCGTGAACGGCTGATTCCTCACGCCCGCACGCCAAACACCACCGAGTTGATCACAACAAAGAACTTGATTCCGTCACCGCCTCTGTGACCGATTTAGACAGTGGCGGCAGTTGGAATCCGTACCGTGATCGTTCGGCGGCGTCAGAGTATTGACATCGAAAGGCAAAGACCGACAGCAAACTCCACAGTACGAAGGTGGCCAGGAAATTGGCCCCCTTGACCCGGTTAGCTGGCTGGAACACCCTGGTTACGATGGCAAGATTTGGATCCGCTAGGAACGAGATTCTGATTGCTTACGCGATGGGGCAACTTGTGCGGCTTCGCGAATTGCTGAACGAAGCGCCATCGTTCATGTGGGTGGAAGGTTTCGAAGGGTGCGACAGAGACAAGTTCTTCGATGCTGTGAGGCGTGCCGAAATCGAGCACAAGGACATGGCGCATCGCGAATACCTCTTCACTGCGCTCTCGCTAGATGGCGCGGCAGAGGAAACCGGTATGCACCCGGGCGACCGGGTGACCTGTCACTCATGCAAGGCGTGGGCAGACCACACGCATTGACGTGGTCGGAGTTTGGTTTTTGAGCACCCGTGCACAACTCGTTTTGTGCGCGTTCTGAGAAACCAACACAGGGAGTTTCTATCGTGCTCGAACACTACTGTGCAGCGATGTTCCAAGGAATGACCCTCTACGCTTGGAGGTTCCGAGGGTCACCCATGATCATATATCGGGTGCTACATGATGATTGGCTGCTAGGCCGCCACTGGGCCGACGTTAAAGTATATCGGGTGTTCAACCCGGCGTTGTCGGTTCCGGAGCTGATGGCGATGGACTGGAAACTGGCTGGCCCTGCGCGGCCCTGCACCTACCCTGCTCGTGATCCAGTCGCGTGAACAACGCTCAAAGATCATTCAATTCCGTCGTGAAAGGGGCTGGGCTAACGCATCCTCGATGCGTGAAAGCGTAGACGACTCCTGCCTGGCCGTCCGGCGAGGACAGAAAGGCCGGATTACTCCGTCTGAGTTCCGGGTCTTTCCATGGCCACGCCACGACCCCACAACCAATGCTGAACAACGACCTTCGCCGCGGCCGTCACGGGGAGCGCGACGATCGCGCCGAGAAGGCCGGCGACCGAGATGCCGACGAGTGTAGCGACGAACGCCGTCGCCGGGGTGAGTGCTATGGCCCGCGCGAAGATGTGCGGAGCAAGCAGGTAGTTCTCGATGAACTGGTACACGCAGAAGTACCCCACCGTCGCGACCGCCAGCCAGATGTTGTCCTCGGTGAGCACCATCGCCGTGCTGAGGATCGCCGAGAGCAGGGCACCGACCTGCGGGATGGCATCGAGAATCGCGACGGCCAAGGCGAGCATGGCCGGATGGGGTGCACCGATGAGCAAAAAGAACAGCAGTGACACCACGCCCGCACACGCGGACAACAATGCCTGTCCGCTGACGTAGCCTCCCACTTTCGTCACGACCTGCTCGAGCAGCGCAGTACGTTCGGGAGTGCCGAGCAGCCGCCCGGCAGCGGCCAGGATGCGTGGCATGGCGAGCGAGAAGTACACCAGCAGGGCGAGCATCGTGACACCGGCGGTGACGGCGCCGACCACCTGACCGAACAAGTCGGCCACCGCGGCGAACGACGAGATGGCGATCGTGGCGGCGGCACGCAAGCCTGCCGCGATTTCGTTCTGCTGACTGGCATCGGTGAGCGGGGAGTCGTGAAGGTGCAGCCGGTCTGCCAACACGTTGAGCCGTTCGGGCACCTCGGCGGCGAACGCTCCGAGCTGGTGCACCGCGGGGACCACGAACAGCAGGAGGACCGCCACGATCACTGCCACGGCGACGACCGGCACGACCGCACATGCGGCCCGGCGACGTACCCCACGGCGGATCAGGGCGCGAATCATCGGCTCCACACCTAGAGCGAGGAAGAGACCGAAGGCCACCAATAAGATTGCTCCCCGCGCCAGGTACACCAAGGCCAGGAGCGCTCCAACGCCGGCCACCACCAGGCTGATCGCGGCGTAGTCCCGAAGTGGCATTCGGCGACGGGAAGCGCTGTCCTCCGATGGATGCGTCGCCATGCGCGCCCTTCCCGCTTGTAGTGGATTCGGTTCCTCGGCCCCAGCGTGCCTCGTGACTGGGCACGAGCCTCACCCGCTGAGGATGAGATCGCCGGAGTGGGGTCGGTGCCGGCCGGGTTCGGGCACTGGAATCCGTCTGCTTTGTGCGGCCAGACAAGCCAGTCATCCCACCTTCGTGAGGTGATGTCCGGCCCGGCGGGTCCGCGCACACTCAGGTGCCCCAAGGAATGTGGTGGCAGGAGGAGACGACAATGGCCACGTTGACCATCTGGCGGTTCGACACTCCCGGCGGCGCGAACCAGGCGGTGCGTACCCTCGAGTCCTTGGCCGCGTCGAGTCTGATCACGCTCCACGACGCGGCGATCGTGTCATGGGCGGAAGGCGCGAAGAAGCCGAAGACAAAGCAGTTGCGCAACCTCGCCGGCCGAGGTGCCCTCGGCGGGATGTTCTGGGGGATGCTGTTCGGGGTGATCTTCTTCGTGCCCCTGCTCGGAGCGGCGATCGGGGCGGCGACCGGCGCGCTGGTGGGTGTGTTCTCCGATGTCGGTATCGACGACAGGCTGATCGCCCGGGTTCGTGAGGAGGTCACCCCGGGCACGTCGGCGTTGTTCCTGTACAGCTCGGATGCCGTGCTGGACAAGATCAAGGAGGCGATGGCCGGTCAGGGCAGGCCGGAGTTGCTGTTCACCAACCTGTCCAACGAGCAGGAGGAAGCCTTGCGCGCGGCGTTCGCCGAGGAACCAGATCCGCCGTTGAAGTGATCCGCGGCGATGCTGTTCGCGCTGGCCACCCAGCAACTGCTGATGGCCTACGACTCGACCGCGATGAATGTCGCGTTGTCCGACATCGTCAAGGATCTCGGGACCACGCTCACCGGTGTCCAGTCGGCCATCTCGCTCTACGCATTGGTGATGGCCGCCCTGATGATCAGCGGCAGCAAACTCGGCAGCCGGCACGGGTATGTCCGGGTATTCATGGTCGGCGCGGCGATATACGGCACCGGTGCCCTCGTCACCGCGCTGAGCCCGAACCTGCCCGTGATGCTCTTGGGCTGGTCCCTGCTCGAAGGAATGGGCGCGGCATTGGTCTTTCCCGCGATTCTGTCGATCGCGACTGCGAGGTTCGATGCTGCCACGCGTACGAAGGCGTTGGCTCTGATCGGGGCGATGGCCGGGGTCGGCGCGGCGCTTGGCCCGATCGTGGGTGGGGTGATCACGAGGTTCCTGACCTGGCGGGTGTCGTTTCTGATGGAGACAGTCGTCACGCTGCTGGTGGTTCTGCTCATGCGCCGGGTTGTCGAGCAGCGTGGTCCGCGACCCGGGCGTGCTTTCGACGTTCTGGGCGCGGTGTTGTCGGCGCTTGGGTTTGGGTTGGTCGTGTCGGCTACCCTGGCTGCCGGCCGGTACGGCGTGTTCGCCGCTCGCGACGATGTCATCCTTTTTGGACGGACGGTCATCGTGAAGGGCGGTGTGGCGCCGACGGTGTGGCTTGGCGTGGCGGGCCTGTGCACGCTGGTTGCGTTCGGGTGGTGGGAACATCGCCGCGTCGTGCGGGGGCAGGAACCGCTCGTCCGGATCGACGTGCTGCGTGACCGTACGACGCGGGTGGGCTCGTGGTGCCTGGCCGTGCAGTTCTTGGTGACGGCGGGAGTTCTGTTCCTTGTTCCGGTGTTCGTTCAGACCACTCTGGACTATGACGCGTTGCGGAGTGGCCTCACACTCCTGCCGGCCACGGCCACGCTCATCGTTGCGGCGGCAGCGTTTTCCGCTCTGGTCGGCGCGCGCCGGGCGACACACAAGTCGATCATCGTCGTCGGTTTTCTCGCGATCGCGGGTGGTGCTGTTCAGGTCGCGCTCATGCTGGAACCGGGCATCTCGGGGTTGGATCTCGCGCCGGGCCTTGTGCTTGCCGGGCTTGGCCTTGGTGCGTGTGCCATGTTGCCGGACCTGGTGCAGTCCTCCGCTCGGCCGGACAACGTCAGCGATGTCGCCGGGCTGTCTCGCAGCGTGTCCTATCTCGGCCAGTCGGTGGGAGTCGCGCTCGGTGGTGTGGTGTTGCTCGGGGTGCTGCTCAGTTCGTTCGCGGCGGGTGTGCGCGACAGTCAGGTCCTGACCGGCCAGCAGAAGTCTGTGGTGACGCGGACTGTCGAGTCCGGACTGCAGGCCGCTGCGGTGAGTGACGCCCAAGCCGTGGCCGTGTTGGCGGACAAGGGGATTATCGGTCCTGCGGCCGACGAACTCGTCCGGATCAATGCCGCGGCACGAGTGGACGGATTGCGGGCCGCGGTTCTTGTCATGGGTGTGTTCGCGCTCATGGGAATGGCGTTGGCCGTGCGTCTGCCTCGCCGACCACGACTGCACTCAGTACCGGACCTCTAAGAAACATGCACAGGGGCCCGGCATGCACAGGGCCCGGCGAGCCAGCCGACTGGTAAACACAATCCCTCCACCTCGCCCCGGTGCGGGGATTGTCGTCGCGTAGCCTGGCTACTGCGCCAACGTCACGCGCGCAGTCCACCGGTCACTGGTCTGGTTTGAGCACGGCGGCAAGGCCATCGATGCCAGGGCGGCCGGCTTGGCCCCAACCGTCGAAGCTACGGTCCACAAAGGAGGGCTACCTTGCTCGGTGGGTCGCCTGAAGGATGGCGATCGGGCGTTCGCCTGCGGCCTTGAGTGCGGCTCGTGTGCGTAGGTAGCGGGGGAGTTCGCAGGTGGGGACAGGGCTCTTGATCGCCGCGCGCAAGGTCCTGGCCTCGCTCAGCAGGCGGGCCGTGTCCTCCCAGCGGCGCTGGTCGCAGGCGATCGCGGCCAAAGCCTCGAGCACGCTGGCCATCCGCCACCGGTCGCCGAGTTTGCGGTGCAGGGTAAGGCTTCGTTCAAGCAGCGTGCGCGCTTCGTCTGAGCCGGTTGCGTGATGTACTAAGCCGAGCAGGTTGAGCGTCCAGGCGATTCCTTCCAGGCATCCGTTGTGCTCGGAAATCGCGAGGGTCTTGGTGAGCAGCCGGAGCGCCTGCGTGTTGTCGTCTCGGTAATGCGCTATCGCGCCTAGGTGCATGAGGGCGCTGGCGGTCGACTCGCCGTCGCCCAGTTCCTCGAAGCGGCGCAGGCTTTCGCGTGCCCACTCGGCGGCTGAGTCGAAATCGCCGCGCAGCCATGCGGTGAAGGCACACAGCTGCAGGGCTCGCGCGATGCCCGGAGCGTCGTCCGTGGCTTGGAAGGTCTCCAGAGCGGACCGGTAGTAGCCCAGGGCCTGCTGGTAGCTGGCATGCTCCCGGCAGATCGAGCCGAGCAGCAAGCGGGTGCTGGCGATGCCATGCGCGTCTCCCACCGACTGGTACAAGTCCAGAGACTGCTCGGCCAGCCGTACGGCCTTGTCGTACTCGCATTGGAGGAAGGTGAGGGTGACAGCTCCGGAAAATGCCTTGGCCCGCAGGTCGTTGGGGGCTTGCGCACCATGATCCAGCGCGTCCGCCAGCCATTTCCGGCCGTCCCCGTAGTGTCCGCGCAGCCTGCAGTACCGGGAGAGGGAGCCGGCCAGTCGCAGGGCGAGCGTGGGATCAGCAGCAGTGACCGCCCAAGCGACGGCGGCTCGAAAGTTCTCATGCTCAGCGGCCAGCCGGTCCAGCCACTCCACGGCGTTCGTGCCGTCGAGGCGTTCTTCCGCCTGCTCGGCCAGCGTCAGGTAGAACTCGGCGTGTCGTCGCCGCGCGTCGGCCAGTTCGTCTCCCACGAGCTGAGCAGCGGCGAACTTGTGGATCGTGTCAAGCAAACGGTAACGCGCGACAGCGGTTTCCTTGGTCACCAACGACTTCTCAACCAATCGGCCCAACAGGTCGGCCGCGTCGTCGTGCGGCCACAGTGCCGTGACGCCCGCCAGCCCAAAACTCCCGGCGAACACGGCGAGCCGCCGGAACAGTGCGCGTTCGTCGGGATTGAGCAGGTCGTAGCTCCACTTGATGGTCGTGTGCAATGCTCGATGCTGGGGACGTGCGACATGGCTGCCGGAGAAGAGCGTGTGAAAGCGGTCGTGCAGGTGTGCGGCGATCTGGCGAACTGGAAGCGCTGCCGCGCGAGCCGCCGCCAGTTCGAGAGCGAGTGGTAGTCCGTCCAAGCGCGCGCAGATCAGGGCCACATCGTGTGCGGTAGCCTCGTCTGTGCCGATCTGGGCACCAGAGTCCTGTGCCCGGTCGAGGAAGAGCCGGACCGCGTCGTAGCGGAGAAGATCCCGGTAGGAATGTGCGGCGCCGGGGTCCGGGGTGGCCAAGGGCTGCAGAGCGTGGACCGTTTCACCGGGCACATGCAGTGGCTCTCGGCTCGTTGCCAGGATCTGTAGCTCGGGGCAACTGGGGAGCAGCGCACAGGCCAGCTGTGCGCAGGTGCCGATGAGATGCTCGCAGTTGTCGAGGACCAAAAGCAGCGCTTGATCCGCCAAGTGGTCGGCCAGGCTGTCGATGACACTGCGGCCGCCCTGCTCGCTCACGCCAAGAGCGTCGGCGACCGCCCGCGGTACGAGGTGGGTGTCGGTCAGTGGGGCCAGATCCACGAAATAGACGGGTTTGGCGTACTGCGCCGCTATGGCCACGGCCAGCCGCGTCTTGCCACAGCCTCCGGGGCCGGTAAGCGTCACCAGACGTCGCTGGGCCAGCGACTCCCGCACCGTTGCCATGTCCGCATGCCGGTCGACAAGTCGCGTGAGCGGCACCGGCAGGCGGCCTCTGAAGCTGTGACCGGTCACGGTGGCTTCCGGAGCGACCCACTGATCGAGCGAGGGATCGGCGGTGAGTATGGCTGTTTCGAGCTGGCGTAACTTAGGGCCTGGTTCGATTCCCAGTTCTTCGATCAATGTGGCGCGGGCGCGCTGGAAGGCGGCCAAGGCATCGGCTTGCCGGCCCGAGCGGTACAGGGCAATGATCAGCAGTTCCCACAGCTGTTCCCGGAATGGGTGCTGGATGATGAGGAACTCCAGTTCGCCGATGGCGGTGACGTGTTCGCCAAGGGAGAGGCGGGCGCTGATCAGGTTCTCGGTAGTGGCGACTCTGGCCTCATTGAGCCTGGTTGTCTCGGCCCGCCGCCATTCGCTGGAACGGCAGTCGGTCAATGCCTCGCCACGCCACATCGTCAACGCGCTCTGCAGCAACTCGGTTGCTGTCTTCGGGTCTCCTGCCGCCAATGCGTTCCGCCCTCGAGCGGAGAAGGTCTCGAAGCGGATGGCGTCGACCGCGTCCTCGGGGACGCACAGTACATAGCCGGAATCCCGGGTGGCGATCAGATCCGTCAGACCGGCCTCGCGGAGCCGACGGCGCAGGTGAGCCAGGTGGCTGTGCAGGGTTTTCGGGGCAGCTGGCGGTCCCGCGTCATCCCACAACGCATCGATGAGCGCCGTACGAGTCACCGTCTTGTCCGGCGGTAATGCCATGCGGGCGATCAGAGTGCGTTGGCCGCTCCCGTGCAACTCCACCATTCCGCTGGGCCCGGCTACCTCTGTCGGCCCCAACAGACAGATCTTGACGTTTTTCGGCATCCCCACCCCCACCTGCGTCCCAAAACCGCAGGTCCGACACGGATCTGAGAATCACCGATGGTATCCGCTCTCTAGGACGAGAAAGGGGCTGAGCATGGCCAAGTGGTGTCATTGTCCCAAATCCGACAAATCGAGATGTTGTGTTCCATGGCACTAGCCTTGGCGGTGTACACCCGTCTGACGAGTGAGTAGCGAGTGTGGCCGCACCTACGAAAGGGCCGATGACCTACGAAAGGGCCGATGACCAACGCACCCGCGACACTGTAGAGATCTTGCCGAGCCAGCCACAGTGGGTCGCAGCACAATTCTTCTTGGTTGCGCAAGTCGGACGATGGGCTTAAAAGTCCAAATGGGCTAATACCGGCAGCGCCGATTGGTGGGCCGCGTTGATATATTCTGCACCAAATGGGTATAGCCCGAATTCTCGCAGTGTCGAGCCGTCAATAGCGGCAGGCTCGACGGCGATGCGGCAGGTGCCTGGTTCGGCGCCGGTCATGCGCAGCCAGACGCCGTCGAACGGTTCGGAGCCGCCGACAGTGACGCCAGACCATACGGCGGGCTTGGGCTGGCAGAGCACGCCCTGCAAGGAACCACGAGTTTGATTTCTGCGACGGTGCCCGACATCGCAATTCACATTTCAGGCCGAAGTAACCATCAGAAGGTCAGAGCCTGTTCGACTTCGTCGAGACTTTCGACGACTGTCACCCGGCTGGGGTTGTATGTGGCTTCGGCGGCTTTCACTTCTCGGCCGGTGACTAGGAGAACGATGGTTTCCGTCCGATTGACCAGGTCGTGTTCGATCGCTTTTTCCAGCCCGGCAAGGGCTGCTGCCCCGGCGGGCTCGGCGCCCACGCCCGCTCGCCCTGCCAATGTGGCGACCGCGCTCAGCAGCGCGTCATCGGTGACTGACACCATTGCTCCGCCGTCCCCGCGCACGACCTCCAGCACGGCGTCGCCGATGGCCGGGCGTAGCACTGCGATGCCATCGGCGATCGTGGCGGTGGGATCCAGCTCTGCCGGACGGGTGGGTTCATCGAGCCATGCTCGGACCAACGGTTGGCAGCGCTCGGCCTGCACGCCGATCAGGCGTGGTTGCCGCGTGGTGAGGCCGCAGCTGACGAGTTCGGTGAAGCCCTTGTCGAGTGCCACCAATGTGGGGCCGTCGCCGACTGGGACGATCATCACGTCCGGGAGTCGGCGGCCGAGTTGTTCCCACACCTCGAATGCCACTGTCTTCTTCGCCTCGATGGTGAACGGATTGACGCCGGTGTTGCGGTCGAGCCAGCCGAACGTGCGAGCGGCGGCCCGGGACAGGTCGACAGCGGCCGCGTAGCCCTCGCGCACCTGGAAGACCCACGCACCTGCCTGCGTCATGAGCGCGAGCTTCTCCGGCAAGCAGTCGGTGGATACGAAGATGACGGCCCGCATGCCGGCTGCCGCGGCACCGAAGGCGGTGGCCACAGCCGCATTGCCGGTGGACGCGGTCGTGATCGTCTCCACTCCGCGCCGCAGCCCGTCTTCGATCACAAGTGCGGTGGCACGGTCCTTATTGGACGCATTCGGGTTACGCGTCTCGTCTTTGATCCACAGGTACGGCGTGCCCAACGTCTGTCTCAGGGCCGGCGCGTGCAGCAGCGGTGTGCCGCCGATCGGTACCGGGTACCGCACCGGGCCGTCGGGAATCGGCAGCAACTCCCGGTATCGCCACATGGTGAACAGGCCTGGCTGGCCCCGCGCCATCCGCGTGGGGCCGTAGTCGTACTGCAGCCATTCACACCCCGCCAGGTCGACCGACCCGGTCACACTGCCCACGTTGTGGTCCCCTCCCTATCTCAGGCTGACCGGGAACCGGCGGTCAGTTCGCCGGAGCTGAGCACGTCCTCGCCGTAGACGCCTTGCAGCCAGTTGGTCTGGTAGATGGTGTCGAGATAACGCTCGCCGAGGTCCGGGGCGATGGCGACCGCGGTGAGTTCATGTGCGTCATGCCGGGCCAGCCAGCCCATCGCGCCACTGACCACTGTGCCGGTCGACCCGCCGAACAGGAATCCGCTTCTGGCTAGACGATGACAGGCGCGGATGGTGTCCGCCTCGTCGACGAGCACCACTTCGTCCACATAGGACTCATCGAGCAGCGGTGGGCGGACGCTCGTGCCCAGGCCGGGAATCATCCGGCGGCCCGGCGCGCCACCGAAGGTCACCGAGCCGACGCTGTCCACCGCGACGACCCGCACCCGCCGGTGCCGCTCCCAGAAGTAGCGTGCGCAGCCCATCAGGGTCCCGGTGGTGCCCGCCCCGACAAACAGCACGTCCAGCCCTGGAAACGCAGCCGCGATCGCTGGCGCCGTCCTGTTGTAGTGTGCCTTCCAGTTGCCTGGATTGGCGTACTGGTTGAGCCACACGTACCGGTCATCGGAAGCGCACAGCCCACGGACGTGTGCGATCCGCGCGCCGAGGAAACCACCGTTGGCATCCGGCTCGGCGATGATGTGCACCTGGCTCCCGAACGCCTCCATCAGCCGCCTGGTCGACAAGTTGCAGCGGGAGTCGGTCACGCACAGGAACCGGTAGCCCTTGCTCGCCGCGATCATGCTCAGTGCCACCCCCAGGTTCCCGGACGATGATTCGACCAGGATTGATTTCGGCATCAGGACTCCGTCCCGTTCGGCGGCTGCCACCATCTCCGCCGCGGCCTTCAGCTTGATCGAGCCGGCGAAGTTGAAGCCCTCGCACTTCAGGAAGAGCGAGTGCCCGAAGATCGACCGGAGGTCGACGTAGAGCTCCTCGGAGTTGAAGTCCTGTGGAACGGAGATGACGGGCACCCTTGCCCCCTTCGCTTGTGCGGCAGCGACTCGGCCGCTTATCCGTACCGGCGCAGCTCATGGAAGAAGTCGTCGATGACGTGCAATTCGCCAGAACGAACCACCTCGTCGTAGACGTACTTGCCCACCGCGAGGTCGAGTACTCCGAGGCCGAACGGTGAGAACACCACGGGCTGGTTCGTCGGCACACTCACTCGCCCGGCCATCACGTCGTCCAGCGTGCCGTGCAGGAAGTCCCGGTTGCCGGTGAGCTGCTCAGCCAGATGCGGCGAGGTGTCAGCCTTCAGGCAGTGCTCGATGTCGTCGACGATGTTGGTTGAGGCGAGCACGATCTCCGGCGTGAGGTCACGCAGCGACACGTGCAGCACCAACGGATTGTGTTCGAACCACGACAGATCGCCGACATGCGGCTGACCGGCGACGGTCGCGAAGACCACCAGGTCGCTGGAGCGAATCAACTGCTCGGCGCTGTCGTGTACGGTAACCCGGCTGGCGGTGCCTGACTGCTCCAGGTAACCACGGAAGCCGGCGGCGCTGTCGGCGCACAGGTCGTGCACACCGATCCCGTCGAACGACCAGCCGGTGCCTGCTAGGAAGGTGTGGATGTAGCGGGCGATCAGGCCCACTCCGACGAACCCGGCGCGCTTCGGGCGTGGCCTGCCGCGGGACAGCCAGTCGGTCGCTGAGGCGGCCAGCGCGGCCGTCCTGGTGGCGCTGATGATCGAGCTTTCCAGGCAGGCGAACGGATAGCCGGTGTCGTGGTCGTTGAGGATCAGCACGGCCGAGGCCCTTGGGATGCCGGTCGCCACGTTCTCCGGGAAGCTGGAGATCCACTTCAGACCGGCCACCCGCACCTGCCCGCCGATCGCGGCCGGCAGCGCGATGATCCTGGCGGACGGGCGGTCGGGAAAACGCAGGAAATAGGATGGTGGGTTCACCGAATGACCGGTGCTGTGCAGCCGGTAGGTGGACTCGACCAACTCCACGATCAGGTTCTCGCGCCCCTGCAGCGCGCGCTGTACCTGCGCACCGGAGATCACCGCGAACGGTGGCACGCCTATCGGCTCGGAGGTCGCGGACTTCGTTGCTGTGGAACGGATCGTGGTCATCGGGCGATCACCTCGACGGACGGTGAACAGTCGAACAGGCACACGGTGTCGGCCATCGCGACGAGCACTTCGCGTGGCCCTTCGAAGGGGTCCCTGCCGTGCGCGGTGCGGATGTTGTCGACAAGCATCAGGTCGCCGGTCTGCCACGGTTCGCGTGCGGTGTTGGCCTCGTAGACGTTGTTCAGCAACTGCACGACGTCCGCGCGGATGGGGTCGCCGTTGCCGAAACTGGTGTTGAACGGCAGCGCGTCGGCGCCGTAGAGGTCCACCAGGTACTCGCGTACCTCGGGGGCTATCGTCCACTCGTTGAGGAACGCGATCTGGTTGAACCAGCAGCGCTGGCCGGTGACCGGATGGCGGACCACGGCGCTGCGGCGCTGCCTGGTGCGCAGTCCATCACCGGGACCCCACTCGAACTCGATTGCGTTGGCACGGCAGTAGCTCTCGATGGCACCACGGTCCGCAGTGCCGAACGCCCCGGCCAGGGACGCCCCGACCTCGTCGTTGTAGTTGCGAGTGAGCAGCCAGCCCTCCCGCTCGAACCGCTCGGTCAACTCGCCTGGCAGCGCGTCCAGCACAGCCTGAGAGTCGGCAACCGCGGTCGCACCGCCCTTGGTGGGCGCGCTGAGGCACGCGAACAGCATCAGACCGGGGAACTCAAGCCGGTAACTCAGTTCGTGGTGCATACACATCTGCTGGTTGGCAGGCCACTTCGATGACGAGTACACGCCGCCGGAGTAGGTCCGCCGGGATGCGAAGGCCTCCTTCTCGGCCATCAGCCCGGTGGCCAGCCGCTGGAAGACCGCACCGATTTCGGCCACGTCGCGCAGCCCGAGGCCGCGGACCAGGACCGAACCGTGCTCGGCGACGACAGCTCGTAGCGCGTCGGAGTGCTCGGCCGCCCAGCCTGGCGCGTCGCCAGTGGCCTCGGCCCGAAGTATCGGGGGTTTACCGGGGCACAGGTCCACGCCGGGCAGCGACGCCCGGGATGAGGACGACATCTTGGTGTCCTTTCAGTTGCTGCTGGAAGTGCGAGCCAGTGACTCGGCGGCGCCCTGCCCGGAGCTGCTGTCGAGCGCCCCGGCCAGGTCGGCGAGGATCGGGTGGCGGGTAACGTCGGTGAGGGACACCGCGTGATCCAGGGTGATCGCCAGCGTCACGGCCGACAGCGAGGTGCCTCCCCGGTCGAAGAAGTGGTCCCGCCTGTCGATCTGGTCCTGCGGAATACCGAGCACTGCGGCCCATGCGGCCGCCAGTCGCCGCTCGGTCGGTGTGCTCGGTGGCTGGAAGCCGTCCTCGACGATGCCGAGTTCCCCGGCGAGCGCCGTCAGCGTCCTCCTGTCGATCTTGCCGTTGGCGGTCAGTGGCAGCCCTTCCCGCCAGTGGAAGGCCGACGGGACCATGTACTCGGGCAGCAACTCGCCCAGCCGGTCCCGCACGACGGCGGAATCGAGCGGCCGCCTGCCCGAGTAGAAGGCCACGAGGCGCTTGCCCCGGTCGGCGTCGCCGGTGACCACCACGGCCCCGTCACGGACGCCAGGCACCCGCAGCAGGGCGTTCTCGATCTCGCCGATCTCGACCCGGAAGCCCCGGATCTTGACCTGGTTGTCCCGGCGACCGAGGAACTCCAGCTTGCCGTCCGGCCGCCAGCGGCCGTAGTCCCCGGTCCGGCAGAGCCGGTGGCCCGGACAGTGCGGATCGGTCATGAAGACCAGGCGGGTGCGCTCGGGGTCGTTGATGTACCCGCGACCGACGCAGACCCCGGAGAAGACGATCACGCCGGGGGCACCCAGCGGCACCGGTGACATGTTCTCGTCGACGATGTAGACATTCACGTTGTTGATGGGGCGGCCGAGCGGGACCCGTTCGGCGTCCGGGACCCGGTCCATGATCTCGTGGACGGCGTCGTCCGACGTCTCGGTGAGCCCGTACGTGTTGACCAGCTTGATCTTGGGCTGGGCCGCGAACCAGCGCTGCACGAGCTCCTTCTTCAGGAAATCGCCAGTGGGCGACACGGTGTGCAGGTGCGGCAGGTCGCGGGGGTGTTGCTCCAAATAGGACAGCACGACGTCGAGGTACGACGGCACGACCTGGAGCACGCCTGCCCGGCCGTCAACGATCTTGTCGACGAACCGCTCGACGTCCAGGATCACCTCCTGCTCGACCAGCAGAGTCCGCCCGCCGACCAGGAGCGCGGCAACCAACTGCCACACCGAGATGTCGAAGCACTGGGGTCCGGTCTGGGGAATCACCTCGCCCGCACGGATCTCCAGGTCGGCGATCTTGGCGTAGATGTGGTTGAGCATGCCCGCGTGCTCGCACATCGCGCCCTTGGGCTCGCCGGTGGAGCCGGAGGTGAAGAGGACATAGGCGAGTTGGTCCGGCGCGACGTCGACGCCGAGGTTCCCGTCGGCGTGGTCTTCGGAGTAGGCAGCGTCTACGAACAGTGTCCGGACTCCGGGTAGCGAGTCGAGGGCCTGATCAAGCGTGGTGGTGCTGCCGCGTTCGGTCAGCACGAGTGTGCACTCGGCACGGGACAATGCGGTCGCGATGCGACGCGCCGGGAAATGCGGTTCGAGGGGCAGGTACACGCCGCCGACTTTGAAGATCGCGAGGACGGTGGCCATCCAGTCCAAGTTGCGCTCCATCACCACCGCGACAACGCCTTCGCGGCGCAAGCCGCGCGCCAACAGGGCTCGTCCCAACCGGTTGGCGCGCGCGTTGAGCTCCCGGTAGGTCCATTGCCGGTCACGGTGCACGGCTGCGACGGCGTCCGGGTGTGCCTCCACCCGCTGTTCGAACAGTTCGTGCACCCGGTGGTCCGGCAACTCCCGGCGAGGGCCGGCGAGCCGGTCGAGTTGGAAGAGGAGTTCTTCGCCTGCCAGCAGGCTTTGCCGCCCGTGCTCGGCATTCGGATCGGCCGCGATCAGTGCGAGCGCGGTGAGGTGATAGTCGGCGATTCTGCCGGCGTAGCCCGCGTCGATCGCGTCGGTCCGGTACCGCAGCCGTAGCACGAGCCGGCCGCTGTGCCATGAGGTTCCCATTGACAGCACGGTGTCCTCGGCCAGCACTGGATCGCTGCCGCCGGTCAGATCGACAACGGTCTCGAACGACGGTTCGGCCAGACCAAGCTCGCGCCTCAGGTCGTCCACCGGGAAGTCTTTGTGCGACAACAGTTCTGCCTCGGCTCGATGAGTGTCCAGCAGCAACGCCCGCCACGAACCGGGTTCAGTTGTCAGCCGGCAGGGCAACGGCCGCCAGCCCGCCACGGCCACGTAGCCGGTCGAGACGTCGCGCTCACCGGACAGCGCGGCAAGCACTTTGGCGTGCGCCGCCAGCAGCACCGAGCTGAGTGGCACCGCGAGCTCGTCCGCCAGCCGCCGCAACGTCGCCACATCCTCGCCGGGGATCGGCGCCTCGTGCTCGGCGACGCCCGGCACCCGGTCGAGAGTCCACCGTGGGATCGCGGTGAACCCGCCGGCGAGGAGCCTTCCGTGCCAGAATTCCCGGCTGGCTCGCGCTGGTGTTTCCATCGAGCTCTCCTCCTCTCCAGGTTCGCTGAGGTGCCGCTCATCGAGTTCCGGACGTGAGCACAGCGGCGCCGACCTTGTTGTCTCGCATCTCCCTGGCCGGGTTTCCGCCCCATCGCGCGTGCGGTGGCATTTCCTCGCCCTTCATCAGGAAGGAGTCGGGTGCCAGTTCCGCGCCGTCGCCCATCGTCACGCCGTAGTGGACGAGGGCCCCGATGCCGATGGTGCAGCCGGAGCCGATCGTGATCCGGTCGGACTTGAGTGCGAAGTCCTCCAGGGAGTGGCACTGGATCGAACTCCCCGCGTTGAGCGTGCAGTTGTCGCCGATCGTCACCATGTCCTTCTCCGCCATGTTGCAGCCGTCGTCGAAGAGCCTCCGGCCGAGCCGGACACCCAGCAGCCGCCAGGCCACGCTCTTGAGCGGGGTGCCGTTGAGTGCCAGGTGCATGTGCCCGGTCATCTTGAGGAAACGTTCCCGCCGCCAGCAGTCGAGCTGGTAGATCGAGCAGGACGTCGGCCGAGTGCCCCGGAATCCCGTGGAAGCACGTTCGACGAGCGCGAAGTAGACCACTCCGAACAACAAGGACAGGGCGGCGAACAACGTGATAGCCATCGCCCCCCACGAGTCGTAGAGGTTCGCCGCCCAGAAACCGAGCATGGTGAGCACGAAGGCGTAGCACCACCGTGACAGCAGGAACCACCCGATGGTGAGGGCATTGTGCTTGTTCTTGGCCGCCAGACGGCGAGGTTGCTCGTCCCCGGTCGCCATGTGGTGGAACTTGCTGTCCCGCTCGACCGTGCGCGGGATCTCGAAGCTGGGCGAGCCCAGCAGTCCGACACCCTCCCGGACCTTTCCGTCGATCGGGACAAGGACCTTCGTCGCGAGCAGGCAGTTGTCGCCGGTCCTGCCCTGCGAGGGGTAGACGACGTCGTTGCCGAGGAAACTGCGTGGCCCGATCGAGGTCCGCGCCACCCGGAAGGACGTGTTGGAGAAGTCGGCGTTGACGATTGACAGCCCGTCGGCGATCACCGTGCCGCTGCCCACGGAGACCAGATACGGGGTCTCGTGCTTCACCTGTTTGCCGAAGTTCGCCCCGGTCTGCACGACCGGAGCCAGGCGATACCCGACGCCGCGCAGGTAGCCGACGATGTAGGAGCTGTCACCGAGGAGTTCGACGAGGAACTTCCTGTTGGTCAGCCGCGCGATCGCCCGATGGACGGCGTAGTGGATCCCGTACAGGGGATAGACGTTGTCCGGCTTGATGGCGCGGTTGAGCACGCGCGGGACGGTGACCACGACGAGCATGCCGACGAGCACGGAGCCGAGGAAGAGTATGAGGGAGGTCACCAGTGCGACGCCGTAGAACGCCCAACTCGTGAAGGCGAGAGTCTCCGGGCCGAGCAGCGCGGTGAACTGCGGGACCTCGGCGAACAACCAGTCTACGCCGCCGTATGCCAGCGGAACGTAGAAGAGCAGCAGGCTCGCCAGTTGCAGGACGGTGTAGGTGGCCCTTCTCAGGGTTGTCACAGTGCCGCAGCCGGCCGGTTCGACCCCTCGATAGTCCGCCCCGGTCGGCTGCGCCGGGGACCCGTGCCAGCGATCGCGGTCGGGCACGATCTGACCCGCGTGCAGCGAGGAGGCATGGCCGAGTTGGGCCCCGTCCCCGAGCGAGGTCTCGATGTCGAGCACCGCCTTCTCGCCGACGAACACGTCTCGCCCGAGGGTGACCGCGCCGGTCTGGATCCAGCCGCCGGAGGCTCGGTAGCAGGTGAGGTACGTGTCCTTGCGGATGACCGTGCCATCGCCGATGGTGAGCAGATCTGTGCACACGGGTGCGCGCCGGGAGAAGACCACGACGCCGCGCCCGATTCTTGCCCCCAGTGCCCTCAGATAGAGCACGTAGAGCGGTGAACCGGCGAACAGGACCAGCGGGCTCAGCGTGACGAGCGTCTTGACTGTCCAGAAGCGGACATAGGCCAGACTCCAGATGCGGATCCGCTGGGGCCGCCACCGGCCGATGAGCACCCACTTCGCCAGGATCGGGAGGGTGCACACGCCGAGGAAGCCCGCGCCGCCGGCCAGTGCTGCTCGCAGGTAGGCGCCGAGCAGCGTCTCCCCGGCGGAGATCCACTCGATGCCTTGTTCGAAGGCGAGCGCCGCGAGGCTGGCGTACCCGAGGAGGATAAGGACCTGCAGCGTTCCACAGAGGACGTACTGCCGCATGCCGGCCGGCGCGGCCACCTCAACCGGCCCTGGGGCCTGCTTGGCTGGGGCATTGCTCCGCGGCGTGAGTGCGGTGGCGAGGCTTCTGACCGTGGGGTGCTGATATGTGTCCTTTATGGACACTGATGGCAGGTTCGGTCGTTTCCTTATCCTGGCGCAGAATTGGGCCATCACCATCGAGTCGGCGCCGAGGTCATCGAAGAAGTGGCTGTCGGCCGAGACCTGTTCGACGCGCAGGACGTCCGTCAGCGTTTCGGCGAGGGCCCGCTCGATGCCCGTCGCGTCGGCGCCGTCGAGGGTTCCGCGGTCCACCAACATCTCGCGCCTCCTTTGAGCGGTTCGCCGGGAGGGTCGTGCGCGGCCACAGCGGGACGCGCCAACACCCCGCGCCAGGCGGCCCTTCTCAGCGGGCGGATGATCCCCACATTACGAGCGGCAGCGCGCTGAGGGAGGAGCCACTGGCGGCCTTGGCGTACAGGACTTGTTCCGGCGACCACTAGAGCGTCTGCCGATTGCGGTGTACTTGCGGCAGCCGCAACCGCAGCGCAACCGCAAGCGGCGACGGTGACTCTTCCCTCGGATGATTCCGGGGCTTCTCCAGTCGGTGGCTAGGCCACGTTGGGAAGGACCAGCCCGGCCCTGAGTGCGACGTTCCAGGCGCCCGCGCGCTCGGCGTGGTCGGTGTGCCCGCACCCGAGGCACTGGAACGTTTCGCTGTCGCGGTTCCCGCCGTCCACGTACCCGCATTCGGGGCAGGTGCGAGAGGTGTCGCGGGGGTCCACAGGTATCAGCAGGCGCGGACCGTCGCCAGGGCGGTCTTGTGTGCGTGGTCGGTGCGCTGGCGGCGCACCTTGCGGTGCAGCGTCGCGACCTTCTCCACCGCCCGGCGGTACTTGGCGCTGCGCTGGTTGCGCGGGAACGCCTTGAGTGCGCGCTGCGCGTCGGCCAGCGCGTCGGTGTTGCGCCTGCCGTGCCTCGGATTGGCCATGTGGACGCCCTCGGAGGTGGTGAGGAAGTGGGTGACGCCCAGGTCGATGCCGGTCACCGCCCCTCCGCCAGCTGCGCAGACTGATCCCCGTACCGGGCGGTCGTCCTCGACACATGGCGCCAGGCGTCGCGACGTTCCTGCAACGCCCCGTTATACAGCGCACAGTGATCGGCCAGCATCTCACCCAGAGCCTGCGCGTGCTTGGACGTTGGGCGGAGAAGGAACTTATACGCCCAACGCACTCGTCCCCTCCTTCTCCTCCGTCGCCCAGGAACCTTCCCCTACACCGATCAATATCCCACGCGGGTGCTCATAGCCCGGACATGACCCGATTCCCTCACCGGCCAAAGCCGATAGTCCTCTCGCTACGTTTCACCTGAACTTCAATCGGCGGAAGCCTGGTCGTTTACGGCCAGGAGGAGCCGATCCGGCTTGTCCGGTCCGCATAGCGGGCCGTCAGTCGGGACGCTTCTGCTGTTCGATGTACTCCTTGATGATCGACAAGGGCGCGCCGCCGCACGACCCGGCGAAGTACGAGGGCGACCAGAAGTGCTGGCCCCACAGGCACCGGCGGATATGCGCGGAGAACTCTTGCCGCAGACGTCGGGAGGACACGCCTTTGAGGCTGTTGACCAGCGTGGACAGGGCGAGGCTGGGCGGGTAATGCACGAGTAGGTGCACATGGTCGGTCTCGCCGTTGAACTCACGCAGCTCGGCGCCCAGGCCCACGCACTCGTCCCGCATGATCTCCTCGCAGCGGGTGAGGATGGGGTCGGTGAACGCGCCACGCCGGTACTTCGTGACAAAGACCAGGTGGACGTGAAGGTGGTAAATGACACTGCGTCCCCTGCGCACGTCAGGGTTGGGTTCCCATCGTGGTGACATAGACCAACGCTATGATGATCAACGTGAAGCAGGTCGTGCAGGTGCGGTTGCTGCCGACGCCCGAGCAGGCGGCGGCGTTGCTGGCCACCCTGCACGCCTGCAACGCCGCCGCGTCGTGGGCTGTCCGGCCAGATGCACGCCGACCAGGTATTCCGGAAGTTCGACGTGCAGAAACGCCTCTACACCGAACTGCGGGAACGGTTCGGGCTGACGGCCCAACCGGCGATCCGGGTGATCGGCAAGACGGTGGACGCCTACACGACGCTGCGGGCCAACCTCAAAGCCGGCAACTACGGGCCGCCCGGGTCGGGCCGACGCCGCACGGTCGAGGACACCCCGATCAGGTTCCGCCCGCAGGCGGCGCAGCCGTTTGACGCCCGCTGCCTGTCCTGGCAGCTCGGTGACGCGGGCCGCGAGGGCACGGTGTCGATCTGGACCACTGCCGGTCGACTCAGGAACGTGCGGATCGTCGGAAACCCGGGGCATCTCGCCCTGCTGCGCTCCCGACCGGCGATCGGGTAAACCGATCTGCTGCACCGGGACGGGGTGTGGCTGCTCCACGCGGTCATCGACAGTCCCGAGGCAGCTCGGCAGGAACCGGTGAACGGGTTCCTCGGGGTCGACCTGGGCATCGTCAACATCGCGACCACCTCCGACGGTGACCGGTTTTCCGGGTCGCGCCTGAACCACTACCGCAAGCGCCAACTGCGGCTGCGGAAGCGGTTGCAGGCCAAGAAGACCTCCTCCGCGCGACGGCTGCTCAAGAAACGCCGCCGCAAGGAGGCCCGGTTCGCCACCGACGTGAACCACCGGATCAGCAAGAACATCGTGGCCGAGGCTGAACGCACCGGACGCGGGATCGCCGTCGAGGAACTGACGGGAATCCGCGACCGGGTACGGCTTCGCAAGCCCC
>JOAA01000042.1 GCA_000720375.1 Rhodococcus rhodnii | reverse complement strand
GCCCAGCGTGAAGGCCGGGGTGAACGTTGCCGCCAGCGACACCATCAGCAGCGTGTGCAGGCCCAGGATCTGCCAGTACGGCATCGTCATCGACACCTGAGTGAGCCCCGCGAGGCCGAGCACCGTTCCCATTCGATCCGATGCACGCCGCCCCAACGCCACCGAGTCCACAATGTACGGCCTCGACCAGCCTGTACGTCAGCTTGGCAGCGGTCCGAGGCACGCGACTGCGACTGGCGCGGCACCCGGTTGCGGGCGAACCAGTGGGGAGCGGTGTCGGTGTATCCGGACCCGGCCGAACGTCAGCTGGCACTGCGGGAGCGGGCTGCGCACGCGGCCAGCTATGCCCTGCCATCCGCGCGGCAGGTCCGGTCGGCGATTGGGCCCCGGGCGCAGGCCACTCCGAAGAAGGCCTTCTTCGCGAACGGCTCCGCGATGGCCTTGGGCAGCGGTGATCCGCCCGCGAAACCAGCCCGAGCGATAGTCACACGGAACGTCCATCCCGCGTTCATCGCCGGATGGCCACCTGACAGCGGTGACCACCGCGGCGACAAACGGTCGATGTCCCAAGGTGCCTCACCGGCACCAAGGCGTGGGCTCGGTCAGGCGGTGAGCTTGCGCTTGATCAGGATGGCAAGGGTCGCGTGGCCGGGCTTGTTCAGGTGCAGCACGGCTTCTGGTCCTTCCTGTCCGGGTGCCAGCGCGTCAAACCCGCGGTAGTAAGGCACGTTCGCCTCGCACAGGGAGTGTCCGGTGAATTCCGGGGTCAGTTCGCCTGGCTTGGCGAACTGGCTGACGTATACCGAATGCACTCCGCGCCAACGCGATGCGCCCGTGGCGAGCCGTAATGTCGCGTCCAGCTTGGTGGCGATCTTGGCGCCGTCTTGACGTTCCGGCGTTGTGATGATGCCGGGCCCGCAGATCGGGTCGAGTGGCACGTTGGGCGCGTTCTCCCCCGGCGTCATTTGACGGCCATATCCCGTCACGATGACCTTCGCCTGTGGGCTGCGTTTGCCGATCTCAGACAGCAGTCCGACCATGCTCTTGCCGAGGGCGTCCATCCGCTGTAACACTGCATCCGTTGGCGCACCGGCACAATCTGCCTGGACACACAGTCCGGCGTATTCCGCCAGTCCGATGTCGTTGCCACCCACCGTCAGGAACACGACGTTCGTGTCCTTCTTGAGGCTGTCCAGCTGCGGTGGCTGCCCCTTGAACTGTTGGCCGAGGTCCGGGACCGCGGCTCCGCTGCAGGTCACGTTGGTGAAGTTGACCGTACGGCCGCTTGCTCTCAGCTGCGCGACCAGGTCCGCCGAGTACGAGTTCGCGCTGCGCCAGCACCCTCCTGGCGTGCCCGTGCCGTCGAGGTAGTCGCCCGCGCCCGTGCCTGACGCCGAGGAATCGCCCAGTGCGACGACATTCACCGAACTACTCGTGGCACTCGCCTGGGGCGCCACCAGCATCGACACGGCCACCCCTGCGACAACTGCCGCCCATAGTTTCCGCATACCTGTCCCCTTTTTCACGACCCGGTTCGTACCGGTCTGTCCCCACCTTGCCACGCCGCCCGGCAGTGCGTCCTCGAATCGAACTGGCGAGCGAACGCCACTTTGACGACCATCCACTGTGCACTGTGGGTGTTTGCACTGTGGGTGTTTCGCTGCGTCCAGTCTGCCGGGTTGTTCCGCGGTGGCGCATCGGACTGTGGTCTATGTTCGATACGACTTTGGTCCACATGCCGGGTTACCCTGTGACCACCACGTCTGTTGGGGGGACCACGATGGACATTCCAGGAAGAGCCGCGCTCCGGGCGATCATGGCAGGCAGCGTGATCAGCACCGCGCTGCACTACACGCACAACTACCTCAAGATCGAGCAATACCCGCAACCGCCGTCGATCAGCGGTGCGACCACACAACTGGCGATCGTCATCGCCTGGCCGTTGCTGACGGCCATCGGCATCACCGGATACGTCCTGTACACGCGCGGCCGGCTGTGGGGTGCTCGGGCGTGTTTGCTGATCTATTCACTGACCGGGCTGGTCACCCTCGGGCATTTCATGGCGGGCGTGCCGGACGTGCCGTGGTACTGGTTCGTCACGATCTTCACCGACGCTCTTGCCGGTCTGGCGCTGTGGGCTTTCGTCGTCTGGTCGGCCATTGCCGAACGCACCCGAGCCACCGCCACATAACGGCTGGTCAACGGCCCCAAACAGAAACTGTCGGTGGCCGGGTGCATGATGCTCCCAACAGGCCGACCCGAGGGGGACCAGCATGACCGTGAACCAGCACCTCACCACCTTCCACGGCATGAACGTGGTGGCGTTCCCAGAAGAGACAACCGAAGCATGGCGGCCGCCGGCGGAACCGGTCGCCTGGCGGCTGGCGATCGAACCCTGGGACGGCGACGAGACCTTCCCGGAACTCTGGGACCGATTCCTGTCCACAGTAGATCCTTCGACCGTCACGGCCGTCGTCATCGGACAATGGGCCGAGCCCGGCGACGATATCCGGTCGAACACCGTCATCGAGCGCATTCTCGGGGCACGGGACAAGATGCCCGCGCTGACCGGGATCTTCCTCGGCGACATGATCTCGGAGGAGAACGAGATCTCGTGGATCGAGCAGAGCGACGTCACGCCGTTACTGGAGAACCTTCCGGCGCTGACCGAGCTGGGCATCCGCGGTGGCGACGGCCTCGTGCTGAAACCGGTGCGGCACAACAACCTCCGCACGCTGATCATCGAGACCGGCGGCCTGCCAAGGGAAGTGGTGAGCGGAGTCGCCCAGTCCGACTTTCCCGCGTTGCAGGAACTTCGGCTGTGGCTCGGCGTCGACGAGTACGGCGGGAACTGGCGGCCTGAGGATCTCGAGCCGCTGCTGGCCGGGGACAAGGTCCCCAGCCTGCGCGAACTCGGCCTGCAGAACAGCGACAGGCAGGACAAGGTCTGCGAGCTGGTCGCAGGCTCGGCCATCGTCCGGCAGTTGACGACGCTCGACCTGTCCATGGGTGTGCTCACCGACAAGGGCGGTGAACACCTGCTGTCGCTGACGCACCTGACGAACCTCGATCTGACCCACCACTACCTCTCCAAAGAGATGCGCAAGCAGATCCTCCAAGCACTTCCGCCCGCCGGTGTCCGGGTGATCCTCGACGACGCCCAGGAGCCGGATCACTACGACGGCGAGCCCTACTACTACACGGCAGTGGCGGAATGAAGTTCGTCATCGTCGGAAACCCAGGCAATCGGCGGGTGGCGATGTTCGCCGACGCCGTGCGTGCCGCTGGTCTGCCACCAGCGAAAGTACTGTCCTGGCGGGAGATTCTCGCGGGAACCTGTGCGGTGCCCAGAGACTCTCTCGTCCGTGTCGATTCCCCCGGCGAGGACGCGCATATCGACCGGTTCCTCCGCGGGCCGTCAGCGAATCCGTACCAAGTGGACGGTAGTCGCGCCTGGTACGACGGATTCACCAAGGGTTTGCAACGGTTGGGCGAGACCGTGGCAGGCACGCCCGGCGCACGGTTGCTCAACGACCTCGATGACATCACGGTGATGTTCGACAAGAGACGGTGTCACGAGGTGCTGACGCGCGCCGGAACCCCAGTGCCACCGACAATCGGTGACATCGATGGGTACGCGACACTGCGCGAGAAGATGCGCGAGCGGCGGTGGACCAAGGTGTTCCTCAAGCCCGCGCATGGGTCATCGGCCTCCGGTGTGGTCGCGCTGACCGCACACGGTTCACGGGTAGCGGCAACGACATCAGTCGCGATGACGCCTGAAGGTCTGATGAACAGCCTGCGGGTGCAGACGTATCGGGATGATCAGGCCGTAGAACTGGTCGACCGGTTGTGCGTCGATCCGGTGCACGTGGAACGCTGGTTTCCCAAGGCATCGCTCGACGGGCGAACGATCGACCTGCGAGTGGTCGTCATAGCGGGCAAGGCGACGCATGCGGTCGTGCGAGCCAGTCGTCATCCCATCACGAACCTGCACTTGGGCGGCGCCCGGATCGACGTCGCCGACCTGCGCGCGGTCATCGGCGAGGCGAGGTGGCGGGAATGGCTTGACACATGCGAGAAAGCCTCGGCGCAGTTCAGCCGCACGCTGATGGTCGGCGTCGATCTGCTGCCAGGGCTGGGATGGCGGCGGCACGTGGTGGGCGAGGTGAACGCGTTCGGCGATCTCCTGCCGAGGCTCACCGGATTGCCGGATGGCCCAGCAGCGGGAATGGACACGTATGCCGCTCAGGTGGCCGCATGCACGGGTGAGCTATGCCGGACATGAACAGCGTGATCGGCAGCCATGACCTGGTGCTGATCACCGTCGACACACTGCGCTACGACGTGGCGTACTCCCTGGCCGAGCAGGGAAGAACTCCGGTTCTGGCCGGGCTGATGCCTGGTGGCCAGTGGGAGCGACGGCACGCGCCGGGCAGCTTCACGTTCGCCTCGCATACCGCGATGTTCGCCGGGTTCCTGCCCACGCCCGACAGCCAGGGCCCGCATCCACGGCTCTTCGCGGCACGGTTCGCGGGCAGCGAGACCACAGTCGGGGACACGTGGGTCTTCGACGCTCCGGACATGGTCAGCGGCCTGGCCAAGGCGGGCTATCACACGGTGTGCATCGGCGGCGTCGGATTCTTCAACAAGCAGAGCGCGTTGGGATCCGTGCTTCCGGGGATGTTCGCGGAAAGCCATTGGTCAACAGAGTTCGGCGTGACATCACCGACCTCCACGCGGTCACAGGTCGACCGGGCGAGAGAGGTCATCGCGGCGCAGCCAGCGGATCAGCGATTGTTCTTGTTCGTCAACATCTCCGCTTTGCACCAGCCGAACTGGTTCCACTTGGCGGGGGCGGCCGCCGAGGATGGGGACACGCTGGCCAGCCACGCGGCCGCGCTGGAGTACGTCGACTCCGAACTGGCTAGTCTGTTCGAGGCACTGCGCAGGCCCACCTTCGTGATCATCTGCTCCGATCACGGCACGGCATACGGCGAAGACGGCTACACCGGCCATCGCTTGGGGCATGAGGTCGTCTGGACGGTTCCGTACACAGAGTTCTTCCTGGAGGCGACCACGTGACGCCCTATCAGGACTATGTGTACGCCTATCCGCACAAGACGGCGTACCGCCCGCTCGATCCCAGGCAGCGCCTACGGGATGTCTGGGCGAACGAACCACGGGACGCGTTGTTCCACTATGTCCACATCCCGTTCTGCGAGATCCGGTGTGGCTTCTGCAACCTGTTCACCAGAACGGGTGCGCCGGCCGAACTCGTCACGAGATATCTCGACGCAGTGGAACGTCAGGCGATGGCGGTGCGGGACGAGCTCGGCGGGCGGGCGACGTTCGTCCAGGCCGCGATCGGCGGCGGCACGCCGACGTATCTGGAGCCGGACGAGTTGGCGCGGCTGTTCGACATCATCGGGTTGGCCGGGATCCCCATATCGGTCGAGACGTCGCCGGACACCGCGACACCAGAACGTCTCGCGGTCTTGGCCGAGCGAGGCACCACGCGTGTCAGCGTCGGTGTCCAGAGTTTCGATGACACCGAGGCCCGAGCGGCGGTGCGGCCGCAGAAACGGGCCACAGTGGAGTCGGCATTGGACGCGATCCGGGCGGCCAGGATCCCGGTGCTCAACATCGACCTGATCTACGGCATCACCGGTCAGACGGACAGCAGTTGGCGTGCCTCCCTCGATGCCGCGCTGACGTGGCAGCCGGAGGAGCTGTACCTGTATCCGCTGTACGTGCGTCCGCTGACGGGTCTCGCTGGGCGGGAAACCCCGCAGGAGTGGGACGAACAGCGAATGCGGTTGTACCGGCTGGGCCGGGATCATTTGCTGGCAGCGGGTTATGAACAGCAGTCCATGCGAATGTTCCGCCGCCCCGATGCGCCCTCGTCAGGTGGGGATGATTATTCGTGCCAGTCCGACGGCATGGTCGGTCTGGGGTGCGGCGCGCGGTCGTACACGAGAGACTTGCACTACTCGTTCGACTACGCGGTCAATCCGAGTGCTGTACGCGGGATCATCGACGACTACGTGTCGCGGCCCATGTCGGATTTCACCAGAGCCGAGGTGGGTGTGCGGCTGGACGCGGACGAACAGCGACGGCGGCATCTGCTGCAGTCCGTGCTGCAGGCCGAGGGCTTGGAGAAAGCCCTGTACCGCAAGCGGTTTGGCACAGACGTGACCGACGACTTCCGGGAGTTGGCCGAACTGGCCGACCGTGGCTGGCTGACCGACAGTGCAGACCGATTACGACTCACGCCCGAAGGCCTGGCGTGGTCGGACGCGATCGGCCCGTCGTTGTTCTCCGCGGCCGTCCGTGCCGCAATGGCCGCGTACGACCGGAGATAGGCCATGCACCTGACGATGCTCTATCGCGGTCCGCTGGCGTCCTGCGATTACGCCTGCATGTACTGCCCGTTCGCGAAAAGACGGGACAGCGCGCAACAGCTGCGTGCCGACCGTGCCGCGTTGCAGCGGTTCACCGGTTGGGTCGGGGACAACACCCAAGACGAGGTGTCGGTGCTGTTCACGCCGTGGGGCGAAGGGCTCGTGCGGTCGTGGTACCGCGAGGCGATGGTCACGCTCAGCCGGATGCCGCACGTCCAGCGGGTGGCGATCCAGACCAACATGAGCTGCCGGTCGACGTGGATCGCCGACTGCGACCTGAACACCGCGGCGTTCTGGGTCACGTACCACCCGACCCAGGTCACCCAGGAGCGGTTCCTGCGCAAGTGCGCGGAACTCACTCGAATCGGCGCCCGGTTCAGTGTCGGGATCGTCGGGTTGCCCGAGCACCTGGACGACGCCCGGCGCCTGAGAAAGGAGTTACCCGACAACGTCTACCTGTGGGTGAACGCCGCGGAAGGTCACGAGTACACCGGCGAGCAGGCGGCCGACTGGCAGGACATCGACCCACTGTTCCACTACAGCAGGCACGCGCACGTCAGCAAGGGCCTGCCCTGCCGGACCGGGGACACGGTGATCTCCGTGCTCGGCGACGGAACGGTGCGCCGGTGCCACTTCGTCCCGCAGGCCATCGGCAACCTGTACGACGGCTCGTTCCGGGCCGCTCTGAAACCCAGGGTGTGCCCACTGTCCACATGCGACTGCCACATCGGATACGTACACCTGGAACCGACCGGCCTTTACGACGTGTTCGCCGGCGGCATCCTCGAACGCATCCCAGCGCCGCGCTGACTGGAAGAAAACCGAAAGGACCGGCTGACAGCATCGCTGGAGCAACACTGGGATCGCCTCTCAAGGACAACGGGTGAAACGAATCGTCTGGTCTTCGGTCGGGCTGGCGCTCGGCGTGCTCTTCCTCGTCGGGGCGGGGTTCGCCCTGTTCGACGACACGGTCACGTGCGGCGGGAAAACCATGCAGCAGGGTGACGTCTGTGTCAGAGAGAAGAACGGCACGCCTGTCTCCGAGCGCAATCTCGAGGAGTCGAAGACCGACGGCATGATCGGCAAGATCATGGGGATCGCGTTCGGTGTGGCGTTCACCGCGGTGGGCGCGGTCAACCTGCGGATCGGCCTGCGCAACCGCAAGGCCGCAGCCCATGCCCAGCATCCGGCGGTCCTCAACCAGCCTGGGGTGAACCACCCGGTGCCCGGTCCGTGGAACCAGGCACCGGGTGGGCCACAAGGTTGGCCGCAGCAGCAGTACCAGCCGACCGAGTACCAGCAGCCACAGCATCAGCAAGCCCACCACCAGCCGACGCAGCATCAGCATGTCGAGTACCAACAAGCTGAGTACCCGCACGCCCAGTACGAGCCGCCACAGCAGCAGCACCCGATCCAGTACCAGCAGCCGCAGCACTACCAACCCCAGTACGAGCCGACTGGGCAGCAGCACCCGCAGCACCACCAACCACCGCAGCACGGCTGGCAGCAGCAGTACCCGCCGTCAGGACGAGGAGGAGGCGCCTGGCACTAACCCTTTGATCCCGCGGCGATGTGTTCGGCCTCGTAAGCGCCCACTTCGGACAGCATCTTCCGGGCGGCCTCCGTGGCCGCGTCCGCCTCGGCGGTTTCCCCGGAGATCATCAAGTGCCGTGCGTGCGTGAGCAGGGCCTTGCCGTGCCAGCGCGGATCGCCGCTCACGCTCAGCGCTGTGCGGCCCTTGTCCAGCAGGGTACGCGCGCCGTCGATGTCACCCATGTCCATCAGCACGTCGGCCAGGACAACCTGGGTACACGCCAGACCATGCGAGTCCAGTGTCAGCTCAAGGACGTCGAGGCCGCGTTCAGCGCACGCACGCGCTTCGTCCAGCGACCCGAGCGCCCGGTGCGTCTCGGCGAGGCAGCGCAGAGCAGCGCCTTCTCGCCTTAGGTCGCCTGCGCCACGCAGCGCGTCCCTGCTCTTCTGCAGGATCTCCAGCGAACCGGCGAGGTCGCCGACGCCACGGCGCACGATGCCCAGCTCGCGCAACGAAGCACCGATCCACCGCTGATCGCCCAGGCGCTCGAAGGTCTCGACGGCCTCGCGCAGCCGCTGCTCGGCGCGTTCCCAGTCGCCGCGATAGCGGTCGAGCACACCGGATTCGCGCAGTGTGTACGCACGCCACCTGGGCTTGTCGAGTGCTTCGAGCACGGACAGACAGCCGTCGAAGTACTTCGCGGCTTCGTCCCACCGGCCTTGCAGCCGCTCGGCCACGCCGACCGAGAGCAGGGTGACGACCTCCAGCAGCGGGTCGTTGGCCTGCGGCAGGATCTTCAGCCCGGCCCGGAACGACTCCTCGGCACGCCGGAAATCCCGGGTTTCGCGGGCCGCGAGACCGAGGGCGAACAGCGCATACGCCGTCCAATATGGACTGGAGAACCGGCCCGCGGCGGCGAGGCTCAGTTCGGCGACCCGTTTCAGATCGGCCCACTGCGCGCGCAGTTCGAAGAATGCCGCGACGGTCGCGGAGAGCTGGCATGTCAGCTCGTCCTTGCCGCTTGCCGCCGCGTACTCGATGGCTTCCAGGATCGCCGGGTACTCGTGGTCCAGCCAGGCGGCCGGGCCGCGGTCGATCTCGTCGAACACACCCGGGGTGTCCACTGTGAACGGCGGCGGCTCGAACTGGTATAGCCCGCCGAACTCCAGCAGCGCATCGGCACGCTTGCCCAGATAGAGGTAGGCGTTGATCAGCCGGTTCCGTGCCTCGTCCCGCTCGGCGTCCCCGGCGAGCTTCTCCTGTGCGTACAGGCGGATCAGATCGTGGAACCGGTAGCGGCCGGGAGTGGCTTCGACCAGGTTGACGTCGACGAGGTCCTCCACGAGACGTTCCGAGGTGCGGAAGTCCACGTCGAGCACGGTCGCGACCGCCCATGGCGGCAGGCCGTTGTCCGGCATCAGCGCCAGCAGCCGGAACGCCCGCTGGTGCTCGTCGTCCAGGCTGTCGTAGCTGAGCAGGAAGCTCGCCCGGATCTCGCGGTCCCCGCCGACCAGTTCGTCCAGCCGGGTCCGTTCGTCCTCCAGGCGTTCGGCCAGTGACGCGGCGGTCAGGTGCGGCCGGGACCGGAGTTTGGTGCCGACGATCCGAAGTGCCAACGGCAGGCCACCGCACAGGTCGACGATCCGCTGCGCGTGTACGTCGCCCGCCGGCAGCCGTTCGGTCCCGACCAAGTCGGTGAGCAGCGCCAATGCGTCGTCCCGGTTGAGCACGTCGAGGTCGACGAGCTTGCGCATGTCCAGACCGGTCAGCCGGCGCCTGCTGGTGATCAGCACGGCGCACTCCGAGTTGCCCGGGATCAACAGGCGCACCTGCTTCTCGGTGGCCGCGTTGTCCAGCACGACGAGGATGCGCCTGCCCGCCGTGCGGTCCCGGAACAGCCCGACTCGTTCCTCCAATGTGGACGGTACGTCGGCGCCGTCGACCCCGAGGTCACGCAGGAACCTGGCGAGCACCTCGCTCGGGTCACGCGGCCGGGGACCGTTGCCGTGCAGGTCGATGAACAGCTGGCCGTCCGGGAACCTGGCGACGAGCTTGCGGCCGGACTTGACCGCCAGCGCGGTCTTGCCGAGGCCCGGCTTGCCGGTGATCGCGACCACCGGGAGCACGTCATCGGTCCGTGGGATCAGCAGGTCGCAGATCTCCTCGATGTGCCCGCCGCGACCGATGTAGTGGTCGACGTCCGGCGGCAGCTGCCGCGGACCGGACTTGACCTTCTCCCTCGGGTTGAGCTTCAGCGACGGGTCGTCGCGCAGGATCCGCGTCTGTAGGTCGCGCAACGCGGGCGCCGGTTCGACGCCGAGCTCGTGGTCCAGCCGGTGGTACAGCTTCTGGTACGCGGTCAGCGCGTCGGGCCCACGGTCGCTGCGGTGCAGAGCGAGCATCAGCTGCGCGACGATCTGCTGCCGGTACGGGTGCTGCGCCTCGAGTTCGGTGAGCTCGTGGATCACTTCGGCGTGCCGTCCCAGCCGCATGTGGGCGTCGATCCGCTCTTCCATCGCCAGCAGCCGAGCCTCGTCGAGGTGCCGGGTCAGCCTCGTCCGCACCTCTTCGGCGGCGACTGACGCAAGCGCCGGACCGTCCCACAGCGCCAGTGCTTCGTCGAGAACCCGGATGCGCGCTTCTTCGTCAGCGCATCCGCGAGCCTCGGCGCACAGCTCCATGAACTTGTTGACATCGATGCGCTTCGGGTCGCACTTCATCATGTAGCCGGGCCCGTCGCTGATCAACGCGACGCCGTGGCGTTCCGCGTCCGCGGCGTTGAGCACCGACCGCAACCTGCTGATATGTGTGTGGATGACGCCACGAGCACTGCGCGGCGCCTCGTCCGGCCACGTCAGCTCGACCAGCCGCTCGGCGGGCACCAGTTTGTTGGCGTCCAGCAACATCATCGCCAGCACGAACCGCTGTTTGCGAACCCCTAGATCGATCTGCCTGCCGTCGCTGAACGCCCTCACCGGGCCCAGCAGCTGAAATTCCACGGGTACCTCCCCAAGCCCCCGGTGCCACAGACCTGTCTCCAGCGCCGGGCACCTCATCACCACGCACCCGACAACACTTACAACACTCGTCCGGGAGGCCTAGGGGTTGCCCGTCGCCCGTTTATTCGCCGTCGTCACTCACATCGAGACAGCTTATCCGCGGCTACTGCATTCGAGGGACTTTCGCCAGTTTCGCCGAAGTCGACCGAACTTTTGTTTGACGGAGACGTAAGTCCTCCGTTAAGTTCTCGATCATGACTGTGAGCGGCCTCACAGTCTGTCCAGAGTCCGTCGCGGGACTGGGGTGGGCAATGGCGCCGATCGTACGGATGAGCGGGATCAGCAAGCAGTTCCTTGGCGTCACCGTGCTCAAGGACGTCGACCTCGACCTGCACGGCGGCGAGGTGCACGCGCTCGTCGGCGAGAACGGCGCGGGCAAATCCACGCTGATGAAGATCCTCGCCGGCGCGCACCGGCCGGACGCGGGCGAAATCGTCCTCAATGGGCAGACGGTGTCGTTCACCTCGCCGAGGGACGCCCAGCACGCCGGGATCGCCATCGTGCACCAGGAACTGACCTTGCTGCCCGACCGGACCGTCGCCGAGAACGTCTACCTCGGCCGCGAACCCGTCCGGCGCGGTCAAGTGGACCGCAGACGGATGGAGGCCGACACCGCGGACCTGCTCGATCGGTTGGGCGAACGCGGGATCACGCCACGCACTCCGGTCCGCCGGTTACCCGTGGCCCAGCAGCAGGTCGTGGAGATCGTCAAAGCGTTGTCGATGGACGCCCGTGTGATCGCGATGGACGAGCCGACCGCCGCATTGGCCGACCACGAGGTCGAGCTGCTGTACGACCTGGTGGACCGGCTGCGGTCGAGGGGGATCGCGGTGCTGTACGTCTCGCACCGGCTGCGCGAGGTGTTCGATCTCAGCCAGCGGATCACAGTGCTCAAAGACGGCATCCTGGTCACATCCACGCAGACGAACCAGATCTCCCCCGATGAACTGGTGCGCGCGATGGTGGGCCGACCGTTGGACGCGATGTTCCCCGACCGCGCGAAGGCCCGTGGCGCGACAAGGCTCGCTGTCCGCAACGGCGGCAACGAGCGGCTGCATGACATCACGATCGAGTTATCCGCCGGTGAGATCGTCGGTCTCGCCGGCCTGCAGGGCGCGGGCCGGTCCGCGGTGGCCCGCGCCCTCTGCGGGGTCGATCCGCTGACCACCGGTGAGTTCGAAGTGGACGGTCAGCTGGTGCACATCCGATCGCCACGAGCCGCGATCCGGCACGGCATCGCGCACGTCACCGAGGACCGCAAGGGCGAAGGTCTCGCGCTGCGCCAGACGGTCCGCGACAACACGATGCTCGTGCGCAATGCCACCTTCGGGCGCAAACGGATCGACGTCGAACAGCTGCTGCGGTCGGTCCGGCTGGTGTCCAGGGGTTCCGACCAGGAAGTGCGCTACCTGTCCGGCGGCAACCAGCAGAAAGTCGTGCTGGCGAAGTGGCTAGCGGTCAAGCCGAAGGTCCTGATCGCCGACGAGCCGACCCGCGGGATCGACGTCGGCGCCAAGAAGACCGTCTACGACCTGCTGCGGGAGTTGGCCGACAGCGGCGTCGCGATCCTGATGATCTCCAGCGAGCTGCCGGAGCTGATCGGGATGAGCGACCGGATCCTCGTCATGCACGACGGCCGGCTGGCCGGCGAGTTACCCGCCGATTCGTCCGAGGAAGCCGTGATGGCACTCGCCACCGGAGGTGGTGCATGACAGCGACGGTGACGAGGCAACCCGTGCGGCGCAACGGAACCACGAAGTTCCGGTTGACGCCGACGATGTCCGTTTACATCGCGCTTGTCGTACTTCTCATCGTCGGCAGCATCCTGGTCGGGATCCAGGGCGGCGTGCTGCTCGACCACGGCGGCATCCTGAACATCCTGACCCGCGGCACCGTGCTCGGCCTGGTCGCGATCGGCCAGACCATGGTGATCCTGACCGGGTCGCTCGACCTGTCGGTGGCGTACCTGATCGGCCTGTGTTCCCTGATCGCGGCCGAGACCATGGCGGGCGATCCCGGCATGATCGTGCCCGCGGTGCTGCTGACCGTCGGGTTCGCCGCGGTCGTCGGCCTGGTCAACGGCCTGGTGATCACCGCGCTCAAGGTGAACGCGTTCATCGCGACGCTCGGTGTCGCGCTGATCATCCGTGGCTACCTGGAAAACAACTACACCGGCCCCGCTGGTTCAGTTCCGCGCGGCTTCCAACACCTGGGCTACGACCGGATCGGCCCGATTCCAGTGTCCACATTGGTCATGCTGGCGCTCGCGGTGATCGCCTGGTGGTACCTGAGCCGGACCAAGGGCGGCTACCACGTCTACGCCGTCGGCGGCGACGTCGAAGTGGCCCGGCTGTCGGGGATCAGGACCGGCCGCACGATCGTCAAGATGCACGTGCTGTGCTCGGTGATGGCCGGGCTCGCGGCATTGTTCCTGGTCAGCAGGCTGGGCTCGGGAGCACCCTACGTCGGCACGGACGGCGGCTACGACCTGGAGTCGATCGCGGCCGTGGTGCTCGGCGGCACGCTGCTGTCCGGCGGACGCGGCGGCGTGGCCGGAACGATCGGCGGCGTGCTGATCCTGGCCACCCTCGACACGATCTTCGACGACCTCGGCGTGACCCCGTTCCTGAAAGACGTGGTCCGTGGCGCGGTCCTGATCGTCGCGGTCGCCCTCTACGCCCGTAGCCAGCTCGCGAGGAGGGCCAGATGACGCAGACCGAAACGCGCCGCCGTCCCAGACTCGCGTCGAGCACGATCCCCGTGCTCGCAGTACTGGCCGTTGTGCTCGTCGCCCTCGCGTTCGCCGGTTCGGCATATCAGGAACCGGCCGGTTACCTCGCGTTGCTCAAACGCGCGGCACCTTTGATGATCTTGGCGATCGGGCAGTACTTCGTGATCGTCAGCGGCGGGTTCGACCTGTCGGTCGGCTCGCTCGTCACCGCCGAGGTGGTGATCGCGGCCCGGCTGATCGACGGCGAGGAGTCCGCGACGCTGTGGGTGATCTTGTTGATGCTGGGCATCGGCGCGTTCGTCGGCCTCATCAACGGAGCGATCACCACCCGGCTGCTAGTCCCCTCGTTCATCGTCACCCTGGGCATGCTGCTCGTCCTCGACGGCGCGGTGTTCCTGTGGACCGGCGGCGCACCACGCGGCGCGTTGTCCGATTCGTTCCGGACCGTCGGCAGGCAAGGGATCGACGGCATCCCGGTGATCGGCCAACTGCCCTGGTCGGTGGTGGTGCTCGCGGTGATCGTGGCGTTGGCCGTGTGGTTCATGCGCAGCCCGACAGGCCGCACGCTGGTCGCCGTCGGTGACAACGAAACGGCGGTCTGGCTTGGCGGTGGCCGGGTGGAACGGCTGCGCACCCTCGCGTTTGTCCTTTCCGGACTGTCCGCCGCGGTGGCCGCGATCCTGCTCGGCGGGTTCGCCGGCGTCTCCGCACAGGTCGGCGACGGCCTGGAGTTCCGGGTGATCACCGCCGTCGTGCTCGGCGGTGTGGTGCTCGGCGGCGGCCGTGGCTCGGTTGTCGCGGCCATGGCCGGAGCGCTCACTTTGGAGTCGTTGTTCTCGTTGCTCAACCTGCTCGGTGTCGCCGGTGGGCTGGAATCCACCGTGCAGGGCGTGATCATCATCGCGGCCGTGGCTTATGCGGCCGTCAACTGGAGGAGGAAACGAGCGTGAAACGGTTGATGACCGCCAGCGTCGCCGGTTTGCTTGCCCTCACTGCATGTTCCTCCGACTTACCGGAGGGTCCGCCGACCACGTCGTCGGCGCCCTCGGCGGTCAAGGAGGAGTTCTTCAACCAGGCCGAGTACGACCGCCAGTTGTCCTTACGGGACGCCAAACCGGAAGGCCCAGCCGACAAGCCATGGGAGCAGTCCCTGCAGCCGACCATGGTCGACACCAAGAAATACGCCAAGCCTGGGCCGTATGAGATCTGTTTCTCGAATGCCTCGGTGGACAACCCGTGGCGTCAGGTCGGCTGGAAGACCATGCAGGTCGAGGCCACGCTGCACCCGGAGATCGCCAAGTTCACCGTGCTGGACGCGGAAGCCAAGGACGACAAGCAGATCAGCGACATCCAGCAGATGACTTCCGGCGGCTGCAACGCCTTGATCGTCTCGCCGAACACCACCGCGACCCTGACGCCTGCCGTGGAAGCGGCTTGCGCCAAGGGAATTCCAGTGATCGTGTTCGATCGCGGTGTGAACACCAAGTGCCCGGTCACGTTCATCCATCCGATCGGTGGCTACGCGTTCGGCGCGACCGCCGCCGAGTTCCTGGCCTCCAAGGTCGGCCAGGGCGGCAAAGTCCTGGCGCTGCGGGTGTTGCCCGGTGTTGACGTGCTCGAACACCGGTGGGCAGCGGCCGAGCGGATTCTGGCCGCGAAGGGTGTCCAGGTCGCGGGGGTCGAGTTCACCGGAAACGACGGCGCCAAAGCCAAGAGCATCGTCTCGGACTACCTGCAGCGCGGCGACATCAACGGAATCTGGATGGACGACGGCACGGCCGCGGTCCCTGTCCTTGAGGCGTTCGAGGACGCGGGCAAGAAACTGCCCGCGATCTCCGGTGAGGACCAGCAGCAGTTCCTGGACAAGTGGAAGGCCGAGGGCCTGACCGCGCAAGCACCGACGTATCCGACCTACCAGTGGCGCACGCCGGTGATCGCCGCGCTGAAGATCCTCAAGGGCGAACAGGTTCCGCAGGAATGGATCCTGCCGCAGCCCGTGATCACGGATCAGACGCTGGACCAGTATCGCAGCCAGGGCATGCCGCCGTTGCACTACGCGCTGTGCGGCTGCCAGCAGATGCCGGGCTACCCCGACAAGTGGAAGTAACCGCCCGTGCGTCACATTGGAGTGAACACATGGGTATGGACGTCCCCGCTCGACGACGAGGCGCTGCGTGGGCTGGCGCCGAAGATCGCCGGGTGGGGGTTCGACATCATCGAGATGCCGGTGGAGAACCCGGGCGACTGGGCACCGGACGCGGCGAGGGCACTCCTGGACGACCTCGGCCTCTCCGCGACCGTCGTGCTCGTCATGCCGCCAGGGCGTGAGCTCGTCCGGGCGGACGCCGGCACGGTGACGTCCACACAGGATTACCTGCGGTCCTGTGTGGACGTCGCCGCCCAGGTCGGCTCGCCGGTCATCGCCGGACCGGCGTACACGTCGGTCGGCCGGACCTGGCGGGCGACCGACGTGGAACGCAAGCACGACATCATCGAGCTGCGGGAGAACCTGGGGCCCGTGCTCGACCACGCCAAGCAGGCGGGCATCACGATCGCCGTCGAACCGCTCAACCGGTACGAGACGAGCCTGCTCAACACGGTCAACCAGACGCTTGAAGCGTTGGCCGGCCTGCCTTCCTGCGGCGTGGCACTGGATTTCTACCACCAGAACATCGAAGAGACCGACATCCCGGCGGCGATCAGGGCGGCGACCGGCCGGATCGCGCACGTCCAGGTCTGTGCCAACGATCGAGGCACGCCTGGTCGCGATCACCTTGACTGGCGCGCCATGCTCACCGCGCTCGACGACGCCGGGTACGACGGTCCACTGTGTATCGAATCGTTCACCGCGCACAACGCGAGCATCGCCACGGCCGCGTCGATCTGGCGCCCCCTTGCCACCAGCCAGGACGATCTGGCCGCCGACGGTCTCGCCTTCCTGAAATCCCTGCTGTAAGGACACCCACATGCGCAGACGCGTGACCGCGGTTCTGGCCGCGGTGTTACTGGCACTCGGTCTTTTTCCCGCGATAGCACAAGCGCAAGAGGCACCGGCCTTCCGTGCCCTGCTGTTCACCAAGACCGCCGGATACCGGCACGACTCCATCCCTGCCGGTGTGGCGTTGTTCAAACAATTGGCCGCGGACAACAACTTCGAGGTGGTGCACACCGAGGACGCCACGGTCTTCAACGACGCGAACCTCGCGACGTTCCAGGTCGTGATCATGTTCCAGACCTCGGGCATGGTCTGGGACACCGAGGCGCAACGCCAGGCCGTGCAGAAGTACGTCGCCAACGGCGGCGGCATCGCTGCCATTCACAACGCGACCGACATGGGTATCGAGCAAACGTTCCCGTGGTGGGACGAGCTGGTCAACGCGGGCGCGCACATGCCATCCCACTCCCCTGGCGTGCTGCAGGGAACGGCCAAGGTCGCCGACAAACAGCACGCGTCGACCACGGGCCTGCCGGATCGCTGGCAGCGGCCCGAGGAGTGGTACAACTTCGACCAGAACATCCGCGGCAAAGTCCACGTTCTGGTGACCGCGGACGAGCGGACGTACAACCCCGGCCCGGACGCGATGGGCCCCGACCACCCGATCTCCTGGTGCCGTGACGTCGGCTTGGCCAAGGTCTGGTCCACCGCGATGGGCCATCCCCAGGGCGCGTACAGCGAGCCGCTGTTCGCCCAGCACCTCCTCGGTGGCGTGAAGACGGCGGCCAAGGCCGTTCCGTCGGACTGTTCCGCCACTGTGGACGCTGCGTTCGAGAAGGTCCCCCTGGACACCAACACCAAGGCGCCCACGGCGCTCACGGTCGCGCCCGACGGCCGGGTCTACTACACCGAGATCCTCGGCCAGATCAAGGTTTACGACCCGGCGACCGGCACCAACCCGGTCGCGCTGGAACTGCCGACGTACTCCGGCGGCGAGGACGGGATCGTCGGTATCACGGTCGATCCGGCGTTCGCCACCAACAGTTGGATCTACGTCACGTACTCACCTCCTGGTGACGCGGAGATCAACCGGGTGTCGCGATTCACCGCGCACGGCAACCACATCGACCCGGCCTCCGAGGTGAAGATCATCGAGGTGCCCGCGTCCCGTCGCGAGGAACCCGGGCACACAGGCGGTTATCTGACGTTCGGCCCGGGTGGGAACCTGTACATCGGCGTGGGTGACGACACGAACCCGTTCCAGTCCAGCGGTTACGCGCCGATCGACGAGCGGCCGGGCCGTGACCTGTTCGACGCGCAGAAGACCTCGGCCAACACCAACGACCTGCGCGGCAAGATCCTGCGGATCAAGCCGGAAGCGGCCGGCGGCTACACGATCCCGGCGGGCAACATGTTCGCGCCGGGCACCGCGAAGACCAGGCCGGAGATCTACGCGATGGGTTTCCGCAACCCGTTCCGGTTCACTGTGGACACTGACGGCACGCTCTACATGGCCGACTATGGTCCCGATGCGCGCACGGCCGATCCGAATCGCGGTCCGGACGGTATAGTGGAGTGGAACATCATCCGCTCTCCCGGCTACTACGGCTGGCCGTACTGTGTCGCGAACAACGTTCCGTACAACGATTTCGACTTCGCCACGAACACGTCAGGCGCGAAATTCGACTGCGCGGCGTTGAAGAACGACTCACCGAACAACACCGGGATCACCGACCTTCCGGCCGCGAAGCCTGCTGATGTCTGGTACGGCTACGGCGCCTCGCCAGAATTCCCTGAGCTGGCGACCGGTGGCGGAGCACCGATGGCCGGACCGGTCTACCGGTTCGACCCGAACCTGCAGTCGGAACGCAAGTTCCCGGTCTACTACGACGGAAAACCGTTCTTCTACGAATGGGCCCGCAACAAGATCTTCAACTTCGGCCTGGACTCGCAAGGATCCTTGCTGAAGATCGATCCGTGGTTCGCCAGCCAGAAGACCTTGGCGCCGATGGACATGCGGTTCGGCCCTGACGGGGCGATGTACCTGCTGGAGTGGGGCGGCGGTTACGGTCGTGACAACCCCGACTCCGGGCTGTACCGGATCGACTATTCGCAGGGCAACCGGCGGCCGGTCGCCCAGGCCACGGCAACGCCGACCTCCGGTGGCGTGCCGCTGGAAGTCAAGTTCTCCAGCGCGGGTTCGACCGATCCCGAGGGAACCGCGCTGAAGTACAAGTGGACGTTCGGTGATGGCGCGACGTCGACCGAAGCGAATCCAACGCACACGTTCACCACTCGTGGCGCCTACAACGTGCACTTGGAGGTCACGGACGGGACCGGGAAAACCGGGTCCACCAACGTGACGGTCTCGGTCGGCAACACGGCGCCGGCGTTGTCCATCGCGAAGCCGGTGAACGGCGGGTTCTTCGATTTCGGTGACCGGGTTGCGTTCGGCATCCAGGTCAGCGATCTCGAAGACGGCCAGATCGACTGTTCGCGGGTGACCGTGAGCCCGGCCCTGGGCCACGATCAACACGCGCATCCCACCGATCCGATCAAGGCGTGTCGTGGATCGTTCCCGACCGTGCTCGATTCCGGGCACGCGGACGCGAACATCTTCTACTCGGTGGACGGCTCCTACACCGACAAGGGCAACCAAGGCGTCCCGCCGTTGACCACACGTGCCGCGCATGTGTTGCAGCCCAAGCACAAACAGGCCGAGTACTACAACAACTCGTCCGGCATCCGGATCGTCTCGCAAGCGGGAGCCGAGTCGGGCAGGCGGATCGGCGATATCTCCGACGGTGACTGGATCTCGTTCACGCCGGTCAACTTCACCGGGATCGACCAGGTCCGGCTGCGGGTCTCGTCGCCGACCGGTGGCGGTTCGGTCGAACTGCGTGCCGGGTCGACCACAGGCCAGCTGCTGGCGTCCGTGCCGGTGCCGAACACCGGCGGCTGGGACAACTACGTGCTGCTTCCTGCCGTGGACATCACCCGGCCAGCCGGGACGACCGAGTTGTTCATGGTGTTCCGCGGCGACCGGCCGAGCCCGTTCGACCTGGACTCGATGACGTTCGTCGGCAACGGTGTCGTCGACAAGCAAGCCCCGCAGACGGTGCTGACCGCGGCCGCTCCGGACGGCAAGGATGGCTGGTACATCACCACTCCCACGGTGACGCTCGCGGCCAACGACGAGTCGGGCGTAGCGTCCACTGAGTACAGTGTGGACGGAGGCGCGTGGACTCCGTACACGCAGCCGTTCACGGTGTCCGATGGCACGCATGCTGTCCGGTACCGGTCCACGGACATCTCGGGCAACGTCGAGACCGAACGGGTAGCCGAGTTAAAGGTCGACACGGCCGCGCCGGTGTTGTCCTTCACCGGTATCGAGCCCGGTGTGACGTACGGATCGTCCCAGCAGCTCACGGTGGCGTGGAGTGCCACGGATGCCGGCTCCGGGCTGGTCTACAGCGAGGCCAAGCTCGACGGCGTCCCGCTGGCCTCAGGCCCGCTCTCTCTGCACAAGCTGGCGCTTGGTGGGCATTCCGTCGAGGTCAGCGCGATCGACCGGGCCGGTCGTACGTCGCTGTACCGGTTCGCGTTCACGGTGACGACCTCGGCCAACGATCTGCGTTCCCTGGTTCGCAGGTTCGCGCCCGACCGGGAGCGTGACCTGATCCCGATCGTCGACCGGGCCGAACAGCTGGCGAACGCGGGTCAGACACACGCGGCCTCGATCGTGCTGACCGGCTTCCGGATCAACGTCCGGTTGACCGTCACCGACAAGGACGTCTCGACCCTGTTGGACCGCAACGCCAAGGCCCTGGCCGAGCAGTACCGGTCAGGAGGCGACGCGCCGTAGTTCCGCTCTGGTCGGCAGGCCGAGGGTGGTCAGGATCTGCGAGATGTGATTGCGGACCGTCTTCGGGGTCAGGCCAAGCCGGGTGGCGATGGCGTTGTTGCCAAGACCACCGGCGACCAGGTCGGCGACCTGCCGTTGACGGGAGGTGAGCGTTGCGAAGGGCTGCTCGATCGGCTGGAAGACCCCCGCCAGCCGGGCCGCAACGGGGCGGCCGAAGATGAGTTCGCCTGCCGCGACACTGCGGATGGCACGGACGATGTCCGTGTCATCCGCGGTCTTCAGGATGTAACCGCGGACGCCCGCCTGGATGGCCGACCGGATCGCGTGCTCGTCGTCGCGAGTCGTGAACACGATCACCGCGGTGTCCTTGACGGACCGGACCGCGGGCAGTTCGCCGACTTCGATCACCAGGATATCCGGGCGGTGCAGGGCGATCGCCGTGTTCGCCGCGTCGCCGCTGTCCACATCGGCCACAACGTTGATGCCGCCTGCCATGGCGAGCATGGCCTTCAATCCACACCGGACAATCGGATGGCTGTCCGCCAGAACGATGTTCATACCCACACGGTGCGCTGTGTCCCCTACAGATCCCCTACAGCGAGTCAGCTCGCCAGCGCGGCCGGGCGTCCTTTGGTGTAAGACAGGCTGGCCTCGCAGGCCGCTTCCAGCCGCCGGGTCGCGGCACTGCGGCCGTCACCGCAGGCCGGGCAGGACATGTGAACGGTCAGAGTCAGTTCGTCGACCGCCACGGTCAGCGCGGTCCTGCACTCACGGCACCAGCGGTGCCGGGTGACCTGGTTGACGTGCGCAGCGGACGACGCGCACTGGTGGATCCACCGGCCGTGCACGTGGCAGGTCATCCGGTCGTCTGGCGCCAGCCTGCCCGCGTCTTCCAGGCGGTCTTCCTGTGCCAGCCGAAGGTCGAGGTTGCTGGTGCGGAGTTGAACGACGGTGTTCATCTCGGTTCCCCTTTCCGGTGTCTCTACTCAACCGTCGAAGCGGGGACCGGCGGATCGACATCTCAGCGCGGAAAATCTTGAACTTTCTCGGTGAGCTGCGGAAACACCTTCGCGACCTTGGCCAGGAGGTAGTCGCCGTACGTGCCTTCGAACTCGTGCACGTTGGCGCCGTCCCAGCGTGGCTCCGCCGAGAGGACACGTTGTCCGACGGCTCGGACATCGGCGTCGAAGTTCGGGTCGAAGAAGAACGGCCAGGACAGCCGGTCGTGGTCACGTGTGCCGACGACCCGGTGCGGCGTTGAGCGGTACCGCCCGCCGGTGAGCCGGTCGAGCATGTCGCCGATGTTGCAGACGAACGTGCCCGGGATGGGGTCGGCATCGACCCACGTGTCCTGGGACTTCACCTGCAAGCCGCCGTGGTGGTCCTGTTTGAGGATGGTGAGCAGGCCGTAGTCGGTGTGCTCGCCGACGCCCCACGCCTCGTCACCGCCCGGCGGGTAGTTGAAGATCCGGAACAGGATCAGCGGGTCCCGCGTGTACCGCTCAGCGAAATACTCACGGTCCAGGCCGAGGCTCAACGCGATGCCGCGCATCAGCGCGTGGCCGACCTCGGTCAGCGCGTCCATGTAGGCGAGCACGGTCTGGCGGAAGTCGTCGTTCGGGAACAGGTTCGGACCGTGCAGCGGGCGGTCGCCCGGCGGGAGTTCAGCGCCGAAGTACAGGCCTTCCTTGCGGTCCGGTTCGCCGGACGTCAGCTCGTCGCCGACCGGGAAGTACCCGCGCCAGGCCCGGCCGCCGCGTTGCATCCGGATCCGCATCTTGTCCTCGACGTCCTGGGCGAAGAACTCCCGGCTCTGCCGCTCGAGCCGCGCCTGCAGGTCCTCGTCGACGCCATGGCCGGTGATGTAGAAGAAGCCGTGCGTCCGGCAGGCTTCCCCGATCTGCCTGGCGCCTTCTTCCGGCTCGGTTCGCATGTCGATCACGGGGATGCTCATGGGTTTTCCTTCGTGATGGCGGCTTCGATGCCGTCGAGGATCACCACGAGACCGGCCTTGAACGTCAAGGCGGCTTCTCGTTCCAGGTAAGGCGTTTCGTCGCATTGGTCGGACGGAGTCGCACCCTCGGCCTCAACCCGGGCCACTGCCGGGAATCGCTCGTCCACGTCCGGCACGATTTCCTGCAGTGCGGCGGAACGGGCGTACCACCAGTCGTCGTCGGAAACTCCTGTGGCGCCAGGGGCTTGACGGGTTTCGGCGATCATTTGCGCCGCGCCGCGGACAAAGTTGGCCAACGTCCCGACGGCCCGGCGTTGCTTGAGGGCCGGCAGTCCGATGCCGTCGAGCAACCGGACGAGCGTGTCGATGGACGCGAATTCGTTGGGCCCCAACACTGGCCGGGCCGTGGAGACCTGCAACACCCACGGGTGCTTAAGGAAGAAGGCCCAGTAATCGTTGGCCCACGCGACAACCGCAGGCCGCCACCCGTCGGACAGGTCGTATTCGGTCGGCAGTTCGCCGAGCGCACGGTCGTACATCAGGTCGACGAGTTCGCTCTTGCTCGGGACGTATGTGTACAGCGCCATTCCGCTGCGGCCCAACAGCTTGCCGACCGTGCGCATGGAGACCGCGTTCATGCCTTCGGCGTCGGCCAGCGCGATCGCCGCGTCGACGACCTCGTCGACCGTCAACGCTTGCTTCGGCCCGGGGCTGACCTTGTCCTTCGGCACTCGCCACAACAAGGCCATGGTCCGCTTGACCTCACCCTGACCCGCGTAGACGACCACTCACCACTCCTAACCCATTACGGTGTAAAAGGTTAGCACGTCAACGCTGCGCGGAGATCACCACGTAAGGCCACGTCAGCCGGAACGCCGCCGGGTCCTCGTTGGCGGCCCGGAACACCTCGATGATGCGGTTGCGCACGTCATCCATCACACCGTGCTCCTCCAGCAACGGCTTGATCGAGAGCACCAGCGGGTGGTCCGCGTAGGACAAGTCCCAGTAGTCCTCAGGCGACTCAGCGGTGAAGGCCAGCGAGTGCTGCTGGACCGTGACGTCGAAGCCGTACGTCCCGAACAGCTCTTGCACCTGATCCCGTTCGTGCCACTGGAAAGGCATGTCCGATGTCTGCCCGGTGATCCGGCCGACCTCGCCGATGATCAACCGCATCGCCTCGACCCCGGCACCTTCAGGCAACCACGCGGTCAGCACGATCTTGCCGTCCGGCGCGGTGATCCGGGCAAGCTCAGCGGCCGAAGCCGCGGCATCCGGCGCGAAAATCACCGCGAACACCGACAGGACAACGTCCGCACAGCCATCCGGCAACGGCATGCTCCCAGCGTGACCGGACACAAAGGTCACATCGCGCCCCTCCGCCACAGCCTTGGCGCGTCCCAGCTCCAGCAACCTCCGCGCCGGGTCCACACCGGTCACACGCACCCCAGGCCGTTGCGCGGCAAGCAAAGCAGCGTTACCGGTGCCGCAACCGACGTCCACCACCCGTTGCCCCGGCCGCGGATCAGCCGCGGCGATGGCCGCATGCGCAGCCGGCAATAGTTGGGGGGCAACCCTCTCGTAGGACCCCGTTCCCCAGTCAATCGTGCTCATGGTTGTCATTTTGCCCAAGCCGGGCGTGACTTACACGTGTTCGGAGACCAATACCGCGACCGTCTCGGGTTCGAGGGCCTTGAAGATGTGCGGGACGTCGCCGGGATAGCCGACGTAATCGCCCGGCCCGATCTCCACGGGGTTTTCCGAGACACCGGCGAGGGCACGGCCGGTGCTGAGCACCACATGCTCGTACGTCCCTGCGCGATGCGGGTCGGATTCACGAGCGGTTCCGGGTTGCGCGGTGACGAGGTACAGGTCTCGACGGGCGTTCGGCGGGCAGGCTGACAGGACCTTGGCGACGTAGTCGGCGTGCTCGGAGGCGATGGTCGGGCCTTCGGCCGCGCGGATCACGTGGACCTTGGGTTCCGGTGGTTCGACGATCTGGGCAAAGGTCACGTCGAGTGCGACGCACAGCGCCCAGAGCGTCTCGACACTGGGGTTGCCGGTGCCGGATTCGAGTTGGGACAGCGTCGATTTCGCGACTCCGGCCCGGCGCGCGAGCTCGGCGAGGGACAGGCCCGCGCGGCGGCGTTCGCGTTGCAGGGACGTCGCGATCACGGAGATCACCGACAGTGGGGCCGGGGATTGAGCCATCGTTCGCTCCATCGGTACGTGCGTTCGTCTTGACAAACGTTTTACCCAGCGTCCAGCATAACGGTCGATGCGTTCGTTATGGAGAACCCTGGATCGAGAACTGGCGCGAGACATCGCGCTGGTCTGCGTGGCCTGCGCGTTCGTGGGTGCGTCGTTCGGCGCCATCACGGTCAGCTCGGGCCTGCCGGTATGGCTGCCGATGCTCATGTCGGTGGTCGTGTTCGCCGGCGCCGCCCAGTTCATGTTCGTGGCCATCATCGCCTCGGGCGGCAACCCGATCGCGGCCGTGATCACCGGCCTGCTGGTGAACACCCGCCTGCTCCCGCTGAGCTTCGCGGTCGGCGACGTGATCGGCAAAGGCTGGGGCGCTCGCCTGCTCGGCGCCCACATCACCACCGACGAGAACGCCGCGTTCACCGTTGCCCAGCAAGACCCACAGCAGCGACGAGCCGCGTTCTGGACATGTGGCATCAGCCTGTTCCTCTGCTGGAATATCGGCACCCTACTCGGCGCGTTCGGCGGAACGGTCATCAGTGACACGGACGCGTTCGGGTTGGACGCCGCCTTCCCCGCGGTCTTGCTCGCACTCGTCCTGCCTTCGCTGAACGACGGCCCTACGCGGCGCGCGGCGGCCGTTGGCGTGGTCATCGCGTTGGCCACCGCGCCGTTCTTGACCGCGGGCGTGCCCGTATTGCTCGCGCTGGTGGGCGTTCTCGCGAGCCTCGGCAAGCAGAAGGTGGCGACATGATGACGCTGGTCGTCGCCGTGGTGCTGCTTGGCGTGGGCACGTTCGCGTTCCGCCTCGCCGGTCCGACGCTGCGCGCCCGGGTCGAGATCTCACCGCGGGTCGAGAAGTTGATGATGGTCGGCGTCGCCGTGCTTTTCTCGGCACTGGTCGCCGTTTCGGCCTTGATCGAGAGCCAGGAGTTCGTGGGTTACGCCCGTCCGACGGGCGTGCTTGTCGGCGGAGTCCTGGCGTGGCGCAAGGCTCCGTTCGTCATCGTCGTCATCGCCGCCGCCGGCACCGCAGCCGTTCTCCGCCTGCTCGGCGTGCCGTAGCCGGTCCACCCTTGACATCACCCAAGACTTGAAAGCATCCTTTCGAAAGGATTCTTTCAAGTGAGGTGTGTGATGACCGAGTTGCCGGGGAGGATGCGGGTCCGGGACGTCGAGCTGATGCGGGCCCTGGCCCACCCTCTGCGTGCCGAGCTGCTGAACTATCTGATGTCGGTTGGGCCAAGGACGGCGAGCGAATGCGCGACCGCCGTGGGGTCGACGGCCTCGAACTGCAGCTGGCACCTCCGGCAACTGGCGGGCTGGGGGTTGGTCGAACGCGCGGATGGCGACAACGCCCGTGACAAGCCGTGGCGCGCCACTCAGGTCGGGCTTGATCTTGGGGAGTTCAGCGCTGATCCGGTGACGCAGGCCGCGCAGCTTGCGGCGTGGGGTGCGAACACGGCCAACGACCAGGTGTTGACGCAACGCTTCGCCGACTCCATCGACCTGCTTGAGCCAGAGTGGCAGCAGGTTTCCGGAATCAGCACGTACGCATTGCGGGTCAACGCGAAAGAACTCGCCGCGCTCACCGCGGCCATTGACGCGTTGATCAGGCCGTACGTGGCGACGATCCGGACCGACGCGCCACCCGACGCCCGGCCGGTGCACACGAGTGTGCGCGCGTTCCCCAGGATCGAGGCCGACGGAAAGCCCAGCTCATGACCAGGGCATTCGCTCGACTGTGGCTCGCGAGCCTGTTCTCCGAGTGCGCCGAGTGGATGCTTCAGATCGCCCTTCCCGTTTTCGTCTACCAGACCACCGGCTCCGCCAGTTCGACGGCGTTGGCGATGGTCGCGGGCGTTCTGCCGATGATCGTGCTCAGTCCCCTCGCCGGATTTGTGGCCGATCGGTGGGATCGCGGCAGGACGTTGTGGATCGTCTGTGCCGGTCAAGCGGTGGCCGCGATTCCGTTGCTGGCCGCGGATTCTGCTTGGCTGATCTACGCCGTCATGGTGAGCCAGTCGGCGGCCGCGACCTTGTTCGAGCCCGCGAGGTCCGCCTTGGTTCCGCAAGTGGTCACGCCGGACAAGGTCATGTCCGCGAACGGGTGGATGGGTTTCAACAGCAGCGGCGCACGGCTGCTCGGCAGTTCACTCGGCGGCATCGTGCTCGCCACCGGCGGACTGTCTACTGTGGTCCTCAGCTATCTGGGATTCCTGCTGGCAGCCATAATATTGCTGCTCAAGAAGTTCCAGGTGGCCGCTGGACCCGAGTTACGGCAGCCGATGTGGCGGGCGTGGCTGGACGGGCTCACGGAGTTCCGAAGGGAACCACGGTTGCGGCGCGTCGGCGTGATGTTGGTGCTGGGATCGTTGGCGCAGGGCATGTTTCTCGTTCTGTTCGTGGTCTTCGTGAATGGACCGCTCGGCGGTGGCGAGGCCGAAGTCGGTCTGCTACGAGGAATTCAAGCGATCGGTGGGCTTGCCGCCGGGTTGGTGATCGGCGCGTCCCTGGTGCGCCGGATGGCGCCGGAGAACATGTGCGCGGTTGGCGCGATGGGTGTCGGCATCATGACATTCATGATCTGGCACATGCCTGCGCTGACCACCGACCTGCCCGTCTACTTTGTCCTCTTCGGGATCACCGGCGCGCCCAGCGTGTTTGTCATGTCCGGGTCGGTCACGGTTCTGCAGACCGCTGGTACGCCAGAGAAATCGGGTCGTGTGCTGGCGTCGGCCATGGCGATGATGGCGCTCTGCCAGGCCATCGGTATGCTGGTGACCGGTCCGCTCGCCGATTCGTGGAGCCTTACCGTGCTGCTCGACCTGCAGGCACTGACGATCTTCAGTTCAGGTCTGCCAGCGCTGCTAGGCCTTTGGTATACGCGTCGAGACGAGCGGCGTCGGCGGGCGACAACGTCTTCAGTGTCAGCGGGACGTCCTTCCCTCGATCGATAGCCGTCAGTGGCTGCTCGGGCGGCGTTGAGATCCAGGAAACGATCGGCTTCACGGACTCCGCCACCGGCCGCGCGAAGAACCTCGCCAGCAGCTTGATCACCACATTCTGGCTGCCGCTGCGCGTGAACCCTGGATGGTAGTGCACATACCGAGTCCGGCGGCCTTGCGCGGCGAACGACACCCCCAGCAAGTCGTTCGCCCGCCCGGCCTGCAACTGAGCCTTCACCAGGCCGTATTTGCGTCGCAGCTGCATGTCGTCCCAGTGGATCCGCCCGACCCGCATACCGACTCCCGCGACGTTGATGATCACGGGCTGTGGGCTCGCCTCCAGTTGCGGAAGCAGCAACTCCCCCAACAGGTATCGGCTCAGGTAATAGAGCGCGAACGTGTACTCGAGCCCTTCCGGTGTCTCCACCCGCTTGGATTGTGTCCGGTTGGCGAACAGCGCCAAGGCGTCGACCGGTCCGGTGATCTCGGAGGCGACACGGACAACCTCCTTGACCGACGAGAGATCCGCCTGCAAGAACTCCGTGCCCTCGACGGCTTTGGCGGGATTGCTGCCGATCACGATGACACGGTCACCGCGTGCGAGCCGTTCGAGAGCGGTCGCACGGCCCATGCCGTCGGTCCCGCCACTGATCACCACGGTCTTGCGCACGCTTCCTCCTAAGCTGGGATCGTGCGCCAATCCTGCGCAGCGGACGACAACGAGCGAAAGAAGGCAGTTTCATGTCCGGTACGAACACCGATGTGCCTGCCGTCCTCGCGCACGACCTGCCAAGCCCCGTACCGCAGAATGAGCTCGCGGCCTGCCCGGTGAACGGTTTGTTCCAGCGGATCGGCGACAAATGGAGCATGTTGGTCGTGATCATGCTGGGCAAACGTGCCTACCGGTACAACGAGCTGCACCGGTCGATCGAGGGCATCAGCCAACGCATGCTCACCCGCACACTCCGCATGCTGGAGGAGGACGGCCTCGTGCGGCGTGAGGTGTTCCCAAGCATCCCGCCAAGTGTCGAGTACAGCCTCACGCCGCAGGGGCAAAGCCTGCTCGTGCCCTTGTCCGCGCTGGCCGAATGGGCTGTAAGGAACAGCCCTACGACGCGGCCTTGACCCGTCGGCGGTGAAACGTCTTCATGCTGCCGTGCACGACGGATGTTGGCAGGATGAACGGCATGGTCCAGGGAGGCGTATCCGGTCTGGTGACCGGCTCGGTCTTCAAAACCGTCGAGCGGCGGGATCTGTCGCTGGCGGGTTCGATTCCCGTCCGCCTCCGCCACCCTGGACCGCGACCATGACCGACCGGCGCAGGGACATCCCCGGCACGGACACCGTGCTGGCGGATCCCCGGCTGGCCAAGGCGATCGAACTGCTCGGCAGGCCGGTGGTGAAGAAGTCCGTGCTGGCCGCGCAGAACCGGGCTCGTGCGGGCGAAATCGAGCCGGAACATGTGATCGAGGAGGCGATCGTCGGCCTGCCGTACAGCGCGACCAGCATGCAGCCGGTGATCAACGCGACGGGCGTGCTCGTGCACACCAACCTTGGCCGGGCACCGCTCTCCCAGACGGCCCGGGACGCCTTGCTGCTGGCCGCGGGCACCACGGACGTCGAGTTCGACCTGGCGACCGGGCAACGGGCCAAGCGCGGCCGGAGCGCAATCCAAGCACTGCACGAGGCCGTGCCGGACGCGGGCGGCGTGCACATCGTGAACAACAACGCCGCCGTGTTGCTGCTCACGGCCATGGTTCTGGCGCCGGGCAAGGAGATCGTGATCAGCCGGGGTGAACTGGTCGAGATCGGCGACGGCTTCCGGATTCCCGACCTGCTCACCTCAACCGGCGCCCGGCTGCGTGAAGTCGGCACGACAAACCGGACGAGCCTGCGTGACTACCAGGATGCCGTGACCGATCAGACGGGCTTCGTGCTCAAGGTGCACCCGTCCAACTTCGTGATCAGCGGATTCACCGCGGATGTGCCGGTGTCCGCTCTTGCCGGGCTGGGCGTTCCGCTTGTCGTGGACATCGGTTCCGGCCTGCTGCATCCACATCCGTTGCTGCCGGACGAGCCGGACGCCACAACTGTGCTGCGCGCCAAGGCAAACCTCGTCACGGCGAGCGGCGACAAGCTCATGGGCGGCCCGCAGGCCGGTCTGCTGTTCGGTGACGCCGACCTGATCGGGACACTCCGCCGGCATCCTGCCGCCCGGGCCCTGCGGGTGGACAAACTGACCTTGGCAGCACTGGAAGCCACCCTGCACGGCCCGCCGCCGCCAGTTGTGTCCGCTTTGGACACCGAAGTGGACGTTCGCCGCGCCCAAGCCATCCAGCTGCGGTTGGCCGGTTCGGAGATCGTCGAGTCCACGGCCGTGATCGGTGGCGGCGGTGCCCCTGGCGTCGAGTTGCCGAGCCTGGCGATCAGCCTGCCGGAACACTTCGCGGACAAGCTTCGGGCATCCCGGGTGGTCGGACGGGTCGAGCGTGGCCGCTGCCTGCTCGACCTGCGAACGGTGGCACCCGAGGACGACGAGAAGCTGATCGCGGCGGTCCTGGCGTGCATGTGATCGCATGATCTGCGAAGCGTGGGTCCACTGGGTACGGTAGAAGGAAATGGGTGTGCGCCAGTGGATTCAGAGCTGGCCGGTGATCCGCCAGATCACCGGCGACGACCCGCTGGGCCGAGGGAAAGCCGTCCGTTCCGCGGCCACGGAATCCACGGCGCCTCGCACTGCCCAGGCCGACTCGGTGACCCGGTCGATCTGTCCTTATTGTGCCGTTGGCTGCGGCCAGAAAGTCTTCGTCAAGGACGGTCAGGTCACCCAGATCGAAGGCGACCCGGACTCCCCCATCTCACGCGGCAGGCTGTGCCCGAAAGGCTCCGCGAGCAAGCAATTGGTCACCAGCCCCTCGCGGGTCACCAAGGTCCTCTATCGGCGGCCGTACGGCACCGAATGGGAGGAACTGGGGCTCGGCACGGCGATGGACATGATCGCCGACCGGGTTCTGGCCACCCGTGCCCAGACCTGGCAGCAGCAGGACGAGAGCGGCCTGACTTTGCGCCGCACCCTGGGCTTCGCCAGCCTCGGCGGCGCGACGCTGGACAACGAAGAGAACTACCTGATGAAGAAGCTCTACACCGCGCTGGGGGCGGTGCAGATCGAGAACCAGGCCCGGATTTGACACTCCTCCACGGTTCCCGGTCTGGGGACCTCCTTCGGTCGCGGCGGCGCCACGACGTTCCAGCAGGACCTCGCGAACGCGGACTGCATCATCATTCAGGGCTCGAACATGGCCGAGTGCCATCCGGTCGGCTTCCAGTGGGTGATGGAGGCCAAGGCGCGCGGTGCCAAGGTCATCCACGTCGATCCGCGGTTCACCAGGACCAGCGCGGTGGCGGACGAGTTCGTGCCGATCCGCGCGGGCAGCGACATCGCGTTCCTCGGCGGGCTGGTCAACTACGTGCTGCGGCACGAGAAGGACTTCCGTGAGTACGTGGTGGCGTACACCAACGCGGCCGCGCTGATCAGCGAGGACTTCCAGGACACCGAGGACCTCGACGGCCTGTTCTCCGGGTTCGACGCGGACAAACAGGTCTACGACCACTCGAGCTGGGCGTATCAGGACGCGGAGGCGCAAGCCCAGGCCGGTGACCCAACCGACCGGACGGGTGGCGTGCCACATCAGGAGGCAGCGCAGGCCGAGGCACGCGGCAGCGGCGGTGCGTCGATCGACGCGAAACCGGACCTCGACCCGACACTGCAGCACCCGAGGTGCGTCTACCAGATCCTGAAACGGCATTACGCCAGGTACACGCCCGAAATGGTCGAGGAGATCTGTGGTGTCCCGGCCGCGCGGTTCCTGAAGGTCGCCGAAGCGATCACGGCCAACTCGGGCCGGGACCGGACGACCGCGCTGTGCTACGCCGTCGGGTGGACCCAGCACTCCGTTGGCGTGCAGTACATCCGGACGGCGTCGATCCTGCAGGCGTTGCTGGGCAACATCGGCCGGCCAGGCGGCGGCATCCTCGCGTTGCGCGGACACGCCAGCATCCAGGGATCGACCGACATCCCGACGCTGTTCAACATCCTGCCCGGATACATCCCGATGCCGCACGCACGACAGCACCTCGACCTGGCGTCGTTCATCGCCAACGACGCGGGCCGGACCGGGTTCTGGGGCAACATGGACCGCTACACCGTGAGCCTGCTGAAGGCATGGTGGGGCGAGCACGCGACGGCCGACAACGACTTCTGCTTCGACTACCTGCCCAGGCTGACCGGCGATCACGGCACATACGACACGGTGCTGCGGCAGGTCAACGGCGAGTGCAAGGGCTACTTCCTGGTCGGTGAGAACCCGGCGGTCGGCTCGGCCAACGGCAAGCTGCAACGTCTTGGTCTGGCCAACCTCGACTGGCTGGTGGTCCGTGACCTGCAGATGATCGAGAGTGCCACGTTCTGGCGCAACGGACCGGAGATCGAGACGGGCGAGCTGCGTACCGAGGAGATCGGCACCGAGGTGTTCTTCATACCCGCGGCCGCGCACACCGAGAAAGACGGCAGTTTCACCAACACGCAGCGGCTGCTGCAGTGGCACCACAAGGCGGTCGAACCGCCCGGCGATGCCCGCAGCGACCTGTGGTTCTTCTACCACCTCGGCAAGCTGATCCGGCAGAAGGTCCGGGACAGCGAGGATCCGCGTGACTTGCCGCTGCAGCACCTGACCTGGAGTTACGTCGAGGAAGGGCCCCTTGCCGAGCCCTCGGCGGACTCGGTTCTGGCGGAGATCAACGGCAACGGGCCCAAGGGGCCGCTCGCGGCGTACACCGAGCTGGAAAAGGATGGATCCACGGCGTGCGGGTGCTGGATCTACTGCGGTGTCCGGGCCGAGGGCGTGAACCAGGCCGCCCGGCGTAAGCCTGGATCGGAACAGACATGGGTCGCACCGGAATGGGGTTGGGCGTGGCCCGCCAACCGACGGATCATCTACAACCGCGCGTCCGCCGATCCTGATGGAAAGCCTTGGAGTGAACGGAAGAAGTATGTCTGGTGGGACTCGTCGGAAGGCCGCTGGGTCGGCGCGGACGTGCCCGACTTCGAACCGACGAAGCCACCGGACTTCCAGCCCGAGGAAGGCGCCCGAGCACAGGATGCCCTGGCCGGAGACGATCCGTTCATCATGCAGACCGACGGCAAGGCCTGGCTTTTCGCTCCGGCTGGTCTGGCCGACGGGCCGTTGCCGACGCACTACGAGCCGCTGGAATCGCCCTACGAGAACCTGTTGTACGGCCAGCAGGTCAATCCAGTCCTGCAGCGCTACGACGATCCCCACAATCCGTACAACGGTTCAGCGTTCCCTTACGTGGTCACGACCTATCGTCTCACCGAGCATCACACCGCAGGCGGGATGAGCCGGACACTGCCGTACTTGTCCGAGTTGCAGCCCGAGTTCTTCTGTGAGGTCTCGCCCGAGCTGGCTGCCGAACGCGGACTTGAGCACCTCGGCTGGGCGACCATCATCACGGCAAGGACCGCCATCGAAGCTCGTGTTCTGGTGACGCATCGGATGAAGCCGTTGCGGATGCGGGGCCAAGTGGTCCATCAAGTGGGCCTGCCCTACCACTGGGGCCCAAATGGACTGTCCATTGGCGACGCGGCCAACGACATCCTCGGCGTGGTCGCGGACCCGAACGTGCACATCCAGGAGTCCAAGGCGGCGACCTGCGACATCCTCCCGGGCAGGCGGCCACGCGGACAAGCACTTCTCGACCTCGTCGCGGACTACCGGAGGGCCGATGACTGCTGAACGGATGGGTTTCTTCACCGACACCTCGGTCTGCATAGGCTGCAAGGCATGTGAAGTCGCCTGCAAGACGTGGAACGACGTGCCGGCCGACGGCTTGGATCTGCTTGGCATGTCCTACGACAACACCGGATCACTGGATGCCAACACATGGCGGCACGTTGCGTTCATCGAACAGACCGTCGAGGACGACACCCGCTGGCTGATGTCCAGCGATGTCTGCAAACACTGCACTGAGGCCGGATGTCTTGACGTGTGTCCCACGGGAGCGTTGTTCCGCACGGAGTTCGACACGGTCGTGGTCCAAGCCGACATCTGCAACGGGTGCGGATACTGCGTTCCGGCTTGCCCGTTCGGGGTGATCGACCGTCGCGAGGACGACGGGCGGGCCTGGAAATGCACTCTGTGCTACGACCGGATCGGCGACGGGCTGATGCCTGCCTGTGCCACCGCGTGCCCCACCGAGTCGATCCAATATGGACCATTGGACGAACTGCGGGAACGCGCGGACAAGCGCCTTGACGAGTTGCACGCCCGAGGTCAGACCGACGCCCGGCTGTACGGGCACTCTCCCGATGATGGCGTGGGCGGTGCCGGGGCGTTCTTCCTGTTGCTTGACGAGCCTGAGGTTTACGGGCTTCCGGAGAATCCGGTCGTGACCACGCGGGACCTGCCTGCGATGTGGAAACGTGCTGGGCTTGCCGCGCTGGCCGTCGCCGCCGGGGTCGCGGCTTCGTTCCTGGGGAGGCGTTGATGGGCTACTACGGCAAGCCGATCGTCAAGAAACCGGTGTGGAAGGTACCTGACGTCCCCGGTTACCTGTTCCTCGGCGGAATGGCGGGTGCGTCGGCTTCGATGGCCTTGGGCGCCCAGATCGCCGGGTACCGTGAGCTCGTCCGGCCCGCTCGCATCGCGGCGGCCGCGGGATCTTTGGCCAGTGTCGGCGCGTTGATCCACGATCTGGGCCGCCCCGAACGGTTCCTGAACATGCTCCGGGTGTTCAAGGTGACTTCGCCGTTGTCCGTCGGTTCGTGGATCCTGGCGCCGTTCTCCGGACTGACGGCCTTGACCGCGGCGACTGACCTCAGTGGACGATTCGGCCGGATCGGCTCGCTCGCCGGGGCGACTGCCGGCGTGCTCGGACCCGCGATGTGCACGTACACCTCGGTTCTGCTCGCCGACACGGCGATTCCCGCTTGGCACAATGCGTATCCGGAGTTGCCCTTTGTGTTCGCGGGCAGCGCCATGACAAGTGCTGCCGGGGTTTCTTTGCTTTCCGCGCCTTCTCGGCCCGCGGTGCGGCTTGGGCTGATCGGCAGCGGTCTGGAACTGGCGTCCTCAGCCGCGATGGAACACCGGGTGGAGACATACCGGTCCAGCAAACTGCTCACCGCCGCGAAGGCGCTGACAGTCGCTGGAGCCGGCCTGTCCCTGTTGCGCCGCAGCCGAGTCGCCACCGTTCTGGCCGGTGCCAGCTACCTGGCCGCCGGGGCGTGCACCCGGTTCGGCGTCTACCACGCCGGGCCGGCCTCACTTGGGTAGCAGTTCGGCCAGCTTCGTCTTGAGCCCCTCGTACGCCATTTTGGCGCCTTGGGGATCGCCCTTCAGGATCGCCTCGGTCACCGACTTGATCTGATCGGCCGTGGCGTGCGGCGGGATCGGCGGGATCTCCGCGTCACACCGCACATCGATCACCGACGGGCGGTCGGCGGCCAGTGCCTGGTCCCACGCCGGGCCGAGATCCTCGAGTTTGTCCACATTGAGCGCCACCAGCCCGAGTGACGCGGCGAACGCCGCGTAGTTGACGTCCGGCAACGTCTGGGACTCCTCGAACTTCGGCGCGCCGCCCATCGCCCGCAGTTCCCACGTGACCTGGTTGAGGTCGTTGTTGTGGAACACACAGATCACGCATCGCCGGTCGGGCCACAGGTCCTGGTAACGAGCGATGGTGATCAGCTCGGCCAGCCCGTTCATCTGCATCGCGCCGTCACCGACCAACGCGACCACGGGCCGGTCAGGATGCGCGAACTTGGCACCGATCGCATAGGGAACACCAGCACCCATTGTGGCGAGCGTGCCCGACAACGATCCCCGCATCTGGCCGGACATCTTCAGGTTGCGCGCGTACCAGTTGGTCGACGAGCCCGAATCGGCCGTCACGATCAGGTTGTCCGGCGCACGGGTGGACAGTTCGTGCACGATCCTGATCGGGTTGATCGGATCGGCGTCGACCATGGCCTGTTGTTCCATGGTCTTCCACCAGTCGCGGACGTTGTTCTCGATCTTCTCCCGCCACGCGCGGTTCTCGTTGCGCCGCAACATCGGCAGCAAAGCGCGAAGCGTCGTGTGCGAGTCGCCGACCAGATTCACCTCGGTCGGGTAACGCATCCCGATCCGGGTACCGTCCACATCGATCTGAACCGCCCTTGCCTTGCCATACTCCGGAAGGAACTGGCTGTAGGGGAAGTTCGAGCCGACGATCAGCAACGTGTCGCAGTCGCGCATCATCTCGTAGCTCGGCCGCGTGCCGAGCAGACCGATCGAGCCGGTGACGTACGGCAGGTCGTCGCCCAGCACATCCTTGCCCAGCAAGGCTTTCGCGACACCACCGCCGGTCATCTCGGCCACCTGCCGGATCTCGGCGGTCGCGCCGCGGGCACCCTGCCCGATCAGGATCGCGACCTTCTCGCCCGAGTTGAGCACCTCGGCCGCCCGTTGCAGCTCACCGGCCGGCGGAGTGAGCGTCGGCATCGACAACCCTGGCTTGCTCGATGGCACGTGCTTGAACTCGTGCTTCGGCGGCACGTAGGGCTGTTCCTGCAGGTCATTGGGGATGATCACGGCAGTCGGCGCGCTGCGGGTGATCGCCGCGCGCATCGCCCGGTCCAGGGCGTTGGGCAGCTGTTCAGCCACCGTGACCTCGACCGAGTACTCACTGGCCACATCCTTGAGCAGTGCCTGCAGGTCGACTTCCTGCTGGTAGCTGCCACCGCGGGCGGTCCGCGCGGTCTGGCCGACGATCGCGACCACCGGAACGTGATCCAGCTTCGCGTCGTACAGCCCGTTCAGCAGGTGGATCGCGCCAGGCCCGGACGTCGCCATGCAGACGCCCGGCTTTCCGCTGAACTTGGCGTAGCCGACCGCCTGCATCGCGGACATTTCCTCGTGCCGGGACTGGACGAATCGTGGCCGGTTTTCCGCTTTGCCGAACGCGGCCACGATTCCGTTGATTCCGTCACCGGGGTAGCCGAAAACCTGGTCGACGTGCCAATCCCGAAGTCGTTGCAGTAGGTAGTCGCCAACGGTCTCGGTCATCAGCTGTCCACCGAAAGGGCTTCGAGCAGGTCACCGACCTGCGGTTCGGGCAGTGCGCGGGCCACGTCGGCCTGGCTGATGATGCCGACGAGGTCGTGCCCGTCGATCACCGGCAGCCTACGGACCTTGTGCTCCGCCATGGTGTTCATGATCTCGGTCGCTTCGTCGTCCGCCCCGATGGTCACGGCTTCGCCCTGTGCCAGTTCCCCCGCGGTGACCGCCCGTGGGTCCTTGCCCTCGGCCAGCACCTTCACCACGATGTCGCGGTCGGTGAGCATCCCTTTGAGACGGTTGTCCTCGCCACAGATCGGCAGTGCGCCGACTCCCTTGTCCGCCATCAGCTGCGCCGCGTCCCGAACAGTCTGGCTCGTCTGCACACAGGTCGGATCGGGCGTCATGATCTCGCGTGCGCGCGTCATCACACTCTCCTTTCCCGTCCCGTTTCGGGTACCCGGGCGGTGGGAAGCCAATCCGCATGCGCATCGGATACACGTTGATGACCGAGCAAGCCGGTCCGAAACAGCTGGTCGAGCACGCGATCAAGGCGGAAAACGCCGGATTCGCGTTCGAGGTGTCCAGTGACCACTTTTTCCCTTGGCTCGCCGAACAGGGCCACGCGCCCAACGCGTGGACGGTGCTCGGCGCGGTCGCCCAATGCACCGAACGCGTCGAATTGATGACGTACGTGACCTGTCCGATCATGCGGTACCACCCCGCGGTGGTCGCGCAGCAGGCAGCGACGATGCAACTGTTGTCCGACAACAGGTTCACCCTTGGCGTCGGGTCGGGCGAGAACCTCAACGAACACGTCGTCGGGCGCGGCTGGCCGCCGGCGAATGTCAGGCACGAGATGCTCGCCGAGGCGTTGCAGATCATCCACGGCCTGTTCGAGGGCGGCTATTTCAACTACGACGGCACGCATTTCCGCGTCGACGCGGCGAAACTCTGGGATCTGCCGGACGTCCGCACTCCGGTCGGCGTCGCGGTGTCCGGGGAACAGTCGATCACGCATTTCGCGCCGCTGGCCGATCACATGATCGCGGTCCAGCCGCAAGCCGGGCTCTGCAAGCGGTGGGATGAGCAGAAGTCCTCGCCGACGCGCAAGATCGGGCAGATGCCAGTGTGCTGGGATCCGGACCGCGATGCGGCGATCAAGCGCGCGCACGAGCAGTTCCGCTGGTTCGGTGGCGGCTGGAAGGTCAACGCCGAGCTGCCGGACGTGTCCAGCTTCGCCGCGGCGACCTCGTTCGTCCGGCCGCAGGACGTGGCCGAGTCCATCCCTTGTGGACCGGACGTGGACCCCATTGTCGATCAGGTCAAGCAGTTCGCCGGTGCCGGGTTCACCGACCTGGCGATCGTGCAGATCGGCGGCGATCACCAGGACGGCTTCCTCGAGTTCGCGGCGGAGAAGCTATTGCCCGCCCTCGACGCAGTAGACGGCAAAAGCTGAGCCGATCACCGGCTGGGCGACGTTGCGGACCCGCACGCCGCCCGCCGTGACGCCCTGTTCGGTGCCGAAGTGCGCGTGACCGTGGATCGCGAGGTCCACATTGGTCTCGTCGATCACTTCGGCGAGCTGGTAGCAGCCCAGGAACGGGAAGATCTCCGGCGGCTCGCCGCGCAGCGTGTCGGCCACCGGCGAGTAGTGCGTCAGCGCGATCTTGATGTCGGTGTCCAGTTCGGTCAGCGTGGCGCGCAGCCGATCGGAGATCTCGACGGTGTGCTGGATGAACGCCTTCATTTCCGGTTCACCGAACACACTGCCGGACTTGCCGGCGAAACCGCCGCCGAAGCCCTTGACTCCGCCGATCCCGACCGAACACTGCCCGACCTGCAGCGTCGTGTTGGTGCCCTCGAGCACCCGGATCCCGCGTTCGATCAGCAGATCGGTGATCTCGACCTGTTTGTCGCTGTGGTAGTCGTGGTTGCCGAGCACGGCGACGACCGGCACCGGCAGATCGGCGAACTCGTCCGCGACGACCTGTGCCTCGTCCAGGCTGCCGTGCCTGGTCAGATCACCCGCGAGGAGCAGGACGTCCGCGTGGTCGCCGAGCTTGTCCAGCGCGGGACGCAGCCGGCCGCGTGCGTCCTCGCCCAGGTGCACGTCACCCACTGCCGCGATCCGGATCACCGCAACTCCTCCCGCCTGGTCGGCTCGTCGGCGCCGACGACCCGGATGTCGTTGTGGATCACCAACTCCGGTGCCACGTCCTTGATCACCTCGGACACCTCCGCGCGGCGTTGCTCGGTGGCCACGTCCCCGCTGACCACCACGTGATCACCGCGCACGGTCACTCGTACGCCTTGCTCGGCCGTTCTGGGATCCTCCGCCAGCGTTGTGCGCAGGCGCGCCACCAGATATTGCGGCGGGGTCATCGGCCTGTCTCCCTTCGTCGTCCGTGATGGCCAACCGGTCGCACAGCAACAGGAAAGCCTCTGCGTACGGGGAATGCGCGGTCTCCTCGCGCACCCTGGCCCAGTCGATCTGCTCCCGCAGCGCCCGCGCGATCGGCAGCAGGGCCGCAAGGTCACAGCGGTGCACTTCGAGGGCGAGCAGCTTGCCGATCATCACGTCGGTGCCGCTCTGCACATGCAGGACCGTCGGGCCGACCCTGATCTCCTCCGCCTCGTCCAGCATCTCCGGTGTCACCTGGCGTTCGTTGGCGCGGAAGATCAGGTCGACCAGCCGGTCGCCGTCGTAGACCTTGGTCAGCCACTCCTCCGGCGGATCGGCGGCCCGAAACCCCGCACCCACCAACGCCCGCACCGCGGTCGGCACGTCCTCTTCCAGGATCAGGATGTCGACGTCGTGCTCGGTCTCCGGCCCGCCGCGCGCGTACACAGCGCAGCCTCCGGTCAGCGCGAAACGCACACCGGTCGGCCGAAGTGCGCTCGCCACCTTCGTGACGGTCCGTATCAACGCATCCTGGACATCCGAACCCATACCCCATACGTACCCGCGCCCCGCGTGGGCAAATCCACGTGGGGCGCGGCTGATCGACTGCTCCGGGGTCAGCTCACGTCAAGGGTGACGTCGTCGACGACGAACGACGTCTGCAGCGAGATGTCCTCGGTGCCGGTGAAGGTCAGCGTGACCGTCTGGCCGGCGTACGCGCCGACGTCGAAGGTGCGCTGCTGGTAACCGGCGGCTTTGTTCAGGTTCGAGTACGTGGCCAGCGTGTTCGAGCCGAGCTGGACCGTGAGCTTGTCGTACTGGACCGACCCGGTCGTCTCGTCCGAGTCGATGTGCAGCCAATACGACAGCTTGTACGAGGTGCAGCCAGCCGGGATGGTCACCGACTGCGAAAGCCGGTCGGTACGGATGAAGCCGTAGCCGTTCAGCCAGGCGCTCCACGTGCCGGCGTGCGCCGGTTGATCGGTGCCGTGCTGCCCGATCACGTTGCTGGTCGCGGTCCACGACGCCGAACCCGACTCGAAGCCGGGGTTGGCGATCTTCTGACCCGCGCCCGTGCAGCCGCCGACCGGGTTGACCGTCCATGTGAAGGTCGCGCTACCGGCCTTGCCGGCCGTGTCGGTCGCCGTCACGGTCACGCTGTACGTGCCCGCGGTGTTCGGCGTGCCAGAGATCAACCCGCCGCTCGAAATCGCCAAGCCGGGCGGCAAACCGGTGGCCGACCACGTGTACGGCGGGGTACCGCCGGACGCGCTGAGTTGCAGGTTCACTGCGCTGCCAACGGTCGTGGTCTGGTTGCCGGGGTTGCTCACCGACGGGTTGCCGGGTCCGGGATCACCGATGTTGGTGAACAGCAAGCGGTTCGGCGAGCCGGTGCCGGGATTGCTGATCTTGTTCAGCGACGAGTTGTTGATCAGAGCGGTCTGCACCGCGGCGGCCGAGTCGTTGGGGTGGTCGGCCAGCCACAGTGCCGCGCCGCCTGCCACATGTGGCGTGGCCATCGAGGTACCGCTGATCGTGTTGGTCGCCGTGTCGTTGGTGATCCACGCCGAGGTGATGTTCACGCCTGGCCCGAAGATGTCGGTGCACGTACCGAAGTTGGAGAACGAGGCACGGGCGTCGTTGATGTCCGAGGCGTTCACGGTGATCGCCTCGGCCACCTTGGCCGGCGTGAAGTTGCACGCGTTCTGGTTGGAGTTGCCCGACGCGATCGCGTACGTCACGCCGGAGGCGATCGAGTTGCGGACCGCGTTCTCGGTCGCGGTGTCCGAACCGGCGGCACCAAGGCTCATGTTGGCCACGGCCGGTTTGACCGCGTTCTGCGTCACCCAGTTGATGCCGTTGACGACCTGAGCGAACGAGCCAGAACCCTGACAGTTGAGGACCTTCACGGCCACCAGCTGCGCGCCCTTGGCGACGCCGTACTGCGAACCGCCGATGGTCCCGGCGACGTGCGTGCCGTGCCCGTTGCAGTCGGTGTTGTTGGTGTCGATGGCGTTGAAGCCCCACGTGGCCCGCCCGCCGAACGTGCTGTGCGAGATGCGGATGCCGGTGTCCAGAACGTACACGTGCACGTTGCTGGCGGTCGTGTTGTACGTGTAACTGTTGTCCAGCGGGCGATCCCGCTGATCGATCCGGTCGAGCCCCCACGACGGCGGATTGGGTTGCGTGTCCGCGATGCTGACGACCGCGTCCTGCTGGACGTAGTCGATCCGCGGATCGGCAGCCATCCGCCGCGCCTGCTCGGCGGTCATCGTGACAGCGAAGCCGTTCAACGCATGCTGCCACGCGACCTTCACCTGGCCGCCGTGTTCGGCCGTCAGCTCACGCGCGGTCTGCGCGGACCGGGCCTTCGGCGACGCACTGTCCTTGATCTGAACGATGTAGCTGTCCTTGATGGCACCGGCACGATCAGCGCCGAGCACCTGTCCCACAGCGGCCGACGCCGGTTGCGCGACCGCGATGGTTAACGCCAGGGCCGTTGTGGCGACCACACCCAATCCGGCGGCACGCCGCCGTAAGGGCACAGCAAAGGTTCGCATGGCAGGGTTCTCCATCCATGATCAGCAGGGAACGGACGCGGACGGATGCGTCCACAGCAGACCATTGTCAGCCCGCGAACGGGCGAAAAGACCCCGCAGCTCAACCGGTTAACGCCTTCGGACCAGCGAAGTCACTCCCTTGCCTTACCCGGTCATCCAGAGTGACCTGTCTTCACTCGCTCTGACTGGCCCGCTTGCGCCGTTTGCCTTCGTGCATCGCTTGGACACGGGCAATGGGAATGGTGTGCCCTTCCTCGATCAAGTCGTCGCCAAGGCGTTGAGGCGCAGGCATGTTCGCCGCCCACGGATCGCTGTCGCCAAGCAGGGATACGGCGTTATGCACCGTAAAGTCCCGTGGGGACACGGATTCCAAGTCGTCCCACGGGATAGGGAACGAGACCGGCAGGCCTGACCGCATCCGTGGACTGTATGCCGCCACCACGGTCGCGCCGCCCGCACGCGTCGAATCAAGGAAAACCTTGCCGTGCCGGTCTTCCCGGATGAACGCGGTCGTCGCCAGCTCTGGATCGATGCGTTCGGCCCGCGCGGCGAGGGCGCGGGTCGCGGCCGCGACATCCTCTATGCCATGCGGTTGCAGGGGTACGAAGATGTGCACTCCCTTCGCCCCACTGGTTTTCACCGCTCCGCTCAGCCCCGAGTCGGCCAGTGCCTGGCGGACCAGGTGTGCGGCTTTCACCACCAGCTCGAAGTTGTCGCCTTCCGGTGGATCGAGGTCGAGGATCATGTGGGTCGGATGATCCGACTCCGCCTTGATCAGTGCCGGGTGGTACTCCACGGCACGCTGATTGCCGAACCACAACAAGGTTTTGCGGTCGTTGCACAGCGCGTACGAAACCTGCCGCTGGGACGACGCGGCCCACAACCGTACCGTCCGGACGAACGACGGCGTGTACTTCGGAACGTTCTTCTGCATGAACGGTCCTTGGCCGCGCAGGATCCGGATCACCGACAGCGGCCGGTCGGCCAGTACCGGGATGATCCGGCCGGCCATGGCGTCCAGGTAGTCGACCAGGTCGCGCTTGGTCGCCCCCTCGAACAGCGATTGGTCCAGATTGGTCAGCTTGACGCCGTCCCGCTCCTCATCGCTCATTGGGTCACCTTAAGCCAACGGTCGGACAGAAGACCGGAAAGCGTTTCCAGCGGGGCGGTCGCCCACTTGCCCGGGTCGGACGCCAACGCGCGTTCCCACACCAACGTCCGCGCGATCATGCCAAGCCAGCACGCCAGATCCAGTTGCTCGACGAGCTCCCGGTGCGGCGCGAGGTCGCTGAAGGCCTCCAGATAGCTGTCGCGCAACCGTTCGGCCGATGCAACGTCGAGCTCCCCCAGGACGACGAGCATGCTCGCGAACGGATGCGCCACGACACTGTCGCCCCAGTCGTAGAACTTCACGCGACCGCCTGACAGGAACACATTGCCGACATGCAGGTCGTTGTGGTCCAGGCTTGCCAGATCACCCAGTTGCGCGCAGCGCTCCACCACGAGATCCCGCCGCGCGACGATCCGGTCGATCAGCTCCTTCGAGTGCGGCCGACGGCGTACCGCAGCCACCGCCTCGTCGAACCGTTCAGGCAAGACATCGGCACGCATGTCCACGACACCTGCCCCCAGCAACCGGTTGACGTGCGGAGACAATCGCCGCTGCAGCTCGCCGTACTGCGGCAGCACCTTCATCATGCTGTCGAACGGATCCGCCGCGCTGGCGCGCAGGGACGTGCCGCCGTCCGGCAGGACCAGCCAGCCGCGTTCGACGTCGAGCGCGATCGGTTCCAGCACCCATTCCGGCGCGACCTCTCGAAGGACGTCGTACAACCCGACTTCGAACACCGTGGCAGGCCCGGGCGCCTTCAGCCAGATCACGCCGGCGGACGTCGGCGCGGTGAGCACAGTGCCCCACGGCCGCACACGCGGCTGCGTGAGTTCGCCCATGCGCCTGATGCCCTGCGCGGCGAGCTGCTCGTCGAGCCACGATTCGACGAGTTTCCGCCAGGCCGGAGTGGTCCATACCTTCGCTGACGTCACCGGATCACAGTGACAGATGATCATCACATCGGCCTGCCAATTACCGTCCGAGCCGAGCCGATAACCTTGTGCCATGGCCAAGAACCTGCCCGAGATCGACACCACGACCCCGAGCATCGCCCGCGTCTACGACGCCTTCCTCGGTGGTAAGGACCACTACGAGGTCGACCGGCAGGTTTACCAGCAGATCCTGCAGATCGCGCCGGAGTCGGCCAGGACGGGCCAGGAGGCCAGGTACTGGCTGATCAGGGCGGTGCGGTTCCTGGCCGGCGGTGCCGGCATCGACCAGTTCCTCGACCTGGGCTCCGGCCTGCCGACCGCGGAGAACACCCACCAGGCCGTGCAGCGGATCAACCCCGAGGCGCAGGTCGTCTACGTCGACAACGACCCAATGGTCGCCGCGCACGGGCGTGCCCTGCTCGAGGAGAACGACCGCACCCGCTTCGTGGTCGGTGACCTCCGTGAACCCGAGGAGATCCTGCAGGACCCCATCGTCAGCCGCTACCTGGACTGGACCAGGCCACTGGCGCTGATCCAGTGCAACACGCTGCACCACGTCGCCGACCAGGACGACCCGGCAGGCGTGATGGCCAAGTACATCGATGCGCTGCCGTCCGGGTCGTACATCGCGATCTCGCACCTCTTCGACCCGGCCGACGGCAGTTCCCGCGCCGAGCTCGCCCAAGAGGTCCAGGCCAAGTTCATGGCGCTGATGGGCACGTGCGTGTTCCGCACCCGCGAGCAGATCGAGTCGTTCTTCAAAGGCACCGAGCTCGTCGAACCCGGCCTCGCCCACCCCTTCGAGTGGTGGCCCGACGGTCCGCTCACGAGCGCCCGCACGGACGGCGACTACCTGCTGATCACCGGCGTCGCCCGCAAACCCTGACCCATGACGTACCTTGGCACGGTCAGCGGAGTCCGGATCGAGGTTGTTCAGACAACGAAGCCGTGGCGACTGGACGTCGACGCACTCGTGGTGTCGGCGGGAAGATCACTCGGCAACCTCGGAGAGCTGGTCTTCGCCCAGGTCCCCGACCTCACCCCATCGGCCCTGGACCTCCGCGCGTCCACGCCGCGACGACCGCGTGTCATCGCCGTGCCTGACGCGCAGCTCGGCACCGTCCGTTGGTTGGTCGTCGCCAAGGCGCGGGAACACGACGAAAGACCCGTCGCCACCACAATCGGAGCAAGCACACAGTCAGCCGTCACGGCCGCGGTCGCCGAAGGCGCGCGGAGTGTCGCTGTCCCGCTGATCGCCACGGGTGTCCTCTCCACACCGCTGGCTGAGGCCGCCGCTGAGGCTGTTCCGGCGGCCGTCGCAGCCGTGCGGAGCGCCAGCCCCAAGCCGGACCGGGTCGTCTTCTTCGGCAAGTCCATGGACACCATCCGGGCCGTCTGCGCGGCCTGGGAGGACGCCGAGGGGACGAAGGCGCTGGCCGGCGGGATCTCCGGGGATCTGATCGACCCGAATCAGGGCATCCCGGTCAGCCGCGACCACCTGGGGACCAGTGTCTACGCTTCGATGCTGGCGACAGTCATCGCGGACAAGCGGACGCCGACGCCGTTGTCGATCGGGGTGTTCGGCGAGTGGGGCTCGGGCAAGAGCTTCTTCATGGGCATGATGCGCGGCCAGATCGCTGAGCTCGCCGCTTCCGGCAACCGCGCGTACCACCAGGAGATCGTCCAGATCGGGTTCAACGCCTGGCATTACTCGGACACCAATCTGTGGGCGTCGCTCGGCGACGAGATCTTCCGTCAACTCGCCGAGCCCGAGGAGTCGGCTGCCCAACAGCGGGCCAGGCTGCTGGCCGAACTGGACGACAAACGCCATCACAAGCGGCGCCTCGACGATTCGGCGCAGCGGGCCCGTGAGACGGCGGCACGGCTGAAAGCCGAGGTGGACGCCGCAACAGCGGACCGCAAGAACGCCGCACGCGATCTGCTGGCCGCACTTCGTGAGTCGGGCGAACTGCGCGAGCGGATCGATCAGCTCTGGGCCAAACTCGGCGTGAAAGACCAGGCCGAGCAGGTCACGCTGTTCGCTGAGCAAATGCGCGGCACGTTGGACGACGCTCAGGCGCTGCGTCGCTCGCCACGAGACCGCTACGGCAAGGTCGCCCTCGCGGCATCGGTCGTCATTCTGGCGATCTTCGGGATCAGTGCACTCGTCCTGCCGGCGTGGATCAGTACGGCGGGTGGCTTGGCGGCCGTCGTCTCCGCGGTTGTCGGCAGCGTGTGGCTGGCCCGGGTTCGCAATGGTGTCGACGCTTTGCGCTCGCTGAGCGAGAGCCTGCACGCCAGGATGGCCGAACTCGACGACGCCAGGACCGCTGCCAGGATCTCGGACAAGCTGGACGAGCTGCGGCGCGCCGAAACGGACCAGCAGATCGCCGAGGCTCAACTGTCCGAAGTGGTCAGCCAGGCCGGCGAACTGCGCCGCAAGCTCGCGGAACTGGCCCCTGGCCAACGGTTCTACACCTTCATCGCCGACCGGGCGAACAGCAAGTCGTACGCCGGTGACCTCGGCCTTGTGTCGGTCATCCGCAAGGATTTCCAAGAACTGGTGGCACTTCTCGCGGACTGGCGCACCAATCCCGAGGGGGGCGGTCGCCAGCCGATCGACCGGATCGTGCTGTACATCGATGATCTGGATCGCTGCGGGCCACAGCAGGTCGTCGACGTCCTGCAGGCCGTGCACCTGCTACTCGCCCTGGATCTCTTCGTCGTCGTGCTCGGTGTCGATCCACAGTGGCTGCTGCGCGCGTTGTCCACTCACTACGAGGAACTGTTCGCCGGCATCGACCACCCGGTGGACTACCTTGAAAAGATCATCAACATCCCGGTCCGGTTGCCGGCCATGCCCAGCGGAAGCCTGCGCCGCCTGCTGCAGTCGATGATCATCGACGCTCCCATGCCGCAGGCCGTCGCGCCGGCTGCGGAGCAGCCGGTGCCCGAATTAGAGGCGCAACCAGGCTCGGAAGTGGCTACCCAACAGGAAACCCCGGCGCGTCAGGCACCCCAGCCGCAGCCGCTCACCAAGCGGGAGCTGAACGCGCTTGAGCGGCTCGGCCCGCTCATCGAGACCCCGCGCAAAGCCAAGCGTTTGTTCAACCTCTACCGGATGATCCGTGCGACCCGTGACCTCTCCGGCACATCGACATTCCTGGACACCCCCGACCAGCCAGGCGAGTTCCGGGTCGTGGTCATCCTGCTCGGCGTGATCACCGCGGACTCCCAGCTGGCATCGGCTGTGTTCAGCACGCCGTCCAGTCACAACATCCCGGGTGGATTGGTGCACCGGGCCGCGGAGACGGCGTGGAGCGCCTTCCTCGACGACCTCAGGATTTCGGCGCAAGGCACCAACCAGGTGGCCGGGCCGATCGATCCAGCCGACCAGCCACGGTGGGTACGCCTGCACCACGGCCTGACGATCGCCTCGGCGGATCTGCCGCCCACCGACCTGCGCCCGTTCCAGTACTGGGTCCGGCACGTCCAGCGCTTCTCGTATACCACGAATTGATCACCGGGGCGACTTCGCCCAGGTCAGGTCAGAGCTAACCATTTGACGGAGTGAGCGCTCACTCCGCACACTGGGTGGCATGACAGAGATCTCTGCCAGGCGAAGGGCGCCTGGAATGACCCCCGAAAAGCGGCGGGCGATGATCGTGCAGGCAGTGCTGCCCCTGTTGGTCGAGCATGGGGCCGCGGTGACGACGAGTCAGATCGCTCGGGCGGCGGGTATTGGTGAGGCGACGATCTTCCGGGCGTTCGCCGACAAGGACGAGTTGCTGGACGCGTGCGTCGAGGAGGCGTTGCGGCCGGACAACGCGGTCGCCGCGATCGAGGCGATCCCACTCGACGTTCCATTGGCTGACCGGCTTACTGAGGCCGCGTCGGCGTTGGGCGCGCGGTTGGAACGGATGGGCGCGCTGTTCGGGGCGTTGCGTGCGTCGGGATACAAGCGTGAGCGTGGGTCGCATAAGCGGCGGCCGGGCAACGACGCCATCAGGGATGCCGTTGCCGAACTCTTCGAGCCCGAGCGGGATTCGTTGCGGCTGCCGCCGGAACAGATCGCCGCGATGTTCACCGGACTGCTGATGATGCGCGGCCGGATGGGCGACGAGAAGCCCGATATCGCGGCCATGGTGGACGTTCTGCTGCACGGGGCCGCCCGATGATGCCGGGTGGGGGTGGTTTCGAGTCGATGATGCTGCGGCGGCGCCGCAACCGGCTGCAGCCGCAGACCGTGGCCGACAGCGGGCTGACCGGACCGGTCGAGATCCCGGATCCGGACCCGCGAAGTCAGGCAGGCGATTTCAAGTCCCGATACCAGCGGCTCAGTGAGTCGGTGAAAGGGACCGCGCGGGCGTTACCCAGGGTCTTCAGCTTGTCCTGGCAGGCCAGCAGACCGCTGACCATCACGCTCGTGGTCGTCACTGTCGTGAGTGGACTGATCCCCACCGCGACCGCGTACGTGGCCAAGATCCTGATGGACGCCGTCGTCGAGGCGATCCAGATCCACGGGTCCACCCGGCCCGATCAGGCCATCCTGCACGTTCCCCTGCTCGGCGACTTCACCGTCACCTCGATCGGCAAGATCGTCGGTATCGCCGCGTTCCAGCTGGTGATCTTCATCTTCCAGTCCGTCGCGACCATGCTGACCGCCGTCAGCCAGCAGTTGTTGCAGGAACGGATGACGCTCACCATCCGGCATCAGGTGATGGAGCACTCCAGCAAGCTGCACCTCTCCTTCTTCGAGGACTCCGCCTCCTACGACCTGCTGCGGCAGGCCGACCGGGAAGCGCCGATGCGGCCGATGTCGATGATGAGCTCCGCGCTCGGGCTCGGCCGGATGGCGATCACCTTCAGCAGCATGATCATCCTGCTGATCACGGTCAGCCCGGTGCTGGCCTTGGTCGCACTGCTGGCCCCGGTGCCACTGTTCATCTCGCAGTCGAAGTACGGCGCGCAGTCGTTCATTCTGAACTACATGGTCTCGCCGATCCGGCGCCGGATGGACTATCTGTCCTCATTGGTCACCACGGACACGTATGCCAAGGAGGTCAAGCTTTTCGGCCTCGGCCCGTACCTGGTCGACCGGTTCGAGCGGCTGGGCAAGGTCTACTACGAGCGCCAGCGCCGGATGATCCGCAAGAAGAACGTGGCAGGCACGTTGTGGGGCCTGATCAGCACGGTCGCGGGCTCGGCGATCTACCTCTACATCGCGCTCAGGGCCGTCTCGGGCGAGTTGACTTTGGGTGACCTCGCGCTGTACACCGCCGCGGCAGCCTCGGTGCAGTCCTCGGTGGGCGGGTTGTTCAGCAGCTTCTCCGGGATGTACGAGAACAATCTCTACCTCGACACGCTGTACCGCTTCCTGGGCACCAAACCTGAGATCGACCGGCCCGACTCCCCCGCCGCGGTACCGCAACCGTTGCGCGGGCACATCACGTTCGACCACGTGTCGTTCTCGTACCCCGGTGCGAAGGAACCCGCGCTCAAGGACGTCAGCTTCGACATCCAACCGGGCGAAACCGTTGCCGTGGTGGGTAAGAACGGCGCGGGGAAGTCCACATTGATCAAGCTGCTCTGCCGGCTGTACGACCCGACCGGCGGGCGGATCCTGCTCGACGGCGTGGACATCCGCACGTTCGACCCGGACGAACTGCAGAAGCGGATCAGTGCGGTGTTCCAGGATCACGTCAGCTACCAGGCGACCGCGTCGGAGAACATCGGGCTCGGCGACCTCGGGCACCTGACCGACCGGCCACGGATCGAGCAAGCGGCCGATCGGGCAGGCATCGCCGGCCGGATCGAACGCCTGCCACGCGGGTACGACAGCCCGCTGGGCCGGTGGTTCGACGAAGGCGTCAGCCTGTCCGGCGGCGAGTGGCAGAAGATCGCGCTCGCCCGGGCATTCCTGCGTGAGGCCCCGATCCTGGTCCTCGACGAGCCGACGTCCGCGTTGGACGCCCAAGCCGAGCACGACCTGTTCACCCGGCTGCGTCAACTGGCGGAGGGCCGTACGACGCTGTACATCTCGCACCGGTTCTCCACGGTCCGCCAGGCTGACCGGATCATCCTGCTGGAGCACGGAAAACTGGTCGAGCAAGGCACGCACGCCGAGCTGATGGCACTGGACGGCGGGTACGCGGAGCTTTTCACCCTGCAAGCATCCGCGTACCTCGACGCCTGATTACCTCAGCCCGAACGCGTCAATGACGGTCTGGTTCACCGAGTTGCCCGCGGAGTCGCGTGCGGAGGCCCGCAACGACACCGAAACCGCGTCCCGCGGGTGACCGATCACCGTGTACCACTTGCCACCGAACGAAACCAGGGGCGCGGCCCGCCAGGTCGCGCCCTTGTCGTGCGACACCTCGACCCGAGTCGGCCAAGCATCGCCCTTGGTGTTGTGCCCGACCGAAACCGGGACGATCGTCGGAATCACGCGCGAGGCCCGGCTGAAGTCGTCGAGCGATGGCGTGAACCGAACGGTCATCAGCGACAACGGCTCGGGCACCGGATCGGTCACCGTGTCCGACTGGAACGTGAAGTCGGCGACGACCTTGCTGCTCAATGTTCTGTCCCGAGTGGACTCGACGTGCAGCCGGTACGTGGCTTTGCCCGGCGGAACCTCGAAAATCCCACCGCCGGCGCCGGGACGGGTGGCGATCTCGACCTCGTCACGGTACAGCGTCGAGGTTCCGGTGTTGGCCGAGTACCCTTCGCGGTTGGCGCCGGAGTCGCTGTACATCGGGATGGCGAAGACCATCGTGTCCGCGTTCCTGCTGGCGTACCGGAACGGCCTGAACGAGTTCTCCGGCGTCACCGGGCCGAACACACCCTGGTTCCAGTGCTCCACAGTGGACCGCGTGAAGCCGCGCGGATCACTGGTGAAGATGTTCTGGACCGGGTTGCCGTCCGCATCCTGCTCGGAGAACGAACTGTGCCAGCCGACACCCGGCGAGTAGAACTCGTCCAAGGAGTACGGCAACGGCTTGTCGAACAGACCTTCGCGGACGCCTTTCGTGCCTGGGCGAGTCGCGGCGTGCACCGACCGCACCTTCACCAGGTCCCGATCCCGCACTTTCAGCACGGGATTCGCGGGAACCTTGCCGCCCGCGTCACCGCGCACGTTGTACAGCAACGATTCCCCGGCGAACCGCCCGCCGACCGAGTACCGGAACTCACCCGGAGCGGACGTCGTCGAGGGCCGGACAACGACATCGCCGAACTCCGACCGCACAGCGCTGTCGAGCGTGCCCCACGCCATCTTGCTGCTCAGTTCGACGAAGGTCTCGGCGGACCGCAGCCCGGTCCGATCCAGCGTCAGGCCAACAGGTCTGGCATCACGGGCATCCAGCTTCAGGCTGACGTCCTTGCTCAGGTCCAGTCCCGGCTCGGTCATGATCACCATCGGCCGGTCAGCCTGGCGGAGCTGGGCCTCAAGGAAGTACTTTCCCTTCGGCAGCCGGACAGTCAGGCTCCCTGACGCGTCATACCGTTGATACTGGTACGGATTGGTGAACGAGATGATCCGCATGGCGTAGTCCGGAGTCGGCTTGCCGTCGAACCCGATGAACTCCAGCTTCGCGTCATGGCTTTCCGGTTCCCGCGTGACCGAGATCGGTGTCCGCAGGTCTCCAGCCGTGACAAAGCCGCTGTACAAGCCGTCGGCGGCGGTCACGGTCGTGTCGACCACCAGAGAAGTCTGCGCCTGACCGCCTGCTGGTACGACCAGCGTGGCGGGCGAGACCGTGAACATGCCCGCGGGTGCCGCTTTTCCAGCCGGGTCACGCACATCGACGCCGAAGGTCAGCGATACGTCCGAAGTGCCGGAGTTGGTGTACGTCAGCACGTTGGTGATCGGCTTGTCGTCGGTGTGCGGCCACCGCACAACTCCGTTGCTGACACTGGCAGGCATGGACCGCACGGTCTGCGACACGGCTTTGGCCACGTCGACCCGCCCGGCGCCTTGCTCGAAGATCGATACTCCAGGCTGCGGTTTCGCGCTGTTCATCAGCGCCGCCTTGAGCTCGGCAGCCTTCCAGTCCGGATGCTGCCCGGCCAGGATCGCCGCCGCCCCAGCCACATGCGGCGCGGCCATGGACGTTCCGGACATCATCAGATGGTGTTCGCCGATGTTGGGCAGCCGATCGGCCAGGAAGCTCCCCTTCGCCTTGGCGGCGACGATGTCCACCCCGGGCGCGGTGATCTCCGGCTTGATGGCGTTGTCCTGGAACCGAGGCCCACGGCTGGAGAACGGCGCCAGCGCGTCCTTCGAGTCCACCGCCCCGACGGTCAGCGCGGCATCGGCGGCGGCCGGTGACCCGACCAGATCGCCGTTGTTGCCCGCCGCGATCACGAACAGCGCACCGGACTGGGCGGTCAGCGTGTTCACCGCCTGCGACACCACATCCGTGCCATCACTGGGGATCTCGCTGCCTAGGCTCATGTTGATCACGCGTGCGCCGCTGCTGGCGGCCCACTGCATGCCGGCGATCACCCCGGATTCGGTGCCGCTGCCCCGGTCGTTGAGGACCTTGCCGACAACGAGCCGGGTGTCCGGTGCGACCCCGTTGTACTTCTCGTTCTTCCCGGTCACGATCGACGCGACATGGGTGCCGTGCCCGTGCTTGTCCTGGGTTCCCGATGGGCTGTCGGTGAAGTCCTTGGCGTCGGCCACCGCGTCGAGCAGATCAGGGTGTGTGCCGTCGATTCCGGTGTCCAGCACGGCCACCTTGGTGTCCTTGCCGGTGAACCCGGCCTGCCAAGCCGCTGGTGCCCCGATCTGCGGGACGCTCTTGTCCAGCAAGGCTTTGACCGGACCGTCCAGCCAGATCCGGCTGCCTTGCCGGGAATTCCAGAAGCCGGAATCCTTGGCGACCTTGACGGCGTCGGCGCCGATGCTCGGCAACGACCGCGCGCCAAGCGTTCCGCTGACGATCAGCGGGATGTCCGGCCGGGCCGCGTCGCCGAAGCCGTGCTTGATCAGCTGGCTGACATTGAAGAGCCGAGGATCGAGCTGCCCGGACCGCAGGCCGCTCAGCGCGTCGACCGGCGTGACGTGCATATCGCCACGGGTGTCCCGCTGGGTAAGGAACTGGATGCGCTCGCGTCCGTTGCCAGGGCGTACGGTCGCGCCGCCTGCTCCGCCGAGGATGACTTTGTCTCCGGTGACCAGGGTGATCCCCTGGCTGGGTTCCATTGGCCGCGCCGATGGTTCAGCATGTGCCGTAGGAGTCGACAGGGATACCGCGATCAGTGCACCGATCACCGCGCGGGTCGTGTAAGTCTTCATCGAGTACTTCATTACCGGTTCAGACACCCTAAGTGGTCATTTGCCAATTACCACATAAGTCATACTTGTCCACAGGTAGAGTGCCTTTCTATGGCAGACGAGTGGTCCAGTTCGCTGGACGTGCACCTGGACTGGACGCCGGGGCTCGGCCGGAAGGGACTGGCGAAAGCGGTCCGCCAGGCGATCAGGGACGGCCGCTGGCGCCCCGGATCGGTCGTGCCGTCGACCCGGGCGCTGGCACATGACCTAGGCGTGGCACGGGGAACGGTCACTCGCGTCTACTCCGACCTCGCGGCCGAGGGCTACCTGCAGACGAGCCAGGGAGCGCCGACACGGGTCGCGACCGCGGGCGCGCAGCCGTTGACGCAACCGCGTCCGACCACCTCGCGGGAACCCGCCATGCGGTGGAACCTGATGGCGGGCCGTCCGGACGCCGCGCTATTCCCGCGTGACATCTGGCTTGCCTCGACCAAACGAGTACTCCAGCACACGCACAACGAGACCTTCGGCTACGGCGAGCCGCGCGGTTCTTCCGTACTGCGCGCGACTTTGTCGGCGTACCTCGGTCGAAGCCGTGGCGTGCTGGCAGATCCGGCACGGATCGTGATCTGCTCGGGGTTCGCGCACGCGATGACCATCCTCGGAAACGCGCTACAGAGCGTGGGTATCCGGGAGATGGCGTTCGAAGACCCGTCTTTCAACCGATTCCGTGACCTGGCGGGGACGACCGGACAGAAAATCGTCGGCGTTCCGGTGGACGGCAACGGAATGCGGATATCGGAGCTGACAAGTCCCGCTGTGGTGGTCACTCCGGCGCACCAGTCACCGCTTGGCGTGACCATGTCGCCGGATCGGCGGGCGACGCTGACGCAGACCGGTGCGGTGATCGTCGAGGACGACTACGACGGCGAGTTTCGCTATGACCGTCAGCAGGTTGGCGCGCTGCAGGCGCTGGCACCGGAGCGCGTGATCTACGCGGGCACGGCCAGCAAGACCCTGGCGCCCTCGCTGCGGCTCGGCTGGCTGGTTCTGCCGCGGTCGCTCGTGGACCCGGTCATCGCCGCGCTCGCGACAAGCGGGGCTCAGCCTTCGTTGCTGGATCAGCTGACTCTCGCGGACATGATCAGTACCGGGGCTTACGACCGGCACGTGCGGCGTTGCCGAATCGAGTACCGCTCGCGCCGGGACCGGCTCGCCGCCGCGCTCCCGCAGCACCTGATCCCCCAGGGGATTTCGGCCGGATTGCACCTGATGGTGCCGTTGTCGGAGGCGGCCGAGGCGCAAGTGCCCGCAGTGGCTCGCCGGCATTCCGTGGCTGTGGCCACGGTCAGTCCGATGTCCATGGGAGAGAAGCGGCACGGGCTGGTGGTCGGGTACGGCGCGTCGTCCAAGAACGCCTTCGGCGGGGCACTTGACGCACTGCTGAACGTGCTGCGCGAACTGCAAGACTGACGCATGCGCCTGGCAGACCAAGAAGAGCTCCTCCGCTCGGACGTCGTCGCCAACAGAGCGATGAACAGAACAAGGCCGTTGAGAGGCGGGGACAGCTACGAGACAGCGCTGGCGCTGGACATCATCGGGTTGAACCCCAAGGCGTGGCTGGACCTCTGCTGCGGAAGCGGGAAAGCGCTCAACGAGGCAGCGATCATGCTGCCGGAAAGCCGGATCACCGGCGTCGATCTGGCCGGGCAGTTCATCACCAGACCGGCGGCCAACCTCACGCTGATCGAAACTCCGCTGGAAACGTGGACGCCGCAGCACAAGTACGATCTCATCACCTGCGTACACGGGTTGCACTACCTTGGTGACAAGCTCGGCACCATCACCCGGATCGCCCAGTGGCTGACACCGGAAGGCCTGCTGGTGGCCAACTTCGAAGCGGCGGCCATCCGTGACCACAACGGAAACCCGGTGAACCTGACGCAAGCGCTGAAAGCAGCGGGCTTCAGCCACAACGCGAGAACCAAACGAATCCGCAAGCAAGGCCCGGAAACCACGCCGTTCCCGTGGAAGTACCTAGGAGCGGACAAGAACGCGGGCCCCAACTACACGGGCCAGCCCGCGGTCCACTCCTACTACCAGACCCAGGGATAGGGCTTGCCCAGCCGGCGTTGCCGCATCAGCAACCCGGGAAGCAAGAACGCCAAGCAGATCGCCGCGCCGCGAACCGGCGAGTCGATGTGCAGGAACGGATTGCCTTTGACCGTACCGGCGATCATCTGTCCGATGTAGACGGCCGTGCAGAGCCCGCCGATCACGAGCAGGACGCGTTCGAGGATCTTCTCCCCCAGGCCGGTGCGCCGGGGACCGCGGACTCGCTTGCCGAACGGCCCGGGTGACCACAGGAAACGCAACTCAAGTCGACGCTTGCGCATCCACAGGCCGATGAACAGCGGCAGCGACACCACGAAGAACGTGAACGCGACGTCCGGCACCGGTACCCCGGTCACCAGGTCGTCGACGTAGGTCATGACTCCCAGCACACCGAATGCCAGCAAGAACGATTCGCCGATCCGCCGTGGCGCGGAGTCACGCAGCAGCACCTGGGGCGCTGCTGTAGCAGGAGTGACCATGGTGCCCGCGGGAGCGACCGGTCGGAGGACCGGAACCGTCGGCGTGTCCACGGGCACAGTGGAACCGGAGCCCGACGGCGGCCGTGGCGCGGCAAGCTGGTCACGGAACGGCCGGGTCGGATCCATCGGGATCAACCCGCCGCTGGGCGGCGGGATCAGGGGTAACAGGACGTCGTAGACCTCGTTGGCCGAGGCGGGCCGGTGGTCGGGCTGTTTGGCGAGCAGCCGTGTGATCAGGTCGGCCAGTCGCGGATCAGCGTCCGGACGCAGCGACAACACCGGCTCAGGAGTGTCGTTGTAGTGCCGGTGCATCATCGCCAACGCCGTGTGGGCGTCGAAGACGTACCGTCCGGTCACCAGTTCATAGAGGACACAGCCGAGCGAGTAGAGGTCGCTGCTGGGGCTGGTCTGCCCGTGCATGGCTTGTTCCGGTGCCATGTACGCCGGTGTCCCGACCGTCTCCGCGGTGCGGGTGATCCGGGTCATGTCGACGTCACGCAGCACAGCGATGCCGAAGTCGAGGATCTTGATCTCGCCGGTGTCGGTGATCATCACGTTGCGGGGCTTGAGGTCCCGGTGCACGAGCCCGGCCGCGTGCGCCGCGGCCAGCACCGAGGCGATCTGCGCGCCGATCGCCGCCACCCATGCCACCGGCACCGGCTCGTTCTCCGCTTGGAACTCCGCCAGGTCCGCACCATCGATCAGCTGCATGACCAGGTAGAGGTCGTCTTCGTCCTGGCCGGTGTCGTAGACCGCGGGCACGCCGGGGTTCTCGAGTTTCGCGGTCAGCCGGGCTTCCCGGTCGAACCTGTGGATCAACGCCTCGACGTCGGCGCCGGCCGGCAAAGTGTTGGGGCGCAGCAGCTTCACCGCGACGTGGCGATCCAGCCGGTAGTCACGGCCGAGCCACACCTCACCCATCCCGCCGCGGCCAAGCGGCCGGACGAGCTCGTACCGATTACCGACAACCCGCTGCACTGTACCGATCCCTCTCCGGGCCGATCCCTCTCCGGACCGATCCCTCTCCGGGCCGATCCCTCTCTGGCCTAATTCCTCTCCGGTGCCACCAACCCGTCGACCAGCCCGTCCACAGTGGCCTGGATGACCCGCTCGGCAAGGCCGGCGGCCCGGCCGACCGCGGTGCCGAAACTCCCCAGTGCGGAGAAGACTGCCGCATACCCGCGCTGGTCGGCCAGTGGCATTCTCGGGACCTCACATCGTCGCACGTCCAGCCGGGCGGCCGCGGAGAGGTGGGCGCTGGCCTGCCGGGAGTTCGCCGAACCGCTGAGGAACCCGGCGAGGAACCACGGGTCGAGCACGTCGGGATTGGGCCGCAGCAGGCAGAGACCACGTCCGAGCACCGTGCCCGTGTCCCTCACGACGCGCGCGACCAGCTTATGGCCGGCAGTCGGCATGACGACGTCGCCGGGCTGCACGCGCACGGCGGATGCCGCGAGGTCACGCGAGATCCGTCGGGACGCGGGCCGGTCAGCGAGCACATCGGACAGATCCAGCAACGGGACCGCGTCGCCGGTGGGTGACGCGGGAGCGTCCGAGTTGAACAGTGACAACGCGCCGGTCTTCATCAACTCGGCGACTGTGGTCATCACCCGGTGCTGCTGGCCGCGTCCGGTCCAGTCCAGTGTCGGCAGCAGGGGCGCCAACGCGGTGAGCCGGGTGGTGAGTTCGCGGTGTCCGGCGAGCAGTTTCTCGGCCGTGTCGGGCGCGGACGAGATCGGCAGGTTACGGGCCGGGGTCAGGTCCACGTCCTCGCCCAGCAGGTCAAGCACGGGGATCATGCGTGACACACCGGGTTCGTCCTCGGCCGCTCCATCCGGCGCGTCGAACGCGCGCCACGCGGCGATCGCACGCGCCGCGGCTTCGTCCCACTCCGTCGTGGTCGCTTCGAGGACAAGAACCTGTGGGTCGGCGGGCTGTCCTGGCCGACGCAGCATCCATAGGTGGACGGGCCCAGGCAGCGCCAGCACCGCCCGCAACGCGCCGCGCCGCAGCAACTCCGCACGGATCCGACGGCCTGAGCGCCGGGCCGCCACGGACGGCGGCATCAGCATGGCGATGAGTCCGCCTGGTTTGACGTGCGCCAACGCGTGCTGCACCCATGCCAGCTCGGACTCCATCCGTGGCGGGATGCCGTACTCCCAGCGCTCGTCGTGCAGGAGGTCCTCGTGCCCCCACTGCCGTTCGCCGACCGGCGGGTCGCACACGACCGCGTCCACGAGCCGACCGTGATACGCGTCGTGCAGCAGTGAATCCGCCGCCTTGACCTCGACCTGCACGCCCCGCAAAGCCAGCCGGACCTCGGCCAGCGACGCCAGTCCCGGGTCGATCTCCTGGCCGAGGCACTGCACCGGTCCGCCGGTCCGGCCCGCGACCGCGGCCAGCAGAGTTCCCGCGCCACAGGCCGGGTCGAGGACCATCCCGCTGGACAGCCCGACCAACTCGGCGATCAGCCGGGCCATGTCCGGCGACGTCACCGCCATCCACCGGGCGTTGGCCTGCACAAACCGCTCCCACAACGCCTCGGCTGTCGCCACGGCGCCGTGCTGGTTGGCCAGCGTCGCCACCTCGTTCAGCAGCGCGGGAGCGACGGGGTTGCCGTCGGAGCGCCGCAACAGGAACGCCCCGATCGCGGCGAGCACGTCGGCGGGTTCCTGGTCGCCGCGATGGGCCTCCAGCAGCTGCCACAGCCGCTCCCATGGCGAGACCGCCTGAAGTTTGCCCTGGTCACGTAGCCAGCGTTCGACCTCGGAGAGGGTGAACAGCGGACTGTTCGGGGTGCCGCCCACCGGAGCGGGAAAGTCCTCGTACCGGCGCCGCCAGTTGCTTACCGCGGCCCGGCCGACCCCGGCCAGCCTGGCGATATCCGCGGCCGTGACGGCAGCCTCGTTCGACACCGGCCCGCTCCCTTCCAAGTTCACACGTCTTGCGGAGGGAAACATATCGCATCCACAGAACTCGTGTTGACAGAGTTCACACGAATGTGGTCCGATTTCGCCGCAACACCGAAACGGAGGGAGCTGGCGTCATGACTACCGCCACGATCGACCGCACCACCGGCGACGACCTGAAATTCAGCGTGCTGGGACCGCTCACCGTGTCGGCAGCCGACGGTTCACAGGTCGCGCTGCGGGGCAACCGGCTGCCCGCGCTGCTGACCGAGCTGTTGTTCCACGCCAACCGCTGGGTGCCGATGAGCAGGCTCGTCGAAGTGCTGTGGGGCGACACCCCGCCCAAGTCGTACGTGTCGAACCTGCACACGTACATCCACCGGCTGCGCGGCCGCGGCATCCCGATCGAGCAGATCGGCGGCGGCTACCGGATCACCGTCGACGTCACCGGCCTCGACCTGCTCACTTTCCAGGCCGAAGCGGACGCAGGCCGGCAAGCCGTCCGCCGCGGCGACTACGAAGCCGCCGCATGGCACTTCCGGTCCGCCCTGCGGCAGTGGCGCAGCGCGGACATGTGCGCGATCGACCAGCCGCACCTCGAACTGGAGGCAGCACGGCTGGAAACCGAACGGATCGCGGTGGTCGAGGAATGCATCGACGCCGAACTGGCCTGCGGCAAGGCCGGTGAACTCCTCGGCGAGCTGGACATGCTGGTGCGGCAGTACCCGCTACGGGAACGGTTCGCCGCGCAGTGCATGCGCGCGTTGGCCGCGACGGGCAGGCGGGCCGAGGCACTGGAGGTCTACCAACGGTCCCGCCATGCCCTGGTCGACCAGCTCGGCATCGAGCCGGGCCGTCAACTGCGGCAGGTGCACGAAATGATCCTCAATGGACAGTGAAAAGGAGAACGCTGTGAACCGGGACTATCCCCGCGACCGCGACATGAGCTTCGACGACCGGGACTGGAATCACTCGTCGAACGACCCGGTCTCGATCCACTCCTGCGCGGTCATCGCCCACCAGTCCTCGGCGAGACCCTTCAGCACGTACTCGTAGGGCAGCCAGCCGTACCCCTTGTCGCCCCACGATTCGCCCCATGAGTTGCGAATCAGGAAGGCACCCTTCTGTGACTTGCCGTCGACCGGGTTCTTGATCGTCCGGTTGTCGTCGTAGCCGACCGCGACGATCGCGTGTCCGCCTTGGACGTTCTCCCCCTTCGCGGGATAAGGAATCTCACCCGGCTTGTCCGGCCGCCGGATGCTGCCGTACACCGTGAACCCGAACATGGACGGCACCCCGGCCGCGAGGTGTTTGCGAACCGCGGCAAGCACTTCCGCACCCGATGCACCGGACGGGTCCAGCCGGAAGTACGTCAACGCCTGGAAGTTCTGGGCGAACGCGAAGCTGAACGCGGGCGGGTCCGCCTCGAACTTGGCGATCTCGTACGGCCAGTACCGCTCCGGCGGGACGCCGAACAACGCCAACGCACCCATGGTGCTGCGCAGATACGCGCCAGTGTCCCCGGTCAGCCCGAGGTACTGGCGCGTCACCTTGTAGAGGAACAGCCTCGACATCTCCACGTGCTTGCCGAAGGAGCGACGTTGGAAGTACTCGACGATGCCGCACGCCGCGTTCGCGGTGCAGGAGCCGATCGTCTCCTGGTCCTCGACCGGCGAGAACCATTCCCGCAGGTCGACTTTGTCCGGTGGCTCAGCCGCCGAATCACTCGCCAGCGCCTGCAACGCCGGGGATGCGGATGACGCCAGCAGTTTGCGGACCTCAGGCGAGTCGTACGTCAGGTCACGGACGTCCGGCCGGTCGGGCAGCCAGCCCATCCCGGTCACGTCGGTCCGGCCGGGCAGCGAGATCGTGTCCATGTCTTCCTCACAGGTGTTGTTGGACGGCGATATCGCTGTAAGAGGACGCTCAAGGCCGGCAGATACTCCGTTCGGCCGAATTGTGCCCAAATGGGCATGAACGCAGGGTCGCTTCCCGGCTGGTGAATAATCCCAGGCCACGGCCGGAAGGCCGGCGCATGACAGTCGACTTGTCCGCCAGCAGGTGATCTGAGTCACAGCGTTCAACAGCTGCGGGGGCGGTTGGGGTTTCCCGGCCGCATTCGACACTTCGAGCAGAAGGGAGCGGCAGTGCCGGACGGCTTCGACCAGTTCGTCACTGATCGTCTCGATCGGCTGTTGCGCTACGCCACCGCGATGACCTGTGACCGGTATCTGGCCCAGGACATCGTGCAGGAGGTGCTGCTGCGGGCGCAGCGGCGGTGGGCACGGATCGCGGCGATGGACGCGCCATACCTCTACGTCAAGCGGATGGTGACGAACGAATACCTGTCCTGGCGGCACCGCAAGGCCGCCAGGGACATCGCATCCCCATCGCGGACGATCGACGCGTTGACGCCTCCGGTCGGCGATCCCGCGGTGCAGCACGCCGAACGGGACGCGATGCGCGCCAGGATCGCCGTGCTGCCACGTAAACAGCGCGCCGCGCTCGTGATGCGTTACTACGAGGACTGCACCGACGCGGAGATCGCGACTGTCCTGAACTGCACGGAAGGGACCGTGCGCAGCCACATATCCCGCGCGCTCAAAGCATTGCGCGCGGACAACCGGGTCATGGAGGTGCTGTGATGACCAACGATGAACTGCTGATCCGCCAGGCGATCGCCGCGGAGGCCGAGCAAGCGGTCGATTCCGGCACCATTCTGGCCAACCTGCGGCAAGGCGCCAAACCACGCCGCAGGCGGATCTGGATCGTCGCCGTGGCGGGTGGCGCCGTGGCCGCGGGCATCGTCGCCGTGGCGGTCCCGTTGACCGCGTCACGCGAGGCAGCACCACCCGCGACCTCAGAAACAATCACCCCGCCCCCGGCCGCAGCCGAGAAGACGCTGCTGCTGCTCGGAACCGACGTAGTCGGCAACCCGGACTCCATTGTCGTCGCCAAGTTCAGCCCGGACGGGTCCATCCGGGCCGTGTCACTGCCACGCGACAGCGGTATCGGCGACGGAGTCCGGTTGAACTCCGTCTACCCCTCAGCCGGCGGTGGCGAGCGCGGCGCGAACGCCACGGCGGCCGAGGTCGAGAAGCTCACCGGGATCCGCGCCGACCACTACGCCACCGTCGACATGGCCGGGTTCGCCTCCGTCAGCGCGGCTGTCGGCGGTGTGCAGATCTGCCTGAAAACGGCCGTGAAAGACACCTACTCCCAGGCGAACTTCAAGGCAGGCAAGCAGACCGTGTCCGGCGACCAGGCGTTGGCCTTCCTGCGCCAGCGGCACGGGCTGGCCAACGGCGAACTCGACCGGATCGCCCGGCACCAGGCGTTCCTCCGCGGCTTGGTCACCAAACTGGGCCACGCTGACGCCCAGCAGCTGGCAGCGTTGTCCGAAACGCTCAAGCAGACCGTGCGCACCGACCCCGGCCTCAAGCTGCTCGACTTGGCACGGGCGCTGACGAGCACGTCGAGCATGTCGATCGCGACCATTCCGGTGCTTTCCTTCGACGGCAAGAACAACACCCTGGTCGTCGATCCCGGCCAGGTGCGTCGGTTCACCGCTGACTTCTTCGCGAGCAAACCCGCGGCTCCCCCGTCGGATGGCTCGGCCGACGACTGTGTCGACTGACTGTCAGCTGACCCAGTACCCAGCGGGCTTGTCGCCCACGTTCGGGCCGATGAACTCCGCCTGGGCGGCCGGGTGGAACAAGGCATACGGCCCAGGCAAAGTCAGGGCGCTGGCCTCGTCGAGCAGCTGACGTGCGTCCGCTGGGATCTCGAAGTCCAGCGCGGCCATGTTGCTCGTCAGCTGGTCGGCGCTGCTCGCGCCGATCAGCGCGGCGGCGATGCCCGGCTGGGTCGCCGCCCAGTTGATCGCGACCTGGGCCATGCTGCGGCCCAGCCCGTCGGCGACCTTCTCGACGGCGGCGACGATCTGCCACTCGCGGTCACCGAGCGCCCGGTAACCAGGGCTGTTGACGAGGCGGCCGTCGCCGTCGAGGCCGTCCTTGGACGGCCGGTACTTGCCGGTGAGCACGCCGCCGGCGACCGGCCCGAAGCCGATGATGCCCATGCCCAGGTTCTGAGCCAGCGACACGTATTCGAGCTCGATGTCCCGAGCTATCAACGAATACGGCAGCTGCAGGCCGATCATCGGGGTCAGCCCGTGTGCTTCGGCGTACGTCTGGGCGCGCGCGGCGTACCAGCTCGGCACGTCGGACATCCCCGCGTACCGGATCTTTCCCGCGCGGACGAGGTCGTCGAAGGTGCGGACGACCTCCTCGACCGGCGTCATCCGATCCCAGATGTGCAGCAGGAACAGGTCGATGTAGTCGGTACGCAGTCTCTTCAGGGAGTCCTCGACCGCCTTGATCATGTGCTTGCGGCCGTTGCCACCGGCGTTGGGATCGGTGGGGTCGACGGTGTTGGTGAACTTGGTCGTCAGCACGACCCGGTCCCGCACACCGGTTTCCTCGAGCAGCTTGCCGATGATCTCCTCACTGTGGCCGGCGGTGTAGAAGTCGGCCGTGTCGACGAAGTTGCCGCCCGCGTCCAGGTAGCTCCGCAGGATCGGCCGGACCTCGTCCTCGGTCTTGCCGTACGCCGCGTGGTAGCCCCGCGTGCCGAAGTTCATCGTGCCCAACGCGAGCCTGCTGACCCGCAGACCCGACTTGCCGAGCAGGTAGTACTGCATCTGGTTCTCACCTCGTGAATGGACTAGCTGGTCCATTCAGCGTGCCTGGCAAAAAATGGACCGGCAAGTCCAATCCTCAGCCGAGGAACGCCAGCAGGTCGCGGGCGAGCTGATCGGGATTTTCCTCGGCGACGTGATGACCGGAGTCGATGCCGTGCCCGACGATGTGCGGGCACCACGGTTTCCAGATCTCCAGCGGATCGCCGTAGAGCTGCTCCATGTCGTCGCGCAGCGACCACAACATCATCGCCGGACACGTGATCTGCTTGCCCACGGCACGGTCTGCCTCGTCGTTGATCCGGTCGATGCCGAGATTGGCCCGGTAGTCCTCGACCATCGCGTGCACTGTCGCCGGATCACGGATCGCGGCGAGGAAATCGGCGTGGTTCTCCGGCCCCAGCCGGTCGGGCGAGTTCACCGTCCAGGCGTTGTACCAGGTCTCCGGGTCGGCCGTGATCACCCGCTCGGCCGGTTTGGCGGTCTGCCCGAAGAAGAACCAGTGCCACCATTCCTTGGCGAATCCGGCGTCACATCGTTCGAGCGCCTCGGCGGTGGGGACGATGTCGATCACGACCAGCTTGGTCACCACGTCCGGGTGGTCGAGCGCGGCCCGGTAGGCCACGTAGGCGCCACGGTCATGCCCGACGACCGCGAACCGCTGGTGGCCGAGCTCGCGCATGATCGCCACGATGTCCTCCGCCATCGCGCGTTTCGAGTACGGCGCATGGTCATCGGCACTGGTCGGCTTGTCGGACTGACCGTATCCACGCAGGTCAGGGCAGACAACGTAGTGATCATGAGCGAGCTGCGGGGCCACGCGGTGCCAGGTCGTGTGCGTTCTCGGATGTCCGTGCAGCAGCACGACAGGCGATCCCGTGCCGCCGTGCCGGACTCGCAACCGCGCTCCAGCGCCCTCGATCAAGTCGAGCTCGAACCCGGCGAATATCCCCATACGGACTGGCTACCCCAGGCTCGCCGAGCCGAACCTGGACGTGAGTCAGCCCAGCAACGCCCTGGTGTAGAGCGGTTGCGTGATCTTCTTGGTGAACTGCGGGCCGACCAGGTGCCGGGTGCACTGCCCCGCAACGGGTTGCGTGCAGTACTTCCCGGCGTTGTCGATGTACGAGCTCTGCGCGTTCACGCCGACCACGACGCCGAGTCCGACGGGCTCAGCGAAGTGCGCGATCCGCGGCCCGCCACTGGAACCGCCGCCCATCTGGCACGCCGCGCCCCAGAGGTCCTCCGGCGGAAACCCCGGATATCCAGGGGATTTGACGGCCGTGCCCCAGCACCGGGCCAGTCGCATGCCGATGAACTCCGGCCTGCCCTGCAAACCCGGCGCCGCCGTCGCCCGTGGGTATCCGAACTGCTGCACAGCTTGATCAGGGCGTTGGTCGAACGCAATGCCTTGTGGCACACCGGGGACACGCTCACTGAGCACCAGGAATGCCTGGTCGTAGTTGGATTTCTGGTCGTCGGCGACCCACTGGCCGTGCACCACGACAGACCTGACCGGGAACGCGCCGAACGGCGTGGTGTTGTCCCGGAAACCGGGCACGAACAGCAGTTTCGTCGTCCACTGCGGATCGTTGCCGATCAGGTCGAACCCGTGCACGCAGTGCCCGGCCGTCACCGCGACCGAACGACCTGCGCTGGGCACGATGGTGGCCGTGCAACTGCTGTCGGCGCCGTCCCGGTCGACGAAGAACAGCCTGCCGATCGACTTGTCCGCAGCGGTTGCCTGCCGGAAACCCGCCCCGGCTGGGCTTTCCTGAAGCGGATCGTTGGTCGGCGGATCGGACTCCATCTTGCCGATCCGCTCGGCGGTCCAGTAGCCCTTGACGGCTTTCTGCTCGTCGGCGGAGATGTCGTGCACGACGGCGTCCGATGTAGAGGCCCAAACCGGCGACGCGACACCCAGCACGGCGGCGAAAGCCAAGCCGCACACGATCGTTTTTCTGATCATGGCGGCCAGCATGGCAGCCCGATGTCAGGAAGTTGTCAGGAATTGGCGCCGTGATAGACGAACTGGCCGAGGCCGACGGTGAAGATCAGCACGCCGTAGAGCCCGTGCTCGATGGACACCGCGAGCAACGACCGGCTGCGGGCGTACCGCGAAGCGAACAGCAGACCGCCCACAGTGGTCGCGACCACGGCGAACCAGTTGCCGAAGATGATGTGCGCGAACCCGAACGCGGCCGCACTGGCGATGATCATGCCCGTGCCGGTGCCGAACACCGCGGCGTAGCGGTGGAACATGAAAGCCCGGAAGATCAGCTCCTGCGGATACACGCTGAGCAGCGGATAACCGATGGCGATGGCCAGCCACAGCCACGGGTTGCCGGCGGGCAGACCGAACAGGTCGTCGGGCAGCAGAATCGCGACGGCGACCACGGCGACAATGGCCGCGACCGCCCACAGCCCGAGCATCGGCCGCAACTGCCCGCGTACCGCCTCGGAACGCAGGAAGTCCTTGCGGTCGAAGCTCTTCTGCCGCACCAGGTACACCACGGAGCCGACGCCGAGCGCGACGAGGAACGGAATCGGGCTCACGCCCTGGGCGAACGCGGCGAAGGCCGCGATCGTGCCGAAGAACAGCACGACGAACTCGGCGAGGAGATATGCCCTCCGCCGGTTGGTGATCTCGGCACCTAGCGCCACCGTCTGCACAGCCACGATCCCCAAGCTACGAACATCCCGCTGACGATCTTCTCAGCCACCGCGTGTCCACCACTCCAGCACCATGAAATCCCCCTTCCAGCACTATGAAACCCCCGCTCCAACACCCCGAATATCCCCCTCCTGGCACCATCAAATCCGCCTCCCAGCACCATCAAACGCTCCTCCCCCACGAAACACGGGCTCCGCCACCACGAAGCCCCCTTCCAGCACCATCAAATGCCCTTTCCTGCACCATGAAATCTCTGCTCTGACACCTCGAAATCTCCGTCCGGCCTTGGCGGGGGATTTCGGTGTGGCGGAAAGCACAACTCGGTGTGCCGGAACGTGCAACTCACCGTGCCCGAGTGGTGGACACGGTGTGCTGGAGGGTGGGACACGCGGTAGCTTCGGGGGTGATGGACTGGACAATGGCCGACCTCAAACTGACCACGCCATGGACCCACTCGGTCTCTCCCACCAGCACACTGCCCGAATACCCCAGACCACAGCTGGTCCGGGCGGACTGGCTGAACCTCAACGGAGTCTGGGAGTTCACCTCCGCCACGGCCGACGAGCAGCCGCCGTTCGGTAGAACGCTGCCTGAGCGGGTCCTTGTCCCGTTTCCCATTGAGTCCGCTTTGTCCGGTATTGCCCGGCATGAGGACTACATGTGGTACCGCCGCACCTTCGACGTACCGCCCGCCTGGAATGACCGAGTTCTGCTGCATTTCGGAGCCGTGGACTATCGGGCGACCGTCTACGTCAACGGCCAGGAAGTCGGCTCGCACCAGGGCGGTTACGGGTCCTTCTCGTTCGACGTCACCGATGCGCTGCGCGCGGACGGCCCCCAGGAGCTGATCGTCGGAGTCGAGGACCGCGCCGACGCCACCTGGCAGCCGGTCGGCAAACAGCGGCTCGTTCCCGACCGCGGCATCTTTTACGAGGGCGCGTCCGGCATCTGGCAGACCGTATGGCTGGAACCCGTGCCCGAAACGCACATCGTCTCGCTGGACATGGTTCCCTCGCTGGACAGGGAATCGCTGACGCTGACCGTGCACATCGCCGGACCGGACACGTCCTTCGAAGTGACCGTGCGGGCCGGCGATTCCTTGGTCAGCCGCAAAAGCGGAACCTCCACTGTGGAAGTCCCCGTTCCCCAGCCCAAGCTGTGGTCGCCGGATTCCCCGTTCCTCTACGACCTCGAAGTCGTGTTGCCGCAAGGCGATCGAGTCACGTCCTACTTCGGCATGCGCGAGTTCGGCATGAAGCCGGACGAGCACGGACGGCTGCGGTTCACCCTGAACGGCGAGCCACTGTTCCTACTGTCCACATTAGACCAGGGCTACTGGCCGGACGGGATCTACACCGCGCCGACCGACGAGGCGCTGCGGTTCGACCTGGAACAGCACAAGGTTCTGGGTTTCAACACGGTTCGTAAGCACATCAAGACCGAGCCGGACCGCTGGTACCACCACGCCGACCGGCTGGGGCTATTGGTCTGGCAGGACATGCCGTCGACCAGGCTCGGCCGTCCGCCCGCCGACGCGCAGCGCCAGTTCGAGGCCGAGTTGCACGAACTGGTCTCGCAGAAGAAGAACTGGACGTCGATCGTCGGCTGGATCCCCTTCAACGAGGGGTGGGGCGAATGGTCCCTGGAGGACACCGGCCGCATCGCCGACGAGGTGAAAGCGCTCGACCCGACGCGCATCGTCGACGCGCACAGCGGCTACAACCTCACCGATTCGTTCGGCGACTCGGGTCATGGTGACGTGATCGACCTGCACGAGTACGTCGGCCCGGCCAAGCCCGTGCCCGACTCGGCCAGAATCGCCATCGACGGCGAGCACGGCGGCCTCGGCCTCGAAGTCGAAGGCCACATGTGGTTCGACGACGGCCACGCGTACGAGATGACACCGGACGTCACGGCGCTGACCAAGCGCTATGTCGAGAACCAGCGTGACGTGCTCGAAGTGGCACTGGCCAACAGCCTCAGCGGTTCGATCTACACCCAGATCACCGACGTGGAGCACGAGGTGAACGGGTTTCTCACCTACGACCGTCGAGTGGCCAAAATGGACTTCCAAGAGGTGCGCGCGGTCAACGACCAGATCATCCGCGAATGCGGCTGACCTTCACCGGCCTTGAGGAACAGTCGGCTAGGACTTACCCGCACGCCGCACGCGTCGCCGTAGCTGCAAAATCCGGGCCGCGCCGACCAGGGCGACGAGCAGCGCGCCACTGATCGCGGCGAAGAGCAACGCGACGCCAAGGGGTAGCTGGCCGGACATGCCGAGGAAGCTGACGGTGACCGAAGTCAGGTTCGCCAGAATGAAGATCAGCAGGAAGACCAGGATAATCGTGGCGACGATGACCGCGATCCACGTCCCGCTGGTCCGGGTCGCCCTGGTCACCGAACCGCTGGCGTCCTTGGCCGCGGCGGTGTCCGTCGGCGGTTCCTGGACCGGGATCTCGTCGGTCGGCGGGGTTTCGGGGTTCGTCATAGCCGGAATCATCCCGCTTGACCGAACTGATCGCAGGTCGTACCTCACCCGTTCGGGCTAGCCACCAGATCGATCACCCGGCTGTGCAGAGTGTCCAGATAAAGCTCGGACTCCGGCTTCATCAACACACTGCGCAGCACCCTGGCCCGATCCGCATCGGCGCTGATGGCGGGATGGCGCCTGGCGAAGTCCTCCCGCCCGACAGACAGCACGCTGAGGAACACCGGCTCAACCTCCGCGGACATCCCTGCGTGCAGGACGCGTTGCGAGGTCGCGTCGATCTCGCTCATGGTCCCAGCCGTGCCGAAGTAGCTGACGATGTCCAACTCAGGCCGTTGGTACAAGGCCAGTTCGGCGCTGGCATCGATCATGTCGGCCCACTGCACAGCGGCCCGGCGACCGGCGGCGAGCACGGCGCCCAGACCGTCCACAGTGGGCGGAATGAGCTGGAACGTGAGCCACAACGCCGCAGCCGACGCGCCCGACCGTGAGCATTCCAGGCTGATCTCACCCGGGTGCAGATCATCGGAGGTGAAGTAGGTGTAGGGCGAGTCGTGCGCGTAGAAGCGGCCCACTGCGGGATCACGGAACAAGATCGCGCCGCACCCGTAAGGCTGCAGGCCGTGCTTGTGCGGGTCGACGACGATGGAGTCACAATCCTTGATCGCTTGCCACGGCAGCGGATCGAGGTCGTCGACCAGGATGAAGAAACCACCGTAGGCCGCGTCGACGTGCACCCTTGTTCCGTACTCGCGGGCGATCTGGACGATCTCGTGCACGGGGTCGATGGCTCCGAGGCCAGTCGTGCCCGCTGTGGCGACGACCGTGCCGATCTTCCCGGTTGCCAGGACCTTCCTGAGGTCGTCGAGATCCATCCGGCCGGCGCTGTCGACCTTGACCTTGGTGCCTTCGATCCCGAGGACGCCGCACATCCGGCCGTGGGTGTAGTGACTGTCCACACTGAACGCGACGCCTTTTTCGGGGTGCAGTTCCCTTGCCACGAAAAGGGCTTCGAGGTTGGCGATGGTGCCGCTGGAGGTCAGGTGGCCGAGGTGCTCGCCGTAGCCGAACATCGTGGCGAGTTGTTTGACGACCTCTCGCTCCATCTTCGCGGTGGCTGGGCCGCCGTCGAGGGCGTGGTTGTTCGGGTTGATCAGCATGGCGGCCACGTAGCCCGCGATTGCTGCGGGGTGTGGGGGTTTGAGCATCTGGCCCGCGTAACGCGGGTGGAAGAAGGGGTAGTTGATCGCGAGGCGGGCGGACAGGGTGTCCAGGGTTGCTTCCAGTTGCTCGTCGGTGACGTGCAGGGATGGGTGGTCTGGGCGGTCGCCGAACTGGTCGACCCATTTGCGATGGTTGTCCAGCACGTGGTTCAGTGCCCGCCGCAGGTCCATTCCGGCTCCCGTCTCGTTTGGGCCCGAACTATACCGAGGGTAGTTGAGGTGGCTCAACCTCGGCTTCCAGCCTTGGTTGGCGTGCCCTTCGGCTTCCAGTGTGGCCTTGTGGCTGCACTTCAACTTCGACTGCCAGCCTTGGTTCTTGTCGCTATCCTTCGGCTTCCGTCTGATTCTTGGCGGTATCCTTTGGCTTGGGCTTCCGGCCTGATTGACGGCGCCCTTTGACTCGGCTTCCAGCTTGGCTCTTGCTGTCCTTTGGCTTCGGGTTCCAGCTTTTGGTGCCCGCCGCGGCTTGATTTGACTTGGGGCCCCTGCGGCGCGCTCGGGGAGGAAGCCGGGGAGTCCCCTTTCCTTCAGCCCTCATT
>JOAA01000041.1 GCA_000720375.1 Rhodococcus rhodnii | reverse complement strand
CGCCAAAGGCCTCCGCCACATGGCACGCAACCCACTCCAACCACTAGCCCTACTCGGAATCCCCACCTAACAACACAAAACGACTTTGCCGACCCCCTGACCGCTCCCCGGGGGGTCCTGCTCCATTCTATCGGGATATGGGCAGGTCAAAGGGCTACTGGGCGGTTGTGGACAACTGGATTTGCCGATGGTTCCTTTGGTTCGGCTCGTGCATCCCGTTGTCCACGCCGCACGGTTGCCGGACACCCCGTTGACCAACACTGTGCCCAGGGAAGTGTTTCCTGGGCACAGTGGGTGCTCTGCTATCTACCGTGCGGTGGTGGAGATCAGGAGTCCGTGACGCCGGTCGGGTCGCCATCAGCCGGGGCCGCGGCGGCCTTATCCGGCTTGTCGGCCACGACGGCCTCGGTCGTTTGGCGAAGCCAGGGCCGTACCGGTCGGAAAACCCATGAAGTCCATCCCTGTGCTGCCGCACAAAGGAAATCACCCGTCACACCAGACAAACCACAGTTGCGGTCAGCCCCAGCGACCGACTTCGACGGACCTCCTGCCCCACCCCAGGACAGCCCCGTCACTCCTTGGCTTCCAGTGGTCGTTGCAACACCTGACGTGGTCGGCCTGCTACGCCAGTACTTTCAAGAGAACAGACCTGGCGATCCATGCCGCGGAGTACCTGGACTGTGTCGCCGCTCAACTCAACAACCGTCCCCGCATGACCCTCAACCGGGACACCCCACCGAACGCCTACCTACACTCCCGGCCAGCTAACAGGCAGTGTCGCAACCAACCACTAGAAACCACCCTCCCAGGGGACGGCAAGTCTATCGGAGTATAGGCAGGTCAAGGCGGTTACCGGTCGGTTGTGGACAACCAGATTCGCCGATGGTTCCGATGGTTCGGCTCGTACTTCCCGTGTCCACATAGCACTGTGCCCCAGGGGAAAGTCCCTGGGGCACAGTGTGGCTACCGATTAGCTGGACTCGATCAGAAGTCCATGCCGCCGGTCGGGTCGCCACCGGCGGGGGCCGCGGCGGCCTTCTCCGGCTTGTCGGCGACGACGGCCTCGGTGGTCAGGAACAGCGCCGCGATCGAGGCTGCGTTCTGCAGCGCCGAGCGGGTGACCTTGGCCGGGTCGATGATGCCCGCGTCGACCAGGTTGCGGTACTCGCCGGTGGCGGCGTCCAGGCCCTCGCCCTGCTTGAGGCCCTTGACCTTCTCGACCACAACTCCGCCTTCGAGGCCGGCGTTGATGGCGATCTGCTTCAGCGGCGCCTCGACGGCCACCTTCACGATGTTGGCACCGGTGGCCTCGTCGCCCTCAAGGCGAAGGCCCGCGAAGGCCTCCTCGGCGGCCTGCAGCAGGGCCACGCCACCACCGGCGACGATGCCCTCCTCAACCGCTGCCTTGGCGTTGCGCACGGCGTCCTCGATGCGGTGCTTGCGCTCCTTGAGCTCGACCTCGGTGGCCGCGCCCGCCTTGATCACCGCGACACCGCCAGCCAGCTTGGCCAGGCGCTCCTGCAGCTTCTCGCGGTCGTAGTCCGAGTCGCTCTTCTCGATCTCCGCACGGATCTGGTTGACGCGGCCCTGGATCTGCTCGGCGTCACCCGCACCCTCGACGATCGTGGTCTCGTCCTTGGTCACGACGACCTTGCGGGCCTTGCCCAGCAGCGAGATGTCGGCGTTGTCCAGCTTGAGGCCCACGTCCTCGCTGATGACCTGGCCGCCGGTCAGGGTGGCCATGTCCTGCAGCATCGCCTTGCGGCGATCGCCGAAGCCCGGGGCCTTCACCGCGACGGACTTGAAGGTGCCGCGGATCTTGTTCACGACCAGGGTCGCCAGGGCCTCGCCCTCGACGTCCTCGGCGATGATCAGCAGCGGCTTGCCGGCCTGCATGACCTTCTCCAGCAGCGGGAGCAGGTCCTTGACCGACGAGATCTTGGAGCCGAACAGCAGGATGTACGGGTCCTCGAGGACCGCTTCCTGACGCTCGGGGTCGGTCACGAAGTAACCGGAGATGAAGCCCTTGTCGAAGCGCATACCCTCGGTGAGCTCGAGCTCGAGGCCCAGGGTGTTGCTCTCCTCGACGGTGATGACGCCTTCCTTGCCGACCTTGTCCAGCGCCTCGGCGATCAGCTCGCCGATCGTGGTGTCAGCGGCGGAGATGGACGCGGTGGCAGCGATCTGCTCCTTGGTCTCGATCTCCTTGGCGACCTTGTGCAGCTGCTCGGTCACGGCCTCGACAGCCTGCTCGATGCCGCGCTTGAGCGACAGCGGGTCGGCGCCTGCCGCGACGTTGCGCACTCGATCTCCTTGGCGATGGAGACGCCATCGTTGGTGATCGTCGGCGCGCCCCACTTCTTCTCGAGCACGACGTTACGGCCCCTCGGGCCGAGCGTCACCTTGACGGCGTCGGCGAGGGTGTTCAGGCCGCGCTCGAGTCCGCGGCGCGCGTCCTCGTCAAACGCGATCAGTTTGGCCATTGCGGTGTGTCCTCCGCCTGCTTGCTTACGTTGGGGGTCGTGAGGCATCGCCCCACGACGAACACTGCTCAGCCAGGTGTGGCGCCCGCGACGGACGACCGAGGGTGACCCGGTCTCACCATCCCGACTAGCACTCAACTCTAGCGAGTGCTAACACGTGTTTAGCACTCGGCTTGGGCGAGTGCAAGAAACACAGGTCAGCCGGTAGATGGAATAACGGTGAGGTTGGACGGCAGCGTCCGGCGTGTCGACGGCGTGGTCGCCCGCGGCTTCGTCTGCGTGCCGGAGCCCTCACCGACCGGGATCTGCGGCACGGTGGTGTTCTGCTGCGGGCCGCTGTTGCTGCCGCCGCTGGAGACCAACACGATGACCAGCACGACGGCCGCGATCGCGATCAGTCCGACCAGGACCGGAACCAGCCATCGCTTGCTGCCCTTGTCGGACGTGAACGCCGACGAGCCGACCGGGGTCGGCGGCCGCAACCGGACGAAGTCCCCCGGCCCCTGCTGCTGGGGTTGCTGGGGCGGCTGCTGGGGCTGTTGCTGCGGCGGCCGGTACTGCTGCTGCTGGACGGGAGGCGGAGGCGCCGTGGCCGGGCGTGGGGCCTCACGGCGAGGCGCCTGCTGGAGGGCCTGACGGGCCGCGCCGATCAGCGCCTTGCAGTCGAGGTAGCGGACCTTCGGGTCCTTGGCCATGCCACGGCGGATCACCTCGTCGATCGCGCCGGGCAACGCCACCAGGCCGGTCACCGCGGGCGGGTCGAGGTTCAGGTGGCCCTGGATGACCTCGGGCACCTTGCCCTGGAACGGCGGCCGCCCGGTCAGGCAGGCGAACAGCACGCAGGCCAGCGAGTACGCGTCCGTCCGCGCGTCGACGGGCTCACCGCGCAGGTGCTCAGGAGCCGCGTACGTCGGCGAGCCCAGGAAGTCGCCGCTGCGGGTGCGGTGACCGGTGGCGCCACGCCTGGTCAGGCCGAAGTCGGCGAGGTAGACGTGCTCAGTCGACGTCTCCCGGCTGGTCACCAGCACGTTCGCCGGTTTGACGTCGAGGTGCACCAGACCGCGGTCGTGCAGCGTGTCCAGCGCCTCGGCGACCTGGCCGAGCAGGGACAGCGTGCGCTCTGGCGAGATCGGGCCGTTCTTGATGATGCTGGCCAGATCAGAGCCGTCGACCAGGCGCATGGCGATGTAGAGCAGCCCGTCGACCTCGCCGAAGTCGTAGAGCGGCACGACGTTCGCGTGGTCGATGGCGGAGGTGTTTCTGGCCTCGTCCACGAAGCGCTCACGGAACTCCGCGTCCTCACCCAGGTGCTCACCGATGACCTTGAGGGCCACCTTGCGGCCGAGGCGGACGTCGGTGGCCTTGTACATCACGCTCATGCCGCCACGGCCGAGCACACCGTCAATTCGGTAATGCCCTAGGCGACGCCCGGTGAGGTCCTCCGACACGCAGCGCAGCCTAACGTCCGCCTACGACACCACGTGGACGTATCCGCCAATTGGCAGCCCGGTGGTCACGACAGCGCCGCGATCATGGCCTGCGGCTTGCGGGTCTGGGTCAGCACCTGGCCAGGACCCGCGAAGTCCAGCAGCAATCCCTCGCCGGTCCGCATCGACTGCGGCATGCTCTGGCTGATCGCGCGCAGGCGCGTCTGGGTGCCCTCGGTGTAAGCGACCACACACGCCGGTGTGACGGTGATCGCCGCGCCCGGCTCCAGGTTGACCACGTCCAACGCGCCACACGAGCTGAGCACCACCGAACCCTGGCCGGACACGTGATCGAGGAAGCCCTGCTCGGCGCCGAACATCGGCCGGAACGGCGCCCAGTTGGCGTCGAACTGGATCGTGCTCGACGCGGCCAGCGTGCTGCCCCGCGTCACGCACCAGCCGGTGATGCCCTCCAGTTCGAGCGTGTAGACCTCGCCGGGCAGCGACGGCGCCACGTCCACCCAGCCGCCCTCAGGTGGTGCGGTGAACAGGGTCGGCTGGACCCGCTTGCTTCGTCCGCCGCCTCTCGGCCGTACGTCGATCGCCACGCCGTAGCTCGCCGAAAGCAGCGCGTCGTAGTCGGCCTGGATCGCCTCGCCGGGCGCCAGCAACAGCCTGGCCACGCCGTACGCAGGGGTGTGTCGGGTCCGGACCTGCAACGTTCCCCTCCGTGTTCACGCGTACCGTCGCACCACAAGTCTTTCACGCCACGATGCCGTTGCTGTGCGCAACGAGGCAGGATGCACTGGTGCCGAACACAGCGACCAGACCTCGCAGCGTCGATTCTTACCGCGCGACCATCGCCGCGCTGGTGACCGACCTGCCGATCGAGCGACTTCCGGTGGCGGACTGCCTCGGACTGGTACTCGCCGAGGACGTGACGGCGCCTATCGCGTTGCCACCGTTCGACAACTCCGCCATGGACGGATACGCCGTGCGGTCCGTCGACGTGATCGGCGCGAGCGAAGACAACCCCGTTGAGCTGCCGGTGTCCGAGGACATCCCGGCCGGCCGGACGAACGTGGTGCCGCTGCTGCCCGGCACGGCGCACCGGATCATGACCGGCGCGCCCGTACCTCCTGGCGCGGACACGGTCGTCCAGGTCGAGCTGACGGACTCGGGCGTGGAGAAGGTGCGCATCTTCACGCCGGTCGCCCTCGGTACGCACCTAAGGCGCACGGGCGAGGACGTCCGTGAAGGCTCGACGGTCTTGACGGCAGGGACCGTCTTGAGGCCGGCCCAACTCGGGTTCCTCGCCGCGCTCGGGTTGCCTCACCTGCCTGTACGCAGGCGTCCGCGCGTGCTGATCCTGTCCACCGGCACGGAACTGGTCGAGCCAGGAAGGCCGCTCGCACCTGGGCAGATCTACGAGTCCAACAGCGTGCACATCGCTGCGGCCGTCGAGGAGATCGGTGGCGTCGCGCACGTCCTGCGGTCAGTCCCGGACGACGTCGACGCGCTGTACAAGACGCTCGAGCCGCATCTGCACGACCACGACCTGCTGATCACCACAGGCGGTGTGAGCGCGGGTGCGTACGAGGTGGTCAAGGACGCTTTAGCGGGCGAGGGCGTGGAGTTCCTCAAGGTCGCGGTTCAGCCCGGCGGCCCGCAGGGATTCGGCTCATACATGGGTTTGCCCGTTGTCACTTTGCCTGGCAACCCCGTGAGCGCGGCACTGTCGTTCGAGCTGTTCGTACGGCCCGCGTTGTTGCGCGCGATGGGGCGTCCGGACGTCGACCGCAAGCGGGTGACCGCGAAGGCCAGCGCCGCGATGACGTCGCCGGCCGGAAAGAAGCAGTACAGACGGGGTTATCACGAGGCCGGGTCGGTCCAGGCCGTGCCGGTCGGCGGGCCGGGGTCGCATCTGCTGATGGCGTTCGCGCAGTCGAACTGCCTGATCGAGATCCCGGAGGACGTCACCGAGGTGCCCGAGGGTGGCGATGTGCGACTGATCATGCTCGTTCCGTGACCGGATGCACACATAGAGCCATTGATCCCACCTTTACCCAGGCCTAAACTGGGGAAATCGGGTAAACCACGTGGATGAACCCACCGGTGCCGGTGCATCGTCGGGGGGATGCATCGGCACCTGTCCGGCCAAGTCGGGCAGACTTGGGGCCACATATCACCCGTCGTGATCAAGAAAAGGCCGCAGTGACTTCTTCCCCGAACCGTCCCGTCGCCCATTTCGTCGAGCTGGCGCGCGGGATCGTGCCACCCATGAACCCGGCAGGCCGCCCATTCGTGCTGGCAGCCGCCGCGCTCACACTCGTGCTGCGCAAGGTATGGCGGCCGCTCGGGGTCGTCGGCGCGGTGCTGACGGGCTGGACAGCCTGGTTCTTCCGCGAGCCGAAGCGGGTCACCCCGACCCGGTCCGGCCTCGCCGTCGCCCCGGCTGACGGCACGGTCTCGCACGTGGCCGAGGTCGCCGCGCCGCCGGAGCTCGGTCTCGGCGACACGCCGATGCTGCGGGTCAGCGTGTTCCTCTCGGTGTTCGACGTGCACGTCCAGCGCGTGCCCGCGGCGGGCGAGGTGGTCCGCAAGATCTACCACCCTGGCAAGTTCCTGTCCGCTGACCTGGACAAGGCCAGCGAGGAGAACGAGCGCAACACGGTGCAGCTGCGCACCGAGGACGGCCACACCCTGGTCGTCGTGCAGATCGCCGGTCTCGTGGCACGGCGGATCGTCTGCCACATCGACGAAGGCGACAAGGTCACGGCCGGAGCCACGTACGGCCTGATCCGGTTCGGCTCCCGGGTGGACACCTACGTGCCGCTCGGCAGCCGCGTGCTGGTCGAGCCGGGCCAGCGGACGATCGGCGGGGAGACCGTTCTCGCCGAACTGGGAGGCTGAGCCAGATGGCGGCACGGACCGCCCCCGGAGTGCGGCTACTGCCCAACGCGATCACGGTCCTCGCGATGTGCGCGGGCCTGTCGGCCGTGCAGTTCGCCTTGCACGGCAACTACGAGGCCGTCCTCGCGTCGATCTTCGCCGCGGCGATCCTCGACAGTCTGGACGGCCGGATCGCCCGGTTGCTCGACGCGACCAGCAAGATGGGTGCCGAGCTGGACTCGTTGTCGGACGCGATCGCGTTCGGCGTCGCGCCCGCACTTGTGTTGTACCAATGGAAACTCGGCGAGGCGTCGACCCGCGTCGGGTGGATCTTCGCGTTGGTGTTCGCGGTGTGCATGATCCTTCGCTTGGCACGCTTCAACACCCTGTTGGACGACACGAACCAGCCGCCGTACGCCAAGGAGTTCTTCGTCGGCGTGCCCGCACCGGCGGGCGGCATGCTCGCGTTGCTGCCGATGATCGTGTGGCTGGAGTTCGACCGCACCGAAGGCTGGTGGACCAACCAGGGCGTCGTGATGATCTGGACCGTTGCCGTGGCGGCGTTGCTGATCAGCCGGATTCCCACGCTCTCGGTCAAGACGACGCGCGTTCCGCCGCGCATGGTCGTGCCGGTGCTCGTTGGCGTGACGATGCTCGCGGCCGCCGTGGTGACGTTCCCGATCGCGGCGCTCGGCATCTTCCTGATCGTCTACTTGCTGCACATTCCTTACGCGGTGCACCGCAAGCACTGGCTGGCGAATCACCCTGAGGCTTGGGACGTTCCCCCGCAGGAGCGCCGGGCCATCCGCAGCCAGGCGCGCCGGTTGGGGTTGCGTCCGCCGCTGCGTCGCCGCGTCGCCGGGATGGCGCGACGGGTGCGCATCGGTGGCCGTCGCAGTGACGACAGCGAGCAGTTACACGCCGGGTGGCAGTCGTACTTGCCGCCGGAACAGCATCCGCACGTGATCGGCCCGGCGCCCAAGCGCCGGAGCTGGCGACGGATCGGACTGCGGCGTCAGCAGCGGCCACCCCGCGAGCGCGGTTAATTCGGTTGGCGTGTTCGGCACCATCGAGGCATGCGGTCATTTGAGGAGCTCGTAGCCGAGGCGGATGCCGAGCCCACCGAGGGCTGGGATTTCTCGTGGTTCGAAGGCCGGGCGACCGAAGCCCGGCCTTCGTGGCGTTACCAGCAGTCCATGGGCGCGCGGATGGCCACGGCGAACGCGGCGCTGGACATCCAGACCGGTGGCGGCGAAGTTCTCGCGGGCATCCCGAAACGCCCGCCCCTTTGTGTCGCAACGGAAGCGTGGCCGCCGAACGTGGCCAAGGCGACGGCGTTGCTGCATCCGTTGGGCACGGTTGTCGTCGCTTCGCCCAATGAAGAGCCGTTGCCCTTTGCGGATGGCGCCTTTGATCTCGTGGTCAGCAGGCACCCGGTCACGCCGCGCTTCGACGAGATCGCGCGGGTTCTTCAGCCTGGTGGCACATACTTCGCGCAACACGTGGGCCCGGCAAGCGTGTTCGAGCTGGTCGAGTTCTTCCTCGGGCCGCAACCGCGGGACGGCCGGCAGCCGGATCGGGAACGCGCCGAGGCCGAGGCGGCCGGGCTGGAGATCGTCGATCTGCGGACCGAGCGGCTGCGGATGGAGTTCTTCGACATCGGCGCGGTGGTGTACTTCCTGCGCAAGGTGATCTGGATGGTGCCGGGCTTCACCTCCGCGCAGTACATGCCCAAGCTCAAGGAGCTGCACGAGCGGCTGCCGTTCGTCGCGCACAGCAGCCGCACCCTGTTCGTGGCTCGTAAAGCCTGACGAACACAGTGGTCGAAGCCACTGTCCGACATGCTTGTAAATACATAAGTGCGTGATACAACTATTCGTATGGATCTGCGTACGGCCGCCCCGGCTGCCGAGCTGGCGGTGACGCTGGAGAGCGTGGTCCGGCTGGTGCGCCGGCTCAGCCCGGCCACCGGCCTGTCGTTCACCGCCGCGGGAGTACTGGCGGCGTTGGAGCGGTCGGGACCGCGTCGGCTGACTGAGCTGGCGAACGCGGAAGGCGTGTCGCAGCCCGCGATGACCCAGCTGATCTCGCGGCTGCAGGACAGCGGGCTGGTCGAGCGGGTCGCCGACGAGCACGACCGGCGGGTCGTCCAGGTCCACATCACCAAGGCCGGACGTGACCAGGTCGCGTACCGCAGACAGGTCCGGGCCGAGCGGCTGGCTGAGCTGCTCGACGAGCTCGATCCGGCCCACTACGAGGCGTTGACCGCCGCGATTCCCGCGATCAACGCACTGAGGGAACTCGCGGGGATGCAGCAATGACCAGTGATACAAGCCTTTTCCGGCAACCGAAGGCCGTGTTCGCGGTTGCCTTCGCGTGCGTGGTGTCGTTCATGGGCATCGGGTTGGTCGACCCGATCCTGCCCGCGATCTCGCACGACCTGAACGCCACGCCGAGCCAGGTGACCCTGCTGTTCACCAGCTACCTGGTGATCACCGCGGTCGCCATGCTGATCACCGGCTGGGTGTCCAGCCGGATCGGCGCGAAGAAGACGCTGATCACCGGGCTGGCGATCATCGTCGTGTTCAGCGCGCTGGCCGGTGCGTCCGACAGCATCGGCGGGATCGTCGGCTTCCGTGCCGGCTGGGGCGTGGGCAACGCCCTGTTCATCGCGACTTCGCTGGCCGTGATCGTGGCGTCGGCGACCGGCGGGTTCGTCGGCGCGATCATCCTGTACGAGACCGCGCTCGGCCTCGGCATCGCCGTGGGCCCGTTGGTCGGCGGCCTGCTGGGTGAGGTCAGCTGGCGTGGGCCGTTCTTCGGCGTCGCGGTGTTGATGGCGATCGCCCTCCTTGCGACGGTCGTGCTGCTTGACCCGACGCCGAAACCGGAACGCAAGATGTCTCTTGCCGAGCCACTGAAAGCGTTGCGGCACCGAGGTTTGCTGATCCTGTCGCTGACCGCGCTCTGCTACAACTGGGCGTTCTTCACGATGCTGGGGTACGCGCCGTTCCCGATGAAACTCGGTGCGATCCAACTGGGATTCGTGTTCTTCGGCTGGGGCCTGCTGGTCGCGATCTTCTCGGTGTTCGCGGCGCCACGGCTGCAGCGGCGGTTCGGCATCGCCCGCACGCTCAGCATCAACCTCGCCCTGTTCGCGGTGGTGATGCTGGGCATCGCGATCTGGACCGACTCGACGACGGCTTTGGTCGTGCTGGTGATCGTGGCCGGTGTGTTCATCGGCATCAACAACACCGTGACCACGCAAGCCGTGATGAGCGTGTCGCCGGTCGAGCGACCCGTCGCGTCGGCGGCGTACGGCTTCGTGCGGTTCATCGGCGGCGGTCTGGCACCGTTCGCCGCGGGCAAGCTGGTCGAGGCGACTAACGTGCACGTGCCGTTCTACATCGGAGCGGCCGCGTTGGTGCTCGGCATCGGGATCCTTTCGTTGGCACGTAAGGAACTCGCCCAGGCCGAAGAAGTGCAGGAGGCTCCGGCCACGCCGGTTCAGGGCAACGTCATCGTGGCCGCCATCAACGACTCGCCCACCGCCGACGCCGTGGTTGACGCTGCCGTCAATCTGGCCAAGGTGCACAACCGGACTGTCCACGTGGTGCACGTCCAGGAACAGGCCGTGACCGTCGGCGAGGACCCGCAGGCCGCCGAGGCGGTGGTCCAGCGTCAGATCAGCCGGGTCAAGGGCGTCACCGGGCAGGTGCTCCACGGCGCCTCACGGCACGGCGACATCGGCCGGCTCGTCGCCGAGTACGCCGACCAGCATGGCGCACGAGCGATCGTGGTCGGCGCGCCGACGCACGGCGGGCTGTCCGCGTTGATGGAGGCCAGCGCCAGCCAGGAGCTCTGGCAACACGCCAAGGCCCACATCCTGATCGTGAACCCTGCCCTCACCAAGGCGCCAGAACCCGTAGGCTCGCATGCGTGAGTTCCCCCCAGATCACACTGACCGCAAGGTTGTCGCCGTCGGCCATCGACACCCGGCGGGGTGTCGTCCGGCTGCACCCGGAAGTCCTTGACGCCCTTGGCCTGCAGCAGTGGGACTCGGTCAGGCTGATCGGCGCGCGGCCCAGCGTCGCCTTGGCCGCGGCGAGCGAAAACCTTCCCGGCGTGGCCCTGCTCGACGACATCACGCTGACGAACCTGGGCATCGTCGAGGGCTCGGAGGTCGTCGTCTCGCCCGTGACGGTGTTCGCAGCGCGATCCATCACGGTCTCCGGTTCGCGGCTCGCCACGACCGCCGTCACCCCGCAGACCCTGCGTCTGGCACTGATGGGCAAGGTGTTCACGGTCGGTGATGCGGTGTCCTTGCTGCCCCAGGACCTCGCACCGCCGCCTGAGGCGGACGTGACCGCGGCACGGCAACGGCTCTCCCAAGCCATTGGGATGACCTGGACCAACGAACTGATCACCATCACCGCGTCGGATCCCGATGGTGCCGTCGCGGTCGCGCCGTCCACAGTGGTCAGCTGGCGGGATGGCGCCAGGACTGCGGAGCCCGCGCAGATCACCTCCGGTTCCACTCAAGTCACCGCGCAGAGCCAGATCATCGAGGACGCGGTGATTGTCGCCGAGGAGCTGGACACTTCACCCGTTGAGGCTCCGCTGCCGGTCGCCGACCTGGTGGGCGCCGTCGAGGCGGCCCGCAAACTCACCGAATGGCTGGAACTGGCCTTCCAGCGGCCAGAACTGCTCAAGAAACTCGGCGCCGCGCCCCGCCTCGGCGCCTTGGTCAGCGGACCGGAAGGCGTCGGCAAGGCCAGCCTCGTCCGCTCGGTCGCCAATGCGGTCGACGCCCGCATCGTCGAAGTGGCGGCGCCCTCGATCGCCGTTCTGGAAGCGAATGCCGCGGCGGCGAGGGTTCGTGCGGCGGTCGCCGAGGCTGAGAAGAGCACTCCGGCCGTGCTGCTGGTGACCGATGTGGACGCTCTGCTGCCCGCTACCAATCCTCCACCCGTGGCGACGATCGTGCTGGACTCGTTGCGTGCCGCGGTGAACACGCCGCGTCTCGCGATCATCGCGACGACCGCGCACCCCGAGGCCATCGATCCACGGTTGCGGACTGTCGAGCTGCTCGACCGTGAACTCGCACTTCCCTTGCCCACCAGCAAAACGCGGGCCGACTTGCTGCGCGTGCTAATGCGGGACGTCCCCATGGAGTCCGATGTGGACTTCGGTGTGGTCGCGGATCGCACGCCCGGCTTCGTTGTCGCCGACCTGGTCGCACTGCGGCGTGAGGCATCGGTCCGCGCGGCGCTGCGTCAGAAGGACGCTCCCGAACCGAAGATCTCCGCCGAGGACATGGTCGGCGCACTGGAGACGGTCCGGCCGACTTCGATGTCCTCTTCGGACAACCTGCAGACCGGCGGTCTGACGTTGGACGCGGTCGGCGACATGAGCGAGGTCAAACAGTCGCTGACGGAAGCCGTGCTGTGGCCGCTGCAGTACCCGGATTCCTTTGCCCGCCTTGGTGTTCAGCCTCCGCGCGGCGTCCTGCTGTACGGCCCGCCAGGCTGCGGTAAGACGTTCCTGATCCGCGCGTTGGCCGGGACGGGCCGGTTGAACGTGATGTCCGTCAAGGGCGCCGAGCTGATGGACAAGTGGGTCGGCGAGTCCGAGCGCGCCGTGCGGGAGTTGTTCCGTCGCGCCGCGGAAGCCGCACCGGCCATGATCTTCCTCGACGAGGTCGACGCGTTGGCCCCTCGCCGTGGCCAGTCCAGCGATTCAGGCGTCGCCGACCGTGTGGTCGCCGCGCTGCTCACCGAACTGGATGGCGTGGAGCCGTTGCGGGACGTGATCGTTGTCGGCGCGACCAACCGCCCCGAGCTGATCGACCCGGCATTGCTGCGGCCAGGCCGACTGGAGCGGATCATCTACGTCCCGCCGCCCGACGGCGAAGCCCGGGCGGCGATCCTGCGCTCGTCGGCGCGCAACACGCCGCTGGCCGACGACGTGGATCTCGATGCCCTTGGCGAGACGTTGGATCGCTACTCGGCAGCGGACTGCGCGGCCTTGATCCGTGAGGCCGCGTTGACCGCGATGCGGGAATCCCTTGAGGCCACAGTGGTCACGGCGGCGCACCTGGGCAAGGCGAGGGAGACCGTCCGGCCTTCCCTCGACCCAGCCCAGTTGGCCTCGCTGGAGGCCTACGCGAAGTCGCGTTAACGGACGGAGAGCTCGGTCGGCGTCGCGAAGACGTCGACCATGGCTCCGCCACGCAACACCGTCACCGGCAGCTCAGATCCGATCGCGTCGGCGAAGAGTTGTTTCTGGATGCCTTGTGCGTCACTGACTTGCTTACGCCCGACGGTGAGCACGAGGTCGCCCGCGTGCAGTCCTGCCCTGTGCGCGGGGCTGCCTGTCACGACCTCGACGACCCGAAGACCGGCCTTCTGCCCGGTCCGTGCGGCCACGTCGTCGGGCAGCGGCGCGGGCATGCTGACCAGGCCGAGGTATGCCCGGCGGACTCTGCCGTCGGAGACCAAGGTCTGCACGATCCGCATCGTCGTCACGTTCACCGGCACCGCGAGACCAAGGCCGAACCCGGCGACCGCTGTGTTGATCCCGACGACACGGCCTTCGGAGTCGGCGAGCGCGCCGCCGGAGTTGCCCGGGTTGAGCGCCGCGTCGGTCTGGATGACGTCCTCGATCACCCGGCCCGTCTTGCCTTGGCGAACCGGAAGCGCGCGGCCGAGCGCGCTGACCACGCCCGCGGTCACCGAACCGTTGAGGCCGAGCGGGTTGCCGACCGCGACCACGAGCTGACCGACCTCAAGTTCGTCGGCGTTGCCCAACGTCGCCGGTGGCGGAATCTCGCCCCGGGCACTGAGCACCGCGAGATCCGACAGCGGGTCGGATCCGACGACCTCGAAGGTCGCGTCACTACCGTCCGCGAATGTGGCCGTGCCACGCCTCGCGGTCCCGACGACGTGCGCGTTTGTCAGCAGCCGGCCGTTTTCGAACACGACGGCCGAGCCGCTGCCGTTGTCCAGCCGCACGCTTGCCACGTGCGGAGTCACCGATTTGGCGACGGAGATAACCGTCTTGGAGTACTCGTCCACCGCCACCACCAACCCAGTTGATTACACCGTTGCACCTTTAACAACGTTACCTGGGCGTGCGTGTTCCACGGACCTGCTGAGCAGGGGATTCTTACTTGGACTTCTCGTTGTACTCGCGGGTGACGATCACGATGATGCCGGGCGAGGCGTCCTTGATGCCGTCGAAGCGGGGCTCGGCCCGCAGGCCGAACTGCGTCGCCAGCTCCTTGGCCTGCGCCTCCTCAGCGGTGCCGGGCCGGTAGTAGACCGTCGTGACCGGAACCTTGCCCTGGTGCGGGCCCGTGTCGACGACGTTCCAGCCACCGGCGCGGAAGTCGTTCGCGGCGCGCTCGGCCAAGCCTTCGATGAAGCTGTTGTTGTAGACCCGGACCGGCTCGGAACGGTTCGGTGGCGGCGGCTGCGTCGGAGGTGCCGGAGGCGGCGTGGAGCTGGTCGTGGTCGGCGGCGCGGGCGGCACCGTGCTCGTGGCGCTCGTCGGCGGGGCCGGCGGCGCGCTCGTCGGCGGCGTCTCCGACGGTGGTGGCGGCGGTGGCTGCGATTCGGAGGACGGAGGCGGCGGGGCCGCTTGCTCCGAATCACCACCCCCGAGCAGTTGGATGAGTCCGATCACCAGCGCGATCAGGGCGAGCGCGAGCAGGCCCAGTCCGGCCAGGCGAGCCGGCCGGGTGGGTCCTGCCTGCTCGGGTGAGGTCATGTCTGTTCGACACCCAGCCTTCGTGCTCCACGGACCCGGACCCGACCGCTGCGGAGCCGCCGGAGGCGTTTCACCAGCAACGGATCGGCCATCAAGGCCTCGTGCTTCTCGATCAGGTCGTTGACCAACTGGTAGTAACGGGTGGGTGAGATCCCGAAGATCTCCCTGATCGCCTGGTCCTTCGCGCCGGCGTACTTCCACCACTGGCGCTCGAAGGCGAGGATCACCCGTTCCCGCTCGGTCAAGCCGTCGTGCGGCCCGCCCTCGGGGACCAGTGCCTCTGCGGCGTCCATCCGGCTCCTCGGTTCGCGGTCAGGATTCCCGTACCCGTCTGGGAAGAATCACACGCATGTGATTTCCGCCCCGTCATTACATCACGCCCCCGCTCTTGACTGTCGGCCATGTCACCCGGCGCGTCCGGATCCGGCAGTCGCCGCTGGATAGAGTGCCTGCCATGGCCGTACACCTGATCCGTGTCGTCGGTGACCCTGTTCTACACAACCCCACCGACAAAGTTGCCACATTCGACGCCGAACTTCAGCAGCTTGTCGAAGACATGTTCGAGACGATGGCGGCCGCGAACGGAGTGGGCCTTGCGGCCAACCAGATCGGCGTCCCGCTGCGCCTGTTCGTCTACGACTGCCCGGACGACGAAGGCGTGCGCCACCGCGGCCTGGTGATCAACCCGGTACTGGAGACGTCCGAACGTCCGGAGACCATGCCGGATCCCGACCACGACTACGAAGGCTGCTTGTCGGTGCCGGGCGAGACGTACCCGACCGGCCGGGCCTCGTGGGCGCGGGTGACCGGACAGGATGTTGACGGATCCGAGCTCACGGTCGAGGGCACCGGGTTCTTCGCCCGCTGCCTACAGCACGAGACAGATCACCTGGACGGCCTGCTGTATCTGGACCGGTTGGTCGGCCGCTATGCCAAGCAGTCCAAGAAGATGCTCAAGCGCAACGGGTGGGGTGTACCCGGGCTTTCGTGGGACCCGGCGACTGAACCTGATCCCTTCCAGGACTGAGCTCGTGAGTGTTTTGGCCGGTTAGAACCGGCCAAAACACTCACGAGGGTTTCAGGGCTTCGAGGAGCTCCTGGGCGGTCTCGGTGGCGCTCTCGGCCGAGACGTCCGGGTTGCCGATTCGCTGGTCCCAGTTGAGGTCGTAGAACAGCTCTGTGACGCCCTGCTCGCCGAGCCACTCGGCGTCGGCACGGATCTGCGAGTACGACCCGGAAAGCCGGCCCACGCGCTCGCCAGGCCGCACTACGCCACGAACGACGACGCGGACAGCACCCGGGTCCTTGCCTGCCTCGGCGGCGGCCGAGCGGACAATGGCGATCTGCGCCGAGATCTCGTCCAAGTTGGTGGCGCTGCGGGACATCCAGCCGTCAGCCATGCGCCCGGCGCGACGAAGGGCGGCGGGCACGACACCGCCGAGAAGCACCGGCGGGCCAGGCTTCTGCACGGGCTTGGGGTCCATCCGTGACGACGGCACCGTATAGAACTCGCCGTCGAAGCCGCTCACCTCGTCCGCCCACAGAGTCCGCAGAACCTGCAGGTACTCCACGGTCCGAGCGCCCCGGCGAGCCGAGGACACGCCGGAGGCGACGAACTCCTCCTCCAGCCAGCCCGCACCCAGGCCGAGGTCGATCCGGCCGTTCGACAGCAAGTCCAGGGTCGAGAACTGCTTGGCCACGTACGTCGGCGAAACGAACGGGAAGTTGATCAGCGCGACGCCGAGCCGGATGGTCGAGGTCCTGGCCGCCATGAACGACATGACCACCGTCGGGTCGAGGACACTCCGATATACCGCGTCCAGTCCATGCTCGGCCGGGACCAGCAACCGGTGGAACGTCCACAACGACGAGTAGCCGAGCTCTTGCGCCGACTCGGCGAACCTCGCGACGTTCGAAGGTGTTGCCCAGGCGCCCGACACCGGGGCGCCGAATCCGATCTTCATACGACGACCGTATTCTGCCGCCACGGCAGATCCGGCAGGGAGGCCAGCTCCTCATACGAAGTGCTCACGGCCAGCTCCGCGTACCGGCCGGCGATCAGGAACGACCGCAGCCGCTGGGCTTGCCGCGCGGTGAAGCAGTGGCCGGTCAGCAGGAACGGCAGCACCAGGCGCCAGTACGCGACCTGTGAGGCCCGGTGCCGGTGCGGCGCCCGCAGAACCACCCGGGCCTGGCGTAACAAGTGCTCGTTCGGGGTCATGTCGCCGCCGGCCAGCCAGCGCTTCTCCTCGGCGATCGCGCAGTACGCGCATTCGATTTCGCCGGTGGTGGCCTCACGCCCGCACCCCGCGCAGTTCGACAGCCGCAACGCCCAGTCCAGACAGGTCCACGGATACGTGTCGCCGTCGTCGGTCAGCACCGCCGAGATCAGGTCCGACGGGGTCCCTGCCAGCGCGTTGAGCCAGTCAGCGGCCCAGTACCTGTCCACGAAGTCCTCGCACGCCGAACACTGTGGGTAACTACGGCCAGCGAATTCACCGCAGTCAGCGCATGGCTCGACCGCGTCGGGTCTGGCCAGCTGACGCAAGCCCGGTGCGGACGTCACAGCGAAACGGTACGCCAGTTGTCTTGGCAACGCGCGGTCATCGTGGTTATGGTCGAGAAGATTTACCAAACGTCGCGGGAGCTCGCGCCTAGGCGGGCTGAGAGGGCGGCTTGGTGTCCATTGAGGACCAGGTGCCGCCGACCGCATGAACCTGACCGGGTAATGCCGGCGTAGGGAAGGAAGGCGTTAATGACGGCGCTCGAAGACCGCACTGTCCAGCCGACCATCACGACCGGGCCGATCTCCGGCTCGCACAAGGTATATCGGGATATCGCCAGTGATTCCGGTGGTATCAAGGTGCCCTTCCGCAGGGTGGAACTGTCCAACGGCGAACACGTCGACCTCTACGACACCTCTGGCCCGTACACCGACGACTCAGCGACCATCGACGTCCACAGTGGACTACCCAGGATCCGGGAGAGCTGGGCACTCGAGCCGATCAACGGCGCGGTGACCCAGTTGGCGTACGCCAAGGCCGGGATCATCACCAACGAGATGCGGTTCGTTGCCGCACGGGAAAAGATGGACCCGGAATTCGTCCGTTCGGAGGTTGCCATCGGCCGGGCGGTCATCCCGGTGAACCGCAACCACCCGGAGTCCGAACCGGCGATCATCGGCAAGCGGTTCCTGGTCAAGGTGAACGCCAACATCGGCAACTCGGCGGTGTCCTCGTCCATCGAGGACGAGGTGGACAAGATGGTCTGGGCGTCCCGGTGGGGCGCGGACACCATCATGGACCTGTCCACCGGCAAGCGGATCCACGAGACCCGCGAGTGGATCATGCGCAACTCCCCCGTGCCGGTCGGCACAGTGCCCATCTACCAAGCGCTTGAGAAGGTCAACGGCGATCCGGCGAAGCTCAACTGGAGCGTCTACAAAGACACCGTCATCGAACAGTGCGAGCAAGGCGTGGACTACATGACCGTCCACGCCGGCGTGCTGCTGCGGTACGTCCCACTGACCGCCAAACGCGTCACCGGCATCGTGTCGCGTGGCGGCTCGATCATGGCGGCGTGGTGCCTGGCGCACCACAAGGAAAGCTTCCTCTACACCAACTTCGAAGAGCTGTGCGACATCCTGCGCGCCTATGACGTGACTTTCTCACTGGGCGACGGGTTGCGGCCCGGCTCGATCGCGGATGCCAATGACGAGGCGCAGTTCGCTGAACTGCGTACGCTCGGCGAGCTGACGCACATCGCGCGCGCCAAGGACGTTCAGGTGATGATCGAGGGCCCGGGGCACGTCCCGATGCACAAGATCATCGAGAACGTCAAGCTCGAAGAGGAATGGTGCGGCGAGGCGCCGTTCTACACCCTCGGTCCGCTCGCGACGGACATCGCGCCCGCGTACGACCACATCACCTCGGCCATCGGCGCCGCGCAGATCGGCTGGGCCGGGACCGCGATGCTCTGTTACGTCACCCCGAAGGAGCACCTCGGACTGCCCAATCGGGACGACGTGAAGGTCGGCGTGATCACGTACAAGATCGCGGCGCACTCGGCGGACCTGGCCAAGGGCCACCCGGGCGCGCAGGAGTGGGACGACGCGTTGTCCAAGGCGCGCTTCGAGTTCCGCTGGGTCGACCAGTTCAACCTGTCCCTCGACCCGGACACGGCACGGTCCTACCACGACGAGACCCTGCCCGCGGAACCCGCGAAGACGGCGCACTTCTGCTCGATGTGCGGGCCGAAGTTCTGCTCCATGAAGATCACCCAGGACGTGCGCAAGTACGCCGAGGAGCACAACCTGTCCACAGTAGACGCAATTGAGGCCGGCATGTCCGAGATGTCACAGGAGTTCGCCGACCATGGCAACAAGGTCTACCTGCCTGCCGAAGATCTGCTTGCAGGATCGAGAATCAACACCGATGATCTGCTTGCCAGGGTCGAGAATCGACAGAGCTGACTGACACATGACTCCACCCACTGTCCTCACCATCGCCGGAAGTGATTCCGGCGGTGGTGCGGGCATTCAAGCCGATCTGCGGACGCTCTTCGCCTGTGGTGTGCACGGACTGACTGCCGTGACGGCGGTGACCGTGCAGAACTCCATAGGTGTCACCGGAATCGTCGAGATCCCGCCCGATGTGGTCGCCGCTCAGATCGAGGCGGTGGCGGTGGACATCGGGATCGGGGCGGCGAAGACCGGGATGCTGGCGAACGCCGAGATCATCGTGGCCATCGCCGGTGCGGCCGACCGGGTCGGCATCGGCCGTGGCGGCAGCACCCCGTTCGTGGTCGACCCGGTCTCCGCGTCGATGGGCGGCGACCAGTTGCTGCAGGACAACGCACTGGACGCGTTGCGGTCCGAATTGTTCCCGCGCGCCACCGTGATCACGCCCAACCTCGACGAAGTCCGTCTGCTGACAGGCATCGACGTGACCGACATGGCCACCCAGCGCGATGCCGCCAAGGCGTTGTTCGACTACGGCCCGGAGTGGGTCGTGGTCAAGGCGGGCCACATGAAGAACGTCGACGACTGCGTGGATCTGCTCTACGACGGCTCGACGTTCCACGAGCTGCCCGGGCCACGGTTCGACACCGGCAACACCCACGGCAGCGGCGACACGCTCGCCTCGGCCATTTCGTCGCAGCTGGCCAGGGGATCGACCGTGCCGGAAGCCGTGGCCTTCGGCAAGCGGTTCATCGTCCGGTCAGTACGGGACTCCTACCCGCTCGGCAACGGCCACGGCCCGGTGTCGCCTTTCTGGCGGCTGTCGCAGGACGAGGTCTAGGAGCCAGGCTGGCACCGTACGGGGTTCTGCAGCTCGTCGCACGGCCGGTCGCTGATGCCCGCGTCCTTGTTGACCACCAGGGTGAACAGTCGTGTTCGCGTACTTGTCGCCGGCTTCCCGCATGACGGCCTCGATCGCCGTCGACCCGGTCAGCTTGAGCGACCCCGTGGCGCAGTCCAGCGGTGTGTCCTCGTTGAACACCGTGACCAGGCCAAGACCGATGATCACCACGGCCATGAAGACCAGCAGTGCGGCGGTCCGGCGGGACAGCCCGGTGCCGGACGCCGTCTTCTTCACGCGCCCGCCCTTGATCCCCGCCTCGATCCTGGGGTCGTCGGGTGGTGTGCGGTTGTCCTCCATGACACGTTCCAGCACGACCAGGACCTTGTAGTGGTCGCTGCGGTTCAACGGCACCCGCAGCAGGTCGACGAAACCGACGGGCTCGTCCGAGTTGCGGATCTTGCCGGTGGCCAGCGCGCTCTGTTCGCCCAAGTTGCCACGCAGATCGGGCGGGTTGAGCTCGGTCACCCCCATCCCGGCGACCGTCCGCCCGGGGAATCTAGGGCTGGCCTATCGCTGGACGGGCGTACTTCAGCTGGTGTTCACGCTCCCATGGCCAAGGAGTTATCCACCAGCCGGCGCAACGGGGACTGCCCCGTTGATGCGTGTCCTTTACGCTTCAGCCCCGTGATCTCTCGGGAACAGGTGCGCGCCCTGGTGACGCACAAGGCCTTCCAGCGCTTCATCGTCGGCGTGATCGTGTTCAACGCGATCACGCTCGGCTTCGAGACCTCACCGGGCATTGTCGCGCAGTTCGGCAGCATCCTGCACTTCGCCGACCGTGCCGCGCTGGCGATCTTCGTCGTGGAGATCCTGCTGCGGATCTACGCGTTCGGCTGGGAGTTCTTCAAAGACTCGTGGAACATCTTCGACCTGATCATCATCGGCGTCGCGATCGTCCCGGCCACCGGGGAGTTCTCGGTGCTGCGCTCGCTGCGCATCCTGCGGGTGCTGCGGCTGATCTCGGTCGTGCCGGCGATGCGCCGGGTGGTGAGCGGTCTGCTGGCCGCCGTCCCCGGAATGGCGTCGATCGCGGCGCTGCTGGCCCTGATCCTCTACGTCGCTGGGGTGATGGCCACGAAGTTGTTCCAGCACTTGCAGCCGGAGCACTTCGCCGACATGGGCACGACGCTGTTCACGTTGTTCCAGATCATGACCGGCGAGGGCTGGCCGGACATCGCCAGGGAACTGATGCAGAAGGCGCCATTCGCGTGGATCTTCTTCGTCACGTACATCATCGTGTCCAGCTTCGCCGTGCTGAACATGTTCATCGCGGTGGTGGTCAACGGGATGGACCGCGGGATGACCGAGGAACTGGTCGAGGCCGAGGAGAAGCACGCGGCCGAACAAAAAGCCTCGGACGAGCTGCTGCTCACCGAGATCAGGGCGTTGCGCGCGGAGATCGCCGAGCTGCGGGCCGCCCGCGACTGAATCGTTGCAACTCGATCTTGCCCGGCAGCGCCGAAGCACTGCCTACCAGCGCCTACTCCTCGCTGAGCAGTTCTTCCAGCACAGGAATGGCGCTGATCAGCTGAGCCTGTTTGGCCTCCGGCAGGCGCTCGATCCGCCTGCGCAGTTCCTGCACGCGGGTCGAGCGCAGTCCGGAGACCATCCGCTCACCGTCCGGTGTGGCCTTGACCAGCCAGGCCCGCCGGTCCACCGGATCCGGCTCGCGCTGGACGTACTTGGCCTCGACGAGCGCGGCGACGATCCGCGACATGGTCGGCGCGGCAACGCCTTCCTTGTTCGCCAGATCGCCGAGCCGCATCTCACCGCAGCCGACCAACGTCGACAACGCGGAAATGGAGCCGTGTCCGAGCCCTGGAGCGCCACTGCGTCGCAGTGACCGAGACAGCCGTCCGATGGCGAGATAAAGCCGCGCCGGCACGTCCTCAGCAGCCGAAGGCGTCACGTTGCCCTCCCTCGGTGAAAGGTGCATCGGACAATAATGACTGTTTGCCCGCTCGTCACCGAGGAGGGCTGGATGCCTGTGCCCAGAATCGTTGCGGTATACGCCCGGCCGAACGCGCCAATCTACCTGCGATAACACCGCTGCGCATGGCCGCGGCCATCTTTTCGGGATCGCTCGCACGGGTGACGGCGGTGGCGAGCATCACCGCGTCACAGCCCAGTTCCATGGCCAGCGCGGCGTCCGAGGCCGTGCCGATGCCCGCGTCGAGCACGACCGGAACCGACGCCCTGGCAACGATCAGTTCGATGTTGTGCGGATTCCTGATGCCCAGTCCCGTTCCGATCGGCGAGCCGAGTGGCATCACCGCCGCCGCACCGGCTTCCTCGAGCCGCAACGCGAGCACCGGGTCGTCGTTGGTGTACGCCAGCGCGACGAATCCATCCGCGACGAGTTGCCGCACGGCGTCAAGCAGCTCAACGGGATCCGGCAATAACGTCCGATCATCGGCTACCACTTCGACCTTGACCCAGTTGGTGTCCAAGGCTTCCCGCGCGAGTCGTGCCGTCAGCACGGCTTCCGCCGCGGTCCGGCAGCCCGCGGTGTTCGGCAGCGGGTCGATTCCCAGTCGCCGCAAGGTCTCCAGTACGCCCGTACCACCGCCCGCGTCGACGCGTCGCATGGCGACCGTCGTCAGCTCGGTGCCGGAGGCGACGAGAGCTCGTTCGAGGATGGCGAGGTTGGCCACACCACCGGTTCCCATGATCAGCCGGGACGAGTACTCCCGGCCGGCGAGGACAAACGGATCGTCCATGTCAGCCTCCTTGCACAGCGGTCAGCACTTCGATGTCCGCGCCTTCGCCGACCACGGTGTGCGGGTGGCGGGCGCGGGGCACGACTTCGCCGTTCACCGCGACGGCGATGCCGTTCTCTCCGATTTCCAGCAGCCGCACGACATCCGCGACCGTCGCGCCGTCGGCCAGCTCACGTTCGACACCATTGACGCGTGCCTTCATCCTCGTGACTCCAATCTGGCTGCCTTCGCCGCTTCGGGGATCGGTTCGCCGTCGAGCAAGGCCACCACGGTGTCCGCGGTGATCGGGGCGAGCAGTAGGCCGTTCCGGTGATGCCCGCTGGCCACCAGCACGCCCGGCTCCAGCCAGTCGATCACCGGCAGGTTGTCCAGACTCGACGCTCGTACGCCCGCCGCGGTTTCCACGAGGACGTACTCGGAGATGCCGGGGACCACACGTTCCGCGTCCAGCAACAGATCCCGAACGCCCTTCACGGCGACTTCCGTGTCATACCCGGCTTCGTACTGCGTCGCGCCGAGCACGACTTCGCCCGTGCCTCGGGGAACGAGATACACCGGCCTTGATTCGACCAAGGCCCGGATGGTCCGGCCGAGCGGCAGCGCACCGCGCCCAGGTTTCAGTCGCAGGATCTCGCCCTTTACCGGCCGTATCAACGAGTTCAGCCGTGGGTGCAGATTCCTGCTCCATGCCCCGGCCGCGATGACGACCACGTCACAGTCCACAGTGGAGTCTCCGAGATCCACCGCACCCGGCCGGACCGCTTTCACTTCCGTATGGAGGAATTCCACCTTCGACCGCAGCACGTCCAGCAGCTTCCGGTTGTCCACGGCCAGATCGCCCGGTACGGACAGTCCACTGCGGACCGACGTGGACAGCGTCGGTTCCATTCTGCGGAGTTCCGGACCGGTCAGCCGATCGACTTTCCGCCCGATGGAAGCCAGGTGCTCGGCCAGAATGGCGAGCTGGTCGGCGTCGGCCGAGTCGAAGGCCGCCACCACCGTGCCTTCCGTTCGCAGGCCGACGTCACCCAGCTCGGCCGCGAACTCCGGCCAGCCGCGCAGTGACGCCTCGCCCAGCTCCAGCAACGGTTCTTCGCCCGGCCACGCCTCGGTTGTCGGCGCGAGCATGCCGCCCGCGACCCAGGACGCGCCCGAACACGGTTGCGGGTCAACCACAAGAGTCCGCCATCCGGAAGCCATGGCACGCCACGCGACCGACAGGCCGATCACGCCTGCCCCGACGACTACGATCTTTCCTTTGACCACAACACGCTCCCTGCGCCGGCATGACCCGGATCAGGTTCGACGGTCGGAACTCCTCAAGTTCCCTCTCAGCCCGGTTTCGCCAGGCTCCCGTGCGGACCGGTCATCAGAATAGCGTAGAAATCAAGGTATGCCCGGACTCAGTGGGACAGACCTCAGGCGCAAGCTGGCCGAAGCACGGCTCTACCTGTGCACCGACATGCGCGACGACCTGGCGGACTTCGTGGACGCGGCGCTCGCGGGCGGCGTGGACATCGTGCAGCTGCGCGCGAAAACGCTCGAAGCACGGCAGGAGATCAAGGCCCTCGAACTGATCGCCGGTGTCTGCGCCAAGCACGGCGCGCTGCTGTCGGTCAACGACCGGGCGGACATCGCGGCCACGGTCGGCGCGGACGTGCTGCACCTCGGGCAGGACGACCTGCCGGTGAAGTACGCGCGCCGGATCGTCGGCGAAGAAATGATCATCGGCCGCTCGACGCATGACGTCGACCAGGCTCGTGCGGCCGCCATCGAGCAGGGCGTGGACTACTTCTGCACCGGCCCGTGCTGGCCGACGCCGACCAAGCCGGGCCGGCCGGCACCCGGACTCGAGCTGGTACGACGAACCGCCGAGGAGAACCCGGCAAGGCCGTGGTTCGCCATCGGCGGTATCGACGCGGACAGGATGCCGGAAGTGCTGGCGGCAGGCGCCTCCCGTGCGGTGGTCGTGCGCGCGATCACCGAGGCGGAAGACCCGCGCGCTGCCGCCAGCTTGTTGAAGTCACAGCTGGCTGTCAGCCCGTGAGCAGGCTCAGGCCGTACCTGGAGAGGATCTCGCCAAGCGGCTGGAAGTAGCACGTCGAGGTGTTGCCACCGGAGACGACGCCCTGGCCCTGTCCGGCAGGGGTGATGAAGCCACCGCCGGAGTCGCCGCCAGCACAACGCACGTTCGTAGCGGTCAGACCGGTGACGGTGCCCTGCGAGTAGCGGACGGTCTGGTTCTTGGAACCGACCCTGCCGCAGGTGTATCCGGTAGTCGAACCCGCCTTGCAGACGTCCGCGCCGGTCGCGGCCGAGGACGAACCCCGAACCGTCACGTTGCCGACCCGCGGCTCAAGCGTGACACCGGAAGTGCGTACCCACGCGTAGTCGTTGCCTGGGAAGGACGAGCCTGCCCACGTGCCGTTGTTCGGCTGAGAGCTGCCGGTCTCCGTTTCACAGTGCCCGGCTGTGACATAGCCGCCTCGCACAGTGAAACCGACGGAGCACCGGGAGCTGCCGATGTAGTACGCGTCGCCGCCCTTGACGAACGGCTGTGGCGCCGCTTCTTCTTTCACCCGAACGTTGTAGCCCGCGAAGGCTTTCGCGGCTTCAGCGGTGCCGGGGAGGGCCGTTACGACTATCTCGTTGGTCACAGTGTCGGCGTACCAACCGGTCACCGAGGACGGTGCGCTGGCCTCGCGGGCGTTCAGTTGCGCGACGGTTGAGTCCAACTGGGCCGCACTATGCGCAACGATTTTGGCCGTCGCGCCTGCGGCTGTCACGGTCGCGAGTTTGCCCGCGTCAGTCACACCGACGACCAATTTCCTTGTGGCGGCGTCGAAGTAGGCGCCACCGAAGCTCTCGCCCAACGCCGTACGCAGCGAATTCTCCGTCGCGGCCGCAGCGGACTGAGTAACCATGAGCTCACTGGCGGCAGCCGCATCCAGTCCCAGATCGCGCTTCATGGCGGCGAGCAGACCGGGATTTTCGGCCTCGATCTGAACAACTGCCAAATCTGTTGCAGAAGTGCCACCCGAAGATGCCGCGGACGCGGGTAGACTGTGCATCACAGCCATGGCGGCGGCAATGAGGACGGCACCGGTTAACCGGGCCGTTTTCCTTGGGTTCATGTCGTCTCCTTGGGTGCAGGGACCCGTGAGCTGGATGCAGGGCCGGCTCACGGGCTTTCAAGGAATAGGTGACGGGGTGGTCGACTCACCCCGTCACCTGTTCGAGTGTTCATTCGTCACTCTTCCGGGTCACCCTCCGCAAGCGAGCGTATGAATCGCGCTCGCGTTACACAATGGCCCGAACAGGGCGAAATTGTGTTCCAAATCACACCAAAGATGTACGGGCTGTAATCATGCCTGAACAGAGCGCTTTAGTGCGGGCTCGCTGGCGCACTCGGCGTATCCGACTGAACCGGATCAGTAGTCGTACTCGGCGCTGAAGACGAGCTCGACGGGCTCGATCCAGACGCGGGCGGCGAAGTGGTCGTGGTCGTCGTTGGCGGCTGTGACGGCGTTTCGGTAACTGTGACCGTTGGCGGCGGCGGTGCCTTTTGTGGAGAAGTTGATTTTTGCTCGCCGCGATCCGGCCGCTGCAGAACGCCACCAATCGTGGTCTTAGCGTCACCGGAAAGGGGTTCACCACGTACCCATTCGATACCGGTGATCACAACCATGCCGAGAACGAATGCGGCGAGAGTGCCAGCGAGTAATTGCCAGCGCACGCGCCGTGTTTTCTTGTCCGGTGACTCGTCCGAGTCGACCGAAGACTTAACAACTCGGCTACGAACTCGGTCAATCGATCTGGCGTACAGCTCGGTTGCGAGGGTCGTCACGATCGCACCAATTGCGGCACCGAGTACCGTTCCCGCGACACCGAGTGTCGAGCCCAAGATCGCAGCCGTGACAGCCGAGAGCGCCGCGACGGCGATCTGACTCGGGTGAAATCCATTTTTATGCTCAGCACTCATCGTCTGAATCGACGCTGACCGGCCGTTAATCGTTGCCCGAACGTGAGCACCGGCACATCAGGAGTCCACAATGGACAATCTTGCGGGTGAGAGGATGGTCATCGTGGAACTGGTGACTATCGACGACGTGAAAGCCGCTGCCGACCGGGTGCGGGAGTGGGTGGTGCGAACCCCGCTGCTGCCGGCGATGTGGGCGGACCCGGAACGTCCACTGTGGATCAAACCGGAGAACCTCCAGCCGATCGGCGCGTTCAAGATCCGGGGTGCCTTCAACACGTTGGCCCGCCTCGACGATCCCGTGCGGGCGCGCGGCGTCGTCGCGTACTCGAGTGGCAACCACGCGCAAGCTGTTGCGTATGCCGCAAGGGCGTACGGCGTTCCGGCGCACATCGTGATGCCCGAGGACACGCCCACGGTGAAGATCGAGAAGACCCGCTCGTACGGCGCCGAGGTGGTGCTCTGCCCGGTCGGCAAACGCGAGGAGTACGCGGACGCCCTGGTCGAGAAGACCGGCGGGGTGCTGGTGCCGCCGTTCGACCACCCCGACGTGATCGCCGGGCAGGGCACGGCGGGCCTGGAGATCGCGCACGACCTGCCGGACGTCGAGGTCGTGTTGATCCCGATCAGCGGCGGTGGCCTGGCATCCGGCATCGGCACCGCGATCCGGGCGCTGTGCCCGAACGCACGTATCTATGGTGTGGAGCCCGAGCTGGCGGCGGACACGACCGAGGGCCTGGCCGCGGGGCACCGCGTGACCTGGTCGGTCGAGGACCGCAACCGCACGATCGCCGACGGCCTGCGGTCACAGCCGTCCGAGCTGACATTCGCGCACCTGCAGAAGGTCATCGACGGCATGATCACCGTGACCGAGGACGAGATGCGCGAGGCCATCCGCGTGCTCGCGCACAAGTCGCACCTGGTCGCCGAGCCCAGCGGCGCCACGACGGTCGCCGCCTACCTGAAAGGTGCGGCCGTGCCTGGCCGGACCGTGGCCGTGGTGTCCGGCGGCAACATCAATCCACAGATGCTTGCGGAGATCTTGACGACCTGATGTGTGTTGGCGGGCCTTCGACGCCGCAATGCATGCATTCGCCCGGCGCCGGGGACTCGTGCTCCGGCTCCGGCGGTCCGCTGAGCACGTCGTTGCGCACGCCCAGCGCCAACAACCCACCCACAGCCGCGAGCACAGCACAGATCATCAGAGACGTCTGCCACGCGCTCGTGAGAGCCACAGGATCGGCGTACGCCTCGCCGTTCAGCCCTGCGACCGCGGGCAACACGGCGACCGCCAGCAGACTGCCCGTCCGCGCGATCGCGTTGTTCACGCCTGACGCGACGCCCGCGTGCCGATCCTCAGCGGCCGCGAGCACGGTTGCCGTGACAGGCGCGACCACGGTCGTCAAACCAAGGCCGAAGACCACGACCGCGGGCAGCACCTCGGTCAGGTACGAGGCACCCGGCTCGATCCGCATCATCAGCAACGTTCCCGCCGCGATACCCAACGGCCCGACCACGAGCTGCAACCGTGGCCCGATCTTCTGCGCGATACGACCGGACAGCGAGGACGTCAGCAACATGATGATCGTGATGGGCAGCCCGGCGATGCCCGCGGCGGTCGGCGAGTAGCCAAGCGACACCTGGAGCTGCAGGACCAGCAGCATCATCACGCCGCCCAGCGCCGTGTAGACCACGAACGTCAGCGCGTTCGAGAGTGTGAACGTGCGGTCACGGAACATGTCCGGCGGCACAAGCGGGTCCCGCGACTTCAACTGGAGAACGACGAACGCGGTCAACCCAGCGACACCAAGGACCGCGGCGATCAGCACGATCGGATCGGGCCCGCGCACCGGCGCCTCGACCAGAGCGGCCGTGAGCCCGGCGAGTCCGACAGCACCGAGTACCGAGCTGATGATGTCCGGATGTCCCCGCATCTGCTCGTCCCGCGATTCGGGAACGTACTTACGAGCCATCCAGACGCAGACGACCGCGATCGGCAGGTTGATCAGGAACGCGAGCCGCCACGACCACGCCTGCACAAGCAGGCCACCCACGAGCGGCCCGATGGCGGCGGCGATTCCGCCCAAACCGGACCAAGCGCCGATCGCCCGAGCCCGGTCCGCACGGTCGAAAGAGGACTGAAGGATCGCGAGCGAACCGGGAGTGAGCAGAGCGCCACCGATGCCTTGCAGAATCCGCGCGACCACAAGGAGCTCGGTGGTCGGCGCGATCCCGCAGAGGAGGGAGGCGACGCCGAACCACACGATGCCCAGGACGTACACCTTGCGACGGCCATAGCGGTCGCCCAGTGATCCGGCGATGAGGATCAGGGAGGCAAGTGAGAGCAGGTATCCGTCGAGGATCCACTGCAGACCCGCGACGGACGCCTCAAGCTCCTTGCCGATCGTCGGCAACGCGACGTTGACGACGGTCCCGTCGAGCATCGCCATGCCCGACGCCATGATCGTGGTGGCCAGCACCCCACGGGCAACCGGCGTCCCCCAACGGATACTCACAGCACGCCCGATTCGATCAATGCCTATACCTTTCGACCTGGCCAAGCCTAGTCCCGAATCGCACTGACTCTAGTGGCGCGAGCCCGCCGCCGCCGGGTGTCACAAACGGCGAAGGAAAGTTGTCGCGGCCTCGGCGGAGATGATGGCGGTCGAAGCAGCACACGCAAGCCAACCCCGGCATCTCCGGGACTATTCCGCACCAGGGTGCGGTGCAGGCTGCCGACCTCTCCGGCTGACAAGCCTACGATCGGTCGTCTCCCCAGCGCAGCCCGCGACCGGAAACCACGCCCGGCGTCGCATGTGGATCATCGACGCCGGGGTCGCCTGGAACAGCGACTCACCCGTTTGGACGGTTCAGGGTCGCCACGAACTTGTACCGGTCGCCGCGATACACCGACCGCACCCACTCGACCGGACGGCCGTCCGTGCCGAAGGAGTGCCGCGACAGCAACAACATCGGCATGCCGACGTCCGCGCCGAGCAGTTCGGCTTCCTGCGGACCGGCGAGACCGGTTTCAATGGTCTCCTCGGCGTGCCCCAACTCCACTCCGAAGCGTTCCCGCAACACTTGGTAAAGGGAGCCGCCGCTGGTGATGTAACGACGCAGGCCACGGAAGCGCCCCAACGGCAAGTGTGTGGTCTCCAGCGCCATCGGCTCGCCGTCGGCGAACCGCAGCCGGTGCAGTCGCAGGATTTTCGCGCCCGCGCGGATTCCCAGTAGCCGGGCCAGTTCCGCTTCCACCGGAAGCTCGGAAACCTCAAGCAAACGTGAAGATGGTTCACGTCCCTGTGCCCGCATGTCTTCCGTATAGGACGAAAGGTGCAGCCGTTGCGCCACTTTGGGCTCGGCGGCGAAGGTCCCCTTGCCCTGTACCCGCAGCAGCCTGCCTTCCACCGTCAGCTCGGCCAGCGCCTGGCGCACGGTGGTGCGCGAGACGTCGAACTCCGCTGCGAGCGAGCGCTCGGTCGGGATCGGCGAGCCTGGCGGCAACGCGCTCAACAGATCCAGCAGATGCCGCTTCAAACCCCAGTACTTCGGCTCGCGCTGCAGGCGCGCAGCGGCCGCGGCGTCCGGCGTAGCGGCGGACGATGTCTCCAGCATGGCCTCCTCCTCAAGGCGTACCCCCACAGCATGCCCTGCCACCGGCTCAGATGCGATCAAACCCCACTGAGTTGCCCATTGGAGTGACAAACTGGCATCACATCGTCTCACGTGGCGGACGCGGTTGCCCGCCCATTACGATTGGTCTAGACCTACTACGGGAGGGACGATGACCGACGAAACGCCCGGCAGGCACATGAGTGCCGAGATCGCTCAGCAGCCGGAGGTGTTCGCAGCGGTCACCGGAAGCCGGCCGTTGATCGCCTCTGTTGGTGGCGCGATCGCCGAACGCAGGCCGCGCTTCGCGCTGCTCGCAGCCCGTGGTTCTTCCGACCACGCGGCGTTGTATGCGAAGTATTTGATAGAAGTCCTGCTCGAACTGCCCGCGGGACTGGTCTCGGCATCGACGACGACGTTGTACAACGCAAAACCGGACCTGCACGACGTCCTGTACATATCTGTGAGCCAAAGTGGCGGCTCACCCGACCTGATCGAAGCGACGGCAGCCGCGCGTGACCGCGGCGCACTCACCGTGGCCGTCACGAACAACCCGGACTCCGAACTCGCACGAGCGGCAGAGTTGTCGGTGGACGTTAACGCCGGCGTAGAAAAAGCCGTCGCGGCGACGAAGACATACACCGCGACACTGCTGGCGTTGTACCTCTTGATCGACTCTGTCCAGGGTGGACAAGGCGAGAAAGCCGCTGAGCTACCAGAACTCGCCGCGCAAGCGCTGTCCACGATCGACTCTTCGGTAGACGAAGCGGTCGCCCGATACCGCTTCGTGGAACGAATGGTGACAACCGGCCGCGGATACTCCTCGGCAACCGCGGCAGAAGGTGCCTTGAAACTCGCCGAAACCAGCTACCTGGCAGCACGTGCATACAGCGGCGCAGACCTCTTGCACGGCCCAGTCGCCGCGATCGACTCCGACACCGGTGTCGTCGCCGTGACCAGTGCGGGCAAGGGCGGCGAAGCGATGCGTGATGTCGTGGACACTGTGCGCCAGCGCGGTGCTGACGTTCTCGCGGTTGGCTCGGCGGCCTCGGACGTTCCCGCGAGTTCACGGATTGTGCTGCCGGAGACGGCCGAGGAAGTGGCTCCGATCCTGGAAGTCCTTCCGCTGCAACGGCTTGCGCTCGGGCTGTCGCTCGCGCGCGGCGGCGACCCGGACAGTCCACGCGGTCTGTCCAAGGTCACCAAGACCCGCTAGCGAAAGTTTCGGTCGCGGAGGGTGGGCCGCCGTTCGAAGGGGCAGGGCTCGTGGTGGGGCGCGATTCGGTTCAAGGCCACCGAAGGCGCGCCCTAACCAGAGCGAAGGCGCGCCCCAGCACAACAACAGGCGCGCCCTAGCCCCAGCGGAGGCGCGCCCCAGCCACCAACTGAGGCGCGCCCCAAGCGACAGAAAGGCGCGCCCTAAGCAGTAGTCGGCGCGATTTTGTGTGGAGTGGCGCCGCAAATAAGCTTGTCGGCGGGCAGGGCCGCAGGTCCTGCCCGCGGTTTTGGTCCTGCTTTGCGGCTGCCCAGAAAAAGACACAGCCTCCTTGGAGACCACAGCGGCAGGAGCCAGGCTGGGTGCTCCACACCAAATCGCGCCGACCCCGCACACCTGCGCGCCGAGTAGGCACAGCGCGCGCCGCAGTGACCCACAGCGAAGCGCCGAAAGCAAGCCCAGCGCGCCCCATCAGCAAAGGCCCCGGGAAACCCCGAGGCTCTGTTCGTTCTAGAGCGGCTGACCAGCAGCCTCACGATGAGGCGGGAGCGGCGTGTCCGGCTCAGCGGTAGCCGCGTCGTACACCAGCTTCCCCTCCACCCAAACCTTGCTCGGCTTCAGCTCGTCATCCCACAGAACGAGATCCGCCAGCGCACCCGGCTCAATCCGCCCAAGCGCCGACTCCCCGATCGTGTCGGCCGGAACAACCGTCGCAGCCCGGAAAGCCGTAACCGGGTCAACCCCAATCGAGATGATGTTGCGAACCGCACGGTCCAGCGTCAACGCACTTCCCGCAATGGTCCCTTCGGCCGACCGAGGCACACCGTCATCCGACAGCAGCACGTCCGCCCCACCAAGCCGGTACACCCCCGGCGGCATCCCAGCCGCCGCCACAGCATCCGTCACGAGCGCAACACGGTCGCCCGCGGCTTTGAACACCAGTCGGCAAGCGTCCGCGCCGACGTGCGCGAGGTCCGCGATCAGGCCAAGGGTGTAGCGGTCGTCGACCAGCGCCACGCCCGGCACACCAGGCTCCCGATGCCCAAGCCCCCGCTGAGCGTTGAACAAGTGCGTGATCATGTGCGCGCCCAGGTCCGCGGCCTTACTCGTCTCCGCACCCGTCGCATCCGTGTGACCCACGGCGACCAGAACACCCGCTTCGGTAAGCCTTTTGACCGCGTCGAAACCGCCGGGCAATTCCGGCGCGAGCGTGACCATCCGCAGCGCGTCACGCAATTCGAGTACCGCGTCGACCCGTTCGGGGGTCGGCGGGACCATCAAGGAGGGGTCGTGCACGCCCGGCCGTTTGGGCGAGAGGAATGGGCCTTCCAGGTGTACGCCAAGCGATTGCGCACCGGCACCGTTCACAGTGGACACTGCACTGAGCAGCACCCGCGCCTGCTCGAGCAGCGCGGTCAGGTCCGCGGTGATCAAGGTGGGCAGAAACCTGGTGACACCGGTCGACGGCAGGTTGCGCACGATCCGGCGCAGTCCTTCCTCGTCGATCTCGGCGAAGTCGGCGCCGAACGCGCCGTTCACCTGTATGTCGACCAGACCGGGGGTGAGCAGGCCGTTCGCCGCCTCGCCGTCCGCGGATTCGATGACTTGGGCGATCCGGCCGTCCTCGATACGGACGGACACCGGGCCAGTGAAGCCGCGGCCGATCAGGGCCTTCTGCGCGGCGAGGACAGTACTCAAACTTCCCCTCCAATTGGTCCAGACCAGTGCTAGCGTATCGGCGAACAGTCCATGGAGTCTAGTTAATAATTGACGAGATTCTTCAGTCACAACGTGAGAAACCCGCTTCGCCGAGGGGGTAAGACGAAGCGGGCAGAGTGGATACTACTCCGAATGGAGCAGCAGTGAGCTACGTGGTCGGCGTGGACGCAGGCGGCACCGGCAGCAGGGCACTGGCCGTTGACTTGGACGGCTTCCGACTCGGCCGGGGTGCCTCCGGTGGCGCGAACCCCAACTCGCATCCGTATGACGTGGCCGCCGCGCGGATCGCCGAGGCGATCACGCTGGCCATCCGTGACCTCGACCCGGCGGAGTGCAAGGCCTGCGTCGTCGGCATGGCGGGGTCGTCCAAGCTCACCGACCCGGAAGTCGCCGCTGTGTTTCACGACACGTGGAGCACACTCGGGCTCGGCTGCGAGATCCGCGTGATCACCGACCAGGAGGCCGCGTTCGCGTCGATGACCTCCGAGCCGTCCGGCACGATCCTGGTCGCCGGCACCGGTTCGATCGCCTCACGAATCGAGAACCACCGGATGGCCCGGGTGGTCGGCGGGATCGGGTGGCTGCTCGGCGACGAGGGCTCCGCGTACTGGATGGGCCGCGAGGCGGTTCGCGCCGTGCTGAGGCTGCTGGAAACCCACGTACCCGACGGGCCGCTGGCGCAGGCCGTGCTCATCGAGGCGATCGGCACGGTCGGCGACGATCACCAGTTGTTGTGGCAACGGCTGATCACCGCAGCGAACGCCGAACAGCCGATCCGGCTCGCCCGGTTCGCGCCTTTCGTGTCCGCCGCTTACACCTCGGGCGATCCCGTTGCCGTCGACATCGTCACGCGGACTGTGGACGTGCTCGCCGGGATGGTCGCCGACACCCGCTCGCCGGGTGAGCAGAGCCCGGTCGTGCTGATCGGCAGCGTGGTGGGACCGGAGAGCCCGGTCGGTGTGCTGCTGCGAGAGCGTCTCGGCGATCTGCCGATCTACTTCTCCACCGAGGGCGCGACCGGAGCCGTCTGGTTGGCCGCGGTCGACGTGTTGGGACCGTCGGCGCCGCGGCCGTCCGAACTCGTTCGCGGATGACGCAAACCTGGGTGGTCTTTCGGGAGTGAGCGGAACAGCACCACTCCGCTCACCGCGACCGTGGCCGCGACCAACGGCCACGACATGACGAACGTGACCACGCTCAGCGCGACGACTTCGCCTGCCCACCACAGCAGACCCCAGATGATCACGCGGGTGGTGTACTGCAGCAGCACCCACACCCAGCTCGCCCGCGAATAGGCTTTCAGCAGGTCAGGATCCTGGCGCCACTTGGTCTTCTGGCCGATCACGACGCCGACGACCACCCCGAGCAGCGGCCACCGCACCACGATGCTGGCGGCCCAGAGCAGCGCGCTCGCGCCGTTGGACAGCAGCCTGAGCAGGAAGAAGTCCTGGGCTCTGCCGGTGTGGAAGGCGATCAGGGCGGCCGCGCCCACGAGCGCGACACTGACCACGAGATTCGTGATCTTCCCGCCCTTGATCAGGCGATACGTCCCGAAGAGCACGCTGACGCCGAGCGCCGCGACCGCGCCGATGCCGATCGACTGGTCCGCCGCCAGCCACCCGATGACGAAGGCCAACGGCGGAATGCTCGCGTCGAGTGCGCCCCGGCGTCCGCCGAGCACCTCACCGAGCGACTCCCGCTTAGTCACCCTTCCAGCCTGCCTTAGGCATGCCTAATTTTGTAGCGCCCGAAGGAGCTCTTCGGAGAGTCGGTGCGCGATTCGTGCACCATCGGCCGGGGTGAGTGTGAGCCACGCCTCACGGATGACGTTCATGTAGCGGCCGGCATCGGTGTCGAACCAGCCGATGCCCGGAAGCCGATTCACCCGCCCCTGCCGGTCCCGCACCGTGATTCCGAACTGCCCGGCGCGTAGCACAGGCCGCTGCATCACGGCCTGTAGCCGTTGCATGTTCATCCGGTGCTCAGGATCAGGACGACGGTGGCTGCCGCCACTGAGCGCGTCGAGCGGAAGGGTCATCGGCTGCCCGGGGCCGGCCTTGACGTGCGGCAAAACGTCCACAATGGACGCGGCGAGCGCGGTCTCCCGGATGGGCGTAAAGCTGATCTTGAGGTCCCGCTGTATGACGAGCATGGCCTGCCGGCCGGTGGCGACGACCATGGCCTTGACGGACTTCTGGTCCCGCATGTCCAGCATCGCGACGTTGTCGATGCTGATCGTCGGGCGCGCGAGGAGCGTCAACGCATCCTCAAGCTCCGGCTCTGCTCTCCTTCGGCGGGCCAGGCCGCGGTTCTCCAGGTCGGAGTACACCGCGGCCTTAATCCGCATGCGTTCCTCGATGGTCTCGCCATGTGAGCGGACCTCGAGCGGAAACGGGATGGACCCAAGCCGCAGGTCCTCCCACAACGCGTCGAGCGCGGGCAGCGACAGCTCCCGAATCATCCGCCGATCACCGGCGGCGCGGTCAGCTGATCAGTGCCGAAAGTCGCATCGGGGTCAGGCTCAACGAGGTACGACGGCCGCTGGTGCTCTTCATCCTCGCCACCTTCACCCCGTCCGGCGCCACCGCCCATACCGCCCGCACCCATGCCACCACGCCCAGCACCAGCGGCCCCACGGCCACCTCCCATGCCGGCCCCAGGTGGCGGAGCGCCGGCACCAGGCCCTTGAGCCCCGGCAGCGGTCCCAGACCCCAAGGGACCGAACCCGCCACCAGGCCGCGGCGCACCACCAGGCCCGAACCCACCACCGAAGGCACCACCAAAGTTCCCGCCACCACCGGCAGCGGTCGGCCCCGCCGCGAACGGGTTGGGGTTACCGCCACCGAAGTTGGTCGAGGGCGGCGGGCCAGGGTTGTAGCCAGAGGTCCCGGTGCCGATCGGCATGCCGGGGATGTTGACGTTCGGCGGCGTGTTCTGGTCGTTGCCGTTCGGGTTGTTCGGGTCGTTGGGCCCGAACCCGTTGCCGCCGTTGAAGCCGGGGATCGAACCGCCCCCGCCTGCACCGCCGCCACCACTGCCTCCGCCTCCGGCGAATTGGCCGCGGCTGCCGGTCCCACCCGTGCCCGGGCGGAATCCCGAGCTACCAGGCATCGGCGGGTTGTTCGGCGGCGGCTCCTTGATGCCACCGTCGCCAACCTTCGGGGGTGGCTCGAACGGCGGGACCGATGAAGCCGCTGCCTGCAGGGCCGCGTCCCGCTGAGCAACGACCTGGATTGCCTGCTCGTACGCTTGCTGCTGTTTTTGGTGCTGCTCGTACATCGCGCCAGGCAGCTTGATCAGGTCGATGATCCCGCCCTTGGCGGCGTCCTTGATCATCTGCTCAGGGCTGAAGTTCACCGGCTCCGGCATCGCGTTCTTTGCGGTACCGACGGCTTCACCCTGCTGGGTGAAGGCCGTGCTGGCCTTGTTGAAACCTTCCCCCGTTTTCTTGCTCCACTCGGCTACCCTGCGCAGTTGCTCACGCATCGCGTTGGCGGCCTGGCCTGTCCAGCCGTCCTGAGAGCCGAAGACCGCGACGAACAAGTCCCTGGACGCTTCCTGCAGACCATTGCCCCAGTCCTGCCAGGTCTGCGCGAGGCCTTCAGCATCAGCCTGCTCACCGGTCTTCACCCAGTCCGCCAACACCTGGTGACTCTGCCCAGGGACGTACACATTCGACGGCGGAACTTTGGGCTCGTAAGTCATGTCACCCTCCCCTACGGCAACCTGGCATCAACGATCTTCGCAATTTCAAGAGCCTGCGGGCATACCTGCGCGCCCGATCCGCCACCAACAGGTGAGACAATCACAAGCACAGTCGACGAGGCAGAGACCTCCATGGCGATGCCACATCCTTGCCCGCCATCAAGATCCACAGCCTGGACCGCTTTGCGTTTTGGCAGGGACACACTCTCACCTGGGGTACCACTCAAGCCCTTGTTGCTCGACGTGATGGCGACACCGAATTTTCCGGATGCGGTCCAGTCGCAGCCCGGCATGCCACCAATCCTTCCCGGCTCGCCAGGAGTACTGAGACCGAGTCTTGCGGCATCGGCATCCGGAAGCAACGAGCACGTGTCAATCGCGCTGCCATTCGGCCGGGACGATGTCTGCGAAGGTGACGTGGTCTTCGGCGACGAAGGCACGGACGTCCCAGGGGAACCGACTGGATTACCTGGCTCCTCCTGCGAACAGCCTGCCACGGCAGCCAATGCCACCAGGCCTGCAGCCACCAGGCCAAACCTAGAGCGAGCCATGCGACTCACAGTCCTCCTCCTGCGCCGTCAACCCGGCGACGGTTACCACTGTCCGAACCGGTGTAGTGAGCGATGCTCTTCTCCACGGCGGCCTTGAGCTGCTCGAGTTCGCCAGAAAACGTTGTCAGCAGCTTGCCTGGTCCCTCTTCGGTCACTTGCGTATTGAACGTCGCGACTTGTGCCGCATAACCCCCGCCAAGCTTCTGGCCCATCGCCGTACCCATGACTCCTCGTTGCATCTTCGCCACTTGGTCTTGGATCTTGGTGAGCTGCTTGACGACTTCCTGGGCGACGTCCGGACGGACAGCGAACGCGCCAGCCTCCGCGGCCGTCGCCATGTCCGCGATGGTCTCGAAGATGCCGAAGAGGCCGCCGCCAGTGTTGTCCTTGCGGCCTTCTTCCATGGCGCGCTGGTAGGCGTCCTGGTAAGCCGGGTCGTTCGGATCCGGCTTGGGCGTCCCGTCTGGCATCGTGTCCCCCGGTTAGGCGATTCCTCTCCAACTCCGCATCGTAACTGTGATGTCGGAACGAGGTGATCGGTTCCGGCATACACCTGCAGTCGTAATGGGACAGTGACTCCCGAGTGTTCTTCGCCACTGACTTTGCTGGTCAAAGCCGTCAACACCAGAACAAACCGACCCAGTAAATCACACACCGTGACGGCTGTATTGCCAATTGCAACCGACGGTGGCGTAGGTAGCCGTCCATTAGGCATCCTGACCTTTGGTTGGGGGCGGCAACGACCTTCGGGAGGGATGGCGTGGGCTGGGGTAGCTGGGTCGCAATCGGGGACAGCTTCACCGAGGGGTTGAGCGACGCGGACGAGTCTGGCGGGTTTCGGGGGTGGGCGGATCGCCTTGCCGAGTTGATGGCCGAGCGGGACCCGAACTTCCGGTACGCCAACCTCGCCATTCGCGGCAAGATGATGACCGAGATCATCGACGAGCAGGTGCCGTTGGCCATCGCAGCCAAGCCTGACCTCGTCACCATCTGCGCGGGCGGCAATGACCTGATCGTGCCGGGCAGTGATGTCGACGAGCTCGCCGGCCGGCTTGAGCAAGCCATTGTGGACGTTCAGGACGCCGGCAGCGAGGTGCTGATCTTCGCTGGTCCGGACCCCAAGGCGATGCCGATGGTGCGCCGGGTTCGCGCGAAGGTCGCCATCTACAACGAGCATCTGCACGCCATCGCCGACCGGCATGGCGCGCGGATCGTGGATCTGTGGGCGATGCACGTGCTCAGTGACGCGCGGGCGTGGAGCGACGACCGGCTGCACTTCTCCTCCGAGGGGCATCGGCGGATCGCGTTGCGCGCGGCCGAGGTGCTCGGTGTGCCGACCGACGAGGACTGGCGCGAGCCGTGGCCGCCGCAGGAGCGGATCACGTCGTGGTTCAAGTTGCGCAAGGCCGATCTGGACTGGACGCGGGTTCACCTGATGCCGTGGGTCAAACGGCACATCAAGGGCGAGTCCATGGGGGACGGTGTGACCCCGAAACGCCCGGAACTGCGCCCATTGGGCGACATTCCCGTCAACGATTGAAGGTGCCCGGCCGGCACTCCCCCTCGGCGTGCCGGCCGCCCCCGGTGTGGCGCCGCGGGTAGCCTGCCAGCTCGTCAATCAACATCACTAACTGTGCGCTAAACGCCGTCGATCAAATCCCGCATTTGTTCCGCCCGGCGCTCGCTGACCTGCGCGTACAGTTCCAAGGATCGCCGCCATTGTTGCTGTGCGGCGGAAACAGCGCCTTGCGCGGACAGCACACGGCCGAACACTTCCCGGCAGAACGCCTCGGCGAACACCGCGTCCGCATGCTCGACCGCGGTACGGGCGTGTCGTTCCGCTGTCCCGTTGTCGCCCATTTCCACGTACAGCAACGCGAGTCGGGCGTGCGTGAGCACGGAAAGCCCGGGCTCGCCCACTTCCTGGTAGTGCTCAAGGGCCTTGGCGAACTCCGCCAGCGCTTCCTCTCCACTGTAGACAGTTGCCAACGCTTCATGTCCCACGGCGGCAAGGCGGGAGTCGCCGAGCTGGGCGGCGATCTCGATGACCCGCACGGCATCCGGAACCGTTTCCGCGGAATACCCCAAAGCGCACCGGGCGTGCCGCAGCCACGCCTCACCCTCAAGATCACCAGCGGAAACCGCGATCGCCAGTCCTTTGTGGACAATCGAAGGCCGGGTCGGGCGGGCAACCCAGAAGTCGTGAGCCATCCGGGCGAGCCGCCACGCGTCGCCAGGAGTCGCAAGGTCCAACAGGGCCAACAGAGTCGGCCACTCCCGCTCGAACCACAACACCGCCTGTCCGACATCACCAAAGTCGTAATTGTCCGTTTTCCCGGCGGGGTAAGCCATCGGCCCGAAGAACCGCCGAGCGGCGTCAGCGGCACCGAGGTAGTACGAGACGAGCCGGTCGACCGCGGCCGCACGCTCGTCGCCGACCGGAGCGAGCTCCTTGGCGTGCAGGCGAATGAGATCGTGCATCACGAACACGTCCTGGCTGGTCTCGGTCACCATGAACGCGTCGGCGAGCGCCCGCAGGTTTCGCCGGGCCGCGGCGACGTCGAGCGACTGCAGCGCGGCCATCGCGCCCGGACTGATGGACGGTCCGGGGAACATGCCGAGCAACCGGAACGCGTCCGGCTCGGCCAGCCGCCGGTACGTCAGCTCGAAACCGGCCCGCACACTGGTATCGGAGTGTTCCGCCGCCAACGCGGCCAACCTCGTGCGTTCGTCACCGAGTTCGGCGATCAGCTCGTCGGCGATCCATTCCTGGCGCGCGGCAAGCCGTGCGGCGACGATCCGTAACGCCTGTGGCCAACCGCCGCATAACTCGGCGAACCGCTCGAGCCGGGCGTGCTCGATCCGCCCGGCACCGACGATCGAGTCGATCACCCGGACCGAGTCGGCCACCGGAAGCGGTTCCAGATCGAGCAGCCACGCACCGCTGCGGGCCACCATCCCTTCAAGACGAACACGGCTGGTGATCAGCACCAGCGCCCGCGATCCGCCCGGCAGCAGGAGCCTGACCTGCGCGGAATCCCGTGCGTCATCAAGCATTACGAGCACGCGCCGGTGTGCGAGCAGCGAACGGTAAAGCGCCGCGCGGTCATCGGTGTCCGCGGGCACCTCGTTCGCCGGTACGCCAAGGGTCAGCAGGAACTGGCCGAGCACCTCGCCGGGGTCGAGCGGCGGGTGCTCGGGGTGAAATCCGCGCAGCCCAGCGAAAAGCTGGCCGTCCGGGAACTCGTGGTCGACCATCCGGCCCCATAACGCCGTCAGCGCGGTCTTCCCGATCCCGGCAGGCCCGCAGATCACGCCGATCGGCGTCGCCTCGCCGTGGTCCTCGGCGAGCAGTTGGTCGAGCCAGACCAGTTCCTCGTCGCGGCCCTGGAATCCGACCGGCGCGGGCGGCAACTGCGCGGGCACGACCACACCGACCTTCGGCGGGACGAGCGGCGCGGGCGCGGGCAGCAGCAAAGTCGAGTCATCGTTGAGCACGCGCTCGTGCAGTTCCCGCAGCGCCGGGCCTGGATCGATACCGAGGTCCTCGGCCGCCCGGCGCGCGAAACGTTGGTACGCCTCAAGAGCGTCCGCCCGCCGGCCGGTCCGGTACAGCGCCAGCATCAGGTGCGCGATCATCTGCTCCCGGAACGGATACGCCTCGGCAAAGGTGGCCAGCTCGCCGATCAGTTCGGCGTGCCTGCCCAGGTCGAGATCGGCTTCGATCCGGGCCTCCAGCACGGCGAACCGCAGATCGTCCAGCTCCGGCGCGCTGATCCGCGGCGACACGTCGGCCAGAACCGGTCCACGCCACAGGCTCAGCGCCTCCCGCAGCATCTCCGCGCGCCGCACCGGATGTTCGTGCCTCGCCCGGTTGAGCAGCCACGTCGCCTGGCTGACGTCGATCAGGTCCTCGTCGACAATCAGTTGGTAGCCGGGCAACTGCGTGTCGATCCAGACCGATCCAGTGGGGTCGACCAGCCGTAACTGTCTGCGTAATCGCGAAACGTAGTTCTGCACGATGGTCCGCGCGGTCAGCGGCGGATCATCGCCCCACAACCCGTCGAGGATGTCCTCTACCGGGACAACCTCGTTGGGACGTAACAAAAGCATGGCGAGCAGACCACGTACACCCGGCCCGCCCAACGCCACCGGTTCCCCGTTGACCACTGCCTGCACCGGCCCGAGCACACCGAACCGGATGACGGCATGGTCGTCTTCACCAGTCTCCCCCGTACTCACTTCGTCCTCCCCCGTCCCTTACTGCCGGTGACCAAGGTAAGTCGAAGAAGGGGGGAGAAGTAAAGGTTTACCGGCCAATCGGCGGAAAGCCCACGACAAAAATCGACCCCTTGCCGCCCGGTCCCGATCCGGTTGGCAAGGGGCCACACTCACACGGCCTGGTCACGGGTTTCGCCGGCCCCACCCCGAGTGGAAGACCGACTGGCACGTGACCGCAATCCGGCTGAGCGAGATCACTACGCTCTAACGGTAACAGAGCGCATGTGATCCATCACACCCGGGGCCCACGGGCCAATGGGGTGAAATCGCGGCTGGCGATGAAGGTCGGCCGGGGCGCGGGCGCCGCGAACGGCTCCTGCAAAGTGTTCTCGACACTGTTGAACACCACGAAGATGTTCGACCGCGGGAACGGCGTGATGTTGTTGCCGGAGCCGTGCATGATGTTCGCGTCGAACCACAGCGCCGAGCCCGCCTCGCCGGTGAACTGGTCGATGCCGTGCTTCGCGGCGAGCGCGGTGATGTTCTCCCGGCTGGGAACGCCGATCTCCTGTTCCTTCAACGACTCCTTGTAGTGGTTGGCCGGTGTCTGGCCGATGCAGGGCACGAACGTCCGGTGTGATCCGGGCATCACCATCAGGCCGCCGTTGAAGGGGTAGTTGTCGGTCAGCGCGAGCGACATGCTCACCGCACGCGGCGCCGCCATGCCGTCCTCCGCGTGCCAGGTCTCGAAGTCCGAGTGCCAGTAGAATCCTTTGCCCTTGAAGCCGGGCATGAAGTTCACCCGGCTCTGGTGCACGTAGACCTCCGAACCGAGCAACTGGCGGGCCCGGTCGAGGATCCGCGGATCCCTGATCAGCTCGGCGATCAGCTGGCTGATCTTGTGCACCTCGAAGATCGACCTGATCTCCTGCGACTCCTTCTCGATGACCACACGTTCGTCCGCGCGCAGCCTCGTGTCGCCGGTCAGCCGGCCGAGTTCCTGCCAGTACGTCCGCACTTCCTGCTTGCTGAGCACGCCCTCGTCGACCGAGTACCCCTTGGCATCGTGCGAGGCCAGCGTCGCGGGGTCGACCGGCCCTGGCGCGTTCGCCCAGACCGTCGGGTCGGTCCGTTCGATCAGGCCGGGCTCCCCGATCACTCGGGTCGGATAGCGGTCCGCGGCTCGGGTGCTGGTGACTGTCATGTCGCTCCTTCCGCGATCAGGGGGTAGACACCGTGCTCGTCATGGACTTCACGGCCGGTGACGGGTGGGTTGAAGACGCATACCGTGCGCATCAGGGTTCTCGGCCTCAGCTGGTGGTGTTCGTGCCCGTCGAGCAGGTACATCGAGCCGGGCCCGAGCTGGTAGACCAGGCCGGTTTCCTTGTCCTCCAACTCACCTTCGCCTTCGACGACGAAGACAGCCTCGACATGGTTGGCGTACCAGAAGTCGTTGACGGTGCCCGCGTACAGCGTTGTCTCGTGCACCGAGAACCCGACCTGCTCGCCGGCGAGGACAAGCCTTTTGCTGCGCCAGTTCGGCGTCTGCACGTCGCGGTCGGTGTCGGTGATCTCGTGGGTGGTACGGACGATCAAGCCACGACTCCCTTCACCGACGCCGCCAAAATGGACAGTCCGACTTCCAGCTCGTCATCGCTGATGGTGAGCGGCGGCATCAGCTTCACGACCTCACCGTCCGGTCCGGACGTCTCCATCAGCAGGCCCGCTTCGAAGGCGTTCTTGCACACCTGGTCGGCCAGCTCGGCGTCCTCGAACTGCAAACCCCTTGCCAGGCCACGGCCTTTGGCCCGCATCGGCACGTCCGAGTAGGACTCGACGAGCCCGGTCAGCGCCCGGCCGACCTGCTCGCCCTTGGCCAGCGTGCTCTTCTCGAGCTTGTCGTCCTGCCAGTAGACCTTCAGTGCCTCGGTGGCCGCGACGAAGGCGGGGTTGATGCCGCGGAAGGTTCCGTTGTGCTCACCCGGCTCCCAGACGTCCAGCTCCGGCTTGAGCAGCGTCAGCGCGAGCGGAAGTCCGTATCCGCCAATGGATTTGGACAGGCACACGATGTCCGGCTTGATCCCGGCGATCTCGAAGCTGAAGAACGGCCCGGTCCGGCCGCAGCCCATCTGGACATCGTCGACGATCAGCAGAATTCCGTTGCGGTGGCACAGATCGGCCAGTCCACGCAGCCATTCGGCTCGTGCCGCGTTGATCCCGCCTTCACCCTGCACGGTCTCGACGATCACCGCGGCGGGCTCGTTCAGCCCGCTGCCGCTGTCGGCCAGAAGCCGTTCGAAGAAAAGGAAATCCGGAGTCTGGCCGTCGAAGTAGTTGTCGTACGGCATAGGCGTCGCGTGCACGAGCGGAATGCCCGCGCCACTGCGCTTCATCGAGTTCCCGGTCACGGACAGGGCACCGAGAGTCATGCCGTGGAAGGCGTTGGTGAAGTTGATGATCGACTCACGGCCGGTCACCTTGCGGGCCAGCTTGAGCGCGGCTTCGACCGCGTTCGCACCGGCCGGGCCGGGGAACATCACCTTGTAGTCAAGGTCCCGCGGCTTGAGCACGATGTCCGCAAAGGACTCCAGCAGGTCGCGCTTCGCCGCGGTGTGCATGTCGAGCGAGTGCGTGATCCCGTCGGCGAGCATGTAGTCGATGACGGCCCGCTTGAGCAGCGGGTTGTTGTGACCGTAGTTGAGCGATCCCGCTCCGGCGAAGAAGTCCAGGTACTCCTTGCCGGTTTCGTCGTAGAGCAGGCTGCCGGTGGCCTTGTCGAAGGTGGTCGGCCAGCCACGGCAGTAGCTGCGGACCTCGGATTCGAGCGTCTCGAAAATGTTCACGGTTCTCCGTGGTGTTCAGATGAGCTAGGAAGGCGCGTTGGCCGACAGGAACGGGCCGATCCGGAACAGGAACTCGGCCGCGTGGTCGTCAGGGAACTGGTCGGCGCTGAACAGCTGGTTGCCGGTGAGGCCGGCACCCCAGCGGGCAGCGAGCGCGCGGAACATCGCGATGGATGCGTCGTTGTCCGAAGTGACGGTGGCTTCGAGGTGTCTCGCACCGGTGCGGCGCACCAGGTTGTCCAGCAACGCCGTGGCGAAGCCTCTGCCCCGGTGCGCGTCGGACACCGCGATCTGCCAGATCACCAGCGTGTCGGGCTGGTTCGGGCGCAGGTACCCGTTGACGAACCCGATCACCTCACCGTCGATCTTCACGACCGCGGAGGTACCGGCGAAATCTCTGCACCACAGCAAGTAGGAGTACGAAGAGTTCAGGTCGAGCGTGCGCGAATCCCGCGCCAGCCGCCACATTCCCGCACCGTCCGAAGTGGACGGAATATCCACAACAGCCTGGCCGAAGGTTTTTCCGGACATGCCAGAGGAACGTAACAGAGGAGTTTCGACCGATCAGCCCATCAGGTTTCGTCCGGACGGCCGACCTGGGGGAACGTGAAAAGGCCTGTGTTGATCAGTACAGACTGTTGAACGGTGCGTGCGCGCTTGCTTAGCGTCGCGCGCACGCGCGTTGCCAGATCGTCAGCCGGCTACACGTGACGGCCGCCACAGATCCAATCCGGACTCCACGGCGTACTTGTCGATCTCGGTCAGCTCCGCGTCGGTCAGCGGCGGACCGTCCAGCGCGGCCAGGTTCTGCTCGAGCTGCTCGACCGAGCTCACGCCGATCAGCGCGGAAGTGACCCGCGGATCCCGCAAAACCCAGGTCAACGCCAGTTGCGACAGGCTCTGACCACGCTGTTGCGCGATCCCGTTCAGGCCGCGCACCCGGTTCAGATTCTCCTCGGAGAGGTGGCCCTGCTGCAACGAGCCCTGCTGTGACGCACGCGAACCCTCGGGCACGCCGTTCAAGTACTTGTCGGTCAGCAGGCCCTGCGCCAGCGGCGAGAACGCGATGCAGCCCGCGCCGGCCTCCTCGAGGGTGTCCAGCAGCTCCGGCTCGATCCAGCGGTTGAGCATCGAGTACGAAGGCTGGTGGATCAACAACGGCACACCGGCCTGCTTGAGCAGCTCAGCGGCCTCTTTGGTCTTCGCGGGTGAGTACGAGGAAATGCCGGCGTACAGCGCTTTGCCCTGCTGAACGGCGCTGACCAGCGCGCCCATCGTCTCTTCCAGCGGCGTGTCCGGATCGAACCGGTGCGAGTAGAAGATGTCGACGTAGTCCAGGCCCATCCGACCAAGCGATTGGTCGAGCGAGGCGAGCAGGTACTTCCGCGAACCGTGGTCGCCGTACGGGCCGGGCCACATGTCGTAGCCCGCCTTGGTGGAGATCACCAGCTCGTCGCGGTACGGCCGCAGGTCGTCGCGCAGGATCCGGCCGAAGTTCTCCTCGGCGGACCCGTATGGCGGACCGTAGTTGTTGGCCAGGTCGAAATGCGTGACGCCGAGGTCGAACGCACGCCTGGCGATCTGCCTGCCGTGCTCGTACGGCCGGGCACCGCCGAAGTTCTGCCACAGGCCCAGCGAGATCAGCGGCAGTTTGAGCCCGCTGCGCCCGCTGCGCCGGAATTCCGCTTTGTCGTATCGCCGTTCATCGGCTTGGTACACCACAGCGCCGAATATAAGCCCAGAAAGGCGAGGTGGCCTGGCGTTGGGGGCAAGGCCACCCCGACCTCACCCGCTGATGAACCCGCGCTGCGCAGTGGCCCGGTGCCGCCCTCGGACTACTACATCGGACACCTCTTCGGCACGGACCACATAGGGCCTCGCTTGTACACCCGCGGAGTCCCACCTCGGCACGATCGGACGCGCGTACATGTCGATCGTGTCCGAGCAACCGGGCAGCCACAGCCACCCGTATCCCTTGAATTCCTTCTCCCGCACGGCAAGCCTGCGGAACTGGTCGGTACGCAGCGACGTGTGCCCCGCCTCGACGACCGAGCGGTAGACCAAATCGGACAACATCACCGCGAGATTGGCCTCCGGCCACTGTTCGAGCACCCCGCGCAGTGGCTTGGAGTCGAGCAATCTGCTCACCACCACCGCGTCCCGGCAGGGATAACCGTTGGGGCCGTTGACAACCACGCCGTGGTGCACGGCCATCCGCATCCGCAGCCGGGCCCACGGCACCATGTCCTCGTTGTGCTGGCGCAGTTCTGCTTCCAGACGCCGGGTGAAACCGTCGACCACCAGCGGTTCGGGTTCGTCGTGGGGAAGAACGGCCAGTTCGGCGTCGCCGTGTTGCTGACGGGACCAGCGTGCACGGTTCAATCCCATTGACGACGCGGCGCGATCAAGGGATCGCAGCAGGGTCTCCTGCCATTTCTGCTGGCGCTGCTCCGGTGCGGCGCCGTACCCGCGAATATCAACTCCGACATAGAGCGACCGCCGGAAGCCGGTATCTGCCATACAATTAGACCCTTCGTGGAGGGATCCGAGGGATGCTGGTGCTCTGCGTAATCATGCAGTAGGTCGTCCGCGTGAAAGCGGCACTGGTACGGGTTCGTCAGCATTTAACGCAACAAGCTCGCCCGCTTGGTTCAACCTTTTAACAGTACAAGGGTCACGCTATTTCGGCGCGCTGTCTCAGCCTGCTCATATCGAGAACCGCGATACCCCGGTAACGGCCACTGACCAGGCCTTCCTGTTGGAAAGTCCGAATGATCTTTTCGGCGGTGGACAGTTTGATACCGGCGATGGAAGCGAGTTCCTCCCTGGTGAGCGGCACACTCAGATCCCAGTGACCGGCGGAACGGGTGCCATACGCCTCATATAGGTCGACAAGAACTCTCGCCACCCGCACGCTTGCCGGACGACCGTGTTCGATTCTTCGGCGGTCGGCCCAGCGAAGGCGTTCACTCAACATGGTCGCCACCTCGATGGCCGCATCCGGGTGGCGGGCCAGGAAGTTACGCAGCTCAGCCTTGGTCATCCGCTTGAAGAAAATGTCGGTGCACGAGATCACTGTCGCGGATCTCGGACCGACATCGAGTGCCGCCATCTCCCCGATGAGATCGCCACCGACCCTGATCGCGAGCAGGGTCCGTTCCCCGCCCGGGTCCGTGGCCTGCACTTTCACCGATCCGTGCAGCAACAACAACGCGGAGGAATCAGTTTCCCCCTGACTGATGATTGTCATACCTGCCGGCCTGCTTTCCGAAACACCGACCGCGAGGAAATCCTCCCTGGTCCGTTCCGACAGCCGGCCGAGCAGGCTGGCCTGTGGGTACGCCAGCGACCCACCGGCCACTCGTCTTGGAATGATCTTTCCCACCTCGCCGATTGTCGAGTCTGCCGGAGAATGCGACCACCGGACCATCGACGCGTTTCCGCGGACTGTTAACAATAGTGGCACACGGATAACGCGGGTCAGTTGGCCAGGTTCTCGACGAGCAGGACCTGCAGCTCGCCGACGGCGAAGCCGAGTACCGCGCCGACGGTGATCAAAATCCATTCATCCTGCTGGAAGGCCGGCCTGATCAGATCTTCGAACTCCTCGGGCGAAAGCTCTTGCATCTTCTGGACGAGTGTGTTGCGGATATCCATCGCCTCTTCGGCGTAATCCTCGATGAAGGCGAGGGTGTCCGGCATCCGCCGCATGACCTTCTCGGCGACGCTGTGCTTGAGCTGTTGATACCGGCGGCTGCCGACCGTGATCGCCACGAGCGGGCGAGCGAGCCTGGTCTGCCGGTCCATGGCGCTGGTGATCTGCCGTTCCACCACGGCGAACAGCCGGTCGGCCAACGGTCCTCGCAGGACAGCGTGCAGAACGTTGTGCGGTGTGATGATCTCCTTGGCGATCAGCGCGCCGTAGTCGGCCGCGACCTCCTTGCGGCGCTTGAGAAAAAGCCCCTGCCAGGTGAACAGGCCGAAGTAGCGTTTCGGCTCACGAGGATTGAAGATCATCTTCAGCGCGAGCCAGTCGGTGAACCAGCCGGTGAGGCCGCCGAAGATGGGCATCACCCACGGCGACTTGAGGGTGGCCCAAGCAAGCATTTGAACCAGACCGATGGCGAAGCCGAACACGATGCCGGACCGGGCGATGAACTGGAACTCCCGCTTGCCCGCCTCGAGGAAGATCCGGTTGAGCAGTTCCTTGTCCTTGACGAGGTTCTCGACAACCATGCCCTTGAGATCGAACACGGAGTCCACATCGGACTGAACCGTGGCCAGTATGCCCTTGACGACGTTGGGCGCCTCGGCCTGAACCCGCCGGACGACGAGGTCCTGCGCCTGCGGCGGCAAGGATTCCCAGAGCGCGGGCTGGTATTCCTCGGCGATCTCCCGAGTGATCTCGGCGACCGCCTCGAGCAGCGGCCGCTGCAACTCCTTGGCGACCCGCTCCGGATCGAGCCGCTGCACGACCTCACCGGCGGAGATGAGCCGATCGGTCATGGTGTCGCACGCGATGGCCGCCATCCGCGCGGCCTTGCGCGGAACGATGCCCTGCCAACCAAAGAACGGCCGGATGCCCCGAAACTCGATGGGCCGGAACATCATCCGGATAGCGACGACCTTGGTGACGTACCCGATGAGGGCGGCGATGACCGGCATGGAAGCGTAAACATGCCAGTTCCGCTGGAAATCGGCGACGATCTCGTCGATCATCCCGGCCGCGCCGCGTCCCAGAACTGCGTGCCCAAAGTAGACAGTTTGACGGTTCGTTTCAGGTACCGCGGGCTGAGCTTGTGGACAGTGCGGACCTCGGTCTCGGCGCTACGAACCCGATCCTCGGTGAGCAGGATGTCGTACTGAGTGCCGAGACTCTGATCCTCAGGTCCAGTGTGGACAACACCGAGACTCAGCAGCCGAGTGACGTAGTCCGGAACAAGATCCGGCAACATCACACCGGCCGCCCGCCCGACCGAGGAAGCGTTCCGCAGCACGATCCGCTGCGGCCCACCCAACGTCGACCGCCCGGCCACGTGCACAAGGGCGTACACCTCACCATCGCTCAACGCAGCAAGGATCCGCGCCTCATCGGGAACGAGCTGGCGGACGATCGACATGAAAAGGTGGTGCCGCCCCTGCTCCCGACCAAGCTCCGTGGACAACCTCAGCAGCTCGGCCATCGCCGACCGCACCGGGTCGACGTGCCCGTCGACCACGGCAGGCGGGGCCTCGATCAGCCTGTCCGTGAAGGTCCCTTCTTCGTCGAGGCGCTTGCGAACCTGGTCGAGAACGGCCTTCTCGGCTTTCCGGAACTGCCGCTGGGCTACTTCGCCACCTGGCAACCGACCCGCCGCTTGCCAGCTCGTCCTCGCCAGCCAGCCCGCGAGTTTGCCCGCTTGCGCGACCACCCGGTCAACCGGATCCTGCTCCTCAGCCACGACGCCTCCCACGCTTCAGCGTCCCAGATGTACCACACGTCCCCGCAGGTCAGCGCCCTGCGGGTACCGAATGGTACGGCCACCACGCATCACATGAAGCCATTTCGGCAGCCGTGAGGTCGCGCCTCATCGAAAGCCCCACACCCAACTTGATGGCGTGGCTGATCCGGGTTCCAGTCCGCGCCGCCTCACCGATCCGTGGCGAAGCCCATCGGTCCAGGAAGTCGTACAAGCCACCGCGTGCCAAAAATCGCTCACTCGAGAAGGAAATCTGCGAAAACGCCTTCTTGACTCCGACATCGAGGATCGGCCTACTGTATCGGTATTCCCCTGAGACATTGTCATAGAAGCGGCCAGCCGGATCAATCATCACATAGCTGCCGACCATGTCCGCGTTCGTCTCGGGAACCACAACCACACGGTATTTCTTCACGCGGCGATTTTTCGCGACGAAGTGATCGAAGTCCTCGCCGCTCACAATCAAGTCATCGGCCCGCCTCGAGTCAGGGCCTTCCAATGGAAGCATCTGCATGATCTTCCAGCGATGCGGACGAGCCCGCCGAATAAACTCGGTGAAGTCCTCATCGTAGTTCGCCGATGTCACCACCGTGTTTATCTTCAACCGAACACCCGCGACTGCGACATCGCGGCAAATATCCAGGTACCGCCGCATCGACATGGGCCGATGCGCCGCGACCCGGCCGGTCGTGCGCAGAGTCTCAGGATCGAGACTGTCGACGCTCAGCACCAGCCAGTCCAGATGTTCCAACAGGTGAGCAGCGCCGTCCCGGTCGAAGTAGCTGCCGTTGGTCACCACCGACGTCACCATGCCCAGCTTCTTGGCATAGGCGACCAACTCACCCAGCCATGGACAGAGGAACGGCTCGCCACCAGCGAAATTGATCTTCACAAATCCCGCTCTGGCGAGCGCACGCACGATGCGCAAAGCATCGTACCGATCGAGATGACCCTCGGGCAAAACATTTTGACGAACACCCTGAAATGTGGCAAAACAGAATCGACACCGCATGTTACATGCCTGCCACAGATGGTAGTTGACAGACGGAACATATGATGACTGTCCGGACTGCGCCGACGAGATCATGCGCGGAATTATGCATGTGCCAATGCCGAGAGCGTGTCAGGGGCTCTGACGTTCACGGTGACGTGTGTCGAAGTCACGCGTTCGAGTGAGCCAGCACAGTGCGGTTTTGGTGGCCGCTTCGGCCTGCCGATGGTGATGCCGAACTGCCGCCTGTCCCAAACTTGCCAGGGATTTGGCGTTCTTCAGTGCGTACACCGCGTCGTGCACGGCCCATAAGTGTGGTTCGTTCGCGAAGGTCGGCTCACGCCATACTCCGTCGGCCTGCTGGGCTTGCAGCAGCCTGCTGAGCGCGGACTGCACCAGAGGTTCACTCAGATCAGCTCCCGCCAGCAGCAACGCGCTGACGGCCCACGGCGTCGCGAAATGCCTGTAGGGCAACGTGGACCTCGTGTCGACCGCAGGTGTCGCTATCGAGGATTGCCATGGCATCGCATCAGTGGCTCGGTGGAACGTCTCACGCAAATAGGCACACGCCCGCAGCACGGCCTTGTCGTCCTGCGGCACGGTGGCCGTCAACAGGCTGATCACCGCGTGGGCCGTGGGGGCCACGTCCGGTTCGCCTTCGGGAGTGCCGTTCGCCGGGAGGTAGCCCCATCCGCCACTCACCGTCTGCGCCGCTCGAAGCCACTTCACGCCTTGCGCCGCGGCCTGGTGGAATCCCAGTCTGGCCAGGACCTGCACCGCCAGCGCAGTCGGGATGACGCGGCTTTCCCTGGTCAGGTTGGAGGTCGGCCAGCCACCTGAGAGCCCCTGGGTGGACAGCAACCAGCCAGCCCCACCGGCAATGGCCGACCCGTCGACCGGCCTGCCGGCCTCAAGCAACGCCCACAGCGAGAAGCACGTGCTCTCGGTGATCGAGAGTCCGTTGGGTTTCCCCGTCAAGGAGTACTTGACCTGCCAGCCACCGTCACGGTTCTGCGCTTGCTCCAGGCACGTCGTCGCCTGCTCGATCCGGTAGTCCCGTCGGCCCGCGTGGATCAACGCCAGGATGGCCTGTGCGGACGACAGCACGCCGACAAGGTCGACATTGAGGTCGACCGACCACCCGACCTGGCCGTCGTCCACAGCGAAAGCATTGAGCAAGCAAGCGGACGCGCGGTCAAGGGCACTGTCGATGGCGGAATCCACCTCGTCGGCGAACCGCTGAGCGAGTGACCGTTCCGACGCTGCCCGGAAGATCGAGACGATCTGCGGCGAAACACCGGGCGACGACGACAAATCCGACAACGACATCTTCTCGAAGTCAGGTGCGGACGCGTCCGGATCAGCCAGCCGCACGAGAACGAACAGGTCCGGTTCCACAAAGGAAAGGACACCGATGAAGTCCGCCCTCAGCTTGAATGTGCCCAGCATCGCCGCCTCGACCGGCAAGGCGAGTTCACCCGAATCAGTGGTCACCACCACTTGCGGACAGCCGGGTCCGCCGTGTCCGATCTGGACGAAGAAACGATCGTCTGAGCCCGTTGAAATGACCAGACTCACTGTCAGGCTCGGCGGCATTGGTCACGCCCCCATCGCTTCTTCCGCACCAGCTGGGAAAGATCCGTTGCTCAGCAGAAAATTGACCATCATCGACTCGAGTGACGTCGTGGTGAGGCCAAGCACTGGTGCCGACTGAAGGATCCGCGCGCCGATCGAGACGACGGTCTTCAAGGCGAACACCGTGTCATGCGCCGCCCACACCGTTGGAGAAGACGGCACTGTCGCGCTGCACCGCCAGGCGCCGCTCGGCATTTGCTGTGCCAGCAGTTGGCGAACGCCCAGTTGGATGAGCGGGTCGCTCAGCCCGGCTCCGGCCAGGCTCAGTGCCACCAAGGCCCACGGCGTCGTGTAGTGCCGGAACAACAGCCGGGAGTCGGTCTGCGGATCGACGAGCGTGTCGGACAACGCCGATGGCCATGGTTCCGCAGCCCTGGCGTTGAACCGGCGCCGCAAATAGGCCGCGCCTTGGATAACGGCATTGTCGGTCGGTGGCACACCTGCTGCCGACAACGCGATGATCGCATGGGCCGTTGGTGCTGGGGGTGAGAGATCTGGTTCGGATGGCGCGACAACCCGGTCGAGTGGCCATGAGCCGTCTTCGCGTTGGGACTCCCGCAACCAGCAGACCCCTCTTTCCACTGCACCACGGTTGCCAAGGCGGGCAAGCATTCTGACCGCGAAGGCGGTCGCGATCACTTGTGCTTCCGCGCTGCGTTCGGAGACTCCCCATCCGCCTGACCGTCGTTGGGTGTTCAGCAGCCAGGCCGCTCCACTGGAGACGGCGATGCACTCCTCCTCGGTACGTCCCGACTCGACCAACGCCCACAGGCAGTAGCAGGTGCTCTCGGTGATGGAGATCTGAGTCGGCTCACCCCGCAGGGAATGCTTCACCTGCCAACCGCCATCGTTGTTCTGCGCCTGTTCAAGGCATCGGGCGACTGGCTCGACATAACGGCTTCGGGCGCAGGTATGGGCCAATGCCAATAGCCCTTGCGCGGAGGACAACACGCCGACCGCGTCATTGCTCAAGTACTGGGACCAGCCTGCGCGGCCGTCCTCCACCGTGAAACGTTCTTCGAGGACTCGACAGATCTGGCGAGGGCGTGCTGGACCGCGCTGCCAATTCCCAGGGCGAATCGTTCAGCCGCGGTTCGGCCTGCTGCGGCTTGGAAGAGGCTGACGAGTGCGAGGTCCGCGCCTGCCGCAACGAGCTGGGGCAGGGTCATCAGCGTGGTGCCGCGTGGCCAAGTGGTTGGCTGGCGGGCACTCACCAGGACGTACATGTCGATCGCCGATGAGGTGACTTCGAAGGACAACACCCCGATATACGTCACGACCAAGCCGAGTGCGGACTTGGTCGCGTTTTCGATGCCCGGGCCTAGCTGGCCGGTGACGCCAGGCCCGAAGGCCAATGCGACGCGTGGGCAGCTGGGACCGGCCGGACCGAGCTGGACCAGGTAGCACTCCTGTGGCTCGAAGGAAATGACCAGGTTGACCAGTGGCACTCGGCCGCCGCTGACCATCCCTTCTGATATCCAGTCGTTCATCTCCACCTCCCCACCTCGAAGATGAAGACAGCAGGGAGGTTGACCGTGCGTCAAGGCTGGGACCCAACTCACGGTATGGCCACGCTGACTCATCGCAATTCTACTGACAAATCTCTTGACTACCAAGAGAACAAGGCGGCAAGCTTGCGTGACGTAATTGAGGTGAATAGCGGTCCGCTTCAGCTGGTTCGAAAAGATGACACTGAAACGTCAGCCCATTTCACTATGCTGGTCGTCATAGTACGCTGGCCGTCATGGCTGGCGATGTCCGTAAGACGATGGTGCGCAGTGCGGTGACGCTCTTCCGGGAGCGCGGGATCGCCGGCACGTCTCTTGCTGACATCATCGAGCACAGTGGGGCGCCTAGAGGGTCGATCTACCACCACTTTCCTGGTGGGAAGAACCAGCTTGCCGCTGAGGCCACCGCGTGGGCCGGCGAGCTGATGAACCGGATGATCGGGAAGTTCGATGACCCCATCGAGCTGACGAGGGCGCTGTTCGAGTTCTGGCGGGCCGAGCTCACCAAGGACATTCAGACCAGCTGCCCGATTGTCGCCGCCGCTCTCGGTGCCGCTGAGTCCGTCGATGCCTATCGGGCTGCGGGCGAGGTCTTTGGCAAGTGGGAACGGACCATTGCGGATTTGCTGGTCAAACGGGGTGTTTCCGGCGAACGGGCGGTTTCCGCGGCGACTTTGCTGATCACGTCGATCGAGGGGGCGACTGTGGTTGCGCGTGCTCGGCAGGACATCAAGGCGCTTGACCGGGTTGAGCGGGAGATGATTCGGATGCTTGGGCATCTGCTTGTCGACTCCGCTTGACGTCCACCCGCTTCGGGTTGAGTATGACGGTTAGCATAATCGAGTCTTCCGGAGCGCTGCGATGGATCAGTGGCACAAGTCGGCGTGCATCCTCTGTGCTTGCAACTGCGGCATTGAGGTGCTCACCGAGGACCGGCTGTTCAAACGGATCCGGGGCGACAAGGACCACGTCGGATCCGCTGGCTACACCTGCAACAAGGCACTGCGCCTCGATCACTACCAGAACGCATCCGATCGGCTGACGACCCCGTTGCGGCGCAACGCGAACGGCGAGTTCGAGGAGATCAGCTGGGACGTCGCCATCACCGAGATCGCCGAGCGGCTCAAGGCCGTCCGGGACGCGCATGGTGGAGAGTCGATCTTCTTCTACGGTGGCGGCGGGCAAGGCAACCACCTCGGCGGCGCCTACAGTGTCGCGTTGCTGCGCGGGCTTGGCGCGTGGTATCGCTCCAATGCCTTGGCGCAGGAGAAAACCGGTGAGTTCTGGGTGGACGCTCAGCTCCACAGAGGACACACCGCGCCAGACTTCGAGCACGCCGAGGTTTCCGTTTTCGTCGGCAAGAACCCGTGGCAGTCACACGGTTTCCCGCGCGCACGGGTGGTGCTCAAGGAGATCGCACGCGATCCGGCGCGGTCGTTGATCGTCATTGACCCGGTCCGTACCGAAACCGCTGACCTCGCGGACATTCACTTGCAGGTCAAGCCGGGCACGGACGCGTGGTGTCTGGCCGCCGTCCTCGCCACCATCGTCCAGGAGGACTTGGTCGATCACGCTTTCCTCGCCGAACACACCACGGACTCCACCGAGGTGCTTGACCACCTCAAGCAGGTCAACGTCGCCGAGTTCGCCCAGCGTTGCGGCGTTTCCGAGGAGCTGATCGTCAAGACCGCCAGGCGAATCGGCACCGCGGGCAGTGTGTCCATTTTGGAGGATCTTGGCGTTCAGCAGGCGCCGCACAGCACGCTTTCGTCCTATTTGAACAAGCTGTTGTGGGCGCTGACGGGCAACTTCGCCAAGCAGGGTGCGGTGAACGTGCACTCGTGGCTGGTGCCGATCGCCCGGCACGACGTGCGGCGGGACCGCCGGACGCCGGTCACCAACACCCCGATGTTCGCGAACCTGGTTCCGTGCAACGTGATCCCGGACGAGATCCTGACCGATCACCCCAAGCGGTTCCGCGCGATGATCGTGGAATCCGCGAACCCCGTCCACTCGCTCGCCGACTCTCCCCGGATGCGCGAAGCGTTGCAGGCGCTTGACCTCGTGGTCGTGATCGACGTGGCCATGACCGAGACCGCACGGCTCGCGGACTACGTACTGCCCGCGGCCAGTCAGTTCGAGAAGTGGGAAGCCACTTTCTTCAACCTCGAGTTCCCGCGCAACACGTTCCACCTGCGCCCGCCGGTGCTCGATCCGTTGCCGGGCACGCTCGCCGAGGCCGAGATCTACGCCCGGCTGATCCGCGAACTGGGGCTCGTCACCGCCGAAGACCTTGCGCCGCTGCACGAAGCCGAGACCCGGGAAGCCTTCGCGCAGGCGATGATGGGGGCATTGAGCGGGAAACTCGCTGCGCTCGCGCCCTTTGTGCTCTACGAAACGCTGGGTCCGAAGCTTCCCAACGGCGCCCGTTCCGCCGCGGTGATCTGGCTCGCCGCACACAAATGCGCGATGACGTACCCGGAAGCCGTCAAACGCGCGGGCCACGCCGACGGCGAAGCCCTGTTCGAGGCAATCCTCAACTCGCCATCCGGGGTCACCCTCACCCTCGACGAGTACGCCGACGCCTGGCGCTACGTGGGCACCGAAGACAACAGGATCCACCTCGCGATCCCCAACCTGCTCGACGAAATGCGCACATTGGCCTCCGCACAGGTCTGGACCAGCGACGAGTTCCCGTTCGTCCTGTCCGCGGGTGAACGACGGTCGTTCACCGCCAACACCATCATGCGCGACCCGACGTGGCGCCGCAGGGACACGCGTGGCGCGCTGCGGATCAGCCCGCAGGACGCCGAAGCCCTTGGCCTGCATGACGAAGGGACAGCGCTGGTCACGACCACACGTGGGTCCGTGACAGCGGCCATCGAGATCAACGACCGGATGCAGCCCGGCCACGTCTCCCTGCCCAACGGCCTTGGCCTGGACTACGACAACAAGCTCACCGGCACTGCGCCCAATGAACTAACGGACTCGCGCTGGCGCGATCCGATCGCCGGAACCCCTTGGCACAAACACGTTCCCGCCAAGATCGAGAGGTTGACTGCCTGACTAGGTTGTGGGGAAAGTTCCCGCCCTGCTCGGAGCAACGATGATCACCCGCAAGCTCGATCCGTGGCAGCAAGCCCTGCTTCGGGAGTTACGCACCAGGGATCTGTCCAGCGAACGGATCGAGCAACTGCTCGACTCGGTCGAGGCGCACTGCGCCGACACCGGCAAGACGCCACAGCAGGCGTTCGGTGATCCCGCGTCGTACGCGCGGGTGTTCGCGCCGGGCCTGCAGCCGGTGAAGTTCGTGCCCGCCGCGATCCAAGGCACGCTGGGCATCGCCGGTCTGGTCATCCTGGCGTCCGGGGTTCCGGCCGTGATGAACGAGCTGCCGACGGCGGTCATCAGGAACGGCGCGGTTGTGTCCTTCGGCGCCGCGCTGGTGGTGTTCATCGCGTTCCTGGCGGTGAAACGGCACTTGGTGATCTCCGCGGGTGCGCTGTCGCTGGGGATCGTCGCCTTGGTCGTGCCGTACTTCCTGTGGCCGACGACTTTCGTCGAGATCCCTGTCTGGCCGACGGTCACCGGGAGCCTGTTCTTGATCTCGGCGGCTTGGGCCGTGTCGGTGTACCCGGATCACGTGCTTGATCGCGACACGAAGCAGCGCCAGATCAACACCATGCGCTGGTGCCTGCCGACCCTGATGGCCTGCGGAGCCCTGCTGAGCTGGCTGCGCTAAAGGGGAGCCTCGGTGATTAACCACTCGACTGTCTGCTTACGATGGTGCAGAACATCCCGCCGGTGTAGCTCAATTGGCAGAGCACTCGCCTTGTAAGCGAAAGGTTACGGGTTCGAGTCCCGTCACCGGCTCCGACTCGCTGCTCGTTCTTTCCAGCCGGGTTCCGCCGTCGTAGCTGTATCTTCTGGGGGCCGAGCCCCCAGACCCCCACGGTGCGAGCTCGTTGCCGAACCAGCGCTGGGCACGTTGCGCTTGGACCAGCGCGACTTTGGGGCTTCCTTTTGAACCAGCGCTGGAAGCGTTGGGCTTGGACCAGCATGGGCTCTTTTCTGGCCAGTGCTCGGCGTGTATGGACTGTTAGAGGTCCTTGCGTTTTCTAAACGTGTTTGTGATGCACGACACTGTTACGACTCCTCTTTCTGCTGCGATGCCACGCGGGACACGGGACCCGGGAGGAGTGGTAGTGGCGCAGTTCGTGCCGGCTGAGGCGGTCGTCAATCAGGTGCTCGACCTGGCGTTGCGGATCGGAGAAGTGCAGCTGAGCTCCGGCGCGGGCGCCTCCGATGTGACCGCGACGATCATTGCTGTCGCAAACGCTTGCGGCCTTGATCAGTGCCAGGTGGATGTGACGTTCACCTCCATCACCGCGTGCTGCCATCGGGGCGCTGAGTTCGCACCCGTGACGTCGTTGCGAGTCGTGCGGTCCAGGGGGTTGGACTACACGCGGCTCGCTGCCGTCGAACAGCTCGTTCGGGACATCACGCGCCGCAGGACGACTGCCGTCGAAGCGGCCAAGCGGCTCGACCGGATCGTCAACGCACGGCACCCCTACCCGCGATGGGTGGCGACGGCCGCGTGGGCCGGGATGGCCGCCAGCGTCAGCGTTCTGCTTGGTGCCGGCCCGCTTGTGGCGTTGGCTGCCGCCGTCATCACTGCCGCCATCGACCGCATCGGACGGATCCTCAACCGGCACAACCTGCCGTTCTTCTTCCAGCAGGTGCTCGGTGGCGCCCTCGCCACAGGCGGGGCGCTCGCGGTTGTGTCCACAGGGTGGCTCGGTGAGTCGCCGACGATCGTCGTGGCCGCTGCCATCACGGTCCTGCTCTCGGGCCTGAGCGTTGTCGGCGCGGTGCAAGACGCCATCACGGGCTACACCGTCACGGCCTCGGGCCGCGCGATGGAGGTCGCGCTGATGACCGCAGGCCTCATTGGCGGGGTTGTGCTCGCGCTGAACATGGCCACGGAGCTGGGATTGCCGAAGGTGCCGATGGCCGAGGCGTTGCCGCCGTCCGCGCTGCGGTTGCCGGTGCAGGCCTTGGCTGGTGCCGCGGCGGCGGGCTGCTTCGCCCTCGCGAGTTACGCGACGATGCGGTCGATGATGGTCGCCAGCGCGGCGGGTGCGCTTGGTGCGTTGGGCTATGGCGCGCTCGTGCTCGGTGGGACTGGGCCGATCGTGGCGTCGGCGGTTGCCGCGGCGGGGATCGGGTTCTGTGGCGGAGTGATGGCGCGACGGCTGGGCGTCACTCCTCTCGTCGTCGCGGTCTCCGGAATGACACCCCTATTTCCTGGGCTTACGACATACCGGTCGCTCTACGAGCTCGCGGTGGACGGCACCTCGGCCGGTGTCGTGACGTTGATGACGGCCCTCGGCATCGCCCTGGCGCTGGGCGCGGGCGTGGTTCTCGGCGAATACCTGGCACAACCCGTACGAGTTCGCCTCGGTAGGTTGGAACGACGGCTCGGTGCCATCAGACTGGTCGGGCCGACGTGGCAACGGCTGGAGCTGGAGACAACGGCGTCTAAGTGAGACTTACCACCTGACCGTTTGCCGGACGCGCTCAGCGGCCTAACTGGCTACTGTCTTTTAGTCAGTGTCATCACAAGGAGGCTCTCTCCCGGTGAACAGCGGTGCGGACTTCATCGTCGTGGCCAACCGGCTCCCGGTTGACCTCGAGCGTGCGGAAGACGGCACGCAACGTTGGAAGCACAGCCCAGGCGGACTGGTCAGCGCCCTCGAACCGTTCTTGAGATCCAAGAGCGGCGCGTGGGTCGGCTGGCCGGGTGTGCCGGATGTGGACGTGGAGGAGTTCGAGGACGACGGTCTGCGACTGATCCCGGTCACCTTGTCGGCCGCCGACGTCCGCGACTACTACGAGGGTTTCTCCAACGCCACGCTGTGGCCGCTTTACCACGATGTGGTGGAACCTCCGGTGTTCGACCGGGCGTGGTGGGACAGCTACGTCAAGGTCAACCACCGGTTCGCCGAGGCCACCGCGGCCGTCGCCTCGCCGGGCGCGACCGTGTGGGTCCAGGACTACCAGCTCCAGCTGGTCCCGCAGTTGCTCCGTGAGCAGCGGCCGGACCTGCGGATCGGTTTCTTCCTGCACATCCCGTTCCCGCCGGTCGAGCTGTTCATGCAGCTGCCGTGGCGGACCGAGATCGTTCGCGGACTGCTCGGCGCTGACCTGGTCGGGTTCCACCGACCGGGTGGCGCACAGAACTTTCTGTGGCTGGCACGGCGGTTGGTCGGCCTCGAGCCGAGCCGTGCCGCGGTCGGCGTGCGGACCAGGCCCGGCCTGATCCACGTCGGCGACCGGCCGGTCCGGGTCGGCGCGTTCCCGATCTCCATCGACTCGGCCGGACTCGACGGGATGGCCCGCAAACGCGACACCATCCAGCGTGCCCAGCAGATCCGGACCGACCTGGGCAACCCGAAGAAGATCCTGCTCGGGGTCGATCGCCTCGACTACACCAAGGGCATCGACGTGCGGCTGCACGCGTTGCAGGAGCTGCTCATCGAGGGCCGGGTGGACCCCGATGAGGTGACCATGGTCCAGCTGGCCACCCCCAGCCGCGAACGGGTCGAGCACTACCAGCGGATGCGCCAGGGCATCGAGCAGGTGGTCAGCCGGATCAACGGCGAGTTCGGCAAAGTGGGTCACCCGGTCGTGCACTACCTGCACCAGTCGGTGGACCGGCGTGAGCTGGTCGCGTTCTTCTCCGCCGCCGACGTCATGGTGGTCACGCCGGTGCGCGACGGGATGAACCTCGTGTGCAAGGAGTACGTGGCGTGCCGGCATGACCTGGGCGGCACCCTTGTGCTCAGTGAGTTCGCCGGCGCCGCCGCCGAGCTCACCAGCGCGTTCCTGGTCAACCCACATGATCTTGATGGGGTGAAGAACGCGCTGCATGCGGCCCTTACGATCGACCCAGCGGAGGGTCGCCGTAGGATGCGCGCTCTGCGACGCCAGGTCCTCACCCACGACGTCGACCGTTGGGCACGGTCGTTCCTCGAGGCTCTGGGGTCACAGGGGTTGAACTGAATCAGTTCAGATCGTAACTTCACCCAATAGTGGCAATGGCTGCCACGCTGGAGCACGAGGAGAAGGCGTGACTGCCGAGGCTCTCCCCGCCGAACTGAGGCGGGCGATCGTTCAGCTCGCACGCACCCCCCGGCTGTTGGTGGCGTGCGACTACGACGGGACACTTGCGCCGATCGTCGAAGACCCGGAGAAAGCACGGCCCCAGCCGGAATCCGTGCACGCGCTGCGTTCACTCGCCGGTCTGCACGAGACCACCACCGCGGTGATCTCCGGCCGGGCGCTGCGCGACCTGGCGACGATGTCGCGGCTGCCCGCCGAGGTGCACTTGGTCGGCAGCCACGGATCCGAGTTCGACATCGGCTTCGTGCACTCGCTCAACGGGCCCGCGCGGGAACTGCACACCAGGATCGAGGCCGAGCTCGAGCGGCTGGTCGACGGGGCCGAAGGCGTCCACCTGGAGGTCAAGCCGGCCAGCATCGCGGTGCACTACCGGCGGGCCGAGCAGGCGATCGCCGACCGGGTCGCCGAAGCCGTCCGTACCGGTCCGTGCACGTGGGACGGCGTGCAGGTGACCGAAGGCAAGGCGGTCATCGAGCTCGCCGTGGTGCAGACCGACAAGGGCCACGCCCTGGACGTGCTGCGGCACCAGATCGGCGCGACGGCGGCGATCTTCGTCGGCGACGACGTGACCGACGAGAAGGCCTTCGCCCGGCTGTCCGGGCCGGATCTCGGCGTCAAGGTCGGCGGCGGCGAGACGCTCGCGCAGTTCCGCATCGACGACACCCCCGCGGTGGCCACGATGCTCGCGTTCCTGTTGGAGGAGCGCCGGAACTGGCTGTACGGCGAGCAGGCCACCCCGATCGAGCGGCTGACGATGCTGGCGAACGAGCGCTCGGTCGCGTTGCTGACGCCCGAGGCCCGTGTCACCTGGTTGTGCCACCCGGAGCCCGACTCGGCCGCGGTGTTCGCCGATCTGCTCGGCGGCCCGAGCGCCGGGCACCTGTCCATCACGCCGGAACGCGGCGGTCTTCCGCTGGGACAGCGTTACCTGCCGGGCACGATGACCGTGGAGACCCGGTGGTCGGGTCTGCTGGTCACCGACTACCTGGAGCACTACGCCCAGCCGCACCGCACCGACCTGATCCGCACGATCACCGGCAGCAGCCGGGCGATCGTCGAGTTCGCGCCGCGCCCGGAGTTCGGCCAGGTGCCGGTCAAGCTGGTGCGCAACGAGAACGGCCTGCGCGTGGTCGGCACGTCCGACCCGATGGCGCTGCACTCCCCCGGCGTGGACTGGGAGATCAGCTCGGACGGCATGCACGACACCGCCCGGGCGATCGTCAGCCCGAACGGCCAGCCGGTGCTGCTGGAACTGCGTTGCGGCACAGACGATCTGGCACCGGACCCGATCCCGGAGCCGGAGCGCAAGAACCGCGCCAACCTGTACTGGACGGAATGGCTGGGCTCCCTGCGGTTCCCGGAGGTCGAGCGGGAGCTGGTGATCCGCTCGGCGCTGACGCTGCGCGGCCTGTGCCACAGCGAGACCGGCGGGATCATGGCCGCCGCCACCACCTCGCTGCCCGAGGAGATCGGCGGCATCCGCAACTGGGACTACCGGTACTGCTGGCTGCGTGACGGCGCGCTGACCGCGAAAGCGTTGGTGTCGCTGGGTTCCACCGCCGAAGCGGAGGCGTTCCTCAACTGGGTGCACGGAGTTCTGGCCACGGTTCCCGGCCCGGAGCGGCTGCACCCGCTGTACACGTTGGCGGGCACCGGTCTTGGCCCTGAGGCCGTGATCGACACGCTGCCCGGTTACGCGGGTTCGCGGCCCGTGCGCGTCGGAAACCTTGCCAACCAGCAGGTTCAGCTCGACGTGTTCGGTCCGGTGGTGGATCTGGTCGCGGCGCTTTCGCTGGCCCGAGGGAAACTCACCGACGACGACTGGAAGATGACCAACGCGATGGCCGAGGCCGTCGCGCGCCGGTGGGAAGAGCCGGACCACGGCATCTGGGAGGAGCGGCACCGCCCGCGCCACCACGTGTACTCCAAGGTGATGTGCTGGCTGACCATCGACCGGGCCATCACGCTGGCGGAAACCTATGGCCGCCAACCGAACCCGGAGTGGCACGCGCTGCGCGACAAGATCGCCACGGACATCCTGACCAAGGGCTGGAACGACGAGGTGAAGTCGTTCACCACGGCCTACGACGGCACCGACCTGGACGCGGCGTCGTTGTTCGTCGGCCTGTCCGGCCTGCTCGACCCGTCGGACGAGCGGTTCGCCTCGACCGTGACCGCGATCGAGGCGGAGCTGCGCAGTGGGTCCACTGTGTACCGCTACCACCGCGACGACGGCCTGCCGGGCAACGAGGGCGGCTTCCACCTGTGCGCCGCGTGGATGATCGAGGCGTATCTGATGTGCGGCCGCCGTACCGAGGCCGAGGACCTGTTCGCGCAGATGGTCGACTGCGCGGGCCCGACCGGTCTGCTGCCTGAGGAGTACGACCCGATCGCGGAGCGCTCGCTGGGCAACCACCCACAGGCGTACAGCCACCTCGGTCTGATCCGCTGCGCACAGCTGCTGAGCGGCGAGAAGCCACTCTGACCACCCTGAGCACACAGGCCGGGAGTCGAGTTTCGATTCCCGGCCTTTTTCTCGGAACGATCGGGCTGGCTGCGGGCAATACCCGTTGTGACGATGGCGAGCGTGGAACGGCCGGATCTCACGGGCTCCGACGCGGACAGGGTGCTCGCGCGGCTCTACGACGAGCACGCGCGTGGCCTGCACCGATACCTGGCGCGGCGGCTCGACCCGTCGACGGCGGACGATCTCGTGGCCGACACGTTCCTACTCGCGTGGGAACAACGCAGCCGCTACGAACCTGAACGGGCGACCGTCCGCGCGTGGCTCTACGGCATAGCCACGAACCTGTTACGCCGACACGCCCGTAGTGAAGTTCGGGGGTTACGGGCGACCGCACGTGACGTCGGCCGTGCTGTGGTCGGCGAAGGCACCGACACAGTGGCTGTTTCCCGCGCGGATGCCAGCGTGCAGGCGCGCCAGTTGGGCGCCGCGCTCGCGTCGTTACGCCAAGAGGAGCGGGACGTGCTGCTGTTGGTGGCTTGGGCCGGTCTCAAACCGGTCGAGGTCGCCGAGGCACTCAAGATCGACGCAGGGACGGTCCGGTCGCGGCTGCATCGCGCCCGCTCCGCACTTCGGGATCACCTGGGAGCAGAGCGATGAACGACGTTGAGCTGGACGAGGCGCTGGCCGGATTCCGTGACGACGTACCGGAGATGACCGAGGACGCCTTTCTGATCGGCAAGCTGCGCCTGCAAGCCGCGGCCGAACCGGCGCTGGAGCCGTTGCCGGAGCCCGAACCGTTGACGGTGGTGCGCCTCGACGTCGGCGACCCCAGCCGACGGCGCAGCCCGCCGAGGCGTCGGCGTTTGATCCCTTGGCTGACTGCGGCGGCTGCGGTCCTCGTTGCCGTAGGAACGACCGTCGCGTTGCGGAGCAACGATCACCCGCCAGCTGCCGGTCCGTCGGAAGTGAAAAAGCCCTATCCGAAAGCACCACAACGCCCGGCACGGATCCCGAGTGCCAAGCGTGGCGCCCCGTTGCCTCCGGTCGGCGTCGTGTACAACGCAGCAGGCGAGCTGACCGCCAGCGACCTGCCGCAACAGCCCGGCCAATACCTGACGATGGGCAGGTACGAGTGGGGCATACCGACCGTGGTGCGCGGGGACGTCCACGGTGGGTTGCAGATGGACAGTGAGGGTTTCTGGGAGGAGTGGGTGCCCGCCGACAGGTCCGGTGTGTGGCGGTTGGTCAGGGACGTCGACACCCGGCGGGCCAACACCCGGGAACAGGACGAACCGCAGTGGCCGACCATGGTCTCCGGATTGTCCTACCAGGAAGGCACATTCGAGGCGGCCAAGGGCGAGTACTTCCCGCCGGCGCGAGGCTCGTGGACCCAGCCGACCGAGGAGTTCATCGCCAACCTGCCGCGAGACCCCCGAGAGCTGTACACACGGCTTGCCGCGGACGCCTCGGAGACATCTGATCCACCCGGCTTCGCCGTGCAGTTGGCGGGCTCGCTGCTCAACCGTCCCGTACCCGCCGACGTACGCAGGGCGATCTACCAAGCGCTCAGCTACCACCCGTGGATCCGGGTGTCGACCGATGCGCGAACCCGCGATGGCCGGGCCGCTGTGTCGCTGACCATCGACAACCTCGAAACCACCCGGTCGGTCGTGCTGCTGGTCGACCCGGCGAACGGGTTGCTGATCGGCACCCGGGAAATCCGGATGGTGGACGACTTCCCCGACGCCCGTGCCGGCTCGGTGGCCGGCGAGACCACCACGCACTGGGCCGTGGTGAACGGCATCGGGAACTGATCAGCGCTTGGACAACGTGTCCACGAGCGTGCGCAGATCCGGCACGACGGTTGCCCTGATCTCCGCGGGCAACCGGCCGGAGTCCGGCGGGATCAGCGCGCGTTTGAAGCCAAGGCGCGCAGCTTCGGCCAACCGCCTGCCGACACTGCCGACCCGGCGTACCTCACCGGCCAGGCCGACCTCGCCGATGATCACCATGTCGTTCGGCAACGGGATGTCCAGCTTGGCGCTCGCGACCGCCATCGCGAGCGCCAGGTCGCCCGCCGGTTCGATGATCCGCATGCCGCCGACGGTCGCCGTGAAGACGTCTGATTTGCCCAACGGCAGGCTCGCGCGCCTTTCCAGGACTGCCAACACCTTCGCGACCCTCGAGGCCTCAAGACCGTTCACAGCACGCCTTGGCATCGGCGCTTCGGTGTTCGCCACCAGCGCCTGCACTTCGCCCAGCAGCGCGCGTTTGCCCTCGGTGATGACCGTGACAGCGGTGCCCGCGACACCTTCGACCCGGTTGCTCATGAAGATCCCCGACGGGTCGGGCACGCCGACGATGCCGTCCTCGACCATCTCGAAACAGCCGACCTCATCGGCCGCGCCGAACCGGTTCTTCACGCCGCGGACGAGCCGCAACGACGAGTACTTGTCGCCTTCGAACTGCAGAACCACGTCGACCAGGTGCTCAAGAACCCGCGGACCGGCGACCGAACCCTCTTTGGTGACATGGCCGACCAGGATGACCGGCAGGCTGCGCTCCTTCGCCAGCGCGACAAGTGCCGCGGTCACCGCTCTGACCTGGGTCACGCCACCCGCCGAACTCTCCACCGCCGGCGAGGACATCGTCTGCACGGAGTCGATCACCAGCATGGCCGGTTTCACGGCGTCGACGTGACCGATCACCGTGGCCAGGTCGCTCTCCGAGGCCAGGAACATCTCCTGGTGGACGTTGCCGGTGCGCTCGGCGCGCAGGCGGACCTGGCCCGCCGACTCCTCTCCGGTGATGTACAGGGCGCGGCCGGGCGAATCCTCGCGCGCGACCCACTGGTAGGCGACCTCGAGCAGCAGCGTCGACTTGCCGACCCCCGGCTCACCGGCCAGCAGGACGACGGCACCCGGGACGAGTCCGCCGCCCAGGACCCGGTCGAGCTCGGGCACTCCGGTGCGCTGGGCTCTGGCGGACTCGACGTCCACTTCGGCAATTGGGCGGGCCGGGGAGGCCGGGGCGCCCGCGACGACCTTGGCCAGGGCCGGCTTGGCGGCCGCGACTTCTTCGATGGTCCCCCAGGCTTGGCATTCGGGGCATCTGCCGAACCACTTGGCAACGACAGCACCGCACTCGCCACACCGGAAGGCCGGGCCCGACTTCTTCACCACGCGGGCAACCTATCGGCAAGGTCCGACAATCCCGGACAGCGCCGCGACGTCCAGCGCACTTCGCCAAGGCAGCCTTGTCCGCAACAGCAATCCCGAGGGGGTCCCCCTGATTTTCACGCTACCGCAGAGGTACGACAATTTCGGTGTTTGCACAGGTCAGAGCCGACTCTGGGCCGTCCGGGGTGGTGGTGATCGGAGTGAGATCAGGCGCCGGGTAGCCGAAGGGCCCGGCATCCGAGTGATGCCGGGCCCTCCGCTCTTCTCAAGGCTCAGTGGCCTCCGCCACCGCCTGCGGCGGGCTGGCGTGGCGTGGTCGGCACGGCGACCGGGACCGGGATGGTCACCGAACCGCTGCGGAAGGTGAAGGTCAGCTCGATCGTCTTGCCCGAGCGGATCTCCTCGCCGATGCCGGTCAGCACCACGGTCACCTTGCCGATGGTCACCGGACGCTGCGTGGTCGTCGTCGGCCGAGGGGTGGTCGTGGTCGTGGCACCCGAAGTCGGAGTCCCGGAGCCCGAAGTCGCAGAACCCGAAGTCGGAGCACCGGAAGTCGGGGAACCAGACGTAGGCGTGCTGCTCGTGGTCGTCGGACGCGACGAAGAAGTCGGTACCCCACCCGCGGGCACCTCGAGGATCAGCGAACGACCCGCTGGCAAGCTCTTGTCACCGGTGATCGTCACCTGACCCGCCGGCGACGTGATCGACACCAGCTCGTCGTCGGTCAGCGCACTGTTCACGAGCGTTCCGAGCACCACTGCCGTCGAGCCAGGCTCGTATACGCCGTGCGGTGGGTAGGCGAGCTGGATGTCGCGGACGGCGATCGGGCCGACGTCTCCTTCACCGCCGTTCACGGCCGGCTCCATGCCGGCCGTCTGCGAGATCTGGCCGGCGCCGCAACCCGCGAGTGCGAGCGCGATCCCGACCGCCGCTGTGGCGTAGCGCAGGCTGTGGCGTACACGACTCACGTTGCCGGTCCTTCCTGGGGAAAACGCGTCGGCCCGAAGGGTATCCGGCGGCTATACGCCCCTCGCGGGCACCTCGCCGAGTTGATGTCCACAAAGGATCCGGGAGTATCCCATCAAGATCGTTAATTGTCATCTCGATGCATGTCCACAGGTATTTTGTCAACCCCCAGGCGGTCCATCCTCGTGCCGCTGACCTGCGCTTACCCGTCTCGCACCGGGCTGAGGGGGATTGCGGGACGTGTTAGAATGGAGTCAGCGAAAGGGGCAGAGGACACATGGTTTTCAAGGTCGGAGAGACCGTCGTCTACCCGCACCACGGTGCCGCTCTCATCGAAGCAATCGAGACACGCGTGATCAAGGGCGAGGAGAAGAAGTACCTCGTTCTCAAGGTCGCGCAGGGTGATCTCACGGTTCGCGTACCCGCTGACAACGCCGAGATCGTAGGCGTGCGGGACGTCGTCGGCCAAGAGGGTCTCAACCGCGTCTTCGATGTTTTGCGTGCTCCTCACACGGAGGAGCCGACCAACTGGTCACGGCGGTATAAGGCCAACCTGGAGAAACTCGCCTCTGGCGATGTGAACAAGGTTGCCGAAGTGGTGCGAGACCTCTGGCGGCGTGAGAAGGACCGTGGCCTATCCGCTGGCGAGAAGCGGATGCTGGCCAAGGCTCGACAGATACTGGTGAGCGAGTTGGCACTGGCCGAGGGCACCGACGAGGACAAGGCCGAGGTCCTCCTCGACGAGGTTCTCGCCACAGCCGCGGCGGTCTAGTCCACCCCGCAGTACGGGAAACACAGCAGAGTGCAGAGTTCCGTCGCGCTCGCGGTCGTGCCGGCGACCGGAGTGGTTTCCGTACATGGCATGCCATTGACCGAACGTGCCGTGCGTTCCCTGCGTCAAGCTGGGTGCGTACGGCACGTTTTCATTTGTACTCCCATTAACCTCGAATTCACGCTGCCCGGCTGCACAGTTGTTGTCGGCGATCTTCATACCGCGCTGAATACCGCGATCGAGATGTTTCCGGACATTCGGTTCGGCTTGATCCACGACATCGAACGCGCGGAAACGCCGCCCGAGGTGATCGAGTCCGTCGTCGACGAACTCGAACGCGGCGCGCAGGCCGTCATCCCGGTCCTCCCGTTGACCGACACGGTCAAGGAAGTCGATCCGGACGGCCGCATTCTCGGCACCAGGGACCGCTCCGAACTGCGGGTGATGCAGTCCCCGCTCGGCGCGCCGATCGAGGTGCTGCGGCAGGCCGAAGACCCGCGGTGTCCGGGCGTTCCGCTCAGCACGGTCCCCGGCCATCCGCATGGGCTGCGCATCCGCACAGCGATCGACGTCGCTAGCGTGACGCCGTGATTCCACGGGTAGGAACCGCCACTGACGTCCATCCCATCGCCGCCGGCCGTGACTGCTGGATCGCGGGCCTACTGTGGGAAGGCGTGGACGGTTGCGACGGTCACTCTGACGGCGACGTCGCCGCGCACGCCCTCTGCGACGCGCTGCTCACGGCCGCCGGGCTCGGCGATCTCGGGGCCGTTTTCGGCACCGGCGACCCGCGGTGGGCCGGGGCGCACGGCGTGCAGTTGCTCACAGAGGTCCGCCGCCGTCTTGACGAGGCGGGCTTTCAGGTCGGCAACGCCTCTGTCCAGGTCATCGGGAACGCGCCGCGGATCGGCAAGCGCCGCGCCGAGGCCGAGAAGGTCCTGTCCGAAGCTGTCGGCGGGCCCGTCTCAGTGTCCGGGACGACGACCGACGGACTCGGCCTGACTGGCCGTGGTGAGGGCATCGCCGCCATCGCGAGCGCCCTCATCGTGGAACGTCCAGTGGACGGCGGACAACCGCACTAACCTGGCCGCATGGTTGCTCTCCCAGACAAAGTCCGTGCCATCGTCGATGGAAAGAACTTCGCGACGATCGCGACCGTCAACGCCGACGGCAGCCCGCAGACATCCGTGGTGTGGATCACGCGCGACGGCGACGACCTGCTCGTGTCGACGGTGAAGGGCCGGTTGAAGGACCGCAACCTGCGCCGTGACCCGCGGGCGAGCATCTCGGTGTTCGACAGCGACAACCCGTACAGCTATTTCGAGGCCCGCGGCACGGTGACGTTCACCGAGGAGAACGGCTTCAAGCTGATCAACGACCTGTCGCTGAAGTACACCGGCAAGGACTACACCGGCGACGAGGGCACCGACAACGTGCGGGTGATCGTCCGGCTGACGCCGGAAAAGCTCACCGGCTACGCGGTCTGAAGCGCTTAAGATGAGGGTATGAACTTTCGAGGGGTGCTGTTCGACTACTCCGGCACGTTGTTCCGGCTCGAACCCGATCTGTCCGGCCTGGTCGACCACGACGGCAACCCGCTGGACGGCGAGCGGCAGGCCGAGATCATGCGGCGGATGACGGCGCCGACGGGCCGTCCGGAGGGATTGCCTGAGCGGCTCTACGGCCAATGGCACCGACGTGATCTTGACCCGCCGCTGCACCGCGAGCTCTACCTCGCGGTGCTGCGGGGATCGGGTGTCGGCAATCCAGAATTGCTCTACGAACGGATGCTCGATTCCACGAACTGGGAACCGTACCCGGATACCGCGGCCGCCTTGAAAACCTTGGCGGCAGCCGGAATTCCGATCGGCGTGGTCAGCAACATCGCGTGGAACATCCGGCCGGCGTTCGAACGGATCGCAGTCGCCGATCTGGTCACCGAATTCGTACTGTCCTTTCAGGAGGGTGCGGTCAAGCCGGATCCACGGATCTTCGGCATCGCCTGCGAACGCCTTGGCCTGCCGCCCGAGCAGGTGCTGATGATCGGCGACAGCGAGGAGGCCGACGGCGGCGCGGCCAAGATCGGCTGCGCGGTCGCGATTGTCGATCCGTTGCCCGTCGAACAACGACCGAATGGACTGCTCGACGTACTGGCCGAGAACGGTTGGTAAAGCCGATTCACGGCTCCCGTACCATCTCTTTGTGACCCTTCACCTGTACGACACCGCGACCCGGAACACGCGGGAGTTTCATCCCGCGCGGAACGGAACGGCGTCCATCTACGTGTGTGGGGCCACCGTGCAGGGCATTCCGCATATCGGCCACGTCCGTGGCGCGCTGAACTACGACGTGCTGCGCCGTTGGCTGGCGTATGGCGGCTTGGACGTGATCCTTGTTCGCAATGTCACGGACATCGACGACAAGATCCTGAAGAAGGCGGCCGAAGCAGGCAGGCCCTGGTGGGAGTGGGCGCAGACGCACGAGCGCGCGTTCGAGGACGCGTACGACGCGCTCGGCTGCTTGCCTCCGTCGTATATGCCGCGCGCGACCGGGCACGTGACCCAGATGGTCGAGCTGATGCAACGCTTGATCGACAAGGGGCACGCGTACGCGGCCGCAGGTGATGTCTACTTCGCCGTGAGCACGTTCCCTGCGTACGGCGCGCTTTCCGGCCAGAAGCTGGAAGAGGTGCAGCAGGGCGAAAGCGCGGCCGAGGGCAAGCGCGACAGCCGCGACTTCACGTTGTGGAAGGCCGCCAAGCCCGGCGAGCCGTCGTGGCCGACGCCGTGGGGACCTGGTCGTCCGGGCTGGCACCTGGAGTGCTCGGCGATGGCGACGACGTATCTGGGCAGCGAGTTCGACATCCACGGCGGCGGGATCGACCTGATCTTCCCGCACCACGAGAACGAGCAGGCGCAGTCGCACGCGGCCGGCGACGGGTTCGCCCGGTACTGGCTGCACAACGCCTGGGTGACCATGGCGAACGAGAAGATGTCGAAGTCCCTCGGCAACGTGGTCTCGATCCCGGCGATGCTCAACCAGGTACGTGCCCCGGAACTGCGCTACTACCTGGTCACGCCGCACTACCGGTCGACGATCGACTACTCCGAGCCCGCGCTGGCCGAGGCCGTCTCGGCGTACGGGCGGATCGAGACGTTCGTGCGCAATGTGACCGGCAGGCTCGGCGCCGTAGAGCTCGGCGAGGTACTGCCCGAGTTCACCGCGGCGATGAACGACGACCTCGGTACACCCGCGGCGATCGCGGTTGTGCACAACACAGTCCGGGAAGGCAACATCGCGCTGGCGTCCAACCAGGACGCCGAAGCCCGCGAAGCAGCGGCCTCAGTTCGCGCGATGATGGACGTTCTCGGGCTAGACCCGTTGTCGGACAAGTGGTCAGAGGAGTCCACAACGGACGCCGCGCACCGCAACGCACTGGCCACATTGGTCGACGCGATGTTGGAAGAGCGACAGCGGGCGCGTAAGGAACGCGACTTCGCGGCCGCCGACGCGGTGCGAGACCGCCTGCTCGCCGCAGGAATCACCGTCGAGGACACCCCCGACGGTCCACTATGGACATTGAAGGACAGTTAGCGTGGCCGGGAACTCAAGGCGTAAGGGCGCGATGCGGAAGCCCGGCACCAAGAAGGGCGCGGTGGTCGGCTCCGGCGGCCAGCGGCGCAGGGGCCTGGAAGGCAAAGGCCCAACGCCCAAGGCACAGGACCGCCCCAACCACAAGGCGTACCGCAAGCCGGGAGCGACGACACAAAAGCGCCCGGAACGGCGCAAGGACGCCGGTCCAACCTCGGAGTTGGTGGCCGGGCGCAACCCGGTCGTCGAGTGCCTGCGGGCCGAGGTGCCCGCGACGGCGTTGTACGTCGCGCTGGGCGTGGATGCGGACGACCGCGTCACGGATGCCGTGCGGATGGCTGCGGATCGGGGCATCTCGGTGCTCGAGGTCTCGCGGCCCGAGTTGGACAAGCTCACGCACAACGCGGTGCACCAGGGGCTGGCGCTGCAGATTCCGCCGTATGAGTACGCGCACCCGGACGACTTGCTGGAAGCAGCCAAGAACTCCGGTGAGGACGCGCTGCTCGTGGCGCTGGATGGGGTGACCGATCCTCGCAACCTTGGGGCCGTGATTCGTTCTGCGGCGGCTTTTGGTGCGCATGGGGTGGTTGTGCCGCAGCGCCGTAGCGCGAGTATTACGGCTGTCGCTTGGCGGACGAGCGCGGGTACGGCGGCCAAGCTTCCGGTGGCTGTCGCGACGAACCTCACCAGGACGTTGAAGGACTGGGCTGATACCGGGTTGATGGTCGTTGGGCTCGACGCCGACGGGACGATCACGGTTGATGAGCTTGAGCTGGCTAATGGGCCGATCGTGGTTGTTGTTGGGTCGGAGGGGCGTGGGCTGAGCCGGCTGGTTCGGGAGCGGTGTGATGAGACGGTTTCGATTCCTATGGCCGCGGGTGTCGAGTCGCTGAACGCTTCGGTGGCTACGAGCGTTGTGCTTGCTGAGATTGCTCGGCGACGGCGGGTAGCCGGCCGGATCTAGCAAGGGCTGGGTCGGCCGCGCGCTGGTGGGTCGGGTCGGCGCTCGCTGTTGTTGGTTTGGCGCGATCTGGGGCACCACGGCGCGCGCTGTGGCTGGTTCGGCGCTTCGCTGTGGGTTGGTTTCGGCGCGCTGGTGGGTCGCCGCAGCGCGCGCTGTGCCTACTTCGGCGCGCAGGTGTGCGGGGTCGGCGCGATTTGGTGTGGAGCCTCTGCGCCGCAAAAGCAGGGAAACACGGGCAGGCCTGCGGCCCTGCCCGCCGACAAGCTTATTTGCGGCGC
>JOAA01000040.1 GCA_000720375.1 Rhodococcus rhodnii | reverse complement strand
CGAGCCATAACCACCTCCCACACCCTCGAGTGGGACCAGCCTGGCTGAGTCATCCACGTAGATCAATTACACGGTCAACGTTGCGTGATGTGCCACTAGTTCTGGAGGTCGGATGAGCTCAACGACGAGCGGATCTCGCCTACTGCGGATCGCACTTGTACTGGCGACAGTGGCCGGGGGCCTGTTCGGTCCCGGCCACGCCACCCCTGTGCGGGCGGCGACCACTTATCGTGCCCAGTACCACTTCACAGTGCCCGACCACTGGAAGAACGACCCCCAGCGGCCGGTGTACCTCAACGGCAAGTTCAACTACTACTACCTCTACAACGCCGACTATCCGAGCGAGGTCGGCACGGCCTGGCGGCTGGCGACGACCACCGGCGGGGTCGCCTTCGCCGATCAGGGGATCGCCGCGCCGAAGAAGACGAACGCGAACCATGACCTGTGGTCCGGTTCCGCGGTCGTGGATACCGCCAACACGGCGGGTTTCGGCGCCGGTGCGGTGATCCAGCTCGTCACGCAGATGGATCACCCGACGAACGGCTCCGGGCCGCAGGCGCAGTTCCTCTGGTACTCGATCGACGGCGGCCGGACGTTCCGGCCGCACGGCGACGCACCGGTGATCCCCAACGGTGGCCGAAGCGACTTCCGGGACCCGAAGGTGATCTGGGACTCCGCACGGGGCCGGTGGGTCGCGGTGATCACCGAAGGCGACCGGATCGGGTTCTTCACATCGCCGGACCTCAAGACGTGGACGCGGCAGTCCGAGTTCGCGAGCACCTACGGCATCCTCGAATGCCCGGACCTGTTCCAGATCCGCGCCGATGACGGCACCACGCACTGGGTACTGGGCGTGAGCGCCAACGGTAGGTCGGCAGGGAAGCCGGAGACCTACGCGTACTGGACCGGTTCCTTCGACGGGGTCGCGTTCACGGCCGACTCGGCTGTGCCACAGTGGCTGGATCACGGCTTCGACTGGTACGCCGGAGTCACATGGGAGGACCCGGCCGCGCCGCTGGACCGGCGGTTCGGGCTGGCCTGGATGAACAACTGGGCATACGCGGACACCACACCGACCCGGGCTTCGGACGGCTTCAACGGAACCGACTCGATCGTCCGGCAGATCAGGCTGAAGCGCTACGCGGACGGGTACGCACTGGCCTCGCAGCCGACTTCGGCTTTGGCCTCGCACGCCACTTCCGTGCAGAACCTGGGCACCATCCAGGTCAACGGCGGCCTGGTGCCGTTGGTGTACCACGGAACCGCGTACGAGCTGAACGCTGACGTCAGCTGGACCCAGCTGGACAACATCGGGATGCAGTTACGGGTGTCGGCCGACGGGACGCGGCACGCGGATGCCGGGATCTACCGCGACTACAGCTATCTGAACCGGCGGCAGACCGGGCAGCCCGATCCCGCCGGGCCGCGGGGCGAGAGCCGCGCTCCGTGGAATCCGGCGAAGACCAACGCACACCTGCGAATCCTGGTCGACCGCACCTCGATCGAGGTGTACGTGGACGATGGCCGGTACGTGCACTCCAGCCAGGTGTTCGCCGACCCCTCGGACACCGGCATCAACCTCTACACCACCGGCGGCAGCGCCACGTTCGCCAACGTGACGATCACCGAGTTCAAGAACCTGGCCCAGCGCCCGGCAAAGGTGCTCTCGGGGTTCGAAGGCTCCTCCTACGACCCGGGCTGGACCACCACAGGAAGCTTCGTCGGCACCGGGCCGTTGCCCTGGTACCTGCCGGGCATGGTCGGCAAAGCGGCGCTGGACACGTTCGCCGGCGGCGGTGACCCGGCCACCGGCACGATCACCTCACCGGTGTTCACAGTGGACCGCGACCATCTGCACTTCCTTGTCGCCGGTGGGAAACATCCGGCCGGCTCGCCAGGGGAGACCTCGATCAACCTGATCGTGAACGGCCAGGTGGTGCGGACGGCGACCGGAGACGACACCGGGGTGCTCAAACCGGTCGACTGGGATGTCGGCGACCTGCAGGGGCAGAGCGCTCAGGTGCAGGTGATCGACCAGGCTACCGGCGCGTGGGGGCACATCATGGTCGACCAACTGCTGTTGAGCGACTGAGCGGATCGATCGGGCGGGGGGCGGCGGGTTCGCCCTCCGCCCGACCACATCCATAGTGGACTTTCGAAGTTTGTTCCGTTCCCTGACCTGCCAGTGCGGCGGGAGTAGGGGAGTCGCTGGGCGGGTACCCATTGTGGCGACTCGCGAGATGGAGGAGGCGGTCCTATGGGGTTCTCCGGCGCATACCTCTACGACGGCACACAGTGGACGCGGCAGCAATCCGGGCAACTGCCTGACATCGCTGAGCCGTGGCTTATGGTGGACGTTCACGACAGTGCCTACACCACGATCACCTATCGCCCAACCGGGTCGGGCAGTGGTGTCGCCTACCTTGGTCGTGCGCCACGCGGCGCCGACCAGGCAGCCGATGGGCTTGTTGAATGGTGGGCACGGACGCATGAAGCGGCTGGACCATCTGAGTTTGACAGCAAGAAGGAACAGATCGCTGCCTATCTCTCCACGGTCGACAACTCGGCGACGGTGAAACCTGGCGACGGTGGGCAACCAGATCCCGCGGAAACCTATGCCGAACTCAAGACCGCGCGTTTTCTCGTCGCACTTGGTCTTCCTGTGCCTGATGAGTTGGTTCGTTGACTTGGACGGGTACTCCGTTGTTGTGACGGACGATCGGTTGGCTCCTTATCGGGCCAAACGTGATTTCTCGGCGACCAGTGAACCGGCGGGCGGCCCGCAGGCGGACGGGGCCAGCCGGTACGTTGTGCAGCGGCATCGGGCTCGGCGGACGCATTACGATTTCCGGCTTGAGCTGGACGGTGTGCTGGTCAGTTGGGCGGTTCCTAAGGGGCCGACGCTGGATCCGAAGGCTCGTCAGCTTGCTGTTCATGTCGAGGATCATCCGATTGAGTATTTCGACTTCGAGGGCGTGATTCCGAAGGGCCAGTACGGCGGTGGGGACGTCACCGTCTGGGACTGGGGGACTTGGCAACCGGCGAAGACCAAGGATCCGCGCAAGGCCATCGAGAACGGGGAATTGCACTTCGATCTGCACGGCGAAAAGCTGGCCGGCAGGTTCGTGCTGGTTCGCAGGGATGACGAGAAGAACTGGATCCTGATCCATAAGAACGACGAACATGCCCGTCGCGGGTGGAACCCGGACGACCTGCCGCAATCGGTGAAGACCGGCCGTACGAACGACGAGGTGGCCGCCAACCCGCAAGCACTGTGGCGAAGCGGAGTTCCGGCCGCGGAGGCCGAGCAACAGGTTGCGCCACAACCAATCCGCGAGTGGACAGGTCCGTCGGAGGACGAGCTGGCAGCGCTCGACAAAATGAAAGCGACTGGCCGGTGGGCCGTTCAAGGGCACGAGGTGCGTCTGACCAATTTGGACAAGATGCTGTTCCCGGCCATCACGAAACGGGAACTGGTCCGGTACTACGCGCTCGTTGCGCCGTTCATGCTGCCCTATCTCGCCGGGCGCCCGGTGAACGCGCACCGATATCCCGATGGCGTTGACAAACCTGGCTTCTGGCACAAGGAAGTGCCCAGCCATGCCCCGGATTGGCTGACGCAATGGCACAACAAGGAAGCCGACGAAGATGAAACGCAGTGCTACGCGGTCGTCGACAGCGTGCCTGCTCTCGTGTGGATGGCCAACTTCGGCGCGATCGAGCTCCATCCGTGGACCTCGCGGCTGCCCCACGTGCACGAACCGAGCTGGGCGTTGATCGACATCGACCCTGGTACCAGCACGTCGTTCGATGACGTACTCGCTCTGGCCAAGCTTTACCGGACCGCCCTCGACCACCTCGGCGTCGCGGGAATGCCGAAAGTGACCGGCCAGCGCGGTATCCAGGTCTGGGTTCCGGTCCGGCCCGGCTACTCCTTCGACGACACCCGCGACTGGGTCAGAAAGGTGTCACACGCGGTCGGCCGGACGCTCCCGGATCTGATCAGCTGGGAGTGGTACCGCAAGGACCGAGCCGGGCGCGCCCGCTTGGACTACACGCAGAACGCCATCAACAAGACACTTGTCGCGCCGTTCAGCGTACGGCCGACCCGCAACGCATCGGTGTCGGTACCGATCACCTGGGACGAACTGGACGACCCGGAATTGCGGCCGGACCGGTGGACCATCCGCACGGTTCTTGACCGACTCCGGCAGGCAGGCGACCCGCTCGCGCCTTTGCTCGGCACCGCCCAGCAACTGCCTAAGCTGTAGCCGAGATGGCCGATATCGCGCCGCGCATCGCTGAATGGGTACGCGCCAACATTGATCTGCCTCCAGGCAAGCTCAACGTCAGCCTGATCGGCACTGGCGAGAGTTACGCGGCCTGGCTCGTGCGGGTCGCCGGCGCCGACCCGCTGGTGGTGCGGATCCCTCGGCGTCCGGTCGAGGAGTTGCCGCGCCCGATGGCGGCCGAGATGACCGGCCTGACCTTGGCACCGCCCGGCCTGGGACCGCGCGCCGTGCTGTTCGAGGAGTCGGCCGACCCGCTTGGCGCGCCGTTCCTCGTCACCGGATATGTGCCGGGACACGAAGTCAGCGTCCATGACTGGGACGACGCCCTGTTGGCGGCACACGCGCGGCAACTCGCCGCATTGCACGCCACGCCGTTCACGGCCGCCGGCGAAGTCACCGCCGCGGAGCGCGACCGTACGCCCAGGTTGTCCTTGACCGCGCGTCTGGCGGACAGTCTCGAGTGGTGGCGCGGCGCCCACCCTGATGTGCTCGGCGACCCTGAGGTCGCACGCCTCCTGCCCGCGGTCGAGCAGCACATCACTGCGGCCGAGCCAGCCTTTGCCCGGCTACGGCGGTTCGCGCTGATCCACGGTGACCTGGTCGCGCCGAACATCCTGGTCCACGCCGGCACGCCCCGGTATGTGGACTGGGAGTGGGTGGAAGTCGGTGATCCGGCGCAGGACCTGGCCTACATCGGCGGCCTTGTCGCCGCTCCGCCGTGGTACGTCCCGCTGACCACCGAGCAGATCGACCGTTTCCTCAAGGCTTATGTCGTCCACGCAGGCGAGGCCGCCGGGCCGTTGACGGACCTGCGTATCCGTCGCGACGCCTTCGAGATATTCGAAAGGTTCTTCTCGTCGCTGCACTTTCGCACCCAACGCGGCAACGACGAGGACCGGCGGTCCGGCCGCTACACCGAAGCCGTGCGTCTGCTGACCGCCGGGCTGCAGCGTGCACTGGGATGAGTTACGTGCGCAGCGCCGTGTCAAGATCCGGCACCAAGGGCAGAATCTGCCCCAACCCGGTGACCTCGATCGAACGCTTGACAACCGTGCTGCCGACCGCGATGTGCAGGTTCTTCTGCGCCCGCATCGCGTTCTCCTGAGCCTCCACCAGGACTGCGAGGCCGGGTGAGGCCAGGAACGTCACGCCGGCGAGGTCGATCACCACCGAGGATTCCGCGCGCTGCAGGGCTTCTTGTATGTTCTCGGCGAAGGCGGATTGCGTCGCCAGGTCGATGGCCCCACTCGCGGATACCACGATCGCGTGCTCGGTCTGCTCGACCACGCATCGGAAGGGCGCTCGTTTCGCCTGTTCAGTCACCGTTTCGTCCCGTCTCGTTCGGTGCGGAGATCGGTTGCCCTCGACAAACGTATGTGGTGCTGCGTTGTGCGCACGCTGCCCAAGGATGATGTCGATTATTCCTGATTATCACGTGTTGGGGCGTTGTCCTGGATGACGATGTGCGTTCCGGCGGCGAGCAGGGACTGATCGCGTGACCGACTTTGGTCATCCGTGTCCAGAGGCGGTAACGGCGGAAGCTCGTGCCGGTGTTCTGTGCGAACAGGTGCAGGAACCGTGAGGTTGAGAGATTCACCTCAGCGGCGAGCGCCGCCGCGCTGACAACACGCGCGGGGTCGGCTTGCAACTTCAGCGTTGCCGCCCGGATTCGCTCGTCGATCCTGGTGTCGCGATCCAAATATTGGCTGATGTACTGGGGATTCACCGGTCGCGTGTGCTGAAGGTGGTGCAGCAGCGTGGTTTCGTCGCGATGGGTGAACGCGATGCCAGGGGAGTACTCGGTCATGCGATCGCGAACGTCGAGCGAGTCGGAGTGGCGGTGTTGATGATCGCATCGTGATGGCAACCACAGTGATCATCGTGGTCGGGGTGTTCTTCCTGGCGATGGGGGTGTACGGGCTGATCGCGCCCGCTGCGTTGGCCCGGCCCTTCCGGATCCGGGTCGATACGCCCGAGGCAAGGTCGGAGATCCGCGTGGTCTACGGCGGATTCGGGATCGCCATCGCGATGCTGCTGGGCGCAGCCGCCTTCGGCGCAGGCGGGATCCGTACGGGTGCCGTCATCGGCGTTGGAGTCGCGTTGGCGGGTATGACGTTCGGGCGCGTGGTCTCGCGGCTTGCCGACGCGTCTACGTCCTTCTACCCGGTCTGGTTCTACTTCTGCGTCGAAGCTGTCTGCTCGGTGCTGCTGTTCCTGGTCGCTTAACCGGTTACGTCCGGTCGTTGTCGAGGCGGTTGCGTACCGCTCGCTCGACGAGGATGGGAACGAAGGCCTGGATCGGCCGTTCGGCCAGGCGGCCGGCTTCGGATTCCGCGAACCGGTGGATCTCCTCGGCCGGGATGTCCTGGTAGCGGTCGACCAGCCGCTGCTCGACCTCGGCCAGGTGGTCGCCGGATTGGCGGGTGAGCTCGTCCAGGGTGTGCTGACTCATCGCATACCGCCTTTGTGGGTGTTTTCCTCCACCTTTCGTATTGCCGCTCACATGTCTTTACGATGAACGACAGATGAACAACGAGAGGTGGTCTGGCGCGTGAGCGGCAAGGACGGTGGCGGCGTCGCGGGTCTCGCGACTGATCCGGCATGGCAGCTCACGGTCTTGCCCGGTGGGCGGTGGACCGTGGCGGAGCGCTCATTGCAGCACGACGGGCACAGCTGGGTGGTCGGCCTGACTCCGGCGCAGTCGGCCGTTGCCCTGATCGTGTGGCGCGATGACGAGGTGCTGGCGCACGCCCGGGGCGATGAGGCCGCGATGTGCGAGGCGGCGCGTGGGTGGGTGTCGAGAATCCTTGGGCGGTCGGAGGTCGCTGGGTCGATTTGACGTCACGGCAGCGGGAAGACGCGCAGTTGCAGCATCGCGGCGAACCGGTGGTCCGCATCGGCGAGGTCGATCCCGCTGATCTCGGTGAGACGGCGCAGCCGGTACCGGAAGGTGTTGGGGTGCACGTGAACTGCCGCCGCCGCGGCGATCACGTCACCGAAAGCGTCCAGCCACGCTCGCAGCGTCTCCACCAGGTTCGTGCTGTGTTTCTCGTCGTACGCGGCGAGCCGTGCGACGGGGCCGGTGACGTGGCCGCCGCGGGCCGCGACGAGGTCACGCAGCTCCAGGACAAGGGCTTCGACGTACACGTCTGCCAGGCGGGCGACGCGGCTGCCGTGCGTCGTGCCTGAACGCAGGACCTGGACCGCGCGGTCGGCGCTGGAGCGGGCGTCGGCCAGGCCGGAGACGTCGGTGGCGACGGGGCTGACTCCGATGAAGGCGGGGGTGCGGTTGCCGACCCGCTCGAGGAAGTCGGTGGCGACCCGGACTCCCTGGTCGTCGCTGCCTCGCGTCACGGGCAGCAAGCCGTACGCGACGTCCCCGATCAGCGCGACGGCACAACGCGGGTGCACGGCGCTCAAGTGCATCGCGAGGCCGTCGGTCAGCCGTTGCCGTTCGCTCATCACCGCGGCGTCCGTCGAGTGTCCTGATTGGGCGGTCGCGAGCGCGAGCACGACCACCGGCAGATCGGCAAGACCCAGGCGGGACAACGCTTCCCGCGCACCGGCGCCGCCTTCCAACGCGGTGGCAAGCAGGTCGCTGCGCAAGCGCCGTTCGACGTCCGCGCCGGCGCGGATGCGCAGCATGTGCAGGGCGACGAGCTTGGCGGCGTCGCGCAGCGCCTGTGACCGTTCGGCGCTGAGCTTGTCATGGACGGCCGCCCAGATCGACCCGAGGAACTCGTCGCCGGCTCGCACTCCCACGGCCACACGGGGCACGACGAAATCCGCGAACTCGTCGATGGGCGGCTCGATGTAGACCGGTTCGTCGCTGGTGTACAGCTGACGGAACACGCCATTCTCAGTCAGCATCCGGAAAAACCGCTCAGGCACCTGACGGCCAAGCACAGTCTCCACTCTGGACGGATCGGCCTCGTCCTGGCGCCCGGAAAAAGCCAGGACGCGTGAACTGCGGTCCTCGATGGTGACCGGGGCGTCGATCAGCGCGGCGATCGCGTTGGCCACAGCGAACAGGTCACCGGAGGGCAGCCCGCCCAACGACTCCGGTTCTCCGCCACCGACATCGCCCTCGGCCAGCATCGAACGCAGCAACGCGGCCAGTTGCGTCCACGTCGCGCCCCTGGCCAGCGCCAGCACCGCCACCCCGGACTCCGCGGCCGCCGCGGCCAGCTCGGCGGAGCGCGGCACGGGCGCGCGGAGCACCAGGGCGGCAGCGTCCGAGCGGCCCAACGAGAGCAGCAGGTCGACGGGTTCGCTCACGCCAACGCCCAGGACGATCGCGTGTGGCGCGAGGACGGGTTCCTCGATCGGGTCGTGGATGGCCACGCCGTCGATGTCGCCCGGTCTGCTGGGGTCGCCGTAGACCAGTTCCAGCAGCGTGCTGCCCAGGTCGTCGAGGATCCGGCCAAGGCTGGCGTGCGGTCGCGCGGTCATCTGGGCCAGTGTCCTACAGCGGCAGCCAGTCCACCTTGGACGTTACGGCGGCTAGTTCGTCCGGGATGGGCGTGACACCGATGCCCGGCCCGGTCGGCACAGCGAGGTAACCGTGGTCGAGGACGAAAGGTTCGGTGATGTCCGTGCGGTAGTACCGGTCCGAGGCGGAGGTGTCGCCGGGCACGGTGAACCCGGGCAGGGCGGCCAGAGCGACGTTCGCGGCCCGGCCGATTCCGGTCTCCAGCATCCCGCCTGCCCAGACTGGGATACCGCTGGCCGAGCACACGTCGTGGATGCGACGGGCTTCGAGATAACCGCCGACCCGGCCGGGCTTGATGTTGACGATCTGGCACGCACCCAGCCTGATCGCGTCGGCGGCTGCCCGGGCGGAGGTGATCGACTCGTCGAGGCACACCGGGGTCTTGACCACGCGCGCGAGTTCGGCGTGCCCGAGCACGTCCTCCTCGTCGAACGGCTGCTCGATCAGCAGCAGGTCGAACGCGTCAAGCCCGGCCAGGTGCCGGGCGTCGGCCATGGTGTACGCGGTGTTGGCGTCGACCTGCAGCAGCACGTCGTCGCCGAACCGTTCACGGACCGCCCGCACCGGTGCGATGTCCCAGCCGGGCTCGATCTTGAGCTTGATCCGCAGGTAGCCGGCGTCCAGATAGCCGCCGACCGCGTCGAGCAGTTCGTCGATCGAGTCCATGATGCCGACCGACACCCCGCACGGGACCCGGTCGCGCACCGCCCCGAGTTCGCGTCCCATCGACCGGCCCTGGGCACGCAGTTCGGCGTCAAGGACGGCGGTTTCCAGTGCCGCCTTGGCCATCCGGTGGCCCTTGAACCTCGCCAGCGCCGGTGCGACCGCGGTGCCGTCCAGCACGGGCACATCGGCCAGCGCCGGGATGAAGAACCGGGTCAGCACGTCGACGGCGGCGTGGACGTACTCCGACGAATACAACGGATCGGACATCGCGACGCATTCGCCCCATCCCTCGGCCTCGTCGGTGACCGCCCGCAGCAGCAGGATCTCGCGCGTGGTCTCCACCCCGAAGGACGTCCGGAACGGTGCCACGAGCGGCATGCTGATCAACCGGAGCTCAACGCCCGACAGCTTCATCGACTGTCCTTTCTGGTCACCCGATACCACCCGGACCGGTCGAACCCGGTGACCCACGCGCCTTCGGCGAGCAACGTGCCGAGCACTTCACGGACCGCGACGCGCCATTCCCGTGCCCCGTCGGGGTCGGTCCGGCGCAGCGACTCGATGTCCGGTGGCGTTGCCACCACCAGCTCCGGTCCGTCCACTGTGCCCACAACGGGCAACCCGGTAGCGGAGCGGCCGAGCGCGACGACGGCACCGCGATCGCTCTGGGCGGCCTTGGTGGCATGCAGATTCCATTGCACGAGCAGGCGATCGCTCTCGTCGTCGCCGTTGATCTCGTCGCGCATGCCGCCGTAGAAGTTCGGCAGGTATTCCGCCACGACCGCACCGAGCTTGGTGAGGTTGAAATACGCGTTGCGGCTGACCAGTGGGTCGAACGTCCACTCGATCGAGGTGAGGCCGCGGCTGATCGCCCACGCCCGCTGGTGCAGTTTCAGCGCGTACCCGACACTGCGACCCATCGCCGCGGGGGAAACACCGGCCACGTGGCTGTGCAGCCGGACACCGGGCGGCGTGCCGAAGAACCCGACACAAGCCCCGACAAGCCGGTCGCCGTCGAACGCGCCGGAGACGTAGTTGCCCGCTTTGGTCATCGCCCGCAGCAGTTCCGTGGTCACCGGGGGATTGGTCGGGTCCGGCCGCCAGATCTCGTTGTACAGACCGTAAACACGGTTCAGGTCGTCGAGGTCGGCGAGCTCGCGGATGACAACCCCGGCCGCCTGCGCGGCAGACGAAGCGACCCGTACAGCGTTGTCGTCAAGCAATTCGGTCACGGTGTCCATGCTGACGGGCCGGTCGGCTTTCGTCATGGTCGGGCCGTACCAGATGTCGCCACTGGACTTGTCCTACCGGCCAGTACGTCGGCCACGAGCGCGCTGACCAGGCTCGTACGGCCGGGCAAGGCCGAGATCAGCACGTGTTCGTCGTCGGCGTGTGCCCCGCCGCCGACCGCGCCGAGCCCGTCCAGCGTCGGAATTCCGATACCTGCGGTGAAATTGCCGTCCGAGGCGCCTCCGACGGCCGCGCTTGTCAACGCGGGCAGCCCGAGCCCGGCGGCCAAGGCGGACGCCTGGGCGAACAGCGATGCCGACGACGCGGCCTCCATGGGCGGACGGTTCGGCCCGCCGGTGATCTCCAGCCGAGCGCCGCGCAGCACGGGAAGCAGGCCGTGCATCGCGACGTCGACCCGCTCCTGCTCGGCGGCAGTACGCGCACGCACGTCCACCGCGAACTCGCCTGTCGCGGGCACAGTGTTCGTCGCCGTGCCCGCGGACATCAGCGTCGGTGTGACGGTCGTGCCCAGTCCCTCGTCGCCGATCCCGTTCACCGCCAGGACCTGCATCGCCAGCTCCACGGTCGCGTTGACGCCACGTTCGGGTTCCAGCCCGGCGTGCGCGGCCAAGCCGTGTGCCCGGACGCGATACAACGAAACACCCTTGCGTTCGGTCTTCAGCGCGCCACCGCCGGCGGACGCCTCGAGGACGAGGGCCGCGGCGCATCCCGCGGCCTCGGCCTCGATCAGCCCACGCGACGACGGCGACCCGATCTCCTCATCGCCGGTGATCAGCAGCGTCACCCCGGCGCGGTCCTGGAGCTGGGCGATGGCGTGGAAAGCCATCGCCACCCCGGCCTTCATGTCGAAACAGCCAGGTCCGCGCAGCACGCCGCCCGCGACCCCGTACGGATGCGAGGCCAGCGACCCCAGCGGCCAGACCGTGTCGTGATGGCCGAGCACGAGCACACGAGCCGGTCCGTCGCCGAAACGCCAGCGCAGGTGCGTCCGCCCGTCGAGCACGATCCGCTCCGGCAACACGCCCAGCCGCCGCGCACCGACTCGTGCCACCACGTCCGCACTGGCAGCGACCGCGGCCAGGTCGGAGGACGGTGACTCGCACGTCACCAGGTCCTGGATGTCCGCCAGGAGCTCACCGAGCATCTCAGCTCACTTTCGGGGTCGCCCGTACACCGAAGTGCAGGTACCGCTCGCCGGTAGCCAGTTCGTAGAACGTTACCGGGACCCACGCGCCCAATCCCGGCTCCAGGATCAGGTACAGCTCCTCGGTCACTGGAACCATCGGGTATTCCTGGACCTTGTCCGGCATCATCTCGGCCAACGGGCCCGTCATGGTCGTGCGCAGCCGCAGGCCGTCCTCTGCGGTGAACACGTCCATCCGCACGCTCGCTCGTTCGTACGTTCCCACATGCCGGTCGAGGTCGACGGTCACCGGCTCGGCCGGTGGCCGCAGCGGCTCAGGCATCGCGACTCCGGCCAGTTCGGCGAAGATCTCCCGGTACAGGTCCTCGTACAGGGCGTGCGCGGTGCCGCCGTTGGTGAGCAGCGTGACCGCGAGGCCTTCGGACGGCAGGATCCGCAGGTACGCCGATTGCCCGATGGTGTTGCCGTCGTGGCCGATCAGCCGCTGGGAGTCCCAGCCGCACCGGAACCAGCCCAGGCCCCACGAGTCGCCGAGCATGTGCTTGTCCGGCAGGTCGGCCTGCCATGCCGCCATCGCCTCGGTGCTCTGTTCGCTCAGCACACGAGTCCCGTCCGGCGCCACGCCACCGGTCATGTGCATCCGCGCGAACGCCAGCACGTCCGCCACCGTCGAGGTGATCAACCCGGCCGGGCCGGCCGACCGCTGCAACACCCACACGGGAGCCTTGACCGGGTCGCTGTCGCCCTGGGAGATGTGCCCCATCGCGGCACGGTGCAGCAGTGCCTCCTCCGGCAGCGTGACGGTGTGCTCAAGGCCCAGCCGGACGAACAGCCGCTCCTTCATCGCGGCGTCCCACGTGGTGCCGGTCAGCTTCTCGATCACCCGGCCGGCCAGCGAGAAACCCGAGTTGCAGTACGACCAGGTCGCGCCGAGCGGGTGGTTCTGCGCTTCACCGGCCAGCGCCGCCACGTACCTCTCCAGGCAGTCGTCGCCGCGGCCGGTGTCGGTGAACACGTCGCCGTCGATGCCGCTGGTGTGCGTGAGCAGATGCCGCATGGTGACCTTGCTCGCGGTGACCGGGTCGGCCAGTTTCAGCTCGGGCAGCACGTCGACGACCGGCGCGTCCAGGTCGATGAGGCCCTCGTCGACCAGTTGCATGACCACGGTCGCCGTCCACACCTTGGAGATCGAGCCGATCTGGAACAGCGAGTCGGTGGTGGTCGGCACGCCGGTGTCCTTGTTCAGCACACCGGTCGCCGCCTCGACGAGTTCGTCCTCGGTGCCGGGCCGCAGCCGCAGGATGCCCAGCGTCGCACCGGGAACCTTGTGCCGCTTGGCCAAGACGTCCAGCCTGCGCTGCCAATGCGCGGCGTCGATGCGCGGCCTGCGTGGACCGGCCGCGTCCCCGGCGTACTGCTCCAGCCAGTCCACGATGCGGCGGTTGTAGTCGATCCGGTGCGACGGTTTTCCGTTGAGGATCACCAGGTGTGACGCGTCCGGGTAGAGCACGAGCTTCGACGGGACGCCGAGTTCCCGCAACGCCGTGTGCCATTGCTGGGCTTGGCTGACCGGGCACACCCGGTCATCTGTGCCGTGCAGGACCAGCGTGGGCGTTCGTACCTTGTCCACTTGGGACAGCGGTGACATGCCGTCGTACCGGCGTCCGGTCCACGGCTGGCCGCCGAGTTCGTGCTCGCTGAGGTAGTGCGCGCTCTCGCAGCTGCCCACCATGCTCACCAGGTCGGTGACCGCGCCACCGGCGACCGCGGCGGCGAACCGGTTGTCCCGGCTGGTGAGGTAGCAGGTCATGTAGCCGCCGTAGCTGTATCCGGCGACGGCGAGTCGGTCGGGGTCCGCGATGCCTTGTGCGACAAGCTCGTCGATCGGTTCGAGGAAGTCCTTGGCGTCCGCTTCGCCCCACGATCCCATCGCGCCCTGGTAGAACTGCTCGCCGTAGCCATCGCTGGCGCGGGGGTTGACCATCAGCACTGCCCAGCCGCGTGCCGCGAGTTCCTGGTGGTACAGATGGATTTCGTCAGCCGCGGCGTTCCACGCGTTGTGCGGTCCACCGTGGACATCCAGCAACAGTGGCTGTGGTCCTTGCACAGCAGGGTCACGGACCAGCCACGCCTGCGCGACGGTCCCGTCGGAGATCGTGAACTCACGCTCCTCGCGCCGGAACAACTCGACATCGTCCAAGCCGTAAGTGGTGTGCACGGTCTCCTTGCCGGACTTGAGATCGACGGTGACGATCTCGCCAAGCGAGTCCGGTGTGGACAGTGTGATCGCGGCCGTGTCGCCGACGATGGACAACCCGGCGACCACGCGCCCGGCGCCCGTGACGACCGGGCTTGGGGTGCCGCCTTCAACAGGCACTGAGTACAGGTGAGTGCAGCCGCGGTCGCGGACGCAGAAGTAGACCGTGCTGCCGTCGTGGGAAAGTTGGGGCGTGGCACCGGGATACGCTGGACCGCCCGGCATCACGTTGCGGTCCAAGGATTCCGCGAGGTTCACCGGCTCGCCACCGGCCAGCGGGATCCGCCACAACCCGGCATGTCCGCTCGGGCCGGTAGGCGAACCGACGACCAGCAGCGCCGAACCGTCCACTGTCCACACCGCTGGGCCGCCAATGCCTTCTGACAGGCCGACAACCTCCGGTTCGGGGTGGTCCTTGGTGACGTCGAGGACGTGCACCGGGAACCGGAACGTGAGGTCGGCGTCCGGGGCGGTCGCCGCGCTGAAGGCGAGCTTCGCCGAGTCGGGGGACCACGACGGAGTGCCCGCGTGCCAGTCACCACTGGTCACCTGGCGAATCTCTCGAGTGGTCACATCGGCCACGTGCAGGTGATTGCGCACGGTTCGCAACCACCCGGCACCGTCGGCCTGGTAGTCGAGCCGCTCGGTCACGATCGGTGTGGTGTCGCCGGGAGTTTCGTCGGTCGCGGCGGCGAATGCGATCTTCGTGCCGTCCGGGCTCCAGACCGGCTCGCCCGCGCCGAGCGGGAGCGTCGTCAGCTGTTCCGGCTCACCGCCGTCGCTGGGCAGCAACCAGAGCTGCGGCGGACCGTCCTGCGCACGCAGGAACGCCACCTTCGTGCCGTCGGGTGACCATGATGGTGCAGTGTCCGCGAGGCCACGGGTCAGTTGTCGTGGCCGCCCGGATTTGGTGCTGACGAGCCAGATCGCGTGGTTGTTGCGGTCGGCCTGCGCATCGGTCGTGCGCAGAACGTAGAGGCATTGGCCGCCGTCCGGGGACACGGCTGGTTGCCCAGGCACAGCGAAGGTGGTCAGATCGTCAATGCGCTGGTGTCGTGTCACCGGTTTCTCCTAGGTCGAGCTGTCCGGCTGGATCGGCCGCGGCAGCGAGTAGTTCGCGTGTGTAGGGATCCTTCGGGTCGGCCAGCACTTCGTCGGCGGGGCCGTGTTCGACGATCCGGCCTTGGTACATCACGGCGATGAAGTCGCTGACGTACCGCACGACAGCGAGGTTGTGCGAGATGAACAGCATCGACAACCGCATCCGCCGCTGCAGGTCGCGCACGAGGTTGAGCACGGTGCCCTGGATGGAGACGTCGAGCGCGGAGGTGATCTCGTCGGCGATGATCACCTCCGGCTCACCGGCCAGTGCCCTGGCCAGTCCGACGCGTTGCCGTTGCCCTCCGGACAACTGCGCCGGGTATTGACGTGCGCACTCGGTGGCGAGATCGACAAGGCCGAGCAGTTCGGCGACCCGGCCGCGACGGTCCCGCACCCGGCGGGGGAGTGCCTCCCCGATCGACTCGCCGATGGTCATCCTCGGGTCCAATGCGGAATGCGGATCCTGGAACACCATTTGCAGGGTGTGTGCCCTGTGGTCGATCGGGTGTCCATTGAGGAGGATCCGGCCGCCCTCGACCGGTACGAGCCCGACCGCGGCCCGTGCCAATGTGGACTTGCCCGAGCCGGATTCACCGACGAGGCCGACGATCGTGCCGTGCGGGATCGTGAGATCGACGCCGGCGACGGCGGTTGTGCTGTGTCTGCGCGTGCCGAATCGGACGGTCACGTTCTCGAAAGCGAGTTCACTCACCGCGATCACCCGCCTGGACCGGGACGTCCGCGTGCCAGCATGCCACTCGTCGCCCGTTGTCTTTCTGTAGCGGGGGATCCGTGCTGAGGCATCGTTCGTCAGCGAGTGGGCACCTTGGCGCGTAGGCACATCCGGTCGGCACCTGTGCGGCATCGACCGGCCGTCCTGGGATCACGGCCAGTGGAAGCGCACGGTCCGTCGTCATGTCCGGAACCGCGGCGAGCAAAGCACGCGTGTACGGATGGCGCGCCGCGGTGTGCAACTCGTCGGCGGGCAGATCTTCGACGATGCGTCCCGCGTACATCACCAGAACCCGGTCACACACCTGCGATACCACGGTGATGTCGTGGCTGATCAACAGCAAGGCGGCGCCATCGGCCGCGCGGATGTTCGCCAACAGTCGCAACACCTGCCTCTGCACTGTCACGTCCAACGCTGTTGTCGGCTCGTCGGCGATGATGAGCGCGGGTTTGCCCATCAGGCCCATGCCGATCATCGCGCGCTGCCGCATCCCGCCGGAGAACTCGTGCGGATACTGGCGTGCTCGCCGGTCTGGATTGGGAATCCGGACCGCTCGCAGCCGGTCGACCGCACGGTGCCAGGCTTGTTTGCGGTTCTTGCCTTGGTGTTGTTCGGCGACCTCGGCCAGTTGCCGTCCGATCCGCATCGCCGGGTTGAGCGAGGTCATCGGGTCCTGGAACACCATCGCCAGTGACGTACCGAGCAACTGCCGGTGGTTTCCGTCGCGCAGGTCCCGTCCCAGGAAGGTCAGCCGCTCGGCGTCGACCTGGCCTGGTGGTTCGATCAGCCGGGCGACGGCCAACGCCGTCAGGCTCTTTCCGGACCCGGACTCGCCGACGATTCCGACCGCTTCACCTTGTCCCACCGTGAAACTGACGCCGCGCACGGGCGTCACGCCGGGGAAGGCGACACGCAGGTCGTTCACCGCGAGAACGGCGTCATCGTCGGATGGCGCTGGGGGAGTGGTGCCGGTACGGCGGAGTTTGACCGGTGCCGTGTGCCGGGTGAATCCCTTGGACAGCGCTTCGCCGAAGAGATGGAACGCCAGCCCGGCGATGACCACCGCGAGACCAGGGCCGAGTGCGGCGGCGGGCCGCAGGTAGATGGCTTGCAGCCCTTCGCCGAGCAGCCTGCCCCAGTCGTAGTCCGGCGGCTGCACACCGAGACCGAGGAACGACAGACCGGCGAAGGCGAGCAACGCGCTGCCCGCCGCGATGGCCGCGTTGACCACCAACGGCTCGGCGATGTTCGGCAGGATGTGCCGTACCAGCAACCGGATCCGGCCGACGCCCGCCACCCGCGCGGCCGCGACGTAGTCCAAACCGGACACTTTGGCCACGAGTGTCTGCGCCAGCCGGGCGAATCCGGGCGCGATGGCGAAACCGATGGCCAGCAACGAACCGGTTGTGCCCACGCCGAAGACCACCGCGAAGAACAGCGCCAGCAGCAACCCGGGGAACGCCACCGCGATGTTGACGACCGCGGCGACGAACCGGCCCGCGCGACGACCGAGGACGACCGGCGCCGTGCCCAGAATGAGTCCGATCAGGACACCGAGTGCGGTCGCGAGCAACGCCGACCGGACCGAGAGCCCGGTCGCGACAAGGACTCTGAAGAACACGTCCCGGCCGAGGTTGTCCGTGCCCATCCAGTGCGCGGCCGACGATCCCTTCATGATCTGTGACGTGTCGATGGCGTTGGCCTGATCGGTCCACAGCAACGGCGCCACAACCGCCAGGATGAGGATGGCGAGCAGCGATCCGGCGGCGCTGGCGCCCAGCGGAGTGCGAAGGATCCGTTTCACCGGCTCAGCTCTCCCTGATCGTCGAACGCGGATCCAGCACGGCGAGCAGCACGTCGACCGCCAGGTTGACCAAGAGCACCCCGAGGCCGTAGACCAGCACGATGCCCTGCACCACCAGGTAGTCCTTGGCCAGGATCGACTGGACGATCGTGCTGCCGAGCCCGGGCCACGCGAACACGTTCTCCGCCAACACCGTCCCGGCGACCATCGCGCTGAGCAGCAACCCGCCGATGGTGATCGTCGCCGTCAACGCGTTCGGCAACGCGTGCCGCAACGTGATCAGCCAGGAGGGCAGTCGTTTCGCCCTGGCGGTGCGGATGTAGTCGGCGTCGAACACCGTGAGCATCTCCACACGCATGATGCGAGCCAGCACCGCGGCAGGGCCGATCGCGAGCGACAGCACAGGCAGGATGTACGAATCGAAACCATCCCGTCCGGCGACTGGCAGCATGCCCAGTTGCACGCCGAAGAGGTAGACCAAACCCACTGCGAGCAGGAACTCCGGGATCACGGCCAGCACAGCACTGGTGGACGTGAACGCGAGCTCAGCGGGGCGGCGGCGTCCACCCCGCGTGAGCACCGCCATCCCCGCCCCGAGCGGGATCGCCACGACCACCGCCAGCACGAACGCGTACACGGCCAGTTCCAGCGTGGCCGGCAGCCGATCGCCGATCACCTGTGCCACAGGCAATCCGGAGACCATCGAGGAGTGCATGTCCCCGGTGATCAGATCCCGCAGGTAGTGCACGTACTGCAACCACAACGGGTCGTTCAGGCCCAGCGCCGCGCGCCGGGCCTCGACCAGTTGCACGGAGGCCGTCGGACCCAGCGCGGCCCGGACGGGATCGCCGGGGATCAGGTGGATCATCAGGAACGCGGCCGTGATCAGCACCCATAGCGACGCCAACAGCCGTCCGGTGCGGCGAATCGCGAACCGCAGCCAGGGACTGTCCCAGTGTGTCCTGGGCAGTGCGGCCGTCATGCGCCGAGCATCCGGATCGTGCTGGGTGCGACGCTGCCCACGGTGAGCTCGAACGTCGCGCCCTTGCCGAAAATCGGGCGGTTGGTGTTGGCGAACGGCACGACGTCGACGCTCTCGGCGAGTGCCTGCTCGGTCTCGGCCCACTTGCCGCAGCCCGCGGTGCCCGCGATGCTGGACGCTTCCTGCACGAGCGCGGCGTACTTCGCGTTCTGGATACCGGCGAAGTTCGTGCCGTTCGGTGGCGTCGGCCCGGAGACGAACGGCACCGTCTCACCCGGCGTCGAGACGTTCAACGGGACGATGCCCACGTCCCACGAGCCCTGGCCGGCGACGATCACCTGGCTGAGCTCGGCGTGGGTGGCTCCCTTCAACGCCACCTCGACGCCGATCGGCTGCCAGAACTTCTGCATCAGCTCGGCCGTGGCCTGCATGGTCGTGCCCAGCTCGGTGGTGTAGTAGATGGTGATCGCCAGCCGTTTGCCGTCTTTGACGCGGATGCCGTCAGGTCCGGCTCGCCATCCCGCATCGTCGAGTGTGGCCTTGGCTTTTTCCACGTCGTGCGCGGGCAGCTTGCCGCTGATGGTGTCCGGATCGCACGGCGTCATACCCGGCGCGACAAGGCCTTTGGCAAGTTGGCCGGTTCCACTGGTCAGCACCTGGGTCAGCTGGCCGAGGTCAAGCGCCTGCGTCAGGCCTCGGCGGACCGCGACGTCCGCGCCCGGCAGGCCGGGCTTCTGGTTGAACCACAGCTCGCCGAACATCGCCATCACGTCGCGTTGCAAGGTTTTCTGCGCCTGCAGGCGTTGCTGGTCCGGCCCGATCACCCCGGCCGCGTTGACCTCGCCGGACAGCAGCAGGTTCACCGCGGTGCTCTCGTTGGCGACGATGCGCAGGGTCACCCTGTCCGGCAGGCCTTGCTGGTCGGCTTTCCAGTCGCCAGGACCCCACGCGTAGTCCTTGCGCCGCTCGAGCGTGAAATGATCGCCCGGAACGACCTCGGTCACCTTGAACAACCCGGTCCCGCTCGCACCTTGTTTGAGCACCGAACGGTCCTGCATTCCCTTGTCGCACACGATATGCAGCTGACCGATCGCGCGGTCCAGGAACGAGTGCGGCACGGGCGACGTGACCGTCACGGTGCCGGCGGCTTCATCGGCGGTGGCGGTCGCGCCGGGCGGAACGTAAACCCCGATCCGGCTGGAGGAGTTCTTCGGGTCACCGACGAAACTGATGTTGGCGGCGACGGTGGCCGCGGTCAGCGGGCTGCCGTCGGAACAGGTGATTCCCTTGCGCAGCGTGAAAGTCGCCGTGGTAGTGGTCGTGTCCCACTTCTCGGCGAGTCCGGGAACAGTCTTGCCGTCCTTGTCGATGGCGATCAGCGAGTCGTAGAGGAACCGGTCGACCTGCATGGTGACCGCGAGCGAGGTGAAGTGCGGATCGAGATTGCCCGGGTCGCCGGGCAGGACCATCGTGAACGTCTTGCCGTTGACGAGGTTCTGGCTCCCAGCGGGGTCCGCGGTACCACCACAGGCCGCGAGGGTCAGTGTCACCGTGCCCGCCGCCGCGATTCTCATGACCGTTCTCATCAGGCCTCCAACAGGCATTCCCCTCGTAGGGAGCCTGCCCGGGCCGATGGCGGGTGTCTTCGTGCGCGCGAACCAGGTATCGCCTCCGCTCTCGTCGCACGGTCCGAACCGCGGCAACCTGTCATTCCGTTTCCGCGTGGGATTTCGCTGCCCGGGTCGTCGCGAGCGTGACGGCCGATTCCGGACGGCCGGTTCAACGGATGCTCCGGTCGCCCAGCCCGGCTCCGGAGTGCTCTGGGCCGATTGGCGGAGTGTCATTGTGTCGCTGACCGGATACAGTCCGTCTCTGGGAGCGCTCCCAGAATCCGGGTGGTCAGGCCACAGTGAGGTGACTGATGAGGATGCTCGCGATGGCTCTTGTGTTGAGCGCGGGCGCGCTGACGGCTGTGCCTGCCGCGGAAGCGGCGGCGGTCGGGCTGCGGGTTTCCGGCACCAGGGTCGTCGAGGCGAACGGCAGTACGTTCGTGATGCGCGGCGTGAACCACCCGCATGTGTGGTACCAGAGCCAAACCAGTTCGTACGCGAACATCAAGTCCTTCGGCGCCAACACGGTCCGGGTCGTGCTCGGCAGTGGTCAGCGGTGGGGGCCGACGTCCGCCGCCGAGGTCACCAACGTCATCTCGCTGTGCAAGCAGTCGCGCCTGATCTGTGTGCTGGAGGCGCACGACACCACCGGTTTCGGTGAGGAGGGCGCGGCCGCGAGCCTTGATCAGGCGGCCAGTTACTGGATCAGTGTCGCGAGCGCGCTCAAGGGCCAGGAGAACTACGTCGTCGTCAACCTGGGCAACGAGCCTTTCGGTAACAACCAGCAGGTCAGCGCGACCTGGGCGAGCGCGACGTCCAATGCCATCGCACGGTTGCGCGGTGCCGGACTGCAGCACCTGATCATGGCTGACGCGCCGATGTGGGGCCAGGACTGGCAGAACATCATGCGGGACAACGCGGCGTCGGTGTTCAACGCCGACCCGCAGCGCAACACGGTCTTCTCCATCCACATGTACGGCGTGTACGACACCGCGGCCGAGATCAACGCGTACTTCGACGCGTTCCGGACCGCCGGTTTGCCGCTCGTGGTCGGCGAGTTCGGGCACAACCACTCGGACGGCAACCCCGATGAAGACACGATCATGGCGCAGGCGCAGTCCCGTGGCATCGGCTACCTCGGCTGGTCGTGGAGCGGCAACAGCGGCGGTGTCGAGTACCTGGACATGGTGACCGCGTTCAACCCCGCCAGCCTCACTCCTTGGGGCGAACGGGTCCTCAACGGCCCCAATGGAATTCGACAGACCTCGCGCGAAGCCACCATCTACGGAGGCGGCGGCGGGGACACCGAACCGCCGACCACCCCTGGCACGCCAACGGCATCCGCCGTGACGTCAAGCAGTGCCACGCTGACCTGGACGCCCTCGACGGACAACGTCGGTGTGACTGGATATGAGGTCTACCGTGCGACCGGAAGCGGCGCGTTCTCCTTGGTTGGCACGTCCGGCACAACGACGTTCACCAACACCGGTCTGACCCCGTCGACTACCTACCGGTACCAGGTGCGAGCCCGCGATGCTGTGCCGAACTTCTCGGCGAACTCCGGGATTGTCACCGTGACCACGACAGCCGGCGGCGGCGACAGGACGTGCAAGGTGACCTACGGCGCCACGAACTGGGGCTCCAACGGATACACCGCAACCGTCACCATCACGAACACCGGGGCCAGCGCAATCAACGGCTGGACCTTGGCCTTCACGTACGCCGCCGGCCAGCGGCTCACCCCGCCTGGCTGGAGCGCCACGTGGACGCAATCGACAGGCAGCGCTGACGTCACCGCGACCAACCTGACGTGGAACGGCACGCTGGCGCCGAATGCCGCCGCCAGCATCGGCTTCAACGGCACCCACACCGGGGCGAACCCGGCGCCGACTTCGTTCAGCCTCAACGGAAACACCTGCGCGACGAGCTGAGTACCGGGAAGGGAAGTCACATGCCCCGCACGATGGTCAGTGCCTTACTGGGAATCTCGCTCGTACTGGCTGCACCCGTCGCGGCTGAGGCCGAGCCCGCCGAGCAGATCACCAACGGTGGTTTCGATGCCGGCACCGCACCATGGTGGTGGACGGCGAATGCGCCCGCCGCAGTGGTCGATGGCCGGTTATGCGCGACCGTGCCCGAGGGCACCGTCAATCCGTGGGATGCGAGCATCGGCCAGAACGAGATCGACCTGGTTGCGGGGGAGCCCTACGTCTTCGCGTTCACCGCATCGGCGTCCACTCCGGTCACCATCCGGGCGAACGTGCAGTTGTCGGATCCGCCATACACTCCTCAGCTGTCCCAACAGGTCTCGCTGACCGCTGCGGACAGCCGGGCCGAGTTCCGCTTCACCTCCAGCGTCGATACCGCCAAAGCGCAGGTGACCTTCCAGATCGGCGGCAGCCCGACGGCGTTCACGTTCTGTGTCGACAACGTGTCGTTGGCCGGTGGAACGGCACCGCCTCCGTACATACCGGACACTGGACCGCGGGTGCGGGTCAACCAGACCGGATACCTGCCCAATGCGGCGAAGCACGGCACGCTGGTCACCACGTCAACGGATCCAGTGGCCTGGCAGCTGCGCAAGCCCGACGGCGCCGTTGCGGCGAGCGGAACCACCAAGCCGCAAGGAATCGACCCGACCTCGCGGCAGAATACGCACCTGATCGACTTCAGCTCGGCGTTGGCCGGCAAGGGTTATACGCTCAGCGCCGACGGCGAGACCAGTGTCCCGTTCGACATCGGCGGCGACTTCTACCAGCGGCTGCGATCGGACTCGCTGGCCTTCTTCTACCACCAGCGCAGCGGGATCCCGATCGACGCAGCACTCGTCGGGCCCGCGCACGCCCGTCCGGCCGCGCATCTCGGGGTTGCACCGAACCAAGGTGATACGGACGTTCCCTGCCAGCCCGGTGTGTGCGACTACCGGCTGGATGTGCGCGGTGGTTGGTACGACGCGGGCGACCACGGCAAGTACGTGGTGAATGGCGGCATCGCGGTGGCTCAGCTGATGAACGAGTTCGAGCGGGTGAAGTACCATCCGGGCACCCTCGGCGACGGCAAACTCCGTGTCCCTGAGCGTGGCAACGGGACGCCCGACATCCTCGACGAGGCGCGCTGGCAGCTGGATTTCCTGCTGCGGATGCAGGTTCCGGTCGGCAAGCCGTTCGCCGGGATGGCACACCACAAGATCCATGACAACGAATGGACCGGGCTGCCGCAGTTGCCGCATCTGGATCCCAAGCTCCGCGAGCTCCATCCGGTGTCCACGGCGGCGACGTTGAACCTGGCCGCGACCGCGGCTCAGTGTGCACGGCTGTTCTCGCCGTACGACCGGGCGTTCGCCACTCGCTGCCTCGCGGCAGCCCGGCAGGCGTGGTCCGCGGCCAAGGCGAATCCGGCCATCTACGCGTCCACATCGGACGGAAACGGCGGTGGCACGTACGATGACACCAACGTGACAGACGAGTTCTACTGGGCCGCGGCTGAGTTGTACCTCACCACAGGCGCACCGGAATACCGGGACTTCGTCACGTCCTCGCCGGTGCACACCGCCGATGTGTTCACTGTGGACGGTTTCTCCTGGCAGTCGGTCGCGGCGCTGGGCCGGCTGAATTTGGCCACTGTCCCCAGTCGGCTGCCCGATCGGCAACGGGTGCGGCGTTCCGTGATCGCCGGTGCCGACAAACTTCTCGCCACAGCGCGCAGCCAGGCTTACGGAATCCCGTACGCGCCTTCAGGTGGACAGTACGTGTGGGGATCCAACAGTCAGGTACTGAACAATCTCGTCGTCCTCGGCACAGCCTATGACCTGACACGGAACACCGCGTACCGCAATGCTGTCCTCAATGGACTGGACTACGTGCTCGGCCGGAATCCGCTGAACGTGTCGTACGTGACCGGGTACGGCGAGCGCGACGCACGCAACCAGCACCACCGTTTCTGGGCGCACCAGGCGGATCCGGCCCTGCCCAACCCGCCGGCGGGTTCACTGGCCGGTGGCCCGAACTCCGGTATCCAGGACCCGGTCGCCCAGGACAAGCTGAAAGGCTGCGCCGCGGCGATGTGCTACATCGACGACATCGGCTCGTGGTCGACCAACGAGGTCGCCATCAACTGGAACTCGGCACTGGCCTGGGTGGCGTCGTTCGCGGCAGGCCAAGCCGAAGAGTGCCGCGAGTGAGAAGAAAACCGCAAGATCGCCTCGGGATGATGCGCTTCGAGGGATGGAAGCCATCAGAGGGGGATTTGTGCACAAGCGGTTTGGCATTCCTGCCGCGGCGGTGCTCGCGGCAGGAATGGTCTTCGCGATACCTGCACAGGCCGACACATGCCGGTGGGTGGTCGAGAAGATCAAGACACCCGAGGGGTACGACCCGTCGATCTGGACAACGACGGCACGGTCACCGAGCTTCCGTTGCCGGATGGTGTCAAGCACGCCAACAGCTCCGTCGTCGTCGGTGATGACGACCTGATCTACGGCCATGCCTTCGACTACGGGCCGCTCAAGTGGAGTTGTTCGTACCGGTGAGCGCTCATCAGTCGCGTGGTCGGCGGGAACCGACCACGCGACTGACGGTTGGGCGACGGGTTCAGCGCACGGTGATGTTGGAGTTGCCGCTGCTCTGGTATCCCTCGGTCGCCATGATCATGTAGTAGCGGAAGGCGCCGAGACCCATTCCGGCTCGTGACCATGCGTCGAAGTGGTTTCCGGTGGTGATGCTGCCGCCGGTCCGGCGTTGTTGCCGGACACTCCAGAATTGCGGGAATGTCCTCGTGCCTTCGACCGATGGCGCGTTGTAGCGCATTGTGCGGTAGATGTCGTACGTACCGCCGTCGCTGGTGACTGTCCCTCGGTGTTCGCCGGTCGGCCGATAGGTGCCGTAATTGTCTACGATGTAGTACTCCACCAGCGGGTTGGAAGTCCATCCGTAAAGGCAGAGGTAACCGTTGCCGGACGGGTTGAAGCTGCCCGAGTAGTTCACCGTGCGCCTGCTGCCATTGCTCCAGCCTTTACCGCACACGAAGTTCCCGGTGTTCCGCCACGATGTGCTGTATTGGCCGCCGGAACCCATTGTCATCGACACGGTTCCCTGTGCGTCGGTCCAGAACGAGTAGTAGAACCCGTTGTGGGTGCCGGTCTGGTTCGTGGTCACGGTCTGGGCGTGTGCCGTTCCCGGCAGTACGAGCGTGGACGTGGCCAGCGCCAATGCGCCTGCGCGGCCCATGAATCCGCGACGGGTGATCGGATTGTCTTCCCAGTGCACGTCTCCTCCTCGCTGAGGGCGACAGAAATCGGGCAGCGCGATATGACCCGGCGTGGGAATGGGCCGAACGATTCTCGCGGCGACCCGGATGGGCAGGGGATGGGTTCTGCCGGATGACGCCAGTATCGAACCGCCTGCGCAGGGTAGTCAACAACTTTCGGAAAAGTTTCGATAATCGCCGGGTTGTCGAGGACCTGCGCTCCGCACGTAATTGCTGGAAAGGTCCGAGTGGAATCCGGATTTGATCTCCACGGCGGGCATTGATCGGCCCGGTGGAATCGAAACTTTCGGCCCTCGAATTGCCGCGGGCCCGGGAAGCGCGACGCTTCCCGGGCCCGTGTGTCTTTCGGGTCAGCGGCCTTGTCGGTCGTAGTCCCGCGCCACCCTCAGCAGCTCGACCAGACCTTCGGCGTACTCCTGGGATTCGGCGTGCGCCTCGGCGAACGGCGGCTGGAAGCCGACGGCCTCCCACCGGTTGGTCTGCGGGTTCCAGCGGTCGTTGCCGATCTCGAAGTCCCACGCGAAGATGCCGAGCTCGTAGTACAGCTGGTCGGCCGAGTTGCCGGCCGCCGAGTACAGCACGTCCGCGACCGGGCCGGTGCGCGACGGCCACGTCACCGTGCCCCGCGATGCCGAGATCGCACCGACGATCCGCTTCGCGGACGCCTGGAACATCGCGCCTTCCTCAGCCGACGGCCGTGGCAACGTGACGCGGCCCGGCATGGCGTACGCACCCGGCGGCCACATGAAGTACCCGCCGTAGCTGTGCACGTTCATCGCGAACTTGATGTTGTCATGTGCCTTCGCCAGCGCGATGACGTTGTTCGACTCCGCCTCCGAAAGCTCCGCCGTGCCCGCGTACGTGCCGGACAGGCAGTTGGTGATCGACGCGCCGACGTAGCCGTCGAATATCGAGCCGACGGTGTAGTTACGGTTGATGTCCACGCCCCACGAGTCGGCGTTGCGCGGGTCGCGCTGCGCGCCGGTGCAGTGGTTCACCAGGTTCTTGCGCTGGAAGCTGGCGTCGTTGAACGAGTAGTTCGCCCCGTCCGGGTTGACCACCGGGATCACGAAGACCTCGACGCTCTCCAGCAGCTGCCTGGTGGCGGCGTCGGTCGCGTAGTTGGCGAGCAGCCGCTCGGCGAACTCGAGCGTGACGAGCGGGGTTCCCCATTCCCGCGCGTGTTCCTGCGAGTAGGCGAGCACTCCGATACGCGAACCGTCGCGGTGCACGCCGATCCGCAACGCCTGCACGGTCCACGGTTTACGCGACACGGAACCGTCCAGTCCATCGTCCATTGTGGTCGGTCCGGCGACCGGCATGGCCTTGCCCGCGGAGCCGTCCTCGACGAACGCGGTGAAGCGCTGCGGGAAACGCGCCGAGATCAGCGCCGCGATCTGGTCGGTCGTACTGATCACCGCGCCGGTGTTGTCGGTCGCGAGCGAGACGGTCAGCACGCGGTCGCGCCAAGTGGCCTGCGCCGGCTGGTTCGGCTTGCCGGGGTTGACCGTCTTGACCTGCCAGCCGTTCGGGCCCTGGTCGCCGAACTGCTTGGATTCCACGACAACCGCGGCGTTCGCCGGGTCACCGAGGTAGGCGGTCGCGGTGCGGCGGTAGCCCTGCGTCTTGTGTGGCAGGTCGACGACCTCCACCAGGTTCGGATATTGCCGCCCCAGGCGGGCGATCCTGGCCTTGATGTCGGTCGGCGTCATGTAGGCGTCGATGAAGTCCTTCTGGTACCCGGCCGGCAGCGGCGGTGGAGTGGCACCCGGCCACGCCGTCGGTGTCACGACGCGGCTCACCCCGCCCAGGCTGGACGACGCCGTGACCTTCGTTGGCTGCGCTGGCAGAACCTGCGGATCAGCGACGTGGTACTGGTACTCGCCCGCGTCCACGAAGCGCCGCAACGGGAACGATCCCGTGGCGCCGTTCGCGGCGGTCCACGTGACGGTGATTTCGACGTCCGGATCCGCGATCGCCGTCGTCGCCACGAGCGTCTGCAAGAACGTACGGCCCTCGGAGCTCCACCAGTTGGCGGACAGGAAATGCAGCGTGTCCGCGGCGGCCGCGCGCTGGCCGGAACGCTGTGACTCGGCGAAACGCGCCTGCGCGTCGCCCGGGCCTTGGATCACCTGCACGGTCTTCGCGCCGCGCGCGATCAGCGCGTCGAGCTGGCCGTCGTTGAGAACGAGGTCGACGAGCAGGCTGCCGTCGTCCATCCGGGGTCTGGCAGCGATGTCCGCACCACTTGCGAGGAGCTCGTCGAACATGGCTTCGGTCGGCAGTTGCACGCGGACGAGCGAGAGCTCGTCGGCGGCGGATAAGTCCGCGTTGGCGGTGGTGGGAAAGCTGAATGTGACGGTGGACAGGAGCAGCACGGTGGCGGTCGTAAGACCCCATCCGCGTTTCCTCATGACGCCTCCCAGACGAATGGAGTGACTGGGGTGAATCATTCACCATGACCTGGCGCAGTCAACTAGATCCTGACTGGCTGCGGGCCAGGTGGTCACGGAGCCGCGCGTGGCGGAATTGGTACACGCCACCGTTTTGGCGCAGTACACCGCGTTGATGCGCGTCCTCGAGGAAGCGGATGAGCTGCCACGGCAGATCTCCGCGCAGCGCCAGCCAAAACCGGCTGATCACGAACGTGCCCCACGCTCGGGACAACACGCTGAGACACGCGACGGAAAGCCCGAAGACCGTACCGAACGCGATACCGACGCCCACGCCGGAGACGTTCGGGTAGACGGGGCCGAAGATGAGCCCGCCGGCGACACCGCTCGCGAGACCGTAGGCCAGCACACCGATCCAGCCGAACCAGACCGCGCCGATGGCCGCGCCCGCCAACGCGCCGCCGAGCGCGCTGATCACGATGTCGATGGTGCCGACGGTGTGACCCGCGGTTTCCAGCGTGGGCACGCCAACGGCCATTCCGCCAGGGAAGGTCAAAGCGAGCGCGAACGCGAGTCCCAGAACGAGCGCGGCGATTCGGTCCTGCCGCAGCACGACCCTGGGGCTGGACACCTCATCCACCTCGGCGGGAGTGCCGAGCCATACTCGGATCCCGACCGCGAGCCCTACTGCGACGCCGACTCCGGCCACGATTGGCTTGGGCAGGCCCATCCCGAGGCCCAGCGCGACCCCGATCGCCGCGCCTGCGGCGAACCTGGCGAAAAACCGCGGCCATGATCCGCGGAAGCGCAGCTCGACACGCACTGGCCTGGCGCGTGGTGCGGCCCAGAAAACGAGGCCGCCCGCCAGCCCGAAGGCGATCGCGTACGACCCGGCATAAAGTGGCCATTCGGGCCGGTCCGATCCCAGACCGCCCGCGATGCCCCCGGCAAGTCCGAACACCACGGCGGACGCGAGTCCGACCAACAGCACCCGTGCCGGACGCGAGACCGCGTGCAGAAGGTCCCACCAGGCGATGTCGTGGGTGTCGGACCGGTCGAGCTGACGGGCCAGCAACCGCAGCCAGTTGTGCGCCTGAGCAGCGGGGTACTGGCGCAGGGGAGTGGCGGCGTCCGGCGGTGCGGGCTGCGATGCGTACGCGGTCGGGATGAACGCCTCGAGGAGGTGGCCTTCGATCGCTGCTCTGGTCGGGAACCTGGTCTCGTCCAGCAGTTCGGCCGGATCGGTTGTGGTCGCCGTGTAGATCGTCCGCGCCAGCGTGACCATCAGCGGACTGGCCATCGCCTGGGCCAAGGGCAGGTCCGGCTCCCGCTGAAGCCGATCCAGCACGGGCTGCCAGCGTTTCCTCGCCGGCGGCCCGGCACTGAGCAGGAACGCGGTCGCGTCGGGCAACTGGACCGGCTCGATCTCCACGACCGTCGCCTTGGTCAGCAGGACCCCGCCGCTCGCGACCGCCGCTTCGTATTCGGTGGTCCGGCACGTCAGCACCAGTTCGCCGGTGATGTGATCGAGTGCGTTGATCGCGGCGGCGTGCAGGGCTTCGGGCATCTCGTCGAGACCGTCGAGGATCAGCGTGATCCGGCCTTGCGACACCAGTTGGCCGGCTTCGCCGCCGAGCGCCGGGTATTCCTCGGCCAGCCGCCTGGCCAGCCACGAATGGACGTGCTCGGTTCGTGGATCCCAGCTCGACGCGGTCAGCAGCACCGGCACTGGATCGCTCGGCCGCGCCTTTTCCAGCAACGCGAGGGTGAGCAGCAACGCCAGCACTGTCTTGCCCGCGCCTGGCTCGCCGAGTACCACCCCACCATCTGCCGGGACGGCGCCTCCTGGAAAGTCCGCACCAGCCGGGCGAGGTCTCCCCGCGCCGACGACACCGGCTGTTTGGCCGCGACCGGCCTGCCCGTGATCGACCACCGGACGCTCAGCGGGTTCGGCCGCCGCAACGACCCTGCTTCCTTGGTCCACTGCCTGTGCACCATGTCCGCGAGTTCGCGCGCCGCCCGGTCCGGTGCGGGTGGTTCGCTCGGCACGAGCGTCGGGTCTCCGGTGAGAATCCGCTGGTGCAGCGCCTGCAGCGCAGGGCCCGGATCGGTGCCGAGCTCGTCGGCCAGGTGCTGACCGGTCTGCCGGAAGTGGTTCAGCGCGTCCGCCTGCCGTCCACTCTGGAACAGCGCGAGCATCACCTGCCCGGCGAGCCGTTCGTCCAACGGCTGCTTGCGCGCTTCGCTGAGCAGCGGCGCGACGAGCTCGGAATGACGGCCGGCCCGCAGCAGGACGTCGGTGCGGTCGAGTTCGGCGGTGCGTCGCTCGTGCTCGTACGACTCGCGAATGGAATTGATCCATGGCGTGTCCAACCCAGCGAGCGGCTCGCCTCGCCACAACTCCAGCGCCTGGTCGAAGAGGTCGAGTGCCGTCTCGTCGTCGCCGGCCGCCCGCGCCTGGGTGAGCAGTTCGCGAAACCGGTGTATGTCGATCGCCTGCTCGTCGACGACGAGGGCGTAGCCGCCAGACCGCCGCACGATTTCCGTATCCGTGCCGAGTGCTCGCCGCAGCCGGGTCAGGTAGCTCAGCAAGGTCCCGCGCGCGGTGTGCGGCAGCCCTTCGTCCCAAACCCGGTCGAGCAACACGTCGGTCGGCACCGGGTTGTTCGCCTCGATCAGCAGCACCGCCAGCACGCACCGCTGCCGTGCGTGGCCGACGTCGACCGGCTGGCCCGATGCGGTCACCTCCACGCCACCGAGCAGCCGAAACTCCACTGCTGACCCCCTCACCTGCGGATTCAATGGTGATTCAAGAGATGTCCCTGCCCCGTGGTGCACCCTTTCACGTCGAGGGCGCCCGGCTGAAGGGGCTGCCTTCAAGGGGGAACAACTGGGGGTGGCAGGGGCCGCGGGAGCAAGAGGACGCTCCCGTCGGCGCCTGCCAGAATGGGGTCAGCCTTGGCCGGATCAGGCCGGCACTGTCCAGCGCTGGTTGGTTGCGCCGGTGCAGGTCCAGATCTGCAGCCTCGCGCCATCGGCTGTGCTGTGATCTCGCACGTCGAGGCATTTGCCGCTGTTCGTGTTGACCAGTTGACCCGCCGAGTACGTCCACTGCTGGTTGCCGGCGCCGAAGCAGTCCCACAACTGGACCGCGGTGCCGTCGGCGGTGCCTCCGTTCGTCACGTCAAGGCACTTGCCGAGGGCACGGATCGTGCCGTCGGTGGACACGGTCCACTGCTGGTTCGGTCCGCCTGTGCACGTCCACATCTGTGGCTGGTTGCCGTTGACGGTCGAACCGCCGGTCACGTCCAGGCACTTGCCGCCAAGGCCGGTGATCGGCCCGGTCCGCCCGGTCGGCGGGGGAGTGCCGTCGCCGGGCCATGTGAACGTCGCCATCGAGCCGCCCGGCAGTTGATAGCCGAACGACTGGCCACCGTAGGAGACCTGGAAGTTCTGCGTGCCGCCGCTGTTGAGCGCGACGAGCACGATCGTGCCGTCCGGATTGCGGAAGGCCACGTTCTGAATGCCGCCTTCGCCGTACCCGGTCGAGTCGATCCGCACCGCCCCGGGCCGTACGAACTTGCTCAGGTGACCGAGCACGTAGTACTCGGCGTTGTACGTGACACTGCTGCCGTTGGTCGTGACCACGCCCATGCAGTTGGTGCAGCTGCCGATCACCGGGCCGTGGTTGTTGTCGAGGGCCATGTTCCAGGTGGTCACGGTGCGTGCCCAGTTGCGGGTGGTGCCGATCGCGAGGTTGATGCCCTGCCAGCGCAACGTGTCCCGGAACGTGGCCGCGTCGCTGCCCGACGACGTGCCCGAGCACTCGGTGAAGAAGATCTCCTTGTTCGGCTGCGCGTTGTGCACTGTGGACTGTCCACTGGGGTTGCCGCCGTAGCAGTGCCACGCCGAGCCGACCACATTGTTGCCCGCGGCGTTGTTCACCTGCTGCGGATAGGTTGTGTTGTCCCAGTTGTGGTCGTAGCCGAGCAGCCTTGTGTCCAGGCCGACGGCACGCAGCTTCGGGACGAGGTTGTTGATGATGGTGGCTTGCTGGGTCGCGGACATCAGCATGCCGGGGTAGCCGGGTGGCGAGAAGTTCGGCTCGTTCTGCACGCTCATGTACGCGATCGGCGCGCCCGCGGCTCCGTACGCCTGCGCGAACTTGACCAGATAGTCCGCGTACACCCCGATTTGGCTGTCGTTGAGAGAGCCGCCGATGAGGTTGTTGTTGGTCTTCATCCACGCCGGGGCGCTCCACGGACTGGCCATGATGGACAGTTGCGGGTTCAACGCCCTCGCTTGCCTTACCAGCGGCAGGATGTAGGCGTTGTCATGCGCGATCGAGAACCGTGACAGGTTAGGATCAGCCGCGCCGTCGTTGTAGGTGTAGAAGCTGCGCGAGAAGTCGGTCGCGCCGATCGGTTGCCGCAGCCAGTTGAGCCCGATGCCGCTGCTCGTGCCGAACAGGGCGGTCATGATCTCGTCGCGCCGGGGCGAGTTGAAGATGTTCCACGCGGCCGAATCGGTGAACGAGGCGCCGAAACCGACCATGGACTGGTACGTGGTGTTCGGGTTCACGGTGATGACGGGCCCGCTGCCGCCGGTGCCGAACGAGACATTCGCCTGTTGGCGCAACAGATTGGCTCGGTCGGCGGTGGTCAGCCACACGCTGGCGGTGGTCGCGGCCAGCGCGACAGGGGCAGGGATGGCCAGGAAGGCGCCTATGCTGAGCGCTGCCGAGGCGAGCGCGGTCAGCCGGCGTCCAGCTGTTCGGAACATGACGCTCCTTGCAGGGTGGGGAGCACTTTATTTAGATCGTAAATTTAAAGAGTGAATTAAGACCGTGTTACTCATGAGACAACGAGAACGGACTCACGTCAAGGTCTACGCCACCTAGGGACGTGTCACGGTGACGAGCCAGCCAGGGTGGTCGGTGGTGCCCAGCATGTCGATCTCGGTGGTCTCGACGAACGACTGGTCGTTGCTGACGTACACGTGCTGGACGTTGCCGTCACCCCGGCGGGAGAAGCCGCCTGGGTCGCAGTCCCGCATGCTCGGGGAACCGTGCTCGGGCAGGTTGAAGTCGCCGGCGACGAAGGTCGGGCGTGGGTAGCGGACGGCTCGGCGCAACAGGTCCTGGCATTGCGCGAGTGCGGTCGGTGCGTGGTCGGCCGACAGGTGTGTGGTGCACGCGGTGAGTTGGCTTGCGGGCAGGCACGCCCAGGACCTCAGCTCTCGGTAGCCGTCCGCAGCCGTGTACTGGGCCGCGTAGACACCACTTTCCTCAGTGCTGCCGGCAAAGTTGGCTGCGACCATGATGATGTTGCCGTATTCCCCGTCGCTACCGCGGCACAGCACGGGTGTGCCGTCGAGGTTGCGTGCCGCGACGAACAGCGCACGCGCGGGCCCCATCGCCGGCCGCAACCGGTCGATGTCTCCGGAACACGCCTCGTTCACCGACAACACCTGCGGCTTGCTCGCCCTGATCACCTCGGCTGCCTTGGCTATGACCGCGTCGCCTCGATAGCAGCCGGCCATACCGCCATGACAGATGTTGAGCTGGAGCAGGGTGAGCGTGGTCCCTGTGCTCGTGGCCGCCGAGGATGGCGGGATCAGGAGTGCGAGCGTCGTCAAAACGATGATCACGCGCTTCAGGTCCGCCACCCGCTGATGTTCTCGCAGTGCCGCCGGCACGCGGCTGTCGGACGACATTGGACGCATGACAGTTCTTCGTGCGTTCTGGCTCTTCGACGGCGTCAGCTCTACCTTGCGGCCTGATCCGATCGTTGTCCTGGACGGGGCCAAGATCGCCGCAGTGGGCAACACGGCCGTCGCGCGGGACGCCGACGTGATCGACCTCCCGGGCGCGACGTTGCTGCCCGGCATGATCGACACCCACGTCCACCTGGCGTTCGACGCGTCACCGGATCCGCTCGGTAGCCTGGCCGGCCGAACCGACGCCGAGGTGATCGCCGCGATGAAGCACGCTGGCCAGCAGGCGCTGCGCGGCGGCGGGCGGCATTGACCCGGTCGCGGGCGTGAGTGAGCTCCTTCTCCGCCGCCAGCAGGGTTGTGCGTGCGGCGAGCCACTCTTGACCCGGCGCCACGTAGGTCAGGCTTGTTCGAGTCATCGACTTCTCCTTTGGCACGGATCAGAAGAGCCGGCTGGGGGACGTCGTACGCAGGTACACGAGTGCGTCAAAGGCGCCGGTCAAGGAGCCGACCGACATCGTGTAGCCGGAGCCGTCGTCATCATCCACATAGGACGGGTGGATCATGCGCATGGTCGATGGTCCCTCACGCCAGGTGCGGACCGGCCCGGGTGCGGGGCTGTGCAGGTCGATCATGTAGGCGGGGCCGCGTGCCTTGCCGAGCGTCGTGTCGAGGAGGCCGGGTGGCGGTGACGAAATCGGGTGAGGGCCGGGTCGCTCGAAGTTGGAGCTGATCGCGCCATGGCCGAACAGCAGGCCAATCGAGACGTACCGTTCGCCAAGACGTTCACGCAGAAAGCCACCCGCGTGCTCAGCGGTCCTGATTCCCCCTGGCGAACGGAAGGTGACCCGCGGCGCGGCCGTCGAGTGGATGTTCGCCGCCGAGTAGGCGATCGTGCCGCCGATGGTTCGTTGCCACCACTTGATCGTGTCGGCGACGAACAATTCCCGTTCGGACCGGGCGAAATCGGCGAAGCTCTCGTACCAGCCGACGATCGTGCGGGCGTGTTGCTCCACGAATTCGCGCTCCAGCCGCGGACCGACCTGAGGCAAGCCCTGCACCAAGTCCCTCGCCCTGTGTGCGTGCTGGATCAGCTTCCGCTGCTCGTCGGGTGAAAGGTCCTGGTACCACTTCGTATGGTTGCCAGGTGTCGGACGGATCGGCGCCAGTTCACGCTCCACTTCGGCGAGCCGGTCCGGGGCGATCCGCCGCACATACGTGGTGATCTCGCAGAAACTCATCTCGCGCAACGCGATGACATCCGTGCCGAGGAATCGCACCTTGTCGTGATGGGTCTCGTTGTACGAGCGCATCCACCGCACCAGGTCGAGCATTTCCTCGGTCACCCAGAACGGAAAACCCATGCCGGCGACCAAGTCCCGTGGATCTCCTTCGCCGGTCATCACATAACGGTCGAGCACCACGCCGTGCGCGAAGTCATGCTCGAGCCCGAACGTCCGGAAGCCCATGTGCTCGACCAGGAATCGCACCATCCGGTGCTTCTGCCGGTGCTGCTCCCGTGATCCATGCGTCGACTCGCCGAGCCCCACCACCGTCGCCGAGCCGGCTATCCGCCGAAGCGGGCGCAGGTCGTCGAGCGGGTCACCGGGATCGTTCGAGGTCAGCGGGGTGGCGTTCCGGTTGATCCACTCGACGACGGCTTGTTCCCGGTTGTCCGGCTGATTGCTGAGTGTGGGAGTCACTTCCTGGCGGTGGACGAGCACGTCGAACCACTGAGCCAGGGTGCTGCCCGCCATGTACGAGCCGGGGCCACGATCCGGCAGGCCACGGGTCTTGATCGGGGCCTGCAGCCAATTCCGTACCGGGGACGGCGCGGGCCTGCGCAGATCCAGCACGAACTCGTCGATACCGGCCTTGCCCAACGGGTGTTCGAACCAGTCGGGTGGCGGTGGCGGCATGACAGCGGTTTGCTCGGAGTCGATGCGTACGGTGCCGTGGTCGAACGTGAAGCCGATCGCCAGATACCCATGGCCGTACCACTGGCGTAGATACGAACCAGCGCTGGGGAAAACCCAGTCCGGATCGGGTGGGACGGCGATGCGCAACCGGGCAGCGTTCGCGACGTGCGGGCTCGCCGCCCAGTACGCGATCTTGTCACCGCTGAAGTCCCGCCACCACTTCACATTCTCGGCAGCACGGGCATCCCGGTACACCAGACTGTCCGCAAAGGACAGACTGTAGTGTTCGTAGAACGACACGATCTGACGGGCGTGATTGAGCGGGATCGCCTTGTCTCCAGGCAGGCTGGAAACCAGGTCACGCACCTTGCGCGCGTTGTCGATGAACGGCTGCTTGTCCGGCACCTTCTGGTACTTCGCGATGTGGGCGAAGATGTCCGACGTCGCCGGGCGGATCGGTTTCAGGTGACGGCGGAGTTCGGCCAGCCGCTCCGGAGCGCTGCTCGCGACGTACGCGTCGACGGCGTCATAGGCCAGCAGTCCCGTCAAGTAGTACTCGACCCCGACGAACTGCACTTTGTCCGCGCGCCCGGCGTTGAAGTCGCGCAGCCACCGCAACGCGTCTGCCACTTCACGTGACTGCCATTGCCCGCCCAGTTGGCTCATCAACGCTTGTAGATCGCCTGTGCCAGTGCGGATGTATTCGTTGACCTGCAGTCCAGTCGTCCATTGGTCTTCCCATGCGATGGAACGGAACCCCATCTGCTCCACAAGCACACGCATTGTGCGGCGTTTGAGCATGAGTTCTTCCGCGGCGCCGTGCACCGACTCGCCGAGCCCGACGATCTGCGCGTCACCGACGGCTTGGCGAAGGGATGCCGTGTCATCGAGCGGAGTCGCGTTGTGTCTGATCCAGTCGCGCACCGAACTTCCGGCGGATGCGGCCGTCACGCCGGTGAGCAGCATGATCCCCATAGCGAGGGATAGCAGTCCGATCCATTTGCGGTGACTCATCAATTCCCTCCCCTGTACACCCCGAGTGGCATTCGTATCCGGTTGCTCGGTGCCGTGTCTTGACCGAATGGGAACTGCGTTGTGGCTAGGCGCCGGCCAGTCGGACGGGTGTGACGCCTGCGAGGGCACGGAACTCGCGAGTGAGGTGGGCCTGGTCGCTGTATCCGGTCAGCTGCGCGACACTGCCGACAGACGGGCGGCTCCCGGGCTGCTGAAGCAGTTGCAGTGCACGCTGGAAACGGATCACGCGGGAGACCGTCTTGGGTGCCAGGCCGATCTGCTGGCGAAACCGGGTCAGCAGATGCCGACGGGTCCAGCCGACCTCGTCGGCCAACTGGGCGATCGGGATATGGCAGCTGGATCGGCACAGTTGTTGCCACGCCCACACGACCTGTGGCGCGGGCTGCGGTCCCACTGCGGCCCGGATGGCGAGTGAGTTGTCGAGCAATGCCAAGCGCGCCCGCCATCCTGGCGTCTCCGCGAGCCTGTCCACGAGCTGTTCCGCCTTGCGCCCCAACACATCGGCGACATCGATCACGGTATTGGCGAGTTCCCACAGTGGTACGCCAAGCATCGTGTACGCCCCGGGCGGCGTCAGCTCCACGAGCACGCCTTCCCCCTCATTACGCACCAACACCGCAGGATCCGTGCGCATGCCATATACCGCCCCCGCGGGTACGGCTCCCGAGCCGGCCAACCGGGGTCGCACGCCAAGACTGATGTCCAGGTTCAACCGAAGCGATGGCACCAACCGCAGCCGCGCGGACCCACCCCGTTCATTCCGGTACCCGCGATAACTGTGGACGTGCCCAGCCAGCGCCCGTCCCGGGGAGCCGTGTCTGGTTTCCACCGGGCCTTCGCCTCGGCGGATCTGCTCGACCACGAATCCTCGTCGCGCCGCTCTTGAACGCCTGCCAACCATGGCCTTCCTCCCCTGATGTCCGGTCGCGACCATCGTGGAGAAGCGGCATCGCTTCGTCGTCGCACCAGGAGCGGCATTCGCCGTACGTCCCGCGTCGTACTGTCTGGAGTGGAATGTCGCGAATGGACTGCATCGGTCAAGGCCCGCTGAGTACTCGAACATATGGAGTATTTGCTACGCCATTTGGGTGAGTTCAACAGCGGAACGTAACAGGCTTGCGGTTCCGGCAGAAGGACCTGCTGCACGGCCGCGCACCAGCAGTGGTGGGTCGCCGAGCAGGGGAGGGACCATGGCCGACTGCATGGACTTGTGGGTCGAGGTGTTCGCCGACCATGCGCTGGTTCGTATCGCCGGCGATCCGAAACACGTTCGGGTCCCGTTCTCGGTCCCGGTCGACCACGCGGACCTCAGCACACTCACCAGTCCCTTGGTGTTCAAGCAGACCGCGGGCAATGCCGAGAGCGACTTCGCCCGCGATATCGGCATGCGTTTGTTCGGTGCGGTTTTCGCCGGAGAAGCGGCGCGGTTGTACGCCAACGCGGTCGGCACTGATGACCAAGGCATAACCGGCGTGCGGCTGCACATCGTGGCGGCATCGCCGGATCTGCAAGCTCTGCCGTGGGAACTGCTGTACGACCGCGCCATCAAACGAGACTTCGTCGCGCTCGTACCGGGATTCACGATCGGCAGGCGCACACATCGGGGCCCGTCGCCCCATACCGCCCTGGCGACGCAACCGGGCGTCCTCATCGTCGGCGATCCCACCCATGCACAGCCGTTCGTGCCATCGAGTGCCGCGGTCTCGTACCAGGAGCGCGGTTCAGCGCCCGACGAGTTCCCACACGTGGTGCACGTACTGGGAAAACAACCTGTCTCGCTCGCCGGCAGGCCACCACTTCTGTTGATCTTGGACGGTGCCGCCACCGACCAGGCCGCCGCGTTCCACGCGAAAAAGGTTCCCGCTGTCCTCGGTTTCCGCACTCCCAGCACCGACACGGTCAGGGCCACGTTCCTCACCGAACTGTATGGAGCCTTGGGCAAACACGGCAGGGTCGAGTCGGCCGTGGCCAAGGCGCGGGCGGCGGTGGACCTGTCCGAACCAGGACGCCCGGACTGGTCGTTCTCCGTGCTCTACCAGAACGGGACCGAGGCACCGCGGATCCGCCTGACATCCCGCTCATCCCAACCGGCACAAAGCTCCGCACAACGTCTCAAGACACCCATCCCGCTGCGGCCCGATCTGCGTGCGGAGGCGGAGTATCTCGCCACGATGATCCAGCTGAAGCGGACGAATCTCGCCACATTGCGTGACCGCTGGCCCGACCACAGCCTCAAAGCGATGCCCGAACCCGTGCGCCGCCAGCTCAAGGACCTGCTGACCACGCTGAAGCGCGACAGGGACCGCCTCAAGGACATCACATGAGCACCGCACCCGCCGAACCTCCGCGCCCGTCCAGGCTGGTCGCACGACGACTGGCGGAGCTGATGACGAGGCTGACCGAGCGCGAGCAGCTCGTCGAGCACCTGCGGGACCAGATCGATCCCTTGCGCAGCGCGAAGTTGTTCGCCGTCACCGGCGAGCACACCTTGCTGGCCACCATCACAAAGCAAGTGGACGAAGCCAGGGAAAGCGTGCGAGCCGCGGCGAGCGGACCGGCCGGTGCGCAGATCGACCGGCTCGTGTCGTTGTTGGAAGGACCGAGGTGGCGCTGCGCCGAGGAGATCCTGCCGATCTTGACCGAACAGGGGCGGGAGCAGCGGGAGTTGCTTGCCGGCGTGCAAGCCGACGTGCACAGCTGGACGACTCGGGTGGGCGACCTCACTGCGGCGTTGGCCTCGGCGAGCGCCGAAGGTGCGTCGGTGATCGACGACCGCAGTCAGGTGGTGATGCTCGAATCTCTGCTCATGCAGGTCAAACGGGCTTACGCCGCACAACGGTGTCATCAGGTCTTCGTCAAGCTGGACGAACTGAACACGCGATTCGAGCAGATCGACCAGGAGTACCGCCGTCAGCACGGTGCCCCGCTGCTGGAGGTGCTGCAGCGCAAGCTGGAGGAAGCCACGCTGCTCAAGCGCCGCACGGAGATCGTCGTCCTGCGCAGGGACAAGAGGAAAAGCCGCGTGGTCGAATACACAGTGCTGCTGCGCATCTACGGCGAATCAGCGCCGACAACGCTGCTGCCTGGGGAAAGCAGGATGACCGAGCGGGACCGGGACAGCGCGGTGCGGCTCATCGAACAGGTCACCACCACCCTGAACACCCGTCTGCACAGGCAGGCAAGGGACGTCGCGACCCGTCCGGCCCCGCCGGGACCGCCGCCGCGCGACATGGTCGAACAACTGCGCAACGTGGGTGACATGCTGTACAGCCTCATCCTCCCGGAAGCGATCCAGCGACACCTCGCCGGCGACAGCTCCGGCAGTCTCACCATCACCACGAACGACGTGGAAATCCCGTGGGAGCTGATGCACGACGGCGAGAACTTCCTGTGCCAGGGGCGGCCGTTCTCGCGGATGCCGGTGAGTCCCGGGTTCCCGCAGCGCGTACGGCACCGGCCGCGCACCACCGACGGACAGCTGAAGTTCCTGCTCGTGTACGCCGATCCGGACAGCAACCTGCCCAAAGCCGAGGAAGAGATCAACGCGATCGAGACCTACCTCGAGGAGAACTGGAACTCACCAGGGCGCAAGCTGATCCAGATCACCACGTTGAAGGGCGACGAGGCCACCGGGCACGCGCTCAACGACGCCTTGCTCTCCGGCGGCTACCATGTGATCCACTATGCCGGGCACGCGAAGTTCAGTGCCGACAAGCCGGAACAGAGCTGCTTAATGCTCGCCGGTGACGAGCCGTTCATGGCACACAAGATCCAGCGGATCACTCGCGGCAGCCCGTTCGTGTTCCTCAACGCCTGCGACAGCAGCAAAGTCGGCCATGGCGACGATCCGAGCACGACCTACCTCGGCCAAGAACACAAAGGACTGGCGAGCGCGTTCGTCTACGGCGGCGCCAGTGCGTGCGTCGGCGCACTCTGGCCGGTCTACGACGATCTCGCCGCCGAGTTCGCCCGGAACTTCTACGAGAACCTGCTCGGCGGCGCGGTCGTCGGCGAAGCGATCCGGGACACCCGGGAGAAGGCTCGCGCCAGGGACGCGGCCCACATCACTTGGGCGGCTTACGCGCTGTACGGCAACCCGACCACCCGGCTTCCTGCCTTGCCTGTCTCGTTGCGGGCGAGCCGACGACACCTCCGGGAGACGACGTGATGAAACGAGCACTGTTGATCGGCAGCCAGACCCAGGGCCTGTCCGGAGTGCACAGGGACATCGAGGCGATGGACGACGTGCTCAGCCGAATCGGCTTCACCACCATCCCCAGCATGGACGGGCACGCCACGACCGACGAGATCCTCGCTCGATACCGCGGGCTGATCGAGGACACCGGCCCGGACGACATCGCAGTGGTGTACTACTCCGGGCACGGCGGTCGGATGCGCAATCCGTTGCACGCAGAGGACCCGACGTTGCCGACGTGGTTGCAGTACATCGTGCCCACCGATGCCGACGACCGCTCCGACGAGCGCGCCCGCTGTGTGCTGGCCGAGGAACTCAGTCTGCTGCAATGGGATCTGACCGAGAAGACCGAGAACGTCACCGTGATCCTCGACTGCTGCCACGCGGCACGCATGTCACGCAGGGGAGCCGCGCTGCCCAAGGCCAATGATCAGCTGGCGTTCCCCGAAGAGGACCTTGTCCAGCGGTGGCGGGCTGCCCGGGCAGCCAACGGAATGTCGGCCGATGGCAACCCGAACGCGGTCCGAGTCGTCGCTTGCTCTCCTGACCAGAGCGCGTTCGAGGACTACGTGCCTGAGCTCGGTGGACGGCACGGCATGCTCACCGCCGCCCTCGTGCAGATCCTGGACAAGGACCTCGGCATCACGTGGTCGGACGCGTTGGAGGTGGTCCGCAATCGCGTTGTCGCAGAGCAACGTCCGGACATCGAAGGACCCGCGGACCGGCTGCTGTTCTCCCTGCAGACGCGGGGCGCGTTGGGCGTGCTGCCCGTCCGGGTCAAAGGGACGACGGCGCTGCTGCCTGAAGCCGCAGTCTTCGGTGTCACGGCGGGGGACCGGTACGCCTTGACCAAACCGGGTTCGGATGAGCCGTTCGCAGAGGCCGTCGTCGTCCGCATTGTCGGCGCAGACGCGGTTCTGCAGTTCGACGGGGACGCGACGCAGTTGCCGGTCGGAACGTCGGCGTGGCCGAAAGATGTCGCGCTCACTCGCCGCCCGGTGGCCGTACTTCCAGTGGACAGCCCGCACCGTGCGGAGCTTGTCGCCGCGTTCGAGAAGACCGCGGGCGTGCAGCCGACAGACCACAACGACGGAGTCCTCGCGACAGCACAGATCGAGGAAGACACAGTCAACCTGTTCGACGTGGCGGGCGAACCGCTTTTCGCCCAGCCCATGCCGTTTCACAAGGCCACCGACGCGGTGCGCGTGCTGGCCATCGCCGACCACGTCCGGATGTTGCCGAGTGGCAAGGACAAGGCGAGCCTGCCGGATGACGTCACCGTCTCGTACCACCGGTTGTTGCCCGGCGGCCGGGAAGTCGAAGTGACCTCGGGCGAGCATCTGTTCGTGGGTGATCAGTTGGTCGTTCGCTGCACGAACTCGTCGCTGAGCAACCGGTACGTCAACGTGTTCGACGTCGGACTGGCCGGAGCGGTGACCGAGCTGACGACCTCCGAGGGCAGCGGCGTGACGCTCGCCCGAGACGAGACCTACGAACTGGGCCGTGAGTGGGAGGAGGGCGGGTTGCCGCTGATGTGGCCGGAGACCCTGCCGACTGGCGCGCCACGGCTGGAAAGCTTCGTCACGGTGATCGCCGACCGCAAAGTCGACGCACTGGGACGGCTCGGTCAACCCGGCGTGGTCCGTGCGGCCGGCGGCTCGGTCAACGACTTGGCGCGGATTGTCGACGATCTCGCAGTCGGCCGTCGGGACGTGCCTCGCCCGGGTGCGGGCGCGGGTGTCCGCTGGCGAGTCGATCGGTTCGATTTCCTGCTGCACCCCTCGGCCCGGCCGGCAGGCGACGAGCCGAGGTTCGAACTCGAGGAACGCCCGGACAACTCGTTCCGGTTGCTGCTGCCCCGCGGCGTCCGCCCGCCGAAGAGGATCGCGTTGCGGCTCAAGGAGTTGACCGTGCACAGCAACCGGTCGATCCTCAAGTCGCGGGTCCGGATCGACGCCGTCGTCATTACCGCCGCCCCCGCTGAGGAGGGTGGACCGTACCGGGCCAGCACCATGCGTTTCGACCGCGTCAAGGACGGGGATCGGCTGCCCTTCGACGATGTGCTGATCTACGAGGGACCGGTGGCGCGGTTCCTGGACATCGCACTCTGGGTCGCCAAGGACGATTCGCCCGACACCGACCTCGCGGACCTGCTGGTGACGCAGACAGCGGACGAGCAGGTGTCCAATGCGGTCATCACGCTCGCGGCTCTCGCTGTCGCCGCCCCGGCCGCGGCGGCGATCGCGGGTTCAGTCGCGGCGGTCGCCGTGCTGGTGCGTTCGGCCGCCCGTGTCCTGGAGAAGTTGCAGGGCAACAGTATCGGCGTCTACCGCACCACCCTGTTGCCGCATCAGAAGTTCGGCGCGGCCGACGGTATCGGCAGACATCCCGAGCAAGGCCTGTTGCGGGCCAACGACATGTCCTTCGCGTTCGAGGTGGTCGCGGTCGATCCCTGATCGGTTCACCAGCGATCGAGGTCCGCGGATGTCAGCCTGGAGCGTGGGCAGCCGAACAACACCACGGCTGCCCACGTGCTGTCGTCCTCCTGGAACGCCTGGAGTCTCGCCTGGCGCAGCGACTCGCCCACCGAATGGCCCGCCAGCAGCAGGGTGTAGAACCGTTCGGCGAGGTCCCGGGATCCGCGGTCCAGGATCGGCCACAGGCTGCCGAGGTAGTTCAACGCGCCCGCGTCGATGAACGCGGCCGCCAAGCCACTCCAGGCCCGCCCCAGTTCGGCGCCACTTTGGACGACGCCGGTCTCGCACGCGTTGGCGAACACGATCGGGGCGCCGCGCCCGAACGCCGGGATGTCCTGTGCGCGCAACAAACCCTGCTCGAAGACGAGTCCGGACTCGGGTGCGTACTGGCCGTGCCCGCAGAAGTGCAGAATCGCCGCATCCTTGGCGGCGGAGAGGAAATCGTCACGGTCGTGGTGGCCGTTGACGTCCGTGACCGCGACATGTGGCCGGGCCGCGAGCGCCGTGCTGACGTGACGCGCCTCGGCCCGAGCCTCAGCTAGGTACCTGTGTGACAACGCACCGGCCGCGTCGACTACCACGGCTGCGGTTCGGACATCACGAGCAACCTCTTCACGTAGCGCTGCGTGAGACATCAGCAATGACAACGAAACGCTGTCCGGGGCGGTGAGGCGACCGACCGCGTATCTCGTGGCCAGTGGCGTCCGGCCGGTCAGTTCAACCGGGACGGTCATTCGCTGCGACACGATTCCGATGTAGGCAGGCGCGATGGCCTCCAGTGCCTCCTCGAGTTCGGCCAGAATCGTGTCACCGAGCCAAGACGGCGTGGACGAGCGCGGCCGCACGTCCCGAGTCAGATCGCCACGGATCGCACCACTGAGCACATCGCCGGATCGTGCATGCGCGCCCGACGAGAACAGCGACTCGTCATCGACCAGCAGCAGCGGCGCCCCCAGCGCTGCGGCATAGTTGGCGGCGAGCATCGCGGCGTCCCGTTCGGACACAGACCGGCTGGCGACCACCAGATACGCGCTGGGTTCCATGCGCCGCAACAACGTCTCGTCCACAACGCTCGATGTGTCAGCCAATGCCTGGATGCGTGCTTGGTGGTCCGCACGCGCCACGGCCGCGAACTTCGTCGCGATCAGCTGAGGCTCGTGCGGCAGCCACTCAGCGACCCCTGCTTCTTCGGCGCCGCCGGGCCGTTCGACTGCGAGCACTCGGGGACATTCGAGCTGCCGCGCGACTTCCCAGCCGGCTGGGTCGTCAGGCAGGAGCAGGGCGCCCAAGTGACGCGCGTAAGGCGTGCAGGCAAGGACGACCGCCGGATCATCGGGCACGATGATCGCCGGCCGTTTCGCCATTGGTTGATACAGCTCAAGAAACGACTCGTGGGGAGTACCGATCTGCTCGAACGGCAGCTCGTTGGTGATCACTCGCGCCACCGCGAGGAGGTCCTCCCACGTTGCCAGGTTCGGCAGGGCAGTGATCACGCGTCGCCACGCGGGCGCGTCGCCGAGGATCTGGAACGTGTAAGGCACGCCGTCGGTGCCGGTCGGGATGTCCTCCGTGGGGAACCTGCGGAACGCGAAGACGTCGAGGGCCAGTTGCACCGCGGCGGGCGCGAGAGGCCGTGGCACCACGATCACCTGGACGGCCGTCGACTGCTCATCAGGCGCGTCCGGGGAACCGGCGATGGTGTAGAGCGGCGCGGCCCGCAGCTGTGCCACGGTTTCCAGCAGCTCGTTCACCCCCTCGACCACCCGATCGACCTCGTCGGGCGCGACGAGGAAGACGACATCACGAGCCGGATCGACGAGCACCGACGCCAGCTGCCACACATCACGCTCGGTCGCCGGAGCACCGACCACCACGATGTGCCGGTGCGAGGAATCACGTAGCCGCAGCAATAGCCGCGCATCGACGGTGTCGTCGAACAGCAAGAGCGGCGAGTACGTCCGCATCAGCCATGCGGGGATCGTGAGAGTGGGCGACACTGCCGCCGAAGCCGTCGCGGCACCGCACCCTCCGCTGAACGCGTTGTCGTTCCGCGCAAGCAGCGCCACGTCGGCATCGACCACGAGAGGAGTCGCCCGTACCGCGATCCTGATCTCGCCTTGGACGGTCAGCGCAGTGCCATCGTCGAGGGGCCGTACGGACACGGCAGTGTCGTCGTCGAACGCCTGCGACACCTCAAGCGTGACACCGGGCGCCTCCAGGATGGCCACATCGTCGCGGTTCAGCGTGCGGGCCGGGCCGCGCAGCCGGTGCGGGAACGACAGCTCCAGGCGTTCGCCGTCCGCCACGGCCACGTGCATGACCCAGACGTCCCAACTCCTTACTGGCAGCCGAGTCACGACGAACTTCGCCGTCTCACCGCAGAGACCGGTCAGTACGGGCAGCACCGGGGGAGTCTCGGACCAGTCGACGTGCAGCATCTGGCTGCCCACTGCTCCGGTGCTGTTCGTCTTGACCCATGAGGAGTCGCGCAGCTGGACTCGCATTTCGGTGGGTGCCAGCCCGTGGACGGTGAACGAGCGGGCATGCGACGGCAGGATGATTTCGAGGCCGGATCCGGCCGGTGTCGCGGCCAGCCCGTTGACGGCGGTCACTCCGTCGTTCCGTGCCACCGAGAGCCACTCAGCGTAGGGACGGACGAAGGCACGCAGGATCGGATCGGCCTCCCAGCGCAGCCGCTCGAAGTCCGCGGACGCGGTGGTCAGGTCGCCGAGCTCGCTTCCCCTCCGTGGGAAATCCTCCACCAGCATCAACGCGGTCAGATACCGGGTCCAGCGCAGGATCTCCAGCCCCAGGCCGGTGTCATCGCGGGCGATCCGGTGGCCAAGCACCCGATGGAACGCCGAATGCAGGACCACGAGCGCGACCCGGCGCATCCGGGCCATGTTCGACTGGTTGTCGTCCATCATGATCGGCACGCCGGTCACGCCGTGCCGGAGCAGGGCCAGGCCGCCGACTTCAAACGCGGTGCTCAGCGCCTCAGCGACACCTTCGTCGTCGTTCGCCATCAAGAACGTCAGCAGGGCGTGATCGACGTCCCACAGCGCCGACAAGGCGTAGCGGGACGCGAAATCCCATGTCGACGCGGGCACATCCTCGATCACCGCGAGGTAGAGCTGGAAGTCTCGGCGGAACGCGCCCTTGTGCACGCGGGTGTGGTCAAGGCAGGCCGACGCGAGGCTCGATTTCAGGCGCGCCAGTCGCAGTTGCGCGCGTGCAGCGCTCAGCGGGTCGTCGTTCTTCTTGGCGATATCCCTGGCGACGCTGTACGTCCACAGCGCGGCCCGGACGTGCAGTGCCGCGACCAGTGGCTCCTCGTTCTGGTGATGCAGCATGGTCGCGATCTTCGAGTGCACAGCGGCCAGATTGACGTAGTCGAAGTGCTCAGGCAGGCCGGGCAGGCGAATTCGCCCGCCGGGCTGCTTGCGTACTTCCTGGTACGTGACAAGGGTTTCCCTGAACAAAGCCAGCGCTCGATACAGGTTGTCCAGTGGCTCACCATCGGATCGGCCGAGCAAGGCGTGCGCGAGGCCGTGCCGGCACTCGGCGAGCATGAGCGGGTCAGGACCCTGCGCGGCGACCTCGGTGGCGCGTTCGAGCAACTGCGAAACCAGCGCGGGAATCGGCCCGTCGGACAGCGCGATCGCAGTCAGGCCAAGACTGCACGCGGCCAGCACCCACAACCGCTCCGGCTCACCCACCGCGGCGAGCAGATGGTCTCCGGCGGCGTCCAGCAATTCACGTGCCTCGGCCGCCACAGCGGCGACGGTGTCCTGATCGGTTGTCGTGTCGGCGACTCCACGCAATGCCCTGGCGAGGATTCCGACCAGCGCGAGCCATTCTGGACCTTTCCCAGCCAGCGCGTCCAGATCGTTTCGTGCACTGTGGACGGCTGTCGCCCAGTCCTCAATCGACAGTGCTTGCTGCGTCAGCGGGCTGATCGCCGTGCCAACCCAAGGCGTGGCGGCGTCTGCCTCCGGGCTCGGCCTTGGCGCCACCAGCGCCAGGAGATCGCCCAACTCGTCGAGCTCCGGGTGATTACCGACCGCGTCGACAGCCGCATACAACTCGTCCGCCGACTGCTGGGCCGACCAGGGCGACGATGCCGATCCTCGCGGCGTGGACCAGGTCTGTGCTGATGTCGAGTTCGTCCAACAGCACCGACAGTTCAGCTGCCGGCCGGACGTTCATTTCCACGGTTGTTTGCCGGATTTTGCAGCGGATCAGCGATCCGATCAACTGGTCGTGCTGGTTGGCGTACGTCTGGTCGGTGAGCACCGTCCGGAGCAACGACTCGCACTGGGTCAAGTCCTGAGGCCGATCCGAGGTCGCCAGGGCGGCACAAGCGTCGCTGATCAACCACGGCGCCTCGTCCCGCGGCACCGTCGTGGTCCGCGCCACCTGATAGTAGGCCCGCAGCCATCCGTGCTCTGAGTCGTCGAGGATGGACGCAAGCCACGGTTCAGTGGCGTCGACGACTCTGATCACGTCGCCGAACCGTCCCGCCGCGACCAAATTCTCCATGGTGCGCACGAAAAACGCGCGTGCTTTCGCGTCGATCTCCGGGTCGATGTCAGCCGCCTCACCGGCGAGTTCGGCGGCGGTCACGGCGTCGGCGACCACGTCCTGCCCGGTCAGCCTTTCCCACCGTTCGCCGAGATCCCGGCGGTAATCCTCGTCCTGCGGCAGCAGCCACGTGCACACCGAGAAGTCCACAGCCGGGGAATCTTGCTGATAGCTGCGGTAGTACAGCGCGGGAACGCCGATCCCGAAGTGCTCACGGGGAACTGTGATCGCCTGGACGTCCTGTGGGCCGATACGACTGACCACAGCACGGATTTCGTCGTCCACGCAGTGCTCGTACCCGCCGACGAACTGGTTGGAGTCGTACTCGGACCCACGGATGTGCATACCGATGTCCAACGCCACGGCGTTCTTCGACAAGCTCCCGAGCAACTCCTGCTGGCGGACGTGTTCCTTGCCCAGATAACCCCCGATCACGTCCGGGATCGGATTCGGGTTGTGAAGCATGAAATGCTGCTCGAACACCGGGTCCTCATCGGACGCGAGCCGCTGCACGGCCATGAAGACAACGTGGTGGTAGCCGCGGTACTTCGCCGCGACACGCCATCGTCCCAAATGACCAGCCGGAACGAACACATCACGTGACCGCCTCAGCACGACGTCCGCGATCTCCCGCCGCCAGTTGTCGAGCCCGAGCAGACATGCCGACGTGTAGAGCTTCCAGCTGGCGTCACAGGCCGCCGCGAGCCGATCCAGGTCCGGCGTCCGCGCCGCCGACACATCATGCGCCCAGGAGAACACTCCGGCGGACGCCCACCGGTCGTCGCGCTCAGTTGCGGCCACAGGCTCCGTCTGTTCGACGAACTCGCACACCTCGTCGATGAAACCCAGCAAATCAGCCGGGGCACCGGCCCGGGCAGCTTTCCGGCGCTGGCCGCGAAGGACATTCGTGCGGGGCAGATCGGGGTCGTCGAGCCGGCGCCACAGGTCCCATGTCGCGTCCACCAACGCGCTGAGCTTCCGTGGACTGTCCTGGTCGGCCGGATCCGCCTCGCCGTCGAGAATCTGCCACATCCGCGTCACCGACGCGGGCTCCCGAACTGCGCGACGGTTGGTCATCTCATCCTCGCGGTCTGGCGTAACGGCTCTCCGTATCTCGGTCCACAGCGAGTTCTCGTTACGGTCAGTCGAGGCGAGATCGGCATGGGACGATGCCGTAGTGCTGCCGTCGACGATCGTGACCACGGATTACCACACGGGTGGGGAGCCTTTTCGGATCGTGGCCGATCCGCCGGTGCCAATTCCCGGGGTGACGGTGGCCGAGCGTCGCGCTCGGGCAATCGAGGATCCTGACATCCAGGCGCTGCGGGCGGTGCTGTGCTCGGAGCCTCGCGGACATGCCGACATGTACGGCGGGTTCATCGTGCCGCCGGACGACGATGGTGCTCATCTCGGCGTGCTGTTCTGGCACAAGGACGGTTTCTCGACCGCGTGTGGACACGGGACTATCGCACTCGGCGTGTGGGCGGTGCAGACCGGCCGGGTGACGGCTCCGGTTACCGGCAGTGTGGACGTGGTGATCGATGTGCCGTCCGGTCGGGTGACCGCACGGGTGCATCGCGAGGACGCGCGGATAGTGGCTGTCGACTTCGTCAACGTGCCCAGCTGGGTGGTGGCCACCGACGTGCCGGTGGCCACTTCCCGTGGCGAGGTGACCGTGACCGTGGCCTACGGCGGAGCGATCTACGCGACGTTGCCCGCTGGCCAGGTCGGGTTGGCGGTCACTCCAGAGTGTCTCGGCGAGCTCGTCGCGGTCGGACGTGAGATCAAATGGGCGCTCAACGACACCGCGTATGCCACGCACCCGACCGACCCGCGACTGACCGGCATCTACGGCACCATCTGGTTTGACGACCTCGGCGGCGCCGACGGACTTGTCCATCAGCGCAACGTCGCGGTGTTCGCTGATGGACAAGTCGACCGTTCCCCGTGCGGCTCAGGGACGTGTGCCCGGATCGCGGTGCTGGCAGCCGAGGGTCGGCTGCCAGCGGGCACTGTGCTGCGGCACGACTCGATCGTTGGCAGCACGTTCACCGGGACGGTCCTGGGAACCGTCGACGCACGTTCTGCTGTCATCCCGCAGATCACAGGCATGGCCTACCGCACGGGGGAGCATGTGTTCTCGATCGACCCGGACGATCCGTTGGTGCCCGGATTCCTGTTGCGCCCATGATCTACTGTGCGGCGGCTGTCCACCTCTGGTTCGCGCCGTTGGTGGGACGGTAGAGCCCGATTCGAGCGCCGTCCTCACGAGATTCGCCAACGACATCCAGCAACTGGCCGGTGCCCACGTTGACGAACGTCCACGTCGTATCGCCTGTGCTGGATAGTATCCAGCGCGACGCGGCGTTGTCGGTGCCGGGCGCGGCCAGTGTCACGGCGCCGTCGGCCGTGCTGAGCACCTGCTTGGTGCCGGCGTTGGTGATGGTGTACTGGTCGCGGTTGCCGTGGCAGCCGGTGCGGTTGGTGAGAACCCAACGCTGCGTGGGCGCTGACGCGTCCGTCGTCCGCTGGACGACCGAGCCGTTCTCGGCGTTCAGTGACTTGCCACTTTGGACTCCGGTGAACGAGAACGGCTTGCCTGAGCCGATTCCGGTGCCCGGCGCCGCGGAACTGACACCGTTGACGACGAAGCTCGTCACGGACCTCGCGGGAACGCGGATGGTGGCCTTCTTGTTGATCACCCGCACCGGAGCGCCGCGCTGCAGCGCCCTGCTGACGTCCGTGATCACCGGAGTGACGGTCGCGCCGTTGCGGATGTTCCCGAAGCCGGACAAGTCAAGCACCACGTCACGGTCCGCAGTAGTGGCGTTGGCGTGCACGACAGTTGCCAGGTTCTCGCCGCGCATCGCGACGGTGCTGGCGGTGTCGTTCACCCCGATGATCCGGTCGCCTGGCTTGATGTAGTGGGTGAAGTTACGCATCGTGTGGTACTTCGTGTTCGTCCTGATCGGACACGTCGCAAGGGTGGCGTCACGCGGGCAGTCGAACGGAACCTGGATCTCGCCCCAGTTCATCCCGGCGGGCGTCTCGCCGCCCGGCTTCATGTTGTTGTAGTCCTCGATCGGCTGCCAGCTGACCCACGCCCTCGGCTCGAGCAGCCGCAGGTCGTCGGTGATCTGCCTGGCCAGGCCGAGGCCGGGGTCCATGCTGGTGAAGTCCTGCCGGTCCAGCCAGCTCCCGCCGACCTCGCTCATCCACAGCGGTTTCGCCGCGCCCTTGGCGATGTCCCTTGCGACAGGACGGTTTCCGGTGCCGTAGGTGTGCACGTTGAGCTGCTTGACCTGTGCGCGGGACTCGGGCGACCAGCCGTACCAGTCGGCTGCGAACAGATCCGGGTTGGTCTCGTCCGGTGCGGAGACCACGGCCTGGGATCCCGCCGCCGACAACGCCTTGCGCATCTCAGGGATCACCTGCGACTGCACGGCCGGTCCGATGTGCGCGCCTTCCTGGCGCCCGCCGGTGGGATTTCCGTTGCTGCCCAGGGTGGTCTTCCAGTAGTTGGTGTTGGGCTCGTTGAACGGGTCCACTGAGGACACCGTGATCCCGTGCGCGCGTTCGAGGGTCTTCGTGGCCTTTGCCAGATACGCGGTGTAGTCACCGATCTTCTCGGTGCGCAACTGCTCGTCGGTGGCGTTGAAACCGCCGGAGACGTACCCGGAGACGGTGTGGAAGTACGGCGGGGAGTTGCTGAACGTCTCCCACTTGGTCACCCGGTTCTTGATCCGGTCCACCCACCAGCGCTGGTTCGGGTCGGCCGCGGGGTTGAACTCGGCGGGATCGGTGGGCGTCCACCAGTCCTTGTCGTTGCGGGTCGTCCCAGCCGGCGCCTTCCACCAACCCGGCACCGCGCCGCCAGGACGCAGATAGGGCGGTACGTCCGGGGCGTTGCCGCCGCCGATGTTGAACCGGGCGATGGTGAAGTTCAGCCCCTCCGGGCCGAAGACCATGTCCGCGAGCTTGGTGCGGATCTGGTCGGGATAGCCGCCGGTGGCCACGGCCATCCACGCCAGGCTCGCGCCCCACCCCTCGAAGGGCTCCTGGCGATAGGTCGGATCAGGCCGGACGGTGACCGAATCGGCCGCCGAGGCGACGACGGGCACCGCGGCCGCGGTCGCTAATGGGACGCAGAGAACAGTGAGCACACGCCGGAGGTTCATCGTTGAACCACCCCTTTCGTTCAGGCTTCGGTGTGGCCGAGCAGGGGATAAGGCACGAAACTGACTTCGGGGCTGAGCATGGTGTCCAGTTCGAGGACGACGATCTGGTTGCCGTACGGCTGGACCAGCGGGCGAGGCACGTACATTGTCCGTTGTGGACCTCGCCGCCAGTAGCGGCCGAGCAGAAAACCGTTGAACCAGACCATTCCCTTGCCCCAGTCCCCGGTGTCGAGGAAGAGGTCGGCCGGTTGGTCCACATTGACCACGGCACGCATCACGACCGGGCCGAACAGTGTCGCCGGGGTGCCGTCGGGCCGGAGGTCCGGTATGGCGGTCAGGTCGATCGGCAGTACGTCCCAAGTGGACAATGGGGTGCCGTCCAAGGTCGCGCCGCCGATGATGCCTTTCGGCTCGCCGATCCGCGGGCCATAGTCGACCCGCCCCTGGTCTTCCACGAGGACCAGAAGTTCCCCGTTCGACCTGGGCAACGCGATTGCCCGGTCGTGGTGCTCCCTGAGCAGGGTGCCGATCTGGTTGCCGTCGACGAACACCGTCGCACGGTCACGGATCTCGCCGAAGGTCAGCACGCTTGGCCGGTTGCCGTCGATTCGCGCCCGCAGCAAGGCGAGCCGCGGGATAGGTGACAGCTCGTCGAACGTGGGCAGGTGGTCGTGTGACTGCCAGGTACCCCATCGCTGTGGTGCGTCGAGAAGCCGTACGGGATCGCGCAGTTCTGCGGTCAGTGCGGGAGCGGGCTGTGGCGGGAGCGGCACACTGTCGGGCACCTTGTGATAGCGGGCGATCACCTCCCGGAAAGCGTGGTACTTCCGCGTCGGATTGCCCGCTTCGTCCAGTGGTGCGTCGTAGTCGTACGAGGTCACCAGCGGCTGGTAGACGCCCTTGTCGTTGGCGCCGTTGGTGAGGCCGAAGTTGGTCCCGCCGTGGAACATGTAGAGGTTGACCGACGCACCCGCGGCGAGCAGCGCGTCCAGGTCGGCCGCTGACTCCTCGACCGGCGTGGTGTGGTGGTGCGCGCCCCAGTGGTCGAACCAGCCATCCCAGAACTCGCTGCACATGAGCGGCCCGGTGGGCTGGTGGGCACGCAGCGTGGCGAGGCGTTCGGTGCTGCGCGAGCCGAAGGAAGCGGTGCGGTGCAGCCCGTCCAGACTCCCGGCCGCGAGCATCTCCGGCGTCGGTTGGTCCACAGTGGTCAGTGGAACGGTGATCCCGGCGTCCCGGGTGTACCGGGTGAGCTCGGCGAGGTAGCGCTTGTCGTCGCCGAACGCGCCGTACTCGTTCTCGACCTGAACCAGCAGGACCGGGCCGCCGCGGTCGATCTGGTGCGGCACAACGACACGGTAGACCTGGTCCAGATACTCACGGACCGCGGCCAGATAGCGCGGCTCGTACTGGCGTACGCCGACCTCCGGGTCGCGGAACAACCAGGCAGGCAGGCCACCGTTGTCCCATTCGGCGCAGATGTACGGGCCTGGCCGGACAATCGCGTACATCCCGGCTTCCGCGATCATGCGCAGGAACCGGTCGAGGTCCAGACCACCGGACAGGTCGAACTCGCCGGGCTCGGGGGAGTGGGCGTTCCAGGCGACGTACGTCTCGATGGTGTTCAGGCCCATCTGACGGGCCTTCTCGATGCGGTCGGCCCACAGGTCCGGGTGCACCCGGAAGTAGTGCAGTGCACCGGAGATGATCTGGAACGGCCGGCCGTCGAGCAGGAAGTCGTTCTCACCGATGGTGAACTCAGGCACCCTGTCCTCCCAATCGAAGCGCGGTCCAGGACAGCGGCGGAAGCGTGGCGGTGATGATGGTTCCTCCGTGGTGCGGGACCGCTGCGACGCCCGGCAGCCTTGTGGGCTGGACGGGCTGTGACTCGGCGGTATTGGTGGCGTGGCGGGTGAGCCCGTCGGGTGTGGCGATGGTCCAGGCATCCGCGAGGTCCATGACTGTTCCCCGAATCCAGAGCCGGACTTCGGTGGCTGAAGTTGTCGAGCGGTTGGTGAGGAACACCGCGCAGTGTCCGGAGTCCACGGTCGCCGCGGCATCGACGATGTCGACCTCACCATGCTGGGAGGTGTGGATCCGTTCCCCGTTGACGGTCAGCCGCAGGCTCGATCCACGGGCGGAGGCGGCGACGAGCCGGAACGGGTGGAAGATCGTCTGCCGCCAGGACGGGCCGCCCGGTTCGGAGCGGATGGGCGCGATGACGTTCACCAGCTGTGCCTGGTTGGCCATGCTGACCCGATCGACGTTGCGCAGCAGGCAGCTCAGCAGTGAACCGACCACGACGGCATCGGTGACCGTGTAGGTGTCCTCGATGATCCTCGGAGCTCGCTGCCAGCCCTCGGCGGCGAGCTGGGCGGAGTCGATGTCGTTCCACCGGCGCAGGTCCCAGCTGTTCCACTCGTCGACGCTGATCCCGATCTTCTTGTCCAGCCTGAGATTCGCCAGCGTCTCGTCGATGATGCCGGCGGTGGTGCGGATGTAGCCGTCCAGTGCTACCGCGCTGGCGAGGTAGCTGTCAGCGTCGCCGTCGAGTTCTTGGTAGTACGCATGCAGCGAGATGTGGTCCACCAGCGCGGCGGTGTGGCTCAGCACGGTCCGTTCCCATGATCCGAACGTCGGCATCTGCCTGCTGGAGCTGCCAGCGACGACGAGTTCGACACGGGGGTCGATCATGCGCATGGCGCGTGCGGTCTCCGCGGCGAGCCTGCCGTACTCGTCAGCGGTCTTGTGGCCGATCTGCCAGGGGCCGTCCATCTCGTTGCCGAGACACCACAGCCGGATCTGAAAAGGACGATCGGCCCCGTTCGCGCGACGCTGTTCGCTCAGTGTGGTTCCACCCGGGTGGTTGCAGTACTCGAGGACGTCCATGGCCTCCTGCATGCCGCGCGTGCCGAGGTTGACCGCGTACATGGGTTCGACGCCAGTCGTTTGGGCCCAGTCCATGAACTCGTGCAGCCCGAACTGGTTGCTTTCCACGCTGTGCCAGGCGGGATCGAGCCGCACCGGGCGCCGGTCCACGGGACCGACGCCGTCCTCCCATCGGTAGCCGGACACGAAGTTGCCACCGGGATAGCGCACCACGGTCGGGCCGAGCTCCCGGACGAGGTCCAGCACGTCATGCCGGAATCCTCGTTCGTCGGCGGCGGGGTGTCCGGGTTCGTAGATCCCGGTGTACACCCCGCGTCCCATGTGTTCGACGAATGAGCCGAACAGTCGGCGCGGGACGTGACCGACCACATCGGTCACGTCCGCGTCGATGTGGACAGTCATCCGGCGCTCACGGTGAAGCCCTGCTGGTTGCCGTAGTCGATCAGGGCCTTCTGCCAGTCGGCCAGCCCGGTGTCCAGAGCGGTGGTGTTGAGGTACGACTTGCCAACGGTGTCGTTGTAGATGCTGTTGGCGTACAACTGGTACGGCAGGTAGCTCCAGCCCTTGGCGACATCGTTGGCGGCCTGGGTGAGCACCTGGTTGATCTTCTGGCCGCCGAAGTACGGCACGGCCTCGTCGACGAACGCGGGCGAGGCCAGGTCGGCCTTGGTGGCCGGGAAGCCATCGCTTTCCAGGAAGAGCTTGACCCCGTTGCCGTTGTTGAGCCACCGTACGAAACCCGCGGCCAGTGCCTGGTTGGGGCTCTGCTTGAGCACCGACTGCGTGCTTCCGCCGTTCTCCGCGGTGACCGGCTTGCCGTCATACGTCGGAAGCGGTGCCACAGCCCACTTCCCGGCCCCGCCGGGCACGGATTCCTTGAGGATGCCCGGGAACCAGGCTCCGGCGATCAGCGAGGCGATCGTGCCGTCGCCCATCGCCCGGTACCAGTCGTCGGACCAGTCCTTGATGGTGGACAGCAGCTTGCCCTGGACCATCTGGTCCCACATGGCCGTCCACTTCTTGGCACCCGGGTCGGCCAGGTTGATCTTGACGTTCCGGCCGTCGGTGGTGAACGGGTGGCCGCCGGCCTGCCAGATCATGCTGGTGGTGAAACCGGCGTTGCCGATGTCGGCGGTGATGTACTTGGTGGGGTCGGCGGCGTGCAGCTTCTTGGCCGCCGCGATGTACTCGTCCCAGGTCTTCGGCACCGCGATGCTGTACTTGTCGAAGACTTCCTTGTTGTAGAACAAGGCCATCGGCCCGGAGTCCTGCGGCAGGCCGTAGAGGCCGTTGCCGACCTTGACGCTGGCCCATGTCGACGCGGTGTAGTCCTTCTCGAACGCGCCGAAGCCGTACTGGTCGAGGTTGACCAAGGAGTCGGTCAGCGCGAACTGGGGAAGCGCCTGGTACTCGATCTGTGCCACGTCCGGAGCGCCGGAACCGGCCTTGATCACGTTCTGCAGCTTGGTGTAGTGGTCGTTGCCGGTGCCCGCGTTGACGAGGTTCACCTTGACCTTCGGGTACTCCTTCTGGAATGCCTCGACCTGTTCCTGGCCCGACGGCGTCCAGCTCCAGTAGGTGATCGTCCCGCCTGCCTGCAGGGCGGCGTCGACCGCGTCCTGGTTGCCGGTGACGGCGGGCTGGTTGGTGCTCGTCCCGGACGAACAACCGGCCACCATGGCGGTGACCAGTGCCGCGACCGCGGCAATCCTTCTGTGGCGGCGGATCATTAGGTGTGTCCCTTCACGACAGTGTGCGGGCGGTTACTGCTTGACGCTTCCCGCGCTCAGTCCCGACTGCCAGAACCGTTGCAGGAGAAGAAATGCGATCACGAGCGGAACGATCGTCAGCAGCGAACCGGTGACGACGAGGTGGTAGACAGGGCGGGCCGCGGCGCCGGTGGCCTGTGCGTTCCACTGGGACAGCCCCACGGTCAGCGGATACCACTTCGGCTCGCTGAGCATGATCAGCGGCAGGAAGTAGTTGTTCCATGTGGACACGACCGAGAACAACGCGACCGTGACGATGCCGGGAACCAGTTGGCGCAACGCCACAGTGAAGAAGATGCGGATCTCTCCGGCGCCGTCGATGCGCGCGGCCTCCAGCATCTCGTCGGGGATCGCGTCGGCCGCGTAGATCCAGATCAGGTACAACCCGAACGGGCTGATCAGCGACGGGATGATGATCGCGAGCGGCGTGTTGGTCAGCCCGAGTTCGCTGAACAGCAGGAAGGTCGGGACGGCCAACGCCGTGCCGGGGATCGCGATGGCGCCGAGGATGACGGCGAAAACCGCCTTGCGGCCGGCGAAATCGTACTTCGCCAGGCCGTAACCCGCCGCGGTCGCCAGTAACGTCGCGCCACCCGCGCCCGCCACCACGTACAGGAGAGTGTTGCCCAGCCAACGGAAGTAGATGCCGTTGTCGTAGGTGAACGTCTCGACGATGTTGTCGAACAGGGAGAACGGGCCGCCGAACGAGAGTCCCGGTGTGGACAGCAGTGCGGACTGGGTTTTGGTCGCGCTGATCACCAGCCACACCAAGGGCAACAGTGTGTAGATCAGGTACAGCGACATGACCGCTGTGAGTACCCGGGACTTGCGGGGCCGTAGCACGGAGATTGAGCTCATCGCATGCCTTTCCGCGCACCGCGCAGTTGCACGACGTAGGCGATGATCGCGGTGAGCACACCCATCACGATCGCGACCGTGGCGGAGTAGTTGTACTGCTGACCCGCGAAGGAAAGGTTGTAGGCGTACATGTTCGGCGTGTAGTACGTGCTGATCACGTTGGGGATCAGCGTGCGCAGGATGTTCGGCTCGTTGAACAGCTGGAAACTGCCGATGATCGAGAAGATCGTGGCGATCATCAGCGCGCCGCGCAGTGCCGGGATCTTGATGCTGAAGATGGTGCGCATCGCTCCGGCGCCGTCGATGGCCGCCGCCTCGTACAGGTCAGTGGGGACGACCTTCAGTGCCGAGTAGAAGATCAGCATGTTGTAGCCGACGAACTCCCACGTGACGATGTTGCCGATCGAGGCGAGCGTCCAGCCACCCGACAGCGGTTTGATGGCATCCGTCCCGAATAGACGGTTCAGGTCCGCGGCGAGTCCGAAGTGGTCGCCGTACATGAACCCCCACATCAGCGTGGCGACCACCGCGGGCACGGCGTACGGCAGGAAGATCACGATCCGGAAGAACCCGGCCGCGTGCAGCCGTGCGCTGTCGATCGCGAGCGCGGCGATGAGCGCCAGCAGCAGCATGACCGGCACCTGGATCGCGAGGAACAGCAGGACCCGCAGGAACGACTCCCAGAACTTCGGGTCGCCGAGGACCAGTGCGTAGTTGTCGGCTCCGACGAACGTCGTGCCGCCGAAGAACGCCTGGTCACGAAAGAGGCTCAGGCCGAAGGCGTAGCCGATCGGGGCGAGGAAGACCAGCGCGAACACCAGCAGGAACGGGGCGACGAACAGCCAGCCGCGCCAGTGGCGGCGCCTGCGCGTGGACGTCATCGTCGCTCCGTTGGCCGGCGCCGGACCGACCGACCCGGCGCGATGTTTACGTCAACATGGACGCGCGGAGGCTATCTTGTTGACGTAAACATTGTCCAGGACATCGAGGGAGACACCCGTGGTCGGCCGTACAAGAGGCCCATCGATGGCCGACGTGGCCCGCGAGGCGGGGGTGTCGGGCCAGACCGTCTCCCGGGTCGCCAACGGCAAGTCCAATGTCGACCGCGCCACCCGCGAACGAGTGATGGCCGCGATGCGTCGCGTCGGCTACCGGCCGAACAGCGCGGCCCGTGCCCTGCGCAACGGCCAGTTCCGCAACATCGGCGTGATCATGTCCACCGCGCCCGCCTTCGGCAACAGCCGCACCCTCAACGCCATCGCCGCCGCGGTCGTGGCCAAGGGCTTCTCGATCATCCTCATGCCGGTGACCGAGCCGTCCCAGGGCGAGGTCACCGGTGCTTTCAACCGGCTCAACGAGCAAGCGGTCGACGGCGTCATCATCCTCATCGAACAGCACCAACTGGACGAAAGCGACATCGAACTGCCGCAGGGTCTTCCCGTTGTCGTCATCGATTCCAGTGCCCACTACGACTATCCCGTCGTCGACACCGACCAGGCGGAGGGCGCTGCCTTCGCGACCCAGCACCTGCTCGACCTCGGCCACCCGACCGTCTGGCACATCTCCGGCCCACCCGAGTCCTACTCCGCCGGACGGCGCCTGAAGTCCTGGCGCGCGACGCTGGAACGAGCCGGCCGCGAAGTGCCGCCTGCGCTGACCGGCGATTGGTCATCGCAGTCGGGCTACGACCACGGCCTTCGACTGCCAGACGACGTCACGGCCGTCTTCGCGGCCAATGACCAGATGGCGCTCGGCCTGTTGCGTGCCCTGCATGAACTGGGCCGGGAGGTGCCTGGCGACGTGAGTGTTGTCGGATTTGACGACATGGAGGACGCGGCGTACTTCTGGCCGCCGCTCACGACCGTCCGTCAGTCCTTTGAGGCGGTCGGCAGCGATGCCGTGGCCGCATTGCTCGCCGAGATCGCGGGCGAACAGCGGGGTGCCGCCACGGTCAGTGTCCCGACCGAGCTGATCATCCGCTCGAGCACGGCCCCACCGCGCCATCCATAGTGGACAGCGAATGTGTCGCCGTGCGCTGCGGGCTGATGGCATGATCGGCCGCGTGCGGGTGTTGTTGGTGGAGGATGACGAGCCGATTGCCGAATCCCTGCGGCGCGGTCTGGGGCGCTACGGGTTCGAAGTGGACTGGGTTCGTACTGGTGCCGAGGCGCTCGCGGCCGATCCCGGCGGGGTCGTGCTGCTGGATCTCGGCCTGCCCGACACGGACGGTCTCGACGTGTGCCGGGAGCTGCGAGCGCGTGGGGATGTCCCGATCATCGTCATCAGCGCGCGGGCGGACGAGACCGATCGGGTGGTCGGCCTGGAACTCGGCGCGGACGACTACATCTCCAAGCCGTTCGGGGTCAGAGAGGTCGTTGCCAGGATCAGGGCGGTGCTGCGGCGGGTCAAGACCGCGTCCGCTCAGCCGTCGGCCTCCGAGTACGCGGGCGGGCGGCTGGTGATCGACCGGCGGTCCAGGCGGGTCTGGCTGGATGGTGTGGAGATCTCGTTGTCTCCCAAGGAATACGACCTCCTGGTGTTCCTCGCCGAGGAACCCGGTGCCGCGCTGACCCGTGAGCAGATCATGGAAGCGGTCTGGGACACCAACTGGTTCGGTCCTACCAAGACACTCGACGTCCACATCGGAGCACTGCGGCGCAAGCTCGGCGACGTAGTGACCGTGGAAACCGTGCGGGGAGTCGGCTTTCGGTTGGTCACCTCCTGATGAACCGCAGACTTGTCGTCAGCTATGTGCTTCTTGTCGCGGTGGCCATCGCGGCGTTCACGGTTCCGGTCGCGTTCGTCCTCACCGGACAGTTGCGTGGAGACGTGGAAACCTCGGTGCACAGGGAAGCGTCCGCCGCGGCGTTGCTGGTCCCCGCACCGTCGCGGCAGGCATTGGTTCAGCTGGTGGCCGCCTACCAGCAGGAGTCGCCGGGCCGGCTGGACGTGCTGCTCGCCAACGGGACGGCGGCCACCCCGCTTCCCCTGCCCGTCGCACCGAACGACGCCGCATTCACGGCCGCGCTGAGCGGACGGGAGCATATCGAGTGGGGTCACGCGCCCGCATTGGGCGCTGAGGGCTTGGTGCTGGCTGTGCCCGCGCGGGATTCGACCGGCGCGGTCGTGGGCGCGGTGCGCGTCAGCTATCCGTCCGATCCGTTGAACGAACGGCAGGTGCAGATCTGGGGATTCCGCGCCGGGCTTGCCGTTGCTGTGCTGATCGTCGCCGCGATTCTCGGTGCGTTGCTGGCGCGGCGGCTGACTCGTCCGTTCCGTGAACTCAACCGGATGGCTCGCCGACTGCGGGACGGTGATCTCGGCGCCCGTGCCGAGGAGACCGGGCCGACCGAGACCCGTACGTTGGCCCGGACTCTCAACAACGCAGCGGAGACCATCGACACGCTTGTCCGCTCGCAGCGTTCGTTCATCGCTGACGCCTCTCACCAATTGCGCACGCCGCTCACCGCTTTGCGGCTGTCGCTGGACAACATCGCCGACGGTGCGTCGGATCCGTTGGTACGGGAGGACGTCGATCTGGCCACTGCGGAAGTCGTGCGGATGAGCCGTTTGGTCAACGGTCTGCTGACCTTGGCACGGGCCGAGGCCGCGGTGGGTACGCCGGAACGGATGCGGGTCAGCGATGTCGTCTCCGATCGGTTCGAGGTGTGGCGGGCGGCTGCGGCGGAACGTGGCGTGGTGTTGCGCGCCGAGCCCACTGACGACGAAGTGCTTGTCAGTCCGGGGAATCTGGAGCAGGTGCTGGACAACGTGCTGTCCAACGCCCTGGAGGTGTCGCCGGACGGTGCCACCATCGGCGTTCGGAGCAGGCACGAGGGCGATCAGGTCGTGCTGGAGGTCTCCGATGAGGGACCGGGGCTGCCCGAAGCCGACCGGCAGCGAGCGTTCGACCGGTTCTGGCGCGGACCGGGCACGACCGGGCCGTCCGGCTCCGGGCTGGGCCTGGCGATCGTGAAGCAGTTGGTGACTGACGACGGCGGCACGGTCAGCCTGACCAGTGCCGCCGGCGGCGGTCTGTGTGTCCGGATCAGCCTTCGGGCATGGCGGACGAGTGGTGGTTGAGGATCAGCCACTTGCCGTTGACCAGCTCGTAGACGTAGGTGTATCGGGCATCGACCCGCTGTGCCTTGCCGTCCTTGGTCAGGTTGAAGTGGTAGACGCCGGTGTTGATCGCGGTGTCCGCGTCGATGACCTTGATGACTTCCTCGTCGATGGTGCCCGCCGGCTTGCTCTGCAGGAAGGTCTGGAAGTAGTCGACGATTTCCGCGCGGGTGGTCCGGACGTTGTTCGACACCGTCGGCAGAAGTACCGCGTCGGGCGCGTACAGGTCCGCGACCTTGTTGGGGTCACCGGTGGCCAATGCCGCGTTCCAGGTGTCGAACTGCTTCGCGATGTCCTCCCGTGACGGCAGCTGCGGCGCGGGCGCGGTCTGGGTGTCCGCGTTTCCAGTTGAGCATCCAACGAGGACCAGCGTGGCCGCCAACCCTCCGGCCACGACACCGACGCGACTACGAACCTTGTTGCGCATTGTTGCTGTTTCCCTTGCCTGATCGGATGATCTGATACCTCCACTGTGGAGACGGCATGGGAAACACCCGGACAGCGGATTTCCAGGAAAGCACCAAGATTCGGGTAAGAAATGAAAGGGCTTTCAATGCGGGGCATGCGTCGAAACCTTGCGGAAAGCGCTTTCCTGTCGTACCGTCCATCGATGGAACCGGTTCGCACATTGCAGCGCTTCCCTTTGGGGACAGCGAAACCACGAGGTGCTATCGGAGGTTCTATGGCCACGAAGAGGTGGCTTCGCGTTCTGTCTGGTGTTGTCACAGGTGCCGCTGCGGCCAGCGCGATGGTGGTGGTCGCGCAACCCGCGTCGGCAGCGGTGACGATACCGCCGGCGAACGGCCAGGAAACCGTGACGAGCACGGTGAAGGTCTCTGGTTCACGGGACTACGGCATGAAGCGTGTCATTCCACAGGGGCTGGGCGGTGGCGGCGGGAGCGAAAGCCAGAAGGCGGTGTTCGAACTCGCCGACGGCGCGACTCTGTCCAACGTCATCATCGGCAAACCCGGCGCGGACGGCGTGCACTGCATGGGCACGTGCACGTTGCGTAACGTGTGGTGGGAAGACGTGGGTGAGGACGCCGCCACGTTCAAGGGCACCTCGGCCTCGCAGACGATGACCATCGACGGCGGCGGCGCGCTGAGCGCGAGCGACAAGGTCTTCCAGCACAACGCCCCCGGCACGATGATCATCCGCAACTTCGCCGCACAAGGCATCGGAAAACTGGTCCGGACCTGCGGAAACTGCAGCAACAACCCGCAGACGCGGCACGTGCGCGTGGAGAACGTGCGGGTCGAGATGTCGGCGAAGAACGTCGTCAGCATCAACGTGAACTACGGCGACACCGCGCGGTTGAGCAAGGTGACGATCGTCGGCGACAGCAGCCGGAAGGTCACCATCTGCGACAAGTACAACGGTGTGAAGAAGGGTGAAGGCGAGTCCAAGAAGGTCGGGACCGGCGCGGACGGCAGGAACTGCGTCTACTCCTCGTCCGACATCATCTATCGGTAGAGTGCGGCGGGCGGGACTGCGACACGCGGCCCCGCCTTGGCTCTCGCGTCACGCAGACTGAACCCCGTACGCTTGGAAAGCGGTTTCCATCGATCGGGAGGTCGGGCGTGGGGTCACAGGTCACCCTCGCGGAAGTGGCGGAGCGCGCCGGGGTCTCCCTGGCGACGGCATCGCGGGTCGTGAACGGCAGCGAACGCGTGGTCGGGGCCGGGTTGCGGGAACGCGTGCTGGCCGCGGCGCAGGAGCTGGGCTACACGGCCAACACCTTCGCGCAGGCGATTGCCCGCGGCCGCAGTGACGTGGTCGGACTGGTGGTCCCGGACATCCAGGATCCGTACTTCTCGGTGATAGCGGCGGCAGCGATGGCAGCCGTCGAACCAACCGGCGAAATGATGCTGGGCACAACGTTGCGGCGCCAGGAACAGGAACTGCGGTACGTCAGCACGATGCGGGCGCGCCGAGCCCGGGCCCTGATCATGGTCGGCAGCCGGACCACCGACAACGCCCACACCAGGCAGGTGGCCCAGGCGATCGCGGAGTTCGTCGCAGGCGGCGGCCGAGCCGTGGTGATCGGCCAGGACAAGCTCGGGGCGGACACGGTCCTGCCGCAGAACCGCGCGGGCGCCAAGGATCTGGCGGCTGCGCTGGTGGATCAGGGCCACAAGACGTTCGGTGTCCTTGCCGGGCCGAACACTCTGCTCACTGCCCGCGACCGGGTGGACGGGTTCGTGGAAGGTCTGGCCAAGCGGGGTAAGCGGGCAGGGGTTGTCGTGCACAGCGACTTCACCAGGGATGGCGGGTACCAGGCGATGTCCGAGGTGCTTGATCGAAGGGCGCGGCCTGGCTGTGTTTTCGCGGTCAACGACGTGATGGCGATCGGGGCGATGGCGGCGGTGCGGGACCGTGGGCTCAGCCTGCCGGATGATGTGGCTGTCGCGGGCTTCGACGACATCCCGACGTTGCGGGACGTCGCGCCTTCGCTGACTACGGTCCGGCTGCCGCTCGAGGACATGGGCCGGATGGCCGGGGCGATGGCGATGGAGGAGCAGGCTGGGGAGCGGCGCCGGGTGATCCGTGTGAAAGGCGAGGTCATTCTGCGGGACAGCACAAGGTTGTGAAGGCGTCGCTGCGGAGTCCGCTGGCTGCGTTCGGCGCCGACTGTCCGCCTGCCGCTTGAAGCCGGATGGTTCGGTCCCGCGACAACACCGTCAGGTTTAGCGCTAACAGACCATTGACTGTGTGAAGTTCAGGCGTCAGGATCTGGACTCTGTTCGCCGTCTGAAACTTCGCAACGGTGCGAGAGGATGTGTCGTGTTCACGCGGGCCGTCGGCTTCTCATTAGTGTTAGCGCTAACATCGCCAGCTGGAACTCCCATAGCCGCGGAAGCCGATCCGACGGACTACACGATGACCGTGGACGCGACCGGGCGTGGTGCCACGATCGACCGCACGATGTACGGGGTGTTCTTCGAGGACATCAACCGTGCGGCGGATGGCGGACTGTACGCCGAGCTCGTGCAGAACAGGTCCTTTGAGTACGACCAGGCAGACAACGCGTCCTACACCGGGATGACCTCGTGGGCGCCGACCCCAGGAGCAGGGTCGGTGCAGGTCGTCGACGACGAAGCCCGCCTGAACGAGCGCAACCGGCGCTACCTGCGGATGGATCTGCGGGGCGGCGAGTACGGCGTCGCCAACTCGGGCTACAACTCCGGTGTCCGTGTCGAGGCCGGAAAGCTCTACGACTTCTCGGTCTGGGCGCGAGCGGAGAGCCTGCCGCTCACCGTCTCGGTCACCGATCCCGCAGGTCAGCCGCTCACCGACGCGCTCAGGCTGCAGGTTCGCGGTGACCGCTGGGCCAAGTACACCGGCACAGTCCGGGCTCGGTCGACAAGCACAACCGGGAGGTTGACGCTCAAAGCCAGCGGAACGGGAACCCTGCGGCTGGACATGGTGTCGCTGTTCCCGCGTGACACGTTCAAGAACCGGCCCAACGGAATGCGTGCCGACCTCGCCCAGAAGATCGCCGCGCTGAAGCCGGGGTTCGTCCGGTTCCCGGGCGGTTGCCTGGTCAACACCGGCAGCCACTACGGATACACCGCGCCCGACTGGGAACGGAAGCGTTCGTACCAATGGAAAGACACGATCGGCCCGGTTGAGCAGCGCGCCACCAACGCGAACTTCTGGGGATACAACCAGTCCTACGGCATCGGCTACTACGAGTACTTCCAGTTCTCCGAGGACATCGGCGCGATGCCGCTCCCGGTCGTGCCCGCTCTGGTGACCGGATGCGGGCAGAACCGTGCGACCGACGATCCAGCTCTGCTGCAGCGGCACATTCAGGACACCCTTGACCTGATCGAGTTCGCCAACGGCCCGGCAACATCCACGTGGGGACGCAAGCGAGCCGAAATGGGGCACCCAGCGCCCTTCAACCTGACGCACATCGGTGTGGGCAACGAGGAGAACCTGCCGAACGAGTTCTTCGCGCGGTTCACCGAGTTCCGCAAGGCGATCGAGGCCAGGTACCCGGCCATCACCGTGATCAGCAACTCCGGGCCCGACGACACAGGCGCCACCTTCGACCGCCTGTGGGAGCTCAACCGTGGTGCCAAGGTGGCCATGGTGGACGAGCACTACTACAACAGTCCACAGTGGTTCCTGCAGAACAACCAGCGGTACGACTCGTACGATCGCAACGGTCCCAAGGTATTCCTCGGCGAATACGCATCGCAGGACAACCGGTTCTACAACGCGCTGACCGAAGCCGCGTACATGACCGGTCTGGAGCGCAACGCGGACATCGTCAAGCTCGCGTCCTACGCGCCATTGCTCGCGAACACCGACTACGTGCAGTGGCGGCCGGACATGATCTGGTTCAACAACCACACGTCCTGGGGATCGACCAGCTACGAGACCCAGAAGCTCTTCATGACCAACGTCGGTGATCACGTCGTGCCGAGCAAGGCTTCGGCCACCCCGACCACGGTCGCACCGATATCTGGCGCGATTGGACTGTCCACATGGGCTACGAGTGCCTCCTACGACGACGTGAACGTCACTGCTGCCAATGGCTCCTCGCTGTTCACTGACGACTTCTCAGGCACCGACTCGCGGTGGACCAAGAGCGGTCGTGGCTCGTGGGCCATTTCCAATGGCGCGTACGTCCAGTCCGACCAGGCCGCCGAGAACACTTTGGTCACCGCTGGCGATCCGGCGTGGAGCAACTACGACCTGACCGTCAAGGCGACGAAACTCGCCGGCCGGGAAGGGTTCCTGATCGCCTTTGGTGTCAAGGACACCGGCAACTACTACTGGTGGAACCTCGGCGGTTGGGGCAACACCGTGTCCGCGGTGGAGAAGGCGACCGGCGGGGCCAAGGAAACCTTGCTCTCCAACAGCACCCGGATCGACACCGGCAAGCAGTACGACGTGCGGGTCTCGGTTCGCGGGCGTCAGGTGGAGCTGTTCCTCGACGGGCAGCGGTGGGGCGGTTTCACCGACGACAAGGTCGCCGAACCGTTCCGGCAGGTCGTCACGCGCGACACCAGGACCGGGGAACTCGTGGTCAAGGTCGTCAACGCGCAGGACTCGGCCGCCCGCACGAAGGTCGACCTCGGTTCACGCGTCCAGGTCGGTTCGACCGCACGAGTGACCACGCTGCAAGGCCAGCCGGACGACGTCAACACCGCTTACACGCAACCGATCCAGCCACGGGAATCCCGGTTCTCCGGCGTGGCGAACACGTTCACGTACACGTTCCCGGCCAACTCGGTGACGTTCCTGCGGATCCAGGCCAGGTAAGGAGCCGACATGCCGAGTCGCCGAAACGTCCTGCTCGCCGGCGGGGGACTGCTGGCCGCCGCGGGAGCCACCACCACAGCGCAAGCCGCGGAACCCGCGCAAGCACAACTCACCACCCGCAATCCCTTGATCGAGCAGCGCGCCGATCCGTTCATCACCAAACCGGTGAACGGCATGTACTACATGACCGGTTCGGTTCCTGAGTACGACCGAATTGTCGTGCGCGGCGCGCCAACGATCGACGGCCTTGCCTCCGCTCGGGAGCGGACGGTCTGGCGTCGGCCGTCCTCGGGCAAGATGGGCGGCCACATCTGGGCTCCGGAACTGCACCGGATCGACGGGCGCTGGTACATCTACTTCGCCGCAGGCGACTCCGACGAGGTGTTCCGGATCAGGACGTACGTGCTCGAGTCCACCGCGGACGATCCGAGAGCGGACTCGTGGGTCCTGCGTGGACAGATGATCACCAAGTGGGACACGTTCACACTGGACTCGACGACGTTCGAACACCGTGGCAAGAGGTACTTCGCCTGGGCGCAGAGCGAACCAGGCATCGCGACCAACAGCAACCTGTACATCGCCGAAATGGCCTCGCCACTGGCGATCAAGGGCGATCCGGTGCGGCTGGCCGTCCCGACGCTCTCGTGGGAGATCCAGGGGTTCAAGGTCAACGAAGGTCCAGCGGTGATCATCCGCAACGGCAGGGTGTTCATGACATACTCGGCCAGCGCGACCGACGCCCGCTACTGCATGGGTCTGCTCACCGCCGACGAGCAGTCGGATCTGCTCGATGCCCGGTCGTGGACCAAATCGCCGCAGCCGATCTTTACGACGAACGAGAACACTCGCCAGTACGGCCCTGGGCACAACTCGTTCACGGTCGCCGAAGACGGCAAGACAGATGTGCTGGTCTACCACGCACGCGACTACCGGGACATCACCGGTGATCCGCTGTACGACCCGAATCGGCACACGCGCGTGCAACGGCTGTACTGGAACGAAGACGGCACACCGAGTTTCGGTGTCCCCGTGGGCAAGGGCGGACCAGCTTTACGGTTCTCGCCGCTGAACGCGCCGAACCTGTACGTCCGGCACTACGAATACCGCTTGCGCGTGGACGGCGATGTCCGGGAGCTGGCCGACTCCCAGTTCCGTATCGTTCCCGGATTCCGTGATCCTGGCCGGATCGCCCTGCAGTCGGTGAACTTCCCGGACCGGTATGTCCGGGTGGTGGATCCCATGACCATTCGGGTCGATCCATATGATGAGTCCGATGTGTACGGAAAGGCGGCGAGTTTCGTGCAGGTACCCGGCCTTGCCGACAGCAAGGCGACATCTTTCCGGCTGACCAGCGACCCCTCGGCGTACCTTGGCCACGACAATGGCAGGTTTGTCGTCGTCCGGCCCAGCGGATGGCGCGACCGCCAGCGCGTCAGCTTCTGGATCCGATGATGATCGGCCGCCGTAACCTCCTCAAAGCCGCCGCCGTCGCTCCATTCGCGACGACGGTGACCACGGGGCAGGCGTTGGCAGAGTCGGCGCCTCCGGCTCTGCGCCCGTTCGCGCTGCGGGACGTCACGCTGGGCAGCGGAGTTTTCGCAAATAAGCGTGCCCTCATGCTGGACTACGCGCGTGGCTATGACGCCAACCGTCTAGTGCAGGTATTCCGCGCGAACGCAGGGCTTCCCACCGGCGGAGCGGTCGCGCCCGGCGGGTGGGAAGGCCTGGACGGGGAAGCGAACGGCAACCTCCGCGGGCACTACACCGGTCACTTCCTGTCCATGCTGTCGCAGGCGTACGGCAGCACCGGCGAAACAGTGTTCGCAGAGAAGATCAGCACGATATTAGGTGCTCTCGTGGAAAGCCGGGCGGCGCTGCGGCAGGATCCTGTGCCGCTCAGTGTTCCTGGCCGGTTCGGCACCGGGCTGGAATTCATTCGCGGCAGCTACCAATACCTCGATCTGCCGCCGAACGTGCTTCGCGGCAGCGCGGCGGTCACTTTGTCAGCGTGGGTCAAACCAACCCACGCTTCAACCTGGGCGCGGATCTTCGACTTCGGCAATGACACAAGCCGTTACATGTATCTGACTGGCCGCAACAACAACGGTGTGCCACGGTTCGCGATCACCACCAATGGCGGTGGGAGCGAGCAGGCGATCAACGGCACTGCTCCGCTGCCGATCGGACAGTGGAGTCATGTCGCGGTGACTATCGAAGGCACGACTGGTGTGCTGTACGTCAACGGCAGCCAGGTCGCGGCGAATACCGCGATGTCGCTGAATCCTTCGGTGCTCGGCCAGTTGCGGAACAACTGGGTCGGCAGGTCGAACTACTCGGCCGATCCGACGTTCGCGGGCGTACTGGACGAGGTCAATATCTGGTCGCGCGCATTGGCTGCGAGCGAGATCGCCGGACTGCAGAACAGTCCGGGGAAGGGCGATCTCGCCTCGTGTTCGTTCGATGCCGGGCTGTCGGACGCGACCCTGCGACGTACGTGGGGTTCGCCAAGCCATCCCGGTTTTCTTGCCGCGTATCCCGAGACGCAGTTCATCACGCTCGAAACGATGACGCGTTCGGACTACACCGTCGTTTGGGCGCCGTACTACACCGCACACAAAATCCTCAAAGGACTGCTGGACGCGTACCTCAACACCAGCGACGCGCGTGCCCTGGATCTCGCGACCGGGATAGCCGATTGGATGTACGCACGGCTGCGCCAACTCAGTCCTGAGGTGCTGCAGCGGATGTGGGGACTGTTCTCCAGCGGCGAGTTCGGCGGCCTCGTCGAGGCGATCACTGATCTGCACCAGATAACCGGAAATGCCGAATACCTGGCACTGGCCACATTGTTCGACCTCAACTCGTTGATCGACGCGTGCGCGGCGAACCGGGATGTGCTCGAAGGGCTGCATGCCAACCAGCACATTCCGATCTTCACTGGATTGGTCCGGCTGTATGAGAGTACAGGGGAGCAGCGTTATCTGACCGCGGCGAAGAACTTCTGGGACATGGTCGTACCGCACCGGATGTACAGCATCGGCGGCACCAGCGAACGGGAGTTCTGGCGGGCTCGTGGAGCGATCGCGGGCACTCTGACCGATGTCAACGCCGAAACGTGCTGTGCCCACAACATGCTCAAGCTGAGCCGGTCGTTGTTCGCCCACGACCAGAACCCGAAGTACATGGACTACTACGAGCGGGCACTGGTCAACCAGATCCTCGGATCCAAACAGGACAAGCCGGACGCTGAACTTCCCTTGGTCACGTACTTCATCGGGCTGGCCGCGGGGTCGGTGCGTGACTACACCCCGAAACAGGGCACGACCTGTTGTGAGGGCACGGGGATGGAGAGCGCGACGAAGTACCAGGACACGGTCTACTTCCAGCGTCCCGAAGGGCTTTACGTCAACCTCTACATGCCGTCCACTGTGCGCTGGCAGAACGTCACGGTGACGCAGACGACCGCCTACCCGTTCGAACAGGCCTCAGTACTCCGGATCTCCGGCAATGCCACGTTTGATCTGCATCTACGGATCCCGGGTTGGGCGCGCAAAGGCGTGACCGTCACGATCAATGGAAGCCAACACGCGGTGAAGCCGATTCCCGGCCGCTATCTGACGATCTCCCGGGCGTGGCGCAGCGGGGACACGGTTCGCATCGAGATGCCGTTCACTCTGCGTGCCGAGCAGGCGCTTGATCGGCCCGAGGTGCAGAGCCTGATGTACGGCCCGGTCCATCTCGTCGCCCGTGACTCCCGGACCACGATGCTCGACTTTGGTCTCTACCGGAACGCCGCGTTGTCAGGGGATCTGATCCGCAGCCTGACACCGGTGGCGGGGAAGCCGTTGCACTACACGCTGGACGGAGTCGAGCTGGCACCGTTCTTCGAGGGGACCGCTGATCCGTTCCACTCGTACTTCCGGCGGGTGGAGCCACGGGTCGTGTTCGGAGGTCTTGATTCCGGCGTTGCCAACGTGGTAAGGGATGGAACGTCCTTCCTGGACACTGTCTGGTCTGCTGCGCCGTTCCCGACGAAGACTGATTTCGTGACGCGTGTGGACCGTGTGGCGGACGGTTTCTACGCAGGCGACGACCGGACACGAGTCACCCGCACGGCGCGCCACGCCCAGCTGTGGCCTTGACCACTCAATACGCGAGAAATTCTTGCGTCCAACTTCGGGTCACATCCGTATAACAGGATGAGAGCTCAACCAAACCCGAACGAGGTGAGTGGCCCATGGCGCGTATCAAGGGGCGACACCGCATTTCCCGCAGAACGAAGATCGCCACCGGCGCGATCGGCTTGGCCATGGCGGTCGGCGGACTGGTCGTGGTGACCACCGCGGGCGACCCGGCCGTCGCCCGCGCGGACGGCCCGGACAAGTCGTTGTTCGTCGACATCACGACCGTCCGGCAGAACGTGAAGCTGCCACGGCAGCAGCAGAACGCGTCGCGTGGCACGTTCACTGTGGACTGTGGCCGGAACGAGAACGGGCACTTCAACCCGGACAACTTCATCGCGCAACCGGGCGTCCGCAATGGAGCGCAGCACCTGCACGACTACGTCGGCAACCTGTCCACCAACGCGGACTCGAACAACCAGAGCCTGCTCGCCGCGGGAACCACGTGCAAGAACGGTGACAAGTCGACGTACTTCTGGCCGGTGGTCCGCATCGATCGGGAAGAGGAGGAGGCCAACCCGCCTGCCCGCAAACAGGAACGCAACCAGCAGCAGGCCAAGGACAAGCAGGCCGGCCAGGCGCCGCAAGTGGACTGCCCGGATGTCGCCAGCCAGCTGCCGGACGTTCCCGACCAGGCGCAGGCGGAGATCCAGCGCAACCTGGACCTGCTCGATACGCAGATCGACGAGGCGAACAAGCGGTTGATCACCTCACAGGGCGAGGGCGGCCCGAACTTCATCCAGAACGCGATCCTGGGACCGCTGAAGGACAAACGAGTCGCCACGATCGACCGGATGGCCATCGCGATCGGCCGCAACGCCCCGAGGCCGCAAGGACTCGAGCGCCTCGCGCCGTGCGCTCTCAAGCAGGGCGGCAACAACCAGAACCCAGGCGGACAGCTGCCGGACGAGAACGACAACAACGAACTGCCGGGCAACGACGGCGAGATCCAGCGCCCGGAGGCGGTCGAGCTGACCTTCCGGGGCAGCCCGGTCGGCAAGGTGACCGCGATGCCGAAGTTCCTGCGCGTGCTGTACGGCGACGCCAAGGTCTCCACCAACGGGCCGAAGAACGCCCGTGACTCGTGGACCTGCCAGGGCTTCGAGGACCGCGTGCTGATCAACAAGTACCCGATCTGCCCGCAAGGCAGCAAGGTCAAGCGGATCCACGACTTCCCAAGCTGCTGGGACGGCAAGAACACGGACTCGAAGAACCACCGTGACCACATCGTCTACCCGGACCAGAACGGCAAGTGCCGTGACGGTTTCAAAGCCGTTCCGCAGTTGCGGATCACACTGACGTACAACATCCCACAGGACGTGCAGCGCAACGGCCAGTACAAGGTGGACTCGTTCCCGGAGGAGGAGCACAACCCGTTCTCCGATCACGACGACTTCGCGAACGTGATGTCGCAGAGCATCATGAACCGGTTGGTCAACTGCGTGAACAAGAACAAGACCTGCAAGGAATGACGACTTGCTCCTCGTGAGCACCCCTCGCTCACGAGGAGCATCCCGTCAGATCCGGCCGCCTCAGACGCTCTTGTTCGCCATCACCGTGATCATTCCGCCGAACTGGACCCGGCCGGACAGCGCGATCACAAAGGGACACCGATCTTGCCGACACCGGCGCCCGCCATCACCGAAGCCTTGACCGAATTCGGGTCGTCCAGCGCGTAGCTGTAGTACGTGCGCGGCTCGACGACAGTGCCGAGTGTCTGCGGGGTGCCCGAACCGACGAACACGTTGTTTCGCTGTACGACGCGTCCGGGGCCGCTGTCGCCGTAACCGGAGTAGATCGGGAACGGCACGTTCTCGAAGTAGTTGCCCTCAACGAGAACACCGGCGTCCATTGTGGATGCGACGGCGTACAGGCTGTTGGCGCGGAAGTAGTTGTTGTACACGTGCACGGGTTCGCCGAACCGGACCCGTGGATGCCGTTGGCGGGAGCGGTCGAAGTAGTTGTGGTGGATGGACACCTTGAGGTGGCCGCGGTCCTGGCCGGCGTTGCCGTCCGAGTGGCCGATCAGCATGCTCTTGTCGGTCTGGTTGAACCAGTTCCACGACACTGTCACGTATTCGGCCCCGCGGACGATGTCGACCGCGCCGTCGACCGGGGCGACGAACTCGTTGTGGTCGATCCAGATGTGATGTGAGTTCTGGCCGACGTTGATCGCGTCGTCCTCGGCGTTGGTGAACTTGATGTTGCGGACAATCACGTTGTACGAGCGGTAGAAGTCCAGCCCACCGCCGTTGATCACAGCAGACGTGCCGAGTCCGATGATCGTCTTGTTCGGCCGGACCCCTTGCTTGCTGGTGATGTCGATCCGGCCGGACAGTTGGATCGTCATCGGGCCGACTGTGTCGATGTAGCCGAGGAACTGGCCGGCAGTGGTCGCGGTGACCACCGGGCCGCCGACGCCACCGGTGGTTCCGTTCTGCCCCAGTGCGTTCACTGCGGCGAAGCCGTCAGCGGTGGCCGCTGGTGCGGCCACCGCGTCAGGCGTCGTGGACGCGGCCACGACGGCGGCTGCCGCACCGGCGAACAGAGTGCGACGACTGATCCGGGACATCTTTGGCCTCCTCATATTGTGCCGCCACCGGCGCCGCTTGGCACAACGGGCGCGAACCTCGGTGACATGGTGATCGGCGTGCGCCACGACAAGGCGTGTCCACATAGGAGTGAGTTTCCCGTGCGGGCATGCGGCCACGGCGGCCGGAGCAATGCCGTGAGCCGCCGTGGCCGCGTCGGCCGAACATGCAGGGTTGTGCGGCCGGGCAACGCGGAAAGCGCTTTCCGGACTTACGGTAGGCGGTCCGCTTCGGGGTGTCAACGGTTGTCTTGTCCGCGTCGGGCGGTCCGGCTACGCTGGGTCTGGGAGCGCTCCCAGATCTTTGTCCGACCACGGCGATCGGAGGACTCTCAATGCGGAGAGCTCTAGCTGGCGCGCTCGCGATCACCCTGACAGCGGGCCTGCTGACACAGCCAAAGCCGGCGGCACACGCGGCCGAGCCATACACCTGGAGCAACGTCGAGATCGCTGGCGGCGGGTTCGTGCCAGGGATCGTGTTCAACCAGGCCGAACGCAACCTGATCTACGCGCGGACCGACATCGGTGGCGCGTACCGCTGGAACCAGTCCACTGGCAGGTGGATTGCATTGCTGGACCACATCGGCCGGGACAACTGGGGGCTCAACGGTGTCGCCAGCCTGGCCACCGACCCGGTCGACCCGAACCGGGTCTACGTGGCCGCTGGGATGTACACCAACAGCTGGGATCCCGGCAACGGCGCCATCCTGCGATCAAGAGACCGCGGAAACACCTGGCAGCAGACGAATCTGCCGTTCAAGTTGGGCGGGAACATGCCGGGCCGGGGCATGGGGGAGCGGCTGGCCATCGACCCGAACCGCAACAGCATCCTCTACCTGGCCGCGCCGAGCGGCAACGGCCTGTGGCGCAGCACGGATTCGGGCGTCACCTGGAACAAGGTCACCTCGTTCCCGAACGCGGGCAACTACGCCCAGGATCCGAATGATCCCAACGGTTATCTCAACGACAACCAGGGCGTGCTGTGGGTGACGTTCGACCCGCGCACGGGCAGCCGGGGCAACACCACGCAGACGATCTACGTCGGTGTCGCGGACAAGCAGAACATCCTGTATCGCAGCACGAACGGCGGCGCCAGCTGGGAACGAGTCGCCGGGCAACCGACCGGATACCTGCCGCACAAGGGAGTTCTCGATCCAGTCAACGGTCAGCTGTACATCGCGACCAGTGACACCGGCGGACCGTACGACGGAAGCAAAGGCGATGTCTGGAAGTTCGCCACGGCCACCGGTCAGTGGACGCAGATCAGCCCGATTCCGTCCGCGAGTTCCGACAACTACTTCGGCTACAGCGGCCTCACTCTCGACCGCAGCAAACCCGGCACGCTGATGGTGTCCACGCAGGTGTCGTGGTGGCCCGACATCATTCTGTTCCGCAGCACGGACAGCGGCGCGACGTGGACGAGGATCTGGGACTGGACGAGCTACCCGAACCGTTCCTTCCGCTACACCCAGGACATTTCGGCGGTTCCGTGGCTGAATCTCGGTGCGAATCCGCAACCACCGGAAGTGACACCGAAGCTCGGCTGGATGACCGAGGCGATGGAGATCGACCCGTTCGACTCGAACCGGATGATGTACGGCACCGGCGCCACCATCTACGGCACGACAAACCTCACAGCATGGGATACCGGCGGTAAGGTCACGATCAAGCCCATGGTCGGCGGTCTGGAGGAGACCGCGGTGCTCGACCTGATCAGTCCGCCGACCGGAGCACCGCTGATCAGCGGATTGGGCGACATCGGCGGGTTCAGGCACGACCAGCTCGGCGCGGTTCCTCGTAATGTGTTCCTGTCGCCGGTTTTCACGACCACGACTGACCTGGACTACGCCGAGCGAAATCCCGCGTCGATGGTGCGGGTCGGGATCTTCGACAAGGCCGCGGGGCCGAACGACAACCGTATCGCGTTCTCCACCGACGGCGGCGCCAACTGGTTCCAAGGCGCGGAACCGCCTGGTGTCAGTGGCGGTGGCACGGTCGCCGCTGGTGCGGATGCGAGCAGATTCGTGTGGAGCCCGACAGGTGCGGGCGTGCACTACGCGTCTGGCTATGGAAGCTCCTGGACTGCGTCGACTGGAATTCCCGCTGGTGCGAAAGTCGCCGCCGACCGCGTGAACCCGAGGAAGTTCTACGGCTTCGCATCCGGAAAGTTCTACGTGAGCGTGGATGGCGGAGCCAGTTTCTCGGCAAGCCCGGCGACAGGCTTGCCAAGCAGTGCTCGGTTCACGGCCGTGGCCGGCCGGGAAGGCGACATCTGGCTCGCGGGTACCGGCGGTCTGTGGCGCTCAACCGATTCAGCCGCTACTTTCACGAAAGTTCAAGGTGTACAGGAAGCGGAGAACATCGGAATCGGTCGAGCGGCTCCCGGTAAGAGCTATCCGGCCCTGTACGCGATCGCCCGGATAGCCGGTGTGCACGGGGTGTTCCGGTCTATTGACGCAGGTGTTACGTGGGTTCGGATCAATGACGACAAACACCGGTACGGCAACATCGGTGATGCCATTACCGGTGATCCCCGCGTTTACGGCAGGGTCTACTTGGGAACGAACGGCCGAGGAGTGATCATCGGCGGTATGTCCTAAGAGGTGTGACCGGCATTCGCGAGGTTTTCTCGCGAATGCCGGTTGACGCCGCCTGCCTGCCATCGTACGGTTCATGTAGTTGAAACGATCATTGATTCAACTGGCGGGACCCAGGGGGCAGGTGTGGCGTTGGTGCGCATGCGCCGTGTGGTCCGGCGTTTCGGCGATGCGTCCGGTTTGGACAATGTGAACCTGGACGTGCGCGCGGGCGAGGTGATGGGGCTGGCCGGTGGTCGTGGTACCGGCAAGTCCGCGCTGATCGACATGCTCGCCGGTGAGCTGATGCCGGACTCCGGTCAGGTGGTCGTAGCGGGAAACCCTGTCCTGATGGCCGCGAGCGCCGGAGTGATGCGGGTGATCCGCGATCCGGACGCGGTGGCGCTTGATCTTTCGGTCGCTGAGAACGTATGCGTCGGCGTTGAACCCCGGAACCGGTTCCGGCTGGTGGATCGGCGCAAGTTGCTCAGCCGAAGTGTCGATGTGCTCTCGACTTTGGGCCTGCGGATCGACCCTCGGCTGCCCGTTCGGCAGTTGTCGCCGGCGATGCGATGTGCTGTGCAAGCGGCCAACGCCTACACGACCGGAGCGCGGGTGGTCGCCTTCGACGGTCTCAGTGCCTTCATGCCGGCCGAAGATGTCCGCCATCTGCACTCGGTGGTGGAGAAACTGGCCGAGGCGGGTGTGGCCGTCATCTACGCAAGCCGGTGTGTTCAGGAGATGCAGAAGATCTGCGACCAGATCACTGTGCTGGGCGACGTGAGCGTGGTCGACGACATGCCGTTCGTGTCAGACTCGGAGTCCGACGAGCCTGTGCTGGAGGTGCGCGGGCTGCGCATCGGTGACGACGTGCACGATGTCTCGTTCGGCGTTGGCAGCGGCGAGATCGTCGCCGTGATCGGTGCTGGTCGGTCCGATGTGGGCAGGGCGTTGTTCGGGGCGGCTCCCGTTCTGGCTGGTGAGATTCTGTTGCACGGGTCGCCGCTGCGGCTACGCAGTCCGCGAGACGCCGTGCGAGCTGGAGTCGGCTACATGTCCGATTGCGGTGCTGTTTCCGGTTTGGTCCCGGGACAGACGGTCGCGGGAAATCTCCGGATGCTGGCGCCGTCCTCGGCATGGTCGCGCAGGGCGCAACAACGGCTTGTCACGAACGTGCAAACGCTGCTCGGTGTCGAGTACCCCAGTCCACGTGTGCCGGTCGACGAGCTTTCACTCGACGAAATGCGCAAGATCGGCCTCGCGAAGTGGCTCGCGGCCGAGTCGCAGGTGCTTGTCATCGACGAACCGGGGACCTCGGCCGACGGGGAGATCCGGTGGATGATCCGGGAACTGGCCGCCGCGGGTGTGGCCGTCGTGGTGATCTCGAGTGATTCGACCGAGGTGACCGAACTTGCCGACCGCGTGGTCGTGCTACAGGACGGCTACCTCGTGGATGAGGGAGCGGCATGATCGTTGCGACGGTCGCCAGATCCAAGGAAGCGATCCTGGTGGTGCTGGCGGTCGGTGCGGTGGTCGCGCATCCGGGGACATTGCTGTCCACCTCGGGACTTGTCCGTACGGCACTGGTCGCATCTGTCGCTATTGGACTGCTGTTCGTCGTCGTCGCAGGCGGTATCGACCTCTCCGCCGGACCGGTCGCCGCCGTAGCGGTCGTGGGACTGCCTTACGGCCTGCTGATCGGCTTGGCATGCGGGCTGATCAACGGCGTGCTGGTGGCCCGCACCCGGATTCCGCCGTACCTGGTGACTTTGGCGACCTGTGCGCTGGTCGTGAGCGCCGGACCGCGAAACGCGAGCGGGGATGCAACACGATGGTTCGGCGTGCCCGCCATCGTGTGGGTCGCGGTGGTGATCGTGATCGCGGCCCACATTGTGCTGACCCGAACCAGGACCGGACTGCACGTGTACTTCGTCGGGTCCAATGCGGACGGGGCACGTCTGTCCGGGATCCGTCCCGGCGGGGTACGGATCCTGGTGTACGTGACATCCGGTGTGCTGGCCGCACTCGCCGGAGCACTGGCGGGACCCGAACTGCCACACGTCGGCATCGGTGTGCGGCTCGAATTCCTTGTGCTCATAGCCGTGCTGATCGGCGGGGCAAGTCTGTCCGGTGGCCGCGGCACGGTCCTCGGCACCGTTCTCGGCTCGGTGTTGTGCGTGCAGATGCTCGCCGTCATGGACGTCCTCGACATCAACGAGTACGGCCAGCAATGCGTCCAGATCGCGGTTCTGCTGCTGCTGGCAGCGTTCAACGAACGGCGTCAGGCCCTGGTCCGTCCAACGTAGACGTTCCGGGCCCGGTAGTAGGTGTCTGTGGACGGACCGGGTGCGCCGGAGGACCCTTCCATCTGCAGGTTGATGATGATCCACATTGGCTTGCCGACGAAGTTCGCGCCGCGGTGCTGGCCGACCCAGTTGCCGTCCAGGTAGTAGTGGATGTCGACATCGGTGGCGTTGGCCTTGGTGATCCACGCCCGGTACCCGTGCCACGCACCGGGATTCGAGACGTTGACGATCGTGTTGGACCACCCACCGCTCGCGTTGCGGTACGTGTTGAACCAGTTGCGAGCGTCCCCTTTGTACTCAAGGATGTCGCTTTCCGGCGGCCAGCTGGTGGCTCCGGTGAGCCAGAACGCAGGCCACGTGCCGCGTGCCGAAGGGGCCTGGAACTCGCCTTTGACCTCCCAGTTCGGGAACTGGTCGGTGACCGTGACGTGCTGGCGGGCGTGGATGGCGCCGGAGTGATAGCGGATGGGCAGGTACGGATCGTGCGAACTGTTGCCCTCGTTCCAGGAGATGCGAGTGGCCTTCAGGACAAGAACCCCGTTGCTTTCCAGATAGACGTGGTTGTGATCCGAGGCACTGGCATACATCCGGGCCGACCCGTTGTGGTCCGACCCCCACGGATAGCGGTAGTTCCATGCGGCTTGCAGCGTCGAGTAGTTCGCGAACGAACCGCTGATCACCGTCTCCCAAGCCGCCGCTGCTGCCGGTTGGGTGCCGATGGCCGCGCCGAGCAGGCCGCCGCACCCGGCGGCCAAGAACGCCCGTCGGTTATGCGTCATTGCATTGACCTTTCCTTTGCAGGGTTACCCGATCACCCTCCGCTCCACGCTTTCGAGCGTCGGGACGACCGGGGCGATCGTGCCGTCCGGGTTGAAGGTCAGCTTGTCGATTGTGGACTCGCGATGGGTGCCATCACCGCCGGGAATGGCGAACCGGTGGTACGCGATGTACCACTCGTCGGTGCCGGGAATCTGCAGCATCGAGCTGTGACCGGTGCCTTTGATGCCCAGTGACAAGTCCTTGCGCAGGATTTCGCCGCGGTTGGTGAAAGGCCCGGTTGGACTGTTCGACGTGGCGTACGCGACCCGGTAGTTCTCGCTCCGGGTGTCGTCAATGGACCAGCTCAGGTAGTAGGTCCCGTTGCGCTTCACCATGAACAAGCCCTCACGGAAGTCCGTCAGACCGGTGATCCGCTTAACCTTGGCTTGGTCAAAGGAGACCATGTCGTTGTTCAGCGGTACGACGTAGGCCGAGCCGTTGCCCCAGTACAGATAGGCCTGGCCGTCGTCGTCGGTGAACACCGCGGGATCGATCGCCTGTCCGCTGTCGGGATTGCGGCTGATCAGCGGTTGTCCGGAGTCGACGAACGGACCGGTCGGCGAGTCACTGACAGCCACCCCGATCTTGGCCTCGGCGCAGAAGTAGAAGTAGTACTTGCCGTTCCGGTACGCGATCGCCGGTGCCCAGGCGTTCTTGTCCGCCCACGACACGCCAGGACCCAGATCCAGCGCAACCCCGTGGTCGGTCCAATTCACCAAGTCCTTGGACGACCAGACCTTGAACGTCGTGCTGCCCCAGTTCGGGAACCCGTCTGTGGTGGCGTACATGTAGTACGTGTCACCGAACACCGCGATGTTGGGATCGGCGTTCAGCCCTGGCGGCAACGGACTGCGCATTTCCCGGGCGCTGACCGTCCACACGCGAGTGTTGCCACGCGGCGCGATCACGCGATACGACACCGGCTTGCTGAGATCCACGTACTGCCCACTGCCCGGCCGGATCGAAGCACCCTGGGCGAGTTCGAAAGTTGGGGCCAAGCGACGCATATCCGTCCCTGGCTTGACAGGGAGAACGACGGTTCCGGCGGCCGGATCGATGATCGCGGGCACCTTCAGCTCGGGCATGGTGACCGAACGGATCGTCGTGATGTTGCTTGGCAGGGCACCGATCTCGGCGGCGGTCAGCGCCCGTTTGTACAGCCGGAAGTCCTTCATCTTGCCCTGGAAGTACTTGTCCGCGGTGTAGAGCGACCGGCCCAGGTAATTCGCCGCGGTACGGCCACCGCCAATGTCCGAGGGCTTCAAACTCACGTTGTCATTGCGGGCGACTGCCTGTCCGTCCAGATAGAGCACGGCCTTGCCGTCACCGATGGTGTACGCGATGTTGTGCCATGAACCTCTGGACAGGCCGGTTGACGCAGCGGTTTGTTGTTCGGAACGCCAGTCCCCGCTGGATATCGCGGAGCGCAGACCGCTGTCGGCGCTGCCGCCGGTACTGAACAGGTACCCGTTCCCAGCACCTGAAGCCCCAGTGTTCCCGAAGCCGTATAAGAAATACGGCGTCTGCTGAGCCGGATCGACATACACGTCCGCCGAAACCGTAACCGAGTCCACACCGGACAGCATGTTGTCAGGCAGGTCGACGAAGCCGTTCGTACCACCGAATGACAGCGACCCGTTCGACCACCTCACATCGCCGGAAAGTGTTCCGTCGTAACCATGACCGGTGATGTCCTTGGCAGTCTTGCCGGACCCGGCGTTGAGCGGCCAGTGAGCGACCAGACCGTTGCGGTCCGCCTTCACCGGCGGCACGGGTCCTCCGGTGAGCCGGTCGTGTTCCTTCTTGGTGATGGGCAGAACGGTTCCGTGCCGTGGCGATGCCGGCAGCTGGGCACCGGCCGACATCGTCCACTTGCCACTCGCCAGGTCGGTGGTCTCGAACGGGACGTAACCACGGCCACCGAACTCGTCGATGAACATGTACCACTTGTTCTCGGTGTTCGACTTGAACACCGTCGGGCCCTCACCGCGACTGATGTCCGGCTTGCCAATGCATTCGCTGATGAAGTCGTAAGAGGTGTCCAGCAGATCGGTCGACTTCTCGGCGACGATGAACTTGCTGCACGGACTGGACGAGCTCGGATCCCGCTCGTCCTTTGTGTACCGGTAGTACGTGCCCTGATGCTCGATGACGGTGGAGTCGATCACGGAATACCCCGGGTCCACCCAGACCTTCGCCTCGCTGAACGTCACGAAGTCGCGAGTGGTCGCGTACATCATCCGGTTGTAGCTGGAACCGGTGTGCCCAGGGTCGCTCTCGGCGTACAGTTTGGACGCCCAGAACACTACGTACACACCGCGTTCGCTGTCCCAGTACGCCTCCGGCGCCCAGGTGTTGCCCGCCGTCGGCGGTGAGACCTGTACGGACCGCTGCGTCGACCAGTTGACCAGGTCGCGCGACTCCCAGACCATGATCGACCGGCTGCCGTGCCGTTGCGCCTTGTCCCAGTCGCCGTTGCCATAGATCTTCAGGTCGGTGGCCAGCAGGTAGAACTTGTCGCCTTCAGGGGCGCGGATGATGAACGGATCGCGCACGCCCTTGTCGCCCAACGTCGACGTGAGCACCGGCTGGCCGTTGTTGCGCTCGTCGAACTTCAGCGGGTCATTACCCCGGCTGGTGGCAAGGTAGATCTGCTCGCCATTCGCGGTGCCCTCACCGGTGAAGTAGAAGAACGCGTACCCCGCATAGGGTTCCTGCGCCGGTTCCGGTACGGCAGCGGCTGGCGCGGCGAGCAGACCACAAACGAGGGCCATGCCCAGCGCAGCCGCCAGCCTGCTGAATCGACGGGTCATCGTTGATCCCTTTCCCGACAGCAGTGTTATCGCTAACATTCCAGCGAGGGTGTCTCGACCGTAGAGACACGAACGCGAACGGTCAAGACGTGTGTACGCACGGTTGGCACTCCGCGCAGCGGTTCGATGTGCCGAACAAGCACGCCCAAGCCAAGTGAAGGCGCGCCAAGAGCACAGTGGGGGCGCTGTCGAACCCATGGCGAAGGCGCGTCGCCAGCCACAGTGGAGGCGCACCCGGCCCACCACAAGGCGGCCCCAGTCAAGGTGAGGGCCCGCCCGGCGAGAACGCAGACTTCCCGCGGCGAGGCTACGGCATGCCACCGACAGAAAATGGTGCCTGACCTGAGCACCCCCCGATGACCCAAAGTACAGAGAGGGTCTGACAAAAAGAGGGGCGAGGGCGCGGTGCTGGCGCGGGCATCCACAGCGCAGGGCGGGCTTGGCAGCGACGAAGGTGTGTCCAAAGGAATGAGTGGGAGGCACGCTCAACCACACGAAGCCGCACCCACACCCAGCGAAGGCGCGCCCCAACCACAGCGAAGGCGCGCCCCAGCCCAACAACAAGGCGCGCCCCAGCCCAAGTGGAGGCGCGCCTAAAGCCCAGCGGAGGCGCGCCCCAACCAGAGTGGAGGCGCGCCCCGCCCACTTAAGGCGCGCCCTAAGCAGTAGTCGGCGCGATTTTGTGTGGAGTAGCGCCGCAAATAAGCTTGTCGGCGGGCAGGGCCGCAGGCCTGCCCGTGTTTCCCTGCTTTTGCGGCT
>JOAA01000039.1 GCA_000720375.1 Rhodococcus rhodnii | reverse complement strand
GAAGAACACATAGATCCGTTTCAGAGTGACCGCGCAGTCGACGGTGAAGAAGTCGCATGCCAGCATGGTGGTCGCCTGGGTCCGCAGAAACCGCCGCCACGACGTGTCGGAGTCCCGGCTCGGTGCTGGAGGTATCCGCAGGCGCTGGAGGACCCGGCGGATGGTCGAGGCGCTGACTCGATGCCCGAGTTTGAGCAGCTCGCCTTGGATCCTGCGGTATCCCCAATCAGTGTTCTCTCGTGCCATCCGTTCGATCAGCGCAACCACGGTGTCGTCGATCAGAGGGCGGCCAGATCGGTGCGGATGATTCCACTTCCTCGTGACCAGTCGCCGATGCCATCGCAGGAGCGTGCCCGGCGTCACCAGCCGATGTCGGCGCAACATGGTCGGCAGTCGCCGTGCCAGCGCGGCAAGCACCGCACGATCGGCCCAGTCCAGCCGAGGGCGAGGATTCGCGCGGCGCAGCACAGCGACTTCATGCCGCAACACCAGCGGCTCGACGTCCTTGGCCGCTGAGGAGCGACCCAGCAGAACGAGCCAGCCACCGAGTCGAATAAAGATCAGATACAACAGCCGCAACCCCACGCTCCACGATCATGCCCTACAGCCGACACTCGCGATCACTGCTGGTCAAGGCCGCAACGCACAGTATTGGAACCCCACAAGGTGCCGGCGGGGCGCTCGTCACCGTCACAGTGGGTCTTGTCATTGCAAGGGCGTCGCGCCAGCGACTGCTCTGGAGCGCTCGCGGTGGGGTGCCGCGGCTGATCTACTAGGCTCTCTAGTATGTTTGTCTATCGGAGGTCGACTTCGTGAGCAGGCCAGTGCTCGTAGCCGCGGCCGTGCTGGCGATGTCCATCCTCGTTGGCGCTTGCGGTGGCAACGCGGCGCCGTCGAGAGAGCGCAGTGGTGTGCCGAATACTTCTGGTAGTACTGTTGCCGACCGACAAGTCGACCATAACGGGCATGACATCGCTTTCGCGTCGCAGATGATTCGACTGCTGTCTGAGGTTCGAGATCTGGCGAAGCTCGTTCCGTCGGGTAGTGCCGACCCGAAGGTGCGCACCATCGCCGCGCGCATCATGAGGTCGGCGAACCCCGATATTCAACAACTCATGGCATGGCTCGGCGGGTGGGGTGTGGACTACACCGGTCTGTCGATTGGGCACACCGAGCTGATTCGGAAGCTCGAGCAGAGTGAGCAAGCACAGTTCGACCGCACGTGGGCTGACCTGACCATTGAGCGGTACCAGGCGATGATCTCGTTGGCCGAAACGGAGTTGGACAAAGGGATTCACTCGGAGCTTAGAAGGTTCGCCCGGCGGGTCGTCGACCTTCGGCGGGCCGACATTGCCGAGATACAGAGCGTGCGGTAGTAGACCTCAGGACGACGTCTGCAGTAGACAACTGCTGAGTTGCGGTCACAGCGGCTGACACAGAATGGCGGGACGGGCGTTTCGTGCGGAAGGCGCCCGTCCCGCTGGGGCTCGTCAGGTCGAGGGGGAGTTAACCTGCGAGGCCAGCTCAATACTACCCATGATAGTAGCGCTGTGCAATCACTCGATGCGGGTCCGCACTGTCTAGATAGGACGGACGCCGTCGTGGATTGACTCCGTAATGTCATTCAGGTCAGCGGTCGGCGGTTTGGAAAGGTGCGGCCGCCGTCGTGGGAGGTGTGGATCCCGGTCTCGGTCGCGACGTGCACTTCTTTCGCTCCGTTCGCGATGAGGGCCTCTGGCTTGCCATGTACCTGTCCTTGTCGCGACCACGTCGTACCGGTGTCTTGGCTCGTGTAGGCGTTGCCGTCCATGTCGACTCCGACCAGCGTGTCGGCCGTCGGCCAGTCGACCAGCAGTAGCGGCGGTGCGTTGGGGATTGGTGTGAAAGTGCGGCCGCCGTCGCTGCTGCGGGTGAGTCCTTGTTGCGTCGTGGCGAGCAGTAAGTCCTGGTTTGTGGGTGACACCGCGAAGTCCGCCAATGCAAGTCGGGCGCGGGGATCCCAGTTCTGGCGGTCGGTCGTCACCATGAGCTGGCCGCTTTGGCTGTCGTGGCCGTACACCTGGTTGTGTTTGGCTTCGAGTGCGTGGAAGTCGGCCTTGCCGGTCAGGGACAGTGAACGCCAGCTCTGGCCTGCGTCGGTGCTTTCGATGAGCCCGAGGTGTTTGGGGCCGTCGTCGCGTGGATCGGGATGTCCGCTGCCGAGGAAATGGCGCGGTCCCAGGACGGTGAAACCCATGGTGTCCTGGCGGCGGTCCGTCACGCGTTCGGGCGGTCCCGTCGCTGGGATCCGGAACAGTCCGTAGTGACTGGCCGCGTACAGAGTGCCATCGGCGGGATCGACACCGAGGCCGTGCACGTGTGCTAGTCCGGGGTCGACTTCAGGCGCGGTATCGGATGATGACGGGCTGGAGGTTTGACTACACGCGGCGGCTACTGTGCCCAGCGTGGCGATCGTGACCAGTTTCCGAATGGTCGGCCACCGGCGAGTCATGCGAACCTTGTACCGTGCCAAAACTTGCGAATTAGCCTGTGAGCTGCGGTTTTGTATCGGGTTCAGGCAGCGCGTCTGTATTCGTTGATCACTCCGCCCAGGACACGATGGCGGCGGATCGGGTTATCGAGTGAGATCACGACAGCAGGGTCGTGGTTGGGTGGACGTTGCTCACGGCCCTGGTGCGGACGGTGATCGTTGTAGTGCCGAACGAACTGTTCGAGCACGGTGATGGCATGCCGTTCGTTGTAGATCAGCATCTGATCGGTGCACTCGGATCGGACGGTGCGCACGAACCGTTCCGCGTAGCAGTTTGCTCGGGGCGTTCGCGGCGGGGACTTCACCGTGTCGATGCCCTCGGAGACGAACACCGCGTCGAACGATGCAGCGTATTTGGTGTCTCGATCGCGGATGACGAACCGGAACTGGGAGATCCGTTCGTCGAGGGTCATCAGTAGGTTGCGGGCGGCCTGGGTAGTCCAAGCCGCGGTCGGATGCGCGGTGGCGCCGAGGATGTGGACCCGGCGGGTGCGGACCTCCATTACGAACAACACATACAGTCGGCGCAGGCTGATGGTGTCCAGGTGGAAGAAGTCGCTTGCCAGTAGACCTGCTGCTTGAGTGCGCAGGAAGGTGCGCCAATTGGTGTTCGCCCGCCGAGGCGCGGGACCAATGCGAGCGGTGGCGAGGATGCGGCGGATCGTGCCCGCACCGATGTGGTGTCCGAGCCGGGCGAGTTCTCCCTGTACGCGGCGATGTCCCCACCGAGGGTTCTCCCGAGCCAACCGCACGATCAACTCGCGAAGGTCGTCACCGATCGGTGGGCGTCCTGTTTGATTCGGGTAAGTCCATTTCCGGGTGACAAGACGGCGATGCCAGGCCAGCAGCGTGCCCGGTGTCACGATGCGGTGCCAGCGCAGTTCGCGGGGCAGTAGCCGCGTCAGTGCCGACAGGATCGCGCGATCCGGCCATCCAGGACGTGGCCGGCCAACCTGGCGGCGCAGGACCGACACTTCGTGACGCAACACCAGGATTTCGACATCCTTGGCGGCGGAGTGTCGGAGCAGTAATCCCAGCCAGCCGAATAGCCGCACCGTGATCAAGTACATCAGTCGAAGCAGCACGGTCGGTGAGCATCGCACGCCCCTTGCACCGGGCAAATCGGCAGTTCGCCGAGCCAGATGTCAAGTTATGGCACGGCACAGGGTGCATCAACGACTCGATGAAGGCCGTCTTCGGCGACACACCCGCGGACGACGCCGCCAAGCAAGCCCAGGCCCGCCAGACGCAGATGGCGTTCGAGTCCGACTCGGGGGTGGTCAAGGCCGCCAACGCGTACGCCGCCTGTCTCACCGGCCGGGGACACAAGCCCGGCTCGACCAAGCCGGGCATGGTCGAGGAGAGTCTCCGCCAGGCCCTGGTGACTGCCCGCGGCCAGGGCAATCTGACAGGTGACGCCGCGCGTACCGCGCTGGACAACGAGATCCGCCAGGCGATGGACGACTTGGAGTGCGGCAAGGACTACTTCGTGGCAGCCAAGCCGTTCGTGACCAAGTTGCACGCGAACGCCGTTGGGTGACACCCGCGCCGACCACGCCGACGGAATGTGGTGCCGGGGACTTCGTGCAGGAAGTCCCCGGTTTGCGGTTGGTCAGGTCGGTGAGCCAGCGCTCGGCCGTGGCGGTCAAGCTGGTCGAATCGGTGCTGCATAGTGCGATCGCGTGAGCCAGGACGAGCCTCACGCGTACAGCTCGCCTCGGGCGACGACGACTGCTGAACCTGCCACCTCAACGGCTTCGACTGTGTCGCCAACACCCCAGGCGGTCGCGTACATCACCGATGGGCGGCCTATCTCCACGCCTTGCTTGATCTCGATCCGGGTACCGAAGGGGCACAGCCCGTGCCGCCCGAGGTGGATGGCCAGCGGCCCGGCCGCCGACCCTGTCGCGGCGTCCTCAGCGACCCCGTACGCCGGGGAGAACATCCTGATCCGCCACTGCCGCCCCTCCCCGGCGAAGCAGATGGCGGCCATGTCCGGCAGCTTCGCCAGTACCCGAAGGTCAGGCTCTACAGTGGACAGTTCGGCGATGCTGTCCAGTCCGACGTAGACGTGTCGAGGACCGTTGCGGTAAGCGGTGACCGGCGGGATCGAAGTGGTCACACCAATGCCGGACAGCAGGAGTTCGGCGTGCTCGTAAGGGGTCCAGGTGGGGATCGGCTGCCGCATCCGCGCGGAGGCGATGACCTGACCGTCCCGCTTGAATTCGAACGGGACATCGCCGACGCCGGTCTCCAGCACAAGTGTGTTCCCGGACCGCGTCGCACCCAGCACGATGGCGGCGCCCATCGTCGGATGCCCGGCGAAAGGGAGTTCGTTCACCGGCGTGAAGATACGCACACGGACATCGCCGCTGCCGCGGGCCGGAAGCACGAAGACTGTCTCGGACAGGTTGAGTTCCCGTGCGATTCGCTGCATGCGCTCCGCCGGTATGCCGGCGGCGTCGGTGAAGACGGCGACCGGGTTTCCCTCGAGTGGTGTCGACGTGAAGACGTCGGCGACGACATACTGATGCATTCCCGCGTTCCCCGGCTGATTACTGCTGTGTGGTGATGGCCGCGTGGACAGTGTGGGTTTCCGGTGTCGCCGCACAGCGCTCCGCGGCGTAGCTCAGCGCCATCTGGTGGTACTGCAGCGAGAAGTCCGCGATGGCGTCGGCGATGAGGAACGGCTGAATGTCGTGGGAAAACGCGTCACAGCACGTGATCAGGCAGCCGACATGGGCGTAGACGCCACAGACCAGCAGTTGGTCTCGATCTCGCTGACGCAGCTGGGCGAGCAGATCGGTGCGGTGGAAGGCACTGTAGCGCCACTTGGTCAGCACGAGATCTCCGTCCCGTGGTGCGAGTTCGTCCAGGATCGCTCGATCCGCGTGAGTCGATCGCATCCCCGGCCCCCAGAAGTCCGCGAGAAGTCCGCGGTCCTCCGGGGTCATTCGCCCGGGCTGCGCGGTGTAGACCACCGGAATTCCCGCTCGGGCGCACGCCTCGCGCAGCCGGGCGATGTTGGTGACCAGTTCGGTCAGGAGAGGGTTCCGCGCCCCGAACGGAGTCAGAAAGAACTTCTGCATGTCGTGAATCAGGAGTGCCGCACGCTCCGGCCGCACAGTCCAGCGAACGGTGTCAGCGGGACGCTCGTCCCGTTTCGGCATGAGGTAAGCGGAAATCGACGGAATGCTCAAGCACATACTCCTTGTACTGCCTTGCCGGTTCGGCTATCCGGGCACCACCTCATCAGGCTGCCGCGGCCCATCCTGCGAGGACGCCGAACACCAGAGCGGGCCCGAGAGTTCCACCAATGCCCGGATATGCCAGCCCAAAGGGGCTTGCCGCGGCGTTTCCGGCCGCGAACAAACCTGGAATGGGTTGCCCGTCTGGCCGCAGTACTCGCCCGTCGGTGTCGGTGCGCGGACCACCCTTGGTTCCACCGACCCCGGCGTGCACCTCAATCGCGTAGTACGGCGGCTCGTCCAGCGGGCGGAGTGTCGGATGGGCGGCTCGGGGATCACCCATCGCGCGGTCGTAGGCGAAGTTTCCCCTTCCATAGTAGGGATCCGTGCCGTCAGCAGCCGCTCGATTGAAGCGTTCGACCGTTTCGGCGAGGACAGACGGCGGCAGACGAATGTTCGCCGCGAGCTCGGTGAGGCTGTTGCCACGCCTCAGCCAACCCGGGTCAGGGGATCCCGGCGGCAGCGGACCGACTGGGTAAGTGCGACGGTGCTCGGCGTCGAAGACCAGCCAGGCGGGGACACGGTCGAAAGACCGCAGTGCTCTGCCGACCTCGTGGTAGCTCTGCGCCTCATTGGTGAAGCGCCGGCCGTGCCGGTCCACCATCAGCGAGCCGGGGCGGGCGCGTTCGAACAGCAGCATGCGGTATGCCTGCGCGCCGTCGAACCGTTCACCGGGAACACTGATCGTCGGGCACCACCACGCCTCGAACATCGTGCCGAGCGCGGCTCCGGCGGCCATCGCCATCCGCAGTCCGTCGCCCCGCGCGCCGGGAGCTCCGATCAGCCCACGCACCGGCGCGCCAAGGAACGTCTTGGCCAGCGCGGTGTCCCGCTCGAAGCCGCCGCTGGCGAGGATCACGGTGCCAGGCAAGGCTTCGCCGTCGATCTGGACTCCAGTGACCGCCGAGCCGCTGTGCAGCAGGGTGGTGGCGCGTGCAGAGGTACGGACCCGCACCCTGGCCGCCGTCGCTGCGGTCAGCAGCGCCCCGACCAACGCCTGTCCGCCGACGACCACACCCGTCCTGCCGCGCTCGTGCAGGATCTCCGGCGATATCCCGGACATCAGTTCCGTCAGCGTCGCGCGGGGACGCCACGGCAGTCCGGGGCGTAACAGCGACGCGATGTCCTCGGTGATCTGAACCGGCTGCGGCTCAAGGGATCGTCCGCCGTTCACGCCGCCTGGCAGCTCGCTGTGGCAGTCAGGGAACGGCAGCGGCTTCCAGCGCAGCGCCGTCATCTCACCGAGCCACTCCGTGATCCGCGGCGCGGCGTCGATGAAGCACTCGACCAGATTTTCGTTGACGTCGCCGACGGCGACCGAGTTCAAGTAGGCGCGCGTGCCCGGTATCGCGTTGTTCGGCAACCAGACAGCGCCGCTGGACAGCGCCGTACTCCCGCCGAGCGTCGGCGTCGCCTCCACGACAGTGACGTCAGCACCACGCGACTTCGCCGCCAGCGCCGCGGCCAGACCTGCCGCACCCGAACCGACGACCACCACAGCGGGACCCACTTCAGGATCTCCGGCGCGCACGGCTCACTGGGGGATGCCGCCGCGCTTGACCTCCGGCACCTCGATGCCGAGTGCGCGCATCTGCATGCAGGGGTTCATGAACTCCCTGATCTCGGTGATCTTGCCGTCGCGCAGCTTGAACGAGTGGATGAAGTGATTGCGGTAGTACCCGGGTTCGTAGTCGGGGAACAGGATCTGTCCCTCGCCGTCACACTCGACCCAGAAGTGGTTCGGGTCCTGCGTCTCGAAGACCTCGATGTTGGTCCAGCGCCAGTCCGGGAAGCACTCAAGGGACCACGCCGCCATCCGGTAGAGGTTCTGTTTGCCCGACACCGCAGCGGGTTCGCCGGTGTCGGTCGTCCACAGGCCACCACGGGCGTCCTCGGTGCACAGATGGTGGCGTTCCAGTCGTGCCGGTCCCTCGGTCACGCGCAGGTATTCCTCGACCGTTTCCCTGTTCTTCCGGCGGAGTTCGGCGTCGGCGCCGGAAGTCCAGCGGTCAGCTGCGTCAAGCATGGCCACTTGTCATCCTTCAGTCTGCTGTGGACGGATACGCCCGGCAAAGTGCTGGATCTGCTCAGGATCTCCTCGGCGAGCATACCGGCGTTCCGGTGCGGATCGTCCGTCAAGGCGCGGCGTGGCATCGTCTTGCCATACCCGCCAAGGGCGGGAACATCATGATGCGGCCACTGGGCGGGGCAGGGACAGAAACCCCAGCAGGTCACGGAGGATCTCAAGGCCGTCAAGGGAAATCGCCGACTCGGGATGGAACTGGGCGGAGACGAAGTCCGCGCATCGCAGGGCATGCACCTCATGGGTTCGGGGGTCCCTGCTCAGCTCCACCTCGCCACGCACGTCCGCGAATCTTCGTATGTCCTTGTCCGACAACGCGACGAAGGAGTTGTAGAACGCGACCGAGCGTGACGCGCCGAAGAGTTCGACCTTGCGCTGGGTTCCCTGATTGGGCACCCGCATGCGGATCACGTCCAGGCCGAGCACGTCACAGAGCACCTGGTGGCCGAGGCACACCGCGAGGAACTTCCTCTTGGTGCGCACCAGACCCACCGCCGCGGAACGCAACGCGCGGATACGCGGGTCGCTGCCGTCCGTGGGGTCTCCCGGACCAGGGCCAAGCACCACCAGTTCACTGTCGTCGTGCTCGGGCAACTGGTGGACGGTGCGGACCGACACGTGCATACCCAGCGCCGTGAGCTGTTTGCCCAACATGGTGGTGAAGCCGTCTTCGGCGTCGATCACCAACGCGCGGCGACCGCGTAGTTCGGGCGCGACACTCTCCGTGCGCGCGAGCCAGAACGGAGCGAGCGCCGTATTGCGGCGTCGCAGAGCGTCGAGCACCAGCGGATCGGTCGCGAATTTCCCGTCCCCCGCGATTGCGGTCCGCTCCGCGCCACCTCCGAACGCGGCGAGCAGCCCAGCCACCTTGGCATGGGTTTCGGCCACCTCCGAATCCGGGTCGGAGTCACGAACGAGAGTCGCTCCCACGCCGATGCGCACGCGTCCTGCCTGGTCGATCTCCGCGGTGCGGATCAGGATCGCGGAGTCCATCGTCCGCACGCCATCGGCGTCCATGCGAAGCAGGGCGACCGCGCCACTGTAGTAACCACGCCCGCCTGGTTCGTAGCGACGAATCACCCGGCAAGCGCTTTCGACCGGGCTTCCGGTCACTGTCGGGGCGGGCAGAGTGCCGCGCAGGACGTCCTGCGCTGCCAAGGGAGTCCGCCCTTCAAGGAGATATTCGGTGTGCGCGAGGCGGGCCATCGGACGCAACCGCGGCCCGGCCACTGCCGGCCGGTCGGGGCACAGCGCCGACATCATCTTCAGTTCCTCGTCGAGGACCATCCAGAGTTCGTCGGTCTCCTTCTGGTCGGCGAGAAATCTCAGCACGCCGGCGGCAGTCGGACCAGTCGGTGGATACCGGTAGGTGCCGCTGATCGGGTTCATCACGACCACACCGGAGTTCAGACTCACATGTCGTTCCGGGCTCGCCCCGACGAAGGTGAGTGAGCCGGTGTGCACGACGAAAGTCCAATATGCCCCCTGTTCCACGGCGAGCAGGCTGGCGAACAGCGCGATCGCCGAACGGGGAGTGCAGTGTGGAATGGTCGCCTCGTAGCAGCGCCTGACGACGAAGTTGGAACCGGCTCCGTGCGCGATCTCCTTGTCCAGAACGGTTCTGACGATGGATGCGTAGTCGTCGTCGCAGATGTCGAAACCACCGTCGGCCAAGGGCGGCGGTGCATCCTGGATCGCCGCGAGCAAGTCTGCCAAGAGCACTGTCTCGTAGTGTTCCACGTGCATCGCAAGCAAGGGAGCGCCATCGTCATGGCAGGCAAGGCCCCGTTCAGCGATCTGACGGTAGGGCACCACTTGCAGCACTGGACGATTCGGAGCCGGAACAGCAACGTCATCCAGTGCCGAATGCTCCGTGACCTTGCCGCGCAGTATCTCCACTCCCTGCCCGGCATCCTGCCGGTACAGCAGCGCGAACGGCCCGGCTCCCGGCCCGGTCAACTGGGCCAGCAGCGGCCGGAGATCCCGGTAACCCTGCATGTCACTTCCTCACCGACCGGTGACACTGGACGTCCTTCATCGGTATCGCCGACAGATCCTGAGCCTGGACCCGAATCAGAGGACGTACCCCGCACGGCGCGGATTGCCGCGGTTCTCCTCGTTGCTACCACGATCGTTTCCACTGTGCACCAGCGTCATCGCAGTGACCCGACAGTTGACAACTATTGGCCGGGCAGCCATCGGCCACGGTTCCGAGAAGGTTGCGCAGGCATGTCTCTCACTTCGACGTAAGCGGAAGGTGCCGCGCGTTCACGCCGTTAGTTTGGGTGTGCGAGCGGAAAGATCCCTTCCACTCGCGGTTGCCGAGACAGCGACAGGACGACACCATGAACGAAATGCGCGCGGCCCTCTACGACCGATTCGGTCCACCGGAGGTGCTGTACGAGGGCACGGTGCCCGTGCCGGACGTCAAGCCCGGCGAGGTGCTGGTGCGCGTCCTCGCGGTCAGCGTCAACGGCGGCGAACTGCCCAGCCGGGCCGGGAAGGCACGCCTGATCACGGGGCGCCGCTTCCCCCAGCGCACCGGGGTCGACTTCGTCGGCGAGGTCGCCGAGGTCGGCCTCTCGGTGACCGGAATCCAGGAGGGAGAGCGGGTCTGGGGGCTGCTGGGGCGGAGATTCGGCAGCGCGGCGCAGTACGTGGCGGTCCGTCACGAGCGCATCGCTCCGGCCCCGGCCAACCTCAGCCCGGTGCAGGCCATCTCACTGGTGGTGGGCGGAACCACCTCGATCACCGCCCTGCGCGACAAGGCCCGTCTCAAACCCGGCGAACGGCTCCTGGTGCGCGGCGCCAGTGGCGGGGTCGGCAGCGTCGCCGTTCAGATCGGCAAGCTCTTCGGCGCGCACGTCACCGCGCTCGCGGGCGCGAAGAACCTCGACTTCGTCCGCGGTCTGGGCGCGGACGAGGCCCTCGACTACAAGACGGCCGATCTGTCCGGACAGGGCGCCTTCGACGTCATCATGGACACCGTCGGCACGCAGCACGCCGCCTACCGGCGGCTGCTGGCTCCGGGCGGACGCATGGTGGCCATCGCCTTCGATGTTGAGAACATCCTCCCCAGCGTCGCCTACATCCTTGGCTCTACCGTCCACGGCTCCCGGCGGGTGCGTTTCTCCAGCCGCATTCCTCGGCCCGAACTGTTGGCCGAACTGACCCGATACGCGCACAACGGCGACGTCCGTCCCGTCGTGGACACCGTCCATCCCCTCGCTTCCCTTGCCGCCGCGCACCGCGCCTTGGAAGCTGGCGGCGTCCGCGGAAAACACGTCGTCCAGGTCGTGTGACTCGCCGCCCCACCGGCCTCAGAACAAGCCCGCCCATCGTGTCTGCGGCTATTCGTTGGCCTGTGGCGGCGGATTGTCCGATTGAACCCTGCACCCGATGCCGCGCTTCCACGGTGGTGGAAGGACAGGATCGGCGGGCGTGTCAGGGGTTGGCGCGCAGCAGCAGTCGGTGCAGTTCGGCCAGTTCGGCAGGAGTCAGTGTGCCCAGTGACTCCGACAGGACGCTGTCCATGATCTCCGCGCCCTTCGCGCGGACGTCCTCGCCGTGGGGAGTGAGCCGGTGGCGGACGGCCCGGCCAGGGCCGGGCACGCGTTCGATGAGGCCGCGCTGGATCATCCGAGTGGCCAGGGTGCCCATGGCCTGGTCGGTCTGGAAGGTCAGTTCGGCCAGCGTGTGCAGGGATGCGTCCGGCTGCCGGCTGAGGTGGCGCAGCACGTCCCACTGTGCGAGGGACACGCCCAGCGCGGCCAGGCGCTCGTTCGCCGTGCGGTGGTGGCGCCACTGGAGGCGCTTCACGGCCAAACCGGTCTCCTGCAGCGTCGTCATGCCGTCAGTTTATCAGGTTCCTGAGATAATGTTGCTTATATAAATATGTTGAGTTAGCGTTCTCGGCATGACCACACGAGCTCCCAGTCGCCCGGCGCGCACCGTTGTGTTCGCGTGTGCGGCGATGCTGGTCGCCTACCTCCCGTTCTCTGCCGCGAACGCCCTGCTCGGCGCCATCGCGGCTGACACGGGCGCCACGACCGTGCGGCTGCAGTGGGTGTCGGACGCCTTCGCGGTGGCGCTCGCCGCCACGGTGCTCTGCGCCGGCGTGCTCGCCGACCTGCATGGACACCGTCGGGTGACCCGGGTGGGCCTCGGGCTCACCGCCGTCGGCGGGATTCTTGCGTTCGCCGGAGGGTCGGTGCCCGCGCTCTGGATCGGGCAAGCCGTCGCCGGGGTCGGCGGCGGGGCCGTCATGTCCGCGTCGCTCGGACTGATCGCCGCGACAGCACCCGCCCGTGACCGTGCCGTGTCGCTCTGGGCCGCGGCCGTCGTCGGTGGTCTCGGGCTCGGGCCGTTTCTCGCCGCGCTGATGGCGCCGGCGGGCTGGCGGGCCGTCTTCGTGCCGATCGTCGTGCTGGCCGTGGCAGTCGCCGCGTTGCCGTCCGCGGAGGCCGCCGCACCAGAGGGACGCGGGTCCGACCTGCCGGGCCAGGTCACCGGCGCCCTCGGCATTGTGCTGCTGACGTGCGGCATCATCAACGGTGGCAACGCGGGCTGGGTCGACCCCTGGACGATCATCATCCTGGTGGCGGCGGCTGCCGCGCTGGTGGCGTTCGTCGTCGTCGAGTCAAGGGCCGCGTCGCCGTTGCTGCGGCTGGACCTGTTCCGCTCCGGCGGTTTCACCGCCGCGGGACTGGCCGCCATGGTCGTGCTGATGGCGATCAGCGGCTCGCTGTTCGTGCTGAGCCTGCTGTTCGCCTACCAGCACGTCGACGACCTCGGCATCGCCGTCCGGCTCGGGGTCATGTTCCTCGGCAACGCGATGGCCAGTATCGCCGCGAGCAGACTGGCCGCGCGGTACGGCGCACAGGCAGTGCTGGTGAGCGGCCTTTGCATCGCCGGAGCGGGCACCGCCACCCTCCTGTCCGTCACCGCGGGCACGGGCCTGACCGGCTACGCCTGGCGGCTGGCGCTGGTCGGGCTCGGCGCGGGCCTGGTGATGGCGACCGCCTCCGCCGTCGCGCTGCGGTCGGTGCCGGGTCCGCTCGCCGGCATGGCGGGTGCCGCGAACAACGCCATGCGCCAGCTCGGCGCCGCGCTCGGGCCGGCCGTGCTCGGCAGCGTCCTCGCCGCGCGCCTGCACGCAGGAGACGACCACATCACCGTCATCCACCTCTGCGCCGCGGCACTCGCAGCGGCCTTCATCCTCACCGCGGTCGCCGTCCACCGGCTGACCACAACGAAGGGAACCTCCCCGTGAACAACACCGTCCACATTGGCCAGAACGACATCCTGCTCACCGACCAGGGTGCGGGTCACCCGGTGCTCCTGCTGCACGGCGGCGCGGGCCCCGCGTCCGTCAGCGGCTTCGCCGAACGCCTCGCGAGCGATGAGACCCGGGTGCTCGTCCCCACCCATCCTGGCTTCGGCGGCACTCCGCGACACGAGTCGCTGACCACCATCCGCGCGATCGCCGATGTCTACATCGGACTTCTCGACGACCTGGACCTGCGCGAGGTCACCGTGATCGGCAACTCGATCGGCGGCTGGATCGCCGCCGAGATGGCGGTTGCCCGCTCGCCGCGGATCGCGGGCGTGATTCTTGTCGACGCCGTCGGCATCCAGGTGCCCGGCCACCCGATCGCCGACTTCTTCAGCCTCACGCTCCCGCAAGTCGCCGAGCTGAGCTATCACGACCCCGCCCGCTTCGCCGTCGACCAGGCGGCCCTGCCGGCCGCGGCCAAACAGGAGATGGCCGGGAATCGCGCCACCCTGTCGGTGTATGCGGGCGACCCGGCCATGGCGGACCCGACCCTGCGTGCTCGCCTGGCCGGGATCACGGTGCCGGCACTGGTCGTCTGGGGCGACAGCGACCGCATCGCCACCCCGGACTACGGGCGCGCCTACGCCAAGGCCATTCCCACGGCGAAGTTCCTGCTCCTGACCAAGACCGGCCACTTGCCGCAGCTCGAGAACCCCGACGAGCTTGAGAAGGCGATCCACGACTTCCTGCGGCGGTGAGGGCGTTGCGTGCGCAAAGCAGTCACCCGCCCCGGCCGCATCGGTGGCGGTGTCGGGCGAGTGTGCGTCTCGGCCGGGTGGCGCCCGCAAAACGCCGAGCTTCCGGTGGATCATCCGATGGGTGAGGAACGCTCGGGCATCCCCGGCATCATCGGCAGGACCAGCTGCGAGCGGTGTCTGCTCCAGCTTTGCCACCGCACGGCGGGCGCTCGGCGTCATCGCAGGGCAAACTCAACCGCGACTTCACCTGGTGGGGCGTGACCGCGTGGTCGCCCTTGTCCGAACGCTAGGGTAAAGCGATTCGGCCACTGAGACACAGTGTGTCCTCCTCTTGTCCCGGCGGAAGACACATGTTGATTCCATGTAGACGGTTGTTTCGGCCAGTTGCTGCGGTACCGCAACGGCAAACCCATCACGACACGACGGTATGACTATCTCTGGGTCCGGATCGGCAAACACCTGCCCTGGGTCGCCACCCAGCAAATCTCCACGCACTGGCTGCGGCACACCACCCTCACCTGGGTCGAGCGGAACTTCGGCTACGCCTTCGCCCGACACGCCGAGAACACCAGCGACACCGGCACCACAACGACTTACGTGCGCGCCACGCTCGAAGAAGTCGCCACCGCCCGCGCCGCGCTCACCGGCGAACCACACCCGCTGGGCAGGCAACCATGACCCGAGACCGGATGTACGCCGCCGCCCCGGTCATGCTGCTGGCCATGGTCGAAGCAGGCAGATCAGTCCTGTTGCGACGTGCCGGCCTTGCCGCAGGGATAGTCCGGGACCGGATTCCGATCGGACGATGGCTGCTGTCCCCGTGGCGAACCTGGCTGCTGTGGCGTCGCATGGTGCCCTGGCAAATCGCCGACTACCACGACGCCTTCCCTGCCGCGCGGCTCAACGAGTGGTGCTGCGGCGGCGTTTGATGATGCGCAACCGATTGTCAGGTAAGACGGGCTTGTGGTCTCCAGTTTTGAGTTGGCGGTTGTCGGCGAGTCTGTCCGGTGATGCCTGGACTTGCTCGCAGTTCACGACGTGTAGGTGGGAGCACGTCGGCGTGGGTGAACTCTGACCAGTCGTGGGTTGGGTGACTGTGGTGTGCTGGTCGCCGGCGGGGTCCACGTAGGCCCGGACGTCGGCGGCTTCGGCGAAACGGTGCCGATCGCCCGCACGGGCCGAGGTAGTCGCTTTGCGGACGAGCGGAAACCGGAAGTTGACGGCCTTTCTACCGATGATGACCAGGCACCCACTGTGGGAGGATGGGGCTCCAAGGGTGGAGGTACTGGGACATATGGCGCCAGAAGAGGTTGCCCTGCCGGGGTACAGCGGATTCGTTGAAGTGGCCAGAGGCGGCGACAGCGTGGTGTACCGTGCCCGGCAGGACGGGCTGGGGCGGGATGTCGCGGTCAAGGTCTTGGCGCTGGACGAGGATCCGGCCACTGTCGCGCGGTTCCGGCGGGAACTGGAGATCACCGTGGGGTTGGGGCGCCAGCACCCCAACATCGTCACTGTGATCGACACCGGCACAGTTGCGTCAGGCAGGCCGTGTCTGGTGATGGAGTACTACGACCGCGGCTCGTTGCACGACCGGCTGCAGGAACACGGCGCGTTTCCGATCGAAGATGTGATCGAAGTGGGCCGGGTGATGGCCGATGCCCTGGCGTTCGCGCACGGCCAGGGCGTACTGCACCGGGATGTGAAGCCACAGAACATCCTTGTCCTTCCCACGTCATACGTGCTGGCCGATTTCGGGCTGGCGCGCGGGATCGACGCCGGGCATTCGGTGTCGCTCGAGCGGTTCAGCTATCGGCACGCCGCACCACAGATTCTCGACGGTGAGACGCCGACCGTGACCGACGACATCTATTCGCTGGGTTCGACGCTGTACACCTTGCTCGACGGCAGGCCGCCGTTCGCCGTCGAGGACCCGGACTCTGACAGCGCGTTGTCCTATCTGCGCCGGGTCCGCAGCGACCCACCCCGCCCATTGTCCAGAATGGACGTTCCGATTGAGCTGGCCGACATCGTGACGCGATGCCTGGCCAAGCAACGCTCGGACCGATTCCCCGACGCCGCTTCGGTTCGCGCCGCGCTGGCCGCGGTCCGGTTGAGCGATGACCCATGGGCCCCACCCCGGCGAGGAACAAGCCGGATCGCCGCCCGGCTCGCCGGTACCAAGGTCGTCACCAAGGCGGTGGTCACCGCGTCCGAAGCGCCCAAGCCGCAGCAGCAAGGCGCTTCCGCGCCGGCACCGGCGGTGCCGATCGCCACGTCCGCGTTGGCCCACTTGGAGAACGAATCGCCGCCCCTGCCTGCCGACGTGGACACCACCGGGACGGCACCGCGACCCGAACCACCGGTCGAGGAGCCTCCTGCCAGGCGTTCGCCGTGGCGCAGGATCGCCGTCGTGGGCCTGACCGCGATCGCCGTCGGGACCGTGGCCGGTGTGGTGATGGCCATGCTACGTGGCGCGCCGGAGCAGCCATCAGGCGAACAGCGACCCACGGGTGGATGGGCTGTTCCGACATACACCAGCGAGCTTCCGCCGCAGAGCGGGCTGAACGTGGATGTGAGCGATCCCAAGCTGGCCGCCACCATCATCACTCTGGAGGATCGGTCCACCAGCGCGGTAGTGCGGTGGACTGACCCGAGTGAGGGACGTGCGACATTCGTCCTGACCCGCCGGGCCGGCAACAAGAATGACGTCGTCGCCCAGATACCGAAGGGTACGACGTCGTTCACCGTGGAGGGTCTCGACCCGGCCGCGTCCCAGTACTGCTTCCAAGTGATCGCCATCGTCGACAGCGCCAGGCGCGGCGCCTCGCCGGAGAGGTGCACCGGTATACGGCGCTAGCCCCGCAACCTAGCGGCGGCGCAGCGGCCGGGGGTCGACCAGCCACAGTAGACGGCGGTGCCACGGCACGATGTTCCGGATCGCCCTGCGCGTCATGCGAACGTCCTGCCAGCACTGGCTGTCCTGACGTGGCGGCGCCGGGCTGAACGCCGCGCGATCCGCCGCCGCGGCGAGGCGTATCACGCCGTCACGGGCTTCGCCTGGTGGGAGCAGGGCCGCCAGGGCGGCGGCGATATCCGGTGCGGCCTGCCACCGCTGTGTCGGTCTGCGCAACAATATCAGCAGGTCAAGCACTTCAGCCCACGCGCCAAAGGGACCGGCACGACGGTGACCGGCCCGCCGGACGGTCCGGGCGCCTGCCACTGCCAGCAACGGCAACGCCACGATCCCGACGATGAGCGCGAAGACCAGGCCGAGATCGCGGGGTGCCTGCGGTCCTGGTGGGACTGCCTGGGGCGCGGCCGGTGCGGTCGGCTCGGGGCGTGGTGCCGACTGAGCGGGGACAGGGGTGATCGTGGCGGTTGAACGTTCGGCCAACTGGGTGAGCACCTTTTGTCTGATCGGGTCCACAGCGGAGCCGGTGCCGTCATTCACCGGTGCTGGCTGGAAACGCTGCCAGCCCCAGCCATCGAAGTAGATTTCCGGCCAGGCGGTCGCATGCCTGCCGCGTACTGTGAACGTCCCGTCCGCGGCGCGGTCGCCGGGATGGAAACCCACGACAACCCGCGTCGGCAACCGCACCGCGCGCGCCAACACGGCGAACGCGGCCGCGAACTGTTCGGCGGTGCCTGCTTGTGCGCCGAGTTCGTTCGGGCCACCGAGCAGGAAGGTGGTCAACCGCGCGTACGACGAGCCGGTCGGTGCGCTCGGGTCGAGCTTCCGTCCAGAGCGGACCGCGTGCTCCAGTGCGACTGCCTGCTCGTACGCCGTGCTGGCGGTATGGGTGGCTTGCCGGGCGTATTCTTCCAGCTGCCAAGGCAAAGACGGAGTCGACAGGTACGGCTCGGCGGCCGGTCCATCCGCGGTGGTCGCTGTCGCGATGTCGTCCGAGGCCGTATCGTCTCCGTCGCAGGTGATCTGGTAACGCATCCCGGCACGCAGACCACCAGTGACCACAGTGGATCCAGAGTTCGGATCCACCGCGATGTCGGCGAGCGACACGCTCGTGGGTTCTCCCGCGGTCGGCAGCCATGGACCGTCCAAACCGGACACAAGGACGTTCAGTGTCGAACTCACCCTGCGGTCACCCGGTGGCAGAGCGGCCTGCTCGTTCGCGCCGAGCGGCCGGTACACGGCTGTGGTGCGCCAGTACGCGCCGGTGAAGTCCGACAAGGCCACGAGGCGCATCGGCCGAGGCTCGCCCTGTACACGCATCAGCTCGACATCGCCTTGGAGCGCCCAAGCCGCCAGTCTGGGCAGAGGACTCGGTTCCGACAGCCGCTGCGACGGCGGATTGACCAGCCTGCGCGGCTCGAACGCGCCAGCCAGGGGTACAACCGCGGCGACCAGCGCAACGCACCCGCACACCGCCAATGCGGTGACAGCGGAGCCAAGAGCGACTTGCCGACGTCCGGCGGGGCGGTCAAGCAACAGCCAGCCAGCGACCGTCAGCACCAGCAATCCCACGGCCAGCAAGCCGTATCGGTCCGAGCTGCCATCGGTGAGCAGCGCCGCGGCGACGTACATCACGGCGGCAGCCGCGGGTGGAGCCACCAGCGAACGGCCCTCACGAACGATCCGCGCCGCGACTACCAGCCCCAGGACCGCCGCGAGCAAAGCGCCTGGCAGCACCATTTCCAAGATTGGTGGCGCCGGTCGCGGTGCGGTGAGCAGTCTGGGCACGGCGTCGCGCAAGGTGGTCACGAACCCGGTGTCGGCTGCTGTCGTCAGCAGGTACGTGCCGAGTGTCACGGCTGCCGCTAGCACAGCGACAACGGCACCAGGCTTGACCTTCAAGCGTTCGCCGAGCGCTACCAGTCCGATCGGGACGACCGCGGCAAGGATGATCACGAGGGCCGCCTGCCAACCCGCCCACGCTTGCGACAGGTGGAAGGATCCGAGCCCGACCACGAGCACTGCCCAGGCAATCCGGCTGATCATCGAGCGACCGCCCGATCCCACAAGGAAAGCAGCTCCTCGGCACGCGGACCACGCAACACAAGTACGTTGCCGGCCGCGTCAACCTGTCCGGTGCACTGCAAGTCGACCAGCAGGGCGACGCCGACGGCGGCCTCGGACGCCACAAGTAGCAATGGAGCGACGTCGGCCACGGACGCACTCACGACCGCGATCACATCTCGGCTGTGCGGCGGCAACGGCTCCGGCTCGTGGCGTTCGGACGTGGCAGCGAGATCCGCGAGGGAAGCGAACAGGGTCGTCATCGCCTCCGCGTCCTGGGCGTTGCTCGTGTCGGGAACGTCGACGGTCAGTGATCCGCAGACCGTCCGCAGATTCACCGGATGGCCCGCCTGGATAGCCGCCATCGCCAGCGACGCGGCTACCTCGATCGCGTCCTCGAAGTCGACGTCGACGTTGCGGTAGCTGGACTCCCGGTCGTCCAACAGAATCGTCAGCTGCGGCCGGGCCGGGTCGGCGTCCTCCCGGATCATCAAGGTGCCGGTCCGGGCGCTGGTCGCCCAGTGCAGTCGCCGCAGGTCGTCCCCTGGCATGTATTCGCGAAGCCCCACGAGGTCGGTCCCGCCGTGCTCGACTCGTTCGACCGCGCCGATATGGCTGCGGCGTACACCGGCGGGCATGCCGTGCACGGCCAGCGTCCGTGGCAGCACGCGTACTTCCACGGTGTCGCCAAGGGAAAGCGTTCGCCGTGCTAGCCCGGCAAGCCCTTGCCGGTGCAGGATGAGGCGGCCGACGACGTGCACGCCCCGGCGTGTCGTCGGAATCGCGTACGACAACTCGTTCGTCTCACCAGGGCCCAGTCTGGTGGCTTGGACCGGAAGTGCTCTGCCGTCGAGGAAGTCGAAAGCGTCCAGTGTGATTCGCCAGAGGCGACCGGTGTGCCGGACCCGCAGTGTCGCCGTGCAGTCGCCGTACCTGTGTACTTCGGTCGGCGATACTTTTCGTTCGAACGTGATCGGCGCGGGGACGACTACGGAGACCAAGCCCGCCACCGCGAGCAGGACCAGTCCACTGCCGAATGCGATCACGCCTGGGTAGCGCCAGATGAGGCCTACCGCGAGCAACGTCGTGCCCAGCAACAGTGCGCCGCCGCCCCGCGCGGTCCATCTTCCGGGTATGCCGAACATAACGCGCTCAGTTCGTGGGTCTTGGCACGTCGACCTTGGCCACTGCGTCCGCGACCACCTGAGTTGTCGTGGTCCCGGCGAGCATCGCTTCCCGCGTCAGCACAAGCCTGTGTGCGAGCACGGGTGCCGCAAGCCGTTGTACGTCACTGGGTACGACGTAGTTGCGGCCTTGCGCGGCGGCGTAGACCTGAACACATCGCACCAGAGCCCGCAGACCACGTGGACTTGCGCCAAGACGGAGTCTCGAATCCTCGCGTGTCGCCGTGCCGATTCCCCGGACGTAACGCAGCAAGGGGTCGGCTACGAAGAGCTGACGCAGCATTCGGTTGTACCGCACGACTTCCTCAGGGCTGCTCACCGTGGGCACATCCACGACCGCACCCGCGCTTCCCGCCGGCTGCAACACTTCCAGTTCGTGTTCGATGTCCGGGTAGCCCAGCTCGACCCGGATGAGGAACCGGTCGAGCTGAGCTTCGGGCAGCCGGTAGGTGCCGTCCAGGTCGATCGGGTTCTGTGTGGCCACAACAAGAAACGGGTCGAGGACGAGATGCACCACACCGTCCGCGGTGACGGTTCGTTCCTCCATGACTTCGAGCATCGCCGACTGGGTCTTGGCCGCCGCGCGGTTGATCTCGTCGGCCAGCACCACGTTGGCGAACACCGGCCCTGGCCGGAACCGCACATCGCCGGTGCGCTGGTCGTAGACCGATGTGCCGGTCACGTCGCTGGGCAGCAGGTCCGGCGTGAACTGGATGCGGCGGGTGATTCCGCCGAGCGCCGCCGCGACGGACCGGGCCAATGTGGTCTTGCCTGTGCCGGGCACGTCCTCGATCAGAACATGCCCGCCCGCGAACAGTGCGACCAGCACAAGGTCGAGCACGGATCGCTTGCCGCGCACCGCGACTTCGACGGCGTCGCCAAGCCTGGCGTGCAGCGTCCGGAATCCGACGACGTCACCGGTCGACAGGGCCTCTGGCGCGGTCGTCACGATCTTCCTCCCCTGGAACGGCGCCGTGTTCTCGCCACCCAAGCAGAGATCGCCGCGGTCAGTGACGGTATTCCTAACGGCACGACCCAGCCTGGGCTGCCGCCGTTGGTGTCCGGGCTGCCATCCCCTGTTCCGCCCGTGTTGTCGGGGCCGTTGCCGGCATCGCCGGGGTCGGTGGCTGGTGGCTCGGCCGACCCCCGAAGGATCGGCTCGCGTACCGCCTGTGCGGTGCCCGGCTGTCCGGCCCCGGCTTCGTTGACCGCGACCACATGGATGTTGAGCGCGATACCCGTCAGGGCACAGTTGCCATCGCAGGCGAACCAACTGGTGTCGTTGCGGATGTTGCCGCCGCGGTTGATCTTCTTGTTGGTGATCGGCGCACCCGTGCTTGTGGCTATGTTGAGTACGTAGGACGTGATCGGCCTGCCGTTGGCGGGTCCCGCGTCCCAGCTGACCCAGGCGTACCACCGGCCGTTGTCGACTTTCCACCGGCTCACCCGGATATTGGTCGGCGCGCCCGGTTTCGTGAAGGTCGTGACCTGGTTGCTTGCCTGTGAAGTCGGCAGCTGGCCCTGCGCGTGGCCAGGCGGAACGCCGATCACGAAGAAGGTCGCCGTCGTGCCTGGCTGCAGCGTCGACACCACCGCCGACGTGCCGTTGCCAGGCACCTGTGCGACCACGGCGGAGTTCGCGAGGCTGGCCAGAACCTGGTAGCGCTCGGGCCGTTTCTCACCGGGCTGCCAGGTTACGAGCACAGAACCGTCGGGCCGCGCCGTCGCGGTGACCTTCCCAGGCCGTACTTCGTCCGGAGTGGGCGGTGGCGGCGGGGGAGTCGTCTCGGTCCGGTCCTGCGAGCCGGAGTTCGGCGGTTTCGGCTGCTGTGGTTGCTTCGGCTGCGCTGGCGAAGTCGGCGCGACAATCTTTGGGACGTGCACGCCCCCGTTTCCGACATGGGCAGGCGGTGGCGGCGCCACAGGTCCGCCACCCGCCAGAGGAGGTGGGGACGCGGCGGCTTGCGGCGTGTCGGTCCCGTGCGCCCTCGGGTCGCGGATGTCGACAGCGCGGGTACTTCCGTCGTGTTCCACCACGATCGCGCTCGTCGCGCCGGGCACGTTCACCACCAGACGGCCGTCGTCGACCACCAGCTCGGGCTCTCCGCCCTCCGGCGTGACGATGTCGGCGCGTGCCCGCCTGCCGTCCCGGTCGAGAACGATCACCTTGCGGGCGTCCAGACATGGCACGTAGACGAGCTCCTTGAGCACCGCGGGTTTCGCTGGTTTGTGGCAGCCGATGTCGGTGACCCGGACCTCGAGAACCTGGTCCGCTCGCACCAGGATCACCGTGCCGTTGTTCTCGACGGCCGCGGGCACCAAGTCCGCCGGGCTCTCGTCGGCAGCCCGCAACGGCGGTTTCAGCCCGGGAACCGCGATCGCGCGATCGTTGCCGGTTCGCACCTGCACAACGACACCCTGATCAGCGCCGAGCACCGTGACTCCACGGTCATGCGCGACCAACGCCGATTGCCCGCTCGCGCCCTGCACGGACTGCGGCTCTTGCTTGACCACGAACCGGTTGACGTCGTCGGACCACTCAAGCTCGGACAACCTGCCTTCGGCGTCCAGCGCCCACACCCGGCTTTGGCCGTCGACAGCACCGTCCGTCAATGGTTTCGGCGAGCGCCACTGGTCCCCGATGGTCTGTGTCGACGCCCGGTCGACATTGGTGATCGTGCCCTGTTCCCGGTCAAGGATGTACATCCGGTTCTTGTCCAGCAACACTTCCGCGGCCGAACCGGCAGTGACCTGGCGCCGCCCGGACGCGAGCAACGTGGCCAGGTCGATCGACGTCACCTCACCGGTCGCCCGGTTGATCACAACCAGGCGGCCATCCCGTTGCCGCACATCGAGATCCGATCCCGGCGCGCCCGCCTTGATCCGGCCCTCGGGTTTCCCGGTCGTCGGGTTGACTTGGACGACGTCGCCGTTGCGGTCGTCGGCCAGCCACGTCGAACCATCCGAAGTGTCCAGCACAGTTCTGGCAACACCGTCACCGAACAGCACGCCGACGATCGCGCCCGCGACGACAAGTGCCACAACTAGCACTGCTGCCGTTCTCGACCCCCAGGCACCGAGAAGATTTCTGAGCCGGGCCAACACCGCACGCATCACAACCCCCGCCCCGTGTGGTCGACCGTCCGCACCGAGAAAATAACGTCAGGTAGTGACAGTTCGTGAGGGTCGAACTGACCACACGCACCAATCATGGTCCAGCCCCCTCGGCCGGCATGAACGACACAGCATGAACAACTTGGGTGTTTCCGTTGGCACACCACAGTCCCCGGCCAGTGCCGGTCAGCGGCTCGACCGTGTGCACGGGCATGTTGACGCCGAGTAGCATCGTGTCGGCATAGTCAGGTTGGAGCAAAATGCCTCGCCGCGCCGCTCGTGCGGCCTGAACCGGGCTCTCCGAGAACTGGTTGTTGCGTGCTTCGTCCGGATCGCTGGCGACCACGACCGCGACCTCGAGACCTGGTGACGCGGTGACAAGTTCGGTGAGCGCCGCCCACGTCGGTGCCGTCTCGATGTCGGACTCCGCCGCCCGGTGCCAGAGATGCGCGTCGTCCAACAACAACAGCGACCACCCGTCGCCACGCGTCCGCTGCCACTCGGGAAGCCATTCGTCAACGGCCGCGAGAGTGCTCAGCGTGGTGTCGTAGCAGTCTTGCCCAGGCGCCGCGGACGCGTGCGGGCCGAGAAGCACGATGTCCTTCGGCGGGGTGTCCGATCGACGGGCCTGCGCGGCGATCGCGGCCAGGATACTGGTGCGGCCGGTACCCGATCGCCCGGCGATCAGCAGCGGACCCGCGGCGAGTGGGACCACGACACCGTTGAGATGGTCGGCTTCCACGGCCAGGATCACCGCGTCCTTCTTGGGTGGCGGCAGCATCCCGTGCGGAACCCTGGCAGGCATGGCCGACACCGGCGGCGGTGCCTGGTCACGGTAGCGGGCACGAACCCGATCACCCAGGGCGCGCAGGCGTTCCTGCTGGAGCGGGCCGCCCGCGCCGCCGACGGTGGCGATCTGGATCTCGTTCGTACCAAGGACACCACGACCGGGCGGACTGTCCTCGGTCAGCACTCCGGCGGGCGCGTCGAGCGACGAATAGTCGTCGGAGTTGGCCATCCGCAGCACCATGCGCTGGCCGAACGCCGACTGCATGCCCATCGGAAGACCGGTGCGTTGCTGCGCGGTCGCGGTGAAGTGGACGCCGACACGCCTGCCCTCCTGCAACATCGACGCGAGCTGGTCCGGGTAGGACCGGAAGGCCGCCTCGCCGTCGAACGCGTCCATCAACGCGACGATATTGTCGATCAGCACGTGGATGCGCGGCAGCGGATACCCTGCGGCTGCCAGGGACGGCAAGTCGGCCGCATTGACGGCCGCCATCGTCGCGTTGCGTTCACGCACGATCCGGCGCAGCATCCGGATCAGCCGCGCGGCGCGATGAATGTGTTGGTCGCCGATGATCGCGCCGACTCCGGGCCAGTCCGCCAGCACGCCGAGGCCCCCGCCCGCGAAGTCGAGGCCGTAAATATGCGGAGGCACGCCGTCGGCGGTGATGGTGGCCGCGACCGTGATGGTGCGCAGCAGTTCGGTCTTGCCGCTCCCCGAGCCGCCGTAGACGAGCACGTGGCCGGCGTGCGGATAGTCCAGCAGCAGCGGCGGTTGGGTCTGCCTGCGTGGATCGTCGCCCAGTCCAATCGGTACTTGGCCGCCTTGCCCGCGAACCCGCAACACCTCATCCGTCGTACCCGGGATGTGTTGCTCGTCCACCGCGCCGCTGCCGATCAGTAGTTCGCCTTCCTCACCCTGGCCGAGCAGCAATTCGCCAGGCAACGCGGGCAGCCACGGCTTCTTCGGCAGCGGCTGGCCCGAACGGACGAATGCCTCGCCGATCGTCGTGACCATCCGGTCGAGATCAGTTCGCTCGTGCACTTGCGCGGCTGTCGCGGGAGTCTTCTCGTATCCCTCGTCGCCGCGGATGTCGCGCGCGGTGAACGGCCGGATGTCCACCCGTTGGGCGGAGCCGCTGACTTCTTCGCGTGCGCCAACCCACGCGCTCTGCACGAGTTCGACAGTGCCGTGCCCGGTACGGCGAATCCACGCGCGGCCGGGCGTGCGCCGGGAGATCGACGCGGCATCCTTGCGGTCGATCACGTCGTTGGAGTCTTCGGCCGCCGCCACCCGCAACGCGATCCGCAGATCGGTGTTGGCTTTGATCTGGGGCGTGACCACGCCCGCGGGTCGCTGTGTGGCCAGCAGCATGTGCATCCCCAGCGACCGGCCACGCTGCGCGATGTTGACCATCCCGTCGACGAAGTCGGGCACTTCCGCGGTGAGTGCGGCGAACTCGTCCACGCAGATCAACAGGCTCGGCGGCGCGGTCTCGGGGTGTTCCCGTTCGAGATGGATCAGGTCTTTGGCGCCGTACTCGGCCAGGATCTCCTCGCGGGAGTTCAGTTCCGCGGTCAACGAGATCAGCGCGCGCTTGACCAGCGCGGGGGTCAGGTCGGTGATGTACCCGACGGAGTGCGGCAGGTCCGCGCACTCCCGGAACGCCGCGCCCCCCTTGTAGTCCACCAGCAGGAAAGTCATCCGGCTCGGCGGGTTGTTCAACGCGAGCGAACACAGCAACGACTGCAGCAGTTCACTCTTGCCCGACCCGGTCGTACCCGCGACCAACCCGTGCGGTCCGTCCTCACGCAAGTCCAGCGTCACCGGACCGTCAACGCCCGCACCGATCTGCGCCCGCAGACCACGGCTGGCTGCCCATCGCTCGAGGACCAGTTTGTCGTCGTCGAGGTTGTCAAACCCGCCGATGACGTCAGGCAGTCGAACGAGTCCGGGGATCGCGGTGTCCGGCGGCAGCACCGCGGCTTCGTCCGTGTAGTTGGTCATCGCACGGGCGAGCTTCCACGCGGTGCCCAGTTCCATCGTGTCAAGGCTCGTCACCAAGTCCGCCCTCGCCCGGTCGCGATGTGCGACCACAACGACCGGGCGTGGCGCCTCAGCGTTGCGCAATGTCGCGTTGGCGAGGGCGAGTGGCGCGGGGACGGACAGGGTGAGATCCACCACCACGTCGGTGTTCGACGGCACCGCGTGCGGGTCGCGGCCGAGCCAGATCAACCGCAGCCGGCGCTGAGCCGCTTGTGCCGCAACGGCTTCCACCACTCGACGGGACACGCCGGCCTGCTCGTCGACCAGGCAGACGGTGTCGCCTTCGCCCGTGTCGGCGGCCGAAAGTCGTTCCAGCAAAGACTGTCCGTCGGTGGCGCCGACGGCGACAGGCGCGAGCCCACCGATCCGGCGGGCCGCGTGCGGCAGCCAACGCAACCACGTCTCCTGGTATGCGTTGGCATTGCTCAGCACGGCCGCGACCGAGAGATCGGCGGGGGAGTGGTCGGCGCACAGCCGCAGCACCATCGCCCGCGCGGTGGCTTGCACCGCGTCCGTCTGGCCCGCGACCGCGACCAACCCGGTCTCGCCAATGGTGAGACACACCGGCATGTCGGGCAACATCCGCCGGTTCGCGAGCTCCTCGCGTGCTTCGGCGGCGATGTCCAGTTCACCGCCGGGGCTGAGCTGGCTGGTGACCACGGGCGCGACCGGGCCGAGTCCGACCCGGCATGTCAGGTAGGCAGGGTCGGAGTTTTCGGCGTCGCGGTTGGCCCACAAGGTGGGGTGCTTGGTCAGGATCCGACGCTGCAACTCGGCCAGCCCGGGGTGGTCGGCCAGCGCGCGTGCCCGCTGCGCGTCGGCATACCGGTCCAGCTTGCCGAGCTGCTCGGCGAATCCTTCCCGCCAGAGCCTGAGGTCCTCGGCGAACTTCTTGGCCTCATGGCGCCGTTCGACGAAGTAACTGCCCGTCATGATCAACGGCAGGCCGATGATGGTGCCCCACGACGCGGTCGGCATGCCGCCGATCAGCATCCCGCCGCCCATCACCACGGGCATTCCCATCATGGTCCACGGGAAGTGGCGTGGCTGGTTCTTCTTCGGCGGCGCTTCGATCTTGACCTCGTCCTCGCCCAACGGCTCGCCGAAGCGCGGCGGTCGCAGGATTCGGGTTTCGGCGCTGCCGCTCGGGTCGTTGTAGTCGAGCACGAAAGTGGTGTCGCCCAACTCGATGGGCATGCCCCAGTCGACCGGCGTCGGCCTGCGTACCGGTGTGCCGCCGACGCTCGTGCCGCGCGCCGAGCCCTCGTCGACGAGGATCGGTCCTGGCGTCAGCAGGACGCGTGCGTGCTGGCGGGAGACAAGGGGATCGGAAAGCTTGACAGTGCACGTTCCGGCGCGGCCGATGGTGGCGGATTCGCCGGTGATGGCGGCGGTCAACCCGGCGTCCGGCCCGGCGACGACCCGCAGTGTCGCCCGGCGTTTGGCCGCGACACCGGGACGGCTGAGCCAACTGGCCGGCGCGGTCACCGCGTCGAGCACGATTCCGCTGCGCAGTCCGCAGTCGGCCAGCCTGCGGTCGGCCGGCCACAGCATGGATTCCTCGGTGGGAACCACGAGCAGGCCGCCGCCGCCCGGCCGGAAGTGCCGGCCGAGGGCTTCGGCCAGGTCCCGCACGGTCGCGCCGGGCTGGGCGCGGACCTGCACGTCAACGGGAGCCAGTCCGCTGTCCCGCGACGGGCGCACACTCAGCGTCCACATCTCTCAGCGTCCTTGTCTCGAGCTGCCTGTCGATTGAGGAACGGGCGCGGCATGGCGCCGCGCCCGTGGTATGCCACTTAGTTTGCGACTGCCCTGTTGGACAGCTCTTCCTGCTCGGCGACCTGCTTGTCCAGCTGCTGCTTCCAGGCCCTCGCCTGGACGCAGTCGGACTGGGCCTTCTTCAGGAATGGCGTCATGTTGTTGATGAACGACTCCGCGAACTTGCCGGTCCACTCCGACGCCAGGGTGGTCAGCGCCTTGTTCATCATCTGGATACCGAGTTCGTAGGTGTCCATGGCCTTGTTCATCTGGATGCTGAGGGCCTTGGCGCTTTCGGTGTTCATCTGGTAGGTGCCGGATGCCATTGTTCTTCTCCTGTCGGGTGTTTGTCGCTGTTGGTCGGGTTATGCGTTGAAACGGAACGAATCTTGAATGGCGCGCAGTGTGGCGCCGACATCGTGGCTGTTGTTCGCGTCCCAGGTGGCCGAGACGCTGAACGCGTACCGCATGCCGTTGGACAGCGCATCCGGTGCGAGGTGAATGGAAAGGGACTGTCCGAGCGACACCGGCCCGCTCACATCGGACACAGCGAACCGGACGCTGCCGGCTGCCTGATGCGAGCCTTGTTCCGTGGCCGGTGTGACCAGCTCGCCCTCGGGTCGTTTGACCGCCTCGTCGAGCATTGGGTTGAGCACGGCGGCCGGTTCGATGGACGCGGGGATCAGGTCCGCGGTGACCGTGAGGCTCGGCTGGAATTTGTCCGCCTTGACCTTCGGCTGCACGAGGGCGAGCAACCGGGGCGCGGCCGTGGCCACGAAATCCTCGGGGATGTCGATGGCGAACGGCGGTGGCGCGGGCAGTTCTTCTCCCGGATACCGAACGGTCTTGGCGGCCGGGACTGTCGATTCGATGGTCATTTATCGTCCTCCGAACCTGAACACATCTTCGATACCTCCGGCCGGAGGTCCAACATTGTTGTGCCGCATTTGCTCCTGCAGCTCAGGCGTCAGTTGCGGACCGGCCGGAAGAGTGGGAGTGAATATGGGCACGTTGTTGCGGATGTAGCTGCCGGCATCCTCCGCGGCCTTGCCGAAGTCGATATCAGACTTGACGTCCCAGTCGATACTGGGAACCCAGCCCCACGACTTGTTGATATCGAAGGTGGGAGTGAAATACGTTTGGCCGGTTTTGTCGATTCCGGTGTCGAACCCGATTGTTCCGTTTGGTCCCCACTGGAGCTGGCCGTTGAATTCGATGGGGCCATACCCGGTTTCGACCTTGGCCCCGCCTTCGACGTTGAGGCCGGCGGAGAACTCTGTCTTGGCGCCGAAGTTCACCAGCTTGTCGTCATGGAGTATGCCCCCGCTGACTTCCGCACTACCTTGGACACCCAAGTCGGTGCCGAAGGTGACCTCGCCCCAGTTGCCTATGCTTTGTTGCGTGTTGAAATCGAATATGTAACCGGCACCGCCGACGCCGAGCTTGCCGTGGGCGCCGTCGAACATGTCGACACCGCCGGACGCCGAGATCGAGCCTTCGAGGTTGCCGAACTGCAGTGTGGTGCCGGGCATGCCGAACTGGACGAAGCTGAACTCGCCGGAGGCTTCGACCTTGCCCTCCGCCCCGGTTTCGGTGACCTCACCCGTTGCCTTGGCATCGCCGGTCACGTGGCCGATGGCGACCTCGCCGTGTTCCCCTTTGTAGTGGACAACGGACAATGACGGGGCGCCTTTCTGCTGTGCCTGCGCGGCCTGCAGGAAGCCCGACACGCCCTCGGTCGGCAGCTTGGGCGCCTCGAACGCGGGTGCCTGCAGCTGCTTGTCGCCGATCGCCTGCTGGGCCTTGGCATGCCCCTTCAGCATCTCGGCGAACTTGGTGAGCGCGTTGATGACCGTTTCCAGCCATTTGATGATGATTTCAATTGCCCTGATCATCGCTTCGACGAATCCGGAGCCCGTCGCCGCGCGCAGCGTGTTCAGCAAGCCCTGCAGTGTTTTCACGGTCGACTGGCTGACGCCAACGGCGTTCATACAACCTTTTGCCGTGTTCAGCAGTCCGGTCACGTCGGCGCCGAGTTTTCCACCGGCCATTTCGGTCACCTCCTTTCCGGGATTTCGAATCGCTGTCGATGAGAGAAACGTACGGCCGGTGCGGTGCCGGTGTCGAGATTTCCGCGGCCGGAACGTTCCGATTTCGCCACGCCGTGAAAACGGCATGCGAAAGCCGGTCGACTCGTCGCGGCCGACCGGCGGAAAGTTGCGGGATCTACTTGACGGTTCTGTCCATGATCGCCTGTTGGTCGTTGGCGTAGTCGTTCAACTGGGCCGAGTAATGCCTCATCAGCTCTGACTGTTTGTTCAGCTCGCCACCGAACTGGTTGACCCACATCTCCCGGAACGATTCCGCGGCCTTACCGAGCCACAGGACGTTCTCCAGCTCCTTGCCTACGTCACTGACCACGCCCTTGACGTTCTCGGCTCCGGATTTCAACGCTTTCGAGGTGCCGCGGGCGTTCTCCAGGTCCAGCTTCACGTTGCCGTCGCTCATGTGATCTCCTCCGTCGTCGTTGCGCCAACGGTAGGTGCGCGGCGATATTCGTGGCGAGAGCGCGGGCCCCGGAACCTTCCGGTTTGTGGTCAGCCGCGAGCGTCGCGGTTGACCGCGGCGAGGTCGGCGGCAGTGACGAGCCGGACTTCGGCGGCGCGGCGGCCGATCGCGAAGCGGACGTTCTGCACTCGTTGGCCCGCGGGAACGCGGAACGGGTCGTCGTTGGGGCCGAAGGCGATGGCGGCGATGGCGCGGATGGCGTCGTCGACGCGTTGGGAGCGCTCAAGATTCCAGGCGTAGCCATGCCAGCCGAGGACCCGTTCGTAGATCTCACGGTTCGACGGCGGGCGCGGGTAGTCGTCGGCGCCGGTGAGCCACGGTTCGGCAAGCGCAAGCGCGACATACCATTCGCGTTCACCGCGGACCAGGCCAGGCGCTTTGCCGGTCGGCGCCGCGTCGGGGTCGGCGGCCACCCGGGGCGGAGCGGGCGGCGGCGCCGCGGGTTCGGACACGTCGATGACGAGCAGCAGATCCCCGTGGGATTCCTGGCCGCGTAACACCAGCAGTTGGTTCTCGCCTTCGTCCAGCAACGCCGACATGCCTTCGGTGAGAGTGACGCGCCGGGCACCGCCGGGCGCGTCGAACAGGCCGGACAACTGGGCTTCCGCGGAACCGTGCCACCGCAGCCGCGCCATTTCCTCACCGACGACGAGTTCGCCGACCAAGCGCGACACATGCTGTGCCGCGTGCACGAGTTGCATTGCGGTGTAACGAAGTTGGGCGTCTGGGTCATCAGTGGGCAACGCCGACAGCGGCGCGCGTCCGATAAGCAACGTCTCGCCGGAGCCGAGTACGACAGCTGGTGTGCCCGGTCCTCGCACGATAACCCGAAGCATCCTTTGACGTTACCGTGGCGGCATTGCCAGCCGGCGCCGGACATAACCGGACATAAGCGGAGCATTGATCGACTGTCAGCCGCTGCCAGTCTCGCCGATAGATCCGATCAGGTGCACCGCAGGACGGTGCGGGAAGCGTTGGCAAGCGCAGTGCCCAAACAGCGCAAGAAGCCGCCACCACGCCGTTCGGTGCAGGACCCGGGCCTACGGGTTGATCGACGAGATGCTGCTGGCGGACCTGGCGGCGCCACGCGAGTTTCTTGTCCGCCCGCATCGAGATGGCCCGCCGGGGCTGGGGCTTGCCCTTGCTGATGTGGTGCAGGAACGGCTTCCACCCGCCTCGGCGGCCCGGCAATTGCCAGGTGGCAGCAGTTCGCCGACGTCCACCCCGTGGCGTGCTTGATGGGAGTAGAACGCCGCCGACGCCGACAGCTTCCGGTTGACCGTGGACGCCGTCACGTGTGGCTGGACCGAAGGCAGCACGGCCACCTCGCCGTCGCGGCCGACCGGTGGCATCCGCAGCGACGCGACGTACTCGCCGATGTCCTCCAACCGCGTCTCCCGCCAGTCCAACCCCCGGCGCCGCAGGAAGACCCAGTAGTCCTTCAAGTCATGCGTGTACGCCTTGACGGTGTTCGGGGACCGCTCGATGTCGGTCAGATAGGCCAACCGTCGAGATCCGCGACCCTGCTGGAAACCCGGCCCCGCAGGCATGTTCACATTCTTGCCGGGCACGGTCACGGATTCGCTGGTAAGAACACTCTCACTCGACGCACGTGTTTGCTCGGTGGTGGGTGTTGTCGTCATGGTGTGCGGGGTCGGCGGTGATGCCTGCCTGCTCGGCGAGTTGGGCCAGCGTCATTCCACGCGGCGAGCAGATTGTCAAGGTGCACGGAGATCTCGTGTGTTCCTCGGGGCGTCAGATGGTGCCTTCGAGGTCCTCATGCGTCCGCACGTCGATCCGCAACTGAGCCCAAATCACAAGCACAGGCGCAGCCCGAACCAGCGGGGTGGCGCCAGCCGGACGGGTAGTGCGGGGATCGTCCGTCTGGTTGCCGGTGATCTTCTTGATCAGGTCGGCCAGAACGGCGATCCGGTCGCCGGCGCCGCCTGTCTGGGACGACGTGCGAATCCAAGCGGTGAAACAGATCTCGCGCCTCGATCCAACCACGCGGCAGGGTAATCTTGGCCTCGTGACGGGGCCGGCCGAGCGCGAGGTGGACCGGCTCGGGACTTTGTGTGCGGCTGTGATCAGGCCTGCGGTCGTGATGGTCGCCAGTGTGGTGACTGTGTTGACGACGACGGCGCGCGAGCCATTGCTGACCGTGTTCGTGGTGGTCTTGTGCAACCTGTGGCATCTGGCGTTCGGTGTCATGCTTCGCCGGGCTGGGTGGGCCTTGCTGCTGATCGATGTGCTTGTGGTCTGTGCGGTGTGTTTTGCCCAAGTCTGGACCGCGGTACCCGGCGATGCACACCGACCGGATGACTTGGGTCCTTGTGGCTGCTTCGAGCGCGGTTGTGGCCTACCAGTTCCACACGTCGCCGCTGACTGGTGCGTTCGCCACGATGGCGGTGACGGCCGCCTATCTGGCGGGGAGCGGGCTGGCCGGTTCCCAGCCCTGGAGTCTGGTGTTGCCATACGGGTTGTGGCTTGCTGTGGAGGGTGCGTCGGCGCGAGGGTTGTCGTTGTTGGTTCGTCGCGGGGCGCGTGCGGCGGACCGGATGGTCGCCGAGGCCGAGCGGGTACGGCGCTCGGCGGCGGTGGCTGACGCCCGGCGGGCCGATGAGCGGGAGTATCTGGCTGCTCTGCACGACACGGCGTCTGCCACGTTGCTGATGGTCGGTTCCGGCGTGGTTCTCCGGCGGGAGACCTGGCTGTGCGAGCAGGCTGCACGCGACCTCGACGTGATCTCGGGCCGTACAGGCCAGGTGGATGGCGAGCTGGATCTGGTAATGGTGCTGCGGGATGTGGTGGAGCGCGTTCCGTTGCGGATCGACTGGCGGTCGGTGGAGCCGGTGCCGGTGCCGGCGACGGTCGCGGTCGCGCTTGGCCACAGCACTCGGGAAGCGCTGACGAACGTGGTGCGGCACGCGGGTGTGGACGCGGCGGAGGTGGTCGTCATTCGCCGTGGGGTGACGGTCGTCGTCGAGGTTCGCGATCGGGGATGTGGTTTCGATCCGGGACAGGTGTCCGATCATCACCATGGTGTGACGCGATCGTTGGTGCAGAGGATGGCCGCGATGGGTGGACACGCTCGGGTGGAGAGCGCTCCGGGGCGGGGGACTCTGGTTCGGATGGAGTGGCCGGATGAGCGTTCGTGACACCGCGGACATCATCGCCACGAGGTTCATGCGCGGAATGTACTGGGCGCTGATCGGTATTATACTGTCCGTCCTTTTCGGACTGGAGCTGCCCAGGTTGCTGGCCGGTCGCCGTTTCTACCATTCGGTGGGCGCGCAGGTCGTGGTGCTGGTGGTGCTGGTCGGGGTTGTGGTCTGGGTCGCCGTTTGGATCTGGCGTGGGCGCTTGGTGGGCTGGTGGAGATGGCCGCTGCTCGGGGTCTTGGCTGCCGTGTCGGTGATCGGGACCGTGACGCTGACGCCCGGCGAGCGGCTCGGCAACCCGCATTGGTCGTACGAAGCGATCGGCTGGGTGGTGTTGCTGCTGGTTCTCGATCGTGGTGTGGGATGGTTCCTCGCGCTGCTCACTGCGCACTATGGGGTGGTGTTCGCGCTGGTGGCGGCGGGCGGGCAGGCCGGGGAGACACCGGCGGGGGCGGTGAACGTCGTGATGATCACTACCGCGTTCCAGGTGGCCATCGCGGTGTTCGCCAGCCTGCTGCGCCGCGTGTCGTCTTCAGTCGCTCACACGGCGCTGGAGCAGGAACGGTTGCGGACTGCGGACGAGGTTGCCGACCAGTTGCACGCCGATCGGATGGATCGCTATGCCGCGCTGTCGGACACTGCGGCGCCGTTGCTGTCGGGACTTGCCTCCGGCGCGTTGGACCCGGGCGACAAATCGGTGCGCAGGGCCTGTGCGGTGGAGGCGGTGCGGATGCGGCGGCTGCTCTGCGAGGGTGCGGTTGTGCCCGATCCGCTGCTGCACGAGTTGCAGGCGTGCATCAGCCTCGCCGAACGTAATGGGGCGATGGTGCATCTCTCCGAGCGTGGTGAGCGGCCGCCGGTGCCGGCCGGTGCCCGCCGTCGGCTCACTGAAGCGGCTGTTGCCGTGCTGGCGACCGCGACCGGCGCCGTGCGGCTGACAATGGTCGGTACGGACAATGCGGTGGTGCTCAGTGTCGTGGCCGAGGCCCCGCAACACGAAGTGCCGGTTGTGGACGGTGACGGGGTCACCACATCTGTGATGCGGTCGGGGGATCGGCTGTGGGTCGAGGCGGCTTGGCAGGGGATGCCATGACCAACAGCCCATACACCCGCTACAGGGGCGACGACCTACACGGCTGGCACGCGATCGTGAAACCCACCTGGATCCAACTCGACGCGATCTGCGTACGCGCCCCATACGCCCCGATCAACACTGTCGCCGACGGCCTCGACATGATCGGCGAAGTCCGCCGCCTTCTCTCCGGATGATGGCGTACCGTCAAAGGCGACTGGCTGGGTTATCGAGATGGTTTGAAGTTGACCGCTGACCGAATGATCGAGCGCGGACCATCACCGTCGTGCCAAGCTCCATTAGAAATGGTGTGAGGCCAGAGGATGGCCAGCCTATGTGAGCTCGTCACCGTAGAAGCCTGGACGGACACCAGAAGCCAGCGGACACCGCGCATCTGTACCTGCATGTGGTCGGCACCAAACCGTGGCCCCGGTGGGGCCGAGGAGTCACCCAGCGGCTCCGACTCGGGCGACAACCGTTTGTCCTGGTGGGCGCGGTATGCGAGCTTGCTGTGAGACGCTCAAGGGGTGGATGAGCCGCGCCGGCAGCGCGACGATGTTGGTTCCTCGGACACGCCGCGGCGTTCCCTGGGCGTTGTCGCGGTGCGCGTTGTCGCCGGTGTCGTGAGCGTTGCGGCCGGCGGCCTGTGGTTGATCGTTGTGATCAAAGTGCTCCAGTCGCGATTCGCGACGGATATCGTCTTCGATCCCCACGGCTACATCCGGTTCTTCGGCACTGTGCTGGCGATTCCCACCGGCTTGGTCTGCGCGTTCGTGCTGCCCTTCGCCTTTCCACGACGGGCAAGGGCACGCGCATTCGCCATCGTGATCCCGGCGTTCATCGCCGCGTCGGTGCTGCTGATCGTTGCGCTGGTGACGGCTTAGGGGACCGTGATCGGAGTCTCCCCGAAACTCCGCGCGCCGCGTCCAACTGGGTGAACTTCCCGCCCGGCGTGACCACCACGTCCGCCGACGACTCCGCCAATGCAAGGAGTTGATATTGCGGGAAGATAGCGCGCACGGCAGTTCTTGAGGAGGGGACTTCGATGGCGTGGCTTGACCGTGATCGAATGCCGGCGCGGTTCGCGATCGTGACGTCGGTGACGAGCGGACTCATACTGGCCGCCATCGTGGGGACCTTCCGAACCGGTGTTCCGGAAGGTCCCGTCCTGATGTGGTTCGCGCTTGCGACCGGTGGCGTCGCGGCATTCTCCTGGGGTGCGTTGTCGCTGGTCCGTCGTGTGCGGCAACGCTCGAGAAGGGCCTTTCTGGTCACGTCGGCGTTCAGCCAGAAGTACTACGTCGCGGATTTCGTTCAACGCGTGCAGAGCGAGCTCGACAGCGAAGGCATCGACCTTGTGCTCAAGGTGCCGGACCGGGACTACGACGCGAGTGCGCAGTCCCATCACCTGGGCAGACTCCAGGACAGACGACGTGAGTACGTGGGTGGGATCATCTTCGCCAGTGAGGTGCACCGGCTGCGTGACGACCTGGTGGCGTTCTGCCGCAGATCACGATTACCGGTCGTCTTCACCGATATCGAACCTTTCGACAAGGCGGCCGACTATCCGGACAACAGTGCGTACATCGGATACGACACGGGTGAACTCGGTGCACTGGCCGGTCGGTGGTTGGCAAGGCGCCTTCGCGGAAAGCGACGACCGTATGTCCTCATCATCGCCAGCCGCGAACATAACAACCGGCAGGAGCAATGCGAGAAAATCCTGCGCAACGAATTGCCGGACGTGATGATCACGACCGACGATCGGTGCGGTTTCGTACGTTCTCGCGCATACGACGCTGTACGCGCTCACGTCCGGCAAATGGACTCCAACGAGTGCCTTGACGCGATCTTCTGCACCAACGATGAGATGGCTTTGGGCGCCGTGGACGCCTTGTCGACGTCCTTCCCAGTCACCCGGGACACCGTCGTGGTCGGCGTCGATGGAGTCCTGGAAGCGAAAGCGCTCATCGACAGCGCGAACAGTCCGCTGCGCGCCACTGTCGTTCAGGACACCCATCGCCTGGCAGGGTGCGTCGTGGACCTTTTGGTCAAGATGCATCGCGGTCGTACGGTGCCAACGCGGACGATTCTGAACGGCGAGATCTACGAGACGAGCTGACAGCTGGGGTGGGGACGTGAGCGTGTCCGAAGTGGACTGACGCCCGCATCTGTTGGCACGAACCACCGTCTGACGCGCGGAGTGTGAGGAATCGCTGCCAAAAGCGGCGAACGAGTGGGAGGTTCTCACCTCTTTCCGGTCCAGAACCGCACCTAGGGTGACTCGGGAAGACACTCGTGGCCGACCGAAAGCGAATACTCATGCCTGATCAGTCACGCGTCGCGATCGTCACCGGAACCGCTCGGGATGCCGGGACGGACAAGTCGACCGACAGCATGGACGGGCTGATGCAGCCGCGGCCGCTCACCATCGCACATATCGTGGAGCGTGCTGAGCGACTCTATGCGCACAAGCACGTTGTAACGGCCGGCGCCGAGCGGCTCACGTACGCTGAAGTCGCTCACCACATCCGGCGCCTCGCAACGGTTCTGGGCTCCCTCGGCGTTCCGCTCGGCGCTCGTGTCGCCACGTTCGCGAGCAACAACCGACGCCACCTCGAGCTCTACTTCGCGGTGCCGGCCACCAAGCGGGTGCTGCACTCGATCAACATCCGGCTCTCGCCGGAGCACCTCGAGTACATCGTCAACCATGCCGAGGATGACGTGGTGTTCGTCGACCGTGGGTTGCTCCCGCGGATCTGGCCGAGCGCCGACAGGCTGCCGCGGGTGCGGCACTGGGTGGTGCTGCCTGACGGCACCGACACGGCGATCCCGGCGGACCCTCGCATCCTGGACTACGACGAGTTGCTGGCCGCAGCCGAGCCGTTCGTGGGCTCGTTCGAGGACACGTTCGCGCTCGCGGAGGAGAACCTGGCCGCTGGCCTGTGCTACACGTCCGGGACGACCGGACCTCCCAAAGGTGTGCTCTACAGCCACCGATCGACTGTCCTGCACTGCCTGGGGACCCTCGCGGCCGGTTTCATCGGCCTGAGCGAGAGCGACGTGGTGATGCCGATCGTGCCCATGTTCCACGCCAACGCTTGGGGTCTTCCCTATGGCGCGATGATGGCGGGTGCCTCGTTGGTCCTTCCTGGCGTGTCCGCGGATCCAGCTCACCTGCTGCAGTTGATGGATGCCGAGCGGGTGAGTGTCGCTGGTGCTGTTCCCACGGTGTGGACGAGCCTGGTTCCCGAGTTGAGGGCTTACGACTTGAGCGCCACGCGGTTGCTGCTCGGCGGCGGCTCTGCCATTGCCCCGGCGCTGTCCGAGACCTATCGCGCAGCGCTTGGCGTACCCATCACGCATTCATGGGGGATGACGGAGATCAGCCCTGTCGGGACCATCGGCGGTACCCGCACTCAGCACCGGGACGCGACTGCGGGGGAGCAGGTGGCCGTGCGGGCCGCCCAGGGCCAGCCCTTGCCGCTCGTGAACGTGCGGATCGTCGATGTCGAGACAGGCCGGCGGTTGCCGCGCGACGGTCACGCGGTCGGTGAGTTGCAGGTTGCGGGTCCTTGGGTGGCGGGCGGCTACTTCCGGGTGGACGCGGGTGACAGCTTCACCGATGACGGCTGGCTGCGCACCGGCGACCTGGCCACGATCGATGCCGACGGCTACCTGCGGCTCGTGGACCGGATGAAGGATCTGATCAAGTCCGGAGGCGAGTGGATCTCGTCGGTCGAGCTCGAGACCGCCATCGTTTCGCACCCCGATGTCGTCGAAGTCGCCGTGATCGCCCGCCCGGACCCGCGGTGGATGGAGCGCCCTGTCGCTTATGTCGTCCTGCGCGACGGCAGCGCCGCCACGGCCGAAGAACTCCGGCGGCACATCACGCCGATGGTCGCCAAGTGGTGGCTGCCCGACGAATTCGTCTTCATGACCGCACTGCCCAAGACGGGCACCGGCAAACTGTCGAAGAGCGCCTTGCGCGACGCGACGCGCATCGCATGAGCCACAGTCACGACGGGGCGGTCGCGATCGCTCTGAGTTGGTACAGCCGAAGTCCGAGTCGCAGTTCCAGGTCGTTCTCGTGGCGCCAGTCGAAACCGAGGACATCGCTGGCGCGATCCAGTCGCTTGAGCAGCGTGTTGACGTGCACGTGCAACGCCCGCGCGGTCCCCGCGACGTTGGTGTGGTGGACGTAGTAGGCGCTGAGGGTTTCGACGAGATCGGTGCCGCGGCGCGCGTCGTAGTCGACGAGCGGGCCGATGGAGCCGGTGATGAAACGGTCGAGCTCGCGGACCCGTTCGGTGTCGAAGATCATGGCGTAGAGGGCGTACCGACCCGTTGTGGCGCCCACATCGGTGTGCCCGATGGCTCGCATCACGGCGCCGCAGCGACTGGCCAGGGAGAACGCGCGCGACCAGTCGTGATTGACCGCCCGCTCCCCGACGACGGCGACGGGGCCACCCACCGCGCGACGCAGCCGACGGTGGACCTCCTCGACGGTCTGGTCGTCGTCGACGCTGTGAACGATCATCGTGGCCCTGCCCAGATGTTCACCTGCCAGTCCGGAGCAGTCCCGGGCGATGTCGTGCAGGTGGCGCGCGAGAGCGGTCGACGACAACGTGGGCGAGTCCGCGACGAGGACCAGATCCAGGCGGTCGGCGTCGATGTTGCGGGCCCGGGTGCGGGCGCGCTGCGCGGGGCTGATCCCGGGGCTGCCGACCATGAGCTCGGTCAGGAGTTCTCCGCTCAGCCGCTCGCTGGCCTCGGCAACGGCGCGCTCCTTGAGGATGAGCAACCCCATGACATGAGTGGCCCGCTCGAGGGTGCGCAGGTCCATGTCGTCTGAGACGCCGTGCTGCGTGATGGCCTTCCGGCTCCACGCCAGCGCACCGAGGTAGCTGTCGCCTGCCTGGATCGGGGCCAGACTGTGGGTGACTCCGACGGCGTCGACCGAGGTCGTGCAGCGGCCGGAGCGGTGTGCATTCCTCACGGCATCGGCCAGATCGAATTCCGACAGAGTCCGAAATGGACTCGACGCTGAATCCCGGCGCACGAGAGCGGCCCCGGTCCGGTCGAGCAGTGTGACTCTTCCGCCCAGTTGATCAGCCAGAAGCTGCGCGACATCGTCCGGTGTCCCGCCCTGGAGCACAACACCGGTCAGTGCTTCGTGGATCGCTTGTGCTCGTTCCACGACTGCCACGTGTTCCTCGATCTTCCGGTACGCGATCCGCAGCTCCTGCAAGGCATTCCGGCTCGCCTCGTAGAGACGGGCATTGTCGAGGGCAACCGCGGCGTGATCGGCGAACGCGCTCAGCAACGCGATTTCACCGGCGTGGAAGGATCGCTCGGAGCGGTTCGCGGCGAACAAGGCGCCCACCACTTCACCTCGGATCACCAGCGGCACACCGAGAAGCGCGACCAGTTCCTCGGTGACGGCCAGGCGGTCGAAGTCCGGATCGTGATCGATGAGGGTCGAGGCGGTGTAGTCGCGTACCCAATGGGGGCTTCGGGTGGCCAGCACCTTGCCACCAAGCCCCACATCGGCCGGTATGCACGCGGTGAGGAAAGAGGGGGAGATCGTTCCTTCGCATGCTCTGGCCGACAGTCTGCCGTCCGCGACCAGCGAGAGGTAGGCGAAGTCCGTGCCGATCAGATCGTGGGCGTGGTGGACGATCGACTGCAGTACGTCATCGAGCTCGCCCAGTGCGGTCAGCGACTTGGCCGTCGCGTACAACGACGCCAGTTCGCGCTGCCGGCGCACGAGCGCCTGAGACTCTGCTTCGTCTCCGGGGTCGCTGGCCACGGTGCCGTCCCCTCCTGGAGCTTCGGGTGGGAGAAAGCCCCACCGAACCGGTGCGAGGCGTGTGTGATGCAGACCTCAGTCACAGGGTAACGGCGACCTAACATGACCGTCATCACTTGCCTGTCCTATCGACGAAGGCGGCATGTATGGCAACTCCGCTCGCCCAACCCGACGAACAGTCCGGCGCCGCCTTGTCCCCGGCTCGACGTCGAGGTCTGCGCAAGCTGCTGACAGTGGGGCTGATCGGCAGCTCGATCGAGTGGTACGACTTCTTCCTCTACGGCACCGCGGCCGCACTGGTGTTCCCCCGGGTGTTCTTCCCGCAATCCTCGGCGCTGACCGGAACCCTCCTTGCCTTCAGCACGTTCTGGGCCGGGTTCGTGGCACGTCCGATCGGCGGGGTGCTCGCCGGGCACTTCGGTGACAAATACGGACGCAAGCCGGTGGTCGTCACCTGCCTGGCGCTCATGGGGGCCGCGACCTTTCTGATCGGCTGCCTGCCCAGCGCATCGGCCGTGGGCGCGTTGGCGCCGATTCTGTTGGTGACGCTGCGTTTTCTCCAGGGACTCGCGGCAGGCGGCCAGTGGGGCGGCATCATGCTCCTGCTCACCGAGTCCGCCAGCCCCAAGCGGCGCGGCTTCGCCGGAACCTTTGGGCAGACCAGCGTTTTCGTCGCCGTGATCATCTCGAACCTGATCTTCGTTGCCGCCAGCGGCCTGCTGCCCGACGAGGCCTTCCTCAGCTGGGGCTGGCGGATCCCCTTCCTGGTCAGCATCGTGATGTTCCTCGTGGTCCTCTACATCCAGTCCAAAGTGGAGGACACGCCGGAGTTCCGCGAGCTGCAGCGGGAGGTGTCGAGGCCGGAGCGCGCGGTGGTCCGTGCTCCGCTGGTGACCGTCATCAGGAGCAAGTGGGGGACGATCCTGCTCGGCTGCGGGATCCTCTCAGCCACCAACAGTCTTTTCTACGTCAGCATTTCCGGCCTGTTGAACTACGGCACCACCTCTCTCGGACTCGACCGTGACCCGCTGCTCGCGGTCGTGCTGCTCAGCTCCGTTGCGATGCTCGTGGTCCTGCCTTGGGCTGGTCACATGTCCGACAAGGTGGGTCGTCGGCCGCTGATCCTCATCGGTGGTCTTGGCGTTGCCGCATGGGCCTTCCCGTACTTCCAGTTCGTCGACAGCGCGTCGCTGCCGCTGATCTTCGTCGCCGTGGTGGTGGGTTTCACGTTCCAATGCCTCACCTACGGCCCGATCGCCAGTTTCCTCGGCGAGCTCTTCGCGCCCAACGTCCGCTACTCCGGCGCATCGCTGTCCTACCAGCTTTCCGCGATCATCATCAGCGGCGGCACGCCGTTCCTCATGACAGCGCTGATCGCGCAGACCGGGAGCACCATTCCGGTCGCGATCTACATCGCGGCCATGGGGCTGATCACCTTCGCCAGCGCGTGGTTCCTGCCCGAGACGAACACGCCTGAAATCCGCAGGGATCCGGACGCGATCCCGGGCACGCACCTCTACCGCTGAAAGGGTAGGTCAGCGTGAGTTCAACACCAGCAAGGCTCGTCGCGCTGGCGACTGCGGTTCTGTTCCTCGGCACCGAACCCGCCGCCGCGACCACGACTGTGCCGGCGTGCGCCGAGCTGAATCAGATGACGATCCCGGCCCCAGTCATGAGCTTGCCGACAACCGGCGGTCGCGTCACGTCAGCCTCGGTCATGACCAGCGTTGTCAGTGGCCAGACGATCGAGTACTGCCTTCTCGGCGCGGACATCTTTCCCGTCGATCCGTCCGCGCCCGCCATCAAGATGCGCGCAGCCTTGCCACACGGCTGGAATCGCAAGGCGATGATGTTCGGTGGCGGCGGCTACAACGGAACCATTCCCGCACTGACCATGAATGTGCCGTTCGGTCCCGCGGATCAGCCGGTGCCGTTGGCCCGCCGATACGCGACCTTCGCCAGCGACTCCGGCCACCAGAGCTCGGCGGCCGTTCCGTCGTTGGACGGGTCGTTCGGCATGAACGACGAGGCGTTGAAGAACTTCGCTGCCGGTGACGCACTGAAGAAGACACACGACGCGAGCCTGTTCCTGATCCGGCGTGCCTACGGGAAGAACCCTTCCGAGGTCTACTTCTCGGGAGGCTCCACAGGCGGCCGTGAAGCCCTCGTCGTCGCTCAACGGTGGCCACAGGCGTTCGACGGCGTGATCTCCGCCTATCCCGCATGGAACAACCTCAGTGAGGGTCTGCACCTGGGGTATCTGGCTCAGATCCTGTCCCGCCCCGGCGCTTTCCCCGGACCCGCGAAGCAGACGCTCCTCTACGACAGCGTCATCAACGCGTGTGACGGTCTGGACGGTGTCAAGGACAAGGTCATCTCGAACCCACGCGGCTGTCACTTCGATCCGCACGTGCTTCGCTGCATGGGTGGTGCCGACGCCGGCCCGAACTGCCTGTCGGATCCTCAGATCAGGGCCGTGATCGCCATGTCCACCCCGTTCAGGTGGCCGTATCGGATCGCCAGTGGCGAGACTGAATACCCGGGCTTCCCGTTCCTCTCGGGGGCGGACATGAGAACTCCGTTCCTCGGGTTCGGCACAACCGCGCCGGCCAATCCCATGCCGGTGACGAGCGGCTACGGACTGCAGTACTGGGAACAATGGGTCAAGTACTTCCTGACTCGGGATCCCGGCTACAACTCGCTCGACCTGGATGCCCGGCAGCCCGGCAAGTGGCTCGACCGAATCAGCCACCTGTCCACGATCCAGGATCGCAACAACGTGGACCTCCGCCCGTTCGCCCGCGCGGGAGGCAAGCTGATCATGCTGCACGGCGCTGCGGACGAGCTGGTCTCGCACCGCTCGACGAACGATTACTACCAGCGGGTGCGCGGCATGCTGGGCCCCGAGCCGACCCGCGCGTTCATGCGGTACTACCTCGTGCCTGGGGCGAACCACGCGAACTTCGGCACGCCGGCGTTCGCCGCTGGCTGGGACTCGCTCTCGGCACTCGAGCGCTGGGCCGAAAGAGGACAGCCGCCCAGGAACCCGATCGTGGTCGACGTCAACCACAACCGCACCCGTCCACTGTGCGAATACCCAGGCTGGCCCAGGTATCGCGCCGGCGATCCGGACAGCGCCTCGAGCTTCGTCTGCACGCGTTGACGTCGGGACACGGAGACCAGGCCTGCTGGGACGGCGCGAAAGACCCTGCGTACGTCTGTCCTGAGTGAACTGTCAGTGCGGAGCGGGTTTTCTCGCTACCGCACCGACTACGAGCCGCTGTACCGCGGCGATGGGCTTGATTGTGGGGCCGTCGGGCCACCAGTCCATCACCGGCACCAGACCGGGTTCCACCAACTCCAAGCCGTCAAGGAGGGACAGGATCTCCTCGTGCGTCCGGCATTCCCCTGAGCCTACGGACTGGCGCAGATTCAGCTCCAGCTGACGTGCCAGATCGCGGTGCTCACTTCCCTCGCCCGGGTCGAGGAAATGACTCAGCGCGACGTAGGAATCCGGTGGTAACGCGTCGATGTACGCGGCCATGATCTCGGCCGGTCTTTCCTCGTCGAGCACGTGGTGGATCGTCGCGCACTGCATCAGCGCGACCGGCCGGGTGAAGTCGATGTACTTGCGCACCATCGGATTCGCCAGCACGTCGGCCGGCCTGCGCAGGTCCGCGAAGACGAAATGGGTCTGTGGGTTCTCCTCCAGCAGCGCCCGGCCGTGCGCGGCGACGACCGGGTCGTTGTCCACGTAGACGACCGTGACGTCCGAGGAAAGCCGTTGGGCGGCCTGGTGGACGTTCTCGGCCGTGGGCAACCCGGAACCGCAGTCCAGGAACTGATCGATCCCCGCCTGGCCGACCAGGAACCGGACCACGCGGATCAACCAGCTCCGCAGGTCCCTCGCCGCGACAGGCGCGTCCGGATCGATCTCGATCGCGCGGCGGCACACCTCGCGATCGACCTCGAAGTTGTCCTTGCCGCCCAGGAACGCGTCGTAGACGCGGGCGATGCTCGGTTTGGTCGGATCGATCTCGCCGGCCAGGTCGAACTCGTTGGCTTCGGCCATCCCGGACACCCCCTGCGGTTTCGTAGCCCCGATTGATCCGGACCACCTTACTTGTGTGACCAAACTCCAGGTCCACCTGGCAGAAGGCGATGACTTTTTCGAGCGGTACGGGCTGAGTCAGGAAATGGTGACGGCGTGACGGAGGTTGTTGAAGCCTGTCGTCGCTTCCCAGACGTTCTCGTTGCCGAACCTGATCGAGTAGTCGGGCCGGGACGACAACTGGTTGTCCGGCAGGACGAGCAGCAGGGTGTAGGTGCCCGTCGGCATGTCGGCGGGCAACGTGACCGCAGGGTTGATCGTCGTCGTACTGCCCGGGAGCCACCTGCGGGGGTCGGCGTCGAGAGTGAACCAGTAGTACACGCCGGTGGCGGTATTGCGCAGGACGAGAGCAGCGCCGCGCGGGTTGACCGGGGCGGCCCAGCCGTCGTTCGTCAGTGAGATGCTGGCGCGCAGTTGGCCGCCACGCGTTGCCGCACTGGGAAATGTGCCCGTCTGAAGGGTGAACCGGTAGCCGAGGCGGCGGGTCACGTCGGCCATGCAGCCTTCGGCGCGCCAGCTGTCCAGCACGCCGGTGTGGTAGTCGGTGTTGAGGTACGTCCAGTGGAAGCGGCTCAGTTCGCTTGTGGCCGTGGGACAACTGGATCGCGGCGGGTTGGGCGCGCAGGTCTCGCCGCCCATCGCGAGGTACGTCGTCTCCGCGGCCAGGTACGGGTACTCGACGGAGGGATTCTCGTACGTGCCGAAGTCGTCCGGGCTGGCCAGGAAACAGTCGTTGTGGTGTCCCAGCCGTGCCAGGGCTGTGCCGTTGTACGCGTCGCCGGGGGAGAGCGGGTTGGCGCTGTACATGGTCCGTTTGAACTTCGGAGTCCGCAGCTGGACCATCCGCGTCGCCGGCAGAACACTGAGGATCTTGTCCGTGACGGCTTTCCGGTTCGCCCAGTCGGCCGCGCTGATCACGCCCGCGTTGCCGAAGTTCTGCGTGTAGTACCACTCGCCCCAGGCGCCGATGAACCCCGCCTGCATCAGGTGGATCACATCGCTGTTGGCGTTCAGGGCCGGAGCGAGCTGGTCGAGGTGGGCCAGTACGCGGTCCTTGGGGGCGTCGGCGCCGTCCGTGCTCGCGGTGTACGCGAAACGCAGGATCACCTTGACACCGGCCGTACGCGCGACGCTGAACTGCCGCTGCAGGTGAGCCAACGCGGCCTGGCTGATCGGAGCGGATCTGAACTCCGCCAGGTAGAACACGCACATCACGAGCGAGATGCCTTGCTGCGTGCGGTAATTGCTCAGCACGGCGGCGTCGAAGGCTTGTTTGTCGCAGTCCCCGGTGTGGTGGTACAGCCCCCGCTCCGGGTTGGCGAAGTTCTCTGCCGACGGCGGGTAGGTGACGGTCGTATCGGCGGCGCTCGCGGGTTGGGCGGCAAAGAAAGCGGTACTGGCGACTAGGCAGGCAGCGAGTCTGTGGAGTGTTCCGGCCATGGGAACTCCGTTTCATTTACAGCTCGTGACGGACTAGCGCCGTACCGTATCTGCTTGAACATGCTCTATCAAGCATTGTTGTGAGCATCTTTGATCAGCGGCAGCGAAAAATCTGGAAAGCAGTCCGGTTGTGAGCAGTGTTCTTCACGGTGCCGGTGAGCGGTGCGCCGGAACATGACCTTGGCCGGACGTTCGCGCAACACGTCGGACCTGGACCGGTCAGCGCGCAGCGTCGAACGACACGATCATCCGGTCGGGCCCGCGGAAGTTCACGTGCCGCCGGTAGGACAGCGTATCGGCATCCAGTTCCGGGTTGACCACAGTGGACGCGAAGGTGCGGAACGCGATACCGGCCTCCAACCGGGCAAGGCTGGAACCGATGCAGAAATGCGGCCCGTAGGAGAAAGCGAGATGGGGGACGCTGTCCCGGTCGAGGCGGAACCGGTCCGGTTCGGGATATCGCGCCGGGTCGCGGTTCGCGGCGCCGATCAGCAGGATCGTCCAGGTGTTCGCGGGTACCGGCAGCGTGCCGACGGTGGTGGGCTCTTTGGTGACCCGGCCGACCAGTTGCACCGAAGGGTCGTAGCGCAGCGATTCCTCGACAGCGGCGTCCGTGAGCCCGGGGTCGGCACGCAGCCGGGCCAGCTCGTCGGGATGACGCAACAGCGCCAGCAGGCCGTTGGAGATCAAATTCGTGGTGGTCTCGTGCCCGGCCACCAGCAGAAGACCCACGGTGGCCAGCAGTTCGGCCGAGGTCAACCGGTCACCGCGCTCCTCGACGCTGATCAGTTGCGAGAGCAGATCGTCGCCGGGTGTGCGGCGCCGGAACGCGATGAGGTCACGGAAGTACTCGTCAAAGTCCTTGGCCGCGCGGGCGATCTCATCGCGTTCATCGCTGCCCACATTGAGGTCGAACGTCCTGGTAAGCAGCTGGGACCACTCGCGCAGCGATTCGCCGTCCGAGGTCGGCACGCCGAGCCACTCACTGATGATCGTCACCGGCAGCGGGTAGGCGAGGTCGGCCACGATGTCGATGCTGCCCCGCTCGGCCGCCTCGGCTAGCGCGTTCTCGACTATCTCGGTGATCCTGGGCGCCAGCACCGCGATCGCGCGCGGGGTGAACGCCTGCGACACCAGACCTCGTAACCTGGTGTGGTCGGGAGGATCCAGCAACAGGAACGGCGGGTCGGTGTCCGGTCGTCCGACGCCGGGCATCAGGTCCTGCAGTCGGCTGCTCATGGCCGGATCCCGCAGTACCTGCTGGCTGTGCTCGTAGCTGCCGACCAGCGCGAGCGGGCCGTCCTCGATCAGGATCGGGCACTGCTCACGCAGCAGGTGGTACAGCGGATACGGATCGGCGCGGACCGAGGGTTCCTGCAACAGGGCGAAAGGATCCGGTTTGCTGTCCGAAGTCGTCATGGGTCATCCGTTCTCGAGGCCGGTCAGCGCCGGGCGGTCAAAAGGTCCACAGTGGATGATTCGGGCAGGCGTGGATCGAACGCGGGCGGCATCGGCCGGCCGTACGACTCGGCCAGCCCAGCGAGTCGGTGCCGGTCGACCGTCCAGCCGTGACCGGCAAGCCAGGCCGCCGGGGCTGTCGAGGCGGCGTTGCGCCACAGCGACGACAGTTCGTGCGCGAACCCTTCCCGCAATTGCCGCACGCTCGACGTGACCAGCGACGTCCGAGTGACATACTCGACGGCCAGCCGGCTGCCTGGGCACGACAGCTCCGTGATCCGGGCCATCAACCGGTCGTTGTCGGCCTCGGTCAGATACACCAGCAATCCCTCCACTAGCCAGACGGTTGGCTCGTCGTGGCGAAACCCACTGTTTCGCAAGGGGATCGCCCAATCCGTGGTGAGATCGGCTGGGACGACCGTTCGTTGACAGGACGATCGCGCGCCGCGGTCGTCCAGTACGTCCTGTTTGAAGTCCAGTACCTGTGGCAGATCCACTTCGAACAGACGAACCCCGGATGGCCACGGCATCCTGAACGCCCTGGTGTCCAGCCCGGCAGCGACCAGCACCACCTGGCGGACATCTGGGCCGACCACGCCCGTCAGGTAGGTGTCGAGGAAATGTGTGCGGATCGCCAGATAGTCCCCAAGACCTTCGAACACCGCCCGGCTCTGGTCACTGGCGTCCCGGAACCCATGCGGGTCGCCGCCGACGAAGTCAGCCGCATACGGGTCGTTGAACAACCGGTCCGGCCGTTCGGACTCCAACGCGCGGGCCGCCGCTACGCCCAAGGCGGTCCAGCCCACTCCGGTGGGCGCCGGCGTTCGCGCGGTCATCGTCGCGTTCCTTCCGTGTCCCGCACCAAGCGCCGGCGGAAACCCTCGCGGTCGAACCGGACACCTCTGCGCCAGACTCCGAGAATCGATCGGGTAGCGGTGATGTCCTCGGTCGGATCACCCCTGACCAGCAGGAGGTCTGCGCGCATGCCGGGGGCGATCCGGCCGCGGTCAGCCAGCCCGAAATACCGGGCAGGCGCCGAGGTGGCCGCGGCCAGCGCCGCGCGAGCGGTGAGACCGGCTTCGACCAGCAACTCGAGCTCTCGGTGCATGCTCGCCCCGTTCACCACCGGCGCATCCCGGCCGGGCGCGTTGTTGGCGTCGGTACCCGCCAGCAGCGGCACGCCAGCCTCGGACAGCGCACGAGCACTCGCCAGCGCGTGGGCGAAGTCACGCTTTCCAAGCGCCACAGGAAGTCCGACCTGGCCGTGCGCGATCGCGGCGTGGGCGTGCTCCGGGAGGTACCCGCTGACTCGGGGGTCGTCGGCCAGTCCACGCCCGCGCTCGGTGGCGCACATCTCCATCATCGTCAGCGTCGGGACCACCACCCGCCGGTCGTCTGCTGCCCGCCGAACCAGGTCGCGGCCGAGCGGCGCCTCAAGCGGGAGGTGGGTCAGGATGTCCACCCCGGCGTCCAGCGCCACCTCGACCGACCAGACACCCGAGATGTGCGCCACAGTGGACAGTCCACGGCGATGTGCCGCTGACACCACGGCGGCGACGGTGGCGCGGTCGAGCGCCGGCAACGTCTGGCCGTGGCTCGCGCCGTCGTCGATGACGATCTTGATGTAGTCCGAGCCTTCGTCTCGTCTGCCTGCCACGAACTCGTCGGCCTGGTCCGGGTGGGCGATGGTGGGAATCCACGGAATGCGCACTCCGGGCAACCCGTCGGTAGCGGACACGAGTGTTCCGGCGCTGCGCAGGTCGGCCAGGTCGTTGCGCTCAGCCGCCGCCGTGCGCAAGGCGGTGAGTCGATCCGGTGGGAATTCGAACATGTCCAGCAGGGTGGTGACGCCGAAGGCGAGCGCGAGTTCGAGGTTGCTTTCCGTGGTGCAGACGTGAGCGTGCGCGTCGATGAGGCCGGGCAGCAGCGTCGCTCCGGAGCCGTCGACCACATCGTCCGGTCGATCCGGTCGCCGGTGTGCCGGTCGGATCTGGGTGATGACGCCGTCCTGGGTCGCTACGTCGTATGGGCCGCCGACGTGTTCGCCATCGAAGACCCGGACATTCTCGATGATCACGACCGCACCCCGGCCCGTGCCAAGATCACATCGGCCGCGCGCCCTGGCCCGCCTGCCGCGTGCACCTCGTGGCTCATCCGGTGCACTCGCCGTCGGATCGCCTCGTTCCGCGCTACCTCCTGGACCTGGTCGAACAACTCGCCTGCGAACACCTCGTCGATGGACACCAGCCGGCCGAGGCCGAGCTCCGCCACCCGTTGCGCGGTCAGCCGGTCGTCCGGGTGGTGCGGCACGCACACCATCGGAACCCCCAGCGCCAGCGACTGCATCACGCTGCCCATCCCGCCATGAGTGACGAACACGCTTGTGTGCCGGAGCAAGGCTGATTGGGCAATCCATTGGTGTGCCTCGACGTTCGGCGGCAGCGGCCCCAGCTCACCCGGGTCGAACGCGGAACCCGTCGCCAGTACGGCGTGCCATGCCGTGCCGGCGAAAGAGTCCACACAGGACCGCCAAAGTCCCGGCAGCGGGCCGCTCATGGTGCCGAAGGCCACGACTGCCAATGGCGGATCTCCTGCGGGCGGCAGCCAATCCGGCCCGGTGTCCCGGTCGGCCGAGCACATCCCGACGAAGTCGAAGCTGTCGTCGAAGGTCTCCGCCCGTGGCTGGAAACTCTTGGGCAGGAACGCCAGCGTGGCTTCGGCCGACGCGTCGGACAACCACGCCACGGACATTTCCGGCATGCCCTGTTCCGCGAGGAACTTGGCGGCACGCACCGCGAATTCGCCGTGGGCCGGGTGATCCGGCGCGACGCCGGCGAGCCGCAGGACCGCGTCGGTGTGCGAGAAGTGCTCGTTGGACGCCAGCACCACGCTCGAACGTACCGCCGGGATCCGGAGTTTGCGCCCCAGCACCTGCCCAGCGGGTTTCATCAGCATGTCGTAGACGAGGACGTCCGGCGGGTCATCAACGAAGTGCGCGGTGAACAGGGGCAGGGTCGCGGCGCATTCCATCAGGAACAGCACGGGACTCCACCCGAAGCGTTCCGGATCGAGGTCGACGGCTTGGCCGGGCTGAAAGTACGGCGTCAGTGTCGATTCGTAACGCAGCAGTTCGGCCCCGGTCGCGCCGATCCTCGCGGCGTACTGGTCCGTGCTGGCGTACGTCACCCGATGGCCGCGGCGCAGCAACTCCTCCACCACCGTCAGTGTCGGGTTGATGTGCCCGTACGCGGGTATGTTGATGAAGGCGATATGGGCCATCGTCGGCCTCCTTTCCACGATTTCGCCTAACGGGCGGCGGCTTGGGCTACCAGTGACACGAACATGCCCAGCACGAAGCACATCGCTGGCGCCAGCGGCCACGACGGCCTGCGCCGCACCAGGAACGACCACCCACCGAGAGCCGCGAGCGCCGGCATCAGGCAGGGGGCCCACGCCGCGATCGCGGCGCCGCCTGCCACGTGCCAGGGACGGAACAACATCAGCGCCAGAACGCCGGCCGCCGCTGCCAACGCGATCGCCACTCCCGCACTGCGTACTGGTCCAAGCACGCTGGAGTACAGGCGTGCACCCGGTTCGCCGCGCCACATGGTCTTGCGGGCGAACTCGAAATGCAGGAACACGCACGCGAACAACATCAGCAACGGCAACACCGGCCAGTCGGCCGTGACCACTCCGGTACTGACCAGTGATCCGTACACATAGCCGCTGAGCACAAGCTGGACTGGATAGGTGACGAGCAGATTCCAGATCAGGCTGTCCCGGATCCGGGCGGACCAGCGTTCCAAGACCACCAACAACAACCCGTAGCCGAGGCCGGCCAGCACGAGCAGCACGGACTCAACGGACACCGTCGCATTGAGCCCGGCCACCAGTATCGCGATGAACAGCATGGCGCCACGCAGTTCCGTCGCGCTGATCGCACCGGTCACCAAAGGCCGGTCCGGGTTGTACACCCGGTCGTAGTCGAGATCCTTCTGCTCGTCGAGCATGCGCATGAACAGCAGCGCCAGCACCACGCTCGTCACCCGGACGGCGGTGCCCCAGGACGGTGCCCAGGCAGGCGCGGTGCCCGACAACAGCACCGCCGAGCCTTCGAGGGCCAACGTCCAAAGAACGCCGTACGTTGCGTAGATGTGGGGCCGGAACATGGTCAGCACGAAGCGTCCGAGACGCGCCAGGACCTGTCCCGCGCCGAGCTGTGCGGTGCTCACGTGGTCGCCGCCGGCCATCGATTCCAATGCACGACGTCGGCCAGCGGCCGTCGGGCGGCTGGCCCGGGGTCACTGCCAGTGGTGTGGCCGACAGCGATCATGGCCACCTGGGTGACGTGCTCGAACGGAATGTCCAGCAGTTGCGCCACTTCCCGTTCGAAGCGCAGGTGCACGGTGGTCAGGGCGGTGCCGAGGCCACGTCCGCGGGCCGCGAGCATGAAGCTCCAGATCGCCGGATAGACCGAACCATAGAAGCTCGATCGGCGCGCGGGCGGATCGTCGTCCCGCAGCCGGCCAGCCATACAGGCCAGTACCAGCAGCGGCACTTCGTGCAGGTGTTCGGCGAGGTGACGGGCCGAGTCGGCGATGGCGCCGGTCGGTGCCCGGCCGGCCAGGTAGATCTCGAACGCGCGGCGGTAGTGCCGCGCGATCGCTTCTTTGGTGTGGCCGTCGTCGACGAGCAGGAATCGCCAGTCCTGCCGGTTGCTCCCATTGGGAGCGTGCACCGCCAGCCGCAGGCACTGCTGCGCCAGCTCCCGGTCGACCGGCCGGGTGAAGTCGAGCCGCCGCCGCACCGTCCGAGTAGTCGTCAGAGCCTCATCCAGCGTAGGCATGTGGATCACCGGTGGCCGGCGAGCGATGGCAGCGTGGCCTGGTCGACCCCGGCCTCGGAATGGGCGAGTCGAAGGGTCGCCTCGGCGATCACCTGCTCTCCCTGTGTCATGGCGCAGCGCAGTTCGATGCCGGCTGAAGGCGCTGCGGTGACGTGGACCGCCTCGCATTCATTGGGCAGGTCGAACTCGCCGAAGCCGAGAAACCGGACGGTGAACGCGCTGAGTTGGTTGGTGTGCATCCGGGTGCCGGACAGCTCGTGGACGGTGGCGATGGCGAGTTGGCGGAACGCCTCCAGTTGGAGCATGCCGGGCACGTGATCGAGCGGGTGGTCGAACAGCGTCGGATGCGTGGTGTCGATGACGAGGGTGGTGCGCCATGTGTGGTCGTCTCGGGTGCGCAGCGGCGAGATCACCACGTTGTACGGGTCGCGGCGGTCGACCAGCTCAGCCGCGATCCGCTCCGGTGCCGGGCCGGCCACCGGCAGCTCGGGCAGTCCCAGTTTGGCCCGGTTGGCCGCACGCATCGAATTCCATCGTTGCTTCGGTACCCAGGAGAAGTCGAACGCCGCGCTCGCCGTGTTCCGTCCGTCCACAATGGAGGTACAGTGAACCCGTAACCCGGTCAGGCCGGCCTGGCCGCGCAGCCGGCGCGTGATCCGGCAATCCAGCAGTGTGTCCGCCGGAGTCGTTCCGACGGCGAGGCCGGCCCGGTCGGTGACCTCGAACTCCAGGCCGCGCATGATGAAATACTGGCCGAACGGCACCGAGCAGAAGTTGTGGGCGATGAGGATGCACGCTTGCCTGCCGGCTTCGAGCAACAGCATGGGGTCGTTCGTGCCTCGTGGTGCCCGGCTCTCGCCATAGAAGGCATGCTGGCGTGGAATTTGCGCGGCCACGTGGAAGTTGTCGTCGTCCAAACGTACCGCTGAGGTGAGCAATACCTCGGCGACGGCCGCGCGATGTACCAGTTCGCGTGCCACTGTCTGTGAGAACCACACGTCTGCCCCCTTTGGATTATCCGGCATGCGTTGTCCGTCCGTGACTGCCGGCCTCGTGCCGACGCCATTGCCCGGCCGTGACCCCTGCGAGTAATGGCGGCACTTCCTTGCGGCGCATAGGAAGGGTGCTCGCGCCGACGACTGCCGAGTCCCACGGGTCGAGGTCGATGCCTTCCCGCCACGCCAGTCGCAGTAGCTCACCCCAGGCCAACGGCCGTGTCATCGCGTCGCGCAGCCCAGTCGCGACCTGCGCGGCGAGCCGGCTGCCGGCGACCGCCTTGCCCAGTTCAGCCGACAGCCGGTCCGCGGACGACCCGAATGTCAGATCTCGTTGCGGTGTGGTCGCGTAGATGTCGAGCGCGAGTTCCCGTGCCCGATCGGTGCGGTCGGCACCGTGCAGCGCGGCCGTGACCAGTCGCCGACGCTCCTCATATCTGAAGTAGACACCCAGTTCACGCACCACGTCGGCAGGCTCGTCGGCGGTGTGCACCAGGTTGAGCAGGTAGCTGTAGCGACCGAGCAGGAAGCGGAGTTGTCCCGGCACCCGAGCGTCTGGATCGGTCGGTCCCTTCAACGCGGTGAGCCGCACCGCCGCCGGAATCTCCGGCTCGGCCAGGCTACGCACGATGACGACCAACGAATCGCTGGCGGCGGCGAAAAGGTCGGCGAGCCGCCGGCGATGTGGCGTGGCCTGATTCCACTGGAAGTACCACAGTGCTCGGACCACGGTGCGGTCCAGCCGGGTCCGTGCGGCGGCTACCACCCGGAAATCGTTGTCCCCCAACCATGTCAGTGCTGGCAGTAGACCACGGGTGATCACCGCGTCCGGTTTGAGCAGCAGCAAGGCGTGCCGCGTCGCGAACCCGTCGACGTCGTCGGTCAGTTCCGCGAGCTGCTCGGCACTCTCCAGGAAGTAGGTGTCCGAGGCGTACACCGCGCGTTTGACCGGATCACAACTCAACATCGTGGACAGCTCGGTCATGTCCGCTCTCCTCGCGTCGCGAGCCCACCCAGCACCTCGGCCACGCCGGGCAGCGGGTCGCCGAGATAGCCGGTGGCGAAGCAGTGGTCGATCAGCCTGCGTAGGTAGCGCGGTCCGCAGGCCGGTGCCTTGCGCCGGCTGAATCGCCGGGCCGCCGTGGTGTCGAACCGGATGTCACGGCGGAAGTAGCTCTCGTACAACGAGACGATCCGCGCGTGGTAAGCCTGTTCCGATGCCGCGAGCCGGGCCAGGTCGAAGCTCCTCGACGGGACGAACCGGGGAACCTGGCAGGAGGGGAATTCCGCCAGTACATCGGAGACGTCGCGGAGGGTCAGCGCGCCGCCGACCGCGTGGAAGGTCTGCCCGTTCGCCTCGGCGAACCGGATCGCGGCGGCCGTGACGAGGTCCGCGACATAGTCGACGGGGACCAGGTCGAGACAGGCGTTGTAGTTTCCCGGAATCGTTCGGACCTTGCCCTCGGCCACCAGTTTGAGAACCACGTACAGGTTCTTGAACTCACGGACCACGCCGGTGCGCTCGGCGCCGGTGACGATGCTCGGCCGTACGATGGTGGCGGCCAGTCCGTCCGCCTGTGCCTTGCGGACCAGGGTTTCCGCTTGGAGTTTGCTGTCCTCGTAGGCGTTCGCCAGCCGCTGGCCGACGTCCAGTTCGTGTTCGGCGATCAGACCGCGCCGCTCGCCGCACACGTACGCCGTGCTGACATGCACCAAGGGAATCTTGCGTGACCGGGCCAGCGCCAGCACATTCGCGGTGCCGTCCAGATTCACCGCCTGGTAGCGGCTGTCCGGATGGCCGAAGCCGGTGATCGCGGCGCAGTGCACGATGCGGTCCAGACCCGTCGACAGCTTGTGCCAAAGCTCCGACGACAGTCCGAGGCCGGCCGCGGTCACGTCACCGGCGATCACCGACACCGTGCCCGGTTTCGGCCGGTCGTGTGCCACAGTCCGGATCGGTGTCCCGTTGTTGCGCACCAGTTCTTGGGTGTGGTGAGCCATCGCGATGACGTGGTGCCCCGCTTCGGCGAGCCTGGCGGTGACCTCGGCGCCGAGAAGTCCGGCCGCACCGGTCACCAGCACCACCATTCCGTCATCGGTCATGCCGGCCTCCCGTTGATCTCCAGCACCAACCGGACCACATCGCCGACGGTGCCCGCCGGGTCCACAATGTCCTGTTCGACCCGCGGCAGATCGAACATCTGCTCCAGCGCCATCATCAGCTCGATCAACCGGACCGAGTCGTAGCCCAGATCGCCGACCAGCCGGGTGCGGTCGGTCAGCTCGGACGTCGGTTGCGGTGCCATGGCCCCGACGAGCGCGTGGGTCTCCTGGCGCAGTTGATGTTCGCTGGCTGCCACTGGCATCACCATCCGTTCAGTCGACCGTGTGGGGTTGTGCTCCACCGCTGGTGAGCAGGTCTCGCGCTTCGTCGATCGGCAGCTCCGCCGCCAGGTAGGCGCCAAGCCGCAACCAGTCGTATCCGATGTCCAAAGTGGCCTGCCATGCGTCCTCGGAGTGGAAGCTGGCCGGGAACGCCCGGGCGTCGATGTCGGCGCGGACGCGTGCCACGAATCTCTCCACCCGGACCAGCACGTCGCTTCCTTGCCCGGCATCGTTGATGACGACGTGGTCAAGCTCTCGTGCGGCCGTCGCGATCTCGTCGGCCAGTGAGTCGAGCAGGGGCAGCCGACGGATCAGATCCGAGTCGGGCGGCAGCGGGTTCACCCCGTGCGCGCTCAGCAAACCCCGCAGGCAAGCCTGCACGACGCGGCGCGCGGTCAGTTCGGCGACCCGCCACTGGCCCCGGTCCAGTGCGCCGTCGAGGTCCTCCCGCGCGTTCTCGATCAGCACGTTGGACCAGACCAGTGTCATCGCGGCCGCACCGAAACGCCTGGCTGGCAACGGAACGAGGTCGATGGCGGCCTCGCGGGCGACCACCGCGCCGCCGAGTGTCACGATCGGCCGGACCCTGCTCGGCGGCGGAGTGATCGGGCCGGTCGGCGCGCTGAGGGGGAGCGACGGGAGGATCCTGTTTCCGTGCCACGCCAGCCGGACGAGCCCCAGCCGGACGAACTGCGCCATCGACGCCGTGGCGTCCGACGACATCCGGGACAGCACATCGGCGAGTGGGCGGCCGAACACGACTGACTGCCATGTCCGACCGGCCTGGTCGCCGAACACGAACACGTCCCGCTTGTCACGGACCACATGCACCCGTTCGCCGATCGGCCACGTGGTCACTCCCGGCGCGCGCTCAACCGTGATCTGCTGGCCTGCCGGTGTGATGCCATCGATTCCGAACGCCGCGAGCAGTTCGCGGCACGCGGCAAGGTAGTCCGACGGCAGCAGATCCGGTGTCCGGGATTCCAAGGCCCGGAACTCCGCGGATTCGTCGCCGCCCAGCCGGTCCAGTTGCAGTGGCAGCCATTTCGGCTCGAGGTAGGTCTCACCACGCCCAGCGGCCCACGATTTGGCGCCCGATGTCAGCGCGGCCCGTGCCCAGCTCACCGCCTCGTCATAGTCGTGCATTTCGGCCAACGCGATGGCGTACCGCATGGCCTGCCGTGCCCGGTGCGCCCACCATGTCCGCATGACGCCGGCGAACTCGCGGTGGTCGAACAACCCCTGGACTCGGCCGATGAGTTCCTTGTCGCGTAACGGAACTCCGTGCAGCAGTCGTTGACACCGGTTGAGCACGTCCTCCGAGAGCTTCACCACCCGGCGGGTGGCGGCCGCGGCGCGGACGTGATCGAACTGCTCGGCGAGTTGCCGTGCCGAACGGGTGCGCACTTCCACCCGCCGGCCGTCGATGAACAGGATCGAGGGCATCGTCGGCTGGTCGGCCGCCTCGTCCACGATGACAAGGAAGTCGATATCCGACGAGGAGTTGCCGAATCCCTCGGCGATCGATCCCTCCAGCAGCACCGCACAGCCGTCCGGCGCGTCCACCCGGTCCATGGTCCGCGCCAGCAGATCCCGCAGGTATTCGACGTCCAGGATCATGCCCCACCCTCTGTCGCCAGCAGTGTCCGTGCGTCGACGAGCCGACCGGCCCGCAGCCGCTCCCACATGTGCCGCCGCCGCGGCTTGCCGCTCGACGTGCGCCGGATCAGCCCGCTACCGCCGGCCACCACACGAATCTCCACCTCCGGTCCGAGTTGCGCGCGCAACACCCGGTACGCTTGCTCGGCCCAGCGCCCGTCCGGCGCCTCGGCGAACAGCACGACACCGGTGGACGGCCCGCCGGCCATGCTGACCACCGCGCACTTCGACCGCGCCAATCCGGTCTCGGCCACCACTGTGGACTCCAGATCCTCGACATAGACGCTGCGGCCACGCACCTTCAGGCTGTCGCCCATCCGGCCGAGCACGAAAAGCTGACCACTGTGGACGAACCCGGCATCGCCGGTGCGCAGCTGGCCGTCGACGTACCGGGTCGACGAGCCGGCTCGGCCGGCCTGATAGCCGTGCGTCGTGGACCGGCCGGTCACCGCGATCTCGCCAAGGTGCCCTTCGGGTAACGGTCGTCCAGCGTGGTCGAGCACGGCGAGTTCGACACCGGGGCCTGGGGTGCCGCAGCCGACCAGCCAGCCAGGCTCCGCTCGCCGCGTGCCGAGCCGACCGGTCTCGGCGACGTGTACCTTCTCGCCGAAGCGGAGCGACTCAGGGGCGGGGCGAGCGAGCAATGGGGCAGCGTTGGCGGCGTCGCCGCTGACCGCGAGCGTGGCCTCGGCCAAGCCGTATGCGGGCAGATACACCGCGCTGGTGAACCCGGCCGGTTCGGCCAGCAGCGCGAAGCGTTCCAAGACTCCTGGGTCGATCGGTTCCGCCCCCACGATGGCGGTTCGCCACCGCGAAAGGTCCATTCCAGACAGTCGGTCCGGCCGCAGCCGCCGGGTGGTGTAGTCGAATCCGAACGGCGGGGACGCGGTGTGGGTGGCTGTCGTGAGGCGGTCGAGCCAGCGGTAGGGGTCACGGATGAACTGAGCCGGCCGCATCAGCGAGAGATCACCCTGGCCGGCCACGGTGGTGAGCAGACAGCCGATCAGCCCCATATCGTGGTACAGCGGCAGCCAGGAGACGGCGCTGTCGCCGTCCCGCCAAGTCAGCCAGTGCTGGATCAGCTCGATGTTGGCCATCAGGTTGTCCCAGGTGACTCGGACACCACTGGACTGTCCGCTCGAACCCGACGTGAACTGCAGCAGTGCGAGGTCAGCGGGCTCGCGGAGCTCGGCGCGGCCTGCGGCCTCCCGCCAGATCCACTCGCGGCCCGGCAGCCCGGCCATGGCCAGCGCCTGCGCGGCCAACGGTGCCAGGTCTTCGGAGACGACGGTCAGCACCGGCGCCGCCTGCCGCAGGATCGCGGCTGCCTGCGCCGGATAGCCGGCCGTCGTGGCGAACGCGGGCGGAGCGACCAGGCAGACCGCCGCACCGGCCACCCATGCGCCGAAGATCGCAGACAGGCACTGAAAACCGGTCGGCATCAGGACGCACACCACATCGCCGGGCCGCACCCCGTCATCGATCAGCGCGGTCGCGACCCGCCGGGCCGAGCTCGCGAGATCCGGGTACGAGTGGAACGTCCAGCCACCGGCGTCCTCGGCGAGGTGCACGCCGCGACTGGGATGTGGATCGGTCAGCCAGGCCCGGAGCGCGTTCGTCATCCGACCGACTCCTTGCCTTCGTCGAGCACGGTGATCGTGCCCGCCCCACCGTCGATCCGCACCCGCATGCCGGTGCGGATCTCCGTGGTCACTGCGCTGACCTGGACCACCGTGGGAATCCCCAGTTCGCGGGCGACGATGGCGACATGGGTGAGCGGACTGCCCCGTTCGATCACGAGCGCGGCCGCGGAGGGAAGCGCGGTCACCCAGCCGGGGTCAGTGCGATAAGTCACCAGAATGCCGCCGTCGACATTGAGCGGCGAGTCGGTGACGACTGCGGGACCTTCGGCCACGCCCGGACACGAGGGTGTCCCGCGCAACTCGCGCACCCCGGTTCGTCGGGCGTCGCCAGTCGCCCATCCCGCATGCGCCAGGATGTCCGGTGCGTAGTCGGAACCTGTTGTCTCGAACCGGGATGGTGCGCGCAGTTGCTCGTCGGCGAGCCGCTGCCGCTTGCGTACCGCGACCAGTTTGCGCAGATCTGGTATGGCGGCGGGGTTCTCGAACACCGCGCGCACTTCCGCGAGACGGAGCATGAAGACGTCGTCCCAGTTCTCGATGACGCCGGCCCGGGCCATGTCCCGCCCCATCGCGCGCAGCATGCGCTTGGCCGAGCCGAATGCCCGGGTTCGGCAGAACCGCAAGCGTTCCCGGTTCAGCAGGCCGCTGCGGGTCTTGCGGCGCACGACCTCGTACGCCCACCGGCGCGGCCCGCGCAGGTGCTCACGCAAGTAGGCCTCCGCCTCGTCGGTGGATGTGGCAGGCGGTTCGGCCAACGCGCCGCGCAGCATGGTGAACAGGCTGGTCGGATCCTCGCGCAGATCCGGCACTTCGAGTTTCAACTCGTCCGCACTGCGGTAGCCGTAGCGCTCGGTGTAGTCGTCGATGGCGGCGAGAAAGTCGTTGCCGGCCAACGCTTCCCGGATATCAGCAGGGGACGTTGTGGTGAGCAGCCTTGTCAATTCCGGGTCGGCCCGCACCGTCGCGGCGAGCTCGAGCAGCGCACGCGCGGGCTCGGCCGACTCCACGTCTGGACCGGGGTTGGCGATCGCGGGCGTGAACCATTCCGGGGCGTCCGGCAGCCATCGCTTGGTCAACAGGTGCAGCGCGCCGAACGAGATGAGCAGGGACGCGTCCAACGCCATCATCGGTCCCCACTTCGCGATCAGCTCGCGTTCCAGTGACCGGAACCGGCGGTAGACCTCCGAACCCGGCAGCGCGTCGTAGTCGACGTTGTCGAACTCGCGGTATGCCCGGTAGAAGTAGCGGATGAACTGCCGGACCAAACGGTTCATGCTCAAGAATCGCTTGGTGAACGTGACAGTCGTCACCGTTCGGGACCATCGCCGGCGTAGCGGCGAGGAGAACGTGTACGGGTAAAGGCTTTCGGCCACGTCGTCGGCAAGCGGCTCGTCCACACCGAGCGATGCCTCCAGCACCTTCCGGTTGAGCGGGTAGACCGGTGCCAGCCGAACCATTCGATACCAGTGCAACAGGTTGTAGTACACGCGGCCGTGGAAATGACCGAGCAGGTGCGGCAGCCAGTCGTCCATCTGCCGCAGTTGCGCGGCCGGTACTCGCAGATCCTTGGCGTAGTGCCAGTAGATTCGGGCATAGACATCCGCGGCGAAGCTGAAGGTCAGCGGCGAGGTGATACCGCTGAAGCTCTCGATGATGTTGGCGTTGTCCCAGATCCGGAACTCGCCGTCACCGGCCTGTTCGGCCACGACTGCTTCGCCGTGCGCCGGCTGGCGGGTGGTGATCGGCCTGCTTTGCAGGATCCACACCGAGTCGTCCGCGATGGCCCACTCGATGTCCTGCGGCGCCTGGAATGCCTCGGTGATCCGCGCACCGGCCTCGCGCAACCGTGCGATGTCCTTGTCACTCAAGGAAAGCAAGTCACGTTCAGCTGACGGGACCGGCACCACGGCGCAGCCGCTGCCGGTCGTGCCGGCGGCGAACCGCTCTCGCTTCTCACCGATCACCGTACGCACCACCGCTCCGCTGGTGGCCTCGAGCGTGATCGTGTCCGCGTCCACCGCACCGGACACCAGCCCTTCGCCCAACCCGTATACCGAGCTGATCACGTATGTGTCCCGGCCGCCGGTGATCGGATCGGCGGTGAACAACACGCCGCTGCGATCGGAGTCCACCATTTCCTGCACGATCACCGCGCAGGCCGCCCCGTGCGGCGGCAGCCCGTGTTCGAGCCGGTATCGCAGGGCACGCTCGGAGAACACCGATGCCCAGCACGACTTCAGGCGCTCACACAGCTCGCTCACACTGGCGACATTGAGGAAAGTCGCGAACTGGCCGGCGAACGAGAACTCGCTGCCGTCCTCCTCCTCGCCTGACGAACGTACTGCCACCCGTGCGGCGCCCACGTGGTGGTACGCCTGCTCGGCGAGTTCGATGACCGCACCGGGCAGGGACAGTTCCGCGAAGAGGTCGGCGATCCGGGCGGACACAGCCGCCAAGTTGTCTACAGTGGACATACCGAGCAACTCGGCCAGCCTGTCGCCCACCTGGCCGGTGGTGCGCGGATCGCGGTAGACGTCCGTGCCCAGTACCGCCCAGCGGGGCACGTTCAGCCCGGCATCGGCCAGGTCGTAAAGTCCGCGCGCCTTCGCACCCCCGTATTCGCGGATGTCGGCGCAATGACTTGAATTGGTCAGTATTCGCATCCAGATCTGTCCCCGACTCGGTATGCGTCCCAGGCAAATGTCGCGTTCTCGGCGAGAAGAGTCTTCCGTTCTGGCCGGTCATTCGGTGACGATAAGATCAACGTAGCATTGGTCACCCCTATCGCCCCACCCCAGTCTTCTGTCGCGAGCTTCTCCGTCGCTTCCGTGTCATGCCTCATTACGGCAGAATCGTGAATCCGTGAGGGTGGAATTTGGGGCGAAGTCGAATGGGGGTCTACACGTGCGGATCATGATCGCCGCGGTGGGGACGCGGGGTGATGTCGCGCCCTACACGGGCCTTGGCGTGGCGCTGCGCGAAGCGGGGCACGAGGTGGCGATCGCCGCCTATCAGCCATTCGAAGACCTGGTCAGTGCCTGCGGTATCGAGTTCAGGGGGTTGCCAGGCGATCCGCGTGCGGCCGGGTCGTGGACGCAGTCCGGGCAGGCAGGCCGGGCATGGTCCGGCCCGTTCGAGTTCCCCCGGTTGCTGCGCGCCATCGCTGCGGAAACCAGGGAACTGCTCGACGGAATTCACGCCGCTGCCCAGCGCGGAGTGGACTTGATGCTGTTATCGATGCCAGCCGTTTTGGCCATTCATGTCGCCGATGGAATGCGGGTTCCCAGTATGGGTGTTTTCCTGCAGCCGGTGTTTCCGACCCGGGAGTTCCCGCCCTCGGTCATCGCGGTCGGGCGTTCCATGGGACGGTGGGGTAATCTTGCGGCCGGCCGGTTGACCATTGATATGATGGGGCGATTGTTCAATGGCTTGATCAAGGATATTCGAGCCGATTTCGGCCTGCCCCGGCTGTCGGCCCGCGAACTGCGGTCCCGGATGGAGAACTGGCCGGTTCTGCACGGATACAGCCCCAGCGTGCTGCCCCGGCCTGCGGACTGGCGAACGGAACTTGAGGTTGTCGGCTACTGGTGGCCGTGGCGGGCGAAGAACTGGACGCCACCGGACCGGCTGGCCGATTTCCTCGACTCCGGGCCCGCGCCGGTCTATGTCGGCTTCGGCAGCCGGAATCTGGACAACTCGGCGGAACTGAGTGCCCTGGTGCTCGCCGCACTGCGTGAGGCCGGTGTCCGTGGGGTGATCCAGGCCGGCTGGGCCGAACTGTCCGTGGTGGCGGACGACGTGATCACTATCGATGAGGCGCCACACGATTGGCTTTTCCCGCGGATGGCGGCGGTCGCGCATCACGCCGGGGCCGGAACCGCCGCGGCGGCGTTGCGGGCCGGCGTCCCGACCATACCCATGCCCGTTCTGGCTGACCAGCCGTTCTGGGCCGCGCGGATGTCCGCGATGGGTGTTGCGACGCCTGCGATTCCGCTGAAGCGGATGTCCGTCGACAGCCTGGCCGCCGCGATCAAGGCCGCAGTCTCGAATCGGGCCTACCGCGACAACGCCGTCGCAGCGAGCCGCGCGATCGCCGCGGAGGACGGTGCTGCCCGAGCAATCGACGCGATCACCCGTCGGCACCATTGAGGAGCGATCATGGGAACGGCACGGGAAAGCGGGCTGGCAGCTCGGATGCTCGCCATGCGCGCGCTGGTCGGCGCCCTCGCGGCCACTGGTGACCCGATGGCCAGGGTGTTGGGCCGCAGGGCATTGGCTGATCCATATCCCGCCTATGAGCGGATCCGGGCCCGCGGTCCGGTGAGCAAACACGTTGTGGGGCTTCATATCGCGGCTTCGCACGACGCCGCGAAGTCGATCCTGCGGGATCCGCGGTTCCAGGTCGAGCCTGCGGCCGACCACGTCGGCGTCGATTGGAACATCCGCCCGGACGACGAACGCACCCTGGTCCACCCGATGGAACAGTCCATCCTCACGATGAACCCGCCGCGGCACACCGAACTGCGCCGGCTGGTCGCGCCCTGGTTCAGCCCCAAGGCTTTGCGTGAGCGCCGGTCGCACGTCGAGCGGATGGTCGACGAGCGGCTCGACGCGCTGCCCCGAGGCGGCCCGTTCGACCTCGTCGAGGACTTCGCGATCCGGGTACCGATCAGCGTGATCTGTGCCCTGCTCGGCCTGTCTGAGGCCGAGCACCGGCGCTTCGTCCGGTGGGGGACGGCGCTCACCGGAACACTCGACGGCATGCGGACGCTGACCGAACGGCGCCGCGTCCGTGCCGTCGTGGCTGAGATGACCCACTACTTCGGCGCGTTGCTCGCCCAGCGTGCCCGCGACCCCGGCGACGACCTGATCAGTGCGCTGCTGCAGGTGGAGGTGGCGGGAAGGCCCTTGGCCGCACGGGACATCATCGGACTCGTCGGGCTGATTCTGGTCGCAGGCTTCGACACCACGGTCAATCTCATCGCCGGTGGTACGTACGCCCTGCTGCGGCATCCAGAGCAACGCAGACTGTTCATGGACGAACCTGAACGCGCCACCGATGCCGTGAACGAGGTGCTGCGGTACGAGACACCGGTGCAGTTCACGCTGCGCGTCCCCCGTGAGCCGGTTTCCTTGCACGGCGTCGACGTGCCCAGCAATGCCATGACCGTGGTGCTGCTGGCAGCAGCCAACCGTGATCCGGAGGTGTTCGCCCAGCCGCATCGGTTCGACATCACCCGTCCCAACTCGCACGAACACCTCGCGTTCTCCGCCGGTATCCACTACTGCCTCGGCGCCGGTCTGGCTCGCGTCGAGGCCGAGGTCGCGTTATGCCGTCTACTGCAACGGTTTCCTCGACTCACCTTGGCCGGATCCGTGCGGTATCGGCGCACGCGCAACATCCGGGGCCCGCTGGTGCTGCCCGTCCATCCCCGCCTGGCGCCGGTCACAAAGTCCGGGCAAGGCATCCGCCGGGAGCCTTGACGAATCTGGCGGCAGGCCAGGAGATCAAGCGAACGTCCAGTCAACATCCTGTTTTTGGACTGGGTACGCACGCCATGTTGGAAGGCAGGCATGGCCGAGCGGCTCTGGAGTACGGGGGTGGCAGCAGGTGGTGAACCGATACCGCCCCCGTGCGAGGGGCAGGGTGCGAAGGGGTGTTGTGGCATATGACGCTCGTTGGGCGACACGCGGAGCGAGCCGTCCTCCGCGAGGCGTTCGAGAAGATGATCAAGTCAGGTGGTCGCGTCGTTCTGGTCGAGGGCCCAACAGGTTCCGGCAAAACAGAGCTGTGTTGTGACTTCGCGGACTACGCGCGCGCATCCGGCGCGCTGGTACTCACCGCTGCCGGGGCACCAACTGAACAGTCGATGTCCATGGGAGTGGTCCATCAGCTTCTTCGTGGTCTGCGACTGCTCGACGACATCGGTGAACGAGTGGACACCTGGCTGGTCGACGCTCAGCGTGCCGGTCCGTCAGCGACTTCGCTCGACCTCGACCTGGCCGGCGCGTTCACCAGGATCCTGCTGGAGTTGTCCGAACGGGTACCTGTCGTGGTCTGCGTCGACGACTTCGGACATGTCGACGACGGATCGCTCGAGGCGTTGCTGTGGCTGGGGCGGCGGCTGGGGCCGGCCCGTCTGCTGCTGGTGCTCACTGTGGAATCGACTTGTCCGAGACAGCCGGCGTTCGAGGCGGAGCTCACCAAGCAGTCACAGTGCAGCCGGCTCAGTGTCGGACCGTTGTCTGACACCGACGTGGCCGAATTCCTCGCGATGGCGACGGCCGCACCGGTGCCGCCGCCGCTGGCGGAACAATACCTCCGGGTGTCTGGGGGTAACCCGACACTCCTGTGTGGACTCGTCGACGACAACCTGGGTTGCTCGCTGCAGGACGGAGCACTGGTCGGTGGTGAGTCGTTACGCCGGGCGGTGTCAGTGTGCCTGCACCGGGCGCGGCCGGAGATCCTTGCTGTGGCCAAGGCATGGGCCGTGTTCGACCAACCGTCGATCACCGTTGTGGCGGGACTCCTGCCGATGGGGGCCGACGCTGTGGCTGACGCGGTCGATGTTCTCGAGAACATGGGCTTGCTCCACCACGGCGCGTTCCGGGATCCGGTCATCCGCACGACGGTTCTGCAGAACATTGCCGCCACCGAACGGGCAGGACTGCACCTCGCCGCTGCGGATGTCTGTTTCCAGGAGGGAGCCGGCCCGCTTGTGGTCGCCAAGCAGATCCTGGCTGCCGGCCGGCCTGACACTGGGTGGGCCGTTGATGCCCTTGCCCAGGCCGCCCGTGAGGCATTGAGCATGGACGACATCGATTTCGCCGCCCGGTCCGTGCGCCTCGCGTTGACCGGCGATGTCGATGACAGGCAGCGGGCGACACTGATCGCGATACGCGTCAAGTGGTTGTGGCGCACGGATCCGACCGTCGCCGCGCGCTATGGCTCGTATTTGCTCTGGGCGTTGACCGAGGATTTGCTCGATGATGCCGACGCGATGACCATCGCGCAGTACCTGCTGTGGCTGGGCAAGATCACTACTGCGGAGCTGACCGGTGTGCTGCGGACGGACGTTGAGCACGGGGTACGCGAGTTCGCGGGCGTGAAAGCGACCGAGCACGGGGCGCAGCCTGGGGACTTGTTGACCTATCTGTCTGGCACCCGGCTTTCCGACGACACGTTCGTTTCCCTCGCGGTGGCACTGCGCACCTTGGTCGACAATGACGATCCGCACGCTCCGATGTGGTGCGAGCGGCTGATCAGGGCAGCGCGGGATCGTGACGCGAAAAGCTGGTCCGCGGTGTTCACCGCGATCAGCGCTGATCTCGCCCTGCGCCACGGTGATATGGCCGGGGCTGATAGAAAAGCGCGGCTGGCGCTGGAGATCCTGCCGGCCGAGGCGTGGGGCGTCGTGCTCGGGCTGCCACTGGCGGTTCTGGTCGCGGCCGCAGTGGCCACTGCGCGGCTGCGGGATGCCGCGCAGTGGCTGCGTGAGCCCGTGCCGGACACGATGTTCTCGACTCGGTTCGGCGCCGAGTACCTCCATGCCAGAGGTCTTTTCGAGCTCAGGATGGCGCGCCCCCGCACAGCATTGGATGACCTGCGCAAATGTGGTGAGATAATGCGCGCCGGTGGTTTCGATTCACCCGTTGTCGTACCTTGGCGGCACAGCGCGGCACGTTGCCACCAGCAACTCGACCGGGACGCCGAGGCTGCCCGTATGGTCACCGAACAGCTGGCCATGGCTGGAGCCACGCGGCCAAGACTGCGGGGGGTTTCCCTGGCCTTGCTCGCCGAGCTCTGTGACCATCGCAAACGGGTCGGGCGATACGAAGCCGCGGTGGCTCTGCTCGAACGGGACTCTGACCGCAACGAGCTTGTCCGTGCGTTGACCAGGTTGAGCATCGCCCATCGGGCACGTGGCGACCTCAGCCAGGCCCAGGCGGCGGCTTCCCGCGCGTTGCAGATCGCCATGGTGTGCGGAACCGAGATGGAGTGCCGTAGACAACTCCACGACCGAACCGATGGGGTCGAGTCCGTGCAGCATGAAGGTGACCAAATGGCCGTGCTCAGCGAGGCGCAACGCCGGGTTGCCCGGCTGGCTGCCTCAGGGCTCACGAATCGTGAGATCGCCGGAATGTTGCACATCACGATCAGCACGGTCGAACAACATCTGACCCGGGTTTACCGGCGGTTGCAGGTCGCGCGCAGAACGGACCTGGTCGGTCACGTCCGGCTAGGCCGACGGGAATGAGCCGAAGCGTGCTCGCCCCATCAGTCCTGACTCCTGGCGGGCTCGACACGCACCTGCGAAAGAATCCATTGGAGTTCACCGACCATCGACAGGGGAAAGCTCTCCTTCGTTTCCACTGGCTCTGATTGCACTGACGGGTGGCAATCGAACACGAAAGAGGACGACGAACTGAAACCGCTCGTACCCAGGCGGTTTCATCGGTGAGTGAAGCAATGGTCCAATTGGGCACCGCGTGCTAGCCTTGATCAACGGTTGGGCAGGCCTGATCTCTCATACGCGCAAGTCAAAGGGGGTGCGCGGCCATCGGTCGTCGCGAAAGTGAAAGTAAAGTGACAGCGGGTCGGTGCTCGCAGTCAACGGAATCGGTGTTCATCCGTCGCTGAACAAGACATACACGTAATAGCGAATGTGACAACGATGTCATTGTCCTGATCGCGGGCGAGGTCGACCGGTTGACCATGGTTTGGATCGATGCGCTGAAACCGGCGGACTGTCCCCGGCTGGGCAGGGGAAACATGGCGCATGTGCGGGTCGGCTTTGTCGGTCCGGCCATCACGGTCGACACGGCATGTTCGTCGTTGGTGGCGTCACACCTGGTGGCGCAGTCCTTGCGGATGGGGGAGTGCTCGTCGGCGGTGATGGCGACGCCGCGAACCAGGATGGTGGAGTTTTTCGGGCGGTAGGTGGTGGTCGAGGTTGGGGGTTGTTCATTGCTGGCCAATGTAGAAGGATTTGGCGCGCTCTTGCGGAAGTTCCGATTGCGCGCAGGGCTCACTCAAGAGGAACTCGCCGAGATGTCCGGTGTGTCCGCCCGGACGATCAGTCAGTTGGAAACCGGCAAGCGCGGGGCGCCGCGAGTCGCCTCGGTGCGTATGCTCGCGCAGGCGCTTTCCCTCGATGCCGAGGAGCGGGCAACGCTGCTCAACGTGACCGCGGGTCACACCGAAGACGGTGATGCCGGCGATCCATCACCGAAACCGATGACTACGGCACGCCCGCAGCGCAAAAAGTGTTTTCTTCCTCGCGGCGTGCCCGATTTCGTCGGCCGGAAGGCGGAGTTGGACCGGTTGCTGGGACCGGCCGCCGCGATGCGTACCGAGTCGATGGCGGTCACTGTCGTCGACGGGACGGCCGGTGTCGGGAAGACGGCGTTCGCCGTGCACGCGGCCCATCTGCTTGCTGAGCGCTACCCGGACGGGCAGTTCTTTTGTGACTTGCACGGTTTCACTCCGAACCGCGGTCCGCTCGACATGATGGCTGCTCTGCGCGCCTTGTTGCGCATGGCTGATGTTCCCGCCGAGCGAATTCCGGCGTCGCTCGACGAGCGGTCGGCGTTCTGGCGTGCCGCGTTGGCCGGCCGTCAAGTGCTGGTCGTGTTGGACAACGTGGGCGAGCCCGGCTGTGTTCACCCCCTGCTGCCGGGCACGGCGGGCAGCCACGTGATGGTCACCTCGCGACGGCGAGCGACCACTGTAGACGGATCGACATCGATATCCCTTGATGTCCTGCGTCCGGATGAGGCGATTGCCTTGTTCGTCGAGACCGCCGGTCGTGACCGTACCTGCGACGAGCTCGATGCGGTCGCCGAGATCGTACGGCTGTGCGGCTTTCTGCCGTTGGGGATCAGGATCGCCGCGAGCAGACTGCGGAGCCGTCCCAGCTGGACGGTGTCGCGGTTGGCCGAGCGCCTGAGAGCCCGCGCATACCGGCTGTCCGAACTGGATGCCGACGGCGAGCACGGGGTGGCGGCCGCGCTGATGTCGTCCTACCGTGTGCTCAACGCCGACCAGCAGAAGTTGTTCACACAGCTCGGGCATCACCCTGCCGTCCACTTCGACGCGCACTCGGTCGCGGTGTTCGCCGGTATGCCGCTACGCCAGGTGGAGCGCCTGCTCGACGAGCTGGTCGACCACCACGTGCTGATGGAGCCGGTGGCCGGCCGGTACACGTTCCACGAACTGCTGCGGGACCACGCCAAAGCGCTGGCGATCAGTGCGGGGCCACCGGACGACAGGGCCGACCCCATCGATCGCCTGTTGGCACACCAGATGTAACTGGCCATGCACGACGGTGACAAGGGAGCGGGGCCGGACTTCGTCCGCGATCCGATCCTGGCCGAACACCGCCCCCAGGCATTGAAGCTCGTTGATCAGGATGTGCGCGGCGGGCACGTGTCGCGAGCGTTCCGCACCGCCCTCGCCCCTTCGGTCACCGAGGCACAAGGCAGGCCACCCACACGCCAAATCCGCCTGATAGCCGCCCTGCTGCGCCAAGGCGGAATCGAAAACCGTGCTTCCTCGGCCACAACTGTTCCACAACAAATCCGAAGCCATGAGTTGCGACTGTTCTGCCAGGGCGCACACCTGTTTCCGGAGGAATCAGTATGAGTAGAACGTTCCAACACCTGGCCCGTGCCATGGTCCGGTCCCTGGCACCGATCCGCGCGAGAACGTGGGCAAGCAGGCTCCTGCTCAGCATCGTCATGATCGCGGGAACGCTGGCGGTCACCGCGTCCGTCGCGTCAGCCGCGCCGACGGCTTGTACCACCGTCAACGGCGGCAACTTCGCGGAAAGCTTATGCATGGACGGCACCGGCCAGCACCGCGTCGTCATGGTGCAACGGCACTTTCTCTATCCCGATGTTCCCGACCTGCGATGTGAAGGTCCGTGGGTGTCGGTGGGGTTGACCTCCCAGATCGACTGCGGCTTCCAGCAGGTCCTCGCCGTCACAGTGCAAACCATGGAAGACCGCATCGTCGTCCCTGGTGTGCCTGACATGATGGCCCGAATCCCACCGACCACGATCTCCCCGCGGATCCGGATACCGAAGCCCGCCGGGCTGGCCACCCCGGTTCCCGTGGATTGCTTCCGGCAGAAGTTCGAAGATCTCATCGTGCGAACCAGCGACAACCGACCGGCATACGCCTTCGTCGTCAATGTCATGTTCTGCGTGAACCGCGTCGCCAACTTCGCAGTCGTCACAAGCTTCGATGGCGACGCCAGAGTTGTCGGGCAGCGCATCCCGGAGATCGTGTCCCTCCAGAACGCGTCCGGGACGACGAGGCCCGCGCCAGGAGGGCAGATCGCACTTGCGGACCAAATCAAGGTCGAGGCGTGCCGCGACCCGAGCACCAGGACGGGCTGTCAGTCCTTCGTGCACAACTTCTCCGGGACCGTAAGCGCGCCGTCGACCACAGGCAATTTCGAATTCAACGCCGTACTTTAGTCCTGCGAGATCGCCGATCCTGGTGAGCGACCACCCGAAGTGGCCTGGACACCAAGATCGGCGATCAGGCCCCGCCAGCGACGCATAGACCAGCCAAGCGCTGAGTAGGCGCTTCCTCGTTCACGGATCAAGCAAGATTCAGCCAGTGCGGCAGCTGATGGAAGCCTGCTGCGTGACAATGTCTCGAAGCGACTGTCCAGTGTGGACGATACCTGTGCTTGTCTTGGACGGGACATTGTAGAAGGGTCAGTTGTGGCACGGACCGGTGCCGTCAGTGGCGGGTGGAGGCACGTCCAATGACGGGTCGCGGTCGAAGAATCCGGCCGGTTGAGCGAGAAACCCACGTACTCGCACGGCATGATCGGCCAGTCCTCCGTGACCTGGTCTACGAGGCGGTGCGCGGAACGGCACCCGCTTAGCCTTTCTCGATTCTCGCATGTCACTGTCCTTTATGGACCTGACTGGGGGAGGAGTCTGTGCCTTGTCGCAAGGTTAAGGGGTCGCCTCTCCGGGAAGAGTGGCGGACTGATCTCGCTGCTGTGCACGAGTTCAGCCCAGTGAGCTGTTGAAGACTGTGACTCAGGGGGTCGCCGTACCAATGCGGCAAGTACGGCGTGGTTAGCTCAGTCGAGTCGTGGGCGCGGGTGCTGGCGCCGAGCAATGCTCGTCCGGACCGAATGATCAGGTCGGGTGGTGGCTTGTTGTCGCCCGTACCCGGTGCTTTCGCTTGGCTGCAGGGCAAAATCCTCGTCATGCTGGCCGAGCGCCGCCCCTGATGCCCACGATTCACTGATCACTATTTGGCCACCTGACCAGTTGTCACCGGGGTCCGTGGCTATGCTGTCGCGATGATTCTGGGGGAAGGGTCGGCCGTGGTCCGCGCCGTCATTCCGAGCCCGGTCCAGGGTGTCTGGTACCTCGGACCCGTACCGGTGCGGGCCTACGCCATCTGCATCATCATCGGTGTTCTCGTCGCGGTGTGGCTCACCGAACGCCGGTGGGTGCGGCGCGGAGGCAAGCCCGGTGTCGTCGTGGACATCGCGACCTGGGCGGTTCCCTTCGGGCTTGCCGGCGGCAGGCTGTACCACGTTGTCACCTCCTGGCAGCCGTATTTCGGTCCCGGAGGCAATCCAATCCACGCGCTGTACATCTGGGAAGGCGGCATGGGCGTCTGGGGCGCCGTCGCGCTCGGCGCGTTCGGGGCTTGGATCGGCGCCAGACGTGCCGGTGTGCGGCTGCCGCCGATGGCCGACGCGGCCGCACCGGGCATCGCGCTGGCGCAGGGGATCGGTCGCCTGGGCAACTGGTTCAACAACGAAGTGTACGGCGGCCCCACCGACCTGCCCTGGGGGTTGCGGATCCACCAGTGGGACCAGTCCGCGGGCCGAGCCGTCCTCAGCCCGGACGGCCAGCCCGTCGTCCTGGGGACCTTCCACCCCGCGTTCCTCTACGAGTTGCTGTGGACCTTCGGGGTGGCCGCCGTGGTGATCTGGGCGGACCGCCGGTACCAACTCGGCCACGGCCGCGCCTTCGGACTGTATGTGGCGCTCTACACGGCGGGCCGGTTGTGGATCGAGGCGCTCCGGGTCGATCCGGCGAACCAGATTCTCGGTCTGCGACTGAACATCTGGACGTCCCTGATCTTGGGCCTGGCGGCCACGGCGCTGACCGTGCTGTCGGCGCGGCGGCATCCCGGCCGCGAACAGTCGATGCTCCGGGCCGACGCGGGCATGCCGTCGCCGGTGCAGACCAGGTAAGGGCTCCAGGTCCCAGCAGTGGCGGGAGTGGGACGCACAGCGGCGGAAAGCTCACTTTCGCATCGCCCCGCCACCGCGGTGAGGCTGGAGGATCAATTGAGTGCTGCGGTACATGACGGCCGGGCCGCCCGGGCCGTCGCGGTGGTGGGTCGAGCATGCGTCCGGCACCGGTTCGTCGTGATCGGTGCGTGGGTGCTGCTGGCGCTGGCGTTGGTGACGGGTGCGCGAGTGATCGGCACGCCGACGGACAACGACGTGAGTCTGCCGGGTACCGACGCCCAACTCGTGCGGGATCTGACGGCGTCATCGGCGACGCCGCTCACCAGCGGGACCGTGATCCTGGTGGCCCCGGACGGGCGGCTGGACGACGAGGCCCGCTCCGGCGCGCTGGTGGCGACGGCGGCCTCCCTGCAGGGAGCCGAGCACGTGACGACGGTGAAATCACCCTCGATGCGGGACGGATCGCTGTCCGCGGACGGACGCACCGGCTGGTTCACAGTGGGCCTGGACGTCCGCCGCGCGGAGTTCACCAAAGCCATGGCACACGCGATCACCGCTGCCGCCCGGCCCGCCGCCGACGCTGGCCTGCGGGTACTTCCCGGCGGGGCACTCGCCCAGGTCATCGACGGCTCGGGCAGCACTGGCAACGAGTACTTCGGCCTGATCCTGGCCGCCCTCGTGCTCTTCCTCGCGCTCGGCGGCCTCGTCGGTGCGGCGCTGGCACTGCTGACCGCGGCGCTCTCGGTGCTCGCGACGCTGGAGATCGTGGGGCTCGCCGGGAACCTGACCTCGATGCCGGCCCAGGCGTCGACCCTGGCTCTCATGGTTGGCCTCGGCGTCGGCATCGACTACTCGCTGTTCCTGCTCAGCCGGTTCCGCACGTTGACGCGGTCGGGCCTCGCGGTGCCGCAGGCCATCGAACGCGCGGTCGCCGACTCCGGCACGGCAGTGGTCGTCGCCGGTGTGACGGTCGCGGTCGCGCTCGCGGGACTGAGCCTGACTGAGGTGCCGCTGCTGCGGACGCTCGCCTGGACCTGCGGGATCGCGGTCCTGTTCGCCGTTCTCGCCGCGCTCACCCTGCTCCCCGCGCTGACGTCGCTCGCTGGCGGGCGGCTCGCTCACGGCGGGGTGCTGTACAACCGGCTGGCTCGCCGCATCGGCTCCGGTGGCTTCTGGGCACGCCAGGCCGACCGGGTGACTCGCCGACCCTGGCTGGCCGGTGGGTTCGCGATCGTGCTGCTGGCCCTGCTCACCGCACCGGCGACCGACCTGCGACTCGGCCAGCTGGACGCCGGGTCCTCGCCGGCGTCCACCGCCGTCCGCCAGGCGAACGACGCCATCTCGGCGGCATTTGGCCCCGGCGCGGGCACACCGGTGACCGTGCTCGGCCGGCTGCCGACGCCGGTCACCGGTGCGCAGGATCCCCGCGTGTCCGAGCTTGTGGCGATGGTGCGGGCTCAGCCGGGGGTGGCCGCCGTCGGACCGGCGATGCCGTCCGAGGACGGGCGGGTTGTCACGGTCCAGGTGATCGCCTCGACCTCGGGCGGTGACCCGGCGACGGCAGACCTCGTCCATCGCTTGCGGAGCCAGTCTGTGCCGGGCATAACCGTGCATGTCGGCGGCAACACCGCCGCCCGGGTTGATCTCGCCGACCGGGTCACCGACAAGCTGCCGCTCGTCATCGGGGTCGTGCTGCTGCTGTCGGTCGCGGTCCTGCTGCTGGCGTTCCGGGCACCGCTGCTCGCTCTCAAAGCGGCCGTGATGGACTTCATCTCGATCGGGGCGGCCTACGGTGTCCTGACGGCGGTGTTCACCTGGGGATGGGGTGTGACGTGGATCGGGCTCTCCGGTCCGGTACCCATTCCGAGCTTCGTGCCGCTCATGCTCTTCGCCCTGTTGTTCGGCCTGTCGATGGACTATGAGGTGTTCCTGCTGAGCGACGTCCAGCGTCGCTGGAGCTTGACCGGGGACAACCTGCGTTCGGTCCGTGAGGGCCTGACCGGCACCGGCCGCGTGATCACCGCGGCGGCGGCGATCATGGTCGGGGTCTTCCTCGCGTTCGTGCCCAACAACGACCCGACGATCAAGATGTTCGGCGTCGGCCTGGCGGTCGCGATCGCCGTGGACGCGACCGTTGTCCGCTGCCTGCTCGTCCCGGCCACGATGGCGATGCTCGGCGACCTCAACTGGTGGACGCCGGGCCGTAGGCGTTCGAAGATCGCCGACAGCGTCGGCGTCTGAAGTAGACGGTGGCGGTGAAGATGAGACCGGCGATGGCCATGCCGGCGATCCCATCGACGATGTAGCGGTGGTCGAGGTAGACCGAGGCCAGCAGGACCAGGGCCGAAGAAGGACCTGGCCGCTTGAGGTGATCGGATCGTCAGCGCACCACTGCGCCTGTCCGGCAAGGCGCCGGCCGTCGGGACAACAGGATTTGAAATCCCCTCCACCCAGATGAGCTAAGGCCAAGCTTGGTGCGGAGCGGCCGCACCTACCGACAACGACAAGACTGCGACTTGACAGGGACGTCACGTCGACACGGACGCTGCAGAGTCGGCCCTATGACACAGCTCCAGCCGACCAGCATCGCACGCAAGGTGCATCAGCCCGCGTTGGACGGGTTACGAGGTGTCGCGATCCTCGGAGTGCTTCTGTTCCACTCGGACTATCTGTCCGGTGGTTTCCTTGGCGTGGACCTGTTCTTCGCTTTGTCCGGCTACCTCATCACCGATCTGCTGCTGCGCGAGATCGAGGCGACCGGGGCGGTGTCACTGGTTGCCTTCTGGGGCAGACGAATCCGTCGGCTGCTGCCCGCGCTGGCGACGATGCTGGCCGTTACCACCGTGGCGGTCTGGGCGGTGGGGTCGCCCGAGATGGTGCGCACGACTCTCTCAGACGGCCCGTGGGTGCAGTTGAACCTGGTCAACTGGCACCTGCTGGCCCAGGAGGCCGGCTATTGGGACAGGTTCGGTGAAGCCAGGGTGTTCGAACACCTGTGGAGCATCGCGGTGGAGGAGCAGTTCTACCTGGTCTGGCCGGCGCTCCTGCTCGCCATCGCGTGGTGTGGCCGACGACGGGTGGACGGCCGGGTCGCGGTGTTCGCTGCCCTGGCCTCTGTGGCCTCGCTGGTGTTGATGATCGCCCTCGTGAATTCAGTGGACCCGACCCGGGTCTACACCGGCACTGACACTCGGGCGTTCTCCTTGTTGTTGGGAGCAATGGTCGCCACGCGACCGGCGCGCGACATGCTGGCTCGTGTGGTCGACCGACGGGGGGTTGTCGTGTTGGCCTTGTTGGCGGTCGGAATCGGCACGGTGTGGTTGCTGGTCGACGGGGTCAACTCGGTGTGGTTGTTCACCGGCGGCCTCTTTGCGCACTCGCTGGCCTCGGCACTGCTGATCGGGCTGTGTGTCAAGGCACCGCAGGCGTTGGTCGCCAAAGTCCTTACCTGGCAACCGATCCGATGGCTGGGGCTGATCTCCTACAGCCTGTACCTGTGGCACTGGCCGGTGTTCGTGCTGCTGTCGCCGCAACGCGGTTGGGTGCAGACGGTGGTCGCGTTGGCCGTGTCGATAGCTTTGGCGGCGTTGTCGAAGTACCTGGTCGAAGATCCGATTCGGTTTCGCGCCCAGTGGGCCGTCGGGCGAAGCGGGTTGTTCGCGTTCGTGGCGCTGATGATTGGACTGGCCGTGCTGTGGATCCTGCTGCCTGGCCCGGCTCCGGCCACCATCGACATCACCAAACTGGGCATGTCCGCAGCTTGTCCGACTCGGGGGTGGTCAGGGTGAAGCGGACTTGCACCTTGGTATTCCTCGATCCACCGCTCTGTACGTGGACACCAAGCGCGGTGCACACGATCTGGTCGATGCCCCGCGGAGTCACTTCGCGAATCGCCAATGGCACAGTCAGTCGGATCACCTCCGGGGTGGTGGTCACCACCACCTGTCTCGGCGCGTTTGACGCGATCTCTGTGTGCAAGTCCGAGTTGCCAGGCCCAGTCAGGAGCAACGACATCGCCTCGGAGATCGAGCCCAAGCGCTCGGTTGACCGCAGATCCGGCTCGAGTTCGTTGTGCGCGTTGACGAAGTACAAAGTCACGCCAGGTGCGACGCCCGTCGGAGCATCGCCGGCGTCGATCACGCCAGAAGGATGGACTCCACAGCCCGTGAGCAACAAAGCGGCTGCTGCCAGCCAAAACCGATTCACGAGTCCTCCCTCGGCAGGCACAGCACGAACCGCGCGCCGCCCGCGGTGTTGCCCGCGGTGAGATCACCGCCATGCAAGCGCGCGTTCTCCAACGCGATCGCCAACCCGAGCCCACTGCCTGGCGTGCGGGCACGAGCGGCATCGGCTTTGTAGAAGCGGTCGAACACGTGCGGCAAAACGTGTTCAGGCAGGCCAGGTCCACTGTCCGTGACCTCGATCCGCACCTGCTCACGTGACGTCGAGACATGCACGCGGACCGGCGGTCCACCGTGCCGCAGCGCGTTGCCGACCAGGTTGGCCACGATGACGTCGAGCCGCCGCCGGTCCAGCCGCAGCACGATCTCGTTTGGTGCCGACACTTCCACCTGGTCCAGCCAGCCTCGGGCGCGCAGGCAGTCCCGCACCGCGCCGGCCACGTCGACGTCCTCGACCCGGAGGTGAGCCGTGCCCGCGTCGAACCGGGACACCTCCATCAAGTCCTCGACGAGCCGGACCAGCCGGTGGGTTTCGGTGATCGCCAACTGCGCGGACTCCCGGGCGTCCGGCTCCATCCCGTCGGCCGTGGTCGCCAGTACCTCCACGACTGCCGTGAGGGTGCTCAGCGGGGTGCGCAATTCGTGCGAGACGTCGGCGGCGAATCTCCTGGCGTCGGCTTGCATCCGCCGCATCGCGGCCATCGAGGTCTGCACCGACTCAGCCATCTCGTTGATGGTGACGGTCAGTTCGGCCAACTCGTCGGCGCCCTGGGGTGCCGAGCGCGCGTTGAGGTCGCCCGCGGCCAATCGACGCGCGGTGTTGCGAAGCTTGCGCACCGGACGCAGAACGCTGCCCGCAGCCAACAGCGCCAGCAGTACGGCCAGCGGCAACGCCAATGCGGCAGTGCTGACGGCGGACCTGGTGAGTCCGTTGATCTCTTCCTCGACGCTGGTGAGGTCGTGCACCGAGTACACCTCGATTCCGGACGGCGTACGCGCGCCGTCCGGCGCGGTGATCGTGATCGGTGTGCCAACCACGAGCCAAGGCGTACCGTTCACGGTGATCCGTTGCGCCACAAGCCGGTTCCGGGTGCGTACAGCGGTACGCAGCTCAGCGGTGGCCAGATCAGGGCCAGTCGAATTGGCAGACCTCAGGTCCTGGTACGTCACCAACGTGTCCCCGCCGACAGCCGCGCGCAGCCGGTCGAGCGCGTCCTGGCCCGGCGGATAGGTCAGCTGAGGGGTGACCGCACGAATCTGGTCGACGACGGCCTCAGTGATCCGTTGCTGGGCCGAGGAGACCAGTGCGGTGCTCGCCGATCCGGCACTCGACCAGGCCGCCGCGGCGGCGCCGAGCACGGTCACCAATGCGAAAGCGACCAGCAATCGGACGCGGAGCCCACGCGGCCAGAACCATCTGGTCATACCGGTCCGAACCGGTAGCCGAACCCACGTACGGTCTGCACGTACTCCGGTATCGCCGGGTTGGCCTCGATCTTCGCCCGCAGCCGCTGCACGCAGTTGTCGACCAACCGGGAGTCACCGAGGTAATCGTGCTCCCATACCTCCTCCAGCAGTTGCTGCCGGCTGAACACCCGGCCAGGAGCCCGGGACAGTGTCAGCAGCAGCCGCAACTCGGTCGGCGTCAACGGCACCGGCTTGCCGTGCGACGAGACTGTCAACGCCGTGGTGTCGATCTGCAAATCACGGTGCACTCGCACACCCTCGGATGTCCCCATGCTGCGACGCAGCACCGCGCGAATACGAGCGTCGAGCACAGTGGGCTGCGCGGGCTTGACCACGTAATCGTCCGCGCCCGCCGCCAGCCCGCCGACGATGTCGAAATCGTCGCCACGCGCGGTCAGCATGATCACCGGTACTTCGCCTGCCGCCCGGATGTGGCGGCACACGTCGAGTCCGTCGATGCCCGGCAGCATCAGGTCGAGCACAACCAAGTCCGGTGTGGACGCTCGAAACTCACGCAGCCCGTCCTCGCCGGTGTCCGCCGTGCGGACTTCGTGACCGTGTCTGCCCAGCGCGAGCTGGAGACCACGTCGGACAAGGGGGTCGTCCTCGATGAGCAAAATCGCCGCCACCCGTCGAGTATGGACAAATCCGGGGCCCGGCCGCCGGTCGTGGTGAGTGCCTGCGACACAACCGCGACATGGCAGCGGAGACGCCGCGACACGGCGACGGCACCGTCGAAAGCATGATCAAGACACGAAATCTCACGCTGAGCCTGGCGGGATTGCTCCTGCTGACGGGTGCCTGCTCCAACCAGTCCAACTCCGCGGCTACCGACACGACCGCTGGAGCGGGACTGTCCACAGTTCTTTTCCTCGGCGACTCCATCGCGGCAGGCGAGGCGCTGCCCCTTGCCGCCGCGTTCCAGGCCAGCGGCGTGGGGTTCCAGTCCATCGCCTCCGAGGGCGGTGGGAACGTGGTCGGCCCCTTCTCCGACAAGAACTGGGAGAACCTGCCAGGACAGATCACCTCCGCCAAACCGGCTGTGGTCATCTACCAGCTCACCACCTACGACTGGGGTAGCGAGCAGGAGCAGCAGGCCGCCTATCGCAGGCTGCTGACCACAGTGACCGAGGCCGGTGCGAAATTGGTCTTCGTCACCGCGCCGCCGATCAGGCCTGACGACTTCTACAAACCACACATGCCCGCCCTGGACCGCACCCCCAGCGTCGCCCGGGCCGTAGCGGCGAACGCCCCGGGCCAGGCGAACGTGCTCGACGCCAGCGCGGTGTGGGGTACCACCTACCAGCAGGTCAAGGACGGCAAGGCCGACCGCAGCGCGGACGGCGTCCACACCTGCCCACAAGGCGCCGCTCGCTTCACCCATTGGTTGCTTGCCGAACTGGCGAGGCTGTTCCCCGGCTTCAACCCCGCGGCCGCGCAGGCATGGGCCAATACCGGCTGGTCCGCCGACAACCACTTCAAGGGCTGCTGACCATCCGAGTCGGACGGTTCGACGACCATCCGCATTGGGTCGTTGTCACCAAAGCTGGTACAGGCATACTCGAACCCCGTTCGCGGCCTTTCCGCGAGCATGAACCGGCATGGACACCTGTCACCAAAGAGACCGGGTCCTCACCGGTCCAGGCGATCTCCGCCGGCCAGGTCCGAGTGGGCTGACCCGGACCCTGGCCAGCCCACGAACTGGAGAGAACACCTGGAGAGAACACGGTGCTACGCGGCGCCTGCCGCACCGGCCAGGTACCGCTGCAGAGCGGCCGGGTCGTAGAGCCGGTCGGCGAAGTCGGACGGCTGCGCGAAGCCGTTGACCAGCCACCGCCGCACGTCCGGGAACTGACCGGCCGCACCCAACGCACCGAGCACGTACTCCGGCGGGTCGAGCAAGGTGTTGGAGAACCGGACAGAATGCCGGGCGATCGCCCACTGACGCTCGGCGGTCGCCAGTTTCCAGGCGTCGTCGAACGGACCGCCTTCCCGGAGCCGCTCCCGGACGGCCTCGACGACCACCTTGGCGTTCCAGGTGGCCATGTTCGCGCCCTGTCCGGCGATCGGGTCCTGCTGGACGAACACGTCGCCGATGGCCAGCACGGAGTGCTCGGCGTCGATCCGCAGGAGCGGTTCGCGGATGGTCGGCACGTACCGGCCGGCAAGGTAGGCGGTCGGATCGGCGAGTTCAGCCTTCCTGCAGCGTTCGTACTGCCAGGGGAAGTGCTCGCGCAGGGCGTCCTTGAACCGGCGCAGGTGCTCGTCCGGCGACAGGATGCGTTCGCCGGTGCCGGGCTCGAACCGGTCGAGCGGGCCGTCCGGCCGCGCCTCGATGAACAGGATGTCGCAGGGGCCGCTCTTGGTCAGCCCGGGGATCATGAACAACTCGCCCCACGGGGTGGCGTTGAACCGGACGATCGGGTGGTCCGGATCGGTGGCGCCCGGCTCGACGCCGTTGACGTACACCACGCTCAACGCCCGTTGTGGCTTGGTGTAGGACGAGCGTTCGTCGTCGCGGCCGAACATCTTGACCAGTTCGCTCTTGCCCGCGCCGACCAGGACCAGGTCGTACTTGCCCGCCGTGCGCGCCAGCTCGCCACTCGTGGTGAAGTTCGTGATCACGGTGGCACCCGGCAGGCCCTTGAGGTACTCCAGCAGGCCGGCGAACTTGATCCGCTGGTCGACCGACTGCGCGGTCAGCTCAAGCGGCGCCCACCAGTCGATGACCGGCTGCTGCTCCATCGGCACGCCCGGCGCCATCGCCGACAAGCCGATCCCGCCGATGTCCGGTGCTATCTCCTCCCAGAAGTTGATCCCCAGCTCACGCTCGAACGTCAGCCCGTGGCCGAAGATCACCTGGGTGGACAGGACATGGCCCTTGCGGATCTCGTCCGGGGTCTTGTGGCTCATCACCGTGACCTCGACGCCGTCCGTCTGGGCCAGGCCGCAAGCAGTCGCCAGCCCGGCCTGCCCGGCACCCACCACCAATACACGCATCGCAGTCCCCTTTGTCGTGGATGGCCCGCCACTCGACATGCGTCGCCTTCTCCGTGGCCGACGGCCACAGCGAAGGTGTGTTCAGCTCACGCTCCTGATCGCGTACTCCATGAGCTCCTGCAGCGCGATGTTCACCGAGTACTTGTCCCGCGCGTCCACCGGGAACAGCGGTACCCGGTTCGGCAGTGCCAGCGCCTGCCGGATCTCGTCCAGTTCATGCGTCTCCTCGCCGTTCCACCAGTTCACCGCCACGGCGAACGGCATGTCGGTCTCCCGCTCGAAGTAGTCGATCACCGGGAACGCGTCGGTGATCCTGTTGACGTCGGCCAGCACGAGCGCACCCAGCGCACCACGGCACACGTCGTCCCACATGAACCAGAACCGGCCCTGCCCTGGCGTGCCGAACAAGAACAACTGGAAGTTCTCGTCGAGGGTGAGCCTGCCGAAGTCGAACGCGACCGTGGTGGTGGTCTTGCCCTCGACCGGCGCCGGGTCGACGCCTTCCGACGCCTCGGTCATCACCTCTTCGGTGTGCACAGGCGGGATCTCGGAGATCGAACCGATCAGCGTGGTCTTGCCGACCCCGAAACCGCCGCTGATCACGATCTTCACTGAAGCCGGGTCAGATCGCATGGCTGGCCCTGTCCTCCTCCAGCTTTCGCTTCAGCCCGTTGATGACCCGGAGGTAGACCTGCGGATCGCGTTCCCGTCCCTGTGCGTTCGGGTGCACCCGGACGCGGCCGGCGCCCGACAGGTCGTCGACCAGCACACGCACCACGCCGAGCGGCAGCCTCAGCGCCGCTGACAGTTCGGCCAGTGACACGCTCGTCCGGCTGACGTGGTGGTAGACCGCACGCGTCTCCGGGTCCAGTGACGCGGCGAAGTCGTCGTCGTCCCGCTGGCCGTTCGGTACGGAGATGATCGTTTCGAGCAGCAGGTCCTGCTCGATGATGGCGCGCCCGCCGGTGACGGCGAACGGCCGGACCCATTCGCCCTCGGGCGACTCGGTGGTGTCCACCGGCTGTCCTCCTCGACAGTCAGCCTTGTCCCGTTGGCGTGGCTGTGATGTGCGATTGCGTGCGCGTCCCGGGGTTGAGCACCCGGCGGGACTGGTTGACGAACTTGGCGAGCTCGAAGCAGACGTCTCCAGCTGGCCGCCGTCGTGCTCGCTGGCCAGTACCGCGACGCCGCTCTGTTCGCTGATCTGCTGGAAGACGATGAAGCTGTCTCCCATGACGATGTCGCTGTACTGGAAGCCACCGCGGCCGAACAGCCCGGCCGACGCCTTGGCGATGGAGAGCATCATGGCCACCAGTGACGAGAACTGGTCGGCGGCGTCGTCGTGCAGACCCTTGCTCTTGGCGACCTTCAGCCCGTCTGCGGAGACGACCAGTACGTGGACGACACCGGGAACGTCAGTGACGAAGTTGTCTGCGAGCCACCCGAATTCCTCCCGCAGTGCGTCGGGAATCTGTGCGGCGTTAGGCGTCATTACGGTCCTCGGAACTCGTGAACAGGGGATTCGTGTCGGGTTTGGCCCGCGGGTAGGGCGTCGGCCGCGCGGACTCGTCAGCCGGGTCGTCGGTGGCCGCGTGCCGGACGCGCGACATGGCGGCCGCACGCCTTCGTAGCTGCGCCGGGTCCAGTTCGGTGTACTCGACCGGCTCACGCCCGGTCAGGCCAGGATCGGTGTCCGCGGCTGAGAACTCACGCACCCGGCCGGGCCGGCGCACGGGCAGCCCGCCCGCAGTGGTGCGCAGTCCGGCGTCCTCCGGCAGATCGGTTGTGCGGGCATGGCGCCCTTGCGACGCCGACTCGGTGGTGTCGTCCTCGGGCGTCGTCCGTACATGGGTCGTCCGTTTGGGCAGGCCCAACGGAGTCGTCTCGTGCTCTCGCTTGACATGATCGGATTTCGGTGCGATCTGCGGACGGACTGCGGGCTTCGCCTCGGCTTCGGCGCGGGCCGCGCTCGCCTCGGCTTCGGCCATCGCCGGGTCGCACAGCAGATCCGGTGGCAGCAGGACGGATGCCACGACACCGGCCGGGTCCCGGCGGCCCAGGTTGAGCCCGATGCCGTGCGGCTTGGCCAGGATGGTCGCGGTCACCAGGCCCAGGTGCTGCAGGATTTGCCGGTCCCGCAGGTCGAGCAGGCCGCGCACCGGCGGCCGCAGCAGCTCGCCGTTGAGCCGCTCGAGCTCGACCTCGTCGATGCCGATGCCCGCGTCCTCCACGCGAAGCACCACGGCACCACCGTCGGCCATCCTGGCGTGGACGATGACCGGGGACTCCGGCGGGGAGAAGTGCAGCGCGTTGGTGAGCAGTTCGGTGAGGATGCCGCTGACGTCCTTGGCGGCATCACCGACCACGGCCAGCGGCACCAGATCCCGAATCCGCACCCGCGCGTACCCCGGGGCGCTGGACATGCCGCCGCGGATCACCGCGAGCATCGGCTGGGCGACCGCCTGCCCGCCGGGTGGCCGCCTGCCGGCCAGCACGAGCTTCTTGCGGTGGTCGTGCCGCAACTGCGTGACCAGCTCGTCCAGTTGGAAGAGCATCTGGGTCACCCGCGGGTCCGGGTTCTGCCGGTGCATCTCGTCGAACAGCGCGAGCAGCCGGCCGACGATCCGCCAGTCCCGGATGGCCAGGTTCGACAGGATGTCGTTGACGACGGCCGAGTCGATGCCGGTGTCCGCCGCGCCGAGGGCGCCGGCGGGGTCCTTGGGCATCAGCAGCCGCGCGGTGACCCGTCGGCCCTGCCGCACCAGTCCTTCGAAACCTTCACGCTGATAGGTGGCACGGACTTTGGCCACCACAGGGCGGTATCGGCGCGCCAGGCGACTGTTCTGCAACAACGTGTCCAGGTAGTGGTTATTCACCATTCGCACTCGTCATATTCGTGTGGGTCGTCGGCGTTCCACGTCCGCGTCACAGTACTCCCGGTTAGTCCGTCCGGACGGTACTCCGTTCGTGCATTACGTCCACCCGAAAGCGTTCCGAATTGCGCACTCACCGTAACCAAAATGTCGCGCCGTCACACTGTTACGGGCTACACCGGAGAAGTGTGCGACAAACACGATCACCCTGCCCGGCACCCCGGAAGACCATTCTTTCCACCACGGACCGCGCGAAACCGGCGCAACCGGCCTTTGGCGTCCTTTTCGGACGGTATGCGCCTATAGCAGCAGCGTATTCCTCCATGTGACATCACCTGACGAACGATCCGACCAGAAATGATCTTCCGTATCCCAGCGTCCGCACTCGATCATTTCGAATGTCCACTTGAGAACTGAACGTCCGCGGTACCGGAATCCGCGAAACGATTCGCTCATCCCTCGATAGGATGAAGAACATCAGGCGTGACGGATCCCGAGCAGTATGTGACCCGCGGCGGGAGGAACCGCGACACACGTCGACATCCTGATCATGGGAGCCGGACGATCGGTGCGGCGTTCCGGGCACGGACCCGATATTCAAGATCGACGGACGCGCCGGGCTTGGAATTCCATGGATCAGTTCAGGAACTCGGTGCGCACTCCTCGCGATCATCGAACCAACGCATAAGGCAAACCAGCAGCCGTGTCGAATCTATCCTGTTAGGTATTGTGACCTTGGTGGGCCTTGTCGGTGCCACTCTGCTGACTGGCGTGGCGATCCGCTGTGCTCGGTAGCCCGTTCAGCTGGAGCTCAAGGCGTGTGGACAGTGTGCACAACGCCCCTCGGACACCCACGTGTGGAACTCCTGCCACATCTCACGTACGAGTGCTTGAGTGCACTCCAACCCTCTGAGCTGGTCACGCACCGCACTGGGCGGTGGACGTTGGGCCGTGCTGGCGGCCGCGAGTACCACGGCCGGGGCAGTCGTGTTGACGGTGGCGACGGTGAGTTTGTGGCCGGAATCCAGGGGAGAGGGCGCCGAAGCCGTGAGCCTGCCGGCGAAGCAGGGCACCGCGCTGCACCTGCTCCGGACGATGGACGCCGAACAACTGGACTTACGCCGAGTCGAGGTTCTCGACGACACCTACGACGATTCGCTCACGGCCAGGTTCTGTGGTCGGCATTTGTCCACTTACCGGCTGGACAACAGATTCGGCGCACCTTGACGACCAAGATTGCCCTGGACAGTGGGAAATCCGGCGCGGTGGCGCGGTTCGAGATCATCACCAGAGCGGGCCTGCGGCAGGAGTTCGTGCGGTTCGGTGAGGTGAAGGAGATCAGCGTCGATGTGCGCGGGCAACCCAGTGTGACCTTGGCAGTGCAGGCAGATGGCGCGTGGTGCGCTGATACCCCGGATCAGAACGGCAAGGTGTTCGCGTTCCTCAACCCGGTGGTCTCCTGAGGGTCACGCTGTGGGGGATCCGGAACTGCAGACTATGGTGTCGACCGCTGCGCACTGTCGTGTCCTTTGTGGAGCGAGACGGTGCGAACGACGCCTTTCGTTCTGACTGGAGCAGGGGTGAAACTGGAGCGGCGAACGCACTTGATTCGCAGTCAACTGCTCAACTGTCCTTAACGGATAGATGTTGAACAGGTGATTCACTAGTCCCGTAGGTCTGGGTCCTTTGTGGACCTGCTGGGGGTCAAGGGGGCGCAGCTGCCTCACGCACGGTTTCCGGACTGGGTCGCTCGGCGCTGTGCCCGCCCAGGTCCACTCGTTCACCGACGGGCTAAGCACTGCGCGCCGACGGTCGGAGTGGGTGGTGACGACCCATGGGACATTCCAGGGGGTCGTCACCGTTGTTCGTGTCCGGGTTGTCGTTGGAGTAGTGGCCGGAGGAGTGCCCGTGGTGCCGTGGTCGCACGTCCAGTGCTTGTAAACGGCGACCGGGAGGCTGCTCCGGTTGGCGATGTACGAGCAGCATCCTTGAACGGTGGGTTGGTCGGCTGTCACCGCGGGCGGTGTGATCACTGCCGCGGCAGCGCGGGTCGATCGGCAGCCGCCGCCGGTGCGATCAGTGTCGTCGCGACGGCGGCGACGCCGAACGCGATCGCCGACATTCGTCGCAGTCTGATTCCGAGTCGACTCATGGTGCCCCTCTGTGGTGTAGGTGTGACGCCGACAACCGTGGGGGTAGGTACAAGCGGGTGGCAATAGGACCGGGCCGGTACGGGACGCTTGGGACGTTTGCGCGCCGCTGACCAGGCGCGACGCGGCGCAGTGGGACGACCCTCGTGTCGGGAGCCATTGAGCGCCCGCAGCTACGGCATCGGGTTCTGTGGCTGGCCACAACAGCCAGCCCCGCCAACACTGAGAACTAGACCTCACACAAGACCGTGTCCGACACCGCCGCGGCTCTCGATGTGTCCTTCCCGCACCTCGTGCCGTCGACTACGCGTTACGGCTCGAGTTCTTCCGCGACAGTGTCGTGTCAGTGTCAAGGCAGGCCTTGAAGACGCGCTCGCGGGGATGTCGGCCGCATGCGTCCCGCTTACCCGGACACCCACGTATACCTGTTCGACTGGAGCTGGCCTTCGACCACGACCCACACCGTGGCGCCTACCTTGCCGAAGTGGAACGCCTCGAAGGTGAGATTCCCGTTGCGGTCGGTGGTCACTGTTCTGCCCGGGTTGGAGTACACCGAGCTGGCGTACGGTATGACCTTGTACCTCTTGCGTGGTTCGAAGCCACGCATCACGACGCGCATCTTCCCGCACTCGGGAACCTCGCACGTCTCGTTGTAGCGCTCGGTCGTACCACGGGACACCGTGACCGTTCGGGTCTGCGGCTGCACCGGGTTGACCGGGTTGGAGGACGCACCAGGGCCGGTGCCCACCCGGTTGGTCGCGGCCACGGTGAAGACGTAACGCACGTCGTTGGCCAGGCCGGTGACCGTTGTCCGGCGTTGTCCGCCGCCGACCGTCGTGGACCCTGTCTGGCCGGTACTTGCCTGCCACGACACCAGATACGACGTGACAGCCGCACGGTTATCCGGAGCCGCACCCCATGTAATGGTGGCTGAGCTGTTGCCTGCCTGCGCGGCGACCGAGGTCGGGGCACCTGGACGACCTGCGGGCACTGCAGGCGGCGTGGTCGCTGTGCGCGGCTTCGTCTGCTCTTGCCGCGGCCGGGGTTGTTGCTGCTGAGCTGGTGGTGCGGCGGCACGCGTATCCGTTGGTACTCCGGTGTTCGGCGCGGGAACAGGTAGTTGCGGGGTTGTGGGGAGCTCGGCTGTGGACACCTCCCGCACGTTGCCGTCCTTGGCGACCACCACGACCTGCGTGCCGTCGGCGTCCTCGACATAAACCCGGCTGTCCTCGCCACGGCTGAGCCGAGGCTGCCCGGTCTTCTGTTTGATCGGCTTCGAGTCCTTGCGCACTCCGTCCGGCCCGTATGTCAATACGGTGCCGCTTTGCCTGTCCACCAACACAACCACGTCACCGGTCGACATCGGACCGTCATAATCGCCGCTGGGTAGTGCGATCGTGACCGGCTTGCCGGGCGGGTCGCGGGTGTCCGCCAACAGCAGGCTTTGCCGTTGCGGGTCCAGGATGGCCACCCGGCCGGCCAGGTCATGCGTGGCCGGGCGCGCGTTGGGTGAGATCGGCACGCCGAGCGGCACCGCGGGGCCAAGCTTGTCGCCGTCGATGATGTGCAGGGTTGTGGTGAACGTGTCGACGAACGCGGGCTTTCCGTCCACAATGGTCAATGCGCCCGGGTGGCCGGGTGGAGCACCCACCGGGCAGCCGGAGACGCGGTCGGCGTCCTTGCCGAGGGTGCAGATCTGGCCGGTGTCCGGGCGGTGCAACCACATCGTGCCGTCCATGGTGACCACAGGAGTACCAATCGCGCCACCGACAGGGACAATCGCCGGTGGATCGCCGAGGCGCACGACCTTGCCCGCGTTGCGGTACACCAAATACGGTCCGCCGACGACCTCGATACCCACCGGCCACTCGTTCGCCGGTGCGGGCATGGCGATGGCCTGCTGCTCGGACAGCTTAGCTTTGTCGAACTCGGTGATTCCCGTCGGTCCGACGACGTACCCATGCGTGTCACCCTGGACGACCTGGCTGCCCGGTTCGCCATGGACCTCCGCGTAGGCGTCGATGTTGCCGGTACCGCCGTCGATGTGGAAAACCGTCTGCAGCACCGAGTTGAACACCCAGTGTCCAGTCAGCGCGAAGGGAGCGCCAGGCAGTGGCTTGGCAGCTCCGGTGAGGACCATGACCAACGCGCCTGCGACGAGAACAGCGATCAGCGCGAACGGTCGACTGCGCTTCAACACACTCGCAACTTACCTCCTGACGCTTGGGAGCGGTCCCAAACCCAGCGTTTTCGCGGATGAGAAGCTGGCAGTGCGGACAGTCAGAAGTGCGAAGGCCCGCGTATCAGCTGGTGCCGGGCTGGCCACCCGCGATACCGGTGAACAACGCGCACCTCGCTGGGAGTGACGCTGACGACATCGCCGTCCCCGGCGGCCTTCGCGAACCCGTCGGTGAGGATGGTCTGGAACCGGATGCTGCCGCCGACCAGCCCCTGCGTCTGGCGGTGGCGATGGCTCGGCAATGGAAACGGCACGGTCGGCGTCGGCGCGCAGATCGGCCACGGCTGGACCGGATTCCTCACTGAGTCGCTCGATCTCCGGCGTGTCCGGATAAAGGCCATCGTCTTGGGCGGCAACGCGATGGCCGCGCGGTTTGCCAGGCCAGAACGCTTCACGACGTGTGTGCGCCATCGCAACCCGCGCGTTGCTGCCTTGTCCAAGCTTTCCGCTACAGCAGTTTGTCCTGGGTGATGGGCAGGTCACGGATCCGCCTGCCGGTGGCGTGGTAGACCGCGTTGCCGATCGCCGCGGGCACACCGGCGATCGGGGTTTCCCCGAATCCCTTGGTGCCCAGCGCCGAACTGCCCGGACAGATCGCCACGAGGCTCAGAAAAGTTGAGAGGACTCGGCTGCGGTCGATCAGCCTGCGCACTGGGCGTGGAACCCGGCCTTTCACCGCGCAAGACGACCATCAACTACGGTCCATGGCGCGGCCAGCGCGTCTTCTTCGAGTTCCAACACACCTTGAAGTTGATCACACGGTGGCCGTCTTCCTGATCACGGCCCGCTGCCCAGAATCACACTGTACGGGCCACCGGTCCGTCACTTGACAAATCGGTCGGCGCAGGGGGCAACGCGCTGCGGGCCAGGGCTCCGGCCGCGGGGAATTCGTCGTACATTCCGGGCACTGGCCTGTCCACTGCGGACCGGAGGCGGTGCGACCGGCGCAGGGCAGTCGTCCGAGAATGAGGAGGCAGTGTGTCCGTATCACTTGGCATGCCTGATGTACGGCAGGTGCTGTCCGAGCGCCACGAGACCCGGCAGTTGATGGTCGGTTCGGTGGGTGTCGGCAGCGAGTTTCCGGTGTCGGTGCAGTCGATGACGACCACGGTGACCGCGGATGTGAATGCGACGTTGCAGCAGATCGCGGAGCTGACCGCCTCGGGTTGTGACATCGTGCGGGTGGCGTGTCCGTCGCAGGATGACGCGGAGGCGTTGCCGGCGATCGCGAAGA
>JOAA01000038.1 GCA_000720375.1 Rhodococcus rhodnii | reverse complement strand
GACACCAGGGGCCTCCCTTGCGTGAGAAATCGGAGCAACCCGAGTGTCCGCTCGGAACCCACCAGGAGCGAGGCCCCGCTCCTTCATCACATCAAATCGGCGCCGCAGTAACCAACTGAACAGTCGCGGGGTCAATTGCCGCGTGGAAGATTAGTAGGCCGCTGGAAAGCGGTCGTCTTGTCCTCAGGGGACGCTGGTTTGCGGATGTTCTCCGTTTTGTCGACCGGTACGGGCCCTGGGTGGCGCGGCGGCATAGGCGGCATCGATCGCTGCCCAGGCGGAGGTCCCTGAACAGGACGCTGCGGCGTCGCCCGGACAGCAGCCGCCAACCCCTCACAAGTCCGCTGCAAGACCTGAGCCGCCCGAGTAAAACTCGGATCGATCAACGGATTCTGCGCAACCCGCCGCCAATGCCCGTGCATCCCACTGATAGCAGCCTGAACGGTCTCAAAAGGAGCATCCGGACGCAGGTTCAGCCGATCGGCGACCGAGGCCCCCTGCCCACCGAGAAGCCGTTCCATCACAGCAACCTGCTCCGCCGGAGCCTGAACAGACCCAGTCCGCAACTCGGTCAACAGCCGAAGCTCAGTCAACTCATGAGCCCCCACCCGCAACCGCTCAACAGCCTGACGAAGCCGAGGAGCCGCCGGAATAGGATCATTCCGCGTCACAGACTCAATCGCCCGCAACGCACCATCGGCCTTCAGCACATCCCGCCGCTGAGCGAACTGCGTCAGCAACAACCGCCGAAGCTCGTTGAGCCCACTGCGTTCCCGCAACATGGTGCACAGCTGAGCCTGATCCGCATTCCCAGCCCGCAAGAAATCCAAACTGAGCCTAAGCCCGTACAACCCAAGCATCCCAAGCAACCGCTTCCGCGACTCCTCAGCCACATCCACCGCACGCGTGGGCGAAACGAACCGCCCAGCAGACAACAACAGCGGCATGGTCGCACCATCACTCGCCGACGCGATCGTCTTCAGATCAGCGAAATCCTTGGCGCTCATGGTCGCCGCAGTCTCAGCAAGCAGACCAGCCACGGGCAACACCGTATGTACCAGACTGCGAATCCGGGAATCAGCCCGATACCCGGCAGCGACCTTGCCCGCGTGCGAGATCGCGTCCTCATCCCCGCCACCGACCTCATCGGCACGCGACAGCACACCCACAGCGTTCACCGGACTGCTGTCGGCAGTGTCGCTGTCGTTGAAGGCATCGAGGAAATCGATGTCCGTGGAGTGCAAGTGCCGCATCAAATACAGCACAGCGTCCACACTGGCCGTTTCGCCGAGAAAGTCCTGCGTACGACGACCCGCCGACTCGGTCAGCGACCCCATGCCCGGAGTGTCCACAAGGGTCATTTGGCCGAGCCAGTCACTCGGCAGCGACACCTCGATCCGGTCGACCGCCTCGACATCAAGCGTGCCCAGGTCGAGAGTGTAACGGCCGCCGTCGTGGTCGATGGCAAGTCCGACAGGCCTTGTGCCGTGCGGGAAAGCGGTCGCGCGCGGTTCAGGGCCACGGAAGTACCACGTGACGATCCGAGTGCACTCGCCGGCGTCGGTCGCGGCGATCCGGGTGCCGACGAGTGCGTTGAGCAAAGTGGACTTACCGGCCTTCACCCGGCCCGCGATCGCCACCCGGAGCGGTCCGTCGAGGTGCCTGGCCACGTCGGTCAGCACGCGGCCGCCTTGTCGGCCTTGGTACGCCTGGATCGCGTCGTTGAGCAGCGACCGGACTCGTGCGGCAAGGGAAACTGTCACGACCGGCCCTTCTGTGTCACCCGTTCCGCGCTGGCCAGCAACGCGGAGACCCGGTCGAGCTCGGCCTTGGCCGCCGCTCCCCGGGTCGCTGCCGCCTGCGCGTCGGCTTGCACCGCGCGCATCGCGGCCTCCTGCTCGTGTTTCGCGGCCGATACCAGTTCCTGTGCCTGGTCGAGGTAGTAGTCGCGGATCTTGCCGCGGCTGTGCCGGATCAGGTCGTACGACGCCCGGTTGGCGTCCACTCTGGCCTGGTTCAAGTAAACCGCTGACGCACGCAGAGCTTCGGCCCGGGCCGCGTCGACCTTCGTCGTCTTGTAGCTACGGACCGCACGCCACGCGAACACCGAGCCCAGCGCGGCCGTGATCGGCAGGACGATCAGCAAACTCGGCGCCAAGGTCGTCACCAGCACTGTCGTCACGATCGAGCTGGACAGTGACCAGCCGCGGGCGGCGTGCATGCCGACTTCGAGCTTGCCGCCTTTCTTGCTGGCCAGGCTTTCCAGCTTCAGGTCGACCGACATGTCGGTGCCTTTGGCGATCGCGTCGACCTGCTCGGCGGTCGCGTCGAACAACGCGGCGATGTCGTCAGCCAGCTCGTTGATCTGCCGGATCAACAGCGTGTGGGCGTCGGTCATCTCCTCGTTGGTGCGCTTCTGCAGCCACGGCACGATCTCCGACCATTCCTTGGTCGGGTCACCTTCCTTGATCCGCTTGGTGACCTCGTTCTCCAGTCGGCGTGAGCGATCCGTCAGATCGGCGTCCACGTTCGCCTGGATGTCGGCGAATCGGTCGGTGATCGTGTTCAGCCAGCGCGCCGACGGGCTGGACAACGCCTTGGCGCGTTCACCGCTCGCCTCGACCTTGCGCATGGTCGCCTGGCGTTCCTCGGGTTTGGTCAACGCCGCGTGCTCGGTCGCCAGCACTTCCGCGACCTGGCGCAGCGAGTTCCGCACGACACCAGCCGCGGCCAGCACGGACTTCGCGGCGTGGTCGGCGAGCAGCCGCGAACCCAGGCGTTCCACCAGAACCGGGAAGCCACATTCCGCGTTCAGCGCCGGATCGCCGGTGTCCAGAGCCAATTCCCTGAGCACCGACGACACCGCGACGATCTCCGCCTGGATCCCCGCCGCCTTCAAGTGCTGCCGGTCCAGCTCGAGAATCCGTTGCCACTGCGGGTAGAAGTCCGTCTTGGTGAGCACCACGATCAGGTTCGGGCAGACGTCGATCGCGTGCTTGATGAAGTCGACCTCGGCCGCGGTCAGCTCCTGCGACGCGTCCGTCACGACGATCACGCCGTCCGCCAACGAAAGCGCTCGCATGGTCGCCGAGGCGGCCGCTGCCGCGAAACCGCCGCCGAGGCCAGGCGTGTCGACGAGCACGAGACCGTCGGCGAGAAGCTCGCGCTTCAGTGTGGTTTCGATTGCCCGCAACCGGGTTCCGTCGTCGGCGAGTCCGGTTCTGCCGTACTCGGCGGCCTTCCGGATGTCGATCTTGATCGGTGGCGGCAGTTGGACCGCGTCCGCAGGCGCTTCGGGCATCAGGTAGGCCATCGGCTTGTCGCCGTGCTTGATCGACGTCGGCACGGCCGTGAACGCCACCGGGTCCACCCCGCACACCGGGACCCCGAGCAAGCCGTTGATCAGTGCGCTCTTGCCCTTCTTGAACTCGCCGGCGACCAGCACGTGCCAGGCACCCGTGGTCAGCTGACGACGGCACTTGATCAGCTTCTCGGCCAGGTCCGGCCGTCCGGCCGACCGGGTCTCGGTGATCGCGGTGTCGATCAGTTCGAGCATCTCCGCGGTCTCCGCCGCGCTCCGTCCCGCGGTGGTCATCAATGCCCAGGGGTGTGGTCAGGACCGAGGTCCAGGTCGACTGGGTGGTCAGGCATCGAATGGTCCTCCGGGGCAACCCAGCCGTGCGCGAACTGCATGCCGTCGACCTGGTTGTCGTTGTCGAGATCGTCGTCGTTCTGGTCCGCGGGCGGTTGCGCGGGCGGCGCCATGTCCACCGGCTGCGGCGGAGGGGGCGGAGGTGGCGGGGGAGGAGGCGGCGCGGGTGACGGATCGGCGTTGGTCATCTCCTGGCTGATCGCCACCGTGGACGGATTGCGGTCCATCGGCGCCGGGTCGTTGTTCACGCGGTACGTGAACGTGTCCGTCGGCGGCGGAGGTGGGGGAGGCGGCGGGATGTTGCCGATGCCCGCGCCCATCTCCGGCAGGTAGCCGGCGTACTGGAACCGCTTGGTGTTGGCCTCCCATGAGCCGACGCCGTACTGCGTGCCCTTGGCTTCGATCGTCTTGCCATTGCCGAGGCTGATCGCCACGTGCGCGGCCGACGGCCTGCCGCCGGTCATCGGGTCGGAGGAGAAGCTGAACAGCAGCGCGCCCGGCGTCTTGAGCGCCTGCTCGACCGACATGGTGGTGCCGCTCTTGGCCAGGTCGCGGTACTGCAGCCACGAGCCGTCCGGCACTTTCACGCCTGCCTGGGCCGCGGCCCACTCGACCAGTTCCGAGCAGTCGAACGTGCTCGGGTTGCGGTCGTTGAGGTTCACCTCATGCCCGAAGACGTACTTGTCGCCGGTCTGCGCCACGGCCGAGTTGAGGAACGTCTGCAACTTCGTGCCGTCACCGGTCGGCAACGCCTGCTGGCCCATGGTCTGGTTCGTGGCCTGCGCTGTCGTGCCCTGTTGTGGCTGCTGAGTGCTCTGCAGCGCATCGTCGTCCAGCGGGACACCGAACTGCAGCCCGGCCTGTTTCTCGGCCAGGGCGTTCGGGTCGGTGGAGCCCGCGGTCAGGCTCTGCACGCCGTTCACGTCCACCGCGACGTCGTCGTCGAGTGCGGAGCCGAACTGGATTCCCGCCTGTTGCTCGGCTGGCGCGGTGGCGTCGGTCGTCGTGGTGGCGACTTGCTGGACGTTGACGTTGTCGCTGCCGCTGCCCGTGGAGGCCGACTGTGTCGGAGCCACGCCCTGGCCGCCGCCGCGCGCGTCACCTGCGGACGTGTGGTCGCCGTAGCCCGAAACGCCGGTCCACATTCCCCGGTTCGGCCCATCGCCGTACGCCTCGGCGGCGGCTTGGGCTTGCTCCTTGTACTTCAGGTACTTGGCCGCCGAGCCCTTGTGCGTGGTCGTCCACGGCGAGATGTCGTCGCCGCCCTTGGAGACCTGGAACGCCGCCCTGGCGTTCTGCACCGGATCGAACAGGTTGACGCTGGCGAAATGGGGATGTGCGGCCTGGTTGATCTGCCACAGCCCTTTGCTGTTCTCCCCGTGCGGGTTATGGGCGCCGTCGTTGCCGCCCGACTCGGCCATGGCGATCGCGGTCATCGTCGCCGCGCGATCCGGGGAGAACCCAGCCTCGCGCGCGAACGCGTAGATCTGTTCCGCGGAGTATCGCGCCATGCCGCCATTATGTTTGACTCTCCGGCTCGGTGGGTGGCATTTCGTGTGCCCAAAAGGGCACTGTTCGCGCAGGTTGGTGCCACTTGGTGTTAATTTCAGGCGGCAAGTGTCCTGTGGGTCCCAAGGGGTGAAGTGCGCGACGATGGCCGGCCGCGACCCGCGCCGCCGTGGCAGGTGATGGCCGACACCCTGCTGCAGCGCGAGGCTTTAGTCTGCCGTCTCGGCGAAGGGCTGCTGCCGCACGACTTCGCCGGTCTCTACATTGGACACGAAGAGGTCGACCGGATCCTCGCCGAGCTGCCTGGTGCCTCCGGTCCCGCCGCGGCGAAGGTCGAAGCCCTGCTGCGTCAGCTCGAACCCGAGCTTGTACTGGCCCGTAAGCAGTTCGACGAGTCGCTGGCCACCGGTCAGTCCACATTCGACCGACTGGTGCGCACCGCGCGGCTGGATTCCCGTGACGCCCAAGCGCTTGCTGTGTTGCTGGCGGTGGAACGCTCGCCGCACCGGATGCGGCTTGTCGCGTACTTCCAGGACAACGTGCAGTTGCCTCGGCTCACTGTGGCCAGCCTCAGCCGGATCTTGGACGCCCGGTGCGTTGCTCCGGACGCGCCGTTGCGCCGGGCCGAGTTCGTGGAGCTCGGCACTGAAGGGCCGTGGGCCACCCGGATGTGCTGGCCCGCGCCGCGCTTGACGTGGGCGATTGCCGCTGACGACTCGGCGGACTCCGCCTTGCCCGCGGGTATGCGGCGGCTGGAAGCCGTGGGCTCAGGTGACTTCGATCCGTCGATGTTGCTGGTCACGGGCGCGGACAGCGACAGCAGGCTCGCCGCGGTGCGTGATCGCTGGCCTGGCAAGGCTTTGCTGGTGAGCCCGACCCCCTCGACGCCGGCCGAATGGGCGGCTGTGGTGCGGGAAGCCGGTGTCGGTGACCGCGCGGTCGTACTGGAGCTGGACGGGCCGCCGAGCCGGGCCGCGGCCGATTGGATCGACCGGGCCGAGCACCTGAGCTGGGTCCTCAGCTCGCCCAAGGAACTCGCGCTGGACGCGTTGCCGCGGCGGCCGTGGCAGGAGATCCGGCTGGATTCCGGGCTGGCGTCGGCCACCGACTGGGAGCAAGCGCTTGGTGTCGGACCGGATCCGTCGTTTCCGTTGTCCCGTGAGCAACTGCGGCTCGTCACGGCCGCGTCGGCTGGTGATCCCGGGCAGGTCGCGGCGGGCGTCCGGCGGCTCGCTGGTGGGCATCTCGACGGGCTCTCGGTCCGGATCCGGCCTCGTCGAACCATGTCCGACCTGGTCCTTCCGGCCGACCAGGTCGCACAGGTGCGTGAGCTGATCGCGCGGTACAAGCGCCGGACCGTGGTCTACCAGGACTGGGGCTTCTCGCCGCTGCCGTCGACCGGTGTGGTCGCCTTGTTCTCCGGGCCGTCCGGCACGGGAAAGACGCTGGCAGCCGAGATCGTCGCGGGGGAGCTCGGCCTCGATCTGTACAAAGTGGACCTGTCGGCCGTGGTCAGCAAGTACATCGGGGAGACCGAGAAGAACCTGGAACGGATCTTCGGCGCGGCGGCCGCCGGCGACCTGGTGCTGTTCTTCGACGAAGCGGACTCGTTGTTCGGCAAGCGGTCCGAGGTCAGCGACGCACACGACCGGTACGCCAACATCGAGGTCGCGTATCTGCTGCAACGGCTGGAGTCCTACGACGGCCTGGTCGTGATGGCCACGAACCTGCAGCGCAACATCGACGACGCCTTCCTGCGCCGGATCTCGGTGTCGATCGACTTCGAGACACCGGACGAGCCGCAGCGCAAACGGATCTGGCAGCAGGCGTTCCCGGCCAGTGCGCCCGTGGCCGAGCTGGACTTCGACTTCCTCGCCAAGCAGTTCCGGATCACCGGTGGGATCATCCGCAACGCCGCACTCGGCGCCGGATTCCTTGCCGCGGACGAGAACGCGCCGGTCACCATGGAACGCGTCGCGCTGGCGTTGAAGCGTGAGTTCCAGAAGATGGGGCGGCTGCGGACCGAGTCCGAGTTCGACCGTTATTTCAACCTGGTGAATGGGGACGGCAATGCTGAACCTGCTTGACGAGTCCCTTGAGGAGTTCCTGCGTGCGGTCGTGCCCTTGCCCAAGCGTGAGATCGACATCTCGTTCGACGCGCCGGACAAGGACTGGTCGGCCCGCGTCTCGCGGCCGACGGTGAACCTGTACCTGTGGGACGTGCGCCGCAACGTGTCCGAGCGCGAGTACGGCCTGGAGACCGTGCACGACGAGAACGGCAGGCCACACCGCCGACCCCCACTGCCCAGAGTGGACTGCCGCTACCTCGTGACAGCCTGGACATCGGATATGCGCGACGAGCACTCGTTGCTAGGCGCGACGTTGACGGCTTTGTTGATGCACACCGAAATCGAGGCGCAGTACCTGCAGTCGCCCTACGACAAGGTGACACCGGTGCCAGGTATTTCCATCGCGACGGGCGGCGAACGGGACAACTCCGACTTCTGGTCCGCGTTGGGCGGTCAACTGAAGCCAGGACTGGACATCACCGTGACCGCCACAGTGGACAGTGCACTGCTGGTGCCTGCCGGCCCGCCCGTGCAGCGCTTCGCGATCATCACGTCCAACAACGGGGAATCGGTGTCCGAGGAGCGGATGTGGGTCGCGGGCCAGACAGACCCCGGAGCTGTCGTGTCCACACCGCACGGCGCGGCCGAGACCGACGAGGAAGGCAAGTTCCTCGTCCCAGCCGAAGTCGGCGACAAGGTCACGGTGAACGGAAAGCCCAGAGGCGAAATCCCCCCGACCGGCCCAGTCGAGTTCAAAAAGCGCCGCTAACCCCCGCCGTGTCCACCTTTCCAGCACCCCGTGTCCACCGTTCCTGCACCATGAAATACACATTCCGGCACAGTGAAATTCCCGGCCCGCGGCCGCTAGGGGAATTTCACCGTGCCGGAATGGTGGACACGCTGTGCCGGAATGGTGGACACGGCTTTCAGCGGGCCGTGGCTTCCTGGATGTAGTGCATCGCCGCTTGTTCGTCGGTGAGCCAGCCGGTGTAGTCGGTGGGGTCGTTGAACAGCTGCGCGAACCGGTGCGCGACTTCCGGGACCTGTTGTGCCGTCGCCAAAGTAGCCAGGACGTGCGCTGGCGGCGGCCGCAGCAGGTCGTTGGAGAAGCGGGTCGCGTGCTGCCCGGTCTCCCAGAACCGCTGGAACCCGAGCCGCATGAACTGCTCGTCGAACGGCTTGTCGCCCTGTTCCAGAATGGTTTTCTGGTACGCGGCAGCGCAGTGCGCGGCCATGTTCGCGCCCTGACCCGCGATCGGGTCGTTGGTGACCGCGGTGTCGCCCATCGCCAGCACCTTCGCGCCGGAGTCAAGCGTGCCAACGGGATCACGCACGACCGGAGTGATCCGCCCAGTGAGGAAGTCAAGCGGGCCACCGGGTTCGGCGTCCGCCATGATCGGCGCGAGCCACGGGAAGTGCCGTTGCAAGGCCTTTTCGGCCCGCTCGAAGAAATCCTCGGCGTCGGCGACGTCCCAGCAGTCCAGCGGACCGCCGGGGATGCCGGAGAAGTAGATGCCACACCTGACACCGTCCACACTCAACAGTGGAAGGTGGAAGAACTCGCCGTCGGGACCGAGTGCGAACGCGACGCCCTGGTACTCCTGTCCTGTGGTCTTCAAGTACAGCAGCGAGATCGCCCGTTGCGGCTCGGTGAACGGCGACAGTTCGTCGTTACGAGCGAACAGCTTCGCGAACTGCGGCCCCCGGCCCGCGGCCACGAGGACGAGCTCGAACTCCCGTGCCAGCTCCTCGAGGTCGTCCGGACCGACTCGCTGCAACCGGATCTCCCCGCCGCGGTCGGCGAATTCGGTGAGCCAGTCGGACATCTTGAGCCGCTGGTCGACGGACTGGCCCGGGTTGTCCAGCGGCGATTCCCACTGGATGCCCGCGGCTGCCCGAAATGCCACCCCATCGACGGTCGGTGCCCGGTCGTCCCAGAAGTTCAACCCTTGTTGCCGCTCGAACCGCAGCGCATTGTCGAACATGCACTGGTTCGACAGCACACGCCCAGTCCGGATCGTGTCCGCGTCCCGCTCGGTCACGACCGTGATCTCGTATCCGTGCTGCTGAAGCCCCAACGCAAGCAACATCCCCGCTTGGCCGGCCCCCACGATGACTATTCGGCGCATAACCGTTCGTACCCCGCCAGCACATCAGCTGGCTACTGAAGATCGCGCGGCCTTATGGGCAGGTCTGCTACCAGGAAGTCGTGGCCACCGTGGCCTTCTGTGCGTCGGCGATGAGCTTGCTTCGGACTTCCTCCAGCATTTCCGGGCTGATCTTGCTGGGATGTCCCGCGTCGTACGGCGGCTGCGGATCGTACTCGATCTCCACCTGGGAACGCTTGGCCTGGTCCGGGCCGCAGATCTCGCCGATGAGCCACAACGCCAAGTCGATTCCCGCCGACACGCCCGCAGCGGTGACGATCTTGCCCGCGTGCACGATTCGCTTGTCCGGCTGGGGAATCGCGCCCATCGACCCCAGCACCTCCTGGCAGACCCAGTGGGTCGTGGCGGGAACGCCCTGCAGCAACCCGGCCATCGCCAGGATCAACGCGCCGGAACACACCGAGGTCGTCCACGCCGTCTTGGGATGCACCGCCTGCAGCCACGAGATCAGCGCCTTGTCGTTCATCGCGCCGACCGTGCCGTTGGAGCCGCCGGGGACGAGGACGATGTCGGGTGACGGGGTCTCGTCGAACGAATGCGTGGCGCCGAGGACGAGCACACCACTGTCCGTGACGATCTTGCCTGGCGCGGGGGCCACGAACCGGATCTCCGAGTTCGGGATCGAGCGTAGAAGTTCATACGGCCCGATCGCGTCTAGGGCCGTCATTCCTGGGTAAACAACGAATGCGATCTGCATACCTTGACCGTATCGCCGCCGAACGGACTTTTCGGACATCTCGGCCACGGTTGCGGCCAATCCGGATGTTGTAAGATACGAGGCGTCTGCAAATATTGCTTACGCCGGTAGTCGTGCTGAAAGGATCATCGTGCCGGACATCCCAACCATCAAGCTCAACAACGGCGTGGCCATGCCGCAGGTCGGCTTCGGCGTGTTCCAGGTACCCGAAGCGGAGACGTTCGACGCGGTCACCGCCGCGCTCGACGCCGGATACCGCAGCATCGACACCGCCGCGGCCTACGGCAACGAGGAAGGCGTCGGCAAAGCGATTGCTGGACTCCCACGGGAACAACTGTTCATCACCACCAAACTGTGGAATGCCGACCAGGGCTACGACGAGACGCTGCGCGCGTTCGACAAGAGCATGTCGTTGCTCGGCCTGGACTACCTGGACCTCTACTTGATCCACTGGCCGGCGCCGAAGCAGAACCGCTACGTCGACAGCTGGAAGGCCCTGATCAGGCTGGCCGACGAAGGCCGCGTCAGCGCCATCGGTGTGTCGAACTTCCAGCCGTCCCACCTCGAGCACATCATCAACGAGGCCGGCCGGGTCCCCGCGGTCAACCAGGTCGAGCTGCACCCGTACCTCCAGCAGAACGAGCTTCGCGAGGTGCACACCAAGCTGGGCATCGCGACCGAGGCGTGGAGCCCGCTGGCCAAGGGCGGTGACCTGCTGACGCACCCGACGGTCGTGGCGATCTCCAAGCGGGTCGGCCGGACGCCCGCCCAGGTCGTGCTGCGCTGGCACCTGCAGCTCGGCAACGTGGTGATCCCGAAGTCGGTGACCCCGGCGCGGATCAAGGAGAACCTCGAGCTGTTCGACTTCGAACTGGCCGACGCGGACATGACCGAGCTGTCCACACTGGACAAGAACGAGCGCACCGGTCCGCACCCGGACACCTTCGGCTGATCAGCCCTCGTGAGTGTTTCGGCCGGTTCTAACCGGCCGAAACACTCACGACGTTCACATCAGTCGGTTACCACCCGAAGCGTGATCGCGGAGACATCGGCGGTCACGTGCTCGACAGTTCCTTCGCCGCGTGCAGAGGCATAGGCGCGTGTGCCACCGGTGATCGCCAACGGATGCAGCTTGCCGGGCTCGGGCACCTGCCGGATCTGCATGCCGCTGGCGTGGATCTCCCCATCGGCCAGCCGGAAGATCACCTTCAGCTGGATGACGATCTTCGGTGGCACATCCGGAATCAGGTCGACCACCATCGCGGTGAGCGAGCCGTCGCCGATCGAGCTGCCCACGGGATCCCGCAGAGCCAGGTAGATGATGAACGGCGCGCCCAGCGGCGGGCTGAGCGGAAGCGTGTTCTTCGACCGGGTCGCCGTGAACGACAGCTCAGTCGTGCCAGGGGCCTGGACCGCCAGTGTTCCCGCCGCTGCCGCCGGTACGCCCATCAGCGCGACCCGGCGTGACATGTCACCCATAAAGACCTTCTTCCTCCCGGTGCGCTCCCGAGGCAGAACGCTAGAAGGAAGTGGTCACGTCCACAGTGGAGTTCAGCCCACAACCGGGTGGTTAGGCCAAAAGGGACGCTCGATCGGTCACGAGAAGTGAGTTTTCGGCCTCGGCTGGAGCACCCCGTCCACAAAGGTGTCAACTTTTTCGTTGTAGAACGCCACCATGCCTTGGATCTTCTGGCTCTCGGGCAGGGGAGTGTCGTAGTACCACACGACGTCCTCGTGCAGCTTGTCCCCGACACGCACCGAGTAGTACGACGCCTCACCCTTGTACGGGCATGCCGTGTGGGTGGCACTCGGCTCGAGAAGATCCATCCGGACCGCGGTTTTCGGCAGGTAGTACCTGGTCGGCAGGCCGGTTTCGAACAGCAGCCGCGCGTTGGCCGACTCGGCGACGCTCACCCCGTCGATCTCCACGCGAACGTGCCGTGAGCTGCCCAGGACGTCGACCCGCGTGTACGGACTGCGCGGGTGGACGTAGATCTCCTCGTCCTCCTCGAACCACGCGTCCATCGCGGCGAAGTCGAACCGGACCAGGTCACGCAGCTCTTCCAAGGGCGAGTCCGGGTAGATCCGGGCCGCGTCCACCGCTTCCTTGTCGCCCGATTTGACGGTGTACAAGGTCGCTTCGCCGCGTGAGGGGGAGCGGTCGGTGTTGCCCGAGGCGATCAGCTCGACCTTCACGTCGGCGCGCGGAATGTAGTAGGCGGGATAGTACGGAACCTCCCACACGTACACCGGCGCCAACGTGTCCGCGACCAGTGCACCACCGAGGTAGACCCGGACACGCTTGGTGCCCGGTTCGATCTTGACTCGTCCACGAGCTTCCATGTCCAGGTCAACCCCGGTGGCCGCCGGGAGATTCCTTACGGTTCGATTGTCACCTTGATGGCCTCGCCGGTGCTCACCGTGTGGATCGCGTCGAGCACGCCGTCCAGGGGCATCCGGTGCGTGATCAGGTCGTCGACCGGCACCGCGCCGGACGCGATGAGCTCTAGCGCTTGTTTGTTGTGCGAAGGGCTTGAGCCGTTGGCGCCCACGATCGTCAGCTCGCGGTAGTGCACGAGGTTGGAGTCGCAGGCGATGATCGGGTTGTCCTTGGGCAGGCCGCCGAAGAAGCTGATGCGGCCGCGCCTCGCGGCCATCTTGAGGCCGTCTTCCTGCGCTTTGCCCGCGGCTGCGGCCGTGATCACCACGTCGACGCCCCGGCCGTCGGTCAGGCGCAGCACTTCCTCGATGGGGTCGACGTCCGTCGAGCAGATCGCCGCGTCCGGTTTGACCAGTCCCGCGGCCATCTCCAGGCGTTGACGTGACAACTCGACGAGGTACACGGCCTCCGCGCCACGAGCGCGGGCGAGCCGGACGTGCAGGCAGCCGATCGGCCCGGCGCCGACCACGACGACCGTGTCGCCTTCGCCGACGCGAGCCAGCTCCTGTCCGTTGAGGACACACGCGAACGGTTCCGCCACCGAGGCTTCCGCGTACGACAGCGAGTCCGGGATCCGGTTCACACCGTCCACTTTGAGCACCGCGTGCGGGACGATCATGTACTCGGCGAAGCCACCGTCGTAGTGGTAGCCCATTGACCGCTGGTTCGGGCAGATGGTCATCCAACCGCGCTTGCAGTCCGGGCACTCACCGCACGGAATCGCGGCGATCACCTGCACGCGGTCGCCCGGCTGCCAGCCGTCGACATTCGAGCCGACCTCGACGACCTCGCCCGCGATCTCGTGGCCGATCACCCGGGGCGGGTCGATGTGGTGGTGCCCGTGCCGGAAGATCTTCAGGTCCGTTCCGCACGTGGAACAGTTGTGCACCTTCAGCTTGAGCTCGTCGGGCCCCGCCGACGGCTCGGGCGCCTGTTCGATGCGGATGTCCCCTGGCGCGTAGAAGCGCGCGACCTTCACTAGTCCTTCTCCTCGTCGATCGACTGCAGCAGGTCCAGCACCGTCCCGGCGTCGGCCGCCTGCCGCAACTTGGCGGCCTTCTCGCCGTCCATCAGCACCTGGGCCAGCGCGGACAGGATCCCGACCTGCTCGGATCCGTTCGCCGCGATGCCGACGCACAGCTGGACCGTGTTGCCGGGACCCCACTCCACGCCATCGGGGAACTGCAGGACCACGAGCGTCGTGCGTTTCACGTACTGACGTCCCTGATCCGTGCCATGGGGAATCGCGACGCCTTCACCGATGAAGGTCGACAACGACTCCTCACGTTCGTGCATCGCCGGCAGGTACTCCGCCTCGACCGCACCGAGCTCGAGCAGGGCGCGACCGCACTGGTCGATCGCGTCCGCTCGGTCCTTCGCGGTGCGGCCGAGGTGGATGCCTTCGGCGGTGAGCAGCGAGGTCCGCTCAGTCGGCAAGTGACCCACCGTCCCGTATCGCGGCCTCGACCCTGTCGAACACCGGGTCGCCGAGGAAGCTCTGGAACCCGAGTACGACGGTTTCTCCCGTGGTCTTGCGTGCCCTGGCCAGCAGCGTCGTCTGGCACAGCACGACATCCGCGTCCTGCGGGATGTCGTTGACCGGCGTGTGGGTGACCGAGACCTTGTACGGCTTGAGCCGCTTGGCCAGCTGGGACGCGACCATCACGCTGCTGCCCATCCCGGCGTCGCAGGCGATGACGACCTTCTTGATCGCGGACCCTTCGATGCTGCTCATGTCAGGCTTTCCTTTCAGGACTTGACAGTCCCGCCGTTGGCGACTTCCTGCTCACGTTCGGCCTTGCGCGCGTCCCTGCCGAACTTCAGCAACAGGGAGGCGATGATGAACGACACCGCCGCCGAGATCACCACACCGGCGAGCACACCGAGCCAGCCACCCTTGGGTGTCACGGCGAGTACCGCGAAGATGCTGCCGGGCGAAGGTGTGGCGGTCAGGCCCGCGCCGAAGATGCTGAAGACGAGCACGCCGGACGCGCCACCCGCGATGGCGGCCAGAATCAGCCGCGGCGCCGCGAGGATGTACGGGAAGTAGATCTCGTGGATCCCGCCGAGGAACTGGATCACGATCGCACCGGGTGCGGTCGCCCGTGCCGCCCGCGCGCCGAACAGTGCGAGCGCGACCAGGATGCCCAGGCCAGGACCAGGGTTCGGTTCGATGAGGAACTCGATGGCCTTGCCCGTCTCCGCGGAATGAGTGACGCCCAACGGGGACAGCACGCCGTGGTTGATGGCGTTGTTGAGGAACAACACCTTCGCGGGCTCGACGATCACCGACACGAGCGGCAGCAGGTGCGCGTCGAGCAGGAACTGCACGCCGTTGCCCAGCGCCTTGGTGATGCCCTCGACGACCGGGCCGATCGCCAGCGAACCCAGCACGGCCATGGCACCGCCGATGATGCCCGCGCTGAAGTTGTCGACCAGCATCTTGAAACCGGGGCCGACCTTCTCGCCGACCGAGTTGTCCCACAGCTTCAGCAGGTACGCCGTCAGCGGACCGACCAGCATGGCGCCGAGGAACATCGGCACGTCCGCGCCGACCGCGATACCGACGGTGGCCACGGCACCGACGACCGCACCGCGTTGACCGTGCACGAGGCGGCCGCCGGTGTAGCCGATCAGGACCGGCAGCAGCAGCTTGACCATCGGATCGACGAGTTCGGCCAGTTGTGCGTTCGGCAACCAGCCCGACGGGATGAACAGCGCGGTGATCAGGCCCCATGCGATGAATGCGCCGATGTTGGGCATCACCATGCCGGCGAGGTGGCCGCCGAAGCGTTGCACCGAGGCCCGCAACTGGTGCGCTCGCGATGGCGCGTCTTCAGTCTTTGTCATCGTCGACACTTCCTGTACTGGTGGTGCTTTCAGTTGTCCCCGCGTAGTTCCCGGCCTGCCTTGATCCGTGGGTGCACCTCGACGAGGTGCGGCCGGAGGTCGTCCGGCCGCGGCATGGTGCTGCCCGGCAGCGACACCGCGGCCGCGCCCCAGGCCACTGCGGACACCAGCGCCTGGTGTCCTTTCCCTCCTGCGGCGAGGAAACCGGCGAGCATCGCGTCACCAGCCCCCACCGAGCTTCGTGCGGACACGACCGGCGCTTCGGCGTGCCATGTGCCCTCACCGTCCACAAGCACCGCGCCGTCCTGGCCGAGACTGGCGAGAACCGCTTTCGCGCCAAGGGAACGTAGGTGCTGTGCGGCCTCGACGACGTCGCCGAGTGTCGGCAGTGGACGGTCGACGGCCTCTTCGAGTTCGTGGTGGTTCGGTTTGATCAACGCCGGGCCGGCCGCTAGGGCCGCGCGCAGGGCGGGACCGCTGGTGTCGACGACGACCGGGATGTCCTCGTCGGCAAGGCGGCTGATCAGTCCGGCGTAGAAGTCGTCGTGCACGCCAGGTGGCAGACTTCCTGCCAGGACGACGTTGGACGCGTTGTGGGACGCGTTGATGATGGCGTCGGCCAGTGCCGCGGTTTCGTCGTCGCTCAGTCGTGCGCCTGGCTCGTTCAGCTTGGTGACGGTCGCGTCCGGCTCGATCACGCTGACGTTCATCCGTACCGGTCCCAGTGTGGACACTCGTACGACGTCGATGCTGTAGTCGCTGAGCAGGCTGATCAGCTGCTCACCTTCGGCGCCGCCCGCGGGAACGACCGCGCGCGCCTTGATTCCGTTGCACACCAACGCCCTGGCGACGTTGATCCCCTTGCCGCCCGGCTGGACGTGCACACCGGTGGCCCGGTGCAGCCCGCCGCGCACGAGCGCGCCCACCTCGACCGTCCGGTCGATGCTCGGGTTCGCCGTCACCGTGACGATCACGCTCGTTGCCACCTCCCATGTGGTTCAACGCACACCAAACGTGGATTTAAGTGATTGTGCATGTGTTCATGTGGGTTTGCAAGACCTAGCTGTTGCTGGCGCGCACGAATCAACATAAAGTCACATCATGTACGCGGAGGAACGGCAGCAAGTGATCCTCGAACGAGCCAGGGCGAAGGGGCGTGTCGACGTCGCCGCGCTGGCCGAGGAGTTCGACGTCACCACCGAGACGATCCGTCGTGACCTGACCGTCTTGGAACGACACGGCGTGCTGCGCCGCGTGCATGGCGGCGCGATACCAGTGGAGCGGCTCGGCTTCGAGCCCGCGTTGTCGGTGCGCGAGACCGTGATGACCGAGGAGAAGGACCGGATCGCCAAGGCCGCGCTGGCCGAGTTGCCGGAGTCCGGGACGATTCTCCTGGACGCGGGCACGACGACCGCGCGCATGGCCGACGCGTTGCCTGTGGACCGTGAGCTGACCGTGGTCACGCACTCGGTGAACATCGCACTGTCACTGATCACGCGTCCGAATGTGACAGTGATGCTTGTCGGCGGCCGGTTGCGCAGCCGGACCTTGGCTTCTGTGGACGCATGGGCCCTGCAGGCGCTTCGGGACACGTTCGTCGAGGTCGTCTTCATTGCCACGAACGGGGTTTCGGTCGACCGTGGCCTGACGACACCGGATCCCGCGGAGGCGATGGTCAAGAAGGCCGCGATCGCGAGTGGCCGCCGGTGTGTGCTGCTGGCCGATCACACGAAGGTCGGCAACGACCACTTCTCGCGCTTCGCCGATCTCGGCGACATCGACACCTTTATTACGGACACCGGGATCGACGACGCCGTGGCCGACGAGATCTCGGCCGTCGGGCCGCGCGTACTCCAAGTGTAACCATGTAAATCAAACTAAACCAACACGAAACCCTTGCTTAACCACATTGGCCGTGGTTACCGTGGGCTTCTCTGCGACGGAGGAGAACCATGGCGACCAAGCGAGTGAAGATCGCGTCCACCGTGGGGCTGCACGCCCGTCCCGCGGGCCTGTTCGCCCAAGCCGCCGCCCGTCAGCCGGTGCCTGTGCTGATCGGCCGGCCCGGTGAGAAAGGCGTTGCGGCGTCGAGCATTCTGGCCGTGATGGCCCTGGGTGTGAAGTTCGAGGAAGAGGTCGAACTGTCCGCGGAAGGCGACGGCGCCGAGGCGGCGCTTGAGGAGTTGGCCGAGCTGTTGTCGCAGGATCTGGACGCGACGCCGGCGACCTGAACCTTCCCCTTCCTGTGGACGGCTGACACTGCAACATTGACAGTGTCAGATTCGAATGGCAACATTGCAGTGTGAGCGAACTGTGGACGATCGAACAGCTCCCGGATCGGGTTGCCGAGCTGCTGGCCGAGGACTACAACGGCCAGAGCAACGGTCGGGTCCGGGAGTTGCCCGACCGTCGAACGATCCGGTGGTACACCACGATCGGTCTGGTTGACCGACCGGCGGCGACGCGTGGGCGGACGGTGCTGTACGGGCGCCGTCAGCTCTTACAAATCGTCGCGGTCAAGAAACTGCAGGCCACGGGCAACACGCTGGCGAAGATCCAGGAGTTGCTGCTCGGGGCGACCGACGAACGGCTGGCGGAGCTGGCCGGGGTGGCGCACGTGGACATCGTGCGACCGCAGGTGGAGGTCGGGACGTCTGCGCAGTTCTGGAAAGGGCACGCACACGACCGTCCTGTGTCGTCTCACGACGCTGGTGAGACACGCAACGACACTGCAAGAAGCGGCGATACTGTAACAAAGGCGGTTCACGGAATCCGCCTCGCTGACAGTGTCACTGTCGTACTGGATGCCGCGGATCGTGCGCCCAGCGCGGACGAACTCGCGGCCATCGAGGCAGCCGCCGCACCGCTGCTCGAAGTGCTCGGCCGGCTCGGCCTGGCGCCGACCGCTGGAGGGGAACAAGCATGAGCACTCATGTTGACTTGATCGAAACTGAGGCACCTGGTCGGCCGACCGAGGACGACGGGCTGGGCTGCCTGCACACGTCACGCGGCAACCTGCCGCTGGAACTGATCGACGTCCGTGCTGCCATCACCGGCCTGGCGACCAGCATCGAAGTCACCCAAGGCTTCCACAATCCGTACGAGGAACCGCTCGAAGCCACATACATCTTCCCGTTGCCGCCACGCGCCGCGGTCACCGCGCTGCGGATGGAGGCCGACGGGCGTGTGGTCGAGGGCGTGCTCAAGGAACGCGGCGCCGCGCGTGAGAGCTATGACCAGGCGATCGCCGAAGGCAAACGCGCGTCGATCGCCGAAGAGGAACGGCCCGGCGTCTTCACCATGCGCGTCGGCAACATCATGCCCGGCGAGCGCGTCAGCGTGCACCTCACCCTGGCGAGCCACCTGTCCTATGAGGACAATGAGGCGACCTTCCGGTTCCCGTTGGTCGTGGCGCCGCGCTACATCCCCGGCGCGCCGCTGGCGGGGGAGCAGGTCGGCGACGGTGTCGCCCGTGACACGGATGCCGTTCCGGACGCGTCCCGGATCAGCCCACCGGTACTCCTGCCGGGCTTCCCGAATCCGGTCCAGCTGTCGGTGGTCGTCGACATCGATGCGGGTTCTCTGCCACTGCAGGGAATCTCATCCAGCCTGCACGCACTCGCCACCTCGGACGCTCCGCGTGGGACGCAGGTCCGGCTCGATCCAGGAGAGCGCGCCGACCGTGACTTCATCCTACGCCTGCGCTACGGCGCCGACGCGATCAGCACGTCGCTCGCCGTTGTGCCCGAGGGCGACTCCGGCGGCACCTTCGCGTTGACTGTGCTGCCGCCGTCGACCAATGCCCTCGCGCGTCCTCGAGATGTCGTACTGGTCCTGGACCGCTCGGGCTCGATGGGCGGCTGGAAGATGGTCGCTGCCCGGCGAGCGGCAGCCCGGATCGTGGACACCCTCGGCTCCGCCGACAGGTTCGCCGTGCTGGCGTTCGACCACGAGGTGATCACGCCGCCGACGTTGTCGTCTTCGTTCGCGGAAGCCAACGACCGCAACCGATTCCGTGCCGTGGAGTTCCTGTCCGGTCTGGACGCTCGCGGCGGCACCGAGATGTTACTGCCGCTGCGCCGCGCCGCCTCACTGTTGACCGAATCCCCAGACCGCGACCGAGTCCTGGTCCTGGTCACCGACGGCCAAATCGGCAACGAAGACCAGCTACTGCGCGAACTGTCACAGGCATTGTCGGGCGTCCGCGTGCACACCGTCGGCATCGACCGTGCCGTCAACGAGGCATTCCTGCAGCGCCTGGCCGGATCGTCCGGCCGGTACGAGCTGGTGGAGTCCGAAGACCGCCTGGACGACGCGATGCAGAACATCCACCGACGCATCGGCGCACCCGTAGCGGTCGGCCTGAGCCTCACCGCCTCGGGGCTCGCGATGGAGCCGGATTCGGTGGCACCAAGCCCGATCCCCGACCTGTTCGAAGGCGTCCCGGTGATGGTCACCGGCCGCTTCACCGGCACACCGACAGGTTCGGTCACGGTGACCAGCGCAGACGGCTGGCACGCCGAAGTCGCAGCAACCCCGAGCGAGAACCCAAGCCTCGGAGCACTCTGGGCCAGGGCACGAATCCGTGACCTCGAAGACCAGTACGTCATCGGCTTCGGCGACCAAACCCCGCTGGAAACCCAGATCATCGACACATCACTGAAGTTCGGAGTGCTCTCGCGCTTCACCGCATTCGTCGCAGTCGACCACCGAGTCGTGAACGAAGGCGGCAAGACCCACAAAGTGACCCAACCCGTCGACCTCCCCAGCGGCTGGGAAATGAACGCTCCCATCCCAGCGGGCGCACCGATGGCAGCAGCACGTGCGTACGGCGCTGCCGCATTCGCCGCCCACAGCCCAGCATTCGACTCGTACCAGGGCGGACCACCCGCTGCACCAGGCGGCGCCGTCAAGCTGGGCGGCCGCCCAGGCCTCGCCCAAAGGGCGAACTACCAAAGCACCCCCGCCACAGACGAACAGGCAGCACCACCACCGAGCGCCCCAGGTGATTCGTTCGGCGCACCACCACCGCCCCCAGACGGCCCCTTCGGTGCACCACCGCCCACCCCCAAGCGCGCCCGCGGCGGCGCCCAATCGTTCGAAGACCCAGTGGGCCCAACGCCAACAACCTTGGCCGACTTCATCGCCGAGCGACTGAAGGCTCTCCGCGCAGCGGAAAACGACCCCACCACGACCAAGGCCGGCCTACTCACCACCCTCGCCTCAGCAATCCGCATCCGCGTCCCAGCATGGCAAGCAGCGAACGAACCCCCCAACGCCATCGCCACCCTCGCCGCCCTAGCCACAACCCTCGAAACCCCAACAACATCCGACGCAGACATCGCCAACCGCTGGAACAGCACGATCACAACCCTGGAATCCCTCGGAGGCAAGCGAAAGTCCTTCTGGAAGCGATAAGCACCTAAGGTCCTCGACCTTGTGATCCGCCGATGCCCGGATTCCCAGTCCACTTTGGGAATCCGGGGTGCACTCCCGCCACACGTCTGGACTGTTGACCGCTCATGCCTCGGCAGTCCGCCTCTGCGTTCCGGCTTGGCAAGCAGCGAACGAACCAGCCGACGCCGTGGCTACTCTCGCGCCCTAGCCACAACCCGGAGTCTCTGGGAGGCAAGAGAAGGTCCTTCTGGAAGCGGTCAGCATCGGCCCGGTCGGCGCCCGGATTCCCAAGCCCCCACTGGGAATCCGAGATACATCCCATGCCACCCGTCTGGCCTGCCCGATGAAATGGGCAACGACGCCACCTACGAGATGGCGTTGTTGGAGCCGTCGCTCCCTGCCAAACCTGCCAACTCCGGCCGCCGATGGCGGTCGTGCCGACCATCCGGCCAGTCAGCCGGATCGAGCCCCCGCTGGGGCGAACCAGATCAACCTTGCGCAGAAGTGCCCATGACGTCAGCGCCTGGCAACGATGTTGAGGAACAACGGCATGCGGCTCCACGCGCTCGCGGGATCCGGGTTGGTCGGCTCACGCAACCTCGTGATGGCGAATCCAGCATCCGCGAGCGCTTCGGTGTACTCCTGCAGCGGCCGATGCGCGTTGTGAAACGTCATGGTGAGGCCATCCTTGTCGATGACGAAGACCTCTTGCCGATGCTCGTAGTAAGGCTTGGCGATCACGTACGGCCGGTCCACCTCGTCCCCCTCGACGAACCCACCCGCCGTGTTGATCGGGTGCACGATCGCCAGCACCAAGTGCCCACCGGGAGCCAGAACCCGGGCGATCTCCCGCACGCTTTCCCGCATCTGATCGATGTCGTGCAAGCTCATGAACGCGACCGCGCAATCGGCGCTACCGGTGGCGAAGGGAAGCGCCGTCGCGTCGGCCACGACGGCATGTGACTGCTCACCGGCCGCACGCGCCATCGTCAAAGAACGGTCGATCCCCACCACTCGATGGCCAAGTTCCTGCAGATCACGGGTAACCCGCCCCTCGCCACAACCAACGTCGACGGTCAACTTGCCCGGCGGCGGGATGAGAGGCAAAAACGCTGCTCGGTGGTATTGCCAGTATGAATCGTGGCCAGGCGCCCGAGACCATTTGATCCAATCCTGCGCATTGTTGTCCCAGCCTTCATGCAGCTTCATCAATCCCCCGAGCGGCAGTTGAGTGACAACGCGCGCGGCTACGCGATGAACGCGCCTGCGCCGATTGCGATCCTACTGCTGTTGGCGACCCATCACCGTGAACCCGCAGACACCCACCCCGAGGAGACCCGATCATTCTCGACGCGATCATGCGATGCTTGGACATGTGCGATGGCCATCCCGCGTCATCATCGCGGCAGCGTTAAGCGGCGCGCCGTCCACCCTGCACGCACTGATAACTGGCCGCGACCCCCTGGCAGCAACACGCGCCGCCGCGACCCTCCTACCCGGCGGAAAAACCGCCCCCGCGTACACCCCATCGCAACAGGAATTCCGCCGGGGGAACCCCTTGTTTTCACGTTATCAGCGGGGTCTGACAGTTTCGGGTTTCCGCAGGTCGCGCGGTCCGCGAAGGCTCAGCGAGCCAACTGCGGATCCGTCGGCCCATGCTTCATCGCGAGAGGAATTCGCCCGGGGGACCCCCTTGATTTCACGTTATCAGGAGGGTCTGACAATTCTGGCAGGCGCTGCCGTTCACCTGGGGATATCTGTGTTCTGGGCCGCCATGATCGACGCTGTGGACCAGAGGCGCGCGCCGGAGATGACTGACGGCGTGGCGGGTTCGGGGCGCGGGCTGGGGCCTATCGGCGGTGCGGTGGCCGGCTTGATGATCGCCATCCTCGACCTGGAGATCATCGGCCGGCGCTATCCCGCGATCCAACAACTGCCGAAGATCCCGCAATACATGGACCACATCGCCTTCGGCATGCTCGTAACCAGCCTCAGAGGACCGGACGCGTCGGACGCGTCGGCGTCAAACCCAACTGCCCCTTCAACATCCGGCCGCCGTCCGCGGTGAGCCGCAAGTAGTAGTCCGACGAGCACGGCGTTCCGTCCTCATCCAGAGCCCACAAACCCGACCCGGACGGAACCATCGAAGCGTTCTCCGCGGTCTTCGCGATCTGGTTGCCCTCGTTGTACTCGTCGAACATCGAGATGTAGATGCCTTGGGCGCCCGCGCGGACCACGTTGTAGAACTGCCGCCACATCAGGTCTCCGTGCGCGCGTTGGCGTTCGGCGACGTCGCCGGGCAGGACACATGGTTGGTAGTCGATGCCGTTGGCGTTGCAGTAGTTCTGGTCGGGCACTGTCGCTTCGTTGTACAGGCGGTCCGAGTCGCCTATGTTTCCGATACGGCCGACCATCCACGGCGAGATCATGTTGAACGCGCGATACACCTCGAGGAAGCCCGGCCGGGAATCGCCTGTGCCGGTTCGCCACCACGTTGGCACGCCGCCCATGACGTAGCAGTTCTGGGCCTTGAACCAGTTGATCACGTCGAGGCACGGCGCCGGTCCCCATGGGCGGCCGCTGTCGTTGAAGCCGAATCCCCAGATACCGACGACCGGTTTGCCGTTCTGGCGCGCGTAGGCGCTCGACGCCGTCAACGCTGCCATCTTCGACGACCAGTCCGTCTTGATCTGGGACTGCATGTCCGTCCAGTTGGTGACGTCGTACATGATGTAGAACTTGCGGCCGGTCGCTTCGGCGGCCGTGCGCACCTTGGTGGCCATCGCGTCGCGGGTTGGGCCTTCGCCGCCGAAGGGGTTGAACCTCTGCAATGCCGCGGTGTCGCAGCCGTACTGCTGCATCCATCTGAAGTGAATGTCCACTGTGCTCTGATCGTAGGACGAGAACAATGTCGCGGGCTGGCCGTTGTTCAATGCTGGGTAGGCCGTCTGGTACGTGCGGGTGTATTCGCGCATGTCCGGCCACGCCTTGATGACATTGTTGCTCAGTGATGGCGGTTGTCCCCAGTTGTGGCTCCAGTGCCACCAGCCGTTGATCGGCGCGCCGTCGCCTGCGCAGGCGAACCAGCCTTGGTAGCCGACAGTGATCTTGCCGACGACGTCTCCCGGTGGGCTCGCCGCCCGCGCGGGTCTGGGCGTTACCAGCAGGGATGTGCCTGTCAAGGCAAGGAACGACCGACGTGTGAGTCCCATGTGGACTCTCCTCATCGTTGAGGGGTGCAGGGTTTCGCCACTCTACGAATCACCGCCATTCGCCGACAACGGCTAAAGCCCAGAGAAAATCTTTATGGGATGCGATGAGTTTTGCGCACGCCACGGGTCTATACGGGCGAGAAAGGAGCAAAACATGAGTCTTCCTCAGGTCGTGTCCCGGGACGAGTGGCTGGCCGCCCGGCAGGAGCTGCTGGTCAAGGAGAAGGCGGCGACCAAGGCACGGGACGAGCTGAACGCCGACCGCCGCAGGCTGCCGATGGTCGAGATCGACAAGCCGTACGTGTTCGAAGGGCCCGACGGCAAGGCCAGCCTGCTCGACATCTTCGAAGGCCGGCCGCAGCTGGTCGTCTACCACTTCATGTTCGACCCGACGTGGGACGGGGGCTGCAAGAGCTGCTCGGGCTTCCTCGACGACATCGGGCACCTCACGCACCTCAACGTCCGCGGCACGACATTCGCCGCCATCTCCCGCGCGCCCATTGACAAGATCACCAAGTTCAAGGCGCGGATGGGCTGGAATGTGCCCTGGTACTCCTCCTACGGCAGCGACTTCAACTACGACTTCGACGTCACGCACGACGAGTCGGTCAAGCCGATTGTCTACAACTACCGGTCGAAGGAAGCCCACATCGAAGGCGGTACGGGCTACTACGTCGAGGGCGACCAGCCGTTCGAGCTGCCCGGGATGAGCACGTTCCTGCGCGACGGCGAACGCGTCTTCCACACGTACTCCTCGTACGGCCGCGGCGTCGAGCTGCTGACGAGCGCCACGGCCATCCTCGACATCACCGCACTCGGCCGCCAGGAAGACTGGGAAGAGCCGAAGGGCAGGTCAACAGGCCTCGGCGTGCAGGCAGGCAGCCCGGAGATGAAGTACCGGGACGAATACTGATGACAGACTGGCCGGGTGGAGAAGAACTGGGCAGGCAACGTCACGTACCGCGCTACCGAGATCCATCACCCGGCCACCCTCGCCGATCTGCGGTCGACGGTCGCGAAATCGCGGCAGATCAGGGCGTTGGGCACGAGGCATTCGTTCAACGAGCTCGCGAACACTGGGGGTGAGCTCGTCTCACTGGCGCGGATGCCGAAATTCGTCGAGTTCGACGCCGGCGCTCCCCGCGTCAAGGTCTCGGCTGACCTGCGGTACTCGCAGTTCGTCGAAGACCTGGACGCGAAGGGGTACGCGCTGCCCAACCTCGCCTCGCTGCCGCACATCTCGGTCGCCGGTGCGATCGCCACCGCGACACACGGATCGGGATCCGGCAACGGAAGTCTGTCCACTTCCGTTGTCGGACTGGAGATCGTCACCGCCGACGGTTCAAGCGTCACCCTCAACCGCGGTGATGAAGACTTCGATGGCGCCGTGGTCAACCTTGGCGCGCTCGGCATTGTCACCAGCGTGACTTTGGATCTGGTGCCCGCCTTCGAGATCCGGCAGTACGTCCACGAAGGACTGCCACTCGCCACGAACGTTCTCGAGGTTCTGGACGGCGCGTACAGCGTCAGCCTGTTCACCGACTGGTCGGGCGACACGATCAACCAGGTATGGGTCAAGCAGCGGACGCAAGACCCGGAGTTCATCCCCGACGGCACGATGCCCGCCGATGGTCCACGCCACCCGATTCCCGGCATGGCGACCGAGAACTGCACGCAACAGCTGGGGATTCCGGGACGCTTCTTCGACCGTCTGCCGCACTTCCGCCCGGAGTTCACGCCGAGCGCGGGGGAGGAGCTGCAGACCGAGTTCATGGTCGCGCGCCACGACGCCATGGCTGCCCTGCGGGCGATCAACGAGATCCGCGAGCACATCCACCCGGTACTGCAGATCAGCGAAATCCGTGCCATCAAAGCGGATCAGCTGTGGCTGAGCCCGTACTACGAGCGCGACACGGTCAGCATCCACTTCACCTGGATCGCGGACGGCGCCGCTGTCCTGCCGGTGATTTCCATGGTGAGCGAACGACTGGCGGAATTCGACGCGCGGCCGCACTGGGCGAAGATCTTCGACGTGGCACCAGAAGTCCTGCAGTCGCGCTACGAGCGGCTGCAGGACTTCGAGGATCTGGCTCGGCGACTGGACCCGGCGGGCAAATTCCGCAACGAGTTCGTCGCCAAGGTACTTAGCTGAGCGCCTTGCTCAGCACGGCGATCGCCTGGTTGATCGCGGCTTCGGCGGCGTGCGTCTCGCGCAGGGCGTTGACCATCACGAAGTCGTGGACAATGCCCTGGTAACGGACCGCGGTCACCGGCACGCCCGCCTGACGCAGCTTGGCCGCGTAGGCCTCGCCCTCGTCGCGCAGCACGTCGGCCTCACCCGTGATCACCAACGCGGGCGGCAGGTCGGCGAGCTGCTCCAGCGTCGCCCGCAGCGGCGACGCGGTGATCTCCGCGCGCTGTGCCGGGTCGGTCGTGTACTGGTCCCAGAACCACTGCATGCCGTCGCGGCGCAGGAAGTACCCCTCGGCGAACTCGATGTACGAGCCGGTGTCGAAGTTGGCGTCGGTGACCGGGTAGAACAGCACCTGCTGCTTGAAGGTCACGTCGCCACGCTCCTTGGCCATCAAGGTCACCGCGGCGGTCATGTTCCCGCCGACCGAGTCGCCCGCGATCGCGATCCGGGTGGTGTCCAAGTTCTTCTCGGCGCCGTGCTCGGCAACCCATTTGGCGGCCGCGTAGTTCTGCTCGATCGCGACCGGGTAGCGCACCTCCGGCGAACGGTCGTACTCCGGGAAGACCACCGCGGCACCGGTGCCGACGGCAAGCTCACGAACCAAGCGCTCGTGCGTGTGGAAGTTGCCGAAAACCCATCCGGCGCCGTGGATGTACACGATCACCGGAAGCGGCCCGGTCACGCCCTGCGGCCGGACGATCCGAACCTCAGGGACGCCGGGGATGTCGTGCAGGGTCTCGATGTCGGCAGGCGGCATGTCCACCGGACCGTCCTGGACACCGTCGACAGCGGCGCGGCCCTCGGCAGGCGGCAGCTCGAAGAGGTACGGCGGCTCAGCGGTTGCCTCGACGAACGCCTGGGCGGCCGGCTCGAGAACCAGGTTGCGCGGGTTGGCGGTCATTTCTTCCTCCTCGGGGTTCGAGGCGACTCGGGATCCGGGCCATCTCGGGGTTGAGTTGGCTCGGGGTTCGGGCCGTCTCGGTGGGCATTTCGGGGCGAGCTGGCTCGGGGTTCGGGCCGTCTCGGTGGGCATCTCGGGTTGAGCTGGCTCGGGATTCGAGTCCGTCTCCGGTTCGAGCTGACGAAAACGAAGTTAGTCCGCAACTAAGTTGTGCACAATCGATTTGAGTGCAATGAGATGAAGGCCACTTGAGTTGCGTGCCGCAAAGTTGCGCGGCATCATGGTGGGATGTCGTTGCGTCTCGATGACCAGGTGTGCTTCGGGCTGTACTCCGCGTCCCGTGCGGTGACCGCTCTGTACCGCGTCCTGCTCGAGGAGATGGACCTGACGTACCCGCAGTACCTCGTCATGCTCGCGCTTTGGGAGCGGGACCACCGGCTTGTCAAGGAGCTGGGCGCCGAGCTCAACCTCGACTCCGGCACCCTCTCACCCCTGCTCAAGCGCCTCGAATACGCCGGATATGTCAAGCGCACCCGGCAAGCGAAGGACGAGCGCTCGGTCGGGATCAGCCTGACACCGGAAGGCGTCGCCCTGCGCAAGCGGGCCGAGCGGATCCCGGGCATCATCGGCGAAGCCATGGGCCTTGACGACACGGGCCTGGCCAAGATGCGGGCAGACCTGGACAGGCTCGCTGACTCCGTGAACACCTACCGCGAAGCGCTGGCCTGAGCGAATCGGTCCGCGAGCTCGCGCACCCGGGCGACCAACTCCGGCGGCTCCGAGATGGTGAACGGGAAATCGAACAGCCCGACGTACACGATGATCTCGTCCAGCGAGTTGGATCCGGTGTGCAGCAGGCAACTGTTCTCATCGATAGCCTCGATCACGCCAGTTGTCGGGGAAACCCGTTGCGCGGCAACGGAAGCGGACACGCCTAGGGTGATCTTGGCGTGGTATCGGTAGGCCGATGTGGACACACCGCGTGACACGTATCCGGCTAGTTCCGGGACTTCCCGGGGCGTGAACCGTGGACCGGTGGGGATCCGCGGCTTGATCCGGTCGACCCGGTAGGTACGCCAGTCGCCACGATCGACGTCCCAGCCGACCAGGTACCACCGGCGTCCGGTGTGGACAACGCGATGAGGCTCGGTCTTCCTGACCGAAGCGGTGCCGTCGTGGGACGAATAGTCGAATCGCAGGATCTCGTGGTCACGGCACGCGGTCGCGATCGCGGTCAGCGTGTCCGGATCCACGGTCGGACCGCGGGACGGCAAAGTCTCGGTGACCGAATGCACCAACTGCACCCGATGCCGCAGGCGTGACGGCAACACCTGTTCGAGCTTGGCCAGAGCACGCAGCGAGCTCTCCTCGATGCCCGCGATCGTGCCGCTCGCCGCGGTACGCAGTCCAATCGCGACAGCGATCGCCTCTTCGTCGTCCAGCAGCAGTGGCGGCAGTTTCGCGCCCGCGCCGAGCCGGTAGCCGGCGACTCCCTGTGCCGCGACCACGGGATATCCGAGGTCACGCAAGCGCTCGATGTCCCGGCGCACGGTCCGCACGTCCACCGAGAGCCGCTCGGCGAGGTCGACGCCGCTCCAGGAGCGCGAGGTCTGAAGTAGCGACAACAACTGAAATAACCGCACAGTTCAGCTTAGGACACATCTCGCCCTAAGTGGGTCATAGTGTGGTTCTCATGAGCGAAGAGATCACCGAATTCCGGATCGAGATCCCCCAGGAGCGCCTGGACGACCTGCGGACGAGGCTGGAGAAAACGATCTGGCCCGCGGCACTGCCGGGCGATTCATGGGACACCGGCGTACCCGTGAGCTGGCTGCGGGACATGGTCGACTACTGGCGCACCGAGTACTCCTGGCGGGACGCCGAAGCGCAACTGAACGCGTATCCGCAGTTCACGACCACGATCGACGGTCAGAACATCTACTTCATGCACATCCGCTCCGAGAACGCGAATGCCACGCCGTTGCTATTGACGCACGGCTGGCCCGGCTCGGTCGCGGAGTTCCTCACTGTGATCCCGTTGCTGACCGACGAGTTCCACTTGGTCATCCCCGCGTTGCCGGGCTTCGGCTTCTCCGGCCCCACGAACGACTCCGGATGGGACACCACCCGGATCGCACGGGCGTGGGCCACGTTGATGGACCGCCTCGGCTACGAGAAGTTCGGTGTGCAGGGCGGAGACATCGGCGCGGCGGTCAGTCCCGAGGTCGCCAGGGTGGCACCCGACCGCGTGATCGGCGTGCACCTCAACGGCCCGATGGCGATCCCGCAGTTCCCCATCCCCGAAGCCGAATGGGCGTCGCTGACCTCGCTGGAGCAGGACCGGCTGAGCCGGATCCAGGCGTTCCACCGCGAGGAGTTCGGGTACATCGCCATCCAGTCCACGCGCCCGCAAACGCTGGCGTACGGCCTGGTCGATTCCCCGGTCGGCCAGCTGGCCTGGATCATGGACAAGTTCCGTGAGTGGACCCATCCGCGTTCGGAAAACCCCGAGAAGATCATCGACCGGGACTGGCTGCTGACCAACGTGATGATCTACTGGCTCACCGGGACGGCCGGGTCGGCGGGCTATGTCGGCTACGCCCAGGACGCCTCATGGGGCGCGGCCGCGCAGAACTCCGGTGTGCCGACCGCGATGATCGTCTTCGCGCACGACGCCGGCGTCCGGCGGTACCTCGAACCCGAGCACACGATCGTCCGGTGGACGGACGTGGACCGCGGCGGGCACTTCGCGGCCGTCGAGGAGCCCGAGTCGCTGGTCGCGGACGTCAGGACGTTCTTCGCCGGACTCAAGTAAGACCGGACTGATAAGCGAAGACCACGAGCTGCGCGCGGTCACGGGCGCCGAGCTTGATCATGGCGCGGCTGACGTGGGTCCGGGCGGTGGCAGGGCTGACGACGAGGCGCTCGGCGATCTCGTCGTTGGTCAGGCCTTCGCCGACCAGGCCGACGATCTCCAGTTCCCGTTGGGTCAGTGTGCCGAGTTGGGGATGGGGTTTGACCGCGCGCGACGGGCCGGAAGCGAACTCGCTGATCACGCGGCGGGTCACCGAAGGCGACAGCAACGCGCCGCCGCCCGCGACGAGCTTGATCGCCGCGACGAGCTCGTCCGGTTTGGTGTCCTTGAGCAGGAAACCGCTTGCGCCGTAACGCAAAGCGTCGAAGACGTACTCGTCCAGCTCGAATGTGGTCAGTACGATGATCTTGGTGTCGGCCAGTTCGGGAGTCGCCACGATCCGCCGGGTCGCCTCGATGCCGTCGATGCCGGGCATCCGGATGTCCATCAGTACGACGTCCGGCTTGGTCTGCGAAGCCGCGGCCACCGCCGCCAGGCCGTCGGCCGCCTCACCCGCGAAAGCCAAGCCGTCCTCGTTCTCCACGAGTGTGCGCAGGCCGACCCGGATCAGGTCCTGGTCGTCGACGATCAACACCCGGATCATGCGTCCCCCTTCGCAGGTATCGCCGCCCGCACCTCGAACAGGCCGTCGGCGGTGGGCCCGGCGCTGAACTGCCCGCCCAATGCCGTGACTCTCTCACGCATCCCCGGGATACCGAACCCGTCACCGGCCGGCACCCCATTGGCGGGGTTGGACACGGCGATGTCGACAGCGTTGTCCGAGTAGCTGACCCTGACCGTGGCTCGCTTGACCGGGCTGTGCTTGAGCACGTTCGTCAGCGACTCCTGCACGATCCGGTAACCGGCGAGATCCACCGCCGCGGGCAGAGGACGTTGCGTGCCAACGACATTGAGCCGAACCTCGACGCCCGCGTGACTCATCCGGTCGGTCAGATCGGACAACAGGTTCAGGCCGGGCGCTGGCGCACGGCCGCGGACCACGGTCAGTGTGGCGCGCAGTTCGTCCAGTGCCTCGGTGCTGGTCTCGCTGATCGCCTTCAACGCGATCTCGGCCTGTTCGGGCTTCTTGGTCAGCAGGTGCAGGGCGATGTCCGCCTGCATCTTGATCGCCGCGAGGCCGTGGCCGACGACGTCGTGCACCTCCTGGGCGACCCGCAGGCGTTCGTCGGAAACGCGTTCCCTGATCGCTTCGGCCCGCGCGCGTTCGGCTGCTTCCCGGTTCACCCGGACCATCACACCCACAGCCAGCGGGATGATCGCGAAGCCACTCGCCGGGATCAGCCCGTACAAGCCGCTTGCCGAGGCCGGATGCACGAACAAGTGCGTGACCTCGACCGCCAGCGCGATCAAGGTGGCCGCTGCGGCCCGGTTCAGCGGCAGGTAACGGCCCACGTTGTACGTGGCGACCGAGAACGTGAACATGACCGGCCCGTATGGGTAGGTCAGCCAGAGATACGTCGTGAGCAGGACGACGTTGGCGGCCAATGTCGCTTCCGGCCACCGCCGCCGAGCGGCCAGCACCAGTCCGGTGCCGGCCGCCAAGGCGAATCCGAGCAGGTCGATCGGCCGGTCGACGGTGGTCATGTTGTGCAGTGCCGCGGACGAGACCACAGCGACCGCCGCGAGGACCACCGCGAGCGCGATGTCGCCGACCTTCATGTGCCACTCCGGTTCACTTGATGTCCCGCCGCTGCAGCAGCCAACCGCCCATCACGGAGAATGCCAGCAGGTAGGCCACGATGACCACGGTTGCCTGGCCGCCGCCCACGATCGGGTCGACTCCCGGCGGGCCCGAGCCGATCAGCGACGCCACGAGTGCGCCCGCGTTCGGCCCCGGCAGGCCCTTCTGCATGTCGTCGACCCAGCCCAGCAGCGGCGCCGCGATCGAGGACAGCAGGTTCTGGACGGCCAGCATCCACACCAGGCCGAGCCCGATCGGCATCGCGACTCCGCGGAACACGATGCCCAGCACCACACCGAGCGCGCCCCACATCATCGTGACCAGCCAGCCCGCGCCGAACCCGGTCAGGATGTCCACGACCGACGGCCAGTTCATCGGCTGGTTCTCCAACGCGGCGACCACGACACTCGCGGCCGCGGCGAAGGCCAACAGGGCGACGACGAACACGAACACGCCTGCCGCGACCGTGATCAGCTTCGCGGAGTACGCCCGGATACGGGAAGGTCGTTGGGAGAGCACGGTTTTCCACGTCTCCCAGCCGTACTCGCTGCCCGCGACCAGCACACCGAAGATCAACGCGAGCGCGCCGACGAACAGCGGGAGCCCGCCGATCGCGCTGGCCACGAACTGCTCGGGCAGCATCGCGGCGAGCCCGCGGCTGACCGGCCCCTCGGTCGTCCCGGTGAAGCCGGCATACGGGATGACGTAAGCGAAAGTGAGTGTCTGCACGACCGCGATGCCCAGCAACAGCCAGATCGCCGGCCGGTGCACCTGCTTGGTGATCTCGGCCCTGATGTCAGTCAACATCCTGGGCACCTCCCGTCAGCTCAAGGAATGCCTGCTCCAGATCCGGTTCGCGCCAGCGCAGTTCGCTGACCGCGATTCCGGCGCCGACCAGTTCGGCGTTGATCTTCGCTGCCTGATCGGGTTCGACCTCCAGGTCGAACGACGTGCTGTCGCTCAGCACCCGCTCGTCCCCGAGCAGTGCCGAGAGCACGGTTTGCGCGCGGTCGAACGGATCGGCGACCACTCGCAACGTCCCGCCTGCGCGTAGCTCGGCAACGGTCGTCTCGGCGACCAGTTCGCCTTGCCTGATCACGCCGACGCGGTCACAGATCTGCTCGACCTCGGCCAGCAGATGGCTGGACAGCAACACCGTGCAGCCGCTGGCCGCCAGCTCGCGGATGGTGACTCGCATGTCGGCCATCCCGGCCGGGTCGAGCCCGTTGGTCGGCTCGTCGAGGATGAGCAGTTCGGGCTTCTTGAGCAGCGCCGCGGCCAGGCCGAGGCGCTGCTTCATACCCAGCGAGTACGTCGAATACCGGTCACCGGAACGGCCGGACAGGCCGACGACGTCCAGCACCTCGTCCACTCTGGACCGTGCGACACCCGCGTGATCCGACAGCACAACGAGGTTCTTGCGGCCGGACAGGTACGGGTAGAACGCCGGTCCTTCGATCAGCGCGCCGACCTTGTCCAGGTACCCGGGCCCTGGCGGCTTGCCGAGCACTCGGACACTGCCTGACGTCGGCCGGATCAGGCCGAGCAACATCCGGAGCGTCGTCGTCTTGCCCGCGCCGTTCGGGCCGAGGAATCCGTAGACCTCGCCAGGCCGTACGGTCAGGCTGACGTTGTTGACCGCTTTGATGTCGCCGAAGTGTTTGGCCAGATTGGTCGTCTCGACAGGGTTCATGACTTGTCCTTCCGGAGCCGTCCCCACGGCTTGATGACGGAGATGACGGTCGCGAAGAGCACCGCGCTGGTGGACACGATCGGCGGGAACGCCATGCTGTCGGGCGGCGCCGCGGCCAGTCCGCGGCCGAATTCGGCGGCCTCTTGCACGCCAGTACGCAACGAGAAGATGACCAGCAGCACCAGCACCACGTTCATGATCAGCTTCACGAACACCCACCAGTACTTGACCAGGCCGTACTTGCTGAACAGGCCAAGGACGACACCGCTGATCAGGCACACGACGCCGGTGATGATCAACGGCCACACGGCGAACAGTTCCAGCGCCTGATACGCCACGGCGGCAGTCGCCGGATCGGACGTCCACATCGCGGTGAACACGAGCACACCGAGCACCAGGTCCATCCCGATCCACGCACCCGCGGCCACGATGTGGACGATCAGCCACGCCTTGCGGGCACCCTTGCCCAGCCTCCTCGGTTTCGCCCTCGCCGGCGCCGGGCGGCTCGGCGGGGTCAGCACGTTCGTTGTCATGCATGGAATCGTCGCCGGGCAGGCGGCTTGAGACGTCCGCACGCGTGCGGATCTCTTCGTACGCAAATCTGCGTACATCGAGGTGTCGAGTCCACAAGGGACTGATCCACGTGAAACCAAGATCATCGGAATAGGCTGGGGCGCGGTGTGGTTGACGCACCTGTTCGGCCAGTTCAACTCGCCTATGGAGGCTGCGATGCGCGCCCTGGTCACGACTCCGGACACCAAGTTCGGGCTGCGGTTGAAGGAGGCGCCTGACCCGGTCCCGTCGCCCGATCAGGTGGTCATCGACGTGAGGAACATTTCACTCAACCACGGTGACGTGGGGTCGGCGGGAGGCGCTGCCGCTGATCGTGTTCTGGGCTGGGACGCGGCAGGCGTGGTGGTACAGGCGGCGGCCAACGGAAACGGGCCTGACATCGGCGCCCGCGTCGCGACTTTCGGCCCGACCGGAGCGTGGGCGGAGAAACGTGCCGTTTCGGTGAAGGAACTGGCCGTCGTGCCCGACTCGGTCGACTTGGCCGTCGCGTCGACGCTGCCGGTCGCTGGAGTCGCCGCCGCGCGTGCGCTGCACCGCTCGGGCGATCTGGCGGGCAAGCGTGTCCTGGTCACCGGCGCGTCCGGCGGAGTCGGTCGGTACGCGATCCAGATCGCGGCCCAGGAAGGCGCGCACGTCGTCGCCCTCGCGCGGCGCGGCGAAGGGCTCGCTGAGCTGGGCGCTCAAGAGGTCGTGTCCGACTTGGACAACGTCGAGCCGGTGGACGTCGTCGTGGAGAACGTCGGCGGCCCGACCCTCGTGCGCTCGTGGGAGCTGCTGAAGACAGGTGGGGTGCTGCAGAGCATCGGGTGGACGTCGATGGAACCTGCGGTGTTCCAGCCGTACGCCACGGTCGGCCCGGCCAAGTCCCTCGTCGCGTTCGAGTCGGGCAACGGCTACGCACCGGACCTTGAGTACCTGCTCAAGCTGGTCGCCGACGGCAAGCTCAAGGTGGACATCGGCTGGCGCGGCTCGTGGACCGAGTTCGACGAGGCCGCGGCCGCGTTGTTCGGTCGTCAGGTCTCCGGCAAGGCCGTACTGGACGTCGACTAGGCGAACCGCCGCCGAGGTGTGTCGCTGTCCTTCATGGACGTGATCAGGTCGTCACGAGCCCGCGCGACCCGCGACCGGATCGTGCCGACCGGACAGTCGCAGACCTCGGCGGCGTCGGCGTACGACAACCCCAGGGTCTGGGTGAGCACGAACGCCTCGCGCCGCTCGGTGTCCAGCGACCGGATGAGCTCCTCGAGGACGACGCTTTCCTCGAACCCGGCGGCTTGCTGAACCCGTTCGGCAGCGGCCTGCCAATCGGAGACGTCCGCATGACGCGGCCGTACCTGCGCGGCCCTGATCTGGTCGACGACCACGCGGCGCGCGATGGACAGCAGCCAGGTCCGCGCGGACGACCGCCCCTCGAAACGGGCCAGGCTGCCGAGCGCACGCAGGTAGGTCTCCTGGGCGAGGTCGTCGGCGAGCTTCGGATCGGCCAGGTGCGCGACGAATCGCCACACGTCCCGCTGGGTGGCACGGATGAACCGCTCAAGGGCGGTCCGGTCGCCACGCCGGGCCGCGAACGCCAGCTGGGTGATCTCGGTGTCCTCAGGCCTCACAATTACCACAACGTAGTGGATCGATCCCGAGTTCAGGCAGACCCGGTCGTCGCAACCGGAATGCACGGCCCCTGCCATACGTCAGTATGGGCACCAAGGCTTCTGTTCTCGATTGAGAAGGACACGATGACTGACCAATCCACGCGGGTCGCCCGCAACGACGACAAGAGCCGCTACGAGGTGTTCTACGGCGACGAGCTCGCGGGCTTCGCGGCGTACACCGAGCAAGGCGACCAGGTCGTCTTCACGCACACCGAGATCGACGGCGGCTTCGCGGGCAAGGGCCTCGGCAAGGTCCTGGCCGGGGGCGCACTGGACGATGTGGTAGGCCGCAACCAGGTGATCGTGCCGGTCTGCCCGTTCATCGCCTCGTTCGTCCGCAAGAACGAGCAGTACAACGACCACGTCAAGTGGCCCAATGAGTAACCTGACCAGCCCCGAGTTCTTCGAGGCCCGCAAGGTTCCGCTCGGCGGGGTTCGGGGAGTCCGGGTCGACCGGGTGTTGCCGCAGCGCGACCTGCCGACGCTCGGAGCTTGGTGCTTCCTCGACCAGTTCGGTCCTGGGTTCGCCGAGATGATCGTCCTGCCTCACCCGCACATCGGGTTGCAGACGGTGACCTGGCCGTTGGCCGGGGAGATCCGCCATCGCGACAGTGTGGGCAGCGATGTGGTCCTGCGCCCTGGGCAGCTCAACCTGATGACCAGCGGCCGCGGCGTGGCGCATTCGGAGGTCTCGCTCACCGAAGGCGTGCACGCCCTGCAGTTGTGGGTCGCGTTGCCCGCCGAAGCGACACCGTTAGACCCTGGGTTCGAGCATCACGCGCAGCTGCCGAGCTTCCGCAGTGAGGGGATCGACGCGCTGGTCTTCATGGGCGCGCTCGGGGACGCCGAATCGCGGGCGACCACGTACACGCCGATTGTCGGAGCCCAGATCGACGTCACCGACGGCACGATCCCGCTGCGGCCCGACTTCGAGTACGGGTTGCTGGTGATCGACGGCGCGGTCCGCGTCGCCGACGTCGAGCTGAAGCCAGGACCGTTGCTGTATCTGGGAACGGGCCGGGACGAGATCACGCTTGCCGGTCCGGCACGCGTGATCCTGCTCGGGGGCGAACCGTTTCCCGACGATCTCGTGATGTGGTGGAACTTCGTGGGACGCAGCCACGACGAGATCGCGGCGGCCCGTGAGCAGTGGGAGAACCAGGACACGAGCCGGTTCGGGATTGTGGCCGGGCACGGCAGCGACCGGATTCCCGCGCCGGTGCTGCCGAACCTCCGGCTCAAGCCACGCAAGCAGCCGTCACGTAACCAGTAGCGACGCGCCGATCAGTACCATCGCGACGCCGGACACCCGAGAGACGATCTTCGCGGCCCGCGGCCGTGCTCCCAGCACGGTCCGGGCCAAGAGCCCGACCAGCAGGTAGACCACCGCGCACGTGATCATGTGCAGTGTGCCCAGGGCGGCGGTTTGCAGCGCGATCGGCCACGGCGCGTCCGGCCGGACGAACTGGGGGAGCAGCGCCACCGTCAGCAGCATTCCCTTGGGGTTCAACCCGCTGACCCCCGCACCTCGCAGCACCACGCGGCCGGCGGACAGCACGGTGGGTTGCACCGACGTTGCCGGCTTGACCAGCACGCTGCCGCCCATCCAGATCAGATACGCCGCGCCGACCGCCGTGAGCACCTTCAGCAGCCCCGGATTCGCGGCGACCAAGGCCGCCAGACCGGCCGTCACCAGGACGACGTGTCCCGCGTAGCCGATCACCAGGCCGGTCACCGCGGGCACGACCGATCGGTCCCGTATCCCGGCCGCGATCGTGAAGGCCCAGTCCGCGCCCGGCGTGAGCACCAGCAGCAGATCGATCACCAGAAACGTCGCGACTGCACCGAAATCCATGGGGCGAACGCTATGCCGATCTGTCCGCAAGGTGTTCCCGATTTTACCCAGGTCAGTGCCACCCTGGGGTAAAATATCGCGTGTGGATGCCGTTGACCGGAAGATTATTGCCGAGCTTCAGCGGGACGGCCGGTTGACCATCACCGAGCTGGCCGCGCGGGTACAGCTGAGCGTCTCGCCGTGCCATCGCAGGCTGCGTGATCTGGAACGAACCGGCGCGATCCGCGGGTACCGGGCGGTGATCGACCGGTCGGCGCTCGGCCTGGACTTCGAAGCGCTGGTGTTCGTCACGATGAGCACGACCGAACGCGCGGTCGTCGCCGCGTTCGAGGAGGCCATCGCCCAGCTGCCCGAGATCGTCCAGGCTGAGCGGTTGTTCGGCGACCCCGACCACCTGCTCAGGGTCGTGACCAAGGATCTCGCCGCGTACCAGCAGTTCTACGACGAGAAACTGGCCACTTTGGCCGGTGTGCGGCGGGTGTCGTCGACGATCGTGATGAAACACGTCGTCGACCGCGTCTAGACGGTCTGCTTGCGCCTGACTCTGCGCAGGATCGGCACGACCACAACGGCCACCACGAACAGACCCGCCAGCGTCGCGGACACAGGCCGTTGCAGGAAGCCCAAGACGTTGCCGTCGAACAAGCGCATCGACCGGCGGAACGAGCTTTCCAGCAGCTTGCCGAGCACGAACGCGAGCACCAGCGGTCCCGGCTCGAACCCAAGCTTCTTCATGCCGTAGCCGATCAGGCCGAGCACGATCACCACGAACATGTCGAAGGTGCTGTTGCGGATGCTGTACACGCCGATCATCGTGATCAGGATCGTGAGCGGCGCCAGGATGCCCGGCCGCACCTTCAACAGCCGGACGAACACGCCGATCAGCGGAATGCTCAGCAGCAACAGGAAGATGTTGCCGACGTACATCGAGTTGACCACGCCCCAGAAGACGTCCGGATGATCGACGATCAGCTGCGGCCCCGGCGGAATTCCCTGCAGCAGCAACGCACCGAACAACACGGCCATGGTCGCGTTCGCCGGAATTCCCAGTGTCAGCAACGGGATGAACGATGACGTGGCCGCCGCGTTGTTGGCGCTTTCCGGTCCGGCGACGCCTTCGATCGCGCCTTTGCCGAACCGGGAAGGCTCCTTGGCCGCCCGCTTTTCCACGGCGTAGGCCACAAAGGACGACATGGTCGCGCCGCCGCCGGGCAGCACACCGAGCACGAAGCCGACGATCGAACCCCGCAGAATCGCCAGCCTTGAGGCGAGCCAGTCGATTCTGCTCGGCAGAGCCCGCCCGAAGGAGCTGACCGACGGCTGTGACCGGAGCCGGTGTTCGAGGTTGTAGAGGATCTCGGCGACCCCGAACAGTCCCATTGCGACGATCACGAAGTCGATCCCGTCGGCCAGCTGGTCGCTGCCGAACACGAACCGCGGCGTGGCGACGATCGGGTCGCTGCCGACCGTCGCCAGCAACAGGCCCGCCGCAGCGGCCGCGATTCCCTTCACCAGCGACCCGTTGACCAAGGTGGCGACCAGCAGCACGCCGATCAGCGCGAGCATCGTGTACTCGGCGGGGCCGAACTCCAACGCGAAGTCGGCCACCAAGGGCGCGATGAACGTCAGCAGGATGATCGACGCCGTCCCGCCGATGAACGAGCCGATCGCCGCGATCCCCAACGCTGACCCGGCTTTGCCTTGCCGCGCAAGCTCGTGCCCGTCGAACACGGTGACCACAGTGGACGCCTCGCCGGGCAGGCGGAGCAGCACCGAGGTGATCGTGCCGCCGTACTGCGCGCCGTAGAAGATCCCGGCGAGCAGGATCACCGCCGCCGCGGGCTCGATGTTGTACGTGATCGGCAGCAGGATCGCGATCGTCGCGGCCGGGCCCAACCCCGGCAGGACGCCGACGAGCATCCCGAGCGTCACGCCGGCAAGGCAGTACAACAGGTTCTGCGGCTCGAACACGACCGAGAACCCCGCCAGCACCGGTCCGAAGTCCATGACGTCCCTTCAGATCACGAGCAGGTGCGGCAACGGCACACCCAGACCGAGGATGAACAGGGCATACGCCGCCGCGGTCGCGACTACCGAGACAATCCCGGTGACCAGCCAGGGTTCCCGGCCGAACGCCTTCAACCACAGGACGAGCAGCAGAACCGTCGGAATCTCGAACCCGGTGAGCTCGAACAGATACGCGTACACAGCCAGGCTGACCGCGGCGATCACGACCGTGATCGCGCCGCGCGTCAGCCCTTCGGTGTCCTGCCTGGCCTCGACGATGATCAGGATCCCGGCGATGATCAGCAGCACGGACACCACGATCGGCCACAACCCCGGGCCGGGATTGGTCAACGACCCGAAGTCGAGGTCGGTGGCGAACCACAGTGCGACCAGGCCGAGCAGGATCGGCGGAATGCCTGCCGCGGCCCGCGTCATGAGGTGAACGTCAGACCGTACTTGCGGACCTGTTCGGCGTACTCTCTGGCTGCTTCGGCGATGTGTGTCCGTGCCTCGTCGCCGGAGACCTCCCAGCGATCGACGTAGTTGTCGCTCAGGAACTTCTCGTAGGCCGCGTCCTTGCGTGCTTCGGCGAAGCTGGTCGAAAGCTTCGCCGACACCGATTCAGGCAGGCCGGCCGGCGCGACGACGAACCGGCGCTGGTCGACCACGACGTCGTGGCCGCTTTCCTTGACTGTCGGCACATCGGGGACGAACTTGCTGCGCTGCTCGGAGAACACGGCCAACGCGCGCATCTTGCCTGCCTTGATGTGCGGCATGGTCTCCGACAACGAACCCGATAACGCGTCGACTTGCTTGCCCAGCAAGGCAGTCACGGCAGGCGCGCCGCCGTCGAACGGCACGTCGGTCGCCTTGACGTTGGCCGCTTTGAACAACAGAGCTTGGGACAGCTGGGCTCCGGTGCCGACGCCGGACGTCGCGTACCTGATCGACGGCGCACCGAGCAGATCCTTGAGCGACTGGTACGGCGAGTCCGCGTTCACCACGAGGATGTAGTCCTCGGTGGTCAGTGTGGCCACAATGGTCAGTTTGTCCAGCTGGATCGCGGTCGGATCCTTGACAGCCAATGGCGTGATCGCGAACAAGGACTTGACCAACAGACCGATGTTGTACCCGTCCGGCGGTTGTGCGAGCACCTCCTTACCGCCGACGGCACCGTTCGCGCCGGGCTTGTTGGCGACCGGCATGGATTGTCCCAGTTGCTTTTCCGCGACCTTGGCGACCGCGCGACCGACGATGTCGGTGCTTCCGCCTGGCGGAAACGGAACTGTGAACTGCACGGCGCGATTGGGGTAGGAGGCGGCGTTGCTGCCGCCCTGCACACCGTTGCAAGCCGTGGTGGAAACCAGAATTGTCGCGAGTGCGGCGATGAGTCGACGCCGCCGGACGGGCACAGTCATGACAGCTCCTTACGAGCGTATGAGTGTTGTCCTGCTGGCGGCGGACTCCTACGTCAACTCCCGTTGTACCACTTGATCATCGAGTGAGCCATCGGGCTTTCGCCGACGGACCCCACCGTGATGTCCACTCCAGACGCGGCGAGACGCTCGCTGTAGGTGATCACGGTATGCCCGTGATGCCATGCCGCGCCCCACAGCGCGGTCTCCAAAGCGGTGAGCACACGTTCGGTCGAGATGGTGCCGCACCGCTCATAGGCGACGATCTTGCGTGCGGTCTCGTCGACGACGAACAACGCGCCACCGTGGAAGTCCACGTACCACCGGCGGATCTTGGGACTGTCGGTCGTGGTCGGCCGCGGTCCACCGGAGATCTTCAGCTCACGCATCAGCCGTTCCACGGTGCAGCGGGCCACCTGGACGCCTTCGCTGTTGAGCCTGCGCCAGATCCGCCGTGACCCGGCCGAGGTCTCCGCGAAGATACGGAGGATTTCGCGTTTCACTTCCTCGTCACGGCGTGAGCGTTGCGACGGCGGCCGGGTTATGGCCGCGTAGTACGTCGACGGAGCGATCCCCAGTACCCGGCAGATCGGCTCGACTCCGAACGTGCTTTTGTGCTCGTTGACGAACTTGATCAGCTGCTCGGTCGCGGGTCGAGCTCCCGCGCGAAAAAAGCCGATGCCGCCTTCAGTATCTCGTTGGACCGGCGAAGCTGCTGGACTTCTCTGGTCAGTTCGGTGATCCGGCGTTCGGCGGACATCGGTGTTCCGGTCGACTCGCCGTGGATTTCGGCTTGCCGGACCCAGCTGCGCAGTGACTGGTCGCCGATCCCGAGCCTGGTGGCGACCTCGGCGATGACGCCGTAGGAGTTGCCACGGGCCCGTCGGGTGTCGAACACCAGGCGGACGGCGCGCGTGCGCAGCTCGTCCGGATATTTCTTAGGTGCGGGCACGGAACGAATCGTGCTCCTCACCCTGCATACGCTTTGCACAATCGGCGTACAAACGGGCGGTGCCGGCGCGGTGAACCGGGCTGTTGACGCTGCATAGCCGCGCCGGGACGGTCGGCGCCTGGCTCGAGGAACGCTCGAGGAGGGCTCGATGCCTCGGTGCCAGAGGCTCTGGTCACCGAGGTCGTCGACTTCCGCGCCCGAGCGGGACCGCTGTGGAACGGCCTAGAAACCCGTCAAGGTGGCTTTCTCGATCTTCACCGGCTTGGCGGGCAGGCCGTCGCCGGGCACCGCCGGGTCGGTGTCGATGATGCCGTTGGCCACGATCCGGTCCAGCACGTCCATCCCGCGCACGACCTTGCCGAACACCGAGTACTTCGGCGCGATGTTGGCGAAGGAGTGCACGATGAAGAACTCGCTGCCGTTGGTGCCCGGCCCCTGGTTGCCCATCGCGACGGTGCCGCGCGGATAGGTCTCCTTGCCGGTGACCTCGTCGGCGAACTTGTAGCCAGGCCCGCCCACCTCGGCCTTGATCAGGTCACCGCACTGCAGTACGCCGAGCCGCGCGTTGTTCGTCAGCCGCCAGCACTGACTCTTGTTGTAGAAGCGCTGCACGATCAGGCTGGCCATGTTGTGGGCCGCGCACGGGGCCGCGCCCGCACGGTTGAGTTCGATGACGATGGGGCCGTAGTTGGTCTTGAACGTGACCTTCTGCGTGCCGATGGTCAGCGCGTACGGCAGCGGCCGCATGACCGGCCGAGGCGACGGGTTCTCCGGCGTCGGCGTGAACTCGCACCGGACGAACGGCTTCACGGTCGAAGCCTGGGCCGGTGCGGCCGCGAGAACTGAGGCCGCTAAGGCGACGACAGTGGTGAATACCCAACGAAGCTTCATGCGCAGACAATAATGCCCAGGTCCAGCGGTTGTACCTGGCTTGTATCCGCGCTGGCCACGATGCTGCCCATGCAGGCTTCGAAGTCCTGGGGACGGCTGCTGCTCGCAGCCATGATCATGACAACCGCGTTGCCGGGCGTCGCCTCGGCCGCCGCCGAGTCACACTCCGAGAAGATCATCTTCGACGGTGGCGGCGATGACACGCTCAACGGCATCCGATACCACTCGTTCCGGATCCCGGCCCTGGTCCGTACCAACAACGACACGCTGATCGCGTTCGTCGAAGGCCGTGCGGAGAACAACGCCGACTACGGCAACATCAACCTCTTGTACAAGCGCTCGTTCGACAACGGCGCGACCTGGTCCAAGCTGGCCGAGGTGGTCGGCGGCGGCCTGGGCGTGTGGGGCAATCCCACGCCGGTGGTCGACCGGTCGAACGGCAAGATCTGGCTGTTCATGAACCGCCAGCCGGAAGGCCACCACCCGGTCGACTCGTGGGACGACCGGCAGGTGTGGCTCTCGTCCAGCACGAACGACGGCGCGACCTGGACAGCGCCGGTGAACATGTCCGAGACCCTCAAGCCACGCGAACTCGCCACGGGCAAGAGCTGGAACTGGGACGCGGTCGGCCCTGGTGTCGGCATCCAGACGACCGTGCGCAACCCGGGCAGGCTGGTGATCCCGGCCCAGCACCGCAACATCTACAGCGATGACCACGGCCAGACCTGGAAAGTCCAGGTCATGAAGACCACGGCCGGTGCGGCGATGGAGCAGACCGGCGAGTCGACCGTGCTCGAACTGGTCGACGGCAGGCTGTACCGCAACGACCGTCCGACCTCGGGCAACTGGGAGAACGTCAAGCGTCGCTGGGTGGCGCGCGGCACGATCGAAGGCGGCTTCACGCCGTTCTCCGGTGCCGACTGCCTGCTTGACCCGCTGAACGAAGCGTCGACCATGCGGTACAACGCCGACGCGCCCGCGCGGTTGGCGTTCGTGAACTCGGCGAGCACGACGACCCGCACGAAGATGCGGATCCGGATGAGCGAGGACGAAGGCAAAACCTGGAGCTACAGCCGTCCGTTCGCCGACGCACCGCTGCCGCTGGAAGGCGGCAACTACAAGGAAGGCGGCTACTCGAGCATCGTGAAGACCGCCGACTACCACGTCGGTGCGTTGATCGAGGTCAACGAGAACACCGGGAGCAGCTCGACGTCCCACCGGTCGATCGCGTTCCGGAAGGTGAACCTGCCGTGGATTCAGGGCGGCGTGCGCGAACCGAATTGCACTGAGTAAAACGCCTGCGCGGCACCATGGGAATGGGTAGAAAGGCCTCATGACCAGTTCCCATTTTCATGGTGCCTTCCAGTTGCCCGACGGGACCTGGATCCGTGGCCGTGGCCTGCGCAATCCCGAGCCACCCGGTGAGAAGCCGGAGTATGGTCTCTACCTCGGGTCGGCCAAGATGCAGCGCAAACACGTGATCGAGTGGCCGCACGACTGGATCGAATGGCCGGATTTCCTGCTGCCCAAGGACACCGGCGCGGCCATTCGCGCGATCCGCAAACTCCACGACACGGCTCGCGCGGGCAAGCGAGTGGAGGTCGCGTGCGGGGGCGGCGTCGGCCGGACCGGCACAGTCATGTCCTGCCTGGCGATCCTGGCCGGAACGGCACCGGCCGAAGCCATCCCCTGGGTCCGTGAGTACTACAACCGGCGCGCTGTCGAGACGCCGTGGCAGCGCAAGTGGGTCCTGCGGTTCAGCGACCGGGCGAAAGTCGGCTGACGAACCTGGTGATGTCGCCGCGCCGGAAGATCGCGACGACCACCGACGCGAGCAGCAGGATCAGCGGCAGCGTGGCGTCTCCGTTCGCCAGGATGAAGATCTCGGTGGCGGAGGCGCCCACCATCACCAGTGCGAGCCCGAGCGCGGCCAGCCCGGACAGCCCGGGGATGAGCAGGCCGATCGCGCCTGCGGTCTCCAGTACTCCGGTCACGTACCGCAACCACTGGCCGAAGCCGATGTCGTTGAACTTGTTCACCATGCCGGGCTCGAAGAACAGCATGTAGGCGCTGTAGAGGAAGTACGCGCCCAGTGCGATCTGCAAAAGCCACAGCACGATATTGACGATCAACAACGCACCTTTTGTGCCAGTTCCGTCCGACATGGCGACAGACTGTACTCGCGAAGTCGCTACTCCACCGGCCAGGTGTGGACCGGCTTGTTGGAGTGCATGTGGGTGATGTAGAGGTTCAGCATGCGCTTGAGCGCCACGTAGCGGTCGGCGTTGTCCCGCTCCTCGATCCGGGTGACCTCGCTGACCTGCCAGGTTGCGCCGTTGCGGCCGGTCAGGCAGCGGTCCTGGATGATGCCGAGCAGGCGGTCGCGCTCGTCGGGGTGCACGCCCCAGCGGTCGAGACCCTCGTACGCCATCGGCAGCAGCCGCCGCAGGACGAGCTCGGCCGCGGGCACGAAACCGACGCCCGGCCAGTACAGCTGAGCCTCAAGTCCTTGCCGCGCACCGAGATGGAAGTTCTCCTCGGCCGCGCTGAACGACATCTGTGACCAGATCGGACGTTCGGCCTCGGCCAGCATCCGGACCACCCCGAAGTAGAACGCCGCGTTGGCCAGCATGTCCGCGACCGTCGGGCCTGCCGGCAGAACCCGGTTCTCCACGCGCAGGTGGGGTGTTCCGGAGACGACGTCGTACACCGGGCGGTTCCACCGGTAGATCGTGCCGTTGTGCAGCCGCAGCTCGGCCAGTGACGGGATCTGCCCGGCCTCCAGGGCCTCGAACGGGTCCTCTTCGTCCACAATGGGCAGCAGGGCCGGATAGAGCCGGACGTTCTCCTCGAACAGGTCGAACACCGAGGTGATCCACCGTTCGCCGAACCACACCCGCGGCCGCACACCCTGGGCCTTCAACTCGTCCGGCCGGGTGTCGGTGGCCTGCTCGAACAACGGCACCCGGGTCTCCTGCCACAGGTTCTGCCCGAACAGGAACGGCGAGTTCGCGGCCAGCGCGAGCTGAACACCGGCGATCGCCTGCGCGGCGTTCCAGTACGCCGAGAACTGCGCCGGGCTGACCTGCAGGTGCAGCTGTGAGCTGGTGCAGGCGGACTCGGGCGCGATCGAGTCACAGGTGACCTCGAGGCGTTCAGCGCCCTCGATCGAGATGTGCATGTCCTCGCCGCGTGCGGTGAAGATCTGGTCGTTCAGCAAGGCGTACCGCGGATTCGCCGACAACGTGTCGCGCGTCAGATCGGTCGCGCGCAACGTCGGCAGGATGCCGACCATCACCATGTGCGCGCCTTTGGTGCGTGCCTTGGTCTCCGCGGCGTTCAGGCTGGCCCGCACCTGTTCCTCGAACTTCGTGATGCCACCGCCGGAAAGCTCACGCGGCTGGACGTTGATCTCGATGTTGAACTGACCGAGTTCGGTGACGAAGTCCGGATCGGCGATCGCGCCCAGCACCTCCTCGTTGCGCATCGCGGGTTCGGTCTGGTTGTTGACCAGGTTGAGCTCGATCTCCAGGCCGGTCATCGGCCGCTCGAAGTCGAACCGGGACTCCTGCAGCATCCGGGCGAACGCGTCGAGGCAGCGCCGGACCTTGTGGCGGTAGCGGGTTCTGTCCTCGCGGCTGAATTCCCGCTTCTCGACTTCCTGGCCCATGTCAGCCTCCCTGGATCCAGAGTCCGATCAGGCCGCGGAAGTGCGCGACGAACCGATCATGTTCCGCCGGTGGATAGGTCGTGCGTACCGTGTCGACGAGCAGGGCGTCGAAGTCGGGTGAGGAGACCCAGTCGCGCACCATGTCGTCCACATGGGACAGTGAAGTGGCGCAGAACTCGTGGTAGCGGGCGGTGTCGAAGTAGTCGTCGGCCAGCTTGAGATATTCGGCCAGCTTGGCCGAATAGTCCATTTCGGAGTCGGCGACCTCGAAGTAGCGCCTGGTGTCCAGATCCAGCTGGGCCTTGCGCTCGGTCACCGCGCAGAACACCGACCACTTCAGCAAAGCGCCGATCGCCCACGGGAAGTAGTAGTGCAGCGAGGTGATCGAGATGTCCGGGCACGCGTTGGCGTAGTCGATCGGGTAGACCTCCGAGCCGACGACCAGGCTCTCGCAGGAGTTGAACTCCCACCGGAAGAACGCGTTGATCAGCCGGGAGATCGTGACGACCTCGGTGCCGGCCTCGGGGGAGAGGAAACCGTGTTGCACGGCGTACCGCTCGTGCATCGGTTTCTCCGGCTGGAAGCGCATCACCATGGTGTCCGGCCCGATCGTCAACGACCGCGCGAACGAGTCATAGCCCTCGATCGAGGCCTGCAGGTGCATCAGCATTTCGCCGGAGGCGTCGTAGGCCGCGTGCAGTGTCCGACGATCGGTGATCCGGGACACGCCACGCCACGCGCCACCGTCGTAAGGCTTCATGAACAGCGGATAGCCGACTTGGTCGGCGACAGCGTCCAAATCGAACGGCCGGTTGTACTTCGCCGCGGTGTAGGCGTATTTGGCGTGATCGACCGGATTCTTGTACGGCACGAGCCACGTCGGCGGCACCTTCAACCCCAGCCGCATCATCGCGCAGTACGCCGCGTGCTTTTCCATCGACTGGAACGTGAACGGGCTGTTGAGCAGGTACACGTCGTCCATCAACGCGACCTTCTTCAACCACTCCCTCGGCACGTAGTACCAGTACGCGAGCCGGTCGATGACCAAGTCGTAACGCGGTTTCGCGCGCAGGTCGAACGGTTCGATGGTGATCCGCTCGGTCGCGACCGTGTGGTCGACGCCCGCGCTGTCCTGTACCCGCCCGAGGCGTTTCACCAGCGTCTCGAACGCGCGCGGCCAGTCCTCCTCGGTGCCCAGCAACAGTCCGAGCAAATGCTCTGTGCGGTCTGGCATGCGCGGTCCTCCCTATCCGAACCTGGGCAGGTGGTGGGCGATCTGGGAGCGCCACGACGGCCAGTCGTGCGGCACGTCATGACCCCATACGTCGAGTTCGCAGCGCAGACCCTTGGCGCGCAGCAGATCGGCCATGTGCCGGGTGGACGGCAGCGAGCCGGTGGTGTCCTCCCACTGTCCCTGGCCGACCACGAGCAGGATCGACAGCCGGGACCGCAACCAGTCCAGATGGGAGCCGTTCAGATTCGGTACGAAGTCGACCGGGTTGGCGAAGTACATCGCGTCGCCGCGCTCGCCCCAACCGTGCCACGAGGACGCGTCGTAGTTCCCGGAGAGGCCAAGCGCGAGGGGGAACAGATCGGCGCGGCGCAGCGCGAAAAGCACCGCGTGGAACGCGCCGAGCGAGCATCCCATCGTGGCCACCTCCTGGGGTCCGCCACAATGAGCGTGGATCATCGGCACCACATGATCAAGGACCCACGCTTCGTAGGTGCCATGATGCCTGGCGCGGTCCTCCAGCGGGATCGACCGGTTGGACCATGACGCGCCGTCGAACGAGTCGACGCAGTAGAGCTTGACCCGGCCCTCGTCCAGCAACGGGCGGACCGCGTCGATCATGCCGTTGCTCTCCCAGTCCCACGCCCGGCCCTGCTCGGACGGGAACACCAGGAAAGGCCTGCCGTAGTGGCCGTACGCGATGACCGTTCCGCCGGCCAGCTCTACTTGATCACGCCTCAAGATCCCTCCCACACCGTGCGCAGCAGGTCAGCCAGCGCGGGGTCGAACGCGTCCCGCCACCCCACATAGTTGTGTGCGTCCGGCACCTCCACCAGTCCTGTCGGGTATCCGAGTGCCACCAACGCCGCGGCCATCTGGCGATTGTTGGCCAGGTTCTCCTCGGCGAGGCCGCATGTGACCGTCACCGGGACCGGTCTGCCCTTGCTCGTTCCCCGCACGATCCCGCTGACGAACCTGGTGACCCGCCGATACCGGCTGTACCCGGACTCCTGCGGGTCCAACCGTCGGTCGAAGAACGAACCCGACTGCAGGAACAGCCCGCCGAACAGGCCTGGCCGCCGGCGTTGCGCGTGCAGCATGGCCAGGCCGCCGAGGCTCGCACCCATCCCGACCACCGGCTTCCGCACTTCGACAAGCCGTTTGACGGCAGGCAGCAGATCGCGGGCGAGCCTGCGGGCGTACTCGGGATTGCCGGAGTACTCGTCGTCGCGATCACCCGGCTGGAGCAACGCCACCCGGTGCGGGATCTTGAACCACGCGGAGAACCTGGTCAGGCCCGCCAGCCGGTCGTACTCCGGGCCGTCGTTGGCCACCAGCAACGGCATCGGCCCTTCGCCGGGTGACCACAGCCGGGCTGTGATACCGGGGACGTCGAGATCCACGTACTCACCGGTGGCCGGGGTGTCCAGCCAGGCCGGTCTGACGTAGTCCGGGAACTCCACCACGGACTTGTCGCCGAACGCGCCCGGCGCCCGCTCGTCGTTGCCGGGATCGCAGATCTCCTCGACCCCGCCGTCGCGGTGCCGCAGTTGCAGGCGGTATTCCATCCGGCAGACCGGTGGACGGTTGAGCGGCAACGTCCAGCAGTCGTTGCCGTGCGTGAACTCCAGTTCGGCGTTCGGCAGCGACAACGCGGGCAGCAGCCGGACCCCGGCGAGGACTGGGCCGTTGTCGGGCAGCCGGAAGGTCACCGAGCTGTCGGTGACCAGTGGGCCGCCTTCTGGGGTCGATTCGTCCACGACGATCACGATCTCATGGCATAGTCCGCCCACGTGAAAACTCGGTGGGGGCAAGTTCTCGCAGTGGTCGCGGCGGTTGTGGTGATCGGGCTGGTCACGGTCTTGCTGGTGGCCAACACCGAACCCGGCGCCGGACCGCGGCCGACCACGACACCCACCAGAACCACCGGCGCCAGTACGCCGCCGCGGCCGGTGCTGACGGTCGATTCCGGCTGCCTGATCGGACAGGGACGTGAGCGACTGGTCGACGTGCCGCAGCAGGTGACCGATCGGGTGAACCGCGCATGGGAGCGGATCGAGAAGTGGCTGGCCGCGAAGACCCCGGCGGTCGCGCAGGTCCTGGCCGCGCCTGCCACCCTCGACGAGATCTCCGAGATGCAACGGCAGATCGGTGTCCCGGTGCCGCCCGAGCTGATCGCCTCACTGCTGCGGCACAACGGCGCGGGCACCAGTGTGCTGGGCATCGTCCTGCCGCCGTTCTACGTCCCGATGTCGACGTCCCGCGTCGTCAGCGAGGCCAAGATGATGTGCGACATCCTCGTCTCCAACGGGCACAACGAGAGCGCCGGCTCGTGGTGGCACGGCCAGGTCATCCCGTTCGCGTTCGACGGTGGCGGTGGAAATCTCCTGCTCGACCAGCGGCCGGGCCGCAATGGGCGACTGGGCCGGCACTACGAGGAAACGGACATGATGTTCGATCGCTGGCCGCCGACACTGACCGAACTGCTGGAACAGACCGCGACCGCGATGGAGACGGGCGGGCTCGTGATGGGCCGTTTTCGCCCCAAGGTGGTCGAGAACGGGCTGCTGGAATGGGACATCGGCTGATCCCGCTGTCCACAATGTACTGACTGGTGCGGGTACGGTGGACTTGTGCCGCCAAGCGACCGGATGCGCCGCGACGCCGAGACCAATCTGCGCAGGGTCGTGGCCGCGGCGGCCGAGGTGTTCGCCAGTCAAGGTCTCGACGCCACCCTCGCTGACGTGGCCAAACACGCCGGAGTCGGGGTCGGGACGGTTTATCGGCGGTTTGCCAACAAGGACGAGCTGATTTACGAGGTCTACCGCGAGCGGATCCGTGCGGCCGAGGACCTGGCCATGCGGGCGAGCGAGGCCGACGACGTCTGGGCCGCGTTCGTGCAGTTCTTCGAGTCGGCCATCCGCGACCTCGCCGCCGACCGGGGCCTGTGGCAACTGACCACCAGCGGCTTCAGCAACTCGCTCGGCTGGTCACGGGGCAGCGAGCCGACCCGGCTCGCCGAGTTGCTCGCCGACACCCAGAAGATCATCGGCGGGCAGCTGGCCAAGCTGGTCAGCCGGGCCAAACAGGCAGGTCACCTGCGGGCGGACTTCGAAGCGGCGGACATGACGGTGCTGTCCGCGGCGGTCCAGGCGACCATCACGTTCGGCGATGACGCCTCGCGCCGCGCCCTCGGATTCATCCTGGACGGCCTGCGTCAACGCGCGTGAATGAAACGTGCACGGGACGGTGACGCGGCGGCGGTTGCATCGGTGGCATGACTGAAAAGAAGATCATCGCCGTTGTCGGAGCCACTGGTCAGCAGGGCGGCGGCCTTGCCCGGGCGATACTGGACGACCCGTCCGGTGAGTTCGTACTCCGTGCGTTGACTCGCAATGTCGAGTCCGACGCCGCCCGCGAATTGGCGGCACGCGGCGCGGAGGTCGTGAAAGCCGATCTGGATGACCCCGGCTCCGTGCACGCGGCGTTTCAGGGCGCGTACGGCGCCTTCGTGGTGACGGCGTTCTGGGAGTACGGCTCGGCCGAGCGGGAGCAGGCGCACGTGCGGGCCGCGGTCGACGCCGCCAAGGCAGCCAACCTGCAGCACGTCGTCTGGTCGACGCTGCCGGACACGCGGCTGCACGTGCCGCTCGAAGACGACCGCATGCCCACGTTGCACGGCGAGTACAAGGTGCCGCACTTCGACAGCAAGGGCGAGTCCGACAGGCTGTTCACCGAAGCCGGTGTGCCGACCACGTTCCTCAGCACGACCATGTACTTCGAGTCCTTCTTGGACTTCTTCCGGCCCGTTCGGGACGAGCAGGGTGCGTTGTACCTGAACCTGCCGATGGGTGACGCCAGGCTGCCTGGTGTGGCCCGTGACGACATCGGCCGGACCGCGTTCGGCATCTTCAAGCGCGGCAAGGAACTGATCGGCGAGACCGTCAACCTCTCCGGCGAGAACCTGACTGGCCGGGAGTACGCGGCCGCGTTCGCCAAGGCGCTTGGTGAGCCGGTCGACTACCGGCCGATGACGTTCGACCAGGTCCGGGCGCTGCCGGTACCGGGGGCCGACGACATCGGCAACATGTTCCAGTACTACGCCGACTTCTCCGACTACTTCTCGGGTGTGCGCAGGCCGGAGTACGTCCGCACGCTCAACCCGGACCTGCTGGACTTCGAGTCCTGGCTGGCGCTCAACAAGGACAAGTTCGCGGAATAACGGCCGGAACGCGCCGGTTGACTTGAACGTTCACGTCATGCTTGAGTAGGTGAGGGACATGCAGTTCGGCATCTTCGGGGTCGGGGACATCGCGATCGACCCGTGGACGGGCAAGGCGCCGTCCGAATACGAGCGCATCAAGAACATGGTGGCGGTCGCGGCCAAGGCGGAGGAGATCGGACTGGATGTCGTCGCGGTCGGCGAACACCACAACCCACCGTTCGTGACGTCGTCGCCGACCACGATCCTCGGCTACATCGCCGCGCGGACCAGCCGGATCATCCTGTCCACATCGGTCACCCTGATCACCACCAACGATCCGGTGAAGATCGCCGAGGACTATGCGACCTTGCAGCACCTCGCGGATGGCCGGGTGGACCTGATGCTCGGCCGCGGCAACACCGGACCGGTGTATCCGTGGTTCGGCAAGGACATCCGCGACGGCCTCGGCCTCGCGGTGGAGAACTACGCGCTGCTGCGGCAATTGTGGCGGGAGGACGTGGTGGACTGGACGGGCAAGCATCGCACTCCGTTGCAGTCCTTCACGTCCACGCCGCGGCCGCTGGACGGTGTGCCGCCGTTCGTCTGGCACGGCTCCATCCGCAGCCCGGAGATCGCGGTCCAGGCCGGGTTCTACGGCGACGGGTTCTTCCACAACAACATCTTCTGGCCCAAAGAGCACACCAGGCGGATGATCGACCTGTACCGCGGCCAGTTCGAGCACTACGGGCACGGGCCGGCCGACCAGGCGATCGTGGGACTCGGCGGGCAGACGTTCATGCGGCGCAACTCGCAGGACGCGATCAAGGAGTTCCGGCCGTACTTCGACAACTCCCCGGTGTACGGCGGTGGGCCGTCGCTGGAGCAGACCATGCGGGAAACGCCGATCTCGGTCGGCAGCCCGCAGGAGATCATCGACCGGACGCTGCGGTTCCGCGAGGACTTCGGCGACTACCAGCGTCAGCTGTTCAATGTGGACGGTATGGGGCTTCCGCGGAAGGTCGTGCTCGAACAGCTGGACATCATGGGCGAGGAAGTCCTTCCCGTGCTGCGTAAGGAGTTCGAGTCGATGAAGCCGAAAGCGCCGACACACGAGACGCTGAAGGTGGCGTCATGACACGCACACTCGCAGTGGTGTCCGCAGGCCTGAGCCGGCCGTCATCGAGCCGCCTGCTCGCCGACCGGCTGGCTGCGGCCACGGTTCGGGCCGTGCCCGACGAAGTGGACGTACGGACGATCGAACTCCGCGGTCATGCGCACAGCCTTGTCGACGCGATGTTGTCCGGCTTCCCGCCGCAGGATCTCAAACCTGTGCTGGACACCGTGGCCAGTGCGGATGGCTTGATCGTGGTCACGCCAACGTATGCCGCGTCTTACAGCGGGCTCTTCAAGTCCTTTGTGGACGTTCTCGACGAGGGTGTGGTCGCGGGAAAGCCGGTGCTGATCGGTGCGACGGGCGGTACGGAACGGCATTCGCTGGTGCTCGACTACGCGATGCGGCCGTTGTTCACGTACCTGAAGGCGATTGTCGTGCCGACAGGGGTGTACGCGGCCTCGGAAGACTGGGCTGGGAATACGTTGTCCGCCCGGATCGACCGTGCGGCGGGCGAACTGGCGCACGAGTTAGCGGTGCGGGAGCGAGCGGTCGTGGCGGACCCGTTCGCCAATCCGACGCCGTTCGAACACCTCCTGTCCGGAAGCTGACCAGGTAAGGAGTCAAGGGTGGAGCTGCGGTTCGAAGTGCTGGGCCCGGTCCGTGCGTGGCGTGGCGACACCGAGGTGGAGCTCGGGTCGCCACAGCAACGCGCGATCCTGGCGATCCTCTTGCTGCACAACGGGACCGCAGCGTCGCCGGACCAGCTGGTCAGGGCGACGTGGGGCAACGACGCCCCACGCGCCGCGATCGGCATGGTCCGGTCGTACGTGTCGCGGTTGCGCAGTGCCCTCGGACCGGTGATCCAGTCTGTGGCACACGGGTACGCACTGCCCAAGCCTTCCCTTGACCTGACTGACTTCCAGCGGCACATCCATGCGGCCAAAGCTGGTGACGTCGCTACTCGTGCCGCGGAGCTGCGTGCGGCTTTGGCACTGTGGAAGGGAACTCCGCTCGGGGGTGTGCGCGGTGAATACGCCGAGGCGGAGCGGGTGCGGCTGGAGAACGTGCAGCTCACCGTCGTTGAAGATCTGGCCGCGGCCGACATCGAGCTGGGCAGGCACGCTGAGGCCGTCGCCGACCTGATGGCGTTGGTCGACCGGCATCCGTTCCGCGAACGGCCCCGGGAACTGCTGATGCTTGCGCTGTACCGGTCGGGGCGGCAGGCCGAAGCGCTGGCGTTGTTCGACGAGACCCGCCGCGTGCTCAGCGCGGAACTCGGCATCGCGCCAGGCCCGGAGCTGCGCGAGATGCACCAGCGAATCCTGGTCGCCGATCCCGCACTGACCCCGGCCGAGACGGTCGCGCCAAGGCCGGCGCAACTGCCTGCGGACACGCCGTTCTTCGTGGGCCGCCACCAGGTACTGCCGCAGATCACGGCCGGCTTGCGGGATGGCGTTCCGGTCGGTATCGAAGGTTTGTCCGGTGTGGGCAAGACCGCACTGGCTGTCCACGTTGGACACCAGATGGCGTCGGAGTTCCCCGATGGCACGTTGTTCGTCGACCTGAACGAGTCGCCTGACCCACTGGCCGAGCTGTTGCACGCCGTCGGTGTCGTTGAACTGCCCCGGACACAGTGGGAACGCCAGACGTTGTGGCGCACGTTGACCAGCATGAAGCGGATGCTGATCGTGATCGACAACGTGCGCGACTCCGTTTCCGCGCTGCTGCCCAGTTCAGGCGGCGTGCTCATGACCGCGCGGCAACGGTTGTACGACCCGCCACACGCCCGGTGGATCGCCATGGGCGGCCTCGACGAGGACGAGTCGATCATGCTGCTCGAGCACATGATCGGCGAAGCGCGGGTGCGAGCCGAGCCGACCGCGTCCCGGCGACTGGCCGTGATGACCATGGGCATCCCGCACTTGGTGCAGGCACTGGCAAACCGGATCGCGTCAAGGCCGAAGTGGACGATCGCGTCGGTCACCGAACGGGCCGAACGACGCATACCGGGCGCGCCGGCACAGCCACCGGAATGCGCGGTGATCGAGCGGCCGTTCGAGCAGATGCTGGCCGACCTCGACCGGGAACAAGTACGCACGTTGCTGCTGGTCTCGCTGATCGAGTCACCGGACATCGAGCTACGGGCGGCGGCCGCGTTGCTGGACCGGCCGGTCACACTGGCCGAAGACCTGCTTGAGTCCTTGGTGGACAATCACATGCTGGAGAGCACGGTCCGAGACCGGTACCGATTCCTGCCCCCGCTCAAGAGGTACGTCCGTGCGCGGGCGGCGAGCGACTTCGGTCGTGTCGAGTGTGAGGCCGCGCTCGGCAGGCTGGCCGAATACCACGAAAGCCAGTTCGTGGAAGCGTCACACGGCCTGAGGCAGGTGACGAGCGTGTGACGGCGTCAGACGTCGGCGACCACGGCATGCTGCGGCAGCCGGACGTCGATGACGCGCATTCCCCAGGCAGCGAGGCATGTACACGCGAAGACGGCCACCCACGGCAGCCAGATCGCGACCTCGAACAAGGCGACAACACCAGGCGCCGCGACCCCCGCGATGGCGAACGAGTACTGGAAGGCCGCCAGATACCGGCCACGGACAGCGGGCGGCGCAGCGGCCTCCGCCAGCGCGTTGACCCGTGAGTGGAACACCAATCCGGCCGCGGCCACGACCAACGTGGTCGCCAGCAGGTACGGAATGCGCCAATCCGCCGGCAGCGCCACAGCGGCGACACTGACAAGGCACCACACCGCGAAAAGTCCCGCGCTCAGCGCGATCGCGGTGGTTCGCTTGTACGCGCGGGTCGCGTGCACGGCAAGAGTGCCGCAGGTCGCGTTGATCGCGGTGAAGAGAGCCAGGATGACGCCTGGAACCCAAGCGGGCATGTGCAGCTGGTCGATCGCGAACACGGGCACACCGATCAGGAAGAAATCGGTGGCCAGACCGACAAGGAACGTCAACCCGATCAGCGCGAGGTAGGGGCGATCACGCAAAGGACCGTGCGTCTTGACTTTCTCCGTCACCACATGCGCTTCCGGATGCACCCGAAGCCACAACAGCAGCGCGCACAACAGAAAGCTCACGCCGTCCACCGCGATCGCGATGGTGTACCCGGTCGGTCCGGTCGTTGTCAGCAGCAGACCGGCCGCCAGGCTTCCGGCGCCGAATGACGCGTTCCGTACCATGCCCGCCACCGCGAAGGCCTTGTCCTTCGGGCCGGACCCGGCCACATCGGCGATCAACGCGAACAGCGAACCGTAGAACATCTGCTGTCCAGCAGCCAGCAAAACGGCCGCGAGCACGGTGAGCACGAACCCGTCCGCGAGGAGGTAGGTGAACGCGCCCGCTGCCTGCACCACCTGCGCGAGAACCACAACGTTGCGCGGGCCAGCGCGGTCCACCAACCGGCCCGTCACCGGCAGGACCGCGAGGCCGACCAAGGTCCCGATCATCACCGCCGTGCCCGCCTGCCCCAGCGGCAGGCCGACCACCTCGACCACGTAGACCAGCGCCAACGGCAGGAACAGCCCGGAACCGAAATTGTCCACAGCCAGGGCAATGAGCAGAGCGATCCGACTGTTCCCCACTCGTCCCACCGTATCGTCAGGGCCGCGCCTCTCCGGAGGTTGGCAGGTGCTTAAGCCGCGGGCGGAACGAGGACGAGCGGCGTCACTTGCCAAGCAGGCCTCGGACAAAGGCGGCCTGGCCGACGTGCTCCATGTCGTCGGAGATCACGCTGATCAGCCGGACGCCCAACGTCACCGGCGGGTCCCAGCCCTCGTCGACGATCCGCTCGAGATCCTTGTCCTTCAACGTCTTCACGTACTCGATCGTCTGCTCGTGGGTCGCGTCGTAGTAGCCGACAAGCAGGTCGGCGGTCGCCTTGACCTTGGCCACCTGCGCGGCGCTGTGGCCGTAGCCGGTGTCGGATTTGCGGAGCGACAGGCCGAATCGGTCGAACCAGCCCTGCGCGGTCCACACCTGCGGAACGTCCGCGGCGTCGGCGAGGTGGTCGTCCTGGACCCGGGTGAGGTGCCAGACGAGCCACGCGATGGTGTTCGCACTGTCGTTGACCCGGAAGGTCAGGTCGTCGGTGCTCAGGTCGTCCACCACCGCGTGGACGTCCTCCCGCACTCGGCCGAACGCGTCGACGAGCAACTCTGCGCTAGTCACTCTGCCGACACTACCTGCCCAGCACCTCACGCAACGGTGTCTGGTCCGGATGCTGTGGGAACACACAGGTCTCGACCTCGACGCGGCCCGCGATGTTCAGGTCGCACACCCACGGCAGCTGCCCGTACCGGCGCTTCGCTTCCACGCGTGCGTCGCCGATCGTCGGTTCTGGCGGCAAGCTCAAGGTGTCCATTGGCTTGCACAGCATTATTTGCGTCACCGAGTCACAGATGGCCAACGCGGTCGGCGCGGCGCTGACCGGCGCCACGGCGATGACACCAGCCATGATCAGGTTCAGCATGACCCACCTACCCCTGTCGTCGTAGTTCCGGCACAACAGGAATCGGCGTGTCCACTATGGAGCAAACCGCACAGTCAGGTGGTTTGCCGGTATCTACGCCGGGTAGTCCACTTTGTCCGAGAACTCCTTCCTACGCTGACAGCTGCGGAACCCAGTGCTTCATTACCTGCTGCAGGCGCTGCTGGTGGTCAGCAATCCAGTCGTCCGGCAGCGCCAGCGGAACCCGGACGGTGACCATGGATCCCGACTCGTCCTCAACGACGACCTCCGGACAGTCACGTGCGCCGGTGAGTTGGACGAAGATCGATGGCCCCCTGCTCATCTCCATCCAGGCACCATCCTCGCCGGCATCGAGCCTGTTCAGCGCATCCGCCCAGCTCTCCAGTCTCGAGGCGGACAGCGCCAAGTCGACACGGCCGGACACGAACGGCGTCCTGACCACGATCTCGGCTTTCAGCCCGGCGGACCACCTGGGATCACGCCCCAGAACGTTGACGGCGACGCTGTTGCCCTCGTCATCGGCAAGACAGATGAGCTCTCTCGGAACAATGTCGTCCACAGCTGCCCCTTCATCGACGAGCGCCAAAGGCCCAGAACTCGGCCAGTTTCACGGCACGGCCATGCCGTGACGGTATCGAAGGGATACGACAGTTTCAGGCTCCGATGCCCTCGACCAGCAGAGTCATGAACCGGTCGACGCTGTCCGGGCTGTGCTCGTTGGCCCAGGACAGCGACGCCACCAGGAGCAGGAGCTCGCTGGCCGCGAGGTCGGCGCGCACCTCGCCGGCCTCTTGGGCCTTCGTGAGCAGGCGCGCCCCCGCGTCGCTCATCGCGTGGCACGACGCGTAGAGCTGGGATTCCTCGTTGTTCAGCGTCGCGACAACGGACGCGGGCAGGCCCTCGTATCGGTTCGAACACCGCGCGAACGCGCCAAGCCAGGTGATCAACGCGGCCCGGGGCTCGGACGACGCAAGCAGCTTGGTGCTCAGTTCGCCCAACGCGACGAACCGGTCGTGCAGCAGCGCTTCGAGCAGGGCATCCCGCGTAGGGAAGTGCCGGTACAGCGTGCCGATGCCTACTCCCGCGCTGCGGGCGATGTCCTCGAGTGACGCGTCCGTCCCGCGTTCCCGGAACGCCACGTCGGCTTCTTTGAGCAGCCGCTCGTAGTTGCGGCGCGCGTCGGCACGCATCCAGATCTCCTTTGCCAACCGGAGGCTGCCTCCGTATGCTCGGTCGAAACGGAGGCAACCTCACTTTATCGGAGATGACATGCAGCACGACCTGGGCAGGCTTGGCATCTGGACCTTCGGGTTCGACCCACACCCTGCCGGGAAGGTTCGCGAAACCGCCGCGGAACTGGAGGAACTGGGCTTCGGCGCGGTCTGGTTCGGGGAGGCGTTCGGCCGGGACGCGATGTCCCAGGCCGCCCTGCTGCTGGACGCGACCAAACGCATGGTCGTGGCGACCGGGATCGCGAACATCTACCTGCGGCACCCGATGACCACGGCAGCGGCGGAACGTTCGTTAGGGGAGCAGCACCCCGGCAGGTTCGTGCTGGGGCTTGGCGGGCACCGTGTTCCGGACGTGCAGCTCGACTGGGAGGGCTATCGCATTCCCTTCAGCGGCAGGCCGGTGTCCGGAATGCGTGACTACCTCGTGGATATGGACAAAGTTCCGTTGAACGCGGCCTCGGCGGCGCGACCGCGGCGGGTTCTCGCGGCACTCGGGCCCAAGATGCTTGATCTGGCAGCCGAACTGACCTGGGGCGCGCACCCGTACTTCGTTCCCGTGGAACACACGGCGATGGCCCGCGAACGCATGGGACCGGCGGCATACCTTGCGGTTGAGCAGGCCGTTGTCCTAGACCCGGACCCGGAGATCAAGCGCGGCCACGTCGCCGCTTACGTGACGGCGGCGCCGCATCACCGCGCCAACCTGCTGCGCCTGGGCTTCGACGAAACCGACTTCAGCAGCGATCGGTTGGCGGACGCGCTCGTGCCCGGAAGGTCTCTCGAAGCCATCGCCGCACGGGTCCGCGAGCACTTCGATGCCGGGGCGAACCACGTCTGCCTGCAGGTTCTGACGTCCACGCCAGGTGAGTTGCCGATGCGTGAGTGGCGTGAGCTCGCGGCGTTGCTCTAAAACCCTTGTTGACAATCTGTCTATCATGACATCTGGTCTCACTGTGGAGGTCGTGATGGAGCCGGAGAAGCTGGCTACTCAGGCCGAGGGACGTGCGGTTCGACTGGTCGGCGCTGCCCGCGCACTGGATCCCCGGTGAGCCGTTCGCGACACACGTCCTCAACGTGATGCACCTGCTGCTGCCGGAAGGCGAACGGTGGTTCGTCGAGGTCTTCAAAGAGGCCCTGCCGCTGATCACCGACGAGCGGCTGCGCGAGGAGGTCGTCGGCTTCATCGGCCAGGAGGCGATGCACGCGTCGGCCCATCAAGGCGCACAGGACCACCTGGTCAACCACGGCATCGACCCCGGGCCGTACGTCCGGCAGCTCGAATGGTTCTTCCGGGTCCGGCTCAACCGGCCGGACGGCGGCAGGCGCTGGCTGGTGTCGCGGCTCGCGGTGATCGCGGCGGTCGAGCACATGACCGCGTTCCTCGGCCAATGGGTGCTCGATTCGCACAAGCTCGACGAAGCCAAGGCGGATCCGACGATGTTGGACCTGCTGCGGTGGCACGGTGCCGAAGAGGTTGAACACCGTTCCGTGGCGTTCGACCTCTTCATGCACATCGACGGCCGGTTCGCCAACCGTGTCGCCGCGATGGCCGTGGCGGTGCCGTTCCTCGTCTGGCAATGGAGCCGGGGCGTGCGGTACCTCATGGCCAGCGATCCGCGGACCACGCAGAAGCCGTGCTGGCGCGACATCGTCAAAGCAGGCCGGCGCGGATTGGTCCCCAGCACGCCGCATCTGGTGCGGTCCACGCTGCGGTACTTCAAGCGCGGCTATCACCCGTCACAAGAAGGTTCGACGAGCCAAGCCGTGGCGTACCTGGCGAGCTCGCCCGCGGCATTGGCGGCTGGGCAATGAGCGCACCGCCCGATCTGTACGGCAAGCGCCCTACGGACCGGATGTGGAGTTTCGCCGCGCGTGCCATCAGTGCGTACGAGGTGATGACGCGGTTGCTGCGCAGCGAACCGCCGGTCCGGCCGGTCCTGGGCCTGAGCATGAAGCTGGTGGTGCGCAAGACGAAAGCCGAAGCCGACGACGTCGTCAGCCTGGCCATGTCCAAAGAGGACTGGAGTCCGCTGCCGACCTGGCAGCCCGGGTGCCACCTCGATCTGCGTCTGCCGTCGGGCATCGAACGGCAGTACTCGTTGTGCGGTGATCCGGAAGACCGTTGGACGTACCGGATCGCGGTGCGCAGGCTCGGCGCGGGCTCGCAGGAAGTGCATTCCTTGCGGGAAGGCGACGTGGTCACCGTACGAGGCCCGCGCAACGCCTTCCCGTTCATCGAGGTCCCTCGTTATCTCTTCATCGCAGGCGGTATCGGCATCACGCCGATCCTGCCGATGGTCAAAGCGGCGCAGGGCAAGGACTGGCACCTCGTCTACTGTGGACGAAACCGTGCCTCGATGCCGTTCCTTGACGAGATCGCCGAGCTGGACCCGGCCAGGGTGTGGATCCGGCCGGACACCGAGTTCGGGATTCCCGTCAGCGGCAAGGAACTGCTCACCTGGGCACTGCCGAACACGCACGTCTACTGCTGCGGTCCGCCGCCGATGATCGCCGGCATCCGTGTCGACCGGACAACCGGCCTGCACTACGAGAGGTTCTCGCCACCGCCGATCATCGACGGCCGCCCGTTCGAGGTCGAACTGCGCCGCACCGGAATCATTCTGCAGGTCCCGGCCGATCGGACCGCGCTGGACGTCATCCGCGATGCCGTGCCCGCGGTGCCGTACTCGTGCAGGCAGGGCTTCTGCGGAACGTGCAGCACGAAGGTGCTCGGCGGTGACGAGATGAGGATCTGCGTCGCCCGAGGCCACGGCCGGATCGTCCTGGACATGTGATGACAGAATGACCCCGGTGAGGACACCGCGGCGGATGGCGCCGGAGCAGCGGCGCAAGCAGTTGCTGGCGGCCGCGATCGAACTGTACGGCACTCGCCCGTACGAACAGGTCTCGATCGACGACATCGCCGAGGCCGCGGACGTGTCCCGAGCGTTGTTCTACCGGTACTTCTCCAGCCCCAGCGAGATCTACGTCGCCGCCCTCCGGTTTGCCGCCGACGGACTGATCGCCCGGTTCGCCGCACCGGCGGAAGGCCCGCTGCTTGCCCAACTCCGGTCGCTGATCGGCGAGTTCATCGCGTTCGCGGAGTCACACGCGGCCGCGTTCGTCGCCTTGCTGCGCGGCGGATCCGTTGTGGCGACTGCGGAAACCGGCGCGGTCGTCGACGATGTCCGCAGGCACGCGGTCGCGGAAATCCTCGCGCGTACAGGGGTGAAAGAACCTTCGCCGTTGGCGTTGCTGACGTTGAACTGCTGGACCGCGGTGGTCGAGGGAACGACACTGACCTGGCTGCAGGAGCGCGATCTGCCCAGGGAAGACCTGGAGAACTGGCTGGTCGACCAGCTTCTCGCGATGGTGTCGGCGACCGCGACATACGACGCCGAGACCGCGAAAGTCATCGGTACGGTCGCACGTCCATAGCGGACATCCCAGCCCGCCCGGCAGCGTCCAACCCGACCTGAGTGTCCTCAACAACCACACACTGCGCAGGCGGAATGTCGAGCAACTCCGCCGCACGCAGGAAAAGATCCGGCGCCGGCTTGCCGTTCGCCACCTGGTCCCTGGTCACCACGACGTCGAACAACCTGCGCAACCCGGTCGCCGCCAGCAAGGGGTCCACGATCGCCTGCGCACTGCCGGTGGCGATCGCCAGCGGAAACCGGCGCTCAGCCCATCGGGCGAATTCGGCGACGGCTTCGATCGGGCGCACCTCGTGGATCGCGCGCAGCGTCTCCTTCTCGCAGATCTCCTGCAACGCGGACACGGAGACGTCCGGGGCGAGCAGGCCTTCGGCGACCAGCAACGCACACCAGTCGACGAAACCCGTTCCCTCAGGGGCCGAAGGCATGTCCTCGGCCCGCACGCCTTGCGTCGCGAACGTGGCGAAGAGGGCTCGGCGGTTGTTGGCCTTCGTGTCGACCAGAGTGCCGTCCAGGTCGAAGATCAACGCGCGCAGATCGGGGAAGTGCTCGGTCCGTTCGGCGAGTGACTCCACCCGCACACTGTAGGCGTGCTGGAATAGTGGACACGCCGGTGGACCGTAAGATGATCGCCGGTTGAACCGTCAGCCACCTGAGAACTGCCCGAGTCCGACCGGTGACAGCCTGCCGGGCGGCCACACACCAGGGAGCCGTGTGGACGTTCTGGACGCACCACCAGGGGTGGGAAAGCCGTTGCGGGTGCTGCTCGTCGAGGACGACGAGGGAGACGCCTTCCTGGTGTCCGAGCTGCTGGCGGACGTGGCTGAGCACGTGGTGATGCACCGGGTCGAAACGCTGGCCGGTGCGTTGAGCGCGCGGCTGCAAGTCGACTGCGTCCTGCTCGATCTTCAGCTGCCCGACGCCATGGGGCTCACGGCGTTGACTCGGATAAGGCAGCACGCGCCGGGCACTGCCGTGGTTGTGCTGACGGGCCACCGAGATGAGGCCATCGGCGTCGCGGCCGTGGCCGCCGGTGCGCAGGACTACCTGGTCAAGGACCAGGTGGACGGTCTGTTGTTGGTCAAGGCCATGCGATACGCGTGGCAGCGTAAACGGGCTGAAAAGGCTGAGCGGCAGCTGTGGGAGCAAAGGCTGGTGTCGGCGGAGAACCGCCGCTTGGAACGAGGCCTGCTGCCCGATCCGCTGCTGACCGACCCGAGCCTGAACCTGGTCGCGCGCTACCGGCCCGGGCGTGGTGGATCGTTGCTGGGCGGCGATTTCTACGACGCCGTCGAACTGCCCGACGGCGCCCTGCACGTGATCATCGGTGACGTGAGCGGGCACGGCCCGGACGAGGCCGCGCTGGGCGTCGCGCTGCGGATCGCTTGGCGTTCCTTGGTTTTGGCGGGTCTGCCGACCGGTGACGTGTTGCGCACCGTCGAAGTCGTGCTCCGGCACGAACGGATCAACCATTCCTTCGCCACGTTGTGCGCGATCACAGTCACCGCGGACAGGCGGTCGTTGCAGATGCGGCTGGCAGGTCATCCGCCGCCGCTGCTGATCGAAGGCGACACCGGGCGGCTGCTGCCGATGGACCATCTCGGTGTCCCACTTGGCCTACTGCCGGAAGCCAGCTGGGAACCGGTCGATGTCGAACTGGGCGCCGACTGGTCGCTGCTGCTGTATACCGATGGCGTGTTCGAAGGCAAGGTGAAGGGCAGGACCGAGCGGCTCGGCCACGAGAACATGGCCGAGTTGGTGCTGAGCGACATGCGTGCCCATCCGGACTGGCGTTCGCAGCCGCTGGACGTGCTGGACCGGTTGATCGCCACGGTCGTGGACCTCAACCAGGGCCCACTGGACGACGACGTGGCGCTGGCCCTGCTCAGCCACCGGGAATCCCGATGAACACGCTGCGCCGATGGGTGCTGTTGTTGATCGTCGTCGAGGCGATCGTGCTCACGGCGGCCGTCACCGGCGGCGTGATCGGCCTGACGCAGCTGGGCGAGGCGCGTCTGCGAGTGGTCGACCAGGTCGATCCGCAGCTGATCGAACAGCGTGAGCTGGAGACGTCGCTGCTCGACCAGGAGACCGGCCTGCACGGATTCCTGTTGACCGGTCGCGTCGACTTTCTCACGCCGTACCAGGAGGGACGCGCGCAGCAGGAACAATCCGTCGCCGACATGCGACAGTTCGGTGCGGTCGAAGGCACACCGGCCGGCAACGACCTGGCTGCCGTGCTCACGAGAACGGCCGAATGGCAGGCAACCGCTGAACGGATGGTCGGAGCACCGACCGACCAAACCCTTGTCGAAACAGGAAAACGGCAGTTCGACGCGGTACGCGCGGCGCTCGACACGCAGCGCGCCAACCTCACCGCCGAACGCGAGGCCAACCGGGAAACCTTGCAGCGCGCGGCGATCCTGCTGACCGTCGTCGTCATCGTCATTGTCGCGTTGCTCCTGATCCTGTTCGTGCTGCTGGTATTGGGATTCCACCGGCGGGTCGTCCGACCGGTGTTCAGCCTGGCCAGTGAGATCCAGGCGGCGACCGACGACATCTCGCGTGCCATCCCGCCCGGTGACGGCCCGCAGGAGCTGAAGGACCTGGCCAAGGACGTCGAAGCACTGCGCAAGCGGTTGGTCGCGGAGACCGAGGAGCTGCAACGGTCCAATTCGGACCTTGAGCAGTTCGCGTACGTCGCCTCGCACGACCTGCAGGAGCCGCTGCGCAAGGTGATCAGCTTCTGCCAGCTGCTTCAGCGCCGCTACCAGGGCAGGCTGGACGAGCGCGGCGAGCAGTACATCGCGTTCGCCGTGGACGGTTCCCGGCGGATGCAGGTGCTGATCAACGATCTGCTGGCGTTCTCCCGGGTCGGTCGCGGCACGGGCGAGTTCGCCGACGTGGACATGGACGAGGTCGTGCGAACCGCGATCGGCAACCTCGAACAGACCAATGTGGACACCGCTGTCGCCGAGCTGCCGACGGTCCGCGGCGAGCAGTCGTTGCTGACCACGATGATGCAGAACCTGATCGGCAACGCCATCAAGTTCCGCGGCGACGACCCGCCACGCATCGAGATCGAAGCCGAGCGGACCGGCTCCGAATGGACGTTCTCGGTCAGCGACAACGGGATCGGCATCGACGCCGAGTACGCCGACCGGATCTTCGTGATCTTCCAGCGGCTGCACCCCCGTGCCGCCTATCCGGGCACGGGTATCGGCCTGGCGATGGCCCGCAAGATCGTTGAATACCACGGCGGACGGATCTGGCTGGACACGGCGGTGCCGAACGGTCGCACGACCTTCCGTTTCACGTTGCCCGTTGGGGAGAAGAAACCATGACCGAAGCGCTGCGGCCGATCGACATCCTGCTCGTCGAGGACGACCCCGGCGACGTGCTGATGACCAGGGAAGCATTGGCCGACAACAAGGTCAGCAACAAGTTGCACGTGGTCAGCGACGGCGTCGAAGCGATGCAGTTCGTGCGTGGTGAGACGCCGTACGAACACGCACCGCGGCCCGGACTGATCCTGCTCGACCTCAACCTGCCGCGCAAGAACGGCCAGGAAGTGTTGGCAGAGCTCAAGAACGACGAGGATCTGCGGACCATTCCGGTCGTCATCCTCACCACGTCCGAGGCCGACGAGGACATCGTGCGCAGCTATCAGCTGCATGCCAACGCGTATGTCACAAAACCGGTCGACTTCGACCGGTTCGTCGAAGCGGTCCGGCAGATCGACGATTTCTTTCTCACGGTGGTCAAACTGCCCCGGTGAAGGAGTAGCGTGGGACTCCTAGCCGAACGGGGGAGTTTGAAACATGTGCTTGTCCCATGTTGTTCCCGTGCCGAAAGTCAGCCGTCGCAGTGTGCTCGCCGCAGGTGTGGCTGTGCCGGGTGCGCTGGCCCTCGGCGTGACCGAAGCGGCGGCCGCGCCTGCGGCCTTCGTCATCGCCAACGTCCGGATCTTCGACGGTAGACGGGTCATCGACCGAGGTCACGTCGTCGTCTCGGCCGGCCGGATCGTGTCCGTGCTCGAGCGGGGCGGTGTGCCCGAGTCGGTGCACGTGGTCGACGGCCGCGGCAAAACGTTGCTGCCAGGGATGATCGACGGACACGTGCACCACACCGGTGCCGTTCGCACGGACGCACCGCGATTCGGTGTGACGACCGAGCTGGACATGCTCAGCGACCCGACCGTGCACGGCCCGTTCAAGCAGCAGCGTCAGTCCTATGCGCCCACCGCGAACTCGGATCTGTGGACGGCGGGCTGGTGGGCGACGGTTCCCGGTGGTCACGGCACCGACTCCGGCCTGAAGCTCCCGCTGGTCGAGCCGGACACGGTGCCGGCGGAGTTCGTCGCCGCCCGCCGTGCCGAGGGCTCCGATCACCTGAAACTGGCGCTGGAAGACCGGAATCTGGTGACCACCAAGCCAATCCCGGTGTTGTCGGTCGACCAGACGAACAAACTGGTCGCGGCGGCCAAGAAACTGGGCATGCCTGCCGTCGCGCACGCCACCACCCAAAGACTCGCGCGCGTCGGCCTGCAGGCCGGGGTGAACGGTCTGGTGCACATGTTCTTCGACGAGGTCGCTTCCGCCGACACGGTCGCGCTGGCAAAGCGTTCGGGCGTGTTCGTCAACCCGACGCTGACCGTGTGGAGTTCATGGAGTTCCGCGGCGAACCCGGCTTCCAACGCGGTGGTCAAGGATCCGCGGGTGGCGCCGTACATTTCCGCCACCCAGCGCGCTTTCCTCGACACACCTTGGGGTTTCGAGCGTCCGGTGCTGCAACCCGCGATGCGTAACGTGAAAATCCTGCATGACGCCGGTGTGCCGATCACCGTGGGCACGGACTCCGGCATTCCCGGTGTCGCATACGGTGTCAGCCTCCTGGTCGAGCTGGAATTGCTGGTCCGTGCCGGTTTGACGCCGTGCGAGGCGTTGACGGCGGCCACCGCGACGCCCGCGCGCGCCTGGGGATTCGCTGACCGTGGCCGGATCCGGCCGGGTCTGCGCGCCGACCTCGTGCTCGTCGACGGCGACCCGACCAGGGACATCACCGCGATGCGGGGCATCTCAGCGGTCTGGCGCAACGGCGCGCCGATCACTCGCTGAACAAGCCGACCAGGCGTTCCCGAGGGATCGCGGGGGAGCGGTGGCCATCGCGGCCGATCATCGTCTCGTTGACGACGAGCGCGTTGACCGCCGCTTCCTCCACGGCGTACGCGGTTGCCTCCAGGAAGGGATCGATCCCGTGCCACGGAACGAATTCCAGGCGTGACAAGGCTTCCCGCTGCGCCGCCGGCGGGCTGCTCAGCGCGCCGGGATTTCCGGTGGAGAACGCCAGGAAGATATCGCCTGAGCTGTGGTTTCCGGTCGTCCCGGTCCGGCCGAGCCCGATCGTGGCCCGGCGGGCGAGGGCCGCGCACTGCTGGGGGAGCAGCGGCGCGTCGGTGGCGACAACGACAATCGCCGACCCCGCACCGGGCGGCACAAACCAGTTGGTCTCGGCCATCGGGTTGTCATCCGCGAAGACCTTGCCCAACGAGCGGCCGGCGATCGTCAGCTGGCGGCGGGCACCGAAATTGGCCTGGATGAACACTCCGACCGTGTAATCCGTTCCGGCGTACGGGACCTTGCGGGATGCGGTTCCGCTACCGGCCTTGAACCCATAGGAGTTCATGCCGGTACCGCCGCCGACCGGGCCTTCCTCGATGGGGCCTGTCTTGGCATTGTCGATGGCGTTCACCGCGTGTTGAGCCGTGACGGTCGAGCGGTTGATGTCGTTGAGGTAGCCGTCGTAGGTCTCACCGACGACGGGGAAATCCCAGGGCGTCTGGTTGGGCTGTTCACGAACAACCCAGTCGATGACACCGCGGTGCACCGGCCCGACGGCGTACGTATTGGTGATCATCACCGGCCAGCCGAGCAGACCGGTTTCGGCCAGCCAATGGGACCCGGTCAGCTCGCCGTTGCCGTTGAACGAGTGGAAACCGGACGCGCAGCTCACACCGACACCTCGCTTGCCGCGCGGCAGAATCGCGGTCACACCGGTACGGACGTCGTCGCCCTCGATGAGCGTCTCGTAGCCGACCTCGACGCCAGGGACGTCGGTGATCGAGTTGAGCGCGGCGGGCTGACCGGGAAAAGGAATGGTCAGCGCACGTGCCCGGGGACGACCTGAAGGTGTGTAGTGCCAAGCGTCGGTCATAAGGCCACAATAGAGACCATGGCGATGTACGGCCCGGATGTGACGTTCCTTGGCGTTCCACGCTGCGACCTGGACGATCCATCGTCCTATGCGGACGCCGACGTGGTGATCGTCGGCGCGCCCTTCGACGGCGGCACATCACACCGGCCGGGGACCCGCTTCGGGCCCAAGGCCATTCGGACGACTGACTACCTTGGACAGCACGGATCCCGGCCAAGTCTGGCGTTGCGGACCGACGGGCTGCGTGACCTTCGCGTGGTCGACGCCGGTGACATCGAGATGTTCTCCGGTGATGCGGAGCGCTCGTTGACGACATTGCGTGGCGAGGTCGCGAAGGTGGTGCGTGCCGGTGCCATCCCGTTGATCCTGGGTGGCGACCATTCGATTGCCTTCCCCGACGCGGGCGGCGTCGCCGACGTGCTCGGCCACGGCCGGGTCTCGATGATCCACTTCGACGCGCACGCCGACACCGGGGACATCGAGTTCGGCTCACTGTGGGGCCACGGTCAACCGATGCGGCGGCTGATCGAGTCCGGTGCGCTGCGCGGGGACCGTTTCCTGCAGATCGGCCTGCGTGGTTACTGGCCGGGGCCCGATGTCCTGAAGTGGATGGCAGAGCAGCGGATGCGCTCGTACGAGATGTCCGAGATCGTGGCGCGTGGCCTTACGCCTTGCCTGACCGAGGCCTTCGACATCGCGACGGACGACTGCGACGGGGTCTTCCTGTCGGTGGACATCGACGTCTGCGACCCTGGGCATGCCCCGGGCACCGGCACGCCGGAGCCCGGTGGCTTGTCCGCGCGGGAACTGCTGGACTCGGTGCGCCGCATCTGCCTGGAGTTGCCCGTCGTCGGCATCGATGTCGTGGAGGTCAGCCCTCCGTATGACCACGCGGACATCACCGCGGCCTTGGCCAATCGCGTTGTGCTCGAAGCACTTTCCGCGATCGCTCACCGCCGGACAGGCGAGGCTTGGGATCCGTTGCGGCCGTTGCTGGATGGTCGTTAACGGAACTTGTCGGCGTTCTCCTCGGCCCATTGCCGGAAGGACTTCGGCTTTTGCCCCGTGATGTCTTCGACGGTCGTCGTGACGGTGTAGGCGGCAGGGGGTGGGCTGGACTGCCACGCGACGAGGATCTCGATCATCTCGTCGGCGTGGCCGGCTTTCTGCCAGTTTCGGCGCGCTTGGGCCTCGGAGAGTTCCACGAACTCAAGGGGCCTGCCGATGGCGTCGCTGATGAGGTCCAGCTTGTGCCGTGGTGTCAGCGGTTCCGGCCCAGTCACTGAGTAACGCTGACCCGCGTGCCCATCCTCGACCAGGACAGTGGCAGCCACCGCGCCGACATCGGCCGGGTGCACGGCCGCGTTCAGGCTGTCGGCAAAGGGCTCCTCGACCTTGCCCGCGGCCCGGATGCTTTGCGCCCAGTGCAAGGAGTTGCTCATGAAGTCGGTGGGCTCGATGTGTGTCCACTCCAGACTTCCGGCTTCGATAGCCGCTTCGACCGGCCCCGGCTGCCCGTTCCACAGGGTGACGATCTTGCGTACACCGTGCTTTTCGGCCAGTGCAACGATGTCCGGGCCGGTGTTGAGCGTGGCGTAGTCGTCCCCGCCGATGGTGAGCAGGTGAATGCCAGTGATGCCACGGAAGTCGAGCGTCGACGGGTCCATCAGGTCACCGGCAACGACCTCGACCTCATCGGGGAAGTCCGCCTTCTCGGGATGCCTGGTCAGTGCCCGCACCCGTTGCCCTTTGCGCAGCAGCTGCTCGACCACGTGCCGCCCGGCATTCCCGGTCGCTCCCGTCACCAAATACGTCATGTGCCGAACGTAAAAGTTCAAGTTCACTGGAAGTCAAGCACTCGCTGGGATGACGCGGGATGGGCGGAGCGGCCTTGGCGTTGACGGAGCGAAGGCAGTGGTCGGCCGGCTGGATTTGTGCAGCGCGAGGATGACGCGACGGAACGTCGGGCACGGAGTGTCCGAAAGCCGCGGAGCAGTCACGTTCGAGGTCGACGTCACCTTTGCCAAGACCAGGTTCTCCGGCCGGCGAGATTCGGCTTCGCCACCTTCTTCGGCGGGAGTTCAAGCTTCGCCGGGGCGGCCTTCCATGCCTCCGCGAGTTCGAACCCAACCCGGAATTGCAACCGCTGCCCGGCCGGGGATTCGGCGCACCCAACTATGCGGCCGCCACGCCTTGACACCTTGGCGTGGCGGCCTTTCCTGCAGCCGTTAGCTCCAGCTCACCGGGATGAACACGTCAAAGCTGCGATCCCCCAGCCCCAAGTGGTCCCGCTTGCTCACGACCGCGCACGTCACCACGCTGCAATCCAGGTTCGTGCCGCTCTGCGTGATCCGGATCTGCGTGGTGAAGCTGCCGTCGGCCGCGATCGGCGTCGTCGGGTTGCCGCCGATCGGCGTGTTGGTCACCCACGCCGACGGGCCGACTCCACTGCCTCCTTGCCCATTGCCTCCGAGGCACGGCGTCGGGTTCTCGCCGTAGTGGTAGTCGTCGGGTACCTGACAGAGCGCGACGTAGTAGCCCTTGCTCGGGTCGTATCCCGTGCCGGTCACCGTGATCGTCTCACCCGCTGGGTTGAGGCCGGTGGCGTTCGACGCCGACAACGTTCTTCCGTTGTTGGAGCCGGAACCTGGGGCGGCCGATGCCGGCGTTGCCAGCGCGAGCACGGCGAATGCCGCGAGGCCGAGTGTCACTGACTTGCGAACCATGAACAGCCCTTCGTGTGACGGACCGTGGTGGGAGTCGGGCTAGATTATTAGGTAAGGCTAAGCTAATGTCGAGCCCGTGTTGCGCTGGATGTTGATCACAGGACTTCTGCTGGCGGGCTGTTCCGTGCCCGAGGCGAGCACTTCCACCGTCGCATCCACTGGACCGACCACCGCGGTTGTCGCACGGCCGGACATCGTGCCGATCACCCCCGCGCCGCAACCGAAACTGCCGGTCACGGTCACCGACAACCAAGGCACGAAGGTGACCGTGACCAGCGTGGACCGCGTTCTCGCATTCGACACGTACGGCACGCTCGCCGCCACCGTCTTTGGTCTGGGGCTTGGCGACAAGGTCGTCGGCCGGGACACCTCGACCGGCTTTCCCGCTGCCAAGAACCTGCCCGTCATCACGGCGAACGGGCATCAGCTCAACGCCGAGGCGATCATGGCGCTGCGGCCGAGCGTCGTGATCACGGACACAACTCTCGGTCCGTGGGATGTCGTGCTGCAGCTTCGCGACTCCGGAATCCCTGTCGTGGTCACGGATTCCAAGCGCACGATCGACAACGTCGACGAGATCATCGGGCAAGTCGCCGACGCGCTGGGCGTTCCCGAGGCCGGTGCGCAGCTCATCGAGCGCACCACGAAGGAGATCGCCGAGACCAAGGCGTCCATCGCGAAGATGCAGAACCAGAAGCCGCGGATCGTCTTCCTCTACCTGCGTGGGCAAGCCGGTGTGTACTACATGTTCGGCAGGGGCAGCGGTGTCGATTCGTTGATCGAGGCTGTCGGCGGCGTCGATGTGGCGACCGAGGCGGGCATGGACGGCATGAAGCCGATCAACCCCGAAGCACTCGTCGGAGCCCGGCCGGACGTCATCCTGTTGATGACAAAGGGACTTCAGTCGGTCGGCGGTGTCGACGGGGTCCTGCAACTGCCTGGCGTCGCGCAAACGCCTGCGGGCCAGAACAAGCGGATCATCGACATGGACGACCATCAGATCCTCGGATTCGGCCCGCTCACCGCGAGCGTCCTGGACGCGTTGGCCAAGGCGCTGTATGGGAACGCCAAGTGAAGCTTCGAGTCGTCGCGTTGTTCGTGACGCTCATGGCCGGTGTTGTCGTGATGGCATTGGTCTCCGCGTCCATCGGCCAGTTCCCGATCCCGCTCGGCGACATCCTCGCGTCGGTCTTTGGCGGCAAGGTCGACGATCCGGCCGCCGAAGCGACGCTCTGGAACATCCGCTTCCCCCGGGTGATCATGTCTCTCGTCGTCGGCGCGGTTCTCGGGGTTACGGGCGCGCTGATGCAAGGGATCTTCGGCAACCCGCTCGCCGAGCCTGGCGTGGTCGGGGTTTCACTCGGCGCCGCGGTCGGTGCGTGCTTGACGATCGTGTTCCAGTGGAGCTTCCTGGGGCAGTTCACCACGCCCGTCTTCGCGTTCACCTTCGGACTGGCCACCACGATGGCGGTTTATGTCATGTCCCGATCCCGGGGCAAGACCGAGGTCGTCACGTTGTTGCTGACCGGGATCGCGGTGAACGCCGTCGCTGGGGCTGCGATCGCGTTCTTGACGTTCCTCGGTGATCAGCAGGCGCGCGAACAGATCGTGTTCTGGCAGCTGGGCAGCATCGCGGGCGCACGGTGGCCGTACGTGTGGACGGTGATTCCGCTCGCCGCGATTGGCATCGTGTTGGCGATGACGTTGGCGCGCCGGATGGATCTGTTGTCGCTGGGGGAGCGTTCGGCCAGACATCTCGGCGTAAATGTCGAGGCGCTGCGCGTGGGTGCGATTGTGCTTGTGGCGCTGATGGTTTCGGCTGCGGTGTCGTTCACCGGGGTGATCGCGTTCGTCGGTCTCGTTGTGCCGCATGCGATACGGATCGTTGTCGGGCCTGGGCACCGTGTGTTGCTGCCGGCCAGCGCCTTGGGCGGGGCCTTGCTGCTGGTCTCGGCGGATCTCGGCGCACGCGGGCTGATCGCGTTCGTGGACTTGCCGATCGGCATGCTCACCGCGTTGGTCGGTGGCCCGTTGTTCTTCTGGTTGCTGCGCCGGACAAGGCGTCGGGCTGGTGGTTGGGCATGACAGAGATGTTGCGTGCCGACGGCGTCGGCGTGCGGCTGGGCGGCGAGCCCGTCCTTCGCGATGTGTCCTTGCGGTTGCACGCGGGTGAGGTACTGGCATTGGTCGGGCCGAACGGTTCGGGCAAGTCTACTTTGCTCAGTGTGCTTGCCGGTGACCTGACACCGGAGTCGGGCGAAGTCTGGCTGGGTGAGCGGACTCTGGACAAGTGGTCCACAAAGGAGCTTGCACGGCGTAGGGCGGTTTTGCCTCAACGGATCACCTTGTCGTTTCCGTTCACTGTGGACGAGGTGGTCCGGATGGGCCGTGCGCCGTGGGACTCCGGCGACGATGACGAGGTCGTCGCCGAGGTCATGGCGCTCACCGAGACGACGGCTTTCGCCGAACGGAACTTCAACTCGTTGTCCGGTGGGGAACAGGCACGTGCCGCACTGGCTCGTGTTTTGGCTCAGCAAACCGGAATTCTCCTGCTCGACGAGCCTACGGCCGCGCTCGACCTGAAGCACGCCGAGTCAGTTCTGGAGATCACGGGCAAACGAGCTTCGGCAGGCGACGCGGTCCTGGTCGTCCTGCACGATCTCGGTTTCGCGGCCGCGCACGCGGACCGGATAGCGGTGCTATCTGCTGGCCGAGTCGTCGCGGACGGGCCACCCGTCGAGGTGCTGACCGAGGCGTTGCTCAGCGAGGTCTACCAAAACCGGGTCGAGGTGTTCGCGCATCCGCGTACTGGCCGACCAGTCGTCATGCCGTATCGGGAGGGGTAATGAGAGCACGTGTTCTAGGCTTGGCCGCCGTTCTGGGACTGGCTGCGGCGACTCCGGCGCACGCGCAGGGCGCGACCGTGTCGGTGTCGCCCGCGACCGCGGACCCGCAGTACGCGACCACATTGACCTTGCAGGGCAAGGGTTTTCAGTCCGTAAAGAACGGCCACGGCGGCATTTACGTGTTCTTTGGCTGGGTCTCTGATCCGGATGGCGGTTCATGGCGGCCGAGCAAGGGCGGCGCCAGCGGCGCGACGTTCAAGTACGTCCAGGATCGTGAAACCAAGGACAACAACGGCTATCAGCGCTTTGTGGCGTTCCCCGGCAGTGACACGGCCGCGTCGGCCAATGGCGGTGTTCTTGCCGAGAACGGCACGTGGAGCACCAAGCTGAACATCCCCGGCCCGCGGTTCAAAGCTGCCGACCGATCGGGCGGTGTGTCCGAAGTAGACTGTTTGAAGTCGCGCTGCGGCGTGATCACCGTCGGCGCACACGGCGTGACGAACGCCAACAACGAGACCTTTACTCCCATCAGTTTCGCTGTTCCCAACCAGCAGCCCGCACCACCACCTCAAACGAAGGCAACGACGACCACGCCTCCGGCGGTGACCACCACTTCGCCTCCTCCTCCGACGACGACCTCCACTTCCGTCACCACTACATCGGTGGAGACGACGAGTGAGCAGCGGACTCCGGAGCCAGCGGCGCAGGCGCAGCCACTCCCACGGGACGCTGGGCCGAACCTCTGGCTGCTGATCGGCATTCCGGTCCTTGTCCTGGTGGCTGTGGGTGGCCTGGTGCTGTCTCGTCGACGCCTTGGTGCCCAAAAGGGATCAGCGCAGAAAGAGACAAGCGATGAGTAAGGTCAGACGGTTAGGCGCGGTGGCGCTGGGGGCGTTGCTGCTGGTCGCGGCGCCCGCGACGGCGCAGGCACAGCAGACGAAGCCGAGCGTGTCGTTGTCCAGCGCCAGCGATCTGGACCCGGCTGGGCAGAAGATCACCATCAAGGGCACCGCCTTCGACCCGAAGTTCGGTGACGGCAAGGGATACGGAGTCCGGATCGGTCCACAGCGGACTGGCTGGCGGGACAAGGCGACCACGACCTTCACCCAGTACAGCAAGCTGTTGAAGGAAAACTGGCAGTTCGGCATCGACCTGAAGCCGGACGGCACCTGGCAGACCGAGGTGACGGTCAAGGGGAGCTACACCGCGGGCGGTGAGACGATCAGCGCGGCGAACGAGCAGTTCTACGTGATGATCTTCCCGTGGGACAACCCTGACACGGCGAAGGACATCCTGATCCCGTTGAAGTTCAAGGGATCCGACAAACCGGTCGATGGCGCGTTGACCTGGGGGATCAAGGCCTCATGGCGTGGCTACATCGCTCGCGGCGGCACGATCACACCGTCCCAAGGCGCCACTTTCGACACCGCGGGCACGCCACCTTTGCCTTATGTGTGGCCGTTCAAGTCTGCATCCTTCGACCCGCGCGCGGGCAAGGGTGAGGTGCACTTCTCCGGCAAGGTCAATTTCGCCTACGAGGCGCATACGATCTGGGACTACGGCCTGGCCAATCCGAAGATCGTGATCAACCCCGACGGCAAGGGCGTGCTGCACGCGACCGTCAACACAGCGTTCTATGGGACCAAAGCGCAGCCGGAGAAGGTGTTCGGGCCCAAGGAGATCGCGTACGCGGACTTGGTGTTCGACGGCAAGCCGGTGGTGTCCGGGCGCGGCGTCACCGTGAAGATCAAGTCGGCGGCGTTGACCGAGGACGGCGCGGCTGCGTTCGCCGGGTTCTATCCCAAGGGCACCGAGGTCGACGCCGGCACCGTGACGTTCACGGCGGACTTCCCGGCCGAGTGCGAGGCCGGCACCCAGTTCGACAAGGGCAATCTGGTGTGGGGCTTCAAAAAGAGTTTCCGGCAGTACGTGGGCAACGGCAGCGGCAACAGCATCAAGGCCTCCGGTGGAGCCGTGATCACCGACATCGACGTGGTGCCCAACCAGAACGGCGTGGCAACCGGTGCGCACCGGTATCCATTCAAGTCGGCGAAGTACACATCGGACACCAAGTTCGAGGTCGCGTTCGGCGGAATGATCAGCTTCGACTACCCGGCGCACCTTTTCACCGTGCACCTCGGCAATCCGCGTGTCGTGGTCGACGGCAAGACGGGATCGTTGTTCGCGGACGTCGAGTTGACGGCGAAAGAGGGCGCGCCGGGCAAGCCGACCAAGCTGACCGGCGTCGAACTGGCGAAGCTGAATCTGGACACGGCAAAGGCGACAAATGCCGACGGAGTGCTGACGATCGTCGGCGTCGCCGCGACCCTGGCGAGTTCGGAGGCGTTCGCTGGGTTCTATGCCGCGGGTGACAAGCTCGACACCATGACCATCGCGCTCGGTGCCGCGTGTTCTTCGCTGCCTACACCGACTGCGAGCCCGCCTGTCGATGGCGGGACTACCTCGCCGGAGGATCTGGTGCCACCGTTGAACTTCCGGCCCACCGAACTGGCCAACACCGGCGCCAACCCGGTCGGGATGTTGACGATCGGTGCGCTGCTGCTGATGTCCGGCGCCGGAATGGTCTACTTCGGACGCAAGGTCAGGCGGTCTTGACCATTCCGCCGTCGACCAAGTAGTCGGTTCCCGTGACGTTGTTGGGAGACGCGGCGAACACGATCAGCTGAGCGACCTCGGCAGGCGTGGAAACACGACCAGTCGAGGCGCTCAGCTGGCTGAGCAGCGTCTGCTCGAACTGCTCGCGCGTGACGCCCTGCGCGCGGGCGACTTTGCCGATGAACCCATCCTCGTCGGTCCACACACCGGTGCTGACCGGGCCAGGGGAGACCGTGATCGCGCGGACGCCCTCGGCACCGAACTGCTCGGCGGTGATCTTGGTCAGCGCGTTCAGGGCGACCTTGGAAACGTTGTAGTTGACCGGGCCGCCGCCCACGAGCCGCGCCCCGGTCGACGACACGTTGACGATGACACCCTTGCGCTCGATGAGGCTCGGCAACGCAGCCCTCGTCGCGCGCAGAGCGCTGTAGAAGTGCAGGTCGAATGCGCTTTCCCAAGCACTGTCCGGCAGCGTGAGCAGGGTGTTGGTCGCGCCTTCGACGAGGCTTTCGCTGTCGCCGATGCCCACATTGTTGATGAGGATGTCGATGCCGCCGAGATGCGCCACCGCCTCGTCGATCAACCGCTGCGGGCCGTCCGGTGTGGACAGATCAACGGTGACCGCGTAGGCGCCGGTCTCCTTGAGTTGCGGCGTGATCGAACGAGAACCACTGACCACCTTGACGCCCTCCTGCTGAAGCAGGCGAACGGTTTCCAACCCAATCCCCTTGCTGCCGCCAGTGACAACGGCAGTCTTCCCCGCGAGTCGCAGATCCACTACAAACCCCTCCAGTATTGCGGACCGATCGGTCCCGGACTGATCGGTCCCCATCGTGGTGGAGATGGCAAGGTCGTGTCAAGCCATGCCCCTCCGCGCGTGTCCACCGTTCCAGCACCCCGTGTCCACCGTTCCAGCACACTGTGTCCGCCATTGCGGCACACCGTGTCCGCCGTTCCGGCACGCCGTGTCCACCATTGCGGCACCATGAAATGCCCGTTCCTGTCCTTCGAGGGAATTTCACAGTGCTGGAACGTGCGACTCGGGGTGCCGGAGCGTGCGACACATGGTGCTGGAACGTGCGACTCACAGTGCTGGAACGTGCGACACATGGTGCTGGAACGTGCGACACGGGGTGCTGGAATGGTGGACACGCGGGGGCGGTTCGGCTTGGGCTGGTGCCGTCCGCGGTGATCGTGGACTGGGCGGTCCGGAATTGGTCGGGTATCGTTTCGGCCATGCCTCGTAAGCCTGATCCGGGGGCGAGGGATCGGATACTCACCGCTGCCTGTCAGCTGTTCAACGCCCACGGTGTGCATGCTGTCGGCATGCAGCAGATCATCGATGTGGCCGGCTGCGGCAAGAATCTGCTCTACCGCGAGTTTCCGACCAAGGATGACCTTGTCGCCGCTTACATCGAGCGGAGCAAGGAAGGATGGTGTTTCGACCTGCGGGAGGTTGCCGCGCAGGTTTCGGCGCCCGCCGACCAGCTGCTGGCGATGGTCGCCCGGATCGCGGAGAACGCCACCGCCCCTGGGTTTCGGGGGTGCGTCATCTACAACACGCACGCCGAGTTCCCCGAAGCCGATCACCCCGTCAACCGGGCGACCACCGCGAACTTCGAGTTCATCCGGGAAAGCCTGTTCGACCTCGCCAAGCGCGCGGGTGCAGCCGATCCGCGTACGCTCGCGGACCGGCTGTTGCTCATCATCGACGGGTTGAAGGTCAACGGTGCCGCGATGGGACGATCAGGCGCCGCGTCGGCTGCTGTCGCGTTCGCCGAGGAGACCATTCGCAACGCCCTGCGCCCGATTCAGGCTCCTGCGCCCGCCGAATCCTCCTGAACGCCGTAGACCAGGCAGAACGTGTGGCCTGCCGGGTCGCGGAACACCCGGAAATGGTCCTCGTGGTGCTCCTCGGTCACGCGGGTAGCGCCCAACGCCAGGGCCTGGCGTTCGGCTTCGTCCGGGTCGTCGACCTTGATGTCCAGGTGGACCTGCTGGGAGCCCGAGGTGTCAGGGAACTTCGGCGGCTGGTGGTCGGGCGCCAACTGGAACGCCAGCCGCTGGCCACTCGGGTCCGTCACGACCACCCACTCCGGTTCGTTGTTCGTGACGGTTCCGCCGATCAACCGCGCGTAGAAATCCCCCAGTTTGGCCGGATCCTTGCAGTCAAACACCACGCTACGTAGTTGTCCGATCATGCATCCAGTGTTGCCCGGTCCGTCAAGCCGGAAACCTCACGGTGTACGCCAGCGGTCGTCGTGCAGGAGCTGGCTTGCCTGCGGGCCCATCATGAGCATGCCGCCGTCGACCACATAGGACGCGCCAGTGACGTATCCGGCCGCGGGTGTGGCGAGGAAGGCCACTACAGCGGCGACTTCCTGGGCGTGACCTGGCCTGCCCAGCGGGACTCCTGGCCGGGGCTGGGTTTTCGGGTCGATGTCCTCCTGGCCGGTCATCGGCGTGGAGATTTCGCCGGGCGCGACCGAGTTCACCGTGATCGCGTGTTCGGCCAGCTCCAGCGCGAGCACCTTGGTCAGTGCGCCGAGACCCGCCTTCGCCGCGCAGTACGGTGCCGCACCGATTCTGGGGGCATGCTCGTGGACGCTGGTGATGTTGATGATCCGCCCGCCCCTGCCTGCTTCGATCATGTGCCGCGCCGCGCGTTGGGAGCACAGGAACGCTCCGTCGAGGTCAACGGAGATCACGTCGCGCCACGTGTCGTAGTCCATGTCCATGACGAGCTGGCTTGTGCCTGTGCCCGCGCAGTTGACCAGCACGTCGAGGCCGCCGAGTTCCTCGGCGAGTGCGTCCACCGCACCGGTTGACGTTGGCAGGTCGGTCAGGTCGAGGTGGCGGATGGCGGCTCGCACGCCGCGTTCACGCACGAGTTTCGCGGTCTCCTCCGCGCCGTCCGCGTCCCGGTTGTAGGTGATTCCGACGTCGACGCCGCCTCCGGCGAGCGCGACAGCCGTAGCCTTGCCGATGCCCGAGTCAGCACCAGTGACGACGGCGTACATCGGCGCCCCGGCACGGTCCCAGGGGAGTGGTGCGACGGTACTCATGAGGCCTTCGCCACTGCTTTCTCCAGTTCGGCCCGGTTCATCTTCGACCGGCCCTTGATTTCCAGGTCACGGGCGCGTTCGTCGAGCTCGGCCTTGCTGAGGTCGGACAGGTCAGGCGACTTCTTCCGCTGCTTGGTACGGCCCTTGGTCGACTCGACGCTGCGGCGCAGGGCCTCCATCAGGTCGGTGACCTCGGTGGCCTCCGGCGGCTCGGCCTCCACGACGATCTCGTTGCCCTGCGCCTTGTCCTCGATCAGCTTGTTCACCTTGTCGGTGTAGGTGTCCCGGTAGTCGTCCGGTTTCCACGCCTCGCTGAGCGACTCGATCAGCGACGTCGCCATCTTCAGTTCCTTGCCGTGCGGGGCTTTCGCGCCTTTGACGGTCTCCTTGACCTCAGCCGGATCCCTGATCTCGTCGGCGAAGTACATCGTCTCCAGCGCCATGATCCCGTCACGGGCACGTACCGCGGTCAGATACTGCTTGCCGCGCATGACGAACGTAGCGATCCCGGCACGATTGCTCTCGGTCATCGCCTTGGCCAGCAAGGCATACGGCCTCGCATACTCCTTTTTGGCCGGTGCCAGCCAATAGGTCTTCTGGTAGAAGATCGGGTCGATCTCGTCGAGGTCCACAAAGGCGTCGATGTCGATCGTCCTCGACCGGCCCGGCGCGATGTCCGCCAGCTCATCCGGTTCGACCAGGACGAACTGGCCGTCGCCGACCTCACGGCCCTTGACGATGTCGCTGTAGTCCACTTCCTTGCCGGTCCGCTCGTTCACCCGTTTGTACCGGATCCGGTCGGACGTCCCGCGCTGGAACTGGTTGAAGTGGACGGTGTGGTCGCTGGTGGCGCTGTAGAGCTCCACCGGGATGGCGACCAGCCCGAAACTGATCGCCCCGCTCCATATCGCACGCGCCATGACTCGTGGCTACCCGCAAACCGGGCGGATCATTCTTCGTCCCGTTTGAGGTCTTCTTTCGCCTGCTCGAGCTCCGCCTCGCCCTCCACCCGCAACGCCTCGTTGCCGGTGTACTCGCCCCACTCCTCCTTGATCTTGCCGACGATCTCCTCGACCACGTGTTTCGGCTTGTCAGCGGACATGAGTACCTCCCTGCTCAAGGTCGTAGTACCCAGTCAGGCGTGGTCTCGCAACTCGATCACGCGACCGTTCCGGGTCAGCGGCTGCAACGGCAGCGTTTCGCTGTCGCCGACCATCCCGGCCAGGTGCTGCAGCATGATCCCTTCCCGCAGGGCCCACGGGCAGATCTCCACCGCGGAGATGTCCAGCGCCACCAGCGCGTCGTGGGCGATCATCGCTCCGGCGAGAATCTGCCTGGACCGGGACTTCGAGACGCCACGCATCCGTCCGCGTTCGGCGGCCGTCTTGGTCGCCAGTTTGGGAATCGACCGCGCGAGTGCGGTGACCGACAGCGAGCGCCGGACGAACGGTCCTTTGCGTTGCGGCGCCGCCCCGTTGAGCCGGGCCAGTTGCTTGAACGTCTTGGACGTCGCGACCACGCGCCTCGGGTCGCCTTCCCACCGCAGCCGGTCGACGACCTCGCTGAGGGTGTCCCGGATGTACCTTCGGGCCGCCTTGATCTGTTTGCGGGACGGCGGATCGTCCGGCAGGAACCGCCGGGTCACCCGGCCGGCGCCCAGGGGCAGCGAGACGGCCAGGTCCGGCTGGGCGTCGCGGCCGAGCACGATCTCCATCGAGCCGCCGCCGATGTCCAGGACCATCAGCCGGCCCGCCGACCAGCCGTACCACCGGTGCGCCGCGAGGTACGTCAGCCGGGCCTCCTGCTCACCCGAGAGGTACTGCGGCGTGATCGAGGCCGCTCGTTCGATCTTGTCCAGCACGTCATCACGGTTCGTGGCATCCCTGATCGCCGAGGTGACGAACGGGTACAGCTGGTCGACCGAGTACCGGAAAGCGAAATCCACCGCGCGGGACACCGCGTCGGCGACCCGTTGCATCCCGTCGTCGTCGATCGCCCCGTCCTCGTTGATGGACTCGGCCAGCAGCGTGGGTGCCTTGACGCAGTGCGCCGGCAGTGGCGGTGCTCCGGGACGCGCGTCGATCACTTGTAACTGCGCGGAGTTGGAGCCGATGTCAAGTACCCCGATCCTCATGAGCAGTCGAATACCCGCTTGATCGCCTGCCAATCTGGGCCGAACGGGCTAACCGCCTCAGACGTGATGTCAGTACGTTGGCTTTTGTCCAACATACTGGGAGGCGTCCATGCGGATTCTTGTTGGCGCACTCGCCGCGGCACTGGCGTTCGGCCTCGTCAACCCGACGTTCGCGGCGGCCGCTCAGCCGGAGCTGCAGGCCAGACCGTGCAGCGACGAACCGCGGGAACTGCCGATCCACGAGTTCACCGACTACCGCGAACTGCAGGTGGAACTGGGCAGGTTGCAGCGAGTCAGCAACGGCAGGGTCAAAGTCGAGACGGCGGGCCTGTCGACTCGTGGCCGCACGATCCACCGGGTGACCGTCGGTACCGGTCCCAAAGTGATGATCGTCAGCAGCGAGATCCACGGCAACGAGAAGACCGGCACCGACGCGCTGCTGCGCATCCTCGACTTCCTCGGCACGTCGGAATCCGCGCACGCCAAGCGGTTGCGTGCGGCGATCACCTTTGTCGCGGTGCCGAAGCTCAACCCGGACGGCGCCGAACTGGATCGCCGCGGCAACGACTTGTCCTGGGCCGAGGTGCAGCAGACGTTCCCGCAACTGGCCGGCCGTCCGCCCGCGTGGAACTACATTTCCGGCCAGCAGCAAGGAGACGACTACCGCACGCGGCCGGGTTTCGACGTCAACCGCGACTTCCACCCCGAGCTGGACTACGTGCCGCAGTCCGCTGACGTACCCGGTTCGTCGGACCGTCCCGGCTGGTTCATCACGCCGGAGGCCAGGGCGTTGCGCAAGGTGTACCTCGATGTGAAGGCCGAGCGCGGCAAGGTGCCCGATGTGTACGTCGACCTGCATCACCAAGGCGCGTGCGTCCGGCAGGAAGGCAGCGACAAGTTCCTCGACGTCGCCGTGGACTACCCGCCGCTGCCCGACCGCTTCTTCGAGGACGGCCAGAAGTACGCCAAGTACCGTGACGTGTACACAAAGGACGAGTCGCGGCAGCTGGCGATCAGTGCCTACAACGGAATGACCGAAGGCGGCTACATCGGCGCCCGATACCCGCACGCGGCCGACCGTGACCTGCCCGGCCAGGCGCGGTGCTCCTTTGCCTTGAACGGCACCGGAACCGTGCTGTTCGAGGTTCGCGGCCAGACGCAAACCCTTGGCCAGCAACACCGCGAGCGGTTCACGCGCGCGGTCGTCGCCGGGTTGAACCGGATGATCGCCGACGTCAGCACGGGTGCCGTCGACCGGATCGACCCGGAGAAGTTCGACACCATCCCTGGCACGGCCGGTGCCGAGGCGGCCGACGTGCGGCTGGTGGACTAGGCCGTGTTTTAGGTAGCGGGTGAGTCTTGGGCGGATAGCTCTTCGGCCAGTTCCATACAGCGCAGGCGGGCTGGGGAGAAGTCGTAGGGCATCTTGCCGATGGCTTCGAACGCGCTCATGGAGTCAGCCTCCCGCTCGTCATCGGCGGTAGCGGGGTGCAAAGTGTCCCAGGCGTCGAAGAGGGCATCGTCGTCCTTGTCCAGGCCGGACTCCTCGATGACGGCCTGCAGGGCGCTTTCGAAGGCGTGCCGCTCGGCGGCCACTTGAGCCACCCGTGGATCATCGACGGCGACGCTGTCATCGAGTGCCTCCTCGGCGGCATCGATGCGGTCGGAATCCGCCCGCAGCGTGGGATGCGTGGCCAGGGCGACGAAGCGGGTGGCCTGGACGGCCGCGCCGAGCGGGCCGAAGATCCGCTCAGTGACCAGCAGACTGTCCAGGTCCGCCTGACGCAGGGAGCCTTCGGGCAGGCTCTTGAGGCGTTCGGTGACGACGTCGGAGAGCAGGCCCATCCGGCTGCCTTCGGTGCGCATCCGCTGCACGGCGGTCCGTTGCCGCCGCAATTCCGCCTCCTGCTCGGTGAGGGTTTCCTCCAACCGCTCCAGGATGCCCGCGATACCGTCTCCGCTGTCCGCAGCGGCGGAAGCCATGCCGGTGGTAAAGGCGTCACGGATGTCGTCCAGGGCGATCCCGGCGTTGGCCATCTTGCGAATCCACAGCAGGCGGATCGTGTCCTCGTACCCGTAGCGGCGGCGGCCATCGCCGCCCCGCTCAGGCTCGGGGAGCAGGCCGATCTCGTGGTAGTGGCGAATCGCCCGTGGCGTGGTGCCGGCGAAAGCCGCCGCGTCACCGATCTTGACCTGGCGGGGTGGCATGAACGACGAATGCACGAGCAGGGACCTTTCCTCACGGGATCGGGACGTGAGTCCACTGGACCACATGCCGCTACGGAAGGTGCAACCCTCCCTGATCGCGTTCAGGACCGGCTCGAACCGCGGACTGCCACCAGAACACGGCCTAGCCGAAGAACTTCAGCAGGTGCTCGACGACCGCTTCGGGCTGTTCCTCGGCGACGTAGTGGCCGGTGTTCGCGATGTATTCGATCTGGAAGTCCGCGGATTGCTTGCGCAGCGCGGTTTCCAGAAAGGCGTTGCCCTCAGCCGCGAGGCCGAGGACCGGCATTGAAACCGGTGCGTACGTCTTCACGTCCTGGATGTCCTGGACGAAGGTCTGGTACCAGTCGTTGGACGCACGGATGGCATCGGGGGAGTCGTACGCCTCGGCGTAGATCTGCCGGTCAACGTCGGTGATCGCGTCCTGGTTGACCAACGCACCCGCGCAGAGATGGTCGATCAGCGCCCGGAACCGGCCGTTCAGCAGGACTTGTGGCAGTTCGGTCAGCTGGTTGAACGCGAACCACCAGAGGTGCGGAACCGGTGGCTGCGGCAGCATGGTGAACCCGAACCAGGCCTCGTCCGGATGCGGCACTTCGACCAGGGCGAGTTTGCTGACGGTCGCCGGGTGGTTGGCCGCGAGGCTGTACGCGACCATGGCTCCGATGTCGTGCCCGACGACGTTCGGCTGTTCGAACCCGAGGGCCTTGATCAGCTCGGCGATGTCGCGGGCCATGGTCTTCTTGTCGTAGCCGCTTTCCGGCTTGTCCGACCCGCCCATGCCGCGCAGGTCCACGGCGACCACTCGATGGTGGCGCGCCAGCGGCGGCAGGATCTTGCGGAATTCCCACCACGTGTGCGGCCAGCCGCCGAGCAGGACGAGCGGGCTGCCCGCTCCGCCGGTGACGTAGTGCAGCCGTGTTCCGTTGACGTCGGCGTACTCGCTGGTGAAACCCAGCGACCTGGCGAGCTCGGCGTTGTTCATCGTCGGTCCATTCTAGATCGAGCGTTCCAATATAAGGGCGTGAAACTAGTCGAGCAGGGACAGCGCGTGATCGACGGCGTCGGTGATCCGACGTCGTTCAGGCCGCTTGGCGACCACCCGGAGGCCCTGTACGAAGGTGATCAGGAATCTGGCGAGCGAGTACGGATCCTTGTCGGCGCTGAGCTCGCCCTGGTTCTGCGCGCGGACCAGAGCGCCTGCGATGGCCGATTCGAGGCCGCCGATGCCCACGTCCACGCGGCGAGCGGCCTGTTCGTCGTGCGGCAGGCACTCGATGGCCGTGTTGGTGACAAGACAGCCCTTGCGGTCCGGGTCATCCAGTGATTCCTCGGCAACGTTCCTGATCAGCCGCTTGACCGCGGCCAAGGCGCTGCCTTCGGGGAACAGGGTCGACCCGGCGTTGCCGTTGACCCGCTCGCAGTAGAGGTCAAGGGCGCGCAGGTACAGCTCGTGTTTCGTGCCGAAGGTGGCGTACAGGCTGGCCCGGCCGATGCCGATGTTCTCGACGAGGTCCTGGATCGAGGTGGCCTCGTATCCCTTGCGCCAGAACAGGTCCAGCGCCGCGCGCAGTGCGGCGTCCGGGTCGAACTCTTTCGTCCTGGCCATGCCGCCACGCTAGCCAAATTGGAACGATCGGTCAAGAAAGGACCTCGGTCAGTGACTGAAATGGCAACGACTCGTCGCAACCGAGCCAGTGTGTTGACGCCAATATCGCGATCTGGCTATATCTCCAGCTGGGATCCAGGGAGGTAAATCTTGCGTAGGGGTTTAGTTGTCGCTGCCGTGGCCACCATGGTCTCGGCGGCAGGAGTGGCAGTGGCGGACCCGGTGTCCGCTCAGGATGTGGCCGCCGCCAAGGCGCGCCAATTGGCCGCGGGTGTGCAGATCGTGCCGAAGGGCTCGCAGGCCTCGGGAATCGACCCGATGCTGGCGTACCTGCCCGACTTGTCCAATGTGGACATCGCGGGTGCGCGGCGGGCTCGCGCGGCCGAGCAGGCCGCGCTGCGTAACAAGTCGGGGCAGGCAAAGCAGTACACCGAGAAGGAGCCGGTTGGCGTACGTGGTCGCAACGACGCCGACGCGACCGCGGAGTTCCTCTTCGGTTTCGGCACTGGTTTCGGTGCCACGTCGAAGTTCTCGTTGACCGGGGATCTCGTCACGGACCCCGAGACGAAGACGTTGCCGCCGTTCGCCGAGGACAACGGGTCGATCCCGCTCGCGTCAGCGGTCGGTGAAGGTCGCCGGATCCGGACCAGCGGCGTGATCGGTGACGGCCCGCACGGCAGCGGCGGCGACAAGAAGGGGGACTACGACTTCTACAAGGTCTCGGGGCTCAAGTCGGTCACGATCGACGTCGACACGCCCACCAGCGACCTCGACTCCGTCGTCGCGGTCTACGACGCGGCCGGCACGCAGATCGCCGTCAACGACGACCAAGGCCCGGGCAACACCGACAGCCTGGTGACCGTGCCGCTGCCGACCACGGATGACTACTACGTCCTGGTCAGCGGATTCGGCGAAAACGGCACGACGTTCCCGCAGGACCCGTCGGACTCAGGCAGCGGGCTCGGCACCGGCTCGGAGGGCGCGTACACCGTGACCCTGTCCGGTCCGGAGAGCTACGACAAGGACGTGTACTCGTTCTTCCTGCGCGCGGGCGACGTGCTCGGTGCCGCGGTCACGGGCGGTTCGAACCGTCTTGAGGTGCACGACTCCACCGGTCGCGAGGTGTTCGGTTCGTCGCAGGACTTCACCTTGATCTACCCGGCGGCGTCTCCGCTGCCGCGAGGCGGAAACGCGGTGGTCGATTTCCTCGCCCCGACGACCGGCAAGTACACCTTGCACGTGCGCAATGGTGAAGGCCCGTACCAGGTCGCGCTGGAGGCGTACCGGCCAGGAACCGAGACCAAACCGCGCGGCACCGTGCAGACGATCTTCCTCGACTTCGACGGCGCCCAGGTCGACGTCGGAATCTTCAACGCCGGAGCGACCGGCGTGCGGACCCTGTCGCCGTTCTCGGCGTTCCTCGCGGGCTGGGGTCTGGGCCCGGCCGACGAGAACGTGCTGATCGACCGGATCATCGACGTGGTGAAGGAGAACGTCGAGAAGGATCTCGCGCAGAAGTCGACCAACCGGAACTTCGCCGTGAAGATCCTCAACAGCCGGGACCACGCGGACCCGTTCGGCCAGCCGGACGTCAGCAGGCTGATCATCGGCGGTTCGATCGCGGAGTCGGGCATCCCGACCGTGGGCATCGCCCAGTCGATCGACCCGGGCAACTTCGGCACCGAGGAATCGGCGCTGCTGCTGCTCGACGTGCTGAGCGGGCCGACCGGCCGCACCTCGCTGAACACGTACATGACGCCGGCGAGCGACAAGATCCGGTTCATCAGCCAGGGCGTCGGCAACATCGCCGCCCATGAACTCGGGCACTTCATCGGCAGCTGGCACGTCGACCAGTTCAACGACGTGGCCAGCCTGATGGACCAGGGCGGCAACCCGGCCCTGATGTTCGGCGTCGGCCCGGACAATGTCGGTGGCACGGCCGACGACGTCGATGTCGACTTCGTCGAGGACGTGCTGAACCCGAATGAAGGCTTCAGCGGCTACGAGGACACCCTCAACCGCAGTGGCTGGGGCTTGAGCCGCGGCCGCGGCTAGGCGACGAGACCAGGCGGGGCCCCGGACCATCCGTTCGGGGCCCCGCCTCTGCGTTTGGCTGCGCCGTCTTCGCATCGCGGCGCAGCACGGATTCCAGGTGCGTTTATCCGATCCATGCAGTTCCTGAGGGCGCATTCGAAATGGAACGAGTCGTCATGACGAGTTCGTAGTCGTACGGATGACTTGCTCACTATTTATCACTGCTCCATTCGTGTCCCGGAACTGCTCGATCGAGCGTAATCACACTCTGAGGTGTCAATTCGCCCGGAGAGCGGCGTAACTGTCGGCCTGACGGGTGTACACGACCGGGCGATGTGATGGCTTTTCGGTTTGTATTTGTAGATCCTAAGTACTTTGGCCCGCAGACCAGTCGGGCAGAAACCAACTGCCGCTCGTCGCGTGAAAATGACCGTTGATCGTCGGCATGGGCACACTGGATAGGTGTCCTTGCGACGTGGAATCTTGACCTGCTTCAATTTGGACATGCGCTGACATGCGGAGTCGCTCGTAATTGGGGGGACACATCGATGCGCATACAGGGGCGGCTCGCTGCTGACACAGCGAGCCGCATCGCCCTGGATCCCTGTCGGTCGGTACTGGAGCACCAAGAAAGGGAACCTAGGACATGTTCATTATAGGTCCAGGTCAGCTATCGAATCCAGGTGAATCCGTCCCTCGTTGGGCGGATTTCCCTCAGCGCGGCGGCTTTTACGATTCGCGCAGGTCGGGGACTCGTGGGCGGCCGATGCGGCCGATCTGGCTGATCGACCGGGCCCTGCACGCGCCCACATGGGGGCCGATCGTCCGGATGACAGTACTCACAGTGGTGGTCTGCTGTGCCGTCATTCTCATGTGCCAGTCCGTCGGCGTGGTGTCCGCATGGCTCTCGGCGGCGCGGCTGGAGCGCGACGCCCGATAACCCGCCGATTTGAAAAGAACACTTGGTTGAGGCGTCGCGGGTCTTTTTCGTGGCGTCTCGCCGCACATTTCAGGCAGGAGAAGAGGTAATGTCCAACGGGGACAAGCTGGCGAAGAAGAAGGACGCGATCGCCAGCGTCATCCGGGACGAGATCATGGCGGGCCGCTATCCATCCGGCAGTATGCTGCCCAGTGAAAGCCAGCTGATCGGACGGTTCAACGTCTCGCGTACGCCGGTTCGCGACGCGATCGCCATTCTCAAGGCCGAAGGCCTGGTCACCGTGCACCACGGCAAAGGCGCTGTCGTCCGGATGCGGCCGGAGTGGGTCGTCCGATCGCATCCCCGCAAAATCATCGACGACGCGCCGCCGGGCAGCGGATCGTTCGACTATTACGACCCCGACCTGCAAGGGTATCCATGGGATGTCGTCGGTGAATCGACAACCGAATGGGTTCGGGCGAACGCAGGCCTGGCTTTGGTGATGGGAATCCGGGAAGGCGCTGACGTCTATCGCCACGACCAATTGCTGGACGACGGCCAGGGCCGGCGGATGTTCCACCGGATGTATCTGCCGAGCGACACCATTCGCGACCCCCGGAAACTGGGCGACCGGCCGTACCGGAGCCCGACCCAGCTCTACAACATCCTGTCGGCCGCCGGGTACACCTTGACCTGGCGGGAACACGTCCGCGCGGTGATGCCGCCGCCCGAAGACGCGGACCGGCTGCACATCCCCTGCGCCACGCCCATGCTCGTCATCCAGCGAATCGTGGCGGCGCCCGAAGGCCATACGTTCGCGACCGAGGAAATCCGGATCAACGCGGAGAGCGCCAAACTCGTCTACGACCTGACGTGTGAGAACTAGTGTGTTGCGCCGGAAATCCTAGGGATTAGTTGTTACGGTGCTGGCATGTCGCACCGGGGTCCGTCTGCTGCGGAGATCGTGCTGTCTGAGGCTGA
>JOAA01000037.1 GCA_000720375.1 Rhodococcus rhodnii | reverse complement strand
GACCCTCGTCGTCTGCTCACCCTGCCATGACCTGATCCACAACGACCTGGTCCAGGCCACACCTCTCACAACATAGGTCACTGGAGAGCCGGATGCCGGGAAAGCTGGCACGTCCGGTTCGGCGGGAGGCCGCGCGGAAAAGGACCCGCCAACAGCGGGCACCTCGCTGCACGGCCTACCCAACCGTTTGCAGCGTGCCAACGGGTGGTCTTCCCCCGTCGGGGCTGTCCACGGAAACCAGGGGCTGTGCGTGGCCGGCGGCAGTAGGGTTCGGGCTGTGGACCGAATCGCGGGATCGTTGTACGGGTTGGCTTTCGGGGACGCGCTCGGTCGGCCAACGGAATTTCTGACTGTTATGGAGATCGATCGGGAGTTTGGTCCTGCCGGACCGGATGATCTGGCGGGTGATCCTGTGTTGGTCACCGATGACGCGCAGATGGCGCTTGCAGTCGCGTGGGCGCTGCGCGGTGTCGACCGGTACACCGCTGACGCGCTTGAGCCGCGGTTGCGAGAGCAGTTCGTGGCTTGGGCGCACAGTCCGGAGAACAACCGTGCGCCTGGGATGACGTGTCTACGCGCGTGTGGCGGACTGGCGGAGGGCGCGCCGTGGGTGGAGGCGACCATCGCGGGATCCAAGGGATGCGGCGCGAACATGCGGGTGACTCCGGTGGGTTCGGTGTCCGGGCTTGACCTCGACGTGCTTGCCGGGGCGTCACAACTGCAGGCCGCGATGACCCACGGTCATCCCACGGCGCTGGCCGCGGCCGAGCTCACCGCCTACGCGACGCGACTGCTGGTCGACGGCTTCGACCTGGCCGACGTGCCCGCCGCGCTCCTGGCCCGCTGCGGTGAACGGCGCTCGGTCTACCTGGAGGACTGGCTGGGATCCCTGTGGCAGATGCCGGGAGCGACCACACCCGCTGACTTCATTGCCCGCGGCTGGGATGAGTGTGGTCGCGGTCCTTGAGCGGCTGGTGGCTGCCCTCGCCCGGCCTGACGATGGCCTGGACGCATGCCTTGCCACCGGCGAGGGCTGGATCGCCGAGGAGGCGTTGGCGACCGGTCTGTACTGCGCGATCCGGCACGCCGACGACCCGGTGCGATGCCTGGTGCGGGCCGCTCGAACCAGCGGCGACTCCGATTCGATCGCCGCGCTGGCCGGAGCGTTCGTAGGCGCCGCACACGGTCTAGCTGCTTGGCCGACAGACTGGGTCGCACGCATCGAATACGCGGACCAGTTGGCCGCGCTCACTTCTGGCGCACACAGGCGGAACTGAGGCATCGGTGCTTGACGCAGCGTGCGCAATAGCTTGGCGGACGATCCGCTGGTCGCCCAACTGACCACTGTGGAGAGTTGACCTGAGTTGATCAGGCTGTGCTGCACGGGAAGGAGTTAGTCTGGGATGGAGCCGTCGGCACCAGTGAGTAGCCGACGCAGTCGTTCGGACAGTGCGCATGTGATGCAACGTGATGCTGTGTAGTTCTCACCGGTGTGGCCACAGCATTGACATGCGTAGGTCAGTGGCTGCTGACGCGCGCTCCACACAGAGGCGATGGGCGGTGTTCACCGACGGTGTCGTCAAACAGAGTACGGTCTGGTGCTTCATCCGCTACCGTCGGTGCATGGCCTCCCGACGTCGCCGCAACCGCCGCGCCGCTGCCTCGAAAACGCCACCGACCCGGCAGACATCACAGGAGTCCAAACGCCCCGAGCACCGGAAGTTGTGGACCTGGGTGAGCATCGCGCTGATCCCGCTGCTGCTCGGTGGGGCGATCGCGCTGTACTCGGCCAGGCTCGCGCTGAACCAGGCGGGCGAGCAGGAGGCCCGCGCCCAGTCCGGCGCGAACCGCGCGGAGGATACGCGCCTGGCCCGCTTTTCCGCTGTCCTGGCTCGTGTGCGCCCGGCAGAGCACAATCCGACCTTTTTCTGGGTCTTCCCTCAGGCCCTGAGCGATGTAAGCGTCGCGAAGCTGGCCGGGCCGTCCCGGCAGTGGTGGGAGACGGAGGGCGAGAAGCTGCCGCGGGACCGGGCGAATGCCCTCTGGGAGGAACTCGACGCGCGCAAACGCGAACTTGGTGGCGTGCTCTGCACCTGGACTGACGTCGGCCACCAAGGAAAGCCGGCCACCAAGCATCTGGTCTCGCTGGTCGGGAACCGACGGGAGAAGGTCCGGGTGGTCGACATCCGGGCCCGGGTGCTGGAGAAATCGCCGCCCATGAACGGCACGCTCCTGGAATATCCCGGCCAGGGCATGGATGACATCGAGAAGGTCGCCGTCGATCTGGACGACCCGTCCGGTCGGCTCACCACCACCACAGCCGACGGCGCCACCCGCCGCCCGTTGCTGGACGAGAAAACCATCACCCTCGACGAGGGCGAGGAGGTCGGGTTGGAGATCACCGCGGCCGCGGGCGCCAGCTCCTACCGGTGGGAGTTGGAGCTGACCGTCGAGCACGACATCGCAAACCGCGAAACCGTGCGGATCCGATCCGACGGTACTATCGAGGGTCCAGCCTTCCACACCCCCGCATGGAAACTCGACGACACCTTCGCCGGCGGTGTCTACGAGCAGGACTACTACACCTATGCTCTGATCCGGGAACGGTGACGTCCTCCGGCGGCAGCACAACGCGCCGATCGGCGCGAGTCGCAGCACCGAACGAACCGATGCACGGTACTCGGTCCGAACCGCGAGCGCTGGTCCCCTCCAGCCAGCAGCCTCAGCCCCCGACGACTTCGACGCTCTGACCGGCTACATCCACCGAGGCCAACTCTGCGGCTGCTGGGGATGAGCCTGGAGAGGGCGCTGAGCCAGAGCCGGTCCGCGGGCTGATAACGCAAGCGCTGTCCGAAGCTGGCGGCGCAGGGTCGTGTTCTCGTGTCTCACAACCAGGAGTTCGGCGTCCCTGCTGGTCCCACGGTGTAGCGGTACTCCAGGGATCGAGAACAGGCGCCGGGTCACGCGGTAGAGCAGCGGGACGCTCATGCAGGGATTGTCTCAACCTGGCCAGTATGTCCGTTGACCAGCAACGATGAGTATTCGAGCGTCACAGGCTCCGCATCCAGTGGCAGTCACACGCTGATTCCGTTATCCGCCAACGAGATCCGCCGGCTATGGAACCGGATCACGGCACCTGTAACCCACGCGATTGGTCATGTCGTGCGCTGGTCAACCTGGCGACAAACAAGCCAGACCCGCGCCCGTATCAGCCACTACGCCAGACGCGGCCATCACAACCTGTCGTTGCAGTACTAAGTAGCAACGGACTGATCACCCCACCCTGACGAACCCATCCTCAGTCGGGGTGAACCGGCCGTCCTCGATCACGCCCGCAGTGAGCCACTGGCGCACCAAGCCCCGTGCGGGAAATGCTCCCAGCGACTCGTAGATGTGATCGTGGTTGAGCCGGTCGAATGCCGCTTCCAGATCGGCGTCAAGCACCCATAGGCGCTTGGCGTCGGTGCGGCTGGCTGTCGTGTGGATGGCCACGATCGCGTCGTGGCAACCACGGCCTGGTGCTGCACCCAGTCAGCCAACTCGGCCTTCTGTTCCGGTGTCACCACAACCTTGCCAGGCCCGTGAGCGGTTTCCCGCGCTCGACGGGTCCGGCCTGATACTCGGCGCTGTCCGCCAAGTGGCTGGTATCTGCCTGATCCCTTTGCCCTGTAACGGTATTCGGCACAATCGTGCCAGTGGGCACAGGCCTCCGTCGGGGTACTGCCGAGTCGGGGTAATTGTTTGACGACCCCACGATGGTCACCTGTACTGCTTGTGCGCTGGGAGATGTCTGTGCCTCAGGTTCTGTTTCTGGTTTCCAGCGCGCGTGAACTGACTTTTGTTGACGGCTCGACACAGGCCACCGGCTACTGCGTCGACGAGGCACGAACGGCCTTCGACAGATTTACCGAGGCAGGGGTGGACATTTTAGTCGCCACGGCCGACGGCGAGCCGCCATTCGCCGACCCGGCCGGGTCTGCCCGCATGCCTGATCTGCCCGGTTTTCACCGGCCGGTCAACCTGGCTGAGCTGACCGATGCGCGGATCGCTGAGTTCGACGCGGTGCTGGTGCCCGGTGGACATGGCGCGATGGTGGATTTGGCCGACAATCCCGATGCCGGGCGGGTTCTGCGGATCCTGCAGGAGAAGAACGCGCCGATCGTGTCGTTGAGCCATGGCGCGGCGTTCCTGCTGTCGGCGCCTGCCAACAGCGAAGGCCAGTGGTTGTTCGACGGCTACCGGCTCACGTCGTTCACCGACGACGAGGAAAGCTGGACGCCCCAGGGCAAAGCCGGTCCGCAGTGGTGGTTGGAGACTGCTCTCAAGGGTGCGGGAGCGGTGTTCGACAAGGCCCCCACGGCAGGGGCCACGCACGTGGTGGTCGACCGGAACCTGATTACCGCACAGAATCCCGCTTCGGCTGGCGCCGCCGTCGAAGCGCTGCTCACGGCCTTGACTGACCGGAGAGGACAGTGATGACCCTGTTGAAGAGGGAAGAGTGGCAGGACATCGCCGGCGATGTGGCCTGGACGTACGGCTTCGTCGACGAAGACGCCGTCTACCCGGAGATACACAGCGGCACCGGCAAGGTGCCGCGCGAGGCCTGGGCGGCCTGGGAGGAGAGCTACAAGGTCATCTACCCCGAGTACGTGACCACGCAGCAGGAGAAGGAGACCTCCACTTACGCGGTCAGGGCCGCGTTGCAGCGGTCCAACGCCTTCGACACCCTGTCCGAGGGGCGGAAGTCGGCGACCAAGATGCACTTCGGTGGCGTCGCATTGGTCGAGTACGCGGGCCTGCTCGGTGAGTTGCGGATGGCGCGGTTCGGCCTCAGCCCGCGCTGGCGCAACATGGCCGTCTTCGGGTCGCTGGACGAGATCCGGCACACCCAGATCACCTGTTCTTCGGACACGAGTTCGTCCGCCGGGATCCGCAGTACGACTGGGCGCAGAAAGCCTTCCACACCAACAACTGGATCACGATCGCGCTGCGCCACCTGTTCGACGCGATGATGATCTCGCCGAACGCGGTCGACCTGGCGATCCAACTGCCATTGCCCTGGAGACGGGGTTCACCAACCTCCAGTTCGTGGCCCTGGCGTCGAACGCGCTGGGCTCCGGGGATGTCAGCTTCGCGAACCTGATCTCCTCGATCCAGACCGATGAGGCCCGCCACGCCCAGCAGGGCGGCCCGACACTGGAGATCCTGGCCGAGCACGACCCGGTGCGCGCACAGTGGTTGGTGGACAAGCACTTCTGGCTGTCGGCCCGGATGTTCGCCGCGCTGACCGGGCCGCCGATGGACTACTACACGGCCGTGGCGAACCGCAAGCAGTCCTACCGGGAGTTCATGGAGGAGTGGATCGTCGACCAGTTCGTCCACACGCTCGACGACTACGGGCTGCGCAAGCCGTGGTAATGGGACGAGTTCATGGAGGGACTGGACATCTGGCACCACTCGCTCCATTTGGGACTGTGGTACTGGCGGCCCACCCTGTGGTGGAAGCCGGCCGCCGGTGTCGACGCCGAGTCGGTGGAGTGGTTGCGGGAGAAGTACCCCAACTGGGAAACGGTCTACGGCGACAAGTGGCGGGTGCTGGCCGAGGCCGTCAACGCCGGCGACATGGCACGGACCCTGCCGGAAACCTTGCCGTGGCTGTGCAACACATGCCACCTCCCGTGCTGCAACGCCACCTACGGGCGGGACGGCAAATGGCGGGTGCGGAACAACTCGCTCAAGCACAACGAGAGCGCGAGGTGCGAATGCGAGATCCGCAGGAATGGGAGCGCTGACCGCAAAGCTAATCTCGACTCTGATCGCCCAATAACAAAGTCCGTTGACGAAATTACCGGGACGTATCGCACCACACAAGACACAGGGTAGTACACATTGCGCGACTGTTCCGTTCTTTACACTATACTTCTCTTGGCGCACTGTACGTCGTGCCCGTGGTACTACCCGAAGACATATAGTTTGTAGCCGGGTCACACCTATGAAAAGCATCCGAAGGTCCGGAAATCTCTCCCGGATCCGACGACACGTCCTGGAAGACCAGCAGACCCCAGCAACCACTTTGGCTCGAATCGAGATCCACATTCTCATTGCTCACAGTCCAACCAGGCGGCCATTGCCGTTCGAAACCCCACCCGGTATTAAAGTCGAGGAGCGCTCGCGCGTCCTCAAGCTCGATCGGCTCATCTGAAGAGACTTCGCTTAACCACGTCATCCCACAGAATCTGGCTTCCTTGAAGTTCAGCCTACGCGAGTGGGCTTGAGTGAACAGCACCCGGCGACCGAACCGAACGCGGTAGAAGTGCCCGTATTTGTCGAACTGTACTTGGTTGAACCACACATCCCGGTCGAAGGTAGCATGAGCGAAGTTGGCGCCATCAGTGAATCGAGCACCCGTGAAATTTGCTGTGTCGATCCTGCAACTGGTCCAATCCCAACTAACCAGTGTGGCGTCCCTAAGATCCAGGAACATACCCTCCCAGAACCGCGGATCTGCGGACGATTTCTCCCGTGCATCAGCGTCTCGAAAGTCGCGCAGATGTGTCGTAAGGATGCGCTCGGCAGTGAGCCGAACCTGGAACTCCTCGACCGGATGTAACGCGTCGGGTCCTTGCGTCGCACTGCCGGACGACGCCTCTGCATCAACCAACGGGGTTTCCTCAACCGACGTCCTTCCTCCTGCTTCCGGTGGCACATATGGCATCCGAAGGTAGGCGCACAGCACATCGACCACCGTCTGGCGGTGACCAGGGTGGTTCTGGGCGAGCCGCTCAAGCGCATAGAGGCCGCCAAGACGGATGGGCGCCCTCTCGCTGCCAAGCTGGTCTATGGCTTTGGTGTAGAGATCAGTGATCCGACGCTCTGTGGCGTCGAACTCGGCGGTGACAGCAACCTCTTCGTGGTGAGCTTGGGCGCGCTCGCTCAGCCACTGCCGACGGGCTGCGAGCAATAACCCAAGTGCAGCGCCCGTGCCTGCTCCGACCGCAAGCCCAGTCCGGATCGCCGCCATACGCAGCTCTGCCCGCTTGTCCAGAATGCCTTGGTCTGCTTCAGCAAGGAGCCAGCCAGTGGCAGCCCAGGTCGCCGCTGCGACGGCGACGACGCCAACCAGCACCACCCACCAACGAAGCGCTCGTAGCGGTCGACGGCCCACAGTTGCAGGCGTGTCTTTCCGGCGGAGATAGGGCAGTTGAAGTCTGCTCACCCTCAACTCGTACAGCTCGTTCGGATGGCTGTCCATGCCCCAAATGAGCCCAGTGCCCGTACGGCGTCTGCGACCAGCGAAACTCGCCTGACTTGGCTGGGTGAAGCTGCCCACTGCGTCCTCACCGCTTCGTCCGGCAACTACGAGGTCGTCGACCTCGCACTGCGCGGCCGCAGTCGAATATCGCCACGTGCCGTACCACCTGTACCCGTGGCAGATCCTGGCCGATACGCCAGCACCTAATTCCGTCGGAGTGTCACCCGTGGGCCGCGCCTTGGGCGGCGTCATCGTCGGCCAATCAGGCTGGACGCCACCACGCTGGAACCAACCGCCTTACTACGCGCATATCTGCCAAGGCATAAGACTGTGGGTTTGGACAAGCACTCACGTAGTCCCGAACGGCGTGTTCGACATCATGGGATAAGAACGTAGAGACAGAGAAGCGTTCGATGCCATGCACACCGACCCCTGGCAGCCACGAAGTTGAACCTTTGCCACGATGTCGGCAGTTGTCGCCGGATGCGCATCTCCTGACCGGCCGGAACGACATCGAACTGGCGGTAACTGACCCTCTGCACACCCACGTACGCCAAACCCCGCAGAACCTCCTGCAGCGACAACCAACGTGAGTCAACTGCCCACAACCGGCACAGCGCGGGGCCGCGTTCAGCGCCGTTGACCGCAGTTCGGGAATGTTACCGAAATGACACCCTGGAGCGGCGTGTTTGGCGACCCTATTTGGCCCTGAGGTCAAAAAATTTCATGATCCACTCCTAGTTTCGCTCCAGAATCGGCCTGTTGATCTTGATTTAGGCCATTGTGGACAGTTGGAGCATGATCGTTCAGCGGATACAAAAAGGGCCCTCTGACCTGGGTGTTCATCCAGATCAGAGGGCCTTGTTGCGACCGTCGGGACGACAGGATTTGAACCCGCGACCCCTTGACCCCCAGCTTTGTCCACAAAGGACTCTCACAAGCGGGAACAGAGAACCCCCGACGTCAAACCGGTTCCATTCCAAGCACTTCAGCGCAGTTCAGGCCATTTGCGACACATTCAATCCTCCCATTTGGCTCCCGCTTCCGCAACCACGCCAGGCACTTGATAGTCGGGGAGCGGGCCTGGTTCGGGAGTGGGTTTCTGCGGTGCGGCGCCGCGTCGAGCCCGGTGTGGTCGGTGGTGTTTGTAGAAGGTTTGGTACTCGCGGAGTGCGTGAAGTAGGTGTCACCACCTCAGTGGACACAACCCAGCCTCCCACACCCGGGTCATCTAAAGGGAAACCCGACAAAGCGTGACGTCGGCGCCTTGTTCACAGGAGAAGCAGTTCGGGAAGGGTTTGTGTGGCGATGAGGCAGCGATCGCATACAACTTTGCGGAACAGCTGTTCACCGGGGATGCGTATGGCGTCGCCGAAGGTGAACGAGATCCGGCACAGCGTTGTCAGGCCTTCGAGTGTGCCTTCCGACAGGAGTTGGACCTCGTCGCGGCCGATGGGGGCGAAGTGACCGACGTCGTCTCGCCGGCCGACCCGGTGGTTGGTACCCGGAAGGATGCCGCCGAGCGGGAAACGGACCGCTAACGCCGCCGTGACCTTGACGCCCAGTTCCTCGATCACCAGGTTTCCCACCGAGGCGGTGCAGGCCGCCAACTCGTCATGCGCGACCCGCCCCGGTGTCGCCGGTTGGGCAGGTGGCGCGCGCCGCTGCGGCGCACCGAGGTGATCAAACTGGTCACTGGCAATTCCCGAACTGTTTGACGTACAAATACAGGCGCATTCCGTACGCAGCATGGCATCGCGGCTCGACGTCACGCACCATTACTTCGCCCGGTGGCCACCCCGTGTTCACGTCGGGTCAGAGGAATTTTCCGATATGGCCCGTTACTGGCCCGGTGACTACCGGTGCATCCCCCGTAGCGGACCGGGACATCACCCACATGGACGAAGGTCACCATCCGGCTCCCGCGCTGATCGAGGGGCGAGCAGGCATTCCCCAGAGCTGTCCGGACTGGCACGGTGGGCGCACACATCGCACGGAGGGCCACGCGCCCGGATTCGACGGACAGCTTTGGGAGTAGCGAATGGGAATGCGGCTGCTGATCGTCGGCGCCGGTGAGACGGCGTTGCAGATGGCGGCTCATATCCGCAACGGCGGCGGGTACGCGACAGTGCTCACCCCGACCCCGCCGGACGCGGTCGCGTCCAGCCCGGTTCGCTCCACCCAGGTGAAGGTGTGGCGCACGCGCGAACAAGAGCGGTCGCTCGGGTTTGACCTGTGGCCGCAAGCGCCGCAGATCCGGGGCATCTGGTGCCAGGCTGTCGAGCAGGGCCGGGTCCTGTTCGAATGGCACGGCACACTGACCAACCCGGCCGTGTCGGTCAACCAGCCCGATCGGTTCGCCGCCTGGCTCGGCATCCTCGACGACCGGGGCGTACGCATCCACGCCGAGACCAGCCAGCCGATCACGGCGGCCTACGTCGACCGGCTGGCACAGGACCACGACCTCGTCGTCGTCACGACCTCGCCGAAGGGCAGCGATCTCGCCGAGCTGTTCCCCGCCGATCCCGCCTTCCCGGCGCTGCCCCCTGCCCGCCAGCTCTTCGCCGTCTACCTCGACGGTGTCGAGCCGACCCCCGGCGACTACGTGCAGCTGGCCCTGTTGCCCGAGGGCGAGATACTGCTGATCCCGGCATACTTCGGCGACCGCACGACCAGCGAAGGCCGCACCTGCCACATCGTCTTGATAGAGGCACGCCCCGGGACCGCGCTGGACACGTTCCGGGACGTCAAGGACCCCGTCGCGCGCACGGAACTCCTCCTGCGCCTACTGCGTGAGTTCGCACCCAGCGTGGCCGCCCGGTGCGGCCGGGCCACGTTGGCCGACGCACGCGGCACCCTGGCAGGCGCCGTCACGCCGGTCGTGCGTCAGCCGGTCGGCCACCTGCCGCAGTCTGGGCGGCCGGTGGCGCCCCTCGGTGACCTGGCCATCCGCATGGACCCCTTGGCAGCACAGGGCGCCAACAGCCACTCTGACGGCGCCGCGATCTTCGCCCGCCGCGCGCTGGCCCACTCCGGGCCGTTCGACGAGGCGTTCTTGACCGCCTGCTCCGACGAGTGGCGGCAGCAGCGTGCGTATCCGGCGTCGCGGCTGACCTCTTTGCTGCTGGAGCCACCACCGCCAGTGCGGCAACTGCTGGCGCAGGCGGCCGGGCAGCCGGAGCTCGCCGACACAATCGTCCGCCTGTTCGAGAGCCCCTGGGCGCTCGAGCAGCTGCTCAGCGCGCCGGTCGGCTAGGGCCAAGCACGCGAACCCGTCCAGCTGTTCTGCCGGACGGATGACGCCGGACGGGCGGATTCGGCACGCCTATCCACGGTCGCCGGTCCACGACCGGGCCAGGGCTCATGGCTCGCTCGGCGCAGAGTGACCACGCGAACGGCGACCGCCATCGAGACACACAAGGAGTAAGCAGGTGTACGACCGACACTCGGCGCCGGCGCAGCCGCACCGTCGCCTCCAGTCGCTCGGGACCCGGTTGCGGTTGTCAACCCTGACGCTCGTCGCGCTCCTGGGTGTAACGGTTCTCCTGGGCGTGCTCCAGATCGGTCTTCCCAGCCTCAAGCTGAAGATCATCGGGGACGGCGTGCAAGAGGTCTCCGTGCCCGCGGTGCCCGCACTGGCCGAACTGCAGGCCGAGCGGCAGCACGCGCTGGCCTACCTGGCCGCCCCTGGCGCCGACGCCGCCGCCCTCCGGCAGCAGCAAACCCTTACCTCCCAAGGGCTCGAGAAGATGCAGAAGGCGTCCGAGGCGCTGTCCGGGGCTCCGCCGGAGATCACCGACCGGCTGACCGCGTTCACCAAGCTGCTCGACCGGCTGCCGGAGCAACGCGGCCTGATCGAATCGAGGTCCGCGAACCCTGCGCAGGTCTTTTCGTACTACAACGAGGTTCTCGACGCCGCCACGCGCCTGTTCGACGCCCAGGCCCGCTTCGTGCCCGACGTGGAGATCACGCAGTCCGCGATCGCCGCGGTGGGGCTGTTCCGGGTCTCTGACAACATGTCCCGCGCCGGCTCGCTCGCCGTCGGTGCTCTCGCCAACCAGACCTTCGCGGCCGGCGAGTACCAGCGGTTCCAGCACCTCGTCGGTGCGTACCACAACGAGCTCGACACGACCGCGCAGTACCTCGGGCCCGGAGTCCGTGACCGGTACACCGAAGTCGTCGAGGGGTCGGCGTACCAACGGCTGAGCGGCATCGAGAACGCACTGATCGCACGGGGACCCGATCCGCACCGCAGCGGCGACAAAGAGATCACGGTGTCGTTCCCGGTCAGTGCGCGCGAATGGGCGGACCTGACGTCCACGGTGTCCCGGCAGCTGGTCGATCTCACGGTCATGCAGGCCACCACCACCGCCCAGGCGGCGGCCGACACCGGCTCCGAGGTGTTCTGGACGACGGCGCTGGTGCTGGGCGCCCTCGCCGCGGCAGCGGTGGCCGCGGCGATCGTCGGTGTGCGGCTGGCGCGGCAAGTGTCGCGCCGGCTGGGGAGCCTGGCCCAGGGCGTGCACCGGGTGGCCACCGACAACGTGCCGGAGCTGGTCCGCGTGCTCCACGAGGACGACGACGTCGACATCCGGGACGACGTCGTGCTCCTCGACGAGGGGCCGGACGAGATCGGCGGTGTCGCGTCCCGCTTCCGCGACGCAGTCGTCGCCGACCTCGAGGCGCGCCGACGGGAGATCCTCCTGCGGAAGGGCACGACGCGGGTGCTCAAGGAGCTCGCCCACCGCATCCAGCTCCCGGTGGCACGGCTGTTGTCGACCGTCCTCGCGGCACAGGAAAAGGAACAGAACCCGAACGTCCTGCGGCTCCTCTACGCGATCGACCATGAGGTGGTGCGGGCCCGGCGCATCGCCGACCACATGATCGTGCTCGCCGGGGACCAGCCGCGGCGCCAGCGGCGCAACCCCGTGCCGCTGTTCCACATCGTCCAGGGCGCGGCCACGGAGACCTCGCCGCCGGAGGGTCCGGACCCGGCCGGGCAGCTGCAGCGGTTCTCGTTGCAGAACATCCCGGAGGTGTCGGTCAAACCGCTGCTCGCGCACCAGGTCGCGCACGTGCTGTCCGAGCTCATGGACAACGCCGTGCGGTATTCCCCGCCAGAAAGCCAGATCCGGGTACTGGGTGAGCTGACCGCGCACGGCGTCGCGATCGAGATCGCGGACGCGGGGATGGGCCTGTCCCGGCAGGCGCTGGAGTCGGCCAACAAGCTGATGCGCAATCCACCGGAGTTCGACGTGATGGTCCGCGAGGACGCCATCGGTCATCTGGGTTTCTTCGTGGTGGCGCACCTGTCTCGGGCGCTGGGCATGATCGTGGCCTTCCAGACCTCGGCCTTCCAGGGTCTGTCGGCGGTCGTGACGCTGCCCTCGGAGTTGCTGGCCTCGTTTCCGCAGGAGGAGGCTATGGCCGACAGCGGGGACTGGGCAGCACCCGCCCAGTCGACGTGGTTCGGCCCGGCGACGGAGACGACCGCCGAACACGACCTGGCGCTGGTGGCGTCCTCGGCCGGGCCCGTCAGGGCCGAGGTGCCGAACACGATAGGGTCTGCGCACGATGTGGGGCCCCGGCACGCTCGCCCGCCGATGACGGCGGACCCCGTGGTATCCGCTCCGAACGGTGAGCCCCCACCGTTACCCAGGCGCCGTCGGGGCGCCTCACTGCAACCTTCCGCTCCCCCGGGCGTGGTGCACGCCGCCGCCAGCCTCCCGTCGGACGAGATCGACGTCGCGACCACCCGGACCCAACTGAGCCAGCTGCAGCGTGGGACGGAACGAGGCCGTCAGGCCGCCGCCGCGGAGCCCGGACCACCTCAGTCGCCGGCCTGGCCGCGCGAAGACGAAGAAAGCCGACAGCGATGACCGAACGTGTCCAGTACCTGCTCCAGAACCTCCTCACGGCCGACGGTGTCCCCGGCCTGCAAATGGTGATGGCCGTGACCGTGGACGGCATGCTGAGGGCCCACGCGTACCGGGACCAGGACACCGCCAATCGCGCCGCCGCCGAACGACTGGCGGCGGGCACCGCCTCACTCGTGGCACTCGCCGGCTCGGTCCTCGCCGAGCAGGGCGACGTGTTGCGGCAGCTGCCGATCGAGGGGCGCAAATCCTGGTACGTCGTCATCGCCGCCGGGCCGCACGCCTACCTCGCGGCACGTGCCGATCACGACGCCGTCCTGGACGACGTGTTCTACGCACTGCACCGGATCGTCGGATCGGTGGGACAGGAACTGACCGCCGCGTTGCGTGACGCGGACGCCCCGGCCTGGGTGCCGTCTGGTTCCACCGAGCGCTGATCATGGCCCGGCACGGCGATGACGACGAGCCGTTCGTGCGGCCCTTCGGGCTCACCGGCGGCCGCACCGTACCCAGCCGCTCCGATCTGGACCTGACGACGCAGGTGATGGTGGCGGCCGGCGCCGATCAGCAGGCACGGGCAGGGCACCGGCATCTGCTGGCGATGTCGCCGGAGATGCAGACGATCATGGACTTGGCGCCGCGGCCGATCGCCATCGCCGAGCTCGCCGCGCGCATGGCGCTGCCGCTGACCACCGTCCAGATCCTTGTCAGCGACCTCGTCGACGACGGCCGCCTCACGATCAGCCCTGGCCTCCAGGCCGCCGACAGCCACGGCCAGACGCGACTCGATTTCCTCCAACGCGTCAGGGACGGACTTATCAATGCATGACCACAACGGATTCCCGCGCACCGCGAAGATCGTGGTGGCAGGCGGTTTCGGCGTCGGCAAGACCACCATGGTCAGCGCGATCAGCGAGATCGAGCCGCTCACGACGGAAGCGCCGCTGACGCAAACCAGCGCCGCCGTCGACGACCTCACCGGGGTGAACGGCAAGACCACCACGACGGTCGCGCTCGACTTCGGCAGGCTGACGCTCAACGAGTCCCTGACCCTCTACCTGTTCGGCACGCCCGGCCAGCACCGGTTCTGGAACTCGTGGAACCACATCGTCATCGGTGCCGTCGGCGCCATCGTGCTCATCGACACCCGGCGGCCGACGGACTGCTTCGCGGCCATCGACTTCTTCGAGAGCCGGTCGGTCCCGTTCGTCGTCGCCATCAACGACTTCGACGGTCTTTCGCTCTACGACACAGCGGCCGTCCGCGACGCACTCGACGTCGACCCGGAGACCCCAATCATCCGGTGCGACGCACGCAGCAAGGAAGCGTGCAGACACGCGCTGTTGACGCTGGTCGACCACGCCATCCAGACGGAACGCGCGTATCTCGGTGGGTAGCCGCGTCACATTCCGTTGCCGCAGGCCAGAACATCACCGGCGAGCTGGGTGCTTGTCCACACCTCTTCGTGCGTGAGACCGTGCCCGGTCGTGAGAGGGATCACTCATCTCTCGCCCGGACGCGTACCGCTACGGTGACCCCCCGTGCGCGGACACGCGTGCGTTGCCGGATGACCATGGGACGTCGAGGAGTGCTGCGGGATGCCCAGAGACCTCTCGGGGGCTCTGCCGGCTGAGCCGGACCTGTTGATCGGCCGGGACGAACTGGCGTCCCGTATCAGAGACCACCTGCGGGGTGGTGCGCGCGTAGTCACCCTGACCGGCACGGCCGGGGTCGGCAAGACCACGCTGGCGCTGCACACAGCGTGGTGGATGCGGCACAACCACCCGGACCTGGTCGTCCGATGGGTGCGGATGACGTCCCTGTCCCCCGACGCCGGGCCCGACCAGGTCGACCGTGCCGTCCAGGGCGCCCTCGACTCGCCCGACTACGGCGACCGCCCGCCGTGGGAGGCGATCACCGACTACCTGCGGACTCCGGAACGCACGACGCTGCTGGTGCTCGACAACTGCGAACACATCGTGCTCCAGGCCAGTGAGTTCGTCGCCAGCCTGCTGGCCGCGGTGCCCAAGCAGGTCACCGTCCTCGCGACGTCCCGTGAACCGCTGGGCTGCGTCGGCGAGCACGTCGAGTACGTGCGGCCGTTGCCCTTCCCTCGTGAACAGGACTCGCTGGACGGTCGATGGCCTGCGCTGGAGATGTTCGCGGCACGCGCCGACGCACTCGGCCACCCGTTGTCCGCGGCTGAGCGGGTGATCGCGGCCGAGTTGGTGCGCAGCGTGGACGGCCTGCCACTGGCGATCGCCATCGACGCGGCGCGGTTGCGGTACGAGTCGCTCGCGGAGATCCGGGACAGCCGCGTGATCGACTCCCGTCAGCCCGTGCGGCGCCGCTACCCGGGGCTGGACGACGTGGGAGGGCGGGCGAACAGGTTCCTCGTGCCGGACGGCCTCCGGCAGTCGTACACCGGCTCGTACCGGCGGCTCGACCGGGTCGAACGGCGGGTGATGGACCGGCTCGGCGTGTTCTCCGGCGGGTTCGACCTGCCGACCGCGGGCCAGGTGTGCAGCGACGAGGAACTGGACCCGGACCAGGTGATCCAGGCCGTGAAGGCACTCGTCGACCGGTCACTGGTGATGGCCGACACCCGCGGTGGTGGACACCGCTACCGCCTGCTGCAGCCGGTGCGGATGTTCGCGCTGGAGAAGATCGAGGACTGCCTGGCGGAACGCGCGCTGCGCCGCAGGCACCTCCAGTACTTCGTGGGGCTGGCGGCACGGTATGGGAGCACCTGGTTCAGTCCCGAGGAGACCACCATCCTCGAGGACGCACGCTGGCAGCTGGGCAACTTCGAGGCCGCCATGCTGTACGGGCACACCGAACCGGACCTCGCCGCCGACGCGCTTGCCATCGCCATCCACATCTCCCGGCTGCGCGGGTGGTTCTACTGGGGCAAGCTCGGCGAGGGCAAGGAATGGCTGCTGAAGGGTGTGGCGGCCACCGCCCACCTCGGCGCGGCACACCCGATGCGGATCGTGGCGACAGCGATGGCCTCGTGGATCGCCCTGTGCCAGGGACGGGTCGACGAAGCCCAGCGCCTGCGCGACCAGTACCTCGAGGCACAACGCCGGATGGACGAGCACGGCCCCGACGGCGGCGAGGACAACCCGTTCGCCGCTGCGGTGAACCCCGCAGTGCTGTTCGTCGACGGCGCCCACCGAATGCTCGTCCCGCGCCAGGACGGCATCTACGACATGGGTTGCATCGACATCTTCATGCGAGCGGCGAAAGACTCGGCCGCTATCGGCGACCAGGGCGGCTGGGCGATGTGCACGCTGTTCGCGGGCTTGGCAGCCGCGTTCCACCTCACCGACGAACCCGGCAGAGTGGTCACGCTGACCAGGGAGTACCTCACGGCATGCGAAGAGGCCGGCGGTCACTGGGCCATCACCTGGGCACGGATCGCGCACGCGATGTCGTTGGCGTGGCACGCCGACCCCAGGCAGGCCGAGGCGCTGATCCAGGACACGGTGCTCGACCAGCGCGATGTCGATGACTCATGGGGCATCACGTGGCTGGCCCACGTACGTTTCTGGGTCGGCGCAGGCCTGTTGCAGCGACATCGCGGTGAGCAGTCCGACAGTACTCGCGGGTCCCTGCCGTTGAAGCTCACGGCAGTCGAACTGGGCCGGGCCTGGGGTGCCGCGGAGTCACTGCGCACCCGGGTGAACGTCCAGCTGGAAGGCCTCGGACCGTTCCTGCGAGCCCAGCAGCGCGCCGAGGCGATCGTCCGCGCGATCGCGGGCCCGGAGATCGAGAGCGCGGTCGCGGCGGGCCGGGAACTGGATCACCGCCAGGCGATGATGCTGGGAATCCCCCAGGAACCCGAAGGCTTCGCCGTCCGCTGGCAGGGTCTGCCGCCGGAACTCAAACGGGTCGCCACCCTGGCCGCGCAGAACCGGACCAACAAGGAAATCGGCACCAAGGTGCACCTGTCCCCGCGCACCATCGAGGACAAGATGGCCGCCACGCTGCGCCTCCTCGGCCTGCGCAAGAGAAAAGAACTGGTCGACCTGCGCGTGACGATCGAGAACCTGACCGGCTAAGAGGCTCCGGCAATTGATGTGAGCTGTGTCCTCGATCGTGTGGGGCTCAAATACTCATCGCTGCTGGTCAACGGGCCTGCCCGTTTTGGTTGAGACAATCCGTGCATGATCGTCTCGCTGCTGTACCACGTGACCCGGCACCTGCTCTCGATTCCCGGAGTGCTGCTTTGTCGTGAGACCAGCAGGGACGCCGAGCTCCTGGTCCTGAGACACGAGAACACGATCCTCCGCCGCCAACTCGGACAGCGCCTGCGGCTATCAGCCCGCGGACCGGCTCTGGCTCAGCGCCTGTCCAGGCTCATCCTGTACCGCTCGAAAGTCATCGCTGCACGTCAAACTCACGTGTCGGTCTTCATTGATGACGCCGCCGACGACGAGTACGTGGCGGCGCGATCCCGACCAGACCGCAAGCACTGCTCGTGCCCCGCCACCACAAACGCCGGCCTCCGCAGCCAGATCACCGACAGGTCCGATACCCGCGCCATTGCCCGCAAACTGCTCCGCACCAGCGTCCTCAGGCCCTCATCAAGGAGCAAAGTGACACCGTTTGACGTGCAGCGATGACTTTTCGAGCGGTATAGGCACCCCGCCGCCCGTGTGCGGCTCGGAAACTCGATTGCGTCTCTGACCTGGATGTTCCTGGTTGCCAGATGACCGCTTGCAATGATCACTAGGTGCTACTATCCCTGCTCTACCTGATCGTGCGGTGCCTGCTGGGCGTCCGGCGGTGCTGTTGCGTCGTGATCTGTCCAAGGACGCTAAGTGCTGTGACCGGACTACGCCTTTTCACGAGGAAGAGTGACGACGATCCAGTCCTGCTCGTCGACCTGCACGAGGTAGGACCGCAGTGGGGGTTGACCGGTAACGCAGCGGCCGGTGTCCAGTTCGTAGGTGTGCTGGTGAAGTGGGCAGACCACGACTCGCGCGTCGATCTGCCCGTCGGCGATGGGGCCACCGGCGTGGGGGCACACAGCGGACACCGCACGCAGTCGGCCGTCTCGCAGCCGGAAGACAGCGATCTGGTCGCCATCGACGGCGTACGCCCGGCCCTCGCCCACCGGTACATCCGCCACGGGCCCGAGTCGATGCTCGACGAGCTCACTCATGTGTGTCCCCGGACTTCGGCTCGGCAGGCACGGGCAGTAGGGGCAACGCCGGCCGGAACTGGCCGGGTGTGACCGGTTCGGCGCGTTCCAGCCACGGGTCCTGGTAGGCGTCGACCGACTCCTGCATCGCGGCGTCCAACCGTTCGGCGATGCCCTCACTGTCGGCCACCACGACCGCGCGGATGTGCTCGATACCCACCCGCGGCACAAAGGCGTAGGTACGTTCGAGCCAGTTGGCGTTCTCGCGGTAGTACTGCAGGAACCGGCCGGTGAGGGTCAGCACCTCATCCGGGGAGTCCACAGTGGTCAACAGGTCGCCCTTGCGGACGTGGGCCCCGGCGGCACCACCGATGTAGATCTCCCAACGGCCGCCGTCCACTGCGACGACACCGAGGTCCTTGACGTAGGCCTCCGAGCAGTTACGCGGGCAGCCGGCGACCGCCAGTTTCATCTTGCCCGGGCTTTCCAGCCCGCGGTACCGGCTCTCGATCGCGATCCCCAGCGCCGTGGAGTCACCGAGGCCGAAGCGGCAGAAGTCGCTGCCGACGCAGGTTTTGACGGTACGGAAACTCTTGCCGTACGCGTGCCCGGACGGCATGCCGAGATCCGCCCACACCGCAGGCAGGTCCTCCTTGCGCAGGCCGAGCAGGTCGATCCGCTGGCCACCGGTCAGCTTCACCAGCGCCACCGAGTACTTCTCGGCAACAGCGGCTATCCGCCGCAGCTCGGAGGGTGTGGTGCAGCCGCCCTTCATCTGTGGTACCACGGAGAACGTTCCGTCTTTCTGGATGTTCGCGTGCACCCGGTCGTTGATGAAGCGTGCGTCGCGTTCGTCGATATACTCGTCGTTCCACATTGTCTTCAGCAGTGACGCGAGGCCCATTTTACTTTTGGCGTCGTCATGGCCGTCCGGCGCCAAGGCGGCGAAGACCGCCGAGACAGACTTCAGGCCGTGCTCCCGGATCACCGCCATCAGCTCCGGTTTGGCCAGCGGGATTCCCGGCACGTACCAGCTTGCCGACTCGTCCTGCTCGATCTGGCCGCCGGCTGCCCACTCCACGATCTGTGCGACGAGGCCCTTGCATGAGCCGCATCCCTTGCCCGCCCGGGTCATGTCGGCGACTCCGCTGATCGTACGGACGCCACCGCGCACGGTGTCCACAATGGACGCCTTCGTGACGCCGTTGCAGTTGCAGACCTGGATCGCATCGTCCAGTTCCGCCGCGCTCACCTCGGCAGGCGGGGCGCCGAGGTCGAACAGCAGCCGGATGCGTTCCTCTGGCAGCGGCAGGCCCCGGTCGAACGCTTGGATGAGGAAGGCCGCCTTGCTTACGTCACCCAGCAGGGTAGCCCCGATCAGTCGGTCCTCGCGGATCACAACGCTCTTGTAGAGGCCGCGCCTCGGTTCGGCGAACACCACGAACTCGTCGTCATCGCGCTCGGGCTCCTTGATCCCCATCGCGGCCACGTCGACACCGGCGACCTTCAGCTTCGTGGCCGTGCGGGAGCCGTGGTAGGCGGCCTTCGGATCGGCGCCGGTGATGTGATCGGCAAGCACCCGCGCCTGTTCCCACAAGGGAGCGACGAGACCGTACACCTGGCCGCGATGCTGGGCACACTCCCCGACGGCGTAGACATCAGGCTCGTCCAGCACCCGCATCTGATCGTCCACCACGATGCCGCGTTCCACCGGCAGGCCACTGGTCGCCGCCAGCTCGGCGTTGGCCCGGATACCGGCCGCGACCACGACCATGTCGCACGGGACCGTACGCCCATCGCCGAGCTGGATCCCGCTCACCGACTGCTTGCCGAGGATCGCCGTGGTCCTCGCGCCCACCATGACATCGATACCCAACTGTTCGACGCTGCGCCGCAGGATCGCCCCGGCCTGCCCGTCGAGCTGCTGGTTCATCAAGTGTCCTGCGGCGTGCACGAGCACGACGTGTACGCCGTGCTGTTGCAGGCCCCGCGCGGCCTCCAGCCCGAGCAGGCCGCCGCCGATGACGACCGCTCGCTCGTGGTCCCGCGCGTAGCGGATCATCGCACGGGTGTCGTCGATCGTGCGGAACCGGAACACGCCCTGGTGGAAGCCTCGGTGAGGGGAGCGCATACCCGGAATGTCCGGCACGAACGGCACACTGCCGGTCGCGATGATCAGCTTGTCGTACCGGGTGACGGTGCCGTCGTCGGCTCGCACCGCCTTGGCGAAGCGGTCGATCCGTTGGACGGCTCTCCCGGCGTGCAGGGTGATGCCGTTGTCCCGGTACCAGTCGAGGGCATTGAGGAAGATGTCCGACTCGTCCTCAACCCCACTGAGCACATTGGACAAGAGAATGCGGTTGTAGTTCCCGTACGGCTCCTCGCCGAACATGGTGATCTCGAACCGGTCGCCGCCACCGCGCCGGAGAATCTCCTCCACCGTGCGTGCGCCCGCCATTCCGTTGCCTACCACGATCAGCCTGCGCCGAGTTGCTCCGGTCATGACGGCTCCTAAACCTCGACAAGGCCGAGATCGACGACCACCGACCCGGCGGTGGCGACCGGCGCGGCGACGTACAACTGGACGGTGCTGCCGCTGCTGAGGTCCTCGACGACCCGCAGTGCCACGTGCACGTCCGCCTTGGCGCCGATCGGGAAGTAGCGCATCGGGCTTCCATCTCGCATGAGCAGCACACAGATCATGTCGTCGGTGGTGTTGCCGCCCCGGAAGTAGACGGGCTGGGCGCTCACGCCGTCCGGCACCACGTAACTCAGCATGCCGTCGAGCAGGAAGGGCTCGTCCAGCCCTTTGCCCTCGAACGGGTAGATGCCCTGCAGAAATCGAGGGGTGGTCAGCACGGATCCTCCAGGTCGGTATTCCCGGCCGGTTCGGCGACGGCCGGCAGCGGATCGGTTGCCCCGCCGACCCGAGTGATCGAGACGGCGCAGGACTTGAAGGCCGGCATCCTGGACAGCGGGTCGAGTACCGGATTGGTCAGTGCGTTGGCAGAAGACGAACCGCCCCAGTGGAACGGCGCGAACACCGTGTCCGGCCGGACACCGTCGGTCACCACGGCACGGAATACGCCACGGCCGCGGCGGCTGCGCAACTCCACCAGATCCCCGTCGGCGACCCCGTACCGGCGGGCGAGATCGGGGTGCAACTCGGCGCACGGCTCCGGTACAGCCGCGGCCAGTGTTGGCGTGCGGCGGGTCTGCGTGCCGCTCTGGTACTGCTGCATGGTTCGACCGGTGGTCAGTACACACGGGTAGTCTCGGTCAGGCGCCTCGGCGGGATCACGCTGCTCCACGGGCACGAACCGCGCCCGCCCGTCCGGCGTGGCGAACCGCTCGGTGAACAGTCGCGGCGTGCCGGGGTGGTCGTTGGACGGGCAGGGCCAAAAGACGCCCTGTTCCCGGTCAATGCGCTCGTAGCTGATGCCGTTGTAGTCGGCGATGCCACCGGCGCTGGCCCGGCGCAGTTCGTCAAAGACCCGGCGCGGATCGGCATCGAAAAACCGGCCACGCCCGAGCCGGCCTGCCAGCTCGGTGAGCATCGCGAGGTCGTCGCGCACGCCGAGCGGCGGTGTGACGGCCCGCCTGCGCCGGACAACCCTGCCCTCCACGGTGGTGAGCGTCCCGTCCTCCTCCGCCCACTGTGTCGTCGGGAGGACCACGTCCGCCTCCACCGCGGTCTCCGACAGGAAGATGTCGGAGACGACCAGAAAGTCCAGCGTCCGCAACCGGTTGAGCACGCGATCGCGGTCCGGTGCGGACACAACCGGATTGGATCCGAATACGAGCAGCACGCGCACTCCGCCCTCGGTGCCAAGCCGGTCGAGCATCTCGAACGCCGACAGCCCCGGCCCTGGCAACTCGGCGGGATCCACACCCCACACCGACGCGACGTGCGCGCGGTCGGCGGGGTCGGCCAGCCTGCGGTAGCCGGGCAACTGGTCGGCCTTCTGCCCGTGCTCCCGGCCGCCCTGCCCGTTGCCCTGTCCGGTCATGGTGCCGTACCCGGACATGGGGCGGCCCGGCAGTCCCAGCGCAAGTGCGAGATTGATGAAGGCCTGCGTGGTGTCCGTACCATTGCCGTGCTGTTCGGCGCCCCGGGCCGTGATGATCATGGCGGACCCGGCCTCGCCCAGTGTCCGCACCGCCTGCTTGATCCGGTGCTCCGGCACACCAGTGATCCGCTCGACCCGGTCGGGCCAGTAGCCAGCCACCGACGCGCGGACCGCATCGAAACCGGTGGTGCGCTCGGTGATGTAGCCGTCGTCGGCATAGCCCTCTCTGATCGCGACATGCAGTATCCCGTTGGCCAGCGCCAAATCCGTTCCCACGGCCGGTTGCAGGTGCAGATCGGCCCTGGCCGCAGTGGCGGTGGTCCTCGGGTCGATGACGATGTGTGTGGCACCGTTGGCCTTGCCGGCGTCGAGATAACGCGCGGCCGGTGGCATGGTTGCCAAGGGATTCGCCCCTACCAGCATCAACGCCGAGGTTTCCGCGATGTCCGCCAGCGGGAACGGCAGCCCCCGGTCCATGCCAAACGCGCGATTGGCTGCCACGGCCGCGGACGACATGCAGAAGCGGCCGTTGTAGTCGACGGCCGACGTGCGCAGCGCGACCCGTGCGAACTTGCCGAGCAGATAAGCCTTTTCGTTGGTCAGGCCGCCGCCACCGAAACATCCCACGCTGTCCGGACCGTACCGCCGTTGACTGGCCTGGATGGCGGCGGTGATGCGGTCCAGCGCCTCGGTCCAGCTCGCCGGGCGAAGCCGGTCGGTCCGTACGAGCGGGGTGAGCAGCCGGCCGGGATGGCCCAGCAGTTCCGCCGCCGTCCAGCCTTTCGCGCACAGACCACCACGGTTGGTCGGAAAGTCGTCAGGGGTCAGGTCCACCGGATCACTGACGAGACGAATACCGCACTGCAGAGAGCAGTACGGACAGTGTGTCGCGACATGGTCGGTTCCGGGCATCGACTCGATGGTGCGCCACGGCTGTTTCCCGAACAGTGCACGGACGTTACAGAATCCGCCCCCTGCTCTGGACAGTAGCCTCAGCGATCGCGGTACGGACCGCCCTTGCGGGCGGCCCCGCACAGATCCCAGCGTCCGGGGCTACCACACTGGGCTCCCACCTCGGCATAGTGCGGTATTGGCGAGGAGCACGTGATACAGAGGATGTAAGACATCCCAGGAGTTTGAATGTCAAGCGGCAGCCTTCTCGATGTGATGAGACCACGCGGTCGCCTCGTTGTAGAGGGTGCGGGTCTCGAGGCAGCCGTGCAGGATGCCGACGAGCCGGTTGGCCAACTGGCGCAGGGCGGGGTTTGTGTTCCACGCCGCGTGCTCTGGCTTGGTCGTAGTAGGCGCGTGCGCCCGGGGAGGCGGTGATGGCGGCGAATGCCTGGGCCATGAGCGCGTCGATCAGCGCTGCACGTCACACCCATATCGTGTGGTGCTCAAGTATCCATCGTTGCTGGTCAGAACACCGGTAAGCGGGTTGAGACAATCCCGGCACGATCGTCTCGCTGCTTTACCACACGACCCGCTACCTGCTGTCGATTCCTGGAGTCCTGCTGCGTAGCGACGCCGCCAAGGACGCCGAGCTACTGGTTCTGAGACACGAGAACACGATCCTGCGCCGCCAACTCGGTCACCGCCTGCGCTATCAGCCTGCGGACCGGCTCTGGTTCACGGCCCTGTCCAGGCTGATCCCTCGCCACCGGTGGGCGTCGGTCTTTCCCGTCACACCGGCGACACTGTTGTCCTGGCACCGCACACTCATCGCTCGGAAATGGGACTACACAGCCCGACGCGCGAAACCAGGCCGACCGGCCACACCCGCCGCGATTCGCCAACTCGTCGTGCGACTCGCGACCGAGAACAGCCGATGGGGACACCGCAGGATTCACGGCGAACTCACTCGGCTCGGCCACACCGTCGCCGCATCCACCGTCTGGAACATTCTGCACGCGGCCGGCATCGACCCTGTGGGGTGTCAGAAGTCCATGACCATGACCTGCACGTTAGGCCGCAGCGGGTGCGTACTCGTTGATCAAGCCGCCGAGAAGACGCGTTTGAGCGTGACCGCGCAGTCGACGTGGAAGAAATCGCAGGCCAACGATGTCGTCGCCTGGATACGCAGGAACTGCCGCCACGAAGTGTCCGAGCCGCGGTGTGGTGCTGGCGGGATCCGCAAGCGTTTGAGCACGCGCCGGATGGTCGACGCGGACACGTGGTGGCCGAGTTTGAGCAGTTCGCCTTGAATCCTGCGGTATCCCCAACCGGTGTTCTCGCGCGCCATCCGTTCGATCAACGCGACGATGGTGTTCTCGATCGGAGGGCGTCCTGTCTGGTTCGGGTAGGTCCATTTCTTGGTCACCAGGCGGCGGTGCCATCGCAGGATGGTGCCGGGTGTGACCAGTCGATGTCTGCGTAGCAGATTGGGTAGTCGCCGTATCAGTGCGGCGAGTACTGCGCGGTCGGCCCAGTCGAGTCGTGGGCGTGGGTTTGTACGGCGGACTACAGCGACCTCGTGTCGTAACGCCAGCAACTCGACGTCCTTGGACGCCGAGGACCGGCCAAGCAAGACGAGCCACCCGCTGAGCTGAACGAAGATCAGGTACACCAGTCGTAGCCACACGTCGCACGATCATGCGTTGCCGTCGACCGTGCGATCGTCGCAGGTCAAGACCGTAGTGCAGTGTTTTGGAACCTCACAGGCGACACCTCAGTGTCTCGACCAACGGATGTGCCTTCGTCGAGGTCGCCGACGACTCAATCCTGCTGAGGTGAACCACACGGAGGGGCGAGCTCACGCCGCCGCGAGGTCCTGTTTAGACGCTCACGCACTCACACGACGCACAGGCCATACATCAAGACCGGCGAATTCGCCGCATTCGAAGCGTGAGCGCTGCTATCGCCGCAGTTGTGGCCGTGATAGCGCCTGCTGAACTGAAGCCTGCCCATACCCACAACCCAATGACCACGACCATGATCGCTGCGATCGTGCAGATAAGCGCGATGGCTTCGCGTCGCACGGTGGACAGGAGGGACCGTAGGCGACGTGTCCGGCTGTCATCATCCAAAATCCAGCTGATCAGCGCGGTCAGGGACAACCGCTCATGACTCCAGGGCACAACGGGAGCCGCGGTGGGTACACGAACCTCAGAAGGAACCACCCTGTGCTGACAGACCTCACAGCGGTCCCGGCCGATAGAAGTTGACGAAGAGGGCGACGGATCCGTAGCAGACACCAAATACTCCCAGGAAAGAGAGGTGAGGTGTCTCCGCCAACCGATCGTCTGTCCCGATCGACTTCGCACCACTGACTCGAGCTCCTGGGCTGGTGAGCGACTATGGGCGGTCCTGGCGAACCGGTGCTCCACCCACGCTCCGCATCAGACGATAGATGCGCGGTACTACTGTCAAAGAGGATAGCCGAGATCCGTGTGCCTCACCTCACTGCCCAGAAGGTGGCGTGTAACGGTTGCGGTACATGCGAGTTCCATCTTCAGCTCGATTCCAGGAAATAGTTAGTGTTCCACCAACTTTCCATTGGTCGGCCCACCGCCGTAGATTGCGTTCGACTGCCCGTCCACCGAATCCACGCGCGATCGTGTTGTCCTGAATACAGAACCCGCGATGCTCGCCACCGGTCGTGACTGTTGTCCACAAAGCCCAACGTTGATCACCCTCGGAGGTCCGTTCTGGTACACCATTTCGATTCAACCTCTGGCAGACATACGGAGTGGTGGTGATAGCGCCCTCATAGCACACGCCTTCGTCAGTGAACGTCCATGGCCGCACGCTATGCGGGTCAAAAAGGAAGTCATTCAGGTTGGTCATCGTTCCTCCGGCGCCAGAACCATAGCTGGCGAAGCTCACCGACCGACCCCACCAGCGTGCCGAACATCTTGGCCAGAATCCGGCCGGACGATCCATCTGTCAAGGCATCCGCTCCTCGTCGGCACATGCTGAGCCTGCCCTACTTGTTCCAGCAGGGCAGACAGCTTGAAGAGTTGTTCAAATTCTCCCGTTGATTAGACGGTATTTTTCAACTGGGCGAGGTCGTTGAGGGTGGCGACAACAACGTTCCACGCTATCCGGACAGTGCTGTCTTTGGGAGAGTATCCCTGCGTGAATTGTTTCTTGGGGTGGACAAGGTTTCGATGGCTGCGCAGCACGTGGGCGTAGTCGACGACGTCCTGGGGCAGCCAGCCTTTTTCTTTGGCGAGATTAATGAGGCTCTCTAGATGGTCGTTCGGTGGGCGGCCATCGGTGTGCTGGCTGAGGGCTACGTCGTAAAGCACGCCTTCGAGGAGGCTGCCGAGCATGATGATGGCGGCGGTCGGCGCGCCGTTCTTCCAACAGATCTGCGCTTCGTCAAGGCGGGATTTGAGTTGCTCGCCGAACGCCTCGTCGCTGACGACGTCGGCAAGGTTGGCCGTGAGCTGGACAGGTGCCTTCATGGCCGGTCGGTTCATCGTGGGGGTCTGCGTGATCAAATCAGGCCGTCCGGCTCGGTAAATGACCTGGTATCCCTCCACTGCCAGCAGTTCGTTGAGTTCCTGGACGACGACCACCCGTGTTTCGTCATCGTCGAGGTGTTCGCGGGGATCAGCCAGGCGCAGCAGGACGCCGCGGAGTGCGTCGGAGTCCCGGCGGCGGCTTTGCAGCATCTCCAGGACCGCCCTGTACCGCCCGCTGTCGAATTCGCCGATCCGCCGCCAGCCAGCGGCTTCAAAGAACCTCTTCAGTTGGTAGGCGGTGCGGTAATAGGGGGTGCTGTCATCGCCGCAGATCAGCGAGGCGAGTCGTTCAAGGACGTTCTCGTCGAGTTCGACCTTGATGTCCTCGTCGGAGTGATCGGATGTGGTGGTCACAGGTTGCTCCCCTCGTCCAGATCTGTGGTGGTGTCCTCGTTCGGCAGGTCGACCGGTGACCAGTCGGGTGCTGCCGGTGCGGCGGTGATGTCATCGGGGTGAATATCTCGTTGTTCGAGGCGCTGCCACAGGGGCGCTAACTCCCGGGCGGGGTCAAACTCGAATTCGCTTTCCCGGATGCGGACGACATCCCAACCCATGCGACGCAACTCGCGGTCGCGGCGGGCATCGGAGACCTGTTGAGCGGTGCTGGTGTGCCATAGGTGACCGTCGCATTCGACCGCGAGCCGTCCGCCGCTTCCGACGACGACTAGGTCAAGGCGGCGGGTTCCTACCGGGTACTGAGGGACGACGAAGTAGCCGCGTTTCTTGATCTCCCGGAAGACCTTCTGCTCGAACAACGAGTCGAACAGGGTCGACCGAGCGGTGTCGCTGACCTCATCGAGGCCTGGCGAAGTGCCAAACACCGAAGGCGGGGCAAGCATGTAGCTCATCAGGGAGGCGCGTAGGTCGTCAGGCTTAAGGTCGGCAATGCGGATAGATGTAAACAGCCACATCTGGTCCTTGGCGCGACTGGCGGCAACGTTGTAGGCCTGTTGCATCAGAGGTGCGCGCTGTGCACGAGGTGGTTCGGCCACGACCATCGACAGGAAGATCACGTCACGCTCATCGCCCTGAAAGGTCGGGGGTGTGCCGACGCGGATTTTGCGTTTTTGCCGGTCCTCGGCAGAGATGGTGGCGTTGATCTCGTGTTCGAGCAGTTTGACCTGCCCGGTGCTCTGCAACACGACGACGCCAAAGGTTTTGTCCTGATATCGGGGATCTACGAGGCATTCTGCAAGTTGGGCGACGATACGTTTCGCTTCGGTTTCATTGCGTCGCCGGGCGTCGCGACCCTCCGTGTATCCGCCCTCGACGTGGACAACGACTAACGGCTCAAGGTCGGTTGCCTTCCGTTCACGCAGGGGAATCAGCCCAGGGCGGTCTTCTTCGCCATAGAACTGGGTAGAGGACCAGTTGATGATTTCCGGCATGCACCGGAAGTGCTCACGCAGGCGGACGACGGCGTCCTTCCCGGAGCGAGCGGAGAGCAGCCCGTAGAGGTGGGACTTCGGCGTGAAGTTGTGTCGAATCTCGTAGTCGACGTCGCTGAGGTACTCCTCCAGTTTGGCGAACAGCGGGTCCAGCTTGCCCAACCTGTTCCCACCAGGCGTGCATTGCTTGTCGTCGCCGACAACGATGACCCGAGGCGCCATCCAAAGAAGGAACAACTGCTCGAGCCCGACCTGGCTGGCTTCGTCGACGATGACTACATCAAAGGAGTCCCGCACTGCGGCGATGTTCTCCAGCAGGTTCGGCAGAGGCACCACCCACGCGGGCACGGCGTCCTTTGCTTTCTCCATGGCACGCCGCGCGGCTTTGCGAAACTCACGGACCTTGGAGCCTCCGCCAGCGCCGATGTGGCTCATGTGTTCGCGGTAGCTACGCAATGCGCGAGCGTGAGTGTCGGTCATGCGGTCCAGGCACGACTGCAGTGCTCGTACCCCAGCAAGTTGCTCGGTAACCCGATTGATCTCGTCCTCGACTTGGTCGAACTCCGCGACGAGCCGACGTTCGTCGTCGGCGTTGCGGGTAGCCAGGATGTACTGCTCAGCCTTCGACCACGCCCAGGCCGCGGGCAAGTCACGCAGTCGCGTTTCCCAGGCAGGATCGGCCGCAGTGTTCTCAAACAGCTCGAACAGTGCGGGGTGGACGTTGCGTAGCGTTCGCGCCAGCTGTCCACGACGGTGCTCCTCAGCACGTTCGTGTCGTGCGACGTCGATGGCGTCCAGTCCACTACGGTATGCATCGAGATCGCGTTGCGCGACAGCTTTCACGAGCAGCCCCAGCTCCGAGCATGCGTTTTCCGCTGATGCCCACGCGGTGACCTTGCCCTGGAGGGCTGCAACCTGATGACGGGCCCGCTCAAGGGAGACGTACTTGAGGGCGGCTGGCACGGCGTCGAGGGTCCGAACGAGCGCAGCGACAGTGGACAAGTCGATCGACAGGCCCGCGCGGAGCAGGGTGTCGTTCACGGCGGCCTGGACTTGGGTGAGGTGATTGATGTAGCCGAGCAAGCGTCCGTTGTCGGCGAGTTCGGACAAGATTCGGGTGAGGTGCTGGGCGCGAATGTCGACGTCTGCCTCAGCCCACAACTCGATGAGCTGAACGGCGGCGACTTCCGCTTCGAGGCGTTCGAGCGCCGCGTCGAGCGGGTCGAGCTGGTCGGGTGGCCTGCCGTCGACCCTTACGACGCTTAAGAATTCCTTGGCAGCTTTCTGGGCAGCCGACTGCGCGAACTTGCGGACTTTCCCACCAGACTCAAGGTAATCACGCAGTTGGCGGCCGGTGTTGAGCAGGCCGCGTGTCTTACCGATGCCGTACTCATGCACTGAGGGCAGGTCCACGGCGAACCGGAGCCCTTGCGCCTGTATCAGCTGTTGGAGTCGGCTAGCCTCGTCTCGTACCTGGAACAGGCGCTGCCACAGTCCACGGTGCCGGTTCGCAAGGTGGTCGCCTACTGCGCTGGCTACCCAGTTCCGTTCCGGCAGAGTGACATAGTCCTCGCCGTAGCCGAGACGTCCCAGGCCCGTGCGGGCTTCGTCACCCAACTTGCGGAGTTGGAGCAGGATGTCGCTGCCGAGGGCTGCGAGCCGTTGGGTCAGCTGGCTGGTGTCTTCGTGTGCGGTTTTCCGCGCGTTCTCCTCAGAGGTGATGATGTCTGCGAGCTCGCCAGCGTTCGGCAGGTCATTGCGGCCAGGGATTTGTTGATCCGCTCGGATACGGCGACTGGGACGGTCGGTCCTGGTGAGCTGTAGCAACTCCAGCAGGTCCGCAGTCGACAGTGGTGGACGGTCAGGCCATTGCTGGTCGACTGGCGGCATCCAGTTGTAGGAAGCTGCGTTGTCCTGCACCTGGCGGACGATGTCGGTAAGCGTTCCCGCGTAGGCGTCGGTGCTGTACCCGGGCACGACGGGATCGTGCTCGCGGTACTCGACCTCGCGCAACTGACGGATGTCGTCATTGAGCTTGGCGCTGCGTGATCGCAGGGCATGCCGTTCCTCGGCGAGCTGAGCGGCACGGCGGCCCAGTGTTGCAGTTGAGGGAGAGGAGATCGCTTCGGACAGCGCGTCGAGACCACGCTCGAGTTCCTTCGCCGCGTCCTTGCTGCCGCCCGCCAGCAAAACGCACAGGCTGCGCAAGTCCGGTGGGATTTTGTCGCGCAGCACTTTGAGCGCTTGATCCTTCTGGCTGGTGACCAGGACGCGCATACCGCGTGCGAGCAAGGCGCTGACGAGGTTAGCGATGGTGTGTGTCTTTCCAGTGCCTGGAGGCCCCTGGACCACGACGCCGATCTCGCGTTTGAGCAGGTCGATGACCCGCTCCTGCTCCTCGTTGGTGGGCAACGGGAACAGTGGGTCGCTCCCGAGAACGTCACCTGGTACAGCATTCTGTTCAGTCAGCCATCGAGCACGTGTGTCCGCCTCGGTGTCGGCAACCAACTGAGCAAGCGCGACTGGGACCTCGGCATCAGGTTCTCTAAGTTGGGCGGCGATTCGGCGATATGTCTCGGCGAGCAGTTCGCGGCTGCGCGGTCGCAGCAACAGCGCTGGGGAGGCGGTCAGTTCGAGGGTCGCGGGGAGCTCCGCTGCAACGTCCGCGGGGACGGGTTTAGACGTGAACTCACCGGCAATGCTGAGCCCGAGCCACTCCTCAACCTCGGTCAACAGCTTCTCGTCCAGCAATGCGTTGTCGCTGTCGAGGATGGCCTGGCGCGCGGTGCGGCCACGATCTGGCACATAGGTTTCCTGGTCGCTGAACAGTTCCCGGTCTTCGAACCGTCGTTTGCCGCCGATGAAGGACACAGTCACTTCGGCGGTCTCTCGGTCGAGCCGAGGGCGGACAGGTTCGGTGACGAGGTGGCGCCGGATCTTCTCCCCGTCGGGTGCGTGCCAGCACACAAGCCCGGCGGCGAGCACGAACTCGTACTCGTCGTCTTGCTGTTCCAGCGTTTTCGCTGCCTTTTCGAGGGTTTCGTAGAGTTCGCGACGTCCCCGCGATCGGCTCTGCTCCACGCTCCACTGCCGCCAATCGGCGAGCCAGCGGTCGAACGCGTGCCGCACGCCGGTAGGCGGGGCTGTCAGTTGGTCGACGTCCGCACCGACTGGGCCGGCATCGAGCAAGCGCGGCTCGGGACCGGCTGGTCCGCGCGGGTCAGCGGAGTCAATCCACCCAGCGACCAGGGCTGGTGGCCGGGGTTCAAGAACAGTCTTAGGCGGGCGTACCCGCAGCAGAATGTCGTCAGCGGCGCGGGGTGTGAGGCGTACACCGTCCGGCAGCCTGCCGAGCCAGATCAGCGGGTCTGGGGCGCCAGTTTCATCGGCCAAGATGTCACGGACCGGGTCGCGCTCGGCGGCGTCGGTGACTTCGGCCAGGAAATCCATAAGGCTGATGGTCTGGTCGAGCACGCTGAGATCGCTGGGAGCCGCCATAATCACCTTCCTCGAATGTGAGCAACAGGACAGGATTCCGGAGCGACTACACATGCTGCAATCCGCGAACCGCAGTAACACCTATTCGGAGCAGCATGTTCATCCGCAATAAGCGGGCAGTTCGTTCACACCCGAACAGCTTTGGCCTCGCTGGCGAAGCCCACTGCCCATTAGCGCGCCCGACCGCTTCTGCCGAATGGTTCGCGGACCGTTGATCGTTGTTTGAGAGAAGAGTCCACATTAGGCAATCTGTCGGGACCACGACGTTTCTCCTGAGCAGCCCGTTCTGCATGAACACGTCGCGCGGTTGGTAGGTGCTCCGCGAGTAGGGGCGCGTCTTGACTCAGTAACTCTGCCGCGCGGCGCGCGGCGTCGGACTGCTGTCGTTGCTGGGTCAGTTCTCGCCACGCGCTGACCTCAGCAAGCAGCGAGGCCAAGGCGGCGATCAGGGCGACCAACGCGACGCCGGTACTGCCGCGCCTTGACAGCGCGCCAGCGTGCGCAAGGCGTCGGGCGGCTGCCCGCAGTTCAACTGCGATGGGTGCCCAGCGGGTCGGTTGAACTCGATACGGCACCGCAGCTGCCAATTGGTATGTCTTCGCTGCCGCGGTGATGGGACCGGCATCCGGGCCCTCAATCCCACGCGCGGTTGCGGTCAGCAGATCCAGGACCGCGTGGGCGATCCCGTCTGCCGTGTTGTCGTCAGTTGCGTCACCGACGTGGAGGTTGGCTGCCAGAACTTCGCGGGCATGAGTCACTGTGCCGGTCGCCTCAGTGATTGCTTCACGGCGTTCGGCGTGGTTTGGCAGACGCGGGCTTGCGGGGCTTGGCGAACCATCCACACTCGCCCATCGCTGGATCAGTTTGGGAGCGGACAGATCACGAGCGAGCCTGCTGCCGCTGAACCAGATCTGCTCGCCGGACGACTTGCTCCTGTCGCCCATCTGCGCCACCCGGTAACCAGACAGTTCGCCATCGGCGCCCCATCGTGGCTCGATGGATACCGACATCTCCTGGCGCAGTAGATCGACGAACACCTTCGCCGAGGTTGCCTCAAGGGCCGCAACGCGGACGACTTCGCGTAGATACTCGCGGCTCGGTTGCTTCCACCCCAAGCGAGCCGCTTTCTCGGTTTCGGCGCGTGTCGGCCGGAGCGGCGCGGTCTTGTTGGCTGGCGAGGTTGGTGTCAGGTTGAGGCGTTGCTCCACCTCCATGCACCACTGCCGCCAGCGTGGCCAGTCCCGGTAGGTGTCGGCAATCGTGCCGTCGCCGCGGACCAAGTTCAGGGCGAGGTGAACGTGGTCGTTGCCGTCCTTGCTCGGGCCGTGGTGCACAGCGACCCATCGGCACCCGGCGCGGCCCTCACTCTCGGGACCGAGGCCCATGCGGTCGATTGCTTCCTCGACAAGTTCGCGCCACCGGGCGTCGCCGAGGACACCGTCTTGGCAAGGAACCGACAGCACTACGTGGTAGACGTGACCTCCTGCCAGTTCTACGTCGTGGCCGGTCATCGGCGCATCGATCTCACGGGCAAGGCGAGGCAGCCAGCCGCGGTAGCGAGTGGCGAAGGCTCCGCCGGCAAGCCACTCCGGATCCCAAGCGGCGACAAGATGTTGGTCGCGGTGTTCGTTGGCCTTGCCGGATCCGAACAGATACCTCAACAGACCGTACGTGTCCGAGCCGTACTTGCCCTTGGCCGGAGCCTTGGCGATCACGACTTCGGTTCGCGGGACCGGTCAGACGGATCGATGCCCCTGAGGACCTTCCGATGCTGTTCCAGTGTCACCGTGAAGTAGGCCAGCGCGGCAGTCAGTGCTGGTGGCGGTTCGCCGGTGGCATTGAACGCCGCCGCCATCTGGTTGATGTTGGTTCCAATTCGAACCAGACGAGTCTCGACGGTGTCGAGGCGTTCGGCCCACCAGCGTTGCTCACGTTGACTCCAGCCGCTGGCGGATTCGCGTAACGCGGACTCGATGAGGTAGCGCGGCACCGATAGGCCTGCCCGTGCGGACTGGACGATCAGGCGAGCGTAGGTCGTCGTGGTGGTACGGACGTGGATGCTGATAGGTGAGCCGCCCTCGACGCGGCGTTGGCGCCGCACTCTGTTGTGTGCCATCAGTTCCCCCAAGTGGTGTTCGGCGTGCCCCGGCACGCCTTCGTTGCTGGCCATGGCTTTCAGCCGTGGCGTGGGGTCCGGTAACCGGATCCCTAACTTGCTGACCGCGATTGGTTCTTCCTGTCCGTACGACAAAGTGCACACGAAGGCAGCGGTTCTGGTCATGCCGCTCGCGTGCCGGACCCGAACCTGGATGCGTTAGTCCGTTGCGGACAGTGCGTGGATGAGCGACTCAGTGAGCACCTTGTACCGGCTGCCGAACTTGACCACCTTCGCTGGAAACTCCCCGCGAGCCACCAGTTCGTAGGCGTGGCTGCGACTCAGTCCGAACGCCGCAGCCGCAGTCGGTACGTCGACAGCCGGCGGCCACTCAGCCCTGATCTCCGCCAAAGTTGGCGGCGGGTTCCTACTCGGCATCGCGCTCGCCTCCAGGCCGCTCTCGCTTAACTAAGTGAGCCAGGAAGCTGTGGTACGCAACGAGGTTGCGGCCACGCGGAAGTCGGTTCCCTCGTTCCCACCTGTGCACAGTCGAAGCGGCGACTTCGCAGTCCTGAGCGGCCATCGCCTGACTCAGTCCGGCGGCAACGCGTAAGTCTCGTGCTTGTCCGGTTGTGATCCACTCGCGTAGCTCCGCAGCGCGGTCGGCGAGTGGCTGTCCCCCATATCTCATGTCGTCCACCATACGTCTCTTGCAGTGCCATCGCACCGTCTGATAGATATAGTGTGTCAACCTGAGAGCTCACGAAAGGATGCGTATCGTTCTGCCGTGCCACGCCTGCCGAAGAACTTCCGGATCGAGTCCGTGACCATCGAGACGATGGAACCCAGGGGGTATCTGCCCACCGGGCCGGACACCGCTGTGCCGACGCTTTTCCAGGCTCGTTTCCTTCTCGCCGAGCCGCAGTCGATGGTGACGTTGGGGGTAATGGTGGGGGCCGAAGGTCCAGTCATCGTGAACCTCAACATCATGGCGAGCGCTACGTTGCCGGTGACTCCAACCTCGCTCAGGCAGATGCAATTGGACCTTCTGCTGCGGGAAGCAATGAGCGCAGCGGCTGTACCTGCATCCGTGCGAGACGAGTGGTTGGCGTCGCTCCCACCTGGGGTGGTGCCTGAACGAAACGAGTTTCCCGCTCCGTCAGTCGGTCAGCGAGTCCAGAGTCAGGCCGACCACGATGCCCATGTGGCGGCGAAGATCTACTCGGAGGCGGTGGCGGCTGGAAGCAAGGCTCCTGCTGTCGCTGTCAGCGAGGCGATGAGTCGTTCACGGGCACAAGTGGCGCGATACATCCGTAGGGCTCGTGAGCTCGGCCTGCTGCCCCCTTTGAGCTCGTCCGAGGGGGCCTGACTATCGAAGGAGCGCCACGTCAGTGGGGGATCCGATCAAGAAGATCGAGTTGAAGGACGGTACGACCAGGTACCGGTTCGTCATCGACATCGGGCGTGACTCGGCGTCGGGACGGCGCAAGCAGCTGACCAAGACCTACGACACCAAGAAGGAGGCTCGCGCCGAGTACGCCAAGATCAAGCACCAGACCGACGAGGGGACGTTCGTCGGACCGGTCAAGATCACCGTGTCGGAGTGGCTCGACACATGGCTCAAGTCGGCCACCATCGACGTCGAGAAAGCGACAGCATCCAACTACGCCGACGCGCTCCTGCCGGTACGCAAGCAGCTCGGCGATCGGCGACTTCAGCAGATCACCGAAGAGGACATCGACGACCTGGTGGACTGGATGCTCACCTCAGGCCGCAGGCGTGGCGGCAAGCCAGGAACCGGACTCAGCGTGAGGTCGGTGAAGCTGACGCTGGGCAGGCTGAGGTCGGCGTTGAATGTGGCCGTGAGGCGGAAGTTGGTCGTACGGAACGTCGCGCAGTACACCCAGATACCGCGTGAAGCGCGCCGGAAGGCCGCGGCCGCGGCGGCTGAGCGCAAACCTTGGGGTGAGACGGAGGTGAGACAGTTCCTCGCCGCGATCCGGGATTTTCGGCTGTATGCACCGGTGCTGCTGTCGCTGATCGGGATGCGACCGGCCGAGGTCTGCGGGCTTCGTTGGTCGGCCGTCGACCTTGAGGACGGCACCCTGTCAGTGGAGCTGACCCGGACTCTTGTGGACGGCGAGGTCGAGGAGAAAGGGCCGAAGTCGAAGAAGGGCAAGCGGAAGCTGCCGTTGCCCAAGCCGCTGCACGCGGCTCTGAAGACGTTCAAAGCCAAGCAGGCAGCCGAAGCCATACACGCTGGCGAGGTGTACGAGCGGTCTGGATTCGTGCTGGTCGATGAGCTGGGAGCGCCTTGGAAGACGGACAAGTTCCGGCGGGCGATCTACAAGCTGATGGAACAAGCAAAGGTCCGGAAGGTCCGGCCCTACGACGCTCGGCACGCCTGCCTGACCTACCTCGCCACTTCGGGCGTCCCAGACGTCGTGGTAAGCGCCTGGGCCGGTCACGCTGACCTGAGCTTCACCAAGCGTGTCTACATCCATCCTGACGTCGAGCACCTCAGAGAGGCGGCAGACCAGCTCGACGTGTTGCTCGGCTGAAGAAGCAGTACAAGCGTTCGTGTGAAAATGTGAGACGACGTGCCCAGAAATGCGATCAGGGCCTTGTCTCACTGTAGTGATCCAAGGCCCTGACCTGGGCTTTCGCCCTACTTCGACCGTCGGGACGACAGGATTTGAACCTGCGACCCCTTGACCCCCAGTCAAGTGCGCTACCAAACTGCGCCACGTCCCGGCCGCATCCGGTTGCCCGGTGCGAAGAGAAGCTTAGCGTACGCCCCCGGCCGCCTTACACCGGGTTACTTCTTGCGCTTCTCCCTCACCCGCACCGACAACCTGACCGGGCTGCCGACGAAGCCGAACTCCTCGCGGAACTTGCGTTCGATGAACCTGCGGTAGCTGGCTTCCAGGAAGCCCGTCGTGAACAGGACGAGTGTCGGCGGGCGGGCTTGGGCTTGGGTTGCGAAGAGGACCTTGGGCTGTTTTCCGCCTCGCACTGGTGGCGGCGTCGCTGCGATCAGGTCGCTCAGCCAGGAGTTCAGCTGCCCGGTTGGGACTCGGGTGTCCCAGGACTTCAGGGCTGTCCTCAGGTGGGGCGCTAGTTTGTGGACTGCGCGGCCTGTTAGCGCCGAGATGTTCACGCGTTCTGCCCAGGGGATGCGAACGAGGCCGCGCTCGAGCTCACGCACTAGCTGGTGCCTGCGGTCTTCGTCGACCAGGTCCCATTTGTTCATTGCGATTACGCAGGCTTTGCCCGATTCCACCACCATTGTCAGGACTCGGAGGTCCTGTTCGCTGATCGGTGTCGAGGCGTCCAGCAGCACGATCGCGACTTCTGCCGCGTCGATCGCTGCCTTTGTTCGCAGCGAGGCGTAGTACTCCGCTCCGCTTGCCGTGTTCACGCGTTTGCGCAGGCCCGCGGTGTCTACGAAGCGCCAGACCTCGTTGTCCAGGGTTACCAGGGAGTCGACTGGGTCGACCGTTGTTCCTGCCACCGAGTCGACTACCGCGCGGTCTTCGCCGGTCAGTTTGTTCAGCAAAGACGACTTGCCTACGTTCGGCTTTCCTACCAACGCCGCGCGGCGGGGGCCGCCGACGCGGTTGAAGTCGTCGCGGGGCGTCTCCGGCAGGACCTCGAGGATCTTGTCGAGGAGGTCTCCGCTGTTACGGCCGTGCAAGGCGCTCACCGGGAACGGTTCGCCGAGGCCTAGGTTCCACAGGGCCATCGCGTCCGCGTAGAGCCTGTCGTCGTCCACTTTGTTCGCTACGACCAGCACGGGTCGTTTCGAGCGGCGCAGGATCTTGGCCGCCGCTTCTTCCGTTGCCGTCGCCCCCACCGACGCGTCGACCACGAGCAGGATCGCGTCCGCTGTGGACATCGCGTATTCCGCTTGGGCCGCAACGGCTTTCTGCAGTCCCGCGGCGTCCGGTTCCCAGCCTCCGGTGTCCAGCACGGTGAATTTCCGGCCGTTCCACAACGCGTCGTACGCCACTCGGTCGCGCGTCACCCCTGGCACGTCCTGCACCACGGCTTCGCGGCGCCCCAGGATCCGGTTCACCAGCGTCGACTTGCCGACGTTCGGCCTGCCCACCACCGCGAGCACCGGCTGCGGCGCCGTACCTTCGGCATCATCATCGGCGCCCGGGGTGATGTCCCATTCGGACTCATCAACCCAGGTACCGTCCAGCTCAGTCATCGCAAGTCTCGCATTCGATCCAGTTCACCGACCAGGTCCGCCAACGCGGTCCTGATCTGTTCGGTTCCGGCTACCAGTCCGGAACGGCCAGGTCCCACGGTCAGCTCGAAGGGCTTGCCGACCAGCACGTCCACCGTCGGCCGGAAGCGCCTGCCCGATCCCTCGGGCCTGCGCGTCCCGCGCACGGCGACCGGCTGCACGGTCGCGCCGGACTGCCGCACCAGCCAGGCGGCGCCCTGCTCAGCGTTCAGCACGTCGCCTTCGCCACGGGTTCCCTCGGGGAACACACCAATCAGACCACCACCGCGCAACACGCGCACGGCGGCCAGCAGCGGTTTGCGGTCCGGTTCTCCCCTGCGGATGGCCAACTGCCCGATCGCCCGCAGGGCATGGCCCGCTATCCCCTTGAAAAGCTCACCTTTGACCAGGAACACCGCACGCCTCGGCACTATTCCGAACAGCACCTGCGGCTCGATCATCGAGCTGTGGTTGGCCACGAGCACCACCGGACCGTCCATCGGGATCCGGTCCATGTGGTGCACCCGGAACCGGAACGCGGGACGGTACAGGTACCGGCCGATCACCCTGCCCACCTCGTGCAACCACGGGATCGCGTCCTCGGGCAGGTCAGGGGCCTTGCTCACGGACTCACCGCCTGGCCGGTGCGCAGCCCTCGACTGTCCACAATGGCCAACAGGGACGTCAGCACGCCCGGCAGGTCCAGCTCGGTCGTGTCCAGCTCGACCGCGTCGTCGGCTTTGCGCAGCGGGGACACCGCGCGCGAGGAGTCATAGTCGTCACGTCGCTGCACATCCGCGAGCGTCGCCTCGACGGTCGCGGTACGCCCTGCGGCAGCGTCCTGGCGGGTACGGCGCTGAGCGCGCGCGTCCGCCGACGCGGTGAGGTACACCTTCAGTTCGGCGTCCGGTGCGACGACCGTTCCGATGTCACGGCCCTCGACCACGATCCCGCCCTGCGTGTTCACGATCGAGGCGATGATCGCGCGCTGCTGTTCGACAAGAATCCGCCGGACCTCAGCCACGGCCGACACCTCGGACACGGCCAGCGTGACCTCGGGACCACGGATCTCGGCGGCGACGTCGGCACCGTCCAGCATGACCGTCGGGTCGACCGGGTCGGTCCCGATCTCCACCCGCGCGGTGCGGGCGACCTCGGCCGGGTCACCGCCGGTACGCAGCACCTCGAGCGTCACCGCCCGGTACATCGCACCCGTGTCCAGGTAGCCGGACCGCAACGTGCTGGCCAGCCGCCGCGCCACGGTGGACTTGCCGGTGCCGGAGGGGCCGTCGAGCGCGATCACCCCACGCAAATCACCCAGTGCCACCCCGTCGCCCTTTCCTCGAAAACCGTTCCAATCGTCTATTCTGCCTGGCCGCCGTGAGCGCGAGCCGGTCAGGACGCCTGCAAACGTTTGCAACCGCCCTGTGTGCCAAGATCGCGCCATGGAAAGCGTGCTGCTGAAGCCGACCGACGCCGGAATGATCCTGGCGATGAACAACGCCGCGGTGCCCAATGTGAACGAGGCCACTGAGGCCGAACTCGCCGCGTTGATCGAGATGTCCGAGCTGACCGTGGCGCTCACGGACGGCGAAACCGTGCTCGGCTTCGTGCTCACGCTGCCGCCGGGCGTCGACTACGCCAGCGAGAACTACCGGTTCTTCAGCGAGCGTTACGACCGGTTCATCTACGTCGACCGGATTGTGGTCGCCGAAGAGGCACGCAATCGCGGCATCGGCGTGCAGCTCTACGACATCGTCAGCGAGTACGCCAAGGAGCACGATGCTCCACGCGTGCTGTGTGAGGTCAACCTGGAGCCGCCGAACCCCGGCAGCCTGCGGTTCCACAAGCGGATCGGGTTCGTCGAGGTCGGCCAGCAGCGCACGAAGGGCGGGACCTACCTGGTCTCGCTGCTGGCCAAGGAACTCTGACGACCAAGCGCTAGTTCAGCGGCGATGGTCCCGGTCAACGGAGCCAAAGTGAGCCCGCTCGGCCCCAGCCCGGTGGCGATGACCAGGCCGTCGGCCGGTGACGAGATCTCCGGACGGCCGCTGGTGCTCAATGGCCGGAAGCCGATCCGGATCTCCTCGATCGTGGCGTCGGCGAGTCCCGGCGCCACACCGAGCGCGTCGGACAGGATCTTGTGCACGCCGCCGGCGGTCTGCCGGAAGCCGAACCCTGATCCGGTCTCCCGCGTCGCCCCGACCACGACCTTCCCGCCAGGGAACGCCAGCAGGTAGTGATCGCTCATCGAGCGGATCACCGGCCAGTCCGACGTGTCCACTCCGGACAGATGCAGGTGCGCGATCTGGCCGCGCTGCGGCTCGACGGCGACCTCGACGCCGATGTCCTGACACAGCGTGGCCGTCCAAGCACCCGCTGCCACAACGACAGCGTGCGCGCCGATCACCTCACCGCCGATCTCGACTCCGGTCACCCGGGACAGTGCCCGCACAAGCTTGGCCTCGCCACGGATTTGGCGCGCGCCACGCCGTTCGGCCGCGCGTAGCAACGAATCCCGCATCACACGACCGTCGACGCGCCCGACCCCGCTGACGTACAGACCAGCAAGATCTTGGCGCAGAACGGGAAACCGCCGTGCGGGTTCCCCGGTGGGCAGGACTTCGAACTCGCCGACGGACGAATCGCGTTGCTGGATGGCACGGATCATCGTGGCCGCCTCGGGCAGGCCGCTCTCGTCGTCGGTGATGGTGATTCCGCCGACCCGCGCGTAACCCGGCTCCGGTTCGCCGTCGGAGGCCAATTGGTTCAACAGAATCGGGTACTGCGCCGCCGCGGCCCACCAGAAGTCCGCGGTGCCCAGCGAAGGCTCGCCGATCGGCCACGGCCACACGATGCCCGCGCCCGCCGCCGTCGCCTGGCCGTCGTGTCCCGCGTCCACGACCAGGACCTCCGCACCCTCGGCAGCCAGCCGATACGCCGCCACAGCACCGACAATGCCGCCACCGACCACGATCACCCGCATGCCGACCAGCTAACCGCACCCCACGCCGGCAGGCCACTCGCACGTCCAATTCCCCAGTGCCGCGCGGCTGTCCATGCCATCATGGAGAAACCTTGAACAGACCTTGAATAGGCGACCAGACGCGTGGTGGAGTTCAGGCTTCTCGGTGAGATCGAGGCGCGGCAGGGCGGTCAGCCGATCGAACTCGGGCATGCCAGGCAACGATGCGTGTTGGTCACGTTACTCGTCGAGGCCGACCACGTGGTCCAGGTCGACCAACTCCTCGACCGGGTGTGGGGCGAACGCCCGCCGACCAGGGCGCGAGACTCGCTCTACAGCTACCTTTCCCGGCTGCGGCAGATCCTGCCGGACGTGGACATCGTGCGCCGGTCCGGCGGTTACGTGCTGAGCGTGGATCCCGATCTGGTGGACCTGCACCGCTTCCGCCGGATGGTCGGCGAAGCACGGGACACCGGTGACGTGCGGTTGTTCGACCAAGCATTGGCTTTGTGGCGTGGCGAACCGTTCGCCGGCCTGGACACGCCGTGGCTCGCGGACGTGCGGGAAACCCTCAACCGGGAACGTCTCGCGGCCGAACTGGACCGCAACGATCTGGAACTGAGCGTCGACCGGATCCCCCAGCTGACCGCACGGGCCGCGGAGTTCCCATTGGACGAACGGCTGGCCGGCCAACTCATGGTGGCGCTGCATCAATCGGGCAGGCAGTCCGGCGCGCTCGCGGTGTACGACGAAACCCGCCGCGCGTTGGCCGCGCAACTGGGCATCGACCCGAGCCCGGAGCTGACCGAGATCCGCCAGCAGATCCTCACCAACAGCGCGACGCCCGCGGCTCGCTTCGACTTGCCGAGGGACGTCAGCCAGTTCACCGGCAGAACCACGGAACTGCGTTATCTGCTGACGAATGCTGACGGTGTCACGGCGATCGACGGCATGGCGGGCATCGGCAAAACAGCGTTGGCGGTACGGCTCGCGCATCAACTCGCGCCGCAGTACCCGGACGGTCAGCTGTTTCTCGACCTGCACGCGTACACGCCCGGCAGCGCGCCGCTCTCCCCCGCCGCAGCGCTCGACAAAGTGCTGCGGGCGATCGGCGTCTCCGCGATTCCGGACGACGTCGACGAACGAGCGGCGTTATGGCGATCGCGCCTGGCCGGACGTCGAATGCTGATCGTGCTGGACAACGTTGCCGACACGGCGCAAGTCCGGCCGCTGCTGCCGGGAACGTCGGAATGCCTGGTGTTGATCACCAGCAGGCAGCGGCTGGCAGGCCTGGACGACGCACGAGTGTTGTCGCTGGACGTACTGCCACCACGTGACGCGGCGGAACTCTTCGGCCGGATCATCGGCGCTGAGCGGCAAATCGCCGAACCGGGCGCGGTGGAAGAGGTCCTGCGGTTGTGCGGATATCTTCCACTGGCGATCCGGCTCGCGGCCGCCCGATTACGGCACCGGTCTCGTTGGATGGTCGCGCACTTGGCCGGCCGGCTGCGGGATCAACGACAACTGGCCGAGTTGCACGCCGAGGACCGTAGCGTGGCGGCCGCGTTCAGCCTGTCGTACGAGCATCTTGACTCGCAGCACCAACGGATGTTCCGGTTACTCGGGCTGATTCCCGGTTCCGACTTCGACGTGCACGCGGCCGCGGCACTCGGCGACATCTCGCTGCCGGAGGCGGATCGGTTGCTGGAAGGCCTGCTGGACGTTCATCTGTTGCAGCAGCCAAGCCCCGGCCGGTACCGGATGCACGACCTGCTCAGGGCGTATGCGGCGCAACTGGCGAAGGACACGTCCGCGTTGGGCCAGCTGTACGACTACTACCTGCACGCCGCGTCGGTGGCGATGGACCTGATCGCGCCGCAGGAACGACACCGGCGGGCGACCGTATCGCCATCGCACACCCCGATTCCGACGTTGACCAGCTATGAGGAAGCCGCCGAATGGCTGGAGTCGGAGCGGACGAACCTGTTGGCCGTGCGGGACGGCAGGTTCACGTCGCTGTTGTCGGCGATCCTCTGGCGGTTCCTGTACATCCGCGGCCATCACGACGAAGCTCTGACATTGCACACCCGCGCTGTTTCAGCGGCTCGCGCGTCCGGGGAGCGCGTGCTTGAAGGGCAAGCGTTGTGCAACTTGGGAATGTGCCTTGAGCGGCTCGGGCGTTACGCGGAAGCCGTTGAGCACCATGAACAAGCGCTGAAGATCTTCCGTGAAACCGGTGCACGGAAACTGGAAGGCTATGCGCTGAACAGCATTGGCGTGACTCATTCGTGGTTCAGCCGTCGGCAGGAGGCGATGTCCTACTACCGTCAGGCCGCGGAGATCGGCCGGGAGACCGGAACCGGGGTTCTCGAAGTGTTCGCTTTGGACAATCTCGGCATCGAGCTGGCCGGGTTGGGCGATCACGAGGCGGCGATCCACCATTACAAGCGGGCGCTGGAGATCGCCCGGAACGAGGAAACTCCTTATCTGCAAGGGCATGCGCTGGACAATCTCGGGCAGACGTTCACGCAGCTCGAGCGGTATGAGGAAGCACGCGAGTACCTGACACAGGCGCTGGAGATCGCGCGGAAGTGGTCGAACCGGACGTTCGAGATCGAGGTGTTGAACAGTCTGGGTGAGGCGGCTCGGGGTGCTTCGGATCCGGCTGAGGCTTTGGCTTTGCACCAGGAGGCTATGCGGCTCAGCGAGGAGACCGGGCGGCGTTCGGAGCTTGCCCGGGCGTACAACGGACTCGGGCAGGCCCATCACGACCTTGGTGACGAGGACGCGGCGCAAGCACAGTGGCGTAAGGCTTTTGTTCTGTACCAGGAGTTGGGCGTTCCCGAGGCCGATGGCCTTCGCAAACTCCTGGACACCCAGTGACCTACGAACTCTTGATGTCCGGCGGTGTCCGCGAGATGTGGAGCATCCTCCCGAGGAGGATCAACAGTATCCGCTGATTGTTGACGTCTATATGGCTGTGGCGCGCCGTGACAGCATCACGTAGCGCTCGCAACGCGTCGTTGCCAGGTTGATGCGTCGAAACCTGCGCGGCGAAGAACATCAATAACGCCACTACGTTGTACTGTTCTGGCGCCATGAGCTCGGGCAAATCGAGCAGGAGCTCAGGATGGACTGCGATCGCAGCAGCAAGCGGAGTTTGGGTTGGGTTTGCGGCCCCGGAGGCTTGTTGGCAGGCAGCTCCCGGGGCCGCAATGTCCTTCTATTTCAGGCCGTTGCTCATGGCCGTGATCAGTTCACCGTTCGTCGTGTCGCCGGACAATTCCCAGAAGAACGCGCCGCCGAGACCCTGGTTCTTGGAGTACGTCATTTTTCCGCCGATCGTCGCCGGGGTGTCGTAGCTCCACCATTCGTTGCCGCAGTGGGCATACGCGGTTCCGGCGACCGTGCCGGTTGCCGGGCACTTGGTCTTGAGGACCTTGTAGTCCTCGATGCCCGCTTCATAGGTTGCCGGTGCCGCGCCGGTTGCCGAGCCGCCGGGGGCGCTTTGCGTCACGCCGGTCCAGCCGCGGCCGTAGAAACCGATGCCGAGCAACAACTTGTTCGATGGGACGCCCTTGCTCTTCAGCTTCTGGATCGCCGCGTCGGAGTTGAAGCCCTGCTGCGGGATTCCGGGGTACGAGGTCAGCGGCGAGTGCGGGGCCGTCGGGCCCTGCGCGGCGAACGCGCCGAAGTAGTCGTACGTCATCACGTTGTACCAGTTGAGGTACTGCGCGGCGCCGCCGTAGTCAGCCGCGTCGATCTTGCCGCCGTTCGAGCCGTCGGCCGTGATCGCCGCCGTCACCAGGTAGTCCTGGCCGAAGCGGTTGCGCAAAGCCTGCGACAGGTTCTTGAACGCCGCGAAACCGCTGGTGTCACAGGACAATCCACAGGCGTTGGGATATTCCCAGTCGATGTCGATGCCGTCGAACACGTCCGCCCAGCGCGGGTCCTCAACCAGCTTGTAGCACGAGTCGGCGAACGCGGCCGCGTTCTGCGCCGCCTGACCGAAGCCGCCGGACCAGGTCCAGCCACCGAACGAGAACAGCACCTTGATGTGCGGGAACTGCTGCTTCAGCTTGCGCAGCTGGTTGAAGCTGCCACGCAGCGCGCCGGCGTCCCATGTGTCCGCGACACCGTCGACGCTCTCCGCGGCGGTGTACGCGCGGTCGTAGTCGGCGTAGGTGTCGCCAAGCACGCACTGGCCGTTGGTCACGTTGCCGAAGGCGTAGTTGATGTGTGTCAGCTTCGAGGCCGAGCCGCTCGTGGCGATGTTCTTCACGTGGTAGTTGCGGCCGTAGACGCCCCACTGCGCGAAGTAGCCCAGATTGATCTTGCCGCCTGGGCCTGGCGGCGGGGTCGTGGTGGGCGGCGGCGTTGTGGTCGGAGGTGGTGTGGTCGTCGGTGGCTGACCCGTCGCGTCACAGGAACCGCCGTCGAGCTTGCAGCCGGTCGGCGCGGTGTAGGCGCCGCTGTACTTCACGTTGAAGCCGAAGCTGACCGACGCACCGGGGGCGATGTTGCCGTTCCAGGTGTTCTTCACCGTGACGTGCTGACCGCTGGTGGTCTGGCTGCCCTCCCACAGCCCGGACAGGCTGTGCCCGGCGGGCAGGTCGAACTCGAGTGTCCACGAAGTACGGGCGCTGGCGCTGCCGTTCGTGATCGTGTACTTGCCCTCGTAGCCGGTTCCCCAGTCGGAACTCTTGCTGAAGGTGGCCGAGACGCCGCCTGCGCCCGCGGCGGGCACGACGGCGAGGCCCAACACCACTGTGGCCGAGGCGGCCGTTAAGGCCGCGGCATGGTGCCATCGAAACTTGAACATCAGTCTCCTCAAACGGCAGGGGCGGAGCGATGCAAGCAACGATGTGGTCCAGACCACGTGAAGATCAAGGGTCTAGACCAACCTGTTACCCGAATGGAGTAACGCGAGAAAATCCCAGCTCACGTGCGCTGAGTAGTTCGTGCAGTCTTAACGGTACAAAGCACTCACGTTCTTGACTTCTGGTGCCAGATCTGGTCGTTCCACCACCGTCACGCCGGCGGCGGCAAGCATCTCGAAGCCCTCACCGATCACGAACCGGCTCGGCTCACGCAGCGCGAACACCACCCGCGGGATGCCGGCGTCGACAATCCACTGTGAACAGCTGCGCGGCCTGGACATGCGAGTGCTACATGGTTCCAGTGAGCTGTAGATGGTCGCGGTCTTCAGACGCGGGTCATTGACCGGGATCTTGGCCAGGGCTTCTTCTTCGGCGTGCGCCTTGGGATCGGTCTCCCGCGAGTAACCCCGAGCAATCTCCTTGCCATCAGCGCCAACGATCACCGCCCCGACCGGATACGCCGTGTCCGACGGCGGGCATTTGCGGGATTCCTCGATACACACCCGCAACCAGTACCGGTCGGCGTCCGGGAAGAACTGCATCATCGTGACGTCGCCGACTCGTCGAATGTCGCCCAGCACCATCCGATCGGTCCCGAACTGTCCATCTTGGACGAACCTTGGCGCGCGGCTGTCGCCGACAAAGATCGGAGCGACCGCGAGCTGGATCTCATCGGCGAGGTTCTGCGTCAGAAATGCTGTGTGCACAGCGCTTCCGCCCTCGACCATCAGCCGTTTCACGCCGCGCCTCGCCAGGTCTTCGACCACAACGGACAGAGGCACCGCCGGTGGGCCGTACACGACGAAGTTGTCGTCACGGAAGAACGCGGCATCTTTGTCGAGCGATCCGGACGCGGTAAACGTTACGCGCAAAGGGTTAGCGGGCAGCCCGCGCGCTTCCCGCTCGGCACGACGCTTCTCCGAACGGACCCCGAGCCGCGGGTTGTCACGGCGGATTGTGTTGGCGCCCACCATGATCGCGTCCACGCTCGCGCGCAGCTCGTCCACCCGATCCCAGTCCTCGTCACCGGACAGGATCAGGCGCTCGCCCGTCGCGTCGTCGATGTAGCCGTCGACCGACATCGCCGCGCTGAGGGTCGTGTACGGACGGTTCACAGGCCCACAGCTGAGTAGAGCGCGCCGATCTCGTTGCGGTTCAACGCTCGCATCGTGCCCGGGCGCTGATTGCCGAGCCTGATGTCGCCGAACGCCGTTCGGACCAGCCGCTGCACGGGGTGGCCGACGTGCTCCAGCATCCGCCGGACGATGCGGTTACGCCCCTCGTGCAGGATGATCTCGACCATCGCCTTGCCCGGCATCGAGTCGACCAGCCGGAACGCGTCCGCGCGCGCCCACCCGTCGTCCAGTTCGATGCCTTCCTTGAGCTGCTTGCCAAGCTCCTTGGGTATCGGGCCCGGTACTTCGGCCAGGTAGGTCTTGGGCACCTCGTACGACGGGTGCGTCAACCGGTGGCCGAGGTCGCCGTCGTTGGTGAGCAGCAGCAGGCCTTCGGTGTCGGCGTCGAGGCGTCCAACGTGGAAGATCCCCGCGTTCGCGTTGCGCTCGTACTTGTGGACGTAGTCGCCGACACACGGCCGACCGCGGTCGTCGGTCATGGTGCTGTGCACGCCCAGCGGCTTGTTGAACGCCAGGTACACCAGGTCCTCGCTGAGGACAACCCGGACACCGTCCACATGGATCACGGCGTTGCGCGGGTCGACCCGGCGGCCGAACTCGCGCACGATCTCGCCGTCGACACTGACCCGGCCTTCCGCGATCAGGTCCTCGGCCGCGCGCCGGCTCGCGACTCCCGCCTTGGAGAGCACCTTTTGCAGCCGGACACCTTCCGGACTCTCAGACATCGTCGATCGCATCCACTTCGGGCAACAGGGGGGCGATGGGCGGCAGATCCTCCAGCGAGGACAGCCCCAACCGCTCCAGGAACAACTCGGTCGTCCGATAAAGGATGCCACCCGTGTCCTTGTCCGTGCCGGTCTCCTCGATCAGACCACGCACAAGCAGGGTACGGATCACACCATCGACGTTGACGCCTCGGACCGCGGCGACCCTCGCCCTGGTCACCGGCTGCCGGTAGGCGATGACAGCGAGGGACTCCAGTGCGGCGCGGGTGAGCTTCGCGCGCTGGCCGTCGTGCAGGAGCTTCTCGACGAACGGCGCGTACTTGTCACGGGTGTAGAACCGCCAGCCGCCACCCGCGTCGCGCAGGTCGATGCCGCGGTTTTGCTCGGTGTACTGGGCGGCCATGGTTTTCAGGGCGGCTCGGATGCGCTTTACCGGTTCGTCGAGGGCGTCGGCGAGCATTTCGACTTCGGCCGGGGAGTCCACGACGAGCAGGAGGGCTTCGAGGGCGGAGTGGAGGGCTTCGTCTTCGGTGAGGTCTGGGAGGCGGGAGGCGAAGGCGGTGTCTTCGCTGGTGTCTCCGGTGGTGGCTGGATCGGTGGCTTCGATGGTGGCGGCCGTGTCGGCCGGGAGAGCGGCGGACTTGGCATCCAGGGCGGGTGCATCGGCCGCAGCCGAGGTGGCTTCGGCATCCGGGTCGGCGGCTTCCGCTTCCTGGGCTGCCTCTGAAGTGACGTTGGGGGCATCAGTTGGCTCGGTGGCATCGCCCTCCGCGGCACCAGCATCGGCTGGCTGCAGGTCACCGGCGTCGGCAACGGGCGACTCAGCAGCAGAGGTGGCGTCGGGGTCTGCGTCCGCAGCAGGCGCCGCATCCGCATCGGCGGCGGGTGGCTCGGCAGGTGCTTCGGCCTCGGTGGCTGCGTCAGCGGCGGATACGGCATCAGATTCGGCATCCAAGGCAGATGCCGCATCCACATCGGGATCCGCCGATGCGGGGGCGGATGCCAAGTCGCCAGCAGCTGAATCGGCCGCAGCCGGATCCGAGCCCTCGGCTTCGGGGCTCGCTTCAGCAGAACCGGCTAGATCCTCGGCAGCTGCATCGGTGGTGGCGGTCCGATCCGAGCCCTCCGCTTCAAGATCCTCAGCAGCGTCGGCCGACTCTGAGCCCTCGGTTTCAGGGCTCGCTTCGGCAGTGTCCGCCGACTGCTCGCTGATCGCGGCGGCCTCGGCCTCCGCCACCATCTTGCTGCGTTCATCGAACGAAGCCACCAAAGCGGCGATGCGGGCGTTGGTCGCCTCGGCTTCGGCGTCCGCCTCGCGGCGGTCTTCAGGTCCGTTTTCGGGCGTCGTCACCCGTATTCCTCCTCATCGCCGGAGGTCTTGGCTGCCTCGGCCGCGGCCTTGGCCTCCTCGACGCTGCCGCCGGTCCACTTCACCCGCAGGTCGCTGAGTGGCTCGTCCTGTTCGAACAACACCACGGCCTCGCGGTACAGCTCGAGCAGGCCGAGGAACCGGGCGACCACTTCGGCGATGTGCTCGCAGTCCGCGACCAGCTCGGCGAAGGTCAGGGTTCCTGCTTCGGCCAGCCGCACCCGCAGGATGCCCGCCGTCTCCTTGACCGAGACCGCGCGCATGTGCACGTGGGCCAACGACACCGTGGGCGGTGGCTTCGGCCGGAACACCGCCGCTGCGATCTCCGCGAACTTCTCCGGTGACACGCCGAGCATCACTTCGGGCAACAGCGAGGTGTAGCGCTCCTCGAGCGCCACCGAACGAGGGTAACGCCGCAAAGCGTTCGCTTCGAGCTCCGCGAACAGCGCCGCCACCTGCTTGTACGCCCGGTACTGCAGCAGCCTGGCGAAGAGCAGGTCGCGGGCTTCCAGCAGCGCCAGGTCTTCTTCGTCCTCGACGTCACCGGCGGGCAGCAGGCGGGCCGCTTTCAGGTCCAGCAGTGTCGCCGCGACCACCAGGAACTCCGTGGTCTCGTCGAGGTCGAAGTCCTTACCCAGCGCCCTGATGTACGCGATGAAGTCGTCCGTCACCCGGTGCAGCGCCACCTCGGTCACGTCCATCTCGTGCTGCGAGATCAACTGCAGCAACAGGTCGAACGGCCCCTCGAAGTTCGACAGCTTCACCGTGAACTTCGATGACCCAGGCTGCTGCGGGTCGGCGGGCTGCTCGGGCGGGGTGTCCAACGCGGTCGTCACTGCCCGTTTTCCTGGCGGAGTCTGCGGACCAGCAGCGACTCCTCGCCGTACTCCTCCAGATCCGCAAGCAGTACGGCGATCGCTTCACGCACGACGCGGCCGCGGTCGACCGCCAGCCCGTGCTTGGCGCGCAACGCCAGCCGGGCGTGTTCCAGCGCCAGCAGTTCCTCGTCGGAGACGTACACCGTGATCTTGGTGTCGTGTTTCTGGCGCGGCGAGCCACCCCGGACCACGTTTGGCCGGGTCTCCGGCTTTGGTGGAGTTGTCGGACGGAAGAGCTCGGCCGCACCCGGCAAAGGGGCGCGGCGGGTCACCTGGCGATCACCTCGCGAGCAAGCGCGCGGTAGGCCTTCGCACCGGCCGACCGCGGCGCCCAGCGCGTGATCGGCTCGCCTGCGACGGTCGTCTCCGGGAAGCGCACGGTCCTGTTGATCACGGTGTCGAACACGATATCCCCGAACCTCTCCACGACGCGGGCCATCACCTCGCGTGAGTGCAGGGTACGGGGGTCGAACATGGTCGCAAGAATGCCGGTGATCTCCAGCCTCGGGTTCAGCCTCTCCTGGACCTTCTGAATCGTGTCCATCAGCAGCGCAGCTCCACGCATGCTGAAATACTCGCATTCGAGCGGAATCAGCACGCCATCGGCTGCCGCCAATGCGTTCACCGTGAGTAGTCCCAGCGACGGCTGGCAATCCACCAGGATGTAGTCGTACTTGTCGATCACCGGACGCAGCGTGCGCAGCAGCGCGTGTTCCCGACCGACCTCCGCGACCAGTTGCACCTCGGCCGCGGAGAGGTCGATGTTGCTCGGCAGCAGGTCCATGTCCTCGACCGTGGTACGGATGACCACGTCGTCGAGGTTGGGCCCGTGTTCGATCAGGACGTTGTAGATCGTCTGGTCCAGCGCGTGCGGCGGGATGCCGAGGCCGACCGACAGCGCGCCCTGCGGGTCGAAGTCGACCAGCAGCACGCGACGGCCGAACTCGGTCAGTGCCGCGCCGAGGTTGATCGCCGATGTCGTCTTGCCGACGCCACCCTTTTGGTTACAGATCGCCAGCACCTTCGCCGGGCCATGCTTCTCCAGCATGGCCGGCTCGGGAATGTGCCGTTTCGGCCTGCCGGTCGGGCCGATCGAGCCATCCGGACCGGTCGACGGGTCGTCTTCTTCGGCATCTGTCGCGGGTTTGGCGGGGAGACTCAAAGGATCCTCAGTGGGGCGCACGACCGGGGCCACCGTGACGGCGGGTCGCTGCTCCTGCGGTTGATACGACTGTGGCGGCTGGTACTGCTCTTGTGGCTGCTGGTCTTGTGGTTGGTACTGCTCCGGCGGCTGGTGCTGTTCCGGCGGCTGATACGGCTCTGGCCGCTGATATGGCTCTTGCGGCTGGTAGGGCGGTGGCGCCGGAGGCTGGGTCGGCGGCTGGTGGTGCGGATATGGCGCTGGTGCGGACGCGGTTGGGTAAGGCGGTGCCGAGGCGTGCCCCGGCACGCCGTAAGGCTGCGCCGCTGACTCGAATGTCGACATGCCGACCTAGCTCCTTGTCGTCCGGTCTTGGCGCAGACTAAGGGTGACCAACCCACGTGGCAACGCGCCTCGCCGGTAAGGGGCCGTATCCGCAGTTCAGGAAACGAACGCCGCCGCGCGGGCGTGCGCGGCCAGCACGGCGTCCAAAAGGTTCGGGAACTGGCTGTCCAGTGCCGTACGGCGCACCGACAACCAGCGCTGGTTGCCGTCCGGTCTGGTGTGCGTGACGCCTGCTTCCCGCAGCACACGCAGGTGCTGGGACAACGTTGATTTAGCGACGGTGACCTCGAGGCAGCCGCATGACATCTCGCCGACGCGGTCAAGCTGTGCGACGACGGCGAGTCGGGTTGGGTCGCTGAGCGCGTGCAGTACGTCGGTCAGGGTGAGCTGCTCATGGGCAGGCTCGTCTACCCCAAACATCGTCCGCAACACCTCCGTTTTGTCCGGCCTCTGTCAGATTATCCGCTGGCGCGAGGGTGGGCGGTCGCGTAGACCTCGCGGAGCGTATTCACCGTTACTAGCGTGTAGATCTGCGTTGTGGTTACGGAGGAATGGCCAAGAAGTTCCTGAACCACCCGAACGTCTGCCCCTCCTTCCAGGAGATGTGTGGCAAAAGAGTGACGAAGTGTGTGTGGTGAAACTTTTGCCGTGATGCCAGTACGCTCCGCGGCGTCCTTCAGGACCTGCCACGCGCTCTGCCGCGACAGCCGTCCGCCGCGCTGGTTGAGGAACACCGCCGGCGTACCGCGCTTGGCCAAAGCGGGTCGTGCCCGTACGAGGTACGCGTCCAACGCCGCGAGCGCGGGACGGCCGATTGGTACGAGCCGTTGCTTGCCGCCCTTGCCGTCGAGCAATGCGGTTCGCTCGGTCGTGTCGATGTCGTCGAGGTCGAGGCCGACAGCTTCGGAGATACGAGCGCCCGTCGAGTACAGCAACTCAAGCAACGCGCGATCGCGCAGCTGAGCCACGCCGTCACCGGGGATGTCGAGCAACTTGAGCACGTCGTCGAGGGGCAACGCCTTTGGCAAGCGCCGCGGGGTCTGCGGAGGCTTCACGTCACGCGCGGGGTCGTTGTCGACGAGGCCTTCCCGTACCGCGAACTTGTGCAGGCCTCGTACTGCGACCAGGGCACGCGCCGCGGAGGACGCCGCCAACGGCGGGTGGTCGTCGTCGCCTTCGCGCAACACGGCAAGGAACTCGGCGACGGTCTGTTCGGTGATCGCGGCGAAGTCTGTCTCGCCCAGGTAGTCCTGATATCTGGCGAGGTCACGGCGGTAGCTGTCGAGCGTGTTCCGCGCGGTGCCACGCTCGACCGCGAGATGATCGAGATACCCGGCGATCACCCCGGCGACCGACATGGACCGACCATACAGTTGATCACGAACGAACGCGGTGCGGTCCAGTTGGACCTATCCGGTTTCGTTACGTCCGGTGAGTACGGTGAACCGCGTGAACGACCCGGATTTCTTACGGATCGGCACTGAAGAGCGCGACGAGGCGCTCCAGGTGCTCGGCGACCACTTCGCCAAGGGCAGGCTGCCCGTCGCGGAGTACGACGAGCGCGTGTCGAAGGCGGTCGAAGCCGAGACCCGCGCCGACCTGCGGCCGTTGTTCGCCGATCTTCCACCACCGCATCCGGCGGTCCTCGCCCCGCACCCGATCGCACCCCAGCCGATAACGCCTCAGCCGCACTACCCAGTGGCGCCCATGCCACAGAGCCAGGTCACCTACGTTCCCGGCCAGCGATACCGCGCGGCCGCGGGCCTGCTGCAGATCCTGCTGCCGTTCGGGATCGGCAGGTTCTACACCGGCCACACCGGAATGGCGGTGGCTCAGTTGCTGCTGTCGTTCGTCGGCGTCGGCGTGATCTGGTGCCTGATCGACGGGATCATCCTGCTGGCCAGGGGCGGAACGGACGCTCAGGGACGCGACCTGCGCTGGTGATCAGGTGGACATGGAGGCGGGAATCGAACCCGCGCCACCCCGGGGTTCAGCCGGGCGATCTGCCACTGATCTACTCCACGACGCGGCGACGATGGTAGCCATCCGAGGGACCAGCCGCCTCTCAATTTCGGCACTAGGCTCGCGGCATGGATCTCAAGCCGCGTAGCCGCGATGTCACGGATGGGTTGGAGCGGGCGGCGGCCCGGGGCATGCTCCGGGCGGTCGGGATGGGCGACGAGGACTTCGCCAAACCGCAGATCGGCGTCGCGTCCTCGTGGAACGAGATCACGCCGTGCAACCTCTCCCTGCAGCGCCTCGCCCAGGCGAGCAAGCAGGGTGTGCACGCCGCGGGCGGGTTCCCGATGGAGTTCGGCACGATTTCCGTGTCCGACGGCATCTCCATGGGCCATGAGGGCATGCATTTCTCGCTGGTGTCCCGCGAGGTGATCGCGGACTCGGTGGAAACCGTGATGCAGGCCGAACGGCTCGACGGCGCGATCCTGCTCGCCGGCTGTGACAAGAGCCTGCCGGGCATGCTGATGGCGGCCGCACGGCTCGACGTCGCCGCGGTCTTCCTGTACGCCGGGTCGATTCTGCCGGGCACTGTGGACGGTCGCGAAGTCACGATCATCGACGCGTTCGAGGCTGTCGGCGCGTGCGCGCGTGGCCTGATCACGCGCGAAGAGGTCGACAAGATCGAACGAGCGATCTGCCCTGGTGAGGGCGCGTGCGGTGGCATGTACACCGCGAACACGATGGCCTGCGCGGCCGAGGCGCTGGGGATGTCGCTGCCGGGTTCGGCGAGCCCGCCGTCGGTCGACCGGCGCCGCGACACGTTCGCTCGCGCCAGCGGCGAGGCCGTTGTCGGGATGCTCGCGAAAGGCATCACCGCGCGCCAGATCCTGACGCGGGAGGCGTTCGAGAACGCGATCGCGGTCGTGATGGCGTTGGGTGGCTCCACGAATGCCGTACTGCACCTGCTGGCGATCGCGCACGAAGCCGAAGTCGAGTTGACACTGGACGACTTCACCAGGATCGGTGACCGCGTCCCGCACCTGGCGGACGTGAAACCGTTCGGGCGGCACGTGATGACCGCGGTCGACCGGGTCGGCGGCGTGCCCGTGGTGATGAAAGCCTTGCTGGACGCGGGATTGCTGAACGGCGACTGTCTCACCGTGACCGGCAGGACCCTGCGGGAGAACCTCGACGAGCTGGCGCCGCCGGAGCTTGACGGTGATGTTGTCCGCAAGCTGGCCAACCCGATCCACCCCACCGGCGGCCTGACGATCCTGCACGGCAGCCTGGCGCCGGAAGGCGCGGTGGTGAAGAGCGCGGGCTTCGACTCGTCCAGGTTCGAAGGCACCGCAAGGGTTTTCGACGGCGAGCAGGCCGCAATGGACGCCCTGACCACGTTGAAGCCCAACGACGTCGTGGTGATCCGTTACGAAGGACCGCGCGGCGGACCGGGCATGCGCGAGATGCTGGCGGTCACCGGCGCGATCAAGGGCGCGGGCCTCGGCAAGGACGTCCTGCTGCTGACCGACGGTCGTTTCTCAGGTGGCACAACGGGTCTGTGCATCGGGCACGTGGCACCGGAGGCCGCGTACGGCGGGCCGATCGCCTTCGTCGAGGACGGCGACCGGATCGTGCTCGACATGCAGGCCCGGACCCTGGATCTGGAGATCACGCCGGAGGAGCTGGAGAAACGCAAGGCCGGCTGGAAAGCGCCGGAGCCGACGAGGCGGACCGGTGTTCTGGCCAAGTACGCCCGCCTCGTCGGCTCTGCAGCTCAGGGAGCCATCTGCTCCTAGGGCTTCGGGATCGCGACCGCGTTGTACGTCGTGGTCGGCTCAGGTGGCGTGTTGAAGCGCGCGTTCGGCAGGTACAGCCGCTTGCCGAACGACGCCACCGTGGTCGGCACGTCGAAGCGCGGGTCGGTGACCTTGGTGACCAGCTTGCCCGTGGTGCCCGCCCAGTTCAGCTTGAACACCGCGAGCGTGTTCAGCCTGTTCTGCACGACGTAGAGCGTGTTGCGCTCGACGAGCAGACCGTCGCCGTTGGTCAGCACCTCCGCGCCGAGGTCGACCCGCTTGGCCACGCCGGTCGCCGGGTCGACCCGGAACAGGAACCCGGTGTTGCTCTGCACGATCAGCAGGGCTCTGCCGTCGGGTGTCTCGGCGATGCCGTTGGCGTTGTTCACGCCGGGAGTCAGGACGAAATCCCCCGACAACGGGATCGGCGTGAAGGTCTCGGGCAGCTTGCCGTGCCGCCCGAACGGAATCTTGTACAGCACCGCCTTGCGTGAATCGGTGTAGTACGCGGCCCGGTCAGTCACGATCACGTCGTTGATGAACGTGTCGGTGTCCGCGAACTTGTAGCTCTTGAGCACGGCGCCGGAACGCGCGTCCACGACACGCGCGTCGCCGCCGGCGCCGCCGGAGACGAACACCCGCTTGCGCGAGTCGATCTTGAGGCCGACCGACGGGGTGCCCGGGCCCTGCGAGAACACCTCGCCCTTGCCGGTCCGCAGATCGACGCGGAAGAGCGAACCGTCACGCCGTGAGCCGAAGTACGCCGTCGGTGCGTCGCCGATCGCGATGCCTTCGGGCATGAACCCGTTCGGCAGGGCGAACTCGGTCGGGAACCGAGGAGACCGGTCAGTCTCGGCGGCAGCCGACGGCGCGACGAGGGCGGCTCCCACCAGCACCGCGGCCAGCACACCAAGTCTTCGGGACATGCTCACTCCTATCGTTTGCATGTTTCTGACGCGGCGATCCTTTCGCAGGAACCCGGCCAATTGGGCCAATCGACAGCAAATCGACAGGGCACGCACATCCACAAATCCTTCACATATCTCCCCTCGCACCTCCATACGCCGCGCATAGGGTCGGGTTCATGCGGGAGGGGCAACGGCGGATTCTGGTTGTGGAAGACGAGCTGACGATCGCCGAGTCGATAGCCGCGCGGCTGCGCGCGGAGGGCTTCGAGGTCGAACTGGCGCACGACGGGCCGTCGGCCGTGGCGAAGGCCGAGCAGGTCGTGCCGGACTTGATCGTGCTCGACCTGATGCTTCCGGGTTTCGATGGCCTGGAGGTGTGCCGTCAGGTGCAGGCGCACCGCCCTGTGCCTGTGCTGATGTTGACGGCGCGAGACGACGAGACCGACTTGCTGGTCGGTCTCGCCGTCGGCGCCGACGACTACATGACCAAGCCGTTCTCGATCCGTGAGCTCGCCGCACGCGTGCACGCCTTGCTGCGGCGCGTGGACCGCAGTGTTGATCATTTTGGCAAGCGGCCTGGTTCGACGATCGTGCTCGGTGACCTGGAGATCGACCCGGTGGAGCGCCGGGTGCAGCGGGCTGGGGAACCCGCGCATCTGACGCCGACCGAGTTCGAGCTGCTCGCACACCTGGCAGGCAGGCCGCGTGCGGTCGTGCCACGCGAGCGTTTGCTCAGCGAGATCTGGGGATGGACGGACCCGGCGGCCACGCGGACCGTGGACAGCCACATCAAGGCGCTGCGCCGCAAGCTCGGTGCCGATCTCATCCGCACCGTTCACGGTGTCGGTTACGCCCTTGAGGTGCCCAAATGAGCCTGCCAAGACCACTCGACCCGATCCGGTCGATCAAGATGAAGATCGGCCTGCTGGTCGCAGGCGCGGGCGCCGCCGCGCTGGCGTACTTCCGGATCCGGCTCGGCTGGCTGCCGACCCAGACCTCGCTCATCGCCATCGGAGTCGGCATCGTGACCTCACAGATCCTGGCGCACGGGATGACACGGCCGCTGCGCCAGATGACGGCCGCGGCGCGTGTGATGGCCCGTGGGGACTACTCGCAGCGAGTCAGGGCCACGTCCCGCGACGAGGTCGGTGAGCTGGCGCAGGCGTTCAACACGATGGCCGCCGACCTGGAAGCGGCCGATCAGCAGCGTCGCGAGCTGATCGCGAACGTGTCGCACGAGCTGCGTACACCGATCTCCGCCTTGCGCGCGGTGTTGGAGAACGTGGTCGACGGGGTCGCCGAACCCGATCCAGCGACCATGCGGACAGCCCTGTCACAGACGGAACGCTTGGGCCGCCTGGTGTCCGAACTCCTCGATCTGTCCCGTGTGGACGCTGGCGTGACACCGTTGCACCGCGAGTACTTCGAGCTGTCGCCGATGCTCGACGAGGTCGTCGCCGAGGCCGAGGTGTCCGGAAGGGACGCCCGGTTCGTACTGGACGTCCGGCCGGGCAAGGTTTTCGCCGACCGGGCCCGGCTGCACCAGGTGATCTGGAACCTGCTGGACAACGCCATGCGGCACGGCCCGCAGGGCGGCGAGATCGTCATCGTGTCGCGCCCGGTCGGCGACGGCGGCGTGGTGATCGAAGTCCGTGATCAAGGCCCGGGCATCGCGCCCGCCGACCGTGAGCGCGTGTTCGAACGGTTCACCCGAGGGGAGAGAGCGGGCGGTGGCACGGGCCTTGGCCTGGCCATCGCCCGTTGGGTGATGGACCTGCACGGGGGCGAGATCTCGGTCGTCGAACCGGCCGGTATCCGTCTCGTTCTGCCTGGTCAACCCTCGTGAGTGGTTCGTCCGGTTAGAACCGGCCAAAACACTCACGAGCATCTACCTGGAGAAATTAATGAACACACCTTCAGTTATTACCCCGGCCACCTACAGCACGATCATGCGCTGGGAGAAACCGGCCGAACCAGCACCGCCACGAACCCTGCTGGCCATCGGGATCGCCGGTGCCGCGGGCGCGGTCGCCTTACCCGAGACCACATCCGGCATCGGATACCTGATCGTGGCGATCGTGTGCGCCGGAGCGGCTTGGCGGGTCATGGGCCGCCTGAAACCTTGGACGATCGTCTGGGGCACGTTGTCGCTGGCGTTGGTCGCCGTCACCGTCTTCCGTGACGCGGACTGGCTGTTCGCGATGTGCCTGTTGGGCGCCGTCGCTGCGGCCTCGCTCGCCGTCGCGGGTGGGCGGTCGATCTGGGGCGTGTTGCTCGGCTCGGTGTCGGTCGCGCTCGGCGCCGTGCTCGCGCTGCCTTGGGTGGCACGAGGCCTGGGTGCGTTGCGCCGCAAGACAACCAGGAAAGCACTGCGGCTCACCAACTCGGTGCTGATCAGCGCGGTTCTGCTGCTGGTCTTCGTGCCGCTGCTCGCCGGTGCGGATGCCGCGTTCGCGAAAATCCTGGCGAACGTCGTGCCTTCGATCGACGGCGACTTCATCGCCCGCGCGGTGCTGATGTTCGTCCTGGTCGCGGTGGCTACGGCCGGCGCCAGCCTGGTGATCACGGCCCCGCCCGAGCTGCCCGACGACGACCGGCCGCCGTCCCGGCTGTCGGTCACGGAATGGGCGATGCCCGTGGGCATTCTGGTGCTGCTGTTCGCCGGGTTCGCCGCCGTCCAGTTCACCGTGTTGTTCGGCGGGATCGAGTACGTCCTGGACACCGAGGACGTCAGCTTCGCCACCTATGCCCGCAGCGGGTTCTGGCAACTGCTTGCTGTGACCGTGTTGACGCTCGGCGTCGTGGCGGCCGTGATTCGTTGGGCGCCGCGGCGGACATCGAAGGACCGCGCTTGGTTGCGCGGCCTGCTGGGTGCTTTGTCCGTGCTCGTGCTGGTGATTGTCGCGTCCGCGCTCACCCGGATGTGGACGTACCAGCAGGCTTACGGCTTCACGGTGTTGCGGCTGTCGGTGGAGGCGTTCGAGCTCTGGCTCGGCTTGGTGTACGTCATGGTGATCGTCGCCGGTGTCCGGTTGGAGGCCCGGTGGTTACCGCGTGCGATCGCCGGTTCCGCGTTGGGCGGTCTGCTGGTTTTCGCCGTGCTCAACCCGGAGAGGTTGATCGCCGAGCACAACGTCCAGCGGCTGGACGCGACCGGGAAGATCGACGTCGAGTACCTGTCCAGGCTTTCCGCGGACGCGGCGCCCGCGCTGGCCAAGCTGCCGCTGCAACATAGGGCCTGCGCGCTGGCTGGGGCGAACATCCGGATGTACGACCGCTCGTGGCAAAGCTGGAACGTCAGCCGCGCCACCGCACGGCCGATCGTCGCGGCCAATCGTGAACTTTGCTACTAGGACAGGAATCCGCGCAGCAGGGACGCGGTGCCTTCGAGATGCTCGGCCATCGCGTCGCGTGCGCCCACCGCGTCCCCGACGAGGATGTACTCGACGATCGCCGCGTGCTGGGTGTGCGAGTGGTCGATGTTGGTCGGCAGCAAGGGAATCGCGTCCAGCAGCTGGTTCAGCCGGACCCGCACGTCGGCCACGGCTGAGGTCAACGTCGGCGACGCGGCGACCTCGGCGATCGCCAGGTGCAGCCGTGAATCCTTGCGCCGGTACTCCGAAAGGTCCTCGGTCCGGGCCTCAGCCAGCTGATCCCGCAGGTAGGTACGGTCCGTGTCGGTCAGCGGTCGGGACGCAGCCGCCTCAGCCGCGCCGACTTCGAGCACTCGGCGCATGGTCAGGACGTCTTCCAGTTCGTTCGGCGCGACCTGTCTGCCTGCGGGTTTGGCCGCCGGCAGGGTCTCGTTGACGAACGTGCCGCCGTACCGGCCGCGCCTGGACTCGACGTACCCGGCTTCCTGCAGCGCGCGGATCGCCTCACGAAGCGTGACCCGGCTGATGTTCAGCCGGGTCGCCAGGTCACGTTCCGCGGGCAGCCGCTCCCCCGGGCCCGCGACCCCCAGTCTGATGGCCTGGAGCAGGCGTTCCACCGTCTCCTCGAACGCGTTGCCCGTCCGGACAGGCCGAAACAGCGCATCGTCGGCGCTGGCCAGTGTCGAAACGTCCGAATCGGTCACGGCAGCAGTGTAGGCATCAGCATTCGATGACGTTCAGCGCGAGGCCGCCACGGGCAGTCTCCTTGTACTTCGTGCTCATGTCCGCACCGGTCTCCCGCATCGTCTTGATGGCCTTGTCCAGCGGAACGATGTGCGAGCCGTCGCCGCGCAACGCGATCCGCGCGGCGTGCACCGCCTTGGTCGAGCCGACCGCGTTGCGTTCGATGCACGGAATCTGCACAAGCCCGCCGACCGGGTCGCACGTCAGGCCCAGGTGGTGTTCCAGCCCGATCTCGGCTGCGTTCTCGACCTGCAGCGGTGTGCCGCCGAGCACCTCGGCGAGACCGGCCGCGGCCATCGCGCACGCCGAGCCGACTTCGCCCTGGCAGCCGACCTCCGCGCCGGAAATGGAGCCCGTTTCCTTGAGGATCACGCCGATCGCACCGGCCGTGAGCAGGAACCTGATCACGCCTTCGTCGTCGGCGTTCGGTACGAACCTCTCGTAGTAGTGCAGTACCGCGGGGATGATGCCGGCCGCGCCGTTGGTCGGGGCCGTCACGACCCGGCCTCCGGAGGCGTTCTCCTCGTTGACAGCCAGCGCGTACAGGCTGATCCAGTCCATGGCATGCAACGGGTCTTGCGTCCCGTCTTCGTGAATCAGCTTGTCGTGCAGGGCTTTCGCGCGCCTCGGGACCTTGAGTCCGCCGGGGAGCGCGCCTTCCCGCCGGCAGCCGTTGCGTACGCATTCCTGCATCACGCGCCAGATCTTCAGCAGGCCGGTCTTGATCTCGTCCTCCGTGCGCCAGGACAGCTCGTTGGCCAGCATCACCTGGCTGATCGGCAATCCCGTTGCGGCACAGTGTTCCAGCAGCTCGGCGCCGGTGCGGAACGGGTATCGCACGACCGTCGTGTCGGGCACGATCCGCAGCTCGCCGGTGGTTTCGGCGTCCACGACGAACCCGCCGCCGACCGAGTAGTACATGTGCGCGGCGATCTGTTCGCCCTGCGCGTCGAACGCGGCGAACTTCATCCCGTTCGGGTGCGCGGGCAACGACTTTCGCCGGTGCATCACCAGATCGGTGTCCTCGACGAACACGATCTCCTTCTGCCCCAGCAACTTCAGCCGCTGCCGGTCACGGATTTCCGCGACCCGCGCGTCGACCGTGCCGGTGTCCACGTCCTCGGGACGTTCGCCTTCCAGCCCGAGCAGAACGGCTTTCGGGCTGCCGTGGCCGTGGCCGGTCGCGCCGAGCGACCCGAAGAGCTCGGCGTGCACGGTCTCGGTGCGGTCGATCAGACCGTGCTCAGCCAACCCCGCGGCGAACGTGCGCGCCGCTCGCATCGGGCCGACCGTGTGTGAACTGGACGGCCCGATCCCGATGCTGAACAGGTCGAAAACGCTGATGGTCATGACAGGCCAGGATAGAGCGGATATTTGCCGGCCAGCGCCTCGACACGGGCACGCGCCGCGGCAAGGTCGGCTCCTGGCTGGAGTACCTCGGCAATCACGTCGGAAACCTCCGTGAACTCCGCCGTGCCGAAACCCCTTGCCGCCAGGGCGGCGGTGCCGATCCGCAGGCCGGAAGTGACCATCGGCGGCCGGGGGTCGAACGGCACGGCGTTACGGTTGACCGTGATCCCCACACTGTGCAGCAGATCCTCGGCCTGCTGCCCGTCCAGTGTGGACTCTCGGAGGTCGACGAGCACCAGGTGCACGTCGGTGCCTCCGGTGAGCACGTTGTGCCCCGCGCCGAGCAAGCGCTCGGCCAGGATGCGTGCTCCGTCAAGGGTGCGCTGCTGGCGTTGCTTGAACTGCTCGGTGGCCGCGAACTTGAAGGCCACCGCCTTCGCCGCGATCACGTGCTCCAACGGCCCACCCTGCTGACCGGGGAACACCGATGAGTTGATCTTCTTGGCCAGGTCCTTGCCGGTCAGGATGACGCCGCCGCGTGGGCCACCCAGGGTCTTGTGGGTGGTCGTCGTGACGACGTCGGCGAAGGGCACCGGGTTCGGGTGCAGGCCCGCGGCGACCAGGCCGGCGAAGTGCGCCATGTCGACCATGAGCTTGGCGCCGGTCTGTTCGGCGATCTCCTTGAACTTCGGGAAATCCAGCTGCCGCGGGTAGGCCGACCAGCCCGCGACGATCAGCTTCGGCTGGTGTTCCTTGGCCAGCTGCTCGACCTCGGCCATGTCGACAAGGCCGGTGTCCTTGTCCACGTGGTAGGCCACGACGTTGTAGAGGCGGCCGGAGAAGTTGATCCGCATGCCGTGTGTGAGGTGGCCGCCGTGCGCCAGGTCGAGGCCGAGGATCGTGTCGCCCGGCTCGAGCAGGGCGGCCATCGCCGCGGCGTTCGCCTGCGCGCCCGAGTGCGGCTGGACGTTCGCGTGTTCGGCGCCGAACAGGGCTTTCACCCGGTCGATCGCCAGTTGCTCGACGACGTCGACGTGTTCACAGCCGCCGTAGTAGCGACGGCCGGGGTAGCCCTCGGCGTACTTGTTCGTCAGCACCGAGCCCTGTGCTTCGAGCACGGCTCGTGGTGCGAAGTTCTCGGAGGCGATCATTTCCAGTGTCCCGCGCTGGCGGGCCAGCTCGGCGGCGAGCGCCCCGGCAACTTCGGGGTCTACTGTGGACAGTTCGGCGTCGAACATCCGGGAGCTCCTCCTTGTCGTCGGAAACTCCCCCTCTGTCCTGTGTGCCTGAGAGCTTCACCGCTTGCGCGGCTTTCACCGTTGGCGAGGCGTGTTTCAGCCTGCTTTCCAGAGTGGCCTGGCCACGGCGGTAGCTGTACCTGAGAGATTGCGGGGAGGCTTGCTCCTTCGGTGCTCCATTGCGGAGACTCTCCCGCCGCGGCTCGTAGCGGCCCATATGAAGTTGTCTAAGACTGCGGTCAACCTACGCGCAGACCCTGGTCGGAGTCCACCTCAAGAATGATGGACCCAAGTCGGATGCCCCATCTGACCAGCTTCGATAACGTTGAGTGCATGCCCGACCAACGCCCCTTCCTAGCCCGCAGACTCAAGCTGTGGGAGCTCGTCGCGGTCGACACGGCGGCGGCCGTGGCGCTGTTGGCCGCGCACATTTCCTTCCTGTCGATCGTCGACGACAGCCAGCCGCCCTTCACCGGTCCGCTGTGGTTCGGCTGGCTGATCTCTCTAGTCGCGACCGTGCCCATGGCAGTCCGCAGGCTGTGGCCCGTTCCCGTGTACGCGTTGACGCTGCTCGGGGCCGTCCTGACGACGATCTTCAACGCCACCCGTGAGCCGTGGATCCCCGCCGCGGCCGCGCTCTACATCCTGGCCGCGACCAACCGCAGACCCGTGGTGTCCTTGGCGGCAGGTCTCGGCAGCGGGGTGGTCGCGGTCACGATCACGGCCATCAACACAGGCACGTTCTCGGGCATGCCCCTGGACATCCTCGCGTTCGTCACCCTGGTCATGGTCGCGACGTGGGCCGTCGGCCGCTGGGTGGACGCCCGCCGCACGTATGCCCAACGCTCCGCCCAGCAACTCGCCCACTCGATGGTGAGCGACGAGCGCCTGCGCATCGCCCGCGAACTGCACGACATAGTCGCGCACAGCATGAGCCTGATCGCCGTGAAGGCCGGAATCGCCAACCACATCGCCGACCAACGCCCGTCGGAAGCACGCGACGCACTACGTGTCATCGAGCAGACCAGCCGCGACACATTGAACGACATGCGCAGAATGCTCGGCGTCCTCCGATCGGACAGCCCAGACCTGGCGCCGGCACCCGGCTTATCCGGCTTGCCAGAACTCGCCGAACGCGCCCGTACCGCGGGCGTGGACGTGACCATGACCGCGCCATCGATCTCGCTGCCGACCGGCCTCGAGATGTCGGTGTACCGGATCGTCCAGGAGGCCCTCACCAACGTCGTGAAGCACGCAGGCCCAGTCCCCTGCTCAGTGGACGTCAGCGCGTCCGATGGCCTCGTCCGGGTCTCCGTCGTCGACTCCGGCCGCGGCAGCGGCACACCAGGTTCCGGCCACGGCCTGATCGGCATGCGCGAACGCGTCATCATGTACGGCGGCCAGTTCACCGCAGGCCCTCTACCTTCCGGCGGCTTCGCCGTCTCCGCCAGCCTCCCGTATGCCTCCGCCCCACCATGACCTCCCATGACAACTCGGCCAACCAGCCATGCCTCTAACCTCCACCGCCTCTGTCCCCCGCCCTACCCCACGCCGCCCAGCCCGTTGCCTGCGCCACGCCCGCCTCACCCCGCTCCACCCCAGCCACCGGGCCCGCTCAGCACCCGCGCCACTCGCCCCCGGGCCGCTCAGCCCTTTACCGCCCAGCCTCACCTCGCGCAGTCCCGCGCCGCTTCCCCCTCCCCGCACTTCCTTTGTTCCCGCCCTCCTCTTCATCGCGCCTGTCCCCCGCCCTTCCTCACGCCGCCCAGCCCTTGCCCGCCCTACGCCCACCTCGCCCCGCACCACCCAGCCACCCGCCTGCCCGGTACCCGGGCCGCTCAGCCCTTGGCCTGCGCTACGCCCACCTCCCCCGCGCCACCTCACCCTCTTGCCCGCCTGCACCCGCCTCGCCCCGCCCAGCCGCCAGCCCGCCCAGCCGCCGGCCCGCTCAGCCCCGCGCCACTCGACCCGGACTGCTCAGCCCTTCACACTCCTGCCTGGCCTCGCCCAGTCCCGCACTCCCAGCCTCGTGCCCGCTCAGCCCTTCACCACCCAACCTCGACCTTGCACAGTCCCGCACCGCCCAGCCTTTGCCCTTCCGTTGCCACCCAACCTCACCTCGCACAGTCCGCACGCTCCCCGTCATTCCCAGCCCTTCCCAAAGGCGCGACACCATGATCAAAGCCACCTGTCGCCCCAACGGCCCGTGCCGGAACGCGCATCTCACCGTGCTGCAATGCGCATCTCACGGTGCCGAAACGCGCATCTCGCAGTGCGGCAAAGGTGGACACGGGGTGCTGGAATGGTGGACACGACCGTCACCGCACCACCTGAGTCAGGAGTTCACCTGTGATCCGCGTTGTCGTTGCCGATGATCAGGCGCTGCTGCGCGGCAGTTTCCGGATGCTGATCGACACGGCCGATGGCCTGCAGACTGTCGGTGAGGCAGGCAACGGCATCGAGGCAATCGAACTCGTGCGCCGCGAACAGCCGGACGTTGTGCTGATGGACGTCCGCATGCCCGAGATGGACGGCATCGAAGCGACCCGGCAGATCTGCGCCTCAACGAACACTCGAGTCCTGATGCTCACCACGTTCGACCTGGACTCGTATGTCTACGGAGCACTACGCGCCGGAGCAAGCGGCTTCCTGCTCAAGGACACGCCGCCCGCCGACCTGCTGTCCGCGATCCGGGTCATCGCGGCGGGCGAAAGCCTCCTGGCTCCCACGGTGACCCGGCGCCTGATCGCCGAGTTCACCAACAGGCCCGAACCCGCCAACGTCCCCGCGGGCGAACTCGACGGCGTCACCGACCGCGAACGCGAGGTCCTCGCCCTCATCGCCCGCGGCCTGTCCAACACCGAGATCGCCGAACACCTCCACGTCGGCCTGGCCACCGTGAAGACACACGTCAGCCGCCTGCTGTCCAAACTCCAAGCCCGCGACCGCGCCCAACTGGTCATCGTCGCCTACGAAACCGCCCTGATCACCCCGTCCACCAAGTAGGGAAGTTCTCAAAACGCGCCGGCTGATATCGGTGGAAGAGCTCGGTGGATCCGAAAGCGTCGCGGAATCACACTGGAAACCGCAGCCGGGTTGGCGGGAAACTCGAAGTCGTATCTCTCGATGTTGGAGAACGGCGAGCGACGATTCGAACGACGAGGTCTTGTCGAGGACGTCGCTCGCGCATTGGGGTGCTCTGTCGCCGACCTGACTGGTCACCTGTTGCCCGGCGACCAAGTCGGCGCTGAAGCACGGGCCACGCTGCCCGAGATCAGCGTCGCACTCTACGACTCCGACCTCGACGACGTGCCCGACGGCCCAGCCCGACCGGTCGACGAACTGGCCCGATTGGCCGCCAAGGCCAATGAGGACTGCGCGAACTGCCGATACTCCGTGGCAGGCAAGGGACTCGGAGCCGTTCTCACCGAACTGCACACCCATGTCGTGACCGGGAACGAAGACACCCGCCGACGAGCGTTACGGGCCCTGACCGAGGCATGTCTTGTCGCCGGAGGCACAGCCCGCAGTTGGGAAATCCCGACCTGGCAATCCATGCCGCGAGACGGGCCTTTGAGGCTGCGCGAGCTCTCGAAGACCCCGCTCTCGTGGGCTTCGCATCGATGACCAGGGCTGGTGCGCTCACACGACTCGGGGCACGACACCGAGCCGACCGCGTCATCAGAGATGCGATGACAGGTGTCGAGTCTTTCGCAGACCCGAGTCTCTCTATCGCGGTGGAACTGAGCGAAGGTCCTGTCGCAGCAGAGAAAATCGAGCGGACACCTCACTACGAAACCGGATTGACCGCTGCGGATCCGAAATCGTCGCCTGGGGCATGGCTCTGGACGAAGGTGCCTTCATGATCACCGCCGACGGCCGCAACCAGTACGCATTGGCCGAACCCGAGAACGCACTCAACTACGTCCGCACCACGACCAACACCACACCACACCTCGTGTGGCGGATTCTGGGGCGTCATGAAGATCCAGTTGGGTTGTCGCCCCTGCTCACTCAGTGCTGCTGCGAAATCATGCCGACGATCGGTTACTCAGTGCCGTTTCGCGTCTGGTGGATCCGGTTGTGTGAGACCGTTCCCGCATGTTGATTCCGTTCATCACCGGCTTGTTCGCGCTCGCTGGAGTGTCGCTCGGGGTGTTCCTTGAGCCTGTGAAAGCCAAAGTCGCGGCGCGAACGAGGTTGCGAGAGGACAGGGCATTGCGCTGCGCCGAACTGGTGGACGCGGCGGCCGAGTCCCGGGAGGCTGTGAAATGGTTACTGCGGACCATCCGCGAGGACCAGGCCCCGATGCCCGCAACAGCCGAGATGATCACTGAAGCGGAGCAAAAGTATTGGAGCGCCCGCAAAGATCTCAAGAAGGCACTGCTGCTGATCCGGCTTACCGGGCCGGATGAACTGGTCACGAGCGCAGAGGCGGTCAGCGACGCTGACCGTGCTCTCCGCAAACTGTGGTTTGGTCTGCAGCCGGACGCCCGACGGTCCCACGCGCCCGAGATCCGCGAGGCATTGCAGGGGAGTTCGCGAGCACTCAAGGAGTTCACCTCGTCAGCTCGCCGGCTCACCACGTCGACCCGGTGAAGTGCTAGCCCACTCTGGATCCGGTTACGTTCACGACAATCCCTATGGCAAACCAGATCGCACCGACAATCAGTGCGGTCGTGCTCGACAGAGCCAGCACCGCGATCATCACCGCCGCGCCGACGACCGGCACGACCAGATGCGCGAAAACCCTGTACCTGCCACGGAAATACCCAATCACCGACAAGTGCAGCAGCGTGAACGCCGCCAGCGCGCCAACGTCCACAATCGACACCAAGATGTCCAGGCCGTCATCGCGACCTGCGGCCCATACGGCGATCACCAACGTGAGCACTGCGGAGACCAGGATCGCGGTCCACGGCGTCTTGGTCCGGCTGTCGACCGCAGCAAGCTGGCGAGGCAGGCGGGATTCACGGGCCATGCTGTACAGCAGGCGGCCGACGGCAGCTTGGGCGACCATGGCTGAGAACGCGGGCCCGATGGCCTTGACCGTCGTGATCATCACCGCCAACCACGGGCCGATACTCGAACGGAGCATCTCGTAGAAGACCTGACCATCGGGTCCGGACGGATCAACCGGAGTCAGTAGCGCCCCGAGATAGGTCTGCAGCACGAACAAGCCACCGGCCAACACAAGGCAGAACAGCGTCGCCCGGCCGACGATCCGGCTTGGGCCGACGTTCTCCTCGGCGAAGGACGCGATCGCGTCGAAGCCGAGGTACGACAGCACCGCGACCGACACCGCGCCGACCACGGCCGTGAAGTCGAACCCGGACACGCCAGTGAACGGCGACAACCACGGCCGTTGGCCGCCCTCTGAAATCAACACGACCAGGGCTGCGACGACGAACACCGCCAGCAACACGATCTCGACCACGAGCACAACGAAACCGACCACCGCGGCCAGCCGGACGCCGAGCAGATTCACCGTCGTCGTCAGCAGGATCGCCACTCCGGTCGCGAGCCAGATCGGGATCTCGGGAACCAGTGCGTTCGTCGCGATCCCCGTGAACAGGTAGGCCACGCTCGGGATCAGCAGGTAATCCAGCAGCACCAGCCAACCCGCGAAGAACCCGGCCGCTTTGCCCAGCCCTGCCGTCGCATACGAGAACACAGACCCCGCTTTGGGGATCTCCGTCGACATCGTCGCGTAGGAGTACGCCGTGAGGCCCATGGCGATCGTGGCGATCAAGTAGACCAGCGCCACCGCTCCGCCACTGCGTCCGTCGAGAACGCCGAACACGCCAACGGGCGCCAGCGGCCCGATGAACAGCAGACCGTACACGATCAGGTCACGTAGGGTCAGCGTTCGCTTGAGGGTGGGGATCTCGCTCACTGTCGCCCCTCTTGGTGGAACATGATCGGACCTCATCACGTTCCACGCCGTGGGGCCACCGATGACCACCTGATGGGAGAGCACTCCATGAACCCGACACCGGTCCAGATCCGGCGGGCCGCACCGGCCAAGTTCGTCGCCACCAACGCCCGCGGTGCCGAGATCACCATCGGCCGCTCGCAGGACGGCGCGGACTTCTCCCCGGTCGAACTGCTGATGGCCGCGCTCGGGGCATGCGCGACGCTGTCGGCCGACAGCGTGATCTCCCGCAGGCTCGGCGACGACGCCGCCATCGACATGGTCGTCACCGCCGAGAAGGACGTCGAAGCCGACCGCGTGACCAGCGTTGAGACCAAGTTCGAGCTCGACATGGCCAAGCTGAGCGAGGCCGATCAGGCACAGCTCGTCAAGCTGGTCACCAAGGCCGTCGATCTGACCTGCACGGTGAGCCACTCGGTCGAGCCCGGCACGCCGGTGAAACTGACCTTCGCCTGATCGATGTAGGGCGGCTGTCCGGGTGACCTCGCTGACAGCCGCCTTCGGGCTCGCCTGTCAGCGATGGACGCTCTTGATCGCGGCCACATCCGGGTGCGGCAGCAGTTCCGGCAACCCGGAGGCGATCTGCCCGAGTTCACGTTTCACCCGTCGCGCGATTCCGCTTCCCAGAACGAACCGCGTCGCACTGGACGCCTTCCGCGCACCGCCCAGCAACGCCAAAGCGCCACGACTGTCCATTCCGGTGTGCCGCAAGTCCATGTGCCACAACCGATGTGTACCCGAAGACAACGCATGCGCGATACCCACAGCGTCGACACGGTTGTCGTGAGCGCCGAGCACACCGGCCGCCTTGACCCGGCCCATGTCCATGACCTCGACTCCTGCTACGGCAGCCGCACGCACCAGCTCACCAGCAGCCACAGGATCGATTCCATTACTGGCAACGGAAAGGCGCCTTATGCCCGGTTTCAATCCTGACGCAAGCACCCGTGCGCCCTCGTCGCCGAGCCCGCACGCCGACAGGTACAGCTCATCCAGCCCGCACTCGGACACCAACCGACCAAGCGCTTGAGCAGCACCAAAGTTGTTGCCGGACAGGAACAATCGCTTCACGATACAAGTCGATGCAAGCGCGTCGACTAATCCGCTCAGCACAGGCGCCGTCATCCCGGTCTGCACGAGATCGATCGTGGCGGGCGCGTGACCGGTCGCGATGAGCTCCGCGATCGCACGAACACCCGTAGCACCAATGGGATTGCGCTTCAGCCACAATCCACGGACGATCCCCGGCGACGCCGCGATCCGCTCAGCGAGCGAGCACGCGCCACCTTCGCCGATGCCGTTGCATCCCAAGTAGACAGTCGAAGCTCCAGCTTTTAGTGCACCCTCAGCGGCTGTCACGGCACCAGCGTCACCAAGACCATCGGTACCAAGCAGCAAATGCCGCACTGGCCCACCCTCCGGCAAAGCGTCCACAACGGACTGCGCACCGAGAGGGCCGAGGTTGGACTTACACAAGTCGAGACGGCCGTCCGGCAAGGCCGTGCCAATGGGGAAATCGAGGCGCTGGGAGGCCTCTTCGCCGCTACGCAGCCAGGCAAGCAACGGTTCCAGGCTCACCACGCCACCTCCCGGTAGTCCTTGAGCAGCACACCCGACGGCGGCTCACCGGCTTCGCCGCGCACGATGGGGTCGTAGATCCGGGCGGCGCCGTCGAGCACGTCGAGCGGCGGGCGCCAACCCTGGTCCGCTAGCCGGGTCTTGGTCGGCGTCGGATTCTCGTCGGTGATCCAGCCAGTGTCCACACTGGTCACGTAAATCCCCTGGGAAGCAAGGTCTTCGGCGCTGGTTCGGGTGAGCATGTTCAACGCGGCCTTCGCCATGTTGGTGTGCGGGTGCGCGCCGGACTTGTACTTGGCGGCGAACCAACCCTCGGCCGCGGACACGTTCACGACGTATCGCCGCGAGAACGCCGAAGCCCGCAACAACGGCATCAGCCCGTCCATCAACAGATAGGGCGCCACCGCGTTGATGAGCTGGACTTCCAGCATCTCGGCCGGGTCGACATCACCGACTCTCGCGGTCCACGAGTTGTCCGGCGAGGGATCCACCATCAACCCACTGGCGTCGACCACGCCACTCAGGACCGCGGCCAGACCCGGATCAGGCAGCGCGGGCTGAAAGCCGGGCGCGGCGTCGATGCTGAGCCGCGCCTCGCGAGCTTCGGCCTCGATGAGCTGCGCGTAAGTCCACGCGGGCCGCCTCACCGTCTGCGCGGCATTGTTGATCAGAATGTCCAACGGCCTGCCATCGGCCCGGAGTTTCTCCGTCAAACCAACAACTTGCCGGGGATCCCTGAGGTCGATGCCGATGATGTGCAGCCGATCAAGCGCTTGCCCCAGGACGGGGTCAGCCGCGAACCGGCGAGCCGCATCAGCAGGAAACCGGGTCGTCACCATGACCTCGGCGCCATCCCGAACCAGCATCCGGACAACGTGGAACCCGATCTTCACCCGCCCGCCGGTCACCAACGCCCGCCGCCCGACCAGATCGGTCGAAGCCTCGCGCCGCTCACGATTCAGCCGCGCACAGGATGGACACATCCACTGGTAGAACGCATCGAGCTCGTAGTAAGGCGCCTTGCAGACGTAACACTGACGGCTTCGCCTCAGCACCCCACCAGAACCTTCAGAGTCGACTGAAACATCCTCAACACGGTCGGCGGCGCCCATGCCCGTCCGAGCGATCAAGGCCCGGTCGGCCGCGGCGGTCTTGCGGCGACGTTCGCTGGTGCGGCGGCGTTTGCCGTCTTTGACGAAGCCGTCGACGGCTCGCTCCATCGCCAGTCGCTGTGGGTGATCGACCGGCAACGCACGCACCTTGGCCAGCATGGCAAGGCACGCCTCGAAATCCGCGTCATCGATCACGTGGGGCCTGCTGGAATCGAACCAGCGTCCTCCGCCTGGGCAAGGCGGCGCGACGACCTCTGCGCTAAGACCCCAATGGCGCGGATCGAGGCCGGAATCGAACCGGCGTCCTCACAGATTGGAGTCCGCGCGCGACGACCTCTGCGCTACCCGATCCGCGGGAGCAGAGTATCAAGGGGGCGAAGCCGCATCGGGGGTTTGGAGGGTCGTCCCCCCAACATTATGGCGGCCGACGCGGTCCGCGGACACACGTCCGCTGAGGGCGCAAGCCAGGGCCGGATTCGAACCGGCGTCTTCCCAGTTGCAGACGGGGCGCGACGACCTCTGCGCTACCTGGCTTGCGCGACAGACCTTACAGCGGCGTCACATACGCCGCGCTGATGCCCCCGTCGACGAGGAAGCTGGACGCTGTCATGAACGACGAGTCGTCGCTTGCCAGGAATGCCACCGCAGCGGCGATCTCTTCTGGCTCGGCGAAACGGCCCATTGGGACGTGGACCAACCGGCGCTGCGCGCGCTCGGCGTCCGAAGCGAACAGTTCCTTCAGCAACGGTGTGTTCACCGGCCCTGGGCACAGGGCGTTGATTCGGATGCCTTCCCGCGCGAACTGCACGCCGAGCTCTCGGGTCATCGACAGTACCGCGCCTTTTGAGGCGCTGTAGGAGATCTGCGATGTGGCCGCGCCCATTACGGCCACAAAGGACGCCGTGTTGATGATCGAGCCCTTGCCTTGCCGCTGCATGTGCGGGATGGCTGCTTTGCAGCAGAGGTAGACCGAGTTCACGTTCACGGTCTGCACCTTCTGCCATACGTCCGGCTCGGTGTTCAAAATGGACTCGTCCTCCGGCGGCGATATGCCCGCGTTGTTGAAGGCGATGTCCAGCGATCCGTAGGTGTCCACTGCGGACTGGAAGAGCGCTTCGACCTGCGCGCGATCCGTCACGTCCGTGCGTACGAACAGGCCGTCGACCTCGTCGGCCGCTGCTTTCCCTGTGTCGGAGTCGATGTCGGCGACGACCACCTTCGCGCCTTCGCTGGCCAGGCGCCGCACTGACGCAAGGCCGATGCCACTGCCGCCCCCGGTGACAACCGCGACCCGGTCCTGCAATCTCATGTCCAGCTCCTCAGTCGTTCGCGATGAACACGTTCTTGGTCTCGGTGAACGCCGCCACGGCGTCCGGCCCGAGCTCCCGGCCGAGCCCGGACTGCTTGAAGCCGCCGAACGGCGTCCAGTACCGCACCGACGAGTGGGAATTCACCGACAGATTGCCTGCCTCGACCCCGCGCGACACGCGCAGCGCGCGGCCGACGTCTCGCGTCCAGATCGAGCCGGACAGGCCGTATTCGGTGTCGTTGGCCAGCCGCAGCGCCTCTTCCTCGTCGTCGAACGGTAGCACGGCCACGACCGGGCCGAAGACCTCTTCGGTCACTGCCCTGTCCGAAGGCGACACTGGCGCCAGGACCGTTGGCGGGAACCAGAAACCAGGTCCCGAAGGTGCGGTTCCGCGGAACGCGACGGGAGCGTCACTGGGCACATAGGACGCCACCGACGACCGGTGTGCGGCCGAGATCAGCGGGCCCATCTCGGTGCTGTCCGAAGAAGGATCGCCGACCACGACACCCTGCACGGCCGGTTCGAGCAGCTCCATGAACCGGTCGTACGCACTACGCTGCACCAGGATCCGGGACCGCGCGCAACAGTCCTGCCCGGCGTTGTCGAACACGCCGTACGGCGCTGTGGCGGCTGCTTTCTCCAGGTCGGCGTCGGCGAAGACGATGTTCGCGTTCTTGCCGCCCAGCTCCAGCGTCACCCGCTTCACCTGGCGGGCACAACCGGCCATGATCTGCTTGCCGACCTCGGTCGAGCCGGTGAACACGATCTTGCGCACCAACGGGTGCTCGACGAACCGTTGCCCGACAACGGATCCCTTGCCCGGCAGGATCTGGAGCACGTCCTCGGGGATGCCTGCTTCGCGTGCCAATGAGCCGATTCGGATGGCGGTCAACGGCGTCAACTCAGCGGGTTTGAGCACAACCGTGTTCCCCGCGGCCAACGCCGGCGCGAAGCCCCACCCAGCGATGGGCATCGGGAAGTTCCACGGGACGATCACACCGACCACGCCGAGCGGTTCGGCGAAGGTCATGTTCACGCCGCCGGGCACCGGGATCTGCCTGCCGAACAAGCGCTCGGGCGCGGCCGAGTAGTACTCGATGACGTCACGGACATTGCCGGCTTCCCAGCGGGCATTGCCGATGGTGTGGCCCGCGTTGCGGACTTCCAGCTGGGCCAGGTTCTCGATGTCGGCGTCCACAGCGGACGCGAACCGCCGCAGCAGCCGGGCCCGGTCGGCCGGAGCAAGCGCTCGCCAGGCTGGCCACGCGGCGTGCGCGCGCTCGATCGCCGCGTCCGTTTCCTCGGCTGAGGTCAGCGCAACGGTCTCGACGATCTCTTCGGTGGCCGGGTTGATGACGTCAAACCCTGTGGTCACTGGGACTTCCTTCGAATGGCGGCCTGCACGAGGCCTTGGAACAGGCGGACATCCGTGTGGTTTTCCTCCGGATGCCATTGCACGCCGATGACAAAGCCGGCCTCGGCCAGTTCAACGGCCTCGATCGTGCCGTCCTGGGCCCAGCCGACGGCCGTCAGCCCGGAGCCGAGCTGGTCGATCGCCTGGTGGTGGTGACAGTGGACGATCGTCTGCTCGCCGACCAGGTTCGCGACCACACTGTCAGGCGCGAGCTTGATGTCGTTGGTGCCGAACACTCCTGGCGAAGGGTTGTGACTGTCCGAACCGGCCACTTCGGGCACGTGCTGGTGCAGTGTGCCGCCCAGCGCGATGTTGATCAGCTGCAGGCCGCGGCACACCCCGAGCACCGGGACGTCTGCTTCCAGCGCGAGGTGGAACAGGCCGAATTCGGACGTGTCCCGCTCCAGCCGCAGGGTTCCGGTGGCCGCGTGCGGCGCCTGGCCGTAGCGGCTCGGGTCGATGTCCGCGCCACCGGAAAGCACCAGTCCGTCCAAATGCGACATGTGCTCCGGCAGCCAACGGCCGACGGGTGGCAGCATGACCGGCATCCCGCCCGCGGCCACAATGGAATCCAAATAGGACCTCATGAGCACCGCGGACGGCAGTTCCCACAGGCCGAACTTGGCCTGCTCCAAATAGGTCGTGATGCCGATCAAAGGCACCCTAGAGCCGTTCGAAACCACGCACTCTCTCCCAGTCCGTCACCGCGGCCTCGTACGCCGTGAGCTCGACCTGCGCCGCGTTGAGATAGTGATCGACCACGTCGTCGCCGAACGCGGCCCTCGCCAGCTTGCTCTCGGCGAGCAGGTCAGCCGCGTCACGCAAAGTATGCGGCACGTGTGGCTTGTCGGAGTCGTACGCGTTGCCGGTGAACACCGGCTCCAACGGCAGTTCGTTCTCGATGCCGTGCAGTCCGGCCGCGACCAAAGCGGACACCGCCAGATACGGATTGACGTCCCCACCTGGCACACGGTTCTCCACCCGCAGCGATGAACCGTGTCCAACGACGCGCAGCGCGCACGTCCGGTTGTCCTCACCCCACGCGACCGCGGTCGGCGCAAAGCTGCCAGGCACGAAACGCTTGTAGGAGTTGATGTTCGGCGCGAAGAAGTACGTGAACTCGCGCAGGCACGCCAGCTGCCCGGCGATGAAGTGCTCCATCAGCTTGGAGAACCCGTGCTCGCCGTCGCCCGCCATGACAGCGTTACCGTCTTTGTCCCGCACGCTGATGTGGATGTGACAGGAGTTGCCCTCGCGCTCGTTGTACTTGGCCATGAATGTCAGGCTCTTGCCATGGGCCGCCGCGATCTCCTTGGCCCCGGTTTTGTAGATGCTGTGGTTGTCGCATGTGGCCAGCGCGTTCGTGTACCTGAACGCGATCTCGTGCTGCCCGGGGTTGCACTCCCCTTTGGCCGACTCGACATACAGCCCGGCGCCGGTCATCTTGTTGCGGATGTCGCGCAGCAGCGGCTCGAGCCTGCCGGTGCCGAGCATCGAATAGTCCACGTTGTACAGATTGGACGGCGTCAGGTCACGGTAGGTCTTGTGCCAAGCCTGTTCGTAGGAGTCGTCGAAGACGATGAACTCGAGCTCGGTGCCGACGAACGCCTCGAGCCCGCGCTCGGCCAGCCGGTCCAGCTGGCGGCGCAGGATCTGGCGCGGCGAAGGCGCGACGGGTCCCCCTTGCACCCATTCAAGATCAGCAAGCACCATCGCGGTGCCCTCGTACCACGGGATGCGACGCAGCGTGCTCAAGTCCGGCCGCAACACGAAGTCGCCGTAGCCGCGGTCCCACGACGAGATCGCGTATCCGCCGACCGTGTTCATTTCCACGTCGACGGCCAGCAAATAGTTGCAGGCCTCGGTGGCGTGTGAGAGGACTTCCTCCATGAAGTACTCGGCCGAGCACCGCTTGCCCTGCAGTCGCCCCTGCATGTCGGTCATGGCCACCAGGACCGTGTCGATCTCCCCGGATTCGACGAGCTCGCGCAGCTGCTCGACGCTCAAGAGGCCTTCGGTGTGTCGCATCGGCACCCCTATCCAAAGGATCGCTATCGATCCATTGCTGGTCATTGCTACCCGAGTGACAACCTGCATGTCAACGGCGCCACGTATACCGCTGACCGCAGTCTTGACACGAAGATGTAACCCGTATCACTCTTCCGGGCAACCAAAAGGACTGAAGGTAACCCATTAGTCCAGTGAGGGGAGCACCGATGTCCAAGCAGTACGAGACGGTCGACCAGCAGTACCTGGAGAAGCGCCAACTCAAACGCGGCGCCGCCGGGTGGGTGCTGCTCGCCGGGCTCGGTGTCTCCTACGTGATCTCCGGCGACTTCGCCGGCTGGAACTTCGGGCTGGCGCAGGGCGGATGGGGCGGGTTGCTGATCGCCACCGTCCTGATGGCCGTGATGTACACGTGCATGGTCTTCGGTCTGGCCGAGATGGCCTCCGCCCTGCCGGTCGCGGGCGCCGGCTACGGCTTCGCCCGCCGGGCCCTCGGCCCGACGGGTGGATTCCTGACCGGGATGGCGATCCTGATCGAATACGCCATCGCACCCGCCGCCATCGCGGTGTTCATCGGCGGTTACGTCGAAGCGCTGGGGTTGTTCGGGCTCACCAGCGGCTGGCCGGTGTTCCTGGTCTGCTACTTGATCTTCGTCGGCGCGCACCTGTGGGGTGTCGGCGAGGCGCTGCGGGCGATGTTCGTGATCACCGGGATCGCCACGGTCGCTCTGGTCGCGTTCGTGATCGGGATGATCGGCAAGTTCGACGCGAGCAAACTGTTCGACATCCCGATGACCGACGCGATCGGCGCGAGTTCGTTCCTGCCGTTCGGGATCGCGGGCGCGTTGGCCGCACTGGTGTACGGAATCTGGTTCTTCCTGGCCATCGAAGGTGTGCCACTCGCCGCCGAGGAAGCCCGTGACCCCAAGCGGGACCTGCCGCGCGGGATCATCGCCGGGATGGCCGTGCTGCTGTTGTTCGCCGCGTTGATCCTGGTCTTCGCGCCGGGCGGGGCGGGCTCGGCGGCATTGGCCGAGTCGAAGAACCCGCTGCCCGACGCGGTCCGCACCGCGTTCGGCGGCGACAACTTCCTCGCCCAGTTCGTCAACTACGTCGGCCTCGCCGGTCTGGTCGCGAGCTTCTTCTCGATCATCTACGCGTACTCGCGGCAGCTTTTCGCCCTGTCGCGCGCCGGGTACCTGCCGCGCTGGCTGTCGGTCACCGGACGGCGCAAGACGCCGTACCTCGCGCTGATCGTCCCGGGCACGATCGGGTTCGTACTGGCGGTAGTCATTCAGAACGGCGACAAGCTGATCAACATCGCGGTGTTCGGCGCGACAGTGTCCTATGTGCTGCTCAACGTCTCGCACATCGTGCTGCGGGTCCGCGAACCGAACCTCGAAAGGCCGTATCGGACGCCCGGTGGTGTGATCACCACAGGCATCGCCGCAGTGCTCGCGGTCGCCGCTGTGATCGCGACGTTCTTCGTCGACGAGGTCGCTGCGGCGGTCACCGCGGGGATCATGGTCGTGGCGTTGGCATACTTCTGGTTCTACAGCCGGCACCACCTGGTGGCCAATGCTCCGGAAGAGGAGTTCGCCGCGATCGCCAGGGCGGAACAGGAGCTGGAGTAGCTAGCGGGAGGTCAGCCATCAACGAGAGCCACATCGCGTTGCTGCGTGCTTTGCATGACGAGCACGCAGCAACGCTGTTGCGGTACGTGCTGCGCCTCACCGACGACGAACAACGCGCGCAGGATGTCGTGCAGGAGGTGCTGCTGCGCGCGTCGAAGAACCCGGATCTGCTCGGCGACCACGATGTCGCGACCTCGCTGTACTCGGTGGCCCGTGAGGTCATCGGCGCGGCCGACCCGGCACTGGACTCCTGGCTGATCTCCGACGCACTGACCCAGCTGACCCCCGAACACCGAACCGTGATCATCCGTGCTTATTACATGGGACAATCGGTGTCCGACCTGGCTGCGGAGCTGGACGTGCCCGAGGGCACCGTTCTTTCGCGGCTGCACTACGGACTGCGCGCGTTGCGCCTCGCACTGCAGGAGAGAGGGGTGACCGGGCCGTGAAGTCCTACCGCGAATGGGATGCCGCGTACGTCCTCGGCTCGCTCTCCGAGGACGAGCGCCGCGAGTACGAAGCGCACATGGAGACCTGCGAGTCCTGCAAGGCCCAGGTCGCCGAGCTGTCCGGGATCCCGGCCATCCTGTCGATACTGCCGCAGGAGCAGGCCGTGCAGCTGCTGGATCCGCCGAAGCAGGACACGATGCCCGCGCTGCTCGCCGCGGCTCGCAAATCCCGCCGGTGGACGCGCGTCAAGATCGCAGCCGCCGTCGTTGCCGCTGCTGCCGCCGCCGCTGTGCTCACGGCCGTCCTTGTCCCCACCGACGCGCCGCCGCCTCCTGAGGCCGCTGGGTTGACCACACAGCTGACGCAAACGATTCCGAGCCCGGTTACCGCGTCTGTGACGTTGGTAGAGGAGCCGTGGGGCACGCGGATCGACGTGAAGTGCGAGTACGGCGGTGCGTCCGGCGGGCGTGCGTTGCCATACACCCTCTACATCGTGGACGCGAACGGCGCCGCGACGCGCGTCGGCAGCTGGAACGCTGGGCCTGGTACATCAATGACGCCGACGGCGACGACCGACCTGCCACGCAACCAGATCATGCGGATCGAAATCCGCTTGGCCACCAACGACAGGACGCTGCTGGAGGCACGCTTCTGACGTGTCCTGTGGACGGATCACGGAAAGCGCTTTCCACGGGGCCGGCAAAGAATTTGCTCGATGCGTTGAACACCAGGCGGTGCTGTCTCGTTCAGAACGGATGACCCGACAGGCCCGCCTGAAAGGCGCATCCATCGTGACAGCAGCGTTTCAGCTCTCCGTACCGCACGGACTGGCCCCTGCCGATCGGATCCTGTTCCAGCGCTTCGGATCCGGTGTGGCAATCCCCGTGCGACACAACCGGATCCATCACGCCATCGAAGCCCAAGTGGCCAGACAACCCGGCGCGATCGCCGTGGAACACCTCGGCGTTTGCCTGACGTACCAAGAACTCGACCAACGGGCCGAACGCCTTGCGGATCACCTGGCCGAACTCGGCGTCCGTCCGGGCGATCAAGTCGGGCTGTTCCTCACCCGTTCGGTCCACATGGTCGTCGGCATCCTCGCGATCCTCAAAGCCGGCGCGGCATATGTGCCGCAAGACATCCGGATCACGCCGCCGCACCACCTGCGGCATGTGATCCGCACGGCGGACATTCGGGTCATCCTGACCACGAGCGATCACGAAATCCCCGCAGGTCTTGGCGATGTCGTCGCGATCGACGCCATTCCGGACGGTGTCACCGCACGAAGAGCCCGCCCCAGCGGCGATGCCGCGATGGTGATCTTCACTTCCGGCACCACCGGACAGCCCAACGGCGTCAAAGTGACCCATGCCAATCTATGCAATGTCCTGCTCACCAAACCCGGGTCGCTGGGCATCCGGCCGGGTGACCGGGTCGGCCAGCTGCTCAACATCGCCTTCGACATGGCCGCATGGGAAATACTGGGAACGCTGGCACATGGCGCGACGCTGGTGATCCGCGGCCAGGACATCGCACCGACCGCCAGGACGTTGACCGTCATCATCAGCACACCCAGCATACTGTCCACTTTGGATCGTTCGATGTGCGCGAACGTGCGCGTCGTCGCGGTCGCCGGTGAGCGGTGCCCGCGCTCCCTGGCTGAGTCCTGGTCGGACGGCGTGGAATTTCACAACGCCTGTGGGCCGACCGAAGTCACCATCGTCAACACTGTTCAGCGCTATGACGGTACGTTGACGATCGGCCGGCCGGTTCCCAACACGACCGTCTACGTCCTGGATGAAGACCTCCGGCCGTGCCCGATCGGCGAAATCGGTGAAATGTGGGCGGGCGGCGCCTGTGTGACGGACGGATACATCGGAAACGACAAGCTCACGGCCGAACGGTACCGGCCGGATCCGTTCCTCGGCGGCAACAACAGGATGTTCCGCACCCGGGATCTGGGTCGGTGGACGTCCGACGGCCAATTGGAACACCACGGCAGGACCGACGACCAGGTGAAGATCCGCGGATTCCGGGTGGAACTGGACGCTGTCACTTCGGCATTGGAGCTGACTCCCGGCTGTGCACGCGCATCCGCTGTGCTGCACGAGGATCGGCTCGTCGGCTTCGTCAGCCCGGCGACCGTCCAACCTGAGCTGGCCAGGCACACTGTCGAGCAACGCATGCCGTACTACTGTTCGCCGACGCTGATCGTGCCTGTGGACCGGCTGCCGATGACCGACCGTGGCAAGGTCGACCGACGAGCGTTGGTGTCGCGTTTGGGCACTGTCGCATGACCAGTACCCAGATCACTCTCCCTGCACCCGGACGGTCGTTGCGCGCCAAGCTCAAGCGCCGCCCGTTCACCCATCACAACCGGCTCGCCGCACTGGTGATCCTGCTGAACCTGGCGTGTATCCCGGTTGTGGACGCGTCTTCGATGGTGCTCGTCAACTTCGCCCTGGCTGTGCTGATCCGCCAGCAGTACGTGATCAACCTGCTGTTCTGGCTGGCGACGAGCGTGCCGAAACACTGGCCGCTGCGGATTCGGTGGACTGCGGGCAAGGTGTACCACTTCGGTGGACTGCACGTCGGCGCCGCTCTCTGCGCGACCGCCTGGTTTCCCTTCACCGCGCCGTCTCTCGCCTTGACGTGGGTCATTCTCGCGCTCCTTGTCGCGATGATCGTGCTCGCTCTGCCCTCGCTGCGTGCACGCCACCATGACTGGTTCGAGCGAGCACACCGTTTCGGCGGATGGACCGTTCTCGCACTGTTCGCACTGCACTCGGCGATGGCCGCCAGTTCGCCGAGTCTGTGGGTTCTCGCTGTCGTGGTGTTCAGCGTGGCGCTTCCGTGGTTGCGGTTGCGCCGGGTGCCGGTTCGGATCGTCCGCCCGTCACGGCACGTGGCACTCGTCTGGTTCGACTACGGCGTAACGCCGTTCGCCGGATCGTCCACTTCGGTCAGTCGAAGTCCCTTGCTGGAATGGCATTCCTTCGCCAACGTCCCGGCTCCTGGCCAAACCGGCTTCCGGCTGACCATCTCGCGCGCCGGTGACTGGACCGGGTCGCTGATCGACGATCTGCCGACTCATGTGTGGGTCAAGGGAATCCCGACCGCCGGCGTCGGCAACATCGACAAGCTGTTCCGCAAGGTGGTCTGGGTCGCGACCGGCAGCGGGATCGGTCCATGCCTGCCGCACCTGCTGTCCGGCGACACGCCCTCGCTCCTTGTCTGGTCGACCCGTAACCCGCGCGCCACCTACGGCGACGCACTGGTCGATGAAATCCTTGGTGTACAACCAGAAGCCATCATCTGGGACACCGACGCCGACGGCAAACCCGATCTCATCGCGCTGACCTACCAGGCGTACGTGGAATCCGGGGCCGAGGCCGTCATCTGCATCTCCAACAAGAAGACCACTTGGCATGTCGTCGAGGAGCTGGAAACCCGCGGTATTCCAGCGTTCGGCGCCATCTGGGACTCATGAGGTGACCACAGTGTCCATATCGGACTACGAAACCCTGCACGTCGAGGACTCCGACGACTTCATGACACTGACCGTGACACGCCCATCGGCCCGCAACGCGCTGTCCCATCAGGTGCTGAGCGAGTTGCACGACTTCCTTAGCACGGCATCCAAGCCGATGATCCTGACCGGCGCGCCAGGACCGGCGTTCGTCGCCGGTGCCGACATCCGCGAGATGGCGGCGATGAGCCCGGACGAGGGCGAACAGTTCGGCAGGCTCGGCCAGGACGTGATGAACCTGCTGGAGGCGGTGCCCGCGCCGGTCATCGCGTGCGTGGACGGGTACGCCCTCGGCGGCGGATGCGAACTGGCGATGGCGTGCGACTTCATCTACGCGACGTCGAAGGCCGTGTTCGGCCAGCCGGAGGTGCTGCTCGGGCTGATCCCCGGCTTCGGTGGCTGTGTGCGGCTGCAGCAACTGGTCGGTCCAGGCCGGGCCCGTGAGCTGATCTACTCCGGCCGCAAGGTGGACGCCGCGGAGGCCCAACGAATCGGGCTCGTCAACGAGGTGTTCGACAGCAGGGAGGAGATGCTTGCCGCGGCCCGGCGCAGCCTCGGCACGATCGCCGCGAACTCTCCTGCCGCGGTCGCCCTGTGCAAGGCCACGGTCAACTCCGCTCGTGGCCAAGACGTCACTGCAGGACTAGGCATCGAGCTGGCGTCCTTCCGGCGGACGTTCACCACACCGGACATGATTGAGGGCACCACGGCGTTCCTGGCCAAGCGCAAGCCAGTCTTCCGCCGGGCTTAGGGGGTGTGTCATCAACGAGAGCCATACGGCGCTGCTGCGTGCTTTGCACGACGAGCACGCAGCGCCGCTCCTGCGTTACGTATTGCGGCTCACCGGCGATGACCAGCTCGCCCAGGATGTCGTGCAGGAAACCCTGTTACGTGCGTGGAAGAACCCGGACATCCTGGCGCAGGGCATCACCGCCGCACGGGCATGGCTCTACAAAGTGGCTCGCAACGTCGTCATCGACGACCGCCGCAGTGCTCGCGCCCGGCGTGAGATCGGTCTGGAGGTCGTGCCCGAACGTGCCCGCTCCGACCCAACGGAGTCGGCGTTGGACACCTGGCTGGTCGCCGACGCGCTCAGCCAGCTGACCCCGGAACACCGCACGGTGATCGTCCGGGCGTACTACATGGGACAGTCAGTGGCCGAACTGGCCGAACTGCTTGAGGTTCCGCCGGGCACAGTGCGCTCGCGGCTGCACTACGGCCTGCGTGCGCTGCGCCTCGCCCTGCAAGAGAGAGGAGTGACCGGGCATTGAACCTCCCGACGGACGCGTACCGCGACTGGGACGTCGCCTATGTACTGGGTTCGCTCTCTCCGTCCGAGCGGAAGAACTACGAGCGGCATCTGCGCACCTGCCGGTCCTGCGCCGCCGATGTCGCCGCACTCGCCGGCCTGCCCGGCATCCTGTCCGCTGTCCCCCGGGACCAAGCCACCGAAATGCTCACCGAGAATGCCCCGGACAACTGCGCGTCCTGCCGCCGCGCCCGAATGCGAACCGCGACGGCCCTCATCGCCGGTGCCCTGCTGGCCCTCGTGAGTGTTTTGGCCGGTTCTAACCGGTCAAAACACTCACGAGCTCTTACCTGCGGCGACGGGCGAAGGCGGTGGGTTTGTCGTCCCATCGCGCGTCGGCTGGGCGCGGTTGTGCCTGGCCGTTCAGCACGGCCTGAGCGGCCAGGAGGCCTGCCACGGTCGAGGCGTTGATGATCTCGCCTGCGAAGACCTTGGCGACGGCGTCAGCGAGCGGGATGCGCTCGACGACGATGTCGGCTTCCTCGTCGCCTTCCGGTTCCGTGCGGTTGGCCTCGGTCAGGCCACGGGCCAGGAAGACCCGGACGACCTCGTCGGTGAAGCCTGGCGAGGCGGCGACGTCCACGAGCGTGGACCACTCGGACGCGGCCAGGTTGACTTCTTCCTCGAGCTCACGTGCCGCGGTCTTGGCCGGGTCTTCGCCCTCCACGTCCAGCAGGCCCGCGGGCAGCTCCCACAGCCTGCGGCCGACCGGGTGGCGGTACTGATGGATCAGCACGACCTTGCCGTCCTCGTCCAGCGCCACAACGGCGACGGCGCCGAGGTGCTCGACGACCTCGCGCATCGCCGTGCCGCCGCCGGGCATGCGGACCTCGTCCATCCGCAGCCCGACCACCCTACCGACGTGGATGTCCTTTATGGACACCACGTCGAACGCGTGCCGCTCGGTCACGAGCCGACGCTCACGACGTGGTTGCTCTCCGGCAGCTCCACCGGCAGCCGGTCGGCGGTGCGGTACGCCAGCGCTGCCTTGACGAAGCCGGAGAACAGCGGGTGCGGGCGGGTCGGGCGGCTCTTGAGCTCCGGGTGCGCCTGCGTGCCCACGTAGAACGGGTGCTTGTCGGCAGGCAGCTCGACGAACTCGACCAGGTGCCCGTCCGGCGAGGTGCCGGAGAAGACCAAACCAGCCTCAGCCAAACGCTTGCGGTAGGCGTTGTTGACCTCGTAGCGGTGCCTGTGCCGCTCGGAAACGCTTGTGGAGCCGTACGAGCTGGCCACGACCGAACCAGACGTCAGCGCGGCCGGGTAGGCGCCTAGCCGCATCGTGCCGCCCATGTCGCGCTCACCCGCGACGACGTCTTCCTGGTCGGCCATCGTGGAGATGACCGGGTGCTCGGTGTTCTCGTCGAACTCCGCGGAGTTCGCCCCCGTCAGCCCGGCCAGGTTGCGGGCCACGTCGATCACCATGCACTGCAGGCCGAGGCACAGGCCCAGCAGCGGGATCTTGCGGTCACGGGCGAAGCTGATCGCACCCAGCTTGCCTTCGATGCCACGCACACCGAATCCGCCCGGGATCAGCACACCATCCACACCGGACAGCGCGTGCGCCGCGCCGGACGGCGTCTCACAGGAGTCCGAGGCGACCCAGACGATCTCGACCTTGGCGCGGTTGGCGAACCCACCGGCCCGCAACGCCTCGGTGACCGACAGGTACGCGTCCGGCAGGTCGACGTACTTGCCGACGACCGCGATCCGCACGGTCTCCTTCGGGTTGTGCACGCGGCCGAGCAGATCGCCCCACACGGCCCAGTCGACGTCACGGAACGGCAGGCCGAGGCGGCGGACCACGTACGCGTCCAAGCCCTCGGTGTGCAGCACACGCGGAATGTCGTAGATGGACGGCGCGTCCGGCGCGGCCACGACCGCGTCGGTGTCCACATCGCACATCAGGGCGATCTTGCGCTTCAACGAGTCCGGGATCTCCCGGTCGGCGCGGCAGACGATCGCGTCCGGCTGGATACCGATGTTGCGCAGCGCGGCGACGGAGTGCTGCGTCGGCTTCGTCTTCAGCTCACCCGACGGCGCCAGGTAGGGCACCAGCGAGACGTGCAGGAAGAAGCAGTTGTCGCGGCCCACGTCGTGCCGGACCTGACGGCAGGCCTCCAGGAACGGCAGTGACTCGATGTCACCGACCGTGCCGCCGACCTCGGTGATGACCACGTCCGGCACGACGCCGTTGGCGTCGGGCAGGGCCATGGCCTGGATCCGGGATTTGATCTCGTCGGTGATGTGCGGGATGACCTGCACGGTGTCGCCCAGGTACTCGCCGCGCCGCTCCTTGGCGATGACGGTCGAGTACACCTGGCCGGTGGTCACGTTGGCCGTGCCGCTCAGGTCGCGGTCGAGGAACCGCTCGTAGTGCCCGATGTCCAGGTCGGTCTCCGCGCCGTCCTCGGTCACGAACACCTCGCCGTGCTGGAAGGGGTTCATAGTGCCGGGGTCGACGTTGAGATACGGGTCGAGCTTCTGCATGGTGACCCGCAGACCGCGGGAGGTCAGCAGTTGACCGAGACTGGAAGCGGTGAGTCCCTTACCCAGGGAGGAGGCGACGCCTCCCGTCACGAAAACGTGCTTTGTCGTCCGCGCTTGAGGCAGCCGCCTACTGTTTTCCACGGGGCTCCACGGTAACACCTTCTTGCCGTCCAGTGGGGAACAGGGTATAGGCGTGTCTCGGTGATAACGGTCAGTAACGATCAGGGCACGACGGATTGCGCTGTGCCAGCGGTACCGTACCGCCCGGCCTTGCCTTCCAACTGTTCGCTCAACGCCAGAACCGTGGCCACCCGCCCGGCGTTCAGCTCAGCGTTGTCCACAGTGGACAGTATGGAAGTCGCCGCGGTGTCCGCGCGCACCATGCCAACAGGACCGGTCGCGTCCGCCGACCCCGTGTCGCCGGCCAGCACCGCGCCCGCACCGGAGCGGTCGATCTGAGCGGCGAACCGCGCGATCGTCGACGCACGGTCCCCAGCGCCGTTGCCTGCCAAGGCACTGCCCGTGAGGATCAACGCCAGCTGCCCAGGGCGCAGATCGGTCGGCATGTGGATGAAACCGCCGTCGGCCAGGCCGGTGAACGCGGCGGTCACCTCGTTCGGCTTGGCCTGCGGCTGATTGGTGTCCTTGTTGATCAGCAGGAGCGACCCGAGCAGACCGCCGGCGAGCGTGCCCGGATCCGACGCGGTCGGCAGCTGCAATCCGGCCGGGAGCAGGCGCGTGACGACGTCCCTGAGCTGATCGGCCTTCTGCGGGTCGGAGAAGGCGTCGGTGAGCTGAAGCTCGCCGGAGACCGTGCCACCCGCGTTGCCGATGAGGGCTTTCACCGCGTCACGGTCCGCGGGGCGAGCGTCGTGCGTGGTCACGATGACGACGGTGCGTTGCTCCAGTTCCCCACGGACCGCCATCGGGCCGATCGAGCCCGCGAAGCCGTCCGAACTGGCCAGTCTGGCGTTCAGGCCGTTGCGCTCGGCCTGCAGATCGGCCACTTGCTTGGCCAACTCGTCCCGGTCGTCGGACAGCCCGGACAGCAACGTCCGGCTCAACGTGCTCGACCCGAGCACGACCCCGACGGCCAGCGCGAGGAAGACGGCAGCGATCGAGATGATGTGGTAGCGCAGCGAGATCACGTGAACAACCCCTTGATCCAGGCAACGAAGTCGTTCCAGGTGTTGACGATCCAGTCGGCGTACGTGCCGCCGACACCGGAAACCGCAAGGCCCGCCCCAACCGCGAGCAGAGCGGCGATGATCAGCAGCACGATGGCGGCGGTCGATACACGAGTGCGGTGCAGGCTCGCGGCCGCTTTGCCGTCGACGAGCTTGCTGCCGAGCTTGAGTCGCGTGAGGAACGTCGACGGGTTGGAACCCGAGCGGCCGCTGTCGAGGAATTCCCTAAGGGTCGCTTGGAATCCGACGGTGACGACCAGGCATGCGCCGTGCGCGTCGGCCAGGAGCAGAGCGAGATCTTCCGGATTGCCTGACGCGGGGAACGTGACCGCGCCGATGCCCAGGTCCTGGATGCGTTCCAGGCCAGGCGCGTGTCCGTCGGTGTCCGCCGGGATGACGACTTCCGCGCCGCCGGTGAGGGCGTCGGTGCTGATGCGATCGGGGTCGCCGACGATGACATGAGGCTTGTATCCCTCGTCCCGGAGGGCATCGGCACCGCTTCCGACGCCGACCAGCACGGGCCGATGCTCGGAGATGTAGCGCTTGAGCTTCTTGAGGTCCTCGACGTGGTCGGTGCCCGGCGCGACGATGAGGACTTGCCTGCCCTTGACCGGAATGCGAAGCTCGGGCACGCCGATGCCGTCAAGGATCAGTGACCGCTCGCGGCGAAGGAACTCGATGGTGTTGGCGGAGAAGGCTTCGAGCTGAGCGGACATTCCGGCCTTCGCCTCGATCATCTGATCGGCGATGGTCTCGGCGGTCTGCTGCGTGCCGCGCGCGACTTCCCTTTCTCCACAGTAGACGGTTCCCGCGTGCAACCGGAGCTTGCTGCCCTCCCGGATTTCCCGCAGCGCGTGGACGCCGACGCCGTCGATCAGCGGAATGCCTTTTTCGACAAGGAGTTCCGGCCCGAGATTGGGGAACCTCCCGGAAATGGAAGGAGATGCGTTCACGACACCCGCGACACCGGCGGCGACCAATGCGTCCGCAGTGGCGCGGTCGAGGTCAAGCTGGTCGAGGACCACGACGTCGCCGGGTCCGATCCGCTTGAGCAGATCCCCGGTCCTGCGGTCGACCTTGGCCACCCCGGTCACCCCGGGCTGACTCTGATTCGCGCGATTGAGCATTCCCGGAAGCTTCATGCGTCCGATGGTGGCAAATGGACTGTCCACAGTACCCACGCCACGCCGTACCATGTGGACGGTCACTCACCTGAGGGATGTCAGGTTACAGCAGGTCACCGGCCACTCGACCACTGCTCGCCGTGTCCACCTTTCCGACACACCGTGTCCACCACTCCGGCACCATGAAATTCCCCTCGCAGGTCGGCGCGGGAATTTCATGGCGCCGGAAAGTGAAACTCGGGGTGCTTGAACGGTGGACACGCGGTCCGGTTCAGCTCTTCTTCCTTCTGGACTTCTTGCCGTTGATGGCTTCGCGCTTCACCGTCTCCGCCAGGCCGAGGAGCTCTTCGGCGTGGGCGCGTCCGGTCTCTGTGGACTCCATGCCCGCGAGCATCCGGGCGAGCTCGACAACCCGCTCCTCCGCGGACAAAGTCTTCACACCCGACTTCGTCAGCCCGCCCTTGGCCGACTTGTCCACGACAAGGTGGCGATCGGCGAAAGCCGCGACCTGAGCCAAGTGCGTGACCACGACGACCTGGTGGCTACGGGCAAGGCGAGCCAGGCGACGGCCGATCTCGATGGCCGCACGCCCACCGACACCGGCGTCCACCTCGTCGAAAACCATGGTGGGCACAGGGTCGGCATGCGCCAGCACGACCTCGATCGCGAGCATCACCCGGGAAAGCTCACCGCCGGACGCAGCCTTGTGAATCGGCAACGCCTGCGCGCCATCATGCGCGCGGAGACGGATCTCGACCTCGTCGACGCCGTCCGACCCGGCGGACAACACGACATCGCCGACCGTCAAGGCATGAGCGTCGTCCGCGGCCGCCAGACGGGGCCGCACGGCGACCTCGATGCCCGCGGAGCCCATAGCGAGACCCGCGAGTTCCGAAGTCACCTCGGACGACAGCTCCTGAGCCGCCCGCTCGCGCTCCTCCGTCAGGGTCGACGCATGCCGCGCCAACTCCGCAGCCAGCTCATCACGGCGTTGCGCCAGCGCGGCCAGAGCCTCCTCGGACGTATCCAAGCCGGTCAGCTGCTGCGCCGCATCGGCCGCCCAGGCGAGAACGCCGTCGATGTCCGTGGCGTACTTGCGGGTCAGCATTTTCAGTTCGGCCTGGCGAGCAAGCACTTGTTCGAGACGGGCCGGGTCCGCCTCAAGACCCTCCAAATACCCGCTGAGCTCGTTGTTCACGTCGCTCAACAACACCGCAGCCTCGGCCAACCGCGGCTCGAGGTCACGCAGCTTGGGGTCCTCCGAGGCGGAAAGCCGACGCCGGGCCTCGTCGATCTGAGCCATGGCGCCCGCGCCGTCGGCGGGGTCGTCGGGTGAGCCGCTCAACGAGAAGTGGGCACCGGCGGCCGCCTCGCGGAGTTGGTCGACGTCGGCCAGCCGTCGGGCTTCGTCGACCAGGGCCGTGTCCTCACCCGGTTTCGGATCTACGGCCTCGATCTCCTTCAGGCCGTGCTGCAGCATGTCCGCTTGCTTCGCCAGGTCACGGGCGCGCTCGGTCTTCTCGCGCAGTTCCTCGATCACATCGAGCCACTCCGCGCGGGTTGACCGGTATTCGGCCAATGCCTTCGCGACCGCGTCGCCGGCGAACGTGTCCAGGACCGCGCGCTGCTCCGCCGGGTGCAGGAGGCGCAGCTGGTCGTTCTGCCCGTGGACCGCGATCAGCTGTTCGGCGATTTCCGCGAGCACGCCTACGGGCACCGATCGGCCGCCGAGGTGGGCGCGGGATCGTCCGTCTGATCCGACCGTACGCAGCGCTATCAGGCTGCCGTCCTCGTCGGGTTCCGCCGCGGCTTCCACCGCGACCCTCGCCGCTGCTGAGTCGGGCGGCACGTGGAAACGGCCCTCGACCACGGCGCGGCTCGCGCCAGAGCGCACTCTGGACGCCTCCGCACGGCCACCGGACAGCAAATGCAGCCCGGTCACCACCATGGTCTTACCCGCCCCGGTCTCACCTGTGACAACAGTGAATCCGGGGTCCAGTTGCAGGGTCGCCTCGTCGATGACGCCGAGGCCCTGGATGCGCATCTCGGCCAGCACAGTAGGAACCCTACCTACACCCACCGACGGTGTTAACGCTCGACCCTGCAAGCAGATCTTCGGTCATCGCTTGCGCCACCCCTGTACGGGCAAACCGAATTTGTTCACCAGCCGGTCGGTGAACGGTCCGTCCCACAGCCGGACCAGCCTGACCGGCTCTGATCCCGCCGAAACCTCCACTCGGGCGCCCGGCGGCAGGTCGAAGGTGCGTTGGCCGTCGCAGAACAGCACCGCCGGGTGTCCGCCCGGGTCGACCTCCATGGCCACGACCGACGACGGGGAAACCACGAGCGGTCGCGCGAACATCGCGTGCGCGTTGCTGGGCACCACGAGGAGAGCTTCCACGTCCGGCCAGAGCACGGGCCCGCCAGCGGAGAAGGCGTACGCCGTCGAACCCGTCGGCGTCGCGCAGAGCACGCCGTCGGAGCCGAACGCGGACACTGGACGGCCGTCGACCTCGATCAGCACGTCCAGGATCTTGTCGCGGCTGCTCTTCTCGACGCTGGCTTCGTTCAACGCCCACGTCCTGGCGATCTCCTCGCCTTCATGAGTCGCCACGACCTCGAGGGTCATCCGCTCGTCGACGTGGAACTTGCCGTCGAGCACGCGCCGCACGGCCACGTCCAGGTCGTCGGAGTCCGCTTCGGCCAGGAAGCCGACCCGGCCGAGGTTCACGCCGAGCACCGGGACACCGGCCGGACGCGCCAGCTCCGCGGCACGCAGCAGGGTTCCGTCACCGCCGAGCACGAACACCAAGTCGACGCCCTTGGCTGCGTTCTCGTCCACGCAGACCGTCGACAGGTCCGGGCTGAAGTCACCCGCTTCGACGTCCAGCGCCCGAACCGCCACCCCGGCCTTGCCGAACTGCTCGGCGACCAGCTCGGCGGTCCGCCGATTCGCGTGCCGCCCGGTGTGCACCACCATCAGGATCTCGTAGATCGGTGGTCTCTCGGTCATCGCGGTCCTTTCTGCACAGCAGTGTGAACCATCTCGGCGACCTGCTCGGGTTCGAGCCGGTCACCACGCCGCAGCCAGACGAAGTACTCCACGTTGCCCGACGGTCCCGGCAACGGGCTGGCGACCACGCCGTGGGGGCGCAGGCCGAGCTCCGCGGCAGCGGTGAGCACGTCGATCACAGCTTCGGCGCGTAGTCCAGGGTCCCGCACCACACCGCCGGAGCCCAGACGTTCTTTCCCGACCTCGAACTGCGGCTTGACCATGGGCACCAGATCGGCGTCCTCGGTTGTGCACGCCAGCAACGCGGGCAGGACCAGTTTGAGCGAGATGAACGACAGATCGGCGACCACCAAGTCGACCGGTCCCTGGGTGAGCTCGGGCGTCAGGCTGCGGACGTTCGTCTTGTCCAGCACCAGCACCCGCTCGTCGGTCATCAACCGCCAGACCAGCAGGCCACGCCCCACATCCGCGGCGACGACCTGCGAAGCTTCGTTGCGCAGCAACACATCGGTGAACCCGCCGGTGGACGCGCCCGCGTCAAGGCAACGCTTTCCCTTGACAGTCAAGCCATCGGGCCCGAACGCCTCGAGCGCGCCGATCAGCTTGTGAGCACCACGCGACGCCCAACCGGGGTCGTCGATGTCTTCCTTGACCACCACGGCCGCGTCGGTTTCCACGGCGGTCGCGGGCTTTTTGGCCACGACGCCCTTCACCGTGACGTGGCCGTCCACGATCAGCTGGGACGCGTGCTCGCGTGACCTGGCCAGGCCACGACGCACGAGCTCAGCGTCCAGCCTCGACCTGCGGGGCATGGGCGTCTCAGACCTTGTCGATGCTCGACAGCGCCTCGGTCAGCGCCGTGTGCACCGCGTCGAACCGGCCGACGTGCTCGACCGGCTCGAGCTGGTCGAGCCCTTCGAGGCCGGCGAGTGCGGCGTCTATCGCAGCTGTCGGGTCGGGCGGCGGCCCGGGGACGGGCGCGTGCCAGCTGCCTTCGGAGTTGAACTGCACCACTTCACGGTACCGCCGTTCTGGCAATTCCCAGCGCGCTCAGCGCGCTCCGTGTCGCGTCGTCCTCGGCGCGGACCTTGATCTCACCGCCGTCGATCGGCCGGTGCGCGGCGCACAACGCACGCAATAACGCCAGTTCGTCGGCGGCGGAGCCGTTTCCGGTCCACCGGGCGGTCAGCAGGTGATCAGTTCGGTCGACTTCCCATGCACGCTGTGCCTCAATTTCGAGTCCAGCTGCGGGGCCGCACACGTCACCAACTGACGCCGCCACATAACGCGGCCGAAGCCACGCGGGCGCTGCCAACAGGTCGGCGGCCGTGGTCACACCGGACAGTACGAGCAGAGCGTCCACTTCAGCCGTGACGGCGCCCGCGATGTCGGTGTCGAGACGGTCGCCGACAACCAGCGGGCTGCTCGCGTTGGCGGAGGTGATCGCCTCGTCCATCAACGGCCGCGCCGGCTTGCCCGCGACCACAGGCTCCTGCCCTGTCGCGGCCCGTACGGCGGCGACGAGGGCACCGTTGCCCGGCAGCTCGCCACGCTCGGTCGGCAGGGTGGCGTCCATATTGCACGCCACCCACAACGCTCCCGCGCGGATGGCGAGGGTCGCCTCGGCGAGGTCGCTGTAGACGAGTTCCCGTGACAGCCCTTGGACGACGGCTTTGACGGTGTCGGTGAACGTATGGACCGGACGCAGGCCGGCCTCGGTGACGATGTCGGCGAGCGAGTTCGTCCCGACGACAAGCACTTCGTCGCCCGGCTGCAAACGCTCTGTGAGAACCGTGCCCGCGGCCTGCGCGCTCGTGCTGACCTCGGTCGGTTTGGCCGCCACGCCAAGGCTCGTCAGGTGCTCCGCGACATCCACAGGGCTGCGCGTGGCGTTGTTGGTCACGAACCGGACGGCTGTGCCGTTCTCCCTGGCTGCCTGTACTGCCTCTGCCGCTCCCGGAACCGCCTGACCACCGCGGTAGACGGTTCCGTCCAGGTCGAGCAGCAGCGCATCGTAGATGTCGAGCAGCCGACGTTTCACTGCAGCGCGGCCCCAAGTTCCACGGCCCGCTCGGCCGCGTCGGTCTCTTCCTCGTCGTCGACCTGGGCCGCGTTGAGGAACCAACGGATCGCTTCGTCCTTACGACCGGCAGCCTCAAGGTTGTCGGCGTACGCGTAGAACAGCCGCGCGCTCCACGGGTCCCGTCGCTTCGGGTCCAAATCCGGGCCCTGCAACGCGACAACCGCAGCGTCCAGCTGTCCCATGTCGCGGCGCGCACCGGCCGCGACGATACGGAGCTCGACGGCGGTCGCCGGGCTGACGTCCTTGCCGACCTCCTTGGCCAAGTCGAGAGCCCGCTCGGGACGGCCAAGGGCACGCTCGCAGTCAGCCATGACGGCGATGTGCGCGTTCGAGCCCGTCATACGGCGCACCGCACGCAGGTCCGACAACGCCTCCGCCCATTCGCCCGCGTGGTACGCGGCCAAACCAGCAGCCTCACGCACGATCGCCACCCGCGACGCCTTGCCACGCGCGATGCGGGCGTGCTTGAGAGCGAGCTCAGGGTCCTCGTCGATCAGCATGCCCGCCGCGGCGAGGTGCTGGCCGACGTCCTCGGCCTGGGCCTTGGGCAGGCTCTTGAGCTCCTGCCGGGCTTCAGGGTCGAGCTTGGAGATGTCCGCGCCCTCGGGCAGCGTCTCGAGGTCGGGGTTGACCGGCTTCTTCGGCTCGGGCCTGGCCGCGGGCGTGTCCTCGGTCCGCTCGGCAGACTCCTGCTCGGGAGCCTCGGTCACCGGCAGGTCATCACGCTCGACATCCTGCGACGGTTCGAAGTCGCGGCTCGGCAACTCCTCGCTGGTGACGGGCTGGACTTCCTGGCGAGGCTGCTCGTCGCGGTCGAAGTCCCGGCGCGGCCGGTCACTGTCGAAGTCGCCGCTCGGCCTCTCGTCACGGTCGAAGTCCCGGCGCGGGCGGTCACTGCCGAAGTCGCGGCGCGGCCTGTCGTCGCGACTGAAGTCGCGGCGGGGGCGGTCGTCCTTGCTGAAGTCCCGGCGCGGTCCGCGGTCATCGAAATCGCGGCGTGGCTTGTCGTCCCGGTTGAAGCTGCGCGGACGGTCACCCCGATCCCGGCGCTGCCGATCGTCACTGTTGAAGTCCCGACGCGGCCGATCGTCGCGGCTGTTGAAGTCGCGGCGCGGGCCACGGTCACCGAAGTCGCGGCGCGGCTTGTCGTCCCGGTTGAAATCACGGCGGGGACCACGGTCGTCACGGTTGAAGTCCTTGCGGGGACCACGGTCACCAAAGTCGCGACGCGGCTTGTCGTCCCGGTTGAAGCTGCGCGGACGGTCATCGCTGTTGTAGTCCCTGCGGGGACGGTCATCGCGGTTGAAGCTGCGCGCGGGGCGGTCGTCCTTGTTGAAATCGCGGCGCGGGCGATCGTCGCGGTCGAAGTTCCGCCGCGGCCGATCATCACTGTTGAAATCCCGACGCGGGCGGTCATCGCGGTCGAAGTTCCGCCGCGGCCGATCATCACTGTTGAAATCCCGACGCGGGCCACGGTCACCGAAGTCGCGACGCGGTTTGTCGTCCCGGCCGAAGTCCCGGCGCGGCTTGTCATCGCGGTTGAAGCTGCGCGGACGATCGTCCCGATTGAAGTCCCGACGTGGGCGGTCATCGCTGTTGAAGTCCCGACGGGGCCGGTCATCCCGGTCGAAGTTCCGCCGAGGGCGGTCGTCCTTGTTGAAGTCCCGACGTGGGCGGTCGTCGCGGCCGAAGTTGCGCCGGTCCCCGCCTCGGTTGTTGTCACGGTCGCGCGGGGTGAAGTCGCGACGTGGCTTGTCGCCACGGTCATAGCCGCGGGAGTTGTTGTCACGCGCGGGCTTCCGGAACGGACGGTCGTCCCGGTCGCCTCGGCGGAAGTCACGGCGCTCGGAGTCGTCGCGAGGCGCCCAGCGGTCGCCCCGCTCGTCGCGGTTACGGCCGCCGTACCGCTGGTCGGTGCCAGCTCCACGTGGCTTACGGTCGCCGGCATACCCACGCCGACCGTCCTTACGGCGATCGTTCTGACGATCACCGCCGGCTCCGCGACCGCGCGGCTGGTCGCCGCTGCCGGCCTCGGGCCGATCGAACTCTGACACCTAAACCTCCACGCCCCGTCGCACGGGGCTGAAAACTTCTCAAGTTGGCCAGCAGGCCATCGACCATGGTAACAACCGGCCTGCAACGCAAGAGTTTCAGCCGGGGGCTGGTCACCGCCCGTGAGTGGTTATCCGTGCACTGATCCGGACAAACATTCACGAGGGACCACAAGCGAAAAGGCCCCGCGATTACTCGCGGGGCCCCTCGAAAGAATATTACCGCGGCGACCTACTCTCCCACACCGTACCCAGTGCAGTACCATCGGCGCTGAAGAGCTTAGCTTCCGGGTTCGGAATGGGACCGGGCG
>JOAA01000036.1 GCA_000720375.1 Rhodococcus rhodnii | reverse complement strand
AGCCTCAGACAGCACGATCTCCGCAGCAGACGGACCCCGGTGCGACATGCCAGCACCGTAACAACTAATCCCTAGGATTTCCGGCGCAACACACTAGCGGTACTTCGCCAAGCAGGTGTCCGCGTTGCGCAGGAAGCCGTCGCGGAACGCCTCGACGCGAGCGAATCCGGACGATGCGCTGGCGCCCTTGACATCGGCGGCGATCAGGCTCTTCGGCGCCAGCATCTCGGCGACGGCCTCGTCCAAGTCGCCGGGCGACAGTTCAAGCGCCGCACCCGAACCGCTGACGATCGTGGCAGCCCAGGCTCCGGTCAGGCACGCGGTCCGTTGCGCGGCAGCCGGTCCCTCGATCGTCAACCCGGCTGATCGTTGCACGGACAGCACGTAACGCGAGGCGATCTCGGCGAAGGCCGCGAAGTCGCCGATTCCGCCCTCGCGCCCGCGCCGCGGCGGAGTGCCGATCTTGACCAGATCCTGCATGCTCAACGAGATCACGTTCGTGCTGGGGCAATACGCCACCGGTGTGGTCAGCAGCGCGTCCGCGCACCTGGCCCGTGCCCGTGTCACCGTCGGCTGGGATCGGGGGAACGCCGAGCGCAAGGTCCTGATCAGCTGTTCCTGCGCCTGTGCGTCGTCGACGCGGAGGTTTCCCTTGCCCAGCCCGACGTCCTTCTCGTCCGGGCTGAACTTCTGCTGGGTGCTGCGCTGGCTGATCTCGGCGATGTCGATCCGGGCGCAGCGCGCGGGTCCTTCGCTGAACCCGAACTGGAACGCGGTGACCCGGTCGAACGCGCTGCCGTGCGCGCCTTGGGCGTCGAAGTCGCTGCCGACGGCGTCCCGGATGAAGAACAAAGTGGACAGAATGGGGTTGAGCCCTTGTCCGGCGTCCAGTTTGAAGGTGCGCGACTTGCCGTCGGTGGTCCACCGGAAGTACGCGCCGGTGTAGCAGTCCGCCTGCTGCTCCTTCACGATGGTCGGCGTGTTCGGCCGATCCCCGAGCCGAAGTTGTACGGCGTGGCCGATTTCGTGCGCCAAGACCGCGACAACCGATGCCTCACCGAAGGATTCGCTCAGCATCGGCAACAATTCGCCGCGGTCCCAAGCGATCGAGTCGTCGGTGGGGCAGTAGAAGGCGTTCGGCACACCGGTTGTCTTGGCGCCGCAGAACTCCTGGCTCGGTCCGGTGGAGTCGTAGGAGACCAACCGCCGGACCGGCGTGAACTCCCCGTTGAAGGTGCTGGGAAAGGTTTCCTGCCAGTACGCCTGGACATCGGCGACCGCGTCGGCTGCCAGTTTGTCGATCGCACCACCATCTCCGCCGGACACCGGCAGATCAGCCTTGGGGGCGGCGGGTGCCTGGGCGCACGCGACGACTGTGGCGACCGCTGCGATCGCGGTGATGATGCGCAACATGGCGGCCTCCCAGTGGGTTCGCGACCCCGGGCTGGGATCACTCAGCCACCACACGGATACGATCTCGACCCAGTTGAGTGACCTGAACCACAACTACTTGGCGAGGGCCGACAACACCCACTCGAGGTTGACCGGCGCGGCGACGCCCAGTTCGAGCGTGGCGGTCGGCGACTTCACCGTGACGATGTCGCACGTGGGGTTGATCTTGATGACTTCGAGGCCCCGCGGTCCGCGTCGAGTTGTCATGTCGGCCGCGACGATCTCGACGGTCACCGGCTTGCGACGCAGGAAACGGATACCACCGACCGTGCTCACCATCGCCAAGCTGCCGGGCGACAGGGTGGCCTCGCCGGTGAGCCACGATGTCCGCAGGCCGGGCGCCTCGCCCTCCAGCACTCGCAGGGCCACCTCGACCTTGTTCTGGTCGGCCAGCCACCGAGCCCGGTGAGCCTGGACCTCGTCGCCGACAACGCCGCCCATCAGCGCTCCGGTGACCCCTGGTACCAGCTCTTCGAACAACGTCCGCCCTGTTCTTTCGGTGTGCGGTGAGTCTATTCGATCAGTGTTGACATCTCGGCCCACTCAACTAGTCTCAATGTGACTAGCTGCCTCGGGAGGTGGTCTGTGGCTGTCGGCTCCGTCGAGCGTGAGGGCGACCGCGTGCAGTGTCACCTGTGTGAACGCTGGTTCAAGTCGGTCACCGCGCACCTGTCGTCGCACGGGTGGGACCACATCGCGTACCGCGAGGCGTTCGGCCTCGAACGGGGCGCATCGCTGGAAGGTGACGCCACGCGGAAACGTCGGGCGGCCTTGATGCGCAAGCGGCGGGTGCTGGATCCGGCGATCCGGGAGGGCGTGGACCGCGGCATCGACATGGCCCGGTCAGGCCTGCTGGCCAAAGCGGCGGCCGAGGCGGCAAGAGGGAGACCGCAGCCGGAACAACGCAGACGTAAAACCCTGCGGACATTGGCAGAAATCGGGCCGGAAGCGCGCGCCGAAGGCCGTCGGCGGCAAGGTACCGAGCAATTGAAGCGGACTGCGGCCGAGGCGGCGGCGCGGTTGGGATACGGCAGCATCGGTGCGCTTGTCCGTGACCGCGTCGAGGCCGGCGCGAGCCTGGCCGCGATCAGCCGGGAAGCCGGTCTGCACAAGGACTGGCTGACCCGGAAACTGGCCATTGTGGACGGCGAGGCTGCCGACTTCGCCACGCGCGCCGATCGCCGGTGGGACACGCCGTGGCTGCCCGTGCTCGCAGAACTCGGTTTCAGCGACGTGGCGGACTATTTGACCGACAGGCACATTGTGCGGCACGAAACCGTGTGGGCGATCGCCGCGGAGACCGGCTTTTCCCGCAAGACCGTTGAGTCCGCCTTGGCACGGCATGGGTTGGCCAGGCGGCCGCACGTCCGTAAACGCAACGCTTTGCGGCAACGCGCCGACGCGATCGCCGACCGATTCGGGTTCGCCGACATCGCGGCGTATCTCGCCCACCGCCGGGCCGCGGGGTGGAGTTGGCAGGCCATCGCCGCGGAGGCCGATCAGCCACAGACCTGGATCAGGCGCCGGGCCCGGGAAGCAGGTCTGTGACGAAGCCAAGAGCGGCGCTGGCATTGGTGTGACGCCACGCCGCCAGCACCCCGTCGAAACCCTCCTGACGCTCCTTGGCCAAGGCCGCGACGATCGGTTCGAGCACGGCCCGTTGGCGCCGCAGCAAAGGCGCGGGATCAATGTCCCGCAGATCCAGCAGCGCCAGCTTGACCAGCAGATGCGACCGCATGTCGCGGACATGCCGAACCGGCTCGGCAAGCCACTCGTCCACGGCATCCACGCCCGCAGGCGTCAACTCGTAGATCGTCCGCTGCGGCCCAGGCCCGGACTCGACGGTCAACGGCCGGATCAACTCAGCCGTCTCAAGCCGGTCGAGTGCCCGGTAGATCACCGGCCTGGCGATCTGCCACACCCGCCCGACCGGTCCGTCCAAGGCCGTACTCGCGGCGATGGCGAAGCCGTGCCGTGGCTGCTCACGCAGCAACGCCAAAACGGTCCACTCCGGCAACGCCCAATTCATGCGTTCGAGGGTAGATCAGCGAATCTGATCGAGATCGACCAGTTCAGCTCGCACGGTCTGGCAACCCGTTCCGTCGACGGTTCGTGGCCGGGTGGGTCAGAGGTACAGCTGAACCGCGGCAAGGAACAGCAACAGCAGCGGGCCTCGGATCAGCTGCCGGCTGGACAGAGTGACGGGCAGTTGGTCCCGCTGGTCCTCCAGGTCCAGTTCGGACAGCACTTCCTCGACGACTTCGCCAGGCTCAGGTACCCCGTGTGCTCTGGCCAGCAGTTCCAGGTGCTCGACAACGGACAGCTCCGCGAAGAAGTCCGCGTCGTCCAGCGCGCACGCCATCGCGGCACGCACCTTCGGGTCGCTCTCCACCAGCCGCTTGCCGTCGAACAGAACGTCACCGTCGTCCTGAATGTCCGCGCCCACCACGCAGCGCAGCAACGTGGTTTTGCCGGAACCGTTCGGACCGGTCAATGCCGCCTGGTGTCCACTGTGGAGGTCGAACGACACGGCGTCGAGAACCACCAGGTCGTTGAACTCGCGGGTCAGCCCATGGACTTCGAGCAGCGGTCGCACTCCGCCAACGGTACCGTGGACGGGCTGTTCACCGTGCCGTCACGAAGCCCTCGTGGACCAGCCAGTCCCTGGCCACCACGGCCGGGTCGCGGCCGTCGACGTCGACTTCGGCGTTAAGCTTGCGCATGGTGTCGTTGTCGAGCTTGGCCAGTATCGGCGCCATCACCTGAGCGACCTGCGGGTGGGCTTCGTTGAAATCCTTGCGCAGCGTGATCGTGGCGTTGTACTGCGGGAAGAACTTCTTGTCGTCCTCGAGCACCACCAGGTTCAGCGCCAGAATCCGCCCATCGGTGGTGAACACCTCGCCGAAGTTGCAGTTCCCGCCCGCGGTCGCGGTGTAGATGGTCCCGGTCCCGAAGACCTTGACCTGCACCGCACGCGGGTCGAAGTCGTACGCCTTGGCCACGCCGGGAAAGCCGTCCTGGCGGCTGACGAACTCCGTCTCCAGGCAGAAGATCCCCTTCGACGGGTCCTTCTTGATCAACGCGGCCATGTCGCTGGTCGTCTTGAGGTTGTTGGCCTTGGCGAATTCCTGGGTGACCGCGAAGGCGTACGTGTTGTTCACCGCTGAATAGGGCAGCCACACGACGCCGTTCTTGGCCAGGTCTGCGTCCCTGACCGCGTCGTACTGGGCGCGTTCGTCCGGGATCGGGGTGGTGTTGGCCAGATACGAGATCCAGCCCGTCCCGGTGTAGTCCCACGACAGGTCGATATCGCCGGTCAGCAGGGCCTGCCTGGCGCTGTTCGAGCCTTGGATGTTCGTCATGTCACGGACATCCGCGCCTGCCGCGGTCAACGCGACTTCGGCGATGTAGCCGAAGACATGGCTCTCGGTGAAGTCCTTCGAGCCGACCGCGACGTCCACACCGGACAGTTCGGGGATCGCTGTGATCGAGCCAGGACCGACTTCGAACGGCAGCGTGTACGTGGTCTCCAGGCCGCAGCCGGCGAGCAGCCCGGCCGTGGCCACCAACGCGGCAAGGCGTTTCACCGCAACCCCTTCGGTCCGAGGTACCTCTCCGCGACCGTGCCGAGCCAGTCCACCAGCAGCGCCAGCGCGACGGCCAGGACGGCGCCTGTGATGAGCACCGTGAGCCGCGAAAGCTTGTATCCGGTGTCGATCAGCAGCCCGAGCCCGCCGCCGTTGACGAACACCGCGAGCGTCGCCACACCGACCGCGTGCACGAGCGATGTCCGTGTGCCAGCGAGAATGAGCGGAATCGCCAGTGGCAATTCGATCCTGCGAAGGACTGCGAACGCGGACATCCCGATGCCCCGGCCCGCGTCGACCAACGCGCGGTCCACCTGCTGCAGGCCGACCATTGTGTTGCGCAGCACCGGAAGCAGCGAGTAGAACGTGATCGGGATGACCGCGGCCCACAGGCCTTCCCATCCGGACAGCAGGAAGAACAGCACGAGAATGCCGATCGACGGCGAAGCCTGCCCGATGGTCGCGATCCCCAGGAACACCGGCGCCGCGGGGCGGGCCCATTGCCTGGTCAGCACGATCCCGAGCGGCACCGCGATGACGATCACCAGCGCTGTCACGACAAAGCTGATGACCAGGTGGTCCCACACCGCGTCGAGCAGGACCGGCCCGTTGATGTTCTGCCGTTCGATCGCGTCGAGGTCCCGGGTGAACGCCCACGCCAGCACGGCCGTGACCAGCACGACCACCGCGATCGGCTGGGCGAACATCCGCATGACGGTCGCCCGCTTGGTCTCCACCGCGGCTGTCACACGGCCTCCCGCAGTTCGCGAACGGCCGCCATGACGGTGTCGATTTCCACCAGTCCCACGTATTCGCCGCGCCCTCCGGTGACGACAGCGTTGCCGCCCTCGGTCAGGATCGCCTCGAGAGCGTCCTGCAGGGTCGACTCGTTCGACACCATGTCCCGGATCGGCCGCCGCACTTGCGGTTCACGCACGTGCACCCACGCGACCGGGCGTCGACGGGGATCCAGCACCAGCGCGAAGCTCTTGCCCGCCTCCTGCAGACGGCTGCGGATCTGCGCCGGTTCGTCCTGAGTGGACACGATGACGTGTGCTTGCGTCAGCTCGACGTCCCGAACTCGCCGCAGCGTCAACTGTTTCAGCGACGCGCCCGCCCCGACGAACCCCGCGACCGTGTCGTCGGCGGGGTTGGCCAGCACTGCTTCGGGTGTGTCGTACTGCAGGATCTTGGACTGGTCGCCGAGGACGGCGATCCGGTCGCCGAGCTTGACCGCTTCGTCGAAGTCGTGCGTGACGAACACGATTGTCTTGCGCAGTTCCGCCTGCAGTCGCATCAGTTCGTCCTGCAGGTTGCCCCGGGTGATCGGGTCGACCGCGCCGAACGGCTCGTCCATCAGCAGAACCGGCGGATCGGCGGCCAACGCCCGCGCCACACCGACTCGTTGCTGCTGCCCGCCGGACAGCTCACGCGGGTAGCGGTCACGGTACTCGGCCGGATCCAGCCCGACGAGATCGAGCATCTCCTCGACTCGGTCGGCGATCTTCGTGCGATCCCAGCCCAGCAGACCCGGCACGACGCTGACGTTCTGCCCGACCGTCATGTGCGGGAACAACCCGGCTTGCTGGATGGCGTAACCAATGGTGCGCCGCAGTTTGTCGGGGTCGAGCGTGGACGTGTCCTCGCCGCCGATGGTGATCCGGCCGGACGTCGGCTCGATCAGCCGGTTGATCATGCGCATCGTGGTGGTCTTGCCGCAGCCGGACGGCCCGACGAAAACCACGATCTCACCCGCGGGGATCGTGATCGAGAAGTTGTCGACCGCGGGCGGGCGGCGACCATAGCGCTTGGTCACCTCGGTCAACTGGATCTCACTGGCCACGGATCCCCCTTGAAGTCGTGTAACGGCCGATCAGGACGAAGATCCCGTCCAGCACCAGTGCGAGGATCACGATGCCGATCGTGCCCGCGATCGCCTGGTTGGTGGCGTTGGCACTGCCCGCTCTGGTCAGCCCGGCGAAGATCTCCACACCGAGCCCAGGTCCACGGGCATAGGCCGCGATCGCGGCGATTCCCATCAGCATCTGCGTGGACACCCGCATGCCCGCGAGAATGGCCGGCCACGCCAGCCGCAGCTCGATCCGCGTGAGCACGCCGAACCGATTCATGCCAATGCCACGGGCGGCATCGGTGATCGCACTGTCCACACCGGCCAGCCCGACGATGGTGTTGCGTACGATGGGCAACAGTCCGTAGAGGACCAGAGCGGCGACCGTCGGCGGCGCGCCGAGCCCGAGGACGGGGATCAGCAACCCCAGCAGCGCGAACGACGGAATGGTGAGGATCGCGCTGGTCAGAGCGGTTGCGATGGTCGAACCGGCCGGGCTGCGGTACACCGCGACCCCGACGGCGACGCCGACCAGCGCGGCCAGGACGGTGCACTGGACGACCGCGCTGACGTGCAGCAGTGATTCGCTGAGCAGCCTGCTCCAGCGGTCCCGCACGAAGTCCCAGAAGCTCACGGTCCTCCCCAGGTCGAACAATGACACGGAAAGGTGCCCAGGGCAGCGCCGGGTTAAACCACTCTGGTCCAAAAAGGAGTCCAGTGCGGGTACGGAATGGCCTGGGCATCAGTCGGCGACGAGGTGCCAGGGCTGACCGTTTTCCTTGGTGATGGCGATGACCAGGCGGCCGGAGACGTGAGCGGACAGCCCGTCGTCCTCGAACTGGTTCGAAGGACGCAGCCGTGCGTTGATCTCCGCCGAGATCGGGCCGTCGAGCACGCCGAGCAGGAACGACCCGGAAGACGTGCCGAGCAGGTCCAGAGCGACCCAGGCGCCACGCATGCGTTGCCCGCCGACGTGGATGCCTGGATCGGGCGCGGTCGCGTAAAGCTGGTCGGCGATGTCGCCGACGCGTTGAGAGATCCTGAGGGTGAGTTCGCGGGCGGAGCTGCGGTCGAGGTCCCGGGTTCCGCCGCGGCGTGCCGGGGCGACGGGTGGTTCGGGTTGCCGTGCCGGCGCGTCGAGTTGGTCCTGGTCAAACAGATCCGTCTGGGTCGGCATGGGCGATGGCAGTGGCTGACCGATCGGCCCCAGCATCCCGGGCAACCGTCCTGACCGGGTGAACAAGTCGACGGTCATGCCCAGACCGGTCGCATACGCCCAGGACATGGCCAGTGGGTGCGTGCCGTGGTGATGTGACCACGGCAGCAGGCTGTTCAGACGGTCACGTTGCTGTGCCGTCACGCGCGTCGGCGGCGCTTCCGAACGGCCGCGAGCCTCGCCGGCCAAAGTCAGGCCGGGACGGTCGAACAGGAGGTCAGGGCGGTTCTTGGTCGCGCTCACGTGCCCGGCGAGTGCTGTCGGCAACGCGTCGATATGGGTGGCCGGGTCCTGCCATTGGTACGCGGCCTGCACGGTCGCCGTCAGCATGCCGAGACCGATGGACTCGCTCACGAACCTACGGATGTGCGCGGCGCTGGCCCGGAACGGCTCGTCGCGCAGTCGTAGGGGATTGCCGTCCAGGTAGCACAGCACCAAGCGGAGCTCGTGCTGGCGGGTTTCGTACCTGACCGGGCCGCTCGCGGGCACCGCCAGGGCGTTCACGCTGATCGCGTAGCTCAGATCGATGGGCAGCAGGCGGTCCGCCGCGACCCGGTGGATGCCGTCCACCTCGGGGTATGGATCGACGTACCCGGGCCGTTCGGTCCAGGCGAACTGCCGCAAGGTGATCCAGGCCACGTGAAGCAGATTAGCCGGGAGAAGAAAACCGCAAGACCCTTCGGGTGCAATGAACCGTCCACTGTGGTGGAGCAGTGGCGGAGGAGGCGTGCTCGATGCGGGTGTGGGTTGTGCTGTTCGCGCTGGTCGCCGGGCTTGTGGCGGGCTGTGACGACGAACCTGACCAGACCCCCAAGGTGCAAACCTCGGCTCAGCCCGACAAGGCCGACGCCGCGACGGCCGCGCGCTTCGCGCCGCTGGTGTTCCTCGCCCAGGGCGAATCGAACCTGCCGATGGACGCCGCGACCTACGCACAGAAGTCCTCGCTGTGGTTCGCCAACGACGCGTACTGCGAAGACGCTGGGGTCGCCGACCGGGTCGAGCCGCAGAAGCTCGGCAAAGGCCCGGACGTCTACAAATCCGGCGGGTGCTCGATGACCGAGTCCATGTCGGTGACCGATGCGAAGTTTCCCGAGCGCACCGGGTTCTACCTGCGGCCCAACAACGACGCGCGCAAAGGCGAGGGCGCGAGCGCGCCCGCGTACTGGGAGTACCACGAGCACGAAGGCAAGTCGGCCTATGTGTACTGGTTCTTCTATGGCCACAACAGCGCTCTCAACGTGCACGACGGGGACTGGGAGCGGATCGCGGTCCACGTCGACGGGGACAAACCGAAGGCTGTGACCTTCTACGGGCACGGCCGTCCCCCGTGCGTCATGCCGTGGCAGGACCAGCAGTTGGCCAAGACCGGCGACCACCCCCAGATCTACTCGGCCAAGGGGTCGCACGCGTCCTACCCGAACACCGCCAACATCGCCATGGACAAGCGGTCCGCGGGGACTCAATGGAACACGTGGGAACGGCTGCGCCCAGTCGACCAGGAGCCGTGGTTCGGGTATCGCGGCTGGTGGGGTGACCAGAGTTGGGTGCCTGTTCCCGGGTTCGACGGCCCCATTGGCCCGTACCCCCAGCGGACGCTCAACGTGTTCACCGACGAGCCGTGTGACGAGTCGAAGTCCACGATCACAGCCCAGCTCCCGCAGGCATTCGAAGGGGAGTGGGAGACGAAGGAGCCGGCGACCCAAAAGCCCGCTGTGACGCCGTATCACATGCGTGTCAGCCTGGCGAAGGACAAGAGTACGGTTCGCTACCGGACGACCTGGACCGAGCCGAACCCCAAGCTCGAGTGCGACGGTACGTGGTCGGTTTCCGCGGCGACCGACCAGTTCGCGGAACTCCATGAGCAGATAGTGACCACGTCCGCCGGTCAATGCGTCACCGACGGAACCGTCACGCTGACGCCCGACGGCGACGCGCTGAAAGTGAACTACCGCAGCGGTTCCTTCAAGATGACAGCCAAGCTGTACAAGCGAACCCAGGCCGCTGACACCAAAGAGGGTGCGCTGCGGCGGTTCGAACAGTACCTGCACGCGGTGGGCAACGAGGACCTCGACACGGTCTGTGAGATCGCCGGGCCCGGGGCCAAGAAAGCCGAGCAGCAGGGCTTCGGTACCTGCAGGCAGACGATGCCGGTGATGTTCGGGATGATCTCCCCCGCGCAGAAGAAGGCCCTGCAGACGGCCACAGTGGACCCGGCTCAGGTGACCGAGAAGCCGGGAACGGTTGAGGTGCCCGCGAAGGCCATCCGCGCGGGCAACGTCAAGTTCACCTCGTCCAACCTCGGCGACTACACGCTGACGTTCATGAACGGGCAGTGGTTCATCACCGACTGACGGCTGGTATGAGTCCACAGTGGAGGGTCGCTACGATGGCGCCGTTCTGCTCGACGGTCCCCCACTGATAGGAGCATGACCATGGCGATCTCCGCCGATCTGGCCAAGCAGCTCGACAAGGCCTACGAGGACAAGAGTGTCGCGGAGGTGCTGGACGCGCCGGTCGCCGCGCTTTCCGGGGTGAGTGAAGGCGACGCGGAGAAGCTGGACGCGGCCTTCGGCATCAAGACCGTGCGCGATCTCGGCACCAACAAGTACTTCCGGCTCGCCGCGGCGCTCAACGAACTCGACGCCGCCGCCAAGTGAACAAGCGATGAAGAATGCCCGGGGAAACGTCCCCGGGCATTCTTGGTTCTTCAGTTCTTGTAGCTGTCGAACATGCCCGGCTCGTAGGAACCCGCCGGGGTCCGCGCGATCACGTTCATCCGGTTGGCCGCGTTGATCATGCCGACCAGGCACACCAGCGCGGCGATCTGGTCGTCGTCGTAGTGCTTGCGGACCTGGGCCCACGTCTCGTCCGACACGCCATGGTGGGTGTCGGCGATCCGGGTGCCTTCCTCGGTGAACGCCAGTGCGGCCCGCTCAGCCTCGGTGAACACGGTCGCCTCGCGCCACGCGGCGACCAGGTTCAGCCGGACCGCGGTTTCCCCAGCCGCCGCCGCGTCCTTGGTGTGCATGTCGGTGCAGAAGCCGCAGCCGTTGATCTGGCTCGCGCGCAGTGACACCAGTTCCTGCGTCGCCTTCGGCAGCGGCGACTCGGTGATCACCGTGCTGGCGTTGGCGAACCGCTTGCCGAACTTGCCCGCGAGTTCGTTGGCCATCAGGTTGATTCGGGCTTCCATGGTGTCGTCCTCACTTCGTCTGCTGTATTGGGTCGAACACCAGATGCCGGCCGCCCGGATCCTGTGACAGCCCGGCGAGGTGACGTGGACCACACGGCTGCCGAGTCACAAAACCGGCTCGAGCGGCGTCTGGTGGGCGACGGATGAGAGGAGCAGGCCCATGCCGGACCCCGCGACCGAGGCCTTCGTGACCCATCGCAACCTGCTGTTCACGGTTGCCTACGAGATGCTCGGCTCGGCGGCCGACGCGGAGGACGTCCTGCAGGAGACCTGGCTGCGCTGGGTGGGCGTCGATCTCGACACCGTCCGGGACAACCGCGCCTACCTGGTCCGGATCACCACCCGCCAGGCGCTCACCCGGCTGCGCACGCTCGGCCGCCGTAAGGAGTCCTACGTCGGCCCTTGGCTGCCCGAGCCGTTGCTGACCTCGCCGGATGTGGCCGAGGACATCGAGCTGGCCGACAGCGTCTCGATGGCGATGATGCTGGTCCTGGAAACGCTCACGCCGACCGAGCGCGCGGTGTTCGTGCTGCGTGACGTGTTCGACTTCGACTACGACGAGATCGCGCAAGCCGTCGACAAGACCTCGGCCGCGGTCCGTCAGATCGCCCACCGCGCGCGGGCCCACGTCGCCGCGCGCCGCCCGCGTGGGGTCGCTTCCCCCAAGGAGGCCCAAGGCGCGATGGACGCGTTCCAGCGGGCGGTGGAGACCGGTGACCTGCAGGAGCTGTTCGACATCCTCGCGCCCGACGTCGTGATGATGGGTGATGGCGGCGGTATCAAGCAGGCAGTGCTGCGGCCGATCGTCGGGGCCGACCGCGTCGCGCGGCTGCTGGCCGTCGGGCTGGACCGGGTCGGTGCGGTGCTGACCTTGCAGTCGGTGCAGGTCAACGGCTATCCGGCGCTGATTTTCCGGCTGAACGGCGAGCTGGACAGCGTGGTGGCGCTGCGGATCGACGACGGCCTGATCACCGGCCTCTACGCCGTGCGCAACCCCGAGAAGCTCTCCCACATGGAGCACGAGACGTCCCTGTGCCGCTGATCACGGCGGGAATTTGCCGAGGCAAGTACCTGTTCAACTGCATGCAAACGCATATACTTGGCGCACTGGCGAGGCCAGGAGCGGCGAAGATGTGGAGGAGTCATGCAGTTCGGAGTGTTCTCGGTCAGCGACATCACGCGGGACCCGGTGTCGGGCGAGACCCCGAGCGAGGCGGAGCGGATCGACGCCATCGTGCGGATCGCCCAGAAGACCGAGGAGGTCGGGCTCGATGTGTTCGCCATCGGCGAGCACCACAACCCGCCGTTCTTCTCGTCGTCGCCGACGACCTTGCTCTCGTACATCGCGGCGACCACCAAGCGGCTGGTCGTGACCACGGCGACCACGCTGATCACGACCAATGACCCGGTGCGCATCGCCGAGGAGTACGCGATGCTCCAGCACCTGTCGAAGGGCCGCGTCGACCTGATGCTCGGCCGCGGCAACACCGCGCCGGTGTACCCGTGGTTCGGCCAGGACATCCGCAACGGCCTGCCGTTGGCGCTGGAGAACTACAACCTGCTGCACCGGTTGTGGCGCGAGGACGTGGTCGACTTCGAAGGCAAGTTCCGCACGCCGCTGCAGGGCTTCACCGCGGTCCCGCGCCCGCTGGACGACGTGCCGCCGTTCGTGTGGCACGGCTCGATCCGCACCCCGGAGATCGCCGAGCAGGCCGCGTTCTACGGCAACGGCTTCTTCGCCAACAACATCTTCTGGCCGAAGGAGCACTACATCCGGCTGATCAACTTCTACCGGCAGCGTTACGCGCACTACGGCCACGGCACCGAGAAGCAGGCCATCGTCGGCCTCGGCGGTCAGGCGTTCATCGCCAAGAACTCGCAGGACGCGGTCAAGCAGTTCCGTCCGTACTTCAACGAGGCCCCGGTCTACGGCCACGGCCCGACGATGGAGGACTTCATGCGGATGACGCCGCTGTCGGTGGGCAGCCCGCAGGAGGTCATCGACAAGACGCTGACCTTCCGCGAGTACTTCGGCGACTACCAGCGCCAGCTGTGGCTGATGGACCACGCGGGCCTGCCGCTTGGCACCGTGCTCGACCAGCTCGAACTGCTCGGCGGCGAGGTCGTTCCGGTGCTGCGCAAGGAACTGGAGGCCAAGCGTGACCCGGAGGTGCCGGACGCGCCGACGCACCAGAGCCTGGTGAAGGCGAAGTACGGCGACAACCCGCCGCGCCAGCCACGTCCGAACGCCAACCGCGGCGACAACGTCACCGGCGCGTCGCCGTACCAGGACAGCGACCCGGCCGTCGAGGCCAGCTACCCAGCGCTGTGAACATGACCGGGAGCACGAAAAAGACCGCCAACGCCGCGTGGGAGGCCTTGATGACCGCCTACGCGACGTTGACGCGGGACTTCGCCGCCCAGAACATCTGGCAGGAGGCGTCGATGCGCGAGTACGACGTGCTCTACACGTTGTCCAAGTGCCCAGAGCCCTTGCGGATCGGCGAGCTGCACAAGCACCTCCTGCTCAGCCAACCCGCACTGTCACGAATGGTCGACAGGCTGGTCGAGCGCGGGTTCGTGGAGCGGCTGGCCGCCCCGGAAGACGGCCGCGGCGTACGCCTGGCGCTGACGGACACCGGCCGCAAAGTGCAGCAGGACATCGGCCGCAAACACGCCCGTGACGTCGCCCGCGCGGTCACCACGCGGGTCAGCGCCGAGGAACTCAGGCAACTCGAAGCAATCTGCAAGAAACTGGCGGGGGAATCATGAGCACTTTCAAGGTCGTCGCTGTTTCCGCCGGAACCAGCGATCCGTCGTCGACCCGGTTGCTTGCCGACCGCGTCGCTCAGCGCGTGGCCGCGTTGGCGGGGGAGCGTAAGCACTCAGTCGAGCTTCGGGTGATCGACTTGCGTGAGCTGGCAACAGAAATCACCACGGCGTTGGTGTCGCAGCTGACCGGACCTCGCCTGACCAAGGCGATCGAAGCGCTCGGCGAGGCCGACGGCCTGATCGTCAGCACGCCGGTCTACAAGGCCGGGGCGAGTGGTCTGTTCACGTCGTTCTTCCAGATCCTGGACAACGACCTGCTCATCGCCAAGCCGATCGTCCTCGCCGCGACCGCCGGAACCGCCCGGCACGCCTTGGTGGTGGACGAGCAGTTGCGCGGGTTGTTCGCGTTCATGCGGACCACGGCCGTGCCGACGTCGTTGTTCGCGTCCACTGAGGACTGGAGCGACCCGGCGCTGACCAAGCGCATCGACCGTGCGGCGTTCGAGTTGTTGCTGCTGATGGAAAGCGGCTTCGCCAAGCAGGTCAGGGGCGAGTCGTGGCAGAACTACCAGCACGAGTTCGGCAGCGCGGGCGGCACGGAGCTGTCCATCGACCTCGACTCGGATCTGATGCGTCTGGCCACAGGCGGCTCGGCCAAATAGTGTTCCGCTGTGACAGCGCAGATGCCTGATGAGGTGCTGTTCGGGGACACATGGTTCGCGGTGACCGCGGTCGACGGTACTGGCCTTTTCGACCCAGGCAGGCATGGCCTTGAGCCGAGATGGATCCATACTGCGTGCTGGCGCGGTCACATCTGCCGGTACGCCGTTCTCGATGGGCAGCTCAGGCTGCGGGATCTCGTGGTGGGGTCGGAGGGGGAGCCGCGCAAGCTCGGCGGTGTCCAACCGCTGGACGGCGATTACCCAGAATGGCACTATCGAGAACTGGACATCGCGGTGGACTACACCGGGCGCCTCCTGATCGGCGCGGGTGACGTCGACGACCGTCCCTACCTGAACATGGGGTTCCGGCCAGCCTGGATGTACAGCGAGGTGCACGACCTCGCTTTCCGGGCAGGCATGCTGATCAGCGCCGTCGACTGTTCCGCGGAGTTGGTGGTGGTGCGGGCGGAGGTCTTCGACACTGCCGCAAGACGAGCACCAGGAGAGCCGATCGAGGACTGGATCGCCCGCACGTTCTCCCTGAGCTATGACTACAGCTGGCCTAGGTGACCTCGAGGATTCCCATCATCCCGAGGTCCTCATGGGACGCGATGTGACAGTGGTAGACCGTGCGGCCAGGCGGGCCGTGGAACGGAACGACGATCCGCACGGTTGACCCAGGTGGCACGTTGACGGTGTCCCGCCACGCCCGGAAAGGCGCGTCGACCACCTGGAACGAGTAGCTGTGCAGGTGGAACGGGTGGTCCATGGTGTGTTCGTTGACGAGCTCCCAAACCTCCGTTGTGCCGGAGGCGACCTGCATGTCCACCCTGTTGTGGTCGAAAGTACGGCCGTTGATCGTGAACATGCTGTCCCCGTGACCGTTCAACACCAGCCGACGGGTACGTGAACCCGCAGGCGTGTCGATCTTTCGCATCGACCCGGGCAACGGGATCGGGGCGAGACCGGCGGGCACGTTGAGACTCGCCAGCAACCGATCGTCGCTCTGCGCACCGCCAGGCCCATAGACCGAATACGGCAGCGCCCGCAGTTCGAGCCGACCGGCACTGGTGGCGTCCACCAGGATCTCAGCCCGTTCGCCCGGGGTGAGCAGGATTTCGGTGAGCGCCACCGGGTTCTCGATCAGTCCGCCGTCGGTGGCGATGAGATGGAACGTCTGCCGAGAGCTTCCACTGAGGACACCCAGCAGCAGTGTGTCCGCCGCCGTCGCGTTGATCAGCCGGAGCCGGACACGGCCGGAGCGCGGCGTGATCACAGGCCGTGCGACGCCGTTGACCTGTAGATCCTTGGTGATCATCAGCAGCCGGTCGTCCGCGTCGATCCGGCCGTCGTCCACGATGATCGGTCCGGCCAGGCCCATCAGCAGCTGTCGTTCGACGTCTCCGTGCGCGTGCGGGTGGTACCAGTAGGTGCCCGCTGTGCCTGGCGGGATGGTGAAGTCGCGGTGGTCGGTCTCGCCCGGCTTGAGGTGCGCGAGCGGCGCGTCGACCGCGGGCGAGAGTGGCAGGCCGTGGATGTGCAGGCTGGTCGGGGAGTCGAGCCCGTTGCGGAACGCCAATTGGACGCGGTCGCCCTCCCGGACTCGAAGCAGTGGCCCGGGAAACTGGCCCGAGTAACCCGACGGCGTCGCGACCAGCTCGTACGGCTCCGAAAGCGGTTGCGGCTGCGGGAGTTCCGGCCCGTCAGGCAGGCTCGAGAGTCCTCGGATGACCGGAATCGCGACACTGCCCGCGGCGAGCAGTCCACCGACGCCGAAAAGGACGGCTCTGCGGGATATCTCAGCCATGGTGGTGCTGTCCGTCCACCGTGAGACGGCCGACCATCCCGGACTCGCGGTGATCGCTCATCGAGCAGTGCAGCGCGTACGTGCCCGCCGGCACATCGACGACGGCGACCCGCGTCCGTCCACTCGGGACACTCACGTTCACGCCCAGCTGGTCGATCACGAAGTCGTGGTCGTCCCCGCTGGTGTTGACGAACCGGAACGCGACCGGTTGCCCGGACTGCACCTTCAACTGCGCGGGCTCGAACCGGTAGTTGACCATGGTCACGGTCGGCACCTTGGCGAGCTGGTCTGCGGTCAGCCTGCCCGTGTCGTCGGTCTGCCCCAGCGCCAGCGCGATGCCGAGACCGGCCACCGCACTGACCACCACCCCGGCTGCCAGACCCGCCCGTACGCTGAACGGCCGGAGAAAAGCGATCGCCACACCAGCGGCGAGAAGCTGCACGACAGCGACGGCGAACGGGCCGACCGATCCGGGACGGACCAGGTCGAACGACAGCGCGCCGATCCCGCTGCCGATCACAGACGCGACCGCGACGAGCACCGCCGTCACGGCGACCCACCTTCGTCGCGTTTGTAGCAGCGCGGCGGCGACTAATGGAACGGCCGCGACGGCCATCATGCCGATGTTGGGCTGACCACTCAGCACCCCGTAGGTGATGAGCTGACCTACTGCGAGCACGACGAGCGCGCCCTGAGCAATCTGCTTGTTTTCCATGCTCACAGGCTCGTGCCAGCACGCGCGCGCTCGCGTCGGCGAAAACCACCTATGTCGTACGTAGGCAGCGAATAGGCAACTTTCACCGACGCGACCACTGCGGCACCGCTGCGAATCTCGATCCCGTCACCACGGACGGGAGGAGGCACGATGCCGACACGGACAGCCAGAGCAACGTTGCTGGCAGCAGCGATGTTGACGATCATGGCGGCGGCGATCATCGCGCCGAGCCTGCCCGCGATGACCACGGTCTTCCCGGACTCGGACGTCCTGGTCCGGCTTGCCCTGACCGTCACATCGCTCGCGATCGCGATGAGCGCACCCCTGGCGGGAACGGTCGCGGACCGTCTCGGACGACGACCGTTACTGGTCGGCAGCCTCGTTCTGTACGCACTCGCGGGCACTGCGGGTTACTTCGTCGACGACCTGTACGTCCTGCTGGCTACCAGAGCACTGCTCGGCGCGGCGGTCGGCGGGATCATGACGGCCGTCAGCGCGATGATCACCGATTGGTTCGACGGCCCGCGACGAGCCTCGTTCCTCGGCCTGCAACAGGCCTTCGCCAGCCTTGGCGGAGTGATATTCCTGCCGTTGGCGGGTCTGCTGGCCGCCGTGGACTGGAAGGCACCGTTCTGGATCTACGCCTTCGCGGCGCTCATCGTGCCCTTCGCGATTCTCGCCGTACCGGAAAGGCCGAGAACAGCCAGCGGGGTCGCGGTGTCGGCGAAATCGGAACAGCAGCAGCGGATCTTCGGGATCTACGCGTTGGCTCTCGTTGCGACGCTTGTCTTCTACATGGCACCGACGCAACTTCCCTTTCTGCTGGCCGACTTCGGGGTGGGCCCGGCACTCACCGGCGCTGTGGTCGCGGGCAGCACAGTGACTGGAGTCATTGGCGCGCTTGCCTTCCCTCGCACGCGTAACCGATTGAGTCCCACCATGATCACTACGGCGAGCGTGCTGGCGCTCGGTGTGGGATGGCTGCTGATCGGCACGGCCGGCAATGTCGTCCTCGTCGTGATCGGGCTGCTCGTCGGTGGTGCCGGTGTCGGACTCGTCGTCCCGAACTTGAACCTGCGCCTGGCTGACCTCGCGCACCCGGCGCGGCGCGGGAGAGTCCTCAGTGGACTTGTCGCGGGCATCTTCTTCGGCCAGTTCCTCTCGCCGCTGGCCGTGCATCCCCTCGTCCAGACCATCGGCATCGCCGACGCGTTCACCTACAGCGGTGCGGCGCTGGCGGTCGCCGCCGTCGGATCGGCACTCATCACCACCAAGGAAAGGACAGTTCGATGATCTACCACAGCATCCGTTTCACCACCAAGCCGGACGCGTCGCCCGAGCAGCTGGAGGTGGCCCTGGAAAGCCTGCGCAACCAGGGCAGGGTCATCCCGTCGGTGAAGTCCTTCATCGTCGGCCGTGACCACGGCGGCGACTACGAATGGGCCGCGACCTTCGTGCTCGAGGACCTCGACGGCTACTGGGAGTACCTCATCCACCCGGCGCACTTGAACACCGACCGGGTCGGGCTGCCACTGGTCGACAAGTTCGTCTCGTTCGACATCACCGACGACCTCGACCCCGAGCTGGGTACGAAGATCGCCGAGCTGCACAAGCGCCGCTACGACACCATGCCCGACATCCAGAAGCTCGTCTCCGATCTCGGCGAGTACAGCGGCAGCGCCGCTCCCGGCAAGCACGGAGAATGACGATGTCCTTCGACAAGACAGTCGCGGCGTGGGCCAAGATCTGGAACGGCGACCTGTCGTTGATCGACAGCGTGATCCACCCCGGCTTCACCTCACACGCCGCTCCACTCGCCGGTGGCCCGGCCACGGACTCCGTGGGCAGGGACAACCTGCGCATGTGGGTCAGCGGCATCCACTCGATGATCTCCGAGCTGCGGTTCGGCATCCATGTCGGCCCGTTCGTCGACGATCCCTTTGTCGTCATCAGGTGGCACGCGGAGGGAACCTACGAAGGCAGGCGGATCGAGTTCTACGGCACGGACATCCTCAAGATCGCCGACGAGGTGATCGCGGAGTACTGGGCGAACGCGGACAGCCTGTGGTTCGCCCAGCAGATCGGGATGACGGAGATCCCGGCCCTCACCTGAGGTCCGGCAGATCCCTCAGCTGCCGCCGCGAGGTGATCCCGAGTTTGCGGAAGATGTTGCGCAGATGGGCATCGATCGTCCGCGGGCTCAGAAACAGCCGGGCGGCAACCTCTTTGGACGTCGCGCCGGTGGCCACGAGCCGCGCGATGTGCGTCTCCTGCATCGTGAGCTCATCGAGGGAGTTCGTCGCGCGGCTGCGTGCCTGCGCACCGGTCGCGCGCAGTTCGTCCGAGGCACGGCGGGCGAACGCTTCCATGCCCATGGTGGACATCAGTTCATGGGCCGTACGGAGTTGGGCGCGGGCGTCCAGCCTTCGGTTCTGGCGCCTCAGCCATTCTCCGTACAGCAAATGGGCCCTGGCCCGGTAAGGGCGTCCCGGGGAGTCGGCGAGCAGTTCGATCGCGGCGCGGTAGTCGTCCTCGTCGCCGGTGACCATGCCACGCGAGTACGCCGCGAGGCCCAGACCCCACGGCGTACCGCTGGCCTGGGTCCGTTCGGTCAGCGATTCCAGCGCCGATGTGGCGAGGTCGTACTCGCCGCATCGGACCGCGGCCTCCACCAGTTCCGGCATGGCGGCACCGGCCAGGAACAGGTCACCGGCCGCTGCCGCTTCCCGTGCCATCGCCAGCGCGGCCGGATAGTCGCCGAGCCCGTTGTGCAGCACGGCAGCGGACCAGTGGACGTTCGCCACCAGCTGGCCGATCCCTTTGGCCTTGGCCACCGTGGTCGCGGTCTCGATCAGTTCGGTCGCTTCATCGCGCCGGCCACGCAACGCCGTGACGAACAGCCGGGGGTACGTCATCGACGGCGCACCGATCGCGTCCGCGAGAGCTTCCTCCTCCGCGATCGCGTCCACCGCCTTGGAAAGGTCGCCGGTCAGCGCGGACTCCAACGCACCTTGCGCGAGCCCCAGCCGGAGCACCATCGGCGCGCCCGACTGCCGCCCGGTCTTCATCAGCCACTCGACGATCGCCATGTGCGCGTCGATGTCCCACAGCTCACCGGCGACCATGGTGGCCAGCGCAGGCCGCCGCGTCCACGTCGTGCTGTCGGCGAGGACCGCACGCAGCGCGGGAGCCGCGGCTTTGTGCCCGGACGTGTTCAGCAGCACCAAGGCGTCCAGGATGTCGGCCGCGGGTGGCGCGGATCGGGCCGCGTGCAGAACCACGTCCATGACGCCGCTGCCCCGGCCCACGACCATCGCCATTTCCAGCGCGTCCAGGAAACATGTGCGTGACCAGGCTGGATCAATGTCGGCCAGCCGCCGGGCGGCGTGCAACATGAATGTGGGGCCGTTGCTGTCGCCGTGGCGCACGAACGCGACTTGCCCGCGCAGCAAGTCGGCCTTCGCGCGCGTGCGTTCGTCCAGCGCCTTGGTTTCCACAGTGGTCAGCAGTGCTGCCGCCGCGTCGGTCGCACCCGCGTCGAGCTTGGCCTGCGCGGCGGCAAACGTGCGGTCGACACGCTTGGAGTTGTCCGCGGACAAGGCCGCCGCGCGTTCCAGGAAGGCCGCGGCCGCCGCGACACCGCCACGCGACCGCGCGCGGGACGCGGAGTCCTCCAGTTCGGTGGCGATGTCCTCGTTGGGCCCGGTGCCGGATTGGGACCGATGCCAGGCGCGGCGGTCGGGATCGGTAGCCGCATCCGTGACGTCAGCGAGCGCTCGGTGCACGGTGTGTAACAGGCCTGCGTCGGCGGCCCGGTAGACGGCGGATCGGGCCAGCGGATGGCAGAACCGCACGCGCGTGCCGAACTCGACCAGGCCCGAGGCTTCCGCGGCGCCACCCGCCGTTGCCTCGATGCCCAGTTGAGCGGCCGCGGTCCACAGCAGGTTCGGGTCGCCGGTCGGGTCCGCGCTCGCGAGCGTGAGCAGGAGCCGGACTTCCTCGGACAGGCCGTCCAGCCTGGCTTGGAAGCTGCGTTCGATCCGGCTCGTGATCGTGGACGTGTCAGGCGGCGCGAAACCACCTGCCCTTGGCAGCTCAAGCAATGCCAACGGGTTGCCGCGTGCTTCGGCGACGATACGGTCACGTACCTGTTCGTCCAGGGTTGCCTGCAGCAATGCGCGCGCGTCGGCGTCCGGCAGTCCGTCGAGAACCAAGCTTGGCAGTTCTTCCAGGCCGTACCGTGCCGCGAACACCATCGCGATCGGCTCTGAGGAGATCCGTCGCGCGAGAAACGTGAGCGCCTTCGCTGACGCGTCATCAAGCCAGTGCGCGTCGTCTATGAGGCAGAGGACCGGACGGTCTTTGGCGGCTTGACCGAGCAGTTCCAGCGTGGCCAGGCCAACCTGGAACAGTTGCGGCCTGCCGGTGGCCAGGCCGAAGGCGACCCGAAGGGCGTCCGGCAGATCTGCCCGGACCGGCACGCATAGCTGGTGCAGGGCCGCGAACGGCAGCTCCGACTCGAACTCCGAACCGGACGCCTCGATCACCATGAAGCCGGACGCCGCCTGCCGGACGTGGTCAAGCAGCGTGCTCTTGCCGATGCCCGGTTCTCCGCGCAGCACAAGCACACCGCCGTTGCCCCGACGGGCCGCACCGACGAGGTCCGCGAGCCGCTGGACCTCGTCCTGTCTTCCGACCAGCATGGTGCGAACCTACAACGAGCCCTTCAGCCCGGGACCTTGTCCAGGAACCCGTGGACGTTCTTGATCTTGCCGTCGGCGAGGACGATCACGTCGAAGCCGACGATGGCATCGCCCAGTTCCCAGGTGAACCGCGCGATGTCGTGATGCCCGTCGACCGGGCCCAGGCTGAACGTCGCCCCGGTGAACTGTTGCTGAACAGCGCCGACCATCTGATCGATGGCCTGCGGTCCGGTGGCCGTGCCGAGTGGATCGGTGTACGTGGCGTCCGATGTGTACAGCTCCTCGATGAGGTGCTTGCGTTTCACCGGGTCCGTCTCGTTCCAGCTGTCGATGTAGCGCTGAGCGGTGCTCTCGTATTCAGTCATGGCACAAGAATGTCCAGCCTCCGGCGCATAGTCGATTACGTCCGAGGTAAGCGCACCCGCTACCGTGTCCCGGGCCGTCGGCCCGACTGTCCACTGAGGATTGAAGGACGTGACATGCCCACACTCCGGCGAATAGTCGCCAATTTCGGCAAGACCAAAGTGTTCGCGGCAATCGGGCGCCGCCTCGCGCCCGCCGACCGCTGGATGCTGCGGGTCACCGGCGGAAAGTTGGGCGTCGGCTCGGCGGTCGGCTTGCGCACGCTGTTGCTGACCACCATCGGCCGCACGAGTGGCCAGAAACGCGAAGTGCCGCTGCTGTACGTGGAACGCGACGGCGGGTACATCGTGATCGGCTCGAACTGGGGCGGGGAACGCCATCCCGCATGGTCGTCGAACCTGCTCGCCAACCCAGGCGCGGTCGTCGCTCTCCGGGGCAAGCGCTTGGCCGTCCGAGGCAGGTTGCTGACCGGTGGCGAGCGCCAGGAGATGTGGGACGCGGTCGCCTCGTACTGGCCTGCGTACAACACCTACGCCGATCGCGCCGACCACCGCGAGATCAGGGTCTTCGTGCTCGACCCTGTCCAGCCTTGACTCTTGTGCCCCTTGTTACCATACTATAGTAACAACTTGGGGAGGTGTCATGGCTTGGCGTGCGCGTGTATGGGTTCTGGCCTTGCTGCCTGTGGTGCTTGCCGTGCTCGCGCCGTGGGTCCTGCTGGCGGTTTTCTCGGAACGCCTGCCTGACCGGGCATACGTGGATGGCTGGTCACGGACAGGCCCTGACTACGCACACGGCGCGCCGACCTGGCCAGGTTGGGCGAGCGGGTTCCTGTTCTTCGCGGCCGCGGCCGTCGCTGCGGCCGTTGCCCTGGTGTATTGGCGGCGGGTGCCCAGGCTGCAGCGGTGGGTCGTGGCGGTGTCCTGGGCTTTCGCCGGACAGATCGCCGGTGGCGTGATCATCGATGTGGCGCCGCTAGTGGACGTCACCGGGTACCCGGCGCAGCCGGCGCCTGGCTGGGCGGACCTCGCGAAACTGGCGATCGGGATAGTCACCGCGGGCATGGGCTGGGTCCTCGTCGGACGTCTGCCGGACGTGCCGGACGCGAAGGGCGGCTTGCCCCAAGGTGCGCTGCGTCGCAACCTCGGTCCAACGGAACGTGTGGTGTTCTTCGAATCCATGCGGTCGGTGAAGGCCGCGTGTCTTGGTTGTGGCTTCGTGGCGGTGGCGGTTGTGCTCAATGCGGCGGCGTTCGCTGTGATGGGTGTCGCGTTGTTGTTGCTGGCGCGGGCAAACGTGCAGATCGACAGCGAAGGCGTTGTGCTGGACCTGCCGTTGATGCGAGTCCGGCAACGGGTGCCGTATCAGCAGATCAAATACGCGGAAACCGTGGATCAAAGGTATACAAGGGAATGGTCACCTTTGCTGGAGGACATCCATCGTTTCGGGTACGTCGGCCAGCGCGGCGACCACATGGTCCTTCATCTCAGCGACGCACGTGACTTCGTGGTGAGTCTGCGGGCCGCGACGGCTGCCGTCGCGTTGGTCAACGGGGAGATCGCGCGTCGCCGGGAGCTGGCGTGCTGATTTCGATCGACCCCTCGATGCCGGTCCAACTGGCCGATCAGGTGGCGCGCTCGGTACGTGCCGGGCTCGCCGACGGGTCCATCAAACCCGGCGACAAATTGCCGCCGGCCCGAGAACTCGCGTCCTCGCTCGGTATCGGCCTGCACACGGTTCTGCGTGGCTACCAACAATTGCGTGACGAAGGTCTGGTCGAGCTCAGGCGCGGCCGTGGTGCGGTGATCACCGACGCCGGTGATTCTCTGCACACCCAGCTCCGGCAGCTCGCCCGCGGATTCGCCGAATCGGTCCGCAGGCTCGGCGTTGACGAGGACCAGGCCATCGAGTTCGTCCGCAACGCGCTGCGCAGTCCGTAGCTTTCTCGATGTAGGGTGTGGCCGCCGGTCCGACGTGGACCGGTTCCGTTCAGGTACCAGGAAGCCGGTGCAAGTCCGGCGCGGTCCCGCCACTGTGACCGTGACCTCGTCACGGAAGTCAGGAACTGCCCTGTTCGGACGGCCCCAGCTGGGACGTGGACATCCCGGACGGAGTGGTGATTGTGCGTGCACGGGTTCTTCTGATCGTGATGGCCTTGGCCCTCAGCGGCTGCGCGGAACGCAAACCCGCCGCGAGCAACGCGGGGGTGACGGTCGACAACTGTGGGACGCGGATCACGTTCGACGGCGTGCCGCAGCGTGTGATCGGTTATTACCAGCACCCGACCGAGATCATGGTCGCACTGGGACTGCAGGACAAGATTGTCGGCACGGTCTACCCGGACAACGATCCGCTGCCGCGCTACGCCGATGTGTACAAAGCGATTCCGAAGATCGCCGACAAGGACGCGTCGTTCGAGCAATTGCTCGCCAAAACCCCCGACCTGGTCTACGGCGGCTACGACAGCGCCTTCGACGACAAGGAAGGCCGGTCGCGGGAGGCGTTCACCAAGGCCGGGATCAAAACCTATTTGAGCCGCGAGGAATGCGTCGACCGAGCGGTCACAATGGACGACGTGTGGGAGGAGATCCGCACGATCGGCCGCGTTTTCCAGGTGCCGGACCGCGCCGACGCGCTGATCGCCGAGCTGCAGGCCGGTGTCGTGAAGACAACCGAGCGGCTCAAAGGCGTTCAGCCCGTGAAGGTCTTCGTATACGACAGCGGCGACGCCACAGCGTTCACCTCGGGCGGCATGGGAATCGGCAACGAGGTCATCAAACTGGCCGGCGGTGTGAACGTCTTCGGTGACGTCCAGAAGGACTGGGCCGACGTCTCGTGGGAACAAGTCCTGCAACGATCACCCGACGTGATCGTCATCTACGACTACTACGGGACACCGGCCGTGGACAAGAAAATCGAGTTTCTGCTGGGCAAACCGGAACTGGCCGGAGTGCCCGCGATCCGCGACCGCCGGTTCGCGCGATTGACGTTGCAGGACACGGTTCTCGGTGTCCGCGCGCCTTACGCGGTCGAGGGCCTCGCCAAGCAGTTGCACCCATGAGGATCTCCTACCCGGCCGCCATTGCCCTGCTGGTGTTGATCCTGCTGGCCTCGATGATCGCCGGGGTCGGGATCGGGTCGGTCGCGATCGCGCCGACGGACGTGATCACCGCTGTACTGCACCAGATCGTGCCGGATCTGGTCGCTTCGACCGGGCCGGAGTACGTCGAGGCAGTGGTCACCAACACCCGTGGGCCGCGGGTGATCCTCGGTGCGATCGTCGGCGCGGGACTGGCCACTGTGGGCATGGTGCTGCAGGCGCTCGTCCGCAATCCCCTTGCCGACCCGTACCTTCTGGGGATTTCCTCCGGTGCCTCGGTAGGCGCCGTGGCGTCCATCCTGACCGGGTTTGCCTTGTTCGGAGCGGCATCGACGTCGGTGGCGGCTTTCGTCGGGGCGTTCGCGGCTTTGCTCGTCGTGTACTTCGTCGCGCGATCTGGTGGACGCCTCACCACAGTCGGGCTTGTGCTCGCGGGCGTCGCGGTCGCGTACGTGCTGTCCGCGCTGACGAGCCTGATGCTTCTGCTTGCCGACAATGCTCAGCACGCTCGTCAGATTCTGTCCTGGCTGCTCGGTGCGCTCGGCGGTGCGACGTGGTCGCTCTGGGTTCCGCTCGTGGCTGTTGTCGTTGGCCTGGTCGCGCTGATGGCCAACGCACGGGCGCTCAATCTTCTCTACGCGGGGGAGGACGCGGCGATCGCGATGGGCTTGGACGTCAACAGGTTCCGTATCACCATGTTCGTCATCACGTCTTTGCTGACCGGGTTGCTGGTCGCGGTCAGCGGACCGATCGGCTTTGTCGGGTTGATCCTGCCGCATGCCGTGCGCTTGGTCGTTGGCAGCGATCACCGCCGGGCACTTCCCGCGGTGGCTTTGGCTGGCGCTTCTTTCCTTGTGCTGGCTGACATTGCCGCGCGAACGGTCGCGTCACCGCAGGAGATTCCGGTCGGGGTCTTCACGGCCTTGTGCGGCGGGCCGTTCTTCCTATGGCTGGTTCGTCGCCAGACTCGGCGTGGGGTGAAGTCATGACGGCGCGCGTCGAGGTTTCCGGGATCAGCGTGGAGCTGGGCGGCAGGCGTGTCGTCGACGATGTGTCCTTTGACGCGAAACCCGGCGAAGTGGTCGGGATAGTCGGCCCGAATGGATCGGGAAAGTCCACTTTGCTGCGTGCGATGATCGGCATTCTCGGCCTGGCAACGGGATCGGTCCACATCGACGGCCACGATGTGGCCAAGACCAAGGCCCGTGACCGTGCGCGCGTGCTCGCAGCGGTGTTGCAGGATGCCACCGGCGACTTCGACCTGACCGTGCAGGACGTGGTGATGATGGGCCGCGCCTGCTACAAGAAGGCTTTCGAACGTGACGACGATCGCGACAGGACAGTCGTGGCCGACGCGTTGCGAGCCGTCGGCGCGTTGGACCTCAAGGATCGACGGTTTGCTTTCCTGTCCGGCGGGGAACGGCAACGTGTCCTCATCGCACGCGCGATCGCCCAACAGCCACGAGTGCTGGTGATGGACGAACCGACCAACCACCTCGATCTCCGGCACCAGTTCGATGCGTTGGCGTTGCCGGGAAAGCTCGGGGTGACGGCCATGATCGCGCTGCACGACCTGAACCTCGCCGCGCACTATTGCGACCAGTTGCACCTACTGCACCACGGCCGGCAGGTTCGTTCAGGCACACCAGAGGAAGTTCTCAACTCCGAAACGCTGGCCGAGGTGTACGGCGTCACCGCTGCCGTGACACCGCACCCGGTCACCGGACGCCCGCATATCGTGCTCGATCCGAGCGAAACACACCTCGATCCATGAAAACGGGCCGACCCCCTCTTCAGCCGGCCCGTCTTCATGCCCCTTCTACTTGATCGAGAAGGAGTCGCCGTAGACCTTCCAAGACAGCGGCGTCTTGAGCTCGAAGTTGCCGTTGCGCAGGAACACGCGCTGTGCGGTGTCGACACGGCTGGTGTCGGAGTGCGCTTCTTCCTGCTTCATCGCCCACACACGCGCGTCGAGGAAGGCGTTGAGGTACGCCGTCTCGTCGCCGCCCTGGGCCGGTGTCTTGGCCTTGGCCATGGCGCGCTTGCGGATGTTGCTGAAGCTGGTCTTGTCGCCGCCGTCACCGTGCATCACGATGGCGTCGTAGTAGATGAACTGGCCGAGGGTGCGCAGCCCGTCCTGCTTCGCCCGGTTCACCGACGGGTTGAAGTACACCCGGTCACGCTCGGCTTCCTGCGTGTCCTGGAAGACCTTGTCCTTGGCCGCGGTCTTCCAGTCCTTGGTGTAGTTCGGGTCCAGGCCCTCGTGCGAGTCCGAGCCGTCGACCCGTTCCAGCGCCGGCAGGTACTTGGCCAGGACGTTGCTGGGCTTGCGGCGGGTGTACTCCCGGACGAGTTCCAGCATGTCGTGTGTGCCGGAGCAGAAGCCGATGATGCCCGCCGTGTAGCCGCGGCCGTCACCGATGTCCTCGATGTACTTGAACTGCGCCCGCCAGTCCAGCGAGGAGTTCTCCGCACTGGACACCAGCTTCATCGCGATTTCCTTCTTGGCGGGGTCATCGAGACCGACCGCCGCGATCACCGCGGACTGCTGTTCGGCGCCCGGCAGGCTCGCCTGAGCGGCCGTCACGCCCGCGACCGGCAGGAACAGGCAAGCGGTGCAGACAACGGCGAGGGTACGCCTTTTCACAGGGATTCCTCCTTGCAGGGGGAGAAGTGGCACCGAGTCAACCGGCTCGGAAGGCAATTCGTCAAGACTCTTACCAAACTCTTTTCCTTGACCGCCATGGAATGTCCGGAACTTCCGGTCCTGTCCAGTTGTCCATGGAATTCGCTGGGTGCATAGCGGACGCGGGGAGTACTCCCGGGACGGCGGCCTACCGTCCCTGTCATGGCTGAACTGAACATGCGCGAGCGTTGGCAGATCCGGCCGGACACGGTGTACATGGCCGTGGTTCTGTGGTGGACGGCGGCGGGCCTGACGATGGTGCCCGCGTTGTTCGGCCTGTACGAGACGCTGGACCGGGTGCGCTGGGACGACGTGCCAAGGCTGCTGGGCGGCTTCGCCCTCGGGGTGGCACTGGTGATCGTGGCGATCACGAAGTTCGACCGAGGCAGGCCCGTGGCCAGAATGGCCTTGACGGGACTCGCCGTGTACTACACCTGGACCCTGATCATCGGCCTCAGCGTGATCATGGCAGGCAAATCCCAAGGCGTGATCATCCTCTTCCTGATCGAGGTCGCCCGAACGTTGTGCGCGATCGCGGCGGCAGCACTGTCATACACTCCCACCGCCCGGAAATACTTCAACGCCTACAACGCCCACGACACCCGTACGGACAAGACCCTGTGGGTCGGCTGGCTGTGGGCCGCCGGAATCGCTGCCTTGGCCTTGCAGTTCGGAGCCGAGTTCGTCGACAACCTGCCAAGCCACGGTCGCAGTTGGACGCAATGGGCAACCGGTCGCAACGCGATCAGCTCGGCGTTGACTGCCAGTTTCCTGCTGTGCCTGATGCCTGCGTACGCATCGATCGTCCGGCAGTTCCTGTTTGGACGGCAATGGGCCCGCGTCACGCTGACGGTGTTCGGTGTCCTGTGTGGAATCCTTGCGGTGCTTCAAATCACCGACACGTTCACCGTCAGCACGGTATTCGCCGCTATCCAGGTCTTGGCCACGGCCGCGGCGCTCGTCTGGTCCTGTCTACCCGCAGTCAATGCCCACTTTTTGAATCAATCGCCCAGGTGACGACGCATCGCCGCCATCGCGGTCGCCAGGCCGGAGAACTCCTTGTCCGTCAGGCCTTCCCGGAACAGATCGCGGACGAGCCGAGCGTGCCCCGGAGCCGCCGCGCGAAGCTTGGCCCACCCCTTGTCGGTCAGGTAGGCCACCACGCCGCGATCGTCGCCAGGGGAGTGGCGGCGCGCGACGAAACCGGCCTTCTCGAGCTGGGTCACCTGGTAGGTGAGGCCGCTCTTGCTGGTCACCGCCGCCTGCGCGAGCTCGGTCATCCGCAGTGAGCCCTCCGGCGCGTCGGACAGCCTGCTGAGCACCTCGTACTGCGGGTGCGTCAAGCCGGCGTCCTGCTTGAGCTGCTGCTCGATGCGCCGGTTGATGATCGCGGTGATGTGCAGGAAGTCATGCCACGCGGCGAGTTCCCGGTCGTCCAGCGCCATGCGACGAGCGTAGTGGACCGGCTTTCCACTCAGTGGAACCCAAGTTGTTGAAATTTGAACAAGCGGCTATGGTTTGTTCGAATTTGAACTAACGAGGAGGTCTGACATGGTCACCACCGAGGTACGCAGCGGCACTACCACGCAGGACAGTGGGCTTCTCCTGCTCCGGGTCGCGATTGGGCTGATCATGGCCGCGCACGGTGCGCAGCAACTCCTTGGTTGGTTTGGTGGCGGCGGGATCGACGGCACGGCGGCGTTCTTCGCGTCGAGTGGGTACTCCGCGGCCACGTTGATGGCGATTCTGTCCGGCCTGAGCCACGTCGTGGGTGGTCTCGCGCTGGTCGTCGGCCTCTTCACGCCCCTGGCCGCGGCGGCGATCATCGGCACGATGGTCAACGCGATCGCGGTGATGTGGGGCTCCGGATTCTTCGCGTCTGGCGGCGGTATCGAGTACGAGCTGTTCCTGACCGTCGTGGCCGCAGGACTTTCGCTGACCGGCCCGGGGCGATACGCATTTGACCGCAACGTGCCCGCGTTGCGCGAGCACCGGATTGGTTACGGCGTGGCCGGGATTGTGCTGGGTGTGGTCGCTGGCGTGCTCGTGCTCGCGCTCTTCCGCTGAGGCCCGGATTTCCCGCTAGGGTTGCGCTCATGCCGATGTGGTTGGTGGGTGCGACGGTTGTCGACGGTCTCGGTGGTGAACCTGTTGCCGGGCAGCCAGTGCTTGTCGAGAACGGCCGGATCATGCGGGTCGGCGGCCATGTCCCGGCCGGGGCCGAAGTCCTCGACTGCGCCGGGATGACCCTCGTACCGGGATTGATCGACGCGCACGTGCACTTCGGGATGTCGAGCAATCTGCAGGCCAGCGTCACCCACCAGCTGTCGGTGGCCGAGCTCGCCGCGGACATGTTCGCCAACTGCGCGCAAACGCTCGAAGCCGGGTTCACGACTGTGCGCGACACCGGCGGGATCGACAACGGTCTGGCCGGAGTCGTGGCCAGCGGCAAGATTCCCGGCCCTCGCATCCTGCACTGCGGACCGGTGCTCTGCCAGACCGGCGGCCACGGGCACCTGGCGCCCGAGTGGGAGCCGACCGCGGACTGGGTGCAGCACGAAATCCCGGGCCTCAGGGCGTGGACAATGCTGACCGACGGCCCCGATGCCATGCGCCGCAACGCGCGTGAGGCTTTCCGGCGTGGCGCGAGCTTCCTGAAGCTCTGCGTCACGGGCGGCGTGGTGTCCTTTCACGACAAACTGTCCGACACCCAGTTCACCCAGGAAGAAATCGCCGTCGCGGTGGAAGAAGCGACAGCCCGTGGCGCGTATGTCACCGTGCACGCACACAACAACACAGGCGTCCGCACCGCGATCGCCGCAGGCGTCAAGTGTGTTGAGCATGGCTCGGAGATCGACGACGAGGTCGCCGCGCTGATGTCCGAAAAGGACGTCGCACTGGTCCCGACACTCGCGGTCATCGACATGGTTCTCGGTGATGCCGCCACCATCGGCCTGCCCGCACACATCGCCGAGCGGGCACTGACCGTCCGCGAGGGCATGATCAACGCGATCTACGCGGCCCGGCGTGCCGGTGTCCGGATCGGCCTCGGGTCCGACCTGATCGGGCCGAATCAGCGTAACCGTGGCGACGAGCTGGTCGTCCGGTCCAAAGTGGAGACGCCGATGGCCGCGCTCGTCTCGGCCACTCGGGAGAACGCGGAAATCCTTGGTCTCGCTGAGGAAATCGGCACCATCGAGGTCGGCAAACGGGCCGACATCGTCGGCTTCGACGTCAACCCGCTCGACGATCCGTCGGTGTTCGCGGATCGCGAGCGGGTCACCCTCGTCATGCAGAACGGCACCGTCGTCAAGGACACCCGTTAGTAGTCGTCCCAGTCGATCGTGTAGTTCGCGGAGTCCGGTGGGGTGTCGTCGATCCCGATCTCCCGCAGGTCCTCGGAGGTGAAGACCTTCGACGACCGGTCGCCGAGCATGGGATCCAGCAACGCCTCCAGCATGGTCACGTGCGCCGTGCGGGCCTGCTCGACGAGCGCGTTGATCCGGTCGGATGCCTCGAGAACCGGTTGCAAGGCCTCGGCTTCCTCCAGTCGCCGGAAGACAAGCCCGGCTTCGAGGATGGTGGACCACGGCGTGCGAAGGGCCAAACTGGACTCCGCGGTGTTGCGCACCATCAGGAAGATCGGCTTGTGCGTGCCGTCGATGGCGTTGCACTCGAACGAGAAGTCGAAGAGGTGCTGCAGTCCGGACAGGATCTGCTGGTGGTACACGCGCATCGCGGCCTGGTACCCGTCGGCCGAGTTGTACTCGCGCTGGGCATCGATGTACGCCTGAGCCAACGCGCGGCGGTCGTACTGGGTCATACCGTCAACGCTAAGCCAGCCGACCGGCTGTGCGTACCGAATTACCGGCTCACCAGTTGGATTCAAGCTGGATTGAATCTTCTTGTGGCGGAAATGTCCAAGTGTAGAGTCGGATACGTGGCGCGCCGCCGTTTTCGTCCCTGCGCAAGAAGGAATCGGCGAGATGAGACTCAAGGCATTGGTTTTGACTCTGGCGACGATGACCGGTCTCGTGTGCGCGCCCGTCGCGGCCGTCGCGAACACCAAGAACGTCGTGGAGCCGCCGGACTGGGTGAAGGCGATGCCCGCGCCTGCCAAGGTCGATGGCGTCGGCGCGATGGCCGTGCTCAACATCCAGTACCAGATCCAGCAGACCGGCTACTGGTGCGGGCCCGCGGCGACGCGGATCGCGATCTCGGCGAAGAAGAGCAACCCGCCAAGCCAGGCGACGCTCGCGCAACAACTGCCGACCACGACCAACGGCACCGACTGGATCGGGCAGGTCACCCGCGTGCTGAACATGCACATCGGCACGGGCTGGTACGAGACAAAGGAAATGCCGAACGACCCGCCCACCCAGGCACAGCGGGATCTGTTGTGGCGTGATATCGTGCTGGACATCAACAACGGTTACGCGATCGTGGCGAACATCGTTGCCCCGCCGAACAACCACCCGCCGGGCTACCCGCCTTACACCGTCTGGCACTACTTCACGGTGATCGGCTACGACAGCTCGGACATGACCGTCAAGATCGCCGACCCGGCCAACTTCGGCGGCAACCAGATCTACTGGCTCACCTTCAACCAACTGGCGACGCTCATCCCGCCAAAGGGTTACTCAGCCTGAGATCCGACAGCCGGCCCTGTCCTCCAGGGCCGGCTTGTCCAACAGCGCCGCGCCTCGTTTGGACAGTGAGTGCACCGCAGATCCGTTGCGCCGCTGGGTGTTCACCAGGCCGGCGGCACGCAGAACGGCCGCATGCTGAGACGCACCCGACGGCGTGGTTCCGCTCGCGCGAGCCAGTTCCTTGGTGTTCAGATAAGGCTTGTCCGCGATCACCCGCAGCACGGTCGCCCGAGTCCGGCCCAGCAACGCGTCCAGCGATCGTGTGTCCGGAGTGGCCGATGCGCGGGAAGCCCAGCCGATCACCGGATCGACCGGGTACACCAGCACCGGGCGCAATGCCGGATCCGCGAACGTCATCGAGGTCTGCCAGCAGAAGAACGACGGCACGAGGACAAGGCCGCGGCCGTCAAGCCTGAGATCCTGATCGACTGGATACTCGACTTCGAGCACGGGCGCACGCCACCGGATCGACGGGTGCAATGTGGACAAAACGTGCTCGAGCCCGTGCGTCATGGCCATTTCGGCGCGCCGCGCCCAGTCCTCGCGGATGTGGGACTTGAACACGTGTGCGTACGGCAACAGGGCTTTGGCGTGGTACTGGCGGATCCGGTCGGCCAGCCTGCGCATCATCTCCGCGTCCCCGCCCGCGATCCGCCACGCCCAGCTCGGCAGCCTGGTCTGCTCGGCCAACCGGGTCATGTCGGCTCGCAGCGTGGCGCTGCTCGTGCTGAGCACGACTTCCAGCCCGTCATCCAGCTCAGGACTGTCCACGGACGGCGTAAGGAAGTCCGGCGAGTAGCCCTTGGGCGGAGCCAAAGTGGTCAGAATGTCACCCGAGGGATGCAACGCGGCCCGCACGTCACGCCGCCACGGCCCGAAGACGGCCGCGCCGCGCCGCGTCTGCAGCAGGTGCAGACTGAGCAGGACCTCCCATAACGGATGAGGATGTGCCCTGATCCGGATCCTGGTGAGGTCCTCGGCAGTGAAGTGCACCCGCAGCATTTCCCGCCCCCGGTCGATCGCAGCGGTTGAGCTACCAAGCATGATGAGGTGACAGACCCTGCGCAGTCCATCGTGAAGGGACATTTGAAGACCATGAGCACACTTCCCGCTCCGCGTACGCCGGACCCGATGGATGCTCCGGCCGTGCGATGGGGGATCCTCGCGCCGGGCTGGATCGCGAACCTGTTCTGCACCGCCCTGCGCCAGGGCACGCGGCAGGAGATCGCCGCCGTCGGGTCGCGCAACGCCGAGCGGGCCAAGGCGTTCGCGGACGAATTCGGGGCGGCCGCGGCGTACGGCTCCTACCAGGAACTGGTGAACGATCCGCAGGTCGACATCGTCTACGTGGCCTCGCCGCACTCCGAGCACCACCAGCAGGCCCGGCTGGCGCTGGAGGCAGGCAAGGCGGTGCTGGTCGAGAAGGCCTTCACGCGCAACGCCGGCGAAGCCCGTGACCTGGTCGAGCTGGCCCGCTCGAAGAACCTGTTGCTGATCGAGGCGATGTGGGCCCGGTTCCTGCCGCACTACGACGTGATCCGCCAGGTGGTCGAGAACGGCCTGATCGGCGACGTCACCACGGTCTACGCCGACCACGACCAGCCGCTGTACCCCGATGGCCCCGACCGGCTCGCCAACCCGGCACTGGCCGGCGGAGCCCTGCTTGACCTGGGCGTTTACCCGATGTCGTTCGCCGAGTTCGTGCTCGGCCCGTTCACGTCGATCACCGCGGTCGGAGCGTTGACGGACCTGGGCGTGGACAGCCAGGAAACCGTCGTGGTCACCAACGCGGCAGGGGCGCAAGGCGTCCTGCACGCCTCGATGCTCGCCAGGTCGGCCACCAGCGCCTCGGTGTGCGGAACCGCCGGCCGCCTGGACATCCAGGGCACGTTCTACATGCCGGCCGGGATCAGGATGTACGACCGCGACGACAACCTCGTCGACGAGTACGCGAAGGTCGCCGACGACGGCCACGCGGGCTTGAGGTACCAGGCTGCCGAAGCCGCGCGCTGCTTCGCCGAGGGCCGGACCGAATCGGAGGTCTTCCCGCTCGACGCCACCATCCGGGTCATGGAGGCGATGGACAACGTCCGCGCCCAGCTGGGGGTCCGTTACCCCGGCGAGTGATCAAGACCGGCGGCCTTACGGGACCGCTCGTCCCACACGGGCTCGACGGACGCGAAGTCGGGCCCGTGGCCGCGCCGGTACACCAGGAGGGTTCGTTCGAACGTGATCACGATGACCCCGTCCTGATTGAAACCGACGGTCCGGACCTGGATCACGCCGACGTCGGCGCGCGACTTCGACTCGCGGGCACTGAGCACTTCGGACTGCGAGTAGATGGTGTCACCCTCGAAGACCGGGTTGGGCAACCGGACCCGGTCCCAGCCGAGGTTGGCCATCACGTGCTGGGAGATGTCCACCACGCTCTGCCCGGTCACCAGCGCGAGCGTGAACGTCGAGTCCACGAGCGGCTTTCCCCACTGCGTCCGCGCGGCGTAGTGCCGGTCGAAGTGCAGTGGCGCGGTGTTCTGGGTGAGCAGTGTGAGCCAGGAATTGTCGGTCTCGGTCACCGTCCGGCCAAGCGGATGCTTGTAGACATCCCCGACCACGAAGTCCTCGAAGTACCTTCCCATACCGCCATCCTGTCACCGCGCGATGACCAGGTAGATCCCGTAGCCCACGATCGCGGCACATGCGACGAAACACAGCACTGACACGACCGTCGCTCCCACCACCGGACGGCCGTTGGTCACCGCCGCCTCTCGACGGTCCAAAGCCATGATGCCGAGCGAGAACAGGCCGATCGTGCCGACTCCGATGACAAGGGCGACAAGGAAAACCTCGCCGAGTGCTCCCCAGTTCACGTGCATGTGCTGCTCCTTCAGGCCGCGGCGGTCGCGGGGACTTCGTTGACATTGCTGGCGTCTACCGGGTTACGCCGGGAGGCGATGTAGATCCCCGCGGCGATCGCGGCAGCCACTATCGCCACCACGATCGTGCCGAACGTGCCCTGGCCGGCGACCTCGCCCGCGAGTGCGCCGACGACCGCGGCGGCGGGAAGCGTCAGCAGCCACGCGATCACCATGCGTCCGGCGGTACTCCAACGGACCTCGGCGAGACGCTTGCCGACACCCGCGCCGATCACGCCACCGGAGCAGACATGCGTTGTCGACAGGGCGAATCCCAGCTGTGACGAGGTCAGGATGACCGCGGCCGCGCCGGTCTCGGCCGCGAACCCTTGTGGGCTCTCGATGTCCGTGATGCCTTTGCCGAGCGTCCGGATGATCCGCCAGCCGCCGAGGTACGTGCCCAGCGAGATCGCGAGCCCGGCGGAGAGGATCACCCACAGCGGCGGCTGGGAACCGGCAGGCAGCGAACCCGCGGTGATCAGCGTCAACGTGATGACGCCCATGGTCTTCTGGGCGTCGTTTGTCCCGTGCGCCAACGACACCAGCGAGGCCGACGCGATCTGTCCGACCCGGAATCCCCGCGTGCGAACGGAATCCTGGGCCCTGCGGGTGATCGTGTACGCCAGGTAGGTCGCGAGGGCCGCGACGATGCCCGCGATCAGCGGCGAGGCCACGGCCGGAATCAGCACCTTCTCCACCACGGTCCCGAAGTTCACGGCGTCGGCGCCGGACGCGACCCAGGTCGCACCGATCAGCCCGCCGAACAAGGCGTGCGACGAACTGGACGGCAACCCGAGCAGCCAGGTGGCCAGGTTCCAGATGACCGCGCCGACCAGCCCGCCGAAGATGATCGCCGGGCTGATTCTGGTCTCGTCGACGATGCCGCTCGAGATCGTCTTGGCGACCTCGATGGACAGGAAAGCACCTGCCAGGTTCAGCACCGCCGACAAGCCGACCGCGACCTTCGGGCGCAACGCGCCGGTCGCGATGGACGTGGCCATGGCATTGGCCGTGTCGTGGAATCCGTTGGTGAAATCGAATGCCAGTGCGGTGACCACGACAATCAGGACGATCAGGGAAACGTCCACGCATCCTCCCCGTGCTGGATGATTTTCCGACCATAGGCCGGGAAATCGAACAGTGGGTGAACGAATCCTCCGCTCCGGCGAATTCACGCCCGCGGGTTTTGTCCCGTGTGAATTGCGGTGGGTGTTTTGCCCGGCTGGGTCGCCGAAGTGTTTTCTTGATACGTAGACGAAATTGTCCGGCCGCAGGGTGATGATGCGTTCGCATCCAGTCGAGGAGCACTCCCTCGGTGTTGACGACGCAGTCCGGCCGTGCTGGCGATCCCGCTGGTAGCACAGTGAATTGGCGCGGGGGCCTTGGGATAGCGCGCTTCAGGAATCCAGACCTGCTTGATCATCTGCTGCGGAAGCCACGAAGGGTGCCCACAAGTGCGGAACAGCACCAGCGGATCGTCGAGGCGATCGAGGAGTTCGCGCCCGAACTGAGCCCGCAGTCGGTGCAGTTGCTGGCCACGTACGCGATGGCCGCGGCGCCGACGGTTTTTTCATCGCCAAACAGATCGGCGGCGGCAGCGTGGACCTGCTGGCCCTGTTCGAGCTGCACGCCCGCGTCCTGTTCGACGCAGCCAGCCACCTCAAGGGGTAAGCACGCGGAAAACCGTTCGACGGCCTTCGCGGCGTCCTGACACAGTGGCCCACTATGGCAGAGGTCGAGCCGGTGAGCGCAGAAGACGTACAGCTCATGCAGGATCTGGCGCAGCGCGTCACTGCCACGCGCCCAGACCTGGTGAACAGCGACGCGTCGTTCGGCGAACTGGCCTGGAACTGGGGCAAGGGCCACGCCAGCGACGGCGCGAGCTGGCGGCGTCGGCTGTGGTTCTCTGGCGGGGATCTGGTGGCGTGGGGCTGGGCTCACCTTCCGCGCCAAGTGAAGCGCAGCGACGGCTCGGTCAAGAACGTGACCGGTGCCTACCTGGCGTATCAGGTCCATCCCGATCACGCCGCAGTGGTCGACGAGGTGATCGACTGGTACGACGCCACGGCGGGTGACATCGAGCGCACGGTGCTGCCGGGCGCCGCCGACGAGTTCGCCCTGAGGAGATGGGCGGCGCACGGCTACCAGACCGACCCGGCCTCGCTCGGCGACACCGGGTCCTGGACGCAGCTCAACGAGCGGGACCTCACCGACGTGCAACAGCCGGTGCTACCAAACGGATTCCGGTTTCGCACCGCCGACGAGGTCGGGCCGCAGGCCGCGGTCCAGGCGCATGTAGACGCTTGGGCTCCCACGGCGTACACGGCCGAGAGCTACGAAGGCATCCGGCAGACGGCGGCGTATCGCGGCGACCTGCACGTCCTGGTGGAGGCGCCGGACGGCACGATGGCGTCCTCGACGATCATGTGGCTCGACGAAGCGAACAAGACCGCTGAGTTCGAGCCGGTCGGGACGCATCCGGGCTACCGGCGTCTGGGACTCGGACGGGCGATGCTGCTGCACGGGATGCATCTCGCGCGGGCAGCCGGGGCCACTCACATGACGGTTGCGTGCCTGGGTGCACCGGGACATCCCCAGGCACGCGGGCTGTACTACGGCGTCGGGTTCCGGGAGTTGTCGCGGGACGCGCCGCTCATCAAGACCTAGATCTTCAACCGGGGGAACAAAGCTTCGGCGTTGCCGCGGTCGATCGCGTCCCGCAACGCCGGTGTCAGCGGATAGTTCTCGTACTGCTTGTTGAGAAAGCCGATCGCGACCGGCGGCGCGAAGGGGAAATCGCTGCCGTAGGTGATGTGTGCCGGATCCGCGACTTCCAGCAGGCTCGGCAAGGCCGCCGGGGTCGAGGACAGCGCGACGTCGTAGTAGAACTGCTTCAACACCGCCAGGTGCTTGGGAATCTGGTGCTTCTGGTCCACGAGCGCCCACGCCTGCTGGGCCTTGTTCTTCTCGTTCAGCATCGTCAGCAGGATCCGGTACGCGACGTACGGCACGAATCCGCCCGCGTGCGCCAGGATGAACTTGATACCCGGGTATTTCTTCATCGCGCCGGACAGGATCAAGCTGATCGCGGTCCGGGTCGTGTCGAGCAGGAAGTCCGCGGTGAACGTCGGAATTCCCGGCACTTCCGGCGCGGGCAGTTCGCCGGGATGGATGAACACCGTGACCGCACGGCGGTGCAAGAACTCCAGCAGCGGCTCGAACTCCGGGGCGCCGAGGTAACGCCCGTCGTTGTTGGCCAGCAACACGATCCCGTCCGCGTGCAACGTGTCCAGCGCGTACGAGGCCTCAGCCAACGCGCCTTCCACGTCGGGCAGGGTCAGGGTCGCGAAGAATCCGAACCGCTCGGGATGCTTCGCCACCACCGCGGCCGTGTACTCGTTGACTTCCCGGGCCCATCGGAGGGCTTCGGCGGCGTCTGCAAAGTAGACGCCCGGAGTGGACAAGGACAGGATTCCGGTCTGGATCCCGTGTCCGTCCATGAACTTCAGGGCCGCGGAGGGCGACCACGACGGGAGGTCGACGCCGCCGGGGCGGATTCCCTTGTCGTGCATCCATTCCGCGTACCGCGGCGGCACGATGTGCTGGTGGGTGTCGATGCGCATCAGTTTTCCCTTGTCACTAAGGAGGCGAAGACGCGGGGGATGACGTCGGTGACGTACCGGCTGTCTTGTTCGCCGAGCAAAGAGCGTTCGAGCATCGTTTGGTACAGCGCGACGATCGTGTCGACGGCGCTGCGCGGCTCGACGGTCAACCGCAAGCCGAGTTTGTTGAGCAGTCCCAGCAGGATTTCGGCCAAGCCGTCGTGGAAACGAGCCTCCGCCGCCGCGGTCGGTGCGCGCAGTTCGGGCTGCCGCAACGCCTGCGCGCGGAACTCGACGTTGAGCAGGTACCAGGTCACGTCCGAGGTCAGCGACTCCATGAACAGGACCGCGGCGTGCTGCAGCACCTGGGTGACGTCGTCGGAAGACTTGGCCGCGTCGTCGACCGCGGCTCGTAACCGGTCGACGCGCTCCTGCATCTGCTCCCGGTAGACCGCCAGGAACAGGTCTTCCTTGCTGTCGAAATTGGAGTAGAAGGCGCCACGGGTGAAGCCCGCCCGCTCGCAGATCACCTCGACCGGCGCGTCCCGGATGCCCAGCTCGCAGAACACCTCGTAGGCCGCGTCGATCAGCCTGCGCTGGGTCTCCGCACGCCGTCGGGTCGTCATTTCTCACTCCTGTGGCCGGCACGATGCACAGTGCATCGGATACATCTTGCATTACGATACACGATGTATCCGGTTGGAGGAGCGGTGTCGTCATTCCTGTATGGACTGGGACGCGCCGCGGCGCGAGCCCGGGTCCTCGTCGTGGCTATCTGGGTGGTCGCGCTGGCTGCCATCGGCGGCCTGACGCTGCTGTTCAACCAGGGCACCGACGACACGTTCGCCATCCCCGGCTCGGAGTCCCAAGACGCCCTCGACTATCTGGGTCGGGTGTTTCCCGAGGTCAGCGGTACGTCGGCGCAGCTGGTCCTGGTCGTGCCCGGCGACGTCGACGATGCGCGGGCCGCGGTCGGGCGCGCGGTGGACCGGATCGGCAAGGTCGACCAGGTCGCGACCGTGATCAACCCGTTCGGCAAGGACGTTTCCGGCGCGGTGTCCGCCGACAAGCACACAGCCCTGATCGCCGTGCCGTTGAAGGTGGACCTCGCGCAGGTCGAGCCCGGCACCAAGGCGGAGCTTGCGGCCATTTCGGCAGACCTTGCCAGGGAAACCGGTGGCAAGGTCTACACAGGCGGTGACGCGTTCTCCAACCGTGTGCCCAAGCTCAGCCCGACCGAGGGCATCGGCCTGGTCATCGCGCTGATGGTGCTGTTGCTGATGTTCCGGTCTGTCATCGCCGCGGTGATGCCGCTGCTGACAGCCGTGCTCGGGGTGGGCATCTCGGTCGGCCTGATCTACCTGGCGACTCTCGTCACCCCTATCTCGTCGACCGCGCCGATGCTCGCGGTCATGCTCGGCCTCGCGGTCGGCATCGACTACGCCTTGTTCCTGCTGTCCAGGCACCGTGACCAATTGGCCGAAGGTCTGGACGTCGAGGAGTCGATCGCCAGGGCCACCGCCACCGCCGGGTCCGCCGTGATCTTCGCCGGGCTGACGGTCGTGATCGCGCTGCTAGGCCTTGCTGTTGCTGGAATTCCGTTCCTTACGACGATGGGTGTCGCCGCGGCGGTCGCCGTCACGTTCGCGGTCGCCATTGCCGTCACGCTCGTACCCGCGTTGTTGGCATTTGCTGGCAACCGAATGCGGCCACGCGTTCGGCGAAAGAAGCGGCGCCGCAAGCCTCCGCAGATCGCTCGTTGGTGGGTACGTACGGCCACCAAGGCTCCGCTGGTGACTGTGCTGGTCGTGGTCGCGGGCCTGGCGATTTGCGCCATACCCGCCACAGACCTTCGGCTTGCGTTGCCGGACAACGGAACCGAGGAGGAAGGAACGCCCGCGCGGGACACGTACGACGTGGTGAGCGAGCACTTCGGGCCCGGCTACAACGGGCCGCTCATCGTCACAGCGGACATCATCACCAGCACCGACCCCGTGGGACTGGTACGTAAGATCGCCGACGAGATCCGGACTTTGCCGGGTGTCGCATCCGTTCCGCTCGCGACACCGAATCCCAAGGGCGACACCGGAATCATCCAAGTCATCCCGGCCACCGCACCCGACTCGCCGCAGACCGAGGAACTGGTCACTCGACTGCGAGACCAGCGACAGCATTTCCTTGACGCGTACGGCACGAAGACCGCGGTCACCGGGATCACGGCGGTGGGCATCGACGTGTCCACCCAGCTGGGCAACGCGTTGATCCCGTTCGGCATCCTGGTGGTAGGGCTGTCGTTGATCCTGCTGGCAATGGTGTTCCGCTCGATCTGGGTCCCGATCAAGGCCACCGCCGGGTATCTGCTGTCGGTCGGTGCCGCGTTCGGCGCCACGTCGTTCGTGTTCAGCCAAGGACACCTCGCCGATCTGCTGGGAGTCACCCACACCGGCAGCGTGATCAGCTTCCTGCCGATCATCCTGATGGGAGTCCTTTTCGGACTCGCGATGGACTACGAGGTGTTCCTCGTCTCCCGGATCCGTGAGGATTACGTCCACAGTGTCAACCGGGCTGGGGGAGACCCGCGCCACGCCGTCGAATCCGGCTTCATCTCGGCGTCCCGTGTGGTGGTCGCGGCCGCGGTGATCATGTTCGCGGTGTTCGCCGCGTTCGTGCCCGAGGGCAGTGCCACCATCAAACCGATCGCGTTCAGCCTCGCGGTCGGCGTGTTCGTGGACGCGTTCCTGGTCCGGATGACGCTCGTGCCGGCGGTTCTCGCGCTGCTCGGGCACCGCGCGTGGGGCCTGCCGCCGAAACTCGACCGGTCGTTGCCAGTCTTCGACGCCGAGGGCGATTCCCTTGTGCACGAGCTGCGCCTGGCGGACTGGCCTGGCGCCGACGAGGCCATCAGCGCTCGTAACTTGCGGCTGAACGACGATCGTGGCCGGCCTGTCTATAGTGGAGTGGACATCAACCTGCCGCGTGGTGACGTTCTCGTGTTGCACGGCCCTGGTCCGGCTGGCAAGACGGCCTTGCTGTTCACGCTGGCCGGTCGAGTGGCCAAAGTAGAAGGTGACCTCAAGGTCCTCGGCCGCGTTCTACCCCAGCACACCCATGCCGTACGTGGTGAGGTCGCCCTGGTGTCCTGCCGCGAGAAGCCCGATCCGGTGCTGCCCGACGACGTCGACTTGATCCTCATCGACGACGTGGACCTGGTCCTGCGCGGCCACAACCGCGCCGCACTGCGTGAGTTCATCGCTCGAAGCCCAGCGTCGATCGTGCTGACCTGCCAGGACCCGGACCGTATCCGGGATCTGCTGCCCGCCCGTACCCGTCTGCTCGCGCTCACCCCGCAACTGGTCGAGGTGTCCTGATGCTCAAGCCGTTCGCCAACTCCGCGCGTGCCATCGCGTCGGGCCCGCTGACCTGGAAGACCTGGACCGGCCTGATCGTCGTGCCGGTGCTCATCATGGGCGTGTTGACGTGGGCGTTCTGGTCGCCCGGCACCGATCATGGCACCGCGACCGCGGCCGTGGTCAACAACGACGAACCGGTGACCGTCAACGGGCAGATCATCCCGCTGGGCCGCGAGCTCGCCGGAAACCTCACGCACAGCAGCGATTCCGCGTACACCTGGGTTCTCACCGATCCGGCCGATGCCGCCGAAGGCCTGACGGACGGCAAATACGCCGCCGCCGTCACGATTCCTCAGGACTTCTCGGCCCGGGCGACCTCGACGGCGACCGGTAAGCCCCTCGCGGCAACCAAAGCAGAGCTGCGCGTGCAGACCTCCCATGCCACCGGAGTCGCCGATCCCACGATCAGCGAACAGATCGCCCGGGCGACCCAGCAAACGCTCAACCAACAGGTCGTCGAGACCTATCTGGACAACGTCTACGTGGCCTTCGGCACGATCCACGACCAGATCAACCAAGCCGCAGACGGCGCCGCCCAACTGGCGGACGGCACCGGCCAACTGAAACCCGGCGCCCAGCAGGTGGCCGATGGCGCCAGCAGGCTGAATGCCGCGGCTGGGCAACTCGCGGCAGGATCCAGCCAGCTGTCCCAGGGGCTCAGCCAAGCCGAACGGGACACGGCGCAACTGCCGGCCTTGACGCGTCAGCTCGCCGCCGGAGCACAGCAGGTGGCGCAAGGCAACGAGCAACTCGCCAGTGCCGTTGTCCCGCTGGCAAACCGGATTATCGCAGCGATCGACTCGATGCCATCGGCGGAGAACACCGCGGCCCAACTGCGGCAGTTGGCCAACGAGTGCTCGGAGGCCGCCGTCTGCGCGGAACTGAAGCAACTTGCTGCCAGGTTCAGCACTGAGGCATCCAAAATCGACAGTGCGCGCAACACAGTCCGTGCGGCGGCTGTGCAAACCCGGGACTCGGTCCAGGCACTCGCCGCCGGAGCCCGTCAGGTCGCCAACGGCAACACTCAGCTCGCAGCCAAGGCGGGCGACCTCGCCGGCGGCATCTCCGCCGCCGCCAGCGGAGCACGGAAGCTGTCGACAGGATCCCGTTCTCTTGCCGACGGCACAGGCAAACTAGCCGATGGCGCGACCCAACTCCGCGACGGCGTGAACAAAGTAGACTCGGGAGCGCACGAGCTTTCCAGCTCACTGGACAAGGGACGCGACCAGGTTCCGTCGTACACGCCGGAAGAACGGGCACACCTGAAGACTGTCGCCGCCAATCCCACGACCGCAGTCAGCAGCGATATCCGCGTCGGCCCGTTGGCCATCGCGTTGTTCGCGGCATTGGCCCTGTGGGCGCTCGCCCTTGCGACTTATCTGGTCACAAGGGCGGTTCCCGCTGCCGTGTTGACCGCTCGCGAGCCCACGTGGCGCATCATCATCCGGGCAGCTCTGCCAGGAGCGACAGCGGCGGTTTTCGCCGCTGTCGCGATCACGGCCATTGCCGCGCCCGTTCTGCAGTTGACCTTCGCGCGAACGCTGGGCTTCCTCGGTGTCGCACTGCTCGCCGCGTTGGCCTTCGTCGCGATCAATCAAGCCGTTACGGGCATCTTCGGCCGCCCGGGGCGGCTGGCCTCGCTCGCGGTGCTGATCCTGGCCGTGGCCACCGGAATCATGTCAACGCTGCCCAGCCCGCTCTACGACCTCAGCGGTTATCTGCCGACGCACGGCGCGATCCTCGCGTTGCGCGCCATCGCGACAGGGACGGACGGGTCCGTCACCGGCGTCGTCCAGCTCGCGGTGTGGCTGGCGGTCGGGACGCTGGCAACCATCGTGGTCACCGACCGCCGCCGTTATCTCTCAGCCAGACAACTGCGTCCCGGCACACTTCTACCCGCCGCTACGTGACTAAGGCAAATCGTCGTGCAGGCTGGCCAGCAGATCTGGTTCCACTTCGGACGAGATGGCATCGATGAGCCAGCGTTCCAGCTCCCGGCCGGGATCGGCGAGTAGTCGCTCGTTTCCGGTGAGGTCACGAACGAGCACCACGCCGCCGGAGACGAACACCTCGGTGAACGGGGAATCCGGGTCGGGCAGGACGTACAGACCGCGGTAGCCAAGGCCGTCCCTCGGCCTGCCCGCCGACGGCCGCAGACCGGCAAGCCGCTGGACGAACTCGGCCGCCGGACCGAGGCGGACCGTGGGGTTCGGCCGCCCGCTGAACACGTCGATCTGGACGTCCATGCCCTCACCGGACTCTGATCAGCAACCGAAGCCGCGGATGCGTTGACGTTGGGTGTTGCAGCCGTAGAAGTAGCCGCAGAAGATAGTGTACGGCCCGCGGTTGGCGGTTTCCGGATTGTTGATCACCACGCCGCTGTTGTCGTAGTTGCGCGCCGCGGTCCCGCCGGGTTTGTGGCCCCAGAATCCTTCGAGGTGGTAGCGGAACCAGTGGTAGTCGCCGTTGCCGAACGCCGGCGGGGGAGCGATGACCAACGCCACCAGGTTGCGGGGTATCTCGGAGTCGGGGAAGCAGTCGAAGCGCCGATGCATGCCGTCACACAGCGCCGCCCTGGTGACCTCGTTGCAGTTGATCGACTGGTATATGCTGCCGCACCCGAGGCCTGGTTGCGCGAAGGTGTTGGTGCGCCAGTTGCTCGCGTAGTTGTAGCAGTTGTTGCATCGCATGACCGTCGCGTCGTTGTTCCAGAACCCCGGGTTGAACGCGGTGCGGTCGTAGAAACAGGTCGCTTCCGCTCCCACGGTTTCCTCCGGGGTGGCTCGGTCGGTGTCGGTCATGGTGCTTCGTGACAGCTGGCTGACTTCCTGGAGTTGCGCGGTGAGCATCTCGGTCGCGGAGGTTTCGAGCGCGGGCGCGCCTTCGAGGGTGATCGCCTCGCCACGATCGGCGAGGTTGATCAGTCGCTCGGCCAGTTCCGCCGCCCGCGGACCAAGCGCTTGCGGGCCGACCGGAAGGTACATCGGGCTGCCGATGCCGAAGTCGGACGCCAGCTCGTCGGCGTGCGGCTCCAGCCGGAACCCGCGCAAGCCAAGCCCGCCCGCCGGTGTGTCGGCGGTGAGCAACGTCGCACCGGCGGTCAGTTCCCGAAGGGTGGCACGGATCTCGTTCTCGTCGGTGACCTCCCACGCGGGATTCGGCCTGCCGGAGAAGACATCCGCCGTGATCTTCAACATCATCGATCCCCATTCGTTCGCGACTCAGGGATCGCATTGTGGCCAGGGAGTTTCCCTTGTGCTTACCGCCGTTCGAGCGACGTCCCGAACGTCCACTGCGGACTGCTGGTGAGCAGGGTCGCGCCGGAGGTTCGTACCTTCGCGCAGCGGCGAAACTCAGTCCAACCGGAACGCCTGTGTCCCGTGTGGACCCCACAGCGGACCTTGGCCGAGATCGGCTCCGGCGTGCCGCCACCTGTCCGCTTGTTCCTCCGCGGTGATCCCGTCGACGATCAGGAGCGCACCGGTTTGGTGGACCAGGTTCGCCACGCGCAAGGTGGTGTTGGTGAGCGCGGCGGAGATGCGCACGGCCCGCAACGAGAAGCGTTCAAGGCACGCCAAGTCCCGCAGTGATCCGGTGAAACCCAGCCCGATGAACTCGATGCCCAGATCGGCGAGCACCTGATGGGCGTCCGCGGCCTCACCATTCGCGTCGGACAACAGATCGAGCGGCATGCCGAGCCAGAGCCGTTCGTGGGACACCTGATTGAGGTCCCACGACCGAAGTGCGCTGCTCACCAGCTCCATGTCGGTGGACTGTCGCCGGGTCAGATTCACACTCAGTGGGACGTCCGGCGTCGCCCGAAGCTCGCGGCACGTTGCGGTGAGCAGCATCGAGCTGAAACCCGTCTGTTCGGTGAATTCGACGCATCGATCGTGCGGAATGACGCCGTGCTCCTGATGATCCCACCGCAAGATCAGCTCGGAACGCACGGCCGAGTTGGTGGCCAGATCGACAACGGGCCGGTGGGTCACGACGATTTCGCCCATCTCGAGTGCGCCCGGCAGTTGCGCGGCGAGGATCGACGCCTCGACAACACCCATGTGGCGGTCGGTGACGATGTCAGGGCTGTCGGGCTTGTTCGCAACGAAGACGGCGAATTCGTCACCGTCGAAGCGAGCGACCATGGCGTCCTCGGCTGCGAACACAGCCTTGAGCCGTTGCGCGGTCAGCACGAGCAACTTGTCGCTGACTGCGCGCCCGAGCCCGGCGCTGATCAAGGAAAGCGCGTCGAGCCGGATGTGGTACAAGGGCACGGCAGTGCCGGAGGCCTGCCGCCGCAGCGCGTTTTCCAGATGAGTCGCGAAGTACTGCCGGTCCGGCAGGCCAGTCAGCACGTCGTGCAGCGACTGATGGGAAAGCTCTCGTCCTGAAGCAACACCAGTTCGGTGTTGTCCTCGATGACGGTCAGAATCTGGGACGAGGCTGCCGAGCGGCGAAGCAGAGTCGCGACGAGGTCGACCCGGACAGCCGTGCGGTCGGCGAGAACCAGCCGGGTGCTGAGCAGGACCCGATGTTTCCGGCCGTCGATAAGGTTCTGGTACTGAACCGTCAGCGACTCTCGGTTGCTCGGGTGAATCAGTTCGAAGAACGAAAGCTCGGCCAGCTTGTCCGCGGTGCGGCCGATCATCTTGCGGAACGCTTCGTTGGTCCGGATGAAGCGTCCCGCCGTGTCCGTGACGATGATGCCGTCGAAGGACGCCTCCGCGAGATCCTCGAAAGTCGCCCCACCGGTTTCGAACGGCTCGATCTGCTCGGTGAGCCGGTTGAGTTCCTCCTCCTGCTCGTCCAACACCCGATGCATCCGGTCCAGCCCGGCGTTCAGATCGTCGATCTCCGCTTGCTCGTCAACGACCGACGGCACCTCGTTCGGCGCGGTCAACGCGCGTAGCTTTCCGTGCAGCACCGCGACCTTGTTCTCCGCGGCACGCACCAGACACCGTGCACGTTCGTGTTCAGCCGTCGCCCGATCGAGTTGGTCCTGCGTTCGCCGGTGGATCTCGGTCAGGTCGCGTTCGGCGGCGTCGCGTTGTGTGGTCACTTCCTGCACGCGGCGCATGACATGGCCGAGCAGCGACGTCAAGACCCAGATCAATCAGTGCCCTTCAACGCGGCCCACGGGTGGCCGGGTCGCCTGCGGCGTGCCCTGGTCATCGACGCCCCCGAATTGTTCGCGAACATCACCGGTCTGTGCACCGCCGACCGGGATTGTCCGCGCGAACGCATGCGCGACAACTCTCGCCTCGCCGATGGTCCGTCCCCACTCGACCAGAGGGAAAGGACAGACAATTGTCCCCTTGTCCGCGAGAACGATCTGTGACCTGTGCGGCACAGAGCTACTGTGTAGTTTCTGGGGGTGTCTTGAGGGGAGGGACAGACATGCCTCGACCTGGCGTGCACCGGGCCATCGTCGCGGTCGACGTCGAAGGGTTCTCCAGCCGGACGGACCTGTTGCAGACCGCGGTCCGGCGAAACCTGTACGAGTCGCTCGAGCAAGGGTTCAACGAGGCCGGAATTCCCTGGCAGGACTGCGACACCAGCCAGGACAGAGGCGACGGCGTGCTGATCCTCGTCCCGCCGGACATCGCACACGTCAACCTGGTCGACCAGTTGCCGCACCGGCTCGCCGCCGCGCTGCGCCGCAACAACGCCATCTACGCCGCCGAGGCGCGGATCCGGCTGCGGGTGGCCGTGCACGTCGGCAAGATCGATTTCGACGAACGGGGAATTGCCGGGCACACGGTCAACTTCGTCTGCCGGATGCTGGACGCGCCCGCGCTCAAGGCCGTTCTGGCGGCGTCGCGCGGGGTGTTCACGCTGATGGTGTCGGACTGGTTCTACCACCAGGTCGTCCAGCCCGACCCGGCGATCCGCCCGGACACCTACCGTGAGGTCTTCGTCGGCGTGAAAGAGGAGAGCATGACGCCTGCGTGGATCCGCGTGCCGGACGACCTGCTGACGCCCACGTCCGAGCCGGTCCAGGCGATGGCCGACGTGGACGTGGAGATCCGCCGCTACGGCCTGCCGTCGGACTCGATCGTGGCCAGTTCCCTGCATGACGGCGAGGAAATGCGGGAGGAATGGGGTTTCCGGCCGGACGAGCTGCCCGCCGCGGCTTATCCCGCGCTGCCGCCCGCGGAATCACGTCCGCGTCTGCTGGATCGCTTGCAGCCGTTGATGCGCACGGTCGTCGGCCGGGTCGTCACACCCAAGGCCCGGATCGTGGACTGGCATTCGCCGCGCGAACTGCCCAACGACATTCCCCGCTTCAGTGGGCGCAACAGCGAACTCGAACGTCTCGACGGCCTGGTCGACAAGGTCGGCGTCGCGGTGATCGACGGCCCGGCAGGTGTGGGCAAGACGGCGTTGGCCGTGCACTGGGCGCACGGGATGGCGTCGCGTTTCCCTGACGGCCAGCTGTATCTCAACCTGCGTGGGTTCGATCCGCACCAGCGCCCGATGTCACCGGCGGACGCGTTGCGCAAGCTGCTGGGCGCGCTCGGCGTGAACGCGCAGCGGATTCCCGCTGACCTGGACGAACAGGCCAGGATGTTCCGGTCGGTGGTGGCTGGGCAGCGGGTCTTGGTCGTCCTGGACAACGCCCGCAGCGCCGATCAGGTGCGCAGGCTGTTACCCGGCCGCTCGACATGCTTTGTCGTGGTGACCAGCCGCAACCGCCTGGAAGATCTGATCGCGTGGGACGGCGCGGTCCGGGTGAACCTCGATGTGCTGCCGCAGCCGGACGCGATCGCCTTGGTGACGGAGATTGTCGGCGAACAGCGGGTGGCGGCCGAGCCGGACGCCTGCGCGGAGCTGGCCGCACTGTGCGGCTACATGCCTTTGGCGTTGCGGATCGTGGCCGAGCGTGGTGCGGGCAACGACGATGTCCGCCTGGCTGATCTCGTCAGCGAACTGTCCGCTGAGAAGAACCGTGTGCTCGACCAGTTGTCCAACGGGGACGGCTCGTCGGCCGTGCGGACGGTGTTCTCGTGGAGCTACAACGCCTTGCACCCGGACGCCGCCCGGTTGTTCCGGTTGCTCGGACTGCATCCGGGGCCGGAGATGAGCATCGCGGCGGCCGGCGCGCTGGCGAACCTGCCGCCCACGCAAGCACGGCAACTGCTGGGCACGTTGGCGGGCGCGCACATGCTGGAAGAGGTCGGCCGCGACCGCTACCGGCTGCACGACCTGCTCAGGATGTACGCGGCCGAGTGCGCGGAGGCCGCGGAGACCGAACCGGACCGCGACGAAGCCGTCCGCCGGGTCCTCAACTGGTACCTGTACAGCGCCGACGCTGCCGCTCGGGTCCTTGCCCCGCAACGCCGTCGCGCCGCACTGCCCAGTTTGACCGGTGTGCAGGAACCCGAGTCGTTCGAGACGTACCACGAGGCGTTGACGTGGTTCAAAGCCGAACGCGCCAACCTGGTCGCCGCGACCAGGCAAGCTGAGCAAGCGGGGGAGTACGCGGTCGCGTGGAAGCTCCCGGCCGCGCTGCTGGGTTTCTTCAACCTGCGCAAGCACTGGGCGGACTGGATCAGCGTGCACAAGATCGCCCTGCAGGCCACGCGCAAGCTCGGCGACCTGTACGCCGAAGCGTGGACGCTCAACAGCCTCGGCATCGCGTACTACGACTTGCGGTGGTTCACCAAGGCCGCCGAGTACTTCCAGCGCGCGCTGCAGATACGCCGCGAGGTCGGCGACCGCTACGGCGAAGGCAGCACGCTGGACAACCTCGGCAACACCCTGCGCAAGCTGCGGCACTTCGACGACTCCATCGAGTGCTACCAGCGTGCGCTGGAGATGTTCCGCGAGATCAGCGACCGGTATGGCGAAGGCAGCACGCTGCGCAACCTCGGCGGCGCGTACCGGGGACTGCGACGGCTCGACGAGGCGGTCGACCATTACCGGCAGGCCCTGCAGATCTGGCGTGAACTGCACGAGCACTACGGCGAAGGCCTGACCCTGAGCAACCTCGGCGACATCCATCGCAAGTTGGGGCGCTCCGAACAGGCCCTCGAATGCTACGAACGTGCACTGCAGATCTGCCGTGACATCGACAACCGCTACGGCGAAGGCGCTGTGCTGGACAACCTCGGCGACATCTACGAGGACCTGGACCGCCACAAGGACGCCATCCTGCACTACAACCAGGCCTTGCGGATCTCACAGGAGATCGGCGACCAGTTCGCCGAGGGCAACACGCTGGACAACCTCGGCTGCGCGAACTACCGGGCCGGTGACTACGAAGCGGCCCAGCAGTTCCTGCGGCAGGCGCTCGTGCTGCGCGAGGAGATCAACGACCGCCGCGGCGAGGCCATCACCCGCCACCACCTCGGCGTGGTGTGCGCCGCCGCAGGTGAGATGGTCGAGGCGCACGAGATGTGGCGGCAGGCGCTGGAGATCTTCGACGAGCTGACCGAGCCGCACGCGATCCAGATCAGGGTCGGCTTCGACATCGATGAGGAGAACGATTCCCCGTTCGATATCTGAGACGAATTCTTTATCGTGAATCGATTGGGAACCCCGTAACGGTATCGAGATCCACCCCGAGGTTGTCATATCAGCTTCGCCGAGGGGGTAGATCATGCCTAAGGGCGTCGGGGACGTGGTCGTCCTCATTCCCGGTATCTCCGGATCCGTGCTGGAACGGGACGGCAAGGAGGTTTGGGCGCCGTCGGCCGGTGCCGCGCTGCGTGCGGTTCTGTCGCTTGGCCGCAGCATTAAACGGCTCACGCTGGCAGGTGACGATCCGGCCGTCGACGATCTCGGCGACGGCGTGGTCGCCACCAGGGTGATGCCGGATCTGCACCTGCTGCCGGGCCTGGACTGGAAGATCGACGGATACACCCGGTTCAAGCGGAGAATGATCGAAAACCTCGGTTGCGTGCCGGGCAAGAACTACTTCGAACTGCCGTACGACTGGCGGCGTGACAACCGGGTCGCGGCCCGCAAGCTGGCCCGTTACGCCCACGATTGGCTGGCCGCGTGGCGTAGCGAATCCGGCAATTCCGATGCCAAGCTCGTCCTGGTCGGGCACTCGATGGGCGGCCTGGTCGCCCGGCTCTACCTGGAGCTTCTCGACGGCTGGCGGGACACCCGGTCGTTGATCACGTTCGGCACGCCGTACTCGGGATCGATCAACGCGCTGACGTTCCTGGAGAACGGGTTCGTGAAAGGCTGGGGACCGTTCACGGTCGATCTTTCCGACATGATCCGGTCCTTTACGTCGGTCTATCAGCTGCTGCCGTCCTATCGGTGCCTTGCCGGACCGGATGACACCTGGCTCAATCTGGACGAGGTCGGCTGGAAAGGTCTTGACGCCGACCGGCTGACCGATTCCCTGTCGGTGCACCGGGAATTGCGGAAAGCGGTCGACGACAGGATCAAGCGCGGTGATCACGGCTACACCGTCCGCCCGGTGATCGGGAGTTTTCAGCGCACCGGATGGGCCGCGAGGCAGGAAGACGGCGGAATCAAGGCGCTGTCGATGCGCGCTTTGCGGGAAGAAGGCGGCGACGGCACCGTACCGATGGTCTCCGCCGCACCACACGAATTGCTCAAGGGCTACCAGAACGCGTCATTCGTCAGCCAGAAGCACGCGTCCCTGCAGAACGACGATTCGGTCCTTGATCACGTCGCGGGCGTGGTGACAAGCGCGGAACAGTCGCCGATCGACGTCTTTCCCGCCGAGGACGAGGCCGTTTGCCTTGAGGTGCAGGACGTTTCCACCGACGAGCCGATGGTGATCCGGGCCCGGCCGCGTCAGCCCGCCACCGAACTGGTCGCGACCTTGACTCCCGTGCGCGACGGCGGTTCCACCGGGTGCCGCTGACCGATCTGGGCGACGGCTGGTGGCGTACCGAGCTGTACGACCTGCCGCCCGCTGACTACCGCGTGACCATCGGCGGCGACGGCGCTCGCCCCGTGACCGATGTCGTGAGCGTCGTCGATTTGACGACGCTGGGGGACTGACCGATGTTCGAACCGTTTGACATCAGCGTCCTTGGCGCGGGCAAACACGTATGGGTGTCCGCGCAGTCACGGCAGGGCTCGGTCTTCGGCGTGGCTCGTCGACCGCCGGAATGGCGCCTGGACACGGAGTCCGTCGCCGAGTGGCTGACCACCAACGTCCGGCAAGCGCACCAGGTCGGCGAGCGTGCCCTGGAAGTCGGGCAGGTGCTGCACGACCTCGTCTTCGGCGAGCCCGCCATCGCCAACCTGCTCGCCCAGACCCGTGGAGTCGCGGCGGCCGACGGCGTGCAGCTGCTCGTCCGGGTCCTCGCGGCGCCGCAGGAGGTCAGTGCCTGGCCGTGGGAGCTGATGCCCGATCCTCAGCAACCAAACCGTTTCCTGACCATGGCACGGGACGTGCACTTGGTCAGGGCCGGCCGGTCGCGGACGTATCCGGTGCGCGAGGCCACGGTCGATCCGCCGCTGAACGTGCTGCTGGTGATGTCCAGCCCGCTGATCGCCGATCCGAACGAGACCGAGACCCCGTTCGACCTGTGGGCCGAGAAACGCAGCCTGCTCAGCACATTGCAGCCGCTGGTCGACCGCGGCCTGCTGAACGTGGTCGTCGAGGACCGGCCGACCATCGAGCGGCTGCGTGAACGGATGTGCGCCGAACGCCGTGGCTTCCACGTCGTGCACTACCTCGGACACGCCAATCCGTACGGCCTCAGGCTGCAACAACGCGGCGGCCGCGGATTGCTGGTGCGTAGCCAGGACTTCGCGATGCTGCTCCAACAGATGCCCGACCTGCGGCTCGCGGTGTTCGCCGGATGCGAGACGGCACGAGCGCCCGCGGGCGCGCACGACGCGCCGGACAGGTACTCCACAGCGGACGTCTGCGTGCGGGATGCGTGCCCGATGGTCGTGGGAATGCAGGCCGTGCTGCCGTTCGGCACGGAACGGATCTTCACCAAGTTCTTCTACGAGGCCCTCACCGGCGGCCAGACCGTCGCCCAGGCGTTGCGGCTCGCCCGGCACGCGATCGCCGACGACGGAGCCCGCCTGCTGAACTGGGCCGTGCCAAGCCTGTTCGTCGGCGGCAGCGAGCCGGGGCAGTTGATGAACCCGGCCGCGCAAGCGACGCCACCGCCTCCTCGCCGTCACCTGGCGCTGAAACTCGGTATCCGGCAACGGGAACTGCGGTTCATCGCCCGGTTGAGCCAGATCCGGGAGGCCGTGGACATGCTGTCCGGGCACACGTCGTCCCGGCTGCTCGTGGTCATCGGTCCGCCGGAGACCGGCAAGACCTCGCTGCTGGACCGGGCGATCGAGGAGCTGGACGAGGGCATCGCGAGCCTGTTCATCAGTGCCAAACGCTTGCTCAGCGCCGAGGACCCGGTGCTGGAGCTGGCCAAAGTGGTCGCCGAGCGGATCGACGCGAGCGGGTACGTCACCCCGGCGCGGCAGGGCGAACTGGACTCCGACGCGTGGTGGGAACGTCTGCTCGAAGACCTCGCCAGGGTGCCGTTCGCGCTGGTCATCGACGACGGCGACCTGTTGCGACGGCCGACCGGGGCCAGCGAACGGCTGGCGCATGCGCTCGGCCTGATCACCATGCGCCGCGGCACGGCCCGGCTCGCGGTCATCGCCACGGACGAGCTGAGCGTGCTCACCGCACCGCTCGGACCCGGTGAAGCCCGGACGATCCGGCTGCAAGCGTTGTCGTGGGACGAGGTCTGGCAGTGGATCCGCCGCAACCTGCCGGTGCTGACCCGGATCAAGAAGGCCGAACTGTGCGGGTACTACGCCAAACTCCCGCACCTGGAGCAGTGGGAGCGGCTGGCCGAGGAGATCATGGACCGTGGCATCACCGACGAGGTGCCCGACCTGGTCCGGCAGATCGCGGGCTCGGTCACCGCGACCGGGCCGGAAGCCGCGCCACCCCTGTTCGGCGACAGCGCCGTGCCGGACATGGAAAGCCCGGTCAGTCCGCATGTCGTGCGGGTCGCGATGGCCGGGCCGCACAGCGTCCGCAAGGCGGAGCAGTTCGTCGAACGGATGACCCGTGCGGCGGCGGAAAACCATGTGGCCGGCCGGATGGCTGGAATGTCCAATTCGGATCGATCGCTGTCGTTGGCCGAGTTGCTGGTGATCCGGACGCCTTTCTACGACTCGCCGACACCGTTGGCCGACGACGTGATCGCATGGGTCAACCAGGTGCTCGACGCGGGCGCCAACGTGATCCTGGTCGACTACGACTTCGGGGCGTCGGCGCAGTGGAACGAGATCGTCGAGCGCGCGGCCACCCAGAACCGGCTGGTCATCGAGGTCAGCCGGGACGTGCTCACGGTCGGCGGTGCCCCGCTTGCCGCCGATGGTTTCCAGACGGTGCTCGAAGCGGCGATCCTGGTGTGGGCGACCGACCGCAGCCTCAAGGCACAGGATGTCCGCCAGGTGCTCGTCGAGACGGCATCCGACGGGAAGCTCGACCTGGAAGCGGCGTTGTTCCATGTGCGGGCGCAGTTGCTGCTCGACGCACTGGAATGGGGACCGTTGGAGCTGGACGCCTTGTTGGCGGAGACCGGTATGAAGGCTGACCTTGTCGTGCCGTTGCTGGAACGCCTGCGGACCGCCCGTAAGATCAAGAAGGTCGGCGTCGAGCGGTACGAGAACCCGGAATCCTTGCACAGCGCGTACAAACGCCTTTGCCTGCAACAACTTGGCCGTATCGACGAGGCCGAGTTCAGGAAACTGGACGCACGGGTGGGAGCGCTGGCGCGCCGCCGCAGGTTCACCTCCGACGAACCCCGAGCGCTGTGGAACACCGGCGACGACGGCCGCAGGCTGATCGCCCTCGTGATCACCAAGGCCCGTCCCGACCTGGGCACCCCGGACATCGTGATCGACGGCATCACCGAACCGCGCAGCCCGATGGAACAACTGCTTGCTCTGGAAGCCGCGGACGAGATGCTCGAACAACTGTCCACTCACGACAGAGCGCGGTTGCGGGTCGCCTTGCGGGCCGCCCAATCCCACGGCCGATCACTGGAACTGAACGACACGCGGTCGGACCTCGTGAGCCGACTTGCCGACCGGCTCCCGGAGGTGGCCTAGGACATCCACCACGGGAGCATGGACCCGGTGTCCCGCCAGGCGTTGGTGGTGCAGTGCACTTCGCCGCCGCCGATATGTGCCCAGAGGTAGCTGTCGATCCAGCGGATTCGGATGCCGGACGCAGCCACCGCGCGTTCCGTGGCCTGCCGGAAGACGTCCTGCCCGCCGACGACCGGGCCGTGCGGGTCGGGTGCCGCGAAGACGCGGTCGGTCACCGACAGCCCGTTCGGGATGCCCGGGGTGAACGCCATGAACAGCGGCGCCTTCCGGAACAACACCGGCACGCGGATGAGCTCGTCCGCGCGCAACCCGGTCTCCGCGAGCATGATCTTGACCTGCTCGTCGATGTGCCGCGCGGCTTCCTCGTTGCCGGCGAGGAATTCCGCGTTGTCCACCAGTTCGCCCACGGAAGGCTTGTACTGCGTCGAGGTTTTCTCGAACAGCCTGGTCTCGCGAGGCGCATCCTTGAGCAGGCTGACGGCCAGGCGGGGATCGGCGACCATCAACGTCCAGCCACGGGAGTTGTTGGCGCGCATCACATGCATGGTCTCGTCAGCATGCCCGACGACGAGCCATGACGTGTCGACCACCACGGGCGGTTGTTGTCCTTGCGCGGTCAGCATGGTGATGAACGTGACGTCGGGCTGCATCGACTTGCCGGTGCCGTACACCATGCGCCCCTGCGGGTATCCGTCATACGGCGGCAATGACTCGATGTTGCCGGTGGCACTGCGCAAGTCGGTGATGAATGGCCGATCCTCGACCGTGTACTGCTGAACGACACCCACATCCGGCCCACGCAAGTCGCGGAACAGCAAGCGACCCGACGGGCGCGGAGTCGGCACAAGGTTGCCGTGTGCGCCGGACACCTGCCAGATGTTCGCCGACCGGATGGCCACCCGCATGGTCTGGATGCCGTGCTTGGCCGGCATGCTTGCCGTGGCGGGTTCGAACAGGTCCTGCCACCACACGTCTTTCCACCAGTTCGGGGTGCCCTGGATGAACTGGGTGTCCGCTTCCTGGGTCAGTGGAGTGCTGAACTTCTCCCACTCGCTGGGAAACTCCGCAGCGAGTGGGGACGCTCCGCCCAGCCCGTTGCCAAGGTTGGGGGAGGCCGCGAAGACCTTCGTCGCCGGCTGGAGGTCGTTCTGCAGCACCAGCGGGGCGACCCGCATCCGGTGCCGTGCCTTCACCTGGCCATCGACAGTGAACGTGACTGTCACCCAGCCGTCCCACTCGACCGGATCACGGATGATGCCGCGCCCCTCGACGCCCAGCTCCACACCTTGCCGCAACTCGGCCTCGGAAAGGCGGGTATCGGCGTCGAAAACGCCGCCGCGCCGAACGAAAACCCGCGCCTGACTGTCCACAGTGATCTTCCCGGACCGCCCGCTCGCCCTGCTCGTGGTGAGCCTCGCGAGATCGGCCTCGTCCTGCCGGCCGTTCACCTTGTCATCGCCGGCGTCGTTGCAGGAAGCCAGTTTCGCGTCGACCTCTGGGCCCAACGCGTCCAGATCAGTGGGTGAGACCGGACATCGGCGCGAGTCGTCATCCACATTGGGCAAGAAGATCGTGTCGCCACGCAACGCAGGCTCCGCCGCACCGGCCGGCATTCCGCTCATCACCAGGATCACCGTGGCGGTTACGCCGACTGCCTTGAATCCCATTTCGCCTCCCTGGATTTATGTCCAGGTAGGACGTTACCGACGGTGACAGCCGACGGCATCCGGGCAGAGGTTCAAACCGGGGTGCTCGATGAAGGCGCGCAGCCAGCTGGACGCAAGGCGACAATGGGGCGATAACCCGCCTGAAGTGCGACTACAGTGGACAAAGGGGTCAGCACGTCAACCGGTCCGCCGACCAGGTCCTCCCGTTCGGCGTAACCCGCGGGCGTCCACCGGTGAAGTTTCCGTCCATGCGCCAACCAATAGCCATTGCGCCACAGAATGAAAACTCCGTCCGGGAGTTCTTCGAGCAACGCCTTGTGCGTCATGCGCACGCCGTCGACCAGTCTGCGTTCGGAATGCAGGACCAAGTCCATCGAATCGGCACTGGGTGGCTGCGGCAGGCCAAGCCCGGCGGTCCAAGCCGCCCGGAAAGCCAGGTAGTCACGATGCCTGCACTCGGCGCACGGACGATGCCCGGCGGCCAGGGCGACGGCCTCGTCGTGGAAGAAGAGCTCGGTGTAACGGCGCGGCTGCAGAATCTTGCGCTGACGGCCGCGGAACTCCAGCACGCACACGAGCCAGCGCCGGACCTGATGACGCCGGACGATGACCAGGTTGTCGTTGTGCAGGACGCCCCGATTGCCGTACATGGTCCCGCGGTACGGGGTGGCGATCAGATCCCCGGCGGGGGTGACCCGGTTGCGATGCGGCATACCTCCACTCCACCAGCATCACGGGCACCGGGCTGGCGATTTTCGGACGTCACCCCGACCGGATCTGGGCCACCCGGGAGTCGAGATTCCGGAAGTGCTCGGTCATCGCCCGTTCGGCCCGATCGACATCGCGGTCACGCAACGCCTCGACGATCGCGCGATGCCGCCGAACCGTCTGCACCGGATCCGGATCCGTCACACCCAGGCTGTGCCCGACCCGGTGGTACACGTCCCAGAAAGCCCGCAACAGCTGCGTGACCAGGGAATTGTCCAGCGAGCGGTACAGCAGTTCGTGAAACTCCCTGTCCTCGTCGGCGAAGGTGCCACCCGCTTTGGCGCGCTCGTCCATCTTGTGGGTGACGTCGTCCAGCGCGACCAGGTCAGCATCCGGGACGATGGCGGCGACCCGGCGGATCAGCGCGTTCTCGAGCGCCTCCCGGACCTCCACGATCTCCGCCATCGACCGCACCTGCAGGGCACGGAACGTCAGCCCGTCGGCGAAGTGCGCCAGCGACAGATTGCCGACGTACGTGCCGTGGCCGTGCCGGATCTCGACGATGTCGAGTGCCTGCAACGCTTTCAGCGCCTCACGGATCGAGTTGCGGCTCACCCCGAACGTCTCGACCAGCTCGGACTCGGTGGGCAGCGGATCGCCCGGCCGCAGGCCCCGCGACAGGATCAACCCGGTGATCTCGTCGCGGATCGCCTGGCCCAGTCCAGCCGTCACAAGAGCCCGGCCTCGTCGAGGTGCTTGCGCACGGCCGCGCGTTCGGCATCGTTCAGCGGGATCATCGGCTTGCTCGTGGTCGCGTTGGCGATCACGCCACGCAGCACCAAACCTTCCTTGAACGCACCGATCGCCGACGAATACCGGCCGATCCGCCCGTCACCGACATGGATCAGCTGGAACAGTCGCCGCAGCCGGGCCTGTTCGGCCCGCGCGGCATCCCAGTCCTGGCGCATGGCCGCGTCGTAGAGCCAGACGTATCCATGCGGGTCGACGTTGCCGATGCCCGGTACGAGGCCGTGCGTGCCAATGAAGAGGCAAAGGTCGGCGTTGGTCTCCGAACCGGAGAAGCACTGGAAATCCGACGGGGTGCTCTCCAGGACCGCGCGCAGCCCGTCAAGATCACCGCTCGAATCCTTCAACCCGGCCAACGTCTTGTCCGCCGCGAGCTCGACAACGACATCGGTGGGCAGCTTGTGGCCCACCGAAACCGGGATGTCGTACGCGACCAGCGGCAGGTCGACCGCCGCCCGGATGTCCCGGAAATGCCCAGGGAACTCCGAAGGGTGCGTCGGAATGTAGAACGGAGCCGTCGCGACCAACGCGTCCGCACCGGCCGCCTTGGCCACTCGGGCGTGCTCGATCACCCGCGGCGTCGTGGTGTCGATGACACCGGCGAGCACCGGAACCTGGCCTGCCGCAACGCCCGCGACCACTTCGAGGGCCTGCCGCCGCATGTCATCCGGCAGGTAGGCGACCTCGCCGGTCGACCCGGTCACGAACAGGCCGTGCATGCCCGCCTCGATCAGATACGCGGCCAGCCGTTCCAGCGACGCGACGTCCAGTTCTCGTTCCGGCGTCAGCGGGGTGCAGACGGGCGGAACGATGCCACCGTTGAGCTGAGTCAAGGCTTCTCCTTCAGCGAGCGCAATGGGATCTGAGTGAACCTGATCGTCTCGTACGGCCCGGCGGAACCCGTTTCATAAAGCAGGCCAACGGATTTGCCGAGCTGTACGAGGTCGGAATAGGCCGCTGGGTCTGTCGAGACCACGTGGGCCTGCTGCCAGGACTGTCCATTGTCGGCGCTGACGCGGATGGCCATCGCCTTGCGGCTGACGGCATCCGATGGACCGGAGAACAGGAGCAATCCAGGGTGGACCGTCTGCAGGACGCTGGCTTGCACCTTCGGAATCGTGAGTGTCGTCTGTGGACGGTACGGCGCGACGAGTGTCCTGCCGCCGTCATTGCTGATCGCGTCAACGCGGCCGCCGAGTGAGCCTTGGTTGCGGCTGTTGAAGTAAAGCCTGCCATCGGGTAGTTGGGCGACCGTGGTCTCGTTGGACGCGACTTCGGTGTTCACTCGGTCCTCGGAGAAGCCGATCTGCCACGTGCGGCCGCCGTCGTCACTGATCAGTGAGTGGCCGCCGTAGTACTTCGGCTCGGTCCCGATGTCGGCCGAACCGGCCGGTGGCGCACTGGAATGGTTGGCCGGCACGACAATACGCCCGTTGCGCAGGACGATCGCGTGTCCTGGGCCGGTCGCGTACCACCGCCAATCCGCTTTCTTGGCAACCGACGTGATCTCCCGAGCCGCTGTCCACGTGCGCCCGTTGTCCTTGCTGCGCTGGACGAACACCCGGCGAGAGTCCTCAGCGGACGCCGCACCGGACATGATCTCCTTCTCGGTGACCCGGCCGTTGCGTGTGGTCAACAGGACAATGTCGCCGTTGGCCAGCACGACCGGCGCAGGGTTGCCCGCGGTGGCGTTGCCGTTGGTCGACACCACCGACATCGGACCCCACGTGCAACCGCCGTCGTACGAACGCTTCAGAACGACATGGATCGCACCCGTGTCACCGGCGGATTCGACCCGGCCTTCGGCGAAGGCCAGCACCGCACCGGACTGGGCACGAACAACTGCCGGGATCCGGAACGTGTGATACCCCTCGGTCCCGGAGGTGTACGGCACGGACGTGCAGCCGGGGCGTGGCGAGGCCGCCGCGGGCTGCGCCAGGGCCGCGAGCGCGATCAGGGACAGGACGATCGGACGTAACACCGTGATCAGCCTCCGATCCTGTCGAGGGGCAGCCGCAGCACCTGACGGTCCCGGATGTCCGCATTGGACACTCGGATCCGGTCGAGCTCGGCCGGTGACAACGCCCGCGTGTACAACCGGACCTCGTCGAGCGTGCCGTCGAAGCGCTGCAGGTAGTCCTGCCGTTCACCGACATGAATCTGGAACGAGACCCGTTCGCTGACCGATCCGGCGACCGCGGGGCCGGACGCGACCTGGATGCCGTCGACCCAGAGCAACAGCTGACCTGCGGAGCGTTGCAGCACAACGTGATGCCATTGCTGGTCGTCGTAAGCCTGCGTGGTGTTGATCGACGCACTGCCGTTCGGCGTGGTCATCCTGGCGACCAATCGCTTGTTCGCCGGTTCGGCCCGGAGCCACAGCTGCGGCGCCGTGTTGCCCATCCCACCGAGCCAGAACAGCGCCTGATCGCCTTTGGTTTCGCCATAACGGAACCAGGCGCTGAAGGTCAGATCGCCATCGCCGGGGAGTTGCGCGCGGTCATAGGGCACCCGTAGGTAGTCATCGACACCATCGAGCTCGATTCCTGCCCCGAACCGGCCGCGAGTCAGAGCTGGTTTGCCCAAGGCGAAGGCATCTTTGTCGGTCTTGGAAACGTCCGGAGTGGTCGGGCCGGTGGGCTTGCGCCAGCCGAGGTAGTCCTCGTTGAACCGGGCGAACCGGATCTCGTCGCGGGCATCGACCGGGCCGCCCTCGTAGAGCAGGCCGATCTCGGTCGACCGCGCCCAGGGGCTGCTGATCTGGACCAGGTCGGAGTAGCCGGACCAGTCGGTGGTGATCCGGGTGCCTTGTTCGGCGTTCTCCCAGGTCCGGCCATGGTCGTACGAGGACCTGATCATCATCCACCGGCGCCGGTCGGTGTCCGACGGCGACGAGAACAGGATGCGATCCGGCCGCCCGAACCGCTGCAGCCGCAGCACCGCGCCTTGGACAGTCGGTGTCACCAGGTCAGGGATCGCCTGGAACGGCGTGCTGAACGACTCGCCGCCATCCTTGCTGATCGCGTAGCTGCGGTTGCCGACGTCCGTCCCGCCCTGCTCACGCGCACCCGCGTACACCGAGCCGTCGGCCAGCTCGGTGACCGTGATTTCCTGTGGCTTCTGAGTGAACGGGCCACCGGCCGGGAACTGGATGCTGTCGACGGCCCCGACCTGCCAGGTCTTGCCGTGGTCATCGCTGTAGACCAACGCGGCGTCGTTCGCGATCGACTTGGTGGATCCGTTGTCGCTGGTCTCCCCGCAGACACCGAAGACAAGGCGCCCGGCGTGCCTGCCGCGGGTCAGCTGGATCCCATGCACGGGACCGCTGGCGTACCAGTAATCCCACTGCGGCAGCTTGACTTGCGTGCTCATGTCGACCGGAGCCGACCAGGTCACGCCGTCATCGTCGCTGTACTGCATGTGCGGTGTCCGCTTGCACGGGACGTCACAAGCCTTGTCGTCCTTGCGACCCGCGTTGTACGTGGTGAACAGGAAAATCCGGCCGGTGACGCTGTCCACAATGGGCACGGGGTTACCGTGCGTGTCGCCCTTGCCTTCGTCGATCAGTTGCAGCGGCAGCCAGGTCTTGCCACCGTCGGTCGAACGTTTCAACACGACGTCGATGTCGGCGGTGTCACCACAGTTCAGGACCCGTCCCTCGGCGAACGCCAGCAGCGTCCCCCTGGCGCTCTTGACGACCGCTGGAATTCGGAAACACCAATAGCCTTGCTCCTGCGAGGCTTTGAAGACGACTTGTTCGTGCAAATACGGCTGAGCGGCGGAGGCAGGCTGCGGTGCGGTCAGCACCCCGGCTAACAGCGCCCCGGCTAACAGCACTGGCAACAGCAGTGTCTTGCGCACGGTTCGTCCTTCCTAAAGCTCAGGGTGAATGCAGCGGTACGTATGGTCAGCGCCCGCGGTCACCGGCGCGGGGAGTTCCGCCGCGCATTCGTCGGTCGCTTTCCAGCACCGGGTGCGGAAGTTGCAGCCGCTCGGTGGGTTGGTCGCGGACGGAACAGGTCCACTGAGGACAATGGGTTCCACGGTGTGCAACAGGCTCGGCGTCGCCGAGAACAGCGCCCGCATGTACGGGTGGTGAGTGGCTTGCGGAACGGCTTCGGCCGGGGCTTCCTCCACGATGCGGCCGAGGTACATCGTGACGATCCGGTCGCTCATCTTCTTGACGGTCTGGATGTCATGCGAAATGAAGACCATCGCCAAGCCGAGCTTTTCCCGCAGATCGGCGAGGAGGTTGAGGATCTGGGCCCGAACGGAGACGTCCAGCGCGGACGTCGGCTCGTCGGCGACGAGCAAAGCCGGCCGGAGCGCCAGCGCACGAGCGATTGCGACACGTTGCCGTTGGCCGCCGGACAGTTGCGCCGGTACGGCGTCGGCGACACTGTTCGGCAAGCCGACCAGGGACATCAACTCGCGTACTCGGTCTGCCCGTTCGGCTGGAGTGCCTTCCTGATGGACGTCCAGCGGGTCCCGGATGATCTTGGTGACCGCCAGTCGCCGGTTCAGGGCGGTCGACGGGTCCTGGAAGATCATGCCGATGTGCTTGCCCCGGAACTCCACGGTTCCCTGTGTCGGCTTCTGCAGTCCGACGATCACCTTGGCCAGAGTGGACTTCCCACAACCTGATTCACCCACGACGCCAACGGTTTCACCGGCGTTCAACGTCAGGTTCGCGTCGGTCAACGCGTAGACGTTGTCGTGCCCGAACAGCCGCCGTGAACGGATCCTGTGTACGACATGAACACCCTTAAGCTCAAGCAGGTTCATGCGTTGCTCCCGCTGTGGTTGATTGTGCTGCATGAACCCGGCACTGTGTCGATGATTCGCTCGCAAGCTCGCTCATGGGTCCTCACCTCCGCCGGGAAGTGGCACACGACCAGGTGATTGGCGTCGCCTAGCTTGGGAGGCGCTTCGGAGTGACAGATCGCGCGCGCCGCGGGACAACGGTCGGAGAAGCGGCAACCCGGCTCGAAGTCGGCTGGCGCGGGCACCACGCCCTTGATCTGCGTGAGCCGGGCCTCGTTCTCCTCCAACGAGAGCACGGCGGACAGCAGGCCACGAGTGTAGTGGTGTTGCGGCGCACCGACGATCTGGGCGATCGAGCCCATTTCGGCGACCTGACCGCCGTACATCACGACAACCCGATCAGCCACTTCGGACACCAGAGCAAGGTCATGTGAGACCAGGATGAGTGCGAAACCGAGTTCTTCCTGCAGCCTGAGCAACAGCTTCACAATCTGGGCCTGGACCGTGACATCGAGTGCGGTCGTCGGCTCGTCCGCGACGATCAGCTTCGGACTCCTGGACAGCGCCATCGCGATCAGCACCCGTTGCCGCTGCCCACCGGACAACTCGTGCGGATACGACCGCAGAGTCCGTTCGGGATCCAGGTTGACCAGTTCAAGCAGTTCTTCCGGGGTGCGCGTGCCGCCCCGCTTGGTGAATTGCTTGAGCTGCGAGCGGATCGTCATCGCCGGGTTGAGTGAACTCAGCGCGTCCTGGTAGATCATCGCGATGTCGTGGCCGAGGTACCGGCGGCGCTGCTTGGACGTCAGCGCCAGCAAGTCCTTCTGGTCGAAGCGGATCTGCCCGGTCGTCTGAGCGTTGCCCGGCAACAGGCCCATGATGGCCAACGAGGTCAGTGACTTGCCACAGCCCGATTCCCCGATCAGACCCAGCACCTCGCCTGATCGGACCGAGAACGACACTCCATCGACGACGTTGACCCCGTTGTGCCGGTCGGGGAACGAGATCGTCAGGTTCTCCACCGCCAGCATGGTTTCCCGGCCGCTCAGGTCACGGGCCTGAAGTGCCAGCCGTTCGCCAGCCTCATGCAGGCCGGCCAGGGGCTTGATCTCGGTGGGTTCCTCGGCCATGGCGACCGCTTTCGCGGCCTGGCCGGCCTTCACCCGGCGTGCGGAAGGTCGCGCCCAAGCGTCGGAAATGCCTTCCGACAACACATTCAGCGACAGGACCGTGACCAGGATCATCAGGCCGGGGAACAGCGTCGCCCACCAGCCGCCGGTCAGCACGAGTTCCTTGCCGTTGGACAGAACCGACCCCCAGGACGGATCTGGCTGCTGGATTCCCGCGCCGATGAACGACAGCGACGCCTCGAACACGATCGCGTCGGCCACCATCACCGTGCAGAACACCAGGATCGGCGCCGCGCAGTTGACCGCGACATGCTTGATCAGGATGTACGGCCGCTTGGCGCCGATGATCCGCTCAGCGGCGACGTAATCCTCGCTGTACTGCGCCATCACGTTGGCCCGCACCACACGTGCGATCGACGGCATGTACAGGAACCCGAGCGCGAGGATCAACACCAGCAGGCCACGCCCGAACACCGCCACCAGCACCGCGGCGAGTGCGATCCCGGGGAACGCCATGATGACGTCGAGGACCCGCATGATCGCCTCGCCCGCCCGGCGGCGCGTTGTGGCCGCGAACGCGCCGATCAGCGTGCCGGCGACCAACGCGAGCGCGATGGCGCCGAGGCCGACCGCGAGCGACCACCTCGTGCCATAGACCACGCGCGAGAAGATGTCCCGGCCAGAGGAGTCGGTGCCGAACCAATGGTCGCCGCTGGGCCCGTCGACCGCGGCACCGGTCAGATACGGGTCGTGCCCGGCGATGACCGGGGCAAGAGCGGCCACGAGAGCCAGCAACACGATGACGGCGAGCGAAATCCACGACGACAGGCTCAGCCTGCGGAACCGGATTCCCGGGTCGCTCAGCCGTTTGGTCAGGCCGGGGCGCATCATGCGTGGCTCCGCAGTCGGGGGTTCGCGATCAGGTAGAGGATGTCCACGATCAGGTTGACCAGCACGAAACCGAGCGCGATGGTGATCACGAAGCCCTGCACCTTCGACGCGTCGCCGTCCAGGACTGCCTGGATCATGTTCTGTCCCATGCCCGGCAGCGCGAACATCGTCTCGATCACCACCGCGCCACCGAGCAGGTAGCCGATTCGAAGGCTCAGCACGGTGAGCGGGTTGACCAGGGCGTTGCGCAGGACGTTGCGGCCGACGACGACCACCGGCGGCAGCCCGCCGCCGCGGGCCGTGCGCACGTAGTCCTTGTCCAGTTCCTCCACCATGGACGTGCGGATGATCCGGGTCAGCTGGGCGGCCACCGGCATGGCGAGTGCGATCGCGGGCAGCGTCATCGAGTTCAGCCAGCCGCTGAACGAGTCGTTCATGCTGACGTACCCGCTGGTGGGAAACAGGCCCTGGCCAACGGCAAGCCATTGGACCAGCAGCAGCGCGATCCAGAACGCGGGCGCCGCCACCCCGGCCAGCGACACGATCCGGATGATCTGGTCGGGCCAGCGGTCCCGGTACAGCGCGGAGATCACGCCGAACGGCACCGACAGGACGATCGCGATCACCAGGCCCATCAACGTCAGCTGGACGGTGAGCGGCAGCGCGGTCGTGATCGTGTCGGCAACCGGTTGCTTGGTGATCACGCTGGTGCCGAAGTCGCCATGGATCAGCTGCCAGACGAACCGCAAGTACTGCACTGGCAACGGATCCAGCAGCCCGTTGTCCCGGCGGAACTGCTCGAGCTGCTCCGCGCTGGCGTTGGCGCCGTCGAACGCGGCCAGCGCCGGGTCGGTGGGGGAGAACCGCATCACGACGAACACGAACAGGGTGACGCCGAGCAGCAACGGCACGAGCGAGAGGACCCGGCCGAGCAGCATCCGCAGGATGATCATCACACCACCGGTTTGGCCTGGTTGAGGTTGATCCCGGGATAGCCCTGCGCGCGGACGCCGGAGATCGACTTCGGATCCCACGCGGTGCCGTTCTGCGTGAACACCATCGGGTACACCACTGCTTGGTCGGCGATCATGTCCAAGGCCTGCTTGATGATCGGCTTGCGCTGTGCCTCGTCGGTCTGTGCGGTCGCCTGGTCCAGCAGACCGAGCAACGCCTGCGCCTCAGCACCTGTCCACTTCGCATACTTGGGCGCGACGCCGGAACCCGCGTAGTAGTACCGGATCAGCAGATCGGGGTCGTTGCCGAACTGCTCGGCGTTCTGCGTGGTGGCCACGACCTGGAAGTCGAACCCGCTGTCCAGTTTGGAGAAGAGGGCCTTGGTGTCCTGGGTGTCCAATGTGGTGGTGACACCGATGGCGTCCCAGCCTTCCTTGATCACGTTGACGCAGTCGGCGACCAGGGTGGTGTTCGTTGTGGACAGTGTGACCTTCAGGTTGCTGACACCGGCCTGCTGCAGCAGTTGCTTGGCTTTGTCGGGGTTGTAGGCGAAGTCGTTGGCCGCGGGTTGCGAGGCGGCCATCTTGGGGTTGATGAAGCTGGTGCCCGCGGTGCCCTTGCCCTTGAGCCCGACCTCGATCATCTTCTGCTTGTTGATCGCGTGATGCAGAGCCTGGCGGACAAGCTTGTTGTCGAACGGCGCGTGCGCGGTGTTGAACATCAGCCACAGGTTGTTGCCGCCATCGGCGAATTCGACCGTGCGGCCGTCTTTCTGCAGCTGGTCGGCGTTGGCGGCGGGGATGTTCTCGACGATCTGCGCGGCCGGTGCCGCGCCGGAGATCTTCGCGACTCGTGGCGACGCCTCAACGATCGAGTTCCACAGCATCGACTTGTAGACCGCCGGCCGCGGCCCGTTGTACTCGTTGAACTTCTCGAAGCGCGTGTGCGAAAGCGGCGCCTGCTCGACGACCTTGTACGGCCCGGACCCGACGACCTTGCCGGACACCGCGTCCTGCCACTTGCCGTCGAAGACGTGCTTGGGGACGATCTTCACGGTCTGCAGGCGTTGCAAGGCATAGGGGAACGGCTTCGCCAGGACGAACTCGACGCTGGTGTCGCCGGTCTTCTTGACTTCCTTGAGCCAGCCCGCGAGGAACGTCCGGACAAGGACGTTCTCCTTCGGGTCGAGCGCCCGGGTGTAGGTGAACACGACATCGTCAGCGGTGACCGGCTGGCCGTCGTGCCACTTGGCGCCGTCCCGGATGTCGAACGCGAGGCTCGTGCCGTTGACGTCCTTCGGCAGCGCTTTCGCAAGCCCCGCATAGGGCTCGCGGGTGATCGGGTCACCCTCCACAAGGGACTCGTAGCAGTGCAGCATGGCGGCCATCGAGAAGGCCGACGCCGTCTGTAACGGATCCCAGGTCTGGTTGTTGCCGTACCCGATCACCGCGGTGATCGAATCGGTCTTGTTGCCCGTGGCGTTCGTCGAGGCCGGACCGCCGCACGCGGCCAGTGTCGACGAGAAGGCGGCCGCCACACCGGCAAGGCCGGTGAACCGCAACATGTCCCGCCTGCTGAACCCCTGACCAGTTCCGGACACCGCGCCTCCCGAGTGAGCGTCATTGCTAAGAGATGGGACATGGGACGTCCTATGAGTCGTGAACCATAGGCGGTGATCCTGGGCAGGTCAAGACATCACGAAACGTGGCGGCCATGTCACAGAGACTGGCCGAAAATAGCCATCCGCGCAGCTCAGCGCTGTCCGGCTGCTCAGTGGGGCCGTGCCTGGCGGCTAACCGCCGAGGCGCTCGATGGCCGCCGCAGCTTCCTGCAGGGTGGCGCCGGTGGCCTGGCGGTAGGCCCGGACCGCCTGGATCTTCTTGCCCTCCGCGAGCAGCGCCTTGACCTCGTCGAGCTCGGGTTCGGGCAGCTCGACGCCGAGACTCGACACGATCGCGTCCAGCTTGCGCTCAACCCGGGCGAGCCGGCGGTCCAGGCGGGCGATCTTGCGGTCGCCGCCGGTCGTGCTCACGACCACCGCGCCGATCAACACGGCCACGCTGAGCAGCAGGATTCCGAGGTCCACGATCGGGCAGCATAGTGTCACGGCGTGACCAAGTTCGCGATTGTCGGTACGGGGTGGCGCGCCGAGTTCTTCTGGCGGCTCGCGGCCTCGCTCGACGGCCTCGACTGCGCCGGTGTCGTGTCCCGCAGCCCGAAGCAGCTCCCGGTGCCCGTGTACACGTCACTCGACGAGTGCGTGCGGAAAGCCAAGCCGGACTTCGTGATCACCTCGGTGCCCTGGGCCGTGACGCCGACGTTGATCACCGAGCTGGTGGGCAGGGGCCTCAAGGTGCTCGCCGAAACCCCGCCGGCGCCGGACTTCGACGGGCTCAGGCGGCTCTGGGCCGAAGTCGGGGACAAACGCCTGGTCCAGGTCGCCGAGCAGTACACCCGGATGCCCGCGCACGCGGCCAGGGCGAACCTGGTCCGAAGTGGCGTGATCGGCGACGTGACCAGGGCGGACGTGTCCTCGACACACCAGTACCACGCTGTCTCGCTGATCCGGGCGCTGCTCGGGAAAGGCCTCGGGCAGGCCGAGGTCCGGGCGTTCCGGTCGACCGCGCCCTTGGCCGACCCGCTGTCGCGCGCCGGGTGGGCTGACCCGGTCGAGGTGAAACCGGCCGTGACGACCATCGGGACCATCGCGTTCGACGACGGCGGGCTGGGACTGTACGACTTCACCGACAACCAGTGGCACAACCAGTTGCTCATGCGCCGTCTGCTGGCCCGGGGCACCAAGGGTGAACTGCGTGACCAGGAAGTCGTCCGGCTCACCGCGGAACGCACGATCGTCCGGACCGAGATCGTCCGCAGGCAGACCGGGTACGACCTGGACCTCGACGGCTTCGACACCGACCACATCACGTTCGGCTCCGACGTCCTCTACCGAAACCCCTACCAAGGCAAACGGTGGAACGACGAGGAAATCGCGATCGCCACCCTGCTCGAGGACACCGCGGCCTGGGTTTCCGAGGATGGCCCGGAGCCGTATTCCTTGGCCGACGGCATCCAGGACCACCGCATCGCGCTGGCCATCGAGCAGGCCGCCGACCTGGACGCACCGGTCCGGGTCGAGCACGAACCCTGGCACTAGGAGAAAAGCGCAAGAGCCGCGTGATCCACTGCCAAGGTGGGTTTCAGGGTCGACTCCGGGGCCGTCGATTCGATGGCGATCATGATGGGACGCGCGTGCGACGCGGCTCAGTTGTTCTATGCCCACGCGCTGACCCCAGCCGACAACGTCGACGAGGGGACGTTGCTCAACACCGTCTTTGAGACGGTGGACAAGTACCGGGCCTTCGCCGAGTTCAACCTCGAACGCGGCTGGCACCTGGCTGGAGCGTGCTCCCAGACGCTGGCGAAAGCCGCTAAGTACTACCGGGAAACCGAAGAAGGCGCCGCGGCGGACACGGACGCGACCTTCCCGCAGCCGATCCAGCCGCCACGCACGTTTCCCACGCAGTACAACCCGCCGTGGCGCGCTTTCAACGACGTCTACGACGCCGCGGAGTGTCCCCGCAAGCCCGGATCCGAGTACGCGGGCACCCCGGCCCCGACCGGCCAAAGCGGCTGGCCGGTCATCGAGATCACCGGTGCGGTGCACGAGATCCTCGGCAAGGTCTCGGTCGCTCCGCACGTGCGTGACTTGGTGAGGCTCGCGACCGGCACGGACTGGTTCGAGAAGATCGCCCAGTACGTCAGCGGCAACTGGGTCGAGTTGATGCGCCAGGGCATGGCGTTGCGGGACGTTTCCGTTGCGTACGGCCGGATCGGCGCGAACGTGATGCGGGGCTGGAACGACCTCGGCCCGCGATGGGACGGCAACGCGGCCGGGACGGCGCGGGACTGGCTATGGGATTACGCCAGGAACGCCAGCCTGTTCTCCGGGTTCTGCGACCAGGCCGGTGTGGCGGTGCAGAACTTCGCGCGGTCGGCGTACCACGGGATGCAGGCGTTGAGCGTCGCGATCGACTGGTTGCTGGACGCGCTGATCGACGTCCTGCTCGGCGGCGCCTTGCTCGCCGGTGTGTTCGCGAGCGTGAGCAAAGTCGGTGACGCACTGGATCTCATCGAGGCCGCTGTGCACACCTTCAAAGGCGTGGCCGCGTTCCAGGAGCCCGCGATGGCATGGCCGGCGCTTGAGTACTCCCACCCGGCGGTGTCATGACGAGCCCATGGTCGACAGTGGACGGTCGCCGGGCCCGCGAAGCCCAGCTGCGTCTGCTGGCCGAAGACAAGGGAGTACTTGGCGAGTTCGGCAGGAACGTGCTCGCGGGCCGAACGGAGCTGCACGCGATCCTGCGTGAGTCCATTGTGCCCGAGGACGTCCTCGACGCGGTCCGTGCCGCCGTGCGGCAGTGGAACTCCTTGCCCGACGAGGAGAAGTACGTCCTGACCCACGAGTGGGAGGACACCGTCCGCCGGACGATCGAGGCACTGAATTCCGCCGAAATCCGGTGAACTCCGGGGCAACCAACCGTCCCGCTGGGGCGTGTGTTCAGTGAGGCAGCGCCTGAAAGGGCGCTGAGAGGGGAAAATAAATGAAGATCGGTACAAAACTGTGGATGGTGGCGGGCGTCTGCGTGCTCGCGGTCGGCTGCACGGGGTCTGAGCAGCCCCCGCCACCCGCGGCCGTGACGGTCACCTCGCCACCATCCGTGACTTCGACAGCTCCGCCGAAACCGGACGCGTCCTCCTTGGCGTGGCTGAACAGCTACTGCGGAGCGGTGCACGGTTACCGCCTGGCCAACAATGAAAGGCTCCAGAACGCGCCCGCCGAGCAGGTGGTGACCAAGGGCTCGGCGAGCAAGGAACTTGGCGAGATGGCTGAGCTGGCAGGTAAAACCGTCGACGAGCTGACTGCGTTGCCGCCGTCCCCGTTCAAGGACGGTGACAAAGCGAAGCAATTCTTCGTGGAAAGGTTCACGGCTTCGCGTGACGCCGCCGCCGAAGGCAAACGGAAAGTGGACGCGGCCAAGGGGAACGCCTGGATGGACCCGGGTTCCGCAGCGTTGACCGCCGCTCAGGACGTGCTCAAGGACGCACACGACCCGTTGGCGCAGTTCGACTCCAACGATCCAGTGTTCGGGGTGACCGCGGCGGTGGCCGAGAAGTGCAGGCCTTCTTCCTAACCTGGGCTGGCTTTTCCGTGCCGCCAGTAGCCGAAGAAGGTGACAGTGGACTTCGCGACTCCGCGTTCCTGCACCAGGAATCGGCGTACGCCAGTCGCTAGCCCACTTTCGCCCGCGACCCACGTGTAGTCCAAATCGGCGGGCAGGGTCGCGGATTTGACAGTGTCCAAGGCGAGTCTGCCCGGGACGTCGCCGGATCCGTTGCGGGCCAACCAGTGCACTTTGACGTTCGGCGGGGTGTCGAGCTCACGGAAGTCGTCGCTGTGCGGTACTTCCAGGTACACATCGGCGTGCAAGCTGTCCGCCGTGCTGTCCAAAATGGCCAGCACGGCGGGCACCGCGCTCTCGTCGGCGACGAGCAACTGCCGCGCCGAGTTTTCCGGTGGCCGATAACCGACGCCTTCGTCGAAGATGCCGACGGGATCGCCGGGCTGAGCGCGGGTCGCGAACACCGACGCCGGTCCGGCGTCGCCGTGCAGGGCGAACTCGATGTCCATTTCCAGCGGGTCCGTCCGGAACGCCCGGACGGTGTAGTTACGGACCCACGGCCGGTGAGCCACGCGCGTGAGCAGGAACTGCGCGAGCCACGCGTTGTTGGAGAACGTGGGCATGGTGAGGTCGTCCTGCCCGTCGCGCCGGAAGAACAGCCGGACGCACTGGTCGTACCCCTGCGGCTCGAACTGTGCGAGCTCGTCGCCGGTCACCGTGACCGTCACGAAGTTCTCGCTGATCCGGCACGTCCGGGCGACCGTGGCCCGGATCATCGCTCTGCGCTCTGGCGGCTTGACTCGCGACATTGAACCCCATCCAATCAGGTTAGGCTAACCTAACTCATCGGGTGTCGGGCATGCAAGAGGCGCGCGGGGCGGGCGAGGCGGTCAGGCGTAGGTCTGGAGGCGTCGGCGGCTCGCCTGCATGTGGGGCCGGGCTTGATGGCGTCGGGCACCCCTTCGCCGCTCTTGAACAACACGACCGGACCCGCAAAGTGTGGCAGGAGGCACTGCAGCTGTACCGCGAACAAGGCCGCGACAACGACATCGAGCGCATCCAGCGGCAACTCGACGGCCTCAGGATCCACGGCCAGCCGTCCCGCAACGTTTCTCGGGCGTCCTACTGTCGTTCTTGCCGCACAACGACTTCGATTCTGACGCCGATGACGGCTGTCCGGTCTAGGAGGGATGATGGAGGGTCGGCCCTCAGGCCGCCGACATCCCGGCGTGCGCCGTGTGGTTGCGAAACAGCTCGACCAAGGCGTCCTCGGTGGCGTACAACGCTTTCAGCATCGTGAACGAACCCGCGGCGTAAGTCGGTGAAGACGGATCAGCAAGCACGGCAGCGTGTTCGTCGGGCAAAAGGTACGTTGTGGACTCCGGATCGAACTCCACATATCGCCCGGCCGTCTGAGCGGTCAGCCATTCCAGTACGTATCGCTCGACCAAACCGGTCTTGCGGGCGAGTTGTTCGGCCGTCATCGGTCCAGCGCCCGCCATCGCCTCGTACAGGCCCAGCCGGATCCCGATGGACGTGGACACGCCAGCGAACGCCGCCCCGCTGTCCGCGGCGACCCGAATCAGAAAATCACTGACACGACTTAGGTCCACGTACCCATCGGAGCACGGCATAACACTGTCTGCAATCCGGTCCGTCCACATGTCACAACCTCGCCACGGGATGATCGGCACGGCACCAATCAGGGCTGGCCCTGATGGCAGATCCGTTCCCGCTGGCCACCATGGTTCTCCAGACGGCCTTCGGAGACGGGGAGTGAGAGCCGTGGAGATCGTCCTGTTGGCGGCCGTAGTCTTCGCCATCATCTGGTTCATGCGCCGGGCCAAGGCGCGCAAACCACAAAAGAGCAAGGCCGTGGTGGTCAAGCCGCCGGTGCCGAAATTCCGTGTGGTCACGCTCGGCCTGCAGGGTTCGGGCAAGACGCTGCTGTTGACCAGCATCTACCGGCGGCTGCAGGCCCCGGGAAACCGTGGCTACTTCCTGAAGGTGCCCTACACACAGCTGATCGAGCTGAACAAGTGGTACCAGGAAGTCGCCAGCACCCAGGACGACTGGCCGCGGGGGACGACCAGGGGCGAGATGCGGGAGTTCGACTTCAGCGTCATGTCCCTGGTCGGCACCGAGGCCACGGCCATGCTCGACATCGGATACCTGGAGTACCCGGGTGAGCTGCTGACCGATCCGGACGCGCCCGGGTCGACCGCGCAGCAGCGCCTGCTGACCTCGATCAACGAGGCGCACGCGGTGATCGCGATCATCGACGGCTTGCGGATTCTACAGACGTACCAAGGCGATCGGCGTGGTCGCTCGATTCTGCAGACCACCCTCGACGCGATGGTGCACTGCCTGCTGACCACGCCGGCCCCGATCGTCTTCGTGGTCACGAAATGGGATCTGCTCGACCAGTTGCACCCGGACGAGAACCTCCGGCTCGAGCTGGTGCAGCGGGTCCTGATGGGCATCGAGGGGTTCCGCGACCTGGTCAACGTGCACAGCACCCGGCGGATCGTGCGGCTGGTGCCTGTTTCGGCGGTCGGGCACGACTTCGCCGAGTTGCACGACGGCGTTGTGCGCAAACGGCCGGACGGGCATTTCCAGCCGTCCAATGTGGAGGTGGCACTTGCCTCGGTGGTCCCCGATGTGCTCAACCAGGTCGAGTTGTCACTGGATTTCACGACGCGCCAGGCGATTCTCGCTCAGGTGCACCGGCAGACCCGGATGTCTCCGGGCGAGGCCGTGCGCTCCTTGGCCTCGTTCCTGACCGAACGGGCTGGCCGAGTCCTGGCGACGTCGGTGGGTGGCGGCCTGCTCGGCGAAGCGGGTTTGGCGCTGTTCATGGACTCCCGGGCCGAGCCCGACCCGGACTACCAGCGCCGGATCGCCGCGTTGAGCGACGCCGACCGCCGGGCCGAGGAGCTGGTGCAAGCCCGGCGGCGGGTCGTGCGGTCCATGCAGAACCAGGTCAACATGCTGGAAGCCAAACTGCCGTCGTCCCGGCTGCACGGTGGTGCCTGACATGGCCGCCCAGGGATGGCCGTTCCTTGTGGCCAGAGGCAGGCAGAGCGGATACGCCGTCCGGCTCGCGCCGGATTTCCTGATCCAGACCCATGAGTACGGCCTGCTCGAGGACGGCACAGGAACACAGATCGTCGCCAATGGCCGAACGTTGGCAGTCGTCCGCGCCGAGCACACCGTGACCGGCGCCGATGTCGGGTTGGCCGAAGCGCCACGGGATGAGCACAGCCGTCCGCTGCATCTGCTGTACGGCTTTGTTTGTCCCGATGCCACGGCTGTCCGACCGTCTGATGTGGACATGTCTCGGACACTGGAAATCGCGCTGGACGTCTATCGACGATTTCTGGCCGACGAGAGCGGATTCACGCTGGCAGCGTCAAGTCCGTTCCCGCTGGATTCGACGGTCGCTGCGCTGACCACGCCGCCAGTGGAGCGAAGGCGAGTGGCTCCTTATGCTGTGGCCGGGCTTGTCGCGGCCGCGGCGGTCGCGGTCATCGCGGTGATGTCGCTGGGCGGCGAGGATCCCCCGCCGCCCCCGCTCCACCCGGCACCAACCACATCGGTGCCGAGGCCGACCGTTACGAGTATCGTGCAGACGACTGCAAGACCCGATCCGGGCCGACCGGGCGAGCAGAACCGGTGAGGGTGAACGACCCGAACAGCGGTGTGTCGGCACACGATCGTCCGATGTGGACCTCGATGGAACCTGGTTCCACGACACGATGGCCGTCTACGCCGGTGAACGAAGTGAGGTCGGCGTGCACGGTGAAGGTCACGTCCGTACTCTGCCCAGGCTCAAGCGGAACACGAACGAAACCCACGAGCTGACGCCACGGACGAGTCACCTGGGCGACCGGATCGCGCAGATACAATTGCACCACTTCGGTTCCTGGGCGTGAGCCGGAGTTCGTCACCGTGCACGTGACGTCCACGCTGCCGTCTACCGGAATCTCGGTGGAGCTCAGCCGGAGATCCCGGTATTCGAAGGTCGTGTACGACAAGCCATGGCCGAACGGGAACCGTGGCGTCGGATCGAGCGCGCTCACGTCGCTGCGGTGACCGAGCGGAGCCGCGAGGTAAGTGGTCGGCTGTGCACCCGGATGCGCGGGCACCGAAACCGGAAGCCGGCCGGACGGATTGACCTTGCCGGTCAACACATCCGCGATCGCGTTCGCGCCTTCCTCGCCCGGGAAGAAGGTCTGGACTGTCGCCGCCGCAGGGGGAATCGTGTACGGCCTGCCGCTGCACAAGACGACCACGACCGGTGTCGACGTACCGAGCACGCTGTCCAGGAGGTCGGCCTGTTCGCCAGGAAGCCGCAGATCAGGCGCGTCACATCCTTCGCCGGACGTCCCGCGACCGAACAGGCCGGCCTTGTCACCGACGACCGCGACGCAGACGTCTGCCGCTTCGACGGCCGCCTGCACTCCCGGCCCGTCAGGAACATATGTGACATCGGCGAACCGCTCCCGAAGCGCGGCAACGACCGTCTTGATCTCGACACCGAGACCGGCGTCCGGATGCGACACCCCGACATGCGCGGGGAACGAGTAGCAGCCGAGCATCGCCAGCGGGTCGTCAGCCAGTGGGCCGACCACCGCCACCCGGCGAGCGTCAAGCGGCAACACTCCTGCGGAGTTCTCCAGCAGTACCACCGACTCCTCGGCGATCCGCCGGGCGACGGCCCGATTCTCCGCGGAGTCGAGCGCGACCGGGCTGGCGCTGGGTGAGTACGACGGATCAAGCAAGCCCAGCTCGCACTTCTGGCTGAGCACCCTCGCCGCCGCACGATCCACAAAGGACTCGTCGATCGAACCCGAACGAACAGCCTCGGCCAACGGCGATCCGTAGCACCGGACGGTCGGCAACTCGACATCGACGCCCGCGGTCAACGCCTGACGCGCCGCCTCACCCGCGTCAGCGGCTGTACCGTGCAACTTCTCCAGAAAGGACACTCCGAAGTAGTCGGAAACCAAGACACCTGTGAACCCGAGGTCGTCCCGGAGCAACTCGGTGAGCACCCGGTGATCCGCAGCCGTTGGCACGCCGTCGATCTCGGTGTAGGACTGCATCACCGAGCGAGGGCCTTCCCGTAACGCCATCTCGAACGGCGGCAGCATGACGTCCGCGAGTTCGCGCGGCCCCATGCTCACCGGACCGTGGTTGCGTCCCGCCCGCGAGGCCGAATATCCGACGAAGTGTTTGAGCGTGGCCACGATCCCGGCCTGTTCAAGGCCGCGGACGTACTGGGCGCCGATCATGCCGACCAGGTAAGGATCTTCGCCGATGGTCTCCTCGGTCCGGCCCCACCGTGGATCGCGGGTCACGTCAAGCACGGGCGCAAGACCCTGGTGAATACCGTGCGCCCGCATGTCGTGGCCGATCCGGGAGCCCATCTCACAGATCAGCGCGGGGTCGAACGTCGCTCCCCATGCCAGCGGAACGGGATACGCGGTCGCCCCCCAAGTGGTGAACCCGGCCAGACATTCCTCATGCGCCATCGCGGGAATGCCGAACCGGTTGGTGGCCATGATCTCGCGCTGGGTGTGCTCCAACGCCTTGGCGCCGGCCTGGGGATCCACCGGCGCGGTGCCGAACGTCCTGGTGAGCTGACCGAGGCCGTACTTGATCACCTCGGGCCACGGCGGGGTGTCCTCGGCGAGCTCGTCCTGGTGTGGCGCCACGCCGTCCCCCGAACTCGCCGCGGTCACCCAGACCCCGGCGAGCTGCGCGATCTTCTCCTCCAGCGTCATCCTCGACAGGAGGTCGGTCACTCGGGTTTCGACGGGCAGAGTCGTGTCCCGCCACGCTTCCATGCCTACCTCCCGGTGTAAGGGGCGGTGCTGGACCGCACGACAAGACTCGTCGCCAGCTCGACCCGGTGATGCTCCATATCCCCGCCGCCTGCCAACGTGATCGCCATCCGGGCACCGGCCGCGGCCATCTCCTGCAACGGCTGGCGCACCGTGGTCAGCGGCGGCCCGACCCACCGCGCCACTGGCAGGTCGTCGAACCCGATGACGCTGAGGTCCTCGGGGATCCGCAACCCAGCCGCCCGCGCGGCCTCGTACACGCCTACCGCCTGCAAGTCGCTGCCTGCGAACACGGCGGTCGGCCGGTTCTCCAACGCCAGCAACGCCAGCATCTGCTTGTACCCGGCCTCGACGTGGAAATCCCCGTGCCGCACCAGGTCTGGGTCCACGGTCATGCCCGCGGTCTCCAGTGCGGCACGGTAACCGTCCACTCTGGCCCGGCTACAAAGGACGTTCTGCGGCCCGCCGATCATCGCGATCCGCTTGTGCCCCAGTTCGATCAGGTGCCGGGTCGCGGTCAGGCCGCCCTGCCAGTTCGTTGCGCCGATCGAGTGCATTTCCGGCGTCGGCTCACCGACCGGATCCACCACCACGACCGGGATGTCACGCGCCCGCAGCTTCGCGAGCTGGTCCGCGCCGAGGTCGGAGAACACCGCGACCACCCCGACGGGCCGGCGCGCGAGCACGTTCTCCAGCCAGCTCTGTCCCGGCCGCAGCCTGCCCTGCGATTCCGAGAGCACGACCGCCATGCCGTTGTCGCCGGCGACCTTCTCCACGCCGCGGATGATCTCCAGTGCCCAGGCGCTCTCCAGCTCGTGGAACATCAACTCGAGCAGGTTCGACTTGCGGTACCGCTCGTCGGTCCGCCGCTGGTAGCCGTGCCTGCGGATGATTTCCTCGACCCGCTGCCTGGTGGTCGGCGCGACGTCCGATCGGCCGTTCATCACCTTCGAAACTGTCGGGACCGATACCCCGGCTTCCGCCGCGATGTCGGCGATCGTGACCTTGCTTGCTTTGGCAGGCATGACGGGCAGTGTACGCCAGGACGAGCGGATGGCGAGCCCTTGACGGTGTGCCGAGCCGCCTCTACAGTCCCCGAAACAGATCGCCATTCTTTCGAAACTATCGGAGGAAGTCCGTGATCAGATTCGGGTTGATAGCAGTGCTGCTGTTAGCCACGGCGTGTGGGACATCAGGCCCGCAGTCAGGCGGTGGAACCGACGGCGGCACGCTGCATGTCTGGGTGCTGGAGGACAAGCTCAACGCGACCCAGCAGAAAGCGGCCGACGAGTTCAACAAGACTTCGCCGGTCAAAGTGGTGATCGACAAGTTCAACCCGGACAGCTATCCGGACAAGCTGCGGGTGTCGATCGGCTCACCGAACGCGCCGGACGTCTTCTTCAACTGGGGCAGCGGATCGATCTCGCCGTACGTCAAGGCGGGCGAACTGGCGGACCTGACGCCGGCCTTCGACGCCGACCCGGCGCTCAAGTCGGCTTTCCTGCCCGCGGTACTGGATGTCGGCAAGATCGACGGCAAGTACTACGGCGTGCCGTTGCGCGGCATGCAGCCGGTGATCCTCTTCTACAACAAGGACGTTTTCGGCGATGCGCAACCGCCGAAGACGTGGCCGGACCTCTTGTCCCTTGTGGACAGATTCAAAGCGCAGGGGGTGACACCGTTCGCCCTCGGCGGCGCGACCGCGTGGACCGAGCTGATGTGGATCGAATACCTGGTGGACCGCTACGGCGGACCGGACGTGTTCAAGCGCATCTCCAACGGTGAACCGGGCGCGTGGCGCGATCCGGCTGTGCTCAAAGCGGCACAGACGGTCCGGGACCTGGTCGACCGCGGCGCGTTCGGCACGAACTACGCGTCAGTCGACTATAACTCGCATGCCGCGGAGACGTTGTTCGCCAAGGGCAAGGCGGCGATGCACCTGATGGGCTCGTGGGAGTTCACCAACCACATGGAACTCCAGCCGGACTTCGCCCGTAAGGGCTTGGGGTTCGCGCCGTTCCCGGCAGTGGACGGCGGCACGGGTGATCCGGCGAACGTGGTGGGCAATCCGACGAACTTCTTCTCGGTGACGGCGAAGTCGCAGCACAAGGACGCCGCGATCCAGTTCTTGAAGACCATGATGAGCGACAGTTACGTGCAGGGCCTGCTGGACGCCGGTGACGTGCCGGTGCTCGGCTCGGTCGAGCCGAAGCTGGCGAGCACGCCGAACCCGGAGTTCGCCAAGTTCCAGCTCGACATGGTGCGCAAGGCACCCGCGTTCACGTTGTCCTGGGACCAGGCGCTGTCGTCCGCGGGGGCGCAGACCCTGAACACCACGATTCAGGACTTGTTCAACGGAAAGATCACGCCTGATCAGTTCGTGACCAAGCTGGAACAGGTCAAGTGAGTGCCCTGCTTGACCGGGCCGGTCCGGTGGCTGCCACCCAGCCATCGGACCGCCGTCCGGTCGCCATGCTCAGCAGGCCGGGCGCGGGCTGGATCGTGCCCGGACTGGTCCTGTTCGGACTGTTCGGGCTCGCGCCGATGGTCCTGGTGGCGTACCTGTCCTTGACCCAATGGAATCTGTTGGGCACGCCCGAGTTCACCGGGCTGGCGAACTGGGAACGGTTCTTCACCGACTCGGCGATCCTGGACTCCTTGTGGCTCAGTGCGATTCTGACTGTGCTGTGCTGGGCGTTCCAGACGCCGATCAGCTTGTTGCTCGGGGTGTGGGCGGCGGGCAAGCAGCGCAGCCGGGCGGTCCTGTCGGCGATCTTCTTCCTGCCGCTGTTGTTGTCGAGCACCGCGATCGCGATCCTGTGGCACGCTTTGCTCGATCCGAACTGGGGATTCCCGTCGTACTTCGGCGGGGACGGCAACTTCGTCGGTACGCCACAAGGCGCGATGATCGCGGTCGCGTTCGTGGCGTCATGGCAGTTCATCCCGTTCCACACGCTGATCTACCAATCCGGGACACGTCAGATCCCCGAAGTGCTGTACCAGGCCGCGGTGATCGATGGCGCGAACAAGTTCCGTCAGTTCGTGCACATCACGTTGCCGCAGCTCCGGCACACGATCGTGACGTCATCTGTGCTGATGATCGTCGGCGCGCTGACCTACTTCGAGACCGTGCTCGTGCTGACCGCGGGCGGGCCGGGCACCTCGACGTACATCTTGCCCTTCCGGATGTACGCCACCGGGTTCCGTTCGTACGACATGGGATACGCCAGCGCGATCGCCTTCGCGTTGGTGGTGCTGGCCACGGCGATTTCGATCATCCTGGTGCGGATCTCCGGTTTCGCGAAGATGCGGAGCACCCGGGAGGGCCTGTGATCGCCCTGCTCTGGCTGGTCATCGTGGCCGTCCCGCTGCTTGTCCTGTTCGGGGCGACCCTGCGGACCCAGGACGACTACCTGGACAACGGCCCGTTGGCCGTGCCGGACGCGGTCACGGCCGACAACTACCTTTCCGTGTTCGACAAGGGTTTCGCGACCGCGCTGGGCAACACCGTGATGGTCACGGCCGGGACCGTGGCGCTTGTCATGGTCACCGCGATCCCGGCCGCGTACGCGATCGTGCGTTCGCCCAGCCGGATCGTGTCCAGCGGGTTCCGGATGTTCCTGCTCGGCCTGGCGATCCCGATGCAGGTCACGGTCGTGCCGATCTACCTGGTGATCACCCGGCTGCACCTGTACGACTCACTGCTCGCGGTCGTGCTTCCCACGGCCGCGTTCTCCTTGCCTGTCTCAGTGTTGATCCTCGCCAGCGCCATGCGGGACGTGTCCGAAGAGGTTTACGAGGCCATGGCTTTGGACGGCGCGAACAGCTGGCGAGTCCTGCTGAACCTGGTCGTCCCAATGTCCACATCGGCCATTTCGACCATCGGGATCTACTCGGCTTTGCAAGCGTGGAACGGGTTCCTGTTCCCATTGGTGCTCACCCAGTCGGCCGAGCAGCGCGTGCTGACGCTGTCGTTGTGGGAGTACCAGACCCAGTTCGGCATCAACGTGCCCGGCCTGCTCGCCGCGGTCGTGCTGTCCGGATTGCCGATCTTCATCGCGTACTTGTTCGCCCGCCGTGCCCTGACCAGTGGCCTGATGGGAGTCGGCGGGAAATAACGACGACAAGGAGCAACAAGGATGTTGCGAAGAACCGCGTTGGCCGGGGCCCTGCTGGTCGGGGTGAGCATCTGGCAAGCCCCGTCGGCCGGTGCCGGGTATGGACCGCCGTTGAAGGACATCACTCACCGGTATGTCGGCAGCGCGGTCACACCGGCTCACCTGGCCGAACGGGACTACCGGGCGGTGTTGACGCGTGAGTTCGACAGCGTCACGCCCGAGAACGAGATGAAGTGGGGCACGCTCGAAGCCACCCGTGGCCAGTACGACTGGTCCGGTGCCGACGAACTTGTCCGCTACGCCAAGAAGACCCGCAAGACGATCCGCGGGCACACGTTGGTCTGGCACAGTCAGCTCCCCAGCTGGGTGAACGATCTGTCCGCGGACGAGCTGCGAACCGTGCTACGCCAGCACATCACGACCGTCGTCAGCCGGTTCCGGGGCAAGGTCCGGGCCTGGGACGTGGTCAACGAAGCGTTCAACGAGGACGGCACCCGGCGTAACACTGTGTTCCAGCAGAAGCTAGGCGACGGTTACATCGCCGATGCCTTCCGTTGGGCGCGGCAGGCTGATCCGTCTGCCAAGCTCTACATCAACGACTACAACATCGAAGGCGTCAACCCCAAGTCCACCGCCACGTACGACCTGGTCCGTTCGCTGCGGCAGCAGGGCGTTCCGATCGACGGCGTCGGCATCCAGGCTCATCTGTCGATCCAGTACGGCTTCCCCGCAGGCTACCGGGACAACCTCAGGCGGTTCGGCGCGCTGCGGATGGACATCGCGATCACCGAGGCCGACGTCCGGATGCCGTTGCCGGCCGATTCGGCCAAACTGGCCACGCAGGCGCAGTACTTCAAGCAGTTGTGGGACGGCTGCCACGCGACGTGGCGCTGCGTGGAGTTCACCACGTGGGGGTTCACCGACCGGCATTCCTGGGTGCCGGACGTGTTCCCCGGTGAGGGCGATGCCTGCTTGTTCGACGCGAACATGCGACCGAAGCCCGCGTACCGGGCCATCAACTCGTAAGGACGCCGATGACACAGCACCAGAGATTCCGGGCTGCGATCGTGGGATGCGGGGTGATCGCCGAATCCGCCCACATCCCCGCGTTACGCGCGGAAGCCGACCGGGTCGAAGTCGTCGCAGCGGTGGACAACGACCCGGAGCGGCTCGCGGACTTCCAGCAACAATGCGACATCCAGGCGGGATACACGTCCGTCGCGGCGATGCTGGCCGTGCAGAAACCGGATCTCGTGGTGGTGTGCACGCCACCGATGACCCACGCCGACATCGCGGTGCGGTGTCTCGAAGCCGGGGCGTGGGTCTGGGTGGAGAAGCCGCCGTGCCTGTCGTTGGCCGAGTACGCCCGGATCGAAGCCGCGGAGCAGGAGGGTGGACCGTACGCCAGCGTGGTGTTCCAGCACCGATTCGGGTCTGGTGGCCGCAATGCCATCGACCTGATCTCGTCCGGTGCGCTGGGACAGCCGTTGGTCGCCGTGTGCCAGACGACGTGGTACCGCGACCAGAACTACTACGACGTGCCTTGGCGAGGACGTTGGGAGACCGAAGGTGGCGGACCGTCCATGGGGCACGGCATCCACCAGATGGACCTGTTGCTCGCGCTGCTCGGTGAATGGGTGGAAGTACGCGCGATGGCCGGCCGGCTGGCACGTGCCGTGGACACTGAGGACGTCTCGATGGCCATGGTCCGATTCGCCAATGGCGCCATGGCGTCCATTGTGAACAGTGTGCTGTCGCCGCGCGAGGAAACCTACATCCGGGTGGACCTGGCCGACGCGACTGTGGAACTGACGCACTTGTACGGCTACAAGAACGCGGACTGGCGGTTCACCCCGGCGGTGCATGTCCGTGACAAGGACCGGATCGCCTCGTGGACCGACATCCCGGACGACGTGAGCAGCTCCCACTCGGCTCAGCTGCCGTATCTCCTTGACGCCATGCAGCGCGGCGAACGGCCGCCGCTGTCCGGTCCACAAGGGCGCGAAGCGCTCGAACTGATCGCCGCGATGTACAAGTCCGCGTTCACCGGCGTACCGGTCCGGCACGCCGAGATCGATCCCGACGACCCGTTTTACCAGCGAATGAACGGAGCGCAGTCGTGGCTATAGTGGACGATGGCCGGATGTTGACGCTCAGGGTCCGCGACGTCGAGCTGTTCCGGTACACCTATCGCCCCGACACTCCCGCGTTCGAGTGTCCGTGCCCGAGCTTCCATCCATTGCGGACACTCGACGGCGACGTCGTGACGGGCAACCGTCCACACGATCACCGCTGGCACAAGGGCTTGGCGATGACCGCGTCCCACTTGTCCGGCGAGAACTTCTGGGGCGGGGTGTCGTGGGTGACCGGCGAGGGCTACCAGGTCCTGCCGAACGTGGGGTCGCTGGTGCACCGGACGTTCGACGGGCCGGGGATCGAACAGATCGACTGGATCACCGCGGCGGGCGAGAAGTGGATATCGGAACGACGGCAGATCTCCTACGGGGTGGGCTCGGACTTCTGGTGGCTGGACCTGACTTTCGAACTGCGCAACGTGCGTGGTGCGGTGCTGGAGTTCGGAAGCCCGACCGTGTTCGGCCGGGAACAGGCCGGGTATTGCGGCTTCTTCTGGCGAGGGCCGCGGTCGTTCACCGGGGGAACGGTCCTGGCGGCGGACGGGCAGTCAGGGCCTGAGCTGATGGGCGGCAGGGCGGGTTGGTTGGCTTTCGTGGGTGAGCACGACGAGGTCGACCGTAAGTCCACCCTGCTGTTCATCGGCGACCCGGCGAACCCGGACTTCCGCTGGTTCGTCCGCACCGAGCCGTTCGCCGTGGTCAACCCGTCGATGGCGTTCTACGAGGAACTGGTGCTCCCGCCGGACGAGACGTTGAAACTGCGCTACCGGCTGCTGATCGGCAACGGGGCATGGGACCGCGACCGGCTCGAAGACCAGGTTTGGACGTGGGGCTGGTGATCTTCCCAGGCGCGACGGCCGTCTCCGGACTCTCGGTCTACCCGTGGCAGGCCGAGGACGGCCGCTGCGGGGGATCTCCGCACGTCCACCTGACCTGCACCGAGGCGTACATCACCGTGTCCGGATCCGGCAGCCTGCAAACCCTGTCAGCGCAGGGACTCCAGGAGCACCCGCTGATTCCGGGGTCGGTGGTGTGGTTCGGGCCGGGCACGATTCACCGGGCGGTCAACGGAACCTCGTTGCGGGTCATCGTCGTGATGCAGAACGGCGGACTGCCCGAAGCCGGGGACGCCGTGCTGACGTATCCGTCCCAGATCCTGGCCGATCCTGCTGAGTATCAACGGGTTCGCAAACCACGGGAGCGCAGGGACCTCGCGGTGCGCGGCTTTCTCGAACTGGTCAGTGATCCCGGTGCCCTGCCGAAGTTCTACCAGCAGGCCGCGGAGCTTGTCGCCGACCGGCTGGACGACTGGGAGAAGCGCTGGGAGGCCGGTCCGCTCGAGGCGGTCAGGCAAACCCAGCGGCAGCTGAACTCCTTGCGGTCGGGCAAGGTGGACTACCTGATGGAGAGCGAGGTCGAGGTCGCGCAGGCGCCCGCACAGCGTACGTACGGCATGTGCGGAATGTTGGACAAATACGCCTTATGAAGCAGCGGCTTCGGCGGGACAAGGTCTTCATCCTGGTGGCGCTGCCGGGAATCCTCGCGCTGCTCGTGTTCCACTACGTGCCGCTGCTCGGCAACGTGATCGCCTTCAAGGACTATCAGCCGTATCTGGGGATCACGGACAGTCCGTGGGTCGGCTTCGACAACTTCGGCGTGATCTTCAACGGGGACGCGGCGTTCCTCAGGGCACTCGGCAACACCCTGGTGATCACGTTGCTCCAGGTCATCGTGGTGTTCCCGATCCCGATCGCGTTGGCTCTGCTGCTGGACAGCCTGCTGTCCGAGCGGGTGAAACGGGTCGTGCAGAGCGTGCTTTACCTGCCGCACTTCTTGTCCTGGGTGATCGTGGTCGCGGTGTTCCAGCAGATGCTCGGTGACTCCGGGCTGCTGAACAACTCACTGCGGTCGGCCGGTCTGTCCCCAGTGGACATCATCGGCAACCCGGACGTGTTCAAGCTGCTGATCACCAGCCAGGTGCTGTGGAAGGACGCCGGCTGGGCCACGATCCTGTTCCTCGCCGCATTGTCGCGAATAGACACCACGTTGTACGAGGCGTCCGCGATCGACGGCGCCAGTCGTGCCCGGCAGCTGTGGCACGTGACGTTGCCCGGCTTGCGCGGAATCATTGTCCTGCTGTTGATTCTTCGCCTCGGTGACGCCTTGACGGTCGGATTCGAGCAGATAATCCTGCAACAGGCCGCGGTCGGGTTGGATGTCAGCGAAGTGCTGGACACGTATGTCTACAACAACGGAATCCTCGCCGGCAGCTGGGGGATAAGCGCCGCGGTCGGTCTGGTCAAGGGCATTGTCGGCGTTGTGCTGGTGCTCGGTGCCAACAAACTCGCTCACAGGTTCGGAGAACAAGGGATCTACCACCGATGATCAGGTCACTGAAGGCGCTGGTGCTCGCCATCTGCTGCGCGGCCGTGATCGTGCCGTTCTTCGGGATCATCGCGACCAGCCTCGCCAGCCGTGAGGACGTCACGCGGGCAGGCGGGTTCGTCATGTTTCCCAGCGGAATCAGCTTCGATGCCTACGAGGCGATTCTGTCCGGCGGAGTGGTGACCCGGGCGACTGTGGTGAGTTTGCTAGTCACGGTTGTCGGGACAGCGTTGAGCTTGGTCGCCACAACCTTGCTGGCGTATGGCTTGAGCAGACGCGGGACGTTGTTGCATCGGCCGTTGCTTGCGATGGTGTTGCTGCCGTTGCTGTTCACGCCCGGGATCATCCCGAGCTATTTGATCGTGAAGTATCTCGGGCTGCTCGACACGTATTGGTCGTTGATCCTGCCGGTGATGGTCAACGCCTTCAACGTGATCGTGCTGCGGGCGTTCTTCATGGAATTGCCCCAGGAGGTCATGGACAGCGCCCGGATCGACGGTGCGGGCGACTTCGCCGTGCTGTGGCGAATCGTTCTGCCGATGAGCAAGGCAGTTCTTGCTGTGGTGGCACTGTTCTACGCGGTCGCGTACTGGAATTCGTTCTTCGGGGCGCTGCTGTACATCAACGACACCGCGAAGTGGCCGTTGCAGTTGGTGTTGCGAACGTATGTGGTGAACCAGTCGGAACTCGGGGTCGACCAGCTTGGCGGGACCGAGCTGCCGCCGCGAGAAGCCATCCAGATGGCAATTCTCGTGCTGTCGATCATTCCTGTGCTTCTGGTCTACCCGTTCGTCCAACGCCATTTCACCAAGGGGGTGCTGGTCGGCGCTGTGAAGGGCTGATCACCGAGCGAAGGAGACAACGATGTCCGTGAACCGCCGCCTGTTCTTGACCGGTGCTCTGGCGACCGCGGTCGCCGGCTGTAGCAGTGGGCCGAACGGCAACCCCGCGCAAACCGTTACTGGGATCAAACTTCCGACCTATACACCGTATCCGGGAGTCCAGCCGGACCTCAAAGGCAACGAGCAAGGGCTGCTTGACGCGTTCTTGAAGTATCCCGACCCGCCGGTGAAGGCGTTCAACGCGCCACCGATGAACGGCGGGTCGGTGTCGGCCTTCGTGCTGACGGGCTCACCCGTTCCGCCTGCGGTCGACCAGAATCCGTACTGGCAGGAGCTCAACCGCAGAATCGGCGCCGACCTGCGCCTGACGATCGTGCCGAACGCCGACATGGCAACGAAATTCGCCACCCTGGTGGCCGGTGACGACCTGCCTGACCTGATCGTGCCCGCTCTGTACACCCCGAACGGCCTTCCCGCTGGTGTGGCGAATCTGCCCGCGTGGATGGCCAGCAAGTGCCAAGACCTGACGCCCTACCTGGCTGGTGACGCGATCAAGGAGTATCCGTTCCTGGCGAACCTGCCGACTGCGGCGTGGAAAGACTGCCGGTACAACGGAGGGATCTACGGTCTTCCGGTGTCCCGCGGCGTGGGCGGGAGCCTCATGTTCCGCCGGGACGATCTGTTGTCCGGGCTTGGCGTCAACCCGAATCCGGGCAGTTTCGCGGAGTTCCGGGACATGTGCAAGCAGGTCAGTGGGACCAATCGATGGGCGCTGGCACAGGCGCCGATCGACTTCATCTCCATGATGCTCGACCTGCCGTGGCGGTGGCGTGACGAAGGCGGAAAGCTGAAGTCCCGCTACGAGTACGAGGAGTTCAAGCAAGTGCTCGCGGACTGCGCGCAACTGGTCGCCTCGGGAGCGGTGCACCCGGACAGTTTCACGAACAACGCCCCCGTGAAGAAGTGGTTCAACGCGGGCAGCGCACTGCTCATCTTCGACCGGTACACCGCATGGCCCCAGTACTACGCCGAGAACATCGCCGGCCCCAGCTTCGCGATCTCCGGAATGCGCCCCCCGAAGTACAACGGTGGCGGATGGGCAGCGACATGGCAGGCACAGGCCACGAACAACTTCACGGTGATGAAGAAGACCGACGAAGGCCGCGCCCGGCAGTTGCTGCAACTGTGCAACTGGCTCTCGGCTCCCTTCGGAACGGAGGAGTATCTCTTCCGCAAGTACGGGACCGCCGGAACGCACTACGTGATGAAGGACGGCGGTCCACAACAGACCCAAGCAGGCGTGACCCAGACCGCTTTGGGCGTCCGGTACATTGTGGACTCCCCAGACGTGATCTTCGTACCAGGCAACCCGGAGGCGACCCGGAAGTCGTACGACTACCAAGCCTCGATCATCCCAACAGCGGTCCCTGATCCCACGCTGGGCCTGTTCTCCGACACCTGGTCTCGCAAGCAGGGCCAACTCGGCACGATCATCAACGACGCGCAGAACGACATCCTCAGCGGTCGTAAGCCGGTGTCCGCGTGGGATGACGTGATCCGGCAATGGCGATCGACCGGCGGTGACCAAGTCCGCACGGAGTTCGAGGAAGCCATGCGCTCCCAGTGACACGTCATCGGGCGAGGCCGGTGTGGGCGCGGCCTTGTTCGTCCAGGTCGCCGATCTTGATGGCGATTGCCAGGGCTTCGGCGTAGTGCTGACGGGCCTCGGCGATCATCCCGGTGCTGCCGAGTGCGTCGCCGAGGCCGTTCAGGGCTGTGGCGCGGCCGTATTCGTGTCCGGTCAGCTGGCAGAGTTCCAGTGCGTCCTTGTAATGCGCGGCAGCCTGAGTGTGCCTGCCTTGAGTCCGGTGCACGTCGCCGATGTTGATCAGCGAGTGCGCCTCGCCGCGGAGGTGCCCTAGTTGCCGTGAGATAGCGAGTGCACGTTCGTGCTCCTGCATGGCGCGATCGGGGGCGCCGGTGCGCATCGCGATCATGCCGAGTCTGGTTCGGGCCACCGCCTCGCCCACCCAGTCACCCAGCCGCAGAAAGCGGTCAAGCGCTTGTTCGTGCAGGGTTGCCGCCGAGTCGAGGTCGCCCAAGCGTTCGTTGACGATGCCGAGGTTGGTCAGCGCCCGTGCTTCGCCGCTTGGGTGCTTTGCCGCCTGGGCATGCGCTAACGCTTGCGCATGGCGCTCGGCGGCTTGCTCGTACCGTCCGGTTTGCTCCTCGACATTGCCCAGGCGGGTCAGGGCACGGGCTGCGCCTGCCTGGTCTGAGGCTTGAAGGTAGATGTCGAGGGCACGTCGGTAGTGTGCGGCGGCGTCTTCGTACCGGCCTAGCTGCCAGTGGACGGAACCCAAGTTGGTCACGGCGTGCGCCTGGGCGGAGAGGTCGTTCAGCCGCACGGCCGCTTGTTCGGCATACGAGTGAATGGTGAGTGCTTCGGCGTGCCTGCCTCCGTCCAGGTAACGGTAGAGCGCGGTCGCCAGGCGAACGATATGTCCAGCCGCCATGTGAGTGCAGATCGCCGTCAGGTTGGGCAGTTCTGCGTCCAACCAGGCTCGGCTTGCCTGATCCATGAGACCTGACATGGCTTCGGCTGTGTTCACGTAATGGTCGAACAGTCGTTGGGTCGCTTGGTTGTCCTCGGCCAGGTCCGCGGCGAACGCGCGCAACAGGTCGTGCATTCCCCACCGGCCGGGTGCCGTGGTGTGCACGAGGTGCGCCCGCCCGAGGACTTCAAGCAGCAGGGAAGCCTTGGCGATCTCGGTGCCGAACAGTGCCGCCGCTGCCGTGATGTCGATGTCCAGACCTGGATGCAGCCCGAGCAGCCGGAACGCGCGGGCCGCTTCGAGGTTCAGATGCCGGTACGACCACGAGAACACCTCACGGACCGCGGCCCGTTGATCGCCACCACCGTCGAGCAGCATCAACCGCCTGCCTCGGTCGGCCAGCTCCTCGACCAATGTGGACAGACTCGTGGACGCCCTGGACACGACGAGTTCCGCTGCGACCCGCAACGCCAGCGGCAACTGGGCGCACTGCGCGATGAGCGCTTCCGCCGCTTGAGGTTCGGCCTGTGTGCGGGTACCGATCATGCTGTTCAGCAGAGTGAGCGCGTCTTTTTGGGACAGTACACCCAGTTCGACGCGGTGTTGTGCGTTCAGGTCCGGCAGCGTGTCGCGACTGGTGACCACCATCGTGCAGGACGGCGGACAGGGGAGCAGCGGTGCGATCTGGTCAGCCGAGCCGACGTTGTCCAGCACCAAGAGCACCCGTTTGCCGGTGACCGCTTCGTGGAATTGCTGTGCCTCAAGGGTGTTCAGCAGCCGGGACAGCGCGTCATCCGCTGACAACGGTTGCTCGGAGTCGAACCCGCGCAAGTCGATGTACAGCTGGCCGCCGGGAAAGCGTTTGCGGGCTTGGTGTCCGAATCGGACCGCCAAGGCCGTCTTGCCGACGCCCGCACTGCCGGAGATGACGCACAGCAGACCTGTGGGGCCATGGTCGACGAGTGCTTTGTCCAGTCCGGACAGTTCTGCTGTCCGGCCGGTGAAACCTCCGACATCCGCCGGTAATTGCGCCGGGGCAGGCTTGTCGTGTGCCACCAGTTCGGCGTACGCCCCCGCCAATTCGGGACCCGGGTCGACGCCGAGTTCGTCGGCGAGTTTCCGGCGTGCCGTGTGGTACGTCCTGAACGCCTGCACCCTGCGACCAACCCCTTGGTACGCACGGATCAGACGAGCGAGCGCGGCTTCGTCAAGCGGTTGGTCGGCGGCCGCGTCCTCCAGAAGCGTGATGACCTCATGCGCCGCGCCGGCCGTGATCCGCAGGTCGCCATAGCGGGCGAGGGCGGCCCGGCGTTGTTCGATCAGCGCGAGGACCTTCTTGTGGCTGGCGAGAGCCGGGACGTCGGCGAGCGGGGTTCCGTGCCACAGCCGCAGCGCTTCGGCGTCGTGACGTGAAGCAAGCAGTTGTTTGAACCGGAGGAGATCGACGTCCGGCACGCGCAAGGCGTATCCATCGCCGATGCGCGGCAGATAGGAGCTGTGGCCGTATGCTCGCCGGCCCGGTTCCAGCAGCCGTCGCAGAGTTCGGACGTATGTCTGGATTACGTTCGACGCACTGGGCGGCGGCTGATCACGCCACAAGGCCTCGACGATGTCCGCGCGAGACGTCGGTTGCCCACTGTTGAGCGCAAGCAAGCCAAGCAGCGCCCGCACACCCGCCGATCCGAGGTCGAGCAAGGTGCCGTCCCGCCAGACCCGCAACGGTCCGAGAACCTGGATCCTGATCACGACAACTGCGCTCGGACGTTCTCGGCCTGGGGGTCGTCCAGCTTGGTGTAGAGCTCCAGCGCCTTCTCCCAATGGTCACGTGCTTGCGCGGTGTCGCCGGCCTGCCTGTATGTGTGCGCCAACCCGTTGTGGGCGCGTGCTTCCTCGTCCTCGTCGCCCGTTTCGACGGCAAGGGACAGCGCGGCCGTGTACCGAGCGCGTGCGTCGATGTTGCGACCAGCTGCGAACAAGGCTTCGCCAAGGCCGTTCAACGCGGTCACCAGGCCTCGTTGTTCACCGACTTCACCGAACAACGCGATGGCCGCCAGATGCCGGTCGATCGCCAGCTGGGGCTGATTCCGCCGCACATCCAGTTCTCCCAGGTTGGTCAGCGCGTACGCCTCTCCTCGGCGTTCGCCCAACTGCTTGAACAGATCCATGGCCTGGCTGAAGTGCTCGCGCGCAGCCGTGTAGTGCTCCATCCTTTTGTCGACGTAACCGAGGTTGAGCAGGGCGTACGCCTCGCCGGACGTGTAACCGATCGTCCGGCACAGTTCCAGTGCGGCGCTGAGATGCTCGGCGGCGGACGAGAACTTGCCACGGCGCTCGTCGATGATGCCCAAGCTTACGTGGGTCTGCACCTCGCCCAGTTGATCACCGAGCTCGTGGTAGATGGCCAGTGCGCGGCGTTGGTGGTCCTCGGCCTGTTCGTAGCGGCTGAGTCGTTCCTCGACCACTCCCAGGTTTGTCAGCACACGCGCTTGCCCGCTCAGATCCTTTTGCTGTCGATACAGTTCAAGTGCCTGCGTCAGGTGATCGGCGGAATCGGAGTAGCGCGCTGCCCGCCACAGGACTGTGCCGAGGTTGGTCAACGCGTGCGCGCGATCTGTTGGGTTGTCTGCGGCTTTGAGTGCATGGCCGTGGATGACAAGCGCTTCGGCGTAGCGGCCGCCGTCGAGGTACCGCTGCAGCGTGGTGGCCAATTTGGTTGTGTACGAGGGCCAGCCGTACGCCGACAACGCGATCAGCGTGGGCAACTCGGTGTCCAGCCATTCCCGTGCTGCCTCGGCGTCGGACAGCGGCCGGATGTGCGGACCAGGATCGTCGTGGTGCTTCGGGTGCAGCACATGCATCGCGGCCATGGACGCGGCGAGGTAGTAGTCGAAAACGCGGACCAGCGCGGCTTTTCGTTCGTCAGGGGAGTCTTCCTGGTCGGCCAGTTGGACGGCGTAGGCCTTCAGCAGGTCGTGAGTTGATCCGTCAGGTTGCGTCAAATGGGCTCGGGCCAACTGGTCTAGCGTCCGGCGGGCGTCGTCAAGGCTGGCGTCGGTGAGCGCCGCGAGGACGTACGGATCCACGCGGGCGCCAGGATGAATGCCGATCAGACGGAACGCGCGGGCCGAGTCGACGGGCAAATGCTCGTAGGAGCGGGAGAACACGGCGCGCACGGCGGCTCGGTCGTCGCCGCCTGCGTCCAGTATTTCCAGCCTGCGCTGCTGATCCACCAATTCCCGCACCAGTTCGTGCAACGGACCGCTGCGGCTGATCGCCAGCTCGGCCGCGACTCGCAGCGCAAGCGGCAACCGGGCGCATTGCTCGGCCAGGACAACGATCGACTCGGAGTCCGCGCCGATCAGGTCGCGGAGAAGTTGCTGTGCCTCGGCGGCGGGTAACAGATCCAGGTCCAGCCGGTGGGCGCCGTGCAACGCGACCAGGCCTGCCAGGCTGTCGCGGCTGGTCACGATGACCGCGCAGGACTCCGTGCCGGGTAACAGTGGGCGGATCTGCTCGACCGAGTTCGCGTTGTCCAGCACGACAAGCATTCGACGTCCGGCCAGCTCAGTGCGGAATCGCGAGGCACGGTCGGCCACGTCCAACGAGACTTCCGCACCGGGCACGCCCAGTGCGTTGAGGAACCGGCCGAGCGCGTCCAGAGCCGTGACAGGACGGCCAGGTGAGTAACCCTGCAGGTCGACGTACAACTGGCCGTCAGGGAAACGCTTGCGGATGCGATGAGCGCTGTGGATGGCCAGCGCCGTCTTGCCGACGCCCGCCGTTCCGGAGATCACGCAGATCGGCATGCCCGGGCCGGCCAGCCGGTCGTCCATTTCGGACAGCTCGGTGCCGCGGCCGGTGAAGCCGGGGACGTCCGCGGGCAACTGGTTGGGAACCGGGCGGCTGGCGGTGACCGGGATGTCCTCGTGCAGCACGTCTTCGTGCGCCGCGGTCAGCTCGGGACCAGGCACGACGCCCAGTTCGTCGGCAAGGCGCCTGCGAATCGCATGGAACACCTCGAAAGCCTGCGCACGCCGGCCTGCGGCTTGATATGCCCTGATCAGCCGTGCCTGCACGGCTTCGTCGAGAGGCTGTTCGGTGGCAACCTCCTCGAGCACCGACAACGCCTCGGCGGCGCTGCCGAGCGAGATCATCATTTCCCCGTAGCGGGCGATCGCGGCCTGCCGTTCCTTCGACACCGCAAGCACTGCCGGGTGGTCGGCGAGCGTCGGGATGTCCGCGAGCGGTGGCCCGTGCCACAGGTCCAGCGCCTGCTTGAGCACGTGCGCGTCGGAAGCCGTTGCCAGCTTGCGGAAGCGGGTGAGGTCTGTGGTGATCCGCAAGGCGTAACCGTCGCCTGCGCGCGGCAGAGCGATGCTTCCTGCTCTCGGCGGACGATCCGGTTCCAGCAGCCGCCGCAGGTGCTTCACCCTGGTCTGCAAGATGTTCACGGCACTCGCGGGTGGGCGCTGCCCCCAGACGGCGTCGATCAGGTCGGCACGTGACATGCCTTGGCCGCCGTTCAACGCGAGCAGTCCGAGAACCGCTCGCTGGCCGACCGGCCCCAGATCGACCTGGTCACCGTTGTCCCGCCACGCCCGGACCGGCCCCAGCACCTGGATCCGCAACGTGCTCCCACCTCCACCGCGTCCAGTCGTCGTTCAGATCTCATCCAGTCGCGATGACCAATCTGTGGTGGCGACGTTATGAGGGCGCCGCTGGTGTGGCAAGGGGGACGAGAAATGCCATACCGCCATTTGGAGGAGGAGAATCCTGTGAGATTTTCGTTCGTCATGATCGCCGCAGTGGCTGTGGCGACGCTTGCGACACCGGCTGCCACCGCCGAGATGACGCCAAGCACGTGCCTCGACCCGGTGACCGGAGTGCCGTTCTCGGTGCGCTGGACTGGCACGGAGAGTGACGACATCTATTGGACCGGGCCAGCGGACGTGGCCAACGCCAGAGAGGGTGACGACTTCGTTTTCTCGGAGGCGAGCCCGAACCGGGTGGTCGCCTGCCTCGGCCCGGGCGCGGACGTGTTCGCGCACAGTAACCCCGAGGAGTACTCGCCAGGGCGAGCCGGAGTGCTCGGTGGAACGGGCAATGACCACATCACCGGTGGAATGGGGAACGACGTGCTGCACGGGGAAGACGGCAACGACACACTGGTCGGCGGTCCCGGTCATGACACTGTGGACGGTGGTCCGGGTATTGACCGGTGTGTCGCGGAAATCGTCTACAACTGCGAACTGCCCTGATCGTTCAGCCCATGTCCAGTCGCCCCGAATAGCTTCAAGCGGCCACATGGAGCACGATGAGGGGAAAGACATGGGTTTGCGAATCGGAAAGCGCGTCGCGGCGGCGGCGGTAGCGGTCGCCACCGCGGCCGCCGTGGCGGTCGGACTGCCCGCGAGCAGCACCGCGGCGTCGGTGCCCAGCCTGCAGGCGTTCGGAATTCTGTCCCAGGGCACAGTGATGTGCGCGTTCAAGACGAACAACCCGGGACAGTTGGACTGGGTGCGGCAGATCGCCGGCCTGACCGGAAACGACACAGCGGTGGTCGGCTTCGACTTCCGCCCGCAGGACGGGAAGCTGTACGCGGTCGGCAACTACAACGGCATCTACACGCTCACCCTCCCGAGCGGCCCCAACGACCCCACTCTGCCGACGCTGAAGAGGGTGTCGCAGCTGCAGTACGCCTTGCAGGGCAACGCGTTCGGGGTCGACTTCAACCCGGTCGCCGACCGCCTGCGGATCGTCAGTGACACCGGGCAGAACCTCCGCCACGACGTGATCGGCGGCGTTACCAACCAGGACAAGCCGCTGACGCTGACCGGGGTGACGGCGGCGGCGTACATCAACAACGACCTGAACGGTGACACGCAGACGCTGCTGTGGGACATCGACACGAAGAACGACCAGGAAGTCCTGCAGCTGCCGCCCAACGACGGAGTGCTGACCCCGATCGGGAAACTCGGCGTTCCGTTCAATCTGGACACGGGCTACGACATCTACAGTGACCTCAACGGCGGCAAGACGATGACGAACACCGGGTTCGTGGTCGGCCAGATGACCGGCAGCACCTTCGGGTCGCTCTACACAATCGAGATCCTGACCGGAGCCGCGACCAAGGTCGGCGACTTCCCGTTGCCCGGCCTGCCGGTCACGGACATCGCAGTAGCACTCGACACCAACTGAGACAGAATCCCATCGGCCGAGCCTGTCCCTGGCGAACCCCAGTCGCCAAGGGACAGGCTCACCCACGCAAGAACCGTTCCCATGCTGCGCCGCGGGACGTGAGGGGGCGGGGGGCTGGGGGGGGGGGGGGGGGGGGGGGGGGGGGGGGGGGGGGGGGGGGATTTCATGGTGCTGGAACGTGCGACTCGGTGTGCCGCAAAGGTGGACACGGCGTGGAACAGGCCGCGGCTCTTCTCGGTCAGGACGTACTCCTGGTACGGGCTGCCGTCACACGCATCAGCACGGCGCGCATCAGGCGATTCGCCCCCGCGTCTGACCGGCGGCGGGCTTCCCAGATGGTTTCGTGACCGTTACAGTCGTCTGGGAGCGCTCCCAGTTGCCAACGAAGGCGCAGAGGAGGACGACCCATGAGACGCAGACGCGCCCTGCCCGCCTTAGTAGCGGTCGGGCTGATCGCGGGGACTATGACGGTCGCCGCGCAGCCCGCCGCGGCGGCCGTGTCCTGCACAGTCGAATACAGCGTCACGAATGAGTGGAACACCGGCTTCGGTGCGGCCGTGACCATCAAGAACGTCGGCACCGATCCGATCGACGGCTGGGACCTGACCTGGACGTTCCCGGACAACCAGCGCATCACCCAGCTGTGGCAGGCGACCCCGAACCTCAACGGCCCAGCCGTGTCGGTCCGCAACGCCCCGTACAACCGGGCGGTCCCGGCAGCCGGGCAAGTGCAGTTCGGGTTCAACGGCAGCAAATCCGGGGCCAACCGTAAGCCAACGGATTTCGCGGTCAACGGCACGGCGTGCGTGGGCCCGAACACGGCACCCGCCGTCCAGCTGACCAGTCCGGCGGACAACTCGAGCCACCCGGCACAAACAGCGATTCCGTTGGCGGCAACGGCAACCGACGCTGACGGGACGATCAGCAAAGTCGAGTTCTACGCGGGAACAACCCTGCTCGGAACCGACACGAGCAGCCCGTACCAGCACAGTTGGACGGGCGCGGCCCCCGGCCAGTACTCGGTCACAGCCAGGGCATACGACGACAAAGGCGCGTCCACGATCTCCAACCCCGTGGCGGTCAGAGTCCTCAGTGCCCCCACGATCCTGGCCACTCCGAGCACAGTGAACATCCGCCAGGGCACGTCGGCCACAGTGGACGTGACACTGGCAACACAGCCCACAGGCCCAGTCACCGCGACCATAACCAGAACGGGCAGCGCGGATCTCACCGCAACCCCGACGCAACTCACGTTCTCGACCACAGACTGGAACACGCCGAAGCCGGTCACGATCACTTCGGCCGCGAACGGCGGAGCCCTGGCCAGTGCGACGTTCACGGCCAGCGCCACGGGCTACACGGCCGCGACGTTCACCGCCACCGAGCTGGACGCGTCCACACCGGAGTTCAAGACGGCGTTCCTGACCCAGTACAACAAGATCAAGGACCCGAACAGCGGCTACTTCCGCAAGTTCGGCGATCTTCTGGTGCCGTACCACTCCATTGAGACGCTTCTGGTGGAGGCCCCGGACCACGGGCACCAGACGACCTCGGAGGCGTTCAGCTACTACCTCTGGCTGGAAGCGGCCTACGGCCAGATCCAAGGCGACTGGGCGCCGTTCAACGCGGCGTGGGCGTCGCTGGAGAAGTACATCATCCCGGCGAAGGCGGACCAGCCGACCAACGACAAGTACAACGCCAGCAAACCGGCGACGTACGCACCGGAACACCCGAGGATGGACCGGTATCCCGCGGTTCTCGACGGCAACATCCCCGTCGGGCAGGACCCGATCGCGGCCGAACTCAAAGCCGCGTACGGCTCGGACGACATCTACGGCATGCACTGGCTGCTGGACGTGGACAACACGTACAAGTTCGGCCGGTGTGGCGACGGAACGACCGCACCCGCGTACATCAACACCTACCAGCGTGGCTCGTCCGAGTCCGTGTTCGAGACGATCCCGCAGCCGTCGTGTGACACGTTCAAACACGGCGGCCCCAACGGATATCTCGACCTGTTCACAAAGGACTCCTCGTACGCCAGGCAATGGAAGTACACCAACGCTCCTGACGCGGACGCGCGAGCCGTCCAGGTGGCGTTCCTCGCGCAGCGGTGGGCTGCTGCGCAAGGCAAGGGCGGCGATGTGAGCGCGGTTGTGAAGAAGGCGTCGAAGATGGGCGACTACCTGCGGTACGCCATGTTCGACAAGTACTTCAAGCGGATCGGCAACTGCACCAGCCCGTCAAGCTGCCCTGGCGCCACAGGCAAGGACAGCGCGCACTACCTGATGTCCTGGTACTACGCCTGGGGTGGCGCGACCGACACCTCGGCAGGCTGGGCGTGGCGCATCGGTGACGGCGCCAACCACCAGGGTTACCAGAACCCGTTGGCGGCATACGCTTTGGCGAACGACCCGGCGTTGAAGCCGACCTCGGCGACTGGTGCCGCGGACTGGGCCAAGAGCCTGGACCGGCAGCTGGAGTTCCTGCAGTGGCTGCAGTCCAGCGAAGGCGGGATCGCAGGCGGTGCGACCAACAGCTGGGAGGGCCAGTACGGCACTCCGCCCGCGGGTTCACCGACGTTCTACGGCATGTTCTACGACTGGCAGCCGGTCTGGCACGACCCGCCAAGCAACCGCTGGTTCGGCTTCCAGGTCTGGGGTCTCGAGCGAGTCGCGTCGTACTACCAGATCACCGGCGACGCGAGGGCCAAGAAGATCCTGGACAAGTGGGTGCCGTGGGCGATCGCGAACACCACGACCGGCGCGAACTTCCAGATTCCGAACGACATGCAGTGGACGGGCGCACCGGACACCTGGAACCCGGCCAGTCCTGGCAGCAACGCCGGTTTGCACGTACGCGTGCTCAACCACAGCAAGGACGTCGGTGTCGCGGCCTCGTACGCCAAGGTCCTTCTCAACTATGCGGCCAGATCAGGCGACGCGGCCGCGAAGACCACCGGCGAAGCCCTGCTGAACTCCCTGCTCCAGCACACCGACACGGTGGGCATCGCCACGCCGGAGACCCGTGCGGACTACAACCGGTTCGACGACAGGTACAACTCGTCCACCGGTGAAGGCGTGTACGTCCCGCCGGGCTGGACCGGGAAGATGCCGAACGGGGACACGATCGACCAGAACAGCACGTTCCTGTCGATCCGGTCCTTCTACCGCTCGGACCAGCAATGGGACAAGGTTCAGACCTACTTGGACGGTGGAGCGGTACCGACGTTCACGTACCACAGGTTCTGGGCGCAAGCCGAGATAGCGACGGCGTTCTCGTTGCACGTCCAGCTCTTCGGCTAGAGAACACGAAAAAGCTGGGCGGCCCGCGGGCCGCCCAGCTTTTTCATGTGCTACGGCAGGGTGTTGCTGGATATGACCTGGGCGTACCAGTGAGCGCTTGCCTTCGCGGTACGGATCTGGGTGTCGAAGTCGACGTGGACCATGCCGAACCGCTTGGCGTAGCCCTCGGCCCACTCGAAGTTGTCCACAAGCGACCACAGGAAAAACCCACGCAGGTCGACACCCTGGTGGATGGCGTCAAGGGCGGCCCGCAGGTGAGCATCCAGGAACGACACCCGGTCGGTGTCTTCGATGCCGGGGAAAGCCGCGCCGTTCTCCGTGATGTACAACGGAAGGCCCGGATAGTCGTTGTGCAACCGGACCAGCAGGTCGGTCAATCCACTGGGGACGATGTCCCAGCCGCTGTCGGTCTGTGGCAGCCCGCGGTCGGGGAACTCGACGTGTTCCGAGCCGACCCACGGCGAAGGCAGCTGAGCCTCGGTACCCGATCGCACGTACAGATCGCGGTAATAGTTGATGCCCAACATGTCCAGCGGTTGATGGATCAAGCGGAGGTCACCCGGTTTGATCGTCTCCGACAGACCGTAAGGTGCGAGATCCGTCAGAACGTCCTCGGGATACGACCCGTGGATGACCGGGTCGAGGAACATCCGGTTCTGCAGGCCATCGATCCGCCTGACTGCGTCGTCTTCGGGATCGTCGGCGTGTACGGGGAAAAGGTTGAGCGTGATCCCGGCTTGTGCTTCGGGGGAGAACGAACGGATCGCGTGCATCGCGATTCCGTGGCCCAGCAACAGGTGGTGGGCAGCGGCGACCGCCGCGTTCGGTTCGGTGCGGCCAGGCGCGTGGATGCCGGACGCGTAACCGAGGAAAGCCGAACACCACGGCTCATTGAGCGTGATCCAGTTCGGGACCCGATCGCCCAGCAGCCTCGCCACCACCTCGGCGTACTCGCCGAAGTGATAGGCCGTGTCGCGGTTCGCCCAGCCGCCAGTCTCCTCCAGCGACTGGGGGAGATCCCAGTGGTACAGCGTGGCCCACGGCACAATGTCGTTGGCCAGCAAGGTGTCCACGAGCCGGTCGTAGAAGCTCAGGTCGCCCATCCGCGGCCACGCGATGGAAAACCGGTACGCCTGCAGGCCGAGCTCGGCCATCATGCGGACGTCCTGTTCCATCAGCCGATAGTGATCTGCTGCCACGTCACCGGTGTCGCCGTTGTGCACGGCGCCGGGCACATGGCAGAAGGTGTCCCAGATGGACGGCACCCGGCCGTCGGCGGTGGTGGCTCCCTCGATCTGGAACGCCGCGGTCGCGGCGCCCCACACGAATCCGTCAGGAAACGTCACGGTTCATCCCTTCACGGCACCCTGCATGATCCCGGCGACGATCTGCCTGCCGAGCGCGACGAAAACAATCAAGATCGGGATGGTCGCCAGCGTCGTTCCGGCGAGCACCAAGGAATAGTCGATGTAGTACCCGCTCTGCAGCTTCTCCAGCGCCACCTGGACCGTCGGGTTGCCCGCGTCCAGCACGACCAGCGGCCACAGGAAGTCGTTCCACGCCGTCATGAACGTGAACATGCCGAGGAACGCGGCGGCCGGCCGGACCGCGGGCAGGCAGACGTGCCAGTACACCCGGATCATGCTGCAGCCGTCCATCCGTGCCGCCTCGACGAGCTCGAACGGCACAGCGTCCAATGTGTACTGTCGCATCCAGAACACACCGAGCGCGGTGACCAGGTTGGGCACCATCACCGCCCACAACCCGCCGACCCAGCCGAAGTCGGCCATCGACATGTACAGCGGAATGATGCCCAGCTGGGTCGGCACGGCCAGCGTGGCAACGATGAACAGGAACAGCGGATCACGGCCGCGGAACCGGAGTTTGGCGAACGCGAACCCGGCGAGCGTGGAGAACAACACCGTGGAGAACGTCACCGAGCCGGCCACGATCACGCTGTTGACCAGCGCTTTCCAGAACTCCACCGAGTCGAACACGCGCTGCGCGTTCGCCCAGAAGTTGCCACCGGGGATCAACGGCGGGATGCGCTCGGTGAGCATGCCGCTGTCCCGGCTGGCGACCAGGTACGACCAGTAGAACGGGAAAGCCGAGCCCAGCACGAAGGCGCCGAGCAGCCCGTAGATCCAGAACCCGGCCCGCCTCATCGCGCCAACCGCCTGGTGAGCAGGAAGTTCAGCGAGGCGATCACCAGGATCACCAGGAACAGCACCCATGCGGTCGCCGAGGCGTAGCCGAAGTGCTGGCCCTCGAAGGCGGTCTGGTACATGTACAGCGTCACCGTCTGGAATTGGTTGGTCGAACCGCCGTTGTTCGAGCCGGGCATGGCGTCGAACAGCTTGGGCTCGGTGAAGATCTGCAGGCCGCCGATGGTCGACGTGACCACGACGAAGATCAGCGTCGGCCGCAGCAGCGGCAAGGTGATCGAGAAGAACCGCCGCATCGGGGACGCGCCGTCGACCACGGCGGCCTCGTAGATCTCCCGCGGGATCGCCTTCATCGCGGCCAGGATGATCAACGCGTTGTACCCGGTCCACCGCCAGTTGACCATGATCGCGATGGCGATGTGGCTGGCGAATCTGTCGGCCTGCCAGTCGACCCGGTCGAGGCCGAACAGCTCGAAGACGGAGTTGACCAAGCCGTAGTTCGGGCCGAACAGGTTCGCGAAGATGATCCCGATCGCCACGAGCGAAGCCGCGTACGGCAGCAGCACGCCCACTCGCCAGGCCGTCGGCATTCGCAGCCGTGCGTTCAGCAGCGCCGCCAGCAGCACAGCGATCACGATCTGCGGTCCGCTGGACAACAAGAAGATGCTCACCGTGTTGGTGAGCGTCTTGTAGAACTGGTCGTCACCGAACAATTCGACGTAGTTCTCCAACCCGATGAACACCGGGTTGTCGTCGCCGAGCTCCCAGTCGAACATCGAGACGTAACCCGTGTACAGCAACGGGAAGAGCCCGACAACGCCGAACACCACGAAGAACGGCGCGATGTAGAGGTAAGGCGATGCTTTGACGTCCAGCCACGTAAGCCGGTCCCGCCACGGCGAAGGACGCCGTGGCGGGACGACCGCGATGTCTTCCGTGGACGGTGCTGATCGCGCCGTCGTCTGTGACATCGCTACCTGACCAGCTTCTTCGCGCCGTCGACCGCCTGCTTCCAGCCGTCCTCCGGCGAAGCACCCTGTTCGACCGCCGCCAGCGCCGGGCTGGTCACGTTCTCCTGGATCTGCCCGTCCCGCGGGCCCTTGTACTGCGCCTTGGTGACCTTCTTGGCCTGGTTGGCGAACAGCTCGCCGACCTTCGTGGCACCGAAGTACTCGTTGGTGAACGACAGCAGCTCGCTCGACTCCATCGCCTTGACCTGGCTCGGGAAGTTGCCGGTCGTCTTGAACGCCTTGAGCTGCTGCTCCGGCGCGGTCAGCCACGCGGCCAGCTCAGCGGCCTCCTTCGGGTGCTTGCTCTGCTTGGGCACGGTCAGATACGAGCCGCCCCAGTTGCCCCCGCCCTCCGGGAATGCCTCCACGACCGCCCACTTGCCCGCGTTCTCCGGGCCCGCCTGCTGCTTGATCACGCCGAGCATCCAGGACGGGCAGGTCTTCGTGGCGAACGCACCCTGCTTGAACCCGCTGTTCCACTCGTTGGAGAACGCGGTCAGCTTCGCGGTCTGGCCGCGCTTGGCCGCCGCGGTCACCTTGTCCCAGCTAGCCTTGATCTTGGGGTTGGACTCGATCGCCAGGCTGTCGTCCCGGTTGATGTAGCCGGTGTCCAGCTGGTTGACCATGGCGTTGAAGATCTGCGACGAAGAGTCGAACCACGCCTTGCCGGTCGCCTTGGTGTACTGGTCGCCCGCTGCGAAGTACGAGTCCCACGTGGCCAGCATCGTCTTGAGCGAGGCGGCATCGGTCGGCATGTTGGCCGCCTGCAGCAGGTCGGTGCGCACGCACATGGCGAGCGGGCCGATGTCGGTGCCGTAGCCGATCAGCTTGCCGTCCTTGGCCTTGCCCGCGTCGTACTTCCACGGCAGCCAACGGGACTGCAGGTCCTTCGGGCCGATCTCGTTCAGGTCGTTGAACTTGTCGGCCTTGTCGATGAAGGTCGAGATATGGCCCTCTTCCAGCGCCTGGACGTCGGCCAGACCAGAGCCCGCGCTCAGCTTGGTGAGCATGTCCTGGTGGTAGGGTCCACCCTGGCCGGTCTTCCGGTGCGTGATCTTCATGCCCGGGTGCGCGGCTTCGTATTCCTTGATCAGGTCCTCGTAGCCGAACTCGGTGAACGTGGCGATCGTCAGCTCGATCGGGCCGCTCGCACTCGGCTGGCCTTGGCCGGACGGCGTTTCACTGGACCCGCCACACGCGGTCGCGCCGGCTAACAGTGCTAAGGCCGCGGCGCTGGTGAGAATTCTTCGCACTTCGTGCCCCTCATTGGACGGCAGTTCTGGGAGCGCTCCCAGACGTGTGGCGAGTGTGGCTCTTGCCACGCTTGATGTCAAGGCCGGGACACCCGAGAGCGCTCCCATGGCGATCCAGGGCGGGTTGGCCATAGGCTGTCGTCACGCGGGACCAGGGAGGCATGGAGTGGCGGTACCGGACCAGGGTGGGCGACCGACGTTGGAGGACGTCGCGGCGTACGCGGGTGTGTCCCGTTCGACGGCATCGCGCGCGTTGAACGAGGAGACCTACGTCAGTCCGCAGGCCCGGGAGAAAGTGCTCGCGGCCGCCCGTGACCTGGGGTATTCGCCGAACCAGGCGGCTCGGTCGCTGGTCACGAAGCGGACCGGCGCGGTCGCCCTGCTGTTGTCCGAGCCCGAGTCGATGGTGCTGGACGACCCGTACTACCTGATCGTGATGCGGGCGGCGTTCCGCGAGCTTGCCAACCGGGGCAGCCAGATGCTCGTGATGTTCGTGGACAACCGGGACGACATCCCGCGAACCATGAAGTTCCTGGACGGCGGGCACGTCGACGGTGTGCTGGTCTTCGCGCCGCACATCGGTGACCCGCTGGCCACGGCCCTGCGTCTGCTGCGGGTTCCCGTGGTGTTCGGTGGTTCTTCGGTGACCAACGGCAAAGGCCTGTACACAGTGGACTATGACAACAAGTCCGGTGCGTGCTTGGCTGTCGAACATCTGCTCACCCAAGGTCGTCGCCGGATCGTTACGGTTTCCGGCCCGCAGGACCAGCGGTCGGCACGCGACCGGCTCGCCGGCTGGCAGGAAACCCTTGCCGCGGCCGGGATCGATCCGACCGGTTTGTCCGAACCAGCCGATTTCACCCAGCACGGCGGGGACATCGCCATGCAGCGGTTGCTCGACCGCGTACCCGACCTGGACGCGGTGTTCGCCGCCAGCGACCCGATGGCGGCAGGGGCCATCAGGGCGCTGCGGTCGGCGGGAAGGCGTGTCCCGGACGATGTCGCGGTCGTCGGTTTCGACGACAACCCACGCCTTGCGCCGACGCTGGATCCACCGTTGACTTCCGTGCACCAGGACCCTGGCGAGCAGGTCGGCGAGATGATCCGGATGCTGCTGCAACTGCAGACCGGACAAGAACCCGCCGTGCCGCGACTGGTACTTCCGGTGTCATTGACGACGCGGCAGTCGGCCTAGTGGGTGCGGTGTTGAGGGTTCGCGAACACGCAGCCCTCGACGTCCGCCGGGATCTGGTGGACCTTGGGGTCGTTGTAGTTGCACCGAAGGTAGAACAGCCCGAGCTTCGCCGTGCCCAGATAGCCCTGCGTCACCGCGTATCCGTTTCCGAAGCTGAACTGCGGACCGTCGCTGACGCGGCCGGCGGCCATCGCGTCCCGCCATGAGGCCTGAAATTCCTTGAAGTCCTTGAACAGGACCAGACCCACTCGGGGAAAGTCCGCCGATACCGAACAAGTCGCCCATTCGGTGACGTACGGCTGGTACATGTCCGCGAACAGCGTGCCCACGAACTGCCTGAACTCCTGCGGAGTCCCGGTCTGGACATCGCCGCAGCCGCCCGCGCGCTCCTGGACCATGGACGCGAGGTCGTCGATGGACGTAATGGGCTGACCGAGCCCTTGGTCGGGCGGTTGTTGTTGCGGTGAGCATGCCGTCAATGCCAGCAGCAGCAACAGACCGACCAGGACTCGGCCAGGCATGGGTGTTCCTTCCTTACAGCGGGGGATAGGCGTTGCGCAGCAACTCTTGGAACTGGGCGGGGTACCAGTGCCCGGACAGTGGTGCGTCCGGCCGTGCGCCGCTCATGTTGTTGTTGTTACGCGGGTTTCCGGTGTACGTGGGGTCGCACATCCGGTCGAAACCCTTGCCTTCGTTGTTCGGGATCTCCTTGCTGGCGCCATCGGACTCACCAGGCGGCTTGATCCACACGTAGGCGTCGATTCCCGCTTCCGGCGCGGTCTTCGGGCGCTCACCGATACCCGCCCCGGCCTGGTTGCACCAGTTGCCGAGGTGGATACGGCGGTCCAGCTTGCCCCCGTTGACGTACGTGTCCACATTGTCCCGTGGGCCAGGACCGGTCGGTCGCGCCGAGCCACCCCAGCCGTTTCGAGAGGTGTCGATCAGCATGCCGACGCCCGACGGGAAACCGGCTCGGACGGTCTCGTCACGGAATGCCTTGGCGTAGGACACTTCGTCGACGTAGCGGTTCCAGTCCACCCACTTCGACTGCCGGACCGACGTCCCGTTGATGGAGTCGTTGATCGTGTAGAACTGCTCCTTCAGGATGCCGTAGTTGGCAGTGTTGGCGATGAAGCCGTGCACGTTGTTCACCGTGCTGCCGGAAGCCCTGGCGGCCTGGGCCATGATCTGCGCTGAGGCGGTGAAGTTGTCGTCCCAGCCCAGCCAGCCGTGGTGGCCCGCGTCGACGTAGTTGTAGACGTTGGGGATCGCGCCCAGTTTGGCCAGCGCGTATCCGACGCCGTTGACGTAGTTGCCGTTCGCCTTCATCGTGTCGCACTGCGGGGTGGCGGTCGGCCGCGGCGTGACGTTGGTGACCAGGTTGGGCAGCGAGTCGATCTCGATCACGGCCACGATCCGCAGCGCGGAGTACTTCGTGTCAGCCAGGATCGCCGCGATCGGGTCGATGTACTCGGCCTTGTACCTCGGCAGCTCTTCGGCCTTGAGCTCGCCGTTGGACGCCAGTGCCGAGCAGTCCCGGCCGGGCAGGTTGTAGATCACCAGTTGGATCACGTGCGGTTGGCCCGCCGCTTGCCGGACGGCTTCGTCGAGGTGGGCCCGCAGGCTACGGGAGGTCGCCGTGCCGTTGATCGCGGCGATGCGGTCGAGCCAGACAGCGGTCGGCTGGTTCGCGATCGCGCTTCCGCCGGGTTCTGCCGTCGCTTTCGCCGCCCAGTCAGGGTTCACGTACACACCGGCGCCCACGTACGGATTGTCCACCTTGGACCCTGGTGGCGGGTCGGTCGGCGGCGGCGTGGTGCCGTTGCATGTGACCCCGTTCAGCTTGAACGAGGTCGGTTTGTCGTTGGTCCCCGAATAGGTCCCGTTGAAGCCCGGCGAGATGCTCGCGCCGGTCGCCAGCGAACCGTTCCAGGTGGGGTTGCGGACGGTCACCTTGTTGGCCTGCTGGCCGAACTGGGCGTTCCAGCCCTGTTGGACCTGCTGGTTTCCGGGGAAGTCCCATTCGAGGGTCCACCCGCCGGTGATCGGATCGCCGAGATTGGTGATCGCCACGGTCGCGCCGAATCCAGTGTTCCACTGGTTGGTGATGCTGTATTCGACTTTGCAACCGGGCGCCGCGTTCGCAGCCGGTGCGGCCATAGCGGCGACTGTTGTCGCAGCTAGCAGGGCTGTGACGGCCAGTGCTGCGTGGAGCCTCATGCATCGCCTCCTTGCGTGCAGAGCCAGATTCTGGGAGCGCTCCCAATCGACCGTAGCCTCACCCTCCGTCTCTTGACAAGGACTTGCGGTAGCCGGATTCTGGGAACGCTCCCAGACGGGCGTTCACGGAAGGAGCGCAATGAAGCGACTCGCCCTGCTCGCCGCCATCGCCACAGCACTGTCCACAGTGGTCATAGTGCTCGGCGGCACCCCCGCGCTTGCCCATGGTGCGATGCTGAAACCTGGTAGCCGGACGTACTTCTGCTGGAAGGACGGACTGACCCAGAACGGCAACATCGTCCCGGTCAACCCCGCCTGCGCCGCCGCCGCGGGTATCAGTGGGACGAACCCGCTGTACAACTGGTTCAGTGTGCTGCGCTCCGACGGCGACGGCCGCACCCGCGGGTTCATCCCGGACGGCCAGCTCTGCAGCGGCGGAAACCAGACCTTCGACGGCTGGAACCTGCCACGCGACGACTGGCCGCTGACCCACCTGACCGCGGGCGCGGACTTCGCCTGGGCCTACAACGCCTGGGCCGCGCATCCCGGTTGGTTCTACATGTACGTCACCAAGGACAGCTGGAGCCCGACCAGGCCATTGACCTGGAACGACCTCGAGGACCAGCCGTTCCTCTCGGTCGACCACCCGCCGCTGACCGGCCAGGTCGGCTCGGTCGAAGCCCAGTACAACTGGCGCGGCCGCTTCCCGTCGGCAAAGAGTGGGAAGCACATCATCTACTCGGTGTGGAAGCGCTCGGACAGCAAAGAGACGTTCTACGGCTGCTCCGACGTGATCTTCGACGGCGGAAACGGCGAAGTCACCGGAATCGGCCAAGGCGGCCCGCCCGGCGGAAACCCGGGTGCGTGCACCGGGACCTACCGTGTCACGAACGCCTGGCCAGGCGGCTTCCAAGCCGAAGTGACCGTCCGAAACACCGGGTCGACCGCCTTGTCCGGCTGGACCGTCTCGTGGCCCACCGCCGCAGGCCAGACGATCACAAGCGTATGGAACGGCGTCCGCATCGGCTCGGGATCCCCTGTCACAGTACGGAATACCGACGGCAACAGATCCATCCCAGCGAACGGGCAAACGACATTCGGCCTGACCGCCAACTCAACCGGAAACAACGACCCCGGCGGAGCGTTGACGTGCTCAAGTCCGTGACACGGCGATGACCGTGTCGGTCACGGTAGCGACCTGACCGCCCGGACCGGTGGCCTGACGCTGTGGCGTGGCAAGGCGTTCAGGCCGCCAACCGGACGGATCAAGCCCAAGCTCGTCGTAAACCTCCTGCGGTGTGGGGAAATAAGTGTCCGCAGGCGCCGTCGACCACGGATGCAGCGACCCATGGTCAACGATCAGCAGCAGCCCACCCGGCGCCAACGCATGAGCGGCCTTGCGAAACGCCTCGACCCGATCAAAGTCGAAAGGCGTCTGCAGGTACTGAGCATTGATCAGATCGAACGGGCCAGCAGGAAACGTCTCGCCAAGATCATGCCGCTCGGTGGTGACATGGACGCCGTTGGCTTCGGCGTGCTCACTGGTGTGACGCAAGGCCGACGCGGCAATGTCGACCGCGGTCACCTCCCAGCCCTTGCCGGCGAGCCACACCGCGTCACCACCCTCCCCACAGCCGAGATCCAGCGCGCGACCAGGCATTCGATCCGCGACGGTCTCAACGAGAAGGGCGTTGGGCGTGCCCTTCCAGCGACGTTTCCCGTTGTAGCGGTTTTCCCAGAACTCCCGGGCATCTCCGTGTGTCATGGTCAGACCATGACTCGCGGCTTGCCAGACTTGCAAAGTTTCATGCCATTCCGGCAAATTTGAAGGCATGGACGAACTGCGTGACGTGCTGGACGCCGTCGGCCCGAAGCTGCGTAACCTGCGCAAACAGCGTGACATCACGCTCGCGGACCTCTCCAGGGCCACAGGTATCTCCCAAAGCACCCTGTCCCGCCTGGAGAGCGGCAGCAGGAGGCCGAACCTCGAACTGCTGCTGCCCCTGGCCAGGGCCTACGGCGTACCACTCGACGAACTGGTCGGCGCGCCCACAACCGGCGATCCACGTGTGCACCTACGCCCAGTGAAGCGATTCGGCATGACATTCGTGCCACTGAGCAAGCGCCCCGGCGGAATCCAGGCGTTCAAGCTGGTCATCCCGCCAAGGCCGACGAACTACACGCCGGAGTTGCAAACGCACGAGGGCTACGAGTGGCTGTACGTCCTGGATGGCCGGTTGCGCTTGCTGCTCTCGGATCACTACCACGTCTTCAAGGCGGGGGAGGTGGCCGAGTTCGACACGCACATCCCGCACTCACTGATGCCTGACGATGACCGGCCGGTAGAACTGCTGATCCTTTTCGGACCCCAGGGCGAACGTGTACACCTTGGCGGCGCACCAGAGTCTCGACGCGAGTACTAGGCACGCCCACGCGAGTGTCAACTGTGGAGGGACGAAGAAGGCATGGCGCGCCCAGCCCAACAACAAGGCGCGCCCCAACACAAGCGAAGGCGCGCCCAAGCCCCAGAGGAGGCGCGCCCCGGCCGAAAGCGAAGGCGCGCCCCAACCGAAGTGGAGGCGCGCCCCGCCCACTTAAAGGCGCGCCCCAAGCAGTAGTCGGCGCGATTTTGTGTGGAGTAGCGCCGCAAATAAGCTTGTCGGCGGGCAGGGCCGCAGGTCCTGCCCGCTTCCCTGTTCTTTGCGGCTGCCCAGAAAAAAGACACAGCCTCCTTGGAGACCACAGCGGCAGGAGCCAGGCTGGGTGCTCCACACCAAATCGCGCCGACCCGGCACGCCTGCGTGCCGACCCAGCCCCAGCGCGCGCCGCAGCGACCCAAGAGCGCGCCGCGGTGACCCACCAGCGCGCCGAAAGCAAGCGCTTAGCCGCAGACCGCCGTGAGAATGAAAGCCGTATCAGCTCCGCGAGAAGGCGGTTCCCAAAGCGACGTTTGAACCTCCCGAAACCCCGAACCCTCGACAACCTCCGCCAACCCATCAGGCAGCCACTTCCGATGAGCTGAAAGCAACATCCGCCCACCCGGCCGCAAAACCCGGTGCAGCTCACCAAAACCAGCCCGCCAATCCGGCCAAATCTGCACGTTGTTAACAGCGAGAACGACGTCAACAGAGTCATCAGCCTGCCCTGTGCGATCCGCAGCCCCGTCGCGGACAGTCACCCTGCCTTCGCCAATCAATTCCTTACAACGACGTGCAGCCACGTCACGCATTGTCCTGGATGGCTCGATACCGATCACATGGCGTGACTTCATCCCGGCTGCTTCAAGCCCGATACCCGGCCCATGGCCGAGAACCACCACAACTTCGTCTTCACCAAGCCCGGCCAAGGACACCAGATGTCGTTCGGTCGCGGCATTCCCCCGAGCCATCAACCAGCCGCCGACACGGCCCAACAACCCCCGTGGGCAGCCGAAACCGTTGCGCAGAATGCGTGTGCCGAGACTGTCCATCCATCCACTCTGCGCCAGCGGCTACCCCGGTCGCAACACGTCCTAAGTAGACAGCCTTGCCTGGCTCGGGGAATGATTCAACACGGCCAGGCTGTTGTCGAAGATGACTCTGGGAGGAAATTGTGTCTTTCGTGATGACAGCCGAGGAACGGATGGCGTTCCTGGCCGAGGCGCACATCGGGATTCTCGCGATCACCAGGGACGGCCGCGCCCCACTGGCCGTGCCGGTCTGGTATGACTACGAACCCGGCGGTGACCTGCTGATCTGGATCGAACGCGACACCGTCAAGGACAAGCTGATCAGGTCGGCCGGGACGTTCAGCCTCGCCGTGCACAACGAGACCGAGCCGTACAAGTACGTCACCGTGGAAGGCCCGGTCATCGCCAACGACGCCCCGCCGACCCGGGAGCAGGCCCTCAAGATCGCCAGCCGCTATTTCCCGATGCATCGCTCCGAGCCGTACGTCGACGAAGCATTGAGTGAGCGGTCCGTGCTCGTGCGGATGCGACCGGAGAAGTGGCTGAGCAACGACCAGAGCAAGAGCTGACTCAGCCTTCCTCGGGCACCGGGACATCGCACGAAAGTGACTCCTCCGGGATGTACAGGCAGAAGGGGTGCCCGACGGGGTCCAGGAAGACCCGGACGTCCTCCTGCGGCTGGTAGTCCGCGAGCGTCGCACCGGTCGTGAGCGCGTGGGCGCTCGCGGCCTCGAGGTCCTCGACGGCGATGTCCAGGTGTGCCTGCATCTGCTGCTGGCCGGGTTTGGAAGGCCATGTGGGCGACGCGTATTCCGTGTCGCTCTGGAATGACAACCCGGTCCCGCCACCCGGCGGGACGAGCGTTACCCAGTTCTCCTCCTGCTCACACACTTCCCACCCGAGCAGTTGCCGGTAGAACTCGGCCAGGTCACGGGCGTCGGGTGCTTCCAGGACGGTCGAGCTCAGCTTCATGTGTGCCATGACCGTCGAGTACCCCGCGAGTGGGTGCCATCACACCCGGGAACCGTAGTCACACTACGTACGACTTGTGGAAGGTGAACCGACCGGTAGGAGCCGCTCTCGCGGGCGTGGTGACTGTGCTCGTGCTCGTCGCGCTGATCGGCGCGTCCGGGCATGTCGCGCTCGGCGACACCGATCCCGGTGCGTTCGTGCGGTTCAGCGCGGCACTCGTTCGGCTGACAGCGGACGGCGCGGGTGCGTTGACCGTGGGCGGGCTGGTGTACGCGGTGTTCATGGCGCCAGCCCGGCGGGACGGCGTGCTGAAGGCGGAAGGCTACGCGGGCCTGCGCATCGCCACTCACGCCGCGGTCGCGTGGTTTGCGGCCGCAGCGGCCATGGCGGTGCTCGACATCGCCGACGCCTCGGGTCAGCCCCTGTCCGAAATGGACTTAGCACGCCTACTAGGCGGCTTCTCCGCGCTGGAAACGCCGAAAGCCTGGGCGATTTCCGCGGCGCTCGTGCTCATCGTGATGATCGCCTGTCGTATCGTGCTCACCTGGTTGTCGTGCGCAGTGCTGGTGTTGATCGCACTGTTCGCACTGCTGCCACCCGTGGTGGCCGGCCACGCATCCGCAGGAGCCGGGCACGACATCGCGACGGACGCGGCGATCTGGCACGTGACAGCGGCCGCGATCTGGGTGGGGACGCTTGTGGTCCACGTCAGCCGGGGTCAGCGGTACAAGAGCCAGTACAACGTGATTTCCCTGATCTGCTTCGGGACGCTGGCTGTTTCCGGTGTCCTGGAAGGACTCGTCCTGACACCGTGGCGAGATCTGTCGACGCCCTATGGTCTTCTGCTGTTGGCCAAAGTGGTCATCCTCGCGGCATTGGCTATGTTCATCAGGCGAGCACTGTGGACTCAAGTGGTGGCGATGGCCGTCGGCATCGGTGTCTCCGTGGGGATGGCCAGGCAGCCGCCGCCAGGGTTCTTCGCACCTCAGACACCGATGGACACACTGATCGGCCACGACATATCGGCCGCACCCAGCGTGTGGGACTTCTTCACCGCCTGGCGGTTCTCCCTGATCTTCGGAACCGTGGCGATCCTGCTGGCGATCGGCTATCTCCTTGGCGTACGGGCATTGCGCAAGCGTGCAGACCGCTGGCCAGTCGGACGGACAATCGCTTGGCTGCTTGGCTGTCTGGTGTTGCTGCTGGCCACGTCCTCCGGAATCGGACGCTACGGACCAGGCGTCTTCAGCGTGCACATGGTGACGCACATGGTGTTGAACATGCTGGCACCTGTGCTCCTTGTGCTAGGCGCCCCCGTGACGTTGGCATTGCGTGCGCTACGCCCAAACCAGGGTCCGCGAGAATGGTTGCTGGCCGTGCTGCACAGCAGGGTGTCGCGGGTTCTGACGAACCCGTTGGTGGCGTGCGTTCTCCTGGTCGGGTCGTACTATGCGCTCTATCTCACCGGGCTTTTCGATCAGGCTGTGCGCTGGCACTGGGCGCATCTGCTGATGAACACCCATTTCCTGCTGACGGGATACCTGTTCTACTGGGTGGTCATCGGTGTCGACCCGGGGCCGCGCCGCCCGCCGTACCTGGGCAGGCTGGCGATGTTGTTCGCGGTCATGCCGTTCCACGGATTCTTCGGCGTGATCATCATGTCCACACAGGACGTGATCGCGGAGAACTTCTACCGGTCGCTTGCCGTGCCGTGGATCGGTGACCTGCTCGCCGACCAGCGCCTTGGTGGCGGGATCGCGTGGGCGTCCGGTGAGATCCCGGTTCTGGTCGTGGTGATCGCCTTGCTGGTGCAGTGGTCGCGTTCGGACGAACGCGAGGCACGCCGGCACGACCGCAATCCCGAGTCCGACGACGAACTGGCCGCGTACAACGCGATGCTGGCCAAGCTTTCGGACACCCGCCGATGACAGGAGAACCGTGACCATCGAGCTGGAAATCGGCGGCATGACCTGTGCCGCGTGCGCGAGCCGCGTCGAACGCAAGCTGAACAAGGTGAACGGCGTGCGGGCGACGGTCAACTACGCGACCGAACGTGCCAGCGTTCAGACGTCCACTGTGGACGTGGAGACGCTCGTCAAGGTCATCACGAACGCCGGATACACGGCCTCCGCGGTCCGTACTGACCCGGTGAAGGCGTTGTGGCGTCGGTTGATCGTGGCTGTGGTCCTGATGGTTCCGTTGGGCGACCTGTCCCTCGCGATGACCTTCCTACCGCAATTGCGCTTTCCCGGCTGGCAGTGGATTTGTCTCGCGCTTGCGGCGCCGGTCGTGTTCTGGTCGGCGTTGCCCTTCCACAAGGCGGCACTGAAGAACGCGCTGCACGGCGGCACAACGATGGACACCCTGGTGTCCTTGGGTGTGCTGGTGTCGTTCGGGTGGTCCGTGTTCACGGTGTTCGCGAACCCGGACGGCGGCAGTTACCTCGAAGTCGCCGCGGGCGTGACGACATTCCTGCTGGCAGGACGCTACTTCGAAGCACGAGCCAAGCGGACAGCCGGTGCCGCGATGCGCGCGTTGTCCTTGCTGGGAGCCAAAGACGTCACGGTCGTCCAAGACGGCGTCGAAAAGCTTGTCCCGATCGGCAGTTTGCGTGTCGGTGATGTCTTCGTCGTCAGACCAGGGGAGAAGGTCGCGACTGATGGCGTGGTCGAGTCCGGGAACTCCGATGTGGACACGAGCATGATCTCCGGTGAATCGGTTCCCATGGCCACAGCGGAAGGAGTGGCCGTGATCGGCGGGACCATCGCGTTGACCGGCCGCTTGGTCGTCCGGGCGACCCGGATCGGCTCGGACACCCAGCTCGCCCAGATGACCCGGCTTGTCGAGGAAGCACAGTCAGACAAGGCGAAGGTCCAGCGGCTGGCCGATCGAGTCGCCTCGGTGTTCGTGCCGGTGGTGCTCGCGCTTTCCGTGCTGACCGCGGCGGCCTGGTCGATCAGTGGCGGGTCCACTGTGGATGCTGTGACGGCCGCATTGTCAGTGTTGATCATCGCGTGCCCTTGTGCGCTTGGTCTGGCGACACCCACGGCATTGCTTGTCGCCACTGGCCGGGGCGCCCAGCTGGGGATTCTGCTGCGCGGGCCGCACGCGTTGGAGGCTGTGCGCAACGTCGACACAGTGTTGCTGGACAAGACAGGCACGGTCACAACCGGGCGAATGGAGGTTTCCAGGGTCGTCGGCGATGTGCTGAGAACCGCGGCGGCTCTGGAATCCGCGTCCGAACACGCTGTGGCCCGGGCGATCGTCGCGGCCGCCCAAGACTTTCCCGAAGTCACTGAATTCCGGGCGTTGCTGGGGCTCGGTGCCATCGGTGTGGTGGAAGGAAAGACCGTTCTGGCAGGGCGACTCGCGGCGTTCACCGAACGCGGCTGGGAGGTGCCCACCGAGCTCCAGCAGGACTCGACGGACACCGTCGTGCTGGTCGGCTGGGACGGTGCGGCCAAAGGCATGATCACGTTGCGGGACCAACCCAAACCGAGTGCGGCGCAGGCGGTTCGGTCACTCAAGCAGCGCGGCCTGAACCCGGTCCTGGTCACGGGTGACAACGAGTCCACCGCCCGAGCGATCGCTCACGAAGTCGGGATAGCCGAGGTCCACGCCGGTATGCGGCCGGAGGAGAAGGCCGAACTCGTGCGCCGCCTGCAAAGCCAAGGACGTAGTGTGGCCTTCGTCGGTGACGGCATCAACGACGCACCGGCGCTGGCCACGGCAGACCTAGGTATGGCGATTGGGACCGGCACGGACGTGGCCCTCGCGGCCGCTGACGTGATCCTCGTACGTGACGACCTCACCGTCGTCGGGGACGCCATCAGCCTGTCCCACAAGACCCTGCGCACAATCCGCGGCAACCTCGCTTGGGCCTTCGGCTACAACGTGGCCGCGTTGCCTGTCGCCGCATTCGGTTTGTTGAACCCGTTGGTCGCGGGAGCCGCGATGGCCCTGTCGTCAGTGTTCGTGGTCTCGAACAGCCTCAGATTGCGGAAATTCGCGTCCACCCGGACGTGACAACTCTGGATCACTCCCGGCGACGAACGCGTCCCGGGGGTGTTCCACCGATGCCAGCGACACGATGTCCCTGCCGTAGAACACGGCCGTGAGCCAGACGGCCAGCACCCGCACCTTGCGTTCCCAGCTGGGCACGGCAAGCACGTGGTAGCCGCGGTGCATCAGCCAGGCCAGGAATCCCGTGATCACGATCCACCGCCACTGGAAGATGCCCCGGCCGATCCCCAGCGTGGCCACCGAGCCAAGGCTGTGGTGCACGTAATCCTTGGCCTTACGGCCCCGCAGCGTCGCCGCGATGTTCTTGGCCAACAGCTTGCCTTGGCGGTACGCGTGCTGCGCGTTGGGCACAGTGAGCGCGCCAGGCACATCCGAGGCGAGGTCCGGCACGGCGGCGTTGTCGCCTGCGGCCCACGCGTCCTCGACACCGGGGACGCGCAGGTCGGCGGTGACCACGATCCGCCCGGCCCCGTCGACCGGCAAGTCGGTGTGCTTGTGCACCACCGGGTTCGCCGCGTTGCCCGCGGTCCACACGATCAGGCCCGAGTCGAATTCGTCGCCGTTCGACAACACGATGTGACCGTCCACTGCAGACTGAACCGTGGTGTTCAGGTGCACCTTGGCGCCGCGCTGCTCCAACGACCGTACGACCCACTCGCCAGGGCGGTCGGTGACCTCGGGCAGGATCCGCCGGGCCGCCTCGACGAGGTGGAACCGCAGCTCGCTCTCGTCCAGCTCGGGATAACGCTTCGTCAGCGCCTTGGCCAGCGAGAACACCTCGGCGAACCCTTCGACGCCGGTGAAGCCGCCGCCCACGAACGTGACCGTGAGCAGCCGTTGCCGCGTCGGCCCCGGCTCGAGCACCGAAGCGCGGTCGAACGAGGTCAGCAGGCGGTCGCGGATGGCCACGGCCTCCTCGATGTGCTTGAGCCCGATCGCGTGTTCGGCGATGCCCGGCACCGGGAACTTACGAGTGACCGCGCCAGCGGTGACCACGATGATGTCGTAGCTGATGTCGAACATCGGCCCGTCCGCCGGGCGGACGGTGACCTTGCGACCCGCGTGGTCGATCTCCGTCACCATCCCCGCGACGAGCTTGGTGCGGCGCAGATGTCTGCGCAGCGAGATGGCCGCGTGCCGCGCCTCGATCGAACCGGCCGCCACCTCAGGCAGGAACGGCTGGTAGGTCATGTACGGGCGGGAATCGACGAGGGTCAGCTCGGCCTCGTCCTTCCGCAGCTTCTTCTCGAGTTTCCATGCGGTGTAGAAGCCGGCGTAGCCACCGCCGACCACGAGGATCTTGCGCATGACGTCCCCTTTCTCTTCTCACACGCTGGACGGCACAGCCGTACCTGCTGTGACAGCCAGGGGACGTGGCTGTGGTCACTCCGTATGCACGGGCAAGGCCTCGAGACCGCGCATCAAGGTGCTGGTCCGCCAGGTGAGCGTGTCGGGATCAGTGGCGAGGCGCAAGTCGGGGAACCGATCGAGCAGCTTGCCGATCGCGATCCGTCCCTCAAGCCGGGCGAGCGGGGCACCCAGGCAGTGATGGATGCCGTGGCCGAACGCGACGTGCCCGCCAGGGGACCGTGACAGGTCGAGTGCGTCCGGCTCCTCGAACCGCCGGTCGTCCCGGTTGGCGGCCAGCAGGGAGACCAGCACGAACTCGTTCGCCGGGATCACCACGCCACCGAGCTCGACGTCCTCGACGGTGAACCTCATCGTGCCGGTGTGCAGCGGGCCTTCGTAGCGCAGCAGCTCCTCGACGGCGTCCGGCAGCAGCGACGGGTCCGCTTTCAGCGCCTTGAGCTGCTCGGGTGCACGCAGCAGCGCCAGCGTGCCGTTGGCGATCAGGTTCACGGTGGTGTCGTGCCCGGCGATCAGCAGCAGGATGGCCATCGAGAGCAGCTCCTGCTTGGTCAGCCGCGTGCCGTCATCGGACACCGAGATCAAGTCGGACAGCAGATCCTCGGTCGGCGCCGCGCGTTTCCGTTCGATCAGGTCGGCCAGGTAGTCGCTGATGCCCTGGGAAGCCCCGGCCAGATCACGCCTCGGATCGGACGCCACGATGACGTGCGTCCAGTCCCGGAACGCGTCCCTGTCCGCGACGGGAACGCCGAGCAGCTCACAGATGACGGTCATCGGCAACGGCAGCGCGTAGGCGTCGAGAAGATCGACTTCCCCGGTCATCTGGTCGAGCAGTTCATCGGCGATCTGCTCGATCCGGGGCTGCAACCGCGCGACAGTCCGTGTGGTGAACGCCTTGCTGACCAGTTTGCGCAGCCGGGTGTGGTCAGGCGGATCGGCGTTGAGCATGTGCTTTTCCAGAGCCCGGTACGTCGGGTGCAAGACCGGTGACTCAGGCCGCAGGAACTGCTTGAACAGCTCGGTGGCGGCACCGGAGTCCTTGCGCACACGCGGATCGGTCAGCACGGCCTTGACGTCCTCGTGCCTGGTCACCAGCCATGCCCGCAGCCTGCTCGGCGTGATCACCTGCCTGACCGGCGCGGACGACCGCAACTCGGCTTCGATCGCGTACGGGTTCTGCAAAAAGTTCTCGTTGAGCACCAACGGCTCTGTCATGAGTCCGATCGTCTCGCGTTTCCGGCTCGGCGGGAATGGCGAGTAGTCGTCAGTCGCCTTTGCCCACGACCGCTTCGAGGTACTCGGCCGGGACCGCCACGGATCCGTCGCGCGTGGTGTTGAACCGGGCCATGACTTCCTTCAGCTCCTCGGTCAGCGTGTTTCGCCGCTTGTCGTCCAGTGCTTCGAAGGTGGCGCGGACGGGACCGAGCGTGGCGCGGAGGAACGCAACCGCCTTGTCCGGGGATTCGTGGTGTGTCATCACCGTGTATTTGGTAAATCTCGGGTTGGGCAACAGATCGCGGACGAACGCCTCGTCACCCCATCTCAGCGGTTCGAGGCCGATCGTTCCGGTCTGATACCGGGCCAGGGTGGCCATGCAGTGCCCGACAAAGCCGTCAGCGGTCCATGACGCGACACCGATCCGCCCAGCGGAGACCCGCACCAACTCGGCTGCGGCCTTCGTGGCGTCTGCCGCGAACATCACCGCGAAGGTGGACAGCACCACGTCGAATTCTCCGTCCTGGAACGGCAAATCCTGGGCATCGGCCACCATGGTGGTGATGTCGAGGTCTTCGGCAGTGGCACGTTCCCGCACGGTGGCCAGGAAATCGGCGACGATGTCGACTGCTGTGACCGCGCCGCCACTGCGTGCCGCGGCGAGTGAGGTGGTGCCTGTGCCCGCGCCTACGTCGAGCACGCTGTCGCCGGGCCGTATGCCCGTCGACTGAACCAGCCGGTCATGCGCCGCGGTGTGGTGTGTCGCGAGCGCGCGAAGGTTCCCAGAAGCCCAGATCCGTTCCGCATCAATTGAGGTCATGTCACGAGTATTGACTACACGAGTCATGTAGTCAATGGGCTCGCGATAAGGTACCTGACGTGAACAGCCCTGCTAGTGGCCGGTCGTACCACTCGCCTCGGCGTGCGGCGCAGGCGAAAGCGACGCGGCGAGAGATCCTCGAAACTGCTCGCAGGCTGTTCCGTGAACGCGGCTACGCGGCGACGACCGTGCCGGACGTCGCGCGTGCCGCGGGCGTCTCGACCAAGACGGTGTACCTCGCGTTCCCGACCAAACGGCAGTTGCTGCTGTCGGTATGGGATCTCGCGTTGCACGGCGACGACGAGCAGATTCCGGTCGCCGACCGGGATTGGTTCCGGGAGATGATCGAGGAACCCGATCCGGGCAGGCAGATGGACCTGTACACGCGCAACGCGGACCGGAAAGGGCGGTTCGCCGACGTGCTCGAGGTGATCCGCGGCGCGGCCGCCGCCGATGCGGAGATCGCCGAGCTGTGGCGGAAGATGCAGGCGGAGTTCCATGACAACCAGCGCCGGATCGTCGTCGCGTTGCAGCAGAAGGGCGGCCTGCGGCCGGGGCTGAGCGTCGACGACGCCAACGATCTACTGTGGACGATCAATCACCCGACGGTGTACTACATGCTGGTGACCGAGCGCGGCTGGTCGGCGGAGAAGTACCGCGACTGGCTCGCCACGACCCTGCGCCAGCAACTGCTGGGCGAATGGTAGTACTACAAGCTGTAGTAGTACGCTGTGCCCGGTCCACGGGTCGAGGAGAGGGATTGGCTGGATGGTCGACGTGTTCGCCACGGTGCTGACCTTCGCCGCCATTGGTCTGGCGGTGTGGGGGCTGGTGCTGATAGTGCTCAACAAGCGGTTCGCGTTGAACCGTCCATACGGTCTCGCCTTGGCGGGCGCGGTGCTGGTGCTGGAGTTCGCGTTGCTTGTCCAGCTGGTCATCGGCCTGGTCAACGTGTTCACGACCGATCGTGCCGTGGACAAGTGGACGTTCATCGGCTATCTCGCCGGGCCGGTGCTGATCCTGCCGCTCGCCGCCGTCTGGGCCGCGGCCGAACGCAGTCGTTGGGGCTCGGGCGTTCTGGTGATCGGGTGCCTGACCATCCCGGTGCTGATCGTCCGGTTGCGACAGATCTGGGACGGCCATGGCTGATCTGCGTGAAGCCACGCGGTCCGGGCCCGGGCGGCTGCTGATCGCGGTGTACGCGATCTTCGTGATCGCCGCGACGGCCCGGTCCGCGGTCCAGATCGCGTCCCGTTTCGACCGAGCGCCGTTGGCGTACGTACTCTCCGCCGTGGCAGCCGTGATCTACATCGTCGCTTTGGTGTGCCTGGTCAAGGGAACCGAGACGTCCCGGCGGATCGCCACGATCTCGTGCGTGGTCGAGCTGATCGGTGTCGTCGTGGTGGGAACGGTCAGTCTGTTCGCGCCACACCTGTTCCCGGATGCGACCGTGTGGTCGTTCTACGGGCGCGGTTACGGCTTCGTACCGGTGATCCTGCCGATACTCGGGCTGTGGTGGATCAAGGTGTCAGCGACGCGCCTGGGCTAGCGGAACCTTCCGCAGTTCCCGCAGGCGCAACCACGCGCCGGCACCGCTGATCAGGCCTTGCACCGCGATGACGTACGGCGCGCTGGCCGTGCCACCGAGGTGGTGGTCCATCAGGTGATTGCCCGCGTGCATCAGGCAGATCGCGGTGAACCCGGTGAGCAGGACGAAGATCGAGTCCCGTTGTACCAACGCCATGAACAGGGCGATCGCGAGTCCAATGTGGAACACGCCCATGTCATGCAGGAAGTGTACGTGTACCGGGAAGGCGACGTAGTCCGCGAAGCTGTCCGGCCACGCCCACATCCAGACGCCGAGCACGGCCAGGCTGACCGCGCTGATCACCACTGCTGCCCTGACTGCGATTGTCATCGCGTTCCTTTCCTGAGTGAGGCGAGTTTCTCCGGTGCCCTGACGAAGTCCACTCTGGACACACGGTCGTTGTCGACGGTCAGCGACAGCACGAAGTCGAACCGGTCGGTTCCGGCGATCGCCAAGCCAAGGGTGAACTCCATGCCGAACAGGTCGTGCAGCACCCACGCGCTGCGCTCGGCCGGATCGGGCCCCTGCAACCACGGCTCAGGCAGCCACGGGCCGACGTACTGCTCGCGGCGCACGCGGGCCGAACGCAGCGTGTCCAGCGCTCGTCGCGCGACAACGACCGTCGCCCAAGCCTCGACATCCTGCACCGGTTCGGTCTCGTGCGCCTCGACCAGCCGTGGCTGTGCTTCGTCGCTCATGCCGTGAAGACGAGACAACTCCCTCGGGTGTGACATCGCCGATGTCACACGGCGCGGCGGGAATTCGTCTAGGAGGCATGACCACAAACAAAGTTGTTGTCCTCGGCGCCGGATACTCGGGTGTGATGGCCGCGCTGCGCGCCGCTGACCAGGCAAATGTCACGTTGATCGCGCCCAGTGCCGGCTTCACCGAGCGGGTCCGTGAGCACGAACTCGCGGCCGGGCGGCCCAGCATCACCCACCCGTTGTCGACTTTCATCCAGAAGAAGCCCGTGACGCACGTCGCGGCCCGAGCTACGCGCATAGACCCCGAGCAACGACAAATCCACACCGACGACGGCGGCCTGTACAGCTATGACTTCCTGGTCTACGCATTGGGCAGCCGTACTGCGAGCGTCCCGGCGGACGGCCGCGTTTTCACTGCGGAGAACGCCAACTACCTGCGTAAGCGCCTCGATGACGGCCCGGGCACGCTGACCGTGGTCGGCGGCGGCGCGACCGGCGTCGAGATCGCCACCGAGCTGGCTTCGCGGGGACCGGACTGGAAGGTCCGCATGGTGACGGCGGGCGAGGTCGGGCAGATGTGGTCGCCGCGAGCCCGTGACCACGTCCGTTCGGTGTTCGCGGACATGGGGATCGACCTGGCAGAAGGGCGGACGGCCGAGCCTGACGACATCGACAGTGACGTGATCGTGTGGGCGGCGTCCATGACGCCGAACACCCAACTCGCGGCCGACGCAGGCATCGCGCTGAACAACCGTGGCCGGATCGCGGTCGACGACACCCTGCAGTCGGTGTCGTATCCGAACATCTACGCGGTCGGCGACGCCGCCGGGGACTTGCGGATGGCTTGTGCGGTCGCGCTTCCGATGGGGAAGCGGGCAGGCAGGAACATCGCGCGGCAACTGCGCGGCTGGGAGCCGAAGCCGTTGTCGTTCCGGTACTACCTGCAGTGCATGAGCCTCGGCCGGGAGGACGGCCTCGTCCAGCTCGTGCACGCCGATGACGCGCCGAAGGAGAAGATCTTCACGGGCAAGCGCGCGGCCTTCGTGAAGGAACAGATCGTCCGCTCCACCGTGCGCTGGCTACGTCAAGCCGGCCGATGACGATCGGCTTCCGCCGCCGGCTCCGCTACCGGGGGTGCCGAACCGATGTGGCAGCGGAGCCGGACCCCCAGTGACTTCTACTTCCTCGAGAAAGAAGTAAAAGTTGTCTCGCGTGGCGGTTGGCCATGGTCAACTATGCCCTGCCGACCAGTGATAAACCTTGTACGCACCTTGAATCAGCAGGTCACCGCGGATTTCACCAGGCGGCTGAGCTCGGTGGTCTCCGGTGCGCCGATCTCGGTGAAGATCGCCAGGGCCTGCTGCCAATGGGGCACGGCCGCCTCGACGCTCTGCGCCGCCTGCGTGATCAGGCCACGCACGTGCAGTGCCCGTGCCTCGAACAGGCGCTGGCCGCCCTCCTTGACCAGTTTCAACGCGTGCTCGATGTGCCGGTCTGCCTGGGTGACGTCGCCCATGGCCAAGCAGTTGGCCGCCAGTTCGGTCAGCGCGGGCGCTTCGAGCACGCGCATGCTCGTCTCGTACATGGCGTCCAGCGCCGCGCGGGCGAAGCCCATCGCGGTGGAGATCTCGCCGAGGTGCCGATGGGCGATCGACAGTCCAATGAGGATGGACGCTTCGCCGTAGCGGAAACTGATCGCCCTCGACAAGGCCAGCGCGGCGGTGTACCCCTCGATGCTTTCGGTCAGCCGGCCGAGTCTGCGCTGCACCGTCGCGGTGATCTCCAGCGCGCCCGCCTCATACCGGCGTTCGCCGATCTGGCGGCTGAGCACAAGTGCCTCGTACGCATGGGATTTCGCTTCGAGGTAGCGTCCGAGGTCGCAGTACGTCTCCGCGAGGCACACCAATGCGTTACCGGCGAGGTAGTGGATCTCCTTCTCGTGCGCGATGTCCACGCACTGCTTGTGGCAGTTGGCGGCCTCGGTCAGCCGCCCGGCCGTCCAATGCGCCAGGCCGAGGCCGTTCAACACGTAGATGGTCGCGCCCTGGTCACCGATTTTCTCGCAGATCGCAAGCGATTCGCTGTGGTAAGCGACCGCTTCTTCGACATGGCCGAGGGACAGCTCCGCCACCCCGATGTAGTTGATCGCCCGGGCGCGAAGCACCTCGCTGCCCGCCTGCTCGGCGAGCGCCAATTCGCTTTCGTGGCAATGGATGGCGTCGCGCGGCTGGCCGAGCTGGGCGTGCACGCGGCCGAGGTGGTGCACTGCGTCAGCTTCGGCGAGCGGATCACTGATCGCCTTGGCGACGTTCCGCGCCCTCGTCTGTTTGGTGATGGCCTGCTGGTAGTCGCTCAAGTTGTACGAGATCAGGCCGCTCATCGTGAGGACCCTTGCCTCCGCGCGCTGATCACCCGCGCGTTGTGCGGCTTCAAGGGCGGCCTCGCACATCGCCAGTCCGTCTGCCGCGTGTCCCCGGGTCATGAAGTACTGCCGCAGTGCCAGCGTGAGCTCGGTGGCGTAATGGCATGTCTCGGTGTTGCTCGCCGCGCTGCCGACCATGGCGACCAGGTTCGCGCGTTCGTCATCCAGCCAGCGAACGGATGCGTCTGTGATGGCATTCAAGTAGAAGTCCAGCAACCGGTGGTCGCACGCGGTCAGGTCGTCGGTTTCCTCGGCGCGCGCCTGATCCGCGGCGTAGTCACGGATCAAGTCGTGGAACTGGAACCGCTCGCCGGGCCGTGGGGCCACCAGGTTCGCGGAAACCAGCCGATCAAGCGCGCGGCGGATGTCCGCCTCGGAGCCGTCGCCGGCGACCGCGCACGCGACTGGCACGGTGAAATCCGCCCCGGGAACACGGCCGAGCAACCGGAACAACCTTCGTGCCTGCTCGTCGAGTGCTTGGTAGGACAGGTGGAACGTGGACCGGACGGCGACCGACGGATCACCGTCGATGGCCAGTTCGGCCAGCCGGTCCGCGCGCAGCCGCTCAACGTAGTCCGTGATCAGGCCATGTCCGCTGCCGAGCAGGTTGGCGGCCACGATCCGCAACGCCAACGGCAGATACCCGCACAGCCGAGCCAGTTCCTGCACCGGTTCGTCGTCGACCGCACCAAGGAACGACTTCAACAGGTCCACGGACTCTAGTGCGGACAACGCATCGAGGCGCAGTACCCGTGCGTCATTGTGGACGGTCAGGGCACGAAGGTCGCCACGGCTGGTCACCAGCGTCATCGACTGCGGATTGGACGGCAGCAGCGCGCGAATCTGGTCGAGGCCGACCGCATTGTCCAGTACGACAAGCATTACGCGATCCGCGGTCAACGACCGGTAGAGCGCGACCTGTTCGTCCACAGTGGCCGGTACCTGCTGCGCCGGTGTGCCGAGCGCGCGCAGGAACTGGGTGAGTGCCTGCGCGGTGGAGACCGGCGCCAGGGTGTCGTATCCGCGCAGATCAACGAAAAGCTGGCCGTCCGGGAACCGCGCCCGCACCCGATGCGCCCAGTGCACAGCCAAAGCCGTTTTGCCGACCCCGCCAGGGCCCGCGATCACGATCGTCCTGGCGTTCACAGTGTCCAGCCGCGCCATGTCGGTCGTCCGGCCGCAGAAGGTCGTCAGATCCGCGGGCAGTTGCATGGGCACGGGGTTCGGCGGCGCTGTGCCGGTGACCGCCTCCTGGTCGATCATTTCGCCGCGCAGCACGGTTTCGTGTGCCTGCCGGAGCCAAACTCCTGGATCTGCGCCGAATTCGTCCGCCAGCCTGCGCCTGATCGACTCGAACGCCGCCAACGCGGCCGAATTCTGTCCGGTGTGGTGCAGTGCGAGCATCAACGACGCCCACAGCTTCTCCCGCAACGGATACTGCGCCACCAGACCACGAAGGTCGGGGATCAGCGTCTCGTAGTCGCCTGCTCGCAGATCCGCGCTGACCCGCAGTTCCAGCGCGGTCATCTGGAGTTCCTCCAGCCGCGCCGCCTCGGCACCGAGCAGACCGTTGGTCACGCCGTCGAAGGCCGGGCCCCGCCACAACCCCAACGCCCCGCGCAGATGTGCCGCTGCCTGCTTCGGACGGTTGTGCGTCAGCATGTCGCGGGCGTTTTCGACGGCGTTCTCGAACTCGGTGAGATCAAGCCCACCCTTGACGGTCACCCAGTACCCGGACCCGTCACCTTGCAGTACGTCCGTCCCGCCTGCTTGCCGGATAGCCCGGCGCAAGGTCGAGACGTAGGTGTGGATCATCCCGCGCGCCGAGTTCGGCGGTCTGGCGCCCCACACCGCTTCGATCAGCGCGGGCGTCTCCACAGTCCGGTCCGGCCGGACGAGCAGCGCCGCCAGCAGCGTCCTTGGCTTGACACCGCCGAGCGCGACCGGTTTGCCATCGACCTCCATCGTGACTGGCCCCAGTACTCGGAACCGGACCGTCGCCATTTCTCTCCCACCCCCCAGTCGTCACGGCTTCAGGGTAGAAGACGCGTGACGCTGGGGCAGGTTCTTCAGCCTCGGTTATTCTCGCCTACGAGGTCGTGGCGAGTGGGAGGTGGCATGTTCGGGCTGGGTGACCTGGAGTCCGCGGTGATGACCGTACTGTGGGACGCTGGCGAGCCCGCCAAGGTGCGTGACGTACTGGACACACTGGACACAGGCAAACCGCTGGCCTACACGACCGTGATGACCGTACTGGACAACTTGCACCGCAAGGGATGGGTTCGCCGGGAGTTGGACGGCAAGGCCTACCTGTACCAGCCCGCGCTGACCCGAGCCGAGGCCGCGACCCGTGCGCTGCGTGAAGTGCTGGATTCATCCGGTGATCCGGAGGCGGTCTTGTTGCAGTTCGCCAGCACGGTGTCCGACCGCGAAGTCGAGGTTCTGCGTTCCGGTCTGCGGAAAAAGGGTCGTCGTCGATGACTGTGGCCAGCGCGCTCCTGGCCTGCGCCGTCCTGGTTGGATGGTTGGTGCCGGTTCGGCTGCGTCGAGTGGATTTGCGGCGCCGTGACCCATGGGTACTGATCGTTGCCTGGGTGCTGTCCATAACCGGGTTTGCGGTCGCAACGGTCACCGCGGTCGTGTTGTTGCTTGTTCCCAGCCATGGCAACGACTTCGTGTCCTTCTTGCATCACTGCCGGGACATCGCGCACGGTGCTCCGCCGCAGGTCGAAGCCTTCGGCGGCGCGATTGCCGGCGGCCTGGTGCTGGCATTGGCTATTCGTCTTGGCGTGATCCTGGTCCGTGGAGCTCGGCACAGAGCGCGTCGGCGTACTGAGCATCTGAGCGTTCTGCGGTTGGCCGCGCGTGGCGAACAGGGCGGAACTCTGTGGCTGGAACACGACCAGCCGTTGGCGTTCAGCATGTCCGGTGGCGTTGTCGTTGCCACGGAAGGGTTGTATCGGCATTTGCCTGCCGAAAGCGTTGCTGCCGTGCTTTCCCATGAACGCGCCCATGTTCGTGGCCGTCATCACCTGATCGTGGCGATCGCTGACGCGGTCCGGAAAGCATTGCCTTTCGTGCCGCTTTTCCGTGAGGCCCCAATGGCATTACGGGACCTGGTCGAAGTCGCCGCCGATGATGCCGCTGTCCGTGCCCATGGCATTGCCGCCGTCCGCTCGGCGTTGCTCTGCGTATCGGGTCAAGCACCCGGGATCGCTTTGGCCATGGCAAGGGAGGCCGTGGACGTCCGGCTCGCGCGGCTGGACAGTGGTGCCCAGCCGGTTCCGCCCGTACGACGGGCTTTGACGTGCGTCCTGACAGGCCTGACGGCCGCGGCCGGTCCCTTGGTGGGCGCGGCGGTCCTGCTCCTCACCGCAGGGTTGTTGACGTGCTGAAACCCTCGGGAGCGCCGGTTACTTCAGCATGGCCTGCATCTCAGTGATCTCGGCCTGTTGCGCGTCGATGATCTGCTGCGCCAGCGCCTTCGCCTCCGGACTGGAGCCCTTGCCCCGTTCGGTCTGTGCCATCTGCACGGCGCCCTGATGGTGCTCCATCATCATCTGCAGCCACAACCGGTCGAACTCCGCGCCTTTCGCGGCTTCGAGCGGTGTGGAGTCCATGCTGCCGTCGCCCGCCGAACCGTGGTCCCGCCCTGCGGCGCGGCGTTCCACTTCTTGAGCCTGTCCGTCGGCTGCTGGATCTCCGGGTCCTGCGCCTGCTGCACGCGAGTGGTCAGCTCGCGCACCTTCGGATCAGTGCCACGGGACGGCACAAGCTTCGCCATGTCCACCGCCTGCTGGTGATGCGGGATCATCTGCTGCGCGAACGTGATGTCCTCGGCGTTGTATCCACTCTGGACAGAGGGCCGATGACGTCGAAGAGCAGCAGGCCCAGCAGGCCCAGCGTGGGCCGGTGGTCAGCCGCTGCGGTCCCATACCGCCACTGTACTAGCTTGCTTAGTAGGTCACGTCAGTACCCGTTCGATCTCCTTGACCACCTCGGTGGCGGCTTCGTCGGAGAACAGCATCCACATGTGCGTGCGGCCTTCGTAGACCCGCAAGTCCACTGTGGTGCCAGGCCCCGCGGAGTCCCGCAGCTTGCGCACGTCGGGGGTGAGGATGTCGTTGCCGGCGGCGAAGATCGTGATTTCGCCGAGGTGGTCGAGTGGGCCGCGGACCGGGCTCAGCCGCGGGTCGGCCAGATCGGCGTCACCCGCGAACGCCCGCGCGTACCGCAGCATCCCCGGCTTGGTGCTGAACGAGTCCACCGGCTCCAGCTTCGGGATCTCCGGGTGGTCCATCACCGCGTCCACCCACGGGGACAACAGGACAACGTGGTCCGGGCGGTTGACCTGCGGCATGCTCTGCACCAGATGCAGTGCGAGCACGCCGCCCGACGAGTCCGCGACGATCGCGGTACCCGGCTGGCCGGCGATTTCCTTGGCGTACAGCCGTTCCAGCGTCGGATAGACGTCCCGATGGGTCGCACTGGGGGCCAAGGGGAAGATCGGGATCACGAACTCCCGGCCGGTGGCCAACGCAAGCCGCGTCACGAACGCCCAGGTGATCGGCTGCAGCTCGGTCGCGTGACCACCACCGTGCAGATACAGCGCGCGGCCACGTGGCTCTTTGTCGCGCGCGGCGACCGTGAACACCGGCCACGACTCGAAGGTCGAGCGTTGGACGTCGAGCCACGCTGTGACCGCGCTCGGCGGGTCGTAGGACGCCATTGTGTTCTCCTTACTGAAGGAACGGCGAGAACACGCCGTCCGGATCGTGGCGACGCCGTAGATCGAGCACACTGTCCCATACGTCACCGGGAAACGCGCGGCGGAACAAGTCCTTGTCCCATCGGCTGTCAAAGCCTCGGTAGACGCCATCGGCATGGGGCTCAAGGATTTTCCACACCGCGGTCAGCTCGGCATCCCCTGTGGGCTGGAACTGTGTGAGGGTGGCCATCACCTGCTGGTGCCGGTGTACGTAGGCAGTCTCGTCGGGCTTGACGTCGTTGATCGCGCCGCCGAGTGCCCGTAGCTGGACGAGCGCTCGCTGTGCGATGTCCATGAGTGCTTGCGCGGACGTTTCGGTGAGCGTCGGTAGCAGGCCGTTCGTTGTGGCAGTCTGCTGTTGGCCGTAGTTGGGATGGATGTGTTCCACCGGCAGCAACGCCTGGTACGGCACGATTTGCGCGGCCTGGTCCAGCGGCCGTACACCCAAGGCGGCCAACGGTTCGACGAGCCGCTGGATCCTTTGTGGATTGTCGCTGGCGACCACCGCGGTGAACTGGACGACGAAACCTTTGCCGTGCGGCATGACGATCCCGGTCGTGGTGAGGTCGCGGTGGGCCTCGGTCATGTACTCCGACCACCGCCGGATGGTGTCGCCGCGCGCGTCGGCTTCCACCACGACCTGTCCGTAACCGATGTTCGGGACCGGAACCGCCTCGATCTCGAAACTCGTGGCGACACCGATCAGATCACCCGCGCCACGGACGGCCCAGAAAAGCTCGTGATCCGCGTCGACCCGCATCGACGTGCCGTCCGCCAGCACCAGTTCGACGGCACGAACATGGTCGATGGTCAGCCCGTACGACCTCGCCAACCAGCCGATACCGCCTGCTGTCGCGAGCCCGCCGACGCCGACGTTGCCGTGATCGCCTGAGCTGATCACCAGTCCGTGCGGCAGCAAGGCCTTCGCGACCTGCGCCCACCGTGCTCCAGCACCAATCCGGGCGACCTTGTCGTCGATGAGTTCGACGGTGTTCAACAACGACAGGTCGATCACTGTGCCGCCGTCGTTGGACGAACGACCCGGCAAGCCGTGACCACCGCTCCGAACGGAGATCGGCAGGTCCGTACGCAGTGCCGCGGCGACTTCGTCGGCGTGCTCCGGCAGGACGATCTCGGCCGGGCTGTGCACGTGGGTATAGGCGGACCGCAGCAGGTCGTACCGGCTGTCGCCGGGCTTGATCGTGATCACTTACGTCGTTCCGCCACTCGTGCCCGGACCGCGGGAACAACCTCGTCGGCGAACGCGTGGAGCTGCTTGACCGGGTCGCCGTCCGGCCAGAACACGAAGGTGTCGAAGCCGAGCTCGACCACCCAGCCGGCCAGCGTGTCCACCCACAGCTCGACCGGACCACCAACGCCCTGACTGGCCGAGCCGACGTTGCCCAGCACGTTGTAGACACGCCTGACCTCGTTGGGTTCACGGCCCGCGGTGTGCGCGGCGGCGTCGATCATCGCCTGCTTGTTGGGCACTTCTTCCGGGCTCACGTAGATGTTCAGCGGGCACACCCAGCCGTCCGCGATCCGCCCGGTCAGCGCCAGCATCTTCGGCCCTTGGCTGCCCAGCCACACCTCGATCCGCGACTGGGGCACCGGGTCGGCCTGATAGCCGGTGACCCGGTGCAACGGCGTGTCCATGCAGACCGCCCCGCCCTTGAGGGCCTTCTTGATCAGCTGGATGGACTCGTCGGTGAACGTCACCATCTCGTCGCCGGTGTACGCCTTGCCGCCCATTGACGCGATGGCCCTGGGATATCCCCCGCCACCGACGCCGAGCTGAACCCGTCCGCCGGCCATCGCGGCAAGCGACGCGGCGGCCTTGGCCAGCATCGCAGGCGGCCGTAGCTGCAGGTTGAGCACGCTCGCGGTGACCGAGATCCGCTCGGTCCTGGTCAGGAGGTAGCTCATCATCGTCCAGGCGTCGAGATATCCCGGCTGATACGGGTGGTCCTGCACGACGAGGTAGTCAAGGCCCGCATGATCGACCTGCCGGGCGAGCGCGAGCGCGGCGGGAAAGCCCGAAGCGGTGGGATCGATGCTCACCCCGAAGCTCAGGGAGTGTCCATAGTCGACCATGCCCGGATGGTGTTGGACGTCCGGGTCCAGTGGCAAAAGCGGCATTACCCGCTTACCTTTGGTAAGTATGCGGACCCGTCAGCTCCCGCCGGTGCTCAACGAAACCTCGTGCCGGGGTTTCGAGACCGCCATCGCGACCATCGCCAAGCCGTGGACCGGCGCGGTCCTGCATGTGCTGGCGATGGGGGTGGAAAGGTTCGGTGAGATCGCCGCGATGATCGACGGCATCTCGCACCGCCTGCTGTCCCAGCGCCTCAAGGAGCTGGAGACCGAGGGCCTGATCGTGCGGACCGTCGTGCCGACCACCCCGGTGCAGGTGAAGTACGGCCTGTCCGACAGCGGCAGGGATCTCATCGTGGCGTTGCAGCCGCTGGTTCGCTGGGGCGCCGCGCGAAACCGTTCAGACGGCAAGAACTAGACGAAATTGGGGTCGTTGACCCTGGATCATGGGGGAGTGGGCGAGCACCGGAACACAGAGTTAGGCGATTTCCTCCGCTCCCGGCGCTCGGCGTTGACGCCGGCGCAGATCGGAATCCCCACCCACGGCGCGCCAAGACGAGTGCCGGGCCTCAGGCGTGAAGAGGTCGCCCAGCTCGCGGGCATGAGCGTGAACTACTACACCCGGATCGAACAGGGCGAGAGCCACCAGATGTCCGATTCGGTGCTGGAAGCGATCGCCAACGCGCTGCGGCTGGACGAAACCGAGCGCCTGCACCTGCTCCGGCTGGCCTGGCCGACCCAGATCGCCCGCGGACCACTAGGCCCGGAAACGGTCCGCGACTCACTGCGGGCCCTGCTGGACAGCGCGACGGACCAGGCGGCCTGGGTGATCGGCAGACGCGCTGATCTGCTGGCCGCGAACCGGCTCGGGTCCGCCTTGCTGGGCATCGACCCCGATCAACGGCCCAACCTGGCGAGGTGGCTGTTCCTCGATCCCGCGGCGCGTGACCTGTACGTGGACCTGGAGACGATCATGCACATCTCCGCGTCCACTCTGCGGATCTCGGCTCGTGAGCATCCGGGCGATCCGCAACTGGCCGAGCTTGTGGCCGAGTTGTGCGTCAACAGCCGGGATTTCGCCCGGATCTGGGCGACGCACCCGGTGACTGACTGCCTGCACACGGTTCGTGAGTTCAACCATCCGTTGGTCGGCCGGTTGACGTTGAACGAGGAGACGTTCCGGCTGCCTGACGCGCCGGGGCAGCGCATCATCTTCAACGGGGCCAAGCCGGAAACACAGTCCGCGCGACGGTTGAAGCTACTGGATTCGGTGGTTGGGGCGGCCCAACCACCGAAAACGTTCAGCTGACCGGATCGAGAACGAAGACCGGGATGACCCGGTCGGTCTTCGTCTGGTACACGGCGTAGTCCGGCCAGGCAGCCACGGCCCGATCCCACCACTGCTCCCGCTCCGGTCCCTCCACCTCGCGCGCGTCATACTCACGCCGCTCAGCGCCGTCCTGCAGTTCCACGCGCGGGTTAACCTTCACGTTCGCGTACCACTGCGGGTTCTGCGGCGCTCCGCCGAGCGAGGCCACGACCGCGTACTTGCCGTCGTGCTCGACCCGCATCAGCGGCGTCTTGCGGATCTTGCCGGACTTGGCTCCCCGCGTGGTCAGGATGATGACGGGGCGACCCTGCATGTCGCTGCCCTGCTGCCCGTTCGTGTCCTCGTACAACGCGACCTGGTCGCGTGCGTAGTCGGCCGTGCTGGGCACGTACTCGCCTTCAAGTGCCATGAAAATGTTCCCCTGCGTTGGACGTGCGGTATTCACCTTGCATGATCGTCCGGTGGCGCCGAATGTGCCACTCCACATCATGGGTACCCACGAAGCCGAAGGGGAAAGCACCGTCTTAAGTGGACCTCACATGCCGAGCACGACACGGAACCGCGCCTTGCCGGACATCATGTGCTCGTATGCAGCGGGAGCATCGGTCCACGGCCGGACCTCGTTCATCGGCAGGACGCCGTTGGCGACGCTGAACGCGAGGTTGTCCTCGTTCTCGATCGAGCTGCCGGTGAGACTGCCCGCGATCGTGCGCGTGCCGAAGACCAACGGCATGGCGTCCACCTGCACGGGGTCCATCGGCACCCCGAGCACCATCATCTGCCCACGCGGACGCAGCCCAGCCGGCAACGGCGACATGGACGCGCCACTCGAGGCGGTGGCGAGGATCGCGGCCGCACCGCCGAGTTTCTGAAACGCGGCGCCCGGATCCTCGGCGGTGGCATCCAGATAGACATCCGCCCCCAACTGCTCGGCGAGTGCGGCTTTGTCGGTGCCACGGGCAATCGCGGCAACCCGGAAGCCAAGTTTCCTGGCCTGCTGGACGGCAAGGTGCCCAAGGCCGCCGATACCTTGCACGGCAACGAGTTCACCGGGCCGAGCATCGATCTGACGCAGCGCCGTGAACGTCGTCAGCCCCGCACACAGCAGCGGTGCCGCGTCGAGTGACGTGAGGCCGTCCGGAATGCGGGCGAGCCCGCTGGCGCGTGCGTAGGCATATTCCGCGTATCCACCGTCGACCAAGGTCCCCATGTACGGCTGATCAGTGCAGTTGACGAAGTCGCCACGCCTGCAGAAGTCGCACTCACCGCATTGGCCGCCGAGAAAACCCACGCCGACACGCTCACCGACGTGCCACTTGTGCACGCCCGCGCCAACGGCATCGATCACCCCAACGATCTCATGCCCAGGCACAACCGGCTCAGCCTGCCCAAACAGCTGGTCAACGGCCGCGGCATCGGAGTGACAGACCCCGCACGCCTCGACCTTGATCCTCACATGCCCCGCGGACGGCTCGACCAAGTCCTTGCCGACCAGGCGAAATCCTCGTGCGTCGACCTCGTAGGCCTGGTAGGTCGCCATGGCTTTGCTCCCGTCTTGCGATGAATATGACCGGTCGTCTTAGATTCAGTTCTACCCGGTTGGCGAGGCTCGTGTAAAGGTCTATCTGAAGTAGCCCATGTCACGGCGTGGACGTCGCAGAGCCTCGGTGGACGTGTCTCAGGCTCGTCGGTGGCATTTCCGCTTACCCGGATGCCTTGTGCGGCGGCGAACCGCGGGTTCAGCCCGGTCTGGCGCAGTTCGTAGCCGAGCACCGAATGCTTGATCCATACGGCGTACAGCGCGACC
>JOAA01000035.1 GCA_000720375.1 Rhodococcus rhodnii | reverse complement strand
GCACGGCTCTCTCATGATCATGGGACTTCGACAATCACATGATCAACGAGGCCGTGCCCGACCTATGAACCGGGTGATCAACTTTGCCGACCCCCTGCCTCGGTAGGCTGGTGAATCGGGGGCCGGAGGCCGCCCACTTGACCCGAGGGTGAGCGGCCCGCCACGTGCCCCGCCACGGCACGGTCGAGTCGAATGAGGCCAGACCGGATCCCGGCACCAAGCCGGAATCCGGATCCGTCCACAATGGCCTAAGCAGTCGCGGGCAGCCAGGCCTTGACCTTGTCCGGGTTGGCCTCAACCCACTTCTTCGCCGCCGCGTCCGGTGTCATCTTGTCCACGGCGATCCAGCGGGCTACGAGGTTCTGGTCGTCGTTGGTCCACTTGAAGTTCTTCACCAGCTGGTACGCGGGTCCGTTGGCGTCGGCGAACTTCTTGCTGACGATCTTGTCCAGGTCGTAGGCCGGGTAGTCGCAGGCGATCTTCTCCGGCTCCTTGTCGCAGCCTTCGGTGTACGGGGGCAGCTTCACCTTTTCCAGCTTCAGTTCCGAGAACAGCCACTGCGGCGAGTAGAAGTAGCCGATCAGCGGCGTCTTGCGCTCCTCGGCCTGCCGGAACGCCTGGATCAACGCGGTCTCGCTGCCGCCGTAGACCACCTTGAAGTTCAGCCCGAGGTTCTTCACCAGTGCCTCGTCGTTGGTCACGAACGACGGGTCGCCGTCGAGCAACTGGCCTTGCCCGCCGGACTCCGAGGTCTTGAACAAGTCCGCGTTCTTGTTCAGGTTGTTCCAGTCCAGTAGTTCAGGTTTCTCCTTTGCCAGCCACGGCGGGAGGTACCAGCCGATCTCGCCCTTCACGCCCGTCGACCCCGCCGAGACACCGATTTTCTGCTCGTCGATGTACTTCTTGCGCAGGTCGTCGTGACCCCAGTTCTCCACCACCGCGTCCACTTCGCCGGTGCCGAAGCCCTGCCAGGCGACTTCTTCTTTCAGGTCCTTCTTGGTCACCCGGCAGCCGAGGTTCTTCTCCGCCACGTACGCGATCACCGCCGCGTTGGCCTCGTAGCCGACCCATGGGTTGATCGCGATCTTGAACTCGCCGCAGGAAGCCTGCGATCCGCCGCCGCCGCTGGGGTTTTCGCCGACTTTCGCGCCGCTGCAGCCGGCAAGTGCCAAAACGGCGGCAACACTGGCCGCCAGAGTCCTCTTCACCGTGAACCTCCTCGTTGCGTGCGGTTGGCCGCCGCCTGCGTCAAACGGTCGAGCATCACTCCGAGCAGCAGAATGGCGATGCCGGCCGCGAGCCCCTTGCCGTAGAGCTGGCCCTGTGAGAACCCCGCGACGACGTCGTAGCCGAGCGCTCCCGCGCCGACCAAGCCGCCGACGACGACCATCGAAAGCACGTAGATCAACCCCTGGTTGGTGGCCAGCGTCAGGGCCCGGACCGACATCGGCAGCTGCACCTTGGTGATCGTCTGCCAATTGCTCGAACCGGACGCTACCGCTGCCTCCACTGTGGTCGCCGACACGCCGCGGATGCCGTCCGCGACGATCTTCACGGCGACCGGTGTCGCGTACACGACCGCCGCGGCGATCGCGGTGAACCTGCTTGCCGAGAACAAAGCCAGGAACGGCACCAGATACACGAAGTGCGGCATGGTCTGCGCCGCGTCGAGCACCGGCCGGATCACCCGGTCGGCCCGCTGCGAGCGGCCCATCCAGACGCCGACAACGAGCCCGATGATCATCGTGAACACTGTGGCAACAAGCAGCGAAGCCAACGTGGTCATGCCGTCGGACCACAATCCCGTCGCGACAAGCAGTCCCAGGCACACGGCGGACACGATCGCCGCCCGCACACTGCCGATCACCACTGAAATCGCCACGAGCGCCAACGCGACCAGCCACCACGGCGAGTCGACGAGCACGGCCTGCAGCGGATCGATCAGCACCCAGGTGAAGATGTCCTTGATGCCGTTGGTGATCGGCGCGAAGTTCGACTGCACCCAGTCGGTCACCTCGGTGGCCCACAGCACGATCGTGCTGCCGATGTCCAGCTGGGAATCGAATTCCGCGGCCCAGATATAGGTGTACGACAGCCAGATCGCGAAGACCGTCAGCGCGGCGCCCACCAGCAGGACAATCCTGTTCGGACGCCTGCGGCCCCGGTCGGCGGCCGCCGTGGTGACCCGGTCGAGCACGATGGCCATCACCACGATCGCCAGGCCGGCGTTGAACGCGGTGCCGACGTCCAGTGTCTGCAACGCCTTGATGACCGTCTTGCCGAGACCAGGCGCGTCGATCAGGGCCGCGATGGTGACCATCGCCAGCGCCGCCATGATCGTCTGGTTCACGCCGAGCACGATGGTGCGCTTCGCCGCGGGCAGCAGAACCTTGGTCAGCGTCTGGGTTTTCGTCGAACCGAGCGATTCGCTCGCTTCGACCGTGTCGTGTGGCGCCGACCTGATCCCGTGCGCGGTCAGCCGGATCACCGGTGGTGCCGCGTAGATCAGCGTCGCGATCGTCGCCGACGCCGGTCCGATCAGGAAGAACAGCGTCAGCGGCGCCAGGTACACGAACGACGGCATGATCTGCATGAAGTCCAGCACCGGCGTGATCAGCCGGTTGAACCGGTCGGACAGGCCCGCCCAGATGCCCAGCGGGATGCCGATCACCAGCGAGATGATCACGGCGGCCAGCGTGAGCGCGAGCGTGTCCATGCTCTCGCGCCACAACCCTTGCAGGCCAAGGAAGAAGAACCCGGCCGTGGCCAGCAGCGCGACGCGGAGGTTGGCGACCGCGTACGACACGAAGCCGACCAGCGCGACCACACCGAGCCAGCCGATGAGTGGCAACGGCCGGTCGAACGACGGCTGCGCGATGATCGACTGGATGAACACGACGAACTCGTCGATGAACAGCCGGATGTAGTTGAAGAAGTACAGGAAGATCGGGTTGGAGTTGCGGTTCGCGCCGATCACGTCGTTGAGGTCGTTGAACCAGTGGTGCACCGTCGTGAGCTGGGCGCCGCCCAGCGCCAGCGTGTGCATCCCGCGCAGGAACACCCACAGCACCAGCCACACCGCGAGGATGCCGAGCACGATCCGGCCGCGGTTGCGTACGACGATGTTCACCCTCGGCAGCGTCGGTGACACCCGGGAAGTCGCCACCATCAGGAGTCACTTCCTCCCGCGATGACCGACAAGATCTCCTCGTCGCCGACGATGCCGAGCAGTTCACCGTCCTTGACCACCTTCACCGGCTTTTCAGCCGCGAGCACACTGCGCGTCGCCTCGCGCACGACCACGTCCGGTCCCAACTCGGGCCCGTCGAGGTGGTCGTCGTCCCGTGGCGGACGCATGATCCACTTCAACGTCAGCACGTGGGACCGCGGCACATCACGCACGAAGTCGCGCACGTAGTCATCCGCTGGCGCGGCAACGAGTTCGTCGCCGGTGCCGATCTGCACGAGCGCGCCGTCGCGCATGATCAGGATTCGGTCGCCGAGCTTGAGCGCCTCGGAAAGGTCATGGGTGATGAACACCATCGTCTTGCCGACCTCGCGGTGCAGCCTGATCACCTCGCTCTGCATGTCCCGCCTGATCAGCGGGTCGAGCGCGGAGAACGGCTCGTCGAACAGCAGCACGTCCGGATCACCGGCCAGCGCACGAGCCAGCCCGACGCGTTGCTGCATACCGCCGGAGAGCTGGTCGGGATACGACTGTTCGTACCCGCCAAGCCCGACGAGTTCGATGACCTCGTTGGCGCGCTTGGTCCGTTCGGCCTTCGGCACGCCACGGATCTCCAGGCCGTACGACACGTTGTCCACGACGCACCGGTGTGGCAGCAGGCCGAAGTGCTGGAACACCATGGAGAACTTGTTGCGCCGCAGGTCTCTGAGCCGCTTCGGATCGGCCGCGAGGATGTCCTCACCCTCGAAGACCACTTCGCCCGCGGTCGGCTCGATCAGCCGGGTGAGGCACCGCACCAGGGTCGACTTGCCCGACCCGGACAGGCCCATCACCACGAAGACCTCGCCGGGGGCGACGTCGAAGTCGATGTCGCGGACCGCGGCCGTGCAGCCGGTGCGGTCCATCAGTTCGCGCCGGGACAGCGCACCCAGCTCTTCGGAGCCGGGGACCCGCGCGGCCTTGGGTCCGAACACCTTCCAGAGGTTCCGGACGGAGATGACCGGTTGTTGCGTATCGTGCACCTGAGTTCCGTGCATGGAACACCATCATTCTACGACCGGCCCATAGTCAAGACCGCGCGATGTTTCAAATAGGTTTATCTAGTGGCCATGCCATCCCAACCGACGGGAAACGTCGCGTCCGGCGGCCACCACTTTGGCGGCGACATCCGGTATCCGATCTGCGGTAATGCGGAAGCCGGGGCCTGAAGCACTGATCGATCCAACCACGGTTCCGTCGGCACCGCAGATTGGTGCTGCGATGGCGGTGAGCCCGACCTCGAGCTCGTCGACGGCCACCGCGTAGCCGCGATGGCGTGCTTCGTCGACCTGGGCGCGGAGCGTCTCCCGGCTGATGACTGTCTTATCCGTGAAGCGCTTCAGAGGTCCGGTCGTCAGCTCATCGAACCGCGGTCCGGACACGGTCGCCAGCAAGACCTTCCCGTTGGACGTGGCGTGCAACGGGATCCGCTGGCCGACCCAGTTGTGCAGCTGCAGCGCCGCCGAACCGGCGACCTGGTCGACGTACAGCGCCTCGTGCCCGGACAACACCGTGATGTTCACGGTCTCGCCGACGATCTCGGCCAGCCGCTGCGACACGGGTTTGGCGCGCTGCACCAGGTCGAGCTTGGCCGTTGTGGCGCCGGCGAGCTGGAGAATGCCGACGCCGAGGCGGTATTTGCCGCGATCGGTGTGCTGCTCCACCAAGTCGTGCAACTCCAGCGTGGTGACCAGGCGGAACGCCGTCGACTTGTGCACGTTCAGCTTGGCGGCGATCTCGGTCACGCCCAGCTCGCCGTACCGGGCGAGCAGCCGCAGCACGGTCAGCGCCCGGTCCACGGACTGGATCGTGCTGCCGCTCTCGCCGTTGACCGTCATGGCTTGTGGTGGCGGTAGAAGGTGGCCTCGGACGGCGGCAACGGCGTGTTGCCCAAGATGAGGTCACTTGCTTTTTCCGCGACCATCATCACCGGCGCGTAGATGTTGCCGTTGGTGACGTACGGGAAGACCGACGCGTCGACCACGCTCAGACCCTCGACACCGTGCACCCGCATGGAAGTCGGGTCCACAACGGACATGTCGTCGATGCCCATCTTCGCGGTGCACGACGGGTGGTACGCGGTCTCCGCGTCCTTGGCCACCCACGCCAGGATCTCCTCGTCGGTGGACACCTCCGGTCCGGGGGAGATCTCACCGTCGTTGAACTCGTCGAACGCGGGCTGGCTGAGGATCTTGCGCGCGACCTGGATCGCCTCGACCCATTCCCGCCGGTCCTGCTCGGTGGACAGGTAGTTGAACCGCAGGGCCGGGTGCTCGCGCGGGTCCTTGGACTTGATCTTCACCGAGCCACGGACGTCGGAGTACATCGGCCCGATGTGCACCTGGTAGCCGTGCCCCGCGGTCGGCTGCGAGCCGTCGTAGCGCACGGCCAGCGGCAGGAAGTGGAACATCAGGTTCGGGTAGGCCACGTCCTCGTTGCTGCGGGCGAACCCGCCGCCTTCGAAGTGGTTCGTCGAGGCCGGGCCTGTGCGAGCCAGCAACCACTTCAGGCCGATCATGGGACGATTGCGCCACTTCAACGCGGGATTCAGTGACACCGGTTTCTTGGCGGCGTGCTGGACGTAGACCTCGAGGTGGTCCTGCAGATTCTCGCCGACACCGGGCAGGTCGTTGACCACGTCGATGCCCAGCGCCTGAAGTTCCTTGGCATTCCCGATGCCGGACAGCTGCAGCAGCTGAGGCGTGTTGATCGCGCCGCCGCAGAGGATGATTTCCTTGCCCCGCACGGTTTTCGTCCGGCCGAACCGGCTGATCTCCACGCCGGTGGCGCGCTTTCCCTCGAACAGCACCTTGTTGACGTGCGTGTAGCACTTGAGCGTCAGGTTCGGGCGGTCCAGCACCGGGTGCAGGTAGGCGCGAGCCGCGGACAGACGGCGTCCTTTGTGGATGTTCCGGTCGAACCTGGCGAAGCCCTCTTGCTGGAAACCGTTGACATCCTTGGTGATCGGATAGCCGGCCTGCTGCACGGCCTCGAAGAACGCGCCGAACAGGGGATTGGTGGCCGGGCCGCGTTCCAGGATCAGCGGGCCTTCGTCACCGCGCCACGTGTCCCCGCCTGCCAGGCAGTTCTCCATCTTTTTGAAGTACGGCAGGCAATGCGCGTAGTCCCAGTCCTTCATGCCGGGATCGGCCGCCCAGCGCTCCAGGTCCAGCGGGTTGCCGCGCTGGAAGATCATGCCGTTGATGCTGCTGGAGCCGCCGAGGACCTTGCCGCGGCCGTGGGATACCCGGCGGCCGCCCATGAACGGCTCGGGCTCGGAGTGGTACTTCCAGTCGTAGAACCGGTTGCCGATGACCATGGTCAGCGCCGCGGGCATGTGGATGAAGATGTCCCAGATCCAGTCCGGCCTGCCCGCTTCGAGGACCAGGACCTTCGTGGAGGGGTCCGCGGACAGTCTGTTGGCCAGTGCGCAGCCGGCCGAACCGCCGCCGCCGATGATGTAGTCGTAGCTCATCGCACCCTCCTTGTGTTGCGTAATACCCAACGCCGTTCGTAATGCGAAGCATAAGCAGGCTAGTCGGGGTTGACTCCGACGCCAACTGGTGGCGACACTGTTGCGAACTACGTCTCATGTCTCGTAGTGCGCAACAGGAGGTTGCCGTGAGCGATGAGTTCGTGCTGACCCTCACCTGCCCGGAACAGCTCGGGATCGTGCATGCCGTCTCCGGGTTCCTGGTGGAACACGGCTGCGACATCGTGGACAACCGCCAGTTCGACTCGGAACGGTTCTACATGCGCGTGCACTTCGCCGCTCGTCGAGAACCTGTCGACCTGGCGACCCTGCGGGCCTCGTTCGCCAAGACCGCCACGGTCTACGGCATGGAATGGCAGCTGCACGCGGTGGATGAACGGCCCCGCGTGCTGATCATGGTCTCCAAGTTCGGGCATTGCCTCAACGACCTGCTCTACCGCTGGCGAACCGGCCAGCTCAAGATCGACATCCCGCTGATCGTGTCCAACCACCGCGACTTCGAGCCGTTGGCCCAGACATACGGCATCCCGTTCGAGCACGTCCCAGTCACCCGCGAAAACAAGGCCGACGCGGAAGCCCGTCTGCTCGAGCTGATCGAGCGCAACGACATCGAGCTGACCGTGCTGGCCCGCTACATGCAGGTCCTCTCGGACGACCTGTGCCAGAAGCTGGAAGGCCGAGTGATCAACATCCACCACTCGTTCCTACCCAGTTTCAAGGGCGCCAAGCCCTACCACCAGGCCTTCGAGCGCGGCGTGAAGGTCGTCGGCGCCACCGCGCACTACGTCACCGCCGACCTCGACGAAGGCCCGATCATCGAGCAGGAGGTCATCCGCGTCGACCACACCCACGACGCAGCACAGCTCGCCGTGATCGGCCGGGACGCGGAATGCCTAGCCCTCTCGCGAGCCGTCCAGTGGCACGTCGAACGCCGCGTCCTGCTCAACGGCCATCGCACGGTGGTGTTCAAGTAGCAGAGACGAGACGAACCACCGGTACCGACCACCAGCGCAGAGCATTCCGGAGCACAAGATCACCACACCGGCGCCGGATTCGACCGGTCCCAAGGCGCCAGGCCCCACGGCGCTTACACCTCACGGCGCCTAGACCCCAAGATGCCCGCACTCTGCGCCGTCCACACCTCTGTGCCCACACCCCACCCCAGGGCAGCCCCCGCCACTCCCGGGGGGCGACCCCGAGCCCAGTCTACCCGGATATGGGCTGGTCAAGGGGGTTACTGGTTGGTTGTGGACAACCAGATTTGCGAGTGGACCGTTCGTACGGAACGGTCCACTCGGTTGAGTCATTCGCCGAAGTAACCCACGCGCGAACTGATCTCAGCCGCGCCGACGCAGAGCTTTTCGGCCACCGCCGGGAATGACTCGACGGTGAGCCGATAGGCCGGGCCGGACACGCTGACCGCGGCGATCACCTCGCCACTGCCGTCCCTGATCGGTGCCGCGATCGCGTTCAGCCCGATCTCCAGCTCCTCGTTGGTGCTGCTCCAGCCGCGTTCGCGGATCATGTCCAGTTCGGACAGTAGCTTCGAGCGGCTGGTGATCGTGGCGGGCGTGTATCGCTCCAATGTGTCCATCGCCGAGGTCAGTTGGTCCTCAGCGGCCCACGCGAGCAGGACTTTCCCGCTTGAGGTCGCGTGCAGCGGGGTTCTTTGCCCGATCCAGTTTCTGGTGGTCACCGCGGCGGTGCCGTACACCTGGGTGATGTTGGTGGCCTGGCCCGAGTCCATCACCGCGACGTTGACTGTCTCGTCGAGTTCGGTCGCGAGTCTCTCGCAGACTGGCTGGCTCTCTCTTGGCAGGTCGAGTCTCGCGGTGGTGGCGCCGGCGAGCCGGACGATCCCGAATCCGAGGCGGTACTTGCCGCGCTCGGCCACCTGTTCGACCAGCCGGCGCTGCTCCAACGCGCCGATCAGCCGGAACGCCGTGGACTTGTGCACGTCGAGTTCGGCCGCGATCTCGGTGACCCCGGCCTCCCCTCGGACGGCCAAGATGTCCAGGATCGCCAGCGCACGGTCCACGGACTGCACCTGGACTGTTGCGGGCTTTTCGTTCCCCATGCCGCAACTCTACTCACGAGTCACGTACTTCCCCTGGTTGAACCCTTGACGCGCGAAGCGTCAAGCCTCACTCTGTTGCTTATCGCACGACTTGTTGTGTATCGCACAACGGAGGCTGAGCATGATTCCAGTCTGCGCGCTGGACGACATTCGTCCCGGCGAGGCGGTCCGGCTTGACGGAGAACCCCCGATCTCCGTGTTCAATGTGGACGGCGAGCTGTACGCAATAGACGACACGTGCACCCATCAGGATGCCTCGCTGGCCGACGGCTGGCTCGAAGGCTGTCTGATCGAGTGCCCGCTGCACGCGTCGTGTTTCGACCTGCGGACCGGCCAGCCGACCGGCCCGCCTGCCAAAGTCCCGGTACGCACCCATCAGGTGGTGATCCAGGACGGCCACGTCTACGTAATAGCCGCCCCGGTTCCGGCAGTCACCTGATGCGCACGATCACCGTGGTCGGCGCATCGCTCGCCGGCCTTTCCGCCGCGCGCGCGTTGCGGGCACAGGAATTCGCGGGCCGGATCATCGTGCTCGGCGACGAGTCGCACGAGCCGTACGACCGGCCGCCGCTGTCCAAGGACTTCCTGGGCGGATCGGCATCTGTCGACGAGATCTCGCTGATGACACCGGACGACAAGCTCCTGGACCTCGACTGGCGTCTGGGTTCGCGGGCGGCTTCGCTGGATCCTTCGCAGCGCGCGGTAGTGCTGGAGGATGGCGAGCGCATCGTGACCGACGGCGTTGTCCTGGCGACGGGTGCACGTGCCCGGCAAATGCCAGGGCCAGCCGGTGTGCACACGCTCAGGACCCTCGATGACGCCTTGGCGTTGCGGGAGGAACTGCGGCAGGGCGGTTCGTTGGTCGTGATCGGCGCGGGCTTCATCGGTGCCGAAGTCGCGTCGACCGCACGTCAACTAGGCCTGGAAGTCACGGTCGTCGAAACGCTGCCCACACCGATGATCGGCCCGCTCGGTGCGGACATGGGCCAAGCCTGCGCGGGATTGCACGCCCGCAACGGCGTCACGCTCATCACCGGCGTACCAGTGTCCGAATTGGTCGGTACATCCCGAGTGCGCGCGGTTCGGCTGGCCGACGGCCGGGAAATCCCGGCGGACATCGTGGTCGTGGGCATCGGCGCGATCCCGAACGTCGAATGGCTGGCCGGATCCGGACTCACCATCAACGGCGGCGTGGTCACTGACGCACGCTGCATCACCAACATCCCGCAGGTGGTCGCGGTCGGGGACTGCGCGTCGTCGTTCAACGACCACGCGGGCAGCGTGATCCGCCTGGAACACTGGACGAACGCCTTGCAGCAGCCCAAGATCGCCGCCGCGACCCTGCTCGGCCGCACGAGCGTGCACGCCGCACGGTTCTCGGTGCCGTACTTCTGGTCCGACCAGTACGGCTCACGACTGCAGTTCGCCGGTCACCGTCGCGACGGTGACGAAGTCGAGATCGTCGAAGGCTCCGTGGAAGGAGCGTTCGCCGCCGTCTACCGCCGCGCCTCGCGGCCCGTTGCCGTGCTCGCCGTCGACCAGCCGCGTGTGTTCGGCCGGTGGCGCCGCGAGCTTGCGTCCGAAGGGGTGTTGAGTTGACCCTCAGTCTGCCGCCGAGCCTGCTCGCCACGCTGCCCGGCCACTACTACACGGATCCGTCGATCTTCCGCGTGGAACAAGAGCGGATCTTCGAGTCGATGTGGTTCGCGGTGGCCCGTTCCGCGGACATCCCGACAGCCGGAAAGTTCGAAACCGTCACCGTCGGCAGAGAAAGCGTCCTTGTCGTCCGTGGCCGCGATGGTCAGCTGCGCGCTTTCTTGAACGTCTGCAGGCATCGCGGTGCCAAACTCTGTGTGGAGACTTCAGGCGAGGCAAAGCGAAACCTGCAATGTCCTTACCACGCTTGGACTTACGGCCTGGACGGCAAACTGGTAGCAGCACCGAACCTGACCAAGATGCCGGACATCGACCGCGTCGAATACGGCCTGATCCCCGTGCATCTGCGGGAATGGCTGGGTTATGCGTGGGTGTGTCTGACCGACTCACCACCCTCCTTTGAGGACACAGTGATCGCCGCGGCCCGAGACCGCCTCGGCGACGCGGAAATGATCAACCACTGGGAAGTCGACACGCTGGACGTCGGCCGCCGGATCGTCTACGACGTCAAGGCGAACTGGAAACTGATCATCGAGAACTTCATGGAGTGTTACCACTGCGCGACGATTCACCCCGAACTCACCGAAGTCCTCCCCGAATTCGCCGACGGCTACGCGGCCCAGTACTACGTCGGCCATGGGGCGGCTTTCGCTGAGGAGGCGCAGGGTTTCACCGTCGACGGCAGCGAAGGCTTCGGCAAGATCGGCGGCGTCGGTGCGGAGGAGGACCGCAAGTACTACGCGATCACGGTGAACCCGCAGGTGTTCATCAACCTGGTACCCGACCACGTGATCTTCCACCGGATGTACCCGATGTCCGAGGACAGGACGGTGGTGATCTGCGATTGGCTCTACACAAAGGAAGTCGTCGCCAGCGGCAAGGATGTGTCCCGGTCAGTGGAGTTGTTCCACCGGGTCAACCAGCAGGACTTCGACGCGTGCGAAAGGTGTCAGCCCGCGATGTCATCACGGGCTTACGCGAGAGGCGGCGTGTTGGTGCCCAGCGAGCACCACATCGCCGCCTTCCACGAATGGCTGACGGAAAAACTGGCCTAGCGGGGCGGGGCAGGGCCGCAGGTCCTGCCCGCTTTCCCTGCCTTTTGCGGCGCAGAGGCTCCACACAAAATCGCGCCGCCCCAACCACAAGGCGCCGCCCCAACCACAAGGGCGCCGCCCGAGCCACAGAGCGCCGCCCCAACCATCTCCATTCCCGCAGCTCACAGCACGCCAAGGCCAAAACTGTCAGACCCCTGCGCTAACGTGAAATCAAGGGCGCCCCTGGTGGCGGGATTTGTCACCTGTGAAGGGCGGTCCCTGGAGTCGAAAGGGCCCCTAGAAGCCGAAGGACCTTACCGAGGCGCCATCCGCAAAGCCCCATCCATCCGGATGACCTCACCGTTCAAGTAATCGTGGTCGATGATCGCCAACGCCAACTTGGCGTACTCGGCCGGCAGTGCGAGGCGCTTCGGGAAAGGAACCCCATCACTCAGCGCGGCCCGGAACTCGTCGCTCACCCCGGCCAGCATCGGAGTGTCCACGATGCCCGGAGCAATCGTCATCACACGAATACCCGAAGTGGCGAGATCCCGAGCAGCAGGCAAGGTCAAACCCACCACGCCACCCTTGGACGACGAGTACGCGGCCTGGCCGATCTGTCCGTCGAACGCAGCGATCGAGGCGGTGTTGATGATGACGCCACGTTGGCCGTTCTCGTCCGCGTCGGTCTTCGCGATCGCCTCGGCGGCCAGCCGCAGCACGTTGAAGGTGCCGATCAGGTTGATCTCGATGATCTTGCGGTACACGTCCAGGTCGTGCACGCCCTTCTTGGACAGGATCCGTCCGGCCGTGCCCACACCCGCGCAGTTCACCGCTACGCGCAGCGGCGCCTCGGCCGCTGCCTGGTCGACCGCGGCTTGGACTTCCGAAGGGCTGGTGACGTCAGCCGCGACGTACGTCACGCCGTCGACGTCCGGTGCCTTCTCGATCGCGCCGGGCAAGTCGAGTGCGAACACCTTGGCGCCTTGCTTCGCCAGTGCCTCGGCGGTCGCCCCGCCAAGACCCGACGCCCCACCAGTGACAACCGCCGCGATACCGCTGACCTGCATGCCCGCTCTCCTTATGGCTCTCGACAGGAGAGAGGCTATCGGTCACGCGTGGTCGCGCGGTGTGACGTCCTTAACGGGTTGCCTGTGGTCCGCCGCGTGCAGCAGGAGCACCAAAGGCACCGCTGCGAGCACGGCCAGGACCACGAACCCGAGCACGATGGCCAATACCTCCAACATGCCTTCCATGGTCGTCTTCGCAGGTCACGGGCGCGTCGGCCATGAGTGCGGTCTTCGTGTCCTTCCGAGGGACGGCCTGGATCACCCAAAGCTACGACTTAGGTCTGACACGCCCCTGAGGGGTCGGACCACCGATTACCATGAAGCCCGGGTCGTGACTGGCGTTGAGGTGGAGTACCACCGGGGAGCGGCCCCACCGAGCTTGCCGCGCGCCTGGGCGATTTCCTCACCACAAGGAGTCGCCGTATGGCCTTGATGTCCGGCACCGACGTCGCCCGGGAGATCACCGAGCAGACCACCAAACGGGCGCACGAATTCGAGCAGCGCACCGGGCGTAAGCCCTGTCTGGCCGCCGTCCTCGTCGGCGAGGACCCGGCGTCGGTCACCTACGTGAAGATGAAGCGCAACCGCAGTGCCAAGGCCGGGATCGAGTCCCGGTTCGTGCACCTGCCCGCGGAGACCACGACCGAGCAGTTGGTCGCCGAGATCACCAAGCTTTCCGAGGACCCCGGGGTCGATGGCATCCTGCTGCAGCACCCGGTGCCCAAGCACATCGACGAGCGTGCGGCGTTCGAGGCGATCGCGCCGAGCAAGGACGTCGACGGCGTCACCATGCACTCGTTCGCGGCCATGGCCTTCAGCGAGCCTGGGTTCGCCTCGGCCACGCCTGGCGGCATCATGCGGCTGCTGGAGGCCTACGAGGTCGACCTGAAGGGCAAGCACGCGGTCGTGGTCGGCCGTAGCCCGATCCTGGGCAAGCCCGTGGCGATGCTGCTGCTCGCGAAGGACGCGACCGTGACGATCTGCCATTCCAAGACCGAGAACCTCGACGAGATCGTGCGGACCGCGGACATCGTGGTGGCCGCGGTCGGCAAGCCGAAGTTCATCACCGCCATCAAGCCCGGCGCCGTGGTCATCGACGCCGGTTACAACGAGGGCAACGTCGGTGACGTGGACTTCGAGCAGCTGGTCGACTCCGCGAGCCTGATCACGCCGGTACCCGGCGGGGTCGGCCCGATGACCATCGCCCTGCTGCTGGAACAGACCGTGTCAGCGGCGACCCGGCGGGCAGATCTCGTCGATGTAAGCGAGGTCGTCGGCTGACGGCCGCCACTTGACCGCCGCGGCGTTCTCGACGACCTGCTCGGGCGTGGTCGCGCCCGCGATCACCGAAGACACCGGGTTCTGCGCGGTCAGCCAGGAGATCGCGAGCGTGGTCAGCGAGATGCCACGCTCGTCGGCAAACGCTTGCAGTCGCTCGATCCGGTCCCAGGGCGCGTCGGCGAGCAGCTTGCGCCTGCCGGCCAGCCGGGTGCCTGGCGGTGGTTCGGCGTCGCGCTGGTACTTGCCCGTGAGCAGGCCGTTGGCCAGCGGGAAGTACGGCAGCACGCCGAGCCCGAACCGCCGGGCGGCCGGGTTGACGTCCCGCTCGGCCTCGCGCTCGAGCAGCGAGTAGTGGTTCTGCGCGGCGATCGGCTGGGCCACGTGCTGTGTCTTCGCCGTCCACGCCGCGTCGGCGATCTGCCAGCCGGCCAGGTTGCAGACGCCGGCGTAACGGATCTTGCCCTCGGTGATCAGCTCGGACAGCACGCCGAGGGTCTCGCCGATCGGCGTCTTCGGGTCCGCCCGGTGCAGCTGGTACAGGTCGATCCAGTCGGTGCCCAGGCGGCGCAGCGATGACTCGACCGCGCGCCGGACGTACCGCCGTGAGCCGCGTGCGCCGAAGTCAGGGCCGTTGCCGCCCTGCATGTCGACGCCGAACTTGGTGGCGATGACGGCGTGGTCGCGTCGCCCGGACAGCGCCTGACCGAGCAGCTCCTCGCTGCGGCCGCGCGGCGCGCCGTAGACGTCGGCGACGTCGAAGAACGTGATTCCGGCGTCGAGCGCGGCGCTGACGACGGCTCTGGACCCGGCGAGGGACTCCGCGGCGGTGCCTGGCCTGCCTAGGTTGTTGCAACCGAGTCCGACGGCACTGACCACCAGCCCGGACTCACCGAGATGTCGGTGCTCCATGCAGCGGGACCCTATGTCGGAGCGAGCCAAGAGTTCCAGCCGCGTACGTCGCATGGAGTATTCGAGCTCGCCAGCTGAAGTTTCAACGTAGGTCAACTCCGGCTGCGACCGTCCCCAGTAACAGGATGGGGTGATTCGGTTGCAGCGAAAGATCGCAGTGGTCGGCACCGGTTATGTCGGCCTCACCACCGGGGCTTGCCTGGCCGCGCTGGGACATCACGTTGTCTGCGCGGACATCGACGCCAACAAGGTCGACCGGTTGAGGCGTGGCCACGTGGACATCCTCGAGCCAGGCCTGGACGAGCTGGTCAACCGGGGTCTCGCGGCCGGGAACCTCGAGTTCGTGGTCGGCGCCACGAATGCCGTTTCGGCCGACACCGAAGTGTTGTTCCTGTGCGTTCCCACACCGATGGGCGCTGATGGCGCCGCTGATCTGCGTGCGGTGGAATCCGTGCTCGCCGAGGTCGGCGACTTGTTGCCGGCGGGCTGCGCGGTGGCGACCAAGTCGACCGTGCCGGTCGGAACCGCGGATCGCTTGCGCCACATGGTGAACGTGCCGATCGTGGCCAATCCCGAGTTCCTGCGGGAAGGCACCGCGGTCGACGACTTCCTGCACCCGGACCGGATCGTCGTCGGTTCGGTGGATCGCGAAGCAGCGCAACGGGTTGGCGACCTCTACGCGGCGCTGCAGGCGCCGACGCTCGTACTCGACGCGGCCAGCGCGGAAATGGTCAAGTACGCCGCGAACTGCTTCCTCGCGGTGAAACTGTCCTATGTCAACGCGATCGCGCAGCTGTGCGACCGGGTCGGCGCGGATGTCCGCGAGGTGACTGAGGGCATGGGCCTTGATCCACGGATCGGCCGTTCGTTCCTCAAGCCGGGGCCGGGCTGGGGTGGATCGTGTCTGCCCAAGGACACCAACGCGTTGCTGCACGTTGCCGAACAGGCCGGGCTGGACTTCGCGTTGCTGCGCTCGGCGATCGAGCAGAACGTCCGCCAGCAGGAAGACGTGATCGACCGGATCAAGCAGGCCTGTGACGGGACCGTTCGTGGCGCCCGGGTCGGCTTGCTGGGCCTGGCGTTCAAGGCGGGCACGAACGACCTGCGTGATTCGCCCGCGATCGGGATCGCGAACGCGCTGATCGCCGAAGGCGCGGAGATCACCGCGCACGACCCGGCCATTACGGGCGAATTGCCGGGTATGCGGCTGGTCGACGATCCTTACGAGGCGGTCAAAGGCGCGATCGCGGTGGTCGTGCTGACCGAATGGCCGGAATTCCGCACATTGGACTGGACCAAGGTGGCCGAGCTGATGGACGGTTTTACGGTCGTGGACACCCGTGATCTGCTCGACGGAGACGACCTCGCCCGGGCCGGCCTGCGCTGGAAGGCGATCGGCCGACCCAGTTGAATCGGTCGAACGCGGTCGCTTAGATAGTTAGCTATGTTCAGTACTCGCCCCGAACTGGCCGGTACCCACGGGATGGTGGCCTCGACCCACTGGCTGGCCTCGGCGGCGGGGATGGCGATCCTGGAGGATGGCGGCAACGCGTTCGACGCCGCCGTGACAGCGGGATTCGTGCTGCAGGTCGTCGAACCGCATCTCAACGGCCCTGGCGGTGAAGTGCCTGCGGTGTTCCAAGCCGCAGGGGAGTCACGACCGCGAGTGCTGTGTGGACAAGGCGTCGCACCAGCCGGCGCGACCATCGAGCACTACCGTGACCTCGGCCTGGAACTTGTCCCCGGCAGCGGTTTGCTGGCCGCGACTGTGCCCGGCGCGTGGGACGGCTGGCTGCTGTTGTTGCGCGACTACGGAACCAAACGTTTGCGCGACGTGCTCGACCGGGCGATCGGCTACGCGCGTGACGGATTCCCGATCGTGCCAAGGATCCCGGACACCATCGACGCGGTCGCCCAGTTGTTCAAGGAACATTGGCCCAGCTCGGCATCGCTGTGGCTACCCGATGGCCGCTCGCCCGCGGCAGGCTCACGCTTCCGTAACCCGGCACTCGCCGACACGTTCGAACGCCTGCTTTCCGAAGCCGAAAGCGCGGGTTCCGATCGAGAGGCGCAGATCGACGCGGCACGTCGCGCCTGGTACCAGGGTTTCGTCGCCTCGGAGATCGATGCCTTCGCGCGCAACGCCTTCCTCGACGACTCCGGCCGCCCGCACGCGGGCGTGCTGACCGGCCAGGACATGGCGGCGTGGCAAGCGTCCTTCGAGGACGCGCTCACAGTGGACATCGGCTCGTGGACGCTGGTCAAGTGCGGCGCGTGGACCCAAGGACCCGTTCTGGCGCAACAACTGCGTCTGCTGGACGGGTTCAAGGAGAGAATGTCCTATATGGACGGTGTGCCGACCGCGGAGACGATCCACATCGCGATCGAGTGCGCCAAACTGGCGTTCGCCGACCGGGAAGCCTGGTACGGCGATGACCCTGACGTCCCGTTGGCAGCACTGCTGTCCGAAGAGTACGCCGTCAACCGGCGTGCGCTCGTGACCGAACAGGCCTCGTTCGAACTGCGTCCAGGCTCACCCGACGGGCAACCGCCCCGGCTGCCGGCGTTCGCGGTGCCCTATTTCGTGCCCGCCGAAGAGATCTCCGGAGCCTTGGGCGAGCCGACCGTGGGCAACAGCGGAGTCGTCCGCGGCGACACAGTGCATGTCGATGTCGTTGACGCGGCAGGCAACATGATCTCGGCGACCCCGTCCGGCGGATGGCTGCAGTCCTCGCCGACGATCCCATCGCTGGGCTTCTGCCTCGGCACCCGAGCCCAGATGTTCACCCTGGAACACCACTTCGCCAGCTCGTTGCGGCCAGGCACGCGACCGCGAATCACCCTGTCACCCTCGATGGCGTTGCGTGACGGTGTGCCACGCCTCGCGTTCGGCACGCCCGGCGGGGACCAGCAAGACCAGTGGCAGCTGTGCTTCTGGCTCGCCCACATCGGCGCCGGACTGAACATGCAGGAAGCCATCGACGCACCGAACTGGCATTCCGGGGCTTTCCCGAGCTCGTTCTTCCCAAGGTATTGGCAACCAGGCGAGCTGGTCGTGGAGTCACGGATTGGTGATGCCGCGATTACCGAACTGCGTGAACGCGGCCATCTCGTCACCGACGCCGGCCCGTGGACACTCGGCCGGATGTCAGCGGTCTCGCGTGATCCCGCGGACGGCATGCTCCGTGCCGCCGCGAATCCGCGAGGAATGCAGGGCTACGCGGTCGGCCGCTAGTTCTCGTTCTTACCGGGTCGTTTGAGCAGGACGTGCGCCAACCGGCCCAGGAAGAACGCCGTGACTAAAGCCACGAGCACGACATGAACCCACATGAGGCCTCCGTCGGTGGTGGTTACGTTCTTTGGACGTCTACGAGGCTCCGCCGGTTGAGTATGTGACCCGGGTAACACCGCGCCGACACGCGCGGACACTCCCCGATCGGGTGACGACGGTGTTCGGCGCGATTCGGCCGCCACTCGGCATCGCCCCGGCTCGCGATTTCGCCAGGACATCGCAGGTACTTGAAAACCCCGGCCGCTGCATATACAGCCGGTGCCGTCGCGCGTGGGGCACCATCCGCTGACCAAGCGGCAGCCGCCCAGCCTCGACCGCAACACCAATTCCCTTGGGGGAACCCCTAATTTCAACGCTACACCGGGGGTACGACAGTTCTGGGTCGTCGCGATGTCTCGCCTGGTCAGCCGCCTATTTGCGGATCGGGTTGTCCTGCAGGACCCGGACAATCCCGTCGACCACGGCGGGCTGCAGCAGCTGGTTGTTGCCCGAAGCGATGGTGCGTTCGACGACCTCGACCGCCACGACCTCGTTCTGAGCCAGCATCTCCCCGGCCGCGCGACCGTTGTCATCAGGAGTTTTGCCGTAGTGCAGCACGGTCAAGTCGCCGAACGAAGCCGCCAGGTAACGCAAAGCCCGGATGGTGAACGAGTCGCTCAACATCCCGACCGACTCCGTCACCGTGCCTTGCCCAGTCGCGTGTCCAACCTGGACCGGCGTGTTGAAGTCCGGCGAGAGGTTGCGGGTCTGGTCACGCTCGCCGTCCGGCTTCAGCGAGTACATGAAGCCCTTGTTGGTTCCGGAAAGCCCGATCAGCGGCGGCGTGTCGGCCGGGATGGAGTACTCCTGCACCGGCTGGGTCACCCATTTCCGGGTGATCGTCGGGTGGATCGCCTCGGCCAGCCTGCGGGCCAGCACCAGTCCGCCTTCGTCCCACCAGTGCCCGTCCAGCGGCGGGTAGACCGGTTTGCCGAGTTGCTGCCCACGGGCGTGCAGTTCGCCGCGCAGGTCGACCACGCCTTTTTCGGCGGTGAGCAGCGGCCAGAGTTCGCTGTTCACCTTCTGCATGCAGTCTTTGCCCGCATAGGAGTTCGGCAGGTTCTCCGGCACGATCGTGGTCTTGTCCGGGGCCACCACCATCACGAACTTGCGGCCGGACGCTTCGACGCCTTCCCGCAACCGGCGAATCTGGTCCATTGTGGACTTCAGGTCCCGTGCCTGGTTGCAGCGGCTGACCACGTCGTCGCCGTAGTACATCCAGCCGTTCTTGCCCTCGATCGCCAACGGGATCGTCACGCCCGGGTTGATCTGGCGTTTGTCGCCCTGCTGCGGGCCGGGCACCACGGCCACCGGACCGGATTGCTGGGGGCTGCGGCCGAGGTTCGGGGGTTCGCCGAACAGGCCGCGGCTGATGCCGTTCACCGCGTCGATCGCTTCCCGGCGGAACGGCAGGTGGTCGTTCGACCAGCCGTTGAAATTCGTGAAGAACGACCAGCCGTCACCCGGATTCGGAAATGACGCCAGCCGGTGGTTCTCCAATTCCGTCGGGCGCATTCCGACTGTCAGCGAAATCAACGGCAGGGCGAAGAAAACGACTGCGCAAATGATCGCCGTCAGCTGCCGGACCCCGTGCCTCGGCCGGTAGAGGCTGTGCTCACGGGGCAGCCACGCCTCGTGCACGGGAGGCAGCGTCGATTGCGCCATGAGCTCACCCTAGCCCGAGTCAGTCAGTCATATACCGTGATTGATGTCTATCCGGTATTCGCCGACCTCGATGGCGTAAACGTAGCTCAGCCAATGCCCGCCTGCGCGTTCGTCCGGCGTCGCCTCCAGCACGGTGCAGCCGATCTGCTCGAACAGCGCGTACACCAGGTCCTTGCGCACGCCGTTCATCTCGAGCTCGTCACCTGTTGTCTTTGCGACGACCGGCGCAGGTGCTTCGTCGACCGGAGCGGTGATCGCCGGAGCCTTGGCACGCACCTCGACCGGCACGCGCACCGTCGGGCTGTCCCGTTCGGCCCACCACGCCACGGTTTCCTGGACGAGGTCGACTTCCAGTTCGTACGAACCCGGTTCGCCCGGCGCCATGATCCGGATCAGCGCCTCGGTCGACTCGCCGGGCCGCAGCGGGCACCGGACCGGCTCGCGGCCGTCGTCCTGCACGACCATCGCACCGTGCAGCCGCCAGTGGTTGCCCGCGTTGAGCAACTGACCCGGCAGCCACTCGCCCTGGCTGATGTTCTTCACACCCACCCGGACGTAACCGCTCTCGCCGACTTCCAGCGAAGTCGGCGCTTCCAGCACGTGCAGCTGCGCCTTGCTGAGCGACGGCGGCATCGGGCGGGTGGCCGGCACGTGGCTGGGCAGCTGGAACACCAGGTGCCCGCCCGGCTTGGTGATCCTGGCCATCTCCAGCAGGTAACGCAGCGACAGCGCGGGCCTGATGTGCTGCAACGTGATCACGCTGATCACCAGGTCGACCGAGTCGTCGTCGAACGGCAGCGTGGCCGCCTCGTTGTGGACGAACGCGACCCGGTCGGGGAACGGGTTGCCTGCCTGCGCCTGCTCGATCATCGAAGGGGACACGTCGATGCCCGTGACCTGCTTGCAGTGCTCGGCCAGGGCGTAGGTCAACCGTCCGACACCACAGCCGAAGTCGACCGCGACGTCCCCGTACGACTTGCCGTGCCTGTCCAGGACTTCCAGGAGCATACGAACATCGGTGCGGCCGCTGTCGAAGAAGTCCTTCCTGGCCTGCCCGTCGTGGTACTCGGTTTCGGTGAGCACCGCCCAGAACGGGTCGGTTTTGGCCAGCGTCTCCCACTGGTCCCGGACCCGGTCAAGATCCTTGCTCATCGGACTCCCTCCGGGCCGGATCGGCGAGGCGTTCGTCCAGCATCCGTTCCACCTTGCCGAGCTGCTCGGTCAGTTGCTCGATACGGTCGGACACCTGGGTTTCCAGCAGGTCGATCCGCATGTTCTGGGCATCGGTCGTGTCCACGAACCGACGGTTGAGCCGGTCGAGCGCGGTCTGCACGCCATCGGTCAGCGCGCCCATCACCTTGCGCTGATGCACGTCGTAGTGGTCGATCAGGCGAAGGACCATACGCCGCATCGCGGGCGCGAGCGGCAGACGCGAGGGGGCGTTGGTTTCCGCACGCCACCGCACCGCTTCACGCGCGTCGGCCAACGGGCGCAGCACGGGATCCGTCACGGCCAAGGATTGCGTTGGCCGGTCTGACAACTTTCCGTCTCGCCAGTTCTTGTACGCGTCCTGCAGCTGAGTCCGGATCCAGGAAGCGGCGGCGTCAGGCGTGCGGTTGCGCAGCACGTACTCCCGTGCGGCCCGGCCACGGCGCTCGGCTTCCGCCGGGTTGTCGGCGATCTCCCGCATGGCCGCCGCGGCGGCGTCGAGGTCGGGATCGGCCCAGCGCGCGTGTTCGTGGTACGGCGCCCAGCCCGGGCCGACTTCGACCATCTTGTACGGGATCGGCCAGCCGACCTCTTCGTTGAAGAACTCCGTGGTGCTGGAGTAATCCGTTGAGATGACGGCCATTCCGCGCATCATCGCCTCGGCGACGGTCAGGCCGAAGCCTTCGCTGCGGTGCAACGACACGTAGCAATCGCTGTCCGCGTAAAGCTTGTTGAGCTCCGCGACGCTCAGATACCGCTCGACGAGCTCGATCCGCGGGTCGTGGCCGATCTCGTACAGCAGACGTTCCACCGCTTTGGCGTGCAGCTGGCCGTTGGTCGCCTTGATGACCAGCTTGACGTCGTCCCGGCCCTCGAACGCCTTCTTGAAGGCTTTGACCACGCCCCAAGGGTTTTTGCGCTGGCCGGTGCTGTTGTAGTCGAACGCGAAGAAGAACTGGACAGGCTTGCCTGCAGCACGCGGCGGACGCGGTGGCAGGCCCGGATCCAGCACCGGCACCGGGATCACCTTCACCGGCACCGAGGTGTGCTTGGCGAACGCCTTGGCGCAGAACTCGCTGACCGTCCAGATCTCGTCGACGAACTCGTAGCCGATGTGCTGCCACGCCGGGAAATCCTCGAGCTCCCACGCCCACAGCCCGATCCGGTAGCGCTCGTGGCCGACCTCCGGGTAGCCGGCCATCAGCACCTCGGTCTGGTCGGCGTTGACCGCCATGATGGTGACCGGGAAGCGCGGTCTGCCCGCCGTCGGCGGCAGGTCCAGCGCGGTGCTGCAGGCCAGCGAGTGTTCCTCGACCACCGACACCAGCGGGACACCGGCCTGCTCGACCATCTTGCTGATGATCCGGCCCATCTCGCCGAGACCCAGCTCCGCGGTCAGGTAACCGGCGATGTTCACGCCGAACTCGTCGACCGGTGCACGCAACGTTCGAGGTTCCTTGGGCAGCGCCCATTTCGGAACGACCTTCTCCTGCACGCCGTAGGTCCGGCACCACTGGCGGAACGCCGGTGCGTCCGTTCCACATGGCCACGGGAACGCACGCTGCAGGTCGCCACGGTTGGCCCAGACCGTCATCAACAGCCGGTTCATCCCGGCCGCTTCTTCCGGCGGTGAACTCGGTGTGGCAAGCCAGCGCTGGAATCCGACGCCGCCGTCGTCCCCGAAAGGATGCGGCGGGATTTCCGTGACGGCTCGCTTGAACCGCATCTGCGCGGCGTCCGGCTCCTCGGCTTCCTTCCACGCGGCGCGGAACATCCGCCGCAGCGACCTGGTCAGCTTGGTGCCGTCGGGCAACGTGTCGAAACCGTAGGGAACCGACTTCAACGGCTCACGGTAACCGTTGGCCAGCAACGATTCCCGGTACTCCGTGCACAGCCGGGCGACCTCGGGGTGTTCGGAGAGCCGGATCCGCGGTTTGACCGTGCAGTGCCGGCTCAACAACCACGGGTCCTCCGGGCGGTAGCCGCTGAAGTGGAAGAACCGCAAAGGAGCTTCGCCCGCGAGCAGCGTTCCGTCCGGGCCGCGGGTCAGCGGACGCTCGTGCAGATTCCAGTAGGCGACGTTGAATCCCGCGTCCCGCAGCACGGTGTGCTTGAACAGGGCCGGGACCTGGTCGGCCCAGCGCTGGTCGGCGAACATCTGCTCGGCGGTGTCGATGACCGCGTCCTGGCGCAGCCGTTCGGCCCAGAAGTCCAGGAAACCCTTGGCTGCCTTGCTGACCGCGAGGAAGCCAAGGTCGAAGGTGCCCTCGCCGAGGATGGCCGCCTCGTTGGGCTGCTTGCCGTCACGGGGAAGCGGGTCGAGGAACCGCGGGGTGAGCACGATGTCGTTGCTCGCCGCGAGCGTGACCACCTCGGGCATCGGCGCGAACACCTGGATGTCCGGGTGCAGGTAGACGGCGACGTCCGCCCGGGTGAGCAAACGACGCAGCAGCAACGGTTTCACTGCGCTGGCCAGCTCGGCGACCGTGTACGAGGTCGCCATCCGCAGGTAGCCGACCTCGCTGACGTCCAGCAGTTCCGGGCCGGCCAGTTGGTAGCCGTCCCCGGTCTCGCCTTCGGGCACGCCATCGGTCACGACGACCACGAACTCATGCCCTGGGTGGTGTTCCAGGTACGACTTCGCCAGGACGCGCGCGTACGGCAGGTAGTTGCGCGCGACGATCGTGCACGCGATGGCGCCGAGTGCGTCAGCCATTCGCCGCGAGGATCTTCAGCTGCTCGGCGAGCAGGTCCTTGTACAGCTCCGTCACGGTGACCAGATCGTTTCCGGTGACCTGGATACGCACCAGGGTGCCCTTGTGGGCGTAGTGCGCACGGATCACCGCGGGGGTCTTGTCGGTCTTGTCGATCTTGGCGGCGACCACGCCGGTCGGCTGGCTCTCCAGCGCCGTCATGCCGTAGACCAGCTGCTGCTCGCCGAGCTTGTCCCTGGCGGTGGCCGCGGTCTCGGCCGACGTCGTCTCGGTGGTGAAGATCGTCGGGTTCAGGCCGTCCGGCGTGTCGGAGACGGCCAGCCTGGCCTTGCCCGCGCCCGCGTCGGTGAGGATGCGGATCTCGTCAGCAGTGAGGAACTTCACCTGCTGGGCATCCGCGAACGTCTTCACCTGGCTGTAGTCCCCGGCCTTGCCCGGCAGGTCCGCGATGGACAGGTTGTCACGCGGCTTCGGCGTCGTGGTCGGCGCCTGCGTGGGGGTGGGCGGCGGCGCGGTGGCACCGGGCTCGTTGTTGTCGCTGCCGGTGAAGAAGATGAAGTACCCGCCGACGGCCAGGCCGATCACCAGCACCACGGCGACAAGGATCTTGGCGGTCTTGCCGCCCTTCTTCTTGGTGTCCTCGGCGAACACCTCGGGACCCTGCGCGAGCCACGTCGGCTGCAGCGACGGCATCGGCTGGTCCTCGACGCCCCACGGCGAACCCTGGTTGTGGTTCGGCGGCGTGGACTGCCAAGGCGCCTGGTGCTGCATGCCGGGTGGCTGCACCGGCCGGACGACCTGAGTGCGCTCGGCCTCACCGCCGGACTGCGCGCTGACGACCTGCGTCACATCCGGGTTGCCGCCCGGCTGCTGGCCCACGACCTGTGTCGAGTCGTTGGTCGGCTCCCAGCGGAAGGCCTGCGGGAACGGACCGCTGCTCGGCTGCTGGACCTGGGTGGCCTCGGGCTGCTGCGGCGGCTGTGCGACCGGCGGCTGGGGCTGCTGCGGCGGCTGCTGAGCGGGGAACGGACCGCTGGCCGGCTGCTGCGCAGGGAAGGGCCCGCTGGTCGGCTGCTGGGCCGGGAACGGGTTGCTGGTCGGCTCGGAGACCGCAGGTGGCGTCGTCGCACCTGTCGCCGTCGCGAGCAGCTGATCCCTGCGTTTGCGGTAGTCGTCGGCGTGGATCCGCCCCTCCGCAAGCGCCTGATCAAGCTGCCTGAGGTCTTCCTGCCAGGACATCCGACCCTCCAGAATCGTTCAACGGGTCTCATTGTTGCGCATGCTCTCTTCCCACCCGACGTCGCTGTCGTCCGGTGGAGACACACTGGATACCACTGTGTTATCAGTGCCGGTTACTTCGGCTTGATGGACATGGTGGTCAGGTCGACCATGCGCTTCATCGAGCTGATCAACTGCCGTTCGTTGTTCGGCCCGACCTGCAGCACGACCAGCCGCACCGCGCCGCGTTCGATCGGGTACACCGCTTCGTAGATCGCCGCGCCGTCGTTGAGGATCTTGGTCAGCGTCACCTTGGGCGGCAGGCCTTCCATCGAGGCCGGGACCATGCTGGCCCGCTTGCCCCGCTCCAGCGCGCCGGACACGATCCGGGCACCGCCGGTGTCGGTCTGGGTCTGGAACGCGAACAGCTGGTAGCTCAGGTTGCCGATCACGATGTTGCGGAAGTAGATCTTCTGCAGATCGGTCGCGCTGAGATACGCGGCCTCATCCGGCCGGATGATGTTGTTCGTCTGCGCCTGGTCGACGGTGAGCACACCCGAGGTGGACAGCGGCGAGTCCGTCGGGTTGGGGATCTTGTCGATGGACAGCTCACTGCTCGCCGCCGCCGGTGGTGGAACGGCCACCTGCGGGCCCGCGTCGTTGCCACGGAACGCGAACCACCACGTCCCGGCGGCGACCAACGCGAGAACCACGACGGCGATGACGAACTTCGGCACCCGCGACTTCTTCGTCGGGCCCGTAGGCGGTGTGCCGAAGACCTCGGAGCCGATCATCGGCGGAGGCATCGGCGGTCCCTGCGGCGGCTGCATGGCGGCCGGCGGCTGCTGCGGGTGTTGCTGCTGCGGGTGCTGCTGCTGCGGGTGCTGCTGCTGCGGGTGCTGCTGCTGTTGTTGCTGCTGTGGCGAACCGGCGGGCTTCGCCGTGGTCCACGCCACCGGCGGGACCTGCTGGGTCACATCCGCGGTTTTGCCCGTGTCCGGTTTGGTGTCGCCGTTGAACGCGTTGGCGATCGACGGTTTGGCGACCGACGGTGACTTCTGCCGTTGCACGCGCCGCAGGCTGACCGCGCCACTCGATGCCGCCGCGAGCAGTTCATCACGCCTTTTGCGGTATTCCTCGGCGCGAATCTGGCCCGCGGACAGCTGCTCGTCCAAGCTTTGCAGCTCGTCCTGCCAACCCATGTGACAGCCCCTTCATCCCGGTAGAGCGGATGCCAAGTCCGATTCTCGCTCCCAGCTGCCGGCCATGGGGGCAAAACCGGGACGGATGTACATATCGGCAAGGTCAGCACCCTGCCGGGAAGGACGGTGGTGGATCCTCTCCAGTCGCCGTGCGGTTCACCGTGATAGGCGAATCTTGCCACTGTTGTACAACGGACAGTGCAGGGCGGTCGCCCGAATGGGCTTATCGAGATGTCAACGGTCGCACTGACGCGCCAAGTGGACTGGACATTTTGCGTTCGCACAGGGTCGCGCCGGTCGGTTCGGCGGGGCCCGTGAAGTATTGTCGCGCTGGGTGTTCGCTGCTCACACGGCGCGGCCCGCACAGTCCGGTTGTTCCAGGGGGACAGTTGATCACAGAAACGGCCGTCCCTCGCCTCGCTGCGCCGCAAAGACCTGCGCACCAAGGCGTGTCGCGGGTCACCCGGTGGCGAGAACCCGCCTTGGTCGGGATCGCCGGGCTGGTCGTCACGCTGGGTTTCTACTGGCGCATCGTCATCGATCTGCGGTCGACCGTGCTGTTCGACCTCGGCGACCCGTTGCTGCAGGCGTGGGAACTGGCCTGGCAGCGGCATTTCCTGTTCAACGGCGGGGATTTCTGGACCGGCAACATCTTCGGCGGCACGGAGAACAACTTCGCGTTCACCGACTCGCTGCTCGGCTATCTGCCGTTCAGCCTGATCGGCGGCAGCGGCCCGGCGGACGCGATCCTGCGCTACAACCTGGCCTTCATCTTCGCCGCCACGTTGGCGTTCATCGGCGGATACATGCTGGTACGCCAACTCGGCGGCACCTGGCACGCGGCGGCACTCGGCGCGGTGGTCTTCGCGTGGGCGCCGTGGCGGCTGGCCCACGTCCACCACCTCAACCTCCTCTCGACAGGCGGAATCGCGCTGGCCCTGTTCGCGCTGGCGCGTGGCCACGGTTTCTCGCTGCGGCACGGTTTCCGACCAGAACTCGCCAGGCCCGGCTGGGCCGTAGCGGGTTGGCTGATCGCGGCGTGGCAGGTCACCATCGGCTTCGCCACCGGGCTGCCGTTCGTCTACGTCCTCGGCGTGATCGGCGTGGCGCTGCTCGTGGTGATGCTGCGCAAGCGCAAGCAGATCAGCCGACGCCTCTGGATCGCTGATGGCGTTGGCGCCGTGGCGTTCCTGACGGTCACGCTGCTGATGACGTTGCCATACCTGCGGGTCGTCGAGCTGTACCAGTTCACGCGGACGTTGGGCGAACTGCAGACGTATTCCCCGCCGCCGCAAGGACTCATCACCACATCGCACTTCTCGTGGCTGTGGAGCGACACCGCGTTCACCGCGTGGACGTGGGACATGGAACCGGCGCCGTGGGAGAAGTGGATCTTCCCCGGGCTGGTGCTGCTGGTGTTCGCGGCGATCGGACTTGCATTCAGTGCATGGCCGCGCAAAGTACGGCTGGTTCTCGCCAGCGGTGTGGTGGTCAGCGCGATCCTCGCGCTCGGCACGAGCTTCTTCCACGGCACCTTCACCTACCTGCTGCTGTGGAAGTTCCTGCCCGGCTGGGACGCGTTGCGGACACCGGGCCGGTTGATCCTCTGGACGACGCTGTTGCTGTTGCTGCTCGCGGCCGGTGCCGTGACCAAGCTGGCGCAATCGTTGGCACGTAAGCACAAGCAGCGGCTGGTCGCGTTGGTCATGATCCTGCCCGCGGTCGGCGCGCTGGCCGAGGCCGTGCCGGTTTTCCCCTACGCGCACCCGCCCGCCATGCCCGAGGGCCTGCAGCAAGAGTTCGAAAAGCCGGGCCCGGTCGTCATCCTGCCGATGGACCTGACCGGCGACTCGATCCCGATGCTGTGGTCCACCAAGGACTTCCCGATCCTGGCCAACGGCAACACCGGCAACTACCCGAAGAACTGGACCGAGCTCACCGCGGCGACCAAGGCCTTCCCGAGCAGCCGCAGCATCGAAGCGTTGGAGAAGCACAACGTCCGCAGGGTGATCGTGGTCAAGTCGCTGGTGGAGAAGACGCCGTACGCCCGGTCGCTGATCCGGTCGGTCGACGGACTGCCGCTGACCAAGACCGAGACACGCGACATCGTCGTGTTCACGTTGCGCTAGCAGATCAGGGTCGTGCACCGGGTCGTCGTGCTGGTCGGCGGTTTCGGCGTGGTCGTTGACGTCGTCGTGGTGGTCTTCGTCACCTCTTTGGTCGTGGTGACGGTCTTCGGAGGCGTCGTCGTGGTCTTCGAACTCGACCCGGACGCGGTCGAGGAGCTGGACGACGAGGAAGAGGAGCTCGATTCGGAGCTCACGGAGGTCTCTTCGGCGACCTGCGTCGCGCTCAAGGTGGGCGGCGCGGACGAGGTGGTCCCGTTCGTGGCCACGTGTTCCAGCCGCACAGGCACTGGTTTGTCTGTGCGGCCACTCGTGACACCGACGGCGAACAAGGCCGCGGCGGCAGCTCCCAGGAACGCCCCCACGGCCATCCGTAACGGCGCGCCTCTTCGATCGAGCACGCGTTACACCTATCGGGTTAACCCGATAGGGTCAAGCGAAGTGGACTAATTGACCACCGGATGCCCTGGCCCGGATACGACAAACGGCCTGGTCCTTGAGACTCAGGCCGTTTCGCGGTCTTTCGAAGTTTGACGCTGGGGGCTTGGGGGTTATCCCCCCAAAATCATGGCGAGCGACGAGGTCCGCGCTTTCCGCGGACACACGTCTGCTGAGCGAGCGGATGACGGGACTCGAACCCGCGACCCTCACCTTGGCAAGGTGATGCGCTACCAGCTGCGCTACATCCGCTTGGCGTCTTTCAACGCTGAAGACACTCTACCTGACTCGCTCCACCGGATTTTCGGCGGGATGACCTCCCCCGTGCGGGTGTAGTTCATTCGCACCACACATGAGCGATTCAGTGCGCCGAACGGCCCAGCTGATCAGGTTATCTGGCTCACATCCATGGTCGGATGTCACCAAGAGTCTTCACACTACCCACACTCGGCGACGCCCGAATGTGGCATGTTGTTCAACGTTCGCGTGTATCCGGAGGGAGGTACCTAGCCGGATGACCGCAACGGGCAACCCTGCCCTCGACGCTGGCGAGGAATCGTTCCACGATCGCGACTTGCTCGCCGCTCTGCGCGCCGGGGAAGACGCCGCCTTCGGCGAGCTGTTCTCCCGGCACGCGGATGCCGTGAGACGGTTGGCGCGGAATCTCGCGGCCGATCGCGCGGACGCCGAGGACCTGACCGCGGAAGCGTTCTTCCGGGTGCTGCAGGCGATTCGTCGCGGTGCCGGCCCCGTCGACAACGTCCGCTCCTACCTGCTGATCGTCACCAGGCGCGTGGCGTGGGAGTGGAGCGAGCGGCGCCGGGACGTCCCGGTGTCCGACGAGGTGCTGTCGCACCGTGCGGGTGAGAACCCGGACACATCCGGCCAGGCGCACGAACGCAACCTGATCACGCGGGCGTTCACCAGCCTGCCCGAGCGCTGGCGCAGCGTGCTGTGGAAGGTCGAGGTCGAAGGCGAGCGGCCGGCGGTCGTCGCGGACAACTTCGGCCTGAGCCCCAACGCCACCGCCGCGCTCGCCCGCCGGGCCCGCCGTGGCCTGCGCGCCGCGTACCTCCAGGCGCATCTGTCCACACACCACGGGTCGACCGGCTGCCGGTCGGTTCTGGAGAAGCTCGGCGCGTACACCGCCGGGACGATCAAGGGCGCCGAGCGGGGCCGCGTGCGTGCCCATCTGGTCAGCTGTTCGTCGTGTCAGTCGACACACGACGAGCTGCGGGACGTCTGCGCGGGCCTGCGGTCCTACGCGGGCATGATGGCCGCCCCGGTAGCGCTCGGTGGGCTGGTGGCGCACAAGACCGGGTTCTGGGCGACGCTCAAGGGCCTGGTCGCGTCCACGGGCGCCAAACTGACCTTGGCCGGCTCGTCGGTCGTCGCCGCCGGCGTGCTCGGCATGAACGTGGTGCCCGGCGCGGACAGTGCGATCCTCGCCGCGCTGGACTTCACCGGGCAGGGGCCGTCCGAGCTGGTGATCACCGAGTCCCCGTTGCCGGAGATGGGTGCGGCGACCGGGGCTCTGTCGTCCTCGCTGGGCCCGCCGCGAGGACGTGGCCAATCACCCAAGGTGGCGGACCACCTGCCGGACTCCAGGCGTACGCAGGCGGTCCCGATCGGGAACCAACAGCAGCAGCAGGCAACCGAGACCGTCGTCCATCGCCAGACCGAGATGGTGCTGTACCCGGACGGGTCGACCGGCGAACCCCGGGACATCGGCAGTGAGTCGGAGACCGAGGGCTCCAGCGTGATGATCGGCCCGCCGGAGACCTGCCCGCCACCGCCGCCGGAGACCACGGACAAGACGATCGCGTCCGAGACGGAGACGACGACCAAGCCGACCTCGGAGACCACCAAACCGAGTACGAGCACCACGAAGCCGACCGTGCAGACCACGCCACCACCCAGCGACACGCCGGAACCCGCGACGCAGGAGACCACTGACAAGCCGACGCGCTGAGTGACGATCGACTTTCACCCGCTGGGCCTAGTCGCGACACGGTACCGTTGAACCGTGCGCGACCGCAGAGTGTGGATCGGCGCCTATACAGACGTGTCGAGCAGGAGGCGACGAGCATGACGCGCCTGGTACGTGGTGCAGATGGCCGCATGTGGACCGTGCGTGGCGAGCTGGAGTGGGGGCGCAGGCCCGCGACGGCCGAAGACTTCGAGCACGATGTGAGCGGTGGGCACGGCCCCGGCATCGTGATGATGTTCCTGGTGATCATCCTCGGCCTGGTCTGGGTGTTCCGGATGCCCGAGGACGTCGTGGTGCCGGCGTGGGTGGTGCTGGCGCTGCTGATGATCTTCCTGTTCTTCCCGGCCCGCTGGGCGCTGCGCCGTCCGTGGAAGCTGGTCGCCGAAACCGGCGACGGCACGCCGGAGGCACCGGTCGAGAAGTGGGTCGGCACCGTGCGCGGGATGTTCACGGTCCGCTCCGAGGTCGCCAAGGTCGCCAGGGACATCCAGCGCGACACGATGCCCAGCTTCGACGGCCCATTGCATCCGGTGGAGTGACACAGCCGCGTAGCCGGGTGAGACTGTCGGTGTGCCAGAACTACCTGAGGTCGAGGCGCTCGCGCATCACCTGCGTGAGTTCGCGGTAGGCCGCACCGTCCATCGGGTCGACGTGGCCTCGTTGCAGGTCCTCAAGACGGCGACACCGCCGTGGACCGAGCTGCACGGCCGAACCGTCACCGGCGCGGGCCGCTACGGCAAATACCTCGACATGGACTGCGACGGACTGCACCTCGTCGTCCACCTGGCCCGCGCGGGTTGGCTGCGCTGGGCGGACACGCTGAGCGCGGCCCCACCCAAGCCCGGCAAGGGCCCGCTGGCGCTGCGCGTGCACCTGGGCCCGCCCGGTGAAGGACCCGGCTTCGACCTGACCGAGGCAGGCACGAAGAAGGGCCTCGCGGTGTGGATCGTCACCGACGTCCAGCAGATCCCCCAGATCCAGACACTCGGCCCGGACGCGCTGGCACTGTCCCTCGACGACCTGACTCACCTGCTGTCCGGCCGCACCGAACGCCTGAAAAACGCGATCACCGACCAGCGCCTCCTGTCGGGCATCGGCAACGCCTACTCAGACGAGATCCTGCACACCGCCAAGTTGTCGCCGTACGCGACCGCGGGCAAGCTGTCCGACGGCTCACTGGCCCGGCTGCACGAGGCCATGCAATCCGTTCTCAAGGATGCGGTGGACCGTTCCGTCGGCCAGTCCGCGGCCCGCCTCAAGGGCGAGAAACGCTCCGGCCTACGCGTGCACGCCCGCACCGGACTGCCGTGCCCTGTTTGCGGCGACACGATCCGCGAGGTCTCGTTCGCCGACAAGTCCTTCCAGTACTGCCCGACCTGCCAGACCAACGGCAAACCACTGGCCGACCGCCGGATGTCCAAACTGCTCAAGTGACGAACAGGACCTCGAGGGTTCGGGGGCCGTGTACGCCTTCGACCCGGTCCAACTCGATGTCGCTGGTCGCGGACGGCCCGCTGACGAACGTCAACGGGCGCGTGGGCTCAAGCCGCGCCAAAGCCTCGGGCACGGTGCCCGCGACTTGATCCGCCCGCACGACAACAAGGTGATAGTCGGGAAGCAAGGTCAACGCCCGCCGGCCTTGGGCGACGCCGCCGTCGAGCACGATCGTCCCCGTCTCGGCGATTCCGACCGCGCAGCCGGTCAGGACTCCGTCGCACGAGTCCAGGTCGGCGTTGGACAGCGGTTCGTGCAGCCAGGTCACCTCGGGCACAAGCCATTCCGCGGGCACGTCCGACGGCACGGCGATGCGTTTGCCCGCCAACGTCGAGCGGATCATCGGCAGCGGGTCGTCGACGCGGTGCACGATCGCCCGGTAGTCGGCCACCCGCTCGGCGAAAAGGTCTGGCACCGAAGGGAAATCCCGCGTCCGCTGATACTCGCGCGGGACCTGCACGGCCGGGCGCTGGGCTCCCAGTGCGGCCCGGATCCGGCCAAGGATCACGTCTCGGGAGTCAGCCACGGGTCCGCTTCCACCAGGCACTGAACGACTCCTTCGCGGGCGCGGGCAGGTCTCTGCTGTCTGTCCACTTTGAACCGGGGAACGGCAGTTTGCGGATCTTCCCACCGCGCGCCAGCAACCGTCCCGCGGTGGCGAGGCGTTGGGCCGCATGGAATCGGCGTGGTCCGGCCATCACCCACGACATCGCGGCCATCCCGATCGCTTCGGGGCTGTACTTGGGTTTCGCCGCGACGGCTTCCGACCGCAGGTGCACCAGAACCGACGGGATGTCGATCCGGACCGGGCACACCTCGAAGCAGGCGCCGCACAGCGAGGACGCGTACGGCAGTGACGCCGCGTGCTTATCGTGCATGTCGCCGCCGAGCTGTGGAGTCAGGATCGCGCCGATCGGGCCGGGGTAGACCGAGCCGTAGGCCTGGCCACCTGTCCGTTCGTATACCGGGCAGACGTTCAAGCACGCCGAACACCGGATGCACCGCAAGGCCTGACGGCCCACCGTGGAAGCCAGGGTGTCGGTCCGGCCGTTGTCCACGAGGACCAGGTGGAAGTTCTGCGGGCCGTCGCCGGGCGTCACGCCGGACCAGATCGAGGTGTACGGGTTCATCCGTTCCGCGGTCGACGACCTGGGCAGCAACTGCAGGAAGACCTCCAGGTCCTGCCACGCAGGCACGAGCTTTTCGATCCCCATCACGCTGATCAGGGTCTCCGGCAGCGTCAGGCACATCCGCCCGTTGCCTTCGGACTCCACGATCACCACCGAGCCCGTCTCGGCCACGCCGAAGTTCGCGCCGGACACCGCGACCTTGGTGGACAGGAACTTCCGGCGCAGGAACGCCCGCGCCGCGGCGGCCAGCTCGACCGGTTCGTTGGTCAGGTCCGCGGTGTCCGGCATCGTGGCCTTGAAGATGTCCCGGATCTCCGTGCGGTTCTTGTGGATCGCGGGCACCAGGATGTGCGACGGCCGGTCGTTGCCCAGTTGCACGATCAGCTCGGCCAGGTCGGTCTCGATCGGCGTGATCCCGCTTGCCTCCAGCGCTTCGTTCAGGCCGATCTCCATGGTGGCCATGGATTTGATCTTCACGACCTCGTCCGCGTCTGCTTCCCGTGCGAGCCGCACCACGATTTCGTTGGCCTCGGCCGCGTCCGCCGCCCAGTGCACGACTCCGCCACGAGCCTTGACCGACTCCTCGAACTGCAGCAGGTACGTGTCCAAACGGGCGAGCACATCGTCCTTGATCGCCTCACCGGCCAGCCGCAGCTGCTCCCAGTCCGGCAGTTCGGCGACCACGCCTGCCCGCTTGGTCCTGATCAAACCCGTGGCGTGCTTGAGGTTCCTGCGCAACTGGTCGTCAGCGAGAGCGGTCTTCGCCGCGGTGGGGAACGCGGGGCTGCCCAGCCACGTCACGGGGTTGCGACCCATGGCTCCTCCTCGGTGCTCGCCAGGATCTCCGCCAAATGCACCGGATGCACACCGGCCTGCAGCCGGGACAGTCCGCCGCCGATGTGCATCAGGCACGAGTTGTCGCCTGCCGAGACCACCTCGGCGCCCGTGTCCAGCACACACGACATCTTGTCCGCGAGCATGGCCGAGGACACGTCGGCGTTCTTCAGCGCGAACGTCCCACCGAACCCGCAGCACGAGTCGGCCGCAGGCAGTTCAACCAGGTCTAGGCCTTTCACCGCGCGCAGCAGCCGCAGCGGCTTGTCGCCGACACCGAGCATCCGCAGCGAGTGGCAGGTCGGGTGGTACGTCACCCGATGCGGGAAGTACGCACCGACATCCTCGACACCGAGCACGTCGATCAGGAACTCGGACAGTTCATAGGTCGGGCTCGGTGTGACGTTCAGCTCTGGGTAGACGTGCCGGACCATGCCCGCACAAGACCCGGACGGCACGACGACCGCGTCGTAGCCCGCGAACACCGTCGCGACGTTGCGTGCCAGGGGAGCGGCCTTGGTGCGGTAGCCGGTGTTGAAATGCATCTGCCCGCAGCACGTCTGGGCCTCGGGAAACTCCACTGAACAGCCGAGACGCTCCAGCAGCCGGACCACCGCACGGGCGGTGTCCGGGAAGAACGTGTCGGTCAGACAGGTCGCGAACAGGGCGACTCGCCTGGTCGTTTGCTCGGTCGGCACACCGCACACCCTGCCTGAATGATTCATCGGATGTCTACTAATCTCGGACCCAGAGCTTGCCTGTGCCTACCGAGTGCCAGAGCATAAACAAGTGGTCCAGTTCCTGACCGAGCGTGTCGTCCTCGGCGTCATCGCGACGCTGGCGGTGCTCGGCCTCTTCGTCTTCCTGTGCCGGACCCGGCGGGTGAGCACGTCGGTCGATGAGGCGCAGCTGGACGCGATTCAGCGGCTGTCCAAGGCCGCTCCCGAGCTTCGTGGCGGGCTGACCGAGGCCTCCGCCGACCAGACCGCCAAGCACCTGGTCGAGCTGCTCAAGTGCGTCGCGGTCGGGCTGAGCGACGCGAACGGTTCGCTGCTTTCGTGGGATGGCCAGGCCAATCACCACTACCGGGACCTGGCCGACCACATCGTCACGGCGGTTTCCCGCGGCCAGCGTGAGCACGTGCAGCACGAGAGCCTGCCCTGCAGCAGGCGCGGCAGCTGCCCGATGCGCACGGCGGTCATCGTGCCGCTGATCGTGGAGGGCACGGTCGAAGGCGCGCTCATTGTCGTCGGCGGGATGAACTCCGGTCGGCTGATGCGGATGGCCGACGAGGTGGCCAAGTTCGTTTGCATCCAGCTTGAGCTGGCCAAACTCGACGAGGCCAAGCAGCAGCTGGCGCAGGCGGAGGCACGGGCGCTGCGCGCGCAGATCTCGCCGCACTTCGTGTACAACGCGCTGAACACGATCTCCTCGCTGATCCGCACCGACCCGGAGCAGGCGCGTGACCTCGTCCAGGACTTCGCGGACTTCACCAGGTACTCGTTCCGCGCCTCGGGGTTCTTCACGACACTTTCGGAGGAACTTCGCAACATCGACCGGTACCTGACCATCGAAAGCGCCCGGTACGGCAACCGGCTCAACGTCCGGCTGAAGATCGCGCCGGAGGTGCTGTCGGTGGTGGTGCCGTTCCTGGTGCTGCAACCGTTGGTGGAGAACGCGGTCCGGCACGGCATCGCCCGCAAGCCCGGTGGCGGGACAGTCACCGTGATCGCACAGGACAACGGCGCCGAGGCGCTGATCAGCGTCGAGGACGACGGCGTCGGCATGGACGCCGACCGGCTGTTCGCCGACCTGCGTGACGCCCACAAGACCGGCTCGCACGTCGGCATCGGGAACATCAACCAGCGCATGCGTTCGGTGTTCGGCGACGAGTACGCGCTGATGGTGGAAACGGCCCCGGGCGCGGGGATGAAGGTGATCCTGCGCGTGCCGAAGTCGTTCCCCGGTGTCCGGCCGGCGCTGCCGGACTACTCGCACCCGGACTCGGACGACGACTACGCCCCGGTTCCCGGGCCTGGTTCGCCGTCCGGCAACGGTCACGCGCCGAGTCCGTAGAGTTTTCGTCATGAGCGTGACCGAGAAGCTGGTGTCCCGGTTGCCCGGTTTGGGCGACCGGATCGACCGCAAACCTGTTGTCGCCGTGATCAAGCTGCACGGTGTGATCACGCCGACCCCGTCGCCACTCGGCCGTGGGTCGATCAACCTCAACTCGGTCGAATCCGCCTTGACCAGGGCGTTCGACCATGACCGGCTGGTCGCGGTCGCCTTGCAGATCAACTCGCCCGGCGGCGCGCCGACCCAGTCGGCGCTGGTGGCCGAGCGGATCAGGCAGCTCGCGGCGGCCAAGAACAACGTGCCGGTGATCGCGTTCTGCGAGGACGTGGCCGCGTCCGGCGGGTACTGGCTGGCGTGCGCGGCCGACGAGATCTACGCGCACCAGACGTCGCTGGTCGGTTCGATCGGCGTGATCAGTGCCGGGTTCGGGCTGACCGGCCTGCTTGAGCGAGTGGGTGTCGAGCGGCGCGTGCACACCGCGGGCACGAACAAGATGCGGTTGGACCCGTTCCAGGTGGAGAAGCCTGAGGACGTGGAGTGGCTGGTCGGGCTGCAGGGCCAGTTGCACAAGCAGTTCGTCGACTGGGTCAGCGAGCGGCGCGGCGACCGGTTGAGCAAGGACCACGACGACGTGTTCTCCGGCGAAATTTGGACCGGTGCCGGAGCGGTCGAGCGTGGCCTCATCGACGGGCTGGGCTCGTTGCGCGGGGTGATCTCGGAGCGGTACCCCGACGCCGACGTCACGATCGCCGAACCGCGCCGGCCGTTGCTGGCCAGGCTGGGGGTCGGCGGCGGCGCGGCTACCGGATTGCTTGGTGCCGCGATCGAAGCGATCGAGCAACGAGCTACCTGGTCGCGATTCGGTCTGTGATCCTGGTTCTGGACAAAACTTCACTCGGCAGGGTGGCGGTACGGATGAACATGGACATCAGGGTGGTGCGATAGGCAAGATGCACCCCACCGTGACTAACGAGAGCGCAGCCGGACTCGTCGTGCTCTGCGTGGACGACGAGAAGGCCGGCATAGAGATGATCACCGAGCGGCTGGAGAACAACCGGCACGTTCGCAAGATTCTGACGGCCTTCGACGCCGCCGAAGCACTGCGCGTGCTCAGCGGCAACGACGACGAGCTGGTCACCCGCCGCAAGGCCGGGATGCCCGCGGTCGACGCGGTGTTCTGCGACCTGAACATGCCCGGCCTGACCGGCATCGAGATGGGCCGCGTGCTCTCCGAGTTCAACCCGGCGCCATGCCTGGTGTTCGTCACCGGAGTGGGTGGCGACGAGGCGGTGGACGCCTTCGAACTCGGCGCAGTGGACTACCTGCTCAAACCACTGAACGACCAAGCCCGCGTGGACAAAGCGGTCGACCGGGTGATCGCGAAGCTGCGGCTGAACAACCTGCCGGCCCCCGGCGCCACCCCCGGCGCGGTCGCGGTACCGGAGAACAGGGACGACGAGGTGATCCCGGTGGAATTGGCCGGTACCACCAAGTTGGTCGCCAGGAACTCGGTGCGGTGGGTTGAGGCGCAGGGCGACTACGCGCGGCTTTACACGTCAGACGGTTCGCACCTGGTCCGGATTCCGTTGGCGCAGTTGGAAGAGCGCTGGGGGAAGGTTGGGTTCGTGCGGATTCACCGGTCGTATCTGGTGCCGTTGAACTTGATTACTGAGCTTCGGATGGGTGCATCCGGGTACACGGTCGTGATCGGGAGTGAGGAGAAGGAGCTTCCGGTGAGCCGACGGCACACGCGGGAGTTGAAGGACAAGCTTGTGCGGTCGCCTCGCGCGGGTTTCGGTAGTTGACCATGGGTTCGATGGTTGGGGCGGCGCGCGATGTGCCTACTTCGGCGCGCTGCTGTGGAGGGTTGCTTCGGGCGCGCCTTCGGCAAGGATTCGGCACCGGCGCCATCCACAGTCGCGCCCTGACCTTCGATTGGTGCCGCGCCCAAGCGCCTGGGAGCCCGGCATGAGCAGGCACTCAGCAGGCACCGGCCCCGGCAGATCCCCGAAAGATCCCCAAGAAAACGGCACCGCAGCTGGCCCCCCACCCCGCCGAAAGCGAGTAGTCCTCGCAGATTCCCGTGCGCCAGTCACGGTTCTCCGCACGGTAGTCGAACTCGAGGAGCAAACCAGCTACGGCGAAGAACTCGTCCGAGGCTTCATCCGCATCCAATTCCGTACCGCTGTCCGGCTTGCGCTGCTCGCGGTCGTCCTGCTGTGCAGTCTGCCCGTCCTGTTCTTCTTCGTACCTGCGATTTCCGATGTCACGGTCGCTGGTGTGCGGTTGCCGTGGCTGTTGTTGGGGGTCGCCCCCTTCCCGGTCCTCTTCGGTATCGGATACTGGTACAACGTGCTGGCCGAACGGCACGAACGCGACTTCGTCGACATGGTCGAGAAGTAGCCCGAAGGGTTGGCAAGTGGGTGGCACGGCCGTTGAGCTGAACCTGTGGGCCGTGTCCGGCATCGCGCTGGTCGCGGTGATGACCTTCTATGTCGGTTTCCGGAGCTCACGGGCCGCCAGCACGACTCAGGACTTCCTCGTCGCACGTCGCACGGTCCGCTCGCGTCGCAATGCCGCAGCGGTTTCGGGCGAGTACCTGTCCGCCGCGTCCTTCCTTGGCGTTGCCGGTTTGATCCTCAAGGATGGCGTTGACGCGCTTTGGTACCCGATCGGGTTCACTGCTGGTTACTTGGCGTTGATGTTGTTCGTCGCCGCTCCACTCCGGCGATCTGGTGCGTACACGCTGCCGGACTTCGTCGAGGCGCGGCTTGGGTCGGCGGGACTGCGCAAGCTGGCGACGGTCTTCGTGATCTTCATCGGGATTCTTTATCTTCTGCCGCAGTTGCAGGCCGCCGGCCTCGTCATGTCGCGCATCATGCCTGTGCCGCAATGGGTTGGCATGGTGCTCGTTGTTGTCGTTGTCGTGGTGAACGTGTTCGGCGGCGGCATGCGGGCGATCACTGTCGTTCAGGCTTTTCAGTACTGGCTCAAGCTTTTCGCCATCGCCGCGCCGACGTTCATCCTCTGCGCGATCTTTATTGGGCGGGGTGGTGCCGGCGCGACCGAGACGCCGTTGACCGCGCCGACATCGCCGACGTTCACCGAGACCACCACCGTTCGGGTGGAGACGCCGGTTCGCTTGCAGGTCAAGGAACCGGTGTGGTTGTGGGCCGATGGTGTGGTGAACGGCGCGCCCGCATCCGGCGAGGCGTTCTGGCGGCCGGAAGTCGGCGAGGTGACCGTCGACGCGGGCACGACCCTGCGGTTCAACGCGGGCACCGCTGTCCCGGTTGTCGCTGGGGCGCCTGCGGACAACGCGAGCTGGATGAAACCGTCGTCCGGCGGTGCCGGTGATCTGTTCACGACGTATTCGCTGATCTTCGCGACGTTCCTTGGCACGATGGGGCTTCCGCACGTCCTCGTGCGCTTCTACACCAACCCGGACGGCAAGGCCGCGCGCCGGACGACCTTGCACGTGATGTTGTTGCTCGCGCTGTTCTACATGTTCCCGCTGTTGATGGGGGCGTTGTCGCGGATCTACGTGCCGGAGTTGCTGGTCACCGGGCGGACCGACGCCGCCGTCACCGCGTTGCCCGCGAAGATCATTCCGGGGATCCCCGGGGAGATTCTGGGTGCGGTGACCGCTGCCGGTGCGTTCGCGGCCTTCCTGTCGACGTCGTCCGGGCTCGTAGTGAGTGTGTCCGGGGTGCTGTCCACGGACGTGCTGCGCGGGCGGGTCCGTGACTTCCGGTGGGCCGCGCTGATCGCCGGGATCGTGCCGTTGGGGCTGGCGTTGGTGTTGCGGCCCAACGATGTCTCGCTGAGCATCGGTGTCACGTTCGCGCTCGCGGCCTCGACGTTCTGTCCTGTGCTGCTGCTCGGGATCTGGTGGCGCAAGCTGACGTGGGTCGGCGCCGGTGCCGGGATGATCGTCGGTGGTGGGCTGGTGATCGGCGCCATCGTGTTGGACGTGGTCAGCCGGTACACCGGCGACTGGGCGCCGTCGTTCGTCAAGCAGCCCGCGTTGATCACCGTGCCGATCGCGTTCTTCGTCGTGATCATGGTCAGCAAGGCGACGCACCGCCGTCTGCCGAACGACACCAGCCGGACGTTGCTGCGCATGCACGCGCCGGATCCGCTCGGCTTCATCCGGGACCGGGATGTGGCTCGGTTCGGCACCGCCGAGGAACGGGCCCGGCTGGCTGACGGCCGTCACCGTCGGTGAACCCGATACAGCTCTGAGTTGACGGAATTGTGTCCTTTTCGGACCGAATATTTCTACTGACGGTTTAACTGTCCCTCGATGTGGGTACGCCATATTCCTTCTTTTGTGCGATAGCGATCATGAAAGGAGTGTGGCGGCACCTCGCCGGACGATAATGACCGTTCACCGCATCGCCGAACAGGCTGAGCGACAGCGCCCGAACGGCGTCTTACGGGAAGGTCAGCTTGTACCTAACGTCCGACCAGTGCCCGAACCATCAGTGGCATAGCGGGAGGGTCAAGTGAGCGCAGGAGAGCGAACAGGGACCGAAGAGCTGCCGCCGGACGCGGCGAAGTGGCGTGAAGTTCAAGATTCCGCGGATTTCGCGGAACTGCGGCGCCGCCTGCGCCGCTTCATTTTCCCGATGACCGGGCTTTTCCTGGTCTGGTACCTGGTGTACGTGCTGCTCGCCGACTACGCGCACGGCTTCATGTCCACGCGCCTGTTCGGCAACATCAACGTGGCGTTGGTGCTGGGGATTCTGCAGTTCGTTTCGACTTTCGTGATCACCATGCTGTACGTGCGGTACGCCAACCGGCACCTCGACCCGCAGGCCGAGAAGATCCGTGAGGAGATCGAAGGAGCGGACAAGTGACGCTCGCCCAAGCCGTCGAGGGCTCGAGCCCGGCGCTGAACATTTCGATCTTCGCCGCGTTCGTGGTGATCACTTTGGTGGTGGTGTTCCGGGCGAGCAAGAACACCCGCACCGCGGCCGACTACTACGCCGCGGGCCGCGCGTTCACCGGGCCGCAGAACGGAATCGCCATTTCCGGCGACTACCTGTCGGCCGCGTCGTTCCTCGGTATCGCCGGTGCGATCGCGTTGAACGGGTACGACGGATTCCTTTATTCCATTGGCTTCCTGGTGGCCTGGCTGGTGGCTTTGCTGCTGGTCGCGGAACTGCTCAGGAATACCGGCAAATACACGATGGGCGACGTGCTGGCGTTCCGGATGCGGCAGCGCCCGGTCCGTGCGGCCGCTGCCGTGTCCACACTGGCGGTGAGCTTCTTCTACCTGCTCGCGCAGATGGCCGGTGCCGGTGGCCTGGTGGCGTTGCTGCTGGGCATCAACAACCCGGTCGGCCAGGCCGCCGTGATCGCGGTCGTCGGCGTGATCATGATCGTGTACGTGCTGGTCGGCGGCATGAAGGGCACCACGTGGGTGCAGATCATCAAAGCCGCGTTGCTGATCGTCGGCGCGGCGGGCATCACGGTCTGGGTGCTGGCCAGGTTCGGCTTCAACCTGTCGGCCATGCTCGGCGGTGCCGTGGACAAGGGCGGCGCGGCCGTGCTCGACCCGGGCAAGCAGTACGGCAAGACCGGCCTGACCCAGCTCGACTTCGTCTCGCTGGCCTTGGCGCTGGTGCTCGGAACGGCAGGTCTGCCGCACATCCTGATGCGGTTCTACACCGTGCCGACGGCCAAAGAGGCGCGGCGGTCCGTGGTGTGGGCGATCTGGCTGATCGGCATCTTCTACCTGTTCACCCTGGTCCTCGGCTACGGCGCGGGTGCGCTGGTCGGGCCGGAGGCGATCAACGCGGCGCCCGGCAAGGCCAACTCCGCCGCGCCGCTGCTCGCCCAAGTGCTGGGTGGGCCGGTGCTGCTCGGGTTCATCGCGGCCGTCGCGTTCGCGACGATCCTGGCGGTGGTCGCCGGGTTGACGATCACGGCGTCGGCGTCGTTCGCGCATGACGTGTACGCCAACGTGATCAAGAAAGGCGAGGTGGACGACAAGGACCAGGAGGTCCGCGTCGCCCGGATCACCGCTCTGGTGATCGGTGCCGTGGCGATCGTCGGCGGCATCGTGGCCAACGGCCAGAACATCGCGTTCCTCGTCGCGCTGGCGTTCGCGGTCGCCGCGTCCGCCAACCTGCCGACGATCTTGTACTCGCTGTTCTGGAAGCGGTTCAACACCTCGGGTGCGCTGTGGAGCATCTACGGCGGCCTGGCCGTGTGCATCCTGCTGATCGTGTTCTCGCCTGCCGTGTCCGGCAACGCCACGGCGATGTTCCCGGACGCCGACTTCGACCTGTTCCCGCTGGCCAACCCCGGAATCGTGTCCATCCCGGTCTCGTTCTTCCTCGGCTGGCTCGGCACGGTCCTGTCCAAGGAACGCAACGACGCCAAGTACGCCGAGATGGAGGTCCGAGCCCTCACCGGCGTGGGTGCCGAAAAGGCCATCCAGCATTAACGGCGGGCCCACGCCGATCGTGGCAGCATTCGGGGCGTGACTATGCCCAACGTGCCGTCCGTGACGGTGCAAGACGTGCCGGCCGACGTGACCCTGCTCGACGTACGTGAGCAGGACGAATGGGACGCCGGTCACGCCCCGGAAGCGCTGCACATCCCGATGGGTGAGCTGGTCGAGCGGCTCGGTGAGTTGCCGGGCGACAAGGACGTGTACGTGATCTGCCGCAGTGGCGGCCGGTCCGCGCGGGTCGCCGCGTACCTGAACGGCAACGGCTGGGACGCCACCAACGTCGACGGCGGCATGCAGTCGTGGCAGGCCGCAGGCAAGAACATGGTCAGCGAGTCGCAGGCCCAACCGCAGGTCATCTGAGCGTGCACCCGTACTACCAGGGCAGACCGCCCGTGCAGCAGCCAGTCCGCTGGGTGGCGACCGCGCCACCCGGGGCGTACCAGCGCGGCCCGGGCGGCTACCGGCAGCGGAGGCGTCCGTACACCGGGCCGCCCGCGTATCCCACGCCACCGAGATGGGGATTCCCCAGCTTGGCGTGGCGCTGGCCGACGTCGGTTCCTGGTGCGCGCCCGGAGACGCCCGCCGCGGTCGACCGGGTCCGGGCCATCGCCAAGCACACGACGGCGATGCTCTGGCTGCTCGCCGGGTTGGCCGTGGCCGCGGCCGCTGCCGAGTTCTGGCGGTACGTGTTGTTGCTGCAAAGCCGTTTTGGCGCGCTGAGCAGCGGGGTGGTGTCCGCTTCGGACACGTTCGTCTACACCGGAGCGATACTGGCGCTGGCCGTCGGCCTGATCTCGGTCGGGCTGACGATCTGGTGGTTGTACGTGGCCAGGCTGGCAGCGACCGAGGTGTCGGGCTACCAACCGGCCCGGACGAACAAACAGTTCCTCTGGGGCATGCTGATCCCCGGCATCAACCTCGCGGTCGCCGGGTCGGTGTTCGCCGAGCTCGAGCACGCCGCCCAACGCGGCGACGCGAAGGACCGCCCGAAGCCGGGCAAGCTGGTCAAGTGGTGGTGGGCCGTCTGGATCGCCGACGGCCTGCTGATGGCGATCACGATTGCCTGGCGCTTCCGCGACAGCGTCCAAGCCCACGCCGACGGCGTCTGGCTGGCCGCGCTCACGGACCTGCTCGGCGCCGCGTTGGCCGTGCTCACGATCCTGCTGATCCGTCGGCTCGTGAAGCTGCTCGCGCCCATCGACACGGCGACGTTGCGGCCGATGCGCGTGGTCAAGGTGACCGACGCCCCGACACCCCCGCTGCGGGCAACCCGTGCTTTTGGCTCGTCGCGCTGATGCAACCCGCCGTTTCGCGTGGGCGTTAGCTACCCGTGGCACGATTCGACAAGGAGTTTGCCGAGTATTTCTCGGCGCGCTTCGACTACGCCAGGCGCACCGCGTACGCGTTGTGCGCTGACTGGGTCGAAGCCGAGGAACTCGCGCAGCACGGTTTCGTGCGGCTGTATTCGCACTGGCCACGGGTGATCCACACCAACCCGGACGCGTACTTGCGAACCGTGCTGACCCGGTTGTTCCTCGACAGCCGTCGCCGTGGCCGCAAGCGTGAGCAATTGGTCGCGGAAATCCCGGAACAGCTCACTGTCGACGACTACCACGCGGCTGAGTACCGGCCAAGTCTCATCGCCGCATTGCAGAAGGTGCCGCCGAAACAACGGGCGGTACTCGTACTGCGGATTGTCCAGGACCTCTCGATCGAGCAGGTGGCCGAGACGCTGCGCTGCTCGACGGGCACGGTCAAAAGCCAGACCGCTCGCGGCCTGAAAACACTGCGCGAGGCGTACGAGCAGGTCACGGCAGCTTCGAGGTGTGCATGATGTGGGACGAACAGCAGCTGCGCGAGGCGCTGCGAGAGGAGATCAACGGGCCCGCGCCGGCAGCGAGAACCGAGTTGTCCGACATCATGCCGCGTGGCCTGCGACGGCGACGGTTCCGCCAAGCGGGGTCGGTCGCGGCGGCGGTGGCGGTCGTCGCCGGTATCGGCGTGGTGGCGATGACCTTCGGCGGCAAGAACGCGCACGTGAACGAACCCGCCAAGACCAGCGAGATGCCGCCCGTGCTGCACCAGCCTGCGGGCTGGAGCCGGGCCGACATGCCCGCCGAGTCGCCGATCTCCACCTGGACACCACGGGCGGATGCGCCGCCGCTGCCCGACGTGCCGCCGACCGGGTTGCCGCGCTGCAGCCCGACCATGATGCCCGGCGACCCGGATCCCGTTCCGATCCAGATGCCTGGTGCCACCGCGGGGCGGCTGATGGCGGTGCTGCGCAAGGTGGCCGCGCCTGCGACCGTCGGCGAGTTGAAGGCCAGGGCCAACGCCGCGGACAGTCCTGAGTACACAGTGGACATCACGGATGGCAACGGGACAGGCAGCATCCGGATCTGGCCGGAGCTGTCTCCGGTCGAGCCGCTGATCACCGCCAACGCGGAGGCGTTCAACGAGAACAACTGCCAGCCGCCGAAGCGGATCGTCAAACCGGACGGCTCGATCGCGCAGATCTACCAGATCCGGCCGACCTACGACGAGCGGACACATGCGTTCGGCGACGTGACGCAGGCGTTGTCGGTGTACCTGCCCGACCGCACGACCTACCGGATCCACGTGCAGAGCTGGGGTGAAAAGGACGTCGCCGCGGACACCAGCGTCAAGATCAAGATGGGGCCGGGCCGCAAGAGCCTGCCGTTGACCGAGTACCAGCTTTCTGAGCTGGGCGAAGGCTTGACCGGGGGATGACCGGCTAGTCCGTACGAGCGAGGCGCACCCGGTTGATCGGCGACATACTGGCGAGCGTGCGCCTGGCTCTGACATTTGCTGTTGTGGCCGCGACCGTGGGGCCGGTCGCGGCCATGGCAGGCTGGGAAGCGATCCTGCTCGCGGTGCTGGCGTCCGCGCCGGTCTACTGGGTCTTCCGCAAACCGCTGCTGGTCGGGCTGATCGTCGGCCTCGCCACGACCGTCCTGGCCGCTTTCTTTGTGGCGCCGCTGATTCCAGCTGGGCCGTTGGTCGCGATCTACGTGATCGCCGCGTCGAGTTCATCGTTCTGGCGGCTGGTCTGTGTTGTGGTCACGGCGGTTGGCGTGACGGTTTCGCTGGTCATTCCGGGCGACGACGACCTGAACACGTTGCGGTACTTGGCCGTGGCCTATGTGGCGGCGTTTGCGCTGGGTACGAACACGCGCGCGCGGCGTGCGCAGGCCGCGGAGGCCGCAGCGCGGGAACGGACGCGGATCGCGCGCGAGATGCACGACGTCATCACGCACTCCGTCGGGATGATGGTGGTACAGGCCGAAGCTGGGCCGCTGGTAGTCCGATCTGATCCGGACAAAGCGATCGGCGCCTTTGACGCGATCGCATCGACCGGCCGGGGCGCGGTGGCACAGCTTCGTGAGGTCGTGCACGCGTTGCGGTCGCCCGGTGTGGCTGAAGTGCCGGAGCTGGTGACCGGGATCGCGTCGCTTGAAGTCCTCGGCGAGCCGCGGCCCGTGTCGCCCGAAGTGGACATAACGGTGTACCGGATCGTGCAGGAGTCCTTGACCAACGCCATGCGGCACGCGTCGGCATCCCGGATCCAGGTCCGGTTACGGTGGCAGGACCGGACATTGGGGGTGGACGTGATCGACGACGGCCGTGGCTCGTTCGGCGGGCCGGGCTTCGGGCTGCTGGGCATGCGGGAGCGCGTCGCGGCGTGCGGCGGAACCCTCACAACCGGGCCAGGACCAGGCGGGGTCGGCTTCACCGTGCACGCGATCCTGCCGATCTGATGCTGCGCGTCCTCGTGGTCGACGACCAGGACCTGTTCCGCGGCGGCTTCGCCATGATCCTCAACGCGCAGCAGGACATGCAAGTCGTCGGCGAAGCCGCGGACGGCGCCGAGGCGATCGCGCTCGCCGCTGAACTCCAGCCGGACATCGTGCTGATGGACATCCGGATGCCTTCGGTGGACGGAGTCGCCGCCACAGCCAAGATCTGTGCCGAGACCGATGCCAAAGTCATCGTCCTGACCATGTTCGACGTGGACGAGTACGTCTACGCGGCACTGGCTGCGGGCGCGAGCGGGTTCCTGCTCAAGGACATCCGTCGCGACGACCTGGCCGACGCGATCCGCGTGGTCGCCGCCGGAGACGCGTTGCTGGCGCCGAGCGTGACCCGCCGTCTCATCGCCGACCTCGCACAACGCGGCCACGCCGTGCCCGCTTTGACCAAGCGGCTGGGAGAGTTGACCGATCGGGAGCGGGACACGTTGCGCCAACTGGCCCGTGGCCTGTCCAATGTGGAGATAGCCGCCGCGCTGCACGTCAGTGAGCACACGGTGAAGACGCACGTCAGTAACCTGCTGAGCAAGCTCGGTCTGCGGGACCGGGCGCAAGCCGTGGTGTTCGCCTACGAGTCCGGACTGGTCATCGCGGGCCATGGCTGATTCATTCCTGTCGGCGATCCGCTTTCGCGTCGGGTTGCCGAAGCTGGGTCCATGAAGATTCTGCTCGCAATCGCACTGGCGCTCAGCCCGATTCCGGCAGTACCGGAGCCGATCACTGTCCATCGCGGAATCCAGTACGCCACCGCCGCCCGGCAGCAGCCACCGCAACTCGTGGACAACCTCACGCCCGGCACTGCCAAGGTCTGCCCACAGTTCCGCGACACCATTTCCGAGGAATATCCCGACGACAAGCCCGTGTACCTGGATGAGGACTGCCTTCAGCTCAACGTCTGGGCGCCACGGACCGGTAAGCACCCGGTGATGGTGTTCTTTCACGGCGGAGCGGCCAGGTTCGGCACCGCGAACGAACCCCGCTACGACGGAACCAATCTCGCCCGGAATGGCACGGTGGTCGTGACCGTGAACTACCGCCTCGGCCTGTTGGGCGCGGGCAACAACTTCCTGCGTGATCAAATGGCCGCGCTGGAATGGGTGCAGCGGCACATCGAATCGTTCGGTGGCGACCCACGAAATGTCACCGCGGTCGGGGAGTCCGAAGGCGCGTTCTCGATCAGCGCCATGCTCGCCACCGACAATCCACAGCGACTGTTCCGGCGGGTGATCCTGCAAAGCGGATCGGGCTACATGGTGCACGCGGCCGCCCCACCGCCAATGGATCTGACCGGCAAGACCACCCTGGAAATCCTGCAGCTGCAAGAAAGGCTGGTCGGCGGCAACCCGCTGGCCGGAGCGGTCTACTTCAGACCGTACATCGACGGCACGCTGGTCAAACGGCCCGTGATCGACGCGATCACAGCAGGCAACGCACGCGGTATCGACATCCTGATAGGCACCAACCGGGACGAGGCGAAGTACTTCGCCCAGTTCGACCCGGCCGTTCTGCAGCTCACGCTCGACCAGTACCGCGCATTCTTCCCTCGTGAACTCAACCTCGAGCAAATCGCGCGGCCGTACCGCAACGAGCCCAACGTGGCATTGGCCATGCTCACCGACCAGACAATGCGCGTACCCGCGACGCGGATGGCCGAAGCCCAACTCCGGTGGGGCCGGGCGTACGTGTACCAATTCGATTGGGGCCCGGCCGTGCACACCGCTGAATTGCCGTTCGTCTTCGGCACCATGAGCTTCACCGGAATTCCCGGTGGCCAACAGGCGTATGACGCGAACCCGCGCGCGGCAAAGGAATTGTCGACGCAGATGCAACGCGCCTGGACGTCCTTCGCTCGCACGGGAAATCCAGGCTGGGCACAGTACTGGCCGCGGTTGACGAAGATCTGGGACACGCCGTCCCGCATCGCGATCGCACCCAAGGACGCTCAACGCGCCGCATGGGACGCCTACGATTTCGCGGCGCTGAGAATCGCGTCGAGCTGAGCCCGTACCAGCAGGTCGGACGGGATCGGTTGGGCCACAGCGCCTTCCTCGGCCAGCCAGGCGTCGAACAGTTCGGCGAAGGCTTTCCGGGCAGTTCGCACGCCCGCTCGGTGATTACCGACACCGAGCTCGCCGTCGAGGATCCGCAGCGCGGTCGTGCACGCGCGAAGCCGGATCATGTGCGCGGTTTCGTTGTATCCGAACCGTTCCGCGACCGTCGCTTCGCCTTCCGGCTGGTGCGCGCGCAGGACGCCCGCCAGCTTCGCCGCGGCTGGCCGGGATTCCGCGTAGGAGCGCAAGAAAGGCGAGTCCTGGACGACAAAGTCGTCGACAGGCAGGTCCGGCATCCGGTCGACGTCCTCGATCATGTCCGCCACCCGCGCGAGTACGTCCGCGCGTTGCTCGCCAGATCCCGAGGTGTCGGTGCTGCGCTCGTCCGACCACAGTGGAACCTCGATGACCAGGCTGAACGTCCCGTACTGGCTCGCGTAGTGCACGCTGGACATCCCCGGCACCGCCTGGTTGACCGCCGCGAGGCCGGGGAAGACGAACACGCCCGGCCGGATCCGCCGGGTGCCGGGCAGCTCGGCTTCGCCCACGTGCAACGGAATCCCGGTCGGCAGGTGCGCCAACGTGTCGGCGAGTCGCGGCCGATCCTCGCTCAGGTAGTAGAAAACGCCGCCGAGTTCGCCGTTGTGCAGTGAGCACAACAAGTCCGGGCGGACCTCGTCGATCACGTTCTTCAGTGCGCGGGTCTCCGGCAGGCCGTCCGGGAACGTCCACTCGACCTGTTCGTGAAACGGCGGCCGGTAGAACCCGCGGAGATAACGCTCGCGATCCAGCGGCCCGGCGTACCAGCTCTCGTTCAGCCGTGCGCCGTCCGGATCAACGCAACCGATGATGTGCCACGTGTGGCCAAGGTCGTTCTCGCGCACGAACTCGGCCAACGACAGCACGGTCAGGAAACCGATCGGCTCGTTCGGATGCGGACCCGCGAAGACCAGGGCGTTGCGCGGGCCGTTGCCGATGCTGACCATCGTGATCGGTTCGCCGAGCCTGGACGTTCCGATCAGGCGCGGCTCGCCGAAGTTCGCCAGACGGGCGGCTACCTCGTCTGGACCTGGGAAACCATGAGTCACAGATAATGACGTTATCCGGGTAGTGCTATTATTTCAACGTGCCGAGCAGAGCCGAGACACAGGAGCGCAACCGCCGCGCGCTGATCGCCGCCGCGATCGACTTGATCGCCGCACAGGGATATCGGGCCGCGAGCGTCGAGGCGATCGCGGCCAAGGCGGACCTCACGACCGGCGCCGTCTACTCCGCGTTCGGCGGCAAGCGGCAGCTGTTCCTGGCCGCCATCGAGCACTGCCGTGCCGAACAACCGCTTGACCTGAGCGGCAGTACCCCAGTCGAAGTGCTGCGCAGGTTCGGCGCGGCCATGGCATCCATTGGGTCCACATCGGACGCACGGCGGCTGTTCCGGTTCGAGGCCGAACTGGCGCCTTTGATGCTGCACGACCGCGTGTTCGCCCAACGGCTGGACGCCGATCCGATCGTGTCCGCGCTCACCGATGCCCTTGTCAGCACAGGAGTCGCGCAGCAGGACGCGGAGCGCGTCGCCATGTCTGCCGCCGCGCTCGCGCGTGGATTGCTGCAGCAGTGGTTGTTGCGCGACGCCGAGGTCGACGCCGCGCTGGTCACCACCGCATGTGCGTCGCTAGCTGGTCTTCTTGAACTCGTAGGTCCTGGCGGCCTCTGACGAGACGTTGTACTTCACGGTCTTCAGGCCGAACGGCTTCGACGGGTCGACCGAGAACAGCGTGCTCGACCGCGGCGGGTTGCGGGTCTCCGCCGGTCCGTACTGGTAGTCGTCGGTCAGGCCGTCGAACGACACCTTGCCGAGCTGGTTCATCGCGTTCAGGATTCCGTCGCGCGACAGGTTGCCCAGTTCAACCGCCTTCTCCAGGACAGCGGTCATCGCGCGGCCTTGGTTGTAGCCGAACGCCAGGTAGTAGTCCGGCTGCTGGCCGGGGCCGAACTGCGTCGTCCGGGCCACCAGGTCCTTCATGCCCGCGACCTTCTCGTCGCCCCACTCCGTGCCCTCGGCCACGATGATCGTGGTCTGCTGCAGGTACGGCGTGATCGGCGACTTCGACAGTGCTGCCGCGTAGGCCGGGGACTGGGCGTACCAGCGCGGCGTGAACCGTGCCTGCGCGGACGCGCCCCAGATCCTGCCCGCGTCGGTCGGGGTGGCGGTGAGGAACACCATCTGGCAGCCCGCACCGGCCAACGCCTGGATCTGGCCGGTGAAGTTCTCCGTACCGGTCTTGTACCGCTGGGTGTTGGCGATGGTGAACCCGTACTTGCCGGCGGCGTACTGCAGGCCTTGGTGCCCGGCCTCGCCGTAGACGTCGTCCTGGATCATGTTGCAGATCTTGGAATCCTTGGTGCCGCCGCCCTCGGTCATGTAGTAGTCGATGGCGTTGATCACCTGGATCTGGTAAGGCCCACCGACCGGCAACAGGTTCGATTCACGCACCCACAGCGCGTCCAGCGACGCGGGCGCGGCGACGATCTTGTCCGTCTTCAGCTGCGGCAGTACGGCCAAAGTCGGTGCGGTGCCAAGGATCTGGGTGAACGCGACCACGTTGCCCTTCACCTTGTTGTACTGCTGCACGGTCACGTCCGACTTGTACTGGGTGTCCTCCTGCACAAGCTCCACTTTGTACTTGCCTGCCACGCCGCCGCGCTGGTTCAGTGCGTCGAACCAGATCTTGTTGCCCGCGGTCAGCGGCAGCCCGATCACCGCGACCGGCCCGGAAAGCGGGGAAAGCACACCGAGTTTGATGGTGGTTCCGTCGAATCCAGTGGTCGACGGGGGCGCTCCGGCGGTGCCACCGGAACCACCGCCACCCTGATCCCCGGCGCCTCCGCAGCCTGCCACGACAAGCATGGCGGCGGCCAACGCCAGTGTGATGCGTCGATGCATGGTGACGGCCTCCTAATACGAGAATGGCCAAGACTTGAAGTAAGTCTTGATCCGTAACCAGATGCCTGCGAGCCCCCGTGGTTCGAGCACGAGGAAAAGCACTATCAGCACACCGAAAATGGCCTGGTTCAACGCGAACACGCTGATGAACCCCTCGCCGCCGACGCTGGTCTGCACGCCGGGAATGGCGTCGCCGAACCGGTCGATCAACGCGGGCAGCGCGCCGACGAAGATGGCGCCGAGAATCGAGCCGAACACCGTACCGAGCCCGCCGACGATGACAATCGCGATGTACTGGATGGACAGCAGCAGATTCCACTCGTCCGGGCTGACGAATTGTTGATACGACCCGAACAACGCACCGGCGACCGACGCGATCGCGCTGGAGACAATGAACGCGCCGATCTTGTACCGGCCCGCCCGTACGCCGATGACCTCGGCGGCCTGGTCCCGGTCGTGGATCGCCAGCAGCGCCCGGCCCGGCCTCGTCCTGACCAGGTTCTTGATCAGCAGTGCGACGATCGCGACCAGTGCCCAGACCAGCCAGAAATACCCCTGATTCCGGGAATACACCTCACCGGCCAGTTCGATCCGGTTGAAATCGATCGGCCCGAGGTTGACCTGAGCGTTGACCGACGTCCCGGAATTGCCGCCGGTCAACCCTCTCCAGTTGCGCCACAAGTGTTCCCCGACGAACACCAGCCCGAGCGTGACAATGGCGAGGTAATGACCACGCAGGCGCAGCGCGAACGGCCCGATCACCGCACCGAGCAGACCACCGGCCAAAGCGGCGACCGGAAGCCAAAGGAAAAGCGGAAGCTCACTGCCCGCCCATCCGGTGACGTAAGCACCCGCGCCGATGAAGAACGCGTGCCCGAGCGAGATCTGTCCACAGTAGCCGACAAGCAGATTCAGCCCGATGGCACCGACAGCGGTGATGCCGACGTAGATCAGGACGCTGAGCCAGAAATCATCCTGGATGACCATCGGTAGCATGACGAGGGCGACGAGCATCGCCGCGAGGCCGGTCCTGGCCAACGGTGACCCGAACAGGCGCAGGTCCTGGCGGTAATCGCGGACGAGATTGCGGTGCGGCTTGGCCATCAGACTCGCCTCACGTCCTTCGTCCCGAGCAACCCATACGGCCGGATCAGCAGAATCACGATCATCAGCAGATAGGGAACGATGATCGACACGTTGTCGCCTGCCCACGAGAACAACTGGTCCTGATAACCACGGGTCAACGCCTCAGCAAGCCCGATCACCAAACCGCCGAGCACGGCACCCGCAGGCGAATCCATCCCACCCACGATCATCGCCGGGAACGCCGCCAACGCGATGAACCCAATCGACGGACTCAACCCACCCGGCCCCGCCGCCATCGCGATACCCGCCAACGCCGCCAACGCCGCCGCGATCGCCCACGACACGGCGTACACCTTCTTGGCACTGATGCCTTGGGCCAACGCGGCTTCCGGGTCGAACGCGGTCACCCGCATCGCCAACCCAAGCGGCGAGTACTTGAAGAAGACGAAGAACCCGACGACCACGGCCGCGGTGAGCCCGATCGTCCACAGGTCCTTCACCCCGAACACCAGCCCACCGACCTCAACGGTGTTGATGTTCCACGGATTGCGCACCTGCAGGTTGTCGAACCCCCAGATAGCGGTGATCATCGGCTCAAGAATGAAGAGAAGGCCGATCGTGATCATGATGACCGCGAACGGCGGCTGCCCGACCATCCTCCTGAGGACAATCCTTTCGAACCCGGCTCCGACAAGGGCTGCGGCAAGACATGCCAGCAGGATCGCTATCCCGAAGGCGAGCAAGAGGTTGTTGGAGAAGGTGTATCCGAGGTAGGCGCCGAGCGCGAGCAATCCGCCTTGGGCGAAGTTGATCACTCCGGTCGACTTGAAGATGACCACGAATCCAAGCGCGACCAAGGCGTAGGTCGACCCCAGGGCCAACCCGGCGAAGCAGTTCTGCAGAAAGGCGGTCATCGCCCCACCGCCCAGGTCGCGCCCTCATGTTCCCGGGCCCAGCCGACGTTCGTCCGAACCAAGCCGGCGTTCACCTGGGCCATGCCCGCGTTCATCTGTGCCGCGCACATGTTGACCCGGGCCATGCCCGCGTTCATCTGTGCCGCGCATATGTTGACCCGGGCCAGGCCGGCGTTCACCAGGCCCACGTTCACCCGTGCCGCGCACATGTTCACCCGGGCCAAGCCCAGGTTCATCCGTGCCGCGCCGGGGTTCGCAGGGTTCGCGTTCAGGTTTGCCGGGGTGCCGCCCAGGTTCATCCGTGCCGCGCCCAGGCTCGCCAAGGTCACGCCAAGGTTCGCCCGAAAGGACCGTTCGCAAATCCAGTTGTCCACAACCGACCGGTACCCCTTCTACCAGCCCTTATCCCCGATAGACTGGGTTCGGGGACGCCCCCCGGGACGGGTGGGGGCTGTTCTGGGACCGCCCCCATGTTCGCTCGGGTCCTGCCCGCGTTCGTCCGGGTCGCGCCGATCCTCGCTGGGGCCCTGCCCGCGTTTGCCCCGGTCCCGCCGAGGTTTACCCGGGCCAGGCCCACCTTCGCCATCGAAAGGACCGTTCGCAAATCCAGTTGTCCACAACCGACCGGTACCCCTTCTACCAGCCCTTATCCCCGATAGACTGGGTTCGGGGACGCCCCCCGGGATGGGAGGGGGCTGCCCGGGGGCCGGTCTAGTGGGCCGCCGGCGCGGGGGCTGCTGGGCGGCTGGGCCAGAGAACTGCCCGGGTGGCGGCTGGTCTGGAGCTGGCGGGCTGGCTGCGGTGAAGGCGGGTTGTGTGGTGGTAGCCGAAAGCCGCAGCGGACTTTTAATCCGCGGATTCGGGGTTCGACCTCCGCAGGGGCCACCGAAGGCCGGGCTGAAGGCGGTCATTGGTACATCGCCTCGATCTCCGCTTGGAACCGGCGTTCGATCGCCTTGCGTTTGACCTTCTGCGTCGCGGTCAACTCACCGTCCTCGTGGTCGAGTTCCTTGCCGATCAGCACGAACCGTTTCACCTGCTCAACCTGCGAAAGCTCCTTGTTGGCCGCGCTCACCACATTCCGGATCAGCGCGTACACCTCAGGCTTGTCCGACAGATCGGCATACGTCGTATAAGCCAGGTCCCGCCGCGTCGCCCAGTTTCCGACGGTGTCGAGCTCAATGCCGATGAGCGCGGTCAGGTATTTGCGTCGATCACCGATCACCACGGCTTCGCGGACGAACGGCGAGACCTTGAGCAGGTTCTCGATCTCCGAAGGGGAGACGTTCTTGCCGCCCGCGGTGATGATGATGTCCTTCTTACGGTCGGTGATGGTCAGGAATCCGTCGTCCGACAGTTCCCCGACGTCTCCGGTGTGCAGCCAGCCGTCCGGGTCCACGGTTGCCGCGGTCGCTGCGGGATCGTTGAGGTAACCCTGGAAAACTCCGGTCGATCGGGTCAGGATTTCGCCGTCCGGGGCGATTTTCAGCTCGACGCCCGGCAGCGCGCGGCCGACTGTGCCGAGTCGGACGTCGCCGGGCATCGTGAGTGTGCAGATCGCGGTGTTCTCGGTCTGTCCGTAACCCTCGAGGACCGGGATTCCGATCGCCCACAGGAATTCCAGCACGCGTGGTGCGATCGGCGCGGCGCCGGACAGCGGTACGCGGACGCGGGACATGCCGAGTTTGGACCGCAACGCGCGGAACACCAGCAGCTCGCACAGACCAAGCATTAGTTTGTCGCCGATGCTTGTGCGGCCGGACATCCGGCGTGGGGCGATCCGTCGGCCCTGCTTCAGGCATGCTCGGTAGATCGTCCGCTTGAGCCAGCTCGCGTCGCTCATCTTGATCTCGACGCCGGCCATCAGCTTTTCCCAGACCCTTGGCACGCCAAGGAAAACCGTCGGCTGGACGTCCCGGAGATCCTGGGGGAACGCGTCGCCGCCCTCGCCGAAGTTCACCGTCGAGCCCGCCCACACCGCGTCGATCACGGAGATCAGCCGCTCGGCGACGTGGCACAACGGCAAGTAACTCAGCACTTCATCGCGCATGCCCGCGCCCAGCGAAGGGACGAACGTACGAGCCGAGGCGACCAAGTTGGCGTGCGAGATCAAAGCGCCCTTGGGTGGACCTGTCGTTCCGGATGTGTACACGAGGATCGCGGGCGAAGACGGATCCAAGGCCGCCACCGACGACGCGAAAGAGTCCAACGAATCCGAGGAAACCATCAGATCCGCGAACGTCAGGACCTTCTCGGAGCGCACGCCACGCGGATCGATCACCACGATGTGTTGCAGCGCGGGCAGATCCGCGTGCACCGACAGCACTTTGTCCAGCTGCTCCTCGTCTTCGGTGATCAGCACCGAAACCGAGGCGTGCTCCAGCAGGTACGCGATCTCCGAGGCAGGCGAGGTCGGGTAGATCCCGACGGTCACCGCGCCAAGCCCTTGGATGGCAAGGTCCGCGATCACCCATTCGGGGCGGTTCTCCGAGTGAATCGCCACTCGCGAACCTTCTCCGACACCCAACGAGCGCAGGCCCGCGGCGGTCTGCGCCACCTGTGCGGCATACGAAGCCCATGTCGTCTCGCGCCAACGGCCCCAATGCTTGTGTCGTAAGGCAATCTCGCGAGGATGGGCAGCGGCCAGCTCCAGCAGGCGAGCCGGCAGAGTTGATATGTCGACATTGGACTGTTGCAGGGTCGCGCTCATGCCGCACCGCCCAGGTATGCCTCGATGACCTGTGGATCGTCCTGCACCTGCGCGGGCGTGCCGGACGCGATCACCACGCCGAAGTCCAGCGCGAGCACTTGCGTGGCCAGGTCCATCACCAGTCGCATGTCGTGCTCGACCAGGATCATCGTCAACGGCAGTTGCTTGCGTACTTCGGTCAGGTACCGCGCCATGTCCTCGGTCTCTTCGAGGTTCATCCCCGCCACCGGCTCGTCCAGCAACAGCAGCGTCGGCTCCATCGCCAGCGCACGACCAAGCTCGGCGCGTTTCGCCACGCCGTAAGGCAAAAGTCCGGCGGGCATCCGGCGATACGACTCCAGCTCGAGCAGTTCGATGATCGACTCGACGGCCTCGCGGTGCGCCAGTTCCTCGCGTTTGGCCCGGCCCCACCAGAGCATTCCGGACAGCATCCCGGTCTTCATCAGGTGATGACGGCCGAGCATCAGGTTGTCGATCAGGCTCAGGTGCTCGAACAGCCCCAGGTTCTGAAACGTCCGAGCCACCCCGAGCGAGGCGATCGCGGCGGGCGACTTGCCGGTCAACACGGTCCCGTCGAGCGTGATCGTGCCCTGCTGCGGCCGGTAGACACCGTTGAGGCAGTTGAAGATCGACGTCTTTCCCGCGCCGTTCGGCCCGATGATCGCGTAGAGCTCGCCCGCGCCGACGTCGAAGCTCACCCCGTCCAGCGCGGTCACCCCGCCGAACCGCAACACCAGGTCCCGCACCTCGAGCAACGGCGTCAGGCGCTCCAACGCTTCCTCCTGCGGTAGCTCTTGATGTCGGCGAACGACCGTCGCTCGCCCGACCCCAGGTAGAACTCGCGGATGTCCTCGTCGGCAAGCAGATCCGCGGCCGGCCCGTCCTTGACGACCTTGCCGTTCTCCAGCACGTAGCCGGAGTTCGCGATCGCCAGCGCCATCACCGCGTTCTGCTCGATCAGCAGCACGCTCGTGCCCTGCTGGTTGATCTGCACGATGATGTCCCGGACCTGCTCGACCAGCCGCGGCGCCAGGCCCAACGACGGTTCGTCCAGCAAGAGCAATCGTGGCGAGGCCATCAGGGCACGGCCGATCGCGAGCATTTGCTGTTCGCCGCCGGACAGGTACCCGGCGATGGATTTCCGGCGTTTCGCGAGTACCGGGAACAGGTCGAGCACGCGCGCGTACGACTCCTTGACCTCGGTACGCGATCGCCGCGTGTACGCGCCGGCGCGGAGGTTCTCGTCCACGGTGATCTCGGCGAACACCCGGCGGCCTTCGAGCACCTGTGCGATGCCCTTGCGGACGATCTTCGCCGGGTCGGCGCCGGTGATGTCGTCGCCGTCCAACCGGACTGTGCCCTTGGTGATCTTGCCTCGATGTGGCACGAGCAGACCGGTGACCGCGCGGAGCAACGTCGTCTTGCCCGCGCCGTTCGCGCCGAGAACCGCCACGATCGACCCGGCCGGGACGTCGAGGCTCAGACCACGGAGGACCAGTACGACGTCGTCGTAGACAACTTCCAGGTTGCTGACCGACAGCATCCGCGCCCTTCCTCTGCGACGGTGCAAACCGGGCGTAGTGATCTAGATCACGACATATCGGAAGGTAGCTCTGTGTCTCTTGGCCGAGCAAGCGCCAGGCCGAACCGTGACCTGACGCATCGGTAGGTAGCTAACCGATCACGGGGAGCGTGCGCAATCCCCTGATCACGAACTCCGGGCGGCGCTCCGGCTCGCCGTCCAGCTGAAGATCGGGCATCCGCGTTGTCAACGCCTTCAGCGCGGCCGTGATCTCCACGCGGGCGAGCGGCGCGCCGACGCAGTAGTGGATACCGGCACCGAAACCCAGGTGCGGGTTGGGATTCCGGCCGACGTCCAGCGTGTCCGGCTGGTCGAAGACCCGCGGGTCACGCGCGGCAGCGCCGAGCAGCGCGGCGATTTTCTGGCCGGGTTGGAGGGTGTGACCCGCGATCGTGACTTCCTCGGTCGCCGTGCGCTCGAACATCTGCAGCGGCGCGTCGTAACGGATGAGCTCCTCCACAGCCGTTGGCAGCAACGAAGGATCGTCAATCAGCCGCTGCCATTGGGCCCGGTCGCGCATCAGCGCGACCACACCGTTGCCGATCACGTTCACGGTCGCCTCATGGCCTGCCATCAGGAACAGCACGGCCGTCGCGACCAGTTCGTCCTGGTCCAGCTTCTCGCCGTCGTGCGCCGCGACCAGGTCGTTGATCAGGCTCTCCGGCGCCGGGTCCTTGGCGAGTTCTCGCAAGTAGGCCACGAACTCGCCCGCGGCCTGCTCGGCGTCGCGCCGGGACTCCTCGGGCAGGCCGTACTCGTACATCTTCACGATCGCGTTCGACCACGGCACCAGCTTCGACCGGTCGGCCTTGGGCACCCCGAGCAGCTCGGCGATCACCTCGACCGGCAGCGGCGCGGCCAGCTTTTCCAGCAGGTCGCCGCCGCCTTTCAACTCGTCGACCAGTTGCCCGGCGAGCTCCTCGACCCACGGGCGCAGCCGCTCGGTGTGCCCGCGTCCGAATGCGGCCGATACAAGTCGCCGCAATCTGGTGTGCGTCGGCGGCTCGTTCTCCAGCAAAGAGTTGCGGTGCAACAGGTTGAACGACGTGAACTGCTCGACCGGGGTGGCGTCCCGCCAGATCCGGCCGAGTCCGCGGTTACGCAGCACCTCGGAGCTCGCGGCGTGCGACACCGTGATCGCCATCCCAAGATCAGGATGTACGTGGACCTGGGCTTGGTCACGCAACGCTGCGAACGTCGGGTACGGGTCGGCGACGAAATCGGGATCCCGAGGGTCAAACGGCATGTCAGCAACCGTATGTCCGCAGTTCACACGGTTGCTAGGGCACCCGTGCGACGATCACGGGGTGTTGCCAGAAGTCGTCGCACACCGTGGTGCCTCCGCTGACCTGGCCGAGCACACGTACGCCGCGTACGAGCTCGCGCTGGTCCAGCAGGCCACGGGGTTGGAATGCGATGTCCGGCTGACCAAGGACGGCGAGCTCGTCTGCGTGCACGACCGCCGGGTCGACCGGACGTCATCCGGTAGCGGAGTCGTCAGCACCATGACGATCGCCCAGCTCGACGAGCTGAGCTGGGGCGACTCGGAACCCGGGGTCCTGCGGCTGGACACGTTGCTGCAGATGCGTCCACCCGGTGTGCGCCTGTTCATCGAGACCAAGCACCCGGTCCGCTACGGCGGCCTGGTCGAAGCCAAGCTGGTCGCGCTGCTGGCCAGGCACGGCCTGGCCAGACCGGCCAGCAAGGACGAATCCCCAGTCGTGGTGATGTCCTTCTCCGCGCAGGCGATCCGCCGAGTCCAGCGGCACGCGCCGCAACTGCCGACCGTGATGCTCGTCGGAACCCGCATGGTGCCGCGCGTCGGTGATTACGTGGGACCTTCGATCGAACGGCTGCGGGCCGATCCCGGGTTCGTCGGCCGCGTCGGACGGCCGGTGTACTGCTGGACGGTGGACGAGCCAGCGGACGTCAGGCTTTGCCGGGAGCTGGGTGTGCGGTTCATCGCGACCAACAAGCCCGCCGCGACCTTGGAAGTTCTGCGCGGTACCGTCCCGGAGTCCGAACCGTCGAGATAGGGAGTTGTTGTGGGCAAGGGCGCCGGGGCGAAGCAGGCCAGAAGAGCACGGCGTTCGGCAGCCGGCGACGAAGGGATCAACCCGCGCCAGGCGTGCCCGTGCGGCTCAGGCAAGCGCTACAAGGCGTGCCACGGCGCGCCGGGCGGAGTCACCGAGGTCGCCGTCGCGCGGCCGTTCGAGGGCCTGTCCGCCGAGTGCGAGCTGGTCGCGCTGCGTGAGTTCGTGCCGTCGGCCACCGTGCAACTGAAGCTCGCGTCGGACCCGAAGCGTCCGGTCACGCTGGGCACCGTGCTGCCGTTGGCGTCCGCGGGCCTGGTCCGTGGCGACGGCGATGAGGCCGCGTTCATCGGGCTGCAGGTACAGACCCGCTCGCTGGACATCAGCCGGGACATCGCCAGGGCGATCCTGTGGACGCAGGACGCCAACCCGGGCGACGTGCTGAGCGTGGTCAGCCAGGACGACGAGCACACCGAGCGGCTGCAGGACATCCTCGACGTGGACGCGCCCTTCGAGCCGGAGATCCACGAGAACTTCAACTGGTGGCTGGCCCCGGACGCCGAACCGACCGGCGACGTCGCGCTGTCGCTGGAGCGCGCCAACGAGGCGATCATGCCCACCCAGCGGGTCGGCGACGCCGCGTACTGGACGCTCGCGGGCGACAAGGCGTATCTGCGTTGGGTCCGCCCGGAGCCGGAGGAAGAGCTGATGGCCGCGCTGGCCCGGCTCAGCGCCGCGGGTGGCCTGACCCTCGGTGAAGGCTCGAAGTACGCGGGCTCGTTCCGTGCTCACGGCTTGCTGGTGCCGGTGTGGGATCTGGACAACGAGATGCACGCGCGCGAGTGGGAGAAGCCGGTCGCCGAGCTCGGTGCGCGGCTGGCCGAAGCACTTGTCGACAAGCCGCTGACCAGCGAAGAGCGTCGTGCCCGGGACGGCCTGATCGGTCGGCAGGTCACGATCCGGTGATTCTGCACATGTGTGGCCGGGACGAATGGCCACCGCAGGACGTGTACCGGCCGGAGTCGCTGCATGTCGAGGGCTTTGTGCACTGCTCGGATTTCGGCACCGTGCACCTGCCGGCGAACCTGCTGTTCAGCGGGCGGACGGATCTGGTGCTGCTGGTGATCGACCCGGCTCGGCTGGACGCTCCAGTGAGGTGGGAGCGTCCAGTCGTCGGGCCGCCTGACGGACCGTGGTTCCCGCACGTGTACGGCCCGATCAACAAAGACGCGGTGGTCGACGTCATCGACTTCCCGCCCGGTCCGGACGGGATCTTCGCGCTGCCCGCGGTGCTGGCGAACCCGTGATGAAACTCGAGGCAACCCCTGCACAGCCTTGGGCGTGTTCTGCGTGTGACGGTGGGAATGCTCAACCCCGAACTGGGGGAGAGCTACGCCGTGGATGACTTCGGCGAGTTCGTCCGGGCCGCTCTGCCCGGACTGCTCCGCTACGGCCACGCGCTCACCGGCAACCCGCATGACGCGGCTGACTTGGTGCAGACCGTGCTGGAGAAGATCGGTTCGAGGTGGGCTCGTGTTGTCAGGAACACCGGAGACCCACTCGCCTACACCCGCCGCGCCATGGCGAATACGCACATCAGCAGGTGGCGCCGTACGCGGAAGGAAAGCCTTGTCGCCGAACTGCCTGACGTCGCGGCGGTGGCGGCACAGGACCCTTTTGAGAACGAGCCCCTCTGGCAGGCACTGCGTGCACTGCCGCCAAGGCAACGTGCGGTAATAGTGCTGCGCTACTACGAAGGCCTCTCGGAGGCGGAGATCGCCACAACCCTCGGAGTGAGCGCGGGGACGGTGAAGAGTCAGGCGAGCAAGGCGATGGCGACTTTGCGCACGCGCTTGCAGGCGACGGAGGAAGGGAGGTGTTGACATGGATCTGGAAGACGAGCTGAATCGCTTGTTCAAGGACGAGCGACTGGACATGCGCGCCGCACCCGACGCCGAGACGCATGTTGTCGCGGGCGCCAAGCGGGTGAAGCGCCGTCGCGTCGCGATGATGTCCGCGGCCGGCGTACTCAGCGCGGCAGTGCTCGCAGGCGGTGCCTTCGTTCTGGCGCAACCGAGCCCTCAGTCGAGCCAGATGGCCAACCAACCCACCGATCTTCCCGTCGACAACCCGTCGTCGGCGCCATCGCAAGCACCTCCGTCGTCCACGACAACGGAGATGTCCACTCTGCCCTCCGCGCCCTCGGCCACAAGCAGGCCGGTCGAACCAACACCGGGAACCGTCCGCAACCCACCGTCGGCGACTTCGACCACCGTGCCACCCATCGCCCCCGCGGCGACATTGGGACCAAACGGTTTCGGGAAAATGCGCCTCGGCATGACCGAGGACGAACTGCTCGCCACCGGCCAGGTGCAAGCAACCCAGAAACCACCGACGACCGGCTGCACCTCGTATGCGACGAAGACGGCAGGCGGAACCGTGTGGGTGTCGCCGGACAGCGGGGTGGTCGGCTTCGTGTTCCGTTCCGGTGTCGCCACACCGGAACGAGTCGGCATCGGCTCGACGCTGGACGCGGTGAAGACCGCGTACCCCGACTTCAGCGGCAATTCGGCGAAGGTGCCCGGGAACGCGTCGGCGAAGTACCAGTTCTCGTTCACAGGCGGCAAAGTCTCCGGCCTCAACCTGCTTGCCGCCCAACAGGACTGCGTCAGCTAGCTTCGACTTTTGTGACCGGGTCGTCCGCGGTGTGCGGTGACCCGGTCACCGCGCCTTACAGCGAGCCGCCTGCCGCGCGGGGCGCGCCGGAGTCGCTGCCGCCGTCGCCGACGGACTCGCGGGCGATGAAGGTCTCCACGTCGAACAGGTTGCCGTTGCTGCGCTTGACGACGTTGAACAGCGTCGACATCTGCGCGACCTCTTCCACCTGTTCCTTGAGGAACCACTGCATGAACTGCTCGCCCTTGTAGTCGTCCTCGTCGCGGGCGGCCTTGGCCAGGGCGATCACCTCGTCGGTGACCTGCCGTTCCTGGTTGAGGGCCAGCTCGATCAGCTCGGCCGCCTCGGCGAAGTCGTTGCGGACCTCGTCGATGCCGGGGATCGCCACCTTGATGTCGTTGTCCAGCAGGTACTGCACGATCATCATCGCGTGGTTACGCTCTTCCAGCGCCTGGTGGTAGAAGTGCTTGGCCAGCTGCGGGAGGTCCTGGTCGTCGAACCACACCGCCACCGCGATGTACTGCTGGGAAGCCGTGAACTCGTTGCGGATCTGCTGCTGCAGCAGCTGATGGAACTTGCTGGTCATATTTCCACGGTAACGCCATCACCCTTTAGGGGCAAAATAATGTGGCGAAAACCAACCGATTGTGGCGCTTTTTAGGAAAGCCTAACTGAAAATAAGGATGCCCTATTTCAGGTTAGGCATTCCTAAATTCTCTACAGCGAGTCGCGGTTGATCGGGCACGACATGCAGCGCGGCCCGCCACGGCCCGAGCCCAGCTCAGAGCCGCTGATGGCAAGCACCTCGATGCCAGCCTCGGTCAGTCTTGCATTGGTTTCCACGTTCCGCTCGTACGCCACGACAACACCCGGAGCGAGTGCCAAGGTGTTGTTGCCGTCGTCCCATTGCTCACGCTCAGCGGTGACGGAGTCCAGGCCGGTGTCAATGACACGAAGCCGGTCGATTCCCATTGCCTCGGCGGCGGCCGACAAGAAAGGCACGGGACCGGACGCGACAACTCCGCCGGAACCATCGGACTGCATGGGATACGCGACCAACGTGTCCCGCACGGCCGGATACATCACAACCGCGTCCCGGTCGACCATCGTGCACACGGTGTCGAGGTGCATGGTCGCGCGGTCCTGCGCGATCGGTACGGCGAGCACGGTGTGTGCGAGGCCGTCGTTGAAAGCGGACCGTGCAAGGGATTCCGCGCCCGCGGGCGTCGTGCGCTCGCCGACGCCAATAGCGAGAACGCCAGGCGCGAGAAGCAGAACGTCGCCGCCCTCAACCGGAGCCGAGTGCGCACCATAAGCACGCCCGGACAACCGGAAACGCGGGTGGTACGCGTAAACCAGGTCCAGCACAGAGGTTTCCCGTACGCGCGCGGGCATCGCGAGCGAGGCGATGGCGACGCGGTCGCCGATCCACACCGACGAATCGCGGCTGAACAGCAGATTCGGCAGCGGGTCGATGGCGAAGTCGTGCGGCGAATGCATCCGCCGAACCAGCGAAGCGCCCTCGGCAACAGGCAGTTCCTCGAAGGTCATCCCCGCGGTGAGCACATGCGCGAGGGTCTTGGCGTCCACGCTGGACAGATGCGACCGCAGCGAGTCGGCAAGCTCGTATCCCAGACGACGTTCGTCGACGGCAGTCAACACGCCAGTCGTACGGGCCCGGCTGTCCTCCAGCGCCTTACCGAGGACGTCCGCCAGCAACATCACCTCGACGCCACGGCCCGCAAGAACTTCCGCGAAAGCATCGTGCTCCTCCTGCGCACGGTCCACCCACGGGATACCGTCGAAGAGCAGCTTGTCGTTGTTGCGCGGGGTGAGCCGCTTGAGCTCGGCGCCCGGCCGGTGCAGCAGCACCGTGCGAAGCGTGCCTACCTCACTGTCAACGCGGGGCTGTGCCTGGACTTGCACGTCTGTGGTCACGAGAACCCAGCTTAGCCGCTGGATATGCAAATCGTCGTGGTCAGGCGGCATTTATGATCGAAACATACGGTGAAGGAGGTTCGAAACGGCGAATCGTTTCGTCTGACGAGCGAATCGAGCGTTGTTCGTTGTGTCGGGCTGATGTCAACCCGTTCGACGTGATTGGTCCGGACTGGAACCGGGCGATCGCGGCGTTCGTTGCCGAGTTCGGAAGGCGCGCGGGGGGCGGTGGTGCGGTCCCGAGACGCGCGGGTGACGTTGTAGGCCCGCGTGGTTCCGGGGCACGTGGGTGGAGCTGTGGCCTGAATGGTTTCGGGGCATGCGGGTAGCGCTCTGGGCCCGTGTGGTTGCGGGGCATGCAGGTGGCGCTGTGGCCCGAATGGTCTTGGGGCGCGTGGGTGGCGCTGTGGGCCCGTGTGGCCCCGGGGCGCCGGGTGGCGCAGTGCCCCTGTGTCCCGGCGGTGGCGCTGCGGGCCCAGGCCACACGGTGGAGCTGCGGTCCCGTGTGGTGCCGGGGCACGTGGGTGGCGCTGGAGGCCCGGGGCACGCAGGTGGCGCCGTGGGCTCGTGAGGTGCCGGGGCACGCGTGCCGCTGTGGTGTCGTGAGGTCCCGGGCCGCGCAGGCGGCGGCGCTGCGGGCGGGTATGGTCCCGTCGGAGTTCAGCCAAGTCGGGGAGCTGAGTCCATGCGTGGTGCCGTGCTGTGTGCGGCGACAGCGGCAGTCGGGCTGCTGGTGACGGCCGGATGCGGCGGTGGCGACGAGCCGCCTGCCGGTCCGAAGCTCACCGTCGGCATCCGGTTCGACCAGCCGGGTCTGGGCGTCCGAGCGCCGGACGGCGGCTACGCCGGGTTCGACGTCGACGTGGCCGAGTACGTGGCCGAGCGCCTGGGCACGGACAAGCGCAACATCACGTACGTCGAAGCGCGTCCCGCCGACCGGGAAGCCATGCTCGAGCAAAAGAAAGCCGACATGGTCGTCGCCACGTACTCGATCACCGAGACCCGCAAGCAGCGCGTCGACTTCGCCGGCCCGTACTTCGTCGCCGGGCAAAGCCTGTTGGTGCGCAAGACCAACTCGGACATCGACGGCCCGGAGTCGTTGAACGACAGCGACTGGCGGCTGTGCTCGGTGACCGGTTCCACGCCCGCGCAACAGGTCCAGGCGACGTACGCGCAGAGCGTCACCCTCGACCAACGCGGCTCCTACCGCGAATGCGTCGACGCTGTGCTCAACGGCGAGGTCGATGCCGTCACCACCGATGACGTGATCCTCGCCGGTTACGCGGCGCAGCAGCCGGACAAGCTGAAGGTCGTCGGCCGCCCGTTTTCCACCGAGCGCTACGGAATCGGCCTGCACAAGGGGGACAACCGCCGCGCCAAGGTGACCGAAGCCTTGCGGGCCATGCTCGCGGACGGCAGCTGGGACCGGTTTGTCCGCGAAAACCTGGGTGGCTACCAAGTCCCGAGCCGACCGGAGATTGTGGACAGTCCGTAATCTCGTGTCATGGGCATTCTCGACGGCAGAGTCGTCATCGTCACGGGTGCGGGCCGGGGCATCGGTCGCGCGGAAGCGCTCGAATGCGCCCGCCAAGGCGCCTCGATCGTGCTGGCCGAATTCGATCCGTCGCCGGCGTACGACGTGGCCGACGAAATCATCGCCGCAGGTGGGCGCGCGATTGTCGCGTCCGGCGACGTGGCGGACACCGACTTCGTGGACCGCACGGTCACGTCCACGGTCGAGGAGTTCGGCCGCCTCGACGCGTTGGTGAACAACGCGGGCATCCTGCGGACCAGCGAACTGGCCGACATGTCCGACGACGAGTGGGACTCGGTGATCCGCGTACACCTGCGCGGTCATTTCGTGCCGACACGCGCGGTATGCCGTTACTGGCGCGCAAGCGGGCGACCGGGCCGGATCGTGCACACCACGTCGATCGCAGGTCTGTACGGGTTCTACGGCCAGACGAACTACGGCAGCGCGAAAGCCGGAATCGCCGCGTTCACCGCGATTGTGGCGTCCGAGATGGAGAAGTTCGGCGTCACGTCGAACGCGATCGCGCCGATGGCATTGACCAGGATGACCACCGACCTCGTCGACGACGAGCACCGCGGCCCGAACGGCGAGTTCGTGTTCCTGGACGCCGACAATGTCGCGCCGATGGTGGCGTATCTGTGCTCCGCGGACTCCGGGCACATCAGCGGCAAGGTGTTCGGCGTGCAGGGCGACAGCGTCGAGATCTTCCAGCCGTTCACCTCGGTCGCCGAGATCAAGGCGGGCGGCAGGCGCTGGGATCCGGCCGAGCTGGCCGACCGGGTCGGCGAGCTGTTCGAGGCCTCCGGCATCCCGGCCGGTGCCGAGAACGGCATGACGAAGATGCGCTACGGAGTGCTCTAAGGCAGCCAGGAAACCCCGCGGAGCAGTGAATAACCCACGAAAGCGACCACATCCAGCAGCGTGTGCGCGATCACCATCGGCCAGAGCCGGTTCGTCCTCTGCCAGACCCGGCCGAAAACCAGACCCATCACGAGATTCCCGACGAACCCGCCAAACCCCTGGTAGAGGTGGTACGAACCCCGCAGCACGGACGAGACCAGCAGGGACTTGTTCTCGCTGAACCCGAGCTGGCGCAGCCTGGTGATCAGATAGCCGATCACCAGGACCTCCTCGGCCCATGCGTTGCCCGCCGCGGAAATCGTCAGCGCGATCGGGCGCCACCACGTGTCGGTCAGCGCGCTCGGCACGACCTCAAGGCTGGCGCCAACGGCGTACGCGACCAGGTAGAGCCCGAGGCCAGGGATCCCGATCAGCGCGGCGAGCCCGACGCCACGCAGCACGTCACCGCCGATGAACCGGCGGTCCAGCCCGACATCGGCGAGCCTGCTTCCCGCGCGCCACAACAGATACAGCCCCAGCGCGCCCCACGCGAACAGCTGCCCCGCGCTGAGCAGCTGCTTGAGCAGGTCCAGCAGATCAAGGGTGGCCTGTGGGACGTTCAACGCCACGCTCTGGTTGGCCAGCGGTTCCGGGCGCAGCAGCGAGTCGATCAGGCTGACCAGCGAGCGCAGACCGGACATGCCGAGCGTCACCGAGAACACGATGATCAGCTCGATCCCGATCGCGCGGCGCTCGGCCGGATCGGTCACGATCGGTTGGTCCTGCTGAGGCGCCAGCCAGGCACGGAGTCGATTCGCCACGTCCGCACGTTACCGTTAGCCCATGGCTCGACGGATCGCGACGAAAGACAAAGTGGACCGTGCGACACTCATCGACTTCCTGCGTACCAGGCATCACACGATCCTGGTGACCCGGCGGGCGGACGGCAGCCCGCAGATGTCCCCGGTGGCGTGTGGCATCGACCCCGAGGGACGAGTGGTGATCTCCACCTATCCAGCACGGGCGAAAGCGGTCAACGCGCGCCGTGACCCGCGCGTGTCGCTGTGCACGTTGTCCAACGACTGGGACGGCCCGTACGTCCAGGTCGACGGGCGGGCCGAGGTGCTCGACATGCCGGACGCGCTGGAGCCGCTGGTGGAGTACTTCCGGTGCATCTCGGGCGAACATCCCGACTGGGACGAATACCGCGAGGCCATGCGCAAGCAGAACAAAAGCCTCATCCGGGTGACCATCGAGCGGTGGGGCCCGATCTCGACCGGTGGTTTCCCGGCAGAGCTGGCCGACTAGCGGAAGGCGGCGAGGGGAGAACCTCGCCGCCTTCGCCTGCGCGGTCTCACCCACCGCGCATTCCCCTGCAGTTATCGGTCCAGTTGGGCGCGGATCTCGCCGGCCGGGAACGCGGCCGTGTGCACGTTGGCGTAGGTCACGCCGGTCCGGAAAGCCTTGGCGAACTCGGCGAACTCACCTGCCGCGATTCCCTGAGCCGCCGGTCCGACCACGTCGGCGGCCCGCAGTGTGCCGCTGATGGTGGCGGGCGCGGCCGGGCACGTCTGGGTGCCGGCCGGGCCGTTGCCCGCGTTCGTGCACAGGAAGGCGCTGATCCCGCCCGCCTGGAACGCGTGGCCGAAGTGGATATGGGCCTGGGTGATGGCGCCTGACAGGTTGGCATAGCTGAGCTGCCAGGTGATCTCGCCCGTCCGCTCGTTCAGCGTCGCCCGGAACTGCCCGGTTCCGGTGGTGGATAACGCGAGCGGATGCTCGTGGTAGCTGGACAGGTGTTCTCGTACGGAGTGCCGTCCGCCGAAACCCTCGGCGTCCTGCGGCGCCGCTGCGCTCGCGGTCGCCGACAACGCGACGACAGCACCCACCGCGGCGGCGACTGCCAACAGACGCATTGGTACATGCCTCCTCACCGTTGAAAAGCGCCACGCCAGTGGGTAGTAACGCCTCGGGAGGAGACTCGGTTCAGCTAATGGGACTTTCTTGTCTCTGCGAGGAACGGGCAGCCGACCAAGCGGCGTAGTTCGTTCGCCAGTTCGGTCGTGTTGGTCACCGGCTGCTCGAAGGCGAGCCGCACATCGTGGTCGGCGTCGATGGCTTCGACACGCAGCCGCAGCCCGAACCGGTCCAGACCAAGCGGGCGGATGTGCCCGCCGCGCAGGTTGTCCGGCAGGTGACGACCCAGGAGCGCGACGACATCAGTGTGCGCGACTTCCAAGTGCCGCAACCAATCCGCTTCGTACGCGCAGAACGGGTCCGGCGTCGCCGCGGTGAAATCGTCCAGCCGCACGGAATGCGTGCCTTCGGCGTCGGCGAGGACCAGCGATGCGGGGATGAGCTGGAGCATCGTGGCGCCGTGGCCGACGTCGAGCAGGCGCGGATCCGGACGCTCTTCGGCGACCAGCATCGCCGCGCGCCTGGCCTCGTCATCCGACAGTGCCCGTACCCACCCGGTGAACCACAGCAGCCCGCGCACTGGTTCCCGCAACGGGACCGGAGCGGTGTCCGCGAGCTCGAGCATCGCGGCGAGCTCACCGCGAGGCGCCGCCCACGCGGCCGCCACGAACGGGTTGCTCTGCGCGATGAGCACGCTGGCCACGCCATCGGCGTGCACGTGGTGTGTCAGTGGCACGACTTTCCCGGCGCCTTCGGCGGACGGCATCAGCGTGGCCTTGCCGCCGCGCGTCGCGATAGTGCGCGCACGCTCGGCCGGTGTGGGTGTCTCGGTCACTGTCACCTCCAACTTAGGGCAGCCTAACTTGGACCGGCGGTTCTTGGGAAGTGGGCGTCACCCGAACCGGGGTCCCGCGCCGCCTGGTCAGGCGTTTGACCAGCATGCCGAGGCGGTTGTCGACTTCTCGCCGGTCCCGGCGGTTCTCGTGCTCGATGCACCACGCGTGGTTGATGATCATGTCTTCCTCCTTCGTCACCACCACGACGCGACGGACTCGCGAAATCGACACGCGGCGAAGTGTCGATTTCCGGGCGTCGCCGCGTCGTGGTGGTGAGAACCTGATTCGACGAGGAGGAACTCAGTGCGCTACATGCTGTTGATCTGTGACGACGGCTCGAAGGTGGAGAGCCCCGACGAGCTGAACGCGAAATCGGACCACGTGGCCTGGATGACTGACCTGGAAGAACGCGACATAAGCCGTGGCCGCTACCTGATGCGCCCGCCCGCCGAGGCGAAGACCGTGCGGGTCCGCGACGGCCAGCAGCTCGTGTCCGACGGCCCGTTCGCCGAGACCAAGGAATGGGTCGCGGGCGTGGAACTGATCGAGTGCGCCGATCTGGACGAAGCCATCGCGGTGGCGTCGACCCACGAGGCGGCGGGTCGGTTCCCGATCGAGATCCGTCCGTACTGGGAGGACTGAGATGAAGTTCATGATGTGGGTCTGCGTGGACGATGCGCTCGTCGGGACCACAGAGGACAATCCGGACACCTGGGTCGCGGAGACGGGATCACGTCGCCTTGAGGGCAGTCAACTCCGGCCAGTCTCCGACGCGACAACCTTGTGGCCGCGCGACGGTGGCGTGTTCGTGTCAGACGGTCCGTTCGCGGAGACCAAGGAACAGATAGCCGGCTACGACATTCTGGAATGCGCCGACATGGACGAGGCGCTGGCGATCGCGGCCAAACACCCGGTGGCGAAGTTCGGCGCGATCGAGGTGCGCCCGATTTGGGAGTGAAAGAGGCGGTTGACGAGGCCTTCCGCGCGGAGTGGGGGCGCGTGGTGGCAACGCTGATCCGCATCACAGGCGACTGGGACCTCGCCGAAGAGTGTGCTGCGGAAGCCTTCGCGCGCGCCCTGACCCACTGGCCCCAGGACGGCGTACCTCGCCGCCCTGGGGCGTGGCTCACGACGACCGCACGGAATCGCGCCCTCGACCGTCTCCGCCGGGCAGCAGCAGAGTCCTCCCGTATTCGCGACATGGCGATCGTCGGTTCCTCGGAGTCCACAGAGGACGATTTCCCGGACGACCGGCTCCGGCTGATGTTCACGTGCTGCCACCCAGCGCTGCCGCTGGAGGCCCAGGTGGCACTGACATTGCGGACTCTGACCGGGCTGACGACCCCGGAAATCGCCCGCGCGTTCCTGGTCCCTGAAGCGACCATGGCCCAGCGGCTGGTCCGCGCGAAACGGAAGATCCGCAACGCCCGCATTCCGTACCGCGTACCGGACGCCGCGCTGTTGCCGTCGCGGACCGCGGGCGTGTTGGGCGTGCTGTACCTGCTGTTCAACCACGGCTACTCGGAATATTCGTTGGTGGACGAGGCAATCCGCCTGAGCAGGCTCTTGGTGGCGTTGATGCCATCCGAGCCCGAGGCGGGCGGCTTGCTCGCCTTGATGCTGTTCCACAACTCCCGCCGGGCAACCCGCCTGGACGCCGCCGGCGACCTCGTGACACTGGAAGACCAAGACAGGTCGCGGTGGGACCAGGACGCGATCGCCGAAGGTGTCGCAGTACTCGATACCGCGCTGGAGCACGGAAACACGGGTCCTTACCAACTCCAAGCCGCAATCGCCGCCTGCCACGCGACAGCGCGGCAGGCGTCTGACACGGACTGGCCCCGGATCGCGATGCTGTACGAGGCGATGCTGCGGTTGAACCCATCCCCGGTCATATCCTTGAATCACGCGGTCGCGGTGGCAATGGCCTTCGGCCCCGCCGAAGGCCTCACCTTGCTCGAACCCTTGCAGCACAAGGGAAAACTCGCCGACTACCACCTACTGCCCGCGACCCGCGCGGACTTCTTGCGCCGCCTGGGCCGCACGGACGAAGCGGCCCAGGCTTACCGGGAGGCCCTGGCCCTCGCCCCGACCGACGCCGAACGCCGCTTCCTGACGCGCCGCCTGACCGACCTGGACCACCCCTGACCTGCTCAAACTCGGTTTCTGTCGTACCCCCTTGGTAACGTGAAAATCAGGGGGTCCCCCTGGGGAATTGCTGTTGCGATGGCGTTCGCCCGTTTCGCCCGCTCGCCCGCTCGCCCCGGGTCGCGCTTGGCGATCATGGAACCTGGAATTGTCGTACCCCTGCGGTAACGTTGAAATTAGGGGTTCCCCCAAGGGAATTGGTGTTGCGGCGGAGGCTGGTCAGGGCAGGCCCCATGGGGCGGATGGTGTTGTGGGGACTGGGGAGACGGTGAAGTCGGGGCGGTCGGCTGCTGGGTGGATGACGGCCTCGGAGCCGCGGGGCAGGGCGATTTCGATGGTGTTCTGGGTGATGTGGCGGTAGGGAAGATCGCGGCCTTGGGCGTTGCGGACCGCGAGAGGGCCGGGGATGTCATGGCGGATCACGCATGGGGCGCCGGCTTCGCTGTGGACGCGTAGCCAGCGGGTTTGGCCGGCCGTGCGGGAGGCGCTGAGCAGGAACGCGCCTTGGGTACGGAAGTTCTGGATGGCCACGTCGGGCCAAGGGACGGCGGGGAAGACGCGGATGACGTCGCCCCAGCTCTGGCAGAGCATGTCGTGCACGGACTGGGCCGCCGACAGCGGGGTTTCGATGACCGGGCCGGACTCCTTGTACATCGTGTTCGGCTGGACGAATCGGCGCAGCAGTTCGCCGAGGTAGAACGCGGCTTTGTCGCCGCGGAGCATCTGCGCGGAGATCGACGCGGCGCCGGTGAAGCTGTAACCCTGCAGCGCACCCTCGAAACTGATCCAGTGGTTGAGCGACTTCTCGATCAGGGCGCGGTTCTCCGGCTGTTCCCAGGTGATCTCGTACAGCGGGTACACCTGCAGCAAGTGCGAATAGTGCCGGTGGGACTTCGCGAACGGGACACCGGCGCCGATCATGTAGCCGTTCACGTCGACCGGATACGGCGTCAGCGTGGCCAAGACATCGCGCCAACGTCCGGCGAGTGCGTCGTTGGGCGCGGTGGCGAGCAGAGTCGCGCAGCCCCAACGGATCAACGACAGATCGTAGGTGCAGTCGGGCGCGTTCTCGCCGTACTCGGGGGAGAACGTGAACGGCAGGTGCAGTTTCCCGTCCGAGCCGCGGGTGAGGAAATGCAGGTAGTAGTTGATCGCGCCGCGCAGCAGCGGGAACAGCACGTCGTTGAGGATCCTCGGATCCATGGTGTGCCGATAGGACAGCCAGACGTTGTGCAGCGCCCACGTCAGGTTGCCGACCTCGGGTGTCGGTGAGGCTTTGCCGGGAATGCCCACTGCGTAACCGGAAGTGCCGGTCCCCGCGCCGTTCAGCAACGTCATGTCGGTCGTGCGTGGAATGCCGTACGAGTCGGCGCGGTAAGGCGCGGCCACCTGGTCACGGAGGTTCTGCCGGAACTTGTCCAACGCGTACGTGACGGCGTCCAGTTCGAGGTGGTTGGAGCCGTGGATCAGCCAGTACTCCAGTTGCACGTTCAGGTTCCACCAGGTCGCGGGCCACGGCGTCGACTCGAGCCACGGGCCACAGGTGGCCATGACGGGCGCGTCGAGCCGGGCGGCTGACGCGACTTTGTACAGCTGGATCCAGTAGAAGGATTGCAGGCGGTTGTCCGAAATGGACAAGAAGCTGCGTTGGTAGAAGGTGTGCCACCACGCCTGGTGATCACGGACGAACGGGGACAACGGAACGACCGCCCGCACGGCCCGTTGGGCTTTGGCTACAGCGGTCTTCGTTGGGTGTGACCACGCGACGGACGTGTACAAGGTTCGGACAGAACCCCGCGTGACCTCGCGCCACGCGGTGACGTGCTCGCCGCCCGCGTGCAACGGTTGCACGGAGAGTTCGACGTCGCCGCTGGTGCGCAGTTGGGCAGGCGGGTTCGCGGTGTAACCGGCGGGTGGTTCACGGCCGAAGACCGGGTCGGTTCGTGGGCTGACGGCCTTGGCGGGATGGAAGACCCAGTTGAAGGCGCGTTCGCCTTCGGACGGCGTGACCTCGACGATCAGCAATGACCGGACACTGTGGACGACCGCGCGCAGCGACAGGCTCCCTTTCGTGGTCGTGAGGGTGCCACGCAGTTCGGCATTCCACAGGTCAAGGCGCCAGTCGATCGCGGTGATCGTGCCGACCGGTTCGAGCGTGAAGTAGCCGATCGGCAGCCTGGCCAGGCCGAACAGCGAGCCGAACTCGGGCCGATGATCCTGCACCTGTGTGTGCTGCACGTTGAAGCGGATCGCGTTGCGGCCAGGCTCGGCGTAGATGCCGGAACCAAGGAATCCGTTGCCTAAGAACGGACCCTCGTACCAAGCCTTGGGCACATTTCGCCAGATGAGATCGGAACCTGCGAGGAACCGCGGCCAGTCGATGCCTCCCTGCGCCGTCGGCATGGCGAGCGCCTGAGCGGGTGACGCCAACGTGGCACCCGCGAAGCCCGCCAGTGCGCCGGAGAGGATCGTGCGTCGATTGAGGTCCGCCACTCTGCCACCTACCCGATGTCGTATACCTCCGATGTTTCCTTGAACCTAGGCGGGTTGGATGGACACGGTCAAGACTTGTAAACGTTTGTCGAGCCTGGATGATCCGATCTATCCGGCGGTAGCTCGGTTACAGGGCAACCGTCGGCCGTGCGCCACTGAGGTGCGGAAGGCGCGGTGCAAGGGTTCAGCAACTGGGCGCGGAGTTCGGAATCTTCGGTGTTCGGGTCGGGATGACTCAGCGTGCATCGGACCCGGTCTGGAAGTGACGGTGTCGTCGTTGGCGAGATCGGGCCGGAAAATCGGTCGCGAACTGGGGTTATGCTCGCGGCATGGTTTCTGGGGTGCAAATGCTCGCGTTCATGGGTGTCGTCCTGCTCGCTGCGATGGTGCCGGGGCCGGACTTCATCATCGTGACCCACCATGCGGCGGTGTCGGGTAGGCGCGCGGGCGTGGCCGCTGGGCTGGGGATTGCCGGCGGTGTGTTCGTCTGGGCGATTGTCGCTGCCTTGGGTGTCGCCAGTCTGCTGGCTGCGTCAGCCATCGCCTTCACCATCGTGAAACTCGTCGGTGCGGTGTACCTGGGCTACCTCGGGCTGAAGGCACTCATCGGAGCGTGGCGGCGCGGCGAAAAGGTGCAGGTCAAAGCGCAGTTCACGGCGACCGGAGCCCGCGTGGCGTTTCGGCAGGGTCTGGTCACCAACCTGCTGAACCCGAAATGTGCGGTGTTCTTCGTCGCGTTGATGCCCCAGTTCGTCTCCAACACACCGCACCTCGGCGAAACCCTGCTGCTCTCCGCCCTCGCTGTCTTGGTGAGCGCGGTCTGGTTCAGCGTTCTGGCGAATCTCGTTGGCCTGCTGAAGCGCTTCTTCACCTCCCCGAAGGTCCGTAAGGTCCTCGACTCCGTCACCGGCACGATCCTGGTCGCGTTCGGCATCAAGATCGCCCTGGACTAACGCCCCACGGCCATGCCTTCCTGTTCGGCCCAGGCAGCGACGTCTTCGCGGCGCAGGGCGGTGGCGAGCAGATCGGGGAACGCATCCGGGGTGCACGCGAAGGAGGGCGCGCCGATGGCGGAGAGGCGAGCGGCCAGTTCGTGGTCGTACGCGGGTTTGCCGCTGTCGGACAGGGCGAGCAGGACGACGACCATGACGCCGCTGGCGACCATCTCGCGGACGCGGCGTTGGAGTTCGGCGGCGACGCCGCCTTCGTAGAGGTCGCTGATCAGGACGACCACGGTGTCGGCGGGGCGACGGATGTGTTGTTGGGCGTACGCGACCGCGCGGTTGATGTCTGTGCCGCCGCCGAGTTGGGTGGAGAACAGCAGGTCGACGGGGTCGTCCAGGGTTTCGGTCATGTCCACGACCTCGGTGTCGAAGACGATCAGCCGGGTGGTGACCGACCGGAGCGACGCCAGCGTCGCGCCGAAGACCGCGGAGTACACCACGGATTCGGCCATCGAGCCGGACTGGTCGACCAGCAGGATCACGTCGCGCAGCGCCGCACTGCGGGATCTGCGGTGTGAGCCGATCAGGCTTTCCACCACGAGCGTGCGCTGATCCGGTTGGTAGTGCTTGAGGTTTGCCCGGATCGTGCTCGACCAGTCCACATCGGACATTCGAGGTCGTCTGGTCCGGCGGGACCGGTCGACCGCGCCGTTCACCGCCGCGATCAGCCGGTCGGCGAGCTTGCGTTCGATCTCCTCGACCACCTGGCGGACCACCGCTCGCGCGGTTTCCCTTGTGCGTGCGGGGATCGCGCTGGACAACGACACCAGCGTGCCGACGAGGTTGACGTCCGGTTCGACCGACGACAGCAGCTCGGGTTCGAGCAAAAGCTTGGTCAGGCCAAGACGTTCCACGGCGTCCCGCTGCATGACCTGAACGACTGACTTCGGGAAGTACGTCCGGACGTCGCCGAGCCAGCGGTGCAGTTTGGGCGAACTGGCGCCGAGACCGGCACCGCGTTTGCCATCGCCTTCACCGCCGTACAGCGCGGTCAACGCACTGTCGCGGCGGGAGTCGTCCTCGCCGAGACCAGTGAGTTGATCAGCCTCAGGGCCAAGCAGCAGCCGCCACCGGCGCAGTCGTTCATCGGTCATCGCGGCTCCCATCGGCGGAGGCGGTAGTTCTGGGACAAAGGCGGCTTGACGTGCCTGAGGACAACCGAGGCTTCGGTCTGATGGTGAAGGTCGGGGGCCGTTGGTGCCGTGCAGTCACGGTCGCCTCGCGGCGACGCCGGGTGATGGCGCTGCTTTGGCTGGGCTGTTCAGCGGTGTTGGGTTTCGGATTCGTGCACGAGAAGTTTGCCGTTGGTGTTGGGAGTTGGTGCGGCGTGAGTTTTTTGGCTGGGTGGCTGAGATCGAGGTTGGAATTCGGTGGCGTTGGCTGGTGGGAGGCGGTCATACTCCTGCCCTCTCATACAACCCGCGCACGAATTCGACGAGACGTGCGGTGCGGTCCGGGTCGCCGTCGTCGGCGACCAGTACGGCTGGGCCGCCGCCTTGTGCGACGCGTTCGGCGAGCGTGCGACGTTCGGGCGCGGAGAAGCTGGAGATCGCGCGCCGCAGCAACGGCAACGCGTCCTCGAAGGCTTCGTTGGGCAAGCCGGTGAGCCACTCGTCGACCAGGCCGAGCAAACGCGGGTCGGCCGCGAGCCGGACAGCCGAGCCACGCAAGAAGCCCGCCACGAACGACGTGCCTGTGCCTGCGGCTGACACGGCCCGTTGCATCCGGACCGCGACGGCCTCAGTGTCCAAACGGTCGTCCTCCCACAACAACCGTGTCGCACGGCCGGTTGGCAGGCCGTGTGCTGGTGGGTCCGTGCGGACGAGCCGCTGCAACGCCTCCCACCATCCTGCGGTGTGCTCCTCGTCCGCTGCCAGGACAACGGCTTCGTGCGCCTTGTCCATTGTCGACAAAGCGACTTCCGCTGTCTGGTCGTCGATTCCGTGACAGGCCAGCGGAAGACCGGCCGAGCCACGCGCGAGCAAGCCGTGCATGGCGGCCCGCAGCAACTCGGGATCCGTCTCACGAACGGATCCATATCGGACAGTCCCAGCCAACGCGGGCAACGCCTGCAGCAACTCCAGAGCATCCGTCGCCGCCGCTGCACAACGGTCCAGCGCTGTTCGCGCGGCCGTCACCGCGTTGGCAAGCTCGCACGCCACCGCCTCCCGTAACACCTCGGCGGCATCGGCCACTGTCTCGGCGGACTTCGCCTGCTCAAGAAGGACATGCTTGGCCGCGCCCTCCACCGTGGCGCCGTGGCGGGCCGCAGCGGCGACGGCGACGGAGAGACCCGGATCCCAGCGGACGGTCCACGCTTCGGCGAACGTGCCGAGCGTGGTCGTCTCGTCCGGTTCGCCCCAGCGGACATCCAGCACGTGCAGTTGCCGAAGCAGCCGCGACCGGCCGCGGTCGATGTCTCGCCGCAGGTCGAGCCGCATGCTTTTCTCGGCCGCACTCGCCGGCAGCCTTAACTTGCGCTGCAACCGTTCCAGGTCCGTGGCCAACGGCGACCGGGGAACGCCCGAACCGACTTGGCCGAGTTCCTCGCCGACGACGAGCTTCTCGTGCACGATCCGGAGCCCGACATCGTCACCGCCGCACAGCACGGCCAAAGCGGCCTCGCTGACCTCGGACAACCCCGGCGACGGACGCCCACGCATCGCGGCCAACGTGTCAGCGAGACGGACAGCCTCGACAGCGCTCGCCGTGGACGCGGGCAGACCCTCCTCCCGTAACACGTGCGACGTGCGCGCCATCCAGCGCGGGATTGTGTCCTTTGTGTACTCCCACAAGTGCGCGTACCAACCCGGCGACGCAACGCCCGCGCCGTAACCGGAAGTCGCGGCAAGACGGCCATGGCTCCACGGCACCCAGCTGCCTGCGATCTTGCGCTTCGCCAGGCCTTTGACCAAATCGGCATCGGCTTTGGCGGCGGGCAACTGTTGCAAGGCCGGGACGTGCCACGCACCGCAGACCACGACGATCGGGCCGTCGTAGTCGGTCAGAGCCTTCCGCAGCACCTGGCGCATCCACGCCTCACGCTGCAAAGTGCGCTGATCGACCGTGTCAGCGAACTCCTCCCGCAACGCTGCCATCGCCTCGGCGACGGCAGCCGCGAGCTGTGTCGGCTCCGCACTGGAGTGCTCGACCACGTCCTCCCACCAGCGTTCCGGGTCGTCGAACCCGGCCGCCTCGGCCAGTACGCCAAGCGGATCCACGACAACCCGGTCGATGTCCTCGGTTTTCTCACGGGACAACGAGATCCCGGCGGGCAGATCGGCGAACCGGACGTCGACGTTGTGCCGGGCACCCCACGTCAGCGCCTGCCACTCCGGCGAGAAGCGGGCGAACGGCCAGAACGCCGCCTCCGAAGGATCCGCCGCGTCGTGCAGCAGCAACGCCACAGGCGGGATGAGCTCACCGACGTGCTCGATGAGGTTGTCCGCGTCCGGCGGTCCTTCGACCAGGATGACCTGCGGCCGCACCACGTCGAGCGCGGCACGGACCATACGGGCCGAGCCAGGGCCGTGATGCCGGATGCCCAGTAAGGTCACCCGGTCGGGGATCGGTTTCATCAGGCCGGATCCAGCTCCCGGCATGCCCGGTAGAGGTCGCGCCATTCCTTGCGCTCCTTGACCACTGCTTCGAGGTATTCCTGCCAGGCCGCGGTGTCCGACACCCGGTCCTTGATCACCGCGCCGAGCAGGCCCGCGGCCAGCTCGTCGGCACCCAGACTGCCGTCGCCGAAGTGCGCGGCCAACGCCATTCCGCTGGTCACAACGGAAATCGCCTCGGCCGTCGACAGGCTGCCGCTCGGCTTCTTCAGCTGCGTCCGGCCGTCGACCGTGCTCCCGCCGCGCAGTTCACGGAAGATCCGGACCACTCGGCGGACCTCGTCCAGCGCGGGCGGCTCGGACGGAAGCTCCAGCGCACGGCCTAATTGCGCGGCCCGCTGGCTGACGATCTCCACCTCGGCGTCCTCAGTGGCCGGTGGCGGCAGCACGACGGTGTTGAACCGCCGGGCAAGCGCGGAGGACATCTGGTTCACGCCACGGTCACGGTCGTTGGCCGTCGCGATCAGCGTGAACCCCGGAATCGCCTGGAACTGCAGGTTGAGTTCCGGCACGGGCAACGCCTTCTCGGACAGGATCGTGATCAACGAGTCCTGCACCTCGGCCGGCATTCGCGTGAGCTCCTCGACGCGCGCCACGGCACCGGTCTGCATCGCACGCAACACCGGACTCGGCACCAAAGCGGCCTCGCTGGGGCCTTCGGAGATCAGTCGTGCGTAGTTCCAGCCGTATCGGACCGCTTCCTCGCTGGTGCCGGCGGTGCCTTGGACGATGAGCGTGGAATTTCCGCTGATCGCGGCGGCCAGGTGCTCGGAGAGCCATGACTTCGCAGTGCCGGGGACACCGACAAGCAACAGCGCGCGGTCGGTCACGAGCGTGCCCACCGCGACTTCGACGAGACGACGGTCGCCGACGTACTTGGGCGTGATGACGGTTCCGTCGGACAGCGTGCCACCGAGGACATAGCGCACGACCGCCTGCGGCGAGAGCTTCCACTGCGGCGGGCGCGGCTTGTCGTCGGTCGCGGCGAGCGCGACGAGTTCGTCGGCGTACTGCGTTTCCGCGCTCGGGCGCAGCACAGTCGGTGTGGTCACGGGTTTTCGCTCCGTTCGATTTCTTCGTGAAGTTCGGTTCGCAGCCGCAGGACGAGTTCTTCGGCGCCGTGCACCGGCCAGCGGGTGGCGATCCGCGGCCAGTGGTCATGCAGGACGCGAAGGTCGCCGCGGCGTAACAAGGCTTCGGGCGGACGGCCGACGCGCCAGCCGCGGTCGGCCAGTTCGGCGAATCGCTCCAGCACGACCCTGGTCACGTCCGGGTGCCACGGCGACGGGAGCAGGCCGCAGAAGTAGTCGAGTTCGTTGGCGTCCCACGACCCCGCGAGCCTGATCAGCACCCGGCCCAGCATCTCGGCCGGAAGCTTGTCCAGCGTGTCCAGCAGTGCCGTGGAGCTGATGGTCGACGCGAGATCGGTCAGCCACGGAACGGGATCCTCGGCCGCGGCGAGGTTTTCCGCCACGCCTTGCAAGAGCGCGGTGCCCCACGTGCTGAGCCGCAGCTTGCGTGGTGCTTTCGGACCGAGCCAGTCGATCCAGAAATCCGGCGACACGCTGGCAGCGTCGGCTTTCAACCGCGCGGACCCCGTCCGGCGGACCGGTGAGTCACGCAACTCCTCCCGAGTCGGCTCCTGTTCGTACGGGCCGTCCGGGTGCAGGTCGACAGTCTCTTCAAGCAGGCCAGCGCGTATGCGATGCTCGGCGCGTTTGGACAGTGCAGAGCCCGGGATCTTCCTGAGCAGCGCGACTGCTTCTTCGCGTACGTTGGCCGACCGGTCGTCGAGGGCCTGTTCGAGGACCGGTTCATCCGCCGCGGTAAGGCCTTCCGACAGTGCGGCGATGAGCAGCTTGCGGTCCTCGACCCGGCGCAGCTCGGGCCAGTGCTCGACGATGTACGCCCGGAACCGCTCAGGATCCTGCTTGCGAGCCGCGTTGAGCCGTGCCTTGCGCTGGACCGGCGAAAGGTCGAGGGCGTCGTCGATGTCAATGACGGCGTCCTCAATGCCATCGCCCGCGGCCCATGCCCAGCCGACACGGCGTTGCGCGAGCCAACGGCCCCGCGAGCCAAGCGCAGGCAGAACCGCATCGCGCACAACGGATCGGGCCGTTGCCGCCGCGAGAATGTCCGGCAATTGGCGATACGGCACGACGAGGTTCGCGCGGTCCAGCGCGTGGCAGCATTCGCGCAGCATCTCGTTGTCCTCGGTTGCCATGACCTGGCTGAAGATGGCGCCGACTCGCGCCGACGCTTCCTTGCGGTTGTCGTTCGGCGCGGGCGCGATCGGCTCGACGTCGCTCGTCGGCGCGATCCGGCCACCCCGTCTGGCCAGGCCATACGCCGCGCAATCGGCCAGCGCCCGCTCAGGGTCCGGGGAGCCGATGATGATCTTCTGGGTGACCTCGGACCAGCTCATGAGACCACCTCCGGCGCTCCACCGGGCTCGGCCACGGCACCCAGCCGGAACGACCAGCCGTCCCACAAGCCAATGGCGTCAAACGGTTGGCCACCATGAATCGCCAGTGCGCGGTCGGCTGCGAGGTCGTCGACGACAGGCAAGGTACGCCCGTCGGCATCGATGGCGTGCAGACCTTCGGCGAGCCGGACTTGCTTGCACGTCAACGGGTGCAGTCGTTGCCACGGGTCCTGGCGGAGCAGAGGTTCCAAGCCTGCCAAGGCATCTGTCCAAGTCGCGGAGAGTTCGATGGGACGCGCGGCCGTCGACGGATCGCGGTCGCCGACCGCCATCCGACGCGGTGCACCCGCCGGATACGGATGAAGATCGCCGGTGAATTCCCCAACGGGAAGCGCAGGTCCAGGGATCGCGCCGCCTGCCGCGTGACGAATGACCGTCACCCACTCGCGCCGTTCACGCCCCCACACCCATTGACGGGTTGTGCGTACGCGGCCGTCGTCCTCGTCTTTGCGGAGAAGGACAACCCACGAGTCGTGCCAAGCAGGCTTCTCACGTACCTCTTGTTCGGTGACGGTGTAGCCGAGGCGCATACGTACGACGTCGTTCAGCTCAGGCGGCGGATTGGCCGCGAGCGTGGCAAGAAGGTGCAGGCTGCCAAGGCGATCAGCGGCGCGCTCGGCCCAGTGCTGACCACCCGAGAAGACGACAGTGGCCAGATCCTCCAGCGCCCCGGCAAGGCCGGGAGCCTGCGCGTCGACCATCCGCCGCATGATCGACTCCCACCACGCGCGATCCCGTCCGGCGAGCTCGGCGACACCGCGCCGGGCGACATCGGCCAGCCACTCACGCAGCCCGGCCACCCCACCCTGCACAGCAAGATCCCGCGCCTCAACGGTTTTCGCCCGCTGGGCGGCCCGCCGCGCGACCGCCTCCGGCGAGTCGTCGAGCGGTTTCGGCGTTTTCCGCACCTCCCTGCGGTGCTGCCATTCGCTCACCCACTCCGGCGGCTGAGCCGCGGGCGCGTTGCCCCGAGCGTGCATGACCTGCACCGCGACCGCGTGCTTGCATGGGAATTTCCTTGACGGGCAGGAACATTTGGTCGCCCGGTCGGTGAGGTCGACGCACACCTGGTACGGCTTCTTGCCGCTGCCTTTGCACAGGCCCCACAGAGCGTGCTCGTCGTGCCCGAGCTCGCTCCAGTTGCCGGGCGCGGCAAGCCGGGCCGCGCTTCCGGCGACCTGCTTGTCCGGGCTCAGCGCCAGGACCGCGTCGACATCCATCCCGCAAGACCCCCAAAGTCTCTCGATCTCGGATGAGACTTTAGGGCCACCCACCGACAGTTCTTGTCGTCGCAGGTCAGCCGTTGATCATGGTTCGGGTGAGGCGGCGGATCAGGGCCACCGAGTCGTCCGGATCGAGCGCGACCGACTGCAGCTGGGCGAAAACCATCCGCGCCTCGGTGACCTCCTGCTCCTCCTCGCAATGCAGGGTGCCGGTGACGTGCTCGACGTAGAGGTACTCGGGATCCTCCGGATCCGGGAAGGACAGCAGGCAGAACGGGCCTGGCAGGGCGTCATGCGCGCCGAGGTCGAGCGGGAGCACGCGGAGTGTGACGGTCGGGAGGTTCGCGACCTCCAGGAGGTGGTGCAGTTGTTCGCGCATCACCGCCTCGCCGCCGACCTGTCGCATCAATGCGGCCTCGTCGACGATCGCGGTGTACGTGAGCGGTTCGGTCTCGGAGATCAGCCGGCGTTGCCGGAACAATCGGATCAGTGCGGCCTGTTCAGGATTCGTATTGCCACGAGTCATGAATAGCGCACGGATGTATCCGTCGATCTGCAGGAGACTGGGAACGACCTGTGCGGAGAACTCGTCGACGTGGCTCGCCTCGGTTTCCACGCCGAGATAACCGCCGTTGTCCTGCACGCCGTACGCAGCGAACCATGGCTTTCTCAGAGATTTACGAGTCGCTTCGATAAGAGCTGGTTCGAAGTGGTCGTACAGGTCCATCATAGTGCGTACGAGGTGCACGTTCGCCTTCGTCTCACCAGTCTCTATACGGTGCAACGCGCTCCGTGTCTTGTCCAACGCCAACGCGGCTGAGTCGAGCGTATGACCGGACGCTTCTCTCATACGCTTTAGCTTTGCTCCTAGCCTCCTACGCACATATGGTGGGCGTTCTGGTTTTGCCATGTCCCGTATTTTTCAACACGGCTGTCCAGTTTTGGGATTTCCGGTCGCGTGTCGGCCGAATTCGTGTGTCGCATGTGGATAGTGCCGGTTCGTGGTACCGAAAATCCCAATCAAATATTTGCTTGGGAATGCGGTCAGGGTCCCTTCTGCCCGCCGGTGCGGATCGCTTCCTGAATGTCCTGCCAGGACACGTCCCGGTCGAACAGCTTGATCAACCTGGCGATCAACCAGACCAACGCGAGACCGGTGACCCACTGCCGGAGTGGCTCGGGCAGCGTGATGCCGAGCAGTGGCAACGACACCAGCGCTCCGACGGGGATCAGGCCGATGAGCACCTGGCGCACGCCGCGAATCCACGTCCTGGCAGGACGGATCTCGCCGGTCGGTTGCGGCAGATCGTGGTAGAAGCCGGTCACGGCCGCGCCGACCAGCTGAAGTATCGACGTACGCAGGTCCTTGATCGTCTGTGGCTGTTCCAACGCGACCCACGCCTGATACTCGCCGACGGCCGTGGACGCCTGGGCGAACCGCTGCTCGACGAGTTGACGGCTGGAGTTGGGCGGCAGTGGCAGTTTGCGGGACAACCCACGCAGGCACGGTTCGATGTAGGCGAGCCAGTTGATCACACGGTTCTTCATCGCCATCCGCATGCCTGGCTCCACACCGTCGAGCATGGCGAGGACCTCGGCCCCGTAGATGATCACGACTGATTCGGGGAACACCCGGGCGCGCCGCCGTTTCATGGCCAGCCGGACGCAGACCAGACCGGCACTCGACAACATCGCACCGAGTGCGCTGGACGCCGCGAGGACCAGGAACGAAGCGGCCGCCTCCGCGCCACTGGCCACCCTCTCGAAGGTGATCGAACTGCCGGACAGCCACAGCAGCATCGCACCCACGAGAGTGCTCGCGGCGGACACTTTGAGCAGAGCCATCGCCGGTGCCGCATCGTTGATCACATAGGACACGGAGCCCAAGGCGCCGGCGACGAGAACCAAGCCTGATATGGCAACGAACATCCACGGGCGATCGGCACCGAGGAACAACACGAGCCAGCACAGACCCGACGCCGCGAGTGCGATCAGCAACGCGGCCAGCATGATCCGACAGCCGGAACGCCAGTTGCGCACTTCGCAACTGGCATCGAGCACCGCCGCCCTGCTGAACGTCCGGTGCCATGTGCGCGGCAGATCGGCCCCGTAGAGCTCGGTGAGGCCTTCGGCGAGCCGGGCCCGATGGGCGTAGCTGTGCCTGGTCAGCTGGACGAGTTCACTCCTGGAGAGGCCGGTCACGGCGCGACGCGTCACCCGGAGAACGATGCCGATCGATTCGCCGGCTGCCTGCCGAGTCGATCGTAAAAGCCTGGCCACACCGCGGTTCTCGGGTGGGCCAGGCTTTTCGTTAACGCACGATCAGGTCCAGTCGGGGCCGCGCTGCGCCCAGCTCCACGCGTAACGCGGATCCTCGCAGGCCTCAGCGCCCTCACCGAGCTCCAACGGACGGAACGTGTCGACCATGACTGCGGTCTCGTCGAAGTAGTCCACGCCAAGCGACGCCTCGGCCGCCCCGGGCTGTGGGCCGTGCGTACACCCGCCGGGGTGCAACGACAACGAACCCAACCCGATGCCAGAACCCTTACGCGCCTCGTAGTTTCCGCCGACGTAGAACATCAGCTCGTCCGAGTCCACGTTGGCGTGGTTGTACGGCACCGGTACCGCGAGCGGGTGGTAGTCCACTTTGCGCGGACAGAACGAGCACACCACGAAGTTCGGGCCTTCGAAGGTCTGGTGCACCGGCGGCGGCTGGTGCACGCGGCCGGTGATCGGCTCGAAGTCACGGATGTTGAACACCCACGGGTACAACGCGCCGTCCCAGCCGACCACGTCGAATGGGTGGTGCGCATAGGTAAACCGCGTCACGCCCGCGCGGTGCCGCACGAAGACGTCCACGTCCGTACCGTCGACCAGCAACGGCTCGGTCGGGCCGCGCAGGTCGCGTTCGCAGTACGGCGAGTGCTCGAGGAACTGGCCCTTCGTCGACAGGTACCGCTTGGGCGGGCCGATGTGACCCGTCGCTTCGAGGATCAGCATCCGGAGGTCCTCGCCGGGAACCACCCGATAGGTGCATGAGGTCGGGATGACCACGTAGTCGCCGTCGCCGACGGTCAGCGCCCCGTAGATCGTCTCGATGACCGCGGTCCCGGTCTGGACGTACAACAGCTCGTCGCCCGCGGCGTTGCGGTACAGCGGTGACGGCTGGGTCGCCGCGACGAAGCAGATCTTCACGTCGGCGTTGCCCAGCAACAGGCGGCGTCCGGTCACCGCGTCGACCTCGGCCGGAGAGTCCCACTTCAGTTCCTGCGAACGGAAGTGCCGGGGCTTCAGCGGCAGGTTGGGGGTCGTTGTCCGCTCGTCGGACACGTGGACCGCGTTGACGATCGCGGTCGGCAGGTGGCGGTGGTACAGCAGCGCCGAATCACTGGAGAACCCCTCAACACCCATCAGCTCTTCGGCGTAAAGCGAACCGTCCGGTGCGCGGAACTGGGTGTGCCTCTTTCGGGGTATCTCGCCCACGCTTCGGTAGTAAGGCATGTCCTCTCCTGTGTCCGGATAACGGACATTTTTGTTCAGTTGCCGGTACGCTACTAGCGTGTCAGCCGTGTCAAGCGCAGTCGAACTCCCGCCGCCCGGCCCTCGAGGTGTTCCGCCCCTGCTCGCGAGGCTTGTCGACGACGCCGCCCTGTTCCCGCCGGGCAACGCCGCGATGCCCGACGCGATCGCGGCGCACCTGGAAATGCGGTCGTCGAACCGGGCCGCTGTGATGGGCCTCTTCTTGTGCCCAGCGTCCCGGTTGCCCGAGCTGATCACCGAGCTGATCAAGGCCCGTCCGGTTAAGCCGGTCGCCTTGTCGCTGGTGATCGACACCGGCCTCGGCGGCGTACCCAAGGCGCTGTCCATCGTCGAGTCGCGCACCGAGCTGCTCGCCCTGCGGATGGTCGAGATGCCCGCCCCGTCCGACGTGGACGACCAGTGGCTCGAGCGGGTCTCCGAGTTCGTCCCCGAGGACGTCATCCGGGTGATCGAGCCGCGCCGCGGCGGCCCGGACTGGCTGGAGAGCATCCGCAAGGTCGCCGAGCACGGCAGCTGGCCCAAGCTGCGCTGCGGCGGGCTGAGCCAGCAGGCGTTCCCGACCGTGGACGAGATCTCCGACTTCCTGTCCGTGGTCAGCACCGGCGGCGTGTCGTTCAAGGCAACCGCCGGTCTGCACAACGCGGTCCGGCACACTGATGAGGAGACCGGATTCACCCACCACGGCTTCCTCAACCTGTTGGTCGCCACGGCGCGGTCGCTGTCCGGCGGAGACGTCCGTGAGGCGCTGGGCAGCACCGACTCGGACGCACTCGCCAAGGAGGCGGGCGAGCTGTCGGAGGCAGCCGCGCACGCGGTCCGCGGTGTCTTCGCGTCTTACGGTTCGTGCTCGCTGGCCGAGCCGGTCGCCGACTTGGAACAACTGGGGTTGCTGTGACGTGGGTGGAAGACGAGGCCTTCAGAGCCGATCAGCCGTTCGGTCCGCAGACGCTGCCGTACGGCGTCGTCGACGGCCAGATCGCCGTGCGAGTGGGCGACCAGGCGTTGCCGCTGAGGCCGATCGCGTCTTCCTTCGGTGAACACGCCGAGCTGGTCTCGGCGGACACGCTGAACCCGCTGCTGGCGGCGGGCAGGCAGGCGTGGACGGACGTCCGGGCCCGGCTGATCGAGCTCACCCAGGCAGCGGCGGCCCCGAAGGGCGCCACGCTGATACCTATAGATAACGCCGTTCTGCCGTTCCAGGTCGCCGACTACGTGGACTTCTACTCGTCGAAGTACCACGCGGAGAACGCGGGCCGGATCTTCCGCCCGCACGACGAACCGTTGCTGCCCAACTGGACTCACCTGCCTGTGGGTTACCACGGCCGCGCCGGGACCGTCGTCGTGTCGGGCACGCCTGTCGTGCGGCCGCACGGTCAGCGCAAGGGCCCAGCCTTCGGACCGTCGCAGCGGTTGGACATCGAGGCCGAGGTCGGGTTCGTCTGCGGTGGACCCGTGACCAGCCGCGTGTCGACGTCGTCGGCTGCGGACCACGTGTTCGGCGTGGTGCTCGTGAACGACTGGTCCGCCAGGGACATCCAGGGCTGGGAGTACCAGCCGCTCGGGCCGTTCCTTGGCAAGTCGTTCGCCACGTCGGTGTCGGCCTGGGTGACGCCGCTCGACGCGTTCTCGGCCGCGCGCGTGCACACGCCGCCGCGTAACCACCCGGTGCAGGAGTACCTGGTCGAGGACCAGCCGTGGGGGCTTGACCTGCTGTTGCAGATCGACTGGAACGGCACGATCGTGTCCCGGCCGCGGTTCGCGGACATGTTCTACTCGTTCGCCCAGCAGTTGGCGCACATGACCGTGAACGGCGCGACCGTCCGGCCCGGCGACCTGTTCGCGTCCGGCACGGTGTCCGGACCCGACCGGGACCAATTGGGCTGTTTTCTGGAGATCAGCTGGGGCGGCCGGGACAAGATCACGCTGGCCGGCGGTGAGCAGCGAACGTTCCTGGAGGATCACGACACCGTGCGGATCACCGCGACCGCGCCGGGCCCGGACGGCTCGGTCGTGGGGCTCGCGGAGGTGGCCGGCACAGTGTTGCCCGCGTCATGACCTCGCCGGGCGTGCACGGCAAAGAGAGCTCCCTGACGCTCGACCGGGGGCTGGCGCTGCTGCAGGCGGTCGCGGACTCGGAGTCCGAGGCGCCGACGATCAGCGACCTCGCGGCGGCGATCGGCGCCAGCCGAGCCGCCGTGTACCGGCTTCTGGTGCCGTTGCAGGCCCGTGGGCTCGTCCGGCGGGAGGGCTCGCGTGTTCGGCTGGGTCTGGGGCTGTTGCGGCTCTCAGCGCGCGTTCTGCCGCAATTGCGGCATGCCGCGTTGCCCGCGCTGCGTGAGCTGGCGGAGTCGATCGGGGCGACGGCGCATCTGACCGTCGCCGACGGGGATGAGGCGCAGGCGGTCGCTGTCGTCGAGCCGTCGTGGACGGCGTATCACGTCGCCTACCGCGTGGGGACGCGTCACTCGTTGCGTAAGGGTGCGGCAGGCAAAGCCATTCTGTTGCCGTTCGACGGTCCGGAATGGGTGGCGACGGCAGGGGAGCTGCAAGCGGGGGCGTATGGCATCGCAGCGCCCGTACGCGGTGTGTCAGGGCTACGGGCCAGCGTTGGCGTGGTCACTTTTGAACGTCTGCACGCGGAGGTTGTGGGACCTCAGGTTGTGCGGACTGCCGCAGAGGTCGCCGCTGCGTTGCGATGACCGCGGGTACGGCGGCTGCTGAGATGACGGCCAACGTCAGCCAGAGCGTGGTTGTGCCGAGGGTCATGAGGCCGGTGAGCAGACCGGGGCCGAGCGCGACCGCTGTGCCCCACGAGAGCTGGAACAGGGCACTGGCGCGGCCCTGAGCCTCCTTGGGCGCCGCATCGGCGGCTGCGGCCGTGCTGAGCGGGCTGAAGAGGGCCTCGGCGACGGACATGACCGCACTCGTCGCGAAGATGACCGGCGTGGCCGGGAAGATCGCCAGCGCCGCGAAACTCGCCGCGAACAAGCCGGCCGCGATGATCATGCCGAGGCCGCGCGGGTACTTTTCCGCGATCCGCAGCACAGGTTCCTGCACCAGGACGTAGACGACCGTGCCGATGATCATCGCGGCGCCCGCCACCCACGCCGGTTTGTGCAGCTCGTTGATGATCACGATCGGCAGGACCGTGTACTTGCCGACGCTGGCAAGGCAGAACAGGATCTGCGTCGCGCAGATCGCGACATACCTGCGGTCCCGCAGGACGAGCGGCCAGCCCGCCTTCGCCGTGGGGTTCGCGGGCGCCGAGATGCCGAGCAGGATCGCGCCCGCCAGCCCGAGCAGTGCGGCGGTCACGTAGTTCACCACGTTGTAGACCGTCGGATCTGCGACGTTCGGCATGATCCCGACCAGCGCGGATCCGACGCCGAAGCCCACGAACCGGCCGATCGACTGGCGGCCGAGCAGCCGTTCGAGATCACGCTCGCCGTTGCTGACCGCCTTCGCGAACGGCGCGTTGGACGTCCAAAAGAGACGGTCGCCGACGCTGAGCACGGTCGCCACGACCACAGCTTCGGCGACCGTGTCGGCCTGCGGATAGTAGGCGAAACCGGCCAATCTGACCACATTGGACGCGATCACCAGCTTGGCCGGCCCGATCCGGTCCAGCAGCATGCCCACGGCAGGGCCGACGGTCAGGCCGATGAGTCCCCCGACCGTTAGACTCATCCCCGCTGCGGTGACGCTCAGGTGCTGTGCGTTCACCAGGAAGAGCAACGCGAACGGTGGCCATGCGCCACTCGCGGTGGAATCGATGATGGACGCGATGGCGAACCGCGTGCGCACAGTCACACCCCCCAGGACCTAGGTCCCGACGATAGAGGACTGCCGCACCCAGCGAAAGATCTTCACCGATCGCATGATTCTGGTGTGGACGTTCTGGACCTGGCGCGGTGGCAGTTCGGCATCACCACCGTCTACCACTTCTTGATGGTCCCGCTGACGATCGGACTCGCGGTCCTCGTCGCCGGGATGCAGACGGCGTGGGTGCGTACCGGCGACGTGAAGTACCTGAAGATGACCAAGTTCTGGGGCAAGTTGATGCTGGTCAACTTCGCCATGGGGGTGGTCACCGGGATCGTGCAGGAGTTCCAGTTCGGGATGACCTGGAGCGCCTACTCGCGGTTCGTCGGCGACGCGTTCGGCGCGCCGCTGGCGATGGAGGGGCTGCTGGCGTTCTTCGTCGAGTCCACGTTCCTCGGCCTGTGGATCTTCGGCTGGGACAAGCTGCCCAAGAAGGTGCACCTGGCGTGTGCCTGGGCGTTCTCGCTGGCCACGGTCGCGTCGGCGTACTTCATCCTGGCCGCCAACTCGTGGATGCAGCACCCGGTCGGGGTGGAACTGGTCGATGGACGGCCGCGGCTGACGTCGATCTGGGCGCTGCTGACCAACAACACCGCACTGGCCGCGATCCCGCACACGATCGCCGGATGTTTCGCGGTGGCAGGCGCTTTCCTGGTCGGCGTCGCAGTCTGGCACCTGACGCGGCGCAAAGAGGAGCGGCAGGTCTGGCGGGCTTCGTTGAAGCTCGGCGGTGTCGTCGGGATGGTCTCCTTTGCACTGCTCGCGGTGACCGGTGACCTGCAGGGCAAGCTGATGTTCGAGCAGCAGCCGATGAAGATGGCCGCGGCGGAAGCGTTGTGCCACACCGAACAGCCCGCCAGCTTCTCGATCTTCGCGTACGGCGACGTGGCGCGGCCGGACTGCGAGAACGTCAAGTCGATCACCGTGCCCGCGTTGCTGTCGTTCTTGGCGCACAACGACTTTTCCAGCGAGGTCAAGGGCATCGAGGACCTCGTCAAGGAGTACAGGGCGAAATACGGCGAGTTCTACCCGGTGGACCCCCAGTTGGGCGAACTGTCCGGGCAGCCGATCGACTACGTGCCGAATCTGCCCGTGACGTACTGGGGATTCCGGTTCATGATCGGGTTCGGTGCGCTGGCCGCATTGGCCGCCGCAGCCGCTTTGTGGCTCACTCGCGGTGGCCGAATGCCTTCATCGCCGTGGTTCCGCCGGGCCGCGTTGGCCGGAATCGCGACACCGTTCATCGCCAACAGTTTCGGCTGGATCTTCACCGAGATGGGACGGCAGCCGTTCGTGGTCGTGCCGAATCCGACCGGGGTCGACGGCGTCTGGATGTTCACCGCGCGCGGTGTTTCCGGGCTTTCGGTCGGCGAAGTCCTGACGTCTTTGATCGTGCTGACGCTGGTTTACGCGGTACTGGCGGTGCTCGAGGTGTTCCTGCTGCGGCGCTATGCCCGCGCCGGAATCGCCGGGGTGATGCCGCCGCCCGACAAGCCCGCCGAGAAGAAGTCCGACGAACTCGCGTTCGCGTACTAGGAGTCTGTTATGGACCTGGCACTGATCTGGTTTCTGATCATCGCCTTCTTCTGGCTCGGCTACCTGTTCCTCGAAGGCTTCGACTTCGGTGTCGGAATGCTGCTGCCGGTGCTGTCGCGGGACGAGACCGAACGGCGCGTGATGGTGAACACCATCGGCCCGGTATGGGACGGCAACGAAGTATGGCTGATTGTCGCCGTCGGTGCGACATTCGCGGCTTTCCCTGGCTGGTACGCCACTTTGCTGAGTTCCGCGTACCTGCCTTTGCTCGCGGTACTCGTGGGTTTGATCGGACGGGGTGTGGCCTTCGAGTACCGCGGCAAAGTGGATTCGGTGCGCTGGCGGCGCAACTGGGACCGGGTGATCGTCATCGGTTCGTGGCTGCCGGCATTGGGTGTCGGGCTGTTGCTGTCGTGGAACGTGCTTGGGTTGCCCATTGACGCGGCCGGAAACCGGGTGGGGTCCGCGTTCGCGGCCTTCCAATGGGAGACCCTGCTCGGCGCGCTCGCGATCGTAGGTTTTTCGCTCGTGCACGGTGCTGTGTTCGTAGCGTTGAAAACCGACGGGGAAATACGATCGCGAGCGCGCCGCCTGGCACTGCGCATCGGCCCAGTGGCCTTGTTGCCCTTGCTCGGACTGCTGCTCCTGGTGCAGATGCGCGCCGGTTCCTCGTGGACCTGGCTGGTCGTCGGAATCGTCGTGCTCACCGGAATCATGGCGCTTGTCGTATTGTCCGCCGGACGGGAAGGACGAGCGTTCGCGCTGATGGCGATGGTGATCATCGGTTCGGTGGTCGCGTTGTTCGGCGCACTGTACCCGAACGTCATTCCGTCCACTGTGGATCCGTCATTCTCCTTGACGATCGAAGAAACGGCGTCCAGCCCGTACACCCTTCAGGTGATGACCTGGATCGCCGGATTCGGCGCGCCCGCGGTGCTGGTCTACCAAGGCTGGACGTACTGGGTGTTCCGGAAACGCATTGGCACTGGCCACATTCCGCCGGTGCGTGTGCCATGAGCTCTCCCGGCCGGCGTAATCCCGCCCAGGACCGGTTGGGGAGGGGCCCGCTCGGCGCGTTGCCAGCATCAGCGCGCCGGGCTTTGGCCCTGTGTTTCGTCCTTGCTTTCCTGTCGGCGGTGGCTCTCGTCGCCCAGGCGTGGTCGCTCGCTTCGGTGGTGACCGGGCATGGATTGCTCGTCGTACTCGTCGGATCCGTTATCGCGCGCGCATTGTTGAACTGGGCAACGCAGGTCGTCGCCGCCCGCGCGGCAGCCGGAGCGAAAGAGGAATTGCGGGCGCAGGTCCTGGACACGTCCTTGGCCCGCGGACCGGAGTGGATTTCCGCGCACGGTCCAGCCTCATTGACCGTGCTCGTCACCAAGGGATTGGACGCCCTCGACGCGTACTTCACGGTCTACCTGCCGGCCTTGGTAACCGCGGCCGTCGTGCCGATTTCGGTGGGCGCGGCAATCCTGTTCGTCGACTGGCCCGCAGCGGTCGTGATCGCGGTGACGGTGCCCCTGGTGCCGTTGTTCGCGATTCTGATCGGAAAGCACACCGCGTCAAAGGTGGCCGAGTCGGCGGACGCCACGGCGCGGTTGTCCGCGCATTTGCTCGAAATGGTCCGGGCGTTGCCCGTACTGACGGCTTTCCGGCGTGCCGCGACCCAAGCCGAGGCGGTCCGCCGCGTTTCCGAACGGCATCGCCGCGCGACCATGACGACCTTGCGGACGGCGTTCGCCTCATCGTTGGCGCTCGAGCTGATCGCGACACTGTCGGTCGCGGTCGTCGCGGTGATCATCGGCGTCCGGCTGGTCTCCGGCGACATGACGCTGCTCGTCGGACTGTTCGTGCTGATCCTGGCGCCGGAGTGCTACTTCCCGCTGCGCGCGGCCGGCGCGGCGCACCACGCCAGCGAGGACGGTATCGAGGCAATCCGCCGCGTGCATGCACTTTCCGGTTCGGTGCCTTCTTCTTTGCAGTTCTCGTCGGACGTCGTGGCCAGAGTGTCGGATCTGCGGGTGGCCCGACGGGACGGATTCGCGCCGGACGGAGTGTCGTTCACGCTGCGGCCAGGCGAGATCGTGCGGCTCTCGCAGCCAAGTGGCGGCGGCAAGTCGACAACAATCGCTGCTCTGTTGGGTTTTGTCCCTGTGTCTTCGGGGTCCGTTGTGGTCGGCGCTTCGGATCTCTCGGCCTGGCGGCGGATCGTTGCCTGGGTGCCACAGCGCCCCGCCTTCGCGGGCGTCACAATGATGGAGGAGCTTCGGCTCGCGGTGAGCGACCGCAATGTGCCGCCCACTGTGGAGGAGATGCGCGCGGCGGCTTCATTGGCGGCGGCTGAACACTTGCTGGACCGCAAGATCATCGAACTGTCCACAGGGGAGCGTCAAAGGATCGCTCTTTCCAGAGCGTTCTTGCGCGTCAACCGCGGTGCCCGAGTCCTACTGCTCGACGAGCCCACCGCCCATCTGGACGCCGCCACCGCCAGCCACGTGATGCGGTCGGTGTACGACTTCGCGAACGATGGCGTGGCGGTACTGTTGGCAACGCACCGCGAAGTCAAGCTGACTGAGGAATCCGTGCCCGTTGCGGCTGTTCCTACGTCGGTGTCAGGCGAGTCCGGCAAAGGTGCCCGCGTAAGGATGACTCGGCGAGAGCTACTCGGCGCGTTGGTCGGTGCGTTGGCCCTCGCGAGCGGCGTCGCTTTGACAGCGGTGTCTGCGTGGCTGATCGCACGAGCCGCCGAACAACCACCCATCCTGACTCTGACCGTCGCCATCGTCGGCGTCCGGACTTTCGGTTTGGCGCGTGCCGGGTTGCGCTACCTCGAACGCCTCGTCACGCACGACGCCGCTTTCAGGCGGGCCGCCGAATTGCGGGTGTCGCTATGGGAGCGGTTGGTCGCTCTCGGCCCCGCCCGCACCGCCGGCTTGGCACGCGGCGAGGGTTTGCAACGACTCGTCGATGACGTCGACACCGTCCGCGACCTGACCCCGCGGGTCCTCGTACCGCCGATCATCGCTGCGGTTGTGTGCACTGTGGCCGTTGGTGTTCAGGCCGTTCTGTCTCCGACGGCTGGTCTTGTCCTTGTGGGCGCCGTGCTGCTTGGCGGTGTCGGTGCGCCGTTGCTCGCCAGGTTCTTGGAGCGTCGCGCCACGACCGCTCTCGCGGAGGGCCGGCGCGGTGTCGCAGCAGGTGTGCTCACGCTGCTGGAGGCCGCGCCCGAGCTCATCGTTTTCGGTGCTGCACAAGAGAAACGGGTCGCTCTCGCTCGCGTCGACTCTGATCTGGCTCGACGTACGCGGAAGCAAGCATTTGGTGCGGGAGCCGCGACCGCCGTGATCACCCTGGCTACCGGGCTGGCGGCAGCTTACGGTGCCACAACAGGAAATCCGGTCCTGGCGTTGGTGCCGTTGGCTCTGGCGGAGGTACTCGCGCTGCTCCCGCCGGCGCTCCAGCACAGGGACGCCCTCAAAGCCGCCTACGCCCGAGCCCACTCAATCCCAGCGGCATCCCAACCCAAGACGCCTGAATCGCCACGCCACCAGGAAGCCGAATCGCCAGGCGCCCAGGAAGCCGAACCGCCACGCCCCGAGGAAGCTGAACCGTCAGGCGCCCAGGAAACTGAGCCGCCACGCCCCGAGGAAGCTGAGCCGCCACACCCACCCCAGCCCAAAACGCCTGAACCGCCGTCCCCCTCCGGCCCCCAAGCAGCTGAACTGCCAAACCCATCCCGTCCCCAGGTAGCCCCCGCCACTCCCAGGGGGGCGACCCCGGACCCATTCTATCGGGATAACGGCTGGTCAAGGGGGGTTTCCGTGGGTTGTGGACAACTAGTTGGAGGCAACGGTCCGTTCGTGCGACAGAAGCCGGGCGCGACCAGGGCGGCCGTGAGTCTTGAGGGGGTGGATGTCCGGTGGCCGGGAGCGGCCGAGCCGAGTCTGAAAGACGTCACGCTCACCATCCCGGCGGGCAGCCACGTGGCCATCGTCGGCCCCTCGGGCGCGGGCAAATCCACCCTCCTTGCCCTCATGCTCGGCTTCCTGCCAGCGGAGAAGGGCACGGCCGAAGTCCCGGACAAAGTCGCCTGGTGCCCGCAAGAGCCGCAACTCGTCTCCACGACGATCCGGGAGAACCTCCGCCTCGGATCCCCGGACGCCAGCGACGAACTCCTCAAGCAGGCACTGGCCGACGCGGGCCTGGCGCACTGGACGGACCGGCTCGACAACCTTGTCGGCATGGTCTCGGGTGGTGAAGCGGACCGGTTGGCCCTCGCCCGCGCCCTTCTCGCCGCGCCACAGGCCGACCTCGTCATCCTCGACGAGCCGACGGCTCACCTCGATGTACCGACGGCCAAGACGGTCCTGAGCGGTTTGGCGCAGAACCTCAAAGGGAGGACGTTGGTGCACGTCACGCATCGGCCCGAGGAAGCGGCCGAGGCGGACATGGTGATCCGGGTCGACGCGGGCCGGGTGGCATAGCCTTGTTGACGATTATGGATCCGACATTGGCCGCGCGGGCCTTGACCGCGTCCACCGAGATCGCCACGGCTGTGCTCTCCGGCGAGGAGCCCGAGGCCGTCCTTGCCATGGTCGTCGAGGTCGCCGCCGAGTTGGCCGAGGCCGATCTCGGGTTGGTGATGGCGCGCGGGGAGGACGGGCGGCTCACGGTCGAGGCCGCGCACGGCAACACCATCCTCGAGGACCCGGTTGGCTTGGTGCTCTCCACGCGGTCGTCGGCCGCGAGGGTCGCGCGCAGTGGGATCCCGATGGTCGTCGACGACGTCACCACGGACCCGCGGACCTCGCCGTTCGTCCCGAAGGAGCTCTGGGGGTTCGGGCCCTTCGCGGCGGCTCCCTTCGGCACGAGGGAACGAAGGCTCGGCGCGCTGACCGTCTACCGGAAGAAGGGCGCGCAACCGTTTACGCCTCCGACAGTCGAAGTCCTGACGGCGTTCGCGGCGCAGGCTGGGCTCGTGCTCGTGTTGGCCGAGGGATCGAACGCACGGCAACGGGTGGCGGTCCTCGAAGAGCGCGAGAAGATCGCCCGCAACCTGCATGACGTGATCGTCCAGCGGCTCTACGGCGCCGGCATGCAGTTGGACCTGCTGGTGCGCAGGCCGGCCAAGCGGCTGGCCAAGGCGGACGCCGCGCGGCTTGCCGATGCCGTCGATCAGTTGGACGCGACGATCGCGGAGATCCGGGGCACGGTCCGGGCCTTGCTCAACCCCGATCCGACCGAGCCGATGGATCTGGCTGAAACTGTCCGGTCCGAGGTCGCGACCGCCGGTGAGCTGCTCGGGTTCACCCCGCGCCTGGACATCGTCGGTGAGCCGAAATCCGTTCCCGCTGAGGTGGCCGACCACACCAGGGCCGCGCTCAGGGAGGCACTCTCCAATGTGGTCCGGCATTCCGGCGCGAGCAGTGTCCGGGTCCAGCTCAAGGTCACCCCGTACGACCTCGAACTGCACGTGGTCGACAACGGCTGCGGCATCCCGCCGGGCGTGACCCAGCGGGGGCTCAACCACCTGCGGGAACGTGCCGAGCAAGCCGGTGGGGACTGTGAGGTCAGGTCCAGTGCCCGCACGGGTACGACGGTGACCTGGAAGGTGCCGCTAACGCCCCGTTGAGCGGCGGGCCACCCAGGCTGCCGCCTGCGTGCGGCGTTCCATGCCGAGCTTGGCCAGTACCGAGGTCACGTAGTTCTTCACGGTCTTCTCGGCCAGGAACAGCCGCTCGGCGATCTGCCGGTTGGTCAGGCCTTCGCCGATCAACTCGAGGACCTTGCGTTCGCGCTCGGTCAACGTGTTCAGCTCGTCCGAATCGGCGGCCCGGCGCATACGGTCGAGCACGCGCGCGGTCGTGACGGGATCGAGCAGGGACCGTCCTGCGGCAACCTCGTGCACGGCCGTCACCAGGTCGTGCCCACGGACTTGCTTGAGCAGATAACCCGACGCTCCGGCCATGATCGCGCCGACCAAGGCCTCCTCGTCGTCGAACGCCGTGAGCACGAGACAACGCGGGCCGTCGGGCAACGAGCGCAGCGTCCGGCACAGCTCGACGCCGTTGCCGTCGGGCAGGCGCACGTCGACGATCGCGACGTCGGGCTTGCTGGCGGTGGCTCGTACGAGCGCCTCGCCGACTGTGCCCGCTTCGGCGACGACCTCGATGTCCTTCTCGCCGTTCAACAGGTCGCGCAGCCCTCGCCGGACGACTTCGTGGTCGTCGACGAGCAGCAACCGGACGGTCATACCTAGAGCTTACGGAGCCGAACCCGGCATACGTTGTGATCCGGGCCTTTTCGCAGGACCAGGGTGGCGCGCGGGCGGGTCGGCAGGATGTTCTGGATCAGGTTCGGCTCGTTGATCCCGTTCCACAGCTGCATCGCCTCGCGCCGTGCTTCGTCGTCGCTCAGCGAGGCGTAGTGGTGGAAGTGCGACTCCGGGTTGGCGAACGCGGTGTGCCGCAGCGTCAGGAACCGCTCGACGTACCAGCGCGCGACGTCCTCGGTGTGCGCGTCCACGAAGATCGAGAAGTCGAAAAGGTCGGCCACGGTCAGCCTCGGCCCTGGCTGCAGCACGTTCAGGCCTTCCACGATCAGGATGTCCGGCCGCCGGATGACCTGCTCCTCACCGGGCACGATGTCGTAGAGCAGGTGCGAGTAGATCGGCGCGTGCACCTCGGGCGCGCCGGACTTGATCTCCGAGACGAACCGCAGCAGCGCCCTGCGGTCGTAGCTTTCCGGGAAACCCTTGCGGTGCATGATGCCGCGGCGCAGCAACTCGGCACGCGGCCACAGAAACCCGTCCGTGGTGACGAGTTCGACCCTCGGGTGATCCGGCCACCGCGCCAGCAGCGCCCGCAACACACGGGCCGTCGTCGACTTGCCGACCGCGACACTGCCCGCGACGCCGATGATGAACGGCACCTTCTCCGATTCGCCCAGGAAGGTCGCGGTCGCGTCGGACAGTCGCTGCCGGGCCTGGACCTGCAGGTTGATCAGCCGCGACAGCGGCAGGTAGACCTCGGCGACCTCACTGAGGTCGACCGGGTCGTTCAGACCACGCAGCCGGGTCAGATCACCGGCGGACAGCGGCAGCGGCGTTGATTTGCGCAGCTCTCGCCACTGCTCCCGATGCAATTCCACATACGGGGTCAGGTCACGCACGCGCGCCATCGCGCCACTCCTCGCCGAGGCAGGGAAAACTCGTAGTTAACGGTAGGTGGTGACTGGCAAGCTCGCGCTGTGACGAAGTACACGCTGCGACCCCTAGAAGCCGCCGACCAGCCGAGAATCGCGCAGCTGCTGACCGAAAGCTGGGGTTCGCCAAGGGTTGTGATTGGACATGGCCGCGTCATGGACGCCGCCGCGTTACCCGGGTTAGTCGCCTCACAGGACGGCGAGATTGTCGGTTTGCTCACGTACTACGTCGACGGCAACACCGCTGAGCTCGTCACGCTCAACGCTTATGTCGCCGAGGGCGGCGTCGGCACGGCGATGCTCGAGGCGATGAAATCGATCGTCAGGGAACTGGGCTGCGAACGCATAATCCTGATGACGACCAACGACAACACCGACGCGATCCGCTTCTACCAACGGCGTGGCTTCCACATGCGCGAGCTGCGAGCGGGGGCGATCGCGGCCGCGCGGGCGATCAAGCCGGAGATTCCACTGACGGGCAAGCACGGCATCCCGATCAGGGACGAGCTGGAGTTCGAACTACTGCTGTGAGAACACCTCGTCCCAGGCCGCCATCACCTGACGTGCGCACGTTTCCGGGGAGACGCCGCCGGTGCCGGTGCCCAGCCCGGGCAGCGCGATGGTGCGGATGACGTCCCGGATGTGCACTCCGTCGTCAAGAAGACCGTCCCGCCATAACCGGAACGCGCCGCGCGCCGCGAGGTAGGGATGAACCGTGTCCTCGGGCAGTAACTGGCCCGGCTCACGCATCGTCGGCGCGCTGATCAGCCACGCGGGCATGGGCGCGCCCGTCGGCACGATCAACGCCTCGCCCACTGGCAGTTCGCCGCCGTGGAACGCCAACACGGCGCTACGCACCGTCTGCTCGATGTTGGGGAACGCCTCCGCGTAGACCGCGTCAATCCCGCCACGCATCCAGCCAAACGAGTTCGCTGGGCTCACCACCGCCTGCACGGGTGCGTCGAGTACCGAACCGTGGTGCACGCGTATGCCGTGGCGCTGTCGCGCCGCAGCCTCCCAAGCGTGCGCGAGGGGCTCCTCAACCGCGCACAACACCAACTCCGGTGAAGACGAACCTGACAAGTGCTGGGTGCTTGCCTCCGACTCGGCGGTCACGCCCAACAGCATGTCAGGCCAGGGACAGCACGGGAACCGCCATCAAGTGCCCTATGGTTGAGCCGTGTCACGTATCGCCTACTTCGGCCCGCGGGGGACCTTCACCGAACAAGCTGCCCGCACGTTCGGGGACGCCGAGTTCGTCGCTGTGGACACGGTCCCGTTGGTGCTCGCCGCGGTGCGCACGGGCGAGGTCGACGCCGGGTGTGTGCCGGTCGAGAACTCGGTCGAGGGCGCCGTGACCGCGACTATGGACTCCTTGGCGGAAGACGAGCCGTTGTTCGCGGTCGGTGAGGCCATCCTGCCTGTCCGGTTCTCGATCTTGACGCGTCCCGGCGTGAAAGCCGAGGACGTCAAGACCGTTGCCTCCCATCCACATGCGCTCGCTCAAGTTCGTTACTGGGTTTCCGAGAACCTGCCCAACGCGGTGCCTGTCGCGACCACGTCGACGGCTTCCGCGGCAGTGCGCGTCAACGAAGGCGAGTTCGACGCGGCCGTGTCCGCGCCTGTCGCCGTCATGCACTACCCGCTGCACGAGCTGGCGACCGACGTGGCCGACGTCGACACCGCGGTCACCCGGTTCCTGCTGCTGCGCAAGCCGGGCAACCTGCCGCAGCCGACTGGCCGTGACCGCACGTCGCTGGCCGTGATCATCGCCCACGACGAGCCCGGGTCGCTGGCCAACACGCTGTCCGAACTGGCGCTGCGCGGGATCAACCTGACCAGGATCGAGTCCCGGCCGCTGCGGGGGCAGTTCGGCGAATACCGCTTCTACCTGGATCTCGACGGGCACATCGCGGAGCAGCGGGTCGGCGACGCGCTGGCCGCGCTGCACCGCAACAGCCGCCAGGTCCGCTTTCTCGGGTCGTACCCGAAGGCCGATGAATCCACGTCGGACGCTCCTGCCCGGGCGACCGACGCCGACTACGAGGCCGCCGCCGAGTGGCTGGCCAAGGTCCGGGAGGGCCTCTGATGCGGTTGTTGCTCGTCCGTCACGGCCAGACCGCGTCCAACCTGCAGCGCGCTCTCGACACCAGCCTCCCCGGCGCCCCGCTCACCGAAGAAGGTCACCAGCAAGCCGCGGACTTCGCGGCACGGTTGACCGACGCGCCGGTGGCCGTCTACGCGAGCCTGGCCACCCGCGCCCAGGAGACCGCCGCGCCGATCGCGGCCGCGCACGGCCTTGAGGTGCAGCCGATCGAAGGTGTGCACGAGGTGTTCGTCGGCGATCTGGAAGGCCGCACCGACGAAGCCGCGATCAAGGAGTTCTTCGAGATCTATCTGCGCTGGACCAATGACGACCTGGACGCCCGGATGCCGGGCGGGGAGAGTGGCGCGGAGATCCGCACGCGGTTCCTCGACGCGGTCCGGCTGATCCAGGACAAGCACACCGACGGCCTGGTCGTCTTGGTCAGCCACGGCGGCATGATCCGGCTCGGCGCGGAGTGGCTGGCCGAGAACGTGACCGGTCAGCTCGCCAACGTCGGCGTGCTGCCCAACACCGGTCACGTCCTGCTGGAGGCCAACGGCGACGGCTGGAACTGTCTGGAGTGGACCGGCCTGGAACTACCCCACTCGTGAGTGTTTTGGCCGGTTAGAACCGGCCGAAACACTCACGAGGTAAATGTTCGCTTGAACCCGGCCGGGCCGTGCACCTCGATGTCGTAGTCCTTGCCGGGCAACGGAATCCGGACGATCTGCAAGCCGAGCACGTCCACGTGCTTCGGCGCCGCGAACTCCTTGTTGTACGGGTAGATCGCGAAGTGCGCGCTCTGCGTGCCGAAGTTGCGCAGGGTCAGCACAAGCGTCTTGCCTTCCCGTTTCGCCCACACCTCCGGTCGGTACGGCAACGGCCGTGACGGCCGGGTTCCTGGCTCCTGCTTGGGAATCGACTGCTCCTCAGGCGGTGTGGGCGTCCAGCGAGGCACGGGAGCCGGGACCGGGGCAGGCGTGTCGAGCTGGGGCTTGCGGCCGCTGTGCCGGAAGTCGAAGGCGGAGGTCAGGTCACCCGCGACGGTCCGCCGCCACGGGCTGATGTTCGGCTCGTGCACGCCCGTCCAGCGCTCCAGGAACTGGATCACCGAGGTGTGGTCGAAGGTCTCCGAGCAGACGTAACCGCCGACCGTCCACGGCGACACAATCGTCGTCGGCACCCGCCACCCGAAGCCGATCGGCTTGCCGTCGTGGAACTCCTCGGTGCGCGCGGCCGGTGGCACGGGCGGCGGCACGTGGTCGAAGTAGCCGTCGAACTCGTCGAACGTGAGGATCAGCGCGGTCTTGGCCCAGACCTTCGGGTTCGAGGCGATCGCGTCGAGCATGTCGTACGTCAGCTTCGCACTGGCCGCGGGCGACGACGCCGACGGGTGCTCGGAATCCGCGGCCGACGGCACCAGGTACGAGACCTTGGGCAGCTTGCCCGCCTCGATGTCGGCACGGAACGCCTTCGCGAGCTCCCCGGGCCGCACGCGCGCCAAAGCGCGGTCGTACAACGAACGCTCGGCCTTGTCGAGGGTCGCCACGCCGGCATCCAACTGCTTGAGCATCGTCTCGCGGTCGGCAGGTGAGGCCTTGAACAGGTTGGCGTAGAAGCGATCCATGCTGCGCAGGCCGAGTGGCTGCAGGGCCTTGCGGGCGATCTCCTTGAAACGAACGAAGAATTCGAGCGCGTTGTCCTGGTAGTTGTCCCACTCCTGATACGTTTTCCACGAGACGCCACGGGATTCGAGGCGCTCGGCATACGTTGTCCAGGAGTAGCCAGGGTGGTTGTCCTCGTCGTACGCGTCGTTGCCGACCACGCGGTCCTTCGTGCCGGGCTCGTAGCCGACGTTGCCGGTCCACATGTACAGCCGGTTCGGGTTGGTCGGGCCGAAGACCGAGCAGTGGTAGGCGTCGCACAATGTGAACGTCTCGGCCAGTTCGTACTGGAACGGGATGTCCTGACGGTCGTAGTAGGCCATTGTGGACTTCGACTTGGCCGGGACCCAGCCGTTGTTCCAGCCGTTGGCCCACGCCGCCTGGCCGCCCTCCCAGCTGTGGTCGAGCGAACCGAGGTACTGGATGTCACTGCCTGGCCGGTTCGCCCGCTCCGCCGCCTCGCGTGCGGAGAACGGCATCACGCCGGACTGCTCGAAAATGCCCTTCAGCGCGGCCGGATCGCTGAAGCCACGAACTCCGCGCAGGGTGCCGAAGTAGTTGTCGAACGACCGGTTCTCCTGCATCAGGATCACCACGTGCTCGATCGCGTTCAGGCCGCCGGGTCTCGCTGGCTCGGCCAACGCGGCGTGCACCGATGGCGGCAACAGGGAACCTGCGGCGACGCCTCCGGACAGGGTGAGCAGGCGGCGGCGGGAGAGGTCAGTCATGGTCCAGGAGCCTCCGTTGCCTCGACGAACGTGACGTGAACTCGTACTCGCACAGCGGTGAACAAAAGTGGCCGTTCCAAAAGGGACAAAAATGGCCCTTCTGGACGGCCACATCGGCGTTCAGGCTGGTGACCATGCTGGTTCACCCTTGGGACGCCGCACCACCCGCCGAGTGGCGGGAATGGCTGCGCGACGGGCACGACTTCGGTCAGCTGATCGTTCCGGGCCGGGAGCGCGATCTTCCGGTCGTAGTGCCCACGCATTTCACGCTCGACCATGCGGACGAGAACACCGTATGGCTGCACCTCGCGCGACCGAACCCAGTGTGGCGGGCCCTCGACGAACGCCCCCGCGCGATGCTCAGCGTGGTCAGCGACTACACGTTCATCCCCTCGGACTGGAACGGTGGCGTGCCGACCTCGTACTACGCGGCGGTCCTGCTGGAGTGCGACGTCCGCGTGGTGGACGACCCGGCAGAGAAGGCCGTGATCCTCAACCGTCAGCTCGGCCACTTTCAGCCAGGCGTGCGCGAGGACGTCGATTCGAGCGAGCGCTTGTTGTCGGGCATCCGGGGTATCCAGCTGACGGTCACCGGTGCGACAGCCAAGTTCAAGTACGGCGGGAACAAGTCAACGGAGGTCCGGGCGAAAGTCGCCGAGCGGCTGGTGCAACGGGATGGGCCGTTCGACCGGGCGGCGGCCCGGCACGTTGGTGAAACACTGACGCAACCAACCTAGGTTTCGGTACGTCCTCACAGTGGGCATCCAGGAGATGACACGCTGGAGGCGAACGCCATGAACGTCCCGAAGATCGGCATCCTGGCAGCGAGCAGCCTGTTCATGCTGACCGCGTGTACCGGCCAGCCCGCGCCAGTGGCCAGCCCACCGATTCCGACGATCGAGTCCACCCAGCCGACCGTCACCACACCGACGAGCACCTCGGAGACACCCGCGTCCACGCCGACGTCGGCCGAGGCCCCGCCACCACCGCAGCCGGCCGCCAACGGCCTGTGCAAGTCGGCCAACCTGAAGCTCAGCGTCGGCGACGGCGACGCGGCCGCGGGCACGGTCTACCGCAACCTGGTCTTCACCAACGTCAGTTCGGCGCCGTGCACCATCCAGGGCTTCCCCGGAGTGTCCTATGTGACCGGTGACAACGGTCAGCAGGTCGGCGAGCCCGCCGTCCGGGTCGGCAGCAAGGGCGCCGCGATCAAGCTCGCGCCCGGCCAGAGCGCGGTCGCCCCGGTCGGATTCACCCAGGTCGCCAACTACGACCCGGCGGTGTGCAAGCCGACCGAGGTCCGTGGCCTGCGCGTGTATCCCCCGCAGGAGACCGCGTCGATGTTCGTCGCGTTGGCGGGCACCGGATGCGCCGGCAACCCGCCTGGGCAGCAGCTGAGCGTGAAGACGATTCAGAGCGCCTGATCGGTCGGCCGGATCAGGATCTCGTTGACGGCGACGTAGTCCGGCTGCGTCACGGCGTACACCACCGCGTTCGCGATGTCCGCCGCCTGCAACTGCCTGGTCTGGCTGGCCCGATCCATGATCGCCGCCTTGGCGGCCTGGTCGGTGATGTGGTCACGCAGCTCGGTGTCCACCATGCCCGGTTCGATCAGCACCACCCGGACGCCATGTGTGGTGACTTCCTGGCGCAGTGATTCGCTGAACGCGCCGACCGCCCACTTCGAGGCGTTGTAGACGCCCGACCCCAGCCGGGCGACGCGACCGGCGACCGACGAGACCTGGATGATGGATCCCTTGCTGGCCAACAGGTGTGGCAGCGCGGCGTCCGTCATGAACATCAGGCCGAGGACGTTGGTGTTGATCATCCGCGTCCAGTCGGTGGTGTCCGCGCCGACGATGCTGCCCAGCAGCATCACGCCCGCGTTGTTGACCAGGATGTCCAGCTGCCCGAACTGGTCGACCGCCGCCTGGACCGCGGCTTTGCACGCGTCCTGGTCGGTCACGTCCAACTCGAGGCTGAGCACCTTCGTGCCCTTCGCGGTCAGGCGCTCTTCCAAGGCCGCCAACCGGTCCGTCCGCCGTGCTCCGATAACGACCGATGCGCCCTGCTCTGCCAGCGCTTCCGCGGTCGCCTCGCCGATCCCCGACGAGGCCCCGGTGACCAGTGCGACTTTCCCGTTCAGTGTCATGTGTCCATCCCACACCCTGGAGCGCGCTCCAGGTCAAATCGAGCACCTGTGAGCCGAGAGATACGAATGAACTTTTTGCCGGCCGAGACGTCGTGTTAAGTGGAAGAACAATGGTCGGCGAGAATGGCGGGGAAATGTCAAGCACAGGCAAAGCGTTGGTAACCGGAGCGATTCTCGTGACCGCCCTCGTGGTGGGTGCCTGCAGTTCGTCGTCGGGTCAGTCACCGGATGTGCCCGGCGCCTCTCTGACGGCTGCCTCGGCCGTCAGATTCGACATATCCCCAGGTGGTGACGCCAGCTTGCCGACCACGCCGATCGTCGTGCACGCGACGAACGGCACGATCGACTCGGTCACCGCGACCAATTCGGCCAAAGGGACAAAGGTAAAGGGTTCCCTTTCCGATGATAAAACAACGTGGACTTCCAGTGAGCCGCTCGCCTATGGCGCGACATATGACGTCGTCGCCGACGGCGTCTCGCCGGACGGCAAAAAAGCCGAGCAGAAGGCGTCGGTGAAAACCATCACGCCCAAGGCGACGGCGTACCCGTCGTTCATTCCGCCGCCAAGCGTCCCCGAGGTCGGCGTCGGCCAGCCGATCGTGGTCAAGTTCGACAAGGACATCACCGACAAGGCCGCGGCCGAGAAGGCGCTGACCGTCACGTCGACACCAGCCCAAACCGGCGGCTGGTACTGGCTGAACAAGCGCGAGGTGCACTACCGGCCGCAGAACTACTGGCAGGCCGGCACGATCATCAAGGTGCACGCCGGGATCTACGGCGTTGACCTCGGCGGTGGCACGTACGGCCAGACCGACCGGGACCTGACGTTGAAGGTGCACGACGCCTGGGTGGCCAAGGCGGACGGCAACACCGAGCAGATGCAGATCTTCCAGAACGGCAACCTGGTCAAGACAATGCCGATCAGCATGGGCAAGGACGCGACTCCGACGCACCTCGGCACACACGTCATCTCGGACAAGCAACGCGACTACACCATGGACTCGTGCACCTATGGCGTCTGCTCCGGCCCGCAGGCGTACAAGTCGGTGGAGCACTTCGCCGAGCGCATCTCCAACGACGGCGAGTTCGTCCACGAGAACCCGAACAGTGTTGGCGCGCAAGGCAGTTCCAACGTCTCGCACGGCTGCATCAACCTCAACCCGGCGAACGCGGAGTGGTTCTTCGACCACTTCGGGCTCGGTGACGTCGTCGAGGTGACGAATTCCGGCGGACAACAGCTCCCGGTCTGGGACACTTACGGTGACTGGGCGGTCAGCTGGGCCGACTGGGCGAAGGGCTCAGCCGTGAAGTAGGGAGCCGCGATGCGAAAAGTGCTGCTGGCAGGGCTTCTGGTGCTCACCGCGTGCTCTTCGCCTCCGCCACAGGCACCACCGCCACCGCCGGCGCCCGCTGAAGTGGTCCTCGGCCAGACGGTGGTGCCGGGCACAAAGGCGCCGAGCGGCCACGTCGTGCCGGACGTGGTCGGCAAGAACCACCAGCAGGCGCAGGACGCGTTGCAGGCAGCGGGTTTCTACAAGCTCGACGAAGAGGACGCGACCGGCCAGAAGCGCATGCTGGTGATGGACCGCAACTGGGTGGTGGTCGAGCAGATCCCCAAAGCGGGCACCGTGCTCGACCCCAAGGAAACCGTGAAGCTGCGGTCGAAGAAGTACACCGACTAGCCGAGATCGGCGAGTTTGCGCTGCAGCACAACACGTTCACGTTCGTTGCCGCACAGCTTGACCGCGTGTTCCAGCTCGGTGCGGGCCTCGTCGGTGCGGCCGAGGCGGATGAGCAACTCCCCGCGAACACTGGGCAGCAGGTGCGAGTTCGACAGCGTCCCGGCAGCCACCAGTTCGTCCACGATCCGCAGCGCCGCGGCCGGCCCCTGAGCCATGGAGACCGCCACCGCCCGGTTCAGATCGATCACCGGAGACGGCGCGAGCTGGCCGAGCGCCTCGTAGATGAGCACGACGCGTTCCCAGTTCGTCTCGTCCACCGACGGCGCGACGGCATGGCATTCGGCGATCGCCGCTTGCAGGCCGTAGTACCCCAGCCCTCGGCCGACTTGTTCGGCGCGGGCCAGAGCGGCCCGGCCTCGGCGGATCGCGGCGAGGTCCCAACGGCGGCGGTCCTGGTGCTCCAGCAGCACCGGTTCGCCGTCCGGGCCGGTCCGGGCGGGGAACCGCGCCGCGGTCAACTCCAGCAGCGCCAGCAGACCGTGGACCTCGTTCTCGTCGGGCATCAAACGGGCCAGCACGCGAGCGAGGCGCTGTGCCTCGCTCGCGAGGTCCAGGCGAATCAGATCCGAGCCTGAACTGGCCGAAGAGCCTTCCGTGAAGATCAGGTAGACGACGCTGAGCACCGAGCCGAGCCGTTCGGCCCGTTCCTGCGCCGACGGCACCGCGAACGGAATCCGCGCCGCACCAAGGGTCTTCTTGGCCCTGGTGATCCGGGCCTGCACGGTCGCGGTCGGGATGAGGAACGCCTTGGCGATCTCGTCACTCGTCAGACCACCGACCACCCGCAGCGTGAGCGCGACCCGAGCCTCCCGCGACAGCACGGGGTGGCAGGAGGTGAAGATCAACGACAGCACGTCGTCGTCGATCTGGTCCGGATCCCACAGCACGTCCTCAGTGCCCTCGCTCATCTCGTTGGCGAGGACGGCGTACTTCTCGTCCAGGGAGGACCGTCGGCGGAACGCGTCGATCGCGCGGCGCCGGCCGACCGTGAGCAGCCACGCCGCGGGATTGCGGGGAACGCCCTCGCGCGGCCAGTTCACCAGCGCCTCGGCCAAAGCCTCCTGTGCGAGGTCTTCGGCCAGCGCGAAATCGCCGGTGTACCGCGCGAGCGCACCGACGATCCGCGCCGACTCGATCCGCCAGACGGCGGCAACGGCCTCCCGGCCGGTGGGATCAGCCATGGCTCAGAGCTGACCGGTGGCCTCGCGCCACTCCCGCTCCTTGCGGATCCACTCGTTGTCCTGCGGGAACTCGTCGATCTGAGTGACCCGGCGGATCTCGCACTTGCTGCCTGGACCGGCCATGGGCGCGCGCTTGGCCCACTCGATGGCCTCTTCCTGGGACGCCACGTTGAGGATCCAGAAGCCGCCGAACAACTCCTTGGTCTCGCCGTACGGACCGTCGGTGACCACGGGCGTCTCGGTGGAGTAGTCGACGACGACACCCTTCGCCGCGTCGTCGAGGCCCTCGGCCGCGACCAGCACGCCCGCCCGGATCATCTCGTCGTTGAACTTGCCCATCGACTCGATGATCTCGTTGAAGTCGACGTTCTCGAACGACGCCCAGGTCTCGTCGGTGGCGCGCATGATCAGCATGTACTTCATGGTCTGTCTCCTCTGGTGTTCCGGGTCGCTCTCTCGCCCCGTTCGGCCTTAGGTCGAACGGGCCCCGACGCGGATCGACACCGCCCCCAAAATTTTTCTGGAGACTAGTTCATCAGCCCGGTCCGCCACGCCCAAGCCGCGACTCCGACCCGGTTTCGGGCGTCGATCTTGGCCTGCGCGGCGGCCAGGTGGGTCTTCACCGTGGACAAAGACATGAAGAGTTCATTGCCGATTTCGGTGTTGGTCAGCCCACGCGCGACCGCGCGCACCACGTCCTGCTCGCGCTCGGTGAGCGCGACCTCGGGGGCCACCGATGACTTCGTGGGCTGAGCGAAGTGCTGCAACAACCGGACGGTGATCTGCGGCGAGATCAGCGCGTCCCCGCGCTCCGCCGCGCGAACGGCTTCAAGTAGGAGCGCGGGCCCTGCGTCCTTGAGCAGGAAACCGCTGGCGCCGTTGGCCAGCGCGGTGTGCACGTACTCGTCGAGGTCGAACGTGGTCACCACGACGACCTTCAACGGATCGGCCACCCCCGGCCCAGCCAGGATCCTGGTCACCTCGAGGCCGTCGATGCCCGGCATGCGGATGTCCAGCATGCACACGTCCGGGCGCAGCTCGCGGGCCTTGGCCACGGCCTCGCGGCCGTCCGGCACGTCCGCGACGACCTCGATGTCGTCCTGGGTCTCCAGGATCATCCGGAACCCGGCCCTGACCATCTCCTGGTCGTCAGCGATCAGTACGCGGATCGTCACGTGGCCCCTCTTCCTCTACCGGCAGCCATGCGTCGACCTGCCAGCCGACCGGATCGGCCGGGCCGGCGGCGAACCGGCCACCGAGCAATTCGACGCGTTCACGCATTCCGACCAGACCGTAGCCGCCCGACCCGCCGACCGGATTTTGGCGTCGGCCGGTGCCGTTGTCGGCCACCCGGACATGTATCTCCGACAGGCTCGTGGTGACCTCGACGATCACGGCGGTCGCGCCGAGCGCGTGCTTGCCGACGTTGGTCAGCGACTCCTGGACCAGCCGCAGCACCGACCGCCCGACCTCCTGCGGCACGACCTGCGGGACGTCGAGGTTGAGCCGCACCGGCGGCCCGCTGAAGTGCTCGACCACCGCGGTCAGGTCGGCGGTGAGATCGGTCGTGGCCTGCTCGGTGGCCGCGGACGTACCGGCGGGTTTGGCACCACGCATGCTGGCCACGAGGAACCGCATGGCCTTCAACGCCTCGACCCCACTGGTCTCGATCTTGGCGAGCGCCTGCACGGCGATCTGCGGATCCTTGTCGGAGACGAGTTTCGCGGCCTGCGCCTGCACGACAATGCCCGTCACATGGTGCGCCACGACATCGTGCAATTCCCGCGCCAGCGCCAGCCGCTCACTCTGCTGCGCACCCGTGACCGCAGAGCGGACGGACTGGGTGCGCTCCCGATCCCGCGACCGGAAGTACATGCCCGTCGCCACCGCGACGACAAGCAGAAACGCCAGGAAGAGCCCGAGCTGGTCACCGCGGTCGTTCGAATTGGCGTAGAGGAAGCCACGAAGTTTCAGCGCCAGGAAGGTGGCGACCGCAAGTGCGCTACTGCTGAAGACCGCTGGCCAACGCGGCGCCCACCTGACCGTGAACGCGATCAACGACATGGCCGCAGCAACCTCAGTCACCACAAGGGGCTCGTAGCTGGTCCTACTCGGCAGCAACCCAGTGCTCAGATACAGCGCGAACGGCGACAGCGCGATACCGATCGTGGCGATCAACGACAACGTGACGGGCGCACGCGGCCCGAAGAACGCACATACCGCGGCGATCACCGCGCCACCAAGCGCGAAGATCTGCCCGGGCGCGTCCCCAAGCCGCAAATCGACGAAGAACATCAAGGCGAGCGCCGCGGCCAGGGGCCACTGCCTGCGCACCAACGAGCCGAGCTCGGTCTCCGTGCGACGACCGCTGACCCCACGCAGGTAGACCCCGATGACGATGGAGCCGACGAGAATGAGAGCGCCGAGCTGAAGCGTCCGCAACTCGGAGAACGACGACGAGGTCCCTGTGCGCAGGAACGTCGCGAACAACGCCGCACCAACCAGCGATGCCGTGCTGAACGCAGCGATCAACGGCCGCGTCCGCCAGATGACCAGGACGACGAGCGCGACGCCCGAGGCGACTTCGGTCAGCAGGATGTCGTTGAGGCTGATCGAATCCGGGCTCGTGCCCGAGAGCCGGATGTAAACGGTCGACATGACCAGGACAGCGGAACCGCCGACCGCGCCCTGCGCCGGTTTCTGTGCCCCCAACAACGCGCAGAGCCCCGTCAACGCGGCGCCTGGAAGCGCTCCCAGAGCCGTGCGACCAGCGTAGACGGAGAGCAGCACGTCGACAAGGAAGGCCGCCGCGAGCAAGGTCAGCAGCCACCGGCTGGTCCGGGGCTGGACAGGGGGCACCGTCACGGAACGAAAGCTTCGCACCTCGGCAGCGGTTATGCCTCGGTCAACCGGTGTGTGTCCCTCAGCCAAATGGCCATCCGGGATCACCCTGACCCGAGACCACCGGATTCACAGCCTGCCCGACCAAGCCGAAACCCTGCCACGCATCCCGACGCAAGCCCAACCACGCCCTGGTCCAGCCACGCGCCTGGTCCAGCCACGCGCCTGGTCCAAGCCCAGCCGCCGCGCCCCGGCAAAGCGACAGCCCGGCGGCGCGGTCCTGCACTGGGCCACAGGCCGCATCAACCTCAAGGCCGATGCCCACCTTCGCCCCAGCCTCCACCGCAACAGCAATTCCCCAGGGGACCCCCTGATTTCACGTTACTCCGGGGGGACGACAAAACCGGGCGGAGCCGAACCCGGACGCACACCCTGACCTGAGTAATGCCTGGTCATGGCCATTCGGCGGCTGGGGATGGCTGTTCGGCCGATCCGAAACCCGGTCTCGCGGAGCCACTCTGGTACCAGCTTCGAGATGACGGGAGAAACAATGGTCACGCTGGTGCTGACGTGGATCGGGGCCGTACTGGGCATCACCATCGTGCTGGTGATGGCGCTGGGGCCGGTGATCGTCGAACTCGACGGCTGGCTCGCGCAGCGTCGTCGTGAGCGCGCCCGCAAGGTCGTGACGGAACCCAAGCAGAAGGTCGCCGCGCGCCCGGTGTTCCATTGAGCACATGAGCCTCGCCGAACTGAGTACGCGTCTGCGTGTCTTCGCCGCCGCACGGGACTGGGAGCAGTTCCACACTCCCAAGAACCTGGCGATGGCGCTGTCCGGCGAGGCTGGCGAGCTGCTCAGCCTCTTCCAGTGGCTCACGCCCGAACAGGCGACGCGAGCCATGAGCGATCCCGACCTCGCCGCGAAGGTCGAGGACGAGATCGCCGATGTCTTCCTCTATCTGACGCGACTGGCCGATGTGCTCGGCGTCGACCTGGTCGAGGTCGCCCATGCCAAGATCGACCGGAACGAAACGCGTTTCCCGAGAATCAAGGACGCGTGACGACTTTGCGCAGCCGGGTCAGTGCCCGGTGCTGCGCCACCCTGATCGCACCGGGCGTCGAGCCCATCACGTCCGCCACTTCTTCCGCGGACAGGCCGACCACCAGGCGCAACACCAGGATCTCGTGCTGGCGTGGTGACAACACCTTGCGCAGCAACTGTTCCATCCGGCTGGTCAGCTCGAACTGCAGCGCGTGCTGTTCCGGCGTCGCCTCCTGGCTGGCGACGTCCGGGATCTCCGGTACGGACAACGCCGTGGCCACGCGGGCCGCGTTGCGCCGGGCATCGGCCACCTTGTGGCCTGCGATGCCGTAGACGAACGCCAGAAACGGCCTGCCCTGGTTGCGATATCCCGGCAGTGCCCGGAACAGCGCCAACAGCACCTCCTGTGCGACGTCGTCGACCGAGATCGCCGTTCGGTGCCCCCCGATCCGCGCCTGGCAGTAGCGCAGAACCAATGGCCGGACGTACGTCAACAGCCATTCCGTGGCGGCCGCGTCCCCCGACACGGCCGCCTCGACCACGGCGTTGAGCACTATCTCGTCCACGGGCTCCCCAGACCGTGACCTTGTGTCCTCGCGTTCCGCCAACGCACTTACGGACATACGTGCCTCCTCGCCGCGGGCCTCCCCGTAGAGAAAGGAGTCAGCGGATGCTCCCCAGATACCGGGTGTTAGGGGCCAATTCCGACTGTGACCGAGTTGTCACCGAAGGCGAAAAGCGCTTGGCGTGCTGACCTAGCCTCGTATCTGTGAACGCAACCGTGATCCGCGGCAAGAACGTGGACATCCGACTCTGGACTCGGCCCGATGAGGTCGAGGAGCAGGCCATGCGCCAGCTGCACAACATCTCCGCGCTGCCTTGGGCTTTCAAGCACGTCGCGGTGATGCCGGACGTGCACTACGGCAAGGGCGCGACAGTCGGGTCCGTGATCGCCATGCGAGACGCGGTTTCGCCAGCGGCAGTCGGTGTGGACATCGGGTGCGGCATGGCGGCCGTACGGACCTCGCTGCGCGCGTCGGACCTGCCTGACGACCTCGGCCGGATCCGTTCGGAGATCGAGAACGCCGTGCCCGTCGGGTTCGCCATGCACCGGGCGACCGCGTTCGACGGGCGGGACGCGCAGGACTGGGGCGCCTTCTGGGACGGCTTCGACTCGCTGGCCGGCGGGTTCGACCGCGCTCGTGCGCTGCACCAGATGGGCACGCTCGGCGGCGGGAACCACTTCATCGAGGTCTGCCTGGACACGGACCAGCAGGTCTGGGTGATGCTGCACTCCGGCTCGCGTGGCGTGGGCAACATCCTCGCGCAGCACCACATCTCGATCGCGAAGGGACTCGCGCACAACGCCGAGCTGCCGGACCCGGACCTGGCGGTGTTCCTGGCCAAGACGCCCGAGATGGAGGCGTACCGCCGGGACCTGTACTGGGCGCAGGACTACGCACGCCGCAACCGCGCGGTCATGCTGCGCCTGGTCTGTTCGGTGCTGCGGGACCAGTTCCCGCAGGTGACGTTCGAGGAGCCGATCTCCTGCCACCACAACTACGTGGCGGAGGAGACGCACTTCGACACCGACGTCATGGTCACCCGCAAGGGCGCCATCCGTGCTGGCCGCGGCGACTTGGGCATCATCCCCGGCTCGATGGGGACGGGGTCCTACATCGTGCGTGGCCTGGGCAACCCGGACTCGTTCGAGTCGGCGTCGCACGGCGCGGGCCGTCGCATGTCGCGGACGAAGGCGCGCAAGAAGTTCAGCGCGCGTGACCTCGCGGCTCAGACGGCGGGCGTCGAGTGCCGTAAGGACTCGGGCGTCGTGGACGAGATCCCGGCCGCGTACAAGGACATCGACGAGGTCATCGCCAATCAGTCCGACCTGGTCGAGATCGTGGCCAAGCTCAAGCAGGTGATCTGCGTAAAGGGCTGACGCCCTGATGTCCCCCGAACGGACCTTGGGCAGTTCTGGACTAGACCAGTAAGGTCGGTCCACGGGCTGAGGAGGAGGAACAGAGGGGGAGCTGTGGCATGAGCCGGGTCCATCTTCGGATCGACGACCGGCTCATCCACGGCCAGGTCACGGTCGTGTGGACCGGGCAGCTCGGAGTCGAACACATCGTGGTCGCCAACGACGAGGTGGCGGCCGACGACATACAGCGAATGCTGCTGCCGCAGGCGGCCCGCGGGTTGCCGACGTCGGTGCTGAAGGTCGGGGAGGTACAGGCCTGGTGCCGTGATCACGACGACCTGCGTGTCCTGGTGATCGCCAAGCACCCGGAAGACGCGTTCGAGCTCCTGAGGGGTGGGCTCGACGTGTCCGAAGTAGTGGTCGGCAACGCCGCGGCACGGCCAGGCGAGCAGACCACCCGCCTGACCCGGTGGGTCGCTGTGACCGCCGGGCAGGCGCGGACATACCGCGAGCTCGCGGACTCCGGTACCCGGTTCGTCTGTCGCCTGATGCCCACCGACAAGGGCTCCGACCTGGTATCCCTGCTAGGGAAGAAGGGCCTTTGACCACAGCGCTGCTGCTGACGCTGTTGAGTGTCTTCTGCGTCTACGACTCGCTCGGCCCATTTCTCTTCCACGCCGGCCGTCCGCTTATCGCGGGAACCCTCGCGGGCCTGATCATCGGGCAGCCGCTGCTCGGCATGGCGGTGGGCGCGACGCTGGAGCTGACCGCGCTGGGCGTCTACCAGTACGGCGGCGCGACGATCCCGGATTACCAGACCGGTGCGATCGTCGGTACGGCATTGGCGAGCGCGGTCGCGGCGCCGTTCGACCAGCAGGTGGCGGTCGCGTTGGGGATCGGCCTGCCCGCCGCGTTGTTGCTGGCAGCGCTTGATCCGCTCGGCCGGTTCCTCCCGGTGTTCTGGTTGCACCGTGCGGATCGCTATGCGCAGCAAGGCAATGGGCGTGGCATCGGGTTGATGCACTGGACGGCGTTCATACCGTGGGCGGCGGTACGCGCCATTCCGACGTTCCTCGCGGCGTTGGCCGCGACGAGCGGGGCTGTCCAGGACATCGCCGACGCGATCCCGTCGGGTCTGGTCGACGGGATGAAGCTGGCCGGTTCGTTGCTGCCCGCCGTGGGCTTTGCCTTGCTGCTCAACGTGATGCCGGTGCGCAAGTACTGGTACCTGCTGATCGCCGGGTTCGTGTTGTTCGCGTACCTGGAAATGCCGTTGATCGGAATCGCGCTGTGCGGTCTGGTGGCTGCCGCGGTTTTCGTTACCGTCCAAGGAAAACCCGCCCAGCAGGCTGCGGACGACCAGCCGCCGGACACCGAGTCCCCACTGACCGAACGTGATCTGCGCCGGTCGTTCTGGCGGTACTACTGGTCGTACCAGGTCTCCTGGAACTACGAACGCATGCAGGCCATGGGATTCGCCTACTCGATCGAGCCCGCGCTGCGCAGGCTGTACCCGGAGCAGGGCGCGTATTCCGAGGCGCTGCAACGGCATCTGCAGTTCTTCAACACCTCGCCGATCGTCGGCGGGCCGCTGGTGCTCGGCTCGGCGATCGCGATGGAGGAGGCGAACGAGCACACGTCGGCCGCCGGGGTGAAAGTTGCGCTGATGGGCCCGCTCGCCGGCATCGGCGACACGCTGACCTGGGCGGTGTACAACAGCATCATCTTCACCATCGGCGCCTCGTGGGCCTTGCAGGGCAACGCGATCGGCCCGATCTTCACCATGGTGCTCGTGCTGGTCCCGTACTTCCTCGTTCGCCGATGGCAGTTCTTCTTCGCCTACAACCAGGGAAAGCGGCTGGCCGCACGGCTTGCCTCCGGCGCCCTGGCCCGGTTGAGCGATGGCGCGACCGTCCTCGGACTGGTGGTGCTCGGCGGCTTCATCCCGTCGATCGTCAAGATCGTCACCACGCTGACCTACCAGCAGACGATCACCGTCCAAGGCACTCCGTCGACCCAGACCGTGCACATCCAGGAGCAGTTGGACGCCCTGCTGCCGTTCCTGCTGCCGGTGACGGTCACCGCGGTGACGTACCTCTTGCTGCGGAGGTTCCGGATCCGGACCATGTGGCTCATCGCCGGTGTCGGGCTTGTCGGTCTGGCACTCGGCTGGCTCGGCTGGTTCGCCCCGACGCTGCCCGAACCGCCGAAGTGACCACGAGGAAAGGGCCTGGGGGATGACCGAACTACTGCTCGCATGCTCCACAGTGGACGTTACGCCACCACCCGGCCACCCGATGGCAGGCTACGCGGCGCGCGGCGACGCACCCGCGGTGGGAACGCTGGATCCGTTGGAAGCAACGGTGTTCTGGCTCAGTACCGACGACGATCCAGGCGTGTTCTGGCTCAGTCTGGACGCGTTGGCCGTGGACACCGAGTTGGCCGGCAAACTCTCGGACGCTGTCGGGCGCGCCACGGGAATACCGTCGGATCGAGTGCTGGTGTGCGCCAGCCACACCCACGCCGCGCCGCGCGGATGGACCGGAAGCCTGCATCCCGGCCTGTCCGGCGACCGTGACCACGCGTTGATCGACAGCCTGGTCGACTCCGTGATCGACGGCGTGGTCGGTCTTCCCGAACAGCGCGTTCCGGTCGACCTGTCCTGGTGTGTCACGAGCGTCAAAGGACTGGGCAGCAACAGGAATCGCAAGGACGGCTTACACGACACGTCTGCCGGGGTGGTGACCGCGCGGCCGCGTGACGCCACATCACCAGCCAGGACAGCGGCCCTGTTAGTGGATTACGCGTGCCATCCGACCGTGCTCGGACCGCGCAGCCAGGTGTGGTCGGCTGACTGGCCGGGATCCGCCCGCCGGTCACTGGCCGCCGCTTTGGCCGCCGTCGACGATCCCCGCACCAGCGATCCCGTCCAGCCAGTAGTCGCGTTCCTGCAAGGCGCGGCCGGCGACAGCAGTCCTCGGTTCGTGCGCCGGGGCCGTGACTACGCGGAAGTGGCCAGGCTCGGCGCGTTGCTGGGCGGCGCTGTCCTGCAAGCGATTCAGGTGGACGCGACGACGATGGCTCCGGCCAAGCCGGCGATGTACAAGAAGATCGTCCGGATACCCACGCGCGAAGTGCCGCTTCCCGAGGTGCGCGACCAGTTGGTGACCGACGCGAAGGAGAAACTCGCCGGGCCGGAGGACACCCCTGAGGAAAGGTTGCGCAGGACACGGCTCGAAGGCGCGCTCGCCCTCTTCGAACTTGGCACCGTGGAGCTGCCTGCCCATCTCGACCTGCCGCTCACCGTCGTCGCGCTCGGCGACCTCGCCTGGGTGCACCTGCCGGTCGAACTGTTCGCCTCATTCGGGCTCAGGATCAAGCAAGCAAGCCCGTTCCCGGTCACCAGGGTGATCGGATACACCGACGGCTACGCCGGTTACGTGTCCGACGCGGAGGGATACCGGGAAAGCTGCTTCGAAGCGCTGATGAGTCTCGTCGACGAGGGCGCTGGCGAAATCCTCGTCAAGGAAAGCGTTGCCCTGCTTGAAGAAGCGCGTCAGGAAGGCCGTCCGACGTAGGCGACCACGTCGTAGCGGTCGCCGCGGTACACCGACCGGCCGGTCTCGATCACCCGGCCGGACGCGTCCCGAGGCGTTGCCTCGATGGAAAAGCACGGCTGTGCCGTGCTGATCTGCAGCAGCTTGGCGTCGTCGGCGTCCGGCAACACCGCCCAGATGTGCGCCTTGGACACGCGAAGCTCGGTCTTCCAGCGTTCCCTGAGCGCCTTGTGCAGCGAGCGGTCGTTCCAGTCGATTCCTTCTATGCCGGGAAAACGATCGACCGAGAGGTGGGTGCGTTCGATCGCCATGGGCGTCCCGTCGGCGGTACGCAGCCGCACCAACCTGAACACCGGATCACCGGGGTTGAGCTCCAGCCGGGTGGCCATCCGCTCGGACACCGGTTCGACCTCGGCGGACAACACCTGCGCACCCGGCGTGAACCCCTTGGCACGAATGAAATCGCTGTACGAGGTGAGGAAGTCGACGTGCGACACGGTCGGCTCGGCCACATACGTCCCGCCTCGAGGACGCCGGACCACCAAGCCGTCAGCCGAAAGGCGGTGCAGTTCCTGGCGCACGGTCATCCTGGCGATGCCGAAGCGTTCGGCGAGCACGCGTTCCGACGGCAGCATGTCACCCGGCTGCATGGCGGCGACCAGCCGTTCCAAAATGCCCCGCAGCTCGTCACCTTTCGGCGCCGTCCGGCTCAAGTGCTCCGGAAGGGGCACAGAGGGATCGGGCTGGTGCTTGCTGCGGGGCACTAGCTCATTATCGCTTGGGTTCGAGGACTTCGATGCCGCCGAGTCCCGGCCGCAACGCCTCCGGGACCACGACCGAACCGTCGGCCTGCTGGTGGTTCTCCACGATCGCGACGATCCACCGCGTGGTCGCCAGCGTTCCGTTCAACGTCGCGGCGGTCTGCGGCTTGCCGTTCTCGTCCCGGTAGCGCACGCCAAGCCTGCGCGCCTGGAACGTGGTGCAGTTCGAGGTCGACGTCAGCTCGCGGTACGCCTGCTGCGACGGGAACCAGGCCTCGCAGTCGAACTTGCGCGAGGCGCTCGTGCCCAGATCGCCCGCTGCCGTGTCGATCACCCGGTACGGCACGCCGATCTTGGCGAGCATCTCCTCTTCCCACGCCAGCAGCCGGTTGTGCTCGGCCTCGGCGTCCTCCGGCTTGCAGTACGAGAACATCTCGACCTTGTCGAACTGGTGCACCCGGATGATGCCGCGGGTGTCCTTGCCGTACGAGCCCGCTTCCCTGCGGTAGCACGACGACCAGCCCGCGTACCGGCGCGGGCCCTTCGACAGGTCCAGGATCTCGTCGGCGTGATAGCCCGCGAGCGGTACCTCCGACGTGCCGACCAGGTACAGGTCGTCGTCGGCAAGGCGGTACACCTCGGTCGAGTGCGCGCCGAGGAAACCCGTGCCCTCCATGATCTCCGGCCGCACCAGCGACGGCGTGATCATCACCTGGAAGCCGTTGGCCACGGCCTGCTGCACGGCCAGGTTCAGCAGCGCGAGCTGCAGCTGCGCGCCGACACCGGTGAGGAAGTAGAACCGCGAGCCGGACACCTTCGCGCCGCGCTCCATGTCCACCCCACCCAGCTTGCTCAGCAGGTCGAGGTGATCGGCGGGCTCGAAGTCGAACGGCTTCGGCTCACCGACGTGCTTGAGCACGACATAGTCGTCCTCGCCGCCCTCCGGCGCCGCCGGGTGAACGATGTTGGGGATGGCGCGGTGCAGCTTGGCGAAGGCCTCCTCGGCCTCGCCCTGTTCGGCCTCGGCCGCCTTCACCTCGGCGGCCATCTCCTTGCCCTTGGCCAGCAGCGCATCGCGCTCCTCGCCCTTGGCCTTGCCCACCTGACGGCCGAACTGCTTCTGCTCCGCGCGCAACGAGTCAGCCCTGGAGACGGAGCTGCGGCGACGCTCGTCGGCAGACAGCAGCTGGTCCACCAGCTGCTCGTCCTCACCGCGGGCACGCTGAGAAGCGCGCACCGCCTCCGGGTCTTCGCGCAACGTCTTCAGGTCAATCACACGAAATAGCGTAGTCGCCCCCGGAATTTCATTCTCCGAAGGCCGTGGTTAGCGGGCAACCTGATCTTTGTGCAACTTGTGTGCGTCTGACCGATAGCGTCCGCGGCTTCCCGTTCCCTACCAGTGGAGTCGACGTGCAGAAGTTGTTGGGGGCCACCGCGGCCTTGCTGTTGTTCACCGCGGTCCCGGCCGCGGCAGCACCCGTCCCGGTCGGTGAAGTGCTGACCTGGGGTACGGGCGGGGTGAGCGCGCGAGTGCCCATCCCCGACGAGGCGAAGTCCGGCGTCACGGCGATCTCCGCCGGGTGGAGCCAGAACCTCGCCCTGAAGGACGGCCAGGTCATCCAGTGGAACGTCCCGGAGCTGGAGTCCGAGCTCGCGCGGGTGCCGGTCGAGGTCTGGGACGGCGTGTCGGCCATCGCCGCGGGCACGTACCACAACCTGGCGCTGAAGAACGGCAAAGTGGTCTGCTGGGGCCGGTGGATCGAGTGCAAGGTGCCCGCGGAAGCCACGTCCGGCGTCACGGCCATCGCCGTCAACCAGGAGTACAGCCTCGCTTTGAAGAACGGCGGCGTGCTCGCGTGGGGCTGGGACCACCCGAACGTCAACATGGGCCAGTTGAACGTCCCCGAGGAGGCGAAGTCGGGTGTCACGGCGATCGCCCCAGGCCTCAGGCACGCGCTCGCCCTGAAGGACGGTCGCGTGATCGCCTGGGGATCGAACAAGCACGGGCAGCTCAACGTGCCTGAGGAGGCACAGTCCGGCGTCACCGCGATCGCGGCGGGCGCCCAGCACAGCGTGGCGTTGAAGAACGGCAAGGTGATCGCGTGGGGCTGGAACCTGTATGAGCAGTCGTCAGTCCCCACGATCGCTCAGTCAGGCGTGACGGCGATCGCGGCGGGCTCCCAGCACAACACCGTCCTCAAGGACGGCAAGGTGATCGTCTGGAACTACAACGGCCAAGGCCAGATGAACATCCCGGCCACCGTGAAGGAAGGCGGGATCACGCAGATCTCGTCTGGCCCGTACCACAACCTCGTCCTGCGTTAGCCCAGGTCAAACCTCGTGAGTGTTTTCGCCGGTTCTAACCGGCGAAAACACTCACGAGGGGGTTTCAGCTGATGGCGACCGCGACGACCAGGCCGAGGGCCACGTGCGCGGCCGCGACGACCACGCTGGCAGGCGAGAACTTCTCCGACTGGATGACCTCGCCGATGTCGATTCGGGTCGCCCACTCCAGGATCCGCACCGCGGCCACCTGCACGATGATCCCGAGCAGGCCGTAGACCAGCGAAGTGATCAGCCCGGCGGTCAGGTCGCTTGCCGACGAGGTGATCGCCAGCACGATGATGAACGCCATGCTGACCAGACCGGCCGACGTCACCAGCACCGCGTTCGGCTTGCCGGTGCGGACCAGGTCGGACAGCTTGCCCGGGGTGGTCCAGTCGATGGCGTAGAAGCCGGCGAGGATCAGCGCGAGGCCGACGATCGCGTACAGCGCGATCGCGCCGATGCCCCTGCCGAGCTGTGCCCCGAAGTCTGGATCCAGGGCGAGGATCTGATGGGTGTGCACGGGTCCCTCCGGCCTAAGTGGACATCTGTGGTGGGTGGATTATCACGATTCCGGGATCCGATGGGGGACAAACGCCGCACCATCGTCGGTGACCAGGCCCGCTGTCTCGCGGATGCCCAGTCCGGCAGCCGAGTCGCCGACGATCCACGCCCCCAGTGCGGGCCGGTATCCGTCGAACTCCGGCAACGGGTCGAACGCCTGGTAGACGAAGCCTTCATGGCCGTAGACGCCACCAGTCTGGGTCTCGTAGCCGGGGGCCACGATCTGGATGTTCGCGCCTTCCCGCCCCAGCCGCGGTTTGCGCACGTACTCAGTCAGCAGGCCCGGGTTGTCCAGGAACGCGGGCAGCAGGTTCGGGTGCCCCGGGTACATCTCCCAGAGGATCGCCAGCAGCGCCTTGTTGGACAGCAGCATCTTCCACAGCGGCTCGATCCACATGGTCTGCGGCAGGCTTTCCACCGCGCGCTTGCCGAACTCCTCGTCGACCACCCATTCCCACGGGTAGAGCTTGACGATGGCGTTCATCGGCGCTTCTTCCAGATCCACGAACCGCTTGAGCAGCGAGTGCCAGCCGATCTCCTCGATCGCCAGGCCGACCGTGTCCAGTCCGCCTTCGGCCGCGGTCTCCTGCAGGTAGGCCGTGGTGATGTGGTCCTCACCGCTCGGGTCGGCGGTCGACCACGTGAAGTGCACCTCGTTGGACGGGAGCTTGTCGCCGATCTCCCGCCAGCGTTCGACCAGCTTCTCGTGGATGGAGTTCCACTGGTCGTCGTCGGGGAAGACGTCGGTCTTCCAGAACCACTGCACGACCGCCGCCTCCAGCAGGGAAGTGGGCGTGTCGGCGTTGTACTCCAGCAGCTTCGCCGGGCCTGAGCCGTCGTAGCGCAGGTCGAACCGGCCGTAGACGTGCGGGTCGTGCCGTCGCCATGACTCGGCGATGTGCGGCCACGTCCACTCGGGGATCCCGAAGTCCTTGTACCGCTCGGTCGTCACGACCGTGTCGACGGCTTCAAGGCACATCGAGTGCAGCAGTTCGACGTCCGCCTCGATCGACAGGACCTCGTCGATGTCGAACACGTAGTGCACGGACTCGTCCCAGTAAGGACGCCGGTTCCCGGCTTCGTCGCGTGCGGGGGTGCCGAACACCAAGCCCTGTTCCGCGATCTTGCTCTGCCAGTCCCGCCGGGGTTGCGAGGACTCCCGGTGCAACTCAGCTGCCTCCGCTCTTTCCGCCGCCGCTCACACCGAAGCCACCGCGCTGGACTGTCTTGCCCGAAGTACCGCTCTTGACCGTCGTGCCGCTGCCGGGCGCCGCCGTCGAGCCACCAGTCACGCGACGGTTGGGGCCGGTGCCACTGACCGTGCCGCCGTAGTTGTAGTGGTAACTGCGGGTCTGGCCGCCGATCGGGATGAACCAGAAGCCACCCGAGTAGTAGCCACCATGGCTACGGACGTAGTCGTCGGAGCAGACGTTCTCGTCGGGCGCCAGTGTGCTGGTGTCGTCGACGCAGTAGGCGGTGACCTCGTCAGGAGTCGCGGCGGCGTACCAGACGGCCACCGTCGCGACGATGCCGACAGTCACGCCCGCGCCGATCATCACTCTGCGGCGGCGCAGCGACTTGCGTTCGGCCTCCGCGACCACGGACTGCTCGTGCTGTTCCTGCTCCTCAAGCGCCCGGCGCATAGCCCGTTGCTCGGCCAGCGTCGGCGGTCGCGGGGTCGTGGTCTCCGCGTCCTGGTACCGCATGGCGCCGCGTTTGGGCTCAGCCGGTGGCTGCGGCTGGCCCTGCTCACCGCTGGGCTCGACGCCCTCGTCCCTGTTGTCTGTCATCCGGCCCTCCCACTCGCGGACAGTACATTCGCCGACCTGGCAGGTGGGGCGCGGCAGGGCGATGAGTGTCCTGATCGCAACACACATCCGCCCGGCCGGGCAGGTACGGCATTATGGAGTAGATGTCGACGAACGCCGAACGGTTGCAGTCTGGCGGCCGGACCTTGAGCACACGCCTGGTCATGGCTGGTGCGTTCGTCGGTGCGCTGGCCATCCTCACCCTGAGCATGGTGTTCTCGTGGCCGGTGGCCGGCGGCAAGCAGAGCCCGGCCGACCTGGCGGCGGAGAATCTGGCCGCGGCGTTCGAGGCGCCCTCAGGCAGCTGCCTGAACTGGAAACCGGACGGTTCGGACATGAAACCGGTCGGATGTGACCAGCCACACCTTTTCGAAGTCACCGGCGACGTCGACATCTCGGCCGAGTACAACGCGAGCGCGCCGTCGCCGACCGAAGAGGCCTGGCGGGAGATCGCCAAGCAGAAGTGCACCACGGGCGCGGCCTCCTACCTCGGCGGCAAGCTCGACCCGTTCGGCAAGTACAGCGTCGGCGCGCTGAAGCCCAGTGACGAGCAGTGGCGTGACGGTGACCGGAAACTGCGTTGCGGTTTGCAGCGCGCGGCGCCGTCTGGCAACACATTGGTCGCCACCACTGGATCGGCCAAGAACCAGGACCAGTCCGACGTCTATGACCCAGGCACATGCCTTGCGTTGGTCAACAAGAACGTCGGCGATCCGATCCGCTGCGACGACGAGCACGCGTACGAGATCACCGCCGTGGTCGACCTCGCGCAGATCTTCAAGGACGCCACCCCGGACGAGGCACAGCAACAGGCCGCGATGCTCGAACAGTGCACCAAGCTGACCAACGACTACTCCGGCGGCCTGGACCTGGCCAGCAAGAAACTGCTGCTGACGTGGGACACCCGCAAGCCGGAGAGCTGGGAAGCCGGGTCGCACCACGCGGTCTGCAAGGTCGGCGCGCCGCTGCCGGACAACACCGGCCTCGCCCCGATCACCGGCAGCATCAAGAGCGCGGGGCCCGCGGGACAGACATCCGCCCCGTCAACGCCATCGAGCGCGGCGAGCCCACCACCCAGTAGCGGCGGGTGATGACGTGCCAGTGGAGATGTCGCGGACCCGGTTCGAAGAACTCGTCAGCGAAGCACTGGACCTCGTACCCCGTGAATTCGCCAAAGCCATGGACAACGTGGTGGTTCTGGTCGAGGAGTACAACGACGAAGCGCCGTCGATTCTCGGGCTGTACCACGGTGTCGCGTTGACCGAGCGGACGTCGAGCTACGGCGGTGTCCTGCCAGACCGGATCAGTATCTATCGTCAGCCGATCCTGGAGATCTGCGAAACCGAGGACGACGTCGTGGACGAGGTCGTCACGACTGTGGTCCACGAAATCGCCCACCACTTCGGCATCGACGACCACCGCCTGCACGAACTGGGCTGGGGCTAGGCCACGACCTGGTCGGCCACGTACCGCGCGATCTCCAATGCGCTGGTCGCGGCGGGCGAGGGCGCGTTCAGCACGTGCACCTGGTGTGGCGCCGTCTCGATCAGGAAATCGTCGACCAGTGAGCCGTCCGGCAACAACGCCTGCGCACGAACGCCCGCATTCGCCGGAACCAGATCCTCGGCGTGCACAGCGGGTACGAGCCGGGCGAGGCTCGCGGCGAAACGCTTGCGGGACAACGACCGCAGCACTTCGTCAACCCCGGTCCGGCCGTATTTCCTTGCCAGACGCCAAGAACCGGCGAATCGCGCGGTCTCCAGCAGATCGCCGACGGACACGTCGCGCCAGCGATAACCCTCACGCCGCAACGCAAGCACAGCGTTCGGGCCCGCATGCACACTGCCGTCGAGCATCCGGGTCAAATGCACGCCCAGGAACGGCAAAGCCGCGTCCGGCACCGGATAGATCAAGCCCTTGACCAGATGCCGACGCTCCGGCTTGAGCTCGTAGTACTCACCACGGAACGGCACGATCGTGGCCCGTGGCGTCAATCCGGCGAGCCGCGCGACGCGATCGCTTTGCAGCCCAGCACAATTCACCAAGGCATCGGCCCTGAGCACCGCGTGGCCGGTCGCGATCTCGACGCCGCCGTTGCGACCGGGACGGATCCCCAAGGCCGGAGTGGACAGTCGCAGATCAGCCTTGTCGAGCAACCGGACCAACGCTTGGCAGACCCCGGGAAAGTCGATGATTCCCGTGCTGTGCACGCGAAGCGCGGCAACACAGGACACTTCGGGCTCATACTCCCGAGCCTCGGCGGACGAGATCAGGTTCGCCGGAACACCATTGGCCTTCGCCCGCGATTCGAGTGTGTACAACGCAGGCAGTTCGTCCTCAGAGGTCGCGACGACGAGTTTGCCGCACACCTCAACGCCGACACCGTGCTCACGCGCGAACGCGACAATGGACTTGTTGCCGGCAACGGACATCCGCGCCTTGAACGAACCAGGCTTGTAGTACAGCCCAGCATGCACGACGTTGCTGTTGTTGCCCGTTTGGTGGGCGGCCCAATGATCTTCCTTCTCCAGGACCGTCACCTGGTTGCCACGCGCGGACAATTCCCGCGCGACCGACAAACCTACGATCCCGCCCCCGATGACAACTACATGCGGCACTAGGCGACGTTAGCAACCGGGCGAACGCCCTTGCGGTGCCGCTTGCGGACCGTGATCAGGCCAAGGCCCATCTTCCAGACGTCACTGATCCGGATCCGGCTGCCGTGCGCGGCGTGCGACTCACGCAGCCGCACCGGAACCTCGATGGTCTTGATCCCGCTGCGCTCAGCGAGGTAGGTCAACTCGGTGGTGAGCAGGAAGCCCTCTTCGGTCAACTGCGGTCCAACCGAACGAACCCACTCGCCGTCGATGGCGAACGTGCCCTGCGGGTCGCGCGTGCGCATCCCGAGCACGATGAAGCGGAGAGTGAGGAACCCCCAGGTCAGAATGGCCCGCAGCACGCCACGGCCAACCTCGGACTCCGGGTGCGCCTTCGAGCCGATGACCATCTTGTGCTGCCTGTGGTCGATCTTCTCGGCCTTGTCCAGGTCATCGAACCCGAACGGCAAGTCGTCGGCACCGAAGAAGACCCGCTCACCACGGCTCTCCTCGATGCCCTTGCGCAGCGCGTTGCCGAGCCCCTTCTTGCTGCTCGTCACCCGCAGCTGAACGCCGGTGGTCTGCCAGTCGGCCTCGATCTTGTGCAGCAGTTCGAGCGTGTTGTCCCGCGAACCGTTCTCCACCACGACGATCTCGGAGTTGGTCCCGGCCAGCCGGTCCTGCAGCTCCTTGAGTGTGCCCTCGATCGTGGCGGTGCTGTTGTGTGCGGGGACGATGTAAGTGAGTGACACCGCGTGGTCGGTGGCCATCGGAACTCCCTGACGAACTGCTCGGTTGAGGGCGACACGCACAGTACCGTGCAAGCCGTCACCCGATTTCCCGGGTTAGGTCTGCCACCCCTTGCCGTATGAACGGCCCGTTCACAAATCTGGTTGTCCACAACTGCCCAGTAACCCTTTGACCAGCCATTATCCCCGATGGAATGGAATCGGGGTCGCCTCTGCGCCCTGCGCCCTGCCTTCCCGCGCCTCGGGCCAAGCCTTCCCCCGCCCCAGGCCAAGCCTTCCCCCGCCCCGCGCCAAATCTCCCGCACTTCGCGCCAACGGTCCGTTCGCAAATCTGGTTGTCCACAACCGGCTGGTAACCCCTTTGACCTGCCCATATGCCCGATAGACTGGCCTGGGGTCGTCCCCCCGGGAGTGGTGGGGGATGCTCTGAGGTAGGGGTCAGGGGCCTGTCACATTGCGGTCGCTGGGGTGCTAGCCGCAGCTGTGATTTGCCCCTGCTGTCTTTCAGCCATCTGGGACTCGAGCTGTAGACCCGGGTGAAAGCGCCTGCACACGCCACCTCGGATCCCAAGCGGATGCTCGGAATCCGGGTGTGAAAGAGATGTGGCAGGGAGGCCACCAAGAGGAAGAGGGGGCCGGTCTCCCTTCCTCCAGCCTGGCCTGCCCGAGGGGAACCATGGGTGTCAAGGGGTCCGTTTGGCTGTCGTTCGGGGTTGGTTGTCGTGGGCGGACCCCTTGACACCCATGGTTTGCGAGGCACAGGCCAGACGGGAGGAAGGGAGCACGAAGGACCGGTCTGCGCTATCGCGCACTAGGGGGACGGCGGCGATCCGTATGGCTGTCGCTGGGGGTTGGTTTGTGTAGGCGGATCACCGCCGCAAAAGACGGCCAGCCCTGGATCACCGACTCCGCCCCAAACTCCACCTCGGGGCACACGTGAAAGCGCCCGGGACCTTGTGATCCCGGGCGCCTCAGCGTCAGCGTGAAACCCGTGAAACCTCAGTGGTGGCCGTTGGTGGCAGACAGCGAGGCCTGTTCGATCGCGTAGTGCGCGGGCAGGATGGCCTCGCGCTCCTTCGCGACCTCATCCGAGCCCGCGCCCGCTTCCAGCAGGTTCAGGAAGTGGTCCAGCTGCGCTGCCAGTGGCTCGCCACCGGGCATCAGCGTCGGGATCTCGATGATGGTCTGCTGCTTGTAGCCGACGCCGTCGCGTGCGGGTTCGTGCTCGACGTGGCGGTACACCGTGATGTCGCGGCGGAGCAGGTCGATCTCGGTCAGCCGGTCGATTTCCAGCACGTGCAGCTGTCGCACCTTGCGCTGGCTGATCCGGCTTGCCGAGATCGTCGCCAGCGCTCCGTTCGGGAACGACATCGTCGCGTCCGCGCTGTCCTCGGCGTTGTTCGTGCGGGACTCCTCGTGGAAGTAGCCGAACGAGCCCTTCACCGCGTTCGGCTTCTCGCCGAGGAAGCTGATCGCCAGGTCGACGTCGTGGATCAGCAGGTCCGTCGCCACCCCTGTCTTGATCCGCGGTACGAACGGCGAGTGCCGGACCGCGTGGATCTGGGCGATGTCGCTGACGAACTGCCGTGCGGTCATCACGGCCGGGTTGAACCGCTCGAGGAATCCGCACACGAGGGGCAAACCGCGCTTTTCGGACTCCTTCACCAGTTCTTCCGACTGGGCGTACGTCGGCGTCAGCGGCTTCTCGACCAGCAACGGCTTGCCGAGTTCCATCACGCGCTTGGCGATGCCGTAGTGCGCCTCGGTCGCCGCCGCGATCACGACCGCGTCGATCCCGTCGAGCGAGTCGAAGTCGGGGACCCAGTTCACGCCCCACTTCTCGGCGACCGCGCGACCGGTCTCCTCGTTCTTCTCGACCAGCGTCGTGAAGTCCGTGCGCGGGGACTGCGCCAGCACGCGGGCGTGCAGCGAACCCATCCGGCCCGAGCCGACCAATGCGATACGGGGCAAAGCGGTCATGCGCCCAGCACCTCCCTGATCGTCTCCACGATGGTGTCCACATCGGACTCGGTCAGCTTCGGGTGCACCGGCAGGGACAGCACTTCCTGCGCGACCTTCGTCGCGACCGGCACGTCCGCCAGCGACGCGGTGATCTTCGGGTTGTCCCGGTAGCAGTCGTAGTCGAACGCGACCTTCGGGTAGTAGACGCCGTTGCCGACGCCCTTCTCCATCAGTTTCGCGGAGAACTCGTCGCGGCTCATCGGCGCGTCCTCGGTGATCCGCACCGTGTACTGGTGCCACACGTGGGTACGTCCGGGCAGCACCGCGGGCAGCTCGAGGCCGGGCACGCCGGCCAGGCCCTTGGACAGCGCCTCGGCGTTGCGCTGGCGCGCGTCGGTGATCTGCGTCAGCTTCTCCAGCTGGGGGATGCCGACGGCGGCGTGCAGGTCGGTCAGCCGGTAGTTGTGACCGGCCATTTCGTACTGATACCTGGCGCGCATGCCCTGGTTACGCAGCACGCGCAGGCGGTCGGCCAGCGCGGCGTCGTTCGTGGTGATCACGCCGCCCTCGGCGGTGGTGATGTTCTTCGTCGCGTACAGCGAGAAGCAGCCCAGGCCGTAGCTTCCGGCCGGCTTGCCGTCCAGCGTCGCGCCGACTGCCTGCGCGGAGTCCTCGACAACGGCCAGGCCGTGCTCCGTGGCCAGGGGCATGAGCTTGGTCATGTCCGCCATCTGGCCGTACAGGTGCACCGGCATCAGGACCTTGGTGCGCGGGCCCACAGCCGCCGACACGGCGTCCGGGTCGATGTTGAAGTCCTCGGTCCGGATATCGGCGAACCGGACCGACGCACCCGCCTCGAGGATCGCGTTCAGCGTCGCGACGAAGGTGAACGGTGAGGTGATCACCTCGTCACCCGGCTGCAGGTCCAGTACCTCGATGGATGCGACCAGCGCGGTGGTGCCACTGTTCACGGCGACCGCGTGCTCGACGCCCGCGACCTTGGCGAACGCGTCTTCGAAACGCTTGACCATCGGGCCTTGCGCGATGACGCCGGAGCGAAGGACTTCCAGTACGTATGGCTCGGCGTCGGCGACGTCGACCACGGTGATAGGGATCATTCTCCATCTTCCGATTGAGGCTGGTCGTCCCCGGTCTGGTGGACGTGCCTGAGGCGGACTTCGTGGGCAGGCTACCCGGGCCTGACCGAAGATCCGCTTGCGGGATCGAGCATCTACACGGTGGCGTTGCCAGACGGTCCGCCGCTCGCCTGTACCCTTGAGCCGCCTAGCCGATGCCCGACGGTCTCAAGACAACCTTTCCGGCCGTGCGAGCGTCTTCACCAAGTCCACATAGGCGCGTTCCCCAAGGCCCATCGCCGTCGACGAGCAAGGCGCCAACCGAGCACGGAGACCATATGACGAGCATCGAGGACGATGCCAAGCAGCAGGAAGACGCGGAAGCTCCGGCCACTGCGCCAGCCAAGTCCACAAAGCAGATCGTGATCGCTTGGGCGCGGCGTGTCCTCGTCCTCGTGGTGATCGGTTTCGCGGGCTGGCAGGTGGCCAAGAGCTGGAACGAGGTCTGGGCCACGCTCAAGACCCTGTCGTGGAGTGCCGTGCTGATCAGCGAGCTGTTCGTGCTCGCCGGCATCTTCCTCGGCGCGTACGCCTGGCAGATCATGGTCGACGACCTCGGCAAGCCGATCGGCTTCCTGCGTGGTTCGCAGTTCTACCTGGTCGGCTCGCTCGGCAAGTACGTTCCCGGCTCGGTGTGGGCGTACCTGCTGCAGATGGAGCTCGGCCGCAAGGCCGGTGTGCCGCGGGCCCGGATCTTCGTCGGTACGTTGATCTCGCTGGGTGTCTCGGTTGTCGCGATGTCGCTGCTTGGACTGCTGTCGCTGCCCAGTGTGCTGGATCATGCGCCGAATGCCGTGTGGCTGTTCGCGTTGCTGCCGCTCGGCATCATCGCCTTGCACCCGAAGGTGTTGACCTGGGGCACTTCGCTCGTGCTGAAGCTGCTGCGCAAGGCGCCGCTGGACCATGAGCTGCGCTACGGCATCGTCGGCAAGCTGCTCGGCGTCCAGGTTGCCTCTTATGTCTGTTACGGCACGCACCTGTGGGTGCTGGCCGAGTCGGCGGGTTCACCGACCTTCCGCGACTGGCTGCTGACCATCGGCGCGATCTCGGTCGGCCTGCTCGGCGGCATCTTCGTGTTCATCCTGCCGTCCGGTGCGGGTGTCCGGGACGCCATCCTGGTCGGCGTGCTCGCGAGCACCCTGCCCGCTTCCCAAGCGCTGGCGTTCGCGCTGGTCTCCCGCCTGATGTTCATCGTCGGCGAGGTGCTGTCGGCCGGTATCGGCTGGTTGCTGCCGAAGCTCAAGCGCGCGCCCGCGGAGGTACCGGCCGAGGCCTGAGCCTTCCGCCCAGCACGACACTGAAAACCCGGCAGAGTTTCCTGCCGGGTTTTCTGCTGTGTCAGGACAACTTTTCCGCCCCGCCACCTCGTCACCCCATTGTCCAATGTGTCTTTTCCAGGGGGTTCTGGGGTCATGGCCACGATCGCTGTTGCGGACAACGACGTCCTGCTCGGTGCTCCGCCGCCGGACATTTCGGACAGACAGGTGCGGCCGGGCCTGGCCGTTCGCGCCTCGCAGGCCCTGCTCAGCGCGTCACTCCTGGGTTTTCTGCTGCACTGGCGGTACGGCTACGGGGCGGGCAAGGTCGACCACTGGATCCTGTCCCCGCAGGGCCTCAACTGGGCCGACCCGACGAAGTTCAGCAATGACTGGATTTTGCAGAACGCGCCGCAACCCCATTGGTTCTTCGATGTCGTGACCTGGTTCGGCGCCACGATCGACCAGCTGGGCGCGGTGTACTTCCTTTACTGGGCAATCAGTTTGGTCGTGTTCGGCGCGGCAACCGTGCTGTTGGCGCACAAATGGGCGCCTGTGCATCCATGGGTCGCCACTGTGCTGGTCACCATGCTCGGCGGGATCACGCCATGGTGGTTGCTTGGCACTGGTTCGCCGATGCTGGCGATCGCCTTGCCAGGGGTGCTGGCAGGTTTCCTGATGTACCTGCTCCTCGCGGCCCTGCTGACCGGCCAGTACCGGATGGCCGGGATCGTGGCGGTGGTCACCGCGATCGTGCACGTCCAGCAAGGCGGTGTGGCGGCGGCGCTGTTGGTCGCCGTCGCGGTTGTCCAGTTTGTACGGAACCGCCGGATTGACTGGTGGCTGGCCGGTTCGGCGGTGGCCAGTCTCGGGATCATGTTCGCCGCACTGAAAGCGCGGCCGGTTGCCGGGAACCCGGACGACTTCGCCCAGGCTTGCCAGAAGCTGATTCCGTACCACTGTGAGGCCACGAGCTGGCCGTCTCTGGTGCTGTGGCAGGGGATCGCGATGGTCGGCCTCGCCTTGCTGTCCGTGTTGTACATGACGCGGCGGTCATGGCCGGTGTGGGCGGCCACGCTCGGGCTGTCGGCGTTCGGCCTGCTCGTCGGCGTCACGGTGGACCGGTGGGATGTGCCGACGCTCGGCGTGCTGGCGCAGGGCCTGAACATCTACCGGCTGGACGTGCTGCTGATGCCGTTCGCGGTGTGGGGCGTGCTGCTGCCTGTGCTCGGGCGGTTCAAGGAATGGCAGCGCTGGGTGCTGCTCGGCGTGGTGCTGTTCCTGGGCTTCCATGTGGTCGGCATGGACTTCTACGAGTCGGCGTACCCGCTGGACCGGCCGCACGGTGGCCCGTGGATGGCGGTCTTCGCGTTCGCGTTGACGGTCGCGTGCGCCTGGGCGAGCCGGACCAAGGCCGCGGTCCGGGTGGCGGCGACCGCGATGGCGTTGTCGATCGCGTTGTCGATGATCGACAGTCCCAGCATCAAGCTCAAGGCGCTCGACGCGACCTTCATCCAGGACGATGACCTGCGCGAATGGGGCGAAGCTGTGCAGCGGGTGGTCCCGCCGGGCCAGCAACTGATCGCTCCGCCGCTGGCGATGCACATGAGGCTCGCCACTGCCCGGGGCGTGCTCGCGGATTGCAAAGGCGGCCCGTACGGCGGTCCGGCCTGGCAGGACTATCAGGACCGGATCGAGGACCTGGGCGGATTCGACCAGTGCCTCAATACCCGCCCTGAGGTGTACCAGACGCTGACTACCGACCGGATAGAAATGATTGCCCGCCGATACGGCATGCGATTTGTCGTGTTCGAGGGCGACGACAACACAGCGGTCGCGGGACTGCGGCGCCAGGGTTGGCGTGAGGTGCTCGGTCCGCACGGAAGCGTCAACAACCGCGTCTACCAGGCACCTTGGCACGAATGAAATGTCAGCGGGTGGATCAAGGCGTTGATCCGTTCAGCTCAATCGAGCGTTTCAGTGAGGTTAACCATCAAAGAAATCCTTGGACGAAGGCAACCTTTCCCGTCCGGATGCGTAACTATTTGTAGAGAGACTGGGGAGTTTCTGCCGGGATTCAGCGTGACCCAGAGGTTAGACAGTGGTGAATACACTCGCGCCTGAAACGCGTGTAGTCCGAGTACAGCCGGACGTTGTCGGCGGACAGCGTCCACTGTGGCCCAAACTGGTATTGCACATCGGTTGGGTTCTGGGTCTCGCCGCCGTAGTGGTGGCGCGCGTCGCCCGATACGGATTCACGCCGGCGGACCAGGGATTCATCCTGGCGAGCAGTTGGCGGCTGCTGCACGGTGAGATCCCGCACGTGGACATCGTGTCCGTGCGGCCGCTCGGTTCCGCTGTGCTGCACACCATCGACTTCCTGAGTCCGGCGCCGCTGTTCATCTCGTCGGTCTACATCGCGATGGTCCAGATCATCGTGTTCACGATCGCGTGCGCCGCGCTGCTGACCAGAACTTCGCCGTTGCGGTGGGGTCCGATGCGGACCCTGCTGGTCGCCGGGGTCTCGCTGATCAACCTGCACCTGTTCACGTTGATGGCGTGGCACACCATCGACGGGCTGATGCTGTCGGCCGTCGGCTGGTGGCTGATCGACGCCGGACTGCGGTCGGATTCCGTGTGGCAGCGCCGGATCGGGCTGTTCCTGCTCGGTTTCGCGGTGATGACCAAGCAGAGCTTCGCGCTCGTCGTGCCGATCGGTGTGCTGTTGCTGTTCCTGCACCCGGCGGTTCGACGGCAGCGCAAGTCCTGGCGGCAGATCGTGGTGGATGTGCTGTGCCTCGGCGGGTTTCCGATCCTCTACGTCGCGGTCGTCACGGCCGCGGGCGGGTTCGGCAACATGCTGCGGCAGTTCACCGGCGCGAACCCCGCGTACGGTGAGTCGCTGGTTTCGTTCTGGGGGAACGATTTCGAGCTGTTACCGGAGTTGACTCAGGCCGAATGGCGCACGGCCATCCTCTGGATCTTCGCGACCGCGGCGGCCATCGCCATCCTGTGGCTGGTGCGCGAGCGGATCGGCTCGGCCGGGGTCTGGCTGCGGATTCTGCTGGCCGGTACCGGCGCGACACTCACCATCACCGCGTTGGTGCAGACCGAGTTGGCCTACCCGCCGTTCTGGGCGATCGAGATCTTGTGGATCTTCGTGGCGGTCATCGGCCTCGACGCGGTGGTGAACAAGCATTTCCCGTGGCGGCCGTTGTTGCTCGTGGTGCTGGCGTTTTCGGTCAGCCTGTCGTGGGGCTACGACTATCCGGCGCTGCTGGCGGGCACACTTGTCCTGGCCACGCTTGAACTCCTGCTTTCCGCCGTGCCCGAGGTGAAAGTCGTACCAAGGGTGGTGACGGCGCTGGTCGGCGTTATCGCATTGACCGCAGCGGGCTACGGGCTTGTTCAGGCACACGACAGGGGCATCGCCGCGGATCTGCCACACGACCAGCTCGCCGTGAACCTCGGTTCAGTGACCCCGGAAATGAACGGCATCCGCACGAGCCCGGGCGTGGCCACTTACGTCCAGCAAATCAAAGATTGTGTGCGGCGCTATCCGGCCGAAAAGGTCGCAGTTCTTCCGGACAACGCGTTTGTCTACCCCGTGATGAAATTGCACAATCCCTTTCCGCTGGATTGGCCGTTGCCGCTCGAACACGTCGACGACTCGCGTCAGCGAATGCTGGCGACGGCCGACCGGCTGAACCGGGAGGGCAACTACCTGGTGCTGTTCCAGACCATGGAGGTCGCCGACATGCGCAAGGGCAAGCCGGTGCCGGACTCGGTGGGCACGGACACACCGGTGGTCGGAAGCACTGATCTGAGCGTCGTACAGGTGCGGTTCAGGCTGACCGGCGCGCGGGTCGACTGTGGCGGTTTCATCGGTGTGTGGGCCCGCTAGAACCGCCTCTACCAGGCACCTTGGCCAGAGCGGTCGCGGTCAAGGTGTCCGTGGCGCGTCCGGTACAGTGACTTCCCGGTCCCGCCTGAAGCGTGCGGGTCCACACGTTGCCTTCGCCGGCCTTCGTCACAGTACGGACGCGTTCTGCGGTTGCGCGGCGGGAACGTGCGTGACAACCACCAAACCCGGGCAGGACTGACATCCAGTGGCGAACCGAATCCATCCAACGGCGATCATCGGCGACGGCGTAGAACTCGGCGACGACAACGTCATCGGCCCGTACACGGTCATCGCCGGCCCGGCCAGGATCGGCAACGGCAACTGGATCGGCCCGCACGTGAGCATCGGCGGTCCCGCGGAGTACCTGCGCGGCGCGCACCCGGTCGGCTGGGAGGGCGAGGTCGAAGGCCCCGGCGTGGTGATCGGCGACGGCAACAAGATCCGCGAGTTCGTCACCGTGAACCAGGGTGTGCACGAGCCGACCCGCGTCGGCGACGACTGCTACGTGATGGGCCGCGCGCACGTCGCGCACGACTGCACGATCGACGACGGTGTGATCCTCACCAGCGCCGTGCAGGTCGCCGGCCACTGCCACGTCTGGGCGGGCTCGAACATCGGCCTCGGCACCGTCGTGCACCAGCGCACCGTGATCGGCCCCGGCGCGATGGTCGGCATGGGCTCGGCCATCCGCAAGGAAGTCGGCGCGTTCACCATCACACTGGGCAACCCGGCCCGTACCTCCGGGATCAACGTCGTGGGTCTTCAGCGCAGGGGATGTGACGAAGACGCCATCGCGGCACTGCAAGGTTTCCTGACCGGCAAGGACTCCGAAGTTCCCGCCGGTCTGCCGGACGAGGTCGCGGCCCTGCTCAAGGCTTGGGCCGACCGGGCACCCCAGGACTGAAGGAGAGTCATGTCACTCAACGACCGGCTGCGCACCGTCTTCATCGAGACGATGCAGCTCGACGCCGACTTCGACGTCGAGAACCTGAAGTACCGCGACATCGAGGAGTGGGACTCGGTCGGGCACATGGCGCTGGTCGCGGCGATCGAGGACGAGTTCGACGTGCAGTTCGACACCGACCAGGTGATCGACATGAGCAGCTTCAAGGTCGCCGTGGACATGCTGACCACCATGGGAGCGAAGTAAGTGACTTTGTCTTCTGGAACTCCGCTCGCTGAACGGGTCGCCCTGGTCACGGGTGGGACCAGGGGCATTGGCCTTGCCACCGCGAAGGCGCTCGCGCAGGCAGGCGCGACCGTGGTGATCACCGGCCGCGACGAGGCCGTGGCCAAGCAGGTCGCCGAGGAGTTCGGCGGCACCGGGCTTGGGCTGGACGTCGCCGATGCCGATGCCGTCGGTTCGTTGGTTCGTTCCGTGGCCAAGGAGCACGGCAGGCTCGACATCATGGTCGCCAACGCCGGGATCATGGAGGGCGGCCTGCTCGGCATGGTCAAGGCCGACGCCGTGGACCGCACGCTGGGCATCAACGTGGCGGGCACGCTGCACTCGGTGCAGGCCGCCGCGCGCGTGATGATGCGCAAGCGCAGCGGCTCGATCATCGTGCTCGCTTCGATCGCCGGTGAGCAGGGCAGCGCGGGCCAGACCGTGTACTCCGCGTCCAAGGCGGCCGTGAGCAGCATCGCAAAGTCCGCGGCCAAGGAGCTCGGCAGGCACGGGATCAGGGTGAACGCGGTCGCGCCCGGCGTGATCGAGACCCAGCTGACCGCCGATCTGAGCGAGGACGTGCTGACCGAGCGGGCCGAACAGACCCCGCTCGGGCGGCTCGGCCAGCCGGAGGAGGTCGCCGCCGTGATCCGGTTCCTGGCCAGCGACGACGCGTCCTTCATCACCGGGCAGGTGCTCGGTGTCGACGGTGGGCTCGTGCTGTGAGCTCGCTCATCGGATCCCAGGCGCGACTGATCGACGCCGTGGACGGGTCCGTGCTCGAAGGAGCCGATCTGTCCGCGCGCGTGGCGGCGAGTGCGGAGGAACTGGCGGCACTGCCTGACGGCGTGCTCTTCGCCCGGATGTCGCAGAACATGCCGAGCGTGCTGCGTTACCTCGGCGCCTTCGAGTCCGGCCGGGCGATCGCGATGATCGACCCGTCGCTGGACGCGGACGTGCTGGCCGGGCTGGTCGCACGCTTCCGCCCGGCGGCTGTGCTTGGCGCGGAGGGCAACGCTCCCACTGGCTATCGCCTTCGCGGCATGTCCTGGGAGCGGATCTCCTCGGAAGGCGTGAAACCGCACCCGGATCTGGCGGTACTGCTGCCGACGAGCGGCTCGACCGGCAACCCGAAACTGGTGCGGCTGAGCCGGTCGGCGATCCTGCACAACGCCGACTCGATCGCGCAGGTGCTCGGGATCGACGCGGACGAGATCACCGCGACCAACCTGCCGTTGCACTACAGCTACGGGCTTTCCGTGCTGAACAGTCACCTGCTGCGGGGCGCGACCGTTGTCGTGGAAGCCAACGGTGTCATGGCTCGTCCATTTTGGACGACCGTGGAGACGTACAAGGTCACGTCGCTGCCCGGGGTGCCGTACCACTACGAGATGTTGCGGCGCTTGCGGTTCGACCCGGCGAAGTACCCGAGCCTGCGCACGCTGACGCAGGCGGGCGGAAAGCTGCGCGTCGACCTGGTCACCGAGTTCAACGACAAGATGCGCGCCGTGGGCGGGCAGATGTTCGTGATGTACGGCCAGACCGAGGCCGCGCCTCGGATGTCCACAGTGCCCGCGGACCGGCTCGCCGAGAAGCTCGGCTCCGCCGGACCGGCGCTGCCCGGTGGCCAGTTCAGCATCCGTGCCGAGGACGGTAGCGACATCACCAGGCCCGGTGTGGACGGTGAGGTCGTCTACCGCGGCCCGAACGTGATGATGGGCTACGCCGAGAACGAGGCCGAGCTGGCGAACGGTGACGACGTCGGCGGCGTGCTGGTCACCGGTGATCTCGGCCACCTCGACGAGGACGGGTACCTGTACATCACCGGGCGTCTCAAGCGGATCGGCAAGGTGTTCGGGAATAGGGTCAATCTCGATGACCTTGAACAGGTCGTGAAGGGATACGGCCCGGCTGCCGCGGTACCCGCGGGCGACAAGGTGGTCGTCTGGTTGCAGGACGCCGACGCCGAGGCCTGCAAGGCCGCGGCCAAGACGCTGTCGGAGCGGCTGCACCTGCACGTGACCGGCTTCGACGTGCGGCCGGCCGACGACTTCCCCCTGCTGCCCAGCGGCAAGATCGACTACCGGTCACTGGAGGCCCGAGTATGACGGCCCTGTTCGAGCTCACCCAGGCCCAGCGCGAAGCCACTCTGCTGCCACAGCTGACCGAACTGACCGAACACCACCGCGCCAACTGCGAGCCGTACGACCGGGTGCTCGGTGCGCTCGGGATCGAGCGCGGCAGGCAGTTCGACTCGATCGCGGACCTGCCGTGGCTGCCGGTGCGGATGTTCAAGAACCACGACCTGAAGAGCGTGCCGGACTCCGAGGTCTTCAAGACACTGACCTCGTCGGGCACGACCGGGGCCGGTGCTTCGCGGATCTACCTGGACAAGGAAGCCGCGGGTGCGCAGACCCGTCAGCTCGGCGCGACGCTGCAGACCGTGTTGGGCGGCAAGCGGTTGCCGATGCTGATGGTCGACACGGTCTCGATCATCAAGAACCGCCGGTCCTTCTCGGCTCGTGGCGCCGGTGTACTCGGCATGGCGACGTTCGGGCGCAACCACGTGTACGCGCTGGACGAGAACGACCAGCCGGATGTCGAGGCGGTCAAGGGCTTCCTGGCCAAGCACGGCAACGAGCCGTTCCTGATCTTCGGCTTCACCTTCATGGTCTGGCTGTACCTCTACGAGGTCGCTCGTGAGCACAACTTGGACCTCTCCAACGGAATCCTGATCCACTCCGGCGGCTGGAAGAAGCTGATCGACCGGTCGGTGGACAACGCGGAGTTCCGGCGGCGGTTCGCCGAGGACACCGGGCTGACCCGGATCCACAACTACTACGGCATGATCGAGCAGATCGGCACGGTGTTCCTGGAGGGACCGTCCGGAAACTCGTTGTACTGCCCCGATTTCGCCGACATCGTGATCCGCGACCCGGAGACGTGGGCGGAGCAGCCGGTCGGCAAGCCCGGCGTGATCGAGGTGATCAGCACGCTGCCCCGGTCCTACCCGGGACACGTCCTGCTGACCGAGGACCTCGGTGTGCTCAACGGCATCGACGACGGCGACTGGCCGGGCAAGCGGTTCTCGGTGCTCGGGCGGCTGCCCAGGGCCGAAGCCCGCGGCTGCTCGGACACGTTCTCGGGAGGGCAGGCGGCGTGAAGTTGCGGCAGCGTTTCCCGGCGGGCGCGGACATCGAGGCCGACGCCCTGCTGGCGGAGATCTCGGCCGAGCCCGAGGGTGGTCCGCTGAAGGTCGGCGACGAGCGGATCATCAGCTTCCTCACCAGCTTCGCGCGCAAACTGCTCGCCCCCGCGGTGGCCCGGCGATTCCCCGAGCTTGCCTCGCTCGGCTTCTTCCTGCGCAAGGCCGAGATCGCGAAAGCCTTGGCGCGCCTGAGCGACGGCGACGCGTCCACTTTGCGCTTCGCGCGTGGCCTCGTCTTCCACATCCCACCGGCCAATGTGGACACGATCTTCGTGTACTCGTGGGCGCTGTCGGCCTTGGCGGGCAACCGGAACGTCGTGCGGATCTCGCCGCGTTCGGCAGGCGCCGCGGAGGCCGTTGTGGACGCTCTGAACGAGGCGCTGGCCGACGCTCACCCCGCGGTGGTGCAGACGCAGCGGATGGTCACGTACGACCGGAATGACGCTGTCACAGCGACTTTCTCGGCCGCGGCCGATCTCAGGGTGATCTGGGGCGGTGACCGGTCGGTCAACGAGGTCCGCAAGCTTCCGTTGGCCCCGCACGCCCGTGACCTGACATTCCCGGACCGGGCGTCCTTCGCGGTGATCTCAGTGGACGGTTGGGAAGCGGCTTCGGCTGAGGCGCGCAAGGAAGCGGCTGTCGGGTTCTACAACGACTCGTACTGGTTCGACCAGGCCGCGTGTTCCTCGCCCCGGGTCTTGTTCTGGGTCGGCGACGCCGAGAAGGCCGAGGCCGGCCGTGACGAGTTCCGCCGGTTGCTCGGCGAGGTGCTGGTCGCGCGCGGCGAGGTCATCGATCCCGCGATGGCCGTGCAGAAGCGGGTTTCCACTTATGGCGCGGCAGCCGATGGTGTGGCGACGTCGATTCGTTTCGACGGCAACGCACTGGCCACTTTGGAGCTCGCCGAGCCGACCACGCTGGTCCGGGAATGGCTTGGTACCGGGACATTCCCGCAGGTGACCTTGGATCGGCTGGCGGACCTGGTGCCCGCGATCGAGCGCAAGGACCAGACGCTCAGCGTGTTCGGGTTCTCCCGCGACGAGCTGATCGGCCTGGTGAACACGCTCGCCGGCCGCGGGATCGACCGCGTCGTCCCGTTCGGCTCAGCGCTGACGTTCTCGGCGATCTGGGACGGTTTCGACCTGCTGCACGAGTTCACGCGGCTGACAACGGTCAGCGTCTAAAACCAGCGCTCCAGTACCTGCGCCACGCCGTCGTCGGAGTTGGTCGCGGTGACCTCGTCGGCGACGGCGAGCACGTCGGGGTGCGCGTTGCTCATCGCGACGCCGTGGCCTGCCCATCCCAGCATCGGGATGTCGTTGGGCATGTCGCCGAACGCGACCACGTCGGCCCTGGCGACGCCGAACAACTCGGCGGCTTTGGCCAGCCCGGTCGCCTTGGTGACGTCCTTCTTGGCGAACTCCAGCAGGCCTTGGTTGGTCGAGTACGTGATGCTCACCGCGTCCGCGAGGACGGGCACAACGGCACGCGCCATCTCGTCGCTGGTCATCCCGCGGTGCCGGATGAGCATCTTCACCCCGGGCTGGCCGACCGCCTCGGCGAGCGAGCTCTCAGCGATCTTCGTGTCGCCCCACGGACTGGCGTACTCCGGCTCGCAGACAAAGGTTTCGTCGATTCCGTTGTGCGGAAGGCGTTCCACCGCGACAACCGATCCCGGCAGCAGATCCTTGACGGTGTCCGCGATGTTCTTCAGCAGCACGGGATCGAGGGTTTCCGCTGACACCACAGTGTCTTCGCGGATGTCGTAGAGCACGGCACCGTTCGCGCAGACCGCGTACCCGTTGAGCTCCGCCATATCGGCGATCGGCGTGATCCACCGCGGCGGACGGCCGCTGACGAGCAGGAAAGGAGTCCCGGTCGCGATGACCCTGCCGACGACGTCCTTGGTACGCGCGGTGATCGTTTCGGTCACATCGAGCAAGGTTCCATCGACATCTGAGGCGATCAGCAGGGGTTTCTCCACGTAATCCATCCTGCCTGATGCCTCGCCGCGCACCGAGCCTTGTGATCGACGTCAACTTGAGCGTCCAAATGGCCGTAAGCTGGGCGACAGATAGTCGAAAGCGCTACGGTCGATCATCGTGCGAGTTGGTATCGAAATCCTCCCCGAGCATCGTTGGTGGGCAGCCGAGCCCAAGTGGCGTGCCGCGGAGGAATACGGCTTCGACCACGCGTGGACGTATGACCACCTGGGCTGGCGCAGCCTGGTGGACGGGCCATGGTTCGGTGCCATCCCCACGCTGACCGCAGCGGCCATGGTGACCTCCAAGATCCGCCTGGGGACGTGGGTCGCCTCGCCGAACTTCCGGCACCCGGTCTCGTTCGCCCGCGAACTCACGGCCGTCGACGACGTCTCCGACGGTCGCTTCATCCTTGGCGTCGGCGCAGGTGGCAGCGGTTACGACACGAAGGTGATGGGTTCGGCCCCACCCCGCAGCCGGTCCGATCGCTTCGCCGAGTTCGTGGAGCTGCTGGACCTCCTGCTGCGCCAGGACAGGACGACCTGGCGCGGTGAGTACTACGAAGCCGTCGAGGCCCGCAACGCACCTGGATGCGTGCAGAAACCACGGCTGCCGTTCGTCGTGGCCGCCAACGGCCCGAAAGCGATGAACGTGGCCGCCCGCTACGGCACAGGCTGGGTGACGACAGGCGCCGAACCCGTCGACGACATGGAGTCGTGGTGGGCTTCGGTGGCCGAGGTGTCCAACCGTTTCGCATCGATTCTGGAAACAGTGGGCCGCAACCAGGTGACCATTGATCGTTATCTGAACCTCGACGGCGCCCCGGAGTACGTGCTCACGAGCGTCGAGCACTTCCGTGACGTCCTCGGTCGCGCGGAGGCACTCGGCTTCACCGACGTGACCGTGCCCTGGCCCCGGCACGACGGCGTCTACGCGGGCTCGGAGCAACTCGTCGAGGACATCGCCGCGGAGGTCCTCCCGGCCCTGCGCTGACAGCACAAAGGAGGGCGAGCCCCCGGCCCGCCCTCCGCTTGCTGCCTGTTGCTGCCTGCTCAGCCGCCGATGGACCAGATGACGAGGTCCCACTCGGCGTGGCCACGGTCGTAGTAGCACTTGGCGCCGACGTCGCTGCTGCGGTACTTCACGGCCTCAGCCTCGCACTGTGCTTCATTCGGGAAGCTGCCCTTGTAGATCCAGTCGGCCCATGCGGTGCTCGCACCGGCGAACATGATGCCCACAGCGGCGGCACCGGCGGCGATACGTCCCAATGTCTTCGTCATGCCGGTGATCATCTCACTGGATTACGCCATTCGCACGAAGATCCACAGGCTTTCAGTGTGCGCTGAAAGGCGCAGGTCAAGCCGCCTTTCAGGCTAGCGCTGCTCCATTCGAGTGATCACGTGGAACCGCTTCCCCACCGTGGACGTCTCTTGTGGTGTGCCGGCGAGCACACCGGAGGGGTGGGGGACAAACGCCCCCGGCGATCGGTCGCGATAGGCGGGGGAGCCTTCGCGAAACTTGTCGCCGGGGGCTGAAACCTGTGAACGACAGGTGACGAAACACCAAACGACACGCCTGGTGACTATGCTTGCGCAGGCGTTCTTCCTCGGTTAAAGGGGCTGGTCGAACGTGGCCGCAGTCGAGTCGGTACCCTCAGCGCCCGTGAACTTCGATGGCTATGACCTGGTAATCGTCGGTGCCGGATTCTTCGGCCTCACGGTCGCGGAGCAGACCGCGACGAAGCTGAACAAGCGGGTTCTGGTGCTGGAGCGCCGGTCGCACATCGGCGGTAACGCGTACTCCGAGGCGGAACCGGAAACCGGTATCGAGGTGCACAAGTACGGTGCGCACCTGTTCCACACCTCGAACAAGCGCGTGTGGGACTACGTCACCCAGTTCACCGAGTTCACCGACTACAAGCACCGGGTCTACACCAACCACCAGGGCCAGGTGTACCCGATGCCGATGAACCTGGCGATGATCAACCAGTTCTTCGGCCGGGCGTTCACCCCGGACGAGGCGCGCCAGCTGGTCGCCGAGCAGGCCGCCGAGGTCGACGCCAAGGACGTGCAGAACCTCGAGGACAAGGCGATCTCGCTGATCGGCCGCAAGCTCTACGAGGCGTTCATCAAGGGCTACACCGCCAAGCAGTGGCAGACCGACCCGAAGGACCTGGACGCGGGCATCATCACGCGCCTGCCGGTCCGCTACAACTACGACAACCGGTACTTCAACGACACCTACGAGGGCCTGCCCAAGAACGGGTACACCGCGTGGCTGGAGAAGATGGCCGAGCACCCGAACATCGAGGTGCGGCTGAACGTGGACTACTTCGAGGTCCGCAACCAGATCCCGGCGGGCACCCCGACGGTCTACACCGGCCCGATCGACCGCTACTTCGACTACTCCGAAGGCCGGCTCGGCTGGCGCACGGTCGACCTCGAGCAGGAGGTCGTCTCGACCACGGGTGACTTCCAGGGCACCTCGGTGATGAACTACGCCGACGAGGACGTGCCGTTCACCCGGATCCTGGAGTTCCGCCACTTCCACCCGGAGCGGGACTACCCGACCGACAAGACCGTCATCGTCCGGGAGTACGCGCGCTTCGCGAAGGAAGACGACGAGCCGTACTACCCGATCAACACCCCCGAGAACCGCAGCATGCTGGAGCGCTACCGCGAGCTGATCAAGGTCGAGGCCAAGGAGCGCAACATCATCTTCGGTGGCCGTCTCGGCACCTACAAGTACCTCGACATGCACATGGCCATCGGTTCGGCGCTGAGCACGTTCGACAACAAGGTCGCGCCGCACCTGACCACGGGCGCGCCGCTCGACGGGTCGTTTGATGCCTGATTCGAAGGAGATCGCGGTCCTGGCTTCGGTGCAGGGCGCGATTGCGACTCCCGCGGTGCTCAAGGTCGCCCGCGGGATGTCGTTCTTCGGCGAGCACAGCCTTGGGTGGCTCGCGGTCGGCGCGGTGGGTGCCGCTGTCGACCGTGAGCGCCGTAAGGACTGGATGGTGGCCACCGGTGCCGTGTTCGCCGCGCACGCCGCGTCCGTGGTGGTCAAGCGCGTCGTGCGGCGCACGAGGCCGAATCACGAGACCGTGCAGGTGCATGTCGGTACGCCGTCGAAGCTGAGTTTCCCGTCGGCGCACGCGACCTCGACGACAGCCGCCGCCGTTGTTTATGGAGCCCTTACCGGCAGGCGGCTATCACCGATGTTGGTTCCGCCGATGCTCCTGTCGAGGATGGTGCTCGGCGTGCACTACCCCAGTGACGTGGTGGCCGGCTCCGTGCTCGGTGCCGCCATCGGCGGGATAGTGCGCCGCAAGCTGAACGGCAGGAAGGGAAGCCATGGGCAACAAGGTGGACGAAGCGACTGAAGCCGCGGCGCCCAAGGCTTCGACCAACGTGGTCGCCGGCCTGATCAGGACCGCGCGGCCACGTCAGTGGATCAAGAACATCCTGGTGCTGGCCGCGCCGTTCACCGCGTCGCGGCTGACTGACACCACGGTCCTCGCGGACGCCGGGATCGCGTTCGTCGCGTTCTGCCTCGCGGCTTCGGCGGTGTACTTCGTCAACGACACGCTGGATGTCGAGGCCGACCGCGCGCACCCGACCAAGCGCAACCGGCCGATCGCGGCCGGGGTCGTGCCCACGCAGCTCGCCTGGGCCATCGCGGTCGTGCTGTTCCTCGGCGCGCTCGGCATCTCGTTCCTGGCCAGCTGGCAGTTGGCCGTCGTGATCGGCGTGTACGAGATCGTCCAGCTCGGGTACTGCTTCGGCCTCAAGCACCAGACCGTGATCGACCTGTGCATCGTGGCCTCCGGCTTCCTGATGCGCGCGATCGCCGGTGGCGCGGCGGCCGGTATCCCGCTTTCGCCGTGGTTCCTGCTGGTCACGGCGTTCGGCTCGCTGTTCATGGTGTCCGGCAAGCGCTACGCCGAGATCACCCTGTTCGAGAAGACCGGTGCGAAGATCCGGGCGTCGCTGGCCAAGTACTCGGCCAGCTACCTGCGGTTCGTCTGGGCGACCTCGGCCGCCGTGGTGATCATGACCTACGGCCTGTGGGCGTTCGAGATCCGGCAGGACCACCACAACTCGGTCTGGTCCTCGGTGTCGATGATCCCGTTCGTCATCGCCGTGCTGCGCTACGCCGTCGACGTCGACGGCGGTACAGCCGGAGCGCCTGAGGACATCGCGTTGAAGGACCGTGTCCTGCAGGTCCTCGGCGTCGCGTGGGTCGCGTCCCTCGCGCTGGCGGTCTATATCTAGGCTCGTCCGCCATGGACGAAGCTCCTGGCTGGTCGGCGATCGACAGCGCGTGCGCGCGGATCTACGGCGACGAGAAACCCCAGCACTGGGGGACGCTGCTGAGATGGTCGTTGGGCGGGGAGGACCCGCTCGACGGCATCAGCGCGTACACGCGGACCGAGCCCGTGCCGCACTGGCATTACGTCAGCTACGGCATGTCCGAGCTGCACGACAAGCAATCCGAGGACGCGGACGTCTCCGGCTGGGGCTTCGAGTTCACGTTCCGCCTGGTTCGCCGGCCTGACCAGGCCGAACCCCCGATCTGGCCGGCGAACCTGATGCAGAACCTGGCCCGCTACGTCATCCAGACGGGCAACTGGTTCGCGCCCGGCCACCACATCGACGCGAACGGCCCGATCGCCGCCGACCGCCCGGATTCACTGATTCGGACGCTCGCGTTCATCCGTGACCCCGAGCTGGGCGAAATCGACACCCCGAACGGCGCCGTGCAGTTCCTCCAGCTCGTCGGACTGACGCCGGACGAGTACGAGGCCGCGACCGAGTGGCACACCGAGTCTCTGCTCGGCCTGCTGCAGCCGCAGATGCCGCTCGCGGTCACCGACATCGACCGGAGCTCGCTGCTGACCCCTGAACTGGCCGAGACGGTCCGAGCCGGTCCGAGCCGGTGTCGAGCGGGACGGCTCCAACAGCGGCGAGCTGATGGTCGACGTGGCCGAGTGGGACCTGACCGAGGGCCTGACGTTGCGGTTCGGCACGAAGCCCGCCGAACGCATCGGTCGCACGCTGCGCGGCAGGCTGCCCTTCGGCTACGGCCTGCTGGTCGCGTCCGCCCAGCAAGCCGTCGGTTTCCTGCCCGCGGACGAGTTCTCCGCCGAGCAGTCCGAAGACGGGATCCTGACCGTGTCGATCCCCGACGCGGCCCTTGACGAGCTGGTCGCGGCGTTCCGCCCGGTCGCGGGGCGGACGCCGATGACCTCGTTGCCTGGCGTGACGATCGAGATCGTCTAGAACGGCAGCTTGCGGAAGATCGGCCGCGGCACGTGCCGCAGGATCGACATCACGCCGCGCATCGCCGCGGGCGCCCACACCTGCTCGCGGCGGTTGCGCACGGCACTGACGATGATGTCGGCGACCTGGTCGGCGGTCTGCGACAGCGGGGCCTCCTTCAGACCCTCGGTCATCTTCGTGCGCACGAAGCCCGGCCTTACGACCGTGACGGTCACGCCGTGCGGCTTCAGGGCGTACGTCAGGCCCGTGTAGAAGGCGTCGAAGCCGGCCTTGGTCGAGCCGTACACGAAGTTCGACCGGCGAGCCCGCTCACCGGCTGCGGACGACAACGCGACGATCGAGCCGTGTCCCTGCTTGCGCAGGCGCTCGGCAAGCGGCACGCCGATGGTCAGCGCGGCCACGTAGTTGATCTCGGCGAGCTCGCGGGCGACGTCAACGTTCGTCCATGCCTCTTCCTGGTCACCGAGCACACCGAACGCCACGACCGTCACGTCGATGTCGCCGTCCGCGAACGCCTTCTCGATCACCTCGACGTGCGTGTCGGGCTGTCGGGCGTCGAACGGCAGCGTGCTGACGGTCGCCCCCGCCTCGCGCAGCCGCGCGGCGGCGGCGTCGAGACGGTCGGACGGGCGGCCCGCCAGCGTGACCCGCAACGACGGGCGCTGACGTGCGTAGCGCTCAGCGACCGCTAGGCCGATCTCGGAGGTGCCGCCGAGCAACAACAGGGACTGTGGGGTGCCAACCGCGTCGATCACGTAAGCCTCAACCTTCTGGCCATATCGGAGACAAAGATTCCGGTCGGGTCGACGTCGGCGCGCACCTTTCGCCACTCGTCGATCCGGGGGTACATCCTCTCGATCGCCTCGGGCGTCGTCCTGGACTCCTTGGCCAGGTACAGCCGCCCACCGGCGGTCAGCACGAGCTCGTCGAGCCCGGCACACAGTTCCGCGAGACCGCGCCGGACCGGCAGGTCGACTGCCAGCGTCCAGCCGGGCTCGGGGAACGACAACGGGGACCGGTTGCCTTCACCGAACCGCTTGAGCACGTTCAACAACGACACGTGGCCGCTGTCGACCATCATCTGCACGCTGCGTTTGACCGCGTCCTCCCGGCCGAACGGGATGACGTACTGGTACTGCAGGAAGCCACGCGGCCCGTACGCCCTGTTCCACTCGCCGAGGATGTCCAGCGGGTGCAGGAACATCGTGATGTTCTGGATCGCGCCGTGCCTGGTCGGCGACTTGCGGTACCAGAGCTCGCAGAACGCCCGCGCGGTCAGCTTGTTCAGCATTCCTGGCGGGAAGATGTTCGGGATGGTCAGCAGCTGCGGCGCGTCGAACTTCAACGGGTTCGCCCGCAGTTTCTTCGGCAAGTCGTCAAGGGTGGCGTGGTTCGCCCTGGTCAGGATGCCGCGGCCGAGGTGCTTGCCGGTGGCCGTGGTGTCGAACCACGACACCGACTCGAGGTATTTGTCGTCGTCGACGGACTGCCGGGCCATCAGATCGTCCAGGTTGTCGATCTGGTCGGTGTCGACCTTGAAGTACGCCGTCTCGACCCGGTTGAGCTTCAGCTTCGCCCGCACGACCACGCCCGTGAGGCCCATGCCGCCCGCGGTCGCCCAGAACAGGTCGTCGTCCGGCGTAACGGTGTGGATCTGGCCGTCCGCGGTGACCAGATCCATGGACTCGACGTGGTCGCAGAAGCTGCCTTCCACGTGGTGTGCCTTGCCGTGGATGTCCGCGCCGATCGCGCCACCCACGCTGACCTGCCGCGTTCCCGGCAGCACCGGCAGCCAGAGGCCGAACGGCAGCAGCCTGCGCATCAGCGTGTCCAGGCTCACGCCCGCGGCCGTGTCGACCGTGGCGGCCTCGGCGTCGATGGAGTGGATCCGGTCCAGGCCCGTCATGTCGATGACCAGGCCACCCGCGTTCTGCGCCGGGTCGCCGTACGCACGACCCAGGCCACGTGCGATCACGCCGCGCTCGTCGGCGGAGCGCAGCACGTCGATCACTTCCTGGACGGTCCGTGGGACGACGACTCGCGCGGTACTCGGCGCTGTGCGGCCCCAGCCGACCAGCGTTCGCAACTCGGCATCCACCCGGCTGAGCGTACCGAGCGCCGACTTTTAGACTGCTTGGGGCGCCGAGCAGTGAGGAATCATGGTGACGACCGTGGACGCAGTGGACGCTGACTCTCCCACCGGGTCACGAAGTGTGGGTTTGCTCACCCAGATCATCCGTTTTGTCGTGGTCGGCGTGCTGGCCGCGGCGGTGGACTACGGCAGCTACCAGGCACTGGTGGCAATGGGCACGTGGGTGCACCTGGCCAAGGCGATAAGCTTCATCCTCGGTACCACCACCGCCTACCTGATCAACCGGCGTTGGACGTTCAACGCCACGGGCGGTGCCGCGCCGGTCGCGAAGTTCATGCTGCTCTACACCACGACGTTCTTCGTGAACGTGGGTGTGAACGCGTTGATGCTGCACGTGCTCGGTGACTTCAGGTGGCACCTCACCGTGGCGTGGGTGATCGCCCAGGGCACGGCTACATTGATCAACTTCGTGATGCTGCGGACCGTGGTGTTCCGCGACTGAGAGCCGTCCTGGAGGACTGAGGCGCGATGCCCGGCAAAACCGCACCGGCCCGGACCAGTACATCCCGTGCGCGGAGCAACGGCCGCGCCCCGGAGAAGCCCGCCCAGCTGGTCACCCAGCGCGCCCTGTTCGGCGGCCCGTCGCCCCTCGTCAGCGACGACCTCTACGCCCAGGTGACCTCCGGCACGGCCAAGCGCTCCCGCGACGCCGTGACCGTGGAGCCGTCGTCGGTCGTGTCGATGAACACGTACTTCGGCCGCTTCCCCGCGAGCTACTGGCAGCGTTGGACGGTCGTGCGCGAGGTGACCATCGAGTTGGTCGCTTCCGGCACTGGCCGCGTGACCGTGCACGCGTCGGATTACGAGGGCGTGTCCCGGACCGTCGCCTCGTCCGCTGTCTCCGCTGACGGCCCCGTCACGTTGTCCGCCAAGCTCGACCGGTTCATCGACGGCGGCGCGTTGTGGGTCGACATCGAAACCGGCGTCGGCGAGACCTTGACCGTGTCCCAGGTGCGCTGGACCGTCGTCCCGCCGGAGACCCTGCGCCCGACGGCCGTGGTGATCTGCACGTGCAACCGTGCCGACGACTGCCTGAACACCCTCGAAGCCCTCGCCGCGGACCCGGACGCATTGGCGGTCGTGGACACGATCTACGTGGCCGACCAAGGCACGGACACGGTGGATTCCCGCCCGAAGTTCGCCGAAGTCTCGAAGAAACTCGGCAAGAAACTGGCGTACATCCAGCAGCCGAACCTGGGCGGAGCGGCAGGCTTCACCCGCGGATTGTTCGAGGCGGCGAAAGAATCGGACCACGCGAACGTCCTGTTCATGGACGACGACGTGCTGTTGGAGCCAGACATCGCGATCCGCCTGACGGCCTTCGCGAACCGCACGGCACACCCGGTGATCGTCGGCGGCCAGATGCTGAACCTGCTGCACCCCAACAACTTGCACGTCGGTGCGGAATACGCGGACCTCGAAGGCCTTGCCGCAGGCCGGGTTTCGGAAGGCGCGTTGTCCAACGCGGACCTGCTGGGCGTGGATCCTGAGTCCGGCAAGCCGAACCGCCAGGAAAGGCGAGTCGAAGCGGGCTACAACGGCTGGTGGTCCTGCCTGATCCCAACGGAGATCGTGCAGGCGGTCGGCTACCCCCTGCCGGTGTTCTTCCAATGGGACGACGCGGAATACGGCTACCGCGCCAAAGCCGCAGGCTTCGCCACAGTGACACTGCCCGGCGCGGCGGTATGGCACGCCGACTTCATGTGGAAAGACTGGGACGACTGGCACAGGTACTTCAACCTGCGCAACTCAATGATCACGGCGGCCCTGCACAGCCCGTTCAACACCAAGCGGGTAGCCCGAGTGATCGCCGCCCAACTCACCCGCTACCTGCTCTCAATGCAGTACGGCCTTGCGGCCACGATGCTCAAAGCAGTCGAAGACTTCCTAGCCGGCCCCTCGATCCTGCAGGACGGCGGCGCGGCGGTCGTAGCGGAGATCCGAGCCCTGCGCGCGCAATACCCGGACACATTCCGGCACAGCCCAGCGGATGTGCCTGAACTGCAGAACGGCGAACTGCCCCTTGTGCCAGCGGGCCCATCGCCGAAGAACAAGCCAGTACGCCTGCTCCAGCAGGTCGCCAACCAGCTGCTGGGCAAGCACTCGCTCGAGCGCGGCGCGGTCAGCCTGGAGGACGCGACCTGGTGGCACGTCTCGCGGTTCGCGAACGTGGCGGTCACGGACGCGTCCCAGGAAGGCGTCCGCCTCCGCAAGTACGACCGCGACCTGATGCTCAGGCTCGGCAAGCAGTCCGCGGCCGTGCTCAAGCGCTTCATGGCCGAAGGCAACGCGGTGCAGCAGCAGTACAAGGCAGCCATGCCCGAGCTGACCAGCCGCGAAAACTGGGCCCGCCTGTACCAGCTCTGACGATGGCGCGCCCGATGCATGGGCACGCCACCCCCGAACCCGAGCGAGGCCGTTGCCGCGGACCAGCTCAGGGAGCGATCCCGTCACAACGCCGAGCTGGCGCTGCACGGCGACACCCAACCTCGCCACGATCCGCCAACCCGAGCACAAGCCGGACTTTTGACGACACCCCAATCCCACCCCAGGACATCCCCCACCACTCCCGGGCAGGGGGTCGGCAAAGTTGATCACCCGGTTCATAGGTCGGGCACGGCCTCGTTGATCATGTGATTGT
>JOAA01000034.1 GCA_000720375.1 Rhodococcus rhodnii | reverse complement strand
GAGAGCCCGGTGCGCTTAGCGGCGCACGCCGGGTTCGGGAGGCGGCTCGGAGAAACCCATCAGCGGCAACGCTGACAGGGCGCTCCGAGTCGACCTCACTTGATTCGAGTGGAGGTGGGAGACCTTCATCGCCTGTCCTGTCGTAGCAGGCAGGTGGAGCTGAGGGCAGCCTGATCCGGGTGGTGCCGGGGAGGGCGGAAGCAGCCCTGACAAGGCCGGGACGTGTCAGCACTGCCAGATGGTGCGGGTCCGGCGAGCGGGACGGAAAGCAGTACGCGAGGAACCGGCGTTGATACGTCTCTCAACGGGACACCGGCTCGAACCTGGCGGATCAGGGCCGGACGCGGTGCGCACCCACTCTTTGTTCGGGTGGGGAACTCTTGGGGTGGTATACGAAAGCTGCCCGGGAGGCCACGAGGAAGGGTCTACGGCGTACTCGTGGCGATGCCGCAGGGACACAGTCGGGCTCCTCCTCCGTCGAGCGAATCGCAGTGAACACGGGAACCGTCCTGGATCTTGCCCATCACCGTGCGTCCAGTGTGGAGGAATGGGCTGGGTGCACCGACCACCGACCGGCCTGGGATGGGGCGGAGCCGCCGTAGCAGTCCGAGGCCGGGAAAGCCGGTCACATGGCCAAGGGCGGCAGCGGACATCGAGAAGATGAGGAGGCTGCAATGCCGAAAGACGCGCCGCTGAACGGCGGCGCTGCAGGGTGAGCCCGGCGGTGACCGCAGGCAAGTCCCGTAGGAGTCCGGCGGCGAAGGGTCAAGTCCCGAGGCGTGGTGTATCGAAGGTCGCCGCGTAATCCGTGGTCGGTTATGCGGTGAGGGCAGCTGGGGTGGTGTTCTCCTTGGGGTTGGTGGGCTGGGTGGTGGCCCGGCAGCGGGCCAGCACGTCGAGGCCGAGGTAGCGGCGGCCTTCGATCCATTCGTCATGTTGTTCGGCCAGGACCGCGCCGACGAGCCGGATGATGGCTTGGCGGTCGGGGAAGATGCCGACAACGTCTGTGCGCCTTCGGATTTCCTTGTTCAGACGCTCCTGCGGGTTGTTGCTCCAAATCTGACGCCAGATCTGCTTGGGGAAGGTGGTGAACGCCAGCAGGTCCGCTCGGGCCGTGTCGAGGCGCTCGGCCACTTTCGGCAGCTTCTCGCTCAACGCGTCGAGCATCCGGTCGTACTGGGCGGCAACGGATTCGGCGTCTGCTTGGTCGAACACCGAGTGCAGCAGAGTCCGCACCCACGGCCAGGATGCCTTGGGACACAACGACATCAGGTTCACCGTGTAATGCGTACGGCAGCGCTGCCAGGACACGCCGGGCAGGGTCGCGCCGATCGCGGCCACCAGCCCGGCGTGGGCGTCGCTGGTCACCAACTGCACGCCTGAGAGCCCGCGGGCGACCAGGTCACGGAAGAACGCCAGCCAGCCCGCCCCGTCTTCGCCGCTGGTGACCTGCACGCCGAGAATCTCGCGGTAGCCCTCGCCGTTGACGCCGGTGGCGACCAGGCAGTGCACGTTGACCACGCGCCCGTTCTCGCGGACCTTCAACACCAGCGCGTCGGCGGCGACGAACGTGTACGGGCCTTGGTCGACCGGGCGGGTACGGAACGCCTCGACCTGGGCGTCCAGATCGGCGGCCATGATCGAGACCTGCGACTTGGACAGACCCTTGACACCCAGGGACTCGACCAGCTTCTCCATGCGCCGGGTCGAGACGCCCAGCAGGTAGCAGGTGGCCACCACGCTGGTCAACGCCCGTTCGGCGCGCTTGCGGCGCTCGAGCAGCCACTCCGGGAAGTAGCTGCCGGAGCGCAGCTTCGGAATCGCCAGATCGATCGTACCGACGCGAGTGTCGAAATCCCTGTGTCGGTAGCCGTTTCGGCTGTTGATCCGCTCTTCGGAGCGTTCGCCATAGTCGGCCCCACACACGGCGTCGGCCTCGGCGCTCATCAACGCCTGGATGAACGCGGACATCAGCTCGCACAGCACGTCCGGGCTCGCCTCGGCGAGTTGGTCGGACAGCATCGCGGACGGATCGATACGCTGGACAGCGGTCATCGCGTGAGAACTCCTTCTGACTTGGTCGTCTTGAAGGATCACGCGGTGACCGTCCTCATACCGGATGCGACACGCCCGATCTTCAGTCAGGCGTCCAGTCCGTGCACCACGCTATTGGACGCAACCCGGCGAAGTTGTGCAGTCGAGGCAGGTTGACGGCGTGGATGTCGTTGATCCACTGCGAAAGGCGGAGCCGGATCAGCATGTCGGCGAAGGACCGCACGTGGCGGGCCAGAGAGTGCAGTTCTGGGCAGTGGGCGAGCACGGACGCGAGCACAAGACGGTGGAATGGCGCATCGAGAAGGGAGCGACCTGGTCGATCTTCACTCGTGTCGCGATCGGCGTCGTGGACCAGGCCGGGGAGCGGCCGGCCTATAGCTGATCTTGTCCCCACCTGCCCCGTGTCCGGGGGCAGGTCACGTACTCCTGAACAGCCGGTCCAGATGCACATCGATCGCGGCGAGCGCGTCCTGGGGCTCGATCACGTCGAGTTCGATCAGGGAGGTGAAGCCGGTGAGGGCGAGGAGCAGGTTGGTCTCGGTCGCCGGGTCGCGGCCGGAGTCGATGTGCCCGTCGGCGATCGCCTGGCGGACCAACTGCTCGACGAGGGCCCACCCTCGGACGAGGCCGCGGCGCGCCTGCTCGTGCACGGTCTCGTCATGCAGCGCCTCCAGGACGTAGGCGGCGCTCATCCGGCTGGTCGCGCGGGCGTCGGCATTCAGGGGGAGCATTTCCGCGAGCGTCAATCGCAGCACGTCACGGGGGTGCGGACGGTCACCGAGTTTTTCGAGCCCCTGGTGTACGCGCACCGAGGTCTGCTCGGACGCGAAATCCATGGCGAAGGAGAGCATGGCGGTCCGGGAGGCGAAGTAGTGCTGCAGCTGCCCGAGTGACATGCCCGCCTCCTGCGCCACCACGCGCATCGTCAGTTGTGTGACGCCGCGCTGCTCCACCACCCGCCACAGTGCGCGGGCGATCGCTTCGCGGCGTCCGCGGTGATCCACCTGTTTCGGCATCGCCGGCCCTTCCCTCGTACCCGCGGACTGTTCCAATACAGTTGACATAATACATCTGACCCATAACCCTGGGGTCCACTCGAGGGAAGGAATCGTCATGTCCGAACAGCCAAAGGTACGGACCACGGAAGGCGTGGTGCAGGGGCGCCGGCGGCAGGGACACGCGGTGTTCCGCGGCATCCCCTACGCCCAGCCCCCGGTCGGAGCGCTCCGCTTCGCCGCGCCCGCCCCGCCGCACCGCTGGGAGGGGACGAGGCAGGCGGTCGAGTTCGGCCCCGTGGTGCCGCTGTCCCTGCCGATCGACGTGCCCCCGCAGGGCACCGACTGGCTGACGCTCAACGTCGGCACTCCGGATCCCGGCGCGGCGGGACTGCCGGTGCTGGTGTGGATCCCCGTGGGCGGCTACCTCTCGGCGGCGTCGAGCGACCCGATGTTCGACCCGGCAGCGCTGGCCGAGGCGGGAGTCGTCGTGGTGACCATCAACTGCCGCGTGGGCGCGGAGGGATTCGCGTTCCTCGACGACGTGCCGCCCAACCGCGGATTCCTCGACCAGATCGCGGCGCTGGAGTGGGTGCAGCGCAACATCGCCGCCTTCGGAGGCGACCCCAGCCGGGTCACCGTGGGCGGGGTGTCCGCCGGGGCGGGCTCGGTCGCCGCCCTGCTGACGATGAAGTCCGCGCGCGGCCTGTTCCGGCGGGCCATCGCCCATTCGGTGCCGGGGCTGCACAGCACCCCCGCGCTGGCACGGCAGGTCACCGCCGCGTTCGCGGACCGGCTCGGCGCGGCGGCCCCCACCGCCGAGGCCCTGCGCGACATCGACCCATGGCACCTGGCCGCCGAGCTCACCTCCTTCAACGCCGGCCTCCACGCGCACCGGGAGAGTTGGGGGCGCCTCACGGAGACCGGCACCGCGCTGTGCCCCGTCGTCGACGGCGAGGTCCTCCCGGAAACGCCTTGGCCCGCGCTGACCGGCGCGCGCGCGAGCGGGACCGAACTGCTCGTCGGCCACGCCCGGGACGAATTCCGGTACTTCAGCGTCATGAGCGGACGGTATGGCACCTTCACCGAGGAGGACGCCCACGCAGCCCTGGAACTGCACGCCCCGCAGCCGGACGGCGCGCGGGCCTACCGTGCCGCGTTCCCTCAGGCAGGCCCGGAGGAGCTGGTGGAGACGGTGTACTCCGACGCCCTCTTCCGCATGCCGTCACAGAAGCTGGCCGAGGCGAACGCCGCAGCCGGTGGCACCTCGTACCTGTTCGAACTGTGCTGGGTTGCCCCGGTCCTCGGTGGCATCCTGGGCGCCTGCCACAGCCTCGACATGCCCCTGGCGTTCGGCACGCTGGACAGCCCCGTCGGCATCCAGCTCATCGGCGAGGAGCCCACTCCCGAGGCCGTCGCGCTCTCCCGCGAACTCCAGGAGGCATGGGTCCGCTTCGTCACCACCGGCGACGCGGGCTGGTCCGCTCACCGGCCCGGCGAGCACCTCACCCGCGTCCTGGGCACCGAGTCGAAGACTCTGCCCTACCCTGAACAGGCATCCCGCCAGATCTGGGAAGGCCACACCCCCGCACCCTTCGATCTCTCGTAATTGCCCGGGTCGGCTCCCACGACTGCGACGCCGCCACTCACCTGCCCATCGGGGACAGCGCGAAAAGGCGTACAGCCAGGCAACACCCGGCCCGCTTGGCATCACCTCAGTGCCGCGAGGCGGGTTCAGCGCAGATGCCCGAGGACCTCGTCCGCAACCGGATACGGCTGCTCCCTCGGCAAAAGCCCCTTGGCAGCATCCAACTCGCCCTCACGAACCAGTCCATGGATCTTCTGCGCCAAGGGCGTCACATCCGCAATGGACACGATCCACTCATCGGCGAACCTGCGCGCAGCCTCGCCAGCCAAGCCCAGCTGCAGCGACCGGTACGACAGCGGCGCCAAGTGCAGGTTGCGTTCAGGATCCCACTGCACCCGGGTCGGTGCCTTCTTGAGCTCGCGTTGCCACGCGGCTTGATCGGGATGCACGTCCGGCTTGTAGTGCGACAAGCAGGCGTTGCTCAGTGCCCATTCGAAGCCGGTGCGGGTGATTTCGATGGCCAGGACCGTTTCCTGGCCTTCTTTCTCCGCCCACCCGCAGCGGTACATCATCCACAGAAAGGACGGTTTGATCCACGTCATTCGGTCGCGCTTCCACTCTGCTGGGAAGCGTCCGTCGCGGGCCGCCGCCACGCCGATTGACGGCCGGTAGGCCTGGTAGACCGTGACCGTTGCGTCGGTGTACAGCGCGCGTATCTCGTATCGGGGTGGTAAGTCTGGCATCAAAGTCCTGATCGGAACTTGTCAAGAATCCGGCGATCGCGCTTCGTCGGCCGGCCCGCGCCGCGGTCGCGGACGGCCACCGGTGCACTCGCGATCGGCGGTGGCTTGGGTGTGCGGTCGATGTAGCAGGTCACGGCGTCGGGGGCGCCGACCCGCTTTTGGATGACCCGGACGACCTCGACGACTCGGGTGGCGGCGCCGACGCGGGCGCGGACCTCGTCACCTGGTGTGACCGTTGTGGCGGGTTTCGCGGGCCGGCCGTTGACGCGTACGTGTCCGCCACGGCACGCCGCCGCCGCGTCCGTTCGGGTCTTGGTCAGCCGGACCGCCCACAGCCAGCGGTCCACTCGGGTGGACTCCACAGCCGTACATGATGGCCGACGATCAGCCGACCGTCACGCGGATTCCCGCCGACGCGCTCGCAGCCCGCGCCATCCGATGACGCCGATGATGGTGCCGAGGACGAACGAAACCACGGTCAGCACCGCGTGCACGATGAAGTATCCCGTCGGCGAGCCGTCGGCCGCCCATGCCCGGTCGGAGTCCCAGAGGTTCTTGGCGAAAGTGATCCAGATGACCCACGACCACACACCGAAGGCCGTCAGGAAAAGCGACGTACGACGAGACATGTCCGCATCCTGTCACGCCGTCAGCCGAGCAGTGCCCGTGCCCAGTCTTCGGCATGCCGGTCGACGTGCTCGGCCATGCGCTGCCACGAAACGCCGTGTCCCTCTTGCCACAACCGCGTCCACGGCTGCCCCCACAGCGGATTGCGCAGCCAAGAACCGGCGTTCATGTTTCCGCCGGTCAGCACGAGCTCTTCCACCGATTCCCCTGTTCCGCCGCCGAATGGCGAGACTTGGTCAACACGTCAGCGAACCGTAAGGCTTGACCTAGGCAGCTCATCGAACGCGCGCCTACCCTCGCGAACAGGCAACATAGCGGGAGGTCGACGCGCGGTGCGGGGTGAACTGCGGTTCGAGGTGCTAGGGCCGTTGCGGGCGTGGATGGACAAGACCGAGGTCGATCTCGGGACGCCACGGCAGCGCGCGGTGCTCGGGTTGTTGCTGCTGCGCGATGGTGCCGTTGCCACGCAAGCCGACCTCGTGTCCGCGATCTGGGGCAACTCGGCACCGCCAGGTGTCTCCGGGATGGTTCGGTCGTACGTCTCGCGACTGCGGCGGGCGTTTGGGGACGGCCGTCCCGCGACAACCCTCAGGACGGTCGGGGGCGGTTACGCACTGTCATCAGATCTGGGCAATCTGGACCTTGCGGCGTTCCAGCGGCGGATCGACCTGGCCAGGGAGGCTCGGCGCGGTGGCGACTTCGAGGCGCAGTCGCTGGAGCTGCGCGCCGCGCTTTCGCTGTGGCAGGGCACGCCGCTGGCCGGGATCCACGGCGAGTACGTCGAGGCCGAGCGCGTCCGGCTGGCCCCGCTCAGGCTCGCGGCCACCGAGGATCTCGCCGAAGCCGACCTCGAACTGGGCAGGCACGCCGAGGCCGTGGCCGGTCTGCTGCCGCTGATCAAGGAGCATCCGCTGCGGGAACGCCCGCGCGAGCTGCTTATGCTCGCCCTGTACCGGTCGGGAAGGCAGGCCGAGGCGCTCACGCTCTACCAGGACTCCCAGCGGCTCTTCGCCGACGAACTGGGCATCGACCCTGGCCCGGAGCTGCAGCGGATGCAGCAGCGGATCCTGCGGTCCGATCCAGGCCTGACGGTGTCCGAGCCGGTCCGCCGTCCCGCCCAGCTCCCGCCGGACTTGGCTGCGTTCGCAGGCCGTGACGACCTGGTCGGTCAGTTGGCGGCGACATTGACGAACACCGGCGCCACCACGCCGATCATCGGCCTCACAGGTCTCGCCGGGGTCGGCAAGACCGCCACGGCCATCCACATAGGACACAAAGTCGCCGAGGCGTTCCCGGATGGACAGTACTTTGTGAACCTCGAATCGACCGCCGACCCGTTGGCGGTCTTGCTTCGTAGCTTCACGGCGACTGTCCCGGATTCTCGGGCCGAGCGTGTTGCGCTGTGGCGTTCGCTGACCACCGGCCGCCCAATTCTGCTCGTCCTCGACAACGCCACGGACATCGAGCAGGTCCATTCATTGCTGCCCGGCAGCAACGGGCCTGCCGTCATCATCACCAGCAGGCACCGGTTGTCCGGCCTGACCTGCGCGGCATGGCACGCGCTGACTGGACTGTCCGAAGAGGACTCCGTCGAACTGTTCAGCCACATCGTCGGTGCCGAGCGGATCCGGACCGAGCCCGAGGAAGCCAGGCTTCTCGCGCGCCGAACGGCCGGTTTGCCGCACCTCCTGCACACGAACGCGGCCCGAGTCGCCGCACGGCCGGGGTGGAGCCTGAGGACAGCGCTGAAACGGCTTCGTACCGTCGAAGTCGGCATGGACGCTTACGAAGCCGCGCTGCACGACCTGCCCACCAAACAGGCGCGAGCGTTACGACTGCTGGCCGTTCCGGACGGCCCGGACATCTCGCTGACCGCGGCCGCAGCGGCACTGGACCTGTCCGTCGACGAGGCCGAGGACCTGCTGGAAGCACTCGCCGACAGCCACTTCGTCGAGTCCGGCCCCGGCGATCACTACCGGCTGCTCACGCCGATCAGGGACTTCGCCCGCAGCCGCGCGTACGCCCTCGACGGCGAGCGCGCATGCCACGACGTGCTGGCCAGGCTGGTGAAGTTTTACGCAGCGACAGCGCACAATGCCTTGCAACGAGCCGCAACCAAGGAGGACTCAACCGAAGCAGACGGGTTGACCTTCGCCTCCGCAGCCGCCGCACGAACGTGGCTGCTCGCTGAGCGGTCGAAGCTACGCGCTACCGCTAGCCAGGCCGCGGGCATCCCCGATGCCCCGGCTGAGGCACTTGGCGCCCTGATCGACGGGTGGCCTGGCAACAACGCGTGAACAAATCATTCACCTGCTAGGTCCACACTGAGTTCATGATTGACCGTCGCTCGTTGCTGCGCACCGGCGGCACTGTCGCGCTTGGCGCGTTCGGCCTCGCCACGTGTGCATGCTCGCCAACCGCCGGAGCACAGAATCCGTCACCCACCACAGCGTCAGCAGGCGCCACCAGCGGCGTGATCAGAGTGGAGCTGCAGCGCACTGAGGCACCGTTCACCGGCTTCGAGATCATCCAGACCCGGTTCGAGATCCCGGTCGGCCAGGCGTCCGGCAGGCACTCCCACGACGGCGGGAAGGAGGTCGGCTACATCATCCAAGGCGACGTGCTGATGGAGTTCGACGACCGGCCACCACTCCGCCTGAAGTCAGGCGATCCGTTCCTGATCCCGACCGGCGTCGTGCACAACGCCCGCAACGTGGGCACCGTGCAGACGATGATGCTCTCCACGTACTGCATCGACGCGTCGAAACCCTTGGTGACCCCGCATTGACCTCCGGTTGCGAGCCTGATCACCTTCCCTAGTCTGTCCATAGTGGAGCACTAGAGAAAGGGAGATGATGACTCGCAAGCTGATCGTCTGCATCGGCTTCGTCATGGCCATCACGGCAGGGATGACCGGCACCGCGGTGGCGGACCCCGAGCCACGACCCGAGCAGTGCGGCTTCTACGCCGGGCCCATCGACGCCTACTACAAACACTGCGGCACCAACTGGATCACCATCCGGGTCAGGTTCTGGTACGGCGCCAGCATCAAGGACATCAGGGTCGGGCCGGGCATCACCAACCTGAGCAACCACCCGGACCTGCAGGGCAGCGGGCTGATCACGAACGCCTGGTGCGTCAAGGACTGCTGAGCGTCTGATGTGGACAGAGGACGCCGCGATGGGCACGATCGCGGCGTTCCCGCTCGGGTTCACCAGCTGGACAGTGATCTTCCGGCCACGTCACCCAACGGCTCGCACGAGCCTGCCCACAGCCGACAGGGAGCGGCGGTGGCCGCGAGGCCCACGTGGGTGACGCTCAGCCGACCCAGCATCGCCGTCGCCAGCCACCGCCTTTTTCGATCACCCTCTCCCTGTCGCGGCGTGACCGTACCCACGGACCGCCGGGAGGGGTCCCGGTAAAATGCCGGGGCGGACTTTGGGGGTAGGCGTGGCTGTGCACAGTGATGAGTTCCACCGGATCGTCGACGGGCTGACCGACGTCGAGCGGTCCGAGGCGAGCAAGTGGACGTCCTTCAGCGTGCACGGCAAGAAATTCGGGTACTACTGGCCGCGGACGCAGACCGTCGGGCTGAAGCAGACCATCTCCGAGCAGCTCGCGTTGGTGGCCGAGCGCCCGGATGTGTTCGAGGAGCAGTTCACCTCGGGCGGTTACGGCTGGGTCGTCGTCTATCTCGAGCGCATCGAGGCCGACGAGCTGTCCGAGCTGGTCTACGAGGCCTGGCGGCTGACCGCGCCGGACGAGCTTGTCGAGGCCCTGCCGTTCAAGCCGGTGGCCAAGAGCCGGACTCGGGCACGCAAGTCCGGCACAGCGAGCCGCCGGTCATCGCGGTGATCAGTCCGTTGTGGACACCGTAGGGAGGTCAGTCGACCGGATCGCGAGCGGGCGGCAACTCCGGTTCTCCGCTGGACACTGCGGGGACGGACACTGCGGGGACCAACGCGGGCACCTCGGACCCTCCCCCGGCGAACTCAGCCAAGGCGAGCCGGTGCTGTTCCAACGCGCGGATGTGCGCCGCACGCAGATCGTTGCCGTGCCGCATCTCGTAGTAGACCGCCAGCAACGCCGATGCCTGGACCTGCGCGGTCAGCTCCGAGGACGGTTGCGGGGACGCGCCGACGTCCGGTGCCTCCGCGAACAGCATCTCGGCGAACTCGACCCGGGCATGGCCCATCGCACGGTCTTCACTGCTGCGGACGTGGGGAAACTCGGGCTGGTGGCTCATATCCGGCACGGTAGCCCCAGTTCAGGGTGGTTTCCGAGTGTCCACACCGGATATCACCGACTCCGGTCACCCCACGTGACCTGACAGGGCTAACGCCCCTACATACCGTAAGGGCGTATCCATACGAATATTGCTATATGGACTCTTCGGGACGACTGGCCGTCCGGGAAAGCAATGTCCTGCAAATAGTCTCATCGACGCTTCCACGGGCTGCTTACCGCCGGTAATAAGGGCCTCATGACCCGACTGCATCGAAGGACGTTCCTCGTCGGTGGCCTTGCCGCCGCGGGTGCGCCGCTGATCGGCGCGACTCCGGCGAACGCCCTGGCCTACCCCTTCACCCTCGGGGTGGCGTCCGGCGAGCCCACCGCTGACGGATTCGTTTTATGGACACGTCTGGCTCCGAGACCCCTGAACGCCGACGGCCTCGGCGGAATGCCGAACACCCCGGTCACCGTCGAATGGCAGGTCGGCCTCGACCAGGCCTTCAGCCAGCTCGCCGCATCCGGCTCGGCCACCGCCGTGCAGGCCTCCGCGCACACCGTGCACGTCGAGGTCGCCGGTCTGCAGCCGGATCGTGAGTACTGGTACCGATTCCGTGCCGACGGCCACATCTCGCAGGTCGGCCGTGCCCGCACCGCACCCGCACTCGGCTCAGGTTCCGCGCTGACGATGGCCTTCGCGTCGTGCGCGCACTACGAGACGGGCTACTACACGGCCTACCGCCGGATGGCCGAAGACCGCCCCGATCTGATCCTGCACTTAGGTGACTACATCTACGAAGGCGCCGCGGCGACCGACCGCGTGCGCACGCACTCTCCGTCCGCGGAGATCACCAACCTCGCGAACTACCGCGTACGGCATGCCTTGTACAAGATGGACGTCGACCTCCAGGCAGCGCACGCCGCCGCGCCGTGGCTTGTGGTGTGGGACGACCATGAGGTGGAAAACAACTACGCCAACCTTGTGCGGCAAGAGGGTCAAGCGCCTGCTGGGGATTTCCGTGCCCGCCGCGAGGCCGCGTACCGCGCGTACTACGAGCACATGCCGCTGCGTTCCGCGCAGTCCCCCGTGCGCGAGAACATGCAGTTGTACCGCCGGGTGAACTGGGGTGGCCTGGCGACTTTCCATATGCTCGACACCCGTCAGTACCGCAGCGACCAGGCGTGCGGTGACGGCTCGCAGAACTGCCCCGAGGCCGACGCACCGACACGTTCGCTCACCGGCAACGCGCAGGAGCAGTGGCTGCTCGACGGTATGGGCCAGAAGTTCGGCACTTGGGACATCATCGGCCAGCAGGTGTTCTTCGCGCAGCGGCTCGCCGCCGATGGCAAGCGCAGCATGGACGCGTGGGACGGCTACACAGCCAACCGCAAGCGGATCCAGGACGGCTGGCAGGCACGCGGCAACACCAGCACTGTCGTGCTCACCGGGGACGTGCATCGCTCGTGGGCGGCCAACCTGATGAACAACTACACCACCCAGGACAAGGTGATCGGCACCGAGCTGGTGACCACCTCGATCTCGTCCGACGGTGACGGCGACGCCTCCCACACCGGGGTCACACCGACCAACCCGCACGTGAAGTTCTACAAGAACCTGCGCGGGTACGTCCGCACGTCGATCACGCCGACCCGGATGAACGTGGACTACCGGGCGGTGGACAAGGTCAGCGTGCGGGACATGCCGGTCAAGACCGTGCAGAGCTACGTGATCGAGGCCGGCAACCCCGGCCTGCAGGCGCCGTGAGGGGGACGAAAATGAAGCGTGTACTGACAATCACGGCCATCGCCATGCTCGGGTTGACCGGAACGGCCTTCGCCGACGGCACGATCACGTGGGCGGCCGCGAACAGCACGTCCACCGGCGACCAGGACAACTCGGCGATCTCGGCCGTGCGATCGGGTTACGTCGCCGTGGTCTGGGAGGACGACCGCGACACCACAGCACCGGAAAACCCGGTGCACAGCGATATCTGGATTCGCGTGTACCGGGACGGCGCCTCGCTGTACGAGAAGAAGCTCTCCGACAGCGGGGAAGGCAACTGGAGCCACGTGCATCCCGATGTCGCGTTGCACGACGACGGCACAGCGGTCGTGGTGTGGGCAGATGACAAGGATGGCAACGGGTACTACCAGATCGCCGTGCGCACGTTGAACACCGCGGGCACCGTCACCGGTTCGGCCGTGGGTAACGCCACCTCCGACGGGCAGCAGATCAACCCCACGGTCGCCGCCGACCCAGATGGCCCAGGGTTCGCGGTCGCGTTCGAGGACAAGCAGGGCACCGCGGCACCGACTGTCCGGTTGTCGGGCTTCAACTCGATCACGGCCAAGGCGTACGAGGTCCAGGTGAACGCGGCCGGTGGCACACACCAGCGGCCGGACGTGGCGATGGGCGCGGCCCAGAACGCCATCGTGGTGTGGGACGAGGACACCGATGCCAACGCTAACTTCAACGTGGCGCGTAAGGCTTTCACACCAACCGGTGCGGTGAAGCTGGCCCAGGCCGTTGTCAACGTGAACGGCGACGGCCAGCAGCGGCGCGCGTCCATCGCGGCGAACTTCAACGGCGATTACGTGGTCGGCTGGGAAACCGATCACACCGGGACCGGCCAGATCGGTGTCCGGTCGTTCTCCGCGACCGGTGCGGCCGCCTCCACAGTGGACACTTACGTGCCCGGGACCGACCCGCAGGTGGGGATCGACGACCAGCGGGCCGCGGTGGTGAACTGGACCCAGGCGCAGGACATCTTCGTCCAGGGCCTCAACCCGGACGGCTCGACCGCAGGCCGTCAGCCCCGGATCACCGCGAACACCAACGTGACCGGTCGTCAGGACGAACCCGCGGTCGGCGTCAACGCATGGGGCCAGATCTTCATGACGTACACCGATGACGCCGACGGCAACACGTACGACCAGGTCTACCTCGGCACCGGCCTGAACAACAGCACCTGGAGCTGAAAACCCCTCGTGAGTGTTTTGGCCGGTTCTAACCGGACTAAACACTCACGAGGCTCTGTCAGGGGTTTATTGCCAGGAACAGGAACGCGGCGAGCAGGGCGAGGTGCACCCCGCCCTGCAGCCGCGTCGCCCGGCCGGGCACCACGGTCAGGATCGCGACGACGAAGGTCAACGCCAGCAACACCATCTGCGTCGACCCGAGGCCTAGCACCAACGGGCCGTCGAGCCAGATCGTCGCGACGGCGATGGCGGGAATCGTCAATCCGATGCTCGCCATCGCCGATCCGAAGGACAGGTTGAGACTGGTCTGCATCCGGTCTCGCGCGGCGGCGCGGACCGCGGCGAACGTCTCCGGCAGCAGCACCAGCAACGCGATCACAACGCCCACAAAGGACTGCGGGAACCCAGCGGCCGCGACACCCGCTTCGATCGCGGGTGACTCCACTTTGGCCAGTCCGACGACCGCGACCAGCGACACCAACAACATCCCGAGGCTGATCCACGCGGCTTTCGCGGTCGGCGGTGGCGCGTGGTCCTCCTCCGCGGAGACACCGACCGGCAGGAAGAAGTCCCGGTGCTCCTTGGTCTGCGTGAAGACGAACAGGATGTACAAGGCCAGCGACGCGGCGGCGGCGAACACGAGCTGACCGGTCGAGAACTCCGGGCCTGGCTTGCTGGTCGTGAACGTCGGCAGCACGAGACTCAGCGTCGCCAGTGTCGCGACCGTCGCCAGCGCGGCACCCGCCCCTTCGGCGTTGAAGACCATCACGCGATGCCGCGTCGCACCGATCAGTAAAGCGATACCGACGATCCCGTTGCACGTGATCATGACCGCCGCGAAGACGGTGTCCCGCGCCAACGATGCCGTCTCCGGGCCACCCGAGACCATCAGGGTGACGATCAAAGCCACCTCGATGACCGTCACCGCCACGGCCAGCACGAGCGAGCCGAACGGTTCCCCGATCCTGTGCGCTACCACCTCGGCGTGATGCACCGCCGTGGACACGGCGCCGGCCAGCGCCACTGCCACGATGATCACCAAGATGACGGGCAGGTCGACGCCCCACGTGAACGCGAGGACAACCAGCGCGAACAGCGGGACGCTCAGCGGCCAGTACCGGATCAGGGCTCTCATGCCCTACACATTCGCATACCGGATGGCCGAGATCACATCGGCGCGATTGTCACTTGTGGACAGTCAGGCGCCGATCACGTTGCCCCGTACCGATGTCAGCACTCCCGATGGTCAACGGAAGTGACCAGGATCTCCGCGACGGAAGTCGACGGATCTACGCGGTCGCCGGAATCATCACGCCGCACAATTTCTGCAAGCTTTCTACGCTCTCTCGACAGTGATCCCGACGAGATAACTCGGGCTGTGCACGAGTCAAATCGGGGCACATTCCGCATCAGAAATCGGGCGCGGTTTCCGGCCCATTTCGACCGGGTGGGAATCGCACAATTTGACCGAGGTCGATGTCATGTACGACTGAAGCGCCGACGAAATGGTACGTTCGGCGGTGGTGTCGGAAGTGGGTCGTTCGCCGATCCCGAATTGGACTATGCGGCCGGGCTCAAACCAGGTTTTCCCTTATCAGCCGGACCGGCCTTCGGGACCACTCACTGCGCCGAACCGCCAATGGTTCTTCAGCCGTCGCCGGGCCTGAGGAGGCCGGCCGAGCGTCCTGGCAGGGAGGTTCGGGCCTCGTGGGCCGCACCGGCGTCCCCGGGCCAACTGGCTCAGCGCCCGTCGAATGGTTCTGACTAAAACGAGGCACACCCGAGAACCCCCAGTCACTCTCGGGTGTGTCCAGCGCCCGCCGATCAGACGGTGACGAGCCCCACTTCGCGCTGATACCACTCGCGGTCTTCATGCTGCCAATGCATCTGTTCCTCGTCCCTCTCGATCCGATCGACCCGGCACCGGCCGGCTACCCGGCTGCCGTTGCCTCATCTAAACGCGGATAGGTTGTTCCGTATCGACGGTCGCGCACCGAACAAACAAACCGGGAACAACGCGCGCCGATGTGGGCTGCTTGGAGGAACACCATGCCGAGAGCTGAACGCCCGTTGGCCACGGGTGATTCGGCGCTGCTGCGCTTCGCCGCCGACCTGCGGCTGCTGCGGCAGAAAGCCGGCAACCCGACGTACCGAGATCTCGCCAAACGTGCACATTTCTCCGTGACGACGCTGTCCAGCGCCGCCAACGGCCGTCAGCTGCCGAGCCTCAACGTGGCGTTGGCGTACGTGCGCGCGTGCGGCGGCGATGAGGCCGACTGGGAGCAGCGGTGGCATGAAGTCGCTGCCGAAACCGCGCAAACCGACGTAGCGCCGGAGGAATCGGACGCGGAGTCGCCGTACGTGGGCTTGGCGGCGTTCCAGCCGGAAGACGCGGATCTCTTCCACGGCCGGGAGCGACTGGTCGAGGAGCTCGCCGAACGCATGACCCATCAGCGATTCGTGGCGGTCTTCGGCGCGTCGGGCGCGGGCAAGTCGTCGCTGCTGCGCGCCGGACTCATGCCCCGGTGGACGGGACCTGTGGTGTTGTTCACCCCTGGCCCGCACCCGGTCGAGGAGACGGCTGTCCACATAGCACGGCTCGCTGGAACCGCTCCCGGACAGCTGTACACCGATTTGCGGACAGACGTCCAGAACCTGCACCGGGCCATCCGGATGGCGGTCGACGAGGACGTTCTGATCGTCGTCGACCAGTTCGAGGAGACGTTCACGCTCTGCCGCGACGAGGCCGAGCGCACCAGGTTCATCGAACTACTGATCGCCGCCGTGAACAGCCCGAACAGCAGGGCTCGCGTTGTTCTCGGTGTGCGGGCGGACTTCTACGGCCACTGCACGCAGCATCCGGATCTGGTTGCGGCGATGGCGGATGCACAGGTCGCGGTCGGCCCGATGACGACGGATGAGTTGCGGCGCGCGATCGTCCAGCCCGCTGTCCGAGCCGGGTGCACGGTCGAAGGCGCGCTGCTGGCGGAACTTGTCGCGCAGGCCGCAGGCAATGCCGGTGTGCTGCCGTTGTTGTCGCATGCACTACTGGAGACGTGGCGACGCCGCAAGGGAAACACGCTCACGCTCGCCGCGTTCCAGGCCGCAGGTGGCATCGACGGCGCACTCGCGCGCACCGCGGAGACTGTCTACTCAGGTCTGTCCGAAGAGCAGAAACAGCTGGTGCGCGACCTTTTCCTGCGGTTGACCGCGCTCGGCGAGGGCACCGAGGACACCAAACGTAGGATCACCCGATCCGAAGTGGACGCCGACGCCACCGACGTCCTCGACGTACTCGCCGAGGCACGGCTCATCACGGTCGCCGACAACACCATGGAAATCGCGCACGAGGCGTTGATCCGGGCATGGCCGCGATTGCGGCAATGGCTGGCCGTCGACCGGGAAGGGCTGCGGACACATCGGCATCTGACCGAAGCCGCGCAGGAATGGTCCGCACTCGAGGAGGATCCCGGCTCCCTTTATCGCGGTGCCCGGCTTGTCGTCGCCAAAGAATGGGCCGCCAAAGAGTTCACCACTCTCAATCCGGTCGAACGCGCATTTCTGGACGCGAGTGTCGATCAGGAGGAACGGGAAACCGCCAAAGACCGGCGACGGGCCCGGCAATTGCGCTATCTCGCCGCCGGACTGGCCGTGTTGTTGGTCGTTGTCACCGCGATCTCGGTGATCGCGATCCGAGAACGAGACGAAGCCGAGCAGGCGCAGCGAATCGCGATCTCGCGGCAACTGGCCACGCAGGCATTGACGATCGCTGAATCCGATCCCGGCCGGGCAAAGCTGCTCAGCCTGCAGGCCTATCGCACCGCGCCGACCCTCGAAGCGCGCAGTGCGTTGATGAGCATGTCCGCGCACCGTGACTACCGCACGGAAATCCAGGCGCACGAGGGCGCCGCGTCGGACATCGCGTTCCGGCCAGACGGCACGATGCTCAGCGTTGGGCGAGACAAAACCGTTGCCCTGTGGGATCCCGTGCGACGCACCCGCATCGCCGCGATGACACAGCACGAAACGTGGCTCAAGGCCATGGCGGTCAGCACGGATGGCAAGATGGCGGCGTCCGGCGGCGACGACAAGCGGGTCGTGTTGTGGGACTTGGAGAAACGCCAGCCCATTGGCGCACTCGAAGGACATACGGGCGTCGTCAGAGAGGTCGTGTTCACGCCGGACGCCCGCTTGGTTGTGACGGCCGGCAACGACCGGACAGTGCGGATATGGGACGTCGCGCAGCGCATGAACGTGGCCACGTTCACCGACCACAAGGACAACGTCACCGCGCTCGCGATCAGTCCGGACGGCAAGACGCTCGTCACCGGTGGCGATGACGAGGTCATTGCCTTGTGGGACTTGGAGAGTCGAACGCGTATCGCGACGCTCGCCGACAACGTCGACGCGGCCAAGGCGTTCAGCTTCAGTCCGGACGGCAAGACACTCGCCTCCGCGGGCATGGGTCCCGCTGTGAACCTCTGGGACGTCGCCAGTCGCACCAAGCTCACCAGCTTTGTCGGACATACCGGAGAAGCAGTGATCGCTCTCGAATTCAGCCCCGACGGCCGGACTGTCGCCAGCGCGGGCAACGACCTCGTCGTCCGGCTATGGGACGTGCCCAACCGCGTGCCACGTGGCGTGCTCGTCGGTCACCAAGGCAGCGTCTACGCCCTGGCCTTCAGTTCTGACGGCACGAAACTCGCGTCGGCGGGCGAAGAAGGCAAGATCATCCTGTGGGATCCGGCCGCACCGCCGTTGGCCAGCCAGCCCAGCAAGCCGGTACACGACCTCGCCTTCATGCCCGACGGCCGCAGCCTTGCCGCCGTCGGTCCCGATCACAGCACACTCTGGGACCTCAAGACGCACGCTCCGCAGCGGATCGTGGGCGCAGGCGGCAACTTGGTGAACGGGGTCGAGATCAGCCGCGATGGCCGCACCCTCGTCACCGCCACGGAGGCCCCCAGCCCGTCTGGTCACCACAGCCTTGAGATCGCGGATCCGACGACGTCAGCGCCGTCGATCAGCCTTCCCGGCCACACCGGCGGGATCATGGACGTCGCGCTGAGCCCTGACGCGCGCACAGCCGCGACTGTGGGCAAGGACGAGACGGCGATCCTGTGGGACGTCCCGAACCGCACCAAACTGGCCACGCTGAGCGTCGGCGACGTGTCGACCGGTGCCGCGTTCAGCCCGGACGGACGTCTGCTGGCCGTGGCCAGCCATGACAATCTCGTCACCCTGTGGGATCTGGCGACTCGGACCCGGACCGTCCAGTTGCGGGGTCACGGCGGCTGGGCGAGGTCCGTCGCGTTCAGCCCGGACGGAAGAATCCTGGCCTCGTCCAGCGCGGACCAGACCGTGATCCTGTGGGATGTCGCCACCGGCGCCCAGATCACCCGGCTGACCGGGCACAAGGACGCCTACTTCCACGGGCTCGCGTTCAGCCCGGACGGCAAGACCATCGCGTACTCCAGTGTGGACAACACGGTGTTGCTCTGGGATGTCGAGCGCCGCACGGTGTCCGCCCGGCTCACCGGGCACACGGCCGGGGTCCGGGCGATCGCGTTCAGTCCGGACAGCACAACGCTGGCCTCGGCGGCCGGGGACGGCACGATCATCATGTGGGACAGAGATCCGGAACGGGTCGCCGGCAACATCTGCGGCTCCATCTCCCGCAACCTCACGGCCGAGGAGTGGGCGCAGTTCGTGCCTGAGCTGCCGCAAAGCGACCCCTGCGCGGCAGGCTAGCGGCCGGAGATCCCGCACGAGGACCGGCCGCTTCCGCCGGACCCGGCCGGGCCGAGCTGATCGAGGAACTCCGGGCTGTGTAACGGATCCTGGACGGCGCCGAACTTTTCGCTCGGCACTTGACACGCACTTCTGGAGTTGGTTATAAGAAAAGTGTCGGTCGAAGACCCGGTGTAGCCGTCCTGGGAGTGATCGAGAATGCCGGACCGGAGCGTGCTGCCGCGGCAGAGGGAGTTCGCGGAGATCATGCTCGCAGACCGCGACTGGCTGCGAGCCGAGTTCGACGCCATCGTCGAGGCGAACTTCCCTTCTCCCGCACCACGTTCCCATCGTCCACACTGGCCTATGGTGCCGCTACGGGAACGGTGGACCCCGGTGCCGTCGGACCCGGCGGACCGGGTGGACGAGCGGGAACGCGCACCGCCTCAGGAACACCGCGTTCCACAGAGGACAGTGCAAGCACACCTGCGATTGGAGGATTGAGTCTGTCTCCCCGCCCGCCGCGGACCCCCTCCCGCGGCGGGCATACATCGCTGTGGCGTCCAGGTGCGTAGATCGTGACGACCCGTTTGGACAAGGGGTCTGGATGTTCTCATGTGGCCAGTGGGATGGGAGGCACGCGATGACCGATCCGCTCGTGGACGACTACGACTCGCACAGTCGCGGCCTGCGGGCGTACGTGGCGTCAGTGGCGGCGCGCTTGGGCGTCGGCATGGAGTCGTGCTGCGTCGACACCAGCAGGCCCGCTCAGGTCTACATGGCGCTCGACCACCGGCTTGGCCAGTTCCCTGGCCGCGATCTGGCCCTGGTGTGGGACGAGGGCATCGGGTGGCACGCGGCGCTCGACCCGGGCGCGGGCGAGGACAGTGTCATCGTGGCCAAACTCCACGGCATGGAGCGGCCCGATCCGCCAGCGGTCGCGCGGTTCGTCACGTCGCTCAACGAGTGACTCAGTGCTGCGGCAAAGGCATCGGGATCGGCCAACTGCGTAGCACGACTGTCGTGCCCTCAGACGTGTGGCCGATCGTCATCTCCTCGGTGCACGCCCGCATGATCCGCAGACCCTGTCGCCGGTTGGTCGGCCCGGTGTCGGGTTTCTTCCAATGACCGTGGTCGATGACCCTCAGCACGACCCGCCGGTATCCGCCCTGCTCCCGCACGATCGCTCCCTCGATCTCGATCAAGCCGGGAGGATCCGGCAACGCGCCGTCGACCGCGATGCCGTAGCCGTGTTCGACGGAGTTGCTCACGGCCTCGCTGATCGACAGCACGAGATCGTCCACGTGCGCGGCCGACCACTCATGCGCCTCAAGCCATTCGCGGATCTTGTTACGTGCCGTCGAGGGCGCCGACCATCCGGCTGTCAGCGCGAAACTCAGCCCCGTCGCGGGCGGCTGGTCATGGTCTGATGCCATTGGCACGTTCGTATGTTCGCAGTCGGCGGTCCATCGCGCAGATTCTCCCCTTACTCCGGGACGCCATTCGTCGCCCGCAAGGTTCGCATCGCGTCGGCGAGCTCGGTCGACCGCTTCTCCCCCAACGGCTCCAGCACGCGCTCCCGTAGCACCTCCGCTGTCACCTTGCGCGCGCGTTGTGCCATGTCAAGGCCGTGATCGGTGAGCACGGCGTGCGTGACTCGACGGTCGGTTTCGCTCGGTTCACGGCGGATCAGGCCCGCGTCGGTCATCCGATCGGCCACCTTGGTGAATCCGCCGCTGCTCAACGCCGCCTCCTTGGCCAGGCGCGTCATCGGCAACCGGTGCCCCGGCGAGCGGAGCAACCTGAGCAGGATGTCGAACGGCCCAGCCGCGAGGCCCAGCCGGCCGGAGATCTCAGCGAGCAGAAGGTCCTGTGTCGCTTGGTAGCCCTCGATCACCAGGCCCCACCACGTGACGATCTCGTCATCCCCGACATCCGGCATGCGCACACCATACCGCGATCGCTCGCCGGAATATATCTTGCTCGCAAGATGTTTTCGAGATAGATTCTTCGCAGAGAGCGAGCCAGGAGGCAGCCATGGCGATCAAGACGAACGGCCTGCACCACGTCACGGCCATCGTCGGCAACCCGCAGCGCAACGTCGACTTCTACGCCCGCACCTTGGGATTGCGGCTGGTCAAGACCACGGTCAACTTCGACGACCCGGGCGTCTATCACCTCTACTACGGCGACGAGGCCGGCCGCCCCGGCACGATCATGACCTTCTTCCCGTGGAACCAGGTGGCCAACGGCAGGCACGGCACCGGCCAGGCCACCACGACCTCCTTCTCCGTGCCCGCCAACTCCATCGGCTGGTGGAGTGAGCACCTCGCCAAGGTCGGCGTGCGGACCAGCCGGATCACCACCCGCGACGAAGAGGACACGCTCACCTTCGACGACCCGGACGGCCTGACCATCGCGCTCGTCGCACACAAGCAGGCCGACCCGCGCAACCCGTGGGACACGCCACTGGTGCCGGGCGAACACGCCATCCGTGGCCTGCACTCAGTCACGCTGTCGGTGTCCGACGAGGCCGACACCGCCAAGATGCTCACCGACGGCCTCGGCCTGACGTTCAAGCACCAGGACGGCAACCGGCTGCGGTTCGCCGCGGGCGACGGCGGGCCTGGCGCGCTGGTCGACGTACTCGTCACCCCGGGCGCGCCGAAGGGCTTGGTCGCGGGCGGGACCGTTCACCACGTCGCGTGGCGTGTGCCGGACGACGCGACGCAGCAGGCCTGGCGCGAGGAACTGGTGAACGACGGCGTGAACGTCACCGCGATCCTCGACCGGCAGTACTTCCACTCGATCTACTTCCGGGAGCCGGGCGGCACCCTGTTCGAGGTGGCCACCGACGACATCGGCTTCACCGTGGACGAGCCGCTGCTGGAGCTCGGCCGGGCGCTGAAGCTGCCGCCGTGGCTGGAGCCCAACCGCGACGAGATCGCCGCCGGGCTGGTCAAGCTGAACCTGCCGGACGAGAACAACCCCGACGTCGCCGAGAAGCTGGCCGCGCGATGACGTCGCTGTCGCTCGAACACCTTTACGAGCAAGGAGACCCGGCCAAGCCCGTGCTGTTGCTGTTGCACGGCACGGGCGGCCGCCCGTCCGACCTGATCGGCCTCGGCGCCGAACTGAGCCCCGGTTCAGCGATTCTCGCGCCAGCCGGTCAGGTCCGCGAGAACGGCATGCCGCGCTGGTTCCGCCGGCTCAGCGAAGGCGTTTTCGACCACGAGGACGTGGTTGTCCGGGCCAACGAGCTTGCGGACTTCATCGTCGAGGCCGTCAAACACTACGGCCTGGCAGACCGTCGGCTGGTCGGCGTCGGGTTCTCCAACGGCGCGAACATCGGTGTGGCAACGGTATTGCTGCGACCGGACGCGTTGACCGAGATGGCCGCGTTCGCCGCGATGTCTCCGGTCCCGTCACCGCCCGCACTGGATCTGAGCGGGACGAGGGTGTTCCTGTCCAATGGAACGCGCGACCCGATGGCGCCGTTGCCGTCCAACGAGGAGCTGGTGGCCCAGCTACGGGAGCGGTCGGCGGACGTGACCGTCCACCGCCACCAAGGCGGTCACCAGATCACCCTGGAAGCGGTCGAGAAAGCCCGCACGTGGCTCAGTACTGGAGCGTCCGGTTCCCCACTTCGAGCGTAGCGTCCAGTTCGTCGGCGGAAACCGGGATCTGCGCGATCTGATCCTTGAGGATCCGGCCGAGGCTGGGCAGCGAGGAACGATCCGGCCACGTCTCCGGCTTCCACAGCGACGACCGCAGAAAAGCCTTGGCGCAGTGCATGTAGAGCTGCTCGACCTCGATGACGATGGCAAGATGCGGCCGCTTGCCCTTGACGACCAGGGAATCGAAGAACGGCGCGTCGGACACGAGCTTCGCCCGCCCGTTGACCCGAAGGGTCTCGTTCATTCCCGGAATCAGGAACAGCAGACCCGCGTGCGGGTTCGCGATGATGTTGGTCAAGCTGTCATGCAGCTTGTTGCCCGGCCGGTCGGCGAGGACGAGCGTGCGGTCGTCCAGGATCAACACCGAACCCGCCGGGTCGCCTCGCGGTGAGACGTCGCAGGTCCCGTCCGTCGACGAGGTCGCCAGCAGCACGAACGGCGAGTGCTCGATCAACGTCCGGGCATGCGGATCGATGTGGTCAAGGATCTTGCAGTGCACGCGCTCCATCGGCTCGCCGGAGAGTTCCCGCAGTTCTTCCAGCGTCTTGATCTCCGTCATCCCCATACTTGCAGGCTACTCACCCCCACCGACAGTTTTCGCTTCCTTTGCCCCTCCGGGCAGCCCGAGCCGACTCTCCGCCGTACACCGTTGATCACGCTGTGTCTTGTGGTGAGTGGTCTGGATCACCTAGGGTGCCGAGAAAGGTGAATTCCTTTCGCGTATATCCACGGCACAGGCCAGGAGGTTCGGATGCGAAGGTCGGGCATGCTGGCGGTGCTCGCGGCGGCGCTGGTGTTCACGGGGCTGCCGGCGACCGCGGCCGCTGAGCCGTACCTGGTCGGGCGTGGCATTTCCGACGTCACTGGGCCTGCCGCGGAGAACGGCATGATGGGCTACTCCAAGTTCGACCAGAAGACCACCGGCATCCATCAGCGGCAGCGCTCCCGTGCCTACATCGTGGTCGACCAGGCGACGAACAAGCGGGTCGCGTACGTCAACGCCGACCTCGCGATGATCTTCCGGGCCGTTCAGGAGGCCGTGCTGGCGAAGCTGAAGCCGCGCTACGGCGACCTGTACACCAAGGAGAACCTCCTTCTCTCCGCGACGCACACGCACGCGGGCCCTGGCGGCTACTCGCACAACCTCGCGTACAACCTCTCCATCCTCGGCATGCAGCCGCAGACCCTCAACGCCATCACCGACGGCATCGTCGAGTCGATCATCGAGGCGCACGAGGACCTCAAGCCCGGTTCGATGTCGATCGGCCGTGGCGAGCTGACCAACGCCAGCGTCAACCGCTCCCGGGTCGCGTTCAACGCCAATGCCGCGGCGGACAAGGCGTTCTTCCCCAACGCCATCGACCCGGCGATGACCGTGCTACGGCTCAAGCAGGGCAACACCGACGTGGGCGCGATCAACTGGTTCGCCACCCACAACACCTCGATGACCAACGCGAACACGCTGATCAGCCCGGACAACAAGGGTTACGCGGCGTACCAGTGGGAGCACGACCACGAAGGCGTGCGGTACCTGGAGAACAAGCCGGGCTTCGTCGCGGCCTTCCCGAACACCAATGCCGGTGACATGTCACCGAACCTGAACCTCAAGCCCGGCTCCGGCCCGACCGAGAACGAGGTGGAGAACACCCGGATCATCGGTGAACGGCAGAACCACAAGGCACAGGAGGTCTACAACGGACCGCAGTCGGCGATCACCGGTGCGGTCGACTACCGGATGCGGTTCGTCGACATGGGCAACACGGCCGTCGACGCCAAGTACGCTGCCGACGGCAAGGCCGCGACCACGTGTTCCGGCGTGGTCGGTGCGTCGACCATGGCCGGGAGCGTCGAGGACGGCCCCGCTCTGCCCGGGTTCAACGAAGGCATGACCAGCCCGTGGAAGAAGCTGTTCGAGCCGCTGCACATGGAAGTGCCGCAATGGCTTCGTGACTGCCAGTACCCGAAGGCCTCGCTCGTGCCGACCGGGATCATCCAGGCCACGCCGAACATCGTGCCGCTGCAGATCGTCAAGCTCGGCCAGCTGCACCTGGTCGCGGTTCCCGGCGAGGTCACGATCGTCGCCGGGCTGCGGATCCGCCGTAGTGTCGCGCAGGAACTGGGCGTGCCGTTGGAGAATGTCCTGATTCAGGGCTATGCCAACGAATACAGCCAGTACGTCACCACGCCGGAGGAGTACGACCTGCAGCAGTACGAAGGCGGCTCAACGCTCTTCGGCCGCAACACAACCCCGGCGTACCAACAGGAATTCGGCAAACTCGCCGCCTCGCTGAAGGCCGGATCCGCGCTGCCCGCCGGCCCGGCACCGGGCAAGCCGCCGTTCACCGACATCAACCTGCAGACCGGTGTCGTGTTCGACGACAAGGCCCCGTCGCAGACCTTCGGCCAGGTCCTGACCCAACCGGCGGCGACCTACAAGACCGGTCAGACCGTGTCCACGGTGTTCGTCACCGGCCACCCGAAGAACAACCTGCGCCGCAACGGCACATTCCTTGAGGTGCAACAACTCGTCAACGGTACGTGGACGCGGGTCGCCGACGACGGCGACTGGTCCACCCGGTACCACTGGAAGCGGGTCGGCATCGCCAACTCCGAGGCCGCGATCACCTGGACCATCCCGACCGGCACTCCGGCAGGCACGTACCGGATCGTCCACAATGGCGACTGGAAGAACGGCTGGACCGGCGCCATTTCCCCATTGACCGGCACAACCAACACGTTCACCGTGGGCTGACTCGGGTGACGCGGCCCCATCGAAGGGGGATGGGGCCGCGCCCCGGCATTCACTCCGTGTCGGTGTGGATGGCTTTCAGGATCGGGATCCGGGTCGCTTTCCACGCGGGCCACAGCGCCGCGACGATGCCGATGGCCCCGGTGACAGCGACGAACAACCCGAGCCGATCCCACGGCAGCACAACGGGAATGCTCCCGCCCTGGCTGCCAACGGCCACCGCGCCGATCAGGCATCCGGCCACCAGGCCCGCGATCGCGCCGAGCACGGCGATGATCACCGATTCCAGCCGCAGGATCGTGCCGACCTGGCCGCGGCCGAGGCCGACCGCGCGCAGCAAGCCGATCTCCTTGATGCGTTCCAATGTGGACATCGTCATGGTGTTCACCACCGCGAGCGCGCCGATCAGCACCGAGATGCTGAGCAGGGCGTACAGGATGTTCAGGAAGACATCCAGGTCGGCACCGGCGGATTCGACGTACTCGGTCTTGGTCTGCACCACCAGAGTCGGGTTGTCGAGCATGCTCCGGATCGCGGACTGAACGCTGTCCGCCTTGCCCGCCGCGGTCTTGATCAGGACGGCGCTCGGTGTGGCGCCCGGGTCGGCGTGGGACGCTCCGACCAGCGCGTCGTACTTGAATCCGTTGGGCGCGTTGAAGACCGCGACGACCGGCAAGGCGGTTTTGCCGGGGACCACGCTCCCGACGACCCACTTGTGCGCGTCGGCTTGCTTGGCGCTCACGGCGATCCCGTCGGCCAGGTCGGCGAGCGAGCCTGATGTCACGGTGACCGAGAAGAACTTGCCGGCATTGGCCGGGTCCACGCCGGCCGCACTCAGTATGTCCCCGTCAGACCTCACATCCACTGGGATGAGCGGGGTGACTGCCTGCACGTCGGGCACCTTCGCGACCTGGCTCGCGGTGTCCTTGCCGATCTTGGCGTAGTAGTCGACGGCGCTGACCCGGACGTCCGCGCTGTCGCCGGTGTCCGCGCGTTTGCCCTCCTCCGCGCGGATCGATGCGACCGGAACCGTTACCGCGGCACAAATAGCCAGACCGATCATCAGCGCACCGGCTGTCGCGCCCGTGCGACGAGGGTTTCGGCGAGTGTTCTCGACAGCCAGCGTCCCCCGGATGCCGGCGATCCGAGTCATCGGGCGACGCAACAACGCCGCCAACCAGACACCGAACAGTGGCGTGAGAATGATCAGTCCGATCAGCAGCAGCGGCGCACCGATGTAGACCAGATCCTGCGACTGCGTTCCGGCGATCGTGGCCAGCACACCGAGGCCGGTCACCACGAAGCCCACGATGTTGCGGCGGCGCAACGACTTGCTGGTTGGCGGCAAGCCGGTCCGCAACGCGGCGATCGGTGCAACGGCGGCGGCGCGACGGGCCGGGATGTACGCGGCGAGGATCGTCACGCCGATCCCGACGCCCAGCGCGGCCAGGACCGGCGCGGCACTGAACACTTCCAGGTCGATCGGCGGCCCGTCGGTGACCGCGAACAGCGAGCCCAGCGAAGAACCCACGCCGATACCGAGCAGATAACCCAAGACCGTGGCGATGAGCCCCAGCACCACGGCCTCCGCGAGGACCATCCGCATGACGTATCGGCGTTCCGCACCGACCGCGCGCAACAAGGCGTGTTCACGAGCACGTGCGGCCGACAGCATGGTGAACGTGTTGGCCACCAAGAAGATCGAGACGAACAGCGCGATCCCCGCGAAGATCAGCAGGATCTCGGTCAGCTTGGTATCGCTCTGCAGCTTGGCGGTCTCGGTGGCCGTGTCGAACAAGTAGTCGTTCGGGGAGACGACGGCCCGCACATTCGCGGCGAGCGCGGACTCGGACGTGCCGGGAGCCGCGGTCAATTTGACTGCCGTGTAGCTGTCGGGTGTTTTGCCGAACAAGGCGCGCGATGATTTGTCGTCGAACGCGGTCAGCGTGCCACCTTGGGTGATCCGCGTGTCCGAGGCTGTGAAAATGCCGGCCACCCGAACGGTGCGGGCAGTGCCGCCGACAACGATCCGTACCTGGTCACCCGCCTTGTACCCGGTGCGTTGGGCGGTCCAGTCGTCGATCGCGGCCTCGTTGAGACCGTTGGGCGCCTGTCCGGCCGTCAGCTTGTAGTTGGCCGCGTCGAAAGTGACTCCGCGCGCGTAGAAGGGCGGGCCGACCAACGCGCCCTTTTTGTCCACAACGAACGCGGCGCCCTCAGCGACTGGCACGACATCCTGCGCCCCGGCCACTCCGCGCAGCTTGGACACCACATCGGCGGTCACACCCGCTTCGAGCGACGACCGAGCCTCCACTTGCACCGAATAGTCCGGCTGTACGCCTTCGAGAGCCTTCTGCACCGACGAGCCGTACAGCAATGAGCCCACCACGAAGGCGACACCGATCATGACGGCCACTACCGGCAGTACGAAACGGACTTTGTTGCCACGGATCGAACGAATCGCCATCCGGAACATCAGCGCACCGCCTGCGCATCGAACCGGCGCATCCGGTCAAGGACACGGTCCGCAGTCGGCTGGGCCATCTCGTCCACCAGCCGCCCGTCCGCCAGGAACAGCACGCGGTCGGCATATCCGGCGGCGATCGGGTCGTGCGTGACCATGACGACCGTCTGTCCCCAGTTGCGTGCGCACATCTGCAGCAGGCCCAGGATCTGCGCGCCGCTTCGGGAATCGAGGTTACCGGTCGGCTCGTCCGCGACGATGATCTCAGGGCGGGAGATCAGCGCGCGGGCACAGGCGACGCGCTGTTGCTGTCCGCCCGACAGTTCGGCAGGGCGGTGGCTGAGCCGGTCCGCCAGCCCGACCGCGTCGATGACCTGCCTGGTCCATGCCTGGTCCGGGCGCTTGTCGGCCAGCGACAGCGGCAGCACGATGTTCTCCCACGCGCTCAGCGTGGGCAGCAGGTTGAAGGACTGGAAGATGAACCCGATCTTCTCCCGCCGCAGCCGGGTGAGCTTGGCCTCGGTCAGCGAGGACAGGTCGACGCCGCCGATCCACGCCCGGCCCGATGTCGGGGTGTCCAGTCCGGCCAGGCAGTGCATGAACGTCGATTTGCCCGAACCGGACGGTCCCATCACCGCCGTGAACTCGCCCCGCCGGAACTGAGCCGACACCCCGCCAAGCGCCGTCACGGCTGCCTGGCCCGTCCCGTAGACCTTGCCGAGCTGGTCGGCCACGGCGACCGTTCGCTGATCCATCACACACCGTTCTCATCGAGCCGAAACTGACCCTGCCGATCCTGGGCAAGCTCGTGGCCGGATGGATCAACCACACTGGCGAGTGATGTGGGCGCCGCTCAACCGAAAGAATGAGGCCAGGGGATCAACAGGTGTCGTAGCGTTGCCGCCATGCTGGGCTTCTTCGACCGTCTGTCCTGGGTACAGCGCGTCACCACCGCTGTTCTCTTCGTGGCCGCGGTCGCCTTCGTCATCTTCGAAGGGCTGAGCGTCGACGCTGTGCCCGGCGCGATCGGGATCGTGATCTGCGGCCTGCTGCCGCTGGCGGCCTTGCTGACGTCGACGCTGTCCGCGTGGGTCGTCAGCGGTATCGCCGTGCTGTCGATCGCCTTCACGATCGTCTGTCCGCAGTTGCCGGTACCGCCGGACAACACCTTCGGCATGATCGAACTGCTCGGGCTGGCGATCCTCGTGGTCCGAGTGGTGATCCAGTTCCGGCCGCGGCGCTCGGCATGGTTGACCATGCTGCTCTTCGCCGCTGCCACCGTGCTGCCGTTGCGCCTGGACAGCTACGACCGCATCGAGTACATGATCGCGGTCATCGTCGCTGTGATGGGGTTCCTGGTGCTCCTCGGCATGTACGTGCGCCTGTACGACCGCAGGCGCAGTGTGGGGTTCGAACTGGAAAGGCAGACCCAGCGCCTGGAATACGCCCGTGACCTGCACGACTTCGTCGCCCACCACGTGACGGCGATCGTGGCGCAAGCCAAGGCCGTCCGGTTCACCACAGCGGCGGGCATGGCCCCCTCCCCCAAGGCGCTCGACGAGATGCTCGCCGGGATTGAGAAGGCCGGATCCGAGGCGCTGGTGTCCATGCGCAGCATGATCACCGTGCTCAGGGAAGACTCGGCGCCCGTCCGTCCACACCAGACCTTGGGTTCGGCGGTGGCCACGGCTGCGGAGAACTTCGCCGGTCCGCCGGTCACTGTGTCGATCGACTCCGACCTGGCCGCACGCGAACTGCCACAAGAGACCCTCAACGCGGCGAAACACGTTGTCCAGGAGTCATTGACCAACATCCTGCGACACGCGGCCGAAGTGACCCGGGTGGAGGTCAGCGCGGCCGATACCGGCGGCTCCCTGGAGATAACGGTGACCAACGACGGCATCGCGGCGTCGAACGGCCTGCCCAGCGGCGGCTTCGGCCTGGTCGGTCTGGCCGAGCGGGTGGAGTCCGTCGGCGGCCACCTGAACGCGGGGTCGACGGGTGCCGGCTGGGCGGTCACGGCCGTACTGCCATCATCTAGGTCATGACCATCCGCGTGCTGATCGCCGACGACCAGGAGATGATGCGGTCGGCGTTCCGGATGATCCTCGACTCCCAGCCGGACATGGAAGTCGTCGCGGCGGTGAGCGACGGCGAGGCAGCGGTGGCGGAAGCCCGCAGGCTCCGGCCGGACGTGTGCGTACTCGACGTCCGAATGCCCAAACTGGACGGTCTCGAAGCGACCCGGGTGCTCGCCGGACCTGACGTGCGCGAGCCGCTCAACGTACTGATCGCCACGACCTTCGACCTGGACGAGTACGTCTACCGGGCGCTGCGCAACGGCGCCTCCGGCTTCCTGCTCAAGGACATGTCCCCCGCCCTGCTCGTCGAGGCGGTTCGAGCAGCCGCCAATGGTAACGCGTTGATTTCGCCCGCGGTGACCGTCCGGCTGCTGTCGCATTTCGCTCCGCAGCGCGGGCAAGAGCCTGACGCAGTGGAGAAGCCGCTCCTCGAGCCGTTGACCGAACGGGAACTTGGCGTCGTGAAGCTCGTGGCCCTGGGCAAGACCAACGAGGAAGTCGCCGCCGAGTTGTACGTGACGCAGGCGACCGTGAAGACTCACCTGGCGAACGTCCAACGGAAACTTGGGGTTCGCAACCGTGGCGAGGTCGCCGCGTGGGCCTGGCGAACCGGCGTCTGCTCCTAGGCCTGCTCACGTTTGTCGCACGGGCGCGCGGCTTCCTGGGCGAATGTCAGCACTGTCGAGCATGACGACACTGCCGCGCCACCATTCGCCGCTGCGATCGATCGCCATGGGGCAGCTTATCCGGAAGGATGATCGTATGTCGGAAATCTCCCGCCGTGGCGTCATCGCCGCGGCCGCAGTTGCTCCGTTTGCCTTACCTGCCACCGCGTCCGCGCAGGAAGCAGCCGTTCTGCCGAGTGGGCGGCAGTTCCCGATCGCGAGCGGCAGGCACAAGCTTGTGGTCACCGAAGTCGGGGCCACGCTCAGGTCGTGGCAGGTGGACGGCCGTGAACTCCTGCTGACCCACGACGCCGATCAGCTCGGTGACAGCTTCTTCGGCAAAGTCCTTTTGCCGTGGGCGAACCGGATCGACCGTGCCACGTACACGTTCAGGGGCACCGAATATCAGACGCCGGCGAGCGAGAACTGGAGCGGTCACGCCATTCACGGCCTGGTCAGCTGGGTTCCATGGACCCCAGTGCGCCACGACCGGGACCGCGTCATCCTCGCCTACACACTGCACCCGCAGTACGGATATCCCTTCACGCTCCAGTTCCAACTCGAGTACGCGCTACGCAACCAAGGCGTGCACGTCACGTTGACCGCGCGCAACGCCGGGAAACAGCCTGCGCCGCTGGGCACCGGCTATCACCCGTACTTCAAGGTCGACGTCAACGCGGCAACACTCACCGTGCCAGCACAGACATACCTGACCACCAACGACATGCTGATCCCCATCGGACGGGCCAGTGTGGACGGCACGCCGTACGACTTCCGTACCCCGAAACAGGTTGGCACGACCAAACTCAACACCTGCTACGCCGACCTGGTCACCAAGGACGGTGTGGCAACCGCCGTGGTCAACCAGATCCAGGTCTGGGTCGACGACACGCACAAGTTCATCCAGGTCTACACCGATGACGGCGCGCCCGAGCGGCCCGCGCGCGCCGGCATCAGCATCGAACCCATGACGTCCGCGCCCAACGCGTTCAACTCCGGCGACGGGTTGATCACGCTTGAGCCTGGCCAGACGTATCGTGGCAGCTGGGGTTTACGAACCTAGCTTGAACTCCAGGATCGATCCGGGATTGGCGAGGGCGTCGGTGGGTTTGCCATCGGCGTCCCTGGTCCGGCCGACGCTGTCCGTGGCGACATAGACCGTCTTGCCGTCAGGGCTTACCGCGGTGTCCCGGTATCGGTTGACAGTCCGGAACAGCGGCTCGGCCGACGTGACCCGTGTGCCGTCGTGGCTGAGCCGCAACCGGTGGACGGTGCCGTCCTTCAACGCGGGCATCAGCAGGCTTCCCCGAGCGTAGTCCAGGCTTGCCGGTGCCACGGTCGGCCAGCAGATGTACCACTGCTCGTCCTCCGCGCACTTCTCGTCAGTGAAGTCGTACGAGCTCGGCACGGTGTGGAACGTCCTGATGGGCGGGACGAAACCCGGCTGCCACGAGGATTCCGTCGTCTGCGGCACCGAAGGCGGGATGACGAGGTCGGAGTAGTCCAGGTCCGCGCAGTCCGGCGCAGCCGACCAGTTGCCGTAGACGTAAGCCTTGTCGTCACGGTATCCGGCGACGTGCGGCCAGCCGTAGTTCTTGCCTCGCATGATGACGTTGACTTCGTCATCGGTCTTCGGGCCTTGCTCGCTTGAGTACAGGATCCCGGTCGGCCCGAAGACCAGGCCTTGGGCGTTGCGGTGCCCGTAGGTGTACACGTGGCTACGAACCCCGTTGAGCACTGGATTGTCAGCGGGGATCGAACCGTCCAGGTTGAGGCGCAACACCTTCCCTAGATACGCCGACCTGTCGTCGGCGGCGACTGGCAGTCGTTGGGCTTCAATGGGTTGGCACATCTGGGAGAACTGGTTCGCGCCTTGGTCGCCGATTGTGTAGTACAGCTTGCTGTCCGGTCCGAGCACCAGCCGGGCCGACTGGTGGTCCGTTCCGCCTGGCAGACCGGCGATCACGTCGACGGGTTCACGTAACTGCCCGTCCACCGAGGTGAAGCGGACGATCTTGGTTCGCCGCTCCAACGCTGGACCGGGATCGGAGTCGTAGGTGTAGGCAAGGAAGACGTGCGGCAGCCGGAGCGCCATGCCGAGCACGCCATCCTGCGACGTGTGCACGGCATCGGGAATGGTGGCGGCGACGTGCTTCTCCCCTGTCTTGGGGTCGATCCGCAGTACGCGTAAGCCGGACTTCTCCGTCGTACAGATGAATCCGTCCGGCCCGAGGGTGATCTCGTACGGGCCGTCCAGGCCTGTGGTCACAACACGAAAGCCGCTCTCCGCAGCGGATGCGGAGAGCGGCAGCGTGGCGGTCAGTGCCGCCGCGAGGACCAGCGCAGGTATTCGCATGACCCACCTGGTACCAGAATGATCAACTGTTCACCAGTTCCTTGGCGTTTTCGGACTTCTTTCGCAGCGCGATCATCCCGACAACCGCGAACACCACGACGATCGTGGCGCCAATCCCGGCGACGGTGTGCAGACCGGACGTGAACGCCTGCTGAGCGGTGATGATCAGGTCCGAGGCAGCCGACGGGGCCAGCTGGCCCGCCGCCTCCACCGCACCGGCCAGGCTGTCCGGCGTGCCGGCGGGAACTCCGGACTGGTAGATGGCTGTGGCGACGCTGCCGAACACCGCGATCCCCATGGCGATCCCGAACTCGGCGACCGTCTCGGACATCGCCGACGCGGCACCCGCCTTCTGCGGCGGCACGGACCCGACGACCATCTCGGTGCACAGCACGCCCTGCGGGCCCATGCCGAACGCGGCGACGCACAGCCCGATGACGATCGCGAGCAGCCCGCCAGGGCCTTCGGCCTGCGTGAACAGCAGGATCCCGACCGAGGCGACGAGCATGCCGAAGCCGAGCACGAACTCGGGACGGAACCGCTGCGCCAGCTTCGGCGCGATCAACGAACCGATCACCACGGCGATCGCCTGCGGCACCAGCCGCAGCCCGGCCTCGGCCGCGTCCAGCTCGGCGACCAGCTGCAGGTACTGGCTCACCAGCAGGAACAAGCCGCCCATGGTGAGCGCGCCGACCGCCAGGATGCTCAGCGCCGCGCTGAACTTGCGGACCTTGAACAGGCTGAGGTCCAGCATCGGAGCGGCCAGCGTGCGCTGCCGCTTCACGAAGACCGAGCCGACCAGCAGGCCGACCACCAGGACGACGACGTTGACCAGGCCGAGGCCGTCCTTCGCGATCTCCTTCAGGCCGTAGATGACCGGCAGGATCGCGCCGAGCGACAGGCCGACGCTGACCAGGTCCAGCCGTCCGGCCGAGGTGTCCTTGTACTCCGGCAGCAGCTTCGGCGCGGTGATCAGCAGCAACACCATCACCGGGACGGCCAGCAGGAACACCGATCCCCAGTGGAAGTTCTCCAGCAGCACGCCGCCGACGACCGGGCCGATCACCATGCCGCCCATGAAGCAGCTCATCCACACCGCGATCGCGGTGCCACGCTGCTTTGCGTCCTGGAACATGTTGCTGATCAGCGCCAACGTCGAGGGCATCAGCGTGGCACCGGCGACGCCAAGCACGGCACGCGCGGCGACCAGCATCTCGGCGCTGCCGGCGAACGCGGCCACGATGGACGCCGCCCCGAATGCCGCGCCTCCGATCATCAGGAGTTTCCGCCTGCCGATCCGGTCACCGAGGGTTCCCATCGTGACCAGGAACCCGGCTACCAGAAACCCGTAGATGTCGATGATCCACAACAGCTGGCTGCTGCTCGGCCGCAGGTCGGCGGCCAGATGCGGAACCGCGAGGTGCAGCACGCTCATGTCCAGCGACAGCAGCAGCGTCGGAAATGCGAGTACCGCCAGTCCCAGCCACTCGCGTCGTCCCGCCTTCATTGTCTTCTCCCTGTGTCCTAGGTGGTCCCTCACCTCCTCGTCGATCCCCGGCAGGCCGGATCGACATCCGGCCGCGAAAAGATTGAGAAAGTTTTTGACGGGAACCCCGATACCGTCCACGAGCGAACGACAAGGAGCTCTCATGCGGCGCCTGATCGCCATCCCCGCGCTGGTCACGGCGTTGGTTCTGACGGCATGCAGCGGCCAGCAGCAACCAGCCGGCACCAGCCCGGCACCGACTACGCCGACCACCCCGGCCGCGCCGGACCCGGCCAAGGTCGCCTTCGTCGACGACCTGTGTGATGCGGTCGCCGAGTTCGTGGTGCCCGCCGCGGGCTACCGTCCGGACACCAGCAGCCAGACCGCGGCAGTGAACTCGTACAAGACGCAGCTGGCCCGGATGTCCGACGGCCTGCAGGACGCCACGGAAGGTCTGAACGACGTCAATACGGCCGCCGTGCCCGACGGTCAGGCAGCGGTCAACGACATGCGGTCGGCGTTCGCGCAGATGAAGCAGACCGTGGACAGCTCCAAGTCGAAGCTCGACTCGGTCGACTTGAGCAACCAGCAGGCCGTGGCCACCGCGGTCCAGGACGTCAACAAGCAGATGGCCAGCCTCGGCGGGATGAAGAACCCGCTGAACCAGCCCGCGCTGGAGACGCCGGAGATGGAGCAGGCGGCCGCGCAGGCGCCCGAGTGCCAGAAGATCAAGCAGGTGATCGCGAACCGGGCAACGGCGCCGCCGACGACATCTTGACCGTCTGTCCATATGGGACGGATCTGTCCACAAGCGACTCTTTGGTGCCGGGCCTTGGACAGTCGGACAAGGTGACGGATGACCAGTTCACTGCTACCGTGTACGTGACAAACTAACCAACTGCGATGGTCAAACGAAAAGCCAGATGAACCATTGCGTCACAATCTGAAACCAACCTAAACTCACACCCTCGTTCGACGAACGCGGGTGGTGAAGGTCCGCCATGGGCGACGAAGGTCGACTCAATGGATTGTTCTTCGGAGGCTGGGGCGACTACAAAACCTGGGCCGATCACGACTTCCAATTACGTTCGCCCGTGGAGAAAGTCCCTGTGCGCCAAGAAAAGCCAGCTCAGGACCAGCCGCCGACCCAGCCGCACATGGAGCCGGTCATCCCATCGTGGGACGACGAACACGCCGACGAAGCCGTTGGCGCGGAAGAGGTCGAACCCCGCAGGCTGGTCCGCCCCTACACCCGGACTGGCGGGCGCACCCGCCCGGTGCACTCACTCGAACTCGAGACGTTGCTGTCGTATTCACCCGGATGGCAGACAGACCTGAACACGCTGCGTGCCGACCACCGCGCGATCTGCCTCGCCTGCCACACCCCGCAATCCACCGCGGAGCTGGCTGTCCACCTTGGACTCCCGCTGGGCGCGGCCCGGGTGCTGATCGCCGATGTCGTCGAACTGGGCCTGATTCACGTGCATGAACTGGAACTCGTGGACAACCGGCCCTCGATGGATCTGCTCGAGCGCGTGCACGCCGGGTTGCTCAGGCTTTAGGGCCGATACGTCATCGAATTGAACACGTGCATGGCCCACGCGTGGTCCGCGGGCGCGTCGTGGATGCACACCGCCCGCAACATCCGCCCGGGACGAACGACAAAGCAGTAGACCTCGTTCTGCTCGTGACCGTCCACAGTGGTCTCCATCCATCGCGCGTGGCGGAGCTCTTCCCCGGTCCGCTGCCAATACATCTGGTCGTCCGGCAGCTCCGGACCGCCATCCAGCAGCACGCCAAGGAAATCGTCGACCGACCGCCCGGCGCGATCGTCGAACTGGTCAATGAGGACAGTCCGGTACCTCCCGGCGAACCGGACGGTGTGCTCGTCCACCCTGGCGGACAGCCCGGCGCTGCGTTCGATGCTCCAGTGCTCGCCGATCCGCTCCTGGAAGCTCACCGGCAGCGCGTCCGCGAAGTAGCTCAGCACATGATCGCGTTCCCACGTCTCGGTCAGCACCCGGTGCAATACCGGATGCTCGGACACGTCCACAACGGGAATTTTGTCGGCCTCGCGCGCTTTGGCGGTCAGCGGAGCCTCGTATATCTCGTGGCCCCACGGCCGGATCATGTTGGCCAGAGTCCCCTGCACCACAAGACCCTGGTAAGCCTCCGACGACCACACGGCTACGACATGCTCGAAATCGGCGTCGCTGACACGCACCCATATTCCGAGCACCAGTTGCAGGTCATCGGTCAGGGCCACGGGCATCACGCAGCGGACAAACCCGCCTTCACCGTCCACTCGCACCAGTCGCGGATTGACCTTCTCGACCTCGGTGTCGGGTTTGTCGTAGGCGACGTCCGGCAAGTCGAAACCGAAGTCGATCTGATCGGTCGTCTCGATCAGCTCGCCGCAGCAGCCACACCGGGCGGGAGTCCATCGTTCCCACGGCAACGCCTCGCGCCAACCGTCTCGGTCGAACGCCCACTGAGTGATCACCCGAGCGACAAGATCATGCGCGCCGAATTCGTTCTCCCGGCTCACGACGGCGGTGAAGTGCGCGTCGGGGCCGCCGTCGCGGTACTCGATGTCGTAGTAGCTGAAGTCGTCGCTGATCCTCAGCTGCATGTAGTACTCGTCGTTCGGCGCGTCCACCCGGTCGACGATCAGGAACTGATGCCTCAGGTTGAGCTCGCTGATCAAGTCGTACAGCTGCTCCTCGGACGGGTCCGACCACGTGCGGTCGACCCGTTCCATCCGTACCGAGATCCGCTCACCCATGCCGCAGACATTAGCCGGGCGCTGCCCCTGACAGGGCCAGAACCAGCCGATTCAGAAGCGCAGCGCCAGCACGGACACCGCTGCCGGAACGGCGAAGTTGAGCAGCAGGATGGGAATTTCCTCACCGACCGAATAACCCGCGACGACCACGCCGACCACGAGGTTGCCGACGCAGAAGAAGAACCACAGCGGCATGAAGACCAGTGCCGCGGTGCCGCTGGGCTTCGGGGTGAGCAGCCCGGACAGTACTCGGATCGCCAGCCAGAGCACTACTCCGGCACCAAGGACGATCGCTGTACGTCCACTGTGTACCACTGGACCGTCGTTCCACCACTGCGCGCTGGCGATCCAGCCGAAGCCGGCGATCAATGCCGGGATGCCGAACACGGGCAGCAGCACCGTGGCTTCCTCGCTGACCTTGTACCCCGCGGCGAACACGCCCACAGCCGCGTTGACCGTCGCGATCGCGTACCACAACGGCCAGAACAGGATTGCCGCGATCGCGCCGACCGGGGCGGTGAACAACGCGGTCAACGCGAACAGCGACACGTACAGCAGGATCCCGGCGAGCAGGAAACGAGGTAGCCGCACGTCAGGCTCGAATGGTCATCCGGGACACCTTGTCCCCGTCGACCCGGAACGAGAAGTGGCTCGGTCCGTTGAAGCCACTCCCGCCGACCTGGGCGGTCACCACGATTTCGCCGTCGCGTTCCTCGACGTCCGTCACGTCGAGGCTGACCTGCTTGCCGATGAACTCGTTGTCGCTCCACTCGGCGATCCGCTTGGCGCCGCGGAACTCCCGCCCCCAGTCGTCGACCACACCGTCCTCGGTGAAGCAGCCGAGAAACGCGGCGATGTCGTTCTTGTTGGCGGCGTCGATCGCCGCGCGCACAGCTGGATCCATGGTCACGCGTGCCAGCATGACCCCATCCGCGCCGCCGCGCATCCCAGTGGCGCTGTTTTGCCTGTCCCGAAATTGCTGCTTTACCGGCGCTCCGAAGTGACCAGCACCCGTAGGTGCGCGGCCAGCCAACTCGCTGACGCCGGGTGCTCGGTGAAGGCTCTGACCAGGCCAGACGCCGTGCGCAGGCCAACGCGATCGAGGTCATCGGCGACCTCGGTCAGCCGGGACCGGAGGCTGGGCGGTAACGGGTCACGCAGCCCGCGATGGGCGGCGTCCGCGAGCACGGTCAACGCACCGTCCACAGCGGAACTGATCAGGTCCGGTGTGGACACCGAGTACGGCAGGTCGGTTGGGGACGCCGTGGCGAGATCGGGCACGACGACGGCCCAGGTCACGGGTCGTTCACCGGCTCCGCGCGGCCGATAAGATTCCTGTCCGGTTGTGTCAATTGTGAGCGACTGGCCAATTCTGCCAATATGGGAAGGCATTGTCACTCGTCAACCCTGCAGGCGAGGTGTTCTACCATGCGTATTGGGATCTTACTGTCGATCGCGTTAACCGCGTCTCTCACAATTGGCGGAGTTAGTTCGTACGCCAGCCAAACTAAGTTGTCCGAAGGCGAGTTGAAGTCGCTGGAACAACGGCCGCTTGTGACCGCGGCCGAACTGATACGGGCCGAGGCGGTCAAGCACTCCGGCTTCGGTGGAATCACACTGGGCGACCACCAGGTCAACCTGTGGTGGAAGGGCGACGTACCGGCCGCGATCAGCGACGTCGTCCGCAGAGCGTCGGCTCAGGCGCCGGTGCGGATGGCCACGGCAGCCCATTCCCAGCTCGAGTTGACCGCGGCCGCGAAAAAGCTGGAAGCGTGGCGTAAGGCGCATCCGGAGTCCGGGATTTATGGCGTGAAAAATCCAGGTGACGGCAGCGGACTTGTCCTCGCCGCCTACCCGGGAGCGCGCACGAACTCGACGACAATCCAGTCGGATGTTCCGGTGCGGATCGTGCACGAAGAACCGATGATCTCAACGTCCCGAAAGGACGACGCGCCGCCGTGGAAAGGCGGAGCGGGCACCTGGAACCAGACCGCGGGCACGATCTGCACGTCCGGTTTCGGCGTACGAAACAGCGCGGGTGCGCGGTTCGTGCTCTCGGCCGAGCACTGCGGCCAGACGGGGCACCGGATCACCGACCGCACCGGCCAGTTCATCGGCAACGTAGGCGCGGCCCGCGACGACCACGACATCTCTGTGATCCCAACTTCCAGCTCCACCAACCGGATGTACGTCGGCAACGGCGACAGCAACTCGACTGTCACGGTGGTCAACTGGGGTCACGTGTTCGTCGGCCAGCTTCTCTGCCAGTCCGGCGTGACCAGCGCCGAGCAGACCGGCGGCCCGGTCTGCAACCTGAAGGTGATCTTCTTCTGGCAGGACGCCGAAGACCTCGTCGAAGCCGAGCAGACGCAAGGCCTCGCCGCCGCACGCGGCGGTGACAGCGGCGGGTCGGTCTACTCGACCACGTCCGGTGGCGTGATCGCCAACGGCACCGTCACCCGTACGGCCGGTGCCCGCCTGGGCTTCCAGGACTTCGCGACCGCCAACCGGGACTTCGGCATCTTCATCTGATTCACACACTGGGCATGGCCTCACACACAAGTGGGGCCATGCCTATCGGTGGCAACCCATTGACGAATCCTCGGTTCAACACGGAGGATTTGAACGTCATAACTCGTTTCCCAACAGCGATAACTTGTTACCGGCGCGTCGTAACAGATGTGCACTTGTCGCGATACCACCCTGTACTGGCAGGGAGGGATTCCATGTTGAGGAAACGGGCCTCGATCAAGCGGCTTTTGACACTCACGCCACAGCAACGATCAACCGCGCCACTCAACGAGGAGACCTATTCCACGTGGCAACGCTGGTTCGCCCTGCTGATCATTTTCCTGATTCTCACCTGTACGGTCATAGCCGCGATCGACTGGCCCTTACCCGACCCACTTCAAACAAATCTCCGGGTCGTCGTGTTCGTTGCCGCCTGCGTGCTCACGATCTACTTGATCCACCACAGAGATCGCCCCAATCCCGGCCAGCCGAACCCTGACCGGCTGGCGACACCACCAACCGGGCTCGGCGAACTGATCGAAGCACAGAATTTCGTCGTCCACCACTACGGTGAGGAAGCGGTCAAGTACTTCGCGCACACCCTTCTCGATCTGAACAGTTACCTCGCCCGTGTCGATGAGGAGTTCGTCCCTGTACACCGGAACCTGCATGTCAAGACGATGCTCACGTTCCGGACGATTCAGGCGAGGAATGTCGACCCACTCAAGATGAAGGCTCCGCCCGAGGAAGCACCGCCGCCTTGTCTGCCTGCGGACCAACGAATCGTCATCCCGGTTGTGGTAGCCGATGGTGATCAGCTCATCGACAATCTCGCCGTTACTGATGCGAGCAACAAGGCACTGCCTCTATTACCTCGATGGGAGGTGTTGGGGCTCATCACCGCGACGCTCCGCATGTTCTTCGAGCAACAGGTTCGCCGCCTGAAAAAGACCGGCGATACCGATGATCTTCCCGATATCGCGCGTGGCCTGCTGGCGTGGGTGCTGGTCGACGCGGTCTGCGCGGTCGGCAACCGTCATGTCTCGATACGCCGGGATGGCTCACGAGAGAAGGTTTCCGCGCAGAAAGCCGCTCTTGACGGGTTGGAACACCTGGAGAGGATCGGCATGACTCCCGAGGCGATCCTACAGATTCGACGCCTGTGCGACACGCTGGCCAGTGAGTACCTGACCGTGTGCGAAGTAACGCCGTCCGGTGGCGTCAACACGGTAGTCAAATACTGCCACACATATCCTTCACAAGTCGCCAAAGGAAGCAACTACGAGCGCAGGCGGGCCCGGCGCGGCCTTGACCAATGCCGGTTCGACCTGACCATGTCCCGAGCACTCGAGACAGACAGCTATCACCTGCAGTTCACCGCGCCGGAGTCACAGTACGTTTATTCCCACCATCTGGAGCGTCCAGGTGGAAGGATCATTCCTGGCCACGACCTGACGGTTGCCGGAGTACCCAGGTTCGCCCGTCACTATCACGACGAAGGCAGGTCAGTGGCCCACGCACATATCCGGAAACAAGGCATAAGGCCTGGCACGCACAACGAGGAAAGAGGCGATATCCAACCTCTGACGTCGGTGGTGCGGGTCCGCGAAGTGCCTCCGGGAACGCTGGCAAGCACGGTCCTGCTGTCCCTCGTGACCACCGCCGTGATTGTCTTCGTGACGGTGGCCAGAATTGGACTGGATGGCCAGTCCGGCGGCGCCAACCTGCCGGCCCTCCTCCTCGCTCTGCCCGCCTTTCTCGCCGGAGCCATGGGTAAGAGCGTGGACAGCGCCCGGCTCGCCCGTACTCCGATGCTCACGTACTACGGGCTCTCAGCGACCGGGATACTGTCCTTCAGCGCGGCTCTGCTCTACGTCCTAGACGCGGCCTGCAACCTGCGAACCGAACTGACGATCACGCTTTTGTGGAACGTGGCGCATTGGACCGTGGATTGGACATGGCTGACCCTCTCGTTCTTCAGCGTGTTGCTTTTTCTCTTCCTGTGGAGGGAGAAGCGAGACCAGACCTGGAACTACCTGAAAAGGCTGCAGAACTCTGTTGACAGGAGCCGTGAATAATGTCTATCCTGCACAAGTTTTCCACTTCTGCGAGAGTGGTGGGTGGATCAATGGGCCGACGCGAGCAGAAACCCACGCGGATCGTGTTTCGTCGTGCCGAAGCCTCCGACGACAAGCTCGCGCGGCTCAACGTCCTGCGCACCGACAAAGATCGGCAGGAGTTCGACGAGGTCGCCAACCGCTACTTGGCAGAACTGGTCGAACATCCCAAGTCCGCCGCGGAGGTCCGCGCTCAGGTGGACGACCTCGAACGCTGTCTCACTCAGCTGAAGTCGACCCTCGGCGTCGAGGACGCCACCGACAGGTAGGCGCTACCGGGAATCCTGTGCCCGTTTGGCCTGTACCCGGCGATAGCTCCAGCCCAGCAGAACGAGCAGCACGATCCCGGACAGGATCAGGCCCGACCCGGTGCTCCAGCCGCTCAACGGCAGGCTGTCGACCAGTCCCCACACGATGCCCGCGGCGATCAGGGCCAGGCCGGCGAGGACGGACCAGACGATCCGGAACGGGGTGGAGACGCTGTCCTCCGCCGCCTTCATCGCGCGGTCACGCACCGGGTCGATGTACTTCTCCAGCGCGGGGAACTCCGACGCGAGCACCAGTAGCCCGGCGAGCACCAGCAGCAGGCCCGGGCCGGGCAGGACGAGCATCGCGGCTCCGATCACCAGGAGCGCGCCGCCGATGATCGTGAGCGTCACGCGTTTCACCCTCTGATTGTCGGCCGCGGCACAGTGATCCGCATGGCGGAATACTCCGACCCAATGGGTGTCCACACTGGACGGTTCGTGATCAGCGACCGTCGACGTACATCCACTGCCCGTCTTCGCGCGAGAAGCTGCTGTTCTCGTGCATCACGTCGGCACGGCCGTTCGCCTGGTAGTGGGCGTTGAACTCGACCGTGCCGACTGTGTGAAACGGGCTACCGCCGGTCGTGCCGACGATCTCAAGCCGGGTCCAGCGCAGTCCGGGGTCGAACTCAAGCGTCTTGGGACGTGTCGTCGAGTGCCATGTCCTGAGCAGGTAGTCCTTGTCTCCGACGGCGTACGCGCTGTAACGCGAGCGCATCAGCAACTCCGCGGTGCTGGCGGTTGCTTGCGCGCGGTGGAAAACGCCACAACAGTCGGCGTACGGCTTGCCTAGACCACAGGGGCACGAAGCTGGCACCGGCACATGCTACTAGTACGAATGGCGGTTGCCGCTCGTCAGCACCGAGTGCATTCTGAAACGTTCCGCATGGGGCGGACCCGGTCCAATGGACTGGCATCCACCGAGCGGAGGCGACCGTGCCGGACGAGGACAGATACCTCGCGCACCTCTGTGGACTGGCGGACAACCCCAACCTGCCAGAGCATCTGCTGGACAAGCTGGTCGCGGTGACCAGCGGCGAACTGGATACCGGACCAGACCTGTTCGGCGCCCCGACACTCGACATGTCCGACCTGGCCGACGCGCCGGTCGTCGAGTCCGCGGGTGAAGCCATGGCCCGCCGGACCGACCTGCCCGCGGCGACCTACGAACAGTTGATGGGCGACAACCGGATCTGGGTCCGGCTGTACCTCGCCCGCAACCCGGCGGTACCGGAGAGTCTGTTGTGGACGCTCGCGAAGGACCGGGCGGTACGTCCCGAGCTGGCGTGGAACCCGGCTGTGCCGCTGAAACTGCTGTGCGAGATCGCCGCGTCGGTGAAGTTGCCGCAGGTGTTGCCGCCCCGCATCGCCGAGGCGAACAAGACGGAGCTCCGATTCCTCGCCTCGTCCCGTGCTTGGCAGGTGCGCGCCTTGATCGCGCTGCACACCGCGCTGCCTCGGGACGTGATCGACCGGCTGCTCAACGATCCCGAACTGCGGGTCGTGCACGCGCTCGTCGCCGCGAAGAACCCGCACTGCTCCCCCGCGTTCCTGCACGATCTGCTCGAGCGCGCGGAATCCACCGCTCCCCAGGTCGCCCAGCATCCCAACACCGAAGCCGACACGCTGATGCGGTGTCTACGGATGCCGCCCGCACGCAGGCACGCCGCCCGGCACCCGAACCTGCCCGCCGAGATGATCACCGACCTGCTCGACGACCCGGACCTGCTGGTGGCCGAAGCGGCAGCGGCCAACCCCGCCCTGCCCACCAAGATCATGGAGGCCGTGCTCGCGGAAGCCCACTAGGTGTCCACAATGGCCGCATCGGCTGAAATACGCGATCATGAGCGCCACACGATCCGGCATGTCCACGGCAGAGTGGGCAACTCCGCGGTCGGAAGCTCAATGGGTACGCCATCAACGCAAGCCGTGGTCAGGTACAACTTGTCCACCTGATAGGCGTATCCATCGGTGCCGTCATCGACAACGACCTCCCATCCCAACGGGTCCCGACGCAGGCGCTCAGCGTCTTCCGAGGTTCGTGGGTCGGCCAGGAGCACTGCCCACAACTCGTCATCGGTCATCCACGTGATCTGGTCGAGCAAGTCGCCGGACAGCAGTCGTGCGACGAGGCCACGCATCACACCGCTTGGCACCGCGTCTTCCAAGGAGCACAAGTACTGCGCTTCTCCGGTTGCCAGTTCGGCGAGATAGGTGGCCGTCGCCAGATCGGTGTGCACGGCGCCTTCGGACACCCACAGGCGTTTCAGGGTTTGCGGCGGCGGTTCCATCAGTCGCCCGTGCACGCGTCCGCTTCGCAGAAACGACTCGAGGTGATCGAGTTTCAGTCCACGCTCCCCGCGCAACACCGACGGCCGCGAACCGGACTCGATGGCAATGACCTCGTCGACGTCCACCCCATGGCCGGCGAGCAACGGCCGCAGGCCCAGCATCCGTTGCTCGCCTATGCGGTGATGGTGAAGCCCGGCCAGTCCTTCGAACGTATGGCTGAACGGCAGGTGCCCGATGTCGTGCAGGAGTGCGGCGACTCGCGCCGCAAGATCGTCCACATCGAAGTACGCCGCCAGCGCGAACAGGCCGAGGCTGTGCTCCAGCCTGGAATACGTCTGGTGTGTGGTCAGCATCGACGCGCCGCCGTGTGCGATGAACTGCAGCCGCCGGACTTCCCATGTCCGCAGCAGCTGTTGCTCCAGCGGGGTCAGCCGCACGTCCAGTTCCCACATCGGGTCGCGGTAGCTGCCGTCGCGGCCGAGAATGCCCCCGACCACACGAGTCATCCTTCCACCTCCATGAGTCCGTAAGCTTGGTGCAGTGATCGACTTTCAGAAGAACTCCGTGTTCAAGCTGTCCCCTGCCCGCACCGAGAGCATCGCACCGGAAGTCGCCCCACTGATCATCCCCGGTGAGCAGATCGTCTTCTGTTTCAAAACAGTCCGTGACTTCGTCGTGTTCACCACCAAACGGCTGATCGCGGTGAACGTGCAAGGCGTGACGGGCAAGAAGAAGGACTTCACCACCCTGCCGTACAGCAAGATCCAGGCGTTCTCGATCGAGACCGCGGGCACGTTCGACCTGGACGCCGAGCTTGACCTGTGGTTCAGCGGGCTGGGCAACGTGCGGCTGGAGTTCCGTGGCGGCGCCGATGTCCGGGGAATCGCGCACCTGATCGCGATGCAGGCGCTGTAACCCGGGAATAGTCACTTATTTTGACTTGTTGGGGCGAGGCATGGAGCTTGGCATCTACAGCTTCGGCGATCGCTCGCCGGACCCGATCACTGGCGAGCAGGTGTCCGTCGCCGACACTTTGACGCAGACCATCGAACGGATCAAACTCGCCGACGAACTCGGGCTGTCCTTCTACGGACTCGGCGAGCATCACCTCGACAACTTCGCCATCTCCAACCCGGGCACGGTGCTGGCGGCGGCCGCGAGCGTCACGCGGAATATCACGCTCTCCAGCGCGGTGACCGTGCTGAGCACCGAGGATCCGGTCCGGGTGTACCAGCAGTTCACCACGCTTGACCAGCTCAGCCGGGGACGTGCCGAGCTGCTCGCGGGCCGTGGTTCGTTCACCGAGTCGTTCCCGTTGTTCGGCGCCCGGCTTGAGGACTACGACGAGCTGTTCGAGGAGAAGCTCGCTCTGCTGCTGCACCTCGACCAGCAGGACCCGGTCACGTGGTCGGGCAAGTTCCGGGCGCCGCTGGAGAACGTGCGGGTGCTGCCTCGCCCGTACAACGGCAGGCTGCGGATCTCGGTCGGGACGGGCGGCAACCCGGAGTCGTCGATCCGGACCGGGCTGCTGGGGCTTCCTGTGGTGTACGCCGTGATCGGCGGCCAACCGGAACGGTTCAAGCCGCTGGTGGACCTCTACCGGCAGGCGGGCGAGGCGGGTGATCACGCCCCTGAGGACCTGCACGTCACGATGGGCGGGATCGGCCTGATCGCGAAGAACTCCCAGGACGCCAAGGAGACGTTTTTCCCGTACTGGATGGAAACGATGAAGTACGGGTCGAAGGCGCGAGGCTGGCCGTTGCCCACCCGCGCGCACTACGAGCAGTACACCCGGGACGCCAACTCGCTGCTGGTCGGCAGTCCGAACGAGATCGCCGACCGGTTGATCACGGTCGGCAAACTCGTCGGCGCGGACCGGTACGCCCTGCAGATGGATTGGTCGGGCGTGCCTCAGCCGGTTGTGATGAATGCCATCGAGTTGCTCGGCACGGACGTTCTTCCGCAGGTGGCGAAGGAGTTCAGCGGACTGAACCGCTAAAAGGTTTGGACCAGTCGACAGCCGACGAGTAGGGATGATCGGGTGACTACCGCGACCGTCACCCCGTCCCCACTCCGACTTCGATCGCTGCTCCCCCTGGCGTCGGTCAGCCTGTTCGTCGGCACCGCGATGTCGCTGACGATGCCGTTCATGGGGCTGTTCCTGACCAACGAGGTGCACGCCAGCCCGGCCGCCCTCGGTGCCTTCATGTTCGTCTCGCCGGTGGCCGGGCTGATCGTCGGCACGCTGCTCGGACGGCTGTCGGACGCGCGGGCGATCCGGCGCAACCTGCTGGTGACCGGAGCGATCTCCGGAGCGATCGGCACCGCGCTGTTCATCGTGGTCCGCAACTACTGGGTGCTGCTCGCGGCATCCGTCACGCTGCTGGCCATCGCAGGTTCGCTGCTCGCACAGACCTTCGCGTACGGGCGGCAGTCGATGGAACGCACGAATCCCGCGAAGGCACCGTTCGTCGTCAGCATCCTGCGCACCGTGCTCTCGCTGGCCTGGGTCGGCGGCCCGCCGCTGGCCGGCGTGATCGTCTCGCAGGCCGGTTTCACCGGGCTGTTCATCGCCACGTCCGCGTTCTACCTGATCGTGGCGATGGTGACGGCCCGTCTGCCGGAGCTCGGCCTGGAACGTCACGTCAAGGACCACACCGAGCGCGGGATGCTCAACCGGCAGGTGATCTTCGCAATTGTCGGGTTCGTGTTGCTGCAAGGCGCTTCCGGGCTGGGCGTGAGCGCGATGCCGTTGTACATCACGAATGTCCTGCACGGCAGCGCCGGCGACGCAGGCCTGGTGCTGGGGCTGTGCGCGGCGTTGGAGATCCCGCTGATCCTGTGGTTCGGTTCGCTGGCGGTCAAATACGACCAGCACCTGATCGTCCTGCTCGGCGGGGCGGTCGCGCTGGCGTACCAGAGCCTGATGCTGATGACCGACGCGGTCTGGCAGATCCTGCTGCTGCAACTGCTCAGCGCGATCGTGATCTCGGCCGTGATGGGCGTGGGCATCACGTACTTCCAGTCGCTGGCACCGAACCGGCCCGGCTTCGCGACCACTTTGTACACCAACACCCTGACGGTCGGGATCATGCTGGCCGGACCGTTGCTCGGCCTGGCCAGCGACATCGGCTACCGCACGGCCTACCTGATGGGCCTGGTCCTGTCCGTGATCGGTATCGCCGCGCTGTTGCTCGGCCGCAGCCGCGTCAGCAAAGCCGTTCCGTCGATGGCACAGTAGGCCCCACGCTCCACAGTGGAATGCCGCGGCCTGCCGACGCGGCAGCCGCAGCAGGTGCGATAGTCCGGGCATGAGTCTCGGCGTCGGCGTCCTGCACAACGGTGAAGAAGTGCTCTGGACGGGTAGGCCCGTTCGTCAGGCCCCGATCGACTGGGTCGACGTCGTCGCCTGCCTGTTCTTGCTCTACTGCCTCGGCTTTCCGATCGCCGTCGGGATCTTCACCCCGGCCGCGATCTCGTTACTGGCTTGCTTGCCCGCGGCGCTGTTCCTGATCCGCAAGCGGTCCACCGCGGTCACCTACGTGCTGACCAACCAGCGTGTGCTCACCCAAAGCGTCAAGGGCGTCGACGCGGTCCCGCTCAGCTTCTTGCCGCCGCCGGCGGTGATCCAGCAACGCGCCGACGGTGTGGGGACTGTCAGCTTCGGCCCGCCGAGCATACTGGCGCAGGCGGTGGCCGTGACGTTTCGCGGGCCTGGCGCGACCCACCGGCGGATGCAACTGGTGCAGATCCCCGACGCGCAGAACATCGCTTCGGTCATCCAAACCGCGCAGCGCGGTTGAATCGCCTCGCTTAGGACACAGTTGGACGCACCCGGCACATTGGGCACCGCACCTATCCATTTCCGCTCGTGCCACCCGCCGGCAATCGATCGCATTGCCCCGAAGGGCATCGAATCGTTTCATCCTCGTGCCCGTATGGGCCGGGATGGCGACTTTCTGCCAGCGCTTTGCACTGGTCAGAAGGGTCCCTCGGAAACTGTGATGGACAGGTGATCGCTGGGGAGTGGACAAGAACGCCTCCGCAGGGATACCGTTTCATCAGTGTCGCGCTCCCGGTAACCCCCAGGCTGGTTGAGCGCGACACCCTTTTATATTCACCCTCACCTCGAATGGCGCAGCGCTTGACTAGTGAAATCCCTAGTCTGCTCCAGCAGTCCGCGCGCTTCGGGTGTGCGGGCGAAGCGTGACGCGGCCACCGTGCGCGCCACGAACTCGACTCGCCGGACAAGCCTCTCGGTGCGCCGCTCGGGCTCGAGCGTGCCCACAGCCCTGAGCGCTTCGTCGGCCGCGTCGAGGTCCTCAGCGAGCACCCGGGCGGCGGTCAGCTCCAACAACGCCCGCACGTCCGCGTTGCTGGGCTTCTCGCCGCGTGGCCGCGACTGGTAGGCAACCAGGCATTGTTCGGCGAGGTCCGCGGCCTCGGACCCGTTACCTAGGCGCACGTGTGTCGATGCCGCCAGCAGCAGCCCCGATGCCGGGCGCCATTCGAAAGACGTCCCGCCCCACAACGAGTCCGCGGGCGCGCGGTCCACGTACTCCTGCGCGCGTGTGAGCGCCTCAAGGGCGCCGTCGCGGTTGCCGATCGCCGCGAGAGCGCGCGCTTGGTTGTACAGCAGTCCGGCCTGTCTTGCCGCCGGCGCGGTCGGCAGTTCCGGCTCGACCAGGTTCAGCGCCGCGGTTGGCTGCTCGTCCCAGAAGAGAATGTTGGCGTGGACGGTCTTCGCATGCACTCGTAGCTCATCGTGACCCGCCAGCTCGGCGTGCTGCCCGGCCAGATGCGCGTGTCGGGCACCGTCGCGGGTGCGGCCGAGATCTTGGTAGGTGTACGCGAGCAGGACGCCCAGACGGCCGGTCAGCGCGTGCAGATCACGCACCTTGGCCTGCCGGGACTCGTGGGCGAGCTGATCGTCGAGCATCGTCGACGCCTCGGTGAGCTGGCCGAGCCTGGGCCGGGGCAGGATGCCGGTGTAGTCCTTGATCAGGCGATGAACCTCGGCCTCGGCGTGGTCAAAGCTGGTCGTGGTCACGTCCAGTGACGCTACGCGCGGGCGGGGCTGTCCTCAACGGCAGCGAAAAGCGACCGCGAATTCACCCGTTTCGCGGTTGCGGCGTCACGCTCGGAGGCACCCCCAGTGCGCGCCTCCGAGCGAAAACACCGCAGTCGGGTTTTCCGGTAACCGGCTTTTTCACTCGGGTGGCCATCAGCCGAAACTGCGCCGTCGCGCATCGGACCCTACCGACGCCCACAGTCACGCGTCAAGTACGGTGGACGGCAAGTAGACGCTAATGCCCGGTTGCGGAATCCTGTCGCAGCGAAACAGCAAAGGCTTGTACCGCAGGGGATCCGAGTGCGCGGTGCAGGCGGAGCAGATATCGCGTCTCTTCGTGCACAGTGGACTCTTCGGCGGCCAGTGCGGGCAGGAATGCCTTGTCGAGCGACCGGTACCGTTTCGGTGAACCGGCGAGACTTTCCCGTTTGGCAACTTCGAGCCAACGCGCGGTGACACCGATGCGGTCGTTTTCGCCGTCGTTCTTGGCCTGGTCGACCAGTTCCTGCCAGCACCATGTGTCGTACAGGTAAAAAGCGCTGTCCCGAATTTCGATGATCCGCCGGTGCAGCCGTTCCCACGCGTTGTCCATCGTGCGGATGTCCTGCCATCGGGACATCGGTTCGGCCAGCGCGATTTCCGGCGTCGCCGCCCTGAGCGAACGCCACAGCGAATAGAGCCGGATTCGCCGGTAGTAGTACAACAACGCGGTCCGCATCGGCTCGAACGCGGCCACCACGCAGCCCAGCGGCACCATGATGAACCGCGCGGTGGACGCGTAGAACGCGACGTCGGTCAGCACCGGCGAGGCCCACCACGTCAGCCGCTCGCCCACTCTGATCACGGCGAACGGCACCTCCATCAGGTTGCCGATCGCCACGAGCGCCAGCCCGACGCGCAACGTGCGGCCCCGTACGCCGGGCAGGTGGCGCCACATCTGCCACGCCGCGGCGCCCAGCGATACGCCCAGGTAGAGGAAGATCAGGATGTTGTACACCGCGAACGGGCCGTCCGGTGACGGCCGGAACCGTTCCGCGGCAGGGGTGACGTAGTAACAAATGGTGATCGCGATGCCGACTGCCCACGCTGTCGCCGCGCGGAACCACCGCCCGCCCGAGGAATGCCACCACGTGCCCTTGCGGCCCGCGATGTGCACGACGAAACGCCACGTCACGGCCGCGTCGAGGACCGCGAACAGGCCACGGAACAGGTTATGGAACTTGGGGTCGCCGGTGAGGTCGTCGATCCATACGGCGAACCACGACTGGATCGGGATGGCACCGAGCGCGATCACCACCAGCACGACCCAGAGCGGTCGTTGCTGAGGGTCGCGGACCATCGCCGGGGTGCGGACGAGCACGACGATCCATACGACGGTCAGGATCACCCATCGGGTGATGTCCTCGAACATCAGGCGGCGCCGAACACGGCCGACGCCCGTTGCTCGAAGTCGCCACCCGGTGGGCGTTTCCTCGCCTGTTTGAGGACGACCGTGGCGAACGCCTCGGCGAGTTCCTCCTGCGAGTTCGTGTGCGGGTTGGCCATCGCCGCCGCGATCACGTCGGTCAGCCCTTCCGCCGCGGCCGGCGCGGCATTGTGGTCGGCGAGCATATGACAGATCTCGTGCAGGACGATGTGGTCACGGTGGTATCCCGTCGCACCCGCGCGGGAAATGATGTGGTCGCGTTCGCCGTCGAAATACCAAAGGCCGAACGGCAGCGCCGCCAAATCCAGCTCGTGCAGCAGCAATGGCCGGCCGCGCTGTGCCGCGAGGGCCGTGCAAAGGTCCTCGATCCGCCACGGCCGCGGTAGTGGTGGCAATTCCGCCGCCAGCTCGACCGCCTCGGCACGCGCCTGTTTCCACGTCATAGCCTGCACCGTCTCATGGGTCATGGAACAACGCCGACTCATCCGAGCATCACTCGAACCACCGTAAAAGCCCCCAAACAGTCTAACGATCCTCGGATCGCCGTTGGCCGGAGGCAATGTCCAAAGCCGTCCTGATCGCGTCGAGCTGAGCCTGGTCAAAGGTGGCCAACCGGGCGGCGAGGGCGTGCACCGAATCCGGGGTCGGCTCGATGCCTTCCTGCGGCGGGTGGAAAAAGGACGGCTGCTTGCCGAAGAACCGGGCGAGCAGAACTCTTGTCCGGTCTGTCAGGTTTTCCGCCTCACCGGTGAGGATGTTGTGCACGTGGCCATGCGAGATCGTGTCGCCGTCGTTGGCCGCGGCGATATCCGCGGAGATTTTCCGTACGCCCGGGATACGCCCGCCATACTTCTCGGCCAGCAACGCCTTCACTGTCGCGGCAAGCCAGGACTCCGGTCGTTGCATCGGCTCACCCCCAACCGTGATCAAGGTCAACACGCCCAATGTACTCGACGAATCACGGACCGCTACCGAATCCCCCGATGTGCGCACGAGTCGAGTAGTTCTACCCAGGCGCCCAGGGTGCCGTTGACCTTAGCCTGGCCGCGTGGCCGCTGATCTGCTCGTGGACGTGCTCAACGCGGCCCGTACGCACCGCTCCTCCCCCGCCATCACCGAACGCCGGACGACGATCACGTACGGCCAACTGCTGGCGAGGGTCCTCGCGACGACGCAACGCCTGCGCGACAACGGATTCCAAGCCGGCGACCGGATGCTGTTCTCGATCCGCCCGGGAGTGAACGCGATCGTGCTCGCCCTCGGCACAGTCGCCGCCGGCGGCACAGTGGCGTTCATCGATCCCGACGAGCAGTTCCAGCGCCGGATCGACCTGATCAAACCCCGGTGGGCGGCGGCGGAGTCGATCCTGTACGCGGCAAGCATGCCGGGCCCGCTGCGCGCCCTCGCGCGACACCGTGGCGTGATGTTGCCGTCGTACACCAAGTTGGGCGTGCGGCACATCAGATCCGGCCCGTGGCTGCCCGGCGTTCCCCGTGGCGCGCTGTCCGCCGAGAAACTCGCGGAACCGGTGTGCTTCAACGAGTTCCCGGCGTGCTCGCCAGACCAGGACGCCGTCGTCACGTTCACATCCGGAACGGCGACATTCGTGCACACCCGAGGTTCACTCGGCGCAGCCCTGCGAACGCTGGCAACCCGGCGCACACTCGCCACCGGCGACCACATCCACACCGAGCACCTGACACTCGGCCTGCGCGCCCTCGTCACCGGTGCACAGTGGACAGTCATGCCCGCGCCGAAGCCCCGGCTGTGGCTTCGGCATTGACACCTGGCGGTGGCACCGACCACAAGGGACACATCAGACTGGCGGGGCGACCCCCTGCTGCACCGACAGCACCTCGATCAGGCCCGCAATCTCCAGCGAGCGGTAGGCAGCGCCGTCCGGCGTCGCCGCGATCACCATCTCGACGCCTTTCTCAAGGGCTCGTTCCCGGCCCGCGATGAGCGCGGACATCCCGGCTGAGGCGAGGAACGTCACCCCGCCCATGTCCACGACCAGCTTCTTGCCGTCCAGCCCGGCCAGCGCGGCGAGGATGGCCTTCTCCAAGGTTGGCGCCGTACTGAGATCGACTTCCCCGGCAAGGCCCAGCACCCGCGCACCCGACACATCCCGCAGTGGTTTGACCTCAAGCAGCTCACCGACCACGTGTTATCCCGCTCCTTCTGCCTCACATGGACTCGGCAGACCAGATACCCCGCACGTCATGTGGATCAAACCTGCTTTCTCGCCCGGAACGCCGCGGCCTTGATCCGGTTCTGACACGCCGTCGAGCAGAACCGCTTCGTGCCATTGCGTGACACGTCCACGAAGACCCGGTCGCACGCGGTCGCCGTGCACACGCCTAGCCGGTCTGCCATGGGGTTGCCGAGCACGATCGCCAGCGCCGTCGCCATCGACGCCGCCCAGCCTCGCGCCCAGCTCGCCGAGCCCGCGTGGAAGTGCATGTGCCACGGCTCGCCGTCGTGCTTGATCAGCCGGGGCACCGCCTGGGTGTCGGCCAGCAGCGCGTTGGTCACCACGCAGGCTTCGTCGATCTGGCCGTCCTCGACCGCCTCGAAGATCGCTCGCAGCCGGGTCGCGTAGCCCCGCAGCTCGTCGACGTCCTTTTCGCTGGGGGTGGATCCGCTGGTCAGTGCGCCGATGTCGGGATCTTCGGCGGAGTAGTCACGGCCAAGTGCGTGGCCGGGCGTGAGCACGTTGACCGCCTCGACCGCGGCGGCGACCACGTCGCTCGTGTGACTGTCAAAGTTCAATTGACCAGTCACCCCTTCGTCCTCTAGCGTCACTGCCAAACAGGGTATCGACAGTGACGGGGTGGATGATGACCCAGGTGACCAGTAATGCGGCCGAAGCCTGGTTGCGCCGATGGGACGCGCAGCAAGAGCGATACGTCGCCGACCGCGAAGAGCGGTTCACGGTGCTGTGCGACATCGTGGAGACAGCGGTGCAGGACGTGGCCGGGCCCGTGATCATCGACCTCGGCTGCGGGCCCGGGTCCCTGGCAGCGCGACTGTGTGACCGCCTGCCCCACGCCACGATCACCGGCATCGACTCCGATCCACTCCTGCTTGGCCTTGCCCGCGCCCATTACACCGGTATCACCTGGGTCGACGCAGATCTGAGCGCCCGCGAGTGGCTGGCCGAGGTGCCGCCGGTGATCCACGCCGCCGTATCGACCACGGCGCTGCACTGGCTGGACAACGACCAACTAGCGGCGCTCTATCGCACACTGTCCGGCCTGATGGCGCCGGGCGGCGTCTTCATCAACGGCGACCACATCAAGGTGGGTGACGAGCGGCTGGACAAGCTGGCCGAGGTCATCCGGCACCGCCGAGCCGCCCGCGTCGGCGTCCAGGACAACGAGGACTGGACTGCGTGGTGGGACGCCGCCAACAGCTCCCCCGAGTTGTCGGCGCTTGTGCAGGCGCGCACCGAACGCAAGTTGAAGACGGCCTCGCACAACGAGAACACCCTCACCATCACAGGTCAGGCGGACGCCTTGCGAGCCGCGGGATTCGACCACGTGGCGCCACTCTGGCAGGTCGGCGACGACCACGTCCTGGTGGCGATCAAGAGTTGAACGTGCGGCGGTAAGCGGCAGGAGTAGTCCGCACGGCGGCGACGAACCGCCTGCGCAGGTTGGTCGCCGAGGCCAGCCCGACCCGGCGGGCGATCGCCTCGACGGACAAGTCCGTTTCCTCCAGCAGTGCCCTGGTCGCGGTGATGCGTTGGGCCAGCAGCCAGCGACCAGGGCTGGTACCGAGTTGCTCGTCGAAGCGCCGGGCCAACGTGCGCGCCGAGACTTGCAGGTACGCGGCCATGTCCTCGACACTCAGCGGTTCGTGCAGCCGGTCGGACACCCAGTCGAGCAAGCGGCCGAGCGATTGGTCGGGCTGCGTCTCTGGCACATCGGCCGCGTACTGCGTCTGGCCGCCCTCGCGATGCGGCGGCAACACCATATGCCGAGCGATGTGCACGGAATGCGCGGCGCCGAGATCGTTGCGGACCAGATGCAGGAGCAGGTCGATTCCGGCGCCCGCGCCGGCGCTGGTGGCGACGTCTCCGTGGTCGATGTAGAGCACGTCCGAATCGACGTGCACCTTCGGAAACCGTGCACGGAGCTGGTCTGTGCGAGCCCAGTGCGTTGTCGCACGGCGGTTGTCGAGCAGTCCGGTCTGCGCCAGGGCGAACGCGCCCGTGCAGATCGACACCAGGCGGCAGCCACGTTTGTGCGCGCGTTTCAACGCCTTCACCACCGCAGGCGAAAGCGGTGCGTCAATCGGCCGCCGACTGGAAATGAGCACAGTATCCGCTGAGTCCAATGCGGACAGTCCCTCGGTGACCAGCATGTCGTAGCCCGCGGTCGTCGGGACCGGCCCGGGTTTCTCGGTGCAGATCCGGAACTCGTAGTGCCGGGGCAGGCAGTCCCGTTGGATGCCGAACACTTCTGTGGCGCAGCCGAGTTCGAAGGTCGACTGCGTCGGCTGGGCGAGAGCGACCACGTGATGCATGGCAGCAAAGTACCCAATGATGTCTTTCCTGACACTGGCTCGCCTGCCGTGATCACACCAAGCTTTCGGACATGGAATTCGAAACGGCCACCCTCGCCGACGCCCCGACCCGCGAGCTGTTCCCCGGCATCCGGCTTCGTCCACTCTGGACGGGATCGACCGGCGCGAGCGCGAACGTCGTGGAGATCGACCCGGGTGCGTGCTGGGCAGGCAAGGACGTGCACGAGCCTGGCCCGGAAGAGGTCTACGTGGTCAGTGGCGTCTTCAACGACGGCTTCAACGACTACCCGGCCGGGTCGTTCATCCACGCGCCCGCAGGCTCGTGGCACATCCCGCAGAGCAAGACCGGATGCGTGCTGTTCGTGTTCTACCCCGAAGGTTAAGCCGACCAGCTGGCGAGCAGACGCAGCCGTTCCTCGGTCGGCGACCCGGCCACGGCCGTGTAGATCACCAATACCTGATCGGAATCACCAGGCAGCGCAAGGGTTTCGTACGACAGGTCCAGCTCCCCCGCCACGGGATGGTTGATCCGCTTGCCGCCGTGCGTCTTGTCGCCGACCGAATGCTGGGCCCACAACCGCGGGAACGGTTCGCTCTTCATGGACAGCTCGCCGATCAGCGTCGCCAGGCGTTTGTCGTCCGGGTGCCGCCCGGCTTCCAGTCGCAGGTACGCGACGGTCTCCGCGGCGACGGCGGGCGGTCAGGTCGCGTTTCCGGGCGTCGGCGTGTACCACGCGGCCAAGTGGGGACTCGAAGGCTTCTCCGAGGCGCTGGCCGCCGAGCTCGCGCCGTTCGGCGTGCAGGTCATGATCGTGGAGCCGGGCGGTATCCGGACCGGGTTCACCGGCAGCACGGTCATGGCCGAGCCAATGCCGGCGTACAAGGGCACGCCGGTCGACGCGATGCGCCAGTTCTCCGCCGACCCGGCTGCGACGGGCGGGGACCCGGCCACGATGGCCGCCCGGATCCTGGCGACCACGACACAGGATCTGGTGCCGCGCCGCCTGGTGCTCGGCAGCGACGCCTTCGAGGCCATCACGTCGACCTTGACCGACCGGCTCGCCGAGATTTCGCCGCAGCGCGAAAACGCCAAGCTGTAAGGGAAAAACCGCCAGGTACTACGTGATTGAACTCTGGCGGCCACGTCAGACCTGGCTCGAGCTGGCCGCGGGCGACCGCGAGCAGTTCCTTGCCGGGATGGGTGGCCAGATGAAGGAGCTGGTCAGTGCGGGCGTGACGCCGGTCGGCATGGGCACGCTCGCAGGCGAGGCGCCGTGGTCGTTCTTCGCCGTGTGGCCGTTGCCCGATCCCAGCCAGGCGGCCACGTTCGAGGCGCAGGCCACGGAAGCGGGCGTGGCCCACTACTTCGACCAGATCCAGCTCACGGGCGCGGTTCTGAACCAAGAAGGACTCGCCGAGGCGATGCTCAAAGCGGGTGTTCCGGGCTAGGGTCTCCGCCATGCGTCGTCCGTTAGCCGCCTTGGCATCGCTCGCGTTGCTGGGCGGCTGCGCGACGACTACGCCGGGTATCGGCGTCGCCGCGCCGCCTTCTGATCCACCAGCCACAACCACCGTTTCGGCCACACCATCGTCGTCGGCACCTCCGACGACGACAGCGCCCACGTCGTCGTCGGTCGCGCCTGCTCCATCTGCTCAGTTCGGCAATCCGGCCGGGCGAGCCGCGATTCCCGCTGAGGCCAAGGCTGAGGACACCTCGAAACCGGCCAAGGTCATCGGCGACGGCACACCAGGCAGTTGCACCTCACAGGCCGTGGTCTCGGCGGTCGCGGCAGGCGGGGTGATCACGTTCTCCTGCGGCCCGGCACCGGTGACCATCACCATGACGGAGACCGCGAAAGTCAAGGCAGGCCCCAAGATCGTGCTCGACGGCGGCGGCCGGGTCACGTTGAGCGGGGGCGGCAAGCGCCAGATTCTCGTGATGGACGTGCCCAACCAGAGCGGTCCACAGCTCGTGCTGCAGAACCTGTCGTTCACCGGCGGCAATTCGGCGACCGATGACGGTGGCGGCGCGGTGTACGTGCGTGGCGGCAAGGTCAAAGTGGTCAATTCCCGGTTCTACGGCAACCGGTGTGCGGCCAACGGTCCTGATCTTGGTGGCGCCGGGCTGCGTGTCAACCAGGCTCGCAGCGCACCGGTGTACATCGCGGGCAGCACGTTCGAGGACGGCACCTGCGCCAACGGCGGGGCACTGAGCGGCTTGCACGTGACGTTCGTCGTGCTCAACAGCGTTTTGCGAAAGAACAAAGCCATTGGACGCGGCGCGAATCCGGCGAGGGCAGGGACCCCGGGCGGCGGAAGCGGCGGCGCGATCTACACCGACGGCGACAAGTTCACCGTCCGTATCGCCGGCTCCATTGTGGAGGACAACCACGCCAACGAGGGCGGTGGCGCGGTGTTCTTCGTCAGCAACGACCGCACCGGGTCGATGACGATCGAAGGATCGACGCTCCGCCGTAACCGCAGCGACGGGTTCGAGACGATCAAGGGCATCTTCTACCTCGGCAACGCCGAGAAACCCACAGTCACCGGTTCGGCCATCTCGTGAGGTCTTCGCTATGGAGCCTCGTGTTTGTCGATGTCCGGTTCATCGGGGGCGGACTCCTCGGGCTCGCTGGTCCGCACGTCCTCCGGTCTGACGTGTTCGTCGGCGTCGCTACGCAACGACCGAATACCGGAGTTCAGCACGGCAAGCAACGGAACCGCGAGCAGAGCACCGGTGATTCCCGCTGTCACGACACCGGCTGAGATCACCAGGACGACGGCGAGTGGATGCAGCTTCACCGCCCGGCCGAGCAACAATGGCTGCAGCACGTGCCCTTCCAATTGCTGCACGGCAATCACCACAGCGAGCAGGATCAGCGCGTTGAGCGGGCCGTTGGCCACCAACGCGATCAGCACAGCCACGCCGCCCGTCACGACAGCACCGACAATGGGGACGAACGCGCCGAGGAATACCAGTGCCGACAACGGAAACGCCAGCGGGACGCCAAGCACGAACAACCCGATGCCGATGCCGACAGCGTCCACTGTGGCCACTGCGACGGTGGCCCGCACGTAGCTGACGAGCGCGGCCAGTCCACGGCGTCCGGCGACGTCAACGCGGGTGCGGTGGCCGTTGGGGACGCCGCGCATCAGGAAGCCCCAGATGCCTTGGCCGTCGTAGAGCAAGAAGATCAGCGAGAAGATCACCAGCAGCGTCTGCGCGAGGACTTCGCCGATGGTCAGTGCGGTGTTCAGCGCCCCGGTCGTGATCTCGTTCTGGCTTCCGGCGACGGCCGTGACGATCCCGTCGAGGAACCTCCGCAACTGGGCGTCGCTCAAATGCAGCGGGCCGTTGGTCAGCCAGTCCGAAATGGTCTCCAGGCTTCGCGAAAGCTGGGTGCGCAGTGCGGGAAGGCCGTTGACGAAAGTGGTGACCACAAACGTCAGCAACCCGCCGAAGACAGCCAGGCCACCGATGATGACGATCGTGACGGCCAAGCCACGCGGGACCCGATGCCGGACCAGAAAGGAGACCGCGGGCGCCAGCAATGCGGCCAGCAGCAACGCGATCGCAAGCGGCACGACCACTGGCGCGAGGAAACCCACGACGTGACCGAGAACGTACAACGCCGCCGCGATGGCAACGACCCGCCAACTCAACGCGGCCGTGACACGCAACAGCCGGGGCACCGAGTTCCGCGCACTTTCCACAGGTTCTGGCTGCCCTGACGGGGATGGGACTAAACCGATTCGATCTTGCGCTTGTAGTGGCGCGCCACCCTGGCCCGGTTGCCGCACGACGGCTTGCACCACTCCTGCTGCGGGTGTTCCTTGACGAAGTACCGCACGCACCGCGGCGCCGGACAAGCCCGCAGCCGAGCCCGTTCATCACTGGCCAGGAGCTCGATCGCGGCTCGCGCCAAGGTCGAGAGCAGCCCGCCGTCGTCGTATCGCATGACGGGCTCGCCGTCTTGTGGCCACTCCAGCCGCGGCCGTACGGCGCCTGCGGCGGCGTTCACCTGTGCCAAGGCCACTTGCGGGTCCAGCAGCTTGTTGGCGTCGGCCTTGCTCGGCTCACCAGGCTTGACGGCGTGTGCGAACAATGACCGGACCGCACGCCGCAGCGCGACGACCTGCTCGCGGTCCCCGTCGACGTCACTTCCGACGTGCTCGCGTACCCACTTGCGGAAACCTTCCTCGGTGTCCAGGTCGTCCGCCACGCCGCCGTGGCCGTCGTGCCTGATCGTCGACGCCAGCTGCAGGGCGAGTGAGGCCATGGCCGGAGTCTAATGGACTTTCGTCCACCACCCCATGTGAGATACGGTCGACTAATGAGCTTGCCGACGAACTCCATTAGGTCAATGCTGCGGGCTGACCACGCCCGTCTTGCCGACCTCATCACCGGTCTCACCGACGACCAGGCACGAGCGGATTCGGCGTTGCCCGGCTGGTCACGAGGGCACGTGCTGACGCATCTGGCCGAACACGCGAAAGCACTGAAACGCCAAACGGAATACGCCCTCGACGGCAAGCTGGTCGACATGTACGACGGCGGCCCGCCCAGCCGGGCCGCGGCCATCCAAGCCGGATCGAGCCGCCCGGCCAGCGCCTTGGTCGACGACGTCGTCCAGTCGGCGAAAGAGCTCGAAACCGCTTGGGACGCAGTCGGTCCGAACGACTGGGAGCGGCCGGTCACGTACCGGAACGGCACGCTTGAAGGCATTGTGCTCGCCCGGTGGCGTGAGCTTGAGATCCACAGCGCGGACCTCAACCTCGGGCACGTCGACTGGTCGCCGGAATTCTGCGACTACATCATCGGCTTCCTGTCGCCACGCGTCCCGTCCGGCGTGAGCGTTGCCCTGCCGGATCGGGTGTTGGGCGACGGCGAACCGGTCCACGTGTCCGGAGATCCCCGCGAGATCGCCGCGTGGCTCGCCGGACGTGACCACTCCGGACTCACGTTCTCCCAGCCGATCGAACTGGGACCGTGGCCTTGACGAGGTTCGGGGCGGCCCGACGGCCGCCCCGAAGTTCCGTACGTCAGAACCGCACCAGCGCGGTCCCGGTGAGGAACTCGTACACGAAGTTCACGAAGAAGAACCCGAAGAACAGGACGTTCAGCACCAATATGACGTAGTGCCAGGCCCGTGGCCGCGCGGCCTTCGGCAGCCTGCTGTTGAGGTACATCAACGCGAACGGGAACATCAGGGCGCCAAGGTTGGACATGTTGGCCGATATCTGCACGAGTTGCACCGGCAGCGCGAGATGGATCGCGAGCGCGATGACAACGAGAAGCAGCAACATGAACGGGTAGTAGAAGCGCCGCGGGTCACCCTCGATGCGGGCACGCAGCTTCGGACTGGTCGCGTGCACGGCGTCGGTGAAGTTCCGGACCAACGCCTCGAAGATGCCCAGCTGTGTGGAGAACAGGATCAGCACACCGACGAGCAGCATCAGGTAGAACATGCCTGATCCGTATTGCGTGCCAAGCTGTTCCGCTGTGTACGTCGGCACATTCGCGGCAGTCGGCGCCACTCCGGAGGTCGCCACCAAGTGGGACATCAGGATGGTCGGCAGCAGCATGCCGATCATCGCACCGGCGAAGAACACACCCCACATGTCCACCCGCAGAAGCCGGTACCACCGCTTCCACAATGCGGTGTTCTCGGGCGTGTCAAGGAAAGTCACGCCAACCGGCTTGATCTCCGTGCGCTCGCCCCGCATCCCGGAGATGTACCCGACACGGTGGCCCATGCCGTAGCCCTTGTCGCGATAGTGGCTCATCGCGTACCAGTTCAGGCCGGACGCGAGAGCCGTGAATCCCGCGAGCGCCCCGAGTTGAGTGGCGGTGATGCCTTCGGGTGGCGCGGCTGGCGTCACCAGGCCTTCGACACCGTCCCACCAAACATTGCCGGGAACGATCGCGATGGTGACGACGATCAGGACGAGCAGGAGGGTGCCGACGATGACCCAGTTCGCCAGCTCGAGCGCCCGGGAGACCTTCCGGGCGAGCGCGGTGATCAGGAAGACGACGAGCAGCAACCCGATGCCCAGCAGCCGCACGTACTCCAGTTCGTGGGGCCGGTGCACCCGCCCCGCGAACAACGCGAACAGCCCCTGCCCGGCGCCGGCGGCCCAGCCGCCGAAGATGAACGCGAAGTAGAACACCACGAGGGAGACCGGAATCCAGAGCTTCCACCCGGGTGGGACCCGCCCGAACCCGACGATCGGCACCTCACCGGTGGCCAGGACGTAGCGGGCGATCTCGATGTTGTACAAGGTCTGCAGGACGGCGGAGACGGTGATGACCCAGCCGATGCCGATGAAACCGAACGACCCGACCGCCTGCGGCCCGAGCAACCACTCCCCACTGCCGATCGAAATGCCCAGCGCGATCAGGCTGGGGCCGATGACGAACTGGATGACCTGGAGCGGGCCGAGCTTGCTGACCTTGAAGACCTCCTCCGGCTGCGGAAGATCGGCAACCTCCAGCGGCGGACGGCTCACCCCCAGCGGAAACTCAGATTGCTGGGTTCGAGGATCGATACCGGCCATGAGCACCTCCTGACCCGAACTTCACGATCCGGACAGTAAGCACCTGCCAGCCGCAAAGGTCAATCCCCGCATCAACCGATCCACTCCAGGGCCACACCCGGCCCTAGTTCATCGATCCCCTGATAAGTCGATCTACGGCTCAGGTGAAGCTCGAGCTTCTCGCCGACAAGCGGCCGAAGATCCACATCCGAGCACTCCGTCAGCCAGATTTCCCGCAAGGTTGATGTCGCGGTGATACCCGACAGATTCACGGCCTGGCAGTGATCGAGGATCAGCTTTTCCACCGGCAACTGCCCAAGATCACTGAGGTCGACGGTGCGTTGGTCCCGCAGGGCCAGCGTTTGAATACGGGGGAAGTTCGCAGCCACCGCGGCAACGACATCGTCACCGAGGTAGTCAACGACACTCAAGTCCTTGACTTGCGGCCATGGACCGCCCGCGACCTCACGCAAGTCTCCAACCTGCGACAACCGCACTGTGGACAGTTGGGTCAGGTCATCCAGCGGAGAGTAGTCGTTGATCTCTTGCAATGCACCAAGCGACAGGCGCCGCAACCCTTGTAGGCCACGCAGGAACTCGAGATCTGACCACGCCATGTTCCCCAGAAGGGAAAGACGTCTCAGCTTGGGCAGAATTCCCAAGGAACGGGCACCGAGATACTCGCGAGCCCCAACCAGCAAGATGGACTCAACGTCCGGGTGCCGCGAAACTGGAGTCACATCAACGTCACCTCTACAGCGAAGGCCCACGCTATGCAAACACGGCACGCCGTCCAACAGATCCAAACTGTCCACTGTTTCCCACGCACCTGGTGAGAGAATGAGCCCGCGAAGATGGCGAAGGATCCCAACGTACGGCAGCAAGTTCGTCGAGCCGAGGACAACCACACCAGCGTGCAGTGGAGCGTCTGCCAGCACTTCTTCTGCATATCGTCGCGGATCGAAGTACTGCCACGCATGGACGAGTTCGTCCTGCACACCTGAGCGCGGGTCTTGGGCGTAGTTCGAGAGATAGCGCAACGCTTCCGTGTTCCTGGTCTGCCCCGCAGCTTGAACCGTCGCCGCGGCAGCCTCTTCAGTCAGACCATCCAGAGTAGACGGAAGGTAGCGCAGCAGGCGGTGCCCCATCCGCGCAAGCAACTCTGCTACCTCGCGATAGCGCGGCGGTACCAGATGCTGTCTGATCAGCGAATCGATTCGCTCCCGAAGCTCAGGACTGATCTGGTTGACCGTTTCCAGGCACGCGGCCGCGAGCAGCCACAGCTTTCTCGCGTTCTCCGGCTCCCGATCAGCGCGATCCAGGATCCGGGCGAGCAGATCGTCCACTTGGTTGCGTTTCGCATGACCGCACGCCATCACGATCGTCTCTCGCCAAGTGTCCAGATGAGCAGACGCCACGAGCGCAGGTATGCGCGCCTGCTCAGTTGCCTCACTCGCAGCCAGATACTCAAGAAACGTCCTGTGCACGAAGTCGACCGTGCCAGGCTCCGGCCGCCGCAGCACACCAGTACGGACAAGCAGGTGTTGCAGAATCTCATCTGCCCGCTTGTCCACGTTGGGCATCGAGGGCAACTTGAGTTCGATGTAGTGCTGCGCCTCCTGCTCGGTCATCTCCACGAGGCCGCCTTCGGTCAGGCGCCAGGCAAGGTCACCGAGCAGCGCCTCCTTCTGACTAAGATCGAGGATCCCGGGGATCTTGCGCTTGGCGTCTCGAATGTCGAGCAGCATCGTCAGCGCCCGCCGGTATAGCTCCATCCGGCTGTGCGGCAACTCGGTGCTGTGATCAAGGTTCAGCGCGCACAGCATCGCGCACAACAACGGTGTCGATGCGAGAGTTCGAAGATACGGTCGGGTCGCCAACTGGTTGTGCAAGCGCTGCTCAGCCGCAGGGAGTTCGCTGTGGTCACACGGCAGGATCGAGGAGCGCTCGGCGGCCTCATGCCACCGCCGGATGAATTGGCTGATGTCGTCGGCGTTCATCGGCAGCAGGTTGACGTCCGAGAATCCCTCATCGTTCAACCATCGCTCGCCAATCGCGGCTGGGCGCGACGTCACGACCAGCCGTAGCTCGGGGTTCTGAGCGACGAGTTGGCCGATCCACGTGTGGACCTCCTGGCGGCGGTCCGCACCGACCTCATCGACACCATCAATCAAGACCACCGCCGTACCCTCTTCGAAATGCCTGTGCACCCACCCCTCAGGCATACGGGCGGCGTTCATCGGCCAGACGTGCCGGATGAAGTCCTCAGGTGCCGGCAGCGATCCGGCCGGAAAGCTGCGGAGCCGGATCACGAACGGCACGATCCCGTTCCACTCAGCCAACTGATCGGTGAACTCCGAGCGTGCGGCTGTGACCGCGAGCCAGTCGAGCAACGTGCTCTTGCCGGATCCGGCCTCCCCCAGCACCACCACTCTGGGCCGGTCAGCCGATCCGATGGCCACCTCCGCTCGAACCGCACTCGGACCGGCCGACCAGGCGGACAACTCCTTCTCGGCGCGGCGGGTTGGTTTTCGCGAGACGCTCAGGCTGAGATATGCCGTGGTCAGCGACAGTTTCGGCTGCTCGTGCCTGCCCAGCGCCAACAAGGTGATCTTGTCCAATGTGGAGCTGATGTGCCGGAGGTACGCCGCGGTGAACTCGGCGTCGAAGTCGGTGCCGCGCGGCGCTTGCAGGCTGACCTTGGGAACTCGGGCCAGCAACTCGGTGAGCTGCGCTGACTGTGGTTGTCAGCCTGCCAAGGACTTCGGCCAGTGCTCGGGGTTGGAAGGACGGCAGACAGCGAACTACGCCAACCAGAAGGCGGCAACTTTGATCAAGGGCCGTCTCGTACAGCGGGATAGCATCCGTGGCCAGTGCCACCGGTGACGAGCACTGCTGACGTACCCGCCTGGCAAGCTCCTCGGGGTCGGCGTCAGCCGCAAGGAACAGATCGTCCGACAGATCCACCTCAGCCAGTGCGTCCGTGGCACCCAACAGCGCGGCTTGCACCTCGTTGTCCGGCAACGAGCGGAACTTGGTCGCCAGCAAAGACTCCAGTTGCTCGAACACCTGCAGGCCGACGTTGTCCAGCAGGTTGTCGAACTTCTTGCGCTGCACCAGGCTGCCGAGTTCTTCCGCTGCCAGTTCGGCGAGAGTCGAAGTTCGCTGCTTGCGGGCCTGATGCCGGCGCAGCCACGCGGTGAAGGCCGTGCTCGCGACTTTGTTGGCCAGCTTGAGCAACTCGGCTTCGCTGATGATGACGACCTCCCCAGGCGTCCGTTTTCCAGAGGAAGATCCTGAACCGTGGGCACGGCTGCGCATAATTGGTCTGGACCTCGCGATGACGGGAGGACTGACATGCGTGGTACGACGGTTCCACCCGGAACCCCCTGCCTCGCCCCACGCAATGGTGAGCCGCCGATCCACCGGCTCGAAGTCGCTGACGCCATGCCGTTCGCGATGGGGACGTTCGATTCCATCGGGCCACTTTCGCGCGCTCCTTTCCCGCACCGGCACACTTTTCACGAGATCGTGTACGTCACCCGCGGGACCGGCACACACGTAGTCGACCTCGCCCGATGGGAGCTGCGACCGCCACATCTTTGTGTGATCGTCCCCGGGCAGGTGCACCACTGGGAGAACGCACAGAACCTCGACGGGTTCGTCACCCTTTTCACCGACGACTTCCTCGTTGATCATCCGGCTGACCGGGAGTTGCTCAGGCGCTTGAGTGAACGGCCGTGGCTCAGTCTCGACCAGGCATCCCACGACCGCATGCAGAGGCTCATCACCGAGCTACACCAGGAGTTCCAGGACGGCACCGAGTCCGTGTTACGCGCGCTGCTGCACGTCATCGTCGCCAGGGCCGCGCGGCTCACCGAGGTTCCTGGGCCGAGCCCGGCCAGGACGCATGCCGTCGCGCAGAAGTTCGCCGCTTTGACCGCGCAGACCGACTTGTGGACCGTGCGCGAGTACGCCGATCAGATCGGGGTCACGCCTGGTTATCTCACCGATGTCGTCAAGAACGCCGTTGGCCGTACGCCGTCGCAACTCATCCGCGAGGCGCGCATCCGTGAGGCGAAACGGCTGCTGATCAGGACCGATCTCACCGTCCGGCAGATCTCGCACCGGATCGGGTTCGCCGACTCCGCCTATTTCTGCCGGTTCTTCCGGCGGGAGACCGGCGACAGCCCCGGCGATTTCCGGGAAAAACACCATGACTGGCCGAGCCAGTCCATCGTCAGCGAGCAACCGGCTACCTAGTTTCGTTGTCACTGTCCCACGCGCCCACAAGGAGCAGGCATGGACAACCTTCCCAGCCGGAAGACGGTGCTGCGGGCCGCGCTCGCCGCAGGCGTCGCCGTGCCCGCCGCCATCGTCGCGGTCCCTGCACTCGCCCGCACCAATACCGGCACCCCACCACTCACTCCTGCTTGTGACGACGGCGACGACCCGACCCCGCCACAGATGGAAGGCCCTTACTTCAAGCCGAATTCGCCCCGCCGCAGCTCCCTCGTCCAGCCCGGCACGGCCGGCACGCCGCTCAAGGTGACGGGGTACGTGTTCGGGCTGAAGTGCTTGCCGTTGAGCAACGTTCTGCTGGACTTCTGGCAGGCCGACAACAACGGCGCCTACGACAACGTCGGCTACCGGTTCCGCGGCCATCAGTTCACCGACGCCCAAGGCGCCTTCTCGCTCACCACGATCGTGCCCGGCCTGTACCCGGGCCGTACCAGGCATATTCACGTGAAGGTGCAGGCACCGAACCGTCCGGTGCTCACGACGCAGCTGTACTTCCCGGGCGAGCCACGCAACAACACGGATGCGCTGTTCGACCCACGGCTGCTGATGACCGTACGCAACGTTGGCGGCGGACGTGAGGCCGCGTTCGACTTCGTGCTCAACGTGCCCCAGAACCCGCCGACCACAACCCCGCCGCCAGGGAGCGGCACGTGGGCGGCAGGTACGGCCTACACCGCCGGCGCCCGCGTGACGTACAGCGGGCTTGGCTATGTGTGCCTGCAAAGCCATACGGCGCAGCAAGGTTGGGAGCCGCCATCGGCTCCCTCACTGTGGCGAGCTGAGTAAGCCCGGATCGCAGATAGGCGTGGTGGCGGTCTGGACGCCCGAGCACGACGGAACCGCGGCGACGATGGCCCGGGTCGCGGTTCCTCGACGGGGTCGCCGGGTGGCGAAGGCTCCCCCGGCGACCTCGCTACGAAGACTTCCCCTTGGCAGCCAGTCGCGCTTGGACCTCTGGCCGCCGCAGCGGGGGCACGGTGGTCGGCGGCTGGCGTCGCGCGGGCAACGCCTCCAACAGGCGGGTGGTGGTCGCGGTGACCTCGGCGACGGCGGCTTCGAACGCCTCGCGCGTGGCGTCCGACACCGACTGGACGCCGCTGACCTTGCGCACGTACTGACGCGCGGCGGCTTCGATCTCCGCAGGCGTCGCGGCGGGCTCCAGACCACGCAATGTGGTGATGTTCCGGCACATGCCGCCAGGATATGACGTGTAGTGCGGCTACGGTCGGGTAAACAGGAACCATGATCGAACCTGCGCGGGTCACCGACGTGCTCGACGGCCGGTACCGGGAATTGCGCCGTGAGCTGCGGGAACGCATGACCGACGCGAAGTTGGCCGACACGATCGGGATGGACGTCGACACCCACCGCGCCCTGGTGTTCGATCAGCTCAGGGAACTGGCCGCGACCAGGCATCCCCGGCTCGGCTTCGCCAAGCAGTACGGCGGCGAGGGCGACATCGGCGGCTCGGTCGTGTCGTTCCAGATGCTCGGTTACGGCGACCTGTCGCTGATGGTCAAAGCCGGTGTCCAGTGGGGACTGTTCGGCGGGGCCGTGCAGATGCTCGGCACCGAACGGCACCACGCGAAGTACCTGCCGGACATCATGTCCCTCGACCTGCCCGGCTGCTTCGCGATGACCGAGACCGGGCACGGTTCGGACGTCCAGCACCTGCGGACCACCGCGCGCTACGACAACGGCGAATTCGTTGTGGACACTCCGGACGACGCCGCGCGTAAGGACTACATCGGCAATGCCGCCCGCGATGGGCGGATGGCCGTGGTGTTCGCTCAGCTCATCGTCGAGGACCGGTCGTACGGTGTGCACGCGTTCCTTGTGCCCATCCGGGACGCCGCGGGTCAACCGATGCCAGGTGTGCGCATCGCGGACTGCGGACCGAAAGCCGGACTGAACGGTGTGGACAACGGCAGGCTGTGGTTCGACCACGTCCGTATTCCGAAAGAGGACCTGCTCAACCGGTACGGCGACGTCACCGATGAGGGCATGTACACGAGCCCGATCGAGAGTGACAGCCGCCGGTTCTTCACCATGCTCGGCACGTTGGTGCGCGGGCGGATCAGCGTCGCGGGTGCGGCGAACAGCGCTTCGCAACGGGCGTTGACGATCGCGGTCCGTCGTGCGGAAAGCCGCAGCCAGTTCCGCAAACCGGACTCGGACACCGAGATCCCGTTGCTGGATTACCTTGCCCACCAACGTAAACTGCTCATCCCCTTGGCCAAGACCTATGCGCTGCACTTCGCGCAGGACGAACTGGTCGGCATGTTGGGTGATGTGCAAAGCGCGCCCGAACCGGACCCGATTGCCCAGCGGCGGCTGGAATCCCGAGCGGCCGGGATCAAAGCCGTAGCGACCTGGCATGCCACGAGCACGATCCAAACGGCACGGGAAGCCTGCGGCGGCGCGGGTTATCTCGCCGACAGCGGATTGCCCGCGCTGAAGGCGGACACGGACGTGTTCACCACGTTCGAGGGCGATAACACCGTTCTGCTGCAGCTGGTCGCGAAAGGACTGTTGACCGACTACCGCGACAACTTCGCCGACCTGAGCCCGTTGGCCACCGCCCGCCTGGTGGCCGAACAGCTGATGGGCGCGGTCCTCGAACGAATCGCCGCGCGACAGGTCATATCGCAGTTCGACGACGATGTCCGCTCCCGCGACTGGCACCGCAGCCTGTTCGAGGGCCGTGAGCAGCACGTTCTCGAAGGCCTCGCCCGGCGCCTGCGCGCGGCGGCATCGTCGGACACCGATCCGTTCGACGTGTTCAACGACGCGCAGGACCACGTCCTGCTCGCCGGACGCGTGCACATCGACCGGCTGGTCTTCGACGCCTTCGTCGCGGCCATCGAGAACTGCGCGGATGAGGAGGTCAAGGCCCTGTTGGAGGAGGTCTGCGACCTTTACGCGCTGGCGACCATCGAGGCCGATCGCGGCTGGTTCCTCGAACACGGCCGGATCACCACTGCACGATCCAAGAGGGTGACCGCCGAGGTCAACGCGCTGTGCAAGTCGCTGCGGTGGCATGCGCGCACGCTGGTCGACGCCTTCGCGATCCCTGAGCAGTACCTGCCAGCCCCGTCACCGAGCTAGCCGCACCCCGAGAGCCACTTTGGGGCATCGGATGGCCCACGCAGGCGGCCTGCCACAAGTTGATTTGATCATTCTTCGCCTGACGCGCCGGGCGTGTCGAGAGGCTGTGGTGCGGTCGACCGGCGAGACCGCCCTGGCCATGCCAGGGCCCAGCCCATGCGGCAGATGCCGAAAACCTGGAACCGCTCCCCACGGCGCCCAGCCGTCATCCACCATGCCGCCGGAATGAGGCATCGCCCTCTGCTGTGTCCAGGCCGCACGCCTTCGGGACATCGCCCACGTCCGGTTCCACACGTGGACACCCCTTGCCCTTCTATACCCCCAGGGGGTATAAACATCACCACGGCCACGTCGGTTCGGCATACGGGTAGGGGGTAAGCTGGAACTGACCAGGCCGGAGACCGCTACTCAGCCCGAGAACAGGACTGATGATGAACACAGCCACGAGGCTCACCGCCTACGGTGCGGCGCTCGTCCTGGTCGCCGGTGGCGCCTGGGCGATCGGCACTGCTGTCGGACCCGTCGGCGACGCGGCGGGCACCCCCGCTGCTTCCGCCCACACGGAGTCCCACAGCGGCACTGTCGCGGCGAGCTCCGAGGATCCCGCTGGCTTGGCGTCGGCCAAGGACGGTTACATCTTCCAGCCGTCCAGCACCACGTTCAGCACGGGAACCACCACTCCGTTCAGCTTCAAGATCACCAAGAGTGACGGGACCGCCCTCACCGCGTTCGACGTCGAACACGACAAGCGGATGCACTTGATCGTCGTGCGCCGTGACCTCGCGGGATTCCAGCACGTGCACCCCGAGATGGCGCCGGACGGCACGTGGAGCGTCCCGCTGACGCTCACGCAAGCCGGCAGTTACCGGGCGTTCGCCGATTTCAAACCGACCGGCGGCGACAAGCTCACGCTCGGCGTCGACCTGGCCGCTCCGGGCACCTTCCAGCCGGTGATGTACCGCGATTTCCGGGTATCCACTGTCGATGACTACGAGGTCAAGCTCGACGGCACGCTGGCACCCGGCCAGTCGTCCAAGGTCACGCTCACGGTCCGCAAGAACGGCCAGGACGTCACCGATTTGCAGCCGTACCTGGGCGCATACGGGCACTTGGTCGCACTGCGCACCGGTGATCTCGCCTATCTGCACGTCCACCCGGACGGTACGCCCGGCGATGGCAAGACAAAGGCCGGACCTGGCATAACGTTCTACGCCGAGGTCCCGTCCAGCGGCACGTACCGGCTTTTCCTGGACTTCCAGCACGAGGGCAAGGTCCGGACCGCGGACTTCACCGTCTCGACCGAGGGCTTCGCCGCGCCAGCCCCGACAGCCGCGCCAGCCCAGCCCGCTCAACCCGCCCAGCCGGCTCAGCCCGGGCACGCCAACGACGGCCACGGCCACTGACCAGGGAGGATTCCATGACATCCGATGTCGCCACCGGTCAGCAGATCGAACTGGCCATCAGTGGCATGACGTGCGCCTCGTGCGCCAACCGCATCGAGCGCAAGCTGAACAAGCTGGACGGCGTGACCGCGACGGTCAACTACGCCACGGAGAAGGCCAAAGTGACCTTCCCGGCCGAGGTCGACCCCACCGTGCTCGTGCAGACGGTCGAGGCCGCCGGATACTCCGCGACCTTGCCGCAGCCGGAAAAACCCGAAGAGACCGAAGAGGACGACCCGTTGCGGTCGTTGCGGCAGCGGCTGATCGGCGCGGTCGTCCTGTCCGTGCCGGTGATCGCGCTCGCGATGATCCCGGCGTTGCAGTTCACGTACTGGCAGTGGATCTCGCTGGCGTTGGCCGGGCCGGTCCTGGTGTGGGCGGCGTGGCCGTTCCACCGCGCGGCATGGCAGAACCTGCGGCACGGCGCGGCCACAATGGACACGCTCATCTCGATGGGCACGCTGGCCGCGTTCGCCTGGTCGTTGTACGCGTTGCTGTGGGGCACCGCGGGCGTGCCTGGGATGACGCATCCGTTCGAGCTGACCATCGAGCGGATGAGCGGCGACGGCAACATCTACTTCGAGGTCGCGGCCGGCGTGACGACGTTCATCCTGGCAGGCCGGTACTTCGAGGCACGGTCCAAGCGGCGGGCCGGTGCGGCGCTGCGAGCGCTGCTCGAACTCGGCGCGAAGGACGTGGCCGTCCTGCGTGACGGCCGGGAGGTGCGCGTTCCGATCGACACGCTCGCGGTCGGCGACCGGTTCGTGGTCCGGCCGGGCGAGAAGATCGCGACCGACGGCGTGATCGAGGAAGGCAGCTCCGCTGTCGACGCGAGCATGCTGACCGGCGAATCCGTCCCGGTCGAGGTCGGGCCCGGCGACAAGGTCGTCGGCGCGACGGTCAACGCGGGCGGACGGTTGGTCGTGCGTGCGACACGGATCGGCGCGGACACGCAGCTGGCGCAGATGGCCAAGCTGGTGGAGGACGCGCAGACGCGTAAGGCGGACGTGCAACGGTTGGCCGACCGGATCTCCGGGGTGTTCGTGCCGATCGTGATCGCATTGGCTGTCGGCACGTTGGCGTTCTGGCTGGGCGCGGGCGGCTCGACCGCGGCGGCGTTCACCGCTGCCGTCGCTGTCCTGATCATCGCGTGCCCATGTGCGCTCGGTTTGGCCACGCCGACGGCGTTGCTCGTCGGCACGGGCCGCGGCGCGCAGCTCGGCATCCTGATCAAGGGCCCCGAGGTGCTGGAGTCCACCAAGCGGATCGACACCGTGGTGCTGGACAAGACCGGCACGGTGACCACCGGCCAGATGTCGCTTGTGGACATTCACGTCGCCAGCGGAGTCGACGACGAGGAAGCCCTGCGGCTCGCCGGAGCGGTGGAGAGCGCGTCCGAACACCCCATCGCACAGGCGATCGCGCGGGCGGCGGCCGACAAGCTCGGCGACCTGCCCGCGGTCGAGGACTTCAAGAACATCGAAGGCCTTGGCGTGCAAGGCATTGTCGACGGCCAGGTGGTCATCGCCGGGCGGACGGCACTGCTCGATGACTGGAGCCAGAAGCTGCCGGAGACCTTGGCGACGGCCAAGGCCGAGGCGGAGAAGGCCGGCCGGACCGCGGTGGCGGTCGGCTGGGACGGCGAGGCACGGGCGGTTTTCGTCGTCGCCGACACCGTCAAGCCGACGTCCGCCGAGGCAGTGACGAAGCTGCGGGCCCTCGGGCTCAAGCCGGTGCTGCTGACCGGGGACAACTCGGCCGCGGCCAAGGCGATAGCCGCCCAGGTCGGCATCGACGAGGTGATCGCCGAGGTTCTGCCGAAGGACAAGGTCGACGTGATCAGCAAGCTGCAGGCCGAAGGCCGCGTGGTGGCCATGGTCGGCGACGGCGTGAACGACGCGGCCGCGCTGGCCCAGGCCGATCTCGGCCTGGCCATGGGGACCGGCACCGACGTGGCGATCGAGGCGAGCGACCTGACGCTGGTCCGCGGCGACCTGCTGGCCGCCGTCGACGCGATCCGGCTGGCCCGGCGGACCCTTGGGACGATCAAGGGCAACCTGTTCTGGGCCTTCGCGTACAACATCGCGGCGCTGCCGCTGGCGATGGCCGGACTGCTCAACCCGATGATCGCGGGCGCCGCGATGGCGTTCAGCTCGGTGTTCGTGGTGACCAACAGTCTGCGGTTGCGCCGCTTCCGCTGACGTGTTCGCGCTGATCAAGGCCACCCAGGTACCGGTAAGGGGTAAGCTGGGTGGCCGGGTGTGAGCGAGGGAGAGAAGGACATGCGGGGATACACCGGGGACAAGGAAGCGTTCCTCAAGCGGCTGCGGCGGATCGAGGGACAGGTCCGCGGACTGCAGCGGATGGTCGAGAACGACGAGTACTGCATCGACGTGCTCACCCAGATCTCGGCCGCCACCAAGGCATTGCAGGCGGTGTCGCTCGGCCTGATGGACGAGCACCTCAAGCACTGTGTCGCCGAGGCGATCGCACAGGGCGGCGAGAACGCCGAGGAAAAGGTCAGGGAAGCCAGCGAGGCCATCGCCCGGCTGGTCCGTTCCTGACTTCCTGTCCTTCTCCCTCGACGACGGGCGCGACTGTCTTCTCCGGACAGTCGCGCCCGCTTTTCGTTCAGCCGAGGACCAGGAGGTCCCTCGGTGAGCGCGGCAGAACCTCGTAGTGGGTCTCGAACTGCCCGCTCAGTCCGGTCGCCAGCACGACCTGGCCGAGCTTGAGCGTCGAGACGTCGATGCCGGTCTGCGTGTTGACGAAGATCTGCACCTCGCCGGAACCGTCGCTGATCCAGAACTTGTAGCCGTACGGCAGGTCGTTGATCGGGCCTTGGGTGATCTTGCCCGCGACGCGCAGGAGCAGGCCTTCGGTCTTCTCCCCCACCGCTTTCGTCGACGACCAGCGTGCGTGCACCTGCGGGCCGGTGCGGCCCAGGTCGACCTCGGTCGGCACGAGGATCAGGAAGCCGAAGCTGTCGCGCAGGGTGCCGGTGACCTTCGCACGCCTGCCCGGCTTGGCGTTCAGGTTGTCGGCGGTGCTGATGTAGATGCCCGCACTGCCATCCTGCAAACCGAAGCCCTTGTCGAAGAAGCTGGACTCGAAGGCTCCGGACGGCGTGGTCACGGTCCCGCTGACGGTGACCACGGTGCCTAAGGGCTGGGTACGCGCCTTGGCGATCGAAAGGGCGGTGTCCTGAGGCGCCGCGACCGCGGGCGGCGCGACCAACGTGAATGCCAGCAAAGTGGCGAACATCAACGTGCGAAAGGCCATGGCACACCTTATTCAGCCCAGCGGCGACCGCGATCGCGGCATGCCAGTCGTAGTAAGGGCGGACCTCGACGGCGAAACTGCTCTCGCCCTCGCAGACGACTCCGGCCGGCTGGTTTCCCAGCGCGCCACCGAACCGCCGGAATCGCCGCCTGGGTAGCCCACTTATGCCGGGTGGTTCGCCCGGATGTTGCGCGCGGCGAGTTCGACCGTCCGGCCGATCCGGCGCTGCCGGGTCTCCGGCTTCTTCGCCGATCCGATCCATTCCAGGATCAGCCGTTTCGACGACGGCGGGAACTTCTCGAAGTTCTCCCGTGCGTTTTCGTTGCCGTCCAACAACTCCCGCAGATCGTCCGGCACCGTCGGCGCGTCCCACGTGCCGTTGGCCTTGGCATGATCGATCAGGGCCTGGCCGCGTGAGGTCATCTGGCCTTCCGCGATCATGCGGGCCGCGCGGTCCCGGTTGAGCCGGCTCCACGAACTGCGGGTGGTCCGCGGGCTGAAGCGCAGCTGCGAACTGGTCGCGTCGCGCTTGCGGTGGTGGCTGTCGATCCAGCCGAAACACAGTGCCTGTTCGATCGCTTCGTGGTAGCGCGGGCTGGGCACCGCGCTGTCCTTGTGGTGCAGGATCAGCCAGATTTCCTTGGCCGAGTCGCAGTTCTCGGCCAGCCACGCCCGCCATTGCGCTGTGCTGCTCGCGTAGAACGTGCTCATCCCAGGATCTCCAGGTAGTGCCGGTTGTACATGATCCCGAGGATGTTGCCGAACGGGTCGACCACGGATCCGGGCACGAACCCGGGGCCGCGTTCGATCACCGGCATGTGCACTGTCGCGCCGAGTTCGATCAGGCGGTCGAACTCCGCATGGACATCGTCCACGTGCCAGTAGACGACCGCGCCGCCCGGATGGTCGCGGTTGTCCGGCGAGAACTTCGCGTCCATGATGCCGAATTCGTGCTCGTAGTCGCCGACGCGGAACTCGACGTAAGCAGCCTTGCCGTCGATCTCGCGCTCGAAGTACGGCTTGATGCCGAACACCTCGCTGTACCAGGCCACGGCGGCCGGGACGTCCTCGGCGACGATTTTGACGGTGGCAAGTCCTCGCATCATCTCTGGCTCCTTTGACTGGGGTTGACACCAGTCTCCGGGGCAAAGTGCTCATCAACTGAGCACTTTTACGCCAGGCTCTGAAATTCTCCGGGGAATCCGGTCCACCGCAGGTCAGCGGGCAAATGCCCCATGTCGTTGAACACCAGCAACGCCGGAGCACGCTCCGGCGTGTAGCGGATGATGGTCAGCGCCGCGTTGGCGTGGTCGAGCGCCAGCCACCGCCACTTCGGCGATCCCTGCGCCTGGTTGACCAGCCATCCGGCCAGGTAGTTGTGGGTGACGAGCAGCTCATAGCGGTCTTGGTCGCCGTCGACCGGGCCGGTGAACCGGGCAGTGGCCTCCTTGACGAGTTTGGCGCCGCGCTGGCGTTCCAGGATGGTGAACTGGCCCAGAAAACTGAGCAGGAGATCCGCCGAATCCTCCGGCAACTCCTCCCGCGTGGGCACGTACGGGATGTAATCGCCCGCAGCCTCCACCGCTTGCACCGGTACATCGCCTACTTGCCCGGCGATCAACTTCGCCGTCTGTTCCGCCCTGCTGCGGGGTCCGTGGTACACCGCGTCGAGCGGCACGCGTTTCAGTCGTTGACCGAGCTGCGTTGCCTGCTGACAGCCGGCCTCGGTCAGCGCTGTCTCGTCCGGCAGTGCTTCTCCATGCCTGGTCAGAAAGAGATAGCGGCTGCCCATGGTGCCCTCCCAGCTGTGGATCTCTATTGGGTGGACGCCTCGCGCCGAGCACGGTTGCCCGCTCTCAGCTGTTTCAATGTGTATCCCACGCCACCGGGATCCAACGACCTGGTGGCTTGCTTGAACAGATACTCAGCCCGGGGATAGGACAGCCGGCCGCGTCCGGTTTCCGGACACAGATCAGCGGCAGCGGGCATCCGGGCGGGCGCAGGTTTGCGGTCAGCCAAGAACAACGGGCCTCGGGTGCGTCCGGCAACCAGGTGTGGCAACAATTTCGCTGTTCCAGAACGCCATGTGACCCACGATCCGCCGGCACGGGCGCGACGGTCTGCCAGGTCGAGGTCTTCGACGTTCAACGACAACACCGTTGTCACCGCGGCCCCGGATTCGTGGAGCAGCAGCCACAAAGCCCGTTCCCGGACAGCAACCTCAAGGCCCCACACCATCTCCAGCTGGGACGGGCTCAAAGTCGTTGGCCGCGTTGACGGTTCAGCTCGTCGGTCCAATCGTGCGTCGAGATCGGGCAAGGCAGCCCACGTACCGAACGACCGGATCGCCGACCGATGCCGGTTCCACGTTTTCGGTGCCGCGTTCCGCCACGCTGTCGCGAAAACCCGGGCGACTTGGTCGGCGTTCAGTGATTCCAGCGGCAGCTGCTCCCCCAACGACCGGCACAGCCGACGCAGAGTCTGGCCGTACGAACGGAGTGTGGCCGCGTCCAAGTCCGTGCGCGCCAGGAACTGCGCACTGGCCTCGGCCAAGGTCGGCCCGGCCGGCACGGTCGCGATCGATCCCGCGCGCCGCAACAGAAAGGCACGTTCGGCGGCGTTGTGGGTCAGCGCCGCGGCACGTTCGTACTCCAGCCGGGCTTCCGGATGCCGGCCGAGTTGCTCGAGCAGGTCACCCCGGACGCTGGGAAGCAAGTGGTAGTCCCGCAGCGCCGGATCGTCGACCAGTTTGTCGACCAGCGCCAACCCGGCCTCGGCGCCGTACGCCTTGCCGAAGGCGACCGCACGGTTGAGCTGCACGACCGGCGTGGGCAGCACACCCGCCAAAGCCGTGTACAGATTGGAAATCTGGCCCCAGTCGGTGTCCCGCGCGGTTTTGGCCTGCGCGTGGCACACCGCGATCGCGGCTTGCAGCACGTAAGGCCCCGGCGGGCCACCGATGTCCCGGGCACGCAGCATCGCGGTGAACCCACGGCGGATCAGCAGCGGGTCCCAGCGGCCACGGTCCTGCTCATGCAGCTGGATCGGCTCGCCGGACGGCCCGGTCCGCGCGGCCTGCCGGGACGCCTGGATCTCCATCAGCGCGACCAGACCATGGACCTCGGCCTCCCGCGGTGCGAGGGCGGCCAGCATTCGGCCGAGCCGCAACGCTTCCAGGCACAGGCCCGGGCGCATCAGGTCGTCACCCGAGGTGGCCGAGTAGCCCTCGTTGAAGATCAGGTAGATGACTTCGAGGACCGCGGGGACGTCGGCGGTCCTCGACCGTTCGTGCTCGGCCAGGGTCCGTTTCGCTGTGGCGATGCGGTGCGTGATGTCCAGCTCGGTCGTCAGGAACGCCCGCGCGATCTCCGCCGGGCTCAGCCCGCCGACCAGCCGCAGGGTCAACGCGGCTCGGTCACGGGCAGGCAGGATCGGATCGCAGGTGATGAACATCAGCCGCAGGACGTCGTCCTGCTGCGGCTCATCGCCGCGGGTGATCAGCTCCGCCTGCTTGCTTTCGGCCAGCTTGGCGCGCCGGATGTGGTCGACGGCCCGGCGTTTGGCGACGGCCATGAGCCAGGCACCCGGGTTGTCCGGAACGCCCGACTCCGGCCACTGCTCCAACGCGGCGACGAGCGCGTCCTGCGCCAGCTCCTCGGCCAGGCCGACGTCGTGCACCAGCCGGGTCAGCCCGCCGATGATCTTCGCGGCCTGCAGCTTCCAGGCCGCGTCGATCGCCCGATGGGTATCGGTCACAAAAAGACCTCGTGCACCCGGCAGACGCCGTCACCGCCGATGGCGAAGGATCGGCGCGCGATCTCCAGCATCTCCTCCTTGGACCGGACGTCGACCAACGCGAAGCCGCCGACCGTCTCTTTCGCTTCGGCGTACGGGCCGTCGGTGACGACCAGTTCACCGTCGCGCTGGACGATCAGCATGCCGTCCTGGTCGAGCCCGCCAGCGGCGACGATGACGCCCGCCGCGGACAACTCCGCGACGAACTTGTCCATCTCCTCGAACAGCTTCTCGTCCGGCGCGGTCTGGTTCTCGTCCCGCATGGTCATCATCAGGTAGCGCATCAGCGTGGCCCTTCTCTTCGGTTCGGGGGATGTTTCGTCCTTATGTCGAACCGGGGATGTGACAGGGAATGTACCCGTTCCCTGTCACATCGGCGTGATCCTCATCCTGGTCGACCGGCGTCAAGATGTGGATCTCTGTGGTGGCCGCCAGGTACGGTCAAGATCTCTTCGCAGCGGCTCTGACAAGGACGGGTGCGCATGGTCGAGATCATCGGAGCGGGCTTCGGCCGGACCGGGACGGCCTCGCTGAAACGGGCACTGGAGCTGCTCGGGTTCGCCCCTTGCCACCACATGAGCGAAGTCCTCAAACAGCCGGACACCACGGTCGGGTGGACGGCAGCTCTGAACGGCGACCCCAGCGTCCTGCCTGGCCTGTTGAGCGGGTACCGGGCCACGCTGGACTTCCCCGGTTGCCTGCTGTGGCGCGAGATGATGGACCTCTACCCCTCGGCCAAGGTGCTGCTCAGCGTGCGCGACCCGAAGGAGTGGTACGACAGCGCCCGGGCCACCATCCTCAACCCGATCCGCAACGAGAACATCGACGAGCACCTGGCCGCCTTGCTGCAGCCGTTCTCCGATGCGATGGCCGGCCGTGGATTCCGGCGCGATCTCAGCGAAGCCGACATGATCGCGGTGTTCAACAAGCACAACGCGGACGTCCGAGCGGGCGTCGAGGAGTCCCGGCTGCTGGTGTACGAGGTGACCGAAGGCTGGGAACCACTCTGTGCGTTCCTGGGTGTCGACGTGCCGGACACCGAGTTCCCGCACTCGAACGACTCGGCTTCGTTCCGGGACAACGTCACGCGGGTGCTGACCGGCGGGGCCGAGGAACTCGGCGGCTAATTGCCCGTTCTGGCGTCCCGGGAATGGCGCGAGACGCTCTAGGGTGAACTGGTGAACGACGCCTCACCTTTCACCGAACCGACTGGCACGGCACGGCATGCGGGTTTCGCCTCGCTGATCGAGACCGGACCGGTGCAGAAAGTCAAACTGTTCACGGGTGTACCGGTGTGGCTGATCACCGGGCACGCCGCCGCGCGAGAAGCGCTGACCAACCCGAACATCGTCAAGTCGTTCACCGACGGGCCGCACCAGGACCACGTCCCGGCCGAACTCGTCGCCGCGACAAACCAGCACATGCTGTCGGCCAACCCACCGGACCACACCCGGCTGCGCAAGCTCGTCTCGGCCGTGTTCACCCGCCGCCGCATCGAGGACCTCGAGCCGCGAATCAAACAGATCAGCGGCTCGCTGCTGGACGAGCTCGAGGGCTCACCGGTCGACCTGGTCGACGGATACGCCTATCCCCTGCCGGTCACCGTGATCTCCGAGCTGATCGGCGTGCCGTCGTTTCACCGCGATGATTTCCGGCGGCTGTCGATGATCGTCAGCAATGGTCCGGTGAATACGCCCGAAACGTACATCGGCGCGCTCGCGGAGATGGTCGAGCTGTTGCGCGGCATGATCGAGGAACGGCGGGTCACGCCTAAGGAAGACTTGCTGTCAGCCTTGATCGCCGTGCGCGATGGCGGCGACAAACTGACCGACGACGAGCTCACGTCCATGGTGTTCCTGCTGCTCATCGCGGGTCACGAAACCACGGTCAGCCTGATCACCACCGGCGTGTACAACCTGCTCAGCCATCCGTCCGAACTGGACAAACTCCGTGCCGACCGGTCGTTGGTGCCGTCTGCGGTCGAGGAACTGCTGCGTTACGACAGCCCGGTGATGGTCACCATTCCAGCGAAAACCAATGCACCTGTGCAGATCGGTGACGTGACCATTCCCGCGGGCGAGGTCGTGTTGCCGACGTTGTCGGCCGCGAACCGTGACACCACCCGGTTCTCCTCCCCCGAAACGCTGGACATCGCCCGGAAGGACAACCAGCACATGGCTTTCGGGCACGGGATCCACCACTGTCTCGGCGCACCGCTGGCCCGGCTCGAAGCCCGGATCGCGATCAACGACCTGCTTGACCGTTTCCCGAAGCTGCGGCTGGCCGATCCCGTCGAGGAACCGGCCCGGTATCCGAGCCTGCTCCTCAACGGGATGACCCGTCTGGACGTGCTTATCGACTGACCGCTTCCTCGGTGTCTTCGAGGAATCCACCGGACTGGTGCTGCCAGAGCCTGGCGTAGGTGCCGCCGAGCTCAAGCAGTTCGGCGTGACTGCCTTGCTCGACGATCTCGCCGCGATCCAGCACGACCAGTTGGTCCATCTGCGCGACCGTGCTCAGCCGGTGCGCGACCACGATCGCGGTCCGTCCTTCCATGAGCCGCCAGAGTGCCTGCTGGACAAGGACTTCACTCTCCGAGTCCAGCGCGCTCGTCGCTTCGTCGAGCAGCAGGATCGGCGCGTCCCGCAGGATCGCGCGGGCAAGGGCGACCCGTTGCCGTTGCCCGCCGGACAGTTTCACGCCTCGCTCACCGACAAGCGTGTCGAACCCCTGCGGCAGATCGGCCGCGAACTCGGTGACATGCGCCGCTTTGGCCGCGCGCACGATCTCCTCCTCACTGGCGCCGGGCCGGGCGAACGCGATGTTCTGCTTGAGCGTCCGGTGGAACATCGCCGGATCCTGTGGGACATACGCGATGAGGCTGCGCAGGTCGGCCTGTTTCAGCTTGCTGATGTCCTGATCGCCGATCAGGATCCGGCCACCCTCGATGTCCATCATGCGCAACAAGAGCTTGGTCAGCGTGCTCTTGCCGCCGCCGGACCGTCCGACCAGACCGACCTTCGTTCCACTCGGCACGGTCAGGTTCAGCCCCGCGAACAGCGGCGACGACGTTCCCGCGTGCGTGAAGGAGACGTTGTCGAACCGGACTTCCGCTCCCGCGTGGCTGAGTTTCTCGGGGTTGTCGGGGTCCAGCACGGTCGGCGGGTCCAGCAGCAGCTCGGTGAACTGGGCCGCCTCGGTCAGCGAGCTCTCCAGCCGCCGGTAGATCGAGTTGAACTCGAACATGATCCGGGTCGCGGCCGTGAAGTACGTGAACGTCACCACGACCTCCTCGACCCCGATGTTGCCGAGGCTGACCGCGACGAGCAGCCCCAAAGCGTTGGTGAGCACCAAAAGCGGCGCGACCACCATGTCGATCTTGAGGTTGGCGTAGTCCCACGCGCGCAGCGCGAGCCTGCGGTGCTCGGCGACTCGTGCCTTGTGCTCGGCCGCTTCCCGGTCCTCGGCGGCGAAGGCACGCACGGTTTCCATGTTGGTCAAGCTGTCGGCGACGTGTCCGGAAACCCGCGCGATGGCGGCCTCCCGGTTGTCGACCATCTCCTGCCGCCGCCGGATCATCGGTGCGATCAGCAGCCCGGTGACCGCGATCATGCCGACGAGCAGCAACACCAGCAGCGGATCGTATGTCCACAACACGACCGACGCGAACCCGAGCGGAATGATGCTCGCGATGACCGAAAAGGCCAAAGTGTCGACGATGTCCACGAACCGGCTCGCGAAGCTGAGCTCCCGCTTGGTCAGCGAACCGGCGAAGTTGTCGTGGAAGAACGCCGCGTCCTTGGCCAGCAGCGCATTCATGCCGACGGTGTTGAGGTGTTCACTGCCCAACCCTTCGGCACGGTTGAGCATGTGGATGCCGATGCGCCAGAAAACCTCGGCAAGCAACATCAACCCGAAGAATGCCGCGACGTACGGCAGAACATCCGTGCCGCCGTCAGCCAGATGACCGGCCAGCCGGGCGACGACGAGCGGGGCGATGTACAGGATGCAAGTGTTGCCGAGGGCGGGAAAGACGAGTGCGGGCAGGGAATATCGTCTGAGTCGGACCAGTTCGTCCCAGTAGTATCGAAGTGCCAGCAAGACGGCTTGTCGGCGCGCTGTCATGCTTCCCCTTCCAAAAACAGCGGAACCGCCAATGGTGCCGTGTCGGGGGCGATACTGCGATTGATTATCCGCGCTGGACCGAACAGCGGTATGATCTTCTCCGATGCGATCCGAGGCCCAGAACCGGCGCGTTCAGTTGATGCGGGCCAAGACCCTGCACGACCGCCTGTCCACATTGGAGCCCGACGGATTCGTCCAGTGGGCCGCACTGCCCAACTGGGTCCGTCCCGCCCTCGACGCAACGCGCCCCACCACAGCCGTCCCCGACGCGACCTTGCCGTTGACCGGCCCGGATGTCGCGGGCTGGATGCGGGATTTCATGGAGTTATCCGGCCTGTGCGACCGGTGGTACGTCTCGACCGGGCTCTCGCTTTTCCCGTGGCTGTCGGTGCGGGCGGTAGTGCCTGACTGGCTTGAGCAGATCGTGAAGGTCCGCAGCGAAGAGGTCACGCTGCTGTCGGGCACGCAGGATGTGCTCGTTGTCTTCTACGTCGAGGAGTACGAGTTCCAGGCCTTCCGCCGTTCAGGCTAAACCCGTAACCCGTGGCTCTCCGCGGGCGACAGACGGATGCACGCGTCGTTCGAGGGAGTCGACTCATCGGACTGGAAGCCGCAGCGGTCAAGGTCGGACAGGCCGTCGCACAGCACGCCGCCCGTGAATGGCTGAGACGACGTCGCGCAGCCGGTGAGCGTGCATCGAGTCTCGCTGAGCTGGCGGCCGCGGAGCTGAGTAGCCCGCTCAGTCGGGGCAAGCTGGCCAATGCGCTCGAAAGTATCGGACTCGGTGCGGCCGAACAGCTCGAGTCGTTCCTGGCCGTGGAATTCAGGGACCTACCGGACAACGAGGTCGCGGCGGCGGCATCGGCCGCGGTCGATGCACTGCAGGCCACGGACCTGTCCGACGAAGCGCTGTTCGCGGCGGATGCCGACCCGGAAATCCTGGCCCGCGGCATCCGCCGGACCGTGCCACGCGGTGCCGGGCTCTCCGCGGCCGGTGTTGTGTTGTACGAACGGCTGGTCGACCAGGGATGCCGGTACTTGGTGTCGGTGGTCCGCCAGCTGCCCGCGTTCCAGCCGCGCGCCTTGGCCGAGGTGCTGGATCGTCTGTCCACAGTGGTGGCTCAGGTCGCGGACATCCTGGCCCACACACCGCGTACCAGCCTCGACGCCCCACGCGGGACGACCCATGATGACGAGTTCGAAGCCGAGTACCTGCGCTATCTAGCCGATCGCCTCGATCGTCTTGAGCTGCTGGGCCTGAGCATGCGCAACAAGCCACGGTTGGCGTTGAGTGTCGCCTATTTCAGTCTGACAGTGTCCGACCGTAGAACCCGGGAACACGGTCCTGACCGGCTCACCGAGCAGTGGTTCGGCCACGCCATGGAGCGGGTCCAGACAAGCAGTGTCCGTGTGGAGGCGGCGATCGGCGCGACTCGACGTACCCTCGTTCGGGGCGATGCGGGCTCAGGCAAAACCACTCTGTTGGACTGGATCGCCGTCACTGCCGCTCGCCGGGGGTTCACCGGAGCGCTCGAGCCGTGGAACCGATGCGTGCCGTTCCCGATTCGGTTGCGCCGCTACGTCGGTGTGGAGTTGCCACGACCTGAGCACTTCCTTGATCACACGGCGAGTTGGCTGGCCGGGATCATGCCTGACGGGTGGGTGCATCGCTGTCTGCGCTCCGGCCGAGCCCTCATGCTGGTCGACGGTGTGGACGAGATCCCGGCACGTCAGCGAGGTGCGGTCCGTTCGTGGCTGAGCGAGTTGGTGGCCACGTACCCGAAAGTCCGAGTGGTCGTGACCGCACGGCCTGCGGCGGCCGAGGAGAGGTGGCTTGCCGACGAGGAATTCTCGGCGGTGATGTTGGAACAGATGTCGGCTGGGGACGTCCGGCTGTTTCTCAACCGGTGGCACGAAGCGGCGGCGGGCGCCGAGGCCGTTTCGGGCGAACCAGTGGAACTGGACGAGGCCCAACGCAGACTGTTGGCTCAGCTCGACGCTCGGCCACATCTGCGCGAGCTGGCTGCGAACCCGCTGCTGTGCGCGATGCTGTGTGCCTTGAACCTGGTCCGCACGGCCGAGTTGCCGCGCAACCGGATGGAACTGTACCGCGCGGCGATCGCCATGCTGGTGGATCTGCGCGATGCCGAACGCCAGATCTCCGGCTTGCTTGACGTCGCCGAGAAGACCGTGTTGTTGCGCGACTTGGCATGGCGGCTGACCCTGGGCAATCGCACTGAACTCCATCGCACCCGGGCCCTCACTCACGTCACGCGCAAGCTCCCGGCGATGCCGAACGTGGACGAGGATCCCAAAGCCGTCCTCGATCACCTGTTGGAACGCAGTGGGATCATTCGCGAGCCGGTACCTGGCCGGATCGACTTCGTGCACCGGACATTCCAGGAGTACCTGGCCGCGAGCGAAGCCACCGAGGAAGAACACATAGACACGCTCGCCGGCCACGCCCACCTCGACGCGTGGCGTGAGACGATCGTCATGGCGTGTGGCCATGCCAAGCGTTCCCAGTCACGTGACCTGCTGACCGCGATCCTGGATAGGGCCGAAGCCGAACCCCGCCACGCTCGCCACCTGCGGCTGCTGGCAGCGGCGTGTCTCGAAACAGTCACCGACCTCGATCCCGATGTCCGCAAGCGGATCGACCGGATGATCACCGAGTGCCTGGTGCCGCCAAGGGGCATCCGGGAAGCCAGGTCCCTGTCAGCGATGGGGCACCGAGTGCTGCGGTATCTACCGGACGCGCTCGACGGGTTGTCCGAAGCCGCTGCCGTGGCGACTGTCCGCGCGGCAGCACTCACCTGCAACTCGGAGGCGCTGAGCCGTCTGGCCCGCTACGCCAACGACCCAAGACCAGCGGTACAGCAAGAGCTTGTGCATGGCTGGCAGTATTTCGACCCGGCCCGCTATGCCGACGAGATTCTTGCCAACCCTGCCTTACACGCGTCCAGTATGGTGATCCAGACACGCCGCCTCCTGCCCTATGTGGACAGGTTGCCGGAGCAAGTCCGACTCGAAGTCAACCTGCCGATGCATGACGAGGTCACGGACCTGACATTTCTCACGGGCCTGCGCCCCCTCACCGGGTTCTGGGCGCATGGATGCACCGGCGTGATCGACCTCGGCCCGATCTCCGATCATCCTACTCTGGAAACTCCTGCTGAGGACGGCGCACCGATATACCCGAGAATCGACGCTGCGCGGACTGCGACACCTCCAATATCTGGTTCTTTACCAGGAAAGTGTCCGGTCAAACATCGCTTTCCTCGAACGCCACACCGACCTGATCAGCTTGGCTATCGACGAGATGCAGGAAATTTCGGATTTTGAAGTTCTCACGAACATGCACAAGCTTAAACATCTGGTTCTCCACAGGGCACCCCGTCTGTCCACAGTCGCCCCGATCCGCCACATGCGAGATCTGGAAATGCTGCACCTCGTGGACAGCGACGTCACCGATTTGATGGACCAGATCGCAGACCTGTTTCCCAAGGTCCAAGATCTGCAGCTGGGCAACATGCCCAGCTTCGTCGATCTCGCACCACTGTCCCGCCTCACGTTGACTGATCTCTACCTCATTGGAAACCCGGTCCGGGATCTGCGACCGCTAGTACATCAACGCGCACTCCGACACTTGTGGCTTATGAAAGACAAAAAGAGTGAATATCAAGGACTGACAGAGCTTTCTCCTCGGGTGAAGGTTCATTTCGCCGAGTACTGAGGGTGGACCGGTCCGGGGACCGGCCCACCTCGACAACATCAGCCTCCGGTGATGGTGAAGCTGGATCCTGGTTCGACCACGATGTTTCCGTTGGCCGAGTTCGTGATGGTCACGTTGTTCAGGGTCGCGCTTCCGCGAGCGCTTCCCTGCGCCAGAATTCCGGCGCCGTTGTTGGATTTGTCGATTCGGACGCCTGTGATGGCGACGTTCGGCATGTTTCCTCCGCCGCCTTTGAACTGGATGCCGTCATACGTCGAGTCGACGATTTCCGTGTCGCGGATCGTTACGCCGGTGATGTCGCGGTTCTGGGCGAACAGGGTGATCGCGCCGAATTTCTGGGCTTCGCCCCAGAACACGCCGCCCGCGCGGTACAGGCCGTTGTTGGCGATCAACGTCTGTCCACTGAAGGGCAGTGGGTCGTGATCTGTCGCCAGCATGATGCCCGGGTAGTTCATCGTGTCGTAGATCAGGTTGTTCTCGATCTTGTTGTTGTAGCCTCCGTAGATCGCCGCTCCGTTCGCGCGCCATGGCAGTTGGATCGTGTTGTTCACGAAACTGTTGTCGTGCGCGATGTCCACCGCCGGGTCCTTCACGTATCTGTTGGCCCACACCGCCAGTGAGTCGTCACCCGTTGTCCGGAAGGACGAGTTGAACACGCGGGAGTTGCGGGTTCCGTTGGTGAAGTTGATGCCGTCCGCGTAGGTGTTACGGATCCGCATCCCGGTGAACTCCAGGCCGTCGGCCGGTCCCCACAGCTCCGGGATGTTGTCGAAGTCCCTTCCCACCCAGACACCGACGTTCGCGTGTTCGATCCAGACGTTGCTGATCTTCGTCCCGGTGCCGAAGCGGCCGTTGAGGCCCACGCCGCCTTCCGCTCCGCCGCCGCCGCGGATACGGCCCGACCCGAAGATCGCGATGTCCGAGATCTGCACGTTCTTGTCGATGTCGAAGCCGAAGTTCCCTTCGTGCGGGTGGTTGATGCCGCCGGCGTTCTGCGGCTCGGTCAGCGTGTACAGCTGCGAGTGCCACATGCCCGCGCCACGGATCGTCACGTTGCTGATCCCGACCTGGTTGTACTGGCCGCGGTTGAGTGGGTCGTCGGTCAGGATCTTCTGCTCCTGCCGCCACTGCCCCGCCGGGATCCACACGCAGCTGATCACGCCGTTCTGGTCGTCGGTCACCGCTTTCTGGATCGCCGTGGTGTCATCGATGCCGTCGTTCGGGATAGCGCCGTACGACGTGATCGACGTGCATCCGGACGGCTGGCTTGCCGGCGGCGCGACCTGCTCTAGGTCGATCAGGTCGATGATGTAGAACGCGGCCGTATCGGACGCGTCGCGCTGCAGCCGGAACTTCGTGCCCGGCGGGTACGAAGTGGACAGCAGGGCGTGCGACTCGTCGAACAGCCTGCGAGCGTTGGCTTGTGGGCTGTTCGTCAGGCCCTCGGGGTCGTCGGTGGTTCCGTACAGCCAGCTGTGCTTGGACGACAACGAAACCTTCTGGGCGAAGTTCCCGTTGATGTACAAGCTGATCGTCGCGTCGATACCGCCGCCGCTCGGCGCGTCCGGGATGGAGTTGCGCACAACGATCGAGTTCGCCGCGTTGGTCGACGTGAACTCGACGAACTGGCCCGTGTTGGTCAGCCGCACCGACTGACGGCCCGACGACTCGGTCGCGAAATTGGTGTGCCCGAAGGTGCGCAGCGGATCGGTCTGCAGCAGGGTTCCCTGGTAGTTCGCGGCTTCTGCCTCGTATTCGACGTAAGGCAACGCCGCGCCACGGCCAACCACGATCGCCTTCGACAGCGAGTTGTTGGTCTCGTTCGTTTCGGTGACGACGTTGGTCGCGTCGGCGGTCGCGGTGATCGTGGCGCCGCCGCTTGTGGCGGTCCAACTGCCGGTGACAGGTACGTTGACGGTCGCACCGGCGGCGATGGACGACGTGTTGGTGTTCAACGTCGTGCCGCCGACCGTCAGGCGTGTCACCGTCGCGGCGGACGCCGTGGTGCCGCGGTTGTTGACGGAGACCGTGAAGGTGACGGGAGCACCGACAGCCGGGTTGGGTGGGTTCGACGTGATGTTGGTGATCAGCAGGTCAGGGCCGGGTGCCTGGGCAACGACGAGCTGCGAGGACGCCGTCAGGCTGTTGTTGCCATCATTCTGTTCAACAATTGCGTTGCTTGGATCGACAACAGACGTGACGGCGTAGCTGCCCATCGCGCGTCTGCCGACGTCCACCGTGACCGTGGTCGACGCACCGGCAGCCAGGCCAGACACAGGGGCACTACCTGCGACAACGCTGCCGAGGCTGACGTTGACCGTGGTCGCTCCCGCAGCCGCTGACCCGATGTTCTGCACGGTCGCGCGGACGGTGATGGTGTCGGTTTCCGAGGGCGACGCCGGAGTCCAGGACAACGCCGACACCGTCAGGTCCGGGTTCGGCGCGGCCGTTCCCATCACCAGCAGCTCGCCTACCTGTCCGCCAGGTGCGCCGGTGTTAGCCGTGAAACGCAGCCGCAGATCGGCCACCCGCCCGGTCACCGGAATGGTCACCGTGTTCCCGGATGACGGGCTGAATGCATACTGCGCCAAGGCTTTCAGCGGGGAGAACGAGGCCGCCGACTGTTCCCGGCCGAGCACTTCGATGGTCTGGGTGCGCGGTCCCCAGATGGGGTCGGGGTTGAGCTTGACGATCACCGAGCTGATGTCCGCGTTCGACCCCAGCTTGACCGTCAGGTTCCCGTCGAAACCAGCGGACTCCCAGTACGTGCCCACGTTGTTGTCATTGGCATTGGCCGCGACAAAGTTGTGCACATGCGAGTTGGCCTCGACCGGCTTGCCCGCAGCTACGTTGCCTTCTCCTCCACCCGGCGGCGGCTCGCTGCCGGGCCCGTAGGTCTCGAATTCCGAGACCTGCGCCGCAGGCCAGCCGGTGTTCGCGGTGACGTGGACCCGCACGTAACGCACGGTCGTAGCAGGGAAATCGATGGTCACAGTGTTGGCCGAGGACGGCGAGAACACGTGCCCCGCCGAAGCGGACAACGAGGTGAAGCTGGCGGCGTCGGTACCGCCCTGCACGCTGAGAGTCTGCGTGCGAGCACCCCACGAGCCAGGCAGTTTCAGCACCACCTGGTTGACGCTGACGCTGCTGCCGAGATCGACTTGAACCCATTGCGGGAGCGCGTTGTTCGTGCTCTCCCAATACGTCTGAGCGTTGCCGTCATTGACGTTGCCGGCCGGGTATCCGCCCTGGGTACCGCTCGTCGTGACCGCCTTGCCGATGGACAGATTTGGGCCGTCGGCCGCCGACGCCGGACTCGACGAGATCCCCGCGGCGACGAGACCCGCCACCAGGATGCCGCTGACCAGCCGCAAGCGACGCTGCTTACGTTTCATGGTGTCCTCTGTTCTGTTGTGAGGGCAGGGAGGAACAGGCAGACGCCGAGGACACGTCTGCCGCAAAATTGAGTACTGTTAGCCAAGTTCTTGCAGGGTCAGTTCCAAAGTTTTCAGACCGACGGTGGTTAAGTCAACGGTTCAGACGTGCCCGCGCAGCCGCGACCAGGCCAGCACCACGTGCACCCGGTCGGGAACGCCGAGCTTGCCCAGGATGTTCGACACGTGGACCTTCACCGTGTACCTGCTGATCGTCAGCCGCTGCGCGATCTCGTCGTTGGCCAGACCCGCCGCAATCAGGGCGCACACTTCCCGTTCCCGCGGCGACAGCCCCTGGATGGCACGCAGCAGCGCCTGATCTTCATCGGTCGGCATGGCCGGCCGGAACGCGGTGATCATCCGGGCCGTGGCCTCTGGCGCGAGCACCGCTTGACCTGCGGCGACGATACGGATGCCGTCCCGCAGCCGTTCGCTCGGGGCGTCCTTGAGCAAGAAGCCGCTGGCACCGGCCTGCAGAGCGGCGTAGACGTAACTGTCGAGGTCATACGTCGTGAGAATGAGGACCCGCGTACGGCCCGCGATCCGCCGGGTTGCCTCGATCCCGTCCAGCACAGGCATCCGGATGTCCATCAGCACAACGTCCGGCGCGTGCCGATCGACCGCGGCGACGGCCTCCTGCCCGTTGGCCGCGACACCGACGACCGACAGGTCGGCGGCCGCGTCGATGATCTTGGTCAGCGCTTCCCTGAGCAGCTGCTCGTCATCGCAGACGACTACACGGAGCACGCCACGCTCCTAGCAGGCAGAACGGCCCGCACCGCGAACCCGCCATCGTCGGACGGACCCGCGTGCAGTGTTCCTCCGACGAGGGAAACTCGCTCGCGCATGCCGATCAAACCCAATCCTGTCCCGGGATTCGGCGAGATCACCCGTGGTGCGTTGACGACCACAACGGACAGTTGGTCCGCCGTGAAGGACAACGAGACCGTTGTCTCGACCGGTCCGGCGTGTTTGATCACGTTGGTCAGCGACTCCTGGATCACGCGGTAAGCGGCGTGTTCAATGCTCGCGTCCAACAGCCCCACGTTTCCTTGACGCACCACCGTGACCTCGAGCGGGGTCGATGAGATCAGCTCGTCGACCTGGGCCAGGCCGGGCGGCACGATCAACGGGTCATGGTCGGTGGCGGACGCGTTCGCGCGCAACACGCCGAGCAGACGCCGCAACTCCGCGAGGGAGTTGCGGCCGGTCCGCGCGACGCGGTCCAGAGTCTCTCGTGCCTCGTCAAGCGATCCGGTTTCCGCTGCGGCGGTCGCGTCGAGCACCATCGCGGTCACCGAATGGTTGAGGATGTCGTGCAGTTCCCGTGCCAGCAAAGCACGTTCGCGCTCCACGACCTGGACACGTTCGGCTTCGAGCTCGCGGATTCTGGATCGTTGGCGTGCGCCGAGTCGTCCGCTCAGCCAGAATCCAACGAACATCACGGCCACCGACAGGATGCCGACCACCGCGTATCCCGGCGGTGAACCGCCCGTGATGCTCACGACCATCCCGCCGGCCAGCAACGTCAGGCCGATGGCGAGCCCGATTCGTTGCTGCACCGGCTTTCCCCACGTGCCCAGCGCGAACGTCGCCGCGAGGAACCCGACGAAGATCTCCGAGTCCAGCACGACCAGCACGGTTTCCAGGCCCATCACGACCAGCAGGACCGTCAGCGGGAACCGGCGGCACCACGCGAGGGTGAACGTCTGCGCTGTCGCCACCGTGAGCATGACGTCGATGTGCGGCTCGACTGGTCCGTCCAGTATGGACAGCCAGGCGACCATCAACGGCAGCAGCGCGAGCAGTCCGTCGCTCAGTCGCTCCAGGCGAGCACGGCCTGCTTGCGTACTCGCCACCACCTGCGGCCCAGCACCACCAACGCGATCGCCCACGGGATCATGCCGACCGTCCAGCTCAACGCCGCCGGTGGCCCCGGTGTCGGCCCCGCCAGGACCGGCAGCGTCCCCGTGCCGACGCCGGGCACGGTGAATTCGAAGCGCCACAGGCCCTCCTCGGGTAATGCCACGACATCCAAGCCCCACGCGTGCCGCGCCTGCGGATGCCGTACCAGCTTCATGTCGGCCTCGCCGTCGAGACCCACGACGCCCAGAGCCTTCGGTTCCCCCGACGGCGCGACCGCCCGTACGGTGCCACCGCGTCCTTCGATTCCCCCAGCAGGCTCGAACGTGAAGTCTAGCGATCGCCCGGCTTTGATGGGCCAATCCGAGAAAGACGCGGTCAACGTCGTGTTGCCCAACGCAATCCGTTCACTGTGGACCAACGCCAATGGCTCTACCTGCGCGGATGCGGTCGGCGCCGACAAGGCCAGTACAGCGGCGACAGTGAGCGCGAGTTTCAACCTCATACCGCCACCGCCTGACGTGGGCTGAGCCGACGCAGCAGTGCCGCGCACTGCCAGCCGAACCGGCCACCCAGAGCACCAACGGCCGTGACGGCCACGATGGTCAGCAACAGATTCCCCGCGGAGTCATCGAAACTCAGGTACACCGACGCCAACAACCCCACGACAGCGCCCAACGCGGCCATAGCGACCGGGGGTGAAATCTCACGTCGCCGAGCGATCCGGACAGCCGCCGCGCCCAGCAACGCGAAGAGCGGGAAGAGCAACGGCATCGCCAACGCCACCATCGGCACGCCGATTGCGTTGTCCCGGATCGGCTGGCCGATCCCGTCCGCGTACAGCTGAGTGGCCAACGGCGGGAACAAGAACGACACAGCGTGGATCGCGGCGAATGCAAGGCCTACCGCGGCTACCCACCACGCGCTGCGCGTGACCCCCGCCATGACCGCCAACGTCCACGCCGCGATCGCGGCGCCTGTCAGCGCGGACAGTTTGACGCCCAGCACCGAGCCGTCGACCAGGATCGAACTCGCGGCGACGCCACCCGCACCCGCCACGGCGAGCCCCCACCGGCCGGATCGGGTGTCCCGCAACGCGGCGAACGCCATGATCGCCCCGATCGCCTGGATCTGCATGGCGAACTGCAGGCTGAGATGCGACGGCGTGCTGTCCAGCAGGTCGAAGCCGTAGATCGTGTGCCACCACAGGTCAGCCGCGCCGTACAGCAGATGCCCAGCCGCACCGAGACCGGCGACCAGGAACGGCGTCGGCGCCCGCAGGCCCAGCACCTTGACGGCCGGGCCTGTGTCCTGCTGGCTGCGCAGCACGACCACGAGGCTGGTCAGACCGACCAGCGAGGTCCCGAAGTAGAACATCAGGTGTGGCGCGGTGAAGAACGTGTCCGGGCCGACATCCACATGCCATTGCCCGTCCCACCCGACACCGAACCACAGCGAGCAGAAACCGACCAGCAGCAGCCAGGCACCGACCACTTGTCGTCTTGGGATCATGAAGAACTCCTATTTCACCGTTACTTCGAACGTCACGACGCGGCCGTCGGCGCGAACACTCAGCTCCCACAGGCCCGCCATCGAAAACAGCTCACCGGTCCCCCGGAACAGGCCCGGCCCTTCGCGTGTCGCAGTGATTTCGCCGGTCATGTGCCCCATCTGCGGCATCGTGGCGAACAGCGACACAGCAGTCACATCAGGTGGCGCTTCTATTTGCGCCGCAACGGTTCCAGTGCTGGCCTTGTCCAGCTGCACGGTCAGGCCGGAGCGGACAAGTCTGACCGGCCGCGCACGTGGCAGGATCGTCAGCAGCAGCACGGCGACCACGACGACTCCGACCGCGATCATCAAGACAACCGGCCGTTTCATGACACGACCTCGATCACGTGCGGGACCGTCACGATCCGGAAGTCCTTGACGTACTGCACCCACGCGAAGTACCGGCCAGGCCTGGGAAAGCTCGTGGTGAAGCGCAGCTTCGGGCCGTGCTCCGCGACCGTCCCGTCGGACGTGGAGCTCATCGAGTTCTCGTGCACGTGGCCGGCGAAAGTGCCCGCGTCGTCACGGGTGATCATGTGACCGGCCATGCCCAGCCACGACTGCACGCCCTCCGCGCCGACGTCCACCTCGACCGTGACCGGTCGGCCTGCGGGAAACTTCCAGGACACCGCCCGTGTGGACGCGGCCTGCCCAGATCCGGCGACATCGAAGCCGCCTGAGACCAGCTGGCCGCCCGCGTCCACTCGTTCGATCTCGAGATACGCCAGATATCGACCCGGACGATCCGCGACAAGCCGCGTTTCCAACCGGCCGTCAGAGGTCCTCAGTGGATGGACGTGCCGGAAGAATTCGCCGTCCTGGCTCGTGATCACGAGGTGGGCAAGGGCATCGTGGTGCACAGCGAGGTCGTTCACGGGCCGACCGGTCGACCCGTCGACGATGTCGAACCTGATCGTGACCTCATCGCCCGCGCGCGGCTGAGCCGGAGTCACGGACAGGAAACCCTGTGCGTTGGGACGGCCAGGATCACGTGTCTCAGCGCCGAGTTGAGGCGAAACCACAGCGATTGTCGCCGCGACGACAATGGCTACTACGCCGAAGCCACCCAGCGCCAATGCGATCGGCCGCCTGGACATCGCACCGGCGACAAGGGCCGCCGCGACCAACAACCCAGCCGCGCCAAAACCGCCGTACACCACGGTTTCCCATGCGGCAGGCCGCGGAATCCGTACCTCGAAAGGCAGAACGGACGACTCGGCGGAAGTTTTGAGCAGCAGCTCGTGCGGTCCCGTGTTCCGCACGTGCAGGACAACAGGATAAGTGCCGGGACGCTCGCGGTGGAGTCGGACCGTCCCGGCACTTGCGGCCACGGAAACGTCGATCGTCAGGTCAGAAACCGGTTGATAGGCGACGAGGTCGACGTACAGCGGGCCGGGCACCTCCGGTGTCCGCCTGATCACGACGGTCAGCTCGGCGCCCGCGATCGTCTGTGCCACACGCAGATCCGCGTCGGCACTGACCATATGTGCCGACGCGGGTAGTGCAGTTACAAGCAGCACTACCGAAACGCCCAGCACCAAACGAATGAACACGATCCCGAGACTAGGAACGCGTCACCGCACGCACATACGGCGCGAGTAGCGACTTCAGTAGTGCCCGAGAACTACTTCCGGTCGTACCACGTCACATAGGCACCGTTGTCGAAGGACATGTGCTCGGTCGGTGTGAACTGCGTCGGCTGGAACTCCCCATTGATCGCGGGAACCCCCGCACCGGCGATCACCGGATAGCTCTTGATGATCAACTGGTCGATCTCGGGCAACAGCGAACCCGCCAGCTTCGCGGCGCCGGCAAGCCAGATGTCCAGGCCGTCCCGCTGTTTCAGCTCGCGCACGAGCGGAAACGGATCACGCACGAGCGTCACGCTCGGATCGTCGACCTTGTCCAGCGTGGTCGAGACGACGTACTGCTCGAGGTGCGACCACGGACTGGTCATCCCGTCTGCCAACCCGGGCAGGTACGTGCCTGACCCCATGATGGCGGTGTCGAAGTTCTTGTTCGGCACGCTTTCGAGACCGAGCTGTTCGCGGTAGCGGGTCGGAATCGTGTCCGGGAACCGGTCGGCCATCCAGGCCGTGTAGGCATCCGACGTCGGGTAGAAGTCGAACTCCCCACCGGGCCCCGCGATGTATCCGTCCAACGAGACGGCTATGTAGTAGACAAGCTTTCGCACGGTGCCTCACTTCCGGTCGAACCAGGTCACATACACGCCGTTGGCGAACGAGACCTGCCTGGTCGGCGTGAACTGAGTGGGCTGGAACTCACCGTTGACCGCGAGCACGCCCTTGCCCGCCATCACCGGGTAGCTCTTGATCACCAGCTGGTCGATCTCCGGCAGTACCGAACCCGCCAGCTTGCCGCCACCCGCGAACCAGACGTCCAGTCCGTCGCCTTGCTTGAGCTCCCGCACCAGCGACAACGGGTCACGCACGAGCGTCACGGCCGGGTCGTCGATCTTCTCAAGCGAAGTCGACACGACGTACTGCTTCACGTGGGCGTACGGGCTGCTGATGTTCAGGTCCAACGCCGGCTGGTACGTGCCGAGCCCCATCACCATGGTGTCGAAGGCCTTGTTCGGCGCGTCGTCGAAGCCGAAGTGCTTACGCACGTGCGTGGGCAGCGTCTCCGGGTAGTTCTCGGACATCCAGGTCATGAATTCGTCCGACACCGGGTAGAAGTCGATCTCCCCGCCCGGGCCTGCGATGTAGCCGTCGAGCGAGATGCCCACGTAGTAGACGAGCTTTCGCATAACGCCCCCTTTGGAGTACTCTGCATGAAGTGGTTTGAAGATAGTACTTCAGTTGAAGTGGTGTCAACAGGAGGTTGAGATGCGGCAGAACCCCGCTCGGCGGGCCGCCCTGCTCGATGCGGCGATCGAGGTCCTGGCCAGGGAAGGCTCCCGCGGACTGACGTTGCGCGCGGTGGACAAGGAGGCCGGCGTGCCGATAGGTACCGCGTCCAACTACTTCAACAGCCGGGACACCTTGCTCACCCAGGCAGGCGCACGGGTGTACGAGCGGCTGATCCCCGACGAGGCCACCCTGCAGCTGCCGACCAGCGGCGACATCAACACGGTCGTCGAACTGATCCGGGAAACGGTCACGCGGGTCTCCAGCTTCCCAACCGGCTACCTCGCACTGCTGGAACTCCGTCTGGAGGCAACGCGACGGCCGGAACTGCGCGAGGTGCTCACCAAGCGCGTCCGCGCCGACATGGACGAGAACGTCACCCGGCACGTCGGATCCGGACTGCCCGGCGATGCCGTGGCTGTGCAACTGCTCCAGCTCACGTTGAGCTGGCTGATCCTGGAGCGGCTGACGTTGCCGGACATCTTCACCGACGAGGAACGCGACAAACTGGTCACCGAGGCCGTGATCCGGCTGGCAGGCAACCAGGTGTTGTAATCTCAGCCGGTACATTCGCAAAACTGGGGAAATCACGATGAGAATCACCGCCGGGATCCTTGGCGCCCTATTGGCCTGCGCGGCACTGACCGGGTGCACGAAGACGGCCACCGCGACGGCAGTCCCGGCGGACGACGTCCAGTCGACGGCTTCGCCACGCTCGTCGTCCAAGAAGCCGACCTCGACGCCCACGCCGTATCTGACCGAGACCCCGACGCTCGAGATCTCCGGCGCGGCCACTCCGGCGGGGACGAAGCTCAAGTTCGGTGCTCAAGCGGTCATACCCACGTTCAGTCGGTATGCCAAGGGCAACCTTGGATTCACGGTTACGGTGGAGAGCGTCAAGGCACCGGATGCCGACATCGACAAGCTGCCCTTGAAGGATGAGGACAAGGCCAAGCTTCGCGGCAAGAACTTCTTCTTCGTGCGTGCGGTGCTGGAGAACCTTGACGGGGTCAACTTCACTCAGTATCAGGCTCCGCTGTTCACCGCGAGCACGAAGAGTGGCGGGTGGCCGGGGAGCTTGCTTGGTATGTCCAAGGTCGAGGTCACCGGGTGCGCGGAGGAGCTGTTTGCGCCGAGCGACTTCACTACGAAGGGCGCGAAGTTCAGTACGTGCAGGTTGTACTTCGGTGTCGCGTCGGATCCGATTACTTCGCTGAAGTACAGCGAGAAGCCTTATGACCGGGACGATAAGAAAGCCGTGATCTGGCAAAGCTGACGCTGGCTGGCTCCGTGGCTGTGTAAGCGCGGTGGGCTGGTTTCGGCGCGCTGGTGGGTCGGCGCGGCGCGCGCTGTGGTTGGGTCGGCGCGCTGCTGTGTGGGGGTCGGCGCGATTTGGTGTGGAGCACCCAGCCTGGCTCCTGCCGCTGTGGTCTCCAAGGAGGCTGTGTCTTTTTCTGGGCAGCCGCAAAAGCAGGGA
>JOAA01000033.1 GCA_000720375.1 Rhodococcus rhodnii | reverse complement strand
GCCGCAAAAGCAGGGAAACACGGGCAGGCCTGCGGCCCTGCCCGCCGACAAGCTTATTTGCGGCGCTACTCCACACAAAATCGCGCCGACTACTGCTTTAGGCGCGCCTTTCTGTCGCTGGGCGCGCCTTGGTTGGCGGCTGGGGCGCGCCTTCGCTGTGTGTTGGGCGCACCTCCCACATCGGTTCGGGCGCGCCTCCACTTGGGCTGGACGCCCCGGCGAGAACGCGAATGATCCTCATGCATAACATTGTGCGGCGGATCACGGTGGCGCTAAGTTGCTCTCGCCTGTCAGACAAAGGGACCACGTGCACACATGCGACTGAAGCTGGCTGTCGGGGCCGGAGCCGTCCTCGCGCTCCTGCTGGTGCTTGTCATCGTTCTGCTGCCAGGTGAAGACCGAACGAACTCGGCCGCATCCTTGACAGTTCCGACCGCAGGCGAATTACCCGATGAGCAGTCACCGAAATCGATGACGACCACGCCATCGTTCATCTTGCCCGGCGCACCAACGAGTCCAGGCCAAACACCGACGTCAGCCTCACCGGCACCGTCATCGACATCCAGCACATCCCCGCCTCCAGCGGGTCAGGCGCCGCCTGAAGCTGTGGCGGTTGTGTCGGGCCGGATCAACTTTTACGGCGCTCGCACCAACAGCCCGTCCGGCAGCCGGGCCATCGCGTACACCAACGTCATGCACGGGCAAGCAGGCGGAACGGGCACGTTCGACGATCCGATCACGTTCGCCGCAGGCACCGATCGCTACCAGCCCGGGACGAAGATCTACGTGCCGGACCTCAAGCGGTATTTCATCCTCGAAGACCTGTGCCCGCAGTGTTCCGGGACGACGATCAACGTCTGGACCGGCTCGGCCAACGACTCGGGCAGCGTTGACTGCCAGCGATCGCTGAGCCGCAACGGCTCGTGGTCCTACGAGGTCGGCCCGCCCGCTGGACGCGCCGTGGTCCCGGGTGACCTGTACCAAAACGGACGCTGTTTCCGGACCTAGAGTGACGCTGCAAACCTTGGCCGTGGAGTTCGCCAGCACAGCCCTGCTCCTAGGCGCGACCGACCTGCTCGTCGGCTAGGGGTTACGCGGGCGGTTGGTTGTTGTCGGGCCGCTGCATGCGCTCCTTGAGTTTGTCCGCACCCTGCTGGATCTTGTCGCCGTGCTTGCCGCCGGTCCGCTGGTTGGCGACGTCGGCCGCCTTGTCGATGCCCTTGTCCACCTTGTCCGGGTGTTCCCCGGCCAGCTTCTGCAGCTTTTCCTTCGCCTTCTCGAACATAGTGCCAGCCTTTCGTGTCATGTACTTCCAGTCAGTGGGCTACCCGATCACGCCCGGCCCTATGCACCGGGTCCACTGATCGAGTGACTAACCGTCCCAAGCGGACCGTCGAAGCAGCCGCAAACCGTTGAGGCCCACGATGATCGTCGAACCCTCGTGACCGGCGACGCCCAACGGCAACGGCAGAGTGCCGAACAAATCCCAGCCGGCCAGCACACAAATGAAGGCCGCCGCGATGATCAGGTTCGCGATCACAATCCGGCGGGCGCGTCTGGCCAATGCGATCACAGCAGGCACAGTGGACAAGTCATCACGAGTGATCACGACATCCGCGGTGTCCATCGCGAGGTCGGATCCCGTACGTCCCATAGCGATTCCCACGTGCGCAGTCGCCAAAGCGGGCGCGTCGTTCACGCCATCACCCACCACGACAACACGCGGCATCTGCCGCACCTCGTCCACTTTGTCCTGTGGCAACAGTCCTGCTCGGACGTTCGCAATCCCCACTTCGGCCGCGATCTTGGCAGCAGCCCTCGGGTTGTCCCCGGTGAGCAAGACCGGCTGCATCTCGGCGAGCCGGTGCACGGCTTCGGCCGCGCCCGGCCGCAGCTGATCCGTCAACCCGATCACACCGGCGATGGCACCGTCCACTTTCACCACAACGGCCGTGTATCCGCTTGACTCGACCGATTCGACGACCGGGTCATACCCATCCAGGAGATGAGCCGGACTGCCCACTTCGACCAGTCGCCCGTCGACACGAGCGGAGACTCCCCTGCCTGGCACGGACTTGAACCGCGAGGCTGGGCTCACACCAGGACACGCCGCGACAATCGCCCGGCCCACCGGATGCTCGGACTGGCTTTCAGCAGCGGCGGCAAGCCGGAGAACGTCCACGTCCAGTAGCGGTTTGACGACCGCGACCTCGGGTGTCCCCAGTGTCAGTGTGCCGGTCTTGTCGAACGCCACGCGCGTCGCTGTGCCGAGACGTTCGAGCACCACCGCGGATTTCACCAGAACTCCATGACGGCCGGCATTCGCGATCGCGGACAGCAAGGGCGGCATCGTTGCGAGCACCACGGCACAGGGCGACGCCACGATCATGAAAGTCATCGCACGCAACAAGGTCGGCTCGAACGCGGCGCCGAATGCCAGCGGTACGAGAAAAAGTGCCAAGGTCACGGCGACCATGCCCACCGAGTACCGCTGTTCCACCTGTTCGATGAACAGCTGAGTCCGGGCCTTGGTCGCACTCGCCCGCTCGACCATCGCCACGATCCTGGCGATCACCGTGTCCTTGGCCGGCCTGGTGATCCGTACGCGCAGCGCGCCGGTTCCGTTCAACGTCCCGGCGAAGACCTCGTCGCCGGGGTGCTTCGGCGCCGGCAGGGGTTCGCCGGTGATCGTGGCCTGGTCGACGTCGCTCGCGCCGTCGACCACGGCCCCGTCGCCGCCGATCCGCTCGCCGGGACGCACCAGGATCACGTCACCGGCCCGCAGTTCGGCAGCGTCGACGACCTGCTCGCCGTCGGCGGTCACCCGGGTCGCGGTCTGCGGCGCGAGGTCGAGCAGGCCGCGTACCGAGTCTTCGGTGCGCTTGGTCGCGACCGCCTCCATCGCGCCTGACGTCGCGAAGATGACGATCAGCAGCGCGCCGTCGAAGACCTGACCGATCGCGGCGGCTCCGATGGCCGCGACGACCATCAGCAGGTCGACGTCCAGTGTCTTGTGCCGTAGCGCTTTGAGCCCGGACAGCGCTGGTTCCCAGCCACCGGCGGCGTAACACCACAGGTAGAGCGCCCACCACAGCCACGACGGCCCGCCGGCCACCTGCGTGACCAGCCCAAGCCCGAACAGGCTGGTCGCGAGGACCGCCCAGCGCACTTCCGACAGTGAGAACACGAGAGCATCTTATCTGCGCATGCACGCAGATACGCAAGCAGTTGACCAAGCAGGCTATGATGCGGTATGCATTCGTCTCTGCCGGACTTCGACATGCCCTCCGAAGAGCAGGTCCATCTCGCAGCCGAAACGTTCCGGCTGCTGGCCGACCCGACCCGGATCAGGGTGCTGTGGGCGTTGCTGCAGGGCGAGTCCTCGGTCGCCTGCCTCGCCGAACTGGCAGGCGCCGCCCCCACCGCGGTCAGCCAGCACCTGGCCAAACTCCGGCTCGCCGGCCTGGTCAAAGGCCGCAGGGAGGGCACGTTCGTCTACTACTCCGCCGCCAACGACCACGTACGCGGACTGCTTGATCAGGCACTGTTCCATGCGGGCCAGATCGACGCGTAAACCTTCCGCCCGCATCGGCCCGATCAATAACATGGCGTGTCGGCTCGGCTACCAGTGGAGGCAGTTGTGCGCTCGCGCCCGCGTACCTTACGCAGCGAACGATGGGGCGGCGGCGAATCGCCGCAGCCAAGCCGGGCCAAGGCACTCTGGGCGATCCCCATCGTCATCGTGGCCTTCGTGGCTGGGTTCTTCCTCGGCCGTCCCAGTGCTGAAACGGCAGCCGATCCGGTCGCGGAGATGAAGAAACAGGACGCCCAGCGCGACAACGAGCAGATCGGCACGCTCACCGAGCAAGCCCGGCGCATCCACGACGGCCTGTTACCCGTCCTCGACGGCCTCAACACGACCACTGCCACCAAAGAACAGGTCACCGGCTGGCAGAAGGTGACCAAGGGGTACGTCGACGAGTTCGCCGAACGCCCGTCGGCGGGCACGGCGGTCAACATCGCCCGCTCCGGCCTGGCCTCCAGTGTCCAACAGCTTGACCTCGCCGTGGCCACGTTCGGCAAATCCCTTGACGCACCGGACAAGCAGGCCTGGCTGGACACCGCCGGGCGCCAGCGGGACGCGGCCGTCGTCACCTGGTCGATCGCGGCGACCCAGCTTGACGTCCTCAACGTCGATTCGGGCCGCGGTCACGCGCACATCTTCCTGCCGTCCAAGCCGGGCCAAGGAGCGCTCACGTCGGATGGATCACCCGAGGGTCCGCGATAGGTGGTGCGCGACCAGTTCGTGCGCCGCATCTCCGTGCGGCTCAGCGGGATGAGCGTGCAGGACAGCCCGGGAAACGCGAGGCAACGCGTGCATTAGCCGATGCTCGGCATCATGGGCGATCTGATGGGCGGCGCTCAGCGTCAACCCGGGATCGACGGACAGCTCTGCCTCCGCGTGCAGGGCGTGTCCCACCCACCGGAGCCGAACCTGGTGCACGGCAAGAACTCCGGGAGACGAAACGAGCGCTTGTTCGGCTTGATCGACGAGCACCGGGTCGACCGCGTCCAGCAGCCGCCCGAAGACCTCCTTGGCCGCACCCCACAACACCGACAGGATCGCGACCGTGATCAGCAAGCCCACGACCGGGTCCGCCCACTGCCAGCCAAGGTAAGCGCCACCGGCGGACAGCAACACAGCCAGGCTGGTGAACCCGTCAGTCCGAGCGTGCAGCCCGTCAGCGACCAGCGCCGCCGATCCGATCTGCCTGCCCACGGTGATCCGGTACCGGGCCACGAGCTCGTTGCCCAGGAAACCGATCACGCCCGCCGCCGCGACCCAGCCGATGTTGCGCATGTCCCGTGGCTCGATCAGCCGCTGGACCGCTTCCCATCCGGCCAACCCGGCTGACGTGCCGATCACGGCGAGGATCACCAGACCGGCGAGGTCTTCGGCGCGTCCGAGGCCGTAGGTGAACCGGCGGGTCGCCGCCCGCCTGCCCAGCAGGAATGCGATACCCAAAGGGACAGCCGTCAGCGCGTCCGCGAAGTTGTGCAACGTGTCGCCCAGCAACGCCACAGATCCGGTGAAAGCAACCAGGACAGCCTGGGCCACGGCCGTGACCATCAGCGCCGCGAACGAAATCCACAGTGTCCGCATGCCACGGCGGCTGGCTTCGAGCGCACTGTCCACAATGTCACCGGTGTCGTGGCTGTGCGGCTTGAGCCGAGCCCAGATGCCTTTCTTGTGGTGATGCCCATGCCCGTGCCCGTGTCCCATGGGCTCAAGATAGGTGCTCCCAATACGAAGCGACAACGGCGCAACAGCCATCTACCTGCAACAACAAGCGTGTCGCGGGCGGTGACACGCCGGAACCAATAGGCCATGAGGTACGTTCGAACTCACTGAGAGGCCCTTACCCCGATCGAGAGAGGATCATGGACCCCTCCCGAAGTACCAGCCGCACATGTTCCCGTCAGGAGCGTGTGCGATGACCATCCTGCTCGGCATTCTCGTTGTGGTCGCGCTGACCGCGCTGACCGGTTATTTCGTGGCTCAGGAATTCGGCTACATGGCCGTGGACCGCTCGCGGCTCAAAGCCAGGGCAGCCGCCGGCGACGCAGGCGCCACCCGCGCACTGGGCATCACCAAACGCACGTCGTTCATGCTTTCCGGCGCGCAGCTGGGCATCACTGTGACCGGCCTGCTCGTTGGTTACGTCGCCGAGCCGATGATCGGCGCGGGACTCGGCGAACTCCTTGGTGGCGTCGGAATCCCACAGGCCGTGGGCATCGCGATCGGCACCGTGCTGGCGTTGCTGTTCTCCACCGGCGTGCAGATGGTGTTCGGCGAGCTCGTACCCAAAAACCTCGCCATCGCCCGGCCGGAACCGGTGGCCCGCGGGCTGGCACTGTCCACCGGCGTGTACCTCAAGGTCTTCGGCTGGCTGATCCGGCTGTTCGACCACGCGTCGAACCTGCTGCTCAAGGTGCTGCGAATCAAGCCGGTGCACGACGTCGAACACGCCGCCACCCCACGCGACCTCGAGCACATCGTGGCCGCGTCCCGGGACAGCGGTGACCTCCCGGTCGAACTGTCCACTTTGCTCGACCGAACGCTCGATCTGCACGAGCGGGCGGCCGAGCACGCGATGATCCCGCGTCCGCTGGTCACCACGATCGCCGCTGACGAACCGGTCAGCGACGCCGTGGAACTGATGGCTTCCGGGTTTTCCCGGCTGCCCGTACTCGGGTCCGATGTGGACGATGTGGTCGGCATGATCTGCCTGCGGGACGTGCTCGAACTGGACGGCCGGACCGACATCGCCGTCCGCGAAGTGGCCCGGCCGAGCGTGATGGTGCCCGCGTCCTTGCCGTTGACCGTGGTCCTGGCACGGTTACGCGAGGCGGGCGAGCAGTTCGCCTGTGTCGTCGACGAATACGGCGGCTTGGCCGGCGTGATCACGATGGAGGACATCGCGGAGGAACTCGTCGGAGAGATCACCGACGAACACGATCCCGCGGGAGAAGGCATCGCCACAGCGGCCGAGGACGGCTGGTTGCTGTCCGGCACGACCCACATCGACGAGGTGGAACGACTGATCGGGCACGACCTGCCGGAAGGCGAGTACGAAACGATAGCGGGCCTGGTCATCACCGAGATGCAACGGCTGCCCGAACCCGGCGACACAGTCACGATCAAGCTCCTCCGTGAGCACAAGATCGCCGTGACAGTCCAGAGCGTCGCCCGGCACGTGCCGGAAACCGTGCTGCTGCAGGTGATCACGTGACCGGAATGAGCACGTGGCTCGCGTTGATGATCTCCGCTGGTGTCGTGGCGTTGAGCGCGTTCTTCGTCGCCGTGGAGTTCGCTTTGGTGGCAGCGCGGCAGTACCGGTTGGCGGAAGCCGCCGAGTCAAGCCTGTCGGCGCGGGCGGCGTTGCGCAGCTCGCGCGAGTTGTCCTTGTTGCTGGCGGGTTCGCAGCTGGGCATCACGCTGTGCACGCTTGTTCTCGGCGCGGTCACGAAACCGGCCGTGCACGACATGATCACGCCACTGATGACCGCCTGGGGCCTGCCCGACGTGACCGCCGATGTCATCGCGTTCGTGCTGTCGCTGATCGTGGTGACGTTCGTGCACCTGGTCGTCGGTGAGATGGCGCCGAAGTCGTGGGCGATCGCGCATCCGGAGTTCTCCGCGACTCTGCTTGCGTTGCCGATGCGGGCCTTCATGTGGTTCACGCGGCCGCTTCTGGTGGCGCTCAACACCATGGCGAACTGGTTCCTCCGGAGGTTCGGTGTCGAGCCGGTGGACGAGGTGAGCCCGGGCCGCAGTCCGGACGACTTGCGTCAGCTCTTGGACCACTCGGCGCGGGCCGGCGCGTTGGACGACTCGCGGCACGAGCAACTGGCGACCGCGCTGGAGCTGAACTCCCGGCCGTTGCGGGAGATCGTCCGGCCTGACCTGGCGTCCGTCTCCCCCGATGCCACGTGCGCGCGGATCCAGGCGGCCGCACGGGAAACCGGGCACCTCCGGCTGGTCGTCATGTCCGAGGGACGGCCTGTTGGCGTGGTGCACGTCCGCGACGCGCTGCTGCAGCCGTCCGATGCGACGGCCTCCTCGCTGATGCGTCCGGTCCTGACGTTGAGTGCGACAACGCCGATCTACGCGGCGCTCAGCACGATGCGCGAGACCCGTAACCACCTGGCGCTCGTCGAGGCCGACGGCGCACTGGCAGGCCTGGTGACTTTGGATGACGTGCTGAATCAGCTACTGCCGGTAGCCTGACCCGGTGATCGTATTTCTGCACGGAGTGCCGGAGACCGCAGTCATCTGGCGGAAGGTCCGGGCGGCGATCGGCGTGGAGTCCGTCGCGCTGTCGCTGCCCGGATTCGGCTGCGCACGGCCGGAAGGATTCGATTCGACGAAGGACGAGTACGTCGCGTGGGTGGCCGATCAACTCGACCGGTTCGACGAGGTGGACCTGGTCGGCCATGACTGGGGTGCCGGCCTGGCGTACCGCCTGGCTTTGACGCACCGGCTGCGCTCCTGGGTCGCCGACGTCGGAAACATCCTGCACCCCGACTACGTCTGGCACCCGCAGGCCCAGGTCTGGCAGACACCGGGAACAGGTGAAGCCGCGATCGAGCAAATGCTCGCTACCCCCACGGAGACGTTGGCCGAGCGGTACACCACGTACGGTCCTTCGCTCGAGGATGCTCGGGAAATGGCGCAGGGAACCGACAAGACAATGGGTGCCTCGATCTTGTCGCTCTACCGATCGGCCACGCCGAACCCGCACAGCCATTGGGGGCCGCTGATCCCGACCGATGCGCCTGGTCTCGTGCTGCACGCGACCAATGACCCGTTCTCCGAGGAGGGCAAGGCTCGCGAGGTCGCGATCGCACTGGGCGCGAGGTTCCAGACGATCGAGGCCAGCCACTTCTGGCCGTACGAGGCACCGGACAAGGCAGCCGAAGTCCTCACGGAGTTCTGGGCCACGGTCGAGTAAACCGCGCGACGATCTCCGGTGTCTGGGACGGCCTGTGCGGCGAGCCGGGTGGCTTTCGTGGTCGCCGCTGCCGTCTGACAAACCGGAAACTTCCGGCAGTTTTCCCCTCGTGACGCACCGGTTGCGCGCCTTAGCCTGGCGCACAACTCGAGCCCGAGGGGAAACGCCGTTGAGTCGTACTGCCGTGGTGTTGTTCGCCGTCGCCGGAGGCGCGTTCATCGCAGCGACCACGCTCACCGCCGTGGTGATCTCCGCCGACATCCCTGAGCGTTCCGGTGATGCCGCGCCGCCGGTCAGTCCATTGGCGGCGATCGCGACAACCGAGGCGTCCAGGCCGGTCGGGCCGCCCGCGTGTCTGATCGGGACGTGGCGCAGCATCGAGGAGTACACGACGTACAAGTTCTACACCGATCAACCGCCGTTCGCGTTCACCGGGCGCGGCCGGTTCCTGATCCTTCGGCCGGACGGCACTGGCGGGGAACGGCGCGAAGCCTTCACCCAGATCGGCCGCCACCGCGGCAACGAGCAGCGAATGGTCAGTGACGGCACGTACGAGTTCCGGTGGAGCGCCGACGCCAAAGCCATCACGTATCAGGGACCGGTCACCGCATCGATGACCTTCCGGTACTACGACCAGCGAGGCCTGCTCAACACGCAGCCACTGCAACCGGATCCGAACTGGAAAGAAGTCGATCAGTACACCTGCACCTCCACCCGGCTGACCGAGACCGGTACGACCGGCACCGGCTACCGGTCCGTGTGGGTCCGTACCAAGGAAACCGGGGTGTACGGATGATCCGCGTCCTGTTCGTGACGGCGTTGCTGACCTTCCCCACCCCGACGGCCGTCGACCCGGTGGACATCGCCGAACCCGCGATCGTCTCGGTCAGCGTGACCTGGCACGGCTGGGTCCGCGACAAGCAGACCGGCGAGGTTTTCGGTGGGGCCAAGGGTTACGAGGTCCGGGTCAGCTGCCCGGGAGCGGTGATCAACCCGGCCGGATACGTGGTGACCACCAGCAATTGTATCCACAGTGGACCGGATGGCGGCAGTGGCGCGCTGTTCGACGCGGCGATCAAGGACCTGGCCAAGGTCGGCCGGATCGATGATCCCACTGCGGCACGCAAAATGCTGGCCGAACGCGCGGTCGCGGAAGGGCCCGCACAGGACCGTTCCCTAGGCCGCGTGGTCAAGGTCGACCGCGACAACGCCACCGTGGTCGATCTGCTCGCACCGGCCGACGGTGACATCGCCGTGCTGTGGATTCCCCGTTCTGGACTGCCTTCCGTCGAAGTCGCGACCGGGCCGGTCCACACCATGCGAGACGGTCTCGCCCTCGACGCGCAAGGCCGCCTGCTCGGTCTGTCCCGCCACAACGGCAGGATCGCCCAAGCCCATGTGGTCAACGGCCTGATGCGGGACATCAAACCCGCTCTAGGCACCCATGACCGCAACTACCGGACAGGGCTGGAACGGTACTACGCCGGGGCTTACGACTCAGCCGTGGACTACTTCGCCGCTGTGGTCGCGGATTGCCCGACGAACGTCCAAGCCGCGAAGTTCCGGGACAAGGCCATCGCCAAGGGAGGCGCGCCGAGCAGTGGCCATGACCTCATGACACTTCTCGCGTACATCCTCGGCGGAGTCACGCTGATCGCAGCCGGCCTCGGCGTATGGCTGGTCAGACGACGGGCCGCCGCCGAGCGACACGCTCCACTTCAGCCAAGTCTGACACCGTGACCAACCGCATCTCCGCCGCACGACGGGCCACAGCGAACCGGATGTTCTGCAACCGACCGTCGTGCGGCGCGAGGTACGGATCATCGCGTGCGCCGAAGGCGATCGCCGAGATGATCCGGATGGCGTCGTCGACCCGTTGCGGCCGTTGCAGATTCCAGGCGTAGCCGTGCCAGTGGAGAACTCGTTCGTAGATCTCACGGTTCGACGGCGGCCGAGGGTAGTCGTCCTTGCCGACCAGCCACGGCTCGGTCAACGCGAGGGCCACGTACCAGTCGCGGCTCTCCCGGACCAGGCCCGGCCCGGCGCTCGTGATCTGGCCGGTCGGGCTGCCCGGCATGTCGGACGGCGCCTGCGCGAGGGTGACGTCGATGCTGATCAGCAGATCGGCGAAACCTTGCGCGGTCTGCCTGCCGAGCAGGATGACCAGCTGGTTCTCGCCGTCGTCGAGCAGCGCGGACATCGACTTCGTCATGATCACCCGGCGTGCGCCGCCGGGTGCGTCGAACAAGCCGGACAGCTGCGCTTCGCCGGAGCCGAGCCATTTCAGCGCCACGGTGTCCGTGCCGACGACGAGTTCACCGACCAGCCGTGAGATGTGCGGAGCGCAGTCGGGCAAGGTCAAGGCGATGCCGCCGGGCTTGAGCGCGTGGTGCGGCGCCCGCCCGAACAGCAACGACTCCCCCGGCTTCAGGACGACCGAAGCCATTCCTGTTCCCCGAACGACGACACTCAGTTCGGACACGACGGCACACTACCGCGATCCGGGCCGAGCGAGGCCCACTGATCGGCCATGGCGGCCTTGTCCAACCTGCCACAGATGTCCCGGACAGCGCCCTCGGTGTTGAGGTCCCAGACCCGCGCGGTGCCGTCGGCGGAGGCGCTCACGACCCGCGCTCCGGAGTCGTCGAAGGTGGTGTCGTTGATCGAGTCGTCGTGCCGGTCGAGCCGGGCCAACGGCTTGCCACTGGGGAACTCCCACAACCGCAGGATGGTGTCCTGGCTGGCGGTCACGAGGGTCATGCCGTCCGGCGTGAAACGGACCTTGCGGATCGGCGCGTCGTGGCCGTGGATAGTGCCGACGGCCTGACCGTCCTGGACGCGCCAGAACCGGACGACCCGGTCCGACCCACCGGTGACCAGGGTCTGGTCGTCCGGCGTGAACACCGCGTCCATCGCGATTCCGCTGTGACCGTCGAGAATCCGCATCGGCCCGGCGGGATCGGCCATGTTGAGCAGTCCGACCTTGCCCGCGGACAAGGTGACCGCCAGTGTGCGGCCGTCTCGGCTGTACGTCACCGAGGTCGCGTAGTTCACCGCCGGAATGGGCTCGTTACGTGGCTCTTGGCGAGTCGGCCTGCGACTGGTCATCGCCAGGTTGTCGGCGGCGAGGAACACGATCTCGTCCCGATCGACGTCGGTGCCCGCTTCGGCCGGAGTCTTGCCCGCCACGACCACGGTCTTGCCGTCAGGGCTCACCGCCACCTCGGTGAACTCCGTGCCAGGGCGGGAAAATCTGGCCTTCTCGGTTCCCGTGGCCATGTCCCATGAGACGACGGCGCCATCCGGACCGGCGGAGATCACCCGCGAACCGTCCGGGGTGAAGGCCACCGCGCCCGCCGCATCACCATGCTTGACCTGCCGGATCTCATCGCCAGTCGTGTTGTCCCACAGGCGGATCGCGCCATCGGCTCCGGCCGTCGCAAGAAACCTCCCATGCGACGCCACACCCACCATCGCTGTGTCCCGACGGCCGAGCACGGCCCGTTGGAACGCCCACACGGTGATCTGCCCTTCGGAGTCCGCACTGAGGAACGTGTGTCCGTCGCCTGTCACGGCGAGCCCGAACGTAGTGACCGAGCCGGTGCCGAGTCCCAGCATCACTCGACCGGACGCGATGTCCCAGACGTTGATTGCTGTCCCCGCGCCCGCTGCCAGCACCGCCGTCCCGGCCGGGTTGAACGCGACCGTGCTCAATCCGCCTTCGCTGACTCGGTCCGTCATCACCTGTGTCCACTTTGCCGTGTCCCACAGTCGCATGTGGCCATCCGCGTCGACCGTCGCGAACGCCGTGCCAGGGCGGTTGAACGCCATCGCTGTGACGTCATCAGTGTGACCGGTGAGAGTGGCGACCGTCGCGCCGTCGCTCACCTGGCGAACGATGACGTTGTGTTGGCTGGCGGATGCGACGAGCTTTCCGTCCTGGCTGTAGGACATCACGGGCGAACCAGCCGCGGCGAACCGGGTGGTTTCTGTGAGCTTGGCCGTGTCCCACACCGTCATGCCCTGTTCGGTGTACACGGCAAAGGAGGACCCGTCCGGTGCGATCTGCCCGTCGATCGCCTTGATCGGCACGGCGAAGATCTGCTTGCGGTCCGGCACGTTCCACAGCGTCACCGAGCCCTTGAGGACGTTCGCCGCGAGCAGGAGCCGGCCATCTCGAGACATCGAAACCGTGCGATACCACCCGTCATCATCGTTCAACACGGCCAACTGCTTGCGGTTGGGCACATCCCACAACCTCAGCGACCCGTCACGGCCACCGCTAGCGGCGATCTTTCCGTCGTCGCTGATCGCGATGCCCGAGACCGGCCCGTCGTGACCGGTCATCCGGCCTCGGTAGTGATCCGTCTGCACGCCAAGCAAAGCGCTGCGGCTCTCGACCGTCTGCCCGGCCTGCCACGATCCCAGTGCGAGCAGCCCGGTTCTCGCGTGGTCGAGGCCTCTGGACAATTCGGACTCGGCGGCGAGTTGACGGGACAGGTTCAGTTGCCGCCCAAGGTCCGCACGGTCACGCTCGTTGCTCGCGTCTTGTTGCAGCTGGGTCGCCACGACCACCGCACCTGTGGCAACCAACAAGAGCACGCTCAGCGCGGCCACCATCGTGCGCAGTCGCCTGGTCCGCTTGCGTGCGGCGATCGCGCCCGCGTGTTCGGCGGCGTTCGAGCGGTCCAGGAACTCCTGTTCGGCCGGCTGCAGCTGGGTTCGTCCCTGCTCAAGCCACGCGTTGACGGTCGCGAGCCGCACACCACGGTAGAGGTCGTCCTCCTGCTGCCCGGATTCCGCCCAGACACGGACCGCGTCGGTGAACCGCCGGTGCTGGATGAGACCGGCCCGGTCCTCGTCGATCCAGTCCCGCAATCGGGGCCACGCGGTGAGCAGCGCTTCGTGGCTCAGCCTGGCGCCCGTGGCATCGACTGTGACCAGACGTGTCGCGATCAGGCCGTCCAGGATGTGCCCGCCGATCTCGCGCGGGTCGACGCGCCGCCGTGCGACGGCGCCGTCGTCGGACACCGTGACCAGGCGCAGCAGCACCGAGCGCAGCATCTCACGCCCAGTCGGGTCGAGCTGGGCGTAAATGTCTTCCGCGGTACGGGACACCGCGCCGTCAATTCCGCCTGCCTTGCGATACGCGGCGAGCGTGAGTGTCGTGCCTTCCCGGAAGTTCCACGCTTCTCGCAGGGCGTGCGCCATCCTCGGCAGGGCGCCGGGGTCGTATCCGGCCTCGCCGCGGACCCCGAGATCGGCGATCAACCGTTCCGGCAGACCAGGTTCGATGTCCACGCCGAAATCCCGCGCGGGCTGCACGATCGCCTGCCGCAGTTCGGTCGCGTCCATCGCGCCAAGCAGCACCGGCGCGGTCAACGCGGGGATCAGCGGCGACAGTTCGATGCACCGGTCGACCAGGTCAGCCCGGACAGCAAGCAGGACGAGCGCAGGCCGGGCGTTGGCCAGTGCCGTGGCGAACGCCCGGCGGTCCTCGTCCGGGACTCCGTGCGTGAACAGCTCCTCGAACTGGTCGATCACGATCACCATGCGTTTCCCGCACAGCGACCCGAATTCCGACGGCTGGTATCGGATCCGGGCGGCCAAGTCGGCCGGATCCCCGCCGACGTGCGGGGCGATGGCCGCGGCCAGCGTGCCGATCGGGTTCGGTCCCGGCGTGATCACGACATGCGGCCAGTCGATCAGCGTCGGCAGCAGGCCCGCGTGCAGCACTGACGACTTGCCCGCACCAGAGGCGCCGACCAGCACGACGGGTTCGCCGCCGTCGAGCTGTTCTGCCATTCGCACCAACAGATCCGTCACGACGTGCGCACGCCCGTGGAACAGATCGGCGTCCTGCTCGTCGAATCCGACCAGGCCCGGGTAGGGCGCGGTCGCGGTGATCGGTTTGGTCGGTTTGTGGCGCGGGGCCGACGAACGCAGGATGGCTTTGACGAGTTTCGCCTGGTCTTCGGTGGCCGGCGCGGCTTTCTCGGTGGCTCCGGCGTACGCGGCCGCTCTCGCCGCGGTGACCAGCTCGGCGGTGGTGGCGAACCGACGTGCCGGATCTTTGGCCATGCCACGCATGACCACGGCGTCGAGTTCCCTGGTGATGGCCGGGTCGAACACCGAGGGCGCGGGTGGCGGCTGCAGCAGGTGCGCCGCGATCTTGGCGGCCGGGTCGGACGCGGGATGGGCCAGGCGGCCGGTCAGGCATTCGAACAACACGCAGGCCAGCGAGTACTGGTCGGAACGGCCGTCGACGTGGCCTGCCGACAGCCGTTCCGGGGCCATGTAGTCCCATGTGCCGATCAGGTCGCCGGATCTGGTCAGCGCGGTCGCCTCGGGCGAGGTCTCCCTGGCGATGCCGAAGTCGGCCAGGTAGGCGTGGTCGTTCTCGCCGAGCAGGATGTTGGACGGCTTCACGTCCCGGTGGATCAGGCCTTCGGCGTGCGCGGCGTCCAGCGCGGACGCCACCTGGGCGAGGATCTTGATCGCGCGGTCCGGGTCGATCGTGCCCGCGCCCATCGCCCGGCGCAGGTCGGTGCCTTCGATCAGCATCATGTCGATGAACAGGTCACCGTCGATCTCGCCGAAGTCGTTGACCGGGACGATGTTCGGGTGCGTCAACGCCGCGGCCAGCCGGGCCTCGCGCTTGAACCGGGCCCGGTAGTCCCGGTCGGTGACCGACCCGGGCAGCCGCTTGAGCGCGATCACCCGGTCGTTCACGGTGTCGTACGCGCGATGGACCACGCCCATCCCGCCCCGGCCGAGCAGGCCTTCGATCCGGTAATGGCCGAAAACCGGGACATCCGTGGGCTCCGCGTTCAGTGCACCCGCCACCATGGTGGAAACCTACCGATCCGGTACACACCTGCGCGTCGGCAAGTTTGCCGTCAACGGCGGATACTCGATCGCGATGGGAATCGTGTACTCGAGCGTCGTGGACGCTCCGTTGCAGCAGGTGTTCGACTGGCACGCCCGGCGGGGCGCACTGGTCCGGCTCAGTCCGCCGTGGCAGCCGGTCCGCGTCGTGCAGGAGTCCGGCTCGCTCCGGGACGGCGCAGCGATCCTCGGGCTGCCCGGCGGTCTGCGCTGGATCGCCCAGCACCAGGCCGCCGGGTACCACCCGCCGGACCTGTTCGTCGACCACCTCGAAGGTCCGCTGTCCCGGGTGACGTACTGGCGTCATCGGCACGAGTTCGCGGCCGAGGGGCCGTCCCGGACCCGGTTGACCGACCGGGTCGAGACTCCCGTGCCCAAGTTCTTGCTACGGCCCATGTTCGATTACCGGCACCAGCAGCTGGCCGCCGACTTGGCTGTGCACGCGCTTTACAGCAAGTCGCCGTTGACTGTGGCGGTGACTGGCTACGAGACGGCTGTCGGCACTGCGTTCACTGCCTTGTTGTCCACGGGCGGGCATCGCGTTGTCCGGCTGAAGCCCGATGATCCGATGGACGGCGTCGATGGAGTTGTGGACCTGGCGGGTTCGACCGTCGAACTCGCGCGGCTCGCGGCCCGCAGCGGTGTGCGAGTTTTCGTGACCACGTCACGTTTCAGGGACGACACCGCCGGGATACGCATGGTGTGGGTGCGACCGTCGAGTCTCGGCCGCGACCATCTCTGTGACTTCTATCTGCGTGCGCTCGTCGACGACCAATTGGCCGGTCCGGTGAACGCCGTTTTGCCCGAAACCACGCCTGTTCGTCCATCGGGGAACTTGGCCAAGTCCATAGTGGACTGGGTGGCCAGCCGGTAGGCTCGGCGCATGAAGTACCGCACGATCGGTCAGGATCCCAAGACCCGCCGCGAAGTCAGCGTGCTCGCACTGGGCGCGATGCACTTCGGTACGGGCACAGACGAGGAAACCGCGTTCGCGATCCTCGACCGGTACGTCGATGCCGGGGGCACGTTCATCGACACGTCCAACAACTACGCGTTCTGGGTGAACAGCAGCCAGGGCGGGGAAAGCGAAGCGGTTCTGGGCCGGTGGCGGGCAAGCCGTCAGGTGAGCGACGACGTCCTCATCGCCACCAAGCTCGGCGGCCGCCCGATCGCGGCAGGCTTGGACTTCGCCGCCACGGCCAAGCCGGAGAACATCGAAGGCTTGTCCGCCAAGGCGATTCGCGAGTCCGCCGAGCGCAGCCGGGAAACGTTGGGGCTCGACAGGATCGGGCTGCTGTACGCCCACGTGGAGGACGCCGCCACGCCGTTGCAGGAAACCGTCGAGGCTTTCGCCGAGTTGGTCGCCGACGGGACGGCCGGCTTGCTGGGCGTGAGCAACCACTGGTCCTGGCGGGTGGAACGAGCTCGCGCGCTCGCCGCGGCCGCTGGATTGCCGGGATACGAAGTCCTGCAATACCAGCACAGTTACCTGCGGGCCCGGACCGACCGGCCTGGACGTCGTTCCCCGTACGGGAACCAGGGCTATGTGAGCGGTGATCTGTTGGCGTATCTGCGTGAGACGCCTGAGCTGACGTTGGTCGCGTACTCGCCGCTGCTTGCCGGCGCGTACGTGCACCCGGACCGGGACCTCGGCCCGGACTGGGATCACGCCGGAAACCCGTTGCGGCGAGCCGCTTTGCAAGACGTTGCGAACGAGACCGGGGCGACAGTCAACCAGGTGGTACTGGCGTGGATGATCGGTGGCGAGATCCCGATCATCCCGCTGGTCGGCGCCTCGTCGGTCAAGCAGATCGAGGAAAGCCTTGCCGCTGTTGACCTTGAGCTGACTGAGGAGCAGCGCGGAAAGCTCGACTCAACCCATTGAGACCCTCGTGAGTGTTTTGGCCGGTTCTAACCGGCCAAAACACTCACGAGGTCTTTGGTGATGGCGTTGAGGATGTGGGTTGTGCCCTCATCGGTGAAGAAGTGCCCGCCGGGCAGGATGTTGAGGTCGAACTCGGCGCTGGTTTCCTGCCGCCACGGCAACATCCGGTCAGGGGATGCCTCGGTGTCGTCGTTGCCGGAGAATGCCCGAATGGGCACAGTCAGCGGTTCCCGTTCGGGCACTGGGCACGTACCGACGACCTTCAGGTCCGCGCGAACGGTGGGCAGGAACAACTCGAGCAGGTCCGGGTGATCGAACACGACCGCTGACGTCCCGCCCAGCTCCTTCATGTATGCGACAAGGCCTTCGTCGCTCTCGTCCCAGCCTCGAACCGGCAACCGCAGTACCGGCGCGGCGCTGCTCGCGACAAAAAGCTTTACAGGAAGGGGCAACTCGCGGGTCCGCAACTCATAGGACAGTGCTAACGCTACGCGCGCACCCATGCTGAACCCGTAGCAGGCAAAGGGTTCGTCCAACACCGGACGCAGCGCCTCGACCAGATCCGGGACCAGTTCGGACATCGACTCGTACGGCGGTTCAGCGTACCGATCGTCCCGGCCGGGCAACTGGATCGCGATCGGTTCGATGGCGCCAGGGAACAGCGTGTGCCACGTCCGGAACATCGACGCCGTGCCGCCCGCGTAATGAAAGCACAACAGCCGGATCCGGCCTGCGTCGCCGGATCCGTACTGGCGCAACCACTTCACGTGCGGCGCCGGGCAGTGATCGGCACGTGCTTGTAGCCGGAGACGAAATTGGACACCAGCCGCTCCGGCCGGCCGGCCAGCTGGAAGTCCTCGTACCTGCTGAGCAGTTCCTCGAACAGGATGCGCAACGTCACGCGCGCGACACTGTGGCCGACGCAGTAATGCGGTCCGGCGCCGAAAGCCAAGTGTTTGTTGGGTTTGCGGCGGATGTCGAAAGTGGAGGCGTCGGCGAACTCGTTGTCGTCCCGGTTGGCCGCGCCGAGCCAGACCACGACGGCGTCACCGGCTTTGATCTGGGTGCCGCTGAGTTCGACGTCCTGTGTGGCGTAGCGCAGGAAGTGGTTCACCGGCGAGGCCCAGCGCAGGGCCTCTTCCACCGCGGTCGTGTTGACCTTCGGGTGCGCGGCCCAGTCGGCGAGGATGTCGGTCTCGGTGAACTCGGCCATCACGAAGTTGGGCGAGTGCGGCGTGGTCACGTTGGCACCGAGCAGCAGGCTGTAGCAGTTCGACACGATCTCGCCGAGGGACATGTGCCTGCCCTCGAACTCGGTCGTGATCAGGACGCTGATCAAGTCGTCGCCGAGGTTCTCGCGCCGGTGGCGGACCAGTTCCTGGAAGTAGCCGAAGAGTTCGTGGTGCGCGAAGGCCAGTGTCAGCCCGCGCCCGGCCTCGCCGAGGTACTCGGGGTCGTCCGGCGCGATGCACGTGGTGTTGATCCTGGTCAGCCAGTCCCAGTCGGACTCCGGCAGGCCCATCATGGTGCCCGTGACGGCCATCGGCATGTCCAGCATGGCGTTGCCGAAGTCGAACACGCCGCCGTCGCCGATCGGCTCGATCAGCTTGAGCACCTTGCCGCGGATCATTTCCCGTTGCCGGTCAACGGCTTTGATCGCCAGGGCCTTCTTCAGCCTGGTCTGCATCTCGGTGTGCCGCGGCGGGTCGGTGACCGCGAGCTGCGTCCCGCCCGCCGGGTCGTCAGTTCCCAGGAGATCCAGCAACGTGCCGCGTTCGGACGTGAACAACGCGTGATTGCTGAGCACGTAGTCGGCGTCGGCGAACCGGACGGCCGAGTAGAAGCCGCGCTCGGCGTCCACTTGTTGCCAGCTCAGGCCTTCCGTGGCCCGCAACCGCCGCCACACCTCATAGGCGCTGCCGTCGCTGTACAGGTTCGGGTCGACCAGATCGTCGCCGCCGAGATGCATCGGGCAGCGCGCGGCCGGAGTGTGGTGAATGGTTGATTCGTGTACTCGCAACATTCCGCCCTTTGCTTTCCCGGGACCGCGACTGGGCGCGCGAAAATAGATCTTCAAATACGGACACATCCCCAGACGCGCCTCGACCGTCTCCCCAGTCGCCGGGCCAGCGTGACACGGCCCCGAACACCGTGTCAACGTCACCGTTGCCGCAATTCGGTCCAATTGCAGATCCACCTGCCCTTTGGGGCATCACTCCGGATACATCGCTGCAGAAAGCTGAAATCCGTAACGTGAGCGCGTTTTGAAAGGACATTGACATCGACTGGGAGCGGATTTAACGTACCCGGCAGCCACGTGGGGGGAAGCAAGCGCAGGGGGTCAGCTCGCTTTGTGTAACGCAGTGACAGATAACGCCATCTGGAAATTGGCGACACCAGCCCAGCAGGGCATTTGGGTCCTCGACAAGGACGACAAACTCCGGCCGACTTATCTCATTCCGACGGTGCTCGAGTTCACCGGCGGAGTCGATAACGCCATTTTGGTCGAATCCGCTCAGCTCGCGCTCGGCAGGCATCCGGCATTGCGTTCGCGATTCCGTCTCGACACGAACACGCTGCGTGTGGAATACCGGACCGACGGCCCGCCCGGCGAAGTCGGTTTCATCGACGCGCTGGCCGACGGCTGGACCGCCGAGGAGCTCGACCGGCTGGTCGACGTGCTCTGCTGGACTCCGTTCGACCTGGCCACCGAGGCACAGGCGCGCGGCGAGGTCGTCAAGGTCGACGAGAACACGACTCTGCTGGTGCTGACCATGCACCACATTTCCTTTGACGGCTGGTCACGGCATTTGCTCGTGAACGAGATCATCGCCAATTACCAGGCGATATCCCGCGGCGAGCGACCCGCGGAAACCATGTCAGCCGATCCTGCCGACGTGGTTTCGTCGCCGCCTCCAGACGCGGAGCGCGTAGCTGAGGCCGTCGAGCGCCTCCGTGGCGCCCCTATGACCGTGGAACTGCCTTACGACCGGCGCCCGGCACAGGCTTCGGTTCTCGGCGCCAACCTCGCCATTGAGCTGGACGAGGAATTGACCGGCAAGGTCATGGCGGTCGCCTGCCAGGAGGGCTGCACGCCGTTCATGACCGCGGTAGCGCTGCTGGCAGGCACTTTGTCGCGATATTCGGGCCAGCGGGACTTCTTGTTCGCGCTCGGCTGGCCGGGCCGTGAGGATCCGGCGACCGCCGACGCGATCGGCATGTTCATGTGCACGCTCGTGTTGCGCGTCCAAATCGACGACACGACAACGTGGCGTGAGCTGCTGCGCAACGCGCGAATCGGCGCGACGGAAGCGTTCATGGACAGCGATGTGCCGCTGGATTCGATCGCGGCCGCGCTCAATCCCGGACGGCAAGTGCTCTGGCCGCCGTTGACTCCCGTGCTGGTCAACGTGGACGACCTGCCGCTCGAGCTGCCGCTCGCACCCGGCGTGACCGGGAGGTACCGGCTCGACGGCCCGGTGTACACCAAGTACGACCTGGACCTGTTCGTCCGCGTGGACCAGCACGAATCCGGCAGCCGCATGACGCTGGCGATCGACTACCCGACGGATCTGTTCGACCAGCCGACGATCGAATCACTGCTTTCCGGCCTACGCCGTAGTGCCGTTGACCTCGCCTATTCAACAGAGGAGCCGTTCCGTGTCCGACCAGCAGACCGCTGACGCGCATTTAGCCGATGCCGACGAACGGCTCGAGATCGTCCGTTCGGTATGGCGAGAAGTACTCGGCGTCCCCGAAGTAGCCGACGACATCACCTTTTTCGACCAGGGTGGTGACTCGCTGCGTCTTGTCATGCTCGTTGAGCGACTCAATCAGACAACCGGCCGTGCGCTGAAAGCCGTCGATCTGTTCAGGGCCGGAACCGTCAAGGGCCATTCCGAACTCCTCGCCGAATCGGACAATTCCGCCACCGCGGGTTTCCGTGGCACCAGTCGTGCCGATTTGATCAACGCGGCACGGGCTCGCCGTCGGTAATAGCCGTCAATTTTATTTGAATCTGCACCCTCACACACTCAATTGCCCACGGAGGCGAACCATGTCTTTGGACGAGTACGCGGTCGCGGTCCTGGGCCCGGACACTGACGTGACCGGGTTCGCCACGCGCAGTTTCATCGGGCTGGGCGGGGACTCGCTACGCGCGATGCGTCTCGCCGCGTTGGTGCAGGAACAACACGGGATCCGCATTCCCGTTGCCGACCTGTTGTCAGCCACTCCCCTCGCTGAAGTGCTTGCCATACCCGAGATCGCTTCCCAAGAGGCACCGGTGGTCGAGTCGGTCGACGTGCTTTCGCCGACGCAGCGGGGAATGTGGATGACGGAGAAAGTCGTCGGCGGGTCCACGTACAACCTGGTGTTCACGTGCTTCGTGGACAGCGGACACCTGGATCGGTCCGCGTTTGAGCAGGCGGTCGCGGCAACAGTGGCGCGGCACGCCGGCTTGCGGACTGTGTTCCGGGAACACGACGGAGACGTCAAACCCGTCGTGCTCAGCCACCACACGGCCGAGATTACCGATGTCCAGCACACCGGCGACGACTTCGACGATTTCGTCCGTGCGACGGCCGCCGAGTACGGCCGCAAACCCTTCGATCTCTCAGCCGCCCCGGCATTCCGGTTTGTTCGCGTGGCCAGTGCGGCCGGGGAGGCGATTGTGCTTGCCGGGCACCACATGGTGCTCGACGGCTGGGCCATTGGCTTGTTGTTCACGGAGATCTTCACCAACTACGACGCCTTCGTAGCCGGGAAGCCATCGCCGTACACACAGCCCGCCCCCGCCATGCGCGCGCTCGTCGCCAGGCAAGAGATGTTGCGGGACAACGGCGAATGGGACCGTCAGGCTGAGTTCTGGCTCAAGCAACTCGATGGCGTGCCGACCGTGCTGGAACTGCCCGCCGACCGGCCGCGTCCGTCGATCCAGGACCCGCACGGCGAGCGGATCACGCTTGACCTCGGGCCGAACGTGAGTGCGCAGGTGAAGGCGCATGCGCAGGACATCGGTGTCACGCGGTTCGCCTTCCTGCTCGGCGCCTACGCCCTGACGTTGAGCCGGTGGACTGGCGCACGAAGCATGCTGATCGGTGTATCCCTCTATGGCCGCGACACAGCCGAGCTCGCCGAGCTGATCGCGGTGGCGGGCAATCTGGTTCCGATCCGGGTCGATGTGGACGAAGACCAGCCGGTCACCGATTTCCTGCGATCCGTGCAGGATTCGGTGGCACGCAGCATCGACGCGGGTGCATTGCCGTTCGACGAGTTGGTCAACCGACTGGGGGTCGACCGCAGCCTCGGCGCGCACCCGCTCGTGCAGGTGTGTTTCGGCATGCACGATCAGCTTGTCCCGCACCGCATCCAGACGAGCACCGGCCAGATCAGGGTCGAAGAAGGCCACGGCGGTGGCGCCCAGTTCGACATGTCGCTGCTGTTCGGCCAATCCGAGCCGACGCTCGCCGCGCAGGTCGAGTACGCGACGAGCGTGTGGAGCAAGGCGGACGCGGAAGGCTTCGCCACCGACTTCGCCACCGCCACACAGGAACTGACGTCTGCCGACAACCCCGCGTTGGCGGAGCTGCGGTGTATTTCCCCGGCTCGGCGCGCTGTCCTCGACGAACTGAACGACACAAGACAGGACTTCCCTGAGTCCACACTGGACTCTTTGTTCCGGGATGTCGTGCGCCGCACGCCGGAAGCGGTGGCTGTCCGCGAGGGCGATATCGAGCTGACATATGCCGAACTGGCCGGAGCCGCGGCTGAGCAGGCCAGGATATTACGGGAAGCCGGCGTCAAACCCGGCGATCGGGTACTGATCGGCTTGGACCGGTCGATCGCGGAGACCGTGGCAGTACTCGGGATCACGTGGGCTGGAGCGGCGTACGTCGGTGTCGACCTGAGTGCGCCCAGCGCGCACACCGCGAAGATCCTCGCCAAAGCCGACGCCAAGGCGGCACTGGTCGCCGATCCGCAAGCCCTTGCCCAGTACGACATCCCGATCTGCGCGTCCTGGGAACCCGGGTGGCCGTCCGCTGACGTTCCCGCAGAGCCAGGGCGCATTGCCTACGTCGCCTTCACCTCAGGCTCGACCGGTGTCCCCAAGGGTGTGGCCGTTCCACACAGTGCGGGTGTGCGGCTCGTACACGAGGCACCTTTTGTCCGGCTCGGCCCGGGCGAGCGCGTCCTGCGCCTGTCGCCGCTCGCGTTCGACGCGTCCACTTTGGAGTTCTGGGGACCGCTGGTGTCCGGCGCCACCTTGGAGATCTATCCCGCCGGGATCCCGTCGCCGACCGAACTGGGCGCGTTCCTGCTGGAGCGAAAGGTCAGTGTCGCCTGGTTGACCGCAGGACTGTTCCGGCTGGTCGAGGAGTTCGCGCCGGACTCGCTGGGCGGACTGCGCCAGCTCATCTCCGGCGGCGACGTCGTACCGCACGACCACGTGGCACGAGTGCTCAAGCGGCATCCGGGCATCCTGATCACCAACGGATACGGCCCGACAGAGAACACGACATTCACCGCAACACACACCGTGACCTCCCCTGCCGAGGTCGACGGCCCACTGCCGATCGGCACCCCGATCCCCGGCACCCGCGTGTACGTACTGGACGACCGGCATCGCCTCATCCCCCCTGGGGCAGTCGGTGAGCTGTACGCCGCGGGTGCCGGCCTGGCCGATGGCTACGTCGGCGACGAGCAGGAAACCGCCCGGTGCTTCGGGCACTTCTCCCCCGACGTTCCCGAGCGGCTCTACCGCACGGGCGACCTCGTGCGGATCGACACCCACGGCCGCCTGCGGTTCCTTGGCAGACGGGACAGCCAGGTCAAACTGCGTGGCTACCGGGTGGAACTGTCCGCGATCAACGACGTCCTGTCGGTCGATCCGCGCGTGAGCGACTCCGTTGTCCTGGTCAGCGACGGTGACAGCGCGGACAAACGGCTCATCGCAGCCGTTGTCCCGGCTGCCAGCGTGGGCACGGATGAGCTGCGGGACATGCTCGCCGAGCAGCTGCCCGTGTACATGGTGCCGACGCTGTGGGCCGTGGTGGACCAGATTCCCGTCACCAGCAACGGAAAGGTGGATCGGCGTGCGCTGGCTGCGGTCGCTGTGCCCGCCGGGCAACACGTCCCCGGCGAGCCCAAAGAGGACCTCACACCGATCTCCGCGTTCTTCAGCATGGCCTTGCCGGAAGCGCTGACCAGCGAGTTCACCGCGGAGACGGACTTCTTCACGGTCGGTGGCAACTCGATGGGCGCACTGCGGCTGATCCGCCTGGTCAAGGACGAGCTCGGGGTGACCGTCCGGCTGCGCGACTTCCTGTTGTCGCCGACTCCGGCCGGTCTGCACTCCCTGATCGAGAAGGCTGGCAAGGCATGACTCTGGCAGCCGACGACGTGCGCGGCATGGACTGGGACGACGGCCTGGAGTGCTGGGTCGTGTCCGATCCGGCGCTGGCCCGGCAGGTGCTCAACCACCCGGGTTTCTCGTCACAGACTTCGGCCCGGCTCTGCGAGCTGTACATGACCGAGGAGGCACGGCAGGAGCACCACGCGCTCACCGAGTTCCTGCGGCTGTGGTTCGTCCACACCGACGATCCGGAGCACACGGCACTGCGTAAACCCGTGCAGCGCTTGCTTTCCCCGTCCTACATCCGTTCTCTCGCGCCTCGGATCACCGAGATCGTCGACTGGTGTCTGGAGGATCTGGCACGAACCGGTGACGTGGTGCCCAGTGTGTCGGAGGCCGTGTCCGGGCGCGTGATGGCACACATCGTGGGTGTCGAGGAGCCTCCTTCGGTCCTGCACACGTGGTCACAGCGGCTTTCGGCGTTCATCGCCGCGATGTACCGGCGTGATCACGCCAAGAGCGCGCACGAGGTGATGCTCCAGATGGAGCAGAGCCTGTCGCAGGAATCGCCGCAGGACACCGCGACGTGGGCGATGATCCTGTTCGGTGGCTTGGAAACCACCGCATCGCTGCTGAGTTCGTGCGTTCTGGCTGTGCTCAGTGATCCTGCGCTGTGGGCGGCGGTTCGCGCGGGCGACGGCGTCGAGGAGATCGTCGAGTCGGTGCTTGTGCAGCGGCCGCCACTGCGGAACGTCTCCCGAGTTGTCGCGGAGGACTTCGAGTTCGCAGGCTCGCAGCTGCGATCCGGCGACCTGGTGATGGTGTCGCTGGCAGGCGGCGCCCTGCTGGAGGACCGTCCTGGCTGCCCGGTATCCGAACGCCAGCACCTGATCTTCGGGTTCGGTTCGCACTACTGCGTCGGCGCTTCCCTCGCCCGGCTTGAGGCCGCGACCACGTTGCGGCGGTTCGTGCAGCGGTTCCCGGACGCACGGCTCGCGGAAAACGGGGCCGTGTGGGGACCGAACATCGCGTACGTCGGCCTTGACCACCTGTACGTCGAACTCGGAGGCCGGTGATGGCGGTAGCCGTGATCGGCATGGCCTGCCGCTACCCCAAGGCGGCCGACATCCGTGAGTATTGGGCGAACCTGCGCGCGGGCGTCGAGGGCATTTCGCGGTTCACCCGTGACGAGGCCATCGCCATGGGTGTGCCAACCGACATCGCGCAGCGGCCGGAGTTCGTTCCCGCCAAAGGTTTCCTGGCTGGCTCGCATAACTTCGACTGGACGTTCTTCGGATACAGCCGGGCCGAGGCCGCCGGGATCGATCCGCAACAGCGGGTGTTCCTGGAGTGCGCGTCGGCCGCCATCGACGACGCGGGCATCGATCCGACCCGGTTTCCGGGCTGGATCGGGCTGTACGCCGGGGCCGATGTCGTCGGCCGCGCGGCGGACGGTTCACAGAGCGAGATGGCCGAGGTCATCGGGCGGGAGAAGGACTTCCTGGCTACCCGGGTCGCGTACAAACTCGGCTTCCGCGGGCCTGCGGTGACGGTGCAGACGGCGTGCTCCACCTCGTTGACCGCAACCCACATGGCCGTGCGCAGCCTGCTTGGTCTCGAGTGCGATGTGGCCTTGGCAGGCGGCGTCACCGTGATGGCCAAGGATGAATGGGGCTACCTGTACGAAGCCGGCGGAATCCTTTCTCCGGACGGGCATTGTCGGCCTTTCTCGGCGAACGCGGGCGGCACGGTCCCCAGCGAAGGTGTCGGAGTGGTTGTCCTCAAACGGCTTGAGGACGCGCTGCGGGACGGCGACCGGATCGCGGCGGTGATTCTGGGCTCGGCGCTGAACAACGACGGCTCCGACAAGATGGGGTACACCGCGCCGTCGATCACCGGGCAGCGCGAAGTCATCGGTTACGCCCAGCACATCGCCGGAATCGACCCCGCGGACATCGATTACGTCGAGGCGCACGGCACTGCCACACGCATGGGCGACCCGGTGGAGGTCCAGGCACTCACCGATGTCTTCCAGGTCAGCACGGACGCCACCGGGTGGTGTCTGCTCGGTGCCGTGAAGAGCAACCTCGGGCACACCGGTGCCGCCGCCGGGGTCGCCGGGCTGATCAAGACCGTGCTGATGATGGAACACCGCGAGGTCGTACCCACGCTGCACTACGACGAGCCGAACCCGTTGCTGGACATCGAATCCACGCCGTTCCAGGTGTGCGCTTCGACCGGGCCTTGGCCGGATCGGGGTGTTCCGTTGGCGGCCGTGAGCTCGTTCGGCGTCGGCGGGACCAATGCCCATGTCGTCGTCCAGGCCGCAGCCGAACACGACCGTCCACTTCGGAACGGAAAGCGGATACTCCCGGTATCCGCCGCGTCCGCCGACGCCCTCAGCCGCAGCCGCGAGGACCTGGCGGTCCACGTGCCCGGCCACATCTTGTCCGAGGTGTCACGAACACTCACCGGACGGCGGTTTCACCGTCATCGACAGGCCATCGTCGCCGATGACGTCGCGCAGGCAGCGATCCTGCTGCGCGAGACCGCACCCTCCGCCGAGCCGCGGACGCTGGGCAAGGTTGCGTTCCTGTTCCCCGGTCAGGGGACGTTGCGCTCGGCCGCGGGCGCGGCGCCTTATCGTCTGCTGCCCGCGTTCAAGACGGCTTTCGACGAGGTCGCGGAGGCGGTGAAAATCGACCTCTCCCCTGTCATCACCGATGGCGAAGGTCATGACTGGTTCGCCAACACCGTTCACCAGCAGCTCGGTTTGTTCGCGCTGGGTTATGCCCTCGGCCGCCAGCTCAACGAATGGGGCGTCAAGGCAACCGCTTTGTTCGGCAACAGCGTCGGCGAATACACCGCTGCCGCGTTGGCTGGCGTGTGGCAGCCCGATGTGGCGGCCAACTTGGTCTTCGAACGTGCGACGGCGATGTGGGACACCGAGCCCGGCTTGATGGCCACGATCGAGACCGCCGATGTCCACTGTGGTCCGGAGATCTCCGTGGCCGTCGCAGGCCCTGGCCGGACTGTGGTTTCCGGCCCGGTCGCGGCCATGGAGAGATTTCTGGCCGGACACCAAGCCCGTCCGCTGGCGACCCAGCGGGCGTTCCATTCCCCATTGATGAAGCCCGCCGCGGCCGCCCTGCGGGCCGCCCTGGCCGCCACGCCCGCACGTGACCCTCGCATCCGGCTGGTCTCCAACGAGACCGGGGACTGGGCAGATCCCGATTCGGTGCTCAGCCCGGACTACTGGACCGGTCAGATGCTCAACACCGTTCGACTTACCGATGGCGCGGGCGTCCTGCTCGCGGCGGGCTTCCGGTCTTTCATCGAGCTCGGCCCGGGCGCATCGATGATCAGCACGGTGCGCCATCACCCTTCCTGGCAAGCCGGCAACACGACGATTCCGTTGCTGGGCACGTCGGAGGATCCCGAGCGCGACCTGTTGCGTGCCTTGGGTGCGCTGTGGGAACACGGTGTCGACTCCGCGCTTCCCGCCGACTCTGAGTCGCTGCGGTGCTCCTTGCCGTCACATCCCTTCGCACCGACCGATCCTGATGTCGAAGTGAAGCCGCGGAAAGTCACCACGACCGCCCCCCGTGGGCCGCTTGCTGACCTGTGGTGCCGCACTTTGGGTGTCGCGTCCGTGTCCGAATCGGACAACTTCTTCGCGCTCGGCGGCGAGTCGCTGATGCTCGTCACCCTGCTGCGGCAAGTCCGGGAGAAGACCGGCCGTGCCGTGTCCACTATCGAGTTCACCGCGAATGCCACGTACGGCGAACTTGTCCGATTGTCCAAAGTAGACACTATCGCGGAGTCGCCGTTGTTCCTTGTCGCGGACGCGATGGGGACGGCACTCGGCTATCAGGAGCTCGTCGGGCTGATCGATCGCCCGGTCCACTGCCTTGAGCCGTCCCGTCCGGCTCGTACCATCGAATCTCTTGCCACGCACTACGTCGAGCGCATCCGCGAGATCCAACCGTCAGGTCCGTACACGGTCGGCGGCTGGTCGTTCGGGGCGATCGTCGCGCACGAGGTGGCCGCCCAACTCGACCACGTCAACATGCTGATCTGCCTCGACGGCCACATTCCCGCGATCGGCAGGCCGATCGGCTTCGATCCCGAGTATCTCGTGGGCAGCACGTGGTCACAGGCCAGCGCGATCCTTGGCATCGGTCCGATCGGCCGGCGGATTCGGCGCGCGCCGGAGGTCCGCGATCAGTTCGTGCGCAACGTCAGCGCGCTGCTGCGATACCGGCCGAGGCCCGTCTCGTGCCCGGTCACAGTGTTCAAGGCCGACGTCCACACCAGGACCGTGACCGCGCTGCTCACCAGGCTCAACCGTGTCTACCAAGGCCCAGTCCGCATCCACCCGGTGGCGGGCGACCACTGGTCGATGCTGACCAGTCCGCATGTCCACGGCCTCGCGGCCCGGCTGCGGGAACTACTGCCCGTTCACGTCCACTCAGGAGACTCCCATGGTCACTAAAGCGCCACCGGCTCAGGAAGAGAAACTCATCCCGTTGCGGCGCAACGGGAATTTCCAGGCACTGTGGACAAGTGAAGCCTTCGCCGCGGTGGCGAAGGAGACCGCCGAGTTCGCCTACCCGCTGCTGATCCTGGCCACCACCGGATCCGCTTTCTGGGCTGGGTTGATCGCGTCGGTCCAGCTCGTCGTCGCCGGGCTGACGTCCTTGACCGCCGGTCAGCTGGCCGACCGGTTCGACCGCAAGAAGCTGCTGATCTGGTGCAACCTGATCAGGGTCGCGCTGCTGGGCGGTCTGGCCGTGATGGTCATGACCGACAACGTGAACCTCGGCGTGATCCTGGTGATCGCGATGCTCTCGGCCGTCTGCTTGAGCGTCTCGCAGCCTGCCAGCCTCGCGGCCATCAAGGCACTCGTACCGCCTCAGCAAGTCCCGACCGCGATCTCGCAGAACCAGATCCGGTTCTTCGGCGCCACCCTGATCGGCCCGCCCGCCGCCGGTTGGCTGTTCGGCATCGCACGGGCTTTCCCATACCTCGGCGCCGCGGTGTCGTTCCTGATCTCCACCGCGCTGCTGCTGTTCATCAAGAAACCGATGCAGGCCGCGTCGACGATCGCCGACGACGGCAAACGGCACGCCAAGGACGGTTTCCGGCTGATCCGCCGTGAGCCGATCCTGTTCTGGTCGCTGGCCTGGATCATGGGCTCCAACCTGGTGTTCAACCACACCGGCGTGTTCATCGCGCTCGCCGCAACCGCCAACGACAAGGGCACCGAGTCCGCGGTCATCGGTATCTCAGTCGCGTTCGCCGGTGCCGGTGGTCTCCTCGGCTCGTTCTTCGCTTCCTGGGTGCTCAAGCACGTGTCCCCGAGCGGGATCATGTGGTTCGCCGCGTGGGTCGGGCCGGTTGCCGCCGCTCTGCTCGCTGTCGTGCCGAACGTGATCGTCATGGGCGTCATCGTCGGTGTGGTGTTCCTGCGCGGGCCGATCGTCAGCGCGCTGTTCCTGGCTTACGTCGCCGCCTTGGCGCCGGACAAGTTGCACGGCCGCGTGCTTGGCGCGGTGTTCTTCCTGTCGATGCTCGTCCAGCCGATCGGCATCTTCACCATCGGCGTGATCTTCGACCTCGGCGGGCCGTTCGCCGTGTTCACGTTCGTCGGCGCGATCGCCGTTCCCGTCGCCTTCACCACTCTCACGCCGACCATGCGCCGGCTGCCCCGTCCGGAACAACTGGAGGAGTCGAAGCTGTGACCGCCACTGACAAGACGCTGCCACCGGAGTTCTTCAACTCGCCCGGCAACGACCCGCACGGCTGGGCCGCGCAACTGCGCTCGGGCTGCCCGGTACACAAGATCGACCACCCGCCGGGCGCCGAGGCGTACGTCGTGGCCGACTACGCCACCGCGTTGAAGGCGTTCACCGATCCACGCCTTTCGAAGCGCATTGACGCGGCCCCGCAGTGGTTCCAGGACCAGCTGCGGGACGCCAGCCCGGTACTGATCAAGAACATGATCACCGCCGACCCGCCGGACCACACCCGGCTGCGGAAACTGGTCAGCAAGGCGTTCACGCCCAGGCGGATGGAGTTGCTGCGCCCGCGGATCCAGCAGATCACCGACGATCTGATCGACGAGTTCCCCGAAACGGGCCCGATCGACCTGATGAAGTTCGCGTACAGCCTGCCGATGCGCGTGATCAGCGAGTTCCTCCGGGTCCCGGATCACGACCGGCCGCAGGTCCAGGCCGACGTGGTGATGCTCAGCGAGGCGCCGTACCCGGACGAGGAGCGCAACCGGCTGCTGCGCGTGGCCAGCGACAAGATCGAGCAGTATCTGCTGGACCTGTTGGCCGACCGCCGCAACGACCTCGGTGACGACCTGGTCAGCGTGCTGATCCGGGCCGCGGACGAGGACGACGTGTTCACCGAGGACGAACTGGTGTCCACTTTGGTCCTGCTGATCATCGCGGGCCACAAGACGACCGCGAACCTGATCGGCAACGGCACGCAGGCCCTGTTGCAGCACCCCGACCAGCTGGAGCTGTTGATCAACGACCCGTCGCTGGCCGAGGGCGCGGTCGAGGAGTTCCTGCGGTTCGAGGCGCCCGTGTTCCGTGGCACGATCCGGATCGCGACCGAGGACATCACCCTCAACGGTGTGGACATCGCCAAGGAGAGCTTCGTCCACCTGTTGCTCAGCTCGGCCAACCGCGACCCGGACGCGTTCGAGAACCCGGACCGGCTCGACATCACCCGTACACCGAACAAGCACTTCGCTTTCGGTCACGGCGCGCACTTCTGCGCCGGCGCCCCACTGTCCAGAGTGGAGGGCTCGATCGCGTTCCCGACGCTGCTGCGCCGCCTTCCCGGCCTGCGGCTCGCGGTGGCACCCGACGAGCTGGAGTGGATCTTCGACAACTCGACCAGCCGGGGCCTTGCCAAGCTGCCGATCACCTACGACGCGAGGCTGCCACGATGACTGCGTTGATCTGTCTGCCTTTCGCGGGTTCGGGGGCATCGTTCTACTACGCGTGGACCTCTCAGTTCCCGGTGCTCCCAGTGCAGCTTCCCGGCCGCGAGCGGCGCATCGACGAGGAGCCGTACCGGGATGTGCACGCGGCGGTCGACGGGGTGCTTCCCGAATTGCTCGGCTCGCTGGGTTCCGAGCGCCGAGTCGCGTTGTTCGGGCACAGTTTGGGTGCTGTGTTGGCTTACGAACTGGCGCATCGCTTGGTGGAGCTGGACTTCGAGGTGATCCGCCTGTTCGCCAGCGGGTCGACCGAACCGCATACGCCACGGCCCGGCCGGGCGACCGGCCTGTCCGATGATGCCTTCGTCGCCCAGGTCCGGGAGTTCGCGGGGTTCAGCGACGAGGCCCTCGACGACGAGGAGATGCGGGAGCTGATCCTGCCGACGCTGCGGGCCGACGTGCAGATGCACGAGAGCTACGTGCCCTCGACCGACCTGCCACTGGCCGCTCCGATCACCGCGCTACGGGGTTCGTCGGATTCGTTGGTCAGCTCGGACCAAGCGGCCGCATGGGCGAAGGCCACCAGCAAGGACTTCACGCTGACCGAGCTGCCAGGCGGCCACATGTATCTCACCACCCCCGGACCACTGCTGGAGTTGATCAAGGGCTCGGTATGCGACTGACCGGGAAGACCGTGCTGATCACCGGCGCGGCGCGTGGCCTCGGACGGGCGACCGCGCTGGCCTGCGCCCGTGAAGGCGCCGACCTGGTGTTGCTCGACATCTGCGGGGACTTGCCCGGTGTTCCGTACCCGTTGGGCACGGTCGGCCAGTTGGAGCACACGGCTTCGCTGTGCCGGTCTCTCGGATCATCGGTGCTCGCGGCGCCCGCTGACGTCCGGGATATTCGAGCGCTCCAGGCCGCGGTGGATCTCGCTGTCGACCGGTACGGCCGGATCGACGCGGTGGTGAACAACGCGGGGATCGCCGCACCGTCGGGCAAACCGGTGCACGAGATCAGCGAGGACGAGTGGGCGCTGATGATCGACGTGGACCTGACCGGGACGTGGCGGATGATCAACGTGGTCGGCAAGGCGATGAGCGCGGCCCGATCCGGCAGCATCGTCAACATCGCCTCGACCGCGGGTCTGGTCGGCTACCGGCACTTCGCCGGTTACGTGGCCGCGAAACACGGCGTCATCGGCCTCACCAAAGCGGCGGCACTGGACTACGCGCCGGTCAAGGTCCGGGTGAACGCCGTCTGCCCGGGCTCGGTCCGTGACGACAACGAGATGGAAGGCCGCATGCTGGCCGAGATCGCGCACGCGTTGGACGTCTCCGACCACGAGTCGGCCTTTGTGGAGGCCCAGCCGATGAACGCGCTGATCGAACCGGCCGACATCGCGGCCGCCGTGGTCTACCTGGCTTCCGACGAATCCTGTCAGGTGACCGGATCCGTGCTGACCGTCGACGGCGGATTCAGCGCACGCTGAGCAAGGGGGAACTGTGCACCACGCACTGCGTATCCGGCTGACGGCACCATTCTCCACGACCGGGGTGTGGGTGGAGGACGTGCCAGCACCTTCGACAGACGGCAGGCGCGTCTCGGTCGAGTTGGCACGGCCGGCTTCGGACACGCGGTGCGTGTTGTTGCGTTACACCGATGGCGTGGCCGATCTGGTGATCGTGGCCCCTCGTGCGGAGAGCGCTGTTTCATGCGAACCGCCGGAATGGGGCCTGGGTTCGGGTACAGGCTCGGGCACGTATTCGTTGCCTTGTGACACAGCCACTTCGCTGTGGCCCGCCGCGCTGGAGTTCGTCTTACAGTGCTACGGCTCGACTCCGGCCGTCGGCATGCTGTTCGAACCAGGCCTGCCGTTGCCTGATGCCGAGTACATTCCGTGCTTATCCCCGATTTACCCGCTGACCGTGTCGATCCTGCATGAGTCCGTGCGCTTCGACTTCCTGCGCAGCCATTTCTCCCCGGAGATCGTCGCCCAGTTCGCTTCCCATCTCGTCCACGTGCATGCCCAGCTTCGAGACGGTCTCACGCCTTCGCTGCTCAGTTCCGCCGAGGTCGCTCGCATTGTCGCTTTAGGACAGTCTGAGCCGTTGTCGACCACTCCGGTTTCCATACCCGCGGCTTTCAGCCGTGTGGCGGCAGCGCAGCCTTCCGCACTCGCTGTCGGCGATTTGACTTACGCTGAACTGGATTCGTTGTCCTCCCGCATGGCGGGCGGGCTTCGTTCGTTGGGCGTCGGCAATGGCGACAAGGTCGTTGTCTGCCTTGACCGGACGTCCGAACTGGTCGTCGTTCTCTTGGCGGTGTTGAAGGCCGGGGCGGCTTACGTCCCCACCGATCCGGCTTATCCCGCCGAGCGGCTGTCGTACACAACGCAGGACGCCGATGCCCGCTTGGTGATCACGCGCCTCAGCGAGTTTCCCAGTTCGTCGGTCGTCACGCCAGACTCACTGTTGCAAGAGGCGGTCGATTGCGTGCCTGTTTCCCCTGACGCGCCCGCATACGTCATTTACACATCGGGCTCGACCGGCCGTCCGAAAGGCGTGGTTGTCCCCCATCGCAACGTCATCAGCCTCATCGACGCCACCCGCGCCGAGTACGAGCTCGGGCCTTCGGACGTGTGGACGCTGTTCCACTCCAGCGCGTTCGACTTCTCCGTCTGGGAGATCTGGGGTTGCCTGCTGACCGGCGGCCGCCTGGTCGTGGTGTCCTATGACGACTCTCGTGATCCTTCCCGTTTCCGCGATCTCTTGGTTTCCGCCGAAGTCACGGTCCTCAGCCAAACCCCGTCCGCCTTCGCCCAGTTGCTGGATGTCTCGCATGCCGACGTACGTGCCCGGTTGGTCGTCTTCGGCGGCGAGCCTCTGGACGCCCGGATGTTGTTGCGCTGGTTCGACTCTCACCCCGCATGCCGAATGGTGAACATGTTCGGCATCACCGAGACAACCGTGCACGTCACACACCAGACGTTCACCCGCGCGATGGCCCTCTCGGCGTCCCGCTCAGTGGGCCCGGCCCTGCCCGGCTGGCATGTGTACGTGATGGACAGTTCCGGTGCGTTGGTCCCACCGGGAGTCGCGGGTGAGATCTACGTCGGCGGCGCGGGCGTGGCCCAGGGTTATCTCAACCAACCGGAACTGACCGCGTCCCGTTTCCTCCCCGACCCCTATCGGGACGGAATGATGTATCGCAGCGGAGACCTAGGCAGGCTCCTGCCTGACGGAACCCTGCATCACCTTGGCCGAATCGACAGCCAAGTGAAAATACGCGGCTTCCGAATCGAACTGGACGAAATCCGCGCGGTGCTGTTGGAGGACCCGGACGTGACGTCGGTCGCAGTCCTCGTCCGTGGCGAAGGAGCCTCAGCCCGGATCGACGCCTACGTCTGCCCGGCTTCGCTCGACACGGCGAGTGTCCGAAAGCGAGCCGCCGCAGTCCTACCGTCCTATATGGTCCCGGCGACGGTCACGGCCTTGAATGTCCTCCCCTTGACCACCAACGGAAAACTCGACCAGACGAGGTTGCCCGAGCCCACCTTGTCGACGGCTCCGGCGGAAACACCGGTCAGTTCCTCACTTGCCACCACGCTCCAGGAGATCTGGGGCAAGGTTTTCGGCGTCCCGGTGGGTCTGGACGATGATTTCTATGCTCTGGGCGGCAACTCGTTGCTGGCGGTCCGTATCAACGCCGCGCTGCGTGAACAGAACCTGCCCACCATCAAACTCCGGGACCTGTTCCGTAGCCCGACAATCCGTGCGGTCGTGGCGGCTCTCAATCGGAATGACGGCGGGTCGTAGGCTTCATGCATGAATGACGAATCGGCCGTCCAGATCGGTGCTCTCGTTCCGCTCACCCGGCCTGGCTGGGCCGAGGCGGGCCAGCACCTGCTGGCTGGGCTCGAGCTGGCCGTTCGCGAGGTCAACGACGCCGGCGGGATCGCCGGGCGACCACTCGAGCTGGTGGTCCGGGACACCGCTGCTGATCCACAGAAGGCCGCGGCGGCCGTGGACGAATTGGCTCGCCTGGGCGTGGCCGCCGTGGTGGGCGAGTATCACAGCGTCGTCGCTCGCGCTGCCGCTGCCCAGGCCGACGCCATCGGCCTGCCGTTCCTCTGCTCGTCAGCGGTTCTCGACGCGCTCACCGAACAGCCGACGGAGTGGGTCGCGCGCCTCTCCCCGCCGCAGTCCCGCGGCTGGCAGATCTACGCGGAGTTCCTGCTCAGCTCGGGCAGGAGCCGAATCGCCATTGCCGCCCAGCCAAGTGTCTACTGGGCATCCGGGATCCGGATTCTGCGGGACTATCTCACTCCACGCGGCGGCGACGTCATCGAAGTCGACCCTGAGGCGGTGTGCGACGAACTGGTCACCAATGGCGCGGCTGCTCTCCTTCTTCTGGTCGGTCACCCGCAGCCGGCAGTGTCGATCGTCCAGGCTGTCCGCCACGACCAGCGCCTCACCGACGTCTTGATCGGTGCTCCGGCCGGGCAACCGGAGTTCGCCGAATGGGCCGCGTTGCTGGGCGACGACGGCGCCGGGATCCCGTTCTTGCGCTACCTTCCCGAGCGCCTCAGCCCGCTCGGTGCCCAAGTCGAAACGGCCCTGCGTGAGCAGTTGGCGCAACCGCCCTCCTTCGTCGCCTTCGAGGGCTACGACACGATCACCGTCCTCGCCGATGTGCTGCGTTCGCACGGCGTGGACCGGGCTCGCATCGCCGACGCCTGGCCACGTGTCGCGGTCGAAGGCACCCGCGGGAAGATCCAGTTCTCCCGTACGCCAGGCATCAGCGTGTGGCAATGGGCTTGGCCGCCGGTCCAGGTCGTCGATCGGGATCCGGCGCGCCCCGATCACTTCCGGATTCTGCACACCGGCTGAGCAGCAACTGGGAACAACGGGATCCGAACGGACCTACTTCGCACAGCGAGTGCCGGGGAAGCTCACGTAGATCGTCCCCATCCTCGCTGGAGGTAGCCCCCGATGCGAACGCGAACCCTGCTCGCCACGCTGACAGCCAGCGCGCTGGCCGCGGGCGGGCTGCTGATCGGATCAACCGCGACGGCGTTACCGGCAACCCTTGCGGCGCCGGACATTCCGCTCGCGAACGTGCAGGCCCACGTCACCGCGTTACAGAACATCGCCACCAACAACGGCGGCAACAGAGCGCACGGCCGTCCCGGCTACCGGGCGTCCGTCGACTACCTCCAGGCTCAGCTCGACGCCGCCGGGTACACGACGAGCTTGCAGCAGTTCACTTCCAGCGGTGCGACCGGCTGGAACCTGATCGCGGACTGGCCGGGCGGTGACGCCAACAACGTTCTGATGTCGGGTGCTCACCTCGACAGCGTCTCCGCGGGTCCTGGCATCAACGACAACGGGTCGGGATCGTCGGGACTGCTGGAGGTCGCGTTGACCGTCGCCCGCACCAACTTCCAGCCGGAGAAGCATCTGCGGTTCGGATGGTGGGGTGCCGAGGAGCTCGGGCTCATCGGGTCCACTTTCTACGTCAACAACCTGCCTGCGACCGAGCGCGCGAAGATCAAGGGCTACTTGAACTTCGACATGATCGGTTCACCCAACCCCGGCTACTTCGTCTACAGTGCCAGCGGTCAGCCGACCGGCTCTCTTGAGATCCAGAAGGCATTGGAAGCGCACTTCACCGGCATCAACGTGCCCACCGAACTGACTTCGGTGGGTGGGCGTTCCGACCACGCCGCCTTCGCCAGGGCAGGCATCCCGATCGGCGGCCTGTTCACCGGCGCCGAAGGAATCATGACGGCCGCGCAGGCGCAGAAGTGGGGCGGCAGCAGCGGAGTCGCCTACGACCGGTGCTATCACCGTTCCTGCGACACGACGAGCAACATCAACGCGACCGCGTTGGACCGTAACAGTGATGCGATCGCCACCGCGATCTGGTCGCTGTCCGGCCCGGTGACGCCTCCCGGCCCGCGTTTCGAAAACCCCGATGACGTCGCGATCCCGGATCTTTCCACTGTGGAAAGCCCGATCACGGTGACCGGCGTTCCCGGCAACGCACCCAGCGCGCTGAGCGTAGGCGTCGACATCGTGCACACCTACCGCGGTGACCTCATCGTCGACGTCGTCGCTCCCGACGGCACCGCCTACAACATCCACAACCGTGCCGGCGGCAGCGCCGACAACCTGAGCGGGACGTTCACGATCAACGCGTCCAGCGAGGTCGCCAACGGCGTATGGAAGCTGCGTGTCCGTGACGCGGCCAGTGCGGACGTCGGCCGGATCAACACATGGAGCCTGCAGTTCTGACGCTCACGGGTTGGCCGGGCCACCCGGCCAACCCTCCTAGTCCACTGTGGAGCGAGTCATCGCGGTCCGGAGCGGGCCGTTGAGCCAGGCGGTTACCTGACGCTGGCCGCGCAGCCGGACCACGTGCAGTTGCGGGAAACGGTTCTCCTTGATCACCGTGATCACCCGTTGCCGGATCAACGGGTGCATCCGCCATGAGAACTTCACGATGTAGTCGGGGTCGGTGAAGAACTCGCGCAGCGGCCCTTCGGTGTTGCCTGACCAGAGCACGGTCTTGTTGATCCGCCTGCTCAGCGTGCGCTTGATGACCCGATAGGTGGTCAGCCATCGCGGATGATCCAGCCACACCAGCAAGTCCGCGTTCTCGCTGACCTTGCTGCGGACTTCTTCGCCCTGCCATTCGATCACCCAGGCGTCACCGCTGACGATCTGCTCCACCTCGTCCACCCACGTGTCCCGGACTGTCCAATTAGGCCCGTGGTACAACGAGTCGAGTTCGACGTACGGCAGACCGCCCCACTGGCCGAGCAAGCGCGCCAGACTCGACTTCCCCGAACCGGCCGCACCGGCCACAGCGATCTTGCGCGGGCGGACGGGTACCTGGTCGTCGAAACGCAATAACGGCACAACGTTGATCATATGTGGCCGGCCCTGGCTCCAGGGCCGGCCACGTAGCCCTACACCTCCGCGAGTCCGCGAAGCGCCTGCGGCAACGGACCCTGGTGCAGGACTCCGAGGCGCTGGGTGGCGCGGGTGAGGGCGACGTAGAGTTCCGCCGCGCCGCGTGGGCCGTCGGCCAGGATCTGTTCTGGTTCCACCACCAGCACGGCGTCGAACTCCAAGCCCTTCGTCTCCGACGCCGGCACCGCGCCCGGCACGCCCGGCGGCCCGATCACGACGCTGGTGCCCTCACGACTGGCCTCGTCACGGACGAACTCCTCAATGGCAGCAGGCAATTCGGACTCGGTGACCCGCCTGGACCACGGCTTGACGCCGTTCGCGCGCACCGACTCCGGTGGCTGGACACCGGGCGCGAACTCGGCGAGCACCGCCGCGGCGACGTTCATGATCTCCGCCGGGGTGCGGTAGTTCACCGTCAGCGACCGGTAGACCCAGCGGCCGGGCACGTACGGGTCCAGCATCGCGCCCCATGATCGTGCTCCGGCGGCCGAGCGGCGTTGCGCGAGGTCGCCGACGACGGTGAAGGACCGGTTGGGGCAGCGCCGCATCAGCACTCGCCAGTCCATTTCGGACAATTCCTGTGCCTCGTCGACCACGACGTGCCGGTAGGTCCAGTCGCGGTCCGCGGCAGCACGTTCGATAAGTTCACGGGTGTCGCGCTCGACGAAACGGTCCGCCAGGGCATCGGAGCGCAGCAGGTCGTCGGCACGCAGCAGGACATCTTCGTCCATTTCCTCGTAGTCCAGCCGCATGATGTCCATGACGCCCGCGGCGTACTCCGCCTGGGCCTTCCGCTGCCGCTCCTCGGCCTGCTGGGCGGCTTTGTCCACCGCCTTGTCACGCCCGAGCATGTCCACCAGCTCGTCGAGCAGCGGCACGTCCGACACCGTCCAGGCCTCGCCGTCGGTACGCAGCAGCGCCTGGTCGGCGCCCGCCGCACGCAACCGCTCCGGCGACGAGTACAGCGGCGCCAACAGGGTTTCCGGCGTCAGGATCGGCCACAGCTCGTCGAGTGCCGCGGTGAACACGTCGTCCTCCGCGAGCTCCTTGAGCAGATCCGCCCGCATGTCCTCCCATGCTTCCCGGTCCGACCTGGTCAGCCAGCCCTTGCCGATCCGGCTGATCGCCCGTTCGGTGAGCACGTACGTGACGATCTCGGTGAACACCGAGCGGGCTTCGTTGTGCGGCAGCCCGCTCGAGCGGGCCTCGTCCCGCGCCCACTCCGCCGTGTCGGCGTCGATCCGTACCGTGACGTCCTTCAGCTCGATCGGTATCGGTTGCTCGGGCAGCCGCTGCCGGTCGGCGATCGCCGCCTTGAGCACGTCAAGCATCTTCAGCGATCCCTTGAGCCGCGCGGCGTCCGGTGCGTCCTCTGCGGTGACGTGCAGGCCGGGCACGAGATCACCCGGCGTCATGAACACCACGTCGGACTCGCCCAGCGACGGCAGCACCCGGCCGATGTGGTTCAGGAACGCCGGATTGGGCCCGACCACGAGCACACCGTGCCGTTCCATCCGCTCGCGCTGGGTGTAGAGCAGGTAGGCCACACGGTGCAGCGCCACCACGGTCTTCCCGGTGCCCGGGCCGCCCTCGATCACCAGCACGCCCGGGTGATCGAGCCGGATGATCTCGTCCTGCTCGGCCTGGATCGTCGCGACGATGTCACGCATCCCCTCGCCGCGCGGCGCGTTGACCGCGGCGAGCAGGGCCGCGTCGCCTCGGTCGCCTTCGCCGGGTCGGCCGAACACCTCGTCGGTGAAGTCGACCACCTGACGCCCACGGGTGAGGAACTGACGGCGCCGGCGCATGCTCTCCGGGTTGGCTCCGGTGGCCGTGTAGAACGGACGTGCCGCGGGTGCGCGCCAGTCCAGCAGTACCGGTTCGTACTGGTTGTGCTCGTCGAAAATGCCGATCCGGCCGATGTAGGAATGGTCCCCCGAAATGGTGTCCAACCGGCCGAAACACAATCCGTTGTCCGCGACGTCCAGCCGCTTCGCCTCTTTGGCGAGCGCACGGACCTCGACGTCGCGTTCCACCGCCGTCCCGCCGTTTCCGCGCAGTGCCGCCTGGAACTCCCCCTTCACTCGTGCGCGCTCGGCGTCGAGCCGGGTGTAGAGCCCCTCGACGTAGCCGCGCTCGGACCGCAATTCGGTTTCGTACCCCAGTGTTGACACATGCCCCTCACAGCGGTTAAGTTGGTACCAAGAAGGCGGGTTCACCATGTGGATAATGGTGGGCGCGCCAATTTTTTATTGTCCCCACGTTGTCAAGTCACCCCTGCGATGATCGTCTTTTACAACGTTGGCACAACGTTGTAATGCCGCTACGATCGGGCGGACCGGGCTAACCGGACGACGTCAAGGGGGACGCGATGCTCAGGTCCAGCCGTCTGCTGATCGGCGCACTCACCGGCTTACTCCTGACAGCCACGCTGGTCACCGCGCCGCAGGCGGCCGCGGCCACGTGGGTGCCCAAGACACCACCGCTGACCACGCCGTGGACCAGCCAGGTCTCCCCCACCAACGCCCTGCCCGAATACCCGCGCCCGCAGATGGTCCGAGCCGACTGGCTGAACCTCAACGGCGTATGGGAGTTCAGCGGCGCACCGAACCTGAACACTCCGCCGATCGGCCGAACGCTGCCGGAAGGCGTGCTGGTGCCGTACCCGATCGAATCCGCGTTGTCCGGGATCATGCGGCACGAGAACTACATGTACTACCGGCGCGCGTTCACCGTACCGTCCACATGGGACGGACGCAGGGTGCGGCTGAACTTCGGCGCTGTCACATGGGAGGCCCGGGTCTGGGTGAACGGCACCCAGGTCGGCACGCATACCGGCGGCTACGACGCGTTCTCGTTCGACATCACCAACGCCCTGCGCGCGGGCGCGAACGAGATCATCGTGGGGGCGTACTCCCCGGTCGACGGCGGCGCGTTCCCGGTCGGCAAACAGCGCCTCAACTCGACGGACCGGATCTTCTACACCCCGGCGTCCGGGATCTGGCAGACGGTGTGGGTGGAACCGGTGCACGCCAACAACATCACACGTCTCGACACGACTCCGAACGTGCCGGCGGGCGCCCTCGACCTCGTCGTCCAGGGCACGGCTGGACAGCAGGTGCGCGCAGAAGTCCTCAACGGCGGCACGGTCGTCGGCAGCATGACCGGCACCACCGGGACGAACATCAGGATCCCGGTGCCGAACGCCCGCTTGTGGTCGCCGGACGACCCGTTCCTCTACGACCTACGCGTGACCATGCTCACCGGCGGTGACGTCGTGACGGGTTACTTCGGTATGCGGTCGCTGGGCAAAGCCGTGATCGGCGGCGCGCTGCGCCCCATGTTGAACGGCAAGTTCGTCTACCAGATGGGCACACTCGACCAGGGTTACTGGCCGGACGGCATCTACACCGCGCCAACGGACGAGGCGCTTCGCTTCGACCTGGAACGGCAGAAGGCCATGGGCTTCAACATGGTCCGCAAGCACATCAAGGTCGAACCGGCCAGGTGGTTCTACTGGGCCGACCGGCTCGGCCTGCTGGTCTGGCAGGACATGCCGTCATTGGCACCGGTCAACGACCCGCCCGCGGCCGGCCGGGCGAACTTCGAGGCGGAGCTGGGCCGGATCGTCAACCAGCTCAAGGCGACCACCTCGATCGTGCAGTGGGTGCCGTTCAACGAGGGCTGGGGCGAGTACGACAACGAGCGCATCGTCAACCTCGTCAGGTCGATCGACTCGACCAGGCTGATCAACCACAACTCCGGCTCCAACTGTTGTATCTCGGACCCGGAGCCACCCAACGGTGACGTGATCGACGACCACGCCTACCAGATGTCCAGCGGCACAAGGCCGCCGACTCAGACGAGGGTCGCGGTGCTGGGTGAATACGGCGGACTCGGACGGCGGATCGTCGGGCACGAATGGCAACCGGGTGCCGGCGGCGCCTACGGCTCGCTGTACCCGGACGAGAACTCCTTGACCAGCCGGTACGTCGAGATCACGCGGGAAGCCGGCCGGTTCGTGCACACCAGAGGACTGTCGGCCTCGGTGTACACGCAGCCGTACGACGTCGAGAACGAGATCAACGGGTTCTTCACCTACGACCGCCGGGTCATGAAGATGACCGAAGCCAGGGTGCGTCAGGTCAACCAGGAGGTGCTGGCGAAGGCCAACGGGACCGAGGTCGGCCGGGACGAACTGATCTCGCTCAAGGTGACGACGTTCGGGCACACCAACAGGTACCTGCGGCACCAGGACAGCGTCACGCGGACCGACGTGGTCAGCAGCACCAGCCCTGACCTGCTCAAACAGGACAGCACGTTCTGGGCGCGACCCGGTCTGGCCAACCCGTCCTGTCTGTCCTTCGAGTCCCGCAACTTCCCCGGTGAGTACCTGCGGCACGCGAACTCCGTGATCCGGAAGGACCCGAACGACGGCACAGCCGGGTTCGCGGGCAACGCGACCTTCTGCGCCAGGTCAGGCCTCGGCGCGACCGCGTTGGAATCCCACGACACGCCTGGATCGTTCATCAGGCATTTCAACGAGAACGTCTACCTGGCCCGGCAGGGCGGCCCCAATCCCTGGGACACCCCGACGACCTTCGCCGCGGACACCACGTGGGCCGCGACGGTCGGATGGTGGCGCAGCGGATTCTCGCTCCCGGTGAACTCGGCGCGGTCGTTCCAGGTGACTACCCCAGGCTTCACCGACCGTTTCCTGCGTCACCAGGACAGCCTGGCCCGCACCGACGTGGTGAACGGCGGCAGCGCGCCGTTGCTCAAGGCCGACGCCACGTTCTACATCCGGCCCGGGCTGGCGGACTCCTCGTGCTACTCCTTCGAGGCGCGCAACATCCCCGGCCGCTACCTGCGGCACGCGGACTACCGCGTCCGATTGAACCCGTCGGAGAACACGGATCTCTACCGCAAGGACGCGACGTTCTGCGCGCAGCCAGGTGCGACTCCGGGCAGTGTCAGGCTGGCGTCGATCAACGAGCTGGGTACGAACATGCGGCACTACAACGCCGAGGTGTGGGTTGCTTCCAACGGCGGCGCCCAGGCGTTTGACAACCCCGTTTCGTACGCGGCGGACGTCAGCTGGGCGGTCGCTGCGCCCTGGACTCCGTAAGCAATAGTTTCCCGATCGGTCACCCAAGATCCGCAAAGCCGGTACGCTCGGGGGTGAGGGATCTCCGCGCGTCCACTCAAGGACGGCCGAACACACCCGTTCCGTTGAGATTGGGCGACGACTGGGGCTATGACTGATTTGATCATTGCGATCGTGCTGTGTGTCGCAGTCGCGATCGCGTACGCGGTGGCAGCACTCATCCAGGCGCGGTTCGCGCACCTGACCGTTTCAGAGCTTGTCCGCGTACCGGTGTTATGGCTGGCGATCGGCCTCAATGGACTGGGAGCGGCCCTGCACGTCGCCTCGCTGAACTTCGGTCCTTTGTCGCTGATCCAGCCGTTAGGTGTGCTCACGCTCGTCATCGCCGTCCCCTTGGCGGCGCTGACCGCACGACGCAAGCCAACCCGGCTGGAACTGACCGGCATGACCTATACGGTGCTTGGTCTGACCGGTCTCGCGCTGATCATCACCACGTCCGGCAAGGCCGACACGCTCACGTCGTTTGAGCTCGTTGCGCTCATCATCGGGACTGTTGTCCTCGTCACTGTGCTCGCCTTCCTGGGCCGACGCCCAGGCGCGTCGACCTTATGGGAGGCCGTCGCGGGCGGCGTGGCGTTCAGCGTCTGCTCGGCCTTATGCCAGACGCTCGTCGTCACCGTGGGCGACAGCGGGGCCGAAGCATTGTTATGGCCCACGACGATCTTCGCCATGATCGCGGTCGCGACCTTCGCGATCGTCGCGACCATCCTGACGCAGCGCTCGTACCGCAACGGCCTCAGCGCACCACTGGCCGTGACCAACCTCGTGAACCCCGCCTCCGCCACGATCATCGGCGTCGCGCTGCTCGGCGAGAACCTCGCCACCAGCAACTTCGAGATCGTTCTCGCGATCATCTGCGGCGTGCTCAGCGGCTACGGAGTCGCCCAGCTCGCCCGCGCCCGGGACGTCGCGGAGACGCTCACCGTGCCGCCAATGCCTGAGAAGGACGTCCAACCGGTCTCGTGATTACGCGATCAGTGCGCGGCCTTGCAGATCGAGCAGGATCTTGAGCGCTGCCGGTGCAATGGTGGGCATGGCCGCGTATTCGTCGTTCTCGCCCTGATCACGCTTGCCGCCAGGCAGGTAGAACGCATGCTTGCGGTGCGGGCGAACCAGCAAAGCCTTGCGATCCTTGACGTGGATCAGCGCGACCGTGCTGATCAGCTTGTCGTCCATGCCGCCTCTACTTCGGCCGCCGGTCGGACGCTCACCTCACCACCGGGATGAACCGCGGTGCTGAGAATCCTGTTGTGCCGGTCGATGATCTGCTCAGCACTCAGGCCTGCGTCGGGATCACCGTCTGCCGCTGGTGCGTGCCCATCGCCGACCAGCACGACGTCCAGCCCGTGACTCAACGACGAGCGCGCGGTCGCGTCGACGCAGTAGTCGGTGGCAACCCCGGTGAGCACAACGGTGTCCACGTCCCGTTCGAGGAGCAATGCGGCGAGATTCGTGCCGTAGAAGCCGTCCGTCGCTGTCTTGCGGACGACCACATCGGTCGGTTGCAGATCAAGGCGGGCCGCGAGCTGCGCGCCCGAGGACTCGGGATCGAACATCGACCCGCTCGGACCGATCTGCTGCAGCGCGACCACCGGAACGCCGCTTTCGCGTGCCCTGCGCGCGAGTGACGCGATCCGGCCGGCCAGTTCCTCGCCGCGCCAGATCAGCGGCATCAGCACTTCCTGCATGTCCACGATCACCAACGCCGTGTTCATGCCACGCACCCTATCGGCATCCAATTAGGCTCGCCGAGCATGACAGTGGACGACGTTGTGGCGCAGTGCTTGGCGAAGCCGGGCGCTGAGGAAACCTATCCGTGGGGCGAGGCCGAACTCGTGGTCAAGGTCGGCGGCAAGGCTTTCGCGTTCATCGGGCTGACCGAGGGCACCATCGGCCTGAAATGCGGTGTGGACGCCGACGCGGCCAGCGAATGGCGGGCACGCTACCCCGACGACATCACGATCAGTGACTACATCGGCCGGTATGGCTGGAACCGCGTCGCCATCGGCGGCACCGTGCCCGATGATGACATGCTCGAGCTGATCGACACCTCGTACGAGGCGATCGTGGCCAAGCTACCGAAGTCGCGTCGACCATGACGGTTCGGCCGCAGCCACCGCCGCGAGATCACGCCAAGCCTTCTCGGGGCGCTTCAGTTCCTCGGGGTCGCCACCGAACGTGTCAAGCAGCACGGCCTCAGCGCCGAGCGACCGCAGCGTCGCGAGATCTCCGACGATCTGTTCGAGGTCACCTTCGCCGGCGAGTCGATCCTGGCCTGTCACCGGCTGATCAGACGGCCGGAGCACGATCCGCGGCGCCAGCCCGGGAACCGGAAGGCCTTCCTGCGCCGCAACGGACTTCAACCACTCAGCGGCTTCACCCAACCAGGACGCCTTGCACCGCAACGGATGCCACGCATCCCCGAGCCGGACTGACCGCCGTACGGCGGCCGCGCTGTTGCCGCCGACCCAGATGGGGATCCGGCCGCTGCGGTAGTCGTCCTCTTGCTGCCACGCGGTCCGCACGGCTCGCAGGTGCTCGTCGGTGAGCTTGCCGCGCTGCTTGAACGGCACCCCCAACGCGTCGAACTCCTGCTCGGCCCAGCCAACGCCGACACCGAGGATGAACCGGCCACCGCTGAGGTCAGCCAGGTTCGCGGCCGCTCGCGCGGTGAGCAGCGGGTGCCGGTACGGCACGATCAATACCGTCGTACCCAGCAGGATCTGCCGAGTCACGCCGGCGAGCCACGAAAGCGTGGTGAACGGCTCGTAGAACGGCGCCGGATACTTCTCGGCGACGTCCGGCGTGACCGCGATGTGGTCGGACATCATCAGCAGGTCGAAACCCATACCCTCAACGGTTTGCGCCCAATCGCGCAGCACGCCCGGATCGGTGCCCGGACCGTAGTTGGGGACGTTCACGCCAATTTTCACGAAGCACTCCACCAGTCGAGGACCCGCGTCCCGTACAACGTCAACCACTTCGACGGCTCACCGGCGGGCACGTCCTCCTCGAACCACACCTGTCCCGGTGGCCGGCCGGCTTGCAGCCATGTGCCATCCGCCTGCCGGGCCGTGCGGATCAACGAGATCGCATCAGCCATCCGCGGATCCGGCTTGACCCCATCGAACAACGCTGCCTGGCGGAAGTACTCGGCCGCGTTGAGCACGTTGTAGCGCCAGCGAAACGGGTAACCGAAGTGGTCGATCCACGGCCCCACCGGCTCACCGGTCGACAGGCGCCGGAAAAGCCCGCGCCGCAACAGGTATTCCTCGCCCGCACGCCGGGCGGCGCGCGTGTCCGAGGTGCCTCCGGTAGCGATGTCGTACGCGAGCAATCCTTTGAGGGAGTTCAGTGTCGAGTGGAACGACGACCGTTTCGAGCCTTCCACCCATTGGCAGTTCCACCCGCCGTCAGCCAGTTGGTGCTGCACGAACCAGTCGACGATGCCGGTGACGTCGGCGCCGAGCCACAGGCCGTTCGCGAGCGTCCACGCGTTGATGCAGCAGTCCACCTCGCCGTCCCAGTACGGCAGGTCGTCGTACTCCCAGCGGCTGTTCTGGGCGATCAGGTCGGCCGTGCCCTTGAGAACCGCGGGATCAAGCCCCCATTCCCGCAGGGAGTTCAGCGTCCACGTGGTCGCCGTCCAGGGCTGCCCGGCTTGTTCCATGGTGGCGAAGTCAAAACCCGCCGGGAAGAACGCACCACCCGCCCATTGGCCGTCCGCGTCCTGGAAAGCCAGCAGCCGCGCACCGAACCCTTCGGTCCCGACCCGTGCCCGCGTCGCCTCCCACACCTCGGCCGGTTCACCGATCAGGTCACGCTCGACCTGCCACCGTAATGCCGGATCGGAATCGCGAAGCCAGGCGTGCACGTCCTCAATCCCCATGCCGCGACCCTAGCGACGCTTGCCCTTCAACGGCAGCGGTGAGCGCAGCTTCGGCGTGCCGAACGCGAAGGACGTGTCGATCGACGCCAGCGACGGGATCGTCCGGATCTTGGTTCGCAGCAGGTCCTCGTAGCCCGGGAAGCTGTCCACCACCACCCTGAGCAGGTGTCGCCTGCCATCAGGTAGACCTCGACGATGTCGTCGATCTCGCGGAACCGCTGCTCGACCCTGTCGACCACGTCGACCGAATGCGACTCCAGCCGGATGCGGACGAACGCGGTGATCGTCAGCCCGACCCGGTCCGCGAGCTCCTGGTTGGTCAGCCTGGTCTTGATCGTCACAGGCGTGATCGCCTTCAACATACGGTCAGGAGGACGTACGCCGGTCCGTGTGCCCGAGGTCCCTGTCGGGGGCGATCCGATCCCGCACCAGGCGCTTGAGCTCGGCCAGCTCAGGGAAACCGCCCTGCTGGGCACGCGACCACAGCGTCTCACCCTCGAGCCGGACGTCGAAGACGCCGCCCGTCCCAGGGATCAGCGCGACCTCGCCGAGTTCGACGGTGAAGGTGGTCAGCAGTTCCTGTGCGGTCCACCCCGCGCGCAATAGCCAGCGGCACTGGGTGCAGTACTCGATCTCGAGGCGAGGCTGCCGGGTCATGTCGATCAGTATGAAGCGCGACTCACACACACGCCGAGGCCGCCTGCGCCAGGATGGGTGAATGATCGAGGTGACTGACCACGACGGCGTGGCGATCCTGTCGCTGAGCCACGGCCCGGTGAACGCGCTGGACCTGGAGATCCTGACCGAGTTGCCGAACGCGTTGGCACAGGTCGCCGACGCCCGTGCGGTGGTGCTGACCGGCGCAGGCAGGTGCTTCTCGGCGGGTGTGGACCTCAAGCGGATCATCGACGGCGGCGCCGGTTACGCCCGGGACTTCATCCCGGCGCTCAGCACCGCGGCGTTCGCCTGGTTCACGCACCCCAAACCGACAGTCGCCGCGGTCAACGGACACGCGCTGGCCGGTGGATGTGTCCTCGCCGCGGCCGCGGATGTGGCGCTGATGTCGGGCGGCACGATCGGGCTCACCGAACTGGCCGCTGGAGTGCCGTTTCCGACCGTGCCACTGGAGATCATGCGGCACGCGTGCGCCGCGGTCTCGTCGCTTGTCCTGACAGCCAAGACGATCGGCCCGGCCGAAGCGGTCGCCATCGGCCTGGTCGACCGGGCCGTCATCCCCGAAGAGCTGATGGCTGCCGCGCTTGCCCAAGCGGAGAAACTCGCCACGGTTCGGTCAGAAGTCTATGCGCTGAGCAAGAAGCAGGTTCAGCAACCGGCGGTGCACCGCATCGAGTCGTTGCGCGCGCTCGACGATCCCGCCGTGACCGACATCTGGGCTTCGGAGTCCACACGCGACTTCCTGGTCGAGTTCATGGCGTCGCTCGGCCGCAAGTAGGGCACGACCCTACTTCTTTCGAAGTGGACGGAACGCGGCCCGGGATCTCCCTGCTGAACAGCTCCGGCTCCTCCCATGCCGCGTAGTGACTGGTCCTGCACAGTCTCCTTGAACGGCCACCGCGTCGCGTTCAGTCTGCGGCGCAGGTCATTGAGTTGTCCCTGCGGAACGGCCACCGTGAACGGCCGGATCGCCGAGTCGGCTTCCGGGGCCGCTGTGGCTTGCCCGGACAGTGACACGGCCGCGACCGCGGCGGCCGACGTGCCGATGAAAGCCCGGCGTGGCATGTCTGTCTGCATGCGACGAATGCTGATCCCGGAATGTTGACGGCGAATTGTTTTCTCGTCCACGCCGATGGGCGCCGCATCCCGTGCGGCGCCCGATTCGCGAGGTTATCTGTTGTGTGTCGGGCTGTGTGGCGCGTACGCCCACACGACGCCTGCACCCTGCCCCGAGTTTCCGCCGCCGAGCAGCACCATGCCGTTGGGCGCGACCGCCGGGCTGGTGTAGGCGACCGTGGGCGTGTGCGAGTAGTACAGCGTCACGCCGGTCTTCGCGTCGAACGCCTGCAATGCTCCGCTCGCCCCACCGCTGGCTTGCAGACCACCCACGTAGGCGACGCCGTTGACGACGGTTGGCGTGGTCGGCTGGTTGTCACCAGCATCGGCGAGCGCTGTCCTGGCTCCGGTCTCGCTGTCGTAGTAGACGACGTTGACCTTGGTCGGGACGTAGACAATGCCGTCGGCAACGGCAGGGGCCTGCATCCGCCCGCTGTAGGTCGGGTCAAGGCCAGTGTCACGGTCCCACCGGACGACGCCAGAGGTCGTCAGCGACACCGCGTGGACCCTGCCCACGCTCGGCGATGTCACGTAGTTGACCGCGGCGTACAGGTGGACGCCGTCCGTGGCGAGCGTGTCGCTGATCCGGCCGCCGGTGAACTTCTCCAACTCGGTGACGGTCGCCGGTGCACCGCCCGTCGGCGGAGTCACGGCCATGACGCGTCCGTCGGACGTGCCGACGTAGACCTTGCCGCCCAGCACGATCGGCGAGCCGAGCAGGGGGTTCTGGGCGTTGGTCCCGCCGACGTTCGTCCGCCACCGCGGCGTGCCCGTTTCCGCGTTCAAGGCCAGGATGTCGCCGTTGTGGCCGGAGACGTAAATCGTGTCGCCGACCAGCACAGGCCCGTTGGCCCAGCCGCCACTCGGCATGAGCTGACGCCACTTGAGATCCGGGTCCGGGCTCATCGTGTCCTCGAACGCACAGACATAACCGGCGATCGTGGCGACGTACACCGTGGAGTTCCCTATGGCAGGCTTCGAGAAGATGCTGTTGAAGCACTCGTTGGTCGACCAGGTCGCGACGAACGTGGGCGGGGTCGCCGTCGAGGCCGTGCCGGTCCTGAGCGGAAACTTCGTGAGGTATCCGTTCTCGTCGCCGACGTAGACGAAGTTGCCCGCCACCACCGGCGACGCCTGGTACTTGCCGCTGCCGAAGTGGCTCGTCCAAACAGGCGCCAAGTGCGGAGCGGTGGCCGGGCTGGCCGGCGCCGGATCAGCGCCGCCGAGGGACGCGGCACCAGCGAGTAATGCCGCCGTGACGAGGGCGAGCGCCCCCGCTCTGAGCTTTCGTGTGGTCATGGATCTCTCCCCGCGGTCCAGGAATGGGTCGCCTAAACGGATGCGACGGCAGGGCCATTTGATACACACGACTTTCGCCGGGACGGACCAGTCTCCGGATTGACGCGGCTGCAACTACGCTTGCCTGGTGGCCGTCGATCTGATCCTGTTGTCGCGGGTGTCCTACCGCGGCAAAGAGATCGCCGGGCCGCGGATGCGCAACCTCTTCGCCGCCCTGGCGAGCGATCTGCGGACCGGGTGCAGTGCGTCGCGCCTGGTGGACGAGCTGTGGCCGGACGAGCAGCCGGAGAAGCCGGCCAAGGCGCTGCAGATCCTGGTCTCGCGCGCCCGCTCCCAGCTGGGCAGTGACCTGATCACGAGCACGCCGACCGGCTACCGGCTGTCATTGACCGAAGACCAGGTCGACGCTTCCGCCGTGCTGCTCAGCGCGGCCGCGAGCGCCCAGTGCTACCGGGAACGCGATCACGCTGCTGCGTTTGACCACGCCGAAGCCGGGCTTGCGCATTGGGACGGTGCTCAGCGAGATGCCGAGCTCATCGATCCACTGTCGACACTACGGGCCGAGCGGATGAGCGCATACCGTTCGCTGGTTCGTGTTCGCGCGATGGCGTTGTCGCGGCTGGGACGTCACGACGAGGCCGTCGAGCCGCTTGCCGAGGTGTTTCACGAGCGGCCTCGTGACGAGGAAGTGCTGCTGGAACTGCTGCGTTGTGAGTCGGCCACAGCTGGACCGTCGGCGGCCATCACTCGGTACGAGACCTACCGGCGTTCGCTGCGCGACGAACTGGGTACCGACCCGGGACGCAGCCTGCAGGACATGCACCAGCAACTGCTGCAAGGCTCGCTGCCAGTCCGGTCGGGTGTGCCTGTCGAACCGAATCCGCTGGTCGGCCGGGACGCCGACATCGCCGCGGTGACCAGCATGATCGGAGATTCCCGGGTCACGTCCATCGTCGGTTCAGGAGGACTGGGCAAAACTCGTCTCGCCTACGCGGTCAGCCGCCAGGCAATGCAGCATGCCGTCCACCTTGTCCCCTTGGCAGGTATCGCGACCGACGAGGAGGTCATCGGCGCGGTCGCGTCGGCCTTGGGCATCGGCGGAGCTGCTGCGGAGTTGTTCAACGGCATCGTCAACGCCCTCGGGCACGGCCCGACGCTGCTGGTGCTCGACAACTGCGAGCACGTTGTCCACGGCGCCGCCGACCTCGCCCAGGCTCTGGTCTCCGTGCGCGACGACTTGCGCGTGCTCACCACCAGCCGGGCGCCGCTGGGCATCTCGTCGGAATCCGTCTACCACCTTCCGGAGCTCAGCCTCTCGGCGAGCATCGAACTGTTCGTCAGCCGCGCCCGAGCCGCACGCTCTACTGTGGACTTGACGCCCGCCGCGGTCGAGGACGTCTGCCGCAAACTGGACGGATTGCCGCTCGCGCTGGAACTGGCGGCCGCGCGGGTCGCGGTCATGTCGATCGCCGACATCGCCACACGGCTGGACGACCGCTTCGCCTTGCTGCGTGGCGGTGCCAGGGACGCGCCTGAGCGACACCGCACGCTGCAGGCCGTGATCGACTGGAGCTGGAACCTGCTCGATCAGGCCGGCCAGGCCGCGATGCGGGCGTTGTCGATCTTCCCTGGCGGGTTCACCGCGACCGCGGCCGAGCACATGCTGGAAACCGGCGACGCACTGGACGTCCTCACCTCATTGACCCAGCAATCCCTGTTGAAGGTCACCGACACGCCGTCCGGCACGAGATACCGGATGCTGGAGACGGTCCGCGAATTCAGCGTCGCCCGCAGGGAACCCGGTGAAACCGAGAAGGTGACCAGGCGTTTCGTCGAATGGGCGCGGGCGTTCGGGATCGCGCATCACGATTCGCTGTTCGGCGACGACCCCATCCAGTTCGCGCACCTGATCCGCGCGGAGCAGGACAACCTCAACTTGGCGCTGCGGCACGCGCTGGACCTTCACGACAGCGTGACCGCTGCGGCGACCACGTCCATCCTTGGCACGCTCGCGCTCGTGGAGTCCAATCTCGCCCGGCTGGCATGGCTGACCTCGCAGGCCGAGTGGATCCTGTCGCATTCCCGGCCGGAACCCGCCCATGTCGACATCATCCGGATGGCGGCCGCAGTGTGCGCCGTCTTCACCTACCTCGTCGAGGGTCCACACGCGACAAGGTCGATGGTCGTCCTGCGCCGTCTGCCGCCAGGATCGACGGCCACCGTCGCCGGAGCTGTCCAGGCGGCCGTGCGCGACGACTCACCGCCCAGCCAAGAACCAATGCTGGTGTGGCTGAACAACGGGGTCGAGAGTTTCCGCCATCAGCGGGCCGGGAATCTCACGGCTGCGCTGGCATCAGCCGAGCGAATGCTCGAAGCGGCCACAGCGCTACGGGGCCCGCTGATGACTGCCGTGGCTCACTCCCGTATCGGTGAACTCTCCCTTGAGACCGAGCAGGGTGAGCGGGCGCTGCGGCACCTGGCGGCCACGTTGTCGCTGCTGACAGAACTCGGGGCGATCTCGGGTTCGATTCGCGGGCGGTGGGCGTTGTCCATGGCCTGCCTGCAGATCGGTGATCTCGACGCGGCCGAGCGGTGGATCGAGGAAGCCACGAACCCGGGCGTCGAGGACGTGGTCGGGCTGGCCATGCGCACCGAGCTCATGCTCGCCCGTGGACAGATTGAGGCCGGGCTGCGGTCATGGCGGCGCGTGACCGACCGGATGACCACCATCGACGACCCGGCTTTCGGCGTCGACCAAGCCAGTCAGGAAGCCTGGTTTCTGGAGGTCCAGGCGACCAGCCTCATCGCCCACGCCCACCACGGACGTCTCGAGATGGTCGCCGACATCACCAAGCGGCTGCCGGGCGTGCTTGCCGACATCCTGGCCCACGGCCCCTCCGTACCGATGTTCCCCTGCTATGGCTCGGTGCTGGTCGCGATCGCGGTGGCGGACATCGCCAACGGGCAGACGCAGTCCGGCGCGAGAATGATCGCGTTGGCGGAGGCTTTCCGTTTCTCACGCGGTTTTCAGCCGACCATGGCGCCCGCACGAATCCGTGCCGTCGCTGAGAAAGCCGATGGGCAGGCGTACGCCGACGCGCAGTCGACGTACGCCGAACTCGATAACGACGGTCTGGTCGTCGCCGCGTTGGCGGCCTTGGATCACCGCACCGGATCGCGGTTGAACAGCGCACGTGCCCAGAGATAGCCGCCCAGTCCGAGCACGACACACCAGCCGACCGCGAAGATCCCGCTGTTGCCGATCGGTGTGCCGGTCAGCAGTCCGCGCAGCGTCTCGATGACCGGCGTGAACGGCTGGTTGTCGGTGAACCACCGTACTCCGCCAGGCATCGTCTGTGTCGGGGCGAACGCACTGCTGACGAACGGCAGGAACACCAAGGGGAAGGTAAGGAAGTTCGCCCCCTCCGGAGTCTTGGCCGCCAGTCCGAACGCGACGGTCAACCACGTGATCGCGATGGCCAGCAAGACAATCAAACCCGCGACCGCGAGCCACTGCACGAAGTCAGCGGTCGGCCGGAATCCCATCATCAACGTGACTCCGATGACCAACGCGACGCACACCACCGTGCGCAGCACACTGCCGAACACGTGCCCTGTCAGCACAGCGGTACGGCTGATCGCCATCGTCCGAAACCGCGCGATGATGCCTGCCGTCATGTCGTTGGCGACGCCGATCGCGGTCGACGCGACGCCGTATCCCATCGTCAGCACGATGGTGCCGGGCGTGATGTAGTCGATGTACTCGACGCCGACGCTGAAGGCGCCACCGAAGATGTACACGAAGATCAGCAGCAGCAGGATCGGCACCATCAGCGACCCGAACAGCGTCGTCGGATTGCGCATGGTGTGCCGCAAGTTGCGGCCGAGCATGAGTGCCGCGTCGGACATCATCGGACCGCCTCCTGTGCTGTCTCTTGGGCTGCCGCCGTACGACCGGTCAAGGCGAGGAAAACGTCGTCGAGGTCCGGCGTGTGCACGGACAGTTCCTCGACCTCGATCCCGGCCGCGTCGAGCCGAGCCAGCACTTCGCGGATCGACCGGACTCCGCTGTCGCTGGGTACCTGCAGGGCAAGCGCCTCGTCGTCCCGTGACATCGCACCAAGCAGCCGCACGGCGGAATCGAGGCCTGCCGGGCTGGCGAACCGCAGCCGGATGTGCCCGCCCGATACCCGCCGTTTGAGCTCGTCGGCCGTTCCCTGCGCGACCAACGTGCCATGATCGAGCACAGCGATCCGATCGGCCAGCTGATCCGCCTCTTCCAGGTACTGCGTGGTGAGGAAGATCGTGACGCCGCCGGCCGCCAGTTCACGGATGTGCTGCCACATCATCCGCCTGCTGCGCGGATCCAACCCGGTGGTCGGCTCGTCCAGGAAGATGACTCGTGGTCTGCCGACCAATGTCATCGCCAGATCGAGACGTCGCCGCATTCCGCCGGAATGCGTACTCGCCATCTTCCCGGCCGCTTCGGTCAGCTCGAACTGCTCAAGCAACTCCCCGGCACGCCGCAGGCCCGCCTCCCGGCCAAGCCGATGCAACCCGGCCATGAGGACGAGGTTCTCCGTACCGGTGAGCATCGTGTCGACGGCCGAGAACTGCCCGGTGACTCCGATCGCGGCCCGGACAGCGTCCGGCTGGGTGGCGAGATCATGTCCCGCCACCCGGACCTGCCCGGCGTCTGGCCTGATCAACGTGGACAGGATGTGCACGGTCGTCGTCTTCCCGGCCCCATTCGGCCCGAGCAACGAGAAAATCGACCCCTCGGCGATGTCCAGGTCGACGCCTGCCAGCACGACCTTGTCACCGAACGACTTCCGCAGCCCAGTCGCCACGATCGCCGCTCCGCTCATCGCCCCTCCTTTCGTAGTGGTGCCACGAGGGTGCGGGCAGCGTGGTTTGCGGCGGTTTCATCGCGGTTTCATGGCTGGCTCGCCGCCTGGGTGGCTCGGCGGCCGAAGCGGTGTGCGGTATCGCTGAATGCGAACACTTCCTGTTGTCTGATAAGCACTTCGCGGAAGATTACGGCCTCCCAGTCAGAGGAAACACGATGACCGAAGCTCCCGAGGTGGCACTGCCGTTCCGGCGTGATCCGTCCTGCCCGTTCAACCCGGCCAAAGAGATCAGCCACCTGCGGGCGGAGGAGCCGGTCAGCCGATTCACCTTGCCCAGCGGGCACCCGGCCTGGTTGATCACGCGGCACGCCGACGTGCGGGCGATTCTTGGCGACAACCGGTTCACCACCGCGGTCAACCCGATCACGCTGCTGCGTGCGTCCGAGGAGGACAGCACGGTCGAGGAGCCGCCGACTCCGCCTGGGATGTTCGCGGCCATGAATCCGCCTGAGCACACACGTCTTCGGCGGATGGTGGCGGGTGAGTTCGGCGTCAAACGCATGGAACGGTTGCGACCCAAGGTCGAGGCGATCGTCAACCAGCACCTCGATGCCATGGCGCAGGCCGGTTCCACTGTGGAGCTTCTGGACGCCTTCGCCCGTCCGATCACCGCGATGGTCATCTGCGAGCTGCTCGGGGCTCCGATCGAGGACCACGAAGACGTCCAGCGCCGCGCGCGAGGGGCTGTGGACGGCGACATCGACATGGAGGAAGGGCTCGCGCTCTTCCTTGAAGGCCAGAAGTACATGGCCGAGCTCATCGCGAAGCAGCGCGCGAATCCCGGGTCAGCGATGCTCGGCATGCTCATCCGTGAGCACGCCGACAACCTCACCGATGAGGAGCTCGTCGGGATCAGCAACCTCTTGCTCAGCGCGGGCCACGAAGCCACCGCCAACATGATGGCGATGGCTGTCGTTCTGCTGCTGCAGCACCCGGATCAGGCCGCGGTGATCAGGGATCAGCCTGAAGTCACCGAGCAGGCCGTGGAAGAGATGCTGCGGTACGTGTCCATCTCGTTCACCACGTTGATCCGGACCGCGTCGGAGGACGTCACAGTCAGCGGGACCGAGATCAAAGCCGGGGACTACGTGTTCGTGCACCTTCCCTCGGCCAACCGGGACGAGAGCAGGTACGCCAACGCCGACGTCTTCGACATCACCCGCAACCCTGAGCAGCACCTGGCTTTCGGGCACGGTATCCACCACTGCATCGGTGCTTCCCTTGCCCGGATGCAGCTGCGCATCGCCCTTCCCGCGCTGCTGCGCGGGTTCCCCACGCTGCGGCTCGCTGTTCCGTTCGAGGAGCTCAGCTTCCGGCCGATGGGCAATGTCATGGGCATCGACGACGTCCCCGTGACGTGGTGACCATGCGGATCACTGTCGACCACGACAAGTGCTGTGGCATCGGCAACTGCACGATGACCGCCCCGGCTGTCTTCGATCAGGACGAGAAGGACGGGACGGTCATCCTGCTACAGCACAGCCCTCCGGCCGAGATCCATGACCTCGTCCGGAGGGCTGTGGGGGTATGTCCTTGTGAGGCGATCAAAGTAGACGAATGATCAGGACACTGTGACGACGGGAGCGCCGGACTCTTGCCCGGCCTCCCCCATCTCCTCGGCGATCCGCATCGCCTCTTCGATCAGCGTCTCGACGATCTGGTGCTCCGGGACCGTCTTGATCACCTCGCCGCGAACGAAGATCTGCCCCTTGCCGTTGCCCGACGCCACACCCAGGTCGGCCTCGCGAGCCTCGCCAGGGCCGTTCACCACACAGCCCATCACGGCGACCCGCAGCGGCACCTCCATGCCCTCCAGGCCTGCGGTCACTTGGTCCGCGAGGGTGTAGACGTCCACCTGCGCACGCCCGCACGACGGGCAGGACACGATCTCCAGCTTACGCGGCCGCAGATTCAGCGACTGCAGAATCTGCGTGCCGACCTTGACCTCCTCGACCGGAGGTGCGGACAACGACACCCGGATCGTGTCGCCAATCCCCTGCCGCAACAACGCACCGAACGCCACCGCGGACTTGATCGTGCCCTGGAACGCCGGACCCGCCTCCGTCACACCCAGGTGCAACGGGTAGTCACAGGATTCGGCGAGCAACTCATAGGCGCGAACCATGACAACCGGGTCGTTGTGCTTCACCGAGATCTTGATGTCGTGGAAATCGTGCTCGGCGAACAGCGACGCCTCCCACAACGCCGACTCCACCAACGCCTCCGGTGTCGCCTTGCCGTGCTTGGCCAGCAATCGAGGATCCAAGGATCCCGCGTTCACGCCAATCCGGATCGGTGTGCCGTGATCACGAGCCGCCATCGCGATCTCACGCACCTTGTCGTCGAACTTCTTGATGTTGCCCGGATTCACCCGCACTGCCGCACATCCGGCCTCGATCGCGGCGAAGACGTACTTCGGCTGGAAATGGATGTCCGCGATCACCGGAATCTTCGATTTACGAGCGATCGCCGGCAACGCCTCCGCATCATCCTGCGACGGACACGCCACGCGCACAATGTCACAACCGGACGCAGTCAATTCCGCAATCTGCTGCAAAGTCGCATTGACATCAGCGGTCACGGTCGTGGTCATCGACTGCACCGACACCGGGAACTCGCTGCCGACACCCACCGAACCGACCATCAACTGCCGGGTCTTGCGGCGCTCCGACAGCACCGGCGGCGGCAGCGAGGGCAATCCCAAGTTCACGCTCATCCGACCAACCCGCTTGTCTCGACGTCCGCAACGGCGGGCCACGAGGCCGGATCCAGCAGCCGGCCGACGATCTCGGTGGCGATCACGTCCGCGGTCAGGCCGCACTCGGCCAGCACCTCGGCTCGCTTTCCCTGTGCCAGGAACTGTTGTGGGATACCGAAGTTCACCACCGGAGTGGTCACGCACGCGTCCTGCAACTGCTGTCCGAGCATGGCGCCGAACCCGCCGACACGGACGTTGTCCTCGACGGTCGCGACCACCTTGAACCGGTGCGCCATGGCAGGCAGGAGCGGGTTGACCGGCTTGATCCAGCGCGGATCCACCACAGTCACGCCGACGCCGTCCGAATGCAGCAACTCGGCGACCTCCATGCACAACTTCGCCATCGCGCCGACCGAAACCAGCAGCACGTCGTCGACGGGATCAGGTCGCAGCACGTCGATCCCCGCGCACCCGAACGCGGCAGGCACCTCGGCACCGACCTCCCCCTTCGGGAAGCGAATGGCCGAAGGACCGTCCACAGTGTCCAAAGCGCCGCGCAAGGCACTGCGCAACGTCGCCGCGTCACGAGGTGCCGCGATTCGCATCTTGGGTACGACGTTCAACAACGACATGTCCCACATTCCGTTGTGGGACGGGCCGTCATCACCGGTCACCCCGGCACGGTCGAGCACGAAGATCACCGGGCAGGAGTGCAGGGCGACGTCCAGCAGCACCTGGTCGATGGCCCGGTTCAGGAACGTGGAGTAGATCGCGACGACCGGACGCATGCCGGCCATGGCCATCCCCGCCGCCGCGGTGACCGCGTGCTGCTCGGCGATGCCCACGTCGACGACCCGGGCCGGGTAGCGCTCAGCGAACCGGCTCAGACCGGTCGGATCCTGCATCGCCGCGGTGATCGCGACGATGTCCTCGCGCAGGCCGCCGAGCCGGACGAGCTCGTCGGCGAACACCGATGTCCACGACGGGCCGCCGGCCTTGACCGGCACACCGGTCTCCGGATTCATCGGCTTGATCGCGTGGAACCGGTCCACCTGGTCGTTCTCGGCGAGTTCGTAGCCATATCCCTTACGGGTCAGGACATGCACGACCACCGGGCCGTCGATCTCCGCAGCCGAACGCAACGCGTCCTGCACTGCGTCGAGGTCATGCCCGTCCACGGGGCCGAAGTACTGCAAGCCTAGTGTGGCGAAGAACTTGTCCGGTTCGTTGCCCGCCAAATGCCGGGCCAGACCGCCGATGGTCGGCGAGTACGATCGGCCGTTGTCGTTCAGGACGATGACGACCGGTCGGCCTTCCCCAGCGATGGAGTTCAACGCCTCCCACGCCATGCCTCCGGTCAACGAGCCATCTCCGACCACGGCGACCACCCGTCGCCCGGTGACCCCACGCAACGAGTCGGCTTTGGACATCCCGTACGCATAGGAAAGCGCGGTCGAAGCGTGCGAGTTCTCGATGAAGTCGTGCGGCGACTCCTCCTGCGACGGATAGCCGGACAATCCGTCCCGGGTCCGCAGCCCACCGAAGTCCTGCCAGCGGCCGGTCAGTACCTTGTGGACGTACGCCTGATGGCCGGTGTCCCACAGGATCCGGTCGGCCGGCGAGTCGAACACCCGGTGCAAGCCCAGGGTCAGCTCCACCACGCCGAGGCTCGGGCCAAGGTGCCCGCCGGTGCGGGACACCTGCTCGATGAGCAACGTCCTGATCTCACCGGCCAGCCTGGTCAGCTCGGGCGTGGTCATCCGGCGCAGATCCGAGGGCTGCCGCACCGACGGCAACAACCGCTCCTGGTTACGTTGCGGCATCGAGAAAACGACATCCTCCACTGCGGTGATGTCCACGTCGACGTCACCGTATCCGTACTCGGCAAGCCGCTCGATGACCTGCTCTACCAGTACTTCCGGCGCACTCGCGCCGGAACTGACGCCCACGGTGCGCACATCGCGCAGCCACTCCTCGCGCAGATGACCCACATCCGGCACTAGATAGCTCCGCGCACCCGCCTGCCTGGCGACGTCCACCATCCGCTGCGAGTTGCTGGAGTTCTCCGAACCCACCACCAGGACGAGCTCGCATTGCCGGGCAAGGGATTTGATGCCGTTCTGGCGGTTCTGGCTGGCGTAGCAGATGGTGTCGCTCGCCGGCTCGGCCACGTCATGGAACCGCTCGCGGATCCGGGCGACGACCTCAGCCGTGTCATCAACCGACAATGTCGTCTGCGTCAGGTATGCCACGGGCGTGTGCGGCGCCAGGCCGAGCCGGTCCACGTCCTCGACCGTCTCGACCACGATCGTCTGTTCTGGCACCTCGCCGCGAGTGCCCTCGGTCTCCTCATGGTTGTTGTGGCCGATCAACAGCAGCAGCCGACCGTCCCTTGTGGCCCGTTTGGCCTGCTGGTGGACCTTTGACACGAGCGGGCAGGTCGCGTCGATGACGTCGAGGTTCGCCTGGTCGGCGGCTTCCCGCACAGCGGGCGAGACGCCGTGCGCGGAGAACACGCACACGCTGCCCTCCGGCACCTCGGAGATCTCGTCGACGAACCGAGCACCCCTGCGCTCCAGCGAAGCGACCACGTAATGGTTGTGCACGATCTGTTTTCGCACGTATACTGGTGGGCCGTGCATCTCCAGCGCACGCTCGGTCATCGCGATCGCCCGATGCACGCCGGCGCAGAAGCCACGCGGCTCGGCCAGGACGACCTTCCCCTTGACTGTCATCGCCTCACCGGTCCCGGTCGATGGCCGCTTGGGCGAAGCCGCGCAACCTGTCCACACTCGACGACGGCGGAAGTGCCCGCAACGCGTCGATGGCGTCCCGGGAATACTGCACCGCCCGCCCGGCAGCGGCTGTGATCGCGCCTGTTCGCTCCAGGATCTCCATCAAGGTGTCCCGCCGCGTGATCGGATCACCGTCGTCGACAAGGACTTCCGTAATGGCCTGGCGGCCGTCCGGGTCCGACTCCCAGTACGCCAGGATCACCGGCAAGGTCAGCCTGCCGTTGCGGATGTCGCTGGTGTCCGGCTTGCCCATCGCGCCGGTGTCCACTGTGTACGACATCACGTCGTCGTGGATCTGGAAGGCACATCCGAGGTTCTCGGCGTACTCCCCCAGCGCCCGGACCATGTGCTCCTCGCCGCCCGCCAACAGCGCGCCGCACTCGCACGCACCCTTGAACAACGCGGCGGTCTTCAGCTTCACCATCGTCAAGTAGGCGTCGAGGTCGAAGTCCATCCGCTCACGGATCTCGGCCTCAAGACTCTGGCCCCGGCACAGATCGATGCCGCACCGGGAGACGACGTCAAGGGCCGCGACGATCCGGTCGGGCTGCGCGCCCGTGGTCCGGCACTCGGCCAGCGCGGCGAACAGGTCGAAGATCAGTGCGTCGCCGGCGACGATGGCGTTGTCCGGGCCGAACTTGTACTGGACAGAGGGCTTTCCGCGACGCAGGTCGTCGTTGTCGATGATGTCGTCGTGGACAAGGCTCGCCACGTGCCCGCACTCCGCACCGATCGCGGCGGGCAGCACGACGTCGGCGTCACCACCGACGGCCATCGCGGATTCGAGCAACAGGATCGGCCGGAAGAGCTTCCCTGACGGCACTAAGGCGTGCGCGCACATGGAACCCAGCAGGCTCGACTCCGCTTGCCAGCGCTCCGCGAGCCGTTCACCGACCTTGCCGACAAGCACCGCGGACTGCATGGACCCGGTGGGGACCGACAATTGGTCGCGTGGTCCTGTGCCACCCGCGACCGCGTCTATCGTCACATGACCAGGCATGGTTCCTCCTACAGTGCACAAGAGAAGCGTCACGATCGCACGAGCTGCCGTTCGAGCCGGCCCATGTAGTAGATGATTTCCTCGTGGTTGGTCGACGGCAGGAAGCGGTCGGCACCGACCTTGTAGTAAATGGAACTCACGGTTTCGGTGAGCAGGTGTTCGTACGGCTCTTCCCGCCGCAACGCCAGGGTGAGCGCCGGGACGTCGTAGCCCTTCCAGACGTCCCGCCACACGTGGTACTTGTCGCCGTCGATCTCCACCTGTGGCAGTTCCTCGTTGGCGTACCGGACTGACGGGTCGTTGCCTGGCAAGGTGTACGCGGGCAACGTCAGCAGGTCGTATTCGAACACACTGTCCAAAAGCGACCGTAGATCCTTGGGCACGAGCGGCATCACCGACTCGTTCCACCACCGCCGCAACATGTCCTTGGCTTCGTCATTGCCATAGATGCGGGTGAGAACCGGGGCGAGCACGTCCGAGTCGGTGAACGAGTTGATCATGCCGTTGCGGAACGGCTCCACGCCCGGGTGTGTGTCGTTCTCGAACCAGTCCATCAAGGACCGGATCAGCTGGGACTGCGTGATCCCGGCCAAGGTCCGCAACGGGTGCCAGATGTTGCGGAAGACCGGGTTCTCGGCGACCAGCCGGGACACGAAGATGAACCGGTGCATGTACCGGTTGTCCCGAGTGGACATCGTGTCGTGGGACAGCAGGTACTCGAAGTCGTCGGTGTTGCCGCGCACAGTCACCAGACCGAACCTGTCCCGGTCGGTGTGGTACGTGGTGTTCGGCAGGATCAACATCGGGTACACCGCGACCCGGGAGACGTGCGCGGCCAGCCGGTCGTAGCCCTTCATGAACGTCTCGATGGTCTCGCCCGGCGCGCCCCAGATCAGCTCGGCATAGCAGTCGAGGCCTTCCTTGCCCAGCCATTCCGCCAGGCTCTCCCAGTCGTTGACCTTCATGTTGCGCCGGCTCATCAGGTCGAGCGTGTTGTCGTCCAACGACTGCAGCGCGAGCGTGAACGAGCTGTGCAGGCCCGCTTCCTTCATCAGTTTGACGATCTTGTAGAACACCGCGGACTTGTTCTTCGCCCACGACGTCTCGATCGTCTTGGGATAGCCGTACTTCTCCTTCATCGCGATGACGTCCTCGACGAATTCGAGGTCGATCGGCATCATCCCGAAGTTCGCGTCGCACAACACCAAGGTGTGCACCTTGTGCTTGGCGAAGAGCTCGATCTCCTCGCGTAACCGCTCACGGGAGAACGCGCGGACACGCTGGCCGACGGCGCCACCCCAGTAACAGAACGAGCACTTGTACGGACAGCCGCGGTTGGTCTCCATCAGTGCGACGTCGTACGGGAATTCGCCGTCCTTGTCGGTCAACGGGATGGCGCCGGTGAGGAACGGCGAGGCGATCTCGTCGAGGTTCTCGATCCGCGGACGGTCCTTTGTGGTCACCACTTGACCGCTCTCGTCGACGAACGAGATCCCTTCGACGTCGTGCAGGGAACGCGGCGACACCTCGTCCAGCCGCGCACGCAACAGGTCGCGGAAGACGAATTCGCCCTCGCCGTTGACCACGACGTCGACGTACGGATGTGCGCCGAACACGCGGGTGGCCTGTTGCGAGACGTGGTTGCCGCCGAAGATCGCCCAGCCGTCCGGGTTGATCTGCTTGAAAGTCTCGGCCAGTGCGGCGAACTCCTGGTAGTTCCAGCCGAGCACGGAGAAGGCCATGACATCCGGCGCGCCGTCGGTGAAAAGCTGGTTGGCCATGCCGAAGAGCGTGCCGCCGCCGTCGAAGTTGTGGATCTGGATGTCCATCTGCGCCGCGATGCGTTCGTCCTGCGACGCGGTCGCTTTGAGGTAACCGGAGGCCAGTGGCATCGACTCGAGCGACATGGCCCAGACACCCTGTTGCACCAGCCAGACCTTCAGCGGCCGGCTATTCGGTGGCCGATCTACCATCGGGAATCCCCTTAAAGATCACCACGTGACGATCAGTTCGGATGGCCCGTTGTCCAGCGGAAGGCCGGTCCACGGAACCTCGTCCAGCGGAACAGTCAGCGCGAGGTTGGGAAGCTGAGTGGCCAGTGCGCGGATCGCGGCCGTGACAGTCAGCCTGGCGATGGCCGCGCCGACGCACCGGTGCGGGCCGTACCCGAACCGCATGTGCGGGTTGGGCGACCGCGTCGGGTCGAACCGGTCCGGATCGCTGAACAGGGCAGGATCCCGGTTGACGCCCTCAAGGCGGACGATCACCATGTCGCCTTCGGCGATGCGGTGACCGGCGATCTCGACATCCGCGCGGGCGTACCGCGGGAACGTCTCGCCGCTGATCCCGGCCTGGTGGCGGAAGATCTCCTCGATGGCGAGTTCGAGCTTGTGCTCGTCGGTCAGGCCGGCGAGTCCGCCGCCCATCTCGATCAGCTTCATCACGCCGATGGTGATCGCGTTGACCGTGGTCAGCTGACCACCGGTGAGCAGGCCGGCGGCCGTCTTCAACAACTCGGTGTCGTTGAGCCTGCCGTCCTCGGAGTCACGGACCGCGACCAGCGTGCTGAGCAGGTCGTCCTGCGGCTGCTCGCGCTTGGACTGCACCAGCGCGGAGAGGAACTCGAGCAGTTCGGCCCAGCCCTGCGCCAAACCCTGTTCCTCGTCGATGATCACGACGGACACCGCGATGGCCCACTTGTAGAACCGGGCCCGGTCCTCGACCGGCACACCGAGCATCTGGGTGATCACCCCGAGGACCATCGGGTGCGCGACCATCTCCATCAAGTTGGCCGGTGGGCCAGCCGCCCGCATCTCCTCGACGAGCTCTTCGGCGATCCGGTCGACCTTCGGCTTCAGGGAGTTCATCATCCGGGCGCTGAAGCCGTGCGCCATCACGCGGCGCAGCCTGGCGTGGTTCTCACCGTCGTTGAGCAGCGACTCGACATCCGGCGGGTCGCCCTCGCGCGTGATGGCGAACCGTCGGTCGGACAGGACGCTCTGGGCCTCCTTCGGCCCGATGATCAGCCACGCCGGCGTGCCCGCGCCAGTCTGCGTGCGGATCACCGGCGAGACCTTGCGCAGGTCCGCGTACGCCGGTGGTGGTTCGAGCGGCGAAGGCCGGTCGTACGGCAGCTCGAAATTCAGTAGTTCCATGATCTCCTCAATCAACCCCGGCCGGACAGGCCATCGAGAAACTGCCGTACGGCGGCGGTGAACCGGTCCGGGTCCTCCATGTTGACCATGTGCCCCACCCCGGCGAAGACGTCGAGCTTCGCATTGGGCACAGTGGACACGATCCGGTCGAGCATGTCCCGTATGTCAGTGCACTCCAGCTCGCCGACGATGCCGAGCAGTGGAACGTCTACATCGGACAACCGATTCCACGTGTCGGCCGCTTTGCCTGGCATCACGGGATTCGGTCGTGCGTGATGGGTCGCGGTGTGCACCGCCATCTCGCGGCACCGCTCACGGACCATCGGATCGACCTCGTGCGGCTCGCGCTGCGGCCCGTCCACCCACATCCGCAGGAACATTTCGATGTATCCGTCGGTGTCCTGGTTGAACGCGTACTCCATCTGGCGTTGCAGCGATCCCACGATGAACTCGCTCTGCCAGTACTGCTCGGACGTGCCGCAGCCGCTGAGCACGAGCCCGGCGACCCGCTCGGGGTGATCCAGTGCGGTGTCGAGCGCACTCGTGCCGCCCATCGCCTGTCCCACAAGGTAAGCGGACTCCAGGCCGAGGTGGTCGAGCAGGACGGTCACGTCCTCGCCGCGCAGGTATTCACTCGTCGGCGTCGACGATTCGCCGTGTCCGCGAGCGTCCACATTGAGCACTCGGTACCCGTCGAAAGCATGCAGCTGCTGGTCCCACACACGCCGGTTGAGCGTGCCGTCGTGCAAGAAGACGACCGGAGGACCGTTGCCTATGTCGTCGTAGGCCAGGTGGCCATCCGAGAACGGCGCCTTGTTCATCCGGCTGCTCCCGCCGCGGCCAGCTTCTCAAGCAGCGCCGACTTCACCGCGGGCCTGCTGGCAACCACGAGTGTGAAGAGCGATTCACGCGCAAGACGTTGCGCGTCATGGCTTTGCAGCAACGCACGCCCGCCTGCGGCGACAACGAATGCATTGCACGCCTGCACTGCCAAGGCCGAAGTCTCCGCGCGGAAGCGGGGCAGGCTGGACATGTCCTGCAGCGCGGCGTCGAACCGGTTTCGCAAGTCGCCCGCGGCGGCGCGGAACGCCTCGGCCATCTCCTGTTGGCCGGCGGAGTCCAAGCCCGCAGCCGCCCGCTGGATCAAGCCGAACGCGAGGCAGCTGTCCACTCGCAGACCGATGGCAAGGCCACCGATGTACTCCTCGCGGTTGGCGCGGGTGGTCACCATTTCGTCGGCGAGGAACAACTCGTCGAAGACCAGCCGGACGGTGTTGCTTGCCTGTGCCGCAACCAGATCCAGCGGTTGGACCTTCGAGATCCCCTTGCCCGCACGGGCTTCGATGAGTCCGCTGACGACATCGCCGCTCGCCGCGTCGTACGCCGAGACGTGCAGGACGTCCACGATGCCCCAGCCGCTGACGAAGGTCACGTCGCCGGAGAGCGACCAGCCGTCCGTGGTGCGGGTCGCGGTCACCCGAGGCGGATCCGGGATGACACCGGAGAAGGCGCCGCCGCCCCGCAACTGCCCGTTCGCCGCCCGGCGCAGGTACTTGTCCCGCAGCTGCACGTTCTGTGTCGTCGCAAGGCTCATCACCACCCCGTGGTGCTGCAGCCAGGTGAAGGTGGTGGTCAGGCACGCGCTCGCGAGCGTCTCGATGACCTGCAGGAAGCCGGCGAAGTCACCGCCGGGGCCGCCGAACTCGACCGGCGCGACCAGGCCGAAGAAGCCGTCCTCGGCCAGCCGCTGGAAATGGCTGTCCGGAATCCGCCCGGTGCGATCGACCTCGCTGGCGGCGGGCAGCAAGACCTCGTCGGCGATCTTGAGTGCCTTCTGGAGCATTTCGGTCATTGCGGAAACATCCCCATTCACTGCGAGTTCAGCGATGACTTCAGCGGTGTCAGCTCGATCAGGTGCAGGTGCCACGCCGCGTGGCCGTTCCCCGGGTCACCACTGACCAGATCGGCGGGAAACGCGTCGGCCAGCGCCTCGGGAATCTCGTCCATCTCGACCTTTTTGAGGATGTTCAGCGTGTAGCCGGTCTCGCCGGCCAGATCGCTCACCAGGGTCGGATTTCCGAGTGCCTCGCCGAACCACAGATAGACCTTGCCGCTCGGCGTGAGCAGGTCGAGTCCGTCCTTCAGGAACGTCCGCAGTTTCGCGAAGTTCGGGTCGAACATCGTCTCGTGCCAGATCGAGTTGTCGATGAATTCTTCCGGCGCGTCGAAGAACGGCGGATTCCAATAGATCCCGTCGAATTTCTCGCCCGGTTCGACCGCGGAGTAGAGGTCGCTTTCCCGTGCGGTGACCCGGTCCGCGACACCATGCCGCTTGGCGTTCAGCTCGGTGTTCCGGACCGCGTTCGGGTTCAGGTCCAGCCCAAGCACCCGCCCGGTACCGGCCAGTGCGGCCAGCACCGACATGATCCCAGTTCCGCAGCCCATTTCAAGGAATGCCGACATCTGACCGAACGGAATCAGGTCGGCGTACAGCTCGCCACCCGGAGAATAGGCCGGAGGCCACACGTCGTCCAGCAGATCCCACTGCCGTCCGAGCAATTCGAACACATCGGACCTGGTGTCGTCGGCGTGATATCGGTCGATGATGTTCTGACCGATAATGAGTTCGAAGTCTCGCGCTTCCATACTGTCCTGTCTTTACTTCGGCACTGTCTTCACTTCGGCACCGTCTTCACATCGGCACGTGCGACACCGAGGAATGAGTAGATATCCAAAAGGAGGCTTCCCCTTGAGTGAAACTCAGTGAAACAGCCCCTCATGAAATGCGCAACAATCACGCGCGCGAACGGCGCGCTTCAGCCGATCGCCGGTGGCGACCACTGCACCATCGCGTCCATCGATCGCCGGGAAACCGCTTCGGGCAGGAAACCGCCGAGCCAAATGCCGCTGTTGCGAGCCGCGACGGCTATCGGCGACGACAACTCGGCGAACCGGCCCATCCAGCGCGACATCGTGCTCAGCCGGGAGGTCCGCGGCCGCCTGCTCTGATCGTAAGTCGCCAGACCGGCCTGCAGTTCGGACCACGACCGCGCCTGCGCGACCGCGTGTGCCAGCTCGACGGCGTCTTCCAGCGCCAGGTTCGCGGAGCCGACGTTCGGCGTCATCGGATGTGCCGCGTCCCCCACCAGAACCACGCGGTTGTCATAGAAGCTGTCCACGGGATGCACGAGCTCTTCGATGCGGTCGAAGAACATGTGCTCCCGTGTGGAGCGCTCCAGCAACTGGGGAATCGGGTCGTGCCAGCGTCCGAAAAGCGGTCCGGGGCCGTCCTCGCTGGTACGCCGCCCGCCCAGCTTGGCCAGCGCCGAGAAGTGAACTTTGCCGTCCGGCAACGGAAGGATCGACAGGCGCAGCCCGGATCCCCACGTCTCGGCCGCGACCAAGGTCAGGCCGTCAGCAGGCACCACGCAGCGCCAGCTCACCGATCCGGTGCCGCGCAGGCCCGGGTGCTGCGGATGCATCGCCTGCCGGAGGGCCGAGCGGATCCCGTCAGCACCGATGACCAGGTCGGACTCCATTTCCGTGCCGTCGACCCGAATCACGGCCGGCGTCGTCGCGTCACCGCTGGCCACCGGTTCGACGCGGGCTCCATAGTGGACGGTCCCGGGCGGCAGCGCGTCGGCCAGTACTTTGACCAGATCGAGTCGCGGCAGCGCACGGATCGACTCGCCGTACCGCTCCTCGACAAAACGCAGGCCGCTCCGCGCGATCCATCGGCCGCTCGGCGCCCGTACCCCGCCTTCGTGCTGGATCACGGCAAGAGCGCGCACCGCGTCGCCGACGCCGATCGCATCAAGAGCCAGCATTCCGTTGGGGGTTATTCCGATTCCGCCGCCGGTCGTGCGCAGATCGGGACTCCGCTCGAAAACCCGGACCGTCCATCCTTGTGCCGACAATGCGACAGCCGTCGCGAGACCCCCGATTCCGGCGCCGGCGATGTGCGCGGAACGCGTCATGAAAACCCTCCATTCACTCGCACATCCTTGCTACCTTCCGGATTATGCACAGCGCGGCTCCCATTCGGGTCAAAGTTCTGGCGCACATAGAAGCGTGCCGACCCGACACCATCTTCTACGCGGGCACCGTCGGATTGAGCGGGGCGATACTGACCAAGCCGGACGCGGCGGCCGATCTGCTGATTCTGGCATGGCTGGTGCCGACCCTCGCCTGGATCGCGTCGCTGTACGGCGGCGACTATTTCGACCGGGAACTCGACGCACTGACAAAGCCACATCGCCCGGTTCCTTCCGGCCGGATAAAAGCGGTCACCGCACGCAACATGATGGTTTTCCTCATCGCCTTGAGCGGACTGCTCGCGGTGCTGGTGAATCCGCTGACCGTCCTGTTGGCGATACCCGCCGCGGTCTTCGGCATCGCCTATGCGAGCTGGCTGAAAGGGCGAGGGCTGTGGGGGAACATCAGTCGTGGCCTGCCGACCGCGATGACAGTCCTCTACGGCTCGATGACCGTGCAGACCCTGCCCGATCCGGCCCTGATTCCATTGGCCCTGATGTTCTGGATCCACGACTCCGGGTCGAATCTCCTCGGCGCCTTGTGCGACCGGGACAGCGACCGCCGGGGCGGATATTTCACGTATCCCGTCCTGTACGGCGATGAAGCCACCGTGCGCGGTCTGATCCAGTTCTTCGCCGGTTGGGTGGTTCTCGTTTTGGCCTGGCCCGTGTTCTTCAACGACCGGGTGGATCTAGTCACTTATTACGGCCTGATCGCCTGCACCATCGTTCTCGGTTGGATTTCGCTCAGGAGCGTCATCCGGGCACCGAGACCCATTGCCCGGGCCGTGGGATTGCGTGCGCACGAGATCGTGGTCATCGAACGAATCATCCTGGGCACTTTCCTGATCGCCGCCGCGGGCCGGATCGAACTCGCCGTTCTCGTCGGTGTTCCGTCGCTGGCTCTCACCATGCTCGCCCGCCGGTTGATGCGCCGCCGCTACGAGCCTCGCGGCTAGTTTTCTGCCTGCTCGGTTCTGATCGCCTCGCAACCGAGCAGGCAGAACCGCGTTGTCAAGCCGTGTGGATCGCGTTGCGGGGGTGGCCGCCCTTGTAGAGACCGAGGACCAGCTCGTGCGAGTAGCCGAGCAGCTCCTGCAGCTCCGGCTCGAGCTCGGCGGCCTTCTCCGGCGGAACGCTGAGCGTGCCGTTCTCCACCTGACGCAGCCAGCCGACCTGGAAGCCCATCGAGAAGATCTGCCGGACGTCGGCCTCGGTGGTGTTCGCGCCGCCCGCGTGGAACAGGTCCGCACGGAACAGCAGCGCGTCCCCCTTCTTCATCTCGGCCTGCACGGCTTCGCTCCAGTCCGGCGGCGGGGCCGTCGCCGGGCCGCTGTGGCTGTCGAGCACCACCCAGGTCGCGCCGTTGTCCGCGGTGAAATCGCTCATCGCCGCCATCACCGTCAGCGCGATGGGGTTCTCGCTCGGCGGGACGCGGTGCCACGAGAACGTGTCCAGGTGCAGCTCCTGGCGGAACGCTCCGGGCTTGCGTGCCATGTACTCGGCGATGGTCAGCAGGATGTTGTCCGACAACGGCTTGAGCACCCGGCGGGCGCAGTCGACGATGTCCCGCTGCATCACCATTTCCGGTGCGCTGGGGATGGTGCCGATCAGTCCGTGCAACGTCCCGGTGGTGTCCCCCTGGAAGCCGCCGAGCACCGACTTGGCCGCGTACTCCGCTTCCCGCGGGTTCTCCGCCAGGTACTTCTCGACCTCGGTCAGGAACGTGTCGCACTGGTCGGTCGTGTACGCCCCGGCCAGGACCACCGCGCCCCGGTTGCGCACCGCGTCATCGAGTTCTGCCTGGTCGTACGGCCTGGTGACCCGAGGGACTGTGTTACTCATGAGCAAAGACCTTTCCGATCCTGACTTGTTTCGCTGATCACCAGGCGACCGGCAGCCGCTCGATGCTGACGTCCATTCCTTCGGCCCGCCACTCCACCTCGTGTGGCGGGTCCGCCAACCGGATCCCCGGGATCCTGGTCAGCAACGTGCCCAGTGCGACGGCCAGCTCCATCCGGGCGAGTGCCGAACCGAGGCAATGGTGGATTCCGTGACCGAACGCCAGATGCGGGCTGCGTTCGGCCTTGACGTTCATCGCGTCCGGGTTGGCGAACTCCGAGGAGTCCCGGTTGGCGCCCACACGGGACGCGATGACCGTCTCCCCCATCTTGATCCGCACCCCGCAGATGTCCACATCGGACTGCGCGATCCGCTGGATGCCGATCTCCTCGTCCTGCAGCCGCAGCAGTTCCTCGACGACGTGCTCGATCTCGATCTCGCCGGCCCGCAACCGGCCCAGCACCTGCGGGTTGCCGAACAGCCTCAGCAGCCCGTGCGAGATGGCCGACGCCGTGGTGACGTACCCGGCCATCAGCAGACCCATCGCCATCGACGAGATCTCCAGCCGGGTCAGCCCGTCCTGCTGGTCGGACTGGCGGGCGAGATCGCTGAGCAGGTCTCCGCCGTCGGGCTTGGCGTCCACGAGCTTGACGACGAACCGCTGCAGGTCCATGAACGCCGTCCCGGCGTCCTCGGAGGCACCTGTGACCGAGCGCAGCACGATGTCCGCCCAGCCACGGAACTGCCCGCGATCCTCCGGCGGAATGCCCAGCAGCTCGGAGATGATCGAGATCGGCAGCGGGTACGCGAACTCTTCCTGCAGATCGACGACGGGTCCCTTGGCCAGCATCGCGGTGATGAGGCTATCGGTGACGTCCTGCGCCCGTTCGCGCATCTCGGCGATGCGGCGGGCGGTGAACGCACGGGTCACGCTGCGGCGCAGCCGGGTGTGGTCGGGCGGGTCCTTGAGGAACATGAAGCCCGCGGCCAGGTTGTTCTCATCCGCGGTGGGGATCGTCCCCGGGTACTGCGTGCCGAAGGCCGGGTGTCCCAGCAGCACACGCACATCCTGATATCGGGTGACCAACCACGCGTCGGCGCCGCCGAACAAGCGGACCTTGTGGATGGGTGCGTCCGTCCGCAACCGCGCCAGATCCGGTGCGGGGTCGATGATCGAGTCGCGGACGAACGGGTAGTCGACCAGTTTCTCGGTCACTTGGTCTTGCACGGCAACCACTCCCTAGAACGCGACTTCGACGGCATCGGCGAACTGTCCCCCGCTGCGGCCGTCGCGCAGTTTCCGCTGGAACCGCGTGAGCCGTTCGGCCATCTCGGTGTCGTTGGCGACCTGTTTGATCAGATCGGCCAGCTCGTCGGCGGTGAACGGCTCCCGCAGCCGCACGCCCAGACCGAGCCGTTCCATGCTGTCCGCGACACCGCGCTGCTCACCGATCTGGGGAGCGATCAACACCGGAACGCCTTGTGCCAGCGCCTCGATCGTGCTCGTCAGCCCGCCGTGCGTGATCGCGACCGACGCGTGCTGCAGGGTGTCGATCATTGGCAGTTTGGCGCGCAGCAGTACCTGTTCGGAGATCGGACCGACCGCGTCCGGCGAGACTTTGTTGCCCAGCGCGGCGGCAGCATGCCAGCCCAGGCGTTCGACGCCCTCGATGCAGGTACGGAAGAAACCGATCTTCTCGTTGAACACTGTGCCGAGCGAGATCACGGCCAAGGGCGATGCCTTACGCAGCCACGGCAACTCCGGCGAGTTCTCGGCCGGTCGGATGCACGGGTCGATGAACGTGAACCGGTCGTCGAACGTCTCCCCGCGCGGCTGGATCTCCCGGGGGAACAGCACGATGTTGCGGTCGGCCTCGTTGTCGAAGAACTGCTCCGGCGACACCGACGAAGCCAACCCGACGTCGTCGAGGAACTCGGCCACGGCACCGAAGAACGCCATCATCGACTCGTCCGTGTCCGAACGGGACTCGTAGTCCTGGTGCAGCGAGAACTCGGAGTTCGACGCGAACACCGGCCAGGTGCGGATCACCGGGATGTCGAACGCCTGCCCGAGCAGCCAGCCCGCGGTCGACAGCACGTCGGACACGATCACGTCCGGCCGGTCATCGCGAACGACCTTGGCCAAGGTCGCGTAGGCCGCGCGGGTTTCCTTGAGCATCAACGGCAACACGTTGCCCATATCGGACAGTTCGACCTTGACCGAGTCCATTGGGGACTCGTACGGCACGACGTCGACGACCTTGCCGACCTCGGCCGCGAAACTCCCGGACGCCAGCGCGCTCACCCGGTGCCCGCGACGGACCAGCTCGGTCAGTCCCTCCAGGGCCGGGTAGACGTGCCCCCACGCCGGGATCGACGCGTACAGAACGTGCTTTCCCATCAGGCCGTCACCTTGACCATCATCCGCTCGGGGAACCGGTCGCCGAGCATGTTCACCTTCCACGGCACGGCCTTCCACGCCTCCAACATCTCGAAGTCCAGGCCGCACTCGACCAGTGCGTCCGTCGCGACCTGCAGTTCCAGCCGGGCCAGGTTGGCGCCGAGGCAGCGATGAATGCCGAACCCGAACGCGATGTGCCGGATCAGCTTGTCCCGCCGCGGGTTGAAGGTGTCCGGGTCGTCGAACAACGAATCGTCCCGGTTCGCCGCGATCAGCGGGGCGACGACCTGTTCGCCCTTGCGGATGGTGACCTCACCCAGCTCGAAGTCCTCGGACGCGAACCGCGGCATCGACTCGCCGTTGTCGCCGGACTGGATCCGCAACACCTCTTCGACGAACTGCTTGCGCAGGTCCTCACCGTCGGCCGCGGTCCGCAGCGTGTGCAGCCACTTGAATTCCAGGAGGTAACGCATGGCGACCGCGATCGCGTTGGCCGTGCTGACGTAGCCCGCGACCGGAAGTCCGAGGACCATGGTCGCCAGCTCGACGTCGTCGACTGTGCCTTCGTCCTCTTGCACCCGGATCATGTGCGCGATCAGGTCGATGCCCTCGCGACCGGTCGTGCGACGCCGTTCGGCGATCAGGTCGCGGACGTAGTTGTTCAGCTGCTTCCAGCCCTCGATCGCGACCACGCCCTGCGCCTCGGACAGGGGCACGAGCAGCTGGTCCGACAGCCGCAGGAACATCGCGCGATCCGGCTCAGGCACACCGACCACGGCCGCGATCACGTTCATCGTCAACGGTTTGGCGAAATCCGCCATCACGTCGGCGGGCCGGTTCGCGGACCCGATCTGCGCCAGCAGCTCGTCCGCCTTCGCCCGGATCGAGTCGCGGTAGCGGCCGACGTAGCCGACCGCGAACGGCCCGGCGACCAAGCCGCGCAGGCGGGTGTGCTCCGGCGGGTCCTGGAAGATCGACTCGTTCGCCTCCGCGGTGCCGCTGCCCTTCTCCAGGTCGATCGGCGACACGCTGAACACCTGGCTGCCCAGGACTTTGCGGATGTCGGCGTACCGGCTCACCAGCCACACGCCCGCGCCGTCCGGCGCCGTGGTCTTGGACACCGGACAGGTGGCGCGCAGGTTCGCCCAGTCCCGTTCGTCAAGGTCGGTCGGCCGGAACCGTTCCACCGGCGGCGGTTTCCTCGACGTGACAGCGTCTGCTTCGGATGAGGTCATGCCGACTCTCCGTTCCTCTCGGACAACATCAGGCGGGACGGTCCGCGCACGAGCATTCCGGCCTTCCACTCGATCCCGGACTCGGCGGGCGCGAACCGCAGTCCGGGTGCGGCAGACGTCAGAACCTCAAGCGCCACTTGGAGTTCCAGCCGGGCCAGCGGTGCGCCGAGGCAGAAGTGCGCGCCGAGGCCGAACCCGATGTGCGGGTTCGGATCACGGGCGAAGTCCAGCCGGTCCGGGTCGGTGAAGACCCGCGGGTCCCGGTTGGCGATCACCGACGCGGGCACGACCGGCGAGCCGGCCTCGATCAGGGTGCCGCTGAGCACGATGTCCCGCGCGGCATAGCGCGGCGTCGTGCCGTTCGCTTCGAGCGGCACGTACCGCATCAGCTCCTCGACCGCTGTGGGGATGAGCAACGGGTTCGTCACCAGGCTTTCGAACCGGGCGCGATCTTCCAGCAGGACGTAGATGAAGTTCGGCAACTGAGTGGACGTGGTCTCGTAACCGGCCACGAGGATCGTCATCGCGAGGATGACCAGTTCGTCGTCCGACACCGTGCCGACGTCCGACTGGACGGCGAGCATGGCCGACATCAGGTCGTCCCGTGGCTGCTTGCGCCGCTCGGCCAGCAGCACGGCCATGTAGTCCCACATCTTCCCGGTCGCCGCCCACCGCTCGTCCTCGGAGATCGACGTGGTCGCCAGACCGGCCTCGGCCCAGTGCCGGAAGTGCTCGCGGTCCGCATAGGGCACCCCGAGCATCTCGCAGATCATCTTGAGCGTGTACGGCAGCGCGAAGTCCTCGACGCCGTCGAACGTTCCCGCCGACAGGCTGTCCTTGATCAGCTCAGTCGCCAGAACCGTGGCACGTTCCCGCAACCGGGCGACTGTTCGTGGCGTGAACGCTTGACGGCACACCGAACGCACGCGGGTGTGCTCCGGCGGGTCCATCGCGACGATGCCGCCGCTGAAGTTCTCCTCGGTCACCCGCGGCACGTCCCGCTGGAGCGACTCCGCACGGGAGAAAGCCGGATCCGACAGCACAGTCCGGACATCCGCGTACCGGGTGACCAGCCAGGCTTCCTCGCCGTACGGGAACTTCACCCTGCTGACCGGCTCGTTGTCCTGCAACTGGCGGTATTCCGGCTCGACGTCCAACCGGGACGGTCGCGGGAACGGGAAACTGCGGACTGGCACGTCGATCCTCACTCTCGTCCGGCCATCATGTGGTTCTCGGCGATGACGACCTCCGCGCCACGGCGCGGGACGAGCATCGGTCCCTTGGGGGTGACGCCTTCCGGCGTGGCGCTGCGCGGGCGAAGCCGGACGTTGCGGAGGATCGTGCTGATGATCGTGCGCATCTCGACCATCGCGAGCGACGCGCCCAAGCACCGGTGGCTGCCCCCGCCGAACGGCATGAAGTGCGCACTCGGCGGCTCGACCGGATGGAACCGGTCGATGGAGTAGTTCTCCGGTTCCGGATGCAGGTCCTCGGACAAGTGCAACAGGCCAAGGGAGACCGCGAACATCGTCCCTTTCGGAAAGACGTAACCGTCGGCCTTCCACTCCTTGCTGGCGATCCTACCGATGTCCAAAGTGGTCGGACGAGCCCGGATGGCCTCATGGATCGCCGCGTCCAGCAGCTTCCAGTCCTCGCTGAAGACCGCGGCCTCCACCTGCTTGAGCGCGCCCGGCGCACGCATCACCCGCTCGAAGAACCAGGCCAGCTGCGTGGCCGTGGTCTCCTGACCGACCGCGAGCAGAGTCACCATGTGGTCGCGGAGTTCCTGGTCGGTGACTCCCGCACTGTCCTGTCCCTTGGCAAGCAGGATCGACAGCACGTCATTGCCCCGGCCGTCCGGGTTGACCGCCAGTTCGGCCCGGCGTTCCCTGATCTCCGCGTAGATGATCTCGTCGGTCTCCCGCAACAGCCGCTGGAACGCCGCCCACGGACCGAATCCGCCGAACTGCCGGCGCATCACCGGCAGCAAGATGATCAGCGGGTTGACGTCGAGCAGCTTCGGCACCAGTTGGCGCAGCCGGTCCAACCGGGACGAGTCGGTGATCCCGAACACCGCCCGGATCATCACCTCGAGCGTGACCCGTTGAAACACGTTGAGCAGGCGAACCGTCGACCCGGCGGTCCACTGCCGGATCTCCTGCTCCACAATGGACTGCATCACCTCGACATAGGTGGCGACGTTGTTGCCGTGCAACGGCCGCATCAGGACCTTGCGCCGTTCGGTGTGTTCAGCGCCGCCGGACATCAGCAGCGAGTGCTCCCCCACCACGAACCGGATCGACTCGTTGGCCGCGGCCGCGTCGAAGTCGCTCGCGTCGTCGCGCAGGATCCGGCGGATGCCGTCCGGTGTGCTGATGTAGACGACGTCGCCGAAGCCCACGATGCGCGCGGTGAAGAGCGGTCCGTAACGCCGCAGGCAGGCCTTGCCGAACTTGACCGGCGCGACGACCCACATCAGCGTCTGGATCACCGCGGGCAGCTTGGGCCCGGGCGGCAGCGTGCTCACTGGCTGTCTCCACCCCGGTTGATCGTCTTGAGCCACCGGCCGAGCGCGCGCAGCGTGAACGTGTGGGCGATCAGGTCGTCGGTGTAGCACAGGTCGTCGAAGTAGAGCCCGACGTTGCTCGGCCGCCAGGTCCCCAGGTCGTCCTGGTTGTTCACGATCCATTCCACGCCGCGCAGCACAGCCGGGCTGTCCGGTCGTTCGCCGCCCTTGAGCAACGCGAACACCGCCCACCCGGTCTCTTCGGCCGTGGTGCCCTTCGGTGGAAGCTCGTGCTTCAGCGGCCAGCCGCCGTCCGCCGCCTGGTTGGCCAGCAACCACTTCCGTGCGGCCTCGGCGGTGGGTGCGCTGCCGCTCCTGCTGTCCACAAAGGCCTCCAGCAGACGGCTGGTGCCGTGGGTGTTGTCACGGAACCACACCGACGAGATCGAGCCGTCGTCCTGCTGGTGCTTACGCAGGTACGCCAGTCCCCTGGCGATCGCCGTGCCCGGCGAATCCGACACTCCGAACCGCTGCAACGCCATGATCACGTGTGCCGTGACGCCAGGACACGGCCGGTCGTTCATGATGTGGGTGTCCTTGACCCACTCCGACCACGAGCCGTCCTTGTTCTGCATCTTGAGCAGCCAGTGGATGCCAAGCTGGACCGCGGGGTGCGTACGTGGTACGCCCAGCTCGGCCAGAACTCCCAGTACGACGGCGGTGTCCTCGGTCTCCGGCCAGCCCGACGGGTTGGCCCAGCCCCACCCGCCAGCCGGGATGTCGAACTGGCTGAACGGTTTGTTCCACTGGTTGCGCAGCAGCCACTCGCGCGTGCCTTGCAGCAGCGGCTCGTTGGCCACGTCCTGGAACTCACTCAACGCCATGATCGAGTACGCGGTCACCGAGATCTCCAGATCCCGGTCGATCGCCCACGATCCGTCCGTTCGCTGGGTCTCCAGCAGATAGCGCAGGGACGCCAGCTGCAGGTCCAGTCCGACACCGGCCTGACGCAGTCCGAGGTAAATGAACCCGGCGATCATCGGGCACTCCTCGATCCCGCCGTTGGTCCCGGAGATCTCGCGCAGCCAGTTCAGCGCCATCGGCTCGGCGATCCGGCCGAGGATCCGGCGCAGCGGGTTGCGTTTCATCGTTCGCGCCTGCATCACACCGAGCCCGAGGATGGCGGGCAGCGCGATCGACACCTTGTTGCGCCAGCGCGGCGGGATCAGCATCGTCTCGACCGGCAGGTCGGGCTGCTGCTCGAAGTCCCGCAGACCGGTCAGCGCCCAGATCGTCGGCAGGGCCGCGGGCCACGTCTTCGGTGCCTCACCGGTAAGGCCCGGGATCACGTTCATCCCATCGTTCTCGTCGATGAAGACCCGGGCCCGTTCGATGGCGCCATGCGACCTGTCGGGGTCGATCTCGTGCAGCGCGGCGAGCCCGAAGGCACTCATACCCGGGCTGCTGGGCCACTCGGCATCAGCCATCGCCCAGCCACCGTCCTCGCGCTGGTTCTCCCGCAACCACTGCACCGCGGACTCGATGCGGTCCTTGTACAGGTGCGGGTCGGCGCGGTTGAGCGACAGTGCGCCGAGCGCGGTCGCGATGGTGGACGACGAGAGACGGTCCACCCAGGACCCGTCCTCACGCTGCCGGTCCCACAGGTGGGTGATCGCGCGCTCCGCTGCCTTCTCGACACGTGCCTGAAGCTGTCCGACGTCCAATGCCTCGCTACCTTCCGTATCACGAAGTTCTTGCTGCGAAGGGGATCGGCGCCTCAGCGCGCCACCGCGACAATCCGATAGGTGTTGCCGCCTCGACCTCGTGCGGTCACCAGATGCAGAAGCAGGTCCACAGCCAAGGCCAGGCCGAGTAACGGTGCCGCGAGCAGCATCGTGCCCTTTCTGACCACACGCTCGCGCAGGCTCACTCTCGAACGACTGAGCCACGGCCATGGTTTGGCCGGCGGCAGGTGGTGGTTGAGGGCAGTCATCAAGGCCGCCATGTTGTCGAACGGCTTGTTGGCCTTGCCCCGCTGCGCCGTCGTCACCTCGAAACCGCTCCGCTCCAACAGGCTGCGCATGTTGTCGTACGGCATCAGGTTCATGTTCTGCGGAGCCAGCCAGCAGTACCAGTACCGGCCGTGCAGACGGGCGAACCGGCTTTCCGGGTTGACCACTTCGATCAGTGCGACACCGCCCTTGCGCAGCACCTTGTGCACCGCGGCCAGCTCCTGGCTCGGCGAAGGGGTTCGTTCCAGGTAGTGGATCAGGCTGACCACGTCGAACTTCTCGCCGTTCTCCTCGGCGAACTCGATCAGTGACACGCGCGCGGCTTCATCTACCCAGCCGCGGTCCTGCCCGCGCAGGATCTCCTCACTGGGGTCCAAGGCCCAGAACTTGGTGCCGGGAAGGAGTTTGCGGGCCTCACGGCAGAAATGACCATGCCGCGCACCGACATCGAGCCAGTTCGCCGGGTTGCCGCCGACCAGTTGGACTCGTTTGCGGTGTGCGGGTTTGGTGTACTCGGCGACCGACGCGTAGTGCTCACGGCCGACGCCGTCGTAGAAGTCGTGGCAGTAATACGCCAAACCCCGATCGGTCAACCGGGGATTCTGGAAGACGTGACCGCACGCCACGCACTCGTCCATAGTGAACACTCCGGGCTTGCACTGCCGGGTGTCGGCGACCCGGATCCGGAACACGATGTCCGTGCCACCGCACCACGGACAGGTCGCCATCTTCGGGTGGAAGAACCGGCCTGCGCCGCTTGTCAGCTCGTGGTGGTAGTCCATGCGTTATCCGATCCCCCGGTCACGCATGACCGAGTCGATCGTCAAGCGCAGGCCGTCCGTCATGGACACGGTGTTCTGGAACCCCAACGATCCGAGTTTGGTTGCGTCACAGTGCTGTCGTTCCAGCGCACTGGGCATACCCGCGCCCGAGACCACCTCGTAGCCGTTCTTGCGGATGGCGTCCGCCCGGTCGCGGTCATAGGGCTCGCAGGCCTGACGCGACTGTTCGATCATGTCCTCGACCAAGTCCAATGTGGTCCGATGAGCCGCAGGTGCCATGTTGAAGACCTCGCCGAGCGCCCTCGGGTCCAACGCGATCGTCGTCAAGGCCCGTACCGCGTCGGCCACGTAGACGTAGTCACGGCCGTGCGCCATCGATCCTTCGTAGATCACCGGCGGCAATGGCCCGGCCTCGTCGAAAAGCCTGTTCAGGGTCCGTGGCACGATCCGCGAGCCGGTGTTCGGGTCGCCAGGCCCGAAGACATTGCACAGCCGCAAGGTCGCGACCGGAACCCCGAATTCGTAGCCATACAGTCGAACCAGGTTGTCCGAGGACAGCTTGCCCACGTCGTAGACGCCGCGCGCGTGCAGGGCGGAACTCTCGACGTAGGCCTCGCCGGACAGTTCCCCGTACACCTTGTCCGTTGAGGACAGCACGAACCGCTGCAGGCCGGTACACGCTACCCGCGCTGCTTCGAGCATGTTCATGGTCCCGCCGATGTTGTCGGCCAGCGATCCGTGCGGATCGTTGAAGGCCGAGTCGATCGTCGACGACGCGGCCAAGTGGAAGATCACGGCCGGATCCACCTCTTTGACGGTCGCGACACAGTCCTCGAACTCCGCTATGTCCAGGCGGATCGACCCGACCGAGTCGTCCGGGTACGCCAGCCGGTCGACGACGACAACGTCAAAGTCCTGCCGCCGCAGGCTCGTGACCAGATGCGTGCCGATGAAGCCGCAGCCACCCGTGACCATCACCGTTCGGCCGGCGCCCGTGTGCGTCATGCCGTCAACGAGCCTGTCCGGCCAGGAAACCGTCGCCGTCCTGGTCCAAATCGCCGATCCGCTCGCCGAACGCGGCCCAGAACCGGGCGTTGTGCCGCGCCAACGCCGCGACCGTCGTCACGCAGTGGGCCGGGATGCCGTCAACCGACGGAACCGCTTCGCTGATCATGGTGTGGTTGTCCAGCCAACGAAGCAACGCACGTCCGGTCTCGTTGAACCGGAGCGACGGATCCTTGCGTAATGTCTGCATGATCACCGCGGGATCGAGGTCGGGCTCGGCACGGTCGGACACCTGGCGGCGTGGCGTGCTCGACGCCGCCCGTGCCCCATTCTCCCGCTCGCGGCGAGCCGGAACGAGGTCCTCGCCGCACCTGAGCCGGTTGCGCACATCGAGCACAGTGGACGGTGCGATCCCGACTGTCCTGGCGATATCGCGCAATGACCTGTTCGGATCGGCCCGCATCAGCTCGCCCGCCAGCCTTCGGCCTTCCGCGCTGTCGATCGGCCGCAGCCGGCCGTCCCGGCCGATCCGGGTGTTCGACTGTCCGTTTCCGACAGTCGAACACTTGCGGATGGTTCCCACTGTGGTAGCGGCAAGGCCGCTCACCGCGGCGATCCACCTGTCCGAGCGCAACGGATGGGTCATCACGATCCGCGCGGCGGCCGCTTTGCGGTCAGCGAGGGACAGTGGCAGTCCGTTGGCAGTGTTCGCCTCGACCGCGAGCACGAACGCGTCGTCCTCGTCGCCGTCGAAGAACCGCACCTCGATGTGATCGCGGGCGCTCAATTCCGTGGCACGCAGCCGATGTACACCATCGATCACCCGCATTGTGGGGCGGTGCACAATGATCGGCGGCATGGGCGTGTCCATTTCGGCGAGAGCTCGCACGTGCGCGTCACTCACGCCGTCCGTTCGTGGCGAAGGACCGACCCGCAGCACGCCGATCGAGACCATTTCCGCGGCGGCACGGGTGGACTGTGACTGGTACGCACGCCAAGGCGATGGCGCGTCAGCCTCGGTGCCGCCGGAGACATCTGCGATATCCCCATAGCCATGGGGTTTCATCAAAAGCCACCCTTCACTTCACGTTCGTCCCAGGACAATGCGCACCGCCCGCGCTTGTGACGGGGGTTCTCCATGCGCGGGGCCCCTGCGCATGGGCGGCTCTTTTCGCGTCTGCGCCTGCAGAATCGACTGTCACGCCGAACTGTTCGCAACTTAGCATCGCGCTGCGGAATGGGTTGGAATGCAAGGGTAATCGGAGAGTATCGACCGCCGAGCGGGCGGCAATTACCGACAAGTTACGCGCGCGACGTCAGCCAGTTGTCGCATACAATCGACAATGATCGAGAGTATGCGACACCGTTGAGGAACAGCGAGTGAAAGGTTAGGAGCGAGCCAATTGGCCTAGGCGCGCGGCGAGCTGACGCAGATCGGTGACCAACGATTCCCGCAGCGGAGTGGTCAGCCGTGCGGTCAGCAATGTGGCGCCGACCGCGGTCGGCGGATTGTCCGAACCGGACAGTGCAACGCTGATGGACGTGACGCCTTCGGTACTCTGCTCGTCGTCGACGGCGTACCCGCGTTCCCTTGTGGCGTCCAGATCACGGCGGAGTGCGTCCATGCTGCGGTGTGACCGCGGAGTGAGTTGTGGTAGGTCGCACACCTGGCCCAGTCGCTTGTCCAGTTCGGACTCGGACAGACCGGCCAGCATCGCCTTGCCCAGCGCGGTGACCACGGCAGGCTGCCGCAGGCCGATGTCACTGGCCAGCCTGATCGGTTGACAGCCGTCGTGCCGTGCGATGTAGATGACCTCGGAGCCGTCGAGCACGGCCAGGAGGAGCGTTTCGGTTGCCGCTACGGGAAGAACCGAGGACTGCCCGCGGAACTCCGCCACGATGTCCGTGCCCGCAAGGAAACCCCGGCCGAGTTCGACCAGTTTGTACCCCAGCGCCCACCGGCCGTCCACCCGGCGGATCATGTGGGTGTTCTCCAGCGCGGAGCACAGGTTGGCCACCGTCGACTTCGCCAGATCCAGCGCCCTGGACAGCTCCACCAGCGCCATCGGCCGCTGCCTGCGCGACAGTTCCTCCAGGATGGCCACTGCCCTTGTCACTGCGGGAGACCGGCTGTCGACGGCGCGAAAAGAACGCGGTGGCGCCGACTCGCTCGTCGTCAACGAACGCCTCCCTTCACCTGGGTTGTATTAGTCTCGCATGTTCTGAACAGCAGCCAACACAAACCCCCGACGTCGCACAATCCCAAGCGGATCCGATGAGGACATTCCGGTCCGCGTGATCAACGGTCAGCCGTCGCGCTGGCAGGCTCGGCATTGCGCCCGCTGCGCAGCACCTTCAGTTCACCGGCGACCCACCTCAACCGGGCACGGAACCACGCGGGCATCTCGGTCAGTGCCACGTAATACCGAACGGCCTCATCAGCCTGGGCACGACGGACATCCCGCACCACGTCCCCGCAGGCGGCAATCCCCTCACGGCCGACCAGATCACCCATGGCACACCCGGCCATCGCGGTGATGCGTTCCTCTTCGTTGCGGTAATCGATCAGTAACTCGGCCATCCGGCACTCGGGCAGCGCGTCGATCCACGCGATGACGTTCGTGCGCTTGTCGGCTCGCAGGGCGAGCGAGAGCTGCGAGTACACGACGTGCCGATCGGGCGGAAACCGGAACTCGTACCGGGCATCACCACTGCGCGCATCGATCGCCGACCTGACCAGGAACCCATGCCGGACAAGCTCGTTCAGGTGCGGTTTGATCTCGTCCTTCGCCCAACGCCCGGCCGCGGCCACGGCATCGCCCCACACGACCGGGCCTGCCACGGCCGCGTCCTGCAGAACCGACCTCGTCGCGATGGGCAGCCGGTCGACGCGCTCGGCCGTCATCCGTTCCATCACGGGCGGCAGCACGCCGTCTGCTTCCATTGGCGTGGCACCGTTCGGATCCGAGCTGACGGCTTCCTGGATCAGTGCCACGTAATCGTGAGCGAACGCCGGATTTCCATGGCACGCGACCACAAGCGCGCGGGACAGCCAAGCGAGGCCGCCGCCGTCGGGCTGAGTGGGATCGACCCGTTTCGGGACCAGCCCATGGGCGTCGAACAAGTGGTTCAACAGCTCTTCCATGTCATTGTCCGGCAGGGGCAGCAGCGTCACGGGCGTGGCATGCCGCTGGGTCTCGGCCCATCGCGGCCGGCGGAGCACTGCTGCCGGCCGGGCGTCGGCGACGATGAGCACGGAGGCCTCACTCGACGACCGCGTGATCCGGCCGACGAAATCCAGCACGCGGTGATCGGCGAACTCGACATCGTCCACTACCAGGACAATGCAGCGCACCGTGGCGATCCGCTCCAGCATCCGCCACCACGCCGCCATCCGGTCGGCGCGGCGGGCGACCGGGCCGGACAGCGAAGTCCGGTGCAGCAACGGCTGGAGGGCGGTGATCATCCAAACAGCCTCGACCGCCGTCAGCGCCGTTCGTTTGACGAACTCGTGCAGTTTCCTGTTCGCCGTCTCCGGCAGATCGTCACCCGTTATCTCACAACACCTGCACAGCGCATCCGCCAGCGCCGCATCGTCGAGCACGACCGGCAAGTGCACGACCGGCACGGGCTGGTGGCCGACGCTGCGGCTGGCCACCAGCCGCTCGACCTCCGCGATCAGCCGGCTCTTGCCCATTCCGGGATCGCCGTGCACCGACACGATCTCGGGCGTGCGCTGCTGCAGGAACCGGTCGACGACGCGCAGCAGCGTGTCGCGTGCCCGCTGATGTCCGATCATCGGCACAGGCCAGGCCTGCGGGCGTGGCCGCACACCGACTGTTGCCCAAGCGACCGACGAGATCTGGGCACGCTCGTACACCACTGTGTTCTCGGTGGCCGCCCGCGTTTCGTCGGTCACCCAGATTTCGTTGTTGTGCACAAAGGGCAACAATGAGTGGCACGCGTCGACGGTGGCACCAGTGATGCTTGGCGGACTGTCGTTCTCCGGGCGGAATCGCGCCAGTACCAAACCGGTGGCCACGACCATTCGCAGGCAGCCCGCGCCTTCGGCGAAGGTTTCGTTGATCGTGGCGCGGATGGCCAAGGCGCACAGCACAGCGCGCCTGGCATCGTCGTGGTGACTGCGGGGCGCGCCGAAGACGATCAGCCAGTGCGAGCCGAGCCGGACCGAGACGATCCCGCCGAACCGCTTGGCCTGCGGCCGGATCACGTCGTCCACATCGGCCAGCGCGTCGTCCAGGTGTTCCGGGTCGACGCTGGCGTCCGCGGCCGGGTCGACCCGCACCTGGAGCACGCTGACCCGGCGGCGTTCCGCGACGATCTGGCCGGACGGCTGTGGCCGGAGCGGCTGTTCGGCGGCCTTGCTCGTGGCCGGCGCAAGCACTTCGGTCGTGCCAGGACGGCCGGTCAGCAGGAGCGGGTCGTTGGCGCGGATCGACCGGTACAGCTCTTTGAGCTCACGACCGGGCTCGATGCCGAACGTCTGCTCGAGGGTCGCCTCGGCCTTCTCGTACATGCTCAGTGCCTCGGCCTGCCTGCCGCAGCGGTACAACGCGAGCATGAACTGACCCAGCAGGCGCTCACGCATCGGTTCCGCCGACGTCAGCTCCTGCAGCTCGGTCAGCACCGATTCGTGCCTGCCGCGCGCGAGTTCGGCGGCGAAGAAGTCCTCAAGCGCGTCCAGCCGGGTGTTCTCCGCCGCGGCCAGCTCGGGCCAGTGAAAACCGGCCTCGGCCAAATCCGCCAAGGCCGGTCCACGCCATAACGCGAGGCCTTCTCGCAGTAGCGTCGATGCCTCGTCGACACAGTTGTCCGCCTGTACGGTTCTTGCCCGCTGCACAAGCGACTTGAACTGCCAGAGATCGATCTGCTGTTCGTCGACGGTGAGCTGATAGCCAGGTTCGCGAGTCACCAAACTGGCTGCGGGCTGCGAACGGTCCTCGGCCGCCGCGGACAGGGCTTTACGCAATCCGGAAACCGAATTGTGCAAGATCTTGCGCGCCGATGCCGGCCTTCCGTTGCCCCACAAGGCTGTCAGCAACCGGCTGGTCGAGACGACCTGGTTGGGATAAAGCAGCAAATACCCCAGTACGGCCCGGCGGTTGAGTCCACCGAGGACCACCTCGCCGCGATCATCGGCCATCCGGAGCGGCCCCAAGATCTGAAACAACATCCCTTTCCTTGCCCCCGACCTGATTTCCCCAGTCTTGTCGGCGCCGACCGGACAGTCCGTTTTGAATGGAACCACGTCCACTCTACGGAACGCAACGATGACTGAGCGTGCAAGGTGCACCCGGGCACGAGATCTTGCACCGCCGATCTGCGTCGCGTAACGAGGAACTGACACAGTGTCGAAACACCGCAGCCCCAGGCCCGTATTTGGAACGGCGGACAGTGTGCGGTACGCGGCGGGGGCGAAAACATGCCAGCCCGTGGCCGCCCGGATCCTTCATGATCGGGCGGTAGCACCGGTGATCGAAACGGAGGTGTCATGCGGTTTGCGGTGCTCGGTCCGCTTGAGGTGGTGGACGACGGCGTCGCCGTCCCAATTCGCAACGCGCGGCTGCGCGCGGCGCTCGGCATGCTCCTGCTCAACGCGAACCACGTGGTCACGACGGACTGGTTGGTGGCCAGTTGGTGGAACGACTGTCCACCGCCGACGGCGCGCAAGATGGTCCACAAGACCATGGCGGACGTGCGAACCATGTTGCTGTCAGCTACCAACCACGAATCCGAGACGCCCGCTGTCCTCGCCACGGAGCGCGGATACTTACTGCGCGTGCAGCCTGAGCTGATCGATCTGCCCCACTTCCTGGCCCTCGCCCGCCGCGCCCGCACAGCGTTGGCAACCGGAACGACCAGTCAGACGGTCGGTGCGCTGCGGGAAGCGCTGGCCATGTCCCGTGGACCAGTCCTGGCCGATCTGGTGGACATGGGCGTGTCGTGGCCGGAGTTGCGTGCCGCGGACCAGCAGCGGCTGGCAACACTGGAGATCCTGTTCGATGCCGCGTTGTCCCGTGGCAGGCATCGCGACGTCGTCGGCGACTTGGCGACGCTGATCGAACGCGACAGCCCGACCGAGCGATTAATCGGCCAGTGCATGGTGGCGCTGTACCGGTCCGGGCGCCAACTGGACGCCTTGGACGTCTACCGCAAGACCCGCGCGGACGCTGTGGCAAGCCACAACCGGGAGCATGGCCGCGGGTTGCAGCAACTGCACCAGGCGATTCTGACGCAGGACAGCTCGCTGGAGTGGTCACACGGACATCCGGCGATCCCAGGCAACCTGCACCTCACCGGCGCTTCGATCTATCCGAGCGCGTCGAGCCACGGGTTCGGCGGCGTCGGCGGTTCGGCTTCAGCCTCGGGCGACGAGACGAGTTCAACGTCCTTATGACGGATGGCTTCCACGCCCGCGGCACGGGCGGCCGCGAGATCGACGTCCTTGCTGCCGATGAAAACACACGACTCCACGGGGATCGCCCGGGCTCGTACGGTCCGTACCGCCACACTGTCCAAATTGGTCACAACGGTCACCTGGGTACCGGCTTGCGCCAGCCGTAGCCAAGTGTGCCAGGATCACGAACGGGTCGTCGGTGCGTTTCACCTTCCGCGGGCAACGGCGCATCGGCCTGTCGGTACGGGTTGTGTCAGGCGCGCAGCGTGGTGTCGATGAAGGCCTGTGTCGCCGCGGTCAACTGCCCACGCCGGTACACGAGCCACTGCGGCAATCGTTCTGGTGGCGAGAAACGGTAGACCTCAGCACCCGCGCGCACCGCGAGATCCGCCCATCCATCCGGCATCAAACCGGCACCAATTCCCTTGAGCACCATGGGAAGTACCACGCTTCGATCGCCAACCTCGGCAGCGATGGTCATATCGCCGACGGTGGCGGCAAGCCGGTCGAACAACGCACGGACAGCGGTCGCTGGCTTTGTCACGACGAACTGCATGCCACGCAACTGTTCCGGGGTGACGTCCGGGCCTGATTCGAGTGTCCCCGGCGGCACGACGAGCAGGAATTCCTCGTCCCGCAAGTGATGTGCCACGAGGCCGCGCCCGGTGGGCCGCTCCGCGTTACCGCACACGCCGACTTCGCACCGGCCCTGCAGCACCATGGCGGTCACCTCAGCCGCCGACAGCGCGGACGAAGTGCTCACGACAACGCCGGGGTGGTGCGTACGCAACTCGGCGATGATGCTCGTCACCGGTTCCAGCGCCGAGGACGACGTCGCCGCGACATCGACCCGGCCGACCGCGCCCTCGCCGATGGACCGTGCGGCGGCGCGCATGGCGTCCAGATCACGCAGCACGAGGCGCGCCCGGTCGGCGAGCATCTCCCCCGCGCTGCTCAGCACGACGTTACGGCCGACGCGATGGAACAGCTCCACGCCAAGTTCGTGCTCGAGCTTGGTGATGGCACGTGAGAGCGACGGTTGTGCCACACGCAACGCGCGGGCGGCGTGCGTGAATCCGCCGTGTTCGACGATCGCGACGAAGTATTCGAGCTGGCGGCGTTCCATAGCAAGACGCTATCGGAATGGTGTCTTAGATGTCTTGGACACACGACCGAACCGGGGTGTGTACTGCCAGACAAGCAGGCGAAAGGACCCGATGTTCACCACCCGGCCCACCTTGCAGGGCACTTTCGGCATGGTGTCCTCCACCCACTGGCTCGCCTCGGCGACCGCCATGGCGGTGCTGGAGGACGACGGCAACGCGTTCGACGCGGCGGTCGCCGCCGGCTTCGTGCTTCACGTGGTCGAACCGCACCTCAACGGACCCGGCGGCGAGGTCCCGATCATCATCGCCCCGGCGGGCGGGCGGCCGCAGGTCCTGTGTGGACAAGGCGGCGCCCCGGCAGGCGCCACGATCGACCACTACACCTCCCTCGGCCTCGCCCTCGTCCCCGGCACGGGTCCGCTGGCCGCGGCCGTTCCCGGCGCGTTCGACGCCTGGATGCTGCTGCTGCGTGACCACGGCACCAAGCGCCTGGCCGAGGTGCTGAAGTACGCCATCGGTTACGCGGAGAACGGCCACCCGGCCGTCGAGCGGATCGGCGCCACGGTCGAGACCGTGCAGGAGATGTTCGAGACCGAGTGGAGCACCTCGGCCGCACTTTACTTGCAGGACGGCGAACCCCCGGCGCCCGGCGCCCTGCTCAAGAACCCGGCGCTGGCCAACACGTGGCGGCGAGTGATCAAACAGGCCACGGGCCCGAGCCGGGAAGCCGAGATCGACAAGGCCCGTGAGATCTGGCGGACAGGGTTCATCGCCGACGCCCTCGCCGAAGCAGCCGCACGGCCCACAATGGACACATCGGGCGAACGGCACGCGGGCACCCTCACCAAAGACGACCTCGCCGCGTTCGAAGCGACCTACGAAGACCCGGTCACCTACGACTGGAACGGCTGGACGGTCGCGAAAGCCGGGCTCTGGAGCCAAGGCCCAGCCTTCCTCCAGCAACTCGCGCTACTGCCGGACAGCCTCGGCTACGCCACGCCGGACTACTTCCACACCCTCATCGAGGGCACGAAACTCGCCATGGCCGATCGCGAGGCGTGGTACGGCGACAGTACCGACGTGTCCGCGGAAGCGTTGCTGGCCAAGGAATACAACGACTCACGCCGGGCACTCATCGGCGATACCGCTTCCTTCGACCTGAGGCCGGGAAGTCCGGACGGACGCGAGCCGCGGCTGCCCAAGCTGCTCACCGACGGCAGTCTCTTGGATGTCCCGCAGGTCGCGGGCGTCGGCGAACCGACCGTGGCCAAGAGCGGCCGCACGCGTGGCGACACGTGCCATGTCGACGTCGTGGACAAGTGGGGCAACATGATCGCGGCCACACCCAGCGGCGGCTGGCTGCAGTCCAATCCGGTTGTGCCGAGCCTGGGTTTCCCGCTGGGCACGCGGTTGCAGATGGCCTGGCTGGAACCTGGATTGCCCAACTCGCTGGCGCCCGGACGACGGCCACGGACCACGCTGTCGCCGTCGCTGGCGTTGCGTGGCGGCGAAGCGGTGATGGCGTTCGGCACGCCGGGCGGCGATCAGCAGGACCAGTGGAGCCTGCATTTCTTCCTCGCCGTCGCCTTGCGTGAAAATGTGCGCGGTGGCCCCGACCTGCAAGGCGCCATCGACGCACCGAACTGGCACACCAACAGTTTCCCGAGTTCCTTCTACCCCCGCGAAACCGTGCCGGGGAGCGTGACCGTCGAATCGCGTATCGGCGCGGACGTGATCGGCGCGCTGACCAGCCGCGGCCATCAGGTGAGTGTGGACGAGCCCTGGTCGGAGGGCAGATTGTGCGCGGTGGCGCGCGACCCGGACACGGGTGTCCTCTCCGCTGGGGCGAACCCGCGCGGCATGCAGGGCTACGCCTCAGGGCGATAGTGCCGTACGGGAACGGAAAATAGCGGTCCGTCCGCCGGACCGCTATTTTCCATGCCATTTTTCGAGAGAAACATTTTAACTATTTCGAAATGCAAAATGGCGAATCCGTGTCGTACGTTACTGGCCATGCGACGTTCCCGGGTGCTGGTGATCGCGACAGCCGCCGCCACACTGGCCGCCTGTGTCCCGATCCAGGCGGTCACATCCAGCGGCGAGCGTACCGACAACTACGGCATACCCATTGGCTCCCAACGCATCCGCGAGGGCGGCGAGCTGGTGATGGGCCTGTCGAACGAACCGGACCGGCTCGACCCGACGACATCGAGCTCGCTGTACACGCGCTACGTGATGAGCACGATCTGCGAGAAGCTGTACGACCTCGACTCCAGCGGCCAAGTCGTACCCCAGCTCGCGACCGCGCTGCCGACGATCTCCGAAGACGGCCGGACGGTCACGATTCCGGTTCGCACCGGGATCAAGTTCGCTGACGGCACCCCGTTCGACGCGACGGCGGTGACCACCAGCCTGCAACGGCACCTCACGCTGAAGACTTCCCAGCGCACCAGCGAAATGGGACCGATCGAAGGCATCCAGGCGTCCGGTAAGGACACCGTCGTGATCCGATACAAGCGCCCGTTCGCACCGATCACGGCGGCGCTCGCGGACCGCGCCGGGATGATCATGTCCGCGGCCGCGCTGAGCGCGAAGGGCGACAACTTCGGCGACGCGCCGGTCTGTGTCGGCCCGTTCAAGTTCGTCCGGCGCGTTCCGCAGACCTCGATCGAGGTCACCCGTGACCCGCTGTACTACGACGCGGCCAAGGTCCACTTCGACTCGATCGTCTACCGGATCATGCCGGACACCAACAGCCGTGCGGCCAACCTGCGCTCTGGGGACGTCCAGGTCGCCGACACCATCTCGCCGCAGGACGTGGACGCGCTCGCCAAAGACAGCTCGCTGCGTGTGCTGCAGGCCGGATCCCTTGGCTACCAAGCCGTCACGATCAACACGGGCAATGTGGACGGTGCGGGCAAGCCGCCGAAGCCGATCGACACGCCGCTCGCGCGCGACCCTCGTGTCCGGGAAGCCTTCGTACGCACGGTGGATCGCGAGACACTCGTCAACACGGTGTTCAACAACTGGTTCGAGGTGGCCTGCTCCCCCATCGCCCCGCAGAGCCCGTACGCCTCCGACGCCAGCAACACCTGCCAGCAGTTCGATCCCGCCCGGTCACGGCAGTTGCTCGCCGAGGCCGGGGTGCCGATCCCGCTCACGGTGAGCATGCAGGTCACCAACACCCAGGACCAGTTGCGGTTCGCCCAGGCGCTGCAGGCCAGCGCGGCTGAGGGCGGGTTCGACCTGCGAATCGTTCCCGTTGAGTACTCCACCCTGCTGGACGTGCAGAAACGCGGCGACTTCGAGCTGCTGCAACTGGGCTGGTCCGGGCGGATCGACCCGGACGGCAACATGACCCGGTTCCTGGCGACCGGGGCGGCCGCGAACTACGGCGGGTTCTCCAACAAGGAGTTCGACGACCTGCTCGCCCAGGCGTCCCGGACGAACGACGTCAAGCAACGCGCCGAGCTGTACGGCAAGGCGATCGGCATCATCCAGCAGCAGAACCCGATCGTTTACACGTACCGGCTGCGCAACCTCACCGTGCATGCCGAGCGCGTCGCCGGCATCGAGGTCTACTCCGACGGTGTCGTCCGGCTCGGCAAGGCCGCCTTCGTCGAAGGTCAGGAGGGATAGTGGCACGCTACCTGTTCCACCGGCTCTGGCAGTCCGCGCTCACCTTGGTGCTCGCGTCGATCATCGTGTTCATCGGAGTTCGTGCCCTGCCTGGTGATCCGGCGTTGGCGATGGCGGGCGAGGAAGCCGATCCAGCCACCGTCGCCGCGGTCCGGGCCGAGTTGGGCCTCGACGAATCCCTTGTGTCGCAGTATTTCAAGTTCGCGGGCAACGCGTTGTCCGGTGACTTCGGCGAGTCGGTCCGGACCGGCACCCCGGTCGGCGAACTGCTGGGCGCGACACTGCCGGTGACCATCCAGCTCGCGATCTACGCGATGCTCATCGCGATGCTGCTCGGGCTGGCCGCGGGTGTCGTCGCCGCGGTGTATCGCGGTCGCTGGCCTGAGTGGACGGCCAACGGCTTCTCGCTGTTCGCGTTGTCCGTGCCCACGTTCTGGCTCGGGATCCTCGCTGTGCTCTACCTTTCCGTGCAGCTGGGCTGGTTTCCCGCGTCGGGATACGTCTCGCCGTTCGAGCATCCACTGCGCGGGGTCTACTACCTGACGCTGCCCGCGTTGATCCTCGGGCTGACGCACGCCGCCGTGGTGCAGCGGCAGACCAGGTCGTCGATGGTCGAGACGTTGACCGCCGACTTCGTCCGCACCGCACGGGCCAAGGGCCTCGGCCGTGGCGCGGTGATCTTCCGGATCGGCCTGCGCAACAGCCTGATCGTGGTGACCACGATCGTCGGCCTGCAACTCGGCGGGCTGATCGCGGGCGCGGTGGTGACCGAGCGGATCTTCAGCCTGCCCGGGATCGGCAAGCTCACCCTCGACTCGGTGTTCACCCGGGACTACCCGGTCATCCAGGCGGTCGTGCTGGTGATCACGGCCGCGTACATCGTGATCAACCTGCTGGTCGACTTCCTTTACACGGTCATCGATCCACGCATGCGTGTCTCTGGGAGGGCTTCATGACCGCTGTCGATCCCGTTGCGCCAGTGCAGTTAGGACGCGTGCGCGGCCGGGTGCTGCGCAAGCTGTGGCGCAACCCGTTGGGGGTGGTCGGCGGCGTGCTGCTGCTGATCGTGATCACCGCTGGGCTCTTCGCGCCGCTGCTCGCGCCCTATCCCCCGGCCCAGGTGCATTTCTCCACGCCGTTCCAGCAGCCGTTCACCGTCGGATTCGCTCTGGGGACAGACGATCTCGGCCGCGATGTGCTGTCCCGCGTGCTGTACGGAACCCGCGCCTCGCTCGAGGTCGGCGTGCTGTCCGTACTTCTGGCCGTTGTCGTCGGTGTGCCGCTGGGCCTGCTGGCCGGGTACTGGCGATGGCTGGACGCCCTGGTGTCCAGGATCGCCGACGTGATGCTGGCGTTCCCGTTCCTTGTGCTGGCAGTGGGCCTGGCCGCGATCAACGGCGGCGGGATCGGCAACGCAGCCATCGCGCTGGGCATCGCCAACATCCCGACCATGATCCGCGTGGTCCGGGCCGAGACGTTGCGGCTCAAGGAATCCGACTTCGTGCTGGCCGCGCACACGATGGACGCGGGAGCCGGGCGGATCCTCGGCGGGCACATCCTGCCCAACGCGCTGTCCGCGATCATCGTGCAGGCCACCGTGATCATGCCGTCGGCCGTGCTCGGTGAAGCGATCCTGTCGTTCCTCGGGCTGGGCATCCAGCCGCCGGACCCCAGCCTGGGAATCATGTTGTCCGACGCCCAGCAGTACCTGTTCCGCACGGTGTGGCCTGGCTTGTTCCCCGGCATCGCGATCGCGTTGATCTGCTTGGGGTTCAACCTGTTCGGCGACGCGCTGCGGGACGCACTCGACCCGAAGACCGCCCAGAAGACCGCTCAGAAGACTGCACGGTAAGGGAACCAGGATGACTGAGCCGCTGCTGGAAGTCAGCGATCTCGAGGTGGCGTTCGGTGACGTGTCCGCCGTGCGGGGTGCCGGTTTCCGGCTGATGCCCGGGGAGCGGATCGCGGTCGTCGGCGCGTCCGGGTCGGGCAAGTCGACCACCGCGCACGCGATCATGGGGCTGTTACCGGGATCCGGCCGGGTCACGGGTGGGCAGATCAGCTTCCGTGGCGAGGACATCACCCACGCCGGGGAGAAACGGCTTCGCCGGTTGCGCGGACGGCAGATCGGGCTCGTCCCGCAGGACCCGATGTCCAATCTGAACCCGGTGGCGCGTGTCGGCCGTCAGGTCGCGGAAACCCTTGTGGCCCACGGACTGGCCGGCCGCCGGGAAGCCAAGGCGCGGGCCGTGGAGATCCTTGCCGAGGCTGGGCTGCCCGATCCTGAACGTCGTGCGCGGCAGTATCCACACGAGTTCTCGGGCGGTATGCGCCAACGCGTGCTGATCGCGATCGGCCTGGCCTGCCGGCCGGATCTGCTCATCGCCGACGAACCGACGTCCGCTTTGGACGTGACCGTGCAACGACAGATCCTGGACCACTTGGAGAAGCTGACCCAGGACCTCGGTACCGCACTGCTGCTGGTCACCCACGACCTCGGGCTCGCGGCGGATCGCGCCGACCACGTGGTGGTGATGTCCGAAGGCAAGGTCGTGGAGGCCGGCCCGGCGCGGGAAATCCTCACTTCGCCGGAACACGATTACACCAAACGCCTTGTCGCCGCGGCGCCTTCGCTCACCCGATCCCCTACGCGTGAGCGGGAAGCGGCCGAGCCGGTACTGGAAGTCGTTGGTGTGTCGAAGGAATACAAGATCCGCGGCGGAGGTGGCGTGCTGCAGGCCGCGGACGACGTGTCCTTCACTGTTCGGCGTGGGCAGACGACCGCGATCGTCGGCGAGTCCGGGTCCGGCAAGACCACGACCGCCCACATGGTGCTCGGCCTCGTATCCCCGACGGCCGGAGCGATTCGCCTGCACGGCACGGAGTCGCCGCGCCGCGCGATGCAGGCGGTGTTCCAGGACCCGTACGGCTCGCTCGACCCGATGTTCACAGTGGAACGGTTGATCACCGAGCCGCTGCGGATCTTCCGCATCGGTGACCGCGCCTCGCGGCGGGCCCGTGTCGCCGAACTGCTGGACCAGGTGGGGCTGTCGCCCACGATGGCCCAGCGGTATCCGAACGAACTGTCTGGCGGACAACGGCAACGCGTCGCGATCGCCCGCGCGCTCGCGCCCTCGCCCCGTCTCGTGGTCTGCGACGAGGCGGTGTCCGCGCTGGATGTGCTCGTCCAGGACCAGATTCTCCGGTTGCTGGAGACTTTGCAGCAGGAACTCGGACTGAGTTACCTGTTCATCTCGCACGACCTCGCGGTGGTCCGGTCCATCGCGCATGACGTTGTGGTCATGCGCAACGGCCGTGTGGTCGAACAGGGACCGGTCGACCAGGTACTCGACTCACCGACCGATCCGTACACGCGGCAACTGCTCGACGCCATTCCTGGCGCGGGCGTGTTCAGCTAGTCGTCGACCCATTCAAGGAGGTCGCCGGGCTGGCATTCCAGCACCCGGCACATCGCTTCCAACGTGCTGAACCGCACCGCCTTGGCCCGGCCGTTCTTCAACACTGCCACGTTGGCCGGCGTGAGCCCGATCTTCTCGGCGAACTCACCCACGCTCATCTTGCGTTTGGCGAGCTCGACATCGATGCGCACGACGATCGGCATCAGATCACTGCTTCCATGTCGGACCGCAGCGTGGTGGCTTGCTGCAGCAGCGCCCGCAACACCACGACCAGCAACACGAACACGGAAACCGCCGCCATGACCAGCGCGAGCACAACCCCGGTGCCCGGATCATCCGCGTTGAAGAAGACGACGCCGACCACGCCCACCAGCACCACCCAACCCGCACCGATCGCCCACAAGATCACATTCACCCACACCATAGCCGCGTCGGTGAAAATGCGGTCCCGTTTGACCAACGTGAGCAGCTGCCAGATGCACACGATCACAACCTGGGCGCACACCACCCAGAACACCGCCACAGCAGTCAACGGCCAGCGCAGATAGGCATTCTCCGGCGAGACTAGGGCCATATGGGCGAACTGGCCCGGTAGGGAGACGGTCTCCAGCGTCACCATGAGCCCGAACAGCAAGACCAGGAGGACCCTCAGCGGCGCGACCGCCCGACGCAATGTGATCATAGATCGAGTGTCGCGCGGTATCTATCGAAAGTCAATCGATAGCTATCGTTAATCGTCAACCAACGAGCCGTCGACGACGAAAGGCCAGACAGGCGTGAGCCGCCCAACTCGAGGCGAGGCAGGGCATTCGCACAAGCGGCTCAATGCGAGTGGCCTCCGGGCTCCGCCCAACGGCAGACACCCGGGTGCGGTTCGTGTTCACCGACGGCGCGTTCGCCGGCCGCCTGCTCGACTGGGCCTACACGATCTGCGCGGCTTCGTCGTCATCCCGCCGCTGGGCCGCGATCAACACGCGGATCGCGCACCGATTACGTTTTCGCGCCGCGCTCGTCGGTACGTGTGAGATCGACTCACAGGAGGCTGACGCCATGCGGAAACTGACCTTTGCCATGAATGTGACCCTGGACGGCTACATCGCCGCGCCCGGCGACGACCTCAGCTGGAGTGGGGGTGAGGGACCGGACTCGTCGCCGAGCGATGAGCTGTTCCAGTGGTGGTCTGACCGGGTGGCGGCGACGAGCCTGGCGCTGTATGGGCGCAAGCTGTGGGAGGCGATGAGTCCCCACTGGCCGACCGCCGACCAGCAGCCCGGCGCCACCCCGGCGGAGATCGAGTTCGCCCGCCGCTGGCGGGACATGCCGAAGGTGGTGTTCTCCTCGACGATCGACAAGGTCGACTGGAACACCCGCCTCGTCAACGGCGACGCGGTCGCCGAGATCACCCGGCTCAAGGCCGAGGACGCGGGCCCGATGGACATCGTCGGCGCGACGCTGGCCGGTGCGGCCATGCGGGCTGG
>JOAA01000032.1 GCA_000720375.1 Rhodococcus rhodnii | reverse complement strand
GACACCAGGGGCCTCCCTTGCGTGAGAAATCGGAGCAACCCGAGTGTCCGCTCGGAACCCACCAGGAGCGAGGCCCCGCTCCTTCATCACATCAAATCGCGCCGCCCCGGGAACTATCGCGCCGCCGCCCCAATCGCCTCGCGCCATCGCCCCAAGAACAGCCGCGCAGCCCAAATCCCCAAATCACAAACCTTCTTCGGAGTTGGGTGCTCGGGTGGCCGGATCGCCGCCAAGGTCCGGCCACCCGAGCGTCTCACGTCGAGGCGTTAGACCGTCCCCTCAGGACAGTGTTCGCCCCGCTGTTGGCGACGATCGCGTTCTGGATCACGTCAAGCGCGCTCGAAGACGTAACCCCTGGCAATGTCGCCACATTCACCGAATACAGCGTGAACGTGTACGGGTTCGTACTCCCACCAGGACATGGGCCGAAGTACTTCTGCGAATTCGCCCCACTACCCATGGCTTTTTGCTTGGCACCACCCTGGTTCGGCACGTTGAACCCCGCGCCCAGGTTCTCCGGCAAGGAAAGAGTGCCTGCCGGAATGTCCCAGATGATCCAGTGTCTCTTGTTTCCGTTGTTCACTCGGTCGGAGAACACGATCGCGTAGCTCTTCGCGTTCGCCTCGGCTCCCCAAGCCAACGGTGGCGAGGGATCCTGCCCCGCCGTTCCGTCGCCCGCACAGGTGTACTTCGCGGGCATCATCGCGTTGTCGGCGAAGGCCGAGCTCGTCAGCGTGAAGTCACCACCGCCGCCGCCCGAGTACTGGATGTCCACGTGCAGGATCCGGTCGTTGTTCGCTGTGCCGTCCTTGTCCGTCGACGTGGTCAGCCAGATGTCGCCCTGGTGGTCGACTTCCACGGTCCGCAGGCGGTTGTACGTACCCTGGAAGTAGGTCTGCTGTTCGACCAGGTTGCTGTTGCTGTCGATGCGCATCCGGTAGACCCGCTGACCGACCGTGGTCGCGACGAACACGTAGTCGTTGATGATCGTCAGGCCCGAAGGTGAGGCCTGGCTGGTCGACCACGTCTTCTTCGGCGGGATGAAGCCACTGCAGTTGCCCGAGGTTCCTTCACACGACGGCCAGCCGTAGTTCCCGCCACGGGTGATCAGGTTGACCTCGTCCTGGCTGCTGTTGCCGAATTCCGCTGCCCACAACCGGCCCTGGGAGTCGAAATCAAGGCCCTGCGGGTTTCGGTGTCCCTTGCTCCACACCGCGTTGCCGAACGGGTTGTCCGACGGGATGCTGCCGTCCGCGTTGATCCGCAGGATCTTTCCGTTGGGCGAGTTGTTGTTCTGGGCGGTGCTGGTGGTCTGCGCGTCGCCGACCGACGCGTACAGCTTGCCGTCCGGGCCGAACCGCAGCCTGCCGCCGTTGTGGAACCTGTTGCGGGCGATCCCGGAGAAGAGCACCTGGTACGAACTCTGCACCAGGGCACCGTTCTCGTACTTGATCCGGATGATCCGGTTGTCGCTCGCTGCCGTGTGGTACACGTACACCCAGTGATCGGTGTTGAACGTCGGCGAGATCTCCAGGCCGAGCAGACCGCCTTCGCCGCCTGTCCCGGACGCCTGGTTGATCTTGCCGGCCAGCTGCTTCGTGCCGCCCTCGGCGATCCGGTAGATGTTGAACGAGTTGCGCTCGCTGAACAACGCCGAGCCGTCCGGCAGGAACGCCACGCCCCACACGACATCCACGCCGCTGGCGATGGTGGTCACCGCGCCTGGGTTCGGGACACCCGTCGGGCCGCCTGCCTGTGGCGTCACCGCGATCTCGTTACTGAAGCCGGAAACGTTGCCTGCCAGGTCACGGGCTCTGATCTTGAACTTGTACTCCTTGCCCGTGGTCAGACCCGCCACCGTCGTCGTGGTCGCCGAGCCGTCCGCCGACCCGGACTGGGCACCGTCGGTGAAGATGTCGTAGCCGGTGACCTTCTCGTTGTCCGTCGACGCGGTCCACGCCAGGTCCACCGTGGTCGCGGTCTTGCGTGGCGAGTTCAGATTGCCAGGCACTGTCGGCGGCTCGGTGTCCGGTGGGGCCGGGTCGGTCCGCACGATCACGTTGTTGCTGGCCTGCGAGACGTTTCCGGCGACGTCCTTGGCGAAGACCGTCCAGTCGTATTCGGTGTCGGGCTGCAGGCCGTCGACCGTGGTCGCCAACACGTTGCCTGCCACGCTCTTCATGAGCTGACCGTGCTGGTACACGTCATAGCCCGCAACGCCCACGTTGTCCGAGGCCGCGTCCCACGCGAGCGATGTGGACTTGGCGGTCTTGCCAGTGGACCGCAGGTTCGGTGGCGGGGTCGGTGCCTCGGTGTCGGTGCTTTGCACCGTCAGTTTGTCCGTATTGGGTCCGCCGTTCGCCGTGGTCGCGGTCGCGCGGATCTTGTTCGCCCCCGCCGCCAGCGTCGCTTTCACGGTCGTGGTCTGCCACGTTGTCCACGCGCCGGTGCCGTTGAACGCCAGCCCTGCCGAGACGACGGTCCCGTTGACCGCGATGTCCATCGGCCGGTTCACCGTGGTGCCGTTGGCGTAGCGGAAGATCAGGTCGACCGAGCCGGGGCCGTTCACGGTCCACTCGATGCTGCTGCCGACGACGTTGTCGTAGTTGACAAAGCCGCGGCCGCTGAACCCGGCGTGGTTGGATTCCACCACGCCCTGGGCGATGGCCGCGTCCTCGGCCTCGAAGTCGTTGCCGGGCGGCTGTGCGGAGATGTCGGTCTCGAGGTAGTCCAGGTTGGGGCCACCGCCTGCCGTGGTCGCCGTCGCCTTGATCGTGTTGGTGCCCGCGGTCAGTTGCGCGGTGATCGTCACGTCCTGCCACGTGGTCCACGCGCCGGTGCCGTTGAACGCGACCGCCTGTGCGGCCACGGTTCCGTTGACCGAGATGTCCAGCGGCCGGTTGGTCGTGGTGCCGTTGGCGAACCGGAATTTCAGCGTCGCGGGGCCTGCCGCGGCTGCCTGCGCGGTGAACTCCACACTGCTGCCGACGACGTTGTCGTAGTTGACGAAGCCGGTGCCGGAGTGCCCGGCGTGGTTGGACTCCACGACGCCCTGAACGATCGTGGCGTTCTCGGCCTCATGTCTGGTGACAGCGGTAACAGAGCTCTCGGAGCTGGCGGCAGGCGCTAACGCGAGCACCGTGACGCCGGCCGTGACGCAGGACAACGTCCCACGCCATCGGGAACGGGGTGCCACTGAAGCCTCCTACAGGGATTGTCGGGGCGGAGGTACTGCGGCGGAGTTCCTGAATTAGATAAGAAAGTTTCCTATCTATGAGGGGGATCACACACCCTTGGCGGACCCTCTGTCAATCCCTGTTACTCTTTGTGAAACCCGGGGGCTATCAATCCGTACGTACGGATTGCAATAAATACCCAGTACATGGGACGATTGTTCGATGCCACGGGTCAGCCAGGACCACCTCGACGCCCGCCGCCGCCAGATTCTGGATGGCGCGCGGACGTGTTTCGCGCGTTTCGGCTACGAAGGCGCCACCGTACGCAGGCTCGAAGAGGCCACCGGCCTGTCCAGGGGGGCGATCTTCCACCACTTCCGGGACAAGGAATCCCTCTTCCTCGCGCTGGCCGAGGACGAGGCGCGCCGGATGGCCGACGTGGTCGCCGAACAGGGTCTCGTCCAGGTGATGCGCAACCTACTGGCGGCACCGGCCGGGCAAGATCACCCGGCTGACTGGCTGGGCACCCGGTTGGAGGTATCCCGGCGGCTACGCACCGACCCGGAGTTCCGCGGCCGCTGGGCCGAGCGCTCGGAGGCGTTGACCGAGGCCACCCGCCAGCGTCTGCAGCGGCAGCGCGAAGCCGGAAACCTGCGTGACGACGTCGACGTCAAGGTGCTGACGGCGTTTCTTGAACTCGTGCTCGAAGGTCTCGTGTCGCACCTGGCCATGGGCCTGCCCGCGGACGACCTCGAGCCGGTGCTCGATCTGGTCGAGGAAAGCGTCCGCAGGCATCGGCGCAGCGTCGAGATCTCCGACTAGGCGGCGGCCTGAAGTCCGCAATTGGTCCTATCACCAGGCGATTCCCGGTGACGGGATGAAGGGCGAGGAGTAGTCGGGATTTCCCCGCGGAAATCAACTCCGCGTAACGGGTGAGCCTGTTCGGGTGAAATGCGGACCGCGTGAACCGCCTGCGCTCGCGCCGTGGGCATGTGGATACCTGAATGCGCTGGTCATTGCGGCTGTCATCGCGCCGAGTGACCGGCGGAATCGCCGGGTCCACGCCTCGTTCGGCCGCACGGAACGCCCGGCGGGCCAACCGGGTCAACATCCGCTCGCAAAGTGGACAACCGCGCTCTAGGCTCGGCTCGCGACTTTCTCCCTTTCCCTGGGTGGTGGAGATGCGACGCGGCAAGAACCGGCAGTCACGACCAGTGGACGGCGGACGCCTGGCCACCGGGTTGACCGTTGTCGCGGCATTCGGATTCGTTCTGTTGATGCCGCCGTTGCTCTCCGCTTTCAGCACAGGTGGTCAGATTTTCGGTCTTCCGGTGGTGTGGGTCTATTTGTTCATGGTGTGGGCGGTGATTATCGGCGCGATCGCCGTCCTTGTCGGAAAGTCAGGATGACGTGGTGTTGCAGACCTGGGTCGTGGTCGCGGCCTCGATCGCCTACCTGGGCATTCTGTTCGCGGTGGCGTTCTACGGCGACCGCCGCGCCGATTCCGGCCGCAGCGTGATCAACTCGGGCACGACGTATGCGTTGTCCCTGGCGGTTTTCGCCACATCGTGGACGTATTACGGCAGCGTCGGCCGTGCGGCGGTCGACGGTTCCGGCTTCCTGACCACGTATCTGGGCCCGACTCTGATGATGGCGTTGGGCTGGCTGGTGCTGCGGCGGATCATCCGGATCAGCAAACGCAACCGGATCACGTCGATGGCCGACTTCATCTCCGCGCGCTACGGCAAAAGCAGCTCGCTCGGCGGGCTGGTCACGATCATCGCGGCGATCGGGATCGTGCCGTACATCGCGCTGCAGCTCAAGGCGGTCTCGGCGACGTTCGAGATCATCAGGGGCCAGCCCACGGCCGGGCACGTGCCGATGTTCCAGGACACCGCGCTGTACGTGGCGCTGCTGCTGGCCGGGTTCACGATCCTGTTCGGCACAAGGCATCTGGACGCCACCGAACGACACGAAGGCATGGTCGCGGCCATCGCGTTCGAGTCGGTGGTCAAGCTGGTCGCGTTCGTCGCGGCCGGCATTTTCGTCACGTTCGGCCTCTACGGCGGCTTCGGCGACCTGTTCAGCCAAGCCGCGCAGGCGAATCTGTCCACATTGTTCACACTCGGCGAGCAGACCGGGACGTGGGCGTGGCTGATCGTCCTGGCCGCCTTGGCAAGCCTGTTGCTGCCGAGGCAGTGGCAGATCGGCGTGGTGGAGAACGTCGACGAGCGGCACCTCAAGCGGGCGATGTGGCTGTTCCCGCTGTACCTGTTGATCATCAACATCTTCGTACTGCCGATCGCCGCAGGCGGGTTGCTACGCCTGGGATCCGAGGTCAACCCGGACACCTACGTGCTGACCCTGCCGATGGACGCCGGGCAGGGGGCGTTGACGCTGCTCGTGTTCATCGGCGGGCTCAGCGCGGCCACCGGGATGATCATCGTCGAGATGGTCGCGTTGAGCACCATGGTCTCCAACTCGCTGGTGATGCCCGCCTTGCTGCGCGGCGCGCCGAAGTTCGTGCAGCGCCGCAACCTGGCCAAGCTGATCCTGTTCGTCCGCAGGGCCACGATCGTCCTGGTGATGCTGGCCGGTTACGCGTTCTTCCGGTTCGCGGGCGAGGGCTCGGCGCTGGTGTCGATCGGGCTGGTGTCCTTCGCCGCGATGGCCCAGTTCGCGCCCGCGGTACTCGGCGGGCTGTTCTGGAAAGGCGGGACACGCGACGGCGCGCTGGTCGGCCTGGTCGCCGGATTCACGGTATGGGCGTACACCTTGTTGTTGCCCGCGTGGCTGTCGGACACGTTCCTGCGCGATGGCCCGTTCGGGATTTCCGCGCTGCGTCCGCAGCAGTTGTTCGGCATCGGCGGGATGGACAGCGTCAGCCACGCGATGTTCTGGAGCATGCTCGTCAACATCGGCGGATACGTGTGTGTTTCGTTGATACAGCGGCCGAACGTCGCCGAACGTGCACAGGCTGTGTTGTTCGTCGACGCGCTCGCCGACCCCGCGGAGCCTCGGGCGTGGCACCGCGCGGTCACGATCGGCGAGTTGCGTTCGTTGTTGGAGCGGTTTGGACGGACAATCGACGGACCGTCGAACGCCGACGCGGATCCCGAGCAGATCCGGCAGGCCGAGACCGAACTGGCCGGGTCGATCGGCACCGCGTCCGCGCGGATCATGATCGCGTCGGTGGCCGGCGAGGAGCGGCTGGGCGTCGAGGAGGTGATGGAGATGATCGACGAGGCCTCGCAGGTCGCGACACTGGAGGAACGCCACCGGCTGGCCCGTGAGCTGCACGACTCGGTCTCCCAGGCACTGTTCTCGATGACCCTCTACACCCGCGCGGTCGAACTCGCGGCGCAGAAGGAGGGCGCCGATCCTGACGGTCCGGTCGCGCGTGGCCTGGCCGAGCTGCGCAAACTCACCCAAGGCGCGTTGGCGGAGATGCGTGGCGCGTTGTTCCAGCTGCGGCCGGACACGCTGCACGAGGAGGGCCTGGTGTCCGCGATCCGCAAGGGCGCGTCGGCGATCGCGGTACGGGAGAACCTGCGGGTCGAGGTCATCGCACCGGAGGAACGCTTACCGCTCAGTGCTTTCCGCGAGGAAGAGCTGTTCCGTGTGGTGCAGGAAGCGATGCACAACTGCGTGAAGCACGCCAGCCCGAGCCGGATCGAGGTTCGGCTGTCGCTCGATGGGGACCTGCTGATCGAGGTGGCCGACGACGGCACCGGCTTCGATCCGTCCGCGCCGCACATCGCCGGGCTCGGCCTGACCGGGATGCGTGAGCGGATGCGGCGGATCGGCGGCCGGCTGGTGATCGACAGCCATCCGGACGGACCGACAACTGTCCGGCTGGTCGTGCCGGACGCGATGGAGATCCAGGAGCGCGCACGATGAGCCCGATCAGGGTGTTCCTTGTCGACGACCACGCGGTGGTCCGGCGTGGCATGCGCGCGTTCTTCGAGATGCTCGACGACATCGAGGTCCAGGGCGAGGCCGCGGACGGCCAGGCGGCCCTCGACCAGCTCGCCATCGCCGCCGCAGCGGGCGATCTGCCTGACGTGGTGCTGATGGATCTGCTCATGCCTCGCCTCGACGGCATCGCGGCGACCAAGGCGATCAAACAGCGGTATCCGGGCGTCGAAGTCGTCGCGTTGACCAGCTTCAGCGAGGCCGAACGCGTCCACGTCGCGCTGGAAGCGGGCGCGGCAGGCTACCTGTTGAAGGACGCCGAGGCAGACCAGGTCGGCGCCGCGGTACGCGCGGCCAAGCGCGGCCAGGTCCACCTTGATCCGGCGGTCGCCCGCACCCTGACCCGGTCGCTGGTCTCACCTCACCGCACGGCGACCGCGCTTACCCCACGGGAACGGGAAATTCTCATCCTTGTCGCCAAAGGACAGTCCAATAAGGACATAGCGGCGGTGTTGATGATCAGCGAACGCACCGCGCGCACACACGTCAGCAATGTGCTGTCCAAACTGGGCCTGACGTCACGAACCCAGGCCGCGCTGTGGGCCGTCCGAGAGGGACTTGTCACAGGTCCCTAGTACCGTCTGGACATGCTCACCGACGAACAAGTGGCGGCTCGTACCGACCGGGCGCGGGACGCCGCGGCCGCCGCGGGACGCGACCTCGGGCTCACGGTCACCGAGCCGGAGGTCCTTTACAACGTCTTCTCCGTCATCGTGCATTTGAAACCGTCGCCGGTCGCGGTGCGTGTACCGACGGTTTTGCCGCCGTGGCTTACCGTCGAGGAGCAGGCACGGGACCAGCGGCGAGAACTGGCGGTGGCCGGATGGCTTGCCGACAGGGGTCACCCCGTTGTCGCGCCGAGCCCGCTGGTTGCGCGTGAGCCGGTCGGCAACGACGGGTTCTCGATGACGTTCTGGCAGTTCGTCGAGCAGCTCGACGAGGAGATCAGCCCGGCGCGATCAGCTCAGACCGCCGCGCGGCTGCACAAGGCGCTCCGGGATTACCCCGGTGAGCTGGGGTTCATGGACTTCCTCGATCCGTTCATGGACAAGGCCTTCGAGTTCCTCGCCGACCGGCCCGACCTGGTCGAGCCGGCGGATCTCGGCCGCGCGGTCCAGGAGTGGCAGGCGGTCAAACCGATGGTCACCGACCCGACCGCGTTGCGGAAAGAGTTCCCGCAGGCGGAAATCGTGCCCATCCACGGCGATTCGCCCGGTCACAACCTGATCGCCACCCCGCACGGTGTGCTGTGCTCGGACTTCGAACAAGTCACCCGCGGTCCAGTCGAATGGGACATGGCGTTCGTCGGCGCCGAAGCCGAGCAGACGTACGCCGCCGTAGCCGGAAAGCCGATGGACGAGCGGTTGCTGCGGCTCATGGAAGGCATCCGGATGCTGCAGCTCGTGGCGTGTTACGCCATGGTGCCGGACATGCCGTCGCTCGGCGAGGGAATGCGGCCCGCGTTGGACATCTGGCGCTCGACAAAGCCCGTCACCAGCTGGGTTTAGGTCGCATGCCGGGCCCATGGAGGGGGGCGAGCCCGGCATGCGCATTACGCGACGTTGGCTCGTTTCGACGCGAAGACAACCGAAGCCGCCCGGGCGGCGCGACGAAGCCGCTCGACGACAACCTCCGGTTCGAAACGTCCCGCGGGGCCGCTGATCGAGATCGCGGCGATCGCGCGGCCCTTCGCGTTGACCAACGGCGCGGCGACACAGTTCACCTCAGGATGCGTTTCCCCACGGTCGTACGCGAGGCCCCGCTGCCGCACGGTCCTGAGTTCGGCGGCGAGCTGCAACGGCTGCACGATCGTGGCCGGCGTGTACATCGCCAACTCGGACGTCAGGATCGCGCGTTGCGTCGGCGTCGGTGAATACGCCAGCAAAACCTTGCCCAGCGCGGTCGAATGACCCGGCAACAGGCCACCGACCCGTGAACGCACCGGCGCACGCCGGTGCCCGTAGAGCTTCTCCACACACTGGATGTCCACGCCGTCAAGGACTCCCAAGTGGATGGTCTCGTGCGTCAGCTCGTACAGGTCCTGCAGGAATGGGAGGCTGATCTCGCGCAGGTAGGTCGGAATTCCCGCGCTCAGCACGCCGGAGATGCCACGGATCCGCTTGCCTAACCGGTAGGTGCCTGCGAGGCGTTCGACCACGCCTGCCGCCTCGAGGATGCCGAGCAGCCGGTGGCTGGTCGACTTCGGCAACCCGGTTCTACGGGAAATCTCCGACACGCCAAGGGTTTCGCCCCGGTGGTCCCAGCCCTCCAAGATCGTGAACGCCTTCTCGATCACGCCACCTGTGGCCTGCGCTGCTGTGTCGCTCAAAGTCCGCACACCTCTGCTTGGGACGTCACGCTGCCTGCTCGGTCCGGCAGGAGGCCGCACGCAGTTCGAGCCTGCGGGCGTGGTCGTAGCTTGCCGCGGCGTACGCACGTTCCTGCGCCGCGTCGAGACCTGCGCATTCGGCCAGCCGCTCGTGCATCCGGCCCTTTGCCCGGTACCACTCGGCGACCGTCTCGTCCGACGCGCCGGGCTGAGGGCGCTGGTAGAACAGCTTGGTCATCTCGATCATCGCGTTCATCTCAGCCTCCCAGTGATGAGAGTGCTCCAGATCACGCCGGGATACATCGGACAGTCGACCGAATCTGTCCGATCCGTTGCGGCAATGTCGAATATGACTCGTGTCGCGGCCGGGCTACGTCATCTGACGTAGGGCATCGAGCAGAAACTCGGGCACACTCGCCTTGTCCAAGAACCGGGACGCGCCCGCATCCAGCGCACTCTGCCGCACGGCGAGATCCAGACTGATCGCCACAACCGGAACGTTGAGCTCCATCAGCTCGCGCAATAACGCCAACCCGTCATCGACCCCCGGGAGGTGCATGTCGACGACGGCGACATGTGGCGCCAACGTCCGGGCGAGCTCCAACGCGGCGGCGGATCCAGCAGCCTCACCGACCACGTCGAATCCGGGATTCGCATCGAGAAAAGCGCGCAGCGCTGAGCGGACCCGCAGGTCGTCGTCAACTATCAGCACCCGGATCATCACTCCCATTGCACGCCCGAGAACAGACGCCGAACCAGGACCCGATGACCCGGATCGATCGCGACAAATGACGTAGCTGGAGAGTGAGCACTCCGAAAACCCGTCGCCCGCGCCGGTCGCCGAGCTCTAAAGTCCCTCGGACCCAATGAAGGAGGCCGTCATGGACGAGGTGTTGTTTTGAGCGGACCAGCAAGCGTCGCCGGGGGTTCCCTCTAGCGAGGCCAGGGTCAAACGCGGCCACCGAGTGGTCGGCGAGGACACCGAACTGGTCGAGAAACTGGGCGGCAAGGACCCGTGCCCTTGCGGTTCCGGGCGGCGGTTTCCGCCGGTGCTGCCGGCCGAGCGGCCGGTTCGACGACACGATGGGCCATTACTACGTCCGTGACTGAGCAGGACAGTGGCCACCGCGGACGATGCCCCGCGCGGGCGTGACATCGCTGGTATCCAGCGAAGGCCTCTTCGTCGGCGATGATTTCGACCTGATGGCCGAGGTTCTTGAGCTCGACCGCGAGCGCGCGGCCAGCTGGCCAGTTGGCCGCGCGCTACATTTTGGGCCGCGCCCGCACCTCCGCGCCCGCACCTCCACGGCGGCGCCGTGGACCGGCTCGCCATCCTCGACCCAAACGGTTAGCATAGGAAACTATCGTCGGCTTTTCGATGCGGCGTGGGCGTGAAGTAGATCTCCCTTGCAATCGATTGCTCGTACAGTAGCGTCGGGTTATGCGGGCGATCAGGTTATTGCAGCTCACAACGTTTGTGAGCACGCTCGACCGGTTCGTCATGCCGCCGATGCTGATCTCCATCGCCACCGATATGGGCGCTTCGCTGTCCGAGGTGGTTCGCGCCGCCAGCGTCTACTTTCTGGTCTACGGGCTCATGCAGTTGGTCTGGGGCACCGTATCGGATGCGTTGGGGCTGGTCAGAACCATGCGGCTGACGATGCTCGCCGCGGCGGTCTCGACCATCGCCGCGGCTTTCGTCGGCAATCCGCTCTGGCTCGCCATCAGCAGAGGCTTCGCCGGTGGCTTCTTTGGCGCGGCGTACCCCGCGAGCCTGGTCTACCTCGGGGACACCGTCCCGGCCAAGGAACGTCAGCCGGAGATCACTCGCTTGATGGTCGGCACCGCCATGGGCATCGGGCTGGCGTCGATCGGTGCGGGCCTGATCGCCCAGCTTCTGTCGTGGCGCGTCGCTTTCGTTGCCACCGGGATCGCGTCCCTCGTTCTGTTCGTGCTGCTGCGCAAGTTGCCGCAGCCGCCGCTGACCCGCAAAGGCAGCAGCGTTGTCAAGGCGGTCGTGTCGGTTGGACGGACCAAGGCCGCTGTGTTCGTTCTGCTCCTGGCGTTTACCGAAGGCGTTGTGCTGCTTGGTGTTCTGACGTTGCTTCCCCCTGCTGTCGAGCAATCCGGCGCCACGCCGACGATCGCCGGAGCGGTCACCGCGGTGTACGGGATCGCGGTGTTTCTGATGACGCGGGTGGTCGTGAGCTTGGCCAGCCGGTGGCATCCGGCCAAGCTCATTGGCATCGGCGCGAGCGCGGGCGTGCTCGCGTGCGCGTTGCTGTCGATCGACCAGACGCCGTGGATCACGGTCATCGCGGCCGTCCTGTTGGGACTGGCGTGGACCGCGATGCACTCGTCGATTCAGACTTGGGCGACCGAGGTGGTGCCGGACGCGCGCGCCACCATGATCTCCCTGTTCGCCACCGCGTTGTTCGCGGGCAGCGCCGTTGCCGCCGCCGCGGTCGCTGGACTGGTCGAGGCAGGCGCGTACGGCACGATCTTCTTCATCGCCGCTGCCCTCACTGTCCCCTTGGGACTGTTCGCCAGTGTCAGCCGTGCAAGGTGGCGTGCACCTTGACCGGCAGCTTGTCCAGGCCGCGCAGGTTGATCCGGTTGTTCCACTCGATCTCACCGTCGAGCGTCAGTTCCGGGAACCGTTGCACCATACGGCCGATCGCGATCTGACCCTCGAGCCTGGCCAGCGCCGCCCCCAGGCAGTGGTGCGGCCCGCCGCCGAACGACAGGTGGTGCCGGGCTTGCGTGCGGTCCAGCCGTAGCTTGTCCGCGTCGGCGCCGAACACAGCCTCGTCCCGGTTGGCCGCGGCCAGACACGCGACCACGAACGCACCCGGCGGGATCTCGAAGCCGCCGACTTCGTACGGCGAGATCGTGATCCTTCTGGTCTGCTGCACCGGAGAGTCGTAGCGCAGGAACTCCTCCACCGCGTTGGCCGTCAGGTCCGGCCGCTCCCCGAGCACCGCGAGCTGATCAGGATTGCGCAGCAGAGCCAAAGTGCCGTTGGCGATCAGGTTCACGGTCGTCTCGTGCCCCGCCACGAACAACAGGATCACCTGTGAGACCAGCTCGTCCTCGTTGAGGACCTGGCCTTCGTGCTCGGCCGTGATCAACGCGGTCAGCAGGTCGTCGGCCGGGTTGGCCCGTTTCCACGCGATCAGGTCCCTGGTCAGCGCCTGCAACTCGATGTTGGCCGCCATGATCGCCCGCGCGGTCTCGTCATCGGTGACCACTTCGAGCGACCGGACCAAAGTGCCTGACAGGTCACGGATCCGGGCGTTGTCGACCGGCGGCAGGCCCAGCATCGTCGAGATCACCGCGAACGGCAGCGGGAACGCCAACTGCTCGACGAGGTCGGAACTCCCCCGTTCGGCCATTTCGTCGAGCGCGCTGTCGACCAGCGCGGTGATCTGGGGCTCCAGTGCGGCGATCGCACGTCGCGTGAACACCTTCGTGACCAGCGCGCGCAGCCTGGTGTGGTCGGGCGGGTCGCGGTCGAGCATCGACGCGATCAGCACGCCCGCGTTGTCACCTTCGCCGAGCGTGTCCACCTGCTGCTGCACCGGTCCGTCGGACATGTTCCGTACCTCGACCGACTGACCTGCTCGCAGCAGGGCCAGTACGTCGTCGTACCGGGTCAAAAACCAGAAGCCCAACGGGTGATCTTGCACTGGGTGTTCGGTGGCCAGCTGCTTGTAATGCGGGTATGGATCGTCGAAAAACCCAGGTAAGAACGGGTTGAACCACACCCTTTCCGGTTCGGACATAAGCCCTCCCACCTACATCGTGTCGGTCACATACACAGCGTATGTCTTATGCTTTGCGCATGTCCAGAGTTGCCGCCAGCAGGCGCGAGCAGTACTCACAGGCCACCAGGGCGGCACTGCTGGCCGCGGCGACCCGCAGGTTCGCCGAACAGGGTTTCGCCAAGACGGCGCTCGAGGACATCGCCGCCGACATCCAGGCCACCCGCGGCGCGATCTATCACCACTTCGCCAACAAGACCGCACTGTTCGAGGCGGTCTTCGAAAAGCTGGAACACGACGCACTGCGCGAGTCCGCCGCGGCGGCCGAAGCCGCGGACGACCCGTGGGAGGCGGCCTTCCACGCACTCGACGTGTTCCTGGAGCGCTGCTGTGATCCGGTCTACGGCAAGCTCGTCTGGCAGGAAGGCCCGATCGCGCTCGGCTGGCCGCAATGGCTCGCGGCGGAGGAAACCCTGGCGTACGGCTTCATCCAGCAGTTGCTCAGCGACCTGATGGACTCGGGCCAGTTGGAACGGCAGCCGTTGGAGACCACCACCCGGCTGGTCTTCGGCATGCTCACGGCGGCGGGCATGACATTGGCCGACGCGGCGGAATCGGCGAAACCGCAGCTGAAAGCCGAATACCTGGCCATGATCGGCAGGCTGGTCGGCGCGCTGCGGCCGGCGCCGAACCCGGCATTCGGGTGACCGAGCACTCCAGGGGTGGCCGCGGCTCCGAATAGTCGCCGTGACCACTCAGCAGCCACAATGCGCGCCGATCATGCGGTGCAAAGAAACTGCAATGGGCCGGGCGAGAATTCCGGACATGACCGGCGACCGATTACCTCCCGTGACGGTGGTCGTCGCCGACCGGAGCCCAATAGTGTCCACAATGGACGGCATTACCGTCGTCGGCAACGCGGTGACCGGCCCGCAGGCGCTCAGCGCGGTCCTGCAGCACCGCCCCGACGTGCTCGTTCTCGATCCCCACGACGCCGGAATGAACACGATCCGAGACGTCGTGCGCGCCGCGCCCGACACCGCGGTGCTGGTGGTGTCCACGCTTGACGACGACACGTCGATCCGCACGGCCGTGCAGGCAGGCGCTCGCGGCTACCTGGTCAAAGGCACCGAAAAAGCGAGCATCGTGCCCGCGATCCGTGGCATGGCCGCGGGTGAGGTGATTTTCGGCGCCGGGATCGCCGCACGGATCGGCGCATTGCTGACCGGCACGGACGAGCTGACGGCCAGAGAACACCAGATCATGCGAATGCTGCGGGCCGGACTCTCCACTGGGGCGATCGCACGCGAACTGCACGTCGCGCCCAAGACCGTCCGCAACAACCTGTCGTGCATCTACGCCAAACTCAGGGTTTCCGGTCGCGCCGAGGCCATCGCCACCATGACCGAGCCGGCTCAGCCGGTGGCGCGGGCGGCGGTTTCGGGCGGCTCGCCCGCCATTGCGCCACCACTTCTTCGGCGTCCACCCGGCCGACGCGAAGGATGAACGGGCCGGACGGTGCCCGTAACCACTCGACGATTTCGGTGTTGAGGTCGGCGACCAGTTCGCGGACCTCGCGTTCGGACCTCAGCTCACGAACGGTTTCCGGGAGCCGCTCGATTTGCTTGCGCAGCCGCAAAGGCGTCGGCAGCAAGGTGTCGGCGGTCAGGCCCTCCCGATTCAGGTAGCTCTTCAGCCACCAGTCTTCCTCCACGGATTTCCCGGCGCCGGGCAGCGGTTTCCCAGTGCCGGGCAGGTCGTCGAAGTCGCCGCGTTCCCGAGCCATCCTGACCTGCCGGTCGACCCACGTCTCGAAGGAGATGTCGGACGGCTTGCGTTCGGTCATAACCCCATGTTACGGACGGAACTTGTCGTCGATCTCCGGAATCCAGAACGCGATCTCAAGAGTGCGCAGCCGTGCCCAGTAAGTCAGCCTCCGCCCTTGGACGACCAAACCGATCGAGGCGACCGTGAACAGAACCGCGCACGTGATGGCGAAAACCGGGCTTCGACCGACGAACAACTCCACGATCGCCGCGACAGCACCGAGAAAGGCAGGCGGCGCGCAGTTGCGCAGCATCAGTCCGGTGGCACGTACTCGGGAGGCGTCCGCGCCGACTTCCACATCCTGCAACTGAATGGCGGCCAGGAGCAGGAATGGGTCGGCTTGGACGAACGGGCGGTCCTTGGCGGACGGGTTGCGGCGAAGGAATTCCTCGATGGCTGCATGGTTGCGGCGCTCCGGGAGGATCTTGTGCGCGAGCAGGCCGAGCGGATAGGCGAGGTAGCCGAGCAGGTAGCTCAGCAGCACGACTGCGATGACCAGCAGGAATGAAGGTGACCGGAGCACAGCGGCCAGGTCGATCCAGTGGGCGCGGGCTGCGATGAAGGTGAAGAGGGCGACGTAGAGCGAGCCCGGGATCGCGTACGTGAACAGCTCGAAGACACCGACTGCGATGGTCACCGGGGCATTCAAACAGAGTGGCTGTGCAGGCGCGGGCAGATCTGCGTCAGAGCGGGTTGGATGTCGGTGGGCCGGAGTCCGGAGCCGCCCCCGGCACAACGAACCACAGCACGAACGTGCTTCCCCTGCCGAGCCTCGAAAACACTGCTACGCGACCACCATGCGACTCCACGATCTGACGAACGATCGCCAACCCGAGCCCGGTGCGCCCATCGCCGTTCTGCGGCCCACGCCAAAACCGGTCGAAAACCCGGCTCTGGTCCTCTCCCGCGATACCCGGGCCATTGTCCGCCACGGCGATCCACAGCCACGAAGAAGAATGCCCGGCACCGATAGTGATGGGCGCCCCCGCAGGAGACAGCCGGATCGCATTCGACAGCAGATTCCCGACCGCGCGCCGCAACCCGTCGTGATCCCCGATCATCGACAGCGACGGCTGCACCCGGTAGTCCAGGCGGAGCTGCTTTTCAGCCGCGAGCACCGCGAACTCCTCCCCTGCCTCGAACGCGATCGCACCGAGATCCACGTCGGCGTCGGCGAGCGATCCCGCGTCACGCCGGGCGGTGGCGAGCAGGTCCTCGACCAGGCGGGACATTCGCGACGTGGCTCGGTCGATCACCTCGACCGCTCTGGTCTGCTCGGCCGGACTGGCCTGTGTGGACTTCAACGACGCGTCCAGGTGCGCGCGGATCACGGCCAACGGCGTGCGCAACTCGTGCGACGCGTCGTCGATGAGCTGGCGTTGTGCACGGAACGCGCCGTCGAGACGGTCGAGCATCGCGTCGATGGTGTCGGCCAGCTCCCGCAGTTCGTCTTTGGTGCCACCGAGATTGATTCGTCGTGACAGGTCTGTCGCCTGAATGTCCTGTGCGGCGCGGGCGATCGAGCGGGCTGGGCGGAGGGCGCGGCCGGACAGGATCCAGCCGATGCCCAGGCTCGCGACGAACAAGCCGCCGAGTGCGTATCCGGAGTACGTCCGCATCGCGTTCAGTGTCCGCAGCGTGATCTCGGATTCGATCTCCTGTACTGACGCCACTTCCATGGTGCCGAGCGGGATTTCGGTGCCGTCGGCCCTCCTCTTGATCAGCTCGGCCTCGTATCGCTTGGTGATCGCCTGGGGATCGGTTGTGCGCTCGACCGCGATGTATGTGACCAGCAGTCCGCCGCCGGCGAGTACGAACAGCAGTATCGAGTACAACACCGTCAGCCGGAACCGGATCGAGCGCACGAACCGCATCACACCTCCTTCAGGCGATATCCCTTGCCCACCACGGTTTCGATCATCGGTGGCTCGACGCCGAGCTTGCGCCGCAACGTCCCCACGGTCACCCGCACGGTCTGCGTGAAGGGGTCGATGTTCTCGTCCCACACGTGTTCCAGCAGGTCCTCTGTGGACACCACGTGCCCTGGCCTTGTCATCAGGTACTCAAGGACGGCGAACTCCTTGGGTGAGATGACGATCTTGCGTTCGCCGTACCAGACCTCGTGCTTGGCGGTGTCCACGCGAAGCTGGCCATGGGTCAAAACCGCTGTGCTGCCACGGGTTTCCCGTCGCAGCACGGCACGGACCCTGGCGAGCAACTCGTCCAGCGCGAACGGCTTCACCAAGTAGTCGTCCGCGCCTTCGTCAAGGCCGCGGACTCGGTCGGGCAACCCGCCGCGCGCGGTGAGCATCAGCACTCGCAGGTCACGGCCGCCGACGACGGGCATCGAGCCGTCGCGGATCGCCTTGCACACCTCGAAACCGTCACCGTCGGGCAGCATCAGGTCCAACAGCAACATGTCGTACTCGTTGACCGTCAGCCGTTCGTACGCGGTGGCCACGGTTGTCGCGTGGTCCACCGCGTACCCGGCCCGCCGAAGTCCGATCTGCACGGCCTCAGCGAGATCTTCCTCATCCTCGACGAGCAGCAATCGCATGGATCAACTCACCTGCTGTTCGAGATGATGCGTTCGGCCACACTCGCGGCCCGGTCGATCGGGATGGCGAACCCGACTCCGATCGACCCGCCGCCCTCGAACGTGGCGATCGCGGTGTTCACGCCGATCACCTCGCCACGCGAGTTGACAAGCGGCCCGCCGGAGTTGCCCGGGTTGATGGACGCGTCCGTCTGCACGGCGGACTGCTGGCTGCCGCCGATGCGCGCCTGCCGGTCGACCGCGCTGACGATGCCCGACGTCACCGAGCCCGCGAGGCCGAGTGGCGAACCGATCGCGAGAACCTGTTCACCGACCCGGACGTCCGCTGACCGGCCGAGCACGAGTGCGTGCAGGCCCGGGCTCGGTTCGACACGCAGCACAGCGATGTCGTTGCTCGGATCGGTGCCGACGACCGTGGCATTGCGCCGCGTGCCGTCCGCACCGGTCACGGTCACCGACGACGCCCCGGCGACAACGTGGCTGTTGGTGATGATGTGCGCCCGATCGTCGATCACGAATCCAGATCCGGTCGCCGTCCGGCCGCCGCGCGGTGCCTGCACGGACACCACGCCCGCCCGGACCTGCTCGGCCACGCTCACCAGGCTGCCGGGCGGCGCATCAGGAGCCGGCGCGGCGCGTGTCACCGTCGCCGTGCCTGACTCGTCGGCGCCGCCCGCGTACCACCCGGCAAGGCCGCCGGTGCCCGCTGACACGGCCACGATCAGCACGCCCGCGCCCACGATCCGGCCCCACCGGCTGGGCGCCTTCGGCCCGGCCAGTGCGGGTGGGATCTCCGGCGGAGGCGCCGCGTACGGTCCTGCGGCCGACTGGAAATCGGGACCTCGCGGTTCGCCCAGTCCATTGTGGCTAGTGGTCATCCTTGGCCTCCTACGGGATCCGCGAGAACCAGAACATCGACGCCGCGGTCGTGCCCAGGGCGAGCAGCAGCCCGATGCCGATGAACCGGCTGGAGATGTCGCGCTGTTCGGTGTCGTAGCCGACCGAGGAACCGATGTCGGCGTAGACGTCACGCAATTCGGTCGCGGTCGCGGCCTCGTGATACGTCCCGCCGGTCTGCTCGGCCACCGCGCGCAACGTCTCACCGTCAACAGGAACCGCCTGCTGGGTGCCGCCGATCTCGACAGACCCGTTGGCAGTGCCGACCGAGATGGTGTCGACAGGAATGTTCGCCTGTGCCGCCTCGGCAGCGGCGTCCTCCGGCTCACGGCCGGTGGTGTTGGCACCGTCGGAAAGCACCACCGCGCGAGCAGGCGGCGGATCCTGCGCCGCCGAGTCGTCCAGCGAACGTACGGCTTGCAGCGACGCGGTGATCGCCTCGCCGATCGCCGTACCGTTCGTCCCAGCCGAGCCCAACGTGAGCCGGTCGATCCCGTCCCGCAACGCCGCCCGGTCGGTCACCGGCGGGACGACCACGGAAGCGTTGCCGGCAAAGGCAACGAGACCGACATTGAACCCGCCGGGCAACAGATTCACGAACTCGTGCGCTGCCGCACGGGCAGCGGCCAACCGGTCGGGCGCGACATCCGTGGCGCCCATTGACCGTGACACGTCAACCGCGACGACCACGGTCGCGCGTTCCTTGGGCACCTGGACGGCGGCTGTCGGCTGGGCGAACCCGACGACCAGAACCGCGAGCATGGCAAGGAACAACCCGGCAGGGACGTGCCTGCGCCACCCGGGTTTCTTGGGCGCCACCTTGTCGAGCAACGGAAGGTTGGTGAACCGCACCGCGTATTTGCTGCGCCGCCGTTGCACCACGATGTAGGCGACGAGCAAAGCGGCGACGGCGGCCAGCAACCACAGCCGGCCCGCTGATAGGAACGTCATCTCTTGCCTCCCAGAGCCAGCCGACGCTGGGCGTGCACGTGCCGCACGACGTCGGCGACCCAGTCCCGTCCGGTGCTGAGCGTCACGTGCGCGGCACCGGCCGACCGCAGACCCTGTTGCACCGCACGGCGTTGCTCGGCCGCGGCGGCCGCGTACCGCTCCCGCAGCGCACGGCTGCCGGTCGCGATTTCCCGTTTCCTGCCGGTCTCGGGATCGACCACGGTGAGCAGCCCGACGTCCGGCAGGTCCATCTCACGAGGATCGGTCACCTCGATCGCGATCACCTGATGCCGTGCGCCGAGCCTGCGCATCTCGCGCGCCCAGTCGCTCTCGTCCAGGAAATCCGAGACGATCACGACGAGCGCGCGCCGCCGCAGAGCCCGGTGCAGGCCACGGATCGCGTCCGCCAACGCGACTTGCCGCCCTTCCTGCGCACGCGGCAGCGCGAGCAGTTTGCGCAGCAAGCCGATCAGGTGCACACGGCCTGCCCGTGCCGGATACCGGCGAACGCCTTCGCTGGTGAGAATGCCGGCGCCGAGCCGATTCCCGGCGCCCGCGGTGAGGAATCCGATCGCCGCGACAGCCGCGACGGCCAGTTCCCGTTTCTCCAGCTCGACGGTGCCGAAGTCCATGCTCGGCGTGGCATCCACGAGCACGTGCGTGGACAATTCGTGCTCTGCCACCGTTTCCCGGACGTGCGGCATGTCAGTGCGTGCCGTCACCGCCCAGTCCATGCGGCGTACTTCGTCTTCACCCGGCCGGTACTCACGACTGCCGGCCAGCTCGCTACCCGCACCGGGCAACAAGCCCGCGTACTCGCCGCGCAACAGCCCGTCGAGCCTGCGGGTGATGGTCAGCTCCAGCTGCCGGATCCGGCGATCCGGCATCAGCTGGCTGACGCTGGTCATGCCACGCTCGCCTGCATCGGCGTGATCTGCGGAACCGGCACGCTGGCAACGATGTGCCGGACCACGGACTCCGCGGAGACACCGTCGGCCAGCGCGTCGAACGTCAGCACAAGGCGATGTGCCAGAACGTCGACAACCAGCTCCTGGATGTCCGCCGGCAGCACGTAATCACGCCCGCGCAACAACGCGAGAGCCCGTGCGGCAGCGGCCAGACCGAGAGTCGCGCGTGGACTGCCACCGAAAGCGATCTTGTCGGCGAGCCCGACCCGTTCCGGCTGACGCGAGGTGAGCACGAGCCGGACGATGTACTCGGCCAGAGCGTGGTGGATGTAGACGTCCTTGACCTGCTCCTGCAGCCCGAGAAGGGTCTGCGGGTCGAGCACCTTGCGCGGCACGGGCCTGCGCACGCCCATCCGGTACAGGATCGCCAGCTCGTCCGACTCGGTCGGGTAGTCGACGATCACCTTCATCAGGAACCGGTCCCGTTGAGCCTCCGGCAGCGCGTAGACCCCTTCGGACTCAATGGGATTCTGCGTGGCCAGCACCAGGAACGGCTTCGGCACCTGGTAGGAGTGGTCGCCGATGGAGACCTGGCGTTCGGCCATGGCCTCCAGCAGCGCCGACTGGACACGCGCGGGCGCGCGGTTGATCTCGTCCGCGACCACGACATTCGCCATGATCGGGCCGAGTTCGACGTCGAACTCCTCGCGGGAGGCACGGTAGATCCTGGTGCCCACGATGTCCGAGGGCACCAGGTCCGGGGTGAACTGGATCCGGGCGAACGACCCGCCCGCAGCCGTGGCGAGTGTCTGCGCCGCAAGGGTTTTCGCGACGCCGGGCATACCTTCGAGCAAACAGTGCCCGTCGGCGAGCAATGCGACGACGAGCCGCTCGACCAGCCGGTCCTGCCCGACGATCATTCGCTTGACCTCGAACAGGGTCTGCTCGAGCGGCCCGGCAGTGGACACCGTCGTCACAGGGTCTCCGCGCTCGGCGCCGCGTTGCCGCCGTTCTTCTCCGGGCAGTCACGCTGGGGCTGGTCCTGCTGCGGCTGCTGCTGATCCGGCTGCGCGGGCTGCTCCTGCTGAACGATCCGCACGCTCGGCGTGGGCTCGTCGGCGGTGCTCGCCCATGCGACGCCGCCGACGGTTCCCGCCATCACGGCCGCTCCAGCAACGAGCAGTCCAACGGTCCTCTTCCTCATCTGCTGATCCCTTCCGTGATTTCACGCTCAGGATCACTATTGCAGCAGGAAAGACCGAAAAACCCGCGAAGCAAAAACCGCGTTAAGTGCGACAGTGAATCGACAGCTGCGCAGAGTTAATTGACCAGGCCACGCCGATACGCCTGAAAAAACCGACGGGGAACCGACAGTTTTCGGCCATCGGGAGTGGTGACCTCGACCAACTCGGGGGCGCTCGCCTTCCATTGCGCGCGCCTGTGCCTGGTGTTGCTGCGGGACTTCTTGCGCTTGGGGACGGCCATCAACGCCTCCTGTCGCCGTAGCGCTGACGGAACTTCTCGACGCGGCCCGCGCTGTCGACGAGCCGCTGCTTGCCGGTCCAGAACGGGTGCGAGTCGGCGGTCACGTCGACCACGATCAGCGGATAGGTGTTGCCGTCCTCCCACTCGATCGTCTTCGTGGATGTGGCCGTTGACCTGGTCAGAAAGGACTTGCCGGTGGAGCTGTCCTGGATGACCACCGGATGGTAGTCGGGGTGGATGCCTGGCTTCATGGCGGGAAGTATACGCTTAACGACAACGGTTGTCGTTTTCAGGAGGTCGGTGTGGCCAAGAAGTCGAAGATCGCCAGGGACGCGCAGCGCAGGGAGGTCGTCGCCCGGTACGCCGAGCGGCGGGCCGAGTTGAAGGAGATCCTGCGGTCGCCGTCCTCATCCGAGGAGGCACGGGCCGCCGCGTGGGCTGAGCTGCAAAAGCAGCCGCGGAACGCGAGTGCCACGCGGCTGCGAAACCGGGACGCGGTCGACGGACGTCCTCGGGGGTATTTTCGCGCTTTCGGCTTGTCCCGTGTCCGGCTGCGGGAAATGGTCCACAATGGGGAGTTGCCCGGGGTCCGCAAGTCGAGCTGGTGATCAATGACAAGACTGGCCATAGCGATCTGGCCGCCGCCACGAATAGTGGCGACGGTGCGAAAGCTGCCACGGCCGGCGGGCCCGGCATGGGCATCACCTGAGCAGTGGATGGTGAAACTGCGCCCGCTCGGGCATGTGCCCGCGGACGTGGTCGCCGATCTGACCGAAGCACTCGGAGCGCAACTCGAAGACGCCGAAGAGGCCACCTGTGTCCTTGGCCCGCACACCAGGATGCTGGGCGGTCAATGGCTGGGAATTCCCGTGGCGGGCCTGGACGACCTGGCCGCCACGGTCTTCGACGCGACGATTTCCCTCGTCCCGGTGACCCATCCCCAGCCGTTCCAGGCGGACATCGTCATCGCCCGCGGGAAGGTCCCGAAAACCCTCGCCGGAGAACCGGTTTCCGGGACCTGGCACGCTTCGACAGTGCACCTCGTCGCGGACCGGTCCAGCCCACGAGGACCGAAGTTCGAGAACCTGGCCGAGTTCCGGCTCAGCTCCCCGTCTCACACCTCGAACCGCTGTCGCGACTGACCGACGCACGAGCGTTCGTCACCGTGACGGTGATGCTTGCCTGGTTGTCGGATCCGCACCGGTGAGTCATGAACTTGCTGTCGTTCTCGTCGGGAACCGCGACACCGTCGACGACCCACCGGACCTGCACCTGCGCTGGCGTTGTGGCCAGCTCGCACTGAAAAGTGCCGCGCCCCAGCGATCCGCATTCCAGCTTGGTGATCACAGGTGGGTCGATCAGCGTGAAGGTGGCCGAGACGCTTTGCTGCCCGGTCATGGTCAACGAGCACGTGGCGCCCTGACCGGCACAGGCCCCGCCCCAGCTGGTGAACGTCCGATCGTTCGCGGGTTCGGCGGTGAGCTGGATCGGCGTTCCCGCGTTGCGGGTCACCGAGCAGGTCGACGGGCAAGCACCTCCACCACCGATGAGAATCCGCCCGCCGGTAGGCGAAGCGATGGTGAGCGTCGCCTGCGGGACCGGCCGGGACTCGAAGGTGTACGTGACGTTCTTCGCGGTGTCCACGGTGACATCACACGAAGCCCCTGAACTCCCCGCGCAGGCCCCGCCCCAGTTGCCGAGCTGATGAGTCGCGTCGGGCTGCGCGGTCAGCGTCACCTGAGTGTGCGGCTGCAGGTCCACCGAACACGTCGATGGACAGTTGATCCCGCCGCCGCTCACGCTCCCGCCACCACCGGGAATGCTGACAGCGAGCCGAACAGTAGGCACCGCGGACACGTTGACGTTGACCGAAGTCGGCGCCTGTCGCCCATCGGGCAACGTCGCGGTCACTGTGATCAGGTAGGAACCAGCCGTGGTCCACTGGTGGGTCGTGGTCGTCCCACCGCCGGTGCCGCCGTCCCCGAATGTCCACTGTGCACTGACAGGCTGGTCGCCGTTGAGGTTGTTGACCCGCAACGTGACCGTCTGGTTCGCCGTCGGTGTCGTGGTGCTCATCGTGATCTCAAGCCGCGGCTCAGCAGGTGTGGGAGGCGGCGTACTGCTTGTGGATGGCGGATCACTGGCGACGGACGATGGCCGAGGCGACGACGATCCGGAGGCGAGCGGCGTTGGCAGGTCAGTGAGATCAGGCACGTCCGGTTGACCGGGCGGCACTTGGCCAACGGATGTCTGTCGGGCGACCTGGGAAGGCACGACAGAAGCACCACGCGATGGAGGAACAGCCTGGCTGGAGCCGGTTTGCCGGGGCGGCTCGGAAGGCGTGACCGAGCCGTTCAACCCACGAGCCGGGTTCGTGGCATCGTATTTGGCCGCGTTGATGACCGTCCCGTCGAGCTGGATCACGCCTGCACGTTCGGAGTTCGTGTCGTTGTAGAACACGACCCCGTCGCGGACCAGCAGTTCGAACCGGACACCCGGTGTGAGCACGGTCGGTTTGGCGATCACGCGGGACCGCTGCATGTCGATGATCCAGACCTGCCCGGTCGTGTAGTCCGGTACGAAAACCTGGTTACCCGACTCGACGGCGGGTCCGAACGCGTTGCCTTCACTCAACGAAATGGCCTTGCCGCAGTCACCGGCGGCAAGGTCGCACACGTTCAGCAAACCACGGCTGAGCACCACATACAGCCGATCGTCATGCCGCGATCCGGAAACCTGCACGGTTTCCGTGCCGCCGATGGGAAGCTCGATCGGGTCGGCCGGCCGCCCGGTGTCACTGTCGATGCTGATTGCCTTACGCCCAGCGATATCCACGACCACCGGACGCCCGTTGACCATGACCAGCTCGGAGTTGCCGGGCTGGGCCACCTGGCGCCGGATGCTGAGTTTCCCCTCCCGCACATGGGACAGGTCACCGGTACGCGCGTCGATCGCCCACAACGTGCCGTTGCCGTCAATCGTGGCCGTTCCCGCCGCGAACGTAACAGCGTCACCGCGTGGGACAAGATTCTTGGGGTCGGTGTAGGCAAGCATGCCCCGCCGTTTGTCCACTGTGTACACAACATCACGGCTGGGTACGGCGGTGAGACCAGCGGCCGCGTCGGGAATCGGCGACTGGGGCGCACTGAGGTCGAACGTGCCGCCGTCGACCCGGCGCACGGTCCCGGCCGTTTGATCGACGGCGTACGCGGTCGAACCCTGTTGCGCCACTTCAAGACTGTTGCCCGCGGGGGCGACCTGTACCTGGGCGGCGACCTCGACGTTGCTGCCGTCCAGCAACGTCACCTGACCAACCTTCGACGACGTCAGCCACGCAGCACCGGACAACAGCCGCACGTCACGCGCGGGCTCGCCGTCGTCCGAACCGATCACCACGATCACACCCAGCAACAATGCCGCCGCGACCGCCAACCCGACGCGTGCTAAACCACTCAACGCCCCTCCTCCGCCTGTGCCACAGCGGATTCGTTGCCGGGCATCAGGCGGTTTGGCCGGAGATTATCAGTGCCAGTTCTGCCGGTCAGCCCATTCCCTCAGGGTTGTTCTGCCGCGCCGGACAATCGCCTGGTCAGGCGGCGGCGCAGGGTTTTCGTCTGCCCCTCCTTGCGGAACCTTCCCGCCGGACCCTCCCGCCGACGTTCCCGCTTGGCCCTCCCGCTTACCCCGCCTGACCGCTCATCCGACCATCTCGCCTGGCCGTCCCGCCGAGCCATCCCGCAGGGCCCTCGCTCCGGACCTTCCGCTTAACCCGCCTGATCACCCGCTTGACCATCCCCCCGACCTTCCCACCTGGCCACCCTGCGGCGTCTGCCTGCACGCCACCATGAACGGGCGCCTGCATTCAGAATTCGATGCACAGCGCACACACCCTGCACTCTGTATTCAGAGTTCAGCATTCAGCGCCCCGAAGCCCGCTCAGCACGCTGACTCTGCACTCTGCACTCTGCATTCAGCATTCAGAGCCCTCAAGGCGATCCTGCACTAAGCACTCAGAACTCAGAACTCCGCCGCTGCACTCCGCACTCAGCACTCTGAATTCAGCATTCGATGTCAGCGCTCGCAGCACGTCCTCCCGGTCGAACCCTGCACTCGCCTCAGCCTCAGCCTCAGCCATCCATCTCCGCCTCAAGCGCCTCGGCCAACCTCCGCTGTGCATCGGCATAGCTCCTCGCCGCACTGTGCAGTGGCTCGATCGCAGCCGCAAGGGTGCCAGGCTCCCTCTCAGCGGCGAGCTTGCCGATCTCGTGCACCGGGATCACGCTTGCCCCGAAAGCCGACGGAGTGTTGGACCGGATCATAGGAACCTTGTCCCACAAAGTATCGATCAAGTCCCGGTAATACCAATGCCCAGGACCATTCCGGATCAAAGTCTCGCCGACATACCGGACCGAACCCACCACAAACGGATCATCAGCCGCCGCCTCCACCTCCGCCCAACTGGAGAACCGCGAAGTGACCAGCGGTTCCAACGCAGCCAGCGAGCCGAGTGAGAAGTCAAAAGCGAAATCCCCGGCAGAAACCGAACCCGCCAAGCGCTAAGCGCCGAGTCCATTTCGGACAACCAAAGGTCCAGGAACGCCCTGGCCGGTTCGGTCATCGTGCGGCGGTCGTCCTGCATGTACCACTCCACGGTCTCCGGTTCGGCAGTCGGCGCCGCCCCACGCAGTGGGAACGCCACGTCCAAGTCGTAGAAATCGAGGCCGAACTCGTCCCGGAGTGTCATGGCCTGCTCGGGTGTCGCGAGTACGTAGACATCGTCGTCGCAGCCGACCTTCTCGGACCGCTCGATCAGACGGAACGTGCGGGGATCATCACCGCCGGGGTCGACATCACCGATCTGCTCCATCACCGCCCCCTGGTCCGCATAGTCCTCGGACAGGTGCTCCATGTACCACCACACGGACTCCCCGTTGCGGCGGAAGTGCAGTTTGTCGAAGCCGCTCTCGCCACGCAGAAGCGCGACGTCGGAGACGACCACCGCGCCTCCCGTCACGGCCGCCACCTCTTCCTCCAGCACGTAGCGGTAGTAGTCCTCGACGAAGTCCACGTCTTCGCCGTGTACCGAGATAGCCACGCCGAACTCGGGCAGCCAGCCGATCAGATCGCGTTCGTCCAGGTCCTCGTCGAGGTGTTCGGCGTTCCACTCGGCAATGCCCGCCAGCACCGCGGCCGCCTTCTCTGGCGTCACCATGCCAAGGCTCGTCAACCGATCGGCCACCGTGCGCACTGTCGTCCCAGCCATGCGGGGATTGTGTCGACACGAGCCGCGCGCCTCGGCCAGTAAGACGCAGCTTTCACGTTCCTGCAGCGAGAGCGACCACCGTGCCGGTGCGGCGGGCGTGCTCGGCCGCCCAGACAAGCCGATGCGATGCCAGGCTTTCCCGGCCGTTGGTCAAGATCAGCCCGGTGTCGCCGGTGCGGACCGCTGAGACAAAGGCGTCGACAAGCCCTTGATCACCGCCGCCGTGCCCGTCGGCGGCCGTGGCCCCTCCGGCGGCTCCCGGGTCTATCACCTCTGGGCCGGTCAGGAAGTCGTGGATGGCGATGGTTTCCCCGTCGCCCTCGATCGATCCCCGGGTCCCGAAGATCCTGGTCTTACGGTGTGAATAAGCGGCGAACGCTGTCATGGTGAACGACGCCGTCACGCCACCGGAGTACTCGATGTTGACCACCTGATGGTCGACCACGTCGTTGTCACACGCGTACACGCAGCGGCCGTACGGTCCTTCGCGCAGCGCGTTCATCAGCCCGTCGAAAGTGCGGTCCGTGGTGACCACGGACAACGGCCAGTTCTTGTGTGGTTGTTCCAGGAACGGCAGATAGATCCGTGGCGCCGAGTATGGACAGGTCGCTTCCACCGCGCAGTCCAGGCAACGGTCAGCGGCCCCTTCCGGCTTGCGTTCCGCCCGGAACTCGTACAGCCCGCCGAAGGACGAGACCCGCTCGGCCGGCCTGCCGATGATGTACGCCAGCCAGTCCAAGTCGTGACACGACTTGGTCATCAGCATGAAGCTCGACTCGTCCTCGCGGCGCCAGTTGCCCCGGACATACGAGTGCGCCTGATGCCACCAGCCCACCGGCTCCAGGTGCTCGACGCTGACGATGTGGCCGATCCGTCCACTGTCAACAACCTGTTTGAGCGCCCGGGAGTACGGCGTGTAGCGCAGCACGTGGCACACCGCCAGCAGCACGCCGGCGTCCTCCACCGCCCGCACGATCCGCTCGCAGTCCGCTTCGGACGTGGCCATCGGCTTTTCTAGCATGAGGTGATAGCCCCGCTCAGCGAGCGCGACGGCCGGATCCACGTGATCTTGGTCCTGGGTGGCGATCACCGCGACGTCGGCGATCCGTGGCCGGTCGAGCAGGTCACGCCAGTCGTCGAAGACGGCGTCCGCCGGCACGTCGTACCTGTCGGCGAAGAGCTTCTGTGCCACCGGGCGTGGCTCGGCCACGGCGACGATCCGCGCGTGGCCTGTCCGCACCGCTCCGGCGGCGTAGTTGTTGCCGCGACTGCCTGCCCCGACGATGGCGATGGTCACCGGATCCGACAAGGCTCGACCTCCCGTGGATTGATCAGCCACGCTCTAGCATGGTCGGCCGGGAGACACTGCGGTGAAAATTTCTTCGCGGGGGATGTCCGGGTCGCGGATCCTGCTTCGACGTCTCTGGCGTAACAACCCCAGAGAGGAGCACCACCATGAAGTACATGATCATGCTGATGGGTTCGCAGCGCGACTACGACGTGCTGACCGGCAACACCCCGGCCGACCGCCAGGCCTGGACCCTCGAGGAGGTCCAGACGCTGCACAAGTTCATGGGCGACTGGAACAACGCGCTGGTCGAGTCCGGTGAGTTCGTCGAGGCCCGCGGCCTGAGCGACCCGGCGCACGCCCGCCGGATCAGCGCCAAGGACGGTGTGCCCGTGGTGACCGACGGGCCGTACCCGGAGACGCAGGAAGTGCTCGCCGGGTACACGATCGTGGAATGCGAGAGCATCGACCGCGCGACTGAGATCGCGGCGCAGCTGGTCAACACCCCGCACCCGGAGCACGCCCAGCTCGACACCGAGTGGTACGTGGACATCCGGCCGATCGCCGAGCACGCGCCCGAACCGGAGATCTGATGCCCGGCACCGAGCTCGAGGGCCTGCTGCGGACACTCGCGCCGCAGGCCCTCGGCGCGGTCGTCCGCCGCTACGGCCACTTCGACACGGCCGAAGACGCCGTGCAGGAGGCTCTGCTCGCGGCGGCGACCCACTGGCCGACCGAGATGCCCAGCAATCCGTTGGGATGGCTGATCACGGTCGCTTCCCGGCGGTTGACCGACCTGCTGCGCAACGAGCAGGCCCGTCAGCGCCGTGAGAACACTGTCGCCCAACGGGTTCTGCCCGAGGACTGGCTCGCTCCGGCGGCCGACCGGCCCGCGTCGGACTCGGACGACACGCTGATCCTGCTGTTCATGTGCTGTCATCCCGCGCTGTCCGTGCCTTCGCAGATCGCGTTGACGCTGCGCGCGGTCGGCGGGTTGACCACGGCCGAGATCGCCCGGGCCTTCCTGGTGCCCGAAGCGACCATGGCCCGCCGGATCAGCCGGGCCAAACAGAGCATCAAGGACAGTGGCGTTCCCTTTGCCGTGCCGCAGGGTTCCGCTCGGTCCGAGCGGCTCGGTGCCGTGCTGCACACGCTGTATCTGATCTTCAACGAGGGCTACGCGAGCACTTACGGCCCCGATTTGCAACGGGCCGATCTCGCGGCTGAGGCCATCCGGCTGACTCGCCTGGTTCATCGGCTGCTGGCCGACGACTGTGAAGTCGCCGGGTTGCTGGCGCTGATGCTGCTCACCGACGCCCGCCGGCCTGCGCGGACCTCACCCGACGGCGAACTGGTGCTGCTGGCCGAGCAGGACAGGTCCTTGTGGGACCCGGAGCTCATCGCCGAGGGTGTGGCCCTGATCAGCTCGGTACTGCCGCGGGGCGAGGCTGGGCCCTATCAGATTCAGGCCGCGATCGCGGCTGTGCACGATGAGGCCCAGTCGTACGCCGAGACTGACTGGGCTCAAATCGTTGCCCTCTATGAGGTTCTGCTCAAGATCTCGGACAACCCGATGACCGCGCTCGGTCACGTGGTCGCCGTCGCCATGAGCCAGGGACCGCTTGCCGGTCTGCCGTTGCTGGACAAGCTCTCCGCGCAGATCGGCAAGCATCACCGGTTTCTCGCCGTCCGGGCTCACCTTTTGGAGATGCTCGGCGACATCGACGGTGCTCGCGCGGCTTATCAGTCCGCCGGCGAATCGGCTACCAGCGTTCCCATGCAGCGATACCTGTTCGGCAAGGCCTCAGCGCTCTGACCGGCGCTTACTTGGGTGGAAGGCGCTTGGCCTCCCCGATCTCGCACTTGACCTCGCCCTTCAACGGGGTGTCACCGGGGATCTTCTCGGTGATGGTCTGCCCAGGGGTCATCCGGTTCTTGGCGAACCGGGCTTCGCTCTTGCCGCCGCTGGCGTCCGTGATGTTCACCCCGACGACGTACCGCTGGTCCTGGGCGGTGCTGTTGGTGACCTCCAGGGTGACGTCCTGCCCGTAGGACTTGTTCAGGCACTGTGTGATCTTCACGTCCGACGCGGCGGACGTGTCCTCTTTGGTGTCGGTGGCGGCCGCCGGGGTGCCTGGCTGGTTCTGGTTCTGGACAGGTACGGGCGAGCCGGTTTCCTTGCTGCCGCAGCCACTCAGCGCAAGCGCGAGTAGCGCGGCCGGCACAGCCAGCACTGCCAGTCGGTTCATTGTGACGTCTCCCACCAATCGCCCGAATGGATCTTGCGCCGGGGATTCTCACACACTCGCAGAGCGTTTTGGGATCATGACAAGAATTCCGCAAGACGACTGAAAGCCTGGTCAAGGGCCTCAGCCGGGTCACCTTGCGGATCTTGGGCCCAGTCGAGCAGTGCGCCGAGCCCGACGCCGACGGCCGCGTCGGCGACGATCCGCGAACCGGGTGAGCGGGCTTGCATCGCGTCGGCGAGCATGCGGCGGCTTTTCGCGATCAGGCTGAGGTTCGCCGCCCACACCTCCGGGATGGTCAGCATCACGAGGTCACGTTCGTAGCGCGCGGCACGGTCCTCAGGGGACATTCCCGCGAAGACGCCGCGAAAAGCACTGCGCACCACCTCAACCGGGGCCATGCCCGCGGGCTGGGCGGCGATCGCCGCGCTCATCGCGTCGGCGATCGAGAAATAGCTGTCCAGGACGGCCAGGTCTTCCTTGGTCGGGAAGTAGCGGAAGACCGTGCTCGGCGCGACCTCGGCGGCCTCGGCGATCTGCTCGACCGTGGTGGCCTGGTAGCCGTGCTCCTTGAACAGCCGCAGCGCGTGCTGCTGGATGGCGGTCTTCGTTCTGGCCTTCTTGCGTTCCCGCAACCCAGTCGCTGGTTGATCCACCGCAGCAGGATAACTGCACACCGGAGAACTCTCTTCTTTGACAGTCCACCATCAAATGAGAGTAGACTCCGAAAATATGAACGAGCCAGTGACACTACCGACCGGCCGAGCCGTGGGCTACCCCTTCGACCCACCGCCTGACCTGGTGAAACTTCCGCCAGTGAGCCCGATGCGATTCCCTGACGGCCACATCGGCTGGCTGGTGACCAGCCATGCCGCAGCGCGGACTGTCATGATCGATCCGCGCTTCAGCAACCGCCCCGAGCACAAGCACCCGGTGTTCAGCGTCATCCCACGACCAGGCGGAGCCACGAAAGCCCCGGCGCCCGGCTGGTTCATCAACATGGACGCACCCGAGCACACGCGTTACCGCCGGATGCTGATCAGCCAGTTCACCGTGCGACGGATCAAGGAACTCGAACCGCGGATCGTCCAGATCACCGAGGACCACCTCGACGCGATGGCCAAAGCAGGACCGCCGGTCGATCTGGTGCAGGCGTTCGCGTTGCCAGTGCCTTCGCTGGTGATCTGCGAGCTGCTGGGCGTCTCGTATGCCGATCACGCGTTCTTCCAAGAGCAGACCACGATCATGGCCAGTGTGGACAAGACACAGGATGAGGTGACGACGGCGCTTGGCAAACTCACCCGCTACATCGCTGAACTGGTCGCCACGAAGCGGTTGAGCCCCAAGGACGACCTGCTTGGCAGCTTGATCACGGACACCGATCTGACCGATGAAGAGCTGACGAACATCGCGTTGCTTTTGCTCGTCGCCGGGCACGAGACCACCGCGAACATGTTGGGATTAGGCACTTTCGCGCTCCTTCAGCATCCGGAGCAGATCGCTGCCCTGGACAGCCCGGACGCGGTGGAGGAACTGCTGCGCTACCTCTCGATCGTCCACCTTGGAACGCCCAACCGGGCGGCGCTGGAGGACGTGGAGCTCGAAGGCCAGATGATCAGGAAGGGCGACACTGTCGCGATCGGACTGCCCGCGGTCAATAGGGACCCGAAGGTGTTCGACGAACCCGATATCCTTCAACTGGACAGAGTGGACGCACGCAAGCACGCCGCGTTCGGCGGTGGTATACACCAATGCCTCGGCCAGCAACTGGCCAGAGTGGAGATGCGCATCGGCTTCACCCGGCTGTTCGCGAGGTTCCCGTCGCTGCGGCTCGCGGTGCCGGCCGAGGAGATCAAGCTGCGCGAGAAGTCCGCGGCGTACGGGGTTTGGGCGCTGCCCGTTGCATGGGATGCATAGCACATTCGTGCCACTTAACGAGTGAGCTCTGGCATATTTCAGTCGAAAGTAGGGTCCGTCGACTGGCGTTGAACAGGGACGATGTGGTCTGATCCGGCCCAGATCATCGTGTCTTGCCTGCCAGGAGAACCCCGCATGTCACTCGCCCGTCCGTGGCGCATAGCCCTGTCCTGCGTCCTCGCCCTCGCCGCCGCCAGCTGTTCGGCACTGGGTGGGGATACCGAAAAGCCCAACCAGACAGGCGGTTTGGAGCAGACCAAAGTGGTCGTCGGCACGTTGCCCATTGTGGACACCGTACCGCTGGCCATCGCACAGCAGAAAGGCTACTTCACCCAGGAAGGCCTTGATGTCGAACTGAAGTCGCTGCCGGGCGGCGCGGCGGCGGTGCCCGGCCTTGCCAACGGCGAACTGCAGTTCGCATTCGGCAACTACGTCTCGTTCTTCACCGCGCAGTACAAGAACGTGCTGGACATCAAGCTGGTCGCGGACGCCTACCAGGCCGCTCAGGGCATGTTCCTGATCCTGACCGGCAAGGACAACGCGATCACCAAGCCAGCCGACCTGGCCGGCAAGAAGATCGCGATCAACACCAAGGCGAACATCGTCGAACTGACCGCACGGTCCGCGCTCGAGGCCAACGGTGTGGACATCAAGACGGTGACCTTCACCGAGATCCCGTTCCCGGACATGCAGGCGGCCATCGAGCGCAAGAACGTCGACGCCGCGTTCATGGTGGAGCCGTACATCACCCAGGCGCAGCGCAAGGCCGGGATGCTGCCGGTGCTGGACGCGGCGACCGGGGCCACTTTGGACGTGCCGATCGCGGTGTGGGCGACCAGCGCCAAGTACGCACAGGAGAACCCGAAGACCACGGCGGCGTTCCAGCGGGCGATCGTCAAGGGACAGCGGGACGCGGCCAACCGCAGCCTGGTCGAGCAGACCGTGACCAGCTACGCCAAAGTGGACAAGGACACCGTCAGCCTGATGCGCCTCGGCACGTGGCCGACCGCGATGAGCCCGGTGCGCATGCAGCGGGTGATCGACCTGATGACGCAGTACGGCCTGATGGAGAAGGCCAAGCAGATCAACCCGGAATCGATGATCTTCAACCCGCCGCGGGGCTAGTCAGTCCGTGTCGTTCGCCAGCGCGAGGTAGAGATCGACCCGGTCACCGAACCGGTTGGGATCGCGCCCAGTCAGTTCGGTGATCCGGGTTATCCGGTACCGCAACGTGTTCACGTGCACGTGCAGCTGCGCCGCGGCCAGTGTCCACGATCCGGAGTGCTCCAGGAAAACCCGCAGAGTCCTGGTCAGCTCCGACTTGTGGGTGGCGTCGTATGTGGACAGTGGGCCGAGGATCTGGTTGCGGAACGACCGGCGCAGTTCGTCCGGGACGGCCGCGAGCAACAACAAGTGCGACGCCACCTCGTCGCCCGCCATCACCGTGACACGACCTGGTGACCGCTCCGCGAGCTTACGGGCGTACCGCGCCTGCAAAATCGCCGTCCTGAGCCCCGTCGCATCTGTGCAACGGCCGAGGCCGAGCACGAGACCCGTTGGGCCAAGCGCGGATTCCATCGTCCGCACCATTGTTTTGATGTCGGCCGTGACGGGCTGGTTCGTGCCGAGCAAGCCGAACGCCTCGTCGTCGACCGTGCCGACGAGCGCCGGTCCGTCGAATGCGGACAGCAGGTCGTCCACCACCGCCGCGGAGTGTTTGCTCGCCGAGACGGTCACGATCTCGGTGGAGTTGATCTCGGTTGCGGCCAGCTGCGACTGAATCTCGTTCAGCGTCGTCCGCTCCGAAAGCAGCAGCCGCAGCAACGGTTTCGCCGCCCGGTTCTCGATCCGGCGCGCCTCGTCCAGCCGCGAGCGCTCCAGGCCGATCAGCGTGGCGAACTCGCTCGCCACGTCCTGGCGTTCGCGTTCCCACTTGCGGAAGTCCCCGGCCACCACCAGGAACCAGCCAAGCGCTCGTTCCTTGGCGGTCGTGGCGAACACCGACAGCCCACCGGTCACGATCGGCAGCCGTTCCGCGTGCAGGAACCTCTTGGTCAGCTTGGCCATGTCCGGCGGTTCGCCTGTCCCGGCAATGACCCGCCCGGCCGCACTGAGCACCCAGCAGTCCGCGCCGAGCTCCGTCTGCCCAGCCGCGACCAACGCATCGAGCCCGCCGCCAGCCGTGACGACCGCGACCAGGCGACGGTGCCGATCAAGGTTCGGCGTGGCTCGTTCGGCCGCGAGCCCCAGGATCACGCGTTCGCTGATGGTGGCGAACGCGATGTGCACGGGCACAACGAACAACGGCAGGTTGTGCCGCTTGCAGGCGTCGACCACGTGCTCGGGCATGACGCCGCCTGATTCGGCCGTACCCGCTCCGAGTGCCGTCACGCCGGCTTCGGCCAGGCCCGCCACGAACGCCTCGGAGTCCTCCGGGGCCTGCCACCACTCCATCCCGCTGAGCACCAGCTCGCCGCCGGTCAGAAACCGGCGCGGGTCGCGCAGCGTCGCGGTGAAGACCCTGCTGATCGGCCGGTCCACCGCGTCCGCACCGACCAGCAGCTCAAGGCCCAGATCAGCGGTCTGGAGCAACGTTTTGAGGTTCACCGCTAGTGTCCCGGTTCGTGATGGGCTGGAGGCTTCTCCCGGTCGTGGCCCTGCTGTGCGCCCTCGCCGCATGCGGGCCCGGCTACCGGGTCGTGCCGACGTCGTTCTGGCTCGAAACCGCCCCTCGCCCGGAGGATCGGGCGGTCCGCATCCAGTTCACGATCGATCCGTTCGTGTCCGATCCGGTCGACCACATCGAAGTGCAGCGCCACGGCGATCACCTCGGGATCCGGGTCTGGATACGCCAAGACACCGGCGGCGGCACCCGCAGCGCCATCGGAGGCATGAACACCACCACCGTCCATCTCGACGAGCCGGTCGGCCAGGCGACCATCGTCGACCTGTCGGCCCGGCCGCCTGAGCCAGGCTAAACCAGGTTCGTTTGGAGGAACCTACAAAACGGTACTCCCCCGCTCGGTCCCTTTTCATGGTTTTCGCCGCTGGTGAGCACGCGTGGCCAGATTGTTGACTGGGTCACATGCTTCGACGACTGTCCACGACGGAACTGCTGGCGTGCTGTGCGTCGCGCCGGTGGGCGCTGCACATGGACGCCAACGCGCCGTACCCGGACGTGGAGAAGCTGCTGGCCACGTCGGACGCCGAGCTGGCCGCGCTGGCCTGGCGGGACATCACCGAGGCGCTGGCCGCGCACCCACGCATCGGCAGCCGGATGGCCGGGTCGAGCCGCGAGGCCGAGTGGTCACGGCAGGAGCAGTCGGCGGCCGTCGGCGCGGACGCCGAACTGGCCGCGGCGAACGAGGAGTACGAGCGCCGGTTCGACCGGGTGTTCCTGATCAGCGCCCAGGGCTTGAGCGCTGCCGAAGTGCTCGCTGAGCTGCGCAGACGGCTGACCGACAACGAGGTGGACGAACGCGCCGAAGTGCGCCGTGAGCTGGCGAAGATCGTCCGTCAACGTCTTCTGAGGTGTCTGGAATGAGTTTGTCGACTCACGTTCTGGATGCGGCTTCCGGAAAGCCCGCGTGGGGAGTTGTCGTCCGGTTGGAAAGCAGGGACGGGACGGTCCTGGAGTCCGGCAAGACCGACAAGGACGGCCGGATCACCGGCTGGGACGCCGCCGAGGGCGTGCACCGGCTGGTCTTCGAGGTCGAAGGCCCGTTCTATCCCGAGGTCGCGGTGACGTTCCGGGTCACCGACCCGGCCGAGCACTACCACGTGCCACTGCTGCTCAGCCCGTTCGCGTACTCGACCTATCGAGGCAGTTGAGGAAAGGACCGAAGATGCCGATCGTTCTCGGCGAGAACCAGTACGGGAAAGCGGAGAACCGGCTCGTCCGCGTCGAGCGCGACGGCGACGAGCACCGGTTGGTGGACCTCAACGTCAGCACCGCACTCGCGGGCGACCTCGCCGACACCCATCTGACCGGCGCGAACGACAAGGTCCTCGCCACCGACACCCAGAAGAACACCGTCCTGGCGTTCGCACGGGACGGCATCGGCCAGATCGAGGCGTACGGCCTGCGGCTGGCCAAGCACTTCGTCGGGCAGCTGCCGAGCATTCACCGGGCACACGTCGAGATCGAGCAGTACCCGTGGACTCGGCTGGGGCCGCACTCGTTCTCCCGTTCCGGCGAGGGCACGCGGCTGGCGAAGGTGACCTACGACGGCGAAGCGACGGTCGAGGGTGGGATCAAGGACCTGACCGTGCTGAACACCACTGACTCGGAGTTCTGGGGCTATCCGCGTGACGAGTACACGACGCTGCCGGAGACCAAGGACCGCATCCTGGCGACAGCGGTGGATGCCCGCTGGCTGTTCTCGTCCACCAACGTCGACTGGGGCAAGGCCTACGCGACCGCCCGGACAAGCCTGCTTGAGGCGTTCACCAACACCTACAGCTATTCGTTGCAGCAAACGCTTTATGCCATGGGCACGCGTGTTCTCGAGAGCGTGCCGGAGATAACCGAGATCCGGTTGAGCCTGCCCAACAAGCACCACTACCTCACCGACTTGTCACCGTTCGGACTGGACAATCCCGGCGTGGTGTTCCACGTCGGCGACCGTCCTTACGGCCTGATCGAAGCAACCGTCCGACGGGAGCCGTGAATGGACTTCCTGAGCCCCACCACAGTGGCGGAGGCGTTGGAGCTGAAGGCCGCCCGGCCGTCAGCGGTGCCGATCGCGGGCGGTACCGACGTCATGGTGGAGATCAACTTCGACCACCGCAGGCCGGACGCCTTGCTGGACCTCAACCGGATTCCCGAGCTGCACGGTCATTCCACTGTGGACGGCCGGGTGCGGATCGGTGCCTGCATGCCGTACAGCCGGATCATCACCGAACTGGGGACGAGCCTGCCTGGCCTGGCGATGGCGTCCCGGACGGTCGGGTCGCCGCAGATCCGCAACCGGGGCAGCGTCGGCGGGAATCTGGGTGCTGCATCTCCGGCCGGTGACTCACATCCCGTGCTGCTGGCCACGGATGCGACCGTGGAGATCGCCTCGACACGAGGTGTCCGAATGGTGCCGGCCAAGGATTTCTACGTTGGTGTGAAACGGAACGTGCTCGAACCGGACGAGTTGATCACCGCTGTGCACGTGCCGCCGGCGACCGGGCCGCAGCAGTTCAGCAAGGTCGGGACGCGCAACGCCATGGTGATCGCGGTGTGCGCGTTCGCCATCGCCTTGCACCCCGAGCAGAAACGGGTCGGCACAGGCATCGGTTCGGCCGCACCCACGCCGATCCGGGCCCGCGAGGCCGAGGAGTTCCTCAACGCCGAACTTCCCTGGGGTTCCTCGGAAGCGCTGTACGACTCGATGCTCCGGAGATTCGGCGAACTGGTGGCGCAGGCGGCGTCCCCGATCGACGACGTCCGCGGCACGGCCTCGTACCGGCGGCACGCGTTGGCCGTGCTGGCCCGCCGCACTTTGAGCTGGGCGTGGAGCGAGTACAGGAGGTCCGAGCAATGCGCGTGAACGTGACCGTCAACGGTGTGCAGCGCCAGGCCGACGACGTCTGGCCCGGCGAAAGCCTGCTGTACGTGCTGCGTGAGCGACTCGGGCTGCCCGGCGCCAAAAACGCCTGCGAGCAGGGCGAGTGCGGCTCGTGCACGGTCTACCTCGACGATGTTCCCGTCTGTTCCTGCCTTGTCGCGGCGGGTCAGGCCGAGGGGCGGGAAGTCAGGACGGTCGAGGGGCTGGCCGAGGACGAGCTTCACCCTGTGCAGCAGGCGTTTGTCGACGAGGGCGCGGTGCAGTGCGGGTTCTGCACGCCCGGGTTGATCGTTGCCGCGCACGACCTGATCGAGCGGACGACCGAGCCCACGGACGCGGAGATCCGGGAAGCTCTGGCCGGAAACCTGTGCCGGTGCACCGGGTACGAGAAGATCCTGGACGCGGTCCGCGCGGCCGCGTCGAAGAAGGCTGATGTCGTATGATCACCGGCGGCATCGGCGAAAGTCCACTTCGGCCGGACGGTTCACTCAAAGTACGCGGCCAGTACGCGTACGCCTCGGATCTCTGGCTGGAGAACATGCTGTGGGGCGCGACCTTGCGCAGCCCTCATCCGTCCGCGCGGATCCTGTCCATCGACACGTCCGCGGCGCTCGCGATGCCGGGTGTCCACACTGTACTTACCTACAAAGACGTGCCCGGCGAGAACGTGTACGGGCTGAAATTCCAGGACACGCCCGTACTCGCCGAGGAAGTCGTGCGCTACCAAGGCGAGCCGGTCGCCCTGGTCGCCGCCGAGCACCCCGAGACCGCCCGGCAGGCGCTGAAGGCGATCAAGGTCGAATACGAGGTCTTCGAGCCGCTGCTGGACGCCGAACTGGTCGCCCACTCCCCCGACCTGCCCAAGCTGCACCCGGGCGGGAACCTGGTGCGGTATCAGCGGATCATCAAGGGCGATCCCGACGCGACGGCCGATGTCGTGGTCACCGGCGTGTACGAGATCGGCATGCAGGACCAGGCATTCCTGGGACCCGAATCGGGTCTGGCGGTTCCTGAGGGCGACGGCGTGCACCTGTTCCTGGCGACGCAGTGGTTGCACGTCGACCAGAAGCAGACCGCCAAGGCGCTGGGCCTGCCGGTGGAGAAGGTCAAGCTGACCATGTCGGGCGTGGGCGGCGCGTTCGGCGGGCGTGAGGATCTGTCGATCCAGGTACACGCCTGCATGCTCGCGCTGCGCACCCAGCGGCCGGTCAAGATGGCGTACAACCGGCAGGAGTCGTTCTTCGGGCACGTGCACCGGCATCCGGCGAAGATGTACTACGAGCACGGCGCCACCTCTGACGGCGACCTCGTGTACGTCCGGGCGAAGCTGTACTTCGACGGCGGTGCCTATGCCTCGAAGACTCCCGTTGTCGTCGGCAACGGCACGACTTTGGGTGTGGGGCCGTACAACGTGCCCAACGCCAAGATCGAGGGTTGGGGCGTGTACACGAACAACCCGCCGTGCGGTGCCATGCGTGGTCTTGGCGCGGTTCAGCCGACGTACGCATACGAGTCGCAAATGGACAAGCTCGCGGCGGCACTGGGAATGGACCCAGCGGATCTCCGCATTCGCAACGCCATGAGCGAAGGATCCACCACGGTCACCGGCCAGGTGATCGACTTCCCCGCGCCCGTCGCCGAGTTGGTCCAGCGGGTGAAGGACATGCCGCTGCCAGAGTCGTCCACTGAGGACATCCTGCAGCTGCCCGGCGGTGCGTCGAACACCACCCACGGCGAAGGTGTCGTGCGCGGCATCGGGTACGGCGTGACCATCAAGAACATCTCGTACGCTGAAGGACTTGACGACTACTCCACTGCCCGTGTGCGGCTGGAGGTCATCGACGGCGAGCCTGTCGCGACCGTGCACACCGCGGCCGCCGAGGTCGGGCAAGGCCTGATCACCGTGCAGCAGCAGATCGCCCGGTCCGAGCTGGGTGTTCAGCGGGTCATCCTGCACCCCACGGACACCGACGTCGGTGACGCCGGTTCGAGCTCCGCGTCACGGCAGACGTACATCACGGGTGGCGCTGTGCGCAACGCGTGCCGGGCCGTTCGTGCGAAGCTCCAAGAGATGGCCGGGACCTCGGAGGAACTCACCTCCGATGAGATGGCCGCCGCACTGGGGTCGGCGGCCATCGAGGAAACGCGGGAATACCACCACCGCAAGACCTATCCGCTCGACCCGGAGACCGGCCAGGGCAATGCCCATGTGCAGTACGGGTTCTCGGCGCACCGGGCCGTGGTCGACGTGGACACCGAGCTGGGTCTGGTCAAGGTCGTGCAGCTGGACTGCGCACAGGACGTCGGCAAGGCGATCAATCCGGACGCGGTCGTCGGCCAGATCCACGGCGGTTCGGCGCAAGGCCTTGGGCTCGCGGTGATGGAGGAGATCCAGGTCGCGGACGGCAAGATCCGCAACCCGTCGTTCACGGACTACCTGATCCCGACCATTTTGGACATGCCGCCGATGAACGTCGACGTGCTCGAACGGCCGGATCCCCATGCGCCCTATGGCGTGCGCGGAGTCGGTGAACCGCCGACGATCTCGGCAACTCCGGCGATCGCCAACGCGATCCGCGCCGCGACCGGGCTTGAGCTGCCCCGCGTCCCCATTCGTCCCGAGCACATCGTCGAGGAACACTGAAATGTCGGAATCCCTGTGGTTGCAGCGCTGTGTCGATCTGGCGACGGACAATATCGCTGACGGCGGCGGCCCGTTCGGCGCGCTGATCGTCAAGGATGGCCAGATCATCAGTACTGGCGTCAACCTGGTCACGCCGACCCTCGACCCGACGGCACACGCGGAGGTCGTGGCGATTCGCCGCGCCTGCCAGGAGTTGAACACCTTCAAGCTGGACGGCTGTGTGCTGGTCACGTCCTGTGAACCGTGCCCGATGTGCCTGAGTTCGGCGCTGTGGGCACGCGTGGACCGCATCATCTACGCGGCAGACCGGCACGACGCAGCCAAGGCCGGGTTCGACGACTTGGCGTTCTATGAGCTCTTCGAACAACCCCGTGACACGTGGTCGCTACCCGTGACCCACGTGTCCGATGTGGACGGCTTCAAGCCGTTCACCGCATGGCTCGACCGACCCGACCGGGTGGAGTACTGAGTCACACCGCGCTGACCGGAGCGCACCCCCAGGTCATCCCTCGTGAGTGTTTTGGCCGGTTCTAACCGGCCAAAACACTCACGAGGCCCCACCGGCAAGGGAACGACCCATGACACAAACGGACAACGGTGACCGTTTAACCAGGCGGATGCCGCCTGCCCTCGATCGTCTTTTCGACATCACCGGGCGGCGGACCACCGTCGCCCGGGAAGTACGCGGCGGAATAACCACTTTCGTCGCGATGGCCTACATCGTCCTGCTCAACCCGTTGATCCTCGGAGCTTCCGCGGACATCACGGGCGCACGACTCGACGCCGCTCAAATCACCACGGCGACAGCATTATCCGCCGCGGTGATGACAGTCCTGATGGGACTCATCGGCAACGCGCCGCTCGCTTTGGCCGCGGGCCTTGGCATCAACGGCGTGGTGGCGTTCCAGATGGCGCCGACCATGACCTGGGCCGAGGCGTTCGGTCTGGTTGTGCTGGAAGGCGTCTGCATTGTGCTGATGGCCGCCAGCGGTGTTCGTGAGCGGATCATGAACGCCATCCCGATGCCGCTCAAGACCGCCATCACGGTCGGCATCGGCCTGTACATCGCCTTGGTCGGCCTGGTCAGCGCCGGGTTCGTGACCCGTGTGCCGGACTCGGCGAACTCGCCCGTGCCGGTCCGGCTCGGCGAGGGACACCTGTCCGGCTGGCCGATCGTGGTGTTCTGCATCGGTCTGCTGCTGATGATCGTCCTGGTGGCCCGCAAGGTCGCCGGTGCGCTGCTGATCAGTATCGGGATCACGACCGTGTTCGCGGTCATCCTGTTCGAGGTCTTCGGTGTCTCCGGGTGGGGACGCACGGATCCAGCCCTGCCGGATCACGTGCTCGGCGCCCCAGACTTCGGCCTGTTCGGCAACGTGGACCTGTTCGGCGGGTTCGTGTCCGCGGGTCCGATCGCCGCCACGGTGTTCCTGTTCACGTTGGTGCTGTCGGGTTTCTTCGACGCGATGGGCACGATCACCAGCGTCTCGCAGGAAGCCGGGTTGTCCAAGGACGGCAAGGTCCCCGGCATGGGCCGGATCCTGTTCGTCGACGGCGCGGGCGCGATCGCAGGCGGGATCACCGGTTCCTCCCCCAACACGGTGTTCCTGGAGTCGGCTGCGGGCGTCGGCGAGGGCGCGCGGACAGGTCTGGCCAGCGTGGTCACGGGTGGCTTGTTCGCCATCACCCTGCTCTTCACCCCGTTGACCACGGTCGTGCCCGCACAGGCCGCGGCCCCGGCGCTGGTCGTGATCGGCGGCATGATGATGGCGCAGTGCCGTGGGATCCCTTGGCAGGACAGCGATTACACCATCCCGGTGTTCCTGACCGCGGCGATCATCCCGTTCACGTACTCGATCACCAACGGCGTCGGCGCGGGCTTGATCTCCTTCGTACTGATCAAGACGTTCACCGGCCGGTGGCGTGAAGCCGGGTGGCTGCTGACGATCCTCGCGGCACTGTTCGCGGTGTACTTCGGCATCAACGGCATCGAGGCCCTGTTCAGTTAGGACACCTATGGCGCACATGTTCCTCAACGGCGGCGCGATGCGCGGCGGACCCTTACACCACCTGCTGGACGACTCCCCGCTCATCGCATCGACCAGGACCGCACCGAAGTACCGGTTCTACTCGGTGGATGACGTCTGCCCCGCCCTGCACCCGGTATCTCACGGCGGCGCGTCTGTGGCAGGCGAGCTGTACGACGTACCCCTGGATGTCCTGCGGGACAAGCTTTTGCCCGCCGAACCGCCTGCGTTGGAGCTTGGCGTCATTGAGATGGCGGATGGCAGCAGCTCGTTCGCGATGCTGCTGCGCCGCGGCTACTCCGGCGCTTTGATCGACATCACGGCACATGGAGACTGGATGCTGTACCGATCGAAGAAAGGCTCCGATGTCTGACCTCCCAGAGCTCACGGATCTGACGGCGAACGGCACGGTCATGGCGGCGAGCGACGAGTTCTTCGCCGACAAGGAAAACCTGCTCAACCCGGCACCGGCCACGTTCCAGCCGCACACCTTCACCCCCAAGGGCCAGCAGTACGACGGCTGGGAAACCCGCCGCCGCTTCGGCCGGACCGAGGGCCACGACTGGGTGCTGATCCGGCTCGGCGCGGCCGGGACAGTGCGATCCGTCAACGTCGACACCGCGCATTTCCTCGGTAACTACCCGGAGTCCTGTTCGATCGAAGGCACGTGCGCGGAGGGTTATCCCGGACCGGGCGAGCTCACCTCATGGTTTCCACTCGTCCCGACCTCGCCGTTGAAAGGCGGCTCGGACAATGTGTTCGATGTGGACGTTCCGTGGCGAGTCACACACGTACGGTTGAACGTCTTCCCGGACGGTGGCGTCGCCCGGCTCCGGGTGCTCGGCGACGTGGTGCCCGATCCACGGCACCTCGCCGATGTGCCGTTCGACCTCGTGGCCCTGCGAAACGGCAGCAAGGTGGTCGGCTGCAGCGACGGTTTCTTCTCGCCACCGTCGAACATGTTGCAACCCGGCGAATCCCGGTTCATGGCCGACGGCTGGGAAACCGCGCGCCGCCGCGCCCCCGCGCACGACTGGGCATCCATCAAACTGGCCTGCCCGGCGGTGCCGGTGGTCGCCGAGATCTCGACCAAGCACTATCGCGGCAACTCGCCAGATCGCGTAGCTCTTTCAGGTTCTGCCGACGGGAAATCCTGGTTCCCGCTGCTGCCCGAGACCAAGGTCCAACCGGACACCGAGCACCGGTTCCGGATCGACACCGAGCAGGAGGTTGCCTACGTCCGCCTGGAAAGCCACCCCGACGGCGGGATAGCGAGATTCCGGTTGTACGGTAAGCGCACATCCTTGGATGAGCTCATCAGGCAGTGGGACGCGTCCATGCCAATTTAACCGATGATCCCACGTTTCTTATTGCTACGTCAGCGTTATCGACACGGGGTAGCTTGATTCCGTTCGGGCGAGAGACGTGACTGTTGACACAAGTTGTGGTTAACGTCAGGATCTTGTCGAATCAGGGCCGACGGGATCGAGGTCAGTGATGGCGGCACTTTCACGGCGACAGATGCTCGGTTTGCTCGGCGCGGCCGGCGCGGCCACCGCACTGCCCGGATGCGGCAGTTCACTGAGCGAGAATCCCGGCGGCGGAGGCGGTTCCGGCGGCGGATCGGTCAAGGTCGGCCTGGTCATCCCGCAATCCGGCACCTACGCCGCACTCGGCACGGACCTCAAACGCGGCTGGGACCTCTGGTTGGAGCGCAACGGCGGCAAGTTAGGCGACTTCACGGTCACCACAGTCACCGCCGACGAGGGCGAGAACCCGCAGACCGGCGTACCCGCGGTCCAGAAGGTCCTGCAATCCGACGCAGTCAACGTTGTCGTGGGAATCGTCAACTCCGCGACGGCGTTGGGCTCGGCACCGCTGGTGGCCGAGGCGAAGAAGCTGCTGCTCGTGTCGAACGCGGGCGCGGCGGCGATCACGGATCCGGCCAAGCTGAGCCCGTACGTATGGCGAACGTCCTTCCAGAACGCCCAAGTGGCCTCGGTGCTCGGCACCTACCTTGGCAGGGAGAAGAAACAGGACAGTGTTTACGTCATCGCCCCGGATTACGCGGCCGGGACCGAGGTCGTGAACGGCTTCACCAAGGCGATCCAGGCCGCGGGCGGCACGGTCGCGGGCAGCGCGAAACCGCCCTTCGCGACCACCACGGACTACCAGCCGTTCCTGTCCGGGATCCGGTCGTCCGGGGCCAAGGCGACCTTCTGCTTCTTCTCCGGCGCCGAGGCGATCGCGTTCGTCAAGCAGTACCAGCAGTTCGGGCTCGCCGGGTCGATCCCGCTGTACGGCTCCGGCTTCCTGACCGAGGGCAAAGTGCTTGAGGCCCAAGGCGACGCCGCGTTGGGCGTGCAGACTTCGCTGCACTACAGCGATCAGATCGACAATCCGGCCAACAAAGCGTTCGTCGAGGCGTACCGGGCCAAGTACAACGAGTCACCCAGCTGTTTCTCCCTGCAGGCATGGGATTCCGCGAACGTGCTGAGCCGGGCGTTGAAGGCGGCGAAGGCGGTGGACGGCGACTCGCTCGCCAAGGCACTGGGCAGCATCGGGACCATTGACGACAGTCCGCGCGGGCCGTGGACGTTCGAGAACCAGAATCCCAAACAGAACATGTACTTGCGGACCGTGCAACGCAAGGACGGCAAGCTGGTCAACGCGATCACCACCGACCTCGGCCCGACCGGCCAGTTCAGCTGATCATGGGCGCGTGGCTGGACGCCAACCTCGTCGGTGTCATCAACGGATTCGCCATCGGGTTCCTGCTGTTCATCGTGGCGGTCGGGCTTTCGCTGGTGTTCGGCATGATGGATGTGCTGAACCTGGCACACGGCGCGATCTTCCTGGTCGGGGCGTACGTCGGGGCCGCCCTGATCGGCGGGGACGCCACGTGGGGCAGTTTCCTTGGCGCGCTTGGCCTTGCCGCTGTCCTTGGGCTGCTGGGCGGCGGGCTGCTGTCGGCGATGACCGAGCCGCTGCGCAAGCGCTCACACCTTGACCAAGCTCTGCTGACACTCGGTGTCACGTTGGTCGTCGCCGAGATCCTCGTGATGGTGTACGGCGACGATCCGCTTCCCGTTGGGGCGCCGCCAGGTCTGGACGATTCCGTGCCGGTGCTCGGTGCCGCGTATCCCACGTACCGCCTGGTGTTGATCGGGATCGGCTTGGTGCTGGCCATCGCGGTGTACTTCACCGTCGAGCGGACGTCGCTCGGCGCGTTGGTCCGTGCGACAGTGGCAGACCGTGAGATGGTTGCCGCGCTTGGCGTGGACAACCGGCTGATCCGCGTTGGTGTTTTCGCCGTCGGTTCGATGCTCGCGGCGATCGCCGGTGTGTTGGGTGGGCCTATTTATGGCGCTCGGCCAGGGCTTGACTCGACCGTGCTGATCCTGGCGCTCGTCGTGGTTGTCATCGGTGGGCTCGGGTCCGTGCGCGGGGCGCTGCTCGGCGCATTGGTCATAGGCCAGATCGATTCGCTGGGGCGGACGCTGTTCCCCGATGGCGCTTCGTTCATCCTGTTCGGTGCGTTGGCGTTGGTGCTGGTGCTCAGGCCGCAAGGACTCTTCGGCGGCAAGGTTGGGGTGCGGTCATGACTCGGACAGCAGAGGCACCCGTGACTGTGGAGCCCGTCACCGCTCGCCAGCGACGTTGGCTGACTCCGGCGATTCTCGCCGTGGTCGCGGTGGTTCTTGCGTTGGCTCCGATGTTCTTGGCGCCGTTTGCCACGAGTACGTTGAGCCGGATTCTGGTGTTCGGGTTGCTCGCGGTGAGCCTGGACCTGTTGGTCGGCGTTTCCGGTCTGCCGTCGCTCGGGCATGCGGCGTATTTCGGCATCGGTGCCTACGCCGCCGGGTGGGTCTCGATCAACGTCACCAGCGCGATCCCAGTTCCTTTGCTTGTCGGTGCTGTCGCTGGGGCTCTGGGTGCCGCTCTTACCGGGTGGATCACGGTCCGCGCGCACGGCGTGTTCTTCCTGATGCTGACCTTGGCGATCGGTGAGTTGCTGCATCAGCTCGCGCAGACCTGGGAGACCGCGACCGGCGGCGCCAACGGTATGGCCGGGATTCCGCCTGCCCGCGCCGGCGGTGAGCCGCTGCTGCTTGCCGGCTATATCTACTGGTACGTGTTCGCGGCCTTCGTTCTGGGCTTCGTGATCGTCTGGATCGTCAGCCGGTCGCCGTTCGGAGCGGCGCTTCGAGGCATCCGCGACAACGAACCCCGCATGCGCGCGCTCGGCTATCCGACCCGGGTCTACAAGTACGCGGTGTTCGTGTTCGCTGGGTCGATCGCTGGCATGGCCGGTGCTTTGCTTGCGGCGCAACAACGTCTCGTCACGCCTGCCGATCTCGGCTTCGCCACGGCGGCGCTGGCGTTGCTCGCGGTGATCATCGGCGGTGCCGGAACACTGTGGGGACCCGTGCTCGGCGCAGCGCTCGTGATAATTATCCGAGACGCGATCGGACCCAGTCTCGACGGGCATGGCGCACTCTTGCTCGGCATCGTGTTCATCGCCGTTGTCTACGTCCTGCCGCGCGGCGCTGCGGGAATCCTGAGGAGGCGGCGTAAATGACCCTGCAGTGCCACGGTTTGCGCCGTCAGTTCGGTGCGCTCAAAGCCGTCGATGACGTCTCGCTGGCTGTGGCCGACGGCGCCCGGCACGCGCTGATCGGCCCCAACGGCGCAGGCAAGAGCACGCTGTTCAAGCTGATCACCGGCCTGTTGCGGAGCGACGGCGGCCGGGTGGAACTAGCCGGCCAGGACGTCACCAAGGCATCGGAGGTGCGGCGGTGCCGCCTCGGTATCAGCCAGACGTTGCAGCACGCCAGCCTCTTTCCCACGATGTCGGCCGCGGAGAACGTCGTACTCGCGGTGCAACGGCACGAGAGCCGGATCTCGTGGCTGCCACGCAGACAACGGCCAGTCCACGACCGCGCCGCACTGCTCATTGATCAAGTAGGCCTCGCCGGTCGCGGATCGGTGACCGTCAGCTCCTTGTCGCACGGCGAACGTAAGCAACTCGAAGTCGCATTGGCCTTGGCCTGCTGGCCCAAGCTGTTGTTGCTCGACGAACCAGCGGCCGGGATGTCCGCGGCCGAACGGGCCCGGCTCGTGGCGCTGATCTCCGGCTTGCCTTCGGAGATCACGGTTTTGTTCGTCGAGCACGACCTTGACCTGGTGTTCGAGCTCGCCGACACGGTCACTGTGCTGAACCTCGGGCGAGTGCTGCTGTCGGGCGATCCGTCCGAGGTTCGAGCGAGCGAAGAGGTGCGCCAGGCTTATCTTGGCGCGGGCAGCCGGGAGGAGTTGTTCCGATGAGCCCGCTGCTCGAAGTCCACCAGCTGCGCTCCGGCTATGCGGGCAGCACGGTGCTCGATGGCGTCGACCTGACCCTGGACGCAGGCGCCACGCTCGGCCTGCTCGGCCGAAACGGTGTCGGCAAATCCACCCTGATCATGACGTTGATGGGTCTCGTCCCGTTGAGTTCAGGAACCGTGCTCCTGGACGGCTCACCGATGCCTCACCGTCCACATAAGATCGCCCGCGCCGGCGTCGCCCTATGTCCCCAAGGCCGCCGCGTCTGGCCACCCCTCACGGTCGGCGAACACCTGACGCTCGCCACCCGCCACGCCCGATCAGGCACGTGGACCACCAAGACCGTGCTCGAACTCCTCCCCCGCCTCGCCGAACGCATCCGGCAGCCCGCGGGATCCCTGTCCGGCGGCGAACAGCAAATGCTCGCGATCGCCCGTGCCTTGCTGACCAACCCACGGCTGGTCCTGCTCGACGAACCATCCGACGGCCTGGCCCCAGCGATCATCGAGTCCATCATGGACGTCATTCACCGGATGCGCGCCGAAGGTGTTGCCGTACTGTTGGTCGAGCAGGACCTGCACTTGGCTTTCTCGGTATGTGACGAGATCGCGGTGATGGATCGCGGCGTGATCGTCCACCGCACCGACACCGAGTCCTTCCGCTCCGACCCAGCCACCGCCCATCGACTGCTTGGTGTCGCCTAGAGGCCGGGGAAGACTTTCATCGCGTTGCCGGACAGGACGCCTTCGAGGACGTCGTCCGGTAGGCCGATCTCGGCGATGGCGTCGGCGTTGCGTCTGACGCCGGGGACGCCGGGCCAGTCGGTTCCGAAGATCCACTTGGTGGCGAGTCTCGTCAGGTCGAAGCGGGCGTAGTATTCGGGGAGTTTCTTGGGTGGCAGGCCTGCCAGGTCGAGCCATACGTTGGGTTTGGCGAGCGCCAGGAACGCCGCTGTGTCGTACCACCAGCCTCGGCCGCCGTGGGCGAACACGAAGTTCAGGCCGGGGAACTCCTCCAGCACGTCCAGCATCAGTTCCGGGTTGCCGTACTTGGACTGCGATCCGGGGAAACTGGACACTCCGGAGTGGATGATCACCGGCACGCCACGCTCGACGCAGACGGCATAAGCCGCGCGCATCTGCGGATCATCGGGTGAGAACCCGGCGTGCACCGGGTGGATCTTCAACGCGACCGCGCCCAGGTCGAGCTGTCGTTCCACTTCGGACCCGATGGGATGGTGCAGGTGCGGGTTGATGTTGGCCACCAAGCGGAACCTGTCCGGGTTGTGGTCCCTGATCGGGAGCAGGTCCTCGATGGTCTGGATTCCCGTCGCGCGAGGGCTGTACTCGCAGAACAGCAGCGCTCGGTCGACGCCTTCGGATTCCAGCAAGGCATCGAGCTTCGCCGGCACGGGATCGCCGGAATCGTCGTACGTCTCCCGCCACGCGTAGCCGCGAGAGAATTCGGCTGCCCATTCCATCCACGCCGGCTTCAGCGTGGACAGCCTGGGAACGTGCATGTGCGCGTCAACGAGCATGGGCCGGGGCCGTCGTCAACGTTCCGTATACGTGCTCGCGCAACACATTGCGCCGGATCTTCCCGGTCGCGGTCTTCGGCAACTCCTCGACCTGGACCACCGCACGCGGCCGCTTGAACGACGCCAGGCCTTCGCGGCACCAGGCGATCAGCTCATCGGCGTCAACCGCCGTACCGGCGACTGGGACCACGCAGGCGACCGGCTTGTCGAGTCCGTCGGCGTCGGGTGCGGCGACCACGGCGACCTCGGCCACGGCCGGGTGCTCCAGCAGCCGCTCCTCCACCTCGGCGGGCGAAACCCAGATCCCGCCGGCTTTGAGCATGTCGTTCGACCGTCCGAGACAGCTGTACGTGCCATCCTCGTTGCGCATGTACGTGTCGCCCGTGCGCAACCATTCGCCTTGGAACACCTGGCGGGTGGTCTCCGCCCGGCACCAATATCCCGACGCCACCGAGGATCCACGCAAGTACAAGTCGCCGGGCTTGCCCGCCTCCGTGATCACCGCGCCCTGCTCGTCCCGCAACTCGACGTCGTAACCGGGAACCGCGACGCCCGACGAGCCTGGGTGCACCGCGCCGGGACGGTTGGACAGGAAGATGTGCAACGCCTCGGTCGAGCCGATCCCGTCGAGAACTTCGAGGCCGAACCGGTCGCGGATGCGTTGGTACAGCACGGGCGGGAGCGCCTCACCTGCCGAGACCCCTTGCCGGACACCGGCGAACGTGTCGTCGGGGATGTCACTGTGCAGCAACGCCGAGTAGAACGTGGGCACGGCGAAGAAGAGCGTCGGCTGCTCGGACTTGACGTGCTCGGCCACGAGCTGCGGAGTTGGCCGCGCCCGCTCAAGGATCGCACTGGCACCGACGGCGAACGGGAAGAAACAGGAATTGCCGATCCCGTAAGCGAAGAACAGCTTGGCCACGGACAGGCACCGGTCGTTCGGCCCCATGTCCAGTACACCCTTGCCGTACGCCTCGGCGACCATCCGGATGCTGGAATGCCGGTGCATAGCCGCTTTCGGCAGCCCTGTGGTACCCGAGGTGTACAGCCACAGAGCCGGTGAGTCCTGCCAGGTGTCGTACGGTCTGGCCGGGATGTCTCCCTCAAGGTCCAGCCACTGCTGGACGCGCACACCCCGGCGAACCTTGAACGGCACCTCGCCGTCCAGCAGGACATCGGCCACTTCGGGCGCCGCCGCCACGGCGGCCTGGGCTGCCTCGGCGAACTCCGTGGACACCGACAAGACCCGGGCCCGCGAGTCGGCCAGCACCTTGCCCAGCTCGGTTCCGGTGAACATGGTCGACGTCGGGACCGGGACCGCCCCGATGTACATCGCTCCCAGGATGCCTGCCAGCAGCTGGATGTCGTCGGCCATGCAGAGCATCACGCGCTCCTCCGGCCGGACACCGATCGACCGGAAAACGGCGGCGCTGCGCTTCACTTCCTCGGACAGCTCACGGTAGGTGAGGGTGCCCGAGCGCGCCACGACCGCGAGACGCTCACCGCGCCCGGCCTTGACGTGCCTGTCCACCAGGTACTCCGCAGCGTTGAACGGCATGCTGCTTGGCTTCGCCGGTGACACGGCAGTCATGGTCGCCCGTCCTTCTAGTGGAAGTACACGTACTCGTAGTCGAACGGCTTGCCGTTGATCCCGTTGGTCGGCGGCGCGACCCAGCTGGCGATCTTGCCTCGCTCGTACACCGGGTGCATCAGCGACCGGACGAACGCGAGGTCCTCGCTGGTCGGCAGCCAGTGCTTGCTGCCTTTCTGCCAGGTGGCCTCGTCGACGATCGACCCGTCCGGGGTGATGTGGAACCCGGAGTGCATGCCGACGTTGCGGTTGAACCCGACGTGCGGCAGGGCGAACCGGTACTCCAGATCAGCGTCGGCCAGGATCTTGTTCCACCGCTTGATCCCGCTCTGGCAGTCGGAGATGTACTCGCCACGCAGGTCCAGGTTGAGGGCCAGCAGCGCGGAGAGCTCTTCGCTGGTCCACGTGCCGTCGGCGTTCGGCCGGTCCAGCGGCACACCGTGCTCGGTGAGCTGGTGGTCGTCCTTGCGGCGCTCCTCCATCCACCGGCCCTTGAGCCCGGCGGTGAAGTAGTTGGCCGCGTTGGTGGACGTCTCGCTGCCGAACAGGTCCAGCGACACCGTGTAGTGGAAGTTGATGTACTTCTGGATGATGTCCAGCGGGATGCCGCCGTGCTTGCCGATGTCCAGGGTGTCGTGCTCACGGATCAGCTGGGCGGTGCGCGCCACCACTCGGTCGACACCGGTCGTGCCGACGAACATGTGGTGCGCCTCTTCCTTCAGCATGAACTCGCATGTGCGCGACAGCGGGTCGAAGGCGCTTTCCTTCAACGTACCGAGCTGGTACTTGCCATCCCGGTCGGTGAAGTAGGTGAACATGTAGAACGCCAGCCAGTCCGCAGTCTCCTCGTTGAACGCACCGAGGATACGTGGCGAGTCCGGACTGCCGGAGTTGCGCACCAGCAGCGCTTCCGCCTCTTCCCGGCCCTCCCTGCCGAAGTAGGCGTGCAGCAGGTAGACCATCGCCCACAGGTGCCTGCCTTCCTCCACGTTGACCTGGAAGAGGTTGCGCAGGTCGTACAGGCTGGGCGCGCTCAGCCCGAGCAGCTTCTGCTGTTCCACCGAGGCGGGTTCGGTGTCGCCCTGGATCACGATCAGGCGTTGCAGGTCGGCGCGGTACTCGCCGGGAACCTGTTGCCAGACCGGCTGTCCTTTGTGCTCACCGAAGGCGATCCGCCGGTCCGGCTTGGGTTCGGCGAGGAAGATGCCCCACCGGTAGTCCGGCACGTTCACATGGTCGAAGTGCGCCCAGCCGTCCCGGCCGACGCTGACCGCGGTGCGCAGGTAGACGCCGTGCGTCTCCAGGGTGGGCCCCATCTCGCCCCACCAGTTCATGAACTTCGGCTGCCAGCCCTCCAACGCACGCTGCAGACGGCGGTCGGACGACAGATCGACGTTGTTGGGGATCTTGTCCTCGTAGTTGATCGAGGTGGTCATCTCAAACTCGTTTCCTGTCGAAGATCGCCTTCTGGCCGGTGCCGTAGCGGCGCAGCGCCCCTTCCTCGCCGGACGCGTTCGGCCGGTTGAAGATCCAGTTCTGCCAGGCCGACAACCTGCCGAAGATCTTGGTCTCGATCGTCTCGGGGCCGGTGAACCGCAGGTTGGCCTCCAGGCCGGTGCACGCGTCCGGGGACAGCGACGCCCGGCTCTCGATGGCGATCCGGATCTCGTCCTCCCAGTCGATGTCGTCCGGGATGTCGGTGACCAGGCCGAGCTCGTTGGCCTCCGCCGGGGTGAGCGGCCGATCGGTCTCCTTGCGCAGCCACTCGATGTGGTCCGGGTGGCCGTAGAACCGTGACTCCAACCGGGAGATCCCGTTGCCCATCGGGAAAAGCCCGAAGTTGGCTTCGGTCAGCCGCAGTTGCGCCCGCAGAGGGCTGTCTTCGTCGTCGGCCGAAGACCTGCTTGCAGGGTCGAGGGCTGACACAGGTGGACCGTCCAACATGTACTGGCGGTCGGCCGCGAACGCGAGCTCGGCGAGCATCCCGGTGAAGCAGCTGCCCGGCTCGATCAGCGCGATCAGGCTGCGGCTGGTCACATCCAGCCGCTTGAGGGTGCGTTTGTAGTAGCGCAGGATCTCGTCGGCCAGCCAGTGGTCCTGGTTGCCGATCAGCAGCTTCTCGTAGGAGTTGACCGTGTCGGCGTCACCCTCGGTCTTGATGATCCACGTGCCGAGCGTGGTCTGGTTGGTGCGCAGCCGCAGGATCAGGTCGTCCAGTTCCCGGGTGACCGCCAGCGGCCAGAAGGAAGCGTCCAGTTCGGACATCGCGGGTGGCGCTGGTACCCGCGGGGCCCGGACGATGATGGTCACCGAGGAGGTGGCGGGGTCGAAGTCCGCGATGACGTGCTCGTAGCGAATCCCGTCCGCGCTGATCTCCCGGTTGAGCGGGGTGAGTTCGACGCCTCGCGCGTCCTGCGGCCGGTTCGACCTGGCTGCCAGTTCGGCCGCACGGGCACGCGCGGTCTCCTCGAACCGGCGCGGCGGGGCGAGCTCGTCCACCAGGCGCCATTCGAGCGCGGTCTTGCCTTTCACCCCGTCGGGCCGGGTGGCGAAGACATCCGCCAGGTCTTTGCGGACCTTGCGCTTGTCCACCACCCTCGTCAGCCCGCCTGTCCCAGGCAGCACGCCGAGCAGCGGCACCTCTGGCAGCGACACTGCCGAGGAATTGTCGTCGACCAGCAGGATGTGCTCGCACGCCAGCGCCAGCTCGTACCCGCCGCCTGCGCAGGAGCCGTTGACCGCCGCGAGGTAGGTCTGCCCAGCGGAGTCCTCCATGGCGTTGCGGGTCTCGTTGGTGAACTTGCAGAAGTTGACCTTCCACTCGTGCGCCGACGCGGCCAGCATGCGGATGTTCGCGCCCGCGCAGAACACCTTGTCCTTCCCGCTGGTCACGATGACCGTGCGGATCTCGGGATGCTCGAAGCGCAGGCGTTGTGTCGCGTCGTAGAGCTCGATGTCCACGCCGAGGTCGTACGAGTTGAGCTTCAGCTCGTAGCCGGGGACGATGCCGCCGGCCTCGTCGACGTCGAGGACCAGCCAGGCGATGTCCCCTTCGGTACGCATCTTCCAGTGCCGATAGCTGCCCGGGTGCGCGTCGAAGGACACGTCCATGTCGCCTCCTCGGCTATGACGGTACCGCACCATTTTCTACAGAACTCCACCCAGTCGTCAACATTATGTAGAAAGATTGGCCACGATCTCGAGTGTGAAAGCCAGCCTGCGCCCGGTCAGTCCCCGCATCTTGGTGATGCCGAACTCGTAGCGGTCGACTACGCACGTGGCCGTGACACGTAGTCCTTCTCCCACGTTAGTGATGTGTAAGTCGACGGGCCGGGTCTCACCGCAGACGGTCAGCCGGCCGTGCAGGACCCAGCCACTGCCGGTGTTCTCCATTCCCGTCGACGCGAAGACGATGTCCGGGTAGTTGGCCACGTCCAGGTACTGCTGGCAGACCGTCGTGTCGCGCACGGAATTGCGTGTGTCGATGCTGTCCGCCGCGATCGTCGCGCGCGCCGCGGACTCCTCAAGGGAATCGGCTACATAGATGTAGCCCTCGCGAAGTTGGAACGTACCGCGGACCTTGGCGAGGCCGAGCATGTGCCGGGTGACGAACTTGATCTTGGATCGGGTCTGGTCGATCCGGTAGTCGCCGACGATGGGAGTGTGGTCGGTGATGCCGCGTTGTGTCATGCGGCGAGCCTGCCGGTGGGCGGCGCTTCTGCACATCGACCACGAGTCTGCCCCCATGTGAACTTTGGTCGGTGTCCCGCCATTGCTGCAGGTCGTACGCTCGGCGACGTGGACCTCTGCACCCGGCACATCACCCTGGTCACCATCCTGGTCGGGGTGTGCTCGGTGGCGACCGGGTACGGCGAGTACGCGTCCGGTTCCCTTGTCGCCCTCGACATCCCGATCGGCATCATCGCGTGCGCGTTGGTGCCATTGCTGTTCCGCTGGCCCGTCGGTTCCGCGCTCGTGCTCGCGGTGCTCGCGGCCGTATCCCCGACGGCCACACCGCCGTCGACCATAGGCACGCTGCAGGTCGCGTCCGGACGGCGGTTCCCTATCGCCGTTGGGGTTGCCGCCTTCGGCATCACCGCGCACGCGGTGCGGTTCATCTGGCACCCGATGCCCGGCCTGTCCTTCACGTGGTGGCTAGTGCTGGTGGCGGTCACCCACCTCGGACTGCTCGGCTGGGGCGCGTTGGCCCAGGCCCGCCGGCAGGTCATCGAGTCGTTGCGGGAACGAGCCGAGCGCGCGGAAGCCGAACAAGGAAGGCGGGTTCTCGAAGCGAGAGCGGCGGAACGCACCCGGATCGCGCGCGAGATGCACGACGTCCTCGCCCACCGGTTGTCGCTACTGGCCACGTACGCGGGAGCGCTGGAGTACCGGCCGGATCTGGCGCCCGAGAAGCTGTCACACGCCGCCGGCGTCATCCGATCGGGCGTACATCAGGCTCTGAACGAGCTTCGGGACGTGATTTCGGTGTTACGTGATACCTCGTCGCCCGAGAACACGGACCGCCCTGTGCCCGTGTTGGACGACTTACCCGCATTGGTCGAGGAATCCCGCGCGGTCGGCACGCCGGTCGACGTCCAGGGCGACGTCACCGCGGTCCCCGGCACAACCAGCCGGACGGCGTATCGAGTCCTGCAGGAAGCCTTGACCAACGCACGCAAACACGCACCGGGCCAACCGGTGAAGATCGACATCAACGGCACCCCAGGACAGAACTTGACCATCGAAGTGACCAACCCCTTGTGCCACAGGGACGCGCCCGCGTTCCCTGGCACGGGCACCGGCCTGATCGGCCTGACCGAACGCGTCCGGCTGGCGGGCGGCAGGCTTGACCATCAACTGACAGCACGGGAATTCCGGTTGCAGGCACTACTCCCGTGGCCCGCATGATCCGCGTACTCATCGTCGACGACGACGCAGTGGTCCGCACCGGGCTCACCATGATGCTCGACGGTTTCGAAGGGATTTCCGTCGTCGCCGAAGCCGCCGATGGGGTCGACGTGCCCCGCGCGCTGGACGCCCACCCGGTTGACGTCGTGCTGATGGACATCCGGATGCCGAAGGTGAACGGAATCGTTGCCACACATCATGTCCGCGCACGTCCCAACCCACCCGAAGTGATCGTGCTGACCACGTTCGACACCGACGACAACGTCCTCAGAGCCCTCCGCGCAGGCGCGAGCGGCTTCCTGCTCAAGGACGCGCTTCCGTCAGCCATCGTCAACGCCGTGGTGCGCGTCGCGGCCGGCGAGCCGATCCTGTCGCCGCACATCACGCGCCGCCTGATGGACCGAGCCGCCACCTCAGCGGAGACCTACACCAAAGCCCGCACAACGCTGGCCAACCTCAGCCCACGCGAACACGAAGTCGCAGTCGCCGTCGGCCAAGGCAAAACCAACGCCGAAATCGGCGCCGAGCTGAACGTCAGCATCCCCACAGTGAAAGCCCACGTCACCCGGATCCTCACCAAACTGGACCTCGGCAACCGAACCCAGATCGCCCTGCTCGCCCACGACGCAGGCCTGTGCTGAGGACGATCAACTAGGGGGAACAGTTGTGACCAACTAAGGGCCGGTCGCCGCGCGGCGGTGATCAGGCGACTCAATTCGTGGGCGGGAAGGTGTGGTCGGTCCATCGGGGCGCCAAAGCCTGAACAAAGTGTCGTCGACGGCGACCCACAACGACGCTTCACCCGAAGTAAGCCAACCAACCACCGCACACGGCATCGCCCCACCAACCTGATCCAGCCTCCCGCAGACAATCGCGAGAAACCGGTGCACTCAGTGGCGCCACGCCGCAGCAACAGCGGTCGCAGCTCCACGCACGGACAACACCCGACAGGGAGACGGGATCGCGCCCCGGGCGCCAAAGCAAGGAACAACGCGCCGTCGACGGCGACCACCAACGGCACGTAGCCCGGAGTGAGTCAGCCGACCACCATGCCCGACATCGCCACACCGGCCTGGTCCAGGCTCCAGCGGACAGCCGCGAAGAACGGTGCGTTCGACTGCACTAGGCGTCCTTTCCGGACAGACGACCGGCGGAATCTCCCCTCACCACAGGGTCTTCCGATTCACGTCGGGTGAGCACCAAGGGGGCGTCCTCGGTGATGGCGATCGTGTGCTCGGAGTGGGCCGTGCGGGAGCCGTCGGCTGAGCGGATGGTCCAGCCGTCGGGGTCGTAGACGATCCGATCCGTCGTGCGGGCGAACCAGGGTTCGAGGGCGAGGGTCAGGCCCGGCCGGAGCTTCAGGCCGCGGCCTGCCCGACCCTTGTTGGGAACATGGAGTTCCTCGTGCATGGTGCGGCCGATGCCGTGACCGCCGAACTCGGTGTTCACCGGATAGCCGTAGTCGCAGGCCACCGCCCAGATCGCCGCGGAGATGTCGCCCAGGCGGTTGCCTGGACGTGCCACCTCGATCGCCGCCTCCAACGCTTCCTCGGTGGCACGGATGATCCGCAGATCCTCCTCGGCGGCAGTGCCAACGATGATCGTTCGCGCCGAGTCAGCAACCCAGCCATCGATGCCGACGGCGAGGTCCGCGCTGAGCACGTCCCCGTCGCGAAGCTTGTAGTCGTGGGGCAAGCCGTGCAGGACGGCGTCGTTGACCGACAAGCAGATGACGTTGCGGAACGGGCCCTTGCCGAAGGCGGGAGCGTAGTCCCAGTAGCACGACTGTGCCCCGCGCCGCTTGATCATGCCGCGCGCGTGGTGCTCGATGTCCATGAGATTGACGCCCACGTCGGCGATCCGGCCGACCTCGGTGAGCACCTCGGCGACGAAACGCCCGGCCACGTGCATGCGTTCGATCTCCGCAGGCGTCTTCAGTTCAATCACGGAAACCTCGCGTCACAAGGGGCAGTATTACTATACCGGCACCCTAACACTCGGCGGTATAGTAATACCAGCCCTGGTCTCCGGCGAGCAGCAAGCAAGGGTTTGGTTCCGGGTGTTTCCTGATGTTTCGGTCGCATGGGACGGGCACAGTCGCCGCATGCGAAAACCTCTGGTCATTGCCGCAGTCACCGCGCTGTGCGTGCCCGCTCTATTCATTCCGACAGCTGCGGCGGCCGCAGGAGACCTGTCACTCCCGGCGCCCACGGGGCAGTACGCCGTCGGGCGGGCGACGTTCTCCCTTACCGATCGCGCCCGGACGGATCCTTGGGTGCCTGAGGCTGGGCCGCGTCAGCTCATGGTCACCATGTTCTACCCGGCCGTCCGTGGCACCGGCAGTCAGGCGCCGTACATGGACGTGGCCGAGGCAGCCGCACTCGTCGATCACTACGAGATCCGCGCACAGCTTCCGCCCGAAAAGCTGGCCGGCGCAAGGACCTGGTCGCGCACCAATGCCCGGCCGCTGCCTGGCAAGCGCCCGCTCGTCCTGCTCTCCCCCGGCTACACGGTCTCGCGCTACTCCCTCACCGCCCTGGCCGAGGACCTCGCGTCCCGCGGTTACGTCACCGCGGCCGTCGACCATGCTTTCGAGTCCGTCGCCGCGAAGTTCCCTGGCGGCGTGCTTCCCTGCGCCGCATGCGGGCTGCCCAACAAGATCGGTCACGCACCCATCGCGCTCAACCGGGGCACCGATCTGTCCTTCGTGCTCAACGAGCTGCGCAACCACCCGCTGATCGATCAGCACCACATCGCCGCCGTGGGCCACTCCATGGGCGGCGGCGGCGCCGCGACCGTGATGCGCGCCGATTCCCGCGTTGACGCTGGGGTCAACATGGACGGACCGATGCTGCCGCCCGACCCGGTGAACCGCCCGTTTCTCCTGTTCGGCGGCCCTGAACTGCATGACCCCGGCCACGCCAAGGACACGTCCTGGGACACGGTGTGGCCACGCATGTCCGGCTGGAAGCGCTGGCTGCACGCGCCCGATGCGGACCACATGTCCTTCACGGACCTGAATCTGCTGGTTCAGCAGGCGGGCATCGACCCGCCCACGCCACTGGATCCGGCCAGGGGAATCAGCCTGACCCGTACCTACGTCGCCGCGTTCGTCGACCAGCACCTGCGGGGCATCCCCCAGCGCGTGCTCAACGGTCCCACAGCCGAGTTCCCGGAGATCAAGTTCCACAATCTGCGATAGCGTCGAGCCTGAAGCGAACACGATCACTGGGGAACGAATGATCACCATCGACGCATTGGCACCAGCCGACCGCCCCGGGTGGGAGCGACTGTTCGCGGGCTACAACGCCTTCTACGGACGCGACACGATGCCGCCGGGCTTCTACGACAAAGCCTGGGCTGAGTTCCAGTCCGGCGACCGGATGCACGCGTTGGGCGCGAAACTCGACGGGAACCTCGTCGGCATCGTGCACTTCTTCGTCCACCCGAGCACGACGTCGGCGGACGTCTGCTACCTGCAGGACCTGTTCACCTCGCCGGAAGCGCGTGGGAAAGGCGTTGCCCGCCAGCTGATAGCCGCGGTCAAGGACTGGGCGACCAGCCAGGGATGCGGCCAGCTTTACTGGCACACCAAGCAGGACAACCACACCGCGCGCCTGCTCTACGACAAGGTCGCGGAGAACCGCGGCTTCATCCAGTACTCGATCCCGCTCGAGCCGTGATCAGCACGACGTCGGAGCTCCACCGCACGCCTGACGACGTCTCCAGCGGACGCAGCGCCGATGTCACCGCGGCGTGGATTTCCGTTGTGTCACTGATGGAAGCCTGGTCCAACGCGTAACGCACCGGGCCCCACTCGAGGATGAAATCCGTCGTGTCGGCGGCGTTCTCGCCAACGACGGCGACGGTTTCCCGCGTTTCCACGGCAATGGCGCCGAACCCCGCTTCGGTGAGAACTTTCCTGACATAGGACGGATCTGCCAGTGAAGCGGGGTTCGGGCTGGTGTCGCCCGACTCACGGGCCGGCCGCGGAAGGAACTTCGACAACACCTTGAACGCGACCATGCTGTCGCTGCCCGGTTTGAGCGCACCACCTGCGATGAAGGCGACGCGACCAGCGGGACGCAGGGCGCGGCGGATGTTGCTGAACGCGGCCACCGGGTCGTCGAAGTACATGATTCCGCCACGGCTGATCGCCACGTCGAACTCGTTGTCCGGAAAGGGATACACCTGGGCGTCGCCTTGGATGTAGGTCACGTTCGGCAGATCGGACGATGCAGCGCGGGCTTGGCCGAGCATCGGCCCGGACAGGTCGATTCCCGTGGCATGCGCGGCCAAGCCCGCGGCGATGCGAGTGGTTCGGCCCGCGCCGCATCCGACGTCCAATACCCGGTCGGACGCGGTGAGCGCCGCGGCTGGGAACAGGTGTTCGTTCAGGTCCGCGATCATCGCGTCGTACCGCGCGTGGCGCGCGGCCCAGTGCTCGCCCTCGTAGCCGTTCCATGCTTTGGCTTGGTGTTCGTTCGCCATCAGACCCCCAGCTGTATCGCAACTCGAAGTTGCGATAGCGTGGCAGATGATCACGAGCTAGCGCAACTGGGAGTTGCAATGGAAGTCATCGGCCGAGGTGAGAAGGTTCGGACGGCGGTGCTTGCGGCCACCCTGACCGAGCTCACCGAGAAGGGCTACGCCGGACTGACCGTCGACGACATCGCGCGCCGCACCGGCGTACACAAAACCACGATCTATCGGCGGTGGGGCGATTTGCGCACGCTGGTCCTCGACGCGATGACCCAGAACGCCACGATGGACATCCCCATCCCCGACACAGGCGAGATCGAACAGGACCTACGCACGCTCGCGAACTCGTTCGTCGACTGGATAACCAGCACGACCGGCCGCGCGATCCTCGCCGTCCTGCTGTCGGACGCGGCCAGCCTCCCCGAGATCGCCGACATCCCCCGAAAGCTGTACGAAGACGGCCCGCGCCGGGTCGCACCGATGATCGCCGCCGCGGTCGACCGTGGCGAACTACCGGCCGGCATCGACCCGGCGGCGCTGGTGAAAACCCTGCTCGCACCGATCTTCTTCGACCTGGTGATCACCGGCGTCGCGGTGAACGAGAAAACCGCGGCGCACGCCGTGGCCGTCGTCCTCGCGGCGGCACGAGAAGGCCTGCTGAAAGCTGAATGAAAGGCGCCGGCGGCACCCTCGTCCCAGTCGATCAGGACGAGGGAGCCGCAGTGTCCACGCCACCGCTTGGCCGCTTGTACGAGGTCGGTGGCCGGATGCTGGCGTTGCACAGGGGCGGCGTCGGCGGGCCGCCGGTGGTGTTCTTGCCCGGCGCCACGTTGGTCGGCTTGGACTACCTCAACGTCCACAAGCGGGTCAGCCAGTTCACCACCAGCGTGATCTACGACCGGGCGGGCACTGGCTGGAGCGACCCGATCGATCTGCCGCGCAACGCCACGGATCCGACCCGTGAACTACAAGCCCTGCTCAAGGCCGCCGAGGTCGACGGGCCGTACATCTTCGTCGCACATTCGCTCGGCGGGGTCTACGCACGCCGCTACTCGCAGCTTTTCCCTGACGAGGTCGCGGGTTTGCTGCTCCTCGATGTCCTGCACGAAGACTGGGACACCTACCTGCCCGATGCGTCGCACCTGGCCGACGTCCCCGACTACGACTGCCATCCGGAGTTCGCGCCGGAACTGCTCGACTTCCTGCGGGACGTGCTGCGTCAGCGGCTCACCGACTGGCCGCCGCCGTTGCGTGACTTACTTGTCGAGAAGCACCTGTCCGGCGAGTGGTTCAAGATCGGCGCGGCCGAGCGCTGCAACTTCGCGGAGCTCGCCGACGAGATGCGTGGTCAGGGCGATTTCCCGGACGTGCCGTTGGTTGTGATGACCGCGCTCGGCGACGACCCGGGACAGGAGCTGTTCGTCACCGAGAACCAGGCTCAGCAGATCAACGACGGCAAGGTGGCGCTCGGCGACGCCATCGCCCGTTCGGTTCCGCGAGGCGAGCACCGCGTCGTCCAAGCGTCGCAAAGCACGGTCACGATCGACGCCGCGGACGAGGTGGTGGCAGCGATTCGCGACCTGGTTGAGGCGTTGGGCTGAGCAAAGCCGCAACGGCTGGCCGCAGCTCGTCGTCCGCCAGGGCCGTGTACTCCGCGACGGCGTCAAGGTACGCAGCCTTGTCCACGCTCTCGGCCAGTTCGCGGACCCGGTGCGGTGCCATGGTCGGCTGGAAGCCACGCAGGTAACGACACCGCTCGGCCAACGCGATCATCCGCGGCGCGCGCTCAGGGTTGACGGCGGCCAGCGCGACGAGCAGCGCACCGATCACCTGGATGGTCCGAACAGCCGGGGACGACGAGGTCGATCGTTCGATCAGCAACTGGGCCAACGTATCCGGCAGTCCTGCGGCCAGGTCGGCGACGAGGCCGAGTCTGCCGTGCTGTGCGTGCGCCACCACCGCGACGGCACGCGACTCCAGTACCCACAACTCCAGCCCCGGTGTGGCGGCGAGGAAGCCTTCCCCGCGCCGGCTGCCCAATTGGTCGATCACATGCCGCCATCGCCGCAGCCCGGTGTCGATGTCGCCACGGGCGAGCGCTATCTCCGCACGCAGCCCAGGCCCGGGCAGCAGTTCCCCGGCGAAGTCGTCGACCCCGTTCAACGCGGTGAGCGCCAGCCAATGCTCGGCCTCGTCGATCTCATCGAGGCCGAGGCTGATCGCGACCATGGCCCAGCGAATCTGGGCGACGTGCCACGTGGACCCCATCTCCTCGTAGACCGGCAATGTCTCGGCCATGTACGCCTTCGCCTGCGTCAAATGGCCGCTGTGGAAATGGGTGCTGGCGGCCAATGACAGCGCGGTGACGTACAACCAGGGATGGTCGACCGCGGAGAACGACTCGATCGCGCGGTTCGCCGAGGTGAGCACACGGGCCGGGTCGCTCACGGACCCGTAGCTGAACAGGAGGTTGGCGAACCCGGCGATGAACGGATGGGGATCGGTGCAGAGCTTCTCCAGTGCACTGTGCTCAGTGCCCCAGAATTCAGGTGTGGCCGCAAGGACCTTCGCCCACGCTCGGACCAGGTTGTCACCTGGGTCGCCGACAGGCAGCCTGCGGAGGGTGTACAGCGAGCGTCCTGCACGGGCTCCCTTGGTGGCGAACGAACCTAGGACGCACAACCCGGAAGCAGCCAATAGAACGTCGACGAATTCCGGCTCGGGCTGGTAGTGCGACAACAGCCCAGCCGTCTCATCGGTCAGCGCAGTCACTCGCTGATAGCTTGCCTCAACCGTCCACAACCCGGCGAGCACGGCAGTTGTCGCGGCGACTGTCGGAGCGTCGCCGCGTATGACGCCGAGGCGCATCGCGTGCACGAGGTTGTCTTGTTCGGCCCGGATGATCTCGGCGGCCGCAACGGGATCGGCGTGGAACGGCGATTCGAAGTGTGCGCTGCCGAAATCCTTGGCCCAGGCCAGGAACGACGTGGTGACGGCCGGATCACGGTGCAGCGCACCGAACTCCCTGACCGTCTCCAGCATCACGAACCGAGTGCCTGCTTTGGTTTCCCGTACCTTGAGCAACGAATGGGCCACCAACTGCTCGATCACGTCGTCCGAGCCGAGCACGTGCCGCGCCGCGGCCGCGGTGAAACCACCGGGGAACACCGACAGGACTGGCAATGCCGCCTGTGCAGCCGGGTCGAGCAGCTGCCAGCTCCACTCGACGACTGCCTCCAGCGTGTGGTGCCGATCGGGCAAGTCGCGCGTTCCCCCGCGCAGCAACGAGAACCGATCGGCCAGCCGACGGGCGATCTCCTCGACCGACATGACACGCACCCGCGCCGCGGCCAATTCCAGCGCAAGTGGCAGGCCGTCGAGCTTGTGACACAACTGTTCCACGACGGCAGCGGGCAGCGTCACATCAGAGCGCGCCGCGCGAGCCCGCTGCGTGAACAACTCGACAGCGGTCGGCAAATCCAGTTCCGGCAACGGATAAACGGCTTCGGACGACAACCCGAGCGGGGCGCGGCTGGTGGTCAGGACTCGGACGTCTTCGGTCTGGGTCACCACCATGTGCACCAGGTCGGCGACCTCGTCCAGGACATGCTCGCAGTTGTCGAGAACCAGCAACGCGCGACTGCTGTCGAGGGTCTGCACCACGTCCGGCGTATCCAATGTGGACTGGACTTCGGCGGCGACGCCTTCGGTGATGCCCGCGAGCGGCACGAAATACACCACCCGCTGCTCGGCGTGTCTGCTCACCACGTGCGCGAGCCTGGTCTTGCCCAAGCCGCCTGTGCCGACGATCGACGTCACTCGCGACGCGCTCAACAACTTCGACACAGCGGCGACATCGTCATCCCTGCCCAGCAGTGGATTCGGGTCGTGCAGCACGCCGTGCCGGACGGCCGGTGCCTGTCCTTGCAGCAGGCGCTGGTGCATTTTGCGCAGTGCGTGGCCGGGTTCGGTGCCCAGCTCGTCGCGCAGTGAACGGCGGTAGTCCTCGTACCGCACCACCGCCGCGGAGGGCCCGATGACAGCGTCCTCGCAACGCAACAACTCCAGCAGGAGTTCCTCGTCGCGTGGATGGTCGGCGACAAGCTGGGTCAACGGTGACAGGGCTTCGGCGTGGCGGCCGAGGCGCGCCAGCGACAACGCCCGCACCCGAACGAGCGATTGGTACGTCAGCGCTCGCTCGGCCCGCAGCACGGAAAGCGGGTCGTCGGCTGCCCCGGCCAACGGCGGTTCGTCCCAGAAAGCCAGTCCCGCCACGGCATCGCTGAGGGCAGCCGCTTCATCACCGTTCCGCAAGTGCCGAGCTGCCCCCGACGCGCTGAGCACGACGGCCGAGGCGTCGACCTCAGACTCGCTCAACGCCAACCGGTAGCCCGTGGAGGTGTTGACGATGACGTCCGACCCCAGCTGCGCTCTTGCCCGTGACACCAGGACTTGGACCGCGTTGATCGGGTTTTCCGGTCGCTTGTCCCGCCACAGGCCGTCGACCAGCCTGACGATCCCGCATCCGGTCTTCAGCTCGCCGGCCAGCATGGCGACCAGGCCGATCAACCGGGCACCACTGAGCGGTCTGCCCCGAAACTCCGCCCGGGACAGCAGGACCAAGTCAGTCACCGCGCCTCCAACAGAGCCAGCGCGGCTGGGCGCAACTCGATCGTCCGCATGGTGGCGTACTCCGAGACCGCCTCGTGGTAAGCCTTCACGTCCACGCCGTCGGGCAGTTGGCGCACGCGCGGGACGGACATCGTCGGCTGAAATCCACCCAGGTAATGGAATCGCTGGGCCAACGCCACCATCCGGGCCGCGTCATGACTGTCCACATGGGCCAGAGCGACGAGCATCACGCCGACGAGGGCGTGATCCACAACGTACGGCGAAGGCGCGGTGACCGGGTTTTTCAGCACCGTCATCAGCTTGCCCGGCAACGCCTCGACGATGTCGGCCACCAGGTCGAGCCTGCCGTGCTGAGCGTGTGCCACGACGGCGGTGGCTTCGTGTTCCAGCACCCACGGTTCCAAGCCTGGCGTTTCGACCTTGAAGGTCCGGGACTGGCGGTTACGCATCTGGTCCACCGCACGCCGCCACTGCCGCAACCCCGCGTCGATCTCGCCGCGGGCCAGTGCGATCTCCGCGCGGGCACCGGCATCGGGCAGCAGCTCGTTCACGACGTCGTCCGCCTTGTTGAGCGTGGTCAGCGCCAGCCACCGTTCGGCTTCGTCGATCTCGCCGAGGTGCAGGTTGACCTGGACCATCCCCCACCGGACCTGAGCGACGTCAGACCAAGCGGCAAGCTCCGCCAACAACGGCAACGCCATCTCCATGTATGCCCGAGACTTCGCTGTCAAACCCGCGTGGAAGCACATACCCGCGCCAATGCCGAACGCGCCGATCCGCAGCCATGGGGCGCCGGTACCGGAAAGCGCCTCGATCGCCCGGTCCACCGCCGCGACCGCGGCGTCGAGGTTGTTCAAGGCTCGGTAGACGTAGCCGGCGACGCAGTTGGCAATCCCCGCCACAAGTGGATTCGGGTCGTCACACAACGTCTTGAGCGCGGCCTGGTTGTCCGCCCAGTATTCCGGCGCGGCTGCGAGCGTCACCGCGGCCGCCCGCAGCGGGCTGTCGCCCACCGGTTGCGCGGGTAGCCTCCGTAACGTGAGCAACCCGCGCGACGGCCGCGGGCCTTCCACCACGAAGAAGTTCGACATGCACAGCACGACAGCAGCCCTGGTGACATCGACGTAGTCAGGTCCCGGGTGGTAGTGCGAGAGAATCCACGCTGTCTCTTTGGTAAGCGCGTACATCCTCGGGTAGTTCGACTCGACCGTCCACAGTGCCGCGAGCACGGCGGCGGTCGCCGCGACGGTCGGAGCGTCGTTGTTCGCCAGGCCGATGCGCAACGCGTGCATCAGGTTGTCCTGCTCGGCCCGGATGACATCGGCCGCGGCGAAGGGATTGGCACGGAACAACGACTCGTGGTTGGTCTGCCCGAAGTGCCGCGTCCACGCGAGGAATCCAGCGAGAGCGTCCGGACCGCGCCGCTGGGCGCCGAACTCGCGGACGGTCTCCAGCATCCGGAAGCGTGTTCCCGCTTTGGTCTCGCTCACCTTGAGCAACGACTGGTCCACCAACTGTTCGAGCGCGTGATCAGACCCGAGCAGATACCGGGCTGCCTCAGCGGTGAACCCGTCGGGGAACACCGACAGCACAGGCAAAGCCGCCTGCCCGTCCGGGTCGAGCAGCTGCCAGCTCCAGTCCACCACGGACTGCAGGGTGTGGTGGCGTTCGGGCGAGTCCCGTGCTCCCCCGCGCAGCAACGCGAACCGGTCGGTCAGCCGGTCGAGGATCTCTTCGGCCGACATCACCCGCACCCGCGCCGCTGCAAGTTCCAGCGCAAGCGGAAGGCAATCGAGCTTGCGGCACAACCGTTCCACCGCCTCGTCCGGCAAGCTGACGCCGGGACGGGCCGCATTGGCGCGCTGCCGGAACAACTCGACAGCGACGGGCAAATCCAGTTCTGGCAACAGGTAGACAGCCTCGGACGACAGGCCGAGCGGCGCGCGACTGGTCGTCAGCACGCGCACGTCCTCGTTGCGCGAGATCAAGGTCCGCACCACGTCCGCGACTTCGTCAAGCACGTGCTCGCAGTTGTCAAGGACCAGCAACGCGCCGCCTAGCGCGGCGGCGAGGTCCGTGGTCTCCACTGCGGACTCGACAGCGGCGGCGACTCCTTCGGTGAGCCCGACGAGTGGGACGAAATACACCGCGCGGTGCTCGGCATGTCTGCTCACAACGTGCGCGAGCCTGGTCTTTCCCAATCCGCCAGGCCCGACGATGGATGTCACCCGCGCGGTCTGTAGCAGAGCGGTGACTGCCGCGATGTCGTCTTCCCTGCCCAGCAAAGTGTTCGAGTCGTACAACACTCCATATCGGACAGTGGGCGGCCGTCCTTGCAACAGCTGCTCGTACATCGCCAGCAACGCGGGGCCAGGGTCAGTGCCCAGCTCGTCCCGCAATGACCGCCGGTACCCCTCGTACCGTGTCAAAGCCGCAGCCGCGCCGATCGTGGCGTGCTCGCAGCGCAGCAATTCCAGGAGCAGTTCCTCATCACGAGGGGACTGAGCCACCAACGCTGTCAGATCTGGGAAGGCTGCGGCGTGCCGTCCCAATCGGGAGAGCGTCAGCGCACGAATCCGGACGAGCGAGTGGTACGTCAACGCCCGCTCCGCCCGGAGCACGGTCAGCGGATCGTCGGACGATGTGGCGGGCAATGCGATGGACGGCGGTTCGTCCCACAACGCCAACCCCGCCTCGGCATGCGCGAGTGCGGCCACATGATCGTCTGTCCGCGATTCCCGGCCGGCCGCTGACGCACTGAGCAGCACCGCGGAGGAGTCGACCTGGTTCTCGGCGAGCGCGAGCCGGTAGCCCGTCGGCGTGCTGACGATGACCTCCGGGCCGAGCAGTGCCCGGGCGCGGGACACGAGAACCTGCACCGCGTTCACGGGGTGTTCCGGCTGCTTGTCCGGCCACAGCCCGTCGACCAGCCTGCCGATCCCGCAACCAGTGCGCAGGTCGCCGGCGAGCAGGGCGAGCAGACCGATCAGCCGTGCGCCCTTGATCTGCCGGCCACGGAAGGCCACGCGCGACAGCAGGATCAAGTCGGTCATTGGCAAAGCCTAACCACTACGTACAGTCATCGTTCTGATATCGGACGGTGTCGTGCCGCGTAGCCGTTTGAACGCCGCGCTCAGGGCGAACGCGTTGCCGTACCCGACTTTCCTGGCGATCGCGGCGACCGTGGAGTCCGTGTCCCGCAACAGGTCGGCCGCGAGGGCGATCCGCCAGCTGGTCAGGTACGCCATCGGCGGCTCGCCGACCGCCGCGGTGAACCTGCGCGCCAGCGCCGCCCGTGACGTGCCGATCTTGATCGCGAGGCTCGCGACGGTCCACGGATGGGCCGGATCCTCGTGCATCAGCCGGAGTGCGTCACTCACGATCGGGTCCGCCGTCCGGTACCAGGCCGGAGCGTCGTGCTCGTCGAACCACGTGCGCAAGGTCGATACGAGCAACAGGTCCAGCATCCGGTCGAGCACCACCCGCTGCCCTTGCCTGGTCAGCGCCATCTCGGCGATGATCAAGTCGAGTAACGGGTTCGGTGCCCGCACCACAGTCACCGGCGGCAGCGCGTCCAGCAGGCGCTCGCTGATCGGACCTTGATACGCGCCGCTCAGCAGCAATGCCGGGCCTGCCGGGAAGCTGCACGCGTCCACGTCCGACTCGGTGATGCAGTAATCCTCGCTTTTGACCAGGTACTGCGGCGGTGTGCGCGGATCGTCGGCGATCGTGTACGGCCCTTTGATGATCGCGACCTCGCCCGTGCCCAACGCGACGGGCTGGTCGCTGATCACCCACGCCTGCCCGCGCAGCATCGCCGCCAAGGTCACGTGCACGCCCAGTTCGAACCGCAATGACCACGGCGGCTTCATCGACGTCTGGTTGAACAGCGCCCCACGCGCCCGTACGCCGTCCAGCAGGTCCGCCAGCATGTCCACGCGATCAAGGTTAGACGCTCACGTATCGCAGCGAGCGTTTCAGCCATGGCTCGTCTCACCGATCGTGGATTGACTGGCGGCATGGATCCGATATTGGTGCTCGGCGGGACCGGCAAGGTCGGCAGCCGAGTCGTCTCCAGGTTCAACCAGCAAGGAACAGACGTCCTGGTCGGTGCCCGGCGCACCGGCTTCGACTGGCTCGACCAGTCGACGTGGGACCCGGCGCTGGCCGGAGTCCGTGCTGTGTTCGTCGTTCCCCTCGACGGCGCGACGCTGACGGGCGAGTTCGTGAGCAAGGCCGTCGAGGCGGGTGTTGAGCGGGTCGTGTTGTTGTCCGGCCGGGGCGTCGACGTCCCCGGTTACGGCAGCGACGACAACACCGCCGGTTTGACGCATGTCCTGGGCGAGAAAGCCGTGCGGGAACTGGACATCCCGTGGACGATTCTGCGGCCGGGCTGGTTCGCCCAGAACTTCAGCGAAGGCTTCTTCGCCCCTGCCGTGCAGGCAGGAGAACTCCGGCTGCCCGCTGGGGACGGCGCGGCGACGTTCGTCGACGCGGAGGACATCGCGGACGTGGCCGTCGCCGCGCTCACCGAGGACAAGCACGCAGGAGAAACCTACGAGTTGTCCGGGCCACGAGCGCTGACCATGGCGCAGGTGGCGGACGCGATCTCGACGGCAAGCGGCCGGGAGGTTCGCTACGTCCCGATCACGTCGGAGGAATTCATCGCCGAGTCCGTCCGCGACGGCTGGCCACAGCAGGACGCGGCCGACTTCGCCGATGTGATCGGTGCGATCCGCCGTGGCCTGGACGCGCACGTGTCCGACGGGGTCCCACGCGCACTGGGCCGTGAAGCCCGGGACTTCGCGACGTTCGCGAGCAACGCGCTGTGGTCTGCCGTCCCGTCCCCTTGGCGGGACGGCAGACCGTCCACGTGACCGGACGTGAAGCAGTGTTCGCCGTCCCGCCCCGACTCGGGACGGCGAACCTCGGGTCAGACGTTCACGCTGACGTACTGCTTCCCGGTCGTGGTCTCGACGATCACCGCGGCGACGTCCTCGGCGGGGATCAACGCCGAGCCGTCCAATGTGGTGCCGTCAGCCTTTTCCTTCGGCGGCACGACCCAGCTGCCCGCTGACTCGTGCGTGCCGTCTTTGCTGACGACGATCAGCCGGCATTGCTCCCCTGCGGGGATTCCGCTGACGGCCGCGTTGATCCTGCTCCAGCCTGCGGCCGGCGTGATCCGCGCGGTGATCCGCGCACCGGTCGCGCCGTCCGTGGCACTGGCGAATCGCACGCCAGGCGGCTGGGTCGCGGTCGGCGTCGTCGTCGGGATCGCCGTTGGCTCTGTGGTGGAAGTGGATTGACCGAGTACGACGCCTCCACCGACAAGCACGGCGGCGGCCACGACAGCGGCTGCGACGGTCAGCAAGCGGGTTCGGCGCTGCGTGGCAGACGATTCGTTCCGCATCTGGCGCAGCGTCCGCTGCAGGACCAGGTCCGCGTCCTGCGGGTATCCCTCGAGCAGTGCCTCCGGCGGCACTTCGCCGAGGATGTCCTGCAACTCCCGCAATGTGTCCACCTCCCTTCTGCACTCCTCGCATCCGGCGATGTGCTGCTCCACGTCGGCGGCCTGCTCCGGCGTCAGTTCGCCGGCCACAAAGGCGTCGATGTCCACGTGCTGCTGTTCGGACGCACTCATCAGGCCGCTCCTTCCATGCCGGTACCCCGCGCGGTGAACAAGTCACGTAACGCCCGTAGCGCGTAGTGCGAGCGTGACTTCACCGTTCCCGGCGGGATTCCCAGCGTTTCCGCGGTCTCGGTGACGCTCTGACCGCGGACGTAGATCTCGACGAGCACCGACCGGTGCACGTCCGGCAACTGTTCGAGGGCGTCCAGCACGACCAGCGAGTTGACCACCTTGTCGGCGTGGTCCTTCTCGACCGGTCCGGTGGTCGGCGACTCGGCGACCTCCTTGGGCCGGGCGTTTTTGGCCCGTACCCCGTCAAGGACGAGGTTGCGCACCACAGTCAGCAGCCAGCCACGCACCGACCCTTTGCCGTTGACCAGCGCGTCCGGGTGTTTCCACGCCCGGATCAGCGCCTCCTGCACGACATCCTCGGCCGTGGCCCGGTCATTGGTCAGCCGGGTCGCGTAGGCGAGCATCGCCCGGCCATGTTCCTCGAACAATGTCCGGACCAGTGCCTCATCGGCGACTTGGCGGTGACGAGTTCTCACCCCGCCCATCCGTTCACACCTCCACGGCCTTAAGTTCTCGACCAACACGCGTTTCGGATCGAAACGGCTCACCAGAATTTATGTGACGCGCGTCACATCCGCCCGTTGTGGGATTATCAGACGTGCCGTTACGGACCACGTTTATAACCACGCTGTGCGCCTTCGCCGCCGTCACGTCCGCTTGCAGTAGCGAGTCAGGCAATTCGGACTACATCGACATCAACCAAGTGTCCGTGCGGCAGTCCGAGCCGAACGCAGGCACATGGCAGATCGATTGCGGCACCAACGAAATCGAACACCGCAACGCGGACAACGTGGTCGCCCAGCCGCAGCTGCCCGCAGGCGCCCATCACACGCACGACTACGTGGGAAATGTGTCCACGAACGCGTTCTCGACCAACGACACGCTCGAAGCGGCGGCGACAACTTGCCAGTTCGACGACAAATCCACGTATTACTGGCCGGTGCTCCGGCTGATCGACGAACCAGGCCACGACGCGCACTCCCCCGGCGGCGGAATACACGGCAATCACGGCCGGATCCTGCGACCGGATTCCGTGGTGATCCAGTTCCGTGGCAACGCTTCGAGCAATGTCGTCGCCATGCCACGGTTTCTGCGCGCCATCACCGGAAACCCGGTTGCGGTGTCGCAGAACGGCGAGCACACCGAACGCGTCCAGTGGACCTGTTCCGGCGACCGGAGCCGGGTCACCAACCGCTACCCGCGCTGCGCCGATGGACAGCAAGTGGTTCGCGTCTTCGACTTCCCGAGTTGCTGGGACGGCCTGCAGACCGACAGCCAGCTGCATCGCAGCCACCTCACGTTCCCGAACGGCGACGCGTGCCGTGTGGGTACTTTTCCCGTGCCACAGCTGCACATCGAGGTCTTCTACTCGATCCCGCCCAGCGCACGCTACGCGATCGACTCGTTCCCCGAAGAGGGTCGTAAACCCCTCACCGACCACGCGATGTTCATCGGCGTGCTGCCCGAGCCGCTGATGGCGCGCGTGGTCGAGTGCGTCAACAGCCGCAGGACGTGCTGAAACACCAGGTTCAAGATTTTTTTGAACCTCGGTGAACCCATTTGCGTGTCAGGCCAAAGCGGGTTGGCGACCGACCGCCGGCCCCGGGCTCGCACTGGAGTGATTCCCATGGCGCGCAAGCAATCCGTCGCCCTTGCCGCCCTAGTGGCGCTCGGCCTTACGGCATGTACCGAACAACAACCTGAGCAACAGGACGCCACCGGCTTGGCCGTCGAGGATCAGGGCGCCGCGCAGAACAACGCGGGCTCGAAGTCCGAGGTCGGCCCGTTGTTGTTGTTCGGCACGGCCAAGATGTACAACGTGCCACCCGACTCGACCGGCTGGGCCCAGTTGCAGGCGGGCAAAGCAGGAGCGTTGAACTCGGTCCTGGTCGACGCCAACGGGATGACGCTGTACCGCTTCGACAACGACACCGCGGACCCGCCGCAGTCCAACTGTGACGGCGACTGCGCGACATCCTGGCCACCGGTGACCGTCGCCCACAACGGCCGCATCTTCCTTACCGGCGTGGAGAAGTCCGACGTCGGCGTGGTCCGCCGAGCGGACGGGTTCCTGCAGGTGACCGTCGCGGGCTGGCCGGTCTACCGGCACGTCAACGACAAGAAGCCGGGCGACACCAAGGGTCAGGGCGCGGGCAGGACGTGGTTCGGCATCACACCGACCGGCAAGAAAGCCGGAACCGGCAGCACCCCACCGAACCCGGTCGCGGGCACCGCGACGCTGTTCGACGGCCCGAACTTCAGCGAATCGTCGCAAGACGCTCGGGGCAAGGGATGCCAGAACCTGCCGCGGCCGAAGGTGACGTCGTCGGTGTCCGCCACCGGGTGGGTCACGCTGTGGTCGGAGAAGGGCTGCACCGGCAGGTCACTGGCGGTCAGCGGAAAGATCCCTGACCTGACCAAGACCCGCTTCGACGACATCGTCGCGTCGGTGTCATTCGATTAAGGCGTGTCTGATGGATCTGATCGATGAGAGTCGGGATCGGTGTGGTTCATGGCGTCGCGGCGGGATCGCCCTCATACCGGGCGTATTCGGGTGATTCCGCGTGGCGCCAGGGGCCGCATCCGGCGCGGTATCGCGACCGAGATCCGTCAGACACGCCCTTAGTTCAACGTGACCAGAGCGTGGACCGGGAAATGATCCGACGGGATCTGCTTGCCGGAGGCGAACGTGTTGATCGCCGCGTAGGTCGTGGTGGCGCCCTTGGTGAGGATCCAGTCGATCCGGCTGCCGCCCGGCCGAATCCCGCGATATCCGTGATACGTCGAATACAGCGGGGACAACCGTTGCCGCGCCGAGACCCACGAGTCGGCGAACCCGCCTTCGGTCACCAGGACGTGGTAGCTGCGCGACCTCGTCGCCGGATCGTTGAAGTCCCCGATCAGCAGGACCGGCAGCCCCGGCGCGAACTGGGTGAGCCGTTCCCGGACCAGGTACGCGCTGCGGATGCTCGCTTCCTCGGAGTGGTTGTCGAAGTGGGTGTTGACGGTGACGAACTCGCGACCGGTGCGCAGGTCACGAAACCGCACCCACGTCACCATCCGCGGCACGGTGTTGCCCCAGGACTTCGAGCCGACCACTTCAGGCGTGTCGGACAGCCAGAAGTGGTTCGACTCCAACGCCTTCAACCGCTGCGAGTCGTAGAAGACGGCCGCGAACTCGTCCCGCAGACCGCCTTCGCGGCCCACCCCGATCCATTCGTAGTACGACGGCAGATCGCGGTCGATGTCCAGCAGTTGCGAGTACATGCCTTCTTGCGTGCCGAGAATGGTCGGCAGTTCACCGTTGAGCAGTTCGGCCATCACCGGACGGCGCTGTTCCCAGGAGTTCGGCTTCTTGTCCGACGCGAACCTCAGGTTGTACGACATCACGTGCAACCCGTCGGCCTGCGCGGGACCGATGATCGGTGACGGGTCGGCGTCGGCCGTCCGCATCAGCATCGCGAAGCTGATCCCCAGCGTCGCGACCAAGCCGATCACGCTCTTGCGGACCCTCCTGGACAATCCCCCACCGCCCCATCGGTCAGCCCTGCCGTTTACATTCCGAGTACAGCTTTTCCGCCACGGCGACAAGCTGTTTGCCCACCGGGCCGATCAGGTCTGGGTCCATCAGGTCGATGACGCGCCGCCGCACACTGGCCAAATGGGTGGGATACGCGGACTCCAACCGGGCCAGTCCCGCGGCGGTCAGGACGGCGTTGTACCCCCGGCCGTCCGTACAGGTGCGCTGCTTGTCCACCAGGCCACGCGACTGCAGGTTGTCGACCACCCGGGTGATTCGGCTCGCGGACAACGCGGTCGCCGTCGCCAGATCCGCCATGCGCAGCTGCCGATTCTCCGCTTCGGACAGATGCATCAGCACGGAGTAGTCGGTCAGCGACAGTCCGGTGTTGCGCAGCAGATCATCGTCAAGGCCACGGGGAAGCGAGACCATCAGCCGCGCGAGCGCCCGCCACAGGGCTTCTTCTCGCGCGGACAACGGCAGATCGCTCATAACGGTGAGTATAGCGGTTTTCCCTAAGCGACCGCTTATATTAGGGGTTTGACCTCGTTGGCCACGAACCGTACGAAGCCTTCGGGATCGGGTTCCTCCGCAGCGGGTTGCAGGACAACGGTGTCCGCGCCCGCCTCGGCCAACCGGAGTACGGCGGCTGCGACGTCCTCCGCATTCCCCGCGACACCCGCCTCGGCTCCTTCGTTGTCGGCCGCGATCCGTTCGGCCGCCCGGTCCCTTGTCGCAGTCAGCAGATACACCACGATCTCGTGGTGATCCGACCTGCCCGCGGCCGTGCGGCCCTCGTCGATCAACTGGCGAGCCTTCGCCAGGATTTCCGGCGTTGTCGCGGCGGTGAGGATCGTTCCGTCCGCGATCTCGCCGCACAGCCGGATCGAGCGCGGTCCGGTCGCACCCGCGTAGAGCGGAGGCACGCTCTGCGGCGGCCAATCCAGTGCGACGTCCTGGAGTTTCACGTAGCGGCCCTCGGTCGTCACCCGCTCGCCCGCGAGCAACGAGCGCATCGCGACCGCGTACTCCCGCAGCAATGTCACCGGAGACTCGACCCTCGCGCCGACTTGCCCCATCCAGTCCTGCACACCGTGGCCAAGGCCGATCAGCGCGCGGTCAGGGAACATCCGGTACAGGGTCGCGGTCTCCATTGTGGCCAGTGCGACGTTCCTGAGCGGCACCGGAAGCAGGCCGACACCGACCTTCAACCGCTCGGTCCACGCGAGCGCGGCGGACACGGTCGCGATGCCGCCCTCGAAGAAGCAGTCCTCCCACAGCCACAACTGCTCGAGCCCGGCTTCCTCGGCCGCCTCGACGACACCGCGCAGCCGCTCAGGCGGAAGCTGGGGACGAAAAACCGCACCAAGAGTTGTCACGAGATCTTTCATACACCATCGAACGGCTTCCGGTCCGGCGTACAGAAACTGCCCTCGGGCGGCAGCCGCAGGCCGATCAGGTAGTCGGCCCTGATCCGGTCGGTGCACGCGCCCACAATGGAATGCCCGTGTCCCTCGACCACGACCAGCCGTGCGTTGCCCATGATCCGCTGTGCCTTGACTGCCATGCTCAGCGGAGTCACCGGATCGAAGCGATTGTTGATGAGCAAAGCCGGGACGTCGGACCTCAGGCGCCACGGCCCGGTGTATCGCTGCTTCGCCTCGGGCCAAGTCGCGCACGGTTGCGTCATGTACAGCCAATGCCTGCCGTAGTGCGGCACGTTCGCGTCGAACGCCTTCGCGAACAGCGGCCACAGACCCGGGGCTTTCGGCATGGTGATGTCGGCACAGGAGATGGCGATGAACGAGGACAGGAAATCCAGCCGGAACCCGGCGCCGCCCAGGATCGCGCCCGCGATCCGCGGATCGCCGTCCGGCCCGCGCTCGATGGCATCCAGTATTGCCGCCAGTGCCGGCCATCCCTGCGGGTCGTAGAGCATCTGCACCTGCGCGGGAACGAGATCCTGGTAGCGGACCTGCACGGCCGCTTCGCCACGACCGACCGTGATCGGGCCGTTCTTCAGCCGTGCCAGCAAGGAAGCGTTGCGTCCGTTGACATCCGGTCCCGCGAACGCGCACTTCGACTTGCCCGCTTCGGTGCACAACCGGGCGAACTCCGCCCACACCCCGGCTGTTGCCTCGGCGCGTTCCCACAGTGCGTTGAGCGTCGAGGTCGAGTAGCTCACCGGATCCACCATCGCGTTGAGCTGCAATGCCCTTACCCGGTCACCGAAAAGTGCGCCGTAGACCTCGCCGATGTAGCTCGCGTAGGACCCACCGGTGTACGTCAGCTTCGCGTCACCGACCGCACGGCGCAACAGATCCAGGTCACGTACGACGTCCACAGTGGTCAGATTCTTGGCCAGATCGGCGCTGTGCCGGGCACATCCTTCGGTGAAGGCCTTGGTTGCCTTGGTGGTCTGCTTCTCCTGGACAGGTGTGGCAGGCGGCATCGGAACGGTGCCCCAGAAACGCTCCTGTTCCTCCGGCGTGGCGAAGCACTGCACTTGACGGCTGCGCACGACACCGCGCTGGTCGAACGTCACGATGTCGAATCGCCGGGCGATTTCCGGCGATGCAAGACCGTCCTTGGCAGCGTCGATGCCCGATCCACCCGGGCCGCCGACCGCGGTGAACAACGTCCCGATCCGGTCACCAGTCGCGCGTTGGCGCAGCACGGCGACCCCCAGTTTGGCGCCGTGCGGCTTGGCGTAGTCCAGCGGGACGTCAGCGGTGGCGCATTCGTACTGCTGGAGGCCTTCCTCGGTACATCGGGCCCAGTTCAGCGTCGGAGTCGGCGCCGCATCCGCCTGTGCTACAAGGCTGTTCTGCGTAGCCGCAGCGGGCATGACCGTGCTTGCGGCGAGCGCGCCGATCGTCAGCAGCTTGAGGATCATGCGCACCAGGGTGGCGTGAACGCCGGCGTGTGCGCGTCCTACTTTGGATCGACATCCCAGGTGACCGGAAGTGCGTGCACACCGAAGATGACCATGTCGTCACGCAGTGGCACCTCCTCCGGCTTGACGGCCAGCTTCAGGTCAGGAAAACGTCGGAACAGCGCGGGAAACGCGACGCGCATCTCTACACGGGCCAGTTGCTGCCCCAAGCACTGGTGCACGCCGTGTCCAAAGGCGACATGCCCGTGAGTGTCCCTGCGTAGGTCCAAAGTGTCCGGATCCGCGAACATCTCGGTGTCCCGATTGGCTCCGGGCAAGGAAAGCGTGACTGTCTCCCCTGCTTTGACCGGCACGCCGTCGATCTCGACGTCCTCGAGCGCCGTCCTGGCCGTCCCCGGCACCACCGGCAGGTAACGCAGCAGCTCCTCGACCGCGTTGTCGGTGGTCGACGGGTCGGTCAGGGCCGGGATCTGTGCCCGGTCGAGCAGCACCGCGAAAGTCCCCAGCGCCAGTACGTTCGCGGTGGTGTCCAGGCCGCCGCCGAGCAGCAGGAAAGCGATGTTGGTGACTTCCTCGTCGGTCAGATCGCTGTCCTGGATCAGCCCGCTGAGCAGATCGTCGGTCGGTTCCCTGCGTTTCTCCTCGACCAACGTCCCGAGATACGTCGACACAGCCATCACCGCCGCGGTGACCTCGTCCCTCGGCACGTCGGTACTGGACATCGTCCGAGCCTCTGCCATGAAGCGCTCGCGGTAGTCCAGCGGCGCACCGAGCAACTCGCAGATCACCTGGGCCGGAATGGGCGCGGAGAACGCCTGCACGAGGTCGACTCCCGGGCCGTGCTCGGCCATGCGATCGAGGTACTGCGCGGTGACTCGTTCGATGTGCTCGGTCAGCAGCCGCATCCTCCGCACGGTGAACTGACCGATCAGGTGCTTGCGGTACCGGGTGTGATCGGGCGGGTCCATCCCGATGAACATGCCGGGTCGGGCGGGTGGCGTCGTCGCGGCGCTGGAGAAGAACGTGCTGCGCAGTTCCTGGCGCGCGCTGAACCGCGGGTCGGCGAGGATTTCGCGGATCGTCGACCGTTTGCTGATCAGCCAGCCGAGCGTGCCATCGGGATAGCGCAGCCGCGACACCGGCGCGCGAACCTCCTTGGGCGGATTGAACGGACCGTCACTGGTGAGCGGGTACGTGATGGGTTCCATGCGGCCATGAAACTACATTGAGTGTAAGTTTGCAACGAGAGTAAGGTTATCCCTGGTGTAAGGTTCGCGCATGGATTCGCGGCGGGAGCGCAAGAAGCAGCAGACCAGGCGGCTGATCTCGGAGGCCGCGCTGAAGCTGTTCGCCGAGCAGGGCTACGAGCAGACGACCGTCGCGCAGATCGCCGCGGCCGCGGACGTGGCGACCAAGACGTTCTTCAACCACTTTCCGTCCAAAGAGGACGTGTTCTTCACCGACAACGCCCACTACGGCAGCAAGATCCCGATCGAGGTGATCGCCACCCGCCATCCGGACGAGGCCATCCCGGACCTGCTGACCAGGGCCTACGAAGCCGCGATCGGCACATACCTGTCCGACGGGCCGGGCCTGGACGACCCGGACATGGTGGCGGCGTACATGTCGTTGATCAGGTCGGTGCCCGCACTGCAGGCCAAGGCGCTGCACAAGGCGCACGAGATCCAGCGGGAGGTGGCCGCGGCACTGCTCGCGGCCTATCCGGACGAGCTGGACCCGATCAGTGCCGCCGCGCTCGTCGGTTCCGTGGCCGGCGCCGCGCAGGCCGCCTCGCTGGCGGCGCTGGAACGCGGCGAAGGCCAGGAGAAGATGTGGGAGGCGATGCGACGCGCGATCGACATCGCCTTGCACGGGCTACCCAAGAGCTGAGTTGTGGCGCAGGATCGACACCGCCGAGACAGTCCGGTAGCCGCGCCACTCCAGCTCCGCGGCGGGCGAGTAGTTGTGGAAGTCGACCGTCCAGCCGCCGTCTTCCTTTTGCTCGCCGGCCACACGTTCCAGCTCGGCCGCGATCAGCTCGGGCTTGAACAGCCGCCGTGACGGGCGGTCCGGCAATGGTGAGAAGTCCAGCGCCCGCAGGGTTTCCCCTTCCTTGCCGCCGGCGACCGGCACCATGCCGTCGGCCGGAATGTACTGGCCCAGCTTGTCCAGCAGGCCCTGTGCCTCGGAGTACGTCGAGTGGGCCGCGTCGAGCATCTGGATGGCGAAGCACATCTCGATGGCGAAGGGCCGGTCGTTGATGGCGTCGATTGCCCGGAAGCAGTAGTCGACCGCCTTGCGCAGCCACGGATGCTCGGCCACAGCTGGATCCTGTTCGGCGACTCGCAGAGCGACGGCAGTGACGAACGCCGTGCTCTGCAACGCCGACTGTTTGGGGTCGACCTGCAACCAGAAGGGGGCGCATCCGGCGGGATCGGCGACGGGCAGCGCGAACGGGACTCCGCCGTCCGGCAAGGAGATCGTCTCCAGCCAGTCGCAGAGTTCCACGGCTCGCGGGGTCGTGGTGCCGATCTCGGCGAACACTTCCATGGCGTGCAAGGCACCACCGGGCTGGCTTTCCGCCGCGCGCAGATCCGGCTCCAGACCCCAGCCGTACCCGCCGTCCGGGTTGCGGTACCCGTCGACCGCCGCGAGCACGGTGTTCGCATCGGTCGTACCCATCAGCAGCTCGAAGCGGCGACGATCCAGCACTCGGGCATGGGTGGCCATGAAGGACGCGGCCTTGTCGATATCTGCAGTCATGTCCCCACCATCACATGCCCGTCTTGAACGAATCGGACCATGGACCGTCCGCCACCAGAGTACGCAGCACATGCACGAGATCGACGGGTTCGATCCGTTCGGTCGTGCGGAGCAAGTCCGGCCACGTCCACCACCGGTTGCCGACCAGAGTCTCCACCTCGGTCTCGGTCAGTACCGGCGTGGTGGTGGCCTGGTCAGCGGAAATGCGAGCGACGAAGAACTGTTCGACGTTGCGGAACCGCTTCCCGCGCCACAGCTGGTCACGGCGGACCGGGATGCTCTGCGGCCCGATCCGCACGTCCAGAAAGCCGGTCTCCTCAAGCAGTTCCCGGTGAGCGGCCTCGATGTAGCTCTCCCCTGGCTCGACACCACCGCCAGTGGGTTCCCACAAATAGGCCCCATTGCCCGGGTCACGCCAGTGCAACAGCAGCAACCGGTCCTCGGGATCGAGGCACAACACCCGGACGGCTTCGCGATCCCGGACCTCCGGCGACGTCCGATCGGTCAGGTCGCGGTCCAGCCAGTCATCGACGGCCTTCTTCAAGTCCGCGGCCGAGGTGAACGTGTGCCCGGTCATGCCAAGCCGTTGCGCCGCTTCGGTGTTCGCGGGCGCGTCGTCGACCATCATGCACCGGTTGATCGGAACACCCGCAAGCCTTGCCACAGCGGCGAAAACACGCTCGTCCGGCTTGGCAATACCGAGGTCTGCCGACGCGACAGCGTGATCGAACCGGTCGATGATGCCGAGCGCGGCCAGGTCTCGGCGCAGCCGGTCGGTCGCGTTGCTGATCAGACAAATCGTCGCGTGTGGACGGACCGCGTCGACGATCGCCATGACCTCATCGTCGATGTACCCGATTTCCCCGAAACATGTGGCGACGGCGGTGGCCACATCCGCGTCCGGGTACCTCGCTTGGAGCGTGCGCGTGATCCGGTTTTCCCACTCCTGTTGGGAAATGGCACCGGTCGCCGCGGGCGTCAGCAACACCGGCTCGAACGCGGTCGTCAGCAGCGAGCCTTCAGGCAGCCCAGCGTCACGCTCGCACTGGACAGCGACATCCGGGGCGCGGTGGCGTAGCACGCCGTCGAAGTCGATCAACAGCGCTCGAGTGGTAGACACGGTCCCCCTCAACTGTTGCGCGCGCGATAGGCGGCGACGTTCGTTCGATTGCCACAGATTTCGTAGGAATGCCAACGCCGCGTGCGGCTACGGGTGGTGTCGTAGAACACCTCGGTGCACAGGTCGTTGGCGCACAGCTTGAGTCGCGTCCAGTTCCCGGCCTCAACGACCGCGGCGACACTCAGCACGATGGAACCGACCACCGGGTCACCGCTGACCTGACGTAACCGCACCGCACCGGGCGTGGAGAAGTCCTGCTGGAACGTCACCGAGGAGACACGTCCGCTGAAGGCAGCCCAGTCCGCGGCGGAATCACGTGGATCGACCGTGACCAGCCCGACCAGGTCATCGCGCACCGCCCGGACCAGGTCCAGCTGCCCGGTGGTCCCGCCGAACGGCCGCAGCACGTCCTCGACCAGCTCAGGAAGATCGAGTTTGTCCGGGAGAGTGGAGTAGGCGCGCGAATTCAGCAGGGTCACCAAGGCCTCTTCGTGGCTGGAACTCGCCATGGCCTCATCCTAGGCCGACATGGTCTTTTCGCAAACGACCTTTACAACGCCTCCAAGGTGGAACTAGCGTTGTAAGCGTCTTACTTTCGATGACCATTACATCGAGGAGCTTCGATGAGCCAGCTCATCCTGACCGGGATCGGCGACCTGAACGACACCCTGTACCTGAACAAGGACCCGGACCTGAAGGTCGGCCCGGATGACGTGCTGATCCGGATGGAAGCCGCACCCATCAACCCGGTCGACACGCTGTACGCGAACGCCTGGTACGCCGTGCAGCCGACGATTCCCGGCACCATCGGCTCAGAAGGCGTGGGCCGGGTGACCGATTTGGGCGCGAACGTCGACCCAAGCCTGTCCGGCAAGCGCGTGATAATCGTGCCGAATTACGAACAGGGCGTCTGGGCCCACACAGCGGTCGTCCCGGCCCGCAATGTCGTGGTCATACCGGACGAGGGAGACGCATTACAGCTGTCAATGCTGGCCATCAATCCACTGACGGCACTGCTGGTCCTGAACAACTTCGTCGATCTCGAACCAGGCGACTGGATCGCCCAGAACCTTGGCAGCTCAACGATGGCCCGTCACATCACAGCCTTGGCCAAACGCAAAGGCGTGAGGGTGCTCAGTGTCGTCCGCCGCGCGGACACGGAATCGCCCGGCTCGAACGTCGTCCTCGTCGAGGGCGACGATCTCGCCACCCGGGTCACCGAAGCCCTGGGCGGGCAGAAGCTGCGCTTGGTCCTCGACGGTACGGCGAACGCGTCGGCCACCGCACTCGCGTCCGCGTTGGAAACAGGCGGGACCATCGTGACCTATTCGTCCACCACCAACGAGCCACCCGTGTTCCCGCTTGGCTTGTACGTGTTCAACGACCTTGCAGCTCGTGGCTTTTGGGTCGTGAACTGGCTTCGAACGGCGCCGCGCGAGGAGATCGAGGCGACCGTGGCGGAGCTCGCCGGGCTTGTCATTTCCGGGGACCTGACCGCGCCGGTCGACAGCACGTTCGCCATCGAGGACTACACCGAGGCGATCGCCCGATCCATTGCGCCACAACGAAAGGGCAAGGTGCTCTTTGATTTCCACTAGCTAAGACGACCGGTCATTTTGATGACCGAGGGGCGGTTCGATCAGGTGCACGTGGACGGCATCGACCGGGGCCTGTTGACGCCGCCAGGCGACCGGGTGCCGGGATCCGTCAACCTCACAGACGCCTTTGAACCGCCCCCTCTCGCCACCCCGGCGACCCACCCGACAACGCCATCGCCCCAAGATCCTGTTCGCGCGCCAGAGGCCGGACTCCCGGCTGCGAAGTTCGACTTGATCACCTACTTCGCCACCGAGTGTCATCCAGCCCGACACATCCACCAGTAGCCACAAAGAGCAATGAGCCAGCCATCGCCGCTCCACGCGTCAGCAACACGGCCCCCGCTGCGACGTCGCCCTCCGCGTTCTCCACGGCCGTACACATCACTTTAGTCCACTTTGGACTACATCTGGCAAGATGCAAATTCCCTGAAAAAGCAAGTGTTTTGCTAAAGCAAAGACCTATGTGCGTGTTGTTTCCGAAGTTCGCTAGCGTCGGGGCCGATCCAACGAACCGAAGGATTTCCCTTGAGAATTCTGGTAACCGGCGCCACGGGCACGGTCGGCAGGCACGTCGTGGACCAGCTCCTCACCGCGGGCGCGCAAGTCCGCGCCCTGACCAGGAACCCGGAAACTGCCGCACTCCCACGCACCGTCGAACTGCACCAAGGCGACCTCGACTCCCCCACTCCGGAGATGTTCGACGGCGTCGACAGGATGTACCTGCTCGCCCTCGGCGACCCGAAGCTCAGCACCGACCTGGCCAAACAGGCTGGTGTGCAACGGATCGTGACGTTGACGTCGGCCGCCGAGGACGAGACCTACCAAGCGACCGAGCGAGCCGTCGAGAACTCCGGCCTGGAGTGGACGCATGTGCGGCCCGGCATGTTCGCGGCCAATCTCCTCGACTGGGCCGAGGACATCAAGACCTCGAAGGTGGTCAAGGAGCCCTACGCCAACGCCCGGCAGACCCCGATCCACGAGCAGGACATCGCGGCCGTGGCGGCCACGGCGCTGCTCTTCGACGGCCACAATGGACAGACATACACCCTATCCGGCCCGGAATCCCTGACCAAGAAGGAACAGGCCGAAGCCATCGGGGACGCCATCGGCATCCCGATCGGCTTCCAGGAGCTGACTCCCGACGAGTGGCGGGCGACGTTCGGCGCGCCCGACTTCGTCGCGGACTGGCTCCTCGACATCTGGCAGCAGGCCACCGAGACCCCGGAACCGGTGCTGTCGACGGTCGAAGACGTCCTCGGCCGGCCGGCGCGGACCGTCAGGGAATGGGCAGCAGACCACGTGGGGGACTTCCGATGACAATCCTCATCACCGGCGGGACCGGCAACATCGGCCGTTGTGTGGCGACGCTTCTGGCCGAGCACAACCCGCGCGTCATGACTCGTCAGCCCAAACGCAAGCACGACATGTACGGCGACTTCGAACGTCCGGACACGTGGGCCGATGTCCTCAAAGGAGTGACAAGCGTCTACCTCTTCCCCTTCGCCGACGCCAAGTTCGTGACCGCCGCACACGACGCGGGTGTCCGGAGGTTCGTTGTGCACTCCGCCGCGGCCGCTGCGTTCGCGATCACGGATGACGGCACAGCCCTCGCCGAGCACCTCATCGACGAACGGGATGGTCATCGAGCTGTCGAAGCGATGGTCGAGGCCACCGGTGCCGAGTGGACGCACGTCCGCCCCGGCTTGCTCGCGGCCAACGCACTGGCCTGGGCAGACCAGATCCGGGCAACGGGCGTCGTCAGAGAGCCGTACCCGAACACGGGCTATCCGTGGGTTCACGAGGCCGACGTCGCCGAGCTGGCCGTCGAGGCGCTGCTCACCGACAACCACGTCGGCGCCGCGTACACGGTCACCGGCCCCGCCAATGTCTCCCAGATCGACCAGGTCCGGGCGATCGGCGCGGCCATCGGCAGACAGATCCGGTTCGAGGAGCTCTCGCCCGACGAAGTCTCGCCGGAGGTGTACCCGCCATGGCTGCTGGAGCTGCTGGCAGGCACCGACGTGCTGCCGCCGAATGACACGTTCGAGCGGCTCACCGGCCGCGAGCCACGCACGTTCGCGCAGTGGGCACGCGATCACGCGGCCGATTTCCGCTGATGGCACGAACTCGTCACGAGGGGCCCGATTTCACCGTGCCCCGTATCGTGGAGCCATGATCGAGCTGCTGCGTTCCAATGATCCCGTTCTGATGTCGTTCGCCGCTTCCGTGCTCAAGGACGCGGGAATCAACCACAGCCTCACCGACGGCCACATGAGTGTGATCGACGGGTCGATCGGCGCGCTCCAGCAGCGAATCCTCGTTGAGGACGACCAGCGGGACGAGGCCGAGCGGCTGCTGACCGAAGCTGGCGTGCAGCTCACGTCCTAGCGCAGGCAGCGTGACGGCTATCGGTGGTGGACGTCGCGGACACGGCGGTCGTGGCTGCCGTCCGCAGGCTGAGGCAGCCACGACAACGCCGACCGCTCGCTGTCGAAGACCTCGAGGACCTGATCAAGCCCGGCAACCGTGAGCACGCGCTGAGCGAGGGACCCGCCGTGGGCCACGCGCAGCGCCTGTTTGCGCCGATGTGCCTCTTCGTTGGCCTGCAGCAGCACGTGCAGCGCCGCCGAGCCGAGGAAAGTCACCTTGGACAGGTTCACGAGCACCACGGGCGTCGGCACGTCCAGCGCGTGTGCCAGCGCATCGGCGAAGTCTTCCTCGCTCGCCAGGTCGATCTCACCGGCGACATGCAGGACGACGACGTCGGTGTCTTGCTCGACGTGCCAGTTGAGCAGGCCGTTCTCCGACACCGCTGAGGTCCCTTCATGGGGGTGTTGCCTCGGATGACCTCCACAGTAGTCCCTCGCACACCGCCGTGTCAGTCATCCTCCGGTTACAGCGGACTACTGACTGTCACCGAGGGCGGCGGCCACCCTCCGGTCCTGTCCCATGTAGACAGTCCATGGCCGCCGCCCGGCCGGTTCACTGCTGTCCGAGCAGCGTGAGCATCTGCTGGATCTGGCCGCTGCGGGACTTCACGATCCGGTCGGCCAGTTCCTTCACCGGCCGGCTGGCCCCCTCCCTGACCGCACGCTGGGCCATTTCCACGGCCGCGCCCTGGTGCCCGGTGAACAGGTTGAGGAACTTGCTTTCGAACTCGGCGCCGGACGAGCGGGCCAGCTCCGCGATCACCTCGGGGTTGGTCGCGGGCATTCCGCCGTGGTTGACGTGCACGTCCGCGTTCGGGTCGACGGTGGTCGGCTTGCCCCACTGCCGCAGCCATCCGGTCATGTTCTTGGCCTCGTCGGCCTGGGTCAGCTCGATCGCGCTGACCAGGTCCTTGATCTCCGGCCTGGCCGCGTTCCTGGCGGCCAGCCGCACCATTTCCGTGCCCTGCTCGTGGTGCGGGATCATCATCTGCAAGAACATCACGTCGACGTCGTTGAAGTCGCCCGTGGGCGCTGACTTCGTCTCGGCGTTGACAGGTGCCTGCGCGGGCGGCACGGCCGGGGACGCGGAACCCGGTTCGGAGGAACTGCACCCGGCACCGGCTATCAGGGTGACTGTGGCGGCGATGGCTAGGTAGAAGCGCTTCACTTGAGAGGTTCTCCTGATCAGGGGCCCGCGCCGGGCTCTGAAACGCGGGCCGCCATAGGGACTACAGGGTCAGAGCTTCTTCCACAGCGCGGGCGTGGCAGGCGGTTCCCAGCCGGACAACGACGTGTGGCGCTGAATGATGCGATACCGCGCACCTTGGAACGTCACTTCGGCACCCGCCGGGTAAGCGGTGTTCGGCTTCCACTCGGCGCCGCCGGCAGGCGGTGCCTGCGTGTTGGTCGTCGGCTGGGTTGGCGGTGGCTTCGGCGTCGTCGGCTGGCTGGTGGTCGGTTTCGGCGTGGTCGGCTGGGTCGTTGGCGGGGGCGTGCCGCCACCGCCGCCACCGATCTGCAGGTCGACACACGAGTAGAAGGCGTTGGGTGTGTCAGCGATGTTCCACACTGCCAACAACTTCTGCCTGCCGGTCGCGCCGCCGAGGTCGACCGAGTGCGTGACGGTCGGAGCCGGCTGCCTGCCGGCGCCGCCGATGTCGGCGATCTTGCGGCCGTTGAGGTAGTACTCGTAGTTCGTGGTGGCGTGCCGTGCGGTGAAGGTCCACGTGAAGTCGACCGAGCCGCCGACGGACGAGGCCCGCCAGGCCTTGCTGTCGTCGTCGAGTTCGGCGAACCGGCCGACGCCACCGCTGCAGCTGGTCAGCCCCTTGGGGCCTTCCACGCTCTGCGGCTCGAACTTGATCTCGCCGCAGGACACGGTGCCTGCCGCGCACTGGGCCTGCCTGCTGCCCGGGGATGAGACGTAGCCGTGTGCACTGGCCTGCCCGAATGGCACGACGACGAGCAAAGCGGGAGCGAGTCCGGCCGCGGCCGCGGTTACGGACAATGTGCGTTTCAGGGACATGGAAAAACACCTCGCAGCGAACGTACTGGCGGCGGACAGCTCGCGCCGTGCTGCCCCTGAACCAAGATCGATTGATTGGTCTGGACCATATAAACCGTTGCGGCACCCGTCAAGCGGCGACGCGTGCCGTCCACTGTGGTCACCTCCCACTGGACAGTCCTTGCCTTATCGATGAGTACGAGGCATATGCGCGTTCGGTTCAGCTATGCACGCACGGCATATCGCGATCACGCCCCACCGGCCGAACTGGCGGTTCACCGCGATGAAATGGTTTACACCAGTCAAGACCCACTGCGCGCCAACGGGTTTACCGGACTTAGTACAAGCCCCGATCCCGATCAAGCCCCGCCGTGAATGTGCTCCCGGCCACACCGCCGGCGACCGCACCTCCCGAGTGGACGGCCGGGAATACTGGGTAAGTCTGTTATGGACTGTGCCGGAGAATGGGATTGATGCTGTCGTCGGATCATAATCCTGAATACATGGGGAATTGTCCGCCAATCAGGCTGAGCAACGTATTGCTCCATCCGTCGGCTTTTCTTATGCGGCGACGGGGCTACCCTGCGTGCAGGGCCCGCTACCGGAATGGTTTGCATTCGAAAGGTGCCTCATGATCAGTACGTTGCTTGCCCTTGTTGTGGCGTTATCCGTCAATGCGCCGACGGTGACGGCCGCGGACGATGTCCCGGTCGGGCGGGTCACCGTGGATGTCGTCACCGCCAACGGATCCGGCTGCCCGGCCGGAACGACCGAGGTCGCGGTCGCCGACGACAATTCCGAGTTCATCCTCATCCACCGCAGTTACGTCGCCAGGGTCGGTGTCGGCGCGGACCCGACCGACATCAGGAAGAATTGCCAGCTCAGCCTGGATGTCCGGGTTCCGGGCGGATTCACGTTCGGGATCGTGCGCGCGGACTACTCCGGCCGGATCAACCTTGCCGCGGGCGCACAGGCGTGGCAGAGCGCGAACTACTACTTCCAAGGCTCTGCGAGCACCGCGCGGCGCGTGCATCAGTTCAACGGCCCGATGCGCGACGAATGGGCCACGACGGACACCACCGATCCCGGCTCGGTCGTGTTCGCGCCGTGCGGCGACCACCGCTACCTCAACATCAACACGGCGCTGCGGGTGAGCGCGGGAACGTCCAACCCGCAGGTCACATCGAGCTGGATCTCGATGGACTCGCCCGACCGCAACCCCAACAACCGCTACCGGTTCATCTGGAAGCGTTGCTGAGCGGACCCCAGCAGGGCCGCCGTCCGCCCTCGCACGGCGGCCCGCCCGCATCAGTATGATGATTGGGCCACAATGGCTTGGGTATCCCAGTGAGAACATTTTCGTTGGCAGACACTGGGAGGACCGTTGTCTCAAACAGCCAGTCCGCAACCGGTTACCGGCGCCCGGGTGTGCGCCATCATTTCCTTCGTCCTGTCCGCGATCGCGATACTCTTCCTACCCATCGTGTTCGGGCTCGCGGCGATCGCGCTCGCCATCGTCGCGTACGCGACAGGTGACAAAGTGCTTGGCAAATGGGCCATCCCGGTCTCGGTGATGGCCACCATACTGGGATTCGTGCTCGGGTATCTCGCCGTGAGCTGATCCGCCCCATTGGACCGAAACCTCCTTCCCTTCCCGGGAAGGGGGTTTCGCACGTGAGGGAAGACCATCAGTCCTAAGGCAAGCTTGTCATGTCGTGAGCCGATGAAGCGGGACTACGCTTGATCGTCACTGGCCCCGCCGCCTGTCGCCCGGCCAGCTCACCCCTGCACGCCTTGTGAAAGGTCTCCCGATGCGAAGATGCCGGCCTGTGGCGCTGGTCGGAGCGATTCTCGTCGTTTTCCCGCTGACAGCCACAATAGCACCTGCCCAAGAAGGATGTTCGACGATCACCATCCGCACCCTGGATGGCAGTTGCAACAACCTGGCAAACCCGACCTGGGGGCGTACCAACACTCCGTACATCCGGGTGGCGCCGGCCAACTACGCCGACGGGATCGCACGTCCCGTCGGCGGGCCGGAACCACGTGCCGTCAGCAACCGGGTTTTCAGCGATGTGGCACAGAATCTGTTCTCCGAAAGCAGAGTCACCCAATGGGGATTCGCATGGGGACAGTTCATGGACCATACTTTCGGCCTGCGCCAGGAAGCGGGCGGCGAGAACGCGCCGATCCGGTTCAACGGCAACGATCCGCTCGAACAGTTCACCAACGACCTCGGATCCATTGGTTTCGTGCGCACCCCGGCGGCGCCCGGAACCGGAACGGGCAACGTGGTCCGTCAACAGATCAACACGGTCTCCAGCTATATCGATGGATTCTCCGTCTACGGAGGAACACCGCAGCGGCTCGAATGGTTGCGGGAAGGGCCAGTCGACGGCAACATGGCGAACAACAGCGGCAGACTCTTGCTGGACAACGGTTTGCTGCCACGTCGTGACGCACGCGGCAACGTCAACGCCGCACCGCCGATGGACGCCGCCGGGCACCTGCGGCCCAACCCGGGGCGCGCGATGGTCGCCGGTGACGTCCGAGCCAACGAGAACTGGGGACTGACCGCGACACACACACTGTTCGCGTTGGAGCACAACAGGATCGTCAACCGGCTGCCGAACACGCTGTCGCAGCAGGAGAAGTTCGAGATCGCACGCCGGGTGGTCGGCGCGCAGCAGCAGTACATCACGTACAACGAGTTCCTGCCGGCGCTGGGCGTCACGCTGTCGCCTTACCGCGGCTACAACCGTAATGTGAACTCCGCACTGTCCAACGAGTTCGCAGTCGTCGGCTATCGCGCGCACAGCATGATCCACGGTGAGCTCGAACCAATCGCGGCCGCGGATCAGTACACCGAGGAACAGCTCGAACAGTTCGAGGCGGCTGGTATCGAGGTCGAGCACGAAGGCGACGAGATCGCCCTCGTCGTTCCGCTGAACATCGCCTTCTTCAACCCGGACCTGATGGCCAAGGTCGGCATCGGCCCGGTGCTCAAGGGCCTCGGCGGCGAGGCGCAGTACAAGAACGACGAACAGATCGACAACCAGCTGCGCAGTGTGCTGTTCCAGATCCCGGTGCCCGGCAACCCGGACTGCCTTGACGGGCCCGAACTGCCCAAGTGCTTCCGTGGCGTGAGCGACCTCGGCGCGATCGACATCGCCCGCGGGCGTGACCATGGGCTGCCGCTGTACAACGATCTGCGGCGGGCGTACGGCCTGGCGCCGAAGACCAGCTTCACCGCCATCACGGGCGAATCGACCAGCCAGTTCCCGCGTGACCCGGAAATCGACCCGGCCAACCCGAACAACGACCCGGACATCATGGACTTCACCAGACTGTCCGACATCCGTGGCCGTGACATCCTGCTGGGTAGCCCGGCGGCCGACAGCCACGGCGTCTCAGGCGTCCGGCGTAGCACGCTGGCCGCGCGGCTGAGCGCGACGCACGGCGGAAACGTGAGCAACCTCGACGCGTTCACTGGGATGATCGCTGAACGCCACCTGCCGGGCAAGGAATTCGGCGAGTTGCAACACGCCATCTGGCGCAAGCAGTTCGAGACCCTGCGGGACGGCGACCGGTTCTTCTACCTGAACGACCCGGCCCTGGGCGAGATCGAACGCCGTTACGGCATCACCTACCGGCAGACGCTCGGCCAGATCATCCGTACCAACACCGGTGTGGAGACGCAGGACAACGTGTTCCTGACCGATCCGACGCCGGATTGGGCCGTCGGCATCGCGTACGCCATCGGCGACACCGTCACCGTGGACGATGTGACGTACCGCTGCCGTCAGGGGTGACGCCGGGACGCCTGGAATACTGGTTGTCTTTCGGCGTTCCGGTCGGTGCCGCCAGGGGCGATTTGAGCCCCAGCAAGGCCAAGGGAGCGGGGTCACGCGGCACTAACCGACGAGTCCTCGCCTGAATGCGTACGTGACCGCTTGGGCGCGGTCACGTACGCCTATTTTGGCGAAGAGATTGTTGATGTGGGTTTTCACGGTCGCCTCGGTGATCACCAGCTGGCCGGCGATCTCGGTGTTCGAGCGGCCTTCCGCGATCAGCCGCAACACGTCTGCTTCCCGTGGCGTCAGGCCGTCCGGCAGGCCCTCGGTGGACACCGCCCTGCTGGTGACCGTCTCGGCGAGGCGGCGTTGGATGGCCGGGTCGAACTGGGCTTCGCCACGCTGGACCGCCGCGACGGCTTCCGCGATCTCCCCCGCCCGCGCGTCTTTCGTCAGATATCCCCGTGCTCCGGCTCTGAGCGCGGCGAACACCGATTCGTCGTCGGAATACGTGGTGAGCACGACCACCTGCGTGTCCGGATGCTCGGCACGAACCCGTTTCGTCGCCTCCACACCGTCCATTTTGGGCATCCGGAGGTCCATCAGCACCACGTCCGGCCGTTCAGTGGCCACCAGCCGAAGCGCTTCCTCCCCACCGGCGGCGGCACCGACCACCTCGATGCCCGGCAAGAGCTGCAACAGCAGGACAAGGCCCTCCCGGACGACGGTCTGATCGTCCACAACGATCACCCGGGTCATGCGGGCACCCGCAACCGGACCCGGAAGCCATCCGCCACCGGTCCCGCGTCCAGTGTGCCGCCGATCAGCTCGGCTCGTTCCCGCATTCCCACCAGCCCGTAACCGTTCCCTGTGGACTCGACGGGTTTCCCGCCGGTGTCCCGGACTTCGAGTTCGCACCAGTCCTCCGCACACCGCAAGGCCATCACGACTTGCGCCTCGGGCGCGTGCTTGTGCGCGTTCGTCAACGCTTCCTGCGCGGTACGAACCACAGCCAGCCAAGCCTCCGGGGCCAACTGCCCGGCGTCACCGGAGATCGAGACCTCGCACGACCGGCCAGTGGTCGACCGGAACTGCTTTGCCAATTCCTCCAACTGGTCCACGAGCGGCGTGTGGTCGCCGCGCAGTGCCGCGACGGCCTGTTTGGACTCCTCAAGACCGGACCGCGCGAGATCCCCGGACCGGATCACCCGGTCGAGGATGACGTCACGGTCTCCGCCTTGTTCCAGCAGCAGCCGGGCGCCTTCCAGGTGAACGACTTGAGCGGACAAGGAATGCGCGAGGATGTCGTGGATCTCGCGGGCAAGCCGTTGCCGCTCCCCCAGCACCGCGGTACGTGCCTCTGCTTCGGCAATGGCCCTCGTCTGCCTGCGGGTGACCCCGAGTTGATTCAGCACGGCGGCGATGAAACCAGCCCAGCCAAGGGCGAAGCTGATACCGAAGATCGCCGCCGGATCCAGCGAGATCGCCACGGACGTCACGATGAACGCCACCGCTGTCGAAGCGGTCAGGACCAGCGCCTGCCAGAGCCGGACGCAGAAGGGAGCCAACCACACCACAAGGAACATCAAGCTCGTGCCGAAGTAGGCGGTGTGGTAGCTCAGGAAAACGCCGAGCAGCGCCGCAGCGGCCAGCCACCAGATGGCGTGCTCGCGATCGCGGTATGCGAAGTAGCAGAAGGCCGTTGCGGCTACGTAGAGCAGGCAGTCCACAACAGGCCCCGACCAGCCGTGCAACTCCAACGAGGTGCTCAAGGCCGGGATCGGTCCCACGACCATGTACGCCACGACCACGGTCCACACCGCGTACCGCCATCTACCCACGTCGGTCACCGTACCCGCGATCCCGGGCTGGGTCCTCCACCTCGGGTTGGAGCCGTCTCCACCCGCGCAAGACCCAGCCTGAGACCCATGACCTGGGCACTTGTCCGCGACAGGCTGATACCCGTGATAGCAGTCGAAAAGCTGAGCAAGAGGTTCGGCGATGTGCACGCGGTGGACGGCCTGTCGTTCACGGTCCAGCCGGGTTCGGTCACCGGCTTCCTCGGACCGAACGGTGCGGGCAAGACCACCACGTTGCGCATGATCTTGGGCCTGGTCAGCCCGTCTTCGGGCACGGCGACCATCGACGGCGGGCGGTACGTGGACCTCACAGCGCCGATCAAGTCGGTTGGCGCTGTGCTGGAGTCGACCGCGTTCCACCCAGGCCACGCCGCGCGCACTCACTTGCGGGTCTTGTGCACGGCCGCGGGGATTTCCCATGACCGGGCGGACGAAGTGCTTGACTTGGTGGATCTGCGATCGGCCGCGACCCGCCGGATCGGCGGTTTCTCACTGGGGATGCGGCAGCGGCTGGCTGTCGCCAGCGCGTTGCTGGGAGATCCGCCCGTGCTCATCCTCGACGAGCCAGCCAACGGCCTTGATCCCGAAGGAATCCATTGGCTACGCGGATTCCTGCGCGCGCTCGCCGTCGACGGCCGCACGATCCTGGTGTCAAGCCACGTGCTCACCGAGATGGCCAAGACCATCGACGAGGTGATCGTCATCAACCACGGCAGGCTGGTCGCCTCGGGCCCGCTGCAGGAGTTCGGCAGCCTGGAAGACACCTATCTGGAGCTGGTGAGGTCATGATCGACTTGGTCAGTGCGGAACTTCGGCGGATGACCCGGTCGATGTGGCTGGTGGCCGCGATCGCGGTGGTGACGTGCGTCGGCTGGGGCGTTCTGCAGGTGGTCGTGTTCATCCGGCCGGAGACGGTGAACGAGCGCTTGGTCGACGGCGCTTACAGCATGGCGCAACAGGGTTACGTGTTCGCGATGATCATCGGAATCATCGTGGTGGCCAGCGAGTACCGCCACCGCACGATCACGTGGGCGTTCCTCGTCACTCCGAAACGCGGTCACGTGATCACCGCGAAGCTGTTGACCAGCACCGTGATCGGCCTGGTTCTCGGCGTAGCGGCAGCTGCCGTGACAACTCCGGTCGTAGCCATCCTGTTGTCCGCGTATGACTATCCAGTGTGGACTCCGGACGTTCCATGGGTTGTGCTGGGTTCTGTTGTGAGCACGGCACTTTGGTGTTTGCTCGGTGCTGGGTTGGGCGCGTTGATCCGCAACATGGTCGCGGCGATCACGATCGCGTTCGTCTGGTTCTTCTACATCGAGTGGGCGCTGGTCATGATGGTTCCCGCGGTCGGCAAGTGGACGCCGACCGGCGTCGGGAAGGCTGTCAGCGGATGGACACGGGACGCCCTGTCGTCGGGCCCGTTCGCCGCTGGCGATCTGCTGCCGGTGTGGGCAGGCGGGTTGCTCATGATCGGCTACGCGATCGCCGCAGCCGTCGCGGCCAGGCTCCTGAGCGTGCGCCGGGACGTGACATAAAGAAGACGGGGCCCGCAGGCCCCGTCTCGTGTCGGCGCGAGGAGAGCGGCGGAACTAAACCATGGAAGTGAGAAGGAAGTTCCGCCATGGCCTCGCTTTGTTCACCCTACCTCACGCGGGAATCAGCTGGTTGAGCCGATCCCTGGTGAACACCTCGGAGCCGTCCGGCAAGCCGTCCGGGCGGTCGAGTCCAACGAACACCACCGGCTCGGTCAGCTGCAGACCCGGCTCCCACGTGGTCACCGACTCGGCCTTGGCCGACAGCATGTCGACCACGTACGACATCGTCAGGTAGTCGCGTTCGAACAACCCGCGCGCGATCATGCTGGTGCTGATCGCGTTGCCCTCGACCATGTTGAAGTTCACGCCTCCACTCAGGTAGAGGTGCATCCAGTTCGCGGTCCACGCACCCTTGTCGTCCCGGGCGAACATGATCGGCAACGCGACTCGGCCCGAGCCACGCATGTCCGAACGAGTCCGTACGGTCCGCGCTTCGAACGGGGCACCCTTCTGCCCGCGTTCACGGGTCATCCAGCCGAACATCGACTCTTCGACCTCGTCGAACCCCTCCCCTGCGTAGATGTTCACCTGCGGCACGATGTACGCGGCGGCCACCGTGTCCAGCGTGATGTCAACGAACTCCGTCGCGCCCTTCTTCGACTCGGTGACGTCACCGGAGTAGACCGCGCCGTCGGTGCCGTAGTTCGTCCACGACACGTGCCCTGCGTACCGGAAGTCCTTATCCAGCAGCAGAACCGACAGGTCGTAGTCGGTACGGCGATCACGCTCACGCCAGTACACGAAGAACCGCAACACATCGCCGTCCACCGGAGCACGGGTTCCGCGCGGCAGCACGGCGAAACCGTCCTCCGACGCCTTGCCCGTCAGCGGCAACGCCACGTCGAGCACGGCCGGATCCACTACGAGCCGCTCGTACGCCGGCATGCGGTTGAGCAACTCGATGTCCAGCACGGTGTTCATACGGTCGATCACCTTGCGCGACAACGGGTCTCGGTTGTCCGTGGTCACCCACGCACGACGTCCACGGGTGGTGAACAAGCGCGCAGCGTCTGGCGTGCGACGGTTGCCCAAGTGCTCACGCAACGAGCACAGCACACGCCCTGACGTCGACTCGAACGCCTTCGTAGCCGCGTCAGCCACAACCTCGACCTCGTCCGGCTCGGCCGCACGCAGCAACCGATCCAGCGACCGGACCAGCAGACCCGGCGCGTTGGCCAGGACAGACACAGCCTTGGTGACTCCGTCGGTGATGAACGCCAGCTCCGCACGACCCGCGATCGACCGGACCTTCCGCTCGCCACGGGCAACCGCGAACACCTCCTGCGCCTGCGGGAACTGCGGGTACTCGTGCGGGTGCAGGAACTCGCCCAGCCGCTTCCACGGCCCGACGTACAGAGTCACGTCGCCGAGCTTGCCGCTGTTGCCGGCGATGACCGCGTCCAACGCCGCGAGCAACACACGACGCTCACGACGCTTGAAGCTGCGGAACTTGGTGCGCTCCTGCAGCGTCACATCGCCGCCGCTCACCTGGCACGCCACGCGCAGCACGTCGGTGACCGTGTCCACGAACACCAGCGGCAGGCCGGCTGCCAACCGGACGGCGTTGATGACAGCGCGGTTCTCCCTGACCGGGACGGCATCCGGCAGCACGACGGACTCCGCTGCCAAGTCCTTGAGCAGCACGAGATCCGACTCGCCGAGCGGTGTCACGCTGCTCGCGAGATCCAAGTACAGACGGTTGGTCTCTTCCTGGAGCGTGTCGCCCAAGTGCAGGACAGTCACGCGGTCCTTCACCGACGGGATCAACTCGTCGTGCGCGGCCAGCAGTTCCTCGTACGTGTGCTGGTAGCGGCCGTATCGCGGCAACTTCAGCAGGTCGACCCAGCCCTCGGTCAGCACTTCGAGCAGCTCGCGGTCGCCAGGCAACCACTTGCGGCGCGTCGGCGTGAACGCCTCACGCAGGCACTTCACCCAGAACTCGACGGTGTCCGGGACGCCGTCCGGGAACTTGATGAAGTACGAGTTGTGCGGGACGTGGTCGCCGACCAGTTCGCGTACCGCACCGATCACCTCGACCGCGAGGTCCATCGCCGCGCCGGGCTCCAGCTCGGAGACGTGGCCGAGCAGCTCGCCGCTCGCCTTGAAACCGACGCTCGTCAGCGCGGCATCCATCTGCCGCGCCACCCGCGCGCCGTCGCCCGGCTGGCCCGCACTTCGCGGCACCCGCAAGGTCTTGCGGATGAGGACCTGCACGTCGGTCATGGTGAATCCTCTGTCGATGGTGAACTTTCCGCGGAGGGCGCGCGATTCGAACGCGCGCCGGGTGTTACCCCGGACCACGGCTTAGCAGGCCGGTGCCTTACCAGACTCGGCCAGCCCTCCACTGTGGAACGTACCCCTGGCAGGAGTTGAACCTGCACGCCCTTGCGGACCCGCGAGTTTGAGTCGCGTGCGTCTGCCATTTCCGCCACAGGGGCCTTGTGGTGAAACGCTGCCCGTCAAGGATTCGAACCTCAGTCTCCGGAGTCAGAGTCCGGCGTCCATGCCAGCTGGACCAACGGGCAAAAAGAAAAGAGAACGGCCGGCGGGAATTGAACCCGCGTTTCCAGGGTGGAAGCCTGGCGCGTTAGCCGATTACGCCACGACCGCATGTTTTATTCGTCCCCGCATAGCAAAAGCCGCCCTGATCGGGTGCTCCGATGGGCGGCTCTCGCAACGTGACAAGGGGTTATGTCACCGCGTAGAGCCACGCACGACTGCGCCGCTGTTTACCTCGCAAGCAGGGCAAAGACGACTGGGCGGCGTATCCCCGCTGTCGCATGTTCGCCATCGCCGCTCTCCTTGCTCGGTGTGTAGCTGAATCATGCCGGGCTCACAAACCTCGGTCAACCCATATTTACCGTGACGAGCCAGCCGGGGTGATCAGTCGTTCCGGACATGTCTATCTTGGTGCCGCTGACGAATGCGAGATCGGCACTGGCGAAGATATGTTGCACGCTGCCGTCGCCCTTGCGGTAGAAGCCGCTGGGATTGCAGTCCTGTACGTTCGGCGAGCCTTGATAACGCAGGTTCATGTCCCCGGCGACCACAGTCGGACGGGTGTATCCGACCGCCTTGGCCATCAGTTCCTTGCACTGGGCCAACGCCGTCGACCCGCTGCGCGCGGACAGATGCGTCGTGCATGCGCTGATCCGTCCACCGGGAAGGCACGCCCATACCCGCCGCTCGGTGCTGGTGTCCTGGGCGCTGTACCTGCCTGTCGCTGTGGTCGAACCGGCCAGCGATTCCGTGACCATCACAATGTTTCCGTATTGCTGCCCGTTCGTGCACAGCACCGGCGATCCGTCGGGTCGTTGCGCGGCAACGAATGCGACCCGCGCCGCACCCATCGCCTGCCGGAGCGGCTCTACGTCACCGGAACAGGATTCGTTGACCGACAAGACCTGCGGCTTGGTCGACGTGATCACCGAGACCGCTTTGGACACCGCACGGCCGGTGTAGCACCCGGCCACACCGCTGTTGCAGATGTTGAGCTGGAGAACCTTGACCTGAGTGGCGGCTGCCGCCGCCGGCGCCATTCCCACCAGAGCGAGCGCGACTGCCAGAACAACGCGGACCTTCATGGTCACCTCCCAGTGAGGTGAGACAAACAGACCCGCGGGCGCACGCGCAAGGGCTCGCCACCCTCCCCCTGCGTGGCGAGCCCGAAGTCGTGACGCGAGGAAAGCGAAGGAACTACAGGATTCGATTTACAGTCGAGTAGTAGGAAGTTCCCTCATGGCCTCGCGATACGAGGAGAGTGACCGGACTAGCTCCAAGCGCCTGTGTGGCACTCTTGGTCCCGTAGCAGGAAGTCCGTTCATTGCCTCGCAGGGATCAGGTTACGGCCCCGCCGGTGGCAAGCTCAACGGATTAAACGGCCCCAGACAGCGGACGTTCGGCGAGGCGCCCCGGCCGAAGAACACTGTCGGCGGAACGCCCATGATCGCGCGGAACTCGGCCGTCGCCTGGCCGGGTCCTCATCCGCGTCCCGGTCGGCCAGGCCTGCGACAAGCGCTTCGGCGAACCTGGCTGGATCACCGACGAGATCGGCCACTTGCCCGGCTGAGTCCCAGACATCACTCAATGGAACGACCTGGTCGACAAGATCACGCATGGAACGTCCAACCAGCGCCTTTCCCCGGCCAGGCTGCAGGCGGACCTGCAGTACGCGCTGCTGACCGACCACGTGGCACAGATCCTCGGCCGCGCCCCGATCAGCTTCACCACCTGGGCCAACGATCACCGGACCGCGTTTCGTTGATCTGTGTGCACGAATCCGGTGTGGCTAGGCTGGGCGCATGATCCGCACGGTCCGTGTCCCTGACGTCGACGACCTGGGCAAAGCGTGGAAGCGGGTGTCGGCGGTGCTGCGGCCGACACCGGTGGACACCACCGGAAACGTCTGGCTGAAGCTGGAGACCACACAGCCGAGCGGTTCCTTCAAGGTCCGCGGCGCCATCGCCGCCATGCGGGACCTCGACCCCGACGTCGAAGTCGTGACCGCCTCCGCGGGGAATCACGGGTTGGGAGTCGCGACCGCCACGGCATTGCTGGGCGCACGAGCGACAGTTGTGGTCCCTGGCAACGCTTCGCCTGCCAAGGTGTCGAAGTTGCAGGCGTTCGGCAGCGTCGAGCTGATTCGGGTCGGCACGTCCTACGACGAGGCCGAACAGCACGCCTTGAGCCTGACGCACGGGGTTTACGTCTCGCCGTACAACGACCCGGCCGTGATCGCCGGCCAAGGCACCATCGGCTACGAGCTCGACGCACAGGTTGACGGACCGATGACGGTTGTCTGCGCCATCGGCGGCGGTGGGTTGGCTTCCGGACTTGGGTTGTGGGCGTCGCAGCGGTCTGACGTGCGGATCGTCGGGGTCGAGTCGGCCGAGTCGGTCGCGATGTCGGAAACCATCAAGGCCGGCCACGACGTGGAGATCACCGTCGGCGACACCATCGCCGACGGCATCACCGGCAACCTCGAGCCCGGTTCGGTGACCGTGGGTTTGATCCGGGATCACGTTCACTCGCTGATCAGGGTCACCGAGGCGGAACTGCGGCACGCCATCCGGTATCTCGCGGCCAACCACGGCGTGGTCGCGGAGGGCGCGGGCGCGGTGCCGGTCGCCGCCCTGCTCGCGGGAAAGGTCGACGTGGCCGGTCAGCCGGTCGCCGTGATCTCCGGGCGCAACATCGCACTACCGATCTTGGCGGACGTCCTCGCCTGACGGTGCACACGACTGGGGTTTGAGATTTCGCATGGCTGAGTTCAGCAAAGGCCACATGGCCACGCTCATGGCGACGACGTTCATCGGCGGCGGCTTCGGCATCGGCTGGTGGTTCTACGGCGTGACGTCGGCGCCCGACGCGGCGATGATCGTGCTACGGGTCGTCGGGATCGCCGTTCTGGTCGGTTTGGTGGTGTGGGCGATGAGTCTGCGCCGGCACGGCGGGCGACTGCCGGACCCCAGCGGCGACGCCAAGAACCCGTTCGGCAAGCAGTACGGCATCGCAGTCCTGCTCATGGTGGTGGCGATCTTCGCGGGTAGCCGTGTCCTGACGGCCGTGCTGGACAAGCCCGAGGCCTCGGCGACGTGGATCCTGTTCTGCGTCGGCGTCCACTTCATCCCGTTCACGAAGATCTTCGGTTCGACCCGGTTCCGCACGATGGCCCTGTTGTTGTGCGCCGTGGCCGTCCTGGCGGCGGCGCTCGGGCTGTCCGGACTGGCTTGGGCATGGCCCGTGGTGACAGGTTTCGGTGGCGCGATTGTCATGTGGGGCACAGTTATCGCGAGCCTGCGAAACGGTCACGCAGAGATCACCCGACAGGTCAACGGTTCACCCCTATGAACGCTGCGTCACGGGCAGTCAACCGATAGTCTCTCCGGCCGAAGGGAGACTGCCCCAAGATGACCAATTCGTCCAGCTGCGATTCGTGCGGCCACCCGCACGGGCCATGGGCTACCGACCGCCTGACGATGTTGCTGGACAGGTGGGGATGGGACGCGCAGGCGCCACGTCTGCTCGCGGCGTCCTCATCGACCGCGTTGGTCGTCGTGGATCTCGACAACTTCAAGCGCGTCAACGACAAGTACGGCCACGTCGCCGGAGACGCGGTGCTCAAGGCCGTCGCCGACACGCTGAGGCACAGCACACGAAAGGGTGATCTTCTCGGCCGGTACGGCGGCGACGAGTTCCTGCTCCTGCTCCCCGAGACCACCCTGGACGAGGCCGTGGCCGTGACCGAGCGGGTCAGGCGGGACGTCCGGTCGTTGATCGTGCACGCACCCACCGAGGGCGGAACGGTCCGGATCGAGTCGATCACGGCTTCGTTCGGCATCGCGATCGGGCATCCGGACAGCGACCTCGAGGCGTTGATCGTCGAGGCCGACGCGGCGCTTCGCCGGGCGAAGAAGAGCGGCCGGGATCGGGTCAAAGCGCCGGGAAGGCGATCTCTGCGGGTGCCGCTGGCGATTGCCGTGGCGTGCGCCGCATGCTTTGCTGTCGTAACAATGGTGGGCGACTCGCCGTCCGCAGGCCAGGTCACCGCATCCGGGCCAGCGCCATCTTTGCCGACGGTCACGCTCTCTCCGGTCACGGTGCCGACGACCGTCACGATGACTGCGACCGTGCAGCCTCCCAAGCCTGCGACGCCGACTCACAAGCCACGCAGCACGGCTCAGGTTCCTTCGTCTACCCCGACACAGGAGCCCTCGGCGCGCGCGGTCGAACGTCCCCCGGCGACAACCACGAAACCGAGTTGTCCCCTGTGCGACATGGTCAACGAGGCCGTCCGTTTCCTCGAAGCCCGCTGAACACAGCTTGTTCCGGTCAGCGTTACGTCGTCGCGTCCTGGGCGTGAGAGCGCTACCATGGCCGTGCTCCACGTCGCGCACATGAGCGTGTCGCCGCCAGGTGGATGGGACGCCGTTGCGCGCTCGGCCCTGCCCTGATGGCGAGCCGCAGCGGCCGACGTTAGGAGATTCTGGTGATCTCACGGCGACTTCTTCGGCTCGGTGTGCTCGCCTCGCTCACCGGCGCGCTCATCGTCACGCCGCAGGCGATCGCGGCACCGCCCGATCTTGGGCCGAACGTCATCATCTTCACGCCGGGCACCCCGCAGGCCACCATCCAGCAGCGGGTGAACCAGGTGTTCACGCAGCAGGAACGCAGCCAGTTCGGCGCCAACCGATACGCTTTCCTGTTCGAGCCCGGTTCGTACAACGTGAACATCAACGTCGGGTACTACACCCAGGTCCTCGGCCTGGGCATGTCACCGGACAACACCAACATCAACGGTGCGGTGCACGTGGAAGCCGACTGGTTCGGCGGCAACGCCACGCACAACTTCTGGCGTGGCGCGGAAAACCTCGCTGTCGCACCGAGTGGTGGCACCGACCGGTGGGCTGTCTCGCAGGCCGCTCCCTATCGCCGGATGCACATGAAGGGCAACCTGCAGCTCGATGACGGCGGGTGGTCCAGTGGCGGGTTCATCGCCGACAGCAAGATCGACGGACAGATCCGGTCCGGTTCCCAACAGCAGTGGTACACCCGAGACTCCCAGATCGGCAGTTGGTCCGGCGCGAACTGGAACATGGTGTTCACGGGTGTCGCCGGCGCTCCGGCGAGCACGTTCCCGAGCCCACCGCACACCACGGTGGCCTACACGCCGATCATCCGCGAAAAACCGTTCCTCTACGCGGATTCGAGCCGTAACTACCACGTCTTCGTCCCCAGTGTCAGGACCAGCGCCCGGGGCACGACGTGGCAGAGCGACGCTCCGGCGGGCACGTCGATTCCCGTCTCCCAGTTCTTCATCGCCAAGCCCGGCACCACCGCAGCGCAGATCAACGCAGCACTCGCGCAGGGCCAGCATCTGCTTGTCACGCCTGGCATCTACCGGCTCAACCAGACCATCCAGGTCACCCGGCCGAACACCGTCGTACTCGGGCTCGGGCTGGCGACTCTCATCCCGGAGAACGGCATCACCGCGCTGTCAGTGGCCGATGTGGACGGTGTGAAGATCGCCGGGATCCTCGTGGACGCCGGCGCCACCAACTCCAACACCCTTGTCCAAATCGGACCGAACGGCTCCAGCGCCAACCACGCCGCCAACCCGACTTCGTTGCACGACATGTTCATCCGGGTCGGCGGTGCCGGGGTCGGCCGGGCCACCAACAGCCTGGTGATCAACAGCAACAACGTCATCTCCGACCACTCGTGGATCTGGCGCGGCGACCACGGTTCCGGTGTCGGCTGGAACACCAACACCGCGGACGTCGGCCTGATCGTCAACGGCGACGACGTGACCGCGTACGGCCTGTTCGTCGAGCACTACCAGAAGTACCAGACCATCTGGAACGGCAACCGTGGCCGGACGTACTTCTACCAGAACGAAATGCCGTACGACCCGCCCAACCAGGCAGCCTGGATGAACGGGTCGACACGGGGTTACGCGGCCTACAAGGTGGCCAACACCGTCACCAACCACGAGGCGTGGGGCCTGGGCAGCTACTGCAACTTCAATGTCAACCGCAGTGTTGTCGGTGAACGCGCCTTCGAGGTGCCCAACGTCCCGGGTGTCCGGTTCCACAGCATGGTGACCGTGTCGCTCGGTGGCGCGGGCACGATCAACCGGATCATCAACAACACCGGCGGGCCGTCCAACCCCCAGCGCAACGTGGCCAACCTGGCCAACTACCCCTAGGCCGGACGGATTCCCAGCTTGTGCGTGAACACGTCACGCGGATCGTACTTCGCCTTGATCCGTTGCAGGCGTGGGTAGTTGCCCTTGTAGTACAAAGTGGACCAGGGCACACCGGAGGTGTTCCACGCCGGATCGGCCAGGTCGATGTCCGGGTAGTTGATGTACGACCCGCCGTTGACCTCGTTCGGTACCGGAACACCTCCGGTCTCCGCGTACACGTCCTTGTAGAACTGGCGGATCCACTTGATGTGCGCGTCGTCCGCAGCCGGGTCCTCCCATGCCGCGATGTAGACGGTTTTGAGCAACGAGTCGCGGTCGGCCAAGGCGGTCGCTGCCGGATCGACCGTGTTCACTTTGCCACCGTAGGACACCAGCCACAGCATGGTGACAGCGAGCGAAGGGTCCACATTGGACAACTGAGCGTACAGTGTGTCGAGCTGGTGATCGTTGTAGCGCCTGCGCAAATAGGCCGCCTTGTTCTTCTGCCTGCCGATCTCGCCGACACCCTGCACCGAACGCTGCACGGAAGTCAGCCACGGTGTTGGTTGCGGGGAGATGATCGGCGTGCCACCGACTCCGTCGCTGATGGCCTCGAAGTATCCACGCAGGTAACGCTCGGCGTTCGGCGCACCCGCGTCGATCTGGGCGGTCAGGAAGAGATCGCCGGCCAGTGGTGGGGGTGGCGGCTGGCCCTTCTTGTGACCGTTGATCATGAATACGCTGGCCAGCGTGTCCGGCGCGGTGTTGCGCTCGTACCACTGCCCGTGGTTGGTCAGCAGGCGACGGAACCTGTCCTTCGTAAGGTCCGGCCAGTTCCAGATCATCACACCGCCGAGGGTCGCGCTAGGTGGTCTGGGCAGCAGCTTCGACGGATCGTTCCCTGTCGCGCCCGGTGAACGCATCCAGTACTTCGTCACGATCCCGAAGTTTCCGCCGCCGCCACCGGCGTGCGCCCACCACAGGTCGCGGTGCGGGTCGTCGGGCTCGCGTGTGGCCACAATCGCCCGTGCCTGACCATTGCGTTCCACCACAACGACTTCGACCGCGTACAGGTAGTCCACAACGGATCCGTCGCGCCGGGACAGTGGGCCGTAGCCGCCGCCGAGGATGTGCCCGCCGGCGGCCACAGTCCCGCACTGGCCGCCTGGAATCGTTACATCCCAGCCGAAGTACAGCGTCTGGTACACGTCGGACAGCAGCGCGCCCGGCTGGATCACGAACGCACGACGCTCCTGGTCGTAGTACACGTCGTTCATCTCGACCATGTCGATGACCACGCCGGGCTGGGGATCTCCCACGAAGTTCTCGTAGCAGTGGCCTCCGCTGCGGACGCTGACCCGCTTGCCCGCACGGACGGCCTCGCCGACGACTCGGACGACCTGGTCGGTCGAACCCACCACCCGGAACGACTCCGGCCGCGGGGTGAACCGATCGTTCTGACCGCGCAGGACAAGGTCCTCGAAGCGCGGGTCGCCCGGTGTGATCGTGACCGGTCCCAGTGTGGGCCGGCCCTCGGCGGATGCCACCCCGGGCATCGCCATAGCCGCGCCGACCGTGGCCGACGAGGCGAGAAAGGCACGTCGATTCACTGACATCTCAGTTCCCCCTAGGCAGGACGGATTCCCAGCGCGTGCGTGAACACGTCGCGCGGGTCGTACTTGGCCTTGATCCGTTGCAGGCGTGGGTAATTGTCCTTGTAGTACAAAGTAGACCACGGCACACCCGACGTGTTCAGCGCTGGATCGGCCAGATCGGCGTCCGGGTAGTTGATGTACGACCCGTCGCTGACCTCGTTCGGCACCGGGACACCGCCGGTTTCCTCGTACACCTTCTTGTAGAAGCCGCGTACCCACTCGATGTGCGCGTTGTCCTGGGTGGCGTCCTGCCATGCCGAGATGTACAGCACCTTGAGCATCGAGTCCCGTTGGACTGAGGCCGTTGCCGCCGGGTCGATCTCGTTCACCTTGCCGCCGTAGGACATCATCCACAGCATCCTGGTGACCAAGTCCGTTCTCTCCACGGACAACGTGTCGTAGATGGCGTCGAGCTGGCTGTCGGGGAAGCGCCGCTTCAGGTAGGCCGCTTTCTGTTTCTGCCTGCCGATCTCGCCGATGCTGGTGATGGCACCCTTCACCGCGGCGTGCCACGGCGACGGCTGCGTCCACACTTCCGAATGGCCGCCGACTCCTTCGGTCATGGCCGCGAAGAAGTCCCTCAGCTGCTGTTCCGCACCCGGCACGTAGGCATCCGCTTGCGCGCTCAGGAACATGTCCCCCGGCATCGCACCTGTGGCCGCGGATTTCCCGCCGATCATGAAGACGCTGTACACGTTGACGCCAGGCGCGTTCGGTGTGCTGTTGCGCTCGTGCCAGGCGGCGTGATTGGTCAGCAGCCGACGGAACTTCTCCCGGTCGAGGTCCGCCCATCGCCAGACCGCGTAGCCGCCGATGATCCCGCGTGGCGGTTTGGGCAGCAGTTTCGTGGGGTCGTTGCCCTGCACTTCCGGTGTACGCAGCCAATACCGTGTCACCACACCGAAATTGCCGCCGCCACCGCCGGTGTGTGCCCACCACAGGTCGTGGTTCGGGTCCTTGGGATCACGGGAGCCGACGACCGCACGGGCACGCCCATCCCGGTCGACCACAACGACTTCCACGGCCTCCAAGTAGTCCACAACGGACCCGAGCCTGCGTGACAACGGCCCGTAGCCGCCGCCCTGGATCTGCCCACCTGCCGCGACGGTGCCGCATTGCCCTGCTGGGATCGTCACACCCCAGCCGTAGTAGAGCGTCTCGTAGACCTCGGAGAGCAACGCACCTGGTTCGATCGCGAACGCACGGCGCCGCGCGTCGAAGTACACCTGGTTCATCTCGACCATGTCGATGATCACGCCGGGCGCAGGCTCGCCGACGAAGTTCTCGTAGCAATGCCCGCCGCTGCGAACCGTGATCCGCTTGCCCGCCCGGACGGCCTCGCCGACCACCCGGACTACCTGGTCCGTCGTCGTGACGATCCGGAACGACTCCGGCCGCGTGACGAACCGGTCGTTCTGTCCCCGTATCGCAAGGTCCTCGTAGCGGGGATCGTGCGGCCCGATCGCGACCGGTCCCATCACGTTCTCCCCCGGCGCCGCAGCCGCCTCGCCCGGTAACGCCATCGCCGCACCGACCGTGGCCGTGGTCGCCAGAAAGCCTCGCCGGTCCATCAGCTACCCCCTCGCACATCCGCCATGAGCGGCACGCTAGCCAGACCGGCAGGACGCAAACCGGATTCTTGACACGTCAAGAACACGTAGAATGACGTCCGTGACCCGGCAGGTGGGGGTGCTCGGCCCACTCACGATCCATGTCGCCGGCCAGGAAGTCCACGTGGCCGCGACCAAACAGCGCTGCCTGCTCGGCTTGCTCGCGTTGCACGCGGGCCAGGTGGTCAGCCGCGACGAGATCATCGAGGTGCTCTGGCCAGGCAAAGTGCCGCACAGCTGCTCGGAGCTGGTCACCGGGTACGTCTCCCGGTTGCGGCGGGCAGGCCTGGAGATCGATCTGGTCGGCAGCGGATATCGACTGGTCGCGGACACCGACCTGCACGCCTTCGACGCTCTGGTCGACCGCGATCTGCTCGCCGACGCGTTGGCCTGCTGGCGTGGACCGGTGCTGGCCGACCTGCCGGACCAGGTCCGTGCCCATCCACAGGCCGTGGCGCTCGCCCAGCGCCGCCTTGATGTCACGCTCAAGTTCGCCGACACGGCCATCCAGTCGGGACGACACGCCGACGCGGTCACCCAGTTACGTCAGCTCGACGAGCCGCTGCACGAAGGCCTCCATGCCAGGCTAGGCCTCGCATTGGCCGGTAACGGGCAACAGGCCGCGGCCTTGCAGCTGTTCACCGACATGCGCCGCAGGCTGGTCGACGAGCTGGGCGTCGAGCCGTCGCTCGAGCTGCAGACGGCCCATCAGCAGGTGCTCCGGCAGGACATCAGCCGTCCGGCCACCAAACCCGCCCAGCTCACGGCCGACGTCGGCGGGTTCACCGGCCGCGCGGACTATCTGTCCGAATTGGACAGCTTGCGAGCCGCGCCCGCGGTGGTCATCGCCGGCATGCCGGGCGTCGGCAAGACCGCGTTGGCTGTCCATTGGGGACACAGGGCGCGTGAGCACTTCCCTGACGGGCAGCTACAAGCCGATCTACGTGGCCAGAACGTGCTTGGCCGATTCTTGCGGGCACTCGGTGTGCCACCCGAAGGCGTCCCTGCCGACGCGGACGAAGCCGCGGCGTTGTACCGGACCTTGTTGAGCGGCAAGCGAATGCTCGTTCTGCTGGACAACGCCACCGACGTACACCAGGTCCGACCCTTTCTGCCAGGGACTCCGGGCAGCCTGTTACTGGTCACCAGCCGCAACCGGCTGGACGGGCTGGTCGTGAAGGACGGCGCCCGGCAGATCATCCTGAACAGCCTTCCGGTCGCCGAATCGCACGAACTGCTTGGTGTGCTGGGCGTGCCGGAGGAAGGAATCGCCGAACTCGCGGAGCTGTGCGCACACCTCCCGCTCGCGTTGCGGATCACCGCCGCAGACCTCGCCGCGCATCCGCACCGCCCGCTGGCGGAGCACATTGCGCTGCTGCGCAACGGAAACCGTCTGGCCGCGTTGGAGGTTCACGGCGACGAGGAGTCCGCGGTGCGGGCCGCGTTCGCCACCTCGTACCACACCCTCGACGACCAGGCCGCCACGCTGTTCCGGCTGCTGGCGTGGATTCCCGGGCCGGACTTCGCCGCGGGCGTGGCTTCGTACCTGCTCGAAGCCCCGGCCAAACGCTCTCTCGAAACCTTGGCGGCCGCGCATCTGATCCAGCCGACGTCCGGCGGCCGGTACACGTTCCACGACCTGCTTCGGCTGTACGGCCGTGAGCTCGGTCCGAGCCCGGTCGACCGGTTCCACGACTGGTGCCTGGGCAACCTCTGCTCGGCGACGGAAATGTTGTACGCGGCCGAATACCCCGCACCCGTCGCCCATCCCGGCACACCGGTCGCGTTCACGGAACCGCACGGCGCATTGGCCTGGCTGGATGCCGAACGTCCCACACTGGTCGCCACCATCTCGCAAGCACCCGACGCGTTGGCGTGGCAGCTGGCGGCCTTGCTGCGCGGGTACTTCTCCATCCATCCGCATGTGATCGACTGGGAGATCGTCGTCACCAGGGCGCTGCAGGCCGCTCGTGCCGTCAGCGATGTCCGGGGCGAGATCATCGGGCTGCACAGCCTGGCCGATCTGCGGATGCGGCAGTGCCGGTCGCCGGAAGCGTTGACGCACGCCGCCCGTGCCCTGGCAATGAGCCGGGACACCGGATGGGACGTGGGCGAAACGACCGCGTTGACCCAGCTCGCCTTCGGCCACGCGGCCGTCGGCGACCTCGATGAGGCGATCAGCCATGCGAACCGGCTGGTCGAGATGCACGAGGTCGGTCGCATGCTGGGAATGATGGCCATCGGCATGGTGTCCGGGTGGCGCGGCGACTTGCGAACGGCGACCGAGTGCTACACGGTCACGCTCGCACTCGCCGAGAAATTCGGCGAGCAGAACTGTGCGGTGGCGTCTTTGGCCGCGCTCGCCTACATCCACCGCGAGTCCGGTGACATCGACCAGGCCCGTGCCTTGCTGGCCGAGACCGAACGTTTCACCGACGTTCCCCTGAAACGCCCGATCCAGTCATTCCTGCTGTGCGAGTACGCCGAACTGCACAGCCATCTCGGCGAGCACGAAACCGCTTTGGAGTACGCACATTCCGCCATCACCGTCGCGGCGACGCTCGGCGACCCGAGCTTCGAAAGCGACACGCTGGAAACCCTTGGGTCGGTCTGCCATCGCCGAGGGGATCACCGCGAGGCGATCCGGCACTACTTCCGCGCCCTCGATCTGGCTGTACGCGGCGGCCAGCGGCACACCGAAGCCCGGATCCACCTCGGCTTGGCCGCCGCGTTGACAAACCTGAACGACCACACCCAAGCCGCCGCGCACACCGCGCACGCCGAGGAGATCGCCCGCGAAGCCGGGTTCCACGGTCTGTACGCTAGAAGCTGATCTCGATGATCATCCGCAGTTCGCTGGCCAGCTTCGCCTGGTCATGCAGTTGCCTGGCCAGAACGGCGACACCGGAATCGGCGACGAGGTCGTCACGGTTCCTCATCCACCCGCACCAAGTCGGGCACGAACACCGCGAACTTGCCGTCGACCCGGCTGCCAGGTGCCTTGACTCGCCCGAAAACATCCCACGGAACGAACAGTTCGTAACCGTCGAAAAGCCGCTCGAAGTCGTCGTACGTGCCGTCACCGGACGGCAGGGCGTCGACCCTGGCCCGCGCCTCGGGGTCAGAGTGGACGGTCGGTTCGGCGCCCGGCAGGAAGTGGATCCGATCGGTGCCGTGCAGGATGTTGAAGCCGGTTTCCTCGTACGACTCGTGCGCCAGCGGGCCCCACTCGGCGATGATCTCGGCGCGGTCGGCTGATTCCGGATAGGCGACTACGCCCCAGGGAACTCCCATGGTGGGATCGTATGACCGGCCATTGCAGAAGCTTTGCAGCACAATGGCCGGATGAGAGTCGTGGTACTCGCCGACACGCACTCGCCCCGGCGCTGGAAGTCGTGCCCGCCCAGAGTGGCCGCGCACTTGCGGGACACGGATGTGATCCTGCACGCGGGCGACGTGTGCACAGCGGATGTCCTGGACGAGCTGGCGCAGTTCGCGCCGGTTCATGTCGTGCTCGGCAACAACGACGGGCCGGACGTGGCCGCGTGGGGTGCTCCGGAGACGCTCGATCTCGACCTGGCCGGTCTGCGGGTCGCGATGATCCACGACAGCGGCCAGGCCACCGGCCGCACCGCACGGATGCGCCGCCGGTTCCCGGACGCGGACCTGGTGGTGTTCGGCCATTCGCACATCCCGATGGACCAAACCGGCGACGGCGTAAGGGTTTTCAACCCCGGCTCGCCGACCGACCGCCGCCGCCAGCCGCACGGCACCATCGGGATCCTGACCATCGAGGACGGCGAACTCCTCGACGCCCGGATCATCCCGGTGACGGATTAGGCCGCAATCTCCGTTGCATACCACGGGCCACTGGTTCCACGACACGGGCGGCGACCGGACCGAGCACAGCCATCAGCAGCACGTAAGCCGTTGCCAGTGCGGCAAGTTGCTCGTCCACGGCACCCGCGGTCACCGCGAGACCCGCGATGACGATCGAGAACTCGCCTCGGGCGACCAGCGCGGCGCCTGCCCTCGCGCGGCCCATCCGGCCGATCCCCTGCTGCCGTGCGGCGAACCAGCCCGTGGCCACCTTCGTCAACGCGGTGACGAAGGCCAGCAGGACGGCGTAACCGAGCACCGGTGGAATGGTCGTCGGGTTCGTGTTGAGCCCGAAGACCACGAAGAACATCGCGGCGAACAAGTCCCGCAACGGTTCCAGCAGCTTCGTCGCGTTCTCGGCGGTCGACCCGGAGATCGCGATGCCCAGCAGGAACGCGCCCACCGCGGCGGAGACCTGCAGCTGTGCGGCGATCCCGGCGACCAGCAGCGCGGCGCCGAGCACCCGCAGCAGGAACACTTCCGGCAGTTGGCTGTCGACGAGCATCGACACGTACCGGCCGAATTTCAGGGCGACGATCAGCACGATCGTGATCACGATCAGCGAGACCCCCACCGCGGTCAGCCCGCCCGCCAGCGTCGCACCGGCCAGCAAGGCCGTGAGGATCGGCAGGTACACCGCCATCGCCAGGTCCTCGAACACCAGGATCGACAGCACCACCGGCGTTTCGCGGTTACCGAGCCTGCCCAGGTCGCCCAGGACTTTCGCGATGATCCCCGACGAGGAGATGTACGTGACCCCGGCCATCGCGATCGCGCCGACCGGGCCCCAGCCCAGCCACAACGCCACCAACGCGCCGGGCACGGCGTTGAGCACGATGTCGAGCACACCCGCCAGCCAGGACCGGCGCATCCCGGTGACGAGTTCGTCCGCCGAATACTCCAGGCCCAGCAGCAACAACAGCAGGATCACGCCGATTTCGGCGGCCAGCGAGGCGAATTCCTCGATGCCGTGTAACGGGACGAGCCCGCCGGCGCCGAAAGCGAGGCCGCCGATCAGGTACAGCGGGATCGGCGATATCCCGATCTTCCACGCGATGCGTCCGAGCAAACCCAGGCCGAAGAAAACCGCTCCCAGTTCGATCAGGGAGATGGCGGTGTCGTGCACTTGTCCCCTTGTGGTGGATCAGATCAGCCGGACTCGAGAACGTCGGCGGCGTTGCTCAGCCCGTCGGGCGTGCCGACCGTGACGAGCATGTCGCCTCCGACGAGCCGGAAGTCCGGCCGGGGCGAGGGGTGGACGGTGCCGTTACGCACCACCGCGACGACGGACACCGCTGTCCTCGTACGCAACGCCGTGTCACCGAGGGTCTTGCCGTCGTACGGCGACCCCGGCACGAGCGGGAGCTGTCGGGTGTTGATCCCGGTGACTTCCCTGTGCTGGTCGCGCAACTGTGAGACCAGCTGCGGCGCGCCGAGCAACGTGGCCAGGGTCGCGCCCTCCTCGGTGGTCAGCGGGATCGACGCGACGCACGAATCCGTGTCGTCCTGTTTGGAGACGATCATCTCCATCTTGCCGTCCCGGTACGTGATCACCCCGATCCTCCGGCCGCCGCGTGAGACGAAGTCCTGGCGTGTGCCCAAACCCGGCAGGGGTGTCACCTCGACGTTCACCCTTTCGACTCTAGCTCGCCTGCTTGGTCACCATCGCATCGAACCCAGCCCTCCTCCGGTGATCGAAGTTAGGTTAGGCTAACCGATAGCAGCCTGGGAGGAGCGTGGGATGTCCGTGAAAAGCCAGCAGCGGCCGATGTTCGTGACCGTCACGGCCGTGCGGAAGCTGTCCGAGCACATGGCCCGGATCACGCTCGCCGGTGACGACGTCCCGAACTTCGCCTACGCCGGACCAGATCACCTGGCCAGGGTGTTCTTCCCGGTCGCAGCGGACTTCCGGCTGCCGGTCACCGAGGACTGGTGGCCCGAGCTGCAGGCCATGCCCGCCGACCGCCGTCCGGTGATGCGCAACTACACGGTCCGCCGGATCGACCATGCGCGTGGCGAGCTGGACATCGACTTCGTCCTGCACGGCGACACCGGTCCGGCCTCGAAGTGGGCGTGCGCGGCCAGTCCCGGCGACCGGATCGGCGTGCTGTCCGACCGTTCCGAGTACGAGCCGCAGGACGCGGACTGGCAGCTCCTGGTCGGCGACGAGACGGCACTGCCCGCGATCGCCGGAATTCTGGAAAGCCTTGCGCCGCAGACGAACGCGACCGTGTTCCTGGAGGTCGCCGACTCGTTCACGCGGCTCGAGCTGGCGATTCCGGACGGCGTCGAGGTGTCCTGGCTCTCCCGCGGCGCACAACGCGGCGCCGAGGTGATCAACGCCCTGCGGTCGATGACGTTCCCCGAGGGCAAGCCGTACGCATGGGTGGCCGGTGAACAGAAGCTGGCCACATCGATTCGGCGGTACCTCGTCAACGAGCGTGACATCGCCAAGAAGCAGATCTACTTCTGCGGCTACTGGAGCGCCAACCGGCCGGCTTACGACTGAGTCGCGGGGCCGCCGGACCGGCATTACAGTCCGCGCTCATGGCACTGAGCATCCGTAACAAGCTCACCGGCACGGTGAGCGCGGTCCAGTCCGGCGAGGTCATGGCCACAGTCAAAACGCGGCTGACGGGCGGGCAGGAGATCACCGCGGCGATCACCCGTGAGGCCGTCGACGAGCTGGGACTCGTCACTGGCACGCAAGTGAACGCGCTGATCAAGTCGACCGAGGTGGCCCTGTCCACCGAGCCGGTCCCCGGCATCAGCATCCGCAACCAGCTGCGTGGCGAGGTCACCAGCGTCACCACCGGCGCGGCGATGGCCACCGTCAAGATCTCTTTCGACGGCGGCGAACTGACCGCCGCGATCACTCGCGACGCCGTGAACGACCTCGGTCTGGCCGCGGGCGCCCAGGTCGTCGCCCTGATCAAGTCCACTGAGGTCTCGCTGACGACTGTTTAGAAACTGTGTGGCACACCCGTGGCACGCGGACGTCACGCCGTAGGGGTATGAGCTGGTACTTGCGGCTGGTCGGCGTGGTCAGGGTGTCCAACACAGCGGACGCATGGGAGCCCCGTGCGGTCGGTAGCCGGAAAGCGCGAACTCTGCTCGCGCTGCTCGGCGCGCAATGTGACCGCACGGTACCGATGCCCGACGTCGTCGACGCGCTGTGGGAGGGCGCGCCGCCGCGTGAACCCGAGGCCAACGTGGCGACGCTGGTCAGCCGGCTCCGTGGCCGGTTCGGCCAGGACACGATCGTCGGCGGCAGACGTGGTTACCGATTGGGCGACTCGGTCCATGTGGATCTGCACGAGGCAGCCACGCAGGTCCTCAAGGCGGAACGCCTGCTGCAGGACGCCCAGGCCGCACACGGCCTGCTCATCGCCGAAAAGGCAATGCGACTGCTCGACGACGGGCCGGTGTTGACCGACCATCGCACCGCGCCTTGGGCCGAACAGGCCCGTGACGTACAGAAGGCCTTACTGCGGCGGTCTCGGCACGTGGCCGCGGAGTGCTCGTTGCGGACGAACGCGCCGCGCCTGGCACAGGTGCTCGCCGAAACCCTCGTCGCGACCGATCCCCTCGACGAACCCGCGTACCGCGTGTTGATGCGGGCCTGTGTCCTGGCCAATCAACCCGCCCGGGCCGTTGCGGCGTATCAACGGCTGCGGATGACGCTGGAGTCCTCGGCGAACCGGGGCCCGGAGCAAGCAAGCCGTGATCTGATCTGCCGGATCCTGCGGCCAGGGCCAGCGCATATGTCCACTTCGGACATGGGCTCGCCGGTCCAGCACAGGCGTTCCTGAGCTGGCACGACTTTCGTATGGTTCCGGCGATTCCGATGACAGAAGCTGCAATCGGATGCCCGGCGAGGTGGCGCTAACCTGACCATGAGCGTCGTCATCGACCGGGTCGAGCGCGAGGGGCCGCAGTGGAGCTACGGGACGTGGAAACCTTCCTGGTCCTTGCCGACGAATTGCATATCGGCCGGGCCGCGGATCGCTTGCACATCACGCAGGGCCGGGTGAGCCAGCTGATCCGTACCCTCGAACGCGAGATCGGCGGGCCGTTGTTCGAACGGACCAGCCGGACCGTGCGGCTCACCCCGCTCGGCGAGAAGTTCCACGACGGCGCCCGGCGTGGATTCGGTGCGCTGACTTCGGCTTTGACCGACTGCCAGGCCGTCGCGCACGACGTACAGGTCGAACTGTCGGTCGGCTACATGCCTTCCATCGGCGGCAAAGCCGTCACCCGGATCGTGACCGCCTTCGAACACCGCTATCCGGGGTTCACGGTCAAACTCCGGGCGATGGTCAACTTCGACATCGGGTCGCGGGGCCCGTTCCGGCCAGAGGACACCGACGTGCAACTGGTCTGGAGCCCTGGCGGCGACGGCAAAGCCGTTGAGGCGCCCGGCCTGACCGTCGGCCCGGTGCTGCATCACGTGCGCCGGGGCGTGATCGTCCCGTCCGGCCACCCGTTGGCTGAACACAGATCGATCAGCATCGAGCGGCTCGCCGGTCATCCGCTGCTGAGCCCGAGCAATTCCTGGCCGGAGGAGTTGCAGGACGCGTGGATCCCGCCGACGACGCCGTCCGGTGTCCCGCTCGATCGGTTGGCCGAGGACATCCCGTCGATGGCCGGCCGCTCAACGCTGATCTTCGAAGACGCCCTGACTTCCGTCGCACGCGGCCACGGCTTGCATGTCACGGTCAGCACCGCACTCGATCGAATGTCTTTCCCGGGCCTCGCGGTGGTGCCGATCCACGACATGCCGCCGATGGTCGTGGTGCCGATCTGGCGCACGTCCGCCCGCAACACCGCAATCCGTTCCTTCATCGAGACCGCGCGGGACGTTTCCTTCAACGTGGACGATTAATTCGCCACGTGAACTCAATGAACGCAACCTCTGCGGGTCGCGGCCGGTGTGTCTACCGTCACCCCAGCGCGACGATGCGCAGCTCGCGGAGGACTCATGAAGACGGTTTCACTCATCGCCGCCTTACTGGTGGGCATGACAGCGGTTCCTGCCGCGGCCGCGGCTGCGGACCAGTTGCCGACGGCGGCGTGCCCGGACACCATTCCTGCCGAAACTACTTGCTACGGCGGCAAAGACAGCAACGGCGCGTACTACTCGATCGCCGTCCCTCGCAATTGGAACGGCACCTTGGTGCTGCACACCCACGGCGGCCCGGACCTCGGGGCGCCCACCCAGGAGCGCAGCGTCGACGACCTGAAGCGCTGGTCGGTCATGGTGAGCGAGGGCTACGCGTGGGCCGGTTCCTCGTACCGCCGCGGTGGTTACGGCACCCAAATGGCCATTCTGGACACTGAGAACCTCCGCGCTCAGTTCACCCGCAGCTTCGGCAAGCCGAAGACCACGTTGCTGCACGGCCAGTCCTGGGGCGGCAACATCGCCGCGAAGGCCGCCGAACAGTACAAATACGACGGTGTGCTGCTCACCAACGGTGTGCTCGCCGGCGCCACCCGTGGCTACAACTACCGCGTCGACCTGCGCGTGGTCTACCAGTACTACTGCGGCAACCACCCGCGGCCGACCGAGCCGCAGTATCCACTGTGGATGGGGCTGCGCAAGGACTCGACCATGACCAGCAGCGGCCTGCGGGCCAGGCTGCAGGAATGCACCGGTGTCGAGTCGAAGCCGGAGGAGCGCACCGCCCAGCAGGCGCAGAACCTCAAGGACATTCTTGCGGTGACCAAGGTTCCGGAGCGCACGCTGGCGTCGCACCTGAACTTCGCCACGTTCACCTTCCGCGACATCGTGCACAACCGGCTCGGTGGCCGTAACCCGTTCACCAACCTGGACGTCTGGTACTCCGGCTCGCACGACGACGTGGCGCTGAACCTTGGCGTGGAACGGTTCCTGGCCGACCCGTCAGCCGTTCGTGATCTCTCGTACGACAGCGACCTGACCGGCGAGATCAAGGTGCCGGTGCTGACCATGCACGCGATCAACGATCCGACGGCGTTCATCGAGCATGAGTCCGCATACAAGGCTTCGGTGACCAACGCGGGCAAAGCGCGCTATCTCGTGCAAACTTTCACCCAGGAGAGCGAGCACAGCTCTCTGAGTAACTCTGGGTACGCCGCGGCCATGTCGGCCCTCTCGACCTGGGTGCACACCGGCCGCAAGCCCACGCCCGCCTCGGTGGCGGCGTCGTGCCCGACGTTCGACGCAAAGTACCACACGGGCTGCTTTTTCGAGCCCGGTTTCCAGCCGAACAGCTACGAGTCGAGGGTGCGCCCGCGGGTGGGCGCGTACGGCTGGCCCGCGTTGACCGAGTTCCAGGCGAGGATCTGGCAGCGGTTCCACCCGAACGTCGGCATCGCCCCGTAAGGCCCCGTGGACGCCGGGCCACCCCGACCGGCCCGGCGTCCGCGGTCTGAAAATCACAGCATCGGCGCCAGTTCCTGGTGCGGGCTCAACGCTCGCAGCGCCTCAGTCAGCGACGAGCACGCGGACGTGACGAGTCCGGCGTCCAGCCGGCTGATGGCCAGGCGAACGTCCTCACAGGCCTTGGCGATCATGGCTGTCTCGCCGATCGCCGCGGTGTAGGCCAATGCCCCTCTGAGGTTGTCGAGAACCGTTCTCGCGTCGCCTGCCTGCGACAGGTCGTGGAGTGCGACTCCGACCTCGGTCCGCAGCCGCAGGCCTGGAGTGAGTGTGACGGTTGGCTTTGGCCGCTCGGCCTTCGTGCCGGTCGGGTCCGCGTGCTGGCTGATGCTCAAGGCCGCTCTCCCCTGGTGGACGGCGGACCCCGTTGTCCGCCTTGACCAATCTTCCCGCACGAATCGCGCCCCAAACGATGATCCCCTGACCGTGATCACCGGCCGGACGCGATCACCCTCGGTGAGGCGTCCACTGCGGCTGAACGGTGGAATAGAACTCCGACGAATTGGGTACGCAGGTATCGGACTTGTCAGCGAGTCGAGGGTGTTGGCCACGATGCGAAAGAAGGCAGCGCTTTCACTACAGGACTGGGGCGCGACGCTGCCCAAGGTGGCGGCGAAGGTGGTAGCGGATGTGGACGTCGAACAGCCGCACGTCTACCTGCGGTTTTCCGCTGACCCCGGCAAACTTGGCACGGCGCGGCGGGAGATCACCCGGTGGGCGGCCGAACTGGACCTCGGAGCGAGCCTCACGCAGGACATCGTGCTCGCACTCGATGAAGCGACGACCAACTCGGTCGAGCACGCGTACCTGAACAGAGCCGGGCCGGTGACGTTATTCGCCGGATGTGACCAGTCCGGGCATTGTGCGTGGACGGTGGTGTCCGACTGCGGCCGGTGGCGCATACCGCGAAACGAGCCGTCAAGCAGAGGCCGGGGGCTGTTGCTGATGGCCGCCCTCGCCGACGAATTCGACGTGACCTCCACCGCGAGCGGCACGACGGTGGTGCTCGGGTGGCCGATCGCGGAGTTGCGCCCGGTCGGCGGCAGCGGCGTGCAGACGATCAGCAGAGTTTCCTGAAAGCCGGTTTCCGCCCGGGCGTACGGCACGCCCGGGCGGTTCACCGTATGTCAGCCTTCTTCGCCGCCGCCTTCGTCCTCGCCGAAGCCGTCCATCATCTCGCCGATCATCATGCCGCCGACCACACCGGCCGCGGCGCCGGCGACCATGCCGCCCATACCGCCGCCGCGGTGCCCACCGTGGCCGCCGTAGTGACCGCCGTGCCCACCGAACATGCTGGCGCGACGGCTGGCCACGCGCTCAAGCCACTCGTGGAACATCCGCGGCCAGTCCATTTCGAGCGCGTCCCGGTGCGAGGCCTCGAACCGGCCGATGACGTCCTGGCCACCGCCGAAGCCGCCGCGCTTGTCGGCTTCCAGGACGACGACCAGGCCTTCGTGCGAGGCGACCAGGGTCAGCTCGACCTCGTTGATCCGCCCGGCGAACTGCTGCGGCGGGTAGAACTCGATCTCCTGGAAGAACGGCAGTTCCTGGCGGATGCCGTAGATCCGGCCCGCCTCGAGGTCGGCCGACTTGAAGTGGAAACCCAGCTGCCCGAAGGCTTCCAGCACGGCGTCCTGCGATTCGAGCGGCACGACGTACACCGGGTCGAGGTCACCCTTGTCCACGGCCTTCGCGATGGACAGCTCGGTGCGCAGCCCGAGGTCCATTCGCGGCAGGCGCTGCCCGCCGACCTCGGTGATGGGTGTCTCGAACGGCACCGGGATGCTGAAGGGGATGGTGCGTTCCTGCTTGGCCGCGAGCTTGGTGGGGCCGGCGACGACGACACGGTGGAACTCCACCATGCCCTGCCCGTGGTCCCCGCGCTCGACCCGGGTGACCAGTGACAACGCGATGTGCTCGATCTCGGCCTCGCTTTCCCCGCCGAGGATCCGCACCTCGCCGGTGAGCGTCCCGCCAGGCATGACCCTGGGGTCGGCCAGCACAGTGTCGACGGACGGCCCGCCGACGCCGAGCTTCTGCAACATCTTCTTGAACACCATCCGGAGGTCTTCTCCTTCGCTTTCACGGCAGGGCGGACATAATGCCAACGCAACTCTAGGGGTCCGAAGTTCCGGACAAATCGCCCACCTGGTCGACATCCCCCGTGTCCACCTTTCCGACACCCCGAAACACCCCTTCCGACACCATGAATTACCCGTTCCAGCACCCCGAAGTGCCCTCGCCGCCCGGTTGCCGACCGCGCCAGCGAACTCACGGTGCCGGTACGGGAACTTCACCGTGCCGGAATGGTGGACACGGGGTGCTGGAGTGGTGGACACGGCGGGGATCCCGGAATGTGAGAGGTGGAATAGCGGTCGGGGGTGGTCGACCCGCAGGGCGCGGACCTGGTGTACGAGGGCAAGCCGGTCACCGGGGTCCAGCGGTTCGAGCTGGTCAACAGTGGTCCTGGCACCAGGGTGATCGCCGGTGACGTCGAGATCGAGATCGCCAGGCGGTCCGGGTACCTGATCCGTGTGCACGACCCGAAAGCCAAGGCGCTACAGGACTTCCGGGGCGTTCCCAGCTACGAACCGTCCCCGGAATGGGTGCTTCGAGGCCGGTATGAGCCGTTCGACGAACCGCGTCCGACGACGGTCGGCGCAGTCGTCGAAGGCCTCAGCCACGTCTACACCGCACCGGGAGTCGTGCGTGTCGAGTACGACGGCAAGGAGCACACGCTGACCGCGTTCAACGGCAAGGCAGGTGGGCTCACCATTCTGTTCACCGACGCGACAAGTGGTGTCACCACTTACGCGGTCAACCGGGAAGTGTCCATTCCGGACATTGCCGAGGACGGAACCGTCGTCATCGACTTCACCCGTGCGTTGAACCTGCCGTGTGCGTTCACCGAGTTCGCGACGTGCCCGTTGCCGCCTGCCGGCAACAACTTGCCGTTCGCGGTGGAGGCCGGGGAGAAGATTCCTTACTGAGACCGGAGGTTCCAGGTCGCGATCTCGGTTCGGGTGGTGTACCCGAGTTTGTTCAGGATGCTGCGCACGTGGGATTCCACGGTCCGCTCGGACAGCACCAGCCGTTCGGCGATCTGCTTGTTCGACAACGCCTGCCCGATGAGCTCGGCCACTTCCGATTCACGGCGGGACAACGGGCTGGCATTGCCTGCCTCGCGAAGCAACGCGTCGGCGGTGGCGAGTGGTTTGGGCATGTCGAGGCGGCGGAACTCGGCCGCCGCCTCGGCCGCCAGCTTGCGGACCTCGGGAACGTCGCCGTGTTCGCCTCGCCGAAGCAACGCTTGCGCCAGGCCGAGTTTGCTCAAGGCGAGGAACGGGCGGGCGCCGATCCGGCCGTTCATCTCGATCCCCAACCGGAACTGGTCGATCGCCTCCGCGATCCGGCCGGTGGCCAACGCGAGTTCGCCCACCAATCGTGGTGACGCACCCGCGCAGAACACCGCGCCCCCGCCATCGGTCATGTAGTCCGGTTCCAGTGGACTGAACACGTGGTAGACCGCGTCCGCGGTCTCGGTGTCGTCGAGCATGATCGCGGCACCGCCGATCATCTGCAACGCCGCGGACCATTGCGGCGCGATCTGCAGTTTCGCGGGCAGGTGCCGGAATTCCTCGAACGTCGCCCGCGCCGACGCGAGGTCACCGATCAGCGCGTACGTCATCGGGATGCAGAGACGGGCCAGCAGGACGTCACGGATCTCGGCGAGGATCCGCAGCATCATCTGGCCCTCGTCCTTGTCCAGCACCCCACGCAGGAGCGCGATCTGGTGCCGGTAGGCGTAGTACAGGCCGCCTTCGGCGTGGATGTCGATCCGCGTGGCGATCTTCCTCGTCGCCTCGTTGAGCTCCTGTCCGCGTTCGATGTCCCCGATCAACGCGGCGTGTGTGGCGCGCAGCCGCGTCGCGTGCCACCACGCGAGGGCGTGCTGGCGGGTGGCCGCGAACCGTTCGATCTGGCGGATTTCCCGTTCGACCTCATCCAGGTCGCCGCTCTGGAAGGCGGCGTCGACCAGCCACACGTGTCCCCACAGGGCAGCAAGCGGTTGCTCGGGTGTCTCGCCCAGGTCGCACGCGCGGCGCGCTATTTTCCGTCGTTCAGCCAGGAACTGCGGTGCGCACAACGTGAAATGCCTGGCGTGCAGGCCGTCCATCAACGCGTCCGGGTCGCCGCTGGCTTCGGCGAGCGCCAGCGCCTGCGCGGACAGTTCCCGCGCCAAGCCGGGCGAGGTACCCGGTCCGACCATCGCGATCGCACGCTGGGCGAGCAGCCGGGCCCTGATCGCGTCGGGCTGTTCCCGCCGCAACGCCTGCGCACACAGTCTGTCCACTGTGGAAATCGTGGTCAGGTCGCCGAGACCGGTGTTCACCAGTGCCGCCTCGGCGACCAGGTCCGGGTCGAGTCTCGCCGCCTGCTCGCAGTGCTCGAGGCTGGCGTTGATGTTCCCGGCGAGGTACTCCGCCTTGGCCAGTTCCAGCGTCAGCCGCGCGTCCGGGAACTGCAGGGCGAGCCTGGCGAACTCGACAGCTTCGTCGTACGCCAGCTCCTCGATCGCGGACGCGGCGGCTTTCCGCGCCCAGTGCACGGTTTTCTCGATGTCCCCGGCAAGACGCCAATGGTTGGCGACCGGGCCGGGAGGGCCCGTCTCGGACAACACCTCGGCTGCCCGTTGGTGCAAGGCCATCCGCTGCGACGGCGCCAGCTGTTCGTACAGCGCGTCCCGTACCAATGCGTGAACGAACGAAATGGACGGCAGCGCACGAAGGATCCCTGCCCGCACGGCCGCGTCAAGCAACTCCCCCACGCACTCCTCGCGCACTCCGGAAACCTTTGTCAGCAGCGGAAGGTCGATCTCCTCGCCCAGCACGCTGGCCGCGCCGAGCAGCTCCTTCGCCTGTTCGGGCACCCGGGCGAGCACCAGCCTGCGTAGCTCGGGGTGCCCGCTGAGGTCGTGTCCACAGTCGACGAGCATGCGCACGTACAGCGGGTTGCCGTTGGTCTTGGCCTCCAACTGCTCGGCCATGTCCGCGTCCATCGCCGCGAGCCGCAGCCACTGCGCGATGTCCTGGGTGGACAGCCCGGCCAGCCGCATCGACTTGGTCGTATTGGCGCGCAGCAAATCCGGCAGGTGCTCGGCCAGCGGCGTGCCATCGGCGTCACGGAAGGTGCCGAGCACAAGCAACTTCGTCCCGGCCAGCTCGCCGGCGAGGTGTGTGAGCAGGCGCAACGACGTCCGGTCTGCCCAGTGCAGGTCTTCAAGGACGACGACCAATCCCGCCTTGGCGGCGTCGGCCAACGCGTCGGTCACGTCGGTGAACATCGCGAACCGAGCCGACGCAGACCCCAACGCCGCGTCCACTGCCAGAGCTTCACCCAAAGAGGGGACATCACGGGCCAGCCTGCGCCACGGCCAAAGGGGCGGCATCCCCGGATCGTCCACTGCGTACCCACGAGCCACGGGGACGTCGTACTCGGCCGCCATGTCGGCGACGGCCGAGGCCAACCGTGTCTTGCCGATCCCGGCATCACCGCTGACCAGCACCAACCTGCCCGACCCGGCGGACGCGGCGAGCAGCGCGGCTCGCAGTTGGGCGAGCTCGTCCGCGCGTCCGACGATCGGCAGATCCACGCCCTCAGTATCGCCCCCGGGGCGAAGTTCAGTACCAGGTCTCGGTACTGACACTGATCTGCTCAGTGCCGCGCCGCCGGAGACTTCCTGGCATGCACGCACAACTCACTTTCTTCGACGGCCCGCTGACTCCCGAGCAGATCGCCGCCGCCAACTACGCCGGATGCAAGCGCATCGGACCCGTTCTGTCCTCCTTCAACGTGCAGACCTACGTCTTGCAGCGACCGGACGGTTCCACCGTCGTGATCAACATCGCCGACAGCGAGCAGACCCTGCTCGACGCCCAGAAGGCGGTGCTGAGCACCGAACTGCTGCCCGATGAGGACCCCGCGCTGCTGCCAGGGGCCGACCGGGTCGAGCTGTACCCCGTCCTCGCGGCACCGCAGGGAGCACTGACATGACCACCGCACTCACCATGCCCACAGGCACCTGGGTCATCGCCCCGGGCAGCAGCGTGGCCACGTTCGTCGTCGGCAACCTGGGCCGGTCCGTCCACGGCACCGTGCCCATCAAGGACGGAACGGTCGAGGTCGGTCCCGACGGCTCGCCGATGTCGGTGCGCGGCACGCTCGACCTGAGCGCGATCGACACCGGCCACAGCCGCCGGGACAAGGACCTGCGCAAGCCGAACCTGCTCGACCTGGACGCGTACCCGACGATGACGTTCAGGTCCGACACGGTCACCGCGACCGACGCGGGCTGGCACGTCACCGGCGAGCTCGGTGCGCGTGGCATGCTCGCGCCGATCGAGGGCGACGTCCGTTCGTCCATCGCGGACGACGGCACGGTGCTGATGGTCGCGACCGCCAAGTTCGACCGCAGGCACATCGCATTGCGCGCGCCCCGGTTCCTGATCGGCCGGATCATCGACATCACGATCACCGCGAGCGTGCGCCGTGTTCCCTAGACCACTGCCCCGCTCCCAGTCCGGGCTCGCTGGGCCGGCCGCCTGGGTGCGCGCGCTGCGCCTGGGTAACGGCGGTCCAGCAGGATGGCCACGGGCCCAGCAGTGGCTACTGTGGACACCGTACCTGCGACCAAGCCAAGCAGCAGGGCCAACGCGAAGTCCGCAAGGGAACCATCGCCGAGGATGAGCAGCGCCCCGAGGACGAACAGGACACCGATGCCGGTGTTCACCGTGCGCGGCAACGTCTGCAGCACAGCGGAGCCGACGGTTCTCGCGAACGGATCCTTCGGGCGCTTGCCCCTTATCTCACGGACCCGGTCGAACACGACGACGGAGTCGTTGACCGAGTAGCCGATCACGGTGAGCAAGGCGGCGAGGAACACGCCGTCCATCGTTTTGCCCAGCCACGCGAAGATGCCCAGGATGATCAGTACGTCCTGGGCAAGGGCGGCGACCGTGGCCACGCCAAGCCGCCAGTCGAACCGCACGGCCAGGTAGATCAGCTGGGCCGCGACCGCGAGTCCCAGCGCGATCAGGGCCTTGGTCCGCAGTTCGGCACCGAGGCTCGGGCCGATCTGTTCGTCCCGGATCTGGCTCGTCTGGCTCACCTGGGAGATCGCGTCCCGGATCCGTTCGGTCGCCGCCTGGTCGAGCGGTTCGGTACGTACCGAAACCGTGTTCGGGCCTGAGGATTGCACGACCGCGCGTGGAAAACCGGCTTCCGCCACAGCTTCGCGGACCTGGTTGACGTCCGCGGACGTGCTGTACTCGAGGACACGACCGCCAGTGAACTCGACGCCGAGCTTAGGACCGGCGAAAACCATGCCAGCCAAGGCGATCAGCACCGCGGCGGCGGCCGCGACCAGCCACCTGCGCGGCTTGGCCAGGAAGTTCGGGCTCCTGCGGTTCACCCACTGCCGTACCCGGCCGTCCCTGGTCAGCCCGGAGATCTTGGGTGATCGCACGGCGAAGTGCATCAGCAGACGAGTCAGGACCAAGGTGGTGAACATCGCCGCGAGGACACCGATCGTCAGCGTGACGCCGAAACCTTGCACCGGACCGGATGCGAGCAGGAACAGCAGCCCGGCGGCGAGCAAAGTGGTGACGTTGGAGTCGACGATGGCCGACAACGCACCCTTGAACCCCTTCTCGATGGCTTTCGGGAGCGGGCTGTCGCGTTCCTCTCTGGCCCGTTCGAATACGAGAACCGTTGCGTCGACGGCCATTCCGATCGCCAGGACGAACCCGGCAAGACCAGGCAAGGTCAACGTCGCCCCGATCGCCACCAGGGCCGCGTAGGAAACCAAGGCGTAGCACAGCAATGCCAGCACGGCGATGAAGCCGGAGAACCAGTACACCACCATCAGGAACGCGGCGGTGAGCGCAAGTCCGATGACCGCGGCCCGGGCGCTGTCCTCGATCGCCGCGGCACCAAGGGTCGGGCCGACCGTGCGTTGTTCGATGATCTCCACGGGGACAGGCAAGGCACCCGCGTTGATCAGCAGTGCCAGATCCTTGGCCTCGGCCTGGCTGAACTGGCCGGTGATCCGGATCCGGTCGCCGATCATCCCGGTGTCGCAGCGTGCCTGCACGTCGACCTGGGGTGCGGAGATCACCTTGCCGTCCAGCACAATCGCGACCTGCCGCCGCGGGTCGCCCGGCGGGAAACACGCGGCCTGACCGGTCAGCTGTTCCCATTTGGTGGCGGCGTCACTCCGGAAGTCGATGCTGACGAACCACGCGGGTCCCTCCTGCGGGTTCGTCTCGTGCCGGGCTTCCTCGACACCTTCACCGGTGAGCGCGACCGGCCCGAGTTGTTCTGCCGCACCGGTCACGGAGTGGAACGCCAGCTGGGCCGTCTTGCCGATGGTCTCGACGGCCTGCTTGGGATCCTGCAAGCCGGGAAGCTCAATGATGATCCGGTTGTCACCGGACCTGGCCAGCATTGGTTCGGCCACACCAAGTGCGTCGACCCGGCGCCGCAACACTTCCAGTGTCCGCTCGGTGGCCTCGTCGTCGGCCTCGGCCTGGGTTTCCAGCACGACCTGCGTACCGCCACGCAGGTCCAACCCCAACCGGGGTGCGGTGGTCAGCAAAAGATAGACAGCCGCGGCAAGGACGACCAAGCACGTGATCACGCGCCCAGTCATCCGTTGCCGCGCTTGAACGCGCGACAAAAGAGTCTCCTATGTGGTTGTCCGGACAGGGGTTCTTCAGAACGCCTGCCGGACCGGAGGACCACGATCGTCCGCGACCGGAAGTGCGGCGACACGGGAGATCCGCGGCACTTCCGCGTCCTGGGCACCGAGCGGAACCAGAACTGGCTCGGCGCCAAGGGCTTCGGCGTGAGCCTGCACTTTCAGCAGGCGTGGTGCGGCGGCGGGCTTGCCGAGTTCCCGCGCCGGCCCAACCGCGTTGACCGGCGATTGGTCAAGCGCGACAGTCTCGTTCTCGGAGTCGGATTCCGCCGGAGCTCCGGCCGTCGGTCGCGCAGCATCTTCAACGGGCGCGACCACGTTGGCTGAGGACTCGCCGAGCGCCACCGTCTCGGCCCCGCTGGCCGTCGTGAAACCCAGCGACATAAGGACAGCAGCGACCAGCAGCAGAAGCAGTCGCCGGGCTGTCATGCCGCCACTGTACTCAATCGCCCCATACCGCGGCCACGACCGCGTGCACCGGCCCCAGTTCCAGCTTCGGCAACGGATCCGTGGCGCCGAGCAGACCGAGCGCCATCTCGACGTACCTGCCGGCCAAATCGTCCAAAGTGAACGGTCCGTCCGGCGAGTACCACCGGGCGATTCCGCTGCACATCTCCAGCAGGGCCAGCCGGGCCACCCGACGGGAACTGGGGCGCAACAGACCACGCGAACATCCGTCGTCGATCGCCGACTGCCAGAAGGCCTCGTACTCGTCGCGCAACGCGATGATCTCAGGCCGTCGAGCGTCCGACAGGGCACGGACCTCGCCGTCGACCACCCTGGTCTCCAGTTGCTGCGACGCGTGGGTGAACACGTGCAGTGCGACGAGACGGGACATGCGGTCCAGTGGGTCCGAAACATCCGAAGTCACCTGCTCGGCCGCGGTGACCAGGCGTTCAAGGCTCGTGCGCATGATCGAGACGAGCAGGTCTTCCTTCGTGCCCATGTAGTGGTACAGGGTCGCGGACGACAGGCCCGCCGCCTCGGCGAGATCGCGGATCCCCGTGCCGTGGAAGCCCTGGGTCGCGAACAACTCGATCGCCGCCTGCCGGACCCGGCGCGCTGTGGTCTGCGACATCACATCCTCGCTCTCTTGACCGGGCCGCACCCGCCAGCGCATTCTATCGATCGATCGATAGAACACGCTACGGGAGGAAACGCGGTGGTCGTCGACTACGAATGCCGGGACGGCGTCGCCCGCATTCACCTCAACCGGCCTGAGCGGCTGAACGCGGTCGTGCCCGCGTTGACCGAGGGCTTGCTCAAGGCCCTGGACCAGGCCGTGGAGGCCAGGGCGATCGTGCTGGCGGGGCGTGGCCGGGCGTTCTGTTCGGGCCACGACCTCAAGGAACCGACGCCGGACGAGACCAGCCTGGAAACCCGGCGGCGGCTTGAGCAGATCCAGGACGTCACCCGCCGGATCAGGGCATTCCCCGGAATCGTGATCGCCGCGGTGCACGGCTACGCGCTCGGCGCGGGCTGCGAGTTCGCCCTCGCCTGCGACCTGATCGTCGCCGACGAGCAGGCCCAGTTCGGATTTCCCGAGGTCGAGGTGGGCCTGAGCGTCACCGGCGGCATCTCCGCACTCCTGCCCAAGATCGTCGGTCCCGCGAAGGCCAAGGAACTTCTCGTGCTCGGCGAGCGAATCTCCGCCGGGCAGGCGGCAGCAACGGGACTGATCAACCGGGTGGTGCCAGCAGGCGAGCACGAGAAGGTCGCGCTCGAACTGGCCGCCCGGATCGCGGCACGGCCGCCGGTCGCGACCAGCTTGGCCAAGCAAGCCCTTGACCGAGGACTGGACTCGACGCTCGAGGAGGCACTGGCCACCGAGGTCGACCACGCCATCCTGACCAGCGTGTCCGGCGAGTACCGGCATGGCTGACCTGGTCGAGCTGGTCGCCGAGGCGGCGCGGAAATGGCCGGCGAAGATCGCGTGGACGTTCGATCCGGGCCGCCGGTTCACCTTCGCCGAGGTGCATGAGCTGTCATCGGGGTACGCGCAAGCGCTGCGAGACAAGGGAATCCGCCAAGGCGACCGGGTCGCGGTGCTGCTGCGCAACCAGCCGGAGTTCCCACTGATCTGGCTCGCCCTGGTCAAACTCGGCGCGGCCATGGTCCCCGTCAACGTCAAATACCGGTCTGTGGACGCGTCACACCTGCTGCGGTCATCGCAAGCCGTGGCAGTGGTAACGACCGAGGAGTTCCGGCCGCTGCTGGAGTCCGTCGACGCACCGGCGGTGCACTACGTCGAAACCCTGACACCCCAACCAGGTTTCGTCCAGGGGTCGACGAGCCGAGTCGTGAACATCCAGTACACGTCCGGAACCACCGGGAACCCCAAGGGATGCGTGCTTTCCCACGAGTACTGGCTCCAGCTCAGCCAGAGTCTCGTGTCACACTTCCCGTATCTCACCGAGAACGACGTCATGCTGACGGCACAACCGTTTCACTACATCGATCCACAGTGGAACGTGACAACCGCGTTGTTGTCCGGAGCGGAACTGGTCGTACTGGACGGATTCCACCCGTCGACGTTCTGGGCCAAGGTCCGCGAACACCACGTGACGTACTTCTACTGCCTCGGCGCCATGCCTGCGCTGTTGCTGAAGATGGCGCCGGATCCGGCGGACCGCGATCACCGGGTCCGGGTCGTGCAGTCCTCCGCCATTCCGCCGACACTGCACAAGGCACTGGAAGACCGGTGGGGCGTCGGCTGGTACGAGGCGTTCGGGATGACCGAGACCGGCGCGGACATCCGGATCACGGCCGAGGACCACGACGCCTTCGTCGGGACGGGCTGCCTGGGCAAGCCCGCGCCACACCGGACGGCCAAGATCGTCAACGGTGAATTGTTGGTGCGTGGTCCCGGAATGATGGACGGATACCTCGACAAGCCGGACGTGTTCGACGACGGCTGGTTCCACACGGGCGACCTCGCACGGATCGACGAGGACGGGCGCGTGTACCACCTCGGCCGGATCAAGGACATGATCCGGCGCAGCGGCGAGAACATCGCCGCACACGAGGTCGAAGAGGTCCTGATGGGCCATCCCGCGGTGCGGCTGGCCGCGGTGATCGGCGTGCCGGACGAGATCCGTGGCGAGGAGGTCAAGGCGTTCATCGTCGGCGACATCACCGAAACGGAACTCACCGAGTTCTGCTCGGACCGATTGGCGTCGTTCAAGGTCCCGCGATACTGGGAGTTCCGAGACGACCTGCCGCGCACGGCGTCCGAGCGCGTGGCGAAGGAGCGGCTGCGGTGAGCTTCAAGTGGGACAGCCCGGTGTTCTTCGACGAACTGGACCTGAACGGGACCCTGCACAACTCCCGGTTCGCCGTGCACGTCGAACGCGCCCAATCGGCGTTGTTCGAACAACTCGGCAAAGGCTGGAGCCAGTTCGCCGATCGCGACGAGGATCTGCGGTACGTCGTCAGGACGTTGCACATCGAGTTCCTCGCCGCGTTCACGTCCCCGGGGATGCTGCCGATCGAGCTGACCGCCGACAAGATCGGCACGACCAGCGCGGTATACGGATTCCAGTGTGGACAGTACGCCCGCGGCTACCGGGTGATCGTCAAAGTGGACGCGGACGGCAAGCCCAGCCCATGGAGTGACTGGTATCGAACGATGTTCGCGGGGATGCAGCAATGATCAAAGCCGATCTCTTGCTCAAGAACGCCAACGTGATCACATTGGACGGCCCGGACGTCCAAGCGGTGGCCATCCTCGGCGACCGGATCGCCGCCCTTGAGGAAGTCCCAGCGCACCAAGTGATTGATCTTGACGGAGCCACGGTCACACCGGGCTTTCACGATGCCCACAACCACATGAGCTGGTACGGACTCAGCCTGTCCGAAGTGGACGTCAAGGTGACCAGCCTCGAAGCGTTGTACGCCGCGATCGCCAACGCGCCGGAGGGCGAGTGGATCATCGCCTCGGGCTACGACCAGAACAAGTGCGGCGGGCACCCGACCCGCGACGGCCTCGACCGTGCCGCACAAGGCCGCAAGGTGCTGGTGAAGCACACGTCCGGGCACATGTGCGTGGTCAACTCCCCTGTCCTGCAAGAACTCGGGATCTCGGAGCATGCCATCGACGTGGACGGGGGCCTGGTCGTTGTCGACGCGGACGGCAGGCCCACCGGCTTGCTCCAGGAACAGGCCCAGCAGCTGGTGAATCCGTTGATCCTGCCGTACCCGGTGGACACTTTGGTCGACGCGATCGACCGCGCGGGGCAACGGTACCTGCGCGAAGGCATCACCAGCTGCGTGGAGGCCGGGATCGGCGGCGGCTGGATCGGCAAGTCCCCGGTCGAGCTAGAGGCGTATCACCGAGCCCGTGAGCAGGGCAAACTGCACGTCCGGGTGGAGCTGATGGTGGCCGCGGACGTGCTGCACCCGGTGACCGAGCTCGGCCTCGGCCTCGACCTGGGGATCCGTACCGGCTTCGGCGACGACTGGCTGAGCATCGGCCCGGTCAAGGTCTTCTCGGACGGCTCGCTGATCGGCCACACCGCCGCGATGTGCCACGACTTCTCCGACACGCCAGGCGAACGCGGTTACCTGCAAGGAGATCCGGACGCGCTGACCGCCACGATCCTGGCGGCCCACAAGGCGGGCTGGCGCGTGGCAACGCACGCGATCGGGGACGCGGCCATCGATCTCGTCCTCGACGCCTACGAATCCGCCGGCGACCCGACCAGGCGGCATCGGATCGAGCATTTCGGCGTCGCCCGGCCGGATCAGGTGGCGCGGGCCCGCGATCTCGGAGTCATTCCTGTGCCACAGGGCAGGTTCGCCAACGAGATCGGCGATGGAATGCTGCGTGCGCTCGGCCCGGAACGCGCGCGATGGGCGTACCGGCAACGGTCCCTATTGGACGCTCGGATCGTCGTGCCGGGCAGCTCGGACCGGCCGGTCGTCACCGGCGCTCCCCTGCTCGGCATGCACGACATGGTCAACCAACAGACCGCGTCGGGCGTGCCGTTCAACCCGTCGGAGGCGATCACCGGCCTGGAAGCGTTGCGCGCCTTCACGTACGGCTCGGCGTACGCGTCCAAACAGGAACATCGGAAGGGCACGGTCACCGTGGGCAAGCTGGCGGATCTCGTGGTGTTGTCGGACAGTCCGGCCACCGTGGAACCCGGCCGGATCAAGGACATCGAGGTACTGCGGACCATGGTCGGCGGGATGTTCCGGTGAAGCTCGTCCCCGCCACGTCACTGCCCGATCTGGCGCGGGTCCGCAAGATCTACGAGGACGGCTTCAGCGCGCGGCTGCGTACGCCCTTCGAGGACCTGCTCAACGATCGCGCGCTGGTGCTGACCGACGGCTCCCCGCGCGGCCTGGCAGTGCTTCGTGAACTCGGCCCGACCGGCTGGGTGTTCCTGCGGTACTTCGTCGTCGGGGATCGTGGCCGCGGCCTCGGCGCGATCCTGTGGGCCGAGGTATGCCGTGAAATGGCCGACGCGGGGTTCACCCGGATGGTCTACGACGTCGAAGATCCCGCCGAGGAAGGAATCGACGAGGCCGAGGCGACGGTCCGCAGGCGGCGGATCGCCTTCTACACGCGGCTCGGCGCAGTCTTGTTGCCCATCAACGGGTATCGCCAGCCCAACGACGACGAACCGCACCCCATGCTGCTGATGGCCGCGGACCTGACGCAGGCCCAGACGGCACCGATCGCCGGTGACGACCTGCGCGACACCATGCTGGCGGTGTACCGGCACCGCTACCGCCTGACCGACACCGATCCCCTGGTGGAAAGCACCCTCCGGACAAGTGGCCTCTTATTGCCATGACCTTGCATTAAGATCGGCCCATGCGGATCGACAGCATGGACGCGACCCAGCTCGGCGACTTACGGGAACCGTTGCACGAGCTGTATCGCCAGTGCTTCGCGGATCCGCCGTGGAACGAGCCGCAGGAGATGCTCGACGACTACGCCAACGTCCTGGCCGCACACCTGGACCGGCCGGGTTTGTCCGGGTCCGTCGCGGTCGACGACTCGGGCCTGCTGGGCGTGGCGTACGGCTGGCCGATGCCGCCCGAGCTGCCGGATGACGCGTTCCACCACGCCGTCGCACGGGTGGTCCCGGCCGAACGCTTGGTCGCGCCCGCGGTGGCGGTGGTAGAGCTCATGGTCAACCCTGTGTCGCGGGGTCGCGGGGTTGGCCGTGCACTACTCGACCACTTTGTGCGCGCCCGCGCCGCGTGGCTGGTCACCCATCCGGACGCCCCGGCCTGCCGACTGTACAAATCGGCCGGTTGGCAGCCATCGGCCCAGTTCAAGAACCAACACGGCGACCGACGGGTGGCTTATGTGCTGCGCTCCGACGGGACGTAGACTGCCAGGTCTAGCCCGAATAGAGCACGACAGGAGCGGCGGTTGTCCGCAGAACGCCCCGCCGCGGCAGATGTGGTCGCGGCGGCACGCCGGTTCGCCGGAGTCATCGAACCAAGCCCATTGCAGCGCAACGAGCGGTTGTCGCAACGGTACGACTTGGACGTCTGGCTCAAACGGGAGGACCTGCACAAAGTCCGCTCCTACAAGGGCCGTGGCGCGTACAACCTGCTCAGCAACCTGACGGCCGAGGAACGCGAGCGCGGCGTGGTGTGCGCCAGCGCGGGCAACCACGGCCAGGGCGTGGCGTTCGCGTGCGCGTCGCTCGGGATCTCCGCACGGGTGTACCTGCCCCGCACGACGCCCCGGCAGAAGCGGGAGCGCGTCGCGAGCCTCGGCGGCAAGTTCGTGCAGATCGTCGTCGAAGGCGAGACGTACGACGAGGCAGCAGCGGCCGCCTACACACACGCGCAGGCAACCGGGATGACGCTGGTTCCCGCGTTCGACGACCCGCGCACCATCGCCGGTCAGGGCACGGTCGTCAAGGAAATCATCGAACAGCTCGGCCACGCGCCTGACGCCGTGATCGTCCCGGTCGGAGGCGGCGGGCTGCTCGCGGGGACGTTGGTCTGGCTGCGCGAGACGCACCCCGAAGTCACCGTGATCGGGGCCGAACCGCTCGGCGCCACCAGCATGGCCGCCGCCCTGGAGCACGGCGAACCGGTCGATCTGGACCACCTCGATCCCTTCGTCGACGGCGCCGCGGTCCGCAAGGTCGGGCAGCACACGTTCGCCGTGGTCAACGACCAGCGACCACGCCTTGTCGCCGTGCCGGAAGGCCAGATCTGCGTCGAGATGCTCGACCTGTACCAGTCCGACGGGATCATCAGCGAGCCCGCAGGCGCGCTCGCCACGACGACCCTTGGCCTGCCGCTCGGCCTCAGGCCCGGCTCCACGGTCGTGTGCATCCTGTCCGGCGGTAACAACGACGTCAGCCGGTATGCCGAGATCGTCGAGCGGGCCCTGGTGTTCGAGGGCCGCAAGCACTACTTCCTGGTCGAGTTCCCGCAGGAGCCGGGCGCGCTGCGCCGGTTCCTCGACGACATCCTCGGGCCGGACGACGACATCACGCTGTTCGAGTACGTCAAGCGCAACAACCGGGAGACCGGTCCCGCGCTCGTCGGCATCGAACTCGGCGCACCGGAGAACCTCGAGGCGATGCTCAAGCGGATGAACGCGGTCCCCCACCGGATCGAGCGAGTTCCACCGGACAGCCCACTTTTCACGTTCGTCGTCTGAGATTCAGGTCAAATCACTAGGGTGTCGCGCATGAACGCAACGCCCAGCCGTAGGTCGATTTTGAAGGGCGCCGCGCTCGGCGCGGCCGCCATCGCCGGATCCTTCCGGGTGTTCGACTTCGAAGCCGCCGCCGCACCCGCCGCAAGGGGGATTTTCGGGTACGGCGTGGCCAGTGGCGATCCACTGGGGACCGCCGTGGTGATCTGGACCAGAGCCACACCACCTTGTGAAGGCAGGCAAATCGCGACGCCCGGCAGCGGGCTCGGCCGCCCGATCTTCGTGCGCTGGGAGGTGGCACGAGACGAGGCGTTCCGGCATGTGGTCAAGCGGGGCGGGGTGCTGACGTCCGCGGCTTCCGACCACACCGTGAAGGTCGACGTCACCGGCCTGCAGCCGTACACGCGCTACTACTACCGATTCCACGCCGAAGGCGAAACGAGCCCGGTCGGCCGCACACAGACCGCGCCCGATGACGGCGATCGCTTGCACGCCTTGCGATTCGGGCTCGTGTCGTGCAGCAACTACACCGGCGGCTACTTCGCCGCGTACCGCGCTCTGGGGCAGCGCACGGACCTCGACTTCATCCTGCACCTCGGCGACTACTTCTACGAGTACGGCAACGGCGCGGACCGCTCCGGTCCGCCGGAGCTGATCGGCATCCGCGACCACAACCCGGCGACCGAGACCCTCGATCTGACCGCGTACCGGCTGCGGCACGCGCTGCACAAGGCCGATCCCGATCTGGCTCTGGCTCACCGGCAGCACCCGTTCATCACCATCTTCGACGACCACGAGGTCGCCGACAACGCGTGGGATTCCGGGGCGGTGAACCACTCGCCGGACACCGAGGGCTCGTTCCTCGCCAGGCGCAAGGTGGCGTATCAGGCATACCTGGAGTGGATGCCGTTCCGGTTGCCGGAGCAGCGGGTCGTTCCGCACCGGGGCACGAGGTTCTTCCGCAGCTTCAGCTTCGGGCCGCTCGGTGATCTGTCCGTTTTGGAGAGTCGGCAGAACCGGACCGCGCAGGTGGACGTGCCGCCGTACACCACGCGTGGCGGTGGTTTCATCCCGATCGGAACGCCCGAAGTGGACGCTCAGCTGAACGACCCGGCGAGGCACATGATCGAGCCGGAGCAGATGACGTGGCTGAAGAACTCGGGCCGTACCAAGCCGTGGCACCTGATCGGCAACCAGGTCGTGCTCAGCCCGTTGATGATCCCCGGTCCGTTGCTGAACCTGCCGCCGACCATGACGTTGATCAACTCCGACCAGTGGGACGGTTACCGCGCGCAGCAAGCGGATCTGGTCAACCACATCGCGGGTGGGGCGAACAACGTGGTCGTGCTGACCGGTGACATCCACTCGTCGTGGGCGGTGGAGATCCCGTCGAAGGCGGGCGCGGACTACACGCCGGTGGGTGTCGAGTTCGTCTGTCCTTCGGTGACGAGTGACGGCTTCTACGAACTGGCCCGGGCACGGGTGCCAGCCGGGACACCTGCCGAGGTTGTGGTGGCGGCGACTCGGCAGATCACGGGAACACTGGCCGGGCGTAACCCGTGGATCAAGTACCTCGACGGTATCGGCCACGGTTACGCGTTGATCGACGTGACTCCGGACCGGGTGCAGGCGGACTTCCACCACACACCCGTGCCGACGAGCGCCCAGCCGGATCCGCGTGTGGTTCAGAGCGTCACGACATCGCATGCGGCGAGCTGGCAAACCCTTGCCGGATCACGGAAAGTCAGCCCGGCTGGTGGCCCGGTCGGTGCCAGGTCCGACGAACCAGCCTAGTTTTCCTTACGCCTGAACAGCAACAGTGCTGACACCACTGCCAGCACTGTTGCTGCGGCGATCAACCACATCGACGCGGTCAGCCATTGCAACGTCCGCGTAATTTGGTCCGCCATGTTCAACGGCAGATACCCGGACCAGCCCACGTCCTCTCCAGCCGGGGTCAACGCCGACGCCACCGCGAAAACCGCAGGCACAAGCTGCACAATCCCTGCGTGGACATAGCCTTTTCGCCGTTTGAGCGCGATCAGGCCCATCACCGCACCCACGATCAGCACAATCGGCGCCAGACCGATGCCCATCGCCACCACGACGCCAGCGGGTTGCATGAAGATCGCCAAGGCACCAACGGCCAAGGCCGCCAACACCACGACGAGCTGGGCCCATAACAGCCATTTCATCGGGCGACCTTATCGCCTGTCCTTTCTGGCACGACCGCCACGTTGACTGTGCGGGAAAACCGCTCGTAGGGCGCGGATTCGTCACCGAAGAAGACGGCGAGCGGCGTCCAGACGCCGACGATGAGCACGGAAACCGCTGCGCCTACCGGGATGAGCAGCTGTTCGGGGTTGGCGAAGACGTCCCAGTCGTCGACGGACAGCGCGATCCACAGCAACCACAACGGAGACAACAGGATCCCGTAGCGCATTGCCAAGGAGATCGGGCCTGCGCGGTGGCCGTTGGTCCGCTCGATGCGCAGGAGCATCGCCCGTTTGCCGGGAGTTGCGCCGGTCAAGGTGGGGATCAGCAGGAACCAGACTCCGGCCAGGATCACGATGAGCGGGCCTTGGGGTGAGGCGCCGAACAGCTTCATGATGCCGAGGACGAATGCCGTGAGGGTGGCGAATCCGATGGCGTCGGTGAGGAAGGCGAAGAGTCGACGGCTTGGGGTTACTCGGTCTGCGTAGCGCTTTCGGTCACGGTCGGGTGCGAGGTTGGGCAGGAGGCGCGTCACCGGGCCCGCGATCAACCAGCCGATCGCGGCCCCGGTTGTGTTGAGGATCAGGTCATCCACACTGAACAGGCGGTACGCGCAGGGGTAGACGAACCAGAGGCCGGTGAGCTGCGTGAGTTCGAACAGGAGTGACGTGCCGAAACCGATCGCCGTGGCTGGGAGGAAGCGGGTTTTGGCCATGTAGCGCAGGAAGAATCCGAGCGGGAGGAGGAGGACGACGTTGAGGGCCGTGCTCCAGAGGGCTGGGTTGCGGATCATCGCTGCCGGGGTCCAGCGTCCTCTGGCTCGTTGCTCGACGACTTCGATGAAGTAGAAGGGTCGGAGTTGGGGTGTGCTCGCGTAGTTCTGGGTGGCGCAGTACCAGTCTGGGTTTCGTGGGAGGGGCATGATGGTCTGCATTACCGCGGCGAGGAGGTAGAAGAGGAAGGCGTAGAAGATTACGGTTGCCCAGCCTCCTGCGCGTCCTCTGCGGCGGTAGCTAACTACGGCTACCGGCAACATCACGACCAGCACGACTATGGGGAACAGCAGCAACGCCGTCTGGACCGGCAGCAGGTAGGTTGCGACCACGTCGGACTGTTACCCCGGTTCGGGCTGCTTCATTCCTGGAGCGGCGCGCTCTGTGGCTGGGTCGGCGCGCTGCTACCCGGGGTCGGCGCGATTTGGTGTGGAGCACCCAGCCTGGCTCCTGCCGCTGTGGTCTCCAAGGGAGGCTGTGTCTTTTTTCTGGGCAGCCGCAAAGGACAGGGAAAAGCGGGCAGGACCTGCGGCCCTGCCCCGCCGACAAGCTTATTTGCGGCGCCACTCCACACAAAACCGCGCCGACTACTGCTTAGGGCGCGCCTCCACTCTGGTTGGGGCGCGCCTTGTTTGCGGTTTAGACCCGGGCCGTTGCTTCCTGCAGGTAACGCATCGACACCTCCGGGTCCGTCAACCATCCGGTGTACCCGACCGGATTCTCAAACAGGTGCGCGAACCTGTGAGCAACCTCCGGCACCCGCTGAGCGGTATCCAACGTCGCGAGCACGTGCTCCGGTGGCGGAGCGAGCAAGGCGTTGTTGAACGCGGTCGCGTGCTGAGCCACCTCCCAGTACTTCCCAAACGCCTCACGCATGAACTTCTCGTCGAAGTACCGATCCTCCTGAGCCAAGATCGCTTCCTGATAGGACCTTGCCGCACGGGCCGCCATGTTCGCGCCCTGCCCGCCCACCGGGTCGTTGGTCACCGCGGTATCACCCATCGCCAGGACCAGCCTGCCCGAGGGAAGCCTTCCAACCGGGTTCCGGACTGTCGGGGTGATTCCGCCGTGCAGGAGTTCCAAAGGACCCGCTGGCTCCGCCTCCTCGAGGATTCCTTTGTCCCACGGGAAATGGGTGCGCAAAAGTTCCGTGGCGATCTCCAGGTGGTGATCGATGTCCGTCACACCGTGCCAGACGTCCATCGGGCCGCCTGGGACACCGAAGAAGCCGATTCCGTGGACCTTTCCCTGCACCGAAAGCACTGGCAGGACGAAGTTCTCTCCGTACGGCCCCAGGTTGAATATCAGGCCGGGTGGCATCGGGTGCTTTGTGCGGATGTACGCGATCCCGATCGCACGCTGTGGCTCCGCATACGGCGAGAATTCGGGGTTACGTGGGAACAGTGCGTCGAATTGGGGTCCTCTACCCGCCGCCACGATGACCAGTTCGAACTCGGCCGCGTAGGCATCGAGGTCGTTGGGTGTCACCTTGTGGTGCCGGATTTCGCCGCCTTGTGCCTCGAACAGGGTCATCCAGTCGGAGACCTTCACCCGTTGATCCACTGATTGGGCTGGGTGGTCGAATTTCTGGCGCCATGCGATCGCCGGCTCTGTCCCGTCTGGGGTGCCTGCCGCGTTGAACGCGACCTCTTCGACTGGTTGGACTTCGTCGTCCCAGAAGTTGATGCCGAGTTCGCGTTCTCGTTCCAGCGTCGGATGGAAGACGCACTGGTTGGAGATCAGCCTTCCTTGCCTGACCTCGTCCGCTGTCTTCTCGGCGACGACCGTCACGTCGTAACCGTGTTTCTGCAATCCCAGTGCCAGCACGAGGCCGGCTTGGCCGGCTCCAATGATCACGATTCGGCGCATGCGGTTCACGTTCCCAACGCGTCCGCGGTCATGGATAGGCCCACATGGCTTGACTTAAGGGCGACCCGTCGGACACGCTAAGGGTTCGGAGAGCGCTCTCCCAGACCGCCCGTACGACACCGGCGTCCTGCCTCGTCGGTGCCGGTCACCCTGCATGGAGCTGTTATGCGCCGAGTTCTGGGTTTGGCGCTCGCTTTCGTCCTGCTGCTGTCCTTGGTTGTGACGGCGCAGGCGGCGAGTGTTCTGCTGTCCCAAGGCAAAACGACAACCGCGTCGTCCATCGAGAACGACGCGACCACCGCCGCCAGCGCCACTGACGGCAATCCCGCCACCCGTTGGTCCAGTCAGTTCAGCGATCCGCAGTGGATTCAGGTCGATCTTGGTGGCACCGCCCGCATCGACGGGATCACCCTCTCCTGGGAGGCCGCCTACGCCAGCGCCTTCCGGATCCAGATCTCCGACAACGGGTCGAACTGGTCGGACATCTATTCGACCGCCACCGGCTCTGGCGGCACGCAAACCCTTGCGGTGAACGGGAACGGCCGGCACGTCCGGGTTCTCGCCACCACCCGGGCCACCGGGTGGGGCTACTCGTTGTGGGAGTTCCAGGTCTTCGGTGAGCTCATCACCGCGGGCGCACTCATCTCCGAGTTCAAGCAAGTGACCGCTTCGTCGTGGGAGGGCGGGAACGCACCGGCCGCCGCGCTCGACGGCAGGGCGACGACCCGGTGGTCCAGTGAATTCAGTGACGCGCAGTGGATCCGGGTCGATCTCGGCGGCCCGGCGACCATCAACCAGGTCAGGCTGATCTGGGAAGGCGCGTACGCCAAGGGCTACCGGATCGAGACGTCCAACGACACCACGACCTGGACGCCGATCCACACCACCACGACCGGCACTGGCGGCACCGAAACACTCAACGTCAGCGGCACCGGAAGGTACATCCGGATGCTGGGTACGGCCCGTGCCACGGGTTACGGCTACTCACTCTGGGAATTCCAGGTCTTCGGCACGGTCGACACCACCACGACCAAGCCACCATTGCTGTCTGCACCGACCAAAGCGCCGGGCAACACCGGCCGGTTCGCGCTGACCGCACCGGCCGACGGCGCGATGATCACGACCACCCGGCGTCCGGCGCTGTCGTGGAACGCCATGCCCGGCGCGACCCGCTACCAGGTGTGGATCAACGTCAGCCGGGAGGACTACGACTTCGCCGCGTCCGGCAACCTCATCGACCTGTACACGAAGGTGGCCGAAGTCGGCGGTACGAGCTACACACCCACGTGGGACATCAGCGATCGATGGACCTACAAGTGGTTCGTGGTGGCCAGCGACGGCAGCGCCTCGAACATCCGGCAGTTCAGCGTGTACGTGCCGACATTGGAGAACGTCACCGACGGCGTGTCGATCGTCAATGGCGCCAGGGACTTGAACCGCAACGGCGCCATCGAACCGTACGAGGACTGGCGTCAGCCGGTCGAGACCCGCGTGAACGATCTCCTCGGCCGGATGACCGCGGAGGAGAAGGCCTACCAGATGTTCTACAACGCCCAGGCCTTCCCGCGGGCCGGGTGGCACTTCGGGCCCGCGGAGGCACAGGACCTGCACAACATCCTGTTGGCGTCGGCGGGAACGAGGCTCGGCATCCCGTTCATCTCGGCCGGTGACACGATCAGCGGGTACAAGACGACCTATCCACTGCAGAGTGCCTTGGCAGCGGCCAAGAACTACCCGCTCGACTACAAACTCGGCGACATGCAACGCCGTGAGCAACTCGAAGTCGGCACGCGCGGCGTGCTCGGTCCGCTCGCCGAGGTGGGCACAAAGGTGCTCTACCCCCGCATCCAGGAAGGCAACGGCGAGAACGCGGAGGTCGCGGCGGCACAGGTGCGGGCTCTGGTCGCCGGGTTGCAAGGCGGGCCCGAGCTCAACCCGTCGTCCGTGCTCGCCACGGTCAAACACTGGCCAGGCGAAGGCGCCGGTGGCGAGGCCTTGATCGTCTTCGACGCGGTGACCATCAAGTACCACATGGTGCCGTTCCGTGCGGCGATGGAAGCCGGTGCGGTCAACATCATGCCGGGTTACGCGGGCAGCTCCTTCCTCGATCCCGGCGGGCCCGGCGCGGGTGACAGCGCGAAGATCCTCGCGTACCTGCGGCAGAATCTCGGGTTCACCGGTCTGATCACGACCGACTGGCTGCCTTCTGGCTCGTGGATCGGCGCGGCCAACGCCGGGTCCGACGTGATGGGCGGCGCGGACCCGGGCGCGGCCGGGTTCAGCATCGGGTCGTTCGTCGCCAATGTGCCAGCGGCTCGGATCAACGACGCCGTACGTCGTGTGCTCCGGCTGAAGTTCCAAATGGGACTGTTCGATAACCCGTACGGTGATCCGGTCAACGGGCCATATCGCTTCCACACACCGGCTTACACGGCTCTGGCCAACCAGGCGGCACGCGAGTCGATGACATTGCTGAAGAACAACGGTGTCCTGCCTCTGCGCTTGAACCGGGGCGACAACATCGTGGTCGCCGGGCCACGTGCCACCGACTCGAATGCTTGCTGTGTCTGGACAAGCTACTTCCATCAGGAGTACGGCTCGCTGAACATCCTCGACGCGATCAAGGCACGGGCGGCTCAAGCCGGCGTCAACGTCTACCAGGACACCGGTCCGGCGCCGAAGCTCGCGGTGGTCGCGGTCGGCGAGGCCTCGTACACCCACGGCACGAACTGGGTGAAGGAACAGCCTTATCTGCCACCGGATCAGCTCGCGGTCATCCAGAACTTCCAACGCCAAGGAATCCCAGTGGCAGTCGCTTTGGTCATGCCTCGGCCGTATGTCATTACCGAATGGCATGACCTGGCGAGCGCCATCGTGGTCACGTACCGCGGCGGCGAGGAGATGGGTCCCGCACTGGCCAGCCTGCTGTTCGGCGATTACGCCGCTCGCGGCAACCTGCCTTGGCAACTGCCGCGAGCACTCGGCGACGTCCTAAGGCCGGGAGGCAGCGACATCCCAGCCGACGCGACTGAAAACTGGGATCTGCCTTACGACCTCGCCGCGACTCCTGCCCAACGCAACGAGATCAGGGCACGAATCGACGCCGGTCAACAACCACCAAGCAGCTACGGCAACCCGCTTTATCCCTACGGCGCGGGACTCTGAGCAGGACATGGGCCCTCGGAAATCCCGAGGGCCCAACCCGGTCACCAGGTGTGGGCAACGTCCACAATGACCTTGTTGTCCCACGTGAGCACGCGGAACGGCAGCCGGGCACGGACGCCGAGACCGACCGTGGTGATCGCCTCGAACGAACCGGCCCATGCCAATTGGCGGAACGTCTGGTACCCGGTGAGATCAAGGAGCTCGTTGCGGTCCTGGAACGTGTAAGTCGGCTGGCCGTTGTCGTTGTACGCGGGCCCGTGCGCGGCGACGGACAGCCTGGCCCCGCCGCGCAGCGGGATCGGCACGCCGGTCGGGTCCTCGACCACCTGATCCACATAGGACACCACGAACCCGTCGACGCGGGAGTTGAAGTCCAGCACCATACGGTCGTAGCACTCGTTCCTGCCAGAGCGGATGTCCACCAGTTCGCCGATCACCGTGGACGGTGCCATCTTCTTCTGCGAACCCCACGTGACGCTGCAGGCGACTGGTGTTGCAGCTGCAGACTGTGACAATGAAACCGGCACCAGCAACGCGGCCACTGTTATGATCAAAACTAGCAATGTCTTCCGTGACATCGTTCTCGACTCCCCTCGAGAATGCGCCGGAAAATCCGGCTTCTCAAGAGGACGTTCGATCACCGGCCGGGGTTGCGTCAGACCATCATGGCCAGTTCCGCCTCAACGTCCTTGGCGCGGGGGTCGGCCAGTTCCAGCATCACGTTCATCGCCGAAGTCAGCACGCTGCGAGCGATCCTGGGATGCCCGGCGGCTTTGAGGACCCTGCCCAGATCGGCCATGGTGACGGCTTCCCAGCGGCGGTTCGCGGTCGCGCGGTGAAAGGAGATCGACGTCCGCAACGCCCGGATGGCCGTGGGGATGTCACCGAATCCCGCATAGGCCAGGCCCAGGTTGTGCTGGTTGAACGCCTCGGTCATCACGTCGCCCGAACGCAGGAACCGTTGGTGGGCTTGAAGATGGGTTTCCACGGCCCCGGCGTAGTCACCCGCCACCCGCAGTGCGATGCCGAGGTTGTCCAGGTTCTGCGTGATTCCGCGCGGGTAGTCGAGATCCTCGTACAGGTCCAGCGCGGCCTGTGCGTAGTCACGGGCGATCTCGCCGTCGCCGAGGTTGGCGTGTGTCATCGACAGGTTGCCCAGCGTCATCCCGAGGCCTCGGGCGATGTTCAGCTCGCGGAAACGAGCAAGCGACCGCTCGAAGTAGGACTTGGCCTTGTGGTACTCCTCCTTGTCCAAGTGAATACAGCCGACAGAATTCAGCAGGTACGCCTCGCCCGTGCGCTCCCCCGCGGCCTTGGCACCGTCCAGTGCGGACTGGAAGAACTTGAGGCCTTCCCGCCACGGGACCGCGCTGTCGAACAACGTCGTCAACGCCATCGCGATGCGCCACGCATGTCCGTCCCAGCCGTTGGTCGCCGCCCACACGGTGATCGAACGCAGGGGCTCGTACTCGTCCTCGAACCAGGCGGCGGCTTCCTTGGCGTCGACGAAGACCGGCGGCGGGGTCCGGGCCTTGAACGGCGCCACGAAGTCCCGGTTGCGGTGCGGGATCAACACCTTGTCCGCGGCCACCGCGGCGTGCAGGTACCAGTCGAGCACGCGTTCGATCGCCTCGTCCCGCTCAGCCTGCACCTCGTGGGTCATCACCATCTTGGTGGCGTACAAGCGGATCAGGTCGTGCTGCTGGTAGCGGCCCGGACGTGGTTGTTCGAGCAGGTTGGTCGCGATCAACTGGTCCAGTGCGTCCTTCGCTTGTCCGCGCGGCATTCCGCTCAACGCCGCGGCGGCGTCAAGGCCGATGTCATTGGCGGGCAACAAGCCGAGCTTGCGGAACATCAACGCCGCGGACTTGCGCAGAGCCCGGTAGGACCACGACAACGCGGCGCGCAGGTCGGTATGCGGATCGTCGTCCCCGCTGCCGAGGTTGTCCAGCCGTGCCTTCTCGTCTTCAAGTGCCAGCACGACATCCGACAGCGAATCGGTGCGATGGGCGCGTTCGGCCACGATCGCCAGCGCGAGCGGCAGGTAGTCGCACAACCTCACCAGGCGCGCCGCCGCCGTGGGCTCCTCGGCGACGCGGTGCGGCCCGATGGCCGACGACAGCAAGTCGATGGCCTGCCGATGCGACATCGGGTTCAGCGTTACGCGGTGAGCACCGTCCCGCACTGAGAGCCCGCGCAGCTGGTTCCTGCTCGTGACGATCACCAACGCGGACGAACCTGGCAGCAACGGCCGGACCTGGCCCGCGTCCCGCGCGTTGTCCAGCAGGAGCAACGGCCGCCGGTCGGACAGTTTGCTGCGCAGCAGCGCGGATCGTTCGTCCACATCGGACGGGATGGCATCGCCGGAGACCCCGAGTTCACGCAACAACGCCTCGGCCGCCGCGTCCGGCGGCACGGGCTCACCCGGGCCGTAACCGCGCAGGTTGAGGTAGAGCTGGACATCGGAGTACTTGTCGGCGACCCGGTGTGCCCAGTGCAGCGCCAGCGAGGTCTTGCCCATCCCTGGGGCACCGTCGATCGAGATGATGATCGGCGCGCCGTCGAGGTTCGTCAGCAACGAGTCGAGCTTGGTCAGCTCCTCTTGCCTGCCGGTGAACTTCGCGATGTCATGCGGCAGCTGGCGTGGCGCGGGCGCCCGGGGCACCACCGAGGGGTGCCCTTGCAGTACTTCCCGGCGCAATTGCTGCAGCTCCGCGCCGGGATCGATGCCGAACTCGTCGCTGAGCACCCGGAAGACCTGGGCGTACGCGACCAGCGCGTCCTCACGCCTGCCCGCCCGGTGCAGCGCCGTGATCAGCCGGACCCACAGCGACTCCCTGGTCGGGTACTGACCGGTCAGCTCGTGCAGTTCGGCGATGATGGACTCGGGCTGCCGGACGTCCATCTCGATGTCGATCCGCCGCTCGGTCGCGGCGAACCACTCCTCGGTCAGCCTCGGCACGACGTCCCGGTCCACCCAGGGCGAGGCGACATCGGAGAACGGCCTGCCGCGCCAGAGCCGCAAGGCCTCGTACAACAGGGCCAGTTCCTGGTTCGGGCTCAGCTGCGTGCGAGATTGCCGCAGCAGCTCGCGAAACCGGTAGATGTCGACTCGATCCGGCTCGACGCTGAGCTGATAGCGGCCGGCGGAGACACGCTGGACGACGTCGTGGCCGAGCAACTGCCGTACGCGGCCGACATACGTGTGCAACGAGCCTCGCGCGTTGCCAGGCTGTTCCTCCGGCCAAAGCCGTTCGGTGAGCGTGTCTGTGGTGACCGGTTGGTCGACCGAGATCAGCAGGGCTGCCAGCAGAACGCGCAACTGTCCCGGTGGGATCGTCACGATCTCACCGTCCCGCCGGATCTCCCACGGCCCGAGCACGTGGATGTCGATTCCGGGCCGCATCACGCCGCGCTCCCCCGAATGGCGGATCCGCTCGGAAAATCTGCTGTCCACACTTCGGGATAAACCGGATCGAAACCCGCCCGATGCAAATACCGCATTGCACTCCTGTCCCATGGCCACTGCAGGATAGCCAGCGCCGCTGGACCCGACCTGTACTCGATACACGCAGGTCACAGCCGCTGGACCAGCAGTTATCGGCATAGGCGGGACAAGATCGGTATCTTTGTCGCGTTTCTGGCCCGCGGTGGCCGGCATGGGGTGGCAAGTGTGCGACAACTGGGGGGTTGTGATGCGTGGTACGGCATTGGGGATGGCGGTTCGGCGACGGCGCGTCGAGTTGGGATTGACGCAACGTGATTTGGCCGAACTCGCGAACCTGAGCGTCCGGACGATCGGCAAAATCGAACAAGGCCGGCTACCGGACACGCTGTCCAAGTCGATCGACCGGGTGATCAGCACGTTGGGGATTGATCCGGCGATCGCGTGCAGCTGTTCGGATTCGGCCATTCGAGTGAGCGTGCTCGGGCCGCTGGCCGTCCAACTGGGCGGTGAGGTGCAGGAACTGGGCGCGCAAAAGCAGCGGTGCCTGCTTGGATTGCTCGCCCTGCAGTACGGCACGACAGTTTCGCGTGACGAGATCGTGGAGCTGCTGTGGGGCACCAAACCGCCCGCGACCTGGCAGAATCTCATCCACACATACGTCACCCGGTTACGGAAAGCACTCGGAAATGACGGCTCCAGCGCCATCGTCACGGCGCCGAGCGGCTACCGGTTGACCCTCGGTGCACAAGAACTCGATATCGCCGAATTCGACGCACTACTCCAGCAAGGTGAAAATCCGGAGAAACTGGCGGCGGCGTTGGATCAGTGGCGTGGCCCGTTGCTCGCGGATCTGCCGGACCGGTTGCGGTGGCATCCGGCCGCGGTCTCGGCGCAGGAACGCCGGATCAGCGCGGCGATGGCCTACGCGGACGCGGTCGTCGAGCCGAGCCGGCAGGACGAGGTGATCCGCAGGCTGCAGGCGTTGATCGTGGAAGCGCCGATGCACGAGGGCCTGCTGGCCCGGATCATGCTCGCGCTGGCCGCCGCGGGCAGGCAGGCGGACGCGATCAGCCTGTACGCGGGCGCACGACAGTTGCTGGGCAACGAACTCGGCGTCGACCCGAGCGCCGAATTGCGCAGTGCGCACGAACGGGTGCTGCGCCAGGACGTTCCGGCCAAGACGAGCCGGTTCGTGCCCGCGCAGCTGCCCGCCGATGTGGTCGGTTTCTCCGGCCGCCGTCACCAGCTGGCCGCGCTGGACTCGCTGCTGGCCGAGGTCCGCGGCGGGAACTCGGCCGCGATGGTGATCGCCGCGATCGCGGGCACCGCGGGCGTCGGCAAGACGGCGTTGGCCCTGCACTGGGCGCACAAGAACAAGCACCACTTCCCAGATGGCCAGCTGTACGTCAACCTGCGCGGCTACGACCCCGACGAGCCGGTCGATCCCGCCGACGCCCTGGCCGCGTTCCTGCGTGCGCTGGGCGTCGAGACCCATTCCATACCGCGTGACGTCAACGAGCGCTCGGCGTTGTTCCGCACGGTCGTCGCCGACCGGCGCATGCTGATGGTCCTGGACAACGCTCGGGCCGCCAATGTCGTACGGCCGTTGCTGCCGGGCACGTCCGAGGCGTTCGTGGTGATCACGAGTCGCGAATCGCTGCGTGGCCTCGCGGTCCGGGAAGGCGCGCGGCTGATCGACCTCGGGGTGCTGAGCCTGGCCGAGTCCCGTGCGCTGATGACGACCCTGATCGGCGACCGGGTCACCGCGGCGCCCGAGGCCTCCGACGCGTTGGTCGAGCAGTGCGGCCACCTGCCGTTGGCGATCCGGCTGGTCGCGGATCTCGCGGCCCGTAAACCCGAGGTCGACCTCGTGGAACTGGCCGCGGAACTCGCCGACGAGCAGCACCGGCTGCGGCTGCTCGACGCGGGCGACGATCCGTATGCCTCGATCGGCGCGGTGTTCTCGTGGTCGTACAACAAGTTGTCCGGCGAAGGCGCCCGGCTGTTCCGATTGCTCGGGTTGCTGCCGGGAAACACTTTGGACGTGTACGCCGCCGCGGTTCTGCTGAACACGTCACGCGAAAAAGCCGCCGCGCTGCTCGACGAACTGGCCAACGCACATCTGCTCGACCAGGACGTGAACGGCCGATTCCGGTTCCACGACCTGCTGCGCGCCTATGCCCGGCAGAAAGCCGGGCAAGAAATCCAGGAACCCGCGCAGAGCCTGATCGATTTCTACCGCGCGGCGCGATCACGCGCGGCGAGCGTGGTCCCCGGAAACAGCCGGGTGCCCCGAGCGAATCCACCCGGCTCATTCCCCGCGGTTCCGCTGCAAAGATTCGCGCACTTTGCCAGGCGTGCCCGTTAGATCTTCAGACCGTCAGCCGGAAGCGGCCATGACTCCAGATCCGCTGGAACACCACATGCGCGGATGGTCTTCCAGTAATGGATCGAGTCATGGCCGCTGTGCCCCCCTTGCCCTCGCCCTATTCGTTCCTACCCCGGTAGCGCCGTGTTACCGCAAGGTGAGCGCCCGTGACACCTTGAGGTAACTCGGCAATGTTCACTCATTCGGAGGTACGCTGAAGCCCGGTGCCGGAGGGGGTTGGCGATGGCGGGCGAAAATGTCCCATATCGACAAAGCCTGCTGGACGCCATGGCGGTGCTCAACGGGCAATGGGTCCCCGCTGTGCTCGCGTCATTGGCGCCCGGCCCGCTGAACTTCACCGATCTGCTGAATGCGATCAATGCGGTGGAAGAACGGTCCGGCTGGGTGAACCACGTCCGCCCGTTGACCAGGAAAGTGCTCACCGAAACGTTGTCGAGGCTGCAACGGGACGGCATTGTGCAACGGCAGAACACGCCGGACGCGCTGTTCCAACCGGTGTACTACGAACTCACGCCGATGGGCAGCTCGCTGCTCCGATCGGTGCGCCCGTTGATCAAGTGGGCTCAGGACCACCAGGCGGAACTCGAGTCCGCCCGGCAGCGCCGCGGCCCTTAGCCTGCGGCCTGCTCACCACGACCTGGTCGCGGCCTGCGTCCTTGGCGCCGAACGCGGCGAGGTCGGCCGCGAGCAGCAACTGGTCGAGGCCGCCCCTGGTGGCCGGGTAGGCGGCCGCGCCGATCGACACCGTCAGGCCGTCGACCACTTCGTTGTCGTTGACCGTGACGCGGAGTTTGCGGATCCGTTCGCAGATGCGCTCGCCGATCTCGATCAGCTCCTTGTCGTCGACCTCGGGCAGGCCGATCACGAACTCCTCACCGCCGAACCGGCCGACCACGTCGTAGCGGCGGGTTTCCGCCCGCAGCGCGTTGGCGACCGCTTCCAGGACCTGGTCGCCTGCCAGGTGGCCGTAGCCGTCGTTGACCTGCTTGAAGTGGTCGAGGTCGATCATCAGGACGCCGAGCGTCGTGCTCTCCCGCTTGGCGCGGTCGTACTCCTTGGTGATGACGGTGTGCCAGGCCGCGGCGTTCAGCAGCCCGGTCTTCGGGTCCGTCGCGGCGGCCTGCTCGAACTGGCGGATCAGCAGGCTGCGGTGCAACACGTGCAATGCCGGGATGAACAACGCGACCAGCAACGGTTTCCAGGCCAGCAGGATCGCGGCGAGCGCGCCGAGGCAGATGGTCGCGAATTCCAGCGCGTTGGCGTGCCAGCTGCCCAGAATCCGCACGGGTTTCAGCGTGCGCTCGGACAAAGCGATGGCCCCTGCGATCAGCCCGGTGTTCACCGCCGAGAACGCGGCGATGGCGAGTGGAATACCCCAGAGCGCCGCCGGGAATACTGCTTTGACGAGGGTTTCCGGGCCGAGCAGCTGCTGGATTCCGGTGGCCGCGTGGCAGGCGAGAACAATGGTGGCCGCGCTGAACGTGAGGCGATAGGCGTGCACGCCACGGACGCGATACCAACTGCGAATCCACAAGTGCAGATACAGCGCGGCGACAACCGCGGCCGCGAGTCCGGGTGAGAGAACCAATGCGGCGGCGACGGTCCAGATCGAGGTGAGATTGACGTGCGGCGTGTCGGAGAACCTCCGGCGCATCCGCTCGACATGCCGGGATATCTCGGCGTTCACCAGGCCTAGGCCAATGATCGCGGCGGCCATGACAAGATCGCGCGTTGTCGGCGGGTTGGTGGTCAGCAGAACAGCGGTGATGATGACCGCGAAAGCGTCGACGCCGAGGACATAACAGACAAGATGGCGCGGGAGCGACCACACCGACCAGCTCGCGGGGTTCGCGAGCCCTTTGTGTCGTCGGCTTCGGAAGCGGAACATGGTCACGACTTCTTCTCACCTCCCGCCCGATCGAACAGTGTAACTGCCCGGACACAAACCGTACTAGCTGCAGAACGGAGGTGACAGGAGATGCGCGGCAAGGACTGGTGAGCACCAACCGTGTGCCTCGCGCTCGCCAGACATCTATCGTCGCGAGGCCAGAATCGTTACCTCTGGCGGGCGCGAAGCCACGAGACACCGACAAGGGCGGCAAATCCCGCACCACTGAGACCGGCCAACGCGACGGCGGTACTCGGGCTGACGGCGTCGGCGACAACGCCGCCCAACGCGATCGCGACACCTTGTGATGCCTGGACACCGGCACTGCCCAAGCCCACAGCGGTGCCCCGGCAATACTCGGGTACCCGCTTGACGAAAGCGGCCTGGGTCTCGATGAGATACGCGGTCGACGCGATACCGGAAATCCCCCACAGGAAGACGGAGAACAGCACACCGGGTTGCAGAAAGCAGAGGATGAGGGGAACCCCGGCAAGAATCGCGAACGGAACGAGCATGCGTTCCCGCGCCAGCTCGGTCATGCGGCCGGACAGCCACGCGCCGATAATGCTGCCCACCGGATCCGCGGCCATCAGAAACCCGACGGCAGCAACCCCAGCCATGAGCTCGTCAGCGTAGGGCGCGGCAAGCCCTTCGGGCACGACGAAGAGCCCGACCATCCACGCCAACGCGATCAGGCTGCGTAGCACGGGATCCCGCCAGATCATGCCCGCGACACCGCTGGTGCTTCGTCGCTGGTCCGTCCCCGGTCGACCGCGGACGCTCAGCCAGACCATGGCCGCGGCGATCACGAACGTCGCCGCGTTGAATCCCAGGACTGCGTAGGGACTCACCACGGTGAGCACCGCTCCCCCGGCGGCGAATCCCACGAGCTGAGCGAGCTGCGTGGAGATCGTGCGGATGGAAAGGCCTTGCACGTAATGCTTCCCGAGGATCTGGTACATCAGGGAAAGCTGCGCGGCCTTGAACGGGCCGCCCGCGAACGACAGCAAGGCAATGAGGACACCGAGAACCGGCAACGGCAACCCCGGCACCGCCATGACGGCCGCCAACAGTCCCCGGCACAGGTCGGTCGCGACAATCAGTTCCCGCCTTTTGAAGCGATCAGCCAGACTCGCGAGGAACACACTGCCCAAGAGGTTGGGCAGGAACGTCATCGCGTAGCTGAGCGTCGTCCAGGTCGCCGACGCCGTTTCCCGGTAGACAAGGACAGCGACCGCAACCCGTGCGAGCTGATCCCCGCCGACCGACAGCAGTTCAGCGAGCCACAGCCCCCGAAACTCCCGCACGCGCAGCACAGCCGTCAGCCGCACCCCACTGTCACCGCGCACAGTTCTGCACTGTAAACGCCGCACTACCTACGGTGATAGTCGCGAAGGTTGGCTTCGTGGGGTTTGGACGCTCGCTAGGGTGCCCGCATGGATCTTGGGTGCGAGCACTGCTACGGCGAGGACGCCGAGACCGTGATGGAGTACTGCACCAAGAATCTCGAGACGACCCGGCGCATCGTGTCGGATTCGCACTTTGGCGTGTCGTTGCGGAAGTGTCCTGAGTGCGGGCAGCAGTTCGTGGCGATCTTCACCGAGTTCGTGGACTGGCAAGGCGGTGACGACGCGCAGTACTTCGACATCGTGCCGGTCACCCCCATCGAGGCCAAGTACATCGTCAACGCACAGGACCTCCTGCGTGACCTCAGCAAGCTGGGCAACCGTCGGCGGCGGGTCTCGTCCGACTGGCCGACCGGCGGGCGCAACCGGGTCTCATGGAAGCACGGCGAGTTCCACGTCGAAGAGGGCCACTAGGTTCCGTTGATCGCGATGTCGGATTGAACCGTGCGCGCCCAAGCGGAGCTGAGCCGACTAGCCATTGTGGACGGCCCTTCCAACCACAGTTACCGCCGGCCAGATAGGCGTACGTGGTGATCCGGGCGTCGGGATGACTGGTCAGTACTCCCACTCCCAGCCGCCGTCGATCATGCCTGGCCGATACACGATCACACCCTTGGCGTGTTTGGTGTCGAGCACGACCTTGCCGACGTACTGGGATGAGGGCGAGAAGTTCGAGGGGAGCAACTCCGAAACCGCCACACAACCAGTGCTCGAAGTGTTCTGCACCGTGATGCCGTCCGGGCCGACTATCGAGAAATCATAAGGATTGAGCATGGAGTAGACATTGTCGCCGGTGAACTTGTCAGTCGTCTTCACCGTGAACGACAGCACGACGAAGTGCCCGTTCTCCGCTTTCACTCCTCTGGAGTACTTGTCGGTGCACTTCGGATCCACCTCCAACTTGTCCAGCGTGAAGGTCACGGTGAACTCCGCGCAGCCGTTGTCCGCGCACAGCGCAGCCACATCGCCGACCTTCTTCTTGATGTTGCCGCGAACGGACGTCGCAGGTGAGCTCTTCGGCGGCGCTGTGGTGGTCGGTGACGTCGGAGGTGCCGCCAGGCCGGACGAGTGCACAGCAGTGAGATCCGCGGATTGCGGATTCGCCGAGTTGTTTCCGCAACCGACAACTGCTCCGAGAGCGATTACGGGCACAGCGAAGAGAACCAGCCTGCGCATTGTCTGCACCTTCCGGCTTTGTAAGTTCATGGTGAGTTCGACCGTCTGCGCAGTGGTGTCTCCACGGACACCGACGTTGTTACCAATATCGTCCGTGGAGACCGAAAAGATGCCGAATGTCCATCTGTCCGCGTCAGCCAAATGTGTGGGTCGTTCATGACAGAATGCCTGCGGAACAAGTGGAACACCCACGTCCCGAAGGGGTTGGTTTCCCGCATGAACGCCCGTGACCACTGGATTGCGACCGCGGATCGGCTGCTGGAGGCGGCCTGGCGGTGGGCGACGCCGGACAGTGCCCTGCTTGATCTGCCGGGGCGGGCGTCGAAGAGCGGAGTGCGGTCCGACGGGTTGGAGGGTTATGCCCGGACGTTCCTGGCTGCCGCGTTCCGGGCAGCGGGCACCCAGGACGACCGCTGGCTTGACCGGTACGCGGAAGGGCTGCGGGCCGGGGCGAACGGGGCCTGGCCGAAGATCCAAGGTCACGACGTCTTCGGTCAGCCGATGGTCGAATCCGCGTCCGTCGCCCTGGGCCTTCGGCTGACGCGGCCGTGGCTATGGGACAAGCTCGACGAAGCCACAAAGGACCAGGCTGAGGCCTGGTTGCGGGACGCGCTGACAAACGTCCCCGCGCCGAACAACTGGTACCTCTTCCCCTACACCGTTGCCGGGTTCCTGGAATCCGTCGGACGAGGCGACGAAGTCACGAAGCGCGCCCGCGAGCGAGCCCTGGACCTTCTGGAAGGCTGGTATCTCGGGCAAGGTTGGTACTCCGACGGTGACGGGCGGGCGTTCGACCACTACAACGGTTGGGCCTTGCACCTTTACCCTGTGCTCGACGCCTACCTCAACAACGAGGAAACCCACCACGGGGCGAGGCTCAAGGAGCACCTGGCGAGCTTTTCCCTGCTGTTCGGCAAAGACGGCGCTCCGATCCACTTCGGACGGTCTCTCACCTACAGGTTCGCGGCCGTCTCAGCGGTGGCGCTCGGCGCCGTCACCGGCCACACTCCCTTGACGCCCGGGCAGTCCCAAGGACTGGTCAACCGGTCACTGAAGTACTTCCAAGACCACGGATCCATCGACCAGGACGGCCTGCTCAGCCTCGGCTGGCACGGCCCGCACGAGCCCACGCTGCAGAACTACTCGGGCCCGGCCTCGCCGTACTGGGCATCGAAGGCTTTCGTGTGCCTGCTCGCCAACGCAGATCATCCACTGTGGACCGAGCGGGAAGCACCGATACCGGAGAAGACACTGGCTGTTCCGGCGCCGGGGTTCCTGATCCAGGTGGCCGACGGGATCGCAAGGCTGCACAACCACGGCAGCGATCACGTCAAACCGCACGAAGGCGAGTCCGCCGCAGACGAGGACCCGCTCTACTCCAGGCTGGCGTACTCCACCAAAACCGGCCCGACAGCCAAAACCAACATTCCGGACAACCACTTCAGCGTCGTGGTCAACGGGGTCCGCAGTGTCCGCAGGCGAATCCACCCGATCAACGCCGCCGGCAACTGGGCCGCTTCCTGGCATCGGCCGACGTTTCCCAGCGGCCCGCCGATGGTCCCGGGCCTGAAGGTCGAAAGCATCACCATCGCCCACGGCCGTTACGAACTACGAGTGCACCGAGTCCACAAAGCACCCCACCTCGCCAAGGTCGAGGAAACCGGCTGGGCCACCGAACTGCATTCCCAGCTCGTTCCCATCCACGGCTGGACCGGCAAGGACGAAGTCCGCGCACCCCAAGGCACCGCCTACACATCCTGGGTCCGCGTCCCGAGGCTGACCGCCGACGTCGAGGGCACGGCCATCTTCGCCGCCCTCGCCCTCCTCAGTGAACAGAAGGAACCGCCACTCCAGGCAAGCGCACGCGCCACGGAGAACAGCCTCGAAGTCCACTGGTTCGGCCAGATCACAAGGATCACGTTCGACGACAACGACATCCACGTGACCTAGCCGCCAGTCATTCCCTGCATCTCCGCCAGCCGCGGCTGCCGGGAATCGAGCACCTGCTGGGCGAACGCCTTCGCCGCGGCGTTCTTGCCGTGGCTCAGTTCGTTCTCCGCCATCGTGATCGCGCCGCGGTGGTGCACGATCATCGTGTCCAGCCAGCGACTGGTGAACGCGTATCCGGACAACCCGGTCAGCTCACCCAGGTTCTTGATCTCGCCGGGCACCGAGCCCGCGTCGTCCGGCGACGATTCCCAGCGGCTCGCCCATTCGGCCAGTTGCGGGTTGAGTGCACCCTGCTCGATCTGCGTGGCCAGCTTGATGACTCTGGCATTGACCGTCCGGCCCTGGACCAGTCGCGCCGCCTGCACCGACTGGGCGTTGTGCGCGATCATCCGGTGGGTGAAAAGCACGTCCGTCGAATTGTGATCGACCGGCTCAGCGGCGCACCCGGTCAGCACCAGTCCGAGAAAGACAAGGAGAACACGCACTCTCCAGACACGGCCGGAACACGCGTGCGGTTCACGCCTGTTTGGTCGGCGCGGGCTCCTGCGGCGGCGGCTCCGGCGGCTGCGTCGAGCCGTTGTGGCTCACCATCGCGAACAGAATGAAAGACACCACCAGAACCGTGGCCACAAGTCGTACCAAAGTACCGAACTTCATCGCGAGCAACATTTCCGATGTCCCTCCTCGAATGCGGATACCACATCCCTGTGAAGAGACAACTCTCGTCCAGAAGAGGGTGCCCACGACAGAGTCCAATTACTCTGTGTGCGTGGGTCAGAAGACACCCGACGAGTACGCCCGACTGCTTGACGAGTCGCGGCGTAGGGAGTCGTGGCTGCGTGCGTCCAATGAGATCACTGCTGCCTTGCTGGCCGGCAACGGATCCGACCTCGAGCTGATCACGTCGCACGCCCGCAAGGTCGCCGGCGCGCCGCTGGCCGCCATCGCGGTCGCCGACGAGGCGCACCCCGGCACTCTGGTCTTCCACGTGGTCGAGGGCGCCGAGCACCTGACCGGAACGTCGATCACCATCGAGGGCACGGCATCCGGTCTGGTCTTCGCCTCAGGCGAAGCGCTGTTGATCGACAACTACGGCGACGCGGCCGCGACCTTCCAGGGCGACAGCGGTTCGGTCGCGCCGTCGGATCTCAAAGGCCTCGGGTCGGCCGCGATCGTCCCGCTCAAAGCCGGTACGGACGTCCTCGGCGTGCTGTTGTTGTGCCGGTTGCGGGACGAACCGCTCTTTGGACAGTCCGACCTCGACTTGCTGGAGAACTTCGCCGCGCACGCGGCACTGGCGCTGCAGTACGCCGCCGCCCGCGCCGACCAGCAGCGGCTCGTGGTGCTTGAGGACCGCGACCGGATCGCCAGGGACCTGCACGACCTGGTGATCCAGCGGATCTTCGCGACCGGGATGGCGTTGGAGGCGGCGGCCTCGGTGATCCCGACTGATCCCGCGGATGCGACGGAACGGATCCGGCACGCGGTCGACGATCTGGACATGACGATCCAGGAGATCCGTACGACCGTCTTCGCCCTGCAGCACCCGCCCACCGAGAGCCTGCGGTCGTTGGTCTTGGAGGCCGTCGAGGCCGCGGAGCCCGCACTGGGTTTCAAGGTCTCGGTCCGCTTCCGTGGCCCGGTGGACACGTCGGTGCCCGGCGAGGCAGGCGAGCACATGCTGCCCGTCCTGCGCGAAGCTTTGTCCAATGTGGCCAGACATGCCCGGGCGACCACGGTGGCCATCGAGGTCACAGCTGGTGACGAGCTGTCCCTGCGCGTGACAGACAACGGCGTCGGGATTCCTCAGGGCGGGCGTCGTAGCGGGCTGAGCAACATGGCTGTCCGCGCGCGCCGCCTACGTGGCACGTTCACCCTGACGCCAGCCAACCCGGGTACGGCACTGCATTGGTGCGTGCCGCTGAGGTAGTCAGGGTCGGCGACGGTTCTGGCGTAGCTCCGTGGCCAGTACGGCGGCTTGGGTGCGGCGTCGCATGCCGAGCTTGGCCAGCAGGTTCGACACGTAGTTCTTCACGGTCTTCTCCGCGAGGAACAGTCGCTCGGCGATCTGCCGGTTCGTCATTCCCTCACCGATCAGCTCGAGCACCCGGCGTTCCTGCTCGGTGAGCTCGGCCAGCTTGTCGGTCGGCCCCTTGCGCAGCCGGGTCAGCACCTGGGTGGTCGCGGCGGGGTCGAGCAGGGAACCGCCCTGTGCCACGGTCCGGATGGCGCGCACGAGGTCACCGCCGCGGACCTCCTTGAGCACATATCCGGCGGCGCCTGCCATCACGGACTCGAACAGAGCCTCGTCGTCGGAGTACGAGGTCAGCATCAGGCACTTCAGGTCGGGCATGTCCGCGCGCAGGTCACGGCACACCTGGACGCCGTCACCGTCCGGCAGACGGACATCGAGCACCGCGACGTCCGGCTCCAGCACCGGCACCTTGGCCAGCGCCTCCGCCGCCGTCGACGCCTCGCCGACCACGGAGATATCCGCATTGGTGCCGAGCAGGGCGGCGACGCCCTTGCGAACTACTTCATGGTCGTCGAGCAGAAAGACCCGGATTGCCACCCGCCCACGGTAGTAGCCGAGGCTGCGCCGACGGAACTACGTTTGTCACACGACTGGGGGATCTGCGGCGACGTCCCAGATAAATCGGATACAACACACTGGCAACAAGCGTGCGTCGCCACGACTGCCCACCGAACCGGGCGCGATGCACCAAGCCCCAGATCAATCCGGGGACCAGCAGTGCGGCGAGCCAGACATACGTTCCGGTCAGCAGCGTGACCGCCACAAGAGCACCGCTTATCGCCGCGGGTGCCCATTTGCGGAACCGAACCGGCGGCGCGTCCTGACTGATCACCGCGTCAGTGGCATAGCGGATGCTCATTCCGGCCTGATAAAGCCGGTGCTCAAGCGAGGCCGTCCAGGGCCGGTCACCCAGTCTGGCCAGCGCGTCCAGCCGGACGAACTGACCGTTCTCGCCCAGTTCGACGCTGCCGAGGACATCACGCATCCGTTGCGATGAGTCACCGACCACAGCGAATTCCAGATCCTGCAGAAACGCCAGCAACGTGATCGGCGAATGAATGCGGACATGGCATTGCACCGCGCCCACGTTGCGGCCACCGAAGTACCGGGCGACTTCCCGGATCAATCCCGGCTCTGGCCGGCCATCCAGCACGCCGATCACAGTTCGCCGTTCGATGCCCTGTTCCACGGCCGTGTGCTTGATAACGCGGTACGCGGCGTTGAGCGCGTCCACGTCCCGGTCGACAACAAGTGCCCTTACCGGATACTCGGCCGAGTCCAGCGCGAGCACGGATTCGAGCAGTGTGGCTTTCTGCTCGTGCAACGCCGGAATGACGATCCAGAAATGCAGGCCCGTGGTGTGTTCGGGCTGTCTCGGCCGTGGCCGCCGCCAGCCGAACACCGCGAGGACGACGTTGTACAGCGGCCATGCCAGCAGCAGGGCGATGGCGACGATAGTCATGGCCCTCATCGTGGGCGCAGCGGTGCCACCTGCGCCTGAGGCGATGTCCTCTAACCAATTAGGGACTTTCGACTCGGTTGCCACGGCCTGAGGCCAGGCAAGATCTTGCCCAGCCGGCTGCCGACCCTCGTCGTGCGCCCGCGAGCGACAGCGCGGACGCCCGACCGGGTTGGCCTTGAGAAGGAATAGGGGGTGGGTCATCGTGGACTCCGCGGGACTGGAACTGCTCTCGGGGCAGGAGTGCTTCCGTTTGTTGGCAAAGGTGCCTGTGGGACGGGTCGTGTACACCGACCGCGCGTTGCCCGCCGTGCAGCCGGTGACGTTCGCACTGCGCGAGCAGGCCGTGGTCATCCGGACATCGGCCCACAGCCGGCTCGCGCTCGCGGCGACCGGGAAGGTCGTCGCGTTCGAGGCGGACGAGTTCAAGGACCATGGTGTCCGTAGTGGATGGAGTGTTGTCGCGATCGGACACGCGGTGCAGGTCACGGACAGCGTGGAACTGGACGCAGTCAGGCAGTTGGGGTTACGGGCGTGGGCCCCGGACGCCGAGGACTACTACTTACGCATATCCGTGGAGATCGTCTCCGGCCGGAGGCTGCCCTCGTGAGTGACGCCAAGCCCCGGCGCCAACTCACGAGGGCCTGAGGGCGTGTCTGACAGACGACCGGACCCATCAGACACGCCCTCATTTGACAGGCGCCACGATCCCGTATTCGTGGATCTTGCGGTACAGGGTGGCCCGTGACATGCCGAGCAGCCGGGCCGCTCTGTTCTTGTTGCCGTCCGCGTCCTCGAGGCTGTGCACGATCGCGTCCCGCTCGATCGACTCCAGCCGGTTGAGCGGACGCCGGGCCACGGCCCGGTATTCGGCCGGCAGGTCCGACGGTTGGATGACCCCCGACCGCTTGCGCCGGGCCACGTACTTCAGCACCTGGTAGAGCTGCGGAACGTTGCCCTGCCACGAAGAACGCATCAGCAGGTGCATCGCGGCCGGCGAGCACGTCAGCTGCCCGCCTCGGCTGAGCCTGCTCAACAACAACGGCACGAGCTCGCGGAGATCCTCGACATGCCTGCGCAGCGGCGGGATCTGGACGGTCCGGGGGAAGAAGCCGAGCACGTCCCCGAGATCCACCGAGTCGTCGTCCACAGTGACCGCGACCCACATACGACTGCCCGACGCACGGACTTCCGCCAGCACCGCGGCCAGATCACGCAACGCCTGCGGTTCCAAGTGGTCCACGTGCCGGATGACCAACGAATCGACGGGGTCGTCCAGCAGATCCTGCCGGATCTGGGACACGCCGTCGACCACGTGCAGCCTGCCGGTGGGGTTGCGGCGCTGGTGCACACATCGGACCAAAGTGGACTTGCCGACGCCCCGCTCCCCTTCCAACGCAAGCCATTCCCCACGACCGTAGGCCGCGTCGACCTCGTGGCAGGCCCGCAACCACAGCGGAGCCGACCCGACCACACCGGGCAGGAACATCGGCAACGGGACTGCGGAGATCCCCTCATCCTCTGTCTCGACCAGCCGCACCCGCACGACATTGCCCGCGTCGCCGCCACGTGGCCCGGGGACCGTGCGGCACTCCATCCGAACCTTGGATCCCGTTGGCAGCACGACAGTCGCACGACTCCGGCCGTCGGCCAACGCCTGACTGGCGTGACCGAGCAACACGGCTTGGTCAGCCGGATCCAGCAACCTGCGGGCCCGGTCGTTCATCATCACGACTTCTTCGTTGAACGCCAGCAAAATCCCGGTCGTCCGGCGGCAGGCACGCAGATACGCCTGGAACAGGGCCAGTTCCCGGATGTCGCTGTGGCCCAGCAGCGCCTGCCGGATCTGTTCGGCGGTGGTCCGGGCCAGCGCGATCAGCAACTGCCCGGCGTCTTTGCGCCAGCATGTCAAGTCGACCGCGCCGATTGTCTTGCCGGAGATCGGATCCTGGATCGGTACACCCGCGCAGGCCAGGTTTTCCAGGTTCTCCGCGTAGTGCTCATGTCCGAACACGTGGGTGGGACGGCCGTCCTCCAACGCTGTACCGATTCCGTTCGTGCCCACGAACTGCTCGCCATAGCTGAACCCCGGCGCCAGTTCGACGCTCTGCAGATGGCGGTGCAGATCCGGATCCCCAGTACGTTGCGTGAGCACCACCCCGTGCGGATCGGTCAGAATCAGGCTCACCGGCTGGCCGTCGAGCTGCTCGCCGAGCCGTTCCAGCACCGGTTCGGCGGCGCGGATCAACGGCGTGTCGAGGTTCTGGTCGGGCACGTACGGCAGATCGATCCGGTCCGCGGGCACGTGACTGTGCCGGGAACGCAGCCATGAGGCCAATATCGGATCCCGTACCCGTTCGCGCTCGATCGACTCGGAGGTCAAGAACTGAACCCGGGTACGGGCGAGCCCTTTCTCGTCGGCCGGCACTGGCCGTGCTTTCTCCACGCGAGTCCTCCTGCCCGCCGCCGCGAGCACGCTGCGTCCTCGACACAGAGTAATCCCAACCCGCCGGGCAAAGTGTCTCAAATTGAGACACCCGCCTCGCGCGCGCGGGCGTGTGATGGGCAGATGGCCGAGGAGACCTACAACCCGTGGACCGTGGTCAACGTCGTCTTCCACCACCTTGTCGACCAGGGTCTGCACCCCACGCTCGGCGAGTCCGGCCATCCGGGTGAACCTGCCGCGGCCTTGTTGCGCGCCTTCGGGATCCAGCCGAGGGCGGAGGGCGATCTGCGCGCCGCTCAGAACGTTCAAGAACACCTGGCACAGCTGCGTGCCTCGATGTTCGAGCAGCGGTGAGCGTCTCAAATTGAGACGCGTGACACCACTTGCCCGGGGTTGTAATCGCTGAGCAACCGGCGGGAAGGAAGTGATCATGAGCCGCCAGAGTGTGGCCAGAGCCCACCAGAAGATCCAGGAGCTGTCCTGGGAACCGGCATACCACACGCCGGTGTCGCATTACGGGACCGACTACACCTTCCGCAAGGCCAAGAAGAAGGACCCGCTCAAGCAGGTCCTGCGGTCCTACTTCCCCATGCAGGAGGAAAAGGACCACCGGGTGTACGGCGCCGAGGACGGCGCGATCCGGGGCAACATGTTCCGGCAGGTCCAGGAACGCTGGCTGGAATGGCAGAAGCTGTTCCTGAGCATCATTCCGCTGCCGGAGATCTCCGCGGCTCGCGCGATGCCGTTGCTGTTCCGCACGGTGCCCAACCCCGAGCTGCACAACGGACAGGCGATCCAGATGATCGACGAGGTACGGCACTCGACGATCCAGCAGAACCTCAAACGCCTGTACATGAACAACTACATCGACCCGGCCGGCTTCAACTCCAGCCTGCGCAACTTCCAGAACGACTACTGCGGCACGATCGGCCGCCAGTTCGCCGAGGGCTTCATCACCGGTGACGCCATCACCGCGGCGAGCATCTACCTCACGATCGTGGCCGAAACCGCCTTCACCAACACACTTTTCGTCGCCATGCCAGCCGAGGCCGCGGCCAACGGCGACTACCTGCTGCCGACGGTGTTCCACTCGGTGCAGTCCGACGAGTCACGGCACATCAGCAACGGTTACGCCACACTGCTGATGGCGCTGTCCGACGAGTCCAACCACCAACTGCTCGAGCGGGACCTGCGTTACGCGTGGTGGAACAACCACCGCGTGGTCGACGCGGCGATCGGCACGTTCATCGAGTACGGCACGAAGGACCGCCGCAAGGACCGGGAAAGCTACGCGGAGATGTGGCGCCGGTGGATCTACGACGACTACTACCGCAGCTACCTCGTGCCGCTGGAGAAGTACGGCCTGGTGATCCCGCACGACCTGATCGAGGAGGCCTGGAACCAGATCTGGAACAAGGGCTACGTGCACGAGGTGGCCCAGTTCTTCGCCACCGGGTGGCTGGCCAACTACTGGCGCATCGACCCGATGACGGACAAGGACTTCGAGTGGTTCGAGTACAAGTACCCGGGCTGGTACGACCGGTACGGCAAGTGGTGGGAGAACTACAACCGCCTGTCCGTCCCGAATGGACACCACCCGATCGTCGCCGAGAACGTCGACTACGTGTACCCGCACCGCTGCTGGGTCTGCATGGTGCCGTGCCTGGTCCGTGAGGACATGGTGGTGGACAAAGTGGACGGCCAGTGGCGGACGTACTGCCACGAGGCCTGCCGGTGGACCGACGCCGAGGCGTTCCGGCCGACCTTCCAGGGCCGCAGCACCCCGAACATGGGCCAGCTGATCGGTTCGCGTGAGTGGGAGACGCTGTACCACGGCTGGAACTGGGCGGATGTCGTGTCCGACATGGGTTTTGTGCGTGACGACGGCAAGACCATGGTCGCCCAGCCGCATCTGGACCTCGACCCGAAGAAGATGTGGACGCTGGACCACCTGCGCCGGATGCCCGAGGTGCAGAGCCCGAACGTCCTGCTCAACCAGATGTCCGACGAACAACGCGCCGCGTTCGTCGCCGACTACAACCGGCAGGGCCCGGCCGGCCGTCCCGCGCCTGCCCAATAGCCGTCATGGGCGAGAAACACAAAGTTCGCTTCGAGCCGGTCGGCGTGGAGATCGAGGTCGACGAGGACCAGACGATTCTCCGCGCCGCGGCCGAGCAGGGCGTCATGCTGATGCACGGCTGCAAGGAAGGCCAGTGCGCCTCCTGCAAGTCGTTCATCCTCGACGGTGATGACGTCGAGCACGACCGCTACTCCACGTTCGCGTTGCCCGACTACGAAAAGGAAGAAGGCTTCACGCTGCTGTGCCGGGCGCACGCGTACGAGGACCTGACGATCGAGTTGCTCAACTACGACGAGGAGATGATCCACTCTGGTCTGCCGATCCAGCAGGCCCGGGTTCAGGTCGTGTCGAAGGACCGGGTCACCCACGACATGCGGCACCTGGTCGTGCGGTTGATCGAGCCGCGGACGCTGAAGTTCTTCCCAGGGCAGTACGTGGACTTCGCGATCCCCGGCAAGGACGAGACCCGGTCCTTCTCCATGGCGAACACGTCGAGCGGGCCGGACGGGCTGCTCGAATTCGTGATCAGGATCTACCCCGGCGGCCTGTTCTCGCAGTTCCTGGACACCGAAGTCGCGGTCGGTGACCAGCTGGAGATCACCGGGCCGTTCGGGGTGTTCACGTTGCGCGACGCCCCTGGCGCGGACCTCGTGTTCGTGGGTGGCGGCGCGGGTATGGCACCGATCCTTGCCCTGCTGCGATCGATGGCGGAGCGCGGTATCGACCGCAAGGCGACGTTCTACTACGGCGCCAGGCGGCGCCAGGATCTGTGCTTCACCGAGGAACTGGCCGAGCTGGCCGGGAAGTTGCCCGGATTCCGGTACGTGCCCGCCCTGTCCGAACCGGACGAAGGCGAGGACTGGGCCGGCGAGGTCGGCTTGATCACGGATGTCGTGCGGCGACTGGAACGCGATCTGATCGGCGCCGACGCGTACGTCTGCGGGCCGCCGCCGATGGTCGAGGCGGCGATCGAGCTGCTGCCCGTGCTCGGTGTGGCCGAGAAGCGAATCTTCTACGACAAGTTCACCACGACCGGTGAAGCGGAGGACCGATGACATCAACCCAGGAGCATGCGGTTCATCAGCGCAGCGTCCCGAAGCCCGTCTTCACCGACGCCGAGGCGGGCGCGAAGGTGTTCCCCGACTCGAGTGCCCGTCAGTTCAACTACTTCACCCCGGCCAAACGCAAGCAGAGCCACTACGAGGACGTCACCGTCGAGGTGCAGCCGGACCCACGGCACTACTTGTCGCAGGGCTGGCTGTACGGCTTCGCCGACGGCAAGGGTGGCTACCCTCTCGATTGGACAGTCCTCAAGGCATGGGGAACGGACAAGCCGGAACCCGAACGCGGCCCAGGATCGGGCGGCAAGGGCTACGACTGGCCGGCGCACGGCTGGCACGAATTCCGTGACCCCAACGAGGAATGGGAGCTGACGCTCTACCGGTACAACTCCAATGTGGTCCGTCAGCTCAACCAGAACATCGAGGCGGCCCGCCAGGCCAAGGCGTTCGAGCAGTGGAACCGCAACTGGGTGCAGTTCGTGGCACAGCACGTGGGCGCGTGGATGCACGTGGACCACGGCCTCGGGCTGTACCTGTTCGCCAACGCCAACCGCAGGGCGCCGACGAACATGCACAACAACGCGATCTCGGTGAACAGCATGCACCGGATCCGGGCGGCACAAGACCTCGCGCTGTACAACCTGACACTCAGCGAGGAACTGGCGGACTTCGACGGCACCGCACACCTGGAGACGTGGAACAACGATCAGGTCTGGCAGGGCGTACGGGAAACCGCCGAGCAGCTCACCGGGATCTGGGACTGGTGTGAGGCGATCTTCGCGGCGAACATCGTGTTCGAGCCGTTGGTCGGCGAGATGTTCCGCAGCAACCTCGTTCAGCAGGCCGCACCGTCCAATGGCGACTTCATCACGCCGACGCTGATCGGCGCGGAGGAGTACGACTACGCCGAACGGGATCTGCGCTACACCAAGCCGATGTTCCGGCTTCTTGTCGACGACAAGCAGTTCGGCGCGGAGAACAAGAAGATCATGCAGCAGTGGCTGTCCACATGGGTGCCTCGCTGCATCAAGGCCGTGCGCACGCTGCAGCCGTTGTGGTCGCAGCCGGACGCGTTGCCGCCGCGGTTCGAGGACGGGCTCGACCGGGCGAAGAGCCGCTTCAACGCCATCCTGACCGAACTGGACCTGCAAGCGCCGAAGGAGTTGGGCCAGTGACCGCGACGCAAGACCGTTTTCAGAGCAACAACACCGCATCGAACATGTGCGGCTTCACCCTGATGAACAACCAGGTCGGCGCGATCGTAGCGGAAGTGATGCGGCACAAGGACAACGTCACCATCACGCCGTTGCCGTCGATGATCCGGGTCGACGCGGTCGGCCGGATGGACGTGGTCTACGCCGAGATCGACGAGGCCGCCGGAGAGGAGGAAGGCTGGTTCAACGCCGCGGAGTTCGAAGAGAGCATGTCGACGCACTACGGCCGGATGATCCACGAGGACGACCGGACGATCATGTTCGCCAACCCTGAGGACGCCGCCGAGTACCTCGATTTCGACCTGGTCGCCCGCAGCTGAAACCCCAGATCACCCCTCGTGAGTGTTTTGGCCGGTTAGAACCGGCCGAACCACTCACGAGGCCCGACCAGCGGAGACAGAGCAGCATGTATGAGAAAGATGGCGAGAAGTATTTCGTGGTGGACGGCCACACCCACTTCTGGGACGCCAGTCCGCGCAACTGGGTGGCAGGCCAGGAGCAGTACGCCAAGGGCTGGATCGAGTGTTTCCATGCCTACCAGGGGCTCGGCCCGGCCGAGACCCACTGGTCCATCGAGGAGTTCATGAAGTACTCGGAAGAAAGGATGATGAAGGACCTGTTCGACAAAGGGCACGTCGACATCGCCATCTTCCAGCCGACGAACCTGCGGCAGTGGTACAAGGACGGCTTCAACACCACCGAGGCCGACGGTGCCATGGCCGAACGGCACCCCGGCAAGTTCATCGTCAACACCACGTTCGACCCACGGGAAGGAGATGACGGCCTCAAGGCGTTCGAAGAACGCGTCAAGCGGTGGGGCAGCAAGGGAGTCAAGCTCTACACCGCCGAGTGGCGCGGCGACTCCCGTGGCTGGAGCCTGAAGTCCCCGGAGTCGTCGCGGTACCTGGAACGCTGCCAGGAGCTGGGGGTGAAGAACATCCACGTCCACAAAGGCCCGACGATCTGGCCGTTGGACAAGGACGCGTTCGACGTGTCCGATGTGGATTACGCGGCGACCACGTTCCCCGAGCTGAACTTCATCGTGGAGCACGTCGGCCTGCCGCGCATCGAGGACTTCTGCTTCATGGCCACCCAGGAACCCAACGTGTACGCGGGTCTCGCGGTGGTCGTCGGTGGCCTGATGCACGCCCGGCCACGGTTCTTCGCCAAGGTGATGGGCGAGCTGATGTTCTGGCTCGGCGAGGACCGGCTGATCTTCGGCGCGGACTACGCGATCTGGGAACCGCGCTGGCAGGTCGAGGGCTTCGTCGACTGGCAGATGCCCGACGGCGAGGAGTTCTCCGACTACGGCAAGCTGAACACCGACGTGAAGAAGAAGATCCTCGGTCTGAACGCGGCCCGGTTGTACGATATCGACATTCCGGCCGAGCTGCAGCCGACGGCGGAGCCAACAGTTGAGCCCGTTGGTGTCCCGTCGTGACCGGCGCGCTCAAAAGCGCAGCCCAGACAGCGTCAGCGCCTATTTTGGCGAGCGCCGTCTGGGCGGCGCTCGGCACAGTTCTGGACCCGGAACTGGACGAACCGCTGACAGATCTGGGTTTCGTCTCGCACTGCTGGGTCTCCGCCGATGGCAGCGCGGTGGTGCGACTACGGCTCCCGACTTACTTCTGTGCCCCCAACTTCGCATTCCTGATGGTGGCCGACGCCTATGACGCTGTGCGTTGCGTGCCGGGTGTGACCACTGTGGACGTGAGACTGACCGATCACTTCGCCGCGAACGTGATCAACAACGGTGTCGCCGAGCGGAAGGGCTTCGTGCGATCCTTCCAAGGTGAGGCCGTCGGTGAACTCGATTCCTTGCGTGCCGACTTCCTACGCAGGGCCGTGCTGGCCGGCACCGACCGCGTGTGCCGGTCCCTGCGTAAGTCCCCTGTGGAGCTTGCCGGGATGACTCTCGGCGACGCTCCGGCGGGCCCGGACCTCGAGCGGTTGCGGGACCGCAGGCGTGAGCTTGGTCTGCCGTGCACAGACCGGGATCCGCTGCTCATCGACCCTGCCGACGGGACCCCGATCCCGGTGGACAACCTGCGCAGACACCTCGGGCTCGCCCGGGTGACCAGGGTCAGCCAAGAAGCCAACTCCGGAGTGTGCCGAGGCATGCTGCGGGCAAGATACCCGGAGGACGAGACATGAAGGCCGTCCGGCTGCACGCTTATCATCAGCATCCCGTCGTGCGGGACGTGCCGGAACCGACGATCACCGGACCGTTCGACGTGCTGGTCAAGATCGGTGGGGCCGGGGTGTGCCGTACCGACCTGCACATCATCGAACAACAGTGGGCGGAGAAATCCGGCGTGCAGTTGCCGTACACGATCGGCCACGAGAACGCGGGCTGGGTCCACGAGGTCGGTTCCGCTGTGTCCAATGTGGCCGTCGGAGATACGGTGATCCTGCACCCGACCCCGACGTGCGGCCTGTGCCACGCGTGCCGCGCGGGCAACGACATGCATTGCGAGAACAGCACTTTCCCAGGGATCAACACCGACGGCGGGATGGCCGAGTACCTGCTGACGTCGGCCCGTGCCTGCATCAAGTTGAATCCCTCCACACGGCCTGAGGACGTGGCAGCGCTCGCGGACGCGGGAATCACGGCGTATCACGCGGTCCGCAAGGCCGTTCCGTTGCTGTACCCCGGCACGACGTGTGTCGTGAATGGAGCCGGTGGCCTCGGCCATATCGGTATCCAAGCGCTTGCTGCGCTGACGGCCACGAGCATCATCGTGGTGGACCGCAACGAAGACGCACTGAAGCTCGCGTCCTCTTTGGGCGCCGAGCACACTGTTGTGGCCGATGGCAACCACGTTGAAGCCGTGCTTGACCTGACTGGCGGCCATGGTGCCGAGGTCGTGCTGGACTTCGTCGCCGAGCAAGGCGCGCAACAGGATGCGTTCGCGATGACACGGCAAAATGGGTCGCATTACGTGATCGGCTACGGCAGCAACATCGACATCCCGACGATCGACATCATCTCCACCGAACGGAACGTGATCGGCAACCTGGTCGGCACGTACAACGACCTGGCCGAGCTGATGGTGCTCGCCCAGGCGGGCAAAGTCACCTTGCACACCAAGCAGTATCCCCTCGACGCCGCGCTCGACGCGTTGGCCGACCTCGACGCAGGCCGGGTCCGCGGCCGTGCGATCCTCACGCCCTAAGGAGTGCCATGGCCAAGGAACTGCGCTTCGGCTCTGACGCCCGGAACCTGCTGCTCGCGGGCGTCGACAAGCTGGCGGACGCGGTCAAGTCCACGCTGGGCCCCAAGGGCCGCAACGTGATCATCGAGAAGATCACCGGATCACCGGTCGTCACGAACGATGGAGTGACGATCGCCAGGGAGATCCACCTCAAGGACCAGTTCGAGAACATGGGTGCGCAACTGGTCAAAGAGGCCGCCATCAAGACCAACGACGTGGTCGGCGACGGCACGACCACAGCGACTGTCCTGGCCCAAGCGATTGTGCGCGAAGGTATGCAGGCGATCGGCAAGGGCGCGAACCCGGTGCTCGTGAAGCGCGGCATCGACCTCGCGGTCGGCAAGCTGGTCGCGTACTTGGAAAGCGTCGCGCATCCCATTAGGACAGAGCAGGATTACGCCCGCGTCGCCGCGATCTCCGCCAACGACGACGATGCGGTCGGCGAGATCATCGCCAGCGCCTTGCACACTGTCGGCGATGGCGGCGTGGTCACGGTCGAGGAATCGCCACGGATCGGGATGTCCGTGGACTTCGTCGAGGGCTTCGAGTTCGACAACGGATATATCTCGCCGTACCTGGTCACGGATCCGGGCAGGCTGGAAGCGGTCATCGACGACCCGTACATCCTGATGTGCAGCGAGAAGATCACCAAGGTACAGGAACTGATGCCTGTCCTGGACAAGATCATGCGCGCACCCCGGCCGCTCGTACTCATCGCCGAGAATGTCGAAGGCACGGCGCTGTCGATGCTCGTACACAACCACGTCAACGGCAACTTCCAGGCCGTCGCGGTACGGGCCCCGGGATTCGGTGACCGGCGCCTGCACAAACTGGAAGACCTCTCCGCGGTGGTCGGTGGCGCGGTACTGTCCCGGCAGTCCGGGTTCACCCTGCAGACGATGACGCTGGACCAGATGGGCCGGGCCAAGCAGGTCCGGGTCACCGAGAACACCACGACCATCATCGGCGGCTACGGCGCCGCGGAAGACGTCGAGTTCCGCGTGACCCAGCTGCGGGCCGAGCTCGAACGAGCCCAGTTCGGTGTGGACGAGGATGTCCTGACCGAGCGGATCGGCGCGTTGACCGGCAAGGTCGCGGTGATCAAGGTCGGCGCGGCGACCCCGGCGGAGCTCAAGGAACTCCAGCACAGGGTTGAGGACGCGCTGTCCGCGACGCGCGCCGCGATGGCCGAGGGCATCGTCGCCGGTGGCGGCGCCGCGTTGCTGCACTCGGCACACGTCCTCGACGACTTGGACGTGCAAGCGGACTACGCGATCGGCGTCGACATCGTGCAGCGATCGCTGTCCGAACCCGCGTTCCTGATCGCGGCGAACGCCGGCCATCAAGCGGCCGACGTGCTGGCCCAGTCCAAGCAACTCAGCCGGGACGAGGGTTTCGACGCGCTGCACGAGCGCTACGGGAACATGATCGAGCTGGGCATTGTGGACCCGTTGCGGGTGTGCCGGTCCGCACTGCAGAACGGCGCGTCGGTGGCCGGTCTGTTGCTGACAACGGACTCGCTGATCGCCGAAGAGCAAACCCCGTGGGGCGGCAGCGCTGCCCTGATGACCGAGTTCGGCCCGCTGGACGAAGGCCTGCACCAGCCCTCGCCCGACTCGAGCACCCCGCAGTCGCTGGGTCTCGGGCCGTCGGTCGGGTAGTTGATATTCCTCGTTTTTGCCGTCGCATTGCTGGCTTCCGGGTTGTCTTCGTCCAGTGTGGGCACTTACGCGGGTCAAGTTGTGATGAGCGGGTTCATTCGGCGAAGTATTCCGTTGGTGGTTCGGCGTGGCGTGACCATGCTTCCCGCCCTCGTCGTCCTTTCGCTCGGGTTGCCGGTGACGGAAAGCTTGGTCATCTCCCAGGTCGTCTTGTCGTTCGGTATCCCGTTCGCGCTGATACCGCTGGTTCTGCTGACTCGGCGGGCCGACGTGATGGGGCCTTACGTCAACCGGAAGTCGACGACTGCGATCGCTGGGTTCTTCGCAGTCGTCATCAGCGGCCTCAACCTGTACCTGGCCGGGTCGGCTGTCTTCGGCTGATCACTGCACGATGGTCACTCCGCTGATTCCTCCGTGGGGCTTCAGCTTCAGCAACAGGCCGCCGAACGGGCCGGGTTTCATCGTCCAGCCGACTGCGGCTTCGGACAGTGGTCCGGTCGTTTCGGGTACGGGTCGGCCGTCGATGAGCACGTGTTTGGGTTTGGTCGACGTCACCATCATTACCTGGGTCTCAGCCGGGGCGTTCGACACGAGCATGGTCGTTCGTCCGTAGCGGCTGTGGGCGAGGAATGTGCCGCCAGTGGGGCTGGTTGAGTGGGTCAGGCCGGTGCCAGGGGCGTATGTCCAGCCGGAACGGTCCTTTCTGTCCAGGTCGTTGAGGTTCCAGGGCTGCGGCCAGACTCCGTCGATCCGCTGGTTGAAGCCGATCGCCGCGCCGGCCCGCAGGAACAGCGGGAATTCGTCCAATGTGGAGTCGCGGATCAGCCGCTGGTTTCCTTCGTGGACAGTGCCGGTGAACAAGTCGATCCAGCGGCCCGCGGGCAGGTACACGTCCACCGGGGTCGGTTGGCCCGCCAAGGCATCGGCTTCATTGCGGTCGGCCGTTGACGGGACGGCCAGGAGGTCCGAGCCGATCATCATGTGCTGGTCGGCGGACCATGCGTTTTCGTCGGAGGGGTAGTTGTAGGCCATCGGACGGACGATCGGTTCACCGGTTCGGGCCGAGTGCTGGGCCAAGCCGTAGAGATACGGGAACAAGGCGTAGTGCAGCAAGACGTTGTCACGGAAACGGGCGACCGTCTTGTCGTCGTAAAGCCATGGCGTCGCGTTCCGGCCCGCTCCACCGACCTCGAAGACCGGCGACACCGCCGAGAACTGGGCCCACCGGGTCAGCAGGGCCGAGCTCGGCGCGCCTGGGCCGCCGCCGTTGAAGCCGCCGGTGTCCGTTCCCCACACCGGGTGCCCGGACAGCCAGGAGTTCAGTCCACGTCGGACAGACAGCCGAAGTCCGTCGTACGTCGCCCGCGGGTCGCCGCCCCACACACCGTTCACAATGGACGGCAGACCGGTGTATCCACCGCGCCACAACATCGTGTACTTGTCTCCGTAAAGCTTACGCAGAACGGATACGGTGGATTGGGCGTACCGGACAGGGTTGGTGTTCATCAGTTCCGTGCCCGGCCCGGCCGCGAAGGTGGCGTCCTCGAGTTCGAACTCCTCTCCCCTGTCCCCCTTCACCATGTCGATTCCCAGCGAGAACAGCTTTTCCAGCTTCCCCTCGAAATGGGCACGAGTCGCCGGGTTGGTCAGGTCGAGTTGCAGCGGATCCGTCCGCGAGGTCTGGATGAACGAACCCGGCGGGTAGTCGGAGACCGGACACGGCCGCTCGGCCGCGACCGTACGCACGTGCGGTGAGATCCAGATGCCGAGGTGTACGCCGCGGGACTTGAGGTCGGCGACCATCTTGCGTGGATCGGGGAACTGGACCGGGTCGAACGTCAAGGTGCCGTTGCAGGAGTACCGGCTGTTCTGGCTCTCCCCCGGCAGTTTCGTCGAGATCTCCCACGGGTTGTCGATCCACTCCGTGGCCAGTGGGATTCCCCGGTCAAGCAACTGGTTCACGTCATCGACCACAGTGGCCTGATCGGCAACCGTGTCACGCCAGTGCGTCAAGGCGAACTGGCGGACAGGCGGCAGCGTCGGAAGGCCCGCCCTGGCACTGTACGCGCGAACGACATCGGACGGCCCGCCCGCGTAGATCTCGTAGTCCAGTTTGTTGGTCTTGAAGCACAGTTGGGTCCGGTCGGGCTGGCCGAGCTGGACCGGGCATGGCGGCGGCGTGTCCGAGCAGTGCGGCGGGTCGTTCACGGCGTTCGGGAACGCGATCCGCCCGATCGCGTCGGTCTCGGGGAACACCGCGTATCCGCGTGAGCTCAGGAAGAACGGACTCGGCATGCCGCTCTTGTTGCAGCTGCCCAAGTTGGCCGCGCCGGTGAAGAACGCCTTGTTCAGCAGCACACGATGGCGCAGGTCCGTGTAGATGAAATTGGCGCCGCCACCCAGGAAATGCTCGGCGTCGTCACCGGTCAGCGTTTCATGGACCTGAACGACGTCGGCCGCCGGCGTCAACCGCCATTCGACGCGAACGCCGCGAGGTGTCCGTTGCACAGTCACGCGGGCGGTCCGGGAGGTCTCATCGGTCGCCACGACATACGTGGCCCCTTCGGTCCGCAGCACGTTCTTCAGCTCGTGTGTCGTTCCATCGGCGAGGGTGTAGGACATTCGGCCGGCGGCCTGGCCGAGTATCGGACGGCCCTTGTCGAAGAACTGCAGCCGGAAGGGCGAATGATCGGCGGTCCAGTGCAGACCCAACTGCTGCGGTTGGGCGACCGCCGGCAGCCCGGCGGTGAACAGAACAATGATGACCAGCAGCACGCGCACGCGGTTCAAGCCTTCTTCTCCTTGCAACTCCGTGCGGCGGAGCCAGTGCTGACGGCAGCCTACCCATCCGATGTCTTCCGGCGAAAGCCCATACGCTGTCCGGGTGATCCAACTTGGTCCGCTGCTGGCAGTCGTGTTGGCGGTGTTCGCAGCCGCGGCGGCCGTGCTCGTCTGGCTGGGACGGCTCGGCGCGTGGCATTCGATCCTCACGGCATCGGTCCGCGCGACGGTCCAACTCGCGGCCGTCTCACTGCTGATCACCGCGGTCCTGCACTCCGGATGGCTGACCGCCGCGTTCGTGCTGATGATGTTCTCGGTCGCCAGCGTCACCTCGGCGCGGCGCTTCGGCGGCTGGTCGGACGCGGTCTGGGCAGCCGCCGCGATCGCGGCCGGAGTCGCGCCGCCATTGGCAGCCCTGGTCCTGTCAGGTCTGGTCCCGGCGACGCCGATCGCCGTCGTACCGATCGCGGGCATCCTCATCGGCGGCGCCATGACCGCGACGACACTCGCCGGCCGACGCGCGCTCGACGAGCTGAAAACCCGCCACGGCGAGTACGAGGCCGCGCTGGCGTTGGGCTTCATGCCACGGGACGCGGCGTTGTTGATCTGCCGGCCGACCGCCGGACAAGCGCTTGTTCCCGCGCTGGACCAGACCAGGACCGTCGGCCTGGTGACGCTGCCGGGCGCGTTCGTCGGCGTCCTGCTCGGCGGCGCGTCGCCGATGCAGGCCGGTGCGACGCAACTGGTCGTACTGATCAGCCTGCTGCTCGTGGAGGCGGTCGGCGTGCTCGTGATCGTGGAGCTGATCGCGTTCGGCCGAGCCGGATCGGTAAGACCGAACCGGTGAGAGTGCCCACCACGGCCAGGGTCACGAGGTAGGACAATTCGCGTGTCTCGACCCGGTCCATGTAGCCGAGCGGTGTTACTGGCAGCCCACCCGGCCGGCTAGAAGTGGTCCGTGCCGGCGAGTTCACGCTCGAAGCTGTCGGCCCGCGCGACCACGAGCTTCAGCGGCCGCTCGAACTCCTCCCGCACGCTCAGGTCCTCGACCGGGACGGTGTGCTTGAGCAGCGCGACCCCGTCGACGATCGCGACCCCGCCGACCACGACGGAACCGGCGAGCTCGAGGAGTTTCCGCAGGTCGATCTTGTCCGCCCAGCCGACCGGCGAGGAGATCTCCAGCCAGGCGCCGCCGTCCGCGTCCGGCACGTGGTGCACCGAGACCTGCTGGGATCGATCGCCCTCGGTGTCCAGGCGGAACCGCAGCCAGTCGTCGCTCTCCTCCAGCACCTCGTACCGGGTTCGAACGTAGTTGATCACTTCGATCCAACTGCTCACGCGGCAGAGCATCTCATGCCGGTGGGGGTGGCACTACCGGCACGGGTAAGGCCGGCCGGATGGTTCACGAGAAGCGGAATCTCCACGCTGAACGCATGCGAAGACTTTTATCGATCACGCTGCTGATCGGGTGTGTGTCGGCGACGCCTGCGATGGCCGACGACGGACCGGACTGGGCGCCGTGCGCGGGCGACGCACGTCAGGAATGCGCCACCATCGAGGTCCCCGTGACCCGGGCAAACCGGATCACGCTGGCGATCTCCAGGATCCGGACGGCCAAACCGGAGACCCGCCGAGGCGTGCTGCTGCTGATCCCGGGTGGTCCGGGCAATTCGGGCCTCTACCGGCCCATCACCCACGGCCTGCGGCTTCCCCGTGAGGTGCTGGACCGCTACGACCTCGTGGGGTTCGATCCGCGTGGCGTCGGCCAGAGCACGCCCATCACGTGTGGCCTGACCGGTGACGACGCCCATCCGCGCAACTTCCAGGCGTGGCCAGGTCCGGGTGGTGACATCACGGCCAACGTCGCCCGTGCCCAACGCGTCGCGCAGGCGTGCACGCGTGACCCGCTGGCCAGGCACATCACGACCCGCAACGAGGCCAGGGACATCGACCAGATCCGTCGTGCTCTCGGCGAACGGAAGCTGTCGTTCTGGGGCGTCTCGTACGGCACGTATGTGGGTGCCGTGTACTCGACGATGTTCCCCGACCGCGTTGACCGGGTTGTGCTCGACAGCAGCGACGACCCTGATCCACGTCGCGTCGCCTACGGCTGGGTGAACAACTTCGCGGTCGGCGCCGAGGACCGTTTCCCCGACTTCGCCGCGTGGGCCGCGGCTCGCGCGGCGACGTACGGCCTCGGCGACACGCCTGCAGCGGTCCGTCAGACCTACCTCGACATGGCCGAAACGGCGCCGGACCTGCGTGCGTACATGTTCCAAGGCTTGTACGCCGACGCGACCTTCCCGTTGATGGCCGAGTACATGCGGGCGTTGCGGACTGGCGATCCGCTGCCGAGCATCCCGCTGCCGCCACCGGACCAGTACCAGAACCAGTACGCCGTCCTGGCCGCCACCGGCTGCAACGACGTCGCTTGGCCACGGTCGGTCGCCCACTACGCCAAGGCCGTGGCCCGCGACCGGATCAGGTACCCGTTGACCGCGGGTATGCCGCAGAACATCACGGCCTGTGCGTTCTGGCCGTATCCACCTGCCGAACCCGCGACTCGTATCGCTCCTTCGGACAAGGTCCTGATGATCCAGAACCGACGTGACCCGGCGACGCCGTACTCCGCAGGACTCAAGATGCGCGAGGCGCTGAAGGCCCCGTTGGTGTCAGTCGACGCGGGCGGTCACGGCGCGTACTTCGCCAACGGCAACGCCTGTGGCAACGACGCCGTCACCGCGTTCCTCGTGCACGGCGTACGGGCAAACAAGGACTGCTAGTCGTCCGGCGTGCCGGGCAGTCGGATCGTGACGAGAAGACCGCCTGCGGGGCGAGGTGCGAGGTCGAGGGTCCCGTCGTGTGCCCGGACGATGCTGTGCACGATGGCCAGCCCGAGGCCGACGCCGACGTGCTCGTCGGTGCGTACGCGTTCTGTCGCGCGTTGGAAGGGTTCGATCAGGGTCGGTACCAGTTCCGGCGGGAGCGGAGGGCCCGTGTTCTCGACCCGCAGCACGCTCCCGCCGTGCTGCGACTCCGTGTGGACCGTGACGGTGCCGCCGGTTGGGATGTTGTGGACGATGGCGTTCTGGACGAGGTTCGTCACCATCCGCAGCATGAGCGTCGCGGAGGCGACGGTCTGTGTTGTCTCGCCGGTGACTTCGAGTGTGATCCTGCGCCGTTCGGCGAGGGGAAGCAGCGTTTCGGCGGCTTCCTCAGCGAGGAGGGACAGGTCGACGGGCTCGCGGGTGAAGCTGCCGCGGTCGCTGCGGCTCAGCAGCAGCAGGGCCTCGGTGAGGTCGATCGCCCGCGTTGTGGCGGTGTGCAGGCGTTCGATGAGTTCGTCCTGGCCCCGCGCGGGGTCGTTGCGGGCGACGTCGAGGAGCGTCCGGGAAATCGCCAGCGGGGTGCGTAGTTCGTGGGAGGCGTTCGCCGCGAACCGTTGCTGTTCGGCGAAGTGGGACTCAAGCTGTTCGAGCATGGTGTCGAAGGCGTCGGCGAGTTCACGGAACTCGTCTTCGCGGCCCGGCAGCCGGATTCGGTGCGAGAGTGATCCGTTCGCGGCCTTGCGGGTGGCGTCGGTGATGCGGGTCAGCGGGGTGAGCATGCGTCCGGCCAGAATCCATCCGCCCAGCAGACCGAATATCAGCAGGAACACCAGCACGACGAGTGCCGCTGAGCCGAAGACGATGGGACCGAAGTTGCTCGGGTCGAAAACGCGCAGGATGTTCGACGGGGTGGGCAGCAGCACCCTGGCGGGCGTGCCTCGCAGCAGGAACACCCACACAGCGCCGAGCAGCAGGGCACCCGCGAGCAGGACGAAGCCGGCGTAGCTGAGCGTGAGTCTCAGGCGAACGCTCATCCCAGGCCGCCTGTCCACGGTCTCCTCGATCAGCACAGGCATGCCTGGAGCCTAAGGGGCCCGCGATGACATCCGACTCTGTCCAGTGTCGTGGCGCGCTAGGCGAGACTGACTTCGACCGGGAGCTTCTTGATCCCGTTGACGAAGTTGGACCGCACGCGGGAAACCTCGCCGGTGAGCCGGATGTCGGCGAGTCGTGGGACGAGTTCTTCGAACATGATCCGCATCTCGACACGGGCGAGGACACCGCCGAGGCACACGTGCGGGCCGCCCCTGCCGAAAGTGACGTGTGCGTTGGCCGTCCGCGTGACGTCGAAGGTGTCGGGGTCGTCGAAGACGGTCTCGTCCCGGTTGGCCGAGGCGTACCACATGACGACCTTGTCGCCTTCCTTGATGTGTTCCCCGCCCAGTTCGGTGTCCCGGGTCGCGGTGCGCCGGAAGTGGTAGATGGGCGAGGCCCAGCGCAGGAACTCCTCGACCGCGCCGGGGATCAGCGACGGGTCGTCACGCAGCTTCGCCAGCTGGGCCGGGTGCTGCAGGAGCGCGAGCATCGCGTGGGAGATCGCGTGCCGTGTCGTCTCGTTGCCTGCGACCACAAGCAGCAGGAAGTAGTTGTCGAAGTCCCGCGCGGACAACGGCACGCCGTCGCGTGGGGTTTCGTTCACCAGCTTGGAGACTAGGTCCGTACCTGTTCCGCCACGGCGTTGGCGCGCGAGTTCGCGGCCGTATTCGAACACCTCGATCGACGCGGGTGACCGGAACGGCAGGTCGCGGTATTGCTCGCTGTCGACCAGCACGTCGGCGTAGTCGGGGTCGGCGTTGCCGATGATCCGGTTGCCCCAGTCGATCAGCTGCCGAATGTCCTCATCGGGCACTCCCAGCAAGCGGGCGAGTACGTTGATCGGGAAGTCCGCGGCCACGTCGGCAACGAAGTCGAAGCGGCCCTTGGGCAATGCCGCGTCCAGTGTCCGTGCGGTCAGTCCGCGCAGGAAGTCCGTGTACTGCCTGATCACCGTGGGACTGAATTCGCGTTGCAGCAAGCCTCGCAGCGCCCGGTGGCGCAGGCCATCGGTTTCCAGAAGGGACGCGCGGACGGCGATCTGGTCGTCGTCCACTTCTTCCAGGTTGACGAACTTGGCCGATGTGAAGGTTTCCGTGTCCTTGCTGATCGCCACGACGTCCGCATGCCTTGTCACCGACCAGAATCCGGAGTTCGGTGCCGGTTCGGGGTGCCAGTGAACGGGAGCGTGCCGGCGTAACGTGCGGAACATCTGCCACGGCGTCACGCCGTCGGTGAAGTTGTCCAGGTTGACGAGATCGACGTCCGAGAGTGCGATCATCCTATCTCTCAAAGGTGGTAGGCGTATTCGGTGAACTCCCAGTCGGTGACATGCCGCTGGAATCGTTCTACCTCATCGCGCTTGTAGCTCAGGAACGATGTGACGAAGTCCTTGCCGAGTGTCTCGGTCAGCGGGGTATCCGCCTCCAACGCGTCCAGCGCGCTGGACAAATGTGACGGCAGGACAGGCGATTTCGCGGCGTTGTAGCCGTAACCCTCAAGCGGGGCAGGTGGCTCGTCGCGCGCCAGCACGCCAAGCAGAGCCGCGGCAATGGTTCCGGCGATGGCCAGGTACGGATTGGCGCTGGCGTCCCCGAGGCGAAGCTCGAACCGGGTACCCGCACCGCGTTCCGGCGGAATCCGGATCATCGCGCTGCGGTTGTCCAGTCCCCAGTCGATCAGCCATGGCGCCAGTGTGTCCGGGCCGAAACGCTTGTACGAGTTGATGGTCGGGTTGGCCAAGGCAGCCAGCGCCGGCGCGTGCCGCAGCACGCCCGCGATCGCGTGACGCGCCATTGTGGACAGTCCGTACTCCGCTGCCGGGTCGTCGAAGCAGTTGCCCGCGGAGTTCTCGCACGACAGGTGGAAGTGGAAGCCGGAGCCGCCCGCGTCGCCGAACGGCTTGCCCATGAACGTGGCGAGCCTGCCTTCCTTGCGGGCCAGCTCCTTGATCGCGGACTTGAACCGGAAAGCCCGGTCCGCGGCGGACAACGCCGCCGAGTGCTGGAGGTTGATCTCGAACTGGCCGCCGTCGTACTCGTGGTTTCCCCCGGTCACGCCGATCCCGAGGTCACGCACGTGCCGCAACACCCGGAGCAAGTGGTTGTCCGGGTCGGCACGCAGTCCTGCGGTGTACACCGCTCCCGGCACCGACGTGTACCGACGCCATCCACGCGGCGACGACGGGTCCGGGTCGCACAGGAAGTACTCCAACTCCGGGCCGATCACCGGATGTATGCCATGCTCGGCCGCCCGCGCGATCACCGACCGCAGCACGTCCCTCGGCGATTCCGGGGCGGTCGAGTCGGCGAGGCACCAGGCCACGCCCGGTTCCCACGGAATAGCGACCACAGTGGACAGATCGGGGCGCACCGTGATGTCGGGCAGCCCGGCGTCCAGCCCGCCGGGAACGGCGACGGTGTCGCCCTGCGGACTCGTGTGGTACACCGCGCGGCAGAACGCGAGCCCGTGCTCGCAAGCCGACGGAAGATGCTCGACCAGGACGTCCTTGGCGCGGTCGGTACCGATCATGTCCGGATAGGACACGCGCACGACGTCGATTCCCTCGCCGGAAAGGCGATCAACGAGCTCTTGCGCACTCACCGATGTCTCCCTCGGGCAGCCCATCGTTTGGGGTCAAACCGTATGCCGTTCGCCGCGGGACCACAAGGCCATTCTTCGCCGTTTACCGCATTGCCGCGGCAAAACCGGGACGGGACACTGGACAGGTGAGACTCCGCTTCGGAATCGCCATCGTGGCAGCCTTGGCGGTCGGCCTGGTCGCCGGATTGCTGATCGCACCGAGCGAGACCGACGAACTGGACCGCAACCTGCGGCTCTACGCCGTCGCCGAACAAGCCCGATCCGCCATCCTGGCCAGCCCGTCCGCGACCTCGACACTGCAGGCGTGGTGCCGCGACCACCGGCTCGCGCCGGACCCGAAGATCGTCGCGCAGAACGAGGCCGGCGCCAACGCCCCGCTCACCGACGCCCAGCGCACCGACCTCCAGCTCGGCGCAGGCGACAGCGTCCGCTACCGCAGGGTGCGGTTGACCTGCGGCGACCGGCTGCTGTCGGAAGCCGAGAACTGGTACGTACCCAATAGGCTCACGCCGGAGATGAACGACCAACTCGACCGCACCACCACGCCGTTCGGCACCGTGGTGCAGTCGCTGACACCCAGCCGCACAACGTTGCGAACCACGTTCGATTGGCAGCTGCTGCCAGGAGACTGGACTCGGGAGGACATTTCGACGTTGCGCGAAAACGCCTCCGATGCCACGTTCGACGCGAACCGGACGGTGTTCAGCATCGAGGCGGTGCTACGGCGCGCCTCCGATCGCCTGCCCATCTCCCTGGTGCGCGAGAACTACAAACAGGGCCTGCTCGCCTGGTTGAACTGACGCCACGCTTGACCCGTGCGCGCGGCCGACCTATCTTGTTTGAGGCCAAACGACCACGGAGGTCCGTGATGACCAGGGGATTCTTCTACCCGAAGACAGCGACGGGCGCGTCGTCGCTGATCCCACCGCCGCCGTGGCACTACTCGGGCGACCTGCTGACCGTCGAATACCGCACGAACCCCGACCGCGTCCGCGAGCTGCTGCCCGAGCCGCTGGAGCTCGCCGAGGAGGATCCCGGTGCGGTCGCGTTGATCTGGGCGGACTGGCAGTCCTGTTCGGACAGCCGGGACGAACTGCTCGATCCGGTCCGGTCGCAGTACAAGGAAGCGTTCGTGGTGGTGCGCTGCCGCTACCAGGGCACGACGTACTCGCGCTGCGTCTACATCTGGGTGGACAAGGACTTCGCCATCGCGCGCGGGATCCACCAGGGCTATCCCAAGAAATTCGGCTCGATCCACATGACCCGGCCACACCCCTACGGCCCCGCGCCGAAACTCGAAGCGGGCGCCCGGTTCGGTGCGACGCTCGCCGCAGCCGACCGAAGGCTTGCTCAGACTGTGGTGACCTTGCGGGAACCCTCTGACAGCAACGGATTCGTCAACGGCCATCCGATGGCGCACCACCGGCAACTGCCATCGATCACGGGCGACGGCCAGGCCCTGAACGAACTGATCGAATCCGGCGCGAAGTCGTTCGAGGCAGGCCCGGCGTGGACCGGCGACGCGGAGCTGGAGTTGTTCCCGGCGCCGACCGAGGAACTGGCCAGGCTTGCCGTACATGAGCCGATCGCGGCGTACTTCCGGCAGGTGGGCGTGGTATGGGACGGCGGCACAGTGCTGGAGAACCGATGATCGAGCATTGGATCGGCGGCGAACGCATCGGCTCCGCGCAGACGTTCACCGACGTCTCCCCTATCGACGGCCGCGTGCTCACCGAGGTCGCCCGCGGTGGCGCCGCCGAAGCCGAACGAGCCGTCAACGCGGCCAAGAAGGCGTTCCCAGCCTGGGCGGGAACGTCAAAAGCCGAGCGCGCGGAGATCCTGCACGCCATCGCCGATGGCGTGGAAAAACGCCTGGAAGAGCTGGCGATCACGGAGACCGAGGACAACGGTGCCCTGCTGCGGTCGCATCGCCGAGGCGTGATGCCGCGGGTCGCGCGCAACTTCCGGTTCTTCGCCGACTGGCTCGTTCAGTTGGAGCACAAGGACTTCGACACCCGCGGACACACCAACCACGTGTCATGGGACCCCTCCGGGCCATGCGCGTTGATCACGCCCTGGAACGCGCCGTTGATGTTGGCGACCTGGAAGATCGCGCCCGCACTGGCCGCCGGGAACACGGTCGTGCTCAAGCCCGCCGAGTGGTCGCCGCGAACGGCCTCACTCCTCGCCGACATCACGGCAGACGCAGGCCTGCCGGACGGCGTGTTCAACGTCGTCCACGGGTACGGCCCCGAAATCGGCGAACCGCTGGTCGCACACCCGGACATCCGGCGGGTCAGCTTCACCGGATCCGTGCCCACCGCCCGGCGGATCGCGGCGGCAGCGGCGGCCAACCTGACACCGATCAGCCTGGAGCTCGGTGGCAAATCGCCGCTGTTGATCTTCACCGACGCGGACCTGGATCTGGCCGTTGACCTCGCCGTCGAGCAGTACGACAACGCCGGGCAGGTTTGCCTGGCCGCCACCCGCATCCTCGTCGAGGCGAGCATCGCCGACGAGTTCACCGAACGGTTCATTGCCAAGGCCTCTGGGTTGACGCAGGGCGATCCGCGGGACGAGGCAACGGACATCGGCCCGAACATCCACGAACGCCAGCTCGCCAAGATCGACGGCTACGTCCAGCGGGCACTCGGCAGCGGTGCCAGAGCGGTCGTCGGCGGCGGCCCGAACGAGGACCTCGGTGGCCTGTACTACCGGCCGACCCTGCTCACGAACGTCGCCCAGGACTCGGAAATCGTGCAGGACGAGGTCTTCGGGCCGGTGCTGACCCTGCAGACCTTCACAGCCGAAGAGGAGGCGGTCCGGCTCGCCAACGACACCCGGTACGGCCTCGCCGCGACGCTGGCGACCGGCTCCCGGGACCGGGCCGACCGCGTGACCAAGCAATTGGTTGCCGGAACGGTCTGGGTGAACTGCTTCTTCGTCCGTGACCTGCAGGCGCCGTTCGGCGGCGCACGCCAGTCGGGCATCGGCCGGGAGGGCGGGAACTGGAGTTTCGACTTCTACTGCGATGTGAAGAACACCGTGACCGCGCCGAAGGGGTGGAACGACCGTGGGTGAGATCGTCGGTGCGGGACTGCTCGCGCACGTCCCGACCATCGTTCTGCCGGAGCAGGACCGGCTGGACCTCAACCAGGGCAAGGAGATCACCCTCGTGACCGGCCTGCGGCAGCTACGCGAGGACGTGTTCGAAACACTCGACTACGACACCGTGATCGTCCTGGACTCGCACTGGGCCACGACCGTCGAATTCGTTGTCACCGCGCAGAACCGGCGCGCGGGACTGTTCACTTCGGAGGAACTGCCGCGTGGGATGTGCCGGATGCCGTACGACTTCCCGGGCGATCCGGAACTCGCACACGCCATCGCCGGCTTCGCGGACAAGCATGGCACGTGGATCACCCCGATCGACGACGACTACCTCCCGATCTACTACGCGACCATCAACCTGTGGAAGTACCTCGGCGAAGGCCTGCCGGACAAGCGATGGATCAGCATCGGCGTCTGCCAGACCGGGGACATGGAAGACCATCTCCGGCTCGGCCGTGCCCTCGCCGACGGCATCGCCGCCACGGACCGCAAGGTGATCGTGATCGCGTCCGGCGCGATGTCCCACACCTTCTGGCCGCTGCGCGAACTGCGTGATCACGAGGCCAGCGACCCGGTGCACATCCGTACGCCGGAAGCCAGGGAAGCCGACTACGAGCGGATCGCGTGGTTCAAGGAAGGCAGGCACGACCAGGTCCTGCAGACCATGCCGGACTTCTGGACGTACAAGCCGGAAGCCAAGTTCTTCCACTACATCATGCTGGCCGGCGCGCTCGGCGAGGAACGCTGGACCGCCCCGGCCCGGCAATACGGCGAATACGAGAACTCGATCGGAACCGGGCAGGTGCACCTTTGGTTCGATCGCCCGGAAGGAGGCTGGACCGCACATGCCTGAGTACCGTCGAATCCTGCTCGATGGCGCCGTCGTCGAGACCATTCGAGACGGCGACGAACTCGTCTCGGGTGATGGTCGTCGCGTCAAAACCGATGAGGCCACGCATCTTGCGCCGGTCGTTCCGTCCAAAGTGATCGCCGTGCACCTCAACCACCGCAGCCGGGTCGAGGAATTCCAGATCACGCTGTCGGACACGCCGACGTACTTCCACAAGCCGACCTCCGCCCTGAATGCCCACCATGGCGCGGTGGTCCGGCCCGAAGGCTGCAAGTGGCTCAACTACGAGGGCGAAGTCGCCATCGTCATCGGACGGACGTGCCGCAACGTCGCTCCGGCCGGCGCCGGGGCGTACATCGCTGGCTACACCGTCGCCAACGACTATGGCCTGCATGACTTCCGTGACACGGACGCCGGTTCGATGTTGCGGGTCAAGGGTTCCGACACGTTGTGCCCGCTCGGCCCCGGCCTGGTGACCGACTGGGACTTCCACGGCAAGTACATCAGGACGTACGTCAACGGAAACCTTGTGCAGAACGGCTCCACCGACGAGATGAAGTGGGACATGCATTATCTCGTCGCCGACATCGCCAGGACGATCACGCTTCACCCCGGCGATGTGCTGCTGTCCGGTACCCCGGCCAATTCCCGGCCGGTGCGGCCGGGCGATGTGGTCGACGTGGAGGTGGAAGGCCTCGGCAGGCTGACCAACCACATCGTCTCCGGCCCGGCTCCGATCCGTGCCGACGTCGGAGCGCAGCCAACGGAGTCCGAGGAAGTGCTGTCCACGGCGTTGGGCGGCGACTGGGAGTTCCGGGGCATCCGCCCGCCGAGGAAGTCCCGATGACCCTGCGAGGCGGTCCACGATGGACACCAAGACAGTTGCGCTCAAGCCCAATGCCTTAGGCGTACTGGGAATCCTCTTCTTCGTCCTGTCCGCGCAGGCACCGTTGACCGGGATCGCCGGTGCCATGCCGATCGCGATCGCGCTGGGCAACGGCCCAGGCGTCCCGGCCGCGTACGCCGTGGCCGGACTGGTGATTCTGTTGTTTTCGGTCGGTTTCGTGGCGATGGGCAGACATGTCGTGAACGCCGGTGCGTTCTACACGTACGTCGGCAAAGGCCTCGGTCCGACGTTGGGCCGGATCAGTGCGGGCGTCGCGTTGTTCGCGTACTGCACGATCCAGGCCGCGATGTACGGGCTCTACGGGGCCACGCTCAGCTCATTGATCTCGCCCGATGTGCCCTGGTGGATCTTCGCGCTGGTGACGATGGCGATCGTGCAGGTGCTCGGCGCCGCCGGGATCGAGATCGGCGCCCGGGTGCTCGCGGTGTTCGTACTGGCCGAGTTCAGCATCCTGCTGGTGTTCGGCGTGATCACGTTCTTCGCCGGCGGCGGGCCGGAAGGCTTCGCCGACAGCTTCTCCCCCAGCGCACTGTTACAGGGCGCCCCGGGTGTGGCGCTGATGTTCGCGGTGGCTTCGATGTTCGGCTTCGAGGCCACCGCCATCTATGGCGAGGAAGCCCGCGAGCCGCGGAAAACCGTGCCGCGAGCGACATATCTGGCCGTTGTCGTGGTGACTGTGTTCTTCGCCTTCACCTCGTGGATGCTCGTGTCCGCGCATGGTGGTTCGACAGCCGTCGACGCCGCCGGTGCCGCGTTGGCCAGCGGTGACTCCACACTGTTCGTGTTCGGGCCGATCGCGGATCTGTTCGGCGGCTGGGTGAACAGTGTGCTGCCGATCCTGCTGGCGACGTCGTTGTTCGCCGGGATTCTGGCGTTTCACAACTCCGCCAACCGGTATCTGTTCTCGCTGGGCCGGGATCGCCTGGTGCATCAGCGTGTCTGTTCGCTCAACCAGCGCCAGGCACCGTGGTTCGCCGGATGCGTGCAGAGCGTCATCGCTGTCGTGCTGGTCATGCCGTTCGCCTTGGCAGGTCAGGATCCTGTGCTGACGCTGTTCTCGTGGTTCAGTGGTGTGGCTGTGCTGGCGATGATGGTGTTGTATTTCTTGACTTCGATCTCGGTGGTCGCTTTCTTCCGGCGTACGCGCCTGGATACGCGGCCGTGGCACACGGTCATCGCGCCCGTGCTTGGCGCGCTGGGTGTCGCGGGCGCGATCGTGTTGATCCTGGCCAACTTCACCACATTGACCGGCGGTTGACGGTTCAGCTCTGATTCTTCGGGCGGCGACCGCTGCGCCGCGGCGGCAACGTCGAGCCCGCGAGGAGTTCCTGGCGCCGCTCGTCACCGTACATCTCGACCTGACGCACGACCTTGCGCAGTGATTCCGCGGTGCTGCGGCACTCGTCCAGGCTCAGCTGCTTGGTCACGAAGACCTCTTCTTCGTTGAACGCCGGGAAGATCCGGCGCATCAGCTCCTCACCTTCCTCGGTGAGGCTGAGCAGCACAAGCCTGCCGTCCGACGGATGCGCGGCGCGGTGCACGAAACCCCGTGCCTCCAACGTCTTCGCCACGCCGGTGAGGGTGCCCTTGGAGATGCCGGCTTCCTCGGCCACGTGCCGGGTCTCCGACTCGCCCCAGACCCAGATCACCCAGAGCACCACGAACGTGGTCCACGTCAGGTCGACTTCGCGCAGTACACCGCCTTCGAAGTGCTGGCGGACCGCCATGGCCGCGCGGTGGATGTTGGCCACCGTCGCCATCTGCTCGCGGCTGATCGCGATCCCGCCGAGCTTGGCCTCGGCCAGCTTCTCGGCCTCGCTGATCGATCGGTGGCCAGGCACGGCCCCAGTGTACTGGCCGAAGATCGGCCTGGACATTTTGTCCACGAAAGACGTACCGTCCAGAGCGTGGACGTGTTCGAACGGCTGGCCCCCGCGGCCGAGGCGATGGCCCGGCTGCTGTCCCCGCACGCCGAGGTCGTTCTGCACGACCCGGGGACCGGCACGATCGCGGCGATCTGGAACCCGATGTCCGGACGGACGATCGGTGATCCGTCCCTGCTCAGCGAGCTCGACGGGATCCGGCCCGCCAGCCGGGACGTCTACGGGCCGTACCCGAAATCGCTCGCCGACGGCAGGCGCCTGTCCAGCGTGAGCGCGGTGATCAGGGACGACTCCGGCCAAGCCGAGGCGGTGTTCTGCGTGAACGTCGACCGGACCGCGTTCGACGAGGCCGCCCGCTTCCTGGCCGCGTTCGCCGCGCCGACCACCGAGCAGCCCAGGGCACTGTTCGAGAACGACTGGACCGAGACGCTCAACGACCTGGTCGGCGGGTACGTCCGCGAGCACAGCACCCAGGTGGACAACCTGTCCAAGCACGACCGTCTTGTCCTGGTCGGGCAGCTGGACGCGGCCGGGATCTTCACCCAGCGCCGGTCGGTCCCGGTGGTGGCCCGTGCCCTGCGCGTCTCGCGGTCGGCCGTCTACCAGCTGCTCGCCGAATCCCGGAAGGACACACCCGATGCCCGTACTTCCTGACTTCCGGCTCGAGACGTACTTCTCGAAGTGGGAGTTCGCGGCCCGCTACCACCTGACGGCTTCGGACGCCGAGTCGATGAAGCTGCCGGAGCTGGTCGCGATGGCAGGCGACGAGAACCGGGCCCGCTGGGAGTCGCTGCACCTCGGCTACACCGAAACCTGGGGCCTGCCCGCGCTGCGCGAGGCGATCGCGGACACGTATTCGGACGTGTCCCCGGATCAGGTGCTCTGCTTCGCCGGCGCGGAAGAGGGCATCTACCTGGCCATGCGGACTCTGCTGCGGCCGAGCGACCACGTCGTCGTGATCACGCCGAACTACCAGGCCGCCGAGACCATCCCACTGTCCATTTGCGACGTCACCGGAGTCGCCCTTCGGCCCGAGGACGACTGGGCTTTGGATCTGGACGCACTGCTCGGCGCGATCCGGCCCAACACCCGGATGATCTCGGTCAACTTCCCCAACAATCCCACCGGCGCTGTGCCCGCCGAGGCTGTGTGGCGACGGCTCGTGCAGATCTGCGACGAGCGCGGGATCATCCTGTTCAGCGACGAGGTCTACCGCGGGCTTGGCTCCACTGATCTGCCCCAAGCCGCTGACATCTCACCGAACGCGATGTCTCTCAACGTGATGTCCAAGGCGTATGGCCTGCCGGGACTGCGGATCGGCTGGATCGCTTGCCGTGATCGCTCGGTGCTGGAACGCCTTGAGCGCGCCAAGCACTACACGACCATCTGCAACTCCGCGCCGAGTGAGATCCTTGCGTTGATCGCTCTGGAAGCTCGTGACCGGATTCTGGCGCGTAACCGGTCCATCATCGCTGAGAACATCCCGCTGTTCGACGAGTTCTTCACGCGGTTCTCCGATCTGTTCGAGTGGGCGCCGCCGCAGGGCGGGTGCGTCTGCTACCCGCGTTATCTCGGGTCCGACGGTGTCGAGACGATGTGCACTGAACTCGTTGAGCAGGAAGGTGTTCTGCTCCTCCCGGCCAGCATCTACGCCTCCGCGCTGACCGAGACACCTACTGATCGGTTCCGGGTCGGGGTCGGCCGCAAGTCGCCGGAAGCCGCCTTGGAGCGCTGGGCCACGTGGTTGGACAAGCGTCGGTGAGGATCGTCAGCCTCGCCGAAGTCCGCGCCGCGGCTTCCTTCGACGTGGTGTTCGGCGCCGTCCGGGACGCGCTGATCGCCCATGCCGCCGGTGCGACGCAGATCCCGCCACCGATGCACCTCGTCTTCCCTGACGCGGACGGCGACTGTCACGTCAAGGCCGGGTACATGGCTGGCGCACAACACTTCGCGGTCAAGATCGCCAGCGGATTCTACCGGAACTCGGCGATCGGCCTGCCCAACAACAACGGCCTGGTCCTGGTGGTGGACGCGACGAATGGTGTGCCTGCCGCGATCCTGGCAGACGAAGGCTGGCTCACCGCATGGCGGACCGCGGCGGCAGGTGCGTTGATCACCCATGCGCTGACTCCTCCTGAGGTCAGCGATATCGCCGTCATGGGAACGGGTTTGCAGGCACGTCTTCAGGTCGTTTGGCTGCGTGAACTTCGTACGCTGAATTCAGTCCGCGTGTGGGGCAGGCGAGCGGACGAAGTCAACAGGTTGTGCACGGAGCTGGCGGAGGACGGCATCAACGCTTCACCCGGCGAGATCGCTGGTGCTGAGTGCGTCATCACCGCCACCGCGGCCACCACTCCCCTGGCGCCGGCCGAAGCGTTCAGTTCCGCCGTCCACGTCACGGCTCTTGGGACGGACTTGCCCGGCAAAGGCGAGCTCCCGCCGGACCTGTTCGCCTCGGCGTCGATCATCGCGACCGATGACCACGAGCAATGCCTGCACCACGGCGACTTCGGCAACGCGGTTCGCGCGGGAGTGGTCTCGTCCGACTCCGATGTGTCGGTAGGAACTGTGCTGCGGGACGGCGTGCGGCACCGATCCGGTCTGTCCATTGCGGACTTGACCGGTATCGGTGCCGCCGATGCTGCCGTCGCCTCAGCCGTGTTGACGGCGCTCGGTTAGGCCGCGGCCACCTCGAACTCAGACACTTGGCCCGCGGGCCAGCCGGTGTTGGCGGTGATGTGCAGCCGGACGAACCGCTGCGTGGTCGTGCCGAAGCTGACCGAGGCGATGTTCCCGCTCGCGGGATCGAACGTGTAGCCGCGAGAAGCCACGATCGTGCTGTACGAGCCGCCGTCGCTGCTGCCTTGGATGGTCAGCGTCTGGGTGCGTGTGCCCCAGGCGCTGGAGGGTGGCAGTTTCAGCGTGACCCGGTTGATCGCGGTCGCCGCTCCGAGGTCGACGGTCAACGTCTGCGGGAAGGCGTTGTTCGTGCTTTCCCAGTAGCTGTTGGTGTTTCCGTCGTTGGCGTTGCCCGGCGGGAAGCCTCCCTGCGAGCCGCTGGCTGTGATGGATTTGCCGAGAGCGACGTTGCTGCCCGGCCCAGGCGGTTGTGGCGGGCCGGAGTTGGGCGGTGGCCAGGTCGCACAGTTCGGCCACGTGCCGGTCCACCCGCTGTTGCCTGAGCCGGTGAACGTCATCCTCGGGATGTTCGTCGGATACGGGCAGTTGTACGTTCCCGTGACGCCAACCCCGGACGCCGTCAGGTTGCTGATCCCGACCGTGCCCTGGGTCTGCGACTGGACGACGAACGTGCCGACGCCTTGGATGGTCGCGCCGTCGATGGTCACGCCCTGGATGGCTTTGCCCTGACCGTTTCCGTCGATGAAGTGGATTGCGGCGTAAGGGCTTTGCACCGCCCGCAGGCCCGTGATCCTGATCTGGGCGTTGATCGCCGAGTCGCGAGCGTCGATCCATAGCGCGCCAACACCGAACTGCCAGTTCGGGTCGAGCGCACCCGCCCGCAGTGTCGCGTTGGTGGACAACGTCGTGGTCCCGGACAACGGCGATGAGTTGAACCGGTTGCCGACGTGGATACCGCCGCCGAGGGCGTTGGTGTCCTGGACGAGGTTCCCGGTCACGGTGTTGTTGGAGCCGCCGTACAGCGCGATGCCGTTGGCCAGGTTGGGCTGGATCACGGTGTTGTTCGCGATCGTGTTGCCGGAATCGGCGCCACCGTTGGACCAGAACGCGATGCCGTCGTCGCCGTTGCCGCGGAAGTAGTTGTTCCGGACGGTCGAGTTCGTGGCGACGCTGTCGAAGTTCAGACCGTCGGCCTGAGTGCTCATGATCCGGTTGTTCTCGATGGTCACGTTGTTCGACGGGCCGTTCATGATCCAGAGGCCGCATTTGGTGTTCTGGATCCACAGGCCCGATACGACCGAGCCCGTGCCGATCGCGCCGTGGAACGCGTTGTCCGGGTTGTTGTCGACGCGTTCGGTCACGTCGCCGAACACGGCGAAGTCGTGCAGCCGGATGTTGCCTTGCGCGCTGCCGTTGTTGAAGATGTTGTTGCCGTACAACGATGTGTGCCACTGTCCGGCGCCGCGGACCGTGGCTTGGTCGATCTGCAACGCTGACCGGATCTCGAACCTGCCGGGCGGGACCCAGACCTCGCGGTTTTGCGAGCGGGCGGCCGCGATGGTGTCGCGGAACGCCTGTGCGTCGTCCGTGGTGTCGTTGGGCGTCGCGCCGTAGCTGGTGACGGACAAGGAGTTCGCGGGTTGGGTGGCTGCCCCGCCGACCTGCTCGAAGTCGGCGAGGTCGATCGTGGCCTGGCCGACGTCACCGCCGTCGGCCTGGACGCGGACTCGCGCACCGGCGGCGGCGTTCTGGCCGAACAGCAGCCGGGAGTCGTCGAAGAAGTGGTGCGTCTTCGATCCGGTGATCCAGCCAGTGTCCACATAGGTGTACCGGGTCGTCACCGGAAGCCCGGCGCTGAGCTTGGTTCCGTTGACGTACACCGAAAGCCTGCCGCTGCTGCCGTTGGGCAGGTTGTATCGGACGTTGATCGAGTTCGCCGCGGCGGGCAGGACGAACTCGACGTACTGACCTTGGCCGATCCGGATGCCTTGGCGCCCAGAGGCTTCGGAGGCGACCGTGCCTTGCGTGTGGCCGGGGCCGACCAAGGCGCCGTTCGTGGCCGAGCATTCGGCCTCGACAGTGCGGAACGGCACCGAGGCGCCGCCCGAGATCGTGGTCGGACATGCCGCGATGACGGCGGCACGGCCGTGACTCATTGCGAGCGTGAGTCCGGATGCGGTCAGCGCCGCGACGGCTAACGCCGCCCGGACGCGGACATAGGTGGGAGACATCGTTGGCACACACCTTTCCGGGACGTGCAGGGGTACGCCGGACTTTCTGTGATGCGCTTGTTGCAGGATCATACGAATCTTGAACAGTAAGACGCAAGACAGTGACTGTGTTCAGAAATCTTTCGACATTGCCTAGTCGATGCGGCGCGCCTCAGCTAGCAAGGTTAGGCTTACCTATGCTCATCGGACGGGTGTTATCAATCGTGCTGGCTGGGGCGTTGCTCGCCGGATGCGGGACGGCCAGCCAAGAAGCGCCCCGGCAGGCGGCGCCGACCGGAGCGTTCCCGGTGACGATCAAGAACGCGTACGGCGAAACCGTGATCAAGCAGAAGCCACAACGCGTGGTCACGCTCGGCCTCGGCGACATCGCCGTCTCGAACGCACTCGGCGCGAACATCGTCGGCTCCGTCAAGAACTACACAGGCAAGCCGCTTCCGTACCTGCGAACGAAGCTCGACGAAACCGTGTACGCGATCGACCCGGACGCCCTGAACATCGAGAAGATCGCGGCGTACCGGCCGGATGTGATCCTCGCGCTCACGTGCTCCGGCCTGGACCAGGCGAAATACAACGCCCTGAGCAAGATCGCGCCGGTGGTGACGTATGAGAAGGAGCTGTACAGCTCACCAATGGACCAGGACGCCCTGACCATCGGCCGCGCGCTGGGTGACGAGGCTGGGGCCCGCAAGCTTGTCGACGACGCGAACGCGAGTATCGCGAAGGTGAAGAGCGAGCTGCCACGGCTGGCCGGGAAGACGTATTTGTACGGTCAGGCCCGTGGGGACGTTCTCCCGATCGTCGTCGGCAAGGACAACATGTCGACGAAGTTCATGGCTTCGCTGGGGTTGCGGGTTCCGGACGCTTTCGCGAGTGTGCAGACGAGTTCGGAGTTGGCGCCAGGGACTATCGGGTTGAGCTATGAGACGGCCGATCAGCTTGATACGGCGGATGCGCTTTTCATGACTTTCGCGGGTCCGGATGATCAGGCGCGGTTTGAGTCGAATCCGCTGACTCGGGATCTGAAGGTGATCAAGGAGGGGCGGTACCAGGCGACGACCATTGAGGCTGCGCAGCTTTTGCAGGCTCCGGATGTGGTTGGCGTGGACTACTTGCTCAACCAGCTCAAGCCGACTTTGGCCAAGATCGGGTCGTGAGGTCTTGAGGTTCACGGCGCGCTGGTGGGTCGCCGCGGCGCGCTGTACGGGTTACTGCGGCGCGCTCTGTGCCTACTTTCGGCGCGCTGCTACGCGGGGTCGGCGCGCTTGGGGTCACCGCAGCGCGCGCTGTGGCTGGGTCGGCGCGCTGGTGTGTCAGGGTCGGCGCGATTTGGTGTGGAGCCTCTGCGCCGCAAAAGGCAGGGAAAGCGGGCAGGACCTGCGGCCCCTGCCCCGCCGACAAGCTTATTTGCGGCGCCACTCCACACAAAATCGCGCCGACTACTGCTTAGGGCGCGCCTTTCTGTGCCTGGGGCGCGCCTTCGCTGGGGCTAGGGCGCGCCTTCGCTCTGGTCGGGGCGCGCCTTCGCTTGGCGTGTCCACCTTTCCGGCAGTGTGACATGCACTTTGCGGCACCGTGAACTGCCCTTTCCGGCATCCTGTGGTCCTCATCGGGCACTATTCGGTCAACGGCAAGGAAACCGCAAGCGGGCCGTGACAGCCTTCTTGCACCACTTACAGGGAGGTATCACATGAAGCGGATCGCTCAGGTTGTTGCTGCGGCGGCGTTTGTTGCCGGTGCGGTGTTCGGCACCGCTGCCACGATGGTGGAGTCGGCTCCGCCTGACCACACCGCGGCCTCGATGACAGAGTACGCGCTGATCATAGCTTGAGCGTACAAGTAAAAGCGACACGGTTGCCCGGTCACCGTCGACCGGGCAATGCTTCACGGCAAGTCCGCGTTGATGATCGCCTCCACCAGCACTTCGCCATCCGGGGTGAGCTGGATGCCCGAGTCGTCAGCCACCAGCAACCCTCGTTCCACCAACGACTCCAACTGCCCGCGCCACGGGCCGTCCATTACGTCCCGCCCGAAGCGCCTGCGGTGTACCTCGTTGCGCACGGGTTGCAAAGTCGACAGGGCCATCTTGATCGCGCGGGATTCCTGGGCTTCCGGGGAGAATCGTGTCGCGCTGCCCAGCGGGATGAGGCCGGAGTCGACCGCTTCGGCATAACGCTGCCAGTGCACATCTGTGATCGCTTCGGACCTACGGCAACTCGAGCTGCCGCCTAGGCCGACCGCCACTTCAGCCTCCTGGCGATGCTGATCCACCATGATGGACTTCCACTCTTCCGGTCCCTGGCCGGACCGGGCGAAGTACATCGTCGGGTGCTCGCGATATCCCGCGTCGCGCAGGCCTTCGGTAAGGATCTCCCGCATCTGGTACTGCTCGCCCAGCGATGGCCATCGATGCCCGTCGCGGACCAACTTGTCTCGGTAAGACGGGATCTGCCACGCGGCGGGTTGGACACCCGCGACACCGGTCCTTGTGTCCGAATAGGACTTCAGGTGCAATTTGGTGCAGACGACCGCAGTCAGTTCCAGGTCCAGCACGGTGTCCAGGTCACGGCGGACACTGTCGATGTTCTGGTCGAGCAGGCCGTACATCAGGTCTATGCTGATCCAGGGGAAGCCGATCTGTTGGGCGTTACGGACAAACGATACGCACATGTCCGCGCTGTGCTCGCGTCCGCACTCGGCCAATACCTTGTCGTCGAAGGATTGGACTCCGCTGGAGAGTTTGGTCACGCCTAGTGAGGCCAGCAGTTCCAGTTTCGCCGGGGTGAATGTGCTTGGGTCGCCTTCGAATCGGATCGCGGTGTCCGGGCCGAACGCGAAGTTCGAACGGTAGAAGTCCAGCAACTTCCGGATCGCGTCCGGTGGCAACAACGACGGTGTGCCGCCGAAGACGTTGAACTCGCCGATCGGGGCCCTTCGCAGGGCCGGTACTTCTCGCAGCCAGGACTTCGCTTCTTTGATGTTCCAGTCGACCCATTGGCTTGCTTTGGCGTCGGCGTTGTCTCCCTTGGCGAGCACGACCGGGTATTGGCAGAAGCGGCAGCGGTACGCACAGGTCGGGATGTACGACCACAAGTGGATCGGGGCCGTGTTGGCGAGTTGGGTGTCGAGGTCGGCCAGGAAGTCCGTTGGTTCGTAGTCCGGTTCGTTGCCGGGGAACACATGCGCTCCGAATGGATCCTCCACAACGTACTCCAGCAGGTGCTGGTTCTCCGGCGCGGCAAGGGCTTCCGCCACGCCCGGTCGTGGGTGTGACGGGTCCAGCACGCGCAGTGAAGCCAAAGCCGTTGCGTAGTCCATCAGAACACACCGCCGTTGCCGAAGTAGTTGTGTGCTTCGCCGGATTCTCTGTCTTCGCAGTAGTACTTCACGAATTCGGTGAACCGGTCCGCCGGGACGTCCTGCAGACACGGCGGCAGCGGGGGCGGGTAGCCGATGTCCTCGCCGACGGTCGCTCGCAGGCGGGCGAAGATGTCGTCGGCGAATTCGAAGTAGAGCCGGTAGGACGGTGTTTTGTACGAGTGGATCGGGGTGAAGTCCGTCATCCGCATCTCGTCTTTGATCTCCGCGATCCGCTTGCCCAACCGCTCGGCCAGCGAAGGCCCGAAGAACTCGATCACCAAGTCGTCGTCCAGCAATGACGGTGTCAGCAGGACGGGCAGGATTGTGTTCTTCGGCGTGAAATCCTTGATGGAGAAGTCCCACGCTTGTTGGGCCTGCTCCTCGGTGAGGTCGGCGCCGGTGCTCGAAGCCTCCGGGCGGATGTCACGCATGACGATGATTCCGTCGGAGCCATAAGCTCGGCCGGCGATCACCTCGTCGATCGCGTGATCGACCCGGCGGGGGTTGATCTCCACGCGGGACCGGGGCACGTAACCGATGTCCTCGCCGCTGCCGCGGACTTTGATGCCGAAGTCCCAGTCGTCGGACAGGTGGTTGACGAACCGGCCGTCCTGCAGCTGGTAGAAGATCTCGATGCCGCCGACTCGGTCGTGCACGTCCCGGTCGACCGCGAAGCCCTTGCCGTCGGGGAATCCGCCGAACAGGGCGAACGTCACCGCGCGGCATCGCAGCGTCTTGGTGATCGCGTCCCAGAGTCGTGGGCGCCCGGTGAAATGTGCGGCGGAGTAGTAATAGTCGCAGACGCCGATCGCGGCCTTGCCGGATTCCATGGCCACGAACAATTCGTACAGCCAGTCCTCGTCGACGCGGCAATCGGCGTCCGCTGAGATGAGGTAGAACCGCTCCTCCGCGTTGACGCGGCCACGACTGCGTACGCTCGCGAACTGCATTCCCGTCCGGCGCGCACAGGACACGCCTTGCTCAGGTTCGGGAATGACGTGCACGGCGAGATCCGGGTGTTCGACCGCGAAGGTTTTGGCGATCTTCACTGTATTGTCCGTGGAGTTGTTGTCCACCAGGACAACCTCGTACGCTGACCGGTCCAGCCCGCGCTGGTGGTAGAGCGAATCCAGGACCGCTGGCAGGTTCGCGGCCTCGTTGTACACCGGTAACACCACGCTGAGCCGGACCTTTTCGTCCATCGGGATCAGGACCAGCCGGTCCAACAGGTCGCGTGCCGTGCCGAAGTCGCGCTCGCCCAGCCGGAAGTTGTGCTCCGCCATCTCCGCTAGTTCCTCCTCGTCGGTGAGCAGGTTCCGGACTTGTCCGATGAAGTCCTCGTCCGGCAGGTCATCGGTGAGCAGGGGTGCCCGAAACCCTTTGCTGCCGTAGACCGTGTCGTACAGCTCGTACCGGGTGGTCACGTACGGAACCCCGGATGCGATGGCCTCCCCTACCGGGTTTCCGTAGCTCTCGTAGTCGAATGAGGTCAAGAAGGACACGAGGTCCGCGTGTGCGAGCAGGTCACGTACCGAATACTTGCATCCCGTCGACCGGCCGATGTCGTCCTCGTGCGGCGCCAGCCAGCCACCGAACACGACCCGGTCTGTCACACCTAACTGCCGGGCAAGCGCCACAAGCCTGCGGTACTCGTCCGGAGATTCGGTCGTATCCCCTGCAATGAACAGGACCGCGTCCGGGATCCCGGCCAGCAGGTACAGGTCCCGGTCGATCCGCTTCTGCCTGATGATTCTCGTGCATCGCGCGATCAACGGTGCTTGCGCCGGAATGCCGTAATCACTTCGGAAATCGGCGTTACCGGTGTGGATGGTCGCCTTTCGGTGCGTGAACGTGTTCGGCAGGACGTCGATCGCCCGCAGGTGCGGCGCCCACTCGAGCGTCTTGCGGCGGGCTTGGTCGTGCAACGCCAGGTAGTGGATGTGCGGTGAATTCGGTGGTTTCGGGGTTGCCGGATATGGGTAGGCGCCGTACTTGCCGGAACTCGGTTCGCTCTGCCACATCAGGTCGTGGTCACGCCAGAGGACGTACCGCCCGCGGTTTCGGCCGTACTTTTCGATCGCGAGGTGCAAAGCCTTGGTGTACGTGATGTTCTCGGGCAACGTGCCGTTCTCCACCAGCACGTACTCGACATCGTGTGCTTCCCAAGTCGCCACGATCAAGTCACTCAGTTGCTCCGCGATCGTGTCGATTTGGGGCAGCAGGTGGGTTCCCGCGCCGCGTCCGACGACCTCGCGCAACACCTCGGCCACGAAGTCCCTGTCATACCCGGGAATCTGCTCGACGCCGGCGATCCGGCCGAGCAGCACCCATTCCGGCAGCAGCTGGGCTTCGTCCTGGTACGGCCGGAAGAACGCGTCCTTGTCGGCCTTGATGTCGTAGCCGAGGTCCAGCACGACCGGCATACCACGGTCGGCGAAGTGCTTCGCCGTCTTCACGAACTCCACCACGACACCGGAGATGGGCGTCGCGTCGAAGGAGATGCCCCAAAGCCCCGTCATACCTTCCGAAGCTAACGGTTGGACACCAACCCCGCCGGATGAGTTGCGGCCACGCCATCTGGCAGGTTCTCGCCACTGCGGGCCTAACGCGAGACCGGTACTGTCGTTGGGATACCGAATTCGACGGCGAGCGAGAGACCGCCGTCGTCGTTGGGACGCGCCGTGATTCTCGCGTGGTGCGCTCTCGCGATCGATGCCGCGATCGACAACCCCAGTCCAGCGCCGTCGGTCCGTGTCCGCGTGTGCAATCGGCGAAACGGTTGGAAAAGCTCGGCGATCCGATCGGCGGGTACGTGCGGTCCGGTGTTTCGGACGGTCAGCATGCCCAGTGCGGTAAGTCCGATGTGTACTGATCCGCCAGGATGGTTGTAGCGGACCGCGTTGCTCACCAAGTTGACGAGCAACCGGTGCAACAGAACCGGATCGCCCCGGATGACAAGCGGTTCGGTCGAGACGGTCATGGTGATCGCCTCGGAGGTCGATTCGGCCGCGGTCTGCCGCACAAGAGCCGCGAGGTCGACCGGTTGCGGCGCGTCGAGACCATGGTCGGCTTCGGCGAGCACCAGCAACGAGTCGATCAGTTGCTCGGTCCTCTTGTTGTGGCTCAGCAGCTTCGCCCTGACCTCCGGCAGGTCTTCGGCGTTCTCCAGTCCAATCTGGATCGCGGCACGCTGGGTCGCCAGCGGCGTTCGCAGTTCGTGCGCGGCGTTCGCGATGAACCTGCGCTGGCTGTCCACCGAGCGTTCCAGGCGTTCGAGCATCGCGTCGAACGTGTCGGCGAGGTCTTTCAGCTCGTCGTTACGGCCTTTCAGGGCAATCCGCTCGTCCAAGTTGGACAGTGACAGCCGTTGCGCGGTCGCGGTGATCCGGCGCAGCGGCCGGAGCATCCGGCCCGACATCCACCAGCCCGCGACGATCGACAGCAGGGTCAGCACCACGATGGTGATCACGGTGGCCATCCACTGGTCCCGCAGCACTTGGTCCGGCAACTGCTCCACCTCCGCGAACGGTCCAGGGGGTGGCGGCAGAACCGGCCTGATCACCGGCCCGTCCGGGGTGATCTGGGCGACCTTGGCGTGCAGCCGGTCGCTGAAGACCGAGTTCACCACGATCACCAGGATCGTGGAGGTGACCAGGAAAATCCCGGTGTACAGGGCGGTCAGCCTGACCCGCATGGTCCGGCGTCTCACAGCACGTACCCCGCGCCCGGCACGGTCTGGATGCACGGCGGGTCCCCGAGTTTCGTACGCAACCTGCTGATGATCACGCGGACCACGGTGGTGAACGGATCCGCGTGCTCGTCCCACGCCGACTCAAGCAGCCGTTCGGAGCTGACGACCGCGCCGTTGGCTCGCATCAGCACCTCCAACACCGCGAACTCCTTCAGTGACAGGCGAAGGAACCGGCCGTCCCGCGTCACCTGCATGCGTTGCGTGTCCATCTCGATCCCGTGCCGCCGCAACATCGGTGGCACGGGTGCCTGGCTACGTCTGCCCAATGCCTGCACCCGTGCCACCAGTTCGCTGTAGTCAAAGGGTTTGGGGAGATAGTCGTCGGCGCCGAGGCCGAGACCGGCGACCCGCTCGGGCACCGAAGCCGCCGCGGTGAGCATCAGGATCCTGGTCCGTGCCCCCGATCGGACCAGGTCCTGGCAGATCTTGTCGCCGTGTACCTCGGGTAGATCCCGATCCAGTACCAGCACGTCGTAGTCGTTGACGGCCAACCGCTCCGACGCCGCACTACCGTCGTAGGCCACGTCGACCGCCATCGCGTGCCTACGTAACCCCGTGGCGACCAGATCTGCCAGGTCCCGTTCGTCCTCAGCCACCAGCACTCGCATGCCCAGTGCCTAGCGGATCGGACGTTTCCCCCACGTGAACGTCACTTCAGCAGTTCGAGCGCCTTCGCCACGCCAGGGTCGCGGCCAGCGGAAAGATCCGCCGCGGTGATCGGCGCGAAGTGGTCGGGCGGCACGCCCACGGTGTCGACCTTCGCCCGGTCCGGGCCGATCTCGTGGACCTTCGGCAGGCCGATCATGCTGCCGTCGTCCAGCACCCACCCAGCCCCAGGACCAGAGACGGCGCCGGCGGTGCGCTGGCCGACGAGCGTGCCGAACTTCAAGACCTTCATAGCGCTCGAGAAGGCGTCACAGGCAGAGGCACACATGCGGTCGGTCAACGTGATCAACGGCAGTTTCACCAGCGGCACCGAGTCGTCGGTGCGGTTCGGCGTGCACTTGTCCTTCACGTCGCACCAGTAGCTGTAGGTCTTGCCGTGGATCCACGAGCTGACCAGCTTCTTGACCTCGTCAGGCGACCCACCGCCGTTGCCACGCAGATCGAGCACAACCCCACGCAGCGTCCGGTCCTTCCCCAGATCCGCGATCGCCTTGAGCACCTTGTCCGCGGCACCGGGCGCGAAGCCGCGCATCGACACGTACGCCACGTCACCGGGCAGCAGTTTCGACTCGACCACCTCACGCTGCGGCGGCTGGCCTGTCGGCTTGGTCGCGGTGAGCGTGTAGGTCTTGGTCTCGCCGGTCGACGGCCTGCGCATGGTCAGCTTGACCTGCTGACCGGCCTTGGCCTCCATCAGCCACTCGACCACACCCGGAACGGCGACGCCGTTGATGAACAGCGGCACGTCGTTGACCGCGAGGATCTCGTCTCCCAGCTTGATGCCCGCGTTCGCGGCGGCGCTGCCCGGCAACAGGTCGGACACGAAGGCCGGCCCGGTCGTGGTGGGGTCGGTCTGGCCGGGGCCTCGCGCGTGCGAAGGCAGGAAGCCGACCGGCACGGTGTCCGACTCCGTCGGGCGCATCCACCGGGCGTGGTTGTCGTTGAGGCTGTCGACCATCGCGGTGAGGGTCACCTCGGCGACGGCCTGGTGCACGTCGGCGGGCAGCTTGGCGACGATGTCCTGGTAGGCCTTGCTGAACGCCCGCCAGTCGGCGTCCCGCTTGCCGGTCAGCACCGGGGTGCTGGCGTTCGCCTGGTCGAGCCCCCGCCGTTGCAGCTCCCGGGTGAACGCGGCGAAGGTCGGTTGTAAGAGGTCACGGCTGTCCAAGACGGGACCGCTGAAGTAGTTGTCGAAGATGCAGTAGTACGCCTCACCGATCGTGGTGACCGTGGTCGGCTTCAAGGGCGGCTGTTCCTGCGGCGGTGTCCGGCACGTCGATGGCTTGCCGGCCTCGGGACTGGCACTGACCGTGGCGGTACTGGCGACCGCCGCCACGGCAGTGATGATCGCGAAGAGTTTCAAGGATTTCACGGCGGCCACTCTGCTGAGCGAGCCGTTGCAGGGGTGCGAACGGAATCGTTAACACCGCGGCAGCGAACTGTGAAGTATTCTGGTGCGTTCCAGGCAACCTCGGTAACACCCTTACGCGTGTAACGCGATGTACGTGATCCAAGGGGGAGGGGTCGCCGATGGAAGACACACTTGAGGTGCTCGGCGGGAGACATGGCTGAGCGGTGGGCCAGGCTCCAGTTCGAGCAACCGTTGGCGATGGTCCTGTTCATCGGCCTCATCGTGTGGGGCATCGCCATGGGCGCCTGGGCGGTAGCCGAGTCCGAATTCGCCACGTACCACGTCTTCCTGACCGCGGTGTACGGCCTGCTGGTCCCGTACAGCGCGGGAACATTTCCTAAGCGGATCAAGGCGGCGTTCCCGCCGGGCACGAGCATCGACGAGAAGATGTTGATCTGGCGCATCGTTAGAAACGGCGGGCCGATCGACGATCCGGCAATGGCACGTGCAATCGCCCATCACGCGAGGTGGCGGCTCAACCCCCGCTCCAACACGACGGCGGCAACCACTGCCAGCTTCGTAGCACCTGTTCTAGTCGTCCATGCAATCCACAGCGACTCCGCCAACAACCCGGCGGCGTATGTACTCGCCGGCGCAATGGTGGTCGCCGCAATACCGTTCTCTGTACTCAGCGCCCGACAGCGAAAGACCGCCGCACGAGTCAACGATCAAGCATTTCAACTGTACGCGGCGAAGTCGTGTTGATTTTCAGAACGCATGCTTCGGGTGTTCGCAGCGCCCACCCGGCCTGGACCTCGACGAAAAGATCAGAATCTGGCGGATCGTCCGGAACGGCGGACCCGTCGAAGACGCCGCTGACGCATCGAGGGTCGCACACTATGCCCAATGGAGGTTGCACGGGCCTATGCCCACGTTCGAGGCGATCGTGCCCGGTGTATGTGCCTCAACGTACTCGCTGATCTTTGTTTCGCCGACGATGCCAACTACGCCGGCTGGCCGGCATCGGCATCTTCCTGTGCCTGGTGATGACGCCCAGTGTCCTGCACCGGCGAAGAATCCGCCGCAACGCCGAACGGGCGCTCGCAGCCAGCCGTGCCGAGATGCCTGAACGCCCAACTGGAAACGAGTCCGCGCACCCAGAATCTCCTGCAAGCGGCTGATCCGCCGGGCAACCGTCCGTTCACTCACGCCGAACTCGCGGGCGATCGCCTCGTCGGTCAAGCCCGCGCTGAGGTACGTGAGCAGCCGCTGGGTATCCCGGCTCGGTGTGTCACCGGCGGGCGCCGTCTCGGTGCCCGCCGTGATCGGCACCGCCATCCGCCAGTAGACGTCGAATATTTCGACAAGACCGGTCAGCAAGGGCGACCGTGCACGACCACCGCCGACATCACCTCGTCGGCCCGTGCGGTGAACAGCGCCCATCGGTCGTCCACAATGGTCAGGTTCATCGACACGTGCGGGAACCCTGGCCTGCTCCCCCGCGTCCGCGCGTCGGTCTGGCAAGGACCGCGCGACCGGCCGAATAGGACGGTAAGACTTCCAGGTACGTGTCGTTCGTCTTGTTCCAGCCCCTGGCCAGCATGGCCGCGCTCTGCCTGGCGAGTGCCGTGTAGCGCTCGGCGAGCGCCTCCATTGCCAGTTGCGGCGGGCACGCCACGAGCGTGTCGCCGCTGCGCTCGACCAGACCGGCGGCCTCGAGCTCGGCGATGGCCTTGTGCTCGGGGTCGATGCCAGTCGTCCCGTGCTCGACGAGGCCGAGGTACACCCGTTCCGCGTCAGCCGAGATACCGAGTGCTTGCAGCGGCTGCGTGCGCCCTGTTCTACCACCTGAAACACCGTGATTGGGCTGATCGGGCGACTACCTGGGCGACCACGTTTGCGCAGCCAGGGTTACGGGCAGTCGAAGAGCACCGCCGATCAACGCCCATTCGCCGAGAGGAGCGTCCCGCCATGGCTCGCCGATTCATCCACCACCCAGCAGGACGACGACGGCGGCGCTCCGGCGGAGATTTCGAGTATCCGGGCGCTTGCACCTGCCGGGCGTTCTCCGGTGGGCGCGCCGTGCACAACTACGGTCAGCCCGGATGCCGCTACGCAGAGCTGGACGACCGGACCACCGCGCACTGATTTCACTGTTACTGCAACAGATTTCCCCCGTCCGCCGGTGGCGGAGCACGGGCGAAACGCGATAGCTGATGCGTGTTCGTCTTGCACGGGGGCGGTTGATGGAGATCATGGTGCTGGGGCGGCCGATGGTGCACATCGGCGGCAATGGGTTACGTCCACTCCGGCGGATGGCCCGGGTTCTGCTCGGGCTGTTCGCGTTGCGGCCGAATCGGCCGCTCTCACTTGAGTGGCTCATCAATGGGTTGTGGTCGACCAAACCGCCCGCGTCCGCCGCGGCGAACGTCCGGTCCCACATCGCCGAGTTGCGGCGGCTGCTGGCGGGCGGGGACAAGCCGAGCATCGAAACGCTCCAAGACGGCTACATGCTCGTCACGGCACCGCATGGTGTCGACGCGTTGCTGTTCCGGGAACTTGTCGTCCAGGCCCGTAAACACACCGGGCTGGACGCGGCCCGGTTGCTCACCCAGGCCATCGGTTTGTGGCGCGGGGACGTGCTGGAGGGCGTGCCCATCCCTGCGGCTCTGGAGGCCGAGGCCGCGATGCTCGAGGACTTACGGTTGTCCGCGACCGAGGAACTGGTCGAGGTCCGGATGTCGTTGGGGCACGAGCATGATCTCGTGCCCATCCTCAAAGGTCTGGTGATCGAGCACCCCTTGCGGGAACGGCTGTGGCACCAACTACTTCTCGCCCTCTGGTCGACCGGTCGGCGCAGCGAGGTTCTGGCGGAGTACCAGCGGCTGTGGTCCCTGCTGGACCGGGAGCTGGGTGTGCGGCCCGCCCAAGCCACCACCGAGCTGAACGAATTGGCCCGGCGCGGGTGACCGGCTGTATGCACAAGTGTATGCGCGGCTGTATGCGCGGCGTTCTTAGTGTCGTTTTTCCTAACCCAGCAAGGAAAGGGGACAACCATGACAGCTGCCATGCTTGCCGACGCCGAGGAACTCGTGGCGCGTTGGCGGGAAGGGCTCGATCTTGACAGCCCAGCCGGCCCGATCTTCGCCAGCGGTGAGTTCGCCGAGGGCGACATCGTGGCATGCAACCCGCCTGGCAGCCGGTGCTCGTCGTGCACCGCGTCCCGGCCGGTCTTCTGCTGCTGAGCCGTTCCATGGCACCTGACGAGGTCGGCGAGCTCGACCGTACTGTGGAATGGCTGATCGGACCGGCACTGCACCGGCTGGACGGCCGCCTGGCCGGGCTCGCCGGCCTCGTCGCTGCCGAGGTCGGCGCCTTCGTCGACGCGACCCGCGAGGTCTTGCTGGATTCGGTGCGCCGCAAGGTGAACCGGGTCATCGTGCTGGAGCTCAACGCCGCACGGGTCACCGGCAAACTCACCGCACCCGATCCGGCCGGACGGTGGCGTGAGTTCCTGCGCACCGCCACCGAACCAGCGTTTTGGCACGGCTTGACCGAGCACTACCCGCATCTGCTCGAACGGCTGCAAGCCGTGGTGGACAACCGATGCGCCGCCGTGCTCGCCATGGCGACACGGTTCGCAGAAGACCGTCCAAGGCTGGGTTCGTTGCTCGGTAACGATGTCGGCGAACTGCTGAAGATCGAGATCGGTGCGGGTGACAGCCATCGCGGCGGTCACACTGTTTCGTTGATGCACTGTGCCGGTGGGACAGTGGTTTACAAGCCGCGCCCGATGGAGGTCGACGTCCAGCTCGCCAAGCTGCTGGAAGTCCTTGACCCGCAAGGCATCAGGGTGCCCAGGGCGATCGTGATGGACGGCTACGGCTGGGCCGAGCACGTGGCACACCGTTACTGTGACAGCGATTCCGAGCTCAGTACGTTCTACCGGAACCTCGGCCACTGGCTCGCGGTGATGCGCCTGGTGTCCGGAACGGACTTGCACGCCGAGAACATCATCGCCTGCGGGCCGATCCCGGTCGTCGTGGACTGCGAGAGCATCTTCACGCCCCGGCCGCCGCATCCGCCGACCGGCGCGGGCGAGGCGACCGACCGTGCGGCCGAACTGCTGAACGGGACCGTGATGCGAACCGGCCTGCTGCCGGGCCGCGGCGCGGGTCTCGGCTGGCGCGGTGTGGACGGTTCCGCGATGGGCATGCTGCCCGGCCAGCAACCGGACATCGGCCTGCCCGACCTCGTCGGCGCCGGAACCGACACGGCCAAGATCGCGATCACGCCGCAGCAACTTCCGCCGACGCAGAACCTGCCGAGCCGCAACCCTCAGCTCGGACGTTACTGGGGTGACGTGGTCGCCGGGTTCGACGCGATGGCGTCCCGGATCAACGCGTTGGACCGCTCGGGCGAGCTGGAGCCGCTCCTGCAAGGGTTTGCTGACTGTATTGTGCGTGTTGTGGTCCGTGATTCCGAGGCGTACACGGAACTCGCCCGGATGCTGTGGCACCCGGTCGGCCTGCACAATCAGCCCGCGGCCGAGCAGAAAGCCCTGGCACTGATCGCCCGGCATTCGATGAACACCCGTGGACCCGCCGAACAGGCCGTGCACGCGGCCGAGGTCGCCGAGTTGCTGATCGGCGACATCCCGGTGTTCACCACCACACCGGCCGAGGGGTGGCTGCACACTCCGGCCGGCACGGTTTGCGGGCCGCAACAGAACCAGGTCCAGCTCTGCCTGCAGCGCTGGCGGGGAGCCGATTTCGCGCTGGAGCGCCGGGTCACGCACGCCGCCTTGGTCAGTGCTTATCTCAACCAGGGTGCCGAGCCTGACCTGCGTCGGATGGACACGTCCGTCGACGAGTCCGATGTGGACGCTCGGCGCCGGGCACTCGCGGCCGCGGAGATCCGCACTCTGGCTTCGGAAGCTGTGCGAGGCAGCGACGGAACCGTAACGTGGTTCGCACCCATCCTGGATCGCTCCGGCTGGCAGACCACGCCGCTCACCCCCGACCTGTACAGCGGAACGCTCGGTGTGGCCGTCCTGCTGGACGGTTACGCACAGGAAGTCGCCGCCGGGCGAGCGGACCTCGTTCCCGAGGCCGACGGGCTGCTTGACGGCGTTGTCCAGACCGCGCGGCGGACCCAGCATTGGTGGGCCGAACAGGCGACCCACACCAAACGCCGGCCCGACCCGCCCGGTGGCTACATTGGACTCGGTTCGCAGATCTGGTGCTGGCTCACCCTGGGCCACGTCGAGGATGCCCTGTTCCTCGCCGCGCAACTGCCCGCGGCGATCGAGGCCAGCGAAGGGCCTGACCTCGTCGTCGGTTCGGCCGGGTCGATCGTGCCGTTGCTGATGCTGGCCCAGCGGACCGGGGATGACCAGTGGACGGATCTGGCCGTCAAAATCGGCGATCACCTTGCCGCGACGGCGTTACGGCCCGCTCCCGGCCAGGTCTGCTGGTCGGTGGCGAACTTCCCGGACGGGATCGGCGGCTTCGCTCACGGTTCCACGGGTATTGGCTGGGCGCTGGCCCGGCTGTCGCTCGCGACAGGTGACGCGCGGTTCTCGACATTGGCCGACGAAGCGGCCGCGTTCGAGGAGACGTGGTACTCCACCGAGCGCGGCGGGTGGTTGGACCCGCGTGAGCCGACGTCCACCGTGGCCGCGTGGTGCCATGGCGCCCTCGGTGTCGGGCTCGCGGCCGCGGATTTGTTAGGCCGTGGGTTCGCGCCTGACCGTAACCACGACGTCCTGCGGCGTGCTGTTGCCGCGACTGAAGAAGGCGGCTTCGGCTGGACGCATACGTTGTGCCACGGTGACATGGGATCCTGGGAGTTACTGGGCCCCTCCAGAACCGCGCAGATCATCACCAGTCTGGAGACGCACGGCACGACGACCGGTCTGGCTCGTGAGGTGTACTCGCCCAGCTTGATGTCCGGTTCGGGCGGTGTGGCATACCAGCTGCTGCGGATGCATCCGGAATGCACGCTGCCATCAGTGTTGGTGCCCGGTGAGTGAGGACCCGCGGGAGCTGAACACCCCGCATTGGCAGATCGACGAGAAGGCCGAGGGGCCGCGCCGAGTCATCCGCAGCCTGCCGCGGGTCACGTGGCCAGTGCTGCGGATGATCTGGGACGCGGCGCCCCGGTCCGCGTTGCTCATCGCGATCATGCAGGTGACATCGGGGTTGGCGGCGGCGCTCGGGCTGTTCGCCACGGCCGGAGTGCTCACCGAACTGTTCTCCTCGGGACCGACCGCGGATCGAGTCGTCGCGGCGCTGCCGTCCTTGCTGTTCGTCGGCGGGGCGTACGCCTTGCGCGGCGCGATGGATATCGGGGTGGCGATCGCACACGCCCGCATCACTCCCGCGGTCCGGCGGTTGGCTGAGGAACGGCTGTATCAGGCGAGTTTGAGCGTGGAACTGGCCGCGTTCGACGATTCCCAGTTCTACGACCGGATGCACCGGGCTCGGGATCGCGGGCTGTTCTACATCGAGCGGTCAACCGACAACCTGGTCGAGCTCATCGGCTCGGTCCTGGGCATCGTCGCCGCGGTCAGCAGCCTCGCAGTACTGCACCCTGTATTACTACCTGTACTACTGTTGGCAGTGATACCTGACGCATGGGCAGTCCAGCGATCAGCAATGCTGGCTTACGCGAGCATGGCGCGTGCGGTCACTTTGGACAGACGGGTGCAGATGGTGGCCGAACTGGCCACCGAACGCGAGCCGGCCGCGGAGATCCGGGCATGCCAGGCCGAGCCGTTCGTCCTGCACGAGTACCGGATTGTCGCGGATCCATTGCGGGACGAGGACATTCGCCGCGGTGTCGCCCAGGCACGCGTCCGCGGTGTCGGCCGCACGCTCGCTGGCGTGGGGTTGGCCGTCACGTACGTCGTGCTTGGGCTTTTGGTGCACGCGTCGTGGGTTCCGTTGGCCGTCGCCGGAACGGCGGTGATCGCCATTCGGGCATCCACGACTGCCCTGAACCGCTTGGTTCTCGCCTCGAACCAGCTGGTCGAGCAGGGTATGTATGTGGCGGACTACTTGGCGTTCCTGGACTCCGCGCAACGCCCGCCGGTGGCATTGCCCGCAGTGGTCGCGGACCCGAGCCGGGTTCGATTGTCCAACGTCAGCTTCACGTATCCGACAAGCCCACAGGCCGCGCTACGGGACGTGTCCATGACCATCGAGCGCGGTCAGACCATCGCACTCGTGGGTGAGAACGGTTCCGGCAAAACCACTTTGGCCAAGTTGATCGCCGGGCTGTACACGCCTTCCTCAGGTCTGGTGTGCTGGGACGGGACGGACGTGCATTCGCTGGACCGGGCAAGCATCGCCAACCGGGTGATGATGGTGCTCCAAGACCCCATCCGATGGCCGCACACCGCGCGGGCGAATGTCCAAGCTGGACGCCACGACCGGGACGATCCCGTTGCTCTCGTGGCCGCCGCCGCGCAGTCCGGCGCCGACGAGGTCGTCGACCGCCTTCCCTCGGGCTGGAGCACCTTGCTGTCCAAGCAGTTCCGCGGCGGCCAGGAGCTTTCCGGCGGCCAATGGCAACGACTCGCGGTGGCCCGTGGCCTGTTCCGTGACGCCCCACTGCTCATCTGGGACGAACCAACCGCGCCACTCGACGCCAAAGCGGAGTTCGCGGTCTACGAGTCGTTGCGCGCGTTGGCTGAGGAGCGCACGGTCGTGCTGATCACGCACCGCCTGGCCAGCGTGCGCCACGCTGACCGGATCTACCTTCTGCACGAAGGAGAACTCGTCGAACAAGGTACCCACACGGAACTGATGGACCTGGGCGGACGTTACGCCGAACTGTACGAGCTGCAAGCGAAGATGTACGCCAATGCTTGACCTCGTACTGCCGGACGACCCGCGCTATTCGTTGTCCCGCAACCAGTTCATCGGAACGCGCGAAGAAGTCCTCCCCCAGGCCGTCGCCCGCTGCGCCACACCCGATGACGTACTCGAAGCGCTCGACCTGGCCGCGGATCGCGACTGGCCGTTCGCGATCCGCGGCGGCGGCCACAGCAACGCGGGCTACTCCAGCAGCACCGGCCTTGTCATCGACCTCTCCCCCGCATCGGCGATCACCGTGTCTGGCTCTCTCGTGACCATCGGCGCCGGAGTCCGAACAGGACAGCTGGCAGAAGCTCTGTCCCCTTTGGAACTGATGGTCCCCGCGGGCTCATGCCCGTCTGTCGGCCTGGTCGGCGCGGCACTCGGCGGCGGTTTCGGCAGCCACGGCCGGATGCACGGGCTGACGTGCGACCATTTGGTGTCCGCCACAGTAGTCCTCGCCTCCGGGAAAGTAGTCACGGCCTCTGCCGAGTCCGAACCGGACTTGTTCTGGGCGTTACGTGGCGCGGGCGGAGGCAACTTCGGCGTGGTGACCAGCGCGACGTTCAGTGCGGTGAAATCGGCGCCCCGCACCCATTTCCGCTTCTCCTGGGACCTGTCGGCGTCCTTGGTGCACGCTTGGCAGGAGTGGGCACCGTTCGCGCCGCCCACCACATCCGCCGAGCTCGTCCTGCTCAGCCCGGACCACGCGGACGACCCGCCCCAAATGCTGCTGATCGGCGCAGGCGATCCGACAGCGCTGCTGGCTGGCCTCCCGAAGCCGAATCTCGCCGAGGTCCAGCACCTTTCGGCGATCAAAGCGGCTTTGCTGCACGCAACCCCGTATTCCGCCGCCGCCCACGACCCGTCGAGCATCCCCCTCATCCACTCCCGCCCGGGCATGAGCACAGCGAAGACCGCCTTCTTCACGCAGCCGCTGCCGTCCTCCGCCATCGATGCGCTCCTCGCGCATTTCGTGGCGGCACGTGTCCCCGGCGAGATGCGCGAAGTCGCTTTCACCCCGTGGGGCGGCGCCTACAGATCGACCGTCGACACAGCGTTTCCGCACCGGAACCCGTCATTCCTGGTCAAGCACACCGTTCTGGTCGGTCCGAACGGTGCCGCGAGGCGCGGCCACGAAGCCCTCGCCTGGCTCACCGCAAGCTGGGAGACGCTTGACGGCACGGGCGCCTACCCGAACTTCCCGGACCCGTCGTTGCCCGGCTGGATGACGGCCTACTACGGCCCGAACGTCCCCCGGTTACGAGAGGTCAAGCAGGCGTACGACCCCGGCAATCTCTTCCAGTTCGGCCAGTCAATTCGTTGATCCACAACGTTTGTATGCTTGTCGGTCCTACGTACCGCTACGAGGTGGGGATGCCGACGACCGATGTTCCGCGCACTGCTGATCGGCGTCTCTGAGTACCGGGACGCCACGTTCCCGCCGATGCCGTTCATCGAGGACGACCTCGCCGAACTGTCGGAGGCCCTCGAACAAACCGGCTACGAAGTCGACATCCATGACCGCAACGCGACGGACAGCGACGGCATCCAAGACGCGATCGAATCCTTCATCGCCGACGCAGCTCCCGACGCGCAGCTGCTGATCTACCTGAGCGGCCACGGCGTGCACAGTGACGGCATGGACTACCTGGTGTCCTCCAGCGCCGTGCACCGGGTGAGCCGTTTCCCTTCCGGAAACTGCGTTCCGATCAACTGCGACGCCCATATCTCGCGAAGTCAGGCCGCATCAGTGCTGGTCGTGGTCGACGCGTGCCGCGACGGCGTGAAGGTACAGACAAAGTCGGTCTCGGTATCGCGTTGGGGCGATCTGCAACGCGACCGAGCACTCGCCCGCAAAGTGGCGTACTTCTACGCCTGCTCGCCCGGCCAAACCGCGGGGTACAGCGGCGAAGGCTTCAGCATCCTGTCCCGTGCGATGAGTCAGGCTCTCGTACAAGACAAACCCGCGACCCTGGCCGACCTGCTGCAGACGACGCAGGCCCGGATGAACGTTCTGTTCGCCCCGCATGGCGTCCAGCCGCACATCGCCCGCGTGCTGACCGACGCCGATCAAACTCAGTTCCTGATCAGCCCGGCCTCGGTCCCGCCCAGTGAGCACGCTTGGATTGTCGCCGCACGTAACCACAAGGCGTGGGAAGTGTCTGGCGAACTCCTCGACGACACGGTCGACCTGGTTGGGGACATCGCCATCAGTGCAGGTGACGACCCGTGGCACGATCACCATACCTTCGCCCTGCGGTTCTCGGCCAAGGTCGGCTGGCTCATCTCCAAGGTCCTGCGTGTCTCCGAACTGCAGCTTTCCCCGGCCGACGCGGCGCTGCTGGTGGCGTTCCCGTTCCTGCACCAGGCCTACTGGGCACGGTTGGCGGCCGAGACATGTGAATCACCGGACTTCGAACGCTTCCGAGCCGGCTATCCGCGGCTGGAACGAAGAATCACCGCATCAGGCGACCAGAACATCACCCGGTGGCTGTTCCACCGATGGCTGATCACCCGGCCGGAGTCGTACTCCGCCGCAAGACTGCCTGAACTGGATGGGCTGCCCGGGGAGGTCTTCGCGCCCGAGCGCCTGATGCAGATGTTCCGCGCGGTGCGGATGGACCCCACAATCTTGGACGAGCGCCGCACCATCGCAAGTTCACGCGACGACGAACAGACCGTGCATGAACGGCTGCTCGGGTTCTTGCTGACGGCGGCGTACAAGTTCGCGATCGACGCGCTCGACCTGCCGCAGGTGATCGTGGACCACCTGGGCACCGGCGATCCCGTGAACCTCACCGAGCTGGCCACAACCTTGGCCAAGGCCACGTGGGAACCCGAACGCCGCAGCCGATCGCTGAAAGCGCCCTACTACCACCAAGCCGTCCACCGGGCGTTGAAACTGCACGCCGAAGCCGTGAACGCGCTGCTGGTCCAGATCGAACGCATCGGCCCGGACGAGCTTGCGAACATGCCGTCACACGCGAACGCCGAGCAGGTCTACGCGGTCAACGACATCGCCGAGGGCTTCCGATTCCACCTGGACGAAGACCGAGTCCAAGAGTTGTTGATGGGCGAACAGCTCTACGGCGACCCGGCGCTGGCGGTCCGCGAGCTGTACCAGAACGCCCTGGACGCCTGCCGTTACCGCGAAGCCCGCACGAAGTATCTGCAGGCCACCGGTCGTCCGGTTGCTCCTTGGACTGGCCAGATCACCTTCAACCAGGGCGCCGAGGACGGGAAAGCGTTCCTCGACTGCACGGACAACGGCATCGGCATGGGGATGCGTGAGTTGACCGGGTTGTTCGCCAACGCGGGTGCCCGGTTCACGACCCTGCCGGAGTACCTCGAAGAGGAAGCTCTGTGGCGCGAAGAGGGAATTCACCTGTACCCGAACAGCCAGTTCGGCATCGGAGTGCTGAGCTACTTCATGCTCGCCGACGAGATCAAGGTGACCACCTGCCGCCTCGATCGTGACGGCCGTCCTGGCCGGGTGTTGGAAGCGTTCATCTCCGGCCCCGGCACCCTGTCCAGGGTGCAGCGAGGCGCTGAGGGATTGACGTCAGGCACCACGATCCGCCTGTATCTGCGCAAGAAGGTCTCGTGCGTGGACATCCTGCGGCGACTGCTGTGGGTGAGCGACTTCGCTGTGTCCGCGACCGATTCAACCGGCTCGATCAGCTGGGAATCAGGCGTGCTGTCCGAACACGCTCCCATTGGATCCGATCCATTCCAGCCGGACGCGAAGCGTCGCGTTACCCACATCGACAAAAGCGACGAGCCTGGGGCATGGTGGTGCGACACGACCGGCGGCATTCTTGCTGACGGCATGTGGTCGGGCCAGGAACTCTTCGGCATGGTGATGAATCTGGCTGGCCCTCATTTGCCAAAGCTGACGGTTGACCGTCGGAACATCGTCCACTATGACGCTGCCGAGGTGGATCACCGCCTCAGCGACAGCATCCCTGCGTTGCTCGCCGAAGAGAAGGCAGTACTAAGCCATGAGTGGCTCACACAAATGGTACGGGCCAGGATGCCAAGACTTGCCGACCAGATCTTCGCCAAGCTGATTCATTCAGGCCGGAAACGCTGGCCGGTAAACAGGCATCAAGTACCGTTGCAGATAGTCGGGTGCTTCTCAGCGGACAGCACACTCTTTTCCGACGACGATTCTAGATTGACTCTGTTCAATCCGCCTGAACACTTGATCAACTGGCGGCTTCAATCCTGGGTCTACGCTGGCGCAATAACAGGGCTAACCGCCGCACATAAGCCGATAACAGCCTACCCGTCCGACCATTTTCTGTGTGCTGAAAAAGATTTCGAGAAGACACCTGACCCTTCCTATGTGAGCTGGCTGAAGACTGGACAAATACCATCTGCACTCCATATTGTGCATGCCGCTGAAGGCATCGGACTAACCTATCCACAAGTCGCCGAGAAACTCACACTACTGGGTTTTAAAACACAACCTATCGACAACTTGCCAGCAACCTCAGAGCCATACGATGAATTGCTCGTCTCTGTCGAGATACCGTTTCGCGCGTCCCTTAGTTACAGCCACCAAGTCCCACTGGGACATGTCATATCCGTAGCAAGCCGCATTGGCGTACGACCCGTAGATGTCGTAACGCGGCTTGCCAAGTTCGGCTATTGGCTCAAGAAACCTACCTCGATGCCCGAGCACGTCGATTCCATCGACGCACGCCTTGTCACCGAGGCCTTGACCAGCAAGCCACCTTGGCTGAGCTCCGATCACCCCGTACACCCTGGACATGTCATCTACGCAGCGAAAACTATCGGATTGCCGATCGCTGAAGTCGTAGGGCGTCTGCAAGCGTGCGGATTCGACACGACGTACGTGGCGGATTGCCCGGTTCCCGAATCTCTCGATCTGCAATTTCTTAAAACGACTCACTCCCACGGCGAAACCTGGCTGGATCCCCGGGTTCCCGTCGCCCCAGGACATGTGCTTCACACCGCAAGGCAGTTCAGTCTACCGCCAGTCGAAGTCGCCGAACGGCTTCGAATTTTGGGGCATACCGTCCATGAACCAGTAGACTGGCCAAGCGATCCGCTATCTGTTGATCTAATTCCTTTGAGCGCGACACTGACAGGAACCGAGTTCTGGCTCGACCCCCGTCTTCGGGTTCCGGTTGCCCACATTGCGCTTGCGGCAAAGCGAGTGCAGCGGTCCATTGATGACATACTCGCCGAGCTGACGGTGATGAATTATCAAGTGCCCGACAGAGCGTCGATTCCCGACCAATTGAGAGCGAATGATGCCGTGATCCTTAGCGCCAACCTCGACGCGCGGAACCCCTGGCTTCGCCTGGACACTGCGGTGTCCAGGACACACACGATCTCAGCTTCAGCAAAAACGATGCTTTCCGGCCTGGAGGTGACGAGACGATTGGCGAGATTCGGCTACCAGGTGGACGATGTGCGTCACCTGGTCAAGCAATTCGACGACGCGGACGTTCCATTGCTCAGAAAGAACCTGGATGGCTTACGCCAATCCCTGCGAGATGTCACTGTCGCTATCACGAAAAATGAGATCTTCGAAGCCGCTGGAGAGTTGCGTCTGACGCCACGCCAGGTATCAGCTCGATACATCGACCTCGGTTTTAGGGCTCCAGATCCCGCCACACTTCCCGATGTTTTCAGCGAAGACGATCGGATCATGATCAGTGCAAGTTGCAACGGCGGCGGCCCATGGCTTGATGTGGACAAACCTGTCGTCCTCGGCCACATCGTTGCCGCAGCGAGCGCGCTGCGACGCGACTTGGCAACCGTGCGCGACCGTTTGACCGAAATGGGCTATGCGGTCCCGGTCCCGTTGCCGACGACCATCGACCGCGAAGACGAGATCTTGATGAGCATGCAACTGAATGGGTCCAAGCCATGGCTTAGATCAAACACGCCAGTGCCCGCACAACACTTGATCGCGATTTGGGCGAGTGGCAGGGATGTGGGTGAGGCCGCCCGGCGGCTTCTCAAGCTTGGCATGCGGCTGCCGGACGGCATCGAGCTCGCTACTGCGTGACCCCGGAATCCCCCAGCGCCACCTTGCCCGCGTAGGACAGCGTGACCTCGGGGTTCAATGGATGGAAGGTGCCTGCACGGACATCGCGGAATGCCCGTTCCAACCCGGCCCGACGGAAGAAAGACCGCCCACCAAGCAAATCCATCGCCAGGTTGACGACCTCGACGGCCTCAACCACGGCCTGACGCTTGGCGAGCATCACGGTCGTCAAAGTCTCCGGGTTCACGGTGTATTCCGTGCCCAGCTCGTCAAGGGAGCCCATCAGCGCCCACCAGGCACCGCGAAGCTTGGCGTCCATCAACCCGACCTGCCGGTGCACCTGCGCTGCCCGGCGATCGACAGAAACCTTGGCAACAGCGATATCCCTTGCCCCAGCGGCAATCCCGAAGTACGTCGCCCCCACCACCGGTGCGAAGTGGACAGTCGCGGCCAGCAAGGGCACGCCGAACTCGCCGTACGCCCGGCGCCCCACGATCTTGGCAGAAGGCACCAGCACGTCCTCGAGAACCACGTCATGGCTTGCCGTGCCGCGCATTCCCAACGTGTCCCAGGTTTCCTCGATCCGCACGCCGGGTGCGTCCAAGGGCACGCTGAAGTGCAGAACCTCCGACTGGTCCGGCAGCACCGCACATGTCGACACCACGTTCGCCCGGGGTGCCTGGCTGCAGAAGGCTTTCCGGCCCGTCACGCGGTAGCCGTCGTCCGTGGGGATCGCGACTGTTGTTGGCCAGAGCCAGTCTGAGCCTCCGCTTGTCGCTATCACCATGCCGTCGGCGACCTTCCGCAACACCATCTCGGCGTCGCCAGCGCCCATTCGACGGCGGTAGCACTGCATCAGCGTCAGGTAGTTGTGCATCGCCGCCGACAGTGCTGTCGCGCCGTCGTGGCGGGCCAGTTCTGCTTGGGCGTAACAGACTTGGCGGATCGTCGCGCCTAAGCCGCCTAACTCGGCCGGGACCGCGAGGGCTAAGTAGCCGTGTTCCTGCATTGCCGCGTATGCCTCGGCCACGAAGGTTGCGTCCTGGTCATGCGAGGCCGCGTGCTCCGCGGCGATCGCGCCGACTCGTGCTGCCAGGTCGACGAACTGGGTGTCGTCGGGCCGGACCGGGGTTGGGTACGTGCCTGTCTGAAGCGTCATCGTCGTCATGGCTCACGACGGTATGAACGTCCGCGGCGCGCAGGTAGTTCTAAAACTGAACCCGGCGTAACGGATATCGTGCCTGGTCACGACATATGAACATGCGGACCTACGCCCAGTACTGCCCGATCGTCCGCGCCGTGGAGTTGCTCGGCGACCGGTGGACGTTGCTCATCGTGCGCGACATGCTGATCGGATCCACCCGGTTCAACGAGCTCGCACGCGGCCTGCCGGGGATCTCCCGGGCGCTGCTCGCCCAACGCCTCCGGCAACTGCACAAGGCCGGCCTGGTCACGCGGACTGACGACGGCTACGCGCTCACCCAAGCAGGCGCGGATCTTCGGCCGATCGTCTTCGGGCTGGGCGAGTGGGGCGCACGGTACGCGTTCGGCGACCCGCAGCCTTACGAACTCGATCCCGAGGTGCTGATGTGGTGGATGCACGGCCGGATCGACACCAGTGAGCTGGTCAAACGTGCCGTCATCCAGATCGACATCACCGACCGGCGCCGACAGTTCTGGCTCGTGCTCGAGCCGGGCGACGCGTCCATCTGCTACACCGACCCCGGTTTCGACATCGATGCCGTACTCAGCGCCGATCTGCCCACGCTTTATCGCATGTGGGAGGGCGAGATCGAACTGCTGGACGCCGTCAAAGCCGGATCCATCGGCTTGACGGGCGCCCGATGGGTCATCCGTGGCCTACCCACCTGGCTCATGCTCAGCCCGGTCGCCGCGACCGTCCGTGCCGTCCGCGGCGGCTGACCACGCCGCGCGTGAAAGCGCATCTCACCCGTCCGATACCCTCGACAGCGGCTTTGGGCGGGTGTGATCCGAGTATGATCATGCTCACCTGAGCCAACCTTTTGCACCGTTACGGCATCTATTCCTCTGCAGAGGGAACACACGGATCTGGAAGCCACGGGTTGGGTGACTTGCATTCAGGGTCGGGGGGACACACGTTGAGCCTGCTACGGGCCGTTGGGCGACCAACCGCGCTCGGCATCGTCGTCGTGACCGCGCTCAATCTGTTCGCCTTGGGGTGGATGCTGACCGTCCGCGCCCCCGGTGGCGGCCTGAGTTTCGACGTCTACCGGATCGACATCGACGCCTACCGGATCGGGCTCAAGGTCTGGTGGGACGGCGGCGATCTCTACGGCCGGATGCCGCAGACCCAGGTCGGGATCAGCCTGCCGTTCCTGTACCCGCCGTTCGCGGCCGCGTTCCTCTCGCCGCTCGGCATGGTGCCGTTCGGTGTGGCCAGCGCGCTGTGGACGCTGCTGACGATCGCGCTGGTCGCCCTGGTGATCGTCTTGGTGCTGCGGTCGCTGGGAGCGTCGAACCCGTGGTGGCTCACGGCGGCGCTGCTACCGTTCGCGCTGTTCATCGAGCCGGTCCGGGACCACATCTTCTTCGGCCAGGTCAACATCTTCCTGATGGCACTGGTCGTGCTCGACCTGCTGGTCAAGTCGCCGCGCTGGCCGCGGGGCCTGCTGATCGGGCTGGCCGCGGCGATCAAGCTGACCCCGCTGGCCTTCCTGCTGATCCTGCTGCTCAGGCGCGACTTCCGGGCCATGGTGACCACTGTGTTGTCCTTCGTCGCGTTCGGCGTGATCGGTGCGCTGATCTCGTGGGAGAACTCGGTCAAGTTCTGGACAGGCGCGATGTTCGGCAGCGACCGGGTCGGCGCCGGATATGCCGGGAATCAGTCCATTCTGGCCGTGCTGCTGCGGCTCGGCGGCGAACCGCCGCTGCGTAGCGTGGTGTGGCTGGTGTTGTGCGCCGTAGTGCTCGCGCTGGGCGTCTTCGTGATGCGCGGTGTACTCGCGGAGGGCAAGGTCGCGCTCGCGATGGGCATCAACGCGCTGATCATGCTGCTTGTCTCGCCGATTTCGTGGTCGCACCACTGGGTGTGGTGTGTGCCGCTGCTCTTGGCGCTCGCTTGGCATTCGAAGGTGCTCGCGGCCGTCGGCGTGGTGGTGTTCTCGTTGTCGGCGCACTGGTGGTGGCCGAACACGGTCAATCAGGAACGAGGCTGGGACGCGCTGCAGCAGATAGCGGGCAGCAGCTATCCCATCTTCGCCGTCGCAGTGCTCGTGGTTCTCGCGATCCGCGTTTCCAAGCAGAGCGCGTCCTTGTCGTTGTCCGGCCGGAGCAACTCGCCGGAGTTGTCAGGTCTGAACTGATCACTGCCGTAGGGTCCGATGAGTTTGGGACACTCGAAGGGTCTTACAGTCATGGTGACGACGCACATCCTGGAAACCGCCGAGGTCGGCCTCGCATACGACCTGCACGGACCGCTGCCGACCGCGGACGGGCGGCCGCCGTTGTTCATGATCGGCCAGCCGATGGACGCCACCGGGTTCACCCGGTTGGCCTCGTACTTCCCCGACCGCACAGTGGTCACGTACGACCCGCGTGGCCTGGGCCGCAGCAACCGCAAAGACGGCCGGGTCGACAGCAGACCAGAAGTCCAGGCAGGCGACCTGCACGCGCTCGTCGAGGCGCTCGGTGCGGGCCCGGTGGAGGTGTTCGCCAGCAGCGGTGGCGCGGTGACCGCGCTCGCGTGGGTCGCGGCGTACCCGAACGACGTGGTCACGTTGGTGGCGCACGAGCCGCCGCTGATCCACGTACTGCCTGATGCCCCTGCCGCGGAGCGCGCGGTGAACGGGTTTTTGGAGGCGTACCAGGCCAAGGGCTTCGGCGCCGGCATGGCGACCTTCATGGGGATGACGTCGTGGAAGGGCGAGTTCACCGACGAGTACTTCGCCCAGCCGCCAGCCGATCCGACCCAGTTCGGGATGCCGGCCGAGGACGACGGGAAGCGTGACGACCCGCTGTTGTCCGACCGGGCGATCGCCATCGTCCAGTACCGGCCCGACGTCGAGGCGCTGAACGCAGCCTCGACGCGTGTCGTGATCGCTGTGGGTGAGGAGTCCAAGGACGTCTTCACCGGACGCACCGCGGTCGCCACAGCCGAACTGCTCGGCCAGGACGTGACCGTGTTCCCCAGTCACCACGGCGGATTCCTCGGCGAGGAGTTCGGATACGCCGGTCAGCCCGAAGCGTTCGCGGCCAAACTGCGTGAGGTCCTCGACAAGGGCTGACTGTCACACCTCAGCGATGCCCGCCGCATGTCGGCGGGCCAGCTCCTGGTACAGCGAGGGATTCGTGTCGATCCATTCGCGCGCGCTGTCGGTGAGCGGGATATGGCGTTTGGCCGGCGATCCCATCGCCATCACCTCGGCCGGGACCTCTGAAGCCGGAGTCACGGTCGACCCGGCGGCGATCATGGCCCGTTCCCCGACCCGCGAACCATCCAGCACCGTCGAACCGTTGCCGACGATCGCGTAGTCACCGATCACGCAGTCGTGGACCAGGCAGAGATGCCCGACGGTCGCGCCGCGGCCGACCGAGCAGCCGTTCGGGCCGACGTGGATGACCGCGTTGTCCTGGACGTTGGCGCCCTCGTGGATCACGATCCGGCCGAAGTCCGCGCGGATCACCGCGCCGTACCAGACCGACGCGTCGGCTTCGACGATCACGTCACCGACCAGGGTGGCGGTGGGTGCGATCCAGGCGGCCGGGTGGACCTGTGGGCTCTTGCCTTCAAAGGAGAACAGCGGCATGCCCGCAGAACCTACTTCACGAAGTCGGGTACCACCTTCGGCGGCCACGTCCCCGCCTCGAGAATCCCCTCCGCATAAGCCTTGGACACCAGCGAAGTCCGATTGGGAGCGCTGAGTTTCCGCAGCAGGTTCGTCACGTGGTATTCCACGCCCCCACGGCTGAGGTCGACCATCACCGCGAGTTTGGCCGTCGGCACGCCCGCGGCGACGCCTTCGAGAATCCGCGAGTCCATTTTGGTCAGTATCTTCTTTGTGCCCCGGCCAGTGGTCTCCGGTCGGCGCTCCTGCTCGGACTCGACCATCACGACGATCGTCTCGCCGCGCAGCCCGTCACGCCGGACGACGTCCATGACGTATCGTCCGCGCAGGTCATCCGGGTCGCAGCCGAGCCGCCGGTAAAGCTGCTGGCTGGCCTTGACCACCACTCCGCGCGCATCAACCTGCGCCGCGCACAAGCCCGGCACCGCGTTGAATGACCGGAAAAATTCGTTGTCCACCTGGACGACCCACCTCTCACCCCAGAGAACAGGTCCCTCCGCACGTCCTGGCCGAGAGTATCCACGCCGGGTGTGGCTTCGCAAGGCTTCCAAAGTTGTCCAATGTTGCTTGCCGTGTTTTTGAGTGGGGTTCAGCCGTCTCGCGAACCAAGCGCATCCATCGCGGGAGCCAGGTGGGACAACGCGTGCCGGAGAAAATCAGCCAAGGGAATCGCGGGCACGACAACAAGCCCTGACTCCGTACGAGTAATCCATCGCTCGACCGCAACCCTGGCCGCGGCAGAGATCGACGCGGCGAGCACAGCTGTGGCCAGTTCGTCGTCGACGCCGGTACGGGCCGCGATGGCGGAAGCGAGGGGCGACTCGATCGACAGGACCGTCTTCACGTACTCCTCGCGCAACGCGGGCGCAGTGGTGATCAACGTGAGCGCGTCACCTGTCGGCTCGCTCGTGTACTGCTCCGCGATCGCCACCACGACCGCCTCGGACAAGGATTCTTCAGCCGGGCGGGCGAGCAAAGCGTCCGCGATCCGGTGCGCTCGCTCGGCACCAATGGCCGCGACGATGGCCTGCTCACGACTGGAGAAGTAGTTGTTGTAGGTCCTTGGCGATACGCCTGCGGCCTCGGCGATGTCGTCGACTCGCACGTTGTCTGGACCACGCTCCAGCGCCAGCCTCAGCGCCGCGGCGCTGAGGGCCTCCCGGGTGGCGATCTTCTTGCGTTCACGCAGTCCACTCACCTGACGCACCATATCTTGCGTGCACGCACCTTCGTAAGTGCAACTCACTGGTTGCACGTCAGCCCATCATGTGCAACCATCGAGTTGCACATCAACCGAAGGAGGGCTCATGGTTTCCGACACCATTCAGCGCGACATCACCATCGCCGCACCCATCGAGAAGGTGTGGGCCGCGTTGACCGAGGAGAAGCACGTCAAGGAGTGGTTCGGCGACGAAGCCGAAGTCGACCTGCGGCCGGGCGGCGCGATCGTGTTCGGCTGGGCAGCGCACGGGCGTTTCCACGGCACGGTGGAGACGGTCGAGCCGCCACGCCGGTTCTCGTACTGGTGGGCCCGTCCCGCGGACACCGATCCCGCACCGGGCAACCAGACGCTGGTCGAGTTCACGCTGTCCGAGGATGGCGACGGCACCCGGCTGCGGGTGATCGAGAGCGGATTCACCACGCTGAGCGGGGATCAGGAACTGGCGGTCAAGGACAACACGGAAGGATGGCACCTTGAGCTCGACGAACTGCGGGCGTACGTCGAGGCCTGACGGGAGCCGATGATGACCGACGGTGTCGACGAGGTGCTGGCGGCGCTGGCGGATCCGACCCGTCGACGCCTGCTGGACGCCCTCGCCGACCGCGGCGAGGCCACCGCGACCACGCTCGCCGCCGACGTGCCCGTGACCAGGCAGGCGATCGTCAAACACCTGTCCGTGCTGCAGCAGGCAGGCCTGGTCGACGGCGGGCGGCATGGCCGCGAGGTGCGCTACTCGGTCAAGTCCGATCGGCTGGCCGCGACAGCGAACTGGATGGCCGGTCTCGCCGCCGAATGGGACCGTCGACTGCAGACCATCAAGCGGATCGCGGAGTCTTGACCGACAGGTGCCGTGAACTGGGCACGACCGCCGCGGCGGCGGGCGCCAGGAAGCACATCGCGGCACAGACGGCCAGCACTGCGCCCATGCCGAACGCGTCGATCGCCGGCGCGATCAGGGCAAGGCCGACCGGCGCGAGCCCGTACGAGACCAGGAAGTCCAATGAGGACACCCGGGCCAGCTTGTCCGGCTGGACTTCCCGTTGCATCGCGGTGAACCACGGCACGTTGAACAGTTCGATGCCGATCCCGACCGCGACGAAGGCGGCCACGATCACGACCGGGTGCACCGGGAACAGCATGCTCAGCGGCGCGAACCCGAACAGGGCGAGACCGCCGAACGCCGCCCAGCCCTGGTTGCGTGGCCGCCACCGCGCAATGATCAACGCACCGGCCAGTGCCCCGATCGAGTACCCGGTCATTCCCGCGGCCAGCACCGCTTCCGTGCCGTAGCGGTCCCGGCTGACCACCGGCAACGCGACCGCGATCGTGGTCTGTCCCATGGCCGACGTGAGGGTCAACGCGGCAAGTCCGGCGAGGAACCATGGATGTCTGCGCGCTTCCCGTAGACCGTCCAGGAATTCCTGGTGGAACCTGGCGCGTTCACGGACCACTCGGCTCGCCCCGGCCGGTGGGACAAGCGTGACGATCAGCCATAGCGCGCAGGTTCCCAGCAATATCCCCGAAGTGCTCACCATGGTCGCCAGCAGTGCGGTCAGTCCAGGCGCGACAAGGGTTGACACGCGCATGGCCAGCGTCATCGCCGCGTTTGCCTGCTGCCGTTGGGAAGCGTCCACGACCTCGGCCGTAAGCGCTTGGAACGCGGGACGGCAGGCGCCTTGTCCCGCGCCAAGCAACACCGCGGCACCCACCATCACGGGCAATCCGCCGTACGCGATCAGCGGCGTGCTCACCAGCGACAGAACGCCTGCCCAGAACAGGATGGTCCGCCGCGAATACCGGTCGGCCAACACCCCGCCGACCGGCACTGCCAGCAGAAATCCGACCAGTCGCGCCGCGAGCACGACGCCGAGACCGCTCGCGGTCAACGTCCGGTCGAGCACGGCAAGCCCGAGAATGAACGGTAGTGCCCAGGTCGCGACGGAAGAGGCAGTCGTGGCCAGCCATAGCCGCAGGAACTTCGGATCTCGCAGGACAGAACGCTTCGCGGGAAGGGTCGTCACCTGACTACAGTGGCATGTTCCTGTGCCGCTATGGCAAGCGTCTTCACGATCGGATGAGGCTGGTTTTCGGCCAGTTCCGGCTGGAAGAGCGTGGCCAGGAAAAACGGGTGGTCGTCGAGTTCGACGATCCTGAGCTGTCCTTCCTCGTCGGTGCCTGTCACGCGCAGGCCGTGCGATTGCAAGGGCTGCAAGTACTTCTCGCTCAGGCCGTACGCGCAGTGATAACGCTCGATGGTCCGGCCGGCACCGAGAATCCTGTGCGCCAACGAATCCGGGACCGTCGTGACTACGCCCTCATGGCCGACCAACGAACATGTCAAGGGCACAATCAACAGATCGTCGGCATCCGGGGTGTTTTCGGCGTGGTGAATGTCCAACCCGCACACGTTGCGGGCGAACTCCAGCAGGGCGTGTTGCAGCCCGGCGCACGTCCCGAGAAACGGAATCCGCCGCTCACGCGCGATTCGCACGGCCTGCACGGCACCGGCTTCGCTGCGGTACGGGCTGCCGGGCACCAGCCAGATGGCGTCGAACCCGGCGAGCGTCTCGTCGACGTCCTCGGTCGGGATCCAGTAGGCGTCCAGATCCAGGCCTTGCAACAACTGGGGGATCCTGGTGTGGGATCTGACCGCCGCGGACCGGTCCCCCACCAATGCGAGTCGTGCTGTCATGCCGTCATCCTCACCCGGGGACCGAGTTCAGCACCAACGATGATTCATGGACTGGGCATTAGCGATACTTATGCACATGGATCCGCATCTGTTGAGGACGTTCGTGGCCGTCACCCGCTGCGGCTCCTTCTCCCGCGCCGCCGACGAACTCGGATACACGCAGTCCGCTGTGTCCCAACACATCGCCGCGTTGGAGAATGATCTGGGTGTGGCGCTGCTGAACCGGCGCCCGGTCAAGCCCACGCCGGAGGGCCAGCGTCTGCTGGAGCACGCCGGACCGATCCTGTTGCGACTGGACGCCGCCCGCGCGGAGATCACGAGGATGATCGAGGCACCGCCGGACCGGCTCGTCGTCGGCTTGTCCCCGCTGGCGTTCATGCCCGACATCGTCGCGGCCAACCACATCCGGGTCCTGCCACGCGCCGACGTGGTGACCGGTGTCGCTCAAGGTACCCTCGACCTTGGCCTGGTCGACGGGGTCGCCGCGGCCAGCGATCCGTTGAACCTGCCGGATGTCGCGCCACTGGCCACAGTGGGCGTCGCGGAACGCCCGCTGGTCGTGGTCTTCCCCGCCGATCACCCGCTGGCCCGGCGCAAACGGATCAACCTCGTGGATCTCGCTGACGCGCAATGGATCGACGCACCGGACTCGGCGATTCCGTTGGCACAGCTGCGTAGCGCGAGCGGCACGGATGGTTTCCGTGCCGCTCTGCGCTACGAAGGAACGCACGTCCCCGGGCTACTGGAGATGGCAGCCGCCGGCCATGGCCTGGTTCTGTTGCCACAGCACATGGTCGACGGCCTGCCCGCGGTGCCCGTCACACGCCTGGTGCACCGCGTCGAACTGCTGTCCATGCCAGGTCGATCCGGTGTTCGCTGACCGCGTGTCCACCACTCCGACACCCCGAAATACACATTCCGGCACACCGAGACACACATTCGGGCACACCGAGACACACATTCCGGCATCAGGCGGGAATTTCATGGTGCCGGAACGGTGGACACGGGGTGCTGCGAAGGTGGACACGGCGGTTGGTGCATGCCTGGTTGGTGACATCCGCACATCGGATTTGCGCATGGGCTTCGCCAGGCTGAAGGTATGAATAGCATCTTGCCGGTGGAACCGATGCTGCGCCGGGCCAGGGCGGTCACGCTGGGCTCGTTGGCGGTCACCGTGGCGACCAGCCTGATCATGCCCGGGATCGGGATCTTTCGTGAGTCACGTCCGCTATGGATCGTGCTCGGGGCCATCGGTGTGCTCGCCTTCGCGGCGACGCAGGCGGGCGCGCTGTACGCAACGGTCACGCCCTGGCTCAGCGACCACGCCAGACGGCGTTTGCTGATCGCCTTCGGGGTCGCCTCCGTGCTGACGCTCCCCCTCACAGCTCCGGTTGGCGGGAGCCGGTGGGAGACGTGGGCATGGATCGGCGGCTCGATCATCGGGTCCCTGCCCATGCTCAAGGTCGGCCGAGTACCGACGACGGTCCTATCGCTCGTGGTCTTCGTGGCCGCCGGGATCCTGGCTGACCGGCCGGTCCCGGCGCTGGTGATCGTGGCCAGTATCGCGGCGGCCGTGATCGCGATGAGTGTCGCGCACCTGTGGCTCTGGGACATGCTGTTGCAGGCCCGCAAAGGCCGCGAAGCACAGGCCCAGCTCGCGGCGACCGAGGAGCGGCTGCGGTTCGCCCGCGATGTGCACGACGTGCTCGGCCACGACTTGTCCCTGATCACCCTCAAGGCGGAGCTGGCCTCGAAACTCGCATCGGTCGACGCCGAAGCGTCCGCGAAAGAGGCGTCCGAGGTGCAGCAACTGGCGACCAGGGCACTGACGAACATGCGCGAGGCCGTCCACGGCTATCGGGCCGTCAACCTCAAGGAACAGCTCGACGCGATCGCCGACGTGCTGCAGTCCTCCGGAGTACGCTGCACGATCACGCAGCCGGACAACGAACTGCCGCAGGCGATCGCCACGCGGCTCGCGGTCGTGCTGCGGGAGGCGAGCACCAACATGCTGCGGCACAGCCAAGCCAAGTGGTGCACGATCGACGTGACACAGGAAGGCGAGGAGGTGCGGATGACCGTGGCCAACGACGGCGCCGGGACCAAAGCGACCGATCGGCACAGTTCCGGCCTCGCCGGGCTCGCCGACCGGCTGGCCGAAGCCGGCGGACGGCTGCGCACCCGCCAACAGGACGGCGTCTTCACACTGGAAGCCTCGATAAAACCGTGATCCGAGTACTGCTCGCCGACGACGAGGACCTGATCCGCACCGCGTTGGCCGCGTTGCTGAACCTGGAGCCGGACCTCGAAGTGGTCGGCCACGCGCCCGACGGCCGGAAAGCCGTCGAGGCCGCGTTGGCGCACAAGCCGGACGTGGCCGTGGTCGACCTGGAGATGCCGGCGCTCGACGGCATCGAAGTCACCACCGAGCTGACCAAGGTCGCGCCGGAGTGCGCGGTGATCATCCTGACCGGGCACGGCAGGCCGCAGCACCTGAAACAAGCACTTTCCGCCGGTGCCAAGGGATTCGTGCGCAAGGGATCACCAGGTGGCACGTTGGCCGACGTCATCAGGCGCGTCCACGGCGGCGACCGCTACGTCGACCCGTCGCTCGCCGCGGACGCCCTGACCGCGCCCGAGTGCCCGCTGACACCGCGTGAGCTGGAGGTTCTCCGGCTCGCCGAGTTCGACACACCGGTGGCCGTGATCGCCAAGCAGACGCACCTGTCCAACGGAACGGTCCGCAACTACATCGCCGCGGTGATCAACAAGCTCGGGGTGTCCACCAGGGCCGAGGCGATCCGGACCGCGCACGAGCACGGGTGGCTTTGACCGTGTGTGACTGATCGGCTGCGGACTGGTAGCGTAGATCACGATGAGGACACGACGGGTGGCCATTCTCCTACTGCTGCCGTTCCTGTGGCTCGTGATCGCTTCCTGCGCACCGCACACGGAGGACCATCTCGAGTCGCACGGCGTCGTGTCCACTCACGACGGTCACTGCCACCATGAGACAGAACCGCACTCACACGACTACTTCGCCGCTGTTCCAACGACTGTAGCTCCGATACCGGTCACCACACCGGTGACGGTCGAGGCCCAGCCGCAGGAGACAGGCGTTCGGCCCGCACGCGTGGACCAACCGCGCAGCAGGACCGGCCGCACTGTTCTCCTAGACCTGTCCATAGCGCGGACCTGAGGGGCCGGAAAACCGGCCGGAACTCTGCGCAGTCCACAGACGACTCTCTGTGGTGATGCCGCATGCCTCCGGCCGCTACGCGCCCCTACCCCACTGAGCGTTGTGAGACAGGTCTGATGAACACAGTTCTTTCCGCGCCCACCCCTGCCCAGCTGCTGACCACCGCCGCGAACTGCCACTCCCCCGCCACCGCCGTCGGCAACACGCCGGTGCTGTGGGTCAACGAGGACGGCCGCGGCTACTGGGCGAAGCTCGAGGGCCACAACCCCGGCGGCATGAAGGACCGGCCCGCGTTGCACATGGTCGACAAGGCGATTCAGCGCGGTGATCTCAAGCCCGGAGCCATGATCGTGGAATCGACCAGCGGCACCCTCGGTCTCGGCCTCGCGCTGGCCGCGACCGTCTACCGGCATCCGGTCACCCTGGTCACCGATCCTGGTATGGAGCCGATCGTGCGCCGGTTGCTGACGGCGTACGGCGCCCGCGTCGAACTGGTCGAGGAACCGCACCCGACCGGCGGCTGGCAGCAAGCCCGCCGCGACCGCGTCGAGAAAGTAATGCGTGAGTACCCCGGGTCGTGGTGCCCGGACCAGTACAACAACCCGGACAACGTGGCCGCGTACGCCTCGTTGGCCATGGAGCTCGTCGCCCAGCTCGGGCGGGTGGACGTGCTCGTCTGCTCGGTCGGCACCGGCGGTCATTCCGCCGGAATCGCCCGCGTCCTGCGGGAATTCTGCCCGCACATGCGCTTGGTCGGCGTGGACACGATCGGCTCGACGATCTTCGGCCAGCCCGCGAGCACCCGGCTGATGCGGGGCCTTGGCTCCAGCATCTATCCCAGCAACGTCGACTACGCGGCCTTCGACGAAGTGCACTGGGTCGCACCGGCCGAAGCCGTGTGGACGTGCCGCAAGCTCGCGTCCACGCATCACGCCAGCGGCGGCTGGAGTGTCGGCGCGGTCGCCCTCGTTTCCGGTTGGCTGGCAAGGACAAGTCCGCCGGAGACCCGGATCGCGGCGGTGTTCCCCGACGGCCCGCACCGATACTTCGACACGGTCTACAACGACGAGTTCTGCGGACAACACGGTCTGCTGGACACCGAGCCGACCGAGCCGGACACCATCGACAGCCCGCAGGACAAGGTCGTCGAACGGTGGACGAGGTGCACCGCGGTCAGCGATCCGCTGGCCGGTGCCCGGTGATCCGGCAGTTCCGGTCGTTCGACCGGCCGAGCAAGCTGTTGATGGTCAACCAGTTCACCATCAACGTCGGCTTCTACATGCTGATGCCTTACCTGGCAGGCTATCTCGCCGGGCCGCTCGGCCTGGCGGGCTGGGCGATCGGGCTGGTGCTCGGTGTGCGCAACTTCTCCCAGCAGGGGATGTTCCTGGTGGGTGGCACGCTCGCGGACCGGTTCGGGTACAAGCCGTTGATCGTGGCCGGATGTCTACTCAGGACAGCCGGGTTCGCGTTGCTCGCCGTGGTGAACTCGTTGCCTGCGTTGATCATCGCCTCGGCGGCGACGGGCTTTGCCGGAGCGTTGTTCAATCCGGCAGTCCGCGCGTACCTCGCGGCGGACGCGGGCGAGCGCCGGGTGGAAGCCTTCGCGTTGTTCAACGTCTTCTATCAGTGCGGAATCCTGCTCGGCCCGCTCGTCGGGCTCGCGTTGACCACTGTGGACTTCCGGTTGACGTGTCTGACCGCCGCGGCGGTCTTCGCGCTGTTGACCGTGTTGCAGCTGCGCGCGTTGCCCAGCCGTGCCGCCGAAACCGGCAAACGCACCACGCTGGGCGATTGGCGCACAGTCATGGCCAACCGGCCGTTCATGCTGTTCGCGTTGGTCATGGTCGGCTCGAATGTGCTGTCGTTCCAGGTGTATCTGGCACTGCCGTTGCAAGCCAGTTCACAGACCTTGGTCATGGCGTTGTTCGTGGTGTCGGCCGTGGTCGCGATCGCCGGGCAGCTGCGGATCACCGCGTGGTTCCGGAATCGCTGGGGTCCTGGCCGGTCGATCGCGATCGGTGCGGCCGTGCTGACATCCGCGTTCCTGCCACCATTGGTCGTGCCGGGCGACGCCGCTTTGCTGATCTCCTCGGCATTGCTCGCCTTGGGGACAGCCGTGGTGTTCCCGTTCGAGATGGACACGATCGTCCGGTTGTCCGGCAACCGTCTGGTCGCCACCCACTACGGGTTCTATAACACCATTGTGGGCGTCGGCATCATGCTCGGGAACCTGTTCGCCGGCACGGTCTTCGATCTCTCGCCCAGCACCGGCTGGCTCGGATTGCTTGCCATCGGCGGCATCTGCGTACTCGGTCTGTTCGCTTTGGAACGCAGCCGTACCTTTGCAACGGTGAACTAGTGGCAATTGGTGAACCTTGCCCATCCCAACCGGGTCGACTACACGTCGACTATGGGATTCGGTAAGCGAACTGCCATCGCCGCGCTGTCACTCGCCTTGGTCGCGCCGGTTCAGGCGAACGCCGAACCGGCGCACCGCTACATCGTGGTGCTCAACGGCACTGCCGGGATCGACACGCTGACCAACCGGTTCGACGTGCGGGCCGAGCACACGTATCACACCGTTCTGACCGGATTTTCGGCTTCGCTGACCCAATCCCAGCTGCGCAGGCTGTCTGGAGACAAGTCGGTGTCTTATGTGGTGCCGGATTCGCAGGTCCACGCGTACGGCGAACAGCTCAACCCGCCGTGGAACCTCGACCGCATCGACCAGCGAGACCTGCCCTACGACGGCAAATACCGCTGGGTGACCGACGCGGCCAACGTGCACGCGTACGTCATCGACACCGGAGTCCGGCGCACGCACTCGGATCTGCTCGGCCGAGTGGCGCCGGGTGTGGACCTCGTGGAGAACGACGGGAATCCCAACGACGACAACGGACACGGCACGTTCATCGCCGGGATCATCGGCGGCACGAAGTACGGCGTGGCCAAGAAGATCACCATCGTGCCGGTGAAGGTCCTCAGCGCGAGCGGCTCAGGCAGCATGTCCACGGTCATCGCGGGCCTTGACTGGATCACTCGCAACGCCAAGAAGCCCGCAGTGGCCAACATGAGCCTCGGCGGCTCTGCCAACCAGGCATTGGACGACGCCGTACGCCGATCCATCGCGTCCGGCGTGACCTATGGCGTGGCGGCGGGAAGTTCCGCCAGCGACGCGGGCAACTTCTCACCGGCCAGGGTGAAGGAAGCGATCACCACCGCGGCGACGAACATCAACGACTGCGTGCACACCGCGTCGAACTACGGCCCGCTGATCGACCTGCACGCACCCGGCGTGAACATCACCGGGATCTGGAACTCCTCGGACACGGCAACGACCACGCTGACCGGGACGTCGTTCTCGACACCGCACGCGGTCGGCGGGGCGGGCCTGTACCTGGCCACCCACCCCACCGCGACACCGGCTCAAGTGGAAGCCGCGCTGATCGCCAACTCCACCAAGGACAAGCTCTGCGGACTGCGCCCGAACACCGCCAACCGGCTGCTCTACACGTTGCCGTAGGCTTCGCCTTCCTTGTGCACCACCACTGTGCTGGCGACCTTGTCGTGCAGGCACTGGTACAGCGGACGGTCCCATAGGCACCACAACACGTTCAGCAAACCACCGAGCGGCACGATGGCGAACACGGGAGCGATCAGGAAACGGCCGAGCGCCGCACCGAAACCGGGATATTCCGCGTTCGCCACACGCACCACCCGGATGCCCATGGCGAGCTTGCCCGGCGTGCCGCCCTTGAAGGTGTTGAACAGCGGCTCGTAGAGCAGCCATGCCAGTCCGACGATGACCAGCAGGACGATCCCGATCACGTTCGCCGCCTCGTCCGGTCGACGAGTGCCGAACCCGTTGGTGATCCCGGCGATCGCGGCGGCGAGCCCACCGATGATCACGCCGAGGATCAGTCCGTCGATCAGCCTGGCGACCAGCCTGCGCCCAGGATTGGCCAGGACACGGACCGGCTGCACCGGATCGAAGCGGGCGTACTGCGTGCCTGCCTCCGGCGGCAGGAACTGCGGACCGTTGTGCTGGTACCCGTACTGGTAGCCAGGCTGCTGGTAGTAGCCCTGTTGCGGGTACGGCGGCGCCTGCGGGAACTGCTGATTCGGCGGCTGCTGATTCGGGTCACCAGGCGGCGGTGGCGGTGGAAAGGTCACGCGCTCCCCCTCTCGATGCGAGCGGACGGAGTGTAAACCGGTCACGGCGTTATGTGGGCCTTGAGGGTCGCGAGCCGCTCCCGCCACATCGCCTTCATCCGCTCGGCCTCCTCCGGGCTTTCCAGCCGCTCGTGTGCCAGGGCCACCACGCTCTTGTTGGGGCCCTTGGCATCGAAGCCCACGTTGACGCGCGTCCGGCCGTCCTCCCAGTCGAACCGGGCGGACCGCCCAGGTTGCGACGTACGCTCCCGCAACGCCTCGCCTGCCGTAGCCATGAAGGCCTTGAACAGCTCGTCGACCGGGACGTCCACGGTCTTGCTCACGCTGATCGTGAACAGGCCGTCCCGCCCGCTGCCCGGCGTTCGCAAGCCGCGGGCTTGCTCGTAGGCGACCGTGATCGACTGTGCCCACCAGCTGCCGACGCCGCGGTCGTCCATCAACCAGGCGACGATCTCCTTGTGGCTGTGGCCGGTGGCGTCCCAGGCGTCGAGTTCGGCGTTCCACTCGTCCCAGTCCCGTCCGGTCGCGGTCCGGACTGCGTCCTCGGAAGGGCGCTTGACCTGCTTGTTCATCGTGTCCTCCTCGGTGTGTCACCCGAGACGTAGGAGCAGGCGAGCCGTTCTCGACATTGTGATCCAAAATCTGGGTAATCGGACTTCATGGACGTAGCGGTCAGGCGTCACCCTCAGGTCCTGCTGGTCGTGGTAGTCGCCGCGGTCGCGGTGTCAGCGGTCGCGCCCAGGTCGTACGGCACGTGGTTCCTCGAGATCGCACCGATCGCCGTGGCGGTGCCCGTGCTGGTGCTGACGTACTCGAGGTTCCAGTTCACGCCGCTGGCGTACTGGGCGCTGGCCGTGGCCGGGCTGCTGATCGCGCTCGGCGCCCACTACACGTACTCCGAGGTGCCGTTCGGCATGTGGATGAAGGACTGGTTCGGGTTCGAGCGCAACCACTACGACCGGATCGGTCACGTCGCGCAAGGCGCGGTCGCCGCGATCGTGATCCGTGAACTGCTGCTCAGGCTCACCCCGTTGACCAGGGGTTTCTGGCTGTTCGCGGTGGTGGGTTTCGTCTGCCTCGGGATCAGTGGCGGGTTCGAGGTCGGCGAGGCGCTGGCCGGCGCGCTCACTGGCCAGGCAGGCGACGCCTACCTGGGCACCCAAGGCGACCAGCTCGATGCCCAGTGGGACATGGTGTGCGCGCTGTGCGGCGCCTTGGGTGCTCAGCTGCTGCTCGGCCGTGCGCACGACCGGCAGATCAAGTCCTAGGCGGCTGATCCCACCGGGCTCTGCGTCCGCACCGGGGTGAGCAACTCGGCCATGCGCTCCCGATAAGCGGTGACGTTGTCGAGTTTGATCTGCTCGTAGCCGCGGATCATGTCCGGCAACTCGGCCAGCTCCAGCCGCACGGCCGGGTCGGCTTGGCGCACGGCCTCGCGGTACTCGCCGATCAGCTCGCGTTCGACCTTCCGGACGTGCGCGTAGCCGAACACGTCGAGCTTCGTGCCGCGCAGCCTGCGCAGCCCGGCCAGCAGCCGGAACACCAGGCGGAACCAGCGGCCGAGGCTGAGCTTGCGCTTCATTCCCATGGCGCGCAGAACCGGCGGGTGCAACCGGTAGGAAACCTTGGCGCCCTTGCCGAACTGCTCCTCGACGCCGGAAAGGTCAAGCGAGAGCCGGGCGACTTCGTACTCGTCCTTGTACGCCATCAGCTTGTACAGGTTGCGAGCGACGGCCTCGGCGACCTCGACCGTGCTGGACACGCGGATCTGCTCGACGAAGGTCGCATACTCGGTGGCGTAGCGCTCGTCCTGGTAGCCGATGAGGTCCGAGACACGCAGCCGGACCAGCCTGGCCAGTTCGGAGTCCGCAGGTGCTCCGACGATTCCGGCGATCCGGTCGGTCGAGGGGTGCACCGGTGCCTCAACCGCGGGGGCGACCAGCAGCGCCTCAAGGGCTGCCGGGTCCGCGACGGCTTGGCGGCCACGCCGGAAAGCCTGGAGGTTACGGTCGACCGCCGTGCCGTTGAGCCGGATCGCCTGCTCGATGGCGTCGGCGGACAACGCGATCGCACCGGTCTGGAACGCCGCGCCGACCTGGAGGATGTTGGCGTACTGGTCGTCGTCGAACAACGCCTCGGCCAGGCCCCGCGCGTCGAGGTAGACCGTCCGGCGGGCCGCCGAGTCGATCACCGACCGGACATCGTGGGAGTCCGGATAGGACACACTGGTGTCCACGACCATGCTGGCCGTCGGCACTTCCGTGGTCGAGACGACGGCGGTGGTCCGGTCGGCGTCCGCCGCGGCCAGGTGCGTCGGGTCAGCGCCGACCAAGGCGTCACACGACAGGTAAAGGTCCGCTTCACCCGAAGCCAGTTTCGCGGCCTGCTCGACACGTTCGGCCGTGACCTTGACGTCGGACACGACCGCGCCGCCCTTCTGCGCGAGCCCGATCTGGTCAAGGGTGCGGACGTGCTTGCCGTCGATCGCCGCCGCGGTGCCGAGGATCTGGGACACGGTCACGACACCGGTGCCGCCGATTCCGGTGATCCGGACCGTGAAGTCCGCACCGTTCGGCACGGGCGCGGGCAGGTCGGAGGCTGCGATGTCGGGAATCTCCCGGTGTTGCGGCCGCTGGCCGGGAATGACGGTGAGGAAGGACGGGCAGTCGCCGGACAGGCACGAGTAGTCGACATTGCACGACGATTGGTGGATCCGGGTCTTGCGGCCGAATTCGGTGGCGACCGGCTGTACCGACAGGCAGTTGGACTTCGCGCCGCAGTCGCCGCATCCTTCGCAGACCCGCTCGTTGATCATGATCTTGGCCGCGGGCGTGGGAACCTTGCCGCGGCGGCGCTTGCGGCGCTTCTCGGCCGCGCACTCCTGGTCGTGGATGAGCATGGTCACGCCGCCGATCGAGGCCAGTTCCTCCTGGCTGCGCAGCATTTCGTCGCGGTGGCGGACCTCGACGCCACGCGGCAGCGACAGTGTGCGGACCCGGTCGGGCTCGTCGCTGGTGATGATGATCTTGCGGACGCCTTCGACGAGCATCATCGATGCGATCTTCTCGATCGGCAGCGCGCCGACCGCCTGCTGGCCACCGGTCATCGCGACCGTGGAGTTGTGCAGCAGTTTGAACGTGATGTTCGCCCCCGCGGCCACGGCCGCGCGCACAGCGAGGCTGCCGGAGTGCATGAACGTGCCGTCACCGATGTTCTGCACGAGGTGGGTCGAGTCGACGAACGGGCTCATGCCGATCCACATGACGCCCTCGCCGCCCATCTGCGTGACGCCGAGGACGTTGCCGACCTGCTCCGGCTCCATGAACAAAGCCATGGTGTGGCAACCGATCCCGGCACCCACCAGCGTGCCCTCCGGCACCTTCGTCGACGAGTTGTGCGGGCAGCCCGAGCAGAAGTACGGAGTCCTGGCCAGCAACGGCACCGCGATCCGCTCGCGCTTGCGCCGCTGTTGCCACGCACGGACCGGCTCGAAACCCTGCAGCCGCTTGGCGAACGCGCCCGCGATCTGTTCCGGGCTCAACTCACCGGACTGCGCCAGCAAAGTCCTGCCGTCGGCATCCTGCTTGCCGTGCACCCGAGGCGCGTCCGGCATGCCGTACAGGATGTTCTTCACGGCCGTCTCGACGAACGCCCGCTTCTCCTCGACCACGACGATCTCGGTGAGCCCCTTGGCGAACTCACGGACGATCTCCGGCTCGACCGGGTGGATCACACCCAGCTTGAGCACGCGCACCCGGCCGGACATGCCCAGCGCGCGCAACGCCTGCTGGACGTCCAAATAGGACTTACCGGCGGTGATCACGCCGATGTCGGTCGTGCCGCGCTCGACGATCTGGTTCACGCCGCTGGCCCGGACGTACTCCATGGCCAACGGAACGCGTGTGTCGAACATGCTGCGTTCCAGGGCAGCCTGCTGCTGGCCGAGCAGGTGTGTGGACGGGACGTGCTTGTACGCGTTGGCAGGCAGTTCGGGCGCGGTCCAGTCGTGCGGCAGGACAACGGTTCCGGCGGCGTCGGCGACATTCGCGACAATCTTCATCGACGTCCACAAACCGCTCGCCCGGGACATTTCGACCGCGTGCAGGCCGTGCTCGAGCAGGTCTTGCGAGTCGGAGGGGAAGAAGACCGGGATCTCCAGGTCGGCCAGGGCAAGCTCGGACGCGTTCGGCACGGTCGAGGACTTCGCGTTCGGGTCGTCACCGACTAACGCGACCGCTCCACCACGCGGGTCCGTGCCCGCGAGATTGGCGTGGCGCAACGCATCGGTGGCCCGGTCCAGGCCGGGTGCCTTGCCGTACCACATGCCCACGATGCCGTCGGGTCGCTGCGTGCCCGTGCCCGCTGCCAGCTGGCTGCCCATCACGGCCGTGGCACCCAGTTCCTCGTTCAGGCCGGGCCGGTGCACGATGTCGTAGCCGTCGAGCAGCTTCTTGCGACGGCCCAGTTCCAGGTCGAACCCGCCCAGCGGCGATCCCGAGTACCCCGAGACGAAGGCGGCGGTCGTCCGGCCCGCGGCACGGTCATGCCGGATCCGGTCGAGCAGAACCCGCACCAGGGCCTGGATACCGGTCAGGTAGGCAGACCCGGATTCACGGACATAGCGGTCTTCGAGAGTGAAGGTCATGACTGGCCTCCCTGGCACGCGTGTTGCGCACACCACACAACGCTTGCGTGCCCAACGCAACAACCCTGGCACCTCACCGCCACAAAGACGCAAAAAACCCGCGCCCACCTGGCGGAACCGCGCACACTTTTTGCGCGCCGCGTACAGTCACCGCTCATGGATGTCGAGCTTGACCCGACCGACCACGAGATCTTGGCATTGCTCCGGCAGGACGCCCGCCGGACGCTGTCGGACATCGCGGGGCGGGTCTCGCTGTCCATCGCGGCGGTCAAGCGCCGGATCGACCGGATGCAGGAATCGGGCGTGATCCTCGGGTACACCGTACAAGTTGATCATGCCAAGCTCGGCTGGGGAATCGAGGCCTTCACCGAACTGCGGTTCGCCGGCACCACGAACGTGGCGGAGATCGTGCAGACGACGACGGCGATGCCGGAGACCCAGGCGGTGTTCACCATCGCGGGCGACCCGGACGCGCTGATCTGGCTGCGCGTCCGGGATCTGGCCCATCTGCAGGAACGGATCGACGAGATCCGCCGCAGCCACCGGGTCACCGGGACCAAGACGCTGATCGTGCTCGACGCCTGGTCCCGTGACCAGCAGAACTGGCCCAGCCGCTAGGTCGTGTTTCGAATGTTCCGGTCGATGAGAGCCGGGATCGGGGCGGTTCCTGGCGTCGCCGCGGTGACGCCGCGAATACTGGTTGTCTTTGGGCGTTGCCGCGGTGGCGTTAGGGGCCGCATCCGGCCCGGCTATCGCGATCGGGCATTTGAAACACGGCCTAGTGGCACATCACGCAACGTTGACCGTGTAATTGATCTACGTGGATGACTCAGCCAGGCTGGTCCCACTCGAGGGTGTGGGAGGTGGTTATGGCTCG
>JOAA01000031.1 GCA_000720375.1 Rhodococcus rhodnii | reverse complement strand
GGCTCCGAAGGGCCACAAAACCTTCATCTCCTGCACAGCACCGCATCCAGCAAGGTCACCTACCTACATCGACCTCACCTTCCGCGCTCGTGGCGCACTTAAAACTCAAGCTAGCGCCGCAATCCCGCCCAGAACGCGCAATTGCTTTCCACAGCCGGGTTTTTCGGTGCCACGGCGGTCAGGCCGAGCTCCTGGACGTCGGCGTCGGACTTGTAGCGTTTCCACTGCGGTGTCCCACGGCCATTCGGGTTTCCGGTGTGCGCGAACGTCGTCCAGTATCGAACCATGGTCCTGGACAACGCCTCCTGCGCCGGGTTCAACGGTGCACCGAACAGCCAGCCCCACACGTAGTTCAGCTCGTAGGCATGGGCAGCGCCTTCCTCGAAGCCGGGCCAATCGGCGACGGACGGCGCTGTCCGGTCCGTGAACTGGTATGCGTACACCGGGACCTCGGCCTTGAATAACCTGTAAGCGGCCATGTGGCTGCATGTCGACAGCAGGCCTGGTGCATCGCCGAGCCATGTCGCGTACGCGACGCTTGGGCTGGCGTAGTTGCCGACCGGGTACTTGGCCAGCACCCGATCCGCAGCCGTACCGAACTCCTCGCGGGTGAGCTTCTCGTAGTCCGGCACGGTCACCGGCTTTCCGGTGCCGTCGTAGGTCATCCCGACGTACAGCCGCATCTCGTCCAAGTTGTTGCCCCACAACACGGGCACGTGGTTGTACTTACCCTGCGCAAGCGCATCCGGTGGTTGTAACGGGAGCTCACGTCCGCCAACGACCGGATAACCCTCCTCCCACGCGGTGAGCATGTCCTTGACCGGCTTGGCACGCAGGCACTTCAGGTCGGTGCAGCCGACCCTCGACGAAAGCTTCGCGCCTTGGACGTAGGCCTCCTCCGGTGTGTAGGTTTTGGCCGCACAGCTGAAGCTCTGGCCAATGGCCTTGTGGAACAGGCCCTTGGCCAACGGCGACACGATCATCCCGCACACGCTCCCGGCGCCGGCTGACTCGCCGAAGACCGTGACATTGCCGGGATTCCCGCCGAACGCGGCCGCATTGCGCTGCACCCAACGCAATCCGGCCATCTGGTCCTGGAAACCGTAGTTCCCCGACTGGTTCCCCGCTTCCGCCGTCAACCCCGGAGTCGCTAAATATCCCAACGGCCCCAGCCGGTACGCCACCGTCACGACGATCACATCGCCTTGTGTGACAAGCTTGACCGGGTCGTAATACGTTGCGGCACCGTTGGTGTAGCCGCCGCCGTGGAACCACACCATCACCGGCAACGGCCGATGCATCCGCTTCGGTGTGGTGACATTCAGATACAAGCAGTCCTCGTTGACTGACTCCTCCGGCCACATCCCCGGCAATTGAGCGCACATCTCGCGCGGTTTGCTTGCGTCCAACGGTTCCCGCCACCGCGCCGCCGGTTGAGGCGGACGCCAACGCAGCCCGCCGACAGGCGGCGCGGCGAACGGAATCCCTTGGAACGAACGAACTTCCCCCGATACGGTACCCTTGACAGGCCCGCGATCAGTGAAGACGAGCGTGGCCGGCCCGGCAGTCGCCGGGCTGGCCATCAACCCCAGTAGACCAATCGTCGTGAGTACCAATCCCCGCCATTTCACTGTTCCACGATGACAGTGTCGGCCTGTTCACCGCGTCGAACTTTGGTATGACAGGGGGCCTACTTAGGGCTGCAGTTCCGCCCAGAACGCGCAATTGCTTTCCACGGCCGGGTTCTTCGGCGCCACCCTGGACAAACCGAGCTCCTGGACGTCCGTGTCGGACTTGTAGCGCTTCCAGTCCGGTGTACCACGGGAGTTCGGGTTCCCGGTGTGCGCGAACGTCGTCCAGTAGCGAACCATGGTCCTGGACAACGCCTCCTGCATCGGGTTCAACGGCGCACCGAACAGCCGGCCCCACACGTAGTTCAGTTCGAAGGCGTGAGCCGCGCCCTCGTCGAAGCCCGGCCAGTCGAAGATGACCGGCGCGGTCCGATCGGTGAACTGGTACGCATACACCGGCACCCTGGCCTTGAACAACTTGTAACTGTTCAGGTGGCTGCACGTCGACAGCAGGCCTGGTGCGTCCGTCTGCCACGTCGCCAGCGCGATGCTCGGACTGGAGTAGTTGCCGACCGGATACTTGGCCAGCACCTTATCCGCAGCCGGACCGAACGTCTCCCGGATGATCTGCTCGTACTGCTGTGCGGTCACGGGCTTGCCCGCACCGTCGTACGTCAACCCGACGAACAGCCGCATCTCGTCCAAATTGCTGCCCCACAACACGGGCACTTGGTTGTACCTGCCCTGCTTGAGCGCATCCGGCGGCTGCAACGGCAGCTCACGTCCACCGACGACCGGCGCACCGCCTGGCCACGCGGTCAACAGGTCCTTGACCGGCTTCGCCCGCAGACAGGCCGTGTCCGTGCAGCCGACCTTCGACGAAAGCTCCCGCCCGGCTGCGTAAGCCACCTCCGGCGTGCTCGTTTCCCCGTCACAGCTGAAGCTCTGGCCGATGGCCTTGTGGAACAGGCCCTTGGCCGACGGCGACACGATGATGTCGCAGACACTCGCGGCACCCGCCGACTCACCAAAGATGGTGACGTTTAGCGGGTTTCCGCCGAACGCGGCCGCATTGCGCTGCACCCAACGCAATCCGGCCATCTGGTCCTGCAGACCGTAGTTCCCCGACTGGTTCCTCGCTTCGGCGGTGAGCTCCGGTGTCGCGAGGTAACCCAGCGGACCCAACCTGTACGCGACCGTCACCACGATCACATTGCCTTGCGTGACAAGCTTGACCGGGTCGTACTGGGCCGCGGCGCCGCTGGTGAAGCCTCCGCCGTGGAACCACACCATGACCGGCAACGGGCGATGCATCCGCTTCGGTGTGGTGACGTTCAGGTACAGGCAATCCTCGTTGACCGACTCGGCCGGCCCGAAGCCGGGGAGCTGGGCGCAGAAGTCGCGCGGTTTGCTGGCGTCCAACGGATCCCGCCACCGCGCCGCCGGTCGCGGCGCACGCCAACGAAGATCGCCGACAGGCGGCGCGGCGAACGGAATTCCCTGGAACGAGCGGACTTCCCCGGTCACAACGCCGTTGACCGGTCCCCGATCGGTGTGCACGAGTGTGGCTGGTGCGGCTTTAGCCGGGCTGGCCATCAACCCCAATAGACCAATCGTCGTGAGTACCAATCCTCGCCATTTCACCCCTACAGAGTGGCAGCGCGAGCCACTGCCCGCCTCACCCGTTGGTATGAAGCAGCTAAGGCCGCAGTCCGGCCCAGAAGGCGCAATGGCTTTCCGCAGCCGGATCCTTCGGCGCCACCCTGGACGAACCGAGCTCCTGGACGTCCGCGTCGGACTCGTAGCGCTTCCACTCCGGCACGCCGGCACCGTTCGGGTTGCCGGTGTGCGCGAACGTCGTCCAGTAGCGAACCATGGTCTTGGACAACGGCTTCTGCGCCGGGTTCAACGGCGCACCGAAGACGTGGCCCCACAGGTAGTTCAGCTCGGAGGCGTGTGACGCACCCTCCTCGAAGCCCGGCCAGTCGATGATCGCCGGTGCTGACCGGTCGGTGAACTGGTACGCGTACACCGGAACCCCGGCCTTGAACAACTTGTAGCTGTTGACGTGGGTGCAGGTGCTCACAAACCCAGGTTCGTCGGTCTGCCAGGCCGCCAGCGCCATGCTCGGCGTGGGATAGGCGCCAGCCGGGTAACGCGCCAGCACCTGATCCGCGACCGGTCCGAACCTGTCCCGCGTGAGCTGCTCGTACTGCTGCGTGGTCACGGGTTTGCCGGCACCGTCGTGGTTCATGCCCACGAACAGCCGCATCTCGTCCAAGTTGTTGCCCCACATGACTGGCACGTGGTTGTACTTGCCCTGCCTGATCGCATCCGGTGGCTGCAAAGGAAGTTCACGGCCGCCGACGACCGGATAACTCTCCTTCCACGCGGCCAGCAGGTCCTTGACCGGCTTGGCCCGCAGGCACGCGGGATCCGTGCAACCGATTCGGGACGTGAAACCGGCGCCGGCCGTGTAGGCCGCCTCCTGCGTGTACGTGTTGCCGGCACAGCTGTAGCTCTGCCCGATGGCCTTGTGGAACAAGCCCTTGGCCAACGGCGACGCGATCAAGCCGCACACACTCGCGGCGCCGGCCGACTCGCCGAAAACCGTGACATTGCCCGGGTTTCCGCCGAACATGGCCGCGTTGCGTTGTACCCAGCGCAATCCGGCCAGCTGGTCCTGGAAACCGTAGTTCCCCGACTGGTTTCCCGCCTCCGCGGTCAAGCCAGGCGTCGCCAGGTAGCCCAACGGACCCAACCGATAGGCGACCGTCACCACGACAACATCGCCTGTGGTGACCAGATCAGCCGGGTTGTACTGGGTCGCGGCGCCGCTGATGAAGCCGCCGCCGTGGAACCACACCATCACCGGCAACGGCCGGTTCGGTCGCTTGGGGGTGGTGACGTTCAGGTAGAGACAGTCCTCATTGACCGATTCATCCGGGGTGAAAGCTGGTAACTGGGCGCATATTCCGCGTGGTTTGGTGGTATCCAATGGGTTTTGCCAGCGTGCCGCGGGTTGTGGCTCGCGCCAGCGCGATGCACCGACCGGCGGTGCGGCGTACGGAATCCCTTGGAACGAACGGACTTCACCCGTCACGGCGCCTTTGACAGGCCCGTGGTCGGTGTGCACGAGCGTGGTCGGAGCCGCGTTCGCCGAGCCGGCGACCAACCCGAGCAGACCGATCGTCGTCAGTGCCAATCCTGACCATTTCACTCCCACACCATGACACTTCCCCGCCAGGGTGCGCCTCACACTTAGTGAGGACATGTCATACACCTGTGGTCGATCCCGGACGAACGATCATCAGCACGGTCACGATCACCCACAGCACGTTGAAATCCCGGTGTACATGGCCAACCTGGCGTTTCTCGCCGGCGCGTCGAGCACCTTGGCCTGGATCGGAAGGATGACCAAGCCGAGAACGGCGGCGGCGATCGCGGTCAGCACAATCGACACGATCAGCCACGTATCGCCGAGGACACCCATCGCGCTCGCGGTCATGAACCCGAACGTCGGCACCGCGACGCCGACGACGGCGTAGACGCGGCATATGCGGTTCAAGGTGGTGAGCGTGGCGACGTCGCCTTTGCGTGCGACGGCCGGGAACATGCTGGCGGCCACGGTCACCGGGCCGATCGCGATGATGGCCGCGATGACGTGCACTGACAGGAGGAACTTGGTCACGGCGTGAAGCTAGCTACTCTGCGTGCGCGGCAGAACTGGCGAGAAGGACAGGTATCAACAGATTCTCGCCATAATGAGGCCATGCACGTTGTGGCGGTCCTCGCGCTCGACAAGGTCATCCCGTTCGACCTGGCCACGCCGATCGAGGTCTTCGGCCGCACGCCCGGCTACGAGGTCCGGGTGTGCGGCACCTCGACGGTCGACACCGGGACGTTCAAGCTGCAGCCCGCCTGGGGCCTCGACGGGCTGGCCGACGCCGACACCATCATCGTTCCCGGCTGCGCGGACGCCCGTGCTCCCGTTCCCGCCGACGTCATCGAGGCACTGCGGTCGGCGGCCGCGTCCGGCACGCGGATCGCTTCGATCTGCGCCGGCGCGTTCATCCTTGCCGCGACCGGACTTCTGGACGGCAAGCGTGCGACAACGCATTGGGCCGCCGCGCACGTCTTCGCGGAGAGGTTCCCAGCCGTCATCGTCGACCCGGATGTCCTCTACGTGGACAACGGGCAGTTCCTGACGTCAGCGGGTGCCGCAGCCGGGCTTGATCTTTGCCTGCACCTGATCCGGCGCGATCACGGCTCAGCGGCGGCGGCCGACGCCGCCCGGCTTTCGGTGATGCCGCTGGAACGTGAAGGCGGGCAGGCCCAGTTCATCGTGCATCCCCATCCACCGACACCGCAGGGATCCGAGCTGGAGTCCGTCCTGCGGTGGATACAGGACAATGTGGACCGTGGTCTGTCCCTTGAGGACATCGCGGAGCACGCCGGGATGAGCACGCGGACGCTGAACCGCCGGTTCCGTGAGCAGATGGGCACGTCACCGTTGCAGTGGTTGCACCTTGCCCGGGTCCGGCAGGCGCAGCACCTGCTCGAATCCACGTCCGATCCGGTCGAGCTGATCGGCGCCCAGGTCGGTTTCGGCTCGCCGACCGCCTTCCGGGAACGCTTCAAACGCGTGGTCGGCACGACTCCGACGGCTTACCGAGGGGCGTTCCGATCATCCGCGCAGCCAGCGAATCGTGTCTGACAGGGCGGCGGCGATCATGGAGGCCGGGGCCGGCGCGCCATCAGCGGCGATGGTTCCCGCGTGAGCGTGGGCGTAGGCCGCGCATCCCGCGGCGAGCCACGGATCGATGCCCGCGGCCAACAGCGCGCCGAGGATGCCGGACAGGACGTCACCCGAACCAGCCGTGGCCAACCACGCCGACGGCGACTGGTTGACAAGCACGCGCCCGTCCGGAGCGGCGACGATTGTGTTGGAGCCCTTGAGAAGCACAACCGCGTTGACGCGCTTCGCGAGGGATTTCGCTGACGCGACACGGTCTTTGCCGAGCGGAGCGAGCCGGGCGAACTCCCTGTCGTGCGGTGTCAACACAATCGGGGTGTCCGGGTCGCGCCGGTCCCACAGGGTGGGGTGTTCCGCGAACAGGGTGATCCCGTCGGCGTCAACGCAGACCGGCACACCGACACCGAGGACGTACTCCATCAGTTCACGGCCCGCTGTGCCCGTGCCGATGCCCGGGCCGACAACCCATGCCTGGACCCGGCCCGCGTCCTCGATCGCGCCCGTGGCAACAACTTCCGGCCACCGCTGGCTCACGACCTCGGCCGCGGTCCCGGCGTAGCGCACCATCCCGGACGTCGCGAGCACGGCACCGCTCGCGGACAGAACAGCGGCACCGGGGTAAGTCGCCGATCCGGCGGCGATGCCCGTGACTCCTTGGGTGTACTTGTCGTCCGTGGCCCCGGGAATCGGCCACGCGTCGGCGACATCAAAGCGATCGATGATCCCGAAATCCGGCTCGCCCAACGCCTCCCCGAGCCCGATGTCGAGCACACGGACCTCGCCACACCTCGGGCTCAGCGCATGCACCGGTTTACGGCCGCCGAACGTGACGGTGATGGCCGCGTCCACGCAGGGGCCGTCCTCCGCGCCCGTGTCCGGATCGACTCCGCTCGGCAGGTCGATCGCGATGATGGGCACGTCGATGCTGGCAACGAGCTCGGCCGCTTCCGGGCGCAACGGGCCTTTCCCGGAAATGCCGACAATTCCGTCGATCACCACGTCAGCCGGGCCTGGTTCGGTGACGATCCGGCCACCTGCCCGGTGAAACGCCTTGAGCCCTTCCTCGTGGGCACGCTCGGGTTTCAGCAGGATCGCGTCGACCGCGATACCCCGGCGGCGCAGGAAAGCACCCGCCCAGAGCGCGTCGCCGCCGTTGTTGCCGGCACCGACGAGCAGGAGGACTTTCCTGGGCCGCAGTTCGGCGGCGCAGACGGCGACCCCGAAGGCCGCCCGCCGCATCAGGGTCGGCTCCGGCACGGTCTTGAACAGCTGCTGCTCGGCGGTCCTGACCCGATCCGTCGTCCACACTCCGCGCATATCCCAACCGTACGGCCACGGTGGTCAAGTCGCGGGATCGGGAATCGTTGCCAGTGACCTCAAGGCCGATCATCCGGTCAACGTGATGACCTGGAACTACACCCATGAGATCGAGTACCGCCGTGAGATCAACAAAACGACTCGGATCCACGAGTTCACCGAGACGGTCGAAGACCAGGGCTGGTGCTTCAGCCAGCCGCCCGAGCGCAAACAGGCATGGCTGACGACGTACACCCGCGCGTGCGCCGAGGACTTCCTAGCCCGAAGGGGCGCCAAAGCGGGCACGTTCATCGTGACCGTTTACCAGCAACGACCGGACCGCAGGGTCCTGGTCATCGCGATCCGTATGAAATGGTCGCCCCGGCGCCTAGCCTAAGTTCATGGAGCCGGACCGTACCCGCGCTCAGGAGCGGACGCACAGCGCACCCGAGCCGGACGCCAAAGCGCCCAAGGCCACGCAGGACGCTGTCCTCGCGGGCGGCAACCAGATGGTCGCGAGGCTCATCGCAGGCGAGTCGGAGGGCTTGCCTGGCGACAACGTCGCCGACCAGATCCGGGGCCGGCTCGGCGGCGGAAGTCCGTTGCCCGCTCAGCTGCGGAGCCAGATGGAGACCGGCCTGGGTCAGTCGCTCGGTGACGTCAGGCTGCACACGGATTCCGCGGCCGCCAACCTTTCGGACCAGCTGGGCGCGCGTGCTTTCACGACGGGCAAGGACGTCTTCTTCAACTCGGGCGTCTACAACCCGAGCAGCACCGAGGGCTATCACACCTTGGCTCACGAGGTGACGCACACGCTCCAGCAGTCCGCCGGGCCCGTCGCTGGTACGGAGGTTTCGCCTGGGCTGTCCGTGAGCGACCCGCATGACCATGACGAGCGCGCCGCACACGCTGCCGCCGACAAGCTGACGGCGGAGCGTCCTAGTCAGCCGTGACGGACTTGGCCCAGTGCGTGGGTGAGCAGGTGCGTCCGGGGGCCATCGGATAACGTCGCCCCATGGCACGCGCCAAGCAGCTGGCCTACGAGCTGGCACTTCCCGGCCCGCACTCGGTGTTGCGGGGTGACCTCGGCCTGGTCGGACAGCCCGGAGTGCTCTTCACGCCCACGTCCGGCCAGGGTTTGCCGGCCATCGCCTTCGGCCACGGCTGGCTGCAGCCGCCGCTGCGCTATCACGGCCTGCTCCGGCATCTCGCGACGCACGGCATTGTCGTCGCCGCGCCGAGCACGCATACGGGTCCGCTCGGGTCGCATCGGCTGTTCGCGGCGGATCTGCGGACCGCGTTGCGGACGTGCGTCTCCGTGCAGTTGGGCGATGGGCAGGTCAAAGTTTCACCCGATCGGTTGGGGATCGCCGGGCACTGCTTCGGGGGTGGCAGCGCGGTGCTGGCCGCTGCCGAGGACCCGCGGATCCGCGCCGTGGTCACGTTGGCGGCTGCCGAGGCACGTCCATCCGCGGTGGAGGCCGCACGGCATTGCCAGATGCCGGGGCTGCACCTGACTGCCGGGTTGGACCTCGTCGCGCCGCCGGTCGGCAACGCCGAACTGATCGCCCGCGCTTGGGGTGGGCCGGTGCAGGTCCGTGAGCTGCCGAAAGCCGGGCACCTCGGATTCACCGAGGGACGACACTGGAGCCAGTTGCTGTTGGCGGGCAAGGGCGAACGCAAGACCCAGCGGATTTCGCGTGCGCTGCTGACCGCGTTCTTCCTCAAGCACCTGACCGGCAACACCGCCTACGACGAGCTGCTGGACCACGACATCAAGGGCGCCAAGATCCAGGAATCACCGGTTCTGCATCCAGGTGTTTGAGTAGTAGCCGGTCTCTTCGCCGTCGTCGTCGGCCGGCGCCGGCCGGGGTGCGGTCCGACGGCTGAGCCACGGGTTCTTCGGCTCAGGCTCGGGCGGCTTGGCCGCGGTCTGATCGGCTTCCCGGCGCGCGACTTCGTCCTGGTACGCCTTGTTCGCGGCCTCGCCCTGCTGGTACTCGGCCACGGACTGCGCGACGCCCGCGCGGTGCTGTGCGGAGATCTCGGCGAACCGGGACCGCATCGCGACGACGGCCGGGTCGGATTCGTCGATCATTTCTTCCCCTTCGGGCCGAAGGCGCCGTACGGGTCGTCGTCACCGATCACCATGGGCACAGCCAGTTCCACGGCGTCGTCGAACAGATCGCCCTGGGTCCGCCATTTGCTCTGACGTTCCTGGTCACCGCTCTGACCACCACCGCCACCCATCGCGCCCATCGGCATGCCACCCATCGGCATACCGCCGCCGGGAGGCCCGCCCACCGGTGCGCCCGCGGGCGGTCCAGCAGGCCGTCCTTCTGGGGCGTCGTGGGCAGCGGGTGCCTGGATGCCGGCCATTGAGCCCGGTGGCAACGGCGATTGCGGGGTCGAGCCGCTGCTCGGCGCACCACCGCCGCCGCCAGCTCCTCCACCGCCTCCACCACCGGCACCGCCGCCTCCACCACCGGCGCTACCGCCGCCTGGCGGAGGACCGCCACCCATAGCGGGATTCACCGGTTGCGGCGGAGGAGGTGGCGCGCTGGGTTCCGGGCGGCCGAAGTCCATCTCGTACCGCTTGCCATCCACTGTGACGCCAACGCGATCGGCCGACTGCGAGTGGACGCTGATCTGCGGCGCAGGCTGGGCCGACGATCCGGCGATCTTGCCGAACGGGTCGAGCTCCGCGGTGGCCTGGATCCGTTTCAAGGCCTCGTTCAACGCGCTCCACGCGTTCGCGATCGCCGTCGTGGTCGCGCCGATGAGCTTGCGCAGCGCGGAGATCGCGTTGAAGTAGCTGTCGCACATGGCATCCAGCGCGTTGATGGTCTCGTTGCTCCACCACTGGCCGCCGGTGCCGCCGTGATTGAGGTCCACTGTGGACGGACGGAGCAGTTCCTCGACCGCGAAGGGACGACCGAACGGTGGCCCGCCCGCCATCGCGACATCCAGCCGATCGGCCTGTACACGCCGGACATCCACGCCCTCGGAGAGGCTGAACGGCTTGACTTGGCCGCTCACCGCGGTTTTCAGCTCGGTGATCGCTTCTTTCGTTGTCGTACGGGCGGAATCCAGTGCCGCCGCGAACTGGTTGAGCGTGTCGCGGTACTTCGTCGACGCTTTGCCCAGCTCGTCGAGTTTCTCCACCGCGGCCTCGGCCGCGGGCCCTGACCAGGCGTCGGTCAGCCGGTTGCGGATCGAGTCCGCGGTCCCGCGCATCTCGTCAGTCGAGGCGCGCAGGTTGCCGAACCGCTCGATATCGCCGAGCATCGGGCCGAAGTCGATGCCGCCGAGATCGTCGATCATCCGGTCGTCTTCGGCGTTCCACGGCCGGGCAGACCACCCACGGGCGCCCATCTTGCTGGCCGGATGGCCGTTCCAGCGTTGGTAGAGCTCGCCGAACCGGCCGGTCCGGGTGGACAGGTTGTCCTTGAACCACTTGAACGTCTCGAGCAGTTCGGTCGTGGAGTCGATGTCCTTGGTGTTGACCGGTTTCAGCGGGGCGGTGATGTCATCGGAGGTCATTGCCCGCGCTCCTGATCCGCGCCGCCACCTCGGCATCCGCCTCGACAGTCTTCTGCTGCGCCTTGGCCAACGCCTCCGCCAGCGCGTCCACCGTCGGCGTCGCCTTGTCCAACACCGCACGCAGAGTCTCACGCAGCTGCGTGTACGTCTCGCCGACGCCAGTGCGCGCCGCGATCACACCGAACTTGTCTGCGGTCAACCCGTTGTCGGCGTGCGCGTACGTCCGCGCTGTGCCCAACGCGGCGCCGAACTCGGTCATCTCCTTGCTGATCGCGGTGACAAGCTCCTGGTTGACCTCAAGCCTGTCCTTGCGCCCTGTCATTCATCGCCCCCACAACGCTTTTAGCTCAGGAAGCTCAACGCAGCCAGCTCTGGCCGGACATGTCGTCGTCATCGTCTTCGCGCGCCCGGCGCCTGCCACCCGGCTGCGCCTGCGGTTGCTGGCGGACGGGCGGGGCAGGCTCTTCGTCGTCGTCAAAGCTGCCGAACTTCATCACCGGTTCCGGTGCCGCCTCCCGGAACGCCTCTGGCTCCGGCACCGGGTCCGGAATCGGCGGTGGCGGCGGGAAACCCATCGGAGGTGTCGGCGTCGACCACGCGTCCTGCTTCGGCTGCTCGTCCTCGAACTCGCCGAAGGACATCACGGTCTCCCGCTGCGGCGCCGTCCACGGCGACGGCGCCTGCTCGGCGGCAGACGCGGTCGCACCCTGCTGACGGGCCTCGAGGAACTTCTGTGCCTCTTCCTCCGCCTTGGCGTGCTTGGCCTGGATCTCGGCGAGCTCCTTGGCCCGCTGCTCGTCGTCGGACAGCAGCCGCTCGTGGTCGGCCCGGTAGGCCGCCTCGATCTCCTCGAACCTGATTCGGACGGCCTGCGCCTCAGGACTCTCGTAGTCGTGGTCGAACACCCGCGATCCCCTTAACTCAGCGCACGTCTTCGTCGAGGACACCGGCGATCCTCGCGGGCTCGTTCTCGTCCGCGAACAGATCACCCGTCACGGACCACTGTCCGCCACTTCGCTCCGCATCGCCACCACCGCCACCGGCGCCCATGCCACCCATCATCGGCATGCCACCCATCGCGGAGCCCGTGGCCTGGTTGGCGTTCGGCTGTCCGCCGTCATCCGGAAGCGCGGCGAGTCCAGCCTCACCGGCAGCGGGCGCGACCTGGTTGTAGTCGTCGTTGCCGGACAACAAGTCACCCTGCGTCGACCATGACGAGTCGGCGAAACCACCATCGCCACCACCGCCGAAGTCGGCGACGGCCTGCGTGCTGGTGGTCTGCACCGGCTGGTCCGAGCCGGCAACCGACGGCAGCGGCTGCTCGCTCCCGGAGCCACCGCCGAACGACGCCTCGGACGTCCCGCCGACACCCGCACCAGCGAAGTCCTGTCGTGGCGCGTCGGTTTCGAAGGAACCGCCGAAGCCCTGAGCCTGCGCGGCGGCAGCCTGTCGAGCTTCGGCCGCGGGTTGCCCGTCGAGGGTCGCCACCGCCGGCTCGGCCTGGCCGACCTGCGGGTTCGTCGGGTCGCTGTAGTCCAGCGTGTACGTCGTCGGCTCGCCCGTGCCGTCGTCCACGGTCAGCTTGACCACGTCCGGCTGGCCGGGCGGGTGCTCGGCGGTGATGGTGACGTTGCCGTCCTCCAGCACGATCTTGCCGTCCGGACCGGGCTTCAACACCTCGGCGGTCGGGTCACCTTCCGCGGGCGCGGGCATGGTCTGCACCGGCTGGCCGTCCGGGCCGAGCACCGGCTGACCGTCGGGACCCAGCACCGGCTGGGACTGGCCCGGCGTGCCCGTGCTCGGCGTGCCTGGCGCGCCCGGTGTCCCGGCCGGCTGGCTGAAGTCCATGTCGTAGGTCTTCGGATTGCCAGAGCCGTCGTCCACGGTCACCTTGACGTGGCCTTGGCCGTCCGGGCTGGTGACCGAGATCTTCTTGCCACCCTCGTCGATGGTGACCGTCTCGCCGCCAGTTCCCTTGCCCGCGCCGCCGTCCGGCGTCTGGGTCGGGTCGGTGCCGTTCGGGTTGTTGGGGTCGTTCGGGTCAGTCGCCGACGGATCAGTCGCCGTCGGGTCGGTCGCCGACGGGTCCGTTGTCGGGTCGACGGTCTGCGGCGGGGGCGGCGGAGGCGGCTGCTGGTAGCCACCACCGGTGTCGCCGGGACCGCCGTTGTAGCCGCCACCAGTGTCCTTGGGACCGCCACCGCCGGTGTCGGTGTCCTTGGGACCGCCCTGGCCGGGGTTCTTCGGGTCCCCGCCGCCGCCCGTGCCGGGGGCCTGCAGCGCGTCGAACATGGTCGTGTTGGCCCGCATCGCCTGGGCGAACGCCGTCATGCCGTCGCCGACCGCCTTGTAGGCGTTCTCGATCAACTGCCGGAACGAGACCATCGCGTTGCGGTAGTGGAAACCGAACTCGTCCATCTCCCGGATGAACGAGTCCGCCCAGATCTCACCGCTGTGATCGGCGTTGATGTCGACAAGTCCCGGTGTGCTGCGCAGGTCGGCCGGGGAGATCGGGCCGGTGCCGCTGCCGTCCCAGTCGTTCTCGACGGTGTCCCAGTTGGCCCCCTCGCGGCCGAGCAGCCGGGCCTTGTCGACGTTCTCGATCAGCCTGCGCTTGTCACCGAAGTTGATCCCCCGGTACTTGTTGATCATGTTGGAGATGTTCGGCTGGTTCTGGTACTGGCCGATGTCCATCACCGGTTGCTTGCTGACCTTGATCAGGCCGTCGGCGGCCTTCGCGATCGCGTCGCACGTCCCGCCGAACTCCGTGATCGGCTTGGCCAGCTCGTTGAACTTGTCCGCCGCGGCGGCGCCTGCCTTGTCCGGCCAGGACGAGTGAATCCCGTTGACGCCGTTGGTCGTGCTCTGGCTCGCGGCGGTCGCGGCAGCCTTGAGGCTTTCGAAGCGGCTGCGGGCATCCGCGATCAATCCCCAGTTGATCCCCATGAGCTCCTTCAGCGAAGTCAGCTCAGGAGTGCCTTCCGCGTTCATCGCACGGACCTTGTTGGCAGTGCCGTACTGCAACTGGGGATCCGCACACGGGTTGCCGCACCAGATGTTGTACAGACCGCCCATTTCACCGCTCATGAAGTCGGTGAACCACTTGGCGTCGTTGATGGGTACGTCGGAGCTGTCCCTGCCGTCCGTGTTCGGCTCGACGATGGCCTGCTTGATCGGCGCCGCAAGCGCGTCCCCCACGGTCACGCACCCCCGTCGGCGTTCGAAAGGTTCTGCTTGTTGGCCTGCTCGGTACCGGCGTGCTGGTCAGCCGATGCCTTCAAGGTCGCGGCCACGCCCTTGATGAACCCCGAGGCCTTGCCGAGCCCCCCGGCGAGGGCGCCGACGGCGGTCGCGTACCCCTGACCGGCCTTGTCGGACTTGCCCGGGACCTTGCCGAAGTTCTCCGGCTTGAGCGCGTTCGCGTTGACGAACTTCACAACCTCGTCGAACGCCACCCCCATCGCCTCGATATCCGCGGCAACGGCCCGTACCTCGTCGGGCTTGATCTCGGTCTTTGCCATGGGGTCCCCCCTTCGTCCTGGCTGTCTCGACTTCGACGCGCGGGGAGCGCGATCGGTGCCATCGTCTTTTCGTCCGGTAAGGAATGTACCCAGGTCACCCAGGTCACGACGGGTGAACGCCGCTATTGCCGCCAGTTCGGCGGTGGCGGTGGGTATCCCGGCGGTTGTGGAGCGTAACCAGGAGGCGGTGGACCAGGTGGGCCTGGGCGCGGCATAGGGCCGCCCGTCAGTGCCTGCGTGGTCTGTGGGAGAAGCGAGAACACCAGGACCGCGATCGCCAGTAGGAGGCGCAGCAGGTCCATCCAGTCGTCCTCGAGCTCGAGGTTGATCCGGTAGCCCAGGTTGAGCCGGATATTGGCCAGCTCACGCACGACTCCGAGCAGTGTCAGCAGAAGCACGAGGCCGCTGGAGATGGCGAGCAGGATCGCGCCCGCGCGCTGCCGGGCGAAGACCATGATTCCGCCGGCGATGGCGACGAGCGCGGGTATCAGCGAAAGAACGTTGGCGCCGAGGACGCAGGCGAGGCCAAGCAGGATGCCCAGAATTCCGAGCGTCACCAGATTTCCGGGCAACGGCGGCTTTTGCGGCCCGTAGGGACCAGGAGGTGGCGGCTGTTGCCAGTGCTGGTTCGGGGGCGGGCCGTACGTCACGCGCTGAGCGTAACCACTCCGCCCCCGTCCCGAAGGGCAATCAGGAGACTGCCGAGACCACCCCGGCCAGGCGGTTCGCCGCGGCCTCGGCGGCGGCCTCACTGGTCGCCTCGACCATCACCCGGACGAGTTGCTCGGTGCCTGACGGACGCAGCAGCACTCGGCCGGACTCGCCCAGCTCCGCCTCGACCTCGGCGACCGCGTCGTTGACCGACGAGGCCTGCGCGACCGCGGCCTTGTCTGCGACCTTGACGTTCACGAGCACCTGCGGCAGGCGCTGCATCACACCTGCCAGTTCGGCCAGCGGCTTGCCGGTCGCGGCGACGCGGGCCATCACGCCCATCGCGGTGAGCAGGCCGTCGCCGGTGGTCGCGTGGCTCGGCAGCAGGACGTGCCCGGACTGCTCGCCACCCAGCGAATACCCGCCGTTGCGCAACTCCTCCAGCACGTAGCGGTCGCCGACAGCCGTGGTGCGGATCGTCACACCGGCGGCTCGCATTGCCAGGTGCAGCCCGAGATTGCTCATCACCGTGGCGACCAGGGTGTTCTCCACGAGCTCGCCGCGGTCCTTCATCGCCAGCGCGAGCACGGCCATGATCTGGTCGCCGTCCACCAGGTTGCCCTGGGCGTCCACCATCAAGCAGCGGTCGGCGTCGCCGTCGTGCGCGATTCCCATGTCGGCGCCTTCAGCGACGACGGCCTCGCGCAGCGCGTCGATGTGTGTCGAACCGCACTTGTCGTTGATGTTCTCGCCGTCGGGCAACGCGTGGATGGCGATCACGTCGGCGCCCGCCTCACGGTAGGCACGCGGTGCGGCGGCCCAAGCGGCGCCGTTCGCGCAGTCCACCACGACCTTCAGGCCGTCCAGCCGCTGCGGCGTCGCGGCCAGCAAGTGCTCGATGTAGCGGTCGAGGGCGTCCGGCACCGTGTAGATCCGGCCGACTCCGGCCCCGGTCGGCCGCTGGACCTTCGCGTCGATCCCGGCTTCGATCTCGTCCTCGACGTCGTCCGGCAGCTTGTGGCCGCCCGCGGCGAAGAGCTTGATCCCGTTGTCCGGCATGGGGTTGTGCGACGCGGAGATCATCACGCCGAGGTCGGCGCCGAGGTTGTCGACCAGATAGGCCACCCCGGGCGTCGGCACGACGTCCACCTGCAGCACGTCCGCACCCGCCGATGCCAGGCCCGCGGCCACCGCGGCCTGCAGCATCTCGCCGCTGGCCCTCGGGTCACGCCCGACCACCGCGACCGGGCGGTGCGAACGGTCGTGCTCGGCCAGCACGCGGGCCGCGGCGGCGGAGACCGCCATGGCCAGTTCCGGTGTCAGGTCGACGTTCGCAAGCCCACGCACGCCGTCGGTGCCGAACAACCGGCTCAATGCAACCTCCCTGAAGAGCAGAACGGGAGCAGCAGAACGAACCTGCTGCTCCCGTTTGCGGGCTGAAAAACGTCAGCGCTTGCTGTACTGAGGCGCCTTGCGGGCCTTCTTCAGGCCGTACTTCTTGCGCTCCTTCACCCGCGGGTCACGGGTCAGGAAGCCGGCCTTCTTCAGCGCCGGGCGGTCCTCGGCGTCCAGCTCGATCAGCGCACGGGCGATCGCCAGGCGCAGCGCACCGGCCTGGCCGGTGATGCCGCCGCCACGGAGGTTGGCGCGCACGTCGAAGAGCTCGGGCTTGTCCACAGTGACCAGAGGCTCACGGATGAGCTGCTGGTGCACCTTGTTCGGGAAGTAGTCCTCGAGGCTCTTGCCGTTCAGCCGGAACTGGCCGGTGCCCGGGGTGAGCCGGACGCGGACCACGGCCTCCTTGCGGCGGCCGACGGTCTGGGCGACCTCGCCGGGGGCGGGGACACGCACGACCGGGGCGGGCGCCGGAGCTTCCTCGGTGGTGGCCTCAGGCTGGTCGAGCTCAGGGGCGTCGACGGCGTCGACGTTCTCGGCGGTCAGGTTCTCTTCACTCACTGGGCAACCTTGGTGATCTCGAAGGGCGTCGGCTGCTGCGCCGTGTGCGGGTGCTCAGGGCCGGCATAGACCTTGAGCTTCTTGCCCTGGGCACGGCCGAGCTTGTTCTTCGGCAGCATGCCCTTGACGACCTTCTCGACGAGCCGGTCGGGGCGGGTGTCCAGCAGTTCGCCGAAGGACTTCTTGGTGAGTCCGCCGGGGTAACCGCTGTGCCGGTAGGCGAAAGCCTGATCCCGCTTGCTGCCGGTGAGGACAACCTTCTCGGCGTTCACGATGACGACGAAGTCACCAGTGTCCACATGCGGGGCGTAGGTCGGCTTGTGCTTGCCGCGCAGCAGGGTTGCGACCTGCGTGGCAAGGCGGCCGAGTACCACGTTCTCGGCATCGATCACGTGCCAGGCGCGGGCCACCTCGCCGGGCTTCGGGCTGTACGTGGGCACGGGTCTACCTCATCGTCAAAACTTGCGTCTGGGTACCTGTGCGGGCCGAACCCACGGCAGGTCGGACCCACCAAGGGCGCGAGTAGTCACACGCCGCGCCGCACAACAACGATAGAAGATACCTGGTGCGCTCCCGGAGGGTCAAAACGCCCCCTCCAACGCGACCGCCCGGCCCGTCGGCGGCCCCTGCGATAGCCTCCCGATCTGGGACTTCACTCCAGGGGGACGTGATGCGTGTAACCAGGTTGGCACTGGCAGCGGTGGCGCTCGTCGCGGGGTGCGGCCAGGCGGTGACCGGCTCACCTGTGCCGAACCCGAAGGACCTGAAGGTCGCGGGCGAGCGGTTCTACAACGTCGGTCTGGACTCGGTCAGGACCTACATCAAAGACGCGACGGACTTCCGCGGCACCGTCTACCGGTACGGGGCCATCAAGGACAAGCGGTCCGGCTCGGAGGTGAGCGTCAGCATGAGAGGAACGCCACCCGCGCTGATCACGAAGATCAAGTCCACCTCGCACCCCGGGTTCGACTACGACCTCTACCGGCCGGCCGACGGCGACCGGGGATACATCAAGCTCGGCCCCGGCTACGCCAAACTCGCGCCGACACCATGGGTCTCCGAGCCGGCGAGCCCGGTCTCCGGATACGGCTGCGCCATCTCCGGACTGCAGACCCTGTGCAAGCTCATCGACGCGATGGAGCAGACGGCCAAGGGCGGCGTGGCCGCCCCGGAAGGCTCGAAGGGCGCGGACGGCGCGACCGAGGTGCGAACAGGGATCACGCTCAAGGCGTTCATCGACAACTCGGTGATCCCGATCCCCGCGGACGTCACCGCGCTGGTCGAGCCGGAGATGATGGGGAAGGTCTTCCCGACCAAGATCATCGTCAATGCCGATGGGACGTTGCGGAAGGTCGAGGTGAAGGGCGAGGTTCCCGGCAAGGACGGCAAGGTCCAGCTTGAGGTCGGTTACGAGGCCCGCGGCCGCTCCGCCGCGGACGACTTCCCGCCGCTGCCCGCTGCCGGTGAGACCACGGCGTTGCCGGACAAGGCGGCTTCCGACGACTTCTGGGCGCGGCTCGGCGCGACCCGCGGCTGACATCGGGCATAGAAAAAGGACCCCGAGTGCTCGGGGTCCTTTCGCCTTTGTCCAGAACCGAGTGACTCAGCCCCAGAGACGCTTCACGCCGTGCTCGGTCTCCTGGTAGTCCGCGGCGGCCTGGCTGGTCGCGGCACCGATCTGGGCCAGGACCTGGTTCAGGTCGTTCTGCGCCTGGTTCCAGGTCTGCTGCACGCGGTCCCACTCGTCGCGGGCGGCACCCTGGTAGGCGGCGCCAAGCGGCTGCAGCTGGCTGCGCAGGGTGTCCAGCTCGCCGTCCATCTTGGCGGCGGTGGCCTTGATCTGGGCACCGGCGTTCTCGACTGCGCCGAAATCAACCTTGATGTTCTGACCGTCTGGCATTTGAGGTTCCTCCCAATGGAAAAGTCTTGGTCAAGCGAATGGCGTGAAAAGATCTGACTGACGCGGGCGATCCGGCGAGGATCAGAAGCTGAAGTTGCCCTCGGCCTTGGTGAAGGTCGACTTGCTGGCCTCTTCCTGGTGGCCGTACATCTTGGCCGAGGAGGCGAGGCTCTCGCTGATGGTCTGCAGGTCGGTCAGGATCTTCTCGGCCGCGGTGTTGAACCGGGCGACCAGCGAGTGGAACGCCTGCGCGGCGGAACCTTCCCAGGCGCCCTCGAGCTGCGCGAGCTGGTTGCGCAGGTGGGTGATGTGGCCCTGCTGCGCCTCACGGACGTTGGCGGTGTCCACCGACGCCTTGTGCAGCATGTCCGGCGTAATAGAGAAAGCACCCTGCGGCATTGGGAGTTACCCCCTTCATTGAAGTTCTGGTTGCTCGTTCTTTGTTCGTACAACCCTTCCGACGCAGACCCTGCCAGCTTCGGTTCCGCCCTGTCCGCAGAAGTTTCGAGGTAGTTGCTCTAGTAAACGCCGGACCGTGGAACCGGGGTTTGTCGATGCGAATGCGAATGCCGAAAAACCGGTATCAACCTGCGGTTATACCGATTGGACCGCTAGTCGCGGGTCATGATTTGCTCTTGTGAAAAGTCATCGTCTTCTTCACTCGTCGGTGGAACCGACGGCTCTTGACGGCTCTCGGTACGCAACCGCGCGGTGAGTTCACGGGCCTCGGCGGCGGCCCGGCGCGCACGGCTCACCGCGTCGTCGACCTCGCCGGAGAACTTGGCCATCGCCTCGTCGAAGCTCTGCGACATCAGTTCACCTTCATCGTGCGGACCACCTGGTCGCAGGCGGCCATCACCCGGTCACGGCCGCTCGGCGTGTACTCGCATCCGATGCTGACCTGGGCGCGCTTCTCGAACAGCACGAACCACTCCACGGTCGCGTTGTCGACCTGCTGGCGGTAGGAGATCACGTCCCGGTCGGCGAACCGGCCGTTTTCGTTCAGATCGGACAGTCGCAGGTTGGTGGACTGCTGGTACTTCTGCCGCAGCCCGCCGACCGCGCGTTCCCGCTCGGCCGCCGGGTCGAAGGCCAGTGCCAGTTCCTGCACGATGATCGTGTCGAGGCCTTGTTCCGCGCCTTCCGGTTTCACCCGGACCTCGCGGTAGGTCGTGTCCGCCGCGACCTGCTTCCAGTCCTGCGGCATCGTGAACTCGTAGTCGAACTGGGCGATCGTGCGGCCGGGCGGAGCCGCGGGCGGGCTCGCCCCGCCTGAGGTAAGCACGAGAACCACGACCACCACCGCGGCGATGGCCGCTGCCGCCGCACCCCCGAGGATCCACGGCTTCTTACTGCCGCGTTTCGGCGGCGGAGGCGGTGGAGCGAACTGCGGCGGGGGCGCGATCGGGCGCGGTGGCTGCACGGGCGCCACCCGGACCGTCTGGATCTGCTGGACCTGCGGCACCTCGCCGGGCACGGCCTTCAGCGCGCCACGGGCGACCACTGTCTCCGGTTGGTCGAGAGTGGTCGGGATGATTCCGATCCGTTCGTGTACCAGCCGCGCCACCATTGGGATCCGGCTTGAGCCGCCGACGAGGAAAACCTGGTTGGGCTGGACGCCGGATTCGCGGATCGCGGCGGCGGTCAGCTCGACGGCCCGCCCCAGCGGTGCCGTGATCAACTGCTCGAGGTCGTTGCGGGTCACGTGCGCGTCGGCGAACGGAACCGGCATCGGCACGTCGGTGTACGTGTGCCGGGAGAGAGTTTCCTTGGCGCCCTGGACGTCCTGCGAGACGACCCGTCTGCGCCTGCGGTCGGCGAGCTCACGGCCTTCGATCAGCGACCGCCACGCGTCCGGGTCCATGTTGGACACCAGGCGGCCGACGTGTTGCAGCAGCGCCTGATCGACGTCCGCGCCACCGAAGGACGGGTCGCCTTTTGTTGCCAGCACACGGAATCCGTGCCCCGGATTGCCCGCGCGGCTGACCACGCTGACGTCCACAGTGCCGCCACCGATGTCCAGCACGGCGATCGTGTCGGCTTGCCCGGACAGGTTCTCCGCGTGGAACACGGCAGCCGCAACGGGTTCCGGCACAAGGGAAATACGCTCGGAGAGGCCGTTGGCGGCCTGGCGGAGCACCCGAGTGCGGATACCGCCCCAGTCAGCCGGGTGCGTCAACACCAATTGGTCCACGCGGGCACCGGCCGCGAACCGGCGTGCTTCCTGGATGGCACGGGTAAGCACCGCGCGGATCACTTCCCTGACAGGAACCACGCTGTTGCCCAGCAGCAGCTCCGGCTCGTCGATCCGGCGTTTGGGGTTGGGCTCGTAGCGCGACGGGTCGACCGCGGCCTGACGCTCCGCCTCCAGCCCGACGAACAGCGTGCCGTCGGGCGACGCGTACACCGCCGAGGACAGCACCGGACGCCCGTCCATCGCGACGACCTGCGGTTCGCGGCCGTTGTGCGACACGGCGACACACGTGCTGGACGTCCCGAAGTCCACGGCGACGCGCAGCGTCATCTACCCAGTCACCCCCGAGAACTCGAAGTCTTTTCGAATCGTAGGGGGTGCCCGGTCACGCGTTTCCGTCGACAAAGATCACCCGCGCGGTGACCGCCTCGTCCCTGATCAGCCTGGCCTTGGCGTACTCGGGCGAGTCGTACCACTGCTTGAGCTTGGCCATGGTCGGGAACTCGATCAGCGCGGACACCTTGCCGTCGGGCCAGGTGTCGCCTTCGACCTGCTCGGGAACGACCCCGGCGACCAGGTATCGGCCGCCGTGGTCCTCGACCGTGCTGCCGGAGGCCTTGACGTACTCGCCGACCTTCCCGGGTCCTTGATCTGGGATTCGATGATCAGATACGCCGCCATGACTCGCCTCCGGCTAAAAATGACACGGTGTGTACTTCTGTATCACCGAGGAATACCTGCCACGGTGTAACGTGTCAACTGTGGACCAGACCACGCTGACCAGGCGCGAACGCCTGCGTGCGCAGACAACACAGGAGATCACCGACATCGCGCTGCGTCAGATGGCCACCGAAGGGCCCGGAGCGATCTCGTTACGCGGTATCGCCAGGGAAATGGGCATGACCGCACGCGCCATCTACAGCTACTTCCCCACGCGTGACGACCTGGTCAGCGCGTTGATCCGAAAGGTCGGCGCTTCCCTCGCGGACGCTTTGGAGACAGCCTGCGACGACGCCACCACACCCTCGGGCAAACTCCTGGCCTGGGGGCACGCACTGCGCGAGTGGGCACTGGCCAATCCGCAAGGGTTCCGGTTGATCTACGGCGACCCGGTGCCCGGGTACACGCCGCTCGCGGACGAGAACCCGATCGAACAGGCCGCGCGGCGGATCTGCGGTGGCCTCAACCGACTGGTCGCACACGCTTGCCCACCGAGTCGGCCATCGTCCGACGCCGAGTTCGCGTGGACGGATTTCCCGGAGACCTACCTGGCCAAGCTCAAGCAGGACGCACCGGACCTCTCACCGGACGTCGTCGCGCTCGCGCTGCGCTCGTGGGGCAGGCTGCACGGCCTGGTCACCCTGGAAATATTCGGGCACCTCGGTTCCCTGTCCAACGACCCGGCCGCGGTCTACCGCGCCGAACTGCTCGACATCGTGCGGTCATTGACCGTCGAGTAGTCCGGCGTCGTGCACGAGCAGGGCGATCTGCACCCGGTTGTTCAGGTCCATTTTGGTCAGCACGCTGGAGACGTGCGTCTTGACCGTCGGCACGCTCAAGTACAGGGTCGCGGCGATCTCCGCGTTCGACTTGCCCTGGCCGACCGCCACGGCCACCTCCCGCTCCCGATCCGACAGCAGATCGAGCCGGTCACGGGCCTGAACACGCCGCCGGTCCTCGCCGGTCTCGGCGACCCGGTCGATCAGCCGCCTGGTCACCGCCGGGGACAGCACCGGATTGCCCTGGACCACCCGGCGGACCGCTTCGACGATCTCCCCTGGCGGGGTGTCCTTCAACAGGAATCCCGCCGCACCTGCCCGCAATGCCCGCAGCACATGGGCATCCGCGTCGAAGGTGGTCAGGATGATCACCTCGGGCGCGTTAAGACGCGCGCGCAGCACCTCGGTCGCCGACAGCCCGTCCATCCCGGGCATCCGGATGTCCATCAGCACGACGTCCGGCGCGTGCGTGTCGACCAACGACAGCACTTCGGTGCCGTCTTTCCCTTCGCCGACAACGGTGATGTCCGGTGCGCCGCCGAACATCATGGCAAGGCCCGCGCGGACCAACGGGTCGTCGTCAACGATCAGGACAGAGGTCGTCACGCAGGCCACGGTAGCCATGCCCGCAACCGCCATCCGTCGGTGGTCTGCCCGTGCTCGAGTCGTCCTTCGGCCAGCGCCACACGTTCCCCCAAACCCTTCAGGCCCTGGCTGTCCGGCTTGGGGGTCGCCGGTTCGCCGAGTGTGTTGAACACCTCGACGGTGATGCCCTCGCCCGGCTCGCCGCTCACCGACACCCGCACCGGTTCGCCGTGCGCGTGTTTGCGGGCGTTCGTCAGTCCTTCTTGGACGATCCGGTAGCTGGTCCGGCCGAGCAGATCCGGGACGGCACCGGAAAGCTGTTGCCGCAGCCGGACATTCATCCCGGCCCGGCGTGACTCGCTGACCAGCGTGCTGATGTCGGCCAACGTCGGCTGCGGCATCTCCCCGACCGGTGCCCTGAGCACACCGATGACCTCACGCAGATCCTGCAGGGCCTGGTGTGCGCTTTCCCTGATCACCTTGGCCGCTCTGGCGATGTCCTCAGTGGCCGCCGCCGGGTTGTACTCGAGCGCGCCCGCGTGCACGCTCAGCAGCGACAGCCGATGGCCGAGCACGTCGTGCATCTCCCTGGCGATCTCTTCCCGGACCTGGTGCGCCCGCAACTGCGCCTCGGTCTCCGCCCGGTCCGCCCGGTCCTTCAACGAGATGATCAGCTGACGGCGGTGGTGGATGAACAGGCCCCAGCCGACTGCCGTGCCCTGCAGCAGAAGGGCCCACATGATCGTCAACCACGGCCCGCTCGGTTCGGGCCGGACGAGCACGAAGATCCCCGCGGCGGCCATGCTCACCCCGAACACGGGCAATGAGATCTTCGGCGGCCGGTGCACCGCGACGGTGAACAGCGAGACGATCATCGCGCCCGCGGTCAGCTCGGAGACCGTCGAAACGGCCAGCAGGCTCAGGCACACGTGGACCGGCCAGCGCTTGCGGATCCAGACCGTGCCGCACGCGAGCAGGCCGAGCATCTGGTCGATGTCGAAGAGCCACGGCGGGTCCGGCATCGGGGCGTTGCCGTTCAACCGCTCGGCCGCCGCGAGCAGTCCGATCAGCGCCGCGAACATGAACAGCACGGTGTCCACGAGCCAGTCACGGACACGGCGGCGACGCTTCATGTTTCCGGGACTGTACGCGGACGCCGGGGCGCAGGCGGAAACTTGATACTTTGGTCGGACTGCCCGATTCCTCCGGCCGATCCACGGGCCAACTGGTTGTTCGTAGCTTTGACGACCATGCGGAAGGCCATCTCGTTCCTGGGCGTCGTGCTGCTGCTCATCGGGATCAGCGGCACCATCGACCACCTGTTCTACCAGCCGTTCTTCGGGTTCATCCTGAACTCGGTGAACCGCTGGGTGATCCCGAACATCGACTTCCTGGCCGGGTACGAGCTCTACGCCAACCTCACGGTCGCCGCCGTCGGGGCGGCGCTGGCGATCGGCGCGTACCGGACCAACTGACGCGGTCCGCGTCCTCTCAGGACTGAGGTTCGCCCTTGTTGCGGCGGATGGCGTGCATCACGAACAGGGTCAGCAGCAAGATCACCACGCCACCGCCCGCACCGATCAGCGCGATCGTCATCGCGGTCCAGTCCTTCGGCTTGACCGGAGGCATGCTCGCGGGCAGGTTCTCCGCCCTGTCGTTGGGGATCTGGAACTCCGCGGGCACCATCGCGGTCAGCGCGGCGATCGGGTTGATCATCCCGTAGCCGACCAGGTTGTCCCGGCCGCCCGGGGCCGCTGGGTGCTGTGCGGTCATCTTGATCCGGTTCATCACCTGCCGCGCGGACAGCTCCGGGAACCGCTCACGGATCAACGCCGCGAGCCCGGCGACGTACGGCGCCGCGAAGCTCGTGCCCTGGATCTCGGTCTTCTGCTGGCCCTGGAACGTCTGGTTCGCCAGCGTCCCGCCCGGGTCCAGCGAGATGATCTCCGTGCCCGGCGCGGCCACGCTGACCCACGGTCCCTGCACGCTGAACGGTGCCAGGTTGCCCTTGCGGTTCACCGCGGCCACCGAGATCACGTCGTCGGCGAACCACGGCGGCGTCACGATGTGCGTGGGGTTCTTCGGATCCGGCCCGTTCCTCGGGTCCGTGCAGATCGGGCCCTGGTTGCCGGCCGAGGCCACGACGACCTTGCCCTGGTCGACCGCGAACCGCAGGGCTCGCTGCAGGTCCCGCTCCGGCTCGGACATCGCGAAGGACGCCAGCCTGCAGTTGTCCACCGACATGTTGATCACGGTGACGTCCTGCCGGTTCGCCGCGTGCACGACCGCCTGCGCCAGCGTGTTCAGGTCACCCGCGGTCTGCTCGCCCGGGTTGGGCTTTTCCTGGGTCGGCGCGGGTGTGCCCTTGTAGAGCTCGCTGGACTGGCGGATGGCCACGATCTTCGCGTCCGGCGCGACCCCGGTGAAGCCGATCTTGGTCAGGTCCGGGCTGCGCGCCGCGATGATGCCGGCGACCTCGGTGCCGTGCCCGTCGCAGTCGTCGAACGCGTTGGAGTTTTTGCTTACGTAGTCAGCGCCTTTGATCACGCGGCCGTTGAAGTACGGGTGATCACCACGCACTCCGGTGTCGATCACCGCGACCACCTGGCCCTTGCCGGTGGCGAACTTGTGCGCTTCCTCGATCCGCAGCTGCTGCTGGCCCCACGGTTTGTTGGGCAGCACCACGTTGCCGTCGTTCAACGAGCCCATGCACTGGCCCTTGAGCGAGTACTCCACGTTGGTCGGCGGCGCCTGGGTGTCGCGCACCACGGCCCGGCTCAGGTTGACCTTCTCGGGCACCGGGCCTGAGGGGTTCTGCTGGGCATGGGCGGGGTTGGCCGCCATGAGACCCGCGACGGCCACCACCGACGCGATCTTCGTCGTTGTCCTGGCCATCAGATCTTGAAGTTCAAGTGCCGCAACGTCGAGTACAGATCCATCACGGCGAGCGCGAGCGGCAGCACGGCCGCGATGCAGATCGCCTCGAAGATCTCCACGCCACGGCGCAGTGGCGGGGAGAACTTCTGCTCGGGGAAGATCACGCCGAGCACCAGCGCGCCCGCCGCGATCAGCAGCAGCGCGCCGAACACCCACAGCAGGCGGTCGAACGCACTGGCCACGACCAGCCATCCGATCAGGACACCCGCGGCGGAGAGCATTCCCGTCGCGAGCAACGCGACCGCCTGGCTGCCGTTGGCGTACGTCCGGCCGCGCAGCAGCAGTACGAGCGTGACCACGACGGCGGTGATGATGCCCCAGACGCCCGGGGCCGTCGCGCTGATCATCGCGGAGATCGCGGCGACGATTCCGCTGCCGACGATCATGCCCGTCATGTACTCGTGCGCCAGGCCCGCGCGCCGCTCGATCGACCGATAGTCCGGCATGGCCGTGTCTTCTTTGAGGTCTTCCGCGCTGCCCGGCACGTTCGGCAGCGGCAGTTTGGCCAGCTGGATCGTCAGCCTCGGCAACATCGAGATGCCTGCCAGCGCGGCGGCGGCCGTGCCAGCGGCGATTCCCGGAGCCGGGTGGTCGATCAAGGTGCCGACGGTGAACGCCAGGATGCCGAACACCGAAGCCGTCCCGGCCGCGACGAACGTGGTCACGCCCGCGCCGATCACCATGATCGACACCGAGGCCACGATCCCCATCAGGGCCGAGCCGAGCAGGAAGTTCGCCGCACCGAGACCGCCCGGCACGATGTACATACCGCTGACGAACGCCATCGGCAGACCACCGGCCGCCGCGATCAGCACGCCCGCGGTCGACGCCTGGTAGGCCCGCGCGACCACAGCACCGGCGGCCACCGCGATCACCGCGGTCGCGCCGGCCGCGATCGCCGCGGCGAGCTGGGAGCCGCCGTTGACCGGGCCGCCCATGAACACCGCGACGGCCGCGATGACCAGGGCGAGCGCGCCCGCGGCGTACCCGATGCGGTTGGCGGTCTGCTTGGTCCACGGCCGGAAGCTGTCCGGGCTGGACTCCGCGATCGCGTCGACCACGTCGTCGTACAGCGGTGGCGGCGGATTCTCGTTGCGCTTGCGCAGCTGCAACATGTCGCCGTCGACGATGCCCAACGATCCGAGCGTGCGGCTTGGCTCCAGCGGGCTGTCGCCCAGCTTGGCCAGGCACCACCCGCCGTGGCGGGCGCCGCCGTCCGGCGTTTTCTCGTTAGCCATGTCCAGCAGCATCGGCAGCAGATCGGCCACTGAGACGTCAGCGGGAAGTGCGACGTCGATGCGCGTTCTCGGCGCGACGACAGTCACCCTGCTGAACACCGTCGTACCGGTAGCCACGCCTGCCCCCTTCGAGCTTCTGCGGAATGTCCGCCTGACCCTATGCTCCTCGCCCACTTGGCCGGGTACTTCTTCACCGAATGGCGCATCCCTGTCGGTGGGCGGCCCTAGTATGACCGCACCGGGATCACCTCCGCTGGCGGTTCCGCGATATGTACGTCTGTCGAACGTCGAAGAGGGGCCCACACCGTGAGCACGCTGCAGTTCAAGCGCATGCCACGTCTCGCCGCACCGCGTCCGCCTGGCGGCGAGGTGCACCTCGAGCCGCCACCTGAGGTTCCTCGGGTCATCCCCGGCAGCATCGTGATGAAGATGATGCCGGTGGTCATGATCGTCGCGATGCTGGGCATGGTCGTGGTGATGTTCACCCTCGGCGGTCCGCAGGCGCGCAACCCGATGACGCTGCTGTTCCCGGTCATGATGATGTTCTCGATGGTCGGCATGTTCGCGGGCGGCGGTGGCCGCAGCGGCGGGCAGAAGAAGGCCGAGATGAACGAGGACCGCAAGGACTACCTGCGCTACCTCGGCCAGATGCGCGACCGGGCCCGTGAGGCGGCCCGTGACCAGCGGCTCGAGCGGGAGTGGATCCACCCGGACCCCGAGGCGCTGTGGTCGATCGCCCAGTCCTCCCGGCGGATGTGGGAGCGCCGTCAGTCCGATGCGGACTTCTGCCACCTGCGGGTCGGCCGGGCCTCCACCCGGCTGGCGACCCGGCTGGTGCCGCCGCAGACCGGCCCGGTCGACGAGCTGGAACCGATCGCCACGCTGGCGCTGCGCCGGTTCGTGCGCGCCCACTCGATCGTGCCCGACCTGCCGATCTCGCTGGCGATCCGCAACTTCGCCGCGGTCAGCTTCTCCGGTGAGAAGGAGCTGACCCGCGCACTGGCCAGGGCGATGCTGGCCCAGCTGGTGACTTTCCACACGCCGGACGACGTGATCGTCGCCGTGGTGACCGCGGGCCGTGCCAAGGCGGAGTGGGAATGGGCGAAATGGCTGCCGCACGTCCAGCACCCGACGATGGTCGACGGCATCGGCCAGATGCGGCTGATGGCCGGTTCGCTCGCCCAGATCGAGCACTGGCTGGACGAGCAGCTGCGCGACCGGCAGCGGTTCACCCGCAACGCGCCGCCGCAGCCCGACCAGCCGCACATCGTGATCGTGATCGACGACGGCGACGTCACCCGTGAAGAGCAGATCATCCTGGAAGAAGGCCTGATCGGCGTCACGCTGCTTGACCTGTCCGACTCGCTCGGCAACCTGACCTCGCGGCGCGGCCTGCGGCTGGTCGTCGAGCCGACGCGGCTCGGCGCACGCAGTGGCCAGAGTGGTGTGGAATGGTTCGGCGCGCCGGACACGTTGACCATCGCCGAAGCGGAAGCGTTGTCGCGCAAGCTTTCCCCGTACCGGCTCGGCACCGGCGCCGCGGACTCCGGCGAGGAAGAGCCGCTGCTGTCCAACCCGACGCTGCTGGAACTGCTCGGCATCCCGGGCGATCCGATGACGTTCGACGTGCAGCAGGCGTGGCGGCCGCGGCCGGTCCGCGACCGCTACCGGGTCCCGTTCGGTGTCGGCGAGTTCGGCCAGGCCGTCGAGCTGGACATCAAAGAGGCGGCGATGGAGGGCATGGGCCCGCACGGCCTGTGCATCGGTGCCACCGGTTCCGGTAAGTCGGAGTTCCTCCGCACGCTGGTGCTGGGCATGCTGGCGACGCACTCGTCGACGATCCTCAACTTCGTCCTCGTCGACTTCAAGGGTGGTGCGACGTTCCTCGGTCTTGACGACGCGCCGCACGTCGCCGCGACCATCACCAACCTGCAGGGCGACCTGACACTGGTCGACCGGATGAAGGACGCGCTGGCCGGTGAGATGAACCGGCGCCAGGAAGCGCTGAAGAACGGCGGCAACTTCAAGAACGTCTGGGAGTACGAGAAGGCGCGAGAGAACGGCGCCGACCTCGACCCGTTGCCCGCGTTGTTCATCGTGGTCGACGAGTTCTCCGAGCTGTTGTCCGCCAAGCCGGACTTCATCGACCTGTTCGTCGCGATCGGACGTCTCGGCCGGTCACTGCAGATGCACATGCTGCTGGCGTCGCAGCGGCTGGAAGAAGGCAAGCTGCGCGGCCTTGACTCACACCTGTCGTACCGGATCGGTCTGAAGACCTTCTCCGCGGCGGAATCCCGTGCGGCGATCGGTGTTCCGGACGCGTTCGAACTGCCTTCCATTCCAGGGTCCGGGTATCTGAAGTTCGACACCTCGAGCATGGTGCGGTTCAAGGCGTCCTATGTGTCCGGTCCGTACCGGCCCGCAGGCATGCAGACCGCGGGCCCGTCGGCGCCGGTGACCAGCGACAAGCGGCCGCGGCTGTTCGTGCCGGACTTCATCGAGATCCCCAAGGAGCCGATCCGGCCGATCGAGCAGCCCAAGGAGCAGAAGCCGGAAGGCGGCACCGAGGAGAGCGAGCTCGACGTCATCGTCAAGCGGCTGTACAAGCAAGGCCCGCCCGCGCACGAGGTGTGGCTGCCGCCGCTGGAGACTCCGAGCACACTGGACGAGCTGCTGTCGCCGCTGCAGCCCACTGAGGACCGCGGTATGACGGTGCCGGGGCACTTCGCCAACGGCCGTCTCCAGGTGCCACTCGGCATCATCGACAAGCCGTACGAGCAGCGGCGCGACTTGCTGTGGGCGGACTTCTCCGGTGCCGCGGGTCACGCGGCGATCGTCGGCGGTCCGCAGTCCGGCAAGTCCATGCTGCTGCGAACCCTCGTGATGTCGATGGCGTTGACGCACACGCCGCAGGAAGCGCAGTTCTACTGCCTCGACCTCGGTGGTGGAACGCTCGCGTCGCTGCGTGGCCTGCCGCACGTCGGCGGTGTGGCGTCCAGGTTGGACCCCGACCTCGCCCGGCGGATGGTCGCCGAGATCACCTCGTTGATCACCGAACGCGAGCAGATGTTCCGTGACCACGGCATCGACTCGATGGTCGAGTTCCGCAACCGCAAGCGGCAGGGGCAGATCACCGAGGACCCGTTCGGTGACGTGTTCCTGATCGTGGACGGCTGGCTGAACTTCCGGCAGGAGTTCGAGGCCCTCGAGGCGCAGGTGGTCAACCTGGTCGCGCAGGGTCTGTCGTACGGCGTGCACGTGCTCGTGGCCGCCAACCGGTGGGCCGAGATCCGGCCCGCGGTCAAGGACCTGATGGGCACCCGGTTCGAGCTGCGGCTCGGTGACCCGACCGAGTCGGACATCGACCGCCGCGTCGCGGTGAACGTGCCGCCCGGCCGGCCCGGCCGCGGTCTGACCCGCGACAAACTGCACTTCCTTGTCGGCCTGCCGCGGATGGACGGCTCGCCGAAGGCCGAGGACGTCGGTGCCGGTGTGCAGGACGCGACGGCGAAGATCAGGCAGTACTGGCGTGGCCCGTCGGCACCGGCGATCCGCCTGCTGCCGGACATGATGTCGTACGACGACCTGATCAAGATGGACAAGCACCGCAACACCAGGTTGGTCCCGATCGGCGTGAACGAGGACGAGCTGGCGCCCGTCTACCTCGACTTCGACGCCGAGCCGCACTTCCTGGCGTTCGCCGACGGCGAGTCCGGCAAGACGAACCTGCTGCGCAACATCACGCGCGGCATCATGGAGCGCTACTCGGAAGACCAAGTGGTCATCCTGCTCGTCGACTACCGCCGCACCATGCTCGGCTTCATCAACACCGGACACCTGCTGGGCTACGCGGTCTCGGCCAACCAGCTCAACGACATGATGAAGGACGTCGTCGGCTCGCTGAAGAAGCGGCTGCCCGGCCCCGACACCACGCAGGAGCAGCTGAAGAGCCGCTCATGGTGGTCCGGCCCGGAGCTGTTCGTGATCGTCGACGACTACGACCTGGTGGCCACCCAAGGCGGAAACCCGCTGCAGCCGCTGCAGGAGTTCCTTCCGCAGGCCAAGGACGTCGGCATGCACATGATCGTCGCCCGCCGGTCCGGTGGTGCGGCACGTGCCTCGTTCGACCCGATCATCGGCAAGCTGAAGGAACTCTCCGCCCCCGGCCTGGTGATGAGCGCGAGCAAGGACGAGGGCGTCCTGCTCGGCACGTACAAGTCCAAGCCGCTGCCACCCGGCCGAGGCGTGCTGATCACCCGGAAGCTGGGCCAGCAACTGATCCACACCTCGTGGATCCAGCCGGACTGAGCGGCAAGAGGAGAAGCGGGGCGCCCCAAGGACAAGGGGCGCCCCGTTTCGTTCGCGCGGAGACCGGGGATCCGGTCACTTCGAGTCAAGCCGGCCCAAGGGGCTGTCCCGCAAGGCTTTCTGCTCCTGCTGCCAGCTCGAGTCCTCGATGCCGAGCGCGTGCCTCAGGTAGGCCACGGTCACCCGCTGGATCAGCGCGACTTGTTCGGGGTTCTCGTCGGTGGTCTCCTTCGCTTCGTAGCCCGGGATGCCACCGAGCGAGTGTTCCGCCCCGTACAGCGTGAGCAGGCTCTTGTCGCCGGGGCTCAGGAAGTACGGGTCGGTCATCCAGTCCGGGCCTCGGACGGTCAGCGGGGAGTCGTCCTGATCCCCCGCGACCACAAGGGCAGGCGTGGTCATGTCCGCGAAGCTCGGGTTCATGAACGGGAAGTTCTCCGCCGCGAACGCCGACAGGTCCGCTCCGCCCAGTCCCGCCGTGGCGAACAGCACGCCCGCTTTGATTCGCGCGTCGGACAGGTCCTCACCTTGCTTGGTTTCCGGATCGATGACTCGCAAACCCAGCAGGTTTCCCGCTGTCTGGCCGCCGAAGGAGTGGCCGGCGGCGGCGATGCGGTCTCGGTCGGTGCGCCCTGCCAAGCCGGGAACGGCGGCTTCCAGGAGATCAAGCTGATCGAGGACACGTTTCACGTCCTCGACTCGAAAGCGCCAGATCCGTGGTGTGCGGGGATCGTCCGGCGGGATGTTCAGCGTTCGCGAGTCGAGGTGAGTGGGTTGGATGACCACGAAGCCGTGCGCCGCCCAGTAGTCCGCCACTGGGCCGTAGCCGTCCAACGACGAGCCAAAGCCGTGCGAGAAAACAACAATCGGCAGATCGTGCCCGGTCACAGGCGCGGACACGCGTACATGCACGTCCACACCACGGTCTGGGGCAGGCAGCACGATCGGTTTCACGGAAAGGATCGGCGTATCCATGGATGATCCCCTTACTTCGTGGTTGGTGTGATGAGCTCGTCGGTGACCCACTGCGCGACGTCAGCGGGATACGGCGGGAGCAGTCCGAGAACGACGTGCCCGAAGCCCGCGTCGATCGCTTCGCTGATCGCGGTCCTACATGCGCCAGGGTGGTCGTAGTCGACGGCGAGGTTGATCGAGCGGGTGATCGAGGCGGGGTCGCGGCCGATTTCCTTGCAGTAGCGGTCCAGCAGTGCGCTGCGCCGGACAACGTCCTCGATGTCTCCGCCGGGGATGTTCCAGACGTCGGCGTGTTCGGCGACCACCCGTAGCGTCGCGGAGGAACGTCCGCCGATGAGGATCGGCGGGTGGGGCCGCTGGACCGGTTTGGGGTTGCCGAACGCTCCGGTCAGCTGGACGTAATCGCCGTGGAAGTCGAACGGTTCAGTCTCGGTCCACAGTCGACGGATGACCGTGCACGCTTCGGCGAAGCTTCCCACCGCGTGTTCGGTGTCGTGGAAGGGCAGGCCGTGTGCTTCGTACTCGCGCCTGGCGATCGGGTGGCTGGGCCGTGAGCCGACACCGATTCCGAAGTCGAGGCGTCCATCCGACACGATGTCGACAGTCGTGGCGATCTTGGCCAGCAGCGCCGGTGGCCGGAAACGGTTGCTGGTGACCATCACGCCGATGCGCAGGCGTTGCGTCTGGGCGGCCAGGGCCGCGAGCAGTGTCCATCCTTCGTGGGTCGGGCCGTTCAGGTCGCCGAAGATCGGCATCAGGTGGTCGTACAGCCATGCGTGCTCGATCTGCGGGATCGCGTCCGCTTCTCGCCAGACCCGCAGGACGTCGTGGTAGTCGACCTGCGAGGGTGCGGTCATGATCCCGAAACGAGGCCGGGATGAAGTCGGCATGGAGCCGATCGTCCTTTCGAAAACGGCAGTGTCGAATGGGGCGTGGCTTGGCTGCCCGCCCTTGCTCTGCCATGATTGGTTAAACGGAACCCTGTCCCGTTTAACGATACGGAACGTTGTCCCGTTTAGCAACGTGGAGGAGTGCGATGGCGGACACGCGGGCCAAGCGGGCCGATGCCCAACGCAACAAGGAGACCCTGCTCGAAGCGGCAGCCGCGGTCTTCGTGACGTCAGGCGTGGAAGCACCCGTACGCGACATCGCAGCCAAGGCATGCGTCGGAACGGCGACGATCTACCGCCACTTCCCGACCCGATCGGACTTGATCATCGCCGTCTACCGGCACCAGGTCGAAGCGTGCGCAGAGGCCGGGCCCGCCCTGCTGGCCAGCAGCGCCAGCCCACACGCCGCACTCGGCCAATGGATCGACCTCTTCGTCGATTTCCTGGTCACCAAACACGGTCTCGCCGCGGCGCTCAGATCAGACAGCGCCCAGTTCGACGCCCTGCACTCGTACTTCCTCGACCGTCTGCTGCCGGTGTGCACCGAATTGCTCAAGGCCGCGACCAAGTCGGGTGAGATTCGCTCCGACGTCGGGGCATACGAGCTCATGCGTAGCGTCGGCAACCTCTGTATCGGCGCGGACAGCGATCCCGACTACGACGCACGGCGAATGGTCGGCCTGCTCATCGCCGGCCTGCGCGTACCACGCTGACTACCATTGCTTTGTGTTCAGCCCGGACGAGGATCAGAACCGGCGGCTGCTGCGGGCCAGGGATGCCATGGACCGCGAGTTCGCCGCTCCGCTGAACGTCCCTGCCCTTGCCCGGATCGCCCTGATGTCGCCGACGCACTTCACTCGGTCGTTTCGGGCGACATTCGGGGAGACACCGCATCGGTACCTGCAGCGGCGGCGGATCGAGCGGGCGATGGCGCTGCTGCGGTCCACTTCGGTCACCGTGACCGATGTGTCCACTCAGGTCGGATTTGAGAGTCTTGGCACGTTCAGCCGTACCTTCCGGGCCATCGTCGGCGTGTCGCCCTCCGAGTACCGGGCTCGCACGCGGCCCGTGCACGTTCCGGTCTGCTTCGTCAAAGCCTGGAGCAAACCGAGTAGTTTTGGATAAGCCGACCCGGCTCCGGCGGCCATAAGGTTCGGGACATGTTCACCGGCATCAGCATTCACTCCGTCTATGTCCTCGACCAGAACGAGGCTCTTGACTTCTACGTCGGCAAGCTGGGCTTCCAGGTCGCCTCCGACGTCGACATGGGATTCATGCGTTGGCTCACCGTCGCCCTGCCGTCCGAGCCGGACCGGCAGATCCTGCTCGAGGTCCCAGGGCCGCCGTCGCTCAGCGAAGAGACTGCCGTGCAGGTGCGGGACCTGGTCACCAAGGGTGCGCTCGGTGTCGCCGCGATCCTCAACACCGACGACTGCCAGAAGACCTACGACACGCTCAGCGCCAAGGGCGTCGAGTTCACCGAGAAGCCGACGCAGCAGCCGTACGGCATCGACTGCGCGTTGCGTGACCCGTTCGGCAACCACATCAGGATCACGCAGCCCGCGGAAGGACCGGTCGAGGTCACCGAGGAGGACATCGCCCGCTGGCGCGGCGACAGCGAGTAGGTCAGTCCTCCTCCTCGCCGATCACTGACGGCGAGGCGTCCGCCGGTTCGCCGAAGATGTCACTGGGGTCACCGGCAACCCGGGTCTTGTTGGTGTGCTCCTGGCTTCCGCCGCCAGGGGCACCACCGAACATCATCGGCGGCACCATCATCCCACCCATTCCCATCCCGCCGGCGGCGGGCTTTCCCGGTGCCGCAGCGGCGGCTTGCGGAGGCGGCGGTGGGGCCGGATTCACCTCGCCGATCGCCGCGAACACGCCAGGCCCTGATGACGGCGGTGGCGTGACAGGCGGTGGCCCACCGGCAGAAGCAGGCGGGCCACCCAGGCCAGCAGCCGCGCCACCACCGACAGCAGCCGCGCCACCACCCACAGAAGCAACGCCGCCAACCCCGAGGACAGCCCCGCCACCACCCACTGAAGCCGCCGCGCTGCCGCCGCCCACCGCTGCGGCTGCCGGTTCGACCGGCTGGGGCGCCGCAGGCCGGGCGGGCACGTCGACCGTCCAGTTCTCCGTCGGGTACGTGTGCGACATCTTCACCTGCTCGAACGCCTTCGAGCCGTCAACGCCGTCACACAGGCCGACGAAAGCCTCCAGCACTTGCCGGACCGACTCGAAGAACTCCCGGATCGGCTTACGCATGCTCTCGATGTGCTGGCGTGTCCGGTCTTCCCCCAGTGGCAGGGCCATCGACTGGGCGCTGGCTTCCGCCGTGTCGGACAGGACGTCGCCCATCTCCTGCACGATCTCGCGGATTCCGTCCGCAGTCTTGTCCAGGACCTTTGCCATGGCGTGCATGGCGTCCGACATGTCGTTGCCCGCCAGGCCGACCGTCTGCATGTAGTCCACAAAGGAGTCCGCTGTCTTGCCTTCCCAGGCTGCGTCGAGCGCGCCGAGGGGCTTGTTCAGGCTTGCCGTCACCTCGTCGGCCGCTGTCGCTGCCGCGCGCCACCGCTCGGCTTCTTCGTGCATGTCGCTCCAGCGGCCTACCACTGGTGCGAAGTACTCCTCGACGATGTCGGGTACCCCGAGGTCACGGCAGAGCTGTGACAGGTAGTCGAGGTTGTTCATTGGTTCTCCGCCCGCTTCATTGTGTGGACGGTGTCCTTGTCGCTTGACTGGTAGCGCTCGGCGACCTGCGTGAGTGTGTCCGATGCGGCATTCAGGGTCTCGATGGCTCTGGCCAGTTGATCGCGCAGTGTGCTGGCGGCGCGGGAGTACGCATCCGCCGTACGCACCTGACGTCCGAGCTCGCCGAAGGCCTCGGTGCCCAAGGAGCTGTTCAGTGTCAGCGCCGTGTTGTCCAGGCGGTCAGCACCGGCGGCCATGGTCTTCGCATAGCCGGTGACCGTGTCCGGATCGATCTTCACACCGGCCATGAGTTACCTCCCCAGCGATAACTGCTTTGCCGCCTCCGACGCCAGGCGCCGCCGGCTGGTTCCGAATCGCCGGGATCTTTTCCCGGCCGATCTAGGTACACGCACCCTGTCGCGTTCCGAATCGCGTCGGCACGCTTCGGCCCGATGCGCAGAATCAGGGGCTTCGGGTTGGCGGCGGTCGCGATACTCGCGGTCGCCGGTCTAGCTGCGTTCGGCAACGGCAACCCCGTGCAGGACACGCGTTTGCTGTCCGGTGCGGCGTGGTTGGCGTCCGGCAAGGTCGGTCAGGTGACGTTGCTCGACGGTATGACTGCCGAAGTGTCGGCACAGGTTCAGGTGGCGCCCAGCGGTAACTCGCTCGAGGTTGTGCAGCAGGGCACCACCGCGTACGCCATCGACAAGAGCGCGGGCACGATCCGCCGGATCGACGGCGCGACGTTCGATGTGAGCCAACCTGCAACACCGATCGCCGACGCGTCCGGCGACCTCACGGTCATCCCCGGCCGCACCGCTCTGTACACAGTGGACAACCTGCGGGGCATTCTCGCCGACACGGACCCGAGGACCCTGCAACGACGCGGCGAGATGATCTCCGTGGCGGACAAGCTCACCGCGGGCACCGCGACGGTCGACGACGACGGCGTGTTCTGGTCGATCGACCCGGCGACCGGCAAGGTCGCCAAAGTACGCGACGGACAGCGGTCGTTGCACGACGTCGCCGAACCGGGTGACAGCCTGATCACGCTGGCCAACGGGCATCCGGTCGTGATCGACCGGAAAGGCGCGCGGGCGATCAGCCTCAGCAGCACGACCGCGTCCGCCGTCGACACGATCCAACTCGACGTCCGCCCGGACGACGTGCTGCGGGCCAGCGGCTCGCCCCACAACGAACGCCTTTACGTCGTCCACAAACGTGGCGTGCTGACCGTCTGCGATCTGCTGGAAAGCGATTGTTCCAAGGTGATTCCGCTCGCCGGGGACAGTGATTTCGGCGCCCCGGTGGAAAGCGGCAACCGGTTGTTCGTGCCGAACTACGTCACCGGCGAGGTGTGGATCATCGATCTGCAGCGGTCCGCCGTGGTCGGCAAACCGAAAGTCCTGGACACCGGTACGGCGTTCCAGTTGCTCACCAAGGACGGCGTGGTCTTCTACAACGACGTGATGTCCGAGAAGGCGGGCGTCATCCAGCTGGACGGCACGGTCACGCCCACCGCGAAATACGACGCCAAGAATCCCGGCAAAGGCTTGACGGTCCCGATCACCGGCGGGCCGGGAACACCGGCCAATCCAGCCACACCGAATCCCGGTACCGACAAACCGAAGCCGCCCAAGCAAACCGATCCGGCAGGCCGGCCCACCACCCCGCCCGGCCACCAGCCGAACCCCGACCCGGCAACGGAAAAGCCCAAGGCCCAGCTCAAGATCAGCATGAGCGACATCAGTCCGACCGTCGACCAGCCGATCGAGCTGAAAGTCCAGAACCTCGCAGGTCCACAACCCCACGACGCGCGATGGATGTTCGGCGATGGCGCATCCGGAAGTGGCACAACCACATCGCACAAATGGACAGCCGCGAACACCTACCAGGTCGCCGTGAAAGCGTTCGTCGGCAACGAGGAAATCGCGACATCGGTGCCTGTCACGGTATCCGCGACGCCGACGTACAAGGTCAGGGTGAAATCACCGGACGGCGGCAAAATCACCGGGAACGGCATCGATTGTCCAGGAACGTGCGAAGTCGACCTCCCGCCGGACACCGGCGTCAAACTGACTGCCACGCCGAACCAAGGCCGCACCCACGGCTCGTGGCAAAACTGTTCCGGCGGCACGACCACGTGCGAGTTCGTGCTGCGAGGCGACCGGCTGGACATCGGCCACACCTTCGGCACGGCCGCGGACCCGGTCAAAGTCAGGGTCACCCAGAACGCCACCGGCATCGTGGAAGGCAACGGAATCAGATGCCCCAGCACGTGTGAAGTCCAGGTCCCGCGCAACACCCCGATCCGCCTGAACGCCAGGCCGGCCGACGCTGACCGCTACCAGTTCGACAAATGGGCCGGTGCCTGCACAACCAGCGACCTGACCTGTTCCTTCACGGCATCAGGCGACCTGACCACGGTGCAGACCACCTGGAAGCTCAAGCCGGTCACGCTGACCGTCGTCTGCGCCCAGCTTCTCCCCGAGGCCGACGGGACGATCACCCTGCCCGACGGTCGCACATGCTCCACCGACGGCCCAACCCAAGTCGTCATCAGCGGCCAACCGGCCACCCAGATCACGGTGCGCCAGAAGCCAGCAGGGCCCAAGCCGGACGGTTTCCAGAGCTACTTCGACGAATGGACAGGCGGCGGCTGTTCAGGCAGGAACGAGACCTGCACGGTCACCCTCGGCTCGAAGGACATGACCGTGACAGGCACGTTCAGGGGTACCAAGAAGGGCTAGTTCGCCGGCGCGGCCGGCGCTTCCACCCGGCCCGCGCTCGGATCCAACGGCACCGTGTCGTAGCTGCGGTTGACGTCCTTCGCGTTCAACGAAGCCCCGTCCGGCAACAGCCGCACGATCGCGTCCGGCGCCGGGCTTTGCTTGTCGAGGCCGAGCGCGCCCGCTGTCCTGGTGTCCGGGATGCCGTACTTCACGCCACGGTCGGAGATCAGGTAGATCGGGCCGCGGTCGAAGTCCGCCTTGGACGACGAGCCCCTGGCCACCGCTGCCCGGCCCGGCGGCATGAAGAAGCCGTCGAGCTTCTGGCCGTCCGCGTTCGGGGTGGAGATCTTCAGCGGCGCCATCCGGGCACCCGACGAGTCCTTCGGGGTGGGCAGCTCACCGCTGATGTGCAGCGACGTGTGGCCGTCGCGCGCGTCGCCGGTGCCCTGCAGGCTCCAGCCGAGACACGCCACCGAGTTGCCCGCGGCCTGCGCCTTGAGCACGTCCGGCGGGGTCTCCGGCGAGAGGTTGTCGTCGATCCGGTTCTGGATGGTCTGCGAACCGATCCGGTCCGGTGAGACCTCCGGGATGCTCGCGCCGCCCGCCGACTTCTCGTACCTGATCAGGTCGGCCGTGGTCGACTTGATCCGCTCGATGCCGTCGCTGTACTGGACGTAGTAGTCACGGTTGTTGGCGTTCTGCACCACGAACACCGCGCCGACCGGGACACCGAGATCGGACGTGCCACTGCCGGAGATGGTCGGCGCGCTGAGCGCCTTCACCTCCGGAATGGCGTTCAGCATGCCGGTGCTGATCCGGCGGATGTCGCTCTCGTCCAGATTGAGCGCCTGCGCCTCGGCCGACTTCGTACCGTCCTGCCGCTTGGTCATGTCCACTTCGGCGCGCACCGCGTTGGAGTTGCGCTCGTTGACGTTGCTCGGCGTGCGGTAGACCAGGTAGGTCTTCTTGTTCTCCGCCTGCACCAGCAGCGACTCGCCTGGCTGCAGTTCCCTGTTCAGGTCGCTGACCCCGGCGAGCACCGTGGTCTCGATGCCCTTCGCCTGCTGGGCCTCCGGCAGCGACTGGTCGATCACGATCCGGTCGCACACCGCCCAGTTGTCGGTGATCCGCTGGTCGTCGGCGGGCAGCAGCTGCGGGCCGTTCATGATCCCGGTCAGCTGGCGCTTCGGGATGTCCTTGAGGTCCTTGTCCGCGATCACCCTCGGGTTCTCCGGCGGGGTGGCCGGGGTGTCCGAATCGGTCGCGGCGCCGCCGTTGTTCTGGCCCTGGTTCTGCTGGGCCAGCATCAGCAGCCGCGCGGACGCCAGGTTGAACGTCGGGGTCAGCGTCTTCGGATTGCCCGAGACCACGTACACCGTGCCGGACGGCTCGGCGATGATGATCCCGCTGTCCGGCAGGGCCGGCTTGGGCGCCAGCAGGCCAACGATCACGAACCCGAGCACACCGATCGCGCCGAGGATGAACCCGACGGCGGTCGCACGCGAGTGCGTGCGCATCGGGTCGTGCAGCATCACTGCGTCCTTACGGACCAGCGCGGACTGCATCCTTCGCAGCACGAAGCGATACGCCTGAACCTGAGACTTTGTCGTCGGTGTTGAGGGCATTCTCGGCCTGCAGCTCTCCCTGTCGCGGTACGGTTCCGCAGGATAGCCGTAGCGGAAGGCGAGGGCTGGCAGTTCCGGTGAACTGGGGCTGACCAGCTTGACCATCGAGGGGAAGAGACGGATAGGGATGTCGGTGACCACGCCACCACGCCATGGCGGACCACCGCCGGGGGGACGTCCGCCAGGCGGTGGGCCACCCGGTGGAATGCCGCCGGGAGGGCCGCCACCGGGCGGCAGGCCTCCTGGTGGGCGCCCACCCGGCCCGCCCGGTCCGCCGCCGGGCCAGCGTCCGCCGGGCAACACGCCGCCCGGGGGCACCGGGCCGATGCCGAAACCGCAGCAGCCCAGCACGCCCAAGATCCCGATCTCCGCGCGCAGAAGGCAGACCGGCGCGAGCCTCGGCGCGCTGCCGGTGACCAACCTGGTCGTGGTGGAACTGGGCCTGGCCATCGGCCTGATCCTGCTGGCGATCAACACGAGCCTGCTGTACGTGTCGATCGGCGTCGTCGTGGTGGCGCTGCTGTTCGCGTTCATCCGGTGGCGTGGCCGCTGGTTCCCGCAGTGGGTGAGTTTGACCACGCGGTACACGTTCCGGTCGCACGGCAGAGTGACGAAGCCCTCAGCCCCGATCTCGATGGAGCAGGTCGCCGCGGACAGCGCCGCGGCCGTCACCGGCCCTGAGGACGCGCGTGTCGCGTTGCTGCGGTTGGCCGTGCCCGACCTCGTTGTCGCCCATGGCCAGGATCACGAGCGCAACCCGCTTGGGTTGGCGTGGCACGACGGCACGTGGACCGCTGTGCTGCTCGTCGACCCCACGCCGAGCCTGGTCACGCAGGCCGACACGCTGCCGAGCCTGCCGCTCGGCGCGCTGGCACCGTGCCTTGAGGACCGTGGTGTGGTGCTCGACGCGATCCAGGTGATCTGGCACTGCTACCCCGGAAGCACATCGCTGCCGCCCAACTCGCCCGCGCTCGGCGCGTATCTCGAGGTGCTCGGGCCGTTGCCCGCGGCCGCGCGACGGACCACATGGGTGGCCGTACGCCTGGACCCAAGCCGTTGTCCCGCGGCGGTTCGTGAGCGTGGCGGCGGTGTCGTCGGCGCGCACCGCGCGCTGATTGGTGCGCTGTCTCGTGTTCGCAACGCCCTTGAGTCCCGTGGCGTGCCGACGCGACCGTTGGACCCGGACGAGCTGTTGAAGGCAGGCATCACGTCGGCCGAACTCACCGCGGTCGCCGGCACGAACACCCGGGTCAGCCTGCAGGAGAAGTGGTCGGGTGTGACCGCGGCAGGCGTCGGCCACGCGAGCTACTCGATCACCGGCTGGCCCAACGGCAAGGTCGCGACGAGCCTGAACGCGTTGACCGGTGTACGGGCGTTGTCGTCGACGATCGCCTTGTCGCTTTCGCCTGGCGCGGAGGACAACCAGATCGGTGTTCGTGGTCTCGTGCGCGTCAGCGCGCGGACGCCCGGCGAACTCGACGCCGCCGACGACAAGCTCGATGAGATCTCCGACAAGCTCGGGATCACCCTGACCCCGTTGCGTGGCTTGCAGGTCGCGGGGCTCGCGGCCACGTTGCCGCTTGGAGGTGCGGTGTGAGTGGTTCCAGCAGGTTGTTGGACACGCAGGGACTCAACAAGGGCGTCGCACCGGAGTTCACGGTCTCGCCGGAAATGCTCGACCACGTCAGCCTGTCCGGCGATCGCGGCGGCATGGTGCTCGGCATGGGCATGGGCGGCGAGCCGTTGATCGTGTCCGCGCTGCGCCCGGCACCGACCAGGATCGTCCTGGTCGGCGGGATGTACCTGGCGCTGCAGACGGCGTTGCGCGCGATGGCGGTCGGCGCGTGGGTGGTGATCGCGACCGGGCGTCCGACGAAGTGGCAGGTGCTCGCGAAGGCGGCGGGCACCGGTCCGGACGGCCGCCCGGTTCCGCTCGTGCAGATCCGCAGGCTCAGCCCGGTCGAACTGCCCCGGCCGACCGAGGACAGCCCGCTACTCGTCGTGCACGACGGCGGCCCGACTCCGCAGGAGTTGTTCCCGCCGAGAACGCCATGGCAGACCACAATTTACGTTTTGCCGTATTTGCACCCGCAGGCCGGAGCGACCGCGAACGCGGCTGATCTTGTGCTTATGCAACGACTTCCGGCCGGCCAGGCGCAACTCGCACAACGCATTTGGCGGCTGCCCGCGCACTTGATCAATCAGCTCACGTCACTACAGGACGACCAGGTCGTGGCCTTGGGAGCGAACTTGTGGCGACCATTGAGATTGTTCACCACTCAGCGTGAACAACAGATCCTCGGACCTATTCGCCGCGGCGATTGAACATAATTCTGGGAATATGTAAACCCCCGATGTGACCTTGTGTCATTGCCTGGTCACACTTCACTCTGTTGATCGTCCTTCCACCGTGGGCGGCCTGCGGGCCGCCCACGCCCTGCAAGAAGGAGATCTCAGGATGAGTGTAACTCGGGCCGCCCGGATCACGGGCATCGCCGGGATCGCCGCGGTCGCCGCCGCGACGGTCGGGCTGGCCGCGCCCGCATCGGCGGCACCAGGCCAGATTCTCGGCCTCGACGCCGTCGGCGTGGTCAAAGATTCCTTTGTGGTCGTTCTGAAGAACACGCCGCAGACCGCGTCGGCGCTGAGCCAGAAGTACGGCGCCAGCGTGACGCACACGTACAAGTCCGCCCTGAACGGCTTCGCCGCGACGATGTCCGAGGCGCAGGCCCGCAAACTGGCCGCCGACCCGGCCGTCGAGTACGTCCAGGCCAACAAGACGTTCACGATCAACGACACCCAGCCGAACCCGCCGTCGTGGGGGCTCGACCGGATCGACCAGCGCAACCTGCCGCTGGACAACTCCTACACATACGCCACCACGGCATCCAATGTGAACGCGTACATTTTGGACACCGGGATCCGGTTGACCCACCAGACGTTCGGTGGCCGCGCGGTGACCGGCTTCGACGCCATCGACCAGGGCGGCACGGCCAACGACTGCCACGGCCACGGCACCCACGTCGCCGGCACCGTCGGTGGCTCGCAGTACGGCGTGGCCAAGGGCGTCAAGCTCTACGCGGTCCGCGTGCTGAACTGCCAGGGTTCCGGCACCACAGCGCAGGTCGTCGCCGGGATCGACTGGGTGACCGCCAATGCCGTGAAGCCCGCGGTCGCCAACATGAGCCTCGGTGGCGGCGCCGACACGGTGCTGGACAACGCGGTGAAGCGGTCGATCGCGGCGGGCGTCACGTACGCCATCGCGTCGGGTAACTCCAACGCCAACGCGTGCAGCTACTCGCCCGCACGCGTGCCCGAGGCGATCACGGTGAACGCCACAACGAACACCGACGCCCGTGCCTCGTTCTCGAACTACGGCAACTGCACGGACATCTTCGCGCCAGGCCAGAACATCGTGTCGTCGTGGAGCACGAACGACACCGCCACCAACAACATCAGCGGTACGTCCATGGCGACACCGCACGTCGCAGGCGCGGCCGCGCTGTACTTGTCGGCCAACACCGGCGCGACCCCGCAGCAGGTCAGCGACGCGCTGACCAACGCGGCCAGCGCCGACAAGGTGACCAGCCCTGGCACCGGCTCGCCGAACAAGCTGCTGTACACGGGTTCCGGTGGCACCGAACCGCCGCCCGTCAGCTGCGCGACCAAGACCAACGACACCGACTTCCCGATCCCGGACCGGGCCACGGTGAACAGCTCCATCTCGGTGTCGGAGTGCGCGGGCAAGAAGGGCTCGACCGCGGGCAAGGTCGCGGTCGACATCACGCACACCTGGCGGGGCGACCTGAAGATCGACCTCATCTCGCCGAGTGGCACGGTCCGCACCCTGAAGGAGCCCAGCAGCGGTGACAGCGCGGACGACGTCGTCGAGACCTACACGGTCAACCTGTCGCCGGACGACGCCAACGGTTCCTGGACGCTTCGCGTGCAGGACACCCTGAGCGGTGACAGCGGAACCCTCAACAAGTGGACGTTGACCATCTAACTGTCTCAACGTTGGCCCGTTCGGCGCAATTACTTGTGCGCTGAACGGGCCAATTCATTCCCAGAAATCCTTTCTGGGGATACGTGACCCAGCGAAGTTACGCCGTTCTCTTGCGTAGCGCCCTGGTCTCGGACAAATGTGTAGTTCGTTCCCTTCAACTCGTCTGTGTCGCTTTCCAGCGGCGCAGACGCCCTGCTAGAAGGAGACCAGAGGATGCGAGTATCGAAGGCTGCCCGCTTCACGGGCACAGCCGGAATCGCGGTGCTGTTCGCCGCGACAATCGGACTGGCCACGCCGGCGCACGCCGCGGAAGGCGCGATTCTTGACGCCACCGCGGCTGACGTGGTGCCGAACTCCTACATCGTCGCGCTGAAGAACACGCCGGAGAACGCGGCGTCGTTGACCAAGAAGTACGGCGGTGCGGTCAAGTTCACCTACCAGGCCGCACTGAACGGCTTCGCCGCGGACATGACCGCGAAGCAGGCCCGCAGGCTCGCCGCAGACCCAGCGGTGGAGTACGTGCAGGCAGACCAGATGGTGCACATCACCGCGACGCAGAACAACCCGCCGTCGTGGGGCCTTGACCGGATCGACCAACGCAACCGGCCGCTGAACAGCGCGTACACGTACCCGACCACAGCGTCCAATGTGAACGCGTACATCATCGACACCGGCATCCGCTTGACGCACAACGACTTCGGCGGGCGCGCCCGTACCGGCTTCGACGCGATCACTTCAGGCGGCACGGCGAATGACTGCCACGGCCACGGCACCCACGTCGCCGGAACCGTCGGCGGCACCGCACACGGTGTGGCCAAGGGCGTGCAGCTCTACGCCGTGCGTGTGCTCAGCTGCACCGGATCCGGCACGACCGCGCAGGTTGTGGCCGGCGTGGACTGGGTGACCGCGAACCACCGCAAGCCCGCCGTGGCGAACATGAGCCTCGGTGGCGGCGCCAACACCTCGATCGACGCAGCAGTGCGCCGCTCGATCGCCGCGGGCGTCACGTACTCGATCGCGTCGGGTAACTCCAACGCCAACGCGTGCAGCTACTCGCCGGCTCGTGTCACCGAAGCCATCACGGTCAACGCGTCGACGAACACCGACGGTCGCGCCTCGTTCTCGAACTACGGCAACTGCACGGACATCTTCGCGCCGGGCCAGAGCATCGTGTCGGCATGGGCAACCAGCAACACGGCGACCAACAACATCAGCGGCACCTCGATGGCAGCACCGCACGTCGCCGGCGTCGCGGCGCTGTACCTGTCGGCCAACACCGGCGCCACTCCGGCGGCGGTGCAGAGCGCGCTGATCCAGCGCTCGACCCCGAACGTGATCACCAGCCCCGGCTCGGGCTCCCCGAACCGCCTGGTCTTCGTTCAGCAGTAAGGACTCAAGGACCCTGCAAGCCGGGGACGCTCCTGACCCTGCACAGGAGCGTCCCCGGATATCACAGGAAAACAGGCATGCACCCGTGAACGGGCGCCGAGCGTGAGCGAGGTGCGCGTGAGCAGGGTGCGAACCAGCGTCGCGCGTGTCTGCCTTTGCGGCGTGGGAGTCGCTCCGTCCGCGGCGCACGGCGGCGGCCAGCCCGGCTGGTGGCGAGTCGGATGGAGGACTCACGCTTGCCGCAAAGGCGGACACGCGGTAATTCGATTCGACCAACCCCGCTGAAAAGAAACGAACCCACTACCCACCCCCAGCGAACTCACTGTGCTGGAAAGTGCATTTCTGTGTGTCGGAATGGTGGACACACCGTGCTGCAAAGGTAGACACGCGGGTTAGGCGAGGGTTCGGATGTTGCGGGTTTCGGCGGCTCGGGTGGCGAGGTCGGTGTCCGCTGGGTAGTCCACTTTGGTCAGGATCAGGCCGTGGGCTGGGGCTACGGTGACCTCGCTGGAGCGGGCCTTCGCGGTGAGGAGTTTCGCGGGCCAGTCGACTGGGCGCTTTCCCTCGCCCACGGCCAAAAGGGCGCCGACGAGGCTGCGGACCATCGAGTGGCAGAAGGCGTCCGCGGAGACCTCGGCGACCAGTACGTCGCCGGAGCGGTGCCAGTCGAGGCGCTGGAGTTCGCGGATGGTCGTGGCGCCTTCACGTCGTTTGCAGAAAGCCACGAAGTCGTGTGTTCCCAGCAAAGTCTGGGCGGCCGCGTTGATCAGGGACAGGTCCAGCGGGCGTGGCCAGGCCACGATGTGGTTGCGCTGCAAGGGAGAAACCACCGCAGAAGACACGCGGTACGTGTAATGCCTACGCAGCGCGGAAAAGCGGGCGTCGAAGTCCGGAGAGACCTCCGAGACGCCCAGGATGCGCACATCACCTGGCAAGGCGCGGTTCAAGCGATACGCCTCGGGCACCGAAGGCAAGTCCACATGGGCCACCTGGCCGGTCGCGTGCACTCCGGCGTCTGTGCGGCCTGCGACCGTGAGGCGGACTGAAGGCAGGCGGAGGACCTGGGCGAGGGTGTCTTCCAGGACGCCACAGACCGTGCGGCGGGCGGGTTGACGAGCCCAGCCGGAGAAATCCGTGCCGTCGTATGCGATGTCCAGGCGTATGCGCAGGAGCCCGCCGTCCCCAGTGGGGGCGACGGGCTCCTGGTCGAACTGATCCGTCAGGACTCGTCCTTCTTCTCGGACTTCTCCTCAGCGGAAGCCTCGGCGCCCTCGGCGGGCTCCTCGGTCGCGTCCGTGGTGGCGGACTCGGGCGCGTCGGCGTCCTGGTCCTCGACCTTGGTCACGTCGGCGTCCGCCTCAGCCGCGACCTCAGTGGTCTCGGCCTTCTTGGCGAACTTCGTACCGCGGGCCTTCTCCGCCTCGCTGGTCACGGTCTTCTCGTTGACCAGCTCGATGATCGCCATCTTGGCGTTGTCGCCCTTGCGCGGCAACGTCTTGACGATCCGGGTGTAGCCGCCGTCGCGGTCGACGAAGAACGGGCCGATCTCGGCCAGCAACCGGTGCACGACGTCCTTGTTGCGGATCACCTTGGTGATCTCGCGACGGTGGTGCAGCGCGGCCGGGCTGGTCTTGAAGCCGCTCTCGCTGTACTTGTCCTTGCGCTCGGCCTCGGGAGTCGACTTCGCGTACTCCTCGTTGGCCAGGTGCGCGTGCTTGGCCTTGGTGATCAGGCGCTCGGCCAACGGACGCAGCCGCTTGGCCTTGGCCTCCGTGGTCGTGATCCGGCCGTGCGTGAACAGCGAGGTGGCCAGGTTGGCCAGCAACATCCGTTCGTGCGCCGGAGACCCGCCGAGGCGGCGACCCTTCGTGGGGGTGGGCATTTCCTAGCTCCTAGATATGTCCGCTCTTGAGCGTCCACAAGGGACTCAGAGCTGCTCCGTCTCGGCGTAGTCCTGGCCGTCGTCGTGGCTGGTGTCGACGCTGCTGTCGGCCGCACTCGCCCAGCCGCCGTCGGTCGGGTAGTCCGACGCGGCCGCGGTCGGGTCGAACCCGGGCGGGCTGTCCTTGAGCGCGAGGCCGAGGCTGACGAGCTTCATCTTGACCTCGTCGATCGACTTCGCACCGAAGTTGCGGATGTCCAGCAGGTCCGCCTCGCTGCGCGAAACCAGCTCACCCACGGTGTGGATGCCCTCGCGCTTGAGGCAGTTGTACGAACGGACCGTCAGGTCGAGGTCCTCGATCGGCATCGCGTAGGCGGCGATGGTGTCCGCCTCCGCGGGCGACGGGCCGATCTCGATGCCCTCGGCATCGACGTTCAGCTCACGCGCCAGGCCGAACAGCTCGACCAGGGTCTTACCAGCCGATGCCACCGCGTCGCGCGGGGTGATCGACGGCTTGGACTCCACGTCCAGGATCAGCTTGTCGAAGTCCGTGCGCTGCTCGACACGAGTCGCCTCGACCTTGTAGGTCACCTTGAGCACCGGCGAGTAGATCGAGTCGACCGGGATCCGGCCGATCTCGGCACCGGCCTGCTTGTTCTGCACCGCGGGCACGTAACCACGGCCCCGCTCGACGACCAGCTCGATCTCCAGCTTGCCCTTGCCGTTCAGCGTGGCGATGTGCAGATCGGGGTTGTGCACGGTGACACCGGCCGGCGGCACGATGTCTCCGGCGGTGACCTCACCAGGGCCCTGCTTGCGCAGGTACATGGTGACCGGCTCGTCCTCTTCGGACGAGACGACGAGCTCCTTGAGGTTCAGGATGATGTCGGTGACGTCTTCCTTCACCCCGGGAACGGTGGTGAACTCGTGCAGCACACCGTCGATGCGGATGCTGGTGACCGCGGCCCCCGGGATCGAGGACAGCAGGGTCCGGCGCAGCGAGTTGCCGAGCGTGTAGCCGAAGCCAGGCTCCAGCGGCTCGATGACGAACCGGGACCTGGTCTCGCTCACCGGCTCTTCGGCGAGGCTGGGACGCTGTGAGATAAGCACTTTCTTCGTTTCCTTCCCTGAGGCACCCGCTATTTGATGCCTGGAAATGGAGCCCCGGCGCTATCGGAACGCCGGGGCGGATCAAGTCTTACTTCGAGTAGAACTCGACGATCAGCTGTTCCTGGACGGGCACGTCGATCTGCGCCCGCTCCGGCCGCTGGTGCACGAGGATCCGCAGGTTCGACGGAACGACCTGCAGCCAGGCCGGCACCGGACGGTCGCCCATGGTCGCCTTGGCGACCTCGAACGGCAGCGTCGGCAGCGACTTCGGCTTCACGTCGATGATGTCGAACTTGGTCACCTGGTAGCTCGGCACGTTCACCTTCACGCCGTTGACCAGGAAGTGACCGTGGCTGACCAGCTGGCGCGCCTGGCGACGGGTGCGCGCGAGGCCCGCGCGGTACACCACGTTGTCCAAACGCGACTCCAGCAGCTGGAGCAGGACCTCACCGGTCTTGCCCTGCTGGCGGACAGCCTCGTCGTAGTACTTGCGGAACTGACGCTCGAGCACGCCGTAGGTGAAGCGCGCCTTCTGCTTCTCCTGCAGCTGGAGCAGGTACTCGCTCTCCTTGATCCGACCGCGGCCGTGCTGGCCGGGCGGGTAGGGGCGGCGCTCGAACGCCTTGTCGCCGCCGACGAGGTCAACCTTGAGCCGCCGCGACTTGCGAGTCGCGGGTCCCGTGTAACGAGCCATGTGTTCTTACTCCTCCCCGTGCCTCAGACCCGGCGCCGCTTGGGCGGGCGGCAGCCGTTGTGGGGCTGCGGGGTCACGTCCTGGATCGTGCCGACCTCGAGGCCGGCTGCCTGCAGCGAACGGATCGCGGTCTCCCGGCCGGAGCCCGGGCCCTTGACGAACACGTCGACCTTCTTCATGCCGTGCTCGGCGGCCTTGCGGGCGGCGTTCTCCGCGGCCATCTGGGCGGCGAACGGCGTGGACTTACGCGAGCCCTTGAAGCCGACGTGGCCGCTGGAGGCCCAGCTGATCACGTTGCCCTGCGGGTCGGTGATCGAGACGATCGTGTTGTTGAACGTGCTCTTGATGTGAGCATGCCCGTGGGAGATGTTCTTCTTTTCCTTGCGCCGCACCTTCTTGACGGCGCCAGTACGAGACTTGGGTGGCATTGCTTCGGGTTTCTCCTACTTTGAAGCGCGAGTGGGTGAAGGAGCGACAGACCCGCGCCGGATACGCGTACCGGCGTCGAGGTACAGGTCCCGCAGTGCGTCTGGGCGCGCGTTCTGCGGGGCGACGAGGGTGGCCCGCATGGCGGACCGGCCACGCCGCGACTGCGTGACGAGCTTGAGCGTCCTGCCGCAGTACTGGCTCACTTCTTTCCGGCCTTCTTCTTGCCGGCGACCGTCTTCTTCGGGCCCTTGCGGGTGCGTGCGTTGGTCTTGGTCCGCTGACCGCGGACTGGCAGACCACGACGCCAGCGCAGGCCCTCGTAGCAGCCGATCTCCATCTTCCGGCGAATGTCGGCCTGGACCTCACGGCGGAGGTCACCCTCGACCTTGTAGTTCTCCTCGATGTAGTCCCTCAGCTTCAGGACGTCCTCGTCGGACAGGTCCCTGACGCGAAGGTCGGGAGACAACTGGGTCGCGTTCAGCAGCTCCTTGGAGCGGGTGCGCCCGATGCCAAAGATGTAGGTAAGTGCGATCTCCAACCGCTTCTCGCGGGGGAGGTCGACACCCATGAGTCGTGCCATTTCGGCGGTTTCTCCTCTAGTTGGCTCCAGGTCTGCTCCCTGACCGCCCCGGGATGACTCGGTGAGCCCGGGCCCCGGCCTGGAGTCCGGGGGTACGCCGGATCCGTCTGATCCGGCAGGTCATAGGAGGTCCTCTGTTGCTGTTGTCAGCCCTGGCGCTGCTTGTGACGCAAGTTCTCGCAGATCACCATGACGCGACCGTGCCGGCGGATCACCTTGCACTTGTCGCAGATCTTCTTGACGCTCGGCTGGACCTTCACGCCTCAGCTCTCCTGTTCAAGCCTGGTAAAGGTCACTACTTGTAGCGGTAGACGATGCGCCCACGGGACAGGTCGTACGGCGAGAGCTCCACGACGACCCGGTCCTCAGGCAGGATACGGATGTAGTGCTGCCGCATCTTGCCGCTGATGTGCGCGAGAACCTTGTGACCGTTCTCCAGCTCAACGCGGAACATCGCGTTGGGGAGGGGTTCGACCACGCGACCCTCGACTTCGATGGCCCCGTCTTTCTTGCCCATGTCCTCCGCGTTTCGTGACGGTGACTTACTTCGTACTGGCACGCCAAGAGTCGGACACGCGAGGGTTCATCTGATGAAAAAACCGCACAACGAGACCGGCGCTACGTGCGCGCCACCAACCAAGTGTACGCACCCTGCCAACGGACCCCAAATCGGGGGTCCTAGCTGCGGGTACGTCCGACACCCAGCCACCAGAGTACGCCGAGGACGGCGCCTGGCGGCAGCATCGGCCAGAGGAACCACGGGTACGCCGGATCGAAGTTGATCAGCGAGACCATCAGCCAGATCACCAGGTTGATGACGCTGACGGACAGCCAGATGGCGGTCAGCACGCGCATCGCGGTGCGCGCGTGGTTCGGTTTGGGCGGCGCTGGTGGCGGGGGCGGCGGCAGCGGCGCGGGCAGGTCCTTGGTGAGTCCGGCCAGGTCCCGGCGGGTCTTTGTCAACCAAAGGTTCGCCAGACGTTCGTCCAGCTCGTCCAGGGTCAGGCTGCCGTCGGCGTGCGCCACTCGCAGCCGCTGCTCGACCACCTTGCGGTCGAGATCGGTCACGCGGATCAGGTCGGGGGCGAAGTCGTCGGTCACCCGGACAATCGTCCCCGGGCAAGACCCGCAGGTGGATGGCGTCATCCCTACGCTTTTGGTGGGGCTGCCCCTACCCCCGACCGCCGTGTCCACCGTTGCGACACCCCGTGTCCACCATTGCGGCACAACGAGTTGCACTTTCCAGCACACCGAAATTCCCGCCGCAGACGGGGAGGGGATTTCATGGTGCCGGAAAGGTGGACACGGCACGCCGGAGTGGTGGATGTGATGTGCCACAACGGTCGACACGATGTGCCGGAAAGGTGGACACACCGTGCGGCAAAGTGCATCTCAGGGTGCTGGAAAGGTGGACACGGTGTGCTGGGGAGGTGGACACACCGGGGGTTATTCGGGGGCGGTGAGGATCCAGGGGCCGTCGGCGGTGATGGCGACGCTGTGCTCCCAGTGGGCGGCGCGGGACTTGTCGACCGTTACGACCGTCCAGCCGTCGTCGAGTTCGTCGGTGCGATGGCCGGCGAGGGTCAGCATGGGTTCCACGGCGATGGCCATGCCTTCGACCAGGCGCGGGCCTTTGCCGGGTTTGCCGTAGTTCGACAGGTACGGCTCCATATGCATCTCGGTGCCGATGCCGTGGCCGCCGTAGTCGCGGATGATGCCGTATTTGACGCCGTCCGCCTTCGCTGAGCGCAGGATGGACTGCTCGATGGCGTGCGAGACGTCGGACAACCGAGCGCCGACGACAAGAGCCTCTACGCCCGCGTACAGCGCTGTACGAGTTGCCTCGGACAGCAGCTTGTCCTCGGGACGGATCTCACCGGCGGCGACGGTCACGGCCGCGTCGCCGTGCCAGCCGTCGAGGATCGCGCCGCAGTCGATCGAGATCAGGTCACCCTCGGCCAGCACCTGGTCGGGCGCCGGGATGCCGTGGACGACCTGCTCGTTCACCGATGAGCAGATCGACGCCGGGTAGTCGTGGTAGCCCTTGAAGGACGGCACCGCGCCGGCGTCCCTGATCGTCTGTTCGGCGAGCTCGTCCAGCTCCGCCGTGCTCACGCCGGGTTTGACCGCCTTGGTGAGCAGGTCGAGCGTGCGGGCCACGACCAGGCCCGCCGCCCGCATCGCCTCGAGCTCCGTACGGGACTTGATCTCGATCATCGACTGGCGCCCGCGCAACATGCCGAGCAGACCACCCTTGCTCACTTGTCCAGCGCGTTGAGCACGCGGTTGGTGACCTCGTCGACGTCTCCGACCGCGTCGACCGTCACCACGATGTCGCGGTAGAAGTTCAGCAGCGGCTCGGTCTCCGACCGGTAGACGTGCTGCCGGTGCCGGATGACTTCCTCGTTGTCGTCCTTGCGGCCACGGCCGAGCAGCCGGGCCACGACCACGTCCTCGTCGATCTGGAACTGGACGACCGCGTCCAGCTTGTGGCCCGACTCGGCGAGGATCTTGCCGAGCACCTCGGCCTGCGGGATGTTGCGCGGGAAGCCGTCGAGGATGAAGCCGCCCTTGGTGTCCTCGTCGGCGAGCCGCTCGCGCACCATCTCGTTGGTGACCTCGTCGGGCACGAGCTGGCCCTCGTCGAGGTACGCCTGGACGCTGCGGCCGAGCTCTGTTCCGTCCCCGATGTGGGCACGGAACAGGTCGCCGGTGGAGATGTGGGGCACGCCGAGCTTTGCGCTGAGCGTCCCGGCCTGCGTGCCCTTGCCCGCGCCAGGCGGGCCGACCAGAACGAGTCGTGTCACCTGAGGAACCCTTCGTAGTTACGTTGCATGAGCTGGCTCTCGATCTGCTTCACGGTGTCGAGGCCGACGCCGACCATGATCAGTACCGCGGTACCACCGAACGGGAAGTTCTGGTTGTTCCCCGATCCGGTCACCGAGAGGAAGAAGTTCGGCAGGATCGCGATGATGCCAAGGTAGATCGAGCCGGGCAGGGTGATGCGGCTCAGTACGTAACTCAGGTATTCCGAGGTTGGACGTCCAGGGCGGATGCCGGGGATGAAGCCACCGAACTTCCGCATCTCCTCAGCACGCTCGTTCACGTTGAACGTGATCGTGATGTAGAAGTACGTGAAGAAGATGATCAGCGAGAAGTACACAAGGATGTGCACCCAGCTGTCCTGCTGGACCAGATAGGTCTGGATCCAGCGCTGCCAGCCGGAGTCCTGTGCGCCGCCGATCAACCGGGATATCAGGTCGGGCAGGTAGAGCAACGACGACGCGAAGATCACCGGGATGACACCGGCCTGGTTGACCTTCAGCGGCAGGTAGGTCGAGGTGCCGCCGTACATCCGGCGGCCGATCATGCGCTTGGCGTACTGGACCGGGATCCGGCGCTGGCCCTGCTCCATGAACACGACGCTGGCGATGATGGCGAGACCGAACAGGCAGATCACGGTGAAGGTGATCGGGCCCTTGTCCCAGATGATCTTGCCCTCGTAAGGGATGCGCGCCGCGATGTTGACGAACATCAGCAGCGACATGCCGTTACCGATGCCGCGCTCGGTGATCAGCTCGCCCAGCCACATGATGACGGCCGTACCGGCGGTCATCGTGACGACGATGAGGATCAGGGTGAAGATGCGGTCGCCCGGGATGATGTCCTGCGGGCAGTCACCGAACAGCTGGCCGCGGTCGGCCAGCGCCACGATGCCGGTGGCCTGCAGGATCGCCAGCGCGATCGTCAGGTAGCGGGTGTACTGGGTCAGCTTGCCCTGGCCCGCCTGGCCTTCCTTCTTCAGCTGTTCGAACCGCGGGATGACCACGGTCAGCAGCTGGATGATGATGCTCGCCGTGATGTACGGCATGATGCCCAGCGCGAAAACGGACAGCTGGAGCAAAGCACCACCGCTGAACAGGTTCAGCAGCGAGTAGATGCCGTCCTGTTGGACGTTGGCGAGACATGCCTGCACGTTCGGGTACGAAACCCCTGGCGAAGGCAGCAGGGCACCCACCCGGTACAGCACAATGATCCCGAGCGTGAACAGGATCTTCTTGCGCAGATCCGGCGTCGCGAGAGCCGAGCGGAAGGCGCCTAGCACGCAAGACCTCCTCGCGTCACCGGCATCCTGCCGGCGAACGACTGGGCCGGTGATTGCACCGGCGGGAACACAAGCCACGAACGCTTCGGGGCACATTTGTCCCGAAGCGTGTCCTCGACTCTAACAGCCTCGGATGGGGCCTCCGCACCCCCCGTCCGGCGCATTGATCTCCTCTGCTGCAGGCGGAAGGTCGGCGGGGTCCGCGGCAGGCCATTGCCGAGGATCTTCGCCGAGCGCTTTGAGCTGAGGCAACTGCAGTTCAGCCCAGGGAGAGAGCTCGCGGTTGGGCGGCCAGGAGACCCATTCGAAGTCCTCGACCTCGGTGGGATCCGGCGTCGGATCGCCGGTCACGGTGACCCGGTAGACGGGACACATCTCGTTCTCGACCACGCCGTCCGGCATCGCGACCCGGTAGCGGAACTTGGGCAGCACGAGCTCGATCGTGTCGACATCGAGACCAAGCTCGGTCTTCAGCCGGCGGATAACGGCGTCACGTATCGCCTCACCGGGCGCGGGATGCCCGCAGCAGGAATTGGTCCAGACCCCCGGCCAGGTGCGCTTGGACAGCGCTCTGCGGGTGAGCAGGAACCGGTTGTGCTCGTCGAAGACGTACGACGAGAACGCGAGGTGCAGCGGAGTCTGCTCGTGGTGGACCGTTGCCTTGTCCGCGGTGCCTATGGCCTGCCCGGCCTCGTCCAGTAAGACGACCTGCTCCATGTGGATAGACAGTAACCGCTCAGTCGCCCTCCGACGGCTGAACCGGCAACGGGATGCCGTACGGCGGCGTTTCCGGCTCCCTGTCCCGGAAACGCAGGGCGGTGATGACAGCGGCGGCGAGCGCGATGCCGGCTCCGACGGCCATCATCCAGAAGCCGGTGCCGACTGACGTGTCGACGCTGGCACTGGCCAGTCCCGTCGGACGGAACGTGTCCACCCAGTTGGTGAGCTGAGGCACCACCGTCGCCGCGACACCAAGGGTGAACGCGGTAGCGATGCCCATACCGGTGGCAGCAACGCGCCGACTGCTTGGTGTGGCGGAATTACGCGCGCCAACGAACGTGAGGATCGTCCCTACGAACAACAACACTGCAGCGAAGATCAGACCGTACGCGTTCACCGCCACGGCACCGACGCGTTGTGGCGCATCTGTGTCGAAGCCCCAAGCGTCGATGGTCATCGTGAAGTCCGCCGCCCTGGCGTTCACATGCCCGATGAACAGCGGGAAGAACGGCGAGACCAACAGCAGGATCGCCGCGACCAGCGCGAGGATGGCGCCGATCAGGCGCTGCGGATGCCACATGGCACAGAGCGTGACAGGTCGATGACACGCTCTGATCACGCACCCGTGGTGGCGGGCAGCGTCTCCTCGGCTGGTTTGCGAGACAGGACGGCCACGGTCGCCAGAAGAGCGAACAGGACGCCGAGGAACAGGCACCAGATGCCAAGGCCGACGTCGAAGAGCCGCAAGGATCGGCTTTGTGCCGGGAACATCGTGAAGTAGTGGGAAAGCATCTCCACCAGCAGTGGGGCGAAGCCGAGGTTGAACGACCCGGCAGCGACGAGCATGACCATGCTTCCCGAGCGGCCGCGGGCGGACTTCCGCGCTGCCACCAAGGCGAGCAGACCCGCGGCCAGTGCCAAGGCGGCACCGAAGAGCTGCTGGTACCCGCTGGAGAACTCGGGTCCGTAGGGCATGCCACGGCCAGGCAACGCCCCGATGGTCTGCGTAATGCCCCAGGCGTTCGCCGTGATCCGCCCGCCGTCGCCCCATGGCTCTCCCCACTCGGTGGAGAAGTGCGGGAGAAAGGCCGCGAGCGTCAGCAGCGCGGCGGCCACCAACGACAAGGTGGCCGCCATGCCCCACCGACGGTTGGCGAGATCCAGATCCGCCGGTGTCAGCACGAGAGCGACGGCGGCGAACGCCAAAAGCAGGCCTGCGCAGAGGAACCAGACTCCGACGCCGAGGTCTGCGGTGATCCGGCCTTCGGGCCCGTCGAACTCCGGGAACAGCTTGGCGTAAGTGACCAGCGCCGAACCAGCGATCGACCCGACACCAAGGTTGAACGCGGCGGAAGCGATCAGCAGGACCAGACCGCCCTTGCGGCTTCCCCAAGCCGCCACCACACCGGCGGCCACCGCCACGGCGGCGCCGGCCAGCAGTTGGTAGCCAAGGCCGAACCCACTGTTCCAGCCGTTCATGCCGGCACTGAAGGTGCTGCCGGATTCGGCGCCCGGGAAGTCGCTGTCCCCGATGAACAACGGCAGAAACGCCGCGAACCCGAGGAGCACGGCCGCGAGCAACGACAACACCGCACTTGCGCTCCAGCGGCGTCTCGACTGATCCATGGCAAGACACTGACTGTCGATCACTCCCGCAACAAGCGGCCAAGCAGCGTATTCACTCCCGCGGCACAACAACCACAGCGGCAACAGCCACCAGCAGGCCGCCGATCAAGCACCAGAAGCCGGGCCCGAGATCAAGCTCCTCGCCCAGCCGCGGGTACAGCGTGAGCAACATCCACATGACACCGAGGTTGAACGCGCCGGACGTGACCAAAATGAGGCGCCCGCCCTTGCGCCGGAATGCGAGAACGCCTGCGGTCAAAGCCAAAGCGGCACCGAACACCTGCGGGTAGACCGTGCTCTGCCACCCGACCACCCTGACGGTGAACGAGACGTCCGCACCGAACTCCGAAGCCTCGGCGGCGACGTACAGCGGCAGAAACGAAGCGAGGGCAAGGAAAACGGCCGCGAGCAACGACAACACCGCACCCGCCGTCCCACGGCGGTTCGTGAGATCCATGGGGCGACCTTGGCGGCGGCCTTCGCCCGGGACAACCCCGTTCAGCACAAACGAAAAGGCCCGCCAGGTACGAAACCTGGCGGGCCTTTCAGCGCTGAGGCGTCACAGCTTGTTTGCCATTACAGCTTGTTTACAGTGCCGCCCGCGCCGGTGATCTTCTCGACCGCGCTGCCGGAGAAGGCGTGGACGGTGACGTCCAGCTTCACACCGGCGATGTCGCCGTCACCGAGGACCTTGACGAGCTGGCCCTTGCGGACCGCGCCCTTCGCGACCAGGTCGAGCACGCCGACCTTGCCGCCCTCGGGGAACAGCGTGGCCAGGTCGCCGACGTTGACGATCTGGTACTCCACGCGGAAGCGGTTCTTGAAGCCCTTGAGCTTCGGCAGCCGCATGTGGATGGGCATCTGCCCACCCTCGAACCGGGCAGGCACGTTCTTGCGGGCCTTGGTGCCCTTCGTGCCGCGGCCGGCGGTCTTGCCCTTCGAGCCCTCACCACGACCGACGCGGATCTTGTCGGACTTGGCACCCGGGGCCGGGCGCAGGTGATGCAGCTTGATGGCCATCAGTCGTTGACCTCCTCGACGACCACGAGGTGACGGACCGTGTGAACCAGGCCGCGGACCTCGGGGGTGTCGTCACGCACCACGCTCTGGCGGATCTTGCGCAGCCCGAGGGTGCGCAACGACTCGCGGTGGTTGTGCTTGGTGCCGATCTTGCTCTTGACCTGGGTGATCTGCAGCTTCGCCATGTCACGCTCCAGCCTGTGCGCGCGCACGCAGCATGGCGGCGGGGGCGACGTCCTCGAGCGGCAGACCGCGGCGGGCGGCCACCTCCTCCGGACGCTGCAGGCCCTTCAGCGCGGCGACGGTCGCGTGCACGATGTTGATGGCGTTGTCGCTACCCAGCGACTTCGACAGCACATCGTGGACGCCCGCGCACTCCAGCACGGCACGCACCGGGCCACCGGCGATGACACCGGTACCGGCGCTGGCCGGACGCAGGAGCACGACGCCGGCGGCGTCCTCACCCTGCACGGGGTGCGGGATGGTGCCGGCGATCCGGGGCACGCGGAAGAAGTTCTTCTTGGCCTCTTCCACACCCTTGGCGATCGCGGCGGGCACCTCCTTCGCCTTGCCGTAGCCGACGCCGACCTGACCGTCGCCGTCACCCACAACAACGAGGGCGGTGAAGCTGAAGCGACGACCACCCTTCACGACCTTGGCGACGCGGTTGATGGCGACCACGCGCTCGAGGTGCGGGGTCTTCTCCTGGGCCGCTCCGCCACGGCCACCGTCGCGGCGGTCCCTGCGGTCCCGGCGGTCACCGCGGTCGTTGCCGCCCTGGCCGCCCTGACCGCCAAAGCCGCCACCCTGCCGTGTACGTCCCGGCATCAGGCGTTCCTTCCGTTCTCGATTGCTTCGCGGGTGTTCATCAGAACTCCAGCCCCGCCTCACGGGCCGCGTCGGCGAGCGCCGCGATCCGGCCGTGGTAGTCGTAGCCACCCCGGTCGAACACGACCTTGTCGACGCCCTTGTCCTTGGCGCGGGCCGCGATCAGCTGGCCGACCTTGGCGGCCTTTGCCTTCTTGTCGCCGTCCAGCGCACGCACGTCGGCCTCGAAGGAGGTCGCCGCGGCGATGGTGACACCGGCCAGGTCGTCGATCAGCTGCACGGCGATGTGCCGCGAGGACCGGTTGACGACCAGGCGCGGACGAGCCGGCGTGCCGCTGATCTTCTTGCGGAGCCGGAAGTGACGGCGCGTGCGGGCCACCCGGCGGCGGGTGGAGATGTCCTTGCCCACCGGCTTGCGTTTGGTAACTGTCGCTTCGCTCATGTCACTTACCCGTCTTTCCGACCTTGCGGCGGATCTTCTCGCCCGCGTAGCGGACGCCCTTGCCCTTGTACGGGTCGGGCTTGCGCAGCTTGCGGATGTTGGCCGCGACCTCACCGACGAGCTGCTTGTCGATGCCACTGACCGAGAACCGCGTCGGGGTCTCGACCGTGAAGGTGATCCCCTTCGGCGCCTCCACCTTGATCGGGTGGCTGTAGCCGAGCGCGAACTCCAGGTCGGAACCCTTGAGCTGCACACGGTAACCGACGCCGTGGATCTCCAGCTTCTTCTCGTAACCGGCGGTCACACCGATGACGAGGTTGTTCACGAGCGTCCGGGTCAGGCCGTGCAGGGCCCGGTTCTGGCGCTCGTCGTTGGGCCGCTTGACCTCCAGCGTGCCGTCCTCGGCGCGCTCGAGCTTGATCGGCTCAGCGATGGTGTGCGTCAGGGCGCCCTTCGGCCCCTTGACGTTGACCGTCTGACCTTCGATCTGGACGTCAACCCCGGAGGGGACGGTGATCGGCAGCTTTCCGATGCGGGACATGCCTTCTCCTCCCCTTCGTCACCAGACGTAGGCGAGGACTTCCCCGCCCACACCCTGCTTGTTGGCCTGCCGGTCGGTCACCAGGCCGGTCGACGTGGAGATGATCGCCACGCCGAGGCCGCCGAGGACCTTCGGAAGGTTTGTCGACTTCGCGTACACCCGCAGGCCCGGCTTCGAGATCCGGCGGAGGCCTGCGATGCTGCGCTCACGGTTCGGGCCGTACTTCAGCTCGACCACAAGGAGCTTGCTCTTCTCACCCTGCTCGGTGCGGTAGCTCGCGATGTAGCCCTCACGCTTGAGGATCTCCGCGATGTTCTGCTTGAGCTTCGAGTGGGGCAGCACGACCTCGTCGTGGTACGCCGAGTTGGCGTTGCGCAGACGGGTCAGGAAGTCTGCGATCGGGTCGGTCATCGTCATGGTGACCTGTCAACCTTTCTCACCGTGGTTCCCCTCGCACGGGGCCTGCGGTGATGTGGGAGGTAGAGGCGGGTTCGCCTTTACCAGCTGGACTTGCTCACGCCGGGCAGCTCACCGCGGTGCGCCATCTCCCGCAGGCAGACACGGCACAGGCCGAACTTGCGGAACACGGAGTGCGGACGCCCGCAGCGCTGGCAACGGGTGTAGGCACGCACCTTGAACTTCGGCTTCTGCGCGGCCTTGTGGATCAACGCCTTCTTGGCCATCGGCTCAGTTCTCCTTGAACGGGAAGCCAAGGTGCTTGAGCAGCGCCCGGCCCTCGTCGTCGTTCGTCGCGGTGGTCACGATGGTGATGTCCATGCCGCGCTGGCGGTCGATCGAGTCGGGGTCGATCTCGTGGAACATCGACTGCTCGTTCAGACCGAACGTGTAGTTGCCGTTGCCGTCGAACTGCTTGGGCGACAGGCCACGGAAGTCACGGATACGCGGGAGGGCGATCGTCAGCAGACGGTCGAGGAACTCCCACATCCGGTCGCCACGCAGCGTGCAACGCGCGCCGATCGGCATGCCCTCACGCAGCTTGAACTGCGCGATGGACTTGCGGGCCTTGCGGACCTCGGGACGCTGGCCGGTGATGGTGGCCAGGTCGCGGACCGCGCCCTCGATCAGCTTGCCGTCGCGGGCGGCGTCGCCGACACCCATGTTCACGACGATCTTCACGACGCCCGGGATCTGCATGACGTTCTCGTAGGAGAAGTCCTTGTGCATCGCCGGGGCGATCTCGCTGCGGTAGCGGGCCTTGAGCCGCGGGATGGTCGTCTTCTCAGCCGTAGTCATGATCAGATCTCCTTCCCGTTGCCCTTGCCGCGGGCCACGCGAACCTTGCGGCCCTCGTCGTTGGTCTCGTACCCGACGCGGACGGCCTTGCCGTCGGCGACGACCATGACGTTGGAGACGTGGATCGGGGCCTCCTGGGTCACGATCCCGCCGGACTGCGCGCCACGCTGGGTCTGAGTGATCTTGGTGTGCTTCTTGATCCGGTTGACGCCCTCGACCAGGACCTTGTTGTCCTTCGGGTAGGCCTGGATGACCTTGCCCTTGGCACCCTTGTCCTTGCCGGCGATGACGACGACCGTGTCGCCCTTCTTCACCTTCATGACTAGAGCACCTCCGGCGCCAACGAAATGATCTTCATGAACTTCTTGTCCCGCAGCTCACGGCCGACCGGGCCGAAGATGCGGGTACCACGCGGCTCGGTGTCGTTCTTGATGAGCACCGCGGCGTTCTCGTCGAACCGGATGTACGAACCGTCCGGACGACGACGCTCCTTGGCGGTGCGCACGATGACGGCCTTGACGACGTCACCCTTTTTCACGCCGGCACCCGGGATGGCGTCCTTCACGGTGGCGACGATGATGTCGCCGATGCCCGCGTAGCGCCGACCCGAACCGCCGAGCACGCGGATGCAAAGGATCTCCTTCGCACCGGTGTTGTCGGCGACGCGCAGCCGCGACTCCTGCTGGATCACTGTCTCTCCCTGACCCGTTGTGGCGTGGCAGATTTCCGACCTGACACGCGCGGTCAATCAGTCTCTTACTTGGCCTTCTCGAGAATCTCGACGAGCCGCCAGCGCTTGGTCGCCGACAGCGGACGAGTCTCCATGAGCAGAACACGGTCGCCGACACCGGCGGTGTTCTCCTCGTCGTGCGCCTTGACCTTCGTGGTGGTCCGCATGACCTTGCCGTACAAGGCGTGCTTCTTGCGGTCCTCGAGCTGGACCACGATGGTCTTGTTCATCTTGTCGGAGACGACGTAGCCCTCACGCACCTTGCGGCGGCCACGGGCCTCCGTGTTCTCCGTCGTCGTTGGCTCGGTCATGCGGCACCTTCGTTCGCTGTGGTCTCGTCAGGGGAAGCCGACAAGCCCAGTTCGCGCTCCCGCATCACTGTGTAGATCTTGGCGATGTCCCGCCGGACCGTACGCAGCCGACGGTTGTTGTCCAGCTGGCCGGTGGCCATCTGGAACCGGAGGTTGAACAGCTCCTCCTTGGCCTCCCGCAGGCGGAGCACCAGCTCCTCCTCGGTCAGCTCACGCATCTCAGTCGCGGTCACTCCAGCGGCCATCAGAAGTCACCACCTTCACGCGTCACGATGCGGCACTTCATCGGCAGCTTGTGGATCGCACGGCGCAGTGCCTCACGCGCCACGGCCTCGTTCGGGAAGCTCATCTCGAACAGCACGCGACCCGGCTTGACGTTGACCACCCAGTACTCGGGCGAACCCTTACCGGAACCCATCCGGGTCTCGGCGGGCTTCTTGGTCAGCGGACGGTCCGGGAAGATCGGGATCCACACCTTGCCACCACGGCGGATGTGCCGGTTGATGGCGATACGCGCGGACTCGATCTGCCGGTTCGTCACGTACGAAGGCTCGAGCGCCTGGATGCCGTACTCCCCGAAGTTGACCTTGGTGCCACCCTTGGCGGCGCCGTGGCGCTTCGGCGAGTGCTGCTTGCGGTGCTTGACCTTGCGTGGGATGAGCACTGCTCAGCCCTCCCCGTTTGCCGTGGCCTCGGGAGCCGCCGGAGCGGACTCAGCCGGAGCCTGCGCGGCTTCCGCGGCGGCGCGCCCGGCCTCGGTGCTGGTCGCGGTGGTGCCGGTGGCACCGGAGCGACGAGCCCGGTTCGGACGGTCGCGACGCGGAGCGCGCTCCTGCGTGGCTTGCTGAGCGGCGTCGTGCTGGCGGCGGCCGCCGACGACGTCACCCTTGTAGATCCAGACCTTCACGCCGATGCGGCCGAAGGTGGTGCGGGCCTCGAAGAAGCCGTAGTCGATGTCCGCGCGCAGCGTGTGCAGCGGGACCCGACCCTCGCGGTAGTGCTCCGAGCGGGACATCTCGGCACCGCCGAGACGGCCACCGCACTGCACCCGGATGCCCTTGACCTGCGGCGAGCGCATGGCCGACTGGATGGCCTTACGCATCGCGCGCCGGAAGGCAACACGGTTGCTCAATTGCTCGGCGACTGCCTGCGCGACCAGCTGAGCGTCCGACTCGGGGTTCTTCACCTCGAGGATGTTCAGCTGGACCTGCTTGCGCGTCAGCTTCTCGAGCTCACCGCGGATGCGGTCCGCTTCGGCACCACGACGGCCGATGACGATGCCCGGACGCGCGGTGTGGATGTCCACCCGGACGCGGTCACGGGTCCGCTCGATCTCCACCTTGGAGATGCCGGCGCGCTCCATGCCCTTGGACAGCAGCTTCCGGATCTTGACGTCTTCCGCCACGTACTCCGCGTACTGCTTGTCCGCGTACCAGCGGGACTTCCAGTCAGTGGTGATACCCAGGCGGAAGCCGTGCGGGTTGATCTTCTGACCCACTAGCTGGCACTTCCCTTCTCACTGGTCTTCTTCGCGGCCTTGCGGCCCGGCTTGCGAGCGGCTTCGGGCTTCGGACGCGATACGACCTCGACCGTGATGTGGCTGGTGCGCTTGCGGATGCGGTACGCACGGCCCTGCGCACGCGGACGGAACCGCTTGAGCGTCGGACCCTCGTCCACATACGCCTTGCTCACCCAGAGCGTCTCCGGGTCGAGGCTCAGGTTGTTCTCGGCGTTTGCCATGGCGCTGGCGAGCACCTTCGCAACCGGACCGCTGGCGGCCTGCGGCGCGAACTGGAGCACGGCCAGGGCCTCGCTGGCGTTACGTCCCTTGATGAGCTCGACGACGCGGCGTGCCTTCATCGGCGTGGTGCGCACGTAGCGAGCCCGAGCCACGGCGGTAGGAAGCTCCTCCACCGCGGCTTCGTCACGGGCGTTCATCGCTGCTTACCCCTTGCTGGTTCGTGTCTAGGCGCGCCGCTCAGCGGCGGCGGGACTTCCGGTCGTCCTTGATGTGGCCCTTGAAGGTCCGGGTCGGGGCGAACTCGCCCAGCTTGTGCCCGACCATGGCCTCCGAGATGAAGACCGGGACGTGCTTGCGACCATCGTGGACGGCGATGGTGTGACCCAACATGTCCGGGATGATCGTGGACCGGCGGGACCACGTCTTGATGACGGTCTTCTTGCCGGACTCGTTCAGCGCGTCCACCTTCTTGAGCAGGTGGTCGTCAACGAACGGGCCCTTTTTCAGGCTACGCGGCATGGTTCACTCCCTTCCTGCTCAGCGCTTCTTGCCGGTCTTGCGGCGACGGACGATCATCCGGTCGCTCGCTTTGCGGCGACGAGTACGGCCTTCGGGCTTACCGGCCGGGTTCACCGGGTGGCGACCACCGGAGGTCTTGCCCTCACCACCACCGTGCGGGTGGTCGACCGGGTTCATGGCGACACCACGGACGGTCGGGCGCTTGCCCTTCCACCGCATCCGGCCTGCCTTGCCCCAGTTGATGTTGGACTGCTCGGCGTTGCCGACCGCACCGACGGTGGCGCGGCAGCGGACGTCGACGTTGCGGATTTCGCCCGAGGGCATCCGCAGCTGCGCCAGCGAGCCCTCGCGAGCGACCAGCTGAACGCTGGCGCCTGCGGACCGGGCGATCTTGGCGCCGCCGCCGGGACGCAGCTCGATGGCGTGCACCACGGTGCCGACCGGGATGTTGCGCAGCGGCAGGTTGTTACCCGGCTTGATGTCGGCCTTGGGGCCGTTCTCGATCGGGTCGCCCTGACGCAGCTTGTCCGGCGCGATGATGTAGCGCTTCTCGCCGTCCGCGTAGTGCAGCAGCGCGATGCGCGCGGTCCGGTTGGGGTCGTACTCGATGTGCGCGACCTTGGCCGGGATGCCGTCCTTGTCGTTGCGACGGAAGTCGATCAGCCGGTACGCACGCTTGTGACCGCCACCCTTGTGCCGGGTGGTGATCTTGCCGTGCGCGTTGCGGCCGCCCTTCTTGTTCAGCGGCCGGACCAGCGACTTCTCCGGGTGATCACGGGTGATCTCGGCGAAGTCCGAGACACTGGAGCCACGACGGCCCGGCGTCGTCGGCTTGTACTTGCGAATGCCCATCTCTGCGAGTTCCTCGTTCCCTTAGGCGGCCGGGCCGCCGAAGATCTCGATCGGCTTCGAGTCAGCGGACAACGTCACGATGGCGCGCTTGGTGTCCTTGCGCTTGCCGAAACCAGTGCGGGTGCGCTTGCGCTTGCCCTGCCGGTTCAGCGTGTTCACGCTGATCACCTTGACGCCGAACACCTTCTCCACCGCGATCTTGATGGCGGTCTTGTTGGCGTCCGGGTGGACCAGGAAGGTGTACTTGTTCTCCTCGAGAAGGCCGTAGGACTTCTCGGAGATGACCGGCGCGCGCAGGATGTCGCGGGGGTCGGGAATCACTTCGACTCCTCCTCAACTTCACTGGAGCGAGCGGTCGCCTTGGCCGAGCGACCCGAGATCGGGCCGGCCACAAAGGCGTCGTACGCGTCCTTGGTGAACACCACGTCGTCGGCGAAGAGCACGTCGCGGGTGTTCAACTGGTCCGGCCACAACACGTGCACGTTCGGCAGGTTGCGCACCGACAGCAGGTTCAGCTCGTCGCCCCGGGTGAGCACCACGAGCACGTTGCGTGCGCTGGTGATCTCGCCGAGCACCTTGCGGGCGTCCTTGGTGGACGGCTGCTCGCCGGTGACCAAAGAGGACACGACGTGCAGCTGCTGCGCGCGAACCCGGTCAGAGAGAGCGCCACGCAGGGCGGCAGCCTTCATCTTCTTGGGGGTCCGCTGGCTGTAGTCCCGCGGTGTCGGGCCGTGCACCGTGCCACCGCCGACGAACTGCGGAGCGCGGGTCGAACCCTGACGGGCCCGGCCGGTGCCCTTCTGGCGGTACGGCTTCTTGCCGCCACCGCGAACCTCGCCGCGAGTCTTGGTGTCGTGCGTGCCCTGCCGCGCGGCGGCTTCCTGGGCGACGACAACCTGGTGCATCAGCGGAATGTTCGCCTGCACGTCGAAGATGCCCGCGGGCAGCTCGACGGAGCCGTCGGTCTTGCCGTCCGGGGTGCGAACGTCAACGCTGGTCATTTCACGCACCACCCTTCGCGGCGCTCTTGAGGAACACCAGGCCGCCCTTGGGACCCGGAACCGCACCCTTGATCAGGATGAGGCCGGACTCGGCGTCGACCCGGTGGACGGTCAGGTTCTGGGTGGTCACCTTCTCGTGACCCATCCGGCCGGCCATCCGCAGGCCCTTGAACACGCGGCCCGGGGTGGCGCACCCACCGATGGAACCCGGCGAGCGGTGCTTGCGCTGGGTACCGTGCGAGGCGCTCAAACCCTTGAAGCCGTGCCGCTTCATGACACCCGCGGTGCCCTTGCCCTTGCTGGTGCCGGTGACGTCGATGACGGTGCCTGCCTCGAACACCTCTGCGGTGATCTCCTGGCCGACCTCGTATGAGTCCGCATCAGTGGTGCGCAGCTCGGCGAGGAACCGCCGAGGGGTGACGCCGGCCTTGGTGAAGTGCCCGGTCTCCGGCTTGTTCACCTTGCGCGGGTCGATGGCCCCGAAGGCCAGCTGGACCGCGGCGTAGCCGTCGTTGTCCTGGGTGCGTACCTGGGTCACGACATTCGGCCCGGCCTGGACGACGGTCACCGGGACGACCCGGTTCGCCTCGTCGAAGACCTGGGTCATGCCGAGCTTGGTGCCCAGGATGCCCTTCACTTGCCTGTCAGACATGGTCTCGTTCTCTCCGCTGCGTTTCTCGCGCGCAGGCGCTTACTGGATGTTGACGTCGACGCTGGCCGGCAGGTCGATGCGCATCAACGCGTCGACCGTCTTCGGCGTCGGGTCGAGGATGTCGATCAGACGCTTGTGCGTGCGCATCTCGAAGTGCTCGCGCGAGTCCTTGTACTTGTGCGGCGAGCGGATGACGCAGTAGACGTTCTTCTCGGTCGGCAGCGGCACTGGCCCAACGACCCGAGCGCCGGTACGCGTCACGGTCTCGACGATCTTGCGCGCGGAGGCGTCGATCGCCTCGTGGTCGTAGGCCTTGAGCCGGATGCGGATCTTCTGTCCCGCCATGGTGGCTTTGCCGTTCCTTCCGTGATGTCCCTGTCAGAGCGTCTTGGCACCGTGGCGCCGAGGAGGCTCCGCTCTCCCTGTTCACAAGTCATGGTTCCCGGTCCACGCGGTCGGGCGTGTCGCCCAACTTTCACAGACCGGTCCCACAGTCATTTCGTCCTCGCGGGGAGAACCTGACGTCGTGGGACGGGCGGCCGGAAGCTCAACAGAATTTCCGGCATAACCCTTGTTTGTCCTTCGCGGCCGCGACACCCGAAGATCGAGGTCACTGCCCTCGCGCGGAGGCGGCCGGTTTCCTGCGATCCCGCTATCTTGGGCAGGAAACCCGGCCGCCCCACGACGAGCAACTTATACAGGATGCCATACCGAAATACGGCGTCCAAATCGGGGTCCGATATTCGGACCTAGATCACTTGATGATCTTGGTCAGCGTACCGGCGCCCACGGTCCGGCCACCCTCACGGATGGTGAACCGCATGCCCTCGTCCATCACGATCGGCTGGATCAGCTGGACGGTCATCTTCGTGTCGTCGCCCGGCATGACCATCTCGGTGCCCTCGGGGAGGGTCACGACGCCGGTCACGTCGGTCGTACGGAAGTAGAACTGCGGGCGGTAGTTCTGGAAGAACGGCGTGTGGCGGCCACCCTCGTCCTTGGACAGGATGTAGACCTGCGCCTCGAACTCGGTGTGCGGGGTCGAGGTGCCCGGCTTGGCCACGACCATGCCGCGCTCGACGTCCTCGCGCTTGACACCACGAACCAGCAGACCCACGTTGTCGCCGGCCTGGCCCTGGTCGAGCAGCTTGCGGAACATCTCGACGCCGGTGACCGTGGTCTTGGTCGACTTCTCGCGGATGCCGAGGATCTCGACCTCTTCGTTGACGTTGATCACGCCACGCTCGATACGACCGGTGACGACGGTGCCACGACCGGTGATCGTGAAGACGTCCTCGATCGGCATCAGGAACGGCCGGTCGGTCTCACGCTGCGGCTCGGGGATGTTCTCGTCCACCGCGTCCAGCAGCTCGAGCAGCTTGGCGGCCCACTCCGGGTCACCCTCGAGGGCCTTCAGCGCCGAGACGCGGACCACGGGCAGGTCGTCGCCCGGGAACTCGTACTCGGTCAGCAGCTCGCGGACCTCCAGCTCGACGAGCTCGAGGATCTCCTCGTCGTCCACCATGTCGGCCTTGTTCAGGGCGACAACGATGTACGGCACGCCGACCTGGCGAGCGAGCAGCACGTGCTCCTTGGTCTGCGGCATCGGGCCGTCGGTCGCGGCGACCACCAGGATCGCGCCGTCCATCTGGGCGGCACCGGTGATCATGTTCTTGATGTAGTCAGCGTGACCCGGGCAGTCGACGTGCGCGTAGTGCCGCTTCTCGGTCTGGTACTCGATGTGAGCGATCGAGATGGTGATACCGCGCTGCTTCTCCTCCGGCGCCTTGTCGATCTCGTCGAACGGCGTGAAGGGGTTCAACTCCGGGTACTTGTCGTGCAGAACCTTGGAAATGGCCGCGGTAAGCGTCGTCTTTCCGTGGTCGATGTGACCGACGGTACCGATGTTGACGTGCGGCTTGGTCCGCTCGAACTTCGCCTTCGCCACTGGATTGTCCTCCTGGACTTGTTCTTATCCGAAGGGGCGAAGAATAGTTTTTCCTCGCCCCGACGGTTCATCAGGGTCGGTTGTGCGGACCCCGGGGGAACCCCGGAGAGCCCACACGTTGTGTGGTGCTCCGGTTTTCGGGGTTATTCCCCCGTCGCCTTTGCGATGATCTCCTTCGCCACGTTCGTGGGAACCTCGGCGTAGGAGTCGAACTGCATCGAGTAGTTCGCCCGGCCCTGGGTCCGCGACCGCAGGTCGCCGACGTAGCCGAACATCTCGGACAGCGGAACGAGTGCCTTCACGACACGCGTGCCACTGCGCTCCTCCATGGCCTGGATCTGGCCACGGCGGGAGTTCAGGTCACCGATGACGTCACCCATGTAGTCCTCAGGGGTGGTCACCTCGACCGCCATCAACGGCTCGAGCAGCACCGGGCTGGCCTGCTTCGCGGCCTCCTTGAGCACCATCGAACCGGCGATCTTGAACGCCATTTCCGACGAGTCGACCTCGTGGTAGGCACCGTCGAGCAGGGTCAGCTTCAGGCCGACCAGCGGGTAGCCGGCGAGCACGCCGTACTGCATGGCGTCCTGCGCACCCTGGTCGACCGACGGGATGTACTCACGCGGAACGCGGCCACCAGTGACCTTGTTCTCGAACTCGTACAGCGCGCCGTCCGTGGTCGCCAACGGCTCCAGCTTGACGATGACCTTGGCGAACTGGCCGGACCCACCCGTCTGCTTCTTGTGGGTGTAGTCCATCTTCTCGACCGTCTTGCGGATGGTCTCACGGTAGGCCACCTGCGGCTTACCGATGTTCGCCTCGACCTTGAACTCGCGGCGCATCCGGTCGACCAGCACGTCAAGGTGCAGCTCGCCCATGCCCGCGATGATCGTCTGGCCGGTCTCCTCGTCCTGCTTGACCTTGAAGGTGGGGTCCTCCTCGGCCAGCTTCTGGATCGCGGTCGACAGCTTCTCCTGGTCGGCCTTGGTCTTCGGCTCGACCGCGACCTCGATGACGGGGTCGGGGAAGGTCATCGACTCGAGGATGATCGGCTGCTGCGGGTCGCACAGGGTGTCACCGGTGGTGGTGTCCTTCAGGCCGATCGCGGCGTAGATGTGGCCCGCGATGGCCTCACCGACCGGGTTCTCCTTGTTGGAGTGCATCTGGAAGAGCTTCCCGATGCGCTCCTTGCGCTCCTTGGTCGAGTTGATCACCTGCGAACCGGTGGCGACCCGGCCGGAGTAGACCCGGATGTAGGTCAGCTTGCCGAAGAACGGGTGCACGGCGATCTTGAACGCCAGCGCCGAGAACGGCTCGTCGGTGGACGGCTGGCGCGAGGCCTCCGTCTCGCCGTCGACCAGGGTGCCCTGGACCGCCGGCACGTCCAGCGGGGACGGCAGGTAGTCGATGACCGCGTCCAGCATCGGCTGCACGCCCTTGTTCTTGAACGCCGAGCCACAGAGAACCGGGTACGCGCTGCGCGAGATGGTGATCTTGCGGATCGCGGCCTTGATCTCCTCGACCGTCAGCTCCTCGCCGCCGAGGTACTTCTCCATCAGGTCGTCGTCGGTCTCCGCGACGGCCTCGATGAGCGCCTCGCGGTACTCGTTGGCCTTGTCCAGAAGGTCGGCCGGGATCTCCTCGATCGTGTAGTCCTCGCCCTTCTTCACCTCGCCGCGCCAGGTCAGCGCGCGCATGTGAATCAGGTCGATGACACCGATGAAGTCGCCCTCGGCACCGATCGGCAACTGGATCGGCAACGGCTTGGCGCCGAGCCGCTCCGAGATGGTGCGCACGGTGAAGTAGAAGTCCGCGCCGAGCTTGTCCATCTTGTTGACGAAGCAGATCCGCGGGACGTCGTACTTGGTGGCCTGCCGCCAGACCTGCTCGGACTGGGGCTCGACACCTTCCTTGCCGTCGAACACGGCGACGGCACCGTCGAGAACGCGGAGCGAACGCTCCACCTCGACGGTGAAGTCCACGTGGCCGGGCGTGTCGATGATGTTGATCTGGTGGTCGGCCCAGTAAGTGGTCGTCGCGGCGGACGTGATCGTGATGCCGCGCTCCTGCTCCTGCTCCATCCAGTCCATCGTCGCGGCGCCGTCGTGCACTTCGCCGATCTTGTAGTTGATCCCGGTGTAGAACAGGATCCGCTCGGTCGTCGTGGTTTTACCCGCGTCGATGTGGGCCATGATCCCGATGTTGCGGACCTTGGCCAGGTCGGTGAGCACGTCGAGTGCCACGAGAATCTTCCCCTGTCTTGCAGAGTCGTTGGGCTGGCTAGATCACCAGCGGTAGTGGGCGAAGGCCTTGTTGGACTCAGCCATCTTGTGCGTGTCCTCGCGGCGCTTGACGCTCGCCCCGAGACCGTTGCTCGCGTCGAGCAGCTCGTTCATGAGGCGCTCGACCATGGTCTTCTCGCGCCTGCTACGCGCGTAGCTGACCAGCCAGCGAAGTGCGAGAGTGGTGCTGCGGCCCGGCTTGACCTCGATCGGCACCTGGTAGGTGGCACCACCGACACGGCGGGGCTTGACCTCGATGGCCGGCTTGACGTTGTCAAGCGCACGCTTGAGCGTGACGACCGGGTCGGTGCTCGTCTTCTCGCGGGCACCCTCGAGCGCGCCGTAGACGATCTTCTCGGCCACGGACCGCTTGCCGTCCTTCAGCACCTTGTTGATCAGCTGGGTGACCAGCGGGGAGCTGTAGACCGGGTCGGAGATCAGCGGCCGCTTAGGGGCCGGTCCCTTGCGGGGCATCTCAGCTCTTCTCCTTCTTCGCGCCGTAGCGGCTGCGAGCCTGCTTGCGGTTCTTCACGCCCTGCGTGTCCAGCGAGCCGCGGATGATCTTGTAACGAACACCCGGGAGGTCCTTCACACGGCCACCACGCACGAGCACCATCGAGTGCTCCTGGAGGTTGTGGCCCTCACCAGGGATGTAGGCGGTGACCTCGATGCCGCTGGTCAACTTGACACGGGCGACCTTGCGCAGCGCCGAGTTCGGCTTCTTGGGCGTGGTGGTGTACACACGCGTGCACACACCGCGCCGCTGCGGGCTCCCCTTGAGCGCCGCGGTCTTGGTCTTGGCGACCTTGTCCTGGCGGCCCTTACGGACCAGCTGCTGGATCGTGGGCATGGACCGGCTTTCTCTACGACTGCTTCTTCATGGCGGTTGTCCGTGGTTCTGCTGTGTTCCCCCTGGCCCCGCCGTAACCCGAGGTCGGGCGTGTCGCCCTTCCTCGTCGGCCCGTGCGGGACAGCGCCACTGAAGAACAACCGCGGCATCCCAACGGGGTTTGGGAGGTCTCCGTGCCGGTTGCGTCGTGGTTTTCACCGACGACAGGCACACGGAGCGGCCCGACATCAGTCAGGCACGATTAGCAAAGATACCTGGCCCGTTCCGCGTGGGCAAAACGGGGGTCGGGCAGACCGGCACATGGGGTGAACAACAGCTGGACACCGGCTTATTCCCAGGTGGAGAAGTATCGGTTGGGCCGAAGGACCCACCACTGTCTGCACAGCCGGGTACATTCCGCAAGTCAGCTGTCACCGATGGGAGCCGGGGCCTTGTCCGAACCGGATTTCGACGCCGAGCGCATGGCGGAGCGCAATGCGGAGCTGCGCCGTCAGGTCGACCAGATGATGGAGGAGGTGCGCAGGCGTACCGACGACCTCAAAGAGGCGCAGGCCAGGATGAGCGCGCTGACCGGCGAGGCGGAGTCGAACGACGGCGTGATCAGGGCCAGGGTGGACATGACCGGCAACCTGACGGAGCTGTCGCTTACCTCGCGCGCGTACGAGCGCACGCCCGAGCAGTTGGCGGCGGAGATCACACGTGTGATCCGTAAGGCGGCGGCAGGAGTGCGGACCGAGGTGCAGCGCGAGGCGAGCCAGTTCACCCCGGACGAGGACCTGATCGACCTGCCGGACCTGGTGCCGGGCGCACCGTCGTTGCGTGACCTGTTCCGGATCGATCCGCCGCAAGACGAAGAAGAGGAAACGCATTCGCCTTCCCGTTCGTCAGAGCCGGTAGCGGACGACGACTACTACGGCAACCAGCAGATGTTCCGCCGGGACTGAGGGGGTCATTGGCGATGAGCAGCGAGTTGAAGATCAACCCCGACGGGGTGCGCGGGGGTGCGACGCGGCTCGACGGGGTGGGAACGGACTTCGGCAAGGACGCCGGTGATCTGAAGGCGAAGCTGCAGGCGGAGGGCCAGCCGTGGGGCGACGACGAGTCGGGCCAGAACTTCGCGAAGGACTACGTGCCTGCGGCGGACGCGATCAGCAAGGCGGTGGGTGACGTCGCGGCGGCGTTGACACAGATCGCCAAGAACCTCAAAGCGCAAGCGGACGCCCACGAGGGCACCGACTCCTCCAGCGCACAGACCTTCGACAACACGCAGGTCTGACCTATGGCGATCATGGAGCCACCCGAGTTCGTCAAGGACATCGCGCCATGGGTGCTCGGCGGTGAGTGGCCGAAGGGCAACGAGGACGCGATGATCCGCCTCGCCGAGGTCTGGGAGACCGCGGCGAAGGACATCGACGCGGCGATGAAGGCCGCGGACAGTGCGGTGAAAGAGGCGCGCGGGAATATCGAAGGTGAAGCCGCGCAGCAGTTCGATGAATTCTGGAAGAAGTTCGTCGGCGGCGACGAAGCGGCGTTCGAGAAGCTGAAAGAAGGCTCGGAGGCGCTGGCGAAAGCCTGCCGTAACTGCGCGATGCAGATCGAATACGCGAAGCTGTCGATCTGGGCGGCGCTGGCGGCGCTGCTGATCCAGATCATCGCGTTGACGGCGGCGGCGTTCGCGACCTTCGGCGGCTCGCTGGCGGGGATCCTGCCCGCGCAGATGGCCACCCGCCAGGTGATCGTGACGATCTTCCGCAACCTGGTGCAGCGGCTGGGTGAGCAGGTGGGCAAGAGCCTGCTGCGCCGGATGCTGTTCTCGGTGGCGACCGAGGTCGCGGCGAACGTGGCGATCGACGCGGGCATCCAGCTCTTCCAGATGGCGAAGGGAACACGCGAGGAATTCGACGCGGGACTGACCCTGGACGCGGTGAAGTCCGGCGCGATCGCGGGCGTGCTGGGCGGAGCGGCGTCGGCGGGCGCGGGCAAGGTCCTCGGCGAAGGCTTCGGCGACGGGCTGGCCAAGAGCGTCGCGAGAGAAGCGGTGCAGGAAGGCGTGACCGGCGCGGCGACGGCAGCGGTGGAAGGCGCGATCTCCGGCAACTTCAGCATGGAGAGCGTGGCCCAGGGCGCGTCGTCCGGCGGGATCAGCGGCGGGTTGAGCGGGGCGAAACAGCACGTCGCCGGGGTTGATACGGATTTTGACGTGCCGCAGGTGGCCGAGGACACCGGGACTGTCCAGTCAGGACTGGCTCCGCCGCCTTCTTCGTCTTCCTCGTCTTCGTCGTCTTCTTCGGACTCGACGCCTGCGCCTCGGCCTGTCCAGGCTGGAGAGTCCCAGGACTCTTCGTCTCGGCCAAGCGCGGCGATGCCTCCACCGTTGTCGACTTCAAGCAGTGCGTCGGCTGCTGCCCAGTCCGGAACTCCACAAGGGACACCGCCTGCGCCTGTTGGGGGTGGCGGGTCTTCAGGTGGTTCTTCAGGATCTTCGGGCTCTTCTGGCTCTTCCGGTGGCGGGGCATCACGTGCTTCGGCTCCGAGCACCGCTGGTTTCGGCTCGGCCGGGACATCCGGTGGTGGACCGTCCGGCTTCGGCGGCGGCGGGTCTACGGGCGGCGGCCCGTCCGGCGGCGGACCCTCCGGCGGCGGACCCTCCGGCGGCGGACCCTCCGGAGGTCCGAGCCCTTCGGGGTCCGGCGGTGGTGTTTCCAGCGGCGGCCCTTCCGGCGGTAGCTCCTCTGGTGGCCTGTCTGGCGGTGGTTCTTCCGGTGGTGGGCCTTCCAGTGGTGGGCCTTCCAGTGGTGGGCCTTCCGGTGGGCCGAGCCCAGCCGGGTCCGGTGGCGCGGTGTCTTCGAGTGGGCCTTCCGGTGGACCAGCCGGTGGCGGCGGACCAGCGCCGGGTGGCGGTCCGGTAACCAGTGGCGGCCCAGCCGGCCCAACTCCGGGCAGTCCGGCCCCTGGCGGACCTGTCACTGGCGGTGCCCCAGCCACTGGAGGCGCCCCGACGCCCGGCGGTCCCACGCCTGGCGGACCTGTCAGCGGCGGCACTCCGACTCCCAGTGGTCCCACGCCCGGCGGACCTGTCAGCGGCGGCACGCCCACTCCTGGCGGCCCGACTCCCGGTGGCCCGGTCGCAGGTGGTCCCACTCCCGGCGGCGGCCCGACGCCAGGCCCGACACCGACTCCCGGTGGACCCACGCCTGGCCCGAGCCCAGCGCCAACCGGCGGACCTGCACCAAGCCCCACGCCTGGACAGGCTGGCGGCCCCGTGGGTGCCGCACCAATGCCCATGGCCGCACCAATGGCTGGCGCTGCGGGCGCTGCCGGTGGCACCACGCACACACCGTCCACGCCTGGCGGTGGCCCAGTAGCGGGCCCGCCGCCCAACGGCCCAAACCCAGGCACGGACCGTCTGGGCAACACGCCCGTCGGTCAACAGTCCGACCGAGCTCCAGCCACACCGGCCACCCCAGCGCCCGGCCAGCAAGCCAGTGGACCCGCACAAGGCGGCCCAGTACGCGAAACCCCTACACCAGTCCCACCGCCCGCCTCCGGCGGCGGCACGGTGCGGGATACCAGCCCCACGACCGGAACCACTCCTGGCTCGATCACTCACGCAGCCGGGCCCATCCACTCGACGCCACCCGTGTCCCCGGGGGGCCAAAGCTCCCGTTCGAACGACCCGTCCCAGTCGGACGGTCCACAAGGGACATCCCGGCCGGTGACAGCGGAATCCCCTGGGCCACGCCAAAGCCCTGTACCGGGGCCCCGCACCGCCGCAGACCCAGCACGTCCAAGCGGGCCTGAGTCCCCGGCGCGCCCCACGCCCGGCCCCCGCGCCACCGCAGACCCCGGCGGCACCAGCGATCCCGCACGGTCAGCCAGTCCCACGCCCGGCGGAGGCCCAAGCCGCCAAACCGGACCGATGGCCGGAACCACCGACAACCCCGCCCGGCCAACTCCCGGCACTACAGCCGACTCGACCAGGCCAGCCGGGCCAACTCCGGGCACCACCAGCGAACCGGCACGGCCAACCCCCGGCACGGCCAGCGACCCCGTGCGGCCAACTGGACCAACCTCCGGCGGCACCAGCGATCCCGGACGGCCAGGCAGCCCGACACCAACCCACACCGGTCCGTCGCCCACAGGCAGCCACCCCAGCGACTCAGCCCGACCTGCCAGCGGACAGACACCAGGTCGCACCGACGGGCCATCCCCCACACCCTCCGACCGCCCCACACCCACAACCAGCCAACCCGGCGACCCCGCACGACCAGGCGGACCAACGCCCACACCAACCCACACCGATCGACCGTCACCAACGGGCGGCCCGACACCGACCGGTGACCCGGCACGCCCAGGCGGTCCTGTTCACGGTCAACCCGGACCAGCCGGGCCCACACCAGGCCACCCCGGTCCCCAAACCACTGACACCCAGACCTCCGAGCCGCCAACCGGCGTGCCCGGACCACACCGCTCACCCACAGCCTTCTCCGTCAGCGGCGAACTCGACCTGCCGCCCGCGCGCGCAGGCACCGAGCAACCGGCGACTCCGCGGCCCAGTTCCATTCAGTTGCCCGCGCATCTGAAGGATCTCCGCAATTTCGTCAAACCGACGCAGGCGGGCGTTCTCATTGCGCGGCATGACCACAAGTTCAACGCGCACCGGAGTTCCGCATACGGAGTCCCGCCGCATCCGACGCATTTCGTCGTCGATGTCCACGGCACTTCCGACAAGCTCATGGCCGGCGGACGGGACAACGTGTCCATTAAGGACACCGCGGACATCATCCGGGCCGCTGGGTGGGATGGGAAGCAGCCGATTCTGCTCGTCGGCTGTCAGACCGGTGCCAAGGCTGACGGTGTCGCGTCGCAGCTTGCGCGCGAACTCGGTGGCGAGGTCACGGCGCCGACCAAGGACGCATGGGTCGACGAGCGCGGCAATTTGTTCGCCAGCAGCTCGCAGCACGATCCGAAGCGCGATTTCCGGCCGGGTTGGCCGCCCAATGGCGAGTGGAAGACGTTCAAGGCCGACGGCACGAGCACGCCGCACACCCAGTCGTCGCCGCCTGGCCACACGCCGGATTGGCGCGATGTCGGGGACAACGGGCCCAGCCGGGCGTTCCGTCGTGGTGAGCACCCGCCGCAGTTCGGGCAGGATCCGTCCACCCATCGGCCCGTTCATGCCGATCGCCATGACTGGACGCGACGGGCCGGACCGCCGCCGCCGCATCTGCATGACACACGGCCCACTGATGTGCTGCGTCAGGACCTTCGGCCGCAGGGCCCGCCGCTCGCGCCGGCGGATGCTCCGCTGTTCTTCGAGAACCGGCCGGACTTCCATGCCACGCAGCAGGACGCCGTCCGGATGCGGCAGGAAATCCCGCGTAATTGGTTCGAGCAGGACGCGCGAAAGGTGGACGAAGCCCTCGCACGCAACCCGCATCTGCGGCACATTCCGCGTGACGAGCTGATCGCGTTGCGCGGGTACACCGCGCACAACACCGCTGTCACGGTCAACAAGGCGTTGCGGGAGAACGACTTCCCCACTCTGCAGCGGCATGAGGCGCAGATCCGGATGGCCAGTTCCGCGCTCAACAAGATGCCGATCCACCAGGGCGTCGTGACTCGTGTGGTGCGGACGAACTTCCCCGAGCAGTTCGCTGCCCGGTACCAGCAGGGCATGGAGGTCACCGAGCGCTCCTTCACCAGCGCATCGGGCCCGAACGTGCACAGGCCGATCGACGGCCAGGTGCGGATGCAGATCCGGTCGTACACCGGTCGCGATGTCTCAGCGCTGTCGCACAACCCGCATGAGCGTGAGGTCCTGTTCGGTCCTGGCACCAGGTTCAAGGTCGTGGGCCACGGGTTCCACAGGGACACCAACACCCTCCACCTGCAGTTGGAGGAGATCCCGCCACCGCGCCGCCCCGCGCCGGCACCGAACGCCTGGCAGCAGCAGGGTCAGCTGCAGCCGCCTCCGCAGAGGTCGCACCCTGCACCTTTGCCGCCACCGCAACATCGGCAGCCGACGTACGTCCCTAGTGGACAGCCGGGCTTCGGGCCGAATCCGAACGCGGCGCCGCCGCCACCCAGGCCCGCCCCGAGCCAGCCGACGCAACCGGTGCCACGGCCGGAGTACCACCAGACGCAACCTGCGCCGAACCAGCAACCGACGCAGCCGCCCGCGCACCAAGCTCCACCGGTCCACACGACGGAGACGGACTGGCAGCAGCAAAAACCGGCGCGGGACGTGTCGAACTGGCTGCGGGACATCGCCGACAGCGACGACATCGACACGCGTCACCCGGTCCAGGAGATCGCCGAGCGCGAACCGCAGCCACGCAACGAGAAACCGCTCGGCGACCGGCTCGGCGAGCTGAGCGACGAGCGTCTCGACCGCCTTCGCCCGGACATGGTCGCGACCAAGTCGGGCATGGCGATCTTCGACACGTCGGAGAAGAACCACCACTACACCGCGAGGCAGATCAGGCCGATCCCCGGCTACTTCGTCGTCGACATGCACGGCTCGGCCCACACGGTCCGGTCGGGCAAGATGAACATCGGCGACGCGGACATCGCGGAAATCCTGCACGCCAACCCGGACTGGGACGGCAAGACACCGATCCTGCTGACCGGCTGCGGCACAGGCAAGGAACTGGACGGCGTCGCAGCGCGCCTGGCCCAGCGCCTGGGCACCGAAGTCACCGCCCCACGCAGCGACGCATGGGCCGACTACGACGGCAATTTGTTCGCGTCGCAAACCGACGAAACACCAACGGAACGCGGCGAAACCCGTCCAAAGTGGCCACCGAACGGCGAGTGGACGAGGTTCGGCCCGGACGGCAAGCCACTCCCACCCGACGGCAGCCCGTATCCACCGGGGCACACGCCGACGTGGGGCAAAGACGTGCCGACAGACGCGCCGTCCTCGGCCTACAGCCGCAGCGACGACGACAGTCCCCCGCCGACGCCGCGAACGCCGTACACGGTCGAGGACGTCGCCAGGTATCTCGACCGCCCGGAAGTCCAGGCGGCGCTGAACACCGACGCCCAGATCGAAGTCAAGATCGGCGACGACAAGGTCGAACTGCCGGTCCGCGACGTGATCACCGGCCGCCTCGGCAACCACCCGGATCTGGTGCAGGTGATCGAACGGACCGACTACCTGGAACGGTCCCTGCTGCACACGCCGAAGACGTTGGCGTCATTGCTGGTCCACCCCGACGCGATCCCACACCTGATCAAGGCCGTCGAGGATGTGGACACACGTGGCCCCAAGGCGATCAACGATGAGCTCGCGGCTTCGCCAAAGGCACAAGGTCCAGAGGTCGACGATGTCCAGAAATCGGCCTCCCAGGCGATGGCCAATCGCGTCGTTCCCACGCCGGAAAAGGACCTGCACCAGCCCGATTACAAAAAAATCTGGCGACGGACGGACGACGAGGTAGCGGTCCGGCGGTTCCTCCAGGGGATGTACGAAACAGGGGGGCCTGCCCAGCGTGCGCTGATGGACATCGTCAATCCGATCGCCGCGGACCTCCGCGGAACCGCAGGTCACCGGGATCCGAAAACGCTCAAGGACCCCGAGCGTGCGATGAAGAAGATCAACGACGACTACGACGGCGACCCGTCCAGGCTGGTCGACCTGGTCGGCTCGATGATCGTCTTCGACCGGCTCGACCAGATCTACGACGCGCTCGCCGTGCTGCAAGACAAGGCCGTCATTGAGGGTGACTCCGGCTTCGAAATCGTTCGCTACAAGGACCGGTTCCAGAACCCACAAGGCAGCGGGTACTGCGACATACAGATGAACGTGCGGCTGCCCAACGGCCACATCGGCGAGTTCCGGCTGCACTTGCAGAAGGTCGAAGTAGTGGCCAAGTGGGATCACGCGCTCTACGAAGTGCGCCGCGACCTCCAATCGATCGCGACGAGTGAGGAACGCATGATGAGCACGTACGAGCGGGCTCTTGAGAACGCGATCCTCTTGCGCCAGCGAGCCCTCTACAAAGACGCGCTCAAAGAACGAGAAGGTGGATCAGAAGAATGACGAACCTGATCCCTGCACCGAGCTACTACAAGTACTTCAACAAGACCTACAAGATCACCGAGGACTCCGAAGGCAACCTGTACGGTCACGTGCTCAACCTCCGCACCGGAGAGTTCGACCTCGCGACGGACCTGATCCACCGGATCCTGTACGACGTACACGCGGACATCGACGAAATCAACGAAGCCGAGTTCATCGACGCGACCGAGCGGGAACGCGCCCGGTACCTGGTCGGAGACGGGCCCATCTTCGCGCTGTACGACACCATTCAAGGCATCATCGACCAAGCCGAACGTGAGGGACGAAACCGACTTGAGCCCCACGAAAATGCCTTGATGACCCAACTGCGCAAGCAGACGTTCAAGATGTGGGAAGAGGAATCCGCCAGGCGCGCCGCAGGCGAGGAACCACAGAACACCTTCCGCAGCACATTGCCGCCGAAGCGGGAGGCCAGCGAATGAGCATCGATCTGATTCCGGTGCCGAGCTACTACAAGTTCTTCAACAGGACTTACAAAATCACCCGAGAGGCCAAGGGTGACCTGATCGGGCACGAGCTCAACCTCCGCACGGCCGAATTCGACCTGGCAACGCACCAGATCGACCGGATCCTGTTCGACGTGCACGCGGACATCGACCGCGTCAACGAGGCCGAGTTCATCGACGCCACCGAAGTGGAACGAGCCACGTACTTGCGCGGAGACGGACCGATCTTCGCGCTGTACGACACCATCAACGGCATCATCGACCAGATGGAACGGGAAGGCCGACGGCGGCTCGAACCACACGAGCGGGCTCTCGTCACCCAGCTGCGCAAACAGACATTCGCGATGTGGGAAGAAGAATTCGCCCGCCGAGCCGCAGGTGAAGAACCGCAGAACACCTTCAAGACCGTCCTGCCGCCGAAGCAGGAGGCCAGCGAATGAGTGCACCGCAGGGGATTCTTGTTGCCGCCGCGCGCGGTGCGGATAACGGGGAGGCAGGGGAATGACGGACCAGTTGCTCGCGGTCCACCAGGGCATCGTCTACAAGTGCTCCGAGGGTCCGGATGGCACTGTCGACTTGGTGGCCCCGCCTGCCATCACGCCTTCGGGTGAATTCGAGCGGCTTGAGGACGGCACGTTCGTCCATCGTCTTTCCCGGAGTTTGCCGGAGGCGGTTTTCACGCTGCGCGTGGACGGACTTGACCACGTTGACCCGATTCTTGGCTATCTCGCGCCGGATGAGGACACCGTTGTCACGCAGTACCGGCACAGCCCGCGTGGTACGAGCGGTTTCCCGAGGTTCCCGTTGTTGGTCAGTGCGGACGAGGATGTCGCGCCCAACACTGCCTCGGCTGTCACCGACTTGAGCATCGCTGTCGTTGCCGGTGCGCCTCAGGGGTGGCAGCGGATCGAGATCAACTGCCGGGCCATCGGCGGCCGGATGGTGTTGGTCGCCAAGGTCACCATGGAGGGCGACAAAGTCCTGCATTGGTCGCCGCCTGCCATTGTCGGGCAGTGGTTCCATCGGCTTCGGATGGTGTCCTACCGGCCTGGCCATGAGACGTGGTGCAGCGCGCGCTATCAGCTCAACCGCGGCGCTCCGGCCGTCGTCGAGTACGACGATGAGCCGGGTGAGGGCTTCGAGCCCGGGGACTACCTCGACGAATTGCGTTACCTGCCAAGGCAGGCGGCCGCTATGCCGGACTGGTTGACCAGCAAGGTGCTGCGCGGCTACCAGGAGGAGATCGAAAGCACAAGAACCCAGCAAGAGAAGCCGTATTCATTGCTAGCCAGGGTTTTTGACGGCATCACGCCGAACCAGCGGCCGGTTGCCTACCGGCCGGCGATCGCCTCTGCCGAACGGGACAACATTCTGTCCTATTTGGAGTCATGCGCGGTTGTCCTGTCGTCACGGGGGTTGTCGCCGGACTTGTTGCACCCGGAGCGGGAAGACAAGGTCCCGATGGCGTTCCTCACCGACGGCAAGTGGGTGTGGTCCGCCGCCGTCGCCTACTACCTGCGTGAACACAACATCCCGCCGGCGCCGGATCTGGTCGACCACATCCGTTCAGTGGACTACCAGGTTCCCCGGTCGGTGCCGAGGATCGCGATGGGCCGGGCGTCCGCGTTGGCCATGGACCGGCCCGAGCCGGAGGCCACCGTCCGCGACGACTGGGATCACGCCGTGTTCGCCGTCCGCGACTTCGCGGCCCGCTACCAGGTCAGCAAGCGCTACTACAGCCTCGGCGAGATCAAGGACGAGGCCTGGTGCCTGGTCCGCGAAGGCGACCGGTACGCCGCCTTCTGGTACTGGGCCAACGAGGACCGGCGCGAACTGGAGCACGTCTTCGACGTCGTCTCCCAGGCCGCCACCTTCATCATCGGCCAGATCTACCAGAACTACCCCAACCTGCAGCGCGAAGAGGGCGAGCTGATCGAGCCGTGGGAGGTGCTCAACCAGCCCAGCCCGCCGGATCCTTCGCTCGGCGCCAACTTCGAGCGGTTCTCCTACATCCACGTCACCGACTTCGAGGTGGACCAGTTCGGCGACACCACCTCGCTGATGCTGTACCCGCCCGGCACGTCGTTCGACCAGATCGTGCCGCCGTCGGGCGAAGTGTCGCAGACGCCACGGCGGCTGCGGCTGACCGGCCAGTGGCAGATCCTGTCCTGTTTCACGCAGTCTTCCGGCACGCAGGCGTACTTCCTCGCCAACCCGACCGGCTACTACCTCAAGTGGGGCCAGATCGTGGAGGTACCGGCCGCGGCGGCCAGTTCGGACGGAGGTACGTGATGCGATCGGGCCTGCGCAACGCCGACCCGAGGACGATGATGCTGTCGGTCCGCGGCTGGCTTTACGGCGCCGCGGTCGGCGGGGCGCTCGGCTCCGGCGTGCGGTTCGACAGCGGCCCGGCCATCGCGCACAAGTACGGGCCGCTCGGCCCAGGCGAGTTCGCCGACGTGTTCGGTCGCCCCGGCGCGATCACGTCGGACATGCAACTCACCCTGCTCGGCGTCGACGCGATGATCCGCTCGCACATCCGCAGCAGCTGGCACGAAACCGATCGCCTCGAGGAGATCAGGCGGTCGCTGCGGCGCTGGCTGCTGGCCGAGCAGGACGGCTGGTTCCCCCAGAACAGCGAGCTTTTCCAGCGCCGATGGGCCGACCGGACCACGATCGAGGCGATCCGGACGTACGCCGAGGGCGGTGAGCTGGGCACGGTCGAGCAGCCGATCAACGACTCGCAGGGCAATTCCGCGCTGCTGCGGTCCGGAGTCGCGGCGTTGTGGAGCGACGACTCGGCCGTGGTGTTCGAGGTCGGCGCACGGATCGGCGCGATGACGCACGGACATCCCAACGCATACCTGTCCGCGGGCGCGTACGCCGTGATGCTGCAGCACGCTTTCGACAGCGGAGACCTGCAGCGTGCCATCGTGGCGGCGCTGGATGCGGTGCAACGCTGGGAACACCACGAACCCGTCTCCGCGGCGCTGACCGCGGTGCACAAAGCGATCTTCGAACCTCCCCGGCTCGACCCGGCCACGATGGAGGGGTTCGGCGACAGCACGACCGCGCTCGGCGCGTTGGCGATCGGCGCGAGAGCCGCCAACGCCAGCCTGAGATTCCCCAACGCGCTCGGGCCCGCGTTGATCATCTCCGGTGACACCGCGACGACCGGCGCCGTCGCCGGTTCGTTGGCAGGCGCCTCTTGTGGGTCACGGCAAATCCCCGAGCAGCAGATCGAGGAGATCGAGCTGTCCGAGCCGATCCAGCAACTGGCCGACCTGGCGTGCCTGGAGTTCGGCAACAGCCCGCCCCAGGAAGCCGGTTTCTACGAAGGCTTCCCGTTCGCCCCGGCCTAGATCCACCCGTTGTCACGGGCCATCCGCGCTGCCTGGGCACGAGTCCTGGCGCCGAGTTTGGCCATCGCGGAGGAGACGTAGTTGCGCACGGTTCCGGCCGAGAGGTTCAGGGCGCGCGCGATGTCCGGTGCCGTACGGGAATCGTCGACCATCCGGAGGACTTCGAGCTCCCGGTCAGTGAGCGGGCACGGGTTCTCCGCCAGTGCTTCGGCCGCGAATTCCGGGTCGACGTAACGCATTCCGGCGTGCACGCGGCGGATCACGTCCGCCAGCAGCGCCGCGGGCGCGGTCTTCGCCAGGAAACCCTTGGCGCCCAATGACAACGCTTGCCGCAGCACGCCTGGCCTGGCGTGCCGGGTCAGCATGATCGCTTTCACGTCGGTCAGCTCGAGTACCCGCAGACCGTCCATTGTGGGCATTTCGAGGTCGAGGACGACCACGTCCGGCTTGTGTTCGGCGATGGCCAGCAACGCTTTCGAGCCGTCGTCGACGTCCGCGACCACTTCGAGGTCGGGTTCGAGCCCCAGCAACGACGCCACGGCCTGTCTGGTCAGCTGCTCGTCGTCGGCCAGTACCACGCGGATCATCTCGGCAGGCTCGCAATCACCTCGAAGGACGCGGGATCGACGGTCCCGGCCGTGAACGAACCACCGGCCTCCTTGACCCGTCGAGCGAGGCTCGCCAAGCCGCTGCCGTCCTCGGCCGATTGAAGCGGCGCCACGCCATCGTTCACCACGCGCAGGACCACCTCATTCGGTTTGGCCACCAGGGAAACGCCACACGAGCGGGGATCGGAGTGCCGCAACGCGTTGGTCATGGCTTCCCGCAGCACGCGGCCGAACAGGTCACGTTCGCCGTTGGTCAACACGGCCGGGTCGGCGTTGAAGTCACACGAAATCCCGGCGGAGTCCAGCAGCTTGCGGGCACCGATGAGTTCGGTGCCGAAGTCGGTCGGCCGGTTGCCCTGCGCGAGCGCGCGCACGTCCCGCAAAGCGTTGCGGGCCAAGCGTTGTACTTCGACCATCTCGGCTTTCGACTTCTCCTGGTCGGTCAGCCGGACCGCCAGCTCGCTCTTGAGCGACACGACTTCCAGTGCGTGCCCGAGGATGTCGTGCAGATCTTCGGCCAGCCGCAGGCGTTCCCTGGTCGCGGCCAGTTCGGCGGCGTCCCTGCGGGCCTGTTCGAGTTTCAGCGCACCTTCCCATTGGCGGTACGTCAGGCCAACGCTGAAGGCGAGCACGATGGTCATGAGCAGCGATCCGATCAGGACGTTGTCCAGCAGGTCCCGCTGCCCGGTGAGCGTAAGCAGGACTGTCAGCAGCACGACCTCTACCGCGACAACGATGCCGACTCTGCGCCAAGCGTCGCGCAATGCTCGGGCGACGAAGAATTCGGACGCCGCCATGCCGACGAACATCGTGCTGAAGCCGCCCGCACCCGCGTCGATCGCGCACGCGAGGCCGGTCATCGCAAGCGCCAACGCCGACAGACCGTAGACGTGGCTGTCCGGAAAGGGCTGCCACGACCTGCGCATCAGGCTCAGGGTGTCGCGCATCCGCACCGCGATGATCACGACCGTGCCGATCCCGATCACCACGAGCACGTACGGGTTGCTGCCCTGCCGCATCAGGAAGAAGATCGGCAACAGCACGATGAGCTCGGTGAACAGCAGCATCCTGCGGGTCATCCGGCGCAACGGCTCGAGGGCGGTCTCGGACACGTTCTTCAACGTAACAGCACATGACACCTGTCATCCCAGCTCATGACGGCCACGACTACTGCGCGTGCCCGCTATTGGCGAGTCTTGGGGCATGAACGTGATTGAAGTGTCCGGGTTGACATACCGATACGGGCAGTTCGTCGCAGTCGCGGGAGTCGACTTCACGGTTCGCCAGGGGGAGATCTTCGCGCTGCTCGGGACGAACGGCGCAGGCAAGACCACGACGTTGGAGATCATCGAGGGGTTCCGCAAGCCCGCGGCCGGGCGGGTGCGGGTGTTCGGCCTGGATCCGTACGCAGACCGGCCGGCGTTGAGCGCGCGCACCGGCGTGATGTCCCAGCAGACCGGGCTGATCGGCGAGCTGACCGCGCTGGAGACGTTGAACCTGTGGGCCGGGCTGACCAGCCGCAAGGACTCGGCGCAGGCCTTGCTGTCCACAGTGGAGCTGTCACACCGGGCGAACGTGCCGGTGGACAAGCTCTCCGGGGGAGAACGGCGGCGGCTGGATTTCGCATTGGCGATCTGGGGGCGGCCGCCGCTGGTCATCCTGGACGAGCCGACCACCGGCTTGGACCCGGAGTCCCGCCAGGAGCTCTGGGAAACCGTGGAACACCTCAGGGAAACCGGCACGTCGGTCTTGCTGACCACGCATTACCTGGAGGAAGCGCAGGCGCTGGCCGATCACGTGGCGATCATGCACGAAAGCCGGATCCAGGTCGCCGGGACGCTGTCGCAGGTCCTGTCCGAGCAGCCGGCCCGGATCACCGCCAAGGTGCCGGACGTCGAACTGCCGAAGCTGCTCGGCGAGGTGTCGCTGGACAACGGGCAGCTGACTGTGCAGACCCGGGACATGCAGGCGGACCTGTACGAACTGCTGCTGTGGGCGGACCGCAACGCGATCCGGCTGCACGACCTGAACGCCACCCAGGCGTCACTGCAGGAGATCTTCCTCGCGATCGGAAAGGCGTGACCATGGTCGTCCATCTGGCGTTGACGGAGCTGCGGCTGCTGTTCCGCAAGAAGCTCACCCTGGTCTCGGTGCTGATCGTGCCCGCGCTGCTGTGCTTCACGGCCTGGCAGTTGCGGGACATGCCCGCCTCGGACTGGCCGGCACAACTTGGCTTCTCCTATGTCATGTTGCTGGGTCTGTCCGTGGTGCTGGTCAGCACGATGGTGTTCACGGCCCGCAGGCAATCGCTTGTCCTGCAACGGCTTCGTACTTCGGAGCTGACCGACAACGGCGTGTTCGCCGGGATCGCCGGGCCGATCATGGTCGTCAGCATCGCGCAGATCCTGATCTACTTCGGGTTCACGATGGCGATCGGCGCGCCCTCGCCGTCACAGCTCGGCATAGTCCTCATTGGACTTCTGCTCGGGCTGCCTGCCGGGTTGCTCGCGGGCATCGTGACGGCCGCGTTCTCCCGGAGTGTCGAAGCCACTCAGATCACCGTGATTCCGGTGCTGGCGATATCGCTGGCCGGCGCCTTCCTGGGGCGGACCTCCAACGAGGTCGTCGCCACGATCGCGTCCGCACTGCCCATGGCCAGCGCGGGGCACCTGGTGACCGAGGGCTGGGCCGGATCGACTCCGCTGGTCGCCCTGGTCGCCACGGTCGGGTGGTTGTTCGTACTCGGGTTCACGGCGCACCGGTTCTTCAAGTGGGAACCGCGCCAGTAGCAGCGTTGCCTTATATAAGTCCAGACTGTTAAATTGGCGGCATGGATCTCATCGAGCAGATCAACGCCGTCCGCCGGACCGTCGCAAAACGGCAGGTGAAGACGGGTCCAGATGGACTCAGCACAGGGCGGTCGATCGCCGTCGCCCAGTCGTACGACGCGACGATCGAGGACGTCTGGGACGCGTGCACGAATCCCGAGCGCCTGGTGCGCTGGTTCGCGCCGGTCTCCGGCGAGCTGAAGCTCGGCGGCAGGTACGCGATCGAAGGCAACGCCAGCGGCACGGTCGAACGCTGCGATCCGCCCAAGAGCTTCGCGCTGACGTGGGAGTACGACGGGGACACCAGCTGGGTCGAGGTGAAGCTGACCGCGGAGGCGAACGGGACCCGATTCGAACTGGAGCACACCATGCCGGTGAACGACCACTGGGAGCTCTACGGCCCAGGCGCGGGCGGCGTCGGCTGGGACCTGTCGCTGGCGAGCCTGGCGGCGCACCTGGCCGAGAAACCGTTGCCGCCAGAGGAAGAGTGGACCACAACGCCCGAGGGCGTGGAGTTCATGCGGGGCAGCAGCTCGCGTTGGGGCGAGGCGGGCATCGCCGGTGGCGAGGACCCGGAATGGGCGCAGGCGGCGGCCGACCGTACGACCGCCGCCTACACGGAAACTACGGACGGAAACGATCAGCAGTGACTGACATGACGTACCGATCGTTCGGATACTCGTTCACGGTCCACATCTCGTCAGTGGACGGTCGGTAGGTCATGTCCTCGGGGCCCATCATCCACGTGCCCTCGTAGATGCTGGCGAGCTTGCCGGGCTGCCAGACGAGCAGGTCGCCACGCTTGTCCCTGCCGTTGCTGCGGGTGATGTAGTACCAGGACTTGTCCGGCCCGTCGCCGCCCTTGATGGCCGCGGCGCCCTGCATGGCCCGGATGTTGACCTGGTAGGCCCAGTCCGCCGTGGTGTCGGACAGTTCACGGGTCTCGTAGTTGATGTTCCAGCGGAACAACCGCGAGCCGTCGCCAACCTCGTCGTACTCGGTGACGAGGACGCTGTCCGGCGTCGTCGAACGGTCCAGCGAGATGGCCGAGAACCGGACATTGTTGTTGTCACGCTCGTACGTGAACTTGCGCGGCAACACGTACTGGTAGCCGTAGGCGTAGTACGTGCCGTCAGCCGCACGACCGATCTTGGTGTCGTCGGCGGTGGAGACCTTCAGGATGTTGTTGAGGTCGTACACCTCGATGTTGTCCGTGCTGGCGACGTACAACAGGTTGCCGTACCACATGATGCCGCCCGCATGGTTCGGCGCGGTGGAGGCGAAGTTGGCGTTGCCCTTGGTCGTGGTCGGCGCGACAAGCAGAACATGCCGGTAGACGGGCTTGAGCGGGTCGGTCCGGTCGATGAAGCTGATCCGCGCGCCCTTCTGCGCCGCGGTGCCGTCTTTGTGGCCGTACCACGAGACCAGGACGACCTTGCGGTCCTGCCACACCCCGGAGTCGAGGGCGTCGCTGCTCGTCGTGATGCCCTGCGGGTACCAGTCCGGCGTGTTGTCATCGCCGTCCTGCCACAGGAATCCGGCCGCGAAGTTCGGCGTGATCCGCTCGCCGTCCTCCTTGGGAATCCGGATGGCGGTCCGGTTTGAACTGTCCAAAACGGACTTGACGTCCGCGTTCGGCAGGGCGGCGACCAGCTTGGCGTAGTCTGCGTCGTTGGCCGAGCGGCGCAGTTTGAAGTCCGCCGCGTTGAGCTTCTTCGCCGTGTCGTCCGCGGCGGCCGTCGGCACGGTCCCCAGTGTCATGACCATCAGACTGGCCACCGCGATCGCGCCGGCACGTAGTTTCTTCACAGTCCAGGCATATCGAGTGAACAGTGGATGAATCTATAGGCGCACGGCAATCTCACAGGTCATGCAGGGATCAGTCGACGAAAAAGCCGGGACAGACCGCTACTCGCCCGGCGCGACGACGGTATGCCCGGACCTGGCGGCAGCCTCAGCCAACCGCTTGTCATAGGTGACGAACGCTTCGACGTTCTTGCCAAGAGCCGCGACAGCGTCGGCCGTAGCGAGGTGGATGGCATCGAGGGACCGCAAATTCGGCTCGAGGTAAGCGGCCGCAGTGGCGCGAACTTCATCGTTGATTTCAATCCGGTACAACCGCTTCAGCACGCCGGTAACCGCACCCAGAAGCTGCGGATGGCCGCGCCGCAACGCACGTGGCACTTCGACCTCCGACAGCATGGATGTAACCAGATCCGCGCGGGCGTGGTCTTCGATCCAGTCAGCGAGCGCACCCGACTCGGGCTCCTGCGCGATCAGTTTGATGATCGCGCAGCTGTCGAGGTAGATCACCAGCGTTCCTCTTCGCGCATCGCGATGAGGGCGTTGGTAGCGCTTTTCTCGTGATCGATCGAGCCGGCGGGCACGACGAACGGGCGTGGCAGCGTCGGCGCCTTCGCCCAGCCCATCTCCACCAGGTCATCGAGTTCCCCGCTGCTGACCGGCACGAGCCTGGCAACAGGCTTGCCACGGTTGGTGATCTCGACGGTCTCACCGTTCGCCACCCGCTCAAGGACAGTCGCGGTGTCCTGGTTGAGCGTCCTGATCGGAATCTGGTCCACGAACACGATTGTACTACATCTCGTAGAACACTGTCGGGTGATCAGAAGCGGGCACGGTAAAGATCGCGTAGGACACCGATTTCGCCGCCGTGATGGCAAACCTCGCGAGTGATGTGCAGAACCAGCGCGGCGTACGGATGCTCGGCCCAAGGCCCCTCGGCTTTGCCCACCGGGGCCTCCAGATCGACGGTTTTCACGCCGTCATGCCACGCTTCATAAGTGTCCTGCAGCAGGGCCAGTGCTGTTTCCGCGTTTCCTGGCCATGGCGCGGATTCCAACGTCAGCGACCCGTCGCCGAAATGAGCGCTGGCCCGTAGCCCGAAACACCCGATCGCGATATGGGCCAGCCGCCAGGCGATCGTGGTCACCGGCGGCGGAACCGGCTCGGGGAACTGCCAGTCGGCCATGAAGGAACCGTCCGGTTGTTCGCGGATACTCCACGTGTTCTCGACGGGTTCCCAGAAGTACTCCTCGTCGGTGAGGCCCTGGATCCGCGGCCACAAGCTGGTGTCCCAGTAGAACTCGAGTTGGCTGAGCAGCTGATCACGCCAGTTCATGCGATCGACGCTAGCGTGAGGTCACCGACAGGCCGGTGTCGGCGATTGGAGGTCGTGGTGGAACCGATGGTCGAACGGCAGCACGCCCTGATCGAACAACTCCGCGCCCGCGCACCCCGCGTGACCAGCGCGCAAACGCTTGCCGAAGACCTCGGCGTGAGCACTCGGACAATCGAACGGGACGTGGCCAGGCTCCGTGCGGCAGGTCTCCCGCTGGGCATTCGCACCGGACCCGGCGGCGGCTACACGATCGACGCCCGGTCCCTGCTGCCGCCGATCCAGCTCACACCGGGCGAGGCTTCGGCACTGGTCACCGCGATCGTGGCGGTCGGCCCGTTCAGCTCGGCCACCGCGCAATCGGCTTTGCAGAAGCTGCTCACCGCACTACGTCCCGACTGACAGCCAAACCACGCGCAGCACATCGACCCGACGCTGGTCTTCGAGAATCAAATACACGACAACGCCTTCGCCAGTCGGTCCGAACACCCACTGCCGCATCGGACTGTCCGGCTTGGCCAGGTAGTACGGCTCGCCGTTCCAAGGCGCCAGCTCAACGACGCCCAACACCTGGGCATATGGCACGAGAGCGACATCGGGCAGCGCGGCAATCTCCTTGGCCACCTCGCCGTCGGTGACGATGCGGTACACCTACAGACCCAGCCGCTCCCGGATCAATGCCTTCACCTCATCAGCTGAAACGGCATCAGCCGGCTCCTCGCCGGTCCGCAACCTCTCCTCGGCGCGTTGGAGCATACGGCGATGTGCGTCCGGGTCGGCCTGCGTCATCCGTGCGACGCGGTGCCAGTGCGTGAGCGTGGCGTGCAGTTCGTCCAAGCTCAGCGTCTCGGCAGCGGTCCGCAGCGCGGCGCGGTAGTCGCGGTCGAAGTCAGCGGCCTCCTCAGGCAACAGTGCCGCACGGATCGCGCGCGGCGTGGTGCCGGGCGGCTCCGTGGGGAACGGCTGCGCTGCTGACAACGTCACGTCCCAACCTTAGCTGGGTATTCACGTCGCGGACAGGACCGACACTGTCCATGACGAAGGCCCCCAGTGCGGGTGCACTGGGGGCCTTCCTAACCAGCTTCAGCGGTAGTCGCGGCCGAAGTCGCAGTCATCCAACGGAACCGCGTACGCCACGACCCGAGCCTCCTCAGTCGGCTGAACAGCACCGGACGACCGGACACGGGCTCCCGAGGATGGCAACGACTATGCGGTGGGTTGGGAACCACCTCCGATTACTCCCCACCACGCCGCGCGAACGTTGCGTTTCAGCTGCTCATTGTTTCGGAGGCGCTGCCCGATCGCCGACTCAACGGCCGTGAGCAGTTCAATGTCCAACGGGCGTGGAATGCGGGGTCTATCGGAGAGCAACTCCGTCAGTTCGTTGTCGTCAGCGTGATCCCGCCACTGCGTTGCGAAGGCAACCGCAGCCTGGGTCGCACGGTGACTGACAGAACCAGCTGACACTCCACCTTCAGCAGCACGATCAACTGACTCGCAGACCCCTCGACGGTGAAATACCCGACTCAGGTCATTGGCGGAGAGCGTCCACAATCGATCTGCCTCGTACACCAGTTCTCGGGACTGGTTGAAACCTGAAACAGATTCGATTCCCACAAGCACAACGCGAACGCCGTAGTCCTGGACGGTCCGCACGCCTTCATGAAGGTCTTCATCACCACTGACCAACACGATGTCCGTGACTGCCCGATGCTGTGCCAGGGTGATCATGTCTCGGTATATCAGCGCGTCGACGCCCTTTTGCTGGTTCTGCCCGTTCAGACGACCGAGTCTGAGCTTGACATCGCTGAGTTCGGCGATCGTCTGCTGTTCCTCTGTCCGAATACCGTCACGAGCAGCGTCATACCAGTAGGTGCGAAGCACCTGGAGTGCCAGACCGTGGCGCGCCCTGCTCGCAAGGGTGCCGATGAAACTACGGGCATCCAGCACGATTTCGGCTCTCGATCGCGTGCCGCAGCACAACTGACCCCCTGCGGCATAGAGGTAGCCAGCGTCCACCATGATCACGCTGCGATCCACGTAGAGAGCTCCTCTGAAAACAGAAAGGGCCATCCTCAGGATGGCCCTCGGCCACTCAACGGAGTGACCATGCAAAGGCGCTCTCGCGCTCCAGAAGAATGCCATCACTTGGGCGGCTAGTCAAATGCAATCTTACCGTCCGTAACACTGACGGCGTGGATCGACACACCTGTATCCAGGCTGGGAGAGCCCAGCTGGCGTCAGAAACTGAGAAGGTCCCCGGTGCGAGTGCACCGGGGACCTTCTCACTCAGCTACTGCTTCAGCGGTAGTCGCGGCCGAAGTCGTAGTCGTCCAACGGAACCGCGGCACCAGTGCCGGTGCCGAACACATCCGGGGTGTAGTAGCCATCGTCGTAGGACGGAATCGCGTACGCGGCGACCCGAGCCTCCTCGGTCGGCTGAACCTGGATGTTGCGGTACTTGTTGATACCCGTACCAGCCGGGATCAACTTACCGATGATGACGTTCTCCTTCAGACCAACGAGCTTGTCACTCGCACCCTTGATCGCCGCATCCGTCAGGATCTTCGTCGTCTCCTGGAAGGAAGCCGCCGAGAGCCAGGACTCCGTGGCCAGCGACGCCTTGGTGATACCCATCAGCACCGGACGGCCGGAGGCGGGCTCGCCGCCCTCGGAGACGATCCGGCGGTTCTGCGACTCGAAGTCGGCACGCTCAGGCAGCGAGCCGGGCAGGAAGTCGGTCGAACCGCTGTCGATGATCGTGACCCGGCGCAGCATCTGCCGGACGATCACCTCGATGTGCTTGTCGTGGATGGACACACCCTGCGCCCGGTACACCTTCTGGACCTCTTCGACCAGGTGCAGCTGAGCGGCCCGCGGGCCCATCACGCGCAGCACCTCGTGCGGGTCAGGCGTACCTTCGAGCAGCTGCTGGCCGACCGACACGTGGTCGCCGTCCGCCAGCGGGCCGTCCGGCGTCACCGCGAGGCGCTGACGCTTCGACAGCTTGTCGAAGACGATCTCCTCGCTGCCGTCGTCCGGGATCAGCGTGATCTTCCAGAACCGGTCGCCGTCCTCGATCCGCACGCGGCCGTCGACGTCGGCGATCGGCGCCTTGCCCTTCGGCTGACGGGCCTCGAACAGCTCCTGGACACGGGGCAGACCGGTGGTGATGTCGTCACCGGCGACGCCACCCTGGTGGAACGTACGCATCGTCAGCTGCGTACCGGGCTCACCGATCGACTGGGCGGCGACGATACCGACGGCCTCACCCACGTCGACCAGCTGACCGGTCGCCATCGAGCGGCCGTAGCACATGGCACAGACACCGACGGCCGACTCGCAGGTCAGCACGCTGCGGACCTTGGCCTTCGCCACACCGCTGTCGATCAGGCGGTTCAGCGCCGGGTCACCGAGGTCGTCACCGCGGTTGACGATGATGTTGCCCTCGGCGTCGGTCACGTCCTCGGCGATGGTGCGCGCGTAGACACTCGTCTCCACGTGCTGGTCGCGCAGGACCTTGCCGTCCGGCGTCTTCTCACCGATCTTCATCTGGATGCCGCGGCTGGTGCCACAGTCGATCTCACGCACGATGACGTCCTGCGACACGTCCACCAGACGACGGGTCAGGTAACCCGAGTCGGCGGTACGCAGCGCGGTGTCGGCCAGACCCTTACGGGCACCGTGCGTGGCGATGAAGTACTCACCCACGGACAAGCCTTCGCGGAAGTTCGCCTTGATCGGCCGGGGGATGTACTCACCCTTCGGGTTGGACACCAGACCACGCATCCCGGCCAGCGACCGGACCTGGGTCATGTTGCCCGCCGCACCGGACTTCACGATCACCGGGATCGGGTTGTCCTCGGGGAAGTTCTCCTCCATCGCCTTGGCGACGTCCTCAGTGGCCTGAGTCCACACCTTGACGAGCTCGTTGTTGCGCTCGGCGTGCGAGAGCTGACCACGCTGGTAGCGCTTCTCGACCGCGTCGGCCTTCTGCTCGTACTGGTCGAGGATCTCGGCCTTGTTCGGCGGCACCACGACATCGGAGATGGCGATGGTGACACCGGACCGGGTGGCCCAGTAGAAGCCCGCGTCCTTCAGCTTGTCCAGCGTCCGGGCCACGGTGACCATCGGGTACCGCTCGGCGAGGTCGTTCACGATCGCGGCCTGACGCTTCTTGGGCATCGGCTCGTTGATGAACGGGTAGTCCTCGGGGAGCAGGTCGTTGAACAGGACCCGGCCCAGGGTGGTCTCGGCCAGCCAGGTGCTGCCCGGCTCGTAGCCCTCCGGGGTCGAGCCGTTGTTCGGCTGACGGTTCTTGATCCGGATCTTCACCGGCGCCTGCAGGCCGATGACCTTGCGGTCGAAGGCCATGATCGCCTCGGCGGGCGAGGAGAACGCCAGGCCTGCGCCTGCCGCCTTCTCGTCCAGCCTGGTCAGGTGGAACAGACCGGTGACCATGTCCAGACGCGGCATGGCCAGCGGACGACCCGACGCGGGCGACAGGATGTTGTTCGACGACAGCATCAGGATCCGGGCCTCGGCCTGAGCCTCGGCCGACAGCGGCAGGTGCACCGCCATCTGGTCACCGTCGAAGTCCGCGTTGAACGCCTCACAGACCAGCGGGTGCAGCTGGATGGCCTTGCCTTCCACCAGCTGCGGCTCGAAGGCCTGGATACCGAGGCGGTGCAGCGTCGGCGCACGGTTGAGCAGCACCGGGTGCTCGGTGATGACCTCTTCCAGCACGTCCCACACGGCCGGCCGAGCCCGCTCGACCATCCGCTTGGCGGACTTGATGTTCTGCGCGTGGTTGAGGTCCACCAGCCGCTTCATCACGAACGGCTTGAACAGCTCCAGCGCCATCGCCTTGGGCAGACCGCACTGGTGCAGCTTGAGCTGCGGACCGACCACGATGACCGAACGGCCCGAGTAGTCGACACGCTTGCCGAGCAGGTTCTGGCGGAACCGGCCCTGCTTGCCCTTCAGCAGGTCGGACAGCGACTTCAGCGGCCGGTTACCGGGACCGGTGACCGGACGGCCACGGCGGCCGTTGTCGAACAGCGCGTCGACGGCCTCCTGCAGCATCCGCTTCTCGTTGTTCACGATGATCTCGGGCGCGCCAAGGTCGATCAGCCGCTTCAACCGGTTGTTCCGGTTGATCACCCGGCGGTACAGGTCGTTCAGGTCGGAGGTGGCGAACCGGCCACCGTCGAGCTGAACCATCGGCCGCAGGTCCGGCGGGATGACCGGAACGCAGTCCAGCACCATGCCCATCGGCGAGTTGCGGGTCGACTGGAAGGCCGCGACGACCTTCAGGCGCTTGAGCGCACGCAGCTTCTTCTGGCCCTTGCCGCTGCGGATGGTCTCCCGCAGGTTCTCGGCTTCGGCGTCCACGTCGAAGTTGCCTGCCAGCGTCTTGATCGCCTCGGCGCCCATCGAGCCGGTGAAGTAGTCGCCGTAGCGGTCGATCAGCTCGCGGTACAGCAGCTCGTCCGCGATCAGCTGCTTGACGTCGAGCTTGGTGAAGGTGCTCCAGATCTCGTCGAGCCGGTCCAGCTCACGCTGGGCCCGGTCGCGCAGCTGGCGCATCTCACGCTCGCCGCCCTCCTTGACCTTGCGGCGCACGTCGCTCTTGGCGCCCTCGGCCTCCAGCTGCGCGAGGTCGCCCTCGAGCTTCTGGGCGCGCGCCTCGATGTCGGCGTCGCGACGGGCCTCGACCTGCTTGCGCTCGACGCCGATCTCCGACTCGAGGGTGGGCAGGTCGTTGTGCCGCAGCTCGGTGTTCACCCCGGTGATCACGTAGGCCGCGAAGTAGATGATCTTCTCGAGGTCCTTCGGCGCCAGGTCGAGCAGGTAGCCCAGCCGGGACGGCACACCCTTGAAGTACCAGATGTGCGTGACCGGTGCGGCCAGCTCGATGTGGCCCATGCGCTCACGGCGGACCTTCGCGCGGGTCACCTCGACGCCACAGCGCTCGCAGATGATGCCCTTGAAGCGGACCCGCTTGTACTTGCCGCAGTAGCACTCCCAGTCCCGGGTCGGACCGAAGATCTTCTCGCAGAAGAGCCCGTCCTTCTCCGGCTTGAGGGTGCGGTAGTTGATGGTCTCCGGCTTCTTGACCTCGCCATACGACCACTGACGGATGTCGTCCGCGGTGGCCAGGCCGATACGGAGCTCGTCGAAGAAGTTGACGTCAAGCACGTCGGTTCTTCTCCCCTTTGGTTGAAGACAGCATGTTCGGGGGGATCAGGCGAGGTGAGGGCCTTGGCGACCCTCACCTCGGCGAGGTCAGTTCACAACGTCGTCAACGGACGGCGATTCGTTGCGGGACAAGTTGATCCCGAGGTTCGCGGCGGCGCGCTCCAGGTCCTCGTCGTCCCCGTCGCGCATCTCGATCGCGGCGCCGTCGCTGGAGAGGACCTCCACGTTCAGGCACAGCGACTGCAGCTCCTTGAGCAGCACCTTGAAGGACTCCGGGATACCCGGCTCCGGGATGTTCTCGCCCTTGACGATGGCCTCGTAGACCTTCACGCGGCCCACGACGTCGTCGGACTTGATCGTCAGCAGCTCCTGCAGCGTGTAGGCCGCACCATAGGCCTGCATCGCCCAGCACTCCATCTCACCGAAGCGCTGGCCACCGAACTGCGCCTTACCACCCAGCGGCTGCTGGGTGATCATCGAGTACGGACCGGTCGACCGGGCGTGGATCTTGTCGTCCACCAGGTGCAGCAGCTTCAGGATGTACATGTAGCCGACTGCGACCGGGTACGGGAACGGCTCGCCGGAGCGGCCGTCCAGCAGGATCGCCTTGCCGTCCTTGTTGACCATCCGCTCGCCGTCCCGGTTGGGCATGGTCGAGCCGAGCAGACCGGTCAGCTCTTCCTCGCTCGCGCCGTCGAACACCGGGGTCGCGGTGTTCGTGTCCGGCTCGACCTCGTAGAGCTCTTCGGGAAGCTTGGCGGCCCACTCCGGGGAACCGTCGATCTTCCAGCCCGTCTTGGCCAGCCAGCCGAGGTGGGTCTCGAGGATCTGGCCGATGTTCATACGACGCGGCACACCGTGGGTGTTCAGCACGACGTCGACCGGCGTGCCGTCCGGCAGGAACGGCATGTCCTCGACCGGGAGGATCTTGCCGATGACACCCTTGTTGCCGTGCCGTCCGGCGAGCTTGTCGCCGTCCTGGATCTTGCGCTTCTGCGCCACGTACACGCGGACCAGCTCGTTCACGCCCGGGGGCAGCTCGTCCTCGTCCTCGCGGGAGAACACGCGGATACCGATCACCTTGCCGGTCTCACCGTGCGGCACCTTCAGCGAGGTGTCGCGGACCTCGCGGGCCTTCTCACCGAAGATGGCACGCAGCAGGCGCTCTTCCGGCGTCAGCTCGGTCTCACCCTTCGGCGTGACCTTGCCGACCAGGATGTCGCCGTCGCGGACCTCGGCACCGATCCGGATGATGCCGCGCTCGTCGAGGTCGGCCAGGACCTCCTCGGAGACGTTCGGGATGTCCCGGGTGATCTCCTCGGCGCCCAGCTTGGTGTCGCGCGCGTCGATCTCGTGCTCCTCGATGTGGATCGAGGTCAGGACGTCGTCCTGGACGAGACGCTGCGACAGGATGATCGCGTCCTCGTAGTTGTGGCCTTCCCACGGCATGATCGCCACGAGCAGGTTCTTGCCCAGCGCCATCTCGCCGTCTTCGGTGCACGGACCGTCCGCGACGACCTGGCCGACCTCAACCCGGTCACCCTCGTTGACGATGGGCTTCTGGTTGATGCACGTGCCCTGGTTGCTGCGGCGGAACTTGTGCAGCCCGTAGGTCTGGCGGGTGCCGTCGTCGGCCATCACCGTGATGAAGTCCGCGGACAGCTCCTCGACCACACCGGCCTTGCTGGCCACGACCACGTCACCGGCGTCGACCGCGGCACGCAGCTCCATACCGGTGCCGACCAGCGGCGACTCGCTACGCAGCAGCGGCACGGCCTGACGCTGCATGTTCGCACCCATCAGGGCGCGGTTGGCGTCGTCGTGCTCGAGGAACGGGATCATGGCCGTCGCGACCGACACCATCTGGCGCGGCGAGACGTCCATGTAGTCGACACCGTGCGGGTCGATGTACTCGACCTCACCGCCCTTGGTACGGACCAGGACGCGGTCCTCGACGAAGTTGCCGTCGGCGTCGGTCGGCGAGTTGGCCTGCGCCTTGACGTAACGGTCTTCCTCGTCCGCGGTCAGGTAGTCGATCTGCTCGGTGACCCGGCCGTCGACGACCTTGCGGTACGGCGTCTCGATGAAGCCGAACGGGTTGACCCGGCCGTAGGACGAGAGCGACCCGATCAGACCGATGTTCGGGCCTTCCGGGGTCTCGATCGGGCACATCCGGCCGTAGTGCGACGGGTGGACGTCACGGACCTCCATGCCGGCGCGCTCACGGGAGATACCACCCGGGCCGAGGGCCGAGAGGCGACGCTTGTGCGTCAGGCCCGCGATCGGGTTGGTCTGGTCCATGAACTGCGACAGCTGGGACGTTCCGAAGAACTCCTTGATCGCCGCGACCACCGGACGGATGTTGATCAGCGTCTGCGGCGTGATCGCCTCGACGTCCTGGGTGGTCATCCGCTCGCGGACGACACGCTCCATACGGGAAAGGCCGACCCGGATCTGGTTCTGGATCAGCTCGCCAACGGTGCGCAGCCGCCGGTTGCCGAAGTGGTCGATGTCGTCGACCTCGACCGGCAGCTCCCGGCCGTCCTTGCCCATCATGGTGGTCTCGCCGGCGTGCAGCCGGACGAGGTACTCGATGGTGGTGACGATGTCCTCTTCGGTCAGCACCCCGGTGTCGTACGACTCGGTCAAGCCGAGCTTCTTGTTGACCTTGTAGCGGCCCACCTTGGCCAGGTCGTACCGCTTGTCCTTGAAGAACAGGTTCTCCAGCAGGGTCTGCGCCGACTCCTTGGTCGGCGGCTCGCCCGGGCGAAGCTTGCGGTAGATGTCCAGCAGCGCTTCGTCCTGACCCGCGGTGTGGTCCTTCTCCAGGGTGGCCAGCAGGGTCTCAGAGAAAGAGAAGCGTTCCCTGATCTGCTCGGTCGTCCAGCCGAGGGCCTTCAGCAGGACGGTGACCGGCTGGCGGCGCTTGCGGTCGATGCGGACACCGACGGTGTCGCGCTTGTCGACGTCGAACTCCAGCCAGGCACCCCGGCTCGGGATGATCCTGGTGTCGAAGACGTCCTTGTCGGTCGTCTTGTCGACGGCCGTGGCGAAGTAGACGCCAGGCGAGCGCACCAGCTGGGACACCACGACACGCTCGGTGCCGTTGATGATGAAGGTGCCCTTGTTGGTCATCACCGGGAAGTCACCCATGAACACGGTCTGGCTCTTGATCTCGCCAGTGGTGTGGTTGGTGAACTCGGCGGTGACGAACAGCGGTGCGGCGTAGGTCATGTCCTTGTCCTTGCACTCCTCGACGGAGGCCTTGACCTCGTCGAAGCGTGGGTCGGAGAAGGAGAGCGACATCGAGCCGGAGAAGTCCTCGATCGGCGAGATCTCGTTCAGCACTTCCTCGAGGCCGCCGACAGGGTTGTCGTCACCGGCGTCAACGCGGCGCTGGAACCACGCCTCGGCGCCGGTGAACCATTCGAAGGACTGGATCTGCAGGTCGAGCAGGTTGGGTACGCCGAGCGGCTCGCTCAGCTTGGCGAACGAGACGCGCTTGGGCGCACCTGGGATTCCGGACATGGAGTTGGTCGCAGCAGTGGCTTCGGTCGCGCGGGAGACTGCCAAGATGCGTCCTTCCAGGGACTATGAGCGGTTGAGCGGCCGCGCTAGCAGGCAACTAACGCGACTGTCAAGGGTGCTTGATGCCCAGCATCCTAGCTCTCGGGTAAGGGCGCACGGAAAGTGGGCAGAGCAAAGACGCAGTCTAGCCAAACAAGCGGCGACTGTCCAGGGGCCACAGAACGGGCCCCCCGCTCACGACAACAGCGTGACCCTGACCGGTTCTCCAGTCAAGGGGCCACGCGGTGTTCACCCACGTGGACCAGCAAATCCAAGCCTGTTGGACCAGCTAGCGGGCGATAGAGGCTACCAGGCGTTCGACCGTTTCGTTGATCAAGGGTGGACACAGCGAGTGATACGGCACGCACAGATCCTTGAGCACTTCGCTGAGTGCGGCCTCGAAAGCGCGGACGCCGGGAGACGGAAAAGGTGACCGAGACCACACTACAAAGTCGTAGTCGGCGGCCTCCCAGGCGACCGTGTCCTCCACTCGGCGCATGACATGGTGCTGGACATATTCGTGCCGGATCTTGCGGGCGGCCCGGTAGCGGGCGAGCTCGTCGAGCACGGGGCGCGCGGTGATCACCAGATTGCTCGCCCGCACGGCGGCCGACTCGGCCATGCGCACGATCGTGATCGCGTCCTCCGCGGCGCGGCCGTCGACCTTCGCCAGCGCGTCGATCGACGTCTCGGGATCCGGCTGGGACCGGGTGCCGATGGTCAGCGTGGCCGGGCCCAGATGCTTGGCCAGCGCGTCGACGATCTCCGTCTTGGCCGGGCTCGTCGCACCGGCCACCGCGACGAGAGTGCCGCGGTGCGAAGGCAGGGCTATCTTCATTGTGCGCGGGAGACTACCGTCCGTTGCGCCTGTTCACCGGCCTTCGCGCCCGCGGTTCACTCGACCGTGTTTTGTCCTTGCCCGGTTTTACATAACGGCCGTACGACAGAAACGGTTTCCCGTCGCTACGACCTGCGCCCTTACCCGATGTTCTGCATACCCACTTTTGAAAAAGTTCAATCCACTTACGAAGTTGCCGCAGGTTCAGCGATTTCCGTGAGCGCGTCGACCACCCTTCGCAGCCACACGGTCAGATCACGATCGTGCTCGAAACGACCGGGAACCGCCTTGGGCATGGTGTGCCGATGCGACTCCGTACCCGCGGGCACCGGCATGACACCGGCGGCGACGCCGAAAACGACACGCATGTTCGGAACGGCAGCCTGCCACGCCTCGATCTCGTGCCGTTCCCGCAGGACAACGACGCCGCCGGTCTCCGGCAGCGAGTCCAGCACGACCTGGGTTCCGGCGTAGAGCCAGCGCACGACATCCGGCTCCCACCACAGCCGGATCGGCTCGGGCTCCTCGTCCGGAATGATCTCCCGCAATGCCGCGACCAATGGCGGATATTCGGCAGGCTGAGTGGCCAGTGGTAAGCCGATTGCCTCAGCGGTCGGGTCATCACTCGCGTATTTGGTATACCGCCACTCGAGCAACTCGCTATATCCAGCCATTTGCCTGCGCAGCCATGCCACCGCGTGCGGGCTGAAGACACCGATCAGCTCGTCACCGGCACGGTCCCAACAGACAGTGAGGTGCACAAGGTCCACGAATACCCGAGGATCAATTCCTACGCCACCGATTCATTGGGATTCTTACGCGGGGGCGACGGATGCACTCGTCACCCCGCTGATGTGTCCACCATTCCGACACCACGTGTCCACCACTCCGACATCGTGAAATTCCCGGCTTAGGAGTGCTGGAGGTGCGTTTTCGCGGCGGAGGGGGCGCCGTGGGGCGCTTTGGCGGCCTCGAGGTTGCCGCAGGCGCGTTTTCGCCGCCTGGGCGCGCCGTGCTGCGTACGCAGCGTGTGCGGGATGCACGTTTTGGCCGCGTGGAGGTGCCGTGGGCGCTCTTTGGCGGCGGTGATCCGCCAACGCAACCAGCCCCGAGCGACAGCCAAACGGACCCCTTGACGCCCATGGTTCCCATCGGGCAGGCCGGAAGGGAGAGCGGCCCTCTTGGTGGCCTCCCTGCCGCGTCTTTCCGCACCTGGGTTTCGAGCGTCACCTGGAACCCGGGTGGCGTGTGCAGGCGGCCTTGCCCGGGCGTTCAGCTCGGGTTCCGGGTGGCTGAAAGATGGCAAGGAGGCCACCCAAAGCGGACAGAGGGCCCGTTTCCTCCATGCTGGGGCGCGTGCGTCCCCCTTCCGGTACGGCCTGCCTAACGGCTTGGGCGGAGTCCAGGCCATACCGGAGGGAACCCCTCTTTGTGCTGCCGCAGGCGCGTTTCGAGCCGAAGGGATCACCGGCAAATCTGGTTGTCCACAGGCCATCACTCGGCCGCTGTTGATCATGCCCCGGCGATAGACTGGCCAGGGGACGCCCCCCGGGAGCGGTCAGGGCTCCGTCAAAGTCGATCACCCGCGTGAGTGCAGGCACGGTCTCTAGTTGATCATGGGAGTGTCTAGGTCACACGATCATGTGGGAGAGCCGTGCCTGCCGTTGTATCTTCTCCGATCACCGCTGTGCTGGGTTCGTTGGGTCCGGTGAACCTGCACCACGCCGCTGACCTGCGAGAGCTGTTGACGCGGATCGAGGATCCGCGTGA
>JOAA01000030.1 GCA_000720375.1 Rhodococcus rhodnii | reverse complement strand
CTGCAACTCACCCCACCCCGACCTGACCACTCCATTCCACACCAGAGTCACACCCACGTTCACCGCCGCTCCATCCTCGGCGGCTTAATCAACGAGTACGAGCCGACAGCGGCTTAACGCGCAGGTCACGGTCGTAGGGCCGACTTCTGACACCCCACAGGGGCGTCGTTCGCGTCCAGGGCGAGCTACGGCGTCTCGGCCGCCGGGTCGCCGCCTCCACCATCCGCAAAATCCTGCGCGCCAACGGGATCCCGCCATCCACCCGCCGCGGTGACACCTGGCGACCTTCCTACGCGCCCAAGCCAACGGCCTGCTAGCGATCGACTTCTTCCACGTCGACACCGTCACATTGAAGCGGCTGTACGTCGCGTTCGTCATCGAAATCACGACACGCAGAGTCCACCTACTCCGCATCACCGAACATCCCAATACCGACTGGGTGGCTCAGGTAGCCCGCGAACACGCCAGCGACCTGGAAGAGGCCAGCCACCGATTCAGACACCTGATTCGCGACCGTGACGCAAACTTCGGAGCCGCCTTCGACGCGATCTTCACCTCCATCGGCATCCAGACCGTGCTCACCGCACCACAACCCCCACGGATGAACGCCTCCGCCGAACGCTGGATCGGCTCCATCCGCAGAGAACGCACCGACCGAATCCTCATCACTGGAGAACGCCACCCACGCCACGTGCTCAACGCCTACATCGCCCACCACAACAGCGGGCGCAGCCACCAAGGCAACAGAATGCTTCTGTGGGCTCCCGACGACGAACCGAACACGATCCCGTCCCCGGCACGGATCGACACGATCCCCACGCCGACAGCGTCTCGGCGGACTGCTCAACGAATACCGACCCGCCGCATAAAACTCCAGGCCAGAACCAGTAGCCAAGTTTTCGACCAGGACAGTGCACGCACGTCAGGTTGGGTTCAGTGCCCCACCCGGCCGGTGTCGTACGCCCACATCGCGATCTCGACCCTGTTTCGGGCGCCGATTTTGGTCAGCAGGCTGGCGACGTGGGTCTTGGCGGTCGTCAAGCCGATGAATAGCTCGTCGGCGATCTCGGCGTTCGTGCGGCCACGGGCGACCAGCGTCAGCACTTCCTCCTCGCGTTCGGTGAGCGGCTCGATCGGTTGGGTCCATCGGCTCGATGGTTCCCTGGCGGCGAGGGTGGCCAGCAGCCGCCGGGTGATGTTCGGCGCGATCAGTGCATCGCCAGCGGCGGCGGCATGGACGGCCTGGACGAGCAGCTCCGGCCCGGCGTCCTTGAGCAGAAAGCCTCGGGCGCCGGCCCGGAGCGCGCCGTGGACGTACTCGTCGAGGTCGAATGTCGTGATCACCACTACCGCGATCGGGTCCGGGACGCCCCGCCCTGCGAGGAGCTGGGTCACCTCGATGCCGTCGAGCCCGGGCATCTGGATGTCGACCAGGCACACGTCGGGGCGGAGCCTATGCGCCAGCTCGACGGCGGCGTGGCCGTCGGCGGCCTTGCCGACGACCTCGATGTCGGGCTGCGCGTCAAGGATCATCGACAGGCCGGTGCGCACCAGATCCTGGTCGTCGGCCACCAGCACGCGCACCGTCATCGGCGTACCTTAGTCGGCAGTTCGGCGTCGACCGTCCACCCGCCCTCGGGCGCCGGCCCGGCACGCAGCGTGCCGCCGAGCAGCTGCACGCGCTCGGTCATCCCCAGCAGCCCGAAGCCGTGGTTCACCGACCGTGCCGGGTCGATCTGTCCGTCGTCGGTCACGCGTAGTCGCAGCCTTCCCTCGCCCTCAACGACCCGGATCTCCACACGCGAGGCGTTGCGGGCGTGCCGCAGGGCGTTGGTCAGCGCCTCTTGCGCCAGCCGGTAGACCGCCGCGTCGACCTGGGGCGGAAGTTCGTCCAGGTCATCTGGCAACTCCACGTCGACGACCGGGACCTGGGCGCGTCGGGCGAGGAACACCAGGTCGGCAACGCCGGGCTGGGGGGCGTACTCCGCCGGCGCCCCGTCGCGCAGCACCCGGACCATCGCCCGCATCTCCGCGAGCGTCCGCGACGCTTCCCCTTCGATGGCCGCCAGCGTCTCGAGTGCCGCTTCAGGTCGCTGCCCGGCGATCGCCCGGCCCGCCTGCGCCTGCACAGCGATCGCCGAGACGTGGTGGGCGACGATGTCGTGCAGCTCGCGCGCGAGGCCGACCCGCTCCTGGCTGCGGCTCTGGTCCAACGCCCGGCGCCAGCTCTCGGCGCGGTAGCGGAACGCCGCTCCACCCGCCGCCGCCGTCGTCAGGATGGCGAACCCGCCGAAGATCTCGGTCGGCCCGATGTAATCGGGGACCATACCGATTCCCGCAGCGACCGCCACCACCGCCAGCCCGATCACGATCTCGCGGCCTGAGCCCCAGCGGACCAGCGCGTAGACGAACACCAGGACGTAGATCATCGTGTCGAGGCCCACGCTCGGGGCCCCGCCCAGCAGGCTCGCCAGTCCCAACGCCATCGCGGTGCCGAAGGCCACCACGACACAGGCCAACGGGTGGGTACGCCGCCACAGCAGCACCGGCGCGAGTCCGACCGCCACGATCGTCGCTAACGGCCGCCAGGCGACGTCGTCCCGGAGAATTCCCTCGAGCAGCGCCGTCACCATCAACACCCCGACCAGCACCCAGTCGCGCGCCACCCGCTCGGGAGCGTCCGTGGCGCGGGGCTCGGCCCACAGCGAGCTCAGGGCGTTGGTAATCACCCACCCAGCCTAGGGACCGCCGAGGCGTCGGGGACCGATCGAAAGAACGAGCCGCCGCTCCTCCCGACGGCCGAGGCGGGTCCGGCCTCGACGCCGATGTGCTCGCCGCCGGGCTCAGCGATCGTTGGCCTACCGGTCCTCACCACAACAACGGAGCCCACGATGAGAACGCGTCAACCCGCCACCACACTGGATGAGCAGCGGATCTCGGTGAGAGCCAAGCTCGCCGCAGCGTGGACAAGCTTCATGTTCCTGTACGCCTACGTGGACATTCTCGCCTTCTTCAAGCCCGGCGTCATCGATGACATCCAGGCCGGCGTCGTCTTCGAGTTCGGCATCAGCCAGACGTTGTTTACCGTCTTCCTCACGCTCATGGCGATCCCGATCCTCATGGTCGTGCTGTCGATGACGCTGCCCGCCCGGGCGAACCGCATCACGAACCTCATCGTGGCCTCGGTACAGGTCCCCTTCGCGGCATTCAACGCGGTGGGCGAGTCCTGGACGTACTTCTACGGCCTTGGCGTCGCACTGGAAGTGATCGTTCTCGCCCTCATCCTGCGGTACGCCTGGACCTGGCCCCGCACCGCACCGTCGGCGACCACGGCGAGCAGCCCGGACCGTGAAACCGTTCGCGCCCAGTAGCAAGCGTGAACCCAAGCTCAGTCCCCGTCCTGTTCGGAGCCATCTGTCTCGGTGCCGCGGTGTGGGCCTGCTGGCGGTGGGACACCAACCACCACTGGGACGTCGCATAGGGGCCTTCCAAGGCCCCTTACCGGCAGGTCAGGTCATCGGATGCGCACACGGGCCCACCGCATCGTCGACACCGACCCCAAGCGCGGCAACGTCGTCGTCCGGGTCACTGGCACCCGCCACGACGAGCCGACGTATCAGGTCCGCCAGTCCCAGGTGCCGCCGCTCTGCTCGTTCACCGCCGAGGCGGAGTACTCCGGGGCTACCGGATCAGCGACAATCTGGTGAACGTGCCCGGCGTGATCGAGAACTACGCGCTGACGACGCAGGTCAAAAAAGCAGCATCACGGTGGTGCCGTACAGGCTGTACACCAGCCGGAATACATGAGTCGGACGTTCCATGTGACATAACCGGCAGGGCCGTGGCTACCGGCTTATCGGTGTTCCTTAGCGGTGGTCGTTGCTCGTGCCTCCATTGTGGACTTGGCGGGAATTGTCAGGCAGCTGAGCGCGCCGACCGCGATCAGCGCCCCACCGACCAGCAGGGCGGCCGAGTAGCCCTCGCTGAGGGCGCTTGTGGTCTGGGGATTGCCGGTGTTGGCGGTGACGGTGGTGGCGATCGTGCTGAGCACCGCGAGTCCGATGGAGCCGCCGAGCAGGCGGGAGCTGTTGAGCATGCCGGAGGCCATTCCCGCGTCACTGGGCGGGATTCCGGTGGTGGCAGCCGTGCCCATCGCGACGAAGCTCGCCCCGATCCCGACGCTGGCCACCAGGGATGGGCCGAGGAGTTCGGCCCAGAACGAGCCGCCGGGCCCGGCGAGGCCGAACCAGGCGATCCCGGCCGCGCCGAGCAGGCCGCCCACCACGAGGATCTGGCGTGCGCCGAGCCGGGCGACGTTCTTGGTGGCGAAAGCCATGCCGAGCACGGCACCGAGGCAGAACGGGAGGAAGGCCACGCCCGCGGTGACCGGCGAGTAGTCCAGCACTCGCTGCACGTGCAGCGACACGAAGTAGAACCCGGCCAGCTGGCCCGCGGTGATCAGGAAGCCGAACATGTTGGCCGCCAGGAAGGGGCGCCGGGTGAACAAGTCCAGTCGCATCAATGGCTGGCGCACCCGCGTCTCCGCGACGGCGAAGCCGGCCAGCAGCACGAGCGCGACGGCGAAGGTGGCCAGCGTGGTCATCGAACCCCAGCCGAGTTCCTCGGTGCGCACCACGCCGAGCACGAGCGCCACACTACCCGTGGTCGCCAGCACCGCACCCCAGAAATCCAGGCGTGGCCGTTGTTCCGCCCTGCCGCCTGGCAAATGGACAACGCCGACGACGACGGCTAGTACGGCGATCGGGATGTTGAGGTAGAAGACCCATTGCCAGCCGGCGTAGGCGGTCAGCAGTCCACTGGCGACCACGCCGATCGCGCCACCGAGCACGGTGGACGCTGCCCAGGCGCCGAGCGCCCGGGATCGGGCAACGCCTTCCGGGAACGTCACCGTCACCAATGCGAGGGTCAGCGGAGTGAGCATCGCCCCGCCGAGTCCTTGCGCCGCTCTGGCCGCGATCAGCTGCCACGGCTGCTGAGCCAGCCCACCGGCGAGGCTCGCGAGCGCGAACAACGCCAGGCCGGTGAGCAACACGGTTCGCCGGCCAAGGATGTCGCCGAGCCGTCCGCCGAGCAACAGCAACCCGCCGTATACGAGGGTGTAGGCGTTGACCACCCAGGACAGCGCGGCGGCGGTGAATCCAAGGTCGTCGCGGATCGCCGGCAGTGCCACGTTGACCACGGACAGGTCGAGCGACGCCATGAACTGGACTGTGACGACGAGAACGACGATCCATCCCGTCCGGACAGTGGTCGGTGTGTTGGGTGTCATCGCACTCCTTGTGCTGCGCGGGATTGTTCGAGCCGGCCGTCGGCGAGGACGTGGATCTCGTCGGCGATGTGGTTGGCGGCGGCGAGGTTGTGGGTGATGAGCACGATGCTCAATCCGGTGTCACGGCAGTGTTCGGCGAGCAGGTTGAGGATTTCCGCCTGGGTGACGGTGTCCAGGGCGGCGGTGATCTCGTCGCAGATCAGCACCGCCGGTTGGGCGGCCAGTGCTCTGGCCAGCGCGACGCGCTGGCGTTCGCCGCCGGACAGCTCGCGCGGCAGCCGGCGGGTGTAGTCGGCTGGCAGCCGGACGGCGGCGAGCAGTCTGGCGATCTCGACGTCCTGCTCGCGCCGGTCGCGGATACCGCGGAGCAGACGCAGCGGCCGGGCGAGGGCCGTGCGGACATCCTGGGTGGGGTGTAGCGCGCCAGCCGGGTCCTGGGAGACGAACTGGACGGCAGCCCGCTGGCCGCGGCCGCGCGCTCGGACGTCCGGAGCCAGCGCTGTGCCGTTCAAGCGAATGGTGCCTGCCGTGGGGTGATGCAGGCCAGCCAGGCAACGAGCGAACGTGCTCTTGCCGATGCCGGACGCACCGATCACGGCAAGGCTCTGTCCTGGACGTAAGTCGAGCGACACACCGGACAGCACGGGTGGTCGCCGGGGGTAACCCGCCACAAGATCGCGAACCTCCAGTACGGGATCACCCGGGCTCTCATGGGCCGGCCGTTGCTGCACGGCGGGTTCGGCGGCGGCGACCAGGGCGGCAGCGGCTGTTGAGGCCGGGCGTGCCATCAGCCGGTCGTACGGGGCGTCTTCGACCACACGCCCGGCATCCAGCACCAGTACCCGGTCCACTGCGCCACGGACAGCCGTCAGGTCGTGGGTGATCCACAGCAGCGACACCCGGTTCGCGCGCAGGGCAAGCAGTTCACGTCGCACCTCCGCTGCCGCGGTGGGATCCAGTGCACTGGTGGGCTCGTCCAGGATCAGCAAGCGAGGGTTGCGCGCCAGCGCGACGGCCAAGGCGACTCGCTGCTGCTGGCCACCGGACAGCTGGTGGGAGTAGCGATCAGCCAGCGCAGGGGGGAGCGCCACCCGCTCAAGCAGGTCGGCGACAGCCTGTCGGCGGCGGGTCCCCAGTGCGGAGCGCAGCGTGGCCGAGATCCGCCGGTACGGGTTCAGCACGCTGGCAGGGTCCTGACCGACATATCCGACAACACCATTGACGGCACCGCTGGCGGGCAACATCGTGTGGCCCGCGACGTGGACGGTGCCACCCGTGTGTGTCACTCCGTTCCGCAGGTGCCCGAGTACCGCGAGCGCGGTGGTTGTCTTGCCGGAACCGGACGCACCCACGAGGGCTAGTGACTCTCCGGCGCGGACAGTGAAACCGATTCCGTCCACAACGGACACACCGCCGACGTGCAGTCGCAGATCCGCCACTGTCACGAGTTCGTCCACAATGCTCACGCAAGCACCGCCCGCGACCGTTGAAGCACGTTGTCCGCCAACAGGTTCACGCTCACCGCGAGCAGCGCGACGAGCACCACGGGCGCTGTCAGTGCGACCGGTTGGAGCGCCGCGCCGGGCAATGCCTCCACGATCAACACACCCCAGTCCGGCGCTCCGGCGGTCAAGCCGAGGAACCCGGCCGCGGTCACCAGGTACACCGACATCACGAAACGCAGCCCGAGATCGGCGGCCACCGGCCCGGCGACGAGTGGCAGCAGTTCGCGGCCGAGCAACCAGGCGGTGCTCTCGCCACGGGCGATCGCCGCCTCGACATGGCCACGACTCACCATCGGCGCCGCTACGGCTCGGATCACCCGCGCGGACAGCGGCGCGCCCGCGACCGCGACGGCCAGCACAATCCCGGCCCGGTCGGGTTGTGCGGTGACAGCAAGCAGCAGCATAAGCAACGGAGGCAGGGCCGCGACCGCGTCGAGCGGCCGCAGCAATACCCCCTCGGCCCATCGCCGCCGTGCGCCGACCAGCGCGGCAGCGAGCCCGATCAGCACACCGACTGACGATCCAAGGGCAGCCGCGAGCAAACTCGTCACCAGCACCGGCTGGGCGCCGACCAGCACCCGGGACAACACATCCCGACCAAGGTGATCGGTGCCCAGCAGCCCGGTATCACCCGGTAACGCATAGGGCGGACCCACCGGCGCCGTCGCGGAATGCGGCGCCACCACCGGCCCCAATACCGCCATCGCGGCAATCGCCAGCAGGACCACGGCGGCCACCTTCGGTACGAGCCGGGTCATCGGGTGGCCGTCCGGAGAGTCGGAGTCAGGGCGTGGGTGGCGATGTCGGCCAGGAGCAACGCGAGGAGCATCGCAGCGCCAAGGATCATCGCCAACGCCTGAACGACGGGCAGATCACCGGTCTGCACGGCGGTGACGAGCACGTCGCCGATGCCCGGGTAGTCGAACACCCGCTCCACCAACACCGCTCCACCAACGAGACCGACACCGGAGGTGAGCCAGACCTGGACCGCGACCGGCAGCACGGCGGGAAGAACTGCCGTGCGCAGCACGACGCCGGGCGCGATCCCGTTGAGCCGCAAGAACTCCACGTGGGGTGCACGGATCGCGGCCGCCGTGGCGGCGCGGATGAGCCTGCCGGTGTAGCCCACCGCGAGCAGGGTCAAGCCGGCCACCGGGAGCACGAGCACCTCGGGCACCGACAACGGGCTGGCGCCCGCAGGCACCAGCGACACGGCTGGAAACCAGCCGAGGCCGACCGCGAAAACCAGCACCAGACCACCGGCCAGCACGAACTCCGGGATGGACGCCAGCAGCAGCATGCCGGTGGAGACCGCCCGGTCACTCGCCCGGCCACGGCGCACGCCCGCGATCACGCCGAGCAGCAACGAAACCGGCACCAGCACGGCGACAGCGAGACCGGCGAGCAGGACGGAGTTGCCCAGCCGGTCGGACAGCATGGCGGCGACCGGGCGGCCGCTCGCCGAGGTGCCCAGATCGCCGTGCACCAGACCGGTCAGCCAATCCTGGTAGCGTTCTGCCAGCGGCCGGTCCAGGCCGAGCCGCGCCTTCGCCTCGGCGACCGCCTCGGGGCCCTGCCCGCCGAACCGGGCGGTCACCGGATCACCCGGCAACAGATCGACGCCGACGAACACCACCGCCGACAGCACCACGAGCAGGCCCGCGGCAGTCACGAGCCGGATGATCACGGCTCTCACCCGGCGAACCCGGCCTTGCCCAGGTACGGGTACTTCGCCGACTCGCGGACTTCGATCCCGGTGAGATCCTTGCGTGTCAACGAAAGGACGTCACCGCGTCCCCATACGATCCAGTTGCCGCGGTCGGCCATGACCTCCTGGGCAGTGCGCCACGCCCGCGCCCGCTCGCCCTCGTCGAGGGTGGCGGCCGCGGTCGCCAGCGCCGATTCCAGCTGCGGATCACGCAACGCCAGCGACGGGAAGGCGGCCGACCGGTTGAAGATCACGCTGAGCGGGAACGGACCCAACGGGAACGCGAGCGCGTCCGCGGCCGCGATGCCGCCCGGGTCGAAGTACTCGGCCGGCCCGACGATCTGCGCGGCGGCGTTCAGGCCGAGGGAACGCAGTTGCTCGACGAACAGCTGGGTCGACGAATTCAGCCCGGTCTCGTACTCGGCGCTACGGATCGTCAGCGTGGCTCCGTTGGCACCGGCCTCGGCGAGCAGCGCGCGTGCCCGGTCGAGATCACGCCCCAGCACTGGGATGTCGTCGGCGAAGTACTGCGCGCCGTGTCCGAACAGGTCGTTGCCTGGCTCGCCGTAGCCCAGGAACACAGCGTCCACCAACGCTTTCCGGTCCACGGCCAGTCGCAAAGCCTTACGCACCCGCGGGTCGGCCATCAGCGGTTTGGTGGTGTTGAGCACGAACCCGTACCCGGTCCGTTGCCGTTCCCCGGCGGTGCGGACCTCGAGAGTGTCGGTGCCTGCGCCGGTTTTCGCGAGCGGATACGGGATGTCCGACGCGTAGTCGGCCTGCCCGCCGCGCACGGCGTTCACCCGCGCCTGCGCGTCGTCGACGCTGAGGATCACCAGTTCGTCGGCGTTCGGCGCGCCGCCCCAATAACGGTCGTGGCGGGCCAGTCTCGTCTCGCGGCCCGGCTCGAACGCCACCACCCGATAGGCCCCGGTACCGACCAGTGTTCCGGCCTCGAAGGTCGTGGTTCCGTTCTTCACCACGGTCATCGACGCCGCGGCGAGCAACCCGGCCGGATCGCCGACCGGGAGCAGCGTCGGCACGCGCAGGGTCCGCTCGCCGGTCACCGCCACGTTGGGAATGTCGATGGTCCTCGGCAGCTCGGCGGCGAACTGACGGCCCTGCGTGGTCAGCTGGGACAGGCTGAACGCCACGTCCTGCGCGACCAGGGGTGAACCGTCGTGCCAGGTCACGCCCTCGCGCAGGGTCAGTGTGAACGACCGGGCGTCTGGCGCCGGCTGCGCGGACACCGCCAGTGCCGAGGTGATCTTGCCGCCGGCCACGGTGAACAGCCGGTCGAACGCCACCTGACCGCGAGCCAGGTCGGCTGGGCTGTACGCGGCGAGCGGATCCAGCGACTCGGTCGCGCCACCGCCGACGAACGCCAACCGCACTGTGCCCCCACGCCGCGGGGAACCCGTGCCAGCGCCCTGTACTGGACCGGCGGGAGCAGCTCCCCCGCACGCGGTGAGCAGCGACCAGCCGGCGACGGCTCCTACACCGGCGCCGGCCAGGCGGAGCAGCTCACGTCGAGTCACGACCATCGAGGACCTCCACAACACGAGAACCGAATGGCGCCCAGCTCATCGGTTTTGATAATCATTGTCAACAGAGGCCGAGCTCTCCAGGACAGTCATGCAGGACTATGAATGTTTAGGCGAGCCTTACCTAATGTCGACAGGCTGTCGTAAAGTCTGCCACAGCATTGGAAGGGGGCACGACATGACGGTGGTCGCGGAACGCGAACCCGAGGTGATGGGCGGCCGTCGGGAGGCTGAGCCCGCGGCGCGGGAGGCGCGCCGGGCAGCCGCGGCCCTGAGCGACCTGCGGCGCCCGGTGATCTGGCGGATCCGGCTGGCGATGGCGCTCGCCGCGATCGGTGCGCTCGCCGGGCTGGTGCCGTTCGTCGCTTTGGCTGAGCTGGCCGAATTGCTGCTCGCGGACGGTCCGGTCGACCGTGGCGCGGTGATCACGGTTGCCTGGCTCGTGGTGGCGGGTCTCGGCGTGCGCGGATTGCTGATCGGCGCGGCGTTGACGATCACCCATTTCGCCGACGTCGATCTGCAGGCGGTGCTGCGACGGCGGATCATCCGGCGCCTGTCCGGCGTGCCGCTGGGCTGGTTCACCGAGAACTCGTCGGGTGCGGTGCGCAAGGCGGCGCAGAACGACATCGCCGACCTGCATCATCTGGTCGCGCACCACTCGGTGGAGATGACCGCGGCGGTCGTGCTGCCCCTCGGTGGGCTGGGATACCTGTGCTGGCTGGACTGGCGGCTGGCGTTGCTCGCGGTTGGCACGCTGCCGCTCTACGCCGCCGCGTACGCGTGGATGATGCGCGGCTACCCGGAGAAGATGGCCAATCTGAACGCCGCGATCGGCCGGATCAGCTCGGCGGTGGTGGAGTTCGTCAGCGGCATCGGCGTGGTCAAGGCGTTCGGCCGGGCCCGCCGGGCGCACGCGTCCTACCAGCGGGCGGCGGGTGAGTTCGGCCGGTTCTTCGCCGACTGGGTACGGCCGATGCTGCGGCTGGAGGCCGTGAGCACGATGCTGATCTCAACACCGGTGGTCGGCCTGGTCAGCCTGCTCGGTGTGATCTGGTTCGTCGACGCGGGCTGGGTCACGCCGGTGGAGGGGATGGCCGGGGTGCTGGTGGCGCTGGTGATCCCGACGACGGTGACGGCACTGAGTTTCGGCGGTGAAGACCGGCGCAGTGCGGCGGCCGCCGCACTGCGCCTGCACGAACTGCTCGCCACTCCGATGCTGCCGGTGGCCGCCGACCCCCGGCGACCCGCCGATCACCGGGTCGAGCTCGACGGCGTCCGGTTCAGCTACGACGGTGTCACCGAGGTGCTCCGCGATGTCAGCCTCGACCTGCGGCCCGGCACGGTGACAGCGCTCGTCGGCCCGTCCGGATCGGGGAAGTCCACACTCGCCACCCTGCTGCCGCGGTTCCACGACGTGACCGCCGGTGCGGTCCGGATCGGCGGCGTCGACGTCCGGGACATCGCACCTGACGAGCTGTACCGATGGGTCGGGTTCGTCCTGCAGGACATCGCGCTCGTGCACGGCACGGTCGCCGACAACATCCGGCTCGGCCGGCCGGACGCCACCGACGCCGAAGTCGTCGCGGCAGCCACCGCCGCCCAGATCCACGCCCGCGTCGAGCAGCTGCCCGACGGCTACGCCACCGTCGACGCCCAGCTCTCCGGCGGAGAGGCACAGCGGATCGCCATCGCGCGGGCGTTGCTTGCCGACACGCCCGTGCTCGTGCTCGACGAGGCCACCGCCTTCGCCGACCCGGAGTCCGAGGCCGCGGTTCAGGATGCCCTCTCCGAACTCGCCCACGGCCGGACGCTGCTGGTGATCGCCCACCGTCTGCCGACAGTCGTGGCCGCCGACCAAATCGTGGTGCTCGACGACGGCGCCGTGGCGGAGCGGGGCACGCACCGTGAGTTGCTCGCCGCCGAAGGACGTTACGCCGCCATGTGGGCTGCGCAGGAAGAGGAGCCGACCCGATGAACATCCGTCCCCTGCTGACCGACCTGCAGGCCATCCTCGGCCCCGCGCACCGCCGCACTTTGCGGATCTACCTGGCCTGGGTGATCACCTACGGCGTGCTGCAGGGCGTGGCCGCCGCGCTCCTGGTGCCCGCGCTGCGGGCTTTGCTGTCCGGCGACCTGCCCGGCGCGATGACGTGGGTGGGCGTGATGGCGGTCGTGGTCGCCGCGACCTGCGTGGCGCACTACATCCAGGCAATGAAGGGCTTCGCGGTCGCCATGGTGGTGCTCACGACCATGCATGAGCGGATCGGCGACCATCTCGGTGCGCTGCCGGTCGGCTGGTTCACCAACGAGAAAGTCGGCAGACTCTCGCGCATAGTCACCACCGGCACAGTCATGGTCGGCGGGCTGTTCGCCCACCTGCTCACCCCACTGGTCGCCGGTGCCGCCACTCCGGCGACCATCGCCCTGGTCACGTTCTTGTTCGACTGGCGGCTCGCGGTCGCGATGCTCGTCAGCGCGCCGCTGCTGTACGCGATCTTCAACTGGGCGGGCCGGCTCGTCGGCAAGGGAGATCAGCTGTCCGACGCCGCGGCGGTGACCGCCGCGAACCGAGTGGTCGAGTTCGCCCGTCACCAACGGACCCTGCGCGCGTTCGGCCGGGGCGCCGAGGGGCACCGGCCACTGGACGAGGCGATCACCGAACAGCACCGAGTCGGCCGGCGCGCCATGTGGCTGTCCGTGCCAGGCATCCTGGCCGGCGGGTTCGCCACGCAGCTCGCGTTCACCGTGCTCATCGTGGTCGGGGTGGTGCTCGCGCTCGGCGGCTCGGTCGACCCGGTCGCGCTGATCGCGGTACTCGCGCTCGCAGCCAGGTTCACCGGCCCGCTCGCGGAGCTGTCCGCGCTGTCCGGCGCGGTACGGATGGCGCACAACGACGTCCGGCGCATCGCGGCGGTGCTGGAGGAAGAGCCACTCGCCGAGCCGATGGTCCCAGCGGCACTCCCCTGTCCCGGCGAGATCGAGCTGTCCGGTGTGTCGTTCGGCTACACCCCGGACCAGCCGGTGCTGCGGGACGTGTCGTTCACCGTGCCACCCCGCACGATGACCGCGCTGGTCGGTGCGTCCGGCTCCGGCAAGACGACCGTGACCCGGCTGATCGCACGGTTCTGGGACGCCGGCGCCGGCACGATCCGCGTCGGCGGCGCCGACGTGCGTCACCAGCGCACCGAGGGCCTGATGGCCCAGGTGGCCATGGTGTTCCAGGACGTCTACCTGTTCGACGACACCCTCGAGGCCAACATCCGGGTCGGCCGGCCCACCGCCACCGACGAAGAGATCCGCGAGGCCGGGCGGCTCGCCGGAGTGGACGAGATCGTCGCCCGGCTGCCGCACGGGTGGACGACGCGGGTCGGCGAGGGCGGCGCCGCGTTGTCCGGCGGCGAGCGCCAACGGGTGTCGATCGCCCGCGCGATCGTGAAGGACGCACCGATCGTGCTGCTCGACGAGGCAACAGCCGCGCTGGACGCGGAGAACGAACGGTACGTGCGAGAGGCGCTGCGCACGCTGATGACCAGGTCGACACTGCTGGTGATCGCCCACCGGCTCCAAACGGTGGTCGCCGCGGACCAGATCGTCGTGCTTGACAACGGCGTTGTCGCCGAACGCGGCACCCACCCCGAACTGCTCGCCGCAGGCGACCGGTACGCGGCCTTCTGGCAGGAGCGCAACCGGGCGAAGGGCTGGCGGCTGACCGCGAGTGGGTAGCGTTGCCGGAATGACCGCCACCCCGAGGATCGGCCGCAAGACCGGTCGGCCACCATCCCTGACCAGGGACGACGTCGCCCGCGCCGCCCTTGAGGAGGGCGTGGCCACGCTGAGCATGCCGTCCGTGGCACGTCGGCTCGGGGTCGGTCACTCCACGCTGTACCACTACGTCCACGACCGCGACGATCTTGTGCTGGCCGCACTCGACCTCGCCATGCGCGAATTCGACTGGCCACCGGCCGACATCGGCTGGCGCGAACTGCTGACCGCGTTCGCCGACACACTGTGGCGGTTCCTGCAGCAGCACCCCGGGATGGGAGAAGTGATCCAGAGCGCACCGGGGCGACCGTCCACCATTCCCGAACTCGCCACGGCCTACCTCGCCCGGCTACGTGCCGAGGGCCTGACCGACCGCGACGCCGCGACAGCCCTCGACGTCATCGCCGACCTGACAATCAGCACAGACCTCGCCATACGCGGCATGAGCCACGCACTCGCCACGCCACGCGGGCGACGCAGCCTCCAGGACGTCTACCAGGACGCATGGGCCAGGCTCACCGAACACACCACCGACCACGGCCGCGGCTGGCTGGACAGCAAACTCGCGCTCCTGTTCGACGGTATCGCGAGCCGACTCGGCGAACCGGGCACCACGGCCCCACAAACCCCGCCACCCATACCGGACAGCAGCACCGTCCCGGACAGGGCCACGATCGTCGACGCCAGCCGGGAAATCGCCCGCCGCGACGGCCTCGACGCAGTGACCGTCCGCGCGGTCGCCAACGAACTGGGCAGCACAACCGCGGCATTGCGCCGGGAGATCGGCGACCGCGACGGCCTCGTGGTCGCCATGCTCGACGCCGTGGCCGACGAGATCACCGTGCCACAGCGACAAGCCGAACCGCGGGCCGAGCTGATCGCACTGGCACTCGCCGTGCACGACGTCCTCAACACCGACCCGTGGGCCGTGCCTGCCCTGGCCGTCGACGGACTGGCAAGCCCGTCGATCCTGCCAGTCCTGGACCGTGTGTTCGCGGCGTTCCGCGCCGCCAACGTACCCAGCCGGGACGTCGCGAGCGCGACCCGCGTGGTCTGGGAACACATCTACGGCGCGGTGCTCGGCACACGCGGGGCCGGGCGCGGCACGTTCAGCGCCCGCATCGTGGAGAGCGCGGACACCCCCTCGGTCACCGAGATCGCACGTGAACCGGTGTCCGGCCGTGACCGAGCCCGCCTCGGCATCGAGATCGTCATCGACGGACTGCTGAGCAGGCTCGGCCGAGTCAGCTGACGCCGACATGCTTTCCCAGCACGAAACGGATCCAGGTGCGACTCGCGCGGGTGGAACACTCCGGCGGCAGGTCGAAATCCCAACCCGTTCCAGCTGTACGCGCGGTGCCCGCTGCCGATCAGGGTGGTGGCGTCGAGTTCGGTCACGCCTTCGTCGCTGAGTGACGCCAGGTAAAGCTCGCGTACGGCGTCCACTGTGTCAGGGGGAGTTTCGCCAGTGCGCCTCGGTATCCGGATCCGAGGATCACCAGCCACGCCATTTCCGGAGTCATGCTCGTTGACAGTTACGTCCACTTCGGACAAACCGCGTTCGGTCAACCAGGCCGCGTAGCTGTCCGGCTGGTTGATCCGATCGAACAGGTGGGCCGGGCGTTTCTCCGGAGGCGGTGTTTTCGTCGCTTCGGCGATGGCCCGGCCGAGGTGGTCACCGGCGGCTGCCAACGCCTCACCGCGCCAGATGGTGCACACAATCCGGCCGCCGGGCCGGGCCAGGCTGATCAGGTGGTCGGTGCCGGCTGTCATGTCAGGGAAGAAGAAGATGCCGAGGGCCGACTACACGACGACATAGCCCGCAGTCGTCCAGGTGGTCACGTCCGCTTGGTGATCAGCCGAGCCGCTGGGATGGCTGAAGCGCCTGCGGCTGGTCGTCGGCACGCAGGACGTCGTCGCTGGCACCCGCAGCAATGCTCCTGCTGCTCGCGGCCCTCGCGGTGTCCCTGTCCACCACGCCCATCCGCCGCGACGGTTCGGCCCCACACGGGAGTCCTGCATGACCGAGCCTCTGTTGAAGGTGCGTGACCTGAAGGTCAGCGTCCAGGCCAACGCTGTCGTGCGCGGGCTGTCGTTCGACGTGGCAGCAGGCGAGTTGCCCGCGATCGGCGGCGCACCACCGGCTCCGGGTGCATTGCCGACCGGCTGCGCCTTCACGCCCCGCTGCCCAGCCGCGGTCGAGGCCTGCCGGGAGAACGAACCGCGCCCGCAGGAGATCGATCGCGGGCATCTGGCGTCCTGTAACAGGATCGGCGACCTGCCGCGGCTCGGTCCGCTTCGACGGCCATGACCTCACCAACCTCGACGAACGCGCGCTACGCGCCCTCCGACCCGGCGTGCAACCGGTCTTCCAGGACCCCTACGGCTCACTCAGCCCACGCACAACCGTGTAGACGCCATCGCGGAACCATTTCGGGTCCAAGGCCGCTGGAACCCACAAACCAGTCCGGCGCGAGTGGCCGAACTCCTCGATCTCGTGCACCTGCCCGCATCCCTCGCCCCGCGGCTGCCCCATGAACTGTCCGGCGGGCAGTGCCAGCGCGTCGGCATCGCCCGCGCCCTGGCCAGCGACCCCAGGCTGCTGGTGCTCGACGAACCGGTCTGCGCGCTCGACCCGTCCGTGCGCGCCGGGATCGTCAACCTGCTCACCGAACTGCAGGATGAACTGGGACTCGGCCAGCTGTTCATCTCCCACGACCTCGCCCTCGTGCGACACGTTGCGCACCGCGTCGCTGTGATGCGCCGGGGCCGGAGCGTCGAATCGGGCCCAGCCCGCGAGGTCTGCGACGCACCGGCCCACCCCTACACACGCGAACTGCTGTCCGCGGTGCCTGACCTGGACCAGCCGCCCACAACGTGATCTTCGTTCACCTGTGGCTCGGGCACGGCAGGAGCAGCGACACTCTGTGATTGACATCGTCACATGTTGATGTTTTGCTGCTTTGTGCCCGATTTGTCACAGGCGGCGCTGGAGTCGCTGGCAGCGGTCTTTCGCGCGCTGTCGTCTCCGTTTCGACTTTCCCTCGTACTCCGCCTTGCCGACGGACCTGCCCGGGTGACCGAGCTGAGCCAGTCACTGGACGCGCCCCAACCGCTGGTCTCCCACCACCTGGGCATTCTCCGCAGCGGCAACCTGGTTCACGCCGCACGGGATGGCCGCGCAGTGACCTACGCGCTCACCGATGACGGTCTAGGGCCAGACCTTCTCGCCCTGCTCGTGCGGCGCTACGCCGCCGACCGATCCGCCCACCCCGGCGAGTCCCATGCGCACGGACCCGACTGCGGGCACGTCGCCATTCCGCATCAGGATCACATCGACTACCTGCACAACGGCAACCTCCACAGACTCGGCGGCAGGCCCGCCCGATGGATGGACTGCGAACCGGGCCAGCACCTCCCCCACCGCGCACACCGGCACATCCACGGCGAGGGATGCGGACACGTCGCCATCCCCCACGGCGACCACATCGACTACATCCACGATGGACACCGCCACGCCCCGCACGGCGACCACTACGACGACCACTGACCTCGCTGGAACCAGCGCAGCAGCCCCTCGCACGATTTGACATCAATACATCTGAATGTTTTGATGATTAGGCCGAAAGGAGGACGATTCATGACAACGGCACACGCCACCCACGAAACACACACCCATGCACATGGCGAGGGATGCGGGCACGTCGCGATCCCACACGGTGATCACGTCGACTACGTCCACGACGGACACCTGCACCGCGGCCACGAAGGCCACTGGGACGAGTGCGAGCCCGGCCAGCACACAGCTCACGACGGGCACGACCACGCGCACGGTGAAGGGTGCGGGCACGTCGCGATCCCGCATGGCGACCACGTCGACTATGTCCACGATGGACACCGCCACGCCGCGCACGAGGGTCACTACGACGACCACTGATCCGCACGTCACGGAGTGATCACAGGTCTGCCGGGTTGGCCAGACGGTGCGGGGAACGACAGATCGACTTCGGCTTCGGCGGTCGTCAGATCTGCTCCCGGCGATGAGCTTCCGTGACCGCGGCGCGGGCGATCACGAGGTCGTCGTCGATGCGCACCGTGGCCGCTCCGGCCTGGGTAAGCTCGGCCGCCAGGGTCGACGCGGACACGGTCCACCAGTCGTATTCGGTGACCGCGCGGGCGATCTCGATGTCGCCGTCGAGAGTGCGGTAGGTCATCGTCCAGCGCAGCCGATCCGGTCCGATCGGCACCGCGCGGCCGGTGCCCTCGTAGCGCAGTCGCCCGACCGTCACGCCGAACGGCGGAAACTCGGGCACCTCCACGGCGGTGCCGGGCGGCTGGACGTTGAACACCACCGGCGCGCCCGGCGCGAGCCGCGGCATCAGCGCCGAGAACAAGGCACGCCGCTCTGCCGGGGCCAGGTGTCCGATCATGTGCATGCCGATGGCCGCGGCGACCCGTTCGGGCAACGGCAGTTGGGTCGCGCCGCAGGGGAACACGGTGACGCGATCGGTGTCGTGGCGATCGCTGAGCCGGGCGAGCAGGACCGCGCGCAGGTGCGCGGACGGTTCAGCCACCAGCAGCGGGGCCGGATACAGGGTGTCGAGCAGGACGTCCGTGCCCAGCCCGGTACCAGCCCCGAACTCGACCACCGTGCCCGAGCCGGGATCCACTCCGGACAGTGCCGCGGTCAGCCTGTCGGCCAGCTCGGTCCACATCGGCGCACTGAGCAGGTGCAGGTACTCGGCAGACGGCGAGTACTCCAGGTAACCAGTGATGGGATCGCGCCCTTCTTGATCGGTCCTATTCGGAGGCTCGGCGCCCCGATGCGAGCACCGCCGACGCGGCGGGCGCCTTACGGCGCGGATTTCTTCTCCTACGTCGACGCATGGCCGGAGCCGCCTCGGACGTTCGACGCGGCTATGCGCCAGGGCGCCTCTACAACCTCGGCGTTTCTCTGCCATTGCGGACACCGGCGGCGGGGATGGCACGCTCACCGGCGCGCTCGAACGCGACATCCTTCCCGGACCCGCCGGCGTTCGGGGAACTACAGCAGACCCCGGCGGTAAGCGGTGACCAGACGACGGGGCACCATGAGCTTGCGGCCGTCCACAGTGGTGACCGGAACAAGATCGGGCGCCTGCGCCTTCCACTGCGCGCGGCGGTGACGGGTGTTGCTGCGGGAGGTCCTGCGTTTGGGGACGGCCATCAGCGGGTCCTCTTTCCGTAGCGGCGGTTGAACTTCTCCACGCGGCCGGCGGTGTCCATGACCCGTTGGTTGCCGGTCCAGAAGGGGTGCGAGTCCGAGGTGATGTCGACGGTGATCAGCGGGTAGGTGTTGCCGTCCGCCCACTCGATCGTCCTGGCCGACGAGGCCGTCGAGCGAGTCAGGAACGCTTTGCCCGTCGACTGGTCCTGAAAGACCACGGGGCGGTAGTCGGGGTGGATGCCCTGCTTCACAACTCCTCCATCTCGTCGTGCCATTCGGCGAACGGGTCGGCGAACTGCAGTTCGTCGACCAGTGCGAGTTCTTCATCGGTGAGGAGCGCGTCGCGCAACGCCGCGGTGATTTCGTCCGGAGATGCCGAAACGGTGATCATCACCAGTTCCTGCGATCGGTCACCGTAGTGCGGATGCCATGTCGCCGCGGCCGCCGCACGGCGCTGAGCGGTGGCTCCCGACCAGTCGTCGACCGCGGCGAGCCATGGCCCGAGGTTGCCCACAGCCAGTCCGGCGCCGGCGGACTCCAGCCACAGTGCGGAGTCCGGTTGGCTGGCGACCCACAACCGGCCACGGCTGCGCACGACTCCCTCCAGCAGGACGTCCAGCGCACGGTGTAGCCGTGCCGGGTGAAACGGCCGCCTGTCAACGAAGTGGACGATCCCCACGCCGTGCGCCGAGTCCAACGGAGGTTGTCCGGGCAACAGCGTGCCGAAGCCATCGTCGAACCGACCGCGGCGGGCGTCGTGCGGGATGGCCGCCATCAGAGCAGGCAGATTCAGCGCGTGCCTGTCCTGGCGCGGTGCACGCGGGGACAACCGGTCCAGCACAGCATCCAGCACCGGTCCACCCCCCGCACCGGTCAGCACCAGCGCATCGGCGAACTCGGCCTGCCCCACCACCACCTGCGCCACAGTCCGTTCGTCGCCCGCGGCGGCACCCATACCCCGTTCGGCGAGGGTGTCCTCGCCGGTGGCGTCGGTCAGCCAGGTCCCGCGATCGACCACCGTGATCACGGCCTCGATCCGGACGTCGATCTTGCGCAGTGCGTAGCAGACCGCCTCCGGTTCCAGCGCCGGGTCCAGGTGCACCACGACCCGGCCGCCCAACTGCTCCAGCAACGGCAGCAGATCCAGGCGCAGAGTGCAGGAAACGCATCCATGCGCCAGTTCCAGCACGGTCAGCTCGCCATCGACCCACCGGCGGACCACCCCCTCGGCCAGACCGCTCAGATCGTGCCGGACCAGCACCGACCCCGCAGCCGCCCGCCAGACCTCCTCGGCCACGTCGTGCTCGACAAGTCCGGCCACCAGTACGACCTCGGTTCCCACATGGCCTACCCTAACGGAAACGATTATCGTTACAAATAGTGGAGGTCGCATGTCAGCACGGCACTGCCAGGTGACCGGGCGCAAACCCGGCTTCGGCAAACAGGTCTCACACTCCCACCGGCGCACGTCCCGCCGGTGGCTGCCCAACACTCAGCGCCGCCGGTACTGGCTGCCTTCCGAAGGCCGTTACGTCGTGCTGAACGTGTCCACAAAGGGCATCAAGACCATCGACCGCCGGGGCATCGAGTCCGTAGTCGCCGACCTGCGAGCACGTGGGGAGAAAGTCTGATGGCCAAGGGCAACGACGCGCGGCCGATCATCAAGCTCCGCTCCACCGCGGGCACCGGCTACACCTACGTCACCCGCAAGAACCGCCGCAACGACCCCGACCGCCTGGTGCTACGCAAGTACGACCCGGTCGCACGCCGCCACGTCGAGTTCCGGGAGGACCGCTGATGGCCAAGCGGTCCAAGATCGCCCGCGACCGGCAGCGCCGGGAGGTCGTCGCCCGCTACGCCGAACGGCGGGCGGAGCTCAAGGAGATCGTTCGCACCGATCCGCAGCGGCGCGCCGAGGCCCAGCGGGCGTTGCAGGCGCTTCCCCGTGACGCCAGTCCTACTCGGTTGCGCAACCGCGACGTCGTCGACGGCCGGCCTCGTGCGGTGTTCCGCGCGTTCGGCCTGTCCCGCATCCGCCTGCGGGAGATGGCACACCGCGGCGAGCTGCCTGGCGTAAGCAAATCGAGCTGGTAGGAGGAAATCTTGCCCAAACCGGTACGCGTCCCGAAACGCCGCGTCAACCTGCTCAAGCAGGAGGGAGTGACCACTGTGGACTGGAAAGACGCTGCTCTGCTGCGGAAGTTCATCTCCGACCGCGGCAAGATCCGCTCCCGCCGGGTCACCGGCCTGACACCACAGCAGCAGCGCCAAGTCGCCACCGCCATCAAGAACGCCCGCGAGATGGCACTGCTTCCCTACGCGAGCAAGAGCCGCTGACCAACCTGGCTGCAGGCTCGTTGGGCTGCCCGACGAGCCTGCAGCGCGCTCACGCTCCAGCCACTGCGCCGCAGTCGGTGTGGTCAGCGCGGAAAAGATGAAGCGTGCTCGTGCAGTTCGTCGGTGTCCCACACCGGCAACGGATCCTCCAGGGTGCGCCAGTACTCCGGACCGGCCGCGAACTCCTCGTCGGTCAACAACGCCGGATCCAGGCGGCGGCGCGGCTCGCCGAGGTCGAGGTCCACGCCGATGAACACCAACTCCTGCGACAGAGCGGCTTCGAGCACCACCGAGACATGCAGCGCCTTGACCTGTCAGGAGGGCAGGAACATGCGACGCGGACAAGATCGAGGACGCCAGCATGGCGGGGAACGCGGATTCACCGCGTTCGTCTGCCACGGCCCACGCTGCGGACACGACCACGGGCAAGCCGCTGTGCGCGGATTTCGTGATCCCGTCCGCCGACATCGGTATGGAGTACTGATCTCTGCCGGCTGCATGCTCGGGCGCCTCAGTTGCCACGCCCTGGCCATCCGCAGCGGCGAGCCGTGTACCGGCACATTGCTGGTGGTACAGCCATGTTTGCCCGACCGGACACCGAGCGGACCGGCATGGTGGATCGGACCGTTGACCACACAGGACGACATAGAAACCGTGCGGCGCTGGCTGGACGATCCCGTACTGTCCATCACCACACTCCCTGCCCGGCTACGCTTCCACACCACAGGGTCCGACGACGCGCGAACCAACTGACACGTACTGCGGTGTGTCCTAAGTGACCGATCCGGGTCAGGTCAGTGCCATGCGTCATGGGTGAAACCAGCTGTGCTGAAATGAGTCCGGGGTCGAGCGGGATGCGTTGCGGGGCCGGATGTGGAGGGCGGTCAGACAGCCCGCCGATGTCACGGATCGGCCTCAGCTAAGCGGAAAGGTCCGGTCGGACGGGCCGCGCAGTCTGGCCACGTCGTGACTGACCACCGTGAGCGCGCAGCCGGAGTCCACGACGGCCCGCATCGCGTCGGTGACTCCGGCTGCGATGGTCGGCTCGAGTTGTGCGGTGGGTTCGTCGGTGACGATCAGTGCCGACGCCGCCCGCACCTGGCGACTCCTCGAACATGACCGCTCCCCGGCGCGCCGGCGGGCGTCCGCGAAAACTCACCGAACGCGACATCATCCACGCCGTCCTTGAGGAAGGGTTCGCAGTTGGTCGAGTCCGGTGATGCCAAGGACGCAGCGAAGATGACCGTCGCAGACAGGACGACTCCGTTGCTGATCACCACGTCCGTGTCGGGCACTTTGCGGACATTGCCGAACACGGGCTTCGAACAGGACGGCGACCGTGATCGCCGTCCTGGCTCGCCGGAAAGCCGTCTCGTCAGGACAGGCCGCCGACAACGAAGTGGTACTGGACCGGGTTCGAGAACAGCAGCGCGCCGTCGCTCGCCCGGGTCCCGGCCACCTCGAAGGTCAGCGTGTACGTACCGGTGGCTTCGAAGGCCCAGGCGGCGTGCAAGCGCGTCAGTCCGAGTGTCAACGAGTCCGGCAGCCCGTCTTCGCTGTCGTAGTGCACACTGACCGAACCGAGGCGGGTGGTGAACATGCTGAACCCGTTCGGTCCCTGGACATTCAGCAACCGCACGGTCAGCTGGTCGTTCCGGAACACGCCAGCGGGCACGTGCCAGGTGGTGATGGTCGGCCACAGCAGATCCTGATTCTCGGTCTGCGGCAGGATCCACACGGGGGCGCCCGGCGAACCGAGAAAAGCGAATTCCGGCCGGTTCGGCACGGCGGCTTGTGCTGACGGCTTGACCTGGAACACCACGTTCGCCGGGTCGCGGACTAGCGGCGGCGAGACCGAGTTGTCCAGTACCCACAGTTCGAGCCTGCCGCCGTTGTACTGGACGTCGATCGCGTCGTGATAGCCCTGGGCGAGCACGACGGGCGCGGCCTGGGCAGGCACCGTGAGGCCGGAGACGGCGGCGATCACAGTGCAGCAAAGCAGGGTGATACGAGTTCGTAAGCGCATGTCCACCTAACCGATCGGGAAAATGTGGATCTCGTCAAAGGAGGGTCGTCGGGCACTTGCCGGCGCGCTTCCGGGACGATCGCGACGACACCTGCGCGGGAATCGCGATGGTCAGTGCGGTCACCATCCCGCCGCTCAATACCGCCGCTCAATACCGCTGCGCGAGAGCAGGGAGGCCTGTTCTCTGATCCCCCTTCAGATGGCCAGTCATGACTGACGAAGCTCAGCCTAAACACATCCGGCAATGACTGTCATCGGTCATACGGGGCAATGGATCGGCCGATGTTCGTATCCGAACAATGAATCAACATGTTCAAATGAAAGAATGTGTACTGGCATGCGAAATAATGCATCGATGTGGACGGTCTTGACCTTCTCGATATTCACCCGCTGGATGGAGTGTGAATCGGTTGTACGAGTCGCGTCGGGGGGTGACGCGACAGTGGGCGAGAACGAGTCCGGCCGGTAGATTCGTGACAGCTGGGGCCGACATGAGGGTGTCGCGGGCCACGTCCAGCCCACGCTCGTCAGTGTCCCGCTCATGGCGTAGCAGGTCGACGCAGGTCTTCCAATGCAGGCGTTGGCAAAGATCGAGTCGAAAACGCCCGCAGCCGGACTGCGGCCGCTGGGGTGTCAAGCAAACTGCGCGCTGCCAGTTCTAACCGGCACGCCCGTTCCTGCCGAGGAACCGGATCACTCCGGCGACGAGCAGGAACGCAACGATCAGGATGAGCGCATAGAGGACTTCGGACATGACACTGGCCATTTCGTGCGGGCTTCGGTGACCGTGGTCACAGCGTAGCTCACGCCCAGACGAAGTAGCGCAGCCAGAGATACGGCGCGGCGATCACGATGGTGATGACCGTGACTATCGAGCCTTTCTTGGTGAACTCCCAGAAGCTGATCGGTGTTTCGGCACGTCGGGCGATGCCCAGCACGACGACGTTGGCGCTGGCGCCGACCGCGGTCATGTTGCCGCCGAGGTCGGCTCCGAGAGCCAGCGACCACCACAGCGCCTGAGCCTGCACCGGGTTCGAAATGCCGGCCGCGAGTTGCTGCACGAGTGGGCTCATGGTTGCCACGTAAGGAATGTTGTCCACCAAGCCCGACAAGACCGCGGACACACCGAGAATCAGCATCACAGCGACAAGGGCATCGCCGCCGGTGGCATCGGTGGCCAGACCAGCGAGGTCGGCGATCACACCGGTCGTGACCAACGCCCCGACCATGATGAACAGGCCCGCGAAGAACAGCAGGGTCTCCCATTCCACACTGGCCATGTAGTCCCGTGGCCGCAGACCGGAGATCAGCACCAGCACGCCGGCACCAAGCAGGGCCACAATGGACGGTTCAATGTGGAACGCGGAGTGGCCGATGAAACCGGCGAACACGCCCAACAGCACGAGGCCACATTTGATCAGCAACCGGGAATCGCGGATGGCCTCGCGCTCGTTGAGCGCCATCACCCCGGCGATCCGCTCTGGATCGGCAGTGAACGAGCCACGGAACAACAGCGGCAAGATCAACGTGAACACGATCAGCTCGACGACGATGATCGGTGCCATGTGAACCAGGAAGTCGTTGAACGACAACCCTGCCCGGCTGGCGATGATGATGTTCGGCGGGTCACCGATCAGCGTGGCCGCGCCGCCAATGTTGGACGACAGCACCTCGGCGATCAGAAACGGGACAGGGTTGACCCCGAGGCGCTCACACACCAGCAGCGTGACCGGCGCGATCAGCAGCACAGTGGTGACATTGTCCAGGAACGCCGACGCGACAGCCGTGATCAGAACCAACAGGATCATCACCCGCAACGGCGAGCCGCCCGCGCGTTTGGTCGCCCAGATGGCGACATACTCGAACACGCCGGTCTTGCGCAGCACCCCGACGATGATCATCATCCCGAGCAGCAGGAAGATGACATCCCAGTCGATGCCGGTCTCGTGCGAGTAGAACGCTTCCTCTGAGCCCACCACGCCAATGGCCAGCAAGACGGCCGCGCCGCCGAGTGCGGCGAGCAGCCGATGGACCTTCTCGGTTGCGATCAGGATGTAGGCCACCACGAACACGGTGACCGCGACCGCCATCATCGGGCGGCCTTTAGCGTGGCAGGGCGTGCTCCAGCAGCCGGGACGCGGTGATCACGCCAATGATCGTGTCGTGCTCGACCACGGCGACCAGCGGGCAGCGCACCCGTGCCATCACGGCGGCCACCTCGATGATCGTGTCGTCCGCCTCCGCCACAGCCAACTCCGGCCGGTCCTCGGGCAAAAGTTCGCGCACCGTATGACCGGCCAGCTTCTCGGCCACCTTGTCGGCGAACTGTTCGTCGATGACACCGGCCAGCGCCGGATCGTCCTGCACATAGCGCGGCACCAGAAACCGGACCACCTGCGAGGCACCCAAGACCGAGTGAGGCCGACCGTCCTTGTCGGTCACGACCAGGCCGGGCATGCGGTGCTCGCCCAGCAGCCGGACAGCTTCCAGGGCGTCGGTGTCCAAGCTGGTGACCGGGTATTCCTCGGCCATGGCTCGTGCTTGCACACATCCAGCGTACGACTGACTGGTGGCTCATGCTGGTTTCCTGTCCTCGTCGTGATGTGTGCCGGTGGGCAGGTTGTCCGGTGGTTCGACGCGCAGCGCCTTGGCGACCGGGACATCGGTGGAGGAATGCAGCACGATTGACAGCGCGATGGTGATGGCGACCAGATCGAAGACGTGTTCTCCCGCCGGGATGCCCGCCTGCAGCGCGAGCAGGCCGTAAACCACGGACGCGAACCCCTTGGGCCCGAACCACGCCGCGGCGGTGCGTTCTCGTCTCGGCAGGGGCGTGCGCAGCAGCGAGAGCATCATCGTCGCCGGACGCACGAGCAAGATCGCCAACACAGCCACCGCCCAGTCCCCGAGGCTCAGATGCGAGATCCGTTCCGGTGTGATCAGCGCGCCGAAGACCAGCAGCGCGCCGAACTTGGTGAGCTCGGACAGCAGGTCGCCGAGTGGCTCGAAGTGGTGAGCCGCGGTGCGATCGAGTGTGGCCAAAGTGGACCCGGCGATGAACGCTGCCAGGTACGGGTTCGCGTGGGTCAGATGGCACGTTGCGAACAGTGCGACGCCGATCGCCAACGGTCCGAGCGCCTGTAGCCGGGGCTCCGCGGTGAGAATCTTCAACCGCCAGGCCAAGGCGACCGCAGCGGGAATCGCGACCCCGAAAGCCAGCCCCAGAGCCAGTTCCACCGCGACCGTACCGAGATCGGACTCCTGTCCTTTCGCGGTGGCCAGAAAGATCAGCACGAACGGCAGAGCGAGGCCGTCGTTGAGTCCCGATTCCACATTGAGCAGACGACGCAGTCGCAACGGCACGTCGTCGCGGCCGACGATGGCCGAGGCGAAGACCGGGTCCGTCGGCGAGAGGATCGCGCCGAGCAACAAGGCGGTCGGCCAGTCCAGCCCAGCCAGGAAATGCGCGGGCACCGCGATGCCGGCCATGGTCAGTGGCATGGCCAGGCCGAGCGCGCGGCCGGAGAGCCGCCAGCCTTCCTTCAGAGCGGGCAGACTGGCCCGCTGCCCGTCGGTGAACAACACCGTGAACAGGGCGATATCGGCCAGCCCGGTCACCAGCGGACCAGACGGCTGGATGTCGACGAGCCCGAACCCGCCCTGCCCCATCAACGCCCCGGCAACCAGGAACATCAGGGCAGTGGACAACACCGTCCTTGCGGCCACACCGGACAGTGACACGCTGATCAGCAACACCAGGCCGAACGCCAGCACCAGCGCCACGCGGAAGTCTCCTCCTCGTCGAACTCCACTCCCCGTGGAGTGAAGTGCCGACCAGACTTCCCGGCGCGCCGCGCGTAAACATGCCGCAAAAATCGATCGAGAGCAAACCGGACGAACGGGACGACCCGCACACTTACCGCTTGTGCCTGTGCGTGGTTAGTGATCGACGTGCGACCGCTGGACGGTTCTCATAGTTGAGAGGTTGTGACGTTGGCGGGGAGGTCGCGTTCGGTCTGGCGGCGGTTGTTCGCGCAGGTCCAGCACCCGACCCGGGTGGTGGTGCTCGGGTTCGGCTCGGCGTTGCTGGTCGACGTTCGGCGAATTGGTCGTCCTCGGCTTGATCCAACTCGGCGGGTTCGGGGTGATGACACTCGCGTCGCTGTTCGGTCTGTTGATCAGCGGACGGCTCAGGCTGCGCACGAGGCTGTTGGCGCAGGCCGAAACCAAGAGTGTCGGGCCTGGCGCGGCCCGGCAGGTGCGGCACGAGAGCAGGTCCTGTCGCCGCGCCCGATGCTCATGAGTCGCGTCCCACTACCCGACGGCCCCTCTCCTGCGATATCCAGAACACCGCACGCCTGTCAACCTGTGAAGGACTCCGGGCCGAGGCGTCCCCACGCCACGAAGCCGGCGAGCGCGAGATAGACCAGGTCCGCCACCAAGTATTTGAACTCGCGTCGCCGGATGCGGGTGAACGCCGCACCCAGCATGATCACCACCAGACCAAGAGCGGCAAGCGGCACCAGAACCGGTGCGATGCCGAGGGCGGCCGGCAGGATCAGACCCACAGCCGCCAGGACCTCGAGAGCTCCGATGGCCTTGACGCTGCCCGCACTGAAGTCTTCGACCCACCTCGAACTGGGCCCGAAGGCGGCAATCCGCTCCTTCGGAATGATCAGTTTGCCGCCACCACCGAACAAGTAGGCAACGGCAAGCAGTCCAGCGATGATCCACAGAATCAGGTTCATGAGGTCCTCCTTGACGGTTCGCACACCAGACGCCGCCAACGCGATGTGTGTGACAGTGCAGGTGCGTGACGCGGGCCACGAATCGGCGCAGAACCTGGACAGCGTCCTCGAACCAGACATCGGCGCCTAGGTCGACGCTGGAGTGAGGCAGGCCCTGCCTGCCTTGAGAGCCGGCGGCGAGGTGTCGCTCGAGCCGGTACAGATCAAACGACAGATGCCAGCGCGGCAGTTGATCCGACCAGGACCATTGCTTGCCATCTGTTTCACAATGTTGTGAAATAGATAGCATGGTTCGTGAGCATGACCAACTGCTGGACTGGGTGGAACGGGTGAGCATGTTCCTCGCCGCCGACGGGGTTCCGCCGATGGCCGGCCGGATCCTGGGCTGGCTGATGGTCTGCGATCCCCCGGAGCAGTCCGCCGGCCAGATCTGTGACGCCATCGGCGCGAGCCGCGCATCCTTGACGACCAACATGCGAGTGCTGACCACGATGGGCTTCGTCACGCGGCGCACCAAGCCAGGCGAGCGCACCACGTTCTACCGCGTGGATCAGGACGCCTGGGAACGAGTAGTCCTGCGGCAGATCAGCGCATTGGCGGCGTTCGGTGAGATCACCCGCGACGGGCTGGCGATGCTCGGTGCCCGAAGTGTCCGTGCCGGACGGATCCGGGAAGCCCAGGACGTGTTCGACTGGCTGGCCAAGACATTCGACAACGCCCCACCACCTCCCTCAGCGACAAGGAAGAAGTCATGACTGGTTCGGCCATCGTGGTCGGCGGCGGCATCGGCGGTCTGGCCACAGCGATCGCGTTGGACCGGATCGGCTGGCGGGTCACCGTGCTGGAACGGGTACCGAGCATGATCGAGGTTGGTGCCGGTTTGTCGTTGTCCCCCAACGCGATGCGCGCACTGGACACACTTGGGCTTGGCGACCAGGCGCGGGCAATCGGCACGCCGACCTGGGCGACGCACAACATGCGCACGCCGACTGGGCGTCAGCTCATGCACCCTCCGGCCAACGGAACGCCACCACTGCTGGCTTTCCGGCGAGATCGACTACACAGCCTGCTGTCGCAGGCGATCTCCCCAGACCAGATCCAGGCCGGTGTCGACGTGACCGGTGTGCGCCAGACCGATGCGCACGCGACGGTCACTCACACCGACGGGCAACTGGCCGCTGATCTCGTGGTGGCGGCGGACGGCATCCGCAGCACGATCCGCCAACAACTGTTTCCCGGCACATCGCCACGGTTCCTGCGCTACACCGGATGGCTCGGCCTGGCGGAGACGGAATCCGACGTGGCCGGCAGTATGACAACCGGACGCGGCCGGTACTTCCTCATCCACCCGGTCGGACCACATCAGGTCTACTGGGCACTGGGTACCGCGGCTGACGCACCAGGCATCCGCCATGACGATGAACGTGACCAGGTACATCGCCTCGTCGGTGACTGGCACCAGCCCATCCCCCAGTTGGTCGAGACCACTTCGGAAACGAAGATCCGACGGGTGGACATCCACGAAGTTCCACCCATTCCATCCTTTGTAGAGGGACGAGTCGCGTTGCTCGGCGACGCCGCCCACGCCATGAGCCCTGACCGTGGCCAGGGAGCGGGCCAGTCCCTTGAGGACGCGGTCGTTCTCGCCGCCATGCTCACCGCGACCAAGGACATCCCCAGAGCTCTTCGTCACTATGACGAACAGCGACGTCCCCGAACCCAAGACACAGCCCGCAACGCACGCCGCACCGGCCAACAAATGATCAGCAACTCCCTCGTCGGACACCTGATGGTCAACGGCATCCTGCGCAGTGTTCCCTCGTCAGCCTGGCACCGCATACTCCCCCGCGCGATGGCGCCTCTCTGGGCATGGCAACCCCCACAACTCGATAGGACGCCGCGCAACGGCTGAACCCCGCATCCGGATGCGGATTGTCAGCCGGTGAAGTCACGCCGCATGTATCCGACGATGCCCAAAACCACCAGCAGGCCAGCGATCAAGACGACACAATCGTGGCTGTCACGTCCGACCAGAGACGCCCGGAAGTGCACTATGGCCAGAGGGCGTCGCGTCGACGGGCAAGTTGGCGAGGGCACCGATGGCGTCCGTCTTTGACCAGAGGACCGACCCCGGTGAACAGTCCCGCGAACAAGCAGCGTCTCCCAATCGACACTGGCACGTAGTCCCAGGACGCAGGCCGGAGATCAGCACACACTGCCGCCGAACGGTTCGATCGCCGTCAGCCTTCGCTTTGTCCAGTGACGTGCACGTTTGGCTGGAAACGAACACCGGTTCGCAGTTTGACGGTGTGCCTGGTCGGGTGAACACTGACCGCCCTGACGAACGTGCACCTCCCCCTCGGCACGTTGGTCGCGGTCAGCCCGCCGGTTCTGCTCGTGGGAACGGGCGGGCTGGCTCATGAACCGCGACCTACATGTGGCCTCGTCGCGAGAAGTTTCGCCGGGCTTCGCTTTCACCTGCGCACCGCCTGTCCTGGTCGAGAATGCGGCCATCTGGTTTGACCTGGGCGATCGCCCTCGCCTGTCCTGGCCGGGCTTGCCCGGATGCTTCCCAAGGCGCTACGCGCCCACCGGATAGTTACGCCGGGAACGTTGTTGCGATGGCACCGCAAGCTGATCGCCGCGCGGTGACGACAGCCGACACCGCCGGGTCGTCCGCCGATTGCCGATGAACTGGCCGCGCTGATCGTGCGCTTAGCGAGGGAGAACCGCACCTGGGGCGCGGTTCGCATCCAAGGCGAACTACGTCGCCTCGGCTATCGAGTCGCCGCCTCCACCATCCGTAGAATCCTGCGCATCAGCAGGGTCCCGCCGTCGACACGCCGCGATAAAACCTGGCGCACCTTCCTGCGCGCCCAGGCGGACAGTCTGCTGGCGTTCGACTTCTTCCACGTCGACACCGTGACACTGAAGCGGCTGTACGTCGCTTTCGTCATCGAGATCACGACACGCAGGGTCTATTTACTCGGCATTACCGATCAACCGACTGCGGACTGGGTGGTTCAGGTAGCCCGAAGTCTTGCCAGTGATCTGGAGGAGGCCGGGCACCGATTCAGACATCTGATTCGCGACCATGATGCGAAGTTCGGTGCCGCGTTCGATGCGGTCTTCGTCTCTATCGGCATTCAGGTCGTACTCACCGCACCGCAGGCCCCGCAGATGAACGCTTTCGCCGAGCGCTGGATCGGCTCTCTCCGTCGAGAGTGCATCGACCGGATTCTCATCACCGGACAAGGGCACTTACGCCACGTACTCGACGTCTACGTCGCCCATCACAACGCCGGGCGCAGCCACCAAGGCAACGGGATGCTTCTGCGTGCTCCCAACGACGAACCGAACATGATCCCGTTCCCGGTACGGATCGACACAATCCGACGCCAACAGCGCCTCGGCGGACTGCTCAACGAGTACCGACCTGCTGCGTGAAAGTCCAGGCCAGAACCGGTCACCGAGTTTTCGACCAGGACAGGCAGCGAGCAGGTCAGGCGCCGTTCAACCGATTGGACAGTCACGGACTCCACACGCTGAAGTCTATGACCACGTGTGTTTCAGATCCGGTCGACCGGTCGACCTTGACCACGCCCACCTGAGCGACATTTCCGACGTCTGTCCGCACGCAGATATGAGAACCCTGGCGGATGTCTCGTAACGAGATGCGGTCGGTAAGACGTTCGGTCAGTGCTGCCAGGCAACGCCGGTAACCGGCGGATTCGCCGTGATTGAGCAAGAACAACTGACGGCTGCCATTAGGTGTGTGAATCTCGTCCGGCTCAAGGACCAGCTCGGCCAAACCACCGTCCATCTTGCACTGGTCGAAGAGATCGCCGAGTTGCGGCTGGCCGCCACGGCCGGGTTGCGCGGTGTCCAGATCGAGCTTGTCGGTCTTCGGGCAAAAGCCGGACGACGAGATCAGCTGATAGCCGACCTCCTGCTGGACAGCAGGTCGAGTGTCCCCCTCTGCCACATCTCCTGCATTGGTGGACACAGTCAGCACCACTGTCACGCTGACGATCATTGCGGCCAGAGTCAGAGCGGAGATGGCGATGGCGACACGCCGACCACCTGGCCGGGCGAAAAGCGGCCTGATCGGTTCGCCACGAACCACCCGTTGAGCTGCCTCTGCCACAACGCCTGACAGCAGAGTCGCCAACGGGACAGCGATCCACGCGAACACATTTGTCTTCAGATCGGTGGCGAAGTTGACCGCGATGGCAACCGCAGTAGTCGCACAGGCCACGGCCATTGCCGCCAGCATGGTGTGATCCTTTGTCACTCCAGTCCCTCATCTGTTCGCATCTGGCTGATGGCGCGAAGAAAGGCAGGCGGCTACTGAGGAAGGAGATGTCGGAATGTCGAGGTGAGCGCTGCCTCGGCCATCTTCGGAGTCACGCCCGCATTCGGCCGCGTCCGGTAGGTGCGGCTGGCGACGGGGCCGTCACCATCGAACCATTCTGTACACACTTCGAGGTCGATCAAGGCGCCGTCGGTGATCTGAAGCGGGGACCGCGGGTCGTCGCCGTTGCGGAGTTCGTAGGTGAACCGCATTCCCACTATGCCGTCGAACGCCTTCTCCTCCTGCGGCAGGGCCAGTGCCGAACGCACCATGCCGAGTAGCTCGGCGCCGGTCGTACCGGCAAGGACTGGGAGCACGTGCGCGACCTTCAGCGCACGGTTGCGTACGTGGATCACGATCATCGGCAGCCCCTCCGAGGCTTGCGGGTAAGGCGCGGGAAGGACGGGCATGTCGAGCCGCTGGTCTCGCTGCCAGGCACCGACGAGTTCCTTCGCGACTTTGGCCCAGCCGTCGCGGGCGGTCAGATACCGGCGTGGCGACAGCACCAACGGCGGGTCTGTGTCGTCCAGCAGCACGACGAACACGAATGAGCGCCGTTCACTGATCTCGCGCGCAAGCGCGGCCGCCCATTCCAGTTCGACCCAGCGGCGATCGACGGCGTGCCTTGACCACAAGAGCACGAAGTAGTCGTACTGGCTCAAGGCGTTGTTGATCGCGATCACGACGTCCCGCCCCAGCGGGATGCTGTCGTCGTCGACGAACGCGTCGAAGCCGCGCGTCTTGAATTCCTTTGCGAGCAGCCTGGCCTGGTCACGGTTGTTACCCGCGAAGGACAGGAAGACCCGCGGCCTGGCCGCCTTGATCCGGTGCAGCACGTTTTTCCTTCCATTTGGCGAGAATCCGGCGGATCGGACCGCCGCTGGTCTGCCAGCCCGTGTCCCCGTACAACGTCCAGCACGCCCAGAAAACAGGGTGCTCATCACGGCGCTCGTCCAGCTGGGCACGCTGGAGTGCCACATCTCGCGGCAGGTAACGGATGTAGCGTTCGAAACGGTCGAGCACCTTCGCCGCCATCGGGTCCTCGGCGATCCACCTTGCTGCGACCACGGATGACGAACCCGCGTGCATCGCGGCTCGGACAAGGCCGACGGCTTCGTCCCGGCCGAGCCGCTCAGCCATGCCGGACTCGCAGGCGCCGAGCACGACTGTGCCGCACGACCGCAGGTCCAAGTCCCGCAGCTGGCCGATGTCCAGCCGGCCGGCAGGTCCTTCAGGCGCGAGTTGCAGCCACGACACGGGCGGATCACCCGGCTCATGCTCGCCGTGGCTGTCGATCCGCAGCACGTGACGCGGCTTGGCCGCCAGGTCTGACCGCAACCGGTCGGGTGTGGCGTCTTCACCGGACACCGTCAACCGGGCAGGTTTACCGAATACCGTCGAGCGATCCGGCATGGCGGTGGCTTGGGTGAGACTGGCGGTTGGGCTCACCAGGAGCGAGTCGTGGCCGCGCTGTCGCAACGACCGGAGGCGCAGCGGTCGCCAGGCAGAAAGGCATGGCAGGTCGGACAGTGCGTAGCGGTGCCCGATCCGTTCGTCCGTACCAGGTATCGTCATGGCCGAGAAAGGGACGACTGACAGCATCCGGCCCGCGACGATCGCGATCCGATTGACGCGCTGGGGAATCACCGCGAGCACACTGCCGATCCCGATCTGGTCGGCGATCACCGCGAGGTACTCGTCGAACATGCCGGTGTTCACCGCGTGTTCCACCATGTCGTCCCTGCTCAGATACGCCTCGAGCTGCGTGATCGCCTCGTTGAGCCGGTTGGCCGCGACCGGTGTGGCGAAGTAGTGCAGCACGCCGGGGCCGATCAGGGCTTGGTGTATCCAGCCCGGCACCGGGCGCATCATCCAGACCAGCTGGGACCGGGGGATGTCACGGGTGATCTCCCGCAACCATCGCTGGCAGCCGGTGAGATCGTTGACCTGCGGAAGATTCCGGACGGCGCCGCCGCCCACGATGGCGCTGAGGATCGTCGCGCCGCGGGCGGCCTCCATCGCGACGACCACCGCTGCGGCGGCCTTCTCCCCATGCCGGTCGACTGCCCACGCGGCGTACCGGATCCGGCTGTCGTGTTCGTCCTCGGAGGCCAGCAGCATCCCCACTCGCACCGTATCGGTGACTTTCTGGAGCGCGGCGACCTCTTCTTCGAGGCGATGGGCAGTACCCCAGCAGGACATGGCCGTGTCGTCGTTTCCGGCGTCGGCGTGCGCGTCGCCGAGCAGGCGCAGCGCGCGGATCTGAACCTCGGCGAGTGAGTTCTCCCTCGCCTGCTTGGCCGCTTCGGTGAGCTGCCCGATGGCCTGCGAGCGGTACTCCACCTCCGAAGATCGCACGTACCTGGCCAGCTCGAGCTCCCCGGCGGCCAGTCGCCATATGCAGCTGTCGCGAGCGGTGCCCGCCCGGTCACGCCAGTGCAGGAGCAGGTTTTCAGCCTCGTCGAGCCGATCCGCGTCGATCATGCGGCGGGCGTGCTGGATCGCTTGGCCGAAGCGGGGAGAAAGCGGCGCATTCGCTGGTGTCTCAACGGACAATCGGGCCAGCCAGTCCTTGGCCGCTGTCCGATCGGGCCAGTCCTCGGCGGCCTCCGCGAGTAACGGCGAGAGTTGTTCGGCCACTGTGCGCTGGCCGGTCAGGTGGAGCAGCACGACCAGTTCGGACAACAGAGGCAGCCGCATCGCTCGGTCGACATCGGAGCCGACCACCCCGCGCAACACCATCACGAGGGCTTCCTCGTAGCGCAGTTGGCGTTTGAGGAACATGGCCAGCAGCAGGTAGTCGTCCACCGTCTGCGGCTCATGGGGCAACAACTCCGGCGGGACCGGCTCCTCCCCCAGCCGGACCGCGATCAGCACCCGGTCACGGTCGACTGCCGCCACCCCGGATTGGTTACCTGCCACCAAGAACAAACGCCGTGCCTCGGACAGCTCAGCCGCAGCGTTGTGCAGGTCGTCGCGATCGGCTGCAGCCAGTCCTTCAATTCGCCGCAGCCGGGCGTGATCATCCGGCTTCAGCGCCACGGCCGGATCGCCGACGCTGGACCGGATCGCCGACGCATCGGCGACAGCGGAGGTGTGGTCGCCCACCGACGCGTACGCCTCCGCTCGCACCAGCCGGACGATGTGCTGGCCAGGGTCAGCCGCGAGGTACTCGTCGCACCGGCGGATCGTCAAGCTTCCCGCTGCCAGTGCGTGCAATCGCCCGACGTGGTCGATCTGCAGCGCGCGACGAGTCCCGGCATTCCTAGCGGCCAGTTCGACGGCCTGCGCGTAAGCCGCGTCCACACCGGACGGATCCGACCGCGCGAACGCCGCCTGAGCACGGACAAGTGCCTCGGCGATCGGATCGTCCGGATCGAGCTCAACCGTCACTGGCCGCACCCCTCCAGCGGCCGGCCGGTATCGGGGCACACCAGGAGAACCACGTCGCCGCGCACCGGCCGCGCGGCACCGCTCGGAGGTGCGGCGGTGGTGGTGACTGGGGCCGGATTGTTGTTCGGCAACGGGATTCGTCCACCTCGGGATCCCCGATCACCACCGTCCAAGCGCGACCACTGCGCACCGAAGTCCCACCGGATCTCCGGTTCGAGTGCCAGGCTGCCCACCCGTACTGGCTCTCGCACCTCGGTCTCCCGGATGGTCACGTTCATCTCGCGATCCAGTGTGCTCGCCAGGATCGGACCGTCCACGTGAGCCAGTGTCGAGCGGATGTACACGTACTGGTAGCCGTCGATGTCCCTCAGCTTCCCGTGTCTCAGTTGCGTGGCAGGCACGTCCAGTAGCTCGTTCTTGGCGATGAAGTGGGCCAGGTCGCCGTGCAGCCGCAGCATCGGCACGTACGGTGTCGCGCTCGGGCCGAGCGCGCCCAACACCCGTGCAGCCCAGGGATGCTCGGCCGGAGCAAGGCGGATCTCCTCGGTGTTGACGAACGCCACGGCGTCATCGTCCACGCGGACGGCGCGAAAGTCCTTGTCCTGCTTGGCATCCTCCAGAGCCTTGGTAATCTCCGGAAAGTTACGGGCAAAGACCGCACCGGACACCGTGCCGCGGATTCCCACCACTGGATCGCCCGCGGGCACCACCACACGGCCGTCGACAATGTAGGCGGTGCTGGTGGTTTTCCCGTCCGGTGAGGACACACGCACTTTCACGGCGGAGGACGGCGGTGCATCCGAAGCGGTGAGCACGACTGGCTGATCACCGGTCGCCGGAGTGAACTTCACCCACTGCGTGGACGGCACATCGGGGTGCCCGACCATCGTGGCGAAGCTGAACTGCGCCGAGCCGTTGGTCCCGCCCGGCGATCCGAGGCGGAAAGCGAGATCGGTGCCCGCTGGTGGCGCTTCGCCGGTGATCGCCACCCACGGGTCGTCCGGGGCGCCGACTCGGTACTGCGGCGGTCCACGCGGCGCGTCGTAACGAAAAAGCACGTCGTTCTTGACCGCGGCAGGCTGCTTCGCCTGGACGGATTCGAGGAAAGTCCGCGCCCGGTCAAGGAAACCACGCCGCCATCGCAGCGTGACCAGGTCACCTTGGCTTCGCGCGGTGAACTCGCCGAGGTCCTTTGCCTGGACTTCGACCTTCACCGACACCAGGCCGTCGCCTGCCTTCAGCACAGTTTTGAGCAGGCGGGGAGCGGCCTCCGACAGCCACACCTTCAACGCGCCCAGCGGCGTGACCCGCTTGCCGGTGGCGGTTTCCCGCACCTCGGCAGCGCCGTCCGGCGTGGTGGTGAACGTGCGTTCCCGGCTTTCATCGATCTTGCCCGCGGACCCGACGGTGTGATCCGTCTTCTTGCCCGCCCCAGTCGCCACGTCAAAGGTCGACTTGGCGTCGACGGGCCCGGCCCGGCCAATCGACCCCGGCAGGTTGGCGTCGAAATTCTGGCCGCCGAACCGCCCGGTGCGGTCAGCGAGCGAGACGCCGCCGGAGATCGAATGAAAACCGCAGGCCAGCGCGACCTTCGACGGCTTGGTCAGCAGGGACTCCTGCTTGGCCGACGGCGGATTCACGAACAAGACCTGCTCGCGTTCGCGTAGCTTGTCGTTGCGCGCGTACCAGTCCTTGAAGGTGAGGTTCGACGTGATCGAGCTGTCCGGAAGTTGCGGCAGCCGCGCCGAAGTCTTCGCCACGAGCCAGTCAAGGACGCCGCTCCACCGCATGATCTGGTCCAGCCGCTGGTATTCCGGCTCGTAGTCGGCGACATCCTGGTAGTGCTGGTCCCACCAGCGCAGGCCACGCCCGAACCCGAAGCTGGGCTCGATCTCCTTGCCGCCGTCTGCGTCCGACCGGCTGAACAGCCGGGTGGACTGCGCGCCGATGCTGATCCGATCGCCGGTGGCCGCGAACGCGTTGTCGTTCTGGCCGAACCAGAGCCGCCCGGACTCGCCACGCGTATCGCCGGGGCTGTTGCAGTGACTCCAAGGAATCACCGCGTCCGGATCCGGCACGAATCCGCCGACTGCCTTGGCAGGGACCCCGCTACCGACTCCCTTGACCCAGTCCTTGGCGATCAAGTCGGTGTAAAACAACGTCATGCCGACGCCGGTGCCTTCGAGCCCGCCATCGTAACGGGCTTGCGCGTAGGCACCCTGGCCCTGGATCAGCGAATGCAGGCCCCACAATTGGTTGCGGTCCACGGGAAGTCCGGCAGGCACAGGGTCGTTGAACAGCAGTGCTTTCAGTACGTGGTCCGCGACGTCCCCGGCCGAGCGGAACGACGAGCCGCCCCAGCGGTCGGCCAGGATCCGGTCGGCCAGCTCCGGGCTCAACTGCTGGAGCACGGCCAGTACGTCGTCCTTGGTCTCCGGCGGCCCCGGATCCAGCGAGAAGCCGGGCCGCGGCCCGGAGGACCGCAGATATCCCCGCTGCAGCACGGAGATGTCCTCGGGGCTGACCGGCGCGCCCGCGCCTGCCGACCAGTTCCACCCGGACGCCAGGATGTCCTGACCCTTCAGCTCCACTGTGGACAGATAGTGGGTGCGGCTGAGGAAGTCGGCCAACGCCTGGGGGTCGTTGACCCGCATCGTGACGTATCCGTGCGCGGCACGGACATCGGCGGTGCGCGCGGACGGGTCGGTGGTCAGCCGGATCGTCTGCGTACCTGTGTCGATCTCGTAGCGGTGGATCTGGACCTGGTCCGGATCCGCTCCCGAGTCGGTGCGGTACTGGTCGAGCTGCAACCCGATGGCACGGTTCAGGTGGGGATCGACACGCGGCACCAGCACGTGCAGCGTGCCTTTCCCGTCGGGCAGGGCCCGCCCTGGCCCGGTGGGCTGTCGGGCGAGGTCGGCGAAGCCCGCGTCGCGGACCGGCAGGGTGTCGTAGGCCGCGTCCCGCAGCCGTGCGGTGTCCAGGCCAAGGCGGGCTGCGAGCCCGAAGCGGGCCCAGTCCCGCAGTTGCTCCTGTGTCTCGGCCTCATCCAGACCGGTGAGCCGGCTTGCCGCTCCGGCGTACGAGATCTGGAACCGGGCTGCGGCGGGTGGCTGCGGCGGATCAGGTGAATCCGGCGGCGCCGGGGGCTCGCTCGTGCATCCGGCCAGTACTCCCGCGAGGAGTATCGCGGTCGCCGAACGGATCCAGGTAACTCGGCGCATCACCGCCCACCGCCCTCGGTGACCGTGATGCCCTGCGATGACGGCGAGGACACCGGCGACGGCCAGAACACCCAGGTCAGGAAGGCGGTGAGAACGCTGATCAGTACGGCGATCGCAAGCGCCAGGCCCTGCAGCCGCAGGCGCGCTTCGAACCTACGCAGCATCTTGTCGAAATTCTGGTAGTGCCCGTCATCGTCGTCCCATAGCCTGTGCAGGTCCCTGACGTACGACTGGCGTGCCACGAGGGGCAGGTCGTCCCTGGCGAGCAGGTCGAGAATGCCGTGCACGTCAACCGGACCGGCGGAACGCCTTCCTCGGTTCCCCACCACAGGCTGTGCGGGTTGGGGGTTGCCGTACATGCCTGCCCCCGTCCACGGCTCGGGGTTCGGCCGCAGTGGCTGAGGCTCGTGGGCCGGCCGGGGCGCGTACTGCTGCATCGGTGGCTCGGATCGGTAGACGGGCTGGCTCCACATGGGCGGCCGCGTACCGTTCAGCAGATCGGCGACCCGCTCCGCGTGGCCTCGGCTGTGTGCCAGCTTGCGGTTCACGTCGGCCTCGAACTGGCTGGGGTCCTTCAGATAGGCATCGACCAGTTCCATCGCCAGCGCGGCGTAATCATCGTCGTTGATCGGCTCGTCGACTTCGACCCGGTGGCGTTCGGTCAGTCCAGAATCCGGCCGGGATCGCACGCACCAGAACCGTGGCGCCCCCGGTATCTGGGGTGAGGCCTCGGAACTGGTGTCCGACACCTCGTAGGTCGAGAATGTCCAAGGGAAGTCGGGCAGTACCGGACCCAGCACGCCACGGGCGAGTGTCAGCAACGGAAGCGGACGCGGGTGGTTGAGCACCGCGAAATACGTCGGCTCCGTCGCGAGTACCGCCCGCACCAGGTTTCTCAACGGGGCACGGTACTCCCCTGCGCTGAGCAACGCGGAGTCTTGCCACCTCGCCACCAGTTGCGCCCACTTTTCCCGGCTGGCTGGGGAAAGTTGCCCACGGACGGGCTCACGCCGCCAACCGTCCCAATCGGACAGATACAGGGCGTACGGGGCGAGCGCCCGCGCCGGGCCGATCAAGGCGTGCGAGTTGTTCCGGCCAACCTCCCCCGAACGGAAGCGGGCCAGTAGCGCCGCCGAGCCGTCCGGGTACTCGAAGTAGGAGAACGCCTCGTCCGGCACCCACTGCTCGGACTGGATGTAGGTCGGCGACAGCCGGTTGTACCGGTTGAGCCGAGCGTCCCAGTCGTGCACGTCCTGCTGCCTCAGGCCGCCCGACCAGTCCACCGGGCCGATCCCGCCGTGCGCGGTCAATCCGAAGAGGATCTGCTCGACCGTGCTGTCTTCGTTGTGCCAGCTCATCTACCCACCAAGTCGACCTGCGGCCCGGTGATCACACCGGACATGGCGAACAGGGCGAGCAACGGCGTGAGCACCCGCAGCGGCCGGATACCGACCGGGAACCTGTCGTCGTTGGCCACCGCGCTGCCGGTGGCCGACACGAAGTGCATGGTGCAGCGCTCGAACTCGTGGTAGAGCTTGACCATCGAGCTCGAACCCGCGCTGAGCAGCGCGTAGAGATCCCTGCTCTCAGCAAGCAGTTGCTCGGGTGACACTTGGCCGCCGGGATCGTGCCGGATCCACCTGTCGACCGGACGGACGTAGCGCAGCCGGTCCGATTTGGTCAGTGCGATCGCCGTCGGCAGGTGGCGTCCGCCCGACGGCAGTCTGCTGACGGCTTCCCACACGAACTCGTTGGTCGCCCTGACCGGGCCGGTAAGTGATGGATCGTCACGCAGGTCGCGCTCTTCGGCGGAGTTGCGGAACACGTGCGGCGCGTCCTCGACGAACAGCAGCGCGCCCGCGTTGACCAGGAACCGGGTGAGTCTGGTGTTCTCCGAGTTGCGGAAGTCCTCGCCGGCCACGTCGAAGAACACCAACGGCCGTTTGACCTGCCCGCACTCCACGACCAGGGAGGCGAGATACGTGCCTGCCTCGTTACGGGTTCCCGGCAGCCGCTGGCCGTTCTCGAACGGGTCGAGGTAGTTCCGCTTGAAGGTGACGTGCTGGTAATAGTCCAGGGCGTGCGCGCGCAGCCCGGCCCGGCCCGCTGCGGGACTGTGCAGCAGTTCCCTGATCATCGCGACGACCAGATGTGTCTTGCCCGACCTCGGCCTGCCGACGAGCGCGACCACGAGCGGGTCGTTGTAGTCGGCGTACATCACCGGCAGGTGGTGTTCCGGACTGTCGTGCGACGGATTGGGACATCGCACGTACCATCTGCGGCGAGCGTCTTTCTCCTTCTCCGGGTTGCCCGCGGCGGGTGGCTCGGCTGGTTTGTACTTGCCGTCCCTCGGGGAGTACTCCAGCGGTTCGCTCTCGTCCCACACGAATGTGTCGAGACAGGTTGGACAGGTGACCTTCTTCCCGGCCGGTTTGGTGGTGCTCGCGGTCACGACAACCCTCCCACGATGACAAAGACCAGCAGAGCGATCACCACGAGAGCGCCTGCGATCAGGAGCACCCGGTTATGTGCCGGGAGTTTCACCTTCTGCTGAGGCGGTCGCACCGGGAACGTCCTGACCGTTTCCGGTTGTGGTGGCATCTTGCGTTGGCGGGCCTCGTCGAATTCGGCCCGGCCCGCCCTCAGCTCGTCGTGGACGGCCGGCACGGGCACGGCCCCCGTCCCCAGGCGCTGCACGACATCGATCGCCGACGGGCGGGCGTTCAGCTCACCGAATACGTCCGGCAGCCGTGCGCCGAGCCACGCCACATCGGCCAGGTCCACTCGGCCAGGCGGCGCGGCCACGCCGGTGAACGCTTCGTAGAGCACCTTCCCGGCGGCCAGCACGTCGTGCTGTGCCAGGGCGGGACCGCGCCCGTCATCCCTGGGCTCACCGAAGAACGCGGCGTGCTCGAAGGTCACGATCTGCGGGGAGGTCCCGTCCAGGTAGAGCGAGTCCAGCCGTAAAGCGGTGTGCACCACCTCGACCGTGCCGAGGTACGCGACGGCCTGGAACAGCGAGCCCGCGAACTGTTCGAGGCCGGCCCGTAGCAGGCCACCGACCACATCGGACGCGGGCACGCCACGCCAGTCGGCCGTCAGCGCCCATGGATCCGGGCTGTCCATGTCGTAGCCGACCAATGCCGGGAACGGCCCTGTCGCCGGGAAGGCGTGAGTGAGCCTGGCGAGCGCGCGGATCTCGTTGTCCAGCAATAGGCGTTTCGCGTCGTCCAGCTCGTCCGGCAGGCTACGGCGGACCAGCGTCGTACCGTCCACAGTGCGCACTCGTTGGCTGACCAGTTCCGAGCCGGGCATGGCGATCAACTGGTCGCCCTTGATCTCCCAGCTGTTGGTCCGGCCGGTGAGAGTGCGTCCGACGAGAACCACCGATTCGGATATCTCAGTCACGGGTGCCGTCCATCGGTCGGTCGGTTTCGGTATAGGTCGGTTGCTCGTGCACCACCCGGCCCGCGCCAAGCGGGATCAGCCGCAGCAGGCCGATCATGTCGAGGCCGGTAGCGATGACGTCGGCCGACGCTGGCCCGTCAGACACGATGTGCTGGACGGCGGCGGGCGCGAAACGCAGCACGTGGATGTCCTTCCATGCCACGTTGAGCGCTCGGACATCGCCGGCCTGGCAAAGCTGCACGAGCTCTTCACGGCCGTCGCTGCGCAGCAGACGGCGGCCCGCGTCCGACCGCCACAGCGCGCGGCTCAGCGCCTCTCGGGCACTGCTCTCACCCACCATCGGCGGTCTGTTGTGGACGCCGTGCCGGTCGAGAAAGTCCTGGTACTCCGAGAGATCACGCTCCGCTGTAACGCGCAGCGCGTCGGGATCGGTGGTGGTCAACGGCGAGTCGGTGCCAACCACGAGCAGGTAGTCGTCGAGGGCACGCACGGCCAGCGAGACCAGATCGCCGCGCAGTACGGTCAGCAACTCGGCCATGGCGGTGCCATGCGAGGTCTGCTCGGGCGGGCGATCCCGGGCGACCCTTTCGCTGTAGACCTGGCCCAGCGTGTTGACTCCGGCGGCGAGCAACATCGTGGCGTCCGACAACCGCCGTCCGCGCCGCAGGGAATCGGCACGGTCCCGGACTCTCTTCTCCACAATGGACCACACCCGCGCGGCAAGCTCCCGCGTCTTGACCACCCGCAGGGTCCGCGTCCATCGGCCGATGGTGTAGCGCCATGCCGCTGCCGTCGCGCCGAATGCGACGACGACAGCGGCAGCCACAACGATCACGACCCCCTCATCGGGTACGCCGGCCGACGGAAGGAGCGACCCCACGAGGACGCCGATCGCTGCAATGACTGGGCCGCCAGCGATTGCCGCCCAGTCCGACCGCCGCTGCCCGGACGGCACCCACCCGGGCAGCCGCCAGACGAACAACGCAATCAGGGCGGCCCACACCAGGCCAACGGCGCCGCCTGCCAAGCTCGACGAGGCCAACCAGGTCGCCGCTGCGGTAACGAATCCGGTCAGCAAGGCCATCGCGGTCATCGGCACCGGCCAGATCGCGGGACCCGCCGGTCCGTACGTCCGGGACGGCAGGCTTGCCGCCGCTGCAGCCAGTTCGGCGCGTGCCTGCCCGCTCCCTCCTTGCCCGCTCTGGTTCGATATCCGACGCAGGTCAGCGGCCAAGTCGCGCAGCGAACGACCGTCCCGCAGGCCGGTGGCCACGAGCTCACGCAATTCGGTTGCCAGTGCGGGATTGTCGGACGGTTCGACAGGATGGATGCCGAACCCGCGCAGCCGGTCCGCCGAACCCTGTCCCGCAGATTCATTGTCCAGCAACGTAAGCAGCTCGTCGATCTGGGCCAGATGGTTGTCGAACGCCGCCACTGCCGCGGCGGTGTCGACGCGTGGACGGCCCGTCAGCAGCGCCTGGAAGCCCGGCGCCGCGGCGGCAGCCGCCGCCATCGCGTCGATCGCACGACGCAACGCCTGCTTGCTCTCCTCGAGAGGTGAATCGGACGCGATCACAGCCTGCCCTGGATCGACGTCATGCCGCTTGACCTGCACGGGTGAGGTGACCGGGCCAGTCAAGCTGTGCCGGACGAACTCATCCAACGCCTTCGCCCGCAGGAACCGCAGTTCGGCGGCGTCCGCCGCCGGGCGGATGACGTCAAGCCCCGGACACGCCGCCTGGTACGGCACAAGCCGGACGGCCTCGAAGACCTCGTCGAAAACTCCCCTGTCGCTCAAGGCGATGATCAGGTCCGGCAGCGCGGGCGGGCCGTTGGTGATCGGCCGCGGCCGATCGGTGCCACCCGCCCATCTGCTGCCCCATTCGTCGCCGACCCACAGCGTGACACCGGCGGTCTGCAACGCCGCCGACTGCCGCAGCGCGACTTCGCCGTCGTCGATGGGGCCGACCGCCACACAGATCACGGCTCGAACCTGACGCAACGAGACCAGCCGCTGAAATCTAAGGTGGTTGTCCAGCAACGAATGGGTGTTGTCGATCACGACAACCCTGTCGACAAGGCCACGCCGCTGCGCGGTCACCCGGTCCAGCTTGTCCAAAAAGGACATGTCGGGACCGTCGCGCCGGATGTCCAGCACCCGGACCAGGGGTTCACTGTGGTTGCTCACTGCACCACCACTTGTAGAGGTCGGCGAGGTTGTCCTGGTGTGCGTCGTCGGCGCCGCGGAAATCCAGTGCCATCGCGTCCGGGAACGTGTTCGACCAGAACTCGTGCACGGCCTCCAGCTTGCGTCGCCCGGAGGCCTTGCCCTCGGCCATCATCATCCCCGTCCTGGCTGCCTGGTCGTCGGCGAGCTCGACCAGTGCGCGAAACAGCGGGGACGGGTTTCGCAGGTCGCCGTCCAGACCCGCGGGCCGGGCCTCCATCAGCCGTTCGCAGAAGTCCTTGCGGATCTGCTCGTTGTCGGCCAGTACCCAGCGTTCGTATTCACTGAGCAGGCTGTTCCAACTCGACAGCCGGGCGTAGCGGGTCAGGTCGAGCCGCATGTGGATCTCGGAGTCGCCGAGGTACAGGTCGATCGACTCCGGCGAGGAGACGTCCCCGTTCACGCGCAGGTCGCCGTTCCAAGCCGCGCAGAGGATGTGATGCAGGATCCGGGTGCGGTCCTCCTCCGTCGTGGCCAGGTAGCCGAAGCGGTACCCAGTACGCTGCCGCCACTGCAGGAAATCGTTCTTGCGGCCCTCACCGATCGCGTCCGCCCAGTGCACCAGTACCTTCTGCACCTCGGGCACCTCGGTCAGGCCCATCGACGATCGGAACAGCACCACCGCGATCGACTCGGCGTCGATCGGCCTGAACTCCGGGATCGCGGTGATCTCACGCGGCAGGTTGACCTCCTGGCGCAGGAACTTCTCCAGATTGGCGTCCCGTTTACCCGCGGGCGACGGGTAGGAGAACAGAATCTTGAGCCTGCCGCCGCCGCTCGGCGCGAACCCACCTGGCACAAGGCCGGCGAGTTTCTCGGTGAACTGGGACAGATCGTCGTCGGCGACCATGCCGTTGGTGCGGCCCGCGGCGGCGGCGAGCAGATCGTGCAGGCTCGGCAACAGCGGCTGAGTAGCCTCATCGCGGTAGCGGAACAGGCGGATGATCTCTGTTTTGATCATGTCGCGGAGCATCGCCACGGCACGCGCAGGCCCGTCGGTGTTGCCGAACTCCCGGAACTTCGCGAGGACGTTGCTCCACCCCTGCGGGCCGGCGATGGCGTCGAGGACCATCGCCGGTGTCGCAGTGGGGTGCAGCCGGTTCTCCTCGGCGTAGACTGCAATCAGCCTGCGTAGCACGGCATCATGGAAAGCCAGCAGTTGGCCCTGGCGCGGCAAGAGGTACGACACGCCGACCCGTGGCTCGTAGAGCGCCTTGGCACGACGAGCGAACCTGGTGTCCTCGGTCCTCGCGTGCTCACGGAAACCTTCTACGAGCGCGACGATCTCCCGCTCCGTCGTCCGCAGTTTGCGTTCCCAGCGTGACGCCTGGGTCTCCCACGCCGCGTGCCAGGCCCGCTGCGCACGCCACTTGTACCAGTCGTCTTGGCGTTTCATCGAGGCACGCACCAGCGGATCGGAGGAGCGAACCTTCTTCCACCACTTCACCTTCCGGACATCCGGAGCCGGGCCACCCACCGGAATCCCCTGCGGCGCCGCTGGTTCGGCACGCCTGCTCTCGACCAGCTTGAGGAAACCCATCTTGCTCAACGGATCTGTCAGCGACTGCTCGCCGAGCAAGACCCGGGCGAGCCGGAAGACGCCGGTCTCGCCGATCATCATCGTGACGGCGCGACCGGGGTCGAACTTGCCCGCCAAGTCCGGCACTTGCTGGACAAGCGTCTGCTCCAACGACTGCAGCCCGGTCTCCATGGCCCGCTTGCGGGTGTTCAGCATGGCCAGGATCGCGTCGCCGCCGTCCACCGCCTGCGGTGAGGTGAACGGCAACGGCGCCCGCTGCAACAGCGGGTCGATGTTGGCGTCCTGGAACATCCTTACGACCAGATCCCGGTTGTTCTCCCCGGCGCTGCCGCCCGGGTTGGCCGCCTCGTTGACGGCGTCCGCGAGCAGACGTGAGCTGACGATGTCGGCGAGATCATCGACCGGCACCGTCATCGACGCGACGGCGCTGGTGGAGACGCCGCGTTTGCCGATCCCGGTGGCCGCCGGAACTCCACGCTCAGCCGCGCTGTTGATGAAACTGTCCGCAAAGGACTGGAAGTTCCGGTCCATGTACTGCCCGCCCTCGGTCTCCGTGGGCAAGTCGGTTCCGATCAGTGACAGCAGCAGCGAGACGACCGACCGGTGCAGGTCGTCCCGGTGCATACCCGCGGTCAAACTGAAGAGGAACGCTGTCTGAACAGTCGAAGCACGAAGGCGGATCTCGTCGCCGCCCGGGTAGCGCACGGACAGCGCACCACTGATACCTTTGCGGTCCAGCGCCGTGCCCGCGACTTGCGAGTTCTGGTCGTCGACGAGGCGGAACAGGTCCAGCAGGGAACGAGCCGCGTTGAGCTCCGCGGGCCTGCCGCCGCCTAGTCCTTCCTGGAACGCCGACGGCATAAGCACGAGCGGGAAGATCCGCGCCTTGTACCTCTGCTCGTTGAGCGTGTCACCGATCAGGTGCAGGTAGTCGTAGAACAGCCCGGCGCCGGTGCCCCCGGCAACCGAGAACGCCACGAAGACGTCCACGGAGTCCCGTAGCCTGCCGCCCAAGCGGGACAGTTGGCCACCGGAGTTGCTGATCTGGCCGATGGCCCGCAGCAGTGAGGTCCGCGCCGGGGCAAGGCCCGACCGGAACGTCTCGAACAGTGCCGCCCGACCCACCGTCGGAAACTGGCCGGCTCCCTTGGCAAGCGGCCCAACCCTTGGTTCGTCCTGCGGCGGTGGGAGCCAGTCGTCGATCACCGACGACGCGCTTAGCCGAAGACTGCGCGCCACCTCTGGATAGGTGTCGTACGGCGGAACCAGTTCCCGCACCATGGTGTACGTGCGCTCGGCGGCGGGCAGGTGGCTGGGGCCAGGCACCACCCTGGACTCGATGTGCCCGAACTCGTCCTCGGCAAGATCGGCGTAGAGGAACTGTAAAGACCCGGGCAGTTGGTAGGGCAGCATGGTCTCGCCCGGCATCCGCTCCCGCAGCGCGTTGCCGTCCGGCCCGCACAGCTCCTCGCGGAGCCTGCGTTCCAGTTCCGCGCCGATCCGGCAGCCGGTGCCGCCCAGTCCCACGAACAACATCGGCTGATATATCTGCATCCTTCATCCTCCTGCGGGAATCCCGGTTCGAACAGGCATGGCCTCAGATGAACGGGTCCGTTGGCTGCTGGGGCCCTGGCGATGAAAGGGGGGCGTCCGGGGTACCGCCGCCGACGCTGACCGGTTCCTGTCCATCGCCGTAGGCCGCGTCCACGACCTCGATGATCAGACCGTCGCCGACATCGACGGGCTCGCCGATTTGCGCCGTCAGTACCTGACCGTACGGGGTCTTCAGGCGCACGCCATTGCGCGACCTGCTGAGCACGAAAGCCACTTGCTCGTTATCCGGAGCGATGTTCAACCTTGGCACCGGTCCTGCGGTGTCCACAGTGAACCGGAACTGCTTGGCTTTCTTGGCCGCGGTGTGCAGTGACACCATGTGGCCATCACGGATTGCCCGCACCACAAGGCCTTGCACTTCCTGAGCGAGCCTGCGAGCCACCAACCAGTAGGCGAGGGGGATCACACCCATGCCCACCACGAAGCCGACAATCCACTTCCACCATGGGAACGGGTACTCCACTGCGACCGTGAACGACTTCTCATGCAGGATCCGCGATGGATCCGCCGCGTCGACGACCCGGACCACCCCTGTGGCCACGCCTTCCGGGCTGTCGTCGGCGAACTGCATGGTGAAGTCCACCGTCGTGCTGCCTGGGTCGACCTCGCGGACGGCCTCTTCGGCGGGCACAGTGATCGAGGACTCGCCGTCGGCACGCACCCCGATCTGAACCCGCTGCCGCTGGCCCGAGTTGTTGGAGATGATGGCCTTGGCCAGCAGCGAGTCGCCAGGCTCCACCGTCGACTCGAGCGTCGGCAGTGTGGTCGTCGCCAGCACTGTGGGCAGTTGCGGAGCGACCTTGACCGTCGCGGTCGCGTCGGCCGCGCTGATCCCGAGCCCGGCGACGCGGCCCCGGAAGGACACTCCGTCCTTGAGTTCCGTTGGGATCGTCACGCGTCCGCTGAAGGTGCCGTCTGCGGCGTCGTCCGGGCTTTGCCCGTTGTCCTGCAAGGTGATCGGCCGGGCGGGGACGTTGTCGCCTGCCATCTCGGCGGTGAAACTCAACCCCTGTAACAGCTCCGGCCGCGCGACCGGTTTCCCGCCGCGCAGCACCACCTTCAGCGTCACGGTGGCCTGATGGCCCACCGCGGGGGTCGGCGGATCGACGTTCAGCACGGCCTGAGCCGCGCCTTGCCACGTGACGGCGGTCAGCACGTTCTGCGGCGGGACTTCCGGCGGCGAGGTGACCCGGACCGTCCATTCCCCTGGCGCCGGATTGACCACCCGTAACACCTCGACCGCACCGGTCTCGCCGCTGGCCTGGAACCTCCCGCTGTCGGACTCGCCAGACTTGGGCACCGAGCGGCCCTGCGGGTCGATGTACTCGACACTGATCCGGCTGTCGTTCTTCACCACGATGATCGACCCATCGGTGGCGATCGCCGGGATGGTCACCGGGACCTCGATGTCCCGGCCGGACCCGAGCTGGTTGTTGGTGACCGGGCCGACGCCCACACACCTGCCGGAGCTGAAGGAACGCAGCAGGGCGCCGGTCACGTCCTCGGAAGTGGACACAACCGTCGCCGACGGCTTGGGCACCTCGGGGCCGCACGACCCCTGGAACCCGCCTGCCGCGAACTGGTCGAGCGCGTTCTTGTCCACTTTGCCGAAGCCGAGTGGCCAGACCTGCACGCCCTTGTCCCTTGCGGAGTCCAGGGTCTGGCGGATCGCCTGCTGTGCCGCGTCGTTGCGCTGCTGCGCGGATTTGTCCACTCCGTATCGCGGGCTTTCGCTGACGTCCAGTACCCCGTCTGTGAGGAGGAAGATCAGCTTCGGACCGTCGGCTGCCGAGCCCTGCCCCAGGTAGCTCATCGCCTGCTTGAGCGCCTCGGCATGGTCGGTGCCTGCCCCTTCGGAGGTCGCGCGTTTGCGCAGGCCGCCGACGCACTGAGCGATCCGTTCTCGTTCGGCCGCGCCGGTGAGTACCAGCGGCGGGCACGCGACGTCCACGGGCGGCTTGGTGCCGCTGTCACTGGCGAATCCGACAATCGACACGGTCGATCGGGTGGACAACTCCGACTGCGCGAGCAGGCTCGCCGCATTTTGTTCCCTGACCATATCCTCTTGCCTGATACTGCCGGATTGGTCGACAAGTATCACAATCTGCGCGGGCTTAACGTCGATGTCCTGGTTTTGTCCATTCGGTTGTTCGGCACGTGTCGCGACCGGCCAGCCCATAGAAATGAATAATGCCCCAGTGCACACCAGCGCGGCGAGACGCATAAGCCCAGGTCGCACCACTGCATTGTTTCTTGCCTCGCCGATCAAGGCCCCTCCACCCGTAACTTCGACACCAGGCACGGCCGGCCCAGGGCCGGTAGCCGACAGTAGAGTAGCGAGTGTTTTCGATTCCGACTACGTCTTTCGCCACACTCGAAGTCGCAACGGAAAGGACGCCTTACAGGGGGCGGCGAGCCACAAGACACCGAATGCTATAACCTCGATAAGATGGCCTTGTCAAGCTACCGACCAGTACGAACTCGGGTCACGGGGTGCGCGGGCAATCATTTTTCCCTGTTCACAGCTGGATCGCGATCACGTTTCCGCGTCGCACATTTCGTAACCGTGACCAGAGCGAGGACCGAAGCCGTTCCGCCACGCTGCGATCGCGAGTCGAACCACGGGATCAACAACCACATCAGATACACTTGCAGGTTGTCCTTGTGACGCCAGTTGACGACCGATCAAGTGCGTTCGCAGGCGCCAGTTCCTCCTGACCGTCTCTGGTGTCAATCGCCGACCGCGAAACCGGACCGCCACGTGAGTAACACAACGATCGCCGCGGGCCGCACCAAACTCGACGCGCAGCATGATCGACTCGGAAATATCGAGCAAGAGCACTGGGTCCAGACCGACCGGTTGTACGACGAAATCCGGCTACCTGACGTACCCGCCTGAATCTCGCCCCGCGCCTCTTAAGCAGCTATGCCTGGGCTTCGCCGGAACGGACTGGCTGGGCGATCTCGGTTTCCCAGGTGGTTGAGTAGTTCGACGTTGTCCCGGTTCGCGCGCATCGCGTTGAGGTGCCGTTCGACCTCGGCCAGTTCGGCGGCCGAGATACGCACTGCGGCCAGCCCGGTGGCGACCGGTTCGAACAACCGGCGCACCCCGGTCAGCTCCAGCAGGGTCTCGCCGCGGAGCAGTTCCACCGCCGACGCGATGCCGCCCAGCAGCAGCTCCGGCTCCAGGCTCGTCACGTACGTGCCGTCACCTCGCCGGATCTGCAGCACGCGTGCGACGACGAGCGCCTTGACCGCCTCGCGCATCAGGTTCCGGGACAGCCCGAGCTCGGCCGCCAGTTGGTGCTCGAGCGGGAGCTTGGTCCCGGGCGGCAGTTCACCAGACTGGATCAGGTCCCTGATCCGGTTGATCGCCTGGGTCGGCCAGTGACATCGGCGGCTCCCGGAACGGAGTGCATCATGTCCGCTCTGGCCCGGCGCAGCTCGCCTGGGAGCTGGCTTTCCTCGCGTTCGGCGCGGCACTGATCGCGTCGGGACTTTCTCGGCAGAATGGGGAACGACAGGACGGATGGATGACGGATCACCCGTTCCCTATGACGGATAGGGCTGCTCGCACCGGAAGCCCGAACGTTGCTGCTGCCCCGATGAAATGGCTGGCTTCGCGCGGCAGGTCCATCGGGCCGCCACAGACAGCGTCGCTGCCTGTGGAGCGAGCGCTGCCGCTTTGGTCAGGATGTCCTGACGGATTTCGGGTTGGGATCGATGCCGAGGGCCTCGGCCAGGTCGGAACGGATGCCTTCATACACCATGAGAGCGCCAGCCTGACGTCCCGCACGGTAAAGGGCGATCATCAGCTGACCGGCGAGCCGCTCGCGGAACGGATGCGAACTCATCCATTCGTACAGCTCGGCGGTCAACACAGGGCTGCCATGGTCGAGCTCGAGGTCGACGCATTCCTCCCGCGCGCACAGCCGGTCCTCGGACCTTGCGCCTGCCGGAAACCTCATCCGTCTTGGCATGGAAGTGCTCGACCTGGCCTACGGACATGGTCGGATTGCCAACCGCCTGGCTGAGCGTGGCTGTCACGTGACCGGACTGGAGACGCCGCATCCCTGTTTCTTGACCGGGCACGCCAAGATGCCGGCGCCGCAGTGTCACTGTTGACTACGTACGGGGCGACATGCGCCACCTGCCGTGGACGGGACGATTCGACCGGGTCATCAACTGGTTCACCGCATTCGGCTACTTCGCCAACGGTGACAACAAGCGGGTCCTGTCTGAAGTCGTGGGCACGTTGAGGCCAGGTGGGCGGTTCGTGCTTGATCTGAACCACTTCGCCTGGCTGATCCGTCACTACCAGTCGGCCATCATGAGGGAACTCGATGGTGACCTGCTCATCGATCAAAGCCGCCTGGATGTGCTGACTGGCCGCGCCATGGTCTAACGCACCGTGATCCGCAGCGCCCGCACTCGCCAGGTGCCGTTCTCCGTGCGCCTGTTCACCTTCACCGAATTCCGGACTGGCTGCTCGACACGGGTTTCACGAACGTGGCCGGCTACGGCGAGGACGGTAAACCGCTCGTAGCAGCGAGTCGACGCATGATCATTGTTGCCCAGCGTTGATCACTCGCGGAGCAGTCAGTTGCTGCGCCTGCGGCCTTCGCCTGGTTGTGTCGGCAGCGGCCCTCCCGATCGCCCGCTCCGAGCCCGTGGCAGGCGCGGGGGCGCTGAGCCAGATTCCACATCACCCCGTGCGGCTTCCTCGCGGATACTCGGGCATCACTCGACGTGTGGCGACAAACTGACGTTCAATCAAGGCAGCCCCACGACCCACGCGGGCGTGGCGCTAACCCTTTCCCCGGGTGGGAACGCTCGGTGTCGGATGCGCCCAGCATCCCGCTGGCCGCACCGGCGAAAACACTGGTATACCCGGTACAAGCCGATTTCCGTCGGCGCGCCCAGCGGAAACCTGGATCCGCCGAATACCCCCAACGAACCCCCGGTCTTGACCACTAATCCTCGAAGCTGCCGCTCAGGTTGGAGGTCGCTGTGCCGCCGCCCGAGCTGTTGCCACCGGTCTGCGTGACCAGCTTTCCGTCCACTGTGGCCGTCGCGAACACTTTCCCGGCGCCGCGCTGCATAGCCAGGTTGTACTCGTGGCGGCCGGTTCCGTACGGGATCTCGATCCTCTTGCGCCACGGGAGCGTCACGTTCTTCTCCTCGCTGGCCTTGCCGTCGAGGGTGAACGTGAGAGTGGTGATCGTGGCCGTGCCGGTCACCTCCAGCTCCAGGACATGCTGCTTCGTCTCCTGGGCTGGCTCGGTGGCCCCTGGTGGCGTGGACGTGGCAGGCGGCGCCGACTCCCCGCAAGCGGTCAGCAGGCCCGCCACCACCAGGGCGACGACGACTGTTCGGATCATGACCGACGCTAACGCGGTCCGGTCGGGACCAGTCCCGACCGGAGTTGTGACCAGGAGACCGTATGACAGACTCACAACGACGGTCCTATCGACAAATCTGCCAGCTCGTCGGCTGGCGGCCAGGAGACTTCGAGCCTGAATTGGCTTGGCAGACCGTCGAACGCGAGTTGGGCCTCCGACGGCGATGTCCCGCTCTGTTGAAGCGATGGTGACGACCACGTCCAGTTCACCGGTCGGCGGGATCCCTTCACGGACGCGGATCACCGACCATCCTGCCCTGCGTAGCGCCTCGGTTTGCACAGTGTCTTTCGCCAATGCGCCAGGGTGCGAACGCGGCCATCGCCCGTCGAACTCGACGACGACATCCCAGGATGGAACGACGATATCGGCGGATACGGGTCGCCGGCCTGGCACAGTCAGCGGAGGATGAGGATGGTGCACCGGAACCCCAGCCGCGGTCAGCGGCCGAAACGCCCGGGTCGACCGCGCACCATCGATCCGTGCGAGTCCTGGTCCTGCGCCTAGCGAAGGAGAACCCGAGCTGGGCTATCGCCGGATCCACGGCGAACTCCTCGTCCTCGGGGTGAAGGTCGCCGCCTCGACCGTGTGGCAGATCCTCACCGACGCCGGCATCAACCCCGCACCCGAACGCGCATCCAGCACCTGGGCATAATTCCTCCGCTCCCAAGCCGACGTCCTGCTGGCCTGCGACTTCCTCGAAACCGTGACCCTGTGAGGTTCCAAAACGCAGCACTACAGACTTGACCTGCGGTGATCGCACCGGTCGACGGCAAGGCATGATCGAGCGATGTGTGGCTACGACTGCTATATTTGATCTTTGTTCAGCTCAGTGAGTGGCTTGTCCTGCTCAGCCGCTCCTCGGCGTCCAAAGACATCGAGTTGCTGGTGTTACGGCACGAAGTCGCCGTGCTGCGCCGCACGAACTCTCACCCACGGCTGGACTGGGCCGATCGCACCGTTCTTGCCGCATTTGTACGGCAACTACCCAGCCTGCTACGCAGACATCGACTGGTCACGCCAGGCACCATCCTGCGATGGCATCGACGTCTGGTGACCAAGAAGTGGACCTACCCGAACCGGACTGGACGCCCACCGATCGACGACACCATCATCGTATTGATCACACGGATGGCGCAGGAGAACACCAGTTGGGGATATCGAAGGATTCAGGGCGAACTACTCAACCTAGGGTATCGAGTAGCCGCCTCCACCATCCGGCGTGTGCTCCAACGTTTGCGGATCCCGCCAGCACCACACCGGGACGCAGACACCTCGTGGCGACAGTTCCTACGCACCCAAGTCACGACACTGTTGGCCTGCGACTTCTTCCACGTCGACTGTGCGGTCACCCTCAAGCGCGTCTAGGTGTTCTTCGTGCTCGAAGTTGCCACTCGGTACGTCCACATCCTCGGCACCACAACACATCCAGACGGACCATGGACCGCCCAACAAGCCCGCAACTTGCTGATGGGCCTCGGCGATCGCGCTGAGGATTTCCGATTCCTGATCCGCGACCGCGCCGGCCAGTTCACCGCCTCGTTCGATGCCGTCTTCGCCGAGGGTGGCATCGAGGTTGTGAAGATTCCGCCCGGTTGTCCGCGGGCGAACTGCTATGCCGAGAGATTCATCGGCACGATACGACGCGAGGTCACCGACCGAGTGCTGATCATCGGTGAACGGCACTTGAGGACTGTGTTGGCGCGGTATGTCACGCGAGCATCGCACCTCGTCCCGCCAAGACCAGACCGCCCCATCCCACTACAGAGTCCCACCCAGATTCGCCGCCGACCCATCCTCGGCGGCTTGATCAACGAGTACAAACCCGCAGCGGCATAGTTCCTGATCACAGCACCGAGCACACTTTTGGAACCCCACAGGGCTTTCAAGATCACTTCGTGACCATCCCGTGACCAAGTGGAGATCAACAAGCAGGCACGAAAAAGCCCGCTGACCTGGATGGTTGTCCAGAATCAGCGGGCTTGTTGCGACCGTCGGGACGACAGGATTTGAACCTGCGACCCCTTGACCCCCAGGGTTGTCCACCGAGGACCGCGACATGCAGATTCAGAGAATGCCCTGCTAGCAATCGGTCCATTGAGGATGGTTCAGCGCAGTTGATAGCGGATCAAGTGCGTTCGCCACTCCAGTTTCGCTCCTGCTCCAGAGGCTATTCGAATGTGTTGAGCATGCCCTGAAGCGCCCGACGACCACAGTGGACTATGACGAACCAGCGGTCGCTGAGACTTGCCATAGGAATGCTGCGCCAAGAGCCGCCGTAGATAACATCACCCGTAGACCTCTGCTCGAAGCGTTCGAAACGCCCGGAACAAATCCGCCTACGATCTGAAGTGAGTAAACGGCGCCCACAACGTTGCCGGCACGCCGCACCGATGGGACACGTCGCCTTCCTACGCCGTTAGGCACTGCAGTCATCGCGACGGACGCTCAACCGCGGCGACTGCACTGTCGAAGTGATCAATGATCGCACCGCCTGTGCCTCGGCTTCTTCTTGCCGCTTCTGCGCCGCGATGTTCGCTTCGTGCTTGGCTTTGACCCGTTCGGCTGCCGCTTCCCCCTGCTTGGCTTCGGCTTCCTGCCGTTGCGCTCGGCTTCTTGGCGCCAGTGCTCGGCTTCTTGCTTCTTGGCTGCCGCGACGTCGCGTTCGCGTTCGGCGTCCGCACGCGCCTGCGTCACGTTCGCCGCGTGTGTTTTTGCGCTTTGTAAGGCGGCTTCCGCGTCCGCACGTGCTTTCTTGGCCTGTGCCGCAGCTTCGGCGGCCGCGAGCGCCTGTTGCTTCGCCGCTGTAGCCAGGTTCGCCGCTGTGGCGGCGTGGGACTGAGCGTTCTCGCGCCACTTCTTGGCGTTTTCCGCGTGTGCCTTGGCTTTTTCGGTGGCATCGGTCGCTGCGGCTTCGGCAGAGATGGCGTCGACCGCGTGCACAGCGCTCTGTGCGGCCAATTTGGCCACGTCCGCCGACGCCGCCATGCCCTGTACCACCTTGGCCCACTGAGCACCGTGCGGCATTTGGTTCTGCACCAGAATGTCGGCATGGGTCAGCGCCCCCGCTGCGGCGGCCTGGGCCTGCTGCGCGTCGGCGACCGCGTACCGCAACTGCTGTGCCACTTCGTCTTTGGCCCGTTGATAGAGCTCCGGGTGGTACGTACCCCCGGCCTGATCCGCAGCCAGGGTCCTGGCGGCCTCGCGTGACACGTTCGCCGCCGAGACCATGTCATTGGCTACGCGTTCCAGGGCCTTCACATCGTCGGCATGTGCGGCGAGCAGGTTCTGCCTGGCACGCATCGCCCGTGCTGTCCGCTGCGCCAGGTCCGATGCCGCCTCAGCTTCCTTGCGTTGGCGCTCCAGTTCGGCGAGTTCCTTCGCCCGGTTGTCCGCGTCACGCTTGGCTGCGGCGATATACCCGGTCTTGAGGTACTCCTCGATCGCCGCGTCACCCTGTGCCAGTGCGGCTTTCGCCGTCCTCGCTATCGGACCCGGCGATGTCGGCGAGCAGGTCGCGCTCCATCTGAGCCAGCAGCTGTTCTGTCTCCGGGTCCGGGTCGACGGACTGGGATTGCGGTGCCGGTTCGGGGCGTGCGGCGACATGGCCGCCGCGTCTGGTCCGGCGATTCCCGCCAGTAGTGCGAGTACCTGACCTGGCCGGCACGGCTTCAGAGTAGTGGAATCCGGCCACGGTCAGCATGTACCTTGAATGGCTTCTTGTCTGTAAATCATCGTTGCGGCTAGATTGGTCGCCGGGAAGAATCGGGCATCTGGGGGATTCTGTCATGTCTGCTTACTCTTCGTGCGGGAATGCCATCAGCGCAGGCCTGGACCGCTTCCGTGTGCTCGTCGGGACTTAGGCGGTGTCGTCATTCAGCAGTAAACGCCAGCACCCCGTCGGCAAGCTGATCCAGGAGTTGAGCATGTCCCTGCAAATCGTCCTTAATGGACATCCGATGGTGCGCGACGCCGCAGTGCTGACCCGGATCGGACAGGACGGCCACGAGTACCGGGTCGCGTACGTGGTGCCGGACGACGGGATCACACCGGAGCGGGTCCGGCGCGCCGTTCACGCACTGGGTGCCGTCGACCTGGATCCGTTGCCGCTGCTGGTTTCCACGGTGACGGCCATCCCCCGCGACCGGATCGGCGAGCCGGACGAGGAGGCGCTGCGCGGGCTACCGGTGCCCGAGTCAGTCGACCCGCGCCCCGTACCGGCTCCGGGGCCGGTGAGCGGAAGGCTACATCTCGGCGACCTGGTCGACCTGCCAAAGCCATGGTCGACAGGCCCGTTGCCCGGCCTGGCCGACGCCACGACCGAAACCTTGACCGGCCCCTCCTCACGCTGCGGCGGGGAGCCATTGGACATCCTTGACGACGATCCCGAGACCCTGGTCGACGCCCTGCTGGCAGTAGCAGAATCCATGCCGGACAAGGGAATTCGGGTCATCCAGGACGGCGTGACCACGTTCCTGCCCTACCCTGACCTTCTGGAACAGGCCCGCCGGACCCTGACGGGACTCCGCGTGGCCGGGCTGCGCACGGGTGCCCCCGTCATCCTGCACACGCCCACGCTCTCCGAGCACATTGTGGCGTTGTGGGCGTGCGTGCTCGGCGGGTTGCGGCCGGTGGCGGTGGCCCAGTCGCCCAGCTACGACGCGCGAACCGCAGTGCTCGACAAACTCGAATACGCCTGGCGGGACCTGGCCGAGCCCTTCGTGTTGTCCGGCGGTGCGACGGTCGCCGGGCTGCGTGACTACGCCGCCGGGCAAGGCCTTTCCGGATTGCGGGTGATCGACCTGGCCGAATGCGTGGCCGATGAGTCGGCCGAGATTCACCGGCCGGAGCCGGGCGATGTGGCCATGCTGCAGCTGTCCTCCGGCAGCACCGGCCGGTCCAAGGTCATCCAGCTCACCCACCGGGGCCTGATCCGCTACGCCCAGGGCGCGCGAGTGGCCAGTCATATGCGTACCGGCGACGTGTTCGTCAACTGGCTGCCGCTCGACCACGTGGCCGGTGTCGTGATGTTCCACATCGGACCGGTTGTGCTCGGCTGCGACAACGTGCACGTTCCCACGGCGGATGTGCTCGCCGATCCGTTGCTGTGGCTGGATCTGCTGCACGACTTCGCCGCGCAGCACAGTTGGTCGCCGAACTTCGGATTCGGACTGGTGGCCGACGCGCTGGCCCGGGTGGGTTCGCGACCGCGCCGGGACTGGGACCTGCGCGGGGTGCGGACGCTGATCAACGCCGGAGAGCAGTGCACGCTGCCGGTGATATCCCGGTTCGTCGATGCCGTCGGCCGATACGGCGTCAAGGACCACACGGTCCTGCTCGCCTGGGGCATGGCCGAGACCTGCACCGTGGCGACGTACCAGCACTTCGGCCCGGACGCGGTGCAACACGTGCGGCAGGCCGAACCCGGCCACCCGTTGGCGCTTCTGGACGAGCCGGCCGCGGGGGCGACGACGTTCCTCAGCATGGGACGTCCGGTACCAGGAGCGGAGTTCCGGATCGCCGGCCCGGACGGCACGACCGAGCTGCCCGAGCTCCACATCGGACGGTTGCAGGCGCGCTCGGAGCGCGTGACCCCCGGGTACCTCGACAACCCGGCGGCCAACGCCGAGGCGTTCCCGGACGGCGAGTGGTTCGACACCGGCGACCTCGCGTTCGTCGCGGCCGGCGCGGTGACGATCACCGGGCGCGCCAAGGAAATCATCATCATCAACGGTGTGCACTACCACTGCCACGAGATCGAGGACGTGGTGGGCGCATTGGACGGCGTGGCACCGAGTTTCGTGGCCGCGTTCGCGGTGCCCGCCCCAGACGGGATCGAACGCCTGGCCGTGACGTTCGTGCCGCAGGCAGAGCTCTCCGGTGCGGTGATCGGCGGGATCCGGCGGCGGCTGGCCGAGCGGTTCGGCCTCGCCTCGGTGCTACTGGTGGCGGTGGACCGGGATCACTTCGACAAGACCACGAGCGGAAAGATCCAGCGCACCGCGATGCGCGACCGGTTGCTGCGTGGGGAATTCGACCGCTGGCTGCGCTCGGTAGAGCTCGCCGAGTCCGGCCCGCACACGATGCCCGACTGCCTTTACCGGCCACAGTGGAATCCATGTGCGTTCCGGTCGAGCCGGTCAGTCGGCGGCGTGCTGCTGGTGACCGACCGCCCCGATCTAGGCCGCGCTCTGCCGGGCGCGATCGTCCGAGACTGGCGGGACACACTGACCGACGACCTGCCGGACCGGATCGTGCTGGTGCCGGGCCACCCCGAAACCGATGAGGCCGCACTGGCCGCGTGCTCGAACGACGTACTGGCGCTGACCAGCGCCCTGGCCGACCGCGGCTGGATCGGTGAGTTGGTCACGGTCAGCCAGGGCCAGTACGTCATCGACGGCACCGAACCCGGCTACTATCCGGCCGCGTTGACCGAGGCGATCGGCGAGGTGTTCGCACTGGAACACCCAGGGGTGCGGGCCTGGCATCTCGATCTGCCCGGCAGAGAGAACGATCCGGAACTGCTCGCCGATGCGCTCACGTGGTCGCACCGCGAGAGCGTGGTGGCCTGGCGGGATGTGCCGATGGTGCGCGGGTTGAGCGCGGTCGCGCCGAGGCCAGGCTCAAATGCGCCGCAGCCTGGGTCGGCATGGCTGGTCACCGGCGGTTCGGGTGGTGTCGGCCGCATGGTCCTCGCCGGTTTGGGCCTACGGCTGCTGGTCGTTGGGCGAGGGCCCGCGCGGGACCTGGACGAGCTGGGTGCCGACGTGCGGTACGCGCAGGTGGACGTCGCCGACAGCGCCGCGCTGGAGGCAGCGGTGGCCGAGGCCGAGCGGGCGTGGGGCACGACGTTGGCCGGGGTCATCCACCTGGCCGGACACTACGAACTGGCCCCGCTCGCTGACACCTCCGTGACACGGTGGCGGGAGCTGACCCGGGCCAAGGTAGAGGGATCGCTGGCGGTCGCGAGGGTGTTGCGGGCCCGGCCGGGCAGCCGGCTGATCGCGTTCTCGTCGCTGCTGGCGTGGTTCCCGGTGGTCGGTTCGAGCGCTTATGTGGCTGCGAACCGGTTCCTGGAGGCGCTGTGCGAGCACCTTGATCTGCCCGTGCACTGTCTTGCGTGGGGGTTGTGGCGGGGTGTCGGCATCAACAGCGCCCACGACAACGAAGCCCACAACCGCGGGCGACTACTGACCTTCTCCCCTGCCGAGGGCCGTGCGTTGCTGACAGCAGCGATGCACCAGCCGCCCGGCACCCTGCTGCTCGGCGTCAACCCGGCCGAACCACGAGCCCGGCGAATGCTCCCCGCCCGCGCGCTCGAAGGAGTTTCCGCACCGGGCCGTGACGTGTTCGGGGTCCCGCTTGCTGTTGGCAGAGCGCCGGTCACGGTAGCTGAGCCGATGGTAGAGCCGGACCGGGTCGGGGTAGGGCGGGTCGTACGGGACACGTTGCGGGAGATCGTGCCGGGCGGTGTCCCGGCGGACACACCGTTCTACGAGGCCGGGATCGGTTCGGTGGAACTGTTGCGGCTGCACACCCTGCTGCAGCGGGCGCTGGGCAGGCAGTTCCCGGTGACCACGTTCTTCAGCCACCCCACCGAGTCCGCGCTGGTGCGACACCTGTCATCGCAGACCGCGGACACCGCGGCGGGTACGCGGCGTGCCCTCGCACAGGACCGCCGGATCGCGATCATCGGAATGGCCGCCCGGTTCCCTGGTGCGTCCACTGTGGACCAATATTGGGCCAACCTGCTCGCCGGCACGGTCAGCACCGAACGGTTCGACCGAGCGACGTTGATCTCCGCAGGTCTACCGGCCTCCCTTGTGGACGATCCGGACTTCGTGCCGGTGACCGGAGCGCTCGACGACATCGCCGGTTTCGACGCCGAACTGTTCGGAATCAGCCCTGGTGAGGCGGCGTTGACCGACCCGCAGCAGCGGTGGTTCCTGCAGATCTGCCACGAGGCACTGGAGCACGGCGGGTACGCCGGCACGAAGCAGCGGGTCGGGGTCTACGCGGGCAGCGGGATGAACCTCTACTCACTGCGTACCTACCTGCGAGAACATCTCGACGAGACCGATCCCGGCGACCAGCTCGCCGCGTTGCAGGTGGCGATCGGCAACGAACCGGACTTCCTGGCGTCCAGGGTGTCCTACCGGCTGGGCCTGACCGGTCCGGCAATGGCGGTGCGGACCGCGTGCTCGACGTCGCTGGTCGCCGTGCACACGGCCGCCACGGCGCTGCTCGCTGGAGAGGCCGACATGGCACTGGCGGGCGCGGCCGCGCTGCACGTACCGCGAGTGGCCGGATACCGGTACCAGGAAGGGTCGATCCTGTCCCAGACCGGCGTGTGCCGGGCGTTTGACGCGGAGGCGGACGGCACGGTCGGCGGCAACGGAGTGGCGGCGGTGCTGCTGAAGCCATTGGCCGCCGCACTGCAGGACGGCGACACCGTGCACGCGGTGATCCTTGGGTCCGCGGTCAACAACGACGGCGCGGCCAAGGTCGGCTACACCTCGCCGAGCGTTTCCGGCCAGACGGCGGTCATCCGCGACGCCCTTGCCGCGGCCGGTGCCGACCCGGCGACGATCGGCTACGTCGAGGCCCACGGCACCGGCACCCGCCTGGGCGACCCAATCGAGGTCGAAGCGTTGCACGAGGTGTTCGGCGAGCGGGCAGAAGGCCCGTTGCTCGTCGGGTCGGTGAAGGCGAACATCGGGCACCTCGACAGCTGCGCAGGCATGGCCGGATTGATCAAGGCGGTGCTGGCCGTGCGGCACGCGACCGTGCCCCCGCAATCCAACCTGCGTATCCCCAACCCCGCGCTGCGGCTGGGTGCCATCGAACTGCCTGAGACAGCACGCTCGTGGCCGGTTACCGGCCCGCGCCGGGCCGGGGTCACGGCGTTGGGAATCGGCGGGACGAACGCACACGTCGTGCTCGAGGAACCACCAGCGGCCAGGGAAAAAACGAAGCCGGCCCAGCCTTGGGCGGTGCCGTTGTCGGCCCGAGGGCCCGTGGCGCTGGCGGACTTGGCCGGGCGGATGGCGGAGACCGTGGCCGGTGGTGAAGTGGTCGCCGACGACGTCTTGACCACGCTCGGCGCGGGGCGGCGGAGGCTGCCGCACCGGTTGGTGGCGTGGGGCGGGACCGCGGCGGACACAGCAGAGGCGTTGCGTGCCGGTGGGTCGATGAGTGGGGTCGCCGGCAATCCAGGGCCAGTGGTGTTCGCGTTCGCCGGGCAGGGGGTGGACTGCACCGGGGCGGCCTCGATGTTGATGGCTCATCCAGCCGCCGCGGACGTGTTGCGGCGGTGCGCCGACCAGCACCACCGGACCTGGGGTGTGGACCTGCTCGGGCCGTTGCTGGGGGACGGACACGAGTGGACCACCGCCACTGTCCAGCCGGCGCTGCTCGCGTTGCAGCTCGCTCAGGTCGCGTGGCTGAAGCAGTTGGGGATCGAACCTGATCTGGTGATCGGTCACAGCGCGGGTGAGTACGCGGCGTTGTGTGCGGCAGGCGCACTGTCTATTGAGGACGCCATGCACCTCGCCGCCGTGCGGGGGGCGTTGCTGCAGCGGGTGTCCGAGGGTGTCCTGCTGGCTGTCTTCGGGGATGCCGAGGAGCTTGCCGGGCTCGAGCTCGCGGTGCGCAACGGGCCTGGGCATGTGGTGTTCGGCGGCCCGCCGAGTGCGGTCGCCGTCGCGGAGGCCGAGTTGGCCGCGCGCGGCATCGAGTTCAGGCGGCTCAGCGCCGATCGGGCCTTCCACACCTCGGCGGTCGAGCCGGTGCTTGACGAGTTGTGCAGGCAGGCTGCCGCGTTGGACTGGCGGCCGCTGCGGGTGCCGCTGGTGACCGGGCTGGGCGGGGCCATGCTGCCGGCAGGCACCGTGCTCGGCACGGATCACGTGCGCAGGCACACCAGGGAGACCGGCGACTACCGGGCAGGTATCGATCGGCTGGCCGCGCAGGGATGCGGCACGTTCGTCGAACTGGGGCCCTCCGGTGTGCTCGCCGGGCTCGGCCGGGCGTGGCCGGAGACCACCTGGATTCCTTTGCTCCGCAGGGGATCGGACACAGCAGTACCCGCGCTCGCCGCGCTGTGGTGCCATGGCGTCGACGTGGACTGGGCCGCGCTCGGTGACGGCCGGCGGATTCCGTTGCCCACCTATCCGTTCCAGCTGACCCGACACTGGGTCGACAACACCGCGAAGACCACGGAGGCGACACCAGTGTCCGACGGAACCGCGATTGTCAACGACACGGTGCTCACCCAGGTTCGTCAGCTCACCGCACGGTTCCTCGGCGACAAGCCGGACCAGATCGGCGCTGACGTCCCGTTCTTCGACCTCGGCGCCGATTCGCTTTTGATGATCAACATGATCCGCGAGCTGGAGGTCGCGTTCGGTGTCCGGGTCGCCATGCGAGAGTTGTTCGAAGAGGTCGACACCCCGGCCCGGCTCACCGCGGCGATCGTCGAACGAATGGCCCCGGCAACCCGCGCCGAACTGGCACCAAGCGAACCCGAGACCGTCGCCCCTCCCCCTCTCCTGCCCTCTGCCCTGCCGACAACTCCGGCGCTCACCGTCGGGCAACCTGGTGGCACCGCACAGGCGCCCCCTTCCGGATACGACGCCGTCGTGCGGGAGCAGCTCGACCTTATGGGGCGGTTCACCCAGCTCATGTCCGAGCAACTCGCCGTACTCTCCGGCACCCGTCCCGAACCCGCGCCGAGCGGCCAGCCGCCAACCCAGCCAACGCCAACCCGGCCCGAACCAAGCCAGCTCGGTCCGCGGCCGATGACAGGCCAGTCGACCGGCATGACCGGTGGCCGGCTGGACGAACGCCAACAAGCCCACCTCGCCGAGTTGGTCCAGCGCTACACCACCCGTACCCCTACCTCCAAACAGATCGCCCAGCAGTACCGCCGCCCGCTCGCCGACAGCCGGGCGGTCGTCGGATTCCGCGGTGTCACCAAGGAACTCCACTACCCGATCGCCGCCCGCCAGGCCCGTGGCGCGTACCTCGAAGACGTCGACGGCAACACCTACGTCGACATCACGATGGGCTTCGGCACCCTGCTGTTCGGGCACGAGCCGGCCTTCGTGACCGACGCGGTGCGCGAGTACCTGGCCGACGGGATGCGCCTCGGCCCGCGGGGCGAAGAGACCGGGCAGGCCGCCGAACTGCTGTGCGAGCTGACCGGCCTTGACCGGGCCGCGTTCGCCACCACCGGTACCGAGGCCAACTCCGCCGCGTTCCGACTGGCCCGCGCGTACACCGGCCGCACGATGATCGTCACGTTCGACGGGTCGTATCACGGGCACTTCGACCCGGTGCTCGGCCGCACAGTGCCGGACGGCGGTCGAATGCGTACTGTCCCTGTCTCGCCTGGAATCCCGGATTCCGCAGTCTCGGAGACCATGGTGCTGGGTTACGGCGACGAGGCGAGCCTGGACGTGATCCGGCAGCACGCCGGCCGGATCGCCGCAGTCGTACTGGAGGCCGTGCCAAGCCGCTACCCCGACCGGCAACCAGTCGAGTTCGTGCGCGCGTTGCGGGATCTCTGCGACCAGTGTGGCATCGTGCTGATGTTCGACGAGATGCTGACCGGGTTTCGGCCACATCCCCAAGGGGCGCAAGGCATCTTCGGCGTCAAGGCTGATCTCGCCACCTATGGCAAGGTCATCGGCGGCGGGTATCCGATCGGGGCTATCGCCGGACGCGCGGACATCATGGACTGGGTCGACGGCGGCTACTGGCAGTACGGCGACGACAGCGTGCCGGCCGGGGACACCACGTTCTTCGGCGGCACCTACATTCAGCACCCGGTGTCGATGGTCGCCGCGCGGGCCGTACTGACCTGGTTGCGGGACGAGGGACCCGCGCTGCAGCAGGGACTGAACGCGCGGACCGAGCGGCTGGCAGGCACGCTCAACGAGTTCTTCGCCGCCGAGGAGTTCCCGGTCTCGGTGCACCACTTCGGTTCGCTGTTCCGGTTCGCGCACAAGGGAAACCTGGAGCTGCTGTTCCACCACCTCGTCATGGAGGGCGTGCACGTCTGGGAGTGGCGCAATTTCTTCCTCTCCACCGCACACACCGATTCCGATGTGGACTTCGTGGCCGACGCGGTCCGCAACTCACTGTACGACCTGCGGCGCGGCGGTTTCCTGCCGGGCCGCGCGGCACCCGACCCGGCGCCCAGGGTCGCGTTGCCCTCGATCCCCCGCACGACAACCCAACCTCTTACCGTGCCTGATGCGACCGAGGTGGCACCGACCACTCCGGACTTCAGCCTCTACTTCTTCGGCGACTACCCACCCGACCGCGACGGGGACAAGTACGCAGCCATCCTCGCCGCCGCCCGGTTCGCCGACCGCTCAGGCATGCACGCGGTGTGGCTGCCGGAACGGCATTTCGACTCGTTCGGCGGCGTGTTCCCCAACCCGTCCGTACTGGCCGCCGCGATCGCCGCGCAGACCACCAGAGTGCGTATCCACTCCGGCAGCGTCGTGCTCCCCCTGCACGACCCGATCCGAGTGGCCGAGGAATGGTCCGTTGTGGACAACCTGTCCGGTGGCCGGGTCTCACTCGGTGTGGCGAGTGGCTGGCACGCGCGCGACTTCGTCTTGGCTCCGGACGTCTACGGCCGCCACCGGGAAGCCATGTACGAGGGTGTGGAGACCATCCGCGCGCTGTGGCGCGGCGAGTCCGTGACCCGGACCGCCGGCACCGGTGAAGCGGTGCAGGTACGACTGTTCCCCCTTCCGGTCCAGCAGGAGCCGGAGTTCTACACCGCGATCGTCGGCAACCCGGACAGCTACCGGCAGGCCGCGAAGGCCGGGCTGGGCGTGATCACGAACCTGATGGCGCAGAGTGTCGATCAGCTGGCCGAGAACATCGCACTGTACCGCCGCACCCGGGCCGAGCACGGTCTCGACCCGGAGACCGGGCGGGTCGTGCTGCTGCTGCACACCTACCTCGGCCCGGACACCGAGACGGTGCGGGCAGAGGCGTTCGGCCCGTTCTGCGCCTACCTGCGCTCGTCGCTGGCGCTGTTCGGCCAAGTCACCAACAGCCTTGGCTTCTCCATCGACCTGGAAACCACCGCACAAGAAGACCTCGACTACATGCTTTCCCGCGCGTACGAACGGTATTGCGCCGACCGGGCACTGATCGGCAGCCCGGCGGACTGCGAGCCGATCGTGGACCGGCTGGCCGAACTCGGCGTCGACGAGATCTCCTGCTTCATCGACTTCGGACTCCCGCCTGCCCGGATCACCGCCGGGCTCCCGCAGATCGGCCTGCTGCGCTCGGCGTTCACCGAAGAATCCACTGTGGACGTTCATCCGATGAGCCCGGCCGAACGCCAGATATGGTATCTCGAAAAGGTCTTCCCGGACCGGCCGACCTACAACGAAACCCTGGTCGTCCGGCTCGACGGCGAGCTGGACGTGCCTGCGCTGCGCCAGGCGATGAACACCGTGGTCGCCCGGCACCACGGGCTGCGGTCAGTGTTCCCGGAGGTCGACGGCGAGCCGCGCCGGGTCGTGTTCCGTTCCTATGAGATCGGCCTGCCGGTCGTCGACGACCTCGGCGCAGGCGTCGACGAGGCCGCCACACGGATCGTCGCCGAGCAGGCCCTGTCTTCGTTCGACCTGGCCAACGGCCCGCTCTTCGAGCCGTCGCTGGTTCGCCTCGGCGAGCAGTGTCATCTGTTGGTGCTGCGCATGCACCACCTCGTCGTGGACACCTGGTCGGCGGAGATCCTCACCACCGAGATCAGCGCCTGCTATCGGGCCGCGCTGACCGGTGGTCCGCCCGATCTTCCCGAGCCGCAGGGACTCCCCGCATGGCAACCAGTGCCCGAGTCCACACTGGCCTACTGGACCGAGCTGCTCGACGAGGCGCCCAGCGAGCTGCCGTTGCCCACTGACCGGCCGCGGCCACCTGAGCCGTCCGGCCGCGGCGGCACAACCGGGCTGGTGCTCGACCAGACGATCACCGCGCGAATCAAGGAAATCGCCCGGCGCAACCGAGTCACCCAGTTCATGGTGCTGTTCGCTGGGTACGCGGCCGCGCTGCGTCAGCTCAGCGGGGAGACCGACCTCGTCATCGGCACTCCGTTCGCGCACCGGCCGGAGGGCGCGGAGCGGATCGTCGGGTTCTTCGTCAACACCCTGCCACTGCGGTTGCGCGTGCCCGGCCAGGCATCGTTCACCGACCTGGTCCTGGCCGCGCGCGGACAGATCCTCGGCGCCCAGGAGCACCGGGAGGTGTCGTTCCCGGAAATCGTGCGCGTGGTCGGCGCGCCGGCCGACATCCACCGCAACCCGCTGTTCCAGGTCGCGGTGGAGTTCGACAACGAGGCCACCTTCGAACTGGATCTGCCCGGCGTGCGGGCCACTCTGCTCGACGCCGCGGTCGACCGGGCACCGCTGGACCTGGTGCTGTTCATGACCAATCTCGGCGAGGAGATCCGCTGCCGGCTCAACTACAACACAGACTTGTTCGACGCGGAGACCGGGCAGCAGATCCTGGACACCTTCCGGCAGGTGCTCGCCGCCGCAATAGCCGAGCCGGACCGCCCCGTCGCCGACCTGCCCGGCCGTGCCCAAGCCGCAGCCGACTAGGCAGGACAGCGGCCATCCTGCAGGCCCGCGAGGACCCCGGTTCGATCAACCTTCCTGTTCGAACTCGTCCAGCAGCGACGTCAGGGAGTCGTCGCCGCCGGGCGACTTCGCGGCACTGATCAACGCGGCCATCTCCGCGAGGGTGAGCTGCTCCAAGAACATGTCGATGGACACGTCGATGTCGAACTCGTCGCGCATCCGCCCCACCAGGTGCACGGCCGTGAGGGAGTCGCCGCCCGCCTCAAAGTACGTTCGGCCAAGGACATCCGGCCCTTCGATGCCGAGGGCCTCGCACAGCACAGCGGCGATCGCCGCCTCGATGTCCTGCTCCTGTTGCGCCGCAGGCTCCGCATACCGCTTGGCGAGGGACAGAGCGCCGTAACTGTCTCCGGCGAACGGGTACGTCGGCAGGCTCACCCGCCGCGCGCCCCGCTGGACCGGCCACGTGACGTCCTCGCCCTCCAGCCACGCCTCCCCCAGCGGGTCCGTCACCCGGCGAGTAGACGTCAACTGCGCCACCGCAGACGCCGCAGAGTCCGCTACGACGTAAGTACGCACCGGGAAAGCGCCGCGACCGGTGCACAAGGTGTGTGCCACCTCAACGATGGAAGGTGCGTCCTGCGCCTGGAGGGTCTCCGCTAAAGCCTGGGTGAGAGCAGCGAGTTGGGCGTCCGTACGGGCCGACAGCGGCAGCACTGTGGCACCAGGACAAGCGTTGGCCGGTCGTTCGGGTGCCTCCGCCAGGACCACGTGCACGTTGGTCCCGCCGATGCCCACTGAGGTCACGCCGCTCAGCCGCGGTCCGTCCGCTGGACGCGGCCACTCGGTGCGTTCGTCGACAAGGTGGAAAGGCGTGTTCTCCGACTGCAGCTCGGGATGCGGGCCGTCGCAGTTGACAGTAGGCGCGAGCGTCCGGTGCTCCAGCATCAGAACCGACTTGATGAGCGCGGCGACACCAGCCGCGGCGTCCAGGTGACCGATATTCGACTTGACCGACCCGATACCCACGTCACGTGCGCCCTTGAACGCGGCGGAAGCAGCGGCGAGTTCGATGCGGTCGCCGAGTTCGGTTCCTGTCCCGTGCGCTTCGAGGTACTGGGCAGCCGCCGGATCCAGCCCCGCCGCGGACCATGCCTCGACGATCGCGGCCGTCTGCTGATCCACACCAGGTGCCGTGAAACCGACCTTCGTCGCACCGTCGTTGGTCACGGCCGTCCCGCGGATCACCGCACGCACCGGGTCGCCGTCGGCGAGCGCGTCCTCCAACCGGCGCAGCACCACCACGCCGACACCGTTGCCCGGCACGGTACCGGCGGCCTTCTGGTCGAACGGCCGGCACCGGCCGTCCGGTGCGAAAATCCCGCCCTCGGTGTAGACGTAACCGCGCTTGCCCACGCAGTCCACGGAAACGCCGCCTGCCAAGGCGGTGTCACACTCGCCGAGCATCAGCGCCTGTGCCGCCAGGTGCACAGCGGCGAGCGAGGTCGAACACGCTGTCTGCACGGTCATGCTCGGCCCGTCGAGCCCGAGCCGGTACGACACCCAGGGGGCGAGGAACTCGCGGTCGGTGAGGATGCGCACTTGCATCGCGCCGATGGCCGCGGTCATGGAGGGATCGGTCGCAGCCGCCAGCATGTGTTCAGTGGGCGAACCGCCGACGTACACCGCGGTGCGTGCTGGTCCCTGTGCTGGGTCGTACCCGGCGTCCTCCAGTGCCGACCATGCAGTTTCCAGCAGGAGCCGGTGCTGCGGGTCGAGCGCCGCGGCTTCGGTCCGATTGAAACCGAAGAGGCCGGCCTCGAACCGATCCGCGTCCGCGAGATATCCCTTGGCAGGCACGTAGTCCGGGTGCGCGATCGCCTCCTCGGACTCACCGTCGGCGAGCAGCTCGGACGCGGTGAAGTCGCTGACGCAACACACGCCGTCACGCAGGTTCGCCCAGTATTCGTTGAGGTTGCGAGCACCGGGGAACCGCCCGCTCATGCCCACGATGGCGATCTGGCCATCCAACGCGTCAGTCATCGTACGATGCCTTTCCGGTCGAGGAGCCGCCGGACAAGCGCACGGCGGGTGGTCCCCCGTTTCCCGGCGGACACCAGGGCGGTGGAACTGCCCTGAGAACGGTCGAGGTGCGCCGAGATCGCGGCGACTGTGGGATGGCGGAACAAATCGACGAGCGACAGGGCAGCTTCGCTGTGCCGCTCCCGGAGCCCTTCGAGCACGGCCAGCAGCCGCACGGAGTTGCCGCCCAGATCGAAGAAGTTGTCGTGCACGCCGATCCGGTCGACGGTCAGTACCCGCGACCAGACCTGCACCACGGCCGTCTCGGTCGCGCTGCCCGGCGGGATGTACGAGTGCTCCGCCAGGGACCGCTGAGCGGATGGCTTGGGCAGCCGGGAGCGGTCGATCTTGCCGGATCTGTTGAGCGGCAACTCGTCCAGGCGTACGAAGGCGTTCGGCACCATATAGCCGGGCAGCCGCTCGGCAAGCGAAGCCCGTAGCTCCTCCTCGGATGCCGTGCCGACCGTGTACGCCACCAGTTGCTGTTCATTGCCGGTGCCGTGCACAGCGGCCGCCGCCACCGTGATGCCCGGGACAGCCGCCAGCAGGGTCTCGATTTCGCCGAGCTCGATCCGGTAGCCGCGCAGCTTCACCTGCGAGTCGGTCCGGCCAAGGTAGTGCAGTGCGCCGTGTGCGTCGATCCGGCCGAGGTCACTCGTGCGGTACATCCGCGTGCCGGGTTCGCCGTACGGATCGGCGACGAACCGCTCGGACGTCATCGCGGGCTGCCCGATGTAACCGCGTGCCAGGATCGCGCCGGCAAGGTAGATCTCGCCCGTGACACCCACCGGAACGGGCCGCAGCCGGGCATCGAGCACATAAGTCCGAGAACCTGGCACGGCGTGGCCGATCACCACCGGCTCGCCCGGACTCAGGTCGGCGGTGGTGGAGAAGACGGTCGCCTCGCTGGGTCCGTAGCCGTTGACGATCCGCCGCCCTGCTGCGCTGAGCCGCTCGACCAGCTCGGCAGGACACGCCTCGCCACCGGCCACGAGCAAGCGCAAGTGTGGCAGGGAGCCGGCCGCATGCGCGGGCAAACTCATCGCGGCGGACGGCGGCAGGAAGACATACGTGATCCGCGAGTCACGCAGGCGCGTGACCAGGTCTGCGCCAAGTCGCTCGTCTTCCTGAGCGATGTGCAGCTCAGCGCCCGCCGTCCACGTGAAGAACAGGTCCGACACGGCCACGTCGAACCCGAACGAAACGAACTGCAGGACACGATCCTCTGCCGTGATGGCGAGCACGGACCGCACGCCGAGGGCGAGATTGACCAGGGACTGATGCTCTACGGCCACGCCCTTGGGCACTCCCGTGGAGCCGGAAGTGTAAAGGACGTAAGCAAGATCGCTGGGTTTGAGTTCCTGCGCGGGCACATCCGCCCCGACGGCGGCCGGCTCGTCGATCCGCAGATTGGCGACATCCAGCGCGGAACCCTTCGCTGCCGTCTGTGCGACTGTGAGCAGCACGGAGATGCGGGAGTCGGCGACCATGTAGGCCAACCGCGAGTGCGGATGCGCCGTGTCCAAGGGAACGTACGCACCACCGGCCCGCAGGACCGCCAGCGCGGCGATCCCCATGTCTGCTGACCGCGGCAGCAGCAGGCCGACCGTCACTCCAGGACGCACTCCAGACGCGCGAAGCCTGGCCGCCAGGGCGTCGGTTTGCTCGATGAGTTCGCGGTAGGTGAGCCGCACATCGCCGCACACCAACGCTGTCGCATCCGGGCGCTCGGCGGCTCGATCGGCTACGAGGTCCGGAACCAGGCGGTCCACTGAGGACGCGGTTGCCGTGTTGTCACCGGCCGCCAACACGTGCGCACGCTCATCCGCGGCGACCGCGTCCACTTGCGACATCGGCACGTCCGGCCGGGAGAGCAGGCCGTCGAGCAGGGTGCAGAAGTTCTTGGTCCAGGCGCGAACTGTCAGCGCGTCGAACAGTTCCTTGCGGTAGATGAACTGAACGGTCAGGTCCGTGCCCTGCCGCTCAACGTGCAGGTGCAGATCGAACTTGGCCGCCTCCAGGTCGACGTCGGTACGCGTCACCCATGCGCCCGGCAATTGCAACTCGGTGTCGATGTCGGAGTCGTCGTCGTAGGCGAAGACCACCTGCACCACGGGGTCATGGCTCGTCTCGCGGACAGGAGCCACCGCGTCGACGACCGCCTCGAACGGCGCGTCCTGGTATGGACCGCTCTCGAGCAGCCTGTCCCGCAGGCGACCGACCAGCTCGCCGAACGAGGGATCACCGTCCAGGTCCACCCGCATTGCCAGCGTGTTGGCCAGCATGCCGACCATTTCCTGCAGTTCCACCCGGTCCCGGCAGGACACGGGGAAGCCGATCACCAGATCCGCACGACCCGACAACCGGCCAAGGAACGCGGCATACCCGGCCAGGAACACCGCGAACGACGTCGTCCCAGACGAACGGGCCATCTCCGCCACCCGCTCACGTACCGCTTCTCCCAACGTGAAACGCTCGACGCCACCCGCCGACGAACGCACAGCCGATCGCGGCCGATCAAACGGCAGCGCCACCGTCTCCGGCGCACCGCGCAACTGGTCGGCCCAATACGCGACAGCAGTGCCGTACTCGCCACGCGCGAGCCGCTCCCGTTGCCAAGCGGCGTAGTCCGGGTACTGCAGCGGGAGCTCTGGCGGCTCGTACGGCAGCCCTTTGAGCCTCGCTTCATAGGCGACCGCCAGGTCGCTCAAGATCACCCGCAGCGACCAGCCATCGCAGACAAGATGGTGTGCGACAAGCAATACGCGGTGTGTCCCGTCGTTGACGGCGTACACCGTGCTGCGCAACAGCGGCCCTGTCGCCGTATCGAAAGGCTGCCCGGCCTCCGCACGCATCCGCTCGTCCACTGTGTCCACTGGGACGTCGTTCTCCATGCGCACCACGGCTTGCCCCTCAGCCGAGATGATCTGGACGGGCGCAGCGCCGGGGCCGGTCCGGAAGACCGTGCGCAGTGACTCGTGCCGCTCGACCAGCGCCTCCATGGCGAACCGGAAGGCGTCCGGGTCGAACGGCCCGCGCACGACGAACGCGGCGGGCACGTTGTACTGGGCCGAACCCGGATCGAGTTGGTCGAGCACCAGCAACCGGCTCTGCGCGTCGGAGAGCGGGAACTCGTACTCCGCCACCTCTGCTTTACTATCCACTTCGGACCCCCTGGAGAATCTTCTCGATCCGGCCGCCGATCACGGCCGCTGATTCACGGTCGAGCAGATCGTTGTGCGTGCAGTCGAGCTCGTAGACGTCCATGGCGGCGACGTGGGAACGCCACGCCTCCACCTTCTCGGCCGTGGTCGCCTCGGATTCACGCGTCGCCGAGAAGAGCGTCACAAGTCCGTCGTACGGCGAAGGACGCCAGGCACGCGCCAGCCGTGTGTAGTGAGCGCGCGCGTCCGTCAGCGCGCCGAGCAATGCGTCGTCAAACCCGGCGAAAATCCCCTCGCCTGCTCGCACCCGCGCGAACGCCTCGTGGCGATCGACCGGCACCGAGGCGTTCGGGGCCGCGTGACGCAACAGGACGCGCAGGCTGTCCTGCTCGATGGCCGCCGGGTCGAGGGGCGTACTTGCCCCTATGGGCATCGTGTCAAGGACGGCCAGCAACCCGATCCGCTCACCGGCTTCGCGCAACTGGACGGCCATCTCGTGGACCACCTGACCACCGAAGGAAAATCCGACGAGCAGATACGGTCCCTGTGGCTGGACCTCACGGATCCTGGCCACGTATTGCGCGGCTAGCTCCGTCAGGGTGTCCGGCAAGCTGCCCGGCGCCTGGAGCGCGGCTGACTGCAGGGCGTGCACCGGACGGTCGGACGACAGGTGCGGCAGGAGCGTGGCATACGACCAGCCGATGCCCACCCCCGAGTGAACGCAGAACACGGGCGTCTGGCCGGCGCCGGCTCGCAGCGTTATCAAGGGTGCCAACCCGTCATCCCCGAGACCGCCCTGCAGCCGACCGGCGAGCATGGCGGGAGTCGGTGCCTGGAAAAGGGCCGAGACCGGGACGTCGACGCCCAAGACCGCCGCGATCCTTGCCGTCAGCCGCATGGCGAGCAGGGAATGTCCACCCAGGACGAAGAAGTCGTCATCCGGTCCGGCCACATCGGTGCCGAGTGTCTCCGCGAAGAGCTGGCACAACACGGCTTCGTGGCCGGGCCGTGGGGCTCGCTTCCCGGTTGCGGCGGCTTCCGGCTCGGGCAGTGCCGCCCGGTCGACTTTGCCGTGAGCGGTCAGCGGTACAGCGTCGATACGAGCCCAGACCGACGGCAGCAGATGCCGGGGAAGGGTGCGGGCGGCGTGCTCGCGCACCGAGCCAAGCTCGGTGCCGTCGCAGAGAACCACGTGCGCGGCGAGAACTTTGTCGCCGGCGGCGGATGTCCGAGCGGACACCACTGCCCGCAGGACGCCCGGGCAGCCGGCCAATGCTGCCTCGACCTCGCCGGGCTCGATCCGGTACCCGCGTACCTTGACCTGGTCGTCGGCACGCCCTACGAACTCCAAGACACCACCGGCGCGACGAACCAGATCACCTGTGCGGTACATCCGGGCACCGGGCGGACCGTAGGGGTCGGCGGCGAAACGCTCGGCGGTGAGGTCCGGCCGGCCGAGATAACCATGCGCGAGGCCGGTTCCACCGAGATAAAGCTCACCGGATACTCCCTCAGGCAAGAGCTTGAGATCGGCGTCCAGGACGTACGCGCGGGTGTTGTCGAGCGCCGTTCCGATACCCTCAGTTCCAGCGGTCGCGAAAACCGTGGTTTCGGTGGGGCCATAGCCGTTCACGACAATGGTCTGCGGGCACTGTTCGCGGACCCTGCGGATGGCGTCCGGCGAGACCACGTCCCCGCCTGCCCACACCTCGCGCAACGTGCCGAACACCTCGGGCGCTATGTCAGCGATGGTCCGGAACAGCTCAGCCGTCAGCACGACGGCGGTCACGCCTTCGGCCAGTTCGCGCTTCAGAACGTCCGGAGTGATGGCGCCTTCAGGAGCCACGACGACGGTTCCGCCGTTGAGCAGCGGGACCCACACGTCGTACGTCGCGGCGTCGAAGGTGTGTGCGTTGTGGAACAACACGCATCTGTGGGCACCGCCAAGGAAACGCCGGTCGCGGGCGAAGTCGACGACGGCCTGATGCGGTATCACGACACCTTTGGGAACTCCGGTCGATCCGGAGGTGTACATGATGTAGGCCGCGTCCTCGGCCGTCAGGACCGCTGGCGTATCGCGATCTTCGAGGCGCAGCCCGTCGTCGTCGGCGGTCACGGTCAGCTGCGCAACCGCCAGCAGCCGGCTCATGCGCTCAGCGGGCTGGGCCGGGTCCAGCGGGAGGTAGCAGGCGCCTGCCTTCAGCGTGGCCAGTTGCGCCACAAGCAGATCGGTGGATCTCGGCAGCAGCAGGGCGACGATGTCCCTTGGCCGGACGCCCTTCGCGATCATCCTGGCCGCCAGCGCGTCGGACTCGGCCGCCAGATCGGCGTACGTCAGCTCCCGGCCGGCCGAACGGACCGCGATCGCACCCGGGGTCCGTGCCACCCAGTGCGCGAACCGTCCCTCTATTGTGGACTGTTCATGGTGGGTCTGTTGACCGGTGCTCATTCGCAGCAGCGCGTCGCGTTCTTGCTGAGGCAGCACATCCAGCTGCCGCACACGACGGCTGGGGTCCGCGGCCAGTTCCTCGAACGCTTGGATCATCCTGGCCGCCAACGCATCCGGTTCGATGCCCGGCCGGCAGCTCACCCGCAAAAGCATCCGTTCCCCCGCGACGACCGCGATCGTCACCGCGTAGTGCGTCGCGTCCTGTACGTCCACCAGCTGGACGGGAGCGTCGGTCAATGCTGTGTCGCGCGGGTAGTTCTCGAACGCCAATACCGTGTCGAAAAGTTCGCTTACTTCGGTCGCACGCTGTACCTCGGCCAGCCGCGCGTGGTGGTACGGCGCGAGTCGCGACTGCTCGTTCTGCACGCGCGTCAGCAACTCGCCGACGGACTCGTCCGGGGACAACCGCACACGGATCGGAAGCGTGTTGATGAGCAGGCCGACGATCTCTTCCACGCCGGGCAGATCATGTGGCCTGCCCGAGACAACCGCGCCGAACACCACGTCCCGCAAGCCGGTCATTCGCGCCAGCACCAGTGCCCACGCGGCTTGAACCACAGTGTTGACCGTGACGCCGCACTCGGCGGCGCGCCGTTCTGCCGCCGCAGTCAACTCGGCGGACAGCTCCACATCGAGCACAGCCGGCTGCGAGTCCGCAGGGCCGAGCAATGCCGGCTGGTGGAACCCGGTCAACGCGTCCTGCCAGGCCGCCTCGGCCTTCCCGGGTTCCTGGCGGCGCAGCCAGGCGAGATAGTCCCGGTACTGGACCGGTACCGGCAGCGGTTCACCCGCGCACAGCGCCGCCAGATCCCGTGCCAGCACCTGGAACGACCAGCCGTCGAGCAGAATGTGGTGGAACGTCAGCAAAAGCTCGTCCCCCACCAGCGTGCCGCGGACCAGCGGCGGCCGTGCCATGTCGAAGCGCGACGCGCGATCCTCGGCCATCACCTGCTCGATGTCCCCGGCCGCTTCCCGCCACGGCACCGTGACCTCGCGGAGGATGACCTGCACCGGCTGATCCAGCCGCTCGTGCCGGAAGCAGGCCCGCAGGTTTGGGTACCGTTCCAGCAGAGCGGTCACACCTTCGCGCACGGCAACGCCAGGCGCCACCTTGAACCGGGCCTGCACGAGATACGGGTCAGGACCTTCGCCGTCCCGCAGCGCGTGGAAGTACAACCCCTCCTGCGCCGGGGAAAGCGGCAGCACGTCGGTGATGCGCCCGTTCACAGGTCACGCTCCAATACGGCGAGCTGGTCCTGGGTCAGATCGACGAGCGAGAAGTCCGAAGCGGTGTAGCCACCCGACTCCACTTGCCCGGCAAGGATTTCGAGCTCCTCACACCAGAGATCCGCGAGGCGCCAGACCTCCGCCTCGCTCAGCACTCCGGCGGCGTACGACCAGCCGGCCAGCAGTCGCGGGCCGTCCAGTGCCATCGTGTCGATCTCGATGGTGTGCCCCATCGGCATGGCGCCGGCCGCGGCACCGATCAGCTCGCCACCTGCCACGTCACCGCCGGCCAGCCGGCCGAGGTGGTTGAACCGCACATCGGCAACGGGCAGTGCCGCCAGTTTCCCGGCTGTGTCCGGATTCAGGTGCCGCAACAGGCCCCATCCGATGCCGTTGTCAGGCACCCCGCGCAGTTGTTCCTTGACCAGCTTGATAGCCTGCGCCGGCTCGGCCCACGGCCCTGGATCCAGCCGGACGGGATACTGGGTGGTGAACCAGCCGACCGTCCGCGACACGTCCACGCCACCGCCAAGCGCCTGGCGACCGTGCCCTTCCAAGTTCACCAACAGTCCTGAACCGGTACCCCGCCAGCGCGATGCGGCGGTTGCCAACGCCGTGAGCAGGACCGCGTCCGCGCCGCAGTTGAAGGCCGCCGGAACTGTCCCGAGCACGGCTTCGGCCACGTCACCGGCTACCTCGACGCTGAACGTGGCGCGCGCCGCGCCGACTCCGCGTCCGCCCGCGATCCGGCTGTCCGGGCCGGAAAGCGCCCGCTCCCACCACGCTGGTTCGGCGTCCACGCGCTCGGTCCGGTGCGCCTCTTCGTGCAGCAACCGGGCCCACTGCCGGAAAGGCGTCGCCGGCTGCGCGGGAACGTCCTCCCCCGCCAGTGCCGCCGCCAGTTCAGGCCCCAGCACCCGCCAGGACACGCCATCGACGGCAAGGTGGTGCACCACCAGCAGGAGACGCCCGTCATCGGTACAGAACGCACGCAGCATCTCGCCCGCGCGCGGATCGAGGCGTGTCTGCTGCGCCACCATGGCCAGGTCGGACTTCGCGTCGATCGGCGCCACGGTGAGCGGGGCACCTGCCTCGGTGATCTCCAACTCGGTATCGCACAACCGCATCCGCAGTGCGCCATGCCTGTCGACCAGCTCCCGCACCGCCCGGGTCACGTCGGCGCCAGGCGGGACGCGAAAGACCATCGACTGTGTGAACGCCGTCGGATCGCCGCCGGTCTCGAGCCACCAGTGCATGATCGGCGTGAGCGGCAGCCGCCCGCAGTCCGGTTCGTCATTCCGCGCGGCCACAGCCGTCTGCGCCATCAGCGCGAGCCGGGCCGGGGTGCGTGCGACGAACACGTCCTGTGGTGTCACGCGAAGTCCGGCGCCGGTCAGCGCACGACCGGCGACCTGGATCGCCATGATGCTGTCGCCGCCAAGCCGGAAGAAGTCATCGTCGGCACCGACCTGGTCCACGTCCAGCACTTGTGCGAACAGCTCACACAGCGTCTGCTCGCGGCCAGGCTCGGGTGCGCGGCTGTCGGGCATCGCAGGTGCGGGCAGGGCCGCGCGGTCGAGCTTGCCGTTCGGCGTCAGCGGCAACGCGTCGAGGATGACCACTTCCGCTGGGACCATATGCTGGGGCAGCCGACGCGCGGCGTACGCGAGCAACTCCTCGCCGGAGACTGTGGCCACCGTGTACGCAACCAACTGCTTGTCCCGGACGATCGCGGCGGCCTGCGCCACACCGGGGTGCTCAGCCAGCACAGCGGCGACCTCGGCCGGCTCGACCCGATGGCCGCGGATCTTCACCTGGTCGTCGACCCTGCCCAGCCAGTCCAGCGCACCATCTTCCCGCCACCGCACCACATCCCCGGTGCGGTACATCCGAGTTCCAGCCGGCCCATGTGGATGGGCGACGAACCGCTCGGCGGTGAGAGAGGGACGGCCGAGGTAACCACGCGCCAGCCCTTCACCCGCCAAGTACAACTCGCCGCGCACCCCTGCAGGCACCGGCCGCAACTGCGGATCCAAGACGTAAACCTGTGTGCCCGCAACGGATGTACCGATCGGCGCGTCCTGGGTCAGCGGCTGGGAAAGGGTGGCCGCCACAGTGGATTCAGTGGGGCCGTAGGCGTTGTGGAATCGCCGGCCGCCCACGGCCCATCTCGCGACCAGACCAGGCGGACAAGCCTCCGCACCCACCGAAACCGCCTGCAGCGCCGGGTAGCCGGCCACCGGGACACTCGCCAGAACCGAGGGCGTCACCAGCATGAAGGTGATCCGCTCCTGGACAAGGACATCGGCCAGCTGGGATCCGGCCAGCGGTCCGGGCGGCCCGACGACCAACGTGCCGCCGGACGCGAAGGTCATCGCCATGAGGCCGACCGTGATGTCGAAAGCGGGCGAGCCCCACAGCAGGACCCGGGACGACGAGTCCAGCCCGAACCGCTCGGCACAATTGTGCGCGAGCGCGGCGATCCCGGTGTGCGTGACTGTGACACCCTTCGGCCGCCCGGTCGATCCGGACGTGTAAATGATGTAGGCCGCCTCCCGCGGGTCCAGACGTCGTTCGCCCAGCGGCTCGTGGCCGTAGGCGTCCTCGTCCAGGATCAGCTGCGGGACATCGGTCTCGATCTCGGCCGTGTCGGTGACGAGCAGGACCGGTGTGGCGTCCTCGATCATGTACCGCACCCGGTCAGCCGGATACTCGGGGTCGATCGGCAGATACGCGGCACCGGCCCGCTGCACGGCGAGCGAAGCGACCACCATCGCGGATGACCGCCCGAGCGCCAACGCGACGATCTTCCCGGGACCGGCGCCCCGCTCCACGAGCAGCGCCGCCAGCCGATCGACACGGTCGGCCAGCTCCGCGTAGGTCTGCGTCGACTGTCCACTCGCAACCGCGATCGCGTCCGGGGTGCTGAGCGCGTGCCGCTTCACCAAGTCCGGCAAGGATTCCGGCGCAGGCGCGGCCGGTCCACGGCCGAGGGCGAACAGCCGGGCTCGTTCTGCCGGCGGCATCAGGTCGTGGTCACGCAACGGAATATCGGGCGCGGCGACGCAACAGCGCAGCAGCTCGGTGAAATCCTCCGCCCACCGCGTCACCGCGGCAGGCGAATACACCTCCGTGCGGATCTCCAAGCCGCCTTCCATCCCGTCCTCGCCGTCCCACACGATGCCGACGAGATCGTGCTCGCCGCCGGTGTGGATCCGCTCGGGCTCGGCGTACGCGCGCAGGGCCCGCACGCTGCGCTCCTGGGTGAGGTGCATGAACACCCACTGGAACAGCGGTGACCGGCCGGCGCTGCGCTCGGGTGCGGCCGCGGAGACGATCCGGCCGGCCGGCACGTCGGCGTTCGCCATCACGTCGGGAAAGTCCGCGACGAACCGGCTCAGCACGTCACCGAAGGAGTCCTCAGGCCGGAAACGCCACCGCGTCGGCACGGCGTTCATCACGTAGCCGATGACCCGCTCCAGGCCCCGCGCGGCCCGGTTGGCTGTGGGCGTGCCGAGGATCAGGTCGTCGGCGCCGCTCAGCCTATGTGCGAACGATGCGAAGGCAGCCATCAGCAGGACATAGACCGAGGCGCCCCGTTCCCGGGCCAGAGCGCGCACGGCGTCGGCCGTGCCCGCGTCGATCCGGAACGGGATCTGCGCGATCCCAGCATCGTCACCGGCGGGGGCGTCCGGGATGGTCAGTGCGGCAGGCGGTTGGGCCAGATACCGCCGCCAGAACGCCAGCCGCGCCTGGAAAACCCCGGCCTCCTCCAGTTCACGCTGCCAGGAGGCGAAATCCGCGTACTGCACGCGCGGCCGGGTCAGCCTGGGCGCGTCACCATCCAGGACGGCCCGGTATGCCTCGGCGAACTCAGCCTGCAACACGTCGAAGGACCACCAGTCGGTAATGATGTGGTGCAGGCTCAGCACCAGCGTGGCGCGGTCGTCGTCGAGAGTGATCAGGCGTGCCCGCATCAGCCGGTCGCGGGCCAAGTCGAAGGGCCGCTTGCGGAAGACCTCAAACGCCTCCGCGATCCCGCGCCCGGTGTCGCGCAGGTCCTCTCGCTCCAGCACGAAGGGACCGGCCGGTGGGAACGAGAGCCAGAGGTCGCCTGGCTGCCCGCTGATCCGGGCGCGCAGGATGTCGTGATGCCGCTGGACCAAACTCAGCGCGGCTTCGATGTGCGCAGGGTCGGCCGGCGAGCTGAAGTGATACGCGGAGCAGAGGTTGAGCGCGGGCGTTCCTGGATAGAGCGACTCGTACACCCACAGGTCCTCCTGTGCTGGGCTCATCCGCACAGGGCCCTCGGTGTCCCGGGGCGGGATGACCGCCGGGATCGTGTGGTCTCCCGTTTCGACGAGCCTGCGCATCAACCGCACCCGCTGGTCCGAGCTCAGCGCGCTGAACCGGCTGGCGGCCGTCCCCGAAGCCACGGTCATGAGAATTCCTCCCGGAGCTCCGCCAGCCGGTGCAGCCCGGTCAGCACGTCGTCGTGGGACAGGCCGAAGTCGACGAAGCAGGCCACCTCGTCCACGCCGAGGTCCTGCAGGTCGGCGAGCATCTTGCGGCAGGTCTGGACCGAACCCAGTAGCGAGCCCCAAGTCAGGTAGCGGCCGAAGGCGAACTCGGCGAGCGACGCGCTCTGCTCGTCGGTCAGCTCGATGGTGCGCTTGCCGGCTGTCCGGTTGGCGGAGCTCTGCAGTATGTGCGACCGCAGATACGTCTTGAGCGGCGCCGCCACCAGCTCCCGGACTTCCTCGTCGGTTGGTCCGACGTAGGTGTGGGCCATCAGCGTGACCCGTCCGTCCGGGCCCACGCCGCCCTGGTCCGGAGCGGCTGTGCACGCGGCTCGGTACCGGGCGATCTTGTCGACGAGCTCGTCACGGCGCTGCCCCACAGTCGCGCCGAGGACACCGGTCCGCAGGCGGCCGGCCGCCTCCCACGTCTCGGGATTGCCCGACGTGGTCATCCACAACGGCAACGTGTCCTGTACCGGCCGCGGCTGCGGCTGGACATGGACCGATTCGCCTGTGCCGTCCATGAATTCGACCGGCTCACCGGCCCACAGTTTCCGCAGCAACGGGATGGACCGCATCATCTCCTCCCGCCGGGAGGCATACGTGTCCGGGGACAGGACGAAGTCCTTGGAATGCCAGCCTGTCGCCAGCGACAGCCCGACCCGGCCGTGCGACAAGTTGTCGACGACTGCCCAGTCCTCGGCTACTCGCAGCGGGTGGTGCAGTGGCAGAACCACGCTCCCGGCCCGGATCCCGATCCGCTCGGTGGCCGCGGCGAGCGCGGCACTGAGCACCGGCGGGCTGGGGAACACCTGCCCTACTTGCTGGAAGTGTCGCTCGGGGGTCCACACCGCATGGAAGCCGAGCCGATCGGCGGCTTGCGCGACGGCGAGGATGTCGTCGTAGGTCTTCGAATGCCGGGTTTCGCCCGTATCCGCACCGAAGAACATCACACTGAGTTCCATGACGCCTCCTTGTGCCGTTCAGCCGACTTCTCGGCTGTTTTCTTTCTGGGCACGCGGGCCCGTTTGGGAATCGGCGCCGCCAGGTCACCGGCTCGCAGGGCGGCGGCCAGCTCGGCGATGGTCGGCGCGGCCAGGAACTGCGCGGCGCTGACGGTGTTGCCGCTTTCGGTGGCGAGCCGGGCGACAACGCGCACCGCTCGCAGGGAGTTGCCGCCGAGCTGCAGGAAATTGTCGTGCACGCCCACGTGGTCGATGCCGAGCACGTCACTCCAGACCTCGGCGATGCGACGCTCCAATGTGGCCGGACTACCGGCCGGGTGCCCGTCATCGGGCTCCCGCGGCCGCTGCACGGCACCGGGTACGGGCAACGCCGCCTGGTCAAGTTTTCCGTTCGCGGTGAGCGGCAACGCATCCAGCGTGACAAAGGCACCAGGTACCAAGTAGTCCGGCAGCACGCTTTTCGCGTACGCACGCAGATCCGCGACGTCGTCCCCCACCACGTATGCGACGAGCTGCCGTTCGCCGACGAGATCCTCGCGGGCGACGACCGCGACCCGCCGCACGCCGGAATGCCTGCCCAGCACGGTTTCGACCTCGCCCGGCTCGACCCGGAAGCCACGGATCTTGACCTGTGCGTCGGCGCGCCCGAGGAACTCCAGCACCCCGTCCGAGCGCCGCGCTACCCGGTCACCTGTGCGGTACATCCGCTCGCCAGGCGCACCGAACGGGTCGGCCACGAACCGTTCCGCGGTCAGTCCTGGCTGCGACACGTACCCGAACGCGACTCCAGCTCCTGCCGCGTACAGCTCTCCCGTCTCGCCGTCCGGCACGGGCCGCAGCCGGTCGTCGAGGACATGCAGACGCTTGCCCGTCAGCGGACACCCAATCGGGACAGCCGCTTGCAGATCTTCGGCACCGACCTTGTGCACGGTAAGGAAGACCATGCCCTCCACGGGCCCGTATCCGTTGCTGATCCGCAGATCCGGCCACCGCTGCAACGCTCGCGCGATGTGACCGGGTGACAAGGCCTCGCCACCGACGAGCAGCTCGTCGACACCGTCGATGGCTTGTGGATACTCGTCCACGATCACGTTGAAAAGGCTGCCGGACAGGTACATCGACGTGATGCCGTGCTCGGCGACGAGCTGTGCCATCGTCATCGGATCAGGTCGCTGCCCCGGATGCAGCACACAGGTCCCGCCGCTCATCAGGGGTCCCCACAGCTCCATCGCGAACGCGTCCCAGGAGACCGGCGAGCACTGCAGCCACACTCCACCAAAATCCGCGAAGTCCTGGCCGGTCAACGTCTGTGTGATGGCGTCGTGGGACGCCACAATGCCTTTCGGCCGGCCGGTGGACCCGGAGGTGAACATGACACAGGCCACCGTCCCCCGAATGTCCTTTTCGGACGGTACGGGCTCCGCGTCCTCGATGCCGACCGTGTCGCCGTCCCACGCCGTTCCAGGCCGCACGACGACAAGGCGAACACCGGCGTCCTGCGCCATCCGGCGCAGTCGCTGCCCGGGAAACTCCGGGTCGAGCATCACGTACCCGGCGCCTGCCTTGAGCGTGCCGAGCGCCGCGACCACCATCTCGATGGACCGCTCCAGATGAATCCCGGCCAGTTCGCCGGGTTTCACCCCGCGGCCGGTCAGCACTCCGGCGAACCGCGCGGCGCGCGCGTCGAGCTCCCGGTAGGTCAGCCGCTGGTCGCCGAAGATCACCGCGATGCTCTCCGGCGCACGGCGCGCCTGCTCGGCGATCCGTTCGTGTACAGATGACATCTCAGCCCTCCACATCAGGGAGCATGGTGTCGATGTCGCGCACCGACTGGCGGGCAAGTCCCCACAGTGCGACCGCGATGCCGCACAGACCGGCGATGAGCAGCATCCCGGCCATGCCGCTGCCCGGCCCGTTGCCGAGAACCGGGCCCAGCACGGTGAACACACCGGCCCCGGCGTGCGCCTGTGGTTCGAAGACGTGGTCGGCGAGCGGCCCGGAGGTCGCGTAGGCCACTGGCAGCGAAAGCTGGGACAGGAACATGACCGCGCCGAAGACCCGGCCCTGCCACTGCCCCGGCACCTTGGTCTGGACGATCGACTGCATCGAGCCGTTGATCACCGGCATGATCAACGCCCCGATCAGAATGGCGACGCACCATCCGACGACCCCGCCAACAAGGGCCATCGCCACCTGAGCGGACAGGCACATGCCGATGATCCCGATCATCATGCCGCGGCCGCGGTTGCGCAGCCCGCCCCACACGGCGATGACCAGCCCGCCGAGGACCCCGCCGATGCCGATGGCGGTGTTGACGCTCGCCAACGCCGTGACGTCGTTGCCGGTCCTGGCCAGAACCATGGGCTGCACGGCGGCGAACCCGAAGACCATCACCAGGTTGACCACGCAGAAGGTCAGGACCACGTCACGAAGACCTTGCTGCCTGAGCAGAAACCGCAGCCCTTCGACCGCGTCGGTGAGGATCTTGACCGGCGGTCCTGATCGCTTGTACGCGTCATCGCCCTTGAACCGGACGACACGGATGACCGCCAGGGCGAACGCGAAGCTGGCAAGGTCCGCGACGAGGACTGCCCCGACCCCGGACAGGGCCACCAGCACGCCGCCGAGCGCGGGTCCACCGATGTCGGCGGTGCTCTTGGCGCTGGCCAGCAGTCCGTTGGCACGCTGCAGCTGGTCCTTGCGCACGAGCATCGGGACCGCCGACGCCATCGCCGGGTACTGGAAGGCCGCGGTCGCGCCCAGCAGGGCGACCGCGGGATAGACCGCCCAGTCCTCCAGTCCTCCTTCGGCGAAGTGCAGGACGGTCACCAGTCCGACGACCACCAAGCCGCCCGCGTCAGCGATCTGCAGTGCGGCTCGCTTGCTGCTCCGGTCGATCACCGCACCGGCCATTGGGCTGAGCAGGATCTGTGGCAGCAGCGCACACAGTGACAACATTGTCACCGCTGTGGCCCGCTCGCCCTCCGACCAGGCCTCGATGATGAACGCGAAGCGCAGCACGGAGTTGCCGACCAGGGATACCACCTGGCCGGCCCAGATGAGTGTGAAGCCGCCCATCCCCGCGAAGTGGCCAGGACCTTGTGGCTCGGCGCGGTCTGCCACAGGCTGGGATTTACGCATGGGACCTCCCCCAATCAGGTCACGGTTGCCGCTAACGCGGGCTCAGGGTGGCTACCGACTCACGTGATCACTTCGTGGCGATGATGACGCCGTGTGGCGTCCAGGTGGGGAACGAGATCCGCTCGAAGGAGGTGAAACCAGCGTCGCGCAGGCACCGCTCGTGCTGTGCCCACGAGTAGATCATCCCGCCTTCCGCTGGGAGGGCTGCGAAGTAGACGCTGTCGAGGGCCGCGACGACCGGGCCGTCGCCCTCGTCGTTGGACATGGAGTTGAAGATGACCACGCGGCCGCCTTCGGGCAGTGCGTCGTATGCCTTGCGCAGCAGCTGTGTGTTCTCATCCAACGTCCAGATGACCAGCTGGTGGGCGAACATCACGCAGTCGAAGCCCGCCGGGAAGGGGTCGGCGAACATGTCGCCCGCGATCACCGAGATCCGGTCACTGTGCCCGGCCAGTGCGATCTCCTTCTCGGTGATCGGCTTGGTCGCCGGGATCTCGAAGACCGTGACGTCCAGAGCGGGGTTCGCCTCGGCCAGTGCGATGGCGTTGACGGCGTCGCCGCCGCCGCAGTCGAGCAGTTTCTTGGTGTTGCCGAGATCCAGGTGCTCGACCAGGTGCTGGTTGGCCAGCTCCGACCAGGACCGCATGTACCGGTAGAAGACCGACTCCAGGTGCGGGTTCTCGGTCAGCCGGTGGTACAGGTCCCGGCCGGTGCCAGGGATCCGCCGCAGGCCGACGTTGGTGTTGGTGCGCAACGACTCGGCGAAGTCGAGCTGGCCCTCGTAGACCACGTGCTGCTCGAACGCCACGGTGTCCTTGAAGCGCTGCCAGTCGTCGGTGGGGATCAGCTCCCGCAATACCGCGGGCAGGTGATACTGGCCGTCGTGCTGCAGCAGCATTCCCAACGAGGTGACGCCCAGCAGCAACACGTCCGTCGCCCGCTCCGCGAGTTGCAGCTCCGCTCCGATCTCGGCGCGGTTGAGCCCGGGCTTGTCGTACAGCAGCTCGAACAGGTCAAGCTCGCTGGCCGCGTTCAGGTACTGGAAGGCGGCGTGTCCGAAAAGGATCCAGGACAGCCCTTCCATGTCCAGTTCACGACCGGCGGCGGGCGGGCCGTCGAAGGCGAGGGGTTCGGTCTTGTCGAATGTCGCGGTCATCGTAATGACTCCTTCGAAGTGGAATTTGCCTGTCTCCGGGCATGCCTGTACTCACATGGCATGCGTGGGGTCCCCGGCGGGCAAGGCGGCGATGCCGGGCGGCCGCGCGATACGCGGCCGCCCGCTCGCAGGGCAGGCCGTGACGCAGACCGGATACCGGCCAGGGATTGATCCAATATGGACTAAAAGGTCGAAACAGTTGCGTGCGGATTACCGCTCAGCACGCGAGGACACGATCCGGCCACTAGCGACAGTGCTCAGTGGCATTCGACGTACAGGTAGGCGCCGGTGTACTGGGCTCGCTGGACACGCGTGCGAAGCGCACGAAGGTAATTGATCATGTTGGTCTCCTTGGTGAGAGAATGGTTTCCTGCCGGCTCTCGTCCGGCTCCCCAGCCGGTGCGACCGGGAACTCCTTGGCCCCGCGGACAGGGCTGGCGAACAGGATCAGGCCGCACAGCGCGAGCGCGCCGCAGGTGATCCACATGGTGGTGGTCAGCCCCAGCCACGTGCCGAGCGCGCCTGCGATCAACGCGCCGAACGGCAATGCGCCGTAGCTGACCACCCTCGTCGCCGCGGTGACGCGGCCGAGCAGCGATGGTGGGCAATAGGTCTGCCGGAAACTCGCGCCCAGCACGCTGGACACCACGATCGCCGCGTTGACGATCAAGCCTCCGACAACGAAGAAGGTCAGTCCGAAGCCCGCGTCAGTCAGCGGGATCAGCAGGGCGAACGGCATCCCGGCAAGCTCGCAGACCAGGATCGCCCGTGCCGAGCCGAGCCAGCGCGCCAACCGGGTGGTGATGAGGGCCCCGACGATCCCGCCAACACCGGTGACCGCGATCAGCACACCGACCGCACCGGCGCTCACGCCGACATCCCGGACGAGGTACACCACGACGATCGCTTCGAACGCCCCGGCGAACAGGTTCGCGGCGCCCCCATAGATCGTCAACGCCCTCATGTACGGGTCGCGGCCGACGAACCGCAGGCCCACCGCGATCTCGCCCCGGAGACTTGTTCGCCCTGCCGGCGGCTTGATCTCCGGCTCAACGGTCCGCATCCGCATCAGGCACACCGCGGACACGACGTAACTCAACGCGTCCGCAAGCACGCCCAGCACGGCGCCGACGACCTGGGCAAGCAGCCCGCCGACGCTCGGACCGGCCAGCTGCGCGACGGATTCACTGCCCTGTAGCTTGGCGTTCGCCTCCGCCGAGTGCTGGCGCTCGACCACCATCGGCAGATACGACTGGTAGGCCGCGGAGAACAGCACGTTGACCGTGCCGGTCAGAATCGCCACCACGACCAGGTGTACGGATGTCAGCACCCCCAGCCACGCGGCGATCGGGACAGTGGCGAGCAACCCCGCCGACACCCAGCCGCAGGTGATCATAAGTGGCCGCTTGGGCAATCGGTCGACCCACGCCCCGGCAGGCAGACCGATCACGAACCACGGCATCCACAGCGCCGCCGAAAGCACGGTGACCACGAAGGTGCTCGAGTTGAGGATTCCGACCGCGACCAGCGGCATGACCAGCGTGGCGATCGCGGTGCCGAACTTGCTGACCGACTCGCCGATCCACAGCAGCCGGAAGTCGCGGTTGTGCGCCAGGCCACTGGCGCGCGGGCGGAGGAAACTCCTCCGGAGGTCGTCGGTGGCCACCGGCTAACGCTCGTTCTTCCGGGGAAACGCCTGGAACTGGAAGACGACCTCGGACGACGTGTCCTGCCGGGCGGTGTCTTGGCACAACGCGTCATAGCGATCGAGCAATCCGAGCAGCTCGTCACGCAGTGCGGTCAGTTCGGTGGGGTTGAGCCGCAGTTTCCAGTACCCCATCCCGGCGGCTTCGTTCCATTCGGACGGCCAGTCCTGGGCAAGGAAACCCGCCGCCCGGCGGAACTGCTGCTGGAGCACCTCGTTCTTCAGGATCGCCAGCAGGCCTTGCAGATCGGTGTCGTCCAGAAACGCGTCGGTGTCCACGGCGGTGTAGTCGTGCAGCGCGACCCACCAGCGTTCCCGGCGAGTGCCGCGATCCACGTCCTCGGCGGCGAACCCGTGCTCGCCGAGCTGGCGCAGGTGCCAGCTCACGTTGCCGCTGTCCTCGCCCAGCAACTTGGCCAGTCTGGTCGCCGTGGACGGTCCGTCGGATCGAAGGATTTCGAGGATCCGTACCCGAAGCGGATGCGCCAGCCCGCGCAATGCGTTGGCGTCCAGCCGTTTGGCACGTCCCTGCTCTTCCGACTTCATATTTCCGAAGGGTACTACGCAAAGACTCCTTCGGAAAGATGTCTTCTGGTTATTGTTGGAGGACATCCCATCACCGGCTCGCGTGCACTACCCGCAGCCGCCGCGCGGCGGCGACGTCCGGGCAGCCGGCCAGGGCCAACGTGTCCGCCAACTCGGCCCGCAGCAGCCCCAGAACGTGCCGTACGCCCGCCTGGCCGTCGACCGCGAGACCCCACATCACCGGGCGGCCGACGAGCACCGCCGAGGCGCCGGACGCGATCGCCCGCACCACGTCCTGACCGCTGCGGATGCCGCTGTCCACCAGGACTTCCACCTGGTCGTCCAGTGCGTCCCGGATGGCAGGCAACGCGGTGGCGCTGTCGACGGCACCGTCCAACTGGCGTCCGCCGTGATTCGACACGACCACAGCGGACACGCCCAGTCTGCCCGCCTGCCTCGCGTCCGCCGGATCAAGCAGTCCTTTCAGGATGATCGGCAGGCTGGTCCGCTCGCGCAACCAGGAGAGATCGCGCCAGCTCAGCGTGGGGTCGAACATGATTCCGGTATGGGTGATCGCCGCCGACCGGCCCGGCTGCCGGGTGTGCGCGGCGGCCTGCGTGTCCGCCGGCAAGTTCGCGGCATGGACATCGTCGGGCACAACAAAACCGTTGCGGATGTCGCGCAGCCGCCGGCCCATCCTCGGCACGTCGACCGTGAGCACGATCGCCGCGCAGCCGGCATCCTCGGCCCGCTGCAGCAGTTCGGCCATCAACGCCCGGTCCCGCAGCCAGTAGAGCTGGAACCACGTCCGCGCACCTACCGCGGCGATCTGTTCGATCGGGTGACTGCTCAACGTGCTTGCCACGTAGACGATTCCGGCGTCTCTGGCGGCGGCCGCCGCCGCCAGATCGCCCTCCGGATGCAACAACCGCTGGTACGCCATGGGCGCGACGGCGACCGGCAGCTCAGCACGATGGCCCAGCAACTCGACCGCGAGGTCAATGTGGGCCACGTCGTTGAGGATCCGTGGGACGAGCCGGATTCGTTGCCATGCCTCACGATTGGCCCGCAGCGTGGTCTCGGCGCCGGATCCACCCGCGACGAAGTCCCAGACGCCGGACGGCAGCACACTGGCTGCCGCGCATTCGATATCGTCTACACAGTAGAGGTCCGGGAATGCCGGCACGGCCGGGCCAGGCCGTTCGCCGGAAGCCGGGTAAGCAACATGGCTCACGTCGTCACCGCCTCTTTCTCAGCAAAGGGTTTCGCCAGCCGGACCGGAAGTACACGCCCATCCCGCACCAGCAGCGGGGCCTGGCTGAGCAAGGGCCACCGGAAGTCTCGCTGCCGCAGGACCTTCAGCGAGCTCACGCGGCACTCTGGCGCCGGTCGGACAACATGGCGACCATCCAGCTGGCGCCATCCGATGTCTCCATTGCCGGCAGCCGATGGACCACAGGGCAGATGTGGGCCGGGATCCAGCGGTCACCGATCCTCGTGCCGGCGTCGTCGCCCGCCATCCACGGGTAGTTCAGGCCGGCGTGCAGCCGGGCGGCGTCGGCTTCGGTACGCAGGCTGAGCGCCACATCCCGCGCCGAGCACACACCGATGAGCGCCATTCCGGCGTCCTGCAAGGCATAGGCGCCCGCGCACACCTCGGTGACACCGGGGACACTGAGCGCGCCGTCACAGATCGGGGTCCCGCCGACGCAGACGTCCGCACAGATCAGGCCATTGGCGTGCAACAGATCCGCTACGCCCACGAGGTATTCGGCGAACTCCCGGCCGATCATGTCGCGCCGGTCGGCCTCGGCCCGCGAGGCCAGGCCGCGATATCCGGTGACGCCGGACGGCCGCAGCCAGCGTGACCGGCCGAGCACGCGGGCCACGTCCAGCGCGCCTTGCGGATCAAGCGAGGACTCGCCGGCGATGTCACGCATGTCGATGCGGACGCCGATCTGAACGCCGTGCCGGCCAGCCGCTTCATCAAGCCCTCGCACAGCGTCCGGCGAGTTCACGTGCACAGTGAGATCGCAGAGCCCGGCCACTTCGGCGAACCGCTGCCAGCGCCACGGGTCGTTCCATGGATATGCCACCACGATGTCCCGGATCCCGGCCGCGGCGTAGTGACGCACTTCGCGTGCCTGGGTGACCGCGATCCCGGTCGCTCCGGCGGCCACCTGCTCCTGGGCGATCTCCAGCACGCGATGGCCCTTGACATGCGCGCGGACCGCGACGCCCGCGGTGGCGGCCTTGGCGTGGAACCGGCGCACGTTGCTCGTCAGCCGATCGCGATCGACCACGGCCTGCCCGGGCCGGCCGGTGATGCTGCCTGATGCCATCGATTCGACCTTTCGGATCGCTTCGCCGGCGCCGGGGATGGCACCGGCGAAGCGGACTGTCCACTGTCCGGCAATGGCCGGAAACCCCGTCGGGATCACTTCAACGGCGGGGCGACGCATCGCATGCCCATCCCTCCTTCCGGATGCTCAGCGGTGCCCGGCCTGGCTTACGGGGAAAGTCAGCCGCACTGGAATGTGCGGGCGGCGACGACGAACGCGTCGTTCTCGTCCGGTTCGCCGATCGTCACCCGGACGCCGTTTCCCGGGAACGCACGCACCAGGATCCGGCTGGCCAGGCAATGCTGCTTGAACCGCTCGGTCGCGGCATCGAGCGGCAGCCACAGGAAGTTCGCACCACTGACCGGGACCTCGTAGCCCGCGGCGAGCAACGCGGCACGCACCCGGTCACGCTCGGCCGAGATCCGCTTGCAACGCACCGCAAGCTCGCCGGTCGCGGCCAAGGAGGCCACCGCGGCCCGCTGTGCGAGGGCGTTGACCGAGTACGGCAGGGCCACCCGCTTGAGCAGGTCGGACACCGGCTCGGCCGACACGCAATATCCGACTCGCAGACCGGCGAGCCCGTAGGCCTTCGAAAAGGTCCGCATGGCCACGATGTTGTGGCGGGGCTCGGCCAGCCGCTGTTTGACGAACTCGACTCCGTCAAGAGTGTCGATATCGCCGGTGAATTCACAATATGCCTCGTCGAGCACGACGATGACATCGTCGGGAACGGTGTCGAAGAACTGCTCGAGCTCCGCCCGGCCCAGTACGGTGCCAGTCGGATTGTTCGGCGTGCAGACGAAGACAAGGCGGGTGCGGTCCGATATCGCCGCGGCCATCGCGGGCAGGTCCGGCCGGTGGTCGGCGGTCAGCGCCACCGTGCGCACCGTCGCCCCGACCGTCTTCGCGACCGACGGATACGCCTCGAAGGAGCGCCACGGAATCACGATCTCGTCGCCGCCGGCACAGGTCACCTGCGCCAGTTGCAGGCACAGATTGACCGAGCCAGGGCCGAGCGTGATGTTGTCGGGGCTGACCCCATACCGCTCGGCAAGCCGGGCGGCGAGTTCGGCGCCGGTGTTGTCGGGGTACCGGTTGACATCGCCCACCGCGCCCGACAGCACGTCCCGTACGCTGGCCAGCGGCCCGTAGGGAAGTTCGTTGCTGTCGAGCTTGATCGCCCGCTCCAGCGTGGGCCCGGCACGGAAACTGGCCAGGCCGGCCAGATCCGGCCGGGTTCGCAGGGTCGTCGTCGGAATCGTCGGGCTCGTCATCGTGCTGGTCCTCGAGATCGTCATCGGCTCACCCTTCTCGGCGCCATGGGGGCGTTACCGGCCGGCGCCGGCCTTGCTGCGCTCGGCCTCGACCGCCTGGTAGAGCGCCTTGATGTTGCCGCTGCCGAAGGTGTTCGCCCCGGCCCGCTCGATCACCTCGAAGAAGAACGTGTTGCGCGGGTGGGCCGAGCGGCAGAAGATCTGGAACAGCTGCCCGTCGTGGTCCTCGTCGACGAGAATGTTCAGCTCCCGCAACGCGGGCACCGAGTGGCGGGACAGCTCCAGCCGTTCGGCCAGCGCGTCGTAGTAGGCGCCCGGCGTCTGCAGGAAGTCCACGCCCCGGCTGCTCATGGCCGCCACCGAACGGACGACATCGTTGGTGCTGAAGGCGATGTGCTGCACGCCGGCACCACCGTGGTCCTTGATGAACTGGTCCAGCTGCCCGGCCTGTTCGGTGACGTCCGGCTCCAGCAGGGTCAGGATCGGCCCGCCGGACGGGCCCGCCACCACCTGGGAGTTCATCGCCTGGTTGCCCACGACGATGTGTTCGGAGTAGATGGTGGCGAAGTCCAGGACCTGCTCGTAGAAGTCGATCGTCGACCGCAGGTGGCCGGCTTCGAGGCAGATCGCGATGTGGTCGATCCGGCGCAGCCCGAGGTCCTCGCCACCGGCAGGGCTGGCCAGCGGCGCGAGCCCCGGCAGCCGCTCGGAGTCCACACCGGACTGACGCTCGACGAATGTGTGCACCACGTCGCCGAATCCCATGATGGCGGCGGTGACGATGCCGTCGACTGTCTCAGGTGGACGGACCGGCCGGGCACCCCGGCTCACCGCCTCGTTGAACGCAGCCGCGGCGTCGGGTACCCGCAGGCCGAAGTTCGCCACGCCGTCGCCATGCGCTTGCACGTAGCTGGCCACCTCGTGGTCCTCGGTCACGGCCTGCGTCAGCACCATGCTGATCTCGCCGCGGCCGATCGCGACCGACCTCGTGTCGCCCGTCCGGACAGCCGCGTACGCGATCAGCCCGAGGGATTCGCTCATCGCGGCGATCTGCGCCTCCAGGTCGGCCACAGCGAACTCGACGTAGTCGAGCTCGATCTGGTTGAACGGGGCCATCCCGATCACCCCTTCACCGGCGTCGCGGTGCCCGTGCTCATCGCGTCCGCCAGGCTCTTGGGCCGCATGTCGGTCCAGGTCCGGTTGACGTGATCCAGGCACTCCGCCCTGGCGGCCGGGCCGAAGTCCACATCCCAGCCCGCCGGCACCGTGGCGAACTGCGGCCACAGCGAATACTGCCGCTCGTCGTTGACCAGGACGACATACGGCGCGTTCTCATCCTCGAACGGATTCGACATCTCACCCTCCACTATGTTCAGCCACCAACCGGCGCGACACGATCTTCGCGATGTGGGCGGCATATTTCTGATCGAACATCTGGCGATGCTCGCAAGGCAGGGAATGTTGTTCTATCCGGCCGCCGACATGTGGCCGCCAGATCTCTGTGACGTCGAACGTCCTGGCCGTTTCCGCACCGGCGGAGAACAGCAGGACGTCACCGTCGAAATAACCCGGGTCGAACCGGGCGCTGATTTCACAGCTGTTCTTGAAGACGTCGAACATCCGGTCGACCTGAGCGCTGTCCCACCAGTCCGTGGCACCTTCGATCCGGCAGACGTGGTCCCACAGGGTGGCGCGCGAGAGCTCTGCGTCACCGGGGGTCGGCGGCGCGCCCAGCTCTCGCAGGAACGCCTCGATCTGCTCGTGCTCGCCGTCGCCGACGCCATAGCGCCGGCCGTCACCAGGGAAGATGTCCACGATGGCGAGCAATCCGACCTCCTGGCCGGTAGCGCGCAGCAGGGTGGCGATCTCATGCGCGACGAATCCGCCGAGCGACCAGCCGAGCAGGTGGTACGGCCCGGTCGGCCTGATCTGCCGGATCGCGCCGAGGTAGTCGAGTGCCAGTTCGCCGATCGACTGGCCCAGCGCGCCACCCGGGCGGAGCGCACGGGCCTGCAACACATACAACGGCCTGTCGCGGTCCACCACCGCGCACATCGACGCGTAACACCAGCCGACGCCGATTCCGGGATGAATGCAGAAAACGGGCGCCGACCCACCGCGCTGGCGCAGCGGTAGCACATTCGCGAAACCGTCGTCGACCGATTCGCCGATCACGGGACATCACCAGCCAAACTGGATCTCGTGGCGCGGAGCCGTCGAAGCTATTTCCACGACAGGTCGACTTTCAGTTCCCGGTAGCCCTGGATGATGTTGGACCGCAGCCATTGAGGTTCAGCCGCGACGGCGACGTCACGGATCCGTTTCACCATTACCTCGAACAGCGACTGCAGTTCCAGCCGGGTCATCGCGGCGCCAAGGCAGTGGTGTGCGCCGTGCCCGAATCCCAGGTGTTTCCCGGCCGGGCGATCCAGGCGTACCTCGTGCGGGCGTTCGTGCTTCACGGGGTCGCGGTTGGCCGACGCCAGCCACACCGCGACAGCGTCGTCCTTCCGGATCACCTTGTCGCCGATCTCGATGTCGGCGGTGGCCACCCGCAGCACGTGCATAGCCGGGGACGACCAGCGCACGACCTCGTCGACCGCCACCGGGATCAGGCCGGGATCCTGCGCGAGCGAGTCCAGCAGACCCGGTGTGACAGCGACCGCGTGCAGCGCGGCGGTGATCGAGTGCCGTGTGGTCTCGTTGCCGCCGACCACCACGTTGTCGCAGTTGATCAGCACGTCCTCGTCGGTCATCTGCTCGTCGGCGAGCAGCGCGCTCAGCAGGTCGTCGCCCGGCGTGTGCCTGCGGTACTCGATCAGGTCCTCGAAGTAGAGCATGATCTCGCCGTGCGCCTCGCCCGCACTCATCGCGTTGCCGCCCGCGGCCGTCTCACCAAAGGCGTCGCGGGTCAGCGCGATCAGGAACTCCCGGTCCTCGGCGGGGATGCCGAGGATCTCGCAAACCACCGCGGCGGGCAGCCGCGGGCCGACATTCCTGGCCAGCTCGACCGGGCCAGGCCCGGTGATCTTGTCCAGGAGTTCGTCCGCCTCGCGCCGGACGAACTCGGCCAGCGTGTCCGCCTTCAGCCGGGACAGGAACGGGCCGATCATCCGGCGCAGGTGGTGGTGCCACTCGCCGTCGGTGACCACGATCATCTTGCCGCCCGCGTGGTCCGGGTGCTGCGCGTCGAAGCCGAGCATCATCCCGCGCTCGGAAGTGAACGGGGCCTTGGGGCCCAGCACTTTCGCGCAGGAGCGATGCGAGAACACCGACCAGAAGCCGGCCGGCGTATGGCCGGGCCCGGTCCACGTGACCGCGTCCGCCGACGCCCACTCGTCCCACCGGCGATGCCGGTCGGAGCTGGTGTACAGGTCCGGATCCGCGAGATCCACCACGCTCTCCTCTTCTCAGCGTTGCCGATCGGCTTCGGCCCGGAAGAACCGGGCGAGTTCGGCGAGGCCCTTCTCGAACTCGCCCGTGTCACCGCCGAATCCGAGCCGGAACCGGTCGGGATGCCCGAAACAGCTGCCGGGCACCACCAGGACTCCGTGCTCGTCGGCCAGCCGCGTGCAGCAGGAGTCGACGTCCACCGGATGGCCGACCCGTGGAAACGCGGACACTCCCCCTGCGGGCAGCACGCAGGAGAACAGGCCGGGATTCGCCGCCAGCCAGGTCCTGAGGGCCTGGCGGTTGTGGGCCGCCTGCGCGAGGCGCGGGCCCACCACCGCGTCCGCGTTGCGCAGCACCGCGGTCGCGATCAGTTCGTTCAACGGCGAGGTCGCCAGGGTTACGTAGTCCCGCAGCCGGACCATCTCGGTGATCAGCTCCGGCGGCGCCAGGCTCCACCCGACGCGCAGACCGGGCAGGCCGTACGCCTTGGACAGCGTGCCGAACGAGACGCAGTTGCCGATGAGGTGATGTGGGTCCGGCAGCGGTGGCGCATCGTAGGTCAGCTCACCGCACGCGGCGTCCCAAAGCAGGTGGCAGCCGTGGTGGTCGACCGTGTCCAGCAGACGGCGAAACGCCTCGGTGTCCAGGGTCGTGCCGGTGGGGTTGTGCGGGAAGTTCACGATCACCACGCGGGTCCGCTTGGTGATCAACCGGGCGAGCTGGTCGAAGTCCGGCTGAAAACCGTTGGCGGAGTCGAGATCCCACCCGTGCACGGTCGCCCCCAGTGCCTCGGCGATGCCGGAGAGCGAGTGGTAGGCCGGGCGGACGGTGATGATCTCGTCGCCCGGGCGGACCAGGACGGCCAGTGCCAGGAAGATCGCCTCAGACGAGCCGTGCGTCACCGCGACGCACTCGTCGTGCCCCGGCGCGAACCGGTCCGCGATCGCCGCCCGCAACGCGTGCGCGCCAACGGAAGGGCTGTCGCGCATCACCATCGTGGTCAGGTCGGGCGCGGGTACGCCGGCGATCCGGAGGATTTCGGCAACCGAGTAATTCTGCACACCCGAGCTCGACACGTCGATGTCCGCGTCGAAATAGCGGTACCGGAACCAGTCTTCGAGCCGGGCGGGCTTGATCCCGGACAGCGCCGGGCTGCTCATCCGATCACCCTGGTGGCCGAGGTCGGCCGGCCGGGCCGGGTCCGGCGCAGCTCCTCGACCACGTTGACCCGCTTGAGCCAGCGGTCCTTGCCGTTGAACAGCGGCTGGAACGGCCGGCGTCCGTGCACCACGTTCCGGTTGTCGATGAACGCCACGTCCCCCGGTGCCAGTGTCAGCTCGTACACGTTGCGGTCGAGGTGAGCGATCAGTTGCGAAAGCGCGCGCTGTGCCTCGGTGTCACCGTCCATAGCGACGGTGAAGTCACGGTCGATCCGCAGCACCGGCGCATCGGAGCAACCTTCGAATACGGGGACGGCGCGCGGCACGACGGGATGCGCGTTCTCGTGCGATGTGTCCGGGAAAGTGTGGAACCGTTCCTGCATCAGCACTTCACTCAGACTCGCCGGGATGTCGCCCAGGTCGATGTACCCGACGGTGGTGCCGACCATCTGCGGGCTGCGCAAGCACAGCAGGCCGACGTAGTCCGCCCTGGCCGGGGAGAACGCGTCCTCGGTGTGCCAGCCGAGCTCCTTCTCGCTGCTCGCGCTCACCAGGCTGTGCTCCATGCCCTTGGTGGGCAGCACATCGGTGACCAGCCTGCCGTCCTGCTGGGTCGCCCAGCCGATCGCGTCGCCGAGCAGCGCCGAGTAGATCATCACGAGGAAGGCGTAGACACGGCTGTTGTCGTTGTCGGCCTCGATCCAGCTGGCCGGCGTGGCACCGATCCGCTCGTCATCGATCTGGTTGCCGGACACGACGATCGCGTGCTTGCGGTCGTCGAGCCTGCCGTTGTTCATGGCCTGGCGTACCGAACGGGGCAGGTCGTGCGCGATCACCGCGACGTCGGCCAGGAACTCCGGGTCGTCGACGTGCTTGTACGTGCGCGCGCAGTCGTTGGCGAGGGCGAACGCCTCGGCTGCCTCGGTCGCCGTCAGGGTGTGCCGCACGACCTGCCGCGGACCGGCCCGGTCGACATTTTCGTCGTGCGCATGTTCGGCTACTTTCGTACCGTTGGTCATCTGCTTGTCCTTTCTCGTGATCATGTGCTGCCGGCCAACGTCCGCAGCAGCCAGTTGTGCAGCTGGGACACCGGCTTGTCGAACTCGGTGAGCTGCCCGCGCCGGGTCAGCCTGCCGGAGTGGCCCTGCTGAACCAGCCGGCAGGCATCCATGTCCTCGAGATGGATCTGTCGCAGCCCTTGCATGGTCGAATCCAGCCGCGCCTCGAAATCAGGAGTGTCCAATTCGGACGGCGGGAGCAGGAACTCCCACGAGACACGGTGTTTCGTCGCGGTCTGCGGGATGATCCGCAGCCAGAACGCCGATCCCGGCTGGACACCCGCGCACAGCAGCGGGAACACCGAGAACAGATGCATGTCGTTGGACGGCGCGTTGGTCAGATCGACGAACGGCTGCATGTAGAGGTAGTCGTCCCCGCAAGCCATCGACGCGCAGCTCCACGGCTGGCCGCCGTTGTCCAGTGCCGTTGCGGTCCTGGCCGGCAGCAACGGTTCCAGCGTGCCCGAGTGGGTGCCAAGGTGATGGTAGAACTCGTTGAAGTTCTCCCACATCACCTTCCAGTTCCACTCGGACTCGAACTCCACCGCGCCGACCGAGACCATCTCCTCGATACCCCAGCCGTCAAGCACCTGGGTCAGGCCGCTCAGCTCCTCGTGCAACGGCGCGGCGTTGCCTGCCGGGTTGATGAAAAGCCAGCCCTGCCATGTCTCATGGCGCACCTCGCCGAGCCCGCACCGGCTCCGGTCGATCGTGCGGCCGACGAGCGGCGCGCCGTGCAACTGGCCGTCCAGCCCGAACGTCCACTTGTGGTACGGGCACACCATCCGCCTGCCACTGGCCGGCTGGTCGACCAGCCGCATCGACCGGTGGCTGCACGAGTTGAAGAACACGTGCAGGGCACCGTCATCGCCCCTGGTGAGGATCAGCTCGTGGCCGGCGGCCGACGCCGGCATGTACTCCTGCGGCCGGGGCAGTTCGTCCACACGGCACACCGGCACCCAGGCGCCGTCGAACGCCCGGGCCAGCTCGATGTCGTAGATGTACGGGTCGTGGTAGAAGTCGCTCGGCAGGGCCTCGCCCGCGGCGACGCCCTCCTGCAGCCCCAGCACGTACTTGTCGAAGTCGGTGTGATCCTGCCGGGCGAACATCGAGCTCACGACTCCTCCTGCGGCCGGGGCATCCGCCGGATGCCGGGGCGGGCCTTCTTCATGTCGTCCAGCCGCGCCACCAGGCCGGCCGGGGTAGGTGCGGCGAACAGGCTCTGAATGCTCAGCTCCACGCCCAGCACCGCGCGCGCCCTGCTGATCAGCCGGGTGGCCAGCAGTGAGTGCCCGCCCAGCTCGAAGAACCCGTCGTCGACTCCGACGCCGGCGACACCGAGCACCTCGGCGAACAGCCCGCACACGGTCTCTTCCTGTGGCGACAGTGGCCGGGCCTGCTCCGCGGTCACGACCTCGGGCGCGGGCAGCGCACGCCGGTCGAGTTTTCCGTTCACTGTCAACGGCAACGCGTCCAGCACAACGAACGCCGACGGCACCATGTACTCCGGCAGCACCGCGGCAGTGGCCTTGCGGGCCGTTTCCACGGTCACGCCGTCACCGGCCAGGTAAGCCACCAAACGCTTGTCCCCCGGCGTGTCCTCACGCACCACGACCGCGACCCGGCTGACACCGGGGACGGTGGCCAGCACCGATTCGATCTCCCCCGGCTCGATCCGGAAACCACGCAGTTTCACCTGGTGATCGACGCGACCGACGAACGCCAGCCGGCCCTGCTCGTCCCAGCGCACCAGGTCGCCGGTCCGGTACATCCGCGATCCGGGCGCCCCGAACGGGTTGGCCACGAACCGCTGGGCGGTCAGCCCTGGCCTGCCCAGGTATCCCCGGGCCAGGCCGTCTCCGGCGACGTACAGCTCACCGAGCACGCCGACCGGGACCGGGCACAGGCCGGAATCCAGGACGTACACCTGGGTGTTGTCCACCGGGCCGCCGATCGGCACGTCTGTTCCGATGTGGACGGAGGTGTCGCCGGGCATTCGCCACACGGTCGACGTCACGGCCGCCTCAGTCAGGCCGTACACGTGGATCAGGTCGACCCCGGTGGCGGCCTGGAGCTTCAGCGCCTCCGGCTGGATGCGTTCGCCGCCGACCGCGATGAACCGCAGCGTCGGTGCGACAAGCTGGCCGGTCACGCTGACTTCGTGGATCCATTCGTGCCAGTAGGCGGTGGTCAGCTCGCAGCCGGTGATGCGCAGCTCGTCGAGGCACCGGTTCAGTTCATCCACTGAGGACAGAACCTGGCCCGTGGGTATGACGACCGTGGCCCCGGCGGCGAGCGTCGGCAGGATCTCCTCCAGCAGGACATCGAATCCGATCGCGGCCAGCTGGAGGATGCGGTCCGCCGGGGTGAGGGCGAACTGGGTGACCATCGCCTGGGTGTAGTTGACCAGTGATCCCTGGGTGAAGACCACACCCTTCGGCTTGCCGGTCGATCCCGATGTGTAGAACACGCATGCCGCGTCGTCCGGCCGGATCTCGCGGCCCGAGACGGCGGCGAGCGTGCCCGGCCCGCCGGGACCGTCAGGATCGTCGAGATCCAGGATCACGCAGCCGATCAGCTGATCCAGCGCGTCGGTGAGCAGCGACTGACGGCTGACCACCACCGCGGCGCCGGAGTCCTCGACGATGCCGCAGATCCGCGCCTGGGGCAGCCGGGGGTCGAGCGGCAGGAACGCCAGGCCCGACTTCAACGCCGCCACGAGCGTCACGACAAGCTCGATGCCCGGCTCCAGCGAGATCGCCACGATCCGGTCCTGAGCACCTGCCAGCGCTCGCAGCCGCTCCGCGAGTACGGCGGCCCGAGCCGCAAGCTCGGCGTAGGTCAGGCTTGTGCCGTCATGCACGAGCGCGATGGCTTCTGGTGCCTGGGCAGCCGCCTGATCGAACAGCTCCGCGAATGTCCGGTGGTGGACCGGGGTCCGGGTGTCGTTGAAGGTGTGCAGGACACGTTGGTGTTCCTCGGGCGCCAGCACTGACACGTCACTGAGCCGTTGCCCGGGGTCTTCGGCGATCGCTTCCAGCATCCGCACCAGGCGGGAAGCCAATGCGGCGGCACCGTCCTGTGTGTACAGATCGGTGGCGTACTCCAGCTCACCGGTGATCCCGCCGCCGGGCCGCTGCGAGACTGCGAACAGCAGGTCGAAGTTCGCGCCGGCTTCGGCCGTGCCTGCCTGCACCGTAAGGCCTTCCAGCGCGAACGTGCCGTCGACGTCGTCAGCCAGCGACAGCATCACCTGGAAGAGCGGGTTGTGCGACAGCGACCTGGCTGGGTTGAGCTGCTCGACCAGCCGCTCGAACGGCAGGTCCTGGTGCTCGTACGCGGCCAGGTCGGTCGCCCGCACCCGCTCGATCAAGTCCGAGAAGGACGGGTTGCCGGACGTGTCGTTGCGCAGCACCAACGTGTTGACGAAGAAGCCGACCAAGTCCTCAAGCGCCTGGTCGGTCCGGCCGGCCACCGGTGAGCCGATCGGGATGTCCGTGCCCGCGCCCAATCTGGTCAGCAGCGCCGCCAGACCGGCCTGGATCACCATGAACAGCGTGGCGTGGTGCTCACGGGCGACCTGGAGCAGCCGCGTGTGGGTGGCGGCGGTGAGCTCGAAGTGGGCCGTTGCGCCCGCGTAGCTGGACACCGCGGGCCGCGGCAGGTCGGTGGGCAGATCCAGCTGGCCCGGCATCCCGGCCAGTGCCTGCGACCAGTACCGCAGTTGCCCAGCCAGCACGCTGCCGGTGTCAGCGGGAGAACCCAGCATTTCCCGCTGCCACACCGAGTAGTCCGAGTACTGCACCGGCAGTTCGGCTAGCACAGGCACGTCACCGGCCACACGGGCCGAGTAGGCGGTGGCCAGGTCGCGGCCCAGCGGCCCCATCGACCAGCCGTCGGCGGTGATGTGGTGCAGCAGCAACACCAGCACCGACGTGTCCGGACCGGTGTCGAACAACCATGCCCGGACCGGAACCTCGGTCATCAGGTCGAACCGGTAGCCGGCCGCGGCCGCGATGCGCTCGTCGAGCTGCTCCGCGGCAACGGATTCGACCGTTGGGCCGATGTCGAAATCGGCCAGCACCCGCTGTACCGGTTCGCCGTCCACCTCGGGAAACACCGTGCGCAGGCTTTCGTGCCGATCGAGCACGTCATGCAATGCCAGCCGCAACGCGTTCTGGTCGACATCGCCCGAAAGCCTGAGCACCAGCGGCATGTTGTACGTCGAACTCGGGCCCTCCAGCCGGTACAGGAACCACAGCCGCCGCTGCGCGAACGACAACGGCACCTCGCCGGAGAGTTCACTGCGAACCAGCGCGGGCCGTGCCTCGCGGGCCTCGTCCAGGCCGGCCGCCAGACCGGCCACGGTCGGTTCGGCGAACAGCGCCTGGATACCCAGCTCCACGCCCAGTACAGACCGGATCCGGCTGATCAGCCTTGTCGCCAGCAGCGAATGCCCGCCGAGGTCGAAGAAACTGTCCTCAATGGACACTTCCGGCACGCCGAGCACCTCGGCGAACAGACCGCAAAGGATCTCCTCACGCGGCGAGCGAGGGCGCACGATCTCCCGCGTGCCTGCCTCGGGAGCCGGCAGCGCCCGGCGGTCCAGCTTGCCGTTCACTGTCAACGGCAGTACGTCCAGTACCACGAATGCCGACGGCACCATGTATTCCGGCAATGCAGCCGCGACGGCTTTCCGGACGACCGGGATGTCCACGCGGTCACCGGTCAGGTACGCGACGAGCCGCTTGTCCCCCGGCGTGTCCTCCCGGACCACGACCGCGGCCTGCCCGACACCGGCGACCCCGGCCAGCGTCGACTCGATCTCGGCCAGCTCGATCCGGAAACCGCGGACCTTCACCTGGTCGTCGGCACGCCCGGCGAACTCAAGTCGGCCATGCTCGTCCCAGCGCACCAGGTCGCCGGTGCGGTACATCCTGCTTCCCGCGGCACCGAAGGGATTGGCCACGAACCGCTCGGCGGTCAGTCCGGCCTGGCCAAGGTATCCACGGGCGAGCCCCACGCCGGCCAGGTACAACTCGCCGACGACACCGACCGCGACCGGGCACAGACCGCTGTCGAGCACATAGGTCTGGATGTTGCCGATCGGCGCCCCGATCGGCACCAGGTCCGGGATCGCCTCGACCACGTCGAAAGTGCCTTCGGTGGCACAGAACGTGACCTCGGTCGGGCCGTACCCGTGCCGGAGTGTCAAGTCCGGCGACTCGGTGAGCACACGCCGCATGGACATGGCCGACACACCGTCGCCACCGTTGAAGACCTCCCGGACCCCGGCGAAACAGCCCGGATCCTCCTCGCCGAGCACACGGAACAGCCCGGCCGTCACGTGCACGTGGGTGATGCCGAAACGCTTGATCAGCCCGGAGATCAGCGCCGCGTCCATGCGGCCGGCCGGAGCGATGGCCACCCCGGCACCGGCGAGCAGCGGCACCCAGATCTCGTAGGTCGCCGCGTCGAAGGCATGCGGCGAGTGGAACAGCACGCGGTCGGATCCGGTGATGCGCCAGCAGGGGTTCAGGGCGAGGTCTACGACACCGACCTGGGTAATCGCCACCCCTTTCGGTTCACCGCTCGATCCAGAGGTGTACATGACGTACGCCAGCTGGTCCGGGTTCTGTGCGATGGCAGGCGTCTCGCGCGGCTGGTCATCGATCGTCAGGGCATCGACGTCCACGACGTCAGCGTCGATCGTCGTGCCGGCAAGCAGTTCGTGGTCACGTGTGGAGGCGCCGACGATGAGCGTCCGCGCGCCGGTGTTCGCCAGGACGAGCCGCATTCTCGCCACCGGGTCCGCCATGTGCAGCGGGACATAGGTGCCGCTGGCCTTCAGGATGGCCAGCATTGCCACGATCAGGTCGACGCCGCGGTCCATCAGGAGCGCTACCGGCGTCTCGGTCGTGACACCCTTCGCCATCAGACAGTGGGCGAGCTGGTTGGCACGAGTGTCAAGCTGCGCATAGGTGAGGGTCGTGTCCTCGTGCAGCAGCGCCACTGCGTCGGGTGTCCGCGCGGCCTGTTGCTCGAACAGCTCCGGCAGACTCTGACGCGGCACGGGAATGACAGTGTCGTTGAACACCTCGATCACTTGCCGGCGCTCGTCCGCGGCCAGCACGTCCACGTCACTCAGCCGCTGTGCGGGATCTTCGGCGATCGCGTCGAGAACACGGACCAGGCGGGACACCAGCCGAGTCGCACCGTCCACTGTATACAGATCGGTGGCATACTCCAAGTCGCCCGCGATACCGCCGGGCGCACCGTCGGGTTGCCACTGTTCAAGCACACCAAAGGAAAGGTCGCAGCGCGCGACACCGGGGTTGACGAAACCGGCGCGGATCGTGGTGCCGGACAGCGCGAAGCTGTCCTGGACATCGCCGAGAGTGCCCAGCAGCACCTGGAAGAGCGGGTTGTGGGACAGTGACCTGGTCGGGTTGAGCATCTCCACCAACCGCTCGAACGGCAGATCCTGATGCTCGTACGCAGCCAGATCAGTCGCCCGCAC
>JOAA01000029.1 GCA_000720375.1 Rhodococcus rhodnii | reverse complement strand
GGCATTGAACACGCTCGCCATGTACTACGGCGACCGCCTCAACGTTCAGTAATCGACAGGACGATCACACCATCGCCCACAAGATCGCTGACACTCCCGGGGGGCGTCCCTGCTCCAGTCTATCGGTGGGGCTTGATCGAGAGGGGGTTTCGCGGCGGCTGTGGATAACTGGATTTGCGGATGATCCCTTCGCTTCGACTGATCCGGAGTACTGGCTGGGCCGGGTGTTGTGGCTGGGCCGGGGCGTTGTGGCTAGGCCGGGCGCGTGATCGGTTCAGCGCACGGGTATCCAGCCGATCGGCTTGCCCAGGTAATCCACGGCTGACTGGGATTCTGCACCGCTGGTGACCGACGAGCCGGACTGCCGGGCCAGAGGGAGTGCCTCGGCGGATCGGCTCGCCCTGAAATGCTGACGGATTCCTGGGCACCGCTGGTGATCAGCGAGTCGGGTTCAGCTGGCAGGGCAGTGCCTCGCTCGCCCTGAATGCCGACCGGGTTCCTGGCGCCGCTGGCGATCGGCAAGTCGGCTCGGATTCTGCTGGGCAGCGGAGGTGCCTCGCTCGCCCTGAATGCCGACAGGATTCCTGGCCGCCGCTGGTGATCAGCGGGAGTCGGTTCGGGCTCTGCTGGTCTAGGGGCGGTGCCTCGGCCGATCGGCTAGCCCTGAACGCTGACCGGGATCCCGGCCGCCACTGGTGTCCAGCGAGTTCTGCTGGGCCAGGGCACGTTGGCCAAAGACAGCTCCTGACCAAGAACATCGGCAAACGGCGGATGGTGTTGATCCACATGCCGTGATACCCATCGCCTGTTGACAGACCGCGACGACCGGCGCACGATGGCCTGCGCTGCAATCGTTTGCTGTGGTTCGATCGTGCATGCCGCCGGATGCCCCGCCCGACGACGTCGAGGAGACCCGCGATGCGAGAAAAACCTGCCCGGCTCAGACTGCGTGCTCTGCTCGCGTGCGTGGCACTGCTGGCGGCCGGCTGCAGCGGCTCGAGCGATGGCGGCGGCAGCGGCCCGATCGTGATCGGCACATCGCTGCCGTTGACCGGGCAGTTCTCCCAGCCCGGCGGCGAGGCCAAGCGTGGCTACGAGATCTGGCGCGACAAGGTCAACGCGACCGGTGGCCTGCTCGGCAGACAGATCGACCTGCGCGTCACCGACGACGCCAGCAGCCAGGACACGATCATCGCCGACTACACCAAGCTGATCACGCAGGACCGCGTCGACCTGTTGCTCGGCAGCTTCTCGTCCCTGCTCAACTACGCCGCCTCGGCCGTGGCTGAGCGCAACCAGATGCTGTACGTCGAGCCTGCCGGTGGCGCGCCGAACATGTTCACGCGTGGCTTCAAGATGCTGTTCTTTACCCAGCCGGCGACCGCGCCGCATCACGCGGACGGCATCACGGCGTGGATCAAGTCGTTGCCCGAGGCGCAACGCCCGAAGACGGCCGCGTTCATGACGCAGGATGACCCGTTCACCCGCCCGGCCATCGAATCGCTGCAGCAGCAACTTGAGGCCGCCGGCCTGACGACCGTCTACTCGGACATCTACCCGGCCAACACCACGAACTTCCAGCCGATCGCCGCGCTGATCGCCGCGAAAGCGCCGGACATCGTGGCCCAGGGCGCGCAGTTCGAGGACGGTATCGGCGCGGTGCGCGCGTTCCGGCAGGTCGGGTTCTCGCCCAAGGTCCTGTTCCAGACCAACGCGCCGGGCAACGGCAACCAGTACAGCAGCGGTGTCGGCGAGAACGCGACCGAAGGTGTTTTCTACAGCACGAGCTGGAGCGAGACCGCCAAGACACCGTTGAACGACGAGTTCGTCGCGGAGTACCGCAAGCGCTTCAACGGCCCGCCAACGGAAGACGCGGCGGACGCCTTCGCTGCTGGGCAGGTTTTGCAGGCGGCGGTGACCAAAGTCGGCCGGATCGACCAGGTCGCGTTGGCGGACTGGCTGCGGGCCAACGAGGTGCCGACCATCCTCGGTCCGCTGAAGTGGGCTGCAAACGGTGAACCGCAAAGCTCGTTCATGCTGGCTCAGTGGCAGAAGGGCAAGGTGGAGGTCGTTTCCCCGAAGGAGGCTGCCACCACACAGAACATTGTGTTCCCCAAGCCGGCGTGGCCATGAGCCAAGCTTTGCAAACGATCGCATTAGGCTTGTTGATCGGCGGGGTATACGCCCTGATGGCGGCGGGTCTGACCCTGATGTTCGGCATCATGGGCATCGTCAACGTCGCCCAGGGCGCCTTCCTCGTGCTCATCGCGATGCTGACGTGGAAAGCCTGGCAGCTGACCGGAATCGACCCGATCCTGCTCGCGCTGGCCACGACCCCGCTGATGTTCGGCATCGGCTGGGTGCTCTACCGGCTGGTGATCGTGCGGGTCCGCGGCACCAGCCCGGCGATGTCGATGCTGCTGACGTTCGGCATCGCGCTGACCATCGAAGGACTGCTGAACATCACCGCGGGCAACTACTTCCGATCCGCCACACCGTCCTATTTCGCCGAGTCGTTCCACATTGGATCGGTGGTCCTGCCCAAGGCGCAGGTTTACGGCTGCCTCGCGGCATTGATCGTGCTCGGCTTGCTGTACCTGGTGCTCAACCGAACATGGACCGGACGCGCGATCCGAGCGACCGCCCAGAACCCTTCGGGCGCGGCACTTGTCGGCATCGGCGCCACCTCGGTCGCCTCGCTGTCGTTCGCGATCGGAGCGGCGACTGCGGGCACGGGCGGATCGATCTTGTCCGTGTTGTACCCGTTCTTCCCGGCCTCGCACTATGAATGGATCGCACGGCTGCTCGGCATCATCGTGCTAGGTGGAATGGGCTCACTACGAGGCGCGTGGGTGGGCGCGATCATTCTAGGGCTCGCGGAGACGATCACCGCGACGTACGGTTCACCGCGCTGGGCGACGCTGGTTTTCTACGCAGTGATCCTGCTAGTGCTCTTGGTCCGTCCACATGGGCTGTTCGGGACCCGGCTTCGTGAGGATGTCGCCACGTGAATCGTCGAGTAAGTCTAGCGATAGCCGCGGTAGCGTTCGTTGCGCTGATCGCCTTTCCATTCATCGCGCCAGATGCCACATACGAGCACACGGTCATGCTGCTGGCGTTTCTCGTGGCGATCCAGTCCATCAGCTGGAACATCATCTCCGGGTTCGCCGGATACATCTCGTTAGGACACAGCGTTTTCCTCGGCATCGGCGCTTACACCGCGGGAATCTTGTCCACCCGATGGGAAGTCCACCCGCTCGCGCTGGCGCCACTGTCCGGTGTGGTCGCTGTCGTGATCGCGCTTCTTGTCGGCAGCGTTGTGTTGCGTGCCAAGGGACCCGCGTTCGTGATCATCACGATCGCGATGCTGCTGCTGTTCCAGATACTCACAGTCAACCTGCCGGAGCTGACCAACGGATCCGACGGCATCACCCTCGAACTGCCGACATGGGGCCGTGACGTCGGCAATATCCCGTTCTACTTCATGTTCCTCGCTCTGATGGCAGTCACATTCGGCTTCAGCGCGTGGATCCGGCGCACGAAGTTCGGCACCGGACTGGTCGCGATCCGTGAGGACGAAGGAAAAGCGGCAGCCATCGGCATCCCGACCACGCTCTACAAGAACCTCGCGTACGCGGCCAGCGCATTCTTCATCGGCGTGGCGGGCGCGGTCTACGCGTACTTCCTAACGTTCCTGAACCCCTTGGGTGCCTTCAACATCCTGACGAGTGTCACGGTTGTGCTCGGCGCACTCGTCGGCGGCAGGGGAACGTTGTGGGGACCGGTCATCGGCGCTTTCATAGTCTCATTCGCCAGCGAAGCCGCGACTGTCTACGGTGGAGGCTCACAAAGCCGCTTGCTGCTTTTCGGCGTAGCGCTCGTGATCATTGTGCTGTTCCTGCCAGACGGCTTACTGCCGGTGCTGCAACGGCTGCTCACCAAGCGCCGCAAGGTCGAGTACACCGACCATGCCGGCGCACTGGAACACGGACCGGTCGAAGTCGTCACGCGCGAGCCGATCGAGCCGAAACCCGGGCCGTTACTGGAACTCAGGAACGTCCACAAAGCATTCGGTGGGCTGAAAGCGGTCAACGGCGTCGACTTGACCGTCCCAGCCGGATCGATCACCGCGCTGATCGGGCCGAACGGCTCCGGCAAGACCACATTGTTCAACCTGATCACAGGTACGGGCGGCGCGCATACCGGCGAAGTCTGGTTCGACGGCGAGCGCATCGACGGACTTTCTCCGTGGGCCAGAGCGCATCGCGGTCTCGGCCGGACGTTCCAAGTGACCAGACTGTTCAAGAGCATGACAGTACTGGAGAACGTGGTCGCGCCGCTCGAATCGTTCTCGCCACGCGTGCTCGCTTCAGGTGCGGTAGCGGGAGATGAGGCTGATCGGGCACGCGAGCTGCTGTCGTTCGTCGGTTTGGGACGGTTCGAATCCGAGCGCGCCGGTGCTTTGTCGTACGGTCAACAGAAACTGGTCGAGTTGGCCCAGGTACTGATGCTGGAGCCGCGAATGGTCCTGCTGGACGAGCCCGCTGGTGGGATCAACCCTGGCCTGGTCGACCGGATGGCGGAGATCATCAGGGTGGCGAACCGGCAGGGCATCACCTTCCTCGTGGTGGAACACAACATCCCGATGGTCCTTGACTTGTGTGACCCGGTCTTCGTGCTGGCCAGGGGTGAAGTGATCGCGTCCGGACCGCCCGGCGTGATCCGCAACGACCCGGCCGTGCTGGACGCGTACCTCGGCGAGGTGACCACCTGATGTTGACATTGGACGGTGTCTACGCCGGTTACGGCGGAGGTGATGTCTTACAGGGACTCGACCTGAGCGTCATCCCCGAATCGGTGACGTGCGTGCTCGGCCCGAACGGCGCTGGGAAATCGACGGTTCTGCGCGTGGTCAGCGGATTGATCAAGCCACGTAAAGGAACTGTGTCGCTGGGGGACGAGCGGATTGATAGGCTGAGCGCGCCGGAGGTACTGGAAAAGGGCGTCGCTCAGGTCCCGCAAGCGGGGGCGTTGTTCCCACGGATGAGCGTGCGCGAAAACGTGTTGATGGGCGGCTATTTGATCCGTCGACAACGAAAATTGTTGGCGGAGCGGTATTCCGCGGTGGCCGAGCTGGTTCCGTTGATCGCCGAGCGTCCAAACGCGCCAGCGGGCAACCTGTCCGGCGGGCAACGGCGGATGGTGGAAATCGGGCGGTCGCTGATGCTCGACCCAGCGGTCGTGCTGCTGGACGAGCCGTCACTTGGCCTGGATCCAAGGAGCATCGCCGCGGTCGCCGGGCTGATCAACGGTATGCGCGAGCGTGGCAAGACCGTGGTGCTGGTGGAACAGAACGTCCGGCTCGGGCTGTCCCTGTCGACCCACGGGGTGGTCATGGAAGGCGGCCGCGTCCGGTTGCTGGGGACCGCCGAAGAGATCACCAACCACCCGGAGATCGCGTCCTTGTACCTGGGAGCCTTGGAACCCAACAGTTAGGCGCGCGGAGGCGCTGTTGATTCCCGTAGCACCAGCGTCGCGGGCAGCGTGATCGACTTCGAGGGCAGGTCAGGGTTCGCGAGGCGATCGAGGAGCATACGTGCCGCCTCCGCGCCGATTTGGTAATGCGGCACGTGCACGGTGCTCAGCGGCGGCGTGAGGCGATCCACGAACGGCATGTCGTTGAAGCCGACCAAGCTGATGTCGGTGGGGCACTGCAACCGGCGCTCGGAGAACACATCGAGGCAGCCGAGCGCGATCATGTCGTTGGCGGCGACAATCGCCGTCGGCCGTTTGCCCGCCTCGAACATGGACCGTGTCGCCTTGGCCCCCTCGCCTTCAGTGAACTCTTGCGCTGTCACCAGAAGCCCAGGGTCGAGTTCGATGCCCGCGTCGTCGAGCGCCTGACGGTACGCGCGTTGGCGCGTGCGCCCCGTCGACGTGTGCTGGGGGCCGCCGACGTGCGCGATGCGCGTGTGGCCGAGCTCGATCAAATGACGCACTGCCATGGCGATACCGTCGTGGTCATCGCCTGTGACCGACGGAATGTCGGACTGGTCTACGCGCCGGTTGACCATGACCATTCGCACGCCCTGCTGATGCGCCTCAGCGAACAGGTTGTCGTCACGGCGGGCGGTCGCGATGATCACGCCGTCGACCTGTCGGGCGCGCAACGTGTCGAACAAGGTGCGCTGCCGTTCCAGGTCGTTGTCGGTGTTGGCGATCAGCGTGGTGTAGCCGGAATTCGCCAGCACATCCTCGATCCCGCGGACGATTGGCGGGAACAACGGGTTGGTCAGGTCAGGAAGCAGTACGCCGACCGACATCGATCGCGCGGTCTTCAGACCACGGGCCATGGCGTTCGGCTGATACCGCAGTTCACGCGCGGCGGCCTGCACACGGCGCATCGTCGCGGGGTTCACCAGCGAGGAAGTCGCCGGGTTGAGCGCTCTCGACGCCGTGGTGACGTGCACTCCAGCGCGTTGCGCGACCTCTTTGAGGGTGGGGGAGTTCGTCATTCGGCAGCACCCGGCCTCGGCGGAAAACGATTGCATACGCAGATTAACACGACCAGCGCCCATGCTGACCTGCGTAATCGAGTAGCGCCCGATGGCACGATGGTCACGTGGCTCAGATCATGATGCGCGCCGCACGGCCCGACGAGGCCGCCGCGCTGGGGGAACTGGCATTGCGGTCGAAGGCGTACTGGGGATACGACCAGGCTTTCCTCGAATCCTGCCGTGCCGAACTGACTTTCACACCGGACGAGATCGCCGATCGCAGGATCGTGGTCGCGGCCGAAGGGGAGCGGTTGCTGGGGTTCTACAACGTCGAGGGCCGTGCGCCCGAAGGCCAACTCGGACATATGTGGCTCGAACCGGACGCCATCGGCAAAGGCCTCGGCCGGAGGTTGTGGGAGCACGCTCTCGAGTCGGCGCGTGCGGCGGGCTTCACGGTTCTGATGATCGACGCCGAACCCCACGCCGAGGGGTTTTATGTGGCGATGGGCGCGGTGAAGGTCGGCGAGTCGCCGTCCGGGTCGATTCCCGGCCGGATGCTGCCGTTGCTGCGGATCGATCTGCCTACTCCGTTGCTGGAGGCCTACGACCGGCACGTCCGGCCCTCCGAGTGGGCCGATCTGGAAGAGGACACACAGGTCGAACCCGACGGCCCGATCGTGCGAATCCTGCGGCCGCACCAGGGGTTCATCAGCATGCCTCGGGATATCTTCGATGTGGACGTGGACGCGTTGATCGCCCGCCAGCGCGACTTCTTCGCGGCGCGGAGCCAAAGCGTCGAATGGAAGACCCGCGCGCACGACCTGCCCGCGGACTTGCCAAGCAGGCTCGTGGCCGCCGGTTTCCGCCCGGAGGACAAGGAAACCGTGATGATCGGCGATGCGGCCGCGTATGCCGCCGAACCGGTCGTGCCGGACGGAGTGAGCATCCGGCGGACCGATTCCGACGCGGACATGCGCCGGATCGGGGAGATGAACGTGGGCGTGTGGGGCGAAGGCGTCAACTGGCTGGCCGACCTGCTGATCAGGCGCAAGAACCAGTGGGCGGTGTTCGTGGCCGAAGCCGGCGGCGACGTGGTCTCGGCCGGCTGGATGATGCCCAAGCAGGACAAGGAATTCGCCGGCCTGCTCGGTGGCACGACTGCTTCGTCTTGGCGCGGCCGCGGGATCTATCGAGCGCTTGTTTCGTACCGGGCTCAGTTGGCCGTGCAGATGGGGATCCGTTACCTGTGGGTTGACGCGTCCGACGACAGCCGCCCGATCCTGGAACGCCTTGGCTTCACGCCGGTGACCACCACGACGCCCTATGTATGGAATCCCCCGGCCTGAATCAGCCCGTAAGGACACTGCGGTGACCACCCGCGCGGACAGCCTGCAACCGCGGTGACCAGTCCGCGCGGGCAGCCAGGAACCGGGTGACCGACCCGTGTGATCAGCCAGGAACCGCGGTGACTCATCCGCGCGGACAGCTAGAAACCCTGGTGACTGATCCGCGCGAACACTCAGGAACCGTGCGACCAGCCTGTGCGAACGGCCAGGAATCGCGGTGACCAGCCTGTGCGGGCAGCCAGGAATCGCGGTAACCAGCCCGCGCGAACAGTCAAAACCGTAGTGGCCACCCGCGCGAACAGCAGAAACCCAGGGGCCAACCCGCGCGAACGGTCCGTTCACGAATCCAGTTGTCCACAACCGACCGGTAACCCCTTTGACCAGCCCATATCCCCGATAGACTGGCCTGGGGTCGTCCCCCCGGGAGTGGCGGGGGATGTTCTGGGGCCGGAATGGACGGCGAACGGGGCGAGGGCGGTCTTGGGGGTGGTCTGGGAGCTGGGGTGGGGCTGCTGGACCTGGGGGTGCGGTGTGTGGTCGCCGATCCGGATGCACGTTGGTTGGCGACGAAGTCTGAACTGCTCGGGCTCAGTCAGGGACCGCAGTGAAGAACTCGTACGCGTGTCCGTTCGGATCACGCACGTACACCCCGCGCCCACCGCCCAAGTGGTTGATCGAGCGGTCCCACCCACCCGCATGACCGGAGCCATAGTCGATCTCGGGTGACCGTTCGACCCTCGCCAGCAACGCGTCGAAGGTTCCGTCATCGACCAGGAACGCGTAATGGCAAGGGTGCACCCCGTGCCGGTCGTCGAAATCCAGTGTCAGATCGTCGTTCACCTGCAACGGGATGAACGGCCCCGTTGGCGCGCCGACCTCGAGTCCAAGCAAGTCGGCCAGGAACTGCGCGGCCGTCGACTTGTCCGCGGCCGGGACGATCGTGTGGTTCAGCACGATGCTCACGTGACCTCCAATGCGTGTGATTCGCACCTAATTATACGTGCGATTTGCACACGATGTAGGCTGGGGCATGGTGAGTAGCGCCGATGGCGGGCCGGCGTTGTTCCGGCTCGTGCGGTTCTGGTCCAGACGGTGGAGTACGCGCGCGTCCGCGGAGTTGACCGGCGAGACGCGGCACGTGCAGCACATCCAGGCGGTCGAGGCCGCCCAGACCGCGAGTCAGGGCGGCGAGGCGACGGTGAACGCGATCGCGCACCAGCTCGGCCTCGACCACTCCGGTGCCAGCCGGATGGTCAGGGATGCCGCCGAAGCGGGATATCTGGTGCGTACGGAGTCCGAAAAGGACAAACGGCGGACGGTGGTCCGGCTCACCGAATCCGGTGAGCAGTTGCTTGCGGGCGCGCGGGATTGGCAGCGCCGCGTGTTCGACGAGCTGACCGAGAACTGGGAGGAGCAGGATAGGGCCCAGTTCGCCGGCTATTTGCGGAGGTTGGCCGGCGAACTGGGTGTCTGAGGGTTACGGCCTGACAGTGACGCTCTGGCCGGGGCGCAGGCGGATGTTCTTGCGCCACGAGCCGAACTGCACCACGGTGTCGGTGCCCGTGGTGCTGTGGACGGTCGCGCTCGTGACCTTCCCGTCGCGCCATGAGACGTCCACCGTGAAGCCGCCGCGTGCGCCGACACCGGTGATCTTGCCCGTCTTCGCCCATTGCGCGGGCAACGCGGGCAGCAGTTCGATCAGACCGGGCCGCGAGTACACCAGCATCTCGATCATCGCCGCCGGCGCGCCGAAATTGGCGTCGATTTGGAAGATCGCGTAGCTGCCCTGGCTGTACATGTCGAACAGGTTGGGCGCGGTGCCGTTGGAGTTGCTCACCGACGGCCGCATCACGGTCTGGATCAGCTGGTACGCACGGTCCGCGTCCTTCAACCGGGCCCAGCACAGCGCGCGCCACGCGCACGCCCAGCCGAAGCTGTCCATCCCGCGCGCGATCAACTGCTGCCGCACGCCTTCGACCAGTTCGGGAGGGCTGGTGTCGGTCTTGATCCGGTCACCGGGGAAGAACCCGATCAGGCCGGACAGGTGCCGGTGCGTGGTCTCGCCGAGGTTGTCCGGGCTCATCCACTCCTGCAGCCAGCCGGACTTCGGGCTGACCTCAGGCATGTACAACTTCTCCTGCAGCCCGGCGATGGTCTGCGCGTACGCGCGGTCCTTGTTCAGGATCGAACTGGCGGCACGGAAGTGCTCGAACAGGTCCCAGCACAGTTCCTGCGCGTAGGTGATGCCGATCGCGTCCTGCGGTCCGTGCTCGGGTGACCAGTCCTTGTCGGCGACCAGTTTCTGCCGCACCGGGTCCATGATCAGCCGGTGCTCCCAGAACTCGCAGGCGCCCTTGAGCAACGGGTAGATCTTCGCCAGGTACGCCCGGTCCTGTGTGTACTCGTAGTGCTCCCACAGCGAGTTGCAGATCCACGCGTTGCCGCCGGAGTGCCACCACCAGCCGGAGCCGCCGTAGATGTTCGTCGAGTACGCCACCGCCCAGCCGCCGACCTTGCCGGAGCTGTTGCGGAACCTGTTGCGCGGGTCGAGGAACAGCTCCTGGGTCGTCTTGGTCCAGCCGGGAAGTTGTGCGACGCAGTAGTCGGCGAACGGTTCGAAGCAATCGGACAGGCCCGCGCGATCGGCCATCCAGTAGTTCATCTGGACGTTGACGTCGGTGTGGTAGTCGGCCATCCAGTCCGGCGTGTTGTTGTGCAGCCACAGGCCCTGCAGGTTCAGCGGCAGGTTGTCGCGCGAGCCGGTGATCATCAGGTAGCGGCCGAACTGCAGATAGCTGGCCTCAAGTTCCGGGTCGGCCGCCGCGCCGGGCGTGCCGCGGACGACTAGACGCGACCACGTGTCCATTGACCGCTGGTTACGGGACGACCGTCCGAAGTCGACCGTCATCCGGTTGTACAGCGACTGGTAGTCGCGCACGTGCGTCGCGAGCAACGCGTCACCGGACGCCTTGAGTGCCTTCGTCGCCTTGTCGCGCGCGATCGCCAACGGATCGGCGCTGGCGTTCATATATCCGATTTCGTATCTGGGTACGTAGTTCGTTCCGCCGCTGATGACGATGACGACTTCGGCGCAGTCGGTGAACGTGACCTTGTTGTCCTTCAGCCCGATCCGGCCGCCCTTGCTCGTCGCCTGGACGACCGCGGCGTACTTCAGGCCGTTGTCCAGCTTGCCGCTGATCGTGCCGTCGACTGTGGACTCGTTGTGCGTACCGGTGATCGAGATGGTCCCGGTGTGCGTGCCGCGACCGTCGCGCGTCAGGCGCATGACGATCACGTCGTCCGGGTGGCTCGAGTACACCTCGCGCCGGTATCTGGTGCCCTTGTACTCGTAAGACGAGGTGACGATGCCGTTGCTGATGTCCAGCGTGCGGCGGTACTTCGTGATCACGTTCGGCGCGTGCTCCGGAATCGACACGGCTGCCTGCGCCAGCACGTTGAACGTGCCGAAGTGCACGCGTTCGTAGGGGAACTGGCCTTCGTTGTCGAGCACGTCGTTCTTGTCGCCTGCCCACAGGGAAACGTCAGTGACGTAGCAGGAGTCGTTCGCGGGGTTGCCGCCGACGAGCGCGCCTAACCGTCCGTTGCCGATGGGCAGACCCTGCTCGATGATCCGGCTTTCCACCGCGGGCGCGAGGTGGAAGAACGTGGTGGCGTCCTGTTCGGACACCAGCTGGACCGAAGCTGGCCGGTCCACTTCCTCGGCCTGGGCGGTGAATGTCCGCAGCCCGCCGATCGCGGCTCCGGCGCCGATCGCGCTGCCGGCTTTGAGGATGGTGCGGCGGGTGTGCGACATCGAACAACCCCAATCAGATATCGGATATCAGATACGATATGGATCGGATGATGTCACCGCGCTGAGCGGGCCGTCAACGGTCAAACGTCGTAACTCTTCGCCCCGAACTGGACAGATGTGATCGTATCCGATCGTCGGCGATCTGCGGTGGCTTGTTTCGGCCAGCCCCTGCGAAGTAGCAGCTAGAAGGCTTGTTTTCGACGCATAAAAACTTTCCGATGGTGACCTCGTGGCGCGTTGCGGTGGGCCTACCGACCGGTCGGTCATCGGGTCAATCCCACGAAAGCTAATAGGCTTTGACTTATATAAGTGTGGGTCGTTTTAATTGACGGTATGCATGCGTTCGATGTGCTCGGTGACCCGGTCCGGCGCCGGATCCTCGAGCTGCTCGCCGACGGGGAACGGGCCGCCGGCGAGATCAGCGCGGTCGTGCAGGAGGAGTTCGGCATCTCCCAACCGGGGGTCTCCCAACACCTGCGGGTGCTCCGGGACAACGGGTTCGCGACCGTCCGGCCGGACGGCACTCGACGGCTGTACTCGGTCGATCCGGAACCGCTGAAGCAGATCGACGTCTGGCTGGACCGCTACCGCCGGTTCTGGACGCAACGCCTCGACGCGCTCGGCACCGAACTGGCGCGAGGCAAGCGCGAACGGCGCGCCGCGGAAGACAGTCAACGGACAACGGACAATTAGACTCGCCCTCCCGGAGCCGTCCAGGGAGGTACCGCCGTGCCACCGGTCAACCAGCAACGCCGCGACGCCCTCGCGGACGCCGCCATCGCGATCGTCGCAAGCGAAGGCAGCCATGGGCTGTCGCACCGATCGGTCGACGAAACCGCCGCGGTGCCCCGGGGCACGACATCGAACTATTTCCGGTCGCGCGACGCATTGCTTGAAGCGACCGTGAAGCGCATCGTCCACTTGCACTTCGAGTGGATCGGCGAGTTGCGCGCCAAGCGTGAAGGCGAACTGGACCGCACCGCATTGATGGAGATCCTCGCGCAGGTCCTCGACGAATCAGTGACCGTCCACAAGGACCGGTACCGCGCGATGATGGAGTTGCTGCTCGAAGGAACCAGGCGACCCGAGTTGCACGCCACCCTGGTCGAGACGTTCACCTCGGGCGTGCAACTGGTGCACGAGGCACACAAGGCCGACGGGGTGGAGCCCACCGACGTGCAGATCCACTTGCTGCGAGTGATCTACGTGGGAACCCTGTTCAGCTTCATCGTGCTGCCGGAGACCCTGCAGACCCTTGGCCCGGCCGAGACGACGATGACGTTGATGAACACGGTCCTCGGTCGGTGACGTTCATTCGGTGACCGGGAACTCGGCCCGCACCCCGAGCAACCGCACCGGCTTCCTCAGCTCGAACAAGCCGAGCACTTCCAGCGCCGCGCGTTCGATCTCCGCCGGGTCGTCGCTCGGTGACGGCAGCGTGATGCTACGCGTGTACGTCAAGAACGGCGCGAACCTGACCTTCACCGCGACACGCGCCGCCGGACGGCCTTCGTCCGCGACGTCCTGAGCGACCCGCTTCGCCAGATTGGATATTTCAGATCTGATATCTGAATGGTCGCTGATGTTCTCCTGGAACGTCACCTCGCGGCTGCGCGACTTGGCCACATACGGAGTTGCTTCGACGTTCGGGTCACCGGCGCCCAACGCGAGCGTCCGGTACCACGGCCCCATGTTCGGGCCGAACCGCTCGGCCAGCGCTGCGGGATCCGAGCGCGCCAGCTGTTCGACCGTTTCCAATCCCAGTTCGAGCAGCTTCTTCGTCGTTTTCGGACCGATGCCCCAGAGCGCGTCCACCGGCCGCTTGGCCATCACGGCGACCCAGTTGTCCCTGGTCAGCCGGTAAACGCCGGCGGGTTTGGCGAACCCGGTGGCGATTTTCGCGCGCAGCTTGTTGTCCCCGATGCCCACCGAACACGACATCCCGGTCTTCGCCGACACGGCTTCCTGGATGTCGGCGGCCAGTGCTTCCGGGTCGTCGGTGTGCGCGCCGACGAACGCCTCGTCCCAGCCGATGACCTCGACGACCACCGGGAACTCGCGCAAAGTTGCCATCACGCGTTCGGACACTTCTTCGTACGCCGGTGCGTCACTGGGCAGGAAGATCGCGTCCGGGCACTTCTTCGCGGCCGTCCGCAACGGCATGCCCGAATGCACGCCGAACGCCCGGGCCTCGTACGACGCCGTGGCCACGACTCCGCGCTGCGTCGGGTCGCCCGCCCCGCCGACCACGACCGGCTTGCCCTTCAGCTCAGGGTGCCGTGCGATCTCGACCGCCGCGAGGAACTGGTCGAGATCGACGTGCAGCACCCAATCCATGCGTTCAGGCTAGGCCCGAGCAGTGGCCAATGCGGGCTCATCGACCGGGATCGTGTCCGGGGCGCGCCTGCTCGCCGAGATGGCCAGCAGCGTTGCGGCCAATGTGACCGAACCGCCCACCACCAGCGCCATCCCAGGACTGAGGTGTTCGCACAACCAGCCGAGCAGCGGTGCGCCGACCGCGCCCGCGGCAGCCGCGACGACGTTCTGCGCCGCCAGGACCCGGCCACGCATGTCCCCGGCGGAGTCCAATTGCAGACGCGTGCTGCTGACCGTGTCGATCAGGACCGCGCCGGCCGCGATCGGCAGGATCATCGCCGCGAAGACGATCAGGCTGCTACTCAGCCCGCTCAATGCCTGCAGGCAACTGGTGATCGCGGCCGCGCCGAACAACAACGGCAACGTCAGCTCACGCAGACGGGCCGCGATCAGTCCGCCGAGGACAGTCCCGACCGCGAATACCGCGGAGAGCACGCCGTAACCGGTCGCCCCCGAGCCCAGCGGGCCATCGGCCATGGCTGCCATGGTCACCTGATAGTTGCGCCCCAGCCCGGACAGCACGAAACCGAGCGCGAGCAGTGTCAGCAACGTGCGACGCCGGCTCAGGTATCGCAACCCAGCGCGGATGCCCGCCCGATCCGGTGTGCTCGTGGTCAACGGGTGCAACTCGACCGGTCGCATCAACGCGATGGCCAGCAGCACCGCCCCAAAGCTGACCGCGTTGATCAGGAACAACGTCGGCTCGCCAGCCGTGGCGGCCAGCAGCCCGGCCGCACTCATCCCCAGCACACGACCGGTGGAGTTGATCAACGAGCCCAGTGCCAAGGCGTTGCCGAGATGTTCCCGCGGAACCACCATGGCACCGAAGCGACCCAGTGCCGGTCCTTCGAACACGCTGATCAATCCGGACAGCACGGTCAGCGGGTAGATCACCGCCACCGGCGCGTCGGTGGCCACAACCAACGCGAGGATCAACGCGAGCGCGGCGTGGCCAACGTGTCCGGCGACGATCACCCGGCGCGGATCGATCCGGTCGGCCACCGCCCCGGCCCACGGCCCCAGCACGATCGCGGGCAGCGCGGTGGTCATCACCGACAGTCCGACCGCGGTCGCGGAGCCGGTCTGCGCCAGCACCACCCAGTTCAGACCGAGGACCTGCATCCACGTGCCGGTGACCGACACGAGATCGGCGCCGGCCCAAAGCCGATAGTTGTGGTGCGCGAGCGCGCGAAACATCGGCGGCATGGTGCGCCGCAAGACAATTCCCTTTCGAAGGCCGGACGGACTCGCCCCCAGCGGATGGACCGCCCGGTCTGTGACAGTGACGTGCCGGCCTCGATGCCAGGCGCCGACACGCTACCCACTGCTCTGCGGGAAATTCAAAAAATAACGATGTGTGAAAACAGACAGCGCAGATCGGTAACGCTGCTCAGTCCTCGGTCGAGCGCAGCAGCACCTTCCCCATTTCGCGGATGTAGTCCTTCAGTTCCGGCGGCCCGACGACGGTGAACTCGGCGCCGATGACGCCGACGACCATCGCAGGCCACTCGAACGAATCGACTTTCATGGTCAGGCGGCAGGTCTCGTCGGTGATCGGCTCGACCGTGCCCCAATGCGCCACCTGTTCTTTGACCTTCTTCGCCGGGGCCTTGATCTCCATGATCGCCTCGTACTGCGTCGGCCGTTGGTTCAACCGGTCACGGACGAACGCGCCCGCGTCACCGCCAGGCAGGTCGCGCTGCCGGAACCGCGCGCCGGTCGGCTTCGGGTCGACCATCCGGTCGGCACGGAACGTGCGCCAGTCATGCCGTTCGACGTCCCATGCGACGAGGTACCAGCGGCGTCCCAGCGAGACCAGCCGGTGCGGCTCGACGTGTCGTTTCGACTCGTCGCCGTCATAGGTCTTGTAGCCGAAGCGAAGCCGTTCGTCGTCACGGCACGACGATGCGATCACCGTCAACGACATCGCGTCGACCGTCGCGTTGGTGGTCGTACCGCCCCAGAACGTCGGCACGGTATAGCTGCGCAGCGCCTCTACTCGGCGCCGCAACCGTGGCGGCATCACCTGGATGACCTTCGTCAGCGCGCGCATCGACGTCTCTTCGATGCCGTCGACCGCGCCGCCCGCGGCCGTTCGCAATCCGACGGCGATCGCGACTGCTTCTTCGTCGTCGAGCAGCAACGGCGGCATGGCCGCGCCCGACTGCAGTTGGTATCCACCCGCGACGCCCCGGTTCGCGTCGACCGGGTAACCCAGTTCCCGCAGCCGGTCGACGTCGCGTCTGAGTGTTCGTTGGCTGACCTCGAGCCGGTCAGCCAGTTCGCTGCCCGGCCAGAACCGATGGGTCTGCAACAGGGACAGCAGTCGCAGCATCCGTGCACTTGTGTTCGCCATGGATTCAGATTCCCATCCGTTGCGGTCAGAAACTGACCTGAATGGATTCTAACGTTGTTCTCATGACCGAAGCGATGATCGAGACAAGCGGATTGACCAGGCACTTCACCGTGCGCAACGAGACGGTCGAGGCTGTCAAGGGGCTCGACCTGCGCGTCGAAACCGGTGAGATGGTGGCGCTGCTCGGGCCCAACGGCGCGGGCAAGTCGACCACCCTGCGGATGCTCACCACTTTGCTGGCGCCCACGTCGGGCACCGCCCGGGTGGCCGGATTCGACGTCACCAAGCAGCAGCGCGATGTGCGTAACCGGATCGGCTACATCGGTCAGGGCAACGGCGCCGGCCACAGCCAGCGCGGCCGTGACGAGTTGGTCAGCCAGGGGCGTGCGTACGGCATGAGCGCTTCGGCGGCACGCGCTCGTGCGGACGAGCTGATCGAGTCGTTGGACCTGACCGCGGTCGCCGGCCGCGTGGTGTCCAAACTGTCCGGTGGTCAGCGGCGCAGGCTCGACATCGCGATGGGCCTGATCCACGCGCCCACCCTGCTGTTCCTCGACGAGCCGTCCACCGGTCTCGACCCGCAGAACCGCGCGAACCTGCAGGAACACATCGTGCGTCTGCGCGCCGACCACGGCACGACGATCGTGCTGACAACGCACTACCTCGACGAGGCCGACTCGCTGGCGGAGCGCGTGATCGTGATCGACCACGGTCGCGTGATCGCCGACGACAGCCCTGCGCGGCTCAAGGCCGAGCACGCCAGCGACCGCATCACCCTGACGTTCGACAACGCTGACGAGGCGCGCCGCGTGACCACGCACCACGTGCTCGGCGTCGCCGGAGGCGCGACGGTGACGCAATCCGGCGCGCAAGTACTGCTCGAAGTGGACGGTGGCGCACAGATCGCGCCGAAGTTGCTGCGCAGCCTTGACGACGCGTTGATCGACGTGGCCAGCGTCGAGGTCACCCGCCCGACGCTCGACGACGTTTTCCTCACCCTGACCGGCCGTAGCCTGCGCGAAGACGTTTCCCTGAAGGAGAAGAAGGCATGACCACGGTAACTCTGAAGACCAACCTGGTGACCGACATCCTCACGGTGTTCACCCGCGAGTTGCGGCCGGTGCTGCGCAACCCGTTCTCGGTGATCTTCACGATGGTCCAGCCGCTGTTCTTCCTAGCCTTGTTCGCACCTCTGCTACCCGGGGACTCGTCACTGCAGTGGTTCGTGCCAGGCATCGTCGTGATGTCGTGCCTGTTCGGCGCGTCCTCGACCGGAGCGAACCTGCTGTACGAGATGCAGACCGGTTCCCACGAGCGGATGCTGGTCTCGCCGTTGCGCAGGCCCGCGTTGATCATCGGGCGGGCGTTGAAGGAGATCGTGCCGATGCTCGCCCAGACGGTGCTGCTGGTGCTGGCGACGATTCCCTTCGGGTTCACGCTGAACGTCGCGGGAGCGTTGATCGGCCTGGTGATCCTGGCGATCTTCTGCGTCGGCCTCGGTGCGCTGTCGTACACCCTGGCGCTGGCGTCGAAGGACCAAGAGTGGATGTTCTGGGGCGTTCAGCAGACGTTGCTGTTCCCGTTGCTGCTGCTCGCCGGGATGATGCTGCCGATCGACAACGGCCCGGAATGGCTGCAGACCATGGCCAAGTTCAACCCGTTGACCTATGTGGTCGACGCGGAACGCCTGCTGTTCAACGGCACCATCGCGTCGGGAACGGTACTCGCCGGACTGGCCGCTGCCGTCGTCGTCGCAGTCCTTGGCTTGCTCGTCGGTATGCGCGGGATGCGCAAGGCCTGATAGAAAGCGCGCCTGCCCTTGGGCGGGCGCGCTTCCTCATGCCCACATGCCGCGATGCAGCGCCCATCGCGATGCCGCGCGGCGCAACGCCATCGTCATCCGGTTGGTGTGTGCGTCCACTTTGGCTTGCCAGTACCGCGTCTGCGCGACCGCGAAAAGGTCAATCGCGTCTGGACTTGCCTGCGCCCAACTCGGCACTTTGGACGCCCATCGCTCCGCGACATGCGGCGGGTGTCCGCTGTAGACAAGCCACACAATCCAGCACGCCGCGTCAAGCCAAGCGGCACCTCGCGTCACCCACGGCCAATCCACCATGTGCACGCCGTTGGCGTCGGTGAGCAGGAAGTTGCTGGGGTTCATGTCCGAATGCACCAGCGCGTCACCGGCGAACGCGGCCGCGTCAGACGGGTCGTCAAGGAACCGGCCCCAGCGCGCCCGGGCAGTTTTGAGCTTGACGCCCGCAGGACGCCTCATTCGCCCGATCGCCGTGATGCCGTCGACGACCAACGGCAGATCGGTTGAACTTGGCCCGTAGTCGGCGGTGCGACCCGCGATGTGGTCGAACCCGATCAGGTCCCAGCCGCCCACGACGATTCGCCAACGAACGCCCGGTGCCAGGGGAGCGAGGTACGGGCCGATGGCGGCCTCGACGTCCTGCGTCCACCGTTCCGGGTGGTCGAGCCGCATGCCTTTGACGAAAACCCGGCCGCTCGCGGTGTCCAAGGTCGCCGCCAGTTGACTGCTGTACCCCTCGGGTGAGCAGACCGCGTGACGGATCGGACCAGTGCGTTCGACGACGGCGGTGATCAACTCATGCGGCAGGTCAGCCCACTCGTATCGACTCCCTAGTTGCGGCGCGCCCATGGTCGCGCAACATACCGGACGGCGGCGAATTTGTAACGCCCTGCGTCAACTGTTGGTGAACGGTTGGCCAATTTCGCATCCGATACAGGATGTCTGACGCGTTCCGCCGTTCGGCGAGCGCAGGTCGCGCAGTCCAACTCGGTCGTGCTGTTCGGTGGGCGCCATGTCGCGCGGTCCAACGCTACGTCCCGGTCGCAAGCCGGTCTGTGGCCAGGGTCGTTGATTGGCGCCATGCTCCTCGCTCGCCTTTGTGTCATGACAGTTGACAGAGCCGTCGGCGTCCTTTAGAAATCGGGTATCCAATATCCTATAGGATCTAGGATGGCCGATGAAGTCCAAGAAGATCTTGCTCCGGGCTGGCGTTGCCGCCCTGGGCTTAGCCGCCCTGACGGCGTGCAGCACTCGCGGTTCGAACGCGGGACCAGCCAACAGCGGGCCGGAGAAGAAACCCGTGACGCAGGTGAAGGTCGCGCTGGTGCCCGGCGGGCCGCACCAGTACTTCCAGCCGTGGAAAGCCGCGGCCGAGCGGGCCAAAGCCGACTTCGGCCTTGGTGAAACCGCCTTCGACGAGACCAGCCAGTGGGACCAGGCCAAGCAGAACAGCGTGATCAACTCGCTGGCGTCGCAGGGCTACAACGCGTTCGGCGTGTTCGGTGCTTCGCCGACGGACATCAACAGCACCTTCAGCGACCTCAAGGCCAAGGGGCTCAGCGTCGCGTCACTCGGCTCCTGCCCGGCCGGTGACGTCGACAAAGCCGACTTCTGCCTGTCAACGGACGTCGGCGAAGCCGCGTACAAAGCCGCGAAGGCAACCATCGACGCGATGGGCGGGCAGGGCAGCCTTGTCCACTTGACCGGCAACAACGTCGACTCCAACACCCAGCGCCGGATCGCGGGCGTGAAGAAGGCGATCGACGAGACCGCGGCCAAAGTCGTGCTGGCCAACACCGTCACCGACGTCGACAAGGACCTGCAGACGGCACAGAAGGCAGTTGCCGACCTGCTGTCCGCGCAGGGCAAAGCGATCAACGGAATCGTCACCACCGCGTACAACCCCGCGGTCGCCGCGGCGGCCGGCGTGAAGTCCGCGGGTCTGCCGATCAAGGTCGTGGCGATCGACGACGATCCGCAGATCCTGGCGGGCATCAAGGACGGCTCGGTGGCCGCGACCATCGCGCAGAACCCGACCGGCCAGGCGTATCTCGGCGCATGGGCGCTGTCCCAGCTGGCGACCGGCGCCTGCACGATGAAACAGCCCGGTCAGGTCATCGACTCCGGCTCGTTCACGGTCACCACTTCCAATGTGGACTCCTACGACGGCGAACGGAAGGCCAAAACCGACCAGCTCAAGACGGAGTTCTCCGGCAACGTCCTGCTGTGCTCGTGAACAAGGGGCACGTGATCAAAGGGGTCTGACGGGTGGCGTTAGTCAGCAAGGCCGAAGCATTCATCGTCGACCTGCCGGTCGAACAGATCCGGACGGACGCGGTGCAGGCCTTCATCGAACAGGAAACGGTCTTCGTGGAGGTGACGACCGACGACGGAGCAGTCGGCCTTGGCTATTCGTACACGATCGGCACGGGCGGCTCGGCGGTCCTCGCATTGCTCAGGGACCACCTGCTGCCCAGGCTGATCGGCCAGGACGCCAGCCTGATCGAGGCGATCTGGATGGACCTGTTCGCCTCGACGCGGGCGACAACGGTCGGTGCGATCACGTCACTCGCGTTGAGTGCGATCGACACGGCGCTCTGGGACCTGCGGTGCATCCGGGCGAACGATCCACTGTGGCGTGTCGCGGGCGGATATCGCCAGTCGGTGCCCTTGTACGACACCGAGGGTGGCTGGCTGCATCTGACCACTGAGGAATTGGTGCACGGTGCCAAGGCCGCGGTGACCGCAGGGTGGGGCGGTATCAAGGTCAAAGTCGGCAAGCCGTCCGCGAACGAGGATTACGAACGACTGGCTGCGGTCCGCGACGCCGTCGGCCCGAACTTCGACCTGATGGTGGACGCCAACCAGTCGATGACGCTCGCCGAGGCACTGCGGCGAGTCGAGGCGTACGCCCCGATCGGCCTGTTCTGGCTCGAGGAACCAATGCCGGCCGATGACGTCAGCGGGCACGCGCGGCTGGCGAAGGCGACCACGATCCCGATCGCGGTAGGGGAGTCGATGTACTCCATCGCCCAGTTCCGGGACTACCTCGAACGCGGCGCTGCCTCGGTCGTCCAGGTCGACGTCGCCCGGATCGGCGGGATCACCCCGTGGCTGAAGGTCGCTCACCTCGCCGAAGCGTTCAATGTGGACGTCTGCCCGCACTTCCTGATGGAACTGCACGTCAGTCTGGTCGCGGCGATCCCGAATGGCCGCTACGTCGAGCACATCCCCCAGCTGCGGTCGATCACGACCAGCGAGATGACCACCGAGAACGGCCGCGCGATCGCCCCGGACACCCCGGGCCTCGGTATCCCGTGGAACCGCGACGCGATGGACGACCGGAGAGTCGCGTGACTACCGACCGGTCGGTAGTCACGCGAACACGCCTGTTGGCCGACCAACGAGTCGGCTTGGTGCTGTTGGTGGTCGTGCTGGTGATCGTGTTCGGTGCGATCCGGCCGCAGTTCTACGACGAACAGTTCGTCATCTTCCCGCTGCTGCGCGACATCGCGACGTTGACCGTGGTTGGTCTCGCGCAGCTGGCGGTGCTGTCGATCGGGCACCTGAACATCGCGGTCGGCAGGATGGCCGCGTTCGGCGCGATGTTCACCGGAATCGGATTTGATATATGGAACCTGCCTCTCTACGCGGGCATGGTCGTCGGTTTGCTGGCCGGTGCCGCGATCGGCGCGTTGACCGGGTTGATCATCACCGCGTCCGGGGTGAACTCGTTCGTGGTGACCTTGGCGATGGACTTCGCGCTGCTCGGCCTGGTGTCCTTGGTGTACTCGGAGCTGACCGAGGCCGCCGCGTTCACCACGAAACCGCCGGGCATGCAGGAATTGCGGCAGTACTCGTTGGCTGACGTCTGCGTCGGCCCGATCTGCGGGTCGAGCGCGATCCCGCAACTGGCCATCTTCGCCGTGATCGCGATGCTGCTCGTCGGTTACCTGTTTTCGCGCGCCCGCATGGGCCGCGAAATGTTGATGGTCGGCGCCAACCCCATCGCCGCGGAACTGTCCGGCATCCCGGTAAAGCGCAGGATCGTCGGTGCTCATGCCCTTTCCGGTGCGCTGGCCGCACTGGCCGGATTCATGCTCGCGGTCACCGGCGGCTCGTTCACCGCCGGAATCGGCGCGGAGTTCATGCTGCCGTCGTTCCTCGGGCCGGTGCTCGGCGGGACGCTGCTCACCGGCGGCGCGGTCTCGGTGCTCGGAACGTTGCTCGGCACATCGTTGACCCAAATCGTCCGGCAAGGACTGACGTTGGTCGGCGCAAGCGTGCAAAGCCTGTCGATCTGGCTCGGCGCAATCCTGCTCGCGGCGTTGTCCGTCGACCGCATACGGCACGCCGTCACCGAACGGAGGGCCAGCCGGTGACAACCATCAGCAGGGCCAAGTGGAACTCGACCGAGGTCACGTTGCTGGCGGTGTCCATCGTCGGGTTCATCGCGTTGGCGATCGCGTCGAGCGGTTCGTTGCTGACCGGACCGGCGATCGAGACGCTGTTCACGTACGTCGCGGTGCCTGTCCTCATCGGACTCGCGCAGATGGTCGCGCTATCGGTGGGGCAGATGAACCTGTCGGTGGGCGCACTGGGCGGGTTCGTCGCTGTCACCGGTGGGCTGGCGATGGCCGATCTCGGCGTGCCGGCGTGGCTGGCGGTGATCGGCGCGCTCGTGCTCGGGGCGGCTGTCGGCACGATCAACGGCTTGCTTGTGGTGCTGACTCGGATCAACGGGTTCATCGTCACTTTGGCGACGATGACGATCCTGACTGGACTGCAGTACCAACTCGTTGGCACCTCGACGGCGTCGAACTATTCGCTGAAGGACGTCGGACAGGCGTCCATCCTGCACATCCCAGTGGTCTTCCTGATCGCGCTGGCCGTCGCGGGAGTGCTGGCCCTGTTCATGCGCCGGGCGATCTGGGGCCGTCATTTGCTGGCCAGTGGCGGAAATCCGCTGGCCGCGAGACTGTCCGGGATCTCCAACAATCGCTCGATCGTGATGGCGCACGGCCTTTCCGGACTGTTGATCGGCGTTGCGGCCGTGGTCACGTTGATGTCCGCGCCTGGCGTCAACCAAAGCATCGGCGGTGACTGGCTGCTGGCCAGCTTCGCCGCGCCGATCATCGGCGGCGTGGCGTTGTCCGGCGGTGCGGTTTCGGTGTCCGGCACCGTGCTGGCCGCGTTCATCGTCCGACTGGTCGACGTCGCCAGAGCCCAGTTCTCGCTCAATCCCAGCTGGGTCAACTTCGTCGTCGGCGCGGTCGTGCTCGGCACGGTCGTCCTGACGCACCGCCGAGGAGTTGGTAACTGATGCTCGTTGCGGAGAATCTCGTCAAAGTGTTCCCCGGCGTGCGAGCGCTTGACGGCGCGAGCCTGAACATCGCGCCGGGCTCGGTACACGCGTTGCTCGGCGAGAACGGTGCGGGCAAGTCGACCTTGATCAAAATCCTGACCGGAGTGCACCGCCCCGACGGCGGTTCGCTGACGATCGGCGGCGAGCCTGTCGCCTTCGACTCACCACATGCCGCAGTGCGCGCCGGGGTTGGCGTCGTGCACCAGGAACGCAACCTCGTGCCGGAGTTCTCGGTCGCCGAGAACATCGTGCTGCAGCATCTGCCCGCCAAGGGCGGCCTGCTCGATCGCGCCGCGGCGCGTCAAGAAGCACGGCGTTGCCTCGACCTACTCGGCCTGGAGCTCGACCCCGATCGGCGAGTTCGCGGCCTGCCTGTGTCGCAGCTGCAACTGATCGAAGTCGCCAAAGCGCTGTCGATGGACAGCCGCGTGCTGTTGCTGGACGAGCCGACCACAGCGTCCACGCCGAGCGAAGTGGAGCGGCTGTTCGACGTGATCAGGGGACTGCGCGACAACGGCATCGCGATCCTGTTCGTCAGCCACAAGCTTGAAGAGGTCTATGCGTTGTGCGACACCGTGACCGTGCTGCGTGACGGCGTCTCGGGGCTGGAGTCTGTGCCGCTGAAGGACCTTCAGCGATCAGATCTGATATCTGCGATGGTCGGCAGGGAACACAGCACGGTCGACCTGCCACCTCGGCCACCTGCTGCGGACGAGCCGGTCTTGGAGCTGTCCGGCGTTAGCACGGCGTTTGGTCACCGTGACGTATCACTGTCCTTACACAAGGGCGAGATTCTTGGTTTGTACGGCCTGGTCGGGGCCGGGCGGAGCGAGCTCGCGAAGGCGCTGCTCGGCTTGTCGACGATCACCGCAGGCGATGTTCGGGTGCGTGGGAAGACCGCTCGGATCACCGATGTGCGCAACGCGTTGAAAAAATATCGTATCGGATATGTGCCGGAAGACCGTAAGGACGAAGGCCTCTTCCTCGACCAACCGGTGAGCAGGAACATCGCGGTCACCGTGTGGGACCGGATCCAACAACGGTTCGGCGGTGTGTCGCAACGTAAAGAACGGCAACTCGCCGACGAGTACGTGACGAAGCTAGGAATTCGCCTGGCCAGTCCGACCCAACTGGCCGGGCAGCTCTCCGGCGGCAACCAGCAGAAGGTGAGCCTGGCGAAGTGGCTGGCCGCCGACACCGAGATCCTGATCATCGACGAACCGACGGTCGGCATCGACGTCCGAACCAAAGCCGCTTTCCACGAACTGATCTGGCAGCTCGCCGCGGACGGCCGCGCGGTGCTGCTGATCACGAGCGACCTGGTCGAGATGGTCACGTTGGCGGACCGCATCGTGGTGATGCGCGGCTTCCACGTGTGCGGCGAAGTCGTCAACGACCACGTCTACGACTCGGTCAGCCGTCAAGTGATGGGCCTGATCCACGCGGACGCACCGACGTGATCCTCCGCATCGACCCCACCAGTGGACTGTCCACGACGACCGACGGGCCACTCGGAGTGCGTCTGCTGCTCGCGGAAACGCACCCGAAAGTGTCGGCATACCGCCCGGATCAGCCCATCGTGTTCGGCGTCGGACACCGTGCGCTGGCCATGACCCGGTTCGCGCTGACCGCGAAATCAACCCAATCGGGCGGAATCGCAGAGTCCCGAGTGGAGGGTCCGTTCGGGCCGGCGCTTGGCGACACCGGATTCGACGGCGTCGTGCTGACCGGCCGGGCGGCGCGACCGTGTTACGTCCTGATCGAGAACGGTCAGGCGAGGCTGATCGATGCCTCGGATCTCTGGCGCCTCGACACCGCTGAGGTCACGGATCTGCTTGTCGCACGGCACGGTCCGGCGACACACGTGGCTGCGATCGGACCGGCAGGGGAGAACCTGATCCGATTCGCGAGCCTGGTCACCGATCGCGGATATCCCGCCGCGCGGATGGGCGCGATATTTGGCGCTAAACGGTGCAAAGCCGTGGTTGTCGTCAACGACGAAACGCGTCCGATCATCGAACTCGACATCACTGCTGATTACATGTCGCGCGTACCAGGCAATCCGTTGACACGTGGTCAACTCGAGCCACCAGGTTTTGGCGCGTGGCCCGCCGGCGATCTTGAAGGATACCTGGGCGCACGCAACTACACCACGGCCAAAGCGCACCTCGACGCATTCACCCCGGAAGCGTTCCTTGGCCGCATGACTCAGAACTCCGGCGCGTGCCCGGGCTGTCCGCAGGACTGCATGAAGTCGTTCAACGGCAGTCCACTGCACCAGCAAGCGGTCGCCGCGTTCGCCGCGAACCTCGGGATTGACGACGTGCAGGCCGTGCTGGAGCTCAATGCTTCCTGCCTCAAGTGGGGCGTCGACCCGGTGTCGTTGGCTGGCGTGCTCGCATTCCGGTGTGAACTACCGGGCGGCCCGGACTTCGGTGACGCGCAAGCGCTTGTTCAGCTCGCCGGACAGGTCGTCTGGCGGACAGGCGAGGGCGCCATCCTCGCCGATGGAGTCGCGCGGGCGGCTCGCGCCTACGGTCGTGCGACGGAGCGTTTCGCATTGCATTGCAAAGGGATCGAGATGCCGGTGTTCGATCCTCGGGGCAATCAAGGGCTTGCTCTGGCGTTCGCCGTGAATCCGTTGGGCCCGCGGTACGACGCCGTGGAACACGACATCGACTTCGACCCCGAAAGGGGGAACGAGCTATTCATCGCCAACGCGCCAGAATGCCCGCCCGAAGGGCTGCCAATGGAGTCGTTGAGTGAGAAGAAAGTGAAACTGGTCGCCGACCTGATGGAACTGTGGAGCGGCTACGACGCACTCGGTGTATGCCTGTTCGCCGCGCCGCCCACCCGCAATCTCAGCGAAGCTTCAGCGGCTGAGCTCGTTTCTGCGGTGACTGGGCGGAATGTCACCCCTGCCGGGATACGTGCCGCTGGCCGGCAAAGACTTTCGCTGATGCGGCGATACAACCGTCGCGAGGGCTTGACGTCGATGGACGACACCCTGCCGGACCGGTTCTTCACCCTGCCTGTCGACAGTGGACGGCTGAAGGGCGCCGTGCTCGATCGGCGGGTTTTCGCTGCGGCAGTGAAACGCTTGCGAGAGTTGCTCGGATGGCCACCCGATTAGCGTTACTCCTGCGCGTACACCGCCAGGAGACGCTCGTTGGACGCGCTGAGATGGCGAAACATCGCCTGGGGTGCTGCGTCGGTGTCGTGGGAGGCGATCGCTTCGACGATCCGTTGGTGTTCCTGGGTCGTCTCCTCGGCAATGCCGACCTTGAAGTAAAGGCGATAGCTGTGCGTGTGGGCGTGCAGGCGAGACAGCGCGTCGACGATCAGTGGATTGCCGGACGCTTCGGCGATCAGCCGGTGCAACTGCGCGTCCCGGACGGCGAAGTCGCGGTATTGCTCGTAGTTCTCCCCAGCCGGGTGAGTGGTCATGGTCTTGACCAGAGCACGCATCTCGGCGATCTGCTCGTCAGTCGCGCGCATCGCCGCCAGCCCCGCGGCAGGAGGTTCAAGCAGAACGCGCATCTCGTACAGATTCGCCAAACTGGCCTCGTCCAGCAGCGGCGCGACGACATAGCCGGCGTGCGGCCGTTTGGCCACCAGACCGTCGGACTCCAGTTTGGTCATCGCCTCGCGCACCGGCGTCGGCGAGACTTGGAGTTCCCTGGCGATCCCGTCGATCGACAGCCTGGCTCCGGGAGCCAGGTCATGGTCCATCAGCATCTGTTTGATGGACTCGTAAACGGTGTCACGCAGCATGGTTCGTGGCGGCGGGGTCAACCGCGGCACTGGTACCGAGGCCACTGCGAATCCTCCCAGATCGGTCGGTGTCCGCTGAATCTCATGGCGCTGCAGCCGCGGGCGGCCGTTGACGGTGATCAATCCGCACGGTATGAAGATTCAGGTTTCGTATCTGATATCTGATCCTACCGCACATCCCTGTCCGGAGGAGCGACGATGGCGTCGAAGTGGGTTACGGCTGTCCTGGGGACCGCGTTGGCGCTCTCCGCGACACCGGCTGTGGCGGACCCTAGTGGTGGATCGCCGACGGTGGTGTTTGCCGCGCCCGACGGATCGGGTGACAGATGCACTTACCAACGACCGTGTTCCGTCACGCAGGCTCAGCTCAAAGTGCGCGACTTAGCCCCACGTATGCGCTCTGACATCGTTGTCACCCTTGCGGGCGGCACGTATCAGCTCAACGCACCACTGACGTTCACCGAGGCGGACTCCGGTCGGAACGGCCACCAAGTCCGGTGGCGGGCATCGCCCGGCCGGCCTGTGGTCATCAGCGGCGGTATCCCGGTCGACGGATGGACGAAGTCCGGAAACCTGTGGAGCGCCAAAGTGCCGCGCGACATGGTGACGCGCCAGTTGTACGCGGACGGTGTGCGGTTGCCGCGTGCGACCGGATCTCTACCGGTCAGCCTGACGCAGACACCGACTGGATTCACCGCATCGGATGCGTCGCTTGCCAACTGGCGCAACCCGGACAACATCGAGTTCGTCCTGGGCGACGGGCACGGGTCGTGGAGCGAACCGCGCTGTGGCGTGAAGTCAATCGCGGGCGCCGCGATCACAATGGACCAACCGTGCTGGGACAACATGAAGTTGCCCTCGGAGCCCCGCGGTCCGTACGGCGACAACCCGCATGGTGGATTCCCCTCGTACCCGTCGGATGCCGTGCCGACGCGTGTGGAGAACGCGTACGAGTTGCTCAGCGAGGGCGAGTGGTACCTGGACGAAGCCGCGGATCGTATTTTCTATTTCCCACACGAAAACGAGGACGTTCGCAAGAAGCGCTTCGTGGCCGCCAAGCTGGAGCGGTTGCTCGGCACGTCGACCACCGCTGCGAAGCCGTTGCACGACGTGTCCTTCGAGGGACTGGGGTTCGCTTACGCGACGTGGCTGCAGCCCAGCAGCGACGAGGGTTTCGTGGAGATGCAGGCCAACTTCACGCTGACCGGTGTGGGTGCGTCGAAGTCCCAAGGCCTGTGCAACTACTCGGAGCCCAAGGGCACGTGCCCGTTCGCGTCATGGACTCGTCCGGCTGCGGCGGTCGACCTGGTGGGGACGCGCAACGTCAAGTTCCTCCGTAACACCTTCCAGCACCTGGGCGGCGCGGGCCTCGGCTTCCAGCACGGTGTGCAGAACAACCTGGTGCAAGGCAACGTCGTCACGGACGTGTCCGGGATCGGCATCCTGCTCGGCGCGGTCGACGACCCATCGCCGAAGGACGACTACGAAATCGCGACCGGTAACACGATCGACAGCAACTACGTGCACCACACCGGCGTCGACTTCACCGGCGCGCCCGCGATCGTCAACGGGTACTCCCAAAAGACGTCGATCACCCACAACGAGATCACGGACGTGCCCTACTCCGGGATCTCGTCGGGCTGGGGCGGTTGGCGGACGAACTCGACGTTCCCCGACGAAAACCCCAACATCAACGCCGACAACGACATCTCGTACAACCTCGTCTACCGCAACATGCTCGTTCGCTGGGACGGCGCGATCTACACGAACGGCCCGCAGGGACGCAGCTACGAACACGGCCTCACGGTTCGCGGGAACGTCAACTTCAGCGGCTTGAAGACCGCGAACAGCATCTACAACGACGAAGGCGGCGACTACGTCACCATCACCGGCAACGTCTAGTACAACGACAGCGGCGGGTTCAACGGCGGTTGCTCGACCACTGGACACATGCGACGCAAGGACAACTACCGCGTCGGCACGATGAACTCCTTCCCCTGCGCGCCGGCGCCGGTCGGTGTCGAGGACCTCGGCGGCAACAAGCTGATCGCCCAGAACCCACAGGCAGGGGATATTTCCAATACGATATTGGCCGCCGCTGGGCTGCGGCCGGCGTTCCGCGATCTGACCACGCGTAACGCGCCGAAGGTCGCTTTGGTCAGCCCGACCTGCACGGACGACATCCTGATCTCGGGCTCCGGGTTCACCGATCGCGCGCGAGTGACTCTCGGTGGACAACCCGTGGAGCCGGTCACTTTCATTTCGTCGAACTACTTAAGCGTCAAGCTGCCACGCGGTTCGTCCGGCGGTGCCGTCACGGTCACGACCTGGGCTGGGACGAGCGCCGCGGACGTGGACGCCAACGCGACGCCGTGCCGGAGCTTGAGCACCACGTTCAGCAATGTGGGAATCACGTCGGACAGCAACAGCCGAGTGGGCAATGTGGACGGTTTCGGCTACAGCTACTCCGCCGAGGCGTTGGCCGTTCGTGGCATTACTCCGGGCGCTCCGGTCCGTGCGCACGGCGTGACCTTCACATGGCCGACCGCGTCACCGGGTTCGCCAAGCAACACGTTGGCCGCCGGTCAAACCGTCGGCGTGTACGGCTCTTCGTCCACATTGGGCTTCTTGCTGACGAGCACATATCCAACATCCGGTAGCGGAACGGTCAACTACACCGACGGCTCGACGCAGGAGTACACGATCGGCAGCCCCAACTGGGCCGGTGACCTGCCACCCGGTGTCTTCCCGGTGATCACGACGCCGTACCGGAACGGGCCTAACGGCCGTGATGACCGGCCGGTGCACATCTTCTACGCCGGGGTGCAGCTGGACGCGTCGAAGACGGTGAAGAGTGTCCGGCTACCCAATATCGGATCTGAAATAGGACCGGACGTTCCGGCAATGCACATCTTCGCTGTCGCGCTCGGCGGCAGCCCGAACCTCGCGCAGGGGCAAGATCGCCGCACAGTCGTCGGACGCGTGGGGCGGACCGGCCGCGCGCGTAGTTGACGGCGACAGCAACGGCGTGTGGAACAACAACTCGGTCAGCCACACCGAGATCGAGGACCATTCGTGGTGGCAGGTCGACCTCGGCGCGACGAGCCGGTTGAGCCAGGTCAACGTGTGGAACCGGGTCGACTGCTGCCCGGAACGACTCGACGACTTCTGGGTCTTCGTGTCCGCGACGCCGTTCGACACCTCCCTAACCCCACAGCAGCAAGCCGCGAAACCTGGCGTCTGGTCGGCGCACCAGACGGGACGGGCATCAGTCGTGACGACGCTGCGCCCCGACGTTCCCGGCCGTTATGTGATGGTCCAGCTGGCGGGCCGCAACTATCTGTCGCTGGCGGAAGTCGAGGTCTTCGGTACCCAACCCGCAGCCGAGGACTGGGTCGGCACGTGGGGAGCGGCGCAAGGCGGGCCGGCGACGTGGGCGAGTAACGGCTTCCCGGACTGCGCGTTACGCAACATCGTGCACACGAGCGTCGGCGGCACCGAAGCGCGCATTCGGTTCTCCAACCGGTTCGGCATCGGATCGCTGGAGCTGCGGACGACGTCCGTGGCGATCCGAAGCGACACCGGTAGATCGGATGCGATACCTGGCACCATGCGGCAGTTGACGTTCGCGGGCCGTAAATCGGTGACGATCCCGGCTGGCGGCGAGGTGGTCAGCGACCCGGTCGCGATGGTCATCCCGGCCGACACAGATCTCTTGGTCACCACGTACACGCCGCGCGGTGCACAGGGACCAGCGACATATCACCCGTCGGCGAACCAAATCTCGTGGCTGACCGAGCCGGGGGAGGACTTCACGATGGATGAGTCCGGCGCCCGGTACACCCGGGAGATGGGATCGTGGCTCTACGTCGAGGAGGTCGACGTCCGCGGTTCCGGTGCAAAGGGGACGGTGGTGGCGTTCGGCGACTCGATCACCGACGGCGGGTACACGACCACCAACTCCAACCACCGCTGGCCGGACTACCTCGCCGACCGGACGAAGGACTTCGGCATCGTCAACTCCGGTCTGTCAGCGAACCGGCTGATGCGCGACGGCGAAGACCCCGCGTGGGGCGCGCCGGAATCGCCAGGATCGACGACGACATCGTCAACCGAACCGGGGTGCGGACGGTGATCGTGCTGCAAGGGATCAACGACATGATCCACGACCCACGCACAAAGGACCCCGCGCTGTTCGCCGCGGGCTACCGCGAGTTCGTGGCACGTCTGCACGCCAAGGGGATCAAGGTGATCGGCGCGACGATCACCCCGATCAAGGGCTGGAGCGGATACGACGAGCAACTCGAGACCACGCGACAAGGGATTAACGAGTTCGTGCGGACCAGTGGCGTCTTCGACGCGGTGGTGGACTTCGACAAAGCGATCCAGGACCCGGCGGATCCGTTGAAGATCAAGCCGGAATTCGACGCGGGCGACCACCTGCACCCGTCGGACGCGGGCAACGCGGCGCTCGCCGCCGCCGTCGACCTCGGCACGCTGTAGTCCAGACGAATCGGCCCGCGGAACCACACTGAAGGTCCCACGGGCCGATTCATCGCCGGAACACTGTGGACAACTGGCCGTTGTCGATCTTGACGGCGACGTTTGTGTCAGTGTCCACCGCTACGCTGGATGTCGGGGGGCCGACGGCCGCGCAAGATCAAGTCAGATCATGTCGTCGGGACCGACAGGCTTGCCAAGCAGGGCAAGCAGGTTGTTGATGATGACGATCCCGAAGGTCGCCAACGCCTTCGGAGTCGCGATAGACGACACGACAGTCTTCGTGCTGCAGCCGTCCGACACCGGCTGACCACCGAGACGGTCCTTCAGCCAGTTGAGCGCGTCCGGCGCACCGGTGATCACCAGAGCGATGTGTTCGCTGAGGATGTCGCGTTGGTAGGTCACCCGGCTGCCGCCCGCGCAGTACTTCTTGACCACCGCGTCCGTGTCCGCGCTCGGCACCAGTTCGTCATTGACGGAGTGGTACACGAAAACCGGCGCCATCGGATTGTGCTGACCCATGGTGACCTCGGCGAGCACCTGCTGCGGCACCGGATGGCTCAGCGGATCCGGGATGTTGAAGTACTTGAAGAGGTCCTTGAACGCGAACTCGCCTGCGTTCGTGTGGTTGCACTGCGTCCGCGCCTTGGCGAACGCGGCTTTCCCTTCGGCCGTCAGATACGTGCCCATGAACTCGGCCAATTCCGGGTACGCGTGGCTCAACCCGGCAATGCCGCTCATCGCGATTCCGGCGAACGGCCCGCGGTTCGCGCCGAGCAGCACGTTCTTCGGGCTGACCGGCAACCCGCCTTCCGCGATGCCCTTGATGTTCAACTCGGGCGCGTAATTCGGCTGCAGTTCAGCCGCCCACCCGGACGCCAGCGCGCCACCTGAGTAACCCCACAACCCGATGTTGGTCTGCGACCCCAAACCCAGCGGAGCGAAGTTCTTCGCCGCGCGGATGCCGTCCAACGTTGCGTGGCCGGCCTGCCTGCCAGCGACGTAGGCACTACGCGGACCTTCATAGTCGGGCACGGAAACCGCCCAGCCCTGCTGCACAGCAGCGTTGATCAGCAGAATCTCCGCTTGGGCGACGATGTTGTCGTTTCCGGCCCCCTGCCGCAGTTGATACGAGATCGCGCATTGCGGCGCCGCGCTGTCCTCGGCCACTTGGTACGACAGCAGCGGCCTGGTTGGTGACGGCCGGGCGCCCCACGGCAGCAGGACGGTCGTCACCGTCGCCTGCGGATTGTTCTTCTGGTCAGTGGTCCGGTAGAGCAACTGCCACGCCTGGACCTTTTGCGGCAGTGCGCCGAATGCCGCGATGGAAACCGACCGCGAACGCAGGACAGTACCGGGTGCGGTCGATTCGTAGCCGCTTGGCGGCTGGTAGAACGGGTCGTTCTGCGGTGGAGGCGGTGCCGCGGCGGCCGACGAAGTGCCGACCGCCACGGTCGTCAGGGCCGTCAGCAGCAGGGCGCTGACCAGCGCCGCGACCCTGCCTCTCCTCGTACCGGTGAACATCGTTGTCATTGCCGGTCACCCTCTCAGTAGATCTGAAAAGACCTCTGATCGAAATGAACGACTGACGTACCCGCGGGTTACGAAAATCTTGAAAGGCGCCTTACCTGTTCGCCGGGACAGCGGCACGGTCAAGGACGGACCGCAGTGCGTCAGCGAGCTTGGCCTCGGCGTCAACTGGCGACTCCTGTCGCCAGGCGATGTAGCCGTCCGGGCGGACCAGCAGGCAACCGTCCTCCGGGAACTGCGCCATCCGGTGCCAACTGCCGTACGCGTCCCGAGCACCGTCCGTGCCGATCCGGGCGATGCTCAGGTCAATGCCGAGCGATGCGCCGACTTTGCTCGCGGCATCGACCCAGGCGGTTCCGGCCAGTCCCGTGACGACGGTGAACTTGCCGCGGCCGACCAGGTCGAGTGTGGACACCCGCCGCCCATTCGTGCCAACCAACCAGACGTGCGGCAACCGAGCGCCGGGGCGAATGCTCGGCTGGTGGAACAGTTCGCTGTCCTTGTCCCACATCTCCTGCTCGGAGCCGTCGTCCAGCACTGCGGACGACGCATATCGCTGGTTCATCTCAACGCCGTGCGCGTTGAACTCATAGTTCTTGAGCCGGATCGCGGCTTCCAGGTCACGTCGCTTCGCCGCACCTTCAGGGGTTTCGGCCAGACACGCGGCCAGCCCACGTTCGATGCCCGCCGAATCGGTGTCGCCTCCGATGCCCAGTACCTGGAAGATCGGCCCGAACTGGTCACGGCTCAGATTCGCCCGGTCGACAATCTGCTTGCCGATCGGCGCACGCTCGGCGCTGTACGACTCCAGCAACCCGGGACCGGCTTCGCCGCGAATGACCATCGACAGCTTCCACGCCAAGTTGTACGAGTCCTGAATGGACGTGTTCGAGCCGAGCCCGTTCGACGGCGGATGCCGGTGTACGGCGTCGCCGGCGCAGAACACGCGACCGTTCGAATACGTTGTCGCGTAGTTGTGATTGACCGTCCACAGTGACGTGGACTCGATCTCGACCGCGAGGTCAGCGTCGCCGACCAGGTCACGAACGATAGCGGTCGCCTCCGCCGCGGTGACCTCGGGCGGCGGTTGGTCAACGTCGTAACCCCAGACAAGCAACCATTCGTTCCACGGCCGGACCATCCGAACCAGCCCCATGCCGATTCCGCCCATGTGCGCGCCTGGCCGCATCACCCAGTACAGGACGCTCGGCCGATGCGCGACGTACCGGCTCAAGTCGGCCTTGAACAGGATGTTCATGCTGCCTGCTTTTCCGGTCTGCCCGGCGATCGGCAGGCCGGCGAGTTCGGCGACCTGGCTGCGACCGCCGTCCGCTCCGATCAGATATCGGGTACGAACCGTGTACTCGTCCCCGCGCACCCGGTCACGCAACCGAACGGTCACGCCGTCGGCGTCCTGGGTGAAGTCCAGAAACTCGGTGTCCATCCGGATCTTCGCGCCACGGGCGGCCGCATTGGAGACCAGGATCGGTTCGAGGTACGTCTGCGGAAGGTCGATCATGTGACACGGGCTCGCCGAGTTGTACTCGGTCGCCGAATGGTCGCCTGTGCCCCACGTGGTGATCCGGCCGATCTCCGCGCCCGCCAGCGACGTGCACAGCACTGTGTCGCCCATCAGGTTCGGCGGCGTGCCGCTGACCAGCGCGTCCTGCTCGACACCCAGGTCGCGCAAGACCTCCATGGTTCGCTGGTTGGTTATGTGCGCGCGGGGAGTGTTGGCCAGCCAGCCGTACTTGTTCACGAGCAGCGTGCGCGTGCCATACGTCGCCAGGGCCAACGCAGCGGCGCCGCCTGCCGGGCCGCTGCCCACCACGAGGACATCGGTGTCGTAACTCATTGCCCCTCCGAGATACGAAATACGAAATCAACCCGGGACCACCGGGAGACATCCCGGCCGTCCGGAGTAGGCCCGTGCTGTTCGGGGAAGTGGACGATCAGGCTGTCCTTGACGCCGAAGACCGCGTCGGAGTCCAGGTAGTCGCCGCCCTTGACGAACAGTTGGGTGATCAGCGTGTGGAACCCCGGCTTGGTGATCATGAAGTGCATGTGCGGCGCACGGTGCGGATGCCGGCCAACCGCGCGCAGCATCTCACCGACCGGTCCGTCATCAGGTATCGGATACGAAACAGGAACGATCGACCAGAACCGCAACCGTCCGTCGGCGTCGGTCCGGAACCGGGCACGCAACACCGGGCCGTCAAGGTCGGGCAACTGAACGTCGTAAAAGCCATCCTCATTGGACTGCCAGACGTCCACAATGGCGTCGGCGACTGGTTTGTCGTGCGTGTCGACGACCTGGACATCTGCCCACACCGGCATTCCCGGCAATCCGTCGGCGATGTCGTATCCATGCTCGCGCTCTGGCGGGCCTTCGGTGTAGAACGGCCCGAGCACCGCGGACGGCGTCGTGTCCGGTGTCCGTGAGTTGGTGAGCACATCGACGACGCTGGAGATGCCGAGCGTGTCCGACAGCAGGATGAACTCCTGGCGCGTTTCGGTCGTGATCTGTCCGGTCCTGGTCAGGAACGAAATCGCCTGCATCCATTCCGGCTCGGTCAGATCGTTGCGCACCACGTAGGAGTGCAATGTGCGCACCAGGTCCTGCAGCAGCGCGCGGGTGCGCGGGCTGTCGCCGTGCATGCTGTCGACGACCTGCTGTGTCAGTTTGCTGACGTCAGGCAGCCCGGTCTGATGTGGACGCTCTCCCGTCCAGGCTTCCTCAAGCAACTGCCGGTGTTCGTCCACGGTGCTCAGGTCGTTCTTGGTCAGTCCCAGCTCTTTCAAAGAGGTGGGTCCGCCGAGGTCGACCGCGAGGTCATAGACACCCGTCGGCGCGTCGCCAACACCTAGCGCGTCGGCGATGCGGTCCATCGCCGCTGGCGCCATATGGGCCATGACGTGGGGAAGGAGCACGGTGTGCGTCTCGCTGTGCGGCAGGCCGAACGTGCCCCCGAGCATGTGCGCGAGTTTGTGGTGCAGCCCCATGCTGACCGTGCCGAGACACGTTCCCGCCAACCACGCGGCCTGCAGCAGATCTTCACGAGCCGCCCGGTCCTTCGGATCGGCCACAATCGTGGGAAGCGATCGAGCCAGACGACGAATCGCGTCGAGCGCCAACTGGTCAATGACCGGGTTGGCATCTGGCGAGTAAAGCGCCTCGACCGCGTGGGCCATCGCATTGATGCCGCTGGTCACCGAGAGGTTTGCCGGAAGATCCATAGTCAGGTCGACGTCGTAGACGATGGTCTCCGGCTGCACGGCCGGAGTCCGAATCGTCGTCTTCTTGCCACCGGCGGTCTGCCCCAGGACGGGCGTCGCCTCAGATCCGGCGTACGTCGTCGGGACCACGACCTGCGGCAGATCGGTTCGCAACGCCAACGCTTTCGCCAACCCAATGGCCGACCCGCCGCCGACCGCGACCAGGCAGTCCACATCGTGCTCGCGTAGCACGGCGAGGGCTTCCTCGGTGACTTCGACGGGTGTGTGCATCGTCGGCTTCTCGAACCGCGCGACCGCCAAGGAACCAAGTGCCGTGCGCGCGGGCTCGGCCCTGTGCGTGCCGATGAGCAGTACACGGGACGCGTCAAGCCTCGCGACCTCGTCAGGCAGCGCGGAGATCGTGCCGGATCCGAACACCACCCGAGCCGGGCCCGCCGAGTAGGTGAATGACGTCATTGCCCGAGTATCCGGGCCAGATTGTCACCATTCCTGCACAATCCTGCTGTGTCGGCTGCACAAAACGCTCAGCCGGTCCGGAGCGCTCCTGGCGTTGTACCCAAATGAGCGCGCATCACCCTGGTCATGTGCTCCTGATGGGTGAATCCGCACTGTGCGGCGACATCCGCGATGGGCGCGGACCCAGTCCGCAGCAGCAATTCAGCTTGTTTCAGCCGCATTCTGAGCAGGAAACGGTGGGGCGCGAAGCCCGTCGTGACCTTGAACTGCCGAGAGAATTGGCTGACCGACAGCCCGGCGATGGCGGCCATGTCCTTCAACGGAACCGGCTCGTGCAAACGTTCGGCCAGCAAATCACGTACTTGGTCGAACTGCCGTTGGGAAAGCCCTGTGGTCTTCGGTTCCGGTGTCGGGCGGCTGGCGCTGTGATTCCGGATCAGTTGACTGGCAATCAACGCCGTCACTTGGTCCACATAGGTCCGTGCGCTCGGCTCCCATTCCCGGATGGTCGCGTCCAGCGCCAAGGCGAGCTGTTCGAGCAATGGGTCTGTCGTGCCCAGCTCTTCGGCTAAGCGCACTGGTTTGTCGCGGCCTGCCTGCAGGGCCTCGTCTGCGAGGTAGACGTGCAGAGTCTCGAGTTCGCCACCCACCTCGACGGACAGTTCACCGTGCGCAGGCTGCAGGAACATCTCGCCGGGAAGCACGTTCTTGGGCCGCAAGGTCCCGCGCCGGACCTTGACCGGCTTGACCAGGTGGATGATCAGTTGATGGCTCGCGGCGGCCTTGAAGTTCGCCGCGTAGGGCACTTCGCGCTGTTTGGAGACGTAGACGTGCTCCCAGCCGAGGCCTGCGCTGGTCCGCTCCGGCGTGATCCACGGCATCGCCAGAATGCCGTTGGTGTCGGCAACTCCCAGCTCGGCCATGAACACCTCCACCGGTGAGAATAGTGCAACTGCATTTCGGACTATGCCCACAGTTAATACTCATGTGACGAAATAACGGATCTATCGCCAAGACCGGAGGACCTGCGGATTCGTTTCACATTGCCCAAGTGTCCGCGCTTACCAGGACCATCGGGACCGATGAGCTCAAGCCCCATGATCACGCATGGACTCCCCGGCGCGCTGGGCCCTTTCGGATGCTGCGTTTCACGATTGGTAAGCGTGGCCTCCGGCCCCCGGAATCAAGCCTATCGGTGAGGACCGACAAGCGACGCCGCGCAAAGATCCACATCGCCCAGTTGTCCACACCTGCGGAGTTGTCCACAGGGGGCACGACTCCACCCCTGTTGATCATGCGCCACCGGTAGACTGGCAAGCGGGGAGCCCCCCGGGAACGGGTGGGGGATGTACTTGTGACGTAAGGGAAATGGGCGGTCGTTGACTGCGATTCGTACGATCGCGGGTGAGTTGGGCTTGGCGTGGCTTTGCTGGTGCGGTGCCCGTATGACGGGACCTAGCGCAGGCCGCGGATGATCAGGTTGGTGATCGGGACCAGCAGCCACATTGCCAATGCCACCATCGGAGCCGCGATCAACGCGTGAGTGAGCCACGCTCCGGCGAGCGTTGGTCCGCCCCACGCGCCAGTTTCGTGTCCCTCGCGCCAAAAGGCGCCGTACGTTGCGATTCTGCCGATGAGATAGCCGATGAACAGCGACAGGAAGATTGACAGGACGCCGGCGATCGCGGTCACCGCAGGTGGTGTCCTGCGCCCCGGTCGGCCGAGACGGGGAGCCCATTGGCGGCGTTTGCCGGGGCCGACGTACATGAAAACGACGCGGCGCCAACCGTTCGCGCCGAGTGGGTCCAGAGTTTTTGTTGCCATACTTGAAAAGTAGGAGACCGGATGGCTCGATGCCACCCGGTCTCCTGGTGGGGGATAACCCCCGGGGTCTCAGCTGGTCTCGCCCGTCAGAGCGAAGGAACGAAGCCGCTGCGTCGCGACGACCGTGCCGATCGCGATGAACGCGGCGGCCAGGATCGACGCCGTCACCGGAGACAAGTTGGAGTTGAGCAGCTCCGTGTTGCCTGCCAGGCCGTCGGCGAGCGTCACCGAGTACTGCTGGATGCTCAGCGTCCGCGCACCGGAAACGAACTGCACCAGCAGGTTCTCCCACAGCATGATGTAGATCAGGCCGATCGCGACCGGCCGGCGCGACATCAAGCTCAATGCCAGGAAGAACGCGGTGTACGCAAGCGCGCCCACAGCCGCACCCAGCGCGAGACCGATGCCGGTGGCGCCCGAATCCGTGATCACGCCTGCGATGGCCAGCGGCAGCGCCGTCGTCACCGCTGTGACCGCCCACGCCACCACGAGCTTCGCCAGGATGATCTCGCTGCGAGGCAACGGTTTGGCCAGGATGTGCGTGATCGTTCCGTCTTCGATCTCCAGGCCGAGCACGCTGCTGCCGACGATCAACGCCGTCAGCGGCAGGATCACGCCGAGGCCGAGCTGGCCCAGCACGATCGGTCCCCATTCGTCCGGCGACGCGGGCGAACTGTTGGCGATCAGGGTCAGGCCGATCAGCAGCGCGGGCATCGGCAACAGCAACAGGATCCGCCGCCTGCCCAGCAGGGCCCGCGCGGTCAGACCGGCGATCGTGAGGTTCATGACGCCACCAGGTAGGAGAAGACGTTTTCCAGGGACTCGTCGGACGGCAGCACCGCGGTCAACCGGATGTCCTTGTCCCGCGCGACCTTCGTCAGCGCGCGGGTGAAGGTTCCGTAGTCGTTCGCGCGGACCTGCAGGCCGGAGGGCTCAAGCTCCACTCCGGACACCGACTTGAGCTCCATCAGCGCCGCCGCCAGCCGGCGGTCGTCGGACGACTGGATGGTGAACACGTGCGGCCGGTTGGTCATCAACCGGCGGATGTGTCGGTAGTCGCCGGACGCCGCCAGCCTGCCCGCGACGATCACTTGCACGGTCCCGGAAAGCTGTTCGACCTCTTCCAGGATGTGCGAGCTGAACAGGATCGTGCGGCCCTCGCCTGCCATGGTGTGCAGCAGGTCCATCATGTGCAGCCGCTGGCGTGGGTCCATTCCGTTGAACGGCTCGTCCAACAGCAGCACCGAGGGATCGTGCACGAGCGCCGCGGCGACTCGCGTGCGCTGCCGCATGCCCTTGGAGTACGTCGAGATGCGGCGGTCTTTGGCATCGTTCATCTCGACGATGCCGAGGGCTTTGGCGGTCGCGGCCCCGGGGTCTCGCAGGCCGTGCAGCTTCGCGCTGGCGTAGACGAACTCCTGCGCGGTCAGGTAACCCGGCACGCTTTCGCGTTCGGTGACCAACCCGAGTTCCTTGTAGACGTCGGGATTGCGCCAGGACGGGCGTCCGCCGACGGTGACCGTTCCCTGCGACGGTGGGAGGAAGCCGGCCATCATGTGCAGCACGGTTGTCTTGCCCGCGCCGTTCGGGCCGAGCAGGCCGGTGACGCCTGGGCCGATCGTCAGGGTGACGTCGTTGACCGCGACGACGTTGCCGTACCAGTGCGACACCCCGGTCAGTTCTACTGTGGCCATCTTGGTCGTCGTTCCTGGTTCGATAGCGGTGGCGGTCATGCTTTCACCTTCTCGTAACGCCATACCAGCGCTGCGGTGCCCAGCACGGTGAGCAGCAGCGCCGCGACGCCGTAGATGGGGCCGTACGGTCCGATCAGCGTGAGGTTGTCGGTTGTGCCGAACAGCCACTCGTCCACGCCGTTCAGCAGGTTCACCGGGTTGATCAGGCCGGCCAGGTACGCCGCGTCACCCGAGCTGAACGACTGCAACGCCCCCGAGACCGGCGCGCTGAGCAGGAAAACGGCGATGATCAGGCCGGTCGCGAACACGCGCCTGCCGGTCAGCGAGGCCAGCGGCAGTGCGATCGCCGCGACCACGATCGCGTGGATCAAAGCCACCACCACGCCGGGTATGAGGTCGCCGAGTTCGCTGAACACCTCGCCAAGACCGCCGGAGCCGAACGCCAAGCCGATGAACATGATCAACAGAGGACCGGCGTACATGATGAAGACGGCCGAGATCAGCGCGCCGAACTTGGCGAACGCGTAGTGCATCCGGTGCGGCGGTCGCGAGAAGTACAGCGGCAGCAGGCTGTTGCGCAGATCGCGCGACACCAGTTCGGGCGCGACGATCGCGGTGAACGCGGTGATTCCGTACGAGAACGTCGACACCAGCCCGACGTACGTCAGCACCGGTTCCGGCAATTGGCTGCTGACCACGACGATGATCAGCGCCGCCATGCACGCGACTGTGAACATCCCCAAGGGCAGGATCTTCGCCTTCGCGGTGCGGCCGAGTCCGAACGCGCTGCGCAGGCTGTGCACGTAGATCGACCACGCGGAATACCGGCGGCTCAGCCTCGGGCCTTCGTATCGTTGATATCCAATATCGTGTATGACACCCGATTCAGGCATGGCTGACCTCCTCCCGGAACAGGTCGGCGACCTGGTGACGGTGCTGTTCAAGACGGTGCAATGACAGGTCGAGGTCCGCGACCGCGTCGCGGATCGCGTCGAACGTCGCGTCGCCGTTGAGCGTCACCATCAGCACGCGGTCTTTGCGTCGCACCGCGAGCCCGTCGCCTACCAACCGGTCGGTCAGCACGTCTTCGCCGTCGTCGACTTCGATCATCAGAATGTCGCTGTGCTGCGTCATCGACGACAGCGACGCCGAACGCAGCAGCCGGCCGCTCTCAATGGCCACGAGCGACGTGCAGATCCGCTCGATCTCGCCGAGCAGGTGCGAGCAGACCACCACGGAGATGCCGAACTCGCTGCCGATCCGGTGCACCAGGGTGAGCATCGCCCTGCGGCCCTCCGGGTCGAGCCCGTTCGTCGGCTCGTCCAGCAACAGCAACTCGGGATCGTGCACAAGCGCTTGGGCGAGCTTCACCCGCTGCTTCATGCCCGTCGAGTAACCGCCGATCTGGCGATAACGCTCCTCGTACAAGCCGACGTGCCGCAACGTCTCCGACGCGCGCTCGCGAGCCGCAGCGGGTGGAAGTCCGCTGACGCGGCCCATGTGCGTGACGAACTCGGCCGCGGACATGTCTGGCGGAAGGCAGTCGTGCTCGGGCATGTAACCCACACGTGCGCGGATCGCGTCACCGTCGGTGAGCGGGTCCAACCCCAGTACCCGGATCTTCCCGCCGGTCGGTTCGAGCAACCCCAGCGACAGTTTGATCAGCGTGCTCTTTCCCGCACCGTTGGCGCCGACCAGACCCACGATGCCCGGTTCAATGGTCACCGTGAGGTCGGCAAGCGCGGTGACCGTGCCGCCGTACCGCTTCTCCAGTGACTCGGTCTCGATCAGGTTCACGCGCAGCACGTTACGGACCCGAGGTGATCCGGACATCCGGCACGGTCCCTGGAAAACGCCGCCTCGCCCCTAGGGGTCGGGCCCGGAAACGGCTGAAGCCGGTGCGACGAGTCGCACCGGCTTCAGCGAAGGGGGAGTCAGGTCACCAGAAGCGGGTCTGCGTCTGGGCGTTGAGCTCCTTCATCCTCACGAACTTCGCGGAGAGCACACGCGGATCGATGATCTCGAGAACCTCGAAACCCTTCTCGATGTCCGACGAGTAGATGTGCCCGTTGTAGTAGTACGTCGACCACGGACCAGCGGTGGTCAGCGTGTTGGAGACCGGGCCGCGCTCCCAGTAGCCGATCTCCTTCGGCCGTGCCGAGTCGGTGAAGTCCCACACCGAGATCCCGCCCTGGTACCAGGCCTGGACCATGATGTCCTTGCCGAGCACCGGGATCAGCGAGCCGTTGTGCGCGACGCACACCTCGGACTCCGCGTTGGGCCGCGGGATCTTGAAGTAGCTGCGGAACTCCAGCTTGCGGTTGTCGCCACGACCGGTGATGTCGTAGACGCCGTCCGCACCGCGCTCCGGGCCGATCTGCTCGTTGCAGGTCGCGCGCCCGCCGCCACCGAGCTCGTCGGTGAAGACGACCTTGGTGCCCTCGTTGTTGAACGTGGCCGAGTGCCAGAACGCGAAGTGCTCGTTGTCCCGCACCTGGTTGATCACGCGTGGCTTCTCGCGGTTCTTGATGTCGAACAGGATGCCGTCACCCATGCAGGCGCCGGCCGCGAGGTCCTTCGAGGGGTACACGGTGATGTCGTGGCAGCCGGAGGTCGCCGCGACGATCTTGTCGGGGAACGTGCCGCCGACACCGGGGTTACCGCCGTCCGGGAAGAGCACCGGCTTGGCCACGATCGCCGCCGCGGCCGGGTTCTTCGCCGGCACCTTGATGATCGAGATCAGGTCGTGCGGCGGGGAGCAGTCAGGGAACTCCGCACGCGGACCGTACGACGAGACGTACAGGTACAGGTCCTTGGACTTGTTGTCCGGCACCAGCGTGTGGGTGTGCGAACCGCAGTTCGTCTCCACCGCCGCGATGTACTTCGGCGCGCGGGCGTCGCTGATGTCGAAGATCTTGATGCCTTCCCACGCGTCCTTCTCGGACGCGGGCTTCGACACGCTGTTGCACGAGTTGTCGCTGCGTGACGAGTCCGTGGACAGGAAGACGAGGTTGCCGGAGACCGAGACGTCGTTCTGACCACCCGGGCAGGAGACCTGGCTGATCAGCTTCGGCTTCCGGGGATTGCGGATGTCGTAGATGGTGAATCCGTTGTAGTTGCCGACAATCGCCTTGTCGCCACTGAACGCCAGATCCGTGTTCAACGCTTCAGGGACGTTGAACGGCGCTTGCTTCGGCACGCTGGCCAGCTGTCGGATGTTCCAGCTGTGCCGGACCTCGTCGATGCCGGGGATGCCGCCCTGGTCAGCAGCCGCCGCCGGCGTGCTGATGATCATCGGTAGTGCCACCGCCGCGGCTGCGAGCAGCGCGAGCGATCTACCTTTCGCCCCCATGTCAGGCTCCTCTCGCCCGACGCACAGGAAACGCCGGGTGCGGACAGTATTCCGCCAACATTTAGCTGCGGAAAGCATCCGAAAGTAGGAAACCAGCACGGCAGGTCTGTTGTACGTTGACACACTGTGAGGCGTATCTGGGGCATCGGCTTGGCTGTGACACTTTTGGTTGTCACTGGGTGTACCGCCGGGCCGGACCAACACGCGGAGGAGTCGCCCGGGGTGATCGTGCCGGGCAAACCGGGCGAGGCCGCGACGACGTTGGCGCCCGGGCAGACCCCCGCCGACATGCCGCGCAATCAGCCGAACGACGCGGACTTCCGGTACATCCGGATGATGATCAAGCACCACCAGCAGGCTCTGGAGATGACCAGCCTGGTACCGCAGCGGGGCGCGAACCCGACGATGAAGGCGTTCGCCAGCCGGATCGCCGACACCCAAGGTCCCGACATCAAATCGATGGAGGCCTGGCTGTCCAAGAACGGTGGCGGTCCCGCCGCGCACGACGGTCACGAGCAGATGGTGGGCATGGCAACCGCCGAACAGCTCGCCGCGTTGCGAGCGGCGAGCGGTCCGGACTTCGACAAGTTGTTCCTGCAGTTGATGACCACGCATCACGAAGGCGCGCTGTCCATGGCGACCCACGTGCTGCAGACCGGCGCGGACGTCTTCGTCGAGGAGATGGCCCAGGACGTGATCGTCACGCAGGAGAAGGAGATCGCCCAGATGAAGACGATGCTCGCACCCTGACCCGTTCCGGCATCAGATTTCGTATCCGATCCTCGTGCAGCGGGTCAGGGCTTGACTGGCGAAGTTGGCAGCGCGACCGGTCGATTGCACAGGCGCAACGACAACCGCCAATTTCGTATTTCCTATCTGATGTAGATCATCCGGTCGTTGGCGGCGTGCTTGGCGTGCTCGGAGCCGTCGGCGGCTGCGGTGCCTGGCGAGGCGCGTGCGGACCGTCCCGGAAGTCGCGATACGGACGCTGCTCCCAGTACGGGCCGTTGCCGCGCGGACCGCGGTCGAACTGCCCGTAGTAGCCGTAGTAGTCACGGCCGCGCGGACCGTCGCGGTCGATCAGGGCGACCACGCCGCCGCCGATCACCAAGCCGGCAAGGCCGACTGCCACCAATTGCGTGGCGCGATGCCGGACGAACCGGCCGAATCCTCCCGGCGTCCGCGCGGCGACCGGCGGCGTGGGCGCCGTCGGTGGCGGGGGAGGCGGCGCTTCGGCGCCGTGCGCTGACGTCTCGTCAGTCTGCTCGGCCTGCGGCTGCGCGGTCTGCTCAGCGGGTTTCTCTGGCTCCGGCCGGTTCAGCGGAGTGGTGGCCTGGGCGGGAGCTTCGGGCTGCGCGTCCTGGTCGTTCGGCTGGGCTTGCGGGCGTGGTTCGTTGGGTTGATCGGACACTGGTAGCTCCCCGTCACGTGCGAAAAATCGATGACGTCTCCAGGTTCACCCGGGTTACTGTGCGTCAACTGAGCGATGGCTGTCGAATCGTTAACGGCCAGGGACGACCCAGGGCAGAACCGGCTGGTCGGCCACTCGATACCATGCCAACCCTCACCGAAAACCGTCGTGAAGGAGCAAGACCGTGTCCCAGTCTCCCGCCGTCCCGGCCGCACCCGCCAAGCGCGTGGTGGTATCGGCAGGGACTACGGCGAGCACCGCCGTGCGGGAGGCAGAGCTGCCGACCAAAGGCCCGGACGCCATCGTGGTGGTCCGTGACCCTGAAGGCAAGCTGCGCGACCTGTCATGGGCGCCGGACGCGGATGTGGAGGTCGAGGCGGTCGCGGCGAACACCGAGGACGGCCGTTCGGTCATCCGGCACTCGACCGCGCACGTGCTCGCCCAGGCCGTCCAGCAGATGTTCCCGGACGCCAAGCTCGGCATCGGCCCGTTCATCAAGGACGGTTTCTACTACGACTTCGACGTGGAGAAGCCGTTCACCCCGGACGACCTGCAGGCGCTGGAAAAGCGCATGAAGCAGATCATCAAGGGCGCGCAGCGGTTCTCCCGGCGTGTCGTCGAATCGATCGACGCGGCCAAGGACGAGCTGAAAGCCGAGCCGTACAAACTGGAACTGGTGGACATCAAGTCCGATGTGGACACCAGTGAGGTGATGGAGGTCGGCGGCGGCGAGCTGACGATCTACGACAACCTCGACCCGCGCTCGGGTGACAAGGTCTGGGGCGACCTGTGCCGCGGCCCGCACGTGCCGACGACCAAGTACATCCCGGCGTTCCGGTTGATGCGCTCGGCCGCGGCGTACTGGCGTGGCAGCGAAAAGAACCCGCAGCTGCAGCGAATCTACGGCACCGCGTGGGAATCCCAGGAAGCCCAGGACCACTACCTGGAGATGCTCGCGGAGGCCGAAAAGCGCGACCACCGCAAGCTCGGCAACGAGCTCGACCTGTTCAGCTTCCCCGATGAGATCGGCTCCGGCCTGGCGGTGTTCCACCCCAAGGGTGGCGTGATCCGCAAGGCCATGGAGGACTACTCGCGGCGGCGGCACGAGGAAGAGGACTACGAGTTCGTCTACTCGCCGCACATCACCAAGGGCACGCTGTTCGAGGTCTCCGGGCACCTGGACTGGTACCGCGACGGCATGTACCCGGCGATGCACCTGGACGCCGAGCTCAACGAGGACGGCACGGTCCGCAAGCCGGGGCAGGACTACTACCTCAAGCCGATGAACTGCCCGTTCCACGACCTGATCTTCCGGTCGCGCGGGCGGTCGTACCGCGAGCTGCCGCTGCGGATGTTCGAGTTCGGCTCGGTTTACCGCTACGAGAAGTCCGGCGTGGTCCACGGTCTGACCCGGGTACGTGGCATGACGCAGGACGACGCGCACATCTTCTGCACCCCCGAGCAGGTCCGCGACGAGCTGAAGTCGCTGCTGACCTTCGTGCTGAACCTGCTGCGCGACTACGGTCTCGACGACTTCTACCTTGAGCTGTCCACAAAGGACGAGGAGAAGTACGTCGGCTCGGACGAGGTCTGGGAGCAGGCGACCGAGACGCTGCAGTCCGTCGCGGAGGAATCCGGCCTCGAGTTGATTCCCGACCCGGGTGGCGCGGCGTTCTACGGCCCGAAGATCTCGGTGCAGGCGCGCGACGCGCTCGGCCGCACCTGGCAGATGTCGACCATTCAGCTGGACTTCAACCTGCCGGAGCGCTTCGAGCTGGAGTACACCGCGGCGGACGGCTCACGCCAGCGCCCGGTGATGATCCACCGCGCGCTATTCGGGTCGATCGAGCGCTTCTTCGGCGTGCTCACCGAGCACTACGCCGGCGCGTTCCCGGCGTGGCTCGCGCCCGTGCAGGTGGTCGGCATCCCGATCGCCGACGAGCACGCGGAGCACTTGCAGCAGGTGGCGAAGGCGTTGAAGGCGCGCGGTGTGCGGGTGGAGCTGGACTTCTCCGACGACCGCATGCAGAAGAAGATCCGTAACCACACCATGCAGAAGGTGCCGTTCATGCTGCTCGCGGGCGGCAAGGACGTCGAGGCGGGCGCGGTGTCGTTCCGGTTCCGCGACGGTACCCAGATCAACGGCGTCCCAGTCGATCGAGCGGTCGACACGATCACCGCGTGGGTCGAGCGACGTGAGAACAGCTCGCCGACGGCCGAATCCGTCCAGGCGACGCTGTGAGCGATCCTGAACTGGTCGAGCAGCAGGGCGTCGGCGAGCCCGATGCCCTGCAACGCCTCTGGACTCCGCACCGGATGGCGTACATCAAGGGCGAGAACAAGCCGGACCACGACCAGTCCGAGGGTTGCCCGTTCTGCCGCGTCGTCGAACTCGACGACGTCGACGCGTTGATCATCGCCCGCGGTGAGCTGGTGTACGCGCTGCTGAATCTCTACCCGTACAACCCAGGGCATCTGATGGTCGTGCCTTATCGGCATGTCGCGGACTACACGGACCTGACGGTTCAGGAAACCCTGGAGCTCGCGGAGTTCACGCAGCAGGCGATGCGCGTCGGCCGGGCGGTCGCGACGCCGCACGGGTTCAACATCGGCATGAACCAGGGCGTGATCGCCGGGGCGGGGATCGCGGCGCATCTGCACCAGCATCTGGTGCCTCGGTGGGGCGGTGACGCGAACTTCATGCCGGTGATCGGCCACACGAAGGTCCTGCCGCAACTGCTCGCCGAAACTCGTCAGCTGCTCGCGGACGCTTGGAAGACAGTCTGACCGTCTACTGTGGTCGCTTGTGCCCATTGCCGCACAAGAGAATCGCTAGTGTCCTGTGCCCGTGCTGGTCAGGTGACGTAACCCGTTTCCAGGGTCGGCCGGTCCGTCGCCTCCGATGTGGCCCACGTTCCTTGGTTCGGCTTTCCTAGGTACGGCGTCTGCCTAGATGCGGCGTTTTCCCTAGGTGGCGCGGCTTTTCCCTCACCGTGGCATTCCCAGGTGCGGCCTGCGGCCCCCGAAATCCAGCGTACTCAAAAAGTCTGACAATCCTGGCGGCCCGGAGACCATCCGTGCCAAGTTATCCCCAAGCCATGAGTTGTCCACAGCGCGCACGACCTAACCCCTGTTGATCTTCCACCCCCGATAGACTGGCGTGGCGGGGTGCCCCCGGGAAAGGGCGGGGGCCGGTTTGGGGCTGTTTCTAGGGTTTCGTGGTGATGGGCCGTTCATTGTGGACGGTCATGGTGGCACGGAAGGCGGCGTGGCGGCCGCACCTCTGATGTGGTCCGCGACACCCTCATCGACACCATGAGTCACCTGCCCACCCATCTACGCCGGTCACTGACCTGGGACCACGGCGCCGAAACGGCAAGCCACGCCGCGTTCACCATCGCCACCGACATCCCGGCCTACTTCTGCGACCCCCACTCACCCCGGCAACGCGGTAGCAACGAAAACACGAACGGCTTGCTGCGCCAATACTTTCCCAATGGCACAGACCTCACCGTCCACAACCGCGAACACCTCGACGCGGTCGCCGTCCACGTCAACGGCCGCCCACGCACAACGCTCGGCTGGGACACCCCAGCCGAGCGTCTCGCCAAACTGCTGACCGACGCAGGCTAACCACTCGTGTTGCAACGACCCCTAGAAACCGCCAGGGCGCGAGGGGCACAACAGCTGGCGTATCTACTTGCGTTGGCACGCAACTAGCGAGGCTTTCGCAAAGTCACTCGGACTTCAGGCCGGCCTCGATCTCGAGGGCGATCTGGATCTTGTCGCTGACCGCCGCGCCAGCCGCGCCGCCGTGCACGCCGAAGTCCTTGCGGCTGATCTGGGTGGTGGCCGAGATGCCGATCAGCGACTTGCCGTCCATGCCCTCGCCGAAGCCGTTGATCTCCAGCGCCAGGGTGACCGGCTTGGTCGTGCCGCGGATGGTCAGGTTGCCGTCCAGCAGGAAGTTCTCGCCACCGTCCTGGCGGATGCCGGTGGACACGAACTTGATCTCCGGGTGGTCGTCGACGTGCAGGAAGTCCTCGGACTTCACGTGGTTGTCGCGCTGCTCCTGGCGGGTGTGGAAGGAGCCGGCGTCGATGGTCGCGGTCACGGTCGACTGCAGCGGGTCCTCGGCGGTCACGATCTCGCCCGCGAACGTGTTGAACTGGCCACGGACCTTGGAGACGCCCAGGTGGCGGACGATGAACGAGACGTCCGAGTGGATCGGGTCGATCGTCCAGGTGCCGACGACGTAGCCAGGAATGTTGATGGTCGGGGTGCTCATGTCTATCCTTCTCCGTGGGCTCGTTGAATCTTCAACCAGACCCTAGCGCGATTTAGTTTAGAGTTCAACCATGAGGTACGGTGGGGTCATGACAGAGGTCCGGTGGCTCGACGCCCGCGAGCAGATGATCTGGCGTGGCTTCCTGGGGGCGACCGGGTCCTTCATGGAATACCTCGACCGGCAGATGCAGCGCGACTCGGGCATGCCGCTGGCGTACTTCGAGATCCTCGCAGTGCTCTCCGAGATGCCGGGCCGCTCCCTGCGCATGAGTGAACTCGCCGCGATGTGTCGTTCGTCTCGTAGCCGCCTCTCGCACGCGGTGTCCCGGTTGGAGGAAGCGGGCTGGGTTCGCAGGCGCGCGTGTGAAAGCGACAAGCGCGGTCAGTTCGCCGAGTTGACCGACGACGGCTTCAAAGTTCTGGAGAAGGCGGCGCCTGGGCATGTCACTGCTGTCCGCGAGCACCTGTTCGACGTGCTGACGCCTGAGCAGCTCCAGCAACTGGACCAGATCACCGCGGCGATCCAGGCCGGTCTGACCCCGCAGTGCGACAAGGCCAAAGTCGAGCTGCAGGCCGAGTACTGACCGGCCGGGCCAGCGGTTAGGCTGCGTTTGCCGCTAACCGAGTCGATCAGGGTGCCCGCCGAGACCTCATGCTGAACATCTTCGCCCGTGCTTCGGTCTCGCGCGTGACCGATCCGATCGGCGCATGGCTTGTCCGGCTTGGACTGACGCCTAACGCGATGACTCTCATCGGCACCGTCGGCGCGGTCGCCGGTGCGTTGTGGTTCTTTCCCCGTGGCGAGTTGGTCGCCGGTACGTTCGTCGTGTGGGGCTTCGCCATGCTGGACCTGCTGGACGGCGCCATGGCGCGGGCCAAGGGCAAAGGCACGAAGTTCGGCGGCGTGCTGGATTCCAGCTGTGACCGGATCGCCGACGGCGCGCTCAGTGCCGCCGTCGCCTGGTACTGCCTGGCCGTCGCGCAGAACCACACGCTGGGCGCCGCCGCGCTGATCTGCTTGGTCAGCGGACAGGTCATCTCGTACGTCAAGGCCAGGGCCGAGGCCTCCGGGCTGCACGCCGATGTCGGCATTGTCGAGCGCGCCGAGCGTCTGATCATCACACTGGTAGGTACCGGGCTTTTCGGACTAGGTGTGCCGTACGCCCTGCACGTCGCGTTGTGGGGGCTCGCGGTGCTGTCCGTGGTCACGGTGATCCAGCGGTTGGTCGCGGTGTGGCAGGCGGCGCAGGAGGAGATCGCGTGAAGGAACGGCTGGTCGACGCCGCGTACGGAGCCGGATGGGGCTTGGTCAAAGTCCTGCCGGAGTTTGTTGCGCGCCCGGCGTTCCAAGCGGGAGCCGACCTGGCCGCGCTGCGCAACGGCTCAGGTGCCCAGCAATTCCGCCGCAACCTGAGCCGGGTTGTGCCTGGGGCGACTTCGCAGGAGTTGGACGACCTCGTCCGCCAAGGACTCCGGTCGTACTCGCGGTACTGGAAAGAGGTCTTCCGGCTGCCGACGATGGACCATCGCGCGATCGCCCGGCAGGTCAGCGAAGTCGTCGTCGGACGTGACGTGGTCGAAGCGGCGCTGGAGCGTGGCAACGGCCTGGTGCTCGCGTTGCCGCACACCGGCAACTTCGACGTGTCGGGTATCTGGCTGGCGCAGAACTACGGCGAGTTCACGACCGTCGCCGAGCGGCTCAAGCCCGAATCCGTCTGGGAACGGTTCCTTGCGTACCGACGCTCGCTCGGATTCGACGTTCTCCCGCTGACCGGCGGCGGCAGTGGGCCATTCCGGGGCATGATCGACCGGCTCAAAAAGAACGGCGTCGTGTGTTTGGTCGCCGACCGTGACCTGACGAAGAACGGCATTCCGGTCACGTTCTTCGGCGAGGAGACCCGGATGCCCGCCGGGCCCGCCCGTCTGGCGGCGACCACCGGCGCGACGCTCGCGGTCGTTGACAACCTGTTCATCGACGACGGCTGGGGGCTGCGGATCCATTCGCCGCAATTGGTCGAGTCGCGTGCCGAGGTCCCGGCGGCGACACAAGCGTTGGCCGACGCGTACGCCAAGGACATCGCCGAACATCCGGCCGACTGGCACATGCTGCAGAAACTGTGGATCGCCGACCTTTCGGACGCACGCAGGGAAGCGCTCGGCGAATGAGAATCGGTGTCGTGTGCCCGTACTCCTTCGAGGTCCCTGGGGGAGTGCAGGCCCACGTCGTCGACCTGGCCCGGGCGCTGCGGAAGATGGGGCACGAGGTCGCGGTGCTCGCGCCCGCCGACGAGGAGACTCCGTTACCTGACTTCGTGCACCCCGCCGGTCGCGCGGTCGCCATTCCGTACAACGGTTCGGTGGCGCGGCTGTCGTTCGGTCCGGTTTCGTACGCGCGGGTGCGACGGTGGATCCGGGAGCACGACTTCGACGTTCTCCACCTGCACGAGCCGATCGCCCCGAGCTTGTCCTTGCTGGCGTTGATGGTCGCCGAGGGGCCGATCGTCGCCACTTATCACACGTCGACGACGAAATCGCGCGCGTTGAACGCGTTCCAAGTGGTGCTCCAGCCGTTCCTGGAGAAGATCACGGCGCGGATCGCCGTGTCCGCCTTGGCGCGCCGAGTGCAAGTCGAGCACCTCGGCGGAGACGCGGTCCAGGTGCCCAACGGCGTCGACGTCAGTTTCTTCGCCGATGCGAAGCCATTGGACGGATATCCGCGCGAAGGCCCGACGATCGGGTTCGTCGGACGGTTCACCGAACCGCGCAAGGGCATGCCGGTGTTGCTCGCCGCGATGCGCCAATTGTTGACGGACGTGCCTGATGTGCGGCTGTTGGTCGTCGGTCGGGGCGATCCGGACGACTTGCGGCGCGAAGCCGGTCCGGAGTTGGCCGAGCGGATCGACCTGCTCGGCCAAGTCGACGACGAGACCAAAGCGCGCGCATTGAGCAGCGTCGATGTGTACTGCGCGCCCAACACCGGTGGCGAGAGCTTCGGGATCATCCTGCTCGAGGCAATGGCCGCGGGTACTCCCGTTGTCGCCAGCGACCTCGATGCGTTCCGGCGCGTGCTCGATGACGGGACGGCCGGAGTCCTACATCCTGTAGGAAATCCGACTGCGTTGGCCCGTGCGCTCCGCGGTTTGCTCCTCGACCGGGAGCGGCGCGCGACGTTGGCCGCCGAAGGTTCGCGACGCGCGGCGGCGTTCGACTGGTCGGTCGTCGCCGATCAAGTGCTGCGCGTCTACGAGACCGCGATCGCCGCCGATCCACGGCACGTTGGTGAGGCGCCGTGACCGTCCTGCTCATCGTTGTTCCGCTGGTGCTGATCCTGGTGGCCTGGCTGATGGCGACCGCCAACCGCCTGAACCGACTTCATATCCGATCCGACGCCGCATGGGCCGGGTTGGAGGCCGCGCTTGCGCGCCGCGCCGTTGTCGCGCGTGCGGTCGCCGCGACTGGCACGGCGCCGGGAGCCCTCCGGGAAATCGCTGACCACGCCGAGAACGCCGCGCGCTACGACCGTGAAGCGGCGGAGAACGAACTCAGCCGTGAACTCGCGGCCGTTGATCGCAGTCGGCTGCCGTTGGCGCTCGTCGCCGAACTGGTCGACGCCGAACAACGCGTCGTCATTGCGCGTCGCGTGCACAACGACGCGGTCCGCGACACGTTGGCACAACGCCGACGGCGGACCGTCCGGTGGTTGAAACTCGCTGGGACCGCGCCGCAGCCGGAGTACTTCGAGATCGCCGAACCGCAACTGAACGGCGAAGTCGCACCGGTGCCGAGGTCGTCAGCGCGCGTGCTGTTGCTCGACGACGAAGGCCGCGTGCTGCTGTTCCACGGCGGCAACCCCAGCGACGAAACCGACACGTTCTGGTTCACCGTCGGCGGCGGGGTCGACCCGGACGAGGACATCCGCGCCGCGGCGCTACGGGAGCTCCTTGAGGAGACCGGCATCAAACTGGCGGACGACCAGCTGACCGGGCCCGTCTGGCGGCGGCGCGCGGTGTTCAGCTTCGACGGCCGCAGCTACGACGCCGAAGAGTGGTTCTTCGTCGCGACCGCCCCGACGACCACTGTGGACACCTCGGGCTTCAACCAGATCGAGCTGGACACGATCGACGAGCATCGCTGGTGGAGCGCAGCCGATCTGCGCTCCACCACCGACACCGTCTATCCCGTCCAGCTCGCCGAGTTGCTGCCGTCCCTGCTGGAGTCCGATTGGGACGGACGAACCAGGTCCGTCCGTTAGGTGGTCATGCTCGCCACGAGGTTCTGTGGCAGCGGGTCGAACCGGCTGAATTCGCGGGTGAACGTCGCCGAACCGGAACTGAGCGACCGCAGATCGATCGCGTACCGGATCAGTTGCGTCGCCGGCACTTCGGCGCGGATCACCGAGTAACCCGGTGACGTGTCCGCCTCGGTACCCAGCACACGCCCGCGACGGCTGGACAGGTCGCCGAGCACCGTGCCCAAGTGGTCGTCCGGCAACCGAACGGTCACCGTGTCCACCGGTTCGAGCAACGTGATCTGGCCAGCGGCAGCGGCTTCCTTCAACGCGATCGACCCGGCGGTCTGGAACGCCGCGTCGGACGAGTCCACGCTGTGCGCCTTGCCGTCGACCAACGTGACCTTGATGTCCACCACCGGGTAGCCGGACAGCAGGCCGCGCTCGAGCTGCGCCCGGATGCCCTTCTCCACGCTCGGGATGAACTGGTTCGGGATCGCGCCACCGACGATCTTGTCGACGAACTGGAACCCGGAGCCACGCGGCAACGGTTCGACGATGATGTCGCAAACCGCGTACTGGCCATGCCCACCGGACTGCTTGACGTGCCTGCCCTTCGCCTTCGCGGGTCCGGCGAACGTCTCGCGCAGCGCGACCTTCACCGGCTCGGTGTCCACGTCCGCACCGCCCGACCGCAAACGCGCGAGCACCACGTCCGCGTGCGCCTCACCCATGCACCACAGCACCAACTGGTGCGTTTCGGCGTTGCGTTCCAACCGAAGCGTCGGGTCGCCGGCCACGAGCCTCGCGAGGTTGCGCGCCATTGTGTCTTCGTCGCTGCGTGTCTTGGCCACGACCGCGACCGGCAGCAACGGTTCGGGCATCGTCCACGGCGTCATCAGCAACGGATGGTCCGGTGCGGAGACCGTGTCGCCGGTTTCCGCCGAACCGACCTTGGTCAACGCGCACAGATCGCCAGCGACGCAATACGGCACTTCGCGCAGCGTCGCACCGAGCGGTGAGTAGATGTGCGCCACGCGTTCGTCAACATCGTGGTCTTCGTGCCCGCGTTCGGACATGCCGTGCCCTGACACGTGCACCGGGCGCTCCGGTCGCAACGTTCCCGAGAACACGCGTACCAACGACACACGCCCGACGTACGAGTCGACCGCCGTCCGCACGACCTCGGCTGCCAGAGGACCGTCGGGATCAGCCTTCAGCTTCTCGCGATTCTTGCCGTTCGGGTCGGTGACCTCCGGCAGCATGTGCTCCAACGGCGACGGGAACGCGCGCTTGATGCCGTCGAGCACCTCGGCCAGGCCGATGCCGGACGTCGAACAGACCGGGATGACCGGGTGGAACGAGCCGCGTGCGACCGCTTTCTCCAAGTCTTCGATGAGCGTGTCCTGGTCGAGATCCTCACCGGCCAGATACCGGTCCATCAGGGTCTCGTCCTCGCTCTCGGCGATGATTCCCTCGATCAGCTCGTTGCGTGCCTCGGTCATCCGCTCGAGGTCGGCCGGGTCCGGCTCGCCCATCTTCGGCGGATAGCCGTCGGAATAGTCGTAGAACCGTTGAGTGATCAGCCCGACCAGACCGTTCTTCGCGGGCAGGTACAACGGGAGCACGCCCGCGCCGAACGCCTCGCGGCACGCGGTGATCTCGTTTTCCGCGTCGGCGCGCTGGTGGTCCAGTCGCGCGACGATCACCGCCCGGGGCATCCCGACAGCGGCGCACTCCTCCCAAACAGCGACGGTCGCGGCGTCAACGCCTTCCGCCGCGCAGACAACGAACAACGCAGCGTCCGCGGCCCGCAACCCGGCCCGCAATTCACCGACGAAGTCGGCGTACCCGGGTGTGTCGATGAGGTTGATCTTGACGCCGTCGTGCATCAGCGGCGCGACGGACAACCCGACCGACCGCTGCTGGCGGACAGCCGCGGGATCGTGGTCGCAGACGGTGGTGCCTTCGGTGACCGACCCCGCGCGCGACAGCACTCCGGCCGCGGTGAGCAGGGCTTCTGTCAGTGTGGTCTTCCCTGAACCAGACGGCCCCACCAGGACCACATTGCGCACTTTGGCAGGGTCGTCCACAGCGACCGCGGCTCCGACGTCTCCGTTCTCGGTGTGCTTACCAGCCATAGCCCTCAACCTCCCGCACGGACAGTGTTCAGCTGTAGGACACAATGTGCTCGATCTCACACCCCTTTGCAGGTCGGGGACAACCCCGCCGGTCTTCTGCCATCCAGTGGTAGTAACGGCGTCGCCATCCGTCGTTACGGGGTGACAGGGGCCACACGCTGGGGCTTTGTCGAAGTGGCCTGGTGATATTGGGTCAGATTGGCCCGTTGGAAGTGGCCACACCCGCCGTACGATTCAAGGTGAACCAATCGTTACGTCGAGAGGACGACTTCCGTGACCACCAGCCCAGAATCCGTCCCGCAGACCGGGACCGCCCGTGTGAAGCGCGGTATGGCGGAGATGCTCAAGGGCGGAGTGATCATGGACGTGGTCACCCCGGAGCAGGCGAAGATCGCCGAAGACGCCGGTGCCGTCGCGGTCATGGCGCTGGAGCGCGTGCCCGCCGACATCCGCGCGCAGGGCGGCGTGTCCCGGATGAGCGACCCGGACATGATCGACGGCATCATCGCCGCCGTGTCGATCCCGGTCATGGCCAAGGCCCGGATCGGCCACTTCGTCGAGGCGCAGGTCCTGCAGTCGCTGGGCGTGGACTACATCGACGAGTCCGAGGTGCTGACCCCGGCCGACTACGCCAACCACATCGACAAGTGGCAGTTCACCGTGCCCTTCGTCTGCGGCGCCACCAACCTGGGTGAGGCGCTGCGCCGGATCACCGAAGGCGCGGCCATGATCCGGTCCAAGGGCGAGGCCGGCACCGGTGACGTCTCCAACGCCACCACCCACATGCGCAAGATCCGCCAGGAGATCCGCCGCCTGCAGAACCTGCCCGAGGACGAGCTGTTCGTGGCAGCCAAGGAGCTGCAGGCGCCGTACGAGCTGGTCAAGGAGGTCGCCGAGCTCGGCAAGCTGCCGGTCGTGCTGTTCACCGCCGGTGGCATCGCCACTCCCGCGGACGCCGCGATGATGATGCAGCTCGGCGCTGAAGGCGTGTTCGTCGGCTCGGGCATCTTCAAGTCCGGCAACCCGGCGCAGCGCGCGGAGGCGATCGTGAAGGCCACGACCTTCCACGACGACCCCGACGTGATCGCCAAGGTGTCGCGTGGCCTGGGCGAGGCCATGGTCGGCATCAACGTCGACGAGATCCCGCAGCCGCACCGCTTGGCCGAGCGCGGCTGGTAATCCGATAGGAAATACGAAATAGGCCCCGTGAGCGAGTGATGCTCACGGGGCTTTTTTGCGTGTGGCGTGGTCGAACACGTCGGCCAGTTCGGACGCGTACGCCGCAACCTCGGTGTCCGGTCGCTCGAAGAGCTCGCGAGGGACGGCCTCCAGGGCGGCCATCAACGTCAGCGCCATTACCCGCGGCGCGAACTCCCGGTACTCACCGGCTTGCTGTCCCTCGCGGAACATGTCTTCCATCTCGTCGAGCGTGGCGTCGCGTTGTCCGTCGGCCCACTCGCGCGCTTCGGTCGCGTTCGCCGCGATCCGGCTGATCGCGATCAGCTCCTTCGGGTGTGCCGCGCAGTAATGCACGTATCCCTCGATCAACCGTCGCAATGCAACGGCATGGCTGTCCGAGCCTTCGGTCTTGGCGGTCAGATCGGCGTCCATCGACTCGTGCACGGTGATCATCACCTGGTTGATCAGCTCTTCCCGGTTGGCGAAGTGGTAGCTGATCAAGCCCGCGCTCACGCCGGCGCGACGAGCGATCTGCGCGAAAGACGCCTTGGCGTAACCCAGTTCGACGATGGTCTCGATCGCTGCGTCCACGATCTGCGCGCGCCGGGCCGCTTCGATGAACGAGCGCCGTCCCTGGTCGCTTCGCTCATTTTCTGGTTGCATGACCAGTATCTTAGCTGACTAACCAGACATGGGATGAAATATGAAAAGGGCGACGTTTTTACGTGCGGCAGCAGTAGGCGGCCTGGCCGCGTTAGGCCTGGCAGGAGAGGCGAACGCGAGGCAACGGCCGAAGGCTGGGGTCACCTACGACACCGGAACGCTGCGCTTCCCGGACCTGCCGCTGAGCCGTGCGCGGTGGGACCGCAAGCTGATGGAGCAGGAACTGGACGCGATCAGCCGACGGTTGCGCTGCCCATCAGTCACCGTGTTCGGCACCGAAATCGACCGGCTGACGGCGACGGCGCGGGCCGCGGTCGAACGCGGGATGACCGTCTACGTGCAGCCGCGTTTGTACGACCATCCGCAGAACGAGGTGCTCGACCATCTCGCTGAGTCGGCGCGTCAGGCCGAAAGGCTGTGCAGGCACGGCGGCAAGGTCGTCTTCGCCGCGGGGTGCGAACACTTGCTGTTCACGCCGGGAATCATTCCCGGCGCTAACTTCCAGGAACGCATCGAGACCATCGGCACCATCCCTCCCGAGGAATGGCCGAACATCTACCAGCGGCTCAACGCGTTCCTCGGCCAAGCCGCGAGCACGGCGCGTGCCAACTTCCGAGGCACGGTCACCTACGGCGGCGCGTACTTCGAGCCAGTGGACTGGTCGCTGTTCGACATCGTCGGACTGGACTACTACCCGTACTTCAAGACCGACGACGAATACCACGCCGATCTGGCGCAGTACCGCAAGTGGAACAAGCCCATCACGATCCTGGAGTTCGGGTGCTGCACGTATCCCGGCGCGCCGGAGCGCGGCGCCGGTGGCTACGACATCGTCGATTACACGCAAGATCCGCCGGTGATCAAGCCGGGTTTCGTACGTGACGAAGGCGTCCAGGCCGAACACCTCACCCGAATGCTGCGGATCTTCGCGGCCGAGGGGATGCCCGCGCACGTCTACACGTTCATCAACCCCGAGGCGCCGCATTCGCCGGTCCGCGAACGCGATCTCGACATCAGCTCGTTCAGCCTGGTCAAAGTAATCCGCGATCGCTATGCGGATCCGTTCTCGCGTTATCGCTGGGAACCGAAGGAATCGTTCCACGCCGTCGCCCGGCACAACGCTTAGCGTTCAGTTAGCGGCGTGTGGCAGCGTTCCGAACGGGCCGAGGGGCTACCCAGCCGTCGTCGCTCGTTCCAGCCCAAGCGAGCGACGACGGCTGTCCCCTGATTGGCCGACAGTGCGCGCTGCCCGGACATGTAACCCTGTGTTTCTGCCATGACGGTAGGAAACGGGGGCGGGGAGTGCTCAGTTACCGGCTGCTGGGGCCGTTGCGTGTCCTTCGGGACGGCACTGAGATCCGCCTCGGCACACCGCAGGCCAAAGCCGTACTCGCCGTGCTGCTGATGGCATCGGGCGAGGTTGTGACCCGTGACCGGATCGCTGACGAGCTCTGGGGAGACGAGCCGCCGGCGTCGGCGAAGGTGCAAATCCAAGGTCTGGTGTCGCAGCTGCGTCGTGCGCTGGACGGCGACAAGATCGTCACGCGAGGCGCCGGCTATCTCCTCAACGTCACGCACCGCGACGACTGGCTTTTCAGCCGGTTGGCCGCGGCAGGGCGCGAACTCATCGACGACGGCCAGGTCGAGTCGGGAGCGCGCAAACTGCGCTCGGCGCTTGAATTGTGGCGCGGATCGTATCTGATCGACATCGACATCCCGCTCGCTCGAAGCAATGCGGTGCAATGGGCGGAACTGCGCTTGGCCGCCACCGAGGACCGCATCGCCGCTGACCTTGAACTCGGGCGCAGCGCCCAAGTGATCCCGGAGTTGACCGATCTGGTCGCTGACCATCCGTTCCGCGAACGGCCACGCGGCCAATTGATGACGGCGATGGCACGCGCGGGACGGATCGCCGAGGCGCTGAAGGTGTACGACGGCTGGCGCCAGGTGCTCAACGACGAACTTGGCGTCCAACCGTCGCCGGCGCTGCGTGCGTTGCACGGCGGCATTCTGCGCGCCGACCCGGGCTTGCGGCCGACGAGCTACGCGAGATGCCGCCCGGGCTCGCCTCGGCAATTGCCGCCGGACATCCCCGACTTCGTGGGCCGTCGAGACGTGCTGGACCGCGGGCTGCAGGACAACCTGCTGATCGTCGGGCCCGGCGGGATCGGTAAATCCGCACTCGCCCTCCGGGTGGCGCACCAGGCGAAGGGCCGGTACCCGGACGGTCAGCTTTTCGCGTCGTTACGGGGGACCGGCAACGAGCCCGTACCACCGCTCGCGGTGCTCGGCCGGTTCTTGCGTGCCCTTGGCGTGCCTGCGGACATGGTGCCCACCGAGGTCGACTCGTGTGCGGGATTGTTCCGGGACATGCTTAGTGGCAGGCGGATGTTGGTCGTCCTCGATGACGCCGCGGACGAATATCAGATCAGATCTTTGTTGCCGGACGATCCGGGCTGCGCGGTGGTGGTCACCAGCCGCCGGCGAATTCCCGGACTGACCACTGTGGAACTGAACGGTCTTCCGGCATGCGACGCAGTCACCTTGTTGTCCAATGTCGTCGGGCGTCAGCGATTGCACATCGACGAGATGACCGAGTTGCACGCCGCGTGCGGCGGGTCGCCGTTGGCGATGCGCATCGTCGGCGGACGGCTGGCCGATCGACCTCAGTGGACGGTCAGGCACGTGGTCCGGTCGTTGACGGCCGACCGCGATCGCGTGCCATCGGACGATCGTGCCGTCCGGTCCAGCTTTCTGCTCAGCTACCGCGAACTGGAACCGCGCGCGAAGCAACTGTTCGACAGGCTCGGCGCGTTGAGCGCCGCGGACTTCGCCGGATGGGTCGCGACCGCGTTGCTTGACGACGAAGGCAACCGCGAGTGCGGTGACTTGGGCGAAGGTGGCGACGCGCAAGCGTTGTTAGACGAGCTCGTTGCGCGACACATGGTGCAGCGCGTCGATCCTACACGATATCGGATACACGATTTGCTGCGGTCGTTGGCGAGGGACAACGCCCTGTCGGCGTCGCGAGACGCGGTCGAGCGCGCATTGGGCGGCTGGTTGTGGCTCGCCGAAACTGCGGCTGACCGTCTGCCGCCGAACGTGTTGCGGCCAGAACCAGGGAGCGCGCTGCGGTGGGCAGTGACCGACGAACTCATCGGCGATCCGTTGGCGTGGTTCGACAGCGAGCAGCCCGCGCTCGAAGCCGCCATCACGCTCGCCGCCGAACTGGGGTTCGGCGAGTTGGCGTGGGAACTGGCTGCCGCGTGCGCGAACTACTTCGAGCACCGAGGCTTGTTCGATGACTGGTTGCGATGCCACCTCCGCGCTTTGCCAGCGGCGAGGAAACACGGCTGCGACCGTGGAGCGGCCGCTTTGTTGCGCGGCATCGGTCAGGTGCACATCTTCTGGGACAACTATTCGCAGGCAACCGAGGTCATTGCTGAGTCGTTCGACATCAGCGCGCGAATCGGGGACCGGCCAGGGATGGCGCGTGGATTGTCCGGCAAGGGCATTCTTGCGCGGGAGCTCGGCCAGTTCGACGACGCGATGCCGTACTTCCAACGGGCACTCGCGATCTTTGCCGAGCTGGGGGATCTGAACAGTGCGATCCAGGTCCGCAACAACATCGCGGTCGTCCGCGTTCATCAGGGTTTGCTGGATGACGCGCAAGCGTGCTTGGACGAGTCGCTTCGCGAATGTGTGGTCCTCGGCGACGATCACCGGACCGCCACCGTCCTGCGCGTCTACGGCCGACTGTGCCTGGACCGGGACGACGCGCCGAGCGCAATCGGATATCTCGGACGAGCGCTCGAAATCGTCGACGCGATGCACGACGAAAGCTGCACCGCACACGCGCGTTTGTTGCTCGGTCGTGCGCACGCGATGCTCGGCGACTACGAAGCAGCTCGAAACGCCCTTAGGACAGCTTCGGTGCAATTCGTCGAGACCGGCAACGGGCGCAGTGAGGCAGCCTGCGCGCGGCTGCTCGGCGAGCTAACCCCAGCTCATGACCGATTGTGACGTTCGCCTCACGCTAAGTCTTCCTTAAGGGGTCTCGATCATTCGCGGATCGAAACTCTACGGTTCGGCAGCTATGGACTCGGTCAATGTAGACGGTTACCGCAAGGCGCTGGGCAAACGCCAGGTACAAATGATCGCCATCGGTGGTGCGATCGGCGTTGGGCTGTTCCTCGGTGCCGGCGGAAGACTCAACCAGGCCGGTCCATCGCTGGTCTTGTCATACGCGTTGTGTGGCATCGCGGCGTTCTTCGTAATGCGGGCGCTGGGCGAATTGGTCATGCACGAGCCCCACTCCGGCAGTTTCGTGACTTACGCGCGCAGGTTCATCGGCCCGTGGGCGGGGTTCGCCTCGGGCTGGATGTACTGGGTGAACTGGGCGATGACCGGCATCGCGGAGATCACCGCGGTCGCCATCTACGTGCATCGGTGGTTGCCGGACGTCCCGCAGTGGATCACCGCGATGATCGCGCTGGGCGTCCTGCTCGCGGTCAACCTGTTGTCGGTGAAGCTGTTCGGCGAACTGGAATTCTGGTTTTCACTGATCAAGGTACTGGCCATCGTGGTGTTCCTGGTGGTCGGCCTCGGCCTTGTGGTGACCGCCGCGGACATCGGCGGAACCCCGGCGGGCATCGGCAACCTGACCGAGCACGGCGGTTTCTTCCCGGCCGGCGTCGGGATCGCGCTGATGACCCTGCAGGCAGTGATCTTCGCGTACTCGTCGATCGAGTTGGTCGGTATCGCGGCAGGGGAGACCAAGGACCCGCACAAGGTGCTGCCGAAGGCGATCAACAGCGTGGTGTGGCGGATCGCGATCTTCTATGTCGGCTCGGTGCTGCTGCTGGCGATGTTGCTGCCGTGGCCGTTCTACAACGGCGGCGAGAGCCCGTTCGTCACGGTGTTCTCCCGCCTGGGTATCCCGGGTGTCGGCGACATCATGAACGCGGTCGTCCTCACCGCGGCGCTTTCGTCGTGCAACTCCGGCCTGTACTCGACCGGACGAATCTTGCGGGCGCTGGCCGAAAAGGGCGAGGCGCCGAAGTTCGTCGGCAAGATGAACGCACGGCACGTGCCGTACGGCGGCATCCTGTTCACGTCGGTTGCCTACGTGTTCGGCGTGGTGCTGAACTACCTCGTCCCCAAGGAGGCGTTCGACATCGCGATCGCCATCGCCTCGCTCGGTGTGGTGGCGACCTGGGCGACGTTGGTCTTCTGCCAGATCCGTTTGCGGCAGGCGGCGTTGCGCGGCGAACTGGAACGCCCGGCCTATCGGATGCCCGGTTCCCCGTACACCGGTTGGGCGACGCTCGGCTTCCTCGCACTCGTCATCGTGCTGATGGCGTTCTCTGACGGCGCCGAGCGGATCGCTTTCTATTCGCTGCCCGCGATCGTCATCGCGCTTGCCATCGGCTGGCGCGTCATCTCGCGGCGCCGCGAGTCCGTCACGGTCGACTAGGACAGCGGTCGAGGCCTCCGCGCCGTTAAGTGTGGATCAGATCTGAAATATGATGTCGGATATCTGGCCGACCGCCGTTTAGAGCTCGGCAACCCGGCGGTGAGGGCGTACGCCGAGAACTGATCTTCTAAGCTGGTAGAAGGCGTTTCGGGAGGGGAACCCAGGTTGACGGCTCAGCCAGTTGTCGGTGTGCTCGCGTTGCAAGGCGACGTGCGCGAGCACGCTGCTGCCCTGACAGCCTGTGACGTGCAGGTCCGGCCGGTACGGCGGGTCGAGGAACTCGACGGGCTGCACGGGATCGTGCTGCCCGGTGGCGAGTCCACGACCATGTCCCGGCTGCTGGAGACGTTCGAGTTGCTCCAGCCGCTCAAGGCGCGGATCGCCGACGGGCTGCCCGCGTACGGGTCGTGCGCCGGCATGATCATGTTGGCCTCGAAGGTCCTGGACGGGCGCCCTGACCAGCACCAACTGGACGGGATCGACATGATCGTGCGGCGCAACGCCTTCGGGCGGCAGGTCGACTCGTTCGAGGAGGACCTGGAGTTCGCTGACATCGACGGCGGGCCGTTGCACGCCGTGTTCATTCGCGCGCCATGGGTGGAGTCGGTGTCTCCTGAGGTGGAGGTGCTCGCTACGGTGCCGGATACCGAAACTGCGGGACCGGCCGCCGGTAGGATCGTCGCGGTTCGGCAACGGTCCGTGCTGGCCACTGCCTTCCACCCGGAGCTCACCGGCGACGGGCGGGTGCACCGGCTGTTCACGGAGATAGTTCGGGCGTCCTGACTGGCGCGTAGACGACGGAGGAGAGATGAGCGGCCACTCCAAGTGGGCGACTACCAAGCACAAGAAGGCCGCCCTCGACGCCAAGCGTGGCAAGCTGTTCGCGAAGCTGATCAAGAACATCGAAGTCGCCGCGCGGACCGGCGGGGGCGACCCGGACGGCAACCCCACGCTGTACGACGCCATGCAGAAGGCGCGCAAGAACTCGGTTCCGCTGGACAACATCGAGCGGGCCCGTAAGCGTGGCGCGGGTGAGGAAGCCGGTGGTGCCGAGTGGCAGACGATCATGTACGAGGGCTACGGCCCCAACGGCGTGGCTCTGCTGGTCGAGTGCCTGACCGACAACCGCAACCGCGCGGCTGGTGAGGTCCGTACCGCGATGACCCGCAACGGCGGCTCGATGGCCGACCCGGGTTCGGTGTCGTACCTGTTCAACCGCAAGGGCGTCGTGCTGATCCCGTCGAGCGGCCTCGCCGAGGACGACGTGCTGATGGCCGTCATTGACGCGGGCGCCGAAGAGGTCAACAACCTCGGCGAGAGCTTCGAGATCGTCTCCGAGGCCACCGATCTGGTGTCCGTGCGTAAGGCGGTTCAGGACGCGGGTTACGACTACGAGTCCGCAGAGTCGAGCTTCCTTCCGTCGGTTTCGGTGCCGCTGGACGTCGAAGGCGCCAAGAAGGTCTTCAAGCTGATCGACGCGCTCGAAGACTGCGACGACGTGCAGAACGTCTACGCGAACTTTGATGTCAGCGACGAGGTCATGGAGGCGGTGGGCTGACCGCCGACGAAGCTGTTCTGCCGAAGCCCCGGGCGGTGCCCGGGGTTTTCGCATGGCGCCTGTTCGTTGCCTTCTGCGGGTTCCTTGGTTTCTTCCTGGCCGTCGACTGGTTGCCCGATCCGCTGACCGCGTTGAGTCAGCAGGCAAGTCTGCTGACCGGCGTCGTCTACACCGGGCTGGCGGTGTATCCGTTGGTTACGGGTCGTGCCGAGCCTCGGTCGCCGTGGTTGCGTGGCGCGATGACGGTCTTGTTGCTGCTGGTGTGCGTCACGTTCATGACGTTGTTGAGCGGCAACCTAAGTCGCGCCTACTCGCTGTTCGAGCACATGATCACGCCACTGGCCGTGCTCGTTGACTTCCTGGTCGTCGGCCGGAACCAACGAGCGATGAAGTGGTGGTACCCGATCAGCTGGCTCGGGTACCCGCTGCTGTATCTGATCTACTACGTGGTCGCGGATCTGCGGCTCTACGGCCGTTTCCTCAATCCTGGCGCCCCCAGCTTTCCCGGTGTGATCGCGGGGTTCATCGTCGCTTTGCTGGCTCTGGGGTATCTGCTGTACGCGTTCGGCAGAGCCAAGGCGGGTTATCGCTCGATCAGGTGACCAGGCAGAATGGCCGACGTGTCCGAGCCGCTGAACCCTGACGAACAGAGATTCCGCGACTGGCTGCTCCATGAGACCGAAGTCAATGGGTGTGCGGTCATCGACGTCCCACCGGACCAGGAAGGCGCGGGCTACTCGTTCTCCGTCGGCGCGTGGCGGCGTTTCGGTGTCGCCGAGGCGGTCGTTATCGGGCTTCCGGAAGGCATGGGGCCGGTCCTGATCAACGCTTACCTCGATCGCGCCAAGAACGGTGAGCGTTTCTTGCCCGGACAGCTCTACGACGGCTTCTTCGAAGGCCTGCCGGTCACGATCGAGCGGGTGAACAAAGGCCACTACTTCGAGTACTTCGGCAGCGCGTTCGTGTTGTACCGCAAAGGCGACTTCCCGGCGTTGCAGATCATCACGCCGACCGACGAGGGACTGTGGCCGTGGTCCGCGGACGCGCCAGTCGGCTTCGCGACCTGGCAGCACGTCCTGACCGAAAGCGGTCTGCCGGAAAGCTGGATTCCCGGCGTCAACGGTCCGTAGGGATCGAAACGCCGCAACAGGACCGGATGGTCGTCGCGTCGAAATCGGCCTTCGCGATCATCCGTAGCGCCGGATCACCGAACAGTGCTCGCAGCCGTTCCGGGACGTCGTCGAGTTCGTCTTTGCCGACAAGCGAAATCGCCTCGGGATGGGTACGCAGATAGTCGGCGAGGCTCGGCCAGCGGATCTCGATGATCGTCCACAACGCCAGGGACTCGACGCGCACCGGGTTGCCTTCGAGCGTCCGCACGGCGCGCAAAGCGCTGTAGGCGTTGACGAACCGTTTCATGGTTCGCGGGTTCGGCGGCAGCAGGGGAGCGAACCGTTGCAAGCTGTGTTCGGTCGCGGCCACGGCTTCCGGGGTCGTCAATTTGTCGAGTGCCGTTTCCGCGACCCGGTCGCGCACTTCGGCGCTCGCGGATTCGAGCGTCTCGATGACCTGAGCCTCCGTGGTGCTTTTGGTCAGCTGTTCGCGAACGCGGTGCTCCTCCTCTGCGAGCTCCTTGGTCGACGTCACCGGTCCCTTGAGCAGCTCGCGCAAATACTGTTGCTGACGTGGCGCGTCGATGGACGGGACCGGGATTCGTAGCTGGAAGAACTTGTCGAGGAACAGGTAACCGAGTGGCTGGCCCGGTGCGGAGACGGCTTCGCTGAACTTCTCGTAGGCCAGTTCGTAGCTGGTGCGGATCCATGCGCCGTCTGCGGAGACGACGAAGTGCGCGCTTCGTTTGCTGGCGTCGCGCACGAGCGTCTGGACGTTGTCGAGCAGTTCGACGACGTACGTGTCCTGGCACCGGTCCAAGTCGTCGATGAAGAACACGACGGGTTTCTTGGAGCGGGCCATCAGCCAGCCGAAGTGCCGGCTGACCTCGAGCATGGGGTTGGTGTTGGACTGCTCGAAGAGCTTCGCGCCTCGCGCCGAGTCCCACAGCAGGAAGCGGCTGACCACCAACGCGCCGGCGCCGAACGTGCCGATGGCTGCGAGCGCGCCAGTGATCGTATTGGATATCTGTTTGATCGCCGCCGGCGAGAACAACCACCACACGAGCCCGGCGAGCGCGATCAAGCCGATGAACGCCAACGCCACGGGTGCGCCGACGCGCCGGAGCCGGGCAACGGCTTCCCTGAGGCGTAACCACACACGTCCCGGCCATCGCCGTTGCTTGCTGACCGCGGTGCGGAGCTTGGTCAGCAACGCCCACCATGCTGGCCCGACACCCGATTCAGCCCACGCGTTGAAGTGAATTGGCGTGAAAGCGGGCTCCAGCTCCTTCTCCAGGAACTTCAGCAGCGTACTTTTGCCCGCGCCCCACGGACCGTCGACGTGCACAAGGAACGACGTGCCGGGTTCGTCGTCGTTCATCCGCCGCAAACGCGCCGCCACGGAACGGGCGAGCGGGCGGCGCATGAGGAGGTCTTCGTCCGACGGCGAATCAGACAGCCACTCGACATGGTCAGCGACGACATCGCCCCAGATACGGACCATGCCGTCGTCCCCACCGCTGACGATGACGGACTGGTCCTCGATCGTCCCGACGGCCACCCCGCGGACGGTTTGGCTGTGCCCTTCGAGCTTCCGGATGTCGTCGCTGGCTAACTCCCAAACCTGGACAAGACTGTCCTTGCCTCCGCTCACCACGACGTCCACGCCGTTGAGAACGCCCACGGCCACAGCTCGAACCCCGCCTGGGTGGCTTTCCACCGGCCGGCTGAGGTTCCATTCCTGGACGAAACCGTCGTCGCCACCGCTGACGATGATCGGGCCGTCAGCGGCTACGGCGGTCACCGCGACCGCCAGTTCACCGATGGACGTGGTTGTCCGGTCCTCGATGTTCAGCTGGTGCAGGGTTCCTGTCGAGGTGCCGACGAGTATTTCGTCGCCGTGGAACGCCACAGCGGTGGCTGCCTTGAAACTGTGAGCGGGCACCGCATTAGGCCCGCCGTCATGCAGCTGCCAGTAGAGCGTTCCGGTGACTTCGCTCGCGCTGGCCACGTGTGTGCCGGTGGGTGAGATGGCCACACAGTTCACCGCGCTTTGGTGCCCCGTGAGGACCGCCAGAGATTCGCCGGTCACCGCGTCCCAGATGCGGACCGCGTGGTCGTTTCCGCCGCTGACGATGACGTCCCGGCCAAGGGCTCGCCCGATCGCGACCGTCCACACCGGACCATCGTGACCGATGAGGACCAACGGGCGGGCGGTTCGGTCCAGGAGTTGCCACACCTGAACCTCGCCGTTGTCGCAGGCGGCGGCGACAACAGGACTGCCCGCCACCTCGCCTGTCGTCACAGAAGTCACCGCGCCGAGTGGCGACGCGTTGATCACTCGGATCGTGGTGAACGGATGGTGCACGCGCTCGGCCGGCACTTGCCGACCTGCGCCAAGTGCGGCGAGGGTGTCGGTGATCCGGTGCTGCAGCGAAGCCGCCCGGGACATCTGGATACCGCCGAGCGCTTGCAGTGCGCTGGCTCTGACCTGGGCCAGGTCCATCCCGTCGGCCAGCAGGGGGACCACAGGGAACCATCTGTCGTTCTGCAGCGCGAGCAGTTGCTGGGTGGCCTGGAAGACCTTCGACGAATGCAGCGCACCCGGGCCGATCACCACCACAGCGCCGTCGACATCCGGTAAGAGCTCGTCGACCACCTGGTGGCCCGCTTCGGCGAGCGCCTTCGCCAAAGACTGCCGGGCCTTCGGCCGATCTTCACGGCTGGAGATGACGTAGACCCTTTTCGGCACCGGGCAAGCCTACTGGCGCATACCAGTTGGCTTTCGTCCAGACAACAGCCAGATGGTCGTGCTGACACTGGGAAAAATAACAATGTCCGACTATCGAACTACATCGTAGTTACGTGCGTAGTCATCCCTTGTCACTCGTGCACACGCGTGCCCATGGAGGGGATTCATGCCCATTACCACCGATTATCTGGTGATCGGGGCCGGTCCGGCCGGGCTGCAGCTGGCCTACTTCCTCGACCGTGCCGGACGAGATTACCTAGTGGTCGAAGCCGGTTCGTCGGCGGGAGCGTTCTTCGAGACGTTCCCGCGCCACCGCCAGCTGATTTCGATCAACAAGCCGCACACCGGGATCGACGACGCCGAGTTCAACCTGCGGATGGACTGGAACTCGTTGTTGTCCGACGACGATGACCTGCTTTTCACCAAATACACCCCGCGTTATTTCCCCGACGCCGACGACATGGTCCGCTATCTCGGCGATTACGCGACCAAACTCGACCTGAACGTCCGGTACAACTCACGGGCCGTCGAAGTCAGCAAGGACAAGAACTTCCGCGTCGTGGACGGTAACGGGGAGGTCTACGAAGCGCCCACCCTGATCGTCGCGACCGGGCCGGCCAAGCCGTACTTGCCGGACATTCCGGGCATCGACCTGGCGGAGCCGTACACCACCGTCAGCGTCGACCCGCAGGACTTCGTCGACCAACGCGTACTGATCATCGGCAAGGGCAACTCCGCGTTCGAGACCGCCGACAACCTCGTCGAGACCGCTGGTGTCATCCATGTCGCCGGGCCGAACTCGGTCAAGTTCGCCTGGAAAACGCACTACGTCGGGCATTTACGCGCGGTCAACAACAACTTCCTCGACACGTACCAGCTCAAGTCACAGAACGCGATCCTGGACGGCAACATCCTCGGCATCCGCAAAGAGGGCGACAAGTTCGTCGCGTCGGTCAGCTTCTCCAGGGCCAACGAGGTCGTCAAGGACATCCCGTACGACCGGGTCATCGCGTGCACCGGTTTCCGGTTCGACACGTCCATCTTCGCCGAGAACTGCACGCCGGAACTGGTGATCAAGGACCGTTTCCCCGCGCAGACCAGCGAATGGCAGTCGACCAACGTGCCCGGCCTGTACTTCGCGGGCACGATGATGCAGGTCCGCGACTTCAAGAAGTCGACGAGCGGGTTCATCCACGGCTTCCGCTACACGGTCAAGGCGCTGCACCGGATCCTGGAGCACAAGAACCACGGCCGCGCATGGCCCCATATTTCGTATCCGATCGACGCGGCCGCGTTGACCGACGCGATCGTCGGTCGCGTGAACCGCAGTTCGGCGCTGTGGCAGCAGTTCGGCATGCTCGGCGACCTGATCGCGGTGAACGGCACGGACGCCAAGTATTTCGAAGAAGTTCCGGTCGATTACGCGCATGACAGCGAGTTCGCCGAGAACTACTTCACCATCACGCTCGAATACGGCCCGGACCACGACAAGGTCGACCCGTTCGACATCACCGTAAGCCGGATCGCGCAGGACAGTCCTGGGCAGGCACACGATGCGGCATACCTGCATCCGGTCGTGCGTCACTTCCAGCGCGGCGCCATGCTCGCGGAGCACCACGTGGCCGAGAACCTGGAAAACGACTGGACGAGCGAGGAGAACCACCGCAAGCCGTTGACCGACTTCCTCGCCGAACGGCTGTTGCAGACCGTCCTGTCCGCGGCGAAGTAATGCCGTTCTCGGTCAGGGAATTCGAGGCGCTGGCCCGGGACCGGCTGCCGCGGTACGCCTACGACTTCATCGCCGGCGGCGCGGACGACGAGGTAACGGTGCGGGCGAACGAACGTGCGTTCGCTCGGCTTCGCTTGTTGCCTCGCGTGCTGCGCGGGCACGCGAACCGCGATCTGAGCACGACGTTGCTCGGCAGCGAGGTGACGATGCCGGTCGTTCTCTCGCCAACCGCGTTTCACCGGCTGGCCGATCCGGAAGGGGAGCAGGCGACGGCGCGAGCGGCCGCGAAGGCGGGCGTGGTCATGATCGCGAGCATGGCGTCGACCGTGTCGATCGGCGACATCGCCAAGGCCGGCGGCGCCGACCTCGTGCTGTGGTTCCAGGCCTATATCCAATCTGATATCGGAATCACGCGGACGTTGATCCAACGCGCGGAGGACGCGGGGTGCCGCGCGTTGGTCGTCACGGTCGACTCGCCGGTGTTCGGCTGGCGGGAACGCGATAACCACAACGACTTCCACGATCTGCCACCCGGCATGCACTGCGAGAACATGCGCGACCTCGCCGCCGACGGCGGCGTGCGGAACATCGAGATGGTTCCCGAATTGTCGTGGGACCACATCGATCGCGTCGCGGCCATGACCGATCTGCCGATCGTCCTCAAAGGAGTCCTGCACCCCGCCGACGCGATGGCCGCGGTTGAGCACGGCGTCAGCGGACTGCTCGTGTCCAACCACGGAGGTCGTCAACTGGACACCGTCGTTGCCGCGATCGACGCGGTCGCGGACATCGCGGCGGCCGTTGACGTCCCGGTGCTCGTCGACGGCGGAGTTCGTCGCGGAACGGATGTCGTCAAAGCGCTCGCGCTTGGCGCGCGGGCTGTCGGGATCGGCAGACCCGTTTTGTGGGGTTTGGCCGCGCGTGGCGAAGAAGGCGTCACCGAAGTACTGGAGCTGCTTCGCGCCGAAACCGACCGCGCGTTCGCGTTCTGCGGTTGCGCATCGGTGGACCACGTCGCGCGCGATCTCGTCAGGGAGGTCCGATGTTGATCGCGATCCTCGCCATCCTGCTCGGGTTTCTGGTCAGCCTGCCGTTCTGGTTACCCGCACTGGTCATCCGATTACGGCTGCGGATCTTCGCGCACATCAACGGCAAAGAAGGCATCCAGGTCGAGGTCACGCAATTCCGCGCGCTGTACGAGAACCCCTCGGCCAACGGACGCAGCCGTGGCGCCGTGTTGTCCGATTTGTTCTGGTACTGGCTCGCCCCCGGACCGCAGGTGCATCAGGAGCACCTCGAACCCGGCGAGTGGTATACCGAAGTCGCCCGGACAACCCGGCGCATTCTGGCCGGCGCACACACCAAAGCGGCGACCGTCGCCGAAGCGTGCGCTGACCGTGTCCTCGGCGAACTTTTGACGAAGCCAACGAACGAAGTCCGGCTCCGTGACCTGATGATGCCGATCTGGGCCGAGTTCTACTACGAGATGGTCTTCGACGAACCCTGCCCGAGGGCCGCCCGCGACCTGATCGTCGGCAACGCCGACGACGTGGTCACGTCGCTCAAGTGCTGCGGTCTGCGGCACATGGCGCGCCGCGAACGGCTGACGCGTTACTTGGTCGCGCGCATCGAGGCGGGCGAAGTACCGCATCGGTTGCCTGACGTCCTCACCGTTCAGGAACAGGCTTGGTACTTGCAGGGCACGTTCTTCAACACGGCGGTCGTGCAGTCCAGCGAAGCGATGGCGCATCTGCTCATGGCGATCGCGCAACACCCTGACGTGCAACGCGGTCTGCTGGACGGCACGGTCGAGTTCGACCACGTCATGGACGAAGCCTTACGCCTGTACCCGTTGTTCGGCGTCGCGCACCGCATCACCACGGGCGAGATCGGCACGATCCCAACCGGCTCGGTGCTTCTGTTCAACTACCCCGATTTCCACCAAGCGGGCTTCGAGCATCCGGAACGCTTCGACCCGGAACGGTGGAAGACGCTCACCGTCAAAGACGTCAATCACATCCCATACGGCGTGACGGCCAACCGCGCGTGCCCGGCGCGCGGCCTGATGCCAATCACGATGCGCGCCGTCGCGCGGACGACGCTCGCGCGTTTCGAATTGCGCACATCCGCGGCGCACACGCGATCGATTCCCAACCGCGGTCCCTGCCTCCTGACCGACCGGTCGGAAGCCACCCGACCGGTCGGTAGGCGGCTGGCGGTCATGCGTTTGCGTGACCGCTGGGAAGACGTGACGCGCAGCATCACCCAGCTCGTGCTGGGCAGCTACATGGTCTGGGACGCGCGCCGCAAACGGCTGTGCGGGCACTACTTCGAACAACTGGATGGCCGGCTGGCCGTGGACTGAGGGGCACCACATGGATATCGCCACCACTACCGCGCGGTTCTTCCTCGCCGCGGTCATCATCTTGATCACATGCCGACTGGTGGCGATGGCCGCCCGCCGGCTCGGCCAGCCGCCGGTCGTCGGCGAGATGATCGCCGGCGTCCTGCTCGGACCGTCGTTGCTGGGCCTGCTGTTCCCCGGCGTTCAGGAAGCGTTGTTCCCCGACGCGGTCCGGCCGATGCTGTACGTCGTCAGCCACATCGGTCTCGTCGCGTTCATGTTCGAGGTCGGCCACGAGTTCGCCTCGCAGAAGGTCCGCGGCCTCGGCCGCCCGGCCGGGACGATCTCGCTGGCCGGGGTGACCGCCCCGCTCGTACTGGGCGTCGCGCTGATCCTGTTGATGCACGGACAAGTCGACGTGCTCAACGAAGACATCCCATTAGGTGTGTCCGCGTTGTTCGTCGGCGTGACCCTGGCGATCACCGCGTTCCCGATGCTGGCGAGGATCATCACCGAACGGAAACTCACCGGCAGCAGGCTCGGCTCGCTGGCGATGGCCTCCGGCGCGATCGACGACGGCATCGCGTGGATCCTGTTGGCGGTCACGATCGGTCTGGCCACCGGCGACCCGAACCGCATCCTGGTCACCGCAGGCGGCACCGTGCTGTTCTTGGTGATCCTGTACTTCGGAGCCAAGCCAGCCCTGGCGTGGCTGATGTCGCGCCCCGGCACGGCCATCGAACACCTCGTGCTGGTCACCGCGATCGTGCTGTTCGCGGCGGCCTGGTGGACCGACTCGATCGGGCTGTACTCGGTGTTCGGCGGCTTCTGCGTCGGGTTCATCTTCCCGCGCGGTGAAGTGGCCAACCGGGTCGTCGCCGCGATCAGCCCGGTGACCAAACTCGTGTTCCTGCCGTTGTTCTTCGCCTACTCCGGCCTGAACACGTCGTTCGGCCTGCTGTTCACGGTGCCGCTGGTGCTGCTCACCGTCGCCTGCGTCGCCGTGGCGATCGCCGGCAAGTTCGGCGCGTGCTGGCTGGCGGGACGGCTCGCGGGCGAGGAGAGTCCCGTCGCGATGCGCGTCGGTGTGCTCATGAACGCCCGCGGCCTGATGCAACTCATCGCGCTGAATGTCGGACTACAGACCGGGATCGCCACGCCCGCCCTGTTCAGCGTCCTGGTGGTCGTTGCCATCGTGACCACGGTGATGACCGCGCCGTGGCTGAGCTTGCTGGACAAACGTGCCGAACGCCGTCAGGCCAAGCGCGATATGTCCGAGGCGGCAGCGGGATAGGCGGCGACGAGGGGGCCTGCTTCGGCGAAGGTCACGCCGTCCTCGTTGTACGGCGGCGCCATGACCGTGCCGAGCAGGCTCCATTCGCCGAGCGTCTCCGTGGCCTGCCACGTTCCCGCCGGAACGATCACCTGCGGCCGCTGACCAGCCGCCAGATCCATGCCAAGAACCGGGCGTTCGACCGTGCCGTCCGGGTGCAGCAACAACATCCGGGCGGGCGCACCGGCGTGATACGCGAAGATCTCGATGTGTTCGAGCTTGTGCAGCCGGGAGAACTGCGGCGCCACAAGCATGTAGTAGATCGCTGACGCGTACGCGTGACCGTTCAGGTTCTCCTTGTACAGCCCGCCTTCCACCGGCAACGGCTGCAGGTCCAACGCCTTGATGATCTCTTCGGGTGTCACGCTGCCCAACCAACCACAAGCGTGTCTGCGCGTGTGCGGACAACCCACCCGTTACGCTCTCGAACAAGCGTTCTTAGGGGTGATGGTGTGCGTGTGCTCGGTGTCGACCCGGGCTTGACCAGGTGCGGTATCGCTGTGGTCGACGGCGGGACCGGCCGCAACGTCAGTTGTGTCGCGGTGGACACGGTCCGCACGCCGGTCGAGGCTGAATTGGCCGACCGCTTGCTCGCGGTCTCCGACGCCGTCGAGAACTGGCTGGATCTGCACAAGCCGGACGTGGTCGCGGTCGAGCGCGTGTTCAGCCAGTACAACGTGCAGACGGCAATGGGCACGGCGCAGGCAGGCGGTGTGGTCGCGGTCGCCGCGGCCAGGCGCGGCCTGAAAGTCGAATTCCACACCCCCAGTGAGGTGAAAGCCGCCGTCACCGGCTCGGGCCGGGCCGACAAGGCCCAGGTCACCGCGATGGTGATGCGGCTGCTCAACCTGCAGCAGAAGCCCGGCACAGCGGACGCCGCCGACGCGCTCGCGTTGGCCATCTGTCACATTTGGCGCGCGCCGATGCGTGCCCGGCTCGCCGAAGCCGAGCAGCGCGCGGCGGCGTTGGCCAGGGTGCACAAAGCCCGGCTCGCGGAAGCACGAAAAGGAGCGAAGCGGTGATCTCGTCGGTACGTGGCCCGGTGCTGTCGGTCGGGCTCGACCACGCCGTGATCGAGGTCGGCGGCGTCGGCTTCGCGGTACAGGCGGCGCCGTCCTGCCTGGCGACCCTGCGCAGGGGCGAGGAAGCCCAGCTCTACACCGCGCTGATCGTGCGTGAGGACTCGTTGACCCTGTTCGGTTTCGCCGACACGGACGCGCGCGACCTGTTCTACATGCTTCTGACCGTGTCCGGCATCGGACCACGGCTCGGCTTGGCGATGCTCGCGGTGCTCGAGCCCGACAAGCTGCGGGCGGCCTTGTCGGAGGGCAACGTGGCGATGCTCACGCAGGTCCCCGGCATCGGCAAGAAGGGTGCGGAGCGGCTGATCATCGAACTGCGGGACAAGGTCGGCGCCTTGACGACCAGCGGTGAATCGCCCGTGGCGCCGACCGCGAGCGTGGTGCGCAGCTCGGTCGTCGAAGCGCTCGTCGGCCTCGGGTTCGCGCAGAAGGCCGCCGAGCAGGCCGTCGACGGCGTGCTCGCGGAGAACTCCGCGGGCGATACGTCGGTGGTGCTGCGCAAGTCCCTGGCCATCCTCGGTCGCAAGCGATAGGGCAGCGGCATGCACCACGACGACCTCGACGAGGACGCGCTGTCCCCGCTCGCCGAACCCGAGGACCGCGACGTCGAGGCGACCCTGCGGCCCAAGCGGCTGAGTGAGTTCGTCGGCCAGGCGCGGGTACGTGAGCAGCTGGAACTGGTGCTCGAAGGCGCCATGCGCCGCGGCGCGCCGCCGGACCACGTGCTGCTCTCCGGCCCGCCCGGCCTGGGCAAGACCAGCCTCTCCATGATCATCGCCGCCGAACTGGGCAGCGCGATCCGCATTACCTCCGGTCCGGCTCTCGAACGCGCGGGCGACCTCGCCGCGATGCTGTCCAACCTGGTCGAGGGCGACGTGCTGTTCATCGACGAGATCCACCGGATCGCCCGGCCCGCCGAGGAGATGCTCTACCTGGCGATGGAGGACTTCCGGGTGGACGTCGTGGTCGGCAAAGGCCCCGGCGCGACCAGCATCCCCCTCGATATCGCGCCGTTCACCCTGGTCGGCGCCACGACGAGGTCCGGCGTGCTGACCGGGCCGTTGCGCGACCGGTTCGGCTTCACCGCGCACATGGAGTTCTACGAGCCGCACGAACTCGAGCAGGTGCTCGCTCGCTCGGCCACGATTCTGGGCGTTGACCTGCGGCCGGACGGGGCGATGGAGATCGCGCGGCGCTCGCGCGGCACACCCCGTATCGCCAACCGCCTGCTGCGCCGTGTCCGCGACTACGCGGAGGTCCGAGCTAACGGTGCGGTCACAGTTGACGTCGCCAGGGCCGCGCTCGAGGTCTACGACGTCGACGAACTGGGCCTGGACCGCCTGGACAGGGCCGTATTGAACGCGCTGGTCAGGTCATTCGGCGGCGGACCGGTCGGTATTTCGACTTTGGCTGTCGCCGTGGGGGAAGAGTCAACTACCGTGGAGGAAGTGTGCGAGCCGTACCTGGTACGCGCTGGCATGCTGGCAAGAACCCCTCGTGGCCGAGTAGCGACAGCGACCGCGTGGGCGCATCTCGGGTTGCAAGCCCCGAGCGACGCACCAGGTCAAGCGGCGCCTACGCTGTTCGACGAGTGACCGCGCGCACAGGCTGAATGTCTGGGCGTAACGCGCTGGTGGCACACTCGGCGGCAGGCAACCAGAACAATCGGGCATTTCCACTCCAACGGGATGTCCGCCGAACGGAGAGAAATGAACCTCGGGCAACTGCTTCCGTTTCTGCTGATCGCGGTGCTCATCGTGCCCATGGTGCTGATGAGCCGCAAGCAGAAGCGGGCGATGCAGCAGCAGCAGGAACTGCAGAACTCGATCGAGGTCGGCGACAAGGTGATGACCACTTCGGGCCTTTACGGCTACGTGGCGAACACCTCCGATGACGCCACGGTTGACATCGAGATCGCCGACGGCATCGTGACTACCTGGCTGCGCGCGGCCATCCGCGAGAAGGTCAGCGACGATGTGGTCGAGGAGACCGTCGAGGACGACGAGGCTGTCGCCGAGGTCGAGGAGACCCCGGCCAACGACAAGGCCGAGAAGACCGTCGCCACTGAGACGCCGAAGTCCACGGCCGAGGTCGCCCCGCCGCTTGAGCAGACCAAAAAGAGCTGACCGCAATTCACTGAGCGCTGGGGAAACACCAACCTCATCGCCTTCGCGGTACGCTGCGCCCTCACCCATTCGAGAACGGGTGCGGGCGCAGCGTCATGACCAACCCAACCCGGTTCCCAACTAGTGACACATAGAGAGACGGACAGACGTGGCACCATCGGCTGGGCACTTCCGCCCCGTTCGTTATCTCGCCTTCTTCATAGCGATCATCGCGGTCCTCTACGGCCTGGTGTTCGGCACTGGTGACCACAAGCCGGTCCCCAAGCTGGGCATCGACCTCAAAGGCGGCACCCGTGTGGTGCTGACCGCGCGAACGCTGGACGGCAACGCGCCGAGCCCTGAGTCACTCAACCAGGCACGGCAGATCATCGAGACGCGCGTCAACGGCCAGGGCATCAGCGGTGCCGAGGTCGTCCTCGACGGCAACAACATCGTGATCACGGTGCCCGGTGACGGCGGCGAGAAGGCCAAAGAACTTGGCCAGACCGCGACCCTCGGCTTCCGCAAGGTCCTGCAGGCGATCCCGAACACGCCTCAGCAGCCTCCGGCCTCGCAGACGCCGCCGACGAGCGGGACCCAGCCACCGCCGTCCGGCAGCCAGTCCGCCACGCCTCCTCCGTCCGGCAGCCCGACCGCCGGTGCTCCGCCGGCCAGCAACCAGCCGCAGGGCCGTACCGCGCCGCACGTGCAGCAGCAGCCGCCGACGTCGGGTAGCAACACCCCCAGCACCCCGGCCACGCCGCCCACTACCCAGCCCGCCCCGGACCCCGGCAACACGGGTGCCGTCAGCCCTGAGGTCGCCGCGCAGATCAAGGCCGCGCGTGACATCCGGCAGAACCCGGCGCTGGCCGGTGTCGAGGACGGCGGCAACGCCCCGCAGGCCGACCAGACCGCACAGCAGACCGCGCTGTTGTCGTTGAACTGTGAGGGCGACGACCCGCTGGTCGGCAACGACGACCCGAACCTGCCGCTGGTCGCCTGCAGCCAGGAGGGCGACGAGAAGTTCGTTCTGAGCAAGGTGTTCCTGCGCGGAACGGACATCAGCGACGCCAACGCCGCCCCGAACTCGCAGGGCGCGGGCTTCGTGGTCAACCTGTCCTTCAACGGCACGGGCTCGGACATCTGGGCCAAGTTCACCGCCGCCAACGTCGGCCAGCGCGCCGCGTTCGTGCTCGACACCCAGGTGGTCTCGGCCCCGGAGATCCGCGGCCCGATCCCCGGCGGCAACACCGAGATCAGCGGTAACTTCAACCAGCGCACCGCGACCGCACTGGCCGACGTGCTGAAGTACGGTTCGCTGCCGCTGTCGTTCCAGTCGTCGGACGCCGAGACCGTGTCGGCGACCCTCGGCCTGGCCTCGTTGCAGGCGGGCATCATCGCCGGCGCGATCGGCCTGCTGCTGGTGTTCATCTACTGCTTGTTCTACTACCGCCTGCTCGGCGTGCTGACGATCCTGTCGCTGGCACTGTCGTTCGCGATCGTCTACGCGATCATCGTTCTGTTCGGCCGGTTCATCGGCTACAGCCTCGACCTGGCGGGCGTCGCCGGTCTGATCGTCGCGATCGGTTTCACCGCGGACTCGTTCGTGGTGTTCTTCGAACGACTAAAGGACGAGATGCGGGAAGGCCGAACATTCCGCTCAGCCGTACCGCGCGCGTGGGTCCGTGCCCGCCGCACGATCCTGTCCGCCGACGCGGTGCTCTTCCTGTCCGCCGCCGTGCTGTACCTGCTCGCGGTCGGCCAGGTGAAGGGCTTCGCGTTCACCCTGGGCATGTCCACGGTCCTCGACCTGATCGTGGTCTTCCTGGTGACGCATCCGCTGGTGGCGATGGTGTCGCGGTCGAAGAAGCTGTCCAACCCCAAGCTCGTCGGGCTCGGTGCCGCGCACCGCGAGAGCCACGCGGCCGAGCAAACCCAACCGGCCAGCAGCGGCCGTACCGGTCCCACAGTGAAGGAGGCCTGAGGTGGCCGGCGAGGAAACGCCCAAGGCGCCGCAGACGCCCAAGCCCGCCAAGCGCGGCACGTTCTTCCAGCGTCTCTACACCGGCAACGGCGCGCTGGACGTCATCGGCAACCGGAGGAAGTTCTACGTCTTCTTCTCGGTGCTCGTGCTGGTGTGCATCGCGTCGATCGTGTTCCGTGGCTTCAACTTCGGTATCGACTTCTCCGGTGGTACCAAGGTCCAGCTGGACGCCGACGGCGCCCGGGGCACCATCACCACCGAGCAGGTCACGCAGGTCTACCAGGACACGCTGAACGACTCGCCGAGCTCTGTGCAGAGCGTCGGCGTCGGCGACAGCGCGTCCATCCAGATCCGTGCGCGCACGCTGAACCCGAACGAGATCGCACGGTTGAAGACCGCGCTGACGTCGCAGCTGCAGCCGGAAGGCGCGATCAGCGACAGCGCGGTCAGCGGCACGTGGGGCGGTGAGGTCACCAGCCAGGCACTGTGGGCGTTGCTCGTGTTCTTGGTGCTGGTGACGATCTTCCTGGCGCTGTATTTCGAGCTACGGATGGCGGTCGCCGCCCTGATCACGCTGTTCCACGACGTGATCGTGACCGCGGGTATCTACTCGCTGGTCGGCTTCGAGGTCACCCCGGCGACCGCGATCGGTCTGCTGACCATCCTCGGCTTCTCGCTGTACGACACGGTGGTCGTGTTCGACAAGGTCAAGGAGAACACCCGTGGCCTGCTCGGACTGACCCGCCGGACCTACGGCGAAGCGGCCAACCTCGCGGTCAACCAGACGCTGATGCGGTCGATCAACACCGCGTTGATCGCGTTGCTGCCGGTCATCGGCCTGTTCGTGGTCGGCGCGATCCTGCTGGGCGTCGGCACCCTGCAGGACCTGGCGCTGGTGCAGATCGCGGGCATGCTCGCCGGCGTGATCTCGTCGATCGGCCTGGCCACGCCGCTGCTGGTGGACTTCACCATGCGCAACCCGAAGTTCCAGGCGCAGGCCAGGCGCGTGTACGCGCGCCGGGCCAACCTCGCGGCGAAGGCCGCGGGCGTCGAAGGCGCCGCGGACAAGGCGGAGACGTTCGACGAAGAGTCGCTCGCCTCGGAATTGCGTCGTGAGCGCGCGCTCAGCGCCGCCGGTGGCGTGCCTGTCCGTAACCCCAGCGCCGCCGAACAGCGGCGCAGGCAGGGCCAGCCGCAAGGCAAGCGGCCGAGCGGGAAGCGCAAGCACTGATGGAGTTGAACGAGGCACTCGCCCTGATCCGGCGAGTGCCGGACTTCCCTGAACCGGGCGTGATGTTCCAGGACATCACGCCCGTTCTGGGCGATCCCGCCGCCTTCAAGACCGTCGTCGACGCGATGGCGGAGACCCTCGGCGACGTCGAGGCGATCGTCGCGGTCGACGCACGGGGCTTCTTCTTCGGCGCGGCCGTCGCGTACTCACTTGGACTCGGCGTCGTTCCCGTCCGCAAGGTCGGCAAGCTGCCCGTGGTCGGCGGCAAGGCGTCGTACTCGCTCGAATACGGCACCGCCGAACTCGAGATCCCGGCCGACGTGATCCAGCCCGGCCAACGGGTGGCGGTCATTGACGACGTGCTGGCCACAGGCGGCACCGCGGCTGCCGCCTGTGAGCTGGTGGAGCTTGCCAAGGGCGAAGTGGCGGGTATCACAGTGTTGCTCGAGATCGGCGCACTGGGCGGTCGTAGCCGACTCGTCGGACGGAAACTGCACACGCTGCTCACCGTGTGAGGAGCACCGCCCACCGCGAATGGGCATGGTCACCAGGGCCAACGCGTTATTCTCAATACACGGGTCGCAGTCGTGACCCGTGAGGCTCTGGTGACAGTGCGGGAGCGTGTGAGTGAGTCATGACGTGGAGTCCGCGGCGAGCCTGAAGCCGGCCCCGGAACAGCCGGCCGTCCCTAGGCCGCCTTCAGCGACGCGTCGTGTCCGCACACGGCTCGCCCGCCGAATCACCGCGCAGCGTGCGGCCCCGGTCAAACAGGTGCTCGAACCCTTGGCCGCGGTGCACCGCGAACTGCACCCCAAAGCCGACCTCGGGCTGCTTCAGCAGGCGTACGACGTCGCCGAGGAGAAGCACCGGCACCAGCGCCGCAAGTCCGGCGACCCGTACATCACGCACCCGCTCGCGGTGGCGACGATCCTCGCCGAGCTGGGCATGGACACCACGACCCTGGTCGCGGCCCTGCTGCACGACACGGTCGAGGACACCGACTACTCGCTTGAGCTGCTGCGCGCGGACTTCGGCGACGAGGTGGCGCACCTGGTCGACGGCGTGACCAAGCTGGACAAGGTCAAACTGGGCACGGCGGCCGAGGCCGAGACCATCCGCAAGATGATCATCGCGATGGCCAAGGACCCGCGCGTCCTGGTCATCAAGCTGGCCGACCGGCTGCACAACATGCGCACCATGCGGTTCCTGCCTCCGGAGAAGCAGGCGCGCAAGGCCAAGGAAACCCTCGAGGTGCTGGCCCCACTGGCGCACCGGCTGGGCATGGCCACGGTCAAGTGGGAGCTGGAGGACCTCGCGTTCGCGATCCTGCAGCCGAAGAAGTTCAACGAGATCGTCCGGCTGGTCGCCAACCGCGCCCCGTCCCGCGAGAACTACCTCAACGCGGTGATCGAGGAGCTGGACAAGCACCTGACCGACGCCAAGATCAAGTGCACGGTCGAGGGCAGGCAGAAGCGCTACTACTCGATCCACCAGAAGATGATCGTGCGCGGCCGCGACTTCGACGACATCCACGACCTGGTCGGCGTCCGGCTGATGGTCGAGGACGTCCGCGACTGCTACGCCGCGATGGGCGTCGTGCACGCCATGTGGCAGCCGATGCCCGGCCGGTTCAAGGACTACATCGCCCAGCCGCGGTTCGGCGTGTACCAGTCGCTGCACACGACGGTGATCGGGCCGGACGGCAAGCCGCTCGAGGTGCAGATCCGTACGCACGACATGCACCACACGGCCGAATACGGCATCGCCGCGCACTGGCGCTACAAGGAGACCCGCGGCACCCACGACAGTAAGGGTGTCGAGGTCGACGAGATGGCGTGGATGCGGCAGCTGCTCGACTGGCAGCGTGAGGCCGCAGACCCGGGCGAGTTCCTCGAGTCACTGCGCTACCAGTTCTCCACCCGCGAGATCTTCGTGTTCACGCCGAAGGGCGACGTCATCACGCTGCCCGCCGGGTCGACCCCGGTGGACTTCGCGTACGCCGTGCACACCGAGGTCGGTCACCGGTGCATCGGCGCGCGGGTGAACGGCCGTCTCGTCGCGCTGGAGCGCAAGCTGGAGAACGGCGAGGTCGTCGAGATCTTCACCTCGAAGGCCGAGGGCGCCGGTCCGTCACGCGACTGGCTGCAGTTCGCCGCGTCGCCACGGGCGCGCGCCAAGATCAAGCAGTGGTTCGCCAAGGAGCGTCGTGAAGAGGCGATCGAGGCGGGCAAGGACGCGATCGCGAAGGAAGTCCGCCGGGTCGGCCTGCCGATGCAGCGTCTCGTGTCGGCCGACGCGATGACCGCGCTGTCGCGTGAACTTCGGTACCCGGACATCAGCTCGCTGTACGCGGCCGTCGGCGAGGGGCACACGTCAGGGCGCCACGTCGTTCAGCGGCTTGTCGCGTTGCTCGGCGGCGTCGAGCACGCCGAGGAGGAGCTCGCCGAACGGGCGACTCCGTCGACCGTCACGCGCCGCCGTGCGTCCGGTGACGCGGGGGTTGTCGTCAAGGGCGCTTCGGACGTGTGGGTCAAGCTCGCGCGTTGCTGCACGCCGGTGCCGGGCGACGACATCCTCGGGTTCGTCACTCGCGGCGGCGGCGTCAGCGTGCACCGGACGGACTGCACGAACGCGGACGAATTGCTCGCTGAGCCTGAGCGGTTGGTGGATGTCGAGTGGGCGCCTTCGGCGTCGTCGGTGTTCCTTGTCGCGATCCAGGTCGAAGCGCTGGACCGGCACCGGCTGCTGTCCGACGTGACCAAGGTGCTCGCCGATGAACGGGTCAACATCCTGTCGGCGTCGGTGACGACGTCGCGGGACCGGGTGGCCGTTTCGCGGTTCTCGTTCGAGATGGGCGACCCGAAGCATCTCGGTCACGTGTTGAAGGCCGTTCGGAGCGTCGAGGGCGTCTACGACGTCTATCGGGTGACGTCCGCGTCCTAAACCCGCACCGCCGTCTCGTGCACGGCGTCGTTCACGGCCGTGTCATGACGTGCCGCGTTGTGAGCGTCCCGTCGTATATGGCTGCGTCGCGCAGCGCCGCGTCGTCGAGCGTTGCATTGCGGAGCGCCGCGTCGTGAAGTGCTGCGTCGTGAAGTGCTGCGTCGTGAAGTGCTGCGTCGTAGAGCGTCGCGTCGCGGACGGCCGCGTCATCCATCGACGCCTCTTGCAGGTCGGCATCTCGGACCAACTTGGTCAGGGTCGCCCCCGCCAGGGCCTTCACCTCGCGTGACAGATGCGCTTGGTCCGAATATCCGATTTCGTATGCGATATCGGAAAACGGTTTGCCGGCGTAGACGAGCTCCATCGCGCTGGAGAAGCGCATGATGCGCTGCAGCGTTTTCGGGCCGTAGCCGAACTTCGCCAGGCACTTGCGGTGCAGGTGCCGTTCGGTGATCCCCAGCTTGTCCGCCGCCCCGCGGATTTCGTTGCTGGCGACGAGTTTGCGGACGGCGTCGGCGAACCCGTCAGGCTCGGCCGAGTACACCGCGTTCAGCAGTTTCCGACCCGGTAGACCCTCGTGCAGGTCGTCGACGAGTCGGTGCACGCGGACCTTCGGCCACAGCTCGTCCAACGGCACCCGCGTGTTGGCAATCGCGTGCGCCGGGATGTCGAAGAATCCGGGTGCGGCGCCTGGCTGGAAGCGGACGCCGACGGTGGTGCCATTGGCTTCAGTGAGGAACGCCTGGGTGTCGGGTCCGGCCACGTGCAGCCGTTCGCCATTCCAAATCAGGTCCATGCAGCCGTCCGGGACCACGCGCTGCACGCCGACCTTCGAACTCGTCCACACGCAGCGGACGGCCCCGGTCTGCGGCGGCTCGTACTCCCGGTACATCACTGCTCCGTCCCCACTGGTACCACCAACGGTAATCCAGTCGGCCGCCCTGAACACGACAACGGCGCCGCTCGCGAGCGGCGCCGTTGTGACCAAGCGATCAGGAAACGGTGGCCGTTTCGACGGTCACCGCGTTCTTCGGTGCGCCATCCGTCGGACCGTTGTCACCTGGGGTGATGCCGCCCGCCGCGATCTTGTCGATGGTGGCCAGGCCGGCCGCGTCGATCGTGCCGAAGACCGGATAGTCCGGTGGCAGCGTGCTGTCCGCGTACACCAGGAAGAACTGGCTTTCGGTGACGTTCGAGCCCGAGCGGGCCGCCATCGCCAGCGTTCCCTTGGGGTAGATGACGCCGTTGCCGCCCGGTGCCGGGGCCAGGGTCGTCGGGTTCTCCTTCTTGGTGGAGAAACCGGGGCCGCCGCTGCCGGAGCCGGTCGGGTCACCGCACTGCAGCACCTTCAGGCTGTCCGACGCGGTCAGCCGGTGGCACGGCGTTCCGTCGTAGAACTTGGACTTCGCCAGGTGCTCGATCGCCTGCGCCGTGCACGGTGCCTTCGCGCGGTCGATGGTCAGCGGGATGTCGCCCTGGTTGGTCTTGAGGGTGATCTTCGCCGTCCCCGCGTTCGGCGTCGGGTCCACGTCCGGCGGCACGTCGACCGGCTTGGAGGCCGGCTGGTCCGGGGTCTTCTCGTATTTGCACGGACCACTGGTGGTCTCGGCAGGCGGAGGAGTCGGCTCGGTCGTGGCGTCCGATGCGGTGTTGGTGCTGTCGCCGCTGTTCAACACGACCAGGAGGTAGATCAGTCCGACCACCACCACGACACCACCGACGGTTAGCGCGGTGGCGATGATCCGGCGCTTCTTCGCGCGCTCGGCCCTACGGGCAAGCTGGCGTTCCAGCTTCCGCTTGGCCGCCTCCCGGCGTTGCTGATTCGTCGGCACCTGCACCCTCCCTGAGCCCTCACGTTGCTAGCCGGCGCAGTCTATTTGCACCCCCAGTAAGAACTGTGTAGAGGGCATGCCCAGTAGTGTGGCGGTATTCACCCGAGAGGACGTGCGAGTGCTTGTCGTCGGCTTCCCCACAGGGGCTCTGCAGGCCAACTGCTACCTGATCGCGCCGGGCGAAGGCGAGGCCTGCGTGATCGTCGACCCGGGCCAGGACGCCGCCGAGCCGGTCGCGGAGGCGATCAAGGAGCACGGTCTGACCCCGGTCGCCGCCATCCTCACGCACGGGCACTTCGACCACTGTTTCGCCGTCGCCCCGATCTGCGACGGCAACGACATCCCCGCGTGGATCCATCCTGACGACCGTGACCTGTTGTCGGACCCGTTGAAAGGCGTCAGCGCCGAATCCGCCGCGTTCTTCGGCGGCAAGCTCGCGATGCGCGAGCCACAGGAGGTGCGCGAGCTGACCGACCAGTCCGTGTTGGATCTCGCCGGGCTGAGCATGACCGTCGACCACACGCCCGGACACACCCAGGGATCGGTGACGTTCCGGTGCGGTACGCAGGAAGGCGGCCGGTTGCTGTTCGCCGGGGACACGTTGTTCGCCGGGTCGATCGGCCGGACCGACCTGCCGGGCGGTGACGTCCACAAGATGGCGCAGTCGTTGCGCACGAAGATCCTTACCTTGCCTGATGACACCGTCGTGCTGCCTGGGCACGGCCCGACGACGACGATCGGCCGCGAGCGCGTGACCAACCCGTTCCTCGCCGGTCTGGAAGAGGGCTCGACGGTTCCCGGTCCGTTGCGAGGGCTGTAGGAGATGACGAACGAACACTTGCCGCTGGACCTGCTGGACCGGGCCGGCGTGCGAAAGCGTTTCCGGATGGCGATCATCGCGATCCTGCTTCTGGCGGCCGCCATCGGCGGGGTGCTCGGCCTGATTTTCGGCCAGGTGACCGGGCTTGTCGCGGCCGGTGTCGTCGGTCTGCCGCTGTTGCTGTTCAGCTGGTCGCAGGCGCGCCGGACATTGTGGCTGGATGGCACCAAGGTCGTTCTGCGGACGTTCGGGAGCCGCGCGGTCGATCTGTCCAAGGCCGAGCGGCTCGAAATGGTCGTGATGGACGTTCGCAGCGTGCGCACAGTGAGCATGCTGGTGGCCGAGACGCCCCGCAGCCGCGGGATCAACATGGCGGTCGCGTCGTACTCCGGCACAGGCGGCGCCGAACTGGGCATCATGGCGCTGCGCAAACTCGCCGACGCGCTCGCAGCCAGCGAGAACACGGGGTCGCTGGTGATCTCCGAATTGCTTGTGGCCCAGCTCAGGGCTGAGGCACGGGGTGAAGGCCTCGACGGCCGCCCGTTGTATCAGCTGGCCAAGGCCGCGCCCGCGGGCAAGCTGGCGGTCCGGCTCAAGCCCGAGGCCGTGACGAAGTTCGTGGCTTCTCTGGAGTAGCGGGCTCGCGGCTGGCTATCAATGCCGCCACCAACGTCGTCACCGGCACGCACGCAACCAGCCCGATGCTGCCGACCAACGTGCGCACGATCTCCTGGGCGATCGACTGCGAACTCAGGATCGTGCCGAGACCGGCACCGGACAGGTACGAGAACAACAGCACGGGAAGCGCTGCGCCCGCGTACGCCATCGCGAGCGTGTTCACGGCGGACGACACGTGGTCGCGGCCAATTCGCAAACCGGCGGCGTACAACTCACGCCAGCTGAGCAACGGGTTCGCGCGACGCAACTCCCAGACCGCGCTTGCCTGCGTGACGGTCACGTCGTCAAGGACGCCCAGTGCGCCGATGACGAGCCCGGCCAACAGCAGTCCGCGCGTATCAAGACCGTGCCCGAGCGTGCCGAGCAACAATGCGGTGTCTTCGTCGAGGCCGGTGAGTTTGGTGACGGCCGAGAACAGCGCACCCAGCGTGCCGATGAGAACCAGGCTGATCATTGTGCCGAGCACGGCTGTTGATGTGCGCGCCGAGAATCCGTGCGTCAGATACAGCGCGACGAACATGATCAGCCCGGCGCCGGCGACGGCGACGAGTAGCGGGTTCTCCCCGGACAGAATGGCAGGCAGTACGAACAGCAGCAGGATGACAAAGCTGAGGCCCAGCGCGATCAGCGCCGCGAAGCCCTGGTAGCGGCCTAGCACCAGGATGGCCACCGCGAACAACGCGGCGAGCACTGCGAGCGGCAGTCCGCGTTGGAAGTCCACGACGCGATACGAGTCGCCGACCGCCGGGTCGCCGCCAGCGTATGCGAGGACGACTTTGTCGCCGACGGCGAACCGCGGTGTGCTTGGTTCGTTCGGCGACCTGCTGGTGATTTCGCGGCCAGGGGCCGGACCGTCGCTCATCCTGACGGTGATCACCAGGCACGCGGGATCCGGCGTACCGACCTGCACGCCGCCGTCACATGCGCCGAATGACGCTGCGATGACCTCGCCGCGGACCGGTTGCTGTTGTCCGTTGGCGGGTGACGGCGTGTCACCGGTGGGGTAGAGCAGCACGACGCCGACGAGGGAAGCGATCGCGAACGGCAGCAGCAGCCATGTCAGCAGCCGTCGGATGTTCCGCGTCGTGGGCTCTGCCGGTCTGTGCCCGTGCCCATGTCCGTGACCAGTAGGTATTTCTGGTTCGTCGGTAATGCGAGGGATGGGGACGGTGTCGTCGTGCACCGGGACATCCTGCCTTCTCGTGCTTCACCCCAAGGGATCGGCGTAGCGAAAATGTCTTACGAGCATGTCCTCGCAGGCCTCGATCGCTTGTTCCAGGCGCTCCGATCTGGTGCCCGTCAGGCGTACCCACGGCACGCCGCGCTCACTCAGACGGCGAACGAACAAGCCTGTCATCCATTCGCGCAAATGCTCACCGTCGCGCCAACCGTCCTGTTCGAACGGTACGTCCGTATGGTCGGTGAGGAGGTATAGCGCAGGCCGTCGATCGCCAACGGCTTCAGCGACCTGAGGATAGGAACAACCGAGATAGCGCTCGCACCACACAGTCGCCGCCCATGGATCGTTGTCACACACCAGAACGGGTCCGATGTGGGCGGTTTCGTCCTCGGCGCGTGCCTGCCGAACGGCGATGTCGATGAAGTCGCCGACCGTCCACACCAGACCGTCCACATCGACCGATGGAGTGAATGCCTTGGCCGCCGCTAGTTTCTCCTCGGTGTGCACCCGGCCGTACTCCCGGACCCAAGCCGCTTTGTAGTGATCAGCCAAAGCCCGCGACAACGTTGTGGTGCCGGTCGATTCGGCGCCGACCACGACGACTCGGGCGGTGAGTCCGGCTCGGGTGGACGGAGCCAGGTCCTGCCATCGGCCGCGCGGGTCGGCGCGCACCGCGGTGCCCGAGACGGGGTGCGTCACCCGATCGGGATCGACGGGAACATGCTGGGCGCCAAGGCGTTTGGCCAACTCCGCGCCGTAGTCCTCGGATGTGAAGACCGCGTCGACGGTCGCTGACGCAGGATCGCCGTCCATGATCGCCCGCCGGGACAGCACCGAACGCGTGATCGCGACGTGCGCCTCCCAGATGGCGTCGTCGTCGAAGTCGGTCGGGTGTTCGTCGATGTCGCCCAGCACGGCGACGCCGGGATCGCCGCCGTGTTCGGCGGTCAACCAGGAGACCCGAGACGCCACGGGAATCGATTCGACGCTGGACGCCAGAACGGCGACCGTCGTTCGTTCGCTGGCCGCCGCGGCCGCGCGGATGAGCAAGTGGTGGCCGAGGTGCGGCGGATAGAACTTGCCGAGCACCAACGCGTGCTGGAACTGCTTCACGCCGCCACCAACTCTCGCGTTCGCACGTCCGCGCGCCAGTTACGCAGGCCGACCACGCACAGAGCCAGGAAGCCAACGTAAAGGATCGCGGTCAGCCACAGCTGTTTGTAGGCGTACAGCGGAATGTAGATCAGGTCCGCGGTGATCCACAGCCACCAGGACTCGACCTTCTTGCGGGCCTGGCCCCACGTGGCGAGCAGGGACAGCACCGTCGTCGCGGCGTCCGGCAACGGCACGGTCGAATCCGTTTTCGTATCTAATATCCACGCCAGCGCGACGGTTCCCGCGAGACCGACGCCAAGCAACGTCCACCATTGACCAGGGGTCGTCCGACCGACCGGTAGGTAGGTGTGTGCCTGGCCGCCGCGTAACCACGACCACCAGCCGTAGACGGCGAGTGCCATGTAGACGACCTGCAACCAGCCGTCCGCGTACAGCCCGCTGGTCATGAACAGCGCGAGGAACGCGATGTTGTTGAGGATGCCGATCGGCCAGTTCCACACGTTCTGCCTGGCGACCAGCCACACGCATAAGGCGCCCGTGACGAACCCGGCGATCTCGCCCCAGCTCGTGCTGGTGCCGCCGATTGTGACCGCCGGTGTGTGGAACGGCACCAGCAGCGTGTCCAGCAACGACATGCCTGTGATCATGACAGCCGCACAAGAACGTGGAAGACCGTTTTCGTGATTGACGGTCGTACGCGCGACGACAGTGAACCGACGCGGTGGGATGGTCGGCGGCGCCTGGGGGGTTGTGCGCCGCCGACAGGTAGCACTGTTCCGTACCGGCGTACAAAACCTGTACAAAGTTTGACAGCGCCTCGAACATATGTTCGGATCAAGGTCATGCGCTGGGACGCTCAACGGGCCGATCGCGGGCAACTGGCCCTGCCAGGGCTGGTGCGCACGGTCCGCACCCCGGAGTTCGCCGACATCACGTTTCACGAGGTACACGCCAAGTCGGTGCTCAACCGAGTGCCCGCGAGCTCGTCGATGCCGTTCCAGTGGACGATCAACCCGTACCGCGGCTGCTCGCACGCGTGCACCTATTGCCTCGCCGGCGACACCGAGATCCTGATGCGCGACGGCACAACCCGGCCGCTGGCAGAGGTCAACGTCGGCGACGAGATCTACGGCACCGGCCGGTTAGGCAACCACCGTTATCGCGTGCCGACGCGAGTCCTCGCGCATTGGTCGACCGTCAAACCCGCGTTCCGCGTCACCCTCGAAGACGGCACGACGCTCGTGGCGAGCGGCGAACACCGGTTGTTGACCGAGCAAGGTTGGCAGCAGGTGGCTGAGGGGATGACTGGACAACCGTTCCTCGTCAACGGGATCCGGCTCGTCACTGACGTCGACGGGGTGGTCGAGCCGCGGCTCGCGGTCGTGAACATCGAACCGATCAGCGGGCCAGTCGTCATGTACGACGTCACCACGGGCACAGGCGACTTCATCGCCAACGGGGTGGTCAGCCACAACTGTTTTGCTCGCAATTCGCATACGTACCTGGAGTTCGACGCCGGGCGCGACTTCGACACCCAGATCGTGGTGAAGGTGAACGCACCCGAGGTCGTCGCCAAACAGGTGCGTTCGCCGAAGTGGCAACGCGAACACGTCGCGATGGGCACGAACACCGACCCGTATCAGCGGGCCGAGGGGCGCTACAAGCTGATGCCGCGGATCATCGAGGCGCTCGCGGACTCGGGCACGCCGTTCTCGATTCTGACCAAAGGCACCGTGATGGTGCGGGACATTCCGTTGCTGGCGAAGGTGAGCAAGCAGGTCCCGGTCGGGATCGGGGTGTCGCTCGCGCTCGTCGACCGGGAGTTGCAGCAGCGGCTCGAACCGGGAACGCCGAGCCCGCAGGCCAGGTTGGACATGATCAAGCGCGTGACCGACGCGGGGCTTCCGTGCGGCGTGATGGTGGCGCCGGTGATCCCGAGGGTGACGGATTCGCGCGAGCAGCTTGAGGCGGCGCTTGCCCAGATCGCCGAGGCCGGTGCGACTGGCGCGACCATGATCCCGTTGCACCTGAGGCCGGGTACGCGCGAATGGTTCGCGGCGTGGTTGGAGCGTGAGCGCCCGGACCTGCTCGACGACTACCGGGACATCTACGCGCGGGGCAGTTACGCCAAGCGTGCCTACCGTGACTGGCTCGGTGAACGCGTCAAACCGCTCGTGCGCAAGTACGGCCTGCAAGGCAGCAGTTTTCCGCGCGGCAGCATGCCGGAATCCACGCCAAAATCGCCGCCCGTGGCGTCTGAGCAGCTGGAACTCATGCTTCAACAAAATGTGGACAGTTTCAACTGAGAGTTGTAACTTGCTCCGCATGCTTCGACGGATCAGCGTGCTGGCAGCGGCATTGGCGCTGCTCACAGCTTGTGGCGGCAAGGACGAGCCGGCCGGCGCGCCGGCTCCCAGCGGGCAGGACTCGCCCGTTTCGGCGGTGGCCAAGGACGACAAACTGGCGGCGGAGCTGCCGCCGGAGATCGCCTCGGCCGGCAAGATCCGGATCGGCTCGAACATCCAGAACCCGCCGAACAACTTCTACGCGGCCGACGGCAAGACGCCGATCGGCTCCGAGGTCGACTTGGCCAAGGCGATCGGCCGCAAGCTCGGCGTGGAGATGGTCTACGAGGACATGGCGTTCGGTTCGCTGATCACCAGCCTGCAGGCCGGGCGGATCGACCTGACCATGGCCGCGATCAACGACACTAAGGAACGGCAGAAGTCCATCGACTTCGTCGACTACTTCACCTCCGGCATCACGATCATGATCCAGAAAGGCAATCCGGCCGGCATCAAGTCACCGGACGACCTGTGCGGCAAGGCGGTCGCGGTGAACTCCGGCAGCAGCCAGGAGACGTACGCCAAGGAACGCAGCACGATCTGCACCCAGCAGGGCAAGGGCGAAGTCACCGTCGCGGCGACCGACAGCGATACGCAGAACCAGAACCAGTTGCGCACCGGGCGCGTGCAGGCGATCCTGAACGACCTGCCGACCGCGGTGTACGTCGCGCAGACGGCGGGCGACGGCAAGTACTTCGAGGTGGTCAACCTGCCGCCGATCAACGGCGGCCCGTACGGCATCGGCGTGAACAAGGCGAACCCGAAGCTGGCCAAGGCCGTGCAACTGGCGCTGCAGTCGCTTGTGGACGACGGCACGTACACCAAGATCCTGCAGTCGTGGAACGTCACCCAGGGTGCGATCCAGAAGGCCGCCATCAATGGCGGCCCCTGACCACGGGCGCATGCGCCACCGCATGTGCAATTCCCCCAAGGGGATCCCTTGTTTTTCACGTTACCAGCGGGGTCTGACAATTCCGGATTCGCGCAGGTGGCGGGGGATAGGAGCGGCCGATGGCCACGCCTGACATTCCCGGTCCGGCTGGGGGCGGACGGCCTGCCACGGGCACTCGTCCACCAGCGAACATGGAGATCGTCCGGCTGACCCACTGGGGACGGTGGGTCGGCGCGGCGATCATCATCGGCATCCTCGTCGCGCTGGGATTCGCGTTCGCCGACGCGCAGATCCTCTGGGAGGACATCCCGGACTTCTTCGCGTTCGACGTGATGATCGAAGGCCTGTGGCGCACGCTTGGGCTCGCGGTCGCGGCGCAGGCGGGCGCGACCGTCATCGGCGTCGTCATCGCGTTGCTCGGCAGGTCGGCCAACCCCGTCGCTCGCTGGTTTGCGTGGGGTTACATCTGGATCTTCCGTGGTCTGCCGGTCCTGCTGCAGATCCTGATCTGGTACAACCTCGCGCTGGTGTTCCCGGTCATCTCGATCCCGTTCGTCGTCGACGCGCCGACGAACACGGTGATCAACGCGTTCGCCGCCGCGTTGCTCGGTCTGGGGCTCAACGAAAGCGCCTACATGGCCGAGATCATCCGGGCCGGGCTGAACAGTGTGGACCGTGGCCAGATCGAAGCGGCGCAGTCGATCGGCATGACACCGGGCAAGACGCTGATCCGGGTGACCTTGCCGCAGGCGATGCGGGTGATCATCCCGCCGACCGGCAACGACTTCATCAACATGCTCAAGGGCACGTCGATCGCCTCGGTGATCCCGTACGTGGAGCTGACCAAGGCCGCGAGCAACATCGCGTCGCGCAACTTGGAGTTCATGGAGACGCTGCTGGCGGCGGCGGCCTGGTACATGATCTTGGTCAGTATCGCCAGCGTCGGCCAGTACTACCTGGAGCGGTCGTTCGACGCCGCCGACCGTGCGCATCGGCTGCGCAACAAGGTCGGCCGGTCGCTGAAGTTGGGGAGAGCATGACTGTGTCTTCCGGGTCTTCCGGACCGCTGGTCCAAGCGGTCGGTGTGGTCAAGAAGTTCGGCAACACCACAGTTCTGCACGAAGTGTCGATGGACGTCATGCCCGGTCAGGTGGTGTGCCTGCTCGGCCCTTCCGGCGCGGGCAAGAGCACGTTTCTGCGCTGCATCAACCACCTCGAGCCGATCGATGGCGGACAGATCTGGGTCGACGGCGAACCGATCGGATATCGGGTACGAAATGGGAAGTTGTATGAGCTGCGCGAGCGCGAGGTAGCCAAGCAACGCCGCGGCATCGGCATGGTCTTCCAACGGTTCAACCTGTTCCCGCACCGCACCGCGCTGGACAACGTGATCGAAGGACCGGTTCACGTCAAACGGCGCACCAACGCCGAAGCGCGTGAGAAGGCGATGACGTTGCTTGACCGGGTTGGCCTCGCGGACAAAGCCGATTCGTATCCGGGTCAGTTGTCCGGTGGGCAGCAGCAACGCGTAGCGATTGCCCGTGCGCTGGCGATGGAACCGAAGCTGATGTTGTTCGACGAACCGACGTCGGCGTTGGATCCGGAGCTGGTCGGTGAGGTATTGGACGTGATGGTGGGGCTGGCCAAGGACGGTATGACGATGATCGTCGTGACCCACGAGATCGGCTTCGCCCGTCAGGTCGCCGACGACGTCGTGTTCATGGTGGACGGCGCCGTCGTCGAAACCGGCCCACCGAGCCAGGTGCTGGACAACCCGGAACATCAACGGACACGGCAGTTCCTGGCGAAGGTGCTTTAGGTGATCGCAAACCAGTTCCGCGAACCAACCGGATATCTGGACTTCGCCCGGTTCGGTCCGCCGTCCAACGCCGTGCTCGCCGAACGCGCGCGCCTGACGGAATACTCCGCGGTCGCCGGTCCAACAACGGTCGACGACCTGATGCGTCAGGATTTGCGCGCCCGCGCGGCGGTCGCGCGCTTGTGCCGGACTGACACCGACCATGTCGTGCTGTTGCCGAACACCAGCACTGGCTTGTTCCAGGCGGCATTCGGTGTCACCGGCGAGGTCGTCGTTTCGGCCGCGGAGTTCCCTGCGAACACTTATCCCTGGTCACGCGCGGCAGGGGTGCAGCCGCGCTGGGTTCGTCATGTGACGGAAATCCCGGAGGCTCTAACCAAGGGCACAGTCGCGGTATCGCTCAGCGCGGTCGATTTCCGGACAGGGTTCCGCGCGGACCTCGCTGCGATGCGTGAAGCGGTCGGCGACCGCCTGCTCGTCGTTGACGGCATCCAGGGTTTCGGCGTCGTCGACGAACCGTGGGAGGTCGCCGATGTGCTCGTCGTCGGCGGCCAGAAATGGCTGCGCGCCGGATGGTCGACCGGCTTCATGGTGCTGTCCGACCGCGCACTCGAGCGGCTCACCCCTGTGTTGTCCGGTTGGACAGGCGCCGAAGACCCAGGATTGTTCGACGACTCCGTCCACGAACCCGCGCCGTTCGCGGCCGCGTGGTCGTTGACGAACCTCAGTCCGATCGCGGCAGGCGCGCTGAACGCCGCGCTGGAGCTCGTCGAGCAGTCCGGCGTCAAACAGATCGAGGCCGAGATCTCGGCGAAGATCGACGAACTCGGCGACGTCATCCAACGCGCCGGCGGTCAGATCGTTTCGTCGTTCGACCCCGCCCACCGGGCGGGCATCCTCGCGTTCACGATTCCCGGCCGCCCAGCGGAAACCGTCGGCGCCGCGCTGACCGCCGAGGGCATCACGGCGACTATCCGTCCTGAGCACATCCGGCTGTCGCCGCACGTATCGACAACCGCCGACACGATCGACCAACTGTCCATCGCGTTGAAACGCATCCTCCCGACCGGTCGGTCGGCCGCCGAACCGCGGCGCTCGGTCGCTGGCGTGCTGGAAACGTTGATCCCGACGATCAACGGGCTCGGCGCGGCGCTGGGGCCGGGGACCGAGGTCGTGTTGCACGACCTGAGCAAGCTGCCGAACTCCATCGTGGCGATCGCCGGCGACCTGACCTACCGGTCGGTCGGCGGTCCGATGACCGACCTGTTGCTCGGTTTGGTCCGTCGCGGAACGACACAAGACCTGACCAACTACGAAACGCACGCACCGGACGGCCGTCCAATAACGTCATCGACGGTGTTCATCCGCGACCCGGACGGCGTCGCGGTCGGATGCCTCTGCGTCAACTCCGAGTCCACATCGGCAAGCCCGCCCGCGCAGGACGTCGAGACGTTCCCCGGAGACGTCGACACCTTGCAGCGGCACCTGGTCGAACGAGCCGTCGCGGACGTCGGCGTTCCCGTGTCGCTGATGAAGAAGGCACACAAGTCACAGGTCGTCAAAGTGCTCGACGACGCCGGGTTCTTCCTGATCCGTGACGCCGTCGACTACCTCGCCGCCGAGCTGAAGGTGACCAGGTACACGATCTACAACTACCTCAACGAAACTAGGGGACCCAGCCCCACTCAACAGTGAACGTGCCGGGGCCGAAGCCGAGCACAACGGCGTGCGTCCGGCCGGCACTGTCGACGACCAGGTCTCGCCGGGTCGCGGCATCCGGGTCGTCGGCGGGCGTACTGACCTGGTGGCAGAACGCGGGCAAATCAGCCGGGTCGAACCGCATCTCGACCACGTAATCACGAACAGGCAGCCGGAACTTGCGGCAGAACGAGTCATCCCCACGCGCGTACGGCGGCCCGGTCATAGCGACCTCGTACTCCATGATCACCGTCTCGCCACGCGACAGCGGACGGTCGAAAAGCAGTTCGCTGACGATCAGCCCAGCCGCCGGGTCCTTCGCGACCCGGCCGAGGCGGCACGACTGCAACGGAACGATCCGCGGCAGCGGGTTGCCCGGCTTGGCGACGTCATACACCGAAATCCACCGATCGGCGCCGTCATGCTCGGCGCGTAAAACCTGACGCACCCGCACACTGCGCTCACCACGGTCGCCGGCGATCTCGACCCGGTCGTGCTGGCTGATTCGCGTCAACGACGTGTCCGACGCCAGATCCATCCGCGCGAGCAGCGGCGCGAGTTGCTCACGGTTCTCCCATAAAGCATCGATCGGGATCGCAGCCGGAGTGCGCTGGGCGCGGCCGCGCGGGCGCGGCGGTCCCAGCAGCGCCGTCAAAGACCCGGACTCGACACCGAGCACTTCCTCGAGGTGCTTCAAAGCGCTCATCGATTCCGGCCGTTCCGGCCTGCGCCTGCCCGACTGCCAGTAGCTCAGCGCGGTCACGCTGATCGTCAGGCCCCGGGCTCTGAGCCGGTACTGGATCCGGTCGAGACTCAGTCCACTCGCGCGGATCGCCGCACGCAGGGCGATCGGGAATGCGTCACCGGCCAGCGCGTCGACCTCGTCGATCGCACCGGCGTCCCCAACCGGCCAGCCTCCCATAGTCAGGCTCCCCTGGTCATGAACCGTTACACGACACTACTTCGTGGTAACCGCCCGTGGTACCGACAAGAGTTGGTCTTCTCCCGCCGTTGCCGGTAGCCGACGGTAAATGCCGCCGAGGGGTTGGCTAGCCTTTTCACCTGGGGCTGACTCGCGGCCCAGGTGAAAAGCTGATCGTGAATTGGAGTGCACTACCCGTGATCCGCACCCATGAGGCCGGGACTCTCCGGCCCGAGCACGCCGGGCAGACCGTCACACTCAGCGGCTGGGTGGCCCGCAGGCGCGATCACGGCGGCGTCATCTTCATCGATCTGCGTGACCGTTCCGGCGTCTCCCAGGTCGTGTTCCGCGAAGGCGAGATGGCCGAGCGCGCGCACAAACTGCGCAGCGAGTTCTGCGTGAAGATCGTCGGCGAGGTGTCGGTCCGGCCGGAAGGCAACGAGAACCCGGACATCCCGACCGGTCAGATCGAGGTCCTGGTCACCGAACTCAAGGTGCTCAGCGAGGCCGCCCCGCTGCCGTTCCCGCTGGACGAGCACCTGACCGTCGGCGAGGAAGCCCGCCTCAAGCACCGCTACCTCGACCTGCGCCGCAGCGGCCCCGCGGCCGCGATGCGCCTGCGCAGCGAGGCGAACCGGATCGCCCGCGACGTGCTGCACGGCGAGGACTTCCTCGAGATCGAGACCCCGACGCTCACTCGCTCGACGCCCGAGGGCGCACGTGACTTCGTCGTGCCCGCCCGCCTGGCGCCTGGCTCGTGGTACGCGCTGCCGCAGTCGCCGCAGCTGTTCAAGCAGCTGCTGATGGTCGGTGGGATGGAGCGGTATTACCAGATCGCGCGCTGCTATCGCGACGAGGACTTCCGCGCCGACCGCCAGCCGGAGTTCACCCAGCTGGACATCGAGATGAGCTTCGTCGACCAGGACGACGTGATCGCGCTGTCCGAGAAGGTCATCTCGGCGCTCTGGCGTGAGCTCGGCGGCTACGAGATCACGCTGCCGATCCCGCGGATCAGCTATGCCGAGGCGATGTCGCGCTACGGTTCCGACAAGCCCGACCTGCGGCTGGGCGTCGAGCTGACGGACCTCACCGAGTTCTTCAAGGACACGCCGTTCCGCGTGTTCCAGGCGCCGTACGTCGGCGCGGTCGTGATGCCGGGCGGCGCCAGCCAGCCGCGGCGCCAGCTCGACGCTTGGCAGGAGTGGGCCAAGACCCGCGGCGCCAAGGGCCTCGGCTACGTCCTTGTGGCCGAGGACGGAACCCTGAGTGGCCCTGTCGCGAAGAACATTTCCGACGCCGAGCGCGAGGGTCTCGCCAAGGCCGTCGGCGCGAACCCCGGCGATTGCATCTTCTTCGGCGCGGGCGACCCGGGGTCCTCGCGTGCGCTGCTGGGCGCCGCGCGGCTGGAGATCGGCAAGCGCTGCGGTCTCATCGACGAGTCCGCGTGGTCGTTCGTGTGGGTCGTGGACTTCCCGATGTTCCAGGCCGTCGAGGGCTCGGACGACGTCGCGGTCGGCTCGGGCAAGTGGACCGCGCTGCACCACGCGTTCACCTCGCCGACGCCGGAGTGGATCGACCGCTTCGAAGAGGCCCCGGGCAACGCCAAGGCCTACGCGTACGACTTGGTGTGCAACGGCAACGAGCTCGGCGGTGGATCGATCCGTATCCACAACCGGGAAGTGCAGCAGCGCGCGTTCAACGTGATGGGCATCGGCCCGGAGGAGGCGCAGGAGAAGTTCGGTTTCCTGCTGGACGCGTTCTCCTACGGCCCGCCGCCGCACGGTGGTGTCGCGTTCGGCTGGGACCGCATCTGCATGCTGCTGTCCGGTTCGGACTCGATTCGCGACGTGATCGCGTTCCCGAAGTCCGGCGGGGGCTACGACCCGCTGACCGGTGCGCCCGCGCCAATCACCGCCGCGCAGCGCAAGGAAGCGGGCGTCGACTTCAAGCCCAAGCCGCAGCCTCAGGCCTGATCGATGTTGCATCTGCGGGTGGTGTGCCCGCCGGAGCACACCACCGCGGTGGTCGACCTGCTCAAAGCCACACCGGGTGCCACGCACCTGATCGTGCTGCCCGGTGTGGCCGTCGCGCCCGAAGGCGACGTCGTCGAGGTCGATGTCGCCCGGGAAGCGGCCGACGACGTGATCGAGAAGTTGTGCGCACGCGACCTCGACCACCTCGGCGCGATCACGGTCGAGCAGATCGACACAGCGCTCTCCGACGCGGCGGACAAGGCGGCTGAAGACGCACCCGGTGAAGCGGCGGACGCCGTCGTCTGGGAGGAACTGCTCGCCCGCACGGGGGAGGAGTCCCGGCTCAACGGCACGTTCCTCGGGTTCATGATCATCGCGTGTCTGCTGGCCGCGGTCGGTGTGGTGACCGATTCGCCGGTGACGATCGTCGGCGCCATGGTGGTGGGACCGGAGTTCGGTCCGCTCGCCGCGGTCGCGGTCGGACTGGTGCGCCGCCGCTGGGACCTGGTCGGGCGGGCCGCAACAGCGATCGCGATCGGCTTTCCGCTGGCCATGGTGGTCACCGCGGGTGGCACGTTGCTCGGCCAGTGGGCCGGTCTGCTGGACGTGAACGCCGTTCGCGGTGGGCACAACGTCGATTTCGTCTACGACGTGGGCGTGTTCTCGCTAATCGTGGCATTGTTGGCAGGAGCGGCGGGAATGTTGTCGATGACCTCGGCCAAGTCCGCCGCACTGGTGGGGGTGTTCATCTCGGTGACGACCATCCCCGCGGCCGGCTACGCGGCGGTCGCCGCTGTGCTGGGGGAATGGCAACGATGTCTGTACTCGTTCGGCCAGTTGGTCGTGAACCTGGTCGGCATCGTGCTTGCCGCAGGAGTGGTGCTGCTTCTGCGCAAGCGGACGTGGACCAACCGGGACAACGGTCGTCCGTTGTCCACTGGTTGAGATCGTGACCTGTTAAGGCTGACTGAGCGTCTCTATCGTTGATTGTGACTACTGTCGGGGCCGCGATGATGCGGGAGTAGGGTCAGAGGAGATGAGTGTGGACATCGCCGCCGACCCGCCCGATCTCGACCAACCGCCGAACTCGGCCATCTCCGAGGCGGTGAATGCCGCGGAAGCCGTGCTCCGGCGCCGATACGGGGCCAAGATCCAGCTCGCCGAACCGGAAGACCTCGGCGGCAGCAAGCTCTCCACCGTCGTGCGGGTGCGCGTGGCGGCCACGCCGTTCTCGCTGCCGCGCACCCTGGTGGTCAAGCGCTACAACCCGCCGATGCCCTCCGAGGCGTTCGTCCGTGAAGCGGTCAGTTACCAGCTGTTCACCGCGCTGACGGCCGAAGAGCGGATGTGCCCGGAGCTGTATGCACACGACGGCGCGGCTGGCGTGATCGTTATAGAGGACCTTGGCCGCGCTCCGACCCTCGCCGACAAGCTGCTCGGCGACGACGCACGCGCCGCGGAACGCGCGCTGTTGTCGTGGGCGCGGTCGCTGGGCCGGCTGCACGCGACGACCGCAGGCCGCGAGGCAGACTTCGACGCGCTGATGCGCAGGCTGTCGTCCGCGAAGGTGAAAGGCGATCCGTTGGCGGTCAACGGGCCCGCTGCCATCGAACGCCTGCCGCAACTGCTCGAGGACGTCCTCGGTGTGCACACCCCGGCGCACGTGTTCGAGCGCGCCGAACGGACCCGATGGTTGCTGGCGACCAGCAGGCACCGCGGGTTCAGCCCGTCGGACCTGTGCCCGGACAACAACTTGATCACCAGCCGCGGCGTCCGGTTCCTGGACTTCGAGGGCGGCTGCGTCCGCAACATCATGCTCGACGCGGCTTACCTGCGTGTGCCGTTCCCGTCGTGCTGGTGCGCGTTCGCGTTGCCCGCGGGCATGACCGAGGCGATGTTCGCGGCGTGGCGGGCCGAGGTGCGCGTGATGTGGCCGGACCTGGCCGACGATTCGGTCGTGCTGCCGCGGATGCTCGACGCGCAGTTGTTCTGGGTCTGGGCGTCCACGTTCTGGTTCCTGCCGAGGCCCGGTGAGCAGGACGGGCCGATCGACAGCCACCTGCCGTCACCCAGGCGCAGCGTTTCGCTCGCGGCGCGTTGGCGGCACTTGTGCGACGAGGCGGCGCGAGCGGGCGCGGACAACATCGTCGAGCACGCACAGGCCGTCGTCGACGCACTGTCCAAGAAGTTCGGGCCCGATCTGAAACTGCCGATGTATCCGGCGTTCCGATAGTTCAAAAAGGCGTCTTCGGACGGTTAACCCGAAGTCACCGGTGGTGAGCGAACGCCAGAGATCGTTGTGCCGTGACCGTGCTGGAGTACGCGCCCCAGGGGCTGCGACAGATACGTAGTCTCGTCGTGCTTGGGGATTCGACCGCGGTGGGGCTGGGCGATCCGTTGCCCGGCGGCGGATGGCGTGGCGTTGGCCCGCTGCTCGCCGACGCGCTGAGCGGCACCGAACAGGTGCGGTTCGTCAACGTTTCGTTCACCGGTGCCCGGATGGGCTGCGTGCGGACCATCCAGCTGCCACAGGCGCTGGCCATGGCACCGGAAGTGGCCGTGATCATCGTCGGGATGAACGACACGTTGCGCTCGGACTTCGACCCGGAGCGCATCCGGGCCGACTTGGAACACGTCGTGAGCACACTCAAAGCGGCTGGCACGGTGGTGCTGACCGTCCGTTTTCACGACCACGCGAAGGTCTTCCGGCTCCCCGGGTCGTTGCGGCGCGCGCTGCGCAGCCGGATCAACGCTCTCAACTCGGTGATCGACTCCGTGTCGGCGGCGTACGACGCCGGATGCCTCGACCTCGATCTGCTGCCCGGTGCCTACGAGATGAGCGCATGGAGCGTCGACCGGTTGCACCCGTCCGAGCTCGGCCACCGGCTGCTCGCCCAGGGATTCGCCGCGCTGCTTGCCGAACGCGACTGCGCGATACCCAATCCAGTGAGCTTGACGTGTTCCGGCGGCCGCCAGGTCGGCACGGCCGGGCACGTGCTGTGGCTGATCATCAAGGGCATTCCGTGGCTGTGGCGGCGCGGCCGTGACCTCGTGCCGTACGCGTTGTCGATCATGCTGAAGAGTTTTGTCGGACCCCCTCGCTAATGTGCGAGGCATGAGCTTCACCGAGCGTCACTCCCGGCCGTTGCCGGCCACCCTGGTCGACGGCTGGACCATCAAGCCCTACCAGGTGACGATCGGCCACGAGCCGATCGCCGCCCCGACAGTCGCGGCAGCAGAGGAATTCCTCCCGAAGCTGCTGCCTGACTCGTTGACGCACCCATCGCTCGTCCACGAGCAGGCCGACTCGCCCAGATACGCGTTCGTCGTGCTCCACCAGGGCGCGGACGCGTTATGGCTGAACCTCTACACCTGGGTCTACCAGGCGATCCTGCACGTCCGGGCGGCCTCGTCACCGCTGGACGCCGTCGCGTTCAGCGAACTGACCGAACCGCTCATCGGGTGCGTCTGGGAACTGCCCGCTCTGGTCCACGAACGCTCGGCGTGGGTACGGCACGTCATGACGCCCGATCGCCCGGATCTGGACGCCTACCTGGCGGATGTCTTACCCGCGGGACCAGTGGGCGGGCCTTGATTAGGTAGCGTGTTTGCCGTGGATGAGGGCCTGTTCGACGTGTCGGAGCCGTCCGCCCCGCAACCCCATCCGGGGTCAGCGGAGCGAGTGGCGGCGAACGCTCCGCTCGCGGTGCGGATGCGGCCGCAGTCGCTTGACGAGGTGGTCGGCCAGGATCACCTGCTTGGTGCTGGGTCGCCGCTTCGCCGTCTGGTCGAGGGCGCAGCACCGGCTTCGGTGCTGCTCTACGGACCTCCGGGGACGGGCAAGACGACGCTCGCCACCTTGGTTTCGCAGGCGATCGGCCGGCGGTTCGTCGCGTTGTCGGCGCTGACCGCCGGCGTCAAAGAAGTGCGCGCCGTCATTGACGAGGCCAAGCGCCGGTTGACGCGGTCGGGCGAGTCGACCGTCTTGTTCATCGACGAGGTGCACCGCTTCTCGCGCACGCAGCAGGACGCCTTGCTCGGTGCGGTCGAAGACCGAATCGTCCTGCTGGTTGCGGCGACCACGGAGAATCCGTTCTTCTCCATCGTGTCGCCGCTGTTGTCGCGGTCGCTGGTGCTGCAACTGCACCCGTTGACCGACGAGGACGTTCGCGTGCTGATCCGCCGGACGGTCGCCGACCCTCGCGGGTTGGACGGCAAACTCGGGCTGGCCAAGGACGCCGAGGACCACCTGGTGCGGCTCGCCGGTGGCGACGCCCGGCGGGCATTGACGGCTTTGGAGGCCGCCGCGGACTCGGCTGCCGCGACGGGGCTGCCGGAGATCGACCTCCCCACCGTCGAGGCGACGGTCGACAAGGCCGCGGTCCGTTATGACCGGCAGGGCGACCAGCACTATGACGTGACTAGCGCGTTCATCAAGTCGATTCGCGGCTCGGATGTCGACGCCGCGCTGCATTACTTGGCGCGGATGATCGAGGCGGGGGAGGACCCGCGGTTCATTGCCCGCCGCTTGGTCGTGCATGCCAGCGAGGACATCGGCATGGCCGACCCGACCGCGTTGCAGGTCTGTGTCGCCGCGCATCACGCCGTGCAGTTCATCGGCATGCCTGAGGGCCGTCTCGCGCTCGCTCAGGCGACGATCCATCTCGCCACCGCGCCGAAGTCCAACGCGGTCATCATGGCCATCGACTCCGCGCTGTCCGATGTTCGCTCGGGCGGTGCTGGGACGGTTCCGGCGCATTTGCGCGACGGCCACTACGCGGGCGCTGCTCGTCTCGGCAACGCCAAGGGCTATCGGTATCCGCACAACGTTCCGGAAGGCGTTCTGGAACAGCAGTACCCGCCGGACAACTTGGTCGGACGCGACTACTACGAGCCGACCGCCCGAGGTGCTGAACGGGCATTGGCCGAGCGTGTTCCCAAACTCCGCAAGGCCATCCGCGGCGAGTGACGGTCGAACTGACGCCGGTCACCGAGGCGGACAAGCCGGTGTTGGCGAACCTGATGCAGTTGTACCTGCATGACTTCTCGGAGATCCGTGGGTTGAGCCTGTCGCCGCACGGGACGTTCGCCTACAGCTACCTGGATCTGTATTTCCTATATGAAACCCGAGAGGCGTTCTTCATCACCGTCGACGACGAGCTTGCCGGTTTCGCGCTGACTCGGTTCGCTGACGACGCGTGGACGGTCGCGGAGTTCTTCGTCGTCCGTCGTCACCGACGGCGAGGCGTCGCTCGCGTGGCGGCCAAGTGTTTGTTCGCACGTCACCCTGGTCCGTGGACGCTCGACTACGACGACAACAACACGGCGGCGGCCGCTTTCTGGCATGCTGCCGTTCCCGAACCGATCGACGCCGGGAACCTGCCGGACAGCCGCACTCGACTGCGTTCGTGGTCGGGTAAAGAGGTCTTCGGAATCCCTTGACCACCACTATCCATAGTGGACAGCTGGTGTTCATGCCGGCGTGGTCGCGTTGGAATGTGGCCGGATGAGCATGTCGGCATGCAGATACCTCGTGTCGGTGTGCCCGACGATCTGGCCGGCCGCCTCTCCATGGCCGAGCAGTACGAGTACCTGAGCCGCCGGTCGTTACTCGGTCGCGGCGCGGCGGTCGCGGCCTTGGCCGTCGCCGGACCGACCTTCCTTCCCGGCCTGGCGTACGCGTCCGGCGACCGGGTAGCGCCGACCGGCCGGCACATCGCGTTCGGCCGCAACCCGCGGACTCAAATGCGCATCGGCTGGCAGGTCCCGGCGCCCGTCCGCAAACCGTTCGTCCGCGTCGGCCACGACCCGAACGATCTCGGCCACCGTGTACCCGCCGAAATTCGCTCCTTGCACTCTGAGGTCAAGGGCGTGATCGCGCCGACCGACCAGTACTACCTGCATGCCGAGATCGGCAACCTGCGACCAGGCGCCAAGTACTACTACGCCGTCGGCCACGAGGACTTTGACCCGAAGCACGCCGACGCCGCGTTCACCACCGCACCGCCGCGCGGTTTCCCGCCGCACAAATTCACCTTCACCGTGTTCGGCGACCAAGGCGTCACCACAGCGGCGTTGGCCAACGACGGCGCGGTCGCACGACAGAACCCGGCGTTCCACCTGCTCGCCGGCGACATCGCGTACGCGGACCCCAACGGCGCCGGACTGCCGATCGGCATCACGCCGGACGCCGGTCACGACACGTTCAACCCGAAGGTCTGGGACGCGTACTTCGGTCAGATCGAGCCTGTCGCCGCGAACGTGCCCTGGATGGTCACCACCGGCAACCACGACATGGAGGCGCTCTACCCGCACAACGGCTACGGCGGCCAGACCGCCCGCTGGGACTTCCCGGGTTCCGGCCCGCGGTCGTGCCCTGGCGCGTACTCGTTCATTTACGGCAACGTCGGCGTCGTCTCACTGGACGCCAACGACGTCTCCTACGAGATCCCGGCAAACTACGGCTTCACCGGCGGCGAACAAACCCGCTGGCTCAAGCAACGCCTGGCGTTCCTGCGCGCGCAACCGGACGTCGACTTCATCGTCGTGTTCTTCCACCATTGCGCGTACTCGACGACCAACAGCCACGCGTCCGACGGCGGCGTCCGCGACCAATGGGTGCCGTTGTTCGACCGCTACAAGGTCGACCTCGTCGTCAACGGACACAACCACGTCTACGAACGCAGCGACGCATTGCGGGCCGGTCGCGTCACCAAGCAGGTTCCTATAGGAAGTACGATCCGGCCTGACGCCGACGGAACCGTGTACGCGACCTGCGGCGGTGGCGGCAAGAGCCTCTACGACTTCCCGGCGCCGGACACGTACGCCGGTCACGAACTGCCGCACACGGACGTGCCGTCGTACCACTGGGCGCCCGGCAAGGCGAAAGTCACCGAACTAGTCCAGTGGTCGCGCGTCCGGTTCACCGGTTACGCCTTCCTCGCCATCGACTCCGAACCGGCGTTCCCGGGTCGCAAAACGCGCCTCACCGTTCGCGTGCTCACCGCGACCGGCGCCGAAGTCGACCGCTTCGCTCTCGAACGAACCGCTGGCTCGCACTTCGGTGCCCTGACGCTCGGCGCGGACATCGGCGACGCGTGACCGCGGAGTGACCGTCAAGTCAGCGCCGCCCGGAAATCTCTGATTCCGGTCGGGAGGGGCCCGGCCGGGATGGAGTGCGTACATGTTCAGGAAAGTCATGGCTGTCGCCGCGGTTATGGCTGCAGCTGTGCTCGCTGTTCCGTCAGCGAACGCCGCGCCGACGGGCAACGCCGGAGTGTTGGCGGAAAATGCCCACGTCAGCAACCGGCATTCAGACAAGTGCCTCGTGGCGCAGAACCGGGGCGAGAACAGCCCGGCGTTCCAGTACGACTGTGTCCGCGACTTCGCCGACCAGCGCTGGGACTTCCAAGACATCCGCAATGGCTGGTACCAGATAATGAACGAGCACTCCAACAAGTGCCTCACAGTGCACACCAACGGCAACGAGGCCCAGGTGGTCACCTACACCTGCCACGTCTGGGACAAGCAGCAATGGCGCAGCGAGATGGTGAGCGACCACGAGTTCCTGCTCCGGCACAAGAGCTCCATGAAGTGCCTGGTCGTGCGCGGGTTCGAGAACGGCAACCGAGCGGTCCTGCACACCTGCGACAAGCGGTTCGACGACCAGATCTGGTCCGCGGGCTATATGCCGTGACATCAGACCACTGATCGGCACCGGCCCCTGGGTTCGCCCAGGGGCCGCGCTATTTTCCGGCTATGTCCTCTCAAGTTCCGTTATGGGTCACGATCGCCGTCGCAATCGTGGGGTTCGCCGGTGTCCTGTGCGCTCAGCTCATCGCGGCCTGGCGCGAAGACCGCCGCTGGCGCCGTGACCAGGAACGGGAGGACAAGCGCTGGGAGCGGGAACGCGAGAAAGAACGCGAGACCCGCAGCTACGAAGGGCGCCAGGACGCGTACGTCAAGATCATCGCGGCTGTCGAGGCCTACGACTGGCTGGTGTACCCGGTGGTCGCGGCCGTGCGGCGGATCGCCGACAACCCACAGGTGCTGCGCCAGGACCAACGAGACGACGTGTGGCGCGCCCGGGAGGAACTACGCCACTCACTCGGTCCGGTGAACCTGTTCGCGTCCGAGCGCTTCAACGACCTGCTGCGTAAAACCATGCTGCCGCGCTCACGGCTGGCGATGTACATGTCCTCAGGCAGCAAGGCGCCGGAATGGACGAGGGTGAAGGAGCTCTGGGACGAGTCGCAGACAGGGATCAAGCAAATGCGGGCCGAGATGCGCAAGGACCTCGGCCTTGAGGCGCTGCCCGACGACTGACGGCACACCGGTAATCTTTCCTTCACCCAATTCGAGCAACGCCTTCCGGGAGGCTTCGTGTCCGCAGGGGAATGGATCGCGGCTGCAGCTGTAGTCGTGTTCCTGCTGCTGGTGATCCTGGTGGCGCGCCCGCTGATCAAGCTCGGGCGCACGCTGGACGAGGCCACCATCGCGATCCGTAAGGCGCACGAGAACTCCGATCCGTTGTTCACCGGCGCCAACACCACGCTCACGCACGTCAACACCCAGCTTGAGCGGGTGGACGGGATCACCGCGAACGCGCAGGCGGTCAGCGGCAACGTCTCGGCCCTGACCTCGGTTTTCACCGCCACGCTCGGCGGTCCGCTCGTCAAGGTCGCGGCCGTGTCCTACGGCCTGAGCAAGGCGATCAAGGCCCGCCGCAAGCGCAAGGACGAGCGTGAGGGCAAGCACACGCGCCGTCGTAGGGGTCGCAAATGAGCAGGCTGTTCTGGCTCGGCGTCGGCGTCGCGGCCGGCGTTGCGCTGTCACGTAAACTCAGAGAGAAGGCTTACCAGGCCACCCCGGCCGGTGTAGCCGAGAACGTCAGCGACGCGATGCGTGAGCTGGCGGGCGCCGTGGGCGCGTTCGGTGCGGACGTGCGCGCGGGGATGCAAGAGCGTGAGAAGGAGTTGCAGGACGTGGTGACCGAGCGGTCGGGCGTGCGCTTGCACGGTGCACGAGCGCGACGGGCGGACGACTGAGTCGCTTCCGAGCCCGTCGTTCCGCCGTGCCCGCCACCTGTCCTTCCACACCTCCTTCCAGGGATGAGCCGTGCAAACGCATGAGATTCGCAACCGCTTCCTGAACCACTTCAAGAACGCCGGGCACACCGAGGTGCCGAGTGCCTCGCTGATCCTCGACGACCCGAACCTGCTGTTCGTCAACGCCGGCATGGTGCAGTTCAAGCCGTACTTCCTCGGCGAGGCCCCGCCGCCGTACCCGACTGCCACCAGCGTGCAGAAGTGCGTGCGCACCGGTGACATCGACGAGGTCGGCAAGACCACCCGCCACAACACGTTCTTCCAGATGGCCGGGAACTTCTCGTTCGGCGACTACTTCAAGGCCGGTGCGATCGAGCACGCCTGGAACCTGATCACCTCGTCGGTCGACGACGGCGGCTTCGGGCTGGACCCGGACCGCATCTGGACCACCGTCTACCTCGACGACGACGAGGCCATCGAGCTCTGGAAGAAGATCGCCGGACTGCCCGACGAGCGGATCCAGCGCCGCGACGGCCGCGACAACTACTGGGACATGGGCGTGCCCGGCCCCGGCGGTCCCTGCTCGGAGATCTACTACGACCGCGGCTCGCAGTTCGGCAAAGAGGGCGGCCCGGTCGTCGACGAGGACCGGTACCTGGAGATCTGGAACCTGGTCTTCATGCAGGACGTGCGCGGCGAGCAGAGCCCGAAGTACGGCCACAAGCCGATCGGCACCCTGCCGAAGAAGAACATCGACACTGGCATGGGCGTCGAGCGCGTCGCCTACCTGCTGCAGGGCGTGGACAACGTCTACGAGACGGACCTGGTGCGCCCGGTGATCAGCAAGGCCGAGGAGATGTCCGGACGCCGTTACGGCGCCGACCACATCGACGACGTACGGTTCCGTGTCATCGCCGATCACGCCCGCAGCGGCGTGATGCTGATCGGCGACGGCGTGACCCCGGGCAACGAAGGCCGTGGTTACGTGCTGCGCCGCTTGCTGCGCCGGATCGTCCGGTCCGTGCGCCTGCTCGGCGTCGACGAGCCGGTCCTGCCGGAGTTCGCCGCCGTTGTCCGCGACGCCATGGGTCCGTCCTACCCGGAGCTCGTCCGCGACTTCGACCGGATCTCGGCCGTGGTGAAGACCGAGGAAGACACCTTCCGCGCCACTCTCACCACCGGTTCGCGGATCTTCGACCTCGCCGCCTCACAGACCAAGGACACCGGTAGCAAGGTGCTCGCCGGTGACAAGGCCTTCCAGCTGCACGACACGTACGGCTTCCCGATCGACCTGACCCTGGAGATGGCCTCCGAGCAGGGTCTGCAGGTCGACGAGGCCCGGTTCCGCGAGCTGATGGAGGAGCAGCGGCAGCGCGCCAAGGCCGACGCCGCCGCCCGCAAGACCGGGCACGGCGACCTGTCGGAGTACCGCAAGGTGCTCGAGCAGCACGGCGAGACCCAGTTCCTCGGCTACACCGACCTGCAGGCGACCGCTCGGGTGATCGGCCTGCTGGTCGACGGCCAGCCGGTGGCCAAGGTGAGCGCCGGGCAGCACGCCGAACTGGTCCTGGACCGCACCCCGTTCTACGCCGAGAGCGGTGGCCAGATCGCCGACACCGGTCTGCTGGTCGGTTCGGGCGCCGAGATCCAGGTCGATGACGTGCAGAAGGCCGTTCCGGGCCTGTTCGTGCACCGGGTGACCGTGCTTTCCGGCGAGATCGGCCTGGATTCCGAGGTCACCGGGTCGGTCGACCGCGACCGCCGCAAGTCCATCGCCCGTGCTCACTCCGCCACGCACCTCGTGCACGCTGCTGTTCGCGGTGCATACGGCCAGCGCGCCGCCCAGGCCGGTTCGCTCAACGCCCCGGGCCGGATGCGGTTCGACTTCACCACGCCCGGTTCGGTGTCCACCGACATCCTGACCGAGGTCGAGGAGGAGGTGAACGACTACCTGCAGACCGACGTCGAGGTGCAGACGTTCACCACGACCAAGGCCAAGGCCCTTGAGCTGGGCGCCGTCGCCCTGTTCGGCGAGAAGTACGGCGACAACGTGCGCGTCGTCGACATGGGCGAGTACTCGCGTGAGCTCTGCGGTGGCACGCACGTCGACCGGATCGGCCAGCTCGGCCTGGTCAAGCTCGTCACCGACTCGTCGATCGGTTCTGGCGTGCACCGGGTCGAGGCCCTGGTCGGCTCTGACGCGCTGCGTTACGTCCGCAAGGAGCAGCTGCTCGTGTCGCAGCTCGCCGACCAGCTGAAGGTGCCGTCGGCCGAGCTGCCCAGCCGAATCGAAGGCCTGCTCGGCCGGATCAAGAGCGCCGAGAAGGAGATCGAGCAGCTGCGCATCGCCCAGGTGCTGCAGTCCGCCGGTGACCTGGCCGCCAAGGCTCAGGACTTGGGCGGCGTGCGCCTGGTCGCCGAGCGTGTCCCTGAGGGCGTTGACGCCGGTGGCCTGCGGGCCCTGGCCACGGACGTCCGCAACCGGCTTGGCGGTGGCGAGGCCGGCGTGGTCGCGCTGTTCGCCCCGGCCGGTGACAAGGTCAGCTTCGTCGTGGCCACCACCGGTTTGGCCAGGGACAAGGGCTTGGCCGCCGGCAAGCTGGTCAGCTCGTTCGCCTCGGCCATCGACGGCCGTGGCGGCGGCAAGCCGGACATGGCCCAGGGCGGCGGCACCAAGCCCGCCGGTATCGACGACGCCATCGCTCTGTTGCGTAAGGAGCTGGACGGCGCGTGACGCATGACAGTCCGACCGCGCACCGCCCGGGAGACAACGACCCCGGGCCAGGTCGGAGGCTCGGCGTCGACGTCGGCTCGGTACGGGTCGGCGTCGCGCTGAGCGATCCAGCGCCGATGCTCGCGACCCCCCTCGTTACTCTGTCCCGTGACGAGAAGTCCGGAAGCGATCTGGACCAGATCGCGCAACTCGTCACCGAACACGAAGTGGTCGAGGTGGTGGTCGGTTTGCCCAAGACATTGGCTGGCCGGCACGGCCCGGCGGCGATCGGCGCGGTCGCCTACGCCACGGCTCTGGCCGAGCGGGTCGGGCAGGTGCCTGTCCGGCTCGGCGACGAGCGGCTGACCACGGTCACAGCGTCACGGATGCTGTCGCAGCGTGGCGTACGTGGCAAGAAGCAGCGTGCCGTGGTCGATCAGGCCGCTGCGGTGGAGATCCTGCAGGCATGGCTGGACACGCGCGCGGCCGCCGTGCGCAGGAACAACGACCGGGTCGGGGAGAGTTCACCGGAGGGTGCGGAGTGACCGACGGACTCGGACTGTTCGACAACTCGCGGAGGCACGACCAACACGACGACGAGTACGACTACGACGACGAGCCTCGGGAACCGCGACGCAAGAAGCGACGTAGCCCGACGTTCTGGGTCGTCGCGGTCGTCGTGGTCGCGATCATCGCCGGTGGCGCCTGGTACGGCGTCACGCAGGTGCTTGGATTCGGCGGATTCGACGACTACGCCGGTTCGGGTGACTCGGACGTCGTGGTCGAAGTGAAGGCGGGCCAGGGCACGGCCGACATCGGCGCCGCGCTCAAGGAAAAGGACGTGGTGGCCAGCTCGCGTGCCTTCACCTCGGCGGGCGAGGACCAGCCGAAGGTCAAGGCCATCCAGCCCGGCTACTACCTGATGAAGACCAAGATGTCCGGCAAGGCCGCGGTCGACCGGATCATCACCAAGGACGCACGGGTCGGCCAGCTGCAGATCCGCGCGGGCACGCAGCTCGACGACATCAAGCAGCCGGACGGCAAGACCACCCCGGGCATTTTCAGCCTGATCTCCAACGCCGGTACGGCGACGATCAACGGCAAGAAGGCCGGCCCGACGGTCGAGGAGCTGCGGAAGGTCGCCGAGAACACGGATCTCGCCCAGCTCGGTGCGCCCGCGTGGGCGGTGCCGTTCGCCACGCAGGCCGAGCCGAAGCGCCGGCTGGAAGGCCTGATCACGCCGGGTGTCTACGACGTTGAACCGGGTCTGGGCGCGCAGGAGCTGCTGACCAAGGTCGTCAAGGACTCCGCGACGACACTGGACGGCTGGGGCATGCCCGCGTTGGCTGCGAAGACCGGGTACACGCCGTACCAGGTGCTGATCATGGGCTCGTTGATCGAGCGTGAGGGCATCGAGAAGGACTTCGGCAAGATCTCCCGCGTGATCTACCGGCGGCTGGCCGACAACATCCGGCTCGGCTTCGACTCGACGATCAACTACGTGCTCGATCGCCCGACCATCACCACGGACGGCAGCGTGCGCAACACGCCAGGTCCGTACAACAGCTACTTGAACTTTGGTCTTACCCCCACGCCGATCGCGGCCACCAGCAAGGCGGCGTTGCAGGCGGCTGCGAAACCGGCGGACGGGCCGTGGGTGTTCTTCGTGAAGTGCGAGAAGGACGGCACGTCGTGCTTCGCCGAGACCCAGGCGCAGCACGACCAGAACATCAGGGATGCCAGGGCTCGTGGCGCTTACTGATCGCCGTGCCGCGGTCGTCGGGCAGCCGGTTGAGCACTCGCTGTCGCCTGTGCTGCATTCGGCTGCCTATCAGGCTCTCGGCCTGACGGGCTGGACGTATTCACGCATCTCGTGTGATGCCGATGGGCTGCCTGAGTTGGTCGCCGGGCTTGGGCCGGAATGGGCTGGTTTGTCCGTGACCATGCCCGGCAAACACGCGGCTTTGGCAGTGGCCGATGAGGTCACCGAACGCGCTTCGCTTGTCGGCGCGGGAAATACGCTCGTCCAGTTGCCTGACGGCGGCTGGCGGGTCGACTGCACGGACGTCGATGGCGTTGTGGGCGCGTTGTTGTACGCCGGTGGACACCAGCGAAAACCGGGTGCACACGCGCTTCTGCTCGGTGCCGGGGGAACGGCACTCGCGACGATGGTCGCTTTGGCCAGTGTGGACGTGAACTTTTTTGCCTTGGTCGTCAGGGATCCGGCCAGGGCGGCCGACGCTTCGCGTTGCGCGGAACGACTTGGCGTCAAGCTGGACGTGGTCCGCTGGTCTGATGCGGATTTCCGGGACCTCGTGGCGTCGTCCGACGTCGTTGTGAGCACTGTGCCCGCTGGGGTCGCGGATTCCCATGTGTCCGAACTGGCTGTCGCCCCGTGCGTTGTGGACGTCATTTACCACCCCTGGCCCACTCCGCTCGCGGCCGCTGTGCAGGCGCGTGGCGGCCGGATCGGGACCGGGCTGGATATGTTGCTGCATCAGGCGTTCGGTCAGGTCTCGCAGTTCACCGGGCTTCCGGTGCCCCGGGAAGTCATGCGGGACGCGCTGGTCGATGCGACTGGCGGAACAGTCCCGTTGCCGCTGGCCTGAGTCGCCTGACCCGTGATACACAGGGAAGTGATGCTCACGATGCGGTGGGTATCGCTGAACGGAGGGTGTGCGTGGGTACAGCGTTGACCATGGGCATGCTGGCGGTCGTGCTTGTCGTCATGGCCGTGTTCTTTGCCGGTTTCCTGGCGTTGTTCGGTGCGGTGGCAGCCGTTGGGACGGTCGCTGCGGCGGCACAACGGACCACTACTCGGCGCAAGCTAGGAAGCTGACCAAATCGGTTGCATCTCTCGATAGCCTGAAGGACTTGCCTATCGAGAGAGGTTTGTCGTGTCTGAAAAATGCGTGTCCCAGGACGACCAATATCTGGCCGCGTTGGTCGGCGACGCTCCGGCTCCTTACTCCGTAAAAGTCGTCGTCGCCGACTATGACCCGCTTTGGCCCTCGTGGTTCGCCGAGGAAGCCGACAAAATACGCACCGCGCTAGGGCCGGTCGCACTGCGCGTCGAGCACGTCGGCTCCACATCGGTTCCCGGCCTCGCGGCCAAACCCATCATCGACATCGCGCTCGAAGTACCAGACTCCTCCAAAGAGGACTTGTACGTCCGCGCCCTCGTAGCCGCAGGCTATGACCTGCACATTCGCGAGCCGGAATTCCACGAACATCGCTGCTTCTATTCGCGCGTCGACCGCGGCGACAAGCGGGACGTCAACCTGCATACGTACACGGCCGGATGCGTCGAGATTGACATCTACACGGCATTCCGTGACTGGCTTCGAACCAACGACGACGACCGCCTGCTGTATCAGACAACCAAGCAGGAACTGGCCAAACGCGACTGGAAGTACGTCCAGAACTACGCGGACGCCAAAACCGACGTAATTCAAGCAATCAAAACGCGCGCGGGCACGCCCGACTATCGCTGCCCGACCTACTAGTGTCCTGAGTCAATAATTCGTTGTTGGTCGGTATGCTGCGGTGGTGCCGACGCCGAAACTTGAGCCCGTGGTCTTGACCGATGAGGAACGTAGTG
>JOAA01000028.1 GCA_000720375.1 Rhodococcus rhodnii | reverse complement strand
GTGTACCCCGAAAGGCCTTACCGCTCGACTTGCATGTGTTAAGCACGCCGCCAGCGTTCGTCCTGAGCCAGGATCAAACTCTCCAACAATGAATGGTGTTGGATGATCCCGACAGACCGAATCTGGTCTATCTGTCCATCTCAAAGGAACCTCTCGACGAGGTTCAAAATAAAAGCTCTACTGGATCTCAAAGGAACCTCTCGACGAGGTTCAAAATAAAAGCTCTACTGGCTTTCAATAGATCGACACACTGTTGAGTTCTCAAACAACACACGCACACCTTATCGAAGCGACCTCAGGCCGTCCCTCTAAGGGGCTTGTACTGCTATGTTTGGGGCCTTCGCTCGTTCCCCGGTTTCCGGGGCCCGTTCCGCGCTGGCAGAGATAAAGTTACACGCCCCGGAACGGGCCGTTTCAGGGGGGTCCCCTTAACTGCGTTGTCGCAGGTCAGAGGGCACGTAGCTGCTCCACAACGGCAGAGACCGACTTCTTGGCGTCGCCGAACAGCATCGAAGTCCGCGGGTCGTAGTAGAGGTCGTTGTCGACTCCGGCGAACCCCGGGCTCATCCCGCGCTTGAGAACGATGACGGATTTGCTCTCGTTCACGTTCAGGATCGGCATGCCATAGATGGGCGAGCCCGGGTCGGTGTGTGCGGCCGGGTTGGTGACGTCGTTCGCCCCGATCACCAGCGCCACGTCCGTACGCGAGAACTCCCCATTGATCTCGTCCATCTCCTTGAGGTGCTCATACGGCACGTCGGCCTCGGCGAGCAGCACGTTCATGTGCCCAGGCATGCGCCCGGCAACAGGGTGGATGGCGTAGTAGACGGACACGCCCTTGCTCTCCAGTTCCTTAGCCATCTCGCGCACGGCGTGCTGCGCCTGGGCGACGGCCATGCCATAACCAGGGACAACGACAACCTGGCGCGCATAGCTCATCTGGATGGCGGCGTCAGACGCACTGGTCTGACGGACGGTCTTGTTCGTCGGCCCTGACGAGCTAGGACCACTCCCACCACCGAATCCGCCGGCCACGATCGCGGGGATCGACCTGTTCATGGCCTTCGCCATCAGGTTGGTCAGGATCGTGCCGGACGCGCCGACGATCATCCCGGCCACGATCAGCGCGGTGTTGTCCAGTGCGATGCCCGTCGCGGCCGCGCTCAGACCGGTCAGGGCGTTCAGCAGCGAGATGACCACCGGCATGTCCGCGCCGCCGATAGGCAGTACGACCATCAGTCCCAGAACCGCGGACGACACGAGAATGCCGATCATCAGCCACTCGGACGTGCCACCCGCCACAACCGCGACACCGCAAGCGACACCGATCAGCAACAGCAGGAGGTTCAGCGGCTGTTGCAGCCGGCCGACGCTGATCGGCTTGCCTGGCAAGATCTCCTGCAGTTTGCCGAAGGCCACATTGGACCCCCAGAACGACACCGAACCGATCAGCGCAGCGAACAGCGTGGCGATCGAGACGTGCGCGGGTTCGTCGGCAAACCCATGGGACTGCCGGAATTCAACCCACGCGACCAAAGCGACCGCGCCACCGCCGACGCCGTTGAAGAGCGCGACCATCTGGGGCATCGCGGTCATCTTCACCTTGCGTGCCGCGGGAATCCCGATCGCCGTACCCACCGCGATCCCGAGCAGGATCAGCCACCAGTTGCCCATGCCCGGTGTCAGCGCGGTCGCGAGGATCGCGATCGCCATACCGACAGCGGCCAGCCAGTTGCCGCGCACGGCGGTACGCGGCCCGGTCAGGCCCATCAGGCCGTAGATGAACAACGCGAACGCCACGATGTACAGGCATTGGATCGTGACGGGATCCTGGAGCCAGCTCATTCCCGTGGCTCCGTTTCATTCGATTTGGCAGCCTTGAACATGCCGAGCATTCGGTCTGTCACAAGGAATCCGCCGACCACGTTGATCGTGCCGAAGGCGATCGCGATCACCAGCAGGATCTGGTCGAGGGTTCCGCTCGCGCCGAGGCCGAGCACGATCAGCGCACCCAGCAGCACGATACCGTGGATGGCGTTGGTGCCCGACATCAGCGGGGTGTGCAGGGTGTTGGGCACCTTGGAGATCACCGCGAATCCCACGAATCCGGCGAGTACAAGGATGGCCAGGTTCTGAACCAGCATCACGACCTCCTCGTCACGCAGGCGGACGCGACGATCTCGTCGTCGAAGTCGAGCGTCAGCCGTCCGTCGGTGATCAGAAGTTCAAGCAGGGCTTGGACATTGCGCGAGTACAGCTCGCTCGCGGACTCCGGCATGGCCGCGGGCAGGTTCAACGGCGCCACGATCGTCACGTCGTGCCGCACAACGACTTCACCGGGCACGCTGAGCTCGCAGTTCCCGCCGGACTCGCCAGCGAGGTCCACGACAACGCTGCCCGCGCGCATCGCGGTCACCGAGTCCTCGGTCACCAGGATCGGCGCGCGACGGCCCGGCACCTGCGCGGTGGTGATGACGACGTCGTAGCCGATGACGGCTTCGTTCAAGCGCTTCAGCTGCTCGGCGCGTTCCTCGTCGGTCAACGAGCGCGCATACCCACCCTCACCGACGGCCTCGATGCCGAGGTCCAACCACTTGGCGCCGACCGAACGCACCTGTTCGGCGACTTCGGGACGCACGTCGTATCCCGTGGTCTGCGCGCCGAGACGGCGAGCCGTCGCCAAGGCCTGCAACCCGGCGACACCAGCACCGAGAACCAACGTCTTCGCCGGCGGGACAGTCCCGGCCGCGGTTGTGAGCATTGGGTAGAAGCGCGTCAGGTGTTGCGCGCCAAGCAAAGCAGCGAGGTAACCGGCGACGCTGCTCTGTGACGACAACGCGTCCATCGACTGTGCGCGGGAAATCCGCGGAATGGCTTCCATCGCCAGGCCGCACACGTCCCGATCGGCCAACGCGTCCGCGACGTTCGTGCCGAGGAAGCCGATCAGCACGCTGCCAGGTTTCAGACGGGCGATTTCCTCGTCCGTCGGGGCCGCGACCTTCACGACCACATCGCAGGCCCAGGGATCGCCGAGGGTGGCCCCGGCTTCCTCGTAGAGCCAGTCCGACATCAACGCCCCACCACCGGCGCCGGGTTCGACCACGATGTTCAGCCCTGCGGACCGCAGGCGTCCCACGACTTTGGGGACGAGAGCAACCCGTCGTTCTCCAGGGGCCGACTCGCGCGGCACACCGACCACGATGTTCTGGGTATCCGCCATTGGAGACCCTCCCATGGAAACAGAACGTACGTCTTCCGTTTTACCACTGTGTGGTCTGCACCACACCCATCGAAGGGTGGCGTTTCAGTCTCGAACGAGAGTCTTCTGCTGTTCTGCCGCCTCACGGGCACGCGGCACGACGACCTTCGGCGGTCGCGTGACGTACGGACGGACCAACCGGATTACGACCAACCCGAGCGCGAGCAACGGGACCATCGCCGCCATCGCCGCCGCGGTCGCTCCCGCGCGGATGACGTCCCGTGGCACAAGCGTGATCCGGTTGTTCATCACGGACACCTTGCCGGGCAACGACAGCAGCCAAAGGAGGGTGATGAACGCGGCCATGGCGATGACCGCGCGGAAGATCGCCGGGTGGTAGCCGATCCCCTCCGCCGCGGCCAGCACGGTCAGCCAGCCGAACAACGCCGTGAGCTGGGCACGTTCCGTGGTCGCACACCACAGCAGCCCGCCACACACCGCGAGGACGGAGAACACCCACCAGCGAGATGGGTCACGAGCCCAGGCCTCGGCCGCTTCGAGCCAGCCGACCGGCGCGCCCGCCCAGTCGAGCAGCGCCTTGGGGACTTCCAAGGGACTCATCGGCGGTGCGATCCCTTGACCGACCACCCACGCGAAGGTCCATACCGAGACGACGCACGCGAACACCAGCTGCCATCGGGGCCGGTCCGTCGCCACGGCCCAGATCCGAGCCAGTTCCCGCCGCAAGGTCCGCATCGCTACAACACTCCCTCGCCGGCACCTCTCCCGTTTAAAATGATCTTTGATCGACTTCCCCGCGTCCAGTGGCCGTCGAGTTGATCACTCGTCCGGGGTTCAGGATTCCGCGCGGGTCCAGCGCTTGTTTGATCTGGTGGTGCGACCAGAGCGCGGCTTCGTCCAGCTCACGGGCCAGCCATTCGCGCTTCAGGAAGCCCACGCCGTGCTCACCGGTGATCGTCCCGCCGAGTTCCAGGCCGAGCCGCATGACCTCGTCGAACGCCTGCTGCGCGGCCTCGGCCTGCGAGTGGTCGAACAGCACAGTCGGATGCATGTTGCCGTCGCCCGCATGGCCGCACGTGGCGATCAAAACCCCGTAGGACGCGGCGATCCGCTCGACGCCATCGACCAAAGCAGCCAGGTTGCGGCGGGGCACGCACACGTCGTCGACGAGAGACGCCGGATACTGCTCCAACGCCAGACCGACCAACCGCCGGCCCTGCATGAGCAGGTCGGCTTCGGCTGGGTCGTCGGACACGATGACCTCGGTCGCCGCGCATTTGCGAGCCGACAGTTCGAAGGCGGCGAGTTCCTCGGGTGCTTTGGTGCCCGCGTCGGACTGCGCGATCAGCACGGCGCCGACGCCGGGCGGGAATCCCAGGTCACGCAGTTTGCCGACGGCCTCGATGGTCGCGGCGTCCATGAGCTCAAGGGCGGGCGGCCGGAACCCTGCGCCCAGGTGGTCAGCGACCGCCCGGCACGCGTCGGCCGTCGTGTCGAAGAACGCGACGGCAGCCAACGGCCTCGCCGCAGCGGGCCGCAGTGCCACAGTCACCTCAGTGACCACGCCAAGGGTGCCTTCGGAGCCGACGAACAGGTGGGTCAGGTCATAACCCGCAACGCCCTTGGCAGTCCGCCGTCCCGTACGCATCACGCGGCCATCTGCCAGGACAACCTGGAGCGCACGGACGAAATCGCCCGTCACGCCGTACTTCAGGCAGCACATACCGCCTGCGTTGGTCGCGACGTTGCCGCCGATCGACGAAATGTCCTTCGATCCCGGATCCGGCGGGTAGTACAGGCCTTTGTCCGCGACCGCCGCGGCCAGGGCCGCGTTGATGACACCCGGCTGGACGACCGCGATCTGCTCCTCGACGTCGATCTCGAGGATCTGGTCGAGCTTCTCCACATTCAGCAGCACGCATCCATCGATCGCGTTCGCGCCGCCGGAAAGCCCAGTGCGCGTCCCCTGTGGCACGACCGGGACGTTGTTCGCGTGAGCCCACTTGAGGGTGTCGACGACGTCCTGGACCGACCTCGCCCTGACCAACGCTCTGGGTGTGCCGCTCGGGCAGAAAGTCGCCCGGTCGGTGCTGTACGCGGCTAGAACGTCCGGGTCGTCGGTCGTGGCGCCGGCAGGAAGCGAGGTCACACCTCCCAAATTACTTCAGGCGAGCTCCTTCTCGAAGGGCAAAGGACCTGACGACGGCGGATCGGCCAGGTCGAACAACGGCTTGTACCCGTTTGCCAGATACAAGCCTGTCGCTTCCGGCTGGCGCGGGCCGGTATCCAGATGCAGCCGGGTGTACCCGCGGCCGGCGGCTTCCTTTTCCAATTCGGCGAGCACCCGCCCGGCCAAGCCGCGGCGCCGGTGATCCCGATGGGTCCACATCCGTTTGATCTCGGCTGTGTTCTCGGAATACCGCTGGAACGCCCCACCCGCGACCGCATGGCCGCCTTCGAACAGCAAGAGGAACGCGCCATCCGGGGGCGCGAACCGCTCCGCCGGATACGACACCAGGCTTTCGTAGAGGAACCCGTAGCGCGTGGTGTATTCGCGCTCGAGATCTTCCAACAGGGGCCGCACGTGCGGATCGCTCATCCGCACGTGCCGGATCTCAAAGGACATGCTCAGAACAAGGTCGGGATGGTGGCCTCGATGACGTGCGGCCCTGGTTGTGCCTGTGCCTCGCGGAACTGGTCGGCCAGTTCCTCCGCGGTGGCGGCACGCGTGGCCGGAACGCCCATACCCGTTGCCAACGACACGAAATCAAGGTCGGGACGGGACAGGTCGAGCCAGTCCAGCGCCTTGGGGCCAGTGCTCTCCGCGCCGACCCGCTGCAACTCCAGCTTCAGGATGGCGTACGAGCGGTTTGACAGGACCACAGTCGTGACGTTCAGGCCCTCCCGGGCCATCGTCCACAACGCCGACGCTGTGTACATCGCGCTGCCGTCCGCCTGCAGGCAGATGATCGGCCGGTCCGGGCACGCGACCGCGGCACCGACGGCGTTCGGCAGACCGAAACCGATCGAACCGCCGGTCAACGTCAGCACGTCGTGCTTGGGCGCGCCAGCGGTCGCCATCGGCAGCAGGAGCCCCGAGGTGTTCGACTCGTCGACGATCACCGCGTTCTCCGGCAGCAGCGCGCCGATCACGTCGACCCAGTTCTGCGGCGTCAGATCGCCGGTCGGCAGTTCGGGCCGCTTTGCCTCCTGCACCACAGGTTCCACGCCTGGGGCGACGACCTCCGCGACGGCTTCGAGGGCCGCGGTGATGTCGTCGGCCGGCTCGGCGAGCACGTGCACCTTGCAGTTGTCCGGCACCAGATCGCTTGCCTTGCCTGGGTAAGCGAAGAACGACACCGGCGACTTGGCGCCCGCGAGCACGAGGTGACGCACATCGGTCAGCTGCCACGTGACCTGCTCGGCGAGGTACCCGAGGCGTTCCAAAGCCGGCACACCGGCACCGCGCTCGATGCGGGTCGGGAAGGTCTCGGCGAACAGCTTCACGCCCGTGGCTTGGGAAATCCGGTTCGCCGCACGGATCGCACGCTCCCGCGTACCGACGTTGCCCAGCAGGATCACGGTCGACTCGCCGGACTTGAGCACATCGACGATCGCCTGCACCGTGTTCTCGGCGACGGTCGGGCGTACGGGAGGCGGCAGCGGAGCCGCGGCAACGCCACCATCGCCCCATGACACGTCAGCGGGCAGGATCAAGGTGGCGATTTGCCCGGACTGCGCGGCTTTCACGGCCTCGGCGGCGTCCGTGGCGAGCGCTTCGGTCGAACCGCTCGTCCGCGTCCAGCCGACCGTGGTGGACAACGCCTCGATGTCCGACTCGAGCGGGGCGTCGTACTGCTTGTGGTACGTCGCGTGGTCGCCGACGACGTTGACGATCCCGGTCCGAGCGCGGCGCGCGTTGTGCAGGTTGGCCAGACCGTTGGCCAGACCCGGGCCCAGGTGCAGCAAGGTGGCGGCCGGTTTGTCGGCCATCCGCGCGTAGCCGTCGGCCGCGCCGGTCACCGCACCCTCGAACAGCCCGAGGATGCCGCGCATCTCCGGCACGGAGTCCAGTGCGGCGACGAAATGCATCTCGGAAGTGCCCGGGTTGCCGAAGCAGACGTTCACACCCGCGTCGACGAGCGTGCGGAGGAGGGCCTGTGCGCCGTTCATCGTCTTCAAAGACTCCAACTCAGTCGGAAAGGACACTCAGTCAAAGAGAACACCGGGGTTGAGGATGCCCGCCGGGTCGAAGGCGGTCTTGATCCGGCGCATCAGGTCCACTTTGGCCGGATCGGTCAGCGCGAGGAACCGCTCGGTGTGCTTGCGGCCGATGCCGTGCTCGCCGGAGATCGCGCCACCGAGGTTGATCCCGGCCTCGAACAGGTCGTGCAGCACGCGGTCGCGCACTTCGTGGTCCTTCTGCAGCACGGCGAGGTGCACGTTGCCGTCCCCCGCGTGCCCGCAGCCGATCACGAACGTGTTGTTCTCCTGCGCGATCGCCCGCACGCGTTCCATGAACTGCGGCAGCGAGGCACGAGGGATCACCGTGTCGATGATGTCATCGGCGCCCGCTTCCTTGGCCGCCCAGAACGCCTTCTCCCGCGCGTCGATCAGCTTGTTCGCGGCCGATCCCTCCAGCACGTAGACGTCCAGGGCACCCAGGCCCGCCAGCAACTCGCCGACCTCGGCGACGTCTTCCTCCAGCCGGTCGGCGTTGCGGTTCTCCAACTGCACGACCAGGTACGCGTGCGACTTTTCCTTGACCTCGTCGGGCACACCCAGCTGCAACTGCGCCCGGTAGGTGATCGCGCCCATGGTCAGGCCGTCGATGTATTCGAGGATCAACGGTCCGACGCCGCTGGACACCACCTTCGGCACGGCCCGGACCACCTCGTCGAGGTCGACGAACGGCGCGAGCACCGTGCCCTGGTACGGCAACCGCGGCTGGACTTTGAGGGTGGCCTCGGTCGCCAGTGCGAGGGTGCCCTCCGAGCCGATGATCAGCTGGGTCAGGTCGTAGCCGGTGCTCGCCTTGACGAACTTGCCGCCGGTCCTGATCAGCTCGCCGGTCGGCAGCGCGGCTTCGAGGCCGAGGACGTTGTTGCGGGTCACGCCGTACTTGATGGCCCGCATCCCGCCCGCGTTCGTGCCGACGTTGCCGCCGATGCTCGCGCTGAGCTCACCGGGGTACACCGGGTAGACGAGGCCGTGCTTGGCCAGTTCGGCGTCCAGGTCCTCCAGGCTCACGCCTGGCTGCACCACGGCGACGTGGTTCTCGGTGTCGATCTCGAGGATCGCGGACATCCGCTCGAACGAGATCAACAGGCCGTTCTCGCGTGGCCGCGCGGCGCCGGACATTCCCGAGCCCGAGCCACGAGCGGTGACTGGAACTCCCAGCTCAGAGGCGGCTTTCAGGAGCTGCGCGACCTGCTGGGCGTTGGCCGGGCGGGCGACAAACGCCGGCTTGACCGGCTCGCTGCTCAACGCCTCGTCGTGCGCGTAGTCCTCGCCGATCGCGTCCCCCGCGAGCAAATACTCGGCACCGACGACCTCGGACAGCGCCGATGCTCGATCCTGCAAGTCCGCCACTGGACGCTCCCTTCGTACCCGGGGGTAACCCTAGTCCGTCGGTAGAAAATTCGATTGTGCCTGGTTGATAACGTCGAAGCCGTGGGATGTTTCTACGGTGTGGGCCGGCTGCGCAGCCTGTGAGGCGCGCGGCCCTTCTGACCTGCTGATCTTTCGCTGAGTCCGGTTCATCGGCCTTGGCGGGCCGTTGTCGCCTCCAAACAACAGCGCTCATTGGAACCTTCTCGTTCGCGCTGGAGCCGACACCATGCTTCCCAACCCCAGTGGGGTTCATTTCCTGTCCGCACACGCCGTGATCCGCCAGCTGATTCGCTCGTCCGGAGTCGGTCCGGGTGATCTGGTGATCGATTTCGGGGCCGGGCCCGGCACGATCACCGCTCCCCTGGCCGCGACCGGATCACGCATCCTCGCGATCGAGCGGGACGCCGCGTTCGTGCGCAAGCTCAACCGACGGTTCGCCGACCAACCCCTGGTCAAAATCGTGCACGCGGATCTTCGGTCAGTGCCCCTGCCGAGCCGCGATTTCTCAGTCGTGGCAAGCATTCCGTACGCACTGTCCACAGTGCTGCTGCGACGGCTGCTGTCCCGGCCGCGACGCTCCCTTGTGGGTGCCGACCTCGTGGTCGAGTGGGGATTCGCGCGCCGGATCGTGGCCGCGCAGACCAAGGAAACCGCGAAATGGGCAGCCAAGTACGAACTGCGCATAGCCAGGCGGATCCCCGCGAGCTGTTTCCGCCCGGCGCCTCGCGTGGACTCGGCGCACTTAGTGATCAGACGCCGTTAAAGCAAGTCGCCGATCGTCCCGATCTGCCCGCTGCCCGGCCTGCCATCCAAGACCTTCGCCTCGGCTTCGCCTGGTGACCGGGCCACCCCCGGTCACCAGGCCGTAGTGAGAGGCGAAGAGAAAGGAGCCCGATCATGAAAAAGCTCGTCCTGGTCGTGACCGCGGTACTGGCCGTCGCGGGCGCCGCACTGTTCATCACGGTGAATTTCATCGGTGGTCCGGAACTTGCCGCGAAGGCAGGTGAATGCGTGGCCGTGTCCAATCAAGCCGAGGACGACCGGGCTGACGTCGCCAACGCGGGCTGTGAGACCGCCCTTTACAAGGTAGGCACGGTCGTCGCGGACGCGAACGGGAAATGTCCCCCGAGCCTGTCCGACTACGCCGAAGTCGTCGCCAAATCCGGCGGCGGCAGACTCTGTCTCGTGCCCAACCTGCTCGAAGGCGGGTGCTACCGGCCGGTCGAGGACACCGAGGGCTGGGGCAAGTCCGCATGCACCGATCCCGACGCGGTCAAGGTCACCAAGATCATCCCCGGCATGGGCGACACGGCAGGCTGCCCGGAGACCGAGGAAGGCATCGCGTATCCCGAACCCGCCGTCACGTACTGCCTCAAGCCTGTTCAAGGCTGAGAACCGGCGAGCACGGCAGTACGTAAAGCTGGACATGAGCGGCGCACACGCGTTGGCCCGAGCGCCCCGGCTCGCCCCATGGGCCGGAGCGCTCGGGCGTGAACTGGTTCTGCTGGCGTTCATCGGGGCGCTCACGTACCTGGCCGTCGTCTACGGCTACATCAACGTGAGGTGGAGCCCGGCGGAATGCGACAACCCCGCGGTGACAGCGCTCGTCGTCGCCGCAGCGGTTGTGCCAGCCTTGTTGCGGCGACGTTTTCCCGCAACGGCCTTATTCGCCGCGGCGTTGCTGTTCGGGTGGTATCCCGCGACAGGCGCGACGCTGGCGTTGACCTCATACAGCGTTGCCAGACGAATCGGATCCATGCGCCGCCGCGTCGCCGTACTCGCGATGGGCGCGACGGTCCCGTTCACGGTCGCGCTGATCTGCTCCCGATTCCAATGGCAGACCACGATCATCGCGTTCGGCGTCGCCGCGCTCGTGTGCGTTCTCGGTCCGGCCACCGTGCAGGTACTTCTTGGTCAACGCGAGCAATTGATCGGCGCGCTGCGGGAACAGACCCGGTACGCCAAGCTGCAGGAGCGATCGCGGATCGCGCAGGAGATGCACGACCTGCTCGGCCATCGGCTCAGCCTCATCTCGTTGTACGCCGGGAGCCTCGAACTCGACGGCACCCAGGCCAGCGAGCCGGCCCGGCTCATCCGCGGCACGGCCAAGACCGCGATGGACGAACTGCGCGCCACGCTCGGGATGCTGCGGCACCGTAACCCCGTCACCACCCAGCCGAACGATCACACCGGTACCTGGTCGGACATCTCGCAGCTCGTCCAGCAGGCACGAACCGCCGGCGTCAAGGTCGAGCTGACCTGGGACGGCGCCGACTTGACGGGTACGGCGTTGCCGATCCGGCAGGCGGTGCACCGGATCGTGCGTGAAGGCCTGACGAACGTGTCCCGGCACGCGGCGGGAGCGACCGCGAGGATCGCTGTCGCGTACTGCCCGGATCATGTCCGGGTGCAGGTCATCGACTCGGGCCACCCGGGCGGGACCGGTCAGCCGGGGTCCGGCCTTGGTCTGGTCGGGGTCAAGGAGCGCGTACGGCTGCTGGGCGGGACTTGCCACGCCGGACCGTTGCCCGCTGGTGGATTCCGGATCACCGCGGACCTGCCGCCCGTGCTCGTCCCGCCCGCGCCTGACAAAGAAGAGAAGATCGACGACCGATGGGCCCGTGCCGGAATGTCGGCCGTGCTGGCGATCGGCTTGGTCGCACCGACCGCGATCCTCTCGTTCACGTTCGGCTCGGTGGAGTTCGAACCCATCGACAACCCGCCGGTGATGACGTTCGATTCGATCCCCATCGGCACGCCGCGGGCCACGGTCGCCGAGTTCGTCGGACAGGACGATCCGATCGCCCGTACCGCCGCGGCCACCATCGAGTCAGCCCGTCCGCCCGGCACGGACTGCTGGTACACGGCGTTCCGCGATGAGGCCGTGGTCGAACGCTTCTGTTTCCAGCAGGACATCCTCATCGACAAAGCCCGGTTCGACCTCCCAGCCGGCTGAAGGGCAAACCCATGGCACGCATTCGGGTCCTGCTGGCCGATGACGAGCAGCTGCTGCGCGCGGGTGTACGGCTGGTGCTGCGGCACGCCGAGGACATCGAAGTGGCCGCCGAAGCCGAAGACGGCGCGCAAGCGGTGGAGATGGCGTGCCGTCTCGGCGTCGACGTCGTCCTGATGGACATCCGGATGCCGGGGATGGACGGTCTGGCGGCCCTCGACCAGATCATCGCGAAAGCCCCGGCGGTGCACGTGGTCATGCTCACCACGTTCGGCGAACACGACTACATCGCCCGGGCGCTGCGGGCAGGCGCCGCCGGTTTCATCCTCAAGGACACCGGTCCGCAGGAGCTGATCCAGGCGGTACGCGCGGCAGCACACGGCGGCGCGATCCTTTCCCCACGGATCACCAGGGAAATCATCAACGAGTACCTCAACGGCGACGAAGGCCGGACAGCCGAAGCACGGCGCTTGGTCGGCACATTGACCGAACGGGAACGCGAGGTGCTCGTCATGATCGGGCTCGGTGCGTCGAACGCTGATGCCGCAAGGCGTTTGTACATGGGCGAAGGAACGGTCAAGACGTACGTCAGCCGCATCCTGTCGAAGCTTGGCTGTGCCAACCGGGTTCAGGCCGCGATCATCGCGCATGACGCGGGCGTCCTGCCTGCCTAGGCATTTGGCTTTTGACGCCGGGCCGGCACCCAGGAAACCCCATCCCGGGTGCCGGCCTTTTCCCCACCCGCCGGTTGGGGGTCTATGCGGCGCACCTGCGTGCGGCCGCGGCCGCGCGGTTCGCCTGGCCGGTCGCGCGGTTGGCCTGCTGACGAGCCCGTGCCGCCTGGTTGGCCTGGCCCGCGGCGCGCTGCTTGGCGCGGTTCGCCTGCCGGTTCAGCCGGTTCGCCTGCTGCTGCGCGCGGTTGGCGTTCTGCTGGTCGGCTTGCTGACGTGACTGCCGGGCGCGGTTGGCTGCGGCGTTCGCGGCTTGCCGGGCGTTCGCGGCGCGCTTTGCCGCTCGGTTGGCGGCCTTGCGTGCCTGCGCCGCGCGCTGGGTGGCTCGGTTCGCGGCATTTCGTGACTGCTGCGCCCGTCGGGCCGTGTTGTTCGCCGCCCGGTTGGCGTTCTGCCGTTGCTGGGCGTTGCACGCCTGATTGTTCTGGTTGTTGTTGTTCTGATTCTGGTTTTGGTTCTGGTTGTTGTTCCGGTTGTTCTGGTTGTTCTGGTTGTTGTTCTGATTGGCGGCCGACGGGGTCGCACTCGGCGCCGATTCCGTCTGTGCGACAGCCGGGATCGTGCCTGCACTCAGCGCCGCCATGAACACCGCGGCCAGCACACCACGCGAAAACGCTCGCATTGTTTGTTCCTTTCCGGAGTGGAAAACCGTTCGACCGGGAAAACGGAACCGGCGAAGCGAGCAGTTCAGGGTCATGGCGCAGAACAACCGATCGGTGCCGCGGCCAAGACGACCGGAAAGAAATTCGGGCCGATCGGCGGGTCGTGCCCGGCGCGGCGGGCTGGTACGCCGACCCGTCCTGATCAATTCAGCGAAACTGGTCTGAACCGCCGCACACCGATTGCCCGTACGGGTAGTGAAGGACCTACCGCCGGAAGGGCTTCGACATGCGCAACGCACACAGGAAAATCACCCGCAAGAAGGCGATCATCGCGGCCGCGGGTGTCGCACTGGCCGCTGCGGCCGCCTTCGCGATTCCCCAGGCCAGCGCCCACAATTCTCGACCGAATGTCCCGACACTCGACCAGATGCGCGGCATGGTGGGCACCGCGTGGGCAACCGATCCGGAGACCGGTCAGACGCTGATCACCGCGGACAGCACCGTCAACAGCGACCAGTGGGCCAGCCTGCTGACCACCCGCAGCGACAAGGTGCAGGTGCAGCGGGCACCCGGCCAGTTCAGGCTGTTCGCCGAGGGCGGCGACGCGATCTTCGCGGGCCGCGGCCGGTGTTCGCTGGGCTTCAACGTGACCATGAGCAACGGCGCCCCGGGCATTCTCACCGCCGGGCACTGCACGGCAGCCGGGAACCAGTGGTCGTTGACGCAGGGCGGCAGGCCCGTCGCCACCGTTCAGGAGTCGACGTTCCCGGGCAACGGTGACTTCGCCTTGTTGTCGTACAACAACGCCAACACCGATGCGCCCAGCGAGGTGGACACCGGCAACGGGACCGTGCAGATCCGGCGGGCCGCGGACCCACGCGTGAATCAGCAGGTCTTGCGGATGGGCAGCACGACCGGGCTGAACGACGGCCGCGTGACCGGGCTGAACGCGACCGTGAACTACCCCGAAGGCCGGGTCACCGGCCTGATCCAGACCACGGTGTGCGCCGAGGGCGGCGACAGCGGCGGTCCGCTGTTCACCCAGGACGGCACCGCGCTCGGCCTGACCTCCGGCGGCGCCGGTGACTGCCAGCAGGGTGGCGTGACATTCTTCCAGCCGGTGACCGAAGTGCTGCAAGCCTTCGACGCCCAGATCGGCCAATGACTGTCGTGAGTGGTTTGTCCCATTCCGGGCTATAGCTGAACATCCGAACAACCACTCACGACAATCAGAACCAGCGTCGCTGGTAAGAGTGTCGTGAGTGGTTGTTCGACTACCGGGACAAACCACTCACGACGGGGGGCTACTACCGGGACAAACCACTCACGACGGGGGGCTTCTCCCGGGACAAACCACTCACGACAGGATTTCGGCCACGGTGCCCGCGGCGACGGTGATTCCGCCCTCACGGATGGCGAAGCCCTGTCCCTTGCTCATCGCGACCGGCTTGCCGAGCTCGACCACGAACTCCGTGCTGTCGCCCGGCATGACCATCGCCTGCTCGAGCGTCGCCGCGTTGATCAACACTGCACCCGGCACGTCGCTGGTCCGGAAGTGGAACTGCGGCCGGTAGTTGTCGTGAATCGGCTTACGCCTGCCGCCTTCCTGCTCCGTCAGGACGTACGCGTCCGCGCGGAACTTCCGGTGCGCCGTAACGCTTCCCGGCAGGGCCAGCACCTGGCCACGCCGGATCTGGTCACGCTTCACGCCACGCAGCAGCACCGCGGCGTTGTCACCCGCCTCGGCGCGCTCCAGCGACTTGCCGAACATCTCCAAGCCCGTCACGACACTGGAGAACGTCTCGTCCAGGCCGACCACCTCGACGGTGTCGCCGAGCTTGATCGTGCCCTGCTCCACCGCGCCGGTCACGACCGTGCCGCGCCCGGTGATCGTCATGACGTTCTCCACCGGCATGAGGAACGGCAGGTCGAGCCGTCGTACCGGAGTCGGCACGTACTCGTCGACCGCTTCGAGCAGCTCCACGATCTTCTGCTCCCACACCGGGTCGCCTTCGAGAGCCTTGAGGCCGGAGACCCGTACGACCGGGACCGCGTCGCCGTCGAAGCCGTAGCGGCTCAGCAGCTCGCGGACCTCCAGCTCGACGAGGTCGAGCAGGTCGCTGTCGGCGACGAGGTCCGCCTTGTTCAGCGCGACGACGATGTGCTCGACACCTATTCGACGCGCGAGCACGACGTGCTCACGGGTCTGCGGCATCGAGCCGTCCTCGGCCGAGACGACCAGGATCGCGCCGTCCAGCTGGGCCGCGCCGGTGATCATGTTCTTCACGTAGTCGGCGTGCCCCGGCATGTCGACGTGGGCGTAGTGCCTGGTCGGCGTCTCGTACTCGACGTGCGAGATGTTGATCGTGATGCCGCGCTCGATCTCCTCGGGCGCGCGGTCGATCTTGTCGAAGGCCACGTACTTGGTGCCCTCACCGTGGTTGGCGAGCACCTTGGTGATCGCCGCGGTCAGCGTGGTCTTGCCGTGGTCGACGTGGCCCATCGTGCCGATGTTGACGTGCGGCTTGGTGCGCACGTACGTCTGCTTGCTCATGTTCCCTTGGTTTCTGGAAGCTGGGAGACGCGGAACCCGCGAAGCCGGCAACCCTCCTCCTCGGGTTCCGCGGAGGAAGGTGCGGAAGGGAGGAGGGTCAGCTATCCAGCTCTGCCAGAACGGATGCCGACAGTGCGCTCAGCAGGTTCGAGCCTGCGAGCGTCGCCACGTCGATCATCCGGAACACAGCGAAGGACTGTAGCTCGCCTACCGCCCTTCGCCAAATGTTTTATCTACCAGTGCAGTTTGGCCACGCGGCCCTTCTCGCCCGCGGCCCAGCAGGACGCGTCCCATCCACAGTCGACGGTGTCGAAGCTGCCGGAGTCGAACTGGTACCAGTGATTGCCGCCGTCGATGCTGACGTCGCTGCCGGTCGGGCCGACGGCCAGGATCCCGGTCGGCACGTACGGGATGTACGTCGCGCCGGAGCGGTATCCCTTCGGTGCCTGCGGCGGTTTCTTCCATGTCTTGCCGCCGTCACCGGTGCGGGCCACGGCGTCCTTGGTCTCGTTGGCCGGGTCGAAGTCACCGCCGATCGCGATACCGGTCCGGGAGTCGCGGAACGCCACCGAGAACACGCCGGCGCTCGGGCCGCTCTGCAGCGGGGTGTCGCTGACCGTCCACGTCAGGCCGCGGTCCTTGGAGTGCAAGACGCGGGCTTTGGCGTCCCCACCGGTCGCGATCCACGCGTCCTTGTGCCCAGCCACATTTGTTGTGGCAGTCACCAGGCACTGGCCGCTCGCGGCGAACGCGAACTCGGCGGGCTGCGCGGCGGGCATTCCGTCGGCGGGCAGGACCTTCCAGCTCTTGCCGCCGTCGTTGGTGGACAGGATGCGGAACTTGCCGTCGACCGGGTCGCTCAGTGCCAGGCCGTTGCGGCGGTCGAAGAAGGCGATGCAGTCGTAGAACGCTTTCGCGTCGGGGTTGCGGAACGACTCCGTCCAGGACTTGCCGCCGTCGGTCGTGGTGTAGATCCGGGAGTCCTCGCCGTTGCCGATGGACAACGCGACGGCTGTGTTCGCGTCGAACGCCTCGATGTCACGGAACTGCAGTGCCGCGGTGTCCGGCGGGCCGACGCTGGCCCAGGTCTTGCCGCCGTCGGTGGTCCGCAGCACCGTGCCGAGGCTGCCGCTGGCCCACGCCGTCCTGCCGTCCACAACGGACAGACCACGCAACCGGGCTTCCGACCCGGTCGGGGTCAGCTGCCAGGTGAGCCCGTGTGACGCGTTCGCCGGCGCCGCCCCCGCGATGACAACGCCGCTGAGCAGGGCAAGTGCAGATAAACCCGCAATCCACCTCATGCGGGCGGAAACTACCGGATCGGGACCGCACCGGCCACCGCCAACAGTCGTAAGGATCCGGTAAGGGCGATTCTTCGGCTTTACCCGGTCTAATAGACGCATGCGAGCACTGTTTCGGAAGAAGGTCACGTGGGCGGTTCTTGCCGTCCTCGCCGTCGCGGGCGCGTTCGCGCTGTGGGCGTTCCAGCCTTGGAAGTTGTTCACCAGCAGCACGATCGACGAAGCTTTGCCCATCGCCGAAACGCAAGTGGCGCCACCGGCCACGACCAGCGAAAGTCCTCAGCCGACGACTTCCGGGACAACCCCCACGGCGACCCCCACGGCGACCTCAGCGGCACCGAGTGGCCCGAAGGAACTGGCGTCCGGCAAGTTCGTCTCGCAGGAGCACACCACGTCCGGCCAGGCCGCCGTGCTCGAACTGCCTGACGGGCAAAGAATTCTGCGGTTCACCGGACTGTCCTCATCAGACGGCCCGGATCTGCACGTGTGGCTGACCGACGCGACCGCGGGCGGCGACTGGTTCAAGTACGACGACGGTCGTTACGTCAAACTCGGCGAACTCAAAGCCACCCACGGCAACCAGAACTACGTGATCCCAGCGGGCACGTCCCTTGACGGGCTGCGCAGCGTGGTCATCTGGTGCGACCGGTTCAATGTGGCCTTCGGCTCGGCGCCGCTTCAGCTGTAGACCAACGTGTCGCCGCGCTCGAAGTCGAGCAGGTAGCGCTTGCGCTCGATGCCACCGCCGTAACCGGTGAGATCACCCGTCGAACCGACAACGCGGTGGCACGGCACGATGATGCTGATCGGGTTCTTGCCGTTCGCCAGGCCGACGGCTCGCGAGGCGGCCTGTGTCCTGCCGAGCCGCAAGGCCAGTTCGCCGTAGGAAATCGTTTCGCCGTAAGGGATGTCGCACAGTGCCTGCCAGACAGTGCGCTGGAATTCCGTTCCCTCGAACGTCATGGGCAGGTCGAACGTGGTCCGCTTGCCGGCGAAGTACTCGTTGAGCTGCTCGATGACCTCGCCGAACGGCTCCGGGTCGGGGTGGCCGAACGTCTCGAACGGCGGCAAATGACGCTGCTTTTCCATGTACACGCCGCTCAGCACGCCGTCGGTAGCGACCAACGTGAGCTGCCCAATCGGAGTGTCCATCACGGTGTAGCACTTCATACGTACAGTTTGCCGCCCTGTCCCGGCCGGCACTGGCGGTATTCGGACATCACCATGCCGGGTACTGACCGGTCAACGCCCATGCTGCCTGCCGCGCCGCACCGAGCGCCACGTACTCGGCGGCGGCCGGGACCTCGACCGGCACACCGAAGATCTCCGGTGCGATCCCCTGCACAGCGGCCGACCGAGCACCACCACCGATGAGCAGGATCCTTTGCGCCTCAAGGCCAACGGCACGCACAGCGTCGAGACCAGCACCGAGACCGCCGAGCATGCCCTCGACCGCGGCACGCGCGACGTTCTGCGGAGTCATGTTGTCGCGCCGCATGTTCAGCAGGGAACCCGTGGCGTCCGGGAGGTTCGGCGTGCGTTCACCGTCCAGGTAGGGCACGAACTCCAGGCCGCCCGCGTCCTTGACCGACAACGCCAACCGGTCCAGTTCGGACAGTTCGACGCCGAGCATCTTCGCGGTCGCCGACAGCACGCGGGCGGCGTTCAACGTGGCCACCAGAGGCAGGAACTTGCCTGTGGCATCGGCGAATCCGGCCACCGCGCCGGAGACGTCCGGGGTGAGCTTGTCCGTGACGCCGAAGACCGTGCCGCTCGTGCCGATCGATACGACCACGTCCCCGACCTCCAGGCCAAGCCCGAGTGCGGCCGCCATGTTGTCGCCGGTCCCAGCGGACACGAGCATTCCTGTCGACGTCCGACCGGCCGCTTCGTCAGGCCCGAGCACCCGCGGCAGGTGCGGGACCTTGCCGAATGCCTTCTCCAGCAGGTCCACCCGGTACACGCCATCGGTCGCGGAGTAGTAGGCCGTGCCCGACGCGTCGCCGCGGTCGGTGACCATCTCGCCGGTCAGCTTCCAGGTCAGCCAGTCGTGCGGGAGCATCACCGTGGCCACCCGGGCGGCGAGTTCGGGTTCGTGCTCGGCCATCCAGCGCAGCTTGGTCACCGTGAAGCTGGCGACCGGGACCAGCCCGACCGCGTTCGCCCACTCCGCGGGCCCGCCGAGCTCACGGATCAGATCCTCGGCGGCTTTCCCTGAGCGCGTGTCGTTCCACAACAACGCGGGCCGGACGACTTCGCCGTCCTCGTCGAGGGTGACCATCCCGTGCTGCTGACCGCCGATGCCCAGCGACGCGACGCCGTCCAGCAGGCCGTCGGCCGTGGCGTCCTGGAACGCCCGCCACCACTCATCAGGGTGAATTTCGGTGCCGTCCGGGTGGGCCGCACGGCCTTCCCTGACGACCTGCCCGGTCTCCGCGTCACACACCACGACCTTTGTGGACTGCGTAGAGGAATCCACGCCCGCGACCAACGCCATTCGCCCATCCTAAGGCCAAATTCGTTTACCGACTGAACTGTTTGCGGGTCATTGACAGGCGGTGTGAGCGCAGTCACCATCAGTATTCCTACTCCCGAGTAGATAACGGAGATCCCTGTGCGTCCAGCTCTCCTCGGCAGCGTCGCCGTGGTGCTGGCACTGGTCCTGACCGCTCCCAGTGCCGCTGCTACGGACCGATATCCCGTCTCATACGGCCTGGCCGGTCTGGCCAAAGCCGCCGAAGCACAGCTCACCAGGCCAGGCTCGGCGCCACCGGGCGCCAACAACTGGTCATGCACGCCTTCGGCCGCGCATCCCGACCCAGTCGTCCTCGTGCACGGCGCCAGCGCGAACATGACCGCGAACTGGCAGACGATCTCTCCCCTGCTGGCCAACAACGGGTACTGCGTGTTCGCCCTGACCTACGGCGTTCCCGCGGGTACACCGTTCCCGCTCAACCAGATCGGCGGCCGTAACCCCATGGAGCAGAGCGCCGCCGAGCTCAGCTCGTTCGTCGACCGCGTGCTCGCCGCGACGGGCGCCGGCAAGGTCGACATCGTCGGCCACTCCGAGGGCAGCCTGATGCCCAACTACTACGTGAAGTTCCTCGGCGGTGCGGCGAAAGTCAGCGACTACGTCGGCCTGACACCGCTGTGGAACGGCAGCAACGTCGCCAATCTGGCGAACTTCTACGCACTGGCCCGCGCGGTCGGGCTCGGCCCGGTGATCGACAGCCTCGTCGACATCATTTTCCCGGCCGCACGGCAATTCCTGCGCGGTTCGGACTTCCTGACGAAGCTCGCCGAGGGCGGCGTGGCCCATCCGGGCGTGCGTTACACCACGATCATGACCAAGTACGACGAGGCCGTGGTCCCGTACTCCAGCGGGTACCTCAGGACGCCGAACGCGACCGATGTCGTGCTGCAGAACCTGTGCTCTCAGGATTACGCCGGGCACGCCATGGTCGCGTTCGACCCGAACGCCACACAGGTCATCCTGAACGCGCTCGATCCGGCCAACGCCAAGCCGGTGCGCTGTCAGTTCGTCCCAGTCAGCCCCTGACTGCGTTTACGGGCGAGGAGTTTGGTGAGCTCGTCCTTGGAGGCGCTGGAACGGACGTCCAGTCCGGCGTTGTGCGCCTGGGTCACCAGGTGTTCCTTGCGCGCCTCACCAGGCTCCTCGCCCATGTGCTCACGGCGACTGCGCACGAACGCGCGGCCCAGCTTCATTCGCGCGGCGTGACTGAGCTGTTCGCGCATCCGTGGCAGGACGGTCGATTCCTCCTCTTGGACGTGATGCGTCACCGACTTGATCAGCTTGTCCAGCACCTGATCGAACTTCTTCGACTGCGGGCTGGTCCGCGTCAACTGGGCCAGCAGACGTTCGGCCTCGAGGTGCTCCCGCTGGCTGTGCGCGATCTCGTCGGCTTGCTCGGCCTTCTCCCGTGCGACGGGGTACACCTCGACCTCCTCGGCCCTGCTGTGCGCGGTCAGGACCATGGCCAGCACCGGCACGAGCAACGGCCGCTTCTCCGGGTGCGACTTCAGCTCGTCGAACAGCCGCTCCACCTCGCGGTGGTCCACCATGATCAGGTCGACCACGTCGCCGCCCTCGTTCGCCGGGCCGGTCTGGTTGCCGTCCGACGACGACATCGCTTTGCTCACAGCGTCTTTCACAGTGTCTTTCACGCGGTCGAACAACGACAGCACCGGACCGGCGACCACGTTCTCGGTCATGGTCTCCACGCCGGGATGCGGATGAGTCGGCGCGGTCTTCTCCGCCGTACGCACCGCCATCGCCAGTGCCTGCAGCCGAGCGGGTTCGTAGTGTTCGCGCAGATACCGGAACTCGTAGTGCTCTTCGCGGTGGGCGTGCAGCAGCACCGAGTCACGCAGTTGCCGCAGCATTTCGGGGAAATCGTCGTGGTCGGGCCCGATCTCCTCCAGCTTGCTCAGCATCTGCTTGGCTTCGTGCTCCTCGTGCAGCCGTTCGTCGATGACACCGTCACCGCCCTCGAGAACCCTGCGCGCCAACGGATGCACCACCTGTTCCTCGGCCGTCTCGTGCACGGCCAGCAGCCGCACGAGCCGCCCGAACGCTTCATGCCGGTCCTTGCCGGTGGCCTGCTCGACCTGGCTGAACAGGTCCCGGATCTGCATGTGCTGGTCGAGCAGCAGTTCGACGACGTCCTCGCTCATGACCGCTCCAACTCGTGGCGGTAGTCGCTGCCGAACTTCTCGGTGTGCATGTCGATCACGGCGTCGCTCGGCGGCTGCTCGCCGCCCATGACCGTCTCCTGCATGCGCTCGAACCGTTCGTGCGCGTCACGGACGTATCCGGCGCCCAGCGTGGTCAGGTCGATCTGAGTGTCCAGCAACTCGCGCAGGTACTGCTTGTTCGGTTCGAACGTGACCGGCACCGGCAGCTCAGGAGCAACGACCTCCTCCGGTTCCCTGCCGTCGTTGGCCCGCATCAGGTCGCACGCGGCCTGCAGGTGCGCGAGTTCCATGTTCAGGTGAAGCTCCCAGATCGCCTTGACCCGCGGGTCGCTCTCGGTCTCCATGAACGAGTAGTACAGGTAGCACTCGTTGTACTCGTGGTTCACCAGCCGCTCCCACCACGTCTCGCCCGGGTCGACCAGCGACTCGTAGTGGGTGACGTGCTCTTCCTCGATCAGGCCGATCTCCTGGTAGAGCTGGCGCGCGATCGGCTCCATGTACTGCGGGCCGACGTTCATGTAGAAGTTCATCGTCTGCTGCTCGGCGGCCATGATCGTCAACGCGTGCAGCTTCGACAGCGGGTCGGCTTCGGTCTTGTCGTACGGTTCACGGACGTTGTCGGCCGGGTGCCGGTGATGGAACCTGGTGGGCCTGCCGGGAATCACCTCGGTCAGCCCGTCGACGATCTTCTCCGCCTTGCGGTGCTGGATCATCTCGTACAGGTTGGCGTACCGGTACAGGTGGTCGAAGTCTTCCAGCACACCGAACTCGTAGGCCTGTTTGAGCTGAGGATCCGGCTCCATCCTGGCCACCCAGGCGGTCAGGTCCACCGCGACCTGCTCGTAGGCGATCGTGGTCTCCAGTGGTGAAGCGGCGCCGGGCAGCAGCCAGTTCACCACTTTCTGTTGCTGTGCCTCGATGTAACGCACCTCGGCGAGCTTGCGCTTGACGTCCATGTCCGGGCAGACGCGGGCGAAGTGGTGGCTGAACATGATCGACTCGATCTCGATGCCGTTCAGCGCGATGATCCGGCAGCGGGTGTACGGGTCGGAGTCATCCGGGTCGACCGGGGCCACATCGAGCTCACGCCAGTTGCGCAGCTGTTTGTCGAGAGGGATTCCCTCGTGCTCCAACGGGTTGAAGGTCATCAGGAGTCCTTAACGTGGTGGGTGAATCCACCGGCTACCCGGCGCGGAGATCAAAAAACACGTGTGGGCAAGCGCTGAGCAGGGCACTCCCATGACATGACCGAACAGGACGAATCCACTCCGATCACGACAGACCCGCCGCACTCCCCCGGCACGCCGGAACCACCCGATCTGGACGTCGACGCGAAGAAACTGATGCGCAAGGTCAACCGCGAAGTGGACGAACACGAGTCCAAGGGGCAGGAGCCGGCCGGCTAGCGCGACGCCCACGTGGCCAGCCGCGGCGCGATCGCCCGGTAGAAAGCCGGAGCCACACCCATTCCCACGTGGCTGGAATGGATCTCGGCCCAGTCGGCGTACGGGTCAAGGCACAGCTTCCACGGCACGACCCCGTCGGTCTTGGAGTACACCGACAGGGCCGGGATCCCCGGCGACAGCGGCGCGGCCAACGCGGCCTTGGTGGTTTGGAAACAGTCTCCGGTAAAGCAGTCCTCCCGCAGCAGGCCGGGCAAACCGACACCCCGCGTGCCCCGCCGCAGGACGGGTATCCCCTCGGTGTGAACGACTTCCTAAGGATCTATCTCAACGACCAATTGGCCATGGGTGTGCTGTGGCGCGATCTGGCCCGGCGCTCGCAACGCGCCAACCGGGGCACGGAGTTCGGTGACGCGCTGGCCGAGGTCGCACAGGGCATCAGCGAGGACGTCGAGACCTTCCGGGAGATCATGCGGCGCGTCGGCGTGCCGATGAACCCGCTGAAGGTCGGCCTGGCCGCGGCCGCGGAACGACTCGGCCGGTTGAAACTCAACGGCAGCCTGACCTCGTACTCGCCGCTGAGCCGGTTCGTCGAGCTGGAATTCCTGACAATGGGCCTGCTGGGCAAGAAGCAGCTGTGGGCGACGTTGCGTGACCACGCCGGATTGGCCGACCGGATACCGGAGGTCGATTTCGACGCGTTGATCGAACGCGCAGAAGCCCAACGTCAAACCCTCGAACCGTTCCGGGCTCTGGCCGGCACCGAGGCGTTCAGAAACGGGAGGACGTCGTGAGCGAGGTCCGTATGACGGTGTCGGCCGCTCGTGAACACGTGTGGGAAGTGCTGGCCGACGGCTGGATGTACGTCTGCTGGGTGGTAGGGGCGTCGCACATCCGCGACGTCGACGACAAGTGGCCGGCCGAAGGCACGCGGCTGCACCACAGCGTGGGGATCTGGCCTCTGGTGGGTGATGACATCACGGTGGTGCGTGCCGTCGAACCGCCGGCCATGCTCGAACTGGAGGCGAAGCTGTGGCCGTTCGGGTCTGCCCGGATCCGTCTTGACCTCAAAGCGATCGGACCCGGCGAGACTGAGGTGACGATGACCGAGCACGGCCTGAGTGGCGTCGCCCGTCTGGTTCCCGGCCCAATCGAGTCGGCATTGCTCAGTCCACGCAACCGCGAGTCGCTCAGCCGCTTGGGTGACCTCGCGGCAGGCCGGGCCAAACGTCACGGCGACTGACTCTGGTGGCTCGGCCGTCCCGGCCGGATCCGGTACGACGCTCGGCCAAGTGACCGCATCGCGTCGACGAGTTCGTCCAGTGTGCTTGCCGCGTCGTGCCGGGCGGTCCACCCCAACTCGGTGCGCGCTTTCGTCGAGTCCACAAGGGACGCATGGTCGGCCAGCCGGATCCAGCCGGGGTGCAGCGGTTGTATCCCCAACCGCCACGTTGCCCATGCGGCAGCGGTGAGAACGCCGAGCGGGACGGGCACTCGCCTGCCGCCAAACCGATGCGCGATCTCGTCGGCTTCCAACACCGGCTCCGCAGCCAGGTTGAACGCGCCCGTCGCTCCGGACTGCACGATCAGCCGCAAAGCGGTGGCCACGTCTTGCGAGTGGACGAGCTGCAGCCGCATGCCGTTCCAGAGGGGAACAGGCAGCCAGCGCCTGCCGAGCAGGGACACCGGTACCAGCGGGCTGAGCAGCCATTCCCGGAATGTCGCCGCGGCACCTGCTTGCACCACGCCGCAGGGCCTGATCCGGGCCACTTTGACCGAACGGTGCCGGTGCTCGAACGTGTCGAGCTGCGATTCCAGCACGGATTTGCCCACGCTGTACGCACTGTCCTCGACGCCGTCGCACGGCCAGTCCTCGGTGACGAATTGCCGACGGTCCGCCGATGCGTACGCGGCGACTGACGAAGCGCAGACCAGATGCGGCACACCGGCGGCAACCACTGCACGCAACAGGTTGGTCGTGCCGTCGAGGTTGGTGCGCCGCATGTCCGGGTCGCTGCTCCGCGGATGAACCGCCCACGCGAGATGCACGACGACGTCGGCACCCGCGCAGGCTTCCGTCAGCTGCGCAACCGCTGCGGAGCCACCGATGTCGCATTCGACGTACGGCAGGGTCGTGTTCTCTGGGCGCCGACGGGACACTCCGATGACGGTGTCCCACGACTGGTCACGCAGCAGCGCGGTGCCGATGTTGCCACTCGCGCCGGTGACGACGACCTTCACTGGTACAGCATTCGGTTGAGGACTTTGTTCATGGCCAGATATGCGCCGCCAGTCCACTTGCCACGAGCCAACGCCGCGCGTGCCGCGTTCGCGCCCGCCGCGCCGTGCACCGCACCACCCGGATGAGCCGAGGCACCGGCCAGGAAGAGGCGGTCGATCGGAGTGTCCGCACGTCCGGTTCCCGGCACCGGGCGGAAGACCAGCTCTTGGTGGATCGCCGAGGTGCCCTGGTTGATCGCGCCGTCCACCAGGCTCGGGTTGTGCTCCTGGAACTCCGCCGGGCCGGTGATGGCGCGTGCCTTGATCAGGTCACGGAAGCCGGGCGCGTGTTTCTCGATCACTTGCTCGATCCGGTCCGCGCGGCGCTTGAGCCGGTCGGCCGTCCACTGCTGTCCCCTGGGCACGTGCGTGTACGCCCACATCGACTCGGTTCCCGCGGGTGAGCGGGTCGGGTCGGTCGTGGTCATCTGGCCGATCAGCAGGAACGGGTTGCGCGGAACCCGGCCGCACGCCAGGTCGTTGCTGATGCCGGCGAGCCCGTCGACGTCGCCGCCGAGGTGGATCGTGCCTGCCAGCACGGCTTCCTGCGCGATCCACGGCACCGGACCCGTCAACGCCCAGTCCACCTTGACCGTCGCATCGTCCCATTCGAAGTGTTCCAGGTCGGACACCAACCGGTCCGGCAAGTGCTCCTCGCCGACCAAATCCAGGTACAGCAAGGGCGCCGGGACATCAGCGAGGACCGCACGCGCGGCACGCACGAGTTCGCCGTGCACATCCTGCACACCGACGGCCGTGCTTCCGGCGAGCAGCACCTTCGTGACGCGCCTGCCGCACTCGACCCGGCCACCGCGTTCGGTCAGGCGCGTGACCAGCGCGTCGGTCAGACAGCCCGCGCCGCCTTCCGGGACAGGAAACCCGATCTCCTGGCCGAGCATGCTCAGCAGCCAGCCGAACATGGCGCTCGCCGCGTGGTCCGGGCCGAGGTCGGTGTGCATCGCGTTGCCCGCGAGCAGAACCTTCGCGCCTTCGCCCTCGAACCACTCCTGGCCAAGCCTGCGCACCGGCAGGGTGGCCATCCGGACGAACCTGAGCATGTCCGCCGGGCCCAGCGTGCGCGCCAGCCCGCCCGCGGCCCGAACCGGCGGGAACGGGCGGGTGATCGCGTTCAGCAAGTGATCCCGGATTCGTTGCCACTTGGCGAATTCCGTGCGCCACACGTCACCGTCGCGAGGCGCGAACGTCTCAAGCGACTTCGCGGTGGTGTTCAGGTCACGGGAAAGCAGGACCGCCCGCTCGTCCGGCAACACGTGCGCGAGGACTTCCGGCGCGTGCCGCCAGCGCAAGCCGTATCGCTCAAGCTCCAGTCCGGTCATCACCGGCGAGGCGGCACCGAGCGGGTAGAAGGCGCTGAACAGATCGTTGCGGAACCCAGGCGCGGTGATCTCTCCGGTGCGCACCGCGCCGCCCGGCTCGTCGGCCGCCTCCAGTACCAGCACCGACCAGCCCGCATCGGCCAGAATGTTGGCCGCGACCAGGCCATTCTGGCCCGATCCGATCACCACAGCGTCGACCGCTTCGATGTCCCGCATGGTTCTGAATACCACAGCCAGGCATGGCTTCAACCACACTTGACGCGGGCATCTCCCCAGGACGCGTGGTCGTTCTGAGTACCGTCGCCGCCGTCGTTCACTCGCAGCGTCAGCTTCTGAACACCGGACACGTCGACCGCCAGGTTCCGGGGCGCGGTCCGGACGCCGAGGACTTCAGTGTCCACAAGGGATCTTCCATCGCCGGAGACACCGAATGTCACGGTCCCGCCGACGCGCTGCCTGGCGACATCCAGTCCGGCTTCGTCGTCCACGCCTACCGTGGCCGCGAATTCGGTGCAGCGGGCGTCGAGCGTGAACTCGATCGTGGCATTGGCGTGTGTGCCAAGACCTTTGCCGTGCTGGGTGCGCCGGATCGCGATCGGCTTGCCGTCACCGGCCGCCGCGCCGCCGTTGGCGAGGTCACGTTCGATCGGCCCGTCTCCGCTCTGCCCGGTGAACGGCAGATCGCTCAGGTAGGACCAGCCTGCGGGCAACGGCTTCCACACGTGCACCCGGCTGACTTGTTCGTCCTCGCCTTCCCGGAACGTGGCCACCACCGGGATGTCGAAGTATCCGGCCGTGTCGGGTGCCGTCAGCGTCCATTTTCCGGTCAGCGCCTGGCCTGGCCTCAGTTCCCGGGCCGTGACGGCCGGGCCGCTGATCGTCCAGCCGTTCGGAACCCTTGGCAGCAGCGTGACTTTCGAGACCGGGCTGTCCACGGTGAACTTCCCCTCGATCTCGAATGCCTTGCCCGGGTTGGTTTTCACGCTCGGAGTCGCGGTCACGGTCGTACTCGGGACTTTGGACACTGGTTGGTCGCAGGTGGTGACGCCCGGCTGCCAACGGCACGCGATTGCCGCAAAACCGCCGTCCTTCATCACGTCCAGGGTCAGTTTCTCGCCAGAGGACAGCACTCGTCGCTCACGGACGAGGCCGTCCCGCACGATGTCGACCAGCCAGCGGCCTTGCGAAATGCCCAGCGGAACGTCGACAGTCCTTGCCTCGCCGGAGAATCCGCCGCCGATGAACCACCGGTCGCCGCTCCGGCGGGCCAGCACCGCGCTTTCCCCGGGCCGCCCGGCGAGCAGGCGGGTCTCGTTCCACGCGGCCGGAACCTGGTCGAGGAACCGTTCCGCCTCCGGCCTGGCCTGGTAGTCCTCGACCCGGCCAGCGAAGTTCTGCATCCCGGACTCGAACAACACCGCCAATGCCAATTCGTGCGCGTCGGAGGTGGTGCGTGACGGCCTGTGCCATGCCATCGGGGTGTAGTCCATCGAACCAGGGACGTTGCGCGTGAACGGCAGGGCGGTCAGGTGACTTGTGGTGAGACCGCTGGACTTCTCGCCGCCGTGCACGCCTTCCATCGTCATCACGTGCGGCCAGGTGCGCTGGATGCCATGCGGGATGGTGGATCCGTGGAAGTTGATCATCAGGTGGTGTTTCGCGGTCTCCGCCAGGATCTGGTCGTACCAGCGATACCGGTCCTGCCCGTCGGAGTCCATGAAGTCGATCTTCAACCCGACCACGCCCCACCGCTCGAACAGTGCCAACCGCGTGGCCCGCTCCTCGGCGGTGTCGAGTTCGTCGTAGTGCACCCACGTCTGGACCTGCACTCCCCGGGCACGGGCGTAGTCCACGAGTTGGGGAATCCAGCTCGTGGTCTCCCAGGTCGGGTCGTAGTCCCAGTTCGGGTCGAAGTACCACCCGGCGTCCACCAGGACGTATGGCCAGCCGTGCGCGGCCGCGTAGTCGACGTACGTCTTCTGCATCGCCAGGCTCTGCCCGGCTTCCCGGCCACCGGCCAGCCAGCTCCAGAACACCTTGCCCGGCTTGATCCACGACGTGTCCCGCACCTTGCTCGGCGTGGCCAGGTCGTCGACCAGAGTCGATGACGTGACAGTCGCGAGGTCACCGATGATCACCGTCCGCCACGCGGTGTCAACCGGCCCTGGTGCCTGGACTTTCTCGTCCCAGTACTTGATCCGGTACACACCGCCGCCCTCGTGTACCAGGCGGGCACCGGAATGCCGTCCATCCACATCGGACTCGGTGATGTTCAGGTACGTGCCACCGGTCTCGAACAGCGCCGGGTGCATGTACTCTGCGGGTTCGGCCGTGTCGGAAGTCGTTTTCAGAAAAGGGTTTTCGTAGTCACGGCGGTACTTGGCCAGCCATGCCGTGCTGCCTGCGGGAACGTGGAATGCCGACGCCTCACCGAGAATCGCGCCGTACGAGCGCGGCAGCGAGTACCGGTACGCCACACCGTCCCGGGAAACCCGCACCACAAGGTCGAATCGCGCTCCGCCGGTCCCTTCGAAGGTGAACCGAGATTCGGTCATAACCGACATTCGGGACAGTTGCTTACCGGCCTTGGTGTTGTAGTGTTCGACCACCGGCCCGCTCGACCGCCGGAGCAATCGCAGTCCTTTTGACAAGTCAACATGCTCGGTGGTGATCCCCACCGGACTGGGTGCCAGCACTGTCCGCCCGGCCCGGTTCACCGCCAGCGAGACCCGGCCTTCGGCGCCATCGGCCGAGACGGTCGCGGTCAGGCCATGACGCCCGCTCACCGTCCACGACTGCGCGGCTTCAGCCGGAACGGCCACCGCCAGACCGGCGAGCAACGCGGACACTACGACAAGAGCCCTGCGAGCAGGCATCTGCGGCTCCCCAGCTTCAGAACGGACTACACATCCGATGTATACGCTTTCAAAGTGGCTCGGTCTAGGTGCGAACCGGGTAAAGGTCGGAGGGCAGCGCCGCTCACTCCGCCGACGAGGAGCCCTGGCGATCGGTGCGGCAGTGGCCGCGGTCGCCACGGTGAGCGCCGCGTGCACCCAGGCCGACGAGGGCAAACCGGTCAAGATCCCGACCTTCGGCGACACGCCGACCTCGGCCTACACCGCACCGACGGAGACGACGACCTGGACGCCCACGTGGGAGGCGAGCATCCCCGCGCCGGTCGTCAAACCGACAACCAAGCCGCCGACTCCGAAGCCGCCGAAGACAACGCCGACGCCCACCCCGGAGCCGACCTTCACCATCCCGACGATGCCCGGCATCCCGTTCGCCAGGGAAGGAAGCCGCTGCACGCAGGAAGGCGCGGTGGCCATCAGCCGGTCCGGCGAGCCGCTCGTATGCCTGCCAGGCCGCGGCGACCAACTGCGCTGGCGCAAACCCTGAGCAGGCGTCACTCACGTAGCGGTACGTGCATGAATACCTCGTGGCTACCGTGAAAACGTGGGTGCGGCCTCGAAGGAGGAGCGATGCAAGGTACATGCGGATGTTGCGGTTCGTGCAGCGGTCCAGGGTGCGGTTGCTGCTCCAGCTGCTCGTAGATCCTTCTGTTGCGGCCCCTTGTTCCGATGATCGGGACCGGGGGCCGTCATTGTTGACCGCGCCATGGATGGGTGAATAACGTCCTACGTATCCGCCGCCAACGGACCATGTCCTTTCGAGGAAGTTGGCGATGATGCGACACAGAAGAGTTGTGTTCTTCTCCCTGCTCGCCGGCCTGACCTTGTTCCCCGGTGAAGCCGCTGCGGCGACGATCCGGGTGACCAGCTTGTCCGCCTTGCAGAACGCGTTGAACTCGGCGAATCCGGGCGACCGGATCGAGCTGGCGGACGGCTCCTACAACGCGACGAGCGCGATCCAGATCCGCCGTTCCGGCACGTCCTCGGCGCCCATCACGGTGACCGCGGCCAACACCGGACGCGCGGAGATCCGTGGCTCCACCGGGTTCTCGTTCGCCGGCGGCGTGAACAACGTTGTCCTGCAAGGGTTCAACCTGCGGCACGGCGGTTCGCTGTCGGTGCCCGCGGACGCCCACCACATCCGCCTGACCCGCAACACCGTTCAGCTCAGCGGTGGCGGGAACTGGGTGACCATCAACGGAAACGACGTCGAGGTCGACCGGAACTCCTTCCAGAACCGCAGTTCGGAAGGCGTGTTCCTGCAGATCTCCGGGCCCAGCGACAACGTGGCCAAACGAACGAGGATCCACCGCAACTACTTCTACAACCACACCTTCAGCGGCGCCAACGGCGGAGAGTCGATCCGCCTCGGCTACAGCCACAAACAGTCGTACTCGGCCAACGCGGTCGTGGAATACAACCTGTTCGAACGCGCGAACGGCGACTCCGAGGCGATCTCGGTGAAATCGTCGGACAACATCGTGCGCTACAACACGATCCGCGACAGCCGCGGCTTCATCGTGCTCAGGCACGGCAACCGCTCCACAGTGGACGGCAACGTGATCTTCGGCAACTCGGGGATCCGCTTCCACGGCAACGACCACCGGGTCATCAACAACTACGTGGCCGCGTCGGGTGGCCGCGCGATCGTGTTCGGTTCGGGCTCGGAGGCCGACAGCCCGCCCACCAGCACCGGTCACGACCGGCCGGACCGGGTGACGGTCGCGTTCAACACCGTCCAGGGCACCACCGAAGTGATCGACAGCGACGGCGGCAACTTCAAACCCAAGGACTGCGTGGTCGCCAACAACATCATCGTCGGCACCTCCGGCAAACTGCTCAACATGGCCAGCGGCTCGACGGTCCGCTACGAAGGCAACATCACGTGGGGCAGCAGCAACTCGGGCATCCCAGCAGGCGGCTATCGACAAGTGGACCCGAAGCTCGTGCGGGACGCCAACGGCCTGAACCGCCTGTCCACGGGCAGCCCGGCGATCGACGCGGCCGCGGGCACCTACTCTTACGTGACCACGGACTTCGACCCGCCGCAGGCCCGGTCCGGCCGGCTCGACCCGGTGCGCCCTAGCCCCGCGCGCGCCTTCCGAACTCGGCAACGAGCACGGCGGGCATGCGGTTCCGGCGCGAACCCGGCCGGCACTCAGTGCCAACCCAGTTGATGACGCGGCCCAGGCCACGGGACTGGGCGACCTGGCACAACGACTTCACCCAGCAGTTGATGACGGCGCCCAGGTCCTGGGCGCCGTGCTGGCCGCCCGGCGATCGACCCGGCGATCGACTTGGCCTTGTTGGACTCGACCTCGCCATCACGATGAAGCCGCAGCTGTCGTTGAGCAGCTTGCCGGAGGTGCCGCCGCCGCAGGCACGTACTCCGACCACGGACTTCGACCCGCCGAAGGCTCGGTCCGGCTTCGACCCGCCGAAGGCCCCGGTCCGGCCGGCTCGACGTCGGGGCCGACGACCTCGGCGGTTCCCGCACGGCCGCTGAACCCGGTGGCTTCCGCAGACCGCCCGGTGCGCCCTAGCCCCGCGCGCGCCTTCCGAACTCGGCAACGAGCACGGCGGGCATGCGGTTCCGGCGCGAACCCGGCCGGCACTCAGTGCCAACCCCAATTCACTCAGTGCCAACCAACTGATGACAGCGCCCAGGTCCTGGGCGCTGTCATGACAGCGGGCGCTCAGTACGATCCGCGACAGCCGTGGTTTCGTCGTGCTCCGGCACGCGCCAACCCCATCAGTCGCGTTCGATGATGTGGCCGATGACGTCGGGTCCTGGGTGTGCGTGACCGGAGCCGTCGCGGCGCATGTCGGGTTCGGGAAGTTCCACGGCTGAGCCGGTGCTGGACGCGCCGGCTGGTCGTGGGCCGACCCAGGCGAGTACGAGCCGTGTCTCGCCCTTGAGGAACCGGTGTGTCCGGACGCCGCCCGTGGCCCGGCCCTTCGGCGGGTACTGCGAGAACGGCGTGACCTTGACGCTCATGCCGGTCGACGTCACGACCATCGGCGCGCCGTGCTCGTCGTCGTTGGTGCGGACTGCGGCGAAGAAAATGGCTTCGGCTTCCTTGCCCAGGTTGATGCCTTGCATCCCGCCGCCCTTCAAGCCCTGGGGCCTGACCAGGGTTGAGGAGAACCGCAGCAGTGACGAGTCGGACCCGACGAACGCGAAGGTCTCCGTGCCGTCGGTCAGCCAGGTGGCGCCGACGATCTCGTCGCCGTCCTTGAGCGTGATGACATCGAACTCGTCGGACCGCACCGGCCATTCCGGCGAGACGATCTTGACCACGCCGTGCCGCGTGCCGAGGGCCAGACCGGGCGATCCGGCGGCCTGCTCGCCGAGCGGCGCGATGCCGATGACCTTCTCGCCCTTCTCCAAGGGCACGAGTTCCCTGGTCGGCATGCCGCCGCCAAGCGACACCGTTCCGGATGCCTCGGGCAGTACCGGCAATGGCAGGACGTCGGTCTTGAATGCCCGGCCTCGGTTGGTGACCAGCAAGACCTGGCCGCGCGCGGTCGAATGCACGATCGCCGAGACTGTGTCGTGCTTGGCGCGGCCGTTGCGGCGACGGGCTTCGCTGGCTTCCTCGGATTCCGCGGCCGTGCGCGCCACCAGGCCTGTCGCCGAAAGGATCACCTGGCACGGGTCGTCGGCCACCTCCAGCGGCCCCGCGGGCACGGAGGCGGCCAGCACCTCCTTGAGGTCACCGTCGATCAGCGCGGTCCGGCGCTCGCTCGCCAGGTCCTTGGCGACCTTGGCCAGCTCGGAGGACACGACCTTACGCAGCACCGCCGGGTCGTCGAGGATCTTGTTCAGCTCGGCGATCTCCGAGTTGAGCTTGTCCTGCTCCTCTTCCAGTTCGATCCGGTCGTACTTGGTCAGCCTGCGCAGCGGGGTGTCCAAAATGTACTGCGCCTGGATCTCGGACAGCTTGAACTGCTTCATCAAGCCGTCCTTGGCAGCCGCCGCGTTGTCGCTGTTGCGGATCAGCCGGATCACCTTGTCGATGTTGATCAGGGCCTTGAGCAGGCCCTCGACCAGGTGCAGGCGTTCCTCACGCTTGCGCTTGCGATACCGGGTGCGCCGGGTGACGACCTCGTAGCGGTGCTTGAGGAAGACCTCAAGCAAAGCCTTGAGCCCCAACGTCTGCGGCTGACCGTCCACAAGCACCAGATTGTTGATGCCGAACGACTGCTCCATCGGCGTGAGCCGGTACAGGTCGGCCAGCAGCGCCTGCGGGTTCACGCCGACCTTGCACTCGATCACCAGCCGGGTGCCGTTCTCCCGGTCGGTCAGGTCCTTGACGTCCGCGATCCCGGTGAGCCGCTTGGACTTGTTCACCTCGTCGGTGATCTTCTCGATGATCCGCTCGGTGCCCACGCCGTACGGCAGCTCGGTGACCGTGATCGCCTGGCGGCCACGGCTGCCCTCCAACAGACCCGTCACCGCGCGGGCCCGCATACGCACCACGCCACGACCGGTCTCGTAGGCCTTACGGACCTCGTCGAGCCCCAGCAACATGCCGCCCGTTGGCAAGTCCGGTCCCGGTACGAACTCCATGAGCTTGTCGAGCGACGCGTCCGGGTGGTTGATCAGCCACCGCGCTGCCGCGACGACCTCGCCGAGGTTGTGCGGGATCATGTTGGTGGCCATACCGACCGCGATACCCGAGGTGCCGTTCACCAACAGGTTCGGGAAAGCCGCGGGCAGTACGGACGGCTCCTGCAGCGACCCGTCGTAGTTCTGCCGGAAGTCGACGGTCTCCTCGCCGAGCTCGCCGACCAGCAGCATCGCCTCCGGCGACATACGTGCTTCGGTGTATCGGGACGCAGCGGGACCGTCGTCGGGCGAACCGAAGTTGCCGTGACCGTCGATCAGCGGGGAGTTGAGCGAGAAGTCCTGCGCCATCCGCACCATGGCGTCGTAAATCGCCTGGTCACCGTGCGGATGGTACTTGCCCATCACGTCGCCTACGACACGCGACGACTTCACGTACGGCGTGCCCGGGCGCTGCCCATTCTCCTGCATCGAGAACAGGATGCGGCGGTGCACCGGCTTGAGGCCGTCCCGCGCGTCCGGCAGTGCCCGCGAGTGGATGACCGAGTAGGCGTACTCCAGGTAGGAGTCCTCGATCTCGGTCTTCAACGAGTTGTCGATGACGTTGGCGCCCGCGTTGTCGAACGCGCTCGGGTCGACCCTCGTGGTCGTAGTGCCTTTGCGGCGTGCCATTGGTCAGTGCTCTTCTCTGTCTCAGACGTCGATCGCTTCACGGTCCACCCGGCTGGAGGATTCCACCAGCCAGTTGCGCCGCGGTTCGACTTTCTCGCCCATCAGCAGTTCGAGGGCATCTTCGGCGGCTTGCACGTCGTCGAGGGTGATCCGGCGGACCGACCGGGTCGCCGGGTTCATCGTGGTCTCCCACAGCTCGTCGGCGTCCATCTCGCCGAGTCCCTTGAACCGGGGCACCGGCATGACGACCTGTTTGCCCGCCCTCTGCAGCGCGGCGACCGTGGTCTCCATCTCGCGCTGGGTGAAGGTGAACCGGGTTTCGGCGTTGCGGCCCTTGGTGACCACCTTGTGCAACGGCGGCATCGCGGCGTACAGCCTGCCGTCCTCGATCACCGGCCGCATGTACTTGGCGAACAACGTGATCAGCAGGGTCCGGATGTGCGAGCCGTCCACATCGGCGTCGGCCATCAGGATCACGCGGCCGTAGCGCATCTGTGTCAGGTCGAACGTGCGGCCTGAGCCGGCGCCCAGCACCTGCACGATCGAGGCGATCTCGGCGTTGCGCAAGGTGTCGGCCAGGCTGGCCTTCTGCACGTTGAGGATCTTGCCGCGCAACGGCAGCAGCGCCTGGTACTCCGAAACCCGCGCCATCCGGGCCGAACCGAGCGCGCTGTCGCCCTCGACCAGGAACAGCTCACTGCGGGCCACGCCCGTGGTCCGGCAGTCCACCAGTTTGGGCGGCATGGCCGCGCCTTCCAGCGCGGTCTTGCGCCGGGCGGCGTCCTTCTGCTGCTTCTGCGTCAGCCGCACGCGGGCCGCGTCGACGATCTTCTGCAGCACGATCTTGGCTTCGGACTTGGTCTTGCGGTCCTCGGTCCACGACTTGATGTACCGCTCGACGATGCCCTGGATGACCTTGGTGATGCCCGCGGTGGACAGTTCGTCCTTGGTCTGCGAGGTGAACTGCGGCTCGGGGATGCGCACGTGGATCACTGCGGTCATGCCTTCGAGCACGTCGTCCAGCTGCGGCGGGTCCTCTTTGGGCTTGAGCAGGCCGCGGGTCTTGGAAATGGCCTCCTGCAACGACTTCAGCGCCGCCCGCTCGAACCCCTTGCGGTGCGTGCCGCCGTGCACGTTGCGGATGGTGTTGGTGAAGCACTCGACCGTGCGCTCGTAGCCGGTGCCCCAGCGGAACGCCACCTCGACCTCGGCCTGACGCTCCACTTTGGACCGCATGACACCGTTCTCGTCGGCCGCGTTCTCGAAGTACGTGCCGGTTCCCTCGATCACCATCGTGCCGGTGACCGGTTTCTCGCTGTCCGGCGCGAGGAACTCGACCATGTCGGTCAGGCCGTTGGGGAAGTGGAAGGTCTCTTCCTCGATCGCGCCCTGCGTGGCGTCACGCAGTACATAAGTGACACCGGGGACCAGGAACGCGGTGTTGCGCAGCTTCTGCCGCACGGCCTCGTGGTCCAGTGCGGCGCCGTTCTCGAAGTAGCGCGAGTCGTACCAGTACCGAATGGACGTTCCGGTCTTCTCGCCGCGCTTCATCCGGCCGGCGACCACCAGCCCGGGCTGCTTGACGAACTTGGCCTTGGGGCCGGAATCGTCGAACACACCGGCGACGCCCTGCTTGAACGAGATCTGGTGGACCTTGCCCTCACGCTTGACCGTGACGTCGAACCGGTGCGACAGCGCGTTCACCGCGGACGCGCCGACGCCGTGCAGACCACCGGAGGCCTTGTAGCCCGAACCACCGAACTTGCCACCGGCGTGCAGCCGGGTCAGCACCAGCTCGACACCGGACAGACCGGACTTCTTGTGCACGCCGGTCGGGATGCCCCGGCCGTCGTCATCGACCTGCACGCTGCCGTCGGCGTGCAGGGTGACCACGACACGGGTGGCATACCCGGCGATGCCCTCGTCGGTCGAGTTGTCCACGATCTCGGTGAACAGGTGGTTGATGCCACGGCTGTCGGTCGACCCGATGTACATCCCGGGGCGCTTGCGGACAGCCTCAAGCCCCTCGAGGTGCGTCAGGTCGTCGGCCCCGTAGATGGTCTCGGCTGTCACGACGTCGCTCTCCCCAAGAGTCGTTTGCTAGGTACGGCGAGACGAAAGGGTATCCGTACCCACCGACAGTCTGTTCGAAGACTCTCAGCCAGTCGCGACACTGAGAGGCAGAAACAGACGACTCCGGTCACCGGGCAGTGACGCTCCGTGCACCATCACCGTGGTCCTCATGCCACGTCCGACACCCCGGCCTTCCACCCATTCCCGCAGTTCAGGGTGCGTACTGTCGATGTCGAGACGGACCGGGAGGCTGGTCCCGGCGGCCAGATCGGAGATCAAATCCTTCGCCATGGATTCGTTATCGGCGACGACCGGTCCGATCACCGTGTCGTCCACGTTACGCCAGGCCGCCCCGTAACCACGAATGCCACCCGTGCCCTGGATCACAACCAGTCGCTCGGCGAATACCGGCAGCCTGCGCAGCACCTCGGGCCGGGGCGCGCCGAAGACCTCGGCATCCAGTGCCGCGATCGCTTCGAGGTCCTTTGTGGACGCTGGAAGGGACACACCGGCCGCGGGTGGCCGGAACTCGCCGCGGTAGATGTACGAATCCCCGATCGGCCGGAACCCGAGTTTCTCGTAGAGCGGACGGCCGTAGTCGGTCGCGGTCAGCCAGGTCGAGTCCGTCCCGGCTTCGGCCATGGCATGTTTCATCAACTGCGTGCCCAGGCCCTGCCTGGCGAACTTCTCGGCCACGAGCATCATGCCGATGCCGGACAGCTGTTTTCCGTACCTCGTGTGGACCACGCATCCGGCCAGCCCGCCGTCGGGGTCATCGATCCCGTAGACGTCACCGATCTCGAACAACAACCCCCATTTGTGTGGCTCTGGCGACCATTTGCGCCCCGCGGCCAACGCGAGGCAGTCCTCCAGCCTCGTCACATCGATACGCCTGATCAGCATGGGGGCACGGTACGTAAAGCGTTGTGAATCAGCGACTGACTATTAGCCGGAACCCGGCGTCGTACTCGTCGAGTCGCAGCAGGTCCGCGTGCCGTTCCTGCCACGTACCGTCCGCAAGATCCGCCTGGAGCTTGGTCAACCCGTGTTCGACCGCGGCTCTAGGCGCCTGTGCCAACGCGGAACACGTGTCCCGCACAGTCAGATACGCCTCGGGACGCCGCCAGTACGCGGGAAACACGCCATCGGTGAAATCCCAGGGCAACGGCAACGGGATCATGTAGTCCGCGCCCAGTTCGTCGGCGATGTCCGGTGCCGATGGCCGCGACAGCTCCAGATCGGCGATCTGCGGCACGTACTCGCGGACGAACCAGAACTCGCTGTGCAGCCGGGTGTCGTACGCGAGCACGACTTGCTGGGCCGCGACTCGCTTCAGCTCGGCGATTCCCTTACGCCAGTTCGTCCAATGGTGGACGGTCAGTACCGCCAGGGCCGCGTCGACCGCGGAATCCCTGACAGGCAAGGCCTCCGCGACCGCGCGGACCACCGGCGGGGCGTCTTTGTCGCGCTGGCCGATCATCTCGCTGGACGGCTCGACCGCGTAGACCGCGCGATCCGCCGGTTCGTAGCTGCCGCTTCCCGCACCGACGTCGAGCACGGTCTTGGCTTCCCCCAGTGCCGCAAGGATCGCCGACATCCACCTGGGGTCGGTCCGCCGTGCGGTCGTGTAGCCGACGCCTATCGAGTCGTACAGCATCCGCCCACTTTAGGCTCACGGAATCACTTTGCGCCGCCGGAAATCCGTGAGGATGTCCAGGAACATCCGCTCGGTGTCGACGAACTCGTGGAACCCGAAGCGACGGGCCTTGCTGCCGTCGGCGAAGAAGTCGTAGTCCCAGGAGAAGACGAAGTCACCGAACCGCCACGACGAGACTTCCTGGTATGCATGGGGTGCCAGGTCGTAGCGGCGGACCATCTCGTTCCACAGTGGTTCCTTGTCGGCCATCACCACGTCGAGCTGCATCTGCAGCGGTGGCGCGACGTCCATGTCGAAGAACGCCGCGATCTTCGGCCACATCTCCGTCCACCGGAACAGGTCACCGTTGTTGATGTTGAACGCCTGGTTCGCGCACTCGTCTGTGATCGCCGCCCACACCGTGGCCTTGGCCAGCAGCCCGGCGTCGGTCATCTCCAGCAACGTGCCGTACGCGCCGGGCTTGCCGGGAAACCGCAGCGGCAGGCCGAGTTGTTTGGACATCGCCGCGTAGATCGCGATCACCATGGCCAGGTTCATCGGGTTGCCCACCGCGAAACCGCAGACCACCGACGGCCGGATCGCCGACCAGGTCCAGTTCCCGGCCCGCTGCTCGAGCAACTGCTGCTGGGAGACGTTGAACTCGGGCGGCATGTGGCCCGGATCGTCTTCCCGTGCCGGTGTTTTGAACGGGCCGAGGTGCGCGCCGTAGACCTTGTAGCCCTGCATCAGGCTGATGTGCTGGACGAACGGATCGACCGCGTCGACGACGTCGGCCAGCATCTCCACGTTGGGCTGGACGAGTTCCGCCCACGTCGGACGGTCCTGGTAGGCCGCGTAGAACACGTGCGTGACCTCGGTCAAATGGCCGAGCTTGGCCTTTGTGTCGACTGGGTCGAGCAGATCCACCGCCACGTACCGGACTTTCTCGGTGTCTTCGCCGCCACGCCGCGACACACCGATGATCCGCCAGTCGTCCAGCGTGCTCAGGTGGTCGATGAGATTGCTGCCGATGACCCCGTTGGCACCGATGACCAGGGCGACCTTCTGTTCCATACCTCGATCGTGGGCTTCCCAGTGCCATAAGTCCAAGTCTTAGTTCTCACCTCTGCCATAAACTGCGTTCATGACGTTGCGGCAGCTTGAGTACTTGGTGACCGTGGTCGACGAGGGGTCGTTCACCCGCGCGGCCGAGTTGTTGCACGTCACACAGCCCGCGTTGTCTCACCAGATCCGTGCGCTGGAACGGGATTCAGGTGGAGCGTTGCTGGAACGGCTGCCTCGTTCGATTCGGCTGACACCGATGGGTCGCGCGATGCTGCCGCACGCACGGGCCGCTCTGGCGGACGCCGAACGTGCTCGGTGCGCGGCTCGTCAGGCGTCCGGCCTGGAGATCGGCGAGCTCCAGGTGGCCACGTTGTACTCGATCAGCCTCGGCGTCCTGCCCAAGGTGCTGCGGGCGTGGCGGCGACGCTGCGAGGATGTCCACATCAGACTCTTCGAGCACCGGCACGCTTCGGAACTGCACGCCGCCATGCTCGCCGGACAAGCCGACCTCGCGATCGGACCGCCGCCCGACGCCTGGAGCGGTCCACTGTGGACGTTTGGCGAGGAGGAGTTCGTCGTCATCGACCCGGATGCCGCTGGTTCGGATCGCGTTGACCTGCGTTCGTTGGCCGACCGCAGCTGGGTGCACTTCGCGCCTGGTCACGGACTTGCCGACGTACTCGACCAGGCCTGCGCGGCCGCCGGGTTCAGCCCCAAGGCCGCGGTACGGACCGAGCAGACCGCGACGGCGCCGATCCTCGCGGCAGCCGGCCTAGGCCCCACGTTGGTGCCGTCCAACATCCTGCCGCCGTCGTTCGACGGGCCTGTGCTGCGGCCCGACCCGCCCATCACCCGCCCGCTGGCCGCGTTCACGCGCAGCGCCCCCGACCCGCTGACCTCGGCCTTCATCGAGACCGTGGTGGCCGAAAAATCGGTGGTGCCCGGATGAGCGGCGTTGCTACCTTGCGGGCAACCGACCCGGGCCCAACGCGGCCCTAGAAAGTAGCTGATCTATGACCGTGCGCTCCGAGGGCGCCGAGTAAGCGCGTTCCCGGCGTTGAGGCGCCCTCCTTCCGGTGATCTATGTCAGAAATCCCGGCTAGGAGCCACAGTTGTCTGTCAAGAACCCATACCTGAGCACGGACACGTTCACCTGTATCCGATGTGGACTGACCGTGTCCAAACAGGCCCCGGAAGGGCGGCTGCGCAACCACTGCCCCAGCTGCCTGCACTCCCAGCACACCGCGGACGCCGAGTGCCAGTCGCGGATGATCCCGATCTCGATCGCCGTGCTGCGCAACGGCGACTGGATGATCATCCATCGGTGCACCCGGTGTGACGAGCTGACGTCGAATCCGATCAGCACGGACGACAACCAGCTCATCCTGGTGCGGATGGCGGTCCGCCCCTTGGCTCAGCCGCCGTTCCCGCTGGAAGCGTTCGGTGATCTGTGATGCCCAGGCGAAATCCTCGTTCCGGCACCCGGCAGCGGTCGAAGGAGAAGCGACGAGACAACCCCGGCGACGCGTTCCGGTGCGTCGGCTGCCGTCTCGACGTGCCCTTCCACGCACCGGGCACGGCTCATCGCAATCACTGCCCGAACTGCCTGACCAGCCTGCACGTCGACGGCCGGATCCCAGGCGACCGGCGGGCAACGTGTCGCGGGCGGATGGTCCCGCTGAGCCTGTCGGTCCGGCCGGACGGTGAATGGATGATCATCCACAGCTGTCTGGCGTGCGACGAGCTCAGCGCGAACCGCGTCGCCGGTGACGACAACGCGCTTGTGTTGCTGCGGATCGCGTTGCGGCCCTTCGGTTCCCGATTGCCGCAACGCGCGTTGCTCGCTATTTAGCCTGGGGCAGTTTCTTGGCACCGCGCTTGGCGGCGGGTGCGGACGGCGGTGGCACCACCGGTCCGATGTCCCCGTCAGGCGCGGTGTCCAGGTCGACGATCACGGGCGCGTGATCGCTCGGCCCGGTGCCCTTGCGCGCGTGCCGGTCCACCCATGACGCCTGCACCCGCTTGGCAACGGGGTCACTGGCGAGGATCAAGTCGATCCGCATGCCCAAGTCCTGGTGGAACATGCCGGCCCGGTAGTCCCAGTAGGTGAAGACGCGTTTGTCCGGCCACCGGTCACGCATGACGTCGTGCAACCCCAACGCCTGCAGCTCAGCCAACGCGGCCCGCTCTGGCGGCGTCACGTGCGTCTGCCCGATGTACGCGTCGGGATCGAACACGTCGGCGTCGGTCGGCGCGATGTTCATGTCACCGCACACCACAACCGCCTCAGGACCCGCCTTAACAGCGTCACGCAACGCCGCCAGCCACGTGAGCTTGTACTGGTAGTGGTCCGAATCAGGCGTCCGCCCGTTGGGCACGTACACCGAATGCACGCGCACGCCGTCGCATGTCGCCGACACCGCACGCGCCTCGGCATGCGGGAAACCAGGCGCACCCGGCAAACCGACCGTCACGTCATCAAGGCCAACCTTGGACAGGATCGCGACGCCGTTCCATTGCACCTCGCCGTTCAACGCGACCTCGTAGCCGCGCTCACCGAGATCTTTACCGAGCAGAGCGAGGAATGCCTCGTCGGCGAGCTTCGTCTCCTGCAGGCACACGACATCCGGTTGGCGTTGGTCCAGCCACGGCAACAACCGGGGCACACGCTGCTTGACCGAGTTCACGTTCCACGTCGCTACACGCACGACGTCCACGTTAGCCCTTCGCGAAACAGGCCACCGGGTGACCGCAATCGGTGCCAGAGTGGCCGCGGTAAGACCGCCTGGGAGGAGCAAGCCATGAGTCACTTTTCACGAAGAGGACTGCTGGGAGCGGGCGCGGTGGCGCCGCTCGGTCTGCTGGGGATGCCCGCGTACGCAGAGGAAACGACGTTCTCCATACCGCCCGCGACGGACGCTGTGACGCCGTTCCGGCTGAACGTCCCCGAATCCGTGCTGGTCGACCTGAAGCGACGGCTGGCCGCGACGCGCTGGCCGGAACGGGAGACTGTCGACGACGTCACGCAAGGCGCCCAGCTGGAGAAGGTCCGCAAACTGGTCGCGTATTGGCTGACGCGCTACAACTGGCGGCGAGTCGAAGCCCGGCTGAACGGCTTCGGCCAGTTCCGCACCCGCATCGACGGCCTGGGAATCCACTTCCTGCACGTCCGCTCGAAGCACCGCGACGCGATCCCGATCCTGCTGTCCCACGGCTGGCCAGGATCGGTGGTGGAGTTCCTGAACGTCATCGGCCCCCTCACTGACCCCACCGCGTTCGGCGGCAAGGCCGAGGACGCCTTCCACGTCGTCGTGCCGTCGCTGCCGGGCTACGGGTTCTCCGACAAACCAAGTTCGACGGGCTGGAACGTGACGCGTACGGCGAACGCGTGGGCGGTGTTGATGCAGCGCCTCGGCTACACCCGTTGGCTGGCGCAAGGCGGGGACTGGGGCGGTGCGGTCACCGCGGAGCTGGCGAAGATCAAACCGGCCGGGCTGGCCGGGATCCACCTGAACTTCTTCGCCACGTTCGCCCCGCCGGTCGGCGACCCGCCGACGCCCGAAGAGCTGGAAGCGCTGGCAAAGCTGGAGAAGTTCCAGACCGACGGCTCCGGATACTTCACCGAGCACGCGACCAGGCCGCAGCAGATGGGCTACAGCCTGTCCGACTCGCCAACGGGACAGGCCGCGTGGATCTACGAGAAGTTCAGCGAATGGACCGACAGCGACTTCAACCCGGAGAGTGTCCTCGGCTACGACCAGATGCTCGACGACATCATGCTGTACTGGCTGCCCGCGACCGGCGCGTCGTCGGCCCGGTTCTACTGGGAATTCGGCCGCGGCACCCCGACTCCCGACGAGTTCCACGTACCCATCGGGTTCACCGTGTTCCCGCGTGAAATCCTGCCGCTGCCCCGAATTTGGGCCGAGCGCGTGTACAAGGACAACCTGATCTATTTCAACCGTGTCGCTCGCGGCGGCCACTTCGCGGCTTTCGAACAGCCCGAGATCTTCACCGACGAAGTCCGCAAGTTCGCCCGCCTGCTGCGCTGATCCAACCTAGTGGCGAAGCCGTCGCGGCGACGGCTTCGCCATCAGCCGCTTGCTCGCAGCAGCCGCAACTGGCCGATCTCCGCGACGTTCTTCATCAGCTCGGAATTCACCCAGCCGGCCATATGGGCGACCGTCATCGCCGGATCGTCCTGCCACGGAAATGGCGCGGGCGCGGCCAAATCGATGTCGGCGAGCACCTCGATCCACTCGGTCCGCAAGTCCCGCAACCACTTGACGGCCGGTTCGCCGTCACCGGGCCAGCCGATTTCGGTACGGTCACGTGGCGTCCGGCCTGTCGCGTGGTCCAGGGTGACCGACCACCACCATCCGATATGCCAAGTGACCCAAGCGATCGTGGGCACCGGGATCGGGTCGGGTTCGGTGTCGGCCCAATCCGGCACGCCATCGCGGACAGCCCAGGTGTACGCCGACGGCTCCCACCGGAAATCCTCGGCGGTCAGCTCGGCGAGGTGCAGTTCCAGCAGGGACCAGGTCAGGTCGAACTGCCATCGCAACAGGTCACGCATTGCGCAATGGTGTCACGAAAGGGAAGCGATTTTTCGTACCGGAATGTTCCTGCGACGAATCGGGATCGGTCCCGGACACTACGTGGCACAATCTGCGCTCGACCATTCCAGCTGAGGGGAAACCATGACTCGCCGACTCGTCGCCTTACCCCTGCTCGCCCTCGTACTGACCGCATGTTCCATCGCGAATCCGACTTCGAGCGAGGTCTCCCTGCAATACGGCGCGGGCCCGTTCGACTCACGGAAATTCGTCGAGTGCGAGACCGACCGGGATGTCAGTGACGTCAACGACGACCACTATTACTACCCCAAAGGCCAGCGGGACTTCACCTTCGGCGACGGCGACGGCATCGACTCGGCACCGCTGACCTCAACGACGCAGGACTCGCAGGAGATCAAGGTGACCGGGACGGTGAAGTTCACCCTGAACACCGACTGTTCCGAGTTCACCGACCCGACCGGCAAGGTCTGGCCGGGCGGGAAGATCCAGATGTTCCACGAACTCATCGCGTACAAGTACGACGCGGCACCGACCGACGGCGGCGAGCAGATGCAGCCCGGCTGGAACTCGTTGCTGCGCAACTACGTGGGCGCGGCGCTGGACCGGGCGACGGACAACGAGGCGCTGAAATACCCGTGGCAGAAGCTGTACACCGACGCGCCGTCGAAGGCGCAGTGGGAACGGGACGTGCTCAACCAGCTGCCGGAAGTGCTCAAGAGCCTCACCCAGGGCGTCGACCTGATCACCATCAACTCGGTGCTGCTGCAGAAGCCGGGTATCCAGCCGGGCCTGGTGCAGGGCCTGACCGACAAGCAGGCGGCGGAGCTGCGCAGCCAGGCAGCGGACGTGGACAAGCAGGCGGCCGCGAACTTCCCCGGCGGGATTCCCGGCTATCAGGCCTACCAGCAACAGCAGGCGGTCAACGAGGCGATCAAGTCCGGCAAGGTGCAGGTGCTGCCGGTGCCGCAGGGATCACCGATCATGGTGTCGCCCAACAAATAGAGTGGGGCCATGGCCGTCCTGCCCGCTGAGCTCACCATCGGAGAACTGTCCGACCGCAGCGGGGTGCCCACGTCGGCCCTGCGGTTCTACGAACGCAAAGGCCTGATCCACAGCAGACGGACAACCGGAAACCAGCGCCGCTACCGCAGGGAGACCTTGCGGCAAGTGGCGTTCATCCGTGCCTCGCAGACGCTGGGCATGCCGTTGTCGGTGATCGGCGACGTCCTCGCGCTGTTGCCCGAGGGTGTCGCCCCGACGCGTGAGTTCTGGGAGAAGGCTTCGGAGTGCTGGAGTGCCGAGCTGAACTCGAGGATCGAGCGGCTTGAGCGGATGCGGGACCGGTTCACCAGCTGCATCGGATGCGGCTGTCTGTCGTTCAAGGAATGCACGCTGGTGAACCCCGGCGATTCGCTGGCCGGCGAGGGTCCCGGTCCGCGCAGGCTGTTCTAGGCCTTCTGCAGCGCCTGGTCGATGTCCTGCCAGAGGTCCTCGACGTCCTCCAGCCCGACGGACAGCCGCAGCAGTTGTTCGCTGATGCCCGCGTCCTTGCGGTCGTCGGGCTCCATGATGCGGTGTGTCAGCGAACCGGGGTGCTGGATCAGGCTGTCCACGCTGCCGAGGCTGACCGCGGGCGTGAACACCCGGACCGCGGCGATGACAGGCAGCGGGTCGCCGGCCACCTCGATGGACACCAACGCTCCGCCAAGCTTCGGGTAGTGAACGCGTTCCACCTTCGGGTGATCCTTGAGCCGCTTCGCGAGCTCAGCGGCATTGGCGGACGCCGCACGGATACGGACCGGAAGCGTGGAAAGCCCGCGCAGCAACAAATATCCCGCCATCGGGTGAAGAATTCCGCCGGTGACGAACCTCAGCTGACGCAGCACACGCGCGTATTCCTCGTCACACGCGATGATCCCGCCCATCACATCGCCGTGACCGCCCAGGAACTTCGTCGCACTGTGCAGCACGATCTTGGCCCCGTGCTCCGCAGGCCGCTGCAGTACAGGCGTGGCGAACGTGTTGTCCACCAACAAAGGCACGTCACCCGCGGCCTCGGCGAGCCGCGCGATGTCCACTTCGGTCAATGTCGGGTTGGCCGGTGACTCCACAATGACCAGTCCAGTGTCCGGCCGGATGGCCTGCGCAACCTCGTCAGGGCTTGCCCAGGTGACGAACGTGCCCAGCAGCCCGGACGCCACAAGGTGATCCGTCGTGCCGTACAACGGCCGCACAGCAACAACATGCGGCTTACCCTGCACAACCGCAGCGAGCAAGCACGCGGACAGCGCCGCCATGCCGCTGGCGAACGCCACCCCCGCCTCGCAACCCTCCAATTCGGCCAACGCGGTCTCGAACCGCGCGACCGTCGGGTTGCTGACGCGGGCGTAGATCGGCAGGCCACCGTCCATTTCGCCGGTGGCAAGGACATCGAGTCGCGCCGCCTCGGCGCTGCTGTCCCGCGCCGGGTAGGTCGTCGAAAGGTCGAGGGGAATGGCATGAACGCCCAGGTCGACGAGGTCATCGCGACCGGCGTGAATCGCACGGGTGTCGAGAGCCATGCGCCGAGCATGCGCCGCGATCCGGGCCGATGGCGGATCTTCCGTATCGGGTTCGGCGGAACGCCCGGATTGTTCCCCAGGATTCGGTTCCCAGTCTGATTCTCGACTGTGAACCGGATACAGTTCGACGCATGCCCGACCCCGGCACCCTCGACTCGGTCGACGTGGCGATCCTGCGGATCCTGCAGGCCGACGGCCGCATCGCCAACAAGGACCTCGCGGCCCAAGTCGGCGTGGCGCCGTCAACCTGCCTCGACCGAGTGGCCCGGCTGAAGCGCTTGGGCGTGATCATCGGCTACACCGCGACGGTGTCCCCCGAAGCCGTGGGCCGAAGCGTCCAGGCCATGCTTGCTGTGCAGCTACAACCCCACGCTCGGCCGCTGATCGACCCCTTCGTGAAACACGTGCAGTCGCTGCCCGAGACGGTGGCCCTGCACCACGTGACCGGCGGCAGCGACTTCATGGTGCACGTCGCGTGTCACAGCACCGGGGACCTGCAACGCCTAGTGTTGGACGAGTACACGTCACGACGCGAGGTCGGCCGAGTCGAAACCCACCTGATCTTCTCGACGTGGGCAGGCGGCCCCGTTCTACCGCCCCCTTAGATCACTTGAACACCACGACGTTGCGAGCCGCCCAGTCGGCGTAAGTGCGAGGCGAACGGCCAAGAACCCGCTCGACGTCAGGGCTGACGCGCTGCTCGGCAGCAGACGGTTCGCCGAGGATGCCAAGCGTGCTCTCCACAACCGGCTCGGGCATGAACTGCAACATCCGAGCCCGCGCATCCGGCCGGCTCTGCTCAACGAACCGCACCGGCTCACCCACCGCCTCCCCGATCGCCGCAGCCTGCTGCCTCGGCGAGATCGGCTCTGGCCCCGTCAGCGTGTAGATGCTGCCCTCGTGGCCTGGCTCCCGCAGCACACGCGCAGCAACCTCGGCGATGTCCACCGGATCGATGGCAGGCAGCGCGACGTCAGCGAACGGCGCCTCAACCAGTCGTTGCGTGCGGACCATGTCGGCCCACTGGAACGTGTTGGAGTTGAAGTTGCCGGGCCGCAGCATCGTCCACTGCAGACCCGACTGCTTGACGGCGTCCTCAAGATGCGACGGATGCCGTTGCGTACCAACACCTTGCGAGGACAGCAAAACAACCCGCTGCACGCCGGACTCACGCACAACGGCCATCAGGTCATGGATGTTGCCCCTCGCCATGAAGTCGGAGGAGGTCAGCAGGAACAACGCCTCGGCCCCGTCGAGAGCAGGCTTGAGCGTCTCCGGTTCGACCAGGTCAGCTCGGTGTTCGGCCGCCCTGCGAGAAACAGCGACCACCTCTTCGCCTGCCTCGGCAAGGGCTCGCACCAGCGGCTGCCCAACGTTTCCCGTCGCTCCCGTCACCACAATCACGTTCGTTCTCCTGTTTCGAGTTCCTGTACGGACTCCGTGACGGTACTGTCGAAGTGATAGTAGGTACCTAGAGGAAAGTGTGGGCAAAGTGACCGAGGCCATAACGGACGTCCCACCAGAACAGGCATGCCCCATCGCCCCGGTGGTGGACATCGTCTTCAGCCGCTGGACAACGCCCATCCTGTGGACCCTCAACGAATACGGTCGGCAACGCTTCGTCGAGCTGGAACGCCGCATCACCACGATCACACCCAAAGTCCTGACCCAGCGGCTCCGCCAACTCGAACGCGACGGCCTCGTCACACGCACCTATCACCCAGAGGTCCCACCCCGAGTGGAATACGAGATCAGCGAACTGGGACGCAGCCTGGCAACACTGTTCGCGGCACTGACCGAATGGTCCGTCAACCTGCCAAAAGTCGAGCAAGCCCGCACGGACTACGACGCAAAGCAACAAACCCGCCGCCGCCGAACCTAAGCCAACACACGCCAAACCCTGCCCGCCCAAGGCAATGCCGAGCTGGCGGGCACCGTGGGGTCTGCGGGGCTCGGCCCCGCAAAATAATGACGGACGACCTGGTCCGCGCTCTCCGCGGACAGACGCCCCCTGAGGACGTGGGCCGGGTGGGGCTCGAACCCACGGCCAAGGGATTATGAGTCCCCTGCTCTGACCAACTGAGCTACCGGCCCTCGGATACAAAGAACCCCAGGTGCTCTGACCTGGGGTTTTGCTCCTCCAGCTGGACTCGAACCAGCAACCCTTCGATTAACAGTCGAATGCTCTGCCAATTGAGCTATGGAGGACTGCTCCCGTCAGGCCGTGGGTTGTCCTGGCCTGACAGTGGGTAACTCTAGCGCATGGACCCGGGGCAGAACGGCAGGGGGGTGTCTGTTGCGGGAAGATAGACGCACGGAGTCGACGCACAGGAGGCAGTGACAATGAAGGTGTTCCTGGCTGGAGTTGCTGTTGGCTACGTGCTGGGCGCGAAGGCCGGACGGGAGCGGTACGACCAGATCATGCGGGCGTACCACAGCCTGCTCGAGCACCCGGCAGTGCAGAGCGCAGCCGGAGTCGCACGCCAGAAGATCGGCGAGAAGCTGGGTCGCAACAACCACAAGCAGCCGGTCAGCTGACCCGCACGACCGCGAACACCCTGCGGAACGGGAACCACGTGCGTCCGTCAGCCCGGCGCGGGTAGACCTCGCGCAGAGCCGGCGCGAGATCCGCGCGGAACTGAGCCCATTCCTCGTCGGTCAGGGCCGCTTTGATGGGACGCAGCGCGGTTCCGCTGATCCATTCCAGCACTGGGTCGTCACCGGTCAGCACCTGTGTGTACGTGGTTTCCCACGTGTCGACCTCGCAGCCGTCGAAGAGGTCCGCGTACCCGGTTGGCGTGAGCACGGCGTCCGCTGGACGGATGTCGACGTCGTCCAGGCGTGAACGCCACTTCTCTGCGACCAACTCGCGGACAAGGGTGTGCGAGGGGCCGTCGAAATTGCCCGGTACCTGCATGGCTATCCATGCGCCTGAGGGCAGTTCCTTGGCCCAACGGCGGAGTATGTCCGGGTGGCCAGGCACCCACTGCAGCACCGCGTTGGTGACCACGACGTCGGTGTCCGGCTGCGGTTTCCATGTGGCGACGTCACCCACATGGGCATCAATTCCTCGCGCGCGTGCAGCTTCCACCATCTCGGGTGACGAGTCGAACGCCTCGATGGCCGCGCCTGGCCAGCGGTCGGCGAGGACGGCGGTCAGGTTGCCCGGCCCGCAGCCCAGGTCGGCCACTCGACGGGGTGATTCGGCTTGGATGCGGGCGATCAGTTCATAGAACGGCCGCGCGCGGTGATCGGCGAAGGTCAGGTACTTGTCCGGGTCCCACATGGGCCACCTCCAGCAAACCGTACGTACGTACTTTATTGCTCGAGGTCCGGATTCATCAAGCTCAATTTCGCGGCGACCTCTTCGGCCACCCGTTTCATCGCAGCTTCGTCGGTCCCCTTGTCCGGCCGTACCTGCAGCACAACGCCGTCACGGCCAGGCACCCGACGCTGCACGAACCAGGCGCCTCCGCCAGGCAGTTCCTGCCGGTGACGGGACGCGATGGACTTCGTCACACGCGCGTGGATGACGTCCGGCAGTTTGCCGCTCTGCACGAACACGAACCGCACGGGCGGCTGGTCCCGCAGGATGACCGCGTTCCCGGCACGGGAGTCCTCGATCGCCTCGATCAGCACCAACGCGCCGCCGCCCCAGGTCGCCTTGCTGATCATGTGCCAGCCGACGCGGCGCGAACCGGGCAGCCACAGGCCACGGGACGTCGCCACCATGTGCCCGCCCGACTTCACTTCCGCCGAGCCGAGCACGTACTCGCCGTCGTCGAGCGTGCCCTCGAAATCCTCGGGGACCTGGCGGCCGGTCAACCGGTCGACCAACCGCCGCAGCCTCACGGGTAGCTCCCGGCGGCCTGCTCGCCCAACGCCTTGTGGTACTGCTCCATGGCCACGAGGTCACCGAACAACTGCCGGTACTCGTCGGCGTTCTCCAACGGGCTCAGCCGTTGCAACCGGGACTTGATGTCCGCGATCTGCCGCGCCACCAGGCTCTTGTTCAACGCCGCGATCAGGCTGTCCACGTACCGCATGTCCGGCTCGTGGTGTCGCATCGCCTCCACAGACAGCTCGTTGACCAGCGACTGGACCACCTGGTGCTGGCAGTTCTTGCTGACCGCGTCGAACAACGCGGGTCCGGCGAGCCCACTCGATGCCCCGCCCGCCGCGTGCAGCGCCTTGTGCAGCTCGGCGTAGGCGGGGTCGGTGAATGCCTCTCCGGGCAAGCTGTCGAAGTGCGGCCCGGCCAGGTGCGGAACCTGCAACGCCGCCTTGAGGGCCTCACGCTGCAGGTGCAGCTCGGGATCGTCGGGCTTGGGCCGCTGCGGGCCGTCCACCTCGATCGCCAACGCGCCCTGGTTCTGGTCGACGGGCGGGGCTTTGCGCGCGGGCGCGGCCTTGCCGTTGGCCGTTTCCCGGACCCGGCGCACGACGGTCTGAATGTCGTCCCAGCCGATCCAGCCTGCCAACTGGCGGGCGTACTCGTCCCGCAGGGAGAAGTCCTTGATCTGGGCGACCATCGGCACGGTCCGGCGCAGCGCCTGCACCCGTCCTTCGGCCGCGTCGAGGTCGTAGTCGGCCAGTTCGGCACGCAGCCAGAACTCGATCAGCCGCTGCCTCCGGGCGACCAGGTCACGGACCGCGGTGTCGCCCTTGGCCTGGCGCAATTCGCATGGGTCCATGCCGTCCGGCGCGACCGCGATGAACGTCTGCGAGGCGAACCGCTGGTCCTCGTCGAACGCCTTCATCGCGGCTTTCTTGCCGGCCTCGTCGCCGTCGAAGGTGTAGATCACCTCGCCACGGAAGAACTTGTCGTCCATCAGCAGACGCCGCAGCACCGAGATGTGCTCCAGGCCGAACGCCGTGCCACAGGAGGCGACCGCGGTCGGCACGCCCGACAGGTGCATCGCCATCACGTCGGTGTAGCCCTCGACCACGACCACCTGGTGACGCTTGGAGATCTCCCGTTTGGCCAGGTCAAGGCCGAACAGCACCTGCGATTTGTGGTAGATCGGCGAGTCGCGGGTGTTGAGGTACTTCGCCTGGATCTGGTCGTCGTCATGGATCCGGCGGGCGCCGAAGCCGACCACGTCGCCGCCGAGGTCCTTGATCGGCCACAACAGCCTGCGGTGGAACTGGTCGATCGGGCCGCGCCTGCCCGGCTTGGCCAGCCCGGCCTTCTCCAGCTCGGACAGCTCGAAACCACGGCCGAGCAGGTACTTCGTCAGCGTGTCCCAGCCAGCGGGGGCATACCCGCACCCGAACATCGCCGCCGCGGCCTGGTCGAAGCCACGTTGCGCCAGAAACTCCCGCGCGGGCTTGGCCTCCGGGCTACGCAACTGCTCGGCGTAGAACTCGGCGGCCGCACGATGTGCGTCGATGAGCCTGGTTCGAGTGCCGCGGTCGCGCTGGACGCTGGCACCGCCGCCCTCGTAGGTCAGCTTGATCCCCGCGCGTTCGGCGAGCCGCTCGACGGACTCGACGAAGCTCAGGTGATCGATCTTGCACAGGAAGGCGATGACATCGCCACCCTCACCACAGCCGAAGCAGTGGAACGTGCCGTGCGTCGGGCGCACGTTGAACGACGGTGTCTTCTCGTCGTGGAACGGGCACAGTCCTTTGGCCGCTCCCCCACCGACTTGGCGCAACGCGACATACTCGCCGATTACGTCGTCGATCCTGTTGCGCTCACGCACGAGGGCGATGTCGCTCTCACGGATCCGTCCTGCCACGCGGTCCATGTTAGGCCTGGCGCCTACGATGCGAGTGTGACGGTCAGCCTGGACACCCTCGCCGAGGAGTTCTCCGAGTACCGGACGCACCTGCTCGGTGTCGCGTACCGGCTCACGAGCACGCTCGCCGACGCCGAGGACGCGGTGCAGGAGGCCTGGCTCCGACTGTCCACTGTGGATCGCTCGGAGATCAAGGACCTCAAGGGGTGGCTGACCACCGTGGTCGGCCGGATCTGCCTTGACCGGCTGCGGTCCGCGGCTGTCCGGCGTGAGCGCTACACCGGTTCCTGGCTGCCCGAACCGCTGGTGACGCCGCTGTCCGGCGCGCCGGGCGAAGACCCGCTGGAAACGATCGTGCGCGACGACGGCGTACGAATGGCGGCGCTGGTCGTCCTCGACAAGATGACGCCGGAACAGCGGGTCGCGTTCGTGCTGCACGACGCGTTCGGCGTCCCGTTCGACGAGATCGCCGAAACCCTCGGCGTTTCCGCGGCCACGGCCCGCCAGTACGCCTCCAGGGGTCGCAAGGCGGTCGCCGACGCCAATCCACCACCCAGGGCCTCGCTGGACGAGCAGCGGGGCCTGCTCGAGCGCTTCGCGGCCGCCCTGGCCAGCGGTGATCTGAAAGCCGTCGTGGAACTTCTGCACCCGGACGTGGCGCTGATCGGCGACGCGGACGGCAAAGCCCGCACCGCCCGCCGGGTCATCCACGGCGCGGAAAAGGTGGCCCGCTTCCTGCTGGGCCTCATGGTCCGCTACAACCTGCCAGACGACGTCGAAATCGGGCAGCCGGTCCTGGTCAACGGCGATCTGGGCATGCTGCTGCCGGACCGGCCCGGCGACGCGGAGCACCTGGAGATGACCCGCAGAGTGTCCGCGTTCGCCATCCGGGACGGCAAAGTGGTCGGGTTCTACGACGTCGCGAACCCCGAGAAACTCACCCGAGTCACTGTGTGAGCGGGACGCGGCAGGCGTCACCGGACGAGAAACCCTGTTCGGTGATGCCAAGGCCGCTGTTGAACCGGGCTCGCATGTTCTCCAGCGTGATCTGGTAGGTGAGTTCGATCACGCCCTTCTCGCCGAACGCGGTGACCAGTTCGGCGACCTGCTCGTCGGTCACCTGCACCGGCGTGGCGGTCAACGCGTCGGCGTACGCGATCGCCAGCCGCTCCTCGTGAGTGAACTTCGGTGAGGTGGCGTAGTTGTCGATCTCCTTGAGCCGGTCGATGTCCAACCCGTCCAACCGCTGGAGCATGGTGCCGAAGTCGATGCACCACTCGCATCCGAGCCGAACGGCAGCCCGGTAAACGGCCAGCTCACGCACGGCCTTCGGGACGGCCTTGCTGACCCGCTCGGCCAGCAGTTCGTGCATCGCGTACGTGTAGAACAACCCGCCGTGACGCCTGGTGACGGCCAGCGGCTCCATCAGCACGCCGTACCGCTTGGCCGCCATGCGGTAGATCAACCGGCCGAAAATGCCTGCCTTTTTCGGTGCCACACCGACAATCCGAGACATGGCCTCGCTCCTCTCGTCCTGATTCACTGATCCAGACGAGACAGCCCCGAAGTGTGTGACAGCCGGTTCAGCCTTTTTCGCTGGTGTCGTCCTCGGCAGCCTTGGCGCCGTGCCGCCCCGCGCCAGCGGCGAACCGCGCCGCACCGGCCAGCGCGCCGTCGGCGAGTGAGACGAGCCCGTGCTCGAGTTCCTGGGCGATCGCCGCGTTCTCGTCCAGGCCCCACTGGCCGAGCACCGACAACCGGTCCTGGCGCATGCACGTCTGCGGCAGCTGCGCCAGTTCGGCCGCCAGCGCCTCGGCAGCCACGCGCTCCTCACCGACGGGCACAACCCGGTTCGCCAGACCGATGTCCAGCGCTTCCTGTGCCGACACGGCACGCCCGGTGAGGATCATGTCCATGGCCCGGCTTTGGCCGATCAGCCTTGGCAACCGGACGGTGCCGCCATCGATCAGCGGGACGCCCCAGCGTCGGCAGAACACGCCGAAGATCGCGTCCTCCGCCACCACGCGCAGATCGCACCAGGTGGCCAGCTCGAGGCCGCCTGCCACGGCATATCCGGCCACCGCGGCGATCACCGGTTTGCCCAGTCGCATCCGGGTAGGACCCATCGGTCCATCGCCGTCCCGCTCGACCCTGTTGCTCCGCTCTGTCCCGATCGCCTTGAGGTCGGCACCAGCGCAGAATGTCCCGCCCTCGCCCCACAACACCGCGACAGCGGCGTCTTCGGCCGCGTCGAACTCGCGGAACGCGTCCGCGAGCGCGCGTGCCGTCGCCCCATCAACCGCGTTGCGTGCTTCTGGCCGCGACAGCACGACCGTCCACACCGGACCGGACCGCTCGACTCGCACAGGTGACATCGCGTCAGCTTATGCCGAGCCCGCCCTTCAGCCCGTCTTGGAGGGGTCGTTCACGCGTGCCGAGAAGTACACGACGCCGCTGTCCTTGTGCCGCACCAGCAACAGGAACGGACGGTCCACGTCGACCTCGACTGGTTGGGACATGTCCAGCGACAGCGTCCGCATCATCACCGCGGTCGCGGCCGCACCCTCGAGCCCTTGCTCGTCGATCTTGAGCACGGACTCGTGAATGACCGCCTGAACGGCCAACGGGTCCTCGCTGATCCCGCTCAGATCCGCGGAGTCGGTGAAGACGGTCCGCACCCCGAGCTGGTTGAGCACATCGGTCAGCTCGGCCCCCAGCTTCAGCCGCAACTTCGGCATCCGCAAGCTGACCTTCTGCCGCTTTGGCCTGTCCACCAATGTTTTCAGCGTCGCCGCGTCCACACTGGGCAACTCACGGCCATCCGGCAGCAGGACAACCGCCTCGACTCCGCCGATCGCCGGCATCGCCACCACTTGCCAGCCGGAAGTCCTTGCGTAGCCCAGGTTTTCACTGAGCCACATCGTCGGCACCCGCACCACGCCACTCGGCGCGTGGAACGGACGCGATTCGGTCGCCGCCTCCTCGAACTTGTTCCGCCAAGCGACCTTCAGGTACAGCGCGTTGACCAGCGCGGCAATGGTGTCGTTCTTGATCACCCCTTCCGGCAGCAACTCCGGGATCAGGTTCCTGGTCGTCTTGGCCACGTCGGTGTTGATCTGGTTCCGCGCACCCTCTGGGTCGTCCCGGAACGGAGCCGATCTGACCGAGCCGCTGGGCATGTTCTCCAGCGCCGAGGCGAAGGCCTGCCTGATCCTGATGCGCTTGTCGGCCCAGAGTGTGTTGGCCACCTCAAGCACCGGTGGTTCCTGGTCACCGTGCGGCTCCGCCAGCTGCTCGGCCTTGTCCAGCAACCGGATCAGGTCCTCGACCTCAGCCGACTTGTCGCCGAGCAGCATCGACACCAGTTCGTCCTTGGTCGTGCCCGCCGCACCGCGAGCGACCAGCGCAAGTGCGCTGGCGACCGAGAACGGCGACCAGACGGTGTTGGCCGCCGGATCACCTTGGGCCAGGACGTCCTGCAACTCGACCGTGAAGTCCAGATGAGCCTGCACGCTCACCGATTGCCGACTCACCTACGCGGGTCCTTCAATGTGATCGTCTGTCCCTCCTGTGGGTCTGGTTTCACGCCCGCAGCGGACTGCGGGCCGGTCGGTTTCGGTCGGCGCGGTTCGCGCACTCCAGCCGAACCGCCTGCCTCACCAGGTCGCCCTGGCCCGGCACCGGTAGGCACCCGTCGCCTCAGCAGTCGCCGGAGCAGCGAGCGAATCGCGCACGTCAGTCGGTTGGCCATACCCCGAGTGTGCCACCGGTCACAGCCGCAGGCAGTTCACCGCGAGCGAACGAACGCCTCGTGCCAGGCCACGGCCTGTGCGTCGGTCAAGGACGCAACCTGGTCGATCAGTACCCGGAACCGCTGCGTGTCATCACCCGCGTCTCGCCACGCGGGCTGGAACGCCGGTTCCAGCACCTTGGGTGCGCGCTCCGCCATTGCCGTCAGCAATTCCGTCAAGAGCTGACGCTGCCTGTCCTGCATCGCCAGCCGTGCCGGGTCACTCATCACGTATCGCAACGCCACCGACTTCAGCAGCGCGACCTCGACGGCTGCTTGTCGCGGCACCACCAGGTCCGCGCTGTACCTGGTCAGTTGCCCGTCACCGTGCACTCGCCTCGTCTCGTCGACCGCCGCCGCGGCGAACCGCCCCACCAGCTCGCTGGTCAGCCGCTTCAAGGCGACCTGCGCACCGATCGACCCGTCGTACCCGACCGCCGCCGCCACAGCGGGCAGGTCCAGCAGATGCGCCGCGCCGGCCTCCAGCTCCGAGAACGGCTCCGCCGAGAAGTGCTTGGCCGCCAACTCCGCGACGGCCGCGCGTTCCTCCGCGTCGGTCAGCACGCCCAGCGAGATCCGGCCTGCCCGGATGCCGTCCTCGACGTCGTGCACCGAGTACGCCACGTCGTCCGACCAGTCCATGACCTGAGCCTCGAGGCAGCACCGCCGCTCCGGCGCGCCTTCGCGGATCCAGTCGAACACCGCCTGGTCGTCGTCGTACACCCCGAACTTGCGCGTTCCGGCCGTACGTGGCCACGGGTACTTCACCGACGCGTCCAGCACCGCCCTGGTCAGGTTCAGCCCGGCGTCCCCAGCCTTGTGCTCGAGCCTGGTCAAGATCCGCAAGGTCTGGGCGTTGCCTTCGAAACCGCCGTAGTCGGCCGCCGCCGCGTCCAGCGCCGACTCCCCGTTGTGGCCGAACGGCGGGTGACCGATGTCGTGGGCCAGCCCGGCGGTGTCCACGATGTCGGGATCGCAGCCCAGCTCTTCCGCGATCTCCCTGCCGATCTGGGCGACTTCCAGCGAATGCGTCAGCCGTGTCCGCGGCACGCCGTAGACCTCGGTGCCCTCACCCGGTCCGACGACCTGGGTCTTGCCCGCGAGTCGGCGTAAGGCCGCCGAATGCAGAACTCTCGCTCGGTCACGTGCGTATGGGCTTCGTCTGGGCTGTGCCGAACCCGGCAGCCCACCTCCTTTCGTTGGCTCGTCGAACATTCGAGCCGCGTCGTGCGTGGTGTAACCCTGTGCACTCATGCGCTTCTTTCCAGCCTCGTACTCGCCAGCACATGAGCAGCTCGCCGTGCCGAAGGTTCACTCACAAGCGCAATCATCAGAGATCAACACCGATGTCGTCCGCCGGCGCGTTGAACACGCGGTAGTACAACAGCGCGGCCGTCTCCCTGAGGATGTATTTCGCCTGGATTTCTCTGGTCTGCACGACCGGACCGGTGTGCGTCGGTGACGTCCACGCCGACAGGCCCGCGTCATGCGCCATTGTGCGGGCACGTAAGGAGTGCCACGGATCGCTGACGATCACCGCGGTGTGCCAGCCACGGTCCAACGCGGTCTTCGCCACCGCGTTGATCGTGCCCAAGGTGTCGCTGCCCTCGCCGACAACGATCACTCGGTCACGCGGCACACCGTGCGAGGTCAGCCACCGCAGGCCCGCCTCCGCCTCCGTATAGCGGTCGCCGCTCCGCCGACCACCGCCGGTGATGATGTGCCCGGCCACACCTCGGTCGAACAGGTTCTTCGCATGCCGCAGCCGGGCCTCGAGGATCGGTGACGGGCGGCCCGCGTACTGCGCCGCTCCCAGTACGACAACCGCGTCCGCTTTGGTCCGATCATCCTGCCGGGCCTGCTGCCACACGCGGAAACCCGTGCCGCCGACGACCAGGGCGAGCATCAGCACGAGGCCGATCAGGCCTCGCCTTGTCCACTCCTTGATCCCAGCTTTCCGGGTTTCGATGTTCACTCCCGCATCATCGCAGACGGGTACGACAGTTCTGTCTTCCCCGCTGGTCCGGACGTGTTTTCGCTACAGCCAGCCGCGTTCTTCGGCCAGCCGGGCGGCCTCTGCCCTCGTCCGTGCCCCGGTCTTGCCGATCGCCGCGGACAAGTGATTGCGGACAGTGCCTTCGGACAGATGAAGGGACTTGGCGATGTCCGCGATCGTGCCGCCGTCACTCGATTCTGCCAGAACGTCCCGTTCCCGCGCCGTGAGCGGACTCGTCCCCGTGGCAAGGGATTCCGCAGCCAGCGTCGGATCGACGACGCGCAATCCGGCGTGCACTCGTCGAACGGCGTCCACCAACTGCTCGGGCGGCGCGTCCTTCACCACGAACCCCGCGGCGCCCGCCGCCAACGCGCGGCTGAGGTATCCGGGCCTGCCGAAAGTCGTGCACATGACCACTTTGCAACTGGGCATCTCGCCGCGCAGCTCAGCCGCCGCGGCAAGACCGTCCTTACCCGGCATCTGTACGTCCAACAACGCCACGTCCGGATGAGTCCGCCGAGCCGCGGGCAACACATCGTCGCCCGTGCCGACCTCGGCGACGACTTCTATGTCGGGCTCAAGGCCGAGCATCGCGGCCAGCGCGCCCCGCACCAGCGTCTGGTCGTCGGCAAGCAAAACCTTGATCACGTCGTCACTTCCGCCCGCAACACGAATCCGCCTTCTCCTCGGGGCGTCGCGGTCAGCCGGCCACCGATCTTGGCCAGCCGTTCCCGCAAGCCTGCCAGCCCGTTGCCACCGTGATTGTCCACAGTAGAGGATCCGGAGCCGTTGTCGGCGACCTCGATCCACGACGGACCCAACCGGATCTCACACCTGCTCGCGCCACTGTGCCTGATCACGTTGGTCACCGCTTCCCTTACCACGTAACCAAAAGGCTCCTGCAACTCGCCGGGCACGTCGTCGACCGCCTGCGGCAGATCGGCGTCGATCCCCGCGGCCAGCAACGTGGCTCTGGCGTTGGCGATCTCCGCGGGCAACGACATCTTGCGGTAGCCGGACACGGTCGCTCTGATCTCGGTCAACGCCTGCCGGGACAACCGCTCCACGTCGTGCACCTCGGCCAGCGCCCGGTCGATGTCCGCCGAGCTTTCCATGATCCGGCGGGCCAGTCCGGCTTTGAGGGTGATCGTGGTGAGGCTGTGACCGAGGACATCGTGCAGGTCACGGGCGACCCGCGCGCGTTCCTCGGCGACCGCGAGCGTCCTGATCTCGTCACGGGCGATCTCCAGTTCGTCCGCTTTGCCGACGAATCCTCGGGACGCGAAAATCGCGACAGTCAACACCAGCATGACGACGCCCGCGTCAAAGTTCGGATGCCCGGTTTCGGTAGCGGTCGCGATCAGCATCGCTGTGGTGCCCACCAGGCCGTAGGCAAGCCCGATACCGGCAGGCAGCAGCACGAGTGCCACAACGATGGCGAACGTCAGATACGTCAGATCGCTGGCTTCCATCAGGATCGCCAGGACCACTGGGAAAACCGTGGCAACGGCCACGTACAACACGCGGACAGGCGGAGCGGTTTTCGGGCCGTACCAGAGCGCTGCGACGTAAGTCGCCGAGTACAAGACGACGATGGTGGTCACCGCTGCCCCGACCCAGCCGGAGTACGGCCCGTTGAACGCGTCGATCACGGCGCGGACCAGGAAGAACAGGAACGCGGCGGGGAAGAGCGCCAGCGCGATCGGCCGGCGCTTGGGTCTCCACTGCGGTTCTGGCCATACCCACAGGTTGCTCACGATCTCACGGTACGGGGACGCGGGCCTGACCTGCAGGCCTCCTGTCACGAGTCACCCATGACATTTGTCGTGCCGTACCACAAACAACCGAAAACGCCCAGCGAGCAAAGATCATCTACCCCCACTTATCCACAATCGACAGTTATCCACAGGCCCAACCCCACCCCCTTCCCCAAAACCCCACCGGCTCGCGAGAGTGGACACATGCCGAACCGCCACCCGATAAACCTAGACACACTGTCCACTTTGTTCCCATACCGAATAGCAAGTGCCACAGACCTGATAGACCTAGGCCTGACAGGCCCCATCATGAAGCGAAGATGCTCGCCTGGCGGGCCGTGGCAACGCCTTTTACCCGGCATCCTGCTGCTGGACAGCACTGCTCCAACCCGTGGGCAGCTGGTGCAAGCAGCGCTGCGGTACGTGGGCAGAGATGCTGTCGTGACCGGTGATGACGCGCTCGCGTTGCATGGTGTCCGTACTGCGCTCCCCCGTGAGCGAGTGCATCTTCTGGTGCCCAGCAAGCTTTTCGTTCGCAGCAGCGCGAATGTGCTTGTCGAACGAACACCGACTCCGCCCCGCCCCGTGCTCCGGGACGGATTGTTGACGGCCCCGCTCGCCCGGGCCGCCGTTGACGCGGCTCGGCGGATCAGCAGCCGGGCTTTGGTGACCGCGTTGTTCGCCGAAGTCGTGTTCCACAAAGGTGTCCGGCTCGACGAGCTGAACACCGAACTGGTCATGGGAAAGCGGCGTGGCACCACGCAGTGCCAGGAGGTGTTGCACGACATCGGCGCACGCATCCGCTCAGGTGTCGCGTCTCTGGCGCGTGACCTTGTCCTTCGTGCCGGGCTACCCCCGCCGCGATGGAACGTGCCCGTCGACGACGCCCAAGGCAATCCCTTGGGCACCGTGACAGGTACTTGGGACGACGCGAAGCTGGCGTGGGATGTGCACGCCTTCGACTTCGATCCCGCTCCAGCCAGTTATCCGACCGCGCTGAAACGAGGTTCCCGGCTGGCCGCTACCGGCCTCCTCGTTCTGCACACGCCCGCCACCCAGCTCCGCTCGGACCCGGAAGGAGTGATCGCCGAGCTGACCGCCGCCTTCGCCCGATCCTGTCCGAGCACCTGACCGTCTGCCGCCTACAAGCTCCGCGTGGCCGGGTAGATGCCCCCAGCCATCCGGCCACGCGGTCCCATTCCGTTACCCAGCTGGAAAGGAGACTCATTTGCCTTTATAGCACCGATCGCAGACTGTCCACTTCGGTCATCGCTTGATCGCTTCCCCTAGTGGACAACGCCTCCTCATGGCTCGCGGAGCGCGCTCTGCTCATGCTGTCGGCCGGATTCAAGCTCACCGTCCTCTCCGGCCGGCAGCACAGCGAGCCACCGAAGTCGCCCAGGACGCGCCACTCGCCCAGTCCGGACTGTTCCTTGTGACGTTTCGGAAGGCGCGACCGTTTCCCGTACTCCCCGCCCACATCACCGCACAACCCCCCGTGTCCGGCAACCCGGGACCGGACACGAAACCGCCTTACAGCAGCACTTCGCCCAATCCGACTGCGGCGCGTCACCCACCGCGCCCACAGACACCGAGCCAGATCACCGTGAAACCGGCGTACGGAAAGGAACCACGAAACCTTGATCACGATGGAACCACCCGACGGCACCAATCCCGAGCCCGAACCCGAACTCAGTGCGACGCAGCCGCATCCCCCGGAGGGCGGAGCACCAACGGAAGGTCCAGTCACCGAACCAGACGCACAGCAGCAACAGCCCGCCCCGCCGGGCTGAAGACCGAATTACCCGGACGGGTGAACCCTGTCCCACCTTGAGCGTTCCCATGGCCGCGGTAGGTGGAACCGAACGACCGATGGGATGCGAGGGTGACGGTCTGGGAATGCAGCGCGGCGGCGCGCTCCCGGACTTCCCCGGAAACCCCTCGTGAGTGCTCGTGTGCTGGCTGAGCACTCACGAGGGGCGCAAGCCGGGGCGCAGTTCCGCCGGGTCAGCAGCCCGGCAACTGGGCGGCCAGGTAGGCCTCGAGCTTGTCGATCGAGATCCGCTCCTGGGTCATGCTGTCCCGTTCCCGGACGGTGACCGCTTGGTCGTTGAGCGAGTCGAAGTCGACCGTGACACAGAAAGGAGTACCGATCTCGTCCTGGCGACGGTAGCGACGGCCGATCGCGCCGGCGTCATCGAAGTCCGTGTTCCAGTTGCGGCGCAACGTCGAGGCGACATCACGCGCCTTGGGCGAGAGGTCCGCGTTACGAGAAAGGGGAAGCACAGCGACCTTCACCGGCGCGAGCCTGCGGTCGAGCCGGAGCACAGCCCGCTTGTCCACGCCGCCCTTGGCGTTGGGTGCCTCGTCCTCGTGATAGGCGTCCAACATGAACGCCATCATCGAGCGGCCGACACCGGCGGCCGGTTCGATCACGTAGGGGCGATAGCGGGAGTCCGTGGTCTGGTCGAAGTACGACAGGTCCACACCGGAGTGGTTGGAGTGCGTCGTCAGGTCGAAGTCCGTGCGGTTGGCGATGCCTTCCAGCTCACCCCACTCACCGCTGGCCAGGCCGAAGCGGTACTCGATGTCCACTGTCCTCTTGGAGTAGTGGGAGAGCTTCTCCTGGGGGTGCTCGAAGAGACGGAGGTTGTCCGGGTTGATGCCCAGGTCGACATACCAGCGCATGCGCTCGTCGATCCAGGTCTGGTGCCATTCCTCATCGGTGCCGGGCTCGACGAAGAACTCCATTTCCATCTGCTCGAACTCGCGGGTGCGGAAGATGAAGTTGCCTGGCGTGATCTCGTTGCGGAACGACTTACCCATCTGGCCGATGCCGAACGGCGGCTTGCGGCGGGAGGTGGTCTGCACGTTCAGGTAGTTGACGAAGATGCCCTGCGCGGTCTCGGGCCGCAGGTAGGCCATGCCCTCGGCGGACTCGACCGGGCCGAGGAAGGTCTTGAGCATCATGTTGAACGCGCGTGGCTCGGTGTACTGGCCGCGGGTGCCGCAGTTGGGGCACGGCACGTCGGACAGGTCGCCCTCGTCGGTGGGCTTGCCCGAACGCTGCTCGTACTCCTCGGCCAACTGGTCGGCACGGAAGCGCTTGTGGCAGCTCAGGCACTCCACGAGCGGGTCGGTGAAGACCTTCTCGTGGCCGGAGGCGACCCAGACCTCACGGGGCAGGATCACCGAGGAGTCGAGACCGACGACGTCCTCACGGCCCTGCACCACGGCCTTCCACCACTGGCGCTTGATGTTCTCTTTGAGCTCGACACCCAGTGGCCCGTAGTCCCAAGCCGACCGCGTACCGCCGTAGATCTCCCCGGACGGGTAGACGAAGCCACGGCGCTTGCAAAGGCTGACGATGGTATCTATCCGATCGGCGGGCACGAACACTCCATACAGGTACACGGGGAAAAGCTCGGGGAGTGCCCAGGGTAGCCGCCTGTCACCAGCCACCACGAGGGGATTCCCCTATCACCCCATTGGCTTGATCGTCACGGATCCGAGTTGTGATGCACGGATACGAATAAGACCATTCAGCAGAAAGGATACCGCCGAAGGGACCAATCCATGACCACGGTCGCGCACCACCAGGCCGAAGCCCACCGCCACACCCACGGCCCAGGTTGCGGGCACGACGCCATCGTGCACGCCGATCACGTCGACTACCTGCACGACGGCCACGTACACCGGGAGCACGTGACCGACAGCGGAGTGCACTACGACGAGTGCGACAGCTGCACCTGCCCGCACTGCTCGGACTCCTGCGCCGTGTGCTCCTGCTCCGACTGCAGCTGCCCGACGTGCAACCACGCCGCCTGCTCATGCGCTTCATGCGCGGACTCGTGCGCCAACTGCAACTGCTCGGACTGCACGTGCCCCACGTGTGAACACGCAGCGTAAACACCGTGCGCATTCAGTGAGCACGTCGGTGCGGGCTTAGGTCCAATGCCATCAGAGGGCCAGTCACGCGCGCGGCGTGGCTAGACCGCTGGCGTCGCGCGGGCCGGCGGTCGCCGCGTCGGCGGCCACGACGCTGGTTCGCTGGTCGGCCTGGCCGTCGGTAGCCGTTGCGAGGATTTCGTAGGCGGACGCGTTGCCTCGGGACAGGAAAGGGATGACGTGCTCGCGAACGTCGAAAGGGGACATCGCACGGCGGTAGGCGACCACGGATATGAACTCCACGGTCATCGCCCACTGGTCGGGTTCGTCCGCGGATCGGCCGATCACCGCGCGGACGCAGCCTGGCTGGGCGGTCAGCAGTTCTATCGCCCTGGTGGCTTGGGCCGAGAACTCCGCTGAGTCCGAGTCAGGGACGGTGAAACCACAGACCAACAGCACGTGCTTGCGCCTCTCTGCACGACACTACGATGCGACGACACGGTATCGCCGAGCCGAGGAGGCACGCCGTGCGAGGCAGAAGGAACATGCGGGCGCCGCTCATCGCCGGTGACGGGCCGTTGGCGCGGGTGCGGCCGCTTGTGGTGTTCGTCGTGGTTATCGGGTTGTTCGCGGCAGGTGTGCTGGTCGGTGGACCGATCGGCGCGGGTTTGCTCGGGCTGCTCGCCGTCGGCGTCGGCGTGCTGCTCGCGACCACGTGGTCGGTGCTCAGGCCTAGTGAGCGGATGCTGCGGGTGCTTGTTTTGGGCGTTCTCGTAGTGGTCGCGATCGCCCAGTTGCGCTGAATACGACTACCGAATTCATTAGCGATTAGACTTGAGTGGCCAGGGCGTGCCTAGCGAGTGAGGTGGCTGATGCTCGAAGAGTCGGCGACAGATGTGAGCGTTGATCCGGCCACCAGCGAACATTCGCCGGGGCGGATGGCCACAGAGCCCGCTCCCGCGCGGTCCGCAGCGACGTTGACCGCCGCCGGTGACCTGCTGCGGGCGCTTGCCGCGCCGGTGCGGATCTCGATCGTGCTACAGCTGCGCGAGTCGGACCGGTGCGTACACGAACTGGTCGACGCGCTCGGCGTGGCACAGCCGTTGATCAGCCAGCATTTGCGGGTGCTGAAGTCCGCAGGCGTCGTGTACGGCGAGCGGCACGGCCGTGAGGTCGTGTACCGGCTGGTTGATGAGCATCTCTCGCATATCGTGGTGGACGCGGTCACGCATGTGGAGGAGGCTCACGCTTGATGACGATCAACCGCACGCCGCCCACCGCGGCCCGGCGCTCGACCAAGCAGCGCGCTGCGGTCGCGGAGTTGCTCGACGATCTCGATGACTTCCGGTCAGCCCAAGACCTGCACGAAGAGCTGCGCAAGCGCGGCGAGGGCATCGGCCTGACCACGGTCTATCGGACGTTGCAGTCGCTGGCGGACGCGGGCGAGGTTGACGTTCTGCGCACGGACACCGGCGAAGCCATCTATCGCCGTTGCTCCAGCCACCACCACCATCACCTGGTGTGCCGGGTGTGCGGGCGAACCGTCGAGGTCGAAGGCCCAGCCGTGGAGAAGTGGGCCGACCGGGTGGCCGAGGAGAACGGGTTCTCCGAGGTCAGTCACACAGTCGAGATCTTCGGCACCTGCGCGAGCTGCACCAAGCCCAACTGAGGGCGCCGACACGGACTTTCCTCAGCCCGGCGAGATCATCGCCGGGCTGATCCATGGCCGAGCTGATCCACGGCCGAGCTGACTCGGACCAGGCCAATCCACAGCCGAACCGCCCCACAGCCAGGTCGCCCCACGGCCGGGCTGGTTCGCGGCTATGCCGATCCACCGCCGCGCTGATCCGCCGCTCTCCGCCGGGCTGATTCATCGCCGGCCTGACCTGCAGGCCAGGCTTCACAGCCCACAGCCACGCTGGCCCAAAACCCACAGCCACGGTGCCCCATGGCCAGGCTGATCCGCCGCCCACGGCCAGGCTGATTGATCGCCAGGCCTGATCCGCCAGACTGACCCACCAGCCGTCGGCTCACGCGACCGGGTTCCGCACCGCCGATGTCCCAACGGCGCGGCCGGGCCGTCGGGCCGGGCTAGCTCGGGCGTCGCCTGCGGCTTAGTACTCGTACGGGTCCGGTGGCTCCGGGATCGACTGGATGTCCGTCAGGGTCACCGTCGGCACGTGCCGGGATTCCTTCGTGGACGAACCGGGCTGGTAGCGCACGACTGCCTTCACCCACGTGTCGCTGACGAAGGCCTTCACGTCCGGGCTGTCGAGTTTCACCTTCACCGGGTACGCGTCGGCCGCGCAGCAGCCGATGGCCAGGCGGGCCAGGTAGGTGGAGTTCTCGTTGTGGACGATGAACCCGGTCAACCGGACGTTGCGGTCGTTCAGCGATCCGGATTTGTCCCAGGCCGCGCGTTCGACGAAGTCCATCACGCGTTGGTCGATCGGGTCGCCTGCGGGCAGCGCTGGGAAGCTGAAGTCTTGGCTGGACGACGGTGGTGGCGGGGTTCGGCCCGCAGCTCGGTTCACGGCGTCCTCGCCGAGGGCCGGTGGCGCCAGGAACACCGCGAGGACGGGCAGGATCAGCAGCCAGGTGCTGTGTGACTGAACGCCGCCGTGGCTGTGGTCGTGGCCGTCCACTTCGGCCACGACTTGCTCCGGTCGTCGTGCCGCGATGATGTCGCGGGCGATCGACACGAAGGCGAGGATCACCATGACCGCGCCCGCCGCGATCAGCCAGGCCTGCTGTCCCGGCTTGACGTAGCGCAGGTACGTGCCGTTCAGGGCGATCTTGAGCAGCGCGCCGCCGAGCAGCACGAGCAGGATGTTCTGCGTTTCACGCTTCATCGCACGCCCCCGAACACCAGAAGTCCCGCCGCGACTCCGCAGACGATCGCCACCAGGAATGTCATCGGGGCGAACCGGAACGCGAACTTCTTGCCGAATGTGCCCGCCTGCAGGGCGATCAGCTTCACATCCACCGCCGGGCCGACGACCAGGAACACCAACCGCGGCAACAGCGGCAACATCGACAGCGATGCGGCGACGAACGCGTCGGCTTCGCTGCAGATCGCCAGGATCACCGCGAGCAACGCCATCACGATGACGCCGAGCACGATCTGGCCGCTGAGGCTCTCCAGCCAGGACGCGGGCACCGCCACGCTCAGCACCGCGGCGGTCAGGCCACCGATCACCAGGAACCCGCCGGAGTCCACCAGGTCGTGCCGGGCCGTCTCAACGAACCGCAGCCACTTGGACTTGCCGTCGTCGTCAGGCAGGCGCCGCAACGCACGCTCGGCCATCCACTCGAGCTTGCCGAAACGCGCCCACAGCCAGCCCATGCCGATCGCCGTCGCCAGCGACCCGAGGAACCGCGCGAGCACCATCTCCGGGCTGCCGGGGAACGCCACCGCGGTGGCCACCAGAACGATCGGGTTGACGGCGGGCGCGGCGAGCAGGAACGCCAGCGCGACTGAGGGGGCCACGCCTTGCTGGATCAGTCGCCGTGACACGGGCACGGACGCGCATTCGCAGCCAGGCAGCGCGACTCCAGCGACGCCCGCGACCGGCACGGCCAGGGCTTGCTTGCGCGGCAGCACCTTCCGCAGCACGCTCGGCGGGACGAAGGCCGCGATCGCTCCGCTGATGAGCACGCCGAGCACCAGGAACGGGATCGCCTGGGCGCACACCGCGACGAACTTCGTCGCACCGGTGCGGATCTCCTCGGAGCTGAGCAGGCTGGCCAGCGAGTCCTGGAACACCACGGCGACCACGAGCAGGACGCAGAGGATCTCCAGCGACCCGATCGGCAGCCGCCGCCGGGGTTTTTGATGATGCGGTTGTGTGCCTTCGTCCGCCGCGACTGTTGTCACCGTTGCGATCCTGCCACTAGGTCGGCCCGGAACTGGGACGCGCCGGACACCACCAGCATGAACAACGTGCCCAACGCGTTGACGTCAAGACCCTCCGCAGGGAACGTATAGCGCAGAGTCACGTCGATGCCGTGATCAGTGTGCACGACTGCGGGAGTGCCGAACAGGGCCTCTCCGCCGCGATCTGCCACCGCCGCACTGACCTCCGGCGAGTCCGGCAGGTCCCAGGCCACCACGCACTGCACGCTCAGCACGTTGAGCCCTTCGGCCAGCTGCATCGCCTGTACAGCGCACGGCACGTCGCCGTGGCGGAAGGTCAGCGTGCCGTCGTCGTCGACGAAAATGTCGTGGTAGAGCTCCAGTGCTTCCTTGGCGTTGCTCAGCAGCGCGGCCGTCCGCGCGGCCTCGCTGGTCACGTCGTCTCCTTGGCGGCGGCAGCGTCAATGGCGCCGCCGAAGCGGCGGTCGCGGTTGGCGAAGGCCTCGCAGGCGCGCCAGAGGTCGCGGCGGTCGAAGTCGGGCCACAGGATGTCTTGGAACACCATCTCGGCGTACGCGGACTGCCAGAGCATGAAGTTCGAGGTGCGCTGCTCCCCCGACGGCCGGATGAACAGGTCCACATCGGGCATTTCGGGCTGGTACAGGTACTTCGCGATGGTCCGCTCGTCGATGCGGTCCGGGTTGATCTTGCCCTCCGCGACGAGTTTCGCGATCTGCTTGGTGGCGTCGGCGATCTCGGCACGTCCGCCGTAGTTGACGCACATCGTCAGGTTGAGCACATCGTTGTCCTTGGTGCGCTCGTCGGCGATCTTGAGCTCGTTGACAACGCTGCGCCACAACTTCGGCAGCCTGCCCGCCCATCGGACGTGCACGCCGAGTGCGTCGAGTTCGTCGACCCGGCGGTGGATGACGTCACGGTTGAAGTTCATCAGGAAGCGGACCTCGTCGGGGCTGCGCTTCCAGTTCTCGGTGGAGAAGGCGTAGACCGACAGCCACTTCACGCCGATCTCGATACAGCCTTTGACCACGTCGAGCACGACTTCCTCGCCGCGCTTGTGGCCTTCGGTACGCGGCAGGCCACGCTGGTTGGCCCACCGCCCGTTGCCGTCCATGACAACGGCGACGTGCGCGGGGACCTGGTCGAGCACGGGCGGCTTGGCGCCGGACGGGTGCGGGTCCGGCGGACGGAACTCGGGCCGCTCGCGATCACGGCGTCGGCGAAGCAACGAAACTGCTCCTTAAAGATGCGAACACTGGCACCCACAAGGTACTCACCCGAAGTCAACCGCCCGACGGACCGGTCGCCGAGGCCGAACAGGGTTCGCGCCGATGGCCGCCCACCGCACCGGATAGGGCGGCCGGGATGTGGATCGGTGGGCAGTTGTCGATCTTCGGCGCCGGAATGTGTCAGACCCCATCGGTAGGCTGGTGATCAGGGGCCGGAGGCCGCCCTGGCGGCCAAGGCCAACGGCCTGGGGCAAGAGGGCAGCAGGTTGCTGTGCGGCCGCTGTGAATCACCAGGCGCTCCAACCGCGAACGGCCCGCGCACAGCCCGGATTGCCCAGCCGCCGCGAATCAGGCGCCTTTACCGCGATTGATCCCACGTCCGGACCGGGTTGCCGAGCCAACGGCTGCGACCTGGCAGGGCTTCGCCGCGCATCACCAGGGACACCGGTCCGACCGTGGTCGCGGTGCCGACCGTCGAGCCTGGCAGGGCGATGCTGTTCGGGCCGAGCGTGGCGCCGTCGGCGATCCGGACGTGGTCCAGGCGCATCAGGCGGTCGTGGAACAGGTGTGTCTGCAGCACGCAGCCCCGGTTCACCGACGCGCCCGCGTCGACGTGCACGAGGTCGCTCTCGGGCAGCCAGTGCGTCTCGATCCACACGCCTCGGCCGATCCGGGCGCCGAGGCTGCGCAGCCAGGTGTTCAGCCACGGTGTGCCCGGTGAGCTGCGGACGAACCATTGCACCGCCAGAAGCTCCACGAAGCAGTCGAACAGCTCATTTCGCCACACGAACGAGCTCCACAGCGGGTGCTGTCCGGGCCGGAACCTGCCGACGAGCAGCCATTTCGCCACCGTTGTCAGCGCGCACGCGAGCACGCCGACGAAGGCGAGCACCACGCCGCTGACTGCCAGGGTCATGCCCAAGCCGAAGTCGAAGTCGATCTCATCCAGCACAGCCAGCGCCATCGCGCCCAGCAGCGCACTCAGGACGATCGGCACCACGCGGCACGCCTCAACGGCCGCTCTGGCGAGAACCAGTCGTCGTGGTGGTTCGAAAGTGCGAGCCGTGTCGCCTGTCTCGGCGACGCGAGGCAGTTCGATCGCGGGTCGTCCCAGCCAGGACGACCCTGGCTGTGCCACAGCGGGCGCGGACGACAGCACGCCGACCAAGGCTCGGTCCGGGACCGTACGACCGGGGCCGAGAATGCCGGAGTTGCCGAGGAAAGCGCGCTCGCCGACCTGCACATGCCCCAGACGCAGCCAGCCGCCGTGGGACTCGAACGGCGCCAGCAGCCCGTCATCGGCAAGGAAACTGCCGTCATTGACCCGAGTCAGCCGGGGCAATGTGACCACTGTGGAGGCTTCAACGTTACGGCCGATGCGCGCGCCCAGCGCACGCAACCAGCCCGGCGTGGCGAGGCTGGCATACAAGGGAAACAGGTTCACGCGCGAGCTACGCACGAGCCGGTCGGTCACCCATACGCACCACGCCACCCGTCCCCACGCTGGGTAGAGACCGTCAGCTATGCCCAAACCGGCCAGTCGCACCAAGCCCACCACGACTGAGGCATACATGACCACGGCGCCGACGGTCGCGATAGGAACGACGAGCAGCATGTGTCCCAGTGCAGCGTTCAGGGTGTCGTCGTCGCGGACGAAGTAGTACGCCATCAGCATCCACGGGATCGACAGCAGCACAGGCAATGCGGCGAGGCCCATCAACGACACCGTGTACACGAGGTTCCAACCACGACCAATGCCACGTCGGGGTGCTGGCCAGTCTTCGCCCGCCGCGCCGACATCATGCAGGGGCGTTCCGGCGTAGCGACGTCCGGCGGGCACGGTCGTGGTGACGCACGAACCCGGCAGGATCTCGGCTCCGTCACTGATCCGTGCTCCGGGCAACACCGTGCTGCGTGTGCCGACACGTGCGTCCGCGCCAATGTGGAGCGTGCCGACGCGTAGCACGTCGCCGTCAAGCCACCAGCCGGCGAGGTCGACCTCGGGTTCGACCGTGCAGCGGTCGCCGAAGACAGCCAGTCCGGTCACCGGAGGCATCGAGTGCAGAATGACGTCCTCGCCGACCGTGCAGCCCAGGACGCGGGCATACCTGGCCGCCCAGTGGGTTCCGGTGAATCCGGACATCCCGAACGTCACCGCGATTCGTTCGAGCGTCCACAACCGAAGGTGCACGCGTCCACCTCGCGGATGTTCGCCCGGGGTGATACCGCGCCGCAACAGGCGGGTGGCGGCCAGCACGATGCCCAGCCGGCCGATGGGACTCACCACTACGACCCAGATACCGAGCACGATCCACCATGATGTCTCCGGCGCGAACGGGTCGGGATCGACCAGGTCGAGCAGGTCGTTGAGGATCATCAGCGCGAGCACCCATTTCGCGCCCGTCACGGTGAACAACACGAACTGCACCGCGGCTTGCACCAGCCCGGCCCGCCGCGGAGTCGGCAGAACGGTGCGCCGCAAGGGTTCCTCCGCACGCAAACTGTCCAGCCACTCGGCGAGGTCCGGCAGTTTGGGACGCTGATACACATCGGGCGGGCAGTCGGCGGGTCAGGATCTCGCGGGCGTACACCTCATCGAACGTGCCGCCCGCCACGACATACCCAACGAGAACGGGTGCGCCGGCGGCGGTCTTGTGCACGGCACACGCCGCGGCCGTGACACCAGGCAATGCGGACAGTGCCGCGTCGATCTCGCCCAGCTCCACCCGCCTGCCCGAGATCTTCACCTGGTCGTCCGCGCGCCCGACGAACAGCAACCCGGCTGCCTCCGCGCGAACGAGGTCGCCTGTCCGGTACGCACGTTCCCAGCCCAACGCATCGAGGGGTGCGTACCGTTCGGCGTCAAGGACCGGGTCGAGATACCGGCCGAGGCCGACACCGCCGATGACGAGTTCGCCAACCTCGCCCTGCTGCACGAGGTTGCCCGCGCTGTCGATGACCGCGAGTTGCCATCCGTCAAGGGGAAGGCCGATCCGCACGGCTTCGTTGTCGTACAGCCGGGCCGCACAGGCCACGACGGTCGTCTCGGTGGGACCGTAGGTGTTCCAGACTTCCCGACCGTCGGCGGTGAGCCGCGTCACCAGTTCCGCTGGGCACGCCTCGCCGCCGAGAATCAGCAGCCGCACGCCTTCCAGCGCCTCCGGCGGCCACAACGCGGCGAGCGTCGGCACCGTCGAGACAACCGTGACCTTGTGGTCGGCGAGCCAGCGGCCGAAGTCCGCTCCGGAACGCACCTGGTCACGCGGAGCCGCGACAAGGCAGGCGCCGTGCCGCCACGCGAGCCACATCTCCTCGCACGACGCGTCGAACGCCACTGACAACGCGGCCAGCACACGGTCGCCCGGCCCGAGTGGGTCATCCTGGCAGAACAATCGCGCCTCCGCGTCGACGAACGCGGCTGCCGACCGATGGGTGACGGCGACGCCCTTCGGTGTTCCGGTTGATCCGGAGATGAAAATGATCCAGGCGTCGTCGTCGGGTCCAGGCGCCTTTCGAGGTGCCATGACCGAATTGCGGGAGGCTATTTCCAGGTCGGCCCCGATGACCACACCGACCCCGGCCTGCGCCCATACCACTTCGGCCCGATCAGCCGAATCATCGAAATCGACCGGCACATAGGCGGCACCAGCGGACAATACCGCCAGGATGCCGAGGTAAAGGTCGGCCGCGCCGGAGGGAATGCGGATGCCGACGCGGTCCCCCACCGTGACCCCGGCCGCCGCGAGCCGGTCCGCAAGCGTGTTCACCTGGTCTGATAGTTCTCGGTACGTCAGGCACACGTTCTCATCCGCCAAGGCCGGAGCGTCCGGAAAAGCCAGGGTTGTCGCCGTGAGAATGTCGACCAATGTCATTACTACCCCTTTAAAAACCCCACGTCCAATGGAAATCCCACTGATGAGACGAATGGGCGCACACGAAGTTGCGTATGAAAGGAGTCAGTAAGATTTGCGCTCGACCAGGGGCAGGGAGCGCAACTGGCGTTCCAGGTGCCATTGCAGGTGTGCGGCGACCAGGCCGCTGGCTTCACGACGAGCCGATGACGTCGACTGGTCCGCGGTGTCCCATACGCCGTGCATGAGGGCATCCATCAGCACGAAGGTGTCCTGTGAAGGGCTGGCCGAGCCGGGTGGGCGGCAGACGGGACACACCGCTCCGCCCGCGGGCACGCTGAAGGACTGGTGGGGCCCAGGGATGCCGCATTTCGCGCATTCGAACACCGCGGGCGCCCAGCCCGCGAAGGCCATCGCGCGCATCAGGAAGGCATCGAGCAGCAGGGACGGGTCGCGCTCGCCCGCCGACAGGGCCCGTAAGCACCCCGCCACGAGCATGTAGAGCCGCATCACCGGCTCGCCTTCCTCGGCCGAGAGGCGTTCCGCCGTCTCCAGGACCGCGCAGCCCGCTGTGTAGCGCTGGTAGTCGTCCACCAGACGGGGTGCGAAGGCGTCGATGGTCTCGACCTGGGTGATCACGTCGAGGGTTCGCCCGGTGTAGCACTGCACGTCGACGTGGCAGAACGGTTCGAGGCGCGCACCGAACCGCGAGCTTGTCCGGCGGATGCCCTTGGCCACCGCGCGCAGCTTCCCGTGCCGCCGGGTGATCAGGGTGATGATCCGGTCGGCTTCACCGAGCTTCTGCACGCGCAGCACAACGCCGGTGTCGCGGTACAGGGTCACTCGTCGATTATCGCACTCGTCGAAGCATTACCAGCAATGACAACGGTCCCGGCCAGGCGGTCGTGTCCGCCTCGGTGCGTGCGTTCGTCGAACAGCGCCGTCAGCGCGGGCATCACGCTGGCAGGCAGCCCGAGGGCCGCGCGAATGAGCGCACGGAGGAACCCCGGCGGGGCTCCGCTGTCCATGCGGACGATCTTGATCCGTGCCAGGCGCTTCCCCGGAGTCGCGCCGGTCCGGATGGTGAACAGCAAGTCGTAGACGACCATCTCGAGCAGGATGATCGCGACCACCGTCCCGAACTTCTCCGGCAGCACCCAGTCGAGCACGACGTACGAGGGCAGGAACACGATCGCGAAGTCGACCAGCCGGGCCAGGATCCGGCCGCCGAGCGTCGCTAACGGAACCTCACCGTCACCGACCTCCGCGGTGTGCACGTCCGTCCGGTGCCGCCCGAGCATCAGAAACCCAACTTGCGCAACTGTTTCGGGTCACGCTGCCAGTCCTTGGCGACCTTCACGTGCAGATCCAGGTACACCTTCGCCCCGAGCAACGCCTCGATCTGGGTGCGTGCCGCCGTGCCGACCTTCTTGAGCCGCTCGCCCTTGTGCCCCAAGATGATGCCCTTCTGGCTCGGGCGTTCCACGTACAGCTCCGCGTACACGTCGATCAGGTCGTCGCGGCCCTCACGGAAAGCCATCTCCTCGACGACCACGGCGATGGAGTGCGGCAGCTCGTCGCGCACGCCCTCCAGCGCGGCCTCACGGACAAGCTCGGCGACCAGGGTCACCTCGGGCTCGTCGGTCAGCTCGCCCTCGGGGTACAGCGGCGGGCCTTCCGGCAGCTGGGCCACCAGCAGGTCGCTGAGCTGACCGACCTGGAAGCCGTCCACCGCGGACACAGGGATGATCTCGGCGAACTCCATCAGCGACTGCGCGGCCACGAGCTGCTCGGCGATCTGCGCAGGCGTCGCGAGATCCGTTTTGGTGATCACGCCGACCACCGGCGTCCGCTTGGACACCTTCGCCAGCTGCTGGGCGATGAACCGGTCACCGGGCCCGACCCGTTGGTCGGCGGGCAGGCAGAACCCGACGACGTCCACTTCGGACCACGTGGACATGACGAGGTCGTTGAGCCGCTGGCCGAGCAGCGTGCGTGGCCGGTGCAGGCCGGGGGTGTCCACAATGACCAGCTGGGCGTCCTGCCGGTGCACGATGCCCCGGATGGCGTGCCGGGTGGTCTGCGGCTTGCTCGAGGTGATCGCGACCTTGGTGCCGACCAGCGCGTTGGTCAGTGTGGACTTGCCCGCGTTGGGGCGTCCCACGAAGCACGCGAAACCTGACCGATGGCCGTCGGGAATGTTCACCCGCCCATTCTCGCTTACGACAGCTCACCCTTGGCAGCGACATTGACACTGGCACGCAGCACGGGCGCCGTGGGCGCCAGATCGTGCACGGCGGCGAGCGACTCGGCGTCCACCGAGTCCGCGTCCGTCACGACAGCGGCTGCCTCAAGACCGTCGGCACCACTGGCCACGGCGGCGGCGACAGCAGCCTGCAGTGCGGTCAGTTTCAACGACGGCAGCGAGACCGTGGACGCGGAGTACGTGCGGCCCATGGTGTCGCGCACTGCCGCACCTTCGGCGGCGCCTGTCCGAGCCCGCGCCGACCGCGCCAGCGTGATGATCTTGCTGTCCTCCGGGTCGAGCTCAGCCACGCTCGCCGCTCCCTTCCTTCACCGGTACGTCGTCAAGCGACTTGGCCGCACGGCAGACCACCACGGTCGTGATGCGCATCCGGCCTCGATTGTCCTTGCCGCCCTCGGCGCGCATCCGCAGCCCCGCGACTTCGGCTTCCGCGCCGGGCAGCGGGACGCGGCCGAGGCTTTGCGCCAGCAGGCCGCCGACGGTCTCCACGTCGAGGTCGTCGAACTCCGCGCCGAACAGCTCGCCGAGGTCCTCGACAGGCAGCCGTGAGCTGACTCGCACCGCGCCGTCCTCGAGGTGCTCGATCGGCGGGCGGTCGTCGGTGTCCGACTCGTCGGTGATCTCGCCGACGATCTCCTCGATGATGTCCTCGATGGTCAACAGGCCCGCGGTGCCGCCGTACTCGTCGACCGCGATCGCCATGTGGTTGCGCGACAGCTGCATCTCCTTGAGCAGGTCGTCAAGGCGCTTGGTGTCCGGCACGAACTCCGCGGGACGCATCAGGTCACGTACCTGGCGAGTCGTGTCCCCGCCTTCGACGACTTCGCGGACCAGGTCTTTGAGGTTCACCACGCCGACGATGTCGTCGACGCTCTCACCGATCACCGGCAGGCGGGTGAAACCGGTGCGCAGCGACAGCGCAAGCGCTTGCCGCACGGATTTCGCCTGCTCGATCCAGATGATCTCGGTGCGTGGCACCATGACCTCACGCGCGATGGTCGCCCGCAGCTCGAAGACCGAGTGGATCATCTCCCGCTCGTCCTCGTCCACCACGCCGCGCTCCTGCGCCAGGTCGACCAGCTCGCGAAGCTCCACTTCGGACGAGAACGGGCCCTCGCGGAAACCACGCCCCGGCGTGATCGCGTTACCGATGACGATGAGCAGACGGCTCAGCGGCCCAAGCACCAAACCGAGCGCGCGAACAGGCGCGGCGGCCACGAGGCTCACCGCGTACGGATGCTGACGGCCGAGCGTGCGCGGACCGACACCGACCAACACGTACGACACGACGACCATGCCGACACCGGCGATCAGGACCGCCAAGCCGTCCGGCTGGATCAAGTTCAGGCACGCCACTGTGAACAGCACCGTGGCCACGAGCTCACACGTCAACCGCAGCAACAGCAACAAGTTCACGTGCCGGGGCCGCTCGGCCACGACGTACAGCAGCTGTTTGGCTCCGGCCCGGCCCGCCCTGACCAGGCCGTCGACACGTGCCCTTGACACCGCGCTCAACGCCGCGTCAGCGGCGGCGAACAGTCCCGCGAACAGCACCAGCAACACTGCGACTACCAGCAATGTGGCGGAGTTCGACGTCACCGCGGGACCTCGATTCAGTTATGGGGACGTTTGGGCTCGTCCAGGCCCACCGCGCCGAGCACCTTGTCGTCGGCGCTGCGCTGGACGGCCAGCCGTCTGGCCTCGGCCCTGGCCACCCGGAAGTCCGCGAGAATCCGGTTCTGCAGGGAGAACATCTCGCGTTCCTCGGCCGGCTCGGCGTGGTCGTAGCCGAGCAGGTGCAGGCAGCCGTGCACGGTCAGCAGGTGCAGCTCGTCCAGCAGGCTGTGACCGGCCTTACGGGCCTGGTCCTTGGCGAACGCCGGGCACAGCACGATGTCGCCGAGCAGCGCCGGGCCGGCCTCGGAGGCGTCCGGGCGGCGCACGGAGTCCAGCTCGTCCTGCGGGAACGCCATCACGTCGGTCGGACCGGGCAGGTCCATCCAGCGCTCGTGCAGGTCGGCCATGACGTCGAGGTCGACGAGCATGATCGACAACTCGGCGAGCCTGCTCACGCCCATCCGGTCGAGGGCGAACCGGGCGGCGGCGACGATCGACGCGTCGTCGACCGCCACGCCGGATTCATTGGCTATCTCGATACTCACGTGTTCAAAACCTCATCGACCACGACGGTGGTCACTGCCGGTGCGTGGCTTGCGGACCTCGGTCTGGTCCTCGGTCGCCTGCCACCGCTCGTACGCGTCCACGATGTCCGCGACCAGCTTGTGCCGCACCACGTCCGCGCTGGTCAGCGTGGAGAAGTGAACGTCTTCGACGCCGTCGAGGATCTCCCGGACCACCTTGAGGCCGGAACGCTGCCCGCCGGGCAGGTCGACCTGGGTGACGTCACCGGTGACCACGATCTTGGACGAGAACCCGAGCCTGGTCAGAAACATCTTCATCTGTTCCGGCGTGGTGTTCTGCGCCTCGTCCAGGATGATGAACGCGTCGTTGAGCGTGCGGCCACGCATGTACGCCAGCGGCGCGACCTCGATCGTGCCCGCCTGGGTCAGCCGCGGGATCGACTCCGGGTCGACCATGTCGTGCAGCGCGTCGTACAGCGGACGCAGGTACGGGTCGATCTTCTCGTAGAGGGTGCCGGGCAGGTAGCCCAGCCGCTCTCCCGCCTCGACCGCGGGCCGGGTCAGGATGATCCGGTTGACCTGCTTGGCCTGCAACGCCTGCACGGCCTTGGCCATCGCCAGGTACGTCTTGCCGGTACCGGCCGGGCCGATGCCGAACACGACGGTGTGCTTGTCGATCGCGTCGACGTAGTGCTTCTGGTTCAGCGTCTTCGGCCGGATGGTGCGGCCACGCCGGGACAGGATGTCCAGGCTGAGCACCTCGGCGGGCGACTCGGCCGTGCCGGCCGAGAGCATCGCGATCGAGCGCCGCACGGCGTCCGCGCTCAGCGGCTGGCCGCTGCCCGCGAGGGTGGCCAGTTCGGCGAAGACCCGCTCGGCGAACGCGACGTCGGCAGGCGTGCCCGACAAGGTGACCTCGTTGCCCCGGACATGCACGTCCGCGGCCAGGAGTTCCTCGACGATGCGAAGGTTCTCGTCACGGGAGCCGAGCAGCGACAACAACGCCGACTCGGGCACGGAGAACCTGGATTGCGCCGCATGACCGGGCTGGTCTGACGAGAGGGTGGACTGCGACGGGTCCACCGAGCCGTTCTTCCCGTTGAGGGGAGTCTCGGATGATCGGGCGGCTCCACCCGGTGCGGTACCGGCCACGAGGCCTCTGGCCTGCTTTCTGCGCTGACGCGCCCTGCTAGTCGTTGGTTGCTGACATTGACGATGCTAGCCGGACGCGCCACCAAAGTCGCAGCGAATACCTGCTCACGGGGCGCCGAAGTGACCCAGCTGTTCACCGCCGAGCAGGTGCATGTGAACGTGGAAAACGGTCTGGCCCGCGGCTGGTCCGGTGTTGAACACCAGCCGGTAGCCCGGCTCGGCCAAGCCCTCCTGCTGCGCGATCTGACCTGCGGCGAGGGTGATGTCGGTGAGCAGCTCGGGCTGCCCCTTGGCCAGGTCGACCGCGTCGGTGAAGTGCGCCCGCGGCACGATCAGGATGTGCGTCCTGGCCTGCGGGTGCAGATCGCGGAAGGCGAACGTGGTCTCGGTCTCGTGAACGACGGTCGAGGGCAATTCGCCGGCGATGATGCGGCAGAACAAGCACTCAGAGTTCATGCGCGAAGACTAATAGGGGATCACCCCGTGAATTCACACCCCATGAGCGTCCACTGCAGTGGACACGGGGTGGTACGCGCAATTGCTTCGGATTGAGCGAGGGGTTTATGGACGCCGCGCTGCGGGAGCGTGAGCCCACCGCAGCGCGGCTCCGCCGGACCGAGGGGGGAGGTGTCCGGCGGCTTATCGGCGCTCTTCACAGAGCGCCAAGTCTTGTTTGATGCCCAGGTGAGCATCAAGGCCTCGGCCTTCGAGGCAGAGCGTAGACCGTCCATCACCAAGTGCGCCACCAGGTCGGGAAAATTGATCTTTCCCGATGGACGGCAACCTCCCCCAGTGTACGCGCGTCCAGTCCGTGGAGCGTTCGCTCGCATTTCCTACCTAACGGAAGGATGCCTCACTGTGCACAAGACTGCTGGGGGTGTCGTGGCACGTTTCGCCCTTGTGGCGAGTGCCGCGGCGACTGTCTGTTCCACGGTCGCGTTACCCGTCGCCGCAGCCGGCGAAGCTGCGGCACCGGCGTTGACCTGGTCGGACTGCAATGACGGATTCCAGTGTTCCACCGTTTCCGTGCCGTTGGACTACGACAATCCGTTTGGTACCCGGATCGATCTGGCGGTCATCAAACTGCCCGCCGCCGACTCCGCCAAGCGGATCGGCACACTCTTCGTGAACTTCGGCGGTCCCGGCGCGAGCGGCCTGCAACGGCTTCGCGAACGGGCCAAATGGCCATGGTTGTTCTCCGACGAGTTGCGCTCGCGGTTCGACCTCGTCTCGTGGGATCCCCGCGGCATCGCCAACAGCGCGGCCGTCCGGTGCTTCGACACGCTTGCCGAGCAGCAGGATTTCTTCGGCTCGTTCCCGGAGATGCCGGTCGATCCGGCCGGGGAGGCGCCGTTCTACGAGAAGTCCAAGGAACTGGCCTATCTCTGCGAGCAGAAGGCCGGCCCGATTCTCAAGCACGCCTCGACCGCGAACACCGCTCGTGACTTGGACATGCTCCGGCGGGCGGTCGGCGAGGAGAAGATCAACTACCACGGCATCTCGTACGGCACGCATCTCGGTGCGATCTACGCCAACCTGTTCCCCAACCGGATCAGGGCGATGGTGTTCGACGGGTCGATGGACTTCGTCGGCAACGCGGTGGGCCGTGGCGACTCCGGGTTCAAGGTTCCGTTGGACACCAGGCAGGACGTGTCCCGCGGCGTGGCCGAGACGCACGAGCAGTTCCTCAAGCTCTGCGCGGAGTCCGGCCCGAAGTGCGCTTTCTCCGGGGGTGATCTGAAGGCGAAGTACGCGGCCATCGCGGAGCGTGCCAAGCAGGGCCCGATCACCATCGAAGGCGACGAAGGCCCGGAGACCTGGACGTGGTCCGGGATCTCCAACATGGCATGGGATTACGCGTCGGTCAGCGCGTGGCCCGACCTCGCCAAGCTGTATCAGCGTTTGTACGACGCCCGCGACACGACCGTTTCCCGTACGGCAGCAGTGCGTAAGGGTGAGCCGTACACGTCCAACCGGACTGAGGCGTTCAACGCGATCCAGTGCTCGGACAGCAATTTCCCCACCGACACAGCGATTTACAGCAAGTCCGCGGTATCGGAGGACCAGCGGATCCCGTACTTCGGCCGGTTGAGCGTGTTCGACATGATGAGCTGCGCGTTCTGGCAGGCAGGGGACACCGACCGGTACACCGGTCCATGGAACCGCCGTACCTCAGCGGAAATCCTGGTGCTGAACAACCGGTACGACCCGTCGACGCCGTTGCACGGTGCGATCGACGGCGCCAACGAACTGGCCAGGGCAAGGGTTTTCGTGACCGAGGGCTACGGCCACTCCAGCATGCTGGCCCCGAGCACGTGCACCGAGCAGGTCAAGCGGGACTACCTGATCTCCGGGAAGTTCCCTGAGGCAGGCAAGGTCTGCAAGCTCGACGCCAACCCGTTCGGCGCTTAGGCCGACCAGCGCGCGGTGAGCGCGCCGATGGCGCCTAGCGCCACGGCCGCTGCCGTTGAGGCGCGCAGGACGCTCGGCCCAAGCCGGACAGCCTGCGCGCCCGCGCTTTCCAGCGCCACGATCTCTTCTTCGCTGACGCCGCCTTCAGGTCCGACGACGACCACGATGTCTCCCTGCTGTGGCAAGGAGATCTCGGTCAGGCGCTGCTTGGCCGAGCCTTCGAGGACCAGTGCGGTGGCGCCGTCGACGAGCTTCACCAAGCCCTTGGTGTCGACAGGGTCGTGAACCTCGGGGACCCATGGGCGACGGGCTTGTTTCGCGGCTTCGCGCACTGTGTTCCGCCAGCGTGCCAAGGCTTTCTCGCCACGCGGCCCGTCTTCCCATTTGGCCACGCACCGCGACGCGCGCCACGGCACGATCGCGTCGGCGCCCGCTTCGGTCGCCAATTCCACCGCGAGCTCACCGCGATCGCCTTTGACCAACGCTTGTGCGATGACCACGCGCGGCTGCGGCGCGGGCACATCGGATCGTCCGATCACCCGCAACCGCAACGAATCCTTGCCCGCCGGGCCGTCGACGACACACGCCGCCAACCCGCCGGCGCCGTCGGACACCGTCAGGCTTTCGCCGGGGCGCAAGCGTTTCACTGTTGCCGCGTGCCGGCCTTCCGGACCGTCAAGGACGAAGTCGTCCCCTTGTGGCAGCGCGTCGACCAGGAACAGCGGTGGAGTGGTGCTCACCGGAAATCCTTATCGAGAACGGTGTGACCGCATCCGTGAGAAGAACCCGCCGCCCTTGCCATTCGTCGTGGCCAAGCCGCCTTCGTCCTCACCGCGCAGGGTTGCCAGTTCCCGCAACAACTCCTGCTGGCGGGAGTCCAGGCGCGTCGGCACCTCGACGTCCACGTGCACATGCAGGTCGCCGCGGCCGTCGACCCGGCCGGACTGACGCAGCTTCGGCATGCCACGGCCGCTCATCACGAGTTCCGTGCCGTGCTGTGTGCCAGGTTCGAGCTCCAGCTCTTCGACACCGTCGAGCGTCTCCAACGGGAGCACCGCGCCGAGCGCGGCCGTCGTCATCGGGACGCGCAGCGTGCAGTGCAGATCCGCGCCGGAGCGCTCAAAGGTCGAGTGCGGCTGCTCCTCCACCTCGACGTAGAGGTCGCCGGCGGGACCCCCGCCAGGACCGACCTCGCCCTGACCCGACAACCGCACGCGCATGCCCTCCGCGACACCCGGCGGAACCTTCGCCACGATCGTCCGACGAGAACGGACACGGCCATCACCCGCGCACTGGCGGCACGGGTCCGGGATGACCTCACCGAGGCCACGGCACACCGGGCACGGCCGTGCGGTGACGACCTGACCGAGGAACGACCGCTGCACGGCCTGGATCTCGCCGCGACCACCACAGGTCTCACATACCTCGGGCGACGTGCCCTCAGCACAACCCGAGCCACGGCACAGCTCGCACAGGATGGCCGTATCGACCGTCAGCTCGCGGCTGACGCCGGTGAGGCACTCCTCGAGGGTCAGCCGCATCCGGATCAGCGCGTCGGCGCCTGGCTGCACGCGGCTACGCGGCCCACGCGTCCCGCCACCGGCGGCCGCGCCGAAGAAGGCGTCCATGATGTCGCCGAGACCGAAGCCGGCGAACGGGTCACGCATGCCGCCCGCGCCACCGCCGTTCTCCAGCGGGTCGCCGCCCATGTCGACGATCTTGCGCTTCTGTGGGTCGGACAGCACCTCGTAGGCGGCCGTCACCTCTTTGAACTTGTGCTGCGCCGCCTCGTCCGGGTTGACGTCCGGGTGCAGTTCACGCGCGAGCTTGCGGTACGCGCGCTTGATCTCGTCGGCACTGGCATTGCGCTGCACGCCCAGGATGCCGTAATAGTCCCTGGCCACCTTCGTCATGTCCTCCTGCCGCAGTGCGGTCCGCGGTTTGCCACCGCACCCGGCTCCGCCCCGTTGTTGTTGGTCATCGAGCTGTCAGAATCTCCCCGACGTAGTTGGCAACCGCGCGCACCGCCGCGATAGTTCCCGGGTAGTCCATCCGCGTCGGGCCGACGACTCCCATTCCGCCAAGTAGTTCGGTGCCGCCGTAACCGATCGAGACGACGGACGTGCTGCGCATCTCCTCGGCCTCGTTCTCGCCACCGATGTGCACTGTCAGTGTGCCCGCGTCCCGTGCCGACGCGAGCAGTTTGAGGATGACAACCTGTTCCTCCAGCGCTTCCAGCACCTGGCGCAGCGAACCGGGGAAGTCCGCGACGTTGCGGGTCAGGTTGGCGGTGCCGCCGAGGACCAGCCGCTCCTCCGGGTGTTCGACCAGGGACTCGACCAGCACCGAGCCGACCCGGATCATCACGTCGCGCAGGTCGTTCGGTGCGTTCTCGACCACCTCGGCGACCTTGACCGCGGCATCGGTCAGCCGCTGCCCGGCGAGCCCGGAGTTGATCATCGCCCGCATCCTGGCCAGCGTGTCCTCGGTGAGCACGTCGCCGAGGTCGACCATCCGCTGGTCGACCCGCCCGGTGTCGGTGATCATCACGAGCATCACCCTGGCCGGAGTGATCAGCACGAGTTCGATGTGCCGGACCGTCGAGCGGGTCAGCGTCGGGTACTGCACGACGGCGACCTGCCTGGTCAACTGGGCCAGCAGCCGGACACTGCGGCGAAGGACGTCGTCGAGGTCGACCGCGCCCTCGAGGAAGGTGCCGATCGCCCGCCGCTCAGCCCCGGAGAGCGGCTTGACCTCGGACAACCGGTCGACGAACAGGCGGTAGCCCTTGTCGGTGGGGATGCGGCCCGCGCTGGTGTGCGGCTGCATGATGTAGCCGTCTTCTTCCAGCGAGGCCATGTCGTTGCGGACCGTCGCACTGGAAACGCCCAGGTTGTGCCGGTCGACGATGGCTTTCGACGCCACCGGCTCGTGATTGGAGACGTAGTCGGCGACGATCGCGCGCAGCACTTCGAAACGACGTTCGTCGGCGTTCACCACGGCCCTCCCCGCTCGACAGTTGCCAGTACCGAGTTCAAGTTTACGGAGCGGCCGGGCCGGATTGCGCCACGTGTGGAGCCTCTGCGCCGCAAAGGACAGGGAAAGCGGGCAGGACCTGCGGCCCTGCCCCGCCGACAAGCTTATTTGCGGCGCCCCTCCACACAAAATCACGCCGCTCCGTGGTCACCTTCCCTCCCCTACAGGTCAGCCCGTTTTTGTCGCTGCGACACGCCCTGTCCCGGGTCCCGAGCCGTGACCGGATCTCGTGTCAAAATCAAGTGACACGACCCAGGAAGGCCGTCGGGGATCAAGCGGGGAGGGCGCGGTGACGGGGAACGATCCGGCGCACGTCGAGCGGCTGGCTGCCTTGCTCCGGCCGGTGGACCTGCTCGACTTCGTCACGCACATCTGCCAGTGGCTGCAAGACGCGCACGAGGCAGCCGCCGAGCTCCAGCCGTTACGGAAGAACAACCATCGCGGGAACTGGAACAACAACACCAGCTTCGGCACCGATCGCTACGAGTACCTGCTGCGGACCGCGCAGTCGCTGAACGTCGACATTCCGGGGTTGGATGCCGATCCGGCGTTCCAGTCGGTGCTGCTGAAGGTGGACCAGGTCGGCGTGTACCAGTTCAACGCTCCCGCGGGTCCGCATGGCTCGCTGGGTGACATCAGCGATCTTCGTCGTGAGTTGTTGGCGCCGCAGGAGGATGAGGCGCTGCTCGGCAGGCGCGACGCGTGGCTGGATGGGCGGGAACTGCTCCTGCTTCCTTGGGCGGGCACCGAGGATGGTGGGCTGACCGATGCGTGGGTGGGTCAGGGCCGCCTGGTCGACACCCATATCGCGTGGGAGTGGTTCGTGCGGTTGCAGGACATCGCCGAGAGCGGCACCGGACCGGCGTCACCGTGGCTTGCCAGCCCGTTGGGGCCCACCCTGTTCGACGAGTCACCGCCTGCCATCCCGATGCGGCCACGAACAGAGCAGCGGCGCGGGTCCGCTGGGTGACCGACCGCCCGGCTGCCACCACTCTCCGTACTGGACCACCATGTCAGGCGTCCAGTGATGATCTCCTGGCCACCTTCCCGATGGGAGTTCGACCGTGTACCCGGATGCCTCCGCAGCCGCGCAGGCATTCGCCCCTGCCCGGCTGACGATGGCGCGTGAGCTCGCCGGGTGGCTCAAGCGGGACCTCGCCGAGGCAATCGATCGCACGGCGGCCGCGGTTTCGCAGTACGAACTCGGCCAGTCCCGCCCGAGTGCCGGGACATTGTCCCGGTGTGCGGATGCTTTGGGCGTACCGGTTTCGTTCTTCACGGTTGGGCGGCCGCAGTTGCATCTCGATACCGCGCAGGCGCATTTTCGTTCATTGCGGGCGACCACCGCGACGCAGCGCCAGCAGGCTCTTGCTCATGTCGAGTTGCTCTGGGAGGTTGTCGAACAGCTGGACCGCGTGATCGAACTGCCCGCGGTGGACGTCGGCATTCCCATGGGCATTCCGCACGGGGATCCGGCGGCCGCCGCGCGCATGGTTCGCAAAGCGTGGACCATCTCGTCCGGGCCGACCGCGCATCTGGTGCGAAATCTCGAAGCTCGCGGCGTTGTCACCACGCGGATTCCTGGGCTGGACAGCGACACGATCGACGCGTTCTCGTCCGCTCTGCACGGCCGGCCGATCATCGCGTTGACGTACAAGGGAAATCCGATGCGTCAGCGGTTTTCCGTCGCGCATGAACTCGGGCATTTGCTGCTGCATCCCGAACCTGTGCCGGGTAGTCCGCAGCACGAGCGCGAGGCCAATGCGTTCGCCGCCGAATTCCTTATGCCCTCCAACGAGATCCGGGACCAATTGCCGACGCCGGTCGATATCGCGGCGCTCAAGGAACTCGCGGACAACTACGGCGTTTCGACGGCCGCATTGGTCTACCGCGGTAAAGATCTCGGTGTGTACAGCGAATCCACGCTTCGGCGGGTCATCGCGACGCTCACCAGGCTGGGCTGGCGGACGCATGAACCTGTCAATTCCGGGTATCCCGGCGAGCAGCCCGAATTGCTCAGGCTGGCCATCGAGCTCGCCAGTGCAAACGATCTCACGCTGCCCGCGCTCGCCACGCGGCTCCACATTGGACTACCTCGACTCCGTGCTCTCATCGGACTTTCCGAGGCGCGGCCCAAGCTCCGGTTGATTCACGGCGCCGGCTGATCAGCAGTCAATTCGCGCTTACTCAACGCTGTTTCGACGACCACCCAAATGGAGCAGTGGTCTAAACCTTCCCCGAGTTTGGAAAGTTTGTTAACGTTCAGCCCCGATCATCGGTTCAATGTTCCATTGATCGGTACATTGGAGGATCCCTGTGGACGTCAGGTACTCGACCAATCCGGCGGCGGCCCGCGGTTTCGACACCGCGCAGCTGCGCCGGCATTTCCTGGTCGAGGACGTCTTCGTGCCAGGCGAGCTCCGCCTGACCTACAGCCACGAGGACCGGGTCGTGCTCGGTGGCGCCGTTCCCGGCGCCGAGCCGTTACGCCTGGAATCGGACGACACCCTGCGCACGGACCACTTCTGCGAACGTCGCGAGCTGGCGGCCTTCTGCGTCGACGGACGTGGAGCGGTGGTGTGCGACCGTACCGTGTATCCGGTCGAACGGGGAGACCTCGTCTATATCGGGCGTGGCACCCGCGAGGTGAGTTTCACCAGCGCCGATCCCGCTGCCCCCGCACGCTTCTACCTCGCGTCAGCGCCCGCGCACCAAGACCTGCCGACCACATCGGTCCACGCGAAGGACGTCACGCCGGTCGAGCTCGGCGCGACGGAAACCTCGAATGAACGGACGATCCGGCGCTACATCGACGGCACGTTGGTGGAGAGCTGCCAGCTGATAATGGGCTGGACCCAGCTTTCGCCCGGCAGCGTGTGGAACACGATGCCCGCGCACACGCACCTGCGGCGCACCGAGTGCTACTTCTACTTCGATCTCGACGAGGACGCTCGCCTGGTGCACCTGCTCGGCGAACCGGACGAGACACGGCACCTGATCGTGCGCAACGAGCAGGCAGTCATCTCGCCAAGCTGGTCGATCCACTGCGGGGCGGCGACCGGCAGCTACTCGTTCATCTGGTTCATGGCCGGTGAGAACTACCGGTTCGACGACATGGACCACGTCGCCATGGCGGCCCTGCGATGAGTTACCTGGACAAGCTTTTCTCGCTGGAGGGCCGGACCGCGCTGGTGACCGGGGCCCGCACCGGCATCGGCAGGGCGATCGCGGTCGCTTTGGCCGGTGCCGGCGCGGATGTGGTCCTGCTCGGCCACGGCGGCGACTTCACCCCGGTGCGGGAGGAGATCGAGGCGTACGGCCGTAACTCCGCAGTGGCCACTGTGGACCTCGCGCAGCCGCAGGAGGTTGCCGGGAAGGCCCGTGAAATCCTTGCCGAGCACCAGATCGACATCCTGGTCAACAACGCGGGGATCATCCGGCGCTCCGATGCCGTCGAGCATTCCTACGAGGACTGGCGTGCGGTGCTGTCGGTGAACCTCGACTCGGTGTTCGAACTGACCAAGACGGTGGCCGCGCCGATGCTGCAACGCCAGTCGGGCAAGGTCATCACCATCGCTTCCCTGCTCAGCTTCCAAGGCGGGATCAGGGTGGCCGCGTACACCGCGAGCAAACACGCGGTTGCGGGGCTGACGAAGACGCTGGCCAACGAGTGGGCAGCGAGCAATGTACAAGTCAACGCGATAGCCCCTGGCTACTTCGCGACGGACAACACCGCGGCGCTGCGGGCGGATCAGCGGCGCGACGCGGAAATCGTGGGTCGCATCCCGATGGGCCGGTGGGGATCTCCGGACGATCTTGGCGGCGCCGCGGTGTTTCTGGCCGGTTCGGCCTCGGACTACGTAACTGGACACGTATTGGCGGTGGATGGTGGCTGGCTCGCTCGCTGAGAACCTGTATCGAGATGTCGTCCCGATCAGCAACGGGACCCCGCAGAACGGGATACCGAAGGAGGCGCCGGTGCCCCCGAACGAGAACGGCAAGAAAAGCCACACCGGCACGCTGGAGCGTGGCTTGGCCGTGCTGGAGCACGTCGGGCTGCGGCAGGAGATCTCCACGAACGCGATCGCGACGCAACTGGGCCTGTCGCGCAGCGCGATCTACCGGATCGTGCACACGCTCAAGGAACTCGAATACCTGGAAGCCGACCACGTCACCGGTCGCGTCCGGCTCGGTGCCCGCCTTGTCGAGCTCGGTGTGCAGGCGATGTCGTCGACCGACTTGCACAAGGCCGCACCGCAGTTCCTCGCCGGGCTGGCGTCCCGCAGCGGTGAGACGATCTTCCTGGCCGTGCCGGACGGCGACGCGATGGTCTACGTCGGCAAGGACCGCGGCGCCAACGCGGTCACGTTGCACTGCCAGCTCGGCACAAGGCGCCCGCAGCACGCGTCTTCCCTTGGCAAGGCGTGGCTTTCGGCGCTCGCACCGCCCGAGCGTGTCGAGCGGGTGACCCGGATGCGGTTGGACCGGTTGACGCCCAACACAATCGTGGACCGCACGCAGCTGCTGGAAGAGCTCGACCGGATCAGCAAGCGCGGCTGGGCCGTCGACAACATCGAGAACGAGCCCGATGTCGGGTGTGTCGCCGCGCCGATCCGTGACCGCACAGGACAGCCGATCGCCGCGATGAGCATCGCCGGTCCCGCGGGCCGCGTGCTGATGCGCACCGACGAGCTTGGCCCGATGGTCGCGGACGCGGCCAGCACGTTGTCCCGTCGTCTCGGCTATCTGCCGTAGTTCGGCGATCCGCCGCAGAACCCGTCTTTGAAGCGCCGCCACCCAACAGCTTGAAGACCTTCTGTGCCGAAGGGGCTGCGACGAAGGGGTTGTGCCGTGATCCAGGACTATCAGCCTGCCGGTCCACTGTGGCTGTCGGCGATCATCGCCGCGCTGCCGGTCATCGTGCTGCTCGTGACCCTGGGGGTGCTGCGCCGCTCGGCGCACCTGTCGGCCGCCCTCGCGCTCGCGACCGCGCTCGTCGTGGCGATCGTGGTCTACCCGATGCCCGTCGGGCTCGCGGTCAACTCCGCGGCGATGGGCGTCGCGTTCGGCGTGTGGAACGTCATCTGGATCGCGTTCCACGCCGTCTACTTCCACAACGTCACTGTCGCGACTGGACGGTTCGACACCGTCAAGTCCGTGCTGGCCGGGTTCAGCCCGGACCGGCGGCTGCAGGCCCTGCTGATCGCGTTCGCGTTCGGTGCCCTGCTGGAAGGCATCGCGGGCGGCGGCGCGCCGGTCGCGATCACCGGCGCGATGATGTTCGCGCTGGGTTTCCCGCCGGTCAAAGCGATTGTGCTCGCGTTGCTGGCGAACACCGCGCCGGTGGCGTTCGGTGGACTGGGCAACCCGTTGATCATCCTCGGCCGGTTGACCGGGCCGATTCTCGGGATGTCGGCCGACGAGGCCAGTCATCTGTTCTCGGCGATGGTCGGCAGGCAGTTGCCGTTGCTGGCGCTGATCATCCCGGGGTTCCTGATCGTGGTGCTCGCGGGCTGGAAGAAGATGACCCAGGTGATGCCCGCGGTGCTGACCGCCGGGTTGTCGTTCGCGGTCGTGCAGTTCCTGGTGTCGAACTACATCAGCCCGAGCCTGGTGGACGTGCTCGCCGCGTTGGCCGCGATGGTCGCGCTGTGGGTGCTCACGCGGTTCTGGCAACCCAAGGAACTGTGGGGATTCGACGGCGAGACCGTCAAATCCAAGGCTGTGGGCACACAGGCACGTCAGCGCGGCGCGCTCTACGGCTGGGCGCCCTACATCGTCTTGATTGCAGTGATCCTGTTGTCGCGGATCGGCACGATCTTCAAGGGCCTGCCGTCCTGGCTGGACCTGACCAAGCTGTTGCAGCAGCCCAACATCGTGTTCACGTGGCCAGGTCTGCACAACGAGGTCATCCAGACACCGCCGATCACCGCGAAGAACACGCCCTATCCGGCGTCGTTCACGATCGACTGGCTGTACTCGGCGGGCAGCATGGCCTTGATCTCGGCGATCATCGCGGGCCTGACGATGGGCGCGGGCCTGAAGAAACTCGCGCAGGTCTATCTGGCCACGATCGTGCAGATGCGGTGGGCGCTGGCCACCATCATGATGATCTTGGGCATCGCGTTCGTGATGAACTACTCCGGCGCGACGCAGACCCTCGGCCTCGCGCTGGCCACGACCGGGGTGCTGTTCCCGCTGTTCTCCGCGTACATCGGCTGGCTCGGGGTGTTCCTGACCGGCTCGGACGCGTCGACCAACAGTTTGTTCGGCCCGATGCAGGTGATCTCCGCGCAGCAGCTGGGCATCGACCCGACGCTCGCGGGCGCGACCAACACCTCGGGTGGCGTGATGGGCAAGATGATCTCGCCGCAGAACCTGTCCATCGGCGCGACCGCGATCAACAAGACCGGTGAGGAGTCGACGCTGCTGCGCCAGACGTTCCTGTGGTCGCTGGCGCTGACCGCGGTGGTCGGGGTGATCTCCCTGCTCCAGGCCGAAGTCCTGACCTGGATGATCCCGACCAGATAACACTGGGTTACCGTCAAGATGTGAAGCCGCGCCTGCTCGTCTCGATCATCGCTGGGATCGCGTTGGTCATCGCGGGCGCGGCGGTCATCGTCCTTGCCGCCAACCAGCCGCCGCCACGCGCGAACGAGACCTACTATCCGCGGCCGACCCGGGCGCCGGGCGTGCCACCGCCGTGTGAGAGCACGATCGAGATCACGTTCGCCACGGACGCGGAGATGAACAAGGCCGCGCCGGATCTGGAGAACGACGACCGGTTCTACAACCAGAGCTTCGTCACCCAGGCGCAGAACTACGAGCGGCTGAAGCGGGCTTTCGCCAACCAGCCGGATGTGCTCAAAGTGCTCCGGCCCGAATCGGTACCCGCTGTGGTGACACTCATGATGTCCTACTCCGGCAGCAAGACCACGCTGCTCAACGACTTGAGAAAGAGCTACGGGCCCGCCAATGTGGCGGACCCGTGTGCGACGCCGGTGACCAGCACCCGGCCAGTCCCGACCACCGCCGTCACGCGGTGATCTCGATGCGGCGCGGCTTGGCCGCGTCCTTCTTGCCGACCGTGACGGTCAGCACGCCGTCGGCGAGCTTGGCCTCGACCTTGTCGGCGTCGAGGTTGCGCGGCAGCGACAACCGGTAGGAGAACTTGCCGGTGCGGCGAGTGCGGTGCCGGAACAGGCCCTTGCTCTCGCGCTCCTTGAGCTCACCCGTGATCGACAGGTCGGTGCCGTTCAGGTCAACGGTGACGTCCTCCCGCTGGACACCGGGGACGTCGAGCTCGACCACGTAGCCGGTCTCCGTCTCGGTCACGTCCGCGAGCGGCGACCAGCCCTGGTTGTTGTACCGGCTGAGCTGCGAGAACAGATTCTCGAACTCCCGGAACGGGTCGAAACGGTCGACCGAGTTCAGCGTACGAACTGCAGGCAGCGCCATGACTCTCAAACCTCCATCACACCCTTCGGCCGCCCTGGCCGAACACCCCTTGCAACGGAGTTGAGCGGAGGATTGTTCCCAAAGTTGAGCGCTAGTTGCTCAACTTCAGAACCTCGCACAGGGCCCCGGCGAGATCGCCGCTCGCGTCCGGCGTACGCCATGCGACGAAGAAGTCCGGCCTCACCAGGACCGCGCCCTGCTCGGTGACGCCGTACGCCTTCGCCCAATCACTGCCTTCCAGCACATGCGCGATCAGCCCGAGCCCGGCAGTACGACGTGCGGGGCGCGGGATCCGGGGCGGCCGGTGGGCTCGGGTTCCAGGAGTTCGCCCTCGTCGCCCGGTTCGAGCAGTACGGCGTCGCTGATGTGCCGGTAGCCGAAGAACAGCATCGAGATCGGGTCGGCCATCGGCGTGAGCGTGCCGTCGTCCAGGTCGGGCCGCATCCGTTCGACGTAGAAGGTGTACTGCTGCTCGGCGATGTACTGCGAATACGGATGCCGTTCGGGGCGTACGGCTGTCGAGCAAGCCGGGGCCCGCTTCGCCGTTGACCACCATCGCCAGCTTCCACGCCAGGTAGAACCCGTCCATGATCGCGGTGTTCCCGCCGAACGCGCCGGTCGGTGGCATCACGCGGGCCGCGTCGCCGACCAGGTGCACCCATCCTGAGCTGAACCGCTCCGCCACCCAGTGCTTCGTGTCGGTGCTGCCGCCCACTTCCACGAGCGACTCCACACCGTGCAGTCCCAGGAACATTGCCGTGGACAACCCGGACAGCTCCGACCACAAGGACCTGCATGATCCCTCCAGAAGAAACGAACATCGTTCGTTGATACGAACACTGTTCTAAATACGAACGCCGTTCGTGTCAAGTAGAGTGCTCGCGTGGAGCTACCGGAGCCGCCGTGGCGCACGGGCGCGCGCAAGCCCGTACGACAGCCGTTGAGCCGCGACAAGATCGTGGAGACGGCACTGGGCCTGCTGGAGAAGGAAGGCCTGGACGCGCTGTCGATGCGACGGGTCGCCCAGGTCCTGAACACCGGCCCGGCCTCGCTGTACGCGCACGTGCGCAACCGCGATGAGCTGTGCGAGCTGATGTTCGACAGGATCCTCGGCGAGGTCGACGTGCCCGAGCCGGATCCGGCTCGCTGGCGGGAGCAGTTGAAAGAGCTGTGCTTCGGTCAGGTCAAGGCGATGATCGCGTATCCCGGGATCGCCACGGTCGTGATGAACGCGATGATTCCCCTCGGACCCAACGCCTTGCGACACGGCGAAGCGATGCTTGCGATCCTGCGCGCCGGAGGCTTGTCGGAAACCCAGGCGGCGTGGGCGTTCGACGCGCTTGGCTTGTACTGCAAGGCATACGCGGTCGAGGTGTCGTCATGGCGCGAGGGCTCGGCGGACGAACTGGCTGAGCGCAGCCGTCAGATGGGCGAGTACATGCAGTCGCTGCCACCGGGCACGCTGCCGAACCTGATGGCCATCGGACCGTTGTTCTCAGCGCAGACCGCACATGAACGATTCGAGTTCGCGATCGACACGTTCATCGCGGGTCTAAGGCAGCAGGCGACGGACGATCGCGTCGGCCAGTAGCCGCCCTTCGTCGGTCAGCACGGCACGACCGCCGTCGAACGCGGACTGGCTGAGCAGGCCGTCGGCGACCGCGGCCTTCGCCTCGGCCACCCCGGGCTCGTCCAGGACGCTCAGCGGAAGTCCTTCAGTCAACCGGATTTCCAGCAGCACCCGCTCGACCCTGAGGTCCTCTTCGGACAGGATCTCGCGTGCGGCCGCCGGTGACCGGCCTTCGGCCAAAGTGGACGCATACCGTGCCGGGTGCTTGACGTTCCACCAGCGCACCCCGCCGATGTGGCTGTGCGCGCCTGGGCCCGCACCCCACCAGTCGCCGCCACGCCAGTAGTTGAGGTTGTGCCGGCACCGGGCAGCCATGGACGCGGCCCAGTTCGACACCTCGTACCAGCGGAAGCCACTGGTCGACAGGACCGAGTCGACTTGCTCGTACCGCTCGGCCAGTACGTCGTCGTCGGTCGACGGCAACTCGCCACGGCGGATCCGCCGCTCGAGGGCCGTGCCTTCTTCGATGATCAACGCATAGGCCGACACGTGATCGACACCGGCGTCCAGCACCGCGTCGAGGGACGCCTGCAAATCGTCCGGCCGCTCCCCCGGCGTGCCGTAGATCAGGTCCAGGTTCAGGTGCTCGAACCCGGCCGCCCGCGCCTCGCCCGCGGCAGCGACTGGACGTCCAGGTGTGTGCTTGCGGTCCAGGATCTGCAGCACGTGCGGCGCGACGGACTGCGCACCCAACGACACCCGGTTGTACCCAGCGCGCAGAATCCCGGCGAAGAACTCCGGTGACGTGGACTCCGGGTTCGCCTCGGTTGTGATCTCCGCCGCAGAAGTCAGGCCGAACGAGGCCCGGACCGCGTCCAGCACTGACGCCAAGCCGTCGGCTCCGAGCAGCGACGGTGTGCCGCCGCCCACAAAGACCGTGCTCGCAGGCGGGGCGGATCCCAGCACTTGGGCGGCCAGCTCCAACTCCCGGCGCAGGCCTTCCAGCCACGACTCCGGCGAGGCGGAAGTTCCCAGCTCACCGGCGGTATAGGTGTTGAAATCGCAGTACCCGCAGCGGGTCGCGCAGAAGGGCACGTGCACGTACACGCCGAAGGGCCGGCTGCCCAGCCCGGCGAGCGCCTCCGGCGGCAACGAGCCGTCCGCGGGGGCGGGATCACCAGGGGGAAGTGTGGAAGCCACGCCCGCTATTTTCGCACCGAACGCGTTTGTCCAGTACGAGTGACCCTGATCCCAGCATGCGGATGGTGGTAGACCACCTGATGGACGCGTGGCACGCTGGGCTTATGTCTGCTGTCGTGCCGGTCCTCCTCGTGGCTCGTCGTCACGTGGATTTCCTGCGCGTGAACAGCGACTTGTGCCGGCGTTGACCCGTTCGCCGGATATTTGTTTCTTCTCACCGGCGTCGGATACGCCGGATTCCCCTACCTCGGTGAGGACGGGCTGGCGTATGCGAGCGCCCCGATCCCGAAGGACGCCACATGGCTCCGCCAACCACCACCCCCAAGCGGGCCAAGCAACGCCGGGGCGAGGGACAGTGGGCACTCGGTTACCGCGAACCGCTCAACCCGAACGAGCGCAGCAAGAAGGACGACAACCCGCTCAACGTCCGTGACCGGATTGAGAACATCTACGCCCACGGTGGCTTCGACTCGATCGACCCGGCCGACCTGCGTGGCCGGTTCCGTTGGTACGGCCTGTACACCCAGCGCAAGCCCGGGATCGACGGCGGCCGGACGGCCACGCTCGAACCCGAGGAGCTGGACGACGAGTACTTCATGCTCCGCATCCGCATCGACGGCGGAGCAGTCACCACGCAGCAGCTCGCGGTGATCGGCGAGATCTCCCAGACCTACGCGCGCGACACCGCGGACATCACCGACCGGCAGAACATCCAGTACCACTGGATCCGGATCGAGGACATGCCGGTCATCTGGCAGAAACTCGAGAACGCCGGGATGACCACGATGGAAGCGTGCGGCGACAGCCCGCGTGTGATCCTCGGCTCACCGGTCGCGGGCATCGCCGAGGACGAGATCATCGACGGCACCCCGGCCATCGAAGCGATCAAGAACACCTACGTCGGCGACAAGGCGTTCTCCAACCTGCCGCGCAAGTTCAAGACGGCGATCTCCGGCCTGCAGGACGTCGCGCACGAGGTGCATGACGTGGCCTTCGTCGGGGTGGTGCACCCAGAGCACGGGCCTGGTTTCGACGTGTGGGTCGGCGGTGGGTTGTCGACCAACCCGATGCTGGGCAAGCGGCTCGGCGCGTGGGTGCCGCTCGACGAAGTGCCCAAGGTCTGGGAAGCCGTGATCAGCGTCTTCCGGGACTACGGCTACCGGCGGCTGCGCCACCGGGCGCGGATCAAGTTCCTGGTCGCCGACTGGGGCCCGGAGAAGTTCCGGGAGACCATGGAGGAGAAGTACCTCGGCTACAAGTTGATCGACGGCCCCGCGCCGGAGATCCCCGAGGTCGTCCTGGACCACATCGGCGTGCACAAGCAGAAGGACGGCAAGTTCTACGTCGGCGCCGCGCCGATCGCGGGCCGCGTGTCCGGGTCGATCCTGGTCGAGGTCGCCAAGGCAGCCGAACGCGCCGGATCCAACCGCGTCCGCTTCACACCACAGCAAAAACTCCTGGTCCTGGACGTGGCTGAAAGTGAAGTTCCAGCGCTGCGGGCGGAATTGACCAAGCTGGGTTTGCACACCGACCCGTCGCCGTGGCGCCGCGGAGTGATGGCGTGCACCGGCATCGAGTTCTGCAAACTGGCCATCGTCGAGACGAAAGCCCGTGCGGCCCAACTGGTCTCGGCCATGGAGAAGCGCCTGGCCGACGTCCAGGCAGGTGTCGAGCACCCGGTGACCGTGCACATCAACGGCTGCCCGAACTCCTGCGCCCGGATCCAGACCGCGGACATCGGGCTGAAAGGCCAGATCGTCACCGACGCGGACGGCAACCAGGTCGAGGGCTTCCAGGTGCACCTCGGCGGCGGCCTGGGCCTTGACGCCGGATTCGGCCGGAAACTGCGAGGCCACAAGGTGACCGGCGCGGAACTATCCGATTACGTCGAGCGGGTCGTGCGCAACTACCTCAAGCAGCGCTCGACCGGCGAGCGGTTCGCTCAGTGGGTGCAGCGTGCGGATGAGGCTGATCTGAAGTGAGTGCCAGCCGACGTGCGTTTCCCAGCGGAGGCTGCAATGAGTGCCAGCCGACGTGCGTTTCCCAGCGGAGGCTGCAATGAGTGCCAGCCGACGTGCGTTTCCCAGCGGAGGCTGCAATGAGTGACAGGGCTACTCCGTTTTATTGCCCCTACTGCGGCGACGAGGATCTTCGCCCGCAGGAGGAGCCACACGCTGCCTGGCTGTGCACCGGATGCCGGCGCGTGTTCGTCGTGAAGTTCGTCGGGATCTCAGTGGGGCAGGTGTCCAAGTGACAACAGCGACCGATGAGTTGAAAGACCTCGCCGAGCGCGCGTCGGCCGAACTGGCCGACGCCAGCGCGGCCGAGGCATTGGCGTGGACCGCGGAAACGTTCGGCGACAACTACATCGTGGCCTCCAACATGCAGGACGCGGTGCTGATCGACCTCGCGGTGAAGGCCAAGCCGAACTTCGACGTGCTGTTCCTGGAAACCGGCTACCACTTCCCGGAGACCATCGGCCTGCGGGACGCGGTCGGCGCCACGTACTCGGGCTTGAACATCATCAACGCCAAGCCGGACAAGACCGTCGCGGAGCAGGACGCCGAGGAGGGCCCGGACCTCTTCGCGCGTGACCCCAACCGCTGCTGCGCGATGCGCAAGGTGGTGCCGCTGCGGCGGACCTTGGCCAACTACGACGCGTGGGTGACCGGTGTGCGGCGGGTTGACGCGCCGACCCGTGCGGGTACTCCGATTGTGCAGTGGGACGACCGCAACGGGCTGGTGAAGATCAACCCGATCGCGCCGTGGACCGACGAGGAGTTCCGGGCCTACATCGACGAGCACGGAATTCTGGAGAACTTGCTGGTGGCCGAGGGATATCTGTCCATCGGCTGCGCACCCTGCACGGCGAAGGTCGAAGCGGGCGCCGACGCGCGCAGCGGCCGCTGGGCGGGCCAGAACAAGATCGAGTGCGGACTGCACGGTTAGAAGGAGTTTCTGTGACGCTCTCACTGGATCTTCAAGCGGCAACAACCAATCGGCAAAACCTGGACGCACTCGAATCCGAGGCGATCCACATCTTCCGCGAGGTAGCGGGCGAGTTCGACCGGCCGGTGATCCTGTTCTCCGGCGGCAAGGACTCGACCGTGCTGCTGCACCTGGCGCTGAAGGCCTTCTGGCCTGCGCCGGTGCCGTTCGCGCTGTTGCATGTGGACACTGGGCACAACTTCCCCGAGGTGATCGAGTTCCGTGACCGGGTCGTGGCCAAGCACGGGCTGCGCCTGCTGGTCGCGCACGTGCAGGACTGGATCGACGACGGCAGGCTGGCCGAACGGCCGGACGGCACTCGTAACCCGCTGCAGACCATGCCGCTGCTCGACACCATCACCGAGCAGAAGTTCGACGCCGTTTTCGGCGGCGGGCGGCGTGACGAGGAGCGGGCGCGGGCCAAGGAGCGAATCTTCAGCCTGCGCAACGCGTTCGGCCAGTGGGAGCCGAAACGGCAGCGTCCCGAATTGTGGAACCTGTACAACGGCAGGCACCGTCCGGGGGAGCATGTCCGGGTGTTCCCGCTGTCGAACTGGACCGAGCTGGACGTCTGGAACTACATCGCTCGCGAGAAGATCGAGCTGCCGGACATCTACTACGCGCACGAGCGCGAGGTCTACCTGCGCGACGGCATGTGGCTGGCCGAAGGCCCGTGGGGCGGTCCGCGCGACGGGGAAACGTTGGAGCGTCGGACGATCCGCTACCGCACGGTCGGTGACGGCTCGTGCACCGGCGCGGTCGACTCGGACGCCTCGACCATTGATGAAGTCATTGCCGAGGTGGCTGCGTCACGGTTGACCGAACGTGGCGCGACCCGCGCCGACGACCGGCTTTCCGAGGCGGCCATGGAAGATCGCAAACGAGAGGGCTACTTCTAAATGAGCGAGCTTGCGAGCGAATCGTTCAACACAGTGCCCGCTCATGCGACGCGAGTGACCAACGACGGAGAGAAGGCATGAGCGATCTTCTCCGGCTCGCGACCGCGGGCAGCGTGGACGACGGCAAGTCCACTTTGGTCGGACGGTTGCTGTACGACACCAAGTCGGTGCTGGCCGACCAGCTCGACGCGGTGCACCGGGCGAGCGCTGACCGTGGTCTCTCGACTCCGGACCTGTCGTTGCTGGTGGACGGGTTGCGTTCGGAGCGCGAGCAGGGCATCACGATCGACGTGGCGTACCGGTATTTCGCGACGCCCAAGCGGTCTTTCGTACTCGCCGACACGCCCGGACACGTGCAGTACACCCGCAACACCGTCACGGGTGCGTCGACCGCGCAGCTCGGGATTCTGTTGGTGGACGCCCGTAAAGGCGTTGTCGAACAGACCCGCAGGCACGCGGCGGTCCTGGCGTTGCTGGGCGTGCCGAGGCTTGTGCTGGCAGTCAACAAGATCGACCTCGTCGGTTACGACGAGTCGAACTTCAAGCTGACCGCCAAGGAGTTCACCACGCACGCCAACGCGTTGGGGTACGCGGACTCCGACGTGCTCACCATCCCGGTGTCGGCGCTCGTCGGTGACAACGTCGTGGAACGCTCGGACAACACGCCCTGGTACACCGGACCGACGTTGTTGGAACACCTGGAAAGCGTGCCGGTCGAGCCGGACCCGCACGACGTCCCGTTCCGCTTCCCGGTCCAGTACGTGATCCGCCCGCGAACCCCGGAACACCCGGACTACCGCGGCTACGCCGGACAGGTCGCGGCGGGCACGATCACGCCCGGCGAGGAGATCGTCGTCCTGCCGTCAGGTTCCCGGGCCTTGGTCGAGCGGATCGACACCCCGGACGGCGAACTGAGCGAGGCGACCGCGGGCCAGTCGGTCACGCTCGTGCTGTCCCATGATCTGGATATTTCGCGGGGGGACTTGATTTCCGTCGCGGACAATGCCCCGGCCGTCGTCGACGAGTTCGAAGCGACGCTGTGTTGGTTGGCGGACAAGGATTTGCGGCCGAACGCCCGGGTTCTGGTCAAGCACGGCACGAAGACCACCCCGGCGTTCGTGACCGAGCTGTCGAGCCGGTTCGACGAGCAAAAGCTGTCCAGTGTGGAACTTCCGGAATCGTTGCAGTTGAATGAGATCGGCCAAGTACGGATCCGCACCGCGGAGCCGTTGCCGGTCGATGACTACTCGGTCAACCGGCGGACTGGGGCGTTCCTGGTCATCGACGCGAGCGACGGAACCACCTTGGCCGCCGGTCTGGTCGGTGCGCCGCTGCCCGTCCGAGACGCCGTCAACCCCGGCCCCTGACTTTCTTGCGCCTGAAAGGAATCAACCGTGAGCACGAGCCGTACGCTTCGCTTACTGGCCGCCGCGACAGCGGCACTAGCCCTCGCGGCGGGGTGTACGCGTGCTGGCGGTAGCGATGCGCCGGTGGCCCAGACTCAGGGGCCTGCCCCGGAGGTGCGGCTCGGGTATTTCCCGAACGTGACGCACGCGCCGGCGATCATCGGGCAGAAGAAGGACTTCTACGCCAAGGAGCTGGGCGCGACGAAGCTCGCGGTGACCACCTTCAACGCCGGTCCCGAAGAGATCAACGCGCTGCTGGGCAAGTCCCTCGACATCGGGTTCATCGGCTCGGGCCCGGCGATCAACGGCTTCACCAAGTCCGAAGGCACACTGCAGCTGATCTCCGGCGCGGTGTCCGGCGGGGCGCAGCTGGTCACCAAGCCGGAGATCACGTCGATCGATCAGCTGGCGGGCCGCAACATCGCAACGCCCTCGCTGGGCAACACCCAGGACGTGGCGCTCAAGAAGCTGGTCAAGGACAAGGGCCTGCAGAACGTCAAGATCACCAACATGGACAACCCGAAGACGTTCGACGCGTTCCGCCGGGGCGACGTCGACGGCGCGTGGCTGCCGGAGCCGTGGTCCTCGCGACTGGTGCTGGACGCGGGCGCGAAGGTGCTGCTGGACGAGAAGACCCTGTGGCCGGGCGGCCGGTTCCCGACCACGGTGATCATCGTGCGGCAGGAGTTCCTGCAGCAGTACCCGCAGACCGTGCAGGCGATCCTGCGTGGCCACATCAACGCGATCGACTGGGCGAAGGCCAACGAGGCGGACGCCAAGAAGGTCGTCAACGACACGCTGAAGGAGCTGACCGGCAACGCGCTGAGCCAGCCGGTGCTCGACAGCTCGTTCAAGGCGATCGAACTGACCACCGACCCGATCTCGTCGACCTTCCCGCAGCTGGCGCAGGACTCGGTGACCGCGGGAATCGTGAAGTCCGCCGTGGAGCTCAAGGGCTTCGCGGACTTGACGGCGCTCAACACGGCGTTGCAGGCGACCGGCAAACCGGCGGTGGACGCCGCCGGACTGGACAAGAAGTAGGAGATGGCCATGACCGCCACACTCGAGCACGTGCAGTCCGGTACCGCTGTCTCCCTGTCGGGGGTGAGCAAGGTCTTCGGCCAGGGCCGCGGCGCCGTCGTCGCGCTGGACGGCGTGGACCTGAAGGTCGCGCCGGGCGAGTTCGTGTGCCTGCTCGGCGCGTCCGGCTGCGGCAAGACCACGCTGCTCAACCTGGTCGCAGGGCTGGACGCGCCGAGCGCCGGCGAGATCGAGCTGAACACGTCCCGTCCCGCGGTGATGTTCCAGGAGGCCGCGCTGATGCCGTGGCTGACCGCGGCCCGCAACATCGAGCTGCCGTTGCGGCTGGCCGGTTTCGGCAAGGCCGACCGGCAGACCAAGGTGGCCGAGCTGCTGGACCTGGTGCGGCTCGGCGGTGCCGGGCACAAGCGTCCGCACGAACTGTCCGGCGGTATGCGCCAGCGGGTGGCGCTGGCCCGTTCGCTGGCTGCGACGCAGCGTGTCCGTGGTTCGGACGCGCCCGCGCTGCTGCTGATGGACGAGCCGTTCGCGGCACTGGACGCGATCACGCGGGATGTGTTGCAGGGCGAGCTTTTGCGGGTGTACGAGCGGACCTCCACCGCGGTGCTGTTCGTGACGCACGACGTGCGCGAGGCCGTGCGCCTTGGGCAGCGCGTGGTGCTGCTGTCGTCCCGGCCGGGGCGTGTCGTCCAGGAGTGGTCCACTCAGGACAGTGGATCGGAGGCGCTGGTCGAACAGATCACGGCCCGCCTGCGAGAGGTGATCAGCACCCATGCCAAGTCCTGACGTCCAGGACCTTTCCAAGGTCGAGGCGGGCCTCGACGCGCTGGACACGCCGAGCGCCGGCCGGGCGGAACCCGGCTGGCGCCGGTTCGTGCGCTCGGTGCTGCCGCCGGTGGTGGCGCTGGTTCTGCTGATCGCGGTCTGGCAGATGTTGTGGGCCGCGGCGTTCTGGCCGGAGTTCAAGCTGCCCGCACCGCTGGCGGTGTGGGACGAGTTCGTGGAGATGGTCGAGACCGGCCGGATCTTCGAGGTGCTGTGGACGTCGATCCACCGTGCCGTGCTCGGTTTCCTCGCCGCGGTGGTGATCGCCACGCCACTGGGTCTGCTGGTGGCCAAGGTGAGCGTGGTCCGCAGGGCGATCGGCCCGCTGCTGAGCGGGTTGCAGTCGCTGCCCTCGGTGGCGTGGGTGCCCGCGGCGATCCTGTGGTTCGGCCTGAACGACGCGTCGATCTACTTCGTGGTGCTGCTCGGCTCGGTCCCGTCGATCGCCAACGGCCTGGTGGCCGGGATCGACCAGATCCCGCCGATCCTGCCGCGCGTGGGCCAGACACTGGGAGCCGGCAGGCTGGCCTCGGCACGGCACATCCTGTTGCCCGCCGCGCTGCCCGGTTACATCGCGGGCCTGAAACAGGGCTGGGCGTTCTCGTGGCGGTCGCTGATGGCCGCCGAGTTGATCGCGCAAAGCCCGGATCTGGGCTTCGGACTGGGCGCGTACCTCAACGAAGGCTCGAACTTCAACGACATGCCGACCGTGATGGCGGCGATCTTCCTGATCCTCCTGGTGGGCATCGGCATCGACCTGCTGGTGTTCCGCCCGATCGAACGGGCCGTGCTGCGGGCACGCGGCCTGACCGGAGCTTTGACGTGATCCCTCTCATCGCAGTCGCCCACGGCAGCCGCGACCCCCGTTCCGCCGCGACGATCACCTCACTGGTGTCGGTGGTGCGCTCGTTGCGTCCCGGCCTGGACGCCCGCGTGTCCTTCATGGACCTCTCGGCACCACGGCTCGGCGACGTCCTCTCCGGGCTGCGCGGCCCCGTGGTCGTCGTGCCCTTGCTGCTGGGCCGTGCGTATCACGCCCGCATCGACGTCCCGGCCCTCGTGCACGAGGCGTGCCAACGCAATCCTCGTCTGTCCGTCACGGTCACGGATGTGCTCGGCCCGTCACCTCGTCTGGAATCGGCCGCTCTGCGGCGGCTGACCACCGCGGGTGCCGCGTTCGACGACCCTTCGTTGGGCGTGATCCTGGCCGGGGCAGGGTCTTCGGACGCCCGGGCCAACGCCCGCGTTGCGGCTATCGCCCACCGCTGGTCGCTGCAGGCCGGCTGGGCAGGGGCGGTTGAGGCTTTCGCCGCTTCGGCCTCTCCGACGGTGCCGGAGGCCGTTGCCGCGCTGCGTGAGCAGGGGGCTTCGCGGATCGCTGTGGCTTCGTGGTTCCTGGCTCCGGGTTTGCTGCCCGACCGGGTGTACGACGCGGTGCTGGATTTGGATCCGGACGCGGTGATCGCCGACCCGCTGGGTGCGGACCCGGACGTCGCCGAACTCATCCTGCACAGGTACGACGAAGCGCTGCGTGACTCGCTGGAGCAGACTGGCTGACAGGTCCCTGACCAGGGTGAACGCGGTGTAAATGCGTTGATCCCGCCGATAGCGTCGAGATCATGGAGCTGGTCACCGCCGATCCGCGGGTGCGGGTGCGGACGTTGGACATCACTGACCTCGACGACTATTGGCAGTTGCTTGAGCGCAACAGAGATCACCTCGGCCAGCACGGCGACTACGCCGAACTCCGCGCCGCGGACTACGAAATGATCCGCGCGGGGTTCGAGCAGCCGATCCCCGGTGAGTACGCGTTCGGCATCCGGGTGGATGGCGGGCTCGTGGGCGAGATCGTGCTGCATCCGGTCAATCCGCCGCACTACAGCCTGGGGTACTGGATCGACGGCGAGGCCACCGGCAACAGCCACGTCACCACCGCGGGCCGGGCGCTGCTCGACTGGGCGCGAACCAACACCGGGATCACCGAGGTCTACGCGGGCGTGACGGTCGGAAACCGGCCCAGCATCGCCGTACTGGACCGGCTCGGCTTCGTCAAAGTGTCCGATATGGACACCTACACCCGGTACCGGCTCAGGCTTCGGGAAGCCAGTTCGGCTTGCGCTTCTGGGCGAACGCCGTGATGCCTTCCTGGCCTTCCTCGCTGGCGAAGAACTCCGCCGACAGCTTCAGCATCGTGCCGAAGTCGCTGGGCTCGGAACGCAGCAGCGCCTTGGTCGCCGCCAGCGCGACCGGACCGCCGAGGCACAGCATGTCCGTGTAGCGCTTGACCTCCGCGTCCAGGTCTTCGGCGGGCACGGCGGAGTTGATCAGGCCGATGGTCGCGGCACGGGTCGCGTCGAACGTTTCGCCGGTGAGGAACAGTTCGTGCGCGGCGCGCGGCAGCAGCCTGGGCAGCACGGTCACGGAGATCACGGCGGGCACGACGCCGATGCGGACCTCGGTGAACGCGAAGGTGGCGGACGTCGCGGCCACCGCGATGTCGGCGGCTGCCACGATGCCGACGCCGCCCGCGCGGGCCGGGCCGGCCAGCTTGGCGACGACGGGTTTGGGGCTGGAGCGGATCTGGTCGAGGATCTCCGGGAACTCGTTGACGCCCTGGTCCCCCGCTGACGCTCCGCCCGCTTCCTTGAGGTCCATGCCCGCGCAGAACACCGGTCCGGTGTGGTCGAGCACGATCACGCGGACGTTGTCGTCGTCGATCGCGCTCGACAGGTGTCCCCGCAGTTCCCCGCGCAGCTGGCGGGACAGGGCGTTGCGGTTGTGCGGTGAGTCGAGCGTGATCGTCGCGACGCCACGGTCGACCGCGATGTGGACCAGTTCGTCAGCCATGGCCGCAATCTTGCCCTGAACAACGGTGTTGAGGGCCACCCCGCGCCGGGTGGCCCTCAACACACATGTGGAACTGATCAGCCAATGGTCGTGCTGGTCAGGACTGGGCTTGGGCTGGGGTAGGCAACCGTCGCCGCGTCGACCGGGAAGCCGAACGCCGTGATCACGGTGGTGAAGGTCAGCCCGGGTGCGTCGTAGCTGGTGCCGCCGAGCTTGCTCTCGATCGTGCCGGACGAGCCTGCGGTCAGGTTGAGCGTCACGGTGGGCAGCTCGAACGCCGTGCCGCCCTTGAGCGGACCGGCGATCTTGAGAACGACGTCGCTGCCCTCGAGACCGATGGTGGGCGGGGTCGAGCCGAGCCCGGAGCCACCGGTGGCGGTGGCCGAGACGAAGGTGGAGTTCGCGGGCACCGGCATCTTCAGGGACAGGTTCTTGATCTCCCTGATCTCGTAGCCGCCGCCTTCCGCGGGAACCGTGTTGGGTGCGGGGTCAATGGTCACCGCCACGGCACTGCCTGCCGCGGCGCTCGCCGGTGCGTTGGAGTCGATGTCCTGGTTGAGGACGAGTTCCGCGGTCTGGCCGAAGGCCGAGGCGCGGACCTGGTAGTTGATCGTCTGGACCGCTGCCGACGCGGTCGTGCCCAGCGCGAGCAGCGGGGCAAGGGCGAACGCGGCCACCGTGGCCAGCCGCAGGGAAGCCAGCTTCATCGATGCCTCCTAGTGGTGTAATCCCTCTGGGGCATTTCGTACCCGAGAGTAACTCACGTTTCAACGCTCGTCGCTTCCCAGAGTATTCACAGAACTACCTAGGGTGGAAGGCTTCGCCCGGACGGTGGTGAAGATGCCACAACATGCCCCACGACCGTTGGTCTGAAGTGACAACGGCCGAACGGGTGACCCCATTCGGTGCACCGATCGTATATCGCCGATCGCGCTACGATGAAGCGTTGTTCTCCTTGTCGGACAAGGGATCCACGGGGAGGCGCAGGGGGCGTGAATGGGCGATCCGCGACCGCAAGTCGGTGACCGGTGGCCGCTCGTCGGCCGAGAGCGGCAGTTGTCCGCGATCACCTCGACGGCCAGCGGCGGGGTGGTGCTCGTCGGCGCGGCCGGGGTCGGCAAGACGAGGCTGGCGCGGGAAGTGGTGGCACGTCTGAAAACCGACGGCCGCCGGACTGAATGGGTCGCCGCGACCCGGTCCATGGCAGCCATTCCGTTCGGCGCGGTCTCACATCTGTTGCCACCGTTGAACAACGACAGCCGGTTGAGCGTGCTGCACGCGGTGGCCGCGCACTTCACCGACTCTCCGGTCATTGCCGTCGACGACGCGCACTTGCTGGACGACGCATCGGCCGCGGTCGTGCATCACTTGGCAGCACGGCAATTGGCGTACCTGATCGTGACCGTCCGAGCCGGAGAACCCTGCCCTGACGCGGTCAACGCGCTCTGGAAGGACGGCCTGACCAGCCGTGTCGGCTTGGCCGAACTACCCGAGGACGCCGTCGACCAACTGCTTGACCACGCGTTCGGCAGCCGGCTGGCCCCGGTCAGCCGGCGCAGGCTGCACCGCGTCAGCGCGGGAAATCCGTTGCTGCTCAGGGAAATCCTGCTCGCCGGACTGGACACCGGCGAACTGCGGCACCGGCACGGCGCCTGGCACTGGACCGGTGAAGTCCGTGCGACCACACGACTGGCTGATGTCGTGGTCGGCAGGTTGGGATCGGTGGCAGACACTGTGTACGCGGCGCTGGAAGTCGTCGCAGGCGGCGAACCTGTCCCCGTCGCGTTGCTGGAACAGCTCGTCGGCGGCGCTGCCGTGGCCACCGCGGAACGTAAAGGCCTTGTCACGACGGAAAGTGCGGGCCGTCGACTCGTCGCCCGGCTGTCACATCCTTTGTACGGTGAGGTCATCCGCTCCACCATGGCCGCTTCCCGTGCGCGTTCCGTGGCAGGTCAACTGGCCGATGCGATGACCTCGACCCCGATGCGCCGCAGGGACGACGCGTTGCGAGTCGGGACTTTGCAGCTGCAGTCCGGACGAACCGGTGATCCCAGGATCCTCTTGGCGGCCGCGAAACAGGCCAAGGACCGGTTCGACCACGAACTCGCCGAACGGCTTGCCCGCTCGGCCCACGAGTCCGGCGCGGGCTGGGCGGCCGAACAGTTGCTCGCCGAAGTGCAGCTGGATCGCGGCCGTTACGACGAACTGACCGTGCCCGGCTCCCCCGGCGCGGGCGCCGACGACAACGACAAAGTGCGCTGGGCGATCACCCGCGCCGACGCGATGTACTGGGGCCAGGGCAAAGTCGCCGAGGCCGAGCAGATCCTCGACGAACTCGACGGGGACGTCGCCGACGGCAGCCTCGTCTGGATCCTGTTGTTCGACAGCCGATGCGCCGAGGCACTCGCGTTGGCCGACAAGGTGTTGCGCTCCCCGAGCGCGAATCCGCAAGCGCTTGTCTGGGCTGCGTCCGCGGGAATTCCGGCCGCCGGATTCCTCGGCTACCAGGACCGGGCCGACGAGATCTACCGGTTCGGTACGCGGGTCGCGGCCGAGAACGAACTCCAAGTGCCGTGGGGACCGGCGCAGATGGGCTACGGCCGCTGCCTGTCGTTGCTGGCCACCGGATGTCTCACCGAAGCGTGGGAGCTGGCCGACCTGGAATACCAAGCCGCGGCCGCCAAGGAAGCGATCGCTCCGCTGGGCGGCTGGGCCGGGTTCCGTGGCGCCGTGGCGAAAGCCCGGGGTGAGCTGGATGTCGCGGCGGCCTCGTTTCGTGAAGTCCTCGCGTTGTTGCCGAACTACGACACGTTCCGGCTCGCCGCGACATGCCTGGCCGAACTGGCCGGTGCCCGCGCGTTGGCCGGCGATCACCGGCAGGCGCAACGGTTGCTGGACCGCGCCGATTCACCGACTCGGCTGACGAGCAGGCTCTTCCAGCCATGGATCGAACTCGACCGGGCATGGGTGTTTGCCGCGAGCGGCGAGATCTCCAAAGCCGCCGCTCACGCTCGCGAGACCGCGGAAATGGCACGCCACAACGGCCTGCCCACCACCGAGGCGTTCGCGTTGTACGACGTTGCCCGGCTCGGCGAGGCGCGATCCGTCTACATCAGACTGTCCGAGCTTGCCACCGAATTGACCTGCGATCTCGGGACCACCCTGGCGGACGCCGCGTGCGCACTCGTGGACAACGACTTCGAACGACTGACGCACGCCGCGGACTGCTTCGAGCACCAAGGCTTGTGGCTGCACGCGGCCGAAGCCATGGTCACCACCGCGCGCCTCGCACACGACGCCGGAGCCCACACGCGGGCGACCGCCGCAACCTCACGCGCGAACAACCTGATGCGCCTGTTACCGAGGGCCCGTACGCCGATGCTGGCGACGACGGGTCTGCCCGCGATGCTCACGTCACGCGAACGGGAAGTCGCTTTGCTCGCCGCGCAAGGACAGTCCAGCCGTCGGATTGCCGCCCGGCTGAACCTGTCGGTCCGGACCGTGGACAACTACCTGGGTCGCGCGTACGCCAAGCTCGGTGTGACCAGCCGGACCGAACTGGGGCCGTTGCTCAGTCCGCGAGCACCAGGGTGAGCCGGTCGGCGTTGCCGAGGATGTCGACGAACTGTTCGTAGTTGGCCGGATCGGCCTTCCGCAGCGTCTGCGGCGACCGCCAGACCAGCGTGTGCTCGCCGTCCGGCAGGTCGTACAGCACGTCGGTGAGCGCGTCCAGGTTGTGTCCGAAGTAGTCGGGGAAGTTCATGGCCTTGGCCAGCGCCTCCAGCATCGCGGCCTTGGTCCGGATCTCACTGCCGTCCAGCACGTAGCGCATCATCACTTCCCCGGATCGACCAGTACGAACGACTCGTAGTGGTTCTCGGTGTAGTAGAGCTCACGCTGCTGGCCGTGGACCAACCGGCGGGCACCGCGATCGTTGCTGCCAGGCGTCGGCACGGTGTACTCGTGGTAGTAGTCCTTGGCCTTGACCGGCAGGCGTTTCTCCCGGTTCTCGAACACCACACCGTCCCGATTGGACGGGTACGGGCCGCCCTTCTCGATCAGCCGCCACGTCGCGGTCGCCTCGGGCGGCAGCGTGGACAACGCCTTGACCTGCAGGCCGGAGTCCTGGCCGGGCAGTGTTTGCTCGCTGGTCGCGTCCCGGATCAGCCACCCGGCCACCACCAGGACGACCAGTCCGATCAGGGCGAACGTGATGCGTTTGCGCGACCCCATGGCGCCCAACCCTAATCGCAGTCGGGTTCCGCGTTCCGCGACGGGCTGACTTTGCTCGCGACGAAGTCGACGACGCGGTCGATCAGCCACGCCAGGCCCACGCACACCGGCAGCAGGACCGCGATGACGATCGCGAACTGGAACGGGAACGCCAGTTGCGTGATCCACAACTCGACGCCGTTCCACCAATCGGACAACCACGACACGACGTCGAGGCTACGCCGTGTCCGAGCCCACAAGCGCACGAATGGGGTAATCGGTAGGTTGCTAGCTATGTTCGCCGTGTATGCAGCGTCGCCTCAGCCGGACAACCCACTCGCCGCGATGACGATCGGTGACCGCCCGTCGCCGGATGTCCCGGACGGCTGGGTTCGCGTGTCGGTCAAGGCAGCGAGCCTGAACATGCACGACCTGTGGACCCTGCGCGGAGTGGGCATCAAACCCGAGCAGTTCCCGATGATCCTCGGCTGTGACGGCGCGGGCGTGCTCGACGACGGCACCGAGGTGGTGATCCACTCGGTGATCACGTCGCCGGGCTGGACCGGCGACGAGACCCTCGACCCGAAGCGCACCCTGCTGACCGAGAAGCACCAGGGCACGTTCGCCGAATCGGTGGTCGTCCCGGCGCGCAACGTCCTGCCGAAGCCCGCGGGCCTGTCGTTCGCCGAAGCGGCCTGCATGGGCACGGCGTGGCTGACGGCGTACCGGATGCTGTTCGTGAAGTCCGGCTTGCGTCCGGGACAGACGATCCTCGTGCAGGGAGCGTCCGGTGGTGTGGCCACGGCGTTGATCCAGCTTGGCCGCGCTGCGGGTTTCCATGTCTGGGCGACCGGCCGCTCGGAGGAGAAGCGAGCATTGGCCACCTCGTTGGGTGCTCACGACACGTTCGAGTCCGGCGCGCGACTGCCTGAGCGAGTGGACGGCGTTTTCGAAACCGTCGGCAAGGCGACGTGGTCGCACTCGATGAAGTCGCTCAAGCCGGGCGGCGTCATCGTGGTCTCCGGCTCGACCAGCGGGCCGGACGCGAACGCGGAACTGCAGCGGCTGTTCTTCCTGCAGCTTTCGGTGATCGGCTCGACCATGGGCACCCGTGACGAGCTGGCCGACCTGCTGAAGTACTGCGACGTGACCGGCGTGCGCCCGAAGATCGGCTCGGAGCTGCCGCTTGAGCGCGCCGAGGAGGGCTTCAAGGCGATGCTCGAGGGCGACACGGCCGGAAAGATCGTGTTCACCAGCTCGTGAGTGTTTCGTCCGGTTAGAACCGGCCAAAACACTCACGAGCCGGCGTCGGCGGGATCATCGGAGCCGGCATCTTCAGCCTGGCGGGCAGTGTCGCGCACGGCGACCCGGCGAAAGGCGTGGCGGGCGTCGGGCCCGCGGTGCTCATCTCGTTCCTGATCGCGGGCGTGGCGAGCGCGGCGGCGGCGTTCTCGTACGCGGAGTTCGCCGGGCTCATCCCGAAGGCCGGTTCGGCCTACACGTACGGCTACGCGGTGCTGGGCGAGATCGTCGGCTGGTTCATCGGGTGGGACCTGCTGCTGGAGTACACCGCGATCGTGGCGGTGGTCGCGATCGGCATCTCCGGGTACTTCAACTTCCTGGTCGACCAGATCGGCATCAACCTGCCGCAATGGATGCTCGGCGCGCCGGGCACCGAAGAGGCCGGGGTCGCGCCCGGCACCTACAAAGTCAACCTGATCGCGGTGATTCTGTGCCTGCTGATCGCGTTCCTGCTGACCCGCGGCATCAAGTCGGCGGCGCGATTCGAGACGGTCGTGGTCGCCATCAAGGTCGCGGTCGTGCTGCTGGTGATCGTCGTCGGGTTCTTCCACATCAAGACCGGCAACCTCACGCCGTTCGCGCCGGAAGGTTTCGGCGGGGCGATGAGCGGCGCTGCCCTGGTGTTCTTCGCGGTGTTCGGCTACGACGCCATGTCCACCGCGGCCGAGGAGTCCAAGGACGCGCAGCGGCACATGCCGAAGGCGATCATCTACTCGCTGGCCATCTCGATGGTCCTGTACGTACTGGCCTGCCTGGTGCTGACCGGCATGCAGGACTACACGCAGATCGACCCGGACAGCGGGTTCTCCACGGCGTTCGCGAGCGTCGGTCTCGGCGGGCTGGGCACCGTGATCGCCGCGGGCGCGATCGTCGGCATCTTGACCGTGATGTTCACGTTCATGCTGGGTGTCACGCGTGTCTGGTTCGCGATGAGCCGGGACGGGCTGCTGCCGCCGTGGTTCGCCAAGACGCACCCGGTGCGCAAGGTTCCGGTGCGGGTGGCGTGGCTGGCGGGCATCATCTCGGCGATCCTGGCCGGGCTGCTGCCGATCATCGAGGTCGCCGAGCTGACCAACATCGGCATCCTGCTGGCGTTCGTGGTCGTCTGCATCGCGGTGATCGTGCTGCGTTACCGCAGGCCAGACCTGCCGCGGACGTTCCGCACGCCGGGCATGCCGGTGGTGCCCGCGATCGGCGTGGTCTTCTCGATCTGGCTGATCACGTTCCTGCAGCCGGAGACCTGGCTGCGGTTCGCGGGCTGGTTCGTCGCCGGGATGCTGATCTACTTCCTGTACAGCAGGCGTAAGTCGCATTTGAACTCAAACTCGTCCGAATAGCGGAGTATCCGCCTCTCCCGCAGTGGGTAACCCCTTCGGGAGAGGTGGTGGCCTGTGACTACTCGCTGGATACGGCCGGCCGCACTGATCGTGGCCGGCCTTCTGGTCGTCGCGGCGGTGCTGCAGATCGTCGGCCTGCTGCCCAAGTTCGGTACGTCCACAATAGACAGATCGCAGCCCGCGGTGCTGCAGGCGATGCGGGACCTGAGCCAGTACCACGCCGCGGCAGGCGACTACCAGGTCGTGGTCGACATCGAGAAGGATGTCGCGTGGGTGCCGTCGTCCATCGCCGGTGAACGAACCCTGTTCGTCGCGGCCGGGTCGATCGACGCGTTCGTCGACTTCGGCAAACTCGCCGACGGCAACATCATCCTCTCCGAGGACCGGACCTCGGTCGAGCTGAAGCTGCCGCCTCCGCAACTGGCCAAACCGAACCTCGACAACCAGCGCAGCTACGTGTTCAGCCAGGAACGCGGTCTGCTCGACACCCTCGGCGCGCTCGTGGAACCTCCGCAGCAGCAACAGTTCTACGTCGCCGCCGAGCAGAAGATCTCTGAGGCCGCGCAGCGCTCAGGCTTGATCGAACGGGCGCGCAACAACACCAGGGCGATGCTCACCGGAATGATGCAGGCCCTCGGCTACCGGGTCACGTTCCAGGAGACCGCCCCGCCCGAGTGACCACCCAGTCGGTGACGACCTCGTCGAGCACCGGCATCGGCAACGCGCCACCGCCGAGCACGACATCGTGGAACTCCTTGATGTCGAAGGAGTTCCCGAGCTCGTGCTCGGCGTACTTGCGCACCCGCTGGATCTCCAGCTTGCCGACCATGTACGACAGCGCCTGCCCCGGATCCTCGATGTACCGATCGGTCTCGGACTGAACGTCTACTTCGGACAAAATGGTGTTGGCGCGCAGGTACTCGACGGTCCGCGCGCGCGTCCAGCCCATCGCGTGCAGACCGGTGTCCACGACCAGCCGCGCGGCCCGCAGGGAGTCCTCGCCGAGCATGCCGAGCCGGGCCAGGTCGTCGGAGAACAGGCCCATTTCGTCGGCCAGCCGTTCCGCGTACAACGCCCAGCCTTCGCTGTACGCGAGGATCTCCGCGAACCGGCGCAACGGGTGCAGGTCGGTCAGCTGTTGTGCCAACGCGAGCTGGAAGTGATGTCCGGGCACCGCTTCGTGGAACGTGACCGACTCGACGTTGTACCTGGGCCGCAGAGTCGCGTTGTACGTGTTCGCCCAGTACGTGCCTTCGCGGGTGCCGTCGAGCGCGGGCGGCGTGTAGTACGCCAAGGCCGCGTTCGGCGCCTCGGAATCCGGGACCACGTCGACCATGCAACGCTTCTCCGGTAAGCGCGCGAACCACTGCGGCGCAACGCGTTCAGCGCGTTCGATGGTCGCCCGGGCGGCCGGGACGACCTCATCAGCGCTCGCCCACTTCAACGACGGGTCCGTACGCAGGCGTTCCTGCACCTCGGCTGCCGTCCGCAACCCGAACACGCGACTGCCGATGGTCACGTACTCGTCGGCAAGTGCCTCAACCAGCTCCAAGCCTGTGCGGTGTAACTGTTCTGGCGTGCGCGCGGTGGTCGTGTGTACGCGGACCATCGCGTCGTACGCAGCATCGCCGTCCGGCAGCCAGCACAAGCCCGGTGTGTCCTCTGGTCTGCTGTGCGGCGTGATCTCCTTGTCCAGCACGTCCCGGTACCGCACGAATGCCGGGCGCACGGCTTCGGTCAGCAGCCGACTGCGCTCTGCCGTTCCACCGGAGGACAGCGGCGGTTGCGCGAACGGGTCCGGGGTGTGGCCGAGGTACCGGTCGATGTGCGCGATCGCGGTCCGCGCCGATCTCGCGACCGGGAATCGCTCGGCCGCGACCGCCGCCCGGTTGCGGTCCGCGGCTTGGGTGAGGTACCGCGGGATGGCCGAAAGCCGTTCCAGGTACGCACGTTCGGCCTGCTCGCTGGCGGGAATCACGCGCGGGATGTACGTCGCGAGCCGGATCGCCGGTGCGGTGAAGAAGTTCGCGACGACGTGGTCGATCAGTCCCGCGTTGATCCGGTCGACCAGCGACGCGGCCAACTGCAGGACAACGCTGCGGGTCACGCTCGGTTCGGCCAGTTCGGCCTCGGCGGCGATCCGCACCGCGCGTTCGCGCAGCTCGTTGTCCGCTTCCGGGCTGAGGTCCCGCAGCTCGTGGTCGTGCCCTGGAATACCGGTCAGGCTGGCTTCCAGCGGATCGTCCGCGCCGATCAGGTCAAGCAGCCGGTCGGCGATGGCATCGATGGGGTCATCGATCACGGTGCTGCCTTGGCCCACTCGGTGACGATGTCGTCGAGCACCGCCATCGGCACCGGACCGGCACCGAGCACGACGTCGTGGAATCCCTTAATGTCGAACGCGGTTCCCATCGCGTCCTTGGCCTTGTCCCGCACCCGCTGGATCTCCAGGCGGCCGACCATGTACGACAGGGCCTGGCCGGGCATCCCGATGTAGCGGTCGGTCTCGCTCTGGACCTCCACATCGGACATCACGGTGTTCTCCCGCAAGTAATCCACGGTCTGCTGGCGTGACCAGCCGAACGCGTGCAGGCCGGTGTCCACGACGAGCCGGGCGGCCCGGACCGAGTCCATCGCGAGCATGCCCAGCCGCGCGATGTCGTCGGAGTAGAGGCCCATCTCGTCGGCCAGCCGCTCGCAGTACAGGCCCCAGCCCTCGGCGTACGCGTTGATCGCCGAGCAACGGCGCAGCATCGGCAAGGTGAGTTCCTGCGCGATGGTGCACTGGAAGTGGTGTCCCGGCACGGCTTCGTGGAAGGCCGTGGCCTCGGCGATCGCGCGGTCCCGCTCGGTCGCGCGGTAGGTGTTGGCGTAGTAGATGCCCGGCGAGCTGCCGTCCAGCGCAGGCGGGTGGTAGTACGCGCTCGCCTCGTGTGCCTCGCTGACGGCCGGCGTCCGCTCCAGCACACAAGCCTGCGAGGGCAGTAATCCGAACCAGTCCGGTGCGGCCGCTTCGGCGCGGTCCATCGCCGCACGCGCCCCGGCCAGCAACTCCTCCGCACTGCTCCACTTCAACGCGGGATCGGTACGCATCCTGTGGTGCACCTCGGCGACGGTCCGCACGCCGAAGACCCGGCTGCCGATCTCGACGTACTCCTCGGCCAGCGCCTCGATCAACGCCTTGCCCGTCTGGTGCAGGTCTTCGGCCGTGCGGTGGGTTGTGGTGTGCACGCGTGCCAATGCCCCGTATGTCGCTTCGCCGCCTGGCAGCCAGCACAAACCGGGCTTGTCATCCGGTCGTCCGTGCGGTGCGACGTCCTCGGCGATCGCCGTGCGGTACGTGGCGAATGCGGGCCGTACGACCTCGTCGATCAGACGGTCCCGCTCGGCGGTGTTGGTCACAGGCACCTGGCGCAGCGGGTCGGCCGCCGGGTTGGCGAGGTAACTGTCCAGATGGGACAACGCGAACGCGGCGCGCGACGCGACCGGGGTGCGGCCGTGCGCGATCCCGGTCCGGTGCCGGATGGCGGCCTTGGCCAGGTAGTCCGGGATCATCGACAGGCGGGTGAAGTAGTTCCGCTCGCCCTCGGCGTCCTTCGGCCGCACCAGCGGCAGCATCGTGTGCAGCCGGGCGATCGGGCTGACCATCAGGTCGGCGACCTCGGTCTCGACGAGTTTCGAGTCGATCCGGGCGACGATCGCCTGCGCCTGGTCGATCACCACCGCGCGGGTGACCCAGTCCTCACCCTTGTCCTCGCGCGCCCGGCGCGCGGCGTCCTGCGCGCGGGTGCGCAGAACCGCCTCGGCGGCCTCGTCCAGGTCGCTGAGCTTGCTGTCCGCGCCGGGCAGGCCCTGGATCATCTCGCCGAGCGGGTCCTCCTCGATCAGCAGCTCGAGGACCTCGTCGGCGATTGTCTCGATCTGGGTCACAGCTCCCCTATCACCACGTCTGTCAACACGTCCATCGGTACCGGACCTGTACTCAACACCAGATCATGGAACGTTCGCAGGTTGAATTCGCCCCGGCCCTGCGCCAAGGCCCGGATCCGGTCCAGCTCCAACCTGCCACACAGGTACGACAATCCCTGTCCGGGCAGCTCGATGTAGCGGTCGGTCTCCTGCTGGATCTCGACCTCGTTCATCGCGGTGTGCTCGCGCAAGTAGGCCACGACCTGGGCACGAGTCCAGCCGAACGCGTGCAGGCCGGTGTCAACGACCAGCCGGGCGGCCCGGAGCGACTCCAGGACGAGCATGCCGATCCTGGCCTCGTCGCCCGAGTAGAGGCCGAGCTCGTCGGCCAGCCGCTCGCAGTACAGGCTCCAGCCTTCGAGGTACGCGTTGATCCACGCGACCTTGCGCAGCCGCGGCACGCCGGTCATCTCCTTGGCCAGGGTGATCTGGAAGTGGTGGCCGGGAACGCCCTCATGGAAAGCGTTTGCCTCAGCGATGCACCTGTCCCGTTCCTGCCAGCGATACGTGTTGGCGTAGTACACGGCCTTGGCCGGTGAGTACGAGGCGACGGACTGGTTCGGGGCCCGTTCGGCCGGTGTGGGTTCGACAGCGCACGACGTAGCGGGCAGACGCCCGAAGTACTGCGGCGCGACCTCCCATGCACGGGCTATGGCTGCGCGCGGTATCGCCAGAACCTCGTCCTCACTGCGGTAACGCATCGACGGGTCGTTGCGGATCCGGTCACGGATATGGGACGCCGGTGCTTTGCCAATCTGCGCGAACTCCTCGTCCAACCGTGCCATCGCGTCCAGACCGGCCTGGTGCAACTGTTCGGGCGTGTACGCGGTGGTCGTGTGCATCTTCGCCAACCGCGCGTAGGTGGCTTCGCCATCGGGCAACCAGCACAAACCGGGCTGTTCTTCGGGCCTGCCGGGCAGGCTGTCCAGAACATCCCGGTATGCCACGAAAGCACGCCGGATTTCGGGATCGTCCGTACCCAGCTCAGCGGGGTCGGCGAGGAAGGCGTCGATCCGCCCGACCGCGGCTTTTGCCCGGTACGCAACGGGAAGCCGGCCCGCGGCCACCCCCGACTGGTGCCGTTTCGCCGATTTGGCCAGGAATTCGGGCAACGCGGCCAGCCGGTCGGGACGGCAGGCGACCTGGCCGGAGAAGATCTTGGCGATCGGCGAGACCAGGAAGTCCCACATGGTGTGCTCGACCAGCCTCGACTCGACCCGGGTGATCAAGGCGTCGGCCTGGTGCAGCAGCACTCCTCTGGTGACGCTGGGTTCGAGCGCGCTCGCCCGCTCGGCGATGTCCCGCGCCCGCTCGGCCAGCCGGAACTGCGCGTCCTCGGCCGGGTCGGGCAGCGGGATGTCGGTGTCCTCGTCATCGAGGAAGTCGTTGACGGGATCTTCCTCGGCGATGACGGCAAGCAGCTCGTCGGCAAGTCGGTCGATCACGAGACCCATTCTGGTCAATGGGGTAGACAGGACGCATGCGAATTCGAGCTGGTGGTGAAGCCGACATCGACGCGATCTTGGCCATGGGTGACGAGGCCGTCGAGTGGATGGTGTCGCGCGGCAACACCGGGCAGTGGGGCACCAAGCCGTGGTCCCAGACGCCGTCGAGGCGCGAGAGCACCACGCTCATCGTGCGGGAAACCGACGTCTGGATCGCGGAGCTCGACGGCGAACCGGTCGGCGTTCTGGCCACGGGTGACAAGCCGGGACCGTATGTCCCGTTGGTTGACGAGCCCGAGGTCTATGTGCGGCTGTTGATGACCTCACGGCGGCATGCGGGCAAGAAGATCGGCTCACAACTGCTGGATAAGGCCGTCGCCATCGCTCGTGAGCAAGGCGTCTCGCTGGTGCGCGTCGACTGCTATGCCGGCGGTACCGGCGAGCTTGTGCGGTACTACGAACGCAACGGCTTTGTGAAGTCAGAGACGTTCACGGCGCTCACTTACTGGCCGGGTCAAGTGCTGTCGCGACGGATCTGATCGCGGCCCGCATCTGCGTGTCCAGCAAAGCCACCACCTCGGCCACGGTGCCTTGCGGCGCGTAGGCGTAGGTCTGGCCCGCGTACAACGACATCGCCTCGGGATCGCCTTCCTGGGCCGCGGCCGCGCGGATCGGCTTGGTCATGCTGTTGACCTGTGGATACGCCGCCGGCGCCAAGGCGCTGTTGGCTTCCATGAACCGATTGACCAACGCGCGGGCCGGGCGACCGCTGAACGCCCTGGTGAACGCGGTGTCCCTGGTGCCGTGCAGCGCTTCGCGGTGCAGCGGCTGGGTTCCGGCCTCAGGGCACTGCAGGAACGCCGTCCCGAGCTGCGCGGCGACGGCTCCGGCTGTCAGGACAGCGGCGACGTCGGCACCGTGCACCAGACCGCCTGCCGCGATCAGTGGAAGGTCCACGGTCGCGCTGACCATGCGCAATGCGGCGAGCAAACCGTAGGTCGGTGCCCCGCTCGGCGAGCCGTCGTCGACGAAGATCCCCCGGTGCGCGCCCGCCTCGAAACCCTGGACGCACAACGCATCCGGCCCCAGTTCGGCCGCCCGGCGGGCCTCGTCCGGACTGGTCACGGTGATCACGATCTTGCTGCCCACGCCGCGCAGCTCGGCCACATCGTCCGGGGAAGGCAGGCCGAACGTGAACGAGACGGTGTCGACGGGGTTGTCCACCAACAGGTCGATCTTCGCGGGGTAGTGGTCGTCGGTCCACGTCGGATCACCCGGGTCGGTGCCGTAGACCAGTTCGAGGATCTGCTGGTACTCCGACAGGTCCGCTGTGGACTCCTCGCCGGGGACGAAGACGTTGACACCAAAGGGTTCGACGGTGAGTTCTTTGGTCAGCGCGATCTGCCCGGCCAGGGAGTCCGGGGTGACGTAACCGGCGGCGAGGAAGCCGTACGCTCCCGCGTTCGCCGCTCCGGCGACGAGTTCCGGCGTTGACGGGCCACCTGCCATCGGCGCGACGATCAGCTTCGGGAACATGAAGAAGAGCTTAGAACTCGGAAGTGGCTCTCGCCCGTGGGCTGAGGCGAGAGCCACTCCCGGTGCACCTCTCAAGGCAGGGTGTCGAGGTGCGGTGCGACAGTGTTCGCGAACTGGTAGCCGTTCGAGGCGTCCCAGTTGATCGACCAGGTCATCGCGCCACGGATGCCCGGCCAGGTGGTGCTCGGCTTGAAGGTCCCGCAGTTGGTCCCGCGAGCCAAGCAGTTCAGCGCGTTGTTGACGTTCGACGGCGACTGGTAGCCGCCACCGGCGCCGCTGGGTGACGCGGGCAGGCCGAGCCCGACCTGGTCGGGCCGCAGGCCGCCCTGCAGCTGGATGCAGGCAAGGGCGGTGAGGAAGTTGACCGTGCCCTGGCCGTGGACCTGCTGGTCGCAGCCCAGCATCGTGCCGGAGTTGTAGTACTGCATGTTGACGATGGTCAGGATGTCCTTGATGTTCAGCGCCAACTGGAAGTACCCGCCCTGGGTGGACTGCATGTCGATGGTCTGCGGCGCCATCGTGATGACCGTGCCGCCGCCCGCGTGGATGCTGCGCAACGCGGTCGCCATCGGTCCGGGGTGGATGCCGTTCTCCAGGTCGATGTCCACGCCGTTGAAGCCGTAGGACGAGATGAGGCTCTTGATGTCGTTGGCGAAGTTGTTCGCGGCGGTGCCGTCGCCGACCACGACCGTGCCCTTCTCCCCGCCGACCGAGATGATCACCTTCTGGCCGCGTGCCTGGACGGTCTTGATGTCCTGCCGGAACTGCGCGTCGGTGTAACCGCCGAGCTGCGAGGAAAGCCCGGAGTCGAGCGTGAACGTGACACCGCCCGCACGGCCGGGAACCGCGTCGGCAAAGGAAACCGCGATGATGTCGTACGTCGTCGGCACATCGGCCAGCCGCAGGGCGCGGGCGCCGTTGTAGAAGTTCTGCCAGTAACCGGTCAGCACGTGCTTGGGCAACGGGCCCGGGTCAGGGCCACCGCCGGTTGGCGGAGTGGTGACGGAAACTGCTGTGGTCCTTGGCGATTCGCCCACCGAGTTCACCGCACTGACCTGGTAGCTGTAGGTCGTGTTCGCGGTCAGACCGGTGTCGGTGTGCGAAGTGCCGGTCGGCGACGCGACGAGTTGGTTGTTGCGGTACACGCGGTAGCTCGTCGCGTTGGACGGCCCGCTCCAGGTCAGGTTCACGCTTGTCGAGTTGGCCGCACTCGCGTTCAAACCCGTTGGGGCAACGGGGATCGTGGGCGTGCCACCCGGTCCGTCGAGGGAGACGTCGTCGGCGTAGTAGGTCGGTTGGCCGTACCAGCCGTGCAGGTAGATCGTGACGCTCGTGGTCGATGCCGGGGTCGTGAAGTCGAGGCTCAGCTGAGCCCACCCCGTGGACGGCGACCAGGTGTTGCGGTCGGCGAGGCCGTTTCCGCTGACACCGAGGTATGTGTAGCTGCCGTTGACCCACGCGGAAAGCTTGTACGCGGTGTTGGGCTGGACGGCGATCTGCTGGGAGCACTTCGCGTAGTCCTGGCCGCTCGGCGTGGCGGCCAAGGCCTTCGTGCCGGACCTGACGGGACTGCTCGCGACGGTCGCGTTGGTACACGACCAGCCGGATAACGTGCCCGTCTCGAAGCCCGGGTTGGCGACTATGTTCGCGGCGACGGCCTGTCCGGCCGGAACCAGGGCGAGAGCGGAAATAGCGACCGTGACACAACTGACGGCTGCGAACAGCCGCCTGGTCCTGCTGACCATGTTCTTTTCTCCACACCCGCGCCCGGTTTGTGGTCTACACCACTAAAGTGGACTAGACCAATGGGTGCTGTCAACCCCTAGTTGGGCAGGCGTCACCGGTCGCACGCGGGAAAATCCGGCGACATCGGTGATCATCCCCGCGATAATGACCGGCATGGAGGAGGTCCAGGTCGTCGTCGCCCATCACGAGTGCGCGACCTTGCGCGTCGGCGACGTGTTCCTGAAGATCGACTCCGATCAGGCGCGGACCGACGTCGAGGTCGAGGCGATGGCCATGGCACCGGTCCCGACTCCGGAGATCCTGTGGCGCAAGCCGCCCGTGCTCGCGCTCGCCGCCGTCCGAGGGCAGGCGCTCGGCCACCTCGGTGAGCCGTCGACCGCGCCGTCGGCGGCGTGGGCCGCGGCGGGTGCCGCCGTACGGATGCTGCACGACGCGCCGCTGCCGCCACGGCCCGGTCGGAGTCGCGACGACTTCGCATCGGAGCTCGACAGCGAATGCGAGTGGCTCCTCACCAACGCCGTCCTTCCCGCCGACGTGGTCACGTACAACCGCCGGCTTGCCGAGACCGCGCTCCGGTCGTGGACACCGGTTTTCACGCACGGCGACCTGCAGGTCAGCCACGTCTTCGTCGACGGTGACGAGATCACCGGCGTGATCGACTGGACCGAGGCGGCCCAGGGTGATGCCCTGTTCGACCTCGCCATCTTGACGCTCGGCCACGAGGAGCACCTTGACGATGTCGTCGCCGGCTATGGCACTGACGTCGACCTCGATGTGATCCGCGCGTGGTGGTCGTTGCGAGGCCTGCTGGGGGTCCGCTGGCTGATCGAGCACGGCTTCGACCCGTCCGCGCCAGGCTGCGAGGTCGATGTGCTGATGAGAGCCGCCGGGGATCATGGGCGAGAATCGCCGCATGGGCTTCGTACTCGATGACGCGATCCGGATCGCCCGCGAGGCACACGCCGGTCAGGTCGACAAGAGCGGCAAGCCGTACATCGATCACCCGCTGCGCGTAATGGCACGGGTGAAGGGCGCGCACGCACAGATGGCCGCCGTGCTGCACGACGTCATCGAGGACACACCCGTCACGGCCGAGGATCTGCGCACCGCGGGCTGCCCGGAGAATGTGATCACTGCGGTTGTCGCGCTGAGCAAGGTGCCCGGCGAAGCGATGCCGGACTACTTGCGGCGCGTGGCCGCGGACCCGATCGCCGTGCAAGTGAAACGCGCGGATATCGGCGACAACACCGATCCCGTGCGGTTGGCCGCGCTAGAGCCCGAAACGCAGGAGCGCCTGCGCGCGAAGTACGCGGAGGCGATCCGTGTACTCGACGAACTGACTCGCTGAGGTCTCACTCGATCGAGCTATGCGGGGCTCTGATCCGCCGCCGATGGACAGATATGGCGAGATCACGAGGAAAGCGCGGGACGGACTGGTCAAAGATCGCCACTGTCGTGTCCACGATGACTGCGGTGGTGGCATTGCTGTTCACCGGCCTTTCGCTGCGGGAAACCCAGCGGCAAAGCGAAATCGCCGAACGGGGGCAGATGACCGACCGATTCAGCCGTGCGGTGGACCATTTCGGCTCGGGCGACGTGCTCATCAGACTCGGTGGAATCCAGGAGCTGCACAGCATCGCACGGGATTCCGAACGGGATCTGCCCGCGATCGCGGCCATGCTCTCGGCGGCGGTCCGCAAGCTCCGCTCATTCGAAGCACCATGCCAGTACAAGCGAATCGACATGGAAACGAAGGCTCTGCTCGATGCGCTGGCCACAGTGGACGCGGGCGCTTCGGTGGATCTCAGCAACAGCTGCCTGCACCTGATGTCCGTGCGACACGCCAGGTTGCGGTGTGCCCAACTGCAATTCAGCCGGCTGAACGCGGCCATACTGACCGATGCGGATCTGACCGGCGCCGACCTCAGCAGCGTGCACCTCGGTGCGCCTGACCAACCCGACACGCATCCTGTCGGCGCGACCCTCACGGGCGCACGGCTGGTCAGCGCACGCATGGGGCGTGCCCGCCTGACGCATGCCCTGCTGCAGAAAGCGGACTTGTCCAACGCCGACCTGCGAGGCGCAGATCTGACAGGCGCCTACCTGAAGGGCGCGAAACTGCGTGGCACCAACTTGACCGGGACCGTGCTGTCCGGCGCCGACTTGAGCGACACCGATCTGGCAGGTGCTTTCATCAAGGACGCCGACTTCCGGAATGCGAGTATCACTCGCGAATCGGCGATCCGGTCGGGCGCCGTCGACACGGACACCTACAAACAAACCACCATATGTTGAACCCACCACATATCGGCAGGCAGTGTACTGATCAACTTTGCCTGCGACACGTCATTGCCGTGTCAGATTGCCCACCTCACCCGAAGGCGCTAATGATGTCGCCCCGGCCCGCACCTATTCGGGATCCTCCAAGTGAGGGGAGAAACTGGAGGAGAAAATGGAGCAGACAACATCAGCGCCGATGGACCCGTGGGTCCAGGACGGTGTCGGCTGCGGGCCGTGCACCAAACCGGGCCACTACAGCATGATCGGCGCCGACGGTTATCCCACCCCCGACAAGGTATGCGTGAAAAGTGAATTCCCGAAACCGTGCGGTTCGAGGTGGATCTGGATCGACGAGTGCGACCACAAGCCATGCTGAATCAAGCGGGTGGTGGCGGGTGACACCGCCACCACCTCCGGTACCTACTTCTTGCCCTTGGGCTTGTCGCCGGCCTCGTCGGTCGACAACGCGGCCACGAATGCCTCCTGGGGCACCTCGACCCGGCCGACCATCTTCATCCGCTTCTTGCCTTCTTTCTGCTTTTCCAGCAGTTTGCGCTTACGGGTGATGTCACCGCCGTAGCACTTGGCAAGAACGTCCTTGCGCATCGCCCGAATCGTTTCCCGGGCGATCACCCGAGAACCGATGGCCGCCTGAATCGGCACCTCGAATTGCTGCCGTGGAATGAGCTCACGCAGTTTCGTGGCCATCCGGGTGCCGTAGGCGTACGCGGCATCCCGGTGCACGATCGCGCTGAACGCGTCGACCGGCTCGCCCTGCAGCAGGATGTCGACCTTGACCAGGTTCGCGGTCTGCTCGCCCGCCTCCTCGTAGTCCAGCGACGCGTATCCGCGCGTGCGGGACTTCAGCGAGTCGAAGAAGTCGAAGATGATCTCCGCCAACGGCATCGTGTAGCGCAGTTCGACGCGTTCTTCCGACAGGTAGTCCATGCCGCCGAGCTGTCCGCGCCGCGCCTGGCAGAGTTCCATCACCGTGCCGATGAACTCGCTCGGGCAGATCACGGTCGTCTTCACGATCGGCTCGTAGACCTCCATGATCTTGCCGTCGACCCAGTCGGACGGGTTGGTCACGGTGGTCTCGGTGCCGTCGTCGGTCACGACCCGGTAGACCACGTTCGGCGCGGTGGAGATCAGCTCGAGGCCGAACTCGCGCTCCAGCCGGTCGCGGGTGATCTCCAGGTGCAGCAGGCCAAGGAAGCCGCAGCGGAAGCCGAAGCCCAGCGCCGCCGAGGTTTCCGGCTCGTAGGTCAGCGCCGCGTCGTTGAGCCGCAGCTTGTCCAGTGCCTCACGCAGGTCCGGGTAGTCCGAGCCGTCCAGCGGGTAGAGGCCCGAGTAGACCATCGGCCGCGGCTCGCGGTACCCGGCCAGCGGCTCGGTCGCGCCCTTGCGCTCGGAGGTGACCGTGTCGCCGACCTTGGACTGGCGGACGTCCTTGACACCGGTGATCAGATAGCCGACCTCGCCGACGCCGAGGCCCGCGCTGGGCTTGGGCTCCGGCGAGATGATGCCGACCTCGAGCAGCTCGTGCACGGCACCGGTGGACATCATCCGGATCCGCTCGCGCGGGGTGATCCGGCCGTCCACGACACGGATGTAGGTCACGACACCGCGGTAGGTGTCGTAGACCGAGTCGAAGATCATCGCCCGGGCCGGGGCGTTGTCCTCGCCGACCGGCGGCGGGACCTGGCGCACGACCGCGTCGAGCAGCTCACGCACGCCCTCACCGGTCTTCGCCGAGACGCGCAGCACGTCCTCCGGCTCGCAGCCGATGATGTGCGCCAGCTCACGCGAGTACTTCTCCGGATCGGCCGCCGGCAGGTCGATCTTGTTGAGCACCGGGATGATCGCCAGGTTGTTCTCCAGCGCCAGGTACAGGTTCGCCAGCGTCTGCGCCTCGATCCCCTGTGCGGCGTCGACCAGCAGGATCGCGCCTTCACACGCCTCGAGCGCGCGGGAGACCTCGTAGGTGAAGTCGACGTGCCCCGGGGTGTCGATCATGTGCAGGACGATTTCCTCGTCGTCCACCACCCAGGGCAGCCGCACGTTCTGCGCCTTGATCGTGATGCCGCGCTCGCGCTCGATGTCCATCCGGTCGAGATACTGAGCCCGCATGGCGCGTTCCTCGACCACGCCGGTGAGCTGCAGCATCCGGTCGGCCAGGGTGGACTTGCCGTGGTCGATGTGCGCGATGATGCAGAAGTTCCGGATGCGCTCCGGCGGCGTGAACGTCGTATCGGCGAACGTGGCCACTGATTCCCTCGCTGTTTGCATGCCTGACCGCTCAATAGTCCCATGACCAGTACGCTCGCCGCGTGCGTGATCCCGGCGAAGACCTCAAGCCCGCACACGGCTACGTGCGGCAGGTGCATGTCATCGAGCCCGGCTCGATCTTGGACTACTCCCCCGACCTCGACGGCCTCGCGGATCCCGGCGAGATCGTCTGGGCCTGGGTCCCTTATGAAGAGGACCCGGACAGGGGTAAGGATAGGCCGTTGTTGGTCATCGGACGAAACGGTCACCGTCTGCTGGCCATGATGCTGTCCAGCAAGGACCGTACGGGCGAGCGTGGCTGGTTCGGTTTGGGCAGCGGGTCGTGAGACCGGGACGGCCGGGAGTCGTTCGTGTTGCTGAGCCGGATGTACGAACTCGACGAGGACGACATCCGACGGGAAGGTGCCGTGCTGGAGCCTGGCCGGTTCCAGCGCGTAGCGGAAGCGATCGCCGCGCGGACAAGGGGCTGACAGATGCTGGCTGGGTACCTCGCACTGCTTGTGGCAATCGCGGCCGGGGTACTCACGGCCATCACCCTCATCTTCAGCGCCACGTGGGCGGCGCTGGTCGTGATCGTCGTGCTGCTGTGGCTCTTCGTGCAGTACGTGCTGCGCCCGAAGGCCAAGACGCAAGCCCAGCAGGACGCCTGGATCAACCGCAAGATCCACCCTGACCTGTGGCGGATGGTCGACGAGGTGGCCGAGGTCGCCGAAACCCGTACGCCCGACGAGATCCGGCTCGGGCCGGACATGCGCGCCACCCTGCGCGAGCAGGGCGGTTTCCGTTGCCTGGTGGTGGGTCTGCCGCTGCTGGGCGGGCTGTCCACAAGCGAGTTGCGTGCCGTCACCGGCCATGAGCTTGCTCACTTCCAGACCACGTCACCCTTGGAATCACGGCTGCCGCGCGTTGTCCTGCTGCCTTATCGGTTCATCACGAAATCCCAGAGCCGGGCGCGGGACGAACAAGCCGAGGCAGTGGCCATCTCGGCGGCGGGTGCAGAAGTCGCCAAGTCGGCGTTGATCAAACTGCCCGCGCTGGTGACCGTATGGCACGACTTCCGGCTTTCCGCCGCTCGCGTGTCGTATCAGTACCGCACGCCCGACCTGGTGCAGCGCTTCAACGCCTTCCTGACCACCCCGGAAGGCACCGAAGCGCTGGCCAAGGCCGGTGTCGCCGAGTGGACGCAGCACGGCGGGCCGGCGTGGGAACTGCTCACCGAACCGGACAAATCACTGCCTTATTTGCAGCGGCAGCTGTTCGAGGAACTCGGCCCGGAACGCACCGAGAAAACGGTCTGACGCATTTCCGTGTAGACAACTGTCAGCCCCAAGGTGCACACTTCCGCGGCCAGGTCGGGGGATCTGAGCAATCAAGGGGTGGACAACAGTGGGGGTTCGGCTACGCGCCGGGTTATCCGTCGTGCTGTTGATCGGGTTCTTCGTCCTGATCACGGGTCTGATCGCCGGTTTCGCGGGCCTGGCGATCTACGCACTGGCGACCGGCAGGCTCGCGGGCATCAAACTGGTCATCGTCGCCGGGATCGTGATCTTCGCGATCGGTGGCGCGCTGTACAAGGTGCTCAAACACCGGCCGCAACCGCACGGCGCGGCGATCACGCGCGCGGAGCAGCCCGAGTTGTGGCGGATGATCGACGAGCTCGCGGTCATCGCGAACACGCGCGGACCTGACGAGATCAGGCTCGTGCCTGAGGTCAACGCCGCGGTATGGGAAGACAGCAAGCTCCTCGGGCTACGGCCGGGTCGCCGGTACATGGAGATCGGCCTGCCGTTGCTTGCCGGGCTGACCACGAGCGAGCTGCGTGCCGTACTGGGCCACGAACTCGGCCACTACAGCCACGGGCACACCAAGTACGCCGCCGTGACGTACCGCGCGTCGGCGACCATGGCGCACACCGTCGACGGCCTGGACGGCCTGATCGGCTGGCTGATGCGGATGTACATGAAGCTGTACTTCCTGGTCGCACGGTCCGCCAACCGTGCTCAGGAGCTGCAGGCGGACGCGCTGGCCGTACGCGCTGCGGGCAAGTCGGCCGCACGCTCGGCGCTGGGCAAGATGCCGACGCTGGACATGGCGTGGGCGCACTTCAACCGCTCGTACGTCGGGTTGGTGGGGCAGGCAGGCCGTACTCCCGAACTGTTGCTGGGCTTCAACTCCTACCTGACCAACGCCACACGCCGGGCTGAGCTCGCGCAGCTGCAGGGCGGGATGCTGGACGCCGAGCCGGCGTCCAAATACGACAGTCACCCGCCGATCCGGGTGCGGATCGCCACGATCGACCAGATGGCCGAACCGGACCAGGCGGCCGACAACCGGCAGGCGTGGGCGCTGCTGCGGCAGCCGGAACGGACGGTCCCGCAGTTGGAGAGCCAGTTGCTGATCAGCGACCTCGGCCCGCGTGCGTCGTGGGAGGAGATCGTGCGGCTCGCCGGTGCGGCGATCGACAAGAACAACGCCGAGACGCTCACCAAGCTCGCCACCAACTCCGGAATCACCCAGACCGGCAGCCTCGACGAGGTACTGACCGCCATCGAGCAGGGCAAGGGCCTGGCGATCGCATCGCCGGTGCTCGACGACGACATGCACCCGCACGACAAACAACAGGCCGCTGTGGAGGTGCTGACCCAGTTGGTCAGCGACACCATCAGCCTGGCGCTGATCAGCTCGGGGCGTGCCGCGTACCAGCTGGACTGGTCAGGCCCGATGCGGCTGCGGCTGACCGACGGCTCGGTGCTGAACCTGCCTGAGCTGGTCGAGCCCGCGATCGCCGAGCCGGTGCAGATACCCGTGCTGCGCGAGTGGATTGCGCGGATGGGCGTCATCGCGCAGACGGCAGTCGCCCAGCAGAGTTCGAAGTGGACCTACAACCCGTCGGCCAGGTGATCCGTTGATGAGCGTGACGTTCCGCGCCTGGCTCGCCGTGCTGGCGCTGGTCGGCTACTTCGTGCTGCTCGGCGCGCTCGTGGGCGCCTGCTTGTGGATGATCTTCGAGCAGAAAGGTGCCTTGGCGATCGTGTTCGGGGGCGCCGTCTTGCTCAGCGCGTTGCTCTCGATCGACCCCGCCGCCGCCCGGCGTGCTCGCTACCGGGCGCATGGTGCGTACGTGACCCGCACCAGCCAGCCGGAGCTGTGGCGGGTCGTCGACGAGCTGGCCGAGGCGGCCAGGACGAGGACACCGGACGAGATCGTGATCGTCGCCGAGGCCAACGCGATGGTGTGGGAGGAGACCCGGTTGCTGGGTCTGCGGCAGGGTTTCCGGCACCTGGCGATCGGTCTGCCGTTGCTGGCCGGGTTGTCGGTGAACGAGCTGCGGGCCGTTATCGGTCACGAGCTGGGCCACTTCAGCCACGGTCACACCAAGATGGCCGCGTTGACCTATCGCGCCACGATGGCGATGCGGACAACCGCGGAGGACACCAGCGGAAGCCCAGTGGGGTGGCTGTTCCGCGGCTATTCCCGGCTGTACTTGATGTTCGCCGGGTCCGTGAACCGGGCGCAGGAACTGGAAGCGGACGCCGCGGCCGTGCGGGCGGCAGGCAAAACCGCCACCCAGTCCGGGTTTCGCAAGATCCCCGCGCTGGTCAAGGCGTGGCAGGACTACACCGAGACGTACTTCGAGCTGCTGCCGTACGCCGACCGGACCCCGGCGCTGCTCGAGGGTTTCCGCGACTACCTGGCCGATCCCGTGCGGGCCGAGGAGTTCGTGCTGGATCAGGCGCGGCTGCTGGACGCTCAGCCGAGGTCCCGGTTCGACAGCCATCCACCGATGCGTGACCGGCTTGAGGCCGTGGACCAGTTGGATGTCGACGACCACCCGGTGGACGACCGCCCGGCGACGGCGTTGCTGGCCGATCCGGAGAAGACCGTGCCACGGCTGGAGATCGCGCTGGTGCCCGACGACCTGGGGCCACGGGCGAGCTGGGCGGAGATCGTCGAGATCGCCGGTGCGTCGGTCGCGGCTGAGAAGGCGGCGATTCTCGGCGTCCACAGTGGACCGCCCGCCGACGCGATCAACGCGGTGAGCGCCGATCACGACCGGGACACCCTGGTCGACCTGGTCGAGAACGCCATGGTGCACGTGCTGGTGCGCGACGGCCTGGCCAAGCACGAGCTGAACTGGTCAGGGCCATGGCGCGTGCGCATGATCAACGGCGAGCTGTTCGACGTCACCGAGCTCGTCGCCGAAGTGGTCGACGATCCCGCGGAGCTGCCCGAGGCTCGCCAGTGGTTCACCGGCCTCGTCGCGTCGCTTCAGGCCAGCCGGGTGATGTCGACGGTCACCTCCAACGCGGTCGCGTCGCCGCCGGAGTAGATCCCCTTGAGCGGCGCCACGTCGGCGTAGTCCCGGCCAAGCGCGACCCAGATGTGCCGTGGGCCGATCGGGATCGCGTTGGTCGGGTCGTAACCCCACCAGCCGCCGGTCCACGCCTCGATCCAGGCGTGGCTTTCGCCGCGCACGGTCTCCTTGGTCTCGCCGTCCGGCTTGGTGTGCAGGTATCCGGAGACGTACCGGGCCGGGATTCCCATGGCGCGCAACAACACCAGGGTCACGTGGGCGAAATCCTGGCAGACGCCTTCCTTGGCCTGATAGGAGTCCACGGCCGACGAGTGCACGCCGGTGGTGCCCGGCTGGTACTTCAGCTGCTCGTGCACCCATTGGGACGCTTCGAGAACAGCCTCGGCCGGGGTCTTGCCCTTGCGCAGCGTCCTTGCCACGGCGGCGAGTTCGCGGTCGCGTGGCGCGTACGTCGTGGGTTCGAGCAGTTCGGTGTACCGGTCGACCAGGTTGTCCGCCCGCAGGTCGGCCCAGGTTCCGGTGCGGATGGGCTCGACCTCGCCGCTGGTCTCGACGACCGACGAGCCGACGACCTTCAGCTGGGTGTGCGGTGCGTGCAGGTCGAAGGACGTGACCACCGTGCCCCAATAGTCGACATATCGGTATTGGCGGGTGGCCGGTGTGGTCTCGACCCGGCTGACCACCACGTTCTGCTTGCGGTCCGAGCGTGGCGTGAGACGAACTTCGTTGTAGGACTGGACAACCGGTGAACGGTATCGGTAGCCCGTGGTGTGTACAACCCGAACCCTCCAGCTCACGACGACACCTCCGCGTTGGTCCACGCGACCCACGGGGCGGTGTGGAAGTACTGCTGTGACACGGCTTCGCCCACGTCCCGGACGGTAGCCTGCAGCCCACGCAACAGCTTCGGCAGGTCGTTGAGCAGGTCCGCGGGCCGGAGGAACTCCAGGTCACTGCGGGCTTTTCCGAGTAGCCGCAACGCTTCCGCGCGAGCACCCACTCGAACGTCCGGCTGATGGTCGAGCTGCTCAAGGCATGCTTCGGCTTGCCGTAACGAGTAGAACACCGAACGTGGGAACAGCCTGTCCAGCAACATGAACTGCACGACGCGCGCGGCGTCCAACGCGCCACGGTAGGTGCGCAGGTACGTGTCGTGCGCGCCCGCTGAGCGCAGCACGGTCACCCAACCCGGCGACGAGGCTTTGTCACCGACACGGGACATCAGCAGCCGCACGATCATGTCCACCCGCTCGACCGAGCGGCCCAGCACGAGGAACCGCCAGCCGTCGTCGCGGCTCATCGTGGAGTCGGCGAGCCCGGCGAACATCGCCGCGCGGTCCTCGACGAACGAGAAGAACGCGTGCGGGCCCACCTGACGCGCGTAGCGTTGCCGCTCCGGCACGGCGTTCCACATCGCGTTCAGGCACTCCCACATTTCCGTCGAGACGACCTCGCGGGCACCGCGGGTGTTCTCCCGGGCGCTGGTCAACGACGAGACGATCGAGCCCGCGTGGTCCTCGGAGTAGGCGACCAGTTCGGTCAGCGACCACACGTCCAGCGTGTCGCCGTCGGGCGGGTCGATGCCCAGGACGGCGAGCAGCTGGCGGCTGGTGGCGTCCGGGTTGACCGTGGCGTCCTCAAGCAGCTGGTGCACCGAGACGTCGAGGATGCGAGCCGTGTCGTCGGCCCGCTCCACGTAGCGTCCGATCCAGTACAGCGACTCGGCGTTGCGCGCGAGCATCGTGCCTCCTGCCTGTCACTGTTTCTGGGACTGTTGCTGCTGTTGTTGCTGCTGCTGGTTGCTGGACAGCTCCGGGCCCTGGTCGACGGCGGTGGAGTTCATCCCGGCCATCTCGGCCAGCCCCGGCTCGGCAAGCTCGCGTTCCACAGTGGACGAGCGAGGAGCCAGTACCCAGGTGTCCTTGGAGCCGCCGCCCTGCGACGAGTTGACGATCAGGCTGCCTTCCGGCAGCGCGACCCTGGTCAGCCCGCCGGGCAGGACGAAGATGAAGTTGCCGTCGTTGACCGCGAACGGCCGCAGGTCGACGTGCCGGGGCGCCAGCTTGTCGCCGATCTTGGTCGGCACGGTCGACAGCTGCACGACGGGCTGCGCGATCCAGCCCCGCGGGTTGCCCTTGATCTTGCGGCGCAACCGGTTGAGCTCCGGCCCGGTGGCTTCGGCGCCGAACACGATGCCGTATCCGCCGGAGCCCTCGACCGGCTTGATCACCAGCTGGTCCAGGTTGGCCAGCACGTGTTCGCGCTCTTCGGGCAGCCAGCACCGGAACGTGTCCACGTTGGGCAGCAACGGTTTCTCGTTGAGGTAGTACTGCACGATCTCCGGCAGGTACGTGTACACGAGTTTGTCGTCGGCGACACCGTTGCCGACCGCGTTGGCGATCACGACGTTGCCCGCGCGGGCGGCGTTCACCAGGCCCGCGACGCCGAGCACGGAGTCCGGCAGGAACTGCACCGGGTCGAGGAAGTCGTCATCGATGCGCCGGTAGATGACGTCGACCTGGCGTTCGCCCTCGGTGGTGCGGATGTAGACGGTGTTGTCACGGCAGAACAGGTCCCGTCCCTCGACGAGCTCGACGCCCATTTGCCGTGCCAGCAACGAATGCTCGAAGTACGCCGAGTTGTGCACACCTGGCGTGAGCACGACGACGTTGGGATCCGCCACGTTGGGCGCCGCCGAGGCCCTGAGCGCCCTCAGCAGATGTCCCGCGTAGTCGCCGACCGCGCGCACGCGATGTCGCGCGAACAGGTCCGGGAACACACGCGCCATCGTGCGGCGGTTCTCCATCACGTAGGACACCCCGGACGGGCACCGCAGGTTGTCCTCAAGAACGCGGAACACGCCTTGCTCATCCCGGACAAGGTCGATTCCGGCGACGTGGATGCGCACGCCGTTGGGTGGCGAGATCCCGGCGGCTTCACGGTGGAAATGCGCGCACGAGGTGATCAGCCTGCGTGGCAGCACGCCGTCCCGGACGATCTGCGCGTCGCCGTAGATGTCCGCGAGGAACATCTCCAGCGCCCGAACCCGCTGCACGATGCCGCGTTCCAACTTGGACCACTCGGACGCGGTGATCACGCGGGGAATGAGGTCCAGCGGGAAGGGGCGCTCCTGACCGGACAGCGAGAACGTGATGCCCTGGTCGACGAACGCGCGGCCGAGCGCCTCGGCCCGGGCGGCGAGATCGGAGACCTCGGAGGGGGCCAGCGAGTCGTACAGGGTGCGATAGGCCGACCGGATCGTGGTCTCCTCGGCGAACATCTCGTCGTACGCGCCCGCGTGCGGACGGCCCGGGTCGAGGTAGCCGTCGAACAGCGCGCCTGGTGCGTGCCCATTGGTCGACGGGTCGGTCTTGGCCCGTGATGTGGTTGTGCGACGGCTCATGGTCGACATCTTCACCCAGTGAAATGCCATCGCGCACTACTCTGTCCGGCCAATGTCCCGCGCTGTTACGTTCCGGAAACCTCCGATGAACGTCACGAGACAGCGATCAAGGCAACCCCAGCGAGGACAACGAACGCACCGGCGAGCCGCTGAACGGGATTCGGCTCACGCAACCAACGCCACGCGATCAGGCTGCCGAACACAATCGACAGCTCCCGCGCGGGCGCGACCATGCTGACGGGCGCGATCCGCATCGCATAAAGAACAGCGATGTAAGCAGCAGGCGACAAGACACCGATGACGAGCACATCGACCTTGTGCTCCCGCCACAACGACGCGATGCGACCACGGTTTCTCGCGGCGTGGGGCGCCAGAATCACGCTCTGAATCAACGTCGTCGTGCAGGAGTAGATCAACGGCGGAACGGTCTGGACGGACAACGCATCCCACAGCGTGTAGCAGGCGATAGTCACACCGGTCAGCCCGCCGTAGAACAAACTCGGCCCAATCGACACCCACTTCTTGCCGAGCCCGACCACAAACACACCCGCCACAACCAACGCAGCACCCACAAGCGCCCAATGCCCCGGCCGCTCACCGAGGAACGCCACAGCCGCGACCACGGACAGCAACGGACCGCTCCCCCGCGCCACCGGGTACACAACCGACATATCGCCCGCCGCGTACCCCTTCTGCAACGCAAGCCCGTACGCGACATGCAAGACAGCGCTGACACCAGACGCGAGCAACCAGCTCCACTGTGGCCGCTCCCCAAGCAGAGCGATGACCGCGATCGGCAGGCAAATAACGGCCGACGCGCACTGGTAGAGCCACACGAACAGCGCGCCACCCGTCCCCGCACGTTTCGCGGAGAAATTCCACCCCGCATGCGCGACGGCGGCGAACAGCACAAGCCCCACAGCGACAAGATCCACGGTGTTCACCCTGGTACAAGCCGCGGAGACGGTGTTACCGGTTTTCCCAGGGGGTGGATTCGTCGAGAGTGGTGACGGGTTGTTACCCTGTTCGGGTCGTGCCGTGTGGCATTCCGCCCTGGAGGAAACCCGCGCGCTGTGCGGGGCCGACAACTCGCGGTACGGCAATCCGGATAGCGATACTGAGGAGCACAAGCGTGGCCAACATCAAGTCCCAGATCAAGCGCATCAAGACGAACGAAGCCGCTCGCCTGCGCAACAAGTCCGTGAAGTCCTCGGTGAAGACGGCGATCCGGAAGTTCCGCGAGGCCGCCGACGCCGGCGACAAGGACAAGGCCATCGAGCTGCTGCAGGTCGCCAGCCGCCAGCTGGACAAGGCCGCGGGCAAGGGCGTCATCCACGCCAACCAGGCCGCCAACCGCAAGTCGGCGATGGCCAAGCGCGCGAACAGCCTCTGACAAGCGCCTCAAAGGGGCCCGCACCGTGCAGGTGCGGGCCCCTTTCGCATGTCGTACCCGGGCAGCCCGGCAGCTCTGAGCGGCGCCGTCCCCTGGCACATCCCGATCCAAGTGCTCCCACCCGGTAGCCCGGACGATGGCGATGCGGATCCCGTCCCACACCCCGCCCCAACGCCAATCTGTCCACAGGCACCGTCATTTCCCGCCCGGACCTTGCGATTTCTGTCAGACCCTCCCAGTACTTTGGGTCATCGGGGGGTGCTCATTTCGGGCGCGGATTTGTGTCGGTGGTGTGCCGTACGCTCGCCGGGCGAGGTCTATGCCCGTGCGCCAGCCAGGGTTTCCTGGCGCGGCGGTGCCGCCGGAGAATTGTGGCATCAAGTGCACACTCATCCGTCGCCAACCCCCGGGGTCGCTTGTGCCCCTGAATGTTCTTCCGGCCTGTGATGGGTCAGGCGCGGCGGTGGGCGCGGGCGATCTTGATGATCGCGTGTTCCAGTGCGTAGCCGGCGTCCGCCGCCGCACCCTTCACGTCCGCGTTGAGCTGGGCGACGATCTGCATCGCGTCCGCCAGTCCCGCTGGGTGCCAGCCGCGGGTCTGCCCCATCGCCTTCCTGATCTTCCAGGGCGGCATGCCCAGCTCACCGGCCATTTTGAACGGGTCGACCCGGCCAAGTGGCGCGATGCGCGCGACGGTTCGGACCGCGTCGTAGAGGGCGTCGGCGACGAGCACGTGGGGGACGCCGAGTTGCATCGCCCAGCGGAGCGCTTCGAGGGCGCCGGGTAGGTCGCCGACGACCGCCTTCTCGGCGACGGCGAAACCGTTCACCTCGGCGCGGCCGTTGTGGTAGCGACGAACAGCCGTCTCGTCGACCTTGCCGTCGGTGTCGGCGACCAACTGTGCGGCTGCCGATGCGAGCTCGCGCAGATCTGAGCCGACGGTTTCGATCAGGGCGGCGACCGCGGCCGCGTCGGTTTTGCCTCCCGCCACGCGGATCTCGTGCCGGACGAACTCCTCGCGCTCCGAAGCCTTGGTCATCTTCGGGCACTCGACCACCTTGGCGCCCGCCTTCTTCAACGCCGCGGGCAACGCCTTCGCGACCTTGCTGCGTCCGCCGCCTGAATGCAGGACCACGAGCACGACGCCCTCGGCGGGGTTCTTGCCGTAGGCGATGACCGCGTCGGCGATCTCCTGGGTCGCCTCGTGCGCCGCTTCCAGCACGACCACCCGCGCCTCGGCGAACAGTGACGGGCTGACCAGCTCGGTCAACTGCGGAATTGTGAGTTCAGCCACCCGGACCCTGGTCAGATCCGCCGTCGGGTCGGCCAGCCGGGCGGCTTCCAGCGCGGCCCGGACCGCGCGGTCTACCAGTAGCTCTTCCTCGCCCACCACCAGTTGCAGCGGCTCGGGCGTCACGGCCGGGGCGTTCACACCCCGCATCCTGCCACGCCTCGCCCTCCCGGATGGTGGGCGCCTTGGGTGGCATTGAGTAACCGCCGTGCCGTAACGTGTCCCGCAGAAACGCCCACAACTGAATATTGCTCATCCAGAGGGGCAGAGGGATCGGCCCGAAGAAGCCCCGGCAACCATGCGTTCACCGTTCAGGTGACGCACACGGTGCCAATTCCGACCGGCGGAAGCCGGAAAGATGAGGAGATACCTCGCGATGACGACCACAGTCGGTGCGCCCACGACCTTCGACCTCGGACCTGCCCAGGCACTGTCCTGCCGTGAGTGCGGTCACCAGATCCCGCTGGCCCCGGAATTCGCCTGTGCGGAGTGTTTCGGCCCGCTCGAAGTCAAATACTCGTTCGGCGACATCCGCCGAGAGGACATCGAAGCGGGGCCCAAGAACATCTGGCGCTACCGCGACCTGCTCCCGGTTCCGTCCGATGTGGACACTTACCCGAACACCGAGCCGGGGCTGACCAGGCTCGTGAAGGCGGATCGCCTCGCTGCCGCGCTCGGCGTGAAAAGCCTGTGGGTCAAGGACGACACCGGAAACCCCACGCACTCCTTCAAAGATCGCGTCGTGGCCGTGGCATTGGCCGCCGCGCGTCAGCTCGGTTTCCGGGTGCTGGCCTGCCCGTCGACCGGCAACCTCGCCAACGCCACCGCCGCCGCGGCCGCCCGCGCCGGCTGGGAATCGGTGGTGCTGATCCCGTCTTCCCTTGAGAAGGCAAAGATTCTGACCACCGCGGTGTACGACGGCGCGCTGATCGCCGTCGACGGCAACTACGACGACGTGAACCGCCTGGCCACCGAACTGGCTGCGGAGCACGAGGACTGGGCGTTCGTGAACGTCAACGTCCGGCCGTACTACGCCGAGGGATCCAAGACCCTGGCGTTCGAGATCGCCGAGCAGCTCGGCTGGCGGCTGCCGCAGCAGGTGGTCGTGCCGATCGCCTCCGGCGCGCAGTTGACCAAGGTGGACAAGGGTTTCCGTGAGCTCGGCACGCTCGGGCTGGTCGAAGAGACGCCGTACCGCGTCTTCGGCGCGCAGGCGACCGGATGCTCGCCGGTTTCGGCCGCGTACAAGGCAGGCCGCGACGTGGTCCAGCCCGTGCGCCCGGACACCATCGCCCGCTCGCTCGCTATCGGCGCCCCCGCCGACGGCCCGTACGTGTTGGATGTCGTCAACCGCACCAACGGCGCGATCGAGGACGTCAGCGACGAGGAAGTCGTCGAGGGCATCCGGTTGCTGGCCCGCACCGAGGGCATCTTCACCGAGACCGCGGGCGGTGTGACCGTGGCGACGGCGAAGAAGCTGATCGAGACCGGCAAGCTCGACCCGGAGGCCGAAACGGTCCTGCTGATCACCGGCGACGGTCTGAAGACGCTGGACGCCATCGAAACCAAGGTCGGCCCGCGCGCGACCGTGCCGCCGTCGGCCGACGCGGTCCACCAAGCACTCGGCTTCTGATGTGTGCTGAGGCCTTCGCCGATCAGTCGGCGGAGGCCTCGTACATGCCGATGTCAGTCAGTCCCATTGATGGCACATCGTGTTGCCACGGTTGTGCCCGAACGGGCACAGTTGGCCACTGACCTCCACGCGCCACAGTTCACCCGGATGTCCAAGGTGCTAACCCGGCACGACCTGGAACAACTCGCGGAACTGCGTCACTTCGCCGAGCGATCGGTCACAGTGTTGCGCGAGGAGATCGAACGTCCCGGCCGGTGACCGGCCACTGTCCTTTGTGATACCTCCTTTCGCCGTGGAAAGACTGGGGTACTGGCTGAAGTCCTCCGCCGTGGTGATCGGGCTGATCAACTGTGTGCTGCTGGGCGAGCAACTCGCCTCGCCCAGCGACCCGTTCTGGCCAGTGATCATCGTGAGCGCCGCGGTGGTCCCGACGTTGCTCTTCTTCGGTTACAAACACACTGGTCCTGTCCCCTCGGTCAAGGAGCAGATTCGCACCCACCTCGGCGTGCGTGAGTACACCCCGCTGCCCGGCGAGGGCTGGCTACCGCACAAGGCCTGGCGGCAGTTCCCCGATCCGCTTCCGGAGACCCCGACGATCCGGGTGTCGTTCTGGGACGACATCCCGGCGGGTGACGTGCCTCCCGACGCGATCTTGCGCCGCCTGTGGCTGGTCCGCGCGCAGATCGTCGCGGACTACAACCCCAGGCGAGCGTTCTCGCGCTTCGAGCGGCGCAGTCCCCTCCCCACCATCAAGTTGACTACAGTGTGGATCATGGGCGTCGGCATGTTCGCCACTGAGGGCGTTCACGGTGACGAGTGGGGCGCACGACTTGCCGGTCTGTTCGTCGCACTCTTCGTGACCGGACCGATCATCGTGGGCGGCAAGGCCTTCCTCGATCAGGTGCGGGTCATCCGGCGCCGTAAGAAGGCTTTGCGCGCCGAAGAACAGCGGCTGATGGACCTCGACAGTCAGCGGCCAGGCGGCCCACTGGGCGGCGAGTCAGTCTTCAAGCAACGGACCTACCCGAAGTACTCCGGCCCTTCCTACATCCCACCTCCTATCCCATCTGGCTCGTTGGCCTGAAGCCAGGGCGCGGGTCGCGCCCTGGCCGCGTCACTTCGGCGGCCCGCGTGGATCACCTCTGCGAACGACCGCCAAGTCGCCGACCACGGCGACATCACCGTCCTGGTCCGTGCGCAGCACCGTCACTCCCCCGGCGACAAGTCGCCCCAAAGTGATCGGATTCGGGTGCCCGTAACGGTTTCCCGCGCCCACGCTGATCATCGCGACGCGTGGCCGGACAGCGTCGATGAACTCCGGCACGATGTACCGGCTGCCATGATGCGGAACCTTGAGGACATCAGCGCTCAGGTCGATCCTGTTGTCCAGCAAGTCGGTCTGTGCGGCCAGTTCCACGTCACCGGTCAGCAGGACCCGTCCACTGTTGGTCGTCGCCCGCAGCACCAAGGACCCATTGTTGATCTCTGTTCCGGTTGCCTCACCTTCCTGTCTGGTGTCGGCGTAATGCGGGCCGAGCACCTCGATCGTCAAACCTGGCCAGTCCATCCGTTGTCCTGCGGTCAGCCACACAACGGGCACCTGCGACCGTTCCGCCTCTGACCGCACCTGCCGCCACGCCCAGCCTGGCAACCTCCCCGAACCGACAGCGACCGCGCCGATCGCGTGTTCACCCAGTACTGCTGACAGCCCACCGACATGGTCGGCATGCAAGTGCGTGAGGATCACCAACGGGATCCGTGACACTCCAAGCCGGTTCAAACACCCAGCGATGGCACCAGGATCCGGACCGGTGTCGACCAGCACAGCTCGCCCCGGCTCGGCTGTCGCCAGCACGATCGCATCACCCTGGCCAACGTCGCATGCCACCGAAGACCAACCGGACGGCGGCCATCCAGGCGAGACAACCCGGATCGGCACCAGCACGACCGCAATCCCGACAATGACGGCAACAATCAGCACCCGCAAACGTCTGTGCCGCAACAACACGACGCCCACGGCTAAGACAACGGCCAGCAGCAACCCTCCCCACCATCCAGCGGGCCAGTCCATCGCCGCACCGGGGATCGCGGCGGCATGCCGCCCGACCTGGATCATCCAGTACAGCTCCGGCCCGGCGAGCCAGACGAAGAACTCGGCAAGCCAAGGAAACAGCCCAGCGACAAGCGCTGCCAGCAACCCCAGCACGGTGGCAGGAGCCACCACCGGTGCCGCCAACAGGTTCGCGCCGACAGCCACGAGGCTGATCTGCCCACTCATCCCAGCGACAACCGGTGCCGTGGCCAAATGCGCAGCAGCCGGTACCGCCACAGCCTCCGCGAGCATCCGCGGCACGCCCCGGTCAGCCATCGACCGTGACCATCTCGTCGCGAGAAGAACCAACGCACCCGTGGCCAAGACGGACAACGCGAACCCGAAGCTCGTCGCCATCGTCGGGTCGTGCAGCACCAGCACGATGACCGACGTGGCCAACGCAGGCAACGCAGCCCGCTCACGCCCAATGACCAATGCCAGCAACCCGACGCCGCCCATCACAGCGGCACGCAGCACACTCGGCTCCGGCCCAGCGAGCACAACGAAGCCGACGAGCGTCAGCCCCGCCCCAGCCGCGCAGAGCCTCGGCCCAAGCCGCATGAGCCGCAGCAACAACAACGTCGCCACGCCCACGATCGCCAGGTTCGCACCGCTCACGGCAAGCAGATGCGCCATCCCTGCCGCACGGAATTCCTCGACCACCCGTTGCGGCAGCATCGACGTATCGCCGACCACCAAAGCGGGCAACAACCCAGCCGACTCCGGCGACAGCACGCCTGCGGCGTTCCGCAACCCGGCCCGCATCGACTCCGCGCCCCTTTGCCACACCGGCGCAGGCGTCACGTCGACGGGCGGTCCCCGCACTCGCAGCACGGCCACTGCCGAGTCGCCGGGTGCGAGGGTTCCCTCCACGCGAGCTCCCTGGCCAGGCAACAGGTTCGACCATCCCGCCATGGGGACGAGAAGCACGACTGCCCCTGTCGACGAGACCGAACGGCCGTCCACTCTGGCGTCTTGAACGTCGGCGGACACTGAAGCCAACCGCGCACCGGCCTGTTGTCCACCAAAGCCCGCGGAGAAGATGGGCCGCAGACGATCCGACAGGACAACGGTCAGCTGCGCTGCTTCTCCGCGTGCCGCGTAGGCTCGGAGCGGGTCTTGCTCCCACGCACGAAGCCGCAAAGACGTTGGCACAATGGCGAAAGCGCCGCAGACCACCAGCGACCAGCCCATCCCGCGCCGCAGCCATCGACCACGGACGTCGCCACGGAGGCCTAAGGAAGGCCAACGCTTTCGAAGGACGAAAATGCCCGCGGCACCGCCGAGTACGCCGATCACGACAGTGCACCACCAACTGACGAGCAGGCCAAGCAAGGCTGCGAGCCAGACGGCCAGAGCAGCGGGAATCAGGCGCCAGTCCCGCATCCGCAGCGGGTCAAGCACACCGCGGTTCATCAAAGGCATTCACCTCCTTTCAGGAACGCGAGTTGGGCGGATGATCTTCTGGCAGTCGTGGGGCCGGCCTGTGCCTCGGATAGGTGCACCGACGTGGGCAACCAGGTCCGTTGGTGCCGCTACAGGTCCCTTCGCGTGTTCCTTCCCTTATGGCATGGGCTTCGCCAGCCTCGGAGGGTTGGGAGATCGACGCAAGGCGAAAGGAAGGGACGGGATGGGGCGTATCCACGCACGGGATACCCGGGCAATAGACCGTGAGGAGTGGCCCCATGGAATCAGTGATCACGGCGGCACAAGGGGCGCTGCTAACACGCCTCACGTGTAGGGCCAGGTACCGCGAAGGTTTCGAGGTCAGCACATCAGGTTCTGATGATTCTCCTTTCCAGCGCACCAAACACTTCAACAAGGACGACTGCCGACGAGCCCGGGGCGAAAGCCGTCATGGCAACCACGAACCGGACCAACACGAACATCGCCGCGTACGCCCGGTCCGAAGCGGACGATCCGGTGAAGTTCGAGTTCGGCGAATCCCTTGTCGGGCAAGCCGCCGTGGACAAGCGCATCCAATGGGCTCACGCGGACCCCTGGGAACCGAACCAACGGTGGGCGGCGAACTCGAACGCTTGACAAGCCAACGCGAAGACTTGGCGCGGACCTCACCCCTGCCAGGCCTGCCCATCCGGCGAAGACAAGTCTTTGGTCCCGTGCGGCATGAGTTGTGTGAACACAACTCTGGAAACGCGCATCACAAAGGACAGAGCCAACACAGCCTCCGCCTTTACGGCCAGGGACCGCAAAGCTGCGATGTCAACACACCAAGGCTCACTTGGACCTCCTTCCCAGCGCTACCAGCACTTCATCAATGACAGCCGTCGATGAATCCCATGCGAATCCGTAACGGCAATCACGAACCACACCAAACATAAGAACGTCCAAGGCATAGCCAGCGCGAAGCCTTGGGGCAGCCTGAGTCTTACCTGGCCTGCCTGCCCGGCGACGACATGCCCTTCACCAGTCGCCAAGGGTTGCACGGACACCCGACACTGGCCAGCCGCTGTCTACAAACAGGGGCGACACACCATTACCTGTACGGCCAGCGGACCGTGAAACTGCGATGTGAGCACACATCAAAGCTCACTTGGTTCTCTCCTTCCCAGCGCTACCAGCGCTTCATCAACAACGGTTGCGGGCGAGCCAAAGGCACAGCCAGCACGAAGCCTTGGCGCAGCCTGCGTCTTGCCGGGCCTGCCTGTCCGCCCGGCGACGACGTGCCGTCCATCAGCGCGCAAGGGTTGAGCGGGCAAACGCCGCCAGGGCCTTGTGGCGTAAGGGCAGAGGCAACACCGCTCGCCGAGACATAAGCGGGCGAGCAACAGTGCGGGCACCATCGCGACGCACGCCACCACGGTCCCGGCAACGAGCGCCAGGTGCAGCGGGCGTCTCGATCAGCACTCCGGCCAGCTCCGCTCGACGAGCAGGCCGTCGGGGCACGTAGTGAGGCCAGATGCGCGGGCCTGGGCCGGTCACGGGCAGACCCGTTGAGCGGTCAGGGTGGGATACGGAAGTTGGAGAGTATGAGGAAGCCGCCGAGCAGGGCGGTGAGCCACAGGGTTTCGAGGGGTGAGTAGGGCCAGTTGTCTGGGGTGGGTAGGAAAGGGATGGTCATCGTACGGTCACCAGGTCCTTGAGTTTGGAGTATCGGCTTTCGCCGATGCCGTCTATTTGGCGGAGTTGTTCCACTGCTGTGAACGGGCCGCGTTCGGCGCGGAAGTCGAGGATGCGTTGGGCTGTCACCGCTCCGACGCCTGGTAGGTCGTCGAGTTGGGCGGTGGTTGCGGTGTTCAGGTCGAGTTTCGCTGGTTTGGACTGTGGTGCGGGTGCTGCCTCCGGTGGGGGTGGGATGCCTACGTAGATCTGTTCGCCGTCGGCTAGGCGGCGGGCCATGTTGAGGGTGAGCGCGTCCACATCGGACGCTCCACCTGCTGCTTGGATTGCGTCTGCCACGCGGGAGCCCTCGGGTAACGTGATGAGGCCTGGTTTGGGGATTCGGCCGACGACACTCACTACTATTCGCCCCGTTGATGGGCGCGGGTCGCTGCTGACGGCTGCGGCGGGCAGCAGCGGTGGTACTTCCTTTTCTGGCTGTGCCACAAGGATTCCGATGGCCGCACAGCAGGCCACAACGACAGCAGCCGTGGCGACGACGGGCAGTCGGAGGTTCTTCAGACGTTCGCGGACGGCGGGTTGTGATGGTTGGGCCGTTGGGGTTTCGTCCACCCATTCCGTTGCGGGGTCAGGGATTGCGGTTCTGCGGGCAGTCGCCAGTTGCTTGAGTCGGATCTTCGGGTCGTTTTCGGCGGTGGTTCGCCGCCGGCGTGTTTCGAACATGTCTTCGACGCTAGGCCGGTTTTGGGTTGGATGCCCGGGTGGCGGGGGCGGGGCTGTGGACAACTTGTTTCTGTGGACAGGTTGGGGTGTTTTCGGGTTTTTTTGGTTGGGTTGTCGGTGGTTTGTGGTATGCGCTAGTCGGGGAGGACCACGACACCCAGCACACCTGGGCCGGTGTGCGCACCGATCACCGCACCCAGCTCCGACACCACGCATCCGGACGACCGGGGCAGCCGTTCCTCAAGGCGGGTCGCCAGTTCCGCGGCCCGGTCCGGCGCGGCAAGATGGTGCACAGCAAGGGAAACCGGTCCGCTCCCGGCCGAATCGACAGCTAGGTCCACCAAACGCGCCATCGCGCGACTGGCCGTCCGGACCTTCTCCAGCGGCATGATCCGCCCGTCCGCGACGTGCAACACCGGCTTGACGGCCAACGCAGTCCCGACCAACGCCGCCGCTGCCCCGATCCGGCCGCCGCGTCGCAAGTACTCAAGCGTCTCGACCATGAAGTACGTCTTGGCACGAGCCGCCGTGGTCACCGCCTCGGCCTCGACATCGAGTCCTTTGGCGCCGTCAGCGGCGGCCGCGGCGGCCCGCAAAGCGGCGAACCCAAGCCCCATACCCGTTGTCCGGGAGTCGACCACCCGGACCTTGTCCGCCCCGACCTCCTCGGCCGCGAGGCGCGCCGAGTCCCAAGTCCCCGACAAATGCCGCGACAAGTGGACAGACACCACACCGGACGCACCGTCCTCCAGCAGCTCCCGGTAGACGGCCGCGAACTCGTGCGGTGACGGCCGCGAAGTCGTCACGACCTGCCGTTGGGACAAGGCGCTCGCCAGCTGCATCGGGCCGATGTCGATGCCATCCAGCCCGGTTCGGTCGTCCATGACGACATGCAGGGGCACGACACGCACCGAATGCCGGGCCGCGAAGCCTTCCGGCAGGTGCGCCGTGGAGTCGGTGACTACGACGACGGACATGATCGCCGAGCCTACGTCTGTTTCGGGCCGGTGGAGGCGACCAACTCGGCCAAAGCGCGGCCGACTGCCTTGTGCGCGTCCCAGCCCCAGTGGATCCCGTCGGCGTTGCCCTGCCCGCCGAGCACGTGATCCCTGGTCAACGCGGCGAGGTCGAGCACAGGTACCCCGACGGACGAAGCCCACCGGGAAATTGCCAAAGCACCGGGGACACGCCCGGTGTGCACGCCCCGATAGGACGGCGCACGGTGTTCTGGGGGCAACACGCCGACCGCAGGCAAGGTGGGCTTCAACGCCCGGATCGAAGTCAAGATCAAATCAAGGTACCGGGCCGTCAACGCAGGGGGCAGCGCGACCGGCCGCCCGCCCATGACCTGCGACAACCACGGCTGAGCCGCCAAATACCGGGTACGGGCCCACCGCCGAAGGCCATCCGGGCGCACGTACCGCAGGCCTTGCCGCAGATAGGTCGGCAGAGGCGAAGGCAGGGTGTCCATACTGCCGACCCCGAGCACGAGCACGTCAGCCTTCGGCAGCAAAGTCCACACTCGAGGGTCACCGACCAGGGACCAGTACGCGTCGCGCGCCGTCCAGCCGAACCCGGCGACCAACTCCGCTGTCCCGCCCAGCTCCGCGGCCGCCACGTTGGGCCACAGCCTCGAGTCGTCGGCGGGCATCGGCCCATCGGGCCCGTGGAAACTCAGCGAGTCGCCGAAGACCAGCAGCGTGGTCATCCGGTGATGCCGGCGTTGTACGTCATCAGCCGCCAGGCCAGCCCGGTGGTCTGCCGCCGGGCGAGCACTGTCCAATGACAGTTGCCGATGCCACCGAGCATCGGCCAGGTCTCCACAGGCAGCCCGAGGAGCCTGCTGGTCAGCGCCGTGATCAAACCGCCGTGCGTGCCGAGGATGACGGTCTCCTCGTCGCCCTCGTCCAAGTCTGCGACGACCTCAGCCGCACGAGCGGCAACCTCGACACGCGTCTCGCCACCGGGCGGTGCCCAGGTCGCGTCGTTCTGCCACACGGCTCGCGCCCCAGGTGCCATCTCATCGACCTCGGCGCCGGTGAAGCCTTGCCATTCACCGAGGTTGGTCTCACGCAAACGCTTGTCGATCCGCAACGGAACCCCCGTCGCGTTGACGAACACCGTCGCGGTGTCCGTCGCACGACGCAGGTCCGAAGCAACAACCAGGTCCGGGGAGAAACGAGCCAGCGCGGGCACCGCGAACCGGGCCTGGTTCCAGCCGACCTCGGTCAATGCGGAATCCAGATGCCCCTGCATCCGGCTCTCGGCGTTGTAGTCCGTCTCCCCGTGCCGCCACAGCACGAGGCGGCGAAGAGTCACGTCTCCTGCCCGGTCGTCGGGTCGAACTCGATCCGCGGGCAGTCCTTCCAGAGCCGCTCCAGCGAGTAGAACGAGCGTTCCTCGGTGTGCTGGACGTGCACGACCACGTCGACGAAGTCGAGCAGCACCCAGCGGCCCTCGCGGGCGCCTTCGCGGCGGACCGGTTTGGTCCCGGCCTCGCGCATCTTCTCCTCGACGTTGTCCACGATGGCGCCGACCTGGCGCTCGTTGGGCGCGGAGGCGATCACGAAGCAGTCGGTGATCACCAGTTGGTTCGACACGTCCAGAACGACGATGTCACTGGCCAACTTGTCAGCAGCCGCGTTGGCAGCCACCAGCGCCAACCTGCGTGCGTCGGGCGTAGCAGGCACGTCTCTCCTTGTCCGGCCATCAGCAATTGAGGTATGAGGGTACCTGGGCCTGGCCGAGCGGGCGCGTGACTATTCCGACTGGCAGCCGATGGTCCGGTCGGCGTACAGGTTGCGCTTCTGGATGTACTGCACGACGCCGTCCGGGACCAGATACCAGACCGGCTCCCCCAACGCCACGCGGTCACGGCAAGCGGTCGACGAGATCGCCATCGCGGGCACCTCGACCAGGCTGACCGAACCGTCCGGCAGGTGATGATCATCGAGCGTGTACCCAGGCCTGGTCACGCCGATGAAATGGGCGAGCCCGAACAGCTTCTCGGCATCCCGCCACGACAGGATCTGCGCGAGCGCGTCGGCGCCGGTGATGAAGAACAGCTCGGCTTCCGGACGCTTGGCCCGCAGATCCTGCAAGGTGTCCACGGTGTACGTCGGCCCGCCGCGGTCGATGTCCACCCGGCTGACCGAGAACCGCGGGTTGGACGCGGTCGCGATGACCGTCATCAGGTAGCGGTCCTCCGCCGGGCTGACCTCGCGCTCGCCCTTCTGCCACGGCTCGCCGGTCGGCACGAACACGACCTCGTCGAGGTTGAACCGCGCCTGGACCTCGCTCGCCGCGACGAGGTGACCGTGGTGCACCGGGTCGAAGGTGCCACCCATGATCCCGATGCGACATTTCGCCGACATAGCTCGGGAGGGTACGCGGCCTCAAGTCGCCAAGAGGGGCCATTACCTGCCTTTTTCACCTCTTGAGGGGGCATTTTTCCTGATCATCGGGGCAGGATGGAGGGTTATGAGGAGTTGGACACCCATGCATGGCCAGCCGTACCAGCCGACGCCTTACCGGCCGCCCCGGATTCCGCCGAAAGCGTCCATGGTGATCGCCGCTGACCTGCGGGAACGAATGAGCCAGCGGCGTACGGTCCGTGCGTTCGCCGCCGACCCGGTACCCGAGCAGGTCGTCCTCGACGCGATCGCGGTGGCAGCGACGGCTCCTTCGGGGGCGCACCAGCAACCGTGGACGTACGTACTTGTTACGAATCCCAAGACCAGGGCGGCCATTCGGTGCGCGGCCGAAGAGGAGGAGCGACGCTCTTACGGGGGACGGCTTGGCGAGGAATGGCTGTCCGCGCTTGAACCTCTCGGCACGGATGCGCAAAAACCGCACATGACCGACGCGCCGTATCTGATCGTGGTCTTCGAGCAGCGGTTCTACCTCGACGAGAACGGCGAAAGCCATAAGCACTACTACGTCGACGAATCCGTCGGCATCTCGGTCGGGATGCTGTTGACCGCTCTGCACCTGTCCGGGTTGGGCGCGCTCGTGCACACGCCAAGCCCGATGAAGTTCCTGTCAGAGGTGCTCGGTCGGCCGCGTAACGAGAAAGCGTTCGCGGTGATCGCGGTCGGCTACCCGGCGTACGACGCGATGGTCCCGGATCTGGTGCGCAAATCGCTGGACCAGGTGATCGTCCGGGCGTGAGGTGAACCACGCCCGGACGGTCAGGACGTCAGTCGATCGGTGCGATGAGCTGGTCGTCCGCGGCGCTGAACACCTTGATCGCCTCGACCGGGCAGGACTCGGCCGCGTCGATCACGACCTCGTCCTGGTCGACCACGTCGGCCAGCGCGTGCGAGCCGTCACCTTCGAGCTCGAAATGGTCCGGCGCGATACCGACGCACATCCCCGACGAGATGCACACGGGCCGCTCCACCTCGATCCGCCACTGTGTATCGCTCACTCACGTACCTCCGACCAGGTAACCGGCAGCTCTTGCAGGCCACGTACTAGACGGCCATGTTTCCACGGCACTTCCTGTGCGTCCACGGCCAGCGAAAGGTCCGGGAATCGCCTGACCACCGTGCCGAGCGCGACCTGCAGTTCCAGTCTGGCCAGCTGCGCGCCGATACAGTGGTGCACACCGTGCCCGAACGCGATGTGCCCGACGAGCTCACGGTCCAGCCTCAGCTCCTCGGGGCTGTCGAACCGCCGCGGATCGCGGTTGGCGGCGACCAGGTCCACAAGCACACCTTCGCCCGCACGCACCGTCGTGCCGCCCAGCTCGATGTCCTCGGTGGCGATCCGGACGAACCCACCGCTCGCCCCGAGCGGAGTGTGTCGCAGCAACTCCTCGACCGCCGAGTTCAGCAGATCGGGATTCGCCCGCAGTTTGGCCAGCTCATCAGGGTGGCTGAACAGGCTGTAGACGAAGTTGCCGAACTGGTTGGCCGTGGTCTCGTGCCCGCCGATCAGCAGCGCGACGGCCAGCTGGACGATCTCGTCCGCGTTGAGCCGGTCGTCGTTGTCCTTGGCCTGCATCAATGCGGTGAGCAGGTCGTCCTGCGGGTTCTCCCGGCGCTGCTCAAGCAGCCCGGACATGTAGTCGGTCAGGTTCTGCTGGGCCTTTTCGATCTCGGCCGGTGTGAAAGCGGTGAGCGCCAGCGCCGCATCGGTCCACCCGCGGAACTCCTTGCGGTCGTCGTAGGGGACGCCGAGCATCTCGCAGATCACGGTGATCGGCAGCGGCCAGGACACCGACGACATCAGATCGGCGGGTGCGCCCTTGGCGATCATCTCGTCGATCAGCGTGTTCACGATCTGCTGCACGCGCGGCCGGAGCAACTCGACCCGCTTGGCGGTGAACGCTTTCGCGGCGAGCTTGCGCAGTCGGGTGTGGTCCGGCGGATCCATGTCGAGGATCGAGCGGTCCTCCCGGATCACCGGCGTCGAGCGCGGGACGTCCTTGCCGAACGCCTCTGCCCGGCTGAACCGGGGATCGCCCAGCACGACCTTCACGTCCTCGTGGCGGCGCGCGACCCACGCGTCACCGCCGTACGGCAGGCGGACCCGGACCAACGGCTCTCCGTCCGCCAGTCCGGTGCGTTCGGGTGACGGGTTGAGCCCTACATAGTCGTCTGCGCCGCCTCCGCCGAACGGATAGTTGAGCGGATTTTCTGTGGTGGTCATCGACCAGCCCCCTTAAATTGTAAGCGCTTGCTTACAACTCCCGACGGTACTCCCGCCCCGACAGGGGGTCAACGAACTGTTGCCCTATGCGTCCGGAATATCCCTGACTTTCTCAAGCAATGTCCGGACAGCGGGCAACACGCACGCCACCACGTCGTCGCTGTCGGCGCTCGCCAGCGGATCGGTTCTGGCGACCGATCTGATGACGTCGATACCTATGATCCAGGCCAGCACCAGGTGGGCGCGCAAATCGCGATCCGGTTGGCTGGTCAGTCCGGCGAGCGCACGGATGTAGTCCTGACCGAGTTGCTCGTTGATCTCCTTGGCGACGGTGTCCTCACCGGTGGAGCGCAGCATGATCTGCACCGTGTGGTCGCCTTGCTGCTCCTTGCCGAGGATGCCGCGCAGCATCCGGGCGAAGGCCTGGTCGGACGGGATTTCCGCGAGATGCTCGCGGCTCGAACGAGCGACCACGGCCGCGAACAACGCCTCCTTGCTGCCGAAGTACCGGAACAACAAGGCCTGGTTGACACCGGCGCGGCCCGCGATGTCGCGGACAGTCGTCCGGTCATACCCCCGTTCGGCGAACAGATCCCTTGCCGCGTCGAGCAAAGCCACCTTGCTCGCGGCCGAATCCCGCCTGCGTTGTTCGGTCACTTCCGCTCCTGACATCGTACGAACGGTCCGTTCGCACGGACTTGTCCTTGCTAATTACGGTGCACTCGCCGCACATACGGTAGAGGTGGATTCGTGAACGAACTACGCGAAGACGCCGAGCGTCACCTCCGGGCGCTCGCCGGCGACGACGCTCGACTACGAGATGATCAGTGGACTGCGATCGAGGCACTCGTGGCCGGGCGCAGACGCGCGCTCGTCGTCCAGCGTACGGGCTGGGGAAAATCTGCTGTGTACTTTGTGGCCACAGCGTTGCTGCGGGCGCGCGGCTCAGGCCCGACGGTGATTGTCTCACCACTATTGGCGTTGATGCGTAACCAAGTTGAGGCGGCCGCGCGGGCGGGCGTGCACGCCGCCACGATCAACTCGTCCAACTCGGACCAATGGCGGGAGGTGCAGGACTCGGTCAACGCGGGCGACGTGGACGTGTTGCTGGTCAGCCCGGAACGGTTGAACAACCCGGATTTCCGTGACAACGTGCTGCCTTCGCTGACGGCGTCGGCGGGAATGCTCGTTGTGGACGAAGCACACTGCATTTCGGACTGGGGCCACGACTTCCGGCCGGACTACCGGCGGCTGCGCACGTTGCTGACCGAGCTGCCCGCGGGCGTTCCGGTGCTGGCGACCACGGCCACCGCCAACGACCGTGTCGTGCGGGATGTGGCCCAGCAACTGGGACTTGGACCGTCCACAACAGACACACTGGTTCTGCGTGGCGCACTCGACCGAGAGAGTCTAAGATTGGCGGTGGTGAGACTGCCGGACGCCGCGACGCGACTGGCATGGTTGGGCGAACAGCTCCCGAAGTTGCCTGGCTCCGGGATCATCTACACATTGACTGTCGCGGCGGCCGAAGAGGTGGCGTCGTTCTTGCGCGATAGGGGATTCGAGGCAAGGGCGTACTCGGGGAAGACAGAGCAAGCCGAGCGGTTGCGGGCCGAGGAAGACCTGTTGGCCAACCGGGTGAAGGCGTTGGTGGCGACGTCCGCGCTCGGGATGGGGTTCGACAAGCCGGATCTCGGATTCGTGGTGCATTTGGGGGCACCGCAATCGCCGATCGCGTACTACCAGCAGATCGGCCGGGCGGGCCGTGGTGTGGACAAGGCCGAGGTGCTCCTGTTGCCTGGGGCGGAGGACAGGGACATCTGGGCGTACTTCGCATCGTTGGCCTTCCCGCCGGAGCCGGTGGTGCGGCAGGTGCTCGCCGCGTTGGGCGACGCGGATGGGCCGATGTCGTTGCCTGCCTTGGAACCGCGCGTGGACTTGTCCCGCTCCCGCCTCGAGGTCGTGCTCAAAGTGCTCGATGTGGACGGTGTCGTGCGCCGAGAGCGCGGCGGCTGGGTGCTTCTGGACGGCTCGTGGACCTACGACGCGGACCGCTACGCACACGTGGCCGAGGCACGGGTGGCCGAGCAGCAGGCGATGCTCGACTACCAGGCCACGGACGGCTGCCGGATGGAGTTCCTGCTCCGGCAACTGGACGATCCACATGCGACGGCGTGTGGGCGGTGCGACAACTGCACAGGACGTACTTGGGACACAACGGTTTCCCAAGGTGGCGCGGCTCAAGCGCGAGATCGGCTGCGGCGCCCGGGAGTGGAGGTGATGCCGCGACGGCAGTGGCCGCCGGGGATGAAGGCACTCGGCGTGCCTCTGTCCGGCAAGATCGCGAAGGAGGAACAAGCGCGGCCCGGGCGGGCGCTCGGCAGGCTGACCGACATCGGCTGGGGCAATCGGCTACGGGCGATGCTGGGGGCGAACGCGCCGGACGAGCCCGTGCCGGACGACATATTCGACGCGTGTGTGAAGGTGCTGGCGAACTGGAAGTGGGACGGCCGACCGGTAGCCGTCGCGACCATTTCCTCAAGCAGGCGACCGAAACTCATTCGCAGCCTGGGTGAGCGGCTGGCCGCGATCGGACGGCTGGAGTTCCTCGGCGAGGTCGACATCGCCGGGGGCGCCGACCGCCGGGGCAACAGCGCCCAACGGCTTGCCGGGCTCTGGCAAGCGATGCAGGTCCCCGCATCGCTTGCCGAGAGCGTCCGACGGGTCGGCGGGCCGGTCCTGCTGGTGGACGACCAGATCGACACCGGCTGGACGATGGCTGTCGCCGCGAAGTTGTTGTCCGACGCGGGATCTGGGCCGGTGCTTCCGTTCGCCCTGGCGACGACGACCTGATTCTGAACGAGACCATCCGGAAGGAGCACCGATGCGATGACGCCCCTGGGCGAACAGGTAGGCCCAAGCGGGCTGCACCGCTGAAATGGGCGGTGATCGTGTGAGCCCACGCGGCCAGGTCACGGGGTGACATCCGCGCCGACAGAGTCCGAGCCGCCATGGTTTTGAGGGCGGACTCCTACATGGCCACGGATTCTGGCGGGTTGGTACTCGATGCCGTGCTCGGCCATGGCCGAGTCGAGCGCGGCCGTCGAGAACCTCGACCTCGCGGCGGCCGCCGCGGTCAACACCACCTCGCCTGGAGGTGTCACGGGGCTAAACGATCACTCCCGGTAGCTGGACACGGAACGTGAATGCGGTTGGAGATCTACTAATCACGCGTTTCGTGTGGTTAGGTCCTTCGCATGTCGGAGCAGGTGGCACAGCCGGTTGAGCACAAGTTGCCGGTCCGCAAGCTGGTCGCGGCGAGCATCGGCAACGCGATCGAGTGGTACGACTGGACGGTCTACGCGACGTTCAGCACGTACATCGCGAGTGCGCTGTTCGCACCGGACAGCAAGGCGCTGATCACGACGTTCGCGACGTACGCGCTGGCGTTCTTCTTCCGGCCGCTCGGCGGGTTCCTGCTCGGCCGGTTCGCGGACGTGCGCGGCCGTAAACCGGCGATGATCCTGACCATCGTGCTGATGGCCGGTGGGTCGCTGGCGATCGGTGTGCTGCCGACGTTCGCGGCGGTCGGCTGGTTGGCGCCGATCTTGTTGCTGCTCGCCCGGATCGCGCAGGGCATCTCGTTGGGCGGCGAGGTGTCGAACGCCTCGGCGTACCTGGGTGAGATCGCGCCGTCGTCGCGGCGTGGCCGCTACTCCGCGTTCTTCTACATCTCGACCGGTGGTGCTGTGCTCATCGCGTCGTTGCTCGGGTACTTCTTGATCCGGATCCTCGGCAAGGAGGACATGGCCAGTTACGGCTGGCGGATCCCGTTCATCGTCGGCGGTGTGCTGGGCATCGTCGGGTTGTGGCTGCGCCGCACCATCGACGAGACCGAGCACTTCGAGAAGAGCAAGGACAAGGCACGGCACGTCAAGAACCCGTTGCTGGTGACGCTGAAGCAGCACCCGAAGGCGGTGGGCCAGCTCATCGGCTACACCATGCTGTCCACGCTCTGCTACTACACGTTCTTCAGCACCTTGACGCCGTTCGCGATCAACGCCAAGAAGGCATCGGCGGACGATGTCTTCCTGGCGTTGTCGATCGGCACCGCGTTGTTCATCGCGCTGCAGTACCCGATGGGTGTGTTGTCGGATCGCTTCGGCCGTAAGCCGCAACTACTGGTGTGGTCGGCGGCGACGGCGATCCTCATCGTGCCGCTGTCCACTTTGATCACACCGAACGTCGGCAACCTGATCGTGGTGTTCTGCGTGGGCCTCGGCCTGTACACGGCCATGACGTCGATCGCACCAGCGATCATGAGCGAGATGTTCCCGACGGAAGTGCGGGCGCTCGGTATCGGCGCCTGGTACAACGTCACGGTCGCGACGTTCGGCGGCACGGCGCCATTGGTGAACACCGCTTTGGCGGAGGCGGGCGTGTCCTACGTGTTCTTCTGGTACGTCGCGGCTGGCGCGGCCATCGCGTTCTTCGTCATCCGCACCCTGCCTGAGACCAAGGGCATGGACTTGAAGTGACTACGTGCCTTGGCCGCTGAACATCGCCCGCTTCAGCGGCGGGATGGCCGAGCACGCCCGCAGCACGGTCTTGAACATCACACGGCCGGCCTTGGCCTCGGACACCGACTGATGGGCGTTGCGCAGTGAGAACCGGACGGCTTTGAACCCGTACGTGATCATCTGCCGCTCGTAGTCACCAATCGCGTCCAGCACGGACCGCTTGCCCGCTGCCACCTCAACAAGGTTGCGGCACAACAATTGCGCGTCACGCAGCGCGGTGTTCGCACCGATGCCACCGAACGGGGTCATGCTGTGGATCGCGTCGCCCAGCAACGTGATGTTCGTCGTCGGCCACTGCTTGAGCGGCACTGAGGTCCGAATCGGCAGCAGTGAAACGGCCTCACCCGGCGACTCGGCCACCAAGCTGCGCAGCCCTGGATGCCAGTCCGCGATCATCTCGCCGACCATGTTCCGCAGTCCGTCACCATCCAGTTCGGACACTCCGGCCGGGAACCGGCCATTGTTGGCGGCGAAGGCCCACATCACGTAACTCTGAGTGTTGTCGAACAAGACCTCGTTGTGCGCGAACGTCTCGTCGTTCACTCCCCCGCCCAGCTCGTGCGGCGCCACGAACATGCAGCACCCCTTGGGCGGCATGATCGTGTTCGGGCCTTCTACCAGCCTTGACGGCAGCGATCGTCGTGTCTCGTCGGTCAACGGGAACTTGCCCGCGATCGCGATGATCCCGGTGTCGATCCGCTCGGCGTGCGGCAGGTATTGCTTGCGCATCCGCGAGTTGCCGCCGTCCGCACCGACCACGACATCACCCGTTGCCGTTGTGCCGTCAGCGAAGTGGCACGTGACCGTGCCATCCGGGTTCTGTTCGTAGCGCACGAACTCCTTGTCGTAGTGCAACACGTCCTCAAGGCCGGCGGACAGCACCTGGTGCAGGGTGATCCGGCTGGCCGAATGGTGCGCCGATGCCGCGTCCGGACCGGAGGTCAGCTCGTCCTCGATCAGCAGCAGCTCGGTCAACTGTTCGGTCAGGAACCGGTAGTCACCGGACTTGCCGCACGAGTCGACGAACCTGCGCCAAAGCTGAGGCGGCAGGCACTCATGTAAAGCCGCCGAACCGTGCGGGCTGATATGCACGCGATAACCCTGCAGACGCTCGGTGCGAGTCCGGCTTCGCTCGTACACCTGCACGTCAACGCCAGCCTGGCGCAACCCCTGCGCCAAGCACAGCCCGCCTGTCCCACCGCCGACAACCAGAACCTTCATGTCTCCTCCTCGGTCGATGCACCCATAATCAACCTGATGGATGATTGTGTCAACTTAGAATTTGATTGAGTCAGCCGCTACTCTGATGGCGTGTCAGAGACCACCCGCCGCCCCCGGCGTGCCCCGGCCGAGAAACAGCGCGACCCGGAGCGGACCAAGCGCAAGATCCTCGACGCGGCGAAAGTCGAGTTCGGCGCGAAGGGCTTCGCCGCCGCCAGGGTCAGCGACATCGCCGACCGCGCTGGCGTGAACAAGCAGCTGATCTCGTACTACTTCGGCGGGAAAGAAGGCCTCTACCAGGAGCTGGCGGTCCAGTGGCACCACACCGGCAGCCAGATGTCCACAACGGACCAGCCGCTGACCGACGTGATCCGTCAGTTCACGCTCAACACGGCGGACGACCGTGACTGGGGCCGGGTGATGGTGTGGGCGAACATGTCCGGCGAGAACCCGGGCTCAGTTCAGGAGGCGGAGTTCATGCGCAGCCAGGTCGAGCAGATGCGGGAACGCCAGCAACGCGGCGAAATCCCGGCCGACCTGGACCCGGCGTACTTGCTCCTCGCATTGATCAACGCGGCGAGCGCGAGTCTGACTGTGCCGTTGTTGGTCCGTCACATCACCGGAGAGGACGCCGCTTCGCCCGAGTTCATCCAGAAGTACGCGGACGAACTCGCCAAGCTGGTGGGTCACCTAATACGAGCGAACCGGGACTAGATCGTCAGCGTGGACGACTTCACGGCGCTGCTCGGCGGGCAGTTCGTGACTGGATCGGCCGATCAGTGCGGGAAGTTCGTCGGCGTCGAAGGCGACGACACCACGAGCGACGACGGTGCCGGACAGGTTGACCAGCTCGACGACATCTCCTGCGTCGAACTCACCGTCAACGGCCGTGATGCCCGCGCTGAGCAGGGAACGGCGACGCTGAACCACGGCAGTAACGGCGCCGTCGTCGAGCCAGAGTCGGCCAGTGGCGCCGGCGGCGTGGCCGAGCCAGAAGCGCCGGGCGGAGAGCCGAGCACCAGTGGCCGCGAAGGCCGTGCCCACCTCGGCGGTGGACAGGGCTCTGGACACATCGATCGCAGCGGCCAGCAGAACGGGAATGCCTGACGACGAGGCGAGCCGAGCGGCGGCGAGTTTCGACGCCATCCCCCCGGTGCCGAGGCCGGAAGCGCCTTGCGTACCCGCTTTCACGCCGTCCACATCGGAGTCGCCGACGACCTCGTCGATCTTCCTCGCGGCTCCCTTGCGCGGGTCGCCGTCGTACAAGGCATCCACGTCCGACAACAGGAAAAGGGCGTCGGCGCCGATCAGGTGGGCCACCAGGGCGGCGAGACGGTCGTTGTCACCGAAGCGAATTTCCTCGGTGGCAACGGTGTCGTTCTCGTTCACCACCGGCACGGTGTCCAACGCGAGCAGCTTGGAGAACGTGCGCTGCGCGTTGCGGTAATGCGAACGCCGCACAACGTCGTCAGCCGTCAGCAGAACTTGGCCGACGGTCAGCGAATACCGCGCGAACGACGACGCGTACGCGTGCGCGAGCGCCAGCTGGCCGACGGACGCGGCGGCCTGCTGGGTCGCGAGATCGCGCGGGCGGCGCGGGATTCCCAGCGGCGCGAGACCCGCCGCGATGGCACCGGACGACACCAGCACGACCTGGCTCCCGGTGGCGCGCCGGGCGGCCAGCGCGTCGACCAGGTAGTCAAGACGCGCAGGGTCCAGGCCGCCTTCCGCGGTGGTCAGCGACGACGACCCGACTTTGACGACGATCCGGTTCGCTTCGACCAGTGCCTTGCGCGTCGGCGAAATCACTCGTCCTCATCCTCGACCGGCAGGCCACGGCGCATCCGCCTGGCCATCTTGCGTTCCGCGGCGTTCACGCGGTCGGTTTGCTCGAGCCGTACATCGGTTCCGCGCCCGGTCAGCACGGCAGCGACGCCAGGAGTGGACGGCTCCCAATCGAAAGTCCACGTCCCGATCGTGACGGCACACCCGGGCTGTGCGCCCATGGCCGCCAACGTGTCCTCGACGCCGAGCCTGTTGAGGCGGTCGGCGAGGTATCCGACGGCTTCGTCGTTGTTGAAGTCCGTCTGGCGCACCCAACGTTCCGGGCGTTCGCCGGTGACAATGAAACCGGTCTCGTCGTCCGGGTCGGGGATGATCTCGTAACCCTTGTCGTCCACGGCTTTCGGCCGCAGCACGACCCGGGTGACCTCGGCGACGGGCTGCGCGGCGCGGTACTGCTCGACCACCTCGGCCAGCGCGAAAGTCAGCTCCCGCAAGCCTTCCCTGGTCGCGGTCGACACCTCGTACACCGGCCAGCCGCGCGCTTCGAAGTCCGGCTTGACCATCTCGGCCAGGTCGCGCGCGTCCGGGATGTCGATCTTGTTCAGCACCACCACGCGCGGCCGCGAGGCCAGGTCGCCGCCCAGCGCCGGGGTGTAGCGGGCGAGTTCGGCTTCCAGAGCGTCCACATCGGACATCGGATCGCGGTCGGCTTCGTACGTCGCGCAGTCGACGACGTGCACGAGCACCGCGCACCGCTCGATGTGCCGCAGGAAGTCCAGGCCGAGGCCCTTGCCCTGGCTCGCGCCCGGGATCAGGCCGGGCACATCGGCCATGGTGAAGACGTGGTCGCCACTGGTGATCACGCCGAGATTCGGCACCAGCGTGGTGAAGGGATAGTCGGCGATCTTCGGCCGCGCCGCGGACAGCACCGCGATCAGCGACGACTTGCCCGCCGACGGGAAGCCCACCAGGCCGACGTCAGCGACCGAGCGCAGCTCAAGCACGAGGTCGCGCCGCTCCCCCGGCTCGCCGAGCAGCGCGAACCCTGGGGCCTTACGCGCCTTGGACGCCAGAGCGGCGTTGCCGAGCCCGCCACGACCACCCGCGGCGGCCACGAACGTCGTGCCGGCACCGACCAGGTCGGCCAGCACTTCACCGTCTTCGGTCATCACGACGGTGCCGTCCGGGACCTTCAACTCGAGCGGCGCGCCGTTGGCGCCGTCACGGTTGGCGCCCTGGCCTGGTTTGCCATTGCCGCCACTGGCGTGCGGCCGGAAGTGGAAGTCCAGCAGCGTGTGCACGCCGGGGTCGACAACGAGCACGACGTCGCCGCCGTTACCGCCGTTACCGCCGTCGGGGCCGCCGAGCGGCTTGAACTTCTCCCGGTGTACGGAGGCAACGCCGTTACCCCCGTCACCGGCGGCGACGTGGATCACCACACGGTCGACGAATCGGGACACAGCGGGTTCCTCTCTGGAAACGCACCAAGGGGCGGGCCTACATCAGGCCCGCCCCTGGAAATGCTAGGTCGATTAGGCCGAAGCCTCGACCGGAACGATGTTCACGGTCTTGCGGCCGCGCTTCGCACCGAACTGGACCGCACCGGCGGCCAGAGCGAACAAGGTGTCGTCCTTGCCGCGGCCGACGTTGACGCCCGGGTGGAACTTGGTGCCGCGCTGGCGGATCAGGATCTCACCGGCCTTCACCACCTGGCCGCCGAACCGCTTGACTCCCAGGTACTGCGGGTTGGAGTCACGGCCGTTGCGGGAGCTGGATGCGCCCTTTTTGTGTGCCATGGCTGGTCAGGTCCTTACTTGGTGATGCCGGTGACCTCGACGCGGGTCAGCTTCTGACGGTGACCCTGGCGCTTGTGGTATCCGGTCTTGTTCTTGAACTTGTGGATGCGGATCTTGGGGCCCTTGGTCTGGGCCACGACCTTGCCCGTCACCGACACCTTGGCCAGCGCGTCGGCGTCGGTGGTGACGTCGGTGCCATCGACAACGAGCACTGCCGGGAAGGTGAGCTCGGTGCCCGGCTCGCCCTCGAGCTTCTCGACCTCGACGACGTCGCCCACGGCGACCTTGTACTGCTTGCCGCCGGTCTTGACGATCGCGTACGCGGACACGGAAGTCTCCTGCTTGCTACTCGTTAATGATGGGTGGGCCACGCGCGCCCTGATCTATCGGATCGGGCTGCACACGACGTGACCCGCTGGAAGGCGGGCCACGTACTAGGTTACAACATGCTTCCGCTGCCCCTAGCGGGGGCCTGCTTACCGGTCTTGAGCTGCGTTGACCGGCGGACCGGCCGGCCTGGACGCGGCGCGCCTGCGCTGCCGCCGGGGCGGTGGCGCGAGCACCAGGTCGTCGTCGACACCCTGCGGCACCTCGGAAGATGCCGCCGGGACGTGCCCGTTGGTGCCCGCGGCGTGCTCGGCAGCGACCTCCGGCGCCGTTTCCTGAGTCACCGGCTCAGCCTCGACGCTTTCCGGGCTCTCCGGTGCGGCGTCGGACACGGCTTCCTCGGGCGCGGCGTCCGCAGTCACCGCCTCAGCTTCGGCGGGCTGCTCGACGTCCACCGGTTCGGCCTCCGCGGTGACCTTGTCGGCCTCCACAGCGGCGTCCTGCGCTGCCTCGACCGCCTCAGCAGCGGCTTCAGCGGCGACCTCGGCAGCAGCCTCGGCGTGCGTCTCAGCCGACTCGGCGGCTTCAGCAGCCTCCGCCGCCTCAGCGGCCTCGGCACGGGCACGCTCGGCCTTGGCCCGGCGCTCGGCGCGAGTTGGGCGCTCACGTGTGCGCTCGGGCGCCTTCTCCTCCGCCTTGCCCTGCTTCGGCGGCTGGTGCTGATGCTGGTGGCCACCACCGTTGGCGCCGCCGTTGGAGCCGTTCGACTTGATGATCGGCTCGGTCGAGACGATCACGCCACGGCCACGGCAGTGCTCACAAGTGGCGCTGAACGCCTCGAGCAGCCCAGTGCCGACGCGCTTGCGCGTCATCTGCACCAGACCCAGCGAAGTGACCTCGGCGACCTGGTGGCGGGTGCGGTCGCGGCCGAGGCACTCGGTCAGCCGGCGCAGCACCAGGTCCCGGTTGGACTCCAGCACCATGTCGATGAAGTCGATCACGATGATCCCGCCGATGTCGCGCAGCCGCAGCTGGCGGACGATCTCCTCGGCCGACTCCAGGTTGTTGCGGGTGACCGTCTCCTCGAGGTTGCCGCCCGATCCGGTGAACTTGCCGGTGTTCACGTCGATCACGGTCATCGCCTCGGTGCGGTCGATGACCAGATATCCGCCGGACGGCAGCCACACCTTGCGGTCCAGCGCCTTGAGCAGCTGCTCGTCGATCCGGAACTCGGTGAACACGTCCGTCGGACCGACGTGCCGCTGCAGGCGTTCCTGCAGGTCGGGCGCGACGTGCCGGACGTAGGCGTCGATCGTGTCCCACGCGTCGTCGCCCTGCACGACCAGCGCGGAGAAGTCCTCGGTGAACAGGTCGCGGACGACCTTGACCAGCAGGTCCGGCTCCTCGTAGAGCAACGTCGGCGCGTTGGCCTTCTTGACCTCGTCGGTGCCCTCGGCCTTGTCCTTGATGACCTGCCACTGCGCCTGCAGCCTGCGCACGTCGCGGGCCAGCTCCTCCTCGCTGATGCCCTCCGAGGCGGTCCGGATGATCACACCGGCGTCCTCGGGGACGATCCGCTTGAGGATGTCCTTGAGCCTGCGGCGCTCGTTCTCCGGCAGCTTGCGGCTGATCCCGGTGGCGCCGCCGCCCGGCACGTAGACCAGGAACCGGCCGGGCAGGCTGATCTGGGTGGTCAGCCGGGCACCCTTGTGCCCGACCGGGTCCTTGGTGACCTGCACGAGCACGCTGTCACCGGTCGACAGGGCCTGCTCGATCCGGCGGGCCTTGCCCTCAAGACCGGCGGCGTCCCAGTCGACCTCACCGGCGTAGAGCACGGCGTTACGGCCACGGCCGATGTCCACGAACGCGGCTTCCATGCTGGGCAGCACGTTCTGCACGCGGCCGAGGTAGACATTGCCGACAAGCGAGCCCGAACCGGACGCGGTGACGAAGTGCTCGACGAGCACGCCGTCCTCCAGCACACCGATCTGGGTGCGGTCGGTCCGCTCGCGGACGATCATCTTCCGGTCGACCGACTCGCGCCGGGTGAGGAACTCGGCCTCGGACAGGATCGGCGCACGACGGCGGCCGGCCTCGCGGCCGTCGCGGCGGCGCTGGCGCTTGGCCTCCAGCCGGGTTGAGCCCCGGACGCTGCGCACCTCGTCGCGCTCCGGTTTGTCCGCTTTGGACTTTTCGTCCCGCGCTTCCCGAACGTGCACAACGGTGTTCGGCGGGTCGTCCTCGCTGACGGCAGCCTCGTCGTCGGCCGAGCCCTTGCGACGGCGGCGACGGCGCCTACGGCGGTTCGTGCCCTCCTCGGCGGCGTCGTCGCCCTCCTCGGGCTCGCCCTCGGCGGCTTCGGTCTCCTCAGCGGCGGCCGGAACCTCCTCTTCGTCCTGCTCGTCCGCGGCGTCGTCAGCCTGGCCACCCTTGCCGCGGCCACGACCACGACGGCCGCGACGGCGCCGACGACGGGTGGCGCCTTCCTCGTCCGTGGCCTCGGCGTCCTCCGCCTCCTCGGGCTCGGTCTCGGCCGCCTCGGCGGGCTCCTCGACCGGCTGCGGCCGGGCCGGCCGCGCCTGCGCCTCCGGCGGCAGGAACAGCGGCGACGCGGAGGCGAACAACGGCTGCCTCGGCCGCTTGACCTCGGCGGCCGGCTCCTCGGCGGGCTCCGCACCGTCCTCCTGGGCGACCGGCTCCTCGGCCGGTTCTTCCTCCTCCTGGGGAGCGAGCGCGTCGACGACGCGCTGCGCCACCTCACGGCTGACGCTGGACTGCGCACTGCGGACCTCTTCGTCCAGGTCCGCCAGAGCCGCCATCACCTCGCGGCTGCTCGCCCCGAGCAGCTTGGCGAGGGCGTGCACCCTGATCTTCGGCGGCAGGTCGATCAGGTCCCGCTCGCCTGTCTGGTCGCCAGCGGGCGTTGTCGTGTCCGACATGTAGCTCCTCCGCCCCCGGGCGCGTCCATGCTCGGACGCGGCCGCACAGGGGCCTCTCCTGTTCGGTCCGCGGCACGTGGCCGCGGACGTTGTGTGCCGGTCTCTTCGCCGCCTTCCCCTGACGAGAGCCGGTTCGTTCGTTGTCTTGCCTGGTCCGCCGCGCGAACGGCGGGAATCCTCGCCTCACGCCACCCCACGGGTGGCACAGGTCAGCTGTGGACGTCGTCCCGTGACGGCTCCGGGCCCCGGTCGGGGGCCAGCGGGTCGGCGATACCGCCGCCATCGTCGAGCCGTCCCTGGGCCATCCGGGTCGCCTTCGCGGGCACCGGCGGTTCCAGAGCGGCGACGACACGGAGCGCGCTCAGCACGTCGTCCGGCCGCACGGCAGGTGTCGTCTGCCGTACAACTACCTCAAGTATCCCATATGGTTGCCCACCCGCCGACACTTCACGGGTCTGCGCACGTACAACCGCAGGTCGGACATTGATTGTGCGCATGCCGCTCTTGGTCAGACGCTCCACTTCGGCCACCTCGACCGCCATGAACGCCTCGACTGCGGCGGCCAGCTCGGCGTGCGCGACGCCGGGCACCTCGATCTGCCAGCGGCTGGCGTCGACCCGGTCGGCCAGCGACCCGGCGCCTGCCTGGACCACCTCGAGCAGATCGAGGCCAGGGGGCATGGCCTTGTCCAGTTCCGCCAGCAGCCTGGCCGGCTCGACCACCTCGACCAGCTGGATCTCGACGTACTCGGCCTCGCTGGCCGCGCCGGTCGGCGCGGCGCCGATCCACGAGATCTTCGGGTGCGGGTTGAAGCCCTGGGAGAACGCCATGGGTACGTGCGCTCGCCGCAGAGCGCGTTCGAAGGCCCTCGCGATGTCGCGGTGTGACGTGAAACGCAGTCGCCCACGTTTGGCGTAACGCAGCCTGAGCTTCTGCACCCCAGGTGGCGACGGATTGGGCTGGTCTTGACGGCTCAGCGTTACTCCTTCTGGTGGTCTGTGGCGGCTCGGCTGGTGCGCACCCGCGTTCGGCTGGCACCGTACCGGCAGGCGCAATAACGCGGTTGAACTTGTCTGTCCGACGCGGCGTGGCTACCGTCCCGCAGGGTGGACAGCCGGTACCCCCGAGCCGGCCGACCCAGTGATGGAGGTCAGTTGTCGTGCCTCTGCTCCGCCGCGTGAGGGCGGCAGCGGTGCTCACGGCAGTGCTCACGACAACGTGCACACTGCCCGCTGCAGCCGACCCCACCGACGCAGGGTGTGCACTCGCGTCGAGTGGCAGCACGTCGCGCTACATCGTCGTGTTCGACCGTGGCACATCCACGGCCGAAGCGCAGGCCGAGATAACCGGCGCGTGCGGCACCACGACCGTGTACTACCCGCAGATCGCGGTGGCGGTCGCGGCATCGAACGACCCGAGGTTCACCGAGCAGATCGGCGCCGATCGCGCCTTCAGCGCCCAGCGCGCCACGCCCAAAAAGCGCAAGGCAGAGGAAGCGGGCACCGGCGTACGCCGCGCAACGGCTGTGTCGTCGGCGGACCGCTCAGCCGAGCAGTGGGACATGGCGATGATCAACGCCGACGCGGCCCACGAGGTGACAACCGGCAACAGTGACGTCGTCGTCGGCGTACTCGACTCCGGCATCGACGCCACCCACCCGGATCTGAAGGCCACCGTCGACCCATCGGTGTCCGCGGGCTGCCTCACCGGACGCCCGGACACAACGCCCGCGGCCTGGGCGCCCAAGAACTCACCGCACGGCACACACGTGGCCGGCACAATCGCCGCAGCTGACGATGGCAAGGGCATTACCGGCGTCGCTCCGGGCGTACGCATCGCGTCGGTGCGCGTGGTTGATGACGACGGCCGGATTTACCCGGAGTACGCGGTGTGCGGCTTCATGTGGGCCGCCGAGAAGCGCATGACGATCACGAACAGCAGCTACTTCGTCGACCCGTGGTTGTTCACGTGCTCCAAGGGCGGACAACGCGTCGTACGGGAGGCCTTAACGCGCGCGGTCGCGTATGCCTACTCGCAGCGCGTCGTGAACGTCGCGGCGGCGACGAACGAGAACGTCGACATGGCCAACCCGCCGGACCCTAGCTGCCGGGTGCTGCCGGCGGGGTTGCGCGACGTGCTCGCCGTGTCGTCGGTGGGTATGGACAAGCTGAAGGCCGGTTACAGCGCTTATGGGCTTGGCGTGATCGACGTGACCGCTCCGGGTGGGGAACGGTTGCGTGGTAAGGGAGATCCCGAGCGCGGTTGCGTTCTTTCCACTGTGCCAGGGGGTTACGCTCGGTACTGCGGTACTTCTATGGCCGCACCGCATGTTTCGGGTGTGCTTGCGTTGCTGGCTTCGACTCATCCGGGGGCTTCGCCGTCGGCTTTGACGCGGATGCTCAACAACCAGTCTCAGACCGTGCCGTGCCCTGCGGACTATGACCTCAACGGGACCGGCACGCAGGATGCTTACTGTGCGGGTTATGCGCCGTACAACGGGTTTTACGGGCATGGCCTGGTGGATGCCTTGGCAGCGGTGACTAACTAGCAGGTCGCCAACTAGCGGGTAGTCGGCTCGGCCAAAACTGTCAGACCCTTGCGGTAACGTGAAATTTAGGGGTTCCCCCGAGGGAATTGTTGTTGCGATGGCGCATGTCTGGATGGCGTGGCGCGAGCGGTTCGGGCCTGGACATGCGAGCGGGGCGGCCCTGGTCAGGATCCGCCCCGCTCGATCACGTCTCGATCAGACTGGTGTCAGCGGCAGGAGTTTCTTGCCGGTCGGGCCCACCTCGATCGCCGTGCCCATGGTCGGGCAGACACCGCAGTCGAAGCACGGAGTCCAGCGGCAGTCGTCGAGTTCCTGCTCGTCCAGCGCGTCCTGCCAGTCGTCCCAAAGCCACTGCCGGTCAAGGCCGGAATCCAAGTGGTCCCACGGCAAAACCTCAGTCTCGCCGCGCTCACGCGTGGTGAACCAGTCCAGGCTGACGCCCAGCGGCTCCAACTCGGCCTTGGCCGCGTCGACCCAACGGTCGAACGAGAAGTGCTCGCCCCAGCCGTCGAACCGGCCACCTTCGCGCCACACTCGTTCGATGACCCGGCCGACCCGGCGGTCGCCGCGGGACAGCAGGCCTTCGATGAGGCTCGGTTTGCCGTCGTGGTACCGCATTCCGATGTTCCGGGCCAGGCCGCGGTCCGCGTTGATCTCCGCGCGCAGCTTGCGCAGCCGACTGTCCACAGTGTCTGGATCGGTCTGCGCCGCCCACTGGAACGGGGTGTGCGGCTTGGGGACGAACCCGCCGATCGAGATCGTGCACCGGATGTCGTTGCGCCCGGCGGCTTTGCGCCCCGCCCGGATGACTTCCTTGGCCATGTGGGCGATCTGCAGCACGTCCTCGTCGGTCTCGGTCGGCAGGCCGCACATGAAGTACAGCTTGACCTGCCGCCAGCCGTTGGCGAACGCGGCCGACACGGTGCGGATGAGGTCCTCTTCGGACACCATCTTGTTGATCACGCGCCGGATCCGTTCGCTGCCGCCTTCCGGCGCGAACGTCAGGCCCGAGCGCCTTCCGTTGCGGGACAACTCGTTCGCGAGGTCCACGTTGAACGCGTCGACCCGGGTGCTCGGCAGCGAGAGACCTGTCTGGGTGCCTTCGTATCGGTCCGCGAGGCCCTTGGTGATCTGCGCGATCTCCGAGTGGTCGGCGCTGGACAGCGACAGCAGGCCGACTTCCTCGAACCCGCTCGCCTCCAGTCCCCTGTTGACCATCTCGCCGATGCCCTCGATCGAGCGCTCACGGACCGGCCGGGTGATCATGCCGGCCTGGCAGAAGCGGCAGCCACGGGTGCAGCCGCGGAAGATCTCCACGCTCATCCGCTCGTGCACGCTCTCGGCCAACGGCACCAACGGCTGCTTCGGGTACGGCCACGCGTCGAGGTCCATCGTGGTGCGCTTGGCCACCCGCTCGGGCACGCGCTCCCGGTTCGGCCGCGTGTACGCGAGCTCGCCTTCAGGCGTGTAGTCGACGTCGTAGAAGCGCGGGATGTAGATGTTGCCGCGCTCGGCCATCCTGGTCAGCAACTCGACGCGGCCACCTGGACACCCCTCGGCCTTCCACGCACGCACGATCTCGGTGATCTCCAGGACGGCTTCCTCACCGTCACCGAGCACCACGGCGTCGAGGAAGTCGGCCATCGGCTCCGGGTTGAACGCCGAGTGCCCGCCCGCGAGCACGACCGGGTGCTCCTCAGTGCGGTCGACGGCGCGCAACGGGATACCAGCGAGGTCCAGCGCGGTCAGCAGGTTCGTGTAGCCGAGCTCAGTCGCGAAGCTGACGCCGAGCATGTCGAACGCGCCGACCGGGCGGTGCCCGTCGACGGTGAACTGCGGCACGTCGTGTTCCCGCATCAGCTTCTCGAGGTCCGGCCAGACCGCGTACGTACGTTCGGCCAGCACGTCCGGCTGCTCGTTGAGGATCTCGTAGAGGATCATCACGCCCTGGTTGGGCAGGCCGACCTCGTAGGCGTCGGGGTACATCAGCGCCCAGCGGACCGTGGTGGAATCCCAGTCCTTCACCGTCGCGTTGAGCTCACCGCCGACGTACTGCACCGGCTTGGCCACCTTGGGCAGCAGCGACTCCAGCTTCGGGAAAACGGACTCAACACTCACAGCGAACCAGGGTAGCGGCACTGACCGGCACTGTCAGAAGCCCTCACCCGCGCGGGCAGGTCGATGACGCCAAATCCTGCCGACTCGGACCATCTACCCACGAGCCCGCGCTCATCACCACGCCCGAGGCGATTTCCCAACCCGGAGTCATAGTGAGCAGGACCACTACATTCACCGCCGCGACCATCAGCAGCAGAACGACCACCGCCGGTGACAGCCAGAGCAGCGGCACACGGACAGATCGGTCCGGGATGATGATTCCGGGTGTGAACGCAGTGGCAGCGGTTCTGGCGTTCGGCACGTCGGGACGTCGCCTAACTGAGCAACAGTTTGCCGAGGCGGCGGCCTGCCACGATCATCCCGACGACCGCCATGACCACGAAGTACGACAGATGCCCGAGCATCGCCCACTCGATGACGCCCGCGGTAAGCCCGCGCATCAGCTCAACCGCGTGATACAGCGGGGAGATCCGTACGATCCACTGCAGGCCTTCGGGGTAGACGCTCAACGGGTAGAAGGTCGCGGAGAACAGGAACATCGGCAACAGCGCCAACTGGACGAGGTCGAAGTCCTGCCAGGACCGCATGAACGTCGTACACGCCATGCCGACCGCGGCGAACGCCAGCGACACCAGCAACGCGACGGGCAGCGCGAGGATCGTCCACGGCGACGACACCAACCCGAGTACGGAGATCACCGACAGGAACCCGACCGCGTAGATCGCGCCACGGATCAACGCCCACGAGATTTCGCCGATCGCCACGTCGAACGGGCCGAGCGGAGTGGCCAGCATGCCGTCGTACACCTTGGCGTACTTCAGTTTGAAGAACAGGTTGAAGGTGGCGTCGTACACCGCGCCGTTCATCGCGGACGCGGCGAGCAGCGCGGGGGCGACGTACGCGGCGTAGCTCATCGGCTGGCCGCCGGGACCGACGACTTGGCCGATCAGGCCACCGAAACCGACGCCCATGGCGAACAGGTAGAAGAAGGACTCGAAGAAGCCAGAGAAAATCGCCGTCCAGGCACGCCGGTTGACCAGGAACGACCGCTCGACGACCGTCCGCGCGCGACGCGCGTACAACCCTGGCGGGACGACGCGCCAGACCAGCCCGACACTCACCGCTAGACCCCCAACCTGCGACGGAAGTTCCGAACCGTCAGCGCCAGGCCGATTCCGATCAGCGCCAGCAGGTACGCCGTGTGCCCGGCGACCGGCCAGAACTCGAGATCCCAGAACGCGGCGGCGCGGGTGAGCTCGGTGCCGTGCCACAGCGGCGTGATCCATGCGACCGGCCGTACGACCGCCGGAAGCTCGGTGACCGGGAAGAACGTGCCTGCCAGCAGCGTCATGGGCAGCACGATGAAGCGGAACACCGGGCTGAACGCGGTGCCCTCGCCTTCGACCGTGGCGGCGAACGCGACCAACGGCGCCGCGAACGCCATCCCCGCCAGCACGGCGAACACGAGCGACAGAACGATCCCTGGCCCGGTGACCGCGCCGAGCAAAGTCCCGACGATGGCGAACACGACCCCGGAGAACGTCAGCCGGAAGAAGATCCATAACAACTGGCCGGTGGCGACCTGGGCCGGGGTGATCGGCGTCGCGGTCATCCCCCAGTAGATGCGGCTCCACTTGAAACCGGACAGGACCGGGAACGTCGACTCGCCCGCCGCGTTCTGCACCGCGGCGGCCGCGAGCATGGCGGGCATCAGGTACACCGCGTAGCTCTGCCCACCGGTCAGGCCGCTGGGCTGGATCTGCGAGCCCAGCCCGAAACCCATGGCGACCAGGAAGAACACCGGGCTCAGCACGGTCGAGACGACGGTCGCGCGCCAGTTGCGGCGGTACCACGTCCACATCGACTCGACCACCAGCAGCCGGGCCTGCCACGGATGCAGCATCAGTCCACCAACGTCCGGCCGGTGAGCTTGAGGAACACGTCCTCCAACGTGGAGCGCCGGACCAGGCTGGACACCGGCGTCACGCCTCTGTTGTGCGCGGCGGCCAGCGACGCCTCGCCGTCGGTCGTGTAGACCAGGATGCGGTCGGGCAGCACCTCGACGCGCTCGCCCAGATCCTGCACCGGCCCGGGGTCCTGCTCGCCGGGCGGGAACCGCAGTTCGAGGACTTCCTTGGTGGAGTACCGGTCGATCAGCTCGGCCGGGCTGCCCTCGGCGGCGATTTTTCCCTTGTCCATCACCACAAGGCGGTCGCACAACTGCTCGGCCTCGTCCATGTAGTGTGTAGTGACGATCAGCGTGACGCCTTGGTGCTTGAGCCGGAACAGCCTGTCCCACAACAGATGCCGGGCCTGCGGGTCCAAGCCGGTGGTCGGTTCGTCGAGCAGCAGCAGATCCGGGTCGTTGACCAGGGACCGCGCGATGGTCAGGCGCCGCTTCATGCCGCCGGACAACGGATCCACCTCGTCGTCGGCCCGGTCGGACAGTTGCGCGAACTCCAGCAGCTCGGTCGCCTTGCCCCGGACGTGCTGGCGGGACAACCCGAAATAGCGGCCGTACACCTGAAGGTTCTGCCGCACGGTCAACTCGTTGTCGAGGTTGTCCTGCTGCGGCACCACTCCGAGGCGGGCCCGGATCTTCGGACCTTCGGTGTTCGGGTCCATGCCGAGCACGCTGAGCGTGCCGCTGGAACGCGGGGACACGCACGCGATCATGCGCATGGTGGACGATTTGCCCGCGCCGTTGGGACCCAGGAAGCCGAACGCCTCGCCCTTGCGCACCTCGATGTCGATGCCGGCGACCGCCTCGAAACTCCCGAACCGCTTGGTCAGCCCCACAGCCTGGACCAGAGGATCAACAACCACTCAGGCACCATAACGGCCCCCACCGACAATCATCGGATGGTTTTCGGCACTCCCTTTGGCTCCCCGGTGTCCGAGTCGTTGGCCACCCGGACGTAACCGACAAGGCGATCGGAGTCAACGACCGCTTCTCAGCTATCACCGAGCCAACTTCATTTCCAGGAGCGGAAGCCGAAAGACAACAAGATCAACTCCGCACCGCACCACAAGCAGCCCCCACCCATTCCCGGGGGCACCCCACCACGCCAGTCTATCAGTGATAGGGAGGTTTTGGGTCGCTCTAACGGGTGGAGTGCGTGCGAACGGTCCGTTCGCACGCACTCGTGGTGGGCCTCAGAGGTTCGGGAACCAGAGGTCGATCTCGCGCTTGGCCGAGTCGGCCGAGTCCGAGCCGTGCACGAGGTTGTACTGCACCTCGGTGCCGAAGTCGCCGCGGATGCTGCCGGGCACGGCCTTCTCCACCGGGTCGGTGCCGCCGGCCAGCTGGCGGAACGCGGCGATCGCGCGCACGCCCTCGACGACGATGGCGACGACCGGGCCGCCGGTGATGAACTCGACGAGCGAGCCGAAGAACGGCCGCTCCTTGTGCTCGGCGTAGTGCTGCTCGGCCAGCTCCTTGCTGACGTGCTTGAGCTCGAGCGCGACCAGGCTCAGGCCCTTGCGCTCGATCCGGGAGATGACCTCTCCGACCAGGCCGCGGCTCACACCGTCGGGCTTGACCAGAACAAGGGTGCGCTCGCTCACAGCGGTCCGTACTCCTTCGTGCAGGTTTGTTGAGACGGCAGCAGACTAACGGGCGCGTTCCGGCCGCAATGTCTTGGACCAGAGCGAGGTGCCGCGGCCGTCACGCAGCCACACGGTCAGCTCGCCGCTGCGGCCGTCCACCGCCACCTCCCCGAAGTGCTGGTAGCCCAGCAGGGGCGAGGTGTTCGCGGCCGGTGGAGCGTGCACGAACTCGGCGACCGGGCCGAACGTCGGGTCCAGGGTGTTGGGCCCGAACGCGCCGGCGTGCAGCGGTCCGGACACGAACTCCCAGAACGGGTCGAAGTCGCCGACAGCCGCGCGGTCCGGCGAGTAGTGGTGTGCGGCGGTGTAGTGCACGTCAGCGGTCAGCCACACGACGTTACGCACGCGACGCTGCGCCAACGTGCGCAGCACCCAGGCGAGTTCGTGCTCACGTCCGCCTGGCTTGCCGGGCAGGCCGTTGGCGACGCCTTCGATGTCGGCGCCGTCCGGGACGATCAGGCCGATCGGCAGGTCCGCGGCGACGATCTTCCACGTGGCGCGACTGCGCGACAGCGAGTCGACCAGCCACCGAGCCTGGCGCGCACCCAGGATCTGACCGGCACAGTCGCGAGGAGCGTTGTTCGCGTCCTTGTACGTCCGCATGTCCACGACGAACAGTTCGACGCGGCGGCCGAAGCTGAAGCTGCGGTACACACGTCCGTCGACGGCACGCGCCGGGTCGATCGGCTGCCACTCGTGGAACGCCTGGAAAGCCCGCTGCGCCAACACGTCCACGCGCTTCTCGGTGTACTGCGGCAGGTCCAGGATCTCGCCCGGGTACCAGTTGTTGACGACCTCGTGGTCGTCCCACTGCACGATCGACGGCACCGAGGCCGCCAACGCCCGCACATTGGAGTCGAGCAGGTTGTACGCGAACTGGCCGCGATATTCGGCCAGCGTCTCGGCGACCTTGCTCTTCTCCGGCGTCACGACGTTGCGCCACACCTGGCCGTCGGGCAGCGTGACCTTCTCCACCAGAGGGTTGTCCGAGTAGACCGTGTCGCCGCTGTGCAGGAAGAAATCCGGTTTACGGGCGGCGACGGCGGCAAATCCGGTCATACCGCCGATGTCGGGGTTGATGCCCCATCCTTGGCCCGCGACGTCACCGGACCACGCGAACCGCACATCGGAGTTACCGACCGGAGCCGTCCGGAAGCTGCCGGTCAACGGTTCACTCGTCGTGCGGCCGTCGAGGTCCTCGGCCTGAACGCGGTAGTACGCCTCGCATCCCGGCGGCCACCCGCGGACGCGGAGCTTGCCCGTGCCGTCAGAGGCGGGGGTCAGTACCGGCCCACGAATGCGACGAGAGCGACGGAATGACGGGTCGGTGGACACCTCGACCAGCATTCGTGACGGCCGGTCGGCCCGTGTCCACACCAGGGCACCGTCAGTCGTCACATCGCCTGTCTGCACACCGTGAGTGAGCACAGGGCGGTCACGGCGCAACACCGCGTTAGCGGGAAGTGCTCCAGCGACAAGGAAACCGGCGCTCAACGCGCCCGCACGCAGAACTGTTCGTCTGTCCATGTGGGGCGTTCTATCCCGCCGAAACGAACGGGACGTTAACTGTCCTGCTGACTTGGCAGACGTCCTTCTGCCATCCGTTTGGCCACGTCACGGCGCAACCAGAACAGATACGTCCAAACCAGACCGAAGATCAGCCCGAGCACACCGAGTTCCGGCACGGCGAAGAAGCTCGCCAGCATGATCACCTGCAAGGCGATCACGACGTACATGGCCCACGAGAACCGCAGCAGCCCGCACGTCAGGACCAGGCCGAGCACAATCCCGCCGACCAGCACGCCCTTCCACGACGCGAGCCCTCCGCCGGTGCGGTGCACGACCAGCAGTGCCAGCGCGACCACGATCGCCTCGATGATCAGGGCGCCCGCCATCACGCCACGGAAACCCTTCATCGGGTCAGGCGCACTCATGCCGGTTCCTTCCCGAACAAAGTCCTTGCCTCGCCTGCCGTGACCACGGACCCAGTGACCACGATGCCACCACCGGCCAACGGTTCGTTCGGGTCGCCGACCTCTTCGACCAGGTGCACCGCGGTTTCCAGCGCGGTGTCCAGCCGTGGTTCGACCACGATCCGCTCGTCGCCGAAGATGTCCCGCGCGACGCTGGCCAGATCGTCGACGTCCATGGCGCGCGGCGAGGTGTTGCGCGTCAGGATGATGTCGGTCACCGCCGGTTCGAGCGCCTCGAGGATCCCCTTGGCGTCCTTGTCCCCCATCATCCCGACGACCGCGATCAGCCGCCGGAACGCGAACTCGTCCTCCAAGGCCGTCGCCAATGCCGCCGCGCCATGGGGATTGTGTGCCGCGTCGATGAAAACGCTTGGCGCGGAACGCATCCGCTCCAACCTGCCGGGCACCACGACCGAAGCGAAGCCTTCCCGGACCGCCTCGATGTCCAGCTGGCGCTCGGCTCCCGCGCCGAAGAACGCCTCGACCGCGGCGAGCGCCCGGGCCGCATTGTCGGCTTGGTGCGCGCCGTGCAACGGAAGGAAGATCTCGTCGTACACGCCACCGAGGCCTTGGATCGTCAGCAGCTGCCCGCCGACCGCGACGTCCCGGTTGATCACCGCGAACTCCGAGCCCTGCCGGGCGATCGTGGCGTCCACCTCGGCCACTCGCTCCAGCATGACCTGCATCACCTCGGGCCGCTGCTCGCCGACCAGCGCGATCGACTCGGGCTTGATGATGCCCGCCTTCTCCCGTGCGATCCCGGTGATGTCCGGGCCGAGGTAGTCGACGTGGTCGATGGCGACCGGGCCGATCACCGCGATCTCGGCGTCCACCACGTTGGTGGCGTCCCAGCCGCCGCCCAGCCCGACCTCGACCACCGCGGCCTCGACCGGTGCCTCGGCGAACGCCGCGTACGCCATCCCGGCGAGCACCTCGAACTTGCTCATCCGGACGTCGCTCGCGTTGTCCACCATGGACACGTACGGCTCGAGCTCGTGGTAGGTCGAGACGTAGCGCTCCGGGCTGATGGGCGCGCCGTCCAGCGCGATGCGCTCGGTCACCAGCTGCAGGTGCGGGCTGGTGAACCGGCCCACCCGCAGACCGATCCTGGTCAGCAGGGCATCGATCATGCGGGTGGTGGAGGTCTTGCCGTTCGTGCCGGTGACGTGCAGGACCGGATAGGAGTTCTGTGGGTTGCCCAGCACGTCCATCAGGGCCTTGATGCGATCGAGCGACGGCGCGATCTTGGTTTCCGGCCAGCGGGTGTCCAGCTGTCCTTCGACTTCACGGAGAACCTGCAGCGCGTCGGAATCGGTCACGTCAACTGAGTCTAGTTGCCGCGACTATGCGAGAACCGGCAGCTCCGGGGACCGGAAAACCCGGTAGTTCGAGTCGACCGCGTGCACGAGGCACCCCGGCTGGCCGGCGGCCCATTCCACCCCGTCGATGCCCATCGCGAACGCCGCCGTCGCGACCGCGTCGGCCGTGGTCAGGTCCGGTGCGTGCACGGTCATGCTGAGCAGGCCGAACGCCGGGAGACCGGTGCGGCCGTCCAGGATGTGCTGGCCTCGTTCATAGGCCGCGGACGTGGCCACGGCGCCGTCACGGATGCCGAGCACCACGCAGACCTGCTGGCTGTTGTCCGGGTGCCGGACACCGACGCGCCACGGCTGACCGTCGGTCGGTTCACCGGCCGTGACCACGTCCCCACCGGCGTTGATGCAGAACCGGCTCAGCCCGGCGGCCCGCAGCATGTCGGCGGCGCGCTGCACCGACCAGCCCTTGACGATGGCGTTCGGGTCGAGCGTGCGCCCGGGAAGCCGGACTTTGAACGCGCCTCCCGACCGGTTCTCGTACGTTTCGCACAGCGCGAGGACGTGCCGGAGATCGTCGCTGATCTCGTCGGCACCGATCTTGCCCTCGCCCAGCCGCGTGACCTCGCTGTCCAAACGGAACGGACTGAACCGCAGATCGACCTCGTGCAGCCAGTCGAAGACCATGTCGGCGTCGCGCCGGGTGCCGTCCCGCAGGTCGACGGAGATCGGCAGGCCCATCAGCTGGCGCACAGCAGTGACTGCTGGCATCAGGCGCCCTTGGCGTCGATGGCGGCCTGCAGCGAGTTGATGTACGACTGACTGGTCATGGTCGCGCCGGACACGGTGTCGATCGCGGCGCTCTGCGTCTGCAGGGTTTCCTGCACCAGCCGCGGTCCGGCCATTTTGGACGGTCCGGAGTTGGGCAGCTGCAGGAACTTCACGTCGGTGATCTGATCGCCGGTGAACACGACCTGGACCTGCACGGTGCCGTGCCGGTTGCGTTCGGCCGAACCGTCGACGGTCCTGACCTGCTCGGCGGGTGGAGCGGACGACGTGCCCGGCGCTGACTGTTGGGTCGACGGGGGTGGCAAGGCGGGCACGGTGTTCGGGGACGGGAGCGCCACCGACTCCGAGGCTATGGTCGGTTCGTACTGCCAGACGAACACGAATCCGACGGCAGTCAACAGGATGGTGGGAATGGCTCTACGCATGGGTGTTCGGTCCTCTCAACTGGCCAGGCTGAAGCGTTCGGCGTGGATCTGTTCACGGGGCACGCCCAGCTCACGCAGGGAGCGCAGGACGGCGTTGGTCATCGGGGGCGGGCCGCAGACGAACACGTCGCGGTCCCAGACGTCGGGGGCGAGTCCGGCCACGTTCTTCGCGCTGAGCAACTGGTTGCCGTGCGCGTCCTGCGCGTTCACCGGCCCGGCGAGCAGGTGCAGCACGGCACCACGCGATCGCGCGAGCTCGTCCAGTTCCTGCAACAGAACGGCGTCATCATGCTTGTTGACGCGGTAGAACAGGACAACGTGCCCACGGATTTCCTCCAGCAGCGCGCGGATCGGCGTGATACCGACGCCTCCTGCGATCAGCAACGCGTTCTGCTTCGTCTGGTGCATCGTGGTGAACGCGCCATACGGGCCCTCAGCGAACACGCGCGTGCCAGGTTTGATGTGCCGCAACGAAGCGCTGCCATCACCAAGCGCCTTTACCGTGAGCCGCAACGACTTCCCATCCGGAGCAGCGGACAGCGAGAACGGATTGGCTGCCCACCAACGCCCCTTGGTGAGGAACCGCCAGATGAAGAACTGACCGGCCTTGGCAGGCAATTGATCGAGGTTGCGGCCGGTGACGTACACGGACACGACCCGATCCGACTCAGGCACGACCGCAGCGACCCGCAGGCGGTGCCGGAAGTTGCGCCACAGCGGCAAAATCACGCGCCCCAACAGCACGGCGCCGAGCGCACCGCCCCACAGCGTCCACCAATAGGCGCGGGCGAAGGCGTTGCCTATGAAGGAGGAGCCCTCGAAGATCTGGTGCGAGAAGGCGAGAACGACAGCGAGATAGGTGTACAGGTGGATGAAGTGCCAGGTCTCGTACGCCAGTTTGCGCCGGGCGAACCGTGCCGAGGCCGCGCCGACGAATAGGATCAGCGCGAACGCGACGATCGCCTGCAGGATCCCCTCGACGGTGGTGGCCAATGTGACCAGCTCACCGACCGGCCCGGTGCCTGACAGGTTGGCGTAGCCGAACACGATGAAGACCATGTGGCCGAGCAGCAGCCACAGCACACCGAATCCGGTCCACCGGTGCAGGCTGGTCAGCCGGTCCATCCCGAGCCTTCGGTCCAGCCAGGACAATCGTGCGATCAGCACGAGCTGGAAGGCCATCAGCAGCGCGCCGTACATCCCCAGCAGGCGGCCGATCGAGATGAGCGGATCGGCCGACGGCCCGGCATCGGCGAACAGGACCGTGACGAGCGCGACGTTGGCGCCCAAGACCGTATAGAGGCCGGTCCGCGCGAGAACGCGCGGCCGGGTCAGTGACAGGGTCGTCATGTGAACGAGACTGGATCGCGATCCTGTGTCGACCCTGTCATGAACCTGTCGACTTACTATCGGCGGCCCGGTCGCCTCGCTCCACGTGCGCCAGTACCGCACCATGAGAGTGTGAACAAGAAGAGCCCGGTGCGGTTGCTAGTGGTTGACGACGAACCGCACATCGCCGACCTGGTCGCGACCGTCGCCCGCTACGAGGGCTGGAACGCGGTGACCGCCGGGACGGGTGAGGAAGCGCTGCGTCAGGCCGCCAGCTTCGGCCCCGACATCGTGGTGCTGGACCTGATGCTGCCCGATGTGGACGGGTTCACGGTGCTGGACGGCCTGCGCGCGAGCGGCGCGATGGTGCCAGTGGTCTTCCTCACGGCGAAGGACGCGACCGCGGACCGTATCGCGGGGCTGACCCGTGGTGGCGACGATTACCTGGTCAAGCCGTTCTCGGTGGAAGAGCTGATGGCGCGGTTGCGCGCGGTGCTGCGCCGTAGCAACGGCCCGGCGTGGAAGCGATCCGTGCTCGAAGTCGGCGACCTGACGATGGACGAGGACACCCGTGAGGTGAAACGCGCGGGCGTGACGGTGTCGTTGACGCCGACGGAGTTCGAACTGTTGCGGTACCTGATGCGCCGCTCGCCGGCTGTGCTGACCAAGGCGCAGATCCTCGACCATGTCTGGGAGTACGACTTCGGCGGCAGGTCCAATGTGGTCGAATTGGTCGTGTCACATTTGCGCCGGAAGATCGACGACGGCCATGAGCCGTTGATCCATACCGTCCGCGGCGTGGGTTACGTCGTGCGGCGGCCAACGGGATGAACCGCTGGCAACGAACCCCGCTCGGCACACGCCTGGCCTTGGCGCTGGGCGTGTTGTCGTTGGTTGTCTTCGGAATTGTCGGCACAGTCCTGGTGACGAGCACGCGTGACTTCCTGGCCCGCCAGCTCGACGACCAGCTGGCGAAAACCCAGAAGGAACAAGCGGGCGTCTACAACAAGTGGAAACCGCCGTACACCTGGCACCAGCTGGTGTACAACCCGTCGACCGGCAACGTCTCGTCGGTCGCCGGCAACGATCTGCCGCCCGCGCAGGACCGTGACGAGTTCGAAACGCTCGCGAAGGACTTGGCGGACCAGAAGCAGGAAGACCACCTCTTCCAGACGATCTTCATCCACGGTGAGGGCCCGTTCCGCGCCCGCGCGTGCGAGATCAGCGGCGGCAACATCCTGGTCAGCGCGGCCCCGATCGGCGATCTGAACAGCACGGTCCGCTGGCTGATCATCCTGTCGGTCGGAGCGTTCGGAGCGGCCCTCGTACTGCTGGTCGTCGTTGGCAGACTCGTGCTGCGCCGAGGTCTGCGCCCGCTGAGCGACATGGCGTCGACAGCGCACGACATCACATCCCACGACCTGACGGATTCCAGTCACCTGCCGGTTCGCGCGAACGGCGAAGGCGGCGGACCGGAAGTGGAAGAACTTCGGACGTCGTTCAACGTGATGCTCGACCACATCGACTCATCCCTGGCGGCAAGGACAGCGGCGGAACAACGGCTGCGCCGGTTCATCGCGGACGCGTCCCACGAACTGCGTACCCCGTTGACCTCGATCCGGGGCTACGCGGACCTTTTCCGCTACGCAGCAGCCAATGAACCGGAGGAACGCGAAGCGCACCTCGCGAAAATCCGCGAGGAAACGGAACGAATGAGCGTCCTCGTGGACGACTTGCTGCTGCTGGCCAGGCTGGATTCGGAAACCCCGCTGCGCCAAGAGGAAGTGGACCTCGTCGAGGTCGCGTCGGCCGCAGCGCAGGCATTCGTGGCCGCACACCCGGACTATCCGCTGGATTTCGACGCGCCAAGCCGAGTTCTGATCCAGGGCGACGGGATGCGGCTGCGCCAGGTCCTGGACAACCTGCTCACGAACATCGCCCGCCACACCCCCGTCGGCACGGAGGTGGAGCTACGGGTGAACGCGGACGCTGTGGTGATCGTGAGCGACACCGGCCCAGGGATCCCGCCCGAGCACCAGGCCCGGATCTTCGACCGGTTCTACCGGATCGACGACTCGCGGACCCGCAGCATCGGCGGCACCGGCCTGGGCCTGTCGATCGTGCACTCGATCGTGAGCGCCCACGGTGGAACGGTGAACCTGTCCAGCGCGCCGGGCCGGACGACGTTCATCATCTCCCTGCCGCACCCCACTGCCCCGCACAGCCCTCACCCCGACAGGAATCCCCCAGAGGGGACCCCCGAATTCCACGTTACCGAAGGGGACCGACAAAACCGGTCCGGCGAGCCCGGGCGAACCCAAGCTGCCGGACCCGCGACGTAGGTCAGGCCGGGGGCAGGGCGCTCAGCCGGGCGTTGATCCGGTCGATGTCCGCAAGTGCTGTCTCACGGCGGATCTTGATCTTGTCGACGACGTCGGCCGGGGCTTTCTCGGTGAACTTCGGGTTGTTCAGTTTGGCCTCGCACTGGGCGAGGTCCTTCTGAGCCACCGCGAGGTCCTTCGTCAGCCGCTTGCGCTCCGCCTCGACATCCACCGCGCCCGACAGGTCCAGTTCGACCACCACCGACGCCCCGCCAGGCAGGGCGACCTCGAGTGACGCGCTGGCCGAGAAGCTGTCCTCCGGTTCGGTCAAGCGGGCCAACGTGGCCACGGCGCTCTGGTGGGCCGACAGGCCCGCTGCCTCGACACCGGTCAGCCGGGTGCTGACCTTCTGCCCTGGCTTGAGGCCCTGATCGTTGCGGAACCGGCGGATCTCGGTGATCAGCTTCTGCACGCCTTCGATCCGCTGCGCGGCACCGGCGTCCGCCGAAGCTCCGCTTGCCGACGGCCACGCGGCGACCACCACCGACTCGCCGCCGGTCAGGGCCGTCCAGAGCTCCTCGGTGACGAACGGGATGATCGGGTGCAGCAGGCGCAGCAAGGCGTCCAGCACGTGCCCGAGCACCGCGCGGGTGGCGTCCTCGCGGCCTTCGGCGATCTGGACCTTCGCCAGCTCCAGGTACCAGTCGCAGAACTCGTCCCAGGTGAAGTGGTAGAGCGCGTCGCACAGCTTGGCGAACTGGAAGTCCTCGAACAGACCGTCCACTTCGGACACGAGGCCGTCCAGGCGGTCCAGGATCCAGCGGTCAGCGTCGGTCAGCTCGTCGCGGTCCGGCACCGGCACGGCCGTCGTCGCGCCGTTCATCAGGGCGAAGCGGCTGGCGTTCCACAGTTTGGTGACGAAGTTACGTGAGCCGGACGCCCACTCCTCCGCCAACGCCATGTCGCTGCCCGGGTTGGCGCCGCGGGCCAGGGTGAAGCGCAACGCGTCGGCGCCGTAGCGGTCGAGCCACTCCAGCGGGTCGATCACGTTCCCGCGCGACTTGGACATCTTCTTGCCGTACTGGTCACGGATCAGTCCGTGCAGGTAGAGCTGGTCGAACGGTTGCACGCCGTCCATCGCGTACAGACCGAACATCATCATCCGGGCGACCCAGAAGAACAGGATGTCGTAGCCGGTGCACAGCACGCTGGTCGGGTAGAACCGCTTCAGGTCCGTGGTGTTCTCCGGCCAGCCCAGCGTGGAGATCGGCCACAGGCCGGAGGAGAACCACGTGTCGAGCACGTCAGGGTCCTGCGTCCAGCCGTCGCCCGACGGCGGCTGCTCGTCCGGGCCGACGCACACGACCTCGTCGTTCGGGCCGTACCAGACCGGGATCCGGTGCCCCCACCACAGCTGGCGGGAGATGGTCCAGTCGTGCATGTTGTCGACCCAGTCGAAGTAGCGCTTGGCCAACTCCGGCGGGTGGACCGTGGTCCGGCCGTCCCGCACGGCGTCACCGGCCGCGCGCGCCAACGGCTCGACCTTCACCCACCACTGCATCGACAGGCGCGGCTCGATGACGGTGTCGCACCGCGAGCAGTGCCCGACCGAGTGCAGGTACGGCCGCTTCTCGGCGACGATCCGCCCCTGCTCACGCAACGCGGCGACCACCGCGGGCCTGGCCTCGAACCGGTCGAGACCCTCGAACGGGCCCTTCACGATGACCACGGCGCGCTCGTTCATCATCGTGATCGACGGCAGGTCGTGCCGCTGGCCGATCTCGAAGTCGTTCGGGTCGTGCGCAGGCGTCACCTTCACCGCACCCGTACCGAATTCGGGGTCCACGTGCTCGTCGGCGACCACCGGGATGCGGCGGTCGGTCAACGGCAGCCGGAGCTCCTTGCCGATCAGGTGCTTGTACCGCTCGTCTTCGGGATGCACGGCCACCGCGGTGTCGCCGAGCATGGTCTCGGCACGTGTGGTCGCCACGACGATCGACTCGTCACCGTCGCCGTACCGGATCGAGACGAGCTCGCCCTCGTCCTCGGAGTGCTCCACCTCGATGTCCGACAGTGCCGTCTGGCACCGCGGGCACCAGTTGATGATCCGTTCCGCACGGTAGATCAGGCCGTCGTCGTACATCCTCTTGAAGACGGTCTGCACAGCCTTGGACAGGCCCTCGTCCATGGTGAAGCGCTCGCGGCTCCAGTCGACGCCGTCGCCGAGCCTGCGCATCTGGCCGAGGATCCGGCCGCCGTACTCGTCCTTCCACTCCCACACCCGCGCCACGAACTCGTCACGGCCCAGGTCGTGCCGGGACACGCCCTCCTTCTCGGCGAGCGCGCGCTCCACCACGTTCTGCGTGGCGATGCCCGCGTGGTCCATGCCCGGCAGCCAGAGCACCTCGTAGCCCTGCATGCGACGACGGCGCGACATCGCGTCCATCAGCGTGTGGTCCAGCGCGTGGCCCATGTGCAGACTGCCCGTCACGTTCGGTGGCGGCAGCACGATGGTGAAGGGCGGCTTGTCCGAAGAGGCATCGGCCTCGAAGTAACCTGCCTCTACCCAACGCTGGTACAGCCGTCCCTCTACCTTCTCGGGCGCGAACGCGGCCGGAAGATCGGTAGTTGGCTGGGGAATGGCTGTCTCTGTCACGGTGACAGAGTTTACGAACCGCGTCGGAACGCTTTCACCCGCATTGCCTACTCATACGAACGGGTGACTTCCCCGGCCGACCGTCAGCCGACGACCACGCATTGTGACTCAGCGCACTCGGGCCACTACGCGTAACCACTAGTTTTACGCACCGTGTTCAGGCTACGCTCACCCAGTCCGGTGTGGACGACACCACGGGGCTGCCGGGCGCACTGTTCTGGCGCGAGCACGCGCGAGGGAGATATGCCCGAGGACCCACAACACGAAGCCGGTTCAGCACGCTCGTTCTTCAAGCGCTACCGCGCCAAGGTCGCCACGCTCGCCGTGGGCGTCGCGGTCGTGGCCGGGATCGTGGCCTTCAACGAAGTGCGGGGCACGGCCGAGCCGAGAACAGTCGACGTGAAGGCGGCGGCACCGCCGGTTCAAGTGGACTTCAACCGTCCTTTCATTGGTACGCCCGCAGCGGATTGGTCGGACGGTGCAGCCGGCATCGTCGCGCCGCCCGCGAAGGCCGTCGGCCCGTTCACCGCGCAGCAAGTGGAGGACGCGTACGCACGGGTCCGCCAGATACTGATCACCTCCAGACTGGATCGGGCGGTCCTCGAGCAGCACGACGTCGAGCGTTATCTCAAGCTGCTGGCCAAGGACTCGCAGAAGAAAATGCGTCCGGTGTTCGGCAACGACCCGCACGAGGCGCACGCGTACGCCACCAGGCTCGCCACCGGGTACACACTGCTGCCCGCCGAACCCAAAGTGCGCGGCCGGATGTGGGCCGAGCAGGGCGCCAAGACAGGCGAATTGGTCGTGCACACGAACTACGTGTTCGCGTACGCCTTCGGCATCGACGAGCCGGACAGGCTCAGGAATGCCATGGACATCGTCGCCGTCGGCCGGTGGGATGTCGACTACTCGGTGCTGGGCGACAAATACACGCCGAACAGCCGCGGGATCTGGCCATCTCGTTCACACGGTTTCACCTATTCCATGGGTTGTGACGCTTTGCGCGCCGGCTATCTCGCTCCTGCCTACAGTCAACGACGCGACACCGAGTCCGCGGACAATCAGAACGAGGATCGAACCGCCTATTTCGATCCCAACGCCGAAGTGCCCTCGCAGGCCACCTGCGGCTGACTTGCACCAGCCGGTCGGTGCTGCGCTGATTCGCGTCGCACGATCCACCGTAGGGCGGACCGCGGTCGACCGCATCCGTCTGGAGATAGAGACAGCGAATCTGTCTGCAGGCAGATGTGCCGCAAGCCGCGATCCGGGACCGTTGGCAGCGTGCAGAAATCGACCACACCGGCGGTACACGCCACGTCCCTGTCCAAAGTATATGGAGCCGGATCTCCTGGCGACGTAACAGTTCTCGCGCTCGACAACGTGACTGTCGGGTTTCCGCGAGAGCGGTTCACCGCGATCATGGGCCCCTCCGGGTCCGGCAAGTCCACGCTGCTGCATTGCCTTGCCGGGCTGGACAAGCCGACCAGTGGCGAGGTGTTCATCGGTGGCACCGAGACGTCTTCTTTGTCCGACACGCGGCTGACCGCTTTACGGCGGGACCGGGTCGGGTTCGTGTTCCAGGCGTTCAACCTGCTGCCGACGCTGACCGCGTGGGAGAACATCGTGCTGCCGCTCGACTTGGCCGGGCGACGGCCCGATCAGGCCTTCGCCGACACGGTCATCGACGGGATCGGCCTGCGGCATCGCCTTGGGCACAAACCGAACCAGTTATCCGGTGGCCAGCAGCAACGGGTCGCGTGTGCCCGTGCCTTGATCACCAAGCCCGACGTGGTGTTCGCCGACGAGCCGACCGGCGCGCTGGACTCCAAGTCCTCGGCGGATGTCCTCGGCTTCCTGCGCCGCAGTGTGGACGAGTTGGGCCAGACCGTGGTGATGGTGACGCACGAACCGACGGCGGCCGCCTACGCCGATCGCGTTCTGTTCTTCGCCGACGGCCGTGTGGTCGGTGAGCTGGCCGACCCGACGGCAGACCGTGTTCTTGACCGGATGAAAGACCTCGAGAAGGTAGTTGTCTGATGCTTCGCGCGATGTTGCGTGATCTGCGCGCGCACAAGGGAAGAGTCGCGATGACACTCGTCGCGATCACGTTGGGCGTGGCTTTCGTTGTGGCCACATGGGTTGTCTCGGACTCAGCCGCCGAGACCATCCGCGGCCAGGATGTCCGCGGGGACGTGAGCGTGTCGGTACAGATTGCCGGCAAGGCCCCCGAGCTGACCGCGGCCGACAAGGACCGCCTCGCCGCGATCCCCGGTGTGGCAAGCACTTCCGGGGTGACGTTCGGGTACGCGGGCCTGATCCGGGCGGACGGCAAACTCGTCTCCGCACGCCCCGACATGGCGGGTACAGGCTGGGACTCGTCGGACCGATTCACCCTCACGGCAGGCCGGGCACCTGGACCGGGCGAGGTGGCCCTGAGTGAGACCCAGGCCAGAGAAGCCAGTCGTGCGGTCGGTGACACAGCCCGGATTCTGTTGTCCGATGGGCGATCTCTCGACGCCACGGTGACGAGCCTGTACACCTACCGGCCGCTCGGCGAACCGGTGCCCAGTGTCGCGTTCGGCGATCCTGCGGTGCTGGGCAACGGCTTCACGCGAGTCGAATTGATCGCCAAACCGGGCGCGAACGCCGACGCGATCGCGGCGACCGCGCGTGCCTTCCTGGATCCGGAACTGCGCACGGTCGCCACCGGTGCGGAACTGACTGCGCAAGCCCAGGCCAGGGCGGACGATTCGGCTCAGTCACAACGGGAATCCCTGCTGGGATTCGCGGCGGTGTCGTTGCTGGCAGGCATGTTCGTCATCGCCAATACCTTCTCGATGTTGGTGACGCAACGAAGTCGGCAACTGGCGCTGCTGCGCGCGATCGGCGCGACCCGCCGTCAGGTGCGCAACGCGGTACTGGTCGAGGCCGGTGTGCTCGGCTGGATCGGGTCGACACTCGGTGTGGCGCTTGGTATCGGCATGGGCTTACTCGGGTTGGTGGCCAGCGACGGAGACGGCATCGCGCTATCGGTGTCGCCCACCAGCATCCTGGTCGGCTACGCGACCGGCGTACTGGTCACCATGGTTGCGGCGTACACCTCGGCACGCAGGGCCGCAGGCATCGCACCCGTAGCCGCGCTGCGAACCGACGGTTCTTTCGCCCCTCGGTCTCTCGTCGTGCGAACCGTCGTCGGCTTGGTGGCGGTGACCTCAGGCGTCATCTCGATTGCTCTGACGCTGCGGAACGACCTATCCACGACCGAACGCATCGTGGCAATGGGTGGTGGCATCGCCGTGTGGCTCGGTGTCTTGTTCCTGGCCCCCGTGCTTGCCACGGCCGTGCTTCGGCCGGTCGGCCGGTTGCTCAGCCGCCACGGCGGCCCAGCGACCCGTCTCGGGGTTCGCAACTCGGTGCGGGATTCGCGGCGTACCGCGGCGACAACGTCTGCGCTGATGGTCGGGCTCGCGCTGGTGTGTGCGTTCGCCACGCTGGGCTCGTCGATCACGTCGATGCTCGGCTCGAGCATCCAGGCGACAGTCCCGGCAGCCGCGACCATCGTCCATTCACCAGTGGACCGTGTCGCGCTCGGCACCGACGTCCTGGAGAGGGTGCGGTCGGCACCGGGCGTAACGAGCGCATCCGCCGACCGGTACGCGTTCATCAAGGTGACGCACAACGGATCCACGTCGCCGACCACGATGTCGGCAATCGAAGCCGATGGCCTCGTGAAACCCGAAATCGTTGCGGGCACGGGTGATGTGCGCGCCGGAGCGATCGTCGGAGAGAACGAGGCAGCCATGATCGGTGCCCGATTAGGCGATCAGGTGACGCTGACCCTCGACCCGGTCACGTCGATCACGACGACGATCGTGGGACTGCACAACGGGATGGAAGGCAGGCCACTGTTCTATGTGGACTTGGCCGCGGTGCCGGCGAAGTTCCGGAACAGCACAGTGACCAGCGTGTATGCGACTGGCCCTGACCCGGCGGCGGCCCGCGCGGGCATCGAGCAGGCGTTTCGTGACCGGCCGGACGTGGTCGTCACGGACCGAGATGGAGTGATCAAGGAGGCAACCGAGAGCTTCGAACTGTTGCTGTCGCTGATGTACGCCTTGTTCGGGGCAGCGATCGTCATCGCGGCGTTCGGCGTGGTCAACACGCTGGCGTTGTCGGTGATGGAACGCACGAGAGAGATCGGAGTGTTGCGTGCGGTGGGCGCGAGTCAGCCGTTGGTCCGCCGGGCGATCCGGATGGAAAGCGTGGTGATCTGTGCGTACGGCGGACTGCTCGGCATCCTGGTCGGCGTCGGGTTCGGCGCGGTCATGCAGCACGCCATGATGGGCCAATCACTCTGGGAGTTCTCGGTGCCCTACGAGATCATCGGCGTGGCACTCATCGGCATGGTCGTCGTCGGAGTCCTCGCCGCGTTGTGGCCCGCACGCCGAGCATCGCGCACCGACGTCCTGGCCGCCATCGCGACGACCTAGCGGTCGAGGTACGCAGCGATGGTTCGTGCACAGGCCATGGACTCGGTGCGGGTAGTGTCCACTTCCAGATCGTAGTGGACGTCTTGATGAGCCAGCTCAGCCTGGGACGCGGCCATCCCCCGTGCCCGGTCACCCCGCGCGATCTCCCGTCCCGCAGCCACCTCGCTGTCACACCTGACCCCGACCCACAGAACATACAGTCCGTCCAAGGCCTTCTGCCATCGTTGCTGGGAGGCTGCGCCACCGAGGAACACGTCATCGATGATGATCCGAGCGCCAGCCCGCGCCATCGCGGCAACGCCCGCCATCCACGCGGCCTCCATCGTCCGGAAACCCTCGCCGACGTGCACGCCGCCATCCGAGGCGAACTCGATACCCGAGTTCACCGGCGGCATCGCGTCAACCAGGGTGTCCACGCTGAGAGCGAGCCACGGCTCGGGCAGGACTGCCTGCAGGCACCGGGAGATCCCGGACTTGCCCGAGCTGGAGCCGCCGTTGAGCACGATCACCTGCGTGGTCACAACATCAACTGTCACCAGGCAACAGTAGAAGCACGCCTATCAGGTGCGCAGATAGGAGGCGCCATTCAGATCGACCACAGTGCCTGACGCCCACTCCGCCTCCGGCGAGGCCAGGTAGATCACCGCAGCGGCGATCTCCTCCGGACGAGCCACCCGGCCGAACGGGCTCTGGCGCCGGACGTCCTCGGTCACCATCTCGGCGACACGGTCAGTGCCGACGAAACCCGGAGCCACCGAGGTGACGGCGATTCCGTGCGGGGCAAGGGAGACCGCGAGCGACTGGCCGAGCGAGTGCAGCGCTGCCTTGCTCGCACCGTAGGCAGGCATGCCCGGCTCACCACGGAACGCGCCACGGGAGCCGACATTGATGATCCGTCCTCGGATGCCTCGGCCGATCATGTGCTGGGCGACGAGATAGGACATGTTGGCCGCGCCGAACACGTTGACCGCGAACGTCCGCTGCCACAGCGACTGCCAGTCCGCATAGGACAGCTCGTGCAGTGAACCCAGTTCGACCAGGCCCGCGTTGTTCACCAGAACGTCAATACCGCCAAGGGTTTCCACAGCGGAGGTGACCGCGCGTTCGATCGCATCGGGGTCGGCGAGGTCGGCGTCCGAAGAGGACAGGGCGACCACCTTGTCGCCCTTGTCCCGGAAGGCGTCGGCGATCGCCGCACCGATCCCGCGGGATCCGCCGGTGACGAGCACACCCCTGGTCACTTGGCGAACACCTGCGACTCGTCCTTGAACGCCTTGAACTCCAGGGCGTTGCCCGCCGGGTCACGGAAGAACATGGTCCACTGCTCCCCCGGCTCGCCCGCGAACCGCAGGTACGGCTCGATCACGAACTCGGTTCCGGCGGCCCGAAGCCGGTCCGCGAGCACGTGGAACTCCGGGATCGGCAGAATCAGGCCGAAGTGCGGCACGGGCACATCGTGGCCGTCGACCGGGTTGCGCCCAGTATCCCCGCGAGAACCAGGAACGACGTGGGTGACGACCTGGTGGCCGTAGAAGTTCCAGTCCACCCAGGCATCGGCGGAGCGCCCCTCTTCGAGCTTGAGCACACCGCCGTAGAACTCGCGCGCTTCGGCCAGGTCATCGACGGGAATGGCGAGGTGGAATCCGGGTCGCGTCATACCTCCACCATGACCCGCGAACGTCCTAATGTCAACATTCAGACAAGATGAGTGGAGTAAGCCGGCTGACAGTCGCGGCGACAAGGCAGGGCCAGGGCGGTGTGGCAGTTACGGCTGCCAGCCGAAGCGAGGCCTGCGGGCTGCGGCGGCGCTGCGAGTGGCCGTCGCGGCGATCAGCCGAGATCAAGCTGCGGGTCGCAGTCGCTTTGATGGCGCGCGGACCGACCCGAGTGGATTGACTGCGGCTGAAAACGTCGCGGTCAAGGTCTGACTGCGGCCGATACACCGCGGCCATGGTCTGACTGCGGCCGAGACATCGCGGCTAGGGTCAGACTGCGACTGGAGCGTCGCGGCCATCGCCCGACCGCGACCCAGCACCACAGCCACGGCCCGACTGCAGCTGGAGTGTCGCGACCGAGACCATCGCGGCGAACGCCGGATTGCAACCGAGACATCGCGACCAGAGCCCGACCGCGACCGAACCGACCGCGATCATGGCCAGCCGACCCAGTTGTTGGCCGCGGACTCGGAAGCGAGAACGCGCCACACCGGAACCTCGGCGTGGCGCGTTCTCGTCGCTACGAGTCGCAGGCGTTGAGCCCTGGGCTCAGCCGGTGAAGAGCTGGGCGACCTTGATGATCAGCTCGTACAGACCGTAGAGAAGTGGGATTCCCACCCAGAGCCACGCCAGGATCGTCAGGGGCGTCCGGTTGACCTTCCCGGTTTCCTCGCTCATGGGGCCACCTTCTCCGTGGTCTTCTCATGGAACTTGGCGTTCACCGGCCGGACGAGTTCGTTGGCGATAAAGCCGATCACCAGCAGGCCGATCACGATGTACAGGGACGTTGTGTACAGCGCGGGTCCGCTCTTGCCCGCTGCTTTCTGCGCGTCCGCGATGGCGTTGATGATCAGCGGGCCGAGCACGCCCGCGACCGACCAGGCCGTGAGCAGGCGGCCGTGGATCGCACCCACCTGATACGTGCCGAACAGATCTTTCAGGTATGCCGGAACTGTGGCGAAACCCGCTCCGTAGAAGGAAAGGATCAGCATCGCGCAGATGATGAACAGGATCTTCGACTCGTTCGTGAACAACGCGATCACCAGGTACAGCAGCGCGCCGACGCCGAGGTAGAGCCGGTACATGTTCTTTCGGCCGAGCAGGTCCGATGTGGACGACCAGCCGATCCGGCCGAGCATGTTGGCCAGCGACAGCAAGGCGACGAACCCGGCCGCGGCCGACGCGCTCACCGGCACCGGTGTCTCCCGGAAGAAGTCGGTGATCATCGGCGATGCCTTCTCGAGGATGCCGATACCCGCGGTCACGTTGAAGCACAGGACCACCCACAGGCACCAGAACTGCGGCGTCTTGATCGCGTTCTTCGCCGACACGTTCGCCGTGGTGATCAGCGCGTGCGCCTTGTCGTTCGCCGGGCTCCAGCCAGCCGGTGCCCAGCCGTCGGCGGGGACACGGACAAGCAGGACACCGACGGACATGAAGACCGCGTACGCCAGGCCGTGCACCAGGAACGTCGTCGCGATGGCGCTGTCGGCGACCGAGACCACGCGGCCGACGTTGTCGTACGTGACGCCGAAGGCCTGCAGCATCTCCGCCGACCAGGGCGAGGCGATCAGCGCACCGCCGCCGAAGCCCATGATCGCGATGCCGGTGGCCATGCCCGGACGGTCGGGGAACCACTTGATCAGTGTGGACACTGGCGAGATGTAGCCAATGCCGAGGCCGATCCCGCCGAGACCGCCGTAGCCCAGTACGACCAGCCAGTACTGCTTGGTCAGCACACCGAGGGCGGCGACCATGAAGCCACCACAGAAACAGCAGAGCGACACGAACATCGCCCACCGCGGCCCGTTGCGTTCCACCTTCGTACCGAACAGCGCCGCCGACAGGCCGAGCATGACGATGCCCAGCTGGAACGGCAAAGCGCTCTGCGCACCGCTCAATGAGAGATACTTCTCCAGCGGAGGCTTGAACACGCTCCAGGCATAGGCCTGCCCGATCGCCAGGTGCACGGAGAGGGCGGCGGGCGGTACCAGCCAGCGACTCCAGCCCTCCGGCGCGACGATACGGGAGCGGTCCAGGAAACCGAGGGCCATCGTTGACCTCCCCACGGTGGTTGTTGAGTAGGCAAACTAATGGTCTCTGTGGACCGCAGCAAGAACGGAGCACCATGGGGCGGGTAACCGTGCGCCGATCGGTAGTCAAGTTGTCGCCGAACGGTCGACGCCGCCGGCCGGATGTGCTAGCGGCCGAGGAGCCGTTGGAGCTCCGGGTCGGCGGCAAGTCCTTGGCGGTCACCATGCGCACGCCAGGGCACGACGTCGAACTCGCGCATGGATTTCTGCTCACCGAGGGCGTCATCGGCGACAAAGAGGACATCTCCACCGCGCGCTACTGCGACAGCGTCGACGACACCGGGCGCAACACGTACAACGTGCTCGATCTCGCGCTCGCGCCAGGCGTGCCACCGCCCGACACGGGAGTGGAGAGAAACTTTTACACCACATCCTCCTGTGGAGTGTGCGGAAAGGCCGCTCTGGACGCCGTACGCCTGAAAACCCGCCACTCCCCAGCCGCGGACCCCACCAAGGTCTCTCCGACCGTCCTAACCGGCCTCCCGGACGCCCTGCGCGAGGCGCAGCGCGTGTTCGACTCGACCGGCGGGCTGCACGCGGCTGGGCTGTTCCGGGCCGACGGCACACTGCTCGTGGTCCGCGAGGACGTCGGCAGGCACAACGCGGTCGACAAGGTCATGGGCTGGGCGCTGCTCAACGGCCACATCCCACTGACCGGGACGGTGCTGATGGTGTCCGGCCGGGCCTCCTTCGAGCTCGTGCAGAAAGCGGCCATGGCAGGCGTGCCGATGCTCGCTGCCGTGTCGGCGCCGTCGTCGTTGGCCGTCGAGTTGGCTGAGGAGAGCGGGATGACGTTGATCGGCTTCCTGCGTGGCGACTCGATGAACGTCTACACCGGCATCGAGCGACTGGATGACTCCCCCGAGTGAGCCCCTACCTGGGCTGATCGGAAACGTCTAGACCCTTTCCCCCGATGGTGGCTACGGAACGCAACTCACCCTCCCTCCGCTACGTCTCAGTGGTAGAGCATGAGGGTGAAAGCAGGGGGAAAGGGACAACGGTGGCAACAGAGCCAGAGGGCACGGCGGAGCCCGAGAAGCGGCGGATGACCCGCCGCTCGGTGCTCATGGCGGGGACGGCCGGGCTGGCCACGACCGGCCTGGTGCTGGCCACCGGCGCGCTTCCGGTGACCAACCTGATCGGCGACGTGCTGGACTCCTCGGCGCCTCCCGTGGGCCCCAACGAAGTGGTCATCAAGTACGAGCGGGTCTACTCGCAGCGCCGCAAGCGTGACGTCGACATGGTCACGATCCTGCCCAACCGTGCCCGGCCGCAGCAGTTGCCCGTCTGCCTGATGCTGCACGGCCTGCACGGCAACGCCCGCCGGGCAGCGCCAACTGGCCTCGCTCGGCACCTGATCGACATGTCCGCCGATGGCACAATTCCGCCATTCGCCTTCGTCGCCCTGGATGGCGGGGACAACTACTGGCACGAGAACCAGCGCGGCGACAATTCGATGGCGATGTTGCTGGACGAAGTGCCGCGTTGGATGCGTGAACGCGGTCTCGGCGACGCCCAGGGCGTGCCGTTCGCGTGCGCGGGCATTTCCATGGGTGGTTTCGGTGCTTTGCTGTACGGACGGCGCCGCAACGAGGCCGGTCACCCCGCGCAGGCGGTCGCGGCCATCTCCCCCGGGCTGCTCACGTCCTGGCGCGAGATGAGCACCCGTAAGGCTTTCAAGGACACCGCGGAGTGGGCCTCACTGGACCCGCTGCGCAATGTGGACAAGCTCGGGTCGACTCCGGTCGGGATCTGGTGCGGAACCGAGGACCATTTCATCGAAGGCGCCCGCAAGTTCATCAAGCTGGCCAAGCCCGAGGTCGCTTACACCGGGCCTGGCGGGCACGGCGACCCGTTCTACAAGCGGATCGTCCCCGACGTATTGACGTTTCTGGGAAAACACGCGCCCGTCAACGACTGAACGCCCCCACCCTGCGGGGTGGAGGCGTCCAAGTGCCGATGTGACCGAGGTTGGCCGCTCAGGCCGACTTCTCGCGCCGTTCCCGGCGGGTTGGCTGCCGGGCGACGATCGTCGGGTTCACGTTCTCCCGGACCGTCTGCTCGGTGATCACGACCTTGGCGACGTCCGTGCGGCTCGGGATGTCGTACATCACCGGCTGCAGGACCTCTTCCATGATCGCGCGCAGCCCACGGGCACCGGTCCCTCGCAGGATCGCCTGGTCGGCGACGGCTTCGAGGGCGGTGTCGGTGAACTCCAGCTCGACGCCGTCCATCTCGAAGAGCTTCTGGTACTGCTTCACCAGCGCGTTGCGCGGCGTGGTGAGGATGGTGACCAGTGAGCGCTTGTCGAGGTTCGTCACGCTGGCGACGATCGGCAGACGGCCGATGAACTCGGGGATCAGCCCGAACTTGATCAGGTCCTCCGGCATCGTGTCGGAGAACACGTCGCTCTTGTCGATCTCCGCCGCGGTGCGGATCTCCGCACCGAAGCCCAGGCCGCGCTTGCCGACCCGGTCCTGGATGATCTTCTCCAGCCCGGCGAACGCGCCGGCCACGATGAACAGCACGTTCGTCGTGTCGATCTGGATGAACTCCTGGTGCGGGTGCTTGCGGCCACCCTGCGGCGGCACGCTCGCGGTGGTGCCCTCGAGGATCTTCAGCAGCGCCTGCTGCACGCCCTCGCCGGAAACGTCCCTGGTGATCGAGGGGTTCTCGGACTTGCGGGCGATCTTGTCGACCTCGTCGATGTAGATGATGCCGGTCTCGGCGCGCTTGACGTCATAGTCCGCCGCCTGGATCAGCTTCAGCAGGATGTTCTCGACGTCCTCACCGACGTAGCCCGCCTCGGTCAACGCCGTGGCGTCCGCGATCGCGAACGGAACGTTGAGCAGCTTGGCCAGGGTCTGCGCCAGGTATGTCTTGCCGCAGCCGGTCGGACCGAGCATCAGGATGTTCGACTTGGCGAGTTCGACGGTCTCCTCACGGGATTCCCGTCCTTCGCGCGCCCGATCGCCCGACTGGATGCGCTTGTAGTGGTTGTACACCGCTACGGCGAGGCTGCGTTTCGCGTCGTCCTGCCCGATCACGTACTGGTCGAGGAAGTCGTGGATCTCGGCGGGCTTGGGCAGCTCGTCGAGCTTGACGTCACCGGCCTCGGCCAGCTCTTCCTCGATGATCTCGTTGCACAGGTCGATGCACTCGTCGCAGATGTACACGCCGGGGCCGGCGATGAGCTTCTTCACCTGCTTCTGGCTCTTTCCGCAGAAGGAGCACTTGAGCAGGTCTCCGCCGTCACCGATACGTGCCATGACCGCTGACCTTGTCCCCTCCGGCGTACCGGCCGGTACGCCTGGCTGTGTCTCGAGCGTTTCGCCCGTTCGGGTGTTCCGACTTCAACACCAGTCGGGGTGTCTCCTCCGGCGACGGGTCTCCCCGCGCACCCCTCGACTGTACGTGCCAAGTACCGCAAAGCGGGAGAACCTGACCCGTCCGTTGCCGAATACCGGTGACAACCCTCGTCACCGACCGTATGCCATCACGGCCCCGCGTGTCGGATGAAGCGCGGATTTGGCATGGACGGGTCAGGTTTCTTGACTAATTGACCGCGGAAAGCTTGCGGTAAGGAAGAACTTCGTCAATGATCCCGTAGTTCTTCGCGTCCTCGGCGGTGAGGATCTTGTCGCGCTCGATGTCGGCGCGGATGTCGTCGGCCGACTTGCGGGTGTGGTGCGCCAGCGTGATCTCCATCTGGCGACGCAGCCGCTGGATCTCGTTGGCCTGGATCTCCAAGTCGGAGACCTGGCCGTAGACACCCTCGAGCGACGGCTGGTGGATCAGGATCCGCGCGTTGGGCAGCGCCATCCGCTTGCCGGGCGTACCGGCGGCGAGCAGCACGGCCGCGGCCGACGCGGCCTGGCCCAGGCAGGTGGTGCGCACGTCCGGGCGGACGTACTGCATCGTGTCGTAGATCGCCATGAGCGAGGTGAATGAACCACCCGGCGAGTTGATGTACATCTCGATGTCGCGGTCGGGGTCGACCGACTCGAGGTACAGCAGCTGCGCCATCACGTCGTTGGCCGACGCGTCGTCGATCTGCACGCCGAGGAAGATGATGCGCTCTTCGAAGAGCTTGTTGTACGGGTTGGACTCCTTGACCCCGTAGCTGGTGCGCTCCACGAATGAAGGCAACACGTACCGGGACTGTGGGAGCTGGAAGTCACTCACTGCTACTCCTCGTTATCTTTCAGTCGCCGGTCAGTTGCGCGCGGACGAACCGCGGGTGGCAACCTGGTCGACGAAGCCGTACTCGCGGGCTTCCTCGGCCGTGAACCAGCGGTCCCGGTCGGCGTCCGCAGTGATCTTCTCGATCGTCTGTCCGGTCTGCTCGGCCGTGATCTGCGCCATCTCCCGCTTCCACTTGCCGAAGACCTCGGCACGGATGGCGATGTCGGAGGCGGTACCACCGACACCGGCCGACGGCTGGTGCATCATGATCCGCGCGTGCGGCAGCGCGTAGCGCTTGCCCGGGGTGCCCGAGGACAGCAGGAACTGGCCCATCGAAGCGGCCAGGCCCATCGCCCAGGTCTGCACGTCCGGCTCGATCAGCTGCATGGTGTCGTAGATCGCCATGCCCGCGGTGACCGAGCCGCCGGGGGAGTTGATGTAGAAGACGATGTCGCGCTTGGGGTCCTCGGCCTCAAGCAGCAGCAGCTGCGCCGTGATCCGGTTGGCGATCTCGTCATCGACCTCGGATCCGAGGAAGACGATCCGCTCGCGGAGCAGCCGCTCGTACACCGAGTCGTTCAAGGTCAGCCCAGCGGTCGACGACCGCATGTGGGGCATCTGGTGCTGCGTCACGTCTGCCTGCCTTCTCCTGAAAAAACTCGAGCTCATCTCTCGCAACCGACATTAACGAAGGCGGGCGGCGCCAACGTCCCGACACCGCCCGCGTTCGCTCAGAGCGTCACTACTTGGCCTCGGCCGGCTCCGCCTCGGCGGTCTCGGTCGCGGCTTCCTCGGCCGGCGTGACCGGGCCGAACAGCGCGTCGAAGTCGACGGAGTTGCCGCTGGCGTCGGTGACGGTGGCCTGGCGCACAATCGAGGCGAGCGCCTTGCCGCGGCGCACGTCGGCGAAGATCGCGCCGAGCTGGCCGGACTGCTGGGCGCGCTGGACGTACTCGTCGGGGCTGACGCCGAAGCGCTGGGCTTGGTAGATGATCCGTTCGGTGAGTTCCTGGTCGGAGACGGTGAGGTTCTCCGCGTCGGCGACCGAGTCGAGCACCAGCTGCGTCTTCACGGCCTTCTCCGACTCGGCGCGCATGTCGGCGTCGAACTGCTCGCGGGTCTGCCCCTGCGACTCGAGGAACTCGTTGAACTTCGCGTCGTCGTGGTCGAACGCGTGCACCGCGTCGTGCGCCCGCATCTCGACCTCGGCACCGACCACGCTTTCGGGCAACGGCACCTCGGTGGTCTCCAGCAGGGCCTCGAGGACCTTGTCGCGGGCCTGAACGCCCTGCTGCATCTTCTTGGCCATCGAGACGCGCTCACGCAGGTTGTCGCGCAGCTCGTCGATGGTGTCGAACTCGGACGCCATCTGGGCGAACTCGTCGTCGGCCTCGGGCAGCTCACGGACCTTGACGGACTGGACGGTGACGGTGATGTCGGCGTCCTTGCCCGCGAACTCGCCGGCGACCAGCTTGGACACGAACGTCTTGGACTCGCCCGCGGACGAGCCGATGATGGCCTCGTCGATGCCTTCGATCAGCTCACCGGAGCCGACCTGGTACGACAGGCCGGTGGTCGACGCGTCCGGGACGTCCTGGCCGTCAACGGTGGCCGACAGGTCGATGGAGACGAAGTCGCCGTCCTCAGCGGGCCGGTTGGCGCCGGTCAGCGTGCCGAACCGGGCACGCAGCTCGTCGAGCTGACGGTCGACCTCCTCATCGGTGATCTCGACATCCTCGACGGTCACCGACAGCTCACCGAAAGCCGGGACGGTGATCTCCGGGCGGACATCGACCTCGACGGTGAACGCGAGGTGGTCACCGTCCTCGATCTTGGTGACCTCGATGTCCGGGCGGCCGAGGGTGCGGACCTCCTCGGCGTTGACGGCTTCCATGTACTTGGCCGGGATGGCTTCGTTGACGACCTCGTCCAGCACGACACCGCGACCGAGCCGGTTCTCCAGCACCTTCGCGGGCGCCTTGCCCGGACGGAAACCAGGGATGCGCACCTGCTGGGCAAGCTTGCGGTATGCGCGGTCGAAGTTCGGCTTGAGCTCGTCGAACGGCACCTCGACGTTGATCCGGACCCTTGTCGGGCTCAGGTGCTCGACGGTGCTCTTCAACGTAAGACTCCTCGTGCGAAATGGCATGTGGGAACACCCTCGCCGAGTGACCAGGCGTGGGGGTTACCAGGGAAGTCTAGGCGAGGTGCACACAGGTGGTTGCCGAGGGCCATCCAACAGCCAACAAGTGCGCCACCTCACAGCCCCTCGCTGATCACCAGCCAACGCCCAACCCCTGGTCAAGCCCCACCAGTCCCAGCGCTGCCCAGGCCCCACAGTGCCGACGCTGGTCGACACCCAAAGGACCAGCGCTACCCAGGCCTTGCCCCTGGCGCTGGTCAAAACCCAAGTGACCAGCGCTGGTAGGCGAGGAGCACGCACCGTGGGGTCTGGGGGCTCGGCCCCCAGAAGAAACAACGAGACGACCACGCGAGGCGCAAAGCGCCGAGCACGGTCGTCCCAGAGTCGAGTCGGGATGACAGGATTTGAACCTGCGACCCTCCGCTCCCAAAGCGGATGCGCTACCAAGCTGCGCTACATCCCGGTGCCGCGGTCCGCGATCTTTCCGGACCCTGCGCACATAGCTTAACGGGACCCGCTACTCTTATTCCGCACCCACCCCCGGTGGGCGCATGCGGGTGTAGCTCAATGGCAGAGCCCCAGCCTTCCAAGCTGGTCATGCGGGTTCGATTCCCGTCACCCGCTCCACCTCTTCCTCGTGGTCGTCCCGTGTCAGGGCCACGGGATGACTATGACCGTGATGTTGTCGTATCCGCCGTTCCCCAGCATTCGCTGTCTCATGAGAACCAACCAGAGCAGCGAACCCAGTACCATCGCTGCCGATGATCAAGAACGCGTCCCATTCGGTCCTGACAGGCAGCCGTACTCCGTGGTGGGTCGTCAACGGGGTGAGCTGTGTCGGATGGACGGTGCGGTTGCGTGGGATCCGCCCTGCGGACCATCGCACCCTGGCCAGGTTCGACCGGGACACCGTCCACGTCCCCGGCCCGCAGGTCGGCGGCTACCGACACTGGGCGACGCATCGACGGAGTGTGGCCAATGCCGGCGACGACTTCCACATCGCGATCGAGACACTGCACAACCGGACGCTGGTCGGGTCGATATGGATCCAGACCAACCCGTCTTCCAACTGGTTCAGCTACGGCATCGGGATCGGGCCACAACACCGCCGCTGTGGCTATGCCGCCGACGCCGTCGCCACCCTGCTCGCATTCATGTTCGAGCAGTGCAGCTATCGCGAGTGCGAGGTCAGCATCAATGGCAGCAACTTCGCCTCGCTGGCGCTGCACGGAGAACTCGGTTTCCACGAAGAGAGCCGACTGTGCGACACCGAATTGCTGCGGGGAGAAATCAGGTATCCGGTGCTGATGAGCATCACCGCGGACCAGTTCGCCGCACATTACCCGGCCTTCGCTGCTACTCGTGGTCCCGTACGCCCCTCGCGAGGGCGACATTGGCGGACTCGGCGGCGAGGACGACACTGGCGTACCGAACACCTGCGCCGAATTCCTCCACGCGGAGGGTTGCTGACTGGAACCAGCACGACGCATCGCTGAGACACATCTGAAGGCTGAGGAACCACTGCGGTCCACGACGTGCTGGACGAGGCGTGGGTGTCAGCGCCGAGCCAATTGGGCAGTGCGTCGAGGTTGGGTCAGGGAGATGACGGGCCTTCGGCCAGCCGATCCAACTCGGCCAGATGCCGGATTGGCTTGCTGCATCGGATGAGAAACTGGCTCATGAGTGAGTGGCGGGTGCAGTTCGACGCGAATGTGACCTTCAGCAATGGCGGGGCTTTGCAGGCTCAGGAGTTCCGGCTTGACATTCCGGATGCGGACATCAGCGATGCCGCGTTGGGTGAACTGTTCGTGCGGCATCTCGGGTTGTTGATGGTCGGAGACGTCACCATCGCCAACAAGACCCTCATTCAGGAGCCGCACAAGGGATCCCGGGGTGTCGAGGTCGCCGCGCGCGAGCGGCGGGTGATCGATCTGAGTCACGTCATCGAGCACGGCATGACCACTCACGCCGGTCTGCCTGGGCCGGAGATCGGGGATTGGTTGCCCTTTGCGGACTCGCACCGCAATTATTCACCCGGCACTGAGTTTCAGATCGGGAAGATCAGCATGGTCAGCAACACTGGGACCTATGTAGACAGTCCTGCGCATCGATTTCGTGATGACGTGGACCTTTCTGGGCTTGGCCTCGATCGGCTCGTGGATGTCGACGGCATCACGGTCCGGACTGGCGAGCGGGCGATCGACCGGAAACTGTTGCTGGCCTATGAAATCACGGGCAAGGCTGTTCTCGTCAACACCGGTTGGGATCAGCATTGGGGAACAGACGCGTACACCAACGGGCAGCATCCGTTCATTACCAAGGATGCCGCCGAGTGGCTTGTGGAGCAACGGCCCGCGGTGGTGGGCATCGATTCGATGAACGTGGACGACACCAACGACGGCAGCCGGCCAGCACACACCGCTTTGCTGCGCGCCGGCATCCCGATCGTCGAGCACATGACCAATCTGGACTCGCTGCCACCGCACGGTTTCCGGTTTCACGCCGCTCCCCTTGCCATCAAAGGCATGGGGACGTTCCCGGTCCGTGCCTACGCGCTCACCTGAGCGCCCAGTCCAGCACCGCTTTCCTGACCGGTTCCGGCAGCATCAGCACCTGGGGCTCGGCTTCCACCCAGCCGGGCTCCTTGGTGCGCTTCGCCTGCTCTACGTGGTCCCGGTCGATCGGGATCGACTCGTCGAGGCCTTCGCCGCCACGGCCACGCACCTGCACCCAGTACAGGTAGTCGTCGTCGCCCTCACGGAGCCGGAACACGATCTCGATCGCCATCCGCTCACGGTCGAGCGTCGCCACACATTCGTCTATCCGGTCGTTGAGCATCTTCATCCACTTGTCGGCTTCCGCTGACGCTCCGGGCTTCACCTTGGCACGCGACAACTCGACGATCAGGCCGTCAGGAATGCTCATACGCAACAATGTGTTATGTTCGTCCACCGGATTAGAGTCCGCTACAGCGAGTGCGACCAGCAGGGCGTGATGTTCGTCGGGCACTACATGTTCTATTACGACGTCGCACTGACTGAGCTATGGCGCGCTCACGTATGCAGGTATCAGGACATGGTCGAGAAAGGCGACGACATGATGGTCGCCGAGTCGCGTCTGCGATACGTGCGCAGCGCACGGTTCGACGATCAGGTCGACATCGAGATTCCGATCCATCACCTCGGCACCACGAGCGTGATCACCCGCCCGGTGTTCCGGGTCGATGGTCAGGTCATCACCGAGGGCGAGGTCCGGCATGTCTTCATCGACCCGGCCGCGAACTCCAAGAAGCCGATTCCGGACTACGTCCGCACCGCATTGTCCACAATAGAGTGACGATTCAATGGCGCAGGTGCCGGATGCTGCGGACGTATTCCAGTTCCAGCACCGGCCTGCCGTCGCCGTAGTCCCATTCCCTGCGGCGACCGGATTCCCGGAATCCTTCCTTGCGGTAGAAATGCCGTGAACGGTTCGCACCCGACAGCGTCCACGCGCGGATGTCACGATGCCTTTGATCAGCCAGGGTTTCCTGGACGCGTTGCAGCAATGTGGACGCTACGCCCGTCCCCCACGCGGTGGGACGGGCGTAACACGCAAAGATTTCGCCTTTGCCGTCGCCTTCCTCCGCGGGCCCGAAATGGCTGAAGGCCACGACCCGGTGCCCGCGCTCGGCGACCAGCAGCGTGCCGGGCAGCTTGGGGTCGCCGAGCATGTCGGCCCACTGCCCACGGCGGATTTCCACTTGTGCGGCCAGGAATTTCGACTCGAACAGATCGCGATACGCGACCCGCCACGCCTCGGCGTGCACCTCACCGATGCTCGCCGCGTCCTGTTTCCGTGCTTCACGCACCAGAGTCAGGGTGTCCAGGCGCATGGATCCCTACCCAGTTCAGTCCAGTCGTTCACCCAGTTTCGCCAGAAGTGCGCACACCATACGTCCACCGGAAAGTCAGTGGCAACGTTTCGCCAGTTCGGATAGGAAGGCTGGCGTGTCAGAGCTGACGATCCGCACCGCGACCGAGGCCGACTTCGACGACGTGCTCACCTTGTTCCTGCCGGTGTTCCTCCAGGAAATCGAGGACAAGGACGACGAGTGGTACCGCAACGAGTGGGAGCCTGACCGGCTGCTTCTGGTGCACGACGCCGACGAGCTGATTGCGACGGCGGCCATCCTGACGCGCCAGATGACGCTCCCGGACGTGGGCCTGCGGCCGTTCGCGGCGGTCACCACGGTGGCTGTGAAGACCGGGCACCGCAGGCGCGGCGCACTGACCAAGATGATGCGTACACAACTGCACGACCTGCACGAGCAAGGGCGTGAACCGGTTGCCGCGCTGTGGGCATCAGAAGCCGGAATCTACGGCCGTTTCGGCTACGGGTTGGCGTCGCAGTACCTGCGCGCGCACATCCCCAAGGGTGTGCCGTTCCGTCCCGGCACGGACGTCGGTAAGGACCGCGTCCGGCTCGTGTCGCGTGAGGAGGCGCTGCCTTTGGTCACGGCGTTGTACGACCGAGTCGCGCCGCAGCGGACCGGTTGGCTGTCGCGTGACGAGCGGGCATGGGCCGGCTACCTGTGGGACACCCCGCACTGGCGAGAAGGCGCCTCACCGTTGAAATTCGCGGTTCACCCGGACGGGTACGTGATTTACCGGACCAAACGGAAATGGGGCGAGCGCGGCCCCGAAGGCGAGCTGAACGTCCTGGAATTGGTCGCCGCGACACCCGTCGGCGCCGCCGCGCTCTGGCGTTTTCTGCTCGACTTCGACCTTGTCGGCGAGATCGAAGCCCCGATTCCGGTCGACGACGCCTTGATCAACTTGGTGCAGGATCCGCGCCAGGTCGTACGCACGCAGCGGGACGCGCTCTGGGTCCGGCTCGTCGACGTGGACCGCGCGCTCGTCGAACGCAGGTACTCGGCGCCGCTGGACACCGTGTTCGAAGTGACCGACGTCTTGTGCCCATGGAATCAGGGCAGGTGGCGGATGGTGGTGGACTCGTCGGGCAGCGCGACGGTCGAACGAACCGACGCCGATGCGGACCTGCTCGTGGACACGACCGACCTGGCGGCGGCGTACCTCGGCGGGGTCCGGCTGAGCGACCTGGCCGCGGCCGGCCGGGTCCGAGAACTCACACCGGGCGCCCTGATTCCGGCATCCCGGGCTTTTCTCGGCGACCAGCATCCGTTTTGCCCGCAAGTGTTCTGACACACACTGTCGCGACGCACGACGGGAACTGACGAGGTAGCGTTCGGCGTTGTCCAATTTGAGGACTTTCGAACGCTCAAATGGAGGCGTCGTGACCACGGGCATCGTGGTGGTTGTACTGATTGTCGTTGTGGCCGGGCTGATCTTCATGGCGGCCAACAAACGAGCGACAGCTCGGCGTAACGAGCTGGAGAACGCCAAGGCCGACGCACGACGCTGGGTCGAGCGGCTCGGCGGCCAGGTGATGAACCTGACCGGCACCGACGAGGCGTCCAAGCAGGCATTGGCCGACGCGTCCGAGCGCTACACCGCGGCCGGGTCGCAGATGGACCAGGTCCAGACGGCTGAGCAGGCCAAACTCGTGACGAAGACTGCGCTCGAGGGCTTGTACTACGTGCGGGCCGCGCGTGAGGCGATGGGCCTGGACCCAGGTCCCGCGCTGCCCGAGGACCGCGAGCAGATCGACGCTGGCCGGGTCACCGACGACCGCCGGGTGAGCGTCGAGGGTCACGAGTACGCGGCTTCGGCGCGGCCGGGCGAGGGCACGCCGTACTACTACCCCGGTGGCCGCGTTGCGGGGCGTCCGGTTCCTCAGGGCTGGTACAGCGAGCCGTGGTGGAAGCCCGCGCTCATCGCTGGCGCTTGGGGTGTCGGTACGTTCCTGCTGTTCGACGCGATGTTCTCCGGTATGGCCGGCATACCGGACGCTGCGGCTTGGGAGGCCGGTTATGACGCCGGTCAGGCCGAGGCCATGGCCGACACGGGCGGCGGGGACGCTGGTGGTGACGCCGGGGGCGACGTGGGTGGTGACTTCGGTGGCGGCGATGGCGGCGGCTGGGGTGACTTTGGCGGCGGCGATTTCGGCGACTTCTGATCGATAAGTGGCGTTTGACGGCGGGTGGTCCGGTTCGGGCCGCCCGCCGTCGCGCTATCTGCGGGTCCAAGGGTGGGCTTGGGTTTCGGAGTGTGGGGTGGTGCGGCTGAACTTTGAGTGCTGCACTCTGAGTTCTGAATTCAGAGTGCAGCATTCGAAGCACAGCACTCGGAAACCAACACCGAGGCCATCTGAATTCAGAGTGCAGCATTCAAAGCGCAGCGTTCAGAACACAGCACACAGAGCTCAGGCTCAGCACGCAGGCACAGGACACGGGACTCAACACCCAGAACACAGGGCTGGCTCCGAGGGCTCGAGGACTCCGGGGGTCGGCGGCTCGGGGACTCCGGCGGCTCGGGGACTCCGGCGGCTCGGGGACTCCGGCGGCTCGGCGACACGGCGGCTCGGCGACACGGCGGCTCGGCGACACGGCGGCTCGGCGACACGGCGGCTCGGCGACAC
>JOAA01000027.1 GCA_000720375.1 Rhodococcus rhodnii | reverse complement strand
GTCTCAAAGGAACGTACCGATCACGGTGGCGCCGATCCACACGATCACGCCTATCGAGATGAGCACGAGCACCGCGACGGCGATGGCCAGCTTCTTCCTCCGTGCGGCGTCGTTGACTGGTGGTTTCGTGATCCACACCGCGCCGCTCTTCTCGGTGGCAGGGGTGTTGTCGTTGTCGTCAGGCAGTTCGGTGGCTGTGGCGACGCGTTCGGCGTTCTCGGACACCAGCCGGAGAACTCGCAGAATGCTGTCACAGGTGCGGATGCCGCCGGCACTGACGTCGGCGACACTGCGGATCGCGACGTCGGACAGTTCGGCCGGGACCGCAGGCTGCACCTCCTGGGGCGAGACGAGTGGGCCGCCTGGTGTCGGCCAACTGCCGGTCAGCAGGAAATACAGAATCGCGCCGAGGCCGCGCACGTCGTCGATCAGGCTCACTTCCGCTGGTGGGCCGGGAAACGCCAGCCGTAGCGTGCCCGCGGGGGTGACCCGGACGCGGAGCGGGTGTCCCACGCCGAGCACCACACCGCGGCGGTGAGCCAGCGCCACCGCGTCGGCGAGGGGTTCGAACAGCAGGCAGGCGTGGAGGGGTGTGACCGGCTCCCGCGCGACTACGTCAGTCATGCCCGTGCCCCGGGTCCATTCGGCGGCGATGATGCCTGCGATGCCCTCACCGCGGGCCACGCCATCACCGACGCTCGACACGGTCAGCACTGGCGCGATGCCGGGATGCATGAGACGGGACACGGGCGCGGCACGCTGCAGGGTTTGCCGCGCAGTGTCAGAGGCCGAGCAATCGCCGGACAGCACGGTCAATGCGACATCGCGCTCGAGCCGGCCGTCGCGCGCCCGCCACAACTGCGCGTTGTCCCGTTCGTCAGTGCCGACGGGTTCCAGCAACCGGTAGCGTCCGTCACCGATCACCGTGCCCGGCGGCAGCAATCCATCCACCGCTCGCAACACGCCACCCATACACCCACCCTGCCCAGCTTCCATCCCCAGCCAGTTCACTGCATGCCCAAAACCGCACGGCCCGAAACCTCAAACGATCCACGTCACACGGAGCTTCAGGCTGGGCACGTGACGACCACTGTCTACTATGGACAATTAGGTTCGAGAAGTGGACTTCGCTGTCTTGACGGTGGTGCTGCTCACCAGTGAGGTCAGCGGGTCGTAGCTCCGGATGGTGGTCTGGCGAAAGGTGCTGCCAAGGGTGAGGCCGCCGATCTGGGTGATCATGACGCCTGCGCGATGAGGCCGGAGTCCTGCAGGACGGCTTCGACGGCGGTCAGCATGTTGTGCACGGCCTTGGTCTCCGCGATCGGGGCGGGCACGGTCGTCCACGGGCCCGTCGCCCGGTCGGGGTCGTTGTGTTCCATGATCCACACCAGGGTGCCGAGATACTTTCACCACCCGGTGAACATGGCGTGGCGAGAACCTCGCGCGAGCGAGTCAGGATTTCAAGCGAGTCAGGATTTCAAGACCGCGGGAAGGCGCTCAAAGCCACGGAGGATCCTCGTGCCGCGTCGACTCGCGCCGGGTTTGAGCTCGAGGTGCGGGTACCGGTCGAAGATGACGCGCAAGCCCACTTCACCTTCCATGCGCGCGAGGGCGGCGCCGAGACAGTAGTGGCGCCCCGCGGAGAAAGAAACGTGTTCGCGGGCGTTCGGGCGGGTGACGTCGAACCGCACAGGTTCGTCGAAGAGACCGGGATCGCGGTTCGCGCCGGCCAGGATCCCGACGACAACCGCCCCTCTCGGCACCGGTACGCCTGCCAACTCGGTGTCGCGCAGACACGTTCGCCCGGTCAGCAGGACGGGCGGATCGAGCCGGAGAACCTCGTCGACGGCGTTCGGCCACAGCGCCGGGTCCTGCCGCAGTGCCTGCAGCTGTCCGGGATTCTCGTGCAGCAGGGTGATCCCGTTGCCGAGCAGGTTCACGGTCGTCTCGAACCCTGCCGCGAGCACGAGCCCAGCGGTGGCTTTCAGCTCCAGTTCGGTGAGGCCGACGCCGTCCTCGCGCGCGGCGACCAGCTGGCTCAGGAGGTTGTCACCGGGATTGGCCTTCAAGTGGTCAAGATGGTTGGCAAGCCAGTGGTCGAATGCCGCGAGCGCCGCGTCCACTGCGCGGAACCGGCGCCAGGACAGACCCATGTCGAGACTGGGCGCGGCCGCGGCACCCAGCTCGAGGACACGCTGCCGCTGATCTGGTGGCACGCCGAGGATTTCCGCGATCACGGTCACCGGCAGCAGGCTGCAGTACGTACTGACGAGGTCGACCGGCTGGGCTGGGTCGATGGTGTCGAGCAGTTCGTGCGCGATCTGCTCCGTGCGTTCACGCAGGTTCTCCACGGCACGCACCGTGAACACGCGCGTGACGAGCTTCCGGTAGCGCGTGTGGTCGGGCGGCTCGGACACCAGCAGGGACGGCGGTGTCACCGGATGCGCGTACTCGGGTGCGGACCACCTGAACAGCCTCGACAGCAGTGTGTCGTCCGGACTGCCGACCCCGCTGCGGAAGTCGTTGCTGGTGAGCAACTCCTTCGTGGCCGAGTGAGTGGCGGTCAGATAGGCGAAGCCGGCCTTGTGCACCGGTCCGTGGCCGCGGATCTCGTCGAACAAGTCGTTCAGCTCGGTGGTCGGCAACCGTTCGGAGTCGCCGATCAGCCGGGCCTGGAGATCTCCGCGCCGGGCACCGGCCCACAGGGCGGCACGGGGCAGTGCGTGGCCGATTCCCCAGCGCACGACCGGTTTGGCGTGTGCCGCGAGGCCGAACGAGAGCCGCTTCACCGTCGTCACGACGCGTCCTCTCGGTGGTACGGGCGTGTACCGCCGACCATACCGCGTCGGTCATGGTGTGCGGCGGAGTCAGGGGCGTTCGCCGACTCCGGTGTTCAGTTCGTCCAGACGCCCTCTCCGCAGACGGGGCGTCAACGGCGGGGTCGGCAGGCCGGCGCCGTGCCGCAAACCGTGCAGGAACTCCTCAATCGCTTCGTGCGCGGTGTGTTGCGGTGCCCAGCCCAGTTCGGTCCGCGCCCGGGTGGTGTCCATGATGGGCACCCGAAGGACAGTGTCGAACAGACCGGGCGATGCCGGGACCAGGTGCAGACGCCACGCGGCGCTGAGCATGGCGCGCACAGGCCAAGCAGGGACAGCGACGACTCTTGCCTCCAGACACTCGGCCAGCACCGCGGCATCCACCACGGGGTCGGCAGCCAGGTTGAAAGGTCCTCGGACATCCCGCATCACCGCCTGGCGGTACCCCTCGGCGGCGTCATCTGTATGCAGAGCTTGGAAAACCAGGCCAGGCAGATCGGGGACAACAGGGACCAGACCAGGCCGGACAAACCGATTCGGCAGCAGCGGCCCGGCGAACAGGCGTCGTTGCTGGCTTGCCGCGCGGCTCTTGAAGATGAAGGCCGGCCGCATCCGCACCACCCGCACACCGGGGTTGGCGAGCTCGAACGCGTCCAGAACCCTTTCCAGATAAGCCTTCTCCTGTGGATAGGCGGCTGCCGGGTAGCCGTCGGTCGGCCAGCTCTCGGTGACCGGCGTGTCCTTCGGGCCAGGGGAGTAGGCCCCCACCGAGGAGGCGTGGATCAGGGCGGGAACACCGGCCTCGGCCACCGCGTCGAACACACGTACGCTGCCCTTGACGTTATTCGCCCACGTCACGGCCGGCTGATGGGTCGGCTGGAACAGCCAGCCGAGATGGATCACCGCATCCACGCCACGGAACAGCGCGGTGAGATCATCCGTCTGGATATCCGCTGCTGCCCATTCCAGTCCGGGTAGCGTCCAGTCCGGTATCCGTCTGGCGACACCGACGACTGAGCCGACATTCGGGTCGGCTGCCAATTTGCGGACCACGCTCGTCCCGACATTCCCGGTCGCACCGACGACGACCACTCGCTCGATGCCCATGACTACTCCTCTGTGGACGCGCAGGTGAGCACGGCCAAGTGTTCGTTCCTTACCGACGTCATGCCGGATGGCTACCCGCATGCCGCCCGCCGAACCGTGGCCGGACCACGTTCGGCATTCACGTTCGACCAGGAACACGCGGTTCCCTCATCGCGAACACCGGCGGAAATCCCGCATTTCGACGGTATGCGAATTTGATCGCGGTCGTTTAATACCCCGTGCCAGGCGTGCACTGTGATCTCATGGAATTCGAGTCTCCGTAGGTCACGGTTGGCGAGTGACAGGACCGGATTTGGATCTGTTCACAATAGACAGATCAATCACAGTCAGCTGGTAACACTTCATGCTCGGGCGCCGAATGTCTCGTAAGTCCGTTGACCGGGGAGAGGACACGTATGGCTCTGCAACCAGGTCGGATGGCCCTGTTGGTAGGCGTGCCCGGCTGTGGTGACAGTGAGTTGTTCGAGGACCTGCCGGTGGAAGCGATCAGACAGGACATCAGCCGGATGCGGGACGTCCTGCTGGAGTCGGGTTACCAGATTGAGGTGCTCGGCGTCGCGCCGGATGAGCCCAAGGGGGAGACGGTCGTACGGACAGAGGCCTCGCACGGCTGGTGCGTGCGGGCGATCCGGGACATCTGTGGCCGTGTCCCGGAGGAAGGCACGCTGCTGATCTACTTCTCCGGTCACGGGTTGCGCATCGGCGGCCGGGACTATCTGGTGCCGTCCGACGCCACCCGGTCGCTGTCCGGCCCAGGGCCGGACCCGGACTCGTTGCTGGACATGGACCTGTCCAAGCACGTCGGGCACTGCAAGGCCAAACTCGTGGCGTTCGTGGTGGATGCCTGCCGATCGACCTCCGACGAGACCATCGACCTGGCACAGCTGCAGGGCATCCCGCGGCTGCCCAATGGCGTGTTCCGGCTGGCCATGGGATGCGACACCGGCGAGGTCTGCGGATACAACACGCGGGGCAGCTACTTCACGCGCGAGTTGACCAAGGGCTTGTCCACGCGCAGTTCGGCGCGCACCATGGCTGAGGTCCTCGCCGTCGCCCGGGTAGGACTGCGGGCCGTCGGGCAGACGCCCCGGCTGGAGTCGACCGGCGCAGTAGACGACATCCCGATCTGTGACAGCGTCACGGTATTCGACTCGTGGCAGCGGGCCGCGACCGATGCTGCTCTGTGGAGCCTTACCGGACCTGTCCCCACTGATCTGCCAGCGGCGCTGAGCCAGCACATCGAGGCGTACGCCAAGGTGGTGAACGAGATCGTGCAGTCGATCGAGATCGACGATCCGTGGTTCGACCAGACCTACTCCGGGCGACTGCTGGCCCGGATGGCCGACGTGGTGCCGAGACCCGAGGGGCTGACACCCGTCGAGACCGCGTTGACGGTCCTGGCGCCGTTCCTGCGTGAGGCGGTGCTGGCTCTGGCCCTTTTCGACGTACGTGACCTCGACGTGCGTGACGTGTCGAGGACGTTCCGGGCAGGACTACGCGGCGACCTGGAGATGGTGTACGAGTCGTTCGGCCATCTGACCCGGCGCGCCGGTGAACTCGAAGGCGAGGACGCGGACGCGCTCGTGATGTGGCTTGTGTACTCGTGGCTGATCGGCCGGGAAGACGTATGGGTCCGCGACGACGTGTTGACCTGGTGCCGTGATGCCGCGCGATCAATACTCAACGCGGCCGGCCGGCCGGCCCACCCGTCCGCTGTGGAGGACGCCGCCCGAGTACTCCATGCCCTGGCTCGGATGGCGGGCGCTTCGACGGATGTCACGGACCTCCCGGCTTCGGCGGACGAGGTCTGCCGTACGGTGCCGATTGGGCGGTTGCTCGCACTTGCCGGTGTTCTCGCGGTGGATCCGCGTCGGCTGTCGCCGGTCGTGGCGGAGCACATCGGATTGCGCGATCCCCTCCCGCTGGCGGAACTGCGAGATGTGATCAGCAACCTCCGCTGGGCGCGAGAAAAAGACCGGCTGCACCTGGCGGCCGCGTGCCCGCATCCGGCGATCCACATGGGACTCGTCGACGTGGCCGCCGAAGCGGAACTACTTCGGTCCGAGTGTACGGACCTCACCGACTCGCTGCCCGGAACCATTACCGCGCAGCGGTTGCATCCTGCCTCGTCACCCGCGGGTATGGCCTACCAGAAGCCGTTGCTGAGGTTCCGGGTCGCGGCAGACAAGATCCAACGGCTGCTGATGGGCAGCCAGCTGTACGAGGACGAGAACGCCGCGATACGTGAGCTCTACCAGAACGCGCTGGACGCATGTCGTTACCGGCATATGCGATTCCGCTTCAACTACCTGACGTCACCGGAAGACATCCCATGGCAGGGCCGGATCACCTTCCGCCAGGACACCGACGACGACGGCCCGTACATCGACTGCGAGGACAACGGTGTCGGGATGTCGTTGCGGGTACTGGAGAAAGCCTTCGCAGAGGCCGGCACCCGCTTCGTACACAGCGACGAGTTCCGACGTGAGCAGGCCCGTTGGCATCGCGCGGATCCCGAGTTGCGGCTGTATCCCAACAGCCAGTTCGGCATCGGCGTGCTGTCGTACTTCATGCTGGCGCGTGAGGTCACCGTGTGGACCGTCCCGACGAACCATAACGGCACAGTCGCGGGTGAACGGTACGAAGTCGTCATCAGCGGTGAGGGAAGTTTGTTCCGAATCCGCCCCACACAGGACGTTCCTAGCGGCATCCGCAACGGCGGCACCGTGGTACGCCTACACCTCGCTGGGAAGAAGGCTCCGGACTTGGCAGAGGTTTTGAGTAAGCGGGTGATGTACGCCGAGTATGACGTGACCGCCCCCGGATTCCGCTTGACTGCCGACGAACTGCGGATGCCCGAACGTGAGGCTGAAGTCTTGCGTGCCACACCCCACGTTTGGTGGACTGACCAGCAGGGCGCCCACCTCGCGGACGGGATCGTCACTCTTCCCAAGGCAACGCGTATGCTCGACTGGGCATTCGAACTGGACGAAGATCCGCGGCATCCAGTACACGGCGTGATCGTCAACTTCGCTGGTCGGCACCTCCCCACACTCAATGTCAGCCGGACTGCGGTGCTCGAATGTGACGAAGACTGGCTCAGGTCCGAATTGGACACTGCGATAGAGGCTCTCGTCCAGTGGCAGGCTCTCAGCGTGTCCTGGCTCTGGACAATGTACGCGAAGGACAAGCGGCTCGCTCTTCAGATCACCCATAGGCTCGCTGGTGAGCGGTTACGCATGCGGCCTCGGGCCGACAGCGCAGTCGTCACCCTCCGCGATGTGGGCTGCTGGCCGACAGACGCACGGCTATTGCAATCGTCGAACGCAGCGTTCCCGCCGGCCGACGACGACTGGCTGCTGCCTTGGCGCTACCGCTGTTGGGAGCTGGCGGGCGAAGTTCTCTTGAGAGAGACGGATGGACTACCTGTTCCGGACAGCCTTACGGGGTACCCTAACCCTTTGCTCAATCTGCCCCGGCGCAGTGACAGCGTAAGCCCAGCAGACCTGCTTCAAGCAGTGGACGAGGGGCAACCAGACCCGTGGCCCGCACTACGGCCCTTCATCCTGCTCGGGCTTGATCCTCGTGGCGCGAGATGGGTTTCAGAGATCGACGCCAACGTGGCTCACGCGGCGAGAATCCTTTACGACACGGTCACTATGGGCAGGGTTCCCCTGGTCGATCTCCTCCGGCTCTGCACTCAGTTTCATGTCTCGCCGCGCGAACTGTGGAGCCGAACACTCGACCTGAGCCCTCCGATACGCGGCTTTCGGACACTGGAAACCAGTTCGCTGGGAGATTTCATTCCTGACATTACGGATGTCCGGCTGGTAGGGCCCGAAGGTTATATCTACGAGACCGTCACCTCGATGTCAGTCGAGCGCGCACTGCTGGTGGCAAAGGCATTCGGACTACCAATCCACGACATCGCCGCCAGACTGGCGAGGCTGGGTCCCGCCGGGGTGTGGTCGGCGTTCCCGGTTGGCTGGAGCGGGTCGGTCTCGTTCGATGTGAGGGATCCGGTGCAGCGGTTCGTTCTCGAGCTGGACCATGTACCGTCTATTGTGGACATTGCTCAGCTCGCGATCGCTCGGGACAAACCGATCGCGGAGACATGCCGTTCAGTGCAGCAGGTACTGGACACGACGGGACTTGTGGTCGAGTTGCCGGACCTGTCGACGGTTCCTGAAGAGGTCCCGCCGATAGTTGTCTCCCGTCTGCTCAAGGGCTTCAACGCGCCGAGTCAGTGGGTGGATCGGCTCCTCACGCTGCTGGACCACGTCGATCGGTGCCGGCGGGACGTCGCTGCCGATGTGCTTGCGAAGGCCACGGACGTCGTGGCGCCGCACTGGCAGATTCCAGTACGGCCTTCCTGGCCGCAAATTCTGCGGATCCTGGGATCTCGACACCCGATGGTTCCACACGGCGTGAGGAAATGGCTGCTCGAACACAGTGACGTCACGCCGGAGTTGGATGAGGACACGTTTGATGCCGCTTACCAGCGAGCGCGCTTGGCTGAGCTGGTAACCACGGCAAAAGGACTGTGGCGCAAGCCTACCGCGCTCGATCTCGTGCGGTTCGTCAGGAGCAAGGGAAGTGTGGCCGAGATCGTTGAGTCACTGCAGTGGTTCAAGGTGCTCGGCGCCGACGTTCCCAGCTGGAACGACGGCCTGCAAGACCTGAAACCCGATGTGTACGACCTCGCAATGTGCGAGGAAAACGTCCGGTTCCAGCGGCCCTTCGTGCCGCTACCCGACGATCTCGTGACTCCGCTGCATTTGGTGCGTGTGGCGGGCAGGTTCGGGTGGGATCTGAAGCGGACCTACGATCGGTTCGTCAAGCTTGAGCCGCTGGGGATCCGACTCGCGATGGACCGGGATGTCGTGCCGGGCGGGATAGTCCATTGGCAGGACCTGATCGTGCTCACCACGTCCCTGGACGGTTGGCCGCCTGTCTTGACCGGAGATGTGGGAGATGGCGAGATCGAGCGGGCGGCTGCGGCTGTCGGGGAGGAGCCACCGGTCACCCGGCAGCGGCTTTGCCGGTACGCAACGCTTTTCGGCCTGAGAGTCAAGGAGAACGATGGCGACTGACCACGACCCGATGGACTTCTTCGAGCGAGAGTACGACTACGACGGCGAGTACCAAGTCGAGCCCAACGCCGAAGGGGACGTGTTGGTCCGCACGGTGTGCCCAGCCTGTCACGGGCGGACGTCTACACAGTTCAGTGTCGGCCTGCCAAGTGGCGCCAAAGGACCGAAGATCACCCCCGCGCGGCGCGTCACCGTTGTCTGCGGCTGCGGTTATCCGCACAACCTGCGGCCGTCGACCACGGCGGAGTCCGGGTGCGGCGCATACTGGAAGGTCGACCTGGCATGAGTCTCGACGACAAGCGGTGGTACCTGCTCGCCCAGGAACTCCAGTTCCAGCAGCTTGACGGCGCCCGCAAGCTCGCAGAGAGCTGGCGCACGGGGCTCGCCGCGCTGACGTCATTGTTCGCGGCGGTGATGATCGTCAAGGGACCGGATTCGATCGGTGCGATCAGCGAAGGGCATCGGGTCATCGTGGCCGTGGCGATCGGTGTGGCCTTCCTGGTGTTGGTGACCGCTACGATGTTGGCGGTACGAGCTGCCAGTGGCGCGCCAGGCGACGAGATCTTGCTGACCGGTGAGGACCTGCGCACATGGACGCGGGCCGAGGTCAAACGGGTGCGGTTGTTGTTGCGCTGGGCCATCGCGACCATGCTCGTCGGAGTGCTCCTGGTAGCTGTGTCCGCCGCGCTGACGTGGTTCGCACCAGTGAAGAAACCTGCCGCCACGGTGGAGGTCCTGACTGGTACCCAACGCCTCTGTGGAGAACTGGTGCCAGGATCTCCGCAAGTGCTCACCATCAAGGTCGGAGGTGCTTCAGTGGAAGTTCCGGTCCGAGACGTTGTCTCGCTCGTGCCTCATCAATGCAAGGCTGGCTGAGGGCCAAGTGTTGCGGAGACATCCGAATCGGCATTGACGCTCGCGTGCGTTGCGGCGGACGGCCCACGTGACCCGGCGGCGGAAGTTGATGTCGCTCGCCCTGGCTCTCAGGCGTTGGCAGAGCATCCCAAGACGGTGAACTTGCGTGAGAGTGTCTTGCTTGACGAGACGCTGAGGGAGAGAAGCCGCACAATCTTGCTGAGCTGTGAGAGAAGCTCGGGGCTCGAACTACGGTTCGACCCAACAGAAGGGCCGTCCATGCGAGGCCTACGTGTGGTTAGCGAGTGTCCGGGAGGGACTCGAACGCGCTACTGTGGACTGCCTGCACAGTGCAGGTGTTCATGTGTTTTTGGAGTAGCCGTGTCCGACGGCCACCTCAAACCACCGTCAAGCTTCCATACGTATCTCGTTGATGTCGATGTCCTTTTGTGAAGGTGGCCTCGTCGAGCAGCAAGTTCGTTCGCAACGCTGCACGACCACTGATCCCGAGCCTTCGATAGCCTTGGCCAGAAGTTTGTTCGACGGTGCTTACGGTGACGCACAACTGGGCGGCGATCTCCTTATCGCTCAACCCGAGTGCTGCTTTGGTGGCCACGCGTCGTTGAGCGGCGCTGAGCCCGTCCGGGGTGGGGAGCGAATTCTTTCGACGTACGGGCCTTGTCCGTTTTGGCGGGTCATTCTCGCTAGGTGTAGATGATCTTATTGGTTCGGATGGACTTTTCGGCCGACGCCGCCGTAGATCTGCCGGTTCGTCTCCGGGTCGTCGGTGATGTCACCGGTGCCTGCGGGCCGCCAGTGTCCACAGCCGACCAGGCCGGGCTCGACCAGTTCGAAGTCGCCGAACATGGCCTCGACTTGGGAGTACGGTCGTGGCGTTGCTTGATCTGTGCCTTTGGCGCGGTTGAACATGCCTACCGCGCTGGTGATCTGATCGGTCTGCTGGTCGCTGGTCAGGTGTGAGATCGCCAGATAGCTGCCGACGGGTACCCGGCGGCGGTAGTCGGCGACTACCGCGCCCGGGTCGGCCTCGTCGGGGATCCAGTGCAGCAGCGCCAGCATCAGCACGCCGACCGGCTCGTCGAGATTTATCAGTCTGCACGCCGGTGAGCTGGCGAAGATGTCCTCGGGGTACTGGACGTCCGCGTGCACGATCGCCGCGTGGTCGTTGGCTGCGAGCATCAGTTCGCTGTGCGCCACTGCGATCGGGTCGCGGTCGACGTAGACCACCCGGCAGCCCGGGTGTGCCCGGTCCGCGATCTGATGCACGTTGCCCACGGTGGGCATTCCCGATCCGAGATCGAGGAATTGCCGGATGCCCTGGTCGATCATGAATCGCACCACGCGTCCGAGGAACGCCCGGTTCAACCGGGCCACCTGCGCGATGCCCGGCATGATTCGCTCGGCAGCCTCGGCCGCGTGCCGGTCGGCGGCGAAGTTGTGGCTACCACCCAACAGGTAGTCATATGTCCTGGCACCGCTCGGGGTGTCCGTATCGATGTCTGGTGGAATCCAGGAGTCCTGCTGTTGTGCCACTGCTGAACACCTCGCCGGTTCGTCCGTGAAAAGCAACGAGAGCTTACTCCAGCGGAAACGGTGGACCCTGCTCCATTGGCGTAACAATGCGCCACCCGATCGGGTGCTGTCGTAATCGACCATATGGCGCCTAGGGTGGACCGTCCGTTTCGTACAGGCGAGGAGAGGGAATGACCGTCCCGGTCGCACCAGGCCGATGGCGCTTCCTCGGACATACACCGTCAATGCTCCGGCAACGCGTCGGGTTCACCTCATCTCTGCGGCAGCACGGCGACATCGTCACCATCTACCTCGGTCCACTGCGCACATATTTCCTGACCAGCCCGGAATTGGTTCATCAAGTCCTCGTGACCAACGGAGCCAATTTCGAAAAAGGCGCCATTTTCGATAGGTTCCGACCGTTCATGGGAAACGGTCTTGTCATGTCGGAGGGCGCCTTTCACCTGCGGCAACGACGGTTGGTGCAGCCCGCGTTCCACCGCGCCCGGCTCGCGCGCTACGCCGAGACGATGCGGCGGGTCACCACTGAGCTGATCAGCACGTGGCAGCCCAGACAGGAACGGCAACTCGACGCCGACATGCAGCATCTCGCGATCACCATCGTCGGCGAGACGTTGTTCTCCACCGAGATCGGCGGCCCTGCCATCGCCGAGGCCCGCCGGTCGATCCCGATCGTGCTGAAGGACGGCATGATCCGGGCGCTCTCGCCGTCAGCGTTCGACCGTGTGCCCATCATTCCCGCCAACCGGCGATTCGATCAGGCCGTCGACCGGCTCCGCAGGATCGTGCTCGAGGTGATCGCGGACCGGCGTGCCGACGGCGAGGACCATGGCGACCTGCTGTCGATGCTGCTGCTGGCGCGGGACGAGGACACCGGCGAGCGCATGAGCGACCAACAGGTCTACGACGAGGCCATCACGCTGCTCACCGCCGGCAGCGAGACCACCGCGGTCGCACTTGCCTGGTTTTTCCACGAGCTGGCGCGATATCCGGAGATCGAACAGGGCGTACAGGCCGAAGTGGACCACGTGCTCGCCGGCCGCCCGATCGGCTTCGACGACGTGCCGAAACTGGAGTACACCCGGCGGGTGATCAACGAGGTCCTGCGGATGTATCCCATCTGGATCCTGATGCGCCGGGCGCGTGTGGACGTCGAACTCGGCGGAATGCGCCTGCCCGCGGGTACGGAGTTGATGCTCAGCCCGTATTCCCTGCATTTCGACCCGCGATTCCACGCCCACCCCGAGCGTTTCGACCCCGACCGCTGGTTACCGGAGCGGGCGGCGACCGTGCCGAAAGGCGCGTTCATCCCGTTCGGCGCCGGTGGCAGACAATGCATCGGAAACTCCTACGCCTACACCGAGATGACCATCGCCGCGGCGACCATCCTGTCCCGCTGGCGGTTGGTGCCCGTGCCGGGCAAACCGGTCCGAATCAAAGTGACCTCGGCGGCCTATCCGAACCGAATGCCGATGACCGCGGTCCCGCGTACTTGAAATTCTTCTGACATCACAGTTTCCTGGAGGTTGTTACCCGTGCGCTGGTTCCACAGTGGACGAAATCGTGCCGTGATCCGCCGTTGTCTCGCATTTGGCCTTGTGATGATCGGAGTCGGCTTTCTGACGTCACCGATGCAGGCCGGGGCGTCGGAGTCGTGCCGTGATCTGAATTTCCCGGTCACGCTGACCGCGGTGCCGCAAACGATGTACGGCAGGTTGTGCGTCCCCACCGGTGGAGCGAACACCGTCCAGGTACTGATTCCCGGCGGAACCTACAACAGCAGCTACTGGGACATCGCCTACAGTCCCGAGACCCGCTCCTACCGCCGCGCGATGAACAAAGCCGGATACGCCACGGTCGCCCTGGACCGGCTCGGCACCGGGCGCAGCTCGACACCGCTGAGCGTTCTGCTGACCACCATCACCGAGGCTGACGTCGTCCACCAGGTGATCCAGCAGCTGCGCTCCGGCGCCCGCGGCCCACAGTTCAGCAAGGTCATCCTGGCGGGGCATTCGTTTGGCAGTGGGATGGCCATCATCGAGGCGGCCACGTTCCACGACGTGGACGCTGTGCTGATCACCGGCCTGGCGCACCGGATCAACCTCGGCGGGACCATCCCGGTCTTCGCCGCGACCCTGCCCGCGATCCTCGATCCCAAATTCGCCGGCAGCGGCCACGACCCCGCCTACCTGACCACACTGCCGAACACCCGATACGACATCTTCCACAAACCCGGGCCCAAAGTGGACGCGGCCGTCGCCTTCGATGAGTCCACAAAGGACACATCGGTGCACACTCAGGCGATCGACCTGTTCTCGCTCGGCATCATCCTGCCGTACTCCCGCCTGATCGATAAGCCGGTGATGATCGCACTAGGCCAGGACACCGTCTTCTGTGGACCTCTCGCCACCGACTGCTCGTCAGCCGCCGGAATCAAACGAACCGAATCGCTGTACTACTCCGCAGCGGCAGACCTGCACACCTTCGCCCTCCAGGGCTACGGGCACGCCATCAACTACGCACCCAACGCGACCGAATACCACAACGCTGTCCGGGAATGGGCTGATCGCAAAGTCGGCACCTGACCAGGGTCTTGCGGATGGTGGAGGCGGCGCCTCGGTGGCTGAGGCGCCGCAGCTCATCTTGGATGGGGACCACGCGCCAGGTTCTCCCTCGCGAGGTGCAAGATGAGTGTGACCAGTTCACTGCCGATCGGCGGACGGCCCGGCGGCTGCGGTTGTCGTCACCGGGCGGCGATCAGCGTGCGGTGCCAGCGCGACAACGTTGCTGGCGTGACTATCCGGTGGATGCGCAAGACCTTGCTGGGCGGCAAGAACAGCCCCGTGGAACTCCGGAAGCCTGATCGCCAAGAGCAGGTGCCATCCCACGCGTGGGGCAGCTAGATCCGCAGATTGGTGAGGACCCTTTCGGGTGTCAAAGGCAGCGTTCTGATTCGCTTACCGGTCGCGGCGAACACCGCGTTCCCGATGGCTCCCGGCATCGGGCCGATCGCGGGCTCGCCCGCACCGAGGGCCGGCTGGTCGACGTGATTGATCAGAATCGTCTCGATGGCAGGTACCTCGTTGAACCGGAGCACGTCGTACTGCGGGCCCGGGTTGAACTGGCTGGACTGCCAGACCACCGACGTGATCCGGTCGTCGACGTACTTCACTTCTTCCGTCAAGGTCCGGCTCACGCCCTGCACGACGTTGCCCTCGATCTGGTTTCGCAGACCGTCCGGGTTGATGATCAAGCCACAGTCATGCGCCACAACGACTCTTGTCACCCGTACCTGCCCGGTGATCATGTCGACTCGCACTTCGACGTAGGCTGCCACATAAGCGTTCTCGACTTCGTACTGCTGGAACGCCACGCCCGCGCCGATCCCGTTGCCGCCGGCCGGCCTGGAACGCCAAGCCGATCGCAACGCCTCGCACACCGCGGCGGCCCGGGGATCCGGCAACGAGACGATCCGAAGCTCCAAGGGATCGTGGCCGGCGGCGTGCGCCAGCTCGTCGAAGAAGCTCTCATTCGCGAAACTGTTGGAGAATCCGCCAAGCGAGCGAAGTGCTGATGTGCGTGGCAGGAGATAGGTCAGCGGGCTCGAGGGATCCGCGGATCCTGGGCCGGTTGTCTGAAACGACTTGACCAGTCTTGCCTCGACCCGTTGCGGGAAGGCGTAGACAATCGGGGCATTGCGGCCGGACGAGTTGATCGACGAGGCCGGCAGCGGCGCAGGCAGAAGGCCTGTCAGCTCGCCAGGAAGCAGCGTTCCGGCGTTGGTGCGCGACGGCCTGCGGGTGGCCGGTAGCGCGTAGAAGCGGTGGGACCACGCAGTGATGCCACCAGGACCGACCGCGCCTTTCATATCGTGCGCCTGGGCACCACCCAAAGGTTCCCAGCCATGTTCGTTCTGGCGGGTCCACTGCACCCGTACCGGCTGGCGGGTCGCCTGGGAAAGCAAAGCCGCGTCGGCGGCACAGTCGTCTGCCCCGTTGTGGCCGTAGCATCCGGATGCTTCCGTGTAGATGACACGAACCTTCGTCTGGTCCAGCCCCAGCAGCAGGGCGATGACGCCACGCAATTCGGTGACGTTCTGGGTACTGGACCAGATCGTCGCCTGGATGCCGGTGACGGGATCCACCGCGTCCCGGACGTCTGCGACCGCGACGGACGGCCCCATGGCGCCGTGCATGTGAAACGGCGTGAAGTACTGCGCATCCACAATGATCGGCCCGGCAGCGAACAGTGGCTCAAGATCGGCATCCCGCTCCACGACTGTCCGGTAGTGATTGGCCGGATCTCGTAGCGCCACCGGCAGATCGGCCTGCGGGATCAACTTCGGGCCAGGTGTCCATGAGACGGTTATGCCAGTGGCAGGTGCCGCCGCGCGAGCAGCAGCCCATTCGGAAGTGGCCACAACGCCGATGAAGCCGCCGCGCTGGACCACATCGACGAATCCCTCGATCGCCCGCGCCCTGTCGACGTCGCCGACGACCGGATCGCGGGAATTGCGGCCAGACGGCCGGACAACTCTGCCGTGCAGCATGCCCGGAAGGCTGACATCAACGAGATACTGATAGGTCGCCTGCAGCTTGGCAGGCAGGTCGACCCGCGGTTCAGGCCTGCCCACAACGGCGTAGTCAGCTGGGGCCATCAACGGTTCCTGATCATTCAACGGCAGGACTGCGACCTCGGCAGCCAGCAGCTGCGAGTATCGGACGGTACGTCGGTCCAGGCGGAACGTGCCCCGTTCCGCGCGCAGCCGTGTTGGCTCGACGCCGAAGTACACGCCGGCTCGACGCCGAAGTTCGTGGAAGGCGGTGGCGGCCGCGTGCCGGAGCTGAATACCCCCGTTCTGCACGCTCTTGGATCCGGCCGTGACACCTTGACCAACGCAGAGCAGGGTGTCGCCTTCGACGTAGTCCACGTCGGCCACACCGAGCCGCAGTTCCTCCACCATGATCTGGGTCAAGGCGGTTCGGATCCCTGTGCCCAGATCAACTTTTCCGCTGTACAACGTAATCGTGTCGCCGGTGAGCACGAGCCACGATTCGGACGCCGTCACGGGCGCCCCGGCCGCGGTCACCCGGATCCGGCCAGTGCTTCGCATCTGCTGGGCGTAGGCCGGGTCAGCGGTCAGGCTGAAGCCCACAGCGATCGCACCCGTGAGAAACTGCCTTCGCGTCGTCATCGCAGCATCTCCTTAGCTGCAGCGGAGATCGCAGCGACGATCCGAGTGTGCGCGCCGCACCGGCAGATGTAGTTGTCGTCGCTTTCCGGCAATGCACCTGACAGGAAGTCTTTGATCTCCTCGTCGGCCGGCACCGTCCGATTGCCTGCGGCAACACGTTGGCTCAGCCAGCCGAGAGCACCCATCACCATTCCGTTGACGCAAAACGCGCACTGCCCTGCCTGCAACGTGACGAAGGCACGCTGCAGTGGATGCCCACGCAGGCCGTCGAGGGTCAGCACCTCCGCCATGTCCGGCACGGTATGCACCTGACGGGTACAGGATCTTGTCGCAGCACCATCGAGCAGGACCGTGCAGGCCCCACATTGCGATACACCGCAGCCGAAGCGCGGTCCGTGCTGGTCGTGCCGTTCTCGCAGCCAGTACAGCAACTGTTCGGAGTTCTCAGCCGCGCCGGCGCCCACTGACCGATAAGGGGCTGAGACTTTCTTACCGTTCAACCGAATCGTTCGATCAGCCACCCCCTTGATACTGCCGACACGCTCCGCGATCCGATAGCCACCAACAGCGACTTGACAGGTGATTCTCTGCATCCGCAACTCACGGTCCTTTGTGGACGACCTCGGCATCGGGGGCCAACGAAAAGTTCGACGAGAACCTGCAGTTTGATTTCGTATTCTCAAGGATCAACGATTCCCTGGCATCCGATCTCGGTTCATGTGTCGCCAGTTCGGTTCCACCTGGGTGCGTACGTGGTTTCCGTTACCCCCATAACGGAAACCACGCACGCCGTCAGGCGGTGGTCGAGTCTCCCCGTTCGGTCCCGCGCAGACCGCGACGCCCCAGCCGTCAGCCTTGGTCCCTCTCCCGTCCGGTTTGCGGACGTGGCTCACTTCCAGAACTGGTCGGCCCAGTTCCCACAGGTCGACTGCAGGAGCTGGGACTCGGCGGTGCCCCGCGCCACGAGGCACAGGTTCGAGTGGTTGTTGACGAACCGGTCGGCCTGGGCGCTGGGCACCGCCTGCGGCGTCCAGATCTGGTCCGGCCAGGTCGTGCCGCTGCTGCACGTCGTCAGCACGGCGAGGGACTCGCCGAACCCGCGCGTCGCCAGGCACAGCCCCAGGTAGTTGTTGCGCAGCCGGTACTTCCGCTCGCCCGGCGCGATCGGGACGAGTTGCCAGCGCTGCTCCGGCGCGAGGTAGCTCGGGCTGACGCAGTAGCGCTGCATCGCGGGGCGCTCTCCGGGGCCCGCCGGTGACGACATGCAGAGACCGGAGTTGACGTTGCGCAGCTGAATGCCGCGCTGGACGCTGGTCACCCGCACTGTCTGGTTGTCGTGGACCCTGATCCACAGGCTCCCGATGCCCCGCCGATCGACCTCGTGCTGAGTGGTCACGAACTGCGGCGGCACGGTGGGGGTGACGGTGAGCAACTCGTACTTCATGACGGAGCCGGCGTCGACCCGGACGCCGTCCCAGTCCTCGAGGGCAGGAGTGCCGGTGCCCGGCGGCAGCCTCCTCGTGGTGCTTCCCGCCCCGCAAGGCGGCTCCTCCTGAGCCTTCCTCTCGTCGTCGCGACACCAGTCCTCGGCGATAAGGACGTACTCGTCGCTCGTCTTGTTCTCCGTCTCCGAACGCGGAAACGCCTGTGCGGCAGGAGAAGCGAACAGCATCCCCGCTCCTGCCAAACACAGCGCTGTGGCGAACGCCGTCAGTCGACGCAGCATCGGCCCTCCCATGCGATGTCGTTGTCCTCGAACTGGCCCCCAACGTCCTAGTGCGGGCGGCACGACCGCAACGCGTGACCGGGAAGTTGGGACGCTGGGACGAAATCCCGCCCCTGACCAGCGGCGACGTCGATCCCTGGGACGTCGCGGACGGTGTCCCAGGTGGTGGCGATCGGCCGATGGACGAGGCGGGCTTCTGGTGACACCCTGGAACGGTGGCCGGAGGAGGGGAGCAGGACGGCGATCGGGGCGCGCGAGAACTCGGGGATCGGCTGGGACAGCTGAAGGTGACCAGCGGCCTCAGTTACGACCGGATCGGCCGCAAGGTCCACCTGAGCAAGTCCGCGGTGCACCGCTACTGCACGGGGGCGAGCGTGCCGCGTGAGTTCGGCGTCGTGGAGCGCATCGCGCTGGCGTGTGGTGCGAGCCGCCACGACATGGCCGTCCTGTACCAGCTGTGGCTGCGTGCGACGACACCGGTAGCTGATGCCGGGGCGGACAGTCCTTCCCCTGCCCCGGCTCTCGTGCGGCCAGAATCCGTGAGGCACATCCGGCCCCGGCGAAGACCGTTGGCAGCTGCGGTGATCGTCGTGCTGTTGGCCTCCTTGCTGGTCGCGAGCACCTCCGGGGATTCCCGGTTCGTGCACGCAGACCCGCCACAACAGTCGATCGCAGGGCAGGCGTGGACCTTGCCGCCCGCCCGTGTGAAGAGCGAACTGTTCGGGGTCACGATCAACAGTGCCACCGGGGCCATGCCCGCGTTCCGCGTTGGTGCCGTCCGTTTCTGGGACGGCGGGACGCGGTGGTCGGAAACGCAGCGGCAACGCGGGGAGTTCGACTGGATGACGCTGGACCGCCTGGTCGGTGGCGCGGAGAAAGCGGGACTGCCCGCGCTGTTCGTCTTCGGCAGCACCCCGAAGTGGGCCAGTCCGAATGGCCGAGCGGGCCCCTATCCCGACGGCACTTCCGCGCCTCCGGCCGACCTCGCGGACTGGGATCTGTTCGTCCGGGCGGTGGCCGAACGCTATCGAGGACGGATCGAGGCGTACGAGCTATGGGTGCTGGCCAACGACCACCGGTTCTACACGGGCAGCGTCGAGACCCTGGTCGAGATGACGCGCAGGGCGAGCCAGATCATCCGCGCCACCGACCCGTCGGCCACCGTGGTGTGCCCCGGCATGGGCCGGTTGCAGACCGAGGAAGGGCTGTCGTTCCTCCGCCGTTTCATCGAGCTCGACGGATACGACCACTGCGATGTGGCAGGCATCAAGCTGTTCCGCCCGAACGCGTCCGACCCGCCCGAGGTCATGCTAGACCTCACCCCGGCCATCGACCGGTTGATGCACGACGCCGGAGTCCACCCGAGGCTGTGGAGCACCGGCACCGACTACTCGATCGCGACCCAGCCACAGCTCGACGAGGTCACCGCCCGCAACTACGCGGTGCGCTCCTTCCTCGTCGGGATGTTCGCGCGGAAGGTCAACCTCGAGCGTTTCTACTTCTACAACTGGGGCGGCACGAAGATCCCCATCGTGCTGCAACCGGTCGGTGGGGTGCCGACGAGCGCCGCGCTCGCCGTGGAGCAACTGCAGCGATGGCTGCACAACGCCAGCATCCATTCGTGCGGCAAAGGTGTCGGCGTCAACCTGCCGGGCAACGTCTTCGAGTGCGTCTACTCGGTGACCGACTCGGACCGGACGTACGATGCGACGATCCGATGGACCGACAAGGCGACGGCTGCCATCTCGGCACACCCCCACATGTACGAGGTGCGGTACCTCGACGGGACGGTGAAGACCGTCCAAGCCGGTGACACCCTCACCATCACCGAGGAACCCGTCCTGATCGCCTCGAATCCGAGAGCGCCTCGCTGACGTCGCAGGCCTGGAACACAGCTTGGTTTCCTTGACTTCAAGTGCGCTTGAAGGTCCAGGGTGAGCTTCATGAGCACAGCGAACATCGACGCACGGACACGCGACGCGGAGATCGAAGCGATCAGGCGGGTGGTCGCCACGGTCGAAAACGCGCAGAACAACGAGCGCCCTGAGGACTTCCTGCGGCTGTTTCGGGCCGACGCGATCTGGACGACGGGCGGCGGCAAGCGCCTGTTCGGCCTTGACGAGATCTCGACATTCACCTACCAGGTGCTTCCCGGTGGGATGCAGGGCATGACGGTCACGTTCGAGCTGGAACACGTGTTGTTCATCCGCCCCGACGTTGCCGCGGTCAAGTTGCGTCAGATTTACCAGACACCCGATGGGCTGGACGTGGGGTCTCCGCTGTGGGTCATGGCCAAGGAAGACGGGCAGTGGCGCCTGACTGCCTGCCAGAACATCGGCGTGCCTGACGACGAACTCGGGGACAGCGTGGAAAGCAAGCCCGTTCTTGCCGATGGAAACTGAGGCCGAAACTCACCCCGTCGACAAGACGTCCTGCTTTCCACGCCGGAAGTGATGGCCCGCGGCCGGAAGTGCCGGGGAACGGCTGTCACGAAGAGCAATTGTCAGGCGCTGGTCTGCCGGCGAATCGGTCGGCGAACCAGCGCGGCAGCGCTTTGGCCGCGTCCGCGACGATGGAGCCGTGGTCACGGCCGGCGACTTCGGTGTAGAGAACCCTGGATCCGGCCGTGCACAGCACTTCCCGCTCACGCCGGGTGAACGCCGGCGGCACGGTGTCGTCGTCCGCGCCTTGGAAGATCGCGTACGGCATGGTGCCGGCGGGGTGGAAGTCGTCGATCGCGGCCATCGCCTTGGACCAGGCGCGGTCAGCGGCCATCGCGTCAGGCTGGTAGGGATCGACCAACATGCTTCCTCGGCTCCACATGTCCCAGCAGCCGTCAGCCAGTATGGGCAATGCCTCCATGGCTTCCGCGGTCAGGAAGTCCCGGAACCTGAGGCTGGGGTGGGCTGCCTGGATTCCGCGTAGTGTGGCGATCACGTATCCACCCAAACCTTTGTGGCGCATCGAGTTCAGCGTGAGATCCCGGATCCTGGTCGCCGGTGCGATCAGCCCGGTGCCCATCGGGCGAAGTTCCGGCGCGTAGGACGAGGCGATCGCGTCGACGTGTTGCGAGGTCTGGCCACCTTGGGACCAGCCGTACTGCACGAACCTCGCGGATGCGCGCAGCTCCGGGACGTTGCGCGCGGCGCGGACAAGATCCAGCGCCGCTTTGGCGTTCGGATCACCGGCCATGTAGTACTCCGGCCCGGCTACTCCGAGTCCCGGATAGTCACTGGCCACAACCAGGTGGCCGGCATCCATCAGGGCCTGGATCGCCGGTATGACGTTGGTGTTGGTGAGATCCGGCTCGGCGGTGTTCAGCGTTTGCCTTGAGGGGGCGCAGTCGTCGGTCATCCCGGCGGTGGGATGGTTCCAGAGCACGACGTCGCGTGGGCGTGCCGACAGCCGGTTCGGCGCGAAGATCTGCCCGGAGACGTACTTCTTCAGCCCAGGCTGGATCTCGGAGACGTAGACAACGTTCCAGCCACGCGCTGCGCGAGGTGCGTCCGTGCGGCGCTGCACCCAGAGGACATCGCCAGGCTTGGCTTCGGCTGGCACTTGCTCGGGCACCGCGGTCCAGAATCCGGTGCCTGAGGGTCCACCTTTCGGTGAGTCGAGGGCCGCCACCGCGGGCTGTGCGACAGCGGAGTTGCATACCACGATCACCGACATGGTCATGGCGGCCACAACCGCTTTCGAAGTGATCTTCAACCGCATGAGACCTCCGTTCGCCGGGCTTGCAAACAGGCCTGGGCAAGGACAACCGCGGCCACCAAGGGAGCATCCGGCAAACGTCGTGATCCGCCTGGTAAGGCAACGCACAATGGTGGTGCCACGATGCACAGCCGGAGGTGTGCGATGCCGATAGAACACCGAAAGGACGGCGCGCTGGTGTCCGGCTACCTGGACACCGACGCGACTCGTCATCCGCGCGACTCCGTATTGGTGCGCACCAGGGCGCGTTACGACGCCGAGTTGCGGTCGCACCGCTTCGGATTGCTGGGCGCCTGCGACATCGTTGGCGACGACTGGGTTCAGGTCCGGCCGGTGCCACCGCCTGTCCCGGCCACCACGCAATACCTGCTCGGTCTGTTGCTGTCCGGCAGCGGCACGCTGGAGCAGAGCGGGCACGCCATGAAGCTGCAGTGCGGTGAGTTCGTGCTGTACACCGGAATCCGCCCGTTCCAACTGGAACTGAACGGACCGTACCGGTACCTGGTGATGACTCTCGATGCCGCGACGACGTCGCTCGCGCAGGCCACCGTCGGCGCTACAGCGGACGCGCGGCCGTCACGCACCCCGGCAGGCAGGGTGCTCGCCGCCGCCCTCACCGAGTTGGTGCATTCCGCCCCGGGACTCGGTCCGGTGTCCAGGCGCGAAGTAGGCGAACACATCGCGTACCTACTCCGTACCGTCATTCGCGACGTCGACCGCGGACACGAGCAAAGCCCGCTGTTGGGACAGATTCTCGAATACCTCGACCGTCATCTCGCCGAGGACCTGTCGCCCGCGGCAGTCGCAGCTGCCCATCATGTGTCCCTGCGCTACCTGCATCATCTGTTCCGCGACCGGGGCGAGACCGTATGTGAGCACATCCGGCGGCGTCGGCTGGAGCGCATTCGTCGCGACCTGGCCGACCCTGACCTGATACATCTGCCGGTCTACTCCGTCGCCGCGCGCTGGGGACTACGCGACCCGAGCCATTTCGGCAAGCTGTTCAGGGCGGAGTTCGCCATCTCGCCCCGTCGGTTCCGGGACCAGGTTCTGGACAGGGGACAGGCATCACACCATCGACTGAGCACAGGCCATGCCCGTCGATGAACGTGGCGAGTTTCAGCCACGCGCCGATTCAGCTCAGTAGCCCTGACCGGCTGATTCGTCCCGGCAGAGAGCGTGGCTGGGAAAACCCTGTCGCACACCCGAATCCGGAGCCGTCGGCTCTAGCACATCCGCCGGATTCGTGACCGGCATGCCGCCGCACCTGCCAGGGACCGACATGGATACGTTCGGCCCGTATCCATTGATCCCAAGGAGTTTCATGCGACACAAGGGCATTGTTTCGACGGCGAACCCGCGGTGGCTCGAATTGGCTGTTCTGGTGCCTGCGATGGCGTTCGGCCTGGCCGCGTGCGGCTCGACCGTTGCGGGGACGAGCACCGCCGCACCCGGCGGCGGCACCAGTCCAACCGCGACTGCGCCGAGTGCCACGAGCAAATCGAGCAGCGCCGATGCTCCCGCGGACAGCCCGGCCGCCGCGGTTGAGTCCTGGGTCACCCAGATTCTGCAGAAGCGTTACAAGGAGGCATGCCTGGCGAGTGCGCCCGCGATGGCTCCGGACAAGGACGCCGAGACTGTGTGCAACGGTCCCGAAGCGAAGAAGACATTGGAGTCGCTGCACGAAGCCTGGGCCAAGCCCGGCGTCAAGCTGCCGCCGCAGGCGAAGGTCAAGGCGACCGGCGTGGCACCCCAAGGCGATACCGTCACGGTGGCGGACACCGCTATCAGCGTTGACGGCCGCACGTTGCACGAGCTCGCGCTCATCGGCGCGACCGGCAACGTCGAATCGTTCAGTGTCAGCCTGGAACTGAAGAAGCACAACGGAACCTGGCACGTAGGCGACCTGCGCATCAAGTTCTGACCGTGCCGCTCAGAACTCATCGCTGCAGTCAGACGGGTCTTGCCGGTCGGTTCGAAGCCCTTCGCGCGTGGCCAGCCGGCCGGGGTGAGCCGGGGCCACCCCGGCCAGCGAGCATCTACCAGCGCAGACCGATCATCGACGGCCCCTGCGGGCCGGAGACGAAGCCCTCAAGGTAGCCATGCCGCCCGTCACTGGTGCACAGCCGCGACTGCGCGGGAGCTTGGGCATCGAAATTGGCCCGGCAGAGCGGCAGCGGTCACATGTCCTCCCCACCTGATCGATCCGATTAGGACAGTGCCGCTCGGCTCTCGCTCGCCAGCCGAACGGCACTGTCTTGTGCACGCATCGCGCTGGACGCAAGAGGCTCTGTCGCTCTCGATGTGCGGTCCGAGTCGCTGGAAGCCTTCGAGCAAAGGCGGTTGGCTCGCTCCGGCATCGCTGGTGGCCGGGAATGCGGTCCATTCAGTCGATCGGCGGTTGGTTCGGATGGCGATGGCACAAACGCCGTGGAGTTTTTGACCGGCCTTCTAGGTTAAGTTCGCGCGTCTCATTGTTGTAGGCATTTGATACACCCTGGGACGTAAGCGGTTGAGCGTATCGGACCCTTTCGGTGAGTGGTTGTTCGAGAATGGGTTGATTAATTGCGGCGCCGTGTCGGGTGTCGGTAATTTGGCGTCGCCGATCACGAAGATCCTGTGCGAATCACCGAACGAAAGGTCCCGGGATCATGACCACCTGGCGTCAGCGTCATCGCCTGTCGGGAGTTCGCCGGAGAACCGTGACGCTGGGGGTGGTTCTGGCCCTGGTCGCGGGCCTGGTCACCACGCCCGCGCGGATCGCCGGCCCACCGTCGCCCGCCGCCGCGCCGGGTGACGGTGTGGTGGATGTCCCGGCGCATCCGGACGGTGCGTCGTTCAATGCCAATCAGCTCAAGGACATCCAGACCGCCGACCCTGGCTCGAAGATCAATATGATCCAGCCGCCGTCGCCCAGCAACATGGGTGATGCCCGGCTGGCGTACCCCATCGAGGTTCCGCCGGGGCGGGGTGGCGTCCAGCCGAGTGTCGCGCTGACGTACAGCTCAGCCGCGGAGAACAGCTGGGCCGGGGCCGGGTGGACGGTCGCCACGCAGGCGATCACGATCGACACGAGATGGGGCGTACCGCGCTATCACGGCGGTCTGGAAACGGAAACCTATTTGTTCAACGGGGAGCAGTTGACACCCGTCGCGCATCGCACCGAATTGCAGGCGCGCACCGCGGAGAAGATCTTCCACACTCGGGTCGAGGGAAAGTTCGACAGAATTGTCCGGCACGGTGACAACCCGCGAAACTACTGGTGGGAAGTCACCGCGAAGGACGGCACAAGATCGATATTCGGCGGGCCGCCCGACGCCGCCGGTGAGAGCACGACGCTCACCGACGACGCGGGCAACATCGCGATGTGGGCGTTGCGTGAGGTGCGGGACACCAACGACAACTTCGTGCGCTACCACAATGTCCGGGTCGCGGACGTGGGCGTGGCCGGCGGCACCGTCGAGGGCGTCGACCTCTATCCGAAACGGATCACCTATACCGGTCAAGGCAAGATCGAGGGCCGGTACTCGATCACGTTCATCCGGGACCGGGAGCGTGGTGAGCCGCGGCGCCAGGACGTGACGATCGAGGCACGTGCCGGGTTCAAGCGGGTCACGGCCGATCTGTTGCGGCGGGTGGAGGTCTTCATCGATGACAAGCCGATCCGCGCCTACGAACTGAACTACCGCACCGGCGCGTTCGGCAAGACCCTGTTGCAGTCGGTCTCGCAGTACGGCGAGGACCTGCGGATCTTCAACACGCACACGTTCGACTACTTCGACGACATCCGCACTGGCACTGGCGAGTACCGTGCGTTCTCTGACGCCGCGGGCTGGACCACCCACAACGACTCGCTGGGCGCGTCCGTGCCCGATGGTCAGGCGAGCGCCTTGTCGGCCAGCACGTCCCGCAGCGCCGGCGGGCACCTCTATGTCGGTTTCAACCCGGCCGTGGCCCGCAAGCCCGGTTCCGCGGGCGGCAAGGTCGGGTACAACGCCGGGTCGAGCGAGGGCCTGCTGGCGCTGACCGACGTCAACGGCGACTCGTTGCCGGACAAGGTGTTCCGCACCGGCGCCGGCGTGTTCTACCGGCCGAACCTGTCCGGGCCGGCTGGGCAGCAGAAGTTCGGTGACACCCCGATCAAGCTGAACAACCTGCCAGGTATCTCCTCGGAGTCGACCAGGTCGGTCACCACGGGTGTCGAGTCGTACATCGGTGTGACCGCACAGCTCAACCACGTCTCGACCACCACGCGCACCGACCGGTACTTCTCCGACGTCAACGGCGATGGCCTGTCCGACCTGGTGACGAATGGCAGTGTGCTGTTCGGTTTCCTTGACGCGAACGGCAATCCGGCGTACAGCGCGAACAGCAAGGACACCCCGGTACCGATCGGGACCGGCGGTGCGAGCGGCACCATCGTGGGTGACCAGACGCGCGAGTTCGAGCGGCAGGTCGACGCTTTCCCGTTGCTGGACAGCGTTCGCCGATGGGTGGCGCCGTTCGACGGTACGGTCCGGATCGCGGGCGGGGTGCAACTGCCTGACGACGCGGGTTCGGATGAGAAGGCTGATGGTGTCCGGGTCGCGGTGCAGCACGAGAACAGTGAGCTGTGGTCGCAGCGGATCATGCCCGACGACCACGCCGTGCACACACCGTCCGGAGTGGACGCTGTGCAGGTCCGCCGGGGTGATCGGTTGTACTTCCGGGTGCAGTCCGTGCTGGACGGGAAGTTCGATCAGGTCTCCTGGAATCCGGACGTCACCTACACCGGTATCCCGGCCGGTACGGACGTCAACGGCCTGGACAACCACCGCTACCTCGCCTCGCGTGACTTCACTCTGGGCGGTCGTCCGTCCACAGTGACCGCTCCGATCACCGGGACGCTGCACCTGTCCGGTGACGTGTCGAAGGTCGGTCCGACGACCGACGACGTCGCGGTCGTGATCACCCGCAATGGCAGGGATGTGTTCACCGGCAATCTGCCCGCGGCCACGGGCGGGACCGTGCCGATCAACCTGGACATCCCGGTGACGGCCAACGACACGCTGTCGTGGCGGCTGCGCGTCGACTCGCCGATCGACGCGGGCGCGTTGCACTGGGTTCCGTCCGCCCACTACACCGCCGCGGACGGGGGAGTGCCGGTCTTCGACCAGAACGGCAACCCCACCATGAAGATCTCCCCGCCATTCGATCTGGACATGTACCCGGTCACCACGCTGACCGCGCCGCAGGGCTCCTACACCGCGACGCGCTCGGGCGAGCTGATCGTGCAGCCGGCCCTGGCCTTGGACGGGCAGAACCGCGACTCGCGGGTGGTGTTCACGGTCAAGCGCCGGGGTGCGTTGCTGGCCAAGAAGGTCATCGACATCGTCAACGGCCAGGTCCCCGAGCCGGAGTCGTTACGCCTCACCGTGAACGCGAACGAGGGCGACGAGCTGTTCTTCGACTTCGCCACCCTGGACACCACCCTGCCCGCGCGGCTGACCAGCCAGTCGGCGTCGGTGAGCACCGACGGCGTGACGTTCGACCCGGTGCCCAGCGCGTTGCACGCCTCCGCGGATCAGGGCGCGTTCGCGCAGCCTTATCGCGGTTGGGCGGCGATCGGCTACAACGGCAACCGCGACCGCGCCACCACGCCGATCAACCAGGCCGATCTCGTCATCGACCAGAACTACCGCAACCGCATTCCCGCCGCCCCCAAGGAATCCGACGTTCCCGGATTCGAAGGCCGGGTCACGCCACCGAACGCGATCGTGCTCGCGCCCCGGCCCGCTGAGGGCCAGTGGGGCAGCGAGGACGGCAACACCTGGGTCGCCAACACTGGTGCCGCTGCGTCCAGGCTGGGCACCGACCGTATCGACGTGGCCAACGACGCCGAGTTCGCCGGAGCGACCGGCGTGTCCCGGGTGGCTGACAGCAGGCAGATCTCGACAACGTTCGGCGCAGGCCTGCCGGGCATCCCGATCGGTGCCGGGGCGAGCGTGGCCCGGGGGACCAGCAGCGGCCAGGTCGACTTCCTCGATCTCAACGGCGACGGGTTCCCCGACGTGGTCGGCTCGGCCGGCATCCAGTACTCGGACATGACCGGCGGCCTTGGCAGCACCCGAGGCACCCTGGGCACTGGCAACGTCAGGGAATCCGACTCCAGGGCGTTCACGGCGTCCGCGAACGCCGGCAGCCCGGCCCGTACCACGTCCAACGGTCGCGGCCACAGCGCGCCGCCGGCCGACAAAGCCGCCAACACCGCCCAGAACGGCAGTGAGATGCCCAGCCTCGGCATCGGCGGCAGCGTCGGTGGCGGTGAGGCCGACGGCAAGTTCGATCTGCTGGACATCAACGGTGACGCCCTGCCCGACCGGGTCTTCGAGAACGGCACGGCCGCGCTCAACCTCGGCTATCGGTTCGCGGCACCCGAACCGTGGCCCGGCGGCCCGCTCAACGACGCCAATACCCGTAACGCGGCGGTCAACCTCGGGTTCAACACCGACTTCTACGGCTTCGCCGGTGGTGCCTCGGCCACGACCGGATCGTCCAAAACAGACGCGAGCCTGATGGACATGAACGGCGACGGCCTCGCCGACCGGGTGTTCTCCCGGGACGGCAACCCGTTGGCGGTCGCCATCAACACCGGTAACGGGTTCCTCGCGCCCACCACGTTCCAGGGCAGCCTCGGCGGGATCAACTCCGACAAGAACTCGAGCCTCGGTGCCGGCGCGTACTTCACGTTCGGGTTCTGCCTCGGCATCTTCGCCGGCGGCTGTGTGGTGTTCAACCCGGGCGCCGACCTGTCCACCGGCATCGGCCGGTCCGAGGTCGCCCTTCGGGACATCAACGGCGACGGGTTCGCCGACCACATCCGGTCCACTCGGGACAACGAGCTGATCGTCGCGGAGAACCGGACCGGGCGCACGAACCTGCTCAAGTCGGTGACCCGGCCGCTGGGCGGTCGGTTCGACCTGGACTACATCCGGGACGGCAACACCACCGACCTGCCCCAGTCGCGCTTCGTGCTGTCGAGCACCAGGGTGTTCGACGGCCTTCGTGGCGACGGCCAGGACGTGCAGCTGAACACCTTCCGCTACGAAGCCGGCCGCTACGACCGCTTGGAACGCGAATTCCTCGGCTACGGTCGCGTGGTCAGCGAGCAGCGGGATCCAGGTTCGGGCGACGCGGTGTTCCGGACAACGACCAACGAGTACCGCAACGACAACTTCTACGTTCGGGGCCTGCTGGCCCGTTCGCTCACCACTGACGCGGCAGGCCGGATGTTCGTGGAGGCGTTGAACACCTACACGTTGCGCGAGGTGAGCACCGGCAAGCCAGCAGACCCACGAAGCACCACAGCCACGGTGTTCCCACTGCTGTCACGGTCCGAACGGCGGTTCTACGAAGGCCAGGCAGTCGCGGGCAAGACGACCTACTCGGAGTTCGACTACGACGAGTTCGGCAACACCACAAGGGTGTTCGACGCGGCCGAAGCCGGCACCGCGGATGACGTGGAGACCCGCACCGGATTCACCGCGACCGACCCCGCCTGCCGCGAGCGCAACATCGTCGGTATCGACAACTCTGTCCAGGTGGTGGCCGTCGCGTCCAAGGCCGTGATGCGCCACCGGCAGGCCACAGTGGACTGCAAGACCGGCAACATCACCCAGAACCGGGCCTTGCTGGCCGACGGCTCCAAAGCCGTCACCGACATGGAGTACCTCGGCAACGGCAACCTCAAAGCCGTGGTCGGACCGGCCAACAAGACCGGCCAGCGGTACCGGCTGGACTACGGCTACGACCCGGTCGTCGGCGTGCACGTCGAGACCATTGTGGACAGTTTCAACCTCCGCTCGGTCATCACGCACAACTACAAGTACGGCCTGCCGGAAAGCACTGTCGACGAGAACTTCCAGCGGGTGCACTACAACTACGACCGGGTGGGCCGCGTCGACTTCGTGGCGGGGCCGAACGAGATCCCGGAGAACCGGGTGACGATCGACTTCGAGTACCACCCGGACGCCGAGGTGCCGTACGCGGTCAGCAGGCACATCGACAACACGGCGACCGAAGTGCGCGACGACACCATGGACATCGTCCAGTTCGTCGACGGTCTCGGCCGGGTGGTGCAGACCAAGAAGGACGCCAGCGTCCCGCCCCAGCCCGGCGCGGCGCCCGAGCCGGTGATGATCGTCGACGGCCGGCAGGTGTTCGACTTCGTCGGCCGGGCCGTCGAGCAGTACTACCCGGTCACCGAACCCAAGGGCGACAACAACTTCAGGTACAACCCGGCGGTCGACTCCGTGCGGCCGACGCGGACGAGCCACGACGTTCTCAATCGCCCGACTCGTGTCGTGCTCCCGGACGACACGGTCTCGGCGACGGCTTACGGGTTCGGTCCGGACCGGTCCGGGGCCACCCAGTTCGAGACGATCACCACCGACGCCAACGGCAAGCAGCGTCGGGCGTACACCGACGTGCGTGAGCTGATCACGTCGGTCAAGGAGTTCAACCCCACCGGCGGCCAGCCGGTGATCTGGACCAGCTACGGATACGACCCGCTCGGCCAGGTCACGTCGGTGACCGACGACCGCGGCAACGTCACCAAGGCGGCTTACGACAACTTCGGCCGCCGCACGGTGATCGACAGCCCGGACGCCGGGAAGACCGAGACGAGATACGACCTCGCCGGCAACATGATCAGCAAGGTCACGCCGAACCTGCGCGACAAGCGCAAGGCGATCGAGTACGACTACGACTTCACCCGGGTCACCGCGATCCGGTACCCGATCTTCACCGACAACAACGTCAAATACACCTACGGCGCACTCGGCGCCCCGGAGAACGCCGCCGGCCGGATCACCGAGATCCGCGACGCGGCCGGAACCGTCACCCGCGGCTACGGCTCACTCGGCGAAACCGTCAGGGAAACCCGCACACTTGGCGGCATCGCCCTGAGTGCCGGGACGTCCTTCACCACCCTGACCCGGTTCGACCCGTTCAACCGGCTGCTGGAAACGACCTATCCGGACGGCGAAAAACTCACCTACGGCTACGACAGCGGCGGGCAGCTCACCACAGTCACCGGTGTCAAGGACAGCAAGGACTACACCTATCTCGCCCGGCAGGACTACGACAAGTTCGAGAACAAAGTCCTGACCGAGACCGGCTCCGGTGTCCGCACCACCTACAGCTACGACGAAGCGGACCGGCGGCTGGCCACCCTGAAGTCGCAGCAGCCCGACGGACGTGAGTTCCAGAACCTGAGCTACCGGTACGACAACGTCGGCAACGTCACGCAACTGGCCAACGACGTCCCGATTCCGCCTGCCAAGGGCATCGGCGGACCGAGCACGCAGACCTTCGGCTACGACGACCTCAACCGGCTGACCACGGCGAGCGGCGAATACCGCAACACGCCCGACAAGCTCGACCGGTACAAAGTGGACGTCGCATACGACACCATCCACAACACGACGAGCAAGGTGCAGCGGCACGAACTCGTGAACGCCTACGGGGTCGCGAAGCCGCAGGACGGCACCACCTACTCCTACCAGTACACCTACGCCAACGGCCGGCCGCACGCACCGAGCAAGATCGGGCGGGAGGTCAACGGCTATGACGCCAACGGCAACCTGATCGACATCGTCACCAAGCACCACGAGGTTCAGGCGTTCGCCGGACCTCCGGCTGAAGTGTCCACATCGGACGACCGGACGCAGTTCGTGTGGGACGAGGAGAACAGGCTCGCGTGCGTCCACGACGACGAGAACAGAACGGTCAAGCAGGAGCCGGACTCCTGCTCAGGGCACGCCGATCCGATCGCGCGTTTCGTCTACGACGATTCCGGTAACCGGGTTGTCAAGGACGGCAAGGACAAACACATCTCGCCCAGCAAGAACTTCAGCCAGGTGAACGGGCAGTCGTTCAAGCACGTCTTCGCCGGCGACGACCGGTTGCTGACCAAGAAGGTCGAGGCCAAGCTCGAGGACGAGCAGTTCTACTTCCACGCCGACCATCTCGGCTCGTCCGGCCTGGTGACCGACAAGAGCGGAAAGCTTGTCTCCCACCAGGAGTACTTCCCCTTCGGCGAGACCTGGGTAACCGAGAGCGCCGAGAGACAACCGGTGCCCTACCAGTACAACGGCAAGGAGTTCGACAAGGAAACCGGCCTCTACTACTACGGCGCCCGCTACTACGACCCCAAGTCCAACCTCTGGCAGTCCACCGACCCGAAACTTGACACCTACCTGGACGGTGAGGGCAACGAAGGCGTCCACAACACAGCGAACCTCGGCCTCTACAGCTACACCTACAACAACCCGCTGAAGCACAACGACCCCGACGGCTCACTCGTATTCCTCATCCCCGCAGTTGTCGGCGTTGTCAAGGTCGCCAGCTGGGCGGCCGCGGCGTACTCCGCGTATGAAACGGGGAAGGCGGCATACGAGGGCTACCAGGCTGTGGCGTCTGGCGAAAAGACCGTTGGCGAGGCCGCGCGAGAACTGGCGCCGGTGGCGCTGGAAGCGTTGGCGACCAGGGGCGCGGGCAAACTTGTTGAGCGTGTCGTCGACAAGGGAGTCGACTTCTATCGAAGTTATCGTTCGTCGGGATCGACTGAGAACGCGGCGAAGGCGGCCGGCAATATCGCCGACAGCGCTGGATGTCTACGGCAAAACAGCTTCACTCCGGAAACCCCGGTTCGGATGGCCGATGGCAGCTCGAAACCAATCAGTGAGGTGCGGATCGGCGATGAGGTGCTGGCCACCGATCCGTCGATTGGACGGACCGAAGCCAAGACTGTCACCGACTTGATCGTTGGCCACGGAGAAAAGCAACTCGTCGCGGTCACAATAGATGTGGACGGCGATGAAGGTGATCGAGTCGCCACGGTGACGGCGACCGATGAACATCCCTTCTGGGTCGCCAGCGAAAACCGTTGGGTCAACGCTGAAGACCTCAAACCCGGCCATCAGCTCAAGACGGCCGACCATGGCTTGGCCAGCGTTACGCTCATCAATGTCCGGACGCAGGTTCAACTCGTCTACAACCTGACGGTCGCCGACATCCACACGTACTACGTTGGTGTACCCGGAAATACCGCGGCCAATGTCGATGTCCTGGTTCACAATGCCAGTGCGGGCTGCAACATCCTTGATCCGAACTGGAAGCCCGCGGATCCGGGTACCATGAAGACGATCAACCGGAACGGGTGTGAGGAGTGTGCCAAGGAAATCCAGGGTCTGATCGGTGGTGAGATCAGGGAGATCGTGGCGAAACCGCCATACCGGCTGCTCGACAAGTATCGCGGAGTGAACGCGGGGTGGCACTTCCACCACGTCGTTGTCAAGGACGGCAGGGTGTACGATAAATTCACCCCCCGTGAAGGTCTGCCGATAGACGAGTACAAGAAGCTATGGGACGCGCGCGACGACATCAACTTCGGATTCTAGGATGACCGTGAACTATCAAGAGTTGTTCGATGCGGTTCACAAACGGCCCCTCATGTTCGGGCTTGATGGCAGCTACTCGTCGTACTGCGCGTTCATGATGGGTTGTGACGCGGGAAACGGATTCTGTTTGCTGCACGGCTTCCGGGAATGGCTTGTACTCCGGCTGGAGAAGGGTGCGAACTTTTCGTGGCAGGTGCTGGTGCTCGAGCTCGCACTGCCGGACAATCAGCTGGAATCGCCTTCGGATCCGCTCGACTCGGAGACCAACTCCGTCGTCGTCGGGGCACTGTTCGACCTTCTTCGTGAGTTCTTTCAGGACAGAGAAAGCCGAGGCCTCGTCAAGATCATGGGCGAGTACATTGAATTGACCTCGGCAAGGAATGGCGTCTGATTCTGGCGACGGGTATTTCGTCTGTATCGGACGGTGCTGGAGATGGGCGTGGAGTCCGCGGTAGGTGAGTTCTCACCTGCCGGCGGACTCCACGTGATTGTGCCCGAGTGCGTGAACCGGTCGGCGGCGCGCCGGTTCTGGGGCTTGGAACGCTTGGATCATGAGTGCGGCAAAGCGCCGGGAGGCCGCGATTCGTGCTGCCGGCGCACTCGCGTGGATGCCGCCGTTGGCGGTGATCATGAGGATGAGGTCGTCCAGGACGACGTCTGGGCGCAGGCGGCCGGTGTCCTTGGCGCGGCGGACCAGTTCTGCCGCGGAGGTCAGGGAGGAAGTGCGGATCGCGGCGAAGTCCATCGCGCGCGGGAAGGTGGACTTGAAGGCTGCGGTGAAGCCACGGTCGCGTGCTTGCAGCTCACAGAGCTTCTCGACCACGAGGCAGAAGCCGTGCCAGGGATCGGGGTCGGCGATCCCTTCGTTCAAGATGGATCGCCATGCGCGCATCTGGTCGGTGAACGCCTCGGTGACGAGCATCTCCTTGGTCGGGAAATGACGGTAGACGGTCGCGGGTCCCACTTCGGCGCGTCGGGCGATCTCTCGGATCGGCACGTTCAGGCCATCGGTGACAAACACCGCACGGGCCGCGTCGAGGATGCGGTCGCGGTTGTCCTGCGCGTCGGAACGCAAGTTGCGAGGCAAACGAGCGGTCACCGCTCTCACTTTAGTTGGACGGACGCGGGTGTCCGTTACGGTCCACTGATCAGTCTTGATCGAAAGGTGGGCCGGAGCATGACTTCCACCAGGTACGACGGGGACACCTGGGATCTGGCATCCGGGGTCGGCGCGACGGCCACCATGGCCGCGGTGGCCCGGGCGATAGCGACCCGCACGGATCGTCCGCTCATCGACGACCCGTTCGCCGAACCGCTCGTCCGGGCGGTCGGCATCGACCTGCTCACCCGGCTGGCGACCGGCGAAATGGCGCCAGCCGGCTTGGTCGGGCCGGTAGCGATCGACGGTGCCAAGGTGCGTACCAAGTTCTACGACGAGTTCTTCCTCGAGGCGACGGAGGCGGGCATCACGCAGGTCGTGATCCTGGCCTCAGGACTGGATTCCCGCGCGTACCGACTGCCTTGGCCGGCCGGGACCGTGGTGTACGAGGTCGATCAGCCACAGGTCATCGAATTCAAGACCTGCGCTCTGGCCGAGTTGGGCGCCGCGCCCACCGCCGACCGGCGGGTGGCCGCGGTCGATCTGCGCGACGATTGGCCCACCGCACTGCGCACCGCCGGATTCGACCCGGCCCGGCCGACCGCGTGGAGCGCCGAAGGCCTGCTGGGTTACCTGCCGCCCGAGGCGCAGGACCGCCTGCTGGACACCGTCACCGAACTCAGCGCGCCGGGAAGCCGGGTGGCCACCGAGAACAGGCCCAACCCGCGACCGGGCGACGAGGACAGGACAAAGGAAGGCCTGAACCGCATCACCGAACGCTGGCGTGCACGCGGTTTCGACCTCGACCACGCGCGGCTGCGCTACTTCGGTGAGCGCAACGAAGCGGCTCCCTACTTGACCGACCGCGGCTGGGTGCTGACCGCAGTCAGCGTCCGGGACCTGTTGGCCGCCAACGACCTTCCGCCCCTGAAGGACGACGACCTGCGCATGGGCGGCGTGCTCTACGTCAGCGGCGTCCTCAACGTTTGTATGCGCTAGCGAATGCCAGATTGCCTCATCCGGGAGGTCACCCTGGCCATGTCCCAGTCAGCGCCCAGCGACGCGAACATTCGTATGGCCTCCCGGTAAGCCGTCGTCGCGTCCTCCAGCAGGTCACGTGCGGCCAGCAGGGAGGCTGCCTCGTCCAGAGCGGACGCCAGCTCCACCGGCCTGCCCACCGACCGGTAGTGCGAGACGGCCACCAGCGCCGGTTCCGGATCACCGGCCGCGAGTGCCGTGCACCGGTGCAAGGCCGCGTAAGCCCGAGCGGGCACCTGCTCCCGCGCTGCCTCCATCTCGGCGACGGCCAACGCTTGTTCGGCCCGCTCGGCGTCACCGATCTCAAGAGCCAGCCGGACGACATCCGGTAGCCACTGGTGTCGCAGCATCATTTCGGCGTACGTGGGATCGAGCACTGGCGCCAGGTGAGCCAGCGCCGCGGCCGGATCGCCTCGTTGGATCGCGGCGGTTGCCCGCGCCGCCAACAGGAAGTCGCAGTTCTCCCGCTCCGGTTTGGTGATCATCGAGTAGTTCGCGGCGGCGTCGAGCTTGGCGGCCAGCGTCGTGTGGTCGGCACGTCTGGCTGCGATCAGCGCGGAGACGCCGTGCACCAACAAACCCGTCGGTCCGCTGTCCATCAGGTCGGTGTAGGTGATCATCGCCGGACGGAGTTCGGTGCTGGTGGCCTGCAACTCCCGCAGCGCGTCGGCCCACTGCCCAGTCCAGTAGTAGTGCACTGCGGCCGACACGTTGGCACCGGCGGGCAGTTGGTGTTCGGAGATCAGCTTGGTGGCCGAACGCAAGGTCTCGTCCGCGTCCGTGAGCCGATCCAGGTTCTGCAGTGTGAACAGCCGGTTGTCCAACAGGTCGAAGTGCATGCCGGCCAAATCTGGCTTGTCGCGCACGATGGCGACGGCCGCGTCGATATGCCGTAGCGCGGCCTCGTGGTCCCGCCGGAGCGTCGCGACCAGCCATTGGGTCTGCAACGCATGCCCCACCAGGTAGTCATCGCCTTTGCGGACGGCTTCGGCGTATTCCGCCTCGATGTCCACTTCGGGCTTGTCGAACTCGGTGACGTTGCGGCGCAGGAAGGCCAGCATGCTCTTGCGTCGCAGCCGCCACACGTCCGGCAGCGATTCGTCCACTGTGGACTCTGTGAGGGTGTGGATGGCCTTTTGCCGCGTGTCGATTCTGCCGCCCCGGTAACCACCACGGTAGATGATCGCGGCGAGCAACTGTCGCAGTTCCTCGGAGCGCGCCGGGTCGCTCGACGCGGCGAGTGCTTGCCGGGTCAGGGCTTCCGGGTCATGGGTGAGCCGGAACAACACACTGACCAGTGCCACCAGCAGCACCTCGCCGGAGGAACTCCGTGGCCCGATCGCAGCCAGCACGCGTTGTAGCAGGTCGTCGGCGAGCAGGTTGTGGTGTTCGGCGTTGAACCAGGCCATGGCCGTCGCGGCGTCGGGTATCGGGTGGGGCTGGGTCGCGGGCAGGGGAGGTTCGAGCCGGATTTGCTGAGCACGTGCGGGGGCGAGGAACTGCAGGCCGGCGTGAATGGTGTGGGCGTAGAAGTCGGTCACCCGCCGCAGTGCCGCTTCCCGTGTGTCGTCGCCGAAGCGTTGGGCGGTGGCGTAGTCCCGGATCAGGTCGTGCATGGAATAGCGACCGTGCGCATGGCGGTCCAGGAGGGACGCGTCCTCAAGAACGCTCAGCGCCTCACGTGTGTTCTCAGGAGACAGGCCGGTAAGGCTGGCGGCAGCCTGCAGGCTGATGTCGGTTCCGGGGGCAACGCCGAGGAGGGCGAAAACCGTGCGCTGCTCGGCTGTGAGACCACGCAGGGACCACGACAGCACGGCAGGCAGGCTGGCGGTGGGGTCATCGCTGTTCAACGCGTCGAGGCCGAGGTCGCGCAGTTCGGCCGCGAATTCGGCGAGCGGGACGGCGGGCCGGGTGTGGGCCTGACGGGTCATGATGGCCAACGCCAGCGGGTAGTGCCCGCACAATCGGATCAACGTATCGGCGGCTTCGGGTTCCGCGTCAACGCGTGCCGGGCCGAGGCGCTTGGTGAGCAGCGCATGTGCTTCATGACGAGTGAGGATGCCCAGTTGGATTTGGCGGGCACCATAGCGGGTGATCAGCGTGGCGAGTTTCTTCCGGCTGGTGACCAGGACGGTGCAGCTGGCCGTGCCGGGTAGCAACGGCTCGACCTGGCTGCTGTCGGCGGCGTTGTCCAACACGATCAGCATGCGCTTGCCCGCGACCTTGCTGCGGTACAGGGCGGCTTGGGCGTCCAGGTCGGCGGGGATGTGCCCGGGGTCGACGCCTAGGGCGGTGAGGAAGCCGCGTAGTGCCGTCGACGGGGTGAGCGGGCTGCTGTCAGGGCTGAAACCCCGCAGGTCGACGAAGAGCTGTCCGTCGGGGAACTGGTGCGCGTTGTGATGAGCCCAGTGCAACACAAGCCAGGTCTTGCCGATCCCGCCGGCGCCGCCGAGTGCGGAGATGAGTACCGCGGCACCCGTCGCATCGGCCGGATCGAAGCCTGGGCGCAGGGTGGCGTCGAGCCGGTCCAACTCATCTCGGCGGCCAACGAACGACGCGGGCGCGGCGGGCAGGTGCCGGGGCACCACCACCGGTTCGACCGCTGTGCCGGACGGCCGGGGCATCAAGCTGGGGTCGGCGGCCAGGATTTGCCGGTGCAGGTTCCGCAGCGCGCTGCCTGGGTCCGTGCCCAGCTCCTCGACCAGGTGTTTTCGTAAGTGCTGGTAGTGATCCAGCGCGTCGGCCGGGCGCCCGGCGCGGTGCAGCGCCAGCATGTACTGGCCGGCCACGCGCTCGTTCAGCGGGTGTTGCGCGGCCCGTGCGGACAGTTGGGCCACGAGCTCCTCGCCGTGGCCGATGCGGAGCCGGGCGTCGACGAGATCGTGCTCGGCAGCCCATCGCTCGTGCTGCCACCGGTCACGCTCGCTTTCCACCCACTGCCCGCTCAAGCCGGTCAGCGGCTCTCCACACCACAACGCCAACGCCTCGGTCAGCAAGGCCACCCTGCGCGTGTCGCCGTCTGTGTCGCGGGCTTGGTCGCGCAGATCGCGGAACCGGAGCACGTCCACTGCTTGCTCCGCTGGGTCCACCACCAGCATGTACCCGCTCGAGCGGTGCACGATGGTCATGGCGCCGGCGAAGGCACCGCGCAGCCGTGAGATGTAGCTGTGCAGGGTGGCCCGTCCCCGCCGGGGTGTGTCAGTACCCCAGACCCGCTCGATCAATCGTTCCGCCGGCACCAACCTGCCTGCGTCCACGGCCAGTGCCGCCAGCACACACCGCTGCCGGGCAGGCCCGAGGTCCACCGGCCGCCCTTCGACATCCGCGGTCACCTCGCCCAGCAGCGCGATCTCCACCGACATTCCCGCCTCCCCCATCACACAGGGATAGCGCACTCGACCAGGGCAATGCAGAAGTTAGCAAGGTCTTCACACGAATGGACGGCCACTCTGACTGCGAGGCGGTCCGTATGACGGCAAGGGGGTCGGGCCGCCTCCTTCAGACCCTTGTTGTCAGCACCTTGCCTGATGACGCAAGCGCTTCCCGTGCTAGGGAGTCGGCGGCAGCGGTGTGTCGATGAGCTGGTCGAACGCGAGGCCGCTGGAACCCTGCCCGCGTCCGACGCCCCGCCGCACGCTGAGCCACACGACGACCCGGCCGTCGCGCCAGCGGGTTCGGTTGTAGGCGACCGAAAGCCGTGTCCCCGCCTGTGGGACTTCCTCCTCGTTGACGAAGTACTGCGGCTTCTCGCCCGGCAGTCGCTCGTCGAGGCCCTTTCTGAGCAACGTCGTCCACGGCCGGACCGACTTCCTGTCGACGACGCTGGGCATCGCCGCCCGCTGCAGCCGGATCTCCCTGTTGTCACCGGGCTCGTGCACCGGAATGAACGGGATCCAGTGCTCTGGCACGGTGTTCATCGCGACGTACGAGATCGGTGCCCGTGGCGGGTCCTCGTCGGCGGCCACCGCGGCGGCGTCGTGAAGGCGTTGCCGGAACGCGACGACCTCCGCTGCGGCTTCACTTCCTCGCCGCGGCTCACCCAGCGGAGTCGTGACGGTCTGCTCGATCCCCCAGACCAGGTTGGCTGCCTCGTCGCGGATGAACAGGACCTCTTCCAGCGCGGGTCCTTCGGCCACTTTCGGCACGCTGGGCGGGAGCAGCAGGTCGGTGTCGGCCCGGACGTTGTCGCTGCCGACGGTGTCCAGGGTGAACATCGACCAACGCCGCCAGTCCTCGTCCGAACCCGTGCCTGCCGGGGTGATCCATTGCTTGATTCCGAACACGTCCGTGACGAACAGTCCCTGGATCTTGGCGAGGGTTCCGACGGGCAGATCGCACGGCACCTGGTACCAGTCGTTGGAGAAGACCAGGGCGAACTCGAGGAAGATCAGCCGTGCGAGATCGGTGCTGTCCGGGCGGATCGCGGCGAAGTTGGTCTTCCCGTCCTCCTGCGCCCACCAGCGCGGCAACGGCATTCCGGAGTAACGGACCGGCGCCGGGAACACGGTACGGGTCAGCGTCGGCTCCGGTGGTTTCGTCCCGCCGATCGGCGCAAGCGGATCGACCGAGAAGGCATGCCAGTCCAGGGTTCCGCCGTGGTACTCCGCCGCGGACAGCTTCTTCTCGCCTCCGCCTGCCACCCCAGCGGCCACCGAGAACCGGTGTTCGAGCCGGCCAGGATCGAAGGTCGCGTCCGTCGGCTTGGCCGGTGTCGCGGCGGTGGGCCGGTCGACCAGGCTCTCGTACCACCTGACGAGCCGCTTTCCCAGTTTGCGCAGCAGGCCGCTCTGCAGCGCCCCGAGCAGCCCGGTGCCCTCTTCGGCGTTCCCGCCACCTTTGAGGAAGAGATAGAACGAATAGCCGTCCATCCGGCGCCCGGCGATCGTCTGCATCATCGACCAGACCTCGGGATGCGCCAGCTTCGAGACGTCGTCGGGGCTGTCGGGATCGGGGAGCGCGATGGGATACCGCTTGATGTAGGCGTCTTTGAACCCGAGGATGTTGCCAAGCAAAAGGGGCTGGGCCGCCATCAGCTTGAACCACTGGCGGCCGATCGCCAGCCGCTGGTCGAAGCCGATCTTCTCGGTTGCCGGCGTGCCGAACGCCAACGGTGGCAGCCGCCGCTCCGCGACCGTCTCAAGTGGACGATTGTCGGTCAGGTCCTGCGGTGGGCCCGCGGGAGGCTGGAACCGAGTGGGACGGGACGGTGAGACCGCGTAGGTCACGGTGACCGGGGTGCCCGCGTCCGTGCCACGGAACTCACCCAGCTGCCACTGCCGGGTGAGCATCCACAAAGGATCCCGGACCTCCGCGCGCAGCGCCCGGTCGAAACCGATGGTGCGGGGACGGCCCTCCAGCCGGTTCCATACCCCGACCGCCGGGGTGCTGCGGGCGGCCAGTTCTTCGGCGAAGCTCTGAACTTCGGTCATCGGGCGGCCTTCCAGCGCAGGTTGGCGACGGCGAGATCAGTGCCGACGGTGACGTCGCCCCGGACCGCGGACATGACGGTGGCCGGGAGCAGATGTGACAGTTCGGTGCCCTCAAGGTGATCCGGCTCGACCGCGCGGGTCTTGGCCAGGTCGAAGGTCTCCGTGATCGCTTCGATGAGGAGTTCCGGTGTCCATGTGCCTGCCGGATCGAGCACCGGCGGGACGACGAGGAGCATCGCCTGCGGTGGCTCGGAATCCGGGCGGTCGTAATGCAGGGCGATTCCGGTCGTCTCCCGTTCGGCAGGGATCACCTCGGTCCATTCGTCCAGCAACAACCCGCATTGATGCTCGCTGCCCAACGTGGTCGCGTAATGCGCGGTGAACAGCAGCCGATCCTGGTCGAGCTGGTCGGCCACCTTCTCCGGGTCGAAGAACTCCATGGCCAGCCAGTGGTCGTTCTCGACATACGGCAGCTGGATCGGTGTCAACTCCGGCTCCCGCCAGCCGAAGATGCCGGTGCCGAGCAACCCGCCGGGGTCGAGCAGCGCATTGGCGAGCTGCACGGTCTTCTCCCACAACCGTGGCTTCTCACGCACCCTGGCCATGCCGTGCAGCCAGTCGTCGACGGGGAAGTCACGCTTGTTGTCGTCGGGATCGGTGGACTTCAAGTGCGCGACCAGTTTCCCGCTGTCGTCGCGGGCGTCCCGCCACTGGTCCAGGACTTCTTCGGGTGGCGTGAACTCGGGAACGACGAAGACGTCTTCGCCGAGCAACACCTTGAGGACGTCGATCCCGGCCTTGACCCGGTCCGGCCGGGTGACCGTCGCGTCGTGGACGGCCAGCAGGTCCGTCGCGGTCTTCTTCCGGCCCTTCTCCCCGATCAAGTCGTTCTTGAGCTTGTCGGCCCTGGTCAACAGTTCCCGGCCGAAGGCGACGACCCGGTCTTCGAACGGCGTCAGGTCAAGACCGGCCGGATCGATGTCGGTCAGCGGCAGTTCGTCGGCCACGTCGGCGAGCAGCCCGCTCAGCGTCGGCTCGGTCGTGTCGGCGAACGCGAGCAACTTGTCGAGGCGGTTGTCGAACGCGGTACGCGCCGAACGCACGCGGTTACGCTGTCGGAATACGGTTGTCTCGCGTGGTTTCGGGTTGGTGACGAGCAGACGTTCGATCTGCAGCAGAATCCGGAACCGTTCTTCGTCCGATGTGGACGAGGGAAGTTCTTCGTACTTCTCGAGCTGGGCGTCCGCGGCGTCCAGTGCGAGTTTCATCCGCGCGGCAACCTCGGCGACGGCGGTGAGCACATCGGCGAACACGCCGCCCCGCCACATGGAAAGCTCGCCCCAGCCGCTGATCGTCAGCCCGAAGTCGCCCGCGGTCCTGGCCAGTTTCGCATACCTGGTAAGGAAGTTGTCGATCTCTTCGAGGATGTCGGCGCGGACCGGATCCGCACCGGCCGGATACAGTTCACCGAGATCGGTCACGAACGCGGTGACATCGTTGCCCAGTCTCGTCAGGGAATCCATGACCGCGACCAGGCGCTCCCGCGGCAACGTCACAGCGTCGTCGGCGGTCCGGTCCACTGGCGCGGACCCCGCGGCAGGCACCAGATCGCTCGGCCGCAGCGGCCGGGCCGTTGTCAGCAACGTCCGGACGGCACCGATCAGCGGGGACAGCTCGAAGAAGCTGACCTTGCCGGAAACCCGTTTGGTGTAGTCGATCGTGAGCTCGGCGTCCGGCCGTGGCCGGGCGTTTTCGATGACCACACCGAGGATTCGGTCGTCGAGGTCGGTCGTCTCCGCCTTCTCGGCCGGAGGCACCGCCCACAGCAGATCGATCGCCTGCAGCCCTGCTTCCTGCTGGGTCACCACCCGGCTTTGGGGTACGTTCTCATTGTCGAGCCAGGTGACCAACGCGGCCACATTGGACGCCAGCGGCAGAATGCTGGGAAGCCAGGCGTTGACCGCAGGTTCCGCCCTGGCCCGCGGGTTGTTGCGGCCAAGCAACGGCGCGCCGCTGTCAGGGCCGAGGCCGGAGGTGAACTGCAGGCCCAGCCGGTGGGTGAGCGTGATCCCGCTGCGCGGGGTCTCGACCACGGCGGGCTCGGGCAGGACTCCGCCTTTCGTATAGGAGTCCAATGTGGCCGACGCCCGTTCGGCGTTGCCCTGCAAAGCCTGGTGCGCACCCTCGGCCACGACGAGGTCCGCCAGTGCGTCGTGGGCGTTGCGCAGGGCTTCGAGCTGATCGCCGATCGCCTTCTTCTGCGTCGTGTCGGCATCCGGCAGACCGGTGAAGTCGAACGGGTAGACCTTCTTCTCCTCCGGCAAGGCGTCCACATGCCGCAGCAAGGAAAGCCCGTCGATCACGTTGGACGCCTCGACCTGCTCGATCCGCTGCGGCACAGTCGTCGACGTGTCGGTGATCTTGTTGGCCCGCAAGGGGAACTTCAGCCGCAATTCGGCGATGAACTTGTCGAGCCCGGCCCCGACGTCGTGCAGGCCGCGTTCGAAGCGGTAGCCAAGCAGAGCACCCGGCGACTGCCCCTGTCGCATACCATCCAAAATGGACAATGCGATCCGGACCCGCTCAGAGCTCAGGTTCACCGCGAACGAACTGTCGTCGCGCTCCTTGCCGTTCGCGATGTACCCCGCCCGCAGCACCGCTGCCGTACGCGCATGGGCAGGTGACGGCGCGTGAACATATCCGCCGTTCTTGTCGTCATACGGGAGATCATCGGTACCGAAGATCGCCGGCAGTCCGTCAGGAAGGGATTCCAGCGCCGGCGCGGGCTTGCGTTCGATGTTCTCCAGCCAGCCGTACGCGCCCAGGTGCAGTCCCCGTTTCGGCGCACCACCCGCCGGATCCTTCCGCAGTTCTGCCAGCCGCTCGTTGACCAGCCCGAGCCGCCAGGCGTCGAGCCGGTACGTGGCGCAGTCGATGTGCTCGGCGAACACCCGCTCCAGCCGCGCGGTCGGCAGTTTCGCGAGTTCCTTCAGCGCGTTGAGCTGCTCGCTGAGGTCCGCGGCCGCTGGGCTGGTGTCCAGCACCGTACGAAGGTGCTCATACACCAGCCGGTCGGGGTCGATCGCCGGATCCGTCGAGTAGAGCTTGCGATACCGGCTCTCACTGCGCTCGTCGGAAACCTTGACGTGGATGAACGGGGCGTCGCGCACGTCCGGCACCTCGGCACCGGGAGTGAGCAGGGCGAGCCGCCGCGCGGCCTCGGCCGCACCGAGCAGCACCGCGTGCCGCGCCAGCAGGTACAGCAGCGCGGACGGCGGGGTGTTGTTGATGAACCCCTCCTGCTTGCGCACCTTGTCCAGATTGACTTCGCCGTAGTGGGCCAGCCAGGCCAGGTAGTTCCCCTCGGGCGCGTACTTCCTGATCAAGTCCACTTCGGACAGCGGCCGGTCGTCGACGACCGGCGCCGTGAGCAACTGGACCTCCTCGGCGAACAGCCGCCGCAGCAGGTCCGGATCGCCTGAGTCGTGGCCGAACCGGGCAAGCACGTCCCGGATCGGCGAGCTCAGCATGGCTTCGAACTGGTCGGCCAGCGCAGGCCCGGCTCCACGCAGATTCTCGCGATTGAACAGGTCTTCCGCGCTGTTGGCGTATCGCTGGTAGTACTCCACCGAGGTCGGATGCAGCGCGAGGATGTCCAGCAGCTTCTGATGCGGGTCGCCCTCGGTCGAATCGAGGTACTGGACGTGCGCGAGCGCGGCCTGCCAGTCGATCGCGGCTTGCTTGAGGACGGCGTTGAGCGCCGTGCGATGCGGCGCGGTCGCGGGCCAGGCGAGCTTGGAGAACACCGTCGTCGGCAGGATCCCGTAAGGCTGCCGTCCGATCTTCACCACGGGCAGCGGACCGCGGCCCGACACGTGTTCGAGGAAGAACTGCCGCGTCTGGGCGATCTGTTCCTCGGTCAGGACGCCGTTGAGCAGCGCCGGCAGGTAGTAGCCCCACGTGGCAGGCCACAGTGCGGTGTGCGCCGCACGAGCGTCCCGCCGGTCGGTGCCGTCGGCATTCGGTGCCCCGGCGAGCACCTCCGGGTCGAGGCCGAGCAGTTCGGCGAACCACTCACCGTCGGTCTTGGTGGTCCAGTCCTCGGCGGCAGCCGCGAACCCGGCCGCCGTGGCGAGACCGGACTCCGCCTCGGTCCGCGGATCCTGGCCCGCGGCAACCTGTTCGGAGTTGTTCGTCGGCGTGCCCTGTGGCAGGAAGCCGAACCCGGAAGGGGTACGCAGCTGGTCCTTGAGCAGCTCGCCCCACGCCGTTGCCGACTGCTCCGGGGTGGCTTGTTCACGCAGGCCGAGCACGATGAGCCGGTCGAGACCGGCCTTGAACTCCGGTTTGAGCAGGATCCGGATGCCCATCCCGGCCGCTACGGCCGCATCGAAGTCGGTCAGCCACTTCAGCGCGTCGGGGACGACGAGCTCGCCGGTGTCCTCGATGACCTTGAGCTGGGTTTCTTCCGGCTCTTCGGGATCGGGGCTGACCGCGAGGTCGGGCTTGACCGGCTTGCCGGGCTCGGCGAACACACGCGTGCCACCGGCGTAACCGTAGAAGGTGAACCGGTCGGGCAGCAGTTTCGCCTTCGCGGCAACGGTCCAGGACTGCTGCGCGATGTCCCCTGGCGCCGGCCGGGTCAGGACGAGGAACGTGACCGCCACCGCTTCGTTCCGATTCGACGGCGCACTGTCCACACCAGACGGACGACGAGCGCGGATCGTGTTCGCCCGATCCGGTCCGACGGCGGCGAGCAAGGCGATGTCGGCGTCTCGCAGCTTCCCGCGATCACCGTGCGCATCCCAGACCGATGTCCAGTAGGTGACGGTAGGCTGGCGGTCCTCCGCCGCGACGGGCTCGGTCGTGATGACGACCAGAACCGTTGTCCCGGCTGGAATCCCGGTCGGGCGTTCGGCAAGGTTGGCGGGCTTGTGGTTCTGCAGCAGCCATCCCGCACGCCCGACAGGGATCCGCGCGACGAGCTGCTGCCACGCCGCCTGCTCACCCACCTTGGAACCGCCTGAGGCCCAGAGTGTGGCCCAGTAGGCGTCCAGCGCGGCGAGTTCTGCCGCGGTCGGGTCAGGTTCGAACTTGTCCACCGACCACTCGTCCGGGAACACCCGGATCAGCAGTTCGGTTTCGGTGTACCGGGTTTCGATCCGCACCGGCCCGAGCAGAACCGGGAAATCGAGCTTGAGATCAGGCATCCGGCAGCATCTCCCCAGCGTGCACGGCAACCAGGACCGGTGCCTGGAAAAGGATGTAGGCGACGTCGGCGGAACTGACATCGGACGCCCACTTGCCGATGTTCAGGTCTTCGTCGCGCTGGTCCAGCTTCTCCTGGTCGTCGTCCTCGAGGGTGGCGTCGCCCAGGAGGACCTCCACGTCCTTGTCGAACCGGATGAACCCGCTCCTGGACGCCTCCGGATCCACGTGCCCCCAGGTGATGTCGTTCCAGACCTCGACCTCCGGCAGCTCTCCCGGCGGCGGTTCGTCCACACCGAACCGCGGATCGCCGGGGCGCTCCTTGATCACGAAGAACCAGCCGAGCTTGTCCGCCCCACCGGTCAGCGCCTCGTCGTCATCGAACGGGAAGCCGAGCAGATAGAGATCCGGGGCGATCTTGGCCTCGTAGATCGGCAGCCGCACCAGCGACGGATCCAGCGGCGCGCTCGCCGACAGCGGTGCGATGGTCCGCTCGCCGGTCTTGTTCGGCGTGCCGTCCTTGTTGAGCGGCCAGACCGCCTTGTGCGCGTAGATGGACGCGTTCGGGTACTTCTTGAGCAGCTCGCCGCGGATCACCAGGACGAGATCCTTTGGCTGCTTCGTTTCCGGTGGCACCGGCGGCGACTGGCGGTGGTTGTTCTCGCCAAGCCGGGCTTTTTTGTCCCAGCGGTGCAACGGCGGGATGTCGTACAGTCGTTCCCGCCAGGCTTCCCGGGATTCGCCCGGTTGCAGCAGCACTGTCCGCGGGTCCCAGAACTGCCGGAACGGGGTGCCGCGCTGATCGGTCGGGAACTCGCGCCACAGCATCTCCCGTGCCATCTCGTGGTTGAGCCCGACCAAGTAGGCCTCGATGAACTGCCTGTTGTTCTCCAGCAGGGTGATCGAGTTCTCCGGGAGCCGCCCGATATTGGGTACGAACGTCTCCACCGACATCTTCAGCAGCTCTTCGTACATCGGCATGTCGAATACCGGGTACGCGAGGATCTCGGTGAGCTCCCCAATGGCGATCCGCAACCGTTCCGGCAGGTTCATCGAGCCGGTCAGCTTCTCCAGCAACGTCTTCTCGGCTCGCAGACCGGCGAGCATGTCGTCGATGGCGGTGAGCACGCCGAGCTGGTCGTCGGGTGGGGCCTCGACGGCGGCGGTGAGTCCGTCGTGCATGGTCCGCAGCGCATCGCGGTAGCGCTGAGCTTCCTCGCTGTCCTGCCCGTCCGGCGCCGTCGTGGTGCTGTCACCGAGTTCGCGCAGCACGAAACCGGAATTACCTGCTACGTCAAGCGAAGCACGGGCCAGATCCGCGCCGAACGCGGCGAGCGTGACCGGCGGTGCTCCTTTGGCACGCGCGGCGGTGACTTCGCCCCGGTCGATCCGGTCCACCAGCAGGTCGAACTGATTTCCCTGGGGCAGCAACCGTTTGCGCAATCGTGATCCCGGCCGGGTGATCCGGCGCATCGGCGCGGACATCGGCGCCGATGCGACTCGGCTGTTGTTCACCTTGTATCCGATGGCGAACAGCTCGGACGTCTCCGCTGTGGCGGATCGCGAACTCACCGACTCCGGACGTTCGATGACCCGATCGTGCGCGGGCGCGGTCAACGTCAGCGCTCGTCCCGATATCGGCCCTTCGGCGGCGGCTGAGACCGGGGGAGTGGCAGGTGCGAAGGGGTCTATGTGCTTGCCCTGCAACCTGTTTCCCAGTTGACGGGCCAGTTGTGCCGCACGGATGATCTCGTTCGCCCGTTGGATGTCACCGAGCTGGTTCCACGCGGCGGCCATGAATTCCTCTTGCCGTGCCTGGACGACCTTCGTGCCGAACTGGGCGGCGACTCGGAACCGCGGATCGAGATTGAGCCGGTGCACCCAGTTGTGCAGTTCGGCGTCTCCCACCGGTTGGCCGTCTTCGCCGACCAGAAGCGTGCGGGTCAGCGACGGCCAGCATCCGTACAGCGGGGGAGTGATCACCGGATCGGGCTCGTCGGCCACCGCTTCGGTCTCGGCATTCGCGGCAGCCGCAGGTTTCTTCTGGTAGGCGTCCGCCAGGTTGATCAGCCCGGCCAACGACTTCTGCCACTGGTTCGGATAGGGCGGCAGAACCGGCCCTTCCGGCTGTTTTCCGTAGAAGTTGTCCCAGTTCTCGTACACATCGGGCTTGTCGTCGGTGTTGGGCAGCTGAAGGGCACCACCGAGCTTCAGGACGCCCTGAGGTTCCGTCGGCGTGGGGACGCCCTCGAGCTCGTAACCGGGCGAACGATGCGCGTCCATGTCCCGTCTGCCGACCGGCTCGGCCGCTTCGACCGGCTTCAGCAACCGGACGAGGTATTCGAAGTCACCGACCGTACTGGTGGTGAAGGACCAGCGGTGGTAGTACGGCAACTGCAGCGGCGATGGTGTGCCTGCGACACCCCAGCTCGGGGTCGTCGCCAGCACGTCACCCAGATCGACGCCGAGCCCGGCACGCCGTCCGGCTTCGAACGCGGGCACCAGGAAGGCGTGATAAGTGGTGCTGGGCTTCAAGTGTCGCGGGCAGAGCACCCGGGAACACGCACTGTCCGGCGACTGGCGCAGAACCCGGCTCAGATTCCCCAGCGAGGTCCCCATCGCGTCCGGATCGTTGATCACAAGCGGACTGTCGAGTGCCCCGTTGACGTGGACATGCGCCCACGCCCCGAGTTCGTTCGACGGCTGCAACGCCTGTGGTTCGGTGACTGTGATGAACGGCAGCGGTTTGCCCTCCGCCACGCCGTCCTCGAACTCCGCCGGGCCGGTGGTGCCGCCGGCGGACAACACGACCAGGGCCAGCCACGGATCCAGTCGCTTGGTCACCGCGTTCGGCTTCGCGGGACTGTAGCGCCAAGGGAAATCCTCGTCGTAGAACTCGACGTGGACCAGGTAGTTGGGTTCGAAATTGGTGACGCCAGGGCGGGGCTCGTTGCGTGAAATGGCCCGTGGGTCGACGCCGACGACGTCACCGGGGCCGTAGAGCTGCACCGGCTGGCTGATGTCGTGGTGCAGCGCGGGAGTGTTTTCGGCGAGCGCGTCACCGGTGAGCCTGAGCTCGATCGGAATCGTCGCGCGTGACCCGCTGACGTCGCCGGTGATCCGGGTGCTCAGGCCGGTCCGCAGCCACGGCAGGAAGGAATAGGCGTTCGCGCTCACGAACTGCTCCCGAACTTCTCCGCGGTCATCGTCAGCTCGAGGGCGCGCTTGCCCGGCTCGGCAGGCTGTTCCGCGGCGGCGAGGCCGGTGCTGGCGATTCCGCCTGCGACGACGATCTCGGCCCCCGCGGCCGCGGCCGCGAAACCCCACCGGCCGATGGTCAAGCCCGGCAAGGACGTCCAGTTGCCTGCTTCGTACTGGATCGCGCTGCGGTAGCCTGCCTCGTTCGTCACGTCGTCAGCTCCACCGAACACCGCGACCTTTCCGGCGCCGACGGCGACCGCGCGGTGGAAGGCCCGGCCGCCCGGCATGGATTTGACGTCTTTCCAGCTCCCGCCGGCCGCGGTGAAGTCGAATACCTCTGCCGTGTCACGGGCGAACGGATCGAACGCGCCATCCGCCGTGACACCAGGGGCCTTGCCGCCTGTGACGAGGACGGACGTGCCGGACAACGCCGTTGCCGTATGCCCGCTGCGGGGATAGTGCATGGTGGCGGCGGGCTTCCACTTCTTCGTTTCGGTGTCGTAGAGCTCGCAGAAGGCCAGCGCCGGGTCGTCGGCCGAGCCGACCGGCGTGCTGCCGCCGCACACGAGCACGGTTTTGCCGTCCTGCAAAACGACCGCGACGTGACCGGTACGGGCGTCGGTCATGTCCTCGGCCTGGGTCCATGGATCTTCGGTCGCCGTGGCGTCCGGCTTGAACAATTCGGCTGTGCGCAACGCCATCGCCTTGCCACCCGGCCGGAGCGTGCTGCCGCCCGCGATCAGGATGAGGCCGTTGGACAGCTTCGCGGCGCTGTGCCCCCACCTGCCCGCCTTCATCGGTTTCGGCACCGGTGTCCACTTGTTCGTCACCGGGTCGAACACCTCGGCCGTGGCCAGTGCCGGACCGCCCGGTGCGCTGAATCCGCCGGTGATCAGCGCCTTCCCGCCGGGCAGGGCGACCAGCGCGTGCTGCTGCCGCGCGGTGCCGAGCTGCGCGGGCTGCGACCATGTCTTCGTCTCGAAGTCGTAGACCGCACTGTGCTTGACGCTCAACGATGCCGCGTCGGCACCACCGGCCACGAGCACCTTCTTACCGCCTTCGAGCAGGACGGCGGCATCGTGCTGACCCGACCAGGTCACGGCGGCGACATATTTGGGAGCGGACGACCACGCATCGGCCGCGAGCGTCGCACTGGTCATGAGGACAGTCCCTTCGGGAATCATGGCAGGTAGATCTCGGCGGTGGCGGCGAGTTCGGCTGGGTCGGGACCTGGCGCGGCGGCCCCGGTCCTGGCCAGCCCGCCCACGACGAACACGCGGCCGTCGGCCAGATCGACGGCGGGGAAGTCCCGGCGGCCGACAGCCATCGTTCCGGTCGTGCTCCACGTTTCGGACTCGGGATCGAAGGCCGCGGCGGCACGGAAACCACCGGTGGCGCGCGGACGACCGACACCACCGACGACGACAGCGCCGATTGGCGTGGCCACGCAGCGATGTCCGCTACGACCGCCGCCCGGCATGCTGGCGACAGGATGCCAGGTCTTGTCGGCTGGGTCGTAGATTTCCGCCGAGGCAAGGCTTTCCTGGCGGTACGGCACCGCTGGAAGGGCGTCGCCGCCGGTGACCAGTACCCGGCCGTCGGGCAGCAGTGTGGCCTGGTGACCCTTGCGTGGCACGGAAAGGCTGCTGGTCGCGGTCCAGGTCTTGGTCTCCGGGTCGTAGATCTCGCAGGTCGCCAGCGCCCGTTCACCCTGGCCGGTGGGCACGGCGCCGCCGACGACGAGCACGGTCACCTTCTTGGTTTCCTTGTCGGTGAGGAGAACCGTCTGGTGTCCGGTGCGGGCGTCGATCATCGGCGTGGTCGCCGTCCATTGGAGCGTCTGCGGATCCAGCAGCTCGGCAGACGCCAGCGCCGTACCTCTCGCCGAAGTCCCGCCGACGACAAGCAGCTGGGAGCCGACTGCGGTGGCGGTGTGCCCGAAACGGGCGGTGGTCAGCGCTCCGGTGTCCTTCCAAGCATTGGCGACCGGGTCGTACGCCTCCGCCGAGGCCAGCGGCGCACCGTTCGCGTCGAGCCCGCCTGCCGCCACGGCCCTCCCGTCGGCGAGCCGTGTCGTGCTGTGCCGTGACCGGGCGGTCTTCAGTGACTGCACGTCGGTCGACCACGTCACCGCGACCGGGTCGAACACCGCAGCGGTGAGCACCGGCTTTCCGGTGGCATCGGCACCGCCTGCCACAAGCACCTTGCCACCGGCGAGACGGGCCGCGTCGGCACCGGAAACCGGAACCGGTGGCGCGCCCGCGGACGACCAGGTCCCAGGCGCGGCAACGGATCCGCCAGCAGCTTCGGTCCGGCGCAAGACGTGCAGCTGTCCGGCCAGGCTCGGGTCGGCGACGATCCAGTCCGCCATCGCGTCGTTCGCGCTCGCCTCGCTCCGGAAGCTGGCCGCGGTCGACCCCGTCGATGCGGGCGGGAACGCCTGCAGGTTGTTACGGCGGTAGGCGACGATGAAGTGATCACCGGTGACACGCACGGTCTCGTCCGCGGTGAACGGCCGCCGCAACCGGGTTTCGTGCTGGGACAACGGCGATCGGGCGGTGCTGCTGCCGTCGAGCAGCTGACTGAACACCGCGGGCGGCGGGCTGTACAGCTTCGGCTTGGCAGGCGCCTTCACCGCCATCCGGACCCGGGTACGGCGCATGCTCAATGTGGTGACCGTCTCCGGCGGCTCATTGTCCACTATGTACAGTTCGTAGCGAGCGCTGCGCCGCACGACCCGAGGCGACAGGATCGCGCCGTCCTCGGCGACCAGTTCCAGCCCGGCGTTCTGATCCTCGTACGCGGCACGGGAAAGCTTCTCCGCGTCGCCGGAGTCCTGGAACTGTCCCATCGCGAACTTGTCGGCGGTGATCGACGCCCGCTTCATGCCTTTCTTCGGCACGGGGGCGACGCTGAACCGCTTGCCGTCGTTGGGCCGCTGCGCGCCGACGCGATCGATCCGGACATCGAGCGGGATGGCACGCTGATGGATGAACAGGGAACCGAGTGGATGCAGTACCGGGTCGTCGGTTCCCGGCAGCTGACGCAACGTGACCAGCGGGTTGAATCCGCCCGCGGGCAACCGGGTCTGCCAGCCCTCGACCTTGCGGATCTCGTTCTCCAGCAGCCCGAGCACCGCGACCGGAGGCAGCGCGGTGTCGCGCTCCTCACCCCAGGTGATGTCGAAGTCCGCCGAGATTTCGAAGAACAGCAAGGAGATCGAGCCGCGGCCGTGCGCCCGCCACGGCGACGGACCCTCCAGCTGGAAGTCGAGGTCGATGCTGAACACGCCGACACCGAACGCCTTCAGCGAGACACCCGCGGAGATCTGGATGATGAACGAGAACGGCGAGAACCGGAAAAGCGCGTCGAAGGCAAGGTGTCCTTCGATCCCGAACCCGCCGAAGCCAAGCCGCACTTCGGCTTTCGCGCCGAACTGCGCGGTGTTGCTGGTGACCGCGAAATAGCCGGAGACACGAATCAGCCGGCCCGGCGCGTTGAGGATGTCGACCGACAGCCTCGGCGGCACGGGGAACGGCAGCGGCGGCGGTTTGAACGACGGGTGGAATCCGCCGACGCTCAGCACGAAGTCCGGGTTGTCACTCCAGTCGACGAGCAGCCCCATCCCGCCTTCGATGGTCATGAACAGGATGCGCGAGTCGAACATCTGCGCGTAGAACCAGAGCCTCGACTTGTCGACTTCGAGCGCGCCGATGAAGTTGACCTGCAGCACCAGCAGCGGGACGTCCTGGCTTGGCAGAATGCATTTCAGCACACCGAGAATCGCGACATTGCCCGGCGGGATCTCGACGATCACCCCGAGCGAGACGGTGACGAGCGCCGGCGTGCCCCAGCCGATCTTGGCCATCGGGCCGATCAGGAACCGGCCGTCCTCCGGCGGGAAGAACCGCCGCAGATCGCTGATGATCCGCGGTGCGTTGGCGATGACGTCCTTGGGGAACATCACCGATTCGATCGACCCGCTGACGACTCCCTCGATCAGCGCGGCGAAGTCCATCCGGCGGTTGAGCCCGATCACACCGCCGACGCCGAGCAGCGTGAACCCGAACCCGAGCTGGATCCCGCCGCCGCCGAACTCGGTCGCGATCACGATCAGCAGCGAGAATCCCTTGGCGCCGTCCGGCATCCGCGTGCTGATCAGCCCGATCGCCTTGAGCTCGACCAGCCCCGCGAAGTCCAGTTCGAGGGCCCCGGCGTACTCGCCGCGATCCGGGTCGAAGTACAGATACCCGCCACCGGACACGATTCCGGCGTTGACCGCGAGCCCGACACCCTTGGGCGGCTTGAATCCCAATGACAGATCGATTGGACCGAGGTTGCCGTCGTTGCCGGGTTTGAAAGCGAGATCGGCGACGAGCCCGATCTGCTCGACCACGGCGGTGACCGGCCCCAGCTCGGCCTTGAATGTCGTGCCGAGCCCGATCGGAATCCCGTCGGCGGAAGGAGACGCCGAGATCGTCAACCCCTGGATCTCCAGCGGCCCCAGCTCGACATGCGCGGGGAGGTGGATTTCGAGGTTCGAGGAGCCACGGAAGTAGAACCCGTTGCTGTGTGAGACGCCGACGGTCAAGTCGGCCCCGAGCGTGAACCCGCCGCCGGGAATGAGCGTCGCGATGAAACCGTCGGCGCCGCCGGGGGAGAAGACGAACTCGAACCCCTTGAGCTGGAACTCGGCGAAGACGTCGACGCCGTCACTGATCCGCGCGCCGCCGGTCACCGAGATGGTCTTGAACTGCAACCGGGTTCCGTCCGCCGACCCGATCAGCAGCGTCGGCTCACCATCGGCGGCGGCGAGCTCGATGATCGCCTCGATGGCGCCGTCGATCTTGCTCGGCGAGTCCTTCTCGAACCCGACGACCGTCTCGATCGGCCGCCCTGGCCGGATCTGGAGCGCCACCCCGCCTTCGAAGTCGAGCTCACTGCGCACGAGGAGCGTAAGACGGTCGGTCAAGGGCAGCTTGAACCCTTGGGTGCCGGTGAAGTACGGCAGCAGCGCCAGCCCTGCCTGCGCCTCGCCGGTCGCGGGCAGCTCGACCAGCCGGATCTCCCCGGCCACCCGCTTGGGATCCGCCCCGGCCTGCTGCCGGAGCATCCGTTCGAACACGGTGCCCCTGATCGCCCTGACCAGCGGCGCCTCCAGGTCCTCCGGCACTCCCTGGACAGCCGCCGACGCGGAGGACGACATCGTCTGCAGGTCGACGACGACACCTGCGCTCATCAGCAGGTTGTCGAGCTGAGAAGCCAACGCCCCGAAGTCGAATCCGGGCTCGCCCCAGCCGAAGGCCGCTTTGAGCACCTGTCCGGGATCGCCGAGCAGCCGGGGAACATCGCCGACATCGAACGACAAATGCATGTATGGCGGCCGATTCCCGGACGAGGGCGCGTACTTCGCCTTGATGACGCCGAGACTGCGCAGGCCGAACCCGACGGAAGGGTGATACCGCTGCAGATACGTGACGATCAGATAGTCGAGCAGCTGGCCGGGGAACTTCTCCCGGAAGCCGTCCACGCGAAGGATTTCCGGGATGGCCGAATCGGGCGCGCTGGCTATTGCCTTGATCCCGTTGATCACCGCCTGGACCGCGCTGAGGGCGCGGGCCACCTTGTCTGCCGAGAAATCGGCGCTTACTCCGTCCGACAACCCGCCGCCCACGTTCAGCCCGCCGTCACCAAGAAGGCTGCGCAGCGAATCGGTCAGTGCGTCGAGACCGCTGCCGAGACCCGCCAATGCAGGCGGGATGGCGTCGACGCGCCAGCCGAGTTTCTGCATGAACGCGGTGAAGGACGCTGGCGAACGCAAAGCGTCACGCAACGGCAGCGCGGCCTGCCCGATCTCGGCGACAAGCTTGTCGAAGGTGCCGGGTCCCGCCATCTCAGCAACACCCCTTTGGATAGAAGAGACCGCTGAGAATGGCGTGGTAATCAGGATCGACGCGGTTGACGATCAGCCATTTGCAGACGTAGCAGAACTCGGCGCCTTCGCCTCGGCCTTCCTTCTTGGTGCCGTCCTGGTCGCGCATCTTGCAGGCACCGGCAGGCCGGTAGAAACCGCCGGAGAACTCGTTGCCGCCTTCGAAGACCCCGAGGGTCTGCGTGGGATCGCAAGGTGTGGTGAACCCATCGACGTCGATGGGTTTGTCCTTGTCCGTGGAAACACGATCGTTGATGGGCACCGCGTTCAGCGGGATCTTCTTGTCCGTCAGCAGCTTCCGTACGGCCTTGTGCACCACCGACACGAGGTCGCTGCCGTCCTTGAGCGGGACGTACAGTGTGGAACCGCGCTCGTACCGCGGCAACGGGCTCACGGCTCCGGTGAGTGTCACGGTGCCGGCCGCCTCCGCGATGTCCCCGATCTTGAGCCCGGTCAGCAACTGGCCGGGGTCCGTGCTCAACGGCAACTGCTGTCCGCCAGGCGTGACCACGAAGTTACGCAGGTGCACCTCGGCGTTGTTCTTCTTCGCCTCCACCCATTTGCCCATATAGCGCGGATCGATGGTGACCCTGATCCCGCCGGGTACGTTCTGGGAAGGCAGCATCAGCTTGGCGGACAACGTCATCCGGGGCAGACCGAGCCATTTGACCTTGGCCGCGTCGATCTTCCGGCTCGGCTTCGCCTCGGCGCGCACGAATCCGAGTACCGCGAGGTTGTCGTAGTCGACGTCCTCGGTCGCGTCGGCGGCAGTGCCGTCCCCGTCGCGGGTCTCGTACTCGTCGCCGAGGTTGAAACTGTGCCCGAACTCGTGGGCGATGGTGTTGACGGTGCCGACCAGGTCGGGCACCAGCTGCTTGGGCGGCTCCCGGCGGCGCAACTCCCGTTTGACGACCGGGTCGGCATAAACGGCCTTCGTGGTGAGCTCGCTGCGCATCGTCTGTGCTGTGGTGGTGAGACCATCGATGTTGGTTCCGCCGTCGAGGTCGTCGTAGCAGATCATGGCGACAAGACCCCTGCTCCGCTTGAACTTCGACGCATCAGGCACCCAGTTCTCACCGATCGCGGTGAACGGTGTGAAGGCGTACTTCAGGCCGGCGAGGTACCGCATGATCGAGGCACCGGGGTTCGGCCGGTTTCCGCCATGCCGTTCCAGCGCGTGCCTGCGCGGATCCGGCGTCAGAATCCGGGTGTCCGTGAAGTCGTAGAACTCGTACATCCTGGCGACGTAAGCGCTGAGCAGCGCGGAAGGCTCGTCGGTCACCGGCTTGACCACCGGTGGCGTCCCGTCCGGATCGCTGCCGTACGGCCGATCCGCGGGGCGGCTGCCCAGCTGCATGCCGAATACGGTGTCCCGCGCGTGCAGGATCCCGGTCGCGTAGTGCTTCTTCCACCGCTCGATGAGCTGCGTGTCCACTCTGGACGGATCGAAATCCTTGAGGCTCTGGCCTTTCCAGATGGTCAACGGGTCCGGCCGCTGCTCGCCGTACATCGGCAAGCCCACTTTGGCGACCAGTTCCTGCATGGTGTAGCTGTTCTTCGAGGACCCCGCTTGTCCGTTGAAGGGGATGGGGATCGCCTTGTCGAGGTTCTCGTCGGTCACCCGGAAGCCGCAGGTGACAAGGTGCTCTTGGGAGGGGATGAAGGCTTTGAAGATGTTGAAGCTGCCTTCGAGCATCGCGTACGGCTGATGCCTCGGCTTGTCGAAGATCTCCCGAACGGCGGCGGTGACGATCGAATCGAACAGGTCGCTGTCGGCCTTGGTGCTCTTGAAGCCTTCCGGGATGAAGACGATGTTGGCCATATCGTTGGCCCCCGGCACATCCGGGGTCTGCACCGGCACCAGGTGCTGGCGTGCCTTGCCGTAGTCGACGACGCGCACCGGCAGCTTTTTCGTCTGGCCGAGGAACGTTCCGGAGATCTCGGCAGGAGGTTCCAATGTCTCGACGATGCCGCGCACCCTGCCGTGCTGGTTGATGGCGAGCTTCGTGGGATCGTCGGGTGCCAACCCGACGTAACCGTGTCCGGTGATGTCCCCGACCAGGTCAGCGCCGACGCCGTCGTCGCTGAACTTCGCGTAGATCGACGGCTGGGCGTGGGCGAAGTCGGGGTCGAGTGCGGTGGTGATCGAGTCGTTGCCGAACCACCACGCGGTGATCTGGTCGTGCACCTGAAGCCGTCCGACGATGTAGTTGCTGTTCCAGCGGGCCTGGAAGAGGTACACACCCGGCGTGGTCGCGGTGACCTGCCCGGTGGACGGATTGATCGACGGCAGGTTGTCGAACCGCTTGCCGGGTTGACCGGGCTTACCGGCTTCGTTGTGCGGCGCGAAGAACTCGAACACGCATTGACTGGTGAGATCCTCCAGGCCGTAGCGATCGGGTTTCGTGTCGTCAAAGGTCTTGGCCATGAACGACACCCGCAGCTGTGGCGCGCCGGTGAGCGCGACATGCAGATCAGCATGCGGAAGGAGAAATAGATCTACGGTCTCGACAGCCATGCCCACCCTCTAAGCACGTCGGCGTCGGAAAGAGTTCCGGCATCGGTCTCGTCCGGCGTGAAGACCGCTTCCCACCTCGAAAACTCTCGCGAACAGCTCAAGCGTGGCGACCGAATGCCGTAGCCGTCAACGAATGGCACGATGGACTGCCCTAATGGGCTACCGGCGGAGAGCTTGGGGTCAGATGCGCTTTGCCTTGTGGGAATGGGAGGCCAATTGGCACCCGCCAGTCTTCGGACGGGACTGTCGCAGGCGGTAGCCACGGACGAAGTCGACGACACCTACGATCTGGCTTGACTGTCCACATTGGCCGGTGTACCAAAGCGGCGGCTCCAGCACCTCCGTAGTGATCTCGACGCTACGTCTTCGCCGAACTTGAGTCCACATTGTACGAATTGCGAGAACTCACGTGTCCGGCGCCAGCACTTCGCGTGCGACGCGGTCCTGTCGGCCCAACAGCCTCGTCCAGTCCGCAGCCACGGTGGTGTCAGCGTTCAGCCGGCGTTGCTGTGCGACGGACAGTCGGGCGTAGGCCGTGGTCAGGTAGCTCGTCTCTTGTTTGCACCGGATGTCGGCGCGCATGGCGGGGTCGTCGCGCATGTCCCGTTGATCCCGGCTGGCCAGCAGCCGCAGGGGGTCTTCCGCGACTGTGCCGGCCATCCGCATGCAGCCCTGCCAGCGGCGGGTCGCCGCGCGGAACTCGGCGTCCGACTCCACGTCGCGTCTACTGTCCTCCGCCGCTTCGAAGAGCAGGACCTTGATCAACATCCAACGGCGTCGGTCGTCACCGAGCAGCTGTCGCGCGGCCGTCGCGACGCACCCCGTCGCGGGGCCGGACACCCGGAAGCGTGCGCCTCGCACTGTGACGCGTTGGTCGGTCGGCCCGTACAGCGCGTGGAGGTATGCGTGGGTGCCGAGGCTCGGATCCTCGGTATGGCGGGGTTCATCGATTGGCGCGAGCTGGTTGAGGTTTTCCGGGCCGAACGGTCGTTGTGGTTCTTGTTGTGGTTCGCCGTCAAGGGCGAGCAGTGCCGACTGGTAACGCAGCCCGGCACGTGCCATGCAGTCGGTCACCAGCCGTTCGCTCGCCACCGAGATCCGCCGCTGTGCGGCTGGGTCGTGTTGGAAGAGCGCGAAGATCGGCGGTTCGCTGTGGGTCGACGGTAGCGTTCTCGCGTCGTCCGGACGAACCAGCGCGGCTGACGCCGCCACTGCCACGAGCGTAAGTGCCAGCACGACCGCAAGCCGGTGCCGGCGGCCCGGCGACCGTACGTCGTCGGGTCCGTCAGGCGTGTCATCGGTCAGTTGAAGCATGGGATCGTCGTGGTCGGTCGCAACCGCAGTGAGCTTGCCTCGTCCTGCTGCGCGACATGGTTGTTGCGAATGCCGTCAGTAGTGAGCTCATGTGAGTCCACGGCGCCACCGGGGTTCACGCAGAACACCAGACCACCCTGGAAGCCAACGTCGTAGTAGTAGTGGCTCTCGTAACCTCCGGTGCTGGAGTTGCTCGCTGATGCGATGTTGTCGTTCACATTGAAGTGGTTGTCGAAGACGTCGTTGGTGAAGTTGTCGTCGGTGTTGAAGTAAGAGTGTCTTGCGCTACCGAGGTTGAAGAAGAACACGCAGTGGTAGCCGGCGTCGCAAAACGGTCCAAGTGGCGTGGAATCGCTTGGTATGGGCTCCTCGCCGAGTGGCGGTCCGGCCGACGCTGGTGTGGTGAGCACTGTCGCGCTCAACGCGATGACCGCGGCCGTGGTGCCCCCGATCCTGGCCAGCAGCTTTCGTGACATGTGTTCCCTCCTGGTTATGTCCCGCAACTGAATTGCTGACTGCGCAACGACATCGCGTGCGGTGACCAGTCGGAATACTGTTTAGCGGTTGGCGGTTTTTCAGTGTCGTGGCTGGTTGTAAAAACAATCAATGGTGAACAACCGGAGGGGCCAGCGCGGCTGGGTACGCAGGGAGGCAGGCGGTGGCACGTGGTGAACGGCCGGAAGCTGCCGAGCCTCGCGGTGACGTTGGCAACGTGCCGGAGTGCAAGGCGATGGCGATCAGTCTCGACGGACAGATGCTGGCCAGTACCAGTGTCGATCACACCGTGATCCTGTGGGACACGAACGTGGAATGCGCGGCGCAACAGATCTGCGACACTCTCGCCCGCAATCTCACTCAATCGGAATGGGCACGGTTCATCCCAGAACTTCCGTACCGGCCTTCAGCCAGAACTGAAGCCAGTGGACAGGCCTGCCGCGACGCCCATAGCCTTCGCGGGTCCGATCATCATCTCGGCTGGGGGTCTGATGACAAAACTTGTTCTTCGCGCACTTGCGACCACGGCGATCGGCGCGGCGGTCGCCCTTGCGGTCGCCCCGGCGGCCAACGCGACGCAAGCCGGTCCCTACGACACCAAGGCGGAATGTGAAGAGGTGCGGGTGAAGTACATGAGGTACAACCCGACGCCGTGCAACCTCGTGACGGACCCGTGGGAAAAACAAGAGTGGGTCTTCTACTACTGAGTCACGCCCGGGTGGCCCTGTCTGGCTGAGATCGAATTTCGCAAAGAACAGGCGTTGGTGTTCCCCGTCAGCGGGCTGAAACAGGAAGAGTCAATCGAGTAACCCGGCGGCCCGATGGGGCCGCCGGGTTCATTCATGACGGACAGGTTCAGCAGGAGCCGACGGACCAGGCGTCGCGCGTTTTCCAGCCGTCGACGTAGTACTCGATGTCGGTGATTCCCCCGGGGACGCACTTTTCCTTGTCGGTGAACCAGATGTTCTCGACGATGATCTTGACCGGGCTTTCGCCGCAGTGGTTGTACCAAGCGCGACCGCCAGGCGTCTTGTACCCCTCAATGAATCCGCAGTCGTAGAAGGACTGAGTGCCGGCGGACGAATTTTCGGCCGCTCCCGCGCTCGGTGCGATAGCGATACACGTGAGCACGGCCGCGGCCGATGCGATAGCAAGTTTCTTCACGGGCCGGGACGTTACACCGAACGCGCGGAACGTAGGAGCCGTTTGCGGAATTTTCACCGGCCAACCCGCGTAAAGCGTACACCCTTTCAGTGGTGCCTGAAACCCGCTGCAGAATTACTCGAAACCGTGGAGTTGTGTTATTGGGTGGTGGCCCGGCCCATGCGTGATCGGCCCGCTGGCGCCAAGCCGTTCGAGTTCTGGCCGTTCGCGCCAAGCGCCGACTGGTGCGGTTCTGGCCGAGCGGTAAAAGGTCACTCGTTCGTGTCTGATGACTGGGCTGTTGGAGTGACCGTCGGGCTGCGTCTTCAGGCGTTGTGCGGGAAACGGCAGGATGCTGCACAAATAGTCTCGTGCACGCTGCGGGGCTCGGCTGACTCTTCAGAAACGACGATGTTGTCAGCCGCTGGGATTCCAGCATTCCTGACCGGAGAGATCATGCTCGAGACCATCCTGCAGTTGAGCTGCCTGGCCGCGTCGATAGTGCGGACCGCCGTTGATCTTTGCGAGATCCGCCGGAGTGGGCCCGTCCGTACCCGGCGTGCTGGGGAGACTCGATGAGCCGCGCGAACGCTGCCGACTGGGAGGAATTCTTCAGACAGTGGTACCCGGTGATGGTCAGGATGGGACTGGCCGGCGGGGCCGGCCATTCGGACGCCTACGACATCGCCAGCGCGGTCGCCATATGCGTCTGGCGATCGTGGACGCGCTGGATTGCCGTCGAGGACAAGGACAAGAGGCGCTATCTGCACACGGCCGTCGTCCGTGAGCTGGCCAGAACTCGAAAGAAACGAGCCGGCCAGCACGAACGTGAGTCGCGATGGGGGCTGGACCCGCTGCGGCCCACACCATACGACTCCGCGGCCGGCAGTCATGGCAACGTCGATCAACTCGATGGTGTGCGGGAAGCCATGGCCATCCTGACGCCACGGCAGCGGGAGGTCCTCGTTTTGCTCTACATAGGACAGTTGGTGGGCTGGGATGTCAAAGACATCGCCGATGCGTTGGGCATCCACCCGGACACCATTCGCCGCCATCGGCAGAACATGCGCCGTAGCCTGGTCTCCTTCGTCGGCGGAAACGGGCATGAACACCGGCGATGGCTGCGGGCGGGAGAGCGCCTGCACGAAGATTTCCACCGCGGCGGGCAACCCAGCCCTTTGGGCTTACGGCCGATCATCCTCGATGCGTGGAATCTGGCTCAGGAACGTGGGCTGGATCCCGATCGCGGCACTGAGGTGGTTCTGCTCGACCCGAGCGACCTGCGTCAGCGCCGTGAGCAGTCTCCGATTCCCGCCAGATCGCCTGTTCTCAGCGAGTTGGTCGACTTGGCCGCACGCCACGAACTGCTTGCCGTCGTCCTTGACGCCGACAGCATCGTGCTGCACCGCGGCGGTCACCGCAAAGCGTTGGCTGCCGCCGACCGGCTCGGCTACGTCGAAGGCGTCTGCTGGGACCTCGATCACGCCGGCGTCAACGCCGTCGGGCTCGCTCGAATCCTGGGCAGACCTGTCACAGTGAACCGTTTCGAGCACACCTTTCCCGACCAGCACCGGCTGTGCTGCCTGGCCATGCCGATCCGCACGCCCGACAGTGGACACATCATCCTCAACCTGACCACCACGACCGACGCCTTGACCAAGGTGCCCGTCGCCATCCATCGCCAACTTCACGTCCTGGCTCACCGTCTGCATCGACAGTTGTGGGCACCACGAGGAAGTGAGCCCTGAGGCCCAGGTTTTCGCATGAGCTTCACGACGTGGGTGGGTGGTTTCGCTGGTGTCGGATCGGGGTGTGAGCGTTGACGGCTCAGCTTGACGCGGCTGGGTCGCTGCCAGGCTGGACAGGAGCTTGAGCCGGTCTTCGGAGATGGTGCCCGGTTCGGCGGTGTAGAGGGTCAGGTCGTGCATGGCTCCGCGCGCAGCAGCGCGGCGGTGGCCTCCCAGCCGACGAAGAACTGCCGGGCGCGCGGATCGAGGAAGATGTAGCGGGCGATGTTGGGCCGGCCGCGCTTGCCGGTGGTCTCGCTTTCGAAGACCGGCGCGTGCAGCGCCCAGGCCAGCGGGTTGCTGGCGACGACGTCCTTGCGACCGTTGCGCACGAAGGCGGACGACAGCGTCATGGAGTCGAGCAGCCATTGGACGCGGGGCGGGACCGCGACGTCTTTGCGGCGGGACGGTGTGTGCGCGTGGGCGCTCGCGGCCCTCGCCGCGGCTGCCGTTCTCCACCCGCCGGCTACACGAGTGCTACACCGTGGGGCGCACGACTTCGGCTGGCATCGCCGCAGGCCCGACCGCGCGCCCGGCCCGAGGGCGACTGGCTGATGGGTATGGGCAAAACCGTCGGACGCGTCGTCAGTCCGACGTTCGATGAACTTGAATGTTCAGGTGGTCGTAGAAATCGCTTTGATCGGCCTTGGCGCAGCTGCTGTCCGTATGGACATGGTTCGGCAAGCTTACAGATCTCGCCTTACCGTCCATAGCGGACAGAGGAGCTGCTCTTGATAATGATTACCATATGCGTTAGTGTCCGCTTGTGGTGCGATGGGTTGCGTTAGGTGTTGCCGGGGCGATGCTGCTCGCGGGATGTACGTCGGCCAGCGGGTCGGACTCCGCTCGGCTGAAAGTGGTGACTACCACGGGGATCCTCGCGGATCTGGTCCACAACGTCGGGGGTGATCGGGTCGAGGTGTCCTCGATCGTGCCGGCCGGTGGTGATCCGCATTCCTACGAGCCGACTCCCAAGGACGCGACACGGGTCACCGAGGCGGACGTGACGTTCACCAACCACCTCCTGCTCGAACAGCAGTCGCTGATCAAGACGATCGACGCCAACGCGCGCAACAAGGATCTGAACATCTCCCTCGCCGAGGCCTCGGAAACCTATGGCGCGCATGTGATCCCGCTGGTGGAGAACATCGGTCTCGACGTGCTGTGGCTGGGCCTGCGGGTCCGGGGCGAGGGTGCGCAACGTGGTGCCACGCGTACCTCCGAAGTGCGGCTGTCGGCTACCAAGCTCGAGGGGCCGGGCAGCCTTGTGGTGTATCTGACCGAATCTTTGGGAGAGCCGAGGATCTACTTCAACTCGGCCGACGGGCTGACCGCGGCCGACACGACCTCGCTGCCGCCCGCCGCCCACACCCACGTGAACTGGGCCTTCAGCAAGCCGGGAACCTACCGCCTGACGTTGACCGCCGCGTTGGACAACGGTGACGGCAGAGCGATTCCGTTGGGAGAAGGTACGTTCACGTTCGCTGTCGGCATCGATCCGCACACCGTCTCCGGGCCGGGCATGACTGTCCTCGGTGAAGGGCACACCGATCTGACGGTGGATCTGGATTCCGGCAGGCTCTACACGTTCAACGACGTCAAGGGTGGCGGCAAGCAGACCGAGATTTCCGCCGAACAGGCGGTCATCGACGTGCCGAACCGTGCTCTGGTGAGCGTTCCGGACGATGCGCGGTTCGCGTTCCTCGGTCAGCCGGGCAGCCAGGTCCACCAGTTGCCCCAGGCCGTGCTCGGTAAGCACGTGCATGGCGAGATTGACCCGCACCTGTGGCAGGACGTCGAGAACGTCAAGGCGTACACCCAGTTGATTCGCGACGGCTTGAAGCGCGCCGATCCCGACGGCGCGGCCACCTACGACCAGAACACCAAGAACTACAACCAGAAGCTGGACGAGCTGCACAAGTACGTAGCCGACCAGGTCGGCAGGATCGCCGCGGGCAATCGGCAGTTGATCACGACTCATGACGCGTTCGGGTACCTCGCCGATGCCTACGGCATGACAGTGGCGGGTTTTGTGGTGCCGAATCCGGCGCAGGAGCCGAGCGTGCAGGACATCCGCAAGCTCACCGAGACGATCCGCAACCTGAAGGTGCCGGCGGTGTTCATGGAGCCGAATCTCGTGCAGCGCGCGTCCGTGCTCACTCAGGTGGCCAAGGACCAGAACGTCCGAGTGTGCCTGTTGTACGGCGACACGTTCGACGACAAGGCACCCAGTTATGTGGACATGATGCGGCACAACGCCGACGAACTACGGAAATGCCTGGGAGCCAACCAGTGATCCGCCGCCTGGCCGTCCTCACTCTCGCACTGCTCGCGTTACTCGCGCCGGTCGCGGTCGGCCAGACCCGCAAAGTCGTGGCGGATGGCCACATTGACATGGGCCCTCGGTTCGTGGATGGCAAGTGGACGGTGCAGATCCGCGACGACACGGTCAGTCCGGCGGTGTGGCGCGACCTGTCCGATGTCGTCGTGCAGGTTCCCGACGTCGCCAAGACGCAGATTCCCACGGATCCGGTCTACGGATTCCTTGGCCAGGCGGGCAGTCCGGTGTGGTTGCTGCCGCAGGTGCAACGGCCGGGCGTGGTGTGGCCCGGCTGGAACACCCAGGATCCCGAAGTCGTGGCCAAGGTCGGCAAGGAGGTGACCTGGCGGCTCGCCGGAGTGCGGGGGCCTGGCACGTTCAAGTTGTTCGTCAGCGGGAACTTCGGCGCACCCGAGGTCATTTTCGACAGTGCCAAGCCGTATCCGCAGGAGACCGGGGTCGAGTCCAACACCCACGTGCACGGCAACTGGGCGTTTTCCGCACCGGGAACGTACTTGCTGGACGTCGAGATGACCGGCACGGCCAACGACGGCAAGGCACTCGCCGATCGACGCACTTTGCGCATGCATGTCGGCGACGAGCGGCCGGAAAGCGCGTTCGACATACCTGCCACGAGCAGCGCACCGTCGTTACAGGAGAAGCCTGCGGCCGAATCGACGCCGGTCGCGCAACCCGTTGAGGCGCAGGCGAATCCGTGGGTGTGGGTCGCCGGCGCTGTGGGCGTTCTTGGCTTGGTCGTCGTGCTGCTGGTGTTGAGGAGACGGGCGCGTGGCTGACAAAGCTGTCTTACAAGTCAAGGATCTCGCCGTCGACCTGGCTGGTCGTGAGGTCCTCCACGATGTCGACTTGACGGTGCACGCGGGCGAGTTGGTCAGCCTGATCGGGCCGAACGGTGCGGGAAAGACCACCCTGCTGCGGGCGATCCTCGCGCTCACACCGGTGAGTCGCGGCGCGATCATGATCGACGGCCACTCGGCGGTGGAAAGCCGTGGCCGCATCGGTTACGTGCCCCAGCGCCACGATTTCGCCTGGGATTTCCCGATCTCGGTGGAGAAAGCGGTGATGTCCGGCCGGGTGCACCGGATCGGCTGGTTCCGTCGGCCTGGCCAGGCCGATCGGGACGCAGTCGAGCACGCCCTGGAACGGGTCGACATGACCGCGTTGCGCACTCGGCCGATCGGGGAATTGTCCGGCGGCCAGCGACAACGCGTGCTCGTGGCGCGCGCCTTGGCACTGCGTCCCGCCCTGATGTTGCTGGACGAGCCGTTCACCGGCTTGGACGTGCCGACGCAAGAGTTGCTGACCACGTTGTTCGCCCAGTTGGTCGGCGAGGGCAACGCGTTGATGATGACCACGCACGATCTTGCCGCCGCGGCGGGGATGTCGACTCGGCTGTGCCTGCTCAACCAGACGGTCGTGGCCACCGGGCATCCGGATGATCTGCGTGATCCCGAGGTCTGGCTGCGGGCTTTCGGTGTCACACAGTCGGCCGGGCTGTTGCGCACGATGGGAGCGGATACGTGATCGAGTTCCTGACCGCGCCGTGGGACTACGAGTTCTGGCAGCGGGCGTTCCTGGTCGCGGTGATGTCCGGTGTGGTGTGTGGAGTCATCGGCAGCCATGTTGTGTTGCGGGGTATGGCATTCATCGGTGACGCGGTGTCACATGCGGTCTTTCCGGGTGTGGCGGTCGCGTTCGTGCTCGGATTCGACCTCGTGCTCGGCGGTGCGGTCGCGGGCGTGATCACAGCCGTCCTCGTCGCGGTCCTGGCACAGAACCGGCGCCTGAAGGAGGATTCCGTGATCGGCATCCTCTTCGCCGCCGCGTTCGGCCTTGGCATCGTGATCCTGTCCACAGCGCCCGGCTACAGCGGATCACTCGAATCATTCCTCTTTGGATCCATCTTGGGCATCAGCGGCCAGGACGTGACCAACGTCGCGCTGATCGGCGGACTGCTGCTGCTCGTGGCGTTGGTGCTGCACAAGCATCTCGTCGCGGCCACTTTGGACCGTGAACTGGCCAGATCGATCGGGCTGCCGGTGTTCGCATTGGACATCGCGCTGTACACGATGGTGACGTTGGCGATCGTGATCTCCCTGCAGGCCGTCGGCAACATCCTGGTGCTCGCGTTGCTGATCACTCCAGCGGCGACAGCACGGTTGCTGACCGACCGGCTCGGCGTCATGATGCTGCTCGCGCCGGTCATCGGCGGACTGTCCTGTTTGGTCGGCCTGTACTTGTCGTACGCCTTCGACCTGGCGGCCGGTGGCCTTATCGTTCTCGTGGTGACCGCGGTTTTCCTGTTGACGTGGTTCCTTGCGCCCAAACACGGTCTGGTGTCCAGGGCCCGAGCACGTCGGGCTCAGCTGGTCTAGGCCGGCGAACAGCGGCGGTGTCCTTTGCCGGGTTCAACTTCAGGGCTGGACTTCGAAGGTGAACGATGCCGGGGCGGAGGTCACGGTCCCGCCGCCGGCCAGTGTGCCGGTGACCTGGAAGGCCCAGTTCGCGTGTGCGTGCGTGCCCACCGAGACAGACCTGGTGTCAGGCAGACCGTTCCCGCTGTCGAACAAGACCGTCGGTGTGCCGAAAGCGTTGGTCGTGTAGACGGCGAACTGTCCACCTGAGACAGACAGCAACGTGGTCTGCGTACCGGTGAACGTGCTGCTGGACAAGCGCTGCGTGTTCCAGCCGGGCCACAGCAGGCTCGTGTTCTGGGTCTGGGGCAGGATCCACACGGTCGATCCCGGTGTACCGAGGAACGAGTAGGCCGAGCTGCTCGGCACCGTGGTCTTGGCACCCGCGAGTACCTGGAGCACCACATCAGCCGGGTCGCGGAAGACCGGAGTCGCCCCGGTTCCGTCGTTGACCTCGATTCTCAACGTGCCCACTTATGGGATCCCATCGGCGCGGCCACGGTCGCCGTTGCCGGGCCCAAGCCGGGCGACCGTGTCCTCGATGCATGCTGTGGCGCAGGCGCTTCGGCCGTCCCCGCAGCTCGGCTGGTCGGACCGGAGGGCGTCGTCGACGCTGTCGATCTGTCGGGCGCCATGGTCGACGCGTTACGTCGGCTTTGTTGGTAGGGGAATACGCGCTGCTTCGGCATCAGACACCGACCCGCTCGGATGGCTGATCAGTGTGTGGCCGTCGAGGTGTCGGAGGAATCCGGCCACGGTTGGCGGAGGCGTAGAGCCAGGTGGTGGCCTGGGTACGGCTGTGTCATGTCGCGGTGTGCGAGGCTGGGACGCGCCAGTGGCGGGCTCGGGTCTGGGCGGTCCACATGGCCGCGTAGCGGCCGCCCGCGTCGAGTAGTTCGTGGTGGGTGCCGCGTTCGGTGATGTGGCCGTTCTCCAGGACCAGGATCTGGTCTGCGGCGACCACTGTGGACAGTCGGTGGGCGATGACGAGGACGGTCTTGTCGGTGACGAGGGCGTCGATGGCTTGCTGGACGGCGACTTCGCTTTCGGTGTCGAGTGCTGCGGTGGGTTCGTCGAGGAGCACGATGGGTGCGTTCTTGAGGATGGCGCGGGCGATGGAGATGCGTTGGCGTTCGCCACCGGAGAGTGCTCCGCCGATCTCGCCGACGCGGGTGTCGTAGCCGTGGGGTAGCCGGGTGACGAAGGCGTGCACGTTGGCCGCGCGGGCGGCGGCCTCGATCTCCTCGTCGGTGGCGTCGGGGCGGGCCATCGCGATGTTGGCGCGGATGGTGTCGTCGAACAGGTAGACGTCCTGGAACACCACGGACACGTGCCGGTAGATCTCGGCGGGGTCGACATCCCGCAGGTCGACTCCGCCGATACGGATGGTGCCTTCGCTGGGATCGGCGTAGCGGGTGAGTAGCCGGGTGATGGTGGTCTTGCCGGAGCCGGACGGGCCGACGAGCGCCGTCAAGCTGCGTTGGGGCGCGGTGAATGACACGTCGCGCAAGATCGGCGTGCTGTCTTCGTAGCCGAACATGACACGGTCGAAGGTGAGGTCGAAGCGAGTGATCCTGGCGTCCGGATCGACGACCGGTAAAGGCTTGCTGTCGAGCACCTCGCCGACGCGATGCAGCGCGGCGTCGGTCAGTTCGAACACGGCGCTCATCGTGGACGCGGTCGCCAGCGGCTCGGCGAACCGCACCGCGCCCGCGACTACGGCGAGCAGTAGTGCGGCGGACAGCTGAAGGTCGAGCACGAGAGCGGCGCCGACGGATGTCATGGCCACCAAGCAGAGTTGTACGGCACTGGAGGCGAGCACACCTGGCCAGGTCAGCCGGTTCTGCATCGCGGTCATCACTTCGCCCTGCTCCTCCAGAGCGGTGGCGAGCCTGCGGGAGGAGGCGCCGGTCTGGCCGGTCGCTTTGAGCACGGGCAGACCCTGCACGTATTCCACGATCCGGTTCGCCGCGCGGGCGTCAGCCGCGTCGACGTGCCGGAATCCGGCGCCGGACGCCTTCTGGATGCGGCGGACGAAGAACACGGCGAACGGCGTCGACACGGCGAGTACGAGCCCGAGCCGCCAGTCGACCGCGATGATCACCACGCCCAGCACGAGCGGAACCGACACCAGTTGGGCGAACAGCAGGCCGATGCTGGACGCTCCCATGGTGGCGTTGGCCGCGTTCCCACCGACCACAGTGGTCAGATCTCCGGCCGCGCGGCGTTCGAGCTCTTGCTGCGGCATGGTGCGCAGTCGGTCGCCGAGTTTGAGCCGGACGTCGGCGAGCACGTCCGCCCACTGTCCATATTGGAAACGCAGTTCGTAGAGCCGGAACGCGAGCTCGACGAGGTAGCAAGCGGCGAACACGCCGAACCACGACCATGCGGCCGCGGTGTCGACGTCGGGTTGGGTCAGCTCGTAGAGCAGCGGGATCAGCGTGGCATACGCAGCGGCTTGCAGGATCGAGGCGAGCAGCGAGGAGACCAGGCTGTTGCGGTACTCGCGCCGGTAACTTCCCGCGGACAGCAGCATCAGGCGCAGGATTCGCCTCATCGGGCCACCTCTTGGCTGGTTGACGTCGTAATGCCCCAGGTTCGTGCGCGCTGGTGGTGTTCCCAGAGCCGGGCGTACCGGCCATCCGCGTCGAGCAGTTGCCGGTGCGTGCCCCGTTCGGCCACGCGGCCCGCGTCCAGCACCACGATCTGGTCCGCATCGACCACTGTGGACAGTCGGTGCGCGATCACCACGACGGTGCGGCCGCCCGTCAGTTCGGCGACGGCGTCCTGGATGGCGGCTTCGTTCTCGGGGTCAGCGAACGCGGTCGCCTCGTCGAGAATCACGATGGGCGCGTCGGCGAGCATCGCTCGGGCGATGGTGATCCGCTGTCGCTGCCCACCGGAAAGTCGCGCGCCGCGTTCGCCGACCAGAGTGTCGTAGCCCTGGGGCAATTCGTTGACGATGAAGTCGTGCGCCTGTGCGGCGCGTGCGGCTGCCTGCACCTCGTCGTCGCTCGCGTCGGGACGGGCGAGCCGGATGTTCTCAGTTACCGTGTCGTCCAGCAGGAACGGGTCCTGGAACACGAGGGATACATGGCGTAGCAACACATCCGGCGGGATCTGCCGGACGTCGACGCCGCCGACGAGCACCTCGCCGTCGTTGACATCCCAGAACCGGGGGATCAGCCGGGCGATCGTGGACTTGCCCGAGCCGGAAGCGCCGACCAACGCGCACACGGTGCCGCTGGGGACATCCAGGTCGACACCGGCCAACGCCGGACGGTCATCGTAGGAGAACCGCACGCCACGCAACCTGATCGAGCCGTCCTGTGGTTCGCGCGGCTTGGCCGGTTCCGGCAGGGGTGGAATGTCCAGCAGTTCGACGATCCGGGCTGCGCCCGCTTTGGATTCGTTGATGTGGTGGGAAAGGTGGATCAGCGGCAGGATCGACTCGACCGGCAGGGTGCCCAGAATCAGGGCGCCGAGTAGTTGCGCGGGCGACATCGAGCCGATGCTGGTCAGCCAGACGCCGACGGCCAGCACGATCAGCAGCGTGGGCAGTGGTGCCATCGCCGCCCGCGAGAGGATCATCGCCGGCCTGCTTGTGTCCTGCCAGGCCGACGTGGCGGCGGTGAAGTCGTGCACCCGCTGGGCGAATCGGCGGAACGAGGAACTGCCGTCGTCGAACGTACGGACCACCGGCATACCTTGAACGAACTCCACGACCGCCGCGTTGATCGCCTCATTGGCCTCGTCGTACTTACGGCGGCTGTCCGCGTAGTCGCGCATCGCGAGGCGCATGCCGATCATCACGATCGGCACGATGGCCAGCACGGCGAGCAGCAACCGCCAGTCCAGCACGCCGAGCGCGATGAGCGCGGCCACCGGCTGCACGACGCTGAAACCGAGCAGTGGCACGGAATCTGCGACCGCGATGTGCAGCGCGCGAACGTCGTCCTGGATGATTTTCTTCGCCGCGCCGGACCCGAGCCGCTGCACCTCGCCGAGGGGGATCCGCGCCAGATGCTCGGCGAGTCGTGTGCGCAGGTGCACTTCAAGGTCGTACGAGGCCAAGTGGGAGATCCGGAACGCCAGTGCCCGCAATCCGAACCGGGCGAGCAAACCGACCAGTGCCCCGGCCAGCAGAAGCGTCACAACCCGCGCATCCGGATCGGCGGCAAGCAGTTCACGCAGGGCCAAGGCGATCACTGCGAAACCGGCAACGCCGATCAGCGCGGCGAACCCGGAGACGATGACAGCCGTCGCAAGCCGTTGTTTGACCGGGGTGAGTACTCGGTATAACGCCTTGCCCGGGTCGGATCGGCTGGCGGCGCCGGAGGTCGTGTCCGGCGCTTGGTCCGCCTCGGGCGCGATCGTGACGGACATCCCCCACCTCACCGTCTTCGTACTATTGATAACGATTATCGTGTCCATCTAGGTGAACCCTAGGTCGCAGCGGCGAGTTAGGCAAGCCTAATTTCTCGTCGTGGGGGACCATCGACCTGTTCATCGGCGGGGCTCCCAGCGGAAGAGGCGGGAGGCCAGGGCGACGGCGACGACGACCCAGCCCAGCGTGGGCCCGAGCAGGAGCAGCGAATCCGTGACGGCGACGCCACCGTTCCAGGCGTTGACGGCCAGCTCGGTGGCCGAGCCGCCGGGAAGCAGCCGTTTGAGCAGGGTGAGGTCCTCGGTACCCGTGATGCCGACCCAGCTGGCGACGGCGATCACGCCAAGGCTGACGGGCAGGGTGGTGACCTGGGCGTGCTCGGGGGAGTTGGTCAGTCCGGCAGTGGCCAGGCCGAGCCCGACCATCATGGCGACAGTGGCCAGTACGGCCACCGCCAGCAGGCCGATGTTGTCCGGTGTGCCGGTGACCACGCCCAGCACGGTCAGGATCGCGGTCACCTGGACCAGCGAGAGGACGGTGACCGGCAGCACCAGCCCGGCCAGGATGCCGGAGTCGCCGGCAGCGGTGGAGCGCAACCGCTTGAGGAACAGGTTCTGCCTGCGCGCGGCCAGCGTGGTCACCGAGCTGGTGTAGAGCCCGAACGCGCACACGGTGAACATCACGATCGCCGCGATGTAGCCGAGGCTGCCGAGCTCCGCGAAAACCTTGTGCTGGTAGATGAAGAACGCGCTGATCGCGACCGGTATCACGAAGCTGTTGATCAGCACCGACCGGTTCCGGAAGATCTGGATCAGCTCGCCACGAGCGATCGTGAGCATGATTGAGGTGTCCCTTCTGGGAAAGAGTCGGCTAGTTCTCGATGGCGCGGAACACGTCGTCGAGCCGGGTCGGGCCTGCCTGCAGGTCCTGCAGATCGACCGCGTGGTCCTGCGCCCACCGCAGCAGGGTGAACAGGTCTTTCGGCAGGGCGAAGGTCTCGATGAGGAACGTCCCGTCGCTCTCGCGCCTGCCCCGCAGCGGCAGCGCGGGTGCCGACGGCGGAAGGGCGAAACGGATCACGGCCGGCAGGGTCCTGGTCAGCTCGGCGACGGTCCCCTCCCGGTGGAAGACGCCCCGGTGCATCAGGCCGATGCGGTCGGCGCGTTGTTGCGCCTCCTCGAGGTAGTGCGTGGTGAGCACGATGGTCGAGCCGTCCTCGCGGAGCTTGTCCACCGCGTCCCACAGCGCGTCCCGGGACTGGATGTCCAAACCGGTTGTCGGCTCGTCCAGGAACACCAACGCCGGCGAGCCGTACACGGCGGTGGCGAAGTCCAGCCGCCGCTTCTCACCGCCGGACAGCTGCGACACCTTCGTGTTCGCCTTGCGGGTCAGGTCGACGATGCTCAGTACCCGCTCGACGCGGTCGGTGCGCTGGGTGAGCTCGCCGATCAGCCGGACCGACTCCTGCACCGTCAGGTCCGGGGAGAACCCGCTCTCCTGCAACATGATTCCCATCTGCGGACGTACCGCGGCCCGGTCCGTCGGGCTCTGGCCGAGCACCCGCACCGTGCCCGAGGTGGGCGTGCGGTGGCCCTCGATGGTCTCCAGGGTCGAGGTCTTGCCCGCCCCGTTCGTGCCCAGCAGGGCGTAGAACTCCCCGCGTGCCACCTGAAAGGACAGATCCTTCACGGCGTGGAAGTCGCCGTACTTGACGTTCAGCCGGTCAACGTCGATCACAGGTGTCGAAGTCATGCTTCGATCTCAACGGCTTGAGTGCACCGTCAGTAGTGCGACCACGTCATCTGATCGCATGACATAACGTGGCGAAAGATATGACGTGGTGTCACTGGTGCCCGCCACCAGACCGGCACGATGCTGAAGCCGACTCTGCTGTTCGAGCCCGGAGAGCCACCCATGGACCCCAGACCGCCGCGCGACACCGCTTTGGCGGGCACTGGGCAGGCGCAGGGACAGCTCCGCAAACTGAACCTCACGATGTTCCTGCCGCTGCTCGCCGTCGCCGGGACGATCTCAGTGGCGACCTACGCCCGGTCCTGGTGGGAGGCCGTCGTCCTCGGCGCCGGCGTGGTGGCGACCATGGTCTGCTTCACGCGGTGGGCTGCGGGCGAGGTGCTGCGCGTCGCGCTCCCCTGCCTGATCATCACCGCGGCGGTGTGGCCCTTCGCCGTCCTGGTGGTCGGCAGCTCGGCGGCGTTCTTCGGCATCTCCTGCGTTGGCTCCTACGTCATCCCGCAGCTGTCGCGGCACCGAGGCGCAGCGGCTTTCGTGCTCGCCGCCTACGTCGGCGTGGTGGGCGCGGCGCGGCTGCTGGTGTCGCATGAGGACATTTCCGGTGTGCTGTTCCATTTCGTCCTCATCCCCACGGGCGTCACCGTGGTGGTGATCGGGCTGATGTTTCCCAACAAGGGGTTCTACGACGTCGTCGAGGAGTTGGAGGAGGCGCGGGAGCGTGAGGCGGAGCTGGCCGTCATCCGTGAACGCGTCCGGTTCGCCAGCGACCTGCACGACATCCAGGGGCATACCCTGCACGTGGTGAAGCTGAAAACCGCGCTCGCCCAGAAACTCGTGGACAGTGACACCGAACGAGTCAAACAGGAACTGCGCGAGATCCACGCCCTTGTCAGCGAAACCATCACCCAGACCAAGGAACTCGCCTACGCACAACGACGGCTCAACCTCTCCGCCGAACTGGAGAACGCGCGAAACCTCTTCGAGGCCGCGGGTATCACGGTGCGCGTCAACCGCGAAGCCGACGTCGACGCGGGTGCGAGCGAACTGCTCGGCCAGGTCCTGCGCGAGACGACCACCAACATCCTGCGCCACGCCCAGGCGACACGGGTGCGGATCACCCTGACAGCGTCGAGCATCACCATTGTCAACGACGGCGCCCCGCGAACACCGTTGCCCGAACTGCGAGGACTGGCCGCCCTCGAACAACGTGTTGCCGCCAACGGCGGTGAGCTGACGGTCGAACAGGACAACGGGCAGTTCCTGACGGCTGCGGCGTTCCGTTCCGAAGCACAGGAGAACCGATGACCACCGTGGTGCTCGCCGACGATGAAGCCCTGCTCCGCAAGGCGATGGCCGCATTGCTGCCGCTCGAGGGCGAGATCACCGTGCTCGCCGAAGCGCAGGACGGCGAGTCAGCCGTGCATGCCACCCTGCGGCACCAGCCGGACGTGCTCGTCATCGATCTCGAAATGCCCAATGTGGACGGTCTCGGCGCGGTCGCGGAGATCCGCCGCACGCGGCCGAACCAGGTCATCCTCATGCTCACCCGGCACGCCAGGCCCGGTGTGCTCCGCAAGGCGCTGAAGCTCGGCGTACAGGGCTTCGTCAGCAAGTCCGCCGAACCGGCACACATCGCCACGGTCATCGCCGCCCTGCACGAAGGCAGACGGTGGATCGACTCGGACGTCTCCGCACTCGCTGTCGTCGACGACTGCCCACTCACCGACCGCGAACTCGACGTGCTGCGGGCGACCCGCGACGGCTACTCGGTCGCCGACATCGCCACCCAGCTCCACCTCGCGGAAGGCACCGTACGCAACTACCTCTCCAACGCCATGCAGAAAACCCAGACAAGAACCCGGCACGAAGCCGCCCGATACGCACGCGAACACGACTGGCTGTAGGTCGTCAGAGTGCACTTGTAGTGCAGTATGATGCACCGGTGGATGAGAGCACCAGTGCCCTGGCGTCGGCGATCGGCGTCCGGGTCAGGCAGGAGCGGCTGGCGCGGCAATGGACGCTCGACCGCCTGGCGGAGGCGGCCGGGGTCAGCCGTCGGATGGTGGTCAACGTCGAGCAGGGCGCTACGAACCCCAGTGTGGGGACTCTGCTGAGGATCAGCGACGCGCTCGGAGTCGGGCTACCGGCGTTGGTCGAGCCGCCCGCGTCCAAGCCCGTCAAAGTCACCAGGAGCGGGCAGGGCGCTGCCCTGTGGACCGGTAAGTCCGGTGGACGGGGCGTGTTGGTGGCCGGCACCGAGCCACCGGACGTGCTCGAACTGTGGGACTGGACCCTGGCCCCGGAAGACCGTCACGCGAGTGAGGCCCACACGCCGGGCACCAAGGAACTCCTGCAGGTCCATCAAGGCACCATCACGCTCGAAGTCGCAGACCAGTCGGTCACCCTCGAGGCGGGCGACGCGGTCAGCTTCCTCGGCGACGTGGAGCACTCCTACGCCAACACTGGCACGCAGCCAGCGCGTTTCTCCCTTGCTGTCTTCGAACCGGGCGTGGGCCCGGGATCCCGATCGGAGGCCTCGGATGCCTGAGCCCCACCTGCTTGAGAAGTTCTTGGCCAGCGGCTGGGTCGACGCCACCGTGTTCACGCTCCGGCCTGACTACCGCGTCATGCTGCTGGGCGTCGAAGGGCTTGTCCCCGGACCGAGTGACCAGGCGAGCGACGCGCTGCTCCAGCAGGCGGAGTCCGCCGCGCGCGAGACCCTTCGCGACCGGCCGGTGGAGCAGGTCCCGCACGTGGCGGTGTGGCGGGAGGCCTACCGGGCGTTCGGTGCCAAGCCGCAACGCACCCGCAACAGCCTCGAGGCGCTCCTACGCCGTGCGGCATCCGGGCTGCCTCGCGTGAACCGGCTCACCGACCTCTACAACGCGGTCTCGGTACGTCACCAGGTTCCGGTCGGCGGCGAGGACATCAGCCGCTACGCCGGAGCGCCTCGGCTGGTCCGCGCCACCGGCGAGGAGCCCTTCGACACCGTGGCCGACGGCACGACGGTGATCGAGTACCCCGACCCCGGCGAGGTGGTGTGGTGCGACGACGCCGGCGTGACCTGTCGACGCTGGAACTGGCGCCAGGCACGCCGTACCCAACTCAGCGACGACACCACGACGGCGCTGTTCATCCTCGACGCGCTCGACCTGATGACCGACAAGGCACTCCAAGCTGCCGCCGACGACCTCGTCACTCATCTGACTCGGCTAGGGCCTGACGTGCGAGTCGTCCACCGCCTGATCGCCGCGGCAGGAGGAGACTGAGACGCCTTGAGGCGAAGCTGGCCTGTGCGGGACGAGACACAAGATCAGACTTCCACGCACCAGATTCCGTCCTCTTTCACGATCGGCAGCGGCGCTCCCCGGGTCTGCACGCCCTTGGCCCCGAGGTTGACGGTGGTGCGTGTCGCGCTGTAGATCGTGACGTGCAGGACGGTGGCCTCGAACTTGCCCACCGCGGTCTCGTACGCCACGCCGGGATCGACCTTTTTGCAGGTGAGCTGCGTCGCCGCGGCTGCGTCCTTGCGGTTCATCGCGTCGGCGTACTGCTGTGCGACCTTGGTGACGGCCGCCTCCACTTCGGCCTTGTTCTCCACGTTCCCGGTTCCGGGCTTCTTGGACCCGGACGAGGGTGGCTTGGACCCGGATTGGGGCGGCGGCACTGGGGTGCTGCCGGAGGCGGTGTTCGTGGGCTTGTCGTCACCGGTGGTCAGGAGCACGACCGTGACCGCGCCGCCGACCAGCAGCACAGCGGCAACCACGATGACCACGATCAGGCCCGTCTTGTTCTTCTGCGGAGGCGGCGGCGGTGGCCATCCATGTGGCGGGCCGTACGGCGGTTGACCACCGTACGGCGGTTGGCCGCCATATGGTTGACCGTGTGGCCCCGGGTACTGGCCAGGTGGTGGTTGTTGCGGTGGATACGTCACCGGTCCTCCTGCTTCCGCCGTATACCTGGGTAGACGGTCGCACCCGGCGCCGCGGTTCCACCGCATCAACAACCAGAATTCACTGGGACGTGATCACCGCAGGGGAGTGGCGACGGCTGTTCGTCATGGACCACGGCCAGCTTGTGGGCGTGGTGTCCCGGCGTGACCTGCTGAAGGTGTTCCTGCGCTCCGAAGAGATCCGCGCGGACATTGAATGCGAGGTGTTCCAGCGTGTGCTGTGGGCAGACCCGAACGCCATCAGGTCGGCGACTGACTGGTCGTCAAAGGCGCGAAGCTGGACGACGTGTCCCGAAGGGCGAGATCGTCCAATTAGTACACGACGACGGCGCACCGCAGTTCTACGTGCACTGGCTGGACACCGGCCGGGTCACACTCACCGGTCGATGGCGGCCATACGCGCGGTGCGGCCGCAGGGCAGCAGCTAGGATGCCGGTGCGCATCCGACGCACACGTCAACCACCGCTGGGAAACAGATGAAGCGACAGGTGATCTATCTCGACGTGCGCGTGGATACCGAGGAGACATTGGAACAAGTGGCCACGCGGGTCGGGCAAGCGCTGGACTGCACCTTCACCGAGGTTGAGCAACCGAAGAACCGGTATCCCTACGTCGCCGAGGTGTTCGGCCTCAAACTCCGTCTGCTCGGCGTACGTGGCATCGACGGCAAGAAGGTGTCCAAGCTCGTCGGTCACGTTTCCGAATCAGGGTTTCGCTCTCCGGGCAAAGGCCTGTCCGAGCACGATCAGGTAGACGTCTCCGCCTACATCGTCGATCTCCTGACCATGCGGACCGGCTTGCAGTGGTACCAACCCACCGTCGAAGACCGTGCCGCGGAAAACAAATGGTCCGCCGCGTACGACGACTGGCTCGGCGGCGTAGAGGATCTACGTCGCCTACGAGACCTTTACGACTAACTCCGGGCATAGAACGGGAACAGATCCCTGGGCAATGATGCCGGAAACGCGCACGGTGGCGACGACTTCGGTCCCGACGGGCTAATCTCGGTGCGTGACCGCGTTTTCGTGAACCGATCATGCCGGTCATCCGTGTGTCCGCCGCACCAGGGCGCGCGAAAGGATGCGACAAATGGCTGATCTTCGTACATTCGGACTACCCGACCGTGTTGTGGGAACCGATTCGGATAGCACTCTCGCTCATCAGATGATCGACACGTGGCAGACCGACGGGATCTTTCAGATCGCCTGCGATGACCGTCAGGCGGCGAAGGTTACCGAAGCGCTGAGGGAGAGCAGGCGCTTCTTCGCTTCGGCCACCGACGAGAAAGCAAAGTGCGTCAGTCCATTCAGCTACGCCGGGTACATCGCGTCCGGTGAGGAAGTGACCGCGGGTGAAGCGGACTACTCGGAGATCTTCACCGTCTGTCAGGACGTCCCGCCCGACGACGCCCGCGTGCAGGCCAACTGGCCGTGCCACGGGCCGGTGCCGTGGCCCAGCGAGCAGTACCAGCGGACCATGCAGGCCTACATGGACGAAATGGGCCTGATCGGCGAGAAGCTGCTGCGCCTCATCGCGTTGGGACTTGATCTGTCCGAAATAGACACGTTGACCCGGCTCGCCGAGGGCGGCTGGCACCACATGCGAGTGTTGCGATTCCCGGCACGCAACTCACTCACCGCGCGCGGTATCGGTGCGCACACCGACTACGGAATGCTCGTGATCGCGGCGCAGGATGACGTCGGCGGGCTGTACATCAGACCACCTGTCGAAGGCGAGAAACGAAACCGCAACTGGCTGGACTCGGAAAGCTCGGCCGGGATGTACGAGAACGAAGAACCGTGGACGTTCGTCACGCCGGTCGCCGACACGCTGACGGTTTTCCCTGGGGACATCCTGCAGTTCCTGACTGACGGCGTACTGCTTTCCACGCCTCACAAAGTACGGTTGAACGACCGTGAACGGTACACAATGGCGTACTTCCACGAGCCGAATTTCGACGCCGGGATCCGTCCACTGAACGGCTCGGACGCCTTCATCCACTACGGCACGCATTTCACGAACATGTTCATGCGCTGCTACCCCGATCGGATCACCACCCGTGCGATTCTTGAACAGGATCGGCTGTCGGTGTTGGCCCGCCTGGCCGAGCGGGCCAGCGACTACGCCTGAGGCTGACGCCGGGTGATCACCGCGAACATGGCGACCGCTCCGACGATCGCGGCCACGCCTGCGAAGATCCCCAGCATGCCGTCGGTGGCGTCGACACCCCACTCTCTGCCAAAGGAAACGACGGTGACCTGCCCGGCGACCAGTACGGCCAGCGTGATCGTGGCGGCGAGTGGCGCGGATGGCCGCCGTGCCGTGGATGCCAGCAGCACCAAGGCAAGCAGCAGCATCACCAGCGCGCCGACCAGCGTCCATACGCCGGGGTCAAGCAATCGCGCGACGCCTTGGACGTTGGTCGGGGTGAATGGGCCGAACGAGAACTGGAGTGCGACTTCGGTAGGCGAGTCACCGCCGGACGGAAGCTCGCTGACCAAGACATTCAGCGGGATGAACGCGCCCACAGCAACCATCACGGTCCCAACGGCCTGACCGGCGGCGCTGCCACGTAGCGCCGCCACAGCCGCGGGTACGCCAAGTATCAGCAGCGGCAGCACGAGAACCGTGATCGCCGTGAAATCGACGTCACGACCGAACGACAGCCGGTCTGCGTCCAACAGCGCCCACAGCACGTTGGCCATGGCTCCGGCCAGCAGATAGGCGGCAGCCGCCCAGACTCCTGCGTGCCGGTGCCGCCAGACCAGCACCACGGCAGCCGCGACGGCGACAATCAGGCCTACGATGGCGGCGATTTGCCAGTCCACAAAGCCGTTCTGGAACCCACGGTCGCCGTTGATCACGCGCAGCCACGGCGCACCGAGCTGGAGGGCGACCAGCGTTACCGCTGCCAGCACCGCGCCTGGCAACCCTGGCAGCCGTACCGCCAGCACGGCCGCGGCTGCCAGCACCGCCAGGGTGATCACGCCGGAAACCCGGCCAGGCAAACCGAAAGCGGGAAGGCTGTACACCGTCAGCGTCACCGCCGCGACCCCAGCCGCGGTGGCGAATCCCGCTGGGTGCACGGCAGGCAGCCGCAAGGCCCGCGCGACCACGTCGCGTAAAGCCGAAGCCCGGTACGCGATCAGCGCGATCAGCAGAACGGCGAGCGGGATCGCGGCGAGTGCCAACGACCTGCTCACGTGGACGCCCTCGCCGGTCATAAGTGTGGGGATCAGGAGATACGCGGGCGGCACCGAGAACAGCGCGGCACCGACCAATCCGCTGGCCATGTCCTGGCGCGACACCGCGAGAGCCAGCAGTACGGCTGCCGCGCCGAGCGCAAGCACCAATACCACCGGCACCAGCCCCTCTGGAACCGTGCCGACGGAGGCTTCGGTCGCCTTCGTCGCAGGGCGGGACGGGCTGGTCGCCACCGAGCCGAACGGCGACACTCCTGCCCCGACCGCGAACGACGCCGCCATCAGTCCGATGAGGATCGTGAGGCTGCCCCACCTTGTCTTCGAAAGCAGGGCCAGCGGGACACACACGATCGCCACGACCAACGACGAGATCGCGATGACCGAAGCGCTGGCACCAGCCACGCCCATGATCGACACAGCCACTACGGGCGCGACCACGCCGATGCCGACGAGGCCGACCCTCAGCCCACGGACAGCGAGGATGATCAGTGCGACCAGCGGAACTCCGTACAGCATCAGCAGAATCACGACAGGCGGTGGCAGTTCCGGCCGTTGCGAGCCGAAGAACGGACCGTCCGGAATCGACAGGTCGACCAACGCGAACCCGGCGAGGTACGCCCCGAGCACCACACCTGCCGCGCCGATCCCGGTCAGCACCCACCGGCCGAGCACCCAGGTCCTCCGCACATCCGGGTCGTTCGCCGGCCGGGCGATCACTGCTCCCGCGATGATCATGCTCAGCGTGATGAGCAGATGCCAGCCCTCCTCGGACGTCCATCCGTAGAGCATGACCGCCGCGACCCCGACGAGTGCCGCGGCCACGGCGGCGAATCCGGCCAGGGCGGGGGAGTGCGGTCGATCATCGTTCGCAGGGACGGTAACGGCGTCATCCGGCGCTGTCTCAGTCATACCGCTGATTCTCTTCGACCAATGTCTCGGTTCGTACCGGAACATTCCGCTTACGCCCGGTTCGGTGTTGACGCGACAGTGTTCTCGCCCAAGTTCATACGACTGGAGGACACCATGGAGCAACGGGCCGGGCGTCGATGGACGGTCGTTTCGCTCGCGGTCGCAGTGGGAGTTCTGGTTGCGGCAACAGCGTTATTCGTCGTGCTGTACGTACAGAAGCAGAACGACATCGGCCAGTTGGCCGAGCGGATCGAGACAACCGAGCGCTCGATCGCTGACCGGACCGCGCGACTCGGCACCGTCAAGTCCACAGTGGAGGAATTGGACGCCGAGCGGTCCCGGTTGACGAGCACGAACACCGAGCTGCGCGCGTGCACAACCGCCACCAAGGACTCCATCGCCGCCGCACAGCGAGCGGACAAGACCGCCTTCGACGCGGCAATGGCCAAGGCCTTCATCAACTGCAGGAGGTGACCGCATGCACACCGTGAGATACGAAACAGGTTTCAACGGCTACCGTCCTTTCCCGCCCTTCGCGCCACCGCCCCCGCCGCCGGCTCCCGCGCCGGGCGTTCGGACCGGGCTGGCCGCGTTGATCGCACTCGTCTCGCTATTCCTTGTGTCATCGGGAGTTTTCGTGACACTGTTCTTGATCGCGGGTGGTGATCATGCGAACACGGTGGCACGGCTGGAAGAACGGCAGAGCCAACTCGCCGAAGTGGACGGTCAGCTGGCGTCCGCCGAGGCCAAGCGCGTGCGGGCCGACGAGCGCAACACGAAGTTGAAGTCGGAGAACGCCGGTATGTCCGGCTGCGTCAAGGCGATGCAGCACTACTTGTGGGACGGCCTTGCCGACACGCAGCGGACGGCCGCCGCTCGTGACTTGCTCACCAAATGCAGGTAGCCGTTCCGGACCGGGCAGCTTGGCAATAAGCTTGCCGCGCAACGACTGGGAGGGTCGAGCATGACCGACACGGTCTCTGTGGACGCGGCACCGGAGTTGTTCGGGCCGTACCGGATCGAGGAACTGCTCGGCCGGGGTGGCATGGGCGAGGTACACCGCGCCTTCGACACCGTGCATGAGCGACATGTGGCGCTGAAACGCCTGCCGCCGCATGCCGGGCGCGAGTTCGAGAACCGGTTCCGGCGGGAAGCCAGGATCGCGGCGCAACTCAGCGCGCCTTACGTGGTGCCGATCCACGCGCACGGCGATATCGACGGCCGCCTGTACATCGACATGCAGCTGATCGACGGACCGGATCTCAAACGGCTGCTGGCCGACGGGCCGCTGGCGCCGGAACGGACCGTCGAGATCCTGTCCCAGGTGGCCGTCGCGCTCGACGCCGCACACGCGAATTCCGTGGTGCACCGGGACGTGAAGCCAGCCAACATCATGTTGGCCGCGGACGGCACCGCGTACCTGGCCGACTTCGGCATCGCACGGCTGTTCACGCCGGACGTGACCAAGTTGACCGACACCGGCGACGCCGTCGGCACGCTGGACTACATGGCGCCGGAACGTCTGACGGCAGACGAGGCAGGGCCCGCGTCGGACGTGTACTCGTTGGCGTGCGTGCTGTTCCAATGCCTCACCGGACGGGTTCCCTTTCCAGCCGCGGACTCGGTCGGCAAGCTCACCGCACAGCTCAACGATCCGCCACCGGCCGCGTCGCTGTTCGACCGCTGGATCCCGCCCGCGATCGACCTCGTCATCCAGACCGGGATGGACAAGGATCCGCGCCGCCGTTATCCGAGCGCGGGTGAACTGATGGCCGCCGCGGCTTCGGTCCTCACCGCTGCTCCGGCGAGCGCGCCTCCCGACGTACCCAGCACCACTGATCACGGCCAGTCGTATTTCGTCCGGCTGCTGGCGGCTATTGGCGACGCTCAGCAGTCTGCTGGCTCGGACAGCACCGATGTGATCCGGCAGCAGTGCCCGTACCCGGGTCTGCAGAGCTTCGGATCAACTGACAGCCAGTGGTTCTTCGGCCGCGAGCAGGCCGTGCGCGATCTGCTCGCCCGGCTGTCCCGGCAACGAGCCGACTCAGGGCCGCTAGTCGTGGTCGGTGCTTCGGGTGCCGGCAAATCGTCGCTGCTGCACGCCGGATTGCTCGCCGCGCACGCCAGCCTCGCCAAGGTGGCGCCGCAACTGGCGATGACGCCTGGCGTACGTCCGATCGCCACGTTGGCCGCGCGCTTGGCGCCCTTCATCCGCGCCGACCCGAATCACCTGGCCTGGCAACTGTACGAGCACCCCACGACGTTCGGTTCGATGTGCCAGACGGCCGTCGCGCGCGTCGACGCGCCGATGCTCATCGTCGTCGACCAGGCCGAGGAGTTGTTCACACAATGCGCTGATCCCCGTGAGCGCGAAGCGTTCGCCACCGCGCTCGCGAACGCGTGGCCGGCGCGTGTCGTGTTCGCGATGCGTGCGGACTTCGTGCAGCACTTCATCACGCTCGCCTCGCTGAAGCGCTCCCTGGACGCGCCGTACGTGCTGGGACCGATGACCGCCAAGGAGCTGGCGCAGGTGATCGTCCGCCCGGCTGAGGTCGCAGGTCTCGAGCTCGAGCCCGGCCTGGTCGATCGGCTCATCACCGACGTCGGCGCGGGCGACGAGCTCGGCGCACTCCCGCGACTCGCCCACGCGCTGCGGGAAACCTGGCACCACAGGGTGGGCAACCGGTTGACGTTGGCGGGATACCAGCAAACCGGCGGGGTCGACCGCGCGGTGGCGTTGACCGCCGACAACATGTACATGCGGCTCAACGAGTACGACCGGCACGCGCTGCGAGCCGCGGTGCTGCGGATGATCACGTTGCTCGACGGCGGTGGCATCGCGCGACGCTGGACACACCGCGCGGAAGTGCCCAACCGTGTCGTGGAAAGCCTTGTCGCCGCTCGGCTCGTCACGATCGACGGCGACTATGTCCAGCTGTGCCACGACGCGTTGCTCACCGCGTGGCCGAGACTGCGGGGATGGGTCGCCGAAGACCGGCAGGGTCTGCTTGTCCGCCAACAACTTGGTGTCGCCGTCGCCCATTGGCAGACCAGTGGCCGGGACCGTTCCGACGTCTATCGGGGCGCACGGCTTGCCGCCGCACAGGAATGGGCGGCCGGGCGGACCGACCTCACGCCGGACGAACGTGCGTTCCTGCAGGCCAGTGACCGCGAGCGGCGGCGCCGGACCCGGCGGCTGCAAGGTGCTGTGGCCGGATTGGCAGTCCTGCTCGTCGCCGCGCTTGTCGCGGGCGGGCTCGCGTTGGTCGCGCGCAATGAGGCCGAGCAGGGTCGCCAGGACGCGTTGTCCCGGCAGCTGGCAGCCGAGTCACGGGCCGAGGCGGAGGTGAATCCCGTTGGCGCCATGCGCAAAGCGGTCGAGAGCTGGCGGGCAAGCCCAACCTTGGAGGCGCGCGGCGCGCTGCTGTCCGCACCGCTGATCACGTATCCGTCGGCGTTCTCGTCCGGACTGTCCAATGTGTCCGCAGTGGACGTCAGCCCGGACGGCGGCCTGATCGCGGTGGGCTCGAGCGAAGGCAAGATCGTGCTGTGGGACACGAAGAACCGCAAGCCGGTGCACCCCGGCATCACCGCGAAGGGTTTTGTCTCGGTCGTGCGGTTCTCGTCCGACGGGACCCTGCTGGCCACTTCGGACGTCGACCGTGACGGCGACGTCAACGCGAGCTCCATCCGGATCTGGGATGTCGCCACGGGCCAGGAGGTCGCCCGACTCGCGGACGGCCTGCCCGCGATCGGGCAACTCGCGTGGCGGCCCGACGGGATGACAGTCGCGGCTTTGCTCCCGCAGCAAGGCGACAAGCTGGGCATCGGCGAGTGGGACGCCCGGACTGGCAGGCTGGTCAAGACGGTCGCCAAGGGCGTTGTCGACCCGACGAGCATGTCCTACAGCACGACCGGTGACCGGCTGGCCATCGGCCGGGCTGACGGCAGCATCGAACTGTGGGACACGGCCACGTCCACCCGGGTCAGCCGGCGCACCGAGCACGCCGACGCGACAACCAGGCGCGGCCCCGGTGGCCTGATGCCGGTCCAGGTGACGTTCTCAGGCACGCTGCTCGCCACTTCGAGCGTGCTGGACAACATGATCCGGCTGTGGGACCCGCGAACTGGTGCGCCAGGACTGGCTTTTCCCGATGTCACACGGCAGGCCGGCTCGGCGGGGGCGGCCGGCCCGAGCTCGCTGAGGTTCACCCCGGACGGCAGAACCCTGTACACCAACAGCGATCTCAACTCGATCACCGCGTGGGATCCGACCAACGGCACCTTCCTCAACAACCGGCCCCAAGGACGGCGCGACGGCACCACTGTGGGCCAGACGGTCGTGGCGATCGCCGTCTCCCAGGACGGCCGGACGTGGGTGGCCGCGAACAGCGACGGCACCGTGCAGCGCTGGCGTACCAACACGAACTGGTACACCGACCCGCGCGCCTCGGTGATGAGCCTCGCGTTCCACCCTGACAGCGGGGAGATCGCCGTCGGTGACGCCGAAAGTGGACTGTACACATGGGACAGCCGGACCGGCGCGGAGATCACCAGGACGACCGAACAGAGCGGCGGAGTCCTCGCTGTCTCCTACACCCCTGACGGCACAAGGATCACCGGCACGGGCAACGCCACATTCACTTTGACGCCCTCGGATCGCGCAGCCAAACCGCGTACGGTCACCCTGCCCGGCCGCCTGTTCATCGGCCGGGGTGCGTTGACCGTGTCACCGGACGGCCGGTGGTTCGCTGCGGCACACCAGCCTGCGGACACCACACGCGCCACGCAGGACTTCAAGATCACGGTATGGGACATCAGGACCCTCACCGAGGACGCTGTGCTTGAGATGGGCACGCAGTGGCCGTTGGATCTGACCTTCTCGCCCAAGGGCGACAAGTTGCTCGCGCTGACTAGTTCGTCGGGTGTCGGGATCGCCGGGAGTGACAGCGACGGCATGAACGCGGCGAGCATGGTGACGTGGAGTACGGTTGGCTTCGTCGACGAGGCCCGGACTCCGCTTGGCCTGAACACGCTCAACACAGTGGTCTACACGCCGGACGGCAAGTCGTTGATCACCGCGGGCATCAGCGGGAAACTGCAGATCCGTGACGCTGTCACCGGTCAGGTACGCAAGGAGTTCGGTCAACATCCGTCGATGGTGCGCCGCATCGCGATCTCCCCGGACGGCCGTACCCTCGCCTCGGTGACCGCCGAGGACTCCATCGTCAGGCTGTGGAACCTCGCGGATTTCGAGCGTATCGCGGACCTCAACGCCCACCTGTCGTCGCTCAACGACATCGTGTTCTCCCCGGACGGTCACCAGCTTGCCAGCGGCGGCACGGACACCAACGTCGCCCTGTGGCGCCTCGACCCGACCAGCGCCACCGACCTGGTGTGCTCGAACCTCGTCGAGGCAAGTCCGGACAACCTGGGCAACACCGGCTGCGGCTGACGTATGCTCGGCTCCTCGGCGAGGAATCGTCTGCGAGGAGCGGCATGCTGCAGGCCATGGTGCGCGGGAGTGATCTGCACCCGGTGCGCGTGGAATCCGGTGAGCGCTTGGTGTTCGGCCGCGACCCGCACGGCAGTCCGCAGCGGCCCGGCCGCGTCGCCTTGCGGTTACCGGGTTGCGCCCCGCACGTCTCGGGTGTGCTCGCCGAGCTGATCGTCGGCCAGGAAGCCGCGCTGCTGCGCTGGTTGGGCGCGGGCGAAGGACGGTTGTCGAGCCTGCTGGACGCGCCGGGCGGGGCCCGGCGGGTGACGCTGATCCGTGGCATGTCGGCGATGCTCGACCTGGGCAAGAACGAACTCGTTGTGCTGGCGGGTAAACAGGTCGGCCATGAGCTGTACACGGACCTGCTGCTGACGTTCGCCATCACCGCGCACGAAACGGGCATCGACGAATCGATCACACCCAGCCGCAGGGACACCGAACACAAACCGCACATCCGCAAAGGACAGCTGGCGAGGTACTCCAAGGAGTGGTACGTCGCACTCGCGCTGGCCGAGCCGTGGCTGGTGGGCGACGACGACTCACCGTTCCCACCAACCAACCGCCGGATCTACGAGCGCGTCCGAGAATGGCGTGCAGGCAATGCGTGGAACTTGGAACGCACCCAACGCGTCGACGATGCCATCCGCGTCATCTCCCGTGTCGCGTTCGGCGAGCTCGCCGACCCGTACTCCGAAGCACGACACGGTCGCATCCAGAACCCACGATTCGCCGTCGGCAAACGGATCGCCGAATACCGCTTGGTGACAGCCGAAGACCTGGCCGAGGTCCACAACGCCAGCCGATGATCATGCGCGGACGGCGAGGTCGGCGCGGTACTCGTGGATCCAGCCGATTCGTCGCGCCACGTCCGCCAAGTCGTGGTCGCGTCGTGGCACGGATCCGCCAGTGAGTTTCATCAGCTTGCCGGCCATCCGCGAGTAGTGCTGCACCCGCCGGGTGCGTTTTCTGCGCAGCCGCTCGTAGGTGTCGAACGCGCGCTGATATTGGTCCGGCCCGGCGTCGGCCAGCAGGTGGGCCAAGGTGTAGGCACTTTCGATGGCTTGGCCTGCTCCCTGGCCCTGGTGCGGCAGCGGCGCATGCGCGGCATCGCCAGCAAGTACCACGCGGCCGCGGCTCCATCGGCGCAGACCTGGCAACTCCTGCAACGCCCAGAAATGCATGTCGCCCTCGATACCGCGGATGAGTTCGAGCATGCTGCCTGTCCATCCGGCGCGGGAGAAGATCGCGAGCGCTTCGTCGCGACTCGCGGGCACACGGTTGGTCGATCGTGTCCATGCCGGAATCTCGTCGGGTACGGACACGGCCAGCAGGTTGATCAGCCGCCCGTCGTCCACGCCGTAGGTGATGGCATGGGTTCTGGGACCGCACCACACCTGCAGCGACGTCGGATTGGGCAGACTCGGTGACACGCCCACCGGGATCACTCCACGGAACCCGATCTCACCGGAACAGACCGGTGACACCGCCCCAGCAACGTAGTGGCGGACCACGGAACGCATGCCGTCGACGCCGACCAGGACCTTGGCCACCACATCCGGCGCCTTGGCGAACCGCAGGCGTACCCCACCGCTTTCCGCGACGAGTTCGGTCACCTGGTGGTCAAGGTGAACGTGCTCCTTCGGCACCTGCTCGACGAGCATCCGCTGCAGCGTGCCCCGATGCATGGTGACCATCGGCGCGCCCATGCGGTCCTCATACCAGCGTCCGATCTCGTGCGAGAAGATCAACCCGCCGTCGTTCCAGCGGCGGAATTCCAGGTAAGGCGGGATGTTCCCGGCATCTGCCAGCTCAACACCGAGTTCCCGCAACAGCCGGGTTCCGTTGGCCGCGATCGCCACGCCGGCCCCGATTTCGCGTAATTCGGAGGTCTGCTCGAACACCGCCACCGAAACGGACCGGCGCAGCAGACCGATCGCCAGGGTCAACCCACCCAGCCCGCACCCGATCACCGCGATATCCACATCTGTGTGCATGTCACGCACCCCCGGCCCCGGAGCCTACCCGTCAACGCAGCCAGGACGGCCGCTCGTCGAACACGGTAGACCCCAAGGACTGTTCTTCGGACGCACATCAGCACTGTCACAATTCTTCATACGGTGTACTTCGTGTGGGACATCCCGGTCGATGGACTCGTAAAGTCTGAGGGCTTTGTTCGACTGCCGAGGCAGGAGGATCTTGTCCCGTGACGGGAAAAAACCTACCCGCGTTGCTCTTCGGGGCTGCGGCGCTGGCTGGTCCCGCGGCCGCGTTGGCGTGGCCGGGAATCGCGACGTGGCCGGTTGTCATCGGCTACGAAGTGGCACTGTTCATCACCGGTGTGACGGGTGGCGTACTGACCGAACTGAAGAAAAGGTGGCAAGACCGGGCGGCCAACCAGGTCGACCAGTTCCTCATCCGGCACCTCAACCGGTTCGGCAGGCGTTATCGCAACCACATTCGCAGCGCTCTGCGGTTCATCGACCTCAAAGGGCTGGCCACGATGGGATTCTTCACGCCGGACCTTGACGACGTGTTCGTGGACGTGAGCCTCGATTACCGCAACCCGCACGAAGTCCCGACCGGCCTGCTGGCCGAGTATCCCGCGGGCACCGGCGACCGCCTCTCGATCGAGCACTTCCTCGACAAGAAACAACCCGCCATCCTGGCCATGCTTGGCGCGCCCGGCAGCGGAAAGACTACGTTGTTGCGCTACACCGCACGACACGCGTTCAAGAACAGGCGTCGAAAGATCCCCATCCTGCTGTACTTACGTGACCACGTCTCCATCATCGTCAACGGGATATCCCTGGCCAATCTGGCCCGCAAGGCACTGATGGACCAGGACATTCTCGAACCTGCCGGATGGTTCGAACAAAAGCTGCGCCGGGGGCGTTGTCTTGTCCTGCTCGATGGACTGGACGAAGTCGCCAGGGACGTCGACCGCCGCCGAGTGTCCGAATGGGCGGACAACCAGATCAAGCGATACCCGAAAAACGACTTCGTCCTCGCTTCCCGGCCGCAGGGATACCGATCCGCGCCGATCGACGGGGCCGCGGTATTGCAGGTGCGCAGTTTCACCGACAGACAGATCCAGCGGTTCATCCGTGGCTGGTACCTCGCGGTCGAGAAGAACACGACCAAGGGCAGCAACGACGAGGTCGCCGGACGTGCCGAGGCCGAGGCCGAGGACCTGCTCGGCCGCCTGCACAAGGCGCCGGCCCTGGCAGCCCTGACGGTGAATCCGTTGCTGCTGACCATGATCGCCAACGTGCACAAGCATCGGGGCGCGCTGCCGGGCAGCCGCTCGGAACTCTACGGCGAGATCTGCCAGGTGATGCTGGTCCGCAGGCAACAGGCGAAGAAACTCGACACCGCGATGCAAGGCGACAAGAAGGAATCGGTTCTGCGCGAGCTCGCGTACACCATGATGGAGTCACGCGTACGAGATCTGGGCACGGCCGAAGTCCTTGAAGTGATCAACAACGTCCTTCGGCGGATCTCGCGTACGGTCACCGCGGACGAGTTCCTCGCCGACGTCAGCTCCAACGGTCTGGTCATCGAGCGGGAGAACGGCCTGTACGCCTTCGCCCATCACACTTTCCAGGAGTTCCTGACGGCGTTGCACATCCGGGAGAAGGGGCTTGTGCAGACGCTCGTCGACAACGTCAACGATACGTGGTGGCGGGAGACCACGCTGCTCTACACGGCACGCTCCGACGCCGATCCGATCGTCCGTGCCTGCTTGGCCGACAACTCGGTGACCGCGCTGTCGCTGGCGTTCGACTGCGCGGAACAGGACAGCGACCTCGATCCCGGGCTGCATGAACAGCTGAACAAGTTGTTCGCCGAAGCGCTGCTGGACGACGCCGACGTCAACCGCCGCTCGCTCGCCGCCAACGTCCTGACCACCCGGCTGCTGCAGGAAACGGTCCGGACCCCGAACGGGACCAGGGTGTGCCCGAATCCGATCACCAGGAAGGTCTATTACCTTTTCCGGCAGGACGTTCCCGGCCCGTGGCCCGACGGCTTCGCCGAGTTCGTTCCGGACGACAAACCGGTGACCGGGATCTGGCCGAAGGATCTCAACGACTTCATCAAGTGGGTCAACAGCACAACGGGCACCGAGAAGAAGTATCGCAAGCCGACTTGGTCCGAACTGGACGATCGGTCGGTCAAGCGCGCCATCGGCAGCACTCTGCACTGCGCCTGGGTCACCGATGACCGGTCGCGCAACGTGTTGTGGACGCCTTCGCCGGCCCATCATCCGCACGTCGTCAGCACCGAACTGCTGGCCGAGCAGATCCGTGCCGACATAACCAAGCTGATCGACATCAGGGCCAGCATCACCAAACGGCGCCTGATCCCGACGTTCAGGAGCACCGACGGCGGCCGATGGTTGGAAGACCTGGTTGTTGTCCGGAACGTAAGTGACATGGCAGATCCGGCCGCGCGGTTCGGGTTCGCGTTGACCACAGCGGTTCAAGCGGCCGCGGACACGGATCTTCCCGAGGCGTTCGTCCTCAGCTTCATCGGCCGCACCAACATTGAGAACTCGGTCGGCGCTGTCCTGTTCGACGACCTCGCCGAGTTGGTCAGGGAAAGTCAGCGACAGCTCCTGCCTTCGAACGCGAGGGGCAAACCGCCCGCGCCACAATGGATCAATGTCGTCGCAGAGAAGTTGGTCGGTGCGGCTACTCCGTTCCTATCCCGGGAACATCCCCTTGATCGGGTCAGCGCGGCCGTCCTCAGGATCACCGCATTGTGTCTCGCCGCCGATGCCGACCACCGCTATCTGGTCAAGACGAAAACGGCCGATGCCTATCGGATGGTCGCGGCGGGCCTGCTGCTGATGGAGAGGCGCCTGAACGGGCAACTCCGCGCCGACGAGGCGATCGTCCTCGCCACTGATTAGATCCAGCGTCCCAAGGTTGGCGATCGTCTCGCGCTTTGGTGAGCGTTGATGGTCGAAGTCGAACTCTTCCAACGACTTGCGGGCCGGGAACCGAGCCGCGCGGACCCGGCCTGCACCGCCGTGAGCCTTACGGGCAGCCACCTTGCGCTGCGGACAAGCGGCCAGGAACGTGCTTATCGGCAGGGATAAAGCCGTGTGGGTTCGGGAACCCTGATGTCGTTGGGGTGGCTTCGTGAATCGGGGGTGAGCCGTGCGGCGGGTGCGACCGGTGGTGTGGCTTGTGCTGGGTGCGGCGGCTGTGGCCGGCAGCGCTGTGTTGGGGGCGCAGACTGTGGCTGATTTGGTGCGGCCGACTGAACTGACTGAAGTGGCGGCGTGCACTGGTGCTGCGAGCGAGGACTGCTTGGCCCGTGGACCGGCCACTGTGGAACGCGAGACCCGCTCTCGATTTCGTTGGTTGACAGGGGAGCGACGATGGTCCCTCAACGTGAGCGCGATCGCGCCGCAGGTGCGCGGTAACGACACAACTCGGGTGACTGTGCCTGAGCAACACGGGCAGGACCAGATCCGGGACGGCATGCAGCTCACCGCCGTGTACTACGGCGGCAACCCGGTTCTGCTCGAACTTTCCAGCGACACCGTGCTGGAGACCGAGCAGCATCCCCGGCGCTCCACCTTCACCTCGGGCTACCTCGCCATCGGCCTGCTTGGCATGAGCGTTTTCGCTGTCCAGGTCGGGTGGCACAACGGCAGGCGCCGAAGCTGGTGGCGCCGCGTCGACTATGAGGCACCGAACGGCGGCCTCATATCCGCGGTCCTGTTCTTCGCCGGTATGGCCGGCATGGTCACCCAATCCGCCGTCGGGGCCAGCCGTTGGCCCGCGGTCGTCGTTTCTCTTGCCGTGGCCGGCGTACTGGGAGGCCTGCTACTGCTGAAAAAACGCCGCAAGTCGCCGGCTGAACCAGGCATCTCAAGCTGATGTGACAGTTTGTCGTGAACGATGATGCGGCATCAGCTGATCAGCAGCGGTGCGTCCCAGCCGGTGACCGGTGGCCTGCCGGTGGCGTGGCAGTGCAGGGCGAGTGCGATGCCCGCCGCGCCTTCCAGGAAACCGGGGCGGTCGAGCGGCCTGACCGAGCCGGGGTAGTCGTAGCGGAACCCGAACGGTGCCTCCGGGTCGTAGTCCTTTTCAAGCCGCACAGCGAGTTCGTCCGCGGTTTCGGCGTAGTACCGGTCCCTGGTGTCGAACGCCATCCGTGAGGCGATCTGCAGCAAGCCCGCCCAGCCGTGGCACAGTCCGGAGTCCCGGATCTGGTTGTGCCCAGTGAGGGCGATGGTGAACGCGCCACGCAGCGCGTCGTGCGCGGTTTCGCGCCACGACGCGTCGTCCAGTGTGGTCCCGGCCAGGAACAGTGCGCGTCCGATGCCGGCGGCGCCGTAGCACCACACCTCGCGGTACCTGCCCGAAGGAGAGGGCCCGTCCACGGTGACCGAGTACGGCCAGAACGGGCCTGTTTCGTCGTCGAGGCGCCATTTCCGCATCAACGACAGGGTGCGCAGCATGGCCTCGTCGTGCCGGGACACTGTCACCCCGGCCTGCCGGGCGAGCGCCAGCAGTGCCAGCGGACCACCAATGCCGTGTGCCATCCCGAAGTTGAGGTGTCCTTCGGCCGGGGTGCCCGCCGTGTCGTGGTGGTTCCACCACGCCGGCATGCGCCGCCCCCGTACGTCGATGTCGTCGGCGAGCGCGATGTCCACCAGCGTTGCCAGTACATTCTCCAAGGCGGCCAGCACCGTCTGGTTTCCGGTCAACTGGTAGCGGGCCAGCAGGTGCCTGCCGACACCGGTGATGCCCACGGGTACGTCGTAACCCGACCACCCGCCGATGGCCTGGCCGTCGGCGATCCGCGCACGGTCGCGGGCGGCGAGTGCCTGACATTCCCGGCTGATCGCCTGGTCGAACTGCGTGAGCATCGCCTGGTAGCCACCGGACTCCGCGGCCGCCGCGTGCGCCGCGAACGCCACTGCCGCGAGGCCACCGAACAGACCCCCGCCCGGTCGTGGGGCCGTCGAGGTGATCGCGGCCTGTAGGTGGGCATGGGTGTGCTTACGCAGCCCGGGATCACTCGCGCTGCGCTCGGCGTACAACAGTGCCAGCGCTGGATGGCCGTCGGACAGCCCCACTGGGGTCCACAGCGTGATGTCCCGGGTGTCCGTCCGCAACGCGTTGCCAGGAGCGTCTGTCGTCGCCGCCACCCGGGCCGGGTCGGCGAGCCGGTCGGTCAGTTCGGTCACGATATGCGTGGTCATCGGCGTTCCTGTCGTTCCCGGTCCTGATGGGCCTGCACGACACCGCGCGCGATGGCGTAGGCGTCACGTTCCTCGTCGAGGCCGGCGCCGCTCAGGCGGTTGTGGTGCACGTGAAGCATCGAGGTGAACGCGCTCGACACGTCGCCGCTGGCGGCGTCGCGCAGCGCTCTCGCGTAGTCCCGAAGCAGCGGAGCCCGCCGTCGCCAGCTGTCCAGCAGTTCCTGGCCCAGGTGGTCCCGATCGAGCAGCCGGACGGCCTCGCGCCGGCACTGCTGGAATGCCTTGTGGTGCTTGTCTTTCGCGAAGGTCGCGAGCAGCCAATCCTGCCATCCGTCGTCGCCGTGCAGCAGCCGCGCCAGTTCGAGGTGGTTGGCGGCGAGCAGCAGACCCATTGGCAGCTCAAGCTTTCCTTGCTCGCGCAGGATGAGCTGTTCCAGTACGCACTGCGAGTCCGCGTGGAACGCGCGTTCGGCGGCGTCGATCACACTCGGCCCGCCGTACCGGGTGATCTCCGGCTGGTAGGTGCCGGTCGCCAGCTCAGCGATCAGTCCGGCCTCGATCAGCTCGGCCGCCCATCGGTGCGTGATGGGCAGTAGTTCGCTGTTGAGCGCGTCCGGTTCGCCATGGAACCGCACGCGCAGATGATGAGCCGGGTCGGCGTAGCGCAGGAAGAACCACCGGTCGCTGAACGGCTGTGCCCGCGCCACCAATGCGGGCAGGTGGTGGGTGAGAAGCTCGCTGTGTCTGCCACGGTGGGCGTAAACCTTGAGGTATAGCCATTCCCCACCCGGTGGGTACGACCGGCTGACGAAGGGACGCGCGGCGACCGCAGGCCTTGGCCGGGCCGGGCGCAGTGGCACGACCGGCACGACCACCTCAGCGGCGTGCCCGCGTGCCCAGCCGGAGCCGAACTCCCCGCCGGCGGGTTCCTCTCGCAGCACCAGTTCCGGACGCTTCCTGAGGTCCGCGCGCAGTAGCTCCACGGCCGCAGCGGAGTCAAGATCGAGCCGGATCCGGCGGTCGCCCGCGGCAGTGGCGTACACGATCCGCGGCACAGACCAGTCGGCTCGCCAGCACTCGAAGAGCCGGTGCCACTCGCTGCGGCCGAGGTCCGCACGCAGCCGGGGGTCGGGCAGCCAACGCGCCGGGCTGAGCACTGTGCGGCCGTGGCGAATCCGGGGCAGGTACGGCAGATCCGCGGCGGCGCCCCAGTGCCACAGCGGCCAGGAGGGAGTGCGGCTCTCGCCGATCTCGATCAGCAGGCGCACCGCGTTCGGCACGGCGAGGTTCGGGTTGAGCGAGTGGAACACCAGCGGCGCGATCTCCCGTCCGTCCATTAGCGACACGACAGCGAACCGGTCGAAGGTCGCGGTGATCCCGAGGTGGTCAAGGCTCAGCTCGGACGGGCGCTCGGCGTACGCGCCGAACACCATCGCCTCACTGGTCAACCTGGGCACCTGCGTCACGTTGGCCATCCGGGGATGCAGCGGCGGCGTGACCACTTGTGCCGGGATCGCCCCGTCCTCGGCGACGAGGTCCGCGGCCACCTCGGCGACCTTGTCCCGCAGCTGCGGGACCAGCGGCAGGAACCGGCCGAACAACGCGCCGACCCGGGTGAAGTTCACATCACCACCGCCGACGAGCCGGAACTCGCCACGCCGCAAGGCGTCTTCGGAGTCGGCGAGCAGCTGCGCGCACATTTCGGCGTACGAACCCCGTTCGCCGGGGGCGTCCGGGCGGGCGAGCCGCTCGATGGTGTCCTCGTTCAGCAGTACTTCACGCTCGCCCTGCGCGACCGCCTGCTCGGCCAACGCGAGCAAGGTGGCATCGCGTTCGGATTCGCCGGGGCGCCCGGCGCTGACCGGCCGGTTGCCCGGCGGCAACAGGTACCCGGCCGGCGGGCCGATTCCGCGTTCCGGATCGAGCAGGTCCTTGATGCGCACAACGGTGCCGGTGCCGTACCGCTCGATGAAATCCATGCGGTAGGCGGCAAGCGCGTCGGCAGGGGCCAGCCGCGGCGGGGCCACCCGCCAGGCGACTTCAGCGGCCGCGGCCAGCTCGTCCGCGACGGCGGCGGGCAGCACGAGGTCGGCATCCATGCCGAGATCGACGTGCAGCAACTGGGCCTGGTCGTGGATGCCACGCATGGTGGCCGTCACGGCGCGCAGCGCGTCGAGTCCCTGACCGACCGGGGTGGCGGCATAGCGGTCGAGCTCGTCGCGGACCTTCGCCAGCTCGGGCGCGGGACCGCCGCGGGCGAGTACGTGCGCGATCGGGTCCTCGGTGGTCGCGGGCGGGCGCAGGTCGGTGACCAGGAACTCCAGGGCCACCAGCTGCGTGACCAGTTTGGTGAGCACCTCCTCGCCTGCTTGCGGGAATTCCGCGCCCAGCCGTGCGAGCAGTGCCGGAAAGGGGATCGGGGTGTGCGCGGCCGCCAGTGCGGCACGCACCGGACTGGTGTGCCGGATGGTGCGCTCGCGGTCGTCCGGGCCGCGAACGCCGCTTTCCTCTGGTACCAACGGAAGCACCAGCCTGTCGCCCCGGAGGAAGCAGAGGTCGTTGCGGATGATCCGTAGCCGGCAGAGCACCGCCGGATCGGTCTCGCGGTGCCGAATCACCTCGGCCAGCCAGCTCAGGTCGACGCGTACGTGCCTGCGGTGCTCGGTCCCGACCCGGATCTTCGGCTGGTCATCGAACTGGGCGGCTGCGACACCGGCCATCAGGCCGAATGGGGTCGGCCGCTGCGTCATCCTGGCCAGGTACCGGTTGAGCGACAACGCGGCGCGGCGCCGCTTGGCCGGATCGGTGAGCGCACCAGAGCTGATCTTGTCCAGGGCAGCGGCGAGCGAAGGGCTGGACACCTCGATCGCCTCGCGGACATAGGGATCAGCACACACCTCGCGCAGGAACGCGTGTACGTCCAGTTCTTCGTCCAGCGATGCCGAGTCGTCGCCCGAGGATCGTGCCGAAAGCCGCACGATCGCGAAGTCGAGCGCGCGAAACCTGGTGACCACCACAGCCCTCCTGGATCGTTTGTCCGAAGTGGATGGCAGCCGGAATGACGGCGGTGCTTGGTGATTCGGCTGGACGCGGCCCGGACGCACCATCGGCGCGTCCGGGCCGTCGTCCGGCTCAACTCGTCAGCACGACCCGGAATGAGTGCACGCGACTGACGTGCAGGGGGAGGTACAGGTGTTGAGCGCGGCGCTGTCGTGCTCGGGGTGTTCCGCCAGCGCGACACCGGACTCGCTGAGATGCGCGGCCCAGCCGGCTCCCGCCACACCTTCGATTTTCAGGTCGAGATCGAATTCGCCCACGGTGTTTGCTCCTTTATCTCGGCTGCCGTCCGCGCCTCCCGGGTACGAGTTCCGGCAGCTGTGAAACGAGGACGGCCAGCCCGCCAGTGCTGTTTCCGCTGGCGCCCCGTGACTCGCATCACACACCGGCAGTGCTTGTCCGTCAACGACATTCAGGCTCGAGTGAAAGCGCGTCGGAAAAGGTTTACGGTCCAGCCGGAGTGGTTACACGCTGGCGGCGGTCTGACAGAGGACAGCTCATGAGCGCAGCGACTCCCAAAAGGCACAGTTGCTCGCCTCAGCCACGTTCAACGGCCGGATACCGCCGGGAGGGATGTCCAGAGCCAATACGTCCCGCGGCGACGAGTACCGCCGCCACCTGGGCAGGCTGGCACCGTTCGGGTCGCCGCTGCGGGCGAAGTTGGTCCAGTAGCGGACCATCGTCTGTGACAGCGTCTCCTGTTGTGGGTTGAGCGTGCCGAAGTAGTTGACCCACAAGTAGTTCAGTTCCTGACCGTGTGAAGCGCCCTCGTCGAAGCCTGGCAGGCGCAACAGGCCAGGCGCGGTTCGGTCGACGAACTGGTACGCGTACACAGGAACCGGTCTGGGATGGGCTGAAAACAACGAATAGCTACGCACGTGCTCGCATGTGGACAGTGCCCAGCCGTAGTCGGTGCGGACGGTCGCGAGCGCGATGCTCGGTGTCGGGTAGTTCGTCACCGGGTATTTCCGCAGCACGACATCGGCTGCGGGTCCGTGCAGCGATCGGACGACCTGCTCGTACACCTGGGGCGTGACCGGGTTGCCGAGCAGGTCGAACTCCAGGGCGACGAACAGGCGCATCTCGTCGAGGTTGTTGCCCCACAGCACGGGCACGTGGTGGAACCGGTCCTGCCGCAGCGCCTCCATCGGCTGCAGCGGAAACTCCCGGCCGCCGATCACCGGCCATCCGTTTCCCCACGAGGGCAACAGGTCCCGTACCGGTTTCGCGCGTAAGCACGCCACGTCCTGACACCCCAGCCCTCGGGCGTATCGGACGCCGTCGGACTCGGCTTGTTCCTTCGTCGTGGTGGGGTAGGCGCAGCTGAAGCTCTGACCGACGGCCCGCTGGAACAGACCAGCCGCCGTCGGCGAGGCCAGATGCAGACACACGCTGCCCGCGCCAGCCGACTCACCGAAGATCGTGACGTTGCCCGGGTCGCCGCCGAACGCCGCCGCGTTGCGCCGCACCCAACGCAACGCGGCCTGCTGGTCTTCGAGGCCGTAGTTGCCGGACTGGATACCCGGGTTCTCCGCGGTCAGTTCGGGTAGGGCGAGGAAACCGAACGGCCCGACCCGATAGTTGATCGTCACCACGATGACGTCACCGATGCTGACCAGTTTCGACGGATTGAACGCCGCGGCGGATCCAATGCTGTATCCGCCGCCGTGAATCCACACCATGACAGGCAACCGTTTGCCGGACCGCGCGGGCGTGGTCACGTTGAGATACAAGCAGTCCTCGGTCGCCGATCCCGGCTGCCCGAGCTGCGCAGCCTGGGCGCACACATTGCCAGGCCGGCTCGCGTCGCGCGGTTCCTGCCACGGCGTCGCCGGCTGCGGCGGTCGCCAGCGCAGCTCACCGACGGGCGGCGCGGCGTAGGGAATGCCTTGGAACGTCCGGAATTGCGCGGTGACGACCCCACGGATCGGGCCGAGGTCTGTGCGCACCAGATCTGGCGCGTGCCGGTCGCTTGCCGCGGCCGGCGTCGTAAGCAGCCCGAGAAAGGCAATCACAGCAAGGAAAACTCCAGACCGAGTCACCCGCTCACCATGGCACGGCTCGTTTGCCGGAAGCCACCGATTTACCGCACATGTGGCCACGGATCTGGTGGTGCCCAACTGGACCGGGCTACCACGGGCCGTCACAACATTTCCACAACTTCGCCACTGGCGGCCGCGGGCACCATCTGCGTTCGACGGAGGACGGCGGCCCCGGCCTCTGCCCGGAACAGTGAGGGGCAGACACCCTCAGTTCCGGCCGGATTCCGCGTTCCGAGGGGGAATGTCGTTCCGGTGCGCAACGACATCGAGCCCTGGAGCTCCAGCGCTTGCGCATTCGTGACTTCGTTCTGGTGCCACCAGTGGGGGCAAACGCCGAGATCGCGAATCGGGGAATCGGTCGTCCGCGCAGCGCGGGCGACGTTCTTTCGTGGAAGGTATGGAAATGCCAAGACCCTATCCCGTTCGTCGTCGTGTCGTTGCGCGACGACGAACGGCGGTCGCGCTGATCGCGGCCGGGAGCATGACGCTGACGAGCTTGCTGGTCGGCGTGTCGTCCGGGCCGGCGTTCGCGTCGAGCCACCGGGAGGCGCCGCTGATCTCGAACGACCCGGCCGCGGACAACACCGACGTGTACGCGTTCGTCAGCCCCGACAAGCCGGATACCGTGACCCTGATCGCGAACTGGGCTCCGTTCTCCGAACCCAATGGTGGCCCGAACTTCTACCCGTGGGCCACCGACGCCCACTACGACATCAACATCGACAACAACGGTGACGCGAAGGCGGATCTGACCTACCGGTGGGATTTCCGCACCGAGGACCGCCGGGGCAACAACACGTTCCTCTACAACGACGGCCCGGTCACTTCGCTGGACGACCCGAACCTGTTGTTCCGCCAGTCCTACACACTGACGTTGTTCGACCGGCCGAATGGGCGGACCACCGTCCTGGTCAACAACGGCAGGGTCGCGCCGTCGAACGTGGGCCCGGCATCGATCCCGAACTACGGGGTTCTTCGTAACCAGGCCATCACCGCCGTCCCGGGCGGTGGGCAGAGTTATGTTGGGCAGGCCGACGACCCGTTCTTCCTGGATCTGCGAGTCTTCGACCTGCTCTACGGCGGCAACCTGTCCGAGGTCGGGCAGGACACGGTGGCCGGGTTCAACGTGAACACCATCGCCCTGCAGGTGCCCAAGAGCGCGCTGACGCTCGCTAACCACCCGGTCCGCAACCCCGTGATCGGGGTGTGGAGCGACACCGAGCGTTATTCGATCACGCTGCGTTCCCCTGGTTCGCAGAATTCGCTCGGTGCCGAGGTGCAGGTGTCGCGCCTGGGCCACCCGCTGGTGAACGAGGTCGTGGTGCCCGCGGGGCTGAAGGACAGGTTCAACTCGCTGCTGCCGGAACAGGACCGGACGATTCCCGCGCTGGTGAACAAGGTGACCCACCCGGAGGTGCCGACTCTCATCCAGAGGATCTACGGCGTCCCCGCACCCGCCACACCACGCAACGACCTGGTCGAGATCTTCCTGACCGGGATCACCACGAAGTCCGGTGACCAGCTCAACGTGGATCTCAACTCCCAGCTCAACAACGCCGACGTCAACCCGGCACAGTTCGCGCCGTCGGAGCAACTGCGGCTGAACACGTCGATCCCGCCCACCGCGCAGCCCAACCGGCTCGGGGTGCTCGGGGGTGACCTGCAAGGGTTCCCGAACGGCCGCAGGCTGGCCGACGACGCGCTCGACATCAGCGTGCAGACGCTGGAGGGCGCCGCGGTCACCGGCCTCGTGCCGGCCCTGGCCAGGGTGGACAGTGTCGATCAGAACGACAAGCCGTTCGGCAATGTCTTCCCGTATATCGCACTTCCGAACAACAAGGCGGTCAACTCGCCCCGCTAGTGCGGCGCGATCCCAGGTGGTCGTCGGCGCACCGGCGACCACCCCCAATCCTGGAAGGCACGTCCGATGTCAGACCAAACGCCCCGGAGCGAGACCGGGGCCAAACGCCGGCGCTTACGCGTCGGCGCCGTCCCTATCGTTCTCAGCGCCGGCCTGATCGCCTTCAGTGTCACCGCGTTCCTCCAGTCCGACCCGCCGAGCCCTGCCGTTGTCCCGAGCCTGGCCAGCGGCTCGAGCGCGCTCGACCGGATGATCAGGACGGCGGAGGCCAAGCTGACGAAATTCGAGCAGGATCCACGGACCTGGGCCGAACTCGGCAACGCCTACGTCGAGGCGGCCCGGATCAACGCCGACCCCGCCTTGTTCCCCAAAGCCGACAACGCATTGCGAAAGTCCTTGGCACAGCAGCCTGAGGACAACGGAACCGCGTTGAGCGGTATGGGAGCGCTCGCCAACGCACGACACGACTTCGTCGCCGCCCGCGACTGGGGCGAGAAGGCCAAAGCGGTGCTCCCGGACAACGCGGAGGTGTACGGCGTGCTCAACGACGCCTACACCCAGCTCGGTGACACCGCGGCGGCCACCGACGCGTTGCAGCGCATGCTCGATATCAAACCGGGCGTTTCCTCGTTCACCCGCGCAGCCTACGAATTCGAGATCCACGGCCGCGTCGACAATGCACGCGGCGCGCTGGAGCGTGCCCTGGCGAACGCCAACGACCTGGGCGATGTGGCGTTCTGCCGCAATCTGCTCGGCGATCTCGCCTTCGACAACGGGGACGTCGACGCCGCGGCACGCCACTACGAGGCGGGTCTGCGTGCGGCACCGGACGATTCGTCGCTGCTGCAAGGGAAAGCGAAGGTCGCGGCGGCACGCGGGCGGACCGAAGAAGCGCTCGCGGGCTACCAGGACATCGTCTCCCGCGAGCCGGGCCTTGGAAACCTGCAGGAGTACGCCCTGTTGTTGAAGTCGGCGGGCCAAGCAGAACTCGCCGCACGCCAGTACGAGCGCTTCGACGAGGAGCAACGACTCGAAGCCGCTTCCGGCGCGAGTATCGACCTGGAAGCGTCAGTCGTCGCCGCTGACCGTGGCAACGCCGAGAAGGCGCTGCAGTACGCGCAGGCGGAGTGGTCACGAAGGCAACCCGTGTTCGTCGCGGACGCGCTGGCCTGGGCGCTACACCTCAACGGCCGGGATGCCGAAGCACTCACGTATGCCGAACGCGCCGCGAGCACTGGTTGGCGTAACGCCACGTTCTCCTATCACCGCGGCATGATCCTCGCCGGGCTCGGCCGAACCGCCGAAGCCATCACGGCACTGAGCGATGCCTTGCGGATCAACCCGAACTTCTCGGTCGCCGACGCGCCGGCAGCGCGGGCAGCGCTGGCGAACCTGCGAGGTGCCCGATGAGCAGACACCTCGTCGCATTCCTGGCTTTCCTGCTCATCGGCGCCGCCGCGTGCACTGACGCGGGTCCCGATCCCGGCCCTCGCTTCGACAACGAGGCCGCAGACGGCGTCGTGACCGAACTGACCTGCATGAAGCACCAGCCGCAGGGACCTGGGGCCCGCTACACCGACGAAACGCTCAGGCGTATCGACGAGACGCTCGCCCTGCTGCGCTACTACACCGCCAACGGCGCCAAACCGTACTGCGACGGCAAGGGCCTCACCGACATCGACCGGCAATGGGTCGACATCTACGTACGCCTGGGGGCAGATAAGGGGAATGTCGCCGCGCTGCTCGACGCAGGATGAGACGCGGCGACGACGGCCCGGGCAAGCACGCTTGCCCGGGCCAGCACTCAGTCGAGCGCCTGCAACTCGGCTCTCGTCACCTCAGCGGCGGTGAGGCCGAGGTCGCTGTAGATCGCGATGGCGCGGTCGTAATGCTCGCGCGCGGCGCCGACGTCTGTGCCTGCCGCTCGGGCCAAACCGTGGTGAGCGCGGGCGATCTGCTCGTGGCTACCGGTGCGGGTGGCGAGGGCGAGTGCCTCCGCGTGGTTGCCATGCGCGGCGGCCAAAGAGCCGGAGGCTTGGCTTGCTTCGCCGAGTCCGTTGAGCGCCCACGACTCGCCCTCGCGGTTCCCGTGCCCTCGAAACAGCTCGAGGGCACGCAGGTGGTGGGCGGCGGCGTCGGCTGGACGGCCGCTCAGCACCATGGCCCTGCCGACCCCGTCGATGGCCCATGCTTCGCTGTCCCTGTTTCCGAGCATGCGGAACTCCTCGGCGGCTTCGGCGTGAAACCGGATGGCGTCCGCCGGACGGCCGTCATTCGCGGCCAGCTCACCCAAACCGACTTTCACCCACGCTTCGCCGAAGCGGTGTCCTGCGGCTACGTGCAGGTCCATCGCCTGCCGCAGATGGTGCAGACCTGCTTCGCCCCGGCCGATTCTGGCTTCGACCGTGCCGAGCCGGGTGAGGATATGGGCCTGGCCGACCACGTCGCCGATTCGCCGGAACAGGGCCTGCGCGCGCGTGTAGTACGACGCCGCGACGCGGTACCGGCCGGCGCTCTCGGCGAGCATGCCGAGATTGCCCCGCGACCGCGCCTGGCCGAGCAGATTCCCTACGTGGCTGAACAATTGGTGCGCAGTCAAGAGGTCGGCGGCGGCAAGATCACCCCGTCCTGCCTGCATATGCGCCGCGCCAAGGGCAACGAGCGCATCGGCTTCGGCCGTCGGGTCGCGGATGGCGCGCGCGGCATCCCTCGCATGGCTGTGGATGGCCAGCGCCGCGGTCTGGTGGTACCCGTCGACATAGCGGAACAGGAGCGCGGACAACGTGACGGAACGTTCGGGCCTGCCGTGTGCCACCGCGTGTGCGGCGAGGACTTGGATAGTGGACAGCTCGGCGTACAGCCAGTCGCGTGCGCCATCGGCGTCAGGCAGGTCCGGCATCGGGCTCGCCGGGGTCGCGACAACCGGGCGCCGGTGCGCTTCGCCGGGATACAGCCGATCCATCGCCGCGGCCACAGCGGCCACGTAGTAGTCATAGACGCGGTCGAGCGCGGCAGGCTCCTCGGCGCTGATTTCCGCCGCGTATGCCTTCAGCAGATCATGCATGCCGAACCGGTCGCCGACGCGCTGGACCAGGCTCGCGCGGACGAGGACATCCAACTCGGCCTCGGCCTGGTCGAGGGAGCTGTCGGCCAGCGCAGCCAACGCGTAGGCGTCGAACAGCGGAGCCGGATACCTGCCGAGCGCGGCGAAAGCCCGAACCGTTCCCGGGGCCAGCTGCCGCACCGACCAGGAGAACACCGCCCGCACCGCGGCCCGTTGGTCACCGCCGCCACTGAGCAGATCGAGCGCGCGTTGCGCCGCACGCAGTTCGTCCACCAGCTTCGCCAGCCGGGTGGCCGGCCGGGAAACCGCCAGTTCGGCCGTCAACCGCAAGGTCAACGGGAGCCGGACGCACCGATCCACCAATGCGGTGGCAGCCTCGGGTTCGGCGTCCACCCGCTCGCCGACCAACCGTCGCAGCAGGGCAACCGCATCGTCCGCCGGCAGCTGGTCCACCATGACGCGGCGTGCGCCGTGCAATGCCACGAGACTGGCAAGCGAGTCGCGGCTGGTGACCACCACCACGCACCCGTTCGTGCCGGGCAACAGCGGCCGGACCTGTTCGACGGTCGCCGCGTTGTCCAGCATGACAAGCATCCGCCGGGCCGCGATTTCGGTGCGGAAGCGGGCGGCGCGTTCGTCAAGGCCGAGCGGGATCTCCGTGCCCACGGGCAGCAAAGCGGTCAGGAACACCGCCAAAGCGTCGGCCGACGACATCGGCTCGCCCGGGGCGTACCCGCGCAAGTCGACGTACAGCTGCCCGTCCGGGAACCGGTCGCGGACGCGATGACCCCAGTGCACAGCCGTGGCTGTCTTACCCGCCCCAGCCATGCCGGTGAGGCAGACGATCACCGGACTGTCGCCCGTTCCAGCCACGAGCCGGTCCAGTTCGGCGAGTTCGTCTGCCCGCCCGGTGAACGCGGCGACATCGGCGGGCAACTGCATGGGCACCGACGCGAGATCCGCGCCCCATGCGGGCAGATCCTGCCGCAGCACTTCCGCGTGCACTGCCGAAAGTTCCCGACCGGGATCGGCGCCGAGCTCGTCCCGAAGCGCGCGGCGTATTCGGTCATAGTGGGCAAGGGCATCGGAACCCCGGCCGACGGCGTAGAGCGCCCGCATCAACGTGGCCGCCGCGGTCTCGTGCAACGGATAGTCGTTGGTGAGCTCGGTCAGCTGGGCAATCGTCGAAGCCGCCGCGCCACCACGAATTTCGGCGTCGGCCCACGCCACGACGGCGGCGGCGTGTTCCTGAGTCAGTGTCTGACGCGTGCGCTCCGCCCAGTCCCCGCGCAGGCCGGCCAGCGGTTCGCCTTGCCAGAGCCCGAGCGCCGCCCGCAACGCGGCCGCATCGGTGGGATGATCCCGAAGCGTGTTGCGGAACCGGAACACGTCGACCTGCTCGGGCCGTACGACAAGACGGTAGCCACCCGGATCCCGCGCCACCTGGGCACCATTGGGGTCCGCCTCTTCCAGAGCGCGCCGGATCCGCGTGATGTGGGCCTGCAGCGACCGGCGGACCTGCTTGGGCGGGGATTCGCCCCAGACTCGGTCCACCAGCACGTCGACCCCCACTGTGCGACCTGCCTCGAACAACAGCACGGCCAGCACCGCCTGCCTGCGCGGCTCGCCGATCGCGACTGACCGTCCGGCCGCCTGCAGCCGGACCGGCCCCAAGACCCGGAAGTCCACGTCGTCCCCTCGTCTTCAGGACCTCCCGCTGAGTGACACATCGTAGAACCGGCATTTCCGTTGCCACAACACATTCACGGCATCATCCCGGCGTTGTCTCTTGCGCTTGAAGGGAATCCGGAATGGTCGCAGCGAATACGGCCGGTCATCCTGACGTAGGACAGTCCATGACTCACTTTTCGAGTGCTTCGCGTTGTGCCGGGCTCAAGCGATCTGGTCTGACGGCGAGGGTGTATGTCTCCGGCCCGGCGGTCTTCAGGGTCAGCGGATCCGCGATGCCCGGTTGACGGTGGATCGTATCCAGGGCGGCGGTGGCGCGCTCCCGGGGCCAGCCGAGCGCGGTGGCCAGCGTGTCGAGGCTCAGCGGCCGGCCGGCGTGCACGAGGGCGGCGAGCACAGTCAGCGCGTCGTACACGACGGCCTCGGCGAGGGTGCTGCCGCTCATCTGCTCGCTGAGCCGGCCGAAGAACTGGCCCATCTTGCCGAGCCGGGCGCCGGCGGTCGTGTCGGCGCCGAAGATTTCGATGCCGTGCTGCGCGGCGGTCGCGATCTCGCCGTGCGCGCCGGTATCGGCCTGCCACGCCCGCAGCCAGACGTCGTCGTCGATGAGGTAGCGCTCCCGGCGCTTGCCGGAATCCTGTTGACGCACAACGAGTTCCATGGCTTCGAGGTAGCCGATGGACTTGGACACCGACGCCGGGCTGACCTGGAGCCTGCGCACCATGTCGGCTGCTGTCAGGCCGCCGGCGTCGGCGGTGAGCAGGCAGGCGAACACCCGGGCGGTCATCCGGGGCATGCCGGTCGCGGCCAGCAGGGTCGCGAACTGGTCCACGAAATCGCGCACCACCTGGGCCTGCTGCCCGTCGGTCGCCGGTTCGGCCGGCCGGGCCGGTTTGCGACGGCGAGCACGGTGGCCGGCGACCTGCTGCGCGTGGTCGGCCAGATAGTCGCCGGACGCGCCGTTGCGCGCGACCTCACGGCTGATCGTGGACGTCGGCCGGCCGAGCCGCCGGGCGATCTCGGCGTACCCGAGCCCGTCGGCCAGCCACTCAGCGATCCGCAGACGGTCCTCGTGGGTCAGCCTGCCTCCTGGCACCGGCATACCTCCTGTCTTGCGTTCACGAACAGTACATTGCAACGGCTCGGTCAGGGTAGTTGCGTTCATTCGCAATCCTGTTGCAACGATTGCCTTTGAACTCCCATCTTCTGCGTCACTTTCGTTGACGGTTGATAAAACGCAACGTAGCTTTTTCTCATCCGGAAAGAGAGGAACACCCATGATGCACGTGCTGGTCGTGTCGACCGTCCTGGACGACGGCAAGTTCTGGAGTGGCCTGAAGAAGGCGCACGCCAAGCTCCCCAAGGGCGCCAAGTGGAAGGTCGCGGTGGCGAGCAAGGACGGAGTCAAGGCGGTGAATGTCATCACCCATGACTCCGTCGAGGGCGTCCGGGAGTTCTTCGAGACACACGCAGGCGCCTACGCCACGACGGAGTACTTCGAAGCGGACGCGGCGAACGCGGTCGGTCTCCCGCGATGACGCTCGATCGAGCACGAGTCGCGGAACTCCTGGCGGAATACGGCATCCCGAGCGCCGCGATCGGAATCCTCCACAATGGACAGATCACCGAGTTCGCGGTCGGTGTCAAGAACATCGAAACGCGGGAACCCGCGACGACCGACACCGTCTACCAATGCGGCTCCATGACCAAGACGTGGACCGCGCTGGCTTTCATGCAGCTCGTCGACGAAGGGAAAGTCGATCTCGACGAGCCAGTGCGAACCTACCTGCCCGGCTTCACGGTGGCCGATCCCGAGGTGAGCGCCGAGGTCACGTCTCGGCAGTTGTTGTACCACACCAACGGTATCGAGGAAGCGTACGGCGACCCCGGCGAAGGCGACGACGTCTACGAGTGCATGGTCGAGAACATCGCCGACGCGCCCCAGGTCTTCCCGCTGGGCCACACCCACGGCTACAGCGCGGCGCTGGGTTACGCCATTCTCGCGCGGATTCTGGAGGTGCTCGACGGCAAACGCTGGGATGACGTCATGCGGGATCGTCTCTTCGACCCCATGGGCCTGACCAGCACGAGCAGCTGGCACGAGCACGTGGACGAAACCCGGGCCGCGACCGGGCATCTGATCCGTTGCATGGACGAGGGCCCCATCGTCACGCCGATCGACTACCTCCCGCGTGCCTTCGGCCCTGGCGGGGGCATCACCTCGACGATCCGGGAAGTGCTCACGATGGCACACGTCCTGCTCAACGAAGGCATGGCGCCGAACGGAAAGCGCATCGTGTCAGCCGAAAGCATCCGGGAGATGACGCGTTCGCGGGTGCCCGTGCCGGATCCGTACACATTCGGGCCACAATGGTCACTCGGGCTCATCGTGTGCGACTGGCACGGCGAAACCGTCTACGCCACCGACGGCAGCACGATCGGCCAGAACGCCCGGCTCCGGCTCCTGCCGGACTCGGACACCGCCATCGCGATGCTGACCAACGGCGGCCCGCGGGAAAGCTTCTACCGCAAGGTGTTCACCGAGACCCTGACCGACCTCGGCACGGTCACCATCCCGGACCTGCCCGCGCCGGACCCGACACTGAGCCTCGATTTCGCCAGGTACGAAGGCGTTTACGAGCGCCCCGGCGCACGGTATGAGGTGTCAGCCGAAGCCGGAACGTTGTACCTGACCCTGGCTCTGGACCCGATGCAGGCAGAGTTCCTCCAGAAACCAGACCGCATCAGGTACGAGCTGCTTCCGGTGAGCGAGACACATTTCCTAATGCCACCAACGGATCCGTTGGAGGACACCCAGACGGTCGCGATCTACGACTTCACCAACGGCGCTGCCCGGTACCTCCACACCAACTGCCGGGTAAACCCACGGTCAGAGTGACCGTGACGCGTGACCGATGTGCTTGACCTCTACTGCACTTGAACTGTCAGCATGGTCGTGTGGTCCCAACGATCAGCGAGGAGGCGGAGCGCATGATTGTCACCGTTGCCAAGATCGCCGATATGGATCAGTTCTTGAAGACCTTCTCCACCAAGGGGGTAGCCAAGAGAAGGGAGCACGGGTGTACGGGTGCCCGGGTGTTTCTCGATCCCGACGACCAGAGCCGGGTGTGGGTGGTTTTCGAGTGGAAGGCTGAGGACTACGAAGGGTTTCTCGCAGACCCCGAGATCCCGGCGATCGCCCGGGAACTCGGACTACAAGGTCCGCCCGTGCACGCCATCTCGATAGCCGAGTACGACTCCTGACGTATCGCTCGTGGCAGGCGTCCGATCAGGTCTGAGAAAGGCGAGGTACAGCATGGGAAACGCGTCTTCGTATGCCAGGAAGTTCAGCTCGGCGATCGGCGATGACGCCATCCACTTCGGCGACGGCCAGATCTCCGTCGCACCGGCTCTCACCAAGGACGAAGGCGAGCCGATGAGCGCGTACACAGCGTTGTTCCGCGCGGGAGCGCAAGCGGACCTACCGGCTCCCTACGCCGAAATCTGGGTCGTCTTGAGCGGAGCTCTGAGAGTAGGGACCGCCGACGACGCGGTAACGGTCCGGGCAGGGGACTTCGTACACGTCCCTGAGCAGGCGCCGGGCATCGTCGAAGCTCTCGAGGAGACCCGGCTGATCTGCGTCTCGGTCCCCGCCCACTGAAGCCGCATCCGGGATGCGGCTAATTTTTCCGGGTTATTGACAATAACCGGAGGCCGTGGGAACACTGGCTCGCATGCAGCGGCGCACCGGTCCTCTGGCGCAGCTCAGGCGCGGGCACGAAGAGCTCGTGCTCGGGCTGCTGCGCCGCAACGAGCCGATGAGCCGCGGTGAACTCATGCGGCATTCCGGGCTGTCACGCACCACGTTGTACGACATCGTCGGGGCGCTGCAGGCCAGCGGTGCCATCGTGACGATCGCTCAGGACTCCGGCCAACGTGGACGTGGCCGGCCGGCCGAGACGCTGACGCTCAACCCGGATGCCGGGCACGCCATCGGAATCGACTTCGCCCGGCGTGCGACGCACGTGGTCGTCGTCAACGTCGCGCACGAGGTGGTCGGGCAGGCCACCGAACCGCACAACGCCGACGTGGCCTGGGATGAACGTGTCGAACTGGCGGAGCGATTGGTCAGCGACCTTGCCGAAGGCACGTTGCGGCTCGGCGCACTCAGCGCGGTCGGCGTGGGCGTGGTCGGCCCGGTCGGCGACCTCGGCGAGCAACGTAGTCTCGAGGTGCGCAAGCGTTTTGGCGTGCCAGTGTTGCTGGACAACAACACCCGGCTGGCGGCGCTCGCGGAGTCGATCTGGGGCGCTGCGGCCGGTGAGCAGGATGTGCTGTACCTGCGGCTGTCGCACGGTGTCGGCGGCGGGCTGGTCGTCGGTGGCGCCCTGCACCGTGGCTCGCACGGGTTGTCCGGCGAGTTCGGGCACATCACCGTCGACCCGACGGGAGCACAGTGTGGCTGTGGTGGAACAGGATGCCTGGAAACCGTGGCATCCGTTCGAGCTGTGCTTGACGCGTATCACGCGGCAGGTGGCCGCGCCGCGGACATCTCGGGGCTGGTGAACTCCGGTGATACTGCTGCACAGGACGTCCTGCGGTCCGCCGGTACGCACGTCGGCAACGTGCTTGCCGCGCTGTGCAACGCGGTCGGCCCTGGGGTGATCGTGATCGGGGGAGAGCTGGCCGAGGCCGGTCCCGATCTGTTCGAGCCGATGAAACAGGCACTGGACGCCAACATCATGCCGATCTCGCGGAACAAGGTGAGCCTGCGCCGCGCCACCCTCGGCGACGTGGGCGGCGCTCTCGGCGGCATTGCCCTGGTATTGCACGAATCCCCGCTACTGTCCAACTACCCGGCCGAACCGGACTCCGAGGAGGCCACATGAGTGTGGTCACCGTTGCCGACAAAACCGCGCCCGCTCAACCTGCCACACGGCGCAGGACCGGACGAATACTCACGCTGAACATCGTCGCTGTCGCGATTGGACTGATGGGATGGTCGGCCCTCGCGGCGATCGGTGTGCAGGGCTTGCCCGGGCCGATCTTGGTGGCGCAGCGGGCGGGCGAACTGATCGCCGACGGCACACTGGCCGAAGATGTCCTGGCGAGTCTGCGCCGCGTCCTCATTGGATTCACGCTCGGCACCGCACTGGCCGTGCCGGTCGGCTTCCTGATGGGTTGGTACACCGTGGCACGCGGGCTGCTGGAGCCCTACGTCCAGTTCTTCCGCACCATCCCGCCACTCGCGATCATTCCGCTGGCGATCGTGCTGCTGGGCATCGGTGAGGTGCCGAAGATCTTCGTGATCTTCCTGGCCGCCTTCCTGTCCAGTGTGGTCGCCGCGTTCCAAGGCGTGGTCGGCGTGGATCGCACGCTCATCAACGCCGCGCGGGTGCTTGGCGCGTCCGACCGGACCATCTTCGTCAAGGTCGTCATCCCGGCGTCCACCCCGTTCATCCTGGTGGGAATGCGAGTCGGGCTCGGCTCGGCATGGGGCACGCTGGTCGCGGCCGAGTTGATCGCCGCACAGGAAGGGCTGGGCTTCCGGATGCAGCAGGCCCAGCTGTACTACGACCTGCCCACCATCTTCGTCGGCCTGATCACCATCGGCGTGCTCGGACTGGCGATGGACAGGCTGCTGCTGCTCGCCGACCGCCACCTCACCAGCTGGCAGGAGCGCCGATGAGCACCAAGATCTCCTTCCGGGACGTGCACAAGAGCTTTCCGGTGAAAAGCGGCACGTTCACCGCGCTGCAGGGCGTTTCGCTAGACGTCGCCGACGAGGAGTTCGTGACTGTCGTCGGGCCGTCCGGTTGCGGCAAAAGCACGTTGCTCGGGATGGCCGCCGGGCTGGTCGAGCCGACGGCCGGTGAGGTACTCGTGGACAGCGCACCGGTCACCGGGCCAGGACCCGAGCGTGGCGTGATCTTCCAGCAGTACGCGCTGTTCCCGTGGCTGACCGTGCGCCGGAATGTCGAGTTTGGACTCAAGCTCACCAGCCTGTCCGCCGCGGAGTGCCGCCACCGGGCCGAGCGGGCCATCGACCTCGTCGGGCTCACGGACTTCGCCGACGCGCTACCGAAGACGCTGTCCGGCGGGATGAAACAACGTTGTGCGATCGCCCGTGCCTACGCGGTCGATCCGCAAGTGCTGCTGATGGACGAACCGTTCGGCGCGCTGGACGCCCTGACCAGAGTGCAGCTGCAGGAACAACTGTTGCGGACCTGGAGCCAGGAGCGCCGCACGGTTCTGTTCATCACGCACGACGTCGACGAAGCCGTGTTCCTGGCCCGGCGGGTGGTCGTGATGGCCGCCAGGCCAGGCCGAATCCACACGATCGTCGACGTCGACCTGCCCTATCCCCGTACCGAGGAGATCCGGCTCTCACCGGAGTTCGGCCGGATCCGCAACGAAGTCTGGCACGCGGTGTACCACCAGGACGCACTCACGGCCTGAGCACTGACGAAAGGACCGCCATGCGTTTACTTCGACGCGCCCTCGCGACCGTGCTGGCGGTGATCACGTTGGCGCTCAACGTGTCGGCGTGTTCCGGTGACGACGGCACCGAAGTCCGCTTCGGCTACATCAGCGACTTCAACGGCGCCAGCCTGCTGGCCATCGCCGAGAAGCAGGGGCTGTGGAAGCAGCACGGCCTCACCGCACAGATCAAGGTCTTCACCAACGGCCCACTGCAGATCCAGGCGCTCGGCGCGGGCGACCTCGACTTCGGGTACATCGGCCCGGGCGCGTTCTGGCTGCCCGCGTCCGGGCAGTCGAAGATCGTCACGATCAACACGCTTACGTACGCCGACCGCGTCATCGCCCAGCCCGGTATCACCGCCATGACCGACTTACGCGGCAAACGAGTCGGGGTGCCCGAGGGCACCTCTGGCGACATGGTGCTCAATCTCGCGCTGCGCAAGGCCGGGATGACCGTGCAGGACATCCAGAAGGTGCCGATGGATCCGTCCACAGTGGTCTCCGCCTTCGTGTCGGGGCAGATCGACGCGGCGGGCATCTGGTACCCGCTGATCGGGACGTCGATCAAACCGAAGGTGCCCGGCCTGGTCGAAGTCGCGAGCACCGAACAGTTCCCGGACACCGCCTTCCCCACCGCGTTCGTGTCCCGCAAGGACATCGACACAGCACTCAGCAAGAAAGTCATCACCGTGCTTCAGGCGGCAAACGACTGGCGGGCAGCGCATCCCGACGAGGCGATCGCCGAAGCAGCCGCCTTGCTCAAGCGGGACAAGGCCGAGGTCGCCGCCGACGCGGCGAACGTGCGCACCATGACCACGGCCGACCTCGTCAGCAAGACCAAGGACGGCACCGTCGGCAGGTGGCTGACCGGGCTGAGTGACTTCTTCGTCCAAACCGGACAGCTCAAGTCCGCACCGGATCCGGCCGGGTACTACACCGCTGACCAGTACGTGGAGGCGTCCGGCCGGTGAACATCCTCTTCCTGATGACCGACCAGCACCGGGTGGACACCTTGGGGTGCTACGGAAATCCACACGTCGACACCCCGAACCTGGACCGGCTGGCGGCGAGCGGCACCAGGTTCGACCGGTTCTACACGCCCACCGCGATCTGTACGCCTGCCAGAGCGAGCCTGCTCACCGGGCAGGCGCCGTTCCGGCACCGGCTACTGGCCAACTACGAGCGCAACGTCGGCTACCTCGAGGACCTGCGAGAGGACGCGTTCACGTTTCCCGCGGCGCTCGCCGAGCGGGACTACCAGCTCGGGCTCATCGGCAAGTGGCATGGTGGCGTGCACCGTAACGCGGCGTCGTACGGCTTCGACGGCCCGGACCTGCCTGGCTGGCACAACCCGGTGGACCATCCCGACTATCTGGCCTACCTGGCTGAACGCGATCTGCCGCCGTACCGGATCTCGCAACCGATTCGCGGCACGACACCCAACGGCAATCCCGGCAACCTCCTGGCCGCCCGGTTGCACCAGCCCGTGGAAGCGACGTTCGAGCGCTATCTCGCCACTCGTGCGATCGAGTACCTCGACCGGTACGCACGGGACGGGCGGCCGTTCTTCCTCGCCACGCACTTCTTCGGACCACATCTGCCTTACCTCGTGCCTGACGAGTACTTCGACCGCTACGACCCGGATCTGGTCGAGCTGCCCGCGTCGATCGCGGAGACCTTCGACGGTAAACCCCCGGTGCAGCGCAACTACAGCGCGCACTGGACGTTCGACACGATCCCGATCGAGGTGACGCGCAAACTCATCGCGGTGTACTGGGGCTACGTCAGCCTGATCGACGAACAGATCGGCCGTATCCTCACCCGGCTCGACGAACTCGGCCTGACCGAGGAGACATCGGTGTTCTTCACCGCCGACCATGGCGAGTTCACCGGCGCGCACCGGTTGCACGACAAGGGACCGGCGATGTACGAAGACATCTACCGGATTCCCGGCATTGTCCGCATACCAGGCGCCCAGCCGCAGGTCCGGCACGAGTTCGTCACGCTCACCGACTGCACCGCAACCATTCTGGAGCTGGCCGGCGCCGAGGTTGCGTCCGCAGTGGACAGTCGCAGCCTCGTGCCCCTCGTGCACGGCGAACGCCCGCAGTGGCGGGCGGAACTGGTCGCCGAGTTCCACGGCCACCATTTTCCGTATCCCCAAAGGATGATCCGTGACGAGCGGTACAAGCTCGTGGTCAACCCCGAGTCGGTGAACGAGCTCTACGACCTGTTCGACGACCCGCACGAGCTCAACAACCGGTACGCGCACGCCGAACTCCTGCCCGTCCGGCAGCGTCTCATGCGACGGCTGTACGACCTGCTGCGTGAGCGGGGCGACAACTTCTACCACTGGATGACGCCGATGTACGACATCGGCACTGCCGACCACGACCCGACCCTGAGTTCCTTCGAACCTGCCAGGGAGACGACATGGCCCGCCGATGGTTAGCGCTTTCCAGCACTGGATTGTTCCTTTGTGGACTGATTAGTGCGGCACCGGTCGCGGCAGCGGCCGTCACGTACGCCAATCCGGTGACCAAGGGCGTGGTCGACACGTTTCCCGACCTGGTGACGATCCGCGGCAAGGACGGACTCTGGTACGCCTACGGCACACAGAACCCGGTGTTCCAGTCCGAAGGCGAGGACGGCGAGCGGATGCTGCCCATCCTGCGCTCCGCCGACCTGGTGAACTGGCAGTACGCCGGTGTGGTATTCACCCCGCAGACACAACCCGCCTGGCACAACGGTTCCCGCCTATGGGCACCGGATATTCGCTACGTGGGCAACCGATACCACCTGTACTACTCGGTCCCCGGCCGCAACACCGTCGGACTGGCGACGTCGCCGACGCCCACTGGGCCGTGGTCCGATGCGGGCGCCGTACTGCCGACTCCGAGCGGATGTCCGACAGGCAACATCGACCAGGCGCTGTTCACTGACACGGGCGGCGCCCATTACCTGTACTGGGGCAGCTACGACACGATCTGTGTCGCACGGATGAATGCCGGCGCAACCCGTATCGAGGGCCCGGTCACCCAAGTCGCCCGAGGTCGTCGGATGGAAGGTGCGTTCGTCGTCAAACGCAACGGCTTCTACTATCTCTTCTACTCCGACGCGGGCTGCTGTGACGGCGCGTTCAGCGGCTACCAGGTGAAGGCTGGTCGTGCGACGAATCCGTTGGGGCCGTTCACTGATGACGAGGGCGTCGACCTGATGGCGTTGACCAGCAAGGGCGGGATCGTCGCGGGCGCCACCGGCAACCGATGGATCGGTCCTGGCCACAATGGACTGCAGACCGACCTCTCGGGCCAGGACTGGCTGGTCTACCACGGCATTCCCGCGGAAAACCCGGACTTGGCGCCCGCGTCCGGCGGCACGCTGAAGCTGACCAGGCGGCCCATGTTGATCGATCGGCTGGATTGGATCGACGGGTGGCCGGTGCTGCGTGCCGGCGCGGGCCCATCGGAAGGAGCCCAGCCCGCGCCTGTCACCACACCGGTCGCCGGCAGCACGTTCAACGACAGGTCGCTCTCCGGCATGCGCGCGGACGGCGTCGCACGGACCGGCTGGTCCGCCGCGCAAGGCCATCTTTCCCACGAGGGCAGCGGTTCAGAGCCCGCTTACCTGGCCACTGCCACCAAGGCACCTGCCGATGTCCGTGCCGAAGCAGATCTCCGGGCGGCTTCTGGAGCGGTCGGGCTGCTGGTGAACTTCGTCGACCGCCGTAACCACGTTGTCATTTGGCTTGATCGCTCTCGCAACGCACTCATCAGCAGGGCTGTGATCGACGGCCGGACCCGAAGCGAGACTTCGACTGCGCTGCCCGCCGGCTTCCGGTTCGAGGACTGGCACAACGTCGCCGCCGAGGTACGTGGCGGTCGGATGGTTGTCGAGGTGAGCGCCGATCGGCTGCGTGATTCCATTGCCACACAGGAGATCGAGTTGCCCGCCGGGCGATTGGGTTCTGTTGGTGTGGCCGCCCAAGGTGGCAAAGTGGACGCCGACAACCTCAGCGCGGCGCCGCTCTACCAACCCGTGACCACACGCCTGCCACAACCGTCGGCAGGCGAGCTCCTTCCGCAGTACACCGACGAGTTCAACGGCACATCAGTACCCGGAACCACACCGGGCTCACCCTGGCGTTGGGTGCGCGGCCCGGCCACCGGCACCACGATGGTCGACGGAACCCTGTCCTGGCCCACGCAGAATGCCGAACTGTACCTCGGTAGCAACACCGCGTCCGTATTGCTCCGTGACGCTCCACTAGGCGACTACACCATCGAGACACAGATCCGATTCGCCCCCGGATCAGCCGCGCAACAGGCCGGAATCCTCTTGTACGAGAACGACGACCGATACTTCAAGCTCGTCCACTCCGTGCTGCCGTTGAACAACGGCGGCGGCGCGCTCGTGCATGTCAGTGAGTTCACCAAAGAAGGCGAACGGCCCACGACCACACCACCAACCCCGGTCGCGAACGCCCCCATGTTCGGCGGCCCAACCGCGACGACAATGTGGTTGCGGCTCTCGTATCACGCCGACACAGCCGATCGCCAGGCCGAGGTCCGCGCGTTCACCAGCCGCGACGGCACACACTGGGTGGCCAACAGCGTCTGGACGCTGCCCGAGCGCGGCACCCTCAAGATCGGCCTGGTATCCATGAACCGAGTCGGCGCCGAAGCTCGGTTCGACTATCTGCGCACCTACCGCCCTTGAGAACACACTTCGGGACGCGATGCGGCCATTGATCACGGCACCTCTGTCATCCTGATCACGACGCCACCGTGCTCGACGGCGGTGACACGGAAGCGGGTGCCGGGCATGAACAGGACCTCGTTCTCGCCGGCGACGCGGGAGATCAGCGAGATGTTCTTGCCGCTCAACGATTCGATGATCATCAGGGTGTTGCCCTCGCGCTGCGCGGCCACGCCGCCTCGTGCCATCGTGGACGTGAACGCCTGCTCGGTGACGATGGCGCCTTCCTGGTACACCGCCCGCATGTCGACGGAGAAGTGGACGTGGCGGGTCACGGTACCCTGGTAGGACGGCAGTTGCCGCAACCCACTGGTAGCCCGGGTGAGGTATTCCTGCAGCCGGGCCAGCTCCACGGCGTCGCCGGTGCGCAGCGCCATGTTGAGCTGCGCCCAGTCGTTGTTGGTGTATCCGCGGATCGCGATCAGGTCCTCGGTCGGGATGCCGCGCAGCTCCGGGTGCTGCTCCTTGAGCACGTTGATCACGGACTCGTACTCGGCGTACAGCTCCTCGCCGATCAGTACCCGCAGCGACGGCGGACGTCCGCGCAGGGCGCGCAGCGCCGACGCGCCGGCAGCGACCGTCCCCACCGCGACCATGATCGCCGCCATGATCAGCGACACCTCGTCGGCCTGAGCCCGCATCCGGGCAGCCGAGACCTGGCCCGGCGTGACCAGCTCCGTACCGGACCGCACCGCCGTGCGGGCCGCCTGGGACAGCTCGTCGTACTTCGCCGCGCTCATCGCGGCCTGGACTCCGGTCGCTGCCAGCCCGCCGGCCATGATCGCCAGCGCGAGCCCGCCGCTGGCGAACATTGACACCAGGAACGCCGCCGCAGCAAGGCTTTCGAGCCCGAGCCGGATCCAGAACTGAGTGTTCTCGTGGTCGCGCCGCTCGTACTCACCGGCCCAGCGCGCCAGCGGCTCGCCCCAGTTCGTGCCCGACGCGCCTGGCCGGCTTGCGAAAAGCTGTTGGTGCAACGGAAGCATCTCCAGGGCGAGATCACCGCCCGCTTCGTTGAGCCGGGTCTGCGTGCCCTCGATGTCGTGGATCAGCCGTCGCAGCGCGACGGCGAGCTGCTCGCGTGCCGCACCCGGGCTGGCCGCGTCGGCGAACTGCCCGCTGACCGCGCTCTGCCCCTCCCGGGAGATCGCGTACAGCGCCGGGTAGTGGTCGGTCAGCGCGCTGATGATCGCAACCGCCCGGTCGTCGGCCGCCTTCACCTCGTCCCAGGTCTTCATGTTCGGCTCGCCCGCGTTGGGCGGAAACTGCGGTCGCTGCAACGGATCGAAGGACGCGGTACGCGTGTACATCATCGACGGCACAGGCCCGGAGGGCCCCGCTGGAGGCATTGCCGCGGCGTCGTGCTCGTGCCCGACCGGAACCCGGCGGAGGTCCTCCCGGCCCTGTTGCAACTGTGCGACGATGTTCGCTGCGGCCTGCATGTCGGCCATCTGCGCGCTCTGGTCCTGGGTGAGTGGCGCGTTGGCTTGGTTCGGGTCGGGCGAAATGCCGAGGCCGGCCATCTCCTGCATGACGTACGCGCGGTTGCCGCGCAGGTATTCAGTCGCCAACGCGATGACGTCGGCGGTGAACCGGCTGCGCAGCGCTCGCACCGCCGGTAGGTCCTCCAGTTCGGCGCCGCGATCTATGCTCGCGTCCCACAGTTGACGGTTCGCTGCCATGACAGCGCCCAGGGAACCACCGAAGCTGTCCCAGATCCGCTCGATCATGTACTCGTCGCGCGGCCCGACCCACCCCTGATCGAGCAGGATCCGGATCAGATCGAGGCGTTCGCTCGTGGTCGCGACACCGACATCACTGATGTCCTTGACATCACCCGGATCCCGGCTGCGCAGCGCGGCGTCGACTTCCGCGCGGGCGCCGCTCGCCACGGCTGTCCCAGTACCGCCGCCCCCATCGTCACCGCTTCGCTGGACGTACATCGCCGTGGCCCGATTGCCTGCCACACTCTGCAAGCCAAGCAAAGCTTGAGGTGTCAGGACATTCGGGGTCACCGCGGGCATGGACACGTCGGCAGCCTGCGCGATCGGCACGGCGGCTGCCGTCCCGGAATCATGCGCGCCGAGGTGCCGTCCGGTCACCTTACAGAATGTGTCACAACGACTCGCAGCGGTGGCGCCCGATCGGGCAGGCATACGGGCGCATCACAAACAGGGTCCCGGTTGGCCACCGTTCATCCAGCCACGGTGGTAGGTGACCTCGCTCATGAGGAGTCCTCCAGCAACGGTGTGACCAACTGCGCGGCGCGCTCAGGCGTCACGATGTCCGCGGGGTCGGCCTGCTCGATCTGTAGTGAGCCAGTGTCGGTGTAAATGTGTTCGCTGAGCAGTTTCGCGTTCTGGTCATAGGCCCAGATTCCCGCGGACACCAGCGAGAAGCGGTACACCGCGTCCGGATTGTCAACCTGGAAGCCGTGTGCCACAAGGGCATGACTGGGAACGACCTGACAGGAGCGAGTCTCGAAAGCCAGGCCCCAGTCCGCGACCGCGATCTTCTCCTCGACCGGAGTGGATACCGCTAGCCCCGCCTCAGCCAGGGCACGGTAGAAGCCGGCGACCTCGTCGGCCCCGTCGTACACGGCCATCTGCCCGCCGATGGAGATCCGGTAGACCGGGTGTGACACGGTCATGTCCGGCTGCAGGATCTCCGGCCACCGCCCCGCCAGCTCCAGCAGGACATGACGACGATAGTTCGCCAGAATCGCGCGATGGCGCGGATCTTTCACCTTGTCCAGGAGGCGATCGACCTCCCGCGTCACCATGTGCACGTCCCAGTCCGCGGACTGCGCCACTTCACCCATCAGAACGCCCCCTCTGCGAGAACCGACTTGGGCCGTCAGCCTGTCGACGCGCCGACCCTCATGTAAATCCCCGCTGTAACGCGAACTCTCCAGCCGTAACGCGCTCATAACGCCTCGCGGTCGAGAAACCGCGTTCGGCCCGGCGCACTGCGGTTGGTAGCCACCAGGATCCCAGTCGGCAGACTGCGACCCTGGTGGCTGGGGCGGGAGTCGTCACCGCGGCGCTTGGTGACGATTCCCTTGATCAGGCGGTGACCAGAGAAAGGCCGTAGACGCCGAGGATCTCGTTGACCGGCTGGAACCAGGTCTCGCCGCCGGTGGAGCAGTTGCCCCATCCGCCGGAGGTGACGCCTTGGGCCTGCTCGCCGGTGATGAACGAGCCACCGGAATCGCCGGGCTGGGCGCAAACATTGGTTTTGGTCATCTGGTGCACGGCGCCTTGCTGGTAGTTGACAGTCTCGTTCTTCGCGAGGACCGTGCCGCAGTGCCAGCGTGTCGTCGATCCGGACCGGCAGATCGACGAACCGACCGGTGCCTCAGCCGAACCGCGCACCAGGCGGTCAGGGACGGCGCCCCAGCCGAGCACGACTGGCGCGGTCCACCAGCCACCGCCGATGCGAATGAACGCGTAGTCATTGCCCGGGAATGACGAGCCCGCGAAGGTACCCATCCATGATCCGTCCCAGCCGACAACAGAGCTGTTCACGCCACCGCAATGGCCCGCGCTGACGAACCCGCCGTGTACCGAGAATCCGATCGAACAGCGCGTGTTGCCGTTGATGTAGTACGGGTCGCCGCCGACGGTCCCAGCCGCGAACGTCGTCGGCGTCGCGGTGATCTCCTCGACGATCACGGGCCCGAGCTTGCGGGCCGCAGCCAAAAAGTCCCCGGTGTCGCCGCCCTTCCGTACAGTGACTACAAGCCCGCCGCGCCGTGGGTCGACTCGCCAGGCGGCGACGTCAGCCGGTGCTTTGATCGTGTCGAGCTTGGCCTTGGCCGCGTCGAGGCCAGCGAGTGATTGTTGGACTTGGACGCTGTCCGCGCCGGTGGCCCGGACCGCGTCATGCACCTTCTTGTCCGAAGTAGACACACCGACGGTGAGTCGCCCGGTTTTCGCGTCGAACCAGGATCCGCCGAATGCAGTTCCCGCCGCGGCTTTGGCGACGGGGTCGACGGCCATGGCGGTGGCCTCCTGGCTCAGCCGAGTCCGAACCTGGTCGGCGGTAAGCCCGAGGTCGCGCTGCATGGCGGAGACAAACGTGTCTTCTTGTGGTGCCGGAGCCGCAGCAGAGGCAGTGGCACCGCCCACGAGGACAGTGCCCAGCACAAGGAGCGCGCCCGCGAAGGACGCGCACAGCTTTGTGGATCTGTTCATATGGTGCTCTCGTTTCTCAGCAGGGTCGAGAGGATGAGAGCGCTCTCGTAAGACACTGTGGTACGTGGAGCGGCCCACCGTCAAGGTCAACCTCGCCGAGATGCCAAGGGACCCCTCCCAGGCCACCGATCCATATTGCGTGCAACGTTGTTGTGGACCTGCAGTACTACAGCAAACCGGCAGACGATCTTTCCGGCTGGGCGGTGTCGGGCGGCCAGAGCACATGGTTGCCTACGCCGTCTGCGTTTCCCAGGGCTGACTGCGTACGCCGTGATCCGTGGCGGTGGCTACCTGGACCAGCGCACTCCACGAACGTTGGTCCCGATGGATCGTCCGACAGCCATGCCGTTGTTGCTGACCGCCTCCGCATAACCCCAAACGTGTCCGCGCAGCACGCCAAGATCGGTAACCGAGCCGTCCGCAGCCCACCGAACCGGCCGGGACTCGCCGCCTGCGTCCAAGGACCAACCGACGATCATGCCTGTGTCATTGATTTCAGTGCCCTCGGCACTTTGCCCGCCGGGAAGTGCATCGAGTTTGGTGATGCTGCCATTGCGCTCCCAACGTACTGCGTACGAGACGGAGCCTTGCTGAACCGTTCCGGTGATCATACCTATTTGGTTGATCCCATTGGCCCTGGTGTGACCGCCGCCTGGCAGAGTCGCCAGTTGTGTGGCTGTTCCGTCTGGCTGCCAACGCACCGCGCGGACCGAGAAACCATTCGTCGAATACCCCACGGCGATGGAGTCGCCATTGATATCTTGGATAGTAGCCGAGTTGTCCCCAGGCAATGGCTCGAGTTCCCGCACAACTCCGTCGGCCTCCCACAGCAGCGCACGAGTTTTTCCAGTGGGGAAGTCCCAAGAGCTGCCAGCCACTACTCCAGAGTCTGTGATGGCCACAGCCGAAGCTTCTGAGTAGTCGCCAGGGGGATTGAGAGTGGTGATTGTGCCGTCGGTGTTCCACCGAACAGCTTTGCGAGCTGAGGTGCCTACGATTACGCCGTACCTGTTGATCCCGGCTGCGGAGCTGTCCTGATCACCGGGCAAGGAGCCCAAGTCGGTTATCCGCCCGTCGGCACTCCACCGTACGGCGCGGTTATCGCTGAAACCAACGACCGTGCCCGCCACATTGATGTCCAATGCCGCAGAGTTGAGCATTCCCGGCAACACACCCAAGTCCGTGACCGTCGGTACGGCCGCAGCAGGCATTGCGGTACTGATAGCGACCGCGACGACAAGCGCGCCCGTCATTACCCGTCTGGTGATCATATGAGCCCCCTGGTTCAGTCCCCACCTCGTGCTCGTCCAAAGCGAGCCCGAAATAAGGCTAGTGTCCTGCGCCGGAAATTCGCCTGCAAAATCGGGCGAGTGATTCCAGGATCTCTTCGGCGGTCTTGGTCCACAGGAACGGCCGTGGGTGGGTGTT
>JOAA01000026.1 GCA_000720375.1 Rhodococcus rhodnii | reverse complement strand
GCCCGAGCGATCGTGGAGTCCACGCTGACATCCCAGGTGATATGCCCGGCCGCGTCGGCCAGTGCCTGCAGCGTAATCAGCATCCGTTGCCAGGCACCCGTCCGCTGCCAGCGCCGAAACAGCCCATAGGCAGCTGCCCACGATCCGTACATCGTCGGCATGTCACGCCACGGTGCACCGGTGCGCACCCGCCATCGGATCCCGTCAATCAACTGTCGTTTGCTCCACAACGACGGCCGGCCTGACCGCGACGGCTGGGGCAATAACGGCTCCAGCAGCGCCCACTGCACGTCGGTCAGGTCGAACCGCCTCGCCACCGCTAGGGTGTCCACGAGGTCTCCGGTGTTCAGGTTTTTCTTGGTCGACAAACCCTCGACCGGAGGCCTCGCTCATTCTTGATCATCGACACGCCCAACAGTGCCAACTCAGCTCAGGCAATCGCACTCGACTTCGATACAGGCCCTAGTGCCGTGACCGGAATGGTTCGCCGGGGTGTCACTCAGCGGTGACACCGCATAACCGGTTCGATATGGGACATCGTCGAACGGGATGTGTGGAGGTGTTGGTGGCCGAACCGGTGAAAGTCCGCAGGCTGACCGATCAGGAAGGCCAGCGGCTGCAGCAGATCGTGCGCCGGGGGAGCACCGGTTCGGTGCGCTTGCGGCGGGCGATGATGATCCTGGCCTCGGCCGGCGGCAACCGCGTCCCAGTGATCGCCCAGGTGGTGCAGGCCGATGAAGACGCCGATGAAGACACTGTCCGGGAGGTGCTGCACCGGTTCAATGAGATCGGTCTGGCCTGTCTGGGCCCTCAGTGGGCGGGAGGCCGTCCCCGCCTACTCGGTCCTGACCAGGACGATCTCGTCGCGGCGACGGCCACCACCCGCCCGGCGACACTCGACCAGCCCCTTCACGCGCTGGTCGATCCGCAAACTCGCCGCCTACCTGCGCACCACCGCCGGCGGGCTGATCCAGATCGGCCGTGAGGCGCTGCGGTGTCTGCTCGCTCGCCGCGGCATCACCTTCCAGCGCACCAAGACCTGGAAGGAATCCACCGACCCGGACCGGGACGCCAAGCTCGACCGGATCGAGCAGGTGATCGAGCGTTTCCCGGATCGCACGTTCGCCTTCGACGAGTTCGGGCCGCTGGGCATCCGGCCCCACCGGCGGTGCCTGCTAGGCCGAGAAGGGACGGCCCGATCGGGTGGCGGCGACCTACCACCGCACCCACGGTGTCCGGTATTTCCATGGCTGCTACTCGATCGGTAACGACACCCTGCGGGGCGTCAACCGCCAGCGCAAAGGCACCGTCAATACCCCGGCGGCGCTGAAATCCATCCGAGCTGCCCGCCCGGACGGCGCGCCGGGTCGATGAGGCGAAAGACGCCTGGCAGAAGGCCGTTGCCGCGTACCGGGAGACCGGCGACACATTCCGAGCGAATCGTCAGGGAGCGACTGGACACATTGCTAGAGTGACTATCCGACTTGCGGACCAAACAGCCTCGCGAGTTAGCCACCACCGGCTGCGAACCTGTCAGCCCCATCCAATCCGCGAAGTAATCCGAACAAACTCGAGCCCGGAGCGTCCGGACCTACCCTGCGCACCGCAGGTCAGAACGGTGTCCTCGGCAAGGTCTGAACGGAAGGGACAGGCCACGACCCATCGACCTTCAACGAAGCCGAGCCTCAGTCGGCACCGTCAGAGGTACAGCCGGTACCCCTCAGCGAGCGTCTTAAAGCCCTGCGATTCGTAGAAAGCGTGCGCGTCCGTCCGGCTGGAGCGGGACAGCAACTGGACCTTGTAGCAGCCCGCCTCACGTGCCAGCCGGACGGCTTCCCGCAGCAGCGCCGAGCCGACCCCGGTGCGCCGGGAAGCCGCGGCGACCACGAAGTTCTCGATCAACATCAGCGAGCGGGTGTTGCGGGTGAGGTTGGCCTGGATCGCGCAGTCGGTCGTGCCAACGACAACCGAGTCCACCTCGGACACCAGGATGGTCCGGCCGGGCTGTGCCTGGATCGCGGCCCAGGCGCGCTGCACGGATTCCGGCGACGGGACCGGGTCATCTGGGTGGAGCTCGGCGTAGAGGCCGAGGATGGCAGGCAGGTCTTCGGCTGTCGCGGCTCGGATCGTTGGCACGCCTCGTACTGTACGCACCTACGCGAAACTCGCCTCGTCGCGTTCGACGAGGGCAGTCGCGGTGGGAATGTCCGCGGCGGAATCGACTTCGGCCCATTCGTCCGTCGTCGCGTCCAGCACATCCAACCCGCCCTCGACAGCGAGCCGGCGCATCGCGGACTCGTACCACTCGCCGACCTTGCCTGCGGCGAGCAGTTCGTCGATGGCTGATGCCAGCCGGGCCGCGTTGGCCGGGCTCCACCGGCTCACGCCGAAGAACTCGCCCTGGCGGGCCGAGGGTGAGAGATCCTTGCCGAAGTCGACCGCCCGTCCATCATGGATCCGGACCTTCATGTCGATGTCCGCGTAGACCTTGCTGGTGTCCACCGCCAGCACATCGCGTGGCGAATCAAGCACGCGCTGCAGGAGGTCACAGCTGACCAGCACGTCCCCGTCGATCACGCAGAACGGCGTGTCCCAGAACGGTTTGGTCAACCCGAGCGACACGATACTGTTGGTACTGGCGAAATCCGGGTTCTCCACAAACCGCAACGGCGGCGTGTCCGGGCAAGCCTCCAACGATGCCCGAAGCATCTCCGACATGTAGCCACTGACCACAACCACCTCGGACACCTTCATCTTGGCAAGCCGCCGCATGGTGTGCCAGATCAACGGTTTGCCCGCGATCGGTACAAGGGCCTTCGGTGCGTCCTCGGTGTACGGCCGCAACCGGGAGCCGACACCGGCTGCCGGAATGATCACTCTCACTTCACGGTCCATCTCAGCCTGCCAATCTCTTTACGGCACGATCAAGTTGCTCCGCACTACCCGCGAACGACATTCGGACGAACCCCTCGCCCGCCCGGCCGAACACCGAGCCAGGCACGACAGCCACACCACACTCATGAAGCAGGTACTCGGCCACGGCGGCACTGGTCGACTCCGCCACGCGAATGCCGCGCAACCGCGCGAACTCACCAACGTCAACGAAAGCATAGAACCCGCCATCGGGAACCGTTGTCTTGCCTAAGCCAGGGATTCGGGCTAGATCGGCAAGGAACACCTCGCCGCGGCGACGTATCTCCGCGGCATAAACGGAAACCTCGCCGTCCGCTTTCGGATCGCTCAAAGCCGCCGCGGCCGCCAGCTGAACCGCATGACTCACCGCAAGCATGAAGAACGTGTGTGCCTTGGCGGCCTCAGCGATGACAGCCGAACTGCTTGCCAGCCAACCGATTCGCCATCCTGACATGCCGAACCGCTTGGACAGGCCGTTGACCGCAATGCCCACGCCCTGGTGGTCCAAAGCGACAACTGAGCGATGTTCGATTCCGTACGCGAACCTGTCCAGTACTTCGTCATGAACCACATACAACCCGTGCTCGACCGCGAAAGCGCAGAGATCCGCCAGTTCGTCCTCACTGGACACTCTCCCGGTTGGATTGCCTGGCGAATTCACCAAGACGACCCGCGAGCGTTGGGTGAGACGGCTCCGCAAGTCAGAGAGGTGCAAGCGGAAACCGTCGGCCGGGCTGGTCGGAATACGGACCACCCGCCGCCCCAGCAACTCGATCATCGGCGGGTAGATCATGTATCCAGGATCGGCGAGCAGAACCTCGTCACCCGGCTCGGTCAACGTCAGGACCGCGATCCACAGCGCGCCGGCCGCACCGTTGGTGACCAGGATCTGCGTGTCCGGATCGAGGTCGACGCCCTGTTCCGACTTGTAGACGTGGGCAATCGCCGCGCGAAGCTCGATCGCTCCCCTCGAGTGCGCGTACTGGTCCTCGGGTCGAGCGTTCACGTGCGGAGCACTCGACAACATGGCCAATCGCTCGTCGAAGGACCTCGGCGGGCCGAATGCCGGAAGGCCGACTGTCAAGTCCACTGTGCCCGGATGGCGTTGAGCGTACTCAGAGATCCGCTTCGACGAATGGGGAGCAAGCGCGCTCAGCACACGGTTCACGACGAGCCTCCTGCCCTGTCGAGCACAGCGCCGAGCGCGGCCAGCACGTGCGCGACATCATTCTCGTTGACGTATCCCATGTGGCCGATCCGAAGCACGCTGTCCTTCCACTTCGCTCGCCCGGACGCGACCTGTACCTTGTGTTCCACCGCCATCCGCTCCCGAACGTCACTCGCCCGCATGTCGGCAGGCACGAAGAAGGAAGTCACGGTCGGCGAGGCGTACGGCTGATCGGCCGCGAACGCCAGCCCCAGGTCGGCAAGCCCGCTGCGGCACTGCTCGGAAAGCCGTTGGTGCCGGGCGAGAACCCGATCCCAGCCTTCGACCGAGATCATCCGCAGTGCCGTCTGAAGAGCATGGAAAACCGGGATGGCAGGGGTATAGGTGGTCGTGTTCTCCTCGACGGCCCGAGCCATTGCGGTGAAGTCGAAGTAGTACCGACGAGCCGGGTTCGCTGCGGCCGCGGTCAGGGCCCGCGAGCTCACACCGAGCAACGCCAATCCAGGCGGCGACATCAGGGCCTTCTGACTGACACCGACCGCGACATCGATTCCCCAGTCCCGCATGCGCACGGGCGTCGCCCCGACGCTGCTGACGACGTCGACGATCAGCAAAGCATCGCTGCTTTCCCGGACCACGCGACAGAGTTCGGGTAGCGGGTTCAGCACACCGGTGGATGTCTCGTTGTGGGTCACCAGGACCGCCGCCACGTCACGCAGCCGCCGTAGAACGGCCTGAAGCTCACCAGGATCGGCCGCCTGGCCCCACGGCACCTCGATCACTTCGATGTCGAGGCCGGCCATCCGGGCGATCTCGGCCATTCGCGTGCCGAAGTACCCGATCGACACCACGACGACTCGTTGCCCCGGACGCACCGTGTTGACGACGGCCGCCTCAAGTCCCCCGGTACCTGAACAGGTGAACGGCAGAATAGTCGCCGGGTCACCGAACACGGGAGTGAGACCGGCGAGAACCTCCGCGACGATGTCCCGGAACGCCGTCGACCTGTGACTGATCATGTCGGTGGACAGGGCGGCCCGAACCCTTGGTGGCAAGGGCGTCGGTCCGGAAATCCGTAGGTTCACGACGTCTCCCCTCGATCGCTCACAACCGGGACCTCATCGACTCCAGAACCGAGTCTTTGCGGAGCGCGATCGGATGGTTTTGGGCGCGGCTGTTGCTCAGCGCGTCATCGAACATCAACTCCAAGTCCGAGGCGCGAACCCCGACCTCACCAAGCCGCGTCGGGCAGCCCGCCAGCCGTAACAGCCGGGCGAATGCCGCTCCGGATTCGGCAGTTGTCCGAGCGCCCAGGAGCCTGAGCATGTGTCCTATGTCGTCCGCTGCCATGCGAGAACTCGACGGCTCGAGTTGACTGAGCGTCAACGGCAACAACCAAACCAGATGCAATGCGCACGCGAGTCCATGCGGCACACCGAATCGTGCGGTCGTGGGATACGCGAAGGCGTGCGCCGCCGTTGTGCGGGTCAAGTCAATCGCTTGCCCTGCCATGACTGCGGCATTGCTGAGTAGTTCGCGCTGCTGAGAGGATGTGTCACGAAAGCCCTTTTGCAGTATAGGAACCAGGCGTGCCAACGCACTTCGTGCCAGATCGCGAGACGGCGCGCTGGAGCGTAGTGACCACCATGACTCGATGGCGTGCGCGGTGGCATCAAGTGCGCAGTGTGCAGTCAACGTCGGCGGACATGAGTGTGTGAGTGCGGGATCGATCAGCGCCACGTCCGCTTTCACGGTCGGATGGTCCAGTGAGTACTTTCGCGTGCCGACGTAGATCGTGGCAAAAGCCGTGACCTCGCTGCCCGGGCCCGCTGTCGTCGGTATCACCACGAGCCTCGGTGGTCTCGCCACTCGTATCGGCTCGTCTCCACGAAGAACTCGCTCAGCCTCGTCCTTGGTCGGCGGCAACAATCGGACAGCCTTCGCCGTATCCAAAGTGGAGCCGCCACCGACGCCTATCACGACATCCGGCTTGTATCGCAGCACGGCACGTGCGCCTCGGACGACATCCGCGGCTTGCGGATTCGGGGCGACGTCGTAAAAGTAGTCGTGGGCGTGTCGCGCCAGCCACCCGGGTGCACCGGTGCGATGCACCGCGTTTCGTGTCGCGACAACGAGAACACGCTGGGCTCGCATTTTTCGAAGCACTGCGGGTAGTTTCGCAGCGACTCCGGCGCCCTCGATCACCTCGACCCGACGCTGATCGTCCACATCGGTCATGTCATCTGTCCGCCAGGACCGACCGCCAACTCGTGCTCGAACCTGTTACGGATCCCGGGAAGCGGCAACTCCGCACTGGCCCGCGGCGGCACGTCGGTTTCACTGGCCCGAATCCGTACGGCGACCAAGCACGGACCCGGTTGCGTCAGCGCTTTGCCCAACACGCCTTGCAGTTCGGCGCCGTCAGCACACAACCAGGCATCGCGATAGCCGTTGGCACGGGCCAACGCCGGCCAGTCCACTGTCGCGGACGTGGTCGGCTGACTTCCAGTGGAACCATACGTTCCGTTGTCCAGCACAACATGCAACAAGTTCGCCGGAGCAAGGTTGCCCACAGTGGACATTGTGCCCATGTGCATCAGCGCGGCTCCATCACCGTCGAGGACGACGACGCGTCGATCTGGCCGGCGCAATGCCGACCCGAGCCCGAGGGCCAACGCATGTCCCATGGAACCTTGCATATAGAAATTGCCTGGCCGATCGGCAGCAGCGAACAGTTCACGTGAGGTATATCCAGTCGTGCTGTAGATCGCGGCGTCACGAGCCTGCGCTGAGACTATCCGTACCGCATCGACACGGCTCAGCACACCGCTCGACGGAGTTGGTGCCGGGTCGGCCGACTTCACTGTCCCTTTCGGAACCAACAGGCAGAACGGCTTGCCATCCATTTCCGCCTTCTGCGAGCTGGCCAGCGCTTCCGCCAGGGATCCCAGCGACGGTTCGAGAACCATGCTCGGCATCCCACAGAGATCCGCCATGGGCTTGGTCGCTTTTCCCATGACGTTGTGCTGCGGTTCGTCCGTCCCCACCGGCCAACCGCGCAGGCTCACCACGACGAGCACTGGGATCTCATAGGGAAGCACCAAAGACGTCAGCGGATTCACCATATTTCCCAGACCTGAGTTCTGGATCAATACGGCCGCGCGTGTTCCCGCCATCCGTGCACCTGCGGCGATAGCCAGGGCCGCGCCCTCGTTGGCCGCTGGGACGTAACGGCCTTCGTGGCTGGACAGGATCGAGGTCACGCCAGCCAACCGAGAGCACGGAACACCCGAGAAGAACTGGTAGTCCTGGTCGAGCAGCGCCGCCGCGAACTCGTCCGCGCCGATCACTGTTTCTCCAGATGCAGCCACTTGTCCAGCTGGGTCAGCTCGAACACCTCGGAGACCGGCGCGATCAGGTCCTCGACCGAAGTGGACGCTCCCGACGACTCGATGCTGCTCAGCACCTGCGACATCGACCTGACCGCCGCCCGCAGGGCATGGTTGGCGTAGATGACCAGGGACACTCCGGCGTTTTCGGCATCCGTGAAGTGCCAGTCGTGATAGGTGGTGGGTACCACGACCACCGGCGCTCTGCCCTGCCAGGCGTCAAGAAACTCGATCACCTCACGGGGTGATGACTTCTTGGAATGCACCAGGATCGCGTCAGCACCGGCGTCGACGTATCGATGGGCCCGGTGCAGCGCCTCCTGTACGCCATGTCCTGCGATCAATGCTTCGGTGCGCGCGACGAGCACGAAGTCCGGGTCACGCTGGGCGTTCTTGCCCGCTTCGATCTTCAGGGCGAACTCGTTCGCGTCCAGCAGTTCCTGGCCGTGGTCGACGAAGCTGTTCGTCTTGGGGAAGACCTTGTCCTCGATGCAGACTCCTGCCACGCCAACGGCTTCGTAACGCTGGACCAGGTACGCGACGTTGGGTACGCCGCCAAAGCCGGTGTCGCAGTCGGCGAGAATCGGTACCGAGCAGACCGCCGCCATCCGGCCGGCCGCTTCCAGGTAGTCGGTCATCGACAGCAGACTCATGTCGGGCAGGCCGTTGGCCGCTGAGATCGTGAAGCTGGAGGCCCACACACCGTCGAAACCGCTCGCTTGCACCAGGCTCGCGCTCAGCGGATCATGCGCGCCTGCCAGCCTGCCGATCTGCCCGTCGGCGATCAGCTTACGAAGCTTCGTCGTGCTGTTCATCAATCCCCCTTATCTGTGTTGTCAACGGGCGGACCAAGCGGGATCGGACTGAGCGGTGCCACATCGCATTCGTCCGCGATGCGAGACAGATCGGCCACGACAGCCGGCCTCAGCGGAATACCGGTCGCCAGCCGTTGCTGTTCGGTGTCGTACTCACGTTCACCGGCGATCAGCACGCGGTCTTGCCCCCGCGCCTTCGGCGACGCGCGCAGCTCCTCGAACATCTGGCTGGCTTCGGCCTGAAAACTCGCCACAGTGGTCAGTGCGGCTACCTGACCACAGAGAAAGAAATGCCCAAGCCCGGCCCCGTCGGGGCCGTACACATGACGTCCCCAGCGGGCGCCCGCAAGCGGTCCACAGAACAGTTCGACCACGGTCGCGAGGCCGTACCCCTTGTGGCCGCCGTGCAACTCCCCCAGACCGCCCAGCGGAAGAAGCGCATACCCTTCGCGGGCCTTGAGTCCGTCCACGATCCTCGGGATGTCCGTGGTCGACTCGCCATTCGGGTCGACGGCCCACCCGGAAAGCATCTCATTACCTTCACGATGCAGGCGTTCCAGCTTTCCCCGCGGGACAACACTGGTGGCGGCGTCGAACACGAAGGGCCGTTCGGGATCGGTGGGAAAAGCGACCGCGAGCGGATTCGTGCCGAACATGGGAGTGGCACCGTTGGTCGGGGCGACCTGAGGTGACGCGTTGGTGCCGACGATGGCGAACAAACCCTTGCGGGCGGCCCGAAGCGCGTAGTATCCAGCGATGCCGAAATGGTTCGACCGGCGTACGGTCGCCATCCCGATGCCCGTTTCGACGCCCTTCGCCATGGCCATGTCGACGGCTGCGCACGAGGCGGGTTGTCCCAGGCCGTTGCCGGCGTCCAGCGCCACAGTGGCCGGAGTCTCGGCGAGGACAGTAGTACGCGCGTCAGGGACGATCAGGCCGTTGCGGACTCCATCGACATACCTGCGCAACCTGGCCACACCGTGACTGTCCACACCGCGTAGATCCGCTGATACCAACACATCGGCGACCACTACCGCGTCCTGTTTGGACACGCCGACCGCGATCAGGCACTGCTGTGTGAAGTCCCGCAGTGCTTGGTGGTCAACTCGCATGCGGCACCGATCCGCAGTCGAGGGCCGATCGCGCCGCGCGGGCGAACGCGTACCAGCGGTCAGATGTCTCCGCATGGCCAGGCGTGGGCGGTTCCAGCCCAAGTTCCACGCAGTGGACACCCGGCGGAAGGTCACTGCTGGGCAATCCCAGCTCGCCTACGATGATCACGACGCGCTTGCCTTGTGCCATGGCCATGGTGGCGACCAGTCCAGGAACCTTGCCTTCCCATGATCCGCTGTCGAACCGTCCCTCGGCGGTGAGCACCAGGTCCGCGCGGTCGATCTGGCCGGCCAGCCCAGCCAGCGACGCGAAGAAGCGACCTCCGTGGCTGACCGGCGCGTCGAACACCGTGTGCAGGCCGGCTGCCAGCCCACCGCCGGCGCCGTGGAATGGCTTGGCTGCCAGGTCTTCCTGACAGCCGAGTGCGGTCAGCATCGCGTCCAGCATCTCTCGCAGTACCACCGCGTCCGATGTGGTGATCCCTTTCTGGGCACCGAACCGTTCGATGTTGCGCCGAAGTGGCGTGGATACGTCACTGAGCACCTCGATGCGGACACCGCGCAGCAATTCCTGAGCTGGCCCGGTATCGATGTGTCGCACGTGGACGAGATCGCGCGGTACCGGCTGAAGCGGGCGACGGCCTGCGTCGTAGAAGCGAACTCCCAGTGCGGCAAGGGCACCGGCACCGAGGTCGACCGAGGCTGTTCCTCCGGCCATGACGACGACCTTGGTCGCGCCACGCGCTACAGCGTGCGCGATCAGCTGCCCTGTTCCCCTTGTGTTCGCAACAAGTGGTTGCTTGGGGCGGTTGACGACCAACCGCAGCCCGCTGGCTTGGGCGGTCTCGACGAACGCCGTGCCGTCTTCCGTGAGAAGGTATTCCGCCGGCACCGGCGCACCGAGGGGATCGTCGGCGATCGTCCGAACACGGCTGCCACCAAGCAGATCCGTCGCAACGTCCAGTGCGCCATCACCACCATCCGACAGCGGGATCGTCGCCACACTGCTGACCATTCCCGCGTGCGTCAACCCGCTCGTCAGCGCTTCGCCGACCCACCGCGCGCCCGGACCGCCACGGAACGCGTTGGGCGCGACCAGAACCCGCATTCGATCACGTCCCGTCGGTGGTGCCGGCAGCCGGCGTCCGCTGAATCCATGTCCGGTAGAGCAACCGTGCGCGGTCGGCATCGGCATGGTCGTCGAACTTGGTCCTGCCGTGCAGGATCCGCAGGTTGTTGAACACCGCGAGCTCACCGGCGGCCATTCGGCCCTCGATCGCGTTCGCTGGGTCCTCGAGCACGGAGTCGAAGGCGTCCAGTGCACGGCTTTGCGCGGACGTCAGCGCCGCGGCGCAGGGTTGGCCGTGTCCGATCTCGATGTACTGGCGCAGATACGTCACGCCGTGGCTGCCGTTCTCGGTCTTGAACAACACGGGTTTGCGCACCGTGGCCGGTTCGCCGGGTGGTTGGTCACCCCGTCGGTCGAAGTGGAAGTCCTGCTCCAGCACGGCAATTACGTCCGGAGTGTCGGCGAGGCGAGCCCGAATGTGTTCCACCGGAACAAGTCTCAGCGAACCACCGGCCTTCGCCGGCCGCACGCAGAGCAGCGTGAAGTAGTCCGGCAGTGGAAACGGCCTCTCCGCGCCGTCGGTGTGCAGGTGGCCGCCGTGCCTCGAGTCCGCGTAGCGAGCCGACTTGCCTTCACCGATCGCTGTGCCCCGGTTGCGGACGGACCTGACACGGGTGCCGGCTTTGTCCTGCGCCATAACGGTTCCCAGTGCGTCAGAAGCCCACAACAGCGCCCGCTCATAGATGTCCTGCCCGGCCGCCTCAAGGCCGGTCATGATCAGGAACCCGGCGCCGCCGTCAACGTGGGCACGCACGAGTGCGCGCAGCCTGCCACCCTCCGCCTGAGCCGCGGTGCCATCGAAATCCCCCTGCCGGACGGCGGCCAGGAAGTCATCCGACCACCTGTGTCGTTGCCGATGAAAATCCATGCGAGTTCACCTTCACAGGTCACTGAGCACCCGACAATAGGAGGTCAAGACAAAACAGGGCCGAACCGGCCACCGAGCGTTAAGCAATACCCCCATGCAGAGGTTTCACTCTACCGATCACAATGCCGCGACCAATCCACCATCCAGGTGATACACCCTGGTCGGGAAAACCCACATCGACAGCGGCGTACATCTTCGGCGTATTTCAACGCCCACGTCTTGACTCGATTAAGGAGAGGTAGTCATGATTGCATTCCGCGCAATACTCGCGCAGCGTGTGTTTCCCGGGGTTCACCGCAGGATCGCGGTACCGAAGCCGTTGAACATATGGGACATGGCGTCTTCCGGGTAGAAGCGCACGGCAGCGCGGTAGACCGGGTCCGACGGATCCACGACCGTGAACACACCGTTGCGATAACCGTCGACGACCACTACGTGCCCGCCGTCGTAGAATGCGCTGCGCACCGACGCCAAAAAGAAGTCGGCACCTCCGCGCTCGAACAACGTCGCGAGCTCGGCGACGTCGACGTGCCGTAACTCGGCGTCCACCCCGAACCGCTGAAACAGCTCGGACGAGAATCTGTGGTCGTACCCACCGGCCATCGTGAAGGTGGGGTTGAACCGCGACTGATCGCCACGATCAACCCAATCACTCTCCCGGGCGATGAGCGCGCCATCCGCGCATTCGGTCGGCTGCGTCACCCGCCGGACCGTCACCGTCAGATCCTGCCCATCACTGTGATAGCGACGTCGCACCACTTCGACGTCACCGTCCACGTGTTCGTCCAGGACAAGTCGGACGAATGGCGCCAATGACTCACCGGCCCGCCACTTGTCGTCAAGCAATCCGTAGTGCGACAACACGATCGCCGCCGACGTCGGGCCGCACACCCGCCTGGCCAGGTCCGGTTCGGACAGCGCGCGGAACTGGCAGAAGAACGAGCCTTCGCCGATTCGAGGTGAATATATCCCGCCGGGCCAATTCTGCTCGTGCAGGCGCAATGTCATTTCTCCGTTCCCGGCGGCGATCGGCTCAGTCTACGGCAGCACGACGTCGTAGTCGCTGTCGTGCCCGGTGCGAGGCACGTCATCAGGAAGAAACGCTTCCGCTATGCGCCAGAGAGCGGCTTTGCTCGAACCCTTGAGGAGCACGACATCCCCGGCACACAGTTCGTCACGCAAGAGCGCTATCGCGGCTGGAACGTCCGGGACCAGCTTCGTAAGTACGCCATTGCCCACGCCCGCCGCTGCCGCATGGATGTCGCCCGCGGCCTGGCCGACAACCACAACGCGGTCGGCGAACTCCGCGGCGAGTCGCCCCCACGGCCCGTGCCTGTCGTCCGACGCGAAGCCGGGTTCCTCGGTTGTTCCCAATACCGCCCATTTTCGCGCATTGCCTGGCCTGGCCATCGCGGAAAGGGTGCGCAAGGCCGCCAACACCGATCCCGAGCTCACGTTTCGCGCGTCGTCGACGAAGGTGAACCCGTCCGGCGTCTGGTGCACAGCCATCCGATGCGGGGGCGTCGGGAAGTCGGCCTGCAAACCCGCCGCGACCTCGTCGATCGTGGCGCCGAGCTCCAGTGCGACGGCTGCGGCCGCCAGGGCGTTGTCGATCTGGTGTTCGCCGTGCGTCGGCAGCATGACTCGCGCCGAACCGCTGGCGCCGGACAACGTGAATCGCGGTCTTGCCTGGCTGTCGAGCTCGATGTCGGTTGCGCGAACGTGTGCGTCGGTTGTGCGGCTGGTCAGTACGACCCGGGCGGAGGTGCGGGCCGCCATGGCAGCGACTCGTGCGTCGTCGGCGTTGAGCACGGCGACCCCGCCCGCGGCGGCGTCCGGCAACGCTTCCACGAGTTCGCCTTTGGCCGAGGCGATCACCTCAAGGGATCCCATGTTTCCCAAGTGTGCGTCGCCGACATTCAGCACGACGCCGATGCGGGGTGGCGCGGTCGCGCAGAGCGCTGCCAAATGGCCGACGCCCCTGGTCCCCAGTTCGAGGACAAGGTGTTTGGTGCCCTGCTCGACGCGAAGCACTGTCCACGGTTGCCCAAGCTCGTTGTTGAACGACCGCGGCGACGCGATGGTCGGACCGAGCCGGGCCAGCAGATGACCGATCAGGTTCTTGGTCGATGTCTTGCCCACCGAGCCAGTCACACCAACAACAGCACAGTCGGGCACGAGGCCGATCACGTGGCGTGCGAGCTTCGCCAACGCCGCCAGAACCGCGGCACCTGATCCGTCATTGTCACCCGCCAGCACAAGCGCATCTGTCGGGACGTAACTGTCCACGAAGGGCACGACGACGGTTGGGGCTGCCAGCTCGCGCGCCGCGAGTACCGCGACCGCTCCCCTGGCGACTGCTTGCTCGGCGAACTGGTGGCCGTCGGAGTGTTGGCCGGGCAGTGCGACGAAAAGTGAGCCAGGGCCCACCTTCCTGCTGTCGAACTCGACGGTGCCGTGCACCTTCTGCGAACCGTCCGCCCGGTGGAGACGACCGCCCACCGCAGCTGCGATGGCGTTGAGATCGAGCGGGATCATCGCTCCTCCGTCCAGTTCGAAAGATCAACCAGCCGTGTCGTCGCGTCCTCGGACCGCGGCGGCGGGCCGGCCGCGAGATACGACGGATGATCGAACAGGTGCTGGTCGTGCAGATCATCCTGCTGACTCAACAGCAGCCGGAGCCTTTCCCGGTCGTCCGACCAGCCGAGGCCGTCGAAGAACTCCATGCCGGCGAACCGCGTCTTGTACCGGGCACCCTCGTAGTAACACGTGCCCAAGTAGATATGGGAAAGTCCGTGGCCCTGCATCTCGTTGACGGCACTGCTCATCAAGTACGAACCGATACTCAGGTTCCGGTATTTGATGTCGTAGAACGCCCGCGCGTAGTACGCGACAGGCGGTTCCACGTACAGCATCGCGAGCGCGACCGGCGCTCCATTGGACGTGTCCGTCAGCGTCAACAGATGAGTTGTCATGGGCACGTTCAGCCGGGCCATTACGTCTTCGGCTTCAAACAAACGCTTTCGCTGCGATGCCCACCGTGGACTCTCGTTCATGTAGCGCACGCTCAGATCCACCCAGTCGTCCAGGTGTTCGAGCTGACCGCGTGGGACGAAGTCTCGACTGAGCGAAGCGCATTGCTTTCTGACGTAGCGTTCGCGTTTGCCTTCTGTGTACTTGCCGAGGTCAACACGGACACTGCGAGCCAGATAGAACCTGGTCAGCTCACGGTTGCTGGGCAACATCCCGTGCCCGAACGCGGTCGCGGGCGTCTCATCGTCGTCCAGGAAGCCAAGAACCTGGTACGGCGCGAGATGCGTCTCGTAGTTCGGGGTGCATTCCGAGAAGGCCACTCTCATTGAACGCATCCATCGAGCTCACCAGCGTCGATGAGATCGAACAGGTTCGCCGGATTGGCGTCTTCACCATCGGCGCCGAGCGGGTGGTACTGGAAATGGAGGTGTGCCGCTCGAGCCGGGATCGGAATCGGGATGCCGCTTGCGACAGCGCCGCCGGTGTGGCCGAGGTAGCCGATGACCAGGCCGGCAGTCACCGCCACGGGGCTCTTGCCCGCATTGGCGAATTCCGCGGGAAACGCGTCTCTGGTGTGCGCAGGGTCGGTGCCAAGGTGCAGATAGTGGTACACGGCACCGCTCGCGCCGGTCAGCCGTACTCGATGACCTCCGCCGCGGCCCTCCTCGTGCACGATGAATTCCGCCGTCCCTCCTTCCACGGCAAGCAACGGCGTACCGATCGGCGCCTTGAGGTCGATACCGCGGTGCATGTGGCGTTCGCTTCGCCGATAGCGCCATCCACCTCGGCCCGGTTCACCCGCATCAGCCCCACGGAGTTCTGGCCGGTCTCGAAAGTCCGCCCAGCTCATTCCGGCCACAGGAAAGACAAGACCTGGCACGTGTTCCGCACTCCTTCCCGGGACTTCCTCATTCGACTCGGCCATGCAGATCAGCGGCTCGGCTGCGCGGTGTGGCCACTACGGTGAGCACGCAACAGGAAAAGAGGACGACCACCACCACGCCCCATCCTGTGATACCCAGCGCGGCGACGACACTGGCCAGCAAAGAACCAGCGACGTTGCCACCTGTTCGGCCCAAGGCGAAGACGGACTGGTATTGACCGTGCATGGCTGGGTCCGCGAGCTCGTAACTGTAGGTCCATGACGCCGCGGAGGTCCACATTTCGCCCATGGTGAACAACAAAACACCGATTATCAACATTGCCACCGCAATGCCGGCAATAGTCGTACTGGCGAACGCTATCAGCGCGAATGCGGCAACGAAGGCGAAACCGCCGAGCAGCGTCACCTTCGAGGCGCCAGCCAGATCGGCGGCTCCCCGCGAGAAACGCACCTGCAGCAGCACAACGACGACAGTGTTCAAGAACAAGAGAAATCCGGTCAGCCCCAAGGGCGCCGACGTGTGTGCGGTGATCCACAACGGGATTGCCACGGTGAGCAGTTTGGCGCGCGCGCTGAGCAGGCCGCACAACACGGCCATCACCACATAGCGCACGTCGGCGATCGCCATTCGGGACGACTTCCGAGGGGGAGCCTCGTTCGGATATGGGCCACGAAGGACACAAGGAATAGCCGCGCCGATGAGAAGTGCGATGCCGAGGAAGACGGCCACGTAAGCGGCGCGACTGTCCGCTTCGAGCAATGGAATGACAGCCAGCGATCCCACCGCGTAGCCGACATTCGACACAGAACGGCTGTAGGCCTGATAGCGGACGCGGTCACCCGCCTCCATGATTCGCCCGATCAGTGCACGTTGCCCGACCCCCATACCGATCAAGCCGGTATTGGACAGACCTTCGAAAAGTATGAACGTCGGAAGGGAGTCGATCCACACGAAGCACGCCGTGGCGGTGGCCGCCACCACGGTCGAAATGATGGTGACCTCACGTGGGCCGAAACGATCCACCGCCGGCCCGATCCCGAACAGCGCCACGAAGCCGATCGCCGCGACGACGGCCATGCCGATGCCGACCTCGACCGGCGGCAGCTGCACCGAGCGAATCAGGAAGATGGTCGCCGTCGCCAGAATCGCCCCGGTGCCAATGGTGGTGAGAAACTGCCCGAGCAGCAGATAGTTGGCCGCGCCGAAAGAGGTCAGCGAAACCGACTTCTCACGCAACCAATTGCCGCGCATACCGCAAATTTCACCCCCATTGCACCCGAATGGCGTAGCAGGCAGGCCACTCGCATCCCACAGACTATTCATTCTCCATCGTGCGCGGTTCTCGTCAAGTGGATCTAGCCGAAATACCACCAAGATGTACTCTGTCCAACTGCACAAGGAGCTCGGGTGAGCAGTTGGACGGGCCACCCGCGCCGGTTCCAACCGCACGACCCGGCATGCGGGCAGGCGACGTCCGCGACCGCAATACTTCCGGCTTACGAGCACAATGCGAGAAAAGTCCGTTCTAATCGCGCCGGAAATTGCACGCATTGAAGGCCGGTTCAGTCAGCGAGACCTTGCGAACGCGGGCGCGACCAGCGTGTTGATCATGGCTGTCCGCGAAGACGCACCGGGAACGCGTCAATATCGGTTTCCATGACGGCGTCACACATCGCTCTTGACTAAACGGCGAATGTGAGTATCGTAGGATGACAGGCAATAACCGAATCCAGCTGGCCCGCCCTAGCGCGACTTGCCGGCATCTGGGGGGATCAGTGTTGTTTGTCGAACGCGGCGATTCACCGGTTGCCGGATCCAGGGAGCACGCCGAGAGCTTCGAAAGACATTCCGCCTACTCCCCTCCGGTGGACGCGGTCATTCGGGCCGCGGACCGCGAAATGCGACGATTAACCGACGGCGGACGCTACCAGCTCTACCACCATCTGCACATCACGATGAGCAAGATCTGCCGTGTCGACGCTTTCCACGTCGCCTTCTTCCAGGACGGAAACGTCGTCGCCTTTCCGTACAACTTCGACGACAACGGGTATCGCGACCCGAATTTCCACATCTACGGCGAAAACGACATGTGTGCGTGGATGATCGAACAGCAACGACCGTACACCTTCTCTCTCGATCAGGGAGCGCTGGTGCGGCGAGGCTCCTCGCTTCCAGAAGCGCGACTGAAGTCCAAGGACGCGGTGGTCGTACCTCTCATCGCCGAAGTGGACGGTGTCCAGCGGGTGGCCGGACAGGCCGCGATCCAGTCGTATCAGGCGAGCTCGTACGACGGCGCAACCGTTTCCGCGTTCTGGCGCCTTGCTCAGACGATGATGAACGTGATCACTCATCAACGCGCTGGCAACCGGCTGCACAGCGGGAGGCGACCGGGGACGCCACGCCCGAGTGCGGACGAGATGTCACTGCCTGAACTGGTCGAGGAGATCTCGGGCAAGTTCCGGCTGCTTCGGCACAGTATCGACCACGCCCGGCACATGGCGGCGGGCGCGGGCCACGACATCCGTCGCGCTGTCCAGGATGTCAGCGACATCTGCGACGTCATGCAGACCGAGACCTTCGAACTGCTCGTCCAGCCTGCCGAGAAGTCGAGCAGCCTGCTGTCCCGGCTGACCCCGAGGGAACGCGAGGTCGCGGCGCTGATCGCCCAGGGCCGCAACAACAAGGAGATAGCACGGGTCCTGTACATCACGGAGCTCACCGCCAAGACCCACGTCTCACGGATCCTCCGGAAGTTCGGTGTGAACCAGCGCGCCGAGATCGCCACACTGTTGCGGTCGCTGTCGGACCTCTACGAGGCAAGAAACGCCATGTGAAGCAGATCTAGGCGTTGAGGGGCAGAACTCCGGCCCGGCCGGCGAACGTGCTTCTCGCCGCGCGGATGGCGTTGAGGATGACCAGGACTTCGGCCAGTTCATGGACGAACACGACCGTGGCCAAGCCGAGAACACCGAAGGCGGCCAACGGGATCAGCACGGTGATGATGGCCAGCGACAGGCCGACGTTCTGCACCATCACCCGCCGGGCGTGCCGGGCGTGCGCGAGTACTTGCGGCAGGTGCCGGAGATCTTCGCCCATCAACGCCACGTCCGCGGTCTCGATCGCGACGTCGGTTCCCATGGCGCCCATGGCTATGCCGACGTCCGCGGTGGCCAGTGCGGGAGCGTCGTTGACGCCGTCGCCGACCATGGCGACCTTGTGCCCGTCGCGCATCCGGTCGACCAGCGCTGCCTTGTCCTCAGGCAGAAGTTCCGCGTGGACAACGGAAATACCGGCCTTGGCTGCCAACGCGGTGGCCGTTCGGTAGTTGTCCCCGGTCAGCATCGCAGGTTCAATTCCCAGCTTTCGCAAGGAATCCACAACCTGCGGCGCTTCGCCACGCAAATCGTCACGAACGGCGATAGCGCCGAGCAGCGTGCCGTTGTCGACTAGTACAACCGTCGCGCCCGCGGTCTGCAACCGGACAACGTCATCAGCGAGTTCACCCGGGTCGATCCAGCCCGGTTTGCCCAACCGCCTTCCGTCGGCGGACACCAAACCGTGGCCTGGCAACGCCGTCACGTCCTCGGCAGGCGGATGTCCAGGCGCGGCTTCCAGAATGGCCTGAGCCAAGGGATGTTCGCTGCGTGCCTCCAGCGCGGCGGCGGCAGCCAGCACGTCTTCACGCGAAACACCCTGTGCCGGAACGACTTCCACCACGCGAGGATGGTTCCGGGTGAGCGTCCCTGTTTTGTCGAGCGCGACCGTACCGATCCGGCCCAGTTCCTCAAGCGCCGCACCGCCCTTGACCAACGCGCCTTGCTTGCTGGCCGCACCGACAGCGGCCACCACCGTCAACGGAATGGAAATCGCCAGCGCACACGGGGAAGCCGCGACCAACACGACCAACGCACGTTCCAGCCACACCAAGGGATCGCCGAGCACCGCGCCCGCCCCGGCGATCAGCACGGCCAGCACCATGATCGCCGGAACCAGCGGCCGGGCGATCCGGTCGGCCAGCCGCTGCCCCACGCCCTTACGGTCCTGCGCCTCCTCGACCAGGTGCACCACCCTGGCCAGCGAGCTGTCCGACGCCAGCGCGGTCACCTCGACCTCGATCGCACCGCCGCCGTTGATCGCGCCCGCGTGCATGACCGCACCAGGACCTGCCTCGACCGGCACTGACTCGCCGGTGATCGCGGACAAGTCGAGGCTGGTGTGTCCCGATGTGATCACGCCGTCGGTGGCCGCGCGCTCCCCCGGCCGCAGCACCATCAGGTCCCCCAGCACGAGCTCGCCCGGCGCGACCTGCACCTCCGAGCCGTCACGCAAAACCGACACTGTCGGCGGCACGAGGTCAAGCAACGCGCGCAACCCACGCCGCGTGCGGGCAATGGCGTAGTGCTCAAGCCCTTCCGCGATCGAGAACAGCACGCCCAGCATCGCCGCTTCGAAGTACTGTCCTAACGCGACAGCACCGATCGCGGCGATCGTCATCAGTGTGCCGACCCCGACCCGGCCCTTCAGCACATCGCGCACCGCGCCGGGTACGAACGTGGCCGCACCGGCAACCGCCGACGCCAACTCCAGCCCAGTACCGACTGACCCGCCGACAATCCATCCCGCAGCCAAAAGAACAGCAGCGACCGCGGCCAACTGCAACTCACGGACCTGCCATAGGCTCTGCGCCTCGTCGTGGTCCGCGTCTTCCTGCGGGCCGCAGCATGCGTCAGCCACGCTGTCCGCCTTCGACGACTGGCTCACCCAAGACCGCGGCGGCCAACGCCTTTCCTTGCGGAGTCAACGCGTACATCACGAGCTTGCCGTCTCGCCGTGACGTCACGAGCCCGGCGTGCTTCAACTGTCGCAAGTGATGCGAAACCAGGTTCTGCGCCTGCCCCACGACCCACGCCATGTCACACACGCACAGCTCGTCGCCCGACGACAGCGCCGCGGCGATGGTCAACCTCGTCGGATCGCCCAGGGCGCGTGCCCGCATCGCGGCGGGTTCCACCTCCGGCAACGCGGGCAGGCCAGCCCTGATCTGTTCGGCATGCGGCAGATCCAGGCACAACAGGTCACACGAGTCGACGCGCTGCTCAGTCACATCGACAATCTAACACTCGTTGATACGTTAGGATAGCCGCACGGACCCCTGAGAGATGACCTCGAGGCCGAGATCGGCGAACCTGTCCCGCACGTCGTCGAAGTTGTTCGCGAGCGTGACCGGCAGTTCGTAGAACTGGTCGAGGATGGCGCGAGCCATGTCGTTGTCGACGACCGCCATGTCCCAGACAACCTCTTGACCCACAACGGAAATCTCGAACGCGAAGAACGCGCAGCACGCCTTCTCGCGCGCCGCCAGATCACACACCCACGCCTCGACACCGGGATTGGCGTGGAACCGGAAGCGGATGCCCGTCTCAGTCCGTTCCCTGCCCACAAGGACTTCGCTGAACAGCCGCCGGTATTCGGCGAGACGCTCGTCCTCGGTGTCGGGCGCGGTGGTCATGTCACACACGATCGGAGTGGAAGCAGCTGGAATATCCATACGGCGGACCATAGACTCTGGACCTAACTCTAGAGTCAAGGGAAACCGGGCATGAAAATCGGACAGGTCGCCGAGCAAGCAGGTGTCAGCGTCGACACCGTGCGCTTCTACGAACGCCGCGGCGTGCTGCCCGCGGCGCAACGCCGTCCCTCCGGGTACCGCGTGTTCACCCCAGCGGCGGTCGACCGGATCCGCTCGGCCAAAGCCTTGCAGGACTTGGGATTCACCCTGGACGAGATCGTCGGCGCCCTGCAGTCCCACGGCACGTGCGAAACCGAACGCTGGCGGCTGGAGGCGGTGGTCGACCGGCTCGAAGCCAAGATCGCCGAACTGGAACGGGCCCGGCGCAACGCCGTGAAAACCCTGCAGGACTGCCGATCCGGCCACTGCACACTCAAACCCTGACGGGTGTCTACCCCATGTCGCGCAGGGCCGGTCCGATCCAGCGCCGGACAAGGGCCCGCAACTGGTCGTCGGTGAGCGGGGGCGTCGAGGGGTACTGCAGGAACGACAGGAACAGCCGCATCAGGATTTCGGCGAGTCCTTGGAGGTCTTCGTCGGTGGTGACGCCGACGGCGGGCCAGTCGACGGGCAGGTTGCGCAGGATCCGCGCGCCAAAGGCGAAGGCCAGCGGAGTGGTGACCTCGGTGGTGAAGAAGTCGGCTTCACCTGCCTGCAGAAGCAGGCCCAGGTAAGGCTCATGGGGAACCGTTCGGACAGCGAACACCACCGATTCCACGGCAGCCTCCTCGGCGCTGCCGAACGAGGCCAGGTGGCGTTCCATCCGCCCGGTGAACTCGTCCACGCCCGCCAGGGCGACGGCGCGGAGAATGTCCGGCAGCCTCGGGAAGTAGCGGTAGATCGTCTGCCGGGTCACGCCGGCCTCGGCGGCGACATCGGAGAGGCTGGTCTTGGCGAGCCCGACGCGGTCGATGCACGCCGTGGCCGCCTCGACGATCCGGCGACGTGCCTCGTCCTCGGTGCCGGGTGGGTTGCCCTGCCATCCGTGGTGCCCCATACGCCTATCTTCCCTGATAGGGACACCTCAGGCGGTGGCGGGCGCTTTGCGGCGGGCGAGTTCCGTCCGGTACAACGCGGCCAGCAACAGGCCGGCGCCGATGAAGCACGCGAGCGCGTAGAGTCCGTTTCCGATCGGAGTGCCGTCGCTGGTGACGCCGTCGTCCGCGGCCAGGTAATCCGGCAGGGCACTGATCCAGAACACGGCCATCCCGGCCAAATAGGCGGCGGGATAGAACCGGACGAAGGCGGACAGCGGCTCCCTCGTTCCCGCCGAGTGTGCGATGACGATCCACGCGCCGACCACCCAGAGCAGCGCCAGTTCGATGCCGAGGACCCATGCCTGCGCGGTGGCGTTTCCGCTGAAGAGGCTCGACGGGATGCCGGCGATCGCCATGGTCGGTGGCGTGAGCACTCCGGCCAGGAGGATCCGCAGCGCCAGCAACCGCCCTCGAGCCAGGCGTACGACCAGATAGGTCATGGCTCCCATCGAGACGGACGCGAACAGCAGCATGCTGTTCATCGGCACCGACGCCATCGCGGGATGGTTGACGATGCGGTTGTCCATGTTCCAGGCCCACCATTTCAGTTGCGGGCCAATGTGATCGAAGACCTCGTAGAACACCTGGCAGGCGAAGGCGACGGCCACCGAACCGGCCAGCGGCCCACGATGCCGGAAGATCCCGAGCGACCGCACGAGCTCGTAGGCGAGCTGACTGATCACCGGATAGAACGCCACGATGTAGAGCGGCAACCGGTCCCACATGAACTGCACGGTGAACTGGTTGTGGGCGAAGATGAATCCGTACAACTCGTCGAGACCGAACCATTCCGGGAAGTACAGCGGCGGCTCGGTCACGAAGAGATAGACCAGCGAAGCGCACCACAGTGCCAGATTGACCGGATCGCCCTCGCGGTAGCGGCGGACGGCGTGCACGAGTGCGAGAACGGCGCCACCGATGATGAGCAGCTCAAGCAGCGGCATCGTCCAGTTGGTGAGATCCCAGGGAAATCGGAACGAGACCACGGGATTGACGTCGTGGCAGTCAAAGCCGAGTTCGCGGGTGAGGGCCTCCGCCTCCGGGCTGCACACCGTGCTCATCGTGCTGCCGCAGGGGTCGCCGAGTAGTCGGTCGCGGGTGGTTCGACCTGCGGATCGAACCCGAAGGGAACCCGGCGCCTGCCCAACATGGCGCGGATGCCGAAGCGCACGAGCCCCGCGATCACCCTGGGGTTTCTCATCATGTCGGCCAGCGATTCGTCCATATTGAACACTTTGCCGAAGTGTTCGTCGACGACCTCGTCCTCACGCGCGGCCCCGACGATGAGACTGAACGCCGGGCCGGACATGGCCGCCACGATGCGACGCCGCCACTCGGGCAACATCTCAGTGCCGACCGCGCACGCGTAGCCCTGGTCCCTTGCCATCGCCAGGCGCCACGGCACACTGAGCAGTTTGCGTTGTGCCACAAGGAACCGTGCGTAGAACCCCGCGTCGAGACGCGCGGCGCGAGACAGGTGTTCGCGCAGCAGCAGCGCGGAACCCGACGCGGAGCTGATTCCTTGCGCGTAGAACGGGTTGAACGCGCAGATCGAGTCGCCGATGAACACCAGCCCCTGCGGCGGCGTGGCCCAACGGTCGTAGCGCCGCCATCTGTTGCCCGTCGACCGGGTCAGGTGCACCTCTGAGGCGGGTGCGCACTGTTCCATCGCGGCCGCGAACAACGGCGTGCGCACCCGTCGGGCGGAGTCGACGAACGCGTCGTTGGTGCGCGGCATCTCGAGACCCCACGAGCCCATGCAGGCGATCACGCGATTGCCCTCGATCGGGAAGAAGTTCACCAGGAACTCGTGCTCGGCGGGGTGCTTGCCCTTGTCCAGGGTCGGCATGATCACCAGGTGCTGCCACCACCACGACGCGGGACGCTGCGTGGGCAGGGCGTACCACCGTGAGGTGTAGGTGACCTTGGCGTCGAGAGTCTGAACTTCGGGTTCGGGCCAGCCCGCCGCCACCAGCCAACTGCCGACCGAGGAACCGCGGCCCATCGCGTCCACCACGAAGTCGGCGTCAATGTGTTCGGCGGTGGCGAGGTCGACTCCGGTGACCCGTCCACCCTGGACGCTCAGGCCGGTCACGGTGACACCTTCGCGGATGACCACGTTGGCCAATTCCCGCACCTTGTCGCGCAGAACGCGTTCGATGAGGATCCGCGAGCTGTAGATCATGGTCATTGAGCTGCGCTTGCGTGCGGACCAGCCTGGCCCGTCGAGGTAGGCGGCGTCCATGGACGGCATCAGGTGCAGCCCGCCCGCGGCGATGAGTTCGTCCTCGAAACCGGGAAACAGCGCCCCGATCGTGCGACGGCCCGCGTTCAGCAGGAAGTGCGGGTGCTTGCTCTGCGGCACACCACGCCGATGCTCCGCGTCCGCCGGAAGCTCATCGCGTTCCAGCACCACCACCTGGTCGAAGTACGGGGCCAGCGCGCCCGCGGCGCACAGACCGGCGGCACTGCCTCCCAGCACCACGGCGCTCCTGCCGAGCCCCATCCGGACCAACTCCCCACGTCAATCATACAAAGTGACACTGAATGTATGAATGACGTCAGACCGTGTCAAGGAGACGACCTCTGAGCTTCCGCGACTACGCTGCCAACCGGGTTACGGCTTTCGTCGCCCGGCACGCCAGACCTCCACCCGAAAGACCCATGATGATGTTCACGGCCTCGCGTGCCCTGGTACGCAACACCGAACGTTGGTTCGTCCGGCGGGGCGCGCCGACGATGATCGAGGGATACGGCTTCGCCTCGCACGTCCTGCCCAGGATGCTGCCCGCACTGGCGTTCGTGGCCTTCGCCAGCCTGGCATGGCTCGTACCGCTCAAATCCGTCGGATCAGGACGCTGGGTCATGCTCGGCGTGGTGATCGTCCTGACGATGGCAGCCTGGGCGATCGCGTCCGCGTTCGTCCGGCGACAGCCCACATTCTCGCGGCCGGTCACCATCACCGTTCTCACCGCGTACGCCGCGATGCCCGTCACCGTCCCATTGCTACAACTCGCTGTCGACGATGCCGTCACCCCACCAGCGCTCGGTCTGGCCGGGTTCGTCATCTTCTACGGCGCCGCTTTCCTCGCCACGATGCTGGCCACCACCTACGGCCTCGGCAAGCTCCTGCACCGAGCCGTTCAACACACGATCTACGACCTGCGCAACAGCATGCACCTGCTGGGCCGAGCACTCCCCGCGATCCTGTTCGTCACACTCTTCCTGTTCTTCACCGGCGAAATCTGGCAGGCCATGAACAGACTCGCCTGGTGGCGGGTCACACTGGTCGTGGCACTGTTCGCCATGATCACCGTGCTCGCCGCGGCGGCGCGGCTGCGCACCGAGATCGGCCGGATCGAACAGGACATCAGCCCGCCGACGCTGGCCTCAGCGTGCCGGGAAACGCCACTGTCCACAGTGCCCATCGACGAACTGCCGACCGACAGCCTTCTGCGAACGACTCAGCTCAGCGGCCGGCAGGTCCGCAACCTGCTGATCATGCTCGCCACCCGGCAACTCATGCAGGCGATGGTCATCGGCGTCGCCCTGTTCGCGTTCTTCATCGCCCTCGGCCTGCTCGTGGTCACACCGGAAACCGCGGAACAGTGGATCGGCAGCCCGCCCTTGTACTCCAACCTATGGCCTGCGGCGCCGGTCGCATTGCTGCGCAACGCCACGCTTTTCGCCGGGTTCGGCAGCATGTACTTCGCGGTCATCTCCATGACCGACGCCGACCACCGCCGAGAGTTCTTCGCACCCATCATCGACGAAGTCGAACGCATCCTCGCGGTCCGCTCGGTCTACCTCGCCGTCCGTCACACGCGGCCGCCGACCGCGCCTGACGCGATCGGCGGCCGCGTGATCTGACGGGATTACCGACACGTGCCGTCACACGGAGACAACCAGAAAATACCGCAGCCCACAGAAGTGCGGTTGCAATTCCACGGTTCGGCATAGCACACTTCTCCGCCGCCACAACCGTCCGTCTTACAGGCATTTTCGCAGTCCTCGAGCTCCGCGCCGGATGCGGCAGGTGCCACGGCGTCACTCTTCGGCCCCAGTGTCTTGAGCAACTCTTGGGCCTTGTCGACTCCGAAAGCGGCGACGGCCGCTTCGTACAACGCGTCCGGCGCGGCCTGATTTCCGTCGGCGGTGAATGATCGCGAAACCACTCGCAGCGCCTCGCCGATGACCTCCTTTTGAGGGCCGGTGAGCATCGGTTGCGCGGCTTGGAACCGTCGAATGTGCTCGGCCCACAACGCACTACGTGTGTGCGGAGGCAAGGCGGCGACTATGGCCTTTCGATAGGCCATCGGGTAGGAGATGACGTCGTCGTATGCCGTCGGCAGGCGATCAGCGTTCGCCAGCGCCCACCGCCTCGCTTTGCTCATGCCTGGTTGGGCCATCGCAGGCGTGGCAAGGCCACCGGTGGCCAGGAACGCGCCGAGCGCAAGTCCTGGTACCGCTTTCAGCAGTCGGCGCCGACCTGGATGCTGAACGATTTCGGCATCTTTGAGGGCACTCGCCACTCTGAGCGATCCGCGCACGCCAAGCAGTCGAGCCATCCTTACCGAAAGAGCCGCACCCGTCCACGCGCGCACATTCTCGCCATCGACAGCAAGTAATGTAGGCGCCCAGACAGGCTCCTGACCAAGTACACGTTCCCTCAGTTCTTGAATATGCCGCTCCTTGAGACCAGCGATAGTGAGTGCCCCGTTCGCGGATGCCTGTATGCGATCGATCACGTCCCGGCAAAAATGGCAATCGGCATCAAAGGCCAAAATCCATTGCGTCACCGATATCACTCCCCAGTGCGGTAGCGTCGCCGCTTGATTACACATCGTATCCAGACGCCTACGGGTCGAAACATAGCCACATCGGGCTATTTGATTACGCAGGACGCCGGATTGACAGTGATCCATTCCAGCAGACCGCCGCACAAGCCCCCATACCCGAACCCGCGCCGCCTTTACCGCCAAAACCAATCTACAAAGGACAATCGCAAGAGGAGCGAGCCCGACACAAAACCGATCAGCGGGAGGGTATTCCGATGTCACGCACGGCGGCGAGCGCGGCAGGCGGGAAGTCCGGCCACTCGGGTCCATGATGCCTCTTGCCCTGCAGGTGCCGGTCAGCGAATGCCTGGGTCGCGGCGAGGACGTGCGCGACCTGTTGGGGCGTCAGCGTTCCGGCGATCATCGCCGCGCCTAGCTCCTCCAAATCCAGTATCCGGTAAGGAAGTCCGGGCGGGCCGACGATGAAGTCGACGTAATGGTCGACGACGTGGATCGTGTCGCCCTCTTCACGGATGCCCACCAGGTCGACGTACCACCAGCCGGCCCGCTCCGGCTTGAACACCACCGGCTGGTTGAGCTGGGCCGATTCGTCGAGCAACAGAAAGGCGCGCTGCCTGCGCCCGGCGTCCGGCCGGACGTACCTCCCGTCGGGAATGTCGAACTCATAGGCAGCGACCCTGCCGACCCGCACACCCGGGTACGGCAAGTCACCGCTCAACACTGTGATCCGCTCAGGACGAGCTTGTTCAACCACGCCACCGGATCGTAGCGGCCTCTAAGCTCGCCTCGTGGGTGAAATCGTGGTGGTGCGCGACGGCGCTGGGCCGGAGGTCCTGCTTGTGCATGGCGGTGCCAGTGCGCGGACGACGTGGGGTGCTCTCGCCGCGCTGGCCGATCGATGGACGCTGGCATACGTCCATCGCCGTGGTTACCCGCCCAGTCCACCTCCTCAGGAACGTCAGGACTTCGAGGTGGACGCCCAGGACCTGGCACCGCTGCTCGTCGGCCGCCCGCACGTTGTCGCCCACTCTTACGGCGTACTCGGGACATTGATCGCAGCCGCTGCCGAGCCGGACAGCGTGCGCTCGCTCACACTGATCGAGCCGCCGCTCAACTACCTGGTTCCCGGCGACCCCGAAGTCGCACGGCTTGAGCGCATCGGTGACGCGGTCATCACGCACGGGATGAACATGGATTCGGCCGAGCTGCGCGAGTTTCTCCGCATCGCGGGCGCGCCCGTCGGCGACGGTCCGCTCCCCGAAGAAGTGGTCGCCGGCGTTCACCGGGCGCACGGTAGCCGCCCGACAAGCGAGGCGCGCCCGCGACTCGATGCGATACGGGACGCCGGAGTCCCGGTGCTCGTCGCGTCCGGTGACCACGCGGCTGCGCTCGAGCGGATCTGTGACGCTCTCGCGGATGCGCTCAACGGCGAGCGAACCGTGCATCCGGGCGCTGGTCACTTCGTCGCCGCGGCACCCGGCTTTGCCGATCGGCTCGAGGCTTTCATGCACAAGGCGGGCGCGTAGCGGCGCCTGGGTTCAGGCAGGGCTGAAACCCGTTGTGTCGCATGTGGCCCTTGCGTAGTTTCCGCGCGAATGGACGCCGTCTCCTGTCGAGGAGTCCGGAGTCTTGGATCAAGGAGCCATGTTGTGTTGAGTTTCTCTCGGCTGAGACGGCGGCTGTCAGTCGCGTCGACAGTCACGTTGTCGGGCACGCTGGTGGTTGCGGTCGCGATGCCGCAGATCGCGGTCGCCGAGGGCGGCCCCTCGGTTGCCCTGCCTGAAGTCGCCTCGGTGGGTTCGAGTGTTGCCGGAGTGCAACCCCACAATCCGGCCGATGCCGAGTCAGAGAAGAACGCACTGCGGGGCGAGCAGGGCGACAGGCAGCATGGGAGCGGTGGCGGGAACTATTCGGCCACATCGCTGTCGCCGTCGGCGACCTGGCAGGTGTCCGGGCAGACGGGCGATTTCTCGTGGTCCTATCCGCTCGCCGTGACCCAGGTCCCGGGTGGTGTGCAGCCGTCGTTGGCACTGTCCTATTCGTCCAGTGCGGTCGACGGGCTGACCAGTGCCACCAACAACCAGGCGTCGTGGGTCGGCGACGGTTGGGCGCTGTGGCCTGGTTTTGTCGAGCGCACCTACGACAGCTGTCAGCGGGATGTCGAGAACGCCGACAGCGAGAAGCCGATGGACCAGTGCTGGCGTAACGACAATGCCACGCTGTCGCTCAACGGATCGGCCACCATGCTGATCCGCGACGAGAAATCGGGTGCGTGGCGGGGCAAGAGTGACGACGGCTCGCGGATCGAACGGCTGGGCAAGCCTGAGGATCGTGACGAGTCGTGGAAGGTCACGACCACGGACGGCACCCAGTACTTCTTCGGCTCGCGGCCGGAGGCCAAGTCCGCGTGGAAGGTCCCGGTCTTCGGTGACGACAGCGGCGAACCGTGCTACAACCCCGCCGGTTTCGCGAGCTCCTGGTGTGACCGGACCTACCGGTGGAACGTGGACAAGGTCATCAGCCGCACCGGCGACATGATGGTCTACAACTACGAGACCGAAACCAACAAGTACGGCCGCAACAAGGCCACCGCCGTCAGCACATACGATCGTGGCGGCTACCTGACCACCATCGACTACGGTCTGCGCGCCGACGACGCGGCGGTCCAGGCCTCCGGGCGGGTCGTGTTCGATGTGGCCGACCGGTGCATCCCGGGCACAGACTGCGGGAACCTCAACAACTGGCCGGATGTGCCTTCGAACCTGAAGTGTGACGACAACGTCTGCAAGGACCGCTGGTCGCCCTCCTTCTTCTCGACGAAGCGGCTGCACAAGATCACCACTCAGATCCGCAAGGCCGGCACCTTCGCACCGGTCGACTCCTGGACGTTGCGGCACACCTACCCGGAGCCGGGTGACGGCGAACGCCCGGCGATGTGGCTCGCCGGGGTCACGCACACCGGGCACACCGGACCGGCGGGTGCCGAGAGGATCCCGCTTCCCGAAGTGGTCTTCGAGGGCGCGCGCCTGCCCAACCGGGTGTACACGCCCGGTGACGGGCATTCGAAGCTGATCCGCTACCGGATGAACGCGATCCTGTCCGAGAGCGGTGGTGTCACGGGCATCCGCTACGCCGAGCCGGAGTGCGTGCCGGGCCGGGCCATGCCGGATCCCAAAGTGCCTGAGCAGAACACGATGCGGTGCTACCCGGCCAAGTGGGCTGCTCCGTTGAGCGCGCCACGCACCGACTACTTCCACAAATACGTGGTCGCCCAGGTGACGTCGCTGGACCGGATGGGCAGCACGGTCGCCGACACCACGACGTACCAGTACCCGGCCAACAGCGCCGCGTGGCACAAGGACGAGTCCGAGTTCACGCCCGACGCGGAGCGCACTTGGAACAGCTTCCGCGGCTACGGCACGGTGACCGTGTTGAAGGGCAACGGATCCGACGGCCCGCGCTCGAAGACCGTGCAGACCTTCTACCGTGGCATGAACGGTGACCACGGAAGGGAATTCAAGGTCCGGGACAGCGAGAACGGTGAGGCGCTCGACGAGAACTGGCTCAACGGCCAGATGCGCGAGTCGATCACCTACCTCGGCGAGACCGACACCGTGGTCACCAAGACCATCAGCGAACCGCACTTCCGCAAGGAGCCAACGGCCGTCCGTGGCCCGTTCAAGGCCCACATCGTCCGCCCTGGCACGGCCCAGACGTACACACCGCTGAAGGCCGGCGGAGTCCGGCAGACCAAGAGCGTCAACAAGTACGACGACGCGGACCTGACCGGTTCGGTCATCGCGATCGACGACTTCGGTGACGTCGGCACCGACAAGGACGACCGGTGCACGCGAAACGAGTACGACCGCCGGCCCGACACGTGGCTGATGGCTCTGCCGTCGCGAATCCAGACCGTCTCGGTGCATTGTGGTGTGCCGGTGAACCTGCCGGTCCACGCGCTCAGCGAGACCGTCTCCACTTACGACAGTGTCGGCAACCCCACCGAGATCAAGCAGTTGTCCGGATTCGCCGACGGCGAGGCCGTGTACATCAGCAAGGCGCGGACGACCGACTACGACCGGCACGGTCGAGGTCTTGCGGTGCTCGACGCGGAAGGCCACCAGAGCAAGGTCTCGTTCAACCCCAGCTTGGGTGGCCCGGTCACCTCTACGACGGTGACCAACGCCCTCAACGAATCCACGACGACGACATACGACGAGTTGCGCGGAATCGCCATCCACACGAAGGATGCGAACGGACGTGTCTCGCAGTCGCAGTACGACGCGCTGGGCAGGCTGATCGAGACGTGGTCGCCGGACCGGGACCGCTCGAGGCGGCAGTCGGGCAGCGCCAAGTTCAGCTACACGATCAGCCATGACGCGCCCAACGCGGTGGAGACCAAACAGCTGGGGCCGAACGGGAAGTACATCACGTCGACGCAGATCCTCGACGGCCTGCTGCGGCCGCGGCAGACGCAGGTGCCCACACAGGACGGACGCCTGCTGACCGACACCCGTTACGACTCGCACGGCCGGGCTTATCTGTCCACAATGCCCTTCTTCAACAAGGCTCCGGTGGACATGCGGCTGTGGCAGGCCACCAACCTTGATGGCGTGCCCGGGCACACGGTGACCAAGTACGACGGCGCGGAGCGAGCCGTCGAGCAGATCTTCATGGCCCCCACCGAGCAATGGAAGACCACCACGGAATACGGCGGCGACCGCGTTACCGTCACCCCGCCGGCCGGTGGGACAACGACGACGACGGTGACCGACGCTCGTGGCCAGGTGGTCCAGAAGCTGACCTACTCCGCGCCAGGCGTCTTCGACACCACCGCCTACTCGTACCACCCTGACGGGCAAGTCGCACAGGTGACCGATCCCGGTGACAACACATGGAAGTTCGAGTACGACCTAAGTGGACGCGTGGTCCTCAAGGACGATCCGGTCAAGGGCCGAACCACGCTGAAGTACGACAAGCTCGGCAGGCTCACCGAGACGACCGATGCTCGCGGCATCACGCTGACCAACACGTATGACGCGTTGGGGCGGCGCAAGACGATGTCGCGGGACACCACGAAACTGGCTGAGTGGGCGTACGACACCGCCTCCAACGGCAAGGGGATGTTGGCCAGCGCCACGCGCTATGTGAACGGTCATGCCTACGTCACCAGAGTCACCGGGTACGACATCGGTGCTCGTCCTTATCGGACTGAGATCGAGATTCCCGCGGTGGAGGGGAAACTCGCCGGTACCTATGTGGCGAAGGCGCAGTACGGCCCGGATGGCACTCAGATCAACGCGGCGCTTCCGCAGATCGACACCATGCCTGCAGAAACACTGACCTACAGCCACGACGACCTCGGCCGTCCAACGACCACCACGAGCAGCCTCAATGGACAGACCGACTACGTCTCCCAGTCGCTGTACACCGTGTACGGCGAACCGGAGCGCCTGCAGCTCGGCGTGCTGCCGCAGCGCGTGTGGTTGTCGTACTACTTCGACGAGAAGACACGTCGGCTCACGAGGTCCATCGTGGACACCGAGACTTCGAAGCCGATGCAGACCGATGTCAACTACACCTACGACCCGGCGGGCAACGTCCTGTCAATCGTGGACAAACCAATCGGTCAAAAGGTCGACACACAGTGTTTCCGATATGACCACTTGCGACGGTTGACCGAGGCTTGGACGCCGGACACCGGGTGCGCGGAACCGGTCCTCGGTACGACCGGCCCGGAGCCCTACTGGCAGTCGTTCCGGTATGACAAGGTCGGCAACCGGCTGTCGGACAGCCTTCGCGGCGGCGCAGGGCCTGAGCTGACGTCGACCTACCACTACACCGGTTCGTCGCCCCGGTTGCGTTCGATGGACTTCGGTTTCGCCGGTGCGGCGGCCGCGACCAAGGCCTACGACTACGACCCGGCCGGGAACACGATCAAACGCGACAGTCAGGTACTGGACTGGACCGACGAAGGCCTGCTGGGCAAGGTGACCGACAAGGGCGCTGAGACCAGCTTCGTCTACACCGCGGACGGCCAGCGCCTGATCCGGCACGACCCGGCAGGCAGCACGCTCTACCTGGGCAGCCAGGAGGTCCGGGTGGACAAGGCAACCGGCACCAAGACGGTGACCCGGACCTACTCGCACGCGGGCAAGCCCGTCGCGGTGCGCGTCGGGAGCAAGCTGACCTGGCTGGCGTCCGACCACCAAGGCACCAACCAGGTGGCAGTCGATCCGGCTGAGCTGAAAGCCGACAAGCGTCGTCAGCTTCCGTTCGGTGGTCCACGCGGTCAGCAGCCGTTGTTCCCCGGCGAGAAGGGTTTCGTCGGCGGCACAGTGGATGAGTCGATCGGCCTGACCACAATGGGCCCACGGCAGTACGACTCGCAGACCGGCCGGTTCCTGTCGGTGGACCCGATCATGGATCCCTCGGATCCGCAGCAGATGCACGGGTACACCTACAGCAACAACAGCCCGATCACGTTCAGCGACCCGAGCGGCATGTGGCTCGTCGGTGGCGACGACAGCATGGACGGCGGCCAGTGGGGCATCAGGAACAACAGCGATGGCAGCCAGACAGTCATCGGCGTACCCCCGCCGTCCAGACAGAACCACGGCAACGGAATCGTCTCCCGCAAAACGTCCGACGGCGGTGGATACATCAACCGCATCCGGGTCAATCCGAAGGACACCAAGGACTTCGCGGCGTTGCTGTCGATGGCGAACCGCAAGACCATCGGGCAGCCCGTGATGTCGAGCGCCCGCGACAACGGGTACGACCTAGGCCACTCGGCGCTCATCCTGAAGTTGGCGTGCGATGAGCTTGAGGATACGAGCGCGGCATGCAGTGAGGAGTTCGCCGATCAGCTCGACCAGATCATCTTCGACGAGGATGTGATGCCGACCCCTGGCCGGGGCAGCATTCGCAACATGGGCAGGCTGGTCAAGAAACTCGCCAACTGGGGGCGTAAGGAAGCCAAGGAATCCGCCAGGGAACCGGAGTACTGCAGCTTCACCGGCGAGACCGCCGTGGTGATGGCCGACGGGTCGGCCAAACCGATCGCGAAGGTCAAGATCGGTGACCAGGTGCTCGCCACCGACCCGGAAACCGGGCAGCGGGCCGCGAAGACCGTCACCGCGGTGATGGTGCACGGCGACATGGTCCAGGATCTGGTCACAGAGGACGGTGCCACGGTCACCACGACCCGGGATCACCGGTTCTGGAACGAAACCGATCGCGAGTGGCAGCGGGCCGACCAGCTCGACCCAGGCGACAGCCTGCTCACCGCGACCGGCGAACGCGTCGAGGTCAAGGGATTCCGCGCAGGCACCCAGCAAGTCACGGCCGCGTACAACCTGACCGTCCAGGATCTGCACACCTACCACGTGATGGTCGGTGCCAAGCCGGTCCTCGTACACAACGAATGCCCGGAATTCAAGATCGGCAGGCGTTACGAGGACGAGGTCACCTTGTCCGACGGCAAGGTGTACCTGGTCAGCGCGAGGGTCGTCTACGACTACGACGACACAATCGTGCTTGACGGCGTCGACTTCGTGCCTGCCGACATGAGTGTCAACTGGGAGGAAAACCGCAAGAAACTGCCCCAGGGGGAGATCTGGGGCCTGGTGCTGAACCGTTATCTCCCCAAGGCCAAGGAACAGGGATACGCGAACCTCGAGTTCTCCTTCACGAGAACGACAGGTAATCCCGATCACCGCGGCCGGTACAAGATCCCGACCGACAGATGACGAACGCGGCACGATGAAAGGGCTTGGGCATCCGGGTGATGCCCAGCCCTTTCGCTCTGCGCCACCAGGTCTGGCCGGGATAGCCTGTACCGGTGAGCGCCGAGTACGCGAGAATCATGCGGGGCCTGCTGGAAAACCGCGGCCTGAACACGAAATCGGTCAGCAGGGCGACGGGCCGCGCTCGATCCACGATCGCGAGCCTGCTGGCAGGCGATCCACCGCCGGATCCGAAAGCTCTGGCCGAACTCGCCCCGCTGCTGCACATGCCCGTGGCCGACCTGCTGGTCATCGCGGACGTATCCGCGGAGCCCGGAGAACTGGAACCACAGCCGTACGAGTCGATCGAAAAACTGGGACGGTTGGTGGAAGTGGCCACCAACTTGACTGTCCACCAGGTCGAACAGCTGATCGAGGCCGCCGAACGCCTCCGGGATGATCCCGGTCACTAGCGATGCCTGCCCATGTGCCGATGGAAAGCAGCACATGGGCAGGCCCTAGCCGATCAAGGGCCTATCTGTCCTTTGGCGGCGTCCACGGTTTGAATTTGGCGTTGTCGAGGTCGAATCCGTGTTGGGAGAACGCCTCCACAATGACGTCCTCGGTAGTGGCCTTTGGCCAATAATGCCCGGAGAAGTTGCTGAACTCGGTGATCACCCCGCGGGAGTTGACCTCGAATTCTCCGGCCGCGACCACGTCCATGCGTTCGGAGAGGCTCGAGTGGCCACCACCGTGGTCGCCGTACTTGAACGCTCGAACCTCGTTGTCGGGCATGACGACGAAGAAGTAATCGCCTTCGTCCAGGGTCTCGCCGTTGAGGATCCATTGGTCGGGGCTGATCGGCTCCTGAATGCTGTCGTCGGCGCCATCGTTGCCGACCCGGTAGAGCCTGCGCTGCGGGCAGTTGTGCACGAGCAACGGCTGCTGACCTGCGACGACATAGAAGGAACGCAGATCTGCGACGGTCAGGTCGTAGGCTGGCGCCCAGCGGGACGTGACCGGAACGAGCCCGCCGACCTTGACCCGTTCACCGTTCGCACCGAGCAGGCTGTCGCCGCGGTCCAGCTTCTGCGCCCACTGCCACTCGCGATCGGTCTCGTTCCATATTGGATGGTCGAACGTGGTGGTGACCCGGGAGCCGTCCACGAGCTCAAGATCCTGGACGGTGTCGTCGTGCACCTTGACAGCTGTGACAGTCCGGGCGCCCTTCTCGCCCGTTTCCGGATTCGAGGCGAGGACCTGATCACCGGGTTTGACCTCGGAGATCGGCTTTCTCGTGCCGTCGCCCATCACCACAACGGTCTCCGCGGTGAAACTGCAGCCCTCGCTTGCCTTCTTGGCCAGCTTCTTGGCTTCCTTGGCTGCGGCCTTCGCGGCACTGCGCGTACCACCTGAACGCCCGTGACCACTGGGGAAGTCGGGTGAGCTGAACTTGATGTGTTCGATGTCGGCGACAAAATCCTTGCTGCAGGCGGCACTCGTGTCCTTGAGGCGTCCGCAGGCGTTGAGGATCATCCATGCCGTGTCATAACGACTTGCCTGTGTACCGTGGATGCTGTAACCGGTTTTGTGCTTGCCGAGGTTCTCGTCGTGCACTATCGCCAGCAGCTTGGTGAAATCCCGGGTGTCGTCGGCGTAGATTCTGATGCCGTTGATGTACCCGCCACCGTTGGGGTTGATCCGGGAGTTGACGCCCCTCCCGTTGCTTCCGCTGGTGGCTGGAGGTGTTCCGATCCAGGTCTGGCTGCCGTCGGAGTTGTTCCTTACGCCGTACTGGTTTCCGGTGTACGGATCCTCGCCGCCGACGAGCCACGTGCCGCTCGGGTCGCTGAACGTGATCGGGCTGTTGTTGCTGTAGGTGTACCCGTGCATCTGCTGCGAGTCTTCGGGATCCATGATCGGGTCCACCGACAGGAACCGGCCGGTCTGCGAGTCGTACTGCCGCGGGCCCATCGTGGTCAGCCCGATCGACGAATCCACAGTGCCGCCGACGAAACCCTTCTCACCAGGGAACAACGGCTGCTGGCCACGAGAACCACCGAACGGCAACTGGCGACGTCGATCGACCTTGAGCGAAGCCAGGTCGATGGCCACCTCGTTGGTGCCCTGATGATCCGGCGCCACGAAGGTCAGCTTGCCGCCCGTACGAACGGCGATCTGCCTGCCGTCACCATGTGAGTAGAACCGGGTGACAGTCAGCGCACCTGACTTTTCCGCACGCACTTCCTGGCTGCCCAGGTACAGCGTGCTGCCGGCCGGGTCGTGCCGGATCAGGCGAGTGCCGTCCGCCGAGTAGACGAACGACGTGTCGCCGCCGGTGTCGGTCACCTTGGCCAGCAGGCCCTCGTCGTCCCAGGCCAGTTCCTGGCCGTTGCGCTTCGTCGTGTTGCCCGCCAGGTCGTACTCGTAGCTCGCTGCCTGGGCGGCAAAGCCCAAGCGGCCAAGGGATGCCGACTCCAACCGTGGCGATTGGCCGGTGTAGGCGTAGGTCGACGTCGCCTCCATACCGGACGCACGCAGCGTGTCCGAAAGACGGTTGCCGATCTTGTCGTACTGGAACGACTGCCAGTACGGTGCCGGGCCGGTCGTACCGAGGACCGGCTCCGCGCACCCGGTGTCCGGCGTCCAAGCCTCGGTCAACCGTCGCAAATGGTCATATCGGAAACACTGCGTGTCAACCTTCTGGCCGATTGGCTTGTCCACGACCGACAGCACGTTGCCCGCCGGATCGTAGGTGTAGTTGACATCGGTCTGCATCGGCTTCGAAGTCTCGGTGTCCACGATGGACCGAGTGAAGCGCCGAGTTTTCTCGTCGAAGTAGTACGACAGCCAAGCACGGTTGGGCGTGGTGCCGTACTGCAGCCGCTCAAGTTCGCCGTACACGGTGTACAGCGACTGGGAGACGTAGTCGGTCTGCCCATTGAGGCTGCTCGTGGTGGTGGTCGGACGGCCGAGATCGTCGTGGCTGAAGGTCACTGTCTCGGCGGGCATCGTGTCGATCTGCGGGTAGCCCGCGTTGATCGGAGTGCCGTCCGGGCCGTACTGGACGCTGGTCACGTAGTTCCCGGCCAGCTTTCCTTCCACTGCCGGGATGACGACCTCGGACTTGCTCGGCCGCCCGCCGATGTCGTAGCTGTTGACCTTGGTGACGTAAGCATGGCCGTTGACGTAGCGAGTCGACGTCGCAGGCATGCCGATGCCGTTCGAGGCCGTGTCATACGTCCATTCGGCCAGTTTCGTGTCCCCGGAGGACACGTGTGTCCGCCGGTTGAGCGAGTCGTAACCCATGGTCAGCGTCCGCCCACGGGCATCGGTGACCTTGACGGGCTGGCCCAGCTTGTTGTACTCGGTCGTCGTCGCACCCCGGGCCGGGTCCTCACTGCGGATCTGCCGCCCGGCGAGGTCGACGAAGAACTTCCACTTGTTGGCGCCTGGATCGGTGACCTCAGCCAGCTGGCCGCCTGGGTGATACGCGTAATTGGTGGCGTCCGCACCGGCCGGTGCGTGTGTCAGCTTTTGGATGACCTGGCCACGAGCGTTGGTGATCGTGGTTGTCGGCGTGCCACCTGCCGGAGGTGTGACGGTGACCCGGTCGCCGCCGTACTCCGTGGTGGTCTTCCATTGCTCGGTGGGGGCCATGAAGATCTGCTCGACCGGACGCTCGGCACCGTCGTACTTGGTCACGACATGAGCCGGAACCCCGTCCAGGTTTGTCGCCTGCCAGAGCGCCATGTCGACGGGCGCCTTGTTGTAGAACGGCGACGTGGTCAGATAAGCACGGCCATGCGAGTCATAACGTGTGTCGCTCAGCAGACGCCCGTCCCGCGTCGGCGTCTGTGTCTGCCTTGGCCGCAGCAAGCCATCGTAGATCTGCGTCGTAGTGATGTAGTTACCCCGTGGGCCGACCTTCTTTGTCTCCACGGCGTTCGGCGCGTCCCGGCTGATGGTGTACCGGTACTTGGCGCTGCCTTGCTGCCGCCTCGAGCGATCACGATCCGGCGTCCACGTCTCAGTCACCCTGCCTAGGGCGTCGTACGTCGACTCCGTCACACGTTTGTTGATGTCGACGACCTTCGTTTCGACGCCGCGCAACGGGTCATAAGTCGTTGTTCCGGTATACCCCTTGGGGTTGGTGGTCGTCACCTGGAGGACCGGGCCGCCGGTCTCCGGTGTGTGCTGGACAGTGCTCTTGTTGTTCTCCGCGTCGAGCACCTCCAGCGCGCGGCCGTGGATGTCGTACTTCGGTGTCCGGGCCTTGCTGACGAACACCGGTGCACCGTCGCGACGGTCAGCCAGGAAGGACACCTCGGACGGGTTGCCCGTGGCGTCGAATGTGGTCCGGACGTCCGAGATCACCTTGTCCGCGGCTGGGTCCTTGACGTCACAATGGACAGTGACAGTCTCCGCTCTCGCGGGCAGGACCATCAGCCACTTGTCGGGCCTGCGGTCATAGGTGGTCCGGGTGCACTTGTCGTCCGCATCCGTTGTGACGTCACCGAGATCGTTGACGTAGCTGGGCACACCGGTCAGATCGTCCGGCTCGTATCCGTTGACGACCTTCGTCTGGTGCACGCCGCCGGATGCCAGCGGCGTGTACGTCCGCGCCGTTCCTGGCCGGACGAGATATGCCTTGAACGGACCGCGTTTCGCGGTCGGTGTCAGGCGGAAGTACGGCTCGTTGATGGTCTTGGACACCACGGTGTCCGTCTCGCCGAGGTACGTGATCGACTCGCGAATCTGGCCTCTGAGCCAGTCCTCGTCGGCGGCTTCGCCGCCCTCACTGTCCTTCACGACGGCGGGGTTGGTGCCGCCGGGCCACTTGTTGCCGTTCATGCCGCGGTAGAAGGTCTGCACGCTCTTCGATCGGGCGCTGTCGGTTCCGTTGCCCTTCAGCACGGTCACCGTGCCGTAGCCGCGGTAGTCGTTGTACGTCCGGTCTTTGTCCGGAGTGAACTCCGAGTCGTCCCAGTGCCAGGCCACTCCTCGAGCGGGGTACTGGTATGAGGTGACGACCGCGGTCGTGCTGCCCATCCGGTCCAGCTCGGTCACCTGCGAGACCACGTACTTGTGGAAGTAGTCGGTCCGCTCCGGACTCAGCGGCGCCGCCCACTTGGCCGGGTAGCACCGCAGATTGTTCAGATGCAGGTTGTTCTTGTCCGGCACGGTCTCGCCGGCCTTGCACTCCGGTTCCGCGTAGTTGATCCCGGTGACGGCACCGGCTTCGGAATAGATCGCGTTCATCCGGTAGCGGATCAGCTTCGAGTGGCCGTCGCCAGGGGTGTAGACGCGGTTGGGGTACGGGGATCCCTCGAACGTCACTTCCGGCAACGGGATCGACTCCGCGCCCGCCGGTCCGGTGTGGCCGGTGTGCGTGATTCCGGCCAGCCACATCGCGGGCCGCTCACCACTGCCCGGTTCCGGATAGGTGTGCCGCAACGTCCACGAGTCGACCGGCTTGAACACGCCGTCCTTGCGCATCTCGGTGGTGACCTTCGCCAGGCGCTTGGTGGTGAAGAACGACGGGCCCCAGTTGTCCTTGCAGACGTTGTCGGTGCACTTGAGATGGGACGGAACGTCGGGCAGGTTGTTCACGTCGTTGCAGTCGGTGCCGTCGATGCACCGCTCCGCGGTGTCGAACACCATCCGGCCGGAGGCTTTGACATCGGCGTTGTCGGCCCGCAGGCCATACTCGACAGTCGTCAGATAACCGCTGCGGGTGTAGTCGCTGACCGCGGTGCCCTTGTTGCGGCCGTACTTGTTCGCCTCGGTCTCGTAGTTGTAGACCATCATGTCGCCGTTGCGGCTGATGACCTTGTCGATGTTCCAGCGGTAGTGCTGGTCGCACCACGACGACGCATAGCCCGCGGGGTTGTGACAGGGCTCACCGCTGTCGTCGCCGAAGACCGGGACCTTCCAGGCCGACTTGGACTCCGCACGCGACCCGAAGAAGTACTGCGTGCCGTCGGTCGTGGTGATCTTCCAGTGCTCGTTGCGGTCGTGCGGCGTGCCGAACCGCTCTACTTTGGAGCCGTCGTCGTTTCTGGTCCGCCACACCTTCGAGCCGTCGTCGAGGATCAGCGCGTTGGCCGAGCCGTTGATCGACACAGTCGCGTTGTCACTACGCCAGCACTGGTCCAACGGATTGTCGTCCGGGGTGTCGTCGACGTCGCGCTGGCAGCCTTCGTACGTTCGTTCGATGAAGCCCGGCCACATGGCCCAACCGTCACCGATCCATGAGGTCTGGTTGTTGGTCGTACTGGTCAGACCGTCCACCGCGCTGGACGAATAGGACAGTGCCAGGGTCGGCTGTACGCCGCCGGGCACCGGCGTCACGGGCAGGCCGTACGACCAGCTGAACTCACCGGTTTGGCCGGACACCTGCCAGGCCGCGGAGGGGGCGAGCGACGTCGCCGCGTAGGTCCCGCTGCCGCCGTTGATGACCCGTGGTTGTTGGGTGCCCTTCAGCGCGTTCTTCTCGGACGGCGCGTCGGCCGGGTTGTGCGGTGCGACTGCGGCCAGGTTCGCCGCCAAGGCCGCGGTTTCGGGTAGGTTGACGGATGGCTGGTTCTCCGCGATCGCGACTTGTGGTGTGGCAAGGGCCACTGCCACAGTGGCCGCGATACTGACGGTCATGACTATCGGTAAGCGCCGTCTCAGACGGACCAAATGCGACATGGGTGAGGCTCCTCACGCGTACGAATAGCGGCCAATTCCCCTGAATTGGCCGCATTCCGGTGACATGTACCCAAAGGCCACACGCTAGCTGCCCGCGTGTCCATCTGTAAGCGCCTTCAGCCGTGGCTGAAACCATTGCCGCTCAACCGGTTCCCACGTATCTTCCGGCGACCACTAGTAGAAGGGGGGCGGCATGCGAATACGTCGTGCCGCGGTGGCCGGGATGGCCACTGTCGTTGCCGGTGCGAGTCTTGTCGTGGTGTTGACAAGCGAGCAGCAGGAGCAGCCCAAGCCGGTCGCCGTGACCGAGGCGACGGACCAGGTTTCGGCCCTGCTCGCCGCGCAGCGGCAGGGATCCCGGGTCGAGATCGCCGATCAGCGCAGTGCGAACACACAGGTGTTCGCCAACCCCAACGGCACGCTGACGATGAGCCAGTCGGTCGTGCCGGAACGAGTCAGACGTGACGGCAAATGGGTGGACATCGACACCACTCTGCACGAGAGACCCGACGGTACCGTCGGGCCGAAGGCTGCCACCGCTGACGTGAGTTTCTCGGGCGGTGGCAGCGCTGTGTTCGCGCGGCTTTCCGCTGAGGGTAAGGAAATCACGCTGTCATGGCCGCGTCCGCTGCCCAAGCCGGTCATCGACGGCGACACCGCCACGTACCCGGAGGTCCTGCCCGGTGTCGACCTGCGCGCCAACGCGCTGGTGTCCGGCCTGAGCCACGAGCTGGTCGTCAAGACCCGTGAAGCGGCGGCCAACCCGGAGCTGGCGAAGATCACGTTCGGTCTCACGACCCAGGGCGTGACAATGAAAACCGACGACGCGGGCAACATCAAGGGCGAGGACAGCACCGGCCGTGCGGTGTTCACCGCACCGCCCGCGATCATGTGGGACTCCTCCGGTGAGGAAGGAAAACGCCGCCAGGCACCGGTCCAGGTGAGCTTCGGCAAGCACGAGGTCTCGCTCGTACCGGACAAGGCGTTGCTCACCGATCCCGCGGCGCAGCTGCCGATCGTGATCGACCCGGTCTACGACTACCACGCACCCGCCACGTCACAGTGGAATCTGGTGCGTAAGAAGTACCCGGGCAACGTCCACTGGAACATGAGCCCGGAGGACAACGACGCCACGCACAAGGGCGTGGCGCGAGTGGGCAACAACCCGGACGCCGGCAACGACTGGCCGAACTGGGTCGACCGCTCCTTCTTCGAGTTCGACACCAGACGGCTCGAGCAGTCGGTGATCATCGACGCCCAGTTCAAGATCTTCCAGGGCTGGAAGTACTGGCACAGCTGCAACCCGGCGGACACGCCACCGGTCGAGCTGTGGTGGACCAGCAAGATCGGCAGCTGGATGAACTGGCACAACCAGGCGACCTGGCAGCAGGAGATCACCCAGGTGCAAAGCGTGCCCAAGCTCGGGTACTGCAACCAGGACTGGGTCGGCTTCAACATCAAGGGCAAGATGCAGGAAGCGGCCAACGGCAACTGGCCGGACGTCACGCTGGGCCTGAAGGACGAGTGCGAGTGCGGTCCCGGTGGCTGGAAGCGGTTCTTCGCCCAGTGGCACAACAACATGCACATCTTCCCGCGCATCGAGGTCACGTTCAACCACTGGCCCGACGACCCGCGCAACCTGCACACCGTCCCGCACATCGAGTCCTGCCAGAACTGCGACGGGGCACGCTACGTCGGCGGCAACGAGGTCGCGCTCAAGGCGTACCTGCACGACCAAGACGGCGGGCACCTGTGGGGCAACTGGGGCATCTGCGTGTCCGGTGAGTCTGCTTGCCGGTTCCACGCGGCCAACCAGTCGTCCGGGACTTGGTTCACGCACACATTGGACATCACACAACTCGACGGCAAATACGTCTTCTGGGACATGTGGGCAGCGGATGGGGAACTGGACACGCAGTGGCGACCCGGTCACGGCAAGGTCGTCGGCCCAGGGTTCACAGTGGACCGTCAGGCCCCCGGTTCCGCGCCCGGTGTGAGCGGCCGGATCTACCAGCCGAACCAGCTTGGCGGCGGGGTCGGCGTCGTGGACGACTTCACGTTCACCTCCAGTGGTGTCACCGACGTCGACCGGTACAAGTACTGGTTCACCGGCGGATCACCGGAATACATCAAGGCGAACGGCCTCGGTGGCAACGCGACAGCACGTCTCGCCCCACCGTTCGACGGGCCGATGACGCTGTTCGTCAAGAGCGTGGACAAGGCAGGCAACGAAAGCTCGGAAACGGCTCAGTACCGGTTCCACGTCCGGGCAGGCAACGGCCCGAAGGCACAGTGGACTCTCGACGGCAACACCCAGGACACCGCCTATTCAGGCGACCGGCACGGCACGTTGGCCGGCGGCACCTGGGGCCCGGGAGCCGTGGGTTCGGCGGTGCACCTTGACGGCGTGGACGACCACATCACCGCCCCGAACACGCTCGTCAACAGCGGTGGATTCAGCGTGTCCGCATGGGTCAACCTGCAGGGCGTCGGGCCACGGGCGATCGTGACCCAGGACGGAGGGGCGCACCCGGGCTTCGCGCTATGGCACCGTTCGGACAACGACGGCGCCAAATCACGCTGGTCGTTCGGCATGGCGGCGAACGGTGTCCCGATGGCCGAATCCGCGATCGGGATGCCGCAGCAGAACACGTGGACGCACCTGGTGGGTGTGTACGACCCGGCCGTCAAACTGATGAAGCTGTACGTCAACGGCGCTCTGGTCGGCACCACACCGCAGGAAGTGGTGCCTCAGGTGGCCACCGGTCCTGTCCAAATCGGACGGGTGCTCTGGGACGGCAGGTACGTCGACCACTGGAAGGGTGGGATCGACGAGGTCCGGTTGTATGACCGGGTGCTGTCCGAGGGCGAGATCTACGCGCAGGTCAGCCAGGACAACGTCGCGGCCGGTCTGTGGAAGTTCGACGAGACCGCGGGAACCACGGCGTCCAACACCATCGAGGGTGGCCAGGCCATGGTTCTGGCAGGCGGCGCCCAGTTCGGCAAGGGCGCCGTGGGCAACGGCCTGAAGTTGAGCGGCTCCGGTCAGTACGCGGCGACCAAGGACCCGGTGGTACGGACCGACCAGAGCTTCTCGGTCGCCGGATGGGTGCAACTCGACAAGGCGCCAGCGCTGAACAGTCCCGCGACGGCGGTCGCGCAGGAGGGCTTGAGCGTCAGCGGGTTCTTCCTCGGCTACCGGCAATATGCCGAGGGCGGTAAATGGGAGTTCTACGCCACCAGCGGTGACGGGCCATCATCGGGCAGACCCGCGGACACCGCGGTCAGTTCGGGTCTGGGTGCCCCGTTGGGCACACCGACGCACTTGGCTGCGACGTACAACGCGCAGAACAAGGAGATGAAGCTGTACGTCAACGGTGCCCTCGCGGGGACCACCGTACGGGCGAATCCGGGCCACGTCACCGGTCCGCTCGTGGTCGGCCGGGGCAAGTGGAACGGGATCCTCGGCCACCAGTGGAACGGCTGGGTGGATGAGGTCCGTGTGTTCAGCCGCGCGCTCGGTTCGGGCGAGGTCGAGGCTTTCGTGTCACGTGACGACGTGGCCGTGGGCTCGTGGCGGCTCAACGGTGACGCTGCCGAGGAGAAGAAGCCTGAGCTCAACGGCACGCTGAACGGCATCCCGGGCTGGGCCGCCGGGCGGACCAGCAACTCCGGTGACCTGTCGGCGCACCTGGACAGCAAGGACGACTTCATCTCCGTGCCGCGGGTGCTGGACACCTCCAGGAGCTTCGCGGTGTCGGCCTGGGCCAAGGTGGACTCGACCGGGTTCGGGCATACCGTTGTCTCCCAGGAGAACAAGGGTGCGCCGGGGTTCGCGCTGACGACCACACAGGACGGTTTCTGGGCGTTCATGGCGGCATCGCAGGACACCTCGACACCGTCACTGGACGTCGCGAAGTCCAGCGGCCAGGCACAGGCCGGGACGTGGACGCACCTGGTCGGCGTCTATGACGCAGGCGAGCAGCGAATCCTGTTGTACGTCAACGGAACATTCGCGGGACAGGCGGATCACAAGGCGACCGTCCCGTCGCCGGGGCCGTTCTACATCGGACGCAACAGCTGGAACAACGCCCCGACGAGCTACTTCTCCGGCATGGTGGACGACGTACGCGCATACCAGCGTGCGCTGTTCGCCGCGGAGATCCGCTCGATGGCGGGCTTCGACTTGAACCTCGTGCACAACCTGCGGTTCGACGAGACCAGCGGCACCAACGCGTCCGACTCGATCGGCGCGCGCGGCGCGACGCTTAACGGCGGAGCAACCTTCACGCAAGGGCGTGCGGCCAACGCGATCAAGCTGGACGGCACGGACGACTTCGCCGTGACCCAGGGCGTGGACGTGCGCACCGATGGCAGCTTCACGGTGTCGGCTTGGGTCCAGCTGGACAAGAAGACCGACCAGGTCACCGCGGTCAGTGTGGACGGTGGCGTGGCGGGCAAGTTCCGGCTCGGGCACCTGACCGACGGCTGGTCGCACGAGAACGGTGCCTGGATTTTCGAGATGCCCGAAAAGGACGGTTCGGTCACCAGGGCCGCTGTCTCCACTTTGGACACGGAGATCGGGCCCGACCGGTGGACCCTGCTGACCGGCGTCTACGACCACACAGCCGGATCGCTCTGGCTGTACGTCGACGGCGAGCGGATCGGTGAGGGCGTGCTGCTGGCGCCGTGGAACGCCGACAACGCCGGGATGCGAATCGGCGCGGTCAAGGAAGAGGACGGCCTCAAGCAGTACTGGCCTGGCCGGGTGGACGACGTCCGGATGTACACCGGCGCGCTGCCCACCCAGACGATCAAGACGCTCAAGGACTCCTATGTGGACGGCAATCAGGGGCCGATCCGCAAGGTGGTTCCGGCGGATGGTCTGGTGGGCCGGGACGACAGCGGCAAGCACTACCGGTTCGTCGGCGGTGCGCCGATCCTGATCACCGACTGCGCACCGATCTCGTGCGGCACCGTCTCGGCGGTCCCGACCTGGCGGATCGACCAGCTCAACAACATGAACCCGGTGCCTGCCGACGGAAAGGTGATCTCTGACGAGACCGGACGCTGGTTCAAGTTCGTGGGTGGCGCGCCGATCGCGGACACTTGCTTCGGTGCGTGTCCGCCTGCCATCAAGGTGAACAAGTCCTCGATCGACACGCTCAACCACATGAACGCCGCACCGGAGACCGGTTCTTCGGCACGCGACGATCGTGGCTTCGTGTACGCGTTCGTGGGCGGCGCGCCGTTCAAGGTCGACGACTGCGGCCCGGCCTGCGGTGACCCGGTGCGGCTCAGCAACGCCGCGATCGACAGCCGGGACCACATGAACCAGGTGCCTGCGGACCGGGCACTGTTCACCGTGCCGGACGTCCCCGCGGACGCCGGTTTCCCGACGACGGTGTGGTTGACCGTCGGCGGCGGCCGGATCAAGTTCGACTCGATGGACGAGCTGCGTGCGGCGGGCTATGACGGAGGCAAGATCCGTCAGGTCACGCACAAGGCCGTCAGCCAGATCCCGGTCGGTATCGGCTCCGGGTCGGTGGTGCGTGCCCCGGACAGCCCGACGAACCCGAACGGCGTCTTCGCGGTCGCCGCGGGGTGCCGGGTCGGATTCATCAATGAGACGGAGTTCCTGGCGCACTACAAGTGGACGCAGGTGGTGCGGATCCCGGACCGGGAGATGCAGAAACTGCCGTCCAAGGTCTGCGACCGCGCGCTGGTACTGGCCAAGGACCAGCCCGGGGACGTCAAGAAGCGGTACCTGGTGATCGGCGGAGCGGCCGTGGAGGTCAACGCGGCAGACCTCACCGAGCTGCAACGGCCGGCGACCGAGACCGTGGTCATCCCGTGGCGGACGATCGATCCGTTGACCACATTGAAGATCGCCGACGGGACCTTGGTCCGCACGCCCGGAGCCGAGCAGATCTGGCGAATCCAGGGCACCGGACGGGTCGCCACCACTGAAGCAGGGTCAGTGCAGGTGATTCCGAGCCGAGTCCTGGAGATGTTCCCGCCAGCGGCATAACTGAACAGCAGTGCGGTGAGGGCCAGGAAGCACGTCTTCCTGGCCCTCGCCGTTTGTGTCTAGTCCCGCGCCGGTGCGGTGAGGTCGGCCAGGTGACGCAGCGAGTTGGCGAGATGATCAGGGCCGAACGGCGGGAACTGGATGTACTCCCGGATGCGCTGCGGCACGGCTGACCAGTCGTAGGTGAGCGTGACCGCGGTTTCGGACGGCCCGAGCGGCGCGAGGTCGTAACGCCAGATCCAGCCGCCGAACTCCAGGTCACCGTCGCCCTTGTCGTACCCCGTCAGCCAGCCGATTGCGTGCGGCGGGTCGATCACCACGACCTTGTTGACCACCTGGTAGTCGCCGTCGGGATGGTTGCCGTGATGCATGTCCATCCGGAAGGTCTGCCCGGCCTCGGTCAGCGGCGCCTGGTCGACGGATTCCTGAACCCAGCCGGTGCCATCGATCGCGGCATGGGTCGTCGGGTCCGCCAGCACCGCGAAAACCCTCGCGGCGGGCACGGTGAAGGTCAGCGTGGCGCTCACGTACTCCTGGGTGTTCACGGCGGCGGTAGTGGTGACGGACATCGTGGGCCTCCGGTGAATGGCGACCGGTCCTGTACCGGTCTCTCACCTTGGCTACGAACGCGCTCGTCGCCGTTCGACACCACCCGTAGGAAATTTCAGCGGCTACTTCTCGGCTGCTTCGGCGAGACGAGCGTGCAGCCGTTCACGGATCTCGTCGGGCGTGTACGCGCGACGCCGCCGTTCCCCGCGGGCGATCACCACCCCGGTCGCGGCGACACCCACCAACCCGGCCAGGCCTAGTACCTTCCACCAGCGCATCTACCTATGCTATCGGCTGTGCCGGACACCGAGCTCGATCTTGACGAAGCCGCCGCCATCACCCGCACCGGCGACGTGTGGCTGTTCCGCGGGCGCTCGGCAGCGGACCGGACCATCCGGATGGTCACCAACAGCCCGGTCAACCACGTGGGCATGTCCGTGGTGATCGAAGACCTTCCTCCGCTGCTGTGGCATGCCGAGCTCGGCCGGTCACTGCCGGACGTGTGGTCGGGCGTGCACCAACGTGGAGCGCAGCTACACGACCTGCGCAGCGCCGTCATCGTCTGGGCCACCAAGTACGGCCAGCGGGCTTGGCTCCGTCAACTCACCGGCCCGGTGGACAAGGAGATGGAAGACGCCGCACTGCGGACCATCGCGCGGCTGGATGGAACGCCGTTCCCGTCGACAACGCGACTGGCGTCCCGGTGGCTCGCCGGACGGTTGCCGTCCACGAAACGCCAAGCCAAGGCCGCGGATCTGGAATCCGCGTACTGCGCGGAGATTGTCGCGACGACGTACGAGAACATGGGCCTGCTCCCCCGCGGGCGCCGCCCGAACTGGTACGACGCCGGGCGCTTCTGGTCCGGCGATCAACTCGGTCTGACCGCGGGAGCCGAGTTGGGCGGCGAAATCGCCGTCCGCGTACCACGCGACGGCTCGTAGACGCCGCCATCCTGCACAATTCCAGCAGCTAGGCTCTGGTGCCATGTTGGTCGGCCGGGATGCGGAACGGGACCACGTCGAGCGATTACTGGAGCAGGCGTCTTCCGGTCGCAGCGCGGCGCTGGTCATCCGAGGCGACGCGGGAATAGGCAAATCCGCGCTGCTTGATCACGCCGTCGCCACGGCTCAGGGCATGCATGTGCTGCGCGGCGTGGGCATTGAGTCGGAGGCTGAGCTGGCGTTCGGTGCTCTGCATTTGTTGCTGTACCCGTATCTGGATCGGCTCGACCTGTTGCCCGATCCACAAGCGGCCGCGTTGCGGGGCGCGTTCGGGCTGAGCAGCGACACGGCGACGAACCCTTTCCTGATCGGCGCGGCGACACTGACGTTGCTCGCCGAGTTGGCGGCGGAGAAGCCGTTGTTGTGCGTAGTCGATGACGCGCAATGGCTGGACCGCGGGTCGTCGGACGCGTTGCTGTTCGCCGCTCGGCGGTTCCAGGCGGACCCGGTCGCGATGCTGTTCGCGGTCCGCGACACGGCAACGCCCTTTCCCACGCCCGGCATCGAAGAGTCGCGACTGCCGGCCTTGTCGCCGGACGCGGCGGCCGATTTGCTCGACCACAACAGTCCTGGGTTGACCGCGCCGATGCGGACACGGGTCTTGGAGGAGGCCAACGGTTACCCGCTCGCGTTGCTCGAACTCGGTGCGGCACGGCTGGCCGCGCAGCGTGAAGGTCGTGCGGAGCCCGCGCACCAAGTCGGCCCGTTGCCGGTCACACGGCGAGTGCAGGAGACGTTCCGCGAACAGATCGTCAACCTGCCCGCGTCGTCCCAGTCGATCTTGCTGGTCGCCGCGGCCGACCGCTTCGCAGGGATGGACACCGTGCTGTACGTGGCCCGTGCGGTCGGTGCGGACATGGCCGACCTGGACGCCGCCGAGCGCACAGGCCTGATCAGCGTGGCGGATGGCGAGTTGGCGTTCCGGCATCCGTTGGTGCGTGCCGCCGCCTATCAGAGCGCCACCCACCACCAGCGGATCGCGGTCCACCGGGCATTCGCCGAGGCACTCACCGCGCCGGACGTCCTCGACCGCCGGGCCTGGCACCTCGCGGCCGCCACCACCGAGCCGGACGAGGCCGTGGCCGCCGAGCTCGAACGAACCGCGCTACGGGCAGAACGCCGCGGCGGTGCCATGGCCGTGTCCGCCGCGTACGACCGTGCAGGCCGGTTGAGCGTGGATCCCGAGCTCAAGGCGCGTCGCATCGCCAAGGCCGCGCTTGCCGCCTACGACGCGGGCAAGCCCGAACGCGCCGCCCGCCTGGCCGTCGAAGCCACGTCGCTCACCACCGAGGTCAGCGTCGTCGCGGAGGCGACGTTGCTGCGTGGCCAGATCGAATACGAGCGGACATCCCCCGAAGCGGATGCCGCGCTCGCGTCCGAGGCAGCCCGGTTGATCATGGACAGCGACCCTGAACGAGCGCTCGTCATGCTGACCGAGATGATGTGCGCCGGCCGGGACGCGGGCGCTCTGCCCCTGCTCGCCGAGGGCGGACGGTTGTTGGGCGAGTTGCGGCTGCCGCCGGAGTCTCGGCAGCGTGCGTCCGTCGACGCGCAGATCAGCTGGGGAGACCTGCTGAGCGGCAGGCCGGAGAACGCCGTCGGTCCACTTCGCGCCATGCTCGAGGTCGGTCGCGCGCAGGACGCCGATCTCATGCATCGGGTCGTGGCCGGGTTCAGCGGGCTGATGCTGGCCGAGGACGAGGCGGCCGTCGCGGCGATGGAGATGATGCTGGCAGAGGTGCGAGCATCCGGAGCATTGACGTGGATTCCGTACGCGCAGGAAGTCGTCGCGTTTGCCCAAGCGCTGCGCGGTGACTTCCTCACGGCGCAGACCTGCCTGGCCGAGGCAGTGGCGCTCAGCACCGAGTTCGGCATGGACATGGAAGTCGCGGTGTTGCGGGCGACGTCCGTGTGGCTGGCCGCGGTGACGGGCGACGAAGCGCGATGCCGTGAACTGGCCGCCGAGGTGCTTCCGGTTCTCGAAGGACGGCACGCCGTCGGCACAGCGATGACGTCCTGGGGTTTCGGCTTGCTCGATCTTGCTGCGGGACGGTACCGCGCGGCATTCGACGCGCTGCACGCCGTGTGTACGGGCCCGGCCAAGTACGACTTCCCCATCCGCGCGGTCGCCGACCTGGTGGAGGCGGCGGTCCGCGACGGAAATCCCGACCGGAGCGCCGATCAGTTCACGCAGTTCGAACGGTGGGCTGTGCACGTGGACAGTCCCGTCGCGACAGCGCTGCTGCGGCGCTGCCAGGCGATGCTCGAAGACTCGGAGGAGCACTACCGGGCGGCGCTCGACCTGCACGCCAAGCACGGCGGCCGATTCGACCAGGCCAGGACCCAGCTGCTGTACGGCGAGTGGTTGCGGCGCAGACGCCGCCGTAGCGAGGCACGAGCCGAACTGGACGCCGCGCTGACCGGGTTCAAGCGGCTGGGCGCGTCGACTTGGCAAGCACGCGCGACGAGCGAACTCACCGCGCTGGGTGAGCGCCCGACGCTCGAGCCGGTCGCCGACGACCCGCTGAAGAGCCTGACGCCGCAGGAGGTGCAAGTCGTTCGACTGGCGGCGACCGGGTTGAGCAACAAGGAGATCGGCGCGCAGTTGTTCCTCAGCCCGCGCACGATCGGCCACCACCTGTACCGCGCCTATCCGAAACTGGGCGTCACCCGACGGATCGAACTGGCGCAACTCGGGCTCGAATGACTTAATCGCCGCCCCTGCCAGGAGTCGCACGCCAGTCACGTGACCGATGTGAACCGGGGTGACCAGGCCATAGCTTCTCTGGCAGCGAAAGGAGCAGCTGATGTTGCTGGAGAACAAGACCGCGGTGATCTACGGTGGCGGCGGCGCGATCGGTGGCGCGATGGCCAGTGCCTTCGCCAGCGAGGGCGCACGGGTCTTCCTGGCCGGCCGGACACCGGCGAACCTCGAGACGGTCGCGGACAGAATCCGTGCCGAGGGTGGCCAGGCCGAGACGGCCGTGGTCGACGCGCTGGACGCGTCCGCGGTGAACGACCACATCGACGCCGTCGTGGAGAAGACCGGCAGCGTGGACATCTCGGTCAACGTCATCACCCAGGACGCGATCTTCCAGCCGCTGGCCGACATCTCGACGCCCGATTTCGTCGCGGCCATCGCCAAAGGGCTGACCACGCAGCTGATCACCACGAAGGCAGCGGCCCGGCACATGGTGAAGCAGGAATCCGGCGTGCTGTTGTTCTTCGGTGGGTCGGACCATGCGAACACCAGCCCTGGCCTCGGCAACGTCCAGATCGGCTTCGACGCCATCGAATCACTGCGCAGGCAGTGGGCGGTGGAACTGGCGCCGCACGGCATCCGGACCGTGACGCTGCTGACCGGCGGCATCGTCGACACCTTCCCGGACGTCCCCGAGATGCAGGCGGCCAGGCAGAGCATCATCGACGCGTCGCCGCTCAAGCGGGCCGCGACAATGGCCGATGTGGGGAGCGTCGCCGCGTTCGTCGCGTCGGACAAGGGCCGCAGCATCACCTCGACCCAGGTGAACATCTCCGTCGGCGCGTGCTACGGCTGATAGTCCTTAATGGACTGTGATGCCTTTCCGGGCACCGCTCGAAAAGGCATCACAGTCGCTAGAGTTTGATCGTCGGCGCGCAGATCTGGTTCCAGGCGTGGAAACTGGACATTCGTTCCATGACCGCCCGGGACTGCGGGCTCACCTGCTCAGCCGGGGCGGTGATGGCCTGTTCGATCGCGTCCCGGTCGAACAGGTCGACCACCCAGCTCGCTGCCTGGCTTCGAAGCTCGGCGGTGAGTTTCTGCAGACACGTCACATAGGACACGTCTGAGTGTGCGGGAACGGGCTTTTGCGGCGCCACAGCACATCCTCGGGCAGCAGGTCGGCGACCGCCGCCCGCAACAGGCTCTTCTCCCTGCCGTCGAAAAGTCTTGAAGCTCCACGGGGTGTTGTACACGTACTGCACCAACCGGTGGTCGCAGAACGGAACTCGTACCTCGAGACCGTTCGCCATGCTGATGCGGTCCTTGCCGTCCAGGTGCACCCGCAGCATCCGGGTCAGGTGGACGTAGCTGATGATCCGCATTCGTCGTTCGAACGGGCTGTCGTCCGGTAGCACCGGGGCTTCGGCCACCGCGTCGTGGTAGCGGTCGGCCACGTACGCGTCAAGGTCCAAGGCGGCGGCGAATTCCTTGTTCAACGCGCCCATCGGACCGTGTGCCCGAGCATAGGACATCCATGGGAACGTGTCCGCTCGCTGCACTTCCGGGTCATGGAACCACCGGCAGCCACCGAATATCTCGTCCGCGCCTTCGCCGGACAGCGCCACGATGTCCTCGAGCAAGTCACGGATGTGCCGCACGGAGGTGTCCACATCGTCCTCGTGCGGTTCCGCGCGCAGTGCCCAGAAGGTGTGCTCACGAACTCCGTTCCGGTCGACGATTACCGTCGTGCCCGCTTTGACCTCGGCCATTCCCGCGTACACCGCGTGGCCGGGAGTCTTCGTCAGGGTGAGCAGCTCACGCAGACCATCCCGCTCCACGACCGGTGGCGCGAGGTCGTGGGCATGGATGGCTTTGGGTTCGGAGCCGAAGAGCACGCCGCCGCTGGTCGGGAAGTAGAAGAGCGGCTTGATGCCGAGCCGGTCCCGGACAAGGACAAGCCGCTGGTCCCGTGAAACCCAGATGGCGAACGCGAACATGCCGTTCAGTCGTTCCGCCACCGCGGCGCCCCACTCCAGATAGCCGCGCAGCACGACCTCGGTGTCCGATCTGGTCCGGAAGTGGTGACCGCGAGCGCTCAACTCCGAGCGCAACTCGGTGAAGTTGTACGTTTCCCCGGAATAGGTCACCACGACGTGGTGCTCGCCCAACTCGGCGACCATCGGCTGGGCGCCACGCGGGAGGTCGATCACCGCCAGCCTTCTGTGCCCCAGGGCGACCCCGTGGTCCGCCCAGACGCCACCCGCATCCGGTCCGCGGCAGGCCATGGTGGCTGTCATCTTCTCCACCGACAACCGCAGCGCGGTGGGATCTTCGTCGAAGTGGACCTGGCCGGCTATCCCGCACATCAGCGATCTTCTTGATCTGTCGAAGCGGGACCGTGCGCCACAGATGCCTGCCGCGGCATCTCGCGCAGAGTCCGGACGCTGGCAGACGCGAGCAAAACCGGGAATCCAAGGGCCGCGACCAGTCCGCCGAGAGTCAACGCGACCGTGAGCCCGATCTGTTGCCCGAACATCGCGGACGACAGATCGGCCAGCACTCCGCCGAGCAACGCGCCGACCGGGATCGTCGACATGTTCACAGTGCGGGCGCTCGCGTGCACGCGGCCCAAAAGATGTGGCGGGGTAACACTTTGGCGCAGCGTGGTGACTGTGGCGTTCCACAATGGAAGCCACATCGACGAGAGGACCAGAAGCACCAGAAGCGTGGGGATCGGCGGCAGCACAAGCGCCAGCGGAACTGCCAGCCAGACAGCTCCTTCAGCCGCCGTCAGCAGTAGGGTGCGTCCCGGCCCAAGCCACCGCACCACCCTCCTGGTCAGCATCGCTCCGACGACCGCCGCCGCCGCACCCGCTGTGAACAGCAGTCCCGTCACGCCAGGAGTGAGCTGCAGTGTTCGGTAAGCGAAGAGCAGAAGCACCGCATTCACCGCGGCCATCCCGAGATTCCGCAGCCCCGCGGCGAAAGTGAGCGGCCGGAGGATGGGGTCTCGCCACAGGGCGGCAAGGCCCTCACGCATCTGCTTACGTACGGACTTGCCACGGTTGATTTCGGCGGGCGGGGGCTCCGGAGTGCGGAGGCTGATGATCCCGAGCACCGAGAAGAGAAACGAGATCGCGTTGGCGGTGAGCGCGCCGACCCCGCTGAACAGCTGGACCAGCAGACCGCCCACGGTGGCACCGCTCAGCAAGGCGATGGTGGAGGACATCTCCATCCTCGCGTTCGCCCCGCTCAGCATGTCCCTTGGCACCAGCGAGGGCAGATGCGACTGGCTGGCCACGTCGAACAGAACCGCGAACGCGCCCGCGACAAAGGCAACGGCGTAAAGGTGCGGCATGGAAAGGCTGCCGAACGCCGCGGCAAGGGGAATGGAGCCGAAGGCCGCGGCACGCACCAGATCGGCGGTGATCATGGCTGGACGACGCCGTATCCGGTCCATCAGCACACCGGCGAACAGCCCCAACGCCGGGTAAGCCAACGTGTTCACCGCTTGGAGCAGGCCGACCTGAGCGCCCGATGCGCCGAAGGACACGATCGCCACAGTGGGCAGGACGAAGAGCGTGATCTGGTCGCCCAGCATGCTCACACTCTGGCCCGCCCAGTACCGCGTGAAGTCCCCGCCGGCCCGGCGCCGAGCGTCAACCGTCATCGTGCCTGACCCGTGTACTCGGCCAACCAGGCAAGCCCGTTGATCCCCTCTTCGCCCGCGGGTATTCCGGTCCTCACTTCGTCCGAGAAATTCACAGTACAGAAAGCCGAATTCGTCAGCACGGGATGCCACTGCCACCGTGTCGGCTCAGCCTTCGGTGGCGATTCGAGCGATGCCAGGCGATCGCGTGTCGAGCCGGAAGCTGTCGACGGCGGGTGCACCGAGCCAGAAATGGCCGTCCAGGTCGGTCCAGTCGCAGAGACCGGCCAGCTGGGCGGCGTAGGCGATGGACCTCTCCGGCTCGAAGTGGCAGCCGAGGAACCGGGCCGCGCCGAGCCCGCGCAGCGTCTCCAGTTCGCGCTTGGCCGGGAGCAGCCCGCCCAGCTTCAGCAGCTTGACGTTGACTGAGTCCAGCGGTACCCAGGTGGTGCGCCCGGTCGCGAGGTCGGTTCCCGCGATCCAGTCCATGCTCCGCTGGGTTGTGGTGTCAGCGCCGAGCGCGGGTGGCAGCGACTCAGGATTCACGGCGACGTCGCCGACCTCGTCGAAGGTGGCCCGTTTCGCGGGCAGATCCAGGTTTTCGGCGTACCAGCACTCCAAGCTTTCCATGAGTGCCGCGACCCGGGCGCCTGCGACGGTCAGGCCCTTGCCGGCACTGACCACCAATGACCTGGCAGCGGGACGGATCGCCAGCGAGACCGGTATTCCGATGACATCGAGGCCGGTGACGTCCGCGATCCGGGTTATCCCGGCAGGCTTCATCAAGGGCTGATAGCGGGCAAATGCCTGTTCAGCGGAGCGCGCCCGGCGGGAGAAGGCCCCGTCGCCCCCCACTGAAATACTCACGTGGAGAGGACTACCGAATAAGCGAGAAGTCAAGGCCGTCATGGCACGTGCATTGTTCGCCGCATTCCTGAACTGGCCAATACGCCGGACAGAGACCGCGATCGTCCACAGTCGAGCAGGATGCCGTCCTATGTGGACAGCAGGCAGGCACGATCAGTAACACTTGCGCATTTAGTAACAAGTGTGCACGATCATGGCATGGAGCTGACTGCGGCCGAACCCGCCCAGGACCGCCGCGTGCGCCGTTCCCGCGCGGCGCTCATGCAGGCTGCGGTCGCCCTGGTCACCGAGCGCGGCACGACGGCGATTCCGCTCTCCGACATCGCGGAAGCCGCGGACATGAGCCGTCGGGTCGTCTACCAGCACTTCGGCGATCGCGACACACTGCTGCTGGAGGCCGGTCTCGACCTGGTGCGGCAGAAACTGCTGCCACGCATCGAGACCGACACTCAGGCGACCGCACGCGAGCTGACGCTAGCGGTGTCGCGCCACTTCGCCGACTACCGGGTGTTCTACCGCGCCCTGCTGACCGGATCCGGCGGATTCGCCATCGACCGCGGGCTGAGCGGCCTGTTCCGCCCGGTCAACCGGCAGGGCATCGAGCAGGTGGCCGGCGACCGCCTCGATCCGCGGCTCGCCGACGACCTCGCCGCTGTCCTGACCGGCGGCGCCGGTGCCTTCATCACGACGTGGGTGGTCGACGGACCGGACCCGCTGGACCCCGAGGCGTTCACCGACCGGTTGCTGCACGTGATGTCCGTCCTGATGACCGCCATCGGCCGAGCGGCTGGCAAGTCCGACGCGGAGGCACTCCGATGAACCTGATCAGCTACGTGATCCAGCGCAAGCTGAAGCTGCGCCCGCCCCACACCCGCGACGTGGTTGTCCAGCGGGATCTCCGCGTGCCGATGCGCGACGGCGTCGAACTGCTTGCGGACAGGCTGGCGCCACGCACCGGCGGGGAGAGCTTGCCGATCGCCCTGCTGCGCTCTCCCTACGGCCGCAGCGGACTCATCGCCAGTGGAATGGCGCGGCCGCTCGCCGAACGGGGCTACCAGGTAGTCATGCAGAGCACCCGCGGCGGATTCGGCTCCGGTGGCACCTTCGACCCGTTGCGCCAGGAGCGCGAAGACGGCCTGGCGACGCTGGACTGGCTGGTGAAACAACCGTGGGCGGGCGACGCGATCGTGCTCTTCGGCATGAGCTACCTGGGCTACGTGCAATGGGCCGTCGCCGACCAGCTGCCGCCCCAGGTCAAGGCGATGATCCCGATCGTCACGGAGTCCGCACTGACGCTGGAGTTCCTCCGCGCCGACGGCATGTCACTGGAGACGCCGTTCGCCTGGGGCGCGATGGTCGGCACCCAGCAACGCCCGCTGGCGCTGCTGCGCAGCCTGCCGCAAGCCAAGAGGACGGCCCGTGCGTTGTGGACGCTTCCACTCGGCCAGTCCGACGTCGCCGCGATCGGCGAACGGTCCGACTACATCCAGGACATTCTCGTCCACAACGCTGACACCCCGCGCTGGACCGGCCTCGACCACCGCCATCGGGTCGCGGACACGACCGTGCCGGTCAGCTCGATCGGCGGCTGGTTCGACATCTTCCTGCCTGGCCAGCTTCGAGACTTCCGGACCCTGCAGGACGCGGGGCGTCCGGCCCGGCTGACCGTGGGTCCGTGGGCGCACACCGACTTTACCGGTCTGCCCATCGAGGAAGCCCTCGACTTCGGACTCGCCCACGCCCACGGCGAGCAGCCTCGCGCGCGCCCTCCGGTTCGCCTGTACGTGATGGGCGAGGAAGCCTGGCGTGACTTCGAGGCCTGGCCGCCGAGCGGCTACGAGCCCAAGCGGTTCCACCTGCACGCCGGTGGCGTGCTGGCAGACGAGCCACCGGCCGAGTCCGAGCCGGACCACTACCGCTACGACCCCGCCGACCCGACGCCGGCAGTGGGCGGAGTGCGCATGGTCAAGGACAACAGCCGGGTGGACAACACCGCCCTCGAGGCCAGGGCGGACGTGCTCACCTACACCACGCCGGTGCTGGACGAGGACGTGGAGGTGATCGGCGACGTCAGCGCCGAGATCTGGTTCCAGTCGAGCCTGGCGCACGCCGACGTGTTCGTCCGGCTCTGCGCCGTCGACCCGGAAGGGCGCTCCTGGAACGTCTGCGACGGCCTGGTAAGCCTGACCGAGACCGACAAGCTGACCCGAGCAACCGTGCGACTCTGGCCCACTGCCCACAACTTCAAGCGGGGACACCGCATCCGCGTCCAAGTCTCCAGCGGCGCCTTCCCTCGCTACGCCCGCAATCCCGGCACAGGAGAATCGCGCGCGACGGCTACCACGCTCCTGACCGCCGATCAGACCGTCCACCACGACTCAGCGCACCCGTCCGCCATCACTCTCCCGGTCCGCGTGCGCCGCCATCGCTAGAAAGTGCGTACTTGTCCATCCGGGCCGAGTGCGACCACGCCCGCGCCCATGGGTGCGGGCTGGTCGAGTATCTGTCCGCCTAGGTCGCGCCAGCCCGCGCCGGTGTTGACCGCGAGTCCACCCGCGGAGGTTCGGGCGAACACCGCGCCGGCCGTTGTGACAGTCGGATTGCCCGGCCCGGAGAACCCGGGCAACACCTTGTTCCCCAGCGCTATCTCCCCGGTGTCGGTCCGGTAGACGACCGCGATCCCGCTTGACACCACGGCAGCAGACGGTGGGCCCGCAGGCCTCAGCGAGGCAAAGCCCGGATCGAGCCGGTCGGCATGCCAATGCAGTACTTTGTCCCTTGTGGACGCATATACGTCGTCGCCGGCGAGTGCGACGCCATCTTGAATGTCGGTGCCGCCGATGTCTGTCCACCCGCGACCGGAACGCCACACGCTCAATCCACCGCGCCCGTTCTTCACGTACACCGCTTTTCCATTGGTGACAGGGGAACCGACCTGCGCACGGTCGCCGGGGAGGTGGTCGTTCGGATTGCCGAGCGACCGCCAGGCCTCGTCGACCAACGCCAGGATCTGGTGGTCACTGGCCCGTTTCGCGACCACCCAGCCGCCCGAGGCGGACACCGCCTGGTTGAGTGGTCCCTCCGCCCACGGCAAAGCCGTCCACGCTTCGCCGGGGCGGCACGCGTACAGCTGTCCATTCAGGACAAGATAAGCACGGCCGTCCGCGGCCCATGTGGATCCGCGTGGGTAGCGCTGATACATCGCGGGCAACCAGCCGTCGTACGGATACCCCAGGCTCACATCCGAGTCGTGCGGTACGTACGCGCCGAAGATGTCGATTTTGTCCCGCCGGTCGGCAGCAGACAGGTTGGGCGGCACCTCGGCGACGTTGTAGTCCCGGTAGTTCTCGTAGATGAACCGAGGTCCTTGGTACAGACGCGAAGCGGCGTCCGTGAACCGCGCGGCCGCCACGTGGTCCGGATGGTCGTGGAACAGGACATTGTCCTTGAGCAACCGCTTGTCCGGATTGGGGTCCTGCGCACGGACCACCGTCGGCCGAAACCGCTCGAACAGCTTCACCAACAGCTGGACCACATCGGAATGCGTGTAGAAGTACCGCCGCCCAAGGACTCCGCCCGTCGGCATGAGGGTCCCGATGCGTAGTTCGTCCCGATCGTCTTTCCACAGCCGCACGAACGATTCGCGGCCGCCGACGGCAAGAGGATCGTTGTTCTCGGGCAGGTTCACGAACACCACTTGAACCTCGGGCCGTTGGTGCAATGTATACAGTTCGACGGCGTGCCGCGGGTCGACGTCCAGCCGCTCGGCACGCCAATCGTTCGCAGCGCCAGCCATTCGCGCGTAGGCCGCACGGGTGCCCGCCTGACGCCGAGCGGCGTACGCGGCAGCATCCGGTTTGTCGGTCTCCCCCGCGGTGAGATAGATCCCAGTCGTGGGATGACCCGCTCTGATCCCCGCCACCAGATCGGGGTTCATGAAGATGATGTCGTCATCGGGATGAGCGATCACCTGGACGTAGCGTGCCGACGGCGCGATGGAAGGCGGCATTCGCTCCGATGTGGACGAAAACCCCATCAATATCACGGCCAGCACCGCGGCCGCCACAAAACTCAGCCAGGAGCGGACATTCCGGCCACGTTCGGCCAACGTCGTCATGCCAACGACATTGCCACAACTTCGAATGCAACCTTCCGCGTCCGCCGGGCGTCCTTATGGGCGGGTGACAGGCAAAGGGGAGAACGGATGCGGCTTTCCGTTGTGGTGCCGTGCTTCAACGAGGAGAACGGACTCGCGGATCTTCATGCGCGGCTGAGCGCCGTACTTCCGATGGTCACGCTCGATTTCGAGATCGTCATGGTGGACGACGGCAGCTCCGATCAAACGCTTGCTCGGATGCGGGAGCTCGCGTCGGAAGATCCGCATGTCCGCTATGTCGCGCTGAGCCGTAACTTCGGCAAGGAATCGGCGATGCTGGCGGGGCTTTCGCATGCCGACGGCGATGTCGTCGCGATCATGGACGCCGACCTGCAACATCCGCCCGAGTTGCTCAGCCAGATGATCGAGCTGCTCGGCACGGGTCATGACCAGGTCGTCGCGCGACGGGACCGCAAGGGCGAGAAGCGATTGCGGGCGCTGTCCTCGAAGGCGTACTACAAGGTAATGAATCGCCTGGTGGATGTCCGGTTGCGGGACGGCGAGGGCGACTACCGGGTGATGACGCGCAGGGCGGTCAACGCCCTGCTGGCACTGGGCGAGTACAACCGGTTCTCCAAAGGACTGTTCTCCTGGATCGGTTTCGACACCGCGGTCGTCGACTACGAGAACGTCCAGCGCGGCACCGGTCAGACAAAGTGGACATTTCGAAAATTGTTGAACTACGGCATAGACGGGGTCGTGTCGTTCAACAACCGGCCGCTGCGGCTGGCCGTGTACCTCGGTTTGATCGTCACGTTGCTGGCCTTCTTCTACGCCGGGTACGTGGTGGTCGACGTGCTGTCCAGTGGGGTGGACGCGCCTGGATACGCCACGTTGATGGTCGGCGTGGCCGTCCTCGGTGGACTGCAGTTGCTGTTCCTGGGGATCATCGGCGAGTACGTCGGCCGGATCTACTACGAATCCAAGCGTAGGCCGCATTTCCTGGTCAAGGAGACGAGTAGCCCGCCGACGGCACCGGTCCGCGTCTCGTTCGGCCAGGATCACGAGGCGAACAAGTGACTTCGCTGCTCCAACGGCGGTGGGTACCGCCGGCGATCCTGTGCGTCCTGGTCGCGCTGATGGCTCTGCTGCCGTTCGCCCGTGCCCACCTGTTCTACCTGGCCGACGACAGCGCCGCGCAGTTCGCGCCGATGTGGCGGCGGATCGGCGAACAGTTGCTCTCCGGCAGCTTCCCGCTGCTCGACCTGGACTCGTGGCAGGGCGGAAACCTCGCCGGCGAGGCCCTGTTCGGCCTGTGGAACCCGGTGAACCTGGCGGATTACCTGCTGGTGACCCGGTTCGACGACCTGGCGCTGGCGTCGGCCGTGGTGAAGACCCAGTTCCTGGTGATATTGGCGCTCGGCGGGTACCTGTTGTGCCGGGAGTTCGGCGCGTCGAGGTGGGCCGCGTTCGCGGTGGGTTTCGCGTTGCCGTTCAGCGGTTTCATCCTGTTCTTCCAGGCCGGCACGTGGGCGGCTGGGCTGATGACCTTCGCGTGGGTGCCATGGGTGTGGTGGTCGGCACGTAAGGCCGTGGCTCGAACGCTGCATCCGGTGTGGGCATTCGTCTTTGGCGCATTGTGCGTCACCGCTGGCAATCCGTACGGAGTGCTGGCGATCCTGGCGATCTACATCGGACTGTTCGCCGAGTTCCGCAAGCTCCGGGTCGTCCTCATCGGGTTGTCAGTCCTTGCCGTGGTGCCGTTGGTTTTCCTGCCGCTGGTCGGAGCCGCGTCAGTCGGCAGCCGCAGTGGCATGGTGCTCTACAACTCCGGCATGCTCCAGCCTGGCATCGGTGACCTGCTTGCGCTGAGCATGCCAAGCCATTCGCCCTTGATGAAGGTGTTCGACCCGTCGGACATTCGTCTCCATGTGCCTGCTACCTACTTCGCGTGGTTCGCCGTGCCGGTACTCCCCTGGCTCGACTGGACTGTGCTGCGACGGCGTAGGCGCGAGTTGGTTTCTGCCTTCGTGGTCAGCGGTGTGTACCTCGTGTTCTGTCTGGCGCCGTCGAACTTGTGGATGTTCCGCTGGCCGCTGCGCAACATCGAGGGATTGTTCCTCGGCCTCGCGGTGCTGTTCGCCGTGTTGCTGTCCGCCGGGTTACGGACCGACCACCTACGTAGACGAATAGCGATCACCGGCGGCGCATTGCTTGCCGGGACTTATCTCTCCGTGGCGTCCTATCCGAAGATCGCCGTACACCACGTGATTGGCGCGCTCTTACTTGCCGGGTTGACCGCCTTGCTCATCCTGGCCGCCCGGCGCGGCAATTCCCGTTGGATGGCAGGCGTTCTGACGGCAGGGACGGCCGTGGTGCTTGTGGTGCAGACCACGTGGTCGCCGGTCAACTCCTCGGTCACGCAGACCTACCCGACCCCGACAGTGCATTTGCCGTACACCGGGACTGTCGCGCAGATCGCCGATGTGGCCAAGGAGCCGCGGGACCGTTTCCGGTTCGGCAACGGGTACGCGGCAGCCGGTGTGCCAAGTCTGATGGCGTACACCGGGATCGCCTTCATGAAGTACGAGAAGGCGTTGTGTGTGTCCCATCGAGAGACATGCGCCGACGGGTACACCAGATTGTTCACACCGGTTCAGGGCGAGCTCACGATCGCGGACCTGACCCGCGTGGAAACCGTTGTGGTCCAACGCGCACTCGTCAACGCACCCCAACCACAGCCGGGCTGGCACGTCGAATCAAGCGACAACGACGCCATCGTCCTGCGCAGGGACAAGCCCATCGCATTCCCGCACGGTCGAGTCAGCGCCTGGTCACCGAACCTGATCGCGGCCGAGGACACAATGGATGGTGCACGGTCGGAACGGGTGCGGTTCCGCGGCACCGGAACCCTCACGTTCGCCCGGCTCAACTGGCCCGGATATCGTGCCGAGATCAACGGACAGACCGTGCCGGTACGCGACGGGCCGGCCGGGCTGCTCACCGTGGATCTGCCCGGCGACGTGCACGAGGGTGAACTCGAACTCGCCTGGACGCCACCAGGACTGCCAGCCGGGATCGTCTGTGCTTTGCTGGGCATAGCCTTGGCGTGCGCGTTGGGAATGCGACGGCCATCGGTCAGATCGAGTGGGGCCACACAATGAGCGCGTAGGCGCTGAACCACAGCCCGAACAGTGACGCCAGACCCGTTATCACCACTGCGACACGGGTAGAGCAGCGCGTCAGCCGGATCGCCGCCAAGATCAGCAGCGGGAACGCGCTCAGCAGCAGCCGTACCCGGTCCTGGACGAGGCCGCTGTGCACCACGATCAACGCGACCGTGCCCAATGTGTACAGCCACACTTGCCACGGCATCTGCCGTCGCACCAGCGCAACCGCCACCACCGAGACGACAATCGCTATCGCGGTCACCACCACGAACAGGTCACGGCTCGTAGTTACCGCGTCGAGGATCCATTCCGCGGTGACGAGACCGCCATCGATGCGGTTGCCCCAGCCAACGTCGGTGATGTGGAAGTACCCGCGGGCCGTGTGGGCGGCGACCCAGAACAGATAGCCCAGCATCCCGGCGGCCGCGAGCAGCGGTGTGACGCCGGCCCACCAGCGGCGTTGTCCCTGCTCATTGACGGCGACACAAGCCGCGACGATCGCGACCACGATCAGCGGGCCTGCCATCGGGTTCGACGTCCCCGCGACGGCCGTGAGCAGCGCGAACAGCCACCATTGGCGCTCAAGCAGCGCGATCAAGGCCCACACGACGAGCGCGATCAACAGGCTTTCGGGGTACGGCAGCGTGTAGACCACCGACATCGGAGCAGCCGCGACGAGCACGACGGCGATCGTCTCGGCGCGCCGGTTACCGCCCAGAAGCCGCGTCAAGCGGGCCATACCGTAGGCACCGACGACACCGGCGAGCGTGGACACCACAATTCCCGCAACGATGTAGTTGTCCCCGAAGATGGGCGCGAACAACCGCACCACCGTGGGATACAGCGGGAAGAAGGCGTAGGCCCCGTCGGGCATGGGCTTGCCGCTCGCATCGAGCATGCCGATGCCGGACGCGACGTAGCCGTGCTCAGCGATCTTGAGGTACCAGTCGGCGTCCCAGGGCCGCCAGTCGACGCGGTCGGGCGCCATGCCCACGAAGATCAGCGTGCCGAACCCGCGGACGACGAGATACAGCAGCGCAGGGCTCCACACAGAACCGAGAACGCGGGCGCCCAGTACCCTGGCCTGGTCAAACGCAGAGCCAAAGCCCTCGTTGGCCGCCGTTCGCCGCGGTGCCGCCGCCATATCACCCATGTCCGGCGAATCGCCTTTGTCCCTTGAAACCTGTGCAGTCACACCAATAACGACGCCCGGGGTCGGATCAGCGTTGTCTTGCCGGACACCCTATCCGGATCGGTGGCTGCCGTGTCAGCGCGCTGACTGTGGTGTGTCAGGACGGCTGGCGATCGTGGTCGCCATGATCAGTTCATCGACTACGGCCTCGGGGCCGCGAATGACCAAGAACGACCGGATGCCGCGGCTCTTGCGGCGAGTGGGGGTCACGGCGGTGGCTGGGGCGCTGCTGGCCGGGGTGGCTTTACCCGGTGTGGCTGCCGCTGCCGGGCATGATCGTCCGGACCTGCAGGCGACGGTCCAGGAGATCGTCGACTCCGGTTTCGCCGGGGCGCAACTGCGGGTGCACGACCAGCGGGGCCAGTGGGTCGGCAGCGCCGGGGTACGCAAGCTGGGCGAGGCCGCGAAGCCGCCGACGAACGGGCGGTTCCGGATCGGCAGCAACACCAAGACCTTCGTGGCGACCGTGGTGCTGCAGCTGGTCGGCGAGGGCAAGGTGGGCCTGGACGCCCCCGTAGCCGCCTACCTGCCCGAATTCGGCATGGACCGGCGGATCACGGTACGGATGCTGTTGCAGCACACCAGCGGGTTGTTCGACTACACCGGCGCGGTGCTGCCCGACGGCACGATCGTGCCCGGGATCCCCCTGGTCGGCCAGGAGTTCGTGGACAACCGGTTCCACACCTACCGCCCGGAGGAGCTGGTGCGGTTCGGCTTGTCCAAGCCGCCGCTGTTCGCGCCGGGAACAGACTGGACCTATACGAACATCAACTACGTGCTGGCCGGGCTGCTGATCGAGAAGATCAGCGGCCGCCCCTACGGCGACGAGCTCCAACGGCGGATCCTGCGGCCGCTCGGACTGCGGGACACCGTGGTGCCGGGCACGTCACCAGAGATCCCCGGGCCGCACGCGCACGGCTATTACCGTTACCAGGACGCCGGGCAGTGGAAGACGGTCGACATCACCCGCCAGAACCCGTCCTGGGCGACCAGCGCCGGTGAGCTGATCTCGACCACCAAGGACCTGCACACGTTCTTCTCCGCGCTGAACAGGGGCAAGCTCCTGCCGGCTCCGTTGCTGGCCGAGATGCGCAAGCCGCATCCCAAGGGCGGCTACGGCCTCGGGGTGTGGGTGCAGGACGCGGGCCCGGCCTGCGGCACCGTCTTCAAAGGCATGGGCGGCTTCCACGGCTACGGGACGATCATGGGCAGCACGCCCGACGGCAGCAGGACCTTCGAGCTGTCGCTGACCTACGGGGACTCCACGGCGGATCTCGCACAGGCGTACGACAAAGCGGACCGGACACTCGTCAACAAGGTGATCTGCAACGGGTCCTGAACAAGCGGTGGGAGCGATCCGGGTGCACCGGATCGCTCCCGATCCATCACGGCCGATCGGTTCGGAACTGCGCGAGGAGACCGGTGTACGACTTCGGTGGCGGCGGCGCGAACTCGCCAAGGGAGCTCGTGCTCAGGCCCATCCGGATCAGCGACTCCACCTGGAGTACCGCGGCCTGGACGCCGTCAATGACCGGAACGCCGATACGTTCCGAGATTGGCGCGCAATGAGCGGTCATGCCGGCGCAGCCGAGCACGACCACATCCGACCGGTCCGTGGCGACGGCCTTCTGACAGGCCAAAGCGACCTCGTCCAGCGCCGCCTCCACTTCGAGCACGGGAATGTCGCATGCGGACACTCCGAGGCAGAACCTGCTGACGCCATACCGTTCCGCCAGCTCCCATGTCCGGCTGTTGGTGCGTTCGAGCGTCGTGACGACGCTGAAGCCGCGACCGAGATAGGCAGCCGTACGCATCGCGGCTTCGGCGATCCCGACAACGGGACCGTCGGCGATCTCCCTGGCGGCGTCCAGGCCAGGATCGCCGAAGCACGCGATGACGTAACCGTCGAACCGCTCCGCGGCGATCTCCGCGAGGAGGCCAGGAACGCTCAACGCCTCGTCATAGTGGCTCTCGATCGACTCGGGTCCCATGGCGGATCTGACCGTCTCAACCAGACAGTCCGGACTCGCCGCCGATGTCGCCGCATGGTCGATCAACGCGGTCATCGACGCACTCGTGTTGGGGTTGATGACCTTGATCCTCATCGGCGGCGCCGGGAGAGCGCGGTGAACACCACGAAGCCCAGCGCCATGCCGATGAACCAGCTGTACTGTGCCGTCGTCTTCATCCCTGGCCCGTCCGTCCACAGCACCGGAACCATCGCGACCGCCGAACCGGTCACCGTGGCGATGATCGCGGACGGGTTGTATCCCTTGCGGTACCAATACTTTCCTTCCGGAGACATGGAGAACAGGTCGTCGACCGAGACCTGCTGGCGGGCCACGACGTAGTTCCCGGCGATCAGCACACCGAACAGCGGACCGATGAAGGCGCCGAGGGTTTCCAACGTGTAGTGGATGACTTCGGGGTTGTTGTACAGGTTCCACGGCGTGATAAGCACCGAGCCGATCGCAGCGATCATTCCGCCTGCGCGCCAGCTGATCCGTTGCGGGCTGACATTGGAGAAGTCGAACGCGGGCGAGATGAAGTTGGCGACGATGTTGATGCCGATCGTGGCGATGCTGAACGTCAACGCGCCGAGCACGATGGCGAACGTGCTGTCGATCCGGGCGACGGTCGCGACCGGGTCGGTGATCAGCTCGCCGAAGACCGGGATGGTCAACGAGGACGTGACCACCACCAGGATCGCGAAGAGCAGGAAGTTCACCGGCAGGCCCAACAGGTTGCCGCGTTTGACCGCCGCGAACGACCTGCCGTACCGGGAGAAGTCGCCGAAGTTCAGCATCGGCCCGGAGAAGTACGACACCACCAGCGCGATCGCGCCGAGCATGACCGGCAGCGCGTCGAATCCGGAGTACCGGACGTCACCGAGGCTGAAGTCGATCGCTCCCCAGCCCGCCTTCGCGATCAGGTAGCCGGCGAGCAGGAACATCACGACGTACACCGCCGGGCCACAGAAGTCGATGAACCGGCGGATGGTCTCCATCCCGGTCCAGAACACCGCGGCCTGCAGCAGCCAGAGCAGCGTGAAGGAGAACCATCCCAGCAACGAGAGCCCGAGGAAACCGTGCTGGCTCACGTCCGCGTACGGCATCAGCCCGGGAAAGAGCTTGAGCAGCACGACATCCAGCGCGGCGGACGCCAGATATGTCTGGATCCCGTACCAGGCGACGGCGATCAGCCCGCGGATCACCGCCGGGATGTTCGCGCCGAGCACACCGAACACGCTGCGGCAGATCACCGGGTACGGCACCCCGGCCGCCTGACTGGGCTTGGCGACCAGGTTGCAGAAGAAGTAGACGATGCCGATCCCGATCAGCAGCGAAACCAGCACCTGCCAGCTGCTCAGCCCGAGCATGAACAGGCTGCCCGCGGTGACGTACCCGCCGACACTGTGCACATCGGACATCCAGAACGCGAAGATGTTGTACGAGCCCCACGTCTGCTTCTCCAGCGGCGCGAGGTCGGCGTTCGTCAGCCGTGGGTGGTACACGGGCTTTGCTAACTGTTGAGCGGTACTAGTCATCGCTGCGCTCCTGCCTGACGGTTCCCGCCACCGTAGGAGCCGGTTGTTACACGCTCGTCAACTGAAACGTATATCTTGCCCCTCAGCGAAGAGCCCGGTGTGCCGTGGCACCGAGGCCAGCGACGACTTCAGCCGCTCGTGGTGCACCCTCGCCGCTTCGACGAGGGCCGCGCCGTCGCGCGCCACGAACGCCGCCAGCATCTCGTCGTGATCGCGGTGCAACGTCGCCCGCTCGCCGGCGGAAACGTGCGCCATCGGCTGCAGCGGCTCAGTCATGTTCCACGCCGACTCGAACATCCCCAACAGCCGCAACATCCCGCACGGCCGTACCAAAGCCATATGGAAACTCCGGCTTTCCCGGTGATACGCCCGAACGTCCCCAGCGGCCAAGGCATCTTCCAGCGCCTGATGGGCCGCTTGGGCCTGCTGATCGTCGTCGGGGCCTGCCTGCCCCACCCCCGCCCCCAGCGCCGCCGTCTCCAACACACCCCGGACAACGTACAACTCATGCAGCTCGGCCGGAGTCAGCTTGGCCACCGTGTAGCCGAAGTTGGGCCGGTGTTCGACAAGGCCTTCACCGATCAGAGTCTTGAGCGCCTCCCGAACCGGAATCCGGCTGACGCCGAAAACACCGGCCACCTCGTCGAGCGGAATCGAACTGCCAGGCGGAACCCCGCCGTCGAGCAGGCACCGCCGCAGCTCGGCGAGGATCGCCGCCTGCGGGCTGCCGGGCCGCTCGCTGACCAACCGCGCGACGATGACCGACCGGTTCCTCGACATCCGCCTCGCCTCCTGAAGCCTGAAGAGGAGACTGTAAATCAGCCCCGCAAGCATCGGAAGTTCTGGACATCCCGGACAGTGTCCTATGTGGTCGCGTCGAGGGTCACACGGTGTCCGGCCTGCTTTCGGCGGCAGACCGGACACCTGATCTTTCAAATGTTCGGTCGATCATCCACTTGTTCACCGGGAGGGTGACCACGAACGCGACCACCAGCGCACCCCAGAACAGCGGATGGGCCAGACCGGCATCCATCGCGCCAGGAACGCCGAGCATCACGGCGTTGTCCACGATCTCCCTGACGGCGATCGACACGGTGCCGGCGGCGAGCGCCACCTGAACGCCTGCTTCAGGCTCAGTCCAGCCTTGCGAACGCCGCGCATCGTCAGTGCGTAGCCGAACACGAACGCGAGGGGTGCTCGCTTACACCGTCTGTCGCCTACGCCAGCCATATCGGGTCTTCCCCCGCGGCTTGTAAACCGACAGCGCCAGAATCCCAAGCAACAGCACCATCCCGCCGATCGAGTGCGGCAGCGAGCCGGGCAGCTGTCGCGGATCGGCGCCCGACGCGGCGACGTCCGCCAAAGCGCGAACCGTTCGTGTCTCCACCAACAGGATCACGGTCGCGAAGATCGTCAGCAGGAACTTCACCAACACCCAGTAATGCCGGACGAGTCCCCATGCGGTGCCCAGCGCGTTGATCGTCCCGATCACAACCGACGCGAGCGCCAGCGGCACGATCGCGTACCACACCGTCACGTTCATCATCAGATAGGCAGCACGGGAAACCTGCCCGTTTTGACTGGTGACAGCGGTGATATCGAGCGCGATGTAGCCGACGACCGCGCCGAGCCAGCCAACGGATGTGGCGACATGCACCGCGATCACGAACTTGCGGAGTCGAGGCGGCATCGTCACCCGGGGAGGCGATTCACCGGTCGAGCCGGTTTGATGAGCCATCCTTGCGTCCTCTCCACGCTTGCATCGAATTATCGATACAGTCTGTCTCTATCGCGACAGTCTGTCGAGATGCGTACACTAGGAAAGTGCCGAAGCTGTGGAACGAGACGATCGAGGCGCACCGCCGCGACGTGCATGACGCGATCCTGCAAGCCACCTGGGCGCTGGTGACCGAGCACGGCCCGTTGTCGGTGACGATGTCGCAGATCGCCGAGAAGGCAGGCATCGGACGCGCCACGCTGTACAAGTACTTCCCCGACGTCGAAGCGATCCTGCACGCGTGGCATCAGCGCCACATCGCGGGCCACCTCGAGCACCTCGGCCAACTCCACGATGGCGCCGGCAATCCAATGCAGCGCCTGGAAGCCGTGCTCAATGCCTACGCGCTGATCTGCCGTCAACGCACTCGCCCGGACGCAGTGCTCGCAGCCCTCCTGCACAGGGGTGACTACGTCGACGAGGCACAGCAACACGTCCACGACTTGGTCAAGCAATTGATGACCGAGGCAGCGGCAACAGGCTCCGTCCGTGATGACGTCAAGCCAGAAGAGCTCGCGTCCTTCTGCGTGCACGCCCTTATGGCGGCAGGCAGCCTGCGTTCCGAGGCCGCGGTCCGCCGTCTCGTCGCGGTCACTTTGGACGGACTGCGTCCCTGATCCGCCTGACCGAATCGGGCACGTGCAGCCTCACAGCCCGGATTTCAGCGCCGGAGGACCAGACGGCTCGGGTCGCCCTGGCAGATGAACGCACCCCAGTAGAACGGTTCCGGTCGCGTCTTCTTCAGCTCCCGCTGCGCTGCGCGCAGGGCGGCTGCCCGGTCATCACCGGCCAGTACCCGCTGGTAGAAGTCCGTCATCAACGTCTTCGTCTCGTCGTCAGGCACTTGCCACAGGCTCATGACGACGGTACGCGCGCCCGCCAGGATGAAGGCACGGCGCAGCCCAAGCACGCCCTCCCCGCGCTGTCGACTGCCCAAACCGGTCTCACAGGCCGAAAGCGTCACCAGCTGGGTACCTGACAGGTCCATTCCGGACACATCCTGCGCGGTCAAGATCCCGTCTTCCGCCGCCGCGGGTGGCGTCCCGCCCGCAAGCCACGTGTTGGCGCCGGCCAAGGCGAGTCCGGATCGCAGGAACGGGCTCGCGTCGGCGTTGGACAGGCGGCCGAACGGGCGTGTCTCGTCGACAGGCAGGTCCATCAACGGCAGGTCCTGCTGCCGCGCGGACTCGGGGTCGGGCAGGAAGAAGCCGTGGGTGGCGATGTGCAAGACCGCGGGTCGCCGACAGGACTTGACAGCCGCGTCGGTTGCTGCGGCGCCCGCGATCAACGGCACGCCCAGCAACGTGGCGACGGCTTCCCCTTCGCCAAGCGTGCCGGCCAGCCGGCCGAAACGCATGCTGGTGTCACGCAGTTCTCGGGTCACCGGATCCGGCTGGGCGTCAACGCTTTGCGCGGCGGGTGTCCGGGTTACGGACAGGTCGAAATCGGGGTCCGCGACGACCACCGGCGCCGCGCTTTCGTTGGCCGAAGGAGTCGAGAGGCGAAGCAGGTCACGGCCGACACCAAGGTAGCTGATCTCATACTCATCGATGAGGCGCTGATCAGACCCGAGCGGCAACACCTCCCATGGCAGGCGGGACAGGTCACCGTCCGGGCAGATGAACAGCCGTCGTGTGTCGCCGAGTGCCTCGCCAAGCTTGTCGAAGACCATCTTCCGAAGCTCTGTGCCCGCATCGCGTTCCGCTTCCCGCGGTGGTCGCGACGGCCGGGGAGCGACGTCACGGCTGGCGCCGCTTGCCACGATCGTGTCCCGGTAGCTGGCGACCAGCCGGTCGATCTCATCGCCGTCACCGAGGTCGACCCGCTGCAGGCTCTTGTGCGGTTCGGGCCTCAGGACGAACGCCCAGTACCGGTACTTCTCAGCCGGCGGCGTCTCGTCGGCGGCAGGCAACGTGAACGAGACCAGACCAAAGTGGACGATCTCGATCAGTGCCGAGTCAGGCGGCAGCGACGCACGGACCGACTGCCCGCTCAACTCCCGCATCCGCTGAACCACACGCATCCCGGGCATGGTCCTGGCGAGCTCGGCCTCCAACTGCTCCTTCTGCTCGGTCCACCCGGCCAGCAGGTTGGCGTGGGCGGCCGGCCCCTCCGGCCCCGGCCCGCTGAGCGTCTTGCGGGCGATCTTGTCCTGCAGCGAACGGACGTGGTCGATCTTCGGCGTCAGCTCGGGACGGGCCGCCCCGCCCACCGCGTCACGCATGGCGAAGTCGGCCTCCCCTGCGATCCCCTTGCGTCGCAACACCAGGTCGAACGCGTTCGCGACCTCCTCGTCGGGTGCACCGAGGGCATCCACCAGACTCAGCCAGGCGGACAGCCGCCAATGCACATCGCCGAGCAGTTGCAGCCGCTGCCTCTCCGAAGCCGTCCCGAACACTTCGGACAGCAGATTGGCGGCCGCTTCCTCGGATTCCCTGGCGAGCTCCATCGCGCCGCGCAAGTCACCCTCCACGGCGTGGAGCATCGAGAGATTGGAGGTGACACCGGCGACAAGCGGATGCAGCGGCCCGACGACGCGCCGGAGAATCTCGCGGCTTTCCCACAGCTGCCGCCGTGACTGCTCTAGCCGGCCAGTCATCATGTACACATTGGCGAGCGAGCCCAGTCGGACCGCGTACGTGAGGTTGTCGGTCCCATGCACGTTGCGGCTGATCTCCAACCCGGTCCGCAACGCGGCCTCCGCCTCCTCATACCGGTGCTCAGTCAGGTACAGATGCGCCAGTGAGGACGCACTCGTGCCGATGTCGGCGTGCCCCGCCGGGAGCGCGGCCTGGCGAATCCGCTGAGCCTCCACAAGGAGGTTCTCCGCCATCCTGAGCTCTCCCGCCTCGACGTACAACAGCCCGAGGTTGTTCAGTGTGCGCGCGTACTCCGGATGTTCCCGCCCCAGTGACGCCTGCTTGGACTCCAGTGCCTTGTGACTGACCTGGATCGCGTTGGCGATGTCACCCATTTCGCGATAGACCTCGGCCAGATTGCCTTGTACCTGACCGAAGTTCACGTCCAGCGGCCGGTTCGCGAGCCTGAGCTCCGCCAACGCGTCGAGCAGGGCGGACTCCGCCAGATCGAACCGTGCCAGGTCGGTGTGGATCATGCCGAGGATGTTGAGGGCCGCCCCGACGGCGGTACGGTCGTAGTGCTCGGTGCGTCGGGCGACAGTCACCAGTTCGCCCAACAGCGACTCGGATTCAGGCAGATCGCCGGCAAGGTAAGCCACCGTCCCGACGTTGTAGTGGCTCACTGTCCGCTCTTGGGTGTTGTCCTCCAAACCTTGCGCCAGCTGCCAAGCCTCCGCGGCCGGGCCTGCCGCGGCAGCGAAGTCGTTGCGGGAAAGCAGATCTGACACCGTCAGGTTCAGCGCGCGCACCTGGTTGGCCAGGTCACGGTCCGACGCGCGAGGCGACATGCGCAGGATGCGCCTCGCCATCCAGGCCTCGAAACAAGCAACACCAGACGTCGCACACGCTTCCAGGTTGGCCAGCGCTTCCTCGGAGTGCCCGTCGACTATCTGGCGCTGGGCCGCGTAATACCGCAGCTGGCAGATCTTCTCGTCATCGTCGGCCAGTTGCTCGGCCTGGTCGATGCTGGTCTGGCCGATCGTGAGGCCGACCAGCGCGGAGTACCACGGGTCGGCCACCAGCGACCCGACTGCGGCCTGGGCACCAGCGAAGCCCTGCGGCGGTGTGCGACCGTAACCGGTCTGCGGTATCTGCGCGAAACACATCAGCCAGATCTGCAGCACCTCGTGCGTCGTGTCGTAGGCGTTGAGCAGTATGGCTTTCTGCAAACATTCGCCGTACCTGTGCTCCGCGAAGTCGTCAGCGAGTTCGGCGATCAGCCGCTGATAGGCAGGCGACCTCCAGTCAATGGCCCCGCCGGCGAACTGTGGCTCGCGCCCCGCAGGCAGGTCCGACTTGAGCCGCTGGAAGAACACGGTCAAGGCGGGCACCGGATGCAGGACGTGAACACCGGTGTCCGACACCGCTTCGGCGTCGGTCCGCACCTCGGCGATCAGCCGGTCGGCCGCTTCCTGTTGCCCAGTCGCCTGATAGATCTCAAGCAGCGCGCTGACTGACTTCAAGGTGTGCTCGTGGCCCATGCCGACCGCCGGCGTCAGGATCTCGACGGCACGCAGCAAGAGCGGCTCTGCCTCCGCGTACCGGTTCTGGTCCTTGTACAGGTGCGCGAGATTGTTGAGGCTGGCCGCGTACTGGGGGTGATCCTCGCCGAGTGTCTCCCGCTGGTGGTCAAGGGCTCGATGATGCAGTCGTTCGGCTTTGTCGTTGTCCCCCTTCGCGCTCTGGACGAGGGCCAGGTTGTTGAGCACGCCGGCGTACAGCCCGAGGTCGTCGGCCACGCCGTCGAGCATGTCCAGCGCCTGCTCGAACAGGGGCACAGCATCGTCGAAGTCCTCGCGCGCCACGGCGATCTGGGCCATGTTGTTCAACGCGGCCGCGCTGTCCACTCTGTGCTCCGCGGACCCGCTCCAGATCCGTGCCGCGGCCTGGTAGAACCGGGTCGCCTCATCGAATCCGCCATTGACCTTGTACAGATATCCGATGACGCTCAGCAGGGTCGCGAAGTCGGGATCATCGACGTCGTAGTGCGCGCGGACAAGATCAAGCGCCTGCGGCGCGAGTTCCATCGCCGCCTCGATGCGGCCGGCCTGGCTCAGCGCGCCCAGCAAAGTGATCATGCTTTGGGCGAGGTGGCGGTTGTCCGGTCCCCAGGTACGCCTGGCCAGGTCGCAGGCCTCCTGCGCGGTGCGGATCGCCTCGTCGTACCGGCCTTGGCCGAAGTACGCCCTGGCACGTCGGTCGAAGAGCTCGAACGCCTGCTCTGCCGAGTCCGGTTCGTCACCGGCCGCCATCGCCGCCAGTTCGATCTCGGCTAGCCGCCGCTCGGCGCAGCCGACGTCCAGGCTGGCACAACTGCGGAGAAGATCCTCCGCCTCCGCGGCTTGCAAGAGCGTCACGAGCCTGGCGCCTGCGTAGAAGAGCGCCTGGCAGAGTTGCTCGTCGTTCGTCGCGAGCTGCCGGGCGGAATCCAGGCTCTGCTGACCGAAAGTGAGCCGGATCAGCGCCTTCTCGAACGGATCCGCCGTGGTGTCCAGCAAAACCCGCGGCAGGTCAGCGAGCTCGTCGGTCTGCCCAAGGCGCTGTATGCAGATGGCGATCAGCTGGCGGAAGACCAGGGGATCAGGTTGCCCTGGCTCTGGGCCACGCACTGCGGCGCTGTAACAGGCCAGGTAGTCGCGGGCCGCGAACGCCGTGAAGCATTCTGCCAGGCGAGGATCGTCGACCATGGTCATATCGCCTTCGGTCTTGGCACTGCTGCTGGCTCGTCCATCGGGTCGCGGCGAGCCACCATTCCGGGCTGGCTCCGCATTCACTCGATCAGGGCATCAGCCGGCGCGGCCAGGCGTGCGTGGACGATCGACTAGGCCGTACAGGTGAGATCGACTGCGGAGAGTAACAAGTTCGCGGTTCTGGCAGAAGGACCTGCCGTACCCTCCTACAGCATCCGACTACCCGGCTTCCCGCGTTGCCGGTCTCGTTGCGAGCGAACGATGACTCTGCATGCCTTGCTCGCCCGTGGACTTTGGGTGAGCACTGACGCCGGCACGCCGCTGGAAGCGGTGTGCGCGGCGATCGGCGCGGGTGAGCCTCGACGGGCAGCCCGGCTGTTGGACCAACTCGACCCGTCAGCCAAGGACGACGTCGGCGCACTGCGGCATTGTGTGTCCCACTTGGACGTTCAATGGTGGCCCGGTGAAATCGGCGCGGGGGTCGACCTGATGCCGACGGCCGAGTCGTCACCTCCAGACTCGCTGCTGGGGTTCTTCGCACACGAGGTGCTGCCGTTGTCCCTGGCGCTCAGAACGCTCGCCAGTGGCGCCCGCAGGGCAGGTGAGCAGGCCGGCCACGAGATGCTGAGCAACGTCCTGTCGCCCAGGATCGCCCAGTGGCAGCGATTCGCCAGCCAGTCCGGTGACACCGTCGCGATGGCGTGGGTCGAACTCCTGCGGGTGGACGTGGAACGCCGCGCAGGCCGGCCGGAATCCACTTTCGCGCTGATGAACCACGTCAGAGACCAGCCACAGGACGCCGACCCGCTCACCGTCGCGCTGGTCCACCTGATCGCCGGAGATGCGCTGCTGACTCCGCTGCAGTCCCCGGAGACGTGCGGCTTCGACCTGGCTGCCCGTAGCCAGCAAGCCGTTCTCGGCGACGCGGCCGCGCGCACCGAGGCCGAGGGCCTGTACCGAGTCGCACGGGCGGCATTCCAGACAGCCCAGGCGCCTCGCGGTGTCGCGGCTGTGGATCTCCGGCTCGGCTGGCTGTGCCGGCTCGATGGCCGACCGGACACGGCGCAGGAAATGATCACGGCGGCGGCCGAGGGTTTTCACCAAGCCGGCGACGACGCAGGCCACATCTTGGCGGTCACACATCTGGCGGTGGCCGATCTCATGGCCGGCCGGCTGTCGCCTACCCGGCCCGGTCCGGTCGCGCAGGTGTCGGGCTGGGCGACCGGAGACGGAAGCCGGAGTTACGCGCTGGGCTGCGCCGGAATCGTGCACTGTTGCGGGAACGCCTTGCGGGACCAGGGTGACATCGAGGCGGCTCTCGCGGCGTTCGACCTGTCCAGGCGACTGCACGCGGCCCTCGGCGACCGTTTCGGCGAGCAAGCGGTGATCGGTGATCTCGCTGAGCTGTATGCCCGGTTGAACACCCGCGGTGCCACGATCACCACGCTCGAGGAAGCCATTGCCGAGCAAACCGCCGCGACCGGCGACCTGGACACGGTCGCCTGGCTGAACACGATCCATTTGCTGGTGTGGCTGGGAAACGAACTGCTGAAAGAACGTGATCCGGACGGGCTGGCCCGGTTGCGTGACCGCGCCGCACGTCTGCTCGCCAGGGCACCAGGCGGGCCGCGGGAACTCGCCGGCCCGGACGAGGACCTGCTTGTCCGCCAGGAGAAGGCACAACGCCGGCTGGCACGGCTCGGTGCGGCGCGCGGCGGTCCACATGCCGGTGGCGAGGACTGGGCGAGCATGACGGCCGACAACATCGAAATCGCCGTCTCCGCCATGTCCGACATCGTGGTCACCGCCGATGTGATGGCTCATCAATGTCGTGCGCTGGCAGCGGCCCAGCGCGGTGAAGTGGCGTTGGCCGAACGCGAGTTCACCGCGGCCTTGGCCGCGGCCGAGCCGGTCAGCCAGAGCCTGGTGCTCGCCGTGCTGGCCGGGTGGGGCCGCAAAGCCGATCTGCCCGCGCGTACCGCGATGTTCCTTGACAGCATGCCCGACATCGATCCGGAGCACGCCGCGACCCTCTGGTTCAACGCCGGTGAGTTCGAGCGGGCGTCGAACGCCTGCGGGACAACGCCGCCCGAATCATCTACTGTGGACTGGAGCCGGACTTGGGACGGCCTGACGCTGCGTGCCCGGATCGCACTGGGACTTGGCCGGGCCGACGAAGCCGCGGCCTACGCTGCCGAGGCCGCCGCGCGTTTCGAACAGTGGTTCGCCGCGGTCGCGAGCGACGCTTTCCGGGTAGCGGTACTGGATGACGCCTCGGTCAGGCGGATCTACCAAGCCGCCGCCTCGGCCGCGTTGCTGTCCGACGACCCCGGCAGCGCCTTCGCAGCCGCCGACCGGGCACGTTCGTTCTCGCTCGGCGCCCTGGTCGCGGACGCCGAGTGGGCGACGAGTGTGCCTGCCTTCCGGGCGTGGCGGCAGGCGGAAGCGGAATGGGTCGGCCGGTTCGACCGCAGGCGGGCCGCCTGGCGCAGGTCGGCGACGGGCATGGATCCGCGGACGGCCAGTGACCTCGCCGAGGCCCAGACCCGGCTCGACGCGGCCGCCAGCGAGGTCGAACGGCAATCCCCCGGCGTGGCTCGCAGCCGGCCGACAGCACTGCCCCCGGCCACCGCCGAAGACGTCGGCGCCCACCTTCCGCCGGACGCCCTGCTGATCGAGTATCTCTTCGGCGACGATCACCTGGTCATCTGCGCGCTGACCGAATCGCGATGCCAGGGATGGCGGCTGGACACCGACTCGCTCGCGTTGACTGGCATCATTCACCGGCTGCACACCTCATGGCAGACAGGGAGCGCCGACGTAACCGCCGACGAGCAGTCGATCGCCGATACTTTGCTGGGTCCGGTGCGGCACCTGCTCGACGACCACGACCGGCTGATCTTCGTGCCATCCGGAGTGATGCACCTTCTGCCGTTCCACGCCCTGCCCTATGGCGGACGGCCGCTCGGCCACGACCGCGCGATATCACAACTGCCCGCCGCGGCGCTCATCCCGCGACTGGCTGGACGCCCAGCGCCACGGCTTGACGGCGGCGCGGTGGTGGTCGGAAATCCCGCGACACATCCCTCACGAGGCTTGCGTAGGTTGCCCGGCGCCGAGGTGGAAGCGTTGACGTTGGCGCGCCTGCTGAAGACCAAGGCCCTGATCGGAGAGCACGCCAACGAGGCCGCACTGCGGACAGCGTTGACCGAAGGCAGCCCGATTCTGCACATGGCCACCCACGGTGTGCTCGACGACGAAGCGCCGACGCTGAGCTCACTCGTGCTCGCCGGCCACGACGAGATCACCCTCGCCGAACTGCTCGGCATCGGACTGGACGTCGATCTGGCTGTGTTGTCAGCATGTGACACCGGTCGTGGCGACATCACGATGAGCGGGGACGTGGTCGGACTGGCTCGTGGGCTGCTCGCAGCGGGTGTCCGCCACAGCGTCGTCTCGCAGTGGCCAGTCGACGACGAGGTCGGCTGTCTGACGATGGCCGCCTTCGCCGACCGGATCGCCCGTGGCCACCCGGTCGCATGGGCCCTCGCCCAGGCGCAGCAACAGGTTCGGCTCACCAGTGCGCCCGACCGACGGGATTGGTACGCCGACCTCGCCCAGCAGGTGAACGCACCCGTGACCAGCGGCGGTTCGCGCAGCGCTCGCGACGTTCGGCCGCCTGGTGCCCACCGCCGGCGCGCCACCCACCCGTCGTGGTGGGCGCCTTTCATCCATATTGGACTATGACGCCTGACGTGGTGCACTGACTCCACATTGGACAGCAAGCGCCGCGATCCCGCCTTCGGACCTTTAATGGGCTCTTCTGCTGTGTCCGTGGCTGGTTGGGCGTGTCTTGGCAGGACGCATGCCGTTCTCTGCCTAGGTTTCTGGATTGCTGAAGTCCGAAATTCCAGGCGTGGGGAGAACGGCATGCGCGGGGCCAGGATATGGGGTCGGTTGCTGGGGTTGGAACACGCGGTGGTCGAGCGTGTCGAGTTCGACCGGGATGCCGGGGTGGTGGTGCACGCCCGGCCGGTGGCGCGTCGGCGGGGCTTGTGCGGGCGGTGCGGGAAGCGCTGTCCGCGCTATGACGCCGGTGACGGTCGGCGGCGGTGGCGGGCGCTGGATCTGGGCTGCGTGCGTGCGTGTGTCGAGGCGGTCGCGCCGCGGGTGCGCTGCCGGGCGCATGGAGTGGTCGTGGCCGGGGTGCCGTGGGCGCGGCATGGTGCGGGGCATACCCGCGCGTTCGATGATCAGGTGGCCTGGCTGGCCGCGATCAGGTGGCCTGGCTGGCCGCGCGGACCAGCAAGAGCGCGGTCACCCAGCTGATGCGGATCTCCTGGCGCACGGTCGGCGCGATCATCACCCGGGTGATGGCCGATATCGACGCGGTGGCCGACCGGTTGGCCGGGCTGGCGCGGATCGGGATCGACGAGGTGCATTACCGGCGCGGCAGCCGGTATCTGGTCGTGGTGACCGATCATGACACCGGCCGGCTGGTCTGGGCCGCGCCCGGGCGCGACCGGGCGACACTGCGCGGGTTTGTCGACCTGCTCGGACCCGAGCGCAGCCACCGGTTGACCCATGTGACCGCGGACGGCGCGGACTGGATCGCCGACGTGGTCGCCCAGCGCGCACCGCGGGCGACACTGTGCGCGGATCCGTTTCACATCGTGTCCTGGGCCCAGGCCACCCTGGACGAGTTGCGCCGCAAAGCCTGGAACACCGCCCGCGGCAAGCCCGGCGGCAGCCTGCCCGGCCAGCGCTCCGGCCGGAAAGTCCTACGCTCCCAGGGCCAGGCGAAACGCTGGAAGAACGCACGCTGGGCGTTGTGGAAAAACCCAGACACGCTCACCCTCGAACAACGCTCCACCCTGGAATGGATCGCGCTCAACGATCCCCGCCTGCACAAGGCCTACCTGATCAAAGAAGGCCTGCGGTATGTGTTCACCCTGCGCGGCCGCGACGCCCTGGACGCGCTGGACCGCTGGCGAGGCTGGGCCTGGCGCAGCAAGATCCCCGAAATCGTGGCACTGCAACGACGTATCGCCAACCACCAGACCACGATCACCGCCACCCTGACACACGGGCTGAGCAACGCCCTGACCGAATCGGTCAACACCAAAACCGGCTGATCACCCGCCGCGCGTTCGGCTTCCACACACCCCACGCCCTCATCGCCCTGGCCATGCTCACCCTCGGCGGCTACACACCCGACCTCCAACCGCTAACCACCCACGGAAGAGTCAGAAAAGCCCTTTAAATGTCAGGTTGACACGATATCAGCCTTCGCGGTACCGTGGCGTCGGCGCCTTAAATGTCAGATCGACAATAAAGGGACCTCGCGATGCGGATATCCAGTTCTGTCGGCACCGCGGTTCGGATCGGCGTGACGATGGCCTTCGTCGCCATGACCGTCGGCATCGTGTTCGGAGCCGGCGCGTCCGCTGACAGCCGCATGAGACCCGCATGCACGACCGAATCGGTTGCCGTGCTTGCCATCCATGAGGGGAGGTGACGAGATGGAGACCCACGCGATCCTTGCCTGTCTGGCCGAGATCCTGTTCTTGTGGTTCGGCTGACGGCGGGGGCTCAGGTTGGCCGCCAAGACCCCCACCGTTCAGGCAAGCGCTCACCATGAACCGTGAGATGAACGCATCCCCAGTGTAACGCGTGATGCGGTTGTCACACAGACACCCGGGATGGCCGAGGCCGATCCCGGGTGTCGGCTAAGCCCTGCCTCGCGGCGTCCGCATCATCGGCGGAGACAACACCTTGGCTTCCCCGGCCCGATAGAGCAGGGCGGGTCTCCCGGCGAGCAAAGGCCGTTTGCGTCCGGTCGCCACGACAAAGTCCTCCGCTTCGGTGACCTTGCGATGAAAGTTCGGCCGATCGAGCTCGATCCCCCAGACGGCTTCGTAGACCTCACGCAAGTCGCTGATGGTGAACTCGGTGTCGCAGAACCGAGTGGCGATGGTCGTGTATTGAAGCTTCTCACCGGCGCGCGTCAGCGCGTCCGCAAGGATGACGTCGTGGTCGAATGCCAATCGCTGCTTGCGTTTCGCCAAGTCAGCGACCGGGATCCAGTGCGCGGCGGCCGCGTCCGAACCAGCCTCGGGCGACGGCAGATTCGGCGCGATCGCCAGGAACGAACACGTCACGACTCGAGGCGTGCGCGGGTCACGATCAGGATCCGAGTAGACGTGCACCTGCTCGAGATGCAGGTCGGCGCTGTCCATCCCGGTCTCCTCGGCCAACTCCCTGGCCGCGGCCTCGTCGATGGTCTCGCGGCCACGCAGAAAACCACCCGGAAGTGCGAGACAGCCCTGAAAAGGCTCGTTCGCGCGTTCCACGAGCAGCACGTGCAGACGGCCATCACGGATGGTGAGGATCACCAGGTCCGCGGTGAGTGTCACCTTCAGACGATCGCGACGCTTGTCAGCCATGCGACGAACTGTACCTAATTGTCACGTTGACAGGAAGTTGGCCCGCTCATAGTGTCCTCCCCACGAGGACTACGGCATAAGGAGCACAATGGCTCAGCCGGTTTCCGATTGGCACGTCCCCTTCGCCCAGTGCCGGGCCATCGCCCGCGGCGTCCGGCGGGCACAACACGCCAAAGCCGCGATCAACACAGTGCGGCCGAGAGGTGTCGCCGGCTTCATCCGCAACCGCGCACCGCTCGCGTTGGTGCTCTATCTCGCCGCGACCGAGGGCAGGCTTGTCGTTCAGGGCACGACCGCCGTCGCCATGCTGGAACCGCGTGCGGTCGGTGAAAAAACCTGGCAGCCGAAGGGGTTGCGCCTCGGCTCACTGAGCTTCGTCGACCGTCGCTGGAGTGTGCTGTTGTTCGCTGCTCCCGCGTTCATCTTGCTAGGCTTGTCGTTGCTGGCGTTCGCGGTCGACGCTTCTGGGACGTCGACCTTGGTAGGAGTTGCCCTCGCACTTGGGTACGTACTCGTCGTCTACCTGGGCATGCTCGTCTATCCACTGTTCGCACGGTCACCCAAGACCCAGGAGGACCTCGGCTGGTCAGACGCCGCGGCCCGGCAATGGACCATGCCCTTGTTCCACCAGGAGAACGAGAATCGGATCGACGAGTTGTTCGATCAGGTCCGGACCAGACTGACCCGACTCATCGCGATCGAGACCGAGCGACATGCGCAGGACCGCGATGCCAGGGTCACCTATCAAGGGACCACAGCAGAAGTGCTCTGCCCGCTCAGCGGAATGACGACCGACCAGGCGCGGCTTCGCCTCAACCGGCTCAGCGGCGCCTACAACCCGTTCAAGGACGGCCACAACATCGCGATCCGCGTCTCCAGTTCGGTACCAGGCCGTGGAAAGCGCATCCCGATCAAGCCGATCAGCTTCTTCCGCCTCTTCGCAGTGGCCGTCATCGCAGCGGTCATGGGGAACGCCTTGCTGGTGAACGACTTTGAAAGGGATTTCTGTGCGGTGCACACGTGCACGGGAGGGCTCGTCGAGTACGGCCAAGCGCTATTGTGGTTGCTGTATCAGGCGATCTGGCAGCAGCCGGCCCGTCTGACACCGATGACCGACGTCGCCCTGACACTGGGCTGGCTGATGCGCTGGCTGGCCCTGGCGTTCGTCCTGGTCGCCGTGACGGCCGCAGTTCGGTTGCGGGCAGCCCGGATCGAAGCGATCAAGTCCCGACAGGAAGCGTGGCAGCTGATGGGAAGCACCCGACTGCTGATCGTCACAGTGGCAGACGTCGAACGCGACGCGATGCTCGACGAAATCGAGGAGTTGAAACAGGAGAAGCTGAGTCCACGATTCGACGGGCCGGTACCGGTGTGGTCCGCCGGCTCGATCAACGACACGGAGATCTTCGTGGTCCAGGCGGGAATGCAGGGCGAGGCGAACTACGCGGGCTCCATCCACGTCACCGCGAGGGCGATCAGGCATGTGGCTCCTGACTACGCCATCATCACAGGAATTTGCTACGGACTCGACGCAGCCACGCAGCCCGGTCACGTTCTGGTCGCCAGCGAGATCATGGACCTCAACCACGGCAAACTGCACGATGTGCTGGGCGAGACGTTCGAATTGCCCCGGGGACCACGTGTCCCGGTCTCGCATTTGCTGTTGGAGGCAAGCCGGGCGCTCAGCCGCGGATGGACGCGGACAGCCATCCATATCGGACTGATGTTGTCATGGAACAAACTGGTCAACTCCCAGCTGACCGTCGAGCAGCTGATCAACGACTACCCGGACGCGATCGGCGGTGACATGGAAGGTCACGGCTTCCAGGCCACCACGATCGGCACCAGGGTGGATTCGATTCTCATCAAGGCAGTCAGCGACAAGGGCGTGCACAAGAACGACCGTGACCAGGTTCGCGCCGCACGTAATGCGGCAGCGTTCGTCCTTCACCTCGTCGGCAGCGGTGCTCTGAGCCGGACACCCGAAGAGCAGCGCGCACAGAGTTGATCAACGGTGGCGTGTTCTGATGGCTCTGCGCAGCAGGCGGATCGCCAGAACCACATACAATGTGGACAATCCGGCCAGTACGAGCAGATTCAGGGTCAGCTGGCCGGTGGTCGGCGCCCACATCGCGTCCATCGCTGCCGGAGCCGCGTGATTCAGGTCGACTGTGGACGCACTGGCGGCCAGTCCCCAACGGGCCGGCAAGAGCATCGCCAGACTGCCCGCGACCCAGTCGCCGGTCAACGGCTTCGTGACGCCGTTGAGAGCGACCTGAGCGATGATCGCCAACGAGGTGAACATAACCGCCTGCTTGAGGTCCTTCGCCACCGCGGACATGAGCATCCCGACCGACATCGCGGCGATCGTGGTCGCGGCAAGCCCGACGAACAGTTCCAGGTCCGGTCCCCAACCTGTGACTGTGCGGGCCGATCCTGGCCGCCACAACCGGAACACCAGAACCGCCAGCGCAGCCTGGATCGCCGCTGTACCCGCGAAGACCAGCCATTTGGCGAGGACCAGCGCTGCCACCAGCTGGCCGGTCCGGTGTTCCCGCTGGATCAGCTCGAATTCCTCAACCAGGTTGCTGTACGTCAGCGCCTGCCCGGACAGCACGCTGAGTGTGGTGAAAACGCTCAGCACGACAGCGTGGTTACCGAATGCTGTCCCCAATCCGGCATCCATGCTGACCATCACCGCCATCGCGGCCGAGGTTCCCGCCAGAACGAAAGGCAACAGGCACACGAACAAGGCCTGCCTGTTGGCCGACCTTCTGCCGACCACGTTCGGTTTGTTCACGACTGAGCCGATGGGATAGGACAACGCGATCTGCCGAACGGTCAGTGCGAACAGCTGCCGAAGGAAGGTGCCGGTCTTGCCACGGACCCGGTCAGGACGTTTGGTCGCCTCGCCATCCAGTTTTTCAGCGGCTTCCCTTGCCCGCTTGACCTCTGGTCCTGACTGGTACGCGTCGGCCAGCGTGTCCGGGTCACCGGAGACATGCTCCATCAGGTCCGCGTACGTGCCCGATCGCTTGATCGCTGCCGGCAGCTGGGCAGGCAACCCGCTGTAGACGGGTCGTCCGCCGCGCGCGATGATCAGAACCTGGTCGGCGTATTCGGTCAGCTGCTCGGTGGAGTGCGTGACGACCATGACCGTGGTTCCCGACCGTGAAATCGCCCGCAGCTCGCGCATCACTGCCCGGTCGGCGCCCGCGTCCAGGCCGGACGTCGGCTCGTCCAGCATCAGCAGATGCGGCTCGCCCAGTAGTTCCATGGCGATCGAGACCCGCTTCTTCTGTCCTCCCGACAGCGTGCGGAACATCTGGTCGATGGTGGACTCGATGCCCAGGGTCCGGCAGACCTCCTCGATCTTCGCGGTCCGGTCGGCCCGGTTGCGCCGATGCCGCCATCGGTCGGTGTGCGCGAGCACCTGACGCACGGTGAGGTTCTGCGGTATGTGTTCTTCCTTCTGTGGAACGTAACCCAGCCGTGGCCGCAGCTGCTCAAGGTGGGTGCTGACCCGCATTCCCCGGAAGAACAACTGCCCGCCGCCCTTGAGATGGCTGAGTTCACCGACGATCTCCGAGAACAGCGTGCTCTTGCCTGCTCCGGACACACCGATCACGGCCAGCACCGAGTTCTCCCGCTGGACGAACGACATCTTGGTCAGCAGGGGTTTGACCACGCCGTTGACAGCGACGCGGCGGTTCATCCCGAACACGACCAGATCGGCAGCACCAAGCCAGTACTGGTGCAGTGCCGTCCCGTCTTGGGTGAGGGCGAACCGGTAGTCACCGATGTCGAACGCGTCTCCGGGCTCAAGCTTGGTGCGCAGTACCCGACGTCCGTTCAGGAACGTTCCAGCTCCGGCACCGAGGTCATGCAGATGGACGCCGTCGCTTTTCGGCTCCACGACCGCGTGGGCGGCGCCGACTTCGAAACCGTCGATCACGATCTGGGCCTTCGCAGGCGACGACCCGATCACCAGTCGCCCGGTCAACGGGATTGTCCTCGCGGCAGGCGGTTGTGGCGGCTCGCTCGGCTTCGGAGCCGGTCGGGCCGGCGAATCTTCGTCCGGCCGCAGCGCGCGTTCGACCCACTCCGGCAGTTCAGGCTGTGACGAGTCCAGAACCGCGGCCACGAGTTCGCCGTCGGGGTGGAATCGGATCAGCACCCGGTGGTAGGTGGCCAGCCGGCGATGGGCGTGTTCGTGCAGCCGGATCACCCGGACCGACGCGACCTTCACTTCGCGTCTGATTCGTTCGTTGATCCGGGTCACAACGCCTTCGGCCGACTCGACTCGTCCGGCGCACGCTGCCACCGCGGCCTTCAGCTCCCGTCGGCGTGCCTCGAATTCGCGGCGGCGACGACGCTGGATCGCCGTCGCCGAACGGCGTTCCTCGCCGAACCTGGCCTCGCCCAGTTCTTCCTCGGTCGGTTCGACGAGCGCCGCCAGGTTCGCTTCTGCCTGGCTGAATTCGGTCTTCGCCAGTTCCAACCGTGCTGCCTGTGCCGCGAACTCGTCCAGGTACGGTTCGATGGCCGCGGCACAGACCAGCCATTCATGGTCGAACGCCTCTTCGGCACGCAGGATCAGCACGGTGTGATGCGGCGTGCGCATCTTCACCCGGTGGGTGGCGGGAATTCCCTGCCGACCGTCCCGCCAGCCGTGCCAGACATCGGCGAGCCGAGCGAACGGTCCATAGAAGACCGTCGGCATGCTCAGCCCCGTCCAGGACAACTCACGTTGACGACGACCTTGCGGTTTAGCGCCGCGGGCCCGGGCAGCAACTCACCCCGGGGCCCCACGTCCGGCACGTGATCGGGCCCGCTGGACCCCACTCCCCTTGTCGTGATGCGGTTGCTGTCGGCACCAAGCTCGACCAGCATCGTCTTGACCGCCGCGGCACGCTGCTCCGACAGGGCTTGTCGCCCCGCCACAGAACCACTTGACGCCGTACTGCCGACAAGCTCCACCCGTTGCCGCCCATCCCGCATCGCCTCGACCAGCGGCTGCACGGCCGCGCGGGCAGCGTCTGGCTGACGGAACTGCGCGGTGTCAGGGATGAACGAGACTTGGCGCTCGGTCAGGACGAACGGTTCGCAAGACGGCTTCGGAGGTGGCGGCGCCGGCAACGGGACGAGAGCCACCGGCGGGACATTCTTTGCCGAGTCGTCTGTCGTCGACAGTGGTTCTTCGTTCACGCAGGCGCCTGCGGCCTCCGCGATGGCGCGCCAGATCGCTCGCACGCGCCGGGACAGATCGTCGTCCAAGGTCGGCTGGGGGCTTGCGACCTTGGCGAATCCGGAGAGCACGACCGTCCGGCCGGCCAGGTCAGGCAACAGGTTCCGCTCGGCGTTCTTCAGATGGCCGACGACCTCGGCGGGGTCGGAGAGCAGGAATCCGTCGGTGGTGAAGTTCACGGGGTCCACCGTCTGCAATCCCGAGTCCAGCAGGACGATGGTGCCGCCTCGCGCGGTCGCGTCGCCCGCGAGGCTCAAGGCTCGCAGCACATCTGCCTGCGGGACCTGTGCCGTGGTCTTGTCCGAGAACGCTTTTCTGGCCACTGCCAGATAGTCGTCGACGAGCTTCTTGTCACCGGTCGGACTGCCGCCGCGAGGCGGTGGCGGTTCGTCGAAGATGATCTTCGGCGTCCCGTCGATCCGGATCATCGTGAGCTGTTCGCGTTCCGTGACGACCCGCTCGGTAAGCTCAGTGACCTCTTTGGACAGCTCCGGCCGCGGGACATTCGCTCGCGCACCGACCGCGATGGCCAGCGGCCGGTCATTCCTGAGCTCACATCCGGATGCCTTGGGCTCGTCCGGATTCGGCCCGGGGGGATGCTCTTCACCGCACGCGGTGAGCGCGAAAGCCAATGCCAGGCAGCTCACGGTGAGAATCCCACGGTTCATCAGGACACTCCTGTTCTGGGGTCTCATGCCGCTTCCCGTGGCGGCCAGCGGAAGGTGTGTGGGCGGCGGTCGTCCTCGAGCACCGCGTCGGTCGACGACGGTGAAGCGAGGATGGCCGCGATGGCGATTCGCGCACGCTGCTTGAGCTCGGCGGACAGAGCGTGCAAGTCGTCCTGCGCATCATCGAGGCGCTTCTTGGCAGCCTGGCGTTGTTCGATCTGTGCTCGCAGGTTCGCGATCTCCCGCGCGTAACGCATCGCCCACCGGGCGCACCGACGGATCGCCGACTTCTCGGCACGCAGAATCCGCCGATAGGCCGCGCCTTCCGACTCGTGCGCGAAGTAGGCGCCGATCATCGCCGCCAGACCACTACCGATGTACAGCCCCAGAAAGATCGCAGCGACGATGATTCCGGTCGGTTCCGCCGGATTCGCCTGGTCAGCACCGGCATCGGACTGTGCTCGGAAGCCGCCGCCAGCCACCGGCTTGGACCCCACGCTCAACCGGACCCACGCCGCGACCAAGCCGAGCGCCAGCCACGCCACGAAACAGGAGCCCGCGCCCCACCGCCGTTTCTTCTTCACCAGGATGCCCACGCTGTGCGCGAGGAACAGGGCTATCACGGTGAACCCGGTGACCAGCACCGTCTGGCGCAGCGACGTTTCCAGCGGCATCAGGGTTTCGAGCACCTGGACGAACGCGACGAGATCAGCCACCGCGGCGATCACGAGCACGCCGAGGTAGATCAACTCGGCCCAGCCGCGTCCGGCGATCAACGACGGGTCCTTGGTACCGCCGGAGAAGATCCGCATCAATGCGAGGTTGCGAGCCCTACGGAGATCGTTCGCCCGACGCCGCTGGTACTGATACAGCGTCCGAAGCCGAGCGAGCCGGGCTTTGGACTCACCGATACGCCACCCCGCCTGCGGTTGGTAGTCGGCGTACGCGCCGTTCACCGCGGCCAGCCATTGCTCTTCCCTGGCGTTGAGATAGTTGTCGACCGGATGCGGTGTCGCCTCGTCCAGGGACTTCTTGCCCAGCTTGGCGATCTCCGCGTCCATCGCGGCACGTTCCCGGTTGTGGTCCACCTCGGGAGGCTGGAACACCAGCACGTCCAGCGTGCGGCCGTCATCAGCTTGGCCACGCAGGCGGTTCCACGCCTTGGTGATCTTGTCTGTCATGGTGTGGCGCGCTTTGGCGACGGCATCGGCGCGGACAGCCGCATTCGCTCGCCGGGCAGCCCCGGCCGGAACTTCTCGCACAGTTCTTTCGCTTTCTCATTCGGGCTGGCCTGGACGAAACTGCGCCAGTAGGTCGCTGCCCGGCGCTCGTAGTGCGCGTGGATCCGTTGCTCACGCAACTCGGACACGCACTGAAGGCTGTCCTGACTCACCTGGTTCTGCTTGATGATCGCGTCTGCCTTGGCGAGGTTCTGGCACGCGTCGCGGCGCGCCCGGCGGGAGATCTGCCGAGCCTCTTCGAATTCCCGCTGCCGCCGTGCCCGGTGCACTTCCTCTGGCCTGTCCTTCTCGCCCAGCGTTATGCGTTCGTAGTCCGGGCCCTTCTCGACTTCGGCCAGCACCTGATCGTCATCGTGCAGCCGGTCGGACGCGTTCGCCAGTTCCGCGATCGCGCTCGTCCGTTCGCTGGCCAGGAGTGACCACCTGGCGACCTGCTCCATGCCTTCCACCGCAACGGCTTGGCGATAGAGCTCGTAGAGCAGCCGGGTGGCCGGAGTGTCCACAATGGGTTGTGCGGCGTTGCCGGCACTCGCGTCGGGCACGAACGAAGCCGGCTGCAGAAGGGCCTTGCCGTCGCGCTTGCCCGCACGCATGTCAGCCCACCGTTGCCAGAGGTAGTACCGGATCGGCGGTGCGGGCGGCCTGGTCCACTCACGACGGCTGCCTTGGGCGCCACGCTTGTCGCTCATCGCGTGAATCCTGTCCTGTCGGAACGAAAGCAGTCGACGCCAGAGATCGACTTGTCCACGTAGCCGAATAATTCGTGACGACAGGTGTGACAATCAAGGACGATCACGTGTCCGATGATCGTCCCGGATGGCCTGCGTATTCTTGTAACGTCAGCTGCGGCACCCCGAATCACCGGTCGGCTCGCCGAACTTCACCGTGCCGAGCCTGATCATGGTCGATTTCTCCGGCTTCGTTCCGGCCGGGACGGACTGCCGGACGACGACCCAGTTGCGGTCGACCAACTGCTTTCGCCCTTGTCCTAGCGCGTCCTCGGAGATCACGACGAAGAAGCCCGCCCCGCGTAAGGCGTCCTGCGCGCTCTGCAGGTCGCGGCAGACCACGTTGGGGATCGTGCCCGCGGGCGTCGCCGTCGGCGATGTCGTCTGGTCGGTCGGCTTCGTCACTCGCAGGGTGACCTTCGTACCGGCGGGCGCGGGCGAGTCGGCCTCCGGCACCTGACCGGTGACCACCCAGTTCAGCGGTTCGAGGACCGTACGCCCTTCCCCGCTGCCGTCGGTCACCTCGATCTGCCCGTATCCCTTGGCGGACAGCAGTTCCTTGGCCTCGGACAGTCGTTTCCCAACCACGGCCGGCATCTGCGGGTCATTGTTCGCGGTCCGCGACGGCGGTTTCGTCACCGGTGGCGCCGGCCGGGACGGCGGCGCCGGCCGGGACGGCGGCGCCGGCTCGGCACATGCCGCGCCGAGCGTGCCCGCCAGCAGCGACATCGCGATGATTCGAACGATTCCCATGTCACTCCACCGGTGCCTCGAAAACGGCTTCGTAGCCGAACGACCGTGACAATCCAGCCAGCATGAACCGAGTGTTTTCGCCCGCCCGTTCTTTCAGACCGGCGCGTTCCGCGGCTTCGGACATTCTTTGCGCCGCTCGCAAGTACAATTCCTGCCCATCGGCAAAACCCGCCGGTGACGTAAAGCGGGTGAACACACCGACCTTCAGATCATAGAGGTAAGTGCGCTCGTGATCGATCGCCGGCTCGTCCAACTCCGCACGCGGCAGCCTGATATTCACCGACTTGCTCTGCCGGGAAACCGTGATATCCCCGTTCGCCAGCGTCGAGAAGTCGACGTACGCGGGCACTGTCCCCGCGGCGACGAGCAGCGCACGCTGCCCGGCCAGAAACCCAGGCAGCCACCGCACGTCGTGTTCGATGTCCACGACCACCTGGAAGTCTCCCGCGGCGGCCTGATAGCGGCTGAGATCACGAACCGACTGGAGAATCGCCTGCTGGGTCCGATCGATGATCCGAACATCTGGCAGTACGCCAACAAGTTGCAGCAGGGCGACCGCGACGACAACGAATCCACCAGCCGTGACGGCTCGCCGAACCACCTTGCCCCGTCCCGTTTTGGTAACGGTACTTCCGGCCAATTGTTCCGCTCCCTGCCGCAGCTCGTCCATTGATATCCTGGACCCGAAGAATCGTGCACGACCCCCTTCCGCGAATCCAGGACACGTCCGTGACAGGAACTTGACCGAAAATTGTCACGTCACCGCGCCACCACGGGAGATCACTTTTGACTGACCGCATAGTCGCATTGACCGAGGACCTCAAGCGTCTCCAACGTGGACGCGGCCTGCTGGACGCGCCGGACGATCTCGACATTCCGCTGCTCCGGGAAGTCTGCGACGCGCAGGCGGCAGGCCGGGACAACCTGCGCGACCTGATCTTCGAAGTGCTGGAGCGGGCGTTGCCCTCGCTCACCGACGACTCCGCGCACCTGGTGCGCACCATGCTCAACTTCGGCCCGAACCAGCGCGAAAGCAACACCACGCAACGACTCGCGGATCTGGCCAAGTCACAGAACTACTCCGAGCGGACAGTCCGGCGCAACACCAACGCGGCACTGTGCGACCTCGCCAAGGCGATCTTGTCCGGTTCATGGGCCACCGGCGAGAAGTGGTCGGTCGCGGTACTGGATGTCTTGCTGCGGTTGGATGTCAGCCCTGCTGAGGCACACGAGCGGCGTACGATCATCGCGCACGAACCGGGCCTGCGCGAGGTGACCAACTCAGTCGACATCCCCGGTGGCCAACGACCACCCGATCTGGAAATCCTCTACGGTGCCATGGCGCGGCCCCGGTCCGAGCAGACCGGCTGCAACATGCGAACCAGCATCCTGCTGCCGGAACCGCTGGAGCGCGACCAATGGCATACGTACGCGCAGATCGTACGTACCGAATCCTTGGCGAACCATTATGTCTGCGCTCCCGTTCGACGGCACCGGCGGTTCGTACTGCGTGTACGGTTCGACGCACGGCGCAAGCCCGACCGGGTGTGGCGGCTCGACGCGGTGCATGTACGGCGGATCGACGAATGCGTGCCGACCGGCGAGTTGCTGACCCCGGACGCCGCCGGTGAGGTGGCCACCGTTTTCGGCGCTCTCAGTTCGGGTTTCTGCTACGGCATCCAGTGGGACTGACCTGGTCAGCCGCGGAGGCGTTCCCGCATGAGATCGTGCCGGAACTGGTGGACGGCGCCGACCTGCTGCATCATGTGCCGGTCGGCCGCGTCCCGCAGGAACGTCATCAGCCGCCATGGCAGTCGGCCGCCGGCAGCGAGCACAACGCGAGCGACGCAGAACCGGAAGTACGCACTGCCGAAGAAGAACGCCAAGCCGAACCCACCGGCCAACGGCACCGCCGAAGCGAAGCCGATCGTGAACAGACCCACCGGTACGAGCAACACCAGAAAGGTGGCCAACCCGATCACGGCCACGTTCCGATCGTCTCTCAGCGTTGATGACGGGCTGATGGCGTGGCTGACGTCGATCGTGGTCACTGTGGCAGACTTGGACTTCCGGCCGTGCAGGAACAACCATCCGAGCAAGACCAACCCGGCGATCATCGACGTCACAGCTACGGCGACGACGGCGAAGTTACGCCATGAGCCACCTACGCCCACGAAAAAACCGAACAACAGCAACGCGAAACCTGCGGTGCCGATCAGGAGCGTCAGCATCATCGAGCCCAGATCGCGCTTCAGTTCCTCTCGGCCGAACCGGAACGTGTGCGGAGTCGACAGGTCACCGACGCCCGCGAACCTCAGAAACCGTTCACTGGCGGCCAGTGCACCGAGGATCACCGCGGTCACCAGACCGGCGGTGACATCTGTCATCGCCGTGCCCATTCCGAAGCCCAGCGTCGCGCCGACGAGGAAGCGGCACAGTACGGCCAGACCCGGTACCGTTGCGTCCAGTCGCCACCACTCGATGGCGTCGCGCCGCACTTTCGATGCGAGAAACCGCAGCCATCGCCGCGTTTGCCTCGCCTTCCAGTTGCCTACCGGCGCGCCGGCGTGACGATCGACCGGATACTCGGGATAGGCCGCTTCGATGAAAGCGTCAACCAGCCCTTTCTTGATGTCCTGCACCGAAACGTCCTCGGTGGACCTCGCGTACAGCTCGTCCGGGTGCCTGCGTTGCACGTCATGGACCTCGCGCGCCAACCACGCCATCAAAGGACTGTCGAGCGCTTCCGCGAGCTTGCTTCCCGGAGTGTCGATCAAGGCGGACCGGACTTTCCGCCAACGGTCACCGGAAAGATAGTCGGCTACGTCGTCAGGCCGCAGTGGCTCAAGGACGATCTCTTCGGCGCCGGAGAGTTTCTCGTCCGAGCCGAGCTCATCGTACGCACTGGTCCGGCTGGTGAGCACGACCGAACAGCCGTTCTGCAGCCTGTTGATCGCCGCGACGGCGGCCACCCGCACCGGTGGCGGGATCGACTCGAAGCCGTCAAGGACCGGAAAGATCGATCCCGCGTGCACCAGGGCCTCAGCGATCGTGCGCCGCTCTCCCAGCCTGGACGGCAGCCGCGCACCCAGCCCGGGATGGCTCCGGTGCAGCTCGTCGACCAGCCACTGGTGCAGCGTCTGCTTGGTCGGATCCCATGTGCCCAGCGAGAAAAGAACCGGAACGGAGTCCTCGGGGGCGCGGCGTTCCAGCACATCCAGCACCAGCTCACCGGCCATCGTGGTCTTGCCCGAGCCGGGTCCACCGCGGATGACCAGGCGATGATCAGGCGCTTGTGCGAAGAACCCACCGATGTCCTTGAAACGCCCGGTCCGACCGCCCGAAGCCGTCCAACGCACCGCCATCGGCGTGCGAGGGTCCACTGCCCGGCGGCGTTGTATGCCCGTCCATTTCACGTGGACCGCCTGTGCCAGGTCGGCCATCACGGCCAGCACCCCGTCATCCGGCGGGATCTTCGGCCTCGGCAGGACGGACACGAAACCAGCTATCACGGCGGCCGCGAACTGGGCGGCGTTGGCCGCCGCAAGCGGCTGGTCGACCACGTCCGTCGCCGGCCGTTTGTTGCCGTCGGCCAGATCGCTGATCCCGCGAACCGTCAGTGCGGGCACGCCCTTGAGGTGCGCGGCCTCAGCCACGCCGTAACTTTCCAGGTCAATGGCGTACGCGTCGCTGAAGTTCTCAGCGATCAGCCTGGCACTTTCGCTGTGCCGAGAGTTGAGGACCCTGTCACCAGAGACGATCGGTTTGAAATGGACAGTCGGACGCATTGACAACGTAGCGCTCCATGTCCCATCGCCATCGACGTTCGCAGCGCTCTGTCGAAGATTCTCGTTTGGTTTCAAGCTTTCCAGCCGCGTGCGGACTCCGCTGTCATCCTCCTTTCCAGGGTGCAGGGCGTAGATCTTCGTGCCGACCACGACGTCGCCGATCCTTATGTCGTCGCGTAGTCCACCGGCGACACCCACGAGGAGAATCGCGACTGGTGAGAAGCGATCGATCGCCTCTTGCGTACGCGCCGCCGCGGTGACGTTGTACATTCCCGATTCGACAAGAGCGATGCGCCTGCCCGAGTCGGCGAGTTCACCCGTCGTGAAGACGTCCGTCCCGGTTCGCTCGTGGACGTTCGTCATGAGGCAGCGGACCGCCTCGTACTCGATCTTCAGCGCTGTGATCACGACTACTATGCCTGTGCGGTGGCCACGGAACACGACGACAAGTTATCACCGACCACAACCGTCGCCCTTGTGAGAAACTCCGTATATATACGGGGTTCCGAACGCCGCACTGTGCTATGTAGGTACACAATGAACGATCATGAGCAACGACCCTTCCCCTCGAGTGCGGACAATTCCGCACGATCACTTGCCCGCATCCATCGAAACGCCAACACGTTCTGTTACACGTGCCGAACCACAACAGAACCATCAAGGTGAACCGCCGACTTCTGTCCGCAATGGACATCTGAACACGGCGGATGGGTCGTCGCATATCGACAGCGACAAGACCGGCCTCGATAGGCTCGGCGGTGTTGACACTCGTCGCTATTAGGAGCAGTGGTCGCCACACGGCCGGTGCGCGCCACGTTGGCCGACGCTGACCGCACCCGCCCGGCACAGCAACTATGGATTGACATTCGAGCGTCGCGGATGCTATGCCTTTCTGGGAGCGCTCCCAGTTTTTCCTTCGCCCCTGCACCTGAAGGAGAGATCCAGTGCGACAACGACGCAACGGCGCGTTACTTGCCGCTGTGATGAGCTCGGCCGTGGCCGGCGCCTTGCTGGTAGTTCCAGCTGGCACGGCACAGGCGCACGGCGGCATGACGTTTCCCTCCACCCGGACCCACGCGTGCTACGTCGACGGGAAGGCCGGGGGTGGCGGTGACTTGAATCCGCAGAACCCGGCGTGCAAGGCGGCCGTCGCCATCGGCGGGAAGCAGCCGTTGTGGGACTGGTTCGGCAATCTGATCAGCAACGCGGGCGGCAGGCATCGCGAGATCATTCCGGACGGCAAACTGTGCGGCCCGACAGCCAAGTACGACGGCTACAACCTGGCTCGCACCGACTGGCCGACTACCCAGCTTCAGTCCGGCGCCGCGATCACCTTCCGGTACAACGCCTGGGCTCCACACCCCGGCACCTGGAGCCAGTACATCACTCGTGACGGGTGGAATCCCAACCAGCCGTTGAAGTGGTCGGATCTGGAGGCGACGCCGTTCAACTCCGTCACCAACCCGCCGATCAACGGCAGCGGGCCGGAAGGCGCCGAGTACACGTGGCCCGGCGTGCTGCCAAGGAAGACCGGCAGGCACATCATCTACTCGATCTGGCAGCGGTCGGACAGCCCGGAGGCATTCTACAACTGCTCCGACGTCAACTTCGGCGGCAGCAGTGGACCTCCGGACACTCAGCCGCCTACCGCGCCCGGAACGCCTGCCGCCAACGGCATCACCGGCACGACGGCACAGCTGACTTGGGCCGCCGCGACCGACAACGTTGGCGTGACCGGGTACGACGTGTACCGCCGGACCGGCACCACCGATGTTCTCGTCTCCTCGCCCAGCGGCACCTCGCTCGCCCTCACCGGCCTGTCGCCGCAAACCTCGTACGGTTACTACGTTGTCGCGAAGGATGCCGCCGGAAACCAATCGCCAGCGTCCACTGTGGTCACGTTCACCACGACGTCGACGCCACCAGTGGGTAACTGCCAGGTCGGCTACACCGTTCCCAGCCAGTGGTCCGGCGGGTTCACCGCGAACGTGAAGGTCACCAACACCGGTTCGGCCGCCGTCGACGGCTGGACGTTGGCGTGGACCCATGCCGACGGGCAGAAGGTGTCCCACGCGTGGAACGCACAGGTTTCCCAGCCGGCAACGGAAGTGACCGCGCAGAACGTCAGCTCCAACCGCGTCATCGCGGCGGGCGCGACCGTCGAGTTCGGCTTCAACGGCACGATCACCACGGCGAGCACCACCACGCCGACGGCATTCACCCTCAACGGAACGAGTTGTGCCACCTCCTGACAGCTGGATGCCCAGCGGTGAAGGGAAATGACCGCCATGTGGCGAATCATCACCACGGTGGCCGTGCTCCTGCTGGCCGGCTGCTCCAGCGAAAACCCGGTCCCGGCGGGCGACGCGGCACTCGGCCAGCACTTCACGTCGTTGCGTGATGTGTCCACATGGGTCCAGCAGTCCACCGACGAGTGCGACGACGTGAAGACCGAGACGAAGGAGCAACTAGCCGATTACCTTGGCCCGCAACGGTATTCCTGGTACGAACCGTTCGTCGCGGAGTGGGCGACGTGCTCGGTGAAGCCGCACGCCAAACTCGGCCTGGTGTTGTTCAAACCGGACCAGCAGCGGGCACTGCAGGAGTTCTGGCACCGTGGGATGTCGACCGGGCAGCTCGCCGACAACCCGGACTGGGCCTTCGGCAACGGATTCGCGATCACCGCCGGGCAACTCGGCATGGAACGCCTTGGCCTGCGCTATCTGTGGTGCCGGCCGGTGGACGTTCCCCATGCCAACATCGTGCCCGCCGAGGTCGACGGATGCACCTACGTCACCTGGCATCACCATCACTGATCCCGTGCGCCCACACATCACTCGGCAGGAACGGTGGGCCGTCCGCGGTCACCGCGAACGGCCCGTCGTACGCCGAATTTCGTCCTAACAGGACACTTACGCCCACCTGCCCCGGCAGCACAGGGACAACTCAGTGTTGTACGGCGAAATTCTGTTGTGCGTGCAGGGCCGTCAGGACTGTCGTAGTCGTCGGAGTCGCAGCACATCGGCGAGCGGCGTACTCCAGCGCGGCCAGATGGTCCTCGCGAGTGAAGTCCGCGATCGCATCGGCCACCAGGAACGGCTGGATGTCCTGTGCGAACGCGTCGGCGACGGTCATCAGACAGCCGACGTGCGCATAGATCCCGCACACGATGAGCTGGTCGCGCCGCTGTCCGGCCATCAGGTCGGTGAGGTGCGTACGGGTGAAGGCACTGTAGCGCCACTTGGTCAGCACAACGTCATGGTCGCGCGGCGTCAGTTCCTTGATGACCCGTCGGTGTTCTGGCGTGGCCCGCATACCTGGACCCCAAAAGTCCTGCAGCAGGCCCCGTTGGTGCCTGGTCATGTTGCCTGGTTGCGCGGTGTAGATGACCGGAATACCAAGCTCTGACGCTGTTTTCCTGAGGGCGGCGATATTCCCGATCACTCCGCTGATGGGAGCCGTGTCCGACGGGAAGAAGTCCACAAAGTACTGCTGCATGTCATGAATGAGCAGCGCCGCACGTACAGGGTCTGGCTGCCACTGCACGAGTTGCTCGGGTAGGTCGTTTTCGGTGGGCAGGGCGTAGGACGAGATCACTGGTATGCCCATGGTCATGCTCCTAACGCCGCGCCGCCGTCGACGCATAGGTCGTGCATTGTTATGTGGCCGGCCAGTTCCGAGGCCAGGAACACCACCGCTTCGGCCACATCGGACGGAGTGCCCAGCTTGCCGAGCGGGATCCCGACCCGGAAGTGCTCGGGTGTTCCGAGTATCGTGCGGCGCTCCCCTGAGCCGTTGGCCCACATCCCGCGCAGCATGTCCGTGTCGGTCGAACCGGGCGACACGACGTTGCACCGGATCCCGGACCCGGCGAGCTCCAAGCCGAGACTTTTCGCGAACGAGCTCGTGGCCGCCTTCGACGCGCCATAAGCGCCCATGTGCATCCTGGGCACGCTGCCGGCGTTCGAACCGACCACGACGATGGCACCGTGCCGCCGTGGTCTCATCCGACGGGCCACCGACCGGCACACGTAGAACGTGCCGTAGGTGTTCACGGCGAACATCGCGGCGAAATCCTCGTCGGTGAGGTCGAGGATCGGCCCGGTGCGCAGCACCCCGGCCACGTTGGCGAGGATGCCGATCGGGCCCAGGTCGCGCTCGACCTCGTCGACAACCTGGTCCACAGTCGCACTGTCGCGCACGTCAACGGGGTATCCGGTGGCCTGCTGACCTTTGTCCACAATCGACTCAACAGTCGACCGCAGCGCGTCCCGGTCACAGTCGAGCGCCGCGACCCGGGCACCCCGTTCAGCGAACGCGAACGCGATGGCCGCGCCAATTCCGTGCGCGGCACCGGTGACCACGGCAACCTTGCCCATGATGCCGATGTCGTCCATCGAACCGAATTCCCCTTTTCAGTAGTACAACAGAGCTTTGTCCCAGTCCTCGTCCGCACCGAACAGGCTGCGCGGCTTGACGACGTCGTGAACGGAGGTCAGAACACTTTGCGGGACAAGGGTTCCGGGAGCGACACCAGTCACAACGCACGGCACTGCGTGTACCCGCTGAACCGCAGCGCGCAGTGCCGCGCACGCCTGTTCCCGTTCGGCCTCCGGCACCTCGATCTCGATCCGCAGCTTCTCGGCGCCCGCCTTCGCCCGCCAGAACAGCACTTCGTGCGTTGCCGGGAGGCTGAAGACCAGCTCCTCCAGGTCGTTCTGGTTGATCTTGTGGCCGGCCACCGGATACCCGAAGGCCGCCCGGCCCAGCACCCGTACCGTCGGCAACTTCCAGCCACAGGCACAGTCGTCGTACGAGATGACGACGTCGTCCTCCAGGTTGTACCGGATGAGCGGCATGGCCTGCCGGAACAAAGGGGTCACCACGATCTGGCCCGCGCCGTCCGCGGTGAGCTCGCCGGTGTCCGGGTGGTACACCTCGAAGACCGCCCGGTCTGCCCACAGGTGCATCTGGCCGTACGGGCACTGCCCGGCGAGGCTGCCGGTCTCGGTGGAGCCGTACTCCTCGATGACCGGAACACCCCAGATCTCCGAGATCCGCTGCCGGCGTGCCGGGCTGAGCGGTTCGCCGCCGACGAACAGGGCTCGCAGGCCAGGGAAGTCCACCTCCGGGCGCAGCCCGGCGGCCCGTGCCGCCGCCGCCCACAACAAGGTCTCCGTTGGCATCGACCAGGTCAACGTGACACTGAGGTCGTGCATCACCCGGATGACCCGGGAATACGGCATGGCCAGGGAACGGTTGTCGCCGGGCACGACTGTCGCACCACACAGCCGCGCGGCGGCGTGCGCGAGATGACCCGTGATCATCAACGCGTACGGGGTGCGGACCAGGAAGGTATCCGTGTTGGAGATCCCGATCCACTTGCGTGCGTACCGCTCGGACAGATCCACCCAGTCCTCGTCGGTGTAGTACGAGCTGGTCGGCTGCCCGGCTGTGCCACTGGATTCGTGGTACGTCGCGAGGTCCGCACGCGGCACGGCGAGCAGTCCGAACGGATAGCTGTCGCGTAAGTCCTGTTTGGACGTCAGCGGGCACGAACTCAGGTCTGGCGGCAGTTTCCCACGGTAGAAGGGTGACCGGGCGGCCCATTCGAACACCTTGGGCAATTGGGCCTGCTGCAGCCGGACCAGCTCGTCCTGATCGGCCCAGTCGCCGAGCCGGGGTAGCCGGGACATGGTCTGTGTCATCGGGATTCCTTTCCAGTGAGCCGGTCCGCGTTCGCCCACGCGATCTGGTGCCACTGGTCCGCGGACAGGTCCAGGACCTCGAGCTTGGCCAGCTCGACCAGCGGGTGCTGCAGCGGATACTCGGAGCCGAACAGCACCCGCGCCGGGCCGAGCCGGTCGATCGCCGCGCGGGCCACCGTCGAGTAGCCCCCGGAGGTCTCCACGTGAACGTTCGGCACCGCCGCGACCAGCTCGATTCCGTGGTAGTCGATGTTGCCGATCCCGCAGTGCCCCATGACGAAGGGCACCGCGGGGAATCGGCGGGCGAGAGCGGCCAGGTCGGCCACGCCACACCCCGGCCGGTCGATGCACACCGTGTACACCGAATGCCCGAACTCACCGGCGATGTCCACCAGCTCGGCGACGCGGTCGTCGGTCAACGGGATGCCGTGCACGGCAGGGGAAATCTCCAGGCCGTGGAAGTCCTTGCCATCCGCCAGATAGGGTTTGGTTCCCCGGTGCGGGTTGGCGAAGTAGCACGGCACCAGCCTGCCCCCGGACGACTCGCCGGCGAGGAACACCACGTCGTTGTCGGCATCGGTCTCGACATGGCCGCCTTCGACCAGCTGACGGGACAAGGTGTCCAACGGGATGGTGCCGCCCGCGCAGATCACGGCACGCTCGATGCCGGACCGGTCCAGGACGTCGAGCAGCCGGTCCACCGCGCCGGGCCGGGGCGCCAGCCGCGCGTGGAAGTCGAAGATCCTCACTGCTCGCGGCAGAACTCGGTGATCGGGTAGCCGACGTGCCGGTCCTCGACCGGCAGGTAGCCGAGCACCTTGTCGCCGGGCGCCAGTTCGGTGCTGTTGAGGACCACGCCACCGGGACCCAGTACCCGGACGTGCCAGTCGTCCTGCAGGATCAGGTTGACCCACGTGCCGTTCGGCGCGATCGCGTCGACCGACAGCAGCGGCCGGGACTCGATCTTCACCCTGCCGACGGTGACCAGCCTGGTCTGCCCCTTGACGTCCACGGCGAGGACCTTGCCGCCGGCCACCAGCTCACTGAGGTAGTTCGTCCGGTCGCCTGCCGACAACGTGTAGGACATGATCGCGCCCGCGTTGACCCGGAACGGCCGGGTGGGCATGTACGGCAGCGGATGTGTCTCGCTGACGCACAGGATCATGCCCTTGGAATGGGATCCGACCAGAATCCCTTCGTCCTCACGGAAATAAGTGCAGGTGTCCACACACGCGCGTTCGCCCATGCCGACGTGGGTCACGCCGGTGACCTCGAGCTCGACCAGTTCCAGGGTGCCTGCCCGGTCCTGCGCCGCGGCCTTGAGACTGGTCGGATCGCCGACGGCGGCCGGGGCGAGCAGCACGCCGTCCGAGCCGTGCTCGAGGACACCGAAGATGATCTCCGCCTCCTCGATGTCCTTGGCGATCGTGACGATGCTGCCCGTCGAGCCCGCCGCGGCCGCGATCACGATCTCCAGCGGAATCTTTGTCGGATCACGGAACTCGAGCAGGCTCCAGCGTTCGGTCCGCGCCGCCGAGCAGGCCTGTTCGAGCGTCTCGGCGTCGATGATCTCGACGAACCGGCCGAACTCGACCTCCGGATGCGCGGCGGCCAGCACCGCGGTTTGCCCGTGCACCGCCGGGTCGGCGATCACGATGTCCACGCCGCTGAGATCCTCAGGCAACGGCCTCGTCCCGGTGAACAGGATGCGTTTCACCGTCGGCGGCAGCATCTCGAAGGCGGAGGTGTCGTCCGCGAGGATCCCATCGATCCGTTGGTGCACAGCCTCTTCGATGATCGCGCCGCGTGCGCCGTCGAGATTGCGTACGTCGAGCCAGCACAGTTTCACTGTCACTTCTCCTCAGTGGTCGCGCCTGGTCAGCCCGCGGTGAGCTGCAAGTGGTCGCCGAACTCGCCGAGCGTGGTCTCTTCGAGCTCACCGTGGATCAGGGCGGACAGCCTGCGCGCCATCGCACCCGGGTCGTCGGCTTGGAAAACGTTGCGGCCCATGGCCACTCCGGCTGCGCCGCCGCGCAGCACATCGGCCACATAGGACTCGGTGTCGGTCGCGCAGCGCAGCGGTCCGCCCGCGGTGAGCACCGGGACCGGGCTGTCGCGCGTGACGTCCGCCATCTCGTCGACCGACCCCGCGTACAGCGTCTTGACGATGTCCACGCCCAGGTCCGCGGCGAGCGCCACCGCGTGGCTGACCAGTTCCGGGGTGTTGGGTGTGGCCATCTCGGGACCACGGGGGTACATCATCGCCAGCAGCGGCAGATTCCACCGGTCGCACGCCTCGGAGACCAGCGCGAGATCGCCGATCTGCCGCATCTCCTGGCGGGAACCCAGGTTGACGTGCACGCTGACCGCGTCGGCGCCCAGCCGCAGTGCCTCCTCGACCGACCCGACGAGGTATTTCGCGTCCGGGTCGGGAGCGTGCACAGTGCTCGCGCTGAGATGCACGATCAGCGCCATCCGGGCGAACCAGCGGTGGTCGACGTACCGCAGGCTGCCCTTGTGCAGCACCACCGCGTCGACCCCGTTGCCGGCAAGCTCGCCGACCAGTGCGTCGACCCGGCGTCCGCCGGTGACAGGTCCCTCGGTGACCGGATGGTCCAGCGGCACGACCAGCAGGCGCGAATCCCCGTGCCGGTACAGCCGCCGCAGCCGCATCTGGCGGCCGAACGCGCCGTTCAGCAGCATTCCGTACTCCATTCGTTCTCGCCAGGAAAGGTCCTCGCAGGGCAAGGAGATGGTCAGTCGGCGGGGGCGAATTCCGCTGCCGACAACAGCTTCACCAGCTCGGCGAAGTCGTCGACCAACGCGTCGGCCCCGGCGGCGGTCAGTTCGTCCGCGCTCGCCACGCCATACGTGACGCCGATGTTGTACATGCCTGCGGCCCGGCCCATCTGGATGTCGCCGACCGCATCCCCGACCGTGGCGCACAAGGACGTTGACACACCGAGCATTCCGGCCACGCGCAACGCGAGATCCGGAGCCGGTTTGCCGTTGGCCACCGAGTCGTGCCCGGCAACTGTCGTGAAGAAAGCGGCGATCCCAGTGGCGGCCAACGTGCGCTCGGCCGCGAGCTGAACCTTCGAAGTGGCCACACCCAGCGGAATGCCCTTGTCGCGCAACGACTCCAACCCGGCAATGACACCCGGGTACAGCAACTTCGGCCCGGTTTCCCTTACGTAAGCGCCGAACCGCTTCTTGTACATCGTCACGGCCGTGCTGACGTCGGCATGTCCGGCCGGCACGTCGAGCAGCTGAGCGAAGTTGCGCTCCAGTGGTTTGCCCACGGTGGCACGGATCTCCGCTTCATCTCGCGTGCACCCCATCTCCTCGAGGATGGCCGCCGTGATCGTGGCGATCGCGTTCGGGGTGTCGGCCAGCGTGCCGTCGAGGTCGAAGATGATGGCCTTGGGTGGTCTGCTCAGCCCGGTCGGCATCTCAGCCCCTTCCCGTCAGTGCGCTCATCGCGACGGCCAGTTCGCCTGCCACAGCGGCAGTGCTGATCAGGACCGACCGCGTTGCCGCGCCACTGCGGCCGTTCGTGGCAGTCCCCACCGCCTTCATCATGAACGGGCTTACCGCATTGCCTGTCACGCCAGCACGTTGCGCCTCGGCAAGCGCTTGCTGGATGGCCTGCTCGATCTGGTCACGGTCGAGCGCGTGCTCCTCGTCGATCGGCACCGTGAGCAGAACAGTGCCGCCGCCGTGCACCTGCCAGTGCAGATCGATCGCCCGGGCCGCGCCCGGCAGATCGTCCACCCTGGGCACCGGCAGCCCCGAGGAGCGGCTGTAGAACGCGGGCAGCTCGGCACATTGGTAACCGAGCACCGGCACGCCCGCGGTCTCGAGGTACTCGACCGTCAGCGGGAGGTCGAGAATGCTCTTGGCACCCGCGCAGACCACGGCGATCCGGGTGCGGGTGAACTGCAACAGGTCCGCCGAGATGTCGAAGCTCTGCTGGGCACCGCGGTGCACGCCGCCGATCCCGGCCGTGGAGAACACCTGGATACCCGAGCGTTCCGCGGCCACGATGGTGGAGGCGACCGTCGTCGCGCCCAGCCCGCCGCCTGCCAGCACGCGGCCGATGTCCCGGGCGCTCACCTTGGGAATGGAGCGGTCTTCGGCGAACCTGGCGACCATGGCCTCGTCCATGCCGATCACGAACCGGCCGTCGGCCAGGCCGATGGTGGCGGGCACCGCACCCGAATCACGGACGGCCTTCTCCACGGCGACGGCGATCTCGACGTTGCGCGGATACGCGGGCCCGTGTGCGATGAGGGACGATTCGAGGGCCACCACCGGCCGGTGGTCGGCGAGTGCGGCGGCGACCTCGTCGCTCACCGCGAGCAGTTCGTCCATGCGCTTTCCTTCCTGGGCAACATCACCGGCAACCGCAATCCTGCGTCGGCGCGGACAACCGCGGCATCACGCGATGTCGTGATCCGGCCGGGTCACCGATGTTCGTGATGGCCAAGGCAGCACAGCAGTCCCGTGATCACGTGATGCCCGTGCCCGGCTTCGCCTTGCATGCTGGCGAAGTCGGCAAGCAGTGGTGTCTTTTTTTGGCGGAACGGGAGCGTCTTGATGATGGAAATGCGGACACTTGGCCGGACCGGGATCAAAGTGAGCCCGTTGTGCCTTGGCGCCATGATGTTCGGGGCTTGGGGCGGCAACGACGAGACTTCAGCCGTGCCGATCGTGCACGCCGCGCTCGATGCGGGGATCAACTTCATCGACACCGCCGACGTGTACTCGTGGGGCGGCAGTGAACAGATCGTCGGCAAAGCACTGGCGGGCAGGCGGGACGACGTCGTGCTGGCGACCAAAGTGCACTATCCGATGCAGCCGGGCGTCGGCCCGGGCGACGCGGTGCCCAACCGGTCGGGCAACTCGCGACGCTGGATCACGCGCGCGGTCGAGGACAGCCTTCGCCGGCTGGGCACCGACTACATCGACATCTACTACGCGCACCGGCCCGACCCGGACACCGACATCGAGGAGACCCTGTCGGTGCTCACCGACCTGGTGCGGTCCGGCAAAGTCAGGGCGATCGGCACGTCCACCTTCCCGGCCGAGCAGATCGTCGAGGCGCAGTGGGTCGCCGAGCGGCGCGGTTACGAACGGTTCAAGGTCGAGCAGCCGCCCTACTCGATCCTCAACCGGTCGGTGGAAGCCGCGGTCCTGCCCACGTGCCAGCGGTACGGGATCGGCGTGCTGACGTGGAGCCCGCTCAGCGAAGGCTGGCTCACCGGGCGCTACCAGGGCGACTTCGAACGCGGCAAGGGCAGGCAGATCGCGCACCCACAGCAGTTCGACCCGGAACTGCCCGGCAACATCGCCAAACGCGAGGCGGTCGGCAAGCTGATCGACCTGGCCAACGAGACCGGGTGCTCGCTGATCCACCTCGCGTTGGCGTTCGTCCGCGCGCATCCCGCGGTCACGTCCACGATCATCGGGCCACGCACCATGGAACAGCTCAAGGACCTGCTGGCCGGTGCCGAGGTCGGGATCGACGCGGACGTGCTCGACCGGATCGACGAGATCGTCCCGCCGGGCGTCGTGCTGAACGCAGCCGACTCGCACCATACCGCGGTCGAGCTGACCGACTCCGTGCTGCGCAGGCGGCCGAACCTGCCGTCGTCCACCGTCCTGGTCACGGACGAACGGTGACCGCGAGTCTGCTCGGCAGAATCGAAGGAAACGTCTATCTACCAGGCGAAGCCGGCTACGAAGTGGTCCGGTTGCCGTGGCGCAGGAACGTCGATCCGCGGCCGTCGATCGTCGCACAGCCGGCCGACGCATCAGGTGTGCAAGCGGTGGTTCGGGCCGCACGGGATGCCGGACTTGCCCTTTCGGTGCAAGCCACTGGACATGGCACGCTGTCGTGTCCCGACGGCGGCGTGCTGCTGAACACCTCGTTGCTGGCCGATGTGCGGGTCGATCCAGCACGTCAGGTCGCGGTGGCGGGCGCCGGAGCAACGTGGGAGGACGTCTGCAAGGCAAGTACGCCGTACGGCCTCGCCCCACTGTCGGGCACCTCGCCCGCGGTCAGCGTGGCGGGATACACCTTAGGCGGTGGCGTCGGTTGGCTCGGTCGTAAATACGGGCTGGCCGCAGACAGCCTGCTGCGAGCCGAAGTCGTTGACGCCCAGGGCCTGTCCCGCGTCGCGGGCCACGGCGAGGACCTGTTGTGGGCGTTGCGCGGTGGCAGCGGCAACTTCGGCGTACTGACCGAGCTGGAGTTCCGGCTCTATCCGGTGGACGAGATGTACGGCGGTTCCGCGTTTTACCCAGTGGACCGCGCGGAAACCATCCTGCGGGCCTTCGGTGAACACGCCGCCGAGGATCGGGACGAGCTGACCGTCATGCTCGTCCTGATCCGCCTGCCTGATCTGCCGCAACTGCCGGAACCATTGCGTGGCAAGGCAGTGCTCGGCATCCGAGCCTGTTACGCCGGGCCAGCCGACCAAGCCGAGTTCGCCATGGCCCCGTTGCTCGCCGCGGCGGGCGAACCAGTGCTCGGCGGGTTCGGACCGATGCGCTTCGCCGACACCGCCCGCCTTGCCGCACCACACCCCGGTCCGCAGCTGAGCGAGGAGTACGCCGGACAGGTCGAGTCCCTTTCGGACAGTGTCCGGCACGCTCTGCTTGCCGAGATAACCGATACCCGATCACCGGTGACCGTCGTGGAGATCCGGCACTGGGGTGGCGCGCTCGCGGATCCACCGCCCGATCACGGACCGGCCACACCGCGGGGAGCCCATTTCTCGATCGTCGCGGTGGCGCCGGAGCTCAGCGCGCAGACCATACCGGCGGCGCAGGACCGGTTGGCACGGTTGGCCGGCGTCCTTGAGCCGGAGACGACCGGTGCGGCGTTCCTCAACTTCCTGAGTGACACCACCAAGACCCGGACGGCATACCGGCCCGAGGACTACGCCCGGCTGGCCCGGCTGAAGCGGATCCACGACCCGGACAACGTCCTGCGCTTCAACCACAACATCCCGCCCGAGCTGTGACACGAGACCTTCGGGGGAGACATGACCGCGAAACACACCGATGGCGGGCTGTTGCTCCATGATCTGCTGAGCCGCCCGTCGCCGCCGTTCGCGTTGCTGCACCGGCCGGAATCCGGTGCGAAGGACCGCCTGGAAGTGATCACCGGCCCGGTCCGCGAGGTGCGCAGCCTCGCCGAGATTCCGGTCGACGACGGGCAGCCCGGGCACCAGACCCTGGTCATGCTGCCGTACCGTCAGCTGACCGAACGGGGCTTCGCCTGCCAGGACGACGCCGCGCCGATCCTGGCGATGACCATTGCCCAGTACGGCGACGTAGATCTGGCCGAAGCGGCGGGAATGCTGCCGGACAGCAAGATCGAACGGCAGAGCGGTGCCTTCGACATCGGCGACGAGGAGTACGCCGAGATCGTCCGCCGGGTCATCGCCGACGAGGTCGGGACCGGCGCCGGCTCGAATTTCGTGATCAAGCGGTCGTATGTGACCGTGATACCGGACTACTCGGTGACGACCGCGCTGGCGCTGTTCCGCAGGTTGCTTGCCGCGGAAACCGGTGCGTACTGGACATTCCTGGTGCACACGGGGACGCGGACGTTCATCGGTGCCACCCCGGAGAGGCATGTGAGCCTGGAATCGGGCACCGTGGTGATGAACCCGATCAGCGGGACGTATCGTTATCCGCCCGAGGGCCCGACGTTGTCCGGCGTGCTCGACTTTCTCGCCGACCCCAAGGAAACCGACGAACTGTGCATGGTCGTCGACGAGGAACTGAAGATGATGGCCAGGGTGTGCCCGGCCGGGGGCCAGGTGGTCGGCCCGTTCCTCAAACAGATGACCCATCTGGCGCACACGGAGTACCTGCTCACCGGAACGGGTACGCCCGACGTCCGGGATGTGTTGCGGGAGACCATGTTCGCGCCCACCGTGGTGGGCAGCCCGCTGGAGAACGCCTGCCGTGTGGTGGCACGACACGAACCACACGGCCGCGGGTACTACAGCGGTGTGCTCGGCCTCATCGGGGTGGACAGCGATGGACAGTCGCGTTTGGACTCGGCAATCTTGATCCGGACCGCGCAGATCGACGGCGGCGGCAGGCTTTCCCTTGGCGTGGGGGCCACTCTGGTGCGGCATTCCGTTCCGGCCGCGGAGGTCGCCGAAACGTGGTCGAAGGCCGCAGGTCTGCTCGCGGCACTGGGCATCGAGGCGGGGCCGGCACGCGGTGAACCGGCGGAACACCGAGCGCTGAGCGGGCATCCAAGCGTCCAGGCGGCACTCGCCGCACGAAATGACCGCCTGGCCCCGTTCTGGCTCGATGACCCTCGTCAGCGCGCGGCCCGGATGGCCCAGTTCGCCGGCCGTAGCGCACTCGTGATCGACGCGGAGGACACGTTCACCGCCATGCTCGCGACCCAGTTGCGCGCATTGGGCCTTGCCGTGCGAATCGTGCCGCACGACCGCTGTCTGTCCGAACTGGACCCGCCGGATCTGGTCGTGCTCGGTCCAGGTCCTGGTGATCCGGAGGATCTCAGCGAACCGAAGATGGTGACCCTGCGGCAGGCGGCCGACCGGTTGCTGCGCGGTGACAAGCCGCTGCTGGCGATCTGCCTTGGCCACCAGATCGCCGCTGCCGTGTCCGGGCTGCCGATCGTCCGCCGGGAGCACCCCAACCAGGGCGTCCAGCGGACGATCGACTTGTTCGGGCGGGAGCGCCGGGTGGGGTTCTACAACACCTTCGCGGCCAGGTGGCGGCGTCCAGGTGGGTGGGTCCGCGGGCCGGTCGAGGCGAGCCATGATGCCGACGGGCAGATCCATGCCCTGCGCGGCAACGGGTTCGCGTCGTTGCAGTTCCACCCGGAGTCGGTGCTGACGCAGAACGGGCCGGAGATTCTGGCTGAGCAGATCGAATGGGTGCTGGGGCGGCGCGCGGCGACGTTGGCGCCCGCCGCGATGCGCTGAGCAGGCAAGAAAAAGAGAAGTCCCGGCGGTTTCGCCGGGACTTCTTATCGTTCCTGGGCCCAGGCCTGGACGACCAGTTCGGCCTGGCGGGGGTTGAGCCGTGGGTCGCATAACGTGGTGTACCTGGCCCGCAACGACGCCGTGTCCGGCACCGGGCCACCGACGCATTCGGTGACCTCGTCGGCCGCTACCTCGAGGTGCAGCCCGGCCGCGTGCTGTCCAAGGGCACGCAGGATGTCCCTGGCGGCGACCGCCTCGGCCACGATGTCCTTGAGATACCTGGTTTTCCAGCCTTCTGGCGTGCGCACTGTGTTGCCGTGCATGGGATCGCTCAGCCACACCGGCTGGTGGCCACGGTTGTGCACCGCGGACACTATCGGCCCCAACGCGTTCGTCACGTGCCCGCGGCCCATGCGCGCGATCAACACGAGCCGCCCTGGCACACGGTCCACATCGAGCAGTTCGCACACTCGCACGACGTCCTCGGGCTTGGCCAGCGGGCCGACCTTGCACGCCACCGGGTTGGCCACCGACGCCAGCAGCCGGACGTGCGCCGAGCCGGGCTGCCGGGTCCGTTCACCGACCCAAGGCAGGTGCGTGGAACCCAGGAAGTCCACTCCGGACTCGAACTGGGCGCGCACGAGGTTCTCCTCGTAGTCCAGTACGAGGGCCTCGTGGCTGGACCACGGCCCCAACGACGGTGCCGGACTCGCGGCGCGGATGGCGGCCAGGTGGCCGGCCACGGCCGCGCTCGCCTGGTAAGCCCAGACCATCCGGCGCGGGTCGGGCCTGCGGGCATGGGGCGTCGGCAGTTCCGAGTTGATCAGGTGGCCGCGGAACGTCGGCAGCTTCCGTCCGCCGTACCATTCCGTTGTCTGCGACCGGGGTTTGGCGAACTGGCCGCCGATCCGGCCAATACGCACGACGTCGCGGCCGCTGTACCCGGTCAGCAGGCCCGCCAGTTCGTCAAGGACCTGGACCTTCGTACCGACATGCTTCTCGGTGCATTCCTGGAGGTTCTCCGCACAGTCGCCTGCCTGGATCACCAACGCCTGACCGGTGGCCACAGTGCTCAGTGCGGTTCCCAGCATGTGTAACTCCGCCAAGGTGACCAACGGCGCCGACGAACTGAGCTGGGCGCAGGCCGAGTGGTACGACGGATGCAACTGCCAGTCGGGCTGCTGGCTGGCGGGAAAGAGGCGAGACCCGGCCACGGCAGCCGGTAGTACGGTCATCTCCGATGTCGCCGGATTGGACACGTTGTCCCCTTCGGAAGGTGTGTGTCTTTTCGGGTGTGGCCCCTGGCCTTCCAGGGAGCCAACGGGTTCAGCATGGCCCGCGGCGCCGGGCCCGCGCATCACGTCTTCTCGGGATGCCCGGTCAGAATCGGCATCACGGTCCGGGTCAGCTGAACCCGGTTGGACACACCCAGTTTGGCGAAACTGCGGCGCAGATGACTGTCCACTGTGTGCGGTGAGAGGAACAGGCGCTCGGCCACCTGCCGGTTGCTCAGTCCCTCGGCGACCAAAGTGGCCACTCGCATCTCGGACTCCGTCAGGCTGTGCCAGCCCGCGGCGGTGTGCATCCGGCGCGATCGCGCCTGCGGCGGCGTGCCCAGCGCTGTGTGGACTCTCGTCGATTCCCGCTCGGCGCCTGCCTGAACGTAGTGGTCATGTGCCTTGCGCAGCGAAGTGGCCGCGCGAGCCGGGTGTGCCGCGGCGTGCTCGGCGTAGCCCGCGTCTTCAAGCGCCGCGGCCGAACTGATCGGCCGGCCACTGGAGCTGTAAGCCGCCGCGGCGGCGTGCAGCATCGTGATGTCGCCCCGGAACAGTCCCGCGGCATGCTTGGCCGCCCCCGAGATCGAGGCAGGCCCTGGATTGTTCCGGCTCATCGTCCGGATCGCCTCGACCACCACCTCGGCCTTGTCCCGCGCGCCCGCCCGCTGGGCGATCCGGACCATGGTCGCGGCCGCCTGCGGCTCCTCCGGGACGTAGAACGGTCCACTCAGCACCCGGTCACAGACCTCCTCGAAGGAAGCCAGGGCCTCCTCCGGTCGGCCTTCGCAGTCGAACAGCGTGGCCCTGCGCCACGCCGCCTCCCGCGCGTCACTGGTGCCCTCGACCGCGACTTCCTGTGCGTTGTGCAGGTAGCGCCGCGCGGCGGCCAGGTCGTCACGCAGGATCGACACGTAAGCGAGCAGGCTGAACGGCCGCACCTGCAGCGGACCCGGTCGTCCGGCCAGGGCGACCGCGGTCGACGCGTCCGCGGCGGCATCGTTCAGCCGGCCGACGACCAAGTGCAGCAACGCCTTGCCCGCGTGCCACGCCGAAACCGACCATGCCGGATACCGGTTGCCCGGGGTCGGCCGTGCGGCGGTCAGCGTGGTCTCCGCTTCGTCGAAGCAGTCGCCGACGATCAGCATCCTGGCCAGCCACAACGCGGGTACGTGCCGTCCGGGATCGGTGCCGAGGGCCCCGGCCGCCTGCCTGGCCAGCGCGGTCGCATCGCCCACGTCGCCCCGGCTCCACGCGATCACGCTGCGGCACAACAAACCCATCGACTGTGCGCGGCTGTCGTTCACCCGCATGGCCAGGCTGATCGACTCGAACGCGACCCGGTCGGCCTCGGCGAGCCTGCGGTTGTGCAGCAGCCCGTGCGCGGACGCGGCAAGCAGCCTGGCCTGGGTCCGGTCCTGGCGGCGGTTTTCGGCCAGCAGGCGATGGGTGAGCGTGCGGACGCCGATGTCCATACCGAGGAACGTGACCAGTTCGGCCAGCTCGAGCAGCAGTTCCGCCTGAGTGTCCTGCTCGGCGACGGTGCTCGCCGGATGAGCGATGACCAGCCCTGCCTCGGCGAGCCGGTGACTGTCGATCAGGGTGCGCACGATGCCCGCGCGCAACTCCGGCCGGTCGCCGGAGTCCGCCAGCAGCCCGGTCAGCCGCGACACCAGCTTGTCACTGGGCAGGTCCCCAGCCAGCATGTGCGCGGCGATCTCACTCGGGTCGCGATGCTCGGCCAGTTGGACCGGGACGGCCTCACGGTGCAGCGCCGCGCGCACCGGGCCGGGAATCCGGTCGTGCACGGCGTCGCGGACGAGGCTGTGCCGGAACATCAGTGCCGAGCCGGATTCCACGAGCAGGCCCGCTTCCAGCGCCTCGTAAACCGAGGGCATCAGGGCCGTCGCCGGAAGGTTCACCAGCTCGGCGACCTCGTGCAGGGTGAACGGCCTGCCGACGACCGACGCGGCATCGAGCAGCTGCCGTGTCATGGCCAACAGGCTGCGCAGCCGTTTCTCGACCGAACTGAGCGACTCCTTCGGCACACAGTCGGTCCGGAAGCGAGCGAAGCCGTCCGTCACCTGGACCGCGTCGCTGTCTCGTAGGCCGGTGAGCACGTCGATCAGCAGAGCGGGATCGCCCTGGCTGCGTTTCGCGAAGTCCAGCACGTCCGAGGTGGGTTCGGCGCCCAGCACGCTCGTGCAGACTTCGCGGACCGCGTTGTCGTCCAGCGGGCCGAGTTCGTAACGCAGCGCGCCGTTGGTGAGCAGTTCGTCCAGCACTTCCTGCGCAGGTCCGCCGTATAAGGTGCGCCTTCTGGTTAACACCCAGGCAACCCTTTCCGAAGACAATTCCGGAATGAGCGAACGCAACGTGTAAGCGGTGAAGTCATCGGCCAGGTGCGCGTCGTCGATGGTGACCAGAAGCGGCCGGTCGGTACTGTATCCGGCTAATCGGGCACGCAGTGTCTCCATGAAGCCGAGGTGCTTTGAATCAAAGACGGAAATGTCCAGCGCAGGCTGGATACCGGTTTCCACATGTCGTAATGTCGTGAGCAGTGTGGTGAGTGGCGCGGCGGCCCGATCCAACTGTGCCGCGCGCCCCGAGGCGACCTGGAAACCCAGGTCAGCCGCCTGATCAGCGACGGCGTCGAGCAGCCAGCTCTTCCCGATGCCCGGCAACCCCTCGACCACGGCGCACCAGCCAGTTCCGGTCATGGCCCCCAGCAGACCGGAGTGGAGTGCGGACAGTTCAGTTGGACGGCCAGATGACATGACCATAGTTGTTGGAGCCCCCCATGTTCGCGTTGCAGATGCCCGCTCGCCGAACTGCCTACGAATCTATCAGCGGCAGAGCAGAGCGGCAACCGCTCACAGACATGGGTAAGACGTCGCAAATCGCACACCATTGATCACACAATTGCAGCGAGGCTCAATTCACGGTCAACAGGCACGCGGCGGGAATGGAACAGTCCGTCTCCCGCCGCGCGCTTACCCGGTTCAGCCAGAAGTGGCCGGTTGCGGCGACGCGGCCGGTGCCTCCGGCTGGTCGAACCGGCGGGTGCCTCGCGGCAGGAACGGTGTCAGCAGCAACGCCAGTGCGAAGACTCCAGCGTTGTACCACAGCGAGGAGGACGCGGTGCCAGCGAAGTTGTTCTCCCGTGCCGTCATCATGGCCTCCTGGACCGGCCCGGCGGCCCGTGGGTCGGCGGTGACCGCCCGGCAGCTGGCCGGTACGGCGGCCGGGTCCGGCGAGCTCTCCTTGTCCTGGTAGCACTGGCGGAACCCGGCGACGACCTCCGAAGCCGCGGTGCCCGTGATCCCCGCCTGGCCGAGCCGCTGCTCCAGCTGTGCCGTCACCGCTTGGGCATGCGTGTCGGCTCGGCCTGCGGTGAGGCCGAAGAAGATCACGCCGATGATCGCGACACCGACCGCGGTACCGAGCTGGATCACCGCGTTCGTCACGCCCGAGCCCGCGCCGGCGGCGTGCAACGGGACGTCGGCGAGCACGACGTTGGCGAGGATCGACACGCACAGCCCCATGCCGGTGCCCATTCCGAGGACGGGCAGTGCGACGTGCCAGAACGTGACGTCCGGGCCGGCCGCGTCCAGCAGCGCGATCAGCACGATCATGCCGACGACCAGGATCATCAACCCGATCACGATCAGCCGCCTGCCGTGCGTCGCCGCCTTCTGCTGGGCGATGCCCGAGGTCAGCATGATCCCGACCGGCCAGCCGATCCCGGTCAGCGCGGTGACCATCGGCGACCAGCCCTGGCCGATCTGCAGGTCGTAGGTCAGCACGAGGAACAGCGACGCCAGGCCGGAAAACAGGATCAGCAGGCTGACCAGACCAATGGCGAACGAGCGGTAGCGGAACAACACAGGCGGTACGAGCGCGGAGCCGTCGGCGCGGTCCCTGCGGCGCTGCATGATGGCGAAAAGCACGAACAGCGGCACCGCGGCGATCAGCACGATGACCATCCACATCGGCCAGCCCGCCTCCCGACCCTGCACGACCGGGTACATCAGGGCGAACGAGGCCAGGCTGACCACCGCGACACCGGCCAGGTCGAGCCGCAGCGGATGGTCCGCTTTGGACTCCGGCATGAACAGCAGCCCGAAGACGAAGGCGAGCACGCCGATCGGCACGTTCACGAAGAAGATCGCCCGCCAGCCAAGGCCCAGCACGTCGTACTGCGCCAGCAGCGCGCCGACCAGCGGGCCTGCCACGTTGGCCAGGCTGAGCACGGCCGCGTACAGGCCGAACGCGCGCACCCGCTCGCGCCCGTCGAACATGATCAGGATGACCGACATGACCTGCGGCACCATGATCGCGGCGAAGATGCCCTGGGCCAGCCGGGCGCCGATGAGCAGGCCCGGCGTCGAGGCGGCCCCGCACACGGCCGACGCGACCACGAACCCGACGACCCCGATCAGAAAGATGCGCTTGCGGCCGTAGACATCGCCGAGCCGGCCGCCGGTGATCAGCGCGAGAGCGAACGTGAGCGAGTACCCGGCGAGGATCCACTGTGCCTGGGCGTATCCGGCGTCCAGGTCGGTCTGGATCCTGGGCAGCGCGATGTTGACGATGGTGGCGTCCATCAGGTCCATGAAGGCGGCCACCAGCACCACGCTCAGCGCCAGCCAGCGATGGCGGCTCGTCGGCGGACTGGCTTCGGTCGTGGTTGCCATGGTTCCCCTCGGTCATGCGTAGACTGATACTAAGTTCGACTAGAACGAAGATAGATTCACACGAAGAGTGACTCTCTCTATATTAGAGAGCGTATGGAGGGCGGTGGCGGGTGTCAACCACCAAGGCGACGCGGGCGTCGTTGAACGAGCAGCAGCGGCTGGCCGGCGGCCAGGCGGTCCGGCTGCACGCGGTGCTGGCCGCCAAGGCCGGAGTGAACATCACCGACATCACCGTGCTGGCGATGCTGGAGAAGTCCGGGGCGATGACGCCCGGCCAGATCGCCCAGCAGGCCGGCCTGTCCCGCGGCGGGGCGATCACGGCGGTGATCGACCGGCTGGAGAAAGGCGGGTTCGTCCGCCGCCGCCGGGAGGACGAGGACCGCAGGAAGGTGACCATCGAACTGGTCCCAGACGGGGCATACCAGGTCGTGACCGCGTCGATGACCGACTTCAGCGCGCGCTACCTCGCACTGATCGACCAGTACTCGCCGGAGCAGCAGGCGATCCTGCTCGACTTCGCGCAGCGGGCGAACGATCTCGTCGGTGACTTCATGGCAGAACTACAGGCCACCGAAAAGTAAGGCCTACCAGGTCGTGACCGCGACGATGACCGACTTCAACGCCCGCTACCTCGAACAGATCGACCACAACCGCCCAAGCAGCAAGCGATCCTGCTCGACTTCGCGCAGCCGGACGAAGGACCCCGTCGCCGAGTCCATGGCAGAACTACAAGCCACCGAAAGCAAGACCCACCACGCCGCAACCGCATCGATCGCCGCTCAGCACCCACTACCTCAAACCGATCGACCACAACCGCCCAAGCAGCAAACGATCCTGCTCAACTTCACACAACGAGCAACATCCTCATCGCCGAGTCCGTGACAGAACCACAGGCCACCGGAAGGTAAGACCTACTCCGCCTCGAGCTGGAACTCGCGGTGCACCGCGAAGACGGCCTTCTCGATCCGGTCGGCCCGGATCACCGCGGAGATCCGCAACTGCGAGATGGACACCCAGCTCGTGGTGATCCCATCAGCAGCGAGCGTGGCGAGCAGCCGGGACGCGTAGTCCGGCCGGGTCAGCAAACCCATGCCGACCAGCGACAGTTTGGCCACGTCGGTGTCCACTCTGATCTGCCAGCCCTTGGCCACGCCAACCGGGTGCAGAGTGGACAGCACCTCGTCGGCGTCCGTGCCTCGGATGGTGAAGCCGACGCGGTACTCGTCCTCGTGCGGTCCGGAACGGGCGACCAGGTCCACCGGGACAGCGTGCCGGGCCAGGATGGCAAGCAGTTCCGGCGTCGGGTCGGCGCTGCCGGCGTCAGTGCGGACCAGCACGCGGGCCACGTCGGTGTCGTGCGCGACAGCGACCACGGCGCTTCTTGTCTCCAGCATGACCTCGTCACTCCTCGCGGGGACAACGGTGCCGGGTGTGTCCGAGAACGAACCGCCCACCCACACCGCGACCTGTTCCATCGCGGCCAGTTCGACCGCCCTGGCATGCACCACTTTCGCGCCGGCGAACGTCAGCTCGGCGAGCACTCCGGGATCTACAATGGACAGTGGACGCGCGGTGGGGACCGTACGCGGATCCGCTGTGTACACGCCGTCGACGTCCGTGTAGATCTCACAGCGGTCCGCTCGCAGCGCGGCGGCCAGCGCGACCGCCGTCGTGTCGGATCCGCCGCGGCCCAGCGTCGCGATGTCGCCATCGGCGTTGATTCCCTGGAAGCCCGCGACGACAACGACCTGGCCCTGGTCAAGCAAGCGCTGGATACGGCCGGTGTCGATGTCCGAGATGAAGGCCTCACCGTGCTTGCCGACCGCGTTGATCCCGGCCTGCGGACCGGTCAGTGAGATCGCCGGGACGCCAAGTTCGTGCAGTGCAAGCACAAGCAGCACGATCGACCGGCATTCCCCGGTGGCGAGCAGCTGATCGAGTTCGCGGCGGTGCGGGACGCCCGACATCTCCGCGGCCAGTGCCAGCAGTTCGTCGGTGGTGTCGCCTTGTGCGGAAAGGACGACAGCCAGTCTGTTGCCCGCCTTGTACGTACGGGCCACTCGTTCGGCAACCGCGCGTACTTTCGCCAATGTCGCCAGCGAGCTACCGCCGTACTTCTGCACCAGGATTCGCATCGGGCACTCCGTCCGGGGTTGTCCTGTTTCCCATGGTGCCGACGCGCGCATCACCCGCCATCACTGGATCACGTGATTCCGGGGGAAGATGGCGCATCCGCGCCAATTCCCGGTGGCAACGCGTGAACTGCCCGCCGAAAGCCGTTCGGCGGGCGCACGCTCTCCTACGATGAACGAAGCCCGTCGGGCGTACTCGATTTCTCTTTCACCTCTGGGAAAAGGTGCAGTCGTGACATTTGACCGCCGGACCTTTCTGCGCGCGGGTTCTGTCGCCGCGGTGGCTTCGACCCTCGCCGTGCCAGGCTTGGCGCTGGCCCAGCCCCGTACGCCGGATTGGGCGAGGCTACGCCGACACATCGACGGTGACGTCGTTCTGCCCGGTGACGATGGATACGCCGTCGCGAGCCGGTCCTATTTCGGCAATTTCGACGATGTCCAGCCGCGAGGTGTCGTGTATTGCCAGAATACCGCCGATGTGCAGACGGCCTTGCGTTTCGCGCAGGACGCGGACATCCGGACCGTTGTGCGCAGCGGCGGGCACAGCACCGGCGGTTACTCGACCAGCCGGGGCATGATTCTCGACGTTTCGCGCCTCAACCAAGTCACACTGTCCTCGCCGGACCGTGCGTCGGTCGGCCCTGGTACACAATCGATCGACGCGCTGGCCGCGCTGGCTCCGCACGGGTTTGCGGTGCCGAACGGCAACTGCCCGACGGTCGCCGCGGGTGGGTTCCTCACCGGTGGCGGCTTCGGCATGCTGACCCGAGCGGCCGGCATGGGCTGTGACCGGTTGCTCGGCGCTGAGGTTGTGCTCGCCAACGGGCGCCGGGCCTACGCGTCGGCGGATCGTGAACCCGATCTGTTCTGGGCGTTGCGCGGCGGTGGCGGCGGCAACTTCGGTGTGGTCACGCGCTATGACGTGCGTCCGATCCCGGTACGCCGGATGGTCAACTTCGTGCTCGTGTTCTCGTGGGACCAGGCGCCCGCGGTGATCGACGCGTTCAGCCGCTGGATCGTCGGCAAGCCCGACGAACTGGCGACGGCTTTGTTGCTGCGGCTGCCGAACGCGGATCCAAAGGCGGTTCCTGACGTTGCCGTCGGCGGTGGCTGGCTCGGCGTACCGGCCGATGTGGAACGTCATCTGGACGAACTCATTGCCTTGGTAGGCAAGCCTCCGGCAAACCGGATTGTCTTCGACCTGGACTACCAGACCACGATGATGCAGCGGTGGGGATGCGCGACCTACAGCACTGCGGAGTGTCACCAGATTTTCCCTGGTACGGAAGGAAAGCTGCCCAGGGAGCACTACCAGCGGACCCGAGGGCGGATGTTCGACCGGCCGATGCCATCGGACGGTGTCGCCAAGATGCTGACCGCGTTCGACCAGGACCGCCGCGCAGGCCAGAACCGGCATCTCATGCTGTTCGCGCTCGGCGGAGCGGTCAACCGGATCGGCCGTCGCGACACCGCGTACGTGCACCGCAGCACGCAGTTCTATGTGGACTACGCCGTGAGCATCACGACCGGACCCGCTTCGCGCGAGGACCGGATGGCCGCGGACAACTGGGTGGACCGCGGATTCGCTGCCATAGACCCGTATTCGAACGGTGAGGCCTACCAGAACTTCATCGATCCGCTGCTGCCGAACTGGCGGCGGGCGTACTACGGCGAGAACTACGGCAGGCTGGCCGTGGTGAAACACCGCTACGACCCGTACCGGTTCTTCAAGTTCTCGCAGGCGATCGGCTGACCTCGGCAACAGGACACAGGAGGCAGAAGCCAAATGACACGGCAGATCGAGGCCGGGCACGTGGACCTGGGCTTTCGCATCACCCATCGACTGCGGCCGGTAGAGCTGATCGCACCCGGCCTCACCCAGTTCGACACCGATGTGCCCGCCGATCTGGCGAGCATCGGTGGCGCGCAAGGTTTACGGCCGAACGGCGGCCGAGTACGAACGCAACACCGACCGGTCGCGCCGTTCGCGACCGTGATCGCGGACATCGACCAGCAGTCCGGTGGGTTTCTCGACCTCGGACTGTCCACCGAAGACGGTGACGCGCTTGAGGCCGGGTTCGACCTCGAAGACTTCCGGGTGCGCATCGTGATCACTGTGGACGGTGACCGGCAGGTCATCGCCGAGGCGGACCTGCCTCGTCCCGTACCGCAATCGGTAGCGTTCACCATCAACGAATTCGCTGTCACCGCACTGGTTTTCACCGACGGTGAATGGCGGCCACTGGTCAACGCCCGGGACGCTGTCGCGGAACGAGTGGACCTGCGGCGGCCTGAGGTGCTCTCCCGGTACGGTTATTCCTTCTGCGGCAAGGACATCACACCCAAGCGGGTTCGCGCCGGGTACTTCGGGCATGTCGGCCTGAGGGATCCCAGTGTGGTGCAGCACGCCGACGGCCGCCCGTACTACCGGGACGGCCGGCTGATGCTGATGTTCATCGCCGCGGGAATGGGATTCGCGCAGCAGGCACACTGGTCGGTGTGGGCCGTCCCGCCCGAGGCGCCGGAACGAATGGAACACGTCGGCGCGTTGTTCTTCGAGCACGACGGGCTCGTCAACGCCGATCACGCCGGGCAGGTCGTGTACGACGACGACACCGGCGAGTTCATCGTGGTCACCTGTACCGGCAACATCCCGACGCCGGGTGTGTCGATCCGGCACGCGCGCACCTCGATCGACCTCATGTCCGCCGGGGTGCACGTACTGCCGAACGAACATTTCGAGCTGCCCGACACGGGTGGCGTGAGCGCGTGGGATCCCGGCCTGACCAAGATCGACGGCCGCTGGCATCTGACGTACGTCGATGTGGTCGCGATGCAGCCGCAGCTGACCTTCCATCCGACGCTGGCCGTCGGTGAACCGGGCGCGGACTATGTGGAGCCTATGCGGGTGCTCGGTGCCGACACCGCTGCGGGACGTACGGAAGGCCCGGCGCTGCGCAAGTTCGGTGAGCAATGGTATGTCCTCGCCGCGGACGAGACCGCTCGCGAGTACCAGGTGTACGACCTCACCATGCGCAGGATCGGCACGCTCGACGCGCCTTTCCTTAGCGGGGCGCCGTTTCCACAGACGATCGAGGCCGGGCCGGGCGAATGGCTGCTGATCACTTCCGACGACACGCAGTTCGCGGGCGAGTTCTTCGGCTACGGCACACATGGTGACGTCATCGTGATGCGTGGCACCGAGAAAGCGGGCAAGACGTACGGCGACGGGGTGCTCAGCCATGAGCTCCCGGACGAACTGCGACGGCTGCGCTTGCTTGAGCAGTTGCTCGACCCGGAGACCACCAGAATCCTTGACGAGCGCGGGATTCAGCCGTCCTGGCGGTGCCTGGAGATCGGCGCGGGTGCCGGTTCGGTCGCTCGCTGGCTGGCCGATCGCTGTCCACAAGGGACGGTGCTGGCCACCGACCTGAACCCGCGGTTCCTTGACGCGTCTTGGGCGCCGAACCTCGAGGTGCGCCAGCATGACGTCACCGCTGAGGACTTCCCGCCGGAAAGCTTCGAGCTCGTCCACGCGCGTGCTGTCGTCACCCACTTGCGGGACCAGGAAGGCACGGTCGCCAGGGCCGCGAAGTGGCTCACCCCAGGCGGATGGCTGGTGATCGAGGAACCCGACGGATTCCCGCGTGAGTCTTCGCCGTATCCGAAGTTCCGCGTGCTCACGCAGGCGTTCGAGCGGTTGTTCGACACCAGGCAGGACGATCCCCGGTGGCCGCGCCGGATTCCGGCCGCGATGGCGGCGGCCGGTCTTGTCGACATCGGTTTCTCGGTGCGACTGGTCTGGGTCGGCGACGGCGGGCTGGGCGAACAGTGGTGGCGCACGTTCATCAACCAGTTGCGGCCGAGGCTGACCGGCGGCGGGCTGCTCACCGAGAGCGAGTTCGAAGCCGCGATGTCCGAACTGGACGATCCGGCGTTCTTCGACATGGTGGAGGCCGTGTTCTCGGTATGGGGACGGCGGCCGGGCAACGAGGCAGGAGACAAGTCATGACCAGCGTCGGCGAACGCGTCATCTCCGATGTGCCGGGCACCCGCAACGCGTTGGTGCTCAGGATCTACGGGTTCATGATCTCGCAGCTGATCCATACCGCGGTCGAGCTCGGAATCCCGGACCGGCTGCGGGACCGGCCGACCGCCAGCGCGGATCTCGCGGCCGAGGCAGGCACCGCGCCGCAACCCACGCACCGGCTACTGCGGGCGCTCGCGGCGGTCGGCGTACTCGACGAGCCGGAGCAGGACCGGTTCGTGCTCTCCAGCTTCGGCGAACCGCTGGCCGAGAACACCGAGCATTCGCTGTCCGCGATCACGAAGCTGTTCTGCAGCCCGGAAGTCCTGCGTTCATGGAGTGAGCTGACGCATAGCATCCGTACCGGCGAAAGCGCGTTCGAGCACATTCACGGCATGGGACTGTTCCCGTACCTCGGTGGTGTTCCGGAGCTGGCGGAGACGTTCCACACGGCCATGTCGGAGAACGCCAGGTTCGAGCTCCCGAGCATCGCCGCCGGATACGACTTCGGCCAGTTTCGGACGATCGTGGATGTCGGCGGCGGCAACGGCACGCTGCTCAGCGCGATCCTCACCCGGCACCCCGGCACACGCGGGGTCCTGCTCGACACCGCGGTGGGAGCGGCCGAGGCGACCGCTTTGCTGGCCGCCAACGGTCTGGCCGAGCGCTGTGACGTGGTAGCCGGTGACTTCCTCGAATCAGTGCCATCAGGCGGGGACGCGTACCTGATCAAGAGTGTCCTGCACAACTGGGACGACGACCGGGTCGTGCGGGTGCTCCGTAACTGCCGGCAGGCCATGGGCACGACCGGCACGCTGCTGCTGATCGAACCCGTGGTCCCCGCGGTTACCGGGCCGGACACCCGGATCGAGACGGTCCTGAGCGACCTGAACATGCTGGTGATGACCGCGGGCGGCAAGGAACGCACCGAACGGCAGTTCCGGGAGCTGCTCGCAGCAGCTGGATTCATCCTTGTCTCGGTCACGGCTCCCCTGCCGGGCACCGACTTGCGCGTACTGCAGGCAAAACCGGTCTGAGGGGAGACACAGTGCACGCCAATGACTCCAACGTCGTGATCGTCGGCGCCGGACCCGTCGGTTGCACGCTGGCGCTCGAGCTCGCGGCGCACGGCGTCGCGAGCATCCTTGTCGACCGGTTCGGCACAGCGTCACGGCATCCCAAGATGGACTTCCTCAACGGCCGCAGTATGGAGTTGTTGCGCCGGCTGGGTGTCGTGCCCGAGATCCGGCGGCGCGGCGTAGACGCGAAGCATTCGTTCAACTTCCTGTGGACGAGGAACTTCGCCGAACCGGTGATCGGCATGTGGGAATACCCGTCGGTGGCCCAGATCCGCGACCGGATGGCCGCGGCCAACGACGGGTCCGGCCCGCACGAGCCGTACCAGCGGCTGCCCGGATCGGTCCTCGAGGACATCCTGCGCCGCGAGGTCCAGGCCGATCCGCTGATCGACCTGCGGACCGGCCGGCTGTTCGAAGATCTCGAAACCGACCCGGAAGGCACGACGTCCCGATTCACCAATGCCGAGTCCGGACAGGGAATGCAGCTGCGGTCGCGGTTTCTGGTCGGCTGCGACGGCGCCAACAGCGCGGTGCGGGACCGGGCCGGGATCGGAGTGTCCGCGATCGGTCCGACCTCGCGGCACTGCGACGTGTACTTCCGCAGCGCCGACCCGGGACTGCGCAGGCATGGCCGGTTCTTCCTCGCCGTGGTGGCCGCCGGGCTCATCCTGGTGTCCCGTGACGAGGACGAGAGCTGGACGGCGAGCTTCCCGTTGGCGGACGACGAGCCGATGCCCACCGATCCGGTCGCCGTGATCAAGCAGCGGCTGGGCATCGACTTCACGGTGGACGAGGTGCTCAGCGTGATCGAGTGGCGCGGCCGGCTCGCCGTGGCTGACGCGTACCGGCGTGGTGGCGTGCTGATCGCCGGTGATGCCGCGCACCAGTTCTACCCGACCGGCGGGCATGCCGCGAACACCGGCATCGGCGACGCGGTGGACCTGGGCTGGAAGCTGGCCGCGGTGCTGTCCGGCTGGGGCGGGCCAACGCTGCTGGACAGCTACGAAGCGGAACGGCGGCCGGTCGCGTTGTTCAACCGGGAAATGTGTTTCACGCTGCTGGACGTGTGGCGGCGGTTTCCCCGGCTGGCCGCGGCCGGGGTGTCGCGCGAGCACCTGGCGGGCTTTCTTGCCCCGCAACGGTTCCAGATCGAGAACGTCGGCATCCACTTCGGCTATCGGTACTGGAACTCGCCGGTGATCTGCCATGAGGAAGGCACAGCACCGGAATGGGTCTGGCAGCAGATCACCCCCAGCACCTGGCCAGGGAGCCGGCCGCCGAGCATCCGACTGCCCGGCCAGGCGGAATTGTTCGACGAACTGGGGCGAGGCTTCACGCTGGTGGACTTTTCCGGTACGCGTGCGGGCAAACAGATCGTCGAACGGGCTGACCGCCGAGCGATTCCCATGACCCATCTCGTCATCGACGACGACAACGCCCGCACGGCGTGGCAACGCGCTTTGGTTTTGGTTCGTCCCGACCAGCACGTGGCGTGGCGCGGCGACGCCCCGCCGGAGGATTGGGACGCCGTGCTGGACCACGTGTGCGGCTGGACTGAAAACTAATCATCGCCTGTACGTTCCAAATCATGTCTTGCAAGTTTCGTGCAAGACAGTCGGAGCAGCGTGGCAGGCATGAATCGAATGATCACCAAGGCACTGCTCACGGCTGGACTCGTGGCCTCGATCTGCACATCGGCGCCCGCGTTCGCCGCCGGATCGGATGTGCGGCCGATGGACAACCACCCTGATTGCCAGGCATATGCCAGGACGGCGAATCACCTGGATCCGGCACACAACTATGTCTGCACCAACAAGGTGAACAATGTCGGGAGTCATGCCGAGTGTGTGCGGAAAATCCAGGCCTACCGCCCGATTAAGTACTGGTGCTATGTGGACAAGTTCCCGTGGAACTACGACGGCGACGCCGTCGTGATCACCAGGTGAGTTCACGACTCGCTACTTGACTGACTTCGCGGCCACTGCCACTTGGCGTCAAGGACAGTCATGATGCCGTTGTGGTTGTGGTGAGCCCATTTCAGGTCGTCCGGGTTTCCGGTCCATGGATTCCGCCTTTGGACCGGTTCCCGGGCGGCCTTTTGTGGTGCTTCGGCACCTTCCCCTCGTTCTGTCTCGGCTCTTGAGCCGCCGCATCGCGTCGACGAATCCGGCTGCCGGACCGGCCTTGGTCAGTCCCGGCCTGCCGGGACACCTTCCGGTTCGGGCGCCCCGGGTGTGAGCTGACCACCGGGAGCGACCACGGGGTGGGTTACTCGGGCTGGCCGAGCCGCCCAGCAGGCAGCGTCTCCCGTTCGATGGAGGGATGGGGGATGATTCGAGTACTGCTCGGCGAGCACCGGCAATTGATCCGCGGCGCACTGATCGCATTGCTGTCATTGGAAGCTGACGTCGATGTGGTCGCGCAGCCGGGACACGGCGATCATGTCGTGCCGACCGCATTGCACACCATGCCTGATGTTGCCGTGCTGGATATCGACTTACCGCGGATGGGCGGTGTCGCGGTCGCCCAGGCGTTACGCGAGCGATTACCGAAATGTTGCACGATGGTCCTGGCTGGGCAATGCCGGCCAGCCGATCTGCTCAAGGCCCTTACGGTGGGAGTGCGCGGAGTCGTGGCGTTCGACTCACCGGCGAAAGACCTGGCTCACGGGATTCGCCGCGTGATGAGCGGCGAACGGGTCATGGAAGCCGAACTGGTCGCCGCGGCAGTGGAAATAGGAAGCAATCCGTTGAGCGCTCGGGAAACCGATGTGTTACGTGCGGCAGAGACCGGCATTTCGACCAAGGAAATAGCAACACTGCTGTCATTGTCACCGGCGACGGTACGCAACTATCTGTCCACGGCTCGCAGCAAGATAGGCGGGCGCAACCGGATCGACACGATCAGGATCGCTCGTGATGCGGGCTGGCTTTGACCTGTCCCGCGAATGTCCTTCATTCACGATGACGTTTGTCATCAGATTTCGCCGACATCGAGCTCTACTTGCCCGACACCCTTCCTGCAAGACTGGAGATCCAATCCCGAAAGGATGGAGAAACATCGAAATGAACCGCAAGATTGTTGCCGCGGCGCTTGTTCTCGGCATTCAGCCGATCGTGGGCTTCGCCGCCGCGAGCCCGGCGTTCGCGGACTGTCCCGCGAACACCTTCTGCCTGTACGAAAGCCATTCCTACCGGGACGGGGAGTACCGGTTCGCACCGACCACGAGCTGCCGAAACCTCCCAGCCGGTATCAACAACGACGCGAATGCGATGCGGAACTACCGCAGCCACCGCGTCAAGATGTGGGACCTGCCCGGTTGTGGCGGTAGCCTCACATACACCGCGAACGCGTTCTCGTACGACTCGAACTTCGGGAACAACAATTTCTCGAACAAAGCCAGCTCCATGAAGCGAATCTGACGAAGCCGGCAACGTGGATGTAGCCGGCTGCTTTCTTGCCGGCTACATCCACCCGACGCACGAGAGCACAGGAAAACTGATGCTGCGAGCAACTCTGGTCCTCACCATCGCGCTGTCCGTGGCCGGCTGCGCCGCACCGTCGAACTCGTCCGCTGGAGCCGATCCCTTCCCGCCCACCGCGCAGGTCGAGGCCCTCCGTCTCCCGTTCGACGCGTACACCTTTTCCCTGGCCGACATGTACACGATCTCGAACGCCGAAGATCTGCTCATGCGCAAGTGCATGGTGGCGCGGGGACACGACTGGGCGATCATCAGGCGTGGTTGCGGCGTGGAGGTGGCCGGTCAGCTCCGGCCGGGCGGCGATGCGGAACCGAATCTGCTGATGCAGAAGAGCAGCGCGTCACTGCGAGATTCGCAGGGCGACCCCCGCGTCGCGGAGGCGATGAGCGCCTGGCGCGACTGCATGCACCGCAAAGGCCTCGAGTACCAGGATCCGCTGGCGGCGATGTCCGATCCGAAATGGTGGGCCAATGATTCCTCAGTGCCGTCAAGTGAGGAAATAGCGGTGGCCACCACCGATGTCGACTGCAAGAACCAGACCGGCTTGGTCGACGTCTGGCATGCCGCCGAGGTTCGGATCCAGGAGCAGGAGATCAACCGGGACCCGGCCTACTTCCAAACACTTCGCACCACGATGAACAAAGAGCTCGACATCGCCCATGGCGTGCTGGGCCGGTCGTAAGTACCCGTCGGTCACGCCGGTTCGACGGAGATCGAGTGGAGGGCACGGCGAATGAGGGCGGGAAGCTCGCCGCCATGGTCGATCCACTCGTCCAGCGAGATGCGCACCGAGGCCATCACGAGTGCGGCGAGCAGGCGTGGTCGCGGGTCGCGTTCTTCGACGTCAGGGAAGCGTGGGATGAGCAGTTCGGCGATGGCGTGCTCGTAGCGTTGGTATGCCTGGGTGGTCCAGGCGTCGAGCGTGGGTGACGAGCGGGTCAGCCGGGCCAGTTCCCGGATCTGGTCGTGGTACGCGGGGAACTGCCCGGCGAGTTCGCCGAAGGCGGTGACGACGGCGTCCTTCGCGGACAAGTGACCGGGCTGGCGGGCGATCGCGTCGGTGACCAGGGTGAGCCACGGTCCGGTGACGCCTTCGGCGACAGCGCTTTCTTTCGTGTCGTAGTAACGGAAAAAGGTCGCGCGCGCGACTTCGGCCGCCGCCGCGATCTGGTCCACCGTGGTGTTGCCGACCCCTTGCGCACCGGCGAGCCGGGCCGCCGAGGCGGCGATCCGGGCGTATGTCGCCCGCCTCTTGCGGACGGCGAGGCTGTCCGGTTCACTGTGAGACATAGTCTCATTCTGGATTAAGTCTCATCGAGTGGCAAAGGGGCTCTCATGGGAGTGAACCAGCGCGCGCAGATCGTGATGTCCGCCGACGAGATCACCCAGTTCCTGACCGAACAGCGGGTCGCGACGCTCGCCACGATCGCCCCTTCGGGACAACCCCATCTCGTCGCGATGTGGTACGCGGTGATCGACGGCGTGGTGTGGTTCGAGACCAAGGCCAAATCGCAGAAGGCGGTGAACCTGCGCCGCGACAGCAGAGTCACCGTGATGGTCGAGACCGGCCATACGTACGACACGTTGCGCGGAGTCGCGATGGAAGGACACGCCACGATCGTCGACGACCCCGACGCGTTGTGGGCGGTCGGCGTGAACGTGTGGGAGCGCTACAACGGGCCCTACACCGAGGAAGTCCGGCCGATGGTGGAGTTCATGCTCGCCAAACGCGTCGCTGTGCGGGTCGATGTCACACGCACCCGATCGTGGGACCACCGCAAACTCGGCCTGCCCGCCCTCCCGCTCGGCGGTAGCACCGCCGCCCACCTGTGAGGAATGGCGATGGAGTTCAATCTTGCCGATCTGTTCGAGCACATCGTCGACGCGGTCGGCGAGCGGGAAGCCCTGTACGCCAATGGGAACGTTCTGACCTACCGGGAACTCGACCGGCGCGCCAACCAGCTTGCCCACCACTTCACCGCCACCGGTATCGGCGTCGGGGATCATGTCGGCTGCCACATGCGAAACGGGCCCGAGTATCTCGAGACCATGCTCGCGCTGCTGAAAATTCGCGCGGTGCCCATCAACGTGAACTTCCGCTACGTCCGGGACGAGTTGCGCTACCTGTACGACAACGCCGATCTCGTCGGTTTGGTGTACGACACCGAGTTCGCCGGCCGAGTGGCGGCGGTCTTGCCGGACGTACCCAGATTGCGGCATCTGCTGGCCGTCGGTCCCGGCGAAGAACTGCCTACCGGAACCCTTCGGTACGAACAAGCACTGGCAGGACGCCCCGACGACCGCGCTGGTTTCCCCGAACGCTCCGCCGACGACCTGATGATCATCTATACCGGCGGCACGACTGGTATGCCCAAAGGCGTCATGTGGCGGCACGAGGACTTGTTGTTCGGCGGCATGAGCGGCGGAGTGCAACCCCTTGCCAGGCCTGCGGACGCGGGCCCGCGCGCGGCGGCCACCACTCCCCTGGTGATGTTCGCCGCGCCGCCCTTGATGCACGGCACTGCCGTTCTCGCCACGTTCATCACGTTCTTGGGCGGTGGCAAGGTGTGCCTTGTCCGCGACTACACCGGCGACGGAGCCATACGCGTCATCCAGGAGCAGGGCTGTCAGACGATGGTGATCGTCGGCGACGCGATGGCGACGCCGCTCATCGAAGCGCTCGACGCCGACCCCCGCCCCTTGCCGTCACTGCACATCATCGCCAGCGCAGGCGCTCTGCTCACTCAACCCGTGCGTGACCGCCTCCACGCGCACCTACCCGACCTGTACATAGTGGACAGCTTCGGGTCCACTGAGACCGGTCACAGTGGAGCAGGTGCGGACCTTCGCTTCACCGTGAACGACACCACCACAGTTCTGGATGACGCCCTCCGGCCCGTTATCCCCGGCAGTGGCGCGGTAGGTCAGGTCGCCCGCCGTGGCCACATCGCGATGGGCTACTACCGAGATCCCGACAAGACGTCCCGTACGTTCGTCGTCCTCGACGGCGCCCGCTGGGTCTTGTCCGGCGATCTGGCCACAGTGGACAAAGACGGCACGGTGAACTTCCTCGGCCGCGGCTGCATCTGCATCAACTCCGGCGGCGAGAAGATCCACCCCGAAGAAGTCGAAGCCGCACTGAAAACCCATCCAGCGGTAGCGGACGCCGTCGTCGCCGGACTCCCCGATCCCCGATGGGGGCAGAAAGTCGCGGCGGTACTGCAAATCCAGCCCACGGCGGCCCCGCCGACCCAACAGGAACTCGAAAACCACCTCGCGCCGCTGATCGCCCGCTACAAACTCCCCCGCCTCGTCCACGTCGTTCCCCGCATCCAGCGCTCGCCGTCAGGAAAACCGGACTACCGATGGGCCACCGAGACTCTCGCCAAGTGTTCCCTCACCACGTGACCGTCCACAACGTCGAGCGCATCCTGCGCACCGCGCGTGCGGTTTCGCCGACTTCGGCCCGGGACGCGCAACTCGACGAGATCGCCCGCGCTATCTGGCGCTCATGTTCGAGGGGTTTGGCGCCCACACAAGCGAAGCCGCTGCCTTCACCTGCCGCTTTGGTGAGGGGACAACGTACGGGCGACTGGTCACTTTGATCCCAGCCCTGTATGGAGCCACTCGGCGAGGTCAGGTGGCGCGAGCTCGCCCACGCGCCTGGTGTAGCGGTCGACGGCAGCATCGTCGAGCAGGTCCCGCCACTTGCCGCTGGTGCCGGAACGGAAGAAGTTCCTGTTGCTGCGCCACAGGTTCGCGTCGACACCGGGCGCCAGTTCGTCGGCCCGATTCCGCATTCGTTCGAAAGTCGCCGCGGCGGCGAGTTGTTCGAGCCGCTGCTGGCTGATCTCGATCGACAGCACGTCGCCAAGACGCCGCAACTGGCCAGGCAGATCGGCTTTGAGGTCCGCGTAGTGGAACAGTGCCACCTGCGGATCGTCGCGGCGTTCCCAGAACGTCCGCACGTGGTGGACCAGGTTGGCCAGGGTCACGCCGAACGAGGGTGACTCGGGGGTGAATTCCGCGTCCGCCCACATCCAGAACCGCTCAAGCGGATCTTCGGAGATCGGCTGGCTGACTTGGGGATCGAGGCCACCCGAAGTCATGGCGTCAGGGTGGATGTTGGCAACGGCGTTCTCGAACGACAGCATCGCGTCACGCGGATCACGCCCGACGCAGATGTACGTCACCCCTGGCTCGAACGGTAAGCCGTCGAGCGGCGTGTGCGTCTTGATGAAACGCCGGTGCTGCTGTCCCTCGAGTTCAGCCAAAACCGCCGCGGTGTCATAGGTGACCGCGTCCAGCCATGGGGAAATCTCGGTGAGTGGGCGGGGAAGATCGGCCGTATCGAAGATCAGTAACGCGCAGAGCATCTGCATCCACGTCGTTCCGCACTTCGCCGGCGTACTGATCACTATGTCTCCGTCGCGGAACGCGACGCCCGCCCACAGTGCGCTGTCGGAGACCACCGTTCGATACCGCCGCAACCCAGCCATCTCAGCTCCCCAGCTGTTGACGTCTTCGCTCGCGTGGCGTTCAAGAATGCTAGCGCTTCCACGGAACGTTCGACCATGGCGTGGTGTTGCCAGCTGTGCAGAAGCTGACGCTTGGACGGGCCGGTGAGGCTTCAGCGAACCCTCGAAACGGCAGTCCGGCCCGGACGCCCAGCAGAAACGCGCCGCTGTAGTCCCTCGGCGTACCGGGAGCAGCATCTCAAGCCAACCTTGCACAGACCTTGAACCCTGCTCCCAGGACGCCTTCGGTATCTGCCGGACTCTGGTCACGTTCGGCCCACGCGGTGGATGGACAAGCCCGGGGTCTGTCGCCGACGTGGAAGTCCCAAGTAATAGTTGATATGGGCTGAAATGGGAACACGCCATCGACACGTTCCCGCTGGCCTGCCTGCGGCTCGCCGGACTCGGCTTCGGACTCTGCGGGAGCGACGACAACCCAGCGTCGTCGAGCACCCAGTGAACTGGTCCGCACCACTTGATGAAGATTCCCTTCATGCTGGGCTCATCGCCTCCTCATCACGGCCGACCACTGTTGCCGGCAGTCGGGTCGTGACACAAAAGGAGAAACCGATGGCCGTTCTGATCGCTGCGACCACTGTGGACGCAGTGGATGTCGAGCTGGCGAGCGCGAAACCCGCACACACTGTGCGGCATGTCCCGATGGCGGCGTTGCGGCCGCGGCTGGTCACCGACCGGGTGCCGCTGGCCGGCGACGTGGTGCTGGCCAGGGTGACCGAAGTCGGGCAGCACAAGAGAATCGAGCTGGTGGGTGGGCGGAAGGCCGATCTGTTCGCCGGGGACACCGTTCTGGTGGCGTACGGCGCACGGTATGCGCCCGATCAGTACGAGGCCGCGATACCCGATGGTCTGGGGCCGTGTCAGCTCGTCGCGGCGGGTGGGATCGCGGCGGTCGTTCAGTCGTCGCACGCGATGATGACCACCGCGACTCAGCTGGAACCGTTGGGATTGCTGGTGGATGTGGACGACCGGACGGTCAACCTGCGCGACCACGCCCCGATCGTCCCGCGCAATGTCCGGCAGCCATGCGGACCGCCGTGGACCGTGCTCGTGGCGGGAACGGCGATGAACGCGGGCAAGACCACCGTTGCCGCGCACATCGTGAAAGGCTTGTCCCGCATGGGATATCGGGTGGGCGCGGCGAAGGTGACCGGGACCGGCTCCGGCGGCGACACCTGGCTCATGCGCGACGCGGGCGCGGTGCGGGTAGTGGATTTCACCGATGGCGGATACGCCTCCACGTTCCAGGTGCCGGCCAACGAAGTCACTGCGCTCGCGGGCGCGCTGTTGGACGAACTCGCCGCCGAACCGGTGGACCCGGTGGACGCGGTGGTCGTCGAGCTCGCCGATGGGCTGCTGCAGACCGAAACGGCCGGTTTGCTGGCCACACCGGAATTCACCGGCCGGGTGGACGCGGCGGTGTTCGCCGCGGGTGACGCGCTCGGCGGGGTGATGGGCGTGCAGCGACTGATCGACCTTGGCCTGCCGGTACGGATGGCCAGCGGGAGGTTCACCGCCGCACCGCTGGCCGTCAGGGAGGCTCGCGCGGCGCTCGGCGTGCCGGTGGTGCTGTCGAAGGATTTCGCCGAGCCCGAGGTCGTTGGCCGCCTGATAGCTCCCGCCACGTGAACGCCTCGTGCCTGCCGAGACCGCTTGCCGACCGGCGCCGCGGCTGGTTCGTCCGGCTGGTGCTGGTCGGCTTCGGGCAGGCGGGAACCGCGGTCGGGACGGGACTGCTGACCGGCGTGTTCTTCACCCGCCTTGTCGCACCGCAGCAAGGTACGTGGCCGTTCGTGCTTGGCGCGGCGCTGCTCGCCTGTGCCGGCACGGCGGCGTGGTTGAGCCGGACCGAGGTCGTGCTGGCCGAACGGCTCGGGCAGGACTACGCCCACGCAGTCCGGCTGGCCCTGTTCAGCCGGCTGGCGGTTGGGCCTGAGCCCGCCCGGAGGGGTTCGACGGGTGTCACGGTGTTGCGTTTCGTCGGGGATTTGTCCGCGCTTCGGCTGTGGGCGAGCCGGGGCCTTGCCCGGCTCGCCGTCGCTGTTCCGTTGGCCGCCGGATGCCTGGTGACGTTGGCCGTGGTGAACCACACGGTGGGCATACCCGTGGCCGCGGTCGTCGTGTGTGGCATGGGCGCGACGCTCCTACGTGGTCACGCCCTAAGGGAGACAACGCGGCAAGCGCGGCGACGGCGTGGCCAACTCGCCGCCAGGGTCACCGATCGCGTCGCACACATGCCGGTTGTCCGTGCCTTCGGCCGCGGGGAAGACGAACTGCGTCGCATCGACCGCAAGGGACGACAGCTACGCGGTGCCGTCGTCGCCCGCAGCCGTGTCATCGGCACGGTCCGTGGGGTTGCGGAATTGACCGGGGCCGTCGCCGTGACCGTGGCGTTGTTCGTGGCGGCCATGACCTCGGCTCCGCCATCCATTGCCGCGACCGCGGTGACGATCGCAGGCGTACTGGTCGTGCCTTTACGCGACCTCGCGCGGGTGCTGGAGTACTGGCAGGCAGCACGTGTCGCACGCGCGAAGATCGAGCCAGTGCTGACGCGGCCGCTCCTCCGCACGGCCAATCGGCTGCCGCTGCGCGCAGGGCCCGGCGAACTGCGCCTGGTCGGGGTCACGGTCGACGGCGTGCTCGACGACGTCACGGCCGTGGCTTCACCTGGCCAGGTCATCGCCGTGACCGGGACCGGACGGTCAGCGCTGCTGTCCGTCGCGGCCGGCCTGCGGAACTGCGACCGTGGCCGCGTGCTGCTGGACAGCCAGGACCTTGCCGTCGTCACGGAACCCGACCTGCGTCGGGCGATTGGCGTCATGGGGTCTGACCTCCCGCTGCTACGCGGCACCGTCGCCGAGAACCTGAGCTATCGCGTGCCCGACGCCGATCCGGCCGAACTGGAGCGGGTCCGTGAGTTGATCGGCTTCGACGAGTTACTCGACACCCGGGTCGGCGACGGCGGCTCCGGTTTGCCGCCGGGCCAAGGCGCCCTGCTGACCCTGGCGCGTGCCCTGGTCGGCCCGCCGCGGCTGGTAGTGCTGGACGAACCCGGCGCGCACCTGGACCACGAGGTGATCGACCGGGCAGTGGCGCGAACACAGTGCGCGGTGCTGATCGCGACACCCGATCCGGACAGGTTCGACCGTGTCGACCAGGTGTGGCATCTCGAGCACGGCCGGCTGCGGGTTTGACTCAGGGCTTACGGGCGACGGCGCCGACGAACAGCCGGCGCATCGGCGCGGGCGGGTGTGCCGGTGGGCCGTCCGGCCACCAGTCGCCCACGGGCACCAGGCCTGGTTCCAGCAGTTCGAGGCCGCGCAACAGGTCCAGGATTCGCTCGGCGGTGCGTGGCCACCCACTACCGATGCCGCTGCGGTACACCTCGCCGATTCGTGCGATGGTACCGGCCAGTTCGTGCCCAGGTCCGGGGTCGAGCATGTGGGCCATGACCACGTACGAGCCCGGTGCCAACGCGTCGATGTACTGGGCCATCGCGGCCCACGGGTCGTGCTTGTCGGGAACGTGGTGCAGCGTCAGGACGTGTAACAGCCCGATCGGCTGGTCGAAGTCCAGGTACTTGCTGACGACCGGGTCGGCGAGCACGCGCTCGGCGCGACTGACGTTGACCTCGGCGACATGCGTACGGTCGTTGTCCGCCAGCAGCGCACGCGCGTACGTCAGCACCATCGGGTCCTTCGACGCGTAGACCACGGAAGAATCCGGGTTGACCCGCAGCGCTATCTCGTGCGTGTTCTCCGCGGTCGGAAGACACGCACCGCAGTCCAGGAACTGGCGCACGCCCGCATGAGCGGCGAGGTATCGGACGGCGCGTCCCTGGAATTGCCGGGCGTCCTGTGCTGCCAGCGGGAACTGTGGGTCGATCGCGAGCAGCCGGTCACGAACCGCGCGGTCCTCGGCGTAGTTGTCCTTGCCGCCGAGCATCGTGTCATGAACACGAGTGATGCTCGCTTTGTTCGAGTCCATCAGCTTCCTAGTGCGATGTCCGGCTTGCGTTGACCACAACCCTACGGGCGAGCCGATCCCCATTTACCCAAAGCCACCCTGTCCGGAAGAAATCTCGCCAACGAGCGACGATTCCGGCAGACAGCCACCGTCTTACCTGTGCACGACCGATCTGACACAGGAGATTCGCCAGAAATGACCACAAACGCCCAGCGGACAGCCGGAATCTGGCCATTGGTGCACGCCGAACGGGCCGCCCTGGCTGCTGACCTCGCCGACCTGACCGACCAGCAGTGGGCGACGACGTCCCTGTGCACCGACTTCACCGTGCGCGAGGTGCTCGCACACCTCACCGCGGGTGCCAGCCTCACCCCCTTGCGGTGGCTGGCGGGAGTGATCCGCTGCGGGTTCGACTTCGACAAGCAGGTCGCCATGCGGCTGGCCGAGCATCTGGGCACGGCCCCGGCGGACACGCTCGCAAGGTTCCGCCAGGTCGTCGCCAGCACCAGCAAACCGCCCCTGCCGGTGATCGCGATGCTCGGCGAATCGATCGTGCACGCCGAGGACATCCGACGCCCGCTGGGCATCCACCGCGACTACCCGATCACCACACTCACCCGGCTGGCCGAGTACTACCAAGGCTCCGACCTCGTCGTGCTCGCCAAGGGCCGGATCGGCGGCCTGCGGCTCAGCGCCACCGACGGACCCTTCACCACTGGCTCCGGGCCGCTCGTATCCGGCACCACGCTGGCGCTGATCATGGCGATGACCGGTCGCACCACCTACTTCGCCGAACTCGACGGCGACGGGGTCGCCATCCTGCGCGAGCGTTCCACGTAAGGGATCGCTCAGCTGAGCAGCATCGAGCGGCCGACGAAGTCGTCGCGGACCCGCTGGTTCCTGGCAGCACGAAGTAATATCCGCCGCCGAACGGGAGCTCACGGTGATCGCCTTGGCCGCACCGCCAATGGTCAGGACGCCCGCGTCGGCAGGAGTCGACAGGGTCAAAGTGGACGTTCCCGGGGTGCCGATGATCTCCGCGCGGCCGGGTGTGTCGTGGCCGCAAGCGCCCAGCAAGCCCACTGTCGCCGTGATCACCAGACAGGCCATGAGCCGGTTCATGGCGCCCAAGCAAGCGATCCGTGCCCGAGTCCTGAATAGACAGTCATACGACCGGCCAAGGCCATCCTACGTTCGTCACTTCCGAAGTTGCCTACTGCCCGGTAACATCGAGGATCCGGTCTCCCTGCGACCTATGAGGTGTACGACGACGTGCATACTCGAAATCTGCTCACCCTGCTCACATTGACGATCGCCACTCTTGTCATTCCGGTACAAGCACAGGCGGCCGACAATCCCTACGAACGCGGTCCCGCTCCGACCGTCGCCAGCATCGAGGCGGCCCGCGGACCGTTCGCCATCGCGCAGACCACCGTGGCGGCAAGCGCCGTCCGCGGGTTCGGCGGCGGCACGATCTACTATCCGACGTCCACCAGTGAGGGCACGTTCGGTGCCATCGCGATCTCACCGGGATTCACCGCACGGCAGACCAGCGTCGCCTGGTACGGCCCCCGACTGGCCTCACAGGGGTTCGTGGTGATCACCATCGACACACTGTCCACACTCGACCAACCAGACCAGCGCGGCGCCCAACTCCTTGCGGCGCTGGACTATCTGGTGCAGACCAGTTCGGTCCGTACGCGGATCGACGGCAGCCGTCTTGGCGTGATGGGGCACTCGATGGGCGGCGGTGGCAGCCTAAGAGCCGCAACCACCCGGCCGGCCTTGCAGGCAGCCATTCCCCTCACCGCGTGGCACACAACCAAGAACTGGTCATCGGTACAGGTTCCGACGCTGATCGTCGGCGCCGAGAACGACTCGGTAGCGTCGGTCGGCGCGCATTCCGAACCGTTCTACCAAAGTCTGTCGTCCACACCGGACAAGGCGTACCTGGAACTGAACAACGCCAGCCATTCCGCGCCGACGTCCGCCAACACAACGATCGCGAAGTACAGCATCTCGTGGTTGAAGCGGTTCATCGACAACGACACCCGCTACGAGCAGTTCCTCTGCCCGCCACCGCCACCGAGTTCACTGATCGAGGAGTACCGGCACACGTGCCCGCACTCCTGAACCACTAGCGTCGGTGACCTGGGTTCCGCACCCAGGTCACCGGCCTCTCGGGCTTCGCTGCGCCGCGTGCAGCAACTCCGCGGCGCGGTCTGTCTCAAGTCGGATGTCCACTCGTCCCGACCGGTCTGATCGGAAAGACTCGGCACGGTAGGAGATCCGCAGCGCGCGGGAACGTTCCGCCGATATCGTCAACGCGAGCCATAGCGGGTTGGTGAAAGGAACGTCCACGTGTTTGCTTCCCGACGTCCACACCACCAGCCGTGCCCCGGAAACCGCGACCGCACCGACGACCGGGACCTCTCGCCGCCGTATCTTGATCCCGCCGACCCGGTAGCCGCGATAAGTGATCGAGCCGCTCAGGTCTTCCGCCAACGCGACAAGGTTCTCCGCCGCCAGGCTCGTCCGCAACGTATCGGGTATTCGCGCCCAACTGTGGCCCGCCATGCCATGCGGCTCAGGCAGGTCGTGGACCAACGCGGACAAGTCGCCTTGGGTGCGTGCCTCGGCCGCGGCTTGCGCACGCTGTTCGAATTCGGGCAACGAAAGTCGCCCGGCGACAAGGTGGCTGACCAGTGCCTGGGTGATCGCGTCGCGCTCGACGTGGCCTACCCGCAGGCTGTCCGGATCGCTTGTTTCGTCCACCGCTCGACAGTACGAGAATCGGCACGTGCGATCGAGCCTGTCACAGCCGCGGTCGTTGTCCGGTCATGTGTCTGGCCCCGGTAGAGACCTGGTCCTCATGGCTGGGTCACCCGACGGTTTCGTCGTTCGGCCAGCTCCTCCGGGCTGACCACGGTCAGAACCGGGGTGCCCGGCGGCGCGAACATGGTCACCACCAGCTGCGACTGGGTGTCCGGAAGATTGTTGGCGCCCTGGATGTGGATCACGTCTCCCCCGGGCTCGAACAGGGCGTCACCGGCCTTGAGCACCCGGGGCGGCTTACCCTCCAGCTCGAAGAGGATCTCCCCCTGGGTCACATAGCCGAAGATCGGACCGGGGTGCCGGTGTGGCGGCGCGCCAGGGTCACCGGGCGGCAACGTGACCCGGATCGTCCTGGCCTCGGCACCAGCCGGGATCTGGAACGCCGCCTCCGGCAGGGTGGTGATCACTTCAACCCCCGGGGGCAGGTGTGCTTGTTCAGCGCTCATCCATTCCTCCACAACAAAGACTGTCCACAGTGATGACAGGACAGCGTCCCTGTCTGTGACAGCCCGGCCGCGCCGCCGTCCATTGTGGACCCCTGCCGAACGACGCGATGAGGCCTCTCGTTTCCCGAACGTTCACCCGTCGCACCAGGCGGCCGTAATTTGTCGTGCCTAAGTTCTTGGAGATTAAGTAATTAGCTTTACCTAAGTTGTTGGGCTCTTGACTGTTGCTTTACCTGAATTCGCAAGAGGAATACATGGACACCACCCTCGCTGTCCGGGCGCGCGGGATCACCAAGTGTTTCGGCGATGTCGTCGCGCTCGACGGCGTCGATCTGGATGTGGCGCAAGGGCAGATCCACGGGCTGGTCGGCCCGAACGGCGCCGGGAAGACGACGTGGCTTGGCTTGCTGCTGGGCCTGGCGGTCGCCGACGACGGCGACCTGGAGATCCTGGGAACCCCGATCGGCCGGGCGTTGGCAGCGCCCGATGGTGTCGCCGGTTTCGTGGACGGCCCAGGCCTCTACCCGTCGCTCACGGCCCGGCAGAACCTCGCCGCGCTGAGCAGCCGTGACGACCGCACAGCGGGGATCGACGACGCGCTCGCCGAGGTGGGGCTCACCGATGTCGCCGACGACCGGGTCCGGGGCTTCTCACTCGGCATGCGTCAGCGGCTCGGGATCGCCGCGGCCCTGCTCGCCAAGCCTCGGCTGCTGGTGCTCGACGAGCCGTCCAACGGCCTCGACCCGGCGGGCAAGAAGCACGTGCACGGTGTCCTCAACCGGCTCGCGGCGGACGGCACCGCCGTGGTCCTCTCCAGTCACCGGATGGACGATCTCGAAGCACTGTGCTCCGAGGTCACGATCCTCGCCACCGGACGCGTCGTCTTCTCCGGCCCGTTGAGCAAGCTGTCCACCGAGAACCGTGAACTCGAATACCGGCTACGCACTTCCGATCCCGAGGCCGCTCGCAAGTTGGTTCTCGACACGCCTGGAGCCCATGTCGTGGACGGCTCGGAACGGCAGGGCGCCGAGGTTCTCGTGGTGCGCGCACAGGTCCCCGCCGTCGACGAACTGGTGGTGCGGCTCGTGCACGCGGGCATCGCGGTGCGCGAGCTCGCGCCCGTGGTGTCACCGCTCGAAGCCGCGTTCCTTGCCCTCACCGAACAACAGGAGATCAACCGATGACCGCGGTTGTTGTCCGCCGTGTCCCGGTGGCACGTGGCTATCGCTTCGAACTGGTCAAGCTGCTCTCGCAATGGCGGGTGCGCCTGCTCATTCTCGCTTGCTGGCTCACCCCGGCGATCTTCGTCGCCGTGGTGAGCCAACAGAGTTCGCTGCCCGTGGACAACGTCTTCGGCCGCTGGATGAACGTCACGGGCTGGTCCGGATCGTTGGTAATGCTGGGTTTCGCCGGCACTTGGGGGCTTCCGCTGCTGGCATCGGTGGTCGCCGGCGACGTGTTCGCCGCCGAGGACCGGCTCGGGACCTGGCGCCACCTGCTGGTGGCGGTCCGGTCGCCGCGACGGATCTTCGTCGCGAAGACACTGGCCAGCCTCAGCATCATCCTGCTGCTCGTTGCCGGACTGGCCGTTTCCAGCACGGCTGCCGGCGTTTTGGTCGTCGGCAACAACCCCTTGATCGGCCTGGACGGTCACCTGCTGGCGCCGTCGGACGCCGCCGGGCAGGTCCTGCTCGCCTGGATCTTCGTGATCGCACCGACTTTGACCCTCGCCGCGATCGGACTGCTCGGGTCTGTCGCATTCGGACGGTCCCCGATGGGCCTGTTGCTTCCCGTCCTCGTCGCCCTCGCGATGCAGCTCGCCCAAATGCTGCCATTGCCCGTCGCTGTCCGTCTCGCACTGCCCAGCTACGCCTTCATCGCCTGGAGCGGCCTGTTCACGAATCCAGCACAGTTGGGCCCGCTGCTGATCGGCATCGCGGTCAGCCTGGTGTGGGCCGTTGTCGCGACTGTCCTGGCTTACCTGCTTTTCCTGCGGCGCGACTTCACCAACCTCGCGGCCGACGGCTCCGGGCGCCGCGCGGTCACCGTGGGTGCCTTGCCATTGGTCGGACTCCTGGCTGTCACGGTCGCGGTCGTCGCCGTATCGACTCCCTCAATGGATTCCGGCATCGCGCTGGACAAGGTGCAGCAGTCGGTCGCCACGGAATTCGCCCACCTCTACCGCCTGCAGGCCCAGGAACTCAACCGCCCCAACGTCACCGAGGCACAGCTGGCGGCCACGGCGTCGTGCACCAAGGGCGGCGGCCTGGTCGAGGCCACGGGTCCAGGCAACGACTGGCGGTGCGTCGTCTCCTGGCATCTCCCCGACGTCGAGGCCGCCGGGCAGGCCATCTACCAGCTCGACGTCACCGCTGACGGGCGGTTCGTCGCCGACGGCGACGGACCGAAGGAAGTGAACGGCTACTTCCAGGTGCGGACCCCGGCCGGGGACCAACCCAACCCGCTGTGGCAGTTCGACGGGAACGTCGACCTGCTGGCCACCACCCCGAAGGGATAGTTCAATGCAGGTAACACGCCGCCGTCGGCGTGCCGGGAGTTCCCGCCTTCTCGGCCAACGCAGCGGTCGCAAGTTACGCCTGACAACCGCCGGCGCCACCACGCTGGCCCTTGTCGCCGTCGGCTCCGGCGTCAGTTCCGCCTCGACGGAAGCGTTCGACAGCTACCAGGTCGGCCGGCTCACCGATCGCGGGCTGGTCGTCTCCGGCGACCAGTTCCTCAAGCCGATCGGTGAACGCCTCGTCATCGACAACGGCAAGATCATGGCCTCCGCGGTCAGCCCGGATGGCAGCCACCTCGCGGCGCTGACCACAGACGGTGGAATCGCACTGACCATAGTGGACCTCAAGAGCTGGCGCGTGCAGCAGCTGATCGGCAACTCCGCCACGGCGAATCTGCGGATCAGCGGCAATGACGTTGGCCAGGAAGGCCCTTCGTACTCTCCCGACGGCAAAACCCTGTGGATGGCGCAAACCGACGGCTACCGCCGGTTCACGGTGAACCCCGACGGGACCGTCGCCAACCCGACCGTTGTGCCGATCCCGCCGGACGGACCTCGCCACGGGTTGCCGGCTCAGGCCGTGTTCTCGCCCGACGGCGCGACCGTGTACGCCGCCGTCAACGGCCAGAACCGCGTCGTCGCCATCAACGCGGGCACCGGGGTCATCCAACAGAGTTGGCCGGTGGGCATCGCCCCGCGTGACCTGGTCCGGATCGGCAACCGGATCTACGTCAGCAACGAGGGCGGGCGCCCGGCCAGGCCCGGTGAATCCACGCTGAACTCCTACAACACCCAGGTCCCAGCCGACCCGGTCACCGGCGCCACCACCACCGGCACGGTCAGCGTCATCGATCTGGCGCATCCGGCCGCCGCGGTCAAGAGCATCGACGTCGGTCTGCACCCGACGGCCCTGTACACCAAGAACGGGGCGCTGTTCGTCACGAACACGGCCAGCAACGACGTGTCCGTGATCAACACCGGCAACGACCGGGTGGTGCAGACCATCGCGACCCAACCCTGGCCTGAGGCCACGGTCGGTTACGAACCGGACGGAGTGACCCTCACCGACGACAGCCACCTGCTCGTGACGCTCGGTCGTGCCAACGCGCTCGCGGTCTATCGCTACACCAAGCCGCAAGAGCCAGTCAGCTACGTGGGTCTGTTGCCGACGGATTACTTCCCGACCGCCGTCACCACGGTCGGCAAGGACGTGCTGACCTCCAACACTCGCGGTATCGACGCCCGCCGCCCCACGAACGCCGCCGGGCACGGCACCCACGACACGACCTCCAGCCTGCAGAAGTTCACGCTGCCGGACGACCATGCCATCCGCGGGTACACCGACAAGGTCTTCCAGCAGAACGGATGGACCAAGAACTCGGTCGAACTGGCCAAGGGCAAGGACAAGCAGAAACCCGTGCCCGTCCCCCAGCGGCTCGGCGACCCCTCGACGATCAAGCACGTCTTCCTGGTCGTCAAGGAGAACCGGACCTACGACCAGGTCCTCGGTGACGACTCACGCGGTGACGGCGACCCGGCGCTGGCGCAGTTCGGCGAGAACGTGACGCCCAACCAGCACGCGCTGGCTCGCCAGTTCGGGCTCTACGACAACACCTACGACATCGGCACCAACTCCGCCGAGGGGCACAACTGGCTGATGCAGGCCGACAACCCGGAGTACACCGAGTCTTCAGCCGGTGAGTACCTGCGCAGCTACGACACCGAGGACGACGCCCTCGGCCACCAGCGCACCGGCTTCATCTGGTCCGGCGCCCAGGCGGCGGGCAAGACGGTGCGGGACTTCGGCGAGTTCCAGCAATTCCTGACCAAGCCGGCCGGCGCGAGCTGGCAGAACCTGTACTGCGACACCAAGAACATGCAGGCGACCGGACAGGGCACCGCCTATCCCCTGGTCTCGTCCTCACCGATCCCGTCGCTCAACGACGTGTCGGTGCACGGCTTCCCGAAGTTCGACACCTCGGTCCCGGACATCTACCGGTACCAGATCTGGAAGCAGGACTTCGAGAAGAACGGCCCGGCCGACCTGAACATGTTCTGGCTGTCCAGCGACCACACCGGTGGCCCGCCCAACCCGGCCGCCCAGGTCGCCGACAACGACCTCGCGCTGGGCGAGATCGTCGACACCATTTCGCACAGCCAGTACTGGAAGGACTCCGCGATCTTCGTGGTCGAGGACGACTCCCAAGCCGGCCTCGACCACGTCGACGGCCACCGTGCCCCGGTCCAGATCATCAGCCCGTACGCCAAGCACGGCGTCGTGGACAGCCACTACTACTCGCAGATCACGATGATCCGGACCATCGAGCAGATCCTCGGCATCCAGCCGATGAACCAGAAGGACAGTGCGGCCACCCCGATGCGGGAGGCGTTCACGCAGAAGCCTGACTACACGCCGTTCAACGCCGTGCCGAACCGGACTTCGCTGACGCTGGGCTTGCCCACCCCGCCGTCGTGCGGAGAGGACACCGTCCCGTCGCAGGACGCCGCTGCCCAACCGCCGACCACTGTCCCGGCAGACAAGCAGGCACTGGCGGCCCAGTGGCAGGACTGGCAAACGCACCAGCGCCTGACCGGTCCTGACGCCGTGCCGGACTTCGCCAACCCCGCACAGATGAACCACCTCACGTGGTACCAGACGCACGGATGGACGAAGCCCTATCCCGGTGAGGACAAGGTTTTCACGCCGGACCAGGTGCCCGGCGCCTACCTCCCGTCGGCTGAGCACGACGGCTGACCGCGGAAGAGGTCCTGGCCGGGGGCACTACCGGCCAGGACCTCTTGTATTCCAGAGAGTTATTTCTTGATCTCGTAGCGCAGCAGTGCCACGCCGTTGTCGAACCCGGTGGCCTCGACCAGTTTCAGGTCGTGCCGATCCTCGAAAACACGCGTTCCCTTGCCCCGTGACACCGGGCAGACCAGCATCCGGACCTCGTCGACGACGCCGGCGTCCAGCAGAAAACGCATGAGTGTCAAACTCCCCCACAGCCAGATGTCCTTGCCGCTCTGCTCCTTGAGCTCCCGGATGGTGGCGACCGGGTCGCGTGTCACGGTCGCGGCGGGAAACGAGCCCCACGGGGCGTCATCCAGCTTTGACGAGGCGACGAACTTGGTGAGGTTGTTGAGCTTCTCGCCGTACTCGCCCTGCTCCTCGGCGTCCGGCCAGTAGCCCTTGGACTGGGCGTAGGTGTTCGCGCCGAGAATCATCGTGTCGACCGAGTCGATGAACCCCATCACCTTTGCCTTGTACGTAGGGTCGGTCTTCTCGGAAAAGGGCTCCACTGCCACGAAGCTGAGCCCGCCGTCCTCCTCCGCGGCGATGTTGTCGACGGTGACCCACTGCTGGACTACGAGCTTTCGCATGACTGTCCTCCGGTGTGCGATGGCGGCCACGGCGGCCGTATCTGCACCCGGGGACGGAGCCGCCGAACCGGTCTCGACATCCCGGCGAAATTCTTATCGAAGCGGCCCGGGTCAGCCGACGGGCACCCGCCCGTTGGTCGCGCTGACCGGCTGGGTTTGTGCGAGCAGACGCAGGGTGCGGCTGCGGCCCGCACCTGTGAGGTCGTAGGGCACGAGCATGATCTCGTCGGCGCCCAGGGTCGTCGCGAGCTCGTGGATCTGGGTGTGGACGGTCGCGGGCCCGCCGTACACCACTTGCCCCTCGTCGAGAGCACGGTGAGCCAGGTGATGGACGCGTGATTCAACAAGGGGAACTGTTGCCGTGCGCTCGACTTCCGCCAACGCGATCCCCATGGCTTCTTGTTCACCGTCCGCGTCGGTTTCCGCGCTCACCACGTTGATCGAGACGATCACATACGGCCGCGAGCCGCGTGGACCGGGCGTGAACGCCGCGCGATATCGGTCCACCGCTGCGGGGCGGGTGATGTTTCGGCCGAGGTGATGGCCGTAGACGAACGGCAACCCACGCTGCGCCGCCACACGCGCACCGTTCTCACTGGCGCCGAGGACGAAGATCTCCGGCGGTGTTTCCACTCTCGGCGACAGTTCCAGCGACTGAAACCGGTGGCCGTCCGGCCAGTGCCGGTGCAGGAACCCGATCAGCTCGTCGATCATCTCCGGAAACTCGCTGGTCGCTCGGGGATGGCGGTGCAACGCCTCGTCGACAAGCGTCTTCGCCGACGAACGGCCGACGCCGAGGTCCACCCGGTTGCCGTACAGCGCTTGCAGAACGGCGAACTGCTCGGCGATGACGAGCGGCGAGTGGTTGGGCAGCATGACTCCGCCGGACCCGACGCGCAGCGTGCTGGTTCTGGCGGCGATGTGTGCCATCAGGACCGCGGGAGAGCTGCCCGCTGTGCGGGGCATGGCGTGGTGCTCGGCGACCCAGAACCGTTGGTATCCGTGGTCCTCCGCGGTCCGGGCCACATCCACGACGTCCCGGATCGCCTGCTCCGGCGAGGTGTCCGGGCCGATAACGGCGAGGTCGAGTACCGACAACGGCAGTGGCATGACCGGTCTCCTAACCTGAGGTAGGCAGCGCGAGAGCAAGCAGCGCAAGGGCGCCGAGGGTTACCGCGAACAGTCCCGCTGTTGCGCCGAACGACATGTGGGTGAGCAGGATCCCCGCCGCCAACGGCCCGAAGGGCTGCAGCGCCTGGGAAACGAAGGTGACAGCGGCGGTGACCCGGCCGTAGATCTCTTCCGGCACCGCCTTGGCCATGATCGTGGCGAGCATGGCCCCGATGATCGGAGTGAGCAGGCACAACGCGGAGAACGCAGCGACGAACGGGATGACGCCTGCGCCGGACCACGCGACCGCAAGCAGGGCGGCACTGATGATCGGGCCTGCGGCGAGCAACGTCCGTAGCGACAACCGACGGGAGACGGCCGGTGCGATCAGCGAACCGATCAGGCCGGCCGCCGCGGCCGAACTCATCGCCACGCCGACGGTTGCCGCACCGCCGGGCTGGCTCGCCGCGCCGAGGACCAGTGCGTAGCTCAGCGCCGAGAACGTGACGTTGAGCAGCGAGAAGTAGACCGAGGACGTCCGCAGGAAGCGGTCCTTGACCAGATGCCGCCAGCCGGCGACGAACTCGGGCAGGAACCGCTCACGAGTGGTGCGGGTGAGCTGAACGTCGTGCACGCGCTCGCGTGCCAGCATGACGATGCACAGCAGGGACAGTCCGAAAGTGACTGTGTCGATCGCGAACGGCACCCACGACGCCACGGCGAACAGCACCCCGGCCGCGGCGGGAGCCACGATGCTCGCCCCGTAAGCACGCGCCTGGTTGAGCGAAAACGCTTGCGTCAGCTGGTCCACCGGGACGACCCGGCGCAGCACTTTGGCCTGGCTCGGCCGGAACACCTCGACGGCGGCGCCCGACACGACGACCACCGCGAGTGCGAGTGCGAGCGGCAGCGGCCCAAGGAACACGCACACGGCGACGGCGGCCACGGAGACCAGCCTGACGACGTCACAGATCACCATGAGCCTGCGCTGGTCGAAGTGATCGGCCAGATAGCCGCCCGGCACCCGGAAGGCCAGGTTCACCACGATGATCACGGTGCCGAGCAGGCCGACCACCGATGGCGGATAGCCGGCCGCCAGCAGCACCAACGGCAGCGCCAGACCCGTCATGGACGATCCGAACTCCGACAGCCCCTGGCCGATCCACAGCAACCGGAACTCCCGGTTGCCGCGTAACGGAGTCTGCGTGGTCTGGGTCACCGAGGTCACCGAAGTCACCGTTCGAGCAGGTCGTCGAGGACGAAGTTCCGGTTCGTGCGAGCCCCTGGCCCGGTATGCCGGAACCGGTTGAGGAACAGGGCCACGCCTGCGGAGCCGGTGGCGAGGTCGGCGCTCTCCCTGAGCAGCTGCTCGCCGGGGAAGACGATGCCTTCCGCGCGTTCGGTGGCAGTGAGAAGCACAGCGACGGCTTGGCGCTCCGCGTCGCCGAGCAGTTCGGGGTCGCCGAGGAACTCGTAGGCGTCCAGCAGGGTGTTGCCGATCCCGCTGGCGCCGTGGAAGAGCTGGGGGAAGGCCACGTACTTGCGCCGTACGTCGGGAAGCAGCTCGTAGATCCGCGCGCGCAGGCCCGAATCCTGGGTCACGTGGTGATACCGCAGCGCTGTGCCGAGAATGCCCGCGGTGCCTTCGTCCCAGTAGTGGCGCACCACCGTGGCCGGTGTGTCGTCTTCGGCCACCACGGCAGGGAAGTTGAGTATTCCGTTGCGGGAGTAGACACCCTGGGCCAGGTCGAACTCCAAGGCGGCCCGGCCGAGGTCCAGAACGGCCTGGTCGCCGGCAACCGCGTGCAGAGCGAGCAGGAACATCGCCACGCCGGCCGCGCCGTTTCCGTAGCCGATCGGGATCTCGTCCTCGGTGCCCGGCCAGTGCGCGCGATCGCCTTCGTGGATCGCGGTTTCAGCCAGGTGTGTTCCGATGTCGTTGGCACGATCGAGGAACTCGGTCAGCCCGGTGTCGCGCCACAACCGCAGACAGGCCATGCCGTGACCCGCTGCTCCACTGAGGACACCAGGCTCGGTCAGCAGCAACGGGTGGTTCGCACTGCCGCGCAGAGTGGCGATGGCGAGATCCTGATAGCCCATCGCAGACTGCGCCCATGCCACGCCCGCGGTGCCGTAGTACAGACCGGGCGGCATCGCTTGGTGTGCCGTCGATCGCCGCAATGTCCAGGCCAGGAACGAATCCGGCACTTCTCCCCGCAGGAGGTGCAACGCATAGAGGCTGCCGTACGCGCCATGCGCCAAGGACAGCGGATTAGTCTCGAACACCAGGAGGTCCGACGGGAACAGCCGGTCTTCGCGTTGCAGGTCCGCGGTCGCGATCAGGTAGTCCGCTACGCCGTTGAGGGTGGCTTCGATCCGCTTGTGCAAGCGCTTGCTCGTGGCAGGCTCGGGAACCACCGGCTTCGCCAGCGGCGGTGTGTGTTGCCATGCGCTGCTCAAGGGGAGGTCCTCGATGCGCTTGCGCAGTTGCGCCGGGTCGGGCAGCGGCGCGTTCTCGTCGTACAGGTCCTCGATCAGCGAGACCAGCTCGGCGGGCACACCGAGGTCACCGGCTGCCTCGGCGAGCAGCTGCCGGGGGATGCGCTGGTCCACGATGTCGGCCTGATGGCAGACGAGCACGCCGCACAGCATCACACCGCCGAGTGCGTAGTAGTCCGTCCGCCGGTCGCCACGGTGGTTCTTCATCGCCCGCCGCGTCACCAGACCCGGAGTGCTCAGCCCGGCGCCCTGGTCCACGCCCTCGTGGAACGCCGACTCGAGATCGATGATCCGCACTTCGTCGTCCGGCGTCACCAGGATGTTGGTCGGCGACAGGTCGCCGAGCACGATGCCACGCTCGTGGCAGACCGCGATCGCCTCGGCCACCTGCGCCCACAGACCACGGAACCGCTCGTAGTAGTCCGTCAGCCGGCCAGCGGTGAGCTCCAAGGTATAGACCGGGTTCTCGCTGATCGACAGCCTGCCGATCGGGGAACCCGGGACGAACTCCTCGACGAGGAACGCGTGTTCCCACTCGGTGAAGTAGGTGACCGGCCGGACGAACAGGCCGGTGTCCGCCAGTTCGTTGAGCAGTTCGTACTCGTGGCGCAGCAACCGCACCGCGTCGATGCCCGCCGGACCGACCTCGACGCCGGGCCGCGCCTCACGCAGCACCACGTCCTCACCGGTCAGGGTGTCGATCGCCTGGTACACGCCACCCCGGTTGCCGAGCTGCAACGCGCTGTCGACCAGGAACCTGCCGTCCGCCAGCGCGATCGTGGCCGCTTCGTCCGTTGTGGACGGAGGAGTCGGCACAGCGAACGGGTCTTGTGCCCAGTCGGGGACGTGCCAGTACGGGTGGCGGATGTCCGGCACCAGTGAGCCGTCCGGCGCGCTGACCATCAGCTCGCGGAGACTGTTGGGCCGCAAGCGGTATCGGGTCACGAAACCGCCGTACCGGTAGAAGACCACGCGGGAGCCGGGATACCGGCGGTCGGAGAGCAGGTACGGGCCGTCGAAGTCCGCGAGCGCCTTGGTCAGTGCGCGACCGACCGCGTGGAACTCGGCTTCGTCACGGGGATATACGGTGATGAACTTGCCGCTCGACCCGCGCGGGTAGGACTTTCCGTTGGCTTCCCGCAGCGCTGCCGGATCCATCAGGAACTTGAACCAGACGCCTGCGTCGCGCAGGATCGGCAGGGCCACCCGGAGCGTCTCGGCCCCGGTCCGGGACGTCGCCGACACGTGCAGCTTCCATCCCTGCGGGACGATCGGAACGTCCGGCGGTGCGGCACTGAGCCAGTAGCCGCGGCGCTCCAGCCGCCAGCTGTCGGGTATCGCCGCGTGGTACTCCTTGAGGTACTCACTTCCCGGCACACGCCGTCCGAAGTCCTCGAACCATCGTGGATGGTGCGTCATGTACGACAGCACCGTCTCCCATCCGACCTGCATCCCGGCTGCTCCGTTCTGGCGTGGTTCACTGCGGCCGTAGGGCGCTCGGCCCCGCGATGACTCGCGCGGGGCCGAGCACTAGCGCGTGGAGGCTCAGCCGCAGCTCGCGGCGAAGCAGGAGCTGCAAGAACCCGCCGGGTTCCCGATCTGCCCCGCGGGCATGGTGGTCTGGATCTTCTGCAGGTCGAGCACGGCGTGCGCCACGACCTCCTCGTTCTCCGACTGCTCCTCGGAAGACTGGGGCTTCTCGTCAGACATGGGTGTTCTCCCTTGCTGATCTTGTGCTGATGTGCAGGTTCCGGCGCCGAGCGCCACCCAGAACGCTAGGAACGCCGGCCACAAACTCGGTATGCGCGCGGTGAAAACCCATGTCACAGCGGGGAAAGACGCCGTGCGGCCAGGACCTGCCGCGCCCAGAGGCCCCGCGGCAAGGGCTTGACCGGCGGTTATACCGAGGTGAAACCGGATGACAGGGGCCGTTGCGCAGACTTGGGCACCGGCAAGGAGGTGCGCGGATGCGGCTGGCCGAGATCATGGCATTGCGCCAGACGATCTGCGCGGGCGTCCTGGTGACCCTGACCGAGCGGTGCCCGTTGCGTTGCGCCCACTGCTCGTCCTCTTCGGACATGCGCGGCCGGCAGCTCGACGGCGCCGCTCTGCTGCGCCTTGTTGGAACGTTCACGCGGGAGTGCCGTCCCGATGTGCTGATGCTGACCGGTGGCGAGCCCATGCTGCGTCCGGACCTGGTCGCCGACACCGCACAGGCCGCCAGGGCAGCGGGCACAAGGACGGCGGCACTGTCGGGCGCGTTTTTCGCACGGGACAACGGCATTCCGGCTCCGATCATGCGAGCTTTCCGTGCGCTGGACCATGTCTCGTTCAGCCTGGACGCTTTTCACGAACGCGAGGTTCCTCGCCGGAACGTATTCGCTGTGCTGCGAACGGTTCTACGCCTCGGTGTCGCGACAAGCCTGCACATCGTGGGAGACGACCCGTACCTCCAGCAGTTGAGCACAGAGGTGCTGACGATGTTCGGCTCAGACGTGCCCATGCTCGTCAGTGCGGTCAAACCGATCGGCAGGGCGGCCTCGTGGGCTCGTCGGCAGCACACCCCACCGGACGGATTGGCCGCGGCGCCATGCGCGATGGCGGCGTGGCCCGTTGTCACCGCTGATGGTCACGTCGTCTCTTGCTGTAATCAGTCCGTAGTGGACGGCCCCGCCCGCCCAGAACACCTACGGCTCGGCGAACTCGGCACAACGTGGGCCAGCATTCGCGCACGCGCACACAATTCGCCCGTGCTCCGGATGATCCGCACGGTCGGCCCGGTGTACATCGCGAGCCAAGGGGGAAGCCCCGGCAGCACGGACTATTGTGGCACGTGCCAGCGGCTCGGGGAGTCACCGTCCGCAGTGGAGTGGGCGGTCCGGGCAGGCAGCGGACCGGCCGGTGAGTTGCTCCAGGCGACGGCAAGCAGCCAGGCCGGCGGTGTCGAGGCGCTGATTCGCCGGCACGGCGTCGCCCGTTACGCCCACTTGGTGGGGAAACCGTGATGGGCACCGAGTTGCGGGCCGTGCTGGACCTCGTCACGCCATCGGTGCGCCGCAGTGCCGCCGCCCTTTGGCGGCCGGAAGGGCTACGCGAACGCTATGCCCGCTACCTGACCGAGATGCACGCTGTGCTGCGAGCCTCCGTGCCGTTGATGGTCTTGGCTGCGGGCCGATGCGAGCGGCCATCCCGGCTGGGCGACTACTTCCCCGCACACATCGAGGAAGAACTCGGCCACGACGAGTGGTTGCTGGACGACATGGCCACCATCGGCCTGGACCCGGACGCCGAGCGGTCGCGGCCGCCTTCGGTGCAGGTCACTCGGTTAGTGGGGCCGCAGTACTACTGGGTCAGCCACTGCCATCCGATCGCGCTGCTCGGCTACATCGCTGTGCTCGAGGGCAACTCGCCCTCCCCCGCACTGACCGGCCTGCTCGCCGAACGAACCGGCTTGCCCCGGCAGGCATTCCGCACGCTGAGCCACCACGCCAACGCCGACCCCGGACACAGCAACGAACTCTTCACCCTGCTGTCCGAACTGGACCTCACACCGGAACACCGGCTCATGGTCCGAACCAACGCACTACACACCGCAGCCGCACTGATCGACCTACTCGACAACCTGTCGGAGGCCAAACCGTGACCACAGAGCAAGACGCCACCTTGCACGCACTGGCCGCTGCCGGGTTTCCAGTGGACAAGTTCTCCGAGGAACAGTGCGCGGTCTTCCGGGAGCTGTCCGCGCCGGAACTGGAGCTGATCCTTGATATCAAGCGCCGCCTGGACGCCGTCGAGCCGGAAGTGCAGGCGCACTCGGTGGTGGCGGGCGCGGCGCTGTTCTGACCAGCGTGGGAGGAGTGATGGAGCAGCGCAAGCTGGTCACCGTGTTGTTCTGCGACCTGGTCGGCTCGACTGAGCTGGCCGGTGTGCTGGAGCCGGAGACGCTGCGGTCGGTCGTCCTGCGCTACTTCGACATGGCCCGCCAGGAAATCAAGGCGCACGGTGGCACGGTCGAGAAGTTCATCGGTGACGCGGTGATGGCCGTCTTCGGTGTCCCCGTCGTGCATGAGGACGACGCACGTAGGGCGGCGACCGCGGCGTTGGACATGATCGCCTCCCTGGCGGAGCTCAACGCCGAGCTGGAGACCAGCGTGGGTTGCCGGCTGGCGGTGCGGATCGGTGTCAACACCGGCGAGGTCGTGACCACCACCGAGGAGGGGGCGAACCAGAACCTGATCGCCGGCGAGGTGGTCAACGTCGCCGCCCGGCTGGAACAGCACGCCGGCGCCGGTGAGATCCTGATCGGCCCGGTCACCCGCGCGCTGCTGGGTGGATCGGCGGTCGTCGAGGAAGTCGGCGAGCTGTCGCTGAAGGGAAAACGCGACCCCGTGACCGCCTTCCGGCTGCTGGGCATCCGACCGGACACCCAGCACGAGGCCGAGTCGCCGTTCGTCGGGCGGGAGCGCGAACTCGCCCTGCTGGACGCCGCATTCGCTCGCCCCGATGGACAACCTGTCACCGTGTCCGGCGAAGCCGGGATCGGCAAGACCAGGCTGCTACGGGAGTGGCTGTCCGCAAAGGAGGACGCGCTGATCGGCACCGGCCGTTGCCATCCGTACTGCGACCGGGCGAGCCTGATGCCACTAGCGCACGCCTTGCGCCGGATACTCGACGCCGCCGCGAGTTTCGGCCTGTTGACCGAGGAGTTGGTTTCCGAGCCGTCGTACGGCGTGTTGCGGTCCGGGCTGCTGTTGGACGGCGCCCCAGGTCATTCCGCCAGCAGCACCTACGCCGCGATAGCGGCCGTGCTCGCCCGTCTCGCTGCCGCCCGGCCCGTGGTGCTGGTGCTGGACGACATGCACTGGGCGGAACCCATGCTCATCGACGGCATCACCCAGATAGCCAACGCCCAGCGGGCACACCGGGTCCTGCTGGTCTGCTCAGGCAGGCCGGACCACGCCAGAACGTTGCCGGGCCGGGCCGTCAACCTCACTCCACTGTCTGAAGTGGACGCTACGCGACTGGCTGCCGGGCTCGTGGAGCTGCAATCACATGGCCAGCCCACCCTCGCCAGGGTGATCGACCGGGCCGAGGGCAATCCGCTGTACCTGGAACAACTGGTGGCGATGCTCGACGACGGCGCGGATCTGGAGCAGCAGCTCCCGGTGACAGTGACCGCCGTACTGGCCGCGCGCATCGACGCGCTGCGGCCGGATGAACGAATGTTCCTGGACGCCGCGGCGGTGGTCGGTCGCGAGTTCGACGTGCGGACGGTCGAGGCGTTGGCCGAATCCGGTGCTGTCGCAGCCCTGGCGGAGTTGACGCGCCGGGGTCTTGTCGAACCCGTGTCCGGTCAGACCTACCGGTTTCGCAGCGGGTTGTTGCGTGAGGTCACCTATCAGGGCATCAGCAAACGACGACGGGCCCAGTGGCACGAGGAACTGGCCCCAGGCTCCGCAGGGCATCACCTGGAACAAGCCTACCTTTACCGGCAAGGGCTTGGCATCCGTGACGACCACACTGCCGCGCTACGCGGGAAAGCCGCGCGGGCCCTCACCGAAGCGGCCCGCAACGCCATGGCCCGCGCGGACCTCTCCTGGTCGGAAAACCTCGGCAAGCGCGCCATCGCGTACTCCACAAAGGACGATCCATGGTGGACAGAGGCGGCACAGGGCCTCGGTGAGACATGGCTGGCAGTCGGCAGAACGGCGGAAGGAAGCGAGCTGCTGCGTGACGTCATGGCGACCGCCGCCGCGACTGGTGACAACCTGGCGTACGCGCACGCACGGCTCCAGGTGGACAGTCATTCGCAGACAGGCTGGTGGTTCCCGGCCGCCGACACCGCCCGGGAAGCGTTGCCGGAGTTCGAGGCGGCCGGTGACCAGCTGGGGCTGGCGCGCGGTTATGTCCGACTGGCACAGGAACAACAGTTTCTCGGCTCGCATCGGACCGCGGAGCAGTTGCTGGAGCAGGCTTTGCGGCACGCGGAGGCGGCGAACGCCGCGCCAGAGCACGCGATGGCGTTGGGCGCATTGGGCATATCGCTCTGGCACGGTCCAATCCCCGCCGCTGATGCCGTGCGGCGCTGCCGGCAGCTGCTCGCCACTCGCGAACACGATGTCGCCATCGTGACACTCAACTACCCGCTGGCCAACCTGCTTGCGCTGCAAGGGCTCGAAGACGAGGCACGGGCGTGTCTCGCGACCGCGGACCGGTTCGCCACTGGGCTGGGATTCGCGGAAGCCGCTGTCCTGGCACCGCTGTTCGCCGCCGGAGTCGAGGCCTTGGCGGGACGGCTGCCTGCGGCGCAACGGCTGCTGCGCGAAGCCGTCCAGCTGTGCCGGGCCGCCGGTGATCCCCGGCTGGTCGCCACCGCTTCCCGTGACCTGGCCAGAGTGCTGCTGCGCCAAGGTGTGTGCCCCGAACCTGAGCTCCTCGGACCCGCCGACGCGAGCGGCCTGCCGCCGGAGCAGGCCGCCGACCACCTCGGCGCGCACGCACGCACCGAAGCCGCGAAGGGAAACGCCGCGATGGCACTGAGCCTGGCGGAACGTGCGGTGGCCGAATCACTGGCCACCGACTCACCGATCACACGGGCCATCACGCAACTCGACCTCGCCATCGCCTGCCGAGCGGCCGGACATCGGGCAACCGCCCGAAATGCCGCGGTCCGTGCCGTGACATGGTTCGACGGCAAAGGTCATTCCGTGGGCGCTCGCACGGCGACAGAGTTCATGGACGCGCTATGACCCGCACCCTGAGCTGGGGCCTGCATGATCAGCGACCGGCCGACATCCAGATGGAGGCGATCGGCCTCGACGAGGTCACGCCCGAATGGGCCTGGGGTGGCTCGCGCGGCGCCGGTATCCGGGTGTGCGTTGTGGACAGTGGCGTCGAGGCCGATCACCCGCTGGTAGGGCACGTCGCCAGCGCGCACGAGGTGGTGCAGGGAACCGACGGTCCTGAGGTACGGCCGACCGAACCAAGCGACACCTGCGGCCACGGCACTGCTTGCGCGGGGATCATCCGGGAGGTCGCACCGGACTGCGAGCTGCACAGCGTGCGGGTGCTCGGCGAGCGGTTCACCGGCAGCGGCGCCTTCCTGCTCGCCGGCCTGCGCTGGGCGGTGGAGCAGGGGTTCGACGTGATCAACATGAGCCTGTCGACCACCCACACGCGGTTCGCGCACGAACTGCACGAACTCGCCGACGAGGCGTACTTCCGGCGCAGTGTGATCGTCGCCTCGGCGCACAACACGCCCGTGGTCAGCTTTCCCTGGCGGTTTTGTTCGGTGCTGTCGGTCGGCAGCCACCAGGAGCCGGACCCCGGGCTGTATCTCTACAACCCGTCGCCGCCGGTGGAGTTCTTCGCCAAAGGCCGGGATGTGCTTGTCGCGTGGCGCGGCGGCGGCACGGTGCGAACCACGGGCAACAGCTTCGCGACACCCCGGATCACCGGGTTGTGCGCGGCAATCCTCGCCAAACACCCCCAGCTGACCATGTTCCAGCTCAAGACCGTGCTGTACCTCGCCGCGGCCAACGTCCGCACCGACAAGAGAGGCCTGTCGTGACGGTGCAAATCCCGGATCCCACTCCCACCCGCGCGTTATTGCACTCCGTGGTCGAGGTCGCCAGGGCGATCTTCGGCGCGGCCGCGAGCTCGGTCTTCCTGCTCGACGAACCCGCGGGCGAGCTCGTCTTCGAGGCGGTCGCCGGTGCGGGTTCGGACTTCCTCGTCGGAACCAGGTTCCCGGCGGACCGGGGAATCGCGGGCTGGGTGGCCGGCTCCGGCCAGGCGATGATCGCGGACGACCTCGCGGACAACCCGACCTTCGCGCGTGACCTGGCCGAGTCCACCCGTTACGTGCCGGACGCGCTGATGGCCGCGCCGCTGGTGTCGGCCGGCCAAGTGCTCGGCGTGCTGGAGGTGATCGACCCGACCGAGCAGTCCCGGTCCAGTCTCGGCGATCTGGAACTGCTGGCGTTGTTCGCCAACCAGGCCGCGATCGCCCTGCAGGTGGCCCGGCCGTGCCCGCAATGCCACGGCACCACTGACGAGAGCCACCTGGTGGACGCGTTCAAGGATTTCCTGCGGCATCGCGCCGGATGACCTCCGGCGACACCTCCCGGCAGTGCCAGTAGCCGAAGGCCGGCATGTCGTAGTACGCGCCGTGCGCGGTGACCTCGGAATCCGGTGCCACCAACAGGTTGCACTCCAGCAGCGACTCGAGTGCCTGCTCCGCCGACGCGGGCAGGTCCGCCATCGCCGCCACGAGCCGGTCGTGCTCGAACGGCGGCGGTGGCAGAGTGGCCAGCCGGTGGTACGCGGCTCGCTGGAGGTTGGAAAGGCTGCTGTAGCAAGCATCGTGTCTGGTGCGAAGAGCCGACTCACCGGCTGTCAGCTCGTCGAGGACGCGCTCGGTGGCGTGCAGCCGGTCGGCGTAGCCGGCGAGCGTGATGTGCCGCAGCGCGGCCAGTTTCGCCCCGACAATGCGCACGACGAGCGGCGAACCTTCGCAGTAGTCCAGGATCCGTCGTACGGCGTCGCGGTTCGCCAGGATCCGGCCAGGTCCGATGATGCGGCCGAGCAGTTCGCGGCTCTCGGCTTCGGTCAGCGGCGTGAGCCGGATCCGGAGCACCGATTCGAGGCCGCTGAGCCTGCTGCGGGCGGCCGCGATCACCGCGCTCGCGCCGGAGCCGGGTAACAGAGCCCTGACCATGTCCTCGTGCATCGCGTTGGCCAGCACGAGCAGCAGCTTCCGGCGAGCGATCCAGGACCGCCACCGCGCCAGTTTCTGCGTCGAACCACCAAGGCCGATCATGTCCAGCAACTCTTCGAGCACCAGGGCCGCGGGTTTGGCGCCGCCGTCCGGGTTGGCGAGGTCAAGCAGCAGTTGCCCGTCCGGGTAACTGTCCCTGACCAGGTGCGCGACGTGCACGGCGAACGTGGACTTGCCCGACCCGACCGGACCGGACACCACGACGACCTTATGTCCTGTGTGGACTGTCAGGTTGCCTGTCACCTGGTCGACCTCGGCGGTCCGCCCGACGAAGTCAGGCAGGGCACGGGGCAGCTGGTTGCCCGGCGCCTGCTGCGTGCGCCCCCATGGCCGGGCGGCCCTGGCCGAACCGTTCAACAGCAGGCTGTGCACTTCGGCCAGCGCCGGGCTGGGGTCGACGCCCAGTTCGTCGGCCAGTGTCCGGCGCACGAACTCGTAGTGCACCAAGGCCTCCTGGATCCGGCCTGCCGCCGCCAGCGCCCGGATCCACGCAGCGCCAAGTCTTTCCCGCAGCGCGTTCGGCCGGACGTGCCCGGCCAGCTGGTCCAGCGCCGCCTGGTGGTCACCGGACTCGACCGCCAACTCGGCCCAGTCCTCAAGGGCGGTGAGGAAAAGCTCGTGCCAACGGCCGAGTTCGGCGGCCAGGCTGGGCTCGTCGCCGAACTCGGCCAGCGGCTCGTGCCACACCGCGACAGCTTGCCCGATCAGACCGGCGGCCGCGGCCGTGTCACCGTCTCGCAGCAGCTGGCGGCCGAGGCGCGCGGCTTGCTCGAAGCTGAGCAGATCGCACTCGGCCGGCCCGATCCGTAGCCGGTAGCCGTGACCGGCGTGACCGAGCCGGTCGCCGAAGATCCTGCGCAGCTTGGAGATGTAGACCTGGACGTTCTTCTGCGCGGTGCGCGGCGGGCGGCCGCCCCAGACCGTGTCGATCAGGTCCCGCACTGGCACCACGCTGTTCGCGCGGCAGACCAGCAACGCCAGCAGCAGCCGTTGTTTCCGTCCGCCGAGGTCCGCGGTGACCCCGTCGACCAGCACTGAGAACATCCCGAACGTGCGGCACTCGATCACGCTGCCGACCGGGTTGGCGCCACTCATGTCTGTGATGCCCCTTCGACGTCCTCGCGTCCGCGACGAGCATGGCCGGGCGGGGTTGGGACCTGATTGGGCCTCAGTTGGGCAAATCTCCAACAGCGGCGGTCAGCCGCCAGTGAGTTCGGCGAGCCTGGCCGCGGACCGGTCCCGCCAGATCACGCACCCCATCTCGTCGTTGTGGCGCACTGCCTTGCGTAACAACGTGATCGCGAGTTCGGTCTGGCCGGTCACGGCGGCGGACTCGCCGAGGAAGTGGTCGATGGAGCCCCAGCAGAGGATCGCCGAGCCTGTGGTGACGGTACGGCCGGAATAGCGCAGCAGCCGCTGCAAGGCGTACTCGCTGGACGGCACATCACCGCACAGCGCCCAGGTGTACGCGCGCAGCACCATCTGCATCAGCCACAGCCAGTCCCGGGGCGGCTCCGTCAGCCGTTCGGCCGGCAAGCAGATCAGCCGGGCGTCGGCGATGTTGCCCTGTCTGGCGAGGATCAGGCCAAGGTGCTCCGCGGTGACCGGGCTGGCCGGCTCGTCGTGGCCGCGCAGCATCTTCTCCGCGTCCTGGTACCGCCCTCGGTCAAGCAGTGCGGAAGCCAGTTGCGCGGTGAGTGCCGCTTCCGAGCCCCACACGGTCTGCCGGTACACCTCGTAGGCCTGCCGGCACAGCCGCGCGGCGGCCTCCGGGTCGCCGGCCAGACCGGTGCGCATCGCGGTCCACCAACGCAGGTGAACGTCGACCTCGGGCAGCCGGATCCGTTGGTTGGCACGGGTGCAGGCGTCGATGTCGGCCTGCGCGGCGGTCATGTCACCGGCTTCGAGCCAGGTCAGCGCCCGGCGTAGCAGCACGCGGGGCGTCCAGTCCTCCTCGACGTCCGGGTGCGCGGCCAGTTCGACCAGTTCCTGCACGATCTCCTGGCGTTCGGCGAGCGTGTCGGCGTGCCGGATGGCTTGGTGGCGCAGGTGAAGCGCGCGTATCAACAGGTTGGGGTCGCCGAGGCGCCGTGCCATGGCCACCGCCTGCGGCTCGTGCGGGTCCGGACCGGCCTCGAAGTACTGCTCGGTCGCCAACGCGGCGAGCGACAGGCAGCGCAGGGGTGAGTCGACGTCCGGAAGCTGGCGCACGGCCTGGCGTAACGCATGCAGGACGTTGGGTTCGGTGGCCTGGTACTCCCGCATCGACCAGAACGACTCGGTGCTGTACGTGGTCGCGGCGGTGGCGAGGTCTTCCGGGGCGCCCAGTTCAGAGGCAAGGCTGATCGCCCGGCCTAGCGCCGCGGAGGCCTGCCATTGCATGCCGCCCCGGCAACTCGTCCGCCCCAGCCGGACAAGCAGGTCGAACAACCGGCGAGTCTGCTCGGCGGAGTTCGGCACGGCATGGTGGTCGATCACGTCGATCACTGCGGCGAGCAGCGTGGCCGCATGTTGGTACGCGTGCACACGTTCCGCCCGTTCGGCAGCGATCTGCCCGGCGGCGATGGCTTCCTCCGCATGTCCGATGCCCGCCGCCGCCAGCCAATGGAATGCCACGGCATCAAGCGCTTCAGCGGAATCGTCCGGTACGTGCGGCACCCGGCGCGCGAGCGCGTCGGCCACGTTGGCGTGCCACTGCGCCAACCGCACCTGGGACACCGAGGACCGCAGGGTGTCACGGACCAGAGCATGGCTGAACCGATACCTGCCAACCGCATCGCACTCGCTCACCAAATCCCAGTGCAGTGCGGCATCGAGGACTTCCGACAGCGCGTCCGCGGTCAGCCCGCCTGCCTCGGCCAGCACGGCGGCTTCGAACTCCTCACCGATCACGGCGGCACCGACGAGGACCTGGACGGCCTTGTCCGGCAGCCTGCGCAGCCGGTGCTGGATGAGGTCACGGGTGCCGTGCGGCAGCACATCGGCCAGTGATCCCGGGCCCAGCCTCGGTACCAGCCGGGCCAGTTCGATCACGTGGAACGGGTTGCCGCCGGAGCGCTGGTGGACCACCTTGGCGACATCCGGATGGTCCACTGAGGACGGTGAGTCGGCCAGTAGCAGAGCCACTTCCGGTTCGGTCAGCCGCCGCAGCGGCCAGCGGGTGGTCCACCGGCCGGTGAGCTGCGCGACCAGCCCGGCGGCCGGCTCGGTCAGGTCGGCTCGGTCCCGGCTGGCCACGAACAGCAGCAGCGGCAGCTCGGGCAGCATCGTGGTGAGCACCCGCAGCACCAGGACCGAGTCCGGGTCGGCCCAGTGCAGGTCGTCCAGGATCACCAGCAGCGGGCGGCGTTTGGCCGCGGTCGCGACGATCTCCACGATCGCGGTGTGCAGCCGCGCCCGTCCGGCAGCCAGTTCGGCCGCCCGGCCGACGTCGAGCAGGACGCCGAGCCCAGCCCGGCCGGCCAGCTCCCGCAGGTCCGGGCCGGCCGTGTCGAGCAGCGCGCGCAGCACCGACACCCAGGGCCAGAAGGCCGAAGTGCCCTCGCCGTCCGGGCAGCGGCCGAGCGCGACGGCGAACCCGAGTTCCGTGCCCATCCGCGTCGCGGCTTCGCTGACCCGGGTCTTGCCGATCCCCGGCTCCCCGGTGACCAGGAACAGATGCCCCCGGCCGGCGCGAGCGGACGAGAACGCTTCCCGAAGCGATCGCAGCACGTCGTCCCGCCCGGGCAAGCTGTCCGGCGCCGGTTCCGCGGGACGCTTGCCCGCGGTGACCGTGCCGCGCAGGTCAAGTGCTGGATCTTGGTTGAGCACGGCCTGCTCGAGGCGTCGCAGTCCGGCGCTGGGCTCGATGCCGAGCTCCGCCACGAGTGCGCGCCTGGCCTCACGTAACGCGGCGAGCGCGTCGGCCTGGCGTCCGCTGCGGTACAAAGCAAGCGCGAGCATTTCCCAACGGCGTTCGCGTAGCGGCTCCGCGGTGACGAGCAACCGTAACTCGGCCGCCGCCTTGGCTTGCTGGCCTACCGCGAGCATGGCGTCGGCACGGTCCTCTTGCGCGGCCAGCCGGAGTTCCTCCAGCTCCGCCGCCGCGGTCGCGGCGAAGGCGGCCTCGGCGAACTCGCCGAAAGCCGGCCCTTTCCAGAGCTCCAACGCCTGATCGAGGTCATTGAGCGCGTCCAGCGGACGGCCGTCGGCCCGCGCGGTCGCCGCGGAGGCGACAAGTCCACGGAATCGACTCGCGTCGAGCTCACCGGGTTCCACGAGCAGCCGGTACCCCAGCGGGGAACTGGCCAGGACCGTTTCAGTGGCACGTGGCGTCCGGCCGGGCTCCAGCGCACGCCGGAGATTGGCCACGTAGGCGCGCAGCGTGCCGACCGCCGTGGCCGGCGCTGCCTCTCCCCACAACACGTCCACCAGCCTGTCCACCGGCACGGCGACGCCGGGCTCGACGAGTAGGGCCGCCAGCACCCGGCGCTGCTTGGCGCCGCCGAGCGGGATGGCCCGGTCCGCCGAGTACGCGCCGATCGAGCCGAGCACGGTCCACCACATGATCCCACCATAAGGGGGTTGCGCTGGAATGAATCAGACCCTTCTGGGCATTCTCGGCTGCCCCACTCGGGTGCTTCCGAACACGATCACGATCATGCTATCGGACACCGGATGACAGTCTATTGTGGACATATAGGGGTTTTCCCCGTCCGACTACCGTTGACAGGGTGGTTGGTAGGAAAGGTCTGGGAGGTACTGACTCCACTCAGGTTGGGCGATGGGGGTCGTGGTGTCGCAGATCCGGGCGGCGACGAGTTCAGGACTGTCGTTCCACAGGCGCGCTGTGTGATCTTTGCTGGCAGTGGCGAGTGTGTGGCCGTCGGGGCTGAACGCGACCGAGTACGTGGCGTCGGTGTGACCGGACAGGATGACCGGCTCACCGGGGTTGGCGAGCTCCCAAAGTCGGATGGTGCGGTCGAAGCTGGCTGTGGCCAGCGTGCGCCCGTCGGGACTGAACGCCACCGAGTAGAGGCTGTCGTTGTGCCGGGTCAGAGTGCGGGGCTGAATGGGATGGTGATCGGCGAGGTCCCAGAGCCGGACGGTCCGGTCGAAGCTCGCGGTGGCCAGCGTCCGCCCATCGGGACTGAACGCCACCGAGTTCACGCCGTCGGTGTGGCCGGACAGGATGGGTGGTTCGCCGGGGTCGCCGGTGAGGTCCCAGAGCCGGACAGTGCGATCCCAGCTGGCGGTGGCCAGTGTGCGGCCGTCGGGGCTGAAAGCAACCGAGTTCACGCCGGCGTTCTCGCCGTTGGTGTGGGTGGGACGTAGCGTGCTCAGGTTGCGGGGCTGACGTAGGTCGGCGATGTCCCACAGGCGGGTCGTGGCGTCAAGGCTGGCGGTGACCAAGGTGTGCCCGTCCGGACTGAATGCCACCGAATTGACGTGGTCGGTGTGGCCGTCGATGGTCGCCAGCGCCTCGGGATCGTCGGGATTGGTGACGTCCCAAAGCCTTGCGGTGCGGTCGTAACTGGCGGTGGCGAGGGTGCGTCCGTCCGGGCTGAAGTTCACCTCGCACACGGAATCGGTGTGGCGGGCGAGAGTGGCTCGTTCCCTGGCGTGGTGCGGATCGGTGACATCCCAGAGCCGCACGGTGCGATCCCAGCCGGCGGTGGCCAGGGTGCGCCCATCCGGGCTGAAGCTCACTTCGCAGACGGCGTCGGTGTGCCCGGCCAGTACGGGCCCGGGCAGATCCCACAACCAGGCCGTGTGGTCGTCGTTCGCGGTGGCGAGGGTGCGCCCGTCGGGGCTGAAAGCCAAGGCAACAACGGTATTGGTCGGACCGGCGAGGGTATTGAGCTTCTTCGGATGACGCGGATCCGTGACGTCCCAGAGCAGAACCGTGCGGTCAGCGCTGGCGGTGGCGAGCGTTTGACTGTCAGGACTGAATACCGCCGAACGGGCACTGTCGGCATGGTTGGTGATCGTCGTCAGGACACCCGCATGGCGTGGATCCGTGACGTCCCAAAGCCGAACCGTACGATCCAAGCTGGCGGTAGCGAGGACGCGTCCGTCACCGCTGAACGCTACCGAGGAAACGGCGGCGGTATGGCCGGTCAGCGTCTGCGAAGGCGCAGGACGCTGCGGGTCGGCGACGTCCCACAGCTGAGCGATGCGATCCCAGCTGGCAGTAGCCAGGACACTGCCGTCGCCCTTGAACGCGAGCGAGATAACGCTGTCGTTGTGCGGAAGACTGCTCAGGTTACGCGGTTGGCGCGGGTCGCTGATGTCCCAGAGCTTGACAGTACGGTCTTTGCTCGCGGTCGCCAGAACGTTCCCTTGTGGACTGAACGCGACGGTGTTCACGCTGTCGGCGTGGCTGGTGATGGTGGCGAGGGCGACGGGCTGGCGTGGCTGGCTGATATCCCAGAGCCCGACGGTGTGATCCCAACTCGCGGTGGCCAGAACGCTCCCGGTGAGAGCGACCGCGTTGACATTGTCGCTATGGCTGGTGATCGACCCGAGTTCGCTGGGATGGTTGGGCCGGCTGAGATCCCACAGCCGGACCGTGCGATCCCGGCTGGCGGTGACCAAGGTTCGCCCATCGGCACTGAAGACCACCGCGTTGACGTTGTCGCCGTAATCGGTCAGCTGGGTGGCATGCGGGGCGCCGGAGGTGCTCAGCAGGCTGCTGCGAGCTTCGGTGGTGGGGCTGAGACGATAGGCAGCCAGGCTGAGCTGGGCGGCCATCGCCGGATTGTTGGCTCGCAGCACCGCGGCTTGGCTGGCGACCTTTTGCGACAAGGCGATATTGCGTTGTTCACTGGCCCGTCGCTCGGCGCGGACGGCGAAAACGGTCGCTGTCCCGGCGAGCACCAGCAATGCGCTCAGCAGCGCCACAAGTTGCCGCAACCGACGAGTACGACGGTGGGCCGTGGCCTGTTCAGCGGCCTGCGCGGACATGCTGGCATCGAGGAACTCCCGTTCCCGTGCACTGAGCACATCTTTCGGCAGGTCCCGGGCAAGGGCGAGTCGTGCACCGCGATAGAGCGCCCCGGGATCGTGATCGTGGGCTTCCCACTCGGCGGCGGCGTCGGTGAGGTGGCGGTGGACGCGCAGGCTTTCCCGGTCTTCGGTGAGCCAGTCCCGCAGCCGGGGCCATGAGCGGATGAGAGCTTCGTGCGTGATCTCGACGCTGTCCCGGTCGAGTGCGAGTAGCCGAGCGCCGGTCAGGCGTTCGAGAACGGTGTCCACATCCGAATCGCCGAGATCGAGTTCGGTCCGCGCGACACGGCGTTTGGTGTCCTCGGTGCCTTCACCCAGCGCGGTCAGTCGCAGAAACAGGCGTTTGGCCAGCATCCGTTGGCGGGGATCGAGCGTGGTGTAGACGGATTCGGCAGTGTTCGCCACCGCGCCGTCGATGCCCCCGGTCGCGTGAAGTCCGGCCAACGTCAACGTGTTGCCGCGCCGGCGTCGCCACGTTTCCAACAAGGCGTGGGACAGCAAGGGCAACACTCCCGCCTGCCCGTTGACCTGAGCCACCAATGTGGCGAGCAGCGCGGCTTCGACCGTGCAATCGGCGCGGACGGCAGGGCAGAGGATCGCTTGGCGCAACTCGTCGGGCGTCATCGGCCCCACCACCAGTGCGGAACGCAGTACGTCAAGCAAAGCCGCGTGGCGAGTGCACTGCGCGTAGAAGTCCGCGCGCACACCCAACACGACACGGCAGCGACTGTCCTCCGCCGTCACGGCGGCGACCAACTCGTCGAGGAACCGGGTGCGTTCTTCGTGATCGCGGCACAGGGTGAAGATCTCCTCGAACTGGTCCACCACCAGCACCACTTCGGCCGCTTCCGGGTGCTCGGCCAGACCAGCGAGTTCCTTCAGCGGGTGTGATCCCGGGGTGAACAGCAGCACGAGCGAAGCCGGTCGTTCGGTCCGTAACCGCGGTATGAGGCCGGCCCGAAGCAGCGAGGATTTCCCCGTCCCCGACGCGCCGAAAACCGCCACCCAGCGTTCTTGCGACAACCTGGCTGTCAGCTCGTCAACCAGGCGCTCACGACCGAAGAAGCGATCCGCGTCCTCAGGCTGGAACGCCGCCAACCCCAGATACGGCGGCGGACTCCCATCAAGCGGCTCGGTCGCTGGCGTGTTCGCGGCGAGTTCAGCGGCGACGCTGTGCCAACGCCGTTCCCACGCAGCGGTATCCCCTCCACAGGCCCGCACGTACGCCATGGTCACGGCCAGGGTCGGCAGCTTACGGCCGTCCGCGGCGGTGGAAAGGCTCGTCACCGAATAATGCGTCCGCCTGGCGAGCTCCCGATACGTCGGATGACCCGCTTTCTCCCGCAAAGTGCGCAATTCCTCCGCGAACCGCACAACTGGTCCGTCCCCCGCCTCCAATGGGCGCTCCGGACGAGGCATTCCACTACACATCCCTCGTTGTTCAGAACCTGTTTTTCAGTGCCCGACCGCCGATCCAAAACAACTCACATGCACTACGAAAGAGCCGAGGGGGAAGCCCGGTGCCGCAGTGGCCCACGTCGACCCCGGATTGTTCACCGTTCGTCTGGCCATTGCCAGGCCATGGGCGCTGAACAGTCCACTTGCCATGCCACATGGGGGGTTTTGTCGCCGCACCTGTTTGTGATCACCAGCGTCCGCGGTGATCGCGTGTGTCAGACCTTTTCGAAAGGAGCAGACGATGAGGAAGTCTCGTGCCACGGTGGTGATTGGAGCGATCGCCATCACGACAACGCTTGCCATCACATCCCCGGCCGCGTCCGTGCCGACCGCACCCAAATCCGCCATCCCGGGAACTTCGAAATTCTTGGCCTTTCCGGGGCCGGAATTCTCCGGTGAGCCACAGGTGATCTCCAGCTGCCATTCGCACGACATCATCCACCACGGGTCCTACCAATGGTATGGATACGGACAGGATGGGCAGATGTTCGAACGGGGCCGCCACGTGTGGACGTTGAACAGCGACCAGTTCACACGCCAGGCGACGCCCTTCGGATGGGACCGGATCTACATCATCTGCTGATCGCAAGAATTCAAACGCGCTGATCACCCAGGGCGGACGAGCCGAGAAAGATTCAGCTCGTCCGCCCTATTCGCATGTCAATTTCACCCCACCGCAGATCCAAGAGACGCCCGGCGCTGACGCAGACCTGCCGGGCATCGGCGTTCGACACCGCACCGACCTGCCGCCATCGGGGGTCCATGCCGAAGTCCCCGGCGGCCGTGCTGCTGGGCCGAACGCCAGTCCGCCATTGACGCGAGTCTCACCGTATGGCAATACTCTCCACACAACGAGAGTACTTACCACTGTGTGGAAGATCTGCGAGGAGGCTGCATGCGGGCGGCGGTGTTGGGGCTTGGCGAAGCCGGGACGCTCTATGCGGCTGGCCTGGCCGAACGGGGCTGGGCTGTGGTGGGGTACGACCCCGCGGAGAGCGGGACCCCTGCCGGAGTGGAGCGAGCCAGCACGCCGGAGACCGCGGTGCTGGGCGCTGACGTGGTGTTGAGCCTGGTCGGCGGCGCAGCGGCGGAGGATGCCGCCGGTTCGGTTGCCCCGTTCCTGACACCTGCGGCGGTGTACGCGGACATGAACGCGACCGCGCCCGAGGTGAAGCGCACGATCGCGGGTCTGGTCGGGGAAACCCGGTTCGCGGATGTGGCCGTGATCGGTTCGGTGCCGACCTGTGGCGCCGCCACGGCCGTGATCATCAGCGGCCATGGCTCCGCTCAGGTAGCCGAAGTCTTCATAGGACTGGGCGCGCGGGTCGACGACATCGGCGGCGCGCCCGGCGCGGCCTCGGGGCGGAAGCTGTTGCGCAGCACCTTCATGAAGGGGTTGGGCGCGCTGATCGTGGAATCGGCCATGGCGGGGCGTGCGGCCAGCGCCGAACAGTGGGTACGCGACCAGATCGCGGGCGAACTTTCCGGCGGGCAGGCGGCACTGGACCGGCTGCACGACGGCACGTTCAAGCACGCCGCTCGCCGCGCCGGTGAGGTGGATGCGGCGGCGGCGCTGCTGGACTCGCTCGGTGTGCGGCCGGTGATGGCACGGGCCACTGCGGAGGTGCATCGCGGGTGGGCGGATGCCGCTCTCGCGTCCACTGAGGACTTACTGGCAGAGTTCACGGGACTTGCCGTGGCGAACATCGGGGACGCGCGTGACCGTATGGGCATGCTGGACGGCGGCGTGCACGCGATGTGGAAGGGCGCTCAAGTGGCTGGACGTGCACGCACCGTCTGGGTGCCACGCGGCGACAACCTGGCCGTGCACCGGGCGATCGCGTCCGCACGGCCCGGCGACGTGCTCGTCGTCAACGGCGGCGGCGACACCAGCAGGGCGCTGCTGGGTGAGCTGATGGCCGAACGCGCCAAGCGCCGCGGCGTTCTCGGCATCGTGATCGACGGGGCGGTGCGTGACGTCGCCGAACTGGAGAAGATCGGGTTTCCGGCGTGGGCGCGTGCGGCCTGCGCGGCTGGGCCGTACAAGAACGGTCCCGGCAAGGTGGACGTCCCCATCGCGGTCGGCGGAGTGGTCGTCCAGCCGGGCGATGTGATCGTCGGTGACGACGACGGGGTCATCGTGATCCCGGCTGCCGAGGCGGCCGCCAGTCTGCAGGGCGGTCGGGCGGTAGCGGCCGACGAGGCGCGCCGCCGCGCCGCGATCCTCGCCGGGAACGCGTGATGATCGGCGTATGGGCGCTGGTCGCCTTCGTCGCGGTGATCATCCTGTGGAACGCGGTGGTCAAGCGCAACATCGGCGAGGCCATGATCCTCGGATTCCTCGCAGTATGCGCGTTCGCGCTGATCGGCGGCACCGAGGACGGTGGATCGGCGTGGACGGCCATCGAGGAGGCCGTGATTGACGCCATGCAGGAGGAGGTCACCTTCGCCGGGCTGGCGTTCGTGTTCATGTCCTACCTGCTGGCCGCGACCCCGGTCCTGGATCGGCTGATCGACCTGCTCAACTCCGTACTCGGGCGGTTGCGTGGCGGCTCGGTCTACACCGCGACCGTCGCCGGCGGCATCTTCGGCGCGATCGCCCACGTAGGCGCCGCGATCACCGCCGCCGTCGGCTCCGTGACCGTGCCATGGATGAAGCGCGCCGGGGTCAAGCCGGAGTTGGCCGCCACGGTCGCCGCGGGCGGGGCCGGGATGGGGGTGAGCTTCCCGTTCTCGTCCACGATGTTCATCCTGGTCGGCGGGCTCACCGCGCAGGGCATCATGCAGTCCGGCGAGATCGTCAAACCGTTGGCCATCGCCGGGCTGTGGTGCCTCGGCTACCGGATGGTGCTGGCGTGGTTCCTGATCCGGCGCAACGGCATCGCACCCATCGCCGCGGAGGACCGGCTGCCGTTGCGGCGCAGCCTGCGGTCGGGCTGGACGTCGTTGCTGCTGTTCGTGCCGATCCTGGTGCCCCTGTTGCTCACGCGCGGTCCGCTGGCCGAAGCGCTCGGCACCTATTCCGGCGTCAGCGACACCATGAAGAAACCGGTGCAGCTGGCCGACGGCACCACGCTGCCCGCGCAGCCCTACGCGATGCCGGACGTGATCAGCCTGATCACCTGGATTCCGGTGCTGATGATCGCGCTGGTGCTGTTCCTCGGCCGCAAACACCTGCCTCGCACCGCGACGGGCTGGTGGTCCACCATCGGCAAGGCCGCGCCTTCCTTCGGCGTCATCGGCATCACCATCGTCGCCGCCTTCTGCGCGTCCAACCTCTTGGCCGACCTCGGCCTTGCGAGTCAGCTGGAAACCGTGCTGTCTGGGTTGGACGCTCCAGGCTGGCTGATGGCGATCGCGATCGGGATCATCATCGTGGCCATCGCGATCCCGCTCACCGCAAGCGCCACCATGGCCGCGGTCGGTCCAGTCGCCGTCACCGCCCTGGTCGGCGCCGGAATTCCGGCCCCGGTCGCCGCCGCCGCGGTGCTGATCTTCGCCTCGACGGAAGGCGCTTCACCACCGTCCGGCGCACCGATCTACGTGGCGGCGGGCATCGCGCAGGTCGACCCCGTGAAGACCTTCATGCCGCTGCTGAAGTACTACTGCCTGCCCATCCTCGCCATCGGCGTCCTCATCGCCGTCGGCGCCCTTCCCGTCTGAAGAGAGAAACATGAGTTCAACGACGAACCAGCAGACAGCCACGCCGACCCGGATCGCCACGTTCCTGTTCGCCCTCACCGTGGTGTTCTTCCTGATCGCCGGAATGGCGATCGTCGTCGGGCAGATCGTCACCCTCGTTGGCGGAGACGCCACCGCCGCCCGGCAATGGGCCAGTGCCCTCGGCCCCTACGCGTTCGGCGGCGCATCGGTCGCCGGGCTGTTGTCCTTCGCTCTCTCCTATCGCAAGCAGGGCACCGACCATGACTGACGTGCCCACGTACGCGCAGCTGCGTGAGCACGTCCCGCCCGGCTCCAGCTGGGGAGTCTTCGACCAGGACCCCGAACGGGGCATGGCCAACTTCGCCGGCCCCGCCCAAGTGCTCGGTGCGCTGGCCTCGGTCACCCGTGGCGCGGTGTTCAGCCTCGACTACGCCCTCGACGCGTTCGACCCGCCGATGGCGCGAGCCCGTTCCGTGCCCCGCCACGAGTTGTTCGCGGCTCATCCGGAGGCCCGCGACGATGTCCTGCACGACTTCCACCTCCAGGCGACGTCCCAAGTGGACGGTCTGCGGCACCGCCGCGCGTCCGGGCACGGCTTCTACAACGCCGTGCCGGACAAGGACATCCGCGCAGGCCACCCCGCACTGGGCGTCCAGCGATGGGCCGAGAAACCGATCGCCGGACGCGGCCTGCTCATCGACGTCGAAGGACTGCTCGCCGCCGAAGGCGCACCGCTTGACCACCGGTCCGGACCGGCACTGGACGTCGACGTCTTGGACCGCGCCCTGCGCGCCCAGAACGAGTCGGTCCGGCCAGGAGACCTGCTGCTCGTCCACACCGGGTGGGCAGGGTGGTTCCTCGACGCCGATCCCGCCGTGCGCGACGAGGTCCGTCACGCTCGCCGCGCCACCGGCTTCCGGCAGACCCACGAGTTCCCGGAATGGCTGTGGGACAACCAGATCGCGCTCTTGGCCACCGACACGTTCGCCGTCGAGGTCCTGCCGGTCGCCGCCGACACGTACCTCACCAGCGCGCCAGAGGATTCCGGCATGATGCACCAGGAACTGATCGCCAAACTCGGCGTACCGCTTGGCGAACTGTGGCACCTGACCGATCTCGTGGCCGACAGCCGGACCCACGGCAGGTGGGACGCACTGGTCACCGTCAAACCCCTCCACCTCGTCGGCGGTGTCGGCTCGCCACCCAACGCCACCGCTCTGCGATGACGCCTACCACTGTGTGGAAAGATGGGTCGCATGGCGGAGCCGGACAAACCCGCGACGAGCATGCGCTCGCTCGAACGAGCCATCGACATCCTCGAGGTCTTCGACTCCAGCCAGCACGCCCTGCGCCTGACCGAGATCGCGCGCCGAGCCGGGCTGCCGGTCGCCACCACCCAACGCATCCTCGGCGTGCTCGAGGCACGCGGCCGCGTCGAACGGGACGCAGGCGGATACCGCCCCGGCGTCGGACTCATCTTCGGCGCCCACGCCTACCTCACCACCAGCCCGATGCTCATCGCCGCCCGTCCCGTCCTCCAGGACCTCGCTGCGGCAACAAATCTGACCGCGTCGCTGTTCAAGCGCATCGGCTGGTCCCGCGTGGTGCTCGCTCGCGTCGAGGGTGCGACCCCACTGCGCTACGAACTGCCGATCGGCGAACGTCTGCCGCTGCACCTCGGCGCCGGCAAGGCCCTCGCCGCCCAGATGGCCGACGACCAACTGTCCGAGTTCCTCGACCGGCTCGACAGCCACACCCGCGCCGATGGCAGCACCGTCAACCGCGACGACTTCCTTGCCGAGCTCAAAATCATCCGCGAACGCGGCTACTCCCAAGCCCGCGGCGAACGCGAACCCGGCATGGCCTCGGTGACCGCCCCGGTGCCCGACCCCAACGGAGTCACCGCCGCGGTACAAGTCACCGGCACCTTCACCGATCTGCCCGAGGAACGCGTACCCGCGCTCGGCGTAGAAGTCCAACGAGCAGCGCTCGCGATAGCCCGCCGTACACCCTGATCCCTGGTTCGCGGGCTCCGTTCAGAGGCGGATTTGCTTCAGGAGAGCCACTGTTGTCGTGTTCAGCGCATCCCCGGTGACCACGCCGTCGGGGTTCACGAACAGGGACGCGTCACCGTCGCCATCGACGTGAACACGTCCCACGGCGACCTCCCCGCCGGGCGTCAGCTTCACCTCGCCGGGCGAGGGCGGGTTCGCCACGAAGTCACTCAGTTGCGCGACGGCCATGCCGCTGTCTCCCGCGATCTGCGGCGCCATCAGGTTGATCGACACCGGTCCGGGCGTGACGACGAGCCAGGTGCGAACGGTCTTGCCGTTGACGTCGTACTCGCAGTCGAACGACACACCGGCCACCGCGTCCAATCCGGTCATACCCTGATCTCGCTGCGCCGCAAGAGGATCGGTCGCGGGCGTGGTGGTCTTCGAGGCCTGCACCTCGACCTTGCCCGGCTGTGCCGCCGGACCGCCAGGCAACGCGGCGGAAACATCGAACGGTATCGGGCACGTGGACGGCGATGCCCCGGCTGCGGTGGCTGCCTTGCGCGCGTTGTCGAGTGTGATCTCGTTGTCCCCCGACGTACATCCGGCGATCGCCAGCGCACACACGATCAGGACCCCGCCGACCATTCCCCGGGTGTCGACCATGCACGGCAGATTACCGATCACTCCACGGGTCTGTCAGGGAAAGAACCGGCGAAGATCAGATTGACTGTGCAAAAGGGACCTCCAGGACCGTTGCGCTGACACCGTCACCGTCAACCAGACGTGTCTCCACAGTGGGGCCGCTGACGGTAAGCCGGTGACTGGCCAGCCAGTCGAACAGGTCGTAACCCGCTCCTACGACGGCTTCTCGCGCGGTGACGGTCACACGCGCCACGGTGCGAGCGGGCAGCACAAGCGGATCACCGGTGCGGCCAGTGCCGACCGCAGCGACGAACGCGCCATCAGGTCGTCCTCGTAACCATGTCACCAAAGTCGACGGCTCGTCCGCGCAAGCCGCAGCGATCTCGCTCGGGTGCTCGACGGTCAGGTGGCATACGCGCAGTCGCCGGACCTCGGCAGTGGTCACGTGCGGCACCAACGCCGTGGCCGACGCCAAGTGCCGGCGCGTGCCTTCGGCGACCTCGGTCAGCTTGTCGATCTGCCGGTCCAGGTCAGCCAGTGCGACCCGAAGCACCCGCCGGATCTCCGCGTCCGAGGCGTCCACGACCTCTGCCAACAGACGCAGCGGCAACCCCAGGCGCCGCAGCGCACGAATACGTTCCAGCCGCACGAGCTCGGCCACCCCGTACCAGCGATAGCCGGACACGGGGTCGACCGCGGCCGGGGCGAGCAGCCCGATCCGGTCGTAGTGCCGCAGGGTCCGTTCGGTCGTCCCCACCATGCGAGCCAGTTGCCCGATCCGCCACACGTTTGACCTTCTCCCTGGGGCAGGGTCCTAGCTTCCCCGCCATGACGACCATGACGACGACTGGGGTGAACCCCGGCACCCGACTCACCGGTGTACTACTGCTGATCTCGTTCGTCGCGATGGTGGCCGGTGCGGCCATCGTCGCGCCATCGGGATTGACCCTGAACCCGGCCGATCCAGTCGCCGCGTTGACCGCGGTGCACGACAACGTCGGCCTGCACATGACCGAATTGGCGCTCGACGTGATCGGATGGCTCGCGCTGACCGCCGCCGGACTCCTCATCGCCATGCACGGTCACCTGGCAGTGCTGGCCGGAGGACTGCTGGCTGCCTCGGGCCTGGCCGGACTGCTGCACGACGCGGGCAATCTGGCCGTGACGCGATTAGCCGCTGACCCGTCAGGCGGGTCGGCGGACGTGGCGGCACTGGCATTGCTGACCGCCAAATGGGGCGTCAACCTAGCCGGGTTGCTCTGGGTGGCGGCCACCGTCGCGACGGTTGGCCTGTCTGCCCCGCGATGGTTCCGCTCGGCCGGAGTGGTCGCCGCCGCGTCTGGCTTCGTCGCGGTCGTCCTGCCGTGGACGACAGGTACAGCAGGGATTTCACCAGAACTCGAGCAACTCGGGTACGCCCTGCACCTGCCAGTGATGCTCTGGTACGCCGCACTCGGATGGCGCTACCTATGCGAAAGGTGACGCCGTTCCGGTGCAGCACTCACAGTGCCAACTCACAGTGCGATGTACTTGGTGTCCAAATACTCCTGGATACCCGCCTCACCGCCCTCCCGGCCAAGGCCGGACTGTTTGACGCCACCGAAAGGCGGCGGCATTGGACACCGACACCACGATTGAGCCCGACCATGCCTGTCTGCAACGCGTCGGCGACTCGCAGGGCACGGTCGAGATCCCTGGTGTAGGCGTACGCGACCAAACCGAACTCGGTCGCGTTGGCTGCTGTGATCGCCTCTTCCTCATCGACAAAGGTGCTCACGGGCGCGACTGGGCTGACCGGCCGCGAGAAGTCCCAGGTGTCCCGGGCGCTGCGGGCACTGGAGGACGAGGAGATCGTCTAACGCGACCCGGACACCCTGGAGTACCGCCTGGGCTGGCGCCTGTTCTCGTTGGTCGCCCGATCGACGCACAGCCGCCTGGTACAGGCCGCCGAACCGGTGATGCACCGTCTCGCGCACTCACTGGAAGAGACGTGCCACCTGTGTGTCCTACGTGGACAGGAAGTCGTCACCCTGCTGTCCGTCTCACCAGGACACGAGTTCCGGGCGCACGGCTGGGAAGGCCGTGGTGTGCCGGTGCACCGCACGTCGGCAGGCCGGGTGCTGCTGATGGACGCGACACCGGACGAACTGCACATTCGCTTTCCCAGCGGGGAATTCCCGCCGGGCGAGCACAACACACCTGTGCGCACGGTCGCCGAACTGTGGGCCAAGATCTCCCGCGCGAAGGAAGCCGGTTTCGCTTACGTGGACGAGGAATTCGAGCCGGGCCTGGTGGGCACGTCGGCGCCGGTCCGCGATTTCCGGGGCCGCGTGGTGGCCGCGTTGAACGTATCCGCCCCCAAGGAACGCCTCGGCGACAACCTCGTCGAAGCCGCACGGGAAACGGCTCGCGCCACGTCAGCGATCTCCGAACTCCTCGGCTGGCTTCCGCGCAAGCTCTCGTAAGTCCCGCCGGCCACACCTGGGCGATCTGATCCTGCGGGTCTCGTGACACATGCCGCCATAATGACCACATGGGTCGTCTCCTGCTGGTATTGGTGTTGGTGGCCGGTCTTGGAGCAGCCGGGCTCGCCCTGGGTGGCGTGTTCGACGAGCCGCCGGACGCGTTCTGCCCGGACTCCCGCGACAATGCTGAAGTCGAGGCCACCTCGCTGCTGGACGGCGAAGCGGCGCCGCTGTCGGCGACCGGACCGCGTCCGACGAAAGTCTTCGACGTCTACGACCGAGACTCCAGAGTGGACGGTGCTGATCCCAACCCGCCCGAAGACGGCAGGATGTACGACGTCACGTACGAACTCGAACAGCAGGCCTGGCACGCGAAGAACCAGGTGCAGTTGGTGGTCTGCCAGTACCGTCACGGCATCGGCGAGGGCGAGGGCAAGCAGTGCACGGGCTACACCAACCAACGGACCATCCCGGTGTTGGCAGCGACCTACACCTACAAGGTCTACGAGGCAGCCACCAAGACCCTGCTCACCACGTTCATCGTTCCCGGTTCCCTGGAGGACACCGTGTGCCCCAAGACAGTCATGTACGAGGCGGGCGATCAGCCACACCTCGCCGCGAGCCCTGACCACACAGAGTTGGCCAACCGTCTCCGCCCGTACGTCGAGCCGGCCCAGTAGCCAGGTTTGGCCGCGCGGACAATGCGCTCCGCGCGGTGCCCGTGTTGCCACCGGACCGACACGGCGGGAGCAGGTGATGTGCCGGTGCGACAGGAGGTCCAGCGGGCCTACAGCTCAGCTGAGCAGGACCGGCAGCACGGTGTGGCCGTTGGACAGGAACGTGGGCGTCGTCTTGAGTTCGGCCGCTGGGATCGCCAGCCGCAGGTTCGGGAACCGCTCGAACAGCGCAGGCAGCGCGATCTCCGCCTCCAACCGAGCCAGCGGCGCCCCGATGCAGTAGTGGGAACCGTTGCCGAATGTCAGGTGCTGCTTCGATTCCCGCCCGCTGTCGAACTCGTCGGCTCGGTCGCCGTACTTCTCGTGATCTCGGCCGGCGGCGCTGTATGCCGCGAGGATCGCCTCGCCCTGCTTGATCGTCACACCGTCCACGTCGATGTCCTCGACCGCATACCGCAACGGCAGGTACGGCACCGGTGCCTGCCACCGCAACGTCTCCTCGATGACATCAGTCCACGCCAGCTCTCCCGACCGCACCTGCTCGAGCTGCTCTGGATGCGTGAGCATCGCTGCGATCGCGTGATCGAGCAGATTGACCGTCGTCTCCTGCCCCGCCGACAGCATTCCGATCAGCGTGTCGATCAGCTCGGTCTCACTCATCGCTCCCGGCTGCTCGTTCATCGCCGCGATCAGCGCACTGGTCAGGTCATCCGCCGGTTCTGCTCGCTTGAGCTTCACCAGGTTCTTGAACCACTCATGACTCGCGACGGTGTTCGCCTGCCTCGCCTCGGCGCTGATCGTGCTGTCGAACAGCGCGTCCACCTTCGAGCGCAGCTCCCCGCGCCGCTCCTCGGGCACACCGAACAGGTGACAGATCACCTGGATCGGCACCGGAAACGCGTACCTTTCGCGCAGATCCACCGCTTCCCCCGCCGGCGTGCGCCCGATGTCGTCCAGCAACCGCGCCGTGATCGCCTCCACCACCGGCCTCAGCTCGGCCGTCCGCCGCGCCGTGAAAGCCGACGCCAGCAACGACCTCAGCCGTTTGTGGTCGTCCCCATGAGCCGTGGACATGTTGCGTTCCGAAACCCAGTTGCTCAACGACCAATCGTGCGTCACCTCCCCCGATTTCCATGCGCCCCAATGCTTGTACGCGTCCTTCGACACCCGGGGATCCGCCAGCACCTGCCGCAAGGTCTCGTATCGGCTCACTGCCCACGCGCGCACTCCCCCCGGCAGCTCAACCAGCACGGCCGGCCCCCGCCGCCGCAGTTCCGCCCCTTCCCCGTCAATATCCGTACCTTGGGTATCCAGCCGAACAACCTCAGACATCCTCATACCTCCATCCATTTACGCGCCGGGAGCCGCAGGCAAAGCAAGATCACACATGAGCCTCCACCAGATGGATGGAGGGAATGGCAAGGAAACGCTTCCAATGCTCGGCGCCGTGCTTTTCTATCCCGTCCGGCGACACCTGCCAGTCATGCCAGCGAATCGTGCGGAAACCGGCTGCACGCAACGTGTCCGCGTAGGTCTCGCGCCGCCAGAGGTAGAAGTCGAGCGTGATGTGCTCGCCGCCCATCGTCGTCTCGACTATCGCCTTCGTCCCCTCCTCACGATTGGGCGGCACGGTGCAGCTCAACCCGTATTGCGCGTAGTACTCAGGGTCGTCGGGCATGTCCCAGTTGGCGCAGGTCGCGACGAAACGGCCGCCGGGCCGCAGCGCGCTCCTGGCCGTGCCGCACATTCCGGCTATCTCGCTCCTGCTGGAGCTGTAGTGCAAGACGTTGATGCCGGTGACCAGGTCGAAACAGCCCGCTAAGCCCTCAATGAGGCCCTTGGTGACGTCGGCGACGTGATAGGTGATGCCGAGCGGGTCCTCGCGCTCCTTGTCACGGGAGACGTCGACCATCGGCGCGGAGACTTCCACGCCCTCGACCCGGTCGGCGCCGACCTGCTTGATCCGGCGGGTCCAGATTCCGGTTCCCGAGCCGAGATCCAGGACGTTGCGCCCCCGCACGTCGCCGATGACCGCCCGGTAGGTCGGCTCCTCGACGTAGGCGGGGTAGGTCAGAACGTTGAGGCTGTCGTCGTAGACATCGGCTGTCTTGTCGTATTGCGTATGTGACACGAGTTCCCCTTCTTCACGTCAGGTAACCGTTAACTGTTGAATATAAGGTTACCGCCAAGGCCGGGGCGACCGCATGACGAGGTTTAGACCCACCACCGACGCGGTAACCCTGAATTCGCCAGTTAACAGTTAGCCCACCCGCGGAGACGGGGAACCAGGGGGCGCTTCGATGACCCGTGAAAGCGGCACCGTCGACACCGTGCAGGCAGGCCCTGCCGAGTTGCCCACCACCCGCGCGCTGGGGCTGCTGGTCATCTGTGCCGCGCAGTTCCTCGTGGCGCTGGACCTGTCCATCGTCAACGTCGCCGTGCCGGCGATGACCAGGGAGCTGGGCTTCGACCCCGGCTCGACGGGCTGGGTGCTGTCGGCGTACGCACTGGCCTTCGCGGCGATGCTCCTGCTGGGCGGGCGAATCGCGGACCTCTACGGACGCAAACGAGTGTTCGTCATCAGCTTGCTGGTGCTGGGCGCGGCGTCGATGCTGGCCGGCGCCGCGTGGAGCCCGGCCGTCCTGATCGCCGGCCGCGTCCTGCAGGGATTGGCCGCCGGATTCATCGCGCCATCGGCCCTGGGCCTGTTGACCGCCAGTATTCCTGAAGGGCCGCAACGCGAGCGGGCCCTGGGAATCTCCGGCGCGGTGCTGTCCTCCGGGTTCGTCAGCGGCATGCTCGGCGGCGGGCTGCTCACCGAATTCCTGAGCTGGCGCTGGACGATTTTCATCAACGTGCCCGTCGTGATCGTGGCGGCGGCGCTGGCCGTGCGCTGGCTTCCGGAAAGTCGCGTCCGGGAGCGCAGCAAGCTGGACGTCCCCGGCGGCCTGCTGTCGGCTGGGGCGATGTTGTGCATCGTCTACGGCCTCGAGGAAGCCGGGCCCGGGACGTCCTGGATGTACACGGCATTGCTGCTAGTGGTCGGCGTCGGCCTCGCGCTGCTGTTCGTGCTGTGTGAACGTCGCAGCTCCTCACCTCTGCTGCCGCTGTCGCTGTTCCGGATCCGAGCCGTGGGCGGAGCGAACGTCATCGCGCTGGCGATGGGCGCCGCCCACGGCGGCATGCTCATCATCCTGACCCTGTACCTGCAGGAGGTCCTGCGTTACGGCGCGTTGGCCACCGGCCTGGCGTTCGCTCTCTCGGGCACCGTCGCCATCCTCACCGGCACGATCACCGGCAGGCTCCTCCAGCGTTGGTCCATGTACAGCGTGCTGATGTTCGGCATCATCACGTCAGCGCTCGGCCTGCTGGCCTTGGTCGCATTGCCTGCACAAGGAGGGTTGTGGCTCGTGCTTGTGGCCACCTCCGTCGACTCGTTCGGGCACATCATCGTGATCGTGGTCGTCAGCGTCGCCGCCAACAACGGCGTGCCCGCCGACCACAAGGCCGTCGCGGGGGCCGTGCTGAACACGGCTCAGCAACTGGGCATCGCTCTCGGGGTGGCGGTGCTGACCTCCGTGGCCGCCGTCGTCACCGCCGCCCAAAGCGGAGCCGACACCTCGGGAGCGGTGCTCGACGGCTGGCGATGGGCCCTGGCGCTGGGCACGGCCATCATCCTGTCGGCCGCCCCCTTGGCCGTGGCGATACGCCGGAGGCTGCAGGCGCCGTAAGGTCAAAGCTGTGGGCCGGGTACCGGAGTCCATTGCCGGCATGGGGCGCCGGAGCAGGTACGCAGGGTCGCTAGCTGATTGGCCAGGGCTTGCCGGGTGGCCGCGTAGCGCGGGTCGTTGTGCACGCTGGTGAGCTGGAACGGATCCTGTTGCAGGTCATAGAGTTCGCGCTCACCGGTGGAATGCTCCACATAGGTCCATCGGGGTGCGCGCAGGCCGGAATACCAGGCTCCGTTCTGCTTGGGTCCGGTCTCGATGACGATTCCGCGGGCGAAGGATCCGGGGTCGTTGGCGATCGGCAGCAGTGAACGGCCGTCCATCGGTAGTGCGGCGGTCGCGTCCGCGACGTCCAGGATTGTTGGTGCGAGGTCGACGTTGGCCGCGATCGTGGAGACTCGTTTGCCCACCGGCACACCGGGTCCCCGGATGATCAACGGCACGCGCAGCGACTCCTCGTAGGGCACGATCTTGCCCGAGGGGATGCGGTGCTCGCCTTGCATCCAGCCGTTGTCGGAGGTGAACACGACGACGGTGTTGTCCAGTTCGCCGGTGGTGCGCAACGTGGAGATGATCCGCGTGACCGCGTCGTCGACAGCGAGCAGCGACTCCAGTCGTCCCTTGAGCCTTGCCTCGATTCGTTCTTCGGCGGCAGGAGTGATCAGGGGCCGGTTACGAACGGAGGCAGGCTTGTCGGAGGTGTCGGCCTCGTTGTAGTTAGGCGGTTTGGGGACGGTCACGGTGTCCAGGTCGCCGCGGTGGCGAGGTGCGGGGCGTGGATTGCGCTCGGAAAGGTCCACTCCGTTGACGGCTCGTTCGCCATGTGGGGCCAAGGGAGCGAAGGACAGGAAGAACGGTTGCTCTGCTGGAGCCTTACGGTTGATGTAATCGGCCGCTTTGTCGGCGTAGACGTCGGTTTGGTACAGCGCGGGATCTTCCACAGCCGGTGTGCCGTAGGTGCGCAGGGTGCCGTTCTCGTTGAGGGTGTAGCCCCACATGCTGTACGTGCTTGGGTCTACCGAGCCGTACCACTCGGCCCATCCAGGCGGGACTTGCCTGGGGTTCACGGCGCCGTAGCCGTTGAGGAATTTGCCGACGTGGGCGGTGTTGTAGCCAGCGTTGCCCAGCCATACCGGCAGCGTCTGTCCGGCGCGGAGCTTGGCGAACCCGCCGTCGGGCGGTGCGTTGCCCAGCACGCCGTGGTTGTGCGCGTACTGCCCTGTGAGGAATGTGCTACGAGACGGGCAGCACAGCGAATACGACACCACGCTGTTGTCGAAACTGGTGCCCTCATTGGCAATCAGCGAACGCACACTGGGCATGTGCGCCAGGGCAGAGACATTCATGTCGTCAACCATGATCACGACAATGTTGGGCTTGGCCATCACCGCGTCAGCCGGCGCACCGGCGGCAGGCACCCCGACGGCGGCAACAGTGAGTGTGGCCAGGACGAGGCGGGACAGACGCGATCCAGACATACGAGTCCTCCTCCGAAGATGCAGGTGCAGCGGCGGAGCGTCGACGTCCATGCCAGTCTATGAGCGAACAGTTGCCGCGAATGTAAGAGTTCTGTTCGGATCCGCGGGTCCGGTCATCCCGGAGCAGGGTTGCCGCCACCAGGACGGCAGACTGGGATGACAGCGGTGCCGCTCCCCTGGCCCGTGATCAGGCGAAACCCGTCCCGCGATGACACCTGGACCGGTCCACAAGAGACAGTCAGGTGCCATCCCCGAAGGACAACGGGTCCCGCGCGCTCAGCGTCGTTCTTCCTGGATACTGGTGTAGCGGTTGGGCATTACCATGCAGTACAAGGCGCCGGTCTCGTTGGTCATGCAGTAGACCGGTCGTGTCGCGTCGGAGTTGCCCGGCTCGCGCTGCTCGCCGACTTTCTGGATTGTGATGTGCTGCGGATTCTTGGGCGGCTCGGGCACCGCGCCCTTGTCCCAAGGGTGCCACGCCAACAGGCCTCCACCGATACCGGCGAACAGGATCGCGGTTGCCAACGGGCCATACCCGGAGCGGGGTTTCGTGGTCATAACCTGCTGTGGTTCAGGGGTGTCCGGTTGCGACATGCCAGACAGTCAACATCATCGCTGTCTTGATCGGACAGACAGAGGGTGCGGTTCAGCTGCCAGGCGGTCTCCGTCAGGTGATCTCGTACGGCTGTTGCGACGAGCCCCTCGCCGGCGGATCGACCAGCCAGGCCTGCTGCGCCGTACTCCGAAGCCGGATCCTCGGCGCGAGGTGATCGGACAAGAAGGTGGTGCCGTTGTCCAGGTGTACTGGTTCGGTAAGGATCACCGGTGCGCCTCGGGAGCACATACCGACGAAGACGTTGAGCGACACCACATCCAGCGTCGCCGCCATCGATCCTCCGAAGGGACCGCAGGTGGCACCACTCAGCAAATGCTATCGATCCGGGGCATGACGCCCTTCGCTCCGAACAGGGCTCAGCCTCTGGCGCAGTCCGGTCAACAGAGCGTCCAGGCCGAGGTCGAACGCCTTGTCGGCGCGGTCGCGCCCTCGGGGCGCGGCGATGATCGCGTCGCCGAGTGTGGGCACGTCGTCCCGGTCGGGGCGCCACACCTCGTCCGGCGCCGCGAGATCGAGTGCCGCTCCCAGCGCGTAGCAGTCGAGGACACTGATCCAGAGGACGACGTCACGCATGGGAACGCCGGCGCGGCGCAGGAGGATCGCGATGGATTCGTAGCCGAGGAGGACCGAACCCGCGGTCATCGTCTGCTCGTTCAGCAGCGGGATCAGGTTGGGGTGCTCGGCCAGTGCTCGCCGATAGCCGCGCATCCACTGGCCGACCTGCTCATCCCAGTCGGTTTCGTCCAGCGGGGCCGGGTCGATCGCCACTGCCATCCGTTCGCGCAGCGCCTCGACGATCGCCGTGCGGCCGCTGAAGTGGTGGTAGATCGAGGATGCGCTGACGCCGAGCCGCGCGGCCAAGTCGGCCATCGTCAGCCGGCCGGTCTCGTCGACGCACACCAGGGCGGCGTCGAGGATCACGTCGACATCAAGCAACCGTTTTCGTCGTTGAACCACAAATTCTCCACTATATCCGTCGCCATAGGCCGTAGTCGTCCACGAAATCCTTGACGGCCATAATCGGCTGCCGCATGCTTAAGCGAATGTCGTTCGGTTAAGCATCGCAGGCTCGAGAGGACGCCACCATGGCCGGATCTTCCCCTGACCGCGAACCCGACTCCCTCAAACGAGGTGTCCTGGGCACCGGCAGCCTCGTCCTCATGGTGGTGGCCGCGGCGGCCCCGCTGACCGTCATGGCAGGCGTCGCACCGCTGGCCATCACGGTCGGCGGGATCGGCGCACCGGCCGGATACCTGGCCGCCGGGATCATGCTGACCGTGTTCGCCGTCGCGTTCACCCGGATGACCCGGCACGTGGGCAGCGCAGGCGCGTTCTACGCCTACATCGCGAAAGGTCTCGGCAAGACCTGGGGGTTCGTCGCGGCGCTGCTGGCCCTCATGTCGTACAACGCCCTCCAGATCGGGGTCTACGGGCTGTTCGCCGCCCAGGCCAAGGCCACGCTGGCCGAGGTCTTCGGACTCGACGTCCCATGGCCGGTCATCGCCCTCGTCGCCGTCGCACTGGTGTTGCTGGTCGCCTGGCTGGGAATCGACGTCGGGGCGAAGGTGCTCGGCGTGCTCCTCGTCCTCGAGTCGGGCATCCTGCTGCTGATGGCGGTCGGTGTCCTGACGCACGGTGGCGCGTCCGGCCTCGACGCCAAGTCCTTCACGCCCTCCGCCGTGTTCAGTCCCGCCATGGGCGGCGTGCTCGCCTTCAGCTTCGCGGCGTTCATGGGCTTCGAGTCCACCGTGCTGTACCGCCGAGAGGCCCGAAACCCCGAGCGCACCATTCCCCGCGCCACCTACATCGCGGTCGGTTTCATGGCCGTCTTCTACTGCTTCATCGTCTGGTCGGTCATCCAGGCCTTCGGCAGCGACCAGGTCGTCGGCGCGGCCGCCGGAGACATCGGCGGCCTGTTCTTCACCGCGATCGGAACCTACGTCGGTCCCTGGGCCGCGGTGCTGATGCACCTGCTCGTGATCAGCAGCGTCTACGCCGCGCAGCTCGCCTTCCACAACGCGATCACGCGCTACACCTATGCCCTCGCCCAGGACGGGCTCCTGCCCGCGTGGATCGGGAAGGTCCACCCCCGGTACCGCTCGCCCTACCGCGCGAGCATCGTGCAGACCGCGCTCGCGGTCGTCGTGATCGCGGTGTTCGCGGTCACCGGCGCCGACCCGTACACGAAACTGCTGCTGTGGGTGAACACCCCGGGCGTGGTGGGCATCCTGGTGCTGCAGACCCTGACCGCTATCGCCACCGTCGTGTACTTCCTCCGGCGGAACAAGGCCGTGGGCACACCGGTCGCGGTGGCAGCCGGGATCGCCTCCTCTGTGCTCCTGACGGTCGCCACCTACGTCCTCGTCGACAGCGTCGGCCTGCTCACCGCCGCCTCGGCCACCGTGAACGTCGTGCTCGTCAGCATCGTCCCGGCGACGCTGCTCGTCGCCGGCGCGGTAGCCGTCTGGCTCCGCAAGCGGCGGCCCGCCACGTACGTGCGCATCGGCGAAGGCGACGGTGAAACCCACCCCGTCCCCGAAGGGATTTCCGCGTGAACCCGGACCTCGTCGTCTGCGCCGACACGGTGCACACCCTGACTGAAGACGACCGGCCAGTCGAGGCGACAGCGATCACCCGCGGCGTCATCACCGCCGTCGGCACCCGCCGCGACATCCGCGACTGGCGCGGTTGCGGAACCGAAGTCGTCGACCTGGGCGACGCCACGGTGACCCCCGGGCTGATCGACGGGCACCTGCATCCGGTGATGGGCCTGCGACTCACCGCCGACGTCGACCTGTCCACCGCCCGCTCCCTGGAAGACGTGCAGCACCTGCTGGCCGCCGCCGCGGCGGACCGAGGGCCGGACGAGTGGGTCCAGGCGTGGGGCCTGGACCCCAACGTCTTCGGCGGTCAGCCGGTCACCAGCGCCACAATCGAGGCCGCGGTCGGCGGCCGCCCCGCCTTCGTGCGGATGTTCGACGCTCACTCCGCGCTGGCCACTCCGGCCGCGCTGCGGCTCGCCGGCGTCGACGGCCCCCGGCGGTTCGCCCAGCGGTCGAGCGTGGTCTGCGACGACGCCGGACGACCGACCGGCCTGCTGTTGGAGGCCGCCGCCATGGACCTGGTCGCCGAGCAGGTGCCCCGGGAACCAGTCGCGGTCCGAGCAGCCCGGCTGCGTGCGCTGCTCGGCGACATGGCCGCCACCGGGCTCACCGGCGGCCACGTCATGGACCTGCTTGGCGACAGCGCCGCGGTCGTAGCCACCGCCGAAGACCTCGGCGACCTTCCGCTGCGCCTGCGGTTCGCCCCGTGGTGCGAACCCGGCGTCGACGCGGACGGGTTGGCCGAGCTGATCGCCTTGCAAGGACGACGCGGCCGCCGCTGGGAGATCGGCGGCGTGAAGTTCTTCATCGACGGCACCATCGACAACGGGACCGCATGGCTGGAAGAGGCCGACGCACTCGGCGAATCGACCGACAGCTTCTGGACCGACCCCGCCGACTTCACCAAAGCCGTGCACGTCCTCGCCGCGGCCGGAGTCCAAACCGCCACCCACGCCATCGGCGACGCCGCCGTGCGGTACGTCCTCGAAACCCTCGACGGACTCAGCCGGGCCACGGCGGCGCCGCACCGCATCGAGCACATCGAAACGCTGCCGACCGAGCTGATCGACCGGTTCCGGCGGCAGGGCGTCGTCGCCAGCATGCAACCGACCCACAGCCACTTCACCCGGGCCGACCACACCGACAACTGGTCCTCCCGCCTCGGCGACGAGCGCGCCGACCGCGCCTGGCGCTGCCGCGACCTGCGTGACGCCGGGGTTCCGGTCGTCCTCGGCTCCGACTGGCCGGTCGCCCCGTTCGACCCGCGCCGGATTCTCGCCGCAGCACAGCTACGCCGTCCGGCGGGCGAACCGGACGTCCCGCCCGTGCAGCCACACCAGGGCCTGACCCCGCTCATGGCGCTGGAGGGCTACACGTCTCTCGCCGCAGCGGCCGCCGGCCAGACCGGCGGGATCACAGTCGGGGCACGTGCGGACCTCACGGCCTTCACACTCGATCCGCTGCGCGCCGCCCCCGACGAACTGGCCGACGCGCCAATAGCGATGACCGTCGTCGACGGCACGATCGTCCATCGCGGCGCCACGCCCCTGCTTTAGGCGGGGTGGTAGAAGGCGTAGTCGGCGGTGTAAGGCACCGAGGCGGTGACGCCCTCGCTGCATGAGCCAGTGGGAGCGAGGCCGCCTTTGGTCTTCAGGCGCTGGATGAACGTGACCTTGCTGAGTTTGCCTGGACCACGGTTACCGGTGGACCGCAGCAGCAACTCCGGAATGGCGTTCGGAACTGGTGAGTTGGCGACGGCGGCGGCGGTCACCGAACTTCCGTCGAGCACGGATGTCCACACCGGACCCTTGGAGTGTAGAACCTCAGGACGACCGCGGTTGGTGAGGATGGCGTCGGGCTGGACGAACGTCCACACGTTGTTCGAGCACTGGTAGGTCTGCACGCCTCGGGCCGCCATGACCGCGACCAACTTGTTGCCGTCCGGCACTTTCAGGACTTCGGGCACCTTGGGGACGTGTGTCGCGGCGGCCGGTGCGGCGGCCGCGCCCGGACCGACGGCCGCGAGCGCGGCGACGGCGAGACCGACGGAAACTTTCCAAACCCGACTCATGTTTTCTCGTCTCTCCATGTGGTTTCTGACGCGGCGGCGGTCGCCGACCGACCCCCACACGAAGCGCACGCTGTTGCGGTTCAATCGCGGGAATCCTGTTCTCGGCGATCCTGACACCGGTCGCGCTGACGCTGTGGCCGCTGTACCAATCAATGCGACGACGCGGCAAGAATTGAGACATCCATCCTGTTGCACGACGCGGCATTTCATGGCCCGCGCGGGTGGATTTGGCCCACGGTCGACGCTGTGACCTGCGGTGGGCCGCCTTCGGCGGCAGAACGAGTGCGCGACTTGCCGGTGAAGGTGGCTCCCTGTTGCGCGAACCGGAATTTCGTGTCCTTTGTGGCATGTCAATAGCTTCGGACTCATGGAGTGGAGCTTTCAGACGGCCGAAGAACTCGCTGCCGCGTTGCGCGCCGGTGCGGTGACATCGGTGGAATTGACCGACGAGGCGATCGCCCGTATCGAGCGCGACGACGAGGTGATCAACGCGATCTGCGTGCCGGACGTCGACCGTGCGCGGGCCGCCGCACACCGTGCTGACGAGGCACGCGCGCGTGGTGAGGACCTGCCGCTGCTCGGCATTCCGGTGACGGTCAAGGAGTCGTACAACATCGCCGGGCTGCCAACGACCTGGGGCATGCCGCCGCACCGGAACTACATACCGGCCGAGGACGCGGTACAGGTGTCACGACTCAAGGCCGCGGGCGCGGTGGTGCTCGGCAAGACCAATGTGCCGTTGGGGCTGCAAGATATCCAGAGCTTCAACGAGATCTACGGCACCACCAACAACCCGTGGGATCACGGTCGCACGCCGGGCGGATCCTCCGGCGGCTCGGCGGCGGCCCTGGCGTCCGGGTTCGGCGCGCTGTCCATTGGCTCCGACCTCGCCGGTTCGCTGCGTACCCCCGCGCATTTCTGCGGCATCTACGCGCACAAGCCGACACTCGGACTGGCGGCAACCCGCGGCATGGTTGCGCCGTCCGAACCAGCATTGCCGGCCGACCTCGACCTCGCCGTCGTCGGCCCGATGGCTCGCACCGCCCGCGATCTCACGCTCCTGCTCGACGTCATGGCCGGACCGGACCCGCTGACGCTCGGCGTCGCGCACCGTTTGGCACTGCCGCCCGCCCGCCACGAGCAGCTCAGCGATTTCCGGGTCTTGGTCCTCGACGAGCATCCGTTAATTCCAACCGGGTCCGCCGTGCGGGCCGGCGTGAACAGGGTGGCCGACGCGCTCGTCGACGGCGGCGCCCGCGTCGAACGGAACAGTCCACTACTGCCTGATCTGACCGAAGCCGCAACGCTCTACATGCGGTTGCTGATTTCGGGCTCTGTGGCGCGCTTTCCCATCGAATCGCACGAGCAGCTGCGGACCCGCGCCGCCGGACTGAGCGCGGACGACCAGAGCCTTGAGGCCGTGCGGCTGCGCGCCATGGTCTTCAGCCACCGCGACTGGATCGACGCGAACAACCGCCGCGAACTCCACCGTCACGGCTGGCGGCAGCTGTTCGCCGAGTTCGACGCCGTGGTGTGCCCGATCACGCCGACTCCCGCGTTCCCGCACGACCACAACCCCAATCCGTTGGAACGGCGCATCGACATCGACGGCGTCGAGTATCCCTACTTCGACCAGCTCGTCTGGGCAGGCCTGGCCACCATGCCCGGCCTGCCCGCCACCGCCATACCAACGGGCCCGTCCCCCGACGGCCTGCCGGTCGGAGTGCAGCTCATCGGCCCGATGTTCGAGGACCGCACCCCGCTGCGGCTGGCCGAACTGCTCGAGCAGACGATCGGCGGCTTCCAGCCACCGAAGTCGGGCGCATCAAGGTAAGGATGCGGTCGCGCATTTTGCCCGCGGTCAACGAGTGGCTACTTGTGTCTTTTGAGCTCGATCAAGCTGTACGAGCCGTCGTCGTGCTGCTCGAAGTACGGGGTGTAGCCACCCGGGTTGCCAATGCGGTGCTTGGGCAAGAACACGCCGTATGTGTGTTCAGCCCAGCCGGGGCAAGCCCTTCGGATGTTCGCCGACCGGAATCGGTCTGGCAACCTTCCCTGTACGCGAGCCTGCCGGATGTCCTCGACGAACCGACTCATGAACGGCAGCATCGCACGCCCATTGCCTCCCGGACAGGGCACAGTTCGAACAAGCGACCAGCGACAGAAAAGCGCGGCGGTCTCGTTCGGTTATGGCAGCGAGGATGCGACCGTCGGTGACGGCCATCTCCAGGCGGCTCGAGCGATGACCACAAGGAGTACCACCTCGATGAGGCTGCCGAGGAGGTAGTAGACCCACGTCTCGCCGATGCACGACACGATGATGCTGACCATGTAGAGAAAGCTGACGACGATGTTGACGTTTCGGTTGACCCGTGGTCTGAGGACGAGTGTCAGAACCACCATCAGGATCGACGGCAGGATGTAGATCAGGGTGGAGGCCAGGAACACCTGGTCGACCGTGAACGGCGTGGCCGCCATCTTGCCGTCGAGCGCGGCGTCGAGGACATCAGCGCGGTAGAGCCCGAAGATGTCGACGTAGGCGAACACGAAAAGCATCGTGATCCACAGGGCGCAGAGCACGAGCTTCACATCGACCGGAGTGTCTCGGTACTGCCTTGGCGTCATCACGGGATCTGCTCCTCTGGTTGGCGAGGACGTCCAGTGTCATCGCGTCGGATTCGTGGCACACCGGGGTCTCGGTCAGTCTTGCCCTGACCGATCGGCCAGTGCTGGACCTGCCTTTTAGGTCGATCCGCCGTCTCCTCCGAGGCCCTATTCTCTGGCTGGTGAGCAGAACGGAGCCTGACGGCGAGAGTCCGCCGGTTCGCGTGTGGCGCGACTGGTTGCTCGTCGCGGGGGTGGCGGGAACGGCGATGGTGGAGGTCGCCGTTCGCGACGACATGGTGTGGCGTCCCATCGGCGTCGTGTTCGGTTTGACGTTGGCGCTCACGATGTTGTGGCGGCGAGTTCGCCCGCTTGCCGCGGTGGTGCTCGGGTTCGGCGGGTTGATGGCGGTCGACCTGGCGTCGGTCCTCGTTGGCGGCGAGCCCTTCTCTTTGTACGCCAGCACGTTCGTCGTGGTTCTCGTGTATTCGCTGTCCCGGTGGGGAACCAACCTGCAGACGGCGATCGGGTTGGCGATCGTGCTGCTGGAGTGGCTCGTTGCCGTGACAACCGACTTCCCCGGTGTCACCGATGCCAGCGGTGGCTTGGTTGTGTTGTTGTTCCCCGCCGCGCTCGGTGTCCTGGTCCGCTACCGGCGCATCGTCCGTACCCAACGGTTCGAGCGGATCCGGTTCCACGAACGGGAAATGCTGGCCCGGGAGTTGCACGACACCGTCGCGCATCACGTGTCCGCCATCGCCATTCAGGCACAGGCGGGACGATTCCTGGCCAGTTCACGTGACCTGGATGGAGCCGCCAGGGCTCTCGAAGTCATCGAGGGAGAGGCGTCGCGCACGCTGGCCGAGATGCGCTCCATGGTCGTGTCCCTCCGCCGTGGCAACGGCACGGCGGAGGTGTTCGCCCAGCGCGGCGTGGCCGACATCGAGGGTTTGGCCACAGCGAAAGGAGATCAGGGTCTGCGGATCGATGTCGAGCAGTGCGGCGATCTCAACGATCTGCGACCGTCGGTCGAGGCGGCGCTGTACCGGGTCGCCCAGGAGTCGATCACCAACGCGAAGCGCCACGCACGGCACGCGACCCGGGTTCACGTCCTCGTGGACGGCGGCACCGACACCGTGCGGTTGAGCGTCAGTGACGACGGTGAACGCGGCCTGTCCAACTCCCGTGTGCCAGGCTATGGGCTCGTGGGCATGGCTGAGCGCGTGACGCTGCTCGGGGGAACCCTCGAGGCGGGCCCGGGCCCCGACCACGGCTGGACGGTCCACGCGGTGATCCCGAGGCGAGAGGCCCTCGCATGACCATCCGCGTGATCATCGCCGACGACCAGAACATCATCCGAGCGGGACTGACCACGATCCTCGACGGCCAACCCGACATCGACGTGATCGGCCAGGCCGCCGACGGCAACGAGGCCGTGGCGCTCGCCCGCCGGCTACGCCCCGACGTGTGCCTGTTCGACATCCGGATGCCGCACCTCGACGGCGTCGAGGCAACCCGCCTGCTCGCCGGACCCGACGTCGAGGACCCGCTGGCCGTGGTCGTCATCACCACCTTCGACACCGACGAACATGTCAGCGGCGCACTGAGAGCGGGCGCCAGAGGCTTCCTGCTCAAGGATGCCGGACCCGACCTGTTGGTCCAGGCCATCCACGCCGCCGCCGAAGGCGACGCCCTCATCGCCCCCAGCGTCACCGCCCGCCTGCTCGCCGGCTTCGCCGAGCACGCGTCCTCCTCGAAGCGCGCCAGGCCAATCGTCGCCCTGACCGACCGGGAGGAAGAGGTCGCGCTGACCGTTGCCCAAGGCCGGACCAACGCCGAGATCGCCGACGAACTGCACATCAGCCTCAGCACCGTCAAGTTTCACCTCGCGAGCCTGATGAACAAGATCGGGGCCCGCAACCGCGTCCAGATCGCCATCTGGGCATACGAAACCAAGCGAGTGCGGCCCTGAGACCGGTTTGCCTGACGCGCCGCAGCGCAGGTCGCTCGCGCAGCTGATCGGCCAGGCCCGCGGAACGTACGCGCAGAGATCAGCGGCATGAGTGGACGCTCCCCTACGCCGCAAGAGCCGTCGGCTCACGGCTGGCGATGAACGCGGTCGTCCGCCGCACGATCGAACGAACGGTGCAAGAAAACCGTTGCCAGCATGTCGATCAACCAACCCACCGCGAAGCCGGCGATCAGATACCACGATGGCGACCGGGTGATCCACAGGAAGATGCCGGCTCCCAGCGCACCGACCAGCGCCAGTAGCGCGACTCCCTGGAAGGCGAGCCTGGTCGGGTGCAGCGAGTTCCACCCAGTCGCGGTGAACCATCGCTGCCGGGCGACTTGGGGAGCCAACTCTTGGTCCCGCCACCCCTCCCACTGCAGGTGGCCCGACAACAGAGGGCTCAACGAGTCACGGATGTACCGTCGAATCAGCTTGAGATGGACATCGATCAGGATGTAGCGGTGGCCGAGCATGTACGACATGAGCGGCACGATGAGCAGCAGGGCCACGTTGGCAGCGGCCGCGATCGCCAAGCCGGTGACAGCACCGGCCGAGGCGAGTTGCAGAGCGATGATGTTCCATTGAACAGTCGCTCGGCGTTCGGCCTCGGCGCGAAGCGCCGCGTACTCGGCCAGCAGGATCTGTGTCGCGTCATCCGGGCGTCCGTCCATCCGAGAATCATCCCGGCGGACACCACGGTCGCACCAGGCCATCAGTTACCAGACCGCTGGGGCCTGGTCCCAAGGGATCCTGGGATACTTGTGGCCATGGGCCTTTCGGGATGGCTGCTCGGCGGAGCCGTCTCGCTCGGTGCCGCCGTGTTGTTCGTCCCGCGGGAGTTGTGGCGACGGTGGCGTGAGCGGCTGGTCGATCGCCTGGACCGGACGTTACGGCGGCGCGTGTCGCGGTTTGGCCGGCGCTACCGCGAGTTCGTGACCAGTGGGCTGCGTTTCATCGACCTGAAAGGGCTCGCGACGGTCGGGTTCCACACTCCCGAACTGGACGAGGTGTTCATCGACGTCAGTCTCGATTACCGCGCGCCCCACCAAGTACCCGCGGGCTTGCTGGATCACCCGCCCGCCGGTGAAACCGGTCGCCGGTCGATTGGTGACTTCCTTGACCGCGAACAGCCGGCGGTGCTCGCGGTGATCGGCGGGCCGGGCAGCGGGAAAACCACGCTGCTACGCCATACGGCCCGCACGGTTTGCCGGGAGCACGAAGAACGGCGGCGCGCGGTGCCTGTCCTGTTGTACCTGCGGGATCACATCGCGGAGATCGTGGCTACGCCAGCAGTGCCTCTGCCCACGCTCATCCGCGGCACTCTCGGCCGGCACGCGGCCGACGAGCCACCTGGCTGGTTCGAGCAACGGCTCGCCGCCGGCGACTGCGTCGTGCTGCTCGATGGTCTCGACGAGGTGGCCACGCAGGGGGACCGCAGGCGGGTCGCCGACTGGATCGAACGCCTGACCGAGCAGTACCCCGCGAACGACTACGTGATCACCTCCCGGCCGCAGGGCTACCGCGCCGCGGCCATCACGGGCGCGACTGTGCTGCAGGTGCGTAGCTTCACGGACGAGCAGGTCACGACCTTCGTGCGTGGCTGGTATCGCGCGGTGGCACAGCGAGTCCCCGCGGCCGGAGACGCAGCCGACGACCTGCTGCGCCGGCTCGACCGCACCCCGGGGCTGTCCGCGCTGACGGTGAACCCGTTGCTGCTGACCATGATCGCGAACGTGCACCATTATCGGGGCGCGCTGCCCGGCAGCCGGGCGGAGCTGTACGGCGAGATCTGCCAGGTGATCCTGTGGCGGCGGCAAGATGCGAAGAAGCTGCCCAGCGAACTGAGCGGGGACAGAAAAGAGCTGCTGCTGCGGGGCCTCGCGTTCACGATGATGCAACGCCGTGTGCGCGACCTGCCTCGCCACGAGGTGCTCGCCGAGTTCCGCTCGGCGCTGCGCCGAATGTCGACCACGGTCGACGAGGAACGGTTCCTGGACGAGGTCTGCGCGTACGGACTGGTGATCGAACGCGAGAGCGGGCAGTACGCTTTCGCCCACCTGAGTTTCCAGGAATCCCTCGCAGCAAGCCACATTCGCGCGAAGAACCTGGTCGACGTGCTCATCAAGACGGTCGACGACTCCTGGTGGCGGGAGACCATCCTGCTGTACGCGACACAGTCGGACGCCGACTTGATCGTTGAGGCCTGCCTCGACGCCGGCACCGCCAACGCCCTGTCGCTCGCACTCGACTGCGCCGACCAGAGCGGCGATCTGGCGCCGGAGCTTCGCGTACGGCTCGACGAGCTGGTGGCACACACAGACGTCTCGCTCTGGGCCGCTGTCCAAGTCAACAGGCACTTCCGTGAGGTGATCCGAACTACGGACGGCGGACGGGTGTGCGCCCGTCCGGTCACAGCAGCCATCTATGAGCTGTTCCGCAACGCCACGGGGACCGCCGCACCGGACGGACCGCCCACTGACCCGGTCACGGGAGTGCGTGCGAGTGACGCGGACGCGTTCGTCCGTTGGGCCAACGAGATCGTCGAGGAGCCCAAGTACCGGTTGCCGACCGTCAAAGAGGTCGCTGACCCCGCGGTGGGCCGCACGATCCCCACACCGAACCTGTATCCGTGGTCGACAGTCGAGGGCGCGGTCGTGCTGTGGACGGCACCTGGCGTGGCGCACCCGAACCACGTCGACGCGGAAACGTTCGCCCAGCACGTCGGCGACGACCTCGAACGCCTCAAACCCGCGCTCGCCAGAATGCTGCTCGCCCGTTTGATACCCGCGGTCGACGCTTTGACCTACGAAGCGGACCTCCCGACGTTCCCTGGCTGGGCGGAACTGCGGTTGGCACAAGTCCGCCTGGCGCAACACCTCACCCGAGACGAAGTCCGAACCGAGGCTCTCGACGGTGACGACCGCGAAATGGCTCTCATGCTGGGGCTCGACGAGAGCATCGCGTTGGATGTCGAGGCCATACGAGGCATCGTGGCAACTCTCGAACGAGAGTTGTCCGCGGGCGCTTCGGCGTCGCGGGCCTTCCCTGCACGCGTGCTCAAAGACATGCCCAAGTCCGTGGTTTCCGTAACTGGCAACGTGTCCGCGCGGGCACTGTCCGATCCGCTGAATGCGGCATTCCACAGCGATCGCCCCGTGGACTGGAAGCGCGTGTTCCGGACGAAGTTCAATGCTTTGGCCCGGGTCGCCGACTGCGCCGGTGTCGTGTCGCTGGACGAACTCCCCGACCACCTCCGCGCTGGCGAACGCGCCATCTCCAACGCAAAACTGAGGCCGTGGCACAACTCGGTCATCCACCGGCTGATGAACGACGCGCTGCCGGTGTTCGAGCGGCGCCGACCGCTCACACCGGTGACGGCGAGCGCCATTCGGTTGGCCGCACTGTGCCTCGCCGTCGAGGCGGACACTCATTGCCCCGAACCGGCGGGCAACCACTTCCGCGCCGTGGCAACCGGAATCACCCTGCTCGAACGTCGCGCCACCGGCCAAGCCCTCGCGACGGAGGCCGTCGTCCTAGCGACCGAATGACCTGGGTTTCGGCTGGTTACGGATCTTCCGGAACCGTGACGTGTTGAGCGAACCACGACAGCATCGGGTCCAGGTCGGCAGCGGTGTCCAGCACCCAGTCGAGCGCTTTCGCAGTCATCAGCATGTCGTCATGATCGAGGGCTCGACCGGCGACCACGGACCGGTGCCGGAGCAGTTCGGCACGTTCGTGCTGGGGTGAGTACCCGCGCGGCATCACCTTCATCACGTCCCCGCCGACCTCGTAACCCTTGTGGCGCAACGTATCGATCGCCCGCGCAAGCACCGGGCCGCTGTCCTTGTCGGCCACCGCGGCCCGGTACAGCTCAACCTGTCCCGGGTCCGGGTAGTGCCACGCGCCTTTCACGTACAGGCCGTCGAGGTCGAACCGCAGGCCGATCTCCACCTTGCGGGCCAGCCTGATCGTCGCCGTCTGGTGCTGCCACCACCACGTGTCCTTGGCGTAGCTCCAGACCGAGTAGTCGGCGTATGCCGGATTCGTGTCGGCGACATCGTTCAGCAGGGCGATCATCGGCTTACGCACCAAGCGTTCCCGGTCCTTGCGGTGTTCCTCGCGGACCTCGTTCGACGGCTCGCCCTCCAGCCGCAGCAGGACGTCGAGCGCCTGGTCGGGCCATCCGTTGAACTGCACGCACCGATACTAACCGGACCATCCTCGATGGAATGGTCGGGACGCCGGCACACGACGCTCTGGCACTTCTCGCCACCTCCGGCCGCCACCATCGACCACAGTGGACAGTCGCGGATGGACGCCATCTCAGCGTCGGACGACTCCCACTGACTCAGGCGGCACCGCTGCTGGGAAGAGCCGCTCGACAGCCGTGATGACGACCGCGCGCCGAGCGGCCATGAATTCGACCTGGTCCGGTCGTTCCATCCCTGGCTGCCCTGCCCAGGACGTGGCGATCTGGTGGACCAGGACCAGGACGTCCAGTGGGTCCCAGGCGGGGTCGAGCAGCCCGGCCTGCTGCACCTGGCGCAACTGCTCGACCTTGTGCGCCATCGTCTCGCGGATGGCGTCGTCGGGCGGGACGTCGTCGGTGCCCAGCTCCAACTGCCCCCAGCTCATGAGCCGATAGCGCTCGGGGTGGGCTGCGAAGTGATCGTGGATGCGACCGGCATAGCCAGGCAGGTCGGCGGGGTCCAGACGGGTCGCCTCGGCCACCGCCGCCAGCTCCTGCGCGGAGATGGTCCGGTAGAGGGCTTCCTTGCTGCCGAAGTGGGCGTAGACACGTTCCTTGCTGGTCCTGGCCGCCTTCGCGATGCGATCGATCCGCGCGCCGGCGATCCCGTACCGGGCGAACTCCGCCCTGGCCGCGGCCAGCACGCGGTCGCGAGTCGGGTCGACAGCGGCGGAACGCGGCACGCCGCCAGCGTAACAAACCAAACCGTTCGGTTTGCCATCGCGCCGGACCGGGCGTACGGTCAAACCAAACAGTTTGGTTTGATGAGGAGCGTTCGATGCAGCGCAGGACACTCGGCAAGCAGGGCCTCACCGTCTCGGCGATCGGCTACGGCGCGATGGGTCTGCACCTCGCCTACGGCCCCGGCGACGAGCAGGAAGGCATCACCGCGATCCGCCGCGCCCACGAGCTCAGCGTCACCTTCTTCGACACCGCCGAGCTCTACGGCTGGGGCGAGAACGAAAAGGCCGTCGGCCGCGCCGTGGCCAGCTTCCGCGACGAGGTCGTGATCGCCACCAAGTTCGGCTTCACCCGCGACTACGGGTTCGACAGCCGACCGGAACACATCCGCGAGGTGGTCGACAACAGCCTGCGCTACCTCGGCGTGGACCACATCGACGTGCTCTACCAGCACCGGGTCGACCCAGCCGTGCCGATCGAGGACGTGGCCGGCACCGTCAAGGAGCTCATCGCCGCGGGCAAGGTCACCTACTTCGGGCTCAGCGAAGCCGGACCCGAGACCATCCGCAAGGCACACGCCGTACAGCCGGTCTCCGTGCTGCAGACCGAGTACTCGCTGTTCGAACGCGACGTCGAGACACTGTTTACCACCCTCGACGAGCTGGGTATCGGCTTCGTCGCCTACTCGCCGCTGGGTCGCGGCTTCCTCACCGGCGCCGCGAAACCCGCCGACCAGTACGACCCGACCGACATGCGCAACAACCTCGACCCCCGGTGGCAGCCCGGCAACTTCGAGAAGAACCTCGACGCCGTGCGCAGGCTGACCGAGTACGCGGCCGGCAAGGACGCCACCGTCGCCCAACTCGCCCTCGCCTGGGTCCTCGCCCAAGGCGAACACATCGTCCCCATCCCCGGCACCCGCAACCCCAAGCGCGTCGAAGAGAACGTTGCCGCCGCCGGCATCACGCTCACCGACGCGGACCTCGCCGCCATCCGCGACATCCTGCCAACCGGCGGCTTCGGCGCCCGCTACGCCGAAAGCGGCATGCCCACCTGGGTCTGACACCGCTGTCCGAAAAGGACGGTGCGGTGCGCGGCGGACGTCAGGCCCGAGCCAGTGTGCCCGCGATCAGCATGGCGGCGGCGTTCTCCAGGTGGCGGCTGAGGGTCACGGCGAACTCACCCGGCTCGGCTCCCGGTCGCCGCGACCAGAAGTCATGCCGCTGGGTGGCGCGATCCGTTGACGCGCCACCCGGCAGGGACGTCAGGTGTGTTTGTAGCTACGGAATTCTCCGTAGGCCTCATAACGTCCGATGGTAGGCGAGAGAACCACAGGACCGCGTCCGTTGATGGTGGTGCAGTTGGGTCCCGAGTAAATGATTTGCCCCTGGTTTGAGTAGTTGTGCACGAATTCCCATGGCAAGCTGGGTGGAAGATTGCGGCATGGGATTGTGGGGTCGACCCACAACGTCTCCTGACACAGTCCGCGATCAATCTTGCAGAAGTACACCTGGCCTGGACCGGCAGAGGCTGGCGTCGTCAGGAAAACAGCGCTCGCGGCGACGACGCCCGCCAGGGCAATGGCTTTGACATATTTCGTCGTAGTAGGCATGCGTTCACGGTGCCCAGGCCATCTTGCATCAACCTTGTGCAAGGTTCCTGCATGCTGCGACCATCGAATCAACCGAAAGAGGAACATCCTCGCCGCGAGGATACCGGTCAGCGAAGCCGTTATGCCTGGGCTGCGCCGGAACGGACTGGCTGGGCGATCTCGGTTTCCCAGGTCGCCGGGTCGGGATACTCGCCGGGATCCGTCAGATACGTCTCCCTCGGCGGCCCCGCGATCAACAGCCCTTCGTCCCGTATCCACGCCTCAATCTCCTGGTAAGTCTCCTGGAGGCGGTCGTACGGGCCTTTGTGAATGACCACAGCCGCTGCTCCCGCGGGAATGGTGATCGCCTCAATGCCGCCGCCGGGATCCTCCGGTGCAGGGGCGGCAATCGTCACGCCCGCTTCGAGAACGAGCGATCCCATACTGACCTCGGGATAGCGCGCGAACGGTGGTCCAGCCATCGCCAGACCGTGGCGTTGGGCGTAGGCGAACACCGTGGGCAGGCATTCGGAAAGGGCCGCAGCGATCCCATCGCGTGTGGTGCGTCGGCGCATCACGAGCGCATGGATGGCGGGCAGCTCCTTGACAACGATATCGACGGGCACGGAAGCCTTCCTCTGTTCGGAAATAGTCATGCGGTACAGGCCCACGCACGGCGCCACCAAGTCCACGGTGTCCGCGTGGATTCGAACGTCACCCTGCAGGCCCCGGGCGCGGTACGCGCGCGAGCTCACACCGAAGTGCCTGGTGAACGACCGGGCGAAGACCTCGTGGCTGGCGAATCCGTTGGCGGAAGCCACCTGCGAGATCAAGCGGTTGGTGGCCAGCAACTCCGCGGCCGCCCGCGCCAACCGGACCCGGGACGTGTAAGCCTTCGGCGTCTCGCCCGTCACCTGACGGAATCGGCGGTGCAGGTCGAATCGTGAACGGTGCACAAGGGCGGCCATGACCGCAAGCGAGACATCCTCGCGGCGACGGCCGTTGACCGCCGCCAGCAACCGCAGGATGTCACGGGTACGAGACGTCACGCCTGCAACCTAGACGACGGAACAGCTATTCCGATTGACAGTTCTTGCTCATTTGGCACCCGAATACGCGGGCAGCCGGTCTGTCCAGTAAGGACAGTCGTGGGCATCGTTGTCCAGTGCGCCACCGCCGCCCTTTTGGGCCGTGTTTCGCCCACGCCCGGGATAACGCCGTGACACGTGGAATCGTGGGGCTGTGCCTGGACCGGAGCGGCAGGCCAGACGGTTGTCCCCCGAGCCGGAGCCGGTGAGTGACTCCTCGGCCCCACCAGGGCCACGGTTTGGCGCCGACCACATGCTGTGGCTGCAGCGCACGGCCGGAAACCGTGCTGTCGCAGCGCATCTGAGCGTGCAACGGTCAGCCGAAAGCGACCTGATCGACGAGCACACGAGCTGGGGCAACCTCGCGGAGGACGATCTCGGCAGGGCGCTGCTGGCCCGAGCGGTACGCGGGGAACACCAGTTCGTCCAGGCTGTGCTCGGCGAACTGGGATGGCACAACCGCGATGACGTGTCCCTCGAGCTGATGCTGGCGGCAAGCAACGACCAGTTGGTGGCGATCGCCGGGTCGGAGAGCGGCAGGCGCTTGCTCGACCGGATGTACGACGAGCTGTCCGAAGGCAACCTGAGCGACGACGAGCGGACGCAGAGCGACCGGATTCTGCGGGTCAAGTCCCAGCGTGCGGATCCCGCGCAGGCACAGGAACAGATGCTGAGCGGCAAGGTCTTCCCGTTCCGGTCGTCCGGCATCACCGTGCTCGACGACGCGCCGATCATGGCGGAGCGCCGGGAGGGCGGTCAGGTCTGGGTCAAGCAACCCGTCCGGGTCCTGGGCACGCGGATGTTCGCCGACGAGGTCTCGACGGTGCCACGGGAGGCGTTCATCGGCGGCATAGTGCTGCCGGAGAACGAGGTCGTCGGCGTGAAGTTCTACGACCTCGGCGGTGAGGTCGTCTATCGGCCCGCGCTGTTCCTGGTCCAGGTCTCCCACCAGAACGACACCCAGACGCTGACCAAGATCGCTGAGATCGCCGGAATCGGGCTGACACTGGGCACGGGCGCTCTGCTCAGCCTTGGTGTCGAGGCCAGCATGGCGGCACGCGTGCTGCTGTGGGCCGACCGAGCCGCGTTCGTGCTGGGCACCATCACGACGGTGATCAACGAGCATCGTGGCGAGATCATCGAACGCTTCGGCGACTCCGGACGGGAATTCCTGCGCTACGTCGACATCGTGCACAGCGCGACGGCGATGTACGGCTTCGCGCGCCTGGCGATCAGCATGGGGCAGATCGTCAACGGCTTCCGCACGTCGTACACGAACTGGCGGGCGACGGTGCGTTCGGTCGAAGGCGAACTGGACGACGGCGAGCGCGTGGTGGTCCAGCAGATCACCCAGCAGACAGACGAGGTTCTGCAGAACGCGGACGACGTCGGCGCTGCCGCACCGCGCCAGTTGCCCGCGGGCGAGCCGACCACGATTCCGCCGGAACGCCAACTGGGCCCAGGCCGACCGCCCACCGCACGCGAGCGTCTGGAGGCCAACCGGGCCGCCCGGGCCGAACAGGCCAGGCAGGCCGAGATCCAGGAAGGCATCGCCAGGGTCGATCGGGAGCTGGCGGCCGGCACCCATCGCCGCCGGATCAGCCAGGACGACCTGGACTGGCTGAACGCGAACGCGCGGCACAAGGAGATCGCCTACGATCCCGACATCGGCACATACCGGGTGTCCGAGGCGCGCCAGGCGATCGCCGCGGAGGAATCCGGCGTGCTGCCCGGTCCGGTCTCCCGGTCGACAGCACCCGGCACGGATGTGCTGGACGGCGCCGGCGTAGCGTGGAGTGTCAAGGGAATCGGGCGGAGCTCGACGGTCGACTCGACGGCGGACCTGATCGCCGGTGAGGCGCTGGCCGGACGGCCCTGTCTCGGCGACCTGCGGGGCATGAGCATGAGGGATCAAGCGGCGGTGCGGACACTGATAACCCAGCAGCTGGGGACACGGACGCACGCGGAGATCCGGTTCCTTCCGCCGGGAGTAGAACGGATCCGCGCACAATGATCGAACGTGAACTCGCCGAGCACGCGGCTTGGCTCAACGACCCGGCCACCGGCCGTCCGCTTCGCCTGAGCGATGTCGACCTGACCGGCGCGGATCTCTCGGACAGCAACCTTTCCCAAGCCGAGTTGTCCAATGTGGAGCTGACTGGGGCCGTGCTGAGTGGCGTCACCCTGTTCGAGGCGACGTTGTCCGGCTGCCGTCTTGACCGCGCCACCATGACCGGCGCCGACCTCGCCGGCGCCCGGCTGTTCGACTGTGACCTGACCGCGGCCGATCTCAGCGAGGCCGTCCTTGTCAAAGCCGAACTCTGGCGGTGCGATCTGACTGGTGCGTCGCTGAAAGACGCCCGTGCGCAGCGCGTCTCCATCGGCCGCGGCTCATTCGCCGACGTCGATGTCACCGGCGCCGACCTGAGCCACGCCGTCATCCGGTCGGCGAAGCTCACCGGAACCGATCTGACTCGGGCGACCACCACGGACATCTACGTCGAGTGAATCGGAAGTTGCCGTCGATCAGTGCGCCAGGACCAGGTAGGCGAAGCCGAGAACGCCTCGGTAGTCCTGAATGTACTGGCGTTCGCGGGTGTCGAGCCATTCGCCTATTTCCCGGGCCCGCAGATCGGAGCCGTTGCCGAGCAACCATTCCTGCCAGCCGGCCCGTGACGAGGACTCGAACTCGTCCCATTCCCTCTGGTCCGCAGTGCTCAAATGGATGACCCGCCAGCCCGCCGAGCGACTGCTGTCCACCAGTTCGGGCAGCGTGAGGATCTGGTCGCCGAAGATCTCCACAGCGGCAGGGTTCGGCGACGCCTGCCAGAAGCCATCGCCGAACAACAGCCGGCCACCAGCAGGTACAACCGCCGCCAAGGCCTCGATCGCAGCCCGGGTATCGCCGAACGCATGCGAGGAACCGATACACAGGGCATGCTCGGTAGCCCCAGACCAGGTGGATGCGTCCGCCTGCACGAACTCGATCCGCTCTGCCAGGCCACGTTCCCGCGCCAGCGCCCGTCCACGTTCCAACGCCACTTGGTCGGTATCCACGCCCAAGCCGTGTACGCCGTCGGCCCGCTCCACCGCATGCATCAACAACTCGCCCCACCCGCTACCCAGATCGACCACCCGCGAACCGGCGTCAAGGTCCAGGCGGTCCAGCAGCACATCGGCATGGGCCACCGAAAGTGGCGTGTTCCATCGCATGCGGGCCCGCCGCAGCACGGCAAGATCGTCATCCATACCCGACACCATCACCTACCGGGCATTCCCTGTCACACGAATTACCGTTGGCTGGGCTTGACTTTCGAAGACCATTACGCCAGCGGGTATGTTGGTTGGCCGTGCGCTTGGCGTCACAAGCGAGCCATGACGGCGGCCGCGACTTCGGTGAGCTTCTCCTGCGGCAGGACTTTCGGCCCGGTCAAAGCGATCAGGCGGACGTTGTCGCCGGAGTGCTTGGCGCCGGCGAGGAGCACACCAGTGCCGTCGGAAGTCGGGTAGAACACCGCCGCCTCACCGACTCCGCTCACCGGAGTGGTTTTGGACTTCGCGGACTTGCCCATCGAGTCGATCGCGGACGCCGCGCTGCGGCCATTGGTCGCCGGGAATTCCCTGGCGATGAGTTCGAGTGCGGTGTTGCCACCCCGGGTGTAGGCGCACCGGTAGATCTTGTTGCCGTCGTCGTCCTCGGGCTTGCGTTCGGTCGGAGTGAGTTTGGCGTCCTTGCCGTTGTTGAGCAGTCGAGTGAGGTCGTCATTGGACAGCAGCGGACACGCTGCGGTGATCGGTGCCGATTGCTGTCCGGTGTTGGAGGTCGGGAGGGACGCGGAGCTGCTATTGGTGCCGGGCGGCTGCGCGGCGGGCGGGTTTTCGGCCGCGCAGCCGGCGGCTAAGAAGGTCAAGGCGCTGATCGAGACAACCCAACGACGTGTCATGGCCGCGCATGCTAACGCGCCGGCCAACTGCCCACGGCCCAAGGGGCGGATCAGTGACTTGTCAACCGGGTGATCAGGCTGTGGCGAAGTCGGTGGCGGCGGCGGTCTGCGTTGTGGCATCGAGATTCGCACGCAGGGCGTCGACTTTGGCGGTGGCGTAGGAATGCGCGTCCGAGCCAAGCAGTTGACGCAGCGGACCCGCCCCGCTGACGACCTGGCTGATGATCGCCGCAGCGCCCTTGACCGGGTCACCGAGCTGGCTGCCCTGCAGGTTCAGGTGGTTCGAGGTCATCTCACGGATGGCCGGGTATGCATCCGTGGTGGCGGCGGGCAATGCGAGCGAGTCCTTGGTGAGGAAGTCGGTGCGGAAATAGCCGGGTTCGACGATGGTGACCTTGACGCCGAAGTCGGAGACCTCGGCGGCGAGCGCCTCACTGAGGCCCTCCAGCGCGAACTTGCCAGCGCAGTAGAGCGCCCACCCCGGGACGGCGGTCAGCCCGAGGATCGACGACACGTTGACGATGTGGCCGCTTTGCTGCCTGCGCAGGACCGGCACAGCGGCACGCAACACGTTCCACACACCCACGACCTGAACGTCGACCATGGCGCGTACGTCTAGATCTGTGGTCTCCTCCACCGCAGCCAGGAAGCCGTAGCCAGCGTTGTTGACGACGACGTCCAAGCCACCGAAGCGCTCGATTGTCTGATGCACGGCATGTGCGACCGCCTCGTCGTCACGCAGGTCGACAGCGAGCGGCAGCAGCCGTGAAGCGTCGACGCCATCACCGAGTGCCGAGCGCAGCCGCTCGGTCGAGCGTGTCGTCGCCGCGACGTTGTCGCCACGCTCGATCAGTTGCTTGACCAACTCAAGGCCCAAGCCACGGGAAGTACCGGTCACAAACCAGGTCGCGGGTCGATCCGTTGGAAAACTCATTGCCATCCTTAAGTCGCAGTACGGGTATGACCCAAGGCTGGCGCAAGAAAAGCCGCTGTGGACGCCCATCGCGCGCCCTGTGCAACCTAGGACTCACAGGTCCACCCATGACCGGACAATGTCGGCGACAATGCATGCTGTGGCCAAGACCAACCGCGAGCTCGCCGATTTCCTGCGGCGAGCCCGCAGCCAGATCGACCCGTCCCGGGCGGGCCTGCCGCCCGACGGCAGGGTGCGCCGCGTGCCCGGCCTACGCCGTGAGGAAGTCGCGCTGTTGGCCGGAGTGTCAACGGACTACTACGCCCGCCTCGAGCAAGGCCGACGCATCACACCCTCCGCCCCCGTGGTCGAGGCGATCGGCCGCGCACTAGGACTCGACGCCGCGGGACGTGCACACCTCGAAGACCTCTTCGGCCTGACAACGACTTCCACCCTTAGACGCGCGCGTGATGTCCAACGAGTGCGTCCCGGGCTCTATCAACTTCTCGATTCCCTCGACGGCGAACCCGCACTCGTCCTCGGCCGCCGTACCGACATCCTGGCCGCAAACAGGATGGCCAAGGCATTGTTCGCCGACTTCGACGAGTTGCCGCCGAGGCAACGCAACTACGCCCGCTGGATGTTCCTCAGCCAGGACGCCCGATCATTGTTCGTGGACTGGCAGGACCAGGCCCGTGCCGCGGTCGAAAGCCTCCGATTCGAGGTCGGCCGCGACTCCGATGACCGCGCCACTACCGAGCTCGTGGCCGAATTGCGCGAACACAGCCCGGAGTTCGACCAGTGGTGGGAGCAACACCGGGTCCACCAACGCACCCACGGCTCGAAACGACTGCGTCACCCCATCGTCGGGGACCTGACGGTTGAGTACGAAACCCTTATGCTGCCTGGCGACCCCGACACGACGCTGTACGTCTACACGACCGAGGCCGAATCACCGTCGCGTCGAGCCATGAATCTCCTCGCCAGCTGGGCGGCAGCCGGCCCAGGCGTGGACAGTCGGCAACGCGACTAAGCCTCGAAAGGTTCAGCCGTCCAGTTCGCCGTGGGTCACGGACACCTTGTTGGTTCCCTCGTCGTGCAGCATCACGGATCCGATATTCGGCGACTGTCGCCGTGACAGAAATGAAGCTCCTGTCAGATTCCCCCGATAGGAGCTTTCGTTACGTCTGACCCCCATTTTCGCCCAGACCTAGCGATTCTAAAACTCTCGCATTGCCGACCCGAAGCGGAATAAGCCCATCGTAAAATACGTATAGATGGTATCTAGCGGCGGTATCGGCGATAGCCGCCTAACATTGAAGTCGGATATCACCTCCGCAATCAGCCGCTCATCCCATTTTAAATCGACGTGCTTACGATCTGGCCAACTACTCGCCATATGCTTTTCAAGTAAGCCGTATATCTCTCGGTCTTCCGACATTAGATCCTGAACGCTTTGTGGAATTTCCGGAATACCCTAGCCAACGTCCCACCTTGGCTCCGTTGACAACGCAAGCATACCGCGCCGTTGATGCCCGTTTGCGCTTGATGCAGCCGCTGAGCTTGCGTCATGTTCTCGCCCCATGGAAGTAGACACGGTCTTCCCAATACAGAGCCTTACGAACGGCACGGAAGACCTTGCCTGCCGAGGGCACCAGTTTGAGCATCCTGCCCCACGGAATGATCCCCGCGCACGCCCACAGATCAAACTTGGTGAAACAATCACGCACATCATTGACACCAGTCAGATCACCAAGGACGTCCGGTAGCTCTTCCCTGAGCACATCCCAGAAGCCACGGTTGATGTGCTATCCGTGGGCGCCGACGGTTAGTGGAACACCTGCGCGGGCAAGCGATCCACCAATCAGCTGACTTCATCGCCTCAGAGGCACCCGCTGCCTATACCGCTCTGTTCACTGACCAAGGAGTTCACTCATTCGCGTGAGGTACGCGAGCCCCTCACTTTCAGCACGAAAATAAACCGTATCCAGCGCCTCAATTTCTTCGGACTCAGACCTGACTGACAGGTCATCGATATCTTGGGACTGCATACGATACTGAGCCACCATATTAGCCCACTGTACAATTCCTTCGGACGTAGGATCCATATCACCGACGCCTTCAGCCCAAATAACATCTACATCAAGCGCGGCCAACACGGCATCATAAGCTGCGGTCCGAGACTCGCCGACAAAGGCATCGAACGCAGACATCACCGCCAGAATAGTGGCAGATACGAGTGATTCAGGCAAATCAACGTCGCCAGCCTCGACACGAGCTAGATCCCTATTCGCAGCTGTTTTCGCAGCACTGATCCTTCGCGCCGCCAACTCTGCCGTTGCACCAGGCTGGCGCCGCAGAAAACGCCAGGCTGCGATTATCGCGTCATGCGTCGGCACATGGCCGCGCAGAGCTGGATGAACCTCCGAGTACACCTGATACACCGGCAGAATTCGATGAACCGCAGCCAGTGCCAGCGCTGCCACCCGTCCGGGAGACATGCTGTCGCATGCCTCCCGGATCCGCTTGGCCTGTTCGTCAGTAAGCATCGCTACCTTGCCCACGGCAAGCGTTTGACAATGACCCCATCTCCCATCAATCCCAGACAGCCGTCCGCGGACCAGTAATGGTAGCACCTTGCCTAATAAGGAAGCGACGACACCGCGGACAGAACGGCCGGCTTGCCGCGATCGCACTCGGCTGAAGTCCGAGATACCGTGCGGCCATCACTGCTTTAACCTCGGCATGGAACGGTATCGAGGAAGAAACGGCAAGACCGACCGGATTTCTCAACCCGAATGCAGTCTTTTGCTTTCCTGTAATGTTGGAGTTCGCGCCGACGGCAGCGATGTCAACCTCGGTTTCTACACCTTTTGCGTGCAGAACAGCAGTTGTGCGGTACTTCTGACCACCTTCTGAAATCTCTACCTGTAGAGCGTCTGCATGATCCTGCAGATGCCTTGTGTCTGACGGGGGATCACTGCAGTTGTGGACGAGGATTGGGGTGGTGGAAGCGAGGACGTGATATGTGTGGGTGCCGTCGATGGTGAGGTCGTGGGCGGGGGTGTTGTTGGTGTACTGACGAACGGCGGTGACCTGGCCCCAGGTGCCGGCTGAGGTTTGTAGCCAGTTGCCGGTTGTGATGCTGGCGATCGGAACCCAGGCCTTCAGGTCTGGGACCCAGATGGGGTGCCAGTCGGTTGCTTCGAGTGTGGCGGTGGCTGAGCCTGTGGTGCCGTCGGTGTCGATGGTTAGTTCGGTGCGGGTTGGCTCGTTGT
>JOAA01000025.1 GCA_000720375.1 Rhodococcus rhodnii | reverse complement strand
TTCGGTGTACGACCTGCACGCCTCTACCGACGGAAACCTCTACGCCGCGACCCACGGCCGCGGCATCTGGAAGACACCATTGGCACTCATCCGCTGAGCTGCGAACGACATGAACCGAACGGTGTGGGCCGCAGGGTCACCTCGGCCCACGCCGGAGTTCATCAAGGATGCGACTCATCGCCAATGAGGCATACCGTCTAATAGTGGACTTTCTGGATGGCCGTCTCAAGTATTCGCTCTGTGCGCCTTGGTTCCGGTATGGACGGCGATACTGATGGCACGCAGCGGCAGCTTGGGGGCACTGAACCTACCGCTTCTCAACACGTTGCACGTGCGGACAGAGCTTTCGGACTTTCTGTGGACCTGCCAACAGTCGTTTGGGCAACGAGCATCCCTTGACCGTAGACACTCAACGACTGATTTCCAGGGTTGTTGTGGTAGCTGCGGTAGGTGGTCTTGGTCGTGGTGGCGCCGGGCATGAGGGCGATGTGCCGGGTGATCAGCTCGTCGAGGGTGGCATTGAGCCACAGCCCGCGTTGCTTGTCCACGGTGCAGATCAGTCGCAGGCGGGCCTGTTCCGCTTTCTGCTCAGCGTCTGGTCCTGACGGGACAGTCTCGGACAGGTAGCGCGGTCGCCTCGTGTCCAGGGCGAGACCGGCGTAGACGCGGACGCGCAGTGATCCGCTGGGCAAAATGTCGATGCCGCCGCGACGGCGAGTACGGCGGCCGGCAGTGTTCACCAAGGATGTCACGGTGCACACACCCCCAGTCCGCGACGCCGACCGTGGGATTCGACGGGTGAATGCATCTCCCGGGCGGCGGACACCAACATCTACCGCACCGACCAGCTCTTACGTTCTCAGGGACCGTCTCATAATACCCTGCCGATACCTAGTTTTGGCCGGTCCATGTCATGAACCACGTCATAGGACCGTCCGAACGTGACGCTCGGGTAAAGCTCTAGTGTCCTATGAGGATGATCAACGGGTGCGGCTTGCGACGCGCCGAGTGCTACTTTCCGTGATCGGCCTTGGTGTGCTCGAACGGGTAGGTTCTCCCCTACTTGGGTTGCTGCGGCTTGAGTTTCTTCCGCGCCGATTACCAGGGTTCCCATTCTCGGCATGTGCGTGTCTGGTTCTCCTAGAACGTTGCTGCGACGGTGGTCTGCTCTGGTGGTGTTGTGTTGTTGAACGGATCGGGTTGGCCGGTTGTGCTTCCTTTGAGGGCCTAGCGGTGTGCTCCTGAAGGGTATGGGCTGTCTACGTGTTGCATCACGGACGGATAATCTGTCTATTCGGTACATTCCGAGGTATTGACTGTGATCAAGACGAATGATCGTCGCGTGGTAACGGCTATCCGTAGCGCGTTTATGTGGGGAGTCGTTGTCTGCCACGTGGGTTGTTGGAGCGCCTGGGCGTCGATGACGTCTATATGTTGTCTGATCGGGAGAGAATCGCGTTCCGGTGAAGCGGACTCGTGATGACGGTTGGTGTTTTGAGTTGTTGGCGGTGCGGGTGATGCCGGCGACGCGAGGGTGTGTTCGTGTTCGTGCGGTGTGGAAGCGGCGGATAGGGCAGCGCTTCAGTTGTGGTGATTGTGGTGTGGGGACAGGAAATGGGATCACAGGTTGTGCTGTGGGTGTGAGGCCAGGCCATCCGCCGCGGCACCTTCACCTCGGTCAAAGTCCTCATCGGACAGATCCGGAACTACATCGACCACTGGAACGCCAACGGCAAGCCCTTCACCTGGACCGCCACCGCCGAGGAAATCCTGGCCAAGGTCCGCCTCGTCCAGGCTAGCGTCAAGAAGCTGCTCAACAACAACGCAAAGTAGCACCATAAGGATCACGCGACACTAGCCGAGCTGTTCCAGTAACATTGTTTCCAGGTGCAGGGGGACGTCGGCCAGGTTCCATTGGTCGTCGAGCGCCCGGCGGGCCAGGGCGCGGTAGTCCTCGTCGGTCCGAGTCACCACGACGTGCCGGAATTCGAGCAGGTGACGGTATTTGCGGCGGATTGCGTCATCGTGGTGCTGGATTGCCTTGGCGAGCTCGTCGCCAGTCAGCCGCAGGTCCGTGACGGTGATCATCAGGCCATCGGGCAGTGCGTAATCGCGGTTGAGCCGGTGCAGCAGCTGCCCGGGCGAGTAGTCGACCTCACCGTTTCCTGAGCTGTCGCCCGCTGGGCGGAAGCTGCCCGCGAATATGGGCAGGATTTCTGCGGTGGGAAACGATACGGGTGTTTCGTCCGGGCCTGGGAATCGGAGTGGACGCCCTTCCCGCAGTGGTGCGGTGGCGCGCAGGAAGCCAGTCGACTGGCTGGACGATCGAGCCAGCAGCCGGTCGATGTTGTCGCACAATAAGATTCCGCTTCTGGCAGCCGCGGGTTGGTGGCCGGCGCAGTGCATCAGGTCGTTGACGGCGTTGGCGTACCACTGGCTGATGTCGGCCTCGGCGAATTGGTCGGCGTCCAGGACTGCCAGGGGGACGCCCCAGATATCGGCCAGTGCCTGGGCGAGCGCGCGTCGTTGAGCCAGATATGGGTCGACGAGCAGCGCCGCGTTTCTGGTTGTGTCGGTGGGGTTGGCGTAGTGGTGCCAGCTGAGTGTGGCGAGCAGTTCCCGGGTGCCGGCGTTGCCCGGTACCTTCTTCTCCAGTGCTGTCACGATCTTGCGCGGGGTCAGGCTCTTTGCCTTGGACACCGGCGGTGAGGCCGATCCTGTCCGGTTCAGTTCCCGCTCGACCAGTTCCTCGTCCACGATCAGCCGACTTGCTTGGCGCGACGCGGGATCGCTGTACATCACGTCGGCGAGGACCTGTTCCATGACGCTGCGTAGCGCGCGGGCGCCGACACCGCGGTGGCGGGCCTCGGCGGCGATGCGCAGCAGTGCGTCGTCGGTGAAGACGGGGTTTTCCCAACCGTGCAGCGCAAGCAGCGTCCGGTACTCGGTGACCAGGCCGTTGCGGGGATTGCCCATGATCCGCACCATCTCGTGGTCGTCGAGTGCCTCGGTGGCGGTGATCACGGGGAACCGCCCGATCAGTTCGGGCAGGAACCCGTATTCGACGAGGTCCTCCGAAAGCGCCTGAGTGGCTAATTCGCCGGTTGCGGGCACGGCCAGCCGCCTGGCCACGCAGGTCTCCAGGCCGATGAACGCCCCGAGCCCGACGAACAGCATGTTGCGGGTGTTCACCTGGTACACCTCGCTGGCCTGTCCGCTGCTGCGCCCGCCACTCTTGGGCACTTCGACCACGGTGCCCTCGACCAGCTTGAGCAGTTCCTGTTGCACGGCAGCACCGTTGGACCTGGTGCGCTCGCCCTGGTTGAAGGCGAGCTTGTCGAACTCGTCGATGCAGACGATGCCGTACTCGGCTCGGCGCAGGTTGAACTGAGCAGCGGCCAGCAACTGGTACAGCAACTGCTCGACGTTGGTCCCCAGGTGTCCGGTCTGGCTCAGCACGGTCGCGTTCCCCAGCACGAACGGCACCTGCAAGTAGTCGGCGATGGTCTCGATGAGCATCGTCTTGCCGGTGCCGGTCGGCCCGGTGATGAGCACGTTCGACTTCTTGATCTCGGTGGGCAGCGAGGTGAAGGTGTTGGCGGCGGCGAGCCGCAGATAGTGGTTGCTGACCGCGACGCCAAGCCGCTGCTTCGCCGTGCGCTGTCCTTCCACCCGGTGGTCGAGGTGCTCGACGACACGCGCGGGAGGCACTGTGTCGACCTTGGGCAGGATCAAGGTCTTGGCCTGGACGAAGTCGTCCAGCTGCAGCGGGTGATCGGGCAACAGCGGGTGGCCGTCGGCCAGCAGCCGTTTCTTGGCCGCGTCCACCGCCCAGCGCACCAACTGGGCCAGCTCCGCCCCGGTGAACCCGGCGACGCCCTTGGCGATATCGGTGATCCCGAGCGTGTGCGCGAGCGGCCGTTGCTTGAGATGTTTGTGGAGTATCTCGGCGCGTTGTTCTTCATCGGGCAGATCCAGGTCGATCCGCAGATCGAAACGGGTGGGGCCGAACAACGCGGAATCGAGCACCCGCGGCCGGCTCGTGGTGGCCACGACGTAGACCCGGCCGTTGTTGCCGAGGTCGTCCAACTCTTCCAACAGCTTCGACATGGCGCGCTGGGCCTCCGACCCGCCGCTGTCGATCGGGTTCGAGCCTGCGATGTCCGGGCGTGCGGTGGCGATGAGGTCGATCTGATCGATCAACAGCACACAAGGTCTGCTGTTGCTCGCCTTTGCCCTGGCTTCAGCGAATGCCGCACGCATCCGCGCCGATCCCATGCCGATCAACAGTTCGTGGAACTCGCCGCCGTTGTAGACGAACAGCGGGACACCGGCCTCACCTGCGATCGCCTTGGCCAGTGTGGTCTTGCCGCATCCGGACGGGCCGGTGATCAGCGTCGCCCTCGCCACGTTGTCGCCGAGTTGGCCTGTTGGCGTACGCAGCCACGAGATCACCGGGGCCAGGTTCTTCGCGGCGTCGTCGATACCGCCGAGGTCCGACAGCGCGGTCCCGGGCCGCTCCGCTGACCGGTTGAGCGTGGCCTGGTCGGTCTGGGGTGACTGGATCCCCTGGATCTGCGGCAGCCTGCGCAGTTGCCGTGGAACCTGGGTGAGCATGAGCATGATCGTCCACAGCGGCAGACCGACCGCGATGACCAGCGCCCACACGTCCGCGCCGAGGTTCGGCAACTGGCCGTCGGCGAAGAGGTACACCAGCCAGAAAACCATGGCTGCGAACCAGACAAAGACCATCGCCATAGATACCCCTTAAGGCCCGGTATGGGTGTACGGCGCCCAGATCAGTGGCGCGAACGGATGGCGTTCCCGCAGCCGGTGCACGGCGTGGTGCACGGCGAGCGCGGTGTCCTGGGTGTCGATCCGGCCATCGGCGTCGGTGAGCTGGCCGTAGACGTCGTTGCCGAAATCAGTCGCAGTGAAGTCGGTGAGTGTCCACTGTGAAGCGATGACATGCCGGTACCCGGCGAGTTGTACGGCGGCTGCGACCGTGATCATCTCGTCGGCCAGTTCCTCGTCGCCGCGCGCGGTCTCGCAACTGGACAGGAAGGCGAGGTCCGTGTGGTCGGCAAGATGCTGCGCGGCAAGGTCCCGTGCGGTCAGGGGCTGGTCGGCCAGCACCAGCCAGGCACGCAGCTCGGTTCCCGGCGCCTGCACCGCATGGCAGGCGAAATGCACCCATGGGCTGACGTCGAGCAGTCCGATCACCGCGTCTCTGGTCGCGGTGTCCTCGACGAGAGACCGGGCGCGGGGGAAGCGTTCCCGGTAGTCCACGGCCTCCTGCGCGGCACCGGGCAGGTAGTCGAAGCCTGGGGTGTTCGGCATGGCGACCACGAGCGGGCGGGCGTCGGCAGGCGCGGCGGAGAGGGTTCGTCGGCGTTGCTGGGCCAGTGCGCGGACGGTCGGCGTGTACGAGGACGCAACCCTGTCGATCACGGTGTCAGGCTTGGGTTTCCGCCGGGTGGAATGGTCACCGGAGGCATGCAACGGAAGAAAAGCCGTCCGGCCTGTTGGGCACCACCACAGCCGCTGCGGCAGTTCGCTGAACGCCTCCAGTACGGGCCCGGTGATCGTGTCCCACATCCAGCGCAGCGTCTCGGTGACGGTTTGCCTCGCGCGCAGTGTGGCAGTGAGGTCGTCGTCGGCTTTGGCGTTGAGCACCGCAATCGCGCTGTCGAACCCGATGGCGCGGATGGTCACGTCGTCTTCGGTGAGGTCAGGCAACGGCACGACGCCGACACCGCCGGTCTCGATGACCAGGGCGTCGCACCGGTAGCGGCTGACGTTGACAACGACCACCGGTCCGCCGTCAGCGGCCGCGACCAGACGCGAGAACCGTGGCGGTCGCAGGAAGTCCTCGAACCCGTCCAGCTCACGGATCTTGGCCACCGCGTCATCCAACGCGCGGCCGAGCCGGTGCCTCCGGTCGACGTCCGCGGGCTGCTGGCCGGTCCACACCGAATCGGCCGCGAGCGCTTCGATCGTATCCGCCAGCTGTTCGGCGAGGTCCGGCGCGTGCGCCTCGAGGTCCTCGTGCTCGGCACGCATGTCGAGCGCCTGCGCCAGCAACACACCCCGGCCCTGTTCGAGCAGTTCGACGGCCCGCTCGGGCATGCCTGCCTGGATGGCGCAGGCCGCGGCAGCACCGGCAACCCCTTGGAAGTCGGCGAGCAGCCGTTCCTGGTCCTCACGGCTCAGACCGCGCCACGCAACGAGGTCGAGCAGGCCGACCGCGGTGGTGAAACCTTCGACGGCGTCGGCGAAATCGCCGATGTCGGCGGCTTCACGGCCCCAGTTGCGGGCCGCCTCAGCCCGCCAATGAGCGGACGCCGTCGGCGTCGTGGCGGCCTGGCGCCAGGTCGCGATGCCTGCACGGCGGTGCGCCCGTGCGACATTGTCCTCAGCCTCGGCCTCCGCGAGGTGTGCGTGCGCGTACGCGAGATGGGTCAGCACGTAGGCACGCCGCGGACTGTCCTCAGAGATCCCCTGCAGCGCCGCGGTCATGCTGTCGACGGCCTCACGAAGATCCTCCGAGTCGCCGGTCAGCTGACCGCGCAGTTGAAGTCCCATACCCAGACTTGCCTGCCAGTACGAGAACTCCGCATGGTCGGCAGGCCCCGCGATCACCGCCTGCCGCAACATGTCCACGGCTTCGTCCAGGTCGTCGGCAGCCTCAGGTGGAAGTCCGCGTTCGGGCAGCGAACCGATCCGGCGGGCCAAGTCGCCCATGACGTGCTCGTCCAGCAACGCTGTGTCGTCGACATCCCGCAGCGCCTCGGACAGCGCCGACTCGTGCTTCGCCGCCAACGCCGCATTCACATTGAGCAGCAACGCCATCCCGAGCGTAGACAGGTAATCAGCGCGGTTCGGACCGTCTCCAGCCATGGCCAGCGCGCCGCGCAGCAGCTCGACCGGGTCACCCAGACCGGGCGCGCCCTGCATCAACGCCAGGGCAAGGTTTTTCCGTACTCCCGCGCCGCCGAGTTGCCCTGCGGCGCTGATCGTCGCGGACAGGCGTAACAGTTCGGTGGCCTCCGCCAGTGCGTCGGTGTCGCCAACGTGGTTGGCACGGCGCATCAGGGCCATCCCGAGCGCGCTCAGCCGCAGCCCGCGCTGCGCGTGGTCCGTCGTCGTCAGCTCCACCGCGCGGCGCAGGTAACGTATCGCCTCATCCAGGTCTTCCAGTCGCCCTTGGCGCTCGAACCTCAGGTTCAGCGCTTCGCCCAAGCTCGTCATGTAGAGCGCCGCGTCCTGATGGGACTCTGGCGTGACCCGTACCGCCTCACGGTGAACGGCGACAGCCTCATCCAACAGTTCCCGATGCCCTCGGCGTTCGAACGTGAACACCAGTGCGCCACCGAGGTTGGTCAGGACCATGCCCCGCCCCTGGTGGTCCGGCGGCGTCTCGCGTTCCGCCGCCCGGAAAGTGTCGAGCACGGTTTCCAGCAGGTCGTCGCGCGGCTGCACCTGGTACTGGAAACGCAACGCGTTGCCCAGTTGCGCCCGATACGGCCCCCGGTCTGGATGATCGGCAGGCAGTCCCTCCAGCGCGGCCCGCAGCACGTCGATCAGCTCAGGCAAGTCCTTCACCCGGCCGGTGTGCTGCAGCCTGCGGCCGAGCGTACTGCCCAAAGTAGACTGCAGGACCGGGCGGTCGGGCAGGTCCGCGGGGATGGTGCGCAGGGCCTGCCGCAGTGTGGTGATCACCTCGTCGAGCAGGTCCACCTTGCCCGTCGCCTCGGCAGTCACCGCCATCGCGAGCGCCATCTGCGAAAGGTGCCCCGGCCGCAACGCGTGCCGAGTGGGCAGTGCGGCCACCTGCGCGCGGAACATCTCGATCAGCTCGGCCGCCGTCGGTTGCCGGAACACACTGGTGGACCCGCCGGTCAGCACCCCGCCGAGCATCAACTCGACTTCCTTGCGCACGTGCGGATCCGCAGTGGGCAGGCGCTCCCGCAACTGCGCCAGCAACGGCTCGAGCCGCTCCTCCCGATCGGGCAGGTCGAGCCGCATGGCAAGCAGAGCCGCGAACTTGGCGACCCGGATCAGGTGGTTCGGGTGATCCGGCGAGGTCCCCTCCACCAACGTGCTCAGCCAAGTGAGTGCTTCCTGCTGGTGCCCTGCCCGATCGGCGTGGTCGGGTGCCATGACCAAGGCCGAACCGAGGTTGGCCGCAGCGCTCGCCCGGATATCGGCGTCACCGCCTGGCGCGGTCATCGCCGCGCGATAACACCGTATCGCCTCGTCCCAGATCTCCGGACGTCCACGAAACCTGAAGGTGTTGTACAGCGCGGTACCCAGACCGAGATGTGCCTGTGCCCACGCCACTGTGCCAGGTTCGACCGCTTCGATGGCACGCCGATGTGTCGCGACGGACTCCTCGATGTCCGCGGGCTCGCCGAGCCGGTCGAACCGCATGGACAGCACGTCACCGAGAGCCGAGAGGTACTCGGCCAACGGTGGATCACCCGGTTGCAGCAATCCGACTGCCTGCCGCATGTGACTGAGGGCGTGGTTGAGCTGTTCGGGGTCGGCGGTGGTCGTGTACTGGGCCAATGACTGCAGTGCCCGGTTGTGGGCACGGTCAGCGCGGCGTAGGCGCAACACAGCGGTTCTTCGCCCAAAAGGGCGTGCCTGTTACGCCTTTTCGCTATCTATGCCCGATTGGGTTGCCGTCGCGAGACGGACGTCGGTATACGTTGCGCCATGCCTGCCGACGCCACGGATCACCGCACGCTCGCCGCGTTCTGCGCGAGCCTCCCGGAACTCACCCGTCAGGCGGCAGGTGAAGGATGGCAGCCCGAATTGGACGAGGCCTGCGAGCAGTTGCGAGCACAGCAGAGACCCGCCGACGAGGTGCTCTCAGAACTGTGGGCGATGCTTGGCATAGCCCAGACCACACGCGGTGAAGGCGGTCTGGTGCGACCGCTTGGCCGACCGGCAGCGCCACCGCCCCAGGGCGGCTACCGATGCCCCCAGGACCGGTGCGCCCGGGTGGCCGACCGCCGGCCCGGCGGACCGATTCCGCAGTGCGCACTGTTCAAGCAGTCCTGCAGATTCGTTACGGCATGAGCGGGTTCGTGGTGAAGCTCGGCGAGAAACTCGCCGAGCGGTGGGTGTCACTGCTCGTGCTGCCGGGCGCGCTGTTCGTCGGTGTCCTCGGAGTCGCCGCGGCACTGGGACAACCGAACGCGCTGGACGCTGCGCTGTTGGTACGCAAGGTGCAGATGTGGAGCACGGGCCTGGCCAACCAGTCGGCAGCGGTCGTACTCGGCTTGGTGGGCGTTTTGCTGGCTGCGGCGGGTGCCGGGTTGGTCGCGCAGACACTCGGCCTCATGGTGGAAAGGCTCTGGCTGATCGAATGGCCACGCCACCTCACGGCTCCCTTCGTGGGACTTCGTCGCAGGCGTTGGGAGAAAGCGCACGACAAGTTCACCGACGCGCAGGCCACTGAGGGGGAGACGGCAGAAGACTTCGACAACAGGCGCGGTTTGCTTGCCGCAGCCCGTAACCGGATCGCGCTCGCCATGCCCACTCACCCCACGTGGATGGGCGACAGGATCGCCGCAGCCGCCACCCGGGTTCATAACGAGTACGGTCTGGACGCCCATGCGGCATGGCCGCGGCTGTGGTTGGTGATCTCCGAGGAGACCCGCTCGACCGTCCGGGCGGCCCGGGTCGCCTTCACCGATTCGGCCGCGTTGGTCGGCTGGAGCCTGATGTACCTGGCGGTCGGAGTGGCCATGTGGTGGCCCGCGATCCTCGTCAGCGTCGTACTGCTGGTGGTCGGGCACCGCAAGGGCAGGGAAGCGGCAGCCACGTACGCCGACCTCGTGGAATCAGTGTTCGACGTGCACGGCACCGATCTGGCCGAGGCGCTACGGGTTCCAACGGGGGACAGTCTCACGCCGCTAGTTGGGCACGTGATCAGCGAGCGATTGCGCAAAGGCGCCTGAGCAGACTGTCCCTTCTGGATCTTTCGGTCATTCGACGCCGGTCTGGTGTGGGCTGAAGGCGGGCGGCAACGCCCCGATATGGCCGACTTGTTGTGGCCGTTCTTGCCCGAGTAGTTGGCGCAGGCGGTCACGATCCCCCACACGATTTCCCACTCCGGCAGCGTCTTGCGTTGTCGTTCAGCAGTTCCGAGACCGCAGAGGGACTGGGCATGTACTTCTGCTGCTCAGCGCAGCCTGCTTCATGCCGTGGCCGCACCTCCTCAACGAGCAGCCGTAGCGCTCCAAGAGTTCCGCCACATTACTCACCCGGTGAGGATCTCGCGCGTTCGGCATGCCCCCGAAAAGGGTGCTCACCTGCGTTCCCGCAATAGTTCGGGACGGCGATCCGCGCCCGCGTCGCGATCGTCGCCGCCACGTCCGGCCTGTTCACCAGCGCCCGCAACTTGGCCCGCTCGTCGGCTGTCAGCTCCATCCCGACAGCCAACACCATCCATCGGTCACACCGATGTAAAGCGAACAGAATTACACGACACTAGCTTATCGGCGGGGATATCTGGAGGCAGGTAATCGTGGTATTCGTCGTCGGCGATATTCTCCTCGTCGTCGTCTTCGCCGACATACATGGTGAACACGCGAAGGGGAAGGCTGGGAATCCGCACACGATGGGATTCGGCGATCAGTTCTTCTCGGAATTCCCGCTCATCGTCCGCTTCGGTCACAGCTGTTCTCTTCCCGTGATGCGTCAAATCGCGTCAGTATCTCACCCTGCCGTCCCATAGTGTTACCGTCATATGGCTCCAGAGTGTTGCGGCCAGCCCGGCAGGCTTGCCACTATTTCCTCAAACTCGACCGCACGGTTGGACCGGCCTTCTTCGCGTGAAGCGACACGCCTCGCCGGACACGCTCGGTGACGGACCGTGCAGCGGGTAGCCCTCGGCCTGGACACAGGTTAGGCCGCGCGCCGCTGCAGTGAATGCCCAGTTCGGACGTTCCCGGCGACGTGTGGTTGTCGCTGGCTTCGGCGTGTGTGGTGTCGATGCAGCCGATCGTGATGCGCTTGCCTGGATGGGCGCGGGGGCGTCAACGGCGGGATGGCGGTGGCTGGCTCGGGAATGCTGGTCGGTGGGTTGGGGTGCACGGTGATGGGGTGTCCTGGGGTGGTGGTGACGAGGTTCCAGTGGGCGAGCTGGGTGACAGCGTGGTGGACGGTGCTGGCGGCGACGCGGTAGTGGGCGGCCAACTGCTGGGTGGTGGGCAGGTGCTGGCCGGGCCGGTAGGTCCGGTCGATGATGGCCGCGCGGAGTTCCTGGGCGATGTGTGCGGAGATGCTGCGGGGTAGTGGTGGCGGCACGGCATGGCGGCGGTGCTGTGGGGCGATGCCGAGCCGTAGGGGGAGGCGCTCGACGAGTTGTGTGCTGGCGCGTTGGTCGGCTTCGTTGATCCAGGCGGTGTAGGTGGTGAGGGTGGTGCTGCAGTCGAGGTGGCCGAGGCGGCCGGCGACGGTGCGGAGGTTGATGTTGGCGAGGATGAGTTCGGTGGCGTTGTAGTGACGGAGTTTGTGCAGCGTGGTCTTGATCCCCTGCGAGGCGACCAGGCGGTGGAATCGCTGACCGAGTGACGCGGGAGCGAGGCACACCGACCCATCCGGGGCCGGCGAGAAGATGAAGCCGTTCTGAGCGAGTGTTGTTCCGTGCGCTGTGGCTTGCCGGCGGCAGTGGTCGCGATACGAGACGAGCAACGCGACCGTGTCGCGGTCGAGCGCGATCTCCCGGTCCTGGTGCAGCTTAGTGTCCTTCACGACCAAGCCGTATCCGTCGTGGGCGACGCTCGCCCGGATGTGCAGGACCCCGCGATCGGCGTCGAAGCTGGTCCAACGCAAGGCGCAGAGCTCTCCGCGTCGTGCGCCGGTGGCGATCGCTGTCCAGGTCGCGACACCCAGCATGGGATCGGGTTGAGCCCAGGCGTGGATGAGGATGCGGGTTACTTCGGCGGGAGTGGGTGGTTGGGGTCGAGGGCGTGGTTTGGGTGGCGGGCTGGCCAGGGTGGCGGGGTTATGCGTAGTCCAGTGCCAGCGCATTGCCGACCGATAGGCTGCGGTGAGGAGAAAGTGGATCTTGCGGATTGACGCGGCGGACAGCGGCCGGCACTCATGGCTGGCATCTGCCGGAGTCGTTGTGGGGTCTGCGCTGCAGTGCTCGCGGCATCGGGCGAGTTCGCTGTAGAACTCGTCGATCGTTTCCGCGGTGATCGTGCCGAGGGGGTGGTGGCCGATCAGCGGACTGATGTGGTTGCGGTGGTATCCCTTGTAGCCGTTCTTGGTTGTCGTGGCGCCGGACATGAGGGCGATGTGCCGCTGGACTAACTCGTCCAGGGTGGCGTTCAGGCGCAAGCCGCGTTGTTGCTCGACGATGCTGACAAGTCGTAGACGGGCCTGTTCTTGCTTCGCCTTCCGCGTTAGGTCCTGATGGGACAGTCTCGGACAGATACTTCGGACGCTTTGTGTCCGGGGCGAGACCGGCATACACGCGGACGCGGAGTGATCCGCTGGGCAGGATGCCGATGCTGCCCCGGCGATCGGCACGACTGTCGGCGGTGTCCTCCAGTCGAATCACCGTCCTGACACCCCAGACCGAGGTTCCGGCGGCGGGTTTCGAGGGGTGACGCCATCTCCCGGGCGAAAACAACACCAGGCTGACGACGCTCGAACCAGGACGCTGACCTCACATATGCCCAGCTCTGAGGGGTGGAGGTCGTGCCATGACTGGTCATGTCACGGAACGCCAACATCAACCCCGCCGTAACATCGCCAGCATCCTGGCCCATGGTCGAGTCAAGGACAGGCGTGGAGGTGAGCGCAGGGTGGATGTCGCTGCTTAATGCACGACGGCAGGAGCGTCGCGTCTGGAACGTGACCGCATTCCGGTCGGCGTGCAAGTTGCCGAAAGCCTGATGCTCCAAGGGGATTGCACTGACACAGCTGCATCCATGTCCGGTGATCTGGTCACGTTCGGCAGGCAAATGGGCTGCTGGTATTGCCGCGGCGCCTGACTTGGTTCCTGCCGCGCCGGACGGCGCGCGCATCGACCTGTCCGTCCTGCGGCACTGGGTATTGGAACTGGGTCCGGAGACCGTTACGTCACCACACATGTCATGCTTCTCTTTCAAGAGCACACTGGTAACGCCGCTAGGGGCCCTGAGTGGCACCCTGAAAGAGCCTTCTACCTGCGGATTTGCTGCAGGTAGGCATGGCGCCTCATGGGTGCCCCCGGCAGGATTCGAACCTGCGCTCCCGCCTCCGGAGGGCGGCGACATCCGTATTCAGTGACCACTGCCAGTGGCTAGGTTTTCTTGGACTGCCTCATAATACCCTGCAGACGCCAGGGTTATCAGCCGGCTCATGTCATGAACCATGTCATGGATTGCTCGTGTGCACGTGGCGGTTCAGTGTCCATATGGGACTGGTTGCCACTCCTGGCGGCGGTCGACGCGAGGCATAGTGGTTACTGCTAGTAATCAAATCTCGACGGTGCTCAGACGAGCTAACGATGCTGGTTGGCCTCCGAGCCCCGGTCAGCTGTTGTGAATATCGGAGCGAGCAGGTCGTATCTCAGGGCTTCTTGAGGGATTGCGAGGCCATTGATCAGCAGCTTGGCAGCGGCACTTCGGGTCGACTCCGGCAGCCAGTTGACGAGGACGTTTGCGCGGGAGGAATCCACCATGCGTCGTTGTCGTGGTGGTTGTTCGATGAGTAGCTCCCACAGTTGGGCTGCTGGTTCGGCTGGTATGCCGGCTGTCTCAGCCGTGGCGCATGCGGCGATTGCGATTTCCAGTCCCGCAGCGTCCAGGTCACCGAGATAGTCCAGCCGGGTCACCCGGAATGGCAGGTCAAGCAAGGATTGCAGAGGGGCCGTATTGCGGCCTTGAACCCATGCGACAGCAATCCATGGTGGACGGTGCATAGTCCGGAGTATCCGGAGCAATGTGCGGAATGTGGCGTGGTTCTCGACACATACGATGGGGCCTGGCTCGCCCACGAGTGAGGTCGCGGGTTCCCAAGTCAGTGGGGTGGTGATTCGGTGGCATCGCAATAGGTCGAAGGTCAGTCTGTCGTGACGCCACAACGTGGCTCCGCCCCGAGGTGGCGTGGGGTCGAAGGCCTTCTCGTCATGCAGGATTTCATAGGCGCGTTCAGCTGCGGCGGCCATGGGGACTTTGCCGCCGTTGGTACGTCTCAACCAATCGTTGACCTTCAACAGGATCTCGCGCTGCGTGCTGGTCAGCGGGAGATTCGCGGCCCAGCCGGCGATCTCCCGGCGTAGCGGTTCCCTGATGACTTTGAGCTTGTCGGTGGCCTGTGCTCGTCCTAGCAGTGTCACCGACTTCGGCAGAGTGGTCCGGCCACGGAGCACTGTGGTGGTGCGTGCCGCTGACCAGAGGCCTTTGTCCTCGCCGCGCCGGATGGTGTCGAGCACCAACTCCGGTACTTCTGACGACTCGACGTGGGGAAGCAGCGCGCGAATCTTCGTGGCGATGTCGTCGACATGACGCCGCCCGCCGCGCTGGTTGGGGTCGAGTTCGGTGATCAACAAGTCCAGGTCGACGGTCGTCATTCGCCCAACACCGCCAGAACATCCTTCTGTACCAGTGTGAGGTCCACAATGGTGCTCATACCGTCCTCGACGACCACCACCCGTTCGCCGGAGGATGGGCGGGAACGGCGACCCAGAGTGATCACACGGTCGAACATGGACAGCGCTCCTTTGTCCTTTGGCGCTGCGGTGAACACCAGTTGCAGTCCGAGTTTGTCGGCGGCGAGCCGCATGACTCGGACGAACTGGTCTGCGGATGCCTGCCCGAACGGATTGTCCAGCCACAGCCAGCCGATGGACGTGGTGTCTCCGGAGGCGCGGATCCGTGTCATTGTGGCGTACAGCAGCACTCCCGCGGTGACACGCTGCCCACCTGAGAAGTTCTTGAGTTCGGATACATCGACTCGGTCGACCTTTAGATCCGTGTGAGGTTTGAGCAGTCTGACCCGAAACGGTGCGTCGACCAGTGCTCGCGCGGCAGCGAACAACATCGTTTGTGCGTCTGAACGCCCCACGCCTGGTGTGAGCAGAGCGTGTACTACGCGTGCGACACGATCCACCGCGACTGATTCATCTTTGGGCACCGCTTCGTGCTCGATCACAACGAACTTGGCTTCGGACCACTCTCCGAGTCCTTTAGGTAAGCGTGACTGGTTCTGGTATGCGCGTAGTCGTTGAAGCGCGGTAGCGGCCTGTAGGTGCAGCATCGTGGCGCACGTTCGTACATGCTCGTCATGCTTGGCCAGGTCGTCTCGCAATGTGGCGACCCGCTGCTCAAGGTGTCCGGCGATACGTTCGGCTTCGGCTGGGAGGCGATCGTCGGCACGTAGCCGCATGATGAGGTCGGTGACTCGGGAATCCTTGCGTTCTTCGACCTTGCGTGCCTGCGGTCCGTTAGCGTGAGCTCGGATGGTGTTACTCGCGTGGGTTTGTGCCTGTTCGCTGGCGGCCAGGGTTTTCGTCGTCGTTCGGACTCGCTCCGAGACTTCGTTGATGCGGATGAGCAGTTGGTCGGTGTCGTGATCGTGCTGACCGGTTAGGGTCGGATCGGCGAGATGGCTCAGCGGTTTGGCTGATGCTTCCACTAGCTTGGCTGACTGTTCTGCGCGTTGTTTGGCCTGTTGTGCTTCGGCGGCGCGCTTTTCTTCGGCGCGTTGCTTCTCGAGCTGCACGGTTGCCAGGTCGTCGAGCAGCCGGGCAAGCCGGTCTGCTTCACTGGGACTAGTGACCAGTACTGCGGCGGGGAAGTCGTCGACGTCTGGCGAAGAGCGATCTGCTGTCTCGAGCGTGCGTTTCTGATGCTCTTGTCGGGCGAACTCTGCGGCGTTCTCAGCCTTCACGAACTCCTCACTGGCGAGTCCTGCCGCTTGCTCGGCGGTTCGGACCGATGCAGCGAGTGCAACGGGATGTCGTGCTCCGTCTGTTGTGGCGAGTTGTTCGGCAAGGTGCCGAATGTCGGTATCGGGGCCGAGTTTGGCCTGCACGTTTGCCAGGTCCTGGCGGGTTCGCTCGATCTGTTTCCGGAGATCCGGATCTACTGCGGCGTTGGCAAGGGCGGCTGTCACGCCGGTCAGTCGTGCACGGATCGTCGCTTCGTTGTCGGCTGGCACGGGGCCATCGTTGGTCGCCGACAACCCTCCTTCACGAAGCTTATTGGCGGCGTCATCCCGGGCGCGCACGGAATCACGCTGTGCCTGCTCGGCCTGTCTCATGTCATTGACAAGGTCTGGTCGTTTCCGGCGAAGTTCATTGATGCGTTGCTGCAGGGTTACGACCTCTTCACGAAGCGGAGGAAGTCGCGGGCGTGACTCGGCGAGCGTTGTGGCGGCAGTCATCGCTGGTACTAGGAGGCGGCGCGTTTCGCTAGCATCATCGATGATGTGTTGCGTCGTGTCGCGTTCACCCTGTCGTTCTTCCTTTTGGCGAGCCAAGTCTGCGAGATCGTTTTGCGCGGCTTGTTCTGCCGATTCTGCGGCCGTGCGTCGGTTGTGTGCCGCGTTGATCTTCTCGGCTAGCTGGTTTCGCGGGTCAGCGGGCAGGTCCCGCCACAATGCTGCCAAGCTGGCGTGCATTTCCCTGGTGCCGGTTGCACGTGTCGTGGCGACTTCCTTGGCGCGTTTTGCATCTTCCCGGCTGTCAACGGCGGACTGGAGCATTCGCGATGCCGCAGCACGATCGTAGGTACCCGCTGGTGGCAGTAGGACCGTGGCATCCTCGTCGCGTCCGGCAGCTGCGGAATCTGGATCTGTCACGGCGCCAATCCATACCGCGACGTCGAGATCGATATCGCCGATCGCCGCCACCGCGTCCTGAACGAGATCGCGGTGCGCCACAACCACACCTGACACGATGTCAGGTCGTGCGGACGCAAACGCGGCGGCGGCCGCTGGCGTGGACATCTCCCGCTCCAGCCAACGCCAGCCAGACCAGGCCGTGATCTCCTTGTCCTCGCAGCGTTTGACTATCTTGCGCGCGATTTCAGAGGGTGGAAGCAGTCCGTCGACTTCGAGCGAGCGAATCGTCCGTTGTGCGGCGGCGATGACGTTTTCTGCCTCGGCGGCCTCGCCGTCGGCTTTGTTCGCGTGACTGGTAAGCGCGTCGACAAGGGCATCACGCTGATCCCATAGGTCCACAATTTCGGTCGGCACCGCGGACAGGAGACGTTCATCGCCTGTCAGCGCTTCGATTCGGGCTGTGATCGTGTTCAGGTCTCGTTCGGCGTTGTGGGCGTCCAGTCGCGCGCTCGCAATACCTTGCTTGGCGGATGACAGCGCGCCCTGTGCCACACCGATTTGCTTGTCGAGTTCCTTCAGCGCTCGGTCGGCTTGGTTACGGGACGCTTGCGCCTTAGCGATCTGTGCTTGCAGATCGGCGTCGCGTTCGGCGGGTTCAGTTCCTTCGGCGAGCACTCCGGCAGCTACCGCATCGCTGATCTCTTGTTCTGCGGCCGTGATGCGAGACTGGAGTTGCCTGACCTGCTCAGTTGTCTTGCTGTGCAACGTGATACGTGACTCGAGTTCTTGGTCGGCTTTGGTCAAGGCAGACCGACTTCTGGCCACCAAGTCGTCCGCCGCTTTGACCTGACGGTGTGCTTCGTCGCGGCGATGGGTCAGCAGCCGGGCGAGCGAATGACGGTGGCGCTTCTCGTCGAGCCGTAGTTGTGCGGTCTCCTTTTCGGCCGCGTCGAGGATTTCCTCTTGCTCGGTGAGCGTACTCTCAAGCACGGCCGCATCAAGTACATGCTCGACGAGCCGCCACGCAGCCAAGAAATTGTTCGCCGCGTCGCGTCTCTTGCGGCGATCTTCCGCGATGTCCTCGGCTTCCTTGACGCGCAGTTGAGCGGCTCGCAGCTGCATGCGGAGGCGGTGTGCCTGAGCGCGGCGGGCTAGAGCACCAGCGGCTCGTCGGCCTTGATCGTGGTGCTCGTAGAGGTTCGTAGCGGTTTCCTGCTCCTGGGCCAACGCCTGGATCGTCGCCGTAACGTCGGCTACTACAGCGGCGGCATCGATCTCAGCGGTCCGCACGGCACGACGGTGGTTCGTCACCTGTTCATGGGCGATCGCCAGGTTCAGCATCGGATCGACAATGCGTTCCCACAACTCCAGCTCTTCTGTCCACTGTGGCCGAGACGCGGCGTTCTCCCGCAACCTGTTGATACTGTTGGTGATCTGTTCAACGGTTGTCGTCGACATGGTCGCGCCGATGAGCCACTGGACGAACGCGTCCGAGTCAGCGAACCGCATGACCCGGTCGACACCGCCTTCCGACGCGTTCATGACGGCCTGGAACCGAACCTGGTCAAGGTCCACCCCGGCGGCAGCGAGCCAATTGCGCCAGTGGCGTTGATGTTCCGACGGCGCGTGCGGTGGTCCCGCGCCGCCGTCGGGCAGGACTTCCCGGACTCCGGATGCGAACTGGGCGCGCGTTGCCCACCTGCCAATGCTGGTGCGGAACGGCAGGTTGTCGATGGTCGGGCCGTCGGGGCCGGTCAGCCAGCCATAGAACACGCGGTGGAGCTTCGACGGGTTGTCCAGATCCTGAGTTCCGCCGTCGGGCCAGTCAGCGACCATGCCGACGACGATGCGTTGTTGTTCGCCATCCACGACGCGAGTGGCTTGCTCAACGACATGGCAGACATCGCGCGAGCGAACTACCTGTGCGAGTGAACGATCGGAGTCGCCGCGGATGAACTCCCGGCTGTCCGGCATGTAAAGGGCATAGCGCAGCGCGGTGATCATCGTTTTTCCGGTGCCGTTGTCGGCCCACAACGCTGAATGCCCATTGGGTTCAAACGGATCGGACCAGTGGATGTGGAGACCTTCCAAGCGTGACTCGGAGGGGCCAACACCGGCCAGGTACGTGCGTTCCAACCGCCAACCCGTCTGGTTCATCCGTCCTCCTCGTCATCGCCGAAAAGAACCCGGTCAGAGACATGCGACTGAACAATGGTCTGCCACGCAAGCGGTCCGCCGGTTGCCGCGACGTGCGCGCGGAACCGGTCAGTCGATCGCCACACTTTGAGGTCCGCCCGTGGGGGCGCCACTGTCTTGTCGGGCACCAGCAGCCCGAACGCGCCGAGCATCTCGAGAACCCGCTCGCACATCCATACAGTGCAGTAACGTCTGAGCTGTCCGCTCCGTGTCTCGCTGGCTTGTTTGCGCATGCTGTACTGGTGCCAGGCGGGCCCGAGTCCTTCATCGAGGCCGATGTCGCCCGCTTCAACAGCGGCAGCGTGCTCGCGGACGAGCCGGTCCACATCGACCGCGGTCACTCGGCGAGTGCCAGGCTCACGAACTGCTCGTGCGTTCGGATAGCACCATGCCGCGACACCTCCCAAAGCCACGCCGTAGACCATCCGGTCGGCGGCATCCCGGATCCGCAACCACGGGCTGGTGTCCTTCACCGCCAGCGGTGAACTCGCTTCGGCGATCAACACCAGCCCAGTCGTTCGGTCTGCGGTAAGAACTCGGACACCGAGACCCGCAGCTGTCTCCTCGAAGGACGTTCGCAAGTTCGGATCAGCGTGGTACCGGTCGAGCAGCTGGCTATAGGTGTCGTTGCGTGCCGGTGTCACCGTGTGGTCCAAGGCGAAGCGCAGCAGAAGACCGGCGTCGCGGGCGTCGTCACGAGCGCTCATCTTCGAGGCCCTTTCGATGCACGAGCAGGTCAGGAACATCCAGGTCGGGCAGCGACTCCCGGCTGCCGTCGTCAACCGCCCACCAATCGTCGTGCGTGCCAGGGACTCCGTCCGGCCGCCAGAGCATGAGCCCATCGAGGGCCAGCAGCAACCGAAGTCGTCTACGTGCCGTGTCCAGGGATCCGGCCAGCATGGCGAGTTCCTCAACCAGAGCGAAATCGGAATGCGAGAACAGTTCGTCGGCGTCGGCCAGCAACACCGACAATCGCGCCTTCATGCCGGGAGCGATACGCCGCATACGCAGAGCGTGCGCGATGTTGTGAAACTGCTCGGGGAACTGCTGGTACACGCCGTCTGCGTCTTCCAGCGGCTCGTCCGACTCCGCCGGGCCATCAGGTTCGAGTGTCTGTCTCGGTGGGGCGACGAGACGATTGGTGATAGCGGTGAAATCGAAGAGCAGGGCAGGCATTGGCGGCGATGAATCCGCGCCGTGTGGCAATGTGGTGCCGCTGAGCATCGTGGACAACACATCCGTGGTGGGGTCGATCTCGGTCGCCGGGACGGCCGTAAACGCTTGCGCTGCCTGTGCGTCGCGCCAGCGCGGCGTCGCACCGATGACCTCGGTGTGTAGTTCGGCAAGTGTCTCGACGGCGTCGCCGAGCCGAGATGTCGCCTGGGTGAGCTGCCGGACAGCATCTGGATCCTGCTCCTCGGAGGCGTCCGCCCTCAGGTTTTCCAGATGCCGCAGAAATGTGCCGTCGACATGGATGCGTCGTTCAAGATGCGTAGTCGCCGCAGTCAGTTCGGGTCGGAGCGTGTTCAGATAGTCAACCCGAGTGACGTCCCGTTCCGCCTCGATGATCATGCGGCGCACATTGGCCGAATAGGCACGTGACAACGTGAGCGCGTCCTCAGCCGAAACGATCGCCGCGTCCAACCGACCACTGTCAGCCTGCGCCTGCATCACCGCGATCACGGCTTCATGTTCGTCTTCCAGCGACCGGTTGGTCGCGATGAGCAGGAGGGCGACAGCGGTGTTGTCGACATTGACATGAAGCGTGGAACCATCTGCGGCAAGTGTCTCGTACAGCACCCGCACGGGTTGGACCGCAGTTCGCCACGCCGCGTCGGGATCGGCGTAGGTGATGTCGAAATACGGAGTGGACTCGTCGTGACGCAACAGGTGGTCCAGCAGGTGCACAGCGACATGCGCGTGCTCAGATGCGGGACGGTGGGGCGCCATCATGGCCGCCGTACGCGTCATCTCGGCGAGCACGGCAACCCGAGGAGCGCCCAGGTTTCCGTCCAAGCCCGACGACAGGGCGATCGTGTCGACAGTCTGCTGCGTCAGCGCGATGAAATCGTAATCTGACCACGCGACCGTCGATGGGTTACGACCGCGATTCAGATGTACCTCGAAGATCGGTGACAAATGCGCTAGCGCTCGACGCCTTCGGGCAGCCGTGCCGACCAGCGGAGGAATACCGGACCCGCTAGGCATCACACTCGCTCCCCGTCGCCGCGACTAGTGCCTAGTGTGATCACAGTTACCAACTGGAATGTTACGCCTCCGCATGTGACGGCCGTGCTCCGTCAATACCGAGCCATAACTATCGTCACCCTGTTGGGGTAATGACTGTCGCGAAACCGTCGACGATGAGTCCGAATGTTTCACCCGATAGGGCTACTTGATCATTGCGGCCCTGAGGCGGATGACTTCTGCATCACCCTGGCTGGCCGGAGATGACGTCGAGCTGAACGTGCGTGTCAGCGCTCACGGAATCCATCAGCAGAGGCGAGTTTCCGCTCACGGGATTTCCAAGCTCGTACTCAGAACTCCTTATCAAGATCGCGAGCGAATGCTCGGCTACCTCATGGAATGACGAGTACCGCTGCGTCGCTCGTCGTGCCGATGGCGAGGGCACTCCTCGTCGAGGGCTGGAAACATCGGCCACGGCAGGCGTGATAGTCGATTTGCTGGTGAGTCTCGGGAGTGCAGGGCTAAGGAATCTCGTGAGTGGACAGCGTGCGGGAGGAGCCCTCTTCTCCATCGTCGCGAAAGATGACAGGGATCTTTCAGTGCCGGAGGGCTGTGTGCGGGTGGCCAGCAACGTGTGGGTGAGATCTCGTTCGCGCCGTGTGGCGTCGTTGGATGTGCCGTGGTGGTGGTTCTGGTGTGGCTGGTGTTGGGCTGGGGAATGGGAGGAGGGCTGGTGGTGGTGCTGGTGAGTTCTGGATGCGGCGTTGGAGTGGTTGGTGGTGTGGGCGGACGGTGGCGCGGCGGCCGCGGCTGACGTCGATGAGATCCGCTGCGGCGAGTTCGGTGATAGCGCGGTGGATGGTGCCGGTCGAGGCGCCGTAGTGGGTGGTGAGTTCGTGGTTGGTGGGCAGTGTGCTGCCGACGGGGTAGGTGCCGTTGGTGATCTGGGTGCGCAGGTCGTCGGCGATCTTCTGATAGAGCGAGTGTGTCTGGGGTTCGGGTGCTGGTGGGTGGTTGTTGTGTGGGGTGAGGCGGACGGGGATGCGGTCGGCGAGTAGGTGGCTGGCGCGTTGGTCGGCTTCGTTGAGCCAGGCCGCGTAGGTGTTGAGGGTCATGCCACAGTCCGCGTGACCGAGCCGACCGGCGACCGTGCGCGTGTCCACTTGGGCCAGGATGAGCTCGGTGGCGCTGTAATGCCGCAGCTTGTGCAGCGTCGTGGTGATGCTCAAGCGGTGGACGAATCGGTGGTAGCGCTGCCCGAGCGCGGACGGCGCCAGACAGCGTGACCCGTCAGCGGCCGGGGAGAACATGAATCCGTCCGGCAACAGGGTGAGTCCGCGGCGGGCGGCCCGCTGCTCGCGGAATGTGCGGTAGGCGACCAGCAGCGCCGTGGTGGCCGGGTCGAGCGCGACGTGGCGGCGTTGATGGAGTTTGGTGTCTTTCTCCTCGAGATATTTGCCGTCCTGGGCGATGCTGCGGCGGATGTGCAGGACCCGGCGATCTGGCTGGAAGTGGGGCCAGCGCAGCGCGCAGAGCTCGCCGCGGCGGGCGCCGGTGACGATCGCGATCCAGATCAGCACGGCGAGGTCCGGGTCCGGCCACGCGTGCAGGAGGATCCGAGTCACCTCGTCTGGGGTCGGTGGTTGTGGGTCGGGTGCGGGTCTGGATGGTGGGTTGGTCAACGCTGTGGGGCTGGTGTAGAGCCAGCCCCAGCGGCGCGCTTGCCGATAGGCGCCGCTGATCAGGAAATGGATCTTGCGAATGGTCGCGGCCGACAGCGGCCGGCACTCGTGGCGCTTGGTATTCCGGCGGACAACTTCGACCACTGTGGACGTTGCGGACGACATGGCGGCCTTCGTGGCGGCAGGTGTGCCACAGTGCTCGCGGCAGCGAGCGAGTTCGGCGTAGAACCCATCCAGTGCCTCGGGCGGAACAGTGCCCGCGCGCAGGTGGCCGATGAGCGGCAGGATGTGCTTGCGGAGATAGCCACGGTAGCTGCCCCGAGTGTGGACGCCGGCGCGCATGGTCGCGACGTGCCGCTCCACCAGGTGACCGAGCGTGACGTTGGTTCGCGGCTGGCGGCGTTCCTCCACCATGGTCACCAGCCGGGCTCGGACTACCTCGGCCTGGCGTTCCGCAGTGGGACCATGGGGGATGGTCTGGGTCAGGTAGTGCTGGCGGCGGGTGATCGGATCGATCCCCGCGAAGACCCGTACCCGCAGTGACCCGCTCGGTAGCGTCGAGATGCTGCCGCGAGGGCGATGCGCACGGGTGGTGGAGTCACGGCCACCAGCGGTCGTGCCATGGTAGCTGGCACTCATGATCAGAATGTACGCCGCCATCAGCCCGTTTTCGCAGGTCAAGCCCGATGATGCCAAATCGTGACTGGTTTGTGTGCCGACTGAGCTTTGTGGACTTCGCTTTAGGGACCCGCCTAGCTTCAAACTGTCTACATAGTTCACGCGACTCCGGGATGTGGAACTTGTAGTGCAGGGCCCGCATAGCGCCACACAACAGTTGCATGTGGACAGACGAGCGGTATTTCCGCGGGGATGAGCTGTGAATACCGGCAGACATCGCCCACGACCCGTTCCTGAGGTGACCGCGGTGCTCCCGCTACGGCGCAACGTGGGATGGCGGCGTTCGCCCTGCAATAGGCGTTCATGGATCAGTACGGCTAGCATCGCCCTGTGGCTGGCCGACACCTCAAGACGCTGTTTCGGGCGTTCTATACGCGCGATGAGCTCGCGTTCCGACGCGCTGCGTCCGAGATCATCGAGGAGGAGCAGGCCAAGCAGCATCATGCGCTGGCTCGTGACTTGCAGAAACTGCTCGCCGCTGGCGGCTCTTACGACACGGGCTCGACTGTCGTTCTTCCGGAGCCGCCGAAGGATCGGGAGGGCGAGTGGCCACTGGCGGAGGTTCGTACACCTGATCGGCTGATGGAGGACTTGGTCCTTCCATTGGAGGTAACCACTCTCCTCGGTCAGATCGTCGACGAGGTCCACCGGTGGGGTGACCTGGACGCGGCAGGGATCCCTCGCCGTCAACGGCTTCTCTTCCGCGGTCCACCTGGTTGCGGGAAAACAACGGCGGCAGAGGCGCTCGCCAGTGAGCTCGGTCGGCCATTCCTGCTTGTCCGACTCGATGCTGTCGTGTCCTCGTATCTCGGTGAGACTGCCAGTAACCTGCGTCGCGTCTTGGACTACACCGATCAAGCTCCCTTCGTTGTGCTCTTTGACGAGTTCGACGCGCTCGGTCGTTCCCGGGACGACGCTAGTGAGCACGGTGAGATGAAGCGGGTTATCACCGCGTTCCTGCAGATGATCGATACATATCGGGGCCCGAGTCTGCTTCTGGCCGCCACGAACCACTCTGGCCTGCTTGACAGTGCCTTGTGGCGTCGTTTCGACGAAGTGGTCATGTTTCGTCTACCCACCGTCCACGAACTACGCAGGCTGCTTCGGTTGCGGCTTCGTCCAGTGCCCCACCGTGGGGTGGATATTGACAAGACGGCAGCCGCCCTGAAAGGACTGCCTCACGCCGCTGTCGAGAAGGTGGCTGCGGACGCCCGAAGAACGGCGCTGCTACGTGGTGACAAAGAGATCCTGCCCGCCGATATCGACGATGCGGTGAAGGCCGTCACAGCACGACCCTGGTAGAGCACGTAGCAGGAGCTGCCTCAGATGCCACCCCATCTACTCCTCCCGGACCCGCGCACGGCTGAGTCCCGGCGTGCAGGCGGCGGTGGAGGAGTGCCAACAAGCCGGAACCGGTCCGAGCACGGCGCCCACCTGGAGAATGAACTTCAGCAGGTTGTCGCGGCACCACGACGACTTGACCGCGGAGTCGATCCCGCATTGGTGTTCAAACTCCGCGCCGTGGGCCGCCCACAGGACAGCGCTCTTGAAGGCCGGGGCTTGCATCTCCTGGGCGAGACCACTGACTACACGTACTTCGTCCTCAGTGACGATGGTGGCGCGGAGTTGGCTGCGGCGTTGCGTGACTACAGGACGACGGGATCTCTGTCTTCACTGCTTGATCTGATTGACGACATCGAGCCGTACGGCCCAGTCGACCGGCGCGGCCCAGGACTGACGCCACCACCAGCTGAGGAGCCGTTTCTGGTCGACATCACCATCTGGCCATCGCCCGATCGTGCCGAGGCGCAGCGACGAGTCGGCGTCGTCGAACAGGTCCTGGCTCACAGCGCTGGCGACGTTCAACTGCGGTCTCTCAGCCCACGGCGCACTCTGATCCGGGCTCGCGTGACGCAGGCTAGCCTTGACGATCTGCTGGACACCAGTGTGATCGAGCAGGTTCGCACCCCACCTGTGCCGTTCATGGACTTCCGAGACTGGCGCACCCTCGGAGCGACCGACCTGATCCGTACGAGCCTGCCCTCGGCCACCGTCGGCGTGCTCGACGACGCACCAGCCACCGAGCATCCTTTGCTTGCCGGACTTGTGGAGTCTGTCGACCCTATGGGGCCACCCGAGTATGGCTGGCAACAACCTGGCGACCATGGCAGCGAGGTCGTCGGCCGCGTTCTTCTGCCGGACCTACATGAGGAACTACGAGACGGCGAGCCGATCACCGCCTACGGCACAGTTCGAGTAGCACGAATCCTCGAACCCCAGCCGGGAAACCTACGCGGCGCGCCCCGGTTCGTCCAGAGCGCCTTTCCGCACGAACTGGTTGAGCAGGGAATCCGTCATCTGCACAGCACCTACGGGGTGAAGATCTTCAACCTGTCGATCGGCTACGACGAACCGTACAACGATGTCCATCTCGGTGCATTGACCGAAGTCATCGACGATCTCATCCGCGAACTTAAGATCGTCGTTGTAGTGCCCACCGGCAACACCGCTATCCACGCGATGACAGCTCGCACGCCCAGTGGCCATCACGTCGCCGACGACTATCCGGCCTATTTGGACAGCAGTGAGCATCGGCTGGCTGAACCCGCGCCCGCTGCTTTGGCACTGACCGTCGGATCGCTGGCCCTCAGTGAGGGAGTAGCGGAGCTACCCAACCGTTTCGGTTGGCAGGCCGTCGCGGGTGTCGATCAACCATCGCCGTTCAGCCGTACCGGTCCAGGCATCGGTACCAACTCGAAACGGCGGAACAAGCCGGAAGTCGTGCACTACGGCGGCAATGTCGTGGTCAACGACTCCAAGGTGGTGTCGCCGAACGAGCTTGGCGCCAGCATGGTTAGCACGGCGATCAATCCCGACACGGGCCAGCTGTTCCAAGCGTGCAATGGTACGAGCTACGCCGCGCCGGCCGTCGCTCGTATCGCAGCGGACGTCCTTCACGCGTACCCGGATGCATCGTCCAACTTGATCCGGGCGCTCGTGGCCATTAGCGCGAAGTTGCCCGCTACGGCTGTCGACACTCAGCAGGATCATCGCCGAGCCGCCCGTTTCGGGCTTGGCCGCCCCGACAGCGGTCGTGCTATCACCAGTGGACGCCAGCGAACCACCATGACTTACGACGGTGCGATGAAGGTTGACACCGTCAGCATTCATCCAGTCCCTGTGCCTGAAGTGTTCCGTCGGGGAAGCGGAGGTGAACGCACCATCACCGTGGCACTGGCGTTCGATCCTCCGGTGCGACGCCAGCGTCGCGAGTACCTGGCCGCCACCATGCAGGTCGACCTGTACCGCAACATTGATCCGGACGAGCTACAGGAAATGCTGAGCCGCCAAGACCCGGACAATCCGCAGGAGTTCATCAACGACCGCAGACGGCGTCCGCCACTGGACCCCGGGAGCAGTGTGGTGGCTAGCAGCACGTTGCAGGTCCGCCGGTGGACGGCACGAAACTCGTTCATCAACGATGACGAGATCTTCTACGTGGCAGTCACTCACCGGGCCGCCACCTGGGCCAGGAATGTCACGAACTATCAAGAGCAGTCGTACGCGTTGACAGTCACCCTCGAAGATCAGAGCCTGGTAGAGGCGGATCTCCATCAGCTCCTGACCCACCAGGTCAGGGTGCCTGCGCGCATTCGAATCCGAGGCTAGCGCACGGTGTGTCGCTTCTCTGACTGGCCGCTGATCCATTCCACCGCTGCGGCCGAGTTGCTGTGTGTGCACAAGTTGGGACGTTCTCTAACGTTCGTCGGTGCTGTGGCTCAACGAGATCCGGCAGGTGGTAGCTCGCGTTCACCACTGGGGCGAGCGGGCAGCCCAAACCGGTGCGGTTGACGGCGGCGGCCAGGAGTGCGATCGGAGGGGTTCATGCCTGTGGCCCTTCTCATGCGTAGCTCATGGCCTAAGCCACATGGACGACAGCGAAGGGACCGGCGCCGCCAAGGAACTGCCATGAACGCCGTATGGGTTTGGTGACACTCAGGTCTGTCGGCCACGCCAAGGCACTCGGACATAGGCGTTCCGCACGGTTTCCGCCAGGTCAGGTACGTTAAGGCCCAGGGCGCGTAGTCGCTGCGCAACCGCTTGCAGAGTCAATCCGGCATGGATGGACGCGGTGATCAGCTGTTGCAGATTAACGGGCTTGGTGACGTTGGACCAGTCACCACCGGTAGCCCAGTCAAGCAACCGCATGTCGGCTCCGCCTGGTTCGGGCACATTCTCGGCAACGCCCGCGTCGAGCTGTTGTCGCGCCAGGCGATCCACCACGTCGCGGGGGCTTAACCCCGTCTCGAGAAACGCTTGGATGAGATAGCCCGCATCCGCCAGGGAGTTGGCGGATCGCCAGGGATGTATACCATCAAAATCCCTGCTGGCAAGCTTAAGGTCGATCGGCGAGAGATAGTTCACTCCGTAATCGCCAGGACGAATGTCGTATCCGTACCGAGCCAGACACTTTGCGACGTCGCGTGGGCTGTATCCGATTTGCCGACCCTCGTAGGTCAAGTGCGCCTGGGTCAGTGGCTCCTCGTCGTCGAAATCCCTGAGCAGCTCGACGTCTTTATCGGCAGCCTTTTCCGGAAGGCTGTCAAGCTTACGCACGATAAAGCCGCATGCACTCAACCGTTGCCCGACTTCCCGTGGACCAATGCCCAGTTCCGCCGACACACGAATCAGATGAGAGGCTGGCACCGGACGCCTTCGATCCAGCCAGGGACCTTTTCCGTTCACCCCGGCGCTGAAAAGCACCAGATCCTCCGCGGTCGGCTCTTGAACCAGCTGAGTCGGCTGGTCCACGTCGAATCCTAATGCCTGGAGTTGACAGACGATTTCGGCCGCGTCGATGTCCAGCGTGGTCGCTGCCTTGATCACGTGCAGCGCGGATACCTTCTCGGCCAGGTCCAGCCAGGATCCATGGTGGGTGAGGTCGTGGTTGATCAGCCTGAGGTCGGTACGCGCGAGACGATCGGCGAACTGTTCCGTGCGGGGAACGGTGAAGCCGAAGGACGCCAGCCTGGTCACGATGTCCTGAAACGTCAGGTGCAACCTGAGGTGGGAATCGACGATGTGCTTCAGATCGAGCGGATGGTCGGTGGTGAGCCAGTCGGGCTTTCCGTTCAGATGCTTGCTGAGCAATGGAAGATCGGCGGCGAGTCGTTCCTTGTCCGGTGCGAATGTTTGCGGGTCGAGCTGTGTCGCGCCGAGTCTGACGGCTCGTTCTGCGACCTCCCGTGGACTCATGGATGTGTTGAGTGCCAACCACAGGATATGGCCAGGTGGTATCGGAGCCTCGCGGCCCAACCGGTCATCTTTCGACCAACTGACATTGTTGGCCAGCAGTACCGCATCCGTCGCCCGTGCAGTGAGTACGTCCCGCCGTAGCGGTTTGTCGGGAACGAGGTCCGCCAGCTCACTGATAATTCTCTCGGTGTGGTGAGCGAGTACACGCCACAGTGTGATGTGGTCTGGCAAACGAGACACGTCAAGCGGCCCCACTTTCACACGCGTGACGCTGCGGGCAGATCGGGGAAACCAGCCGCGATTCCGATTGCGGTTTGGGGTGAACAGTTCCGGATCGGTGGCGAAATGACCCGTTGACGAGATGTCATAGGTCTCGTCTTGACTGTGCCGGAGCTGTGCACTCGCTTGACACATCGCCTCGGTGACCATGTCCGCGACCGTTGGACTGGACAACGCCACATCCGCTAGCCACTCAAAGCAAAGGAAGGACGGCTTGGTGCGGATCAGGTTCGATGTCGCAGCCCGTACCATTCGTTCAACGCGGCCTGACACGTCCTCGAGCACCAGAGTGCGATCGACTGACAGCTTCGGTGCCTTATCGCCTCTGAGATTGATAACGACTCCGCGGATATCGCCGTTGTCGTTCGGATCTGCCAGCACGCCGCGCTGTTTACCCGCCCGTACATAGATACCGTCAACGAGCAGTGCACCACCGTGCTCACACCAGCTGACATCGCCGTCCTCGTTGGTGACCAGATTGCCACTGACGTCGATCCCCTCATCGCCCTGTGACAAGCGCTGGCGGGTGTTCAAAACGCCGACCTCCCACCGCTCGGGCTCCCCCCTGAAGTGCTGCGCTGTCGTGGTGAACTCTGCGATACCGAGTAACCGCCGTAGGACTTCCACGCATGACGGTGCCTTGGCGCCGTCAGATAAGTAGAGCCTGATGCGGGTGCCTGGCCGGCTGATCGCGGTGTGCTGCCTGGTGATGCGGAAGAAATGGCCGGGTCCGGCGATAGTGACCTTTAGTTCGGGTTCCGGTGGCTCGCGATCGCGAGGCATTCGGCAGGTGGTCACCTCGATCTCGTCGGCGAGCATGAAGTAGCTCAGGACTCCAATGCCGAAGCGGCTGTTGGGATAGAGCCGCACGCCGTACTCGCGCCACTCCGCCTGTTCCTCGTGGAACTCGGTTCGGTCAGTGAACTTGACCCCTGCTTTGGAGAAGGCGCCACGAAACTCGCCTTCGCCCATGCCGATGCCGTTGTCCCTGCACTCAAGGAAGTAACGGTCGTTCTCGATTCCTTGCTCGAACTCGATCGTCCCGCGGTAGTCCTGTGGGGCGCCGTAACGGTTGGCCAGGTACTCATGCCTGGCGGCACGATATCTACACGCGTCCAAGGCGTTCTGGTACAGCTCCCGGATCGCCAATGACGGGTCACGGTAAAGCTGTGTCCCCATCAGCAGCTCGCGGATGCGCTCCTCGTCGAGTCGGAACCGGTCGACAGGAGTGGCGAAAGTACCCTCAGCGGGTTGGACTCCCTCGGCAGATGCGCGCGAGTGCAGTAGCGTTCTCAGCGAAGCGAGGGCGTCGGTGGTATGGATCGCTCCCAGCACGGCGTCGACGTAGACGACCTGTTCCTTCAGTGCCTCCAACACTGCTTCGTGGTGGCATGACGCGTGCAGCCGCAGTACCGGCGGCTCGCCGTTCCAGTCGGTGTTGGCGAGCGTGGTCATCAGTTGCGACAGGTCGACCGCGCCGGGGATGCCGAGGTGTTCCACGACCATCCTGGGCAACGCAGTCGGTTCTATCGCCAGTGCGTGCCCCAATGCGGCCATCAAGCCGATCAGTTGCTCGCGCACCTCCACCGGCTGGGCAGACAAGCTGAACCTGTTCCTAGTGGCCTTCAAGCCCAGACGGTCCGGGGTGCGTAACTCGTCGGCAGGCCGGTGCAGTACGCGCGCGAGCTTGGCCAGGATGGTGACGAGGTCGACGCGCACACGGTCCTTGCTGATCTGTGGCCGCTCCGCCAAAGCTTCGAAAATACTGCCGCCCACGGCACGGGACGCGGAGGCGAGCCACTGGTGGTACAGCCACCAGCCGATCTCCATCGGTGCCGGGCGGCGGTCCGGAAGTTCTCTTTCTCTGGCGCGGTCCACCAGGCGCTGGTTGGCCTCCTGACCCAGGAAACCTTCGTAACCCGCGCGTTCAGGTCGGCCAGTCTGATCGAGATTGGTGGGGTCCACGTCCTGCATCAGCTCAGCCTGGCGGGTCGTGTCGGCTTTGTAGGCAAGCGGGACTAGGGTCAACAGCGCGGCTTCCGCGCCGGTCAGCGGCATCGTGACCAGACCGGCGAGATTCTCGGTGAAGCGGCGGAGGAAGTCAGCGTCCCGCCATGGGTCGTCTGGATGTGTCTCACCGCGCAGGCTGAACAGCTCGCGAGCGATCGCCACCGCGTGATCGAGGAACGGGTCCCGGACCTCTACGTGATCCCAGACGCGGTGCTCCAGGACCACATTGGCCCACTCCTCACCTGGCGCAACGTCGGGGTCGGGAGTTACCGCGTCGATACGATCCCGCCAGTAGCGGGAGTTGCCCTTCCCTTCAGGCAGGTCGATGCCTCTCTTATTTGCGGCAGCCAGGCATGCGTCGATGAACGCGTTGATGGTGTCGTCCCTGGCCTTCGAAGCATCTTTGAGCAAGTTGCCCACCGAGGATTTGCTCAGCGGGCCGTGACGGGCCACTCGCTCGTATCCGAGCCCTACTAGCTTGTACAGCTCCTTTAGGACTTCGGTTCGCTGGTCGGCCATCGAGCTCTCCGATGCGTGCGGTTGGCCGTCCAGTCTTCCAGACATTCCGCGCTGGACGTGGCTGGACGCCCCAAGCGCGACCGTGGTGTCAGCCGATCGACCGAGGAGCGAAGATCATGTGGCCAACCATCATCTCGGTGTTGCCCGAGGCGACCACCGTTGTCCGATTCCTGACCGCCGCGGTGTGCCTGCTGATCGCGGTCCGGCGTTGGCGGGGACGGCGATAGGTCCTATATGGACAGATCTTGCCCCGTCTGCGGTGTGGACGGGGCCAGGTCCTACTACTGCAACTTGGATACGCACGTTGCGGTTGCTCGATGGTGGCCTGGGGCGCAGATGGCAATGCCGCCGACGCCGTATACCCCGCCGTCTTCTTCATTGCCGACGGACTCGTCCCTCTCAGTCCTGGTCGCAACATGATCGGTACGCCTTCGTCGAAGAACGCTTGCCAGAATGGCGCAGCTGTGAATCGGGATACTTGTATCCACACCCGCATTCCGGTGAATGTCAAGCGACGCCTTCATCTCAGCTCGCCGCATCTCGCCCGGACGCTTGATCAGCTACTAACACTGGGCAGAGCCGAACGGTCAATAGAGTATGGACTTGAACTGCTAGTGCCGTATCAAGGAACGTTGGCGTTGTAATCGTGTCGCGTGGACGTGTGGTTGGTTGATGGTTCAGGCTTGGTCGCTGGAGGTGGTGGTCGAGTGGGACGTCGAGCTGAGGTGTTCGTGCGGTCGTTGGAGCCCGAGGAGGCGCAGCGTCTGGTCAAGGTGACCCGGTCCACGCGGGATCGTGTCCGGTTGCGGCGGGCCGGGATCGTGCTGGCCTCGATGCAAGGCCGCGGCGCGGCCGATATCGCGGTCATGTTCGCCGCGACCGACAGTTATGTGCGGGAGGTGATCCATGCGTTCAACGAGTCGGGGTTCGCGGCTCTGGACCCAAAATGGAGCGGCGGCCGACCGCGTAAGTTCGGTCTGGCCGCCCGTGAACTGATCTGCCGCATCGCCCAAGCCGATCCCACTGGTCTGGGACAGCCGTTCACCACGTGGAGCCTGACCAAGCTGGTGGCCTACCTGGCCGAGCATCACTGGTTACCGGTCAGCACCGAGACCATCCGCCAGATCTTGCGGGCGGCGGGGATCACCTGGCAGCGCACTAAGACATGGAAAGCCAGCCAGGATCCCGATTTCGCCGTCAAGATGGACCGGATCCTGGCCCTGTATGACGATCCGCCCGCGGATGGGCGAGTGGTGTGTGTGGATGAGTTCGGTCCGTTGAATCTGCTGCCTCGGCCGGGCCGTGGCTGGTTCCCGCGCGGCCATCCCGCCCGCCAGCGGGCGACCTACACCCGCACCGCCGGAGTCCGGCAGATGTTCGCCGCCCTGGATCTGGCCACCGGCCAAATGTTCTACCGGTTGCGGGACCGTAAACGGTGGCAGGAGTTCCTCGAGTTCTGCAAGCAACTCCGTCGCCGGTTGCCGTCCGGGCGGCTGTATCTGATCTGCGACAACTACGGCTCACACCATAAAGCCGAGGTCACGGCATGGTGCGCCGGGCACGACATCGAGTTGGTGTTCACGCCGTCCAACGCCTCGTGGCTGAACTGGATCGAGTGCGAGTTCACCGCACGGCGGTACTTCACCCTGGACGGCAGCGACTATCCCTCCCACACCGCCCAAAAGGCGGCCATCGCCCGCTACATCCGCTGGGCCAACAAGCACGCCACCCCGAAACGGCACTTCGCGGCCAACTCAAAGATCCGCAGACCTGATTACCTACCCAACGTTGCCTGATGCGGCACTAGTCCATCAAGGAGTGAATAGCAGGCTCGCTCCAACTCACTCTGATGTCACAATCCATGACACATCGGCCTCTTGGCGAGGGGTCAACAAGGTTTGTACTGGTCAGCGGTGGTGCCCCCGGCAGGATTCGAACCTGCGCTCCCGCCTCCGGAGGGCGGTGCTCTATCCCCTGAGCTACGGGGGCTTTGTCGTGCGAACAGAAGCTTAGCGTACCTGTCATCCGGGTATCCGGTGGGGCGTCCGACCACTGGTTGCATTCATGCGCATGTCGCTATATGTTGCCTGTGAGTGAGGAGGCTTGATGGGGCACGGACATGGGCATGGGGTGTCGCCTGAGCAGGCGATGTCCGCTGGGGGGCGGCATTTGCGGCGGTTGTGGATCGCCGTCGCCTTGGGGCTTGTCACCTTCGTTCTTCAGCTCAGTGTGGGGCTTGCCACTTCTTCCCTCGCACTGCTTGCTGACTCCGCGCACGTCTTCACCGATGTCTTCGGGGTGACTCTCGCCGCCGTCGCCATCGTTGTGGCGAGGCGGTCCTCCAGCAAGAAGGGCCGCACGTTCGGGCTCTATCGCAGTGAGGTGCTCGCCGCGCTCACCAACGCCGTTCTGCTCTTCGCCGTCGCGGGTTGGGTGCTCTACGAGGCCGTTGGGCGGTTCAGTGCGCCTCCGGAGGTTCCGGGGTGGCCGGTCACCATCGTGGCTGCCGTCGGCCTTGTGATGAACGTCGTCGCTTTCGTTCTCCTCAAGGATGGGGCTGAGGAGTCACTTAATGTTCGCGGCGCTTATCTCGAAGTGATGGCCGACATGATCGGTTCCATCGGCGTTCTCGTCTCCGGTCTGGTCACCATCCTCTTCGGCTGGCGGTACGCCGACCCGATCATCGGTATCGGGATCGGCCTCTTTGTCCTTCCCCGTGCGTATCGCCTTGGTCGCAGTGCGTTGCGGATTCTCTTCCAGCATGCCCCCGAAGGCGTTGACGTCAAGCAGATGACCGCGGACCTGCTCGGTCTCCCGGGTGTCAGCGAGGTTCATGACCTGCATGTCTGGACTCTCACGTCCGGCATGGAGGTCGTCTCCGCTCATCTGACCATGGTGGACGGAGCCGACCAGGCCGACATCCTTGTTGCGGCCCAAGGCCTGCTCGCGGACAATTACGCCATCGAACACGCGACGCTCCAGGTCGAGCAGCCTTCCGTCAAATGCCGGGAACTCAGCTGGTAGTTAGGAAGATTTCCTAACTACACCACGTACACTCGCCTGAGGCTGTCAAAGGAGTGATACGTGGGCAGAACGCCGCAAGTGGGCACCCCGGCCGGAATGCGTGAGCTCAACCAACGCGCCGTGTTGGCCCGGTTGCGCTCAGCAGGCCCCGCCACCCGCCCACAGGTTGCCAAGGACACCGGGCTTTCCAAGCCGACCGTCGGCCAAGCACTCCTCGATCTCGAGCGGCGCCAATTGGTCCGCGAGATCGGCCGGACGTCCACCGGCCCCGGCCGCTCCGCCGTTGTCTACGAAGAAAACCCCGCCGCCGGGTTCGTTCTCGGCGTCGACATCGGCAAGGAACGCCTGCGCCTTGCTGTCGCCGACCTGTCGGGTGCCATTGTGTCCAGAGTGGACGAGCGCAATCGCTGCCGCAGCGCGCGCAGCCTTGTCCAGATGCTCAAGGACCTTGCCGACCACACCGTTGCGGCCGCGAGCATCAGCCATGCCGATGTGGTCTCCACAGTCGTTGGCAGCCCTGGTGTTCCGGATCCTGAGACGGGTGCGTTGCAGCACGCGCAAAACCTTCCCGGCTGGGGCCGCAAGGGTTTGCTCGAGGACCTGACATCCGCGCTGGGCCATAGCGTTGTCGTGGAGAACGACGCAAACCTTGCCGCTGTGGGGGAATTGACCACCGGTGCGGCCCGCGGTGTCGACACGTTCGTGTGCATCACTGTCGGCACGGGCATCGGGATGGGCATTGTCGTCAACGGACAGCTGTTCCGCGGCGCGCACGGGGCCGCGGGCGAGATCGGCTACCTGCCATACGGCACCGCGCGCAGTACGCCACCGGAACGCGGAATGCTGGAGACCGAGGTGTCAGGCGATTCGGTGGTACGCAAGGCACATCAGCACGGTCTCGTCGATGCCAAGAGCGCCAAGGAAGTCTTCGAACTGGCCCGCAAGGGCGACCAGGTGGCCATCAAAGCGGTCACCGAGGAAGCCAAGCAACTCGCGTTCGTCGTCGGTGCCGTCGCGGCCGTGATCGACCCGGAAATCGTTGTACTCGGCGGAGGAATCGGCTCGAACACCGATCTGCTCGCCGAACCCCTCGAACAGGCTCTGCGGAGCACGACGCCGTTGCGGCCGAGGATCGTGACCGGCGAGCTGGGGGAGACCGCCGTGCTCTCCGGCGCGATCGCGATGGGCCTTGGCTCAGCGCGCGAGGTCGTGTTCGATCGCGCGCTCGAGCTCAAAACCTCTTAGGTGCCGGGCAATGGCTGGGCTCCGCGCTCAGCGAGCAGGCTCTTCATGTACTGCGTCTCACCCGACTGCGAGACCACGATCGTGCGCGCCAGGTTGCGCAACGGCGGCAGCGCCACGTGGTCCTGGCCGTACTGCGCCATCGACAGACCGCCCTCGTGGTGCCGGATCATCAGCTGCAGGAAGTAGACGTCCAGGTCCTTGCCGGTCTTCTTGCGCAGCGCCGCCAGCTCTTCCTGGCTGGCCATGCCCGGCATCAGCTGCCCTGGCTGCATCCCGGGGTGATCGGGCATCGAGCCGTGCTGGTGCGCCCCGGAGGCGTCCCTGGCCATCCAGCTCATCGCCTGACGGCCCGGCGGCCGCGACTCCGGCTGCCCCCAGATGTCCAGGTACCCGGCCATCATGCCGACCTGGGCCTTCTGGGTGCCCTCGATGTCGAACGCGAGCGTCTTGATCGTCGGGTCGGTGGTGTGGTCACGCGTCCAGCTGGCCATGGACACGGCCTGCAGGTGGTGCGTGGTCATGTCCTGCGCGAACCCGACGTCCACCGAGTCGGGACCCGGGTTGAGCGCAGTCTGATCGGTGCTGGCCAGCGTGATCAGCATGCCGATCGCGGCGCCGACGAGCAGCAGGGCCACGGCCGCGGCCGAGAAGATGAGGATCCGCTGCCCGTTGGAGCGGGGACCCTCATCCTCGTCGGCGACGACTTCGTCGTCCACGCGATCGTCGACGGTCACTGGCTTGGCGGCGGCTGCGAGCCGGAGGCCGGGGCCGACGGAGCCGTCGAGCCCGAGGCAGGCGGCTGCTCCTGGCCGTTGCTCATCGGGGCCTGCGACGAACCGGTGCCGTCCATCTTCACCGCGTCCGCGGGCAGCGGGCTGGTGTCGAGCGGCGGCGGGTTGCTCGGGTCGAAGCCCGCCTGGGTGTCACAGCGCGCGCCCGGCTCGGGGAACTGCCAGTTGTTGCGCTTGAGCGCCTGGATGAACTGGTCGACCCGCTCGTCGTTGACGTTGTCCAGCTTCAGCTGGTGTCCCCACGACTGCAGCGAGAACGGCTTGTCCAGCCCGGGGTACGGCGACATGGCGATGAAGTCCTGGCCGGAGACCTTGCCCTTCAGCACGTCCAGGTCGGCGCCCTTGACCAGGTCCGGGTTGTAGGCGATCCAGACCGCGCCGTGCTCGAGCATGTGGACCATGTTCTCGCTGCGCACCGGCGTCGCGTAGACCATGCCGTTGCAGTCGGCCCAGATCCCGTCGTGCGGCCCGCCGAACGGCGGCGAGTGGTCGTAGGCCACCCGCTGGTTGGGCTGCACGTGCTGGCCGGCCTCGTACTTGACCTTCACGATGCCCGCGATGTCCTCGGACGGGTCCTGGTTGCTGTCCGAGGGCCGCCACGCGGTTGCCTCGTTCACGCGCATGACCGAGTACCCGATCACCACGACCGCGAGGATGACGAGGCCGAAAACGATCGCCACGGTGCCCCACGGCTTGGGCTTCTTGACCGCCGCGGCCGACCTCAGGGCCTTGGCGCTCTTGGCGCCCTTCGCCGACTTGGAGCCGCCACCTCTGTTCTTCGTGCCGCTGGCCATGCCGATCTCGGACCTCGTTTCGTTACTTACCGACCACCGTGGGACAGTTTAGGGACAGGGTGTCTGCTGGGTGTCAACTGCCGACCGGCACGGACCCCGCCGGCGCCGGGCTCGGGTCGAACGGCGGCGGGTTGTCCTGGTCGAACTCGGGATTGTCGCAGGTCGCGCCCGGTTCCGGATGGGTGTACTCGTTCTGCTTGAGCGCGGTGACGAACGCGTCGATCCGCGGATCGGCCGGATCGTCCAGCTTCAGCCGGTGCTCCCACGACTGCAGCGACACCGGCTTGTCCAGGCCGGGGTACGGCGACATCACCATGTACGGCACACCTGTGACCTTCTTCGCCAGTGCCTCGACGCCCGCCGCCGGCAGCGTCTCTGGGTTGTAGGCGATCCAGACCGCGCCGTGTTCGAGCGAGTGCACCAGGTTCTCGTTGCGGACAGCTTTGGTGTAGACCACGCCATTACACGCTGCCCAGCTGGCGTCGTGATACCCGCCGAAGGGCGGGCTCTGGTCGTAGGCCACCCGGGTGGGCATCTCCACGTGCCCGGAATCGCGGTACTTCTTGACCTCGACGCCCGGGATCTTCAGCGATACGTCCTCCGGCTGCGCCGCGGTGCTCTGAGACGGGGTGCTCTGCGGCGGCGCTGCCGGATCGGTGCCGCTGGAGCACGCGGTGGCCACGACGACGAGTCCGGCGGCGAGGATGGGGCGGATACGCACGGGTAGCGACGCCTTTCGTCCAGTGGTGTTCAAAGAGCCGGTTCGTCCAGGTCGGGGCGCTCTACCTAGACTTCGCGGAGTGAACCCCGCCGCGCTGGCCGAGAAGGTACGGGCCGCTGCCGTCGAGGTCCTTGCTGACCGAGGTCTCGACAGTACCGTGCTGCCCGAAACGGTCGATTTGCGGCGGCCGGCCAACCCGGCGCACGGTGACTTCGCGACCACGCTCCCGCTGCAGGTCGGCGCCCGGATCGGGATCCCGCCACAGGATCTTGCCCGATGGCTGGCCACGCACCTGGCCGAAGGTGACGAAATCGACTCCGCCGAGGCAGCCGGAGCGGGTTTCGTCAACTTGCACCTGACGGCATCGGCGCTCGCCGGCGTCGTCGCCGACATCGAGGCGGCCGGCCGGGACTACGCGGCCCGGCCGCACGTCCCCGGGGCGTGGCAAGAAGTCGACGCTGACCTGCGAAAGCGCCGGATCTGGGACAATCCGGTCTTCACCGTGCAGTACGCGCACGCGCGGATCTGCCGAGTGGTGGAGAACTCGGTGAAATTCGGCATGGATCCGGCCGGCGCCGATCTAGGGTTGATGACGCACGAGCGCGAGGACACCGTGATCCGGGTTCTCGGCGAGTTCGACGAGGTAGCGGCCGACCGGGTCGCGCGGTACCTGGAACGGCTGGCAGACGCGCTGCACAGGTGGTACGACACCCCGGAGTGCAGGATCCTGCCGAAGGGCGACGAAGAAGTCGCCGCTGTGCACCTCGCGCGGCTGCGGCTGTCGTGCGCGGTGCGGCAAGTCTTGGCGAACGGCCTTGAGACGCTCGGTGTCTCGGCCCCTGAACGGATGTGAGAAGTGAGAGCCCACCCCGCTGGACCACGGCACGCGGACGTCCTGCTGCCCGCGAACACCGCAGGGCCGCGGCCCGCGACGGTCGCCGAGATCGACGAGCTGCCCGAGACGGTGTGGCCGCGTAACGCCGCACGTGCCGAGGACGGCGCGGTCCGACTGGCCGGTGTCGACGTCCGCGAGCTGGCCGAGACGTACGGCACGCCGCTGTTCGTGATGGACGAGGACGACTTCCGCTCGCGCTGCCGGGACCACGCGCAGGCGTTCGGCGACCCGGCGCTGGTGCACTACGCGTCCAAGGCGTTCCTGTCGGTCGAGATCGCCAAATGGGTGGCGCAGGAGGGCCTGAGCCTGGACGTGTGCAGCGGCGGCGAGCTCGCGATCGCGCTGAAGGCGGGCTTCCCGGCCGAGCGGATCGCGTTGCACGGCAACAACAAATCGGTCGCCGAGCTGACCGCGGCGGTCGAGGCGGGCATCGGCGCGGTCGTGCTCGACTCGTACTACGAGATCGCCAGGCTCGACCAGATCGCGCGCGAGCGTGACACCGTCCAGCCGGTGCTGATCCGGGTGACCGTCGGGGTCGAGGCGCACACGCACGAGTTCATCGCGACCGCGCACGAGGACCAGAAGTTCGGGTTCTCGCTGGCGTCCGGCGACGCGCAGGAGGCCGTCCGGCGCACGCTGAAGTCCGGTGGCCTCAAGCTGGTCGGCCTGCACAGCCACATCGGCTCGCAGATCTTCGACGTGGACGGCTTCGAAGTCGCCGCGCACCGCGTGATCAAACTGCTGGCCGAGCTGCGGGACGAGCACGGCGCCGAGACGATAGCCGATCTGACCACTGTGGACCTCGGCGGCGGGCTCGGGATCGCCTACACGCCGCAGGACGATCCGCCTCCGCCCGGCTGGCTCGCCGAACAGCTGCGGACCATCGTGTCCAAGGAGTGCGAGCACGAAGGCCTTGAGATGCCGAAGATCGCGGTCGAACCGGGCCGGGCGATCGTCGGCCCCGGCACCGTCACGGTCTACGAAGTCGGGACTATCAAAGACATCACGCTCGGTGCGGGCTCCGCGCGGCGCTACGTCAGCGTCGACGGCGGCATGAGCGACAACATCCGGACCGCGCTCTACGACGCGGTGTACGACGCGCGGCTGGTGTCCCGTCGTAGCGACGAAGGCTCGGACGAAACGCAGGCCACGCTCAGCCGGATCGTCGGAAAGCATTGCGAGGCAGGCGATGTGATCGTCCGGGACTGCTGGCTGCCGGACACCGTCGCCCCGGGTGACCTCGTCGCCGTGGCGGCGACTGGTGCGTACTGCTACGCCATGTCGAGCGGTTACAACAGGCTGCCGAGGCCCGCCGTGGTCGCGGTCAAGGAGGGGCAGGCGCGGCTGCTGCTGCGCCGGGAGACCGAGGACGACCTGTTCGCACTGGAGGTCCAGTCTTGAAACCGATCAAGGTCGCGCTGCTCGGGTGCGGGACCGTGGGCACCCAGGTGGTCCGGCTGCTGGACGAGCAGGCCGACGACCTGGCCGCGCGGGTCGGCGCGCCGGTCGAGCTGGCCGGGATCGCGGTCCGCAGGCCGGACCGGCACCGTGACGTACCCAAGCACTTGCTCACGGCGGACGCAGCCGGGCTGGTCACGTCCGATGTGGACGTCGTAGTCGAGGTGATCGGCGGGATCGAGCCGGTCCGCACGTTGCTGCTGGATGCCTTGCGCGGCGGCAAATCCGTGGTGTCGGCGAACAAGGCGCTGCTGGCCGAGAGCGCGGGCGAGCTGTTCGCCGCGGCCGACGAGTCGGGCGCGGACCTGTACTTCGAGGCGGCCGTCGCCGGGGCGATCCCGTTGCTGCGGCCGTTGCGCGAATCGCTGGCCGGTGACCGGATCACCCGCGTGATGGGGATCGTCAACGGCACCACCAACTACATCCTCTCGGCGATGGACGAGACCGGCGCCAACTACGGCGAAACCCTTGAGGAAGCCAGCAGGCTGGGGTACGCCGAGGCCGATCCAACGGCCGATGTGGACGGTTACGACGCCGCGTCCAAGGCCGCCATCCTGGCCTCGATCGCGTTCCACACCAGGGTCACCGCGGGCGACGTCTACCGCGAAGGGATTTCGGCGGTCACGTCCGCCGACGTCGCCGCCGCGCGCACGCTCGGCCGGACGATCAAGCTCCTGGCCATCTGCGAGCGCGTCGACGACTCCGTCGCAGTCCGGGTCCACCCGGCGATGATTCCCCGCAGCCACCCGCTGGCCAGCGTCAACGGCGCGTTCAACGCGGTCTTCGTGGAAGCCGAGGCGGCCGGCCAGCTGATGTTCTATGGCCAGGGCGCCGGTGGCGCACCGACCGCGAGCGCGGTGCTCGGCGACCTCGTCGCGGTCGCCCGCAACCGCGTGCACGGCGGCCGTGGACCGCGCGAATCCGCTTACGCCGCACTGGAAGTACGGCCGGTCGGGCAGGTCGAGACGCGTTACCACCTGAGCCTTGACGTCGCCGACAAGGCCGGTGTGCTGGCGAGCGTCGCGGCGGTGTTCGCCGAGCACAACGTGAGCATCGCGGCGGTCCGCCAGGAAGGCCGGACCGACGACGCCAGCCTGGTGATCGTGACCCACGCGGCGCCGGACGCCGCCCTGAAGTCCACAGTGGACAAAGTTGCCGGGCTGCCCGCGGTGCGCGAGGTGGTCAGCGTGATGCGCGTCGAGGGCGAGGATTCATGACTGCATCGGTGATCTCGCCTGCCTGGCCGGGCATCGTCAACGCCTACCCGGACCGGATCCGGGTACCGGACGGTGCCAAGGTGGTCACCCTCGGCGAGGGTGGAACGCCGCTGGTCGAGGCGCCGCACCTGTCCGAACTGACCGGCAGCAAGGTGTACCTGAAGGTCGAGGGCGCCAACCCGACCGGGTCGTTCAAGGACCGCGGGATGACCGTGGCGATGACGTACGCCCTGGCCGAAGGCAGCCAGGCGGTGATCTGCGCGTCCACGGGCAACACCTCGGCCTCGGCTGCCGCGTACGCCGCCCGCGCCGGACTGACCTGCGCGGTTCTCGTGCCACGCGGCAAGATCGCGCTCGGCAAACTCGCGCAGGCCGTCGTGCATGGTGCGAAAATCCTTCAGGTTGACGGCAACTTCGACGACTGTCTCGAATTGGCGTGCAAGACCGCGGCCGACCACCCCGTCGCACTGGTGAACTCGGTCAACCCGGTCCGCCTGGAAGGGCAGAAATCCGCCGCGTTCGAGATCTGCGACGTGCTGGGCCGCGCGCCGGACGTGCATTGCCTGCCGGTTGGCAACGCGGGCAACATCACCGCGTACTGGCGTGGCTACCGTGAATACGCCGATGATGGCGTTATCCCCGCCGCGCCAAGGATGTTCGGCTTCCAGGCCGCCGGTGCCGCGCCGCTGGTGCACGGCGAGCCAGTGAGCAACCCGGAGACCATCGCGACCGCGATCCGGATCGGCAGCCCGGCCTCGTGGACCGGCGCGATCGCCGCGCGCGACGAGTCCGAAGGCCTGATCGACGCCGTCACCGACGAGCAGATCCTCGACGCGTATCGGCTGCTCGCCGGGCGTGAGGGGGTTTTCGTCGAACCCGCGTCGGCCGCGAGTGTTGCCGGGTTGCTGGCGGTCGCCGGAGATGGCCGGTTGCCAACTGGATCGGTGGTCGTGTGCACGGTCACCGGGCACGGTCTCAAGGACCCGGACACCGCTTTGCTTGCCATGCATGAGGTCGAGCCGGTTCCCGTCGACGCCGGTGCCGTCGCCGCGGCGTTGGAGCTGGCGTGAGCGTTGAGGTCACTGTTCCGGCTTCCAGCGCCAACCTCGGGTCGGGTTTTGACGCGCTGGGCCTGGCTCTGGGGCTTTACGACGTGATCGAGGCCCGCGTTCTGCCACAGGGTTTGGAAATCACCGTCGAAGGTGAAGGTGCGGACGAAGTCGACAAGGACGAGTCGCACCTCGTTGTGCGTGCGCTGCGGGCGGCCGGTGACGCGATCGGGTTTCGGCCAACCGGTCTGGAATTGCGGTGCCGCAACGCTATTCCGCATTCTCGTGGGCTCGGATCGTCCGCCGCGGCGATCGTCGCCGGTGTCGCGGCGGCATACGGCCTCGCGGGAATAGAAGTGGACGATCGCGCGTTGCAGGTTGCTGCGGAGTTCGAAGGACACGCCGACAACGCGGCCGCCAGCCTCCTTGGTGGACTCGTCCTGGCGTGGACGGAGGGTGACCGGTACCGTGCGATGCGGCTCGAACCGCATTCGGGGATCCGGCCGATATTGCTCATTCCGGGTGAATCCTCGAAGACCTCGGTGACCAGGCGACTGTTGCCGGATCGTGTCCCGCACGGGGACGCGGCGTTCGCCGCCGGCCGTGCGGCGCTGGTCGTCCAGGCCGTCACGACCAGGCCGGACCTGCTACTGCCAGCGACCGCCGACCGCCTGCACCAGGACTATCGAGAGGCGGCCTGGCCTGCGAGTTTGCGCATGGTCAAGATCCTGCGCGAGCACGGACTGGCCGCGACGATCTCCGGCGCGGGCCCGACCGTGATGGTGCTCACTCAGGACGGCAAGCTGCCCGATGGAGTGGACCTGGCCGGGTTCGACGCCCGCGAATTGGCCGTCGACCGGCTTGGAGTGCAGGTCAGAGCGGTCTGAGTGACGCCGACGCGCCGGGGGGTGGTTGTTGCACGTCTCGTCGGCACCATCTACCCTCGGGGGCGTTCAGTCACCGCGCGCGCGGGCGCCCGGTGTCGTTCCCAGGGAAATTCTTCCTGGGTCGCATCTGCCGTAAGGATGTCGACCCCACCCCACTGGAGTCGATGTTCGAGGGTTTCCCGACAGCCTGGTGACCGATGCTCCGTATTGGCGAATCAGTCTCGCGCTTGGCCAAATTGGTGGCCGAGGCAGTGAACAGGGTTAGCCGAATCAGGAGAGACAAGCCGTTCCGCGTTCCGTCGGGCGGCGGTCCGCTGGTCCACGTAGGAGGCGGGGACCGGTCAGGAAGGACATTAGTGAGCAACACCGATCTGTTGAGCAGCGACACGGCTGCGGGCACTTCTGACAAGTCCCAGGTCGCCGGCTCCAACGGCGGTGCCCCGCGCCGCCGTGCAGGGCTGTCCGGCATGGTGCTGGCGGAGCTGCGCGAGTTGGCCGGAACGCTTGGCATCACCGGTACCACCGGGATGCGCAAGGGCGACCTGATCAATGCCATCAAGGAGCGCCAGGGCGGGTCCACTGGGGGCACCGCGGACACATTGCCGCTCGACAACTTGCCTGCTGTCAAGCAGCCCAGGTCTGCCAAGAGCCCGAAGCCGGCCATCGACAAGACCCCCGCCGCGGAGAAGTCCGCGAAGGCCGAGAAGCCCGCAGCCGACGAGGAGCAGGCGCCGACCCGGACGCGTCGCCGCCGCGCAGGCCGCCCGGCGGGCAGCCCGGACGCCGAGGCGAAGCCGGCCGAGGTCAAGGCCGAGCCGAAGACGGAGCCGGCGGCCGAGTCGAAGCCCGAGCCGCAGGCCGGCCGGGAAGAGCGCCAGGAGCGTCAGCAGGGGGAGCGGCAGGGCCGCGACCGGCGCGAGCGCAACAACGACCGCGGCGAGCGTGGTGAGCGCGGCAACCGTAACGACCGTGGTGACCGGAACGACCGTGGTCAGGGTCGCCAGAACCAGGACCAGAGCAACGCCCAGGACGACGAGGACGACGACGAGAGGGGCGGCCGTCGCGGCCGTCGCTTCCGCGACCGTCGCCGTCGTGGCCGTGGCGAGGGTGGCACCGGTGGCGGTGGCGCCGACACCGAGGTGCGTGAGGACGACGTCCTGCTGCCCGTCGCGGGTGTGCTGGACGTGCTGGAGAACTACGCGTTCGTGCGTACCTCCGGCTACCTCGCGGGCCCGAACGACGTCTATGTCTCGCTGTCGCTCGTGCGCCGCTACGGCCTGCGTCGCGGTGACGCGATCACCGGTCTGGTCCGCCAGCCGCGTGAAGGCGAGCAGCAGCGGCAGAAGTTCAACCCGCTCGTGCGCGTCGAGACCGTCAACGGCATGGACCCGGAGCAGGCCAAGACCCGTCCGGAGTTCACCAAGCTGACGCCGCTGTACCCGAACGAGCGACTGCGCCTCGAGACCGAGCCGCACATCCTCTCGACCCGGGTCATCGACCTGGTCATGCCGGTCGGCAAGGGCCAGCGTGCGCTGATCGTCTCCCCGCCGAAGGCGGGTAAGACGACCGTTCTGCAGCAGATCGCCAACGCGATCGCCAAGAACAACCCCGAGTGCTACCTCATGGTCGTCCTGGTGGACGAGCGTCCCGAGGAAGTCACCGACATGCAGCGCTCGGTCGACGGCGAGGTCATCGCCGCGACGTTCGACCGCCCGCCGTCGGACCACACCATGCTGGCCGAGCTGGCGATCGAGCGGGCCAAGCGGCTGGTGGAGATGGGCACCGACGTGGTCGTGCTGCTCGACTCCGTCACCCGTCTGGGTCGTGCGTACAACCTGGCGGCCCCGGCGTCCGGCCGGATCCTGTCCGGTGGTGTCGACTCGACCGCGCTGTACCCGCCGAAGCGGTTCCTGGGTGCCGCCCGGAACATCGAGAACGGCGGCTCGCTGACCATCTTCGCGACCGCGCTGGTCGAGACCGGCTCCGCCGGTGACAGCGTGATCTTCGAAGAGTTCAAGGGCACCGGCAACGCCGAGCTCAAGCTGGACCGCAAGATCGCCGACAAGCGCACCTTCCCCGCGGTGGACGTCGACCAGTCCTCCACCCGTAAGGAAGACCTGCTGCTCTCGCCGGACGAGCTGGCCGTCACGCACAAGCTGCGTCGCGTCCTGCACGCCCTGGAGCCGCAGGCGGCGATCGAGCTGCTGCTCGACCGGCTGCGCAAGACCCGCACCAACATCGAGTTCCTGATGCAGGTGGCCAAGACCACCCCGGGTGCGGACAACGACTGATCAACCCTCGTGAGTGTTTTGGCCGGTTCTAACCGGCCAAAACACTCACGACGGTAGTGCTGCGTGTTTGCCGATGCCGCGGTGCAGCCAGGTGATCCGTAGCAGCAGTGCGGCGCTCGGGATACCGAGGCCGATGGCCAGGATCGCCGGGACGACCATCCCGTGCAGCACGATTCCGGCGACGAAGACCACGAACGCGTACGGCCAATTCAGCCAGCGCCATCCGGGTGGCCATTCGATCGAGTAGCCGACCATCGCGGTGACACCGGCCGCTGTGCCCATGTGCGCGCTGGTCAGCACGGTGTCACCAGGTGAGGCGAGCAGCAGCTGGCCCACCGATGTGAGACCAAGCACAACGGCCGTGAACAGCACCGGTAGCGCCACCCATGAGAGCAGCGGAAGCGGGCGTCGCACGGTGCATTGCACGCGATTAGTCTGTCGCGCGTTCTGCCTGGTCATAACCCGGGGTCGACCAAACCCCGGGCTTCTGCGTTGGGCGGCACGCCAGCCACGACGAGCGGGTGAGCGGGAACAAACCTCCCCGAGGAGGTGTTGTACGAGCTGGTCAGCGCGTCTGGCACACTAGTAGGTCGAGTCCGGCTCCGGTTCACCCCGAGTTCGTGTGGGGACCCGGCGGCCACAACGAGAGGCGAGATCAGTGAAGAGCGGTATCCACCCCGAGTACGTCACCACTGAGGTGGCTTGCGGCTGCGGCAACACCTTTACCACCCGCAGCACCAAGACTTCCGGGTCCATCCACGTCGAGGTCTGCTCGAACTGCCACCCGTTCTACACGGGCAAGCAGAAGATCCTGGACACCGGTGGCCGGGTCGCGCGCTTCGAAGCCCGTTACGGCAAGCGCAAGAAGTAGCTACGTCCACGGCGCCTGGCCCACTGGGGCTGGGCGCCGTTGTCGTGTCCGGATTTCTTCGCGAAGGAGGGTGAAACCGTGGACGAGTTGCTCAAGGAATACGCCGAGCTGGAGCGTGAACTGGCCGATCCGGCAGTGCACGCCGACCAGGCGCGAGCCCGGAAACTCGGCCGCAGGTACGCCGAGCTCACTCCGATCGTGAAGACCCTGCGCGAGCTGGACAGCGCGCGCGAGGACCTCGCCGCCGCGCAGGAGCTCGCGGCCGAGGACGAGGCGTTCGCCGCCGAGGCCGAAGCGCTGACCAAGCGCATCCCCGAGCTGGAAGAGCGCCTGTCCGAACTGTTGCTGCCGCGTGACCCGCACGACGGCTCCGACGTGCTCGTCGAGATCAAGTCCGGCGAAGGCGGCGAGGAGTCCGCGCTGTTCGCGGGCGACCTGTTCCGGATGTACACGCGCTATGCCGAGAAGCGCGGCTGGAAGATCGACGTGCTCGACGCGACCGAATCGGACCTCGGCGGCTACAAGGACGTCACCCTTTCGGTGAAATCCAAGGGAACCGAGGCCGAGGGTGTCTGGGCCCGGATGAAGTTCGAAGGCGGCGTGCACCGCGTGCAGCGCGTGCCCGTGACCGAGTCCCAGGGCCGGATCCACACGTCCGCCGCGGGCGTGCTCGTCTACCCCGAGGTCGAGGACGTCGAGGTGGAGATCGACGAGAAGGACCTGCGCGTCGACGTGTTCCGGTCGTCCGGGCACGGCGGCCAGAGCGTCAACACGACCGACTCGGCGGTCCGGATCACCCACCTGCCGACCGGGATCGTGGTGTCCTGTCAGAACGAACGCTCCCAGCTGCAGAACCGCGCGCAGGCGATGCACGTGCTCAAGGTGCGCCTGCAGGCGCTGGCCGATGAAGAGGCCGCGAAGAAGGCCTCGGACTCCCGGCGTAGCCAGGTCAGGACCGTGGACCGGTCGGAGCGGGTGCGAACGTACAACTTCCCGGAGAACCGGATCTCGGACCACCGGGTGAACTACAAGGCGTACAACCTCGACCAGGTACTGGAAGGCGAACTGGACGGCGTGCTCGACGCGCTGGCCGACGCCGACCGCGCCGAGCGACTGGCATCCGCTCAGGGTTAACCTGAGCCATGACGCGAACCCCGCTGCGACTGGCCATCCTTGAGGCCGAACGGATTCTGGCACAGGCCGGAGTGGACAGTGCGCGGACCGACGCGGAGCTGCTCGCGTCCTATGTGCTCGGTGTGGAGCGAAGCCGCCTGCTGCTCGTACCGTTGGTCGATCCGTCCGTTGTGGACGCTTACGGCAAACTGGTGCAGCGAAGGGCGGCTCGCGAACCCCTGCAGCACATCACCGGCTCGGCCTGGCTCGGTTCGATCCCGCTCGTCGTGGGGCCCGGTGTTTTCGTCCCGCGCCCGGAGACGGATCTTCTGCTGGAGTGGGGACTTTCGGTCGCACCCGAGGCGCCGGTCGTGGTCGACCTGTGCACCGGATCGGGTGCTTTGGCTCTGGCGTTCGCTCATGCGCGACCGGACGCCGCGGTGCATGCCGTCGAGCTTGACCGCGTGGCCCTGTCGTGGGCCCGCCGCAACGCCGACATTCGACGCGAGGCCGGCGACACCCCGATCCGCTTGCACTCCGGTGACGTCACCGACCCGAAGTTGTTGGCGTCCATGGAAGGCACGGTCGATCTGGTGCTGTGCAACCCGCCTTACGTCCCGGACTCCACGCCCGTCCCGCCCGAAGTCGCCGATCACGACCCGGACATCGCGGTGTTCGGCGGCGCTGACGGCCTCGACATCATCAAGCACGTGATCTCGTGCGCGGCCCGGCTGCTGAAGCCCGGTGGCTGGGTCGGCATCGAACACGATGACACCCAAGGATCCTCGGTCCCCGAACTGCTGGCGGCTCGGCGCGTTCTGTCCGAAGTGGAGGATCACAAGGACCTCGCAGGCCGCCCCCGTTTCGCCACTGCCCAGCGTGGTGTCAGGTGACCGGGCGACTGCGTTCCCCGTGAGCGCACGCACTCACGGGGAACAACTTTGTCAGACCTTGCGCAAGGTCACGATGGTCGTCTTCTCTTCAGTCACCGGGTTGCCGTAGGTCGGGTCGACGGCTGACGCCCTCGACAGAACCTCGGCCTTACCGGCCTGGAACGGGGTCGTTCCAGTCGGATCCGCCGCGGCCGTCCACGGCACCGGGCCGCCTGGCTTGCAGTCGACCTGGGTCGTGTAGTCGCCGCGGATCAGGACTTGGTCCTTGATCTGCGTGACCCGGCCGCTGATGGTGACCTTGGCCGCCGCCGTGCAGCTGACGGTGCCCTTGACGTAAGCCTTGCCGTTGATGGAATTGGCCTCGCCCTCGACAGAGATGTCCAGCCCCAGATCGAGCTCGGCCGGTGGCGGCGCGTTGTCGATGTGCACCTCGCCACGCGCGGCGGGCGCCCCGTGCTCACAGTGCTGCACGAAGGTCGCGTGGAGTTTGTGAACGTACCCGTTCGGACCGAACGCGATGTCCTGAATGGTGAACGTTCCGCTCAGTTCGTTGCAGCCACGGTGGTTCCCGCTGAAGTCGAGACCGGGCGCGGCCGCTCCCTGGAACGGATAACGCAGTGCGCCGTCGTACACGCCCCGAACCAACGGCTTGCCTTGGATCGCAGCCAGATCCAGGGTCCAGTAGTCGCCGTTCTTTCCGTCCACGCTGACGGCCACGTGGTTTCCGTTGCCCGACACGTTCATCACGTCGCCCGCACCCGTTTTGTAGGAGTACGAGCCACCACCGGTGACCCAGTCACCTGGATCGCCGCTGGCCGTGAAACTGCCTTCGGTGACCGACTGCGCATTGGCCGGTATCACCGCTAAGAGGAAAATGCCAGCCACCAAACCGACGAATGTGGCGACAGCACGTTTCCATGACACAAGATTCCGCATGGACCCCCCTTGGTCCCAGTAGGAAGTTGCGCGCGTGAGGTCGAGGTTGATCATGGAACCGTTACCGTGGGCGAGAACTGTTTCTTCACAATTCCTGGACTGCTGTTAATTAACCGCCAAATCTCGCCGCGCAATTCTTGTCAGTCAGCCGCGCTGGCCAGTCCGAAGTGGAGTATCAGTCGCTTCGGAGCCTGGTCAGATTGGGGAAGCGTTGGCTCCGCGCGGTTCCTTTGGCTCGGTAGAACTCGGGGTCGGCCGGCTCAAGCGGAGTGATCGGGAAAATAGGATCCATCAAGGGAAGGCCATTGCGGATTTCCGGAATAGCCGCCAACGTGTCCGGTTGGCGCACGGCCGCCGTGAACGTCGAACTGCCTTGCCATACGAGCCAATGACGGAAATCGTGGAACGTCTCTTTGGGCACGCGGCCGCCGTGGACGACCTCGGCCGCGTCCCACAAGGACCACGTCAACGCCGTGCCCATGAACCACCGCAGTGACATCTGGAACTGCGCGTCCTCAGCCGCTGCGAGGTCGAATCGTCCGATCGTTTCCCAGAACGTCGACACCCGGATCGACACGGCGTCTCGACCGGCGAGCGGTCGCTCCGAGTGCGAGGGCTAGAGTCACGGGCGTGAGCACGCTGTACGACTGTTCATTGCCTGAAGACCGGCAGGATGGGCTCGCGGCCGCCGCTGGCGCTGTGCGGTCTGGGCGGCTTGTCGTCATCCCCACCGACACCGTTTACGGCATCGGCTGCGACGCGTTCGACGGCGGCGCGGTGCGGGCGCTGCTCGAGGCCAAGAACCGCGGCCCGGACATGCCGGTCGGTGTGCTCGTCGGCAGCTGGACGGCCATCGACGGCCTCGTCCTTTCCGTCCCTGACCAGGCGCGCAAGCTTGTCGAGGCGTTCTGGCCGGGCGACCTCTCCATCGTTCTGCCGCACGCGCCGAGCCTGGCGTGGGACCTGGGCAACACGCGGGGCACTGTCATGCTCCGGATGCCGCTTCACCCCGTCGCCATCGAACTTCTCCGTGAAGTCGGGCCGATGGCTGTGTCCAGCGCGAACAGGTCCGGCCACCCACCCGCGGCCACTGCCGAGGAGGCCCGCGACCAGCTTGGCGAGTCCGTCGCGGTATACCTGGACGGGGGACCGTCGGGCGATCCGGTGCCGTCCTCCATCGTGGACCTCACCGGCGACTCTCCCGTCCTGCTGCGGGAGGGCGCGGTCAGCCGCCAAGCCGTCGAAGAGGCGCTTGGCGTCGAGGTCGCCAGCCCGGCCTGAGCTTGGAAAAGGAGCACTCGGTGACCTTCTGGGGCCCGGACTTCGAGGTTCTGGCCACGGCCGATCCGGACATCGCCGACGTCCTCCTGCGCGAAGTCGACCGGCAGCGCGGCGGTCTGCAGCTGATCGCCAGCGAGAACCTGGCGAGCCCGGCCGTGCTCGCCGCCACGGGTTCGGCGTTGTCCAACAAGTACGCCGAGGGATATCCGGGCCACCGTTATTACGGCGGCTGTGAACAGGTCGACCGGGCCGAGCAACTCGGTATCGATCGGGCGAAGGCTCTTTTCGGCGCCGAGCACGCCAACGTGCAGCCGTATTCCGGCTCCAGCGCGAATATGGCCGTGTACACCGCATTCTGCGAACCGGGCGACGCCGTTCTGGCCATGTCCCTTCCGCACGGCGGGCACCTGACCCACGGCTCGAAGGCGAATTTCTCCGGCCAGTGGTTCCAGCCGGTGTCCTACGGGGTGCGCAAGGACACCGAGCTCATCGACTACGACCAGGTCAGGGACCTGGCGCTGACGCACCGCCCCAAGATGATCATCGCGGGGGCGACCGCGTACCCTAGGCTCATCGATTTCGTCGCGTTCCGGGAGATCGCCGACGAGGTCGACGCGGTGCTCGTGGTCGACGCGGCGCATTTCATCGGTCTGGTCGCCGGCAAGGTGATTCCGTCTCCGGTGCCGTACGCGGACGTCGTCACATTCAGCACGCACAAAGTCCTTCGCGGCCCGCGCGGCGGCATGATCCTCAGCAAAGAGGAACACGCCAAAGCGATCGACAAGGCTGTGTCCCCGGCGATTCAGGGCGGCCCGCTGATGCATGTGGTCGCGGCCAAGGCGGTCGCGCTCAAAGAGGCTTCGACGCCTGCGTACCAGGCATACGCCGCGCAGGTCGTCACGAACGCGGCTGGGCTGACCAAAGGCCTTGAGGCAGAAGGGATGCGGGCGGTCTCCGGCGGTACGGACACCCACCTCGCCCTGCTCGACCTGCGGCAGGAGGTCACTGGTGAGCAAGCCGAACAACGCTGTGCCAGGGCCAGGATCACGCTGAACAAGAAGGCGATTCCCTTTGACCCCAACCCGCCCATGGTCGCGTCCGGTATCCGCGTCGGCACGCCTTGTGTCACAACGCAAGGAATGGTCGAGTCCGACATGGCCGAGATCGCTCGGCTGATCGGTCGGGCGGTACGCACCGACGACGACACCGAACTGCAGTCCATCGCCACGGATGTCGAGCGCCTGGTCGCCGACCGGCCGGCATACCCACGGAGCTGACCGTGCCGAGTTCCGCCATCGTCCAAGGCCTGCCGATCCGCGAGTACCTGCTGGTCGGCCTGCTCAGCCTGACCTTGACGTTCCTGCTGACCGGACCGGTCAGGCTGCTGGCGTTCAAGATCGGCGCGGTCGCCGTGCCGCGCACGCGTGACGTGCACACCCAGCCGATCCCGCGGCTCGGCGGGCTGGCGATGTACCTCGGCATCTGCGGCGGGATGCTGCTGGCGCACCAGCTTCCGTTGCTGCGCAGGGCATTCGACTACTCGCTCGATCCGGTCGGGGTGCTCGTCGGCGGCGGCGTGATCATGCTGATCGGCATGCTCGACGACCGGTTCGAACTCGACGCGCTGACGAAGTTCGCCGGGCAGACCATGTCCGCGGGCATCATCGTGCTGTTCGGCATCCAGTGGGTGCTGGTCTGGGTGCCGTGGGGCGGCAACGACACCGGCCCGAGCGGATCGCTGGTCGTGCTGGACATGAACCAGGGCGGACTGCTCACGGTCCTGCTCGCGCTGGTGCTGATCAACGCGATGAACTTCATCGACGGCCTGGACGGCCTCGCCGCGGGCATCGGCGTGATCGCATCGTTGGCAACTTGTACGTTTTCGTTCCACTTGCTGTCACAGACCGGCAATGACGTGGTCAACTACGCGCCGGCTTTGCTGTCGGTCACGCTGGCCGGTGCGTGTCTGGGTTTCCTGCCGCACAACTTCCAACCCGCCCGCCTGTTCATGGGCGACTCCGGGTCGATGCTGATCGGCCTCACACTGGCCGCGGCCAGCACGTCCGCCGCGGGCAAGCGATTGCCCGCCGTGCAGGGCCCATCGAACACGATCGCGGTGCTGTCCCCGCTGATCGTCGTGGCCGCGGTGCTGTTCGTGCCGCTGCTGGACCTGCTGATGGCGGTCGTGCGCCGGACCAGGCGCGGGCTCAGCCCGTTCCACGCCGACAAGATGCACCTGCACCACCGGCTGCTGGAGATCGGCCACTCGCAGCGCCGGGCCGTTCTGCTGATCTATCTGTGGGCCGCCGTGCTGGCGTTCGGCGCGGTGTCGCTGAGCCTGTTCGACGGGCTCGTCGTGGTCTGGGGGATGGCGATCGGCCTACTGGTCGCGTTGCTCGTTTCGGCAATACCTAGACTCAGGTCACGATGAGTGAGAAGAGCGAGAGCTTCGAGGTCCCCAAGCAGCCCGAATCCCACCGGGAGATCGTGCAGACGCTGGCCGTGGCCATGTTCCGCGGCGCGATCTGGTGGACGGTCGGCACGGTGGCGATCGCCGTCGTGCTCGCCGGGGTGCTGGTCGGCGCGAACGGCGTCTACGGCGCACTGGCAGGCGGTGCCGTCGGCTTCTTGTCCTCTGTGGCCACTTTGGTGCTGATGCGCCAGACCGCCGGGCTCAAGGTGCAGACGCTGATGATCGCGGTGCTCGGCGGGTTCGTCGTGAAGATGCTGATCCTGCTCGCGGCCATGATCGTGCTCGGCGGGATCGACGTCCTGCACCGCAATTCGCTGGCGATCACGCTGCTCGCGACGATCTTGGTGACCGCTACGGCGGAGGTGTTCGCCTTCCAGCGAACCAAGGTCCCTACAATCATCCCGGCGAGCGAAGAGGGCTAAGTAGTACGCCCGTCCGGTTGGGTCTCGGCCGGTTGATAGTGTTCGCCCGAAGGGGCAGTGCCGCCCGGTTGAGTGCCGGGGAGCCCCGCTTTCGAGTGCTTGCAGTACGTCAGGTACGTTAAGTCCTGATCGTGACGATTCCCCCGGTGGTGTGACACACGGCCGGCCGGGAGAACCGGAAGGAGCCCCCGTTGGGCATGCCGTTGCTGGCGCAGGGCGAGTTTCAGCCGCCGGGCGTCAGAGATTTCTTCCTGCCGCCGATCTTCGGCAGCGTCACCAAGCCGATGGTGCTTGTCGTCCTGTCGGTCATCATCATTCTGGCGTTCTTCCTGCTGGCGACGCGCAATCTGAAGATCGTGCCCAGCAAGTTCCAGTTCGCGGCGGAGAGCGTCTACGACTTCAGCCGCAACAGCATCGCCCGGGAACAGATCGGGGCAAAGGACTTCAAGCCCTACATCCCGCTGATCCTCACGCTGTTCACATTCACGCTGGTGAACAACATCTTCGGCATCATCCCGATCATTCAGTTCCCGACGTTCTCGCACATCGGCTTTCCGCTGGCGCTGTCGGTCCTGGTGGTCTACCCGGTTTACCACATCGCGGGCATCCGCCGGCACGGCATCGGTGGGTACCTGAAGAACCAGTTGTTCCCTCCGGGCATCCCGAAGCCGATCTACCTGCTGCTGACGCCGATCGAGATCTTCACCAAGTTCTTCATGAACCCGATCACGCTGGCGATCCGGGTGTTCGCGGCGATGTTCGCAGGCCACCTGATCCTGCTGGTGTTCACCATGGGTGGTGAGTACCTGCTGCTCGAGGCGAGCGCGTGGTTGAAGCCCGCCTCCATTGTCGCCTGGTTGTTCGCCATCGCGATGACGTTCCTCGAGGCGTTCGTCCAGGTCATCCAGGCGTACATCTTCGCCTTGTTGTCCGCCGGATACATCGGAGCAGCACTGGCCGCAGACCACTGAGCCGAGAGGTTCGGCCAGTGACAAGTTCCCGGATCCGCGCCATCGCGGACCGAACTCGAAAGGGAAAATCGAAGTGAGCAACTCCATCATGCTTGCCCAGGAAGCCGCGACCAACATCAACCCTGGTCTGGCCATGATCGGTTACGGCCTCGGCGCCATCGGCCCGGGTATCGGTGTGGGTGTCATCTTCGCCGCCGTCATCAACGGCACCGCCCGTCAGCCGGAGGCCGAGGGCAAGCTGCGTGGCATCGCCTTCTCCACGTTCATCCTGACCGAGGTGCTCGCCCTGATCGGTCTGGTTCTCTTCTTCATCGCGTCTGCCTGATCCAGGCCGACGTCAGATCTAGGGAGTTGTCGTGCTGCAAAAGTTGACGGTGCTTGCGGCTGAGGGCGAACCGAGCCCGGTTCTGCCGCACACGTCCGAGATCATCCTCGGACTGGTGGCGTTCCTGTTGCTGCTTGGCATCCTCTGGAAGTTCGTCGTCCCGCGCTTCGAGAAGCTCTACACCGAGCGGACCGAGAAGATCGAGGGCGGCATCCAGAAGGCCGAGCGGATGCAGGCTCAGGCCGAGGAGAACCTGCAGAAGTACAAGGACCTGCTCGCCGACGCCAACGCCGCGGCCGCGCGGATTCGCGACGACGCCCGGATCGAGGCCGAGCAGATCCGCGAGGAACTGCGGGTTCAGGCCCAGGAAGAAGCGGCACGGATCGTGGCGCAGGGCCGCAACCAGCTCGAGGCCCAGCGGGCCCAGATCGTCGCCGAGCTGCGTGCCGACCTCGGCCGCACCGCCGTCGAGCTGGCCAGCCGGATCGTCGGTGAGTCCCTTGAGGACGAGGCCCGCCGCCGCGGCACCGTCGACCGGTTCCTCGAGGAGCTGGACTCCGTGTCGGCGCCCGCCAAGAAATAGCAGGGGGGACAGCCAAGATGACTTTGTTGCACGCCGCGAGCCGGGAAGCGCTCGCGGCCGCCGAGCTGAAGCTGCTCGACGTTGACGATTTCGCCACGGTCGGCGACGAGCTGTTCGCCGTGGTCGGCCTGCTCACCCGGGAGCCCGGGCTGCGCAGGGCGCTGGCGGACTCGTCGGCCGAGCCAGGGCGGCGGACCGCGCTGGTCCGCGAGCTGTTCTCCAGCAAGCTCTCCACGGCGACGGTCGACCTGCTCGACTCCGTGGTCTCCTCGCGCTGGTCCAACCCGCGCGAGCTGGTCGACGGCATCGAGTCGCTCGCCCGCACCGCGCTGCTGGTCGGCGCCGAGCGCGCGGGCAAGCTCGACACGGTCGAGGACGAGCTGTTCCGGCTCGGCCGGATCGTCGCAGGCGACGGTGAGCTCGAGCGGCTGCTGTCCGACCCGGCCGCGCCGGTGGCGGGCAAGCTCGAGCTGATCAGGTCACTGATCGCGGCGAAGGTCGACCAGGTCACCGACAAGCTGACCGAGGCTCTGGTGGCCTACCCACGCGGCCGCAGGGCCGTCGAAGGCCTGGAAGAGCTGGCCGACCTGGCCGCCAAGCGCCGGGAGCGCTCGGTCGCGCACGTCACCTCGGTGGTGCCGCTGACCGAAGCGCAGCAAGAGCGGCTCGCGGCGACTCTGCAGCGCGTCTACTCGCGGCCGATCGCGCTGCACATCGAGGTGGACAAGGACCTGCTCGGTGGGCTGGTCATCCGCGTCGGCGATGAAGTGATCGACGGCAGCGCAGCGGGTCGTCTCGACGACCTGCGACGCCGGCTGGCCGGCTGAGTCGAAACCTGCTGGCACCTAAGCATTGAAGTAACGAAAGCGAGAGCGGGAAGACATGGCGGAGCTGACGATCTCGTCGGACGAGATCCGCAGTGCGATCGAGAACTACGTCTCCGGTTACACGCCGGACGTGACGAAGGAAGAGGTCGGCACCGTCACCGCGACCGGTGACGGCGTGGCCTACGTCGAGGGCCTGCCCTCGGTGATGGCCAACGAGCTGGTCGAGTTCCCCGGCGGCGTGCTCGGTGTCGCGCAGAACCTGGACGTGCGCGAGATCGGTGTCACGATCCTCGGTAACTACGAGAGCCTCGAGGAAGGCCAAGAGGTCAAGCGGACCGGCCGAATCCTTTCGGTGCCGGTCGGCGACGGCTTCCTCGGCCGCGTCATCGACCCGCTCGGCCAGCCGCTGGACGGCCTCGGTGACATCGTCGCCGACGACCAGCGCGTGCTGGAACTGCAGGCCGCGACGGTGGTCCAGCGCCAGCCGGTGAAGGAGCCGCTGGAGACCGGCATCAAGGCCATCGACTCGATGACCCCGATCGGCCGTGGCCAGCGTCAGCTGATCATCGGCGACCGCAAGACCGGTAAGACCACGGTCTGCGTCGACACGATCATCAACCAGAAGAAGGCCTGGGAGACCGGCGACCCGAAGCAGCAGGTGCGCTGCATCTACGTCGCCGTCGGTCAGAAGGGCTCCACGATCGCGGCGGTCAAGAAGACCCTCGAGGACCACGGCGCGATGGAGTACACCACCATCGTGGCCGCGCCGGCCTCGGACTCCGCGGGCTTCAAGTGGATCGCCCCCTACACCGGCTCGGCCCTCGGCCAGCACTGGATGTACGGCGGCAAGCACGTCCTGATCGTGTTCGACGACCTGACCAAGCAGGCCGAGGCGTACCGCGCGCTGGCGCTGCTGCTGCGCCGCCCGCCGGGCCGTGAGGCCTACCCGGGTGACGTCTTCTACTTGCACTCCCGTCTGCTGGAGCGCTGCGCGAAGCTGTCCGACGAGCTGGGCGCGGGTTCGATGACCGGTCTGCCGATCATCGAGACCAAGGCCGGTGACATCTCCGCGTACATCCCGACCAACGTCATCTCGATCACCGACGGCCAGTGCTTCCTGCAGGCTGACCTGTTCAACCAGGGCCAGCGCCCCGCCATCGCGGTGGGTGTGTCGGTGTCCCGAGTCGGTGGTGCCGCGCAGATCAAGGCGATGCGCAAGGTGTCCGGTTCGTTGCGTATCGACCTCTCGCAGCACACCGAGCTGGCCGCGTTCGCCGCGTTCGCCTCCGACCTGGACGCCACCTCGAAGGCACAGCTGGAGCGCGGTGACCGGCTGTACCAGATCCTGCGCCAGGGTGCCTACTCCCCGGTGTCGATCGACGAGCAGGTCGTCTCGATCTTCGCCGGTACCCGTGGCTTCCTCGACACGGTCCCGACCGACGACGTTCGCCGGTTCGAGCGTGAGCTTCTTGATCACGTCCGGCGCAACCACGCGGGTATCCTGCAGGAGATCCGTGACACCAAGGACCTGTCGGACGAGCTGGTCGACCGCATCAGCGAGGCGATCAACAAGTTCAAGGAGCAGTTCACCGCGGCTGACGGATCGTCGGTCGTCGACACCCCGGCGGACGCGCTGGAGGCCGACAAGGTCGGGCAGGAGTCGGTGAAGGTGCACCGTCCCGCCCCGAAGAAGTGATCGGGTAGCCAATGGCCGCACAGCTTCGCGAACTACGCCAACGGATCCGCTCAACCCAGGGCCTTGCCAAGATCTTCAAGGCCCAGGAGGTCATCGCGACCACGCGGATCAGCCGGGCGCAGGCACGAGTGGAGGCCTCCCGGCCGTACGCGCAGGAGATCACGAACGTGCTCTCCGCGCTGGCCGGGGCGGCGTCCAACTTGGATCACCCGTTGCTGACCGAGCGCGAGGAGCCCAAGCGGGCAGGCGTGCTCATCGTGACGAGTGACCGTGGCCTGTGCGGCGGCTACAACGCCAACGTGCTGCGCGCCGCGGAGGAGCTCGTCTCGCTGCTCCGCTCGCAGGGCAAGCAGCCGGTGCTGTACCTGATCGGTCGCAAGGCCGTCTCGTTCTACACGTTCCGCAACCGCGAGTTCGTCGAGTCGTGGACCGGGTTCTCCGAGACGCCGCGGTACGAGAACGCTCAGGTCGCCGGTGAACTGCTGGTCAAGGCCTTCATGTCGGGGGCCGACGACGAGGGTGACAGCCCGGGTGCCGACGGCGTGCTCGGTGTGGACGAGCTGCACATCGTCTACACGGAGTTCCGCTCGATGCTCTCCCAGGTGCCGACCGTGAAGCGGATGGCTCCGCTCGAGGTCGAGTACTCCGAGGAGAAGCCGGACACCATTCCGCCGAGCTACGAGTTCGAGCCGGGTGCGGACCAGTTGTTGTCCGCGCTGCTGCCGAAGTACATCAACACCCGTATCTTCTCCGCGCTGCTCGACTCGGCCGCGTCGGAGTCCGCGGCTCGTCGTACCGCGATGAAGTCCGCGACGGACAACGCGAATGACCTCGTCCTCACCCTGTCGCGTGAGGCGAACCAGGCGCGCCAGGCCCAGATCACCCAGGAGATCAGCGAGATCGTCGGTGGCGCCAACGCGCTCGCCGCCGCCGCAGGAAGTGATGACTAAGCGATGACTGTGACGAATGATTTGGCTACCCAAGAATCAACTGCCACCGGTCGTATCGTCCGCGTGACCGGCCCGGTCGTCGACGTCGAGTTCCCTCGCGACGCGGTGCCCGAGCTGTTCAACGCGCTCAAGGTCGAGATCGAGTTCGAGCAGCTGCGCAAGACCGTGACCCTGGAGGTCGCCCAGCACCTGGGTGACAATCTGGTTCGTTGCATTTCGATGCAGCCGCAGGACGGCCTGGTGCGTGGTACCCCGGTGCGCGACACCGGCCAGGCCATCGCCGTGCCCGTTGGTGACATCGTCAAGGGCCACGTGTTCAACGCCCTGGGCGACTGCCTCGACGAGCCGGGCTACGCCTCGGACGCGGAGCGCTGGACCATCCACCGCAAGCCGCCGGCCTTCGACCAGCTTGAGGGTCGCACCGAGGTGCTGGAGACCGGCCTGAAGGTGATCGACCTGCTCACCCCGTACGTGCAGGGTGGCAAGATCGGTCTGTTCGGTGGTGCCGGTGTGGGCAAGACGGTTCTGATCAAGGAAATGATCACCCGTGTCGCCAAGAACTTCGGTGGTACCTCGGTGTTCGCCGGTGTCGGCGAGCGCACCCGTGAGGGCAACGACCTCTTCCTGGAGCTGGGCGAGGACGGCACCATCAACGACACCGCGCTGGTGTTCGGTCAGATGGACGAGCCGCCCGGCACGCGTATGCGGGTGGCGCTGTCCGCGCTGACCATGGCGGAGTACTTCCGCGATGTGCAGAACCAGGACGTGCTGCTGTTCATCGACAACATCTTCCGGTTCACCCAGGCCGGTTCCGAGGTCTCGACCCTGCTCGGTCGGATGCCTTCGGCCGTGGGTTACCAGCCGACGCTGGCCGACGAGATGGGTGAGCTGCAGGAGCGCATCACCTCGACCCGTGGTCGTTCGATCACCTCGATGCAGGCGATCTACGTGCCCGCCGACGACTACACCGACCCGGCGCCTGCCACGACCTTCGCCCACCTGGACGCCACCACGGAGTTGTCGCGGTCGGTGTTCCAGAAGGGCATCTTCCCGGCCGTGGACCCGTTGGCCTCGTCGTCGACGATCCTCGACCCGAACATCGTGGGTGACGAGCACTACCGCGTGGCCCAGGAAGTGAAGCGGATTCTGCAGAAGTACAAGGAGCTGCAGGACATCATCGCCATCCTCGGTATGGACGAGCTGTCCGAAGAGGACAAGCTGACGGTGAACCGGGCCCGGCGGATCGAGCGTTTCCTGTCGCAGAACATGCTGGTCGCCGAGGTCTTCACCGGCCAGCCCGGCTCGACCGTGCCGATCAAGGAGACGGTGGAGGCGTTCGACAAGATCGCCAAGGGCGACTTCGACCACGTTCCGGAGCAGGCCTTCCTCGGTATCGGTGGCCTCGAGGACCTGGAGAAGCGCACCAAGGAGCTGACCGGCAAGTAAGCCAGTCCCTCGTGAGTGGTTTGTCCACTCCGGGCTATAGCTGAATATCCGAACAACCACTCACGACGGAGTGACCAGCGCGGCTGGTGAGCGTGTCGTGAGTGGTTGTTCGTCTACCGGGACAAACCACTCACGAGGGGCCGTCCATTTCCGCGCGGCCTTGTGGCATGTCAGGCATGGGCCCGAAGGCCTGGGCCATCGCCGCGGCCGACGAGTTCCCGTCTCCAACCCATGAAATGCCCCTTCCGGCACACCGAAGGTCCGATGGCCGCTTCGCGCGGGGGTCGTCGCTGCGGAGTCTGCGCCGAGTGGCCGATTTACTTCGCTTGTTCGCTGTGATCAACTGTCGTTCGCCGATCGGCGTCCGATGACCTGGGTTTGACCTGCGCGATGCGCATTCGGCTTACTACTTTTGGCTGTTATGGCTAGTCCACCTCGCGACAAGAATGCCTGTGAACGCGTTCTGTCAGGAGGGGTGAATTGGAACGGTCCCTGTTACGGTCCAGACCCGCTAGAAGTCTGACCGCTGTCGCGATCGCCGGGCTGGCGGTCGCACTCATGCCGGTGCTGAGCACGACGGCACCCGCGGCACCGAACAACCCGTGGACCAAAGCGGGTGAGGTGGCCGCCAGGTCGGCGAAGCAGGCCGACATCAGGACAGCCAAGTTCGCGGGGTTCACCCTCGACCGGTCGTTGATGCGCGGCGAGCTGGGGAAGGCTTCGCTGGCATCCGGCGCGCAGGAAGTGCTGCTGCCGACACCCGAGGGGACGTTCCAGCGGTTCGCGCTGGCGGACACCCCGGTGATGGAAGAGGGCCTGGCGGCCGCGCATCCGGAGATCAAGACTTACGCGGGCCGTGGCATCGACGACCCGACCGCTTCGGTTCGTGCCGATCTGACGCCACTGGGGTTCCACGCTTCGGTTCGTTCCGAGAGTGGCTCGTGGTTCATCGACCCTTATTACAAGGGTGACTATTCGAGCGACGACAGCCTTTACGCCAGTTACTACGGCCACGACTTGCAGAACCCAGCTGGCCCATTGCAGGACAACGCGTTGCTGGGCAAGGCTCCGGAAGTCAAGGAGCTGGCCTCCAAGGACACAGTCAAGCTGCGGACCTACCGGCTCGCGCTGATCACCGATCCGTCGTACGCGAACTACTTCGGCGCGGAGAACGTCACCGCGGCCAAGGTGACGCTGGTCAACCGGATCACGCACATCTACGAGGACGAGACCGCCATCCGGCTGGTGTTGATCAACGACACCGACAAGACGAACCTGAACACGCCCGCGCAGGCGACCGAGCCGAACGGCCCGTGTGGTGCGGCGCCGTGCTTCAAGCCGGAGGAGCTGCAGGGCTGCGACATCCCGACGATCTTCGCGGTCGGTCCGGCGTTGAGCCAGCTCGTGGGTGCCGACAAGTACGACGTCGGGCACATCGGCTTCGGTCTTGCCGGTGGTGGCGTCGCGTGGCTCGGTGGCGTGGGTGGTCCGTACAAGGCCGTGGGGTGCACGGGCGTGCCAACGCCTGTCGGTGACTTCTTCGCCGTCGACTACGTGGCGCACGAGCTTGGCCACCAGTTCGCAGGCAACCACACGTTCAACGGGACTGTGCACAACTGCTCCGGTGGCAACCGTGAGCCGAGCACGTCGGTGGAGCCGGGCAGCGGTTCGTCGATCATGGCGTACGCGGGCATCTGCCGTCAGGACAACCTGCAGCCGCACAGTGACCCGTACTGGTCGCACCAGAGCTACACCGAGATCACGTCGTACACCACGGCGGATCTGCCCAACGCCAACGAAGTCCAGGAAGTCTCGCTGCGCGGGTTCGGCACCGGCGACTCCTTCACGCTTTCGTTCCAGGGCAAGACCTCCGAGCCGATCACGCACGGCGTGAACTACACGCCGGAGGGCGTCAAAGCCGCGGTGGAGAGCATCACCGGCGCCACGGTGACCGTCGCGGGCTTCGGCAACGATCCGGATTACCGGCCGATGCCGTTCGACGAGACCGGTTTCCAGGTGACGTTCGGCGGCGCGCTCGAGGGCAAGAACGTCGAGTCCTTGACGGTGAACGGCGTGACTGGGTTCGCCGGCGAGTCGGTGAAGGGCGGTCCGCAGGACAACAAGGGCTGGAAGATCCGGGACACCCGCAACCACCCGCCTGTCGTGAAAACCCCTGAGGCGTACACGATTCCGGCGCGGACACCGTTCGCGTTGACCGGAAGTGCGAAGGACGCTGACCGCGATGTCGTGACCTACATGTGGGAGCAGAACGACCGTGGCGGGGCGACCGGCACCGCGTTGACGAACAACGTCAAGAAGGACGGCCCGCTGTTCCGCCAGTTCGGCACTTCGGCGCTGGTCAGCACCGAGGACAGCCTGAAGTACTACTCGCCGGGCCAGAACGCCGTGAACCGCAACCCCACGCGGGTCTTCCCGGACATGGACCAGATCCTGGCGAACAACACCAACGCCAAGGCCGGTGCGTGCCCGCCGGTGCCGCCGCCACCGACTCCGGTGCCTCAGCCGCTGGTCGACTGCTATTCGGAGTTCCTGCCGACGGCGGACTGGGTCGGCATCAACAACGACCGGACCATGCACTTCCGCCTGACCGCGCGTGATGCCAGGCAAGGCGGTGGCGGTATCGGGTTCGACGACACCGCGCTGACGATCGCGCCCAACGCTGGTCCGTTCCTGGTGACGTCGCAGGGCGCTGCCGGTGCGCTGGCCGGTGGTTCGAAGCAGACGATCACGTGGGACGTGGCCGGCACCAATGCCGCGCCGGTCAACGCCAAGAACGTGAAGATCTCGCTGTCCACCGACGGCGGCAAGACCTTCCCGCACGTGCTGGCCCGCAGCACACCGAACGACGGCAGCGAGCAGGTGCGGCTGACCGACGAGGCGACGACCAAGGCGCGGATCAAGATCGAGGCGGTCGGGAACGTCTTCTTCGACGTCAGCGACGCCGATTTCACGATCAACGCCTCACCGCGGGTGACCAGCCCGCAGAACATCGCGGTCCAGTACAGCGACGCTCTCGCGCCGGTCACGATCACCGCTGAGGACCCGGACAGCAAGGGAGCGGCGCTGACCGCCGCCGTCACCGGCCTGCCCGAGGGGCTCTCAGTCGCCGAGGGAACGGCCGCGGACAACAAGCGGACGTGGACGATTTCCGGGACCGCCAAGGCGAAAGCCGGTGACTACCCGGTCGCGTTCACGGTCACCGACGACACCGGTGTGGCGAGCACGCTCACCGTGCCGATCAAGGTGAAGCCGGAGGACGTCGAGGTCACGTACACCGGGGATTCGTTGGTGTACGGCGATTCCGTGCTGTTCCGGGCGACCGCGCGGGACAACACCGACGCCACTGTAGGCGACATCAAGACCGCGAACGTGACGTTCTCGGCCGGTGGCAAGGCTTTGTGCACCGCGACCATCGGTCTACTTGGGACTGGCGCGTCCGACGGGTCGGGTAGCTGCGTCGGCAAACTGCCGCCGGGCGTGACTTCCGTAACCGTTGCGGCGGGCGGAAACTACGCGGCCAGCGGGACCGCTTCGGTGGAGACACAGGCTTCGCAGAAGCGGACCGTGCTCGCCGCCGGTGTGATCACCGCGACCAAGTCGGCCGGAGCGTACAAGGCCGACCACGGCACACCGGTCAACATCACGGCCTTGCTGGTGCACAACGACGCCAAGACGAAAGGCCTGAGCACACTGAAGTTCCGCTCGGGTGGCCGCGAGTACGTCGCGTTCGGCAACGGCGTGGAGTCCTTCGGGGCGAAGACGTCCGGTTCGCTCGACGTGCGCACCAAGGTCCTGCTCAGCGACGTGACCAGCGGCCAGGCGATGTTCGTGGCCGCGAACGTCACGCTGCGGGTGACGCAGACCGGGCGCAACGTCTCGGCGACGCTGATGCAGGGCGACAAACTGTTGTTCTCGTCCGACTGGACGGGCGCCAAGACACAGGAAATCCCGCTGGCGACCGGTGGATTCCTGATCGCATAACCATTTCCCTCGTGAGTGGTTAGGCCGGTTCTAACCGGACTAACCACTCACGAGGTTTTTAAGGAGCATTGTGAGATCCTCGTTACCCACACGTGGCCGTAGTCTGGCCGCGCTCGCGATCGCGGGTATGTCGCTCGCGCTCTTGCCGGTGTTCGGCACGGTCGCGCCGGCGGAGTCGGAGAACCCTTGGACCAAGGTCGAAGGCAGTCCGCCCGCGGCCAGATCGGCCAGGCAGGCTGACATCCGGACGGACAAGTTCGCCGGGTTCACGCTGGACCGTGACGCGATGCGGTCCGACCTGTCGCTCGCGCCCCGCGCGGCCGCGGCGGGCAAGGAAGTCCTGCTGCCGACGCCGGAAGGCACCTTCGAGCGGTTCGCACTGGTCGACGCGCCAGTGATGGAGGAGAAGCTCGCCGCGGCCCACCCGGAGATCAAGACCTACTCCGGCAGGGGAATCGACGACCCGACCGCGACCGTACGCGCTGACCTGACACCACTGGGGTTCCACGCTTCGGTGCGTTCGAAGCGCGGTCAGTACTACGTCGACCCGTATTACCACAAGGATCAGAGCCTCTACGCCAGCTACTACGGCCACAACCTGCGTAACGACGCCGGGCCGTTGGTGGAGAACGAGGAGATCGAAGAGGTTCTGCAGGAGGCCATGCCCGCGGACGCGGGCCCGATCGTCAAGCTCCGGACCTACCGCCTCGCGCTCGTCACGGATCCCTCGTACGCCAACTACTTCGGCGCCGAGAACGTGACCGCCGCGAAGGTGACGCTGGTCAACCGAGTCGCCCAGATCTACGAGGACGAGACCGCGATCCGGCTCATCCTGATCAACGACACGGACAAGACCAACCTGAACACGCCAGCTCTGGCGACTGGCGCGAACGGTCCGTGCGGTGCGGCGCCGTGCTTCACCACGACACAGCTCGCGGGCTGCAGCAGCACCTTGTTGAACCGCAACCAGATCGTGCTCGGTCAGCTGGTCGGCGCGGGCAACTACGACGTCGGGCACATCGCCCTCGGCCTGGACGGCGGCGGCGTCGCCGGCCTCGGAGTGGTCGGCGGCAGCGGCAAGGCCCGTGGCTGCACCGGTTTGCCGACACCGGTCGGCGACTTCTTCGCCGTCGACTACGTGGCGCACGAGATCGGCCATCAGTTCGCGGGCAACCACACGTTCAACGGCACCCAGAACGCTTGCTCGGGCGCGAACCGCAGTCCGGCCAACTCGTACGAGCCGGGCAGCGGTTCGTCGATCATGGCGTACGCCGGTATCTGCGCACAGGACAACCTGCAGCCGCACTCGGACCCGTACTGGTCGCAGCGCAGCTTCACCGAGATCTCCACGTTCATCTCGACCCCGCGCGCGGCGATCAACGAGGTGCAGAACGTCGGCCTGCGTGAGTTCGACGGCACCGACTCGTTCACCTTGTCCTACAACGGCCAGGCTTCCGCGCCGATCGTGCGTGGCACCAACTACACCGCCGCCGGGATCAAGGCCGCGATCGAGGGCATCCAGGGCTGGCCGGCTGGCGCGACCGTCACGGTGTCCGGCTTCGGCGGGTCGCTGTTCAACGACACCGGCTTCCAGGTGACGTTCCAAAGTGGACCGGTTGCCGCGGTCGACGTTCCGGCGCTCGGCTTCACCGGTACCGGAACCAGCGCGGTGGTCGGTGAGACTGTGGACGGTGGTCCGCAGGAGAACACCGGGTTCAAGGTCGAGGACACCACCAACCACGCGCCGGTCGTGACCACGGCCGCGCAGTACACGATCCCGCTGCGCACGCCGTTCTCCTTGACCGGCAGCGCGACCGACGCCGACGGCGACAAGCTCACCTACATGTGGGAGCAGAACGACCGTGGCGGCAGCGGCGGTACCGCCTTGGTGAACAACACCAAGACCAACGGCCCGCTGTTCCGCCAGTTCGGCACCGCGGCGATCGTCAGCAACGAGGACAGCCTGAAGTACCACTCGCCCGGCCAGAACGCCGTGAACGACAACCCGACGCGCGTCTTCCCGGACATGCTGCAGGTGTCGCTGAACAACACCAACGCCGAGGCGGGCACCTGCCCAGCGGCACCGGCTCCGCCCGCGGCTGTCCCGGCCGCCGTGGTCGACTGCTACTCAGAGTTCCTGCCGACGGCAGACTGGGTCGGCTTCAACAATGACCGCACGCTGCACTTCCGGTTGACCGCTCGGGACTACCGCGCGGGCGGCGGTGGCGTCGGCAGCGCCGACACCGCTCTGGTGCTGGCGCCGAACACCGGCCCGTTCCTGGTGACCTCGCAGGGCTCGAACGTGACCTACCCGGGTGGTTCGGCGCAGGAGATCACGTGGGACGTGGCGGGCACGAACGCGGCGCCGATCAACGCCACTGACGTGAAGATCTCGCTGTCCACCGACGGCGGCGCGACCTTCCCGCACGTGCTGTCGGAGCGCACGGCCAACGACGGCAGCGAGACCGTGAGTCTGCCGGACGTGGCGACCCAGAAGGCCCGGATCAAGATCGAAGCGGTCGGCAACGTCTTCTTCGACCTGAACAACGCCGACTTCACCATCCTCGGCGCGCCGAAGATCGCCGGCCCGACCGGTGCCTCGGTGCAGTACAGCGACGCCGCCTCGTTCCCGGTGACCGCGACCGACCCGGACAGCCCATTGGAGGGCCTGACGGCTTCGGTCGAAGGCCTGCCTGCCGGTTTGTCGCTGAACCAGACTGGCCCTGGTGCATGGATCGTCTCGGGCACGGCGACAGCCGCACCCGGTGACTACCAGGTCTCCGTCTCGGTAACGGATCAGACTGGCGTTGTTGGGAAGTCCACGTTCGCGATCAAGGTCGCCCCCGAGGACGCCGCCGTCACGTACACCGGAGATTCCTTGGTGGACGGCGGAACCGTGCAGTTGCGTGCGACCGTCCAGGACAACACCGACTCCACGCCCGGCGATGTCCTAAGTGGAACGTTGACGTTCACCGCAGGCGACCAGACACTCTGCACGGCCACTCTGGCCCTGCTGGGCACAGGTCCCACGGACGCTTCCGGCAACTGCACGGCCACTTTGCCGGCCGGCGTGCATGAGGTGACGGCTTCGGTCGGCGGCAACTACACGGGAAAAGCACTTGGGCGGGTTGAGGTCACCAACTCGCAGAACCGTTTGGTGATCGGTGACGGCTCGGTGCCGCTGAGCAAGGCCTACGGCGCCGACAACGGGTCCAAAGCGGACTTCACACTGGCGGTGGCGCACCTGAAAGGGCAGTCCTCCGGGGCGAGCCTGGTGACGTTCACCTCCGGCGGCAAGAAGTACCAGATCCGCAGCATCCGCGTTGATTCCTTCGGCTCAACCCGCACGGGCGCGATCGACATGCGCAGCCGCGCCGACCTGGTCGACGTGACGGATCACTGGCGTCCGAAGACCGTGGCCACCGGCCTGACCCTGCGAGTGACCGGAAAGATCACCGAAGGCATGGCCTTCACCCTGGTCGACGGTTCGAAGCTGGTGTTTTCGACCGCGTGGACCGGCGCTTCGACCGACGTGACCAAGCTGGCCCGCGGCACGATCGTGGTGCTGTAAGCCCTGCTCAAGGAAGGCCCCCGGCTCGCCGAGGGCCTTCCTCATGCCCGCCCCTTGTCAGACCCCGCCGGTACCTTGGCTTGACAGGGGAACCTTCGATGTCGGCCTTTGACGCGGAGCTCTGACGCCTTTGTTGGCAAACTGCGCGAAGTCATCGCCGATCAGCCGGCTCCAGCAGCTCACGCAGTGCCTTGATCACCTCGGCCGGGGATTCCTCGGCCATGAAGTGCCCGGAGTTCACCGTGATGTGGGTGAGGCCGGGCGCCCACTTCTGCCAGCGGGCCTTGGCGTCGTAGCTCAGCGCCGCGCCCCAGTCCTGCTGCATGACCATGACCGGCATCTTCAAGGTCTTCCCGAGATCCTGGGTGTCGTGCTCGATGTCCACTGTGGCCGTTGCCCGGTAGTCCGCGACGATGGAATCGACCGCTTCCCTCGAGGCTTTCAGATACGCCTCGCGGATCTCCTCCGGAAACGCGTTCTTGGACCACCCGTCGAGGAAGTAGCCGAAGAACGCGTCCGGGGCCGCGTTGATCATCTGCTCCGGCAAGCCGGGCGGCTGGGCCATCAGGAACAGGTGAAACCCGACGGCCGCGCTGGCACCATGCAGTACGTCCCACATGTCCAGCGTGGGCAGGATGTCGAGCATGGCCAGGTGGGTGACGGTGTCCGGGTGATCAAGCCCAGCTCGGAACGCGACGTGCGCGCCACGGTCGTGCCCGGCCAGAGCGAACTTCGAGAAGCCGAGGTGGCGTGCGACCGCGACGATGTCCTGAGCCATCGTGCGCTTGTCGTAGCCGGTCTTGGGCTTGTCGCTGTCGCCGTATCCACGCAGGTCAGGGCAGATGACGGTGTGGTCAGCGGCCAGGTCGGCGGCGACATGCCGCCACATCAGGTGGGTCTGCGGGAAGCCGTGCAGCAGCACGATCGGGCTGCCGGAGCCCTGGACCTGCACGTTCAACTTGACGCCGTCGGCGACTGGAATCTTCATGGCACCAGCGTGCGGGCGGTCAATCAGCAGTGAATCAGCGTCGGCTGAGTACAGTGCTGAGTGATGGGTTCCTCGGTGCGGTTCGGCGTGCTGGGTCCGCTGGTCGCGTCGGACTCCGCGGGCCCGATCGACCTCAAAGGACCTCGCCACCGCGCCGTGCTCGCCCGTCTGCTCATCGCCAGAGGCCGGGTTGTGCCGGTGGACATGCTGGTCAACGACCTGTGGGACGACCCGCCGGACGGTGCCGTCGGCGCCATCCAGACCTTCGTGGCCGCGTTGCGCAAGGCACTTGAGCCGGAGAGGCCGCCACGCACGCCGGCCCAGTTGCTCGTCACGTCGGGTCCTGGTTACGCCCTGCGCGCGGAATCCGTGGACGCCTGGGAATTCGAGGCTGCACTCGGTGGAGGGCTGTCTGATTTGGACTCCGCGCTCGCGTTGTGGCGTGGGCCCGCCTATGCCGAGTTCACGGACCAGCCATGGGCCAGAGCCGAGATAGCCCGCCTGGACGAGCTTCGCTTGCTGGCGATTGAGCGGCGAGCCGAGGTTTTGCTGGGACTCGGACGTGCCGCTGAGGCCGTCCCCGAACTTCAGGCTCATGTGGACGGACATCCGTGGCGCGAGGACGCCTGGCGGTTGTTGGCGTTGGCGCAGTACCGCGCGGGACGTCAAGGTGACGCGTTGGATTCTCTGCGCAGAGCTCGCCATGTGCTGTCCACGGAGTTGGGAATCGACCCAGGGCCGGCGTTGCGACAGCTGGAGACTGACGTTCTTGCTCAGGCACCCGAGCTGATCTCCGGCGATGCGCCGGTTCTGATCGGCCGTGAGCCTGAAATGGACCAGTTGACCGAGGCCGCGGCCAGCGTGCTGCGGACCGGGCGGATGGGGCTGGTGTTGATCAGCGGGGAAGCCGGTGCCGGGAAAACCGCACTGGCGTCGGCTTTCCGTGCTCGCCTTGGCTGGGCGAGCCGGTGGAGCAGCAACCTCGAGGACGCACCCGCGGGCTGGTTTCTCGATCCCATCGAAGTTTCCGACCCCGCCACAGCGCGTTTCCAGCGTTACCAAGCGGCCCGGGCGCAGTTGGCCGAGTCCGGGCGGCTGTTGATCGTGCTGGACGATCTGCATTGGGCCGACGAGGAAACGCTGTCACTGGTGGCTTCGGTGGTCGCCGACCCGGTCGAAGCGTCGGTTCTGCTGGTGGGGACATATCGGACAACCGAGGCGCCCACGGCGTTTCTCGGCCGCGTCGCACGATCCGAGCCGACTCGCGTGTACCTCAGTGGACTGTCCGCTTCGGACATTCCAGCGGTCGTCCGTTCGGCTGCCGGCTTGGATGTCGATGACGCGACAGCGTCGGTGATCCACCGGCGCAGTGGCGGGAATCCGTTCTTCGTCAGGGAACTCGCGCGATTGGTCGCGGCAGGCAATGATCTTTCCGGAGTGCCTGACGGTGTTCGGGATGTCGTGAAATACCGGTTGTCCCGCTTGCCCGCTGACGTCCAATCGGTCCTTCGCACGGCCTCGGTTGCCGGCGAGTCGTTCACCCTGGACGTCGTCGGCTCACTGGATGCCGTGGAAGTCGCCGTGCAGCACGGGTTTCTGGTCGAGGTCGCGACGAAGGAGTTCCGGTTCTCACACGCATTGGTCCGTGACACGCTCTACCAGGACCTCTCGCAGTCCCGCCGGGCTCAGCTGCACCTTGAGGTCGGCGAGGCCCTCGAACGGATTCAGCCCGACGACACCGCGACCCTGGCGCATCACTTTTCGCTGGCTGGAGACCCGCGGGCGGCCGCCTATGCGCGCGCGGCTGCGTCGGCGGCCGAGGCACGGTTCGACTTCGGCGAAGCCGTCCGCCTGTGGCGCATTGCTCTGGCCAGCGCCTCGGACGATCGGCTTGACCTGATCATGGGTCTGGTCCGTGCCTTGTCGTTCACCGGATCGCTCGGTCAGGCCAGGGAACTCCGGGCTGCGGCGCTGGACTTGCTCGACACGGTCGACGATCCCGAGTTGACCGCCCGGGTGATCGCGTCTTTCGACGTACCCGCGATCTGGACAACGCCGGACGATCCCGCCCTGGCCGCTCGCGTTGTCGCTGTGACCGAGCGAGTTCTGCCGTCGGTGACGTCCGCTTCCCGCAGCCGCCTGCTGGCCACGATCGGCATGGAACTGCGCAGCTCAGGCGGGCCGCGCGCGGTCGAGGCCGCCTCGGAGGCCGTGGCGATCGCACGGACATTGGACGACCCCGCGGTGTTGGCGTTCGCCCTGAACGCCCAGTTCATGCAGTCCTTCTCCTGTGCCGGGCTCGCCCCGCAGCGAGTGCGCATCGGTGCCGAGCTCGTCGATGTGGCGTCGCGGAATTCGCTGGTCACGTTCGACGTCCTCGGCCACATGATCCTGATGCAGGCTCACTCCGCGCTGGCCTCGTTCGCCGAGGCGGACATCCATGCCGCCGAAGTCTCCCGGCTGGGCCGTGACTATCAGTTGCCGCTCGCCGAGGTCTTCGTCCAGTGGTATCAAGCGCTTCGCACTTCGGTGGCGGGCGGAGACGCCGCGCCTTTGTACCGCGCGGCTTTTCTGGCTGGCACCGAGATGCCTGGTCTGGGTGACGGCATCCTGTCGCTCGCTTTGCTGTGCCATCAGCACTACAACGGGCTTCCCGTGTCCCGTGACATGGACTTCGGCGTCTACGAGCCTTGGTGCCGACCCGACGGCGTGATTCCGCCCTCGCCACACGACCTGCTGTTCGAGGCCAGGACTTGCCTGCACGCGATCGCCGCGGTCGACGCTGGCGATCTTGCGGCGATGGAAGAGCTCTACGACGTGCTGCTGCCCGCATCAGGGGAGCTCGCCGGAGCAGGCAGCGGGCTGCTGACGCTCAAGCCAGTCGCGTACTACCTCAGCGAACTGGCTCGCGGGCTGGGACGTCGCCGTGCGGCTGACCAGCATGCCGAAGAGGCTGTCGTTGTGGCTTCGCGCGCGGCTAGACCGTGATCACTGTGCCGTCGATGGGAGCTTCCGCTCCGGCGGCCAGGACCTCTTTGTATTCCTTGGAATCCGGGTCGAGGATCGGGTTCGTGTTGTTGAGATGCGTGTAGACCCAGCGCTTGTTCGGGTGCCGGGCGATCTGAGCGAGGCTGCCCTCCGGACCGGCGATCGGGATGTGGCCCATCGCCCGTTGTGCGCCTGACCCCACGCCTTTGTTGGTAGCGCCCGACATCTCGTCCGGCGAGTAGAACGTGCCGTCCAGGATCACGCAGGACGCGTCCGCGATCAGGTCATCGAAGCCCTCGGGCCACGTCTTCAAGCACGGCGCGTACACCACGGCTGCGCCCGACGGATCCGAGATCTTGTACGCCACCACCCACGGTCCATCCACAGTGGACTGGATGTACTTGGGCTTCTTGTCGCTGATCGGGAAGACCGTGACGGTCAGCCCGTCGACCTCGAAGCTCCCGGTGGCTGGCTGCCAGTTCCATGCGCCATAACGAGAAACGATGTCCTGCAACGGAAAATCCGTGCGCAAAGCGTGCAAGACAGCAGCAGGGGCCCAGACCGAAAGGCCTGCGCCCTCACGCAGCATGGTCAGACCGAGGGTGTGGTCGAGTTCCGCGTCCGTCAGCAACGCGCCACGCAAAGGCGTGTCGCGCGGGCCTGGGCCCGCGGCCAACGCGGGCGTCGAAAGGATCTGCGTGCGGATGTCCGGCGAGGCGTTGATCAGGTACCAGCCGGTGCCGTCCGCGCTGATCGCGACGCAGTCCTGGGTCCGGGCGGGCAGATCGGCCTTGCACATCCGGCAGGCGCAGTTCCACTGCGGGAATCCGCCGCCCGCGGCCGTTCCCAGCAGCAGGACCTTCACCTAGACCACCTTGATCGTGTTCTTGCGCATCACGAGCTCCGGCGGCTCGGATGGCGTGCCTGCCAGGATCGTATCGATCACGCCGCGGTCCGGGGACTTCGAGCAGACCGGGTCGGTCGCGCCCGCGTCTCCGGTCAGCAGGAACGCCTGGCAACGGCAGCCGCCGAAGTCGATTCCCTTGCGTGAGCAGCTGCGGCACGGGTCGGGCATCCAGTGGTCGCCGCGATAGGCGTTGAACGAATCCGAGCGGTACCAGATTTCTTCCAGCGACTGGGAACGAACGTTGTCCAGCTTCAACGTGGTGATCGACGACGCCGCCGGGCAGGGCAGCACGTCCCCGTTCGGCGCCACTGTCAGCTGCCGCGAACCCCAGCCGTACATACAGGGTTTGGGGTACGGCTCGTAGTAATCCGCTACCACGTAGACGATCTGCATTGTGCCGCGCAGTCGTTCGATTGCCGCGCGCACGATCGGTTCCGCCTCGGCGAGCTGTTCGGCCGTCGGCATCAGGGCGGAACGGTTGCGCAGGCCCCAGCCGTAGTACTGCGTGTTCGCCAGTTCCAGGCGGTCCGCCCCCATCTCTTCGGCCAGCGCGATCAGGTCCGCGACTTGGTGGTGGTTCGCGCGATGCAGGACCACGTTCACGGTCAACGGCATGTCGAGCTTCTTCACCGCGCGCGCCGCCGCGAGCTTGTGGGCATGGGCTTTGACGCCGGCGATTCGGTTGGCCATCTCCGCGTCGGCGCCTTGCACGGACAGCTGGACGTGGGCGAGACCGCGGTCGACCAAGCCGGTCAGCCGCTCCTCGGTCAGGCCGAGGCCGCTGGTCACCAGATTCACGTAACATCCGAGGTCTGACGCGCGTTCGACCAGAACCGGCAAATCCGGGCGTGCCAACGGTTCCCCGCCGGACATATGCACCTGGAGCACACCGAGCTCGCGCGCCTGGTCGATCACCGCGAGCCATTCGTCCGTCGACAGCTCGTTTTCCCTGGTCACCAGCTCGATCGGGTTGGAGCAGTACGGGCAGTGCAACGGGCATCGATGCGTCAGCTCGGCGAGCATGCCCAATGGCGGTTGCGCGGTCACTTCCACTCGACGACCCGCCGTTCTTCCAGCCGTTTCAGCACATTCTGGACGTCCTCGGCCCGCACACCGTCGTACTTCTTGCCCAGCTCGGCGGTGATCTGCGCGACCGTGGCGGTCCCATCGCAGAGCTTCAGCACGGCGGCAGCGGTCTGGTTGGGCACCAGAACGCCTTCGGGGAACAGCAGAACGTGCGTCTCACGGGTCTTGTCGTACGTGAGCCGAACGCCACGGCGCAGCCGCGGCGCGGAGTCCAGCCCGATCATGGTCATCGGCTACTCCTTCTTCGCGGCCCGCTCGATGGCGTCCAACATGGACCACAGGACGTCACACTTGAAGGACAGCGCCGCGATGGCTTTCTCTTGCTCAGCACGGGTCTTGCAGTACTCGACCACGATGTCCACAGTGGCCTGACCTTCGCCGGAGACCGCGTCGATCCGGTTGGTGAAGTAGGCCAGGTCCTCCCGGCGGATCCACGAGTAGTTCGACAGCATGTCGGCGACGCGCTGGCGCATCAGGTGACCGGAGAACATCTCGGTCAGGCCGGACGCGACCGCCTCGACCCATGGCTTGGTGCGCGCGAACGTCACGTAGGCGTCGACGGCGAACCGGACACCGGGCGCGACGTGCCGCTCATCGAGAACTTCTTCCCTGGTCAGACCGACTGCCTCGGACAGCCGCAACCACCGCTCGCGGCCGCCTTCGCCCTCCGCGGCACCGTCGTGGTACACGATTCTGGCCAGCCAGTCGCGGCGGATCCGCGGAACTGGGCAGTTGCTGATGATCGCCGCGTCCTTCTGCGGCAGCATGCATTGGTAGTACCACCGGTTCGCGGCCCACATCCGCAGCTCGAATTCCGAGAGGCTGCCGTCGTGCAGTCTGCGGTGGAACGGATGGGTTCCCCAGTAACGGTGGGAAAGGCCGCGCAGCTGGGCGACGAACTCGTCGGCAGGCAGCGGGGTGTTCGAAGTGGACGGTGAAACCGACACAGCCGAGTCCTCCATGCGGGGAAGGTGGCGAGGGCCGTGGTAGGGCTTCGGCCCTCGCGCGAAGAGATGTGCCTCAGTCGTCCATCCGGGCCGCGTAGGCCGTGACCTCCATCGGCGTTTCGTATTCGACGAAGTCCGGAGTGGTCCAGACCTCGCGCTCCGTGTTTTCGATCATCTGTGCACTCCTCGGATCAGTGACGGTCCGGGATGGATCGTCGTCCAAAGGGCTTGTGTCGAGCATCACGACTGTAGGAGCTGAATGGTCTAGAAAGCTAGTCCTCTAAGTGTTTTCTGTGGCGTACGGACACTCCGGTCCCTGTCAACGGGACATCATTTGTCTACCTTGTTACCCATTGTGACGACAATGGTCGGAGGTCTGGGCCCTTGTTAGCTCAGTCGGTGGTAGGACGATCGACACCCTGTGTGTTTGTATGCACTCGCCGCCGTGTGAAGCCCAAGGGATGCTCCAGGAGGCAAACCCATGACATTTCGTCGCAAACTCGCCATCGCTGCCGCGTCGGCCACGACCGCACTGCTGGCCGCAGGCACCGCGACAGCCGCGCCGACGGATGTGCGACCGTTGGCGATCAAGCAGGTCGCGAGTGGACTGAACCAGGCCTGGGCAGTGGATTTCCTGCCTGACGGCACGGCTTTGTTCACCGAGAAGGACTCCCGCAAGATCCGGAAGATCGCACCGAACGGCCAGGTGTCGGACGTTCAGACGATCTCGGGGGTCAGCGTCACCAAGGAAGCGGGCCTGCTCGGCCTCGCGGTGTCCCCGACATACGCGACCGACCAGCTGGTCTTCATCTACTACACGACGAGTTCGGACAACCGGATCGCGAAACTGAAGCTCGGCCAGGCGCCGACCCCGATCGTGACCGGGATTCCCCGTGGCTCGCAGTACCACCACGGCGGCCGGATCAAGTTCGGCCCGGACGGCTACCTGTACGCCGGAACCGGTGACGGACAGAACGGCGCCAACGCCCAGAACCGCAACTCGCTGGGCGGCAAGGTACTCCGCGTGGACAAGAACGGCGCGGCGGCCCCGGGCAACCCGTTCAACAGCCGGGTCTACTCGCTGGGTCACCGCAACGTGCAGGGCCTGGCCTGGGTCGGAACCCAGCTGTACATCTCGGACATCGGCGCCAGCAAGGTGGACGAGCTGAACAAGATCACGCCTGGTGGGAACTACGGCTGGCCGAGCTGTGAGGGACCGTGCAGCAACCCGGCGTACACCAACCCGGTCAAGACGTGGCCGACGTCCCAGGCGACGCCGAGCGGTCTGACGTACTACAAGGGCAGCTTGTTCATGGCTTCGCTCAAGGGCGGCACGTTCAAGCTGAACACCAGCGGTGCCGGCGGCAAGCTCTACACCAACCTCGGCCGCACGCGGGACGAGGTCGCCGGGCCGAACAACGTGCTGTGGGTCGTGACGCCGAGCGGCATCTACAACGCTGACGGCTCGTGAGAACCGGGTGGCTTCGCCTTCCCTGCACAGGCGAAGCCACCCTTTGCTCAGCGGTTGGGTGGCACGGGTTCCTTGCCTGGCAAGGTCGCCCTGACCGTGACGGTGTCGTTCAGCACCTGCGGCCCGCTCATGCGCGCATGCCACCAATGCCTGTTGGCCGTTAACGCCCCGCTCGCGGCCGAAACTGTCGTACCCCTGCGGTAACGTGAAATCAAGGGCTCCCCTGATGGCGGGATTTGTCGGGGGAGGAAGGTCAGCGGTTGGCCGGTACGATCGCGGGTTCCTTGCCCGGCAACGTCACCCTGATCTCGACGGCATCGTTCGGCACCCGCAGCGCCTCCTCGGCGTCCTCGAGCCATACGCCGTCCTTTGTAGTGCGGTAGCTCAGCTTCGCGCCCTTCGCGACGGCGACCTTCGCGCTCTTGTCCGGCAAAGAAACCAACACCGGCAACGGACTATCGGACCTCGCGGCACCCAAAGAATAAGTCTTGCCCAGCTCGCCCGTGCGAAGCATGGTCAGTGCGTAGAGCCGAACAGGTCCACTATGGACAGGTTGGTACTCGCCGATCACGTACGTCGAAGTGTCCGGGCCCGCGACTGACACGAACCACGTACTCGAGTTCCCGCTGAACGGTCTGGTCGGATCGAGCAGATCACTGTCGGACAAGCCGGTGAACCAGCGTGAACCGAGCCATTGCAGGTCGTCCCAGTGCGCGGGTGGGGTACCTGGTCGCGCCCACATCAGGTGGCTGCCCCACTCCAGCCCGGTCGGGGCGTTCTTCTCGGCCAACACCTGGTCATTGCCGGCCTGCTGCAGCTGAATGAGCTCATCACCGTCGACGCCGTCGCTCGGGTCGCCCGCCATCACCCGTGCGTCCGCCGACCCGCTGCCAGGCGGGAGTTCCGCCACCATGACACCGTCGGCATCCCGCATCGAACGCCACTTCCGCTCCGCCAGGCCCGCTGGATTGTCATACGAGACCCCATCGGAGACCAGCACCGGCTTGGACGCCGGCACCACGAGCACGAACCTGTCCTCCGGGCCGAACCTGAAGCCCGATCCCCGCACGTCGACGATCAAAGTCCGCAGCTGTTGGGTTCGCGCGTCGATCCCCACCAGGCCACGGACCAAGGCTCGTCCCTCGGTCTCCTGCATCACCACGGCCGCGCGCCCCACCGGTGTGGTGCCCGCCCAGTACACGTGCGGCCGCGTCACCACAGTCGATGAGGCCTCCTTGTCCTCCCACGCGTCCAGCACATCCGCGATGAATGCCTTGTCGTTGGCGAGGTCGCCGCGGGTCGGCTGCAACATCATCGGATTCGTCGCGACTTGGTTCGGTTCCGACAGGACCTGCCATCCGAAAGACGCTGTCGTTGTGACGAGTGCCGCAGCGGCCAGCGTCGCGCCTGCGATGGTCAGCCGGCGGATACGCAGGCGCCGGACGCCGCCGCGCACCACTTCCGCGGTCAGCGTCGGACGTGGTTCCAGATCAGGCGTCGCACTGCGCAGGGCTGTCCGCAGTTCTTCCGCGTTCATCGCTTGCTCCCCAGGCTTTCGTCGAGCACTTCGCGCAGCCGGTCGAGGCCGCGGGATGTCTGGCTCTTCACCGTGCCGACGCTGCAGCCCATCGCGGCCGCTGTGTCCGCCTCACTCAGGTCGTCGTAGAAACGCAGCACGAGCACCGCGCGCATGCGTTCTGGCAACACGCCAAGGGCGCGCACCACTTCGTCTCGGGTGACCACCTCGTTCTCCGGGCCGCTCACCGCTGCGTGGGACATATCTGTGAGCGGTGTCTCAGTTACGCGCCTTGATCGTCGGCGCCACCGGTTGACCGACGCGTTCGCCAAGGCGGCTCTCGCGTACGCCTCCGGCGCTCCTTTGATCCGCCGCCATTTCGGGTACATCCGCTCGAGAACGTCTTGCAGCAAGTCCTCGGCGGCGCCCCGGTCACCTGCGCAAAGCAGGTACGCCGTGCGCAGCAGCACGCCTGATCGGCTGGCCACGAAATGTTCGAAGTCGCCCTTGTCCGCCACCCGGTCACCCCCTTCGACTGGCATCACACCGGGAGGGGCGTCGAGGTTGCCAACCCGCGCCGTTTAGACTTGCCGGCAAGGGGACACGAAGGAGAAACGCGTGGCCGAGATTTCCGTTGAACTTGTCGCCGTCGAGCGCCGGCTCTGGTCGGGCAAAGCGACGATGGTCATCGCACAGACCACCGAGGGCGAACTCGGTGTGATGCCCGGCCACGAACCGCTGCTCGGCCAGCTCGTCGAGGGTGGTGTCGTCAAGATCCGCACCACGGACGGCGAGACCGTCATCGCGGCGGTGTACGGCGGCTTCCTGTCCATCACCGGCGACGGCGTGAGCATCCTCGCGGAGAGCGCCGAGCTCGCCGAGGAGATCGACATCGACCAGGCGCGGGCTGACGTAGCCGCGGCACAGGACGCGGACGAGCGGGCAAGAGCAGAAGCCCGGGTTCGCGCCGCCGGACAGACGGTCTGATCCGCGGGACTGGGCGGGAGCGGCCGTGGAGATCCTCTGGTTCATCGGGACGCTCCTGGCGGTCGCGGCCGCCACATTGCTCTTGCTCGGCATCCGCCGGGTCCGGCTGATCCGGATGGGCGGCATCAACGTCGCCCTGCGCACGCATCTGGACAATCCACGAGGCTGGCACCTCGGAGTCGCGCGGTATCACGGTGACGAGTTCACCTGGTACCGCGCGTTGAGTTTGCGCAACGGCCCGAACCGGATCATCCAGCGCGACGGCTTCGAGATCGACGACCGCCGCGAGCCAGAAGCCCAGGAGCTCTACGGCGTGCCGAACGGCGCCATCATCCTGCGTTGCCGCGCCGAGCTGGACCCGCCGCGTTCCAAGCGGGCTTTCGGCGGCCCGGACACCGTCGTCGAGATCGCGATGACCCCGGACGCGCTGACCGGCTTCCTTTCCTGGCTCGAATCAGCGCCCCCAGGACGTCGCCTTCCTTACGCCTCTTAGGCCAGATCCAGCTTCGCGACCAGCGCGTCCAGGTTCGGCGTTGCTGAGCCGCCAGCGGGCTCGACCGTGATCGCGAGAGCCACCGCACCCTGCGCGGGCGTCAAGTCGTTGGACGGAATCGCGCCGTTGGAGCTTGCCAGCATTCCCGCTGAGGTCTGCCCACCGGCGTCGAGGTTGCGGACGTACCAGAGCTGGTAAACAGACGTGCCTGGCAGCGGTGGCGCGCCTTTCAGCGTCATCACCATGCCGTTCTGCCGCGCGGAAACGACAGCTGTCGCTGTGCCGCCGCCCTTGACGGGGCCGGTGACGACCTTCGCGTCCGGCGCGCTCAACAGCGTCTGCAGCCGGGACAACTCGGTCTGTGTCTGCGCGAGTTCGTCCTTCACGTCGTTGTTCGTCACGACCCAGCCCACGCCAAGTCCCGCTGCCACAAGGACACTCGCCGCCGCGGCGAAGACCGCGAAACGCGAACTCCCGCGCCTCGGGCGAACTACCCGGGGTTCGTCGAACGACAACGGCGGAAGCTGCCTGGCGTTCCCGATCGCCACGTGCACCTTGTGCCACAGCTGCGGCGGGGGAGCCGCCGCGGTCGCTGTGCCAAGGCGCGCGGTGGTTTCCCGCAGCTCGGCGACTTCCTGGTGGCACGCGGGGCAGCCGGACATGTGGTCCTCGAACGCCCTGCGCTCCATTTCGGACAGCGCGTCCAGCACGTACGCACCTGTCAGCGTGTGCACATCGTTGTTCACGCCGTCACCCCCATGCAGTCACGGAGCCTGATCAGCCCGTCCCGCAATCGTGTTTTGACCGTGCCAAGGGGTGAGTCAAGCAAATGCGCGACTTCCCGGTAGGTGTAGCCCTGGTAGTAGGCGAGCATGACCGACTCGCGTTGCAGTTCGGTGAGTGTGCCCAGACATCGGCGCACTTGTTCGCGTTCCATCCGGCCTGCCACGACTTCGGTGACTTCATCGAAGGGACGCGCGGTTTCGGCGCGGGCCACGCGTGAATCGCGGTCAGTACTCGCCTGCGCGGAACGCACGCGGTCGACGGCTTTGCGGTGCGCGATCGTCATCGCCCATGACAGAACGGAACCACGGTCTGGGCTGTAGCGGGTGGCTGAGCGCCAGAGCTCGAGGAAGACTTCCTGCGCGACCTCTTCCGACTGCGCCGGATCCCGCAGGATCCGCTGCACGAGCCCGAAAATCGGGGCCGAGAGATGGCGGTAGAGCTGTTCGAACGCGGTTTCGTCACCGCGTGCCACGCGGGGCAGCAGTTCGTCGAGGGTGGCCGGCCTCGGTCCCCCTGGCTCCCGTGACCGCTGCGCCCGTTCTCGCATGCCCACCCCTCCTCGTACCTCAGCCTGCACGCCAGGTTATTCGCACCGGCGCGGCAGACGGATTGGTATGAGGCTAGTGGTTTTTGGCGCCGCGGGAGCGACTCAGTCGAGTCACCCCTGCGGCAAGTCGTACTCCCAGTTCACGGATGAAGGCTCGAGGGCCCGAGCTGCCTTCGCGCGGCAGCACGGCTGGACTCACGCGGACGCGGACAGCCATTTCGACCTGCCAGGACGGGCCGGAACCCAGCACCCGTTGACCTTCGGGACGTCACCGGGCTCGGGATCCGGCAGAGCGAGCAATTCTGCGACGACCGCGGCCGACGAGCCGCTGGAGCGCCAGAAAACCTTGTAGGGAAAGAAGATGTCCAACTCGTCACCCGGGATGCGGGTGGCGTCGGCATCGTGTTCGCCGTAGATCTGCACCACGTCGACCACGCCGTGGTGGACGCGGACACCGACGACGGCGGCCACCTCCCCGGTGGCGTCCCGCGGGTGCGCGAAGCTGAACCCGCGGGCGATCAGCTCCTTGAGTTGCGCTTCGAAGTCGTCCATGTCGCCACCTTCGTCACAACAGGACGTCGTCGAATTCGCCGTCCTTCGCCCCAGCGAGGAAGGCAGCCATCTCAGCCCGGGTGTAGATCAGTGCGGGTCCGTTCGGGAACCGCGAGTTGCGGACCGCGATCTCGCCAGACTCGAGCGTCGCGACCTCGACACAGTTGCCGACCGCGCCGCTCATCCGGCTGCGTCGCCAATCGACGCCGCCTAGGCGGTCCGCGGAAACCCCGTTGTGTACTGCCGTCATGGAGTGCTCCCACCTTTTCCCCGACTTGCCTTGGCGGCGGCACGTCTGGATCTTCGTGCATAAGCAAGGTAGCACGGGCCGTTGCCCGTGCGCATGCACGTGCATCTGCACGAATTTCACAGTTGGTCGAGTAGGCAGTGATCTTGACGACTTTTGTCGACAGTGAGTAATCCCTGCTCGCTCAGGGTGAGATCGATTGCACTCCTACGCCCGCGTAGCGCCCGATTCGTGCAACACGTAACCCTCGTGAGGGAGAAAATGTGATGACTGTCGGGCGTGTCGCGAGTGGACAGGGCCTTGTGATCATCGGGTGTTTGCCCGATGGTGCAGCGGAGGTCCGCAACCCCTGACGGGTTAAGTCGAGGTAACAAATCGGACGAACGGTCCGTTCGCGAATCTAGTTGTCCACAGCCCCCTGTCACCCCTTTGACCAGCCTATATCCCCGATAGACTGGCCTGGGGTCGTCCCCCCGGGAGTGGCGGGGGATGCCCTGGGTTGGGGATTGGGCGATGTCGGGGCAGGCCAGGGCTCCGCGAAAGTGGGTCGCGGTAACCACAACTGTGGTTTTGTCCTGGCGTGTTTTCCTTGTGCGGTAGCACAGGGAGGGACGCACGCGTCCACCTAACGCGGGGGACGCAAGACCTGCCCGGAGTGCCGAGAAGTTGGTGATTTCGGTGGGCGGCCGCGCGCCGGGTCTTGCTGGCGACTGTGGCCCGAGGTTGGGGCGCTGCTACAGGCTCTTGAGGACCTTGGAGATGGTCCGCCTGGTCTGCTCGGGCGTCTCCGCCTCGACAACCAGCCGATGTGCGGCTTTGTTGTAGACCTCGACCTCGTCGGTCTTGTCCAGGTAGAGCGCACCGCACAGGTGCTCGAGGTAGACGATGTCCGGAAGTTCCGGTTCGGCGAACCGCAGCAGGGTGAACGGCGTCTCCGCGGCCGACCCGCCCAGCTCGAACGGCAGGATCTGCAGCGAGATGTTCGACATCTTGGTCAGGTCGAGCAGGTGCTCCAACTGGTCGCGCAGGACCTTGCGGCCGCCCATCTGCCGGTGGATGCAGGCTTCCTCGATGACCGCCCACAGCCGCGGAGCCTGTGGCGAAGCCAGTAGCCGCTGCCGCTGCATACGCAGGTTGACCCGCCGGTCGATCTCCTCGGGCGGCGCGTCCGGTCTGCCTCGCAGCATCACCGCGCGGGCGTAGTCCTCGGTCTGCAGCAGGCCAGGGATGAACTGCACCTCGTACGTCTGGATCCGGGACGCCGACTCCTCAAGACCCACGAAGTCCTGGAACCAGTGCGGCATCAGGTCGTTGTAGCGCTGCCACCAGCCCGGCTGGTTCGACTCGCGCACCAGCGTCAGGAAGATGTCCCGGTCGCTCTGGTCGGTCACGCCGTAGAGCGTCAGCAGGTCGGCGACATCGCGTTCCTTGAAGCTCACGCGGCCGAGCTCGACCCGGCTGATCTTCGAGCCGGAGCCGCGGATCGCGTAGCCGGCGTCCTCGCGGCTGATGCCCTTCGCCTCACGCAGCCGACGCAACTGGCTGCCCAGCACCATCCTGCGCGCGGTGGGACCACTACCTGCGGGCTCACCCGTGGGCATGGTCACCTCCTACTCGCCCCTGCTGCTCGCAGCCACACACTCTAAGACCAAAAGGAACACAAAGCGCGGATGTCCTCGCTAATTCGTTCCGGCACCACCCGGTTGCCACAGGACGTCACCGTCCGGGTTGGCCAGGCGGCAGAGGATGAACAGCAGGTCGGAGAGGCGGTTGAGGTATTTGGCGGCGAGTACGTTGGTTCGTTCGGCGTCTGCTTCGATCAATGCCCACGTCGCGCGTTCGGCCCGTCGCGTTACGGTCCGGGCGACATGGAGGTAGGCCGCGCCGGGCGTACCGCCGGGCAGGATGAAGGACGTCAGCTTGGGCAGGCGCTCGTTGAACTCGTCGCACCAGTTCTCGAGCCGGGTGATGTAGTCCGCGGTGATCCGCAGCGGCGGGTACTTCGGGTCCTCGGCGATCGGATTGCACAGGTCCGCGCCCACGTCGAACATGTCGTTCTGCACGGCCCGCAGCACGGTGACGATCTCGTCGGGCAGGTTGCCGGTCGCGACGACGACACCGATGGCCGCGTTGGCTTCGTCGACGTCGGCGTACGCGGCGAGCCGCGGGTCGGTTTTCGACACGCGGGAGAAGTCGCCGAGTCCCGTCGTGCCGTCGTCGCCGACTCGGGTGTAGATGCGGGTGAGGTGCACGGCCATGCCCTGAACCTTATGTGACGGGGGCATAGCAGGTCAGTCGGCACGCGATGCCGCTTATGCGTGAATACCCGGCGCGCATACGCCACTTTCTTTCTGCGGCACGCGGCTTGTGTGACGATCGGACTAAATACTGGTCCGTAACTTTCCCAGCCCCTAAAGTGATCTGGGTCAACTGTCCAATGGGCTATGTTCGATGCTCGGCTGCGCAGGGAGCGTTGGACTTTGAGAACAAGTGCTAGCGATGGGCCGTCCCTGAGACTGAGCCTCGACCTGGCGCCAGCTGGGCCGATGAAGGTCAAGTCGGCTGCCGAACAGCTGGTGGACCGGCTGATCACGGCGATCGCGCTCGGTGCGTTGTTGCCGGGACAAAAGCTGCCACCGGAACGCGAATTCGCCGCCCGGCTCAACGTCAGTCGTACCACTCTTCGGGACGCGCTGCACCAACTCGAATCTCTTGGCTATGTCGGGATCACGCGCGGCCGCAGCGGCGGAGTGCGCGTGCATAGCACATGGGGACCGGAATCCGGGTCGCATATTCGAAGCATGCTGTTGCCTCGTTGGCAACACCTCACGTGGTTGTTCGATCTGACCCGGTCATTGCTGCCGATGATCGCCGGATTGGCGGCCGAACGGCGTACTGACGAACACATCGGCAAGATCTGGTCGGCAGTCGAGGCTTACGAAAAGGCCGAGGACCGTGACGTCATGCGGACCGCGGACCACACGTTGCATTCCGCCGTCGCCGAGGCGACCGGCAACCCTTATTACGTGAGCATCGACTCGCAGCTGCGTATCCAGCTCACGTTCGGCACTGATTCCCTGCCGTATGACACGGAGATCAGGCAACGCGCGCTCGACGACCACCGCGCGATCGCCGAAGCCATCGAGGCAGGCGACAGCGCACGGGCGGCCGACTTGACCATGCACCACTTCATTGACCTCGCCGAGAAGCCGATGTTGCGGTTGCGGCAACGGGTTGAGGCAGCGGGAGCCTCCGAATCCGAGTGACAAACGGACAGCCGTACGATTGGCGCTCATCCAAGGGTCATTCATTCGGGAGGGTGCGTGTCTGAGCACTTCCGGGTTCACGGCGGCGCGAGACTCGTCGGCGAGGTCGATGTCGTCGGTGCCAAGAACAGTGTGCTCAAGCTGATGGCGGCGGCGTTGCTCGCTGAGGGCACCACGACGCTGACCAACTGCCCGCAGATCCTTGACGTGCCGTACATGGCGGAGGTCCTGCGCAGCATCGGCTGCGAGGTGAGCGTCGACGGCGACACGGTCGTCATCACGACGCCGTCGGAGCTGAACCACAAGCCCGACGCGGCTTCCATGGGCAAACTGCGTGCTTCGGTGTGTGTGCTCGGGCCGCTTGTCGGCCGCTGCCGCCGTGCCGTGGTCGCGTTGCCGGGCGGTGACGCGATCGGTTCGCGTCCGCTGGACATGCACCAGAACGGCCTGCGTCAGCTCGGCGCCACGAGCGAGATCGAGCACGGTTCGGTCGTCGCCGAGGCGGAAGGCCTGCACGGCGCCCAGATCTGGCTGGATTTCCCGAGCATGGGCGCGACCGAGAACATCCTGATGGCCGCGGTCCTCGCGGACGGCACGACGGTGATCGACAACGCGGCGCGCGAGCCGGAGATCGTCGACCTGTGCACGATGCTCCAGCAGATGGGCGCCAAGATCGAAGGCGCGGGCACGTCCACGCTGACCGTGCACGGCGTCGAGACGCTGCAGCCGACCGCACACCGCGTGATCGGTGACCGGATCGTCGGCGCGACCTGGGCGTTCGCCGCCGCCGTCACCCGGGGCGACCTGACCGTCCGTGGCGTCGACCCGCACCACCTCGACCTGGTCCTCGACAAGCTGCGCACTGCCGGGGCAGAGGTCACCGTCTACGACGACAAGGCTTTCCGCGTCATGATGGCCGAGCGGCCGAAGTCGGTGGACTTCGTGACGCTGCCCTACCCGGGGTTCGCCACGGACCTGCAGCCGTTCGCGATCGCGCTGTGTGCGGTCTCCGAAGGCACCGCGATGATCACCGAGAACCTCTTCGAGGCCCGGTTCCGGTTCGTCGAGGAGATGATGCGGCTCGGCGCGGACGCCCGCACCGACGGCCACCACGCCGTCATCCGCGGCGTGGAGAAGCTGTCGAGCGCGCCGGTCTGGGCTTCGGACATTCGCGCGGGTGCGGGTCTGGTGATGGCCGGGCTGTGCGCGGACGGGGTGACTGAGGTGTGGGACGTGTTCCACATCGACCGCGGCTACCCTGGTTTCGTGGAGAATCTCGTGCGGCTGGGTGCGAACGTGGAACGGGTCACGCAGGCGCCGGAGCGGTAGTCGCCCCCCGCCCGCGCGCCTTCCGAACTCGGCAACGAACGCGGCGGTCGTCCGGTTCCGATGGCGACGATTTTCGTCGGACCTCTTGACCCCGGCACCGGCTGTGTGCAGCGGCCTGTTTACGGTGGTCACACGGGTCCAGCGGCGACGAATACGGGAGGCGCCGAGGCGCCGACGGCGTCGTTCGGTGCCAACAGCCAACGGACAGGTCTTCCACAGGCGGCACATAGCTGGTCGCGTGAACATAGTGTTCATGACCGAACCCGAACTGACCTACGAGGGCCGACGCCTGCCCCGTCCCCACGACGAAGTGGTGGACCAAGGCCTCGGCTTCGACATCGCCACGCTGTTCAACCGCCGCCGGGCGCTGAGGTTCCTCGGGCTCGGCGCGGCAGGCGCAGCCGTGGCCGCATGCAGTCCCAGCACCAGCACACCACCCAGCGCCAGCACGCCGACGTCCACCACCGCCCCCACCACAGGCGCGACGTCGGGCTCAGCCGCGCCCGTCGCGTTGAGCGAAATCCCGGAGGAAACGGCCGGGCCATACCCTGGCGACGGTTCGAACGGGCCGGACGTGCTGGAACAGAGCGGTGTCGTGCGCAGTGACATCCGGTCCAGCTTCGGCGGGTCGAGCGGCACGGCCCAAGGCGTGCCGATGACGCTGGAGCTGGTGATCGCAAACCTGGCTCAGGGCGGCTCGCCCTACGCCGGTACGGCCGTCTACGTGTGGCAATGCGACCGCGAAGGCCGGTACTCCATGTACACGCAGGGCGCGCAGAACGAGAACTACCTGCGTGGCGTGCAAATCGCCGACGCGTCCGGCCGGGTTCGTTTCACCAGTATCTTCCCGGCCTGCTACCCCGGACGGTGGCCGCACATCCACTTCGAGGTCTACCCCGACCAGGCGTCCATCACCGACGCCGACAAGGCGATCGCCACTTCCCAGGTCGCGTTGCCGCAGAACGTGTGCGACACCGTCTACGCCCAACCGGGTTACGAGCAGTCCGTGTCGAACATGCGTCGGCTGAGCCTGAGTACGGACATGGTCTTCCGGGATGACTCCGGCGCCTTGCAGCTCGGGACCGTCACGGGCGACGTCACCAGCGGGTACACGGTGACTCTGAACGTCGGCGTGCGCTGAGTCGTTCAAACCCGGCTGGGTGGCTTTCTCGATTTTGTGAGTCAGTGCACGTTATTGGGCGGTTACCAGCCAGTACCGTCAGGGAATCCCCGCGTTACGGAGGTTCTCATGCCGTATCCGACCGACCGTGAGCGTGACCGGCCGTGGGTCATGCGGACCTACGCCGGCCACTCGTCGGCGACGGCGTCCAACGCTCTCTACCGCCGCAACCTGGCCAAAGGGCAGACCGGCCTCTCGGTGGCGTTCGACCTGCCCACCCAGACCGGATACGACCCTGACCACGAGTTGTCGCGTGGCGAGGTCGGCAAGGTCGGCGTGCCGATCAGTCACGTCGGTGACATGCGGCAGCTCTTCGACGGCATTCCCTTGGCCGAGGCCAACACTTCCATGACCATCAACGCGACGGCCATGTGGCTGCTCGCGTTGTACGTCACGGTCGCCGAGGAACAGGGCGCGGACATCTCCAAGCTCACCGGGACCACGCAGAACGACATCATCAAGGAATACCTGTCGCGCGGGACCTATGTCTTCCCGCCAGGCCCGTCATTGCGCCTGATCACGGACATGGTCGCGTGGACGGTCACCAACGTGCCGAAGTGGAACCCGATCAACATCTGCAGCTATCACCTGCAGGAGGTCGGCGCCAACCCGGTTCAGGAAGTGGCGTACTCGATGTGCACCGCGATCGCGGTGCTCGACGCGGTCCGTGATTCCGGCCAGGTGCCGCAGGAGGAGTTCGGCTCGGTCGTCGCCCGGATGTCGTTCTTCGTCAACGCGGGTGTGCGGTTCATCGAGGAAATGTGCAAGATGCGGGCGTTCGCCGCGCTCTGGGACGAGATCACCCTTGAGCGGTACGGCGTGCAGAACCCCAAGCACCGCAGGTTCCGCTACGGCGTGCAGGTCAACTCGCTGGGGCTGACCGAAGCGCAGCCGGAGAACAACGTTCAGCGGATCGTGCTGGAGATGCTCGCGGTTTCCTTGTCCCGCAACGCTCGCGCCCGCGCGATCCAGCTGCCCGCGTGGAACGAGGCGCTCGGCCTGCCGCGGCCGTGGGACCAGCAGTGGGCGCTGCGGATGCAGCAAGTCCTGGCGTACGAGACGGATTTGCTGGAATACGAGGACATCTTCGAAGGTTCACCGGTCATCGAGGCCAAAGTGGACGAAATCATGCGCGGCGCGCGCGAGGAGATCGACCGCGTGCAGGCGATGGGTGGCGCGGTGGCCGCGGTCGAGAGCGGGTACATGAAGACCCAGCTCGTCGGATCCCTTGCGGCACGGCGGATGCGCATTGAGTCCGGCGAGGAGGTCATCGTCGGCGTCAACAAGTTCGACACCACCGAGCCCTCGCCGCTGCAGGCCGAAGGCGCCAAGGCGATCGAACAGCTCGACCCGGCGGTGGAGAAGCAGGCGATCGCGGCGATCCAGGCCTGGCGGGCCGATCGTGACCAAGCCGTTGTGGACGAGGCGCTGGATTCCTTGCGGGCGGCCGCGAAGACCGAGGTGAACCTGGTCGAGGCGACTCTGGCGTGCGCGAGGGCCGGTGTGACCACAGGCGAGTGGTCCGGGGCGCTGCGCGAGGTGTTCGGCGAATATCGTGCGCCAACAGGGGTTTCCGGGGTGTCCACCGGTGAGGCCGGCGCGGAGCTCGCACGAGTGCGCACGCGGGTGCAGGAGACCAGCACCGAACTCGGCGAGCGGCTGCGCATGCTGGTCGGAAAGCCTGGTCTGGACGGTCATTCCAACGGCGCGGAACAAGTCGCGGTCCGGGCCAGAGATGTTGGTTTCGAAGTCGTGTATCAGGGTATCCGGTTGACGCCGGACCAGATCGTGGCCGCCGCTGTGCAGGAAGGCGTCCACGTGGTCGGGCTGTCAGTGTTGTCCGGATCACATCTGGAAGTTGTGCCCGCGGTGGTGGATGGCCTGCGGGCGGCGGGAGCCGACGACATCCCCGTTGTCGTCGGCGGTATTGTGCCGCCCGATGACGCCAAAGCCTTGCTGGACAAGGGAATCGCTCGCGTCTTCACACCGAAGGACTACGAGCTCACGCAGATCATGGCCGGGATCGTCGATCTGGTAAGGGAAACTTGCGGCCTGACCAGCTGAAACCTCGTCTGTCCACTTCGGATCATGTTGACCTGCGTGGATGAACCACCTACGGTCGTCGGGTGGCTTCTCGACGACTGCTGCTGCAGGCTGCCGCGGCAGGCGCGCTTTCGCTCGCCTTGCCTGGCTGCACCAGGGTGGATCTGTCCGCGGAGGCGAACGGGGGTTCGTTACTCGATCGGCTCAGACAAAAAGGGGAGGTACGGGTCGGCTTCGCCAACGAGGCGCCGTACAGCTTCATCAACTCCGAAGCGGAGTTGACCGGCGAGGCCGCCGAAGTCGCCAAGGTCGTGTTCAGCAGACTTGGCGTGCCGAACCTCGTCCCGATTCCCTCGGAGTTCGGCTCGCTGATCGCCGGGCTGAAGGTCGGCCTGTTCGACGTGATCGCCGCGGGCATGTCCATCCTGCCCAAGCGGTGCAAGCAGGTGCTGTTCACCAACCCTGACTTCATCGCTCCCGCGGCCTTCCTCGTGCCCAAGGGCAATCCGAAGGGCATCAAGACCTTCGCCGAAGTCGCGCAGCAGAACCTGCGGATGGGCGTGCTGATCGGCGCGACCGAGAAGGACTATGCGATCGCCAACGGCGTGGCGGAGAACAGGATCACCGCGTACCAGAACCAGCCGAGCGGTCTCGAGGCGGTGGTCACTGACCGAGTGGACGCGTTCTCGCTGACCGCGATCTCGCTGCGGGACGTGCTGGGCAAGAATCCCGGTGCGCCACTGGAGGTGACGACGCCGTTCGTGCCCGAAGTGGACGGTAAGCCGCAGTTCACGTCCGGCGGGTTCGCGTTCCTGCCGGACCAGACGAATGCCGTGGCCGCGTTCAACAAGGAGCTCGCCGATCTGAAGCAGTCCGGTGAGCTGCTGCGCATCCTGCGGCCGTTCGGCTTCACCGAGGCGGAGATGACGGACATGACCTCGCAGCAGCTCTGCGCGGCACCGGAGGCCTGATGTCCAGCGCACAAGTAGGCCTACTGCTGTACGGCGCGTGGAAGACCATCCTGCTCACTCTCGGCGGGATGGCTCTCGCGCTGATCATCGCTTTCCCGGTTGGGCTGGCCCGGGTCAGCCGCAACAAGTTCCTGCGGGTCATCGGGTTCACGTACGTCGAGCTGTTCCGCGGCGCGGCTGTCCTGGTGCTCGCGTTCTGGTTCGTGTACGCGTTGCCTTCCCTTGGCTGGCAAATGGATCCCACCTTCGCCGGAATCCTCGCACTGGGACTGAACATGGGCGCCTATTCGGGTGAGGTCGTCCGTGGGGCGATCCAAGCCGTTCCGCCGGGTCAGGTCGAGGCCGCGACCGCGCTGAACTTCACGCCGTCGCAAGGGATGCGCCGGGTCGTGCTGCCGCAGGCGGTCCGGGCGATGATTCCGTCCTTCGGCAACAACGTCATCGAGCAACTCAAGGCCACGGCCGTGGTCGCGGTGGTGTCCATTCCGGAGCTGACGTTCAACGGCCAGCTGATCTGGAGCGGAAACGGCCGCGCCGCAGCGGTTTTCGGCGGCTTGCTGATCGGCTACGGCATCATGGCGTTGATCTTCATGACCGGTGTGCGGCTGCTTGAGCGAAAGGTCGCATGGACATGAACTTCGACTGGAACTACGCTCTCGAAATCCTGCCGCGGCTGCTGGACGGCCTGCTGACGGCGTTGATCGCGACTGTGATCGGTTACGTCGTCGCGTTGGTGCTCGGGCTGGTCTTCGCGTTGGCCCGGCGCAGTCGTCAACGCTGGATCAGCATGCCCGTCGGTTTCCTGGTGGAATTCATCCGCGGCACGCCGCTGCTGATCCAGCTGTTCTTCCTCTTCTTTGTGTTGCCACAGCTGGGTTTGGCGTTGTCTCCGCTCGCCGCGGGCATCATCGGACTGGGGCTGCACTACGCGACGTACACGTCTGAGGTGTACCGGGCCGGGATCGAAGGTGTCCCACCTGGACAGTGGGACGCGGCCGTCGCGCTGCACCTGCCACGCCGTCGCGTGTGGACAAGCGTGATCCTGCCGCAGGCGGTGCCGCGCTCGATTCCCGCGCTGACGAACTATTCCATCTCACTGTTCAAGGATGTTCCGCAGCTGGTGGCGATCACCGTCGCGGAACCGTTCACGGTCGGCCGCGAGATCATCGCGGACACGTTCCGGCCGTTCGAGCCGATCACCATGGCCGGCTTGCTCTACCTGGCAGTCGCGCTCGTTCTGTCCTACGTGGGCAGGATCGTGGAGCGCCGGTTCAACGGGGTGACAGCATGAGCTTCATCGATTTCAACAACGTGAGCAAACGCTTCGGTGACAACGTCGTGCTCGACGACATGTCGTTCAACGTCGCCGACGGTGAGCGCGTGACGCTGATCGGGCCGAGTGGATCGGGCAAGACGACGATCCTGCGGATGCTGATGACGCTGACCAAACCGGACTCCGGGACGATCTCGATCGACGAGGAGTTCCTGTGGCACGAGAAGCGGGGTGACGACCTTGTCCCGGCCGGCGAGGCGCACACCCGCAAGGTCCGCAGCAAGGTGACGATGGTCTTCCAGCAGTTCAACCTGTTCCCGAACATGAAGGTTCTTCGCAATCTCACCGAGGCGCCGATCCATGTGCTGGGCAAGCAGAAGGACGAGGCCGAGGAGCGCGCCCGCGAGCTGCTGGAAATGGTGAACCTCTCGGACAAGGCGGACTTCTACCCCTCCCAGCTGTCCGGCGGTCAGCAGCAACGCGTGGCGATCGCGCGGGCGTTGGCCGTGGAACCGGAGATCCTGCTGCTGGACGAGGTCACGTCGGCACTGGACCCGGAGATCGCCGCCGAGGTGCTCGACGTGCTGCGGGACGTGGCCAAGACCAGCGACGTGACCATGCTCCTGGTGACCCACGCGATGCGGTTCGCCAGGGACGTCTCCAACCGCGTGCTGATGTTCAACGAAGGCAAGATCATCGAGGACGCCGCCCCCGAGCAGATGTTCAACGAGCCGCAGCATGAGCGCACCAAGGCGTTCCTGCGGTCGGTGCTCGAGGAGGTGTGAAAACGTTACTGTCCGGTAGTCCGAACCGTTTCGCCTGGCTGGTCCGTATGTCCGTTGCGCCGTAAGGGAATGGAAGGCAGGGACCATGGCCGACGTTCGTACGTTCGGACTACCGGATTGCGTCGAGGGGACCGAGTCCGACGTCCAGCTGGCCGACGGGTTGATCAAGGCATGGCTCGCCGACGGGATGTTTCAGCTCGCCTGCGACCGGTGGCAGACCCGCAAGATCGAGGACGCCGTCGAAGCCAGCAGACGGTACTTCACGCAGCCGGTGCACCTGAAATCCCGGTGCGTCAGCGACCTGACCTACGCCGGGTACTCGGCGGCCGGAGCCGTGGAGACCTTCACGATCTGCCAGGACATCCCGCGCGAGGACGTGCGCGTCGGCGCGAACTGGCCGTGTCACGGCCCGATGCCGTGGCCGAGCATGGAGTACCGGCGCGCGATGCGGACGTTCTTCGACGAACTCAGCCGGATCGGCGAGAAGCTGATGCACCTGATCGCGATCGGCCTGAACCTGTCCGATTTCGAGACACTGAACGCACTGTCCGAAGACGGCTGGCACCACATGCTCGTCCAACGCTTCCCAGCGGGAACGTACGAGCTCAGCTCGCACGGCCTGCTGATGATCACGGTCGAAGACGGAACGCTGACAGCGACCCCAGGCGAGCTGATGGAGTTCCTGACCAACGGACACATCCGGATGACCCCACTCGAAGCACTCGTGCACACCTGCGACGAGGTGGTCATGACGTATTTCCACGAGCCGGCCTTCGAACTGGGCCTGCGCCCGGTGCTCGGCCCGATGAGCGGATACATGCACTACGGGACGTACTTCACGGACCTGTTCATGCGCCGCCACCCGGAACGGCCGACAACGCGGCGAATCAAGGCGGAAGACCGCCTGTCCGTGTTGGCGAGCCTCTCCAGGCGAGCTAGCGTCGGAGCATGACCGACTACGAGCACATCCTGGTCAAGACCGATGGCGAGACGATCCGGATCACCATGAACCGGGCGGCCAGGCGCAACTCGCTCTCCGGGGAACACCTGGCCGAGCTGCTGTCAGCGTTTCAGGCGGCAGCCTCGTCGGAAGCGACAGGGATCGTGCTTGCCGCAGACGGACCGGTGTTCTCAGCGGGGCATGATTTCGGTGACGTCGCCTCCCGTGACCTCATGGGCGTCCGGTCACTGTTGAAGCTGTGCACGGAGTTGATGCAGACGATCCAATCGGTCCCGCAGGTGGTGATCGCCCGCGTGCACGGCTTGGCGACGGCGGCGGGATGCCAGCTCGTGGCCTCGTGCGACCTTGCCGTGGCCGCCTCGTCAGCGGGATTCGCTTTGCCTGGCGGGAAAGGCGGCTGGTTCTGTCACACACCGGCCGTTCCGGTAGCGCGCTCGATCGGCCGTAAGCGCCTGATGGAACTGGTTTTGACCGGCGACACGATCCCCGCGCCGGTGGCTTTGGAGTGGGGCCTGGTCAACCAGGTCGTCCCGGACTCCGAATTGGACTCCGCGGTGGATGCCTTGCTGGCCAGGGCAACGCGGGGAAGCCGGGCCAGCAAGGCGTTGGGAAAGCAGACAATTTACGCTCAGCTGGACCGTCCGGAGGCGGACGCGTATGCCATCGCCTTGGAGGTCATGGCTTCCGCTTCGCAGCTTCCCGGCGCGCGCGAGGGAATGGCCGCGTTCCTGGAGAAGCGCAAACCAGTCTGGCCGGACTAGGCTCATGGGCACGATGCTCCTGTGTGGATAACCACGAGAGGGGCAGTCAGGTCAATCAGGGGCTTGATCAGAACAACCGGAACTCGTCGGACTCCATGCCGCGCAACGCGTCATAGTCGAGCACGACGCAGCGGATGCCGCGGTCCTCGGCAAGCGTCCTCGCCTGGGGCTTGATCTGCTGCGCGGCGAAAACCCCCTTCACCGGCGCCAGCAGCGGGTCCCGGTTGAGCAGTTCGAGGTACCGGGTCAGCTGCTCGACTCCGTCGATCTCGCCGCGACGCTTGATCTCCACGGCGACGGAGATGTTCTCGGCGTCACGGCACATCAGGTCGACGGGGCCAATGGCCGTGGGGAACTCGCGGCGGACCAAAGTCCAGCCTTCACCCAATGTGGTGACGTGCTCGGCGAGCAGTTCCTGCAGGTGGGCTTCCACGCCGTCCTTGATCAGGCCGGGGTCGATGCCGAGGTCGTGCTTGGAGTCGTGCTGGATTTCTTCGATTGTGATGATCAGCTTTTCGCCGCCCTTGTTCTGGACGGTCCAGAGGCCTTCCTCCTCGGTCAGCCAGCACGGCGGGCTCATCCAGTTCAGCGGCTTGTACGAGCCGCCGTCCGAGTGCACGAGCACCGAGCCGTCCGCCTTGACCATCAGCAACCGCATGGCCATCGGGAGATGCGCGGTCAGCCGTCCGACGTAATCAACCTGGCAGCGAGCTATCACTAGACGCACCGGGGCAGGGTAACGGATATGTGATCGCGCCCAGTGACACGATGAGATCATGCAGACGCTGAACACCCGGCAGGTGTACGAAAACCCCTGGATGCGGCTTCGCGAGGACAAGATCCTGCGCGCTGACGGGTCGGAAGGCATCTACGCGGTCGTCGACAAGCCGACGTACGCCCTGATCATCCCGCTCGACGGCGAGCGCCTGCACGTGGTCGAGCAGTTCCGTTACCCGCTCGGCCTGCGCCGCTGGGAGTTCCCCCAGGGCACGGCGCCGGGGATGGCCGACACGGATCCGCTCGAACTGGCCGCGCGCGAGCTGCGTGAGGAGACCGGGCTGCGCGCGGGCCAGATGGTCGAGCTTGGCCTGCTGGACGTCGCGGCCGGTATGTCCAGCCAGCGCGGGCGGGTATACCTGGCGACCGAGTTGACCGAGGGGCCGCACGAGCGTGAGCACGAAGAGCAGGACATGCGCACGGCATGGATCGAGCGGAAGGAGTTCGAGGCGATGATCCAGCGCCAGGAAGTCACCGACGCCCAGTCCATCGCCGCGTACGCCATGCTGCTCATGCGCGAACGGCAGTGAAGTACCTGGCTGGGGATGCGCCCGTGGTACGGCGGAAGGCGGAGACGAACGCGGACGGCGTCGAATAGCCGACGAGGTGGGCGGTGGCGGTCACGGACGTGCCGCCTGCCAGCAGGCCCAGGGCGTGGGTGAGGCGCAGGCGGGTGCGCCATTCAGCGAAGCCGAGGCCGGTCTCGGCCCCGAACAGGCGGGCCAGCGTGCGTGAACTCGCCCCGACGACCCGGCCCCAGTCGGCGAGGGTCCGGCCGTCGGCGGGGTCGGTCTGCAGCGCCGCGGCGATCCGCAGCGTTCGGTCGGACTGGGGCATGGGCAACTCGATCGGCGCGGTGGGCACCGGGTCAAGCAAATCCTGCAGAAGAGCCTCGGCACGGGAACGCGGCCCGGCAGCCAACGACGACCCCAGATACGACAGCAGTGGCCCGAGCAGAGGACCGACCCGGATGACAGTCGGGACGGTCCACGGGACGAGGTCGGAGTGGATCAGCAGGCTGCGCATCTTCGTCGACCGGCTTGAGCCTGTGGTGTGCCGGACGCCCGCGGGGATCCAGAGGGCCCGGGTCGGCGGGAGGACCCAGGTGCCGGTGGCCGTTCCGATCGTCAGCGCGCCGTCCTCGGCCCAGTTGAGCTGGTGGGCGGCGTGTTCGTGCCAGTCGAAGCGGGTCCCGGGCAGCAACGAGTGGCTGCCCACCCAGATCCCGTGTCCGGTTCGCGACATATCTTGGCAGTCTAGTTCGTAGCGGACGCGCCGGACAGCGAAATAGCGTGCTGGTCATGCCGATGAACCTGATCCACCGCAAACTCTGCCGGTCGGACACCTGGGTCACGAACGTCCGCGAAACCCTGATGCCGTGGACGCTTGAGGGCGTCGACCTCGGCGACGACGTCCTGGAGATCGGGCCGGGTTTCGGGGCCACCACCCGGGTCCTGATCGACAAGGTGCCGAACCTGACCGCCGTCGAAGTGGATCCCGCGTCAGTGCGGCTGCTGACCGAGCAGTTCCCGAGCGTCAACGTCATCGAGGGCGACGGCGCCGAACTTCCTTTGCCGGACAACAGTTTCAGCGCGGTCACGTGCTTCACGATGCTGCATCACGTGCCTTCACCCGCCGAACAGGACCGCCTGTTCGCCGAAACGTTCCGAGTCCTCAAGCCCCAGGGCTTGTTCGTCGGCCTGGACAGCAGGCCGAACCTGCGGTTCCGGTTCATCCACCTGTTCGACACGATGATCGTCGTCGACCCGGACACGCTGCCGCGGCGTTTGGAAACCGTGGGATTCCGGGACATCGACATCACCAAGACCGAGACCAGGTTCCGGTTCCGGGCGCGTAAGCCTTGAGCGGCTAGAGTCTGTGGGACCGGGAACTCGAACAGCTGGAGTGTCGACCTGTGGAATCACTGCTGAGGAGATCGGGTGACCACCTGATCGTCTTCATGCACGGCATCGGCTGCGCGAAAGAGTCCTACGCCGGTGCGTTCGATGCTGTCGAGCTGAACGACTTCTCCCTGTGTGCGTTCGACTTTCCGGGGCACGGTGAATCGCCGAGTCTGCCGGAGAACTCCGTTGAGGCGTACGCCGATGCCTCGGTCGAGCTGATCGAGTCTATTGGGGCCAGGCGGGTTTCCGTGGTGGCGCACAGCATGGGCGGGGCGGTTGGGCTGCTGGTCGCGCGGAAGGTCGACGTGGCGTGGTTTGTGAATGTGGAGGGCAATCTGGTCGCCGAGGACTGTGCCTTGGTCAGCGGCAAGACCGCACGCATGTCCTTCGACATGTTCACCACCACGGGGTTCTACCGCTTCGCCGAGCGCCTCAAGCAGTCGCCGCGCAAGGACGTCCAGGCGTGGGCGCAGTGGTATCCGCAGTGTGATCCGGTCGCCATCCACCAGATTTCCCGGTCTCTGGTCGAGTGGTCGGGCGGCGGCCAGTTGCTTGAGGGCTTCCTTGCCTTGCAGCACAAAGCATACGTCTACGGTGGTGAGGAAGAACGAGTCGAGTACCTGCTTCCTTTCCTCAAAGGCGTACCGACGTATTCGGTCCCTGACTCTGGACACTTCGCGATGGTGGACAACCCCGCAGGCTTCTATTCCACCGTCGCCGGCATCGTCACTTCGGGGTGATCGTCCATGCGCCGCTGGACTCGACCTGGACGATCGACGGCCCGGGTAGCTTGACTGTTCCTTGGTAGCTGCCGATTTCGTTCACGGCGAGGCCGAGGCGTTTCGTCGTCAGATCTGCATACGTGACAACGAAGTTGCTCTTGCCCTGGTTCTTCACGGTCGCGGATGTGAAGGTGTCCGCGAACATCACGACCGAATCGCCGCGGCCGCTGGCCGGTTTGCCGGTCACCACCTCGATGGTGTCCAGGCCGGTCACCGACAGCTTCCACGATCCCTTCGCCTTCACACTGATGCTCGTGGTCATGCTGCCATCAGCGATGTTGATCAGATGCTTTCCCGTGTAGGCACCGATTGTGTTCACCAGCAGGCTTTCCCTGCCATCGGACTCGACAATGACGTTTCCGGTGCACTTTGGACACTCGAACGCCACGATACCGGCCGCCGCCCCGCGCTTGAGCTCGACGACGTCGTCTCCCTTGCCCTGGAAGACCTCCGGCGAAGGTGGAGGCGGAGGCGGAGGAGTTGTTGTTGTGGTGGTGGTAGTAGTAGTTGAGGTGGTTGTCGGGCTGGTGGAAATGACGGCCGCGGCCGGACTGCCTGCTTCGGGCCGGGATGGCGTCCAGATCGCGACGGCCGCGATCACGACGACCACCGCCCCACCCGCGATGACGGGCCATTTCCACGGTTTGCGCGGGCGTTGTCGAGGCGCGTCTGGATCTTCGGTCGGCCAGGCAATGGTCATGGCTGCTCATCTCGGCTCGGCGGTCCGTCCGCTACATCGAGCCGCGCCACAACCCATTACCGCCACGCGCTATGGAGGCCTCATCTACACAAAGCCGTTGCCGCGCCGAGACATCGTCACTCTTCGACGTACTGACGGTCGGTCAGGACGGCAGCTTGCGCCACGCCTCGGCCGCGACGCTGCGTGCCGCCGCACAAGCGGGTTCGGCGTTGTTCGGTGGCAGGCGGACGATCACCTGGGCGAGTTCGCGGCCGGTTCCGTGCTTGGCTTCCGCCACACACAGTGTCCTGCCGTTGATTTCGGCGCTGTATACGCTCGTTTGCAAGCCTGCGATGGATTCCACCTTCACCTCGGGCGCGGTGGACGGCTCGTCGAGGACGAACCGCAACGTCAGCGACGGCACCATCGCCTGCCCCCACCGGCATTGGTGGCCACCCGGATAACTGATCACCTCACCCGCAGGCAGGCCGGGTACCTGCGGCAGCGACACCGTCACCGCCTTGCACGCGTCCATCCTGGCCAGTGACGCCGGCGGATAGTCCACATGCTTCATCCGCCGCGCGGCCACGTTCTCCGCGACCGTCGTCGTTGCCTTCTCAGCGATCGAACACAGTTGGGGCACGTTCGCCCCTGGGGTGTCGTAGGTGTCGGCCGACACCGCCATGGTCACGTTGTCGCTGAACATGATGTATCGCGCGCAACGGTCCTTGACAGGGTTCTCTTCGAACACCCGTAACGTGCCGACGGGTTCGATCTCCTTGGCCTGCAACTCGCCGCGTATCCGTTCCAACAGTCCAAAACGGACGGCCACAGTGGCGCTGCCGACCGGTAACTTCAGCCAGCAGTAGTCGTACGCTTCCTGAGCCGGTTTCTCCGCCGCGCCGAACTGGGCCAACGCGGCGGGGTCGAGCAGGCTGCACGGGTCAAGTGCGCCCGCGTTGCCGATCAGTTCAGCCGCGCTCGACAAGGTGCGTTTCGGTGGCGTGTACCCGGGGTCGGGCAACGCGGTGCCTCCCACTTGACTCGTGCACCCGGCCACCAAGAACCCCGCGATGAGCACAGCCCACCGTGACCACCGCATCCGCCGTCCCTCACTCGTCGAAGCCGCGGGCCACCAGTTCGTTGACCCGTCGCAAGGCTTCCGCGGCCTCGGGGCCGGTCGCCGACACGGTCACCGTGTCGCCGCCCCGCGCGCCCAGGCTCATCAGAGCGAGCACACTCGCCGCGTTCGCTTGCTTGTCGCCGAATCGTACGGTCACTTCGGCGTCAAGTTCGGCAACAGTTCGGGCAAGAAGTGCCGCCGGACGGGCATGCAGCCCGACTTCGTTGGTCAACAGGAATTCGGTACCGGTTCCGGGATCCACAACCTCGTCTGGCGAGTCTGCCGGAATTGCGCCGGATGAAATCGCGGCGGTCATCACAGCGTCCAGATCACCGCCGCCCTGCGCGGCAACCGCTGCCGCCACAGCACCTTCCACGAAGGGTGCGTCGACAACGGCTGCGCGAGAAGGATCTCCGAGCATCTCCACGGCCAGGTCGGCGGTCATCTTGGCACTGCCAAGGTCGTAGAGCAGCACCACGCCGTCGCCGGATTCGGCACGGTCCACAGCTGTCGACACCGCGTCGAAATCCGTGCCCAAAGTGCCGTCTGGCAGTCCGCCCGCGGGCAGGATGCGGACGTCGGGCGCCATTTGGGCGGCAAGTTCGGCCAATCCCTCGGCCAGCCGGGCACTGTGAGAGACCAGGACGAGACCGATCACGACGCCGCGTCCGCGAAAGCCCGCAGCAGCAACGCGGTCGACCGCGCCCCAGGATCCATGTGCCCGGCGCTGCGTTCGCCAAGGTACGAAGCACGTCCCTTGCGGGCGACCAAAGGCACGGTGTCCTGCGCGCCCTTGTCGGCAGCGTCCGCGGCAGCCTTGAGCACGTCCGCGACCGACCCGGACGCCTCCCGTGCGGCTGCGACGGCCGGCGTCAAGGCGTCGACCATGGTCTTGTCGCCGACCTCGGCCTTGCCGCGCGCCACAACGCCGTCAAGGGCCGCTTGCAGGGCATCCACAACGGACTCTGGCGTCAACGTCTCCGCGGCCCCGAGCTTCGCCGCCGCTCGCAGGAAGCCCGTGCCGTACAACGGGCCCGCGGCACCACCCACAGTGGATATCAGCGTGCTCGCGACGACCTTGAGCACCGCGCCGGGCGTATCACCGGCGTTGTCCAGTTTGGACAACACGGCGGTGAAGCCGCGCTTGAGGTTCTCGCCGTGATCTCCGTCACCGATTTCACGGTCCAAAGTGACCAGTTCGTCCCGGTGTGCCTCGACCACCTGCGCGACCGAACGCAGGGCCGCGATCACACCCTCCGCGTCGCACGTCATTCAGGCACCCCACCGCAGCGCCGCGGTCCGCACCGGCGCGTCCCACCAGCGCAGCATCTCGTCGTCCACTTTCAACACCGACAGGCTCATTCCCTGCATTTCCAGGCTGGTCACGTACGGTCCGACCAGTCTGCGCTCGACGGTGATCCCGCGCTCGGCAAGCAAGCGCTCGGCAATGCCATGCGCGAGATACAACTCGACCAGCGGCGTGCCGCCCATGCTGTTGGTGAACAGCAACACCCGGTCGCCGGAGGAGAAGGGCAGGTCTTCCAGAATCGGGTCGAGCAGGGTCTGCACGAGCTGATCCGCGGGCTGGTGCGGGACACGGCGCCTGCCCGGCTCGCCGTGGATGCCGATGCCGATCTCGATCTCGTCGTCCTCGAGCACGAAGCTGGGCTCGCCGACGTGCGGAACCGTGCACGCGGTCAGCGCGACACCCATCGACCGGACCGAGCCGATCACTCGGCGCGCCAACGCTTCGATCTCGTCGAGGCTGTATCCGCCCTCAGCGGCCCCGCCGACGATCTTCTCCAGCAACGCCGTCCCGCCGACACCACGCCGCCCGGCGGTGTACAACGAGTCCTTGACCGCCACGTCGTCGTCGATCACGACGGTTCGCACGTCAAGGCCTTCGGCAGCGGCGAATTCGGCTGCGGTCTCGAAGTTCAGCACGTCACCGGTGTAGTTCTTGACGATCAGCAGCACGCCCGCGCCGCCGTTCACGTGCTCGACCGCGGCCTGGACCTGGTCGGGCGTCGGCGAGGTGAACACCGCGCCGGGGCAGGCGGCGTCCAGCATGCCCAACCCGACGAAACCGCCGTGCATCGGCTCGTGCCCCGAGCCACCGCCGGAGATGATGGCGACCTTGCCGCTGACCGGCGCGTCCGCGCGGTACACCACGGCCGGGTCGGTCCGCACCTTCAGGATGTCGCCATGGGCCGCGGCCACGCCACGCAGTGACTCCTCGACGACCGTCGACGGATCATTGATGATCTTCTTCACTTCCGAGCCTCCCGACGCTGGTTGGCAGGGCTTCCGCCTTCCTACCTGATGGGCCGCCGGCGCGAAAGGTGAAAGATCAAGAGTTAGCCAGTTTGGTGGCCACGGCCTTGGCGGCGGTCTCCGCCTTGGCGCACGGGTCCTGCGCCGAGTCCGGCGGGGTGCGCTCGAAGGACACGTTGACGTTCTCGCTGCGGTTGCCGGTCAGTCCTCGGTGGATCCACTCGATCTGGCACTTGTTCGGCGAGATGGTCGACTTGAACTTCACCGCCGACTTGACCTTGTCGGTCAGCTCGACCGTGGTCGGGTTGTACGACTTGGCCGTGGACGCCGGGTCGAAGTCGATCGTGTACTTGACACTGATGTAGACGTTACGCGTGGTGTACCGGCAGGCGCGGATGTCGTCGGGCTCCTTCTTCGTTGTCCCGCCTGTGATGTCGCTCGCGGTCTTGTCGTCGATCGCCGCGCACGGGTTCAGTTTCACCAGGCTGCCCGGCGTGTCCTCGTATTTCGCCTTGCCCTCGGACACCGCCTTGATCGAGCTCTCGACCAGCTTGGTGGCCGCGGCGCACGGGTCGCCGCTTTCCCAGTAGGCCGTGGCGACCAGGCCGTGGTCCGGGCCGCGGCTGGTGATGGCCGTGTAGGAGCAGCCTGTGCTCGTCCGGGTCTCGTACACGCCGAGGCCGCCGACGGTCTTGGCGACCTGCTTGGGTGCGGAGATCAGGTCCGAGCCGACCTTGACCAGCAGCCGGATGTCCTTGCCGGACTGCGGATCGCTCACGCTGTACGAGCACTCCGAGTAGCCGCGCCGGTCAGGCACGCCCGACGGCTTCTTCTTGCCGATGTCGCCCACCAGGTCGTCGGCCAGCAACCCACACGGGTCGACCGAGCGCAGCGCGTCGTCGTTGAACGAGCCCGCGGCCTTCACGGTCGTCTTGTTCGTGACGGTTTTGCCCAGGTCGACCGGGCCCGCGCACGCGGCGAGGGTCAGCACAACGGCAGCGGCCGGCAGGACACGAGCACTTCGAAACACATCGTGCACGGTAGCGACCTGCGCCGCGTCGCGTGCACGGAACACGTCATTTCTGCTCCTCAGGAATCTGCGCTTCAGGAATCTGCACTGGCCGGACGAGCGCCCACGTGGCCATCAGCGCGGTGAACACGAGCATCCCGATGCCCACCCACAGGTTGACGTTGAACCCGCCGGTCTTGACCCGGTCCTGGTCGCTCTCGAAGCCGATCCCGAGCACGAGCAGGACCACGCCGTACACGCCGAACAGCAGCGCGATGATCCACCGCAGGTCGAACAGACGCGCCATGGCGCGGCCTCCTCACCAGAAGATGATGTTCAGAACCAAGGTCAGCACGAGCACGCCGCCCGCGAGCACGGCCGGTTTGCGGTACCAACCGCTGTCTTCGCCCTCCTGGCCGTGCCTACGGCTCTCGCGCGGCGTGAGCGACCACACCAGGCCGGTCAGCTCCTCGTCGGGTTTCGGCCGGGTCCGCAGCGACACGAGCACGCTGACCAGGATGTCGACCACGAACGCGACACCGGCGCCGACGAAGCTCGGGCCCTGGCTGGACGGATCGCCGAACCACGTCACCGCTCCGGAATTGGCCAGGACGAACACCGCGATGGCGGACAGCGTTCCGGCGACCAGACCGGACCACCCGGCCGCCGGGGTCATCCGTTTCCAGAACAGACCGAGGATGAACGTGGCGAACAGCGGCGCGTTGAAGAACGAGAACAACGTCTGCAGGTACGTCATGATGTTCTCGTAACCGGCCGCGATGAACGCGGTGCCGATCGCGGCGAGCACACCGACAACGGTGATCACACGGCCGACTTTCAGGTAGTACGCGTCCGGTTTGTTCTTCTTGATGTACGTCTGCCAGATGTCGTACGTGAACACCGTGTTGAACGCGCTCACGTTCGCGGCCATACCGGCCATAAAGGACGCTGCCAGACCGGTGATTGCCACGCCCAGCATGCCGTTCGGCAGCACGTCCCGGATCAGCAGCTTGATCGCGTCGTTGAACTGGACGTCGGTTGTCGCGTTCGGATTCGCGGCCAGCTGTGCCTTCGCCGCCGCGAGTTCGGGCGAGATCACCGCGGCGAGCATGCCGGGGATCACGATCACCAACGGCAGCAACGCCTTCGGGTACGCGCCGATCAGCGGCGTGCGCTTGGCCGCGGACATGCTCTTGGCCGAAAGTCCACGTTGGACCTCGGCGAAGTTCGTCGTCCAGTAGCCGAAGGACAGCACGAACCCGAGACCGAACACGATGCCGAGCACCGAAAGGGTCGCGTCGCCGATCCCGGTGATGTTGGTGCCGGGCCACGAGCTCAACTCGTTGCCCTTGTCGGTGATCCGGTCGACGAGCCCTTCCCAGCCGCCGACCCGGTGCAGGCCGACCACGGTCAGCGGGATCAGCATCGCGATGATCACGAAGAACTGCAGCACCTCGTTGTAGATGGCCGCGGACAGCCCGCCGATCGTCGTGTACGTCAGCACGATCGCCGCGGAGACCACAATCGACAGCCACAACGGCCAGCCCAGCAACACGTTCACCACCGAGCCGAGGGCGAACAGGTTGATCCCGGAGATCAGCACCTGCGCTGTGGCGAAGCTGATCCCGTTGACCAGGTGCGAAGCCGGGCCGAAGCGCCGGTTGAGGTACTCCGGCACACTGCGGACCTTGGATCCGTAGTAGAACGGCATCATCACGATGCCGAGGAACACCATCGCCGGGATCGCGCCGATCCAGTAGTAGTGCACGGTCGGGATGCCGAACTGCGCGCCGTTCGCGGTCATCCCGAACACTTCGACCGCGCCGAGGTTGGCCGACACGAACGCCAGTCCGGTCACCCACGCGGGCAGTGAGCGCCCGGACAGGAAGAAGTCCAGGCTGCTGGAGATCGACCGCTTCGCCAGCAGGCCGATCCCCAGCACGATCACGAAGTAGAAGCCGAGAATGACGTAGTCGACGGCCTGCGCGTCCAGGCGGAAATTCGCGTCAGCCAACAGCATTGGGTCAACATAACCACGACACGCGTAGTCCGCATGACGAGCGAGGGCGGATCGGGCAAATCGCCTCAGGGGCTAAGCAGATGCCGCCACTTGTCGGCGACACTCATCAGATCCCGGGTGAAATGGTCGAGGAAGAGCGCCATCTTCTCCAACCGCCGGCCTGGGAGTGAATCGCCGAACAGTTCAGCACCTTCGTGCGCTGTGCGCGCCCATCGCTCCATCGTCAGCCCGCTCGCGACCGATGAACGGAACCAGGCGGCGTCGTCAGCCAAGTAGCGATGACGTCGTCCGTCGTGCACTCGCTTGATCATGCCGAGGTTGTCGAGGAACCTGACCGCGGCGGAGACCGACGCGGGGCTGACCTTGAGGTGCCGGACGAGCTCGGCGGCGGTGAGGCTTTCGCTGTCGGTGACGTACAGGCATGCCAGCACACGGGCGGCCATCTGCGGCATGCCCTTCTCCAGCAGCACCGCCACCATTTTGGCCTCGAACTCGGACACGGTCCGCGTGACGTCGTCCGGTGCGGCGGGTTTGACCGACTTCGGCCTGCGCCCGCGTTCTCGCGTTCGCCGCTCGGCCTGTTCGGGCTGATAGCCCTGACCGCCGATGTTGCGGGCGACTTCGCGGCTGACGGTGGAGGTCGGCCTGCCGAGCCGGCGCGCTATCTCGGCGTAGCCAAGGCCTTCGGTCATCTTGTCGGCGATGAACCGGCGTTCGTCGAGCGTCAGCCGAGGCATGTTCCCTCCCGGAATCAACGCAACGATCGTTGCGTTCACCGTCAGAACCACTGCAAGGATTGCCTTTCGTGGGCGATCCAGGCACTGAATCCAGTTTACCGTGGGATGAACGCAACTGAGGGAGGAGAAGATGCTGTTGCCAGGACTGCCACTGAGCCGGCCGGCTGACCGGCCGTTCGACCCACCCGAGGAGCTTCGCGGCCAGAAGGCGTTGACCCGTATGGTTTATCCCAACGGCACCGAGGGGTGGCTGGCCACCAGTCGTGCGGCCGCACGTGCCGTGCTCGCCGATCCACGGTTCAGCGCCCGGTACGAGCTGCTCGCCAATCCCATGCCAGGCGCGGACGCGACGTTGCCACCGGCGGAACCTGGTGATTTCTCGGGAATGGACGCCCCCGACCACACCCGCTACCGGCGGATGCTCGTCGGCCAGTTCACCGTGCACCGGATGCGCCAGCTCACCGACCGCATCGAGCAGACGACCGCGGAACACCTTGACGCCATGGAGAAGCAGGGGCCTCCGGTCGATCTGGTGCGTGCGTACGCCGAGCCGATCCCCGCGGTGACGATTTGCGAGCTGCTGGGCGTGCCCTATCAGGATCGGGCACGGTTCCAGGCGCAGGCGATCCTGGTGACCGGCGTTGGCGCGGTATCGGACGAGTTCGCCGCGGCGATGGCCGATCTGAAGCAGTACATGGGCGACTTGGTCGCCGCGAAGCGGGCCGCGCCGTCCGACGATCTGCTCAGCGGGTTGACCGAGACCGGCCTGGACGACGTGGAACTGACCACCATCGGCCTGTTCCTGCTCGGCGCGGGCATCGGCACCACCGCGCACATGATCTCGCTCGGCACACTCGCGATGCTGCGGTCACCAACGCTCTTCGAAGCCGCGCGCGACCCCGCGACAGTCGACCAGACCGTTGAGGAACTGTTGCGTCACCTCACGACCGTGCCGTTCGCGGTACGCGCGGCGCTCGACGACGTGACCGTGGTCGGCCAACTGATCAAGAAGGGCGAGGTGGTCACGGTTTCGTTGCAGGCCGCCAACCGTGACCCCGCGTGCTTCAGTGATCCGGACCTGATCACGCCAGGCAGGCGTGCCGCCGGTCATGTCGCTTTTGGACACGGGATTCACCAGTGCCTCGGCCAGCAACTCGCCCGTGTCGAGTTGGCGGTCGCCTACCGGGCACTGGCCACCCGCTTCCCCGGATTGCGCCTTGCCGTGCCGTTCGAACAGCTGCCAGGTCTCAACGACGGCATCACGTTCAACCCGTCCGAACTGCCCGTCGCCTGGTGAACCCTCGTGAGTGTTTCGGCCGGTTCTAACCGGCCGAAACACTCACGAGGGTTTCACGTGTAGTCGCGGAAACCCTTGCCGGTCTTACGACCCAGCCGCCCGGCTGTGACCAGGTGCTCCAGCAACGGCGCCGGAGCGAACCCGGGCTCGCGGAACTCGTTGTACAGGGTCCGCTCGATCGCCAGTGACACGTCGAGTCCGACGACGTCCAGCAGTTCGAAGGGGCCCATCGGCAGGCTGCACGCGGTCTTCATCGCGTTGTCGACCTCTTCGGCCGAGGCGTAGTGCGCCTCGACGAGCTTCACCGCGTCGTTGAGATACGGGAACAGCAAGGCGTTCACGATGAACCCGGCGCGGTCGCCGCAGTGCACCGGATGCTTGCCGACCTTCTCGCAGATCGCGTGGGCCGTGGCGACCACGTCGGCGCTCGTCGCGATCGTGTCGACGACCTCGACGAGCTTCATCACCTGGGCCGGGTTGAAGAAGTGCAGACCGATCACGTCGGCAGGCCGTGAAGTCGCGGCCGCGCATTCGATCACCGGCAACGAGGAAGTGGTGGTCGCGAGGACCGTGCCGGGCTTGCAGACCTCGTCCAAAGCGCCGAACACCGCCCGCTTCACCGAAAGGTCCTCGGCCACGGCCTCGATCACCAGGTCGCAGTCGGCGAGCTCCTCGAACTCGACCGCTGGCACGATCTTGGCGAGCACCTTGTCACGGTCCTCTTCGGACAGTCGGCCTTTGGCCACCGCGCGGTCCAGCGACTTGCGGACCTTCGCCACGGCCGCGTTCGCCTTGTCCTCGCTGCGGGCGCGCAGTACGACGTCGAAGCCCTTCTTGGCGAACACCTCGGCGATGCCGGTCGCCATCGTACCCGTGCCGACCACGCCGACCCTGGCGACGTCCCTCGGCGTGACTCCGTCCTCAGTGGACCTCTTCGGGGTCTTGGCGTCCGGCACCACGACCGGGGAGCCTGGCTCCTGGTAGGTGTAGAAACCGCGGCCGCTCTTGCGGCCAAGCAGGCCCGCGGTGATCATCTGCTTGAGCAGCGGGGCAGGGGCGTGCAGCCGGTCGCGGGACTGCTTGTACATCGTGTCCAGGATTTCCGACGCGATGTCCAAGCCGATCAGGTCGAGCAGGGCCAGCGGGCCCATCGGGTAGCCGCAGCCGTAGCGCATCGCGGCGTCGAGGTCCTCGCGGCTGGCGTACTTCTGCTCGTACATCCGCACCGCGTGGTTGAGGTAGCTGAACAGCAGCGAGTTGGACAGGAAACCGGCCCGGTCGCCGATCACCAGCGCGGTCTTGCCGACCTGCTCGATCAGGGCGGTCACGTCCGTGATCACGGCAGGCTCGGTGACCACCGTGCGCACCACCTCGACCAGCTTGAGCACCGGCGCGGGGTTGAAGAAGTGCGTGCCGACGACCCGCTCCGGTCGTCCAGTGTGGACACCGATCTCGGTGACCGACAGCGAGGAGGTGTTCGTCGCCAGGATGGTCTCCGGCCGGGTGATCCGGTCGAGCTCGGCGAACACCGTCGCCTTCAGCTCGAACTGCTCGGTGACGGCCTCGATCACGATGTCGCACTCCGACACGTCGGCGAGCCTGGTGGTGTAGCTGATCCGGCCGAGCAGCGCGGTCCGCTCGTCCTCGGTCAGCTTGCCGCCCGCGACGGCGCGTTCGGTCGAGTGCTCGATCAGGCCACGGCCGTGCTCAAGGCTTTCCGGGTCGACCTCCACGCCGACTACCGCGAATCCGGCACGCGCGAACACCTCCGCGACCCCGGCACCCTGAATACCGAGACCGACCACGCCAACTTGCCTGAACTCGCGACTCACCGGAAACCTCCAAGGCCGGGTCCTTACCGTTGGGTAACCACGATGCCCCGGCAATCCGGCAAAATTCCGTGAACTACGCCTCAGTATCGAGAAAGATGCCCGTGTCCACCATTGCGGCACAGTGTGTCGACCATTCCGGCACAGTGAAATCGCACGAACTCGCAGCGCATGGGAATTTCGGTGTGCTCGAAAGGTGGACACACCGTGCTGGAGTGGTGGACACGCGCGGTGTGAGGTGTGTCGCTCGCTTACGAACGGGTAAGTTACCCGCAGTAGATCGCCGAGGAGGGCTCCCATGGCTGCCTACCAGACCATTGTCGTCGGCACGGACGGTTCGGACTCGTCGTATCGCGCGGTCGACAAAGCCGCCGCCGTGGCCGCGTCCACGGGCGCGACGCTGGTCATCGCGTGCGCCTACCAACCCGCGAGCCAGCGTGACGTCGAACACGCACAGGACGAGCTCGGCAGCGACGTCGCCTATCAGGTCGTCGGCTCCGCGCCGGCCGAGGACACCGTCCGGACCGCGTCGGAACGTGCCACCCAAGCCGGCGCGGACAAGATCGACACGGTCGCCGTGGTCGGTGACCCGGTGCCGACGCTGACCAAGCTGGTCAAGGAGCGGTCGGCCGACTTGCTCGTGGTCGGCAACCGCGGCCTGAACACGCTGGCCGGCCGGATCCTGGGCTCAGTGCCCTCCGAGGTCGCCCGGAAATCCGGCGTCGACGTACTCATCGTGCACACCACGTGAGCGAGTCCCTGCAAGCCAGGATCGAACGCGTCCTGCTGGGTGGCCGACGGAAGTACACGCGGCACGAGGTCGCCGAGAAAGCGGGCGTGCCGCTGGAACGCGCCACGGAACTGTGGCGGTCACTGGGTTTCGCCAGCGTCGGCGACGACGAAGTGGTGTTCACCGACAACGACGTCGAAGCCCTGCGGATGGTGCAGGAACTGGCCGACCTCGGGCTGTACGACCTGTCCGTGCAGAACTCGATCGCCCGCGTGCTGGGCCAGCACGTGTCGAGGATCGCCGAGATGGAGATCCACGTGCTGCGCGAACTCGTGGCCGCGCAGCCGGCGTTGCTGCAGGACGAGCGCGGTTTCGCCCGTTTCATCGACCGCCTGATCCCGGACCTGGAACGGCTGCACAACTTCACCTGGCGCCGTCAGCTCGCCGCGTACGCGGGCCGTGCGCTCGCGGCGCCCGAAGAACCCCTGGAAGAAGGCAGCCAGGCCGTCGGATTCGCGGACATGGTCGGCTATACGAGCCTCACCCGCCGGTCAAGCGAAACCGAGCTGGCGTCCGTCCTGGAACGGTTCGAAACCACTGTGACGCAATCGATCGCCGAACATCGCGGCCGCGTGGTGAAGATGCTCGGCGACGAGGTCCTGTTCGTGGCGGACACACCGCAGGCAGGCGCGGACATCGCACTGACCCTGGTCGAATTGGCCGAAAAGGACCCCGAACTGCCTTCGCTGCGCGCGGGTTTGGCGTACGGGCGGGTGCTGAGCAGGTTCGGCGACATCTACGGATCGACCGTGAACATCGCGAGCCGCCTGACATCCATCTGCCACCCGGGCGCGGTGTTGATCGACTCGGAGATGGCTGCCGCGCTGGAGGGCGATCGGGCTTACGTGATTCGGCAGCGGCGCCCGGTGTCCGTGCGCGGCTTCCACCGGCTCAAGCCGTCGGTGCTCAGGCGCGCCTAGTCGGCCTGCGCCGCAGACGAGCCTCCCAACAGGCACGATGCCAGTGCCTGCGTTCTTCCACGCTGCCGTAGTCGTCCGCGGGCCATGTCACCACATGCGGAGTGCCCGGCCGGATCTCGTGATCACAGCCAGGGCAACGATACGTCTTGGTCGTCGCGGTGCCCGAAACCGACCGGACATACCAGTCACCGTCCGGCGCTTGCTCGCTGCGCTGCAAGGAAGCCGCGCCGCTGAGGCGTGGCTCGTCGCGCTTGGTCCGGTTCCGTCGGGGCACAGGCAAGAACTATATTTCGATACGTGCCGACCTATGAGTTCAAGTGCCGTGACTGCGCCGACACGTTCGAGGTCAACCGGCCGATGAGCGAGTCGAGCGCGCCAGCCGCCTGCCCCGCGGGCCACACGGACACCGTCAAACTGCTGACCATGGCAGGCCTCGGCGGCCGCGCCGGCGCAGGCTCCGCTCCCGCCATGGCGCCTTCGGGTGGTGGCGGTTGCTGCGGCGGGGGCTGCTGCGGCTGACGCCACCGCAGCAGCGCGCGGTCCTACTTACGTTGTTCAGGTCTTCGCGCCCGCGCCCAGAGTCAGGGCGTCGGCGATGAACTCCACTTCACGGTCCATCATCGGGGTGTCTTCGGGATGCCGGGCGACTGAATGCCGGTAGCTCACGGCAAGGGCGAACAAGCCGGCCGCGCTGTCGACGTCGGCCATCGCGATCGAGCCAGCGCCTGCGGCGATGATCACCGCTTTGACTTGGTGGACGATCGTCTGGAACCGCGCCTGCAGTGCTTCGCGGACATCCTTGTGGGTGTCGGCTTCCCGCCACAGCAAGTGCGACAGCAGCCGGGAATCGGAAAGCCGGGCGTCCAGCTCGGCGACCAGCCGCCGCAGGCTCGCGGCCACATCGCCCGGCACCACCACTTGTGCGGGTTCGATGAACTGGTCCGGCAGTCGCTTGACCAGCGCGGTCAACAGGTCTGACTTGCGGCGGAAGTAGTAGTGCACGAGGCCCTTCGGCACTCGCGCGGCTTCGGCGATACGTGAGGTGGGCGTGGCGTCGAAACCCGTTTCGGCGAACAATTTCTCTGCTGCGGTGAGGATCCGTTCCTTCGCCGAGGGATCGTCACCGGACTTCGACCGGGCCACTGGCAACAACCCCCTCAAGCGGAATGCGCACCGGCATCACATCAAGTCCGGCACGCACTCCGCAACAAGGGCGGGCTAAGAGGCTCCGGCGATTGAGGCTTGGAATCGCCCATGCGCTCGATCGCCTGAGCCTCTGATCTCAGTGCTGGCCAGCCATCCCGCGGTGTGCGGTGTTGGCTGCCGGCAGCGCGGCCAGCCCCATGATCAGGGTCAGCGCGCCGATGATGAACGAGCTCCACATCGCGCCGGCCATGTCGGTGAAGCCCATGACCCACGGCGAGATGAACAGCAGCACGCCGAGCACGACCTGCACGTACTCGCCGTAGACGACGCCGGGCATTGCCAGCGAGAACAGACCGTCCAGTGCGATCAGCGCGCCAAGGACGATCAACGTCCAGGTCACGGTGTTCGTCGTGTCCAACCAGAGCGGCGAGAGCACCGCGACCACACCGAGCACCACCTCCGCCCAGTCCTGCCAACGGGTCCAGGCCCGCGCTGGGGTCGTCACGTCGCTCATTGCGATCACCTCCACGAAGGAGAAAGGTCCTACGTCTTGATAGTGCGCTTGGTTGGCCGGCCGGTCAAGTCTCCGGCCGTGGTAAGGGAGTGGGTTTGCCGGCATCCCACTCGCGGTAGGTTGGGTGCATGGCTCTTGGCGAGGAGCGTGAGCTCGTACCCCTTGGCGCAGGCTTCGACTACGCGAAGCGCGGCTACAACCGTGCGCAAGTCGACGAGCACCTGGAACGGGTGGACCGGGACATGCGCCTGCTCGCCGCCGACCGCGACGCGGCGGTCTCCCAGGCGGCGGATCTGGCGCGCCAGCTGGAGATCGCCCGCTCCGAGATCGACGACATGCGTGGCCAGATCGAGCGGCTGTCGCTGCCGCCGACCACGCTGGAAGGCCTGAGCGAACGTCTGCAGCGGATGCTGCGCCTCGCGCAGGACGAGGCGACCGAGACCAAGGCCCGCGCCGAAGCAGAGGCCGGGCACATCAGGGCGAAGGCCGAGACGGACGCCAACGCGCTGCGCGCCCGTTACGAGGAGATGCTGCGCGGCCTGGACACGCGGCGCGCCGAGATGGAGGCCGAGCACCGCGAGGTGCTGGCGAAAGCCCGCCAGGAGGCCGAGGAGATCACCAAGGCCGGCCAGGACGAGCGGGCCAGGCTGGACGCCGAGTCCGAGCAGCGGCGCGCCCAGGTCGAAGAGGACTTCGAGATCGCGATGGCCTCCCGCCGCACGGAGTCGATGCGTGCCCTGGCCGAGCAGGAAGCGACCAGCAAGTCCGAGGCCGAGCGCCGAGTCCGCGAGGCGACGGAAGAAGCCAACCGCCGCAGGCACGACGCGATCACCGAGGCCAAAGCCCGGCTGCAGGAAGCGAGTGAGGAAGCCCACCGCCGCGTCCGCGAAGCGACCGAGGAAGCCAACCGTCGGATCAGTCACGCAGCCCAGCGCGTCGCCGCGCTGCGCCAGCTGCGTACCCGGGTGGCCAACCAGTTGCGCCAGGCTCGCAGCCTGATCCAGGACGCGGACGTCGTGCTGGAGAACGCGACACCGGTGCTGGACCCGTTGCCGGAGGAGCGTCGTCCGGACGAGTCGCCGACCAAGGCGTTCAAGCCGCTCAGCCAGACCGAGGCGGCCGGTGGGCCGCCGAAGGAGCACTGGGAGCCCGCGGAGCCGGACGAGAACACCGACGCGACCAAGCCGGTCGCGAAGCCCGTACACAAGCCGCGCCCCTGATTTACACTGGCCCGGTGAGCGCTGGAGGGCGCCGCCGGGTCCGCGGGCAGGACAGAGTCCACCTCCGCTGTGCATGAGTAGCTACCCATGACGGCCTCTTTCGACCCCGACGCGGACCACGGGGCTACGAAGGAGACGTCATGCAGTACCTCCCGGCCCGGCCGAACATGACCCAGTTGCGGCATCAGGCCAAAGACCTGCTGCGTGCCGCGAAACGCGGCGACCACGACGCGCTTCGCCGGATCGCCCCGCCGGTGATTCTGGCCTCGGCGCAGCTGGCGATCGCCCGTGAATACGGCTTCGCGAGCTGGACCAAACTGAAGCTGGAAGTGGAACGGCGGGACGTGTTCAACAGCAGGGATCTGTCCCGGCTGGCCAGGTTGCTGGCCGAGCATCCCGCGCTGGCCACGACCAAGATGGAGCACTGGTGCGATCACCAGAAAGGCGCTGACGTCCTCGGCTACATGGCGATGCTGCGTTTCGACAGCGCACGACTGGGCTTGCCACGTGAGTTGCCAGGCACCGGCACCATTGCCAAGGCCTTGATCAACGCGGGTGCGCCCGTCGACGGGCATCCCGGCGACAGCGAGACTCCACTGATCACCGCGGCGAGTTACGGGGACGCCGAGGTCGCTCGTGTGCTGATCGACGCGGGTGCGGACATCGAGGCTGTGTCCGCGGCCGACTCCGGCGGCGTGCCGGGCGGCACGGCGTTGCATCACGCGGCGGTTTTCGGCATGACCGAGGTGGTCGATTTGCTCGTGGCTTCGGGTGCCCGGATCGACAGCCTGGAAATGGCTGCCGCGGCTGGTGACCTTGCGGGCTGGCCGCCTGGCCAGTTCCCGCTGCAGAACCGGCTGCGGGCTTTGGTTTTCGCTGCGGACCACGAACGGCTGGAAGTTATTGACCAGCTCGTCGCCGCCGGGACTCCGGTCAATGAGGCCGACGCGGAGTGGCAGCGGATGCCGCTGCATATCGCGGCGGGCAGCGGCAGGGCGGAGAGCGTTCGGCGGCTGCTGGCCCATGGTGCGGACCCGAACGTGCGTGATCCACAGAGCCATCGCACCCCGCTGGAGTGGTGCCGCGACAGCCCGGATTGTGGTGACGTCGAGGCGATCCTCCGGCCGCTCACCACTTCCTGAGGCCCCAAAGGCGCAGCCCAAAGGGCGCACTTCACTGCAACAACAATTCCCATGGGGGAACCCCTAATTTTCACGTTACCGCAGGGGACCGACAGTTTTGGTGTTCGGCCAGGTCAGAGGTGGTCCGGGGGGAGAACCGGCTGCGATGACTGGCTCAGGCAGGTGGCTCGGGGCGGTCGGTAAATGGTTGGCGCGCCCCGAGATCACGCGTGGAAGATCCCCAGCCGCAAGCCTGGAGAGAGGACGTTGTGATGACCGAAGTCCGCGCGGCGGCTGGGAAAGTGCGGGGCACCACCGAGGAGGGCGTGGCGGTCTTCCGTGGCATCCCGTTCGCCGAGCCGCCGGTTGGCGAGTTGCGATTCGCCGCACCGCGGCCAGCGAAGGCCTGGGACGGGGTTCGGGATGCCACGCAGTTCGGTCCGCCCGCGCCCCAAGCCGGTTTCTTCGGCATGGACGCCCTCATCCAGGACGACGACAACTGGCTCACGGTCAACGTCTGGTCGCCCCCAGGCACCGATCTGCCCGTCATGGTGTGGATCCCGGGCGGCGCCTACATCCTCGGCATGTCCAGCCTTCCCGAGTACGACGGCGCGCGCCTCGCCCAAGCAGGCGTCGTAGTGGTCACGTTCAACTACCGCGTGGGCATCGAAGGTTTCGCCCAGATCGAAGGCGCACCGGCCAACCGAGGCCTGCTCGACCAAGTCGCGGCGCTCGAATGGGTACGGGACAACATCCACGAGTTCGGCGGCGACCCCGGACATGTCACGATCTTCGGCCAGTCCGCAGGCGGTGGATCGGTCGCGGCCCTGCTGGCGATGCCGCGTGCGAAAGGGCTTTTCCACAGGGCCATCGCGCAAAGCGTGGCGGGCACGTTTTTCACGCCGGAGCTCGCCCAAGACATCGCCACCGTCTGCGCCGCGGAACTCGGCCGAAAGCCAACCGTGGCCGATCTGTCTACTGTGGACCCGCATGGGCTGTCCGCCGCCGCGGACGTGCTCACCGCGAAGATCACCGAATACACGGATCGTTGGGGAAAGCCTGCGCACCGGTCGATCCCGTTCTCGCCCGTGGTCGACGGAGATGTCCTGCCCACCACCCCTTGGCAAGCCCTGCGAGACGGCGCCGCGAAAAACATCGACCTCATCGTCGGACACACCCGCGACGAGCAGCGGCTGTTCACCGCGATCGAAGGCATGCTCGGCGAAGTGACCGAGGAGCAGGCAGCGACCGCACTCGAGATCTTCGCCCCACGCCAATACCCAGACGCAGAGCCGGAAGAGCTGTACGAACTCGTCCACAGTGACTGGCTCTTCCGCATGCCGTCGTTCCACCTCGCCGAAGCGCAGGTCAAAGGAGGCGGCCGGGCATACCTCTACGAGCTGACCTGGAACTCCCCGACCATGGGCGGCGCGTGCCACGGCCTCGACGTCCCCCTTGTCTTCGGGAACCTCGACAAGGGCCAGCCCGCGATGCTGATCAACGGCGCTCCGGAAGCTGAAACACTGTCCGCCCATATGCGCGCGGCGTGGACGGCGTTCGCGAAGTACGGCAACCCCGGATGGCCCGCGTACGACGCCGACAAGCGCCTGACGCAGATCTTCGACGTGCGGCCGACCGTCACCAAATACCCGGAGGAGGCGTCACGGCTGATCTGGCAGGACCACACGTTCGCGGCCCTGCCGTTGATCAGCCGGTAACCCTCAGACGCCGCGGAAATTGTTGATGGCGCCGATGTGCTTGGCGCGCATCTCCTCGTCTCGCACGCCGAGGCCTTCGGATGGCGCCAGGCACAGCACGCCCACCTTGCCCTGGTGGGCGTTGCGGTGCACGTCATACGCCGCCTGCCCGGTCTCCTCCATCGAATAGACCTTCGACAGGGTCGGGTGGATCTTGCCCTTGGCGATCAGCCGGTTCGCCTCCGACGCCTCGCGGTAGTTCGCGAAATGCGAGCCGACGATCCGCTTGAGGTGCATCCACAGATACCTGTTGTCGTATTGGTGCATGAAGCCCGAAGTCGACGCACATGTCACGATCGTGCCGCCGCGCTTGGTCACGTAAACGCTTGCGCCGAAGGTTTCCCTGCCGGGGTGCTCGAAAACGATGTCCGGGTCGTCACCGCCGGTCAGTTCCCGGATCTTGGCGCCAAGACGCTTCCATTCCCGCGGGTTTTGGGTGTTCTCGTCCGACCAGAACTGATAGTCCTCAGCTGACCGGTCGATGATCAATTCCGCGCCCATTCGGCGGCAGATCTCGGCTTTCGCCGGGCTCGACACGACGCACACCGGGGTCGCGCCGCCGTTCAACGCGAACTGGGTCGCATACGAGCCAAGACCGCCGGAGGCGCCCCAGATCAGCACAGTGTCGCCCTGCTTCATCGCGGCGCCGTTCTGGGACACCAGCTGGCGGTACGCCGTCGAGTTGACCAGCCCGGGGGACGCCGCTTCCTCCCACGTCAGGTGGGCAGGCTTGGGCATCAGCTGGTTGGACTTCACCAGCGCGAGCTCGGCGAGGCCGCCGAAGTTCGTTTCGAAGCCCCAGATCCGCTGCTCCGGGTCCAGCATCGTGTCGTTGTGGCCGTCCGGGTGCTCCAGCTCCACCGACAGGCAGTGCGCCACGACCTCGTCGCCCGGCTTCCACGCGCCCACACCGGGACCCGTGCGCAGGACCACGCCGGCCAGGTCGGAACCCACGACGTGGTAAGGCAAATCGTGGCGTTTGGCCAGCTCGGACGTCTTGCCGTAGCGGCGCAGGAAGCCGAAGGTGTCCAGTGGCTCGAAGATCGAGGTCCACACCGTGTTGTAGTTGATCGCCGATGCCATCACCGCGACCAGCGCCTCGCCCGGGCCCAGCTCGGGCGTCGCGACGTCCTCGACGTGCAGCGATTTCCGTGGGTCCTTGTCCGGGGTGGGCAGTCCCGCGAACATTTCCACTTCGTCGGCGTGCACGGTTACCGCTCGATAGTGATCCGGCACATCCAGACCGCCGACGGCGGACAAGTCACCCGAAAGAATGGCGTCACGGATCTTTTCCACGCCTGACCTCCAACGTCGTGATTTCCGGAGGTTACCCACGGGTAATCGGAGATCACCACAAATGTGAGACCTGCGCCACCCGGACCGATTCAGTGTTTATCCGGCTCCACCAATTCGACCAGCACGCCACCGGTCGACTTGGGGTGGACGAACTGGACCCGGCTGTTTTCCGTGCCGTGCACCGGCGCCTCGTACAGCAGGTCGAGCCCCTTGCCGCGAATCGCCTCCGACGCCTCGTCGACGTCTTCGACGCGGTACGCGAGCTGTTGCAAGCCAGGGCCGCGCTTGGCCAGGAACTTGCCGATGGTCGAGTCGGGGGTCAGCGGGGCGAGCAGTTGGATCGCCGTGCCGGAGCCGTCGTCGCCCGGTGCGCGCAGCATGGCCTCGCGGACGCCTTGTTGTTCGTTGACCTCGGTCGCGGCCACCACGAGCCCGAATGTCTCCTGGTAGAACGCGATGGCCTCGTCGAGGTCGGGTACCGCGATGCCGACGTGGTCGATCGCAGTGACCTTGGCTGCGGCGTGATCTGGCATGACAAAGAGAGTAAGCACGTTCCCGAAGCCGCGCGCGACGGTTGTGTGGTGTGCGCGACACAGTCCTTCACACGGAATCGGTGCAGAGGGATACCCATAGGTATCGTCAGGTTAACGAGCGCTCGCATCTTGTGTTGGAGGCAGTTGTGTCCGGTTCCGTCATCGTCGCTGGAGCCCGCACCCCCATGGGGCGGCTGCTCGGGCAGCTCAAGGATTTCTCCGGCGCACAGCTCGGCGGCTTCGCGATCAAGGGAGCGCTCGAGCGGGCAGGCGTTGCGCCTGAGCAGGTGCAGTACGTGATCATGGGTCAGGTGCTGACCGCGGGCGCGGGCCAGATCCCGGCGCGCCAGGCCGCGGCCGCCGCGGGCATCCCGATGAGCGTGCCCGCGTTGACCATCAACAAGGTCTGCCTGTCGGGCCTTGACGCGATCGCACTGGCGGATCAGCTGATCCGGGCAGGCGAGTTCGACATCATCGTCGCCGGTGGCCAGGAGTCGATGACGCAGGCGCCGCACCTGCTGTCCAAGTCGCGCGGCGGGTACAAGTACGGCGACGTGACCATGATGGACCACATGGCGCACGACGGTCTGTTCTGTGCGTTCGACCAGGTGGCCATGGGTGCGTCGACCGAGAAGTACAACTCGCGGTACAGCGTGACGCGCGAGCAGCAGGACGAGTTCGCGGTCCGTTCGCACCAGCGTGCCGCCGCCGCGCAGAAGAACGGCTACTTCGCCGAGGAGATCGTCCCGGTGTCGGTGCCGCAGCGGAAGGGCGGCCCGCTGGTCGTCGACACCGACGAGGGCGTCCGCGGCGACACCTCGGTGGAGACGCTCGGCAGGCTGCGTCCCGCGTTCGCCAGCGACGGCACGATCACCGCGGGCTCCTCGTCGCCGATTTCCGACGGTGCCGCGGCGGTTGTGGTGATGAGCAAGGCCAAGGCCGAGGAGCTGGGCCTGACCTGGCTGGCCGAGATCGGCGCACACGGCGTCGTCGCGGGCCCGGACGCGAGCCTGCACGAGCAGCCGTCGAACGCGATCAAAGCCGCGCTGGCCAAGGAGAACATCACCGCCGAGGACCTCGACCTCGTCGAGATCAACGAGGCCTTCGCCGCTGTCGGCCTGGTCTCCACCGACCACCTCGGGATCAGCGCGGACAAGGTGAACGTCAACGGCGGCGCGATCGCGCTCGGCCACCCGATCGGCATGTCCGGTGCGCGGCTCGCGCTGCACCTGGCGCTGGAGCTGAAGCGCCGGGGCGGCGGCGTTGGTGCCGCGGCGTTGTGTGGTGGCGGCGGCCAGGGTGACGCGCTGATCATCCGTGTCCCCAACTGATGTGAACGATCTGGTCGATCGCGCGCGGGAAGGACAGCCGCGCGCGATCGCCAGATTGATCTCGCTCGTCGAGGACGCCAGCCCGCAGCTGCGTGAAGTGGCTGCCGCGCTGGCACCTTTCTCCGGTCATGCCCGGGTCATCGGGCTGACCGGTCCGCCCGGTGTCGGCAAGTCGACATCCACGTCCGCGCTCGTGACTTCCCTGCGCCGGCAAGGCAAACGCGTCGGCGTGCTCGCGGTCGACCCGTCGTCGCCGTTCTCCGGCGGTGCGCTGCTGGGTGACCGGATCAGGATGCAGGAACACGCCACCGATCCCGGTGTTTTCATCCGTTCGATGGCAACTCGCGGGCACCTCGGCGGATTGTCGTGGGCGACACCCCAAGCGCTCAGAGTGCTTGACGCGGCGGGCTTCGACGTCGTGCTGATCGAGACTGTCGGGGTTGGACAGTCCGAAGTAGACGTCGTATCGCTCGCCGACACAACGGTTGTCTTGCTGGCCCCGGGAATGGGCGACGGCATCCAGGCGGCGAAAGCCGGGATCCTGGAGATCGCCGACGTGTTCGTGGTGAACAAGGCGGACCGGGACGGCGCCGAAGCGACCGTGCGGGATCTGAAGAACATGGTCGCGATGGCCCGTCGAGGGGTCGGCGGCGCCTCGTGGCGTCAGCCGATCGTCCGGACCATCGCGTCCACAATGGATGGTGTGGACGAGGTCGTCACGGCGTTGGACGCGCACCACCAATGGCTGGTCGACCACGGCGAGCTCGAGCAGCGGCGGCACCGGCGGGCACAGGCCGAGGTCGAAGCGATCGCGCTGGAAGCCGTGCGCGCCGGGTTCGAAGGACGCGGCCACGATGTCCTTGCCGCCTTGGCAAAGCGGGTGGCGGCGGGCGACATGGACCCGTACGTTGCCGCTGACCAGTTGATCGCGGGAATACCGCGGACCGATCCGGTGTCGTGAAACTGGGAGACCGACAGGACGGAGTCACCTGATGCAGTTCGGGATTTCCACGTTCGTCACCGACGACGCCATCGGCCCGGCCGATCTCGGCCGCGCGATCGAGGAACGCGGCTTCGACTCGCTGATCATCGCCGAGCACACGCACATCCCGGCCAGCCGTGCGACCCCGTATCCAGGCGGCGGTGACCTGCCGCCGGTCTACTACAAGACCCTCGACCCGTTCGTCACGCTCGGCGCCGCGGCCGCGGTCACCGAGAAGATCCTGCTGTTCACCGGGATCACCCTGCTGATCCAGCGCGACCCGATCGTCACGGCCAAGGAAGCCGCCACGATCGACCTGATCTCCGCGGGCCGCTTCGTGTTCGGTGTCGGCGCGGGCTGGAACATCGAGGAGATGCGCAACCACGGCACCGACCCGTCGACGCGCGGCAGGCTGCTGGACGAGCGGATCGAGGCGATCAAGGCGCTGTGGGCCGACGAACCGGCGGAGTACCACGGCAAACTCGTCGACTTCGACCCCGTGCACATCCGCCCGAAGCCGGTCCAGCAACCACACCCACCGATCTACATCGGCGGCGACTCCGACGCGACCGTGCGGCGCGTGATCAAGCACGACGCGGGCTGGCTGTCCAACCCGCTCCCGGTCGAGCGCTTGACCAAGCGGATCGCGCAGATCCGGGACGCCGCGAACCGTGACGTGCCGGTCAGCATGTTCGGTGCGCCGAAGGACCTCGATCTGTGGGCTTCGTACCAGGGCCTCGGCTTCGAACGCCTCGGCCTGTTCCTGCCGTCACGGCCGCGTGACGAGACCCTGCGGCTGCTCGACGAGTACGCGGCGAAGGTGGCCGACTTCCAGAAAGGGTAGGGATAACCCCCCGACGGACCCGGGTGTTTGAGCCATTCTCGGGCCCGCTCGTCCTCAATAGCGTTACCGGCATGAACTCACAGGTGATGACGATGATGCCGGCGTTGAGGATGAGCGGGGTCACCAAGACGTACGGGACCGGCGCGGGGACCGTGCACGCGTTGCGCGACGTCAGCATCGAGCTGCGGCGCGGCACCTTCACCGCGGTGATGGGGCCGTCCGGATCGGGCAAGAGCACGTTCCTGCACTGCGCGGCTGGTCTGGACCGGCCGACGAGCGGACAGGTCTGGCTGGCCGACGCCGAGCTGTCCGGGATGAGCGAAACCCAGCTGACGGTGTTGCGCCGCGAGCGGATCGGGTTCATCTTCCAGGCGTACAACCTGCTCAGCACGCTGACCGTGGAGCAGAACATCACGCTTCCGCTGCGGCTCGCGGGCAAGCGTGTCGACAAAGCGGCATTGGCCGAGGTGATCAGGGCGGTCGGGCTCGACGATCGCGTCAAGCGGTTGCCGAGCGAGCTTTCCGGTGGTCAGCAGCAGCGCGTGGCCATCGCGAGGGCGCTGGTGACCAGGCCCGACGCGGTGTTCGCGGACGAACCGACTGGCGCACTGGACACCCGGACCGCTCGTCAGGTCCTCGAGCTGCTGCGTCACGTGGTCACGGGTATGGGTCAGACGGTCCTGATGGTCACGCATGACCCGGTCGCGGCTTCATACGCGGACTCCGTGGTCTTCCTGGCTGACGGCCAGTTCGCGGGCGAGATGCGCAGGCCGACGCCGGAGCTGATCGCCGAGCGGATGACGCATCTTGGTGACCGTGGCGCGGCCTGAAAGGGTGTAGTCCATACCACTGTGCCGGACGGATGACCAGGGCAGACTCATGGACATGGTGAAGCAATGGGGGCGGAGCGTCGGATACCTGGCCGCGGTCGGGATCAGCGCACCGGTGGCGATGCCGTTGTTCATGCTGCTGCCGATGAGCGTGATCACGCTGATCGTGGCCGGGCTGGGGTTCGTGCTCTTCCCGATCGTCATCATGACCATCCGGCTGTGGACCGACGTGCACCGCCAGCTGGTCGGCTGGGTGCTCGGCACATCCGTGCCGCCGCAGTACCGGCCGCTGAAAGGCGGTGTGCTGGACCGGGTTCGTCAGGTGGTGACCGACCAGACGACGTGGCGCGATCTGGCCTGGTTGTTCGTGAACATGATCCTCGGGTTCGCGTTCGGCCTCCTCGGCATGATTCTTACGGCGTTCGCCGTGTTCAGCACGTTCCTGGTGTTCTTCTGGTGGGTGATGCCGCCGGACGAGCCTGCGCGGATCATGGACATCGCGATCACGGACGTCGGCCGGGCGATCGTGATCGGCGCGCCCACCTCGGTCCTGGGCCTGGCGCTGGCCTGGTTCGGCGTGCCTGCGCTGGCGAAGGCGCACGCGAACATCTCGAAGATGCTGCTGTCGCCGTCGAAGCTGGCCGAGCGGGTCGAGCAGCTGACCGAGACGAGGGCGGGCGCGGTGAACGCGCACGACGCGGAGTTGCGCCGGATCGAGCGTGACCTGCATGACGGCACACAGGCGCGGCTGGTGTCCATCGCGATGCGGCTGGGGGTGGCCGAGAAGTCGTTGGACGAGAAGGATCCGGTGTCGTCGCTCGTCCGGGAGGCACGCGAGGGCGCCGAGCAGGCCATGGGGGAGCTGCGCGACGTGATCAGGACGATGTACCCGCCGATCCTCACCGACCGCGGCCTTGACGGGGCGTTGGCCGCGCTCGGCGCTCGTTGTCCGGTGCCGACCGTGGTGGAGACCGAGGACCTGGGGCGGGTCCCGGCTCCGGTCGAGGCGGCGGCGTACTTCGTGGTGGCGGAGGCGTTGACGAACGTCGCCAAGCACAGTCACGCCACCAGCGCGTCGGTGCGCGTGACCCGGGATGAGTGCCTGCGCATCACGGTGTCCGACAACGGATTCGGTGGCGTCGACGAGACCAAGGGGACCGGGATCCTCGGGATGCGTCGGCGCGTGGCAGCGCTGGACGGTACGGTGGCCGTGGACAGCCCGATGGGCGGGCCGACGGTGATATCGGTGGAGTTTCCTTGCGCGTTGTGATCGCAGAGGACAATGTCCTGCTGGCCGAGGGCCTCAACCTCTTGCTGCGTACCAGCGGCATCGAGGTTGTGGCCACAGCCGGCGATGGGGAGGCGTTTGTCGAAGCGGTCAGGGAACACCGGCCGGATGTGACCATTGTGGACGTTCGGCTGCCACCGTCGTTCCGCGACGAGGGGCTGCGGGCGGCGCTGGCGGTCCGCGCGGAGTTCCCGTCGCTGCCGGTGCTCGTACTTTCCCAGTATGTCGAGGAAACGTACGCGACAGAACTGTTGTCGGACGGCCGAGGCGGAATCGGTTACCTGCTGAAGGACCGGGTCAGCCGGGTCGACGAGTTCGTGGACGCGCTGCGCAGGGTGGCTGACGGCGGGACCGTGATGGATCCCGAAGTGGTGGCCCAGTTGCTGGTCCGCCGCCGCCGAGGGCACGACCCGGTCAGCACGTTGAGCCCACGGGAGAAGGAAGTTCTCGGTCTGATGGCCGAAGGACACGCCAACAGCGACATAGCGACCAAGCTCGTGGTCACGGAACGCGCCGTGCACAAGCACATTGGCAACATCTTCGCCAAGCTGGACCTGCCGCCAAGCGACGGCGGGCACCGCCGAGTGCTCGCGGTGCTGGCGTATCTGAACAGGTGAGCTAGTGTTCAGCCAGGCGGCAGCTGTGCAGCCTGCTGGGTTTCCCACGCATCGAGACGTATCACGACTGTGGACCCGTCACGCCAACGCAGTGTGCGGTTCGCCGGGTCGACGTACGGGCGCATCGGTCCATCGCCCTGCCACAGGGTTTCGACTCGGAATTCGTCCTTCGGCACCCGGATCAGTGCGGATCGGTTACGCGTCCAGACGAACCAGCACCAGTCCACTTGGTACTGCTGGTGTTCATGCCGTGTCGCATCGGCGAAACCCACCGCCATGCTGTTGGCCGGGCCGCTGACCTTGCTGCTGCGGAAGCCGGCCGACGGCGTGCCGCCCGACACCATGGCGACCAGCGTGAGCACGACGTTGCGGATCGGAAGCAGAATTCGCCCGAAGAACCACTGGAACCGGCCTTGGCCTTTGACGGACCCGTTGCGGCGACGGCCTTCCACGTCGTACGCGGGCCGGAACTCCTCGATGTGCAGGGACAACGCTGGCCCGTCGTGCCACATGCGGGCGATCTGATCACGCAGGTACGCGTGCGACTCGGAAACCTTTGTGATCTTCGACCACTCAGTCATCGGCGCTTCCTCGTGGCTGCCAGAAGAACCCGTCGAAGATGCCTTCGGCCAGGTCCTTGACGTCAGCCCAGTCCTCGGTGTTGGTGCTCATCACGGACAACGCCACCAAGGTAGTGCCATCTTCGTCGGGCAGCCACGCGGTGAGCGCGTGCTGGGAGATCCCGTAGGTCTCCTCGGGCTCGCCGATCTTGATCTCGCTGTCCTCGCGGGACTCGACTGTCACCGCGGGGCCCGAGTCCAGGTGGACGGTGCGCACCAGACCGGACTGCTGACTCTCGTGGATCTCCAGCAGACCACTGATCGCTGCCTGCACCGAAGCGTGGTCGGACGGCATGACGTAGGCACTGAGCAGCACGAGGATCGGCCGTTGACCATCGGTCGACTTGAACACGCCCGCCGACACGTGCGACGCCCCGCCTGCCGCGACACCCGCGCCGACCGAGGCGAGCGTGATGGCCGCGGCCACCGCGCCCGTGTCCAGTTCGGGGACCTGGAAGACACCCGCGATCTCACCCGCCAGGGCACGCAGGCCTTGCTCGGTCAGCTCGCCTCGCGGAATCTGGACGAACTGGTCGGGCAGGACGAGGTTGAACTCGCGCAGTTGCGGCACCGACGTCACCACGGGGAGTGCTCCTTGACCTGTTCCTTGCCGTACGCCATGCCCAGCCCGACGCCGGTCTTGATGCCTGAGTTCACCGTCGCGCCCGCGATCAGGCCGCCGGTCGAGAACGCGTCGGTGATGTTCACGCCAGGAATCCAGTTCGCCATCCTGACGCCGTTGGCGTGCGTGTAGCGGGCCGCGTCGTACATCGCGCCGGCCGGATCCGCTCGCAGTGCGGCCTGGGTGATCGGCGTGAACGTGTCCTCGCCGACCTTGACCACCTTCGCGCCTGCCAGCGGAACCCTGGCGACCCCGCGGCCGGTCCGTGCCGCCTGGACAGCCGCGTTCTTCATGCCCGCGACGGCTCGTCCACCGGGGATCGCGCCGATCGCGTCCATTCCGATGCTCGTCCAGGACACGTCCGCACCCGCGGCCTTGGCCAGGAGTTTCGTACCAGCCGCGGCACCACTCACGACGGCCGCGGCAGTGGCGGTGACCGCGTTCACGCCCGGGATCCAGCACGTCGCGATGGCGACGACACCAAGGACATTGCCGACCGCGCTGAGCACAGTGCCGATCTTCGCGATGACATCGGCGTGCTCCTTGACGAAGTTCCAGACGTCGGTGGCGAGTTGTTTGACGCCTTCGACGATGTCGCCGAGCGCCTCGCCGATCCGGTCGAAGAAACCAGGCTCCTCCGGCGCCTCGTCCTTGGCCTTGCGCAGGGCGTCGGCGACCTGGCCGGCCAGATCCTGATGCTGTTCGAGCAAACGCTTGGCCTGCTCGCGGATCGCGGTCAGATCGTTCTGGGCACCGGTGAGCTGGGCCTTGGCCTGATCGAACCGTTGCTGGGCGTTCTGCAGGGCCTCGTCGGTGGTGAACACCTGCCCGGCGAGGCCGAGATCCGGGTTGTTCTCGGCGCTTTGCACTGCCTGCAAGGCATTCTTGGCCTGTGCCTCGTAATCCCGGGCGGTCCGCTGCATGGACTCAAGGTCAGCGGCCCAGTCCTGCAGCACTTTGGACGCGTCGCCGAGCGAACGGCGAGCTTTGTCCAGATAGGCCGGAAGCTCACCGACCTTGCCCTGGAAGCTGTTGGCGGCCTGGCCTTCCCAGACGCTGTTGGACCGGCCGATGCTCGTCAGTGACGTGTAGGCCTCGTTGAGCTCATTGGCCACAATGGTCATGTTGTCGGCCACCGAGGTGACCGAGCCGACGGTGCCGGGTGCGGGGTCGAAGCCGATCGCGGGGTAGCTCACGCCGGACCGTCCATCCTGCGGGAGATCCGCGTATCGCCCTCGGCGGCCGGGAAGTAGTCCGAAGTGGCCTGATCGGCCTGCTGGTACTGCTTGCGGGTGGCGTCGAGGCCCTCGACCATCTTTCCGGCGCACTCGGCCAGCTTGCCGATGCCGTACTCCCAGCGGTCCTGGAAGGCGTTGCCCGCCTGGTCGATCAGGAAGCTGCCCATGTCCTTGGCGGACGAGTTGCGCAGGTCGTCGTTGGCTCTGGTCATCCGCTCCTCGGCGGTGCCCAGCTGGTTGATCAACCTGCCCATGCCGCCCAGCTCAAGGCGGTATCCGTCTGGCATCGAACTCCCCGCTTCCTGCTCGCTTGTGGACTGGGACGCAGCGGCGTCGCGTTCGGATCCACTCGGGACGAAAAAACCGGGACACGTCCACGGACGTGCCCCGGTTCGCAAGGAGAAATCAGCACTTCGTCTTGTAGAAGAACTCCGCCTTCTGGTCCATGTCGTCCTTGGTCAGCGCGACCAGCGGCGCGGAGATGTTGCGCTGGACGGACTTGCCCTCGATCGAGGCGATGGCCTGCTGCACGCCCGCCTTGCCGATGGTGGCCGGGTCCTGGGCGATCAGCGCCTGGAACGCCCCGGCCCGCAGGCCTTCCACTTCGGACGGGCTTGCGTCGAATCCGACCAGCTGGACCTGGCCGACCTTGCCCGCGCTGCGCAGGCCGGTCGCGGCGCCCTCGCCGGTGTTCAGGTTGGTGGCGAACACGCCGATCAGGTCGGGCGTGCTGGAGATGGCCGCGGTCACCTTCTGCGCCGCCACCGACGGCTCGTTCTCGGTGAACTGGACGCCGATCGACTTCAGGTTCGGTGCGGACTTCTTCAGCTCCTCCTCGAAGCCCTTGGCCCGCGCCGCCGTCGTCGACGTGCCGGCCTTGGTGTCCAGGACCAGGACCGAACCGGACTTCCCATTGGTCAGCTTGGCCATCGTCTGCGCCGCGAGCTGGCCGCCCTGGGTGTTGTCCGACGAGATCGAGGACGCGGCGACACTCGTGTCCTGCAGTGCGGTGTCCACTTCGATCACTTTGACGCCCATGTCCTTGATCTGCTTCATCTGGGGCGCCATCGTCTTGTCGTCGGTCGGCGCGATGAGCAGCGCCGCGGGCTTCTTCGCGCCCAACGCGGTCACGATCGGGGCCTGCAGCGTCGGGTCGAACTTGTCCGGCGCCTGGGTGGTGATCGTGTATCCGGCCTCTTTCGCCGCTGCTTCCGCGCCGCACTGCATCGAGATGTAGAACGGCTCGTTCTTCACGCCCACAACAAGTTCGAGGTTCTTGTTGGCAGGCGCGGCACCGCTGCTCTGGCCGCCGCCCGAGCTGTTGTTCTGGCCGATCTGGCCACCGCAGGCGGCCACAAGAGCACCCGTGGCGAGCACCAAGACCAGTGTCTTCGTTGACACTCGAACCTCCAAACTATCGCTTGTTCTGAGAACGGCGACGTTGCTGGTCGAACCACACGGCCGCGACCAGGACCGCGCCGACCGCGATCTGCTGCCAGTACGGCTGCACGCCGATGATGTTGAAGCCCTTCTGCAGCACCGCGGGGATGAACACACCGATCACCGTGCCGAGGATGGTGCCGATCCCGCCGAAGAGGCTCGTACCGCCCATCACCACACCGGCGATGGCGTTCAGGTTGTCCGTGGTGTGCCCGGAGATCGTCGTCGACTGGAAGTACGCCAGCGACATGAAACCCGCGATCCCAGCAAGGAAACCGGTCAGCAGGTAGACGTTCGTCAGATGCCTGGTCACGCCGATGCCCGCGCGCCGGGCTGCTTCCGCGTTCGAGCCAATGGCGAACGTGTACCGGCCGAACCTGGTGGTGTGCAGCACCAGGCCGAAGATGACCGTGATCACCACGGCGACCACGACCAGGTTCGGGATGTTGCCTTCGAGCGTGCCGAAACCCAGGCTGTCGCGCAGTTCCAACGGAACCGTGCGCACGTTCGTGCCGTCGTTCAGCAGTGAGGCCACGCCGAGCGCGGCGCCGAGGGTGCCCAACGTGACGATCAGCGGCGGGATGTTGGCCCTGGCCACCAGCAAGCCGTTGACCAGGCCCCACATCGAGCCGCCCGCGATCGCCACGATGAGGCCGACGATGATCACGCCCCAGCCCGCGTTGCTGGCGTCCTGGTTGGGGCTCATCCATTCCATGGTCTTCGCCGAGATCATGCCCGCGAAGATCAGCACCGAGCCGACCGACAGATCGATGCCGCCGGTGATGATCACGAACGTCATCCCGACCGCGATCACCAGCAGCACCGAGGTCTCGATGAACAGCTGCTGGAAGTTGAAGAACGTCAGGAACGAGTCCGGTGCCATCGCGCTGAACACCACGATCAACGCGAGCAACACCAACGCGATCCAGAACGTGTTGGCCGACAACAGCCTTGCGCTCAGTGCCCGCCGCTGCACCGTGGGCTCGGTGTCTACAGTGGTCATGCGGCGTCCTCCTGGGTCAACGCACCGGTCATCGCGCCGACCAGGTCCTCCAGTGACGCGTCGGCCGCGGTGAACCGGGCCACGCGGCGGCCGAGCCGCAGCACCTCGACCCGGTCGGAGACCGACAGCACCTCGGGCATGTTGTGGCTGATCAGAACGACCGCCATGCCCTCGTCACGGACACGCCTGATCACGTCGAGCACCTTTTCCCGTTGCACCACACCGAGTGCCGCGGTCGGTTCGTCCATGAACACGACTTTGCTGGCCCATACAACAGAACGGGCTACGGCGACGCTCTGCCGCTGCCCGCCGGACAACGCTCCGATGGGCACGTCGATGCTTTGCAGCGTCACGCCAAGGCGCGTGAACTCCTCGGCGGCCTGCTTGCGCATCGCAGCCTTGTCCAGCACGCCGAGCTTGCCGAGCAGGCCCTTGCGGCGTACTTCCCGGCCGAGGAACAGGTTCGCGGCCGGATCGAGATCCGGTGCGACGGCCAGATCCTGGTACACGGTCTCGATGCCGAGACGTCGTGCGGTGACCGGTGAATCCAGTGTCACCGGCTCGCCCTCCAGCAGGACGGTGCCCGAATCCGGGATCTCCGCGCCGGACAGGCATTTGACCAAAGTGGACTTCCCGGCGCCGTTGTCGCCGATCAGCGAGACGACTTCGCCTTGGCCGACTTCGAACGAAGCGCCGCGCAGGGCTTCGACGGATCCATAGTGCTTGACTATGTTCTGCGCCTGCAAAACAGGTGTCACAACGTTACCTCCGGTGGCAGGCAACGAATCGCCACGAGCTCACCGTCCACAGTAGCTGGTCCGGCGGCGTGCGGGAACACATATGTATCGCCCTTGTTCACCGTCACGTCACCACTTTCGGTCCGGATCGTGCCCGAACCTTCAAGTGCCACAAGGATCGAGAACGACGTGTCCAGCGACGCGCCGCCACGGATCCGTTGTGCCCGAAAGAAACCCGCCGCATCGGGACCGAGGAGGTCGGTCACCGGGGACTCGCCCTCGGCGTGTCGCACGATGTGCTTGAGCCGCTCGGCGTCCCATGCGGACCGGTCGACGCAGTCGAGTACGACGTCGTAGCCGAAACCGAGATGTCCACCGGCCTCCGAGTCGAGGAAGTCCTTCCATTCCAACGTGACCGAGAGGTCGGTCGGCTGCTGCAGCTCAACGATGAACACGCCCGCGCCGATCGCGTGCGGCAGTCCGGCCGGGACGAAAACCGTGTCACCTGGCTTCACGGTCACAGCGTTCAACGCACCGAGCATCGCCGCGGCGTCCTGTTCGGACACCCAGTCGGCCACAGTGGACTCGGTAAGGTCCTCTTGGAATCCGATGTGGACGTTGCCGCCGTCTTCCGGTGTGCCGACGATGATCCACGCTTCGGTTTTGCCGAAGTGCGACCCCATGTGCTTCTGTGCGAAGGCATCCGAGGGGTGGCAGTGCACCGGCAACCGCTGGCCGGCGTCGAGCAGCTTCACCAGCACGGCGGGATCGCCGCCGAACCGGGCCGCGTGTGCCTTGCCGAGCCAGTTCTCCGGGTGCTCACGCACCGCGTCCCGCAGCCACTGGCCGTTCTCCAGCTTGGTCAGGCCGTCCGTAGCCATGCCATAGCGGGTTGTCGTCGAGCCGACCCAGTCTTCCGGCCCATGGTCCGTCCGCGCTTTGCCCGCACCTCTGAGTGCCTCGATCGAGCCGCCGCCGGCGTAGAACTGAGCAGGCTGGTTGGCGGGCAGCCACACCGGGGATTTCCCGGCCGCGACATCTGGGCTGTTCAAGGGCGTACCTCTCCCGATCCCCGAGGGATGATGTTGGCCGGCAGCACGATCCTGCGCGGCGGTGACGTGTCGCCCTCCATCCGGGCGAACAACAACTCGGCGGCGGCGCGGCCCATGGCGGCGATGTCGTGCGCGAGCACGGTCACCGGCGGGTCGAGCAGATCGGCCAGTTCGAAGTCGTCGAACCCGGCCACGGCGGGACGTGCGTCCAGCGTGCTCAGCGCACGCAACACCATGATGGTGATCCGGTTGTTCCCGGTGATCAGCGCGGTCGCCGGCGCGGCGCCGGACAGCAAGCGGCGGACGGAGCTCGCTGCGCTGGCATCGGTGTGCGGCCCCATCACGACGAGGGACTCGTCGTAACGGATGCCTGCTTTCGCGCAACCCTCGCGAAAACCTCGTAACCGCTCGCTGGCGGTGAAAATGTCGGGCGCGTCGCCAAGGAAGGCGATCCGCGAGTGCCCGTACCGGGCCAGGTGCGCGACCATCGCCGCGGTACCGCCAAGGTTGTCCACCAATACGGTGTCGGCCACGACATCGCCCGCGGGCCGGTCGACGAAAACGACCGGTGTGCCCGCGCGCATCTCAGGCACCAGGTATCCGTGCTGCATCCCGGCAGGCACCACGATCAGGCCGTCGACCCGGCGCGAGCAGAACTCCAGCGCCAGCTCACGTTCCCTGGCCGGGTCCTCGGCGGAAGAACCCGTCAGCACCTGGCGGCCGAACGTCCGGGCGACCTCTTCCACCGCCCGGGTGAGCACGGAGTAGAAGGGGTTGCCGACGTCCTCGAGGACCAGCCCGATGGTGCCGGTGGACATGCCCCGGCGCAGATTGCGGGCGCCGAGGTTGCGGCGGAACCCCAGCTGTTCGATCGCGGCCAGCACGCGCTCGGCGGTGTCCGGGTGGACACCGGGCTCGTCATTGACCACCCTGGAGACGGTCTTGATGCTCACGCCGGCGAGCCGAGCGACATCACTCATGGTCGCCCGGCGGACCTTGCGTGTCCCTGGTTCCGACAACGTTGTCATGGTGGCGCCGAGTATCACGCCGAGGCTGGACCATGTCAACGGCCGACGCGGGAATCGCCGTGCGGCCACTTGGGACACGCGGTGCCGCAACTTCGCGTGTCTTTAGCAGGCGAGGTGCAGCGAACAGGCCTTAGTGTTCGAGGCGTGGTGAGGGCACGTGTGCGGGCTGTCGGCCAGTTTGACCACCGTGCTGCGTGGTGGACACGCCTCAGCACGAGAGCCGCTCTGGGGATTGGGGCGGCCTCCGGCCCCCGGAATCCAGCCTATGTGGGTGCGGTGGGGTTGAGGAGGTGTTGGGTGATCGACATGTGGATAGCTCGGTGGTTGTGGATAACTGGGGCTTGAGCTGGGTGTGTGGTCTTGGTTTGTCGGTGCTGATCTCTACGCTGGTGATCGGGGGCTGGCGGCCGCCCCAGGCTCTTAAACCGGCGGTTGTGGATAACCATTGCTTAGGTCTTCTGTGTGGCCTGGGTGGTTTGCTCGCGTGAGGTGGCTCTGGCACAGGTTTTGTGGTCTGGCAACGTATTGTCAGGCCAAGAGTGTTCGTTTGCGGAGCAGATGGAATCCGGCGCGGCCGAACATTTTGGCGTTTGGTGTGTCCTGAACGTGGAAGGGAGTCGAGGTAGGTCGAGTTCTTGAAGCGGTGCTGCACGGGGGATGAAGGATTGGCCCTTCGGAGTCGCCTTGCGGAGGGAGGCTTCAAACCACCTCATGCTGCGTTGGCTGAAGACCGTCGTGGTGAGCGATGAGGAAAAGGCACCCGTGAGGTGTCAGGTGGGGACCAGGAAGACGAACGCGAGTGAATCGTTGCTGACGTGTCGAAACAGATACAGACGACATCGAAACCGGGGTGTCAAACGGATCCCGGGACAAGCCTGGCGGGCGTTCCGCTTACTGGCTAGGTGGTGTCCGGCATGTAGACGACGTGAGCCTGGTCTGCGGCTTCCGTGTGGAACAGGAGAAGGCGTGCCCGGATACGCCCGGCTGGTGAAATACGGGGGACAGGGAGCGTCCCAAGCGGTGACCACCGTCAAGGGATTGAGTACCGTCGCTGGGCGCGCTGGCGGACCGGCTCGTAGTAGTGGTGAAGTTTCTGTAATGGGGCCGGAGCGAAGGGGCCGGGTTGTCCGTGGCTGGTTCGTTCGACCAACCGGACATGTTCCGGGAGGAGTCGCATGGGCGAGCTGAAAGCATCAGACAAGCCGTTCGAGATCTCGAAGCGGGCGGTCTGGGAGGCGTGGGAGGCAGTCAGGGCGAACAAGGGCGCACCCGGTGTAGACGGGCAAACGATCGAGGCATTTGAGCGGGATCTGAAGAATAATCTGTTCAAGATCTGGAATCGGATGTCGTCGGGGTCGTATTTCCCGCCGCCGGTGCGCGCGGTGGAGATCGAGAAGGCACACGGTAGTTGCACCAGAATCCTTGGGGTGCCAACCGTGGCCGACCGCATCGCGCAGACGGTTGTGGCCAAGGAGTTGGAGCGGAAGGTCGAACCGATCTTTCACCCGGACTCCTACGGCTACCGCCCGAAGCGCGGCGCGCTCGACGCCGTGGCGGCCTGCAGGGCGCGGTGTTGGAGAACCGACTGGGTGATCGATTTGGACATCCGCAAGTTCTTTGACAGCGTGCCATGGGTTTGGTCATCAAGGCTGTCGAGGCCAACACCGACCTGCCGTGGGTAGTGTTGTACGTCAAGCGGTGGCTCCACGCCCCGCTGGCACTGCCTGACGGGTCGTTGCAGATCCGCGACCGAGGGACCCCACAGGGCTCCGCGGTCTCGCCCGTGCTCGCGAATCTGTTCCTGCACTACGCGTTCGATGCGTGGATGGCGCGGACTTTCCCCGACGTCACGTTTGAACGCTACGTGGATGACGCGGTGGTGCATTGGCATAGCCAGGCTCAGGCACACCAGGTGCTGGCGGCTCTGCGGGAACGGAGCGCGTGGCTCCAGATCTTTGACTAACGCCAAATGGGGTCGCCCACGAACGGGTGAACTTGCCGAACCGTCCAGAACTGCGCTGGACCTGCCTGAAACGCCGCAAACGTCGGCTGTTCACGACCGTTGCGGGCTGATGGCGACCATCAGTGACCGGCGTCGAGCATGCGGAGGGGTGCGCTTGCCGAAAATGTCATCCGTGCATGTCAAGCGGCATGGTGGTACTAGTTGAGGATGCCGCCCAAAATGTGGGCGTCGACGGATGATTGAGACGGGCGATCTGGTCTGCCGGGTGATCGGCGAGGGCAGTGGTCGTCGCGGTCGAGCGTTGGCGATGCTTTGGTGGGGCCGGTGGTTGTTGTAGAACTGCTCGTATTCGCGCAACGCGTGGAGCAGGTGTCGTTGGTTCCAGATCAAGGTGCGGTCGAGCAGTTCGCGGCGACAGGTCTATATCCAGCGTTCGATGATCGAGTTCACCCTGGGCATCTGAACACCGCTCAGGACGATCTCGATGCCGACGTCAGCGAGGATGACGTCGAACAAGCGCGGGAATTTGCCGTCCCTGTCGCGGATCAGGAATCGCGCTCGGCGATTGGCGCTCTCGAGGCCATGACGAGGTTCCGCGCGGCGTGGGGTGACCCATGCCGCGGTCGGATGTGGTGTGGCGCCGTGGATGCGACCGGTAGCCCCAGTTCGGGTTCTCGTTCGCGAGGCGCAGAATCAGCACTCGAATGGATCGGACGGTGCGGGGTCGGCCCGGGCGTTTCGGTCGAGACGCCCGGGCGTGGTGTCGGCGGAGGAGGTTGCGATGCCAGCGCAGGATCGTGTCTGGGCGGACCGGCAGACGGAGCCTGTGCAAGGTGTGGCGTGGTAGCCGGTGCAGGAGCGCGGCGTGCAACGCCCGGTCAGGGAGTGAACCGCACTCTGCCGGGATTGAGTTGGCGTTGCAGTATCCCGATCTGGTGCCGCACTGCCAGGATCTCGATGTCCTTGTCTCGGTCTCTCGTCGAGATCAGTCGGAGTATGGCGAAGGTGTTTGTCAGGCCGAGGTAGGCCAGTCGCAGGAGCACGGCCGATCAACCTGCCGTGGCGATTACAGGCCATGAGGGCGGGCGGAGTTGTTGTTGGCCAAACAGCGCTTTGCCAGGACGGATGAGGTTCCGGCAGACGCAGGGTCATGGGCGGGCATGTGGTGACGGTCAATGATGTGCTCGACGGGCATGTGACGTTGGATATCCAGTGTCTGGATTGGATCTATATCAATGCTTATGTGCCGAAGCTGCAGACCAGTGCGCAGGTGGTGGCATTCTTTCCGGTCTGGGGTATCCCGTCGCCGGCGTTGTTCAACGAGATTGGCCAGCGGTTCCGCCGACAGGACAGCCGCGCGTGTGCTGGCGCAGCGGTTCGGCTGCTCGGTCCGGCAGGCCCGCCAGTACGCCGAGCGTGCCGCTTCCGTTGGGTGGACGGCGATTCCGGAGACGACGACGGGATCGTGTACGTGCCATCAGCCTGCGGGTTTGATCCGCAATACCTTGCCGCGCAGGTCGTTCGTGTTGCCGGACGAACGCTGGGTATGGAACTGGGGATTGCGGTTCGTCCGCTCGTCGATCGGCGTGTAGCTGTCGGACTGGAACGGGTCCCTGTTGTCGTCACCTGTGGTCAGGTATAGCTGCTGGCTGCGTCAAAATCGATGTACCACCGACGTGGCAGCATTGGTCGAGGTCGTTCGGCACTCGCAGGACGATCCGTTCGCTGGCCATGGCCAGCGTGTTGTGCGTAGTCAGGACGAACCGGGACAGGTAGAGCTCACCTTCCACCTGTCCCAGTCCGCCTGCGTCCCCTCGGCCGACGCATCTCCGTCTGGTGTGGACAGTCGCGGCGAGTGTAGAAGATAGGCGAACCGGTTGGATGTGAAGTCCGGCCCGCCGCGACGCCTTACAGACCTTCTTCGTCGTGCAGGCACATGTTCAGCTTGCCCGCGGACGTGGTGTTGCCCGCTGCGTCGGTCACTCGGACGGTGCCGTCGTGTGCGGTTGTACCACGGATCTGTTGGGCAGGATTGCGAGCGGCATCGGTCCGCCGAGCTCATTCGGTCCAAGCGCCAGCTGCACCCGCTGGTAGTCGCCGGGCGGGATCACGGATCCGGCGGTCGCTAACGGGGCGGGAATAACAACAGGGGCGCTGACCAACAGTGCGGTGGTACGGCCACACCGACGCTGCCCGGGGGACGGTGCCATCCATCGGTGTCCTTTCCGGGACTTTTGCTTAGACGCGGAAACCTTGCAGCTCGGCCGCGGGATCGGGGTTTGTCGGCGGCAGGTTCCCGTCGGTGAACTGCCGCACCCAGTACCGGGTCCGGTCCAGATACGCGGTCTCCGCGGCGGTGCCGGTCTGCCCATAGGCGCCTTGGAACGTTAGATATCCCTGTCCCGCGGGCGGATTCGAGCGTGCCGGCTCGATGGTGGATCCCTCGTGCCACTCGTTGAAGGAGGCGACCGAGACCCATGTCGGCGCCCCACCGGTCGCCGGATTCAACGCATTGCTCCACTCCTTGTCATACGTCGCACCGTTGTCACGGTTGAGTGTGGGAGTGGTGTTACCGGGCACTGCCCGGTCGTCGATGTAGCCGGGCGCGACAGAAGGCGCCCACACCAGGCCGTTGGCCTTGCAGAAGTCGGAAGCGTTCTTCCAGCCGCGTGCGGTCGCGCCCGCGATGCCGTCGTAGGTGTACATCCCGCCGAAGTGCGCGACCTTACTCCTGTCAGTGGTCTGGGCCAGCACGATGCTCGTCGGCTTGACCTGCTTGATGGCGGTCCAGTCGGTGATCCGCAGGCTTTCGAAGACGTAGAAGGCGCCACGGTTGCCGTGGGCGGCGTCGCGGTAGAACGCCGGGCTGCCGCCATATCTGGAGTTGATGTAGTTGATGTCGGCGACTGTGGAGTCAGCGGTCCGGCCGGAGTACGGCTCGAGATGCCAGGCCACCTTGATGCCGTGTCGTGCCGCGGCGGCCAGCAGCGCGGGCACCACATTGTCCTCATAGGATCCTTGGCCCCACCAGCTGGTCACGATCGTGCCCGCGCCGGACCGCTGGACCCAGCGCATGTGCTGGTCGATCATGGCTGTGTCGGCCGAGTCGTACGCGCCGAGCACCGGGTAGAAGTTCGCGCCGATGTCGTTGGGCGGCGTGCGACCGCCTTGCTGCCAATGCCGATAGCTCCCGTTCACCGACGGGCTGCCGTACCACGGGTAGTAGAAGAGATGAACGTCGGCCGCTACCGCCTGCACCGCCACACCCGAGGCCACCGGCACGGAGACCAAGCCAAAGGTGAGCAGCAAGACCAGCAGGCCGACCATGCTACGCAGCGTTCGCATGCCCGCCCTTAATCCTCCGCAACACGCCAGCCCATACAACGAACGCAGCCAACCACAGCTCTCGAGCTGCCGGATACAAACCCTGTTGGCGCATAAGCGACATTGACACTTTTGACCACCGCCAGGCCGAGATCTCCATAGTCGTCGAGTGGAACGGAGACTCGTCGAGGCGCATCCATCGGCATATGCTCCCTCGCCTTGCTACCCAACGCAGTCCGGCGAGCGTGCTTGGCTGTCAGACCCCTCGACCTGCTCGGCGAACGTTCCGACCAGACAGTCCTGACCGTTGCAGAACGCAGAAGAATCAGCGCACTCGCCACTCCAGCACCACTAGTTGACCGGCCACCGAGCCCGTCGGTCAGCTTCCGGCCATAGCGGCTGTGAACCCGACGTGACTGACCGCCGCAGGATGGGACAGATCCCGTCTTGTGCCTTGGTGCGCATCCAAAATCAGCACACCCGCCACAGTCCGCTCGATCTGCTCGACCACCACGTCGACGAAGTGCGGTAGGAGGCCGCCCAGCTAATCACCATCACACGCCAACCATGATCACAACGTCACCGCGAGCACCAGCCACCGGCGAAGTTGATCACTCAATCGGCGACAAAGTCGAAATTTGACAGACCCTCTCAAGGCGCTGGACTGGCAGAATGGTGAGATACCGCCGGATGCTCAAGGCCGTCTTACGAAATCTTGTACGAGCTGGCCCTGTTGTTCATGTCGTAATCGCCCAGGTTGGTGCTGGAATCGATCCAGGACGTGCGATGTCCTGTGAAACCGATTCCGTCATAGAGCTTAAAGTCGCATCCGCTCGCAGTGATCAGCGAGGAAACACGATTGTTCCAGTCGCTACCCCTGAGACTGCTGTCGGCGTGGTCGACGTCGTTGTTGGTGTCCGAACACCCACGAGACGCAAAGAAGACCAGATATCCCCCGCGACGATCCATGTTGGTCCTGTCAAACCAGGTGCCGAGTCGAACCCGCAGAACGCTGGTGGACATCATGCTCTCGAGCTCGGACTCCGTCGAGAAGCACGACATCGCGTCAGTTTCAACGTTGAGGGCGCAGTAGTTGTGCCGGGGCGAGTCAGCGAGCGAGGTTCCGGGAATGGAAACGGTCAAACCGATCACGCAAGCCATCATTATCGATAGGGAAGTTCTCGGTTTATGCATGTTGTCCACCTAGATTCTTTGGCGTGCCTTACTTTCTGTTTCTTCTGCCTAATTCAGGTTGTCCGCCGCGTCGCGAAGCAAGAAGAGGCCAAGCTCGTCATGCGCCCTTCATGCGGCGATTTTCCAGTGTATGACTAAAATGCTGGTGGAGGAGGGATCACGGTTGGCCACAACGCGTCGGAGGCGCACACCTGCCAACCAATCCGATTCTGGGTTCAGCACAGTTCCGAACCTGTTCGTTCGTGCTGGTCAGAGAGGCGGGCAACAGTGGAGGTCGGAACCTGGATGAAATGGGCCCGTATTTAATCAGCGGGGGAGCGCAGCGATCTGCTCTGCGGTGGCGAGTGCGGCGCGGGTGCGTTCGTGGCTGGGACGTTCGCAGGGCGGCACTGGGCTGTTGATCGCCGCCCGTAGCGTGGCGGCCTCGTCCAGCAGTTGGGCTGCGTGCTCCCAGCGGCGCTCGTCGCACGCGAGCGCGGCGAGCGCTTCCAGCACGCTGGCCATCCGCCAGCGGTCGCCCAGCTTTCGGTGTACGGCGAGGCTCTGCTGGAGTAGCGCGGTGGCACTGGCCGAGCCGGTTGCGCGGTGAACCAGGCCCAGCAGGTTGAGTGCCCAGGCGATGCCCTCCGGGCAGCCGGTCCGTTCGGACGTCTGACGGGCTTCGCTCAGCAGCCGCAGCGCCTGCGCTTGGTCACCCCGGTAGTGGGCGATCGCACCCAGGTGCAGGAGTGCGCCGGCGGCGCCTTCGGCGTCGCCCAAGTGCCGCATTCGCTGCAGGCTTTCTTGCGCCCACTGTTGGGCTGGGTCGAAATCGCCCTGCAGCCAGGCGGAGAAGGCACACCGCTGCAGGGCCTCGGCGATGCCGCGGGCGTCGCCTGCCTCGCGGAAGGTGTCCAACGCACGGCGGTGGAATTCCAGTGCCCGTGGGTAGTCGGCTTGCTCTCGCCAGATGGAACCGAGCAGCGTGCGGGTGCGCGCCGTGCCTTCCAGGTCGTTCAGCGACTCGTACATGGCCATCGCCTGCTTGGCCAGCGGCACCGCCGCGTCGTAGTCGCACTGCAGAAACGTGAGCACGGCCGAGCCGTACAACGCGTTGCCCCGCAGTATCAGGGGAGTGTGCGCACCTCGGTCCAGCGCCGCGGCCAGCCATCGTCGCCCGTCCCGGTAGTGCCCACGGAGTTGGCAGTAGCGGGTCAGGGCGACGGATAGTCGCAGGGCCAGGGTCGAGTTGGGTTGGGCGACGGCCCACCCCATCGCTGCCCGGAAATTCTCGTGTTCCGCGGCCAGCCGATCAAGCCATTCCACGGCGTCGGCCCCGTCGAGGTGTTCCTGCGCCTGCTTGGCCAGTGCCAAGTAGAACTCGGCGTGCCGCTGCCGCACGTCGGCGCACTTCTCGTCATCGGCTAATTGCTCCGCTGCGAACCGGTGGATCGTGTCCAACAGGCGGTAACGGGCATTCCCGCGCTCCCTGACCACCAGTGACTTGTCGACCAGCCGCCCCAGCAGCTCGACCGCGTCGGCGCGGGGCCACAGTGCCTCGACGCCGGGCAGGTCGAACCCGCCGACGAACACCGCCAGCCGCCGGAAGAGGTCACGCTCGTCATCGTCGAGCAGGTCGTAGCTCCACCGGATGGCTGTGCGCATGGCGCGATGCTGCGGCCGGGCGGTGCGACTGCCCGAGCAGAGCGCAGGGAAGCAGCCCGTAAGTTGCTCGGCGATCCGCAGCACCGGCAGTGCCGCGGTGCGGGCGGCAGCCAGTTCGAGGGCGAGCGGCAGCCCGTCCAACTGAGCGCAGATCGTGGCCAGCCCCTGTGCGGTAGCCCCGTCGGTACCGATCTGGCCACCGGCGTCACGCGTGCGCTCCACGAAAAGCCGCACCGAGTCATAGTGGAGAAGTTCGTCGTACGCGGGGACGGCCTCGGGATCGGGAGTGGCCAGCGGCTGCAGCGTGTAAACCGCTTCCCCGGGCACGCGCAGCGTCTCCCGGCTGGTGGCCAGTACCCGCAGCCCGGGACAGGCGGGAAGCAGCGCACTCACCAGATGTGCGCAGGCATCGACCAGATGCTCACAGTTGTCCAGGACCAACAACAGGGACCGATCGTGCAGGTGATCGACAAGGCTATCCACCGCGCCACGGCCAGCAGCCTGTGCGCGCAGGCCGAAGGCCTCGGTGACCGCCTGCGGCACGAGCTCCGGCTCGGCAAGTGGGGTCAGGTCAACGAAACACACCGCCTCAGAGTGTTCGGTGGCCACGGCAATGGCCAGACGCGTCTTGCCGCAGCCGCCGGGGCCGATGAGCGTCACGAGACGTCGCCCAGCCGCGAGGTCCCCCAGCGCGGCCTTGTCCGCCTCACGGTCGATCAGACTGGTCAGCGGCACCGGCAACCGGCGACAGACCGGGGCACCGGTTGTCGTCCGCCGAGGGGCGTTGAGCTCAAGGGTGGGATCGGCCGCCAGTATCGCCGCTTCCAGCCGATGCAGCTCACGCCCCGGTTCGATCCCCAATTCGTCGACCAACGCGGTCCGGGCGCGCTGAAAGGCCGCGAGCGCGTCGGCTTGGCGGCCCGATCGGTACAGCGCCAGCATGAGCAGTTCCCACAACCGTTCCCGGAACGGATACCGAATCACCAACGGCTCCAACTCACCAACGAGCTGGAGATGCTCGCCCACTCTCAGCCGGGCACTGATCAAGTATTCGGTGGCGGCCAGCCGGATCTCAGTCAGGTGAGCCGCTTCGGCGCGCACCCACTCCCCGGGCCGGCACTCGACCAACGGGTCACCCCGCCACAACCCCAACGCCTGGCGCAGCGACTCCACCGCGGTCTCCGTCGCTCCTCCAGCCAGCGCCTCTCGACCCCGATCGACCATCGCCTCGAAACGCACCACGTCGGCCGCCTCGGCCGGGGCGAGCAGCGCATAGCCAGGCCCTTGGGCTGCGATCAACCCAGCCAAGCTCGCGTCCTGCAACTGATGCCGCAAGCGCGCAAGATGGCTGTGCAGTGTCTTGGTGGCCGTCCGCGGGGGCAACTCATCCCACAAGGCGTCGACCAGAGCTTCCCGCGACACCGTCTCACCAGGCCGGACCCCCAACCGAGCCACCAGGGTGCGTTGAACAGACCCGTGCAGCACCACCGGACCACGCGACGCGGCTATCTCCAGTGGCCCCAACAACCGAATATCAATATTCGCTGACATCACGCCCCCGCACGGCTAACTATCCGGCAGTACAGCTATCCCGGAGATCTCTACAATATCTGAAAATCTAGCACCGAGACGAGCTGAAATTCGACTTAATAGCGAAGCAAGATGCCGTGAAGCCGCCGCCTAATGACGCAATTTCGCCAATGACACGATTCCACCAGCACCCTCGGCTCTCGCTCCGGCAATGCGCGCCTGGGCACGTTGATCCTAGATTGAACCGATCCTGATCTTGCTATCGGCGGTGTAGCTGTCAGGCAACTCGGTCTAACCCATAGCTCCGCTTATGCTGGACGGATTTTGAGTTGTCGCCACCGCATGAAACTTGGATCTGGTCCACATAACTTTGCTGTTCGGTCCGGTGGCCTCGACGGCCACCGCATGGCGGGTGTTGGACAGCACCAATGCTGCCCTGCTGCGACGGCTTCGCTCGGCACGAGCGGTCGCCCGGGAGCGGGCGTGGATGCCGCGAGCGGAGATAGCCGGTTGCAGCGCGTCGGCCGTCCGGATTGCTGGGGGTGGACCTGCCGGGGCTAGTGCTGGATGTGGATGCCTCCTGCGCGGACTGCCACAGTAAGAAGCAGGCTGCCCCAAAGTTTTCCTGGCCCATCTGCGTAGCCCGCGCGCACAGCACGTGGCGGTGTAGTTCTCACCTACGGCGCCCGCCGGACCTGGCTGCGCATCAGCCAGCACTGGCCCTGGCGACACGAGATAGCAGGTGCGTTCGCCCGGCGGACCCACCCTGGCATTGCCTGTCACCTGATTCGTCCACACAGGACACTCTCGATCTCTCGATCCAGGCCCCGGAGACACCGGCGACCGCGCCAGCTCACCACCATGCCCACCCACAACGAGATCAACAACAGATGATCAACTCGTCTCGTGAAGGACCAGGGCTAAGCCCCTTCCATCCAGGTGCTCATGCAGGCGCACCCACACGCGGATTTCTGCTGAGGCGAACCACGATGTCGTCCAATACCGGCTGGAGCTGAAGGTGAGTCGCCAGGTGTGTGCCGCCGGAGCGCACGGGCGCCTGACAATGCCGGGACGATTCCGGTGGTGACGCATTCCCCATGTTGTCTGCAAGCAACTCGTCGCTGATGCCCGCCAAACTCCCTCTATCAGAAAGAAAGGCGAGCCCAGGAAGATCCGGCCTTGACGTAGCGGGAAGCAGTAAGCAATCACCTCACGCGCTCAGCGGCACGAGTGAAATTTCATCGCGAAAGTTCTCCTCGTGTTCGTTCGGGCTCGCGGCTGATGGCGCGCCGGTTGGCTTCGTGTGTCTCGGTCTTGAGTATCGCCAGGAGGCGGACGGTCGGTGTCAGCTCGGCGATCTCTCGCTGGCATGACGGGCACCCCACGGCGTGCTGGCGAAACTCGGTGTTTTCCCGCGCGCAGAGCACTCCGAGTACGTAAGCGCCGACCGTGACAGTGTACGGGCATGCGTATGTCATCGTGCCTCCTTCGCCTCCTTCGCCTCCTTCGCCTCCTTCGCCTCCTTCGCCTCCTTCGCCTCTTACGGTCGCCCGGTCGCCTCTGACATTCCCTTGCTATGCCAACAATTCGTTTGTGTCCTGGGTGGAATGGGGTGGGACGAGCGGCTGCTTGACCACCCACCTGCACGGACGAGATATTCGGCGAGCACACTGTCGTCGGACGCTGGCGTCGTGTGTGGTTCACGGGCAGAGTTGGTGACGGGTGTCGCCGACGTCGGCACGGCAGTCGTCGGGATCGTTGTCGAGGCCCCTCGACCTTGTCGTTTACCGGAAACATTGTGGCGGCCGTCGAGTTTGTCGGCCACGGCCGAAATGACGACTGTGTCATTGAGGTTTCTGACCTCGACCTCGATCCGGGAGACAGGCGACGGACATGCCACCCTCTCGGTATGGCCAGCTCCCTAGATGTGCGCAGGCACCCTCGGAGTCGTGTCGAGCGCGTCCCGAAGTCCCTAACAATGTGACAATGTGCTTGCCGGTTACGATGTTTCGGCTGATCCAGATGTCGTTCGTCTGGTCGGGAACAGTCGTGACGAGCAACGTTTCACCGCTCTTCTCACTCTGGCAGTGCCGCTCATATTCCCTGAGCCGGCAACGTGCGCGGACAGGTGACGGCCAACGTCACGGTGTGCACCGCCACTACAAGCGCGAACAAATGCCGCCAGAACTTTTTCATGCGAAACCTCCTAATGATCCATTAAGATCATTCCGAAGATGACAACTCGGAGGCGAATAAACAGTTGCGGGGAAACCCGGCTCGCGCGGTCTTGGAAGAATTCACCCTGGTTCCTCCGTCACGGTGTGACAGCATCGTCCTAGCCGACTGGCGCGCGGGTGGAGCTATCCTTTCGTTGCCTGGCAACACCTCTAGGCCTGTCACCACACCGGCACTGCGACAATGGCCCCTAAACTTGTGATTTGGAACACCACAGGGTGGCGCATGCTGGTCAGTTGCGTCTATTCGCCAGTGTGAAGGATGTAAAGACGTTTCTTGGTGGCGTGGCGAATGTCAGTTGATCGGCACGTGTTCGGCACAGCCCTCGCTCGTTGAACCGTCGCACTCTCGGCTTTGCCCTGGCATGTCAGTGGCACTCCTGTACCGCTCGAAGAGTCATCGCTGCATGTCATCCAGTGGCTTAGGGCTTGCAGATCAATAACGCGCTTGGTTGGGCTGGGCGGGTGTGAGGGCATCGATGTCGGTCGCGTGCTGGACGAACTCGGTTGGGGTTTTGAGGTGGATTGCTGCGGGCTGTGGCGTGTAACCGATCACGGCCAGCAGGGGGCGGGTCAGGCGGATGATGTTGTGAGCGCTCCGTTGCGTGATGCCGAACAGATCCGCCAGGGTTCGTTGTGGCACGGAGAATCGCTGGTAGAGAACTGTGATTGCGGCGCGGTCGGTCAGATCGAGGACCGCTTTGCGGCCACTGCCCGGCGCGGTGCGTCGGGCACCGCCGCGACGATGGTGCAGCGCTGCCTCCCGTTGGGCGTGGCGGGCCAGGTCCAATTTCTCGATCAGCTCGTTCCAGCGGGTGGGGTCCAGGCCGGTCAGGGCAGGATGGCGGAGCCACGCGTGGTCCGGAGGTTGAGGGTGTTCATCCCCGTTATCACCGCCGGCGGGGCGGTCGAGCGGTGTGGCGGGGTGCAGGGTGTAGTTCCAGTCGCCGTGCCAGTCATGACAGGTGATCGGCAGGCTGGCCATCTGCTGGTCGCTCACTGTGACACCGGTGGAGTACTGGCTGGTGTCCAGTTCGGCGTGGACGGTCAGGCCGGTGCGGGTGGTGGTGGCCGCGATCGTGTTGACGATGACCTCGTGGCTGGTCAGAGGTCGCCCTCTCCAGTTGGGGGAGATATGGCAGAACAGCCTGTGCTCGATCGCGTTCCACTTCGATGTTCCCGGCGGGAAGTGGCACACCGTGATGGCCAAGCCGGTCTCGGCGGCCAGTGCCGCCAGTTCGGTCTTCCAGGCGCGGGTGCGGTAGCTGTTGGACCCGCCCGCGTCGGCGGTGACCAGCAGCCGCCCAGCGTGCGGATAGCCTTCCCGTCCCGCGGCGCTCCACCACCGTCGCAGCGACTCCACGGCGAACGCGGCGGTGTCGTGATCGGTGCCGACGTTGACCCAGCCGGTGTTCGCCGTCAGGTCGTAGACCCCGTGCGGGATGGCCTTGCCCAACTCCTTATCCGGGAAATCATGGGTGTTGACCGGCACGGGATCTGCGGACTGGCACCACTCCCAGCCCTTGTTGTGATAGTCCCCGACCAGTTCTTTCTTCTTGGTGTCCACGCTCACGACCGGATCCCCCGCAGTCTGATACGCCTTGACCTGCTCGTTGAGGTAGCGAAACTGCGCGTCCCGATCCGGGGTTTGCTTGCCTTCCAAGGTCTTGGCGTTGCCCTGCAGGCTGAAACCCTCGGTGTGCAACAGATCCGCCACAGTATCCGCCGAGATCCGATGCCCGGCCTGGGTCAGCTCCGCGGCCAGTTTGCGGGTCGATGTGGTGGTCCACCGCAGCGGCGATTCCGGGTCACCTCGCATATCCGGCTCTATCAACGCCAACAACGCCGGCCGCAGTCCCGCGTCTACCTCGGCCAGCCGCTTACGCCCCTACCGGCCCGGCGCACTCGCTCCAACGGGGTAGCCCCGGACTCCAGTTCATCCACCCCGGCTGCCACCGTCTGCCGGCTCATCCCTGCCGCCCTGGCGACAGCCGCGATGCCGCCTTGCCCCAGCGACCGCGCCTCCGATCCCAGGTACAGCCGTTGCGTCCGCTCGTCTACGTGCGGCAACAACGCCGAGAACTTCGCCGCCAGCGACGGTTCGACATCCACGGCAACTGCAATACCACACCATGATCGACAGAAGACCGAAAGATCAACTTATTTCTCGGCAGACCCTTAGAGGTGCTCGTTGGTGAGTCCATTGAGGACTCGGGTACGTAGCAACGTGCGGGCGTTGGCTTTATGCGCTTGGTCAGGCTGACGGTGTGGTTCGGGTGGTCGTTGCTGTCGGGCCTGGTGGGGCCGGTGGCGCGAAACGGTCAATCAGCGCAGACGCGCACCCAACGAGCTGTCGCGTGCCGTTGCGCGATTTCTCGCCGGTGCGGATGATCGGGTCGTGCTTGCGGTGGCGCCGAGATGGTCGTCCATCTCGCCTGCGGCGCGGACTCGACCACCATCTTGGTCAATCGGCCCAGCAGCTCACTCTCGTCGGCCAGTTGCAGGCCCTGGACCGGGCCCGCTCGGTCAACTTCCGCGCCAACTGCTCATCCACGGCCTGATCAGCCACCGCTTCGGCCGCGCCGTTCACTGTCACATCAATCGCAGGTGTCCACTCCACTGTGGACGGTTATGTCGAAGCTTTTTACAGTCCCGACTACTTAGGTTCACCGGGTTGTCAGGCTGCTCGTGGTCATCCATCGTCCTTAGTGGACATCTCATGGTCGACGAGTGCGGCGACCTGGCGTTGCCTGGAGGTCAGGGTGGCCAGCGATCGTGGGATGGCGGTGCGGGCTGGGCTGCGGTGGTTGGTTCGCTGGTCTCGAGGGCGTAGTCGATGGCCTGGTCGGGGGTGAGTCGGGTGCCGTGCTGGAAGGCCGTGGTGAACTGCTCATCCCCCAGCGCGTCACGGACCTGCTGTTCGCAGCGGTCGTGGGAGAAGGCAAGGTATCTCGGGCCGGATTGTGGCGTCCCGGTTGAGCGCCAGATGGTGTGGGCCGCGCCGAGCAGCCGGGTGGCGCGTGCGTGCCGCCCGTCCGCTCCGGCGATCCAGGCCAGTGTCTCGAGATGGTGGGCGAGGGCCCACCGATCGTCGAATTGCCGCGCGGCGGGGAGGCCCTTCCGGATCAGTCTGGCGGCCTGCTGCCGGTCGCCGGACAGCCACCTGGCGAAGCTGAGCACCCAGAGCGGATAGATCCTGGACGGGGACGCGCCGCGGCTGTCGCACAAGGCCAGGCACTCTTCGCCGAAGTCGGCAGCGCGGTCCGGGTCGCCGAGGGCCGCGGCGGTCAGGGCCAGATAGACCAAGGCGAGCCAGACGCCGGCCGGGTTGTCAAGCGTCTGGTGGTGGGCCAGCGCGTCCTCGAGGAGCGTGACCGCGTGCTGGTGGTCGTTCTGGATGAACGCAGCCACACCAAAGTCCAGCGTGATATGCGCGAGGGCGAGTTCGTCTCCCAGCCGGTGCGCCAGCGCACGGGCCTGCTCCAGTTGGGACAGTGCGGTGGTGGTGTCGGCCTGCATCAGGGCGATATGGCCACTGGTCCACAGGGCCTTGGCCCGGTGCGGGCTCGGCTCCGGGGCCAGTTCCAGTGCCTGGTCGAGCCAGTAGCGGCCCTCGGTGTGCGTGCAGGAGCGGACCCAGTAGTGGAACAGGGCGGTTGTGATCTCCAGCCCGGCCCGGGCCTGGCCGGGTTCGGTCAGGCAGAACTCCAGCGCGGCCCGCAGGTTGGGGTGCTCGCGGCGCAGCCGGGTGAACCAGGCCTGTTCGTTCGGGCCCAGCCATGCCTGCTCGCCCCGCGTGGCCAGTTGGCGGTAGTGGTCGCGGTGCCGGGCGCGCACGGCCGTGAGGTGGCCGGAGGCGATCAGCTGTTCCTGGCCGTACTGGCGGATGACCTCCAGCATCCGGTAGCGCGCGGGAGTGTCGTGGCTGGTTCGGGTCAGGATGGACTTGTCGACCAGTCCGGCCACCAGATCGACGACGTCGTCCCGGGCGATGTCCTGGCCGCTGCAGACCGCCTCGGCCGCGTCCAGGTCGAACCCGTCGGCGAGCACCGACGCCCGGGCCCACAGCCGCTGCTCATCGTGCGAGCACAGCGCGAAGCTCCAGTCGATCGCCGCGCGCAGCGTCTGCACGCGCGGGACCGCGATCCGGCTGCCGGTGGCCAGGAATTCCAGGTAGTCGTCCAGCCCGGTCAGGATCTCGCCCACCGGCAGGGCCCGGACCCTGAGTGCCGCCAGCTCGATGGCCAGCGGGATGCCGTCCAGCCGCTGGCAGACCCGCACCACCGTCGCACGGTTGCTCGCGTCCACCGTGAACCCGGGCCGGGCGACCGCGGCCCGCTCGGCGAACAGCCGCACCGCCCCGTGCCGCGCGACGGCGCGCGGGGTCATCGGCTGGCCCGGGTCCGGCACCGGCAGCGGCGGCACCTCGAACAGGTGCTCCCCCGCCACGCCCAGGGCTTGCCGGCTGGTGGCCAGGATCCGCACTCCCGGCACCGCGGCCAGCAGTTGGCTGGTCAGCATCGCGCAGGAGTCGAGGAGGTGCTCGCAGTTGTCCAGCACCAGCAGCAGCTGTGTGTCGGCCAGGTGGTCCGCCAGCGTGTCCACGGTCGCAACATGGAGCCGGTCCTGGATGCCCAGGACGTCGGCGACCGTTTGGGGCAGCAGCGTGTCGTCGATGAGCGCGGCCAGCTCGACCAGCCACACCCCGTCCGGGAACGCCTCGCGTACCTGGGCGGCCAGCCACAATGCCAGTCGGGTTTTGCCGACCCCGGCCACCCCGGTCAGCGTGACCAGCCGCGCCCGCCGCAGCAGCCGCACCGCCTGGGCGGTCTCCCGGCGGCGACCGACAAAACTCGTCATCTCGCCCGGCAGATTGTCCACCGGCCGACCCGATCTGCCGCCTGCTGTCACTGGTCTCGGCCTTCTCGGTGTTGGGCGACCCACGCGGCGAGCTGGGTGCGTGTGGTGAAGCCGAGTTTGGTCAGGATGCGTTGCACGTGGCCTTCGGCGGTGCGTTGGGCGATCACCAGCCGGGCGGCGATGTCCTTGTTGGACAGTCCCTGCGCGACCAGCTCGGCAACCTGCCGCTCCCGGCGGGTCAATGGCGTCCCCGCGGTATCCCTCGCGGTGGAGACCGGGGTGGCCGACGCGGGTTTCTCGCCGAGCGCGTAGGCGACGGCCCGATCCAGGTCGAGGTCGGCGCCACAGTCGAACGCGGCCTGGAACGCGCGGTCGCCGAGGGCGCGGCGGGCCTGCTGCTCGCACGCCTGATGCGG
>JOAA01000024.1 GCA_000720375.1 Rhodococcus rhodnii | reverse complement strand
AGCTTCGCAGGCGTTCTACGAGCAGTACCTCGGCCTCGTCCGCTCGCCGACCGGACCTCCGCACGCCGTCGTCTTCGAAACGAAACCGATCGCGTTCGCACTCCGCGACATCGTTCCCGGCACCGATCTCGCCTCCGCCGCTCAGCCCGGCATCGGTGCCGCGATCTGGCTGCACGCCACAGACGTCCAAGCCATTCACGATGCTCTCGTCGCCGATGGTCACACCATCGTCTCCGCGCCGATCGACGGCCCTTTCGGTCGGACATTCACCTTCGCCGACCCCGACGGCTACCAGATCACTCTCCACGACCGCACCTGACTGCGACGGCGAGTCGCTGAACGCTGATCAAAAGGCCCATTGGTGATTATCGCCAACGGGCCTTTTTTGTATCCCATTCAGTTATGTGCCCGGTTGGGGTTCTTGGTGATGGACAGGTAGAGCGACGCCCAGATTTCGATGCCTTTGACTTGGCCTGACCTCGGACAGTTGACTGACCCAACGCTTACATATATACCGATACCGGTATTAGTTGATGTAGCGAAGGGAACGTCACCATGTCCGATCGGCTGACCCGGCGGGGAATGCTCGCCTTCGGTGCCGCGGCAGGCTTGAGCGCGACCACGCTCGCCGGCTCGGCGCACGCGCAGACCACCACACCGGCGCCGAAGTTTCTGCCGTTACCGCTGGCGGCCAAGCCGCGCCCGGTGCCACCTGAGGGGTACATCCTCGACCGCATCGGCGACGCGATGTACGCCGTCACCGCGGGCGGCAACCAGACGCCATTCGTCGTCACGCGCACCGGAGTAGTCCTGATCGACGCTCCACCGAGCCTCGCCACGGTGCTGCCGGCCGCCATCCGCCGAGTCACCGACAAACCCGTGACGCACGTGATCTACAGCCACAGTCACGCCGACCACATCGCTGGTGCGGCGGCGTTCGGCAACGTGTTCCGGATCGCGCACGAGGAGGCCGCCAGGACCATCCGGATCGCCCGGGATCCGAACCGGCCGATGCCGACCGTGACGTTCCGCGACCGCTACCGCCTCAACGTCGGCGGCCAGCACTTCGAGCTGTCCTACCCGGGGACGAACCACGAGGCAGGCAACATCATCATCCACGTGCCGCAGCAGCGGGCCGCGGTGATGATGGACGTCGTGATCCCCGGCTGGGCACCGTTCCTGAACTGGGGCACGGCCGACAGCGTCCCCGGAATCCTGACCGCTCACGACGAACTGGCCAAACTGCCGATCGAGACGTTCGTCGGCGGGCACATCCACCGGCTGGGCACCCTGCGGGACATCAAGGACTCGCGTGACTTCACCTACGACCTGTGGCACACCACCCAGCGCGTAGTCGCCGAGACCAGGATCACCGACGCCTTCGCCCAGGTCGAGCCAGGCCATCAGTGGGGCGCGTTCAAGCTGTACTACCAAGCGATCGCTGACCGCGTGGAACCGGAGATCATCCAGCGCTGGGGCGACAAGCTCGCCGGCGTCGACATCTGGACGCGCGACAACGCGACCACCATCGCGGTGTCGCTGTTGCTCGACGCACCTCGCAACGTCCAGTGAAGCGGCGCGATCAAGGGGATTGGTAACAGTGCCCTGGTTGGGCCGGGTCGGTGCCGACCTGGGCTACGTCAGCGCGGTGGCGGTCTCGCAGGCAGGCAATGGCCTGGCCGGCGACGAGAGCGGGGGCATGGCCACGGCGTCCACAGTGGATCTGCCGACTGGTGTCGCACTCGACGGTGCCGGGAACTTCTACGTCGCCGACACATCGAACTACCGGGACTGTCACGCTGCGGCTGCCGGTCCCTGGCCGGCGGCAACCGGTGGCGCCATGAGGGCCTACTACTACGCGTTGTAGGATTACGCGTCGTAGTACTCACGGCGTCCCTCGGGAGATGCGACCATGGCAGTGGTGAGTGACTGGTTGTTCACCAGCGCGATCGGCATCTACATGCTGGCAGCGTTTCTCTACGCGGCCGAGTACGTGCTGGCGCGCCGCCCGGTCGCGGCTGGGCGGGTTGCGTTGGCGCGAAGGCCAATGGAACGTCTTGAACGTTTGGGATTGTCGTTGACGGTCCTCGGTGCTGGTGTGCACACCGCATCGGTTGTCCTTCGTGGACTGTCGGTGGGGCGTTTGCCGTGGGGCAACATGTACGAGTACCTGTCGGCAGTTGGTTTGGCGGCGGTGCTGACGTGGTTGTACGTCGTGCGCAGGTATCGGCCGGAGCGGGTGGCGGTCTTCGTGGTGCTGCCGGTCGCACTGCTGTTGTTCGTCGCTGGGAACTTCCTGTACACCGAGGCTGCGGAGCTGCAGCCGGCGTTGCGGTCGTACTGGATCGCCATCCATGTCGCCGCCGCTGTGCTGGCCAGCGGGGTGTTCCTGGTGTCCGGTGTGACCAGCGCTCTGCATCTGGTCAGCGAGTATCGGCCGGAGCGGCGGATCAAGCTGCCGCAGCCCGAGTTCCTGGACAGACTGGCCTACCGCAGCGGTGTTTTCGGGTTCGTGACGCTGACCTTCGCGATCATCACCGGCGCGATCTGGGCCGAGGCGGCGTGGGGCCGGTTCTGGGGCTGGGATCCGAAAGAGACGGTCGCGTTCGTCTCGTGGGTCTGCTACGCCGCCTACTTGCACGCCCGGTCGACGTCGGGCTGGCGGGCGCGACGGGCGTCATGGGTGAACATCATGGGTCTGGTGATCGTGCTGTTCAACCTGTTCTTCGTCAACTTGGTCGCCGTCGGGCTGCATTCCTACGCGGGCGTGCAGTGACTACGACGGCTAGTAGTATCGCGGCATGAACACGCTTGGCGAGCTCGAGCGGGCCGTGATGGAAGTGCTCTGGGACCGGCCGGAGCCGGTGGCGGTCCGCGATGTCGCCCGTGCCCTCGCCGACCGTGACCTCGCCTATACGACGGTCATGACAGTGCTGAACAGGTTGACCAAGAAGGGCTTTGTGCAGCGGCACCTGGACGGCCGGGCGTGGTACTACCGGCCGACCGAGAGCCGGGAGAGCTACATCGCGCACCTGATGCTGGACGCCTTGTCTCTCACCGGCGATCGTGACGCCGCGTTGACGCATTTCGTCCGCTCGGTCAGCACGCCTGAGGCGCGAGTGATCAGCGAAGCGTTGGCGGAGAAGCGTCGCAAGGGCAAGAAGTGAACGCGGCGCTGCACTTGGTGATCACCCTCGCGATCTGCACGTGTGCGATCGGGCCGTTGGCGCGGGCGCAATGGGTGTGGCGTGCGCCTCGCGTCGGTATCGCGCTGTGGCAGATGCTTGCGTTGACATGGCTGCTCTGCGCGGTCGGTACGTTGGTCGCAATTGGACTGGCGCCCTACGGCAAGGACATCCCGCAAGCGCTTGGTCGGTGGCTTGGCACTGAGCCTGTCGACGGGTTCACCACCCTGCACCTTGTCGTGCTGGTCGCCGGTTTCGGGCTCGCCGTGGCTGTGCCGGCCGCGTTGGCGGTGTCGTGGATCAGCGTGTTACGTCTCCGCCGCAGGCACCGCGACCTGCTGGGGCTGGTCGCGCGCCAGGATGCCGCGGCGCCAGGGGCGTTGATCCTGGATCACCCGCTGGCCGTGGCCTACTGCCTGCCTGGGATCCGCGGCAAGGTCGTGCTCAGTTCCGGTGCGCTGGAATCGCTGACCTCGGACCAGTTGGCCGCCGTTCTCGCCCACGAGCAAACGCATATGCGGGAACGTCACGACCTTGTACTGCTGCCTTTCGCCGCTTTGCGCCGACTCGCGCCACGAAGCCGCATGGTCGGTCTCGCCATCGATGCTGTGGCGCTGCTTGTGGAGATGCGAGCCGACGAAGGCGCGTGCCAGCGCCAGCAACCCGCGTCACTGGCATTGGCGTTGAGCCGGTTCGGCGCGGTCAGCCCGCCGCCCGGCGCGCTAGGCGTGACCGAAGCCGTCTTGGCGCGCATCGAGCGGATCACCAATCACCGGCGCCCGTTGCCGATCACAGCCCGATGGCTGGCCGTGGTGACCGGCTTGGTGTTGGTCTCCACGCCGTTGAGCTTCCTCGTTATCTGATGTCCTTGGTGAGCACTTCGAAGGCGCGACGGCGGTGCACGGCGAAAAGCTCGAGGGCTGCCTCGGTGTCACGGGCGCGCAGAGCTGCGACAAGTTCCCGGTGCTCGTCAGGAATCGTGGACAGGTAGTCGGCAGAGTTGAGGCCGACGCGGGTCAACAGGAAGAGGTGAACCTGCGATCGGATCGCGTACCAGGCGTCCTGGAGGCGTTGGTGGTGCGCGGCGGCGTAAACGGCGTCATGGAACTCGATGTCGTAGCGCACCATCTCGTGCTCGTCCGCGGCGCGTGCCATTCGCGCAGCCGCGTCCTCGATGGCCGCGATGTCCGCTTCCGTGGCGTGGGCGATGACCAGCCCTACGGCGAGATGTTCCAGCGCACCGCGCAAACTGTCCAATTCGGACACGTCTTGTGCCGACAAGGTCGTCACGGTCGAACCGCGGTGCCACTCGCTGCGGACAAGGCCTTCCCGTTCCAGCCGGAGCAGCGCTTCGCGCACCGGGCCGCGGCTCACGCCCAGCGCCTCGGCCAGTTCCACCTCACGCAGCTGGCTTCCGGGCGGGTAGGCACCGCTGAAGACGGCGTCCCGGATCCGATCCGCGACCTCGTCAGCCAGGCCCCGGCGCCGGGCGGGCGCGACCTTGCCGTGCTCAGCCATGTCGCAATGTTAACAAGGCTACTTCGGTGGCGAAGACACGACAGCCTGAGCGTCGATCGTCGTTGCGAAGAGTGACGGTCTGCTTTAATCCCGAGAATGGGCGGCGCGGGACGGGATCGGCTCGCAAGCGGGCTGACCAGCTTCGTCGGACGTGACGGACTCCTGGCCGAGCTGCACGACCTCGTGTGCCGGTCCAGGTTGGTCACCCTCGTCGGCCCCGGCGGGGTCGGCAAGTCACGGCTCGCCGCTGAGTTGAAGCGGCGCCACGGCGGCTCTTTCGGTGCGGTCGCGGTTGTACGGCTGGTCGAAGTGGCCGAAGCGGGCGCAGTCGAGCGGGAAATGGCCGCGGCGTTGGGAATGGTCGACCACTCCGTGCGGCCCGCGTACGAGGGATTGGTCGAGCATCTGCGTGGCCGCGGTGACGTCCTGGTGATCCTGGACAACTGCGAGCACCTGTGGGAAGAGGTCGGCGAGCTCGTCAGCGGCCTGATCGAGGATGTGCCAAGCCTGCGGATCATGGCGACCAGCCGGTCCTATCTCGGTGTGGCTGGGGAGCACCTGGTCCAGGTGCCTCCACTGTCGCTGACCGCTGCTGACCACAGTGGACATTCCGATGCGATGACGTTGCTCGTCGATCGGATGCGAGCGGCCGGATGTGTTGTCACGGACGCGGCCGCCGACGAGTCGGTCGCCGAGCTGGTGCGCTGGTCCGCGGGTCTGCCGCTGGTTCTTGAGCTGATCGCGGTCCGGCTGGGCAGCGGCCTGTCCCCGGCGAAGATCCTCGAGCGGCTGGGCGGCGGCCGTCTGCTCAGCGCCGCCAACGCCCGTTCCAGCCGTGGCGTGCAACCGCATCACAAGACACTGCACCACGTCCTGGACTGGTCGTGGAACCTCTGCACCCCAGCACAACAGGTGCTGCTCGCCCGGATCAGCGTCTTCGGCGGCAGCTTCGACCTCGACGCGGTGGAAGCCGTGTGTTCCGGCGGCGGAATCGAGCGCGAGGACGTGGTCGACCTGATGGGCGACCTCGTGCAGCAGTCGCTGGTCGACGCCACCTCGAACGGCCGCTACCGGCAGCTGCAGCCGATCCGCGAGTACGGGTTGCGTCAACTTGCTGACAGTGGCGAGGAAGCACGGATCCGTGCGGCGCATTGCGCGTATTTCAGACAAATGGCCGAGGCGGCCGCGACTTCCTGGTTCGGCCCGGACGAAGTCCCGTGGCTCAACCAGATCCGGTCGGACCTGCACAATTTTCGCGCAGCGGTCAACCATTGCGCCACCGCGCCGCAGACTGTCCCGATCGGACTGGAGATCCAGTTCAACCTGACCAGGACGCGCGCGTGGTTCTTCTTCGGAATGCTCAACGACGGCAACGAACTGCTGCACCGGATGCTCACGCTCGCGGACCTGCCGATCGGCCCGGAACGCATCGGCGTCACCGCGTTGCTGGGGTTCAACCTGTTGTGCCGTGGTGATCAGGCCGGTGCGACCGATCTCCTTCGGCTGTGCCAGGAAATGGCAAGACAGGCGGGCATTTCCGAGGTTCCGCCGCTGACGTTCTTCGCCGGTTCGCACGCACTGTTCGTCGACGAGTCCGGGCACGCAATCCCGCTGCTGGAGGACGCGTGCGCACAGTTCGCCGCGGCTGGCCCTGACTTCCGGGGCGAGCACTCGATGGCCAAACTGCTCGCGGCGATCGCAGGCGGACTCGTCGGCACGGCCGCCGACGAGCAGCTCGCGGACCAGTGCCTGGTCAACGCCGAGGCCAGCGGTGCCGAGTGGGCGATCAGCTGGGCGCTGTGGGCGAAAGGCCTGACGCCGCTGGTGCACGGCGATCCCAGGACCGCGTTCGGGTACATGCGGGAAGCGTTGTCCCGGCAGATCACCCTGCGGGACAAGTGGGGAACAATGTGGTCGGTCGAGGGCATGAGCTGGGCGATGGCGTCTCTGAGCACAGTGCTGCAGCTGGACAACGCCGCGGCACGGCAGGCGGTCGAGCTGCAAGGCGGAGCTGAGCAACTGCAGAAGGACTGCGGTATCGCGATCGGTGGCCTGGCCCCGATGCGGCGCAAACGGGAGCAGGCCCGAGAGTCGATGCTGACCCTGCTCGACGAGGCGGACTACACCGCGGCCTACGAGCGTGGTGCGGCGCTCGCTCGCGGCAACGCCGAGGATTTCCTCGCGCACGTGCTGAAACTGGGCATCCCCACCACCACCGAGACCAGCGTCGACGGGCTGTCCCAGCGGCAGTTGGAAGTGGCGCTGCTCATCGCCGACGGCCACACCACCAAGGAGATCGCCGCCAAGCTCTACCTGTCGACACGGACCATCGAAGGCGTGATCCAGTCGCTGTTCGCCAAGCTCGGTGTCACCCGCCGTGCCGCCGTCGCCGCCTGGGTGACCGCACAGCGATCCCAGGGAACCTGATCGCAGGATTTCGCGGTCCGCAGTACGAAGAGTGCGGACTTCCGTCTGGCAGGCGCTCGCGTGCGGCGCGGACGATGTGCCCTGCACCAGTCGCCTAGCGCGAACGGAGTCACACGTGCTGGCGTATCGGCCGGAAGGACCTACGGCAATGGCAGCAGAGGATGAGCTCGGGCAGCGAAGTCGTTTCGCCGATGAGGTACTGGCCGAACCGCGCCGCGGTGACGAGGCGCCTCGATCATCACGTGAGCTACGCCCGGAAGGCACCCGGCGAGTTCACCGAGCGTCTTACGGGCCGTGGTAAGGCCGGCTCACCACGGTCATCCTGATGTCGTCCGCTGCCCACAACACGAATCGTTCGACGGGCGTGACTTCGTGCCCGGGCACCGGCGTGAAGTCGAAGCGTTTCACCAGAACCGCGAGCATGAGTTTGATCTCGACCATGGCCAGCGCGGCTCCTTCACAGCTGCGTGGCCCGAACCCGAACGGGATGAACGCGAACTTCGGCCGTCCCTCCGCCGCCGCGGCGGTGAACCGGTCCGGGTCGAACCGTTCCGGCTCCGGCCAATACGCCGGATTCAGGTGGATCGCCCAGATCGGGTACATCAACGTGGTCCCTGCCGGGATCAGGTAGTCGCCGAGGACGAGGTCCTCAGGAAGCTCGCGGGCCGCGTACGGGCCGGGCGGATAGCGCCGCATCGCTTCCTTCACAACGCGTTCGAGGTAGTCCAGGGACTTCAGTTCGTCGTATGTCGGCGCTGGCCGGTCACCGAGCACGTGATCCAGTTCCTCCTGTAGCCGCTGGGCGACTTCGGGGTGGCGCGCCAGCAGGTGCAGCGCCCAGGACACCGCCACACCGGATGTGTGGTACCCGGCCATCACGACGACCAATGCGGTGTCCCTGATCCGCGCCGGATCCCAGCCGGACTCGGCCAGCATGGTCACCAAACCCGCGCCCGGCTGTCCTGCGTTGAGGATCCCGGTGATCGTCTGGCGAACGTGTGCCAGCATTTCGGCCGCGTGCGCTTCGGAGAACTCCGAACCGTATTGCCGCCCCAGATACTCGGCGATCAGGTCACGGAACGCCGCGCTGGTCTGCTGGGCCGATCCCACTTCGCTGCCCATCGCGAACTCGACGATGAGCCGTAACGACAGCTCGCTGAGCTCCTGCTGCAGCGAAATCTCGCCACCCTCGCCGGCCCAACGATCGGCCAGGGCAAGGGTGAGCCGGGTGAACTCCCCGAAATGCGCTTCGTGCGACCGGTGATTTCCCAAGGCGGACAGCAACAACCGCCGCCACGGCACGTGCTCGTCCTCGCCGATCGTCTGCAGGTTTCCGGCCTCGAACAGCGGCGAGAGGAATTCGAAGAGCTCCTGCGGCCGCCGGTTGATCCGTGACGTGGCCGCGAGCAGTTCGGGATCGGCGACCGACACCACTTGCGTGCCGGGCAAGTCGAATCGCGCGACCGGCCCGTACCGTTCGTGCAGCTCCAGCTGGAAGGTGTGCAGTCCGCCCGCCGCCGCGATATCGGCGAGGTTGCCGTTCGGCGGCGTGGGCACCGGGCCTGGGATCGTCCGAAACTCAGGGCTCACACCCCGATGTTTCGCCACCCACGCCGCCACGGCAAGTCATCCTGTCCACGGACGGAGTTTCTCGGGGTTGCGCACGGCCCAGATGTTCCTGATCCGGCTGCCCGCGACATCGAACGCCAGCACCGCCGCGATGACGCCTTCGTACTGGATCACCAGGCCCGGCTGGCCATTGACCGTGCGCGCCAAGAAGACCGCGTCGGGTGCCTTGTCGGCGAGATCGACCAAGTAGTGCGCGATCTCCGGGCCGCCGTGGACGGGGTGCGGCGCGGCGGTGGCCAGGCCGCCGCCGTCGCCGATCGCGGTGGCGTTGGGGTCGAGCAGTCCGATCAGCGCGTTGATGTCCTTGGCCTGCCACGCCTGCGCGAAGTCCCGCACGACATTGGCTTGCTGGGCAGGCGGAGTGGGCGTTCGTGAGGTGTCGATGCGGCGACGGGCCGACGTGGCCAGTTGACGGCATGCCGCCGGGGTGCGGCCGACGATCTCCGCCACTTCCGGGAAGGGGTAGCGGAAGACGTCGTGCAGGATGAACGCGACCCGCTCGGCCGGGGTCATCGATTCGAGCACGATGAGGAACGCCATGCTGACCGACTCGTCGAGGGTGACGCGGTCGGCCGGGTCGGCGGTCGGCCACTCCGTGCGGTCGGGCACGGGCTCCGGGATCCACTCGCCCACGTAACGCTCACGCCTGGCCCGCGCCGAGCCGAGCAGGTCGAGGCAGATCCGGCTGGCGACCTTGGTCAGCCAGGCGCCAGGGGATTCGATGGCTTCCTGCTGCTCGCGCGACATGGTGTACCAGCGGGCGTACGTCTCCTGCACGACGTCCTCGGCGTCGGCGAGCGAGCCGAGCAGCCGGTACGCCAGATTGATCAGCTGCCGCCGCTCGCCCATGATCGCGCTCAGGTCCTGCATGCTCATTCCCTTGGTCGCATTCGCCCGTACACGTCCGACGAAACAGCGGGCCGAAGTGTGAGGTTGGCGCGTCACCTCACACTACGACGGCCTGTCTCGTCGTATCGGACATGAACATCGCTTTGTGGATCATTGCCGGGCTGCTGGCCGCGGTGTCCCTTGGCGGCGGCGTCATGCTGTTGGCACAGCCTCGCGAGAAGCTGGCCGCCTCCGGGTGGGCATGGGTCGAGGACTTCAGTCCCGGCGCCGTCCGGGCCATCGGCACGCTCAAGGTGCTGGCCGGCGTCGGCCTGATCCTGCCAGCGCTGCTGGACATCGCGCCGGTTCTGGTGCCGATCGCCGCCGTCGGCTGGGTCCTGCTGATGGCCGGTGCGATGGTCACGCATTTTCGCAGGCACGAGTCGCAGGCGATCGTGCTGAACCTCGTCCTGCTCGCCCTCGCCGCCTTCGTGGCGTGGGGCCACTTCGCCGCGTAAGGAAACCAATGGTCAACGCCAGCATCATCTACTACAGCGCCACGGGCACGGTGCATGCCCTGGCACAAGCAGCCGCCGAGGGCGCGGAGAAGGCGGGCGCGCAGGTGCGACTGCGTAAGGTCGCCGAAACCGCCCAGCCGGAGGCGATCAACGCAAGGCCGGAGTGGGCCCAGCACCTGCGGGACACCGCCGACGTCGGCCAAGCGCACCTCGACGACCTGGCCTGGGCCGACGTGGTCCTGTTCGGCACGCCCACCCGCTTCGGCAACCCGGCCAGCCAGCTCAGGGCGTTCATGGAAACCACGAATGTCCTGTGGTTCCAAGGAAAACTCGCGGACAAGGTGTACTCGGCCTTCACCGCGTCCAACACGGCTCACGGCGGCCAGGAATCCACCCTGCTGGCGCTGGGGAACACGTTCTACCACTGGGGAGGCATCATCGTGCCGCCCGGCTACACCGACCCGATCCAGTTCCAGTCAGGCAATCCCTACGGCACATCCCATGCGGCAGGCGACGGCCCGCCTGGCGACGTCCAGTTGCAGGCCGCCCGCTACCAAGCGCAGCGTGCCGTCGAAACCGCGGCAGCCCTGCGGAAAGGAAAGTGATGCACGACCTCAAGGCGATCGCCGATCGAGTCGAGATCGAAGCCCTGCGCGCAGATTTCACCGACTCGGCGCTGACCCGCGACTGGGACCGGTTCGCCGCGCTGTTCACAGTGGACGGTGCGTGGCGGATTCCGGGGGCGGCGGAGTTCTTCAGCCGCGAGGAGATCCGCGCGGGGATCGAGCGGCTGCAGGGCAACTGGGAGTTCTTCATCCAAGCCAACCACCAGGGCACGGTGTCGATCGACGGTGATTTGGCGGTCGGTCGCGTGTACGTCGCGGAGTTCGGGCGTTTCCGCGACGGCCGGTCACACCGGAACTTTTCCGTGTATCACGACCGGTACCTGCGGACTTCGGACGGCTGGCGGTTCACCGAGCGGGTTTACGAGGTCAAGTACGTCGACAGCAGCCCGCTGACCGGGGCTCCGCCTGTGCCGGTGTCGTGAGGATGGCGTCAGGGTGGCTGGGGGTCACCCTGACGCCCCGGGTTCTGGGTTCTACCCGGGCGTCTTGTCGCCCTTGCCGGAGATGCCGGGACTGTCCGGCGCGGTATTTGGTCTCCCGCGCGGGGAAACGCTTGGTGAAGTCGTCTCGTGTCATTGCCGGTGTCGTGACAGCAGTCATGGGCGACCTCCGTGCGCGAAGGACGCTTCGTCGATCAGGCCGTTTGGGCTAACTTTGGCCTGATCTGGGCATACTTTCGTTGACTTCCGACGAAAGTGTTCGTACGTTCGCTGGGCGTCAGGTGGAGACCCTGCCTCTTCCTCAAGGAGCAAAGATGCTTCTCGCTGTCCACGAACGATGCCGCCAGTCGCTCGTTGCGGCGTTAGTCCTGTTCACGTTCCTGTCTGTGTTCGTGACGGCACCCGCTCGGGCGGCCGTGCCGCCGCAACAGCCCGGGGTGACACTTCGGGTTTTCGATGTCCAAACCGGGCTGGACAAGCTGTGCGCCATCAAGCCCGGGCAGACCCCGAACGTCGACAAGCTGATGCCGGTGATCAACTGGACCGGCACGGCCGACTTCGGGATCAACGACATGTTCGTGTCCGAGGTGACCGGCAACATCAACATCACCACCGCTGGCACGTACCAGTTCCGGCTGACCAGCGATGACGGTTCGAGACTCCGCATCGACGGGCAGGTGGTGATCAACAACGACGGCCTGCACGGGCCGACCCCGGTGACCGGGTCGATCCAGCTCAGCCCCGGCTATCACGCGTTGCGGATCGACCATTTCGACAACCTGTACGACCAGCAGGTCACGTTGGAATGGCAGCCGCCCGGAGCGTCGGGCTTCGTCGTCGTGCCGAACTCGGTGCTGAGCACCGATGCGGATGTCGTACGCGTGACATCGCCGGGACGCAAAGAGTGTGAGGGCACAGCGGATTCTCCGGGTGACGGGCTCCCGTTGACCTCTGTGCACCCCGGCTTCACGTTGACCAACCTGCGCCCCAACGGTTTCCAGCCGCAAGTCACCGGGATGGACTGGCTTCCCGACGGCAGGCTGGCGATCGCCACGTGGGGTGGCTCGAACAACGTGCTCGGCGAGGTTTACTTGCTCAGCAACGTGACGGGCCAGACGGACCCGTCACGCGTGCAGGCGCAACGCGTCGCAAGCGACTTGAAGGAGCCGATGGGCGTCAAGTACGTCGACGGCAAGCTGTACGTGTCCGAGAAGCACCGGCTCGTCGAACTGAACGACACCAACGGCGACGGCGTGACGGACAACTACCGCACGGTCGCCACGTGGCCGTTCGGTGGCAACTTCCATGAGTTCGCGTTCGGTCTGCTGTACAAAGACGGCTTCTTCTACGCCAACCTTTCGGTGTCCATCAACTACGGCGGCGCGACGACCGACCCGCAGCCCGCGCCGAACCGCGGCACCACCATCAAAATCAACAAGGCCACTGGCGAGGTGTCCTACATCGCCGGTGGGCTGCGTACGCCACACGGCATCGGTTGGGGTCCGGAAGGTGACATCTTCGTCACCGACAACCAAGGCGGCTGGCTGCCCGCGAACAAACTCGTCCGGGTCAAGCAAAACCGGTTCTTCAACCACTACACCAACCCGGCAGGCCCGTTCGACGCGCAACCGGTGACCGCGCCCGTGCTCTGGCTGCCGCACAACGAGATCGCCAACTCGCCTAGCAACCTGGTTATGTTGCAGCAAGGAATCTTCGCTGGACAGCTTGTCTATGGTGACGTGACCTATGGCGGCCTTCAACGTGCGTACCTCGAGAAGGTCAACGGCGAGTACCAGGGCGCTGTTTTCCGTATGACGCAAGGACTTGAGTCCGGTGTGAGCCGGATCAGCCTTGGCCCGGACGGCGCGATCTACACCGGCGGCATCGACGGCGGTGGCAACTGGGGTCAGCCCGGGAAGCTCGCTTACGGTCTGCAGAAGGTGATGCCGAACGGTACCAACGCGTTCGACATCCTTGCCATGCGGGCCGTCCAAGGCGGGTTCGAACTGGAGTACACCCAGCCGCTGTCGGCCGAGACCGTGCAGAACCTGCTGGCCAAGTACCAAGTCTCGCAATGGCGTTACGTTCCGACGCCCGCGTACGGCGGCCCGAAGGTTGACGAGCAAACGCTTGCTGTAGGGAGTGCGTCGGTTTCGGCCGACCGCAAGAAGGTCACATTGCAGATCCCAGGCCTGCAAGCCGGACGAGTCGTGCACGTGCGCTCACCGCGGCCGTTCTCCTCGGAATCCGGCACATCGTTGTGGAGCACGGAAGCGTGGTACACCCTCAACTCCATGGTGGGTGGCCCGGCGACGAGCGTGACCTACGAGGCGGAGCGGGCGACGCTGAGTGGTGGCGCGGCGGTCAACACCAACCATGCGGGCTATGAAGGCACCGGCTTCGTCGACGGTTACTGGAACCAAGGGGCGGCAACAACCTTTGCCGTGAACGCACCTACCGCCGGGACGTACAACGTCAGCCTGCGGTACTCCAATGGCCCGGATCCCAGTCCTGGTACCAAGTCCGTGAGCGTGTACGTCAACGGTACGAAGGTCAGGCAGGTGCGACTGTCCAGTACGGTCACGTGGGACAACTGGGCGCCGCAACCGGAACAGCTGACCCTCGCCGCGGGCACGAACTCGATCTCGTATCGGTTCGACGCGGGCGACGCGGGCAACGTCAACCTCGACAACATCACCGTCACCGCGGGCACACGCGTCCAGTTGTTCAACGGAAACAACCTGAACGCGTGGGAGTTGCGGTCCGGTGGCGCGGCACCGTGGCCGATCGCCGGTGGTTCAACGGAAACACTCGGCGGCGACATCCGTACCAAGCAGAAGTTCGGTGATTTCAAGCTGCACGTCGAGTGGTACGAGCCGAACTACCCGCCGAACGTGACCGGTCAGGCTCGCGGCAACAGCGGCGTGTACCTGCAGGAACGCTATGAGATCCAGGTGCTGGATTCCTACGGTGACACCAGCCTCGCCAACGACGAGGCGGGCGCGATCTACTTGAAGAAGGCGCCGGACGTCAACGCCGCGAGGGCTCCACTGACGTGGCAGACGTACGACATCACGTTCCGGGCAGCACGGTTTGACAGCGCGGGCAACAAGACCGACAACGCTCGGGTGACGGTGGTGTGGAACGGCGTGACCGTCCACAACAACGTGGAGATCAACGGTTCGACGGGTGGAGGTGATCCGGAGAATGCCGGTTTTGGCGCGATCAGGCTGCAGGATCACGGGGACGCCGGCGAGAACCCGAGGTTCCGCAACATCTGGATAGAGCCGATCAACTGAGGCCCAGGGCGACATCGGCCGGTTTTGTCGGACCCCCTTGCTAGTGTGAAATCAGGGGGTCCCCCTGGGAATTGCTGTTGCGGTGAAGGCTGGCCTGTGGGGGCTCGGAAGTCCCACAGGCACCTTCTATCTCGCACACGGCGTACCGAACCAGCGGTGCAGCACCGTGGTGAGGTTGTTGGCTGGTCCGGCGGCCGACGTCCAAGCGATGTAGCCGTCGGGCCGGATCAACACTGCTTCCAGGGCGGGGTCTGGGGCAACCGCCGTTGTGCTCGTGATGACCTTGATGCGGTCCGTCCAGCCTTCGGCGGTCCGCCGGTGTTCATCTGCCGCGGTTATCAGCAACCCCTGCGCTGTGTGCAGGAGGTCTGCGATTCGAGTGCGAGTGCCGTCGGCGAGCGTCAGTTTGTGGTCGGGTGGCATGCGCTTGCCGAGCAGAGGATGGTCACACGGGCCCATGTCATAGCGAATCCCAAGCCCGCTCAACATCCCCGCGACATGCTCGGCCGACCCCTTATGAGACATCAGCTCGGCCATCACACCCCGAACCGGGTCCATGTCCGCACCACTGAGCCGAAGTTCGATGGCCGCCCGGGCATTCCGGGCCAACTGCTCCCCGATGGGATGACGCTCAGACTGGTACGTATCAAGCAAACCAGACGGAGCCCGGCCCTTAAGCGTCGCCGCCAGTTTCCAGCCAAGGTTCACGGCGTCCTGCACGCCCACGCTCAACCCCTGCGCCATCGCCGGAGGTTGTACGTGAGTGGCGTCGCCAGCCAGGAACACCCGCCCACGCCGATACGACGAAGCCACCCTCGAAGCGTCAGTGAAGCAATTCAGCCAGCGGACCTCCGCGTGGTGGATGGACTCACCAGTCAACCGCTCCCACGCATCCGCGAGATGGTTGAAGCGCAACGTTTCCCGATCACGCGGCGGCATGCCCCGCTCATGCACGACAACCCGGGTGACGCCGCCCTCCAGGTCCATGGCCATCACCATGCTGCCGCCGGGCAAATCCTCGCCGGTGCGTCTGCGGCGCGTGGAAATCCCGGTGACGTCCGCCGTGTAGAACCCGCGTGTGGGCTCTGGGCCGGGGAAGTCGATACCCGCCAGCTTCCGGATCGTGCTTCGTCCGCCGTCACAGCCGACCACAAACGCTGCGGTGTCCTCGAACGGACCCTGCGGCCCGTCGAGAGTCACCACGACACCGGAAGAAGTCTCACGGAACCCGGTCACCTCGCAGCCGCGACGCAGCTGCACACCGAGCTCAACAGCCCACCCCTCCAGCATCCGTTCGGTGCGGAACTGCGGGATGCCACGAGCACCCGCGTGATCCTCCGAGAAGATGCTCAGATCCAGTGGTATGCCGCCGAAATGGCCGTCGGCGGGCTCGGTCGCGGGCAGTCTGGTGAGCAGGCCCCGTTGATCGAAGCACTCGGCTGTGCGCCGGGTGAAGCTTGCGCCGCGCGACTCACGCGGCGGCGTGGGCAGTTTCTCGTAGACGACCACATCCACGCCGCCGAGGCGGAGTTCGCCTGCCAGCATCAGGCCGACCGGCCCCGCGCCGACGACGATCACGCCCCGGCTCATCGCAACGCTCCCACGCGGTCACGGGCACCGAACCACCGGCCCAGCGCGTCGGAAAGGCTGGTGGAGCTGCCAGGGGAGGTCCACGCGATATAGCCGTCCGGACGGATCAGCACCGCGTCGAGGCCGAGGCCTGGGTTGGCGGTGACAACGTCGATTCGAGAGGACCAGCCGTCGGCGGAGTCGTTGATCAGCACGCCGCGCCCACTGTGCAGCAGTGACGCGATTCGGGTGCCGTCAGGGAGTCGGTGGTCTGGCGGCATTCGCTTGCCCAGCAACGGATGGTCGCCTGGGCCCATGTCGTAACGGATTCCCAGTCCGCTGACGATTCCGGCGACGTGCTCGGCGGAGTCCTTGTGTTCCAACAGTTCGGCGAGCACGCTGCGGATCGGGTCCATGTCCGCGTCGCCGAGGTAGATCTTCGCCGCCGCTTGGGCGTTGCGGATCAGTTGCTCGCCGATGGGGTGGCGTTCGGCGTGATACGTATCAAGCAAACCAGAAGGGGCCCAGCCCTTGAGCGTCGCCGCGAGCTTCCAGCCGAGGTTGGCCGCGTCCTGCAAGCCTGCGCTCAGGCCCCAGGCCGCCAGCGGCGGGATTTCGTGCGCGGCGTCGCCAGCCAGGAGCACCCGGCCACGCCGATACGACGAAGCCAACGCGGCCGAGTTGCCGCTCGCCCACAACCACTGTGGCTGCGCGGAATGGATGGACTCACCGGTGAGCCGCTGCCATGCGTCGGCGACCTCAGTGAACGTCAGCGCGTTGGGGTCGGGGCGTGGAGGGAGGCTCGTGTCGTGGACGACAACGCGGTAACGGCCCTCGCCGCCTAGGGGAGTGCACACGACCATGTTGCCGCCGGGAAGGCGTTCGCCGATCGGACGTGGCCGCAACTTCACCCCGGTGATCTCCGCGGTGTACATGCCGCGCGTGGGTTCCCAGCTGGCAGCGTCGATGCCGGCCAGCCGCCGGATTGTGCTTTGTGGACCGTCACATCCGACGACATAGTCGGCGGTGTCCTCGGTAACGCCCTGCGGTCCATCGAGAGCCACCACGACACCGGAAGAAGTCTCGCGCAGGCCAGTCACCTCGTAACCGCGCCGCACCGGCACGCCGAGGTCGGCCAGCCAGCCCGCCAGCGCGGCCTCGGTTCTGGCCTGGGACAGGCCAAGCACGCCGCTCTGATCTTCGTCCAGCATGCCGAGGTCGAAGCGGACACCACCGAAGTGCCCCATCGGGCCCCACCGGAACTCGCCCAACCGCGGCAGCAACCCGCGCTGGTCCAGGGTTTCCGCCGCACGCCGGTTGAAGCCGAGCGCGCGGGACTCCCCGGACGGCGCGGTCAGCTTGTCGTAGACGGTGACCCGCACACCACCCAGGTGCAGCTCGCCGGCGAGCAGCAGGCCGACCGGGCCCGCACCGACAACTATTACGCCAGTTCTCATTTCCGGCCCCAGTGCTGTCGCTGTTGAATCGGCATCACTACGATGAATACAGCAAAATCGCTCGAGCCTGCCGCTTGTTCGAGTGCGGACCCGTTGAACACGCACCTTCTGCGAGACATCACGTGGATCAGACCCCGACCTTGTCCAGCGACCGGGAGCGTGTGGAGACGGTGGGTGCGCCAGGCACCGGCCGTACCCAGAGCTCCGCGCCCGGGCTGATTCCGAGTGCCTTGGCCTGAGTACGGGTGAGTGTCACCAACACCGGCGGATCCTCCCGGACGGCCAGCCGCACCCGGACCTCAAACCCGACGCGAACGACCCGGTCGACCGTGCCGCATACCGCGCCACGGCCAGGGTTCTCGTGGTACAGCTCGAGGTCGTGCGGACGTACCAGGTCTCCGTCCAATTCGGTCACCGGACCGACGAACCGCATCACGAAGTCGTTCGCCGGCGCGTCGTACAGTTCGTCCGGTGTACCGACCTGCTCCACTTGGCCCTCGTTGACCACCACGATCTGATCGGCCACTTCCATCGCTTCCTCCTGATCGTGGGTGACGAAGATCGTCGTGACCGAGACCTCGTCGTGCAGTCGCCGCAGCCAATCCCGCAATTCCTTGCGTACGTTGGCATCCAGCGCGCCAAAAGGCTCGTCCAGCAACAACACGGTCGGCTCCACAGCCAGTGCCCGAGCCAATGCCATGCGCTGCCGCTGCCCGCCGGAAAGCTGCGCGGGCAGCCGATCAGCGAACTGTTCCAGGTGCACCAGCTCCAGCAGTTCGTGCACCCGTGCCCGCACTTCCTGGGCCGGCCGCTTGCGAATCTCCAGCCCGAAAGCCACGTTCCGGTACACCGACAGGTGTTTGAACGCCGCGTAGTGCTGGAAGACAAAGCCCACATTGCGTTTACGCGGCGGCAGATGCGTGGCATCGACGCCTTCGATCAGCACCTGGCCCGCGTCGGCCTCCTCCAGCCCGGCGATGATCCGCAGCAACGTCGACTTGCCGCCGCCGCTCGGCCCGAGCAACGCGGTCAGCCCACCCGCCGGGATGGTCACCGAGACGTTGTCCAGCGCGACGAAGTCACCGAACTTCTTGTGCACACCACGGACGTCGATACTCATGACGCGGACTCCTTGGGGCGGATGATCGACACCACGATCAGGCACAGCACGGCGGCAAAGGCCAGCAGGAACGACGTGGCGTACGCGGTGGACTGCTCGAAGTCCTGGTATTTCTGCTCGACCACGAGGGTCGCGGTCTGCGTGGTGCCCACCAGGTTGCCGGAGACGATCTTCACCGCGCCGAACTCGCCGAGCGACCGGGCCAGGCCGAGCACCACGCCGTACACCACGGCCCATCGGATCGCGGGCAGCGTGATCCGCAGGAACACCTGTGGTGCGGTCGCGCCAAGGCTGCGTGCGGCCTGCTCCTGTTCGTCGCCGATCTCTTGCAGCACAGGCACTACTTCACGGATCACCAACGGCAGCGCCACGAACGCGGTCGCCAGCACAATGCCCGGCATCGCGAAGATGACCTCGATGCCCGCGGACTCCAGCGTCGGGCCGAACCAGCCGTCGACTCCGCCGTAGACCAGCACCAACGCGAGGCCGACGACCACCGGCGACACCGACAGTGGCAGATCGATCAATGTGGACAGCAAACGCCGCCCGGGAAACCGGTAGCGCACAAGCAACAGCGAGATACTGACGCCGAACACCGTGTTGATCAGCACGGACCAGAACGTCGCCTGCACGGTCAACCACAGTGCGAACGTCACGTCCGGGTCGGACAGTGCGTGCCACACCGAGTCCAGCCCGTCCGCGAAAGTGTTCTGCACGACCAGGACCAACGGCCAGACGACCAGCATGCCGAGGTAGCCGATCACCACGGCACGCAGCACCCAACGCACCCGGCTACCCACGGCGGGCCAGCTTCCGTTGCAGTACATCGAGAATCACGATGACCGTGAGCGCGATGACCAGCAGGACGGCGGCGACGGCGGACGCGGAGGCCATATTGCCGTTCTCGACGAAAGTGAGAATGCGGACCGACGCGGCTTCGGTACGCATCGGCAGGTTTCCGGAGATGAGCACCAGCGATCCGTACTCGCTGATCGCGCGGGCGAAGGACATGGCTGCGCCTGCCGAGATGGCCGGCAACAGCGCGGGCAGGATGATCCGGCGGAACACCACCAACGGCGAGGCGCCCAGTGACGCCGCGGCCTCCTCCGCTTCGAGGTCCAATTCGGACAGCACCGGCTGCACAGTGCGCACCACGAAAGGCAAAGTGACGAACAGGAACGCCAGGAACACCGCGGCCCGGGTGTTCGCCACGTCCACGCCGATCGGGCTTCGCGGGCCGTACAAGGACAACAACACGAGCCCGGCCACAATGGTCGGCAACGCGAACGGGATGTCGATGACAACCTCAAGCGCACGCTTGCCAGGGAAATTGTCACGCACTAATATCCACGCGATCAGCGTGCCGAGGACCACGTTCACTCCAGTGACCGCAAGCGCTTGCAGCACAGTCATTTCGATCGCCGCAAGCGTCTGGCCGTCGGTGACCGTCCGCCAGAACGCCGACCACCCGCCACGGGAGGTCTCCACGAGCACGGCGGTCAGCGGAATCAGCACCAGCAGGCTGAACCACAGCGTGGCCAGCCCCAGGCCGATACCGGAGGCACGAGTCAGCCGGGAACGGGAGATGGCCGTGGTCACGACTTGCCCGCCTGCTTTTGGATCCGGGTGATCACGCCGTTGGTCTCGTCGAAGAACTCCTTGGCGGCCTGGCCCCAGCCGCCGAAGTCCTGGGTGATGGTGAGCAACGTCTTCGGGGTGGGATACGGGTTGGCCGGGTCGTTCGCCCCGGGCACCTCGACGGCGACGATCCGGGTGAGCGGGCGGAAACCCTTCTTGGCGAACTCGGTCTGGCCGGTCTCGCCCAGCACGAACTCCAGCCATTTCCCGGCTTTCGGCCCAGCGGCCTTCAGCACCGCGCCGGGATTCTCGATGAGCAACGTCGTGTCCGGCACGATGTAGTCGAAGTCCTCGCCACTCTGGCGAGCCAGGATCGCCTCGTTCTCGTATGTGACGAACACATCGCCGGTGCCGCCGGTGAACGCCGTGGTGGCGTCACGACCGCTGCCCGGCAACGCATCGACGTTGCGGAAGAACGCGGTCAGGTACTCCTCGGCCTGCTGTCGCGTGCCGCCCTTGGCCAGCACTTGACCGTACGCGGCAAGGATGTTCCACCGTGCGGCCCCGGACGAGCCGGGGTTGGGGGTGACGATGCCGATGCCGGGTCTGACCATGTCGTCCCAGCCCCGGATGTTCTTCGGATTTCCCTTGCGGACGGCCAGAACCACCACGGACTGGGACACGATCCCCTTGGTGGGGCCGGTGTTCCAGTCCGCGGCGACCAGGCCGGCGTCGACAAGGCGGGTCACGTCGGTCTCCAGCGAGAAGTGCACGTAGTCGGCCTTCAGGCCACTCACCACGGCACGGCTCTGGTCACCGGAGGCGCCGTACGATTCCTTCCACCGCACGCCTTTGCCATGCGCGGTCTTGGCCCATGCCTTCTGAATGGCGTTGTTGGCCGCCTTGGGCACCGCGAAACCGACAAGGGACATCGTCTCCCCGCCGCCCGTCCCGCCAGTGCCGCATGCAGCCAGCATCAGCGTGGCGAAGACGAGCATGAGAGCGCGCTTCATTGGTGCTACGGCCGTGCGACGGGCGGGGTCCAGCTGGTCCGCACCCAGCTTTCCAGCGAGACGAGGTCCGGCCGCATCTGGCGCAGCGCAGGCAGGTCTGCCTGGTAACCCTCGCGTTCGAACCATTCGAACATGGCGGCCAAATCGTCGCGACGCCCGCGCAGCGGTTCGAGCGGAAGCTGCTGATACCGGGTCGGCGTGCCGGTCGCGCGCTCGAACGCCTCGGCCATCTGCGGTCCGGTCAGCTGGTCGCCCGCGATTTCGACCTGCCTGCCGATCCACGTGCCCGGGTCGTCGAAGGCATCGGCGGCGAACAGGCCGATGTCGCTGGTCGCGATGAGCTGGACCGCGATATCGGGGCGCACCGCCAAGCCCAGCATGAACCTGCCGTCCACCACACGCGGGCTGATGTCGTTGAAGCACTCGTGGAACATCACCGGCCGCAGGATGGTCGCGGGCAGCCCGAGCTTCTGGATGTGTTGCTCGATCGCCCATTTGCTGTCGAAGTGCGGGATGCCGGTGTCGCGTTCCGCGCCGCCGACCGACGTGTAGACGAAATGCGCCACGCCCGCGTGCGCCGCGGCGTCAGCCACCGCTTTGCCTTGGCGCTCCTCTTCCTCGACCCCGCCGGGAGTCAGGAACGTCTGAACACTGAACACGCCATGGACCCCGGCCATCGCCGCGCGTAACGACGCCTCGTCGTTCATGTCGCCGCGTACAAGCACCGCGCCCGCGTCGGCCAGCGCCCGCGCCTTGGGCGACTCCGGATCACGCACCAGCGCGTGCACAACCCGCCCACGGCGCAGCAGCTCGCCTGCCGTCGCGCCGCCCTGCTTGCCGGTCCCGCCGAGCACCAGGATCGTCCCGTCCACCGCCACCGTGCGCCTCCACGTCTACGGCCGCAAAGCCATTTCAAGTCATGTCAGAACATGAAAAAAGCGCATTCGTGTGAATGCGCTTTTCTTCGCGCTTTCAGTAATTTCCGAGACCGCCGCAGATGTTGATCGCCTGCGCGGTGATCGGCGCGGCGGCATCGGTGACGAGATAGTCGACCAATCCGGCCACTTCTTCGGTCGTGGAGTAACGGCCAAGCGGGATTTTCGCCTGGAAACGTTCGAGAATCGCGTCCTCGGAAGTGTCGAAGTGCGCCGCGTAACCCTGCCGCACCCGCTGCGCCATCGGTGTTTCGACGTAACCGGGGCACACGGCGTTCACCGTGACACCCGTCTTCGCGAGTTCAAGACCCAAGGCCTTGGTGAATCCGATGACGCCGTGCTTGGAAGCGGAATAGGGAGCGCCGAGCACCACGCCCTGCTTGCCGCCGGTCGACGCGATGTTGACGATCCGGCCCCAGCCGCGTTCGACCAGTTTGCCGGTCCTGAGCACCTCGCGGGTCATCAGGAAGACGCTGTTGAGGTTGGTGTCGATGACGTCGTACCAGAGCTCGTCGGCGATCTCCGCGGTGATGCCGCCGCCGCTGCGGCCCGCGTTGTTGACCAGGATGTCGACCTGCCCGAATCGCTCCACGGCGGTGCCTACCAGGCGCTGGACGTCCTCCGGGCGCCGGACGTCGGCGACGACGCCGTCGGCCTGGTAGTCGTTCGCCCGCAGCTTGCCGACCGTCTCGTCGACGGCTTCCTTGGTACGCGAACAGATGAAGACCTTGAGGCCACTGGCCGCGAGGGTCTCGGCCACCGCGAGGCCGATTCCGCTCGTCCCGCCGGTGATCAACGCGACGTGCTGTCCGTTGTCCGCCATTTCGCCTACTCCTTCGGCATAGTCTCGCGGCAGCCTGACAGGGATTCCAATAATCTCGGTCGAGCCTCGGTTGAAGCGTGCTGGTTCGACTGCGTCGATTCTGCAGTTGAACGATCGCGCCTGGTTGCGGGCATAAATCGGACAGAACTATCGTCGCCGCCCAGAGTCGGAGAATTCTGGAGGGAAACATGTCCGCATTGCCGGTCGACCGGGACCAGTCTGCCGCGTACGAGTTGCTCGACCTGATTCAAGGCTCGGTGGTAACCCAGGCGCTGTCAGTCGCCGCCAAGCTTGGAATCGCAGATGTTCTTGGCGACGGACCGCTGCCTGCGGACGAAATCGCGAAACGGGTCGACGCCGATCCGGAGGCGACGTATCGGTTGCTGCGCACGCTGTCCGGCTATTCGGTGTTCCGGCTTCAGTCGGATGGCCGCTTCGCGCTGACCCCGATGGCCGATTCGCTCAGGGACAACGCGCCGGATTCGATGCGCGGCATCGCCATGCTGATGGGCCACCCGCTGCTGTGGGAGGAGTTCGGCCACCTGATCAGCACCGTGCGCACCGGCGAGGCCAACATGCCCAAGCTGCGTGGCATGGGCGCCTACGAGTTCCTGATGTCGAACCCGGAGTACATGGCCGAGTTCTTCCAGGGGATGGGCAGCATGTCGGCGTCGGAGACCGACCCGGTGCTGGCGGCGTACGACTTCTCCCAGTTCCGCACGGTCGTGGATGTCGTCGGCGGGCGCGGCGCTCTCCTTGCGGGGATTCTGGCGCGGGCGACCAGCACGCACGGTGTCCTGTACGACTCCGAGGCCGCGACCGCGGCCGCGCCGCCCGTGCTTGAGGCCGCTGGTGTCGCGAACCGGGTCACGATCGAGCACGGCGGTCACTTCGACAAGCTGCCCGCGGGTGCGGACTGCTACGTGCTCAAGCACGTCCTGCACGACTTCCCGGAGGAGGCGTGCCTCGGGCTGCTGAGCAACGTCCGCGACGCGATCGCCTCCGACGGCAAGCTGCTCGTGATCGAGTACGTGATCGAGGAGAACAACCAGCGGCACATCGGCAACATCATCGACCTGTGGCTGATGCTGCTGCTCGGTGCCAAGGAACGCACGCTGCCGCAGTACGCCGAGCTGTTCGCCAAGGCCGGTCTGCAGCTGGTCAGGGCTGTTCCCACCACCTCACCGGTCTCGATCATCGAGGCGATCCCTGCCTGACACCCGGCGTGTGAAAGCCGGTCCCCGACGCCCACTCGAAGCTGAGGACGCGAAATGGATACTGAGGTCATAGTTGTCGGTGCCGGACCGACGGGGTTGATGCTCGCGGCCGAGCTTCGCCTCGGCGGCGTGGACGTCACCGTCTTCGAGAAGCGGACCGAGCGGAGCTGGGAGTCGCGCGGGATCGGGTTCACCGCCCGCGCGACCGAGATCTTCCACAACCGCGGGCTGCTCGGCCGGCTGGAGAACACCGAGATCGCCCAGCTTGGGCACTTCGGCGGCATCCCGATCGACTACGGGATCCTGGAAGGCTCCCACTTCGGCATGCGCGGCGTGCCCCAGTTCAAGCTCGAGGAGATGCTCGAGGGCTGGGCACTCGAACTGGGCGTGACACTGCGCCGCGGGCACGAAGTCACCAGCCTGAAGGACACCAGCGACGGCGTCACCGCGGTCGTGCAGGGTCCCGACGGCCTCGCCGAGTACTCGGCCCACTACCTGGTGGGCTGCGATGGCGGCCAGAGCACCGTCCGCAAGCTCGCGGGCTTCGATTTCCCTGGCACGGACGCGATGCGCGAGATGTACCTCGCGGACGTCACCGGCTGCGCCATCCGGCCGCGGATGATCGGCGAGCTGCTGCCCAACGGCATGGTCATGGCGGCGAAACTGGACGAGAGCTACTTCCGGATCATCGTGTGCGAGAACGGAACGCAGCCGGACAAGAGCCGCAAGGTGACCTTCTCCGACGTCGCGAACGCGTGGCAGCGGCTGACCGGCGAGTCGATCCACGGCGGGAGTGCCCGGTGGGTCAGCAGCTTCACCGACGCCACGCGTCAGGTCACCGAGTACCGGCGTGGCCGCGTGTTGCTGGCGGGCGACGCCGCGCACATCCACCTGCCGGCAGGCGGTCAGGGGCTGAGCATCGGTGTGCAGGACGCGGTGAACCTCGGCTGGAAACTGGCCGCGACGCTCAAGGGCTGGGGTCCGGGCGAGCTGCTGGACACCTACCACAGTGAGCGACACCCAGTGGGGGCACGGGTTCTGCGCAACACCGTCGCCCAGGGCACGCTCAACCTCAGCGGCAAGTCGGTCGAGCCGCTGCGCAGCATCATGGCGGAGATCTTCGCGCTTCCGGTGGCAGCGCGGCATTTGTCCGGCATGGTGAGCGGGTTCGACATCCGTTACGACGTGGGCGAGGGGCATCCGTTGCTCGGTGCGCGGATGGCCGACCGTGAGCTGGAACTCGCCGACGGCGGCCGTGCGCAGATCGCATCGCTGCTGCACTCGGCGAAGGGCGTCCTGATCACCTCGGACGACTCGGTGAGCCAGCTCGTCGCCGGATGGGCCGACCGCGTCGACGTGGTCCGGGTGAAGAGCTTCCCGGCCGGGCCGGAAGAACGTGGCGCCGCAACGGAATCCGTGCTGATCCGGCCCGACGGCTACGTCGCGTGGGCCGCCCCGGGCGCAGGCGAGCTCGCAGACGCGCTGCGGCGCTGGTTCGGGGCAACGCAAACCCAGCCGCTTGTGTCCGCCCGATAGCCGTTTTCGTCAGCAAGAGGAGAAGAATCGTGACTACGAGCGCGGTGCGGGAGACCGAACACACGGTCAACGTCGCTGCTCCAGCCGAGCGGGTCTACGCACTGATCGCGGACGTCGACAAGTGGCCGACGATCTTCCCACCGACCGTGCACGCCGAAAGCGTGCGGCGGGACGGGAACTCGGAGCTGATCCGGATCTGGGCGACCGCCAACGGCGCCGCCAAGAGCTGGACGTCCAGGCGCGAGCACGATCCGGCGCGGATGAGCGTGTCGTTCCGTCAGGAACGCTCGCAGCACCCGGTCGGTGGCATGGGCGGGGAATGGGTGATCGAGCCCGTGTCCGACTCCGAATGCCATGTGCGCCTGCTGCACGATTTCTTCCCGGCGACCGACGATCCGGCCGATCTGGACTGGATCATCAAGGCGGTCGACCGCAACAGCACGTCGGAGCTGAACGCGCTCAAGACGAACGTGGAGGCGAGCGGTCCCGACAAGCTGATCACGTTCGACGACACCGTGACGGTCGACGGCAGCACCAAGGACGTCTACGACTTCATCAACGAGGCCCAGCTCTGGGAGCAGCGGCTCCCGCACGTGGCCAGGGTGTTGTTGGAGGAGGAAACGCCGGGGCTGCAGACGCTCGAAATGGACACTCGCACGAAGGACGGATCGACGCACACCACGCGATCCGTCCGCGTGTGCCAGCCGAACACGACCATTGTGTACAAGCAGATCGTTCTGCCCGCGCTGATGACACTGCACACCGGGCGCTGGCTGATCGAGGAGTGTGACGGTGGCGTGTCGGTGACGTCGCGGCACACGATTCGGATCAACGAGGACCGCATCGCCGACGTGCTCGGTCCGGACGCGGACTTGGCAGCGGCGCAGAAGTTCGTCCAGAACGCGTTGAGCAACAACAGTTTGACGACCTTGCGTGCCGCGAAGGCCTTTGCTGAAGGCTCCGGCGGCACGCGCGCGGCGTCGTGACGAGACCCCAGGCGGCCGCAGCGGTCGTCGTCGTCGGCGCGGGCCCGGTCGGGCTCCTGCTGGCCTGCGAGCTCGGCCGGGCCAACGTGCCGGTCACCATCGTGGAGCGCTTGCCCGTCCCGATGACCGAGTCGCGGGCCAGCCAGCTCACCACGCTGACCGCCGAACTGTTGCACGAGCGCGGTTTCGATGCGCTGCTGGCAGAGGCAGCGCACGAGCCGCGGGCACACTTCGGCGGCCTGGGCTTCGATATGTCCAATTTGGACAGCGAGTACGCGGGCAACTGGAAGGTGCCCCAGTACCGAACCGAGGCGGTCCTGGGTGAGCGCGCCGCTGAGCTGGGCGTGACGCTGCTTCGGGGGCACGAGCTCACCGAGATCATCGAGCGGGACGACCACGTTGTCTGCGGAGTCCGTGGACCAAGGGGAGACCTGCGGATCGAGGCGCGGTACGTGGTCGGCTGCGACGGAGCCCACAGCACCGTACGCAGACTGCGCGGGTTCCCCGTGACGGCCGAGGCGGCGACGAAGGAGCTGCTGCGCGCTGACGTGACTGGCATTCAGATCCGTGACCGCAGGTTCGAGCGGCTCGAAGCCGGGTTCGCCGTCGCGATGACTCGCGACGGCGTCACACGGGTGATGGTGCACGCGGCAGGCCAAGCCGTGACCGAACGGACCGGGCCGCCAGAGTTCGGTGAAGTCGTCGCGCTGTGGGAGAAGGTGACCGGCGAGGACATCTCCGGAGGGACCGCCATCTGGCTGGACGCCTTCGACAACTCGTGGGGGCTGGCCGATTCCTACCGGCAGGGCCGGGTTCTGCTCGCGGGCGACGCGGCCCACTGGCACATGCCGATCGGTGGCCAGGCACTGAACGTCGGCCTGCAGGACGCGGTCAACCTCGGCTGGAAACTCGCCGGAACGGTGCGCGGCTGGGCAGCACCCAGCCTGCTGGACAGCTACCACGACGAGCGGCACGCGATCGCCAGGCGCGTGCTGAACCATGTTGCGGCGCAAGAGGTTGTACTGATCGGCGGGCCCGAGTTCGAGCCGCTGCGCACGGTACTGACCGAACTGACCAGCCTCAGCCAGGTCCGTACGCACCTGGCCGGGGTCGCCAGCAACCTCAGCGACCGGTACGGCCCGCCCGAGTCCCCGCTTGTCGGGCGGCGTATCACGAACTTGCGGCTACGGACGGAATCGGGCCCGCTGCGGGCAGCGGGAACCGAACCCGTCCTAGTGCGACTCACCCCGGCGTCCGACGACTCCGGGCGCTGGCCCATCCCCACGATTCAAGCGACGGACGAAGCGGGATCTCTCCCGGGAATCAGCACCATCCTCCTGCGGCCGGACGGCTTCCTCGCCTGGGCAGGTAGCAGTGAGGCAGACCTGGACCAGGCGATCGGGAAGCTGTTGCGCGCGGAAGGTAGGAAGGAAAATGTCAGAGTTTGATGCGGACGTCATCATCGTGGGGGCAGGGCCCACCGGGCTGATGCTCGCCGGTGAACTGGGCCTCGCCGGAGTCGAGGCCGTTGTGCTCGACCGGCTCGCGGAGCCGATGAAGCAGTCGCGTGCCCTCGGTTTCTCCGCTCGCACCATCGAGGAGTTCGACCAGCGAGGGTTGCTGCCGCGATTCGGTGAGCTGCACACGATTCCGTTCGGTCACTTCGGTGGACTGCCGCTGAACTACCAGATCATCGAAGGCGGTTCGTACGGCGCACGGGGCAAGCCCCAGTCGCTCACCGAGGGCGTACTGGCCGGATGGGCCGCCGAGCAAGGTGTTGCGGTGTGCCGGAACTACGACGTCACCGGACTGAGCCAGGATGCCGAAGGCGTCACTGTGGACGTCACCACGCCGGACGGCCCCGAGAAGCTGCGCGCCCGCTATGTGGCGGGCTGCGACGGCGGCCGCAGCGCGGTCCGCAAGCTGATCGACGTCGACTTCCCCGGTACGGATCCCGTCATCGAGCTGTGGTTCGCCGACATCGCCGGCCTTGAGCTGCGGCCGCGCTTCGCCGGCGAGCGCGTGCCGGGCGGGTACGTGATGGTGCTGCCGATGGGCCCGCAAGTCAACCGCGTGGTCGTGTACGAGCGCAGTGCCGCGAAGCGGCGGAACGCCGAGGACGTGCCGAGCTTCAAGGAGATCTCCGACGCGTGGACGCGGCTGACCGGTGAGGACATCAGCGCCGGGAAGCCATTGTGGACAAGCTTCACCACCGACTCCAGCAGGCAGGCCGCCGAGTACCGGCGCGACCGGGTCTTCCTGCTCGGCGACGCCGCGCACATCCACCTGCCGATCGGCGCCCAGGGCATGAGCGCGGGCATCGGCGACGCGATGAACCTCGGGTGGAAGCTCGCCGCCGAGATCAACGGCAACGCCCCGGCGGACCTGTTGGACACCTACCACACCGAGCGGCACCCGGTTGCCGCGCGCATCCTGGCCAACACCCTCGCCCAGCGGATCCTGTACCTCAGCGGCGACGAGATGGACCCGATGCGTGCGGTGATGATGGAGTTGCTGGCGTACGAGGACGTCCAGAAGCTGTTGGTCGGCATGGTCACCGGCCTGGACATCAAGTACGACGTCGGTTCCGGCGACCACCCGCTGCTCGGCAGGCGGCTGCCTGACTTCGAGCTCACGGCCAGCAATGGGTCGCCTGGCAAGCGCGCGTTCAGTTGCCTGAACGGTGGACGCGGCATCGTGATCGACCTGGCCGACAACGACAAGGTGCGCGCCGCCGTGGAGCCGTGGGCCGACCGGATCGACGTCGTCACGACGGGTTCGCGTCCGGCGGCGCTCGACGGCGTCGAGGCCTTGCTGGTTCGGCCAGACGGTTACATCGCATGGGTCGGTTTTGGGGGGTCCGGGGTGAATGGTCTGCCCGACGCCCTTGGCCGCTGGTTCGGCCAGTCCTAAGGAGGAAGAGAGAGCATGCCGTTCATCAATCCCGAGAACGGGTACCTGACCGTCATCAACCTGTTCAAGACCGACCAGTCGCCCCGAGTGGACCGGCTGGTCACCGAGATGAAGAGCCTCGTCAACACCGCGGCGTTCCCCGGCTGGATCTCCAGCACGGTCCACAAGGGACAGGACAAGTACGGGACGCTGAACTTCATCCAGTGGCGGGGCAAGCAGGACCTGGAGGCCCGCTACGACACCAGCGAGTTCAAGCACCACACGATCCCGGTCTTCAACCAGATCGCCACGTTCGTCCGGCTGATGCAGACCGAGGTCGAGCTGGGGCAGCGACACCCCTCGCTCGGTGACGTCACCGAGATCTCGCCCGACCGCGACGACTACACGGTCATCGAGATCCTCGGCGTGCAGCCGCGCGAGCAAACCGACCTGATCTCCACGATCGGGTCGGCACACGAGTGGCTGGTGGACGTCCCGGGCTACCGGTCGCAGAGCGTGCTGCGCGGTATCCGGTCCCGCAACCTGGGCACGGGTGACGGCAACCTGGCGACCGTGGGAGCGGACAACGACTTCGTCGTGGTCTATTCGCAGTGGGACAGCAAGGAGTCCTACGACACGTTCCGCTCGCTGGCGGAGGACAAGCAGACCGCCGCGCGTCGCAAGAACGAGGACAAGCGGAAGTCGTTGATCACTGTCAGCGACTGGAACACGTACCGGGTCGTGCATGCCCGGTCCGCGGAGGAACCGGTGCGGGTCTGACGCAGACGCGCAAAAGCTTGCGGCCCCTGGCTCGGGAAGCCAGGGGCCGCAAGCTTTCTTGCTATCCGGCGATTTTCTCCCAGTGCCACTGTGAGTCGAACTTCGCGATCTCGATGTCGGCGCCGTCGGCGACCAATGAGGCAGCGAGGCTTGTCGCCTTCGCGATAAAGGCCGATGTGCGGTGCGCGGCAAGCAGATCCTGCTCGTCGAACGGCAACCCCTCGCAGCGCAACAGCCGAAGATCCATGAACCCGTTGAACGTGCGGCCCAGCACTCGCACCGCCTGCGGGCTGCGGATGCTGAAGCGCACCTTGGCGGCGACGTGGCCGTGGTGGTGCTGGTCGGAGTAGTACGCGATGTCCGGGATCCGGGGTGGGACGAAGTAGTCACGCGCCACGATCTCGGGAACCTTCGGCAGGTTGCCGACCAGGAAGTGCCACGAGTTGTACTGCATCCGCGCGGAGATGGACCACGCGGTGTCGGCGAGATGGGCCGACGAGCCCCCGAAGTGTCTGCTGGCGTCCGGTGTGGGCACGACGCAGCAGAAGAAGTGCGGGATGTCCCACGTGGCGATCTTGGCGAAATCCTCCGCGCGCAGCGCCTCGATCAGCGCGGTCAACGACCGCATCCCGCGGCTCATCGCGAAGTCGACGTTGAATGCCGCCGTCGCAGCGGTCACGGTCTCGTACACCAGGGATTCCAGCCCTGTACCGAATTCGCCGTGTGGCTTCGCCAACCATTCAGGTGCCGCCTCGATGCTGGCACCAAGCTCTCCGAGCGTGCTGCCGGAGATCGGGAGCCGCTCGCGCACGCGGGCGGTAAGTTCCGCCTCCAGACGCTGCGCGGCGTCAGCCGGGGCACCGGCGACCCGTTCGATCTTGTGCATGAGCGGACCGTGAATTTCCCGGTACAGCTGAACTTTCGGCGTGATCTCGATGCGCCGCCTGGCGAGGGCGTCGGCGAGATCGCCGAGCGCAGCCGCCTTGGTCGACCGCGCGGGCGGCACGAGTTCTCCGCCGGGGACACTGTTGTAGGCCTGACGCGTTCCCTCGAGCAGGTGCGCCACGTGCTCAGGCGTGAGTTGTGTGTTGTTGGCTTCCTCGATCCGGGCGAACCCCGACGACCGCACGAGCAGCGTCAGACACACCACCATCAGCACATCGCTGTCCGACCACAGGTCGAGCGGCACGGTCGCCAGACTGCTCAGCGCGCAGTCCGGGTGTCCGGGCCACAAAGTCTTACCGGTCAACGTGTTCTGGTCACGGAAGTTGGTGTACTGCCTGTCGCCGGAGTACAGCACGAACGGTGCCGTCCGTTGGGCCGCCTCCTGCAGGTTCTCCAGCATGTCGTGGCGCGCGGCCTCACCCGCGGCCGCCAGCCATTCGCGGCAGTCGGCCACCGATTCGCGTGACCGTTGGGCCGCACGGGAAAGCTCGGCCTGGTAGTCCGACAAGTGCTGGGCGGACCACGGTACGCGCAGTACGCCGCCCACGAGGTTGTGCTCGCCGGCCAACGGGCCCTTCGACGGGACGCGGATGACGACGCGGCCGCTGGTGTTCAGTCCGATCTCGCCGAGGAATGCCGCTGGGGCACCGTCTTCGGCTGGATCGACGATCGGGATGTCCTCCCGCCACGTCTTGCCGAACAGAACCTTCAGCGCGTACTCGTCCGCGGTGGGCAGTGCCCGCATTTGGATGTCCGCCGGGACGTGTCCGGCGAGCGTGAGCAGCACGTCCACGGCCTTGGGCAGGTCCGGCGCGGCGACGGCCTGTTGCCAGGTCTGCTTGAGCAGCCCGGGAAATCCGGCGTCCTCGGCGACCAGGTAGTCCGGGGTGGTCGTCGCTCCGGCGCGTTGCCCGAGCCGGCTCGGCCTGCGGCTCTGCCGTGCTTTGACCAGCGCGGCCTTGCGGGAGAGCGCGGCGTCTCGCTCGGTCGGCAGCGTCATACCGATTCTCCGGTCAGGTCAATGTGATCCCACATCTGGTCTCCAGTCGGCGTCCAGTCCTCGTCCACGTAGATGCAGTCGACGGGGCAGACCATCACGCACACGGGGCAGCCGGAGCACAGTTCGGGGATGATCACGACGTCCAGCCCGCGATCGAAGATCGCCCCGAACTCGGGTGGGCAGTTGCGCAGGCACGTGTCGCACGTGATGCATTCCGACTTCTCGATGCGGCGTGGTGGTTTCTTCCAGTTCTCGCTGCGGGTTCGTTGCGTGATCCGTTCGGCCCGGCCGGTGCCGGCCGTCGAAGTGGTCGTGTCTTTCGCCCATGGCATGCGGTTTTCCCCACCTCAGCTTGCTGGTGTGCCCCGAGCCCTTTGTGCTGGGCCCGGGGAACGTGGGATCAGGTCTGGTCAGTGGGAGCGCTGGACGATCCGCCCCAGGATGCCGTCCCACAGTTTCGTGCGGGCCGCGAGCGCGCGGTTGATGGTCTCCTCGCACTCGGCCCATTTGGTGTCGTCATCGCCGCACAGGTCGGCGAGCATCTGCATCGCCATCGGCGTGTGTTCCTCGGCGTCCACCTGGATGTGCCGCCTGAGGTAGTCCACGAACGTCGACAGGTCACCGAATTCGGCGTTGAGCGCGGCAACCTGGTCGAACATGTCGGGAATCAGGTCCTCGCGCCCGAACGCGAACGCCGCGGCCTGGCAGTGCACCGGGGCGGTCTCGATGAACGTCCACGTCGTGGTCATGAACTCGGCCGAAGGCCCGGGGACGTCCGCTTCCTTGATCGACGGCAGAACCGGCTTGCCTGCCCGCAGCAGATCGATGAACGCGTCGATGCGGGACGTGTCCGCGCCCGCCTGCCGCATTCCGTCGACGTACAGCTCGAAGTGGCTGATGAAGCCGTCGCCGAGCTCATCGCTCTCCTCGACGAGCGTGATGTCGTTGATCAGCCTGCGGCTCTCGGGCAGTGCGGACGGCACCCAGGGCACTTCGACACACGTCAGCTGCCGCTGCAGGACCTTCAGCAAGGACATGAAGTCCCACACGGCGTACACGTGATACTCCATGAACGTCACCACGGCGTCCACTGTGTTCAGTTGGCCGTACAGCGGATGGCTGGTCACCTTCTGGCGAGCCGGCTCGATGGCGGCCTTGAGCTTTTCGATGGACGGATTGCTTCCGCCCCAGTCATACCGTGACATGGCAGGCTTCCTTTCGGCACGAACTTGCTGTTTTTAAAAGACACCGAAATATTCGCGGTGCTCCCACTCGGTGACCTCGTTGGTGACTTCACCAGCGGGGGAGTGCTCTGCCTTGCGCCAAGCGTCGAACCGGGACGCCTCGCTTTGCTTCAGCTTCGTCAGGCAGGCCTTGAGCGGCGCGCCCAGCAGTTGCTCGGCGCTGGTGCTTTCGCGGAACGCGTCCAGTGCCTCGCGCAGCGACGTCGGTAGCGAGGGATACGTGGTCTGGGTGGCCGGAGTACCGGAGATCAGTCCCTCCAAGCCCGCGTAGAGCTGAGAGGCGATGGTGAGGTACGGGTTCGCGCAAGGCTCGCCGATCCGGTTCTCCACATGCGTCGAGCTGCCGCCTGCGAGCACCCGCACCATGGCGCTGCGGTCTTCGAAGCGCCAGTTGACCGAGGTGGGGGAGAGCGTGAACTCCGGAGCCAAGCGCCGATATCCGTTCACGGTCGGCACGGACAGCATGCAGAACTCCCGCGCCCGGGACATCAGGCCGGCGACATACGCTTCGCCTTCAGGGGAAATCGCGTCCTGCGCGCTGTCGCCCGCGGCGAACACGTTGGTGTTCGTCTTCGTACTCGTCACGGACTGGTGCAGGTGCCAGCCGCTGGAGTCGAAGCTGTCCAGACGGGGCAGGGTCATGAAGGACGCGTGGTACCCGCGGCGCCTGCAGGTCTGTTTGACCTGAGTACGGAACAGCAACATCGCGTCGGCCGCGTCCATCGCCAGCATCGGACCGAAGGTCGTCTCGAGCTGTCCGGGGCCCGACTCGTGCTCGAACGAGCGCAACGGCAGGCCGAGCGCCATCAGCATCGCGGCCAGCGGGTCCGCGACGTCGGCCACCGAGTCGTAGTAGGCGTCGAGGTTGAACTGGTAGCCCGGGTTCACGGCTGCCACGGCCGGAGCGGGCCCCTGCACACCGAAACCGTTGCCCGCGTTGCCAGGCGGCCCGTCGAGCAGACGGGTGAGGTACCACTCGACCTCCAGTCCGATGACCGGAGCGAGGTCGTGCTTGCCGTACTCCGCCAGGACCCGGCGCAGCACGGCACGGGACGCCAGCGGATGCGGCGAGCCGTCGCGCAGGTACTCGTTGCCGAGCACCCATGCGGTCCTCGGCTCGGTCCCGGGCAGAACCTGGAACGTGCGCGGATCCGGGACGAGCACGAAGTCGCCCGCGCCAAGCAGTTCACCGACCCCCACGCCGGCGTCGGCGAGGAAGTCGACGGCGACGGCGTGGCCGGTGTCGAACAGGAACGGCCCGGCGCTGAAGTCCATGCCGTTGCGCAGGATCGCGCGGAAGACGTTGGCCGGCACGGTCTTTGACCGGGCCAGCCCGTGCGGGTCGCAGAACACGACCCGGACGAGATCGACCTCGTTCAGCTCCACCTCGACCTGTTCGGCCGCGGCGGCCTGCCGGTCGTCCCAGAGCCCGAACTCGGCCACGAACGAGGGGCGGCCGACGCCGCTCTCGTCACCGTGCAGGGACCACGGCCTGGACGGCATGATCATTCCCCTTTCGTTTCCTGGCCGGGCGGCACCAGCGCGAGGCCGAGATCCGCCTCCAGCCGCGCGGCGGCGGAGAGCACCAGGTCGTCGTCGCCGACCCGGCCGACGAGTTGCAGTCCGACCGGGAGCCCGGCGGACGTGATGCCGACCGGGAGGGACAGGGCCGGCTGACCGGTGATGTTGAACGGGTAGGTGGCGGGCGACCACGCGAGCCACAGCAGGTCGTCCGGGTTGGCGGCCCAGGACGGGCCGATCGCGTCGGCGGCGAACGGTTCGGTGGGAACGGTCGCCATGGCCAGAAGGTCGTAGCGGTCCATCACCGCGCCCAACTTCGTGCGCAGGGCAAGCCGTGCCTCTTCCGCGTGCATGACTGCCGCGCCGCTCAGGGAACGTCCGTACCGCACGACCGCGAGCCGTCCTTCGTCGCACGACTGCTCGTCTTCGGGCGTCGTGCCGCTCGCCTCGGTGGCGGCGAGGATGTCCACCAGTGCGGGATACGGGTCGTCGAACGGCACCTCGATGCGGTCGACGCGATGTCCCTGCGCTGCCAGTGCCGGCAGCACGTCTTCGGTGACCCTGCGGACCTCGCCGGATGTCCGGGGAAACTCGATCCAGCCGATCCTCAGCGGGGCAGGCTGTTTCGTGAGTACGGGTGGTGCGATCACCGAGTCCGGGTCACGGGAGTCCGCGCCGGACATCACCGCCATGAGTCCGGCGATGTCGGCCACGCTGCGCGCAAGCGGTCCGACGTGTGCCAGCCGCTCGGCACACGGTGGTACGTAAGGAATCCGGGCGAAGGACGGTTTGAACCCGACCACACCGCAGAACGCCGCGGGGATACGGACGGACCCCGCACCGTCCGTACCAACCGACGCGGTGCACAGGCCCGCCGACACCGCGGCGGCCGACCCGCCGCTGGAGCCCCCTGCGGACTTGTTGTGCGCCCAGGGATTCCGGGTGGGGCTGCCCACCCGGCTCACCGTGCTCGCGCTCCACCCGTACTCCGATGTCGCCGTCTTGCCCACCACGATCGCGCCTGCCGCGCGGAGCCGGGCGACAACAGGTGCGTCCACGGCCGCGCGGTGGTTCGCCAGCAATGAACCTCGCCTGGTCGGCAGATCCTGTGTCTGGATCAGGTCTTTCACCGACACCGTGACGCCGAGCAGTGGCTTGTCGTGGAAGGCGGCCTCGCCGAGGCTCGCGATGAGCCGGTCGGCCGCCTCTGCCTCGCGGAGCGCGCGATTGTCGGCGACCGCGACGAACGCGTTGAGCTCCGCGTCCGTTTCGCGGATGGCGGCAAGCACGGTCCGCACGTGCTCCGCGACGGTCGAATGGCCGCGCAGGAACACCTGTTTCGTTTCACGAATACTTCGGCAGATCGGCTGCCTATTTCTCGCTGCGATGGAGACTGGCACGAAGCAACTACAGGACCTCGCGAGTTATCGTGCAAGTCGCTGACACCCGGAAACAGGGCCGGTAGGGCAACGTCGGAGAAAGAATGCGTCCGGCTCCTGGGACTTTGATCCGTTCAACTGCGGAGAACCCGCGGTCGAACGCCGGAGCACGCTCGGAGAAATTTGCCGAGTGCCGCCGAATGCCTGCTATACACCGAGTTGCGCGAAATTATCCGCGGCCGGCGGTTGACTTCGGAGGGATCACGGTCATGATATCCCGTTATTCACTGCCCGAGATGGCCGAGCTCTGGTCTGATCAGGCCCGTTATGCCACGTGGACCCAGGTGGAAGTCCTGGCGTCACAGGCACAGACCCTGCTCGGCCGGGTTCCCGAGAACGCACTGGCGGACATCCGGCGTGCCGCGGTGCCGTCCGCCGCGCGGGTGGCCGAGATCGAGCGCGAGCGAGACCACGAGATCCTTTCCTTTCTCACCGCCTTTTGTGAGGACATCCCCGACGACTCCGCGCGCTGGGTGCACCTCGGGATGACGAGCTATGACCTCGTGGACACGGCATTGGGGTACACCCTTGCCCGCGCCTGCGACATCTTGATCGAGACGGTGGCCCGGCTGCGGGGTGTGTTGGCGGACAAGGCAGTCGAGCACTGGGCCACGGTGTGCATCGGGCGTACCCATGGGATGCACGCGGAGCCCACGACGTTCGGCCACAAGCTGGCGGGCTACGCCTTCGCGATCGACCGCTGCGTACGGCGGTTGGCGGCCGCGCGCGAGGAAGTCGCGGTGGGCACGATCTCCGGGTCTGTCGGGACCTACGCGCTGATCGACCCGTTCGTCGAGGAGTACGTGTGCGGGCAACTCGGCATAGGTGTCGAGTCCGCGCCAAGCCAGGTGGTGGCCCGCGATCGGCACGCCCAACTCGTGCAAGTGGTTGCGACGCTTGGTGCGTGCATCGAGCAGATCGCCACCGAGGTGCGGCTGCTGTCGCGCAGCGAGGTCCGCGAGGTGGAGGAGAGCCGGACGGTCGCCTACCAAGGGTCGAGCGCCATGCCGCACAAGCGAAACCCGACGACCAGCGAGCGTTTGGTCGGGCTGGCGCGGCTGCTGCGAGGGTACGCCGGCACGATGGTCGAGAACGTGGCGCTCTGGCACGAGCGGGACCTGTCCCACTCGTCGGTCGAGCGGGTTGCCATGGCGGACGCGATGATCGTCGCGCACTACCAGGCGACCGCGGCGGCGAACCTGGTGGCGAACCTCGCGGTCTTCCCCGATCGGATGCGCGCGGCGATCGACCAGACCCACGGACTGGTGTACAGCTCGGCGGTGCTGGCGGATCTGCTGGAGAGCGGAACCGAACGTGAGCGGGCCTATCGAGCCGTTCAGGCGGCCGCGAACAGCGCTGTCTCCGGCGGCGGGCATTTCGGTACCCTGCTGCGAGCCGAGGGAATTGACATCGGCCCACTGCAGCCAGAGCGTTTCCTTGTCCACCATGACGTGATCCTCAAACGATTGGAAACCCTCCGTGACATGGGACATTAGCCGCGAGAACGGCGTCGATCTGGATATGGCCGAGGTCCTGGAGGTCTACCGTTCCTCGGGGCTCGGTGAACGCAGGCCGGTCGCGGACACCGAACGCATGGCCGCGATGGTTCGAAACGCCAATCTCGTTGTCACCTGTCGTATCGATGGCGACCTCGTCGGCATCGCGCGAAGTGTTTCGGACTTCTCGTACGTGACTTATCTGTCGGATATCGCGGTGCGTCTGGACCAGCAACGGTCGGGTATCGGTCGAGCCCTGATCGACGCGACCCGGAAAGAGGCTCCACAGGCCAAGATTGTGCTGCTCTCCGCGCCCGCCGCGACAGAGTACTACCCGCACATCGGCTTCACGCAGCACAATTCCGCCTGGGTGTTGAACCCGTAGCGTCCCTGCCGCGCGGCCAGTACGCTCGCATTCGTTGCGGCCCAGGAAAGTAATCGAGGCGGCGGTGGAATGCACAGCAATTTGATCGTGGCAAGGATGGATCCTCGTTCGACAGCTGACGTCGTCGAGCTCTTCAGCGCTTTCGACAACACGGATATGCCACAGCGCATGGGAACGCGGCGGCGTCAGCTGTTCTCGTTTCACGGCCTGTACTTCCATCTTCAGGATTTCGACGCCGAAAACGGTGGCGAACTCATCGAAGAGGCGAAGACGGATCCGCGTTTCATCAAGATCAGTCAGGATCTGCGGCCGTTCATCGAGGCCTACGACCCGGAGACCTGGCGTACGCCTTCCGATGCGATGGCGAAGCGGTTCTACAGCTGGGAGTCGCCGTGACCGGGCGGCCCGTGATCGGGATCTGTGCCCGGACGGCGCCGGTGACGTTGCAGGGCGCCACCATGATGGTCAACCTCGCCCTTCAGTCGCATGTGGACTATCTCGCCGCGGCGGGGTGCACCCCGGTGCTGATCCCGCTGCTGCCCGGCGCCGGACAAGTCCTCAGTGGACTTGACGGCCTGCTTATCCCGGGCGGCCCGGACCTGGATCCCGCGCTGTACGGCGCAACCCCGCACCTGACGACCCGCACGGGCAGTCCGGCGATGGACGCCGCCGAGCTGGCGCTGGTCAGGGAGGCGCTGGATATCGGCATGCCAACGCTTGCCATCTGTCGTGGCATGCAGCTGCTGAACGTGCTGCACGGAGGCACGTTGCATCAGCATCTGCCTGAGGTCACCGGAAACGACGGCCACTGCCCGGAGCCAACGGTCTCCTTCGGCCGGCACCCGCTCGAGACGAAACCCGGCAGCCGGATCGCGCAGATCCTCGCCGACGACGACGCACCCGAGACTGCTTGCCGTCACCACCAAGCGATCGATCAGATCGGCGCGGGCCTCATCCCCACCGGCTGGTCGCCGGACGGCGTCGTCGAGGTGCTGGAGGTGGCCCATCATCCCTTCGCGATCGGTGTGCAGTGGGAAGCCGGCCAGACCGAGGATCAGCGGCTGCACCACGCACTCGCCGAAGCCGCCGAACGTGCTTCGCCCCGGACCGCCACTGTCGCGTGAGCGGTCGCCGATCGCATCTCTAGGAGAAGAAACCGATGTCACCACGGATGACCAACCCGTCAGTGGCCATTCCCGAAGCGTTGCCGCCCTTGCTTGAGCTGACCAAGGTCCTCGGCCAAGTCGGCGTGCCGACGCGGACGATGGATCTCATCCGGCTGCGGGTGAGCCAGATCAACGGCCGGATCTACGTGCTGCCAACCGATCTCGCTGAGCACGACGAACGCCTGCCCAAGGTGGCCACCTGGCGAGACGAGTCCTGCTTCACCGACGCCGAGCGTGCCGCACTGGCACTGGCCGAGGACGCCAGCAGGCTCAACGACCGCAAGGACCCGGTGCCGGACGAGGTCTGGGCGCAGGCCGCGAAGCACTACACCGAGCAGGAACTCGGCGCACTGGTCATCCAGATCGGCCTGGTCAACCTGTGGAACTGCGTCAACGTCGCCACCAACCAGGATCCAGCGGACTGGCGCTGAGCGAGGAGAGACAAGTGTTGAAGATCGTCAACGCCGGTCTGGGCAGGACCGGTACGACCTCACTGCAGGTCGCGTTGGACCGGCTCGGGTTCGGCCCCTGCTATCACATGTTCGACATCATCAACAGCCCGCAGCGCCTGGCGCAGTGGGAGAAAATCGTCGTCGAGGGGCAGACCCCCGACTGGGAAACGGTTTTCGACGGCTTCACGTCCGCTGTGGACGGTCCGCCGGCGATCTACTACCAGGAGATCACGAAGGCGTTGCCCGACGTGAAGGTCGTGCTGACGATTCGCGACGCCGAGCGCTGGTACCAGAGCACGTACGACACGCTGTACCAGTTCGTGCTCAAGAGCAGGGAAAACCCGCCCGCGGACGGCAACGCGCCGCCGGCGAGGCTTGGCCGCATCGTCAACACGATGGTCTGGAACGGTCTCTTCGGCGGCCGGTTCGAGGACAAGGCCCACGCGATCGAGGTCTTCCACAAGCGCAACCAGGAGATCATCGACGCCGTGCCCGCGGACAACCTCCTTGTCTACGACGTGAAGCAGGGCTGGGCCCCGCTGTGCGCGTTCCTCGGCGTCGACGTGCCCGCCGAAGAGTTCCCGCACGCCAACGACACCGAGTCCATGCAGCAGGTGATCCGTCAGGTGAGCAGCGGAGCCGGCACGAACTGACCAATCGACGACCCTGGAGGTAACAAGTGCCGGACAAGGTGGATCTCGACGCGCTGAGCGACCTGGCGACCCCGTGGAGCGTGTACGTGGTGGCGACCATCGGCGTCGCCGAGCACATGGACGCGGGCATCACGAAGATCGACGAACTGGCCCAGAAAACCAACTGTGACGCCGAAACACTGGCCAGGGTGTTGCGCCACCTGGTCGGCCGGGGCGTCTTCGAGGAACCCGCCGATGGCGAGTTCACGCTCAACGAAGCGGCTCGTGGCTTCCTGGACCCCGTCATGGCCCGCGCGCACGATCTCGACGGCCACACCGGCAGGGTCGCCACCGCGTGGAGCGGCCTGCTCGCCGCCGTTCGTACCGGCCGTCCGGCGTACCAGGAGGTCTTCGAGCGCTCGTTCTGGGAGGATCTCGAAGCCAACCCGCACATCGCGGCCGACTACGACCTGCTGATGGGACACGAGGGCGGCTTTGTCCCGGACGCCGCGATCCTGGTCAACGACGACTGGGACAACGTCAGCCACGTCATCGACGTCGGCGGTGGCACCGGGGCGATGCTGGCGGAGATCCTGCGGGTGCACCCCGATGTCCGGGGCACCCTGGTCGATCTTCCCCGCACGGTGGCCCAGTCCGGCCCGGTCTTCGAGTCCGCGGGGGTGGCCGACCGCGTCACGGTCAGCGGGCAGAGCTTCTTCGACCCGCTGCCCGGCGGTGCGGATGTCTATCTGCTCAAGCGTGTGGTCATCGACTGGCCCGACGACGGAGTGGTCAAGCTCCTCACCCGGTGCGCCGAGGCCGCTGGCCCGAACGGCCGTGTCGTGGTGGTCGGCGGCGTCTCGGCCGGGGCGTCGGCCAAGGGCGGGCTGCTGACGATGCTGGTGACCGGCGGCAAACCGCGCACGGTCGAGCAGTTCCGGGTCCTCGCGGACAAGGCGGGCCTGAGGATCACGGCGACCGGGGACGGACAGGCCGGCCCGGTCATCGTCGAATGCCGTCGCAAGTGACCTGAAATCCCATGGATGGCCCGGCCCTGCCGGGCCGTCAACCTCCGCCGTCTCACGGGAAGCCTGCGATCAGCCATGAAATTCCTGTTCGTCGTCACCGGTAGCTACGTGAACATGTACGCCAGCGCGCCTCTCGCGACGGCCGTGCGCAACGCGGGACACGAGGTCATCCTGGCCACCACGAACGAGCCGATGATGGACGCGGCAAGGGAAATGGGCATTCCCGCGATCTCCATGATGTCCGAGACGATCCGGAGTTTCCTGCCGGCCGACCCGTCGGACGACGAGGAACGGGACACCGGCCATGGGCTGGCCAGGATGGCCGTCCAGGGACTGGAGTCGTTGCTTGAGATCACGGCAGGCTGGCGTCCCGATGTGGTCGTCGGCAGCGCGGTGAGCTACATGGCGGGTTTGCTCGCGACCCGTCTTGGGGTTCCGTACGTGCGCTATGTCGAGTATCTCCGGATCCCGTTGGCAGGCATCGACTCCGGTGCCGAAGAGGGACTGCTGCCCGAGTTGCGGCGCATGGGATTGACCGGACTGCCAGAACCCGCCATGTACATCGACGTCTGCCCGCCGTCGCTGCGGCGGACGCCCGCACCCCCGGCGCAGCAACGGATGCGGTTTCTTCCGAAGACGCCCCAGCGTGCTCTGGAGCCGTGGATGTTCACCCGTCCCAAGGGGCGCCGGCGGGTGCTGATCACCTCGGGAACGCACTTCCGGATGCTGACGCCGGATGCCATGCGGCATCTGGTGGACCAGCTGGTCCTGACGGGGGCCGAAGTGCTCATCGCCGCGCCGAAGAAGACCGCTGAGGAGCTCGGTGACCAGCTTGGCGACGTCCGCATCGGCTGGCTTCCGTTGGACGTCGTGATTCCCACGTGTGATCTGGTCGTGCACCACTGCGGCGCGACCACCGGGATGACGATGATGAGCGCCGGGGTCCCGCAGCTGATCGTCCCCGCGCCGAACCCGCACAACCGGGCCATCGCGGAGGCGGTGTCCGGCTTCGGCGCCGCCATCGTGATGCTGCCGGAGGAGCTGGCGAAGGAGGAGAACCCGGCCGAGGCGATCGCGGCAGGCTGCCGGGAGATCCTGGCCGATCCGCGGTATACCGAGCGAGCACAGGCGCTCGGCAACGAGATGGCCGCGCTGCCCGCGCCCGCCGAAGTCGTCCGCGAACTGGAGACCCTGGTCGGATAACGTCGTTGTGGCAGGCCATTTGGCATGCGGTTACGCCATCCGGGCTCGCGTTGCGAGATCTACACAGGACCGGTCAGGAATGGAGAAGCGTTCACCGCCCTCCTGGCCTTAGCGTCGCCGCATGGATGGAAGACCTTCACAGTGCTTCGTCGCCGTTGACGACCGGGACAAGGCACTCGACCACTCATGGCGACCTGCTCGGCATCGGGGTTCGCGAACACGTCGAGTCAGCGGGGATGCGCCTGTGACCGTCCTTTGTGGCCGCACAGGCCTGAACTCGTTGCGACCATTCATGACGAACGGAGATCCCCGATGATCGAAGTCAAGAACCTCACCAAGCGCTACGGCGAGAAGGTCGCCGTGAACAACCTTTCCTTCACCGTCGAACCCGGCAAGGTGACCGGTTTCCTCGGCCCGAACGGGGCGGGCAAGTCGACGACCATGCGGCTGCTGCTTGGGCTCGACCACGCCAACAGCGGCGACGCCACCATCGACGGCAAGCACTACCGGGATCTGCCGCAGCCGCTTCGATCGGTCGGCGCATTGCTCGAGGCCAAGGCAGTCCACACGGGCCGCAGTGCGTACAACCACCTGCTGTGCCTGGCGCAAACCCAGGGCATCGGCGCGAAGCGCGTCGACGAGGTGCTCGGGCTCGTTGGGCTGCAGGACGTCGCGCGCAAGCGGGCAGGCGGCTTCTCCCTGGGTATGGGGCAGCGTCTCGGGCTGGCCGCCGCGCTGCTCGGCGACCCGTCCGTGCTCATCCTGGACGAGCCGGTGAACGGGCTCGATCCGGAGGGCATCATCTGGATCCGCACCATGATGAAGGACCTGGCGGCTGAGGGCAGGACGGTCTTTGTGTCCAGTCACCTGATGAACGAGATGGCGGTGACCGCGGAGCACCTCATCGTCATCGGCAAGGGACAACTCGTCGCCGACTGCGCGACGCAGGAGTTCATCGACAGCAGCACAGAACAAACAGTGCTGGTGCGTACGACAGACGGCGAGCGGCTGACCGAAGCCATCGTGGCGGAGGGCGGCATGGTGACCCAGAACGGCTCCGGCGAGCTGATCGTCGCGAACATGGAGGCGCCTCGGATCGCCGAGATCGCCGCGGCCGGTGGGCACGTGGTGCACGAACTCGCCCCGCAGCGCGGTTCGTTGGAAGAAGCGTTCATGGAACTGACCCGGGACGCCGTGGAGTACAGGCCCGAGACTCAGGGAGGTGCGAAATGACCGCTGTCACCGCGACCACCGCGGCGCCCGCAGTCCGCAGCGCCGGCTTCGGCAGGCTGGTGCAGTCGGAGTGGACCAAGATCAGGTCGGTCCGGTCGACCGGCTGGTCACTCGCCCTGCTCGCCGTGCTCTTCCCGGGCTTGATGCCGGTGTTCGTCGGGATGGCCGTGTCCGACTGGGAGCACATGAACCCGGTGGACCGGGCCGCGATCGTCGCCGACCCGGCCGGATTCATGCTCGGCAGCGGCTTTTTGACCAGCCAGCCGGTCATCTGTGTGCTCGGCGTCCTGGTCATCGCGTCGGAGTACTCCACCGGCATGATCCGGTCCAGCCTGCTGGCCGTGCCACGGCGGCTGCCCATGCTCGCCGCCAAGTCGGTGGTGTTCTTCGTGGTCGTCTTCGTCGTCAGCGTGGTGGCCTCGTTCGTCGCGTTCAGCATCGGCGCCGCCATGCTGCAGGAGAAAGTTCCGGTCTCGCTCGGTGATCCCGGCGTGCTTCGCGCTGTGATCGGCGGTGGGCTGTATCTGGCTCTGCTCGGCGTTTTCTCGCTCGCCATCGGCGCTCTCGTCCGGCACACGGCGGCCGGGATCAGCATCGTGATCGGGTTCGTGCTCGTGCTGGCGCCACTGGCGGCGACGCTGCCGGGCAAGGCGGGCGACTACATCCACGCCTACCTGCCGACCGAGGCCGGTTTGCTGATCGGACAGGCGAAGCAGGGCGCCAACGACCTGCTCACGCCATGGCAGGGCTTCGGCGTGTTCGTCCTGTGGACCGCCGTTCTGATGATCATCGCGGCGGTCCTGCTCAAGCGGCGGGACGCCTGACGTAGCGGCACAAGGGCCTCCCATCCGGAGTAACTCCGGGTCGGAGGCCCTTTGCCATGGCCGCAAACCTTCGCCCTAGGCGCTTGCGAGCAGCGCTCCAGCGCAGCCCCATACGTTCGAAGACGCACGATCAGAATCGGAGGGGTGCTGGGTGCCCACCCCGTTCGCAGCGGCCCGACAGCGGCCGGAGGAAGGACATGACAATGACCGACCACAAGGCGCTGGCACTGGAAATGGCGCGCAAGCACCATCAGGAAACCCTGGCAGAACAGGGATTCCGGCCAGGGGTCACGGAGATCTGGCCCTCCGGCGCCGTTCTTGACGAGGCGGACGGGGCCGCACTCGTCGAAGCCGCACTGGACATGAGGATCGCGGCGGGGACCAGCGCCCGCGCGTTCGAGTCGCAGTTCGCCCGTGCGCTGAAGCGGCGCAAGGCTTTGCTGTGCAATTCGGGCTCCTCGGCCAACCTGCTGGCGACGTCGGCGCTGACCTCACCGCAGTTGGGGGACCGCAGGCTGCGGCCCGGCGACGAGGTGATCACGGTGGCCGCGGGCTTCCCCACCACGGTGAACCCGATTCTGCAGAACGGCTTGGTTCCGGTCTTCGTCGACATCGAACTGCCGTCGTACAACGCGACCGCGGAGCACGTGAAAGCGGCCATCGGGCCACGCACCAGGGCGATCATCATCGCGCACGCGCTGGGAAACCCCTTCCAGGTCACCGAGATCCAGCAACTGGCCGCCGAGCACGACCTGTTCCTGATCGAGGACAACTGCGACGCGGTGGGCTCGACCTACGACGGCAAGCTCACCGGCACGTTCGGCGACCTGACCACGATCAGCTTCTATCCCGCGCACCACCTGACGATGGGCGAGGGCGGCTGCGTGCTGACCTCGAACCTCGCGCTGTTCAGGATCGTGGAGTCGTTGCGCGACTGGGGCCGCGACTGCTGGTGCGCACCGGGCGAGAACAACAAGTGCCTGAAGCGGTTCGACTACCAGATGGGCACGCTGCCGGCCGGCTACGACCACAAGTACATCTTCTCGCACGTCGGCTACAACCTGAAGACGACCGATCTGCAGGCCGCGCTCGGGCTCAGCCAGCTCGCCAAGCTGGAGCAGTTCAGCGCGGCGCGGCGGCGGAACTGGCGGCGCCTGCGCGAAGGGCTTGACGGCGTACCGCACCTGCTGCTGCCCGAACCCACCCCGCGCAGCGATCCGAGTTGGTTCGGGTTCGTGCTGACCGTGGATCCCCAAGCGCCGTTCGGCCGGGCCGAACTGGTCGACTTCCTGGAGGAGCGCAAGATCGGCACCCGCCGCCTGTTCGCAGGCAACCTCACTCGGCACCCGGCCTACATCGGCACCGAGCACCGGGTGGTCGGCGAGCTGACCAACTGTGATCTGGTCACCGAGCAGACGTTCTGGATCGGCGTCTACCCGGCGATCACCGACGAGATGGTCGACTACATGGTCGCGTCCATCAAGGAGTTCGTGGACAAGGCCCGCTGAGCGGTGCGGGTCACGACGGAGGTTCAGGGGTGAAGCAGAGAATCAGTGACCTGTCCCTTTTCGGTGGTCGCGCGGAGTTCGAGAATCCAGTGCACGTCGGACGGCCGACCATTGGTGATCGATCGCGTTTCCTCGAACGACTGAACTGGGTGCTGGACAACCAGCGGTTCACCAACGACGGTCCGATGGTCCGGCAGTTCGAGGAACGCCTGGCCGAGATGGCCGGTGTTCGCAACTGCGTGGTGACGGCCAACGCGACCACGGCGATGCAGATCGTGTACCAGGCCTTGGGTCTGTCCGGCGGCGAGGTCATCATGCCGTCGATGACCTATGTGGCCACCGCGCACGCCGCGCGGATGATGGGGCTCACGCCGGTGTTCTGCGACATGGATCTGTCGAACTGGTGCATGGACCCGGCCGAGGTGGAGAACGCAATCACCTCTCGCACCGTGGCTGTGGTCGGAGTGCACCTGTGGGGCAAGCCCTGCGCGATCGACGAGTTGGAGAAGCTGACGAGCAAACACGGCCTGCCGCTGATGTTCGACGCGGCGCACGCGCTGGGCTGCAGCTTCCAGGGCAGGCGGATCGGCGGGTTCGGCACCGCCGAGGTGTACAGCTTCCACGCGACGAAAGTGATCAACAGCTTCGAGGGCGGCGCCATCGCCACCGACGACGACGCCCTCGCGCAGCGCGTGCGCTCGTTACGCAACTTCGGTTACGACGGCGTGGAAGGCCGTGTGATCGAACGGGTCGGTACCAACGCCAAGATGCATGAGGTCTCCGCGGCGATGGGAATCAACTCGCTGGAAGCGCTCGAGGACACCATGCGGCACAACCAGGTCAACCACAAGCTGTTCCGGTCCGAGCTGTACGGAGTGGACGGTCTCACGGTTGTCCCGTTCGACGAGTACGCCAACTGCCAGTACGGCGTCGTCACGATCGACCAAGCCGCCAGCGGGATCAGCCGGGAGTTGCTCACGAAGGTGCTCAACGCGGAGAACGTCTTCCCCGCACGCTATTTCGACCCCGCCTGCCACCAGCTCGAGCCCTACCGCACCGAGAACCCGGTCGTCCTGCCGAATACCGAGCGACTGGCCGAACAGATACTCGTGCTGCCGACCGGACCCACGGTCTGTCCGCAGGACGTCCGCCGGATCTCCGCGATCGTGCGCTGCGCCGTCACCAACGGCCATCAGGTGACTGACCGATTCCAACACCAGGCGGATCAGCAACCTGTTTCCGCGCAAGCGTGAACCCTGCCCATTCGCCGCCTAACGGAAAGCGTATGAGATGAAGTTCTTGTTCACCGCCGGCGGAAGCGCGGCGACCGTCTTCGGCATGGCCCCGCTCGCCACGGCCGCACGTAACGCGGGCCACGAGATTCTGCTGACCGCCGACGAGCCGCTGATGGATACCGTTGCGGCCATTGGGATTCCGGCTCTCGAGACACCTCATCCGGGAATGGCGGCCGCGCGGCTGGACGCACTGCTGGCCATCTCGCAGGACTGGCGCGCGGACGTGGTCGTCGGGGGACTGTCCCACATCCCTGGCTTGCTCGCGAGCCATCTCAAGGCCTTGTATGTCAGGCATTACTGGGACATCGTCCCGTTGCGGCCGGACCCGGACCTGCCACCCCTGTTGGAGCGCATGGGATTGGCGGCGCCGCCGGAGCACGACATGTTCATCGACGTCTGCCCGCCGGTCCTGCGGCCCGAGCCCTGCACCCCGGGTGCGCGGCCGATGCGCTGGATCCCGATCAATCGCCAGCGGCGCCTGGAGCCGTGGATGTACAACCGTCCCAAGGGACGCTCCCGCGTGCTGATCACCTCCGGATCCCGGATCCCCGCGCTGCGTACCGCGGGCGACTCGCTGAAGTATCTGGTGGACCAGCTGATCGAGGCGGGCGCCGAGGTGCTGATGGCGGCGCCGGACGGGACGGCCGAGGAGCTCGGCGGCCGGCTGGGGGACGTCCGCATCGGCTGGATGCCGTTGGACGTGGTGGCGCCCACGTGCGATCTGGTCGTGCACCACGGCGGTGCGGCCACGCTGGCGGCCTTCATGAACGCCGGGGTACCGCAGCTGATCACCCCTGAAGTCGGCTACTCAAGGGCCATCGGGGCGTCCCTGTCCAGCTTCGGCGGTGCCTTGTCGGTGCCGGTGGAACAGCTTGAGGCAAGCGAGAACCCGGCCGAGGCGATCGCGGCGGGTTGCCGGGAGATCCTGTCCACCCCGCGGTACGCCGAGCGCGCGCAGGCGCTCGCCACGGAGATCGCGAAGCTGCCGACTCCCGCCGAGGTGGTCGTCGAGCTGGAGGCGATGGCGGCGGACCACTGATTCGACTGATTCGACTGGTTCGGTTGAACAAAGAAGGGGCCCGCGGCGGGGCCCCTTCTTTTATATGTCCGTTTCCGTGCTATTATCCCTATAGATGGCTTGCCAGTAGAAACTCCACGGGACGGCCCACCCGTCCGCGACACATGTCCATTCGTCCGCCGGTCGATAAGCCGAGATGAAGGCGGGGACAGCCGCCTTCACCGCTTCGCTGCTGTGGACGTCAAGGACCTGCCTGAGCAGGCCGGACCGCATGGCATGAACAAGGCTCTCGTTGCCCTCGGAATGGCCGTCCAGGCTCTTGTCCAGGTATTTCCCGACGGGATTCTTGACGTAGAAAAAAGAACATCGGCGGGCGATCTGGTCGAGATACCCGCGCGCGGTCTCCGGTGCCATTTCGTGGAACGAGTCGATGTTGACGCAGAGGTCGAAGTGTCTCGATTCGAGCGTGTCGTCGACGTCGTCGACGGACACGAAGTCGATCTTCGCGAACTGTGCGTCGTCAAGGACGGTCCGCAGGTACCGCATGCTGAACTGCATGGTCGAGTTCAGATCGACGATGCAGTACGAGGCAATGTCATGGTTGGACAGCAGCGTATGGCATGTGCGCCCGTAACCAGGGCCGATCTCGAGCACCCTCGCGCCGTGCAGGTCCAGCTGCTGTTCGATGAACGCGACCTCGAGGATGGCTTGCAAATAGTCGAGGCAGATGCTTTCACCCTCCAGCTCCACCGCGATGGGGTTACCGATGTCGCGGTGCAGCGTGTTGCGTAACCTCTTCCAGTCATCCGGGCCCAGCAGCTCCTTCGCCAGGTTGTAGATGAGTGTCTTGAGGTACCGGACGCCGTTGGCGTCCGGATTCCACAACGAGATCTTGTGATTGCGCCGGTCGGACTTGAAGTTCGTCAAGTCCGACGCGGCGCCGTCGGTCATCCAGTACTGGCTAATTCTTTCCCACTGGGGACTTGCTTGATAATTGCTCGGCACCTACTCGCACCCCTTGGTCGAGGCCGGGGGTGTGATCCAGGATGCGGGAAACGACATTCCCAAGAATGCCGGTCGGGTTCTCACCCGCGCTCGCACTGCGCCACGCCACGTGGTTGTCCGGGCGCACCAGGATGGCACCCTCGGCGGTGATCTCGCGGACGGCGGCCCACCCGCCGTCCGCGTCGGTGAACTGCGCGCCCTGGCCGATCTGGGCGACAGTGATCTGGATCGAGTACTTCTCCGCGACCTTCGTGGCCGCCTCGACCCACGGTTTTCCTCCCTCGCCCGTGATCAGGGCGAAGCCGGTTGTGGCGCCGGTCAGGTCGTGCGTGGACAGGCGCCGTCCATCTCGTTCGATCCACGCGTGCGGCAACCGGTGCCCAGGACGGGTCGTCGGGTGGTATACGTCGCGCATGGGTGTTCTGGGTGGCGGCGGGCTGCCGTCGGGAATGACAGCGCCTGCCTCATAGGCGAAGCCCATCTCCACGTCGTGCGCCTGTGCCGCGGCGCGGTGGGTGTCCAACATGGCCGCTGCCCGCGCTCGCACGACCGCGCCAAGCGGGGACGGGTCAAAGAGCGCGGCGAACGTCCGCTCCCTGCGCTGCTGCGGGGTGTGGTGGCCGATGCCGATGCCGTCAAGGATGTTCGGGTGGTGGGCCGCAGCGGACACCGCCCAATCGACGTTGAACTTGCACACGGGCCGCCGCTCTGCCTCGTACGTGTCGAGCAGGCTGTCGTGCGCGCGGCCGGTGAGCACCGCGGCCAGTTTCCACGCGATGTTGTGCGCGTCCTGGATCCCGCTGTTCAGGCCGAGCCCGACGGTGGGCGTTTGGCGATGCGCGGCGTCGCCGGCGAGCAGCACCCGGCCGACCCGGTAATGCTCGGCTACCAACGCCTCCACGGTCCAGTTCGTCACGTGGTGCAGGGTCAGTTCCAGGTCCGGCAGGCCAAGGGCGTCGCGAATCCTGCCGACGACGGTCTCTTCGTCCAATTCGGACGGATCGCTCGGCGGGAGGTGCAGAACCCATTCCTCACAGTTCTTCCCCCACGTCGGACCCATCTCGATGAGATTGCTGGACAGGTCCGGGTTGTACGGGTTGACGAAGTGCGTGAGCAGCGTGCCTTCGCGCCACCACGCCGACAGGTCGGCGGAGAAGTACGCGGTCGTCACGTGCAGCAAAGCGGACAAGCCCTGCATCTGAACCCCAAGTGCCGCACCAACTGTGCGGCCACCGTCGGCTCCGATCAGGTACTGCGCGGTGACCGTGGTGGTCTCCCCGGTCTCGACGTCGCGGACCTCGGCGACGACGTGATCGCCCTCGTCGGAGAACGAGGTCAGGTTGTGCCCGAACAGGATCCTTCCGGGATTGCGCTGCTCGGCGAAGCCACGCAGGATCGGCTCCAGCCGGACCTGCGGCAGTTTGATGGGCAGCAACGGGGCGGTGGCCGCGTACGTCTCACGCAGCGAACCGCCGCCGAACGCGTCCAGCTCATGGATCAGCTGACCATCCTGCTCGCCGTCACCGGCGAGCGTGGTCAGCCAGCGCAGCTTGCCGAACAGCTCCGGCGGCGCGCCCTGCTCGATGACCGGCCCCTCAAGCCCATGCTGGCGCAGGATCTCCATCGTGCGCTGGTTGAGGTAGTGCGCCTTCGGAATCATCGACGTGCCCGCGTGCCGTTCCACTAGCAGGTGGTCGACGCCGTGGTCGGACAGGAAGTTGGAGGCGGCAAGGCCGCATCCGCCGCCACCCACGATCAGAACCGGTACCTCGATTGCTCCCATTTCGTCCTTCCAGGAATGTGACGGCCCAGCGTTAGGTGATCTTGGACAGCCCGGCCACGTGCGGACGAGCTTCTGCGACGGGCAGCGGGTTTCACCGCAGTCCGGCAAGCACCTGGTCAACGGCCTTCTGGGCGTTGGCCATGCACGTGCCGACGCCCACGCCGTCGTACGCGGCGCCACAGACCGCGAGTCCGGGCTGGGCCGCGACCGCGGCGCGGATGCGGGCCACACGATCCATGTGACCGACGGTGTACTGCGGAAGCGAGTTCGCCCACCGGGACACCAAAGCCCCCGCGGGTTTGCCGTTCACTCCGGTTGCCTCGGCGAGCTCGGCTGCCGCCACTGACACGAGGTCCGCGTCGTCGCGCCGCAGTCCGTCCTCACCGGCTTGGCACCGCACGATGTCCACATCACCTGCCATGTGCGGCCACTTCACGGTCGAGAACGTGACGGCCTTGACCACGCGTCCGTCCACAGCAGGCACCCGGTAGCCGCTGAGCCCACGCGCGGCGAGGCCACCGGGGAACGCGTCGCGTGGATAGGCGAGCGTGGTGATCACCGTGCTGGCGTATGGGATTTCGGCAAGGCCGGTGGTGGCGTCGTCGGCCCCGGGCGCACCGGCCAGCAGCTTGCTGGCGGGGCCGGCGGGAATGGCGACGATGACGGCGTCCGCGGCGATGGTTTCCTGGCCCGCGGCGGAATCCACGGTGAGGCGCCAGCCGTTCTGGGTCCGCGCGAGTTCCGTGACCGTGGTCCCGGTTCGAATCGCCGAGCCTGGCGAGGAAGCGAGCACGGCCTTCGTGAACACCTCAGGCAGCGCACCAAGCCTGCCGGTCACGGTGCCAAGGCCCGGCGGGGGCTCCTGCTCGCCCGGCGGGGTCGGCGGCGGGATCAGCGAATCCGCCGCGGCGGTGAGCGTGTCGTGCTTACGGGACGCCATGACCAGCGGGCCCATCATGGCCTCGAACGACAATTCCTCGGCACGGCCGGCACAAGCGTCGAAGAAGAACGGATCGACGAGGCGGTCCACGACCTCCTGGCCCTGCCGTGCCGCGATGTACTTCGCGACGGACACGTCACCATTCCGTTGCGGCGCGGGCATTTCAAGATCCTGCCGAGCCCTGGCCACCCCTTCGTCGGACAGCACGCCGGACTTGGCGAGGTCGTCCATGTCGGTCGGCACGCCCATGAACTGGCGGCTGGGCAACGGTCGCATTTCTTTTCTGGTCCACATCGCGGTCGACATGGTGCCCGCGCGCACGAGCGTTTCGCCGAGCCCGGCTGCCGCGATCGTCTTGGTTGTCTTGGGACGCCGGACGTACAGCCCTTCGGCGCCCACGTCGACGGGCACGCCTGCCACATCCGAGGTAAGCAGTTTCCCGCCAACCCTGGACTCTGCTTCGAGAACTGTCACACGCACCGGCTCGTCCCGCAGGTAGAACGCCGCAGAAAGGCCCGCGATGCCGCCCCCGATGATCACCACGTGCGGCGACCCACTCGCGTGATCGTGTGCGTTGTCCGCCATTTCGGCCTGCTCCTTCGTGGATACGGGTGTCGCCGCAGCCTGGCAGGTATTCCCATATTCTTGGTCGAGCGCTGATGGATATGGCCCGGCGGACGCCGTTCACTGCTGTGCCGGTGGTCGTCCGGGGTAGCATGCACACCCAATTCCGATCGCGGGACGAGTGAATCGGGGGAGTCCGCATGAGCGGCCGAAAATCCAGTACGCGAATCGAGACTTTCATTGCGTAGCGCCCAATCCACCAGCAAAGAAAACCGCGTTCCTGTGCGGCGCATAGTCCGGCTGTTCCGCCCGTACCGGTGGAGCCTGGCGTTGGTCACGGCCCTCGTCGTCGCCTCGTCGGTCGTCGCGCTCGTCAACCCGTTCCTGATCCGTGAGGTCATGGACGTGGCTCTGCCGCAGGGGCGGATGGGCCTGTTGACCGTGCTCGCCATCGGCATGGTCCTCGTGGCGATCGCCAACAGCCTGTTCGGCCTCTGGCAGATCTATGTGTCCACAAAGATCGGTCAGCGGGTCATGCACGACCTGCGCGCTGCCGTCTACGCGCACCTGCAGCGCATGTCGCTGTCGTTCTTCACCAAAACCCGCACCGGTGAGGTGCAGTCGCGTATCGCCAACGACATCGGCCGCATGCAGGCCACGGTCACGACCACCGCGACGACGCTGGTGTCCAACGTGACCGCCGTGATCGCCACGGTCGTCGCGATGCTGCTGCTCGACTGGCGCCTCACGATCGCGTCGCTGTTCATGCTCCCGGTCTTCGCATGGGTGAGCCGCCGCGTCGGGACCAAAGGCCGCGACGTCACACGCGCCCGCCAGCACCAGCTCGCCTCGATGTCGTCGATGGTGCAGGAGTCGTTGTCGGTCAGCGGCATCCTGCTCGGCCACACGATGGGCCGCTCCCGTGCGCTGACCGAGCACTTCGCCGCGGAATCCGGCAAACTCGCCGACCTCGAGGTCCGCACGGACATGGTGGGTCGCTGGAGCCAGTCGATGCTGCAGATCACCCTGGCGTCGATGCCCGCGGTGCTCTACTGGGTGACCGGGATGACCGGGTCGATCTCCATCGGCACGCTCGTCGCGTTCACCACCCTGCAGCTGACCCTGTTACGACCGGCGGTCCAACTGCTCGACGCCGGCGTGGACATCCAGACCTCGCTTGAGCTGTTCGACCGCATCTTCGAGTACCTGGACCTGCCCGTCGACATCGCCGAGCCGAAAGACCCGGTCGCTCCGGAGAAACTGTGCGGCGAACTGCGCATGCACAACGTCAGCTTTTCCTACGAGGGCACGGGACGGCCGACGCTCAACGCCATCGACGTGACCGTCCCCGCCGGAGGCAAACTCGCGATCGTCGGCGAGACCGGCTCCGGCAAAACCACGCTGAGCTACCTCATCCCGCGGTTGTACGACGTGTCGTCGGGCCGCGTGACGATCGACGGCATCGACGTGCGGGACATGTCCTTCGAAACACTCACCGCCGCGGTCGGGATGGTCGCACAGGAGAACTACCTGTTCCACGCCTCGGTCGCGGAGAACCTGCGGTTCGCCAAGCCCGACGCGACCGATGAGGAACTCGTCGAGGCCGCGAAGATCGCGCATATCCATGACCACCTGATGTCGCTGCCCGACGGCTACGACACCCTCGTCGGTGAGCGCGGATACCGGTTCTCCGGCGGGGAGAAGCAACGCCTGGCGATCGCCCGTGCCGTCCTGCGCGATCCGACCATCCTCGTGCTTGACGAGGCGACCAGCGCCCTCGACACCCAAACCGAGCGGGCCGTGCAGAAAGCCATCGACGCGGCGACCGTGGGCCGTACCACGATCACGATCGCGCACCGGCTGTCGACGATCCGCGAGGCCGACGAGATCATCGTGCTGGACTGCGGCGAGATCGTGGAACGCGGTACCCACGAACAACTGCTCGCCCTCGGCGGTCACTACACGGCGTTGGTCCAGCGCGACGCCAACATGGTCGACGCCGCCTGACCCCAGACACGAACAAGCCCGCCGGATCCAGGGTCGGCGGGCTTGGAGTGTGTCGTTTGTCAGCGGGTGACCACGCCGCAGGCGACGCGGCCGCCTGCGTCTCCGGTCGCCAACGTGGTCGCGTCTGGACCGTTGGGCGCGTACCGGGTGGGGATGTTGGCGAAGTTGTCGGGCAGGGCGTGGATCATGATCGCGCTGCGGTCGGCGTCGAACAAGGCGGCGGCGGTCAGCTCGTCGTTCTCGCTGACGCTGCTGGCAGTGCCGTCGGCGGAGACATAGAGCGAGGGCAGGTCGCCGGTGTGGTGACCGTGGTGCGAGCCGTCCAGGTTGAGGTGTCCGCCCGCGGTGTAGAACGGGACGACGTTGCCGTTGGGGTCGGTGGCTTTCGGGTCGCACACACCGGTTGTGTGCACGTGGAACGCGTGGAAGCCGGGAGTGAGGCCGCTCAGTCTGCCGCTGATGACGGTCTTGCGGCCGATCGAGTCGAAACGCACCACGCCGAGCACGTTCCCGGAGACGTCGCGAACGGTCGCCCGGCCGGTGCTTGCGCTGGCGCTGTCGGCTTCCGCGACCGCGGGTACAACGGCGGCCAGTGCGGTAAGGGCGGCAAGAACTACTGGGGTTCGGCGCATGATGCTCCTCTAAGAGATCGATACTCGTACCGAGTTGTCCTGCTGTGAAGACGGATTGGCGGTCGCGCCGGAGACCTTTGTGGACGGTCTGGTCATACGGCGGGATAGTCGATGTCGGCCGCGCGTGTGTTGAGAATCGCGAGCAAGGTCCGGGCCTGCACGTTGAGATAGCGGCTGTGCCCGGCCAGCCAGTTCAGCTGCCCCTGGGTGATCCACTGGAACCCGGCCGGGGGCTCGGTGGGCGTCGTGGACTCGTCGGTCTCGACGATCAGATGGCGGCTCACGGCGTTGAGGAACCGGCCGCCTTCCTCGGAATGCACTGCCGAGTAACGGATCCTGTCCGGGGGCGCGTCCAGCATCAGGTCGAGGAACGGTGGGCGGTGCGTCGACGGCAGGTGCTCGTAGTTGGCCGGCACGTACTGCACGGTCGGTCCCAGCTCGGCGGTGTCCAGGAAGCCGCCTTCGACGCGGGCGTGCACCAGGAAGTGCGGCACGCCATCGAACGTGCGGTACGCGAAGCCGACGATTCCGGTACCGACGGGTTCGAAGAGCGGCTGGGTCCAGCCCTTCACTTCGCGGTCGGCCCCTTCGACGGCGACGGCCACCACGCGGAAGAACCTGGCGTCCGCACGATGGATGGTCTTGTCATCGCGATGCCACTCGTCCACTTGGTTCAGCGGCATCCGGCGGGTGTGGACGTCTTGGCGTGCCCGTTCCCCGGTGAACCAGGACAGCAGGTCGGTGTCCGACGACAGCGCCCGCTGCTCGGTGTGCGTCATCGGCGCGCTGGCCAGCACGGTTCGCGCGTCCATGTTCACCAGGTTGTCCTGGCGCAGCAACTCGCCGAGCTGCCCGAGGGTGAACCAGCGGAAGTCGTCGTCGACCGGCACGTCCTCGTCCACTTCGACGATCATGTTGCGGTTGCGCTTGTGGTAGAACCACGCGCCGTGCTCGGACTGCAGGACGTCGGTGAGCACCCGGTCCCGGTCGGGATCGCGGAAGTACTCCAGGTACTTCACCGCGGCCCCGCCGTGCGCCTTCATGTAGTTGCTGCGGGTGGCCTGCACGGTCGGGGAGAGCTGCACGAGGTTGGGGTTGCCGGGCTCCATCTTGGCCTGCATCAGAAAGTGCAGAATCCCGTCGAACTCCTTGACCAGGATGCCGAGGATGCCGATCTCCGGCTGGTTGATGATCGGCTGTTGCCATTCCTCGGTCGGCCGCACGACATGCAGGCCCTCGACGGAGAAGAACCGACCGCTGCGGTGCCGCAGGTCGCCGGTGCCCGGCTCGAACGACCAGCCGTCCAGCTCGGCGAACGGGATGTGCCGTACGCGGGCCGCGCGCCTGCGTGCCTCCAGCCACTCGGGCACGTCGGACGTGGGAAAGCCGACGCCGTCGGTCGTCGCCGCGGAGCGGGCCAGCCGCTCGGCGAATCCGGTGCCGGAACGCGGTCGCAGGAATGCCCCGGCTGTCATGGCCGATCGCCGTTCGTCAGCTGCCGAGCCCCAGTTCCGCCGGTGACAGAGATTCTCATGAGATCACACACTCCCGCCTCGCCAGATCCATGGTCGAAAACATTTGTTGTTACTGTTCTTTCCATGGCGCGTGCGCCCGACCGTGGGGTGGGTGTCGCGCGCATCAAGATAAAGGGCAGCCGATCGTTTCCGGCATCTTTCAAATTGCTGTTCAACCGGGCGTTCGACTGTGGATCCGGCGCAGTTGAACGCCTCTGAGCGCAACCACGGAGATGCGCCGGAGTCGGCCGGATGCCACGCTCGTGGTGATCGCGGGTCACCACGGTCAGCATGACCAAAGATTTCGCATGAGTACGGCTTTTTCCGTGCCATTGCGTTCTTCGTGAAGCTCATCAATGGTGTGTCGCACGCTTTCTCGCGCTCATGGATTGGGGGAGCCGTCCGGTGTCGGTAACCGAAGGCAAACCGGTGGTGTGTGTGCTCGGCGCGTCCGGATATCTGGGATCAGTCCTCACCGGACTGCTCGCGGGCATGCCGATCCGGCTGCGTGCGGTGGCCCGCAGACCCAGCCCGGTCCCGGAACAAGCCGTGGCCGACGTCGAGGTGCGGATCGCCGATCTCACCGACGCCGGATCGCTCGCCGACGCCGTCGCGGACGCGGATGTCGTTTTCCACCTTGCCAAGCACAGCGGCGGATGGCGCGACGCCGAGCGGGACCCGGCCAGCGAGCGGATCAACGTCGGCGTGATGCGGGAACTCGTGGAGATCTTCCGTCGGCGGCGGCATTCCGGACCGCCTCCGGTGGTGGCCTTCGCCGCCACCACCTCCCAGATCGGTCTTCCGCCGAACCAGCCGATGGACGGCAGCGAGCCCGACCACCCCGAGACCGAATACGACCGGCAGAAGCTGGCCGCCGAGCAGATCTTGAAGGACGCCACGGACGAGGGCGTGCTGCGCGGTGTGAGTCTTCGCCTGCCCACGGTCTACGGTCAGAGCTCGCTGTCGCGCGTGCCCGACGTGGGCGTGGTGTCCACAATGGTCCGTCGAGCGCTGGCAGGCGAGCCGTTGACCATGTGGCACGACGGTACGGTCAAACGTGATCTGGTCTACGTCGAGGACGTGGCCGAGGCATTCATCGCCGTGATGCGGCAACCCGGTGCGCTGGCAGGCCGTCATTGGCTGGTCGCCACCGGCCGCCACGACACGCTGGGCACGGTCTTCCGGACGGTGGCGGAATCCGTTGCCGCGCACACCGGAAAACCAGAGGTTGCGGTGACGTCCGTGCGACCGCCCGAGCACGCCCCCGTGATCGATTTCCTGAGCGTGACGGTCGACCCCACACCGTTCCAGCTCGCTTCGGGCTGGCGTGCACGCACAGAACTGCGCGATGTGGTGGACCGAACGGTAGCCGCTTTGCTCGAGACGGCCGAAACCACAGGAAGGGAGCCCAGTGTACGGACGTGACGTCGCCGAAATCCACGACGACCTGAACACCAGTCGAGGAAAAGACTACCGGGCGGAAACCCAGTACATCACCGGCGTGATCCGCGGCCGGCAACCGGGAGCCCGGTCCCTGCTCGACGTCGGCTGCGGCGCTGGCGGGCATCTCGAGCACTTCGCCGAAGTCCTCGACCACGTCGAAGGGCTCGAACTGTCCGAGGACATGCTCGCCGCCGCCCGCACCAAACTGCCCGATGTCCCGTTGCACCAAGGCGACATGCGAGCCTTCGACCTCGGCCGCCGGTTCGATGCCGTCGTCAGCCTCTTCGGCTCGATCGGCCACACCTGGAACGACGACGAACTGCGCGAAACGCTGGAGTGCTTCGCGCGGCACCTCGCCGACGGGGGAGTGGTCGTGGTCGAACCGTGGTGGTTCCTGGAGAAGTTCATCGACGGGTACATCGGTGGCGACGTGGTCAAGACCGAGAAGCGGACCATCGCACGGGTTTCGCACACGGTCCGCTCCGGCCCTGACACCTCGAACATGGAGGTGCACTTCATGGTCGCCGACGCGCAGAACGGGGTGCGGAGCTTCGCGGAGACGTACAAGCACAAGCTGTTCACTCGCGCGCAGTACGAATCCGCCTTTGTCGCCGCGGGATTCGATGTCGAGTACATCGAGGACGTACAGGGCGGTCGCGGGATCTTTGTCGGCGTCATGGGCAAGGAGCGATCGTGACCATTCGAGTGTGGGACTACCTGGCCGAGTACGAAAAGGAGCAAGGCGACCTGCTCGACGCGGTGGAGACCGTGTTCCGCTCCGGCCGGCTCGTGCTGGGTTCGAGCGTGCGGGGGTTCGAAGAGGAATTCGCCGCGTACCACGGCATCGCGCACTGCGTCGGGGTGGACAACGGCACGAACGCGATCAAACTCGGCCTGCAGGCGTTGGGCGTCAAACCCGGCGACGAAGTGATCACCGTGTCGAACACGGCCGCGCCGACGGTCCTCGCGATCGACGGTGTGGGCGCCAAACCCGTCTTCGTCGATGTTCGCGAGGAGGACTTCCTCATCGACGTCGAGCAGGTCGAGGCGGCCATCACCGAGCGGACTCGCTGCATAGTGCCGGTGCATCTGTACGGCCAGTGCGTGGACATGCGGCCACTGCGGGAAATCGCGAACAAGCACGGCCTGCTGATCCTTGAGGACTGCGCCCAGTCACACGGCGCGCGTCATCACGGCACGCTCGCCGGCACGATGGGCGACGCCGCGGCATTTTCCTTCTATCCCACCAAAGTCCTGGGTGCCTACGGTGACGGCGGTGCGACGATCACCGCGAGCAGCGAGGTCGAGCAGAACCTGCGGCGACTGCGGTACTACGGCATGGAAGAGCGTTACTACGTCGTGGAGACGCCGGGGCACAACAGCCGTCTCGACGAGGTGCAAGCCGAGATCCTGCGCCGCAAGCTGACCCGCCTCGACGACTACGTCGACGGTCGGCGTGCCGTCGCGCAGCGGTACGTGGATGGCTTGGGGGACACCGACTTGAAGCTCCCACAGCTGGCCGACGGCAATGAGCACGTGTACTACGTCTACGTGGTACGCCATCCGCGACGCGACGAGATTCTCGAACGGCTGCGCGGCTACGACATCGAGCTCAACATCAGTTACCCGTGGCCGGTGCACACCATGACGGGGTTCGCGCACCTGGGTTACCAGAAGGGCGCGCTTCCGGTCACCGAGAAGCTGGCCGATGAGATCTTCTCGTTGCCCATGTATCCCGCGCTGTCGATGGAACTGCAGGACAAGACGATCAGCTCGCTTCGTGAAATCCTCAGCACGCTGTGAGCGTTTCGAGCCCAAGGGGTCAGCAATGAAGGCGGAGAAGCTCGCGGTCGAGGGTGCGCTGGTGTTCACGCCCCAGGTGTTCCACGACCATCGTGGACTGTTCGTGTCCCCGTTCCAGAAGCACCCGTTCACCGATGCGCACGGCGACGAGTTGTTCCGTGTCGCGCAGACGAACCACAGCAAGTCCCGGCGCGGTGTGGTGCGGGGAATCCACTACACGGTCACCCCTCCCGGTACCGCGAAGTACGTCTACTGCGCGGCCGGGGAAGCGATCGACATCGTCGTCGACATCAGGGTCGGTTCGCCGACCTTCGGCAAGTGGGACGCCGTGCAGGTGGATCCGCACGACTTCCGGGCGGTGTACTTCCCGGTCGGCGTGGGCCACGCCTTCATCGCACTCCAGGACGACACCGTCATGTCCTACATGCTCGCTGGGCCCTATGTGGCCGATGACGAGAAGGCGCTGTCTGTTTTGGACCCCGCGCTGGGTCTGCCGATTCCGAAGGACATCGAGGCAATCGTGTCCGAAAGGGACAGTGTCGCGCCGACCCTTGCCGAGGCGGCCGCGGCGGGCGTGTTGCCGGACTACGACGTGTGCCAGGCCATCGAGAAGCGGCTGAGCGGGTCCCTCGGCTGAGCTGTGGCATGGATTTCTTCGCCGGTCCCGGACGTGGGCGGGTGTTCGACGACGGCTTTGCTGAAAGGACGCACCGTATGCAATCCGTGGTTCGTATGGGAGTCCTGGGGTGTGCGAGTATCGCGAAGCGCCGGGTCCTGCCGGCCATGCGAGAGGCCGATGGCATCGAACTGAAGGCCGTCGCGAGCCGCGATCCAGCCAAGGCGCGCACGTTCGCGGACGAATTCGGGTGTGACGCCGTCACCGGGTACGACGGCCTGTTGGAACGGTCGGACATCGACGCGGTGTACGTCCCATTGCCGACCGGCCTGCACGCGGAATGGGTGAGCCGCGCGCTCGCCGCGGGAAAGCACGTGCTGTCGGAGAAACCGCTCACGTGGGACCACGACACCGCCCTCGATCTGGTGAGCCAGGCGGAGAAAGCAGGACTGTGGTTGATGGAGGACTACATGTTCCTCCATCACAGCCAGCATGAGACGGTCCGCAAACTCGTCGCGGACGGCCGGATCGGTGAGCCCCGGGTGTTCTCCGCGAGCTTCGGCTTCCCACCGTTGAACGCCGCAGATGTGCGCTACCACCCCGAGTTGGGCGGCGGCGCGTTCCTGGACGCGGGCGTCTACCTGATTCGCGCCGCGTCCTATTTCCTTGGCTCCGAGTTGGACGTGATCGGGGCAGTGTTGCGGATGCACCCGACGCGGGGTGTCGACGTGGCAGGCCATGTTCTGCTCAGCACCCCGTCCGGCATCACCGCGGATCTCTCTTTCGGATTCCACCACGCCTACCGGTGCTGCTATTCGCTGTGGGGTGATCACGGCAAGCTGACGCTGGACCGGGCGTTCACCCCGCCGCCGGCCTGGCAGCCCGTGATCCGCATCGAGTCGCAGGACCGGGCCGAGGAGCTGACCCTGCCCGCGGATCACCAGTTCAAGAACATCTCCGAATTCTTCGCCCGGTCGATCCTGCGGGACGCGGACTACACCTCGCAGGCCGAAGCGATCACGCACCAGGCCCAACTGGTCGACCAGGTGCGCTCGAAGGCGGTCCGGATCACCGCCTGATTGTCGAAGGGGGCATGGCTGTGCAGGGAATCATCCTGGCAGGCGGCTACGGCACGCGGCTGCAGCCGATCACACTCGGTGTCTCGAAGGCACTGTTGCCGGTGTACGACAAGCCGATGGTCTACTACCCGCTGTCAGTGCTGATGCTCGCGGGGATCAGGGACATCCAGATCATCTCGGCACCGGAGGACGTGCGCGCGTTCCAGCGGCTGTTCGGCGACGGCTCGGAACTCGGTCTCACGTTGACATACGCCGAACAGGACAAACCACGGGGGATAGCGGACGCGTTCCTGATCTCGGCCGACCACATCGGAGACGACTCCGTCGCGCTTGTACTGGGCAGCAGCATCTTCCACGGCGCGAAGTTCGGAACCCTGGTCAACGCCGCCGCGCAGAAGGTCGACGGCTGCGTCCTTTTCGGACATCCGGTGCGAGACCCGGAGCGCTACGCGGTCGGCGAGACCGACGAGGACGGAACCCTGCTGGCGATCGAGGAGAACCCGGAGAAACCGAGGACAAACCTGGCGATCACCGGGCTTTACCTCTACGACAACAAAGTGGTGGACATCGCCAGGGGACTGCAGCCGTCCGAGCGCGGCGAGCTGGAGATCACCGACGTCAACCGGACCTACCTGGAGTCAGGCGGAGCCAAGCTGATCACGCTGGGCCGCGGTTTCGTCTGGCTGGACGCGGGGACGCAGGACGCACTGATGGACGCTTCGGCGTACGTGCAGGTCCTGCAACACAGGCAAGGCGTGCGGATCGCGTGTGTCGAGGAGTTGGCCTGGCGCTTGGGATACATCGACCGGGACGCCTTCTACCGACTCGGCAGCCGCCTGGCGAAGTCACCCTACGGCCGATACATCATGGAAGTGGCCGAAACAGGTTGAGCACTGCAGAAAGGGAAAGGCAGGTCCGGCCGGACCTGCCTTTCCCTTTGTGTGGTGCCTTCTATCGAAGGGGCAACGCCAGTCGTTTGGCCGCGGTGGTGAAGTGCTCGGTCTCGTGGTCCGGTCCTGCCGCGGCGGGGCGTTCTGCAGCTGCGACGGCGCCAGTTCGGTCTCTTTGGCCGTGCTCAACGCCTGATCCGTCGAGCGTGCCTGAGCCAGAAGGCGGCCGCGTGAGCCCCACGCTTCATCTCGTGGTCCAGTCGCCGGAGCCGGGCGTCACACCAGCCGGGCCGCCGTTGCAGCGATGGGCCACCACGCTATCGAAGGGGCAACGCCAGTCGTTCGGCCGCGGCGGTGAAATGCTCGGCCTCGCGGTCCGGTCCTGCGGCCGGCGACCCAGTCAACGACAGGAACTCGCAGCCGCTGCCGCGGGCATCCGGGTGTCGCCGGGCAAGCGTGATCAGTCCCTGTCCAGGACCGCACTCGATCAGCAGATACGGCCCGCCTGCCAGCAAAGCCTTGAGAGCGGGCCAGAACAGCACCGGATCCACCGGGTGCCGCGCCCAATACAGCGGATCAACCGCTTCGACGTCGGTCAGGGATGCCGCGGTGTACCCGGAAACCAAAGGGATCTCCGGTGCCCGTGCGGGCAAACTGGCCAGCAGGTGCCTGCCCGCGTCGACCACCGGTTGTAGCACGGCGCTGTGGAACGGGGTGCGCGAAGCGACTGGTGCGCAAGTGAAGCCTGCCTCTCGCAGCGCCTCCACCGTCTTGCGTAGCGGTTCTTCCACGCCGGCGATCACTGTCTGCCGGGGTGCGTTGATCGCCCCGATGTCCACGCCGGGGTGCAGGTGTGGCGTGACATCCGCCTGCGTGGCCGCGATGGCGACCATGCCGCCTGTCGGTGCCGTGGCGAGCTGGCCGATCCGGTGTTGCACGACACGAACCGCTGACGGCAGGTCGAAAACGCCCGCCAAGGTCGCGGCGGCCATCTCTCCGATGCTGTGCCCCAGCATCGCCGCGGGCCGCAAACCCCAGTCCAGCACCAGTTTGCCGAGTGCGTAGTCGATGGTGAACAGCAGCGGCTGCGAACGGCGGACGTCGTCGATGGGCAGCCGGGGATCAGCGGCGAGCCAGTCGGATCGCAGCTCATCCCCGGCGTCGCCCATGGCCTGGAACACCTCGTCGACCCGCGCCGCGAATTCGGGCAGGTCCCGGTACAGGCCGGTCCCCATGCCCTGATACTGCGCGCCTTGTCCTGGCAACAGCAGGGCCGGGGACATCGTGTGGGACATCGCTAGACCGCACTCAGTTGCGTGTTGACGAGGTCCGCCAGTTCCTTCGGCGTTTTGAACACGGTGACCTCGTCGTCGGACAACTCGACGCCGTAGTCCCGTTTGATCCGGCTGTGCGTCTCGAGCAATGCCAGCGAGTCGTATCCCAGGTCTTCGAACGTGGTGTCCGGGGCCTGCTCGAACGACTGCACGGACTCGTCCTCACCGGCGCACTCGCGCATGATGTCCTGCAGTTCCCGCAAAGTGATCAGCGGCATGACTAGCCTCTTTCTCCTGGTTACGTGCTTGCTGCGAGTGCGTCCGCCGGTCAGGCGGCCGGGCTGACCACCATCGCGGAGTTGAAGCCGCCGATGCCGCGGGCCAGCACCAGCGCTGCTCCCGGCGTCCACGGCCGTGGCTCGCCGATGACCAGATCGATCTCGGCGCCCGCGGTGACGGTCCGCACGTTGATGGTCGGCGGGATCAGCCCGTCGCGCAGCGACAGCAGGGCGCACGCCAGATCGACCGGTGCGCCACCCGCGTTCATTCGTCCGGTCATGGTCTTGGGGACGGTGACAGGCACCGCGCCCGGGCCGAAGACGGCCGTGATGGTCTCGGCTTCGATCCGGTCGTCGTGCGGCATTCCCCATCCGTCGGCGAAGACCACGCCGATGTCCGCGGGTGCCATCTTGGCGTCGGCCAGCGCGGCTTCCACGGCTCGGCGAAGCCCGGGTTCGCCGCCGTACCGAGGGGACGCGTCGAAAGTCGCGCCATACCCGGCGATCTCGCCATAGCTGTGGGCGCCACGGGCTTGTGCGGCCGCGGCGTCCTCGACGATGAGGATGGCGCCTCCCTCACCGGGCACGTGTCCTTGCGCCCGCACATCGAAGGGAAGGTACGCGCGGCTCGGGTCGTCGCTGGTGCTCAGTGTTCCGCCACGCATCCGGGAAACCCAGCCGTACGGACAGAAAGAGCTGTCGAGCCCGCCGGAGACGATCAGCCGGGACCCCTTGCGGATGTTCCGCCTTGCCTGCGCCACGGCGTCAAGCCCGCCCGCCTGGTCACTGACGACGACTCCGGCGGGGCCGCGCATGGCGTGCCGGATCGAGATCTGCCCGGTGTTCACGGCGTAGAACCAAGCGAAGGACATGTAGACGCTGACGTGTTCAGGGCCGCCGGTCCACAGTGCGTCGAGTTCTTTCTGGCCGTACTCGAATCCGCCGAACGCTCCGGCCGTCGCGACGCCCATCTCATGGGTGTCGTACGTGCCGGATTCCACACGGGCGTCAGCGAGGGCCCAGTCCGACGCCGCGAGGGCGATCTGGGTCATCCGGTCTGTCTGCGGGATAAGCCTTTGCGGAAGGTGGTCGGCGGGATCGAAGCCGTCGATCTCACCGCCCAATGTGGACGGATAGTCGCCGACGTCGAACCGCTTGACCGTGCCGATGCCCGATTCGCCGCGTAACGTCGCCGCCCAGAAGTCCGCTGTGCCAAGGCCGTTCGGCGCCGCGACACCGATTCCGGTGATTGCCGCTGCGGTCATGCCGGACCGGTTCCGAGACGGGCAAGGACCATCGCGCTCTGGAAACCGCCGAAGCCGCTGCCGACACTCAGCACGGTGTCCAGGTGTTGTTCGCGGGCCTCGAGCGGCACGTAGTCGAGATCCAGCTCCGGATCCGGCTCGGTGAGATTGGCCGTCGGCGGGACCACGCCCTGATCGATGGCCAGTGCGCATGCGGCGATCTCGATGGAGCCGATGGCACCCAGCGAGTGGCCAACCATCGACTTGATGGAACTGATCGGCGTCTTGTACGCGTGCTCGCCGAGCGCCTTCTTCATGGCCGCTGTTTCGTGCCGGTCGTTCTGCTTGGTGGCAGTACCGTGCGCGTTCGCGTAGTCGATGGCGTCCGCGGGAAGCTGGCTTTCGTCGAGCGCAGCGGTGATGGCGGCGGCCATTTCCGTGCCGTCCGCCTTCAGCCCGGTCATGTGGTAGGCGTTGGACCGGGACGCATAGCCGGTGATCTCGGCGTATATACGGGCGTCACGGGCGCGCGCGTGCTCCTCCGACTCGAGTACGAGCATCGCGGCGCCTTCGCCGAGCACGAAGCCGTTGCGCGTACGGTCGAACGGCCGCAGCGCGTGTTCAGCGTCGTCGTTGCGCGGTGATGTCGCCTTGATCGCGTCGAAGCACGCCACCGTGATGGGTGAGATCGGGGCGTCGGTGCCGCCGGCGAGCATGACGTCGACGGTGCCTTCCCTGATCAGGTCGACGGCGTGGCCGATGGCGTCCAGCCCGGAGGTGCAGCCGGCCGAGACCATCGTGACCGGGCCCTGCGCGTTGACGTCCCACGCGACTTCCGCGGCCATCGAGCCGGGCATGAAGTAGTTGTACAGGTGTGGGCTGGCGTAGCCCTCGTCGTGCACCCACTCCCGGCCCTCGTCGCTCAGCACGAGGTACTCCGACTCGAGTTTGCACGTACAGCCGACCGCCGAGCCGAGGCTGACGCCCATCCGGCAGGGATCGTTCTGGCCGAGCTCCAGCCCGCTGTCCTCGACCGTCTCCCTGGTCGCGACGAGGGCGAACTGGGCGGCCCGGTCAAGGCGGGCGATCTCGCGGTACGACAGCCCGGCCTGTGCCGGGTCGAAGTCGACCTCGGCGGCGATCCGGGACCGGAAACCGCTCGCGTCGAACGCCGTGATCGCTCTCGTCGCCGTTCGGCCAGATGAGATCGTCTGCCAGAACGCCTTGGTGCCGACCCCGCCCGGTGCGACGACTCCGAGCCCGGTGATCACGACTTTCCTGCGGTTCACCGCGGCCCCGCCGTGATGGTCCTGACATCCCGCATGCTCGTCGACCCTTCTTCGTAGTCGGCATAGAGGTGTTTCTGAAAGCCTGCCGTCCGATGCTGGAGGGCCACTCGAAACTGAGCTGAGGAGGGCGCAGGCGCCTGCCAACCGATCAGGAATCGAGAAGCGTGGCCGGCCAGTCACAACTAACGTCACGGCTGTGGGCATTGCGATCTATTCACGCCTGGACGGCCGCACGTTCTCGCCGGCTCGAGCCGAGCGGCACCGGGGACGTCCGTGAGCCGATCGAGTATGTCCGGGCTTCCGGGTTGCACCTGCCGCGATCATGCGGGGACCATGTTGCGCGTTCGGCCCGCACCCAACGACAGAGACAGAGGAGCAGCCTTCCATGACTGAAGCGAAAAAGACTGCCACCAAGAAGACCAAAGCGGCCGACGACGACCAGGACGGCTTCAGCGATTTCGAGCGGCAGGCGATGAAGGATCGCGCCGCGGAGCTGCGCAAGTCCAAGGCCCGCGGCAAGGGCGCGGCCAAGGCGGCCGCGGACCTGGAAGACGTGATCAAGACCATCGCCGAGATGCCGGATCCGGACCGCACGCTCGCCGAGCAGGTCCACGCCATCGTCACCAAAGAGGCCCCTGACCTCGCTCCGCGGCTGTGGTACGGCATGCCCGCGTACGCCAAGAACGGCAAGGTGCTGTGCTTCTTCCTCGGTGCGGAGAAGGACAACGTGCGCTACTCCACGCTCGGCTTCTCCGATGTCGCGGCCCTCGACGACGGCACCATGTGGCCGACTGCCTTCGCCCTGACCGAGAAGCTGACCAAGGCCCAGGAGAAGACGATCAGCGAACTGGTCCGGAAAGCAGCGAGCTGACCACCCGTGCGGTGACCCGGGGCTGACGCCGTCGGGCTGCGAAAGGCCTTGGAACCTCTAGCATCCGGCGGCAGCCGCGGGCACGTGCGGCACTCCGCGCCAGGTCCACTCGCACTCGACCGGGACTGTTGGGGCCGCTGCCAGGCTGCGGGAGCACCGTAGCCATGAAGGAGCAGGCGGAATGGACTGGTCACCGCGTCGCGAAGACGGCGAAGCCCGCTACGAAACGGCCGAGTGGGGGGAGTCATGACCGCCACTCTTGCCGCAGTCGGTCGCCCGCCGTTGGTCAAAGGCGAAGACGGCTGGCTCGAACGGGTCGAGCTGATCACCCCGGCGATGTGCGGGCACAATTCGCTTTTCATGGGCCAGCTCGGCGACTGGACGTGGGACGCCGTCGGCGTCTCGTGCCAGATGAACCCGTACGCCGCCGTCGACCCGGAAGGCAATCCGGTCTACCTGTCCTTCGCCTACTTCCGGGTCAAGGCAAGCGAAGGGCTGTCCGCGGAGCAGCTGACTTTCGGGGATCGGCTGCGGATCCGCTCGAAGGTGTTGTCCTGTGGTGGCGACTCCGTGTTGACGCTGCACCAGGTGAACCGCGACACCGGCGACACGCGCGCCGCCGGTTGCGGGGTGGACGGATTCTTCCGTTACGACACGCCGCGGAGCATCCACGTCGAGAACTTCAACCGCTGGATCCAGCGTTCCGGGCACGACACGAACCACGGGTTGCGGCGGGCAACGCCTGTCGGTTTCCAACTGGACAACCTGGAGCAGGTTCCCGACGAGCACACGCCCCGGCGCGTGTGGTCGCAAGCACGCAAGAACGCCAGCTTCCGGCAGCACAGCGATCCGGCGCCGGAGGCTGAGCTCGCATTGACCTACGAGGTCAGCGCCAGCCGTGACCTGAATGGCGTTGGCCTGCTGTACTTCGCGTCCTACTTCTCGATCGTCGACTGGGCCGTGCTGAGCATGTGGCGCGGCCTCGGCCGTTCGGCCAGTAGTTTCCTCCGCCGCCGCGTGCTGGACCGGCAGATTTGCTACATCGCCAACGCGAATGCCGACGATGCCCTCGACATCGAGGTGACGACGCACCACGACGCCGAGGGGTTGGACGTGGTGGACACGACGTTGCGGCACCAGGACGGGAGCCTGCTTGCGGTGGCGCGTCAGCGAATCCGGCACATCGACGGCGCCTGACCCGTCACGCCGCCTTGATCTGGGAGTTGACGAAGTCGACGAGTTCCTGCGGGGTTGTGAGCTCGGTGAGGTCCTCGTCGGAGAACTGCACGCCGTAATCCCGTCTGATCCGGCTGTGCGTCTCGAGCAACGCGAGTGAGTCGTAACCCAGCTCGTCGAACGTCTGGTCCGGGTTGTCCTCGAGCGACGGCCACTCACCTTCCCACACGAACTTGCGCATGATCTCCTCGAGTTCCCGGAATGTGATCGGCTGCACGACTGGCCCTTTCTCGCTGAACTGCACCGAGTCTGCGGCCCGTTACTGGAGGGTCACTCGAAACTGAGCGGAAGCCGTATCCGCTCCACAGTGTACGGTCGCTGAATTCTTGGATTCTTCGAGATTGCCGTGTTTGTGTAACGGTGTCGCCCAACACATACAAATTCGGCGCGTAGTCGACAATTTACGAGCCGTGGCCGACCACGGTGAAAACATCCGATCATGTGTCAAATACTTTGTGTCTTTCCCGACGAAAGACCAGGTCAATTGGGTGTCGTTCAACTGTGTGTTGGTGTCAGTCGAACGATGAAGTTGCATTTTCTGGGCGTAGCACAGAGGCTTCTGCGGTCGTTGGGGAAATCCAATTAGGAGTCTCGTGAAAAAGCTCATAGTCCTGACGGTTGTCGCCGCGACCGCCCTACTGGGTTCAGCCGCCGCGGCCGCACCGGAGAAGAAGAAACCGCCCAAACTGCCGCTCAGCACCATCGATTGGACGCCGTGTCTTGACGACGATCCGCTGATGGGGGAGTTACTCAAGGGGCTGGAGTGTGGCTCGCTCGCGGTGCCGCTCGACCATGCCCAGCCCTACGGCAAGCAGATCAAGATCGCGCTGACCCGTGCCAAACACACCGTGCCCGACTCGGAGTACCAGGGCGTCGTGCTGCTCAACCGCGGCCAGTGGCCCGGCTCCATCAGCAGGGACATGCCCACGCGGTACTCCGACGGCTCGATCGGGCTGCCCGTCGAGGTCGGCGCCAAGTACGACTGGATCGGATTCGACGCGCGTGGCGTCGGCGCCAGCCAGCCGTCGGTCACCTGCGATCCCAACTACCTCTACCCGGGGCAGGCCCGTCCGGACTACGTGCCGCACAGCTTCACCGAGGAAGCGATGTGGGTTCTCAAAGCCAAGGTGTTCGCCGACAGCTGCGGCACCAAGTACGGCAGCGTGCTGAAGTTCCTCAACACCAAGGACACCGCGCGTGACCTGGACCTGGTTCGCCGGGCGCTCGGCCAGCAGCAGATCAACTACCTGGGATACGGCTACGGCGGGTACCTCGGCTCGGTCTACGCCTCGATGTTCCCCGACCGGGTGCGCCGGATGGTGCTGGACACCGTGGTGGACCCCACCACCGTCGGGTACAAAGCGGTCCTGCAGCAGAACGTCGGGTTCGAGAAGCGCGCCAAGATCTTCTTCGAATGGATCGCCAAGTACGACTCGGTCTACCACCTCGGCGCGACCACGGCGCAGGTCGAGGCGAACTTCTACAAGGGCATGGACATGCTCCGCCAGGCGCCGATCGACGGCAAGATCGGTCCGGCCGAGTACACCGACATCTTCGTGACCAACCATTACCGGAGCTACCTCTACTCGTACCACGCGGGTGTACTGGCCGACTGGATCCTGCGCGGTGACCCGGCGGGTCTGCGGGACAACTTCGTCGAACCGGAGTTCAAGGCGCACAACACCTTCGCCATGTACGACGCGGTGCACTGCCGCGACGGCCACTGGCCACGGGACTGGGCGACCTGGCACAACGACTTCACCACCCAGTACAACCAGGGCAACAGGCACATGACCTGGGCCAACGTCTGGCAGCACGCGCCGTGTGCCTTCTGGCCGGTGCCGTCGGACCTGCCACCGGTGGTCGGCAACCGCGACGTCAACATCCTGATGGTGCACGGGGAGTTCGACGCCGCGATGCCGCTGCGGGGCGCTTTGGTGGCCCACGAACGGTTCCCGAACTCCCGCTTCATCCTGGAGCGCGGGGGCATCTTCCAAGGCGCGTCACTGACCGCCAATTTCAACGAATGCCTGAACAAACACGTCACTGACTATTTCGCCGACGGCACCAGACCTGCCGCTGTGGCCGGCGTCGACGCCTCCTGTCAGGCCAATCCGATGCCGGTACCCGACCCGATGTGAAAGTCCTCGTGCGGGACGAGTTCGGCCGCCTCTGACCTGGAGAACAACTCCGGGTCAGAGGCTTCCCCCTTGCCCCTCAGGCAGCCGTTACCTTCCACAGGAACCCGTCAAGGTCGGTGAAGTGCCCGGCGTAGCCCGACTGCGTCTCGCTTGCCGCGATGGTGACTTTGCCGCCTGCCTGGGCGGCTGCCGCCAGGATGCGGTCGACCTCTTCACGGGACTCGGCCCGGTGGTTGAAGACCGCGGCCTGGAAGCCGCTGCCGCCCTTGTCCACGCCCATGTCCTTGGCGAGGGCGTCCCGCTCCATCAGGCCAAGGCGGCACACGCCCGCGGACAGCGTGAAGTCGATGAACAGCTTGCCGTAGTCCCGGTCGACCGTCATGCCCAACGCTTCGAAGAAGACCTTGCTCTTGCTCGGCGCGGCGACGCCAAGGATGGCGATGGTCTCGGTCAGCTTCGGCGGATTCGCCGCCGGGCCGGTGTCCTTCTTGGTCGGTGCCGCCAGCTTCCAGACGGTGCCGTCCGGTGCCTGGCACACCCCGCTGAACCCGCCGAAGAGGCCCTTCTTCGCGCGCTTGAGGACCTTCGCTCCATTCTGGACAGCCGCGTTCAGCAGGGTTTCGACCTCGGTGGGCTGATCGACGACGACGTTCATCGCGTAACCGCGGAACCCCGACGTCGCAGGGTCGCTGGCCGCGTCCGCGGCGAGTGCCGTGGTCTCCTGCAAAGCGACGTGTCCGGTCCCCTGCATGTCGAGGCTCACTGGCTGGCCGTCGCCGTCGGCGGTGGGCGAGAACGTGGACTGGTAGAACTGCTGCGCGGCTTGCACCTCCGGGACTCCGAGGGTGACAGCGTCTAGCGAGAACGTCATGGTTGTCTCCTTAGGCGCACCAACGGCACCTGGTGAAAATGGCTGCGGCCGCTGGACGGCTCAGGGCGTTTGCTGGATCCGGATCATGTTGCCGGAAGGGTCGCGGAAGGCACAGTCACGGATCCCGTACGGCTGGTCGGTCGGCTCCTGCACGACCTCGACGCTCGCCTGCAGCTTCTCGAAGAGGCCGTCGAGGTCGTCGGTGGCCAGGTTGACGCCTGCGTAGGTGCCCTTGGTCATCATGTCGCTGATGATCTTGCGTTCCTCTTCGGTGACGCTGGGGTCGGCAGCGGGCGGCGTCAGGACGATGGACGTGCTCGGCTGGTTGGCAGGGCCCACCGTGATCCACCGCATCCCCTCGTAGCCGACATCGTTGCGGACCTCGAAGCCGAGAGTGTCGCGGTAGAAGGCCAGTGAGGCCTCAGGATCGGTGTGCGGCAAGAAGGTCTGGTGAATGGTGATGTTCATGCCGGTCACGCTAGCCGCGGCCGCGTGCCCGACGCTTCTCGATTCCTGATCGGTCTGGCACGGCACCGTCGAAGATGCCGTCAGGCCACGCGAGTCTCCACTATGGGTGGTGTACGGGCAACGTGGGGCAGCGGGCCTCACCAGTGGCGACGAAGGGGACCTCGAGACGATGAGTTTCGTGAAGGTGTGCGCCTACGGGGAAGTGCCGAAGGCCGGTGCGATCGCGGTGCGGGTCGACGACACCCCGGTCGCCGTGGTGCGCAGCGGCGAGAACCTGTACGCGGTGAGCGACATCTGCTCGCACGCGGAGGTTTCCCTGTCCGAGGGGGAGATCGTGGACGACACCATCGAGTGCTGGATGCACGGATCCTGTTTCGACCTGCGTACCGGCAAGCCGACCAACCCGCCTGCCTTCCAGCCGATCGACACCTATCGGGTGAAGGTCCAGGACGGCGACGTCTACGTCTCGCTCGAGCCCGAAGGCTGAGCGCACACCGATACCTTGGCGCGCTTGAGCGCCGCGATCAGCACGCACTGATCTGTCTGAGCTGTTTGATCTGTGGCCCCTCCCCGCAGGGGCCCTCGCGATTGACGGCAGCGCCTGTCCCCAGTGCGCATCCCTCAGGCCAACGAGCTGACAAGTGATCAGGTGGTGCTGTTGTACGCCGGGCTGTTCGAGGCGCGCTCCCGATTACGAGGCCACGGCACGGGTCCTGTCTCAAGGATGGGATCCGCTGACAGGATGAGTGCCTGCAGGCGCTGCAGTCTCGGGCAAGGCTCGACGCCCAGTTCCTGGTTCAGCACCGACCGCATGCGGTGGAACGCCTGCAGCGAGCGCGCGACGTGTCCCGTCCGGTACAGGGCGGTCATCAGGAAGGCGCACAGGTTCTCGTTCATCGGGTTGTTGCCCACCAGGAGGGTCAGCTCACCCAACAGGTCGGCGTGCCTGCCGAGGGCCAGATCGGCTTCGATCCGCCTTTCCAGCGCTCCCAGCCAGCGTTCCTCCAGCGAGGCAGCCTCGATTTCGAGCAGACGACCCATCGGCACGTCCACCAGTGTCGGGCCGCGCCAGAGCTTCAGCGCGCGGCTGAGCTCTTCCGAGGCGAGGAGGTGGTTGCCCACTTCGGCGGCCGCTCGACCGGCGGACACGTGCCGGTCGAACACTTCGATGTCCGTCTGGCACGAGTCTTCCTGGAGCAGGTAGCCGCTGTGCCGGGTGCTGAGTATCTGCCGTGCGCCCGGGTTTCCCGGATCAGCGGCCGCCAAAGCGTTGCGCAGCTGTAAAATGTAGGTCTGTAACGTCGTCGCGTAGCTACGCGGCGGCCGGTCCCCCCAAAGTTCCTCGACAAGCGTCGGCCCGGTGACGACCCGGCCCGCGTACAGCGCGAGCAGAGTCACCACCTGACGTTGCTTGGGTGCACTGGTTGTGACAGGTGTCTGGTTGAGCCGCAGAGACAGCGGGCCGAGCAACCCGACGCTCAGTGGTTTGGGATCAACGCTCACCGATAATCCCCCTTTGTTCGCGGTGGCTACATCCGCAGAGCATGCCCATTGGACGACTCACATTTCAACTATTAGAAAAGAAACGTGGATTTAATCGACCACGCCTGTTCTGCTCGTTGCGGACCAATTGACCCGCCTACCGAGCCACCGCGCAGCCCCCAGCTTGGTCATCGCCGCCCACTGTACCGGCAAACGGAAGACCTCGCCGGACATTCTGTAAAGGTCTAGACCATCTGTCCGCCCACGCGGTGCGGGAACCGGTTACGGGTGTGCACATCAACCGGCGGGAACTCAACCTCAGGTTTAGGAGGGTCGAAAAGTATTGCGCCACTCCGGGATGTGTGCTGGTGGGCGGGGAGCAAGGGCGGTCGATGGCCGAGGCCGAGTAGTGAAAATCCCACACATTATCCGTTGATCGGTTCAGTGATCGGACCGTTGCAGGCGCTAAGCACTTACCGGCGCCCGCCGTTTGGCGGATCGGCTCGAAGAACGGCGATTACCCACGAACTCCGACAGCCGCCTTGATCATGTTTCGTGACCAAAGAAAAGGCGGCGCCGTTCTTCTCGACGGCCGCGATCGGTCCGACTTCCGGCTAGACTCGGCGCCACAACGACGCGGCCGCCGATGGCGGATTGCTTCCAGCGCCCGACCTGCGGGGCGAAATCAGAGATTCAGGCACGGCGTTCTGGGGACTTCTCCCGTGCCGACCGAGCACTTTCGGGCGGCCGAATGGGCATCGTGTGCCGTAGGTCCGTGACGACGAAAGGACCCGATCGATGGCTGGGCTGGCGTTGCCGACCGCCTACGAGCTGACGCATCCGCAGGCGCTGGAGGCCGAGGCGGTGCACGTCTTCCGCGAGGTGGCGGCGACATCCGCCAAGCCCGCGTTGCTGTTCTCCGGCGGCAAGGACTCCGTGGTCATGCTGCACGCGGCGGCCAAGGCGTTCTGGCCGGCGCCGCTGCCCTTCCCTTTGGTCCACATAAACACCGGACACAACTTCGACGAGGTCATCGCCTTCCGCGACCGCGTCGTCGAGCGGCTTGGCGTGCGGCTGGTCGTCGGCCACGTGCAGGACGACATCGACGCGGGCCGGGTCGTCGAGGATCCGCGGGCCGGCCGTAACCGGTTGCAGACCACCACGTTGCTGCGCACGATCACCGAGCACGGATTCGACGCGGTGTTCGGCGGTGCCCGGCGCGACGAGGAGAAAGCCCGTGCCAAGGAACGGGTTTTCAGCCTGCGTGACGAGTTCGGCCAGTGGGATCCGCGCAACCAGCGCCCCGAGCTGTGGCGGCTGTACAACGGACGGCACCGCAAAGGCGAGCACATCCGGGTTTTCCCGCTCTCCAACTGGACCGAGCTGGATATCTGGACGTACATCGAGGCCGAGGGCATCGAACTGCCGTCGCTGTACTACGCACACGAACGCGAAGTGGTCAGCCGCGACGGCATGCTGCTGGCCAACACGCGGTTCCTCCAGCCGTTGCCCAAGGAGGAGCCGTTCACCGCGACCGTCCGTTTCCGCACCGTCGGAGACGCCACCTGCACGGGGTGCGTCGAGTCCACGGCCGCCACGCCCGAGCAGGTCGTGGTCGAGGTCGCCGCCACCCGGCTCAGCGAGCGGGGCGCCACGCGTGCCGACGACCGGATCTCCGACACGGGCATGGAAGACAGGAAGAAGGAGGGGTATTTCTGATGCCCAGCACCCTGTTGCGGCTGGCCACTGCGGGCAGTGTGGACGATGGCAAGTCGACGCTGATCGGGCGGCTGCTGTTCGACTCCAAGGCGATCTACGAGGACCACTTCGCGGCGATCGCGCAGACCTCGGCCCAGCGCGGCTACGCGGGCACTGACCTCGCGTTGCTCACCGACGGCCTGCGGGCCGAGCGTGAGCAGGGCATCACGATCGACGTGGCCTACCGCTACTTCGCGACGCCACGGCGGAAGTTCGTCATCGCCGACACCCCTGGCCACATCCAGTACACCCGCAACATGGTCACCGGTGCCTCCACAGCGGACGTCGCGCTGATCCTCATCGACGCCGAGAAGGGCGTCGTCGAGCAGTCCCGCAGGCACGCGTTCCTGGCCAGTCTGCTCGGAGTGCCGCACGTGGTCGTGTGCGTGAACAAGATGGACCTGGTCTGCTACGCGCAGGAGCGGTTCGACGAGATCTGCGAGGAGTTCCGCAGATTCGCGATGAAGCTCGAGATCCAGGACATCACCTTCGTGCCGATGTCGGCGCTCAACGGCTGCAACGTCGTCAACCGCAGCGCGGAAATGCCGTGGTACGAAGGCAGAACGCTGCTGCACCAGCTGGAGAACGTGCACGTCGCCTCGGACCGCAACCTGATCGACGCGCGTTTCCCGGTGCAGTACGTCATCCGCGCGCACGGCAGGGACGTCGACGACAAACAAGGCTTCCGCGGTTACGGCGGCACCATCGCCGGCGGGGTCTTCAAGCCGGGGGACGAGGTCGCGGTGCTGCCGTCCGGGTTCACCACGAAGGTCCGGGCGATCTGGGGTCCCGGCGGTACCGAGATCGCCGAGGCGTTCGCCGGGCAGGCGGTCACCATCGAGCTGGCCGACGAGATAGACATCGTGCGCGGCGATCTGTTGTGCCGCCCGGGCAACCGGCCGCACGTCGGGTCCGATGTGGACGCAATGGTCTGCTGGATGGCCGAGGGCGCCGAGCTCAAACCGGACGGTCGCTACACCCTGCAGCACACCACGCGGTCCGTCCGGGCCACCGTGCGCGGGCTCGAGTACCGGCTCAACGTGAACACGCTGCACCGTGACGAGGACGCCACTTCGTTGGGGCTGAACGAGATCGGCCGGATCCGGCTGCACACCCAGCCGCCGCTGCTGTTCGACCCCTACCGCCGCAACCGGGACACTGGCAGCTTCGTGCTGGTCGACGAACTCACCAACAACACGGTCGCCGCAGGTATGATCATCGGACCCGCGGTCACCGCTCCGAATGTCGTGTGGCACACCACCACCTGCACCCGTGAACAGCGCGCCACACAAGGGATGACCGTGTGGCTGACCGGACTTTCCGCGTCCGGGAAGTCGACCATCGGCGCGGAGCTGGAACGCCGGCTCGTCGCGTCCGGGCGCCCGGCATACCTGCTCGACGGCGACAACCTGCGACACGGTCTCAACGCCGGCCTCGGATTCGCCATGGGGGACCGTAAGGAGAACGTCCGCCGCGTCGGCGAGGTCGCCAAGTTGTTCGCCGACGCCGGTGTGATCGCGGTGGTGTCGCTGATCAGCCCGTACCGCGAGGACCGGGACCTGGCCCGCCGGATTCACCAGGACGCGGGACTTCGGTTCGTCGAGGTGTTCGTCGACACGCCGATCGAGGTTTGTGCGCGGCGCGATCCCAAGGGCCTCTATGCCAAGGCGCGAGCGGGCGAGATCACCGGGTTCACCGGTGTCGACGATCCGTACGAGGCCCCGCACAGCCCGGAGGTCGTCCTGCGGCCCACCGACGGCGACCCGGTCGCCCAGGCGGGGATCCTGCTCGACTGGCTCGGCTAGCGAAAAGAGGCCGCACCCGGATCCGGGTGCGGCCTCTTTTCTTGTCTCCCTTACCCGAGACGCTTCACCAAAGCCGTCCACTCGGCGTGTTCGGCCTCCGTCAACGGCTTCGCGGCCGGCTGCTGCGGCTCTGGCTCGGCTTCGCGCTTCGCACGCGTCGTCTCGGCCGGGGCAGTGGCGCTTATGTCGAATGACGGGCCAATGCACTGGCCCAGACACATCAGTCCTTCACGGACACAGTCCAGCAGGTACCGCATCGCGGAGACGAACCGCGGCCATGCCATGCGAGCATTCCTCCACTTGAGACAGTCGGTGGATCAGGTGGTGGCGAACCCGGCGAGGACCCGGCCGAGGATGTCCATCTCGATCCGGTGGAAGGAACCGGGCAACTCCATGCCCCATCCGTTGGGCAGCACGGTCGCGGTGGCCCTCGCCGCGGCACGGAACCAGTCGGAGGTGCCGTCGCTGTTGAGGACCAGGCACGGCGTCCGCAACTCAGCCAAACGTTTGCTCGGGATGGTGTAGTCGCCGCAGAGGGTGGTGTCGTACACGAGAGTGTGCGCGTTCGCCACGTTCATCGGCCACATTGGACCTTGCCGCCACTGCTCGATCGTCTCACTGGAGAGGTCCATCAGCTCGGCGAGCCAGAGCGCCGCGGCCTCGTCCCGGTCGTCGTCGGCGAGCAGGGCCTTGAGCCTGTCCATGAAGTCGCTCGGCGGTTTCGGAAAGCCCTCGACCCGGTAGTACGGCTCGTGCAGCGCCAGTTTGGTGATCGGAAGGCCACGCATCGCCGCCTCGAGCGCCAGGTTCGCGCCAAGGGAGCCGGCGAACACCACCGCCTGACCGCCCGCCTCCTCGATCACCGCGGCGAGATCCTCGATCTCCCGGTCGATCGCGTAGGCCGGGGAGTCGCCGCTTTCCCCGCGGCCCCGGCGGTCGTAGGCGTAGGTGGTGCACTTCGAGGTGAGCTCAGGGACCAGCTGATCGAAGATCGTGTGGTCGCGGAACGCGCCGTTGAGCAGGACGATCGGCGGGCCATCGCCCGCCGTCTCGTAGGCGATCGTCGTGCCGTCGGCCGAAACGACCTTGCGCATCGCGCTCTCCTCGTGGCAGTAGGTGGGTGTCCAATGTCCGGCACGCCGGTTGACGGCCAGTCGAGAACTGGTCGCTACGCAGGGGGATTCCCGTGCTTGCGCGGCATCAGTTCCGGTCGCTTGTCGCTCAGCAGCTCCAGCGCCCTGATGAGGACGACGCGGGTGTCCGCGGGATCGATCACGTCGTCGACCAGGCCGCGTTCGGACGCGTAGTACGGATGCATCAGTTCTTCGGTGTACTCGGCGATCAGCTGTGACCTGCGCTGCTCCGGGTCGTCCACGGCGGCCAGTTCCTTGCGGTAGATGACACCGACCGCGGCTTCGGCTCCCATCACGGCGATTTCGTTGATGGGCCAAGCGAAGGACAGGTCCGCGCCGATGGACCGCGAGTCCATCGCGATGTACGCACCGCCGTACGCCTTGCGGAGAATCACCTGCACCCGGGGGACAGTGGCGTTGCAATAGGCGTACAGGAGTTTGGCTCCGTGCCTGATGATCCCGTCGTGCTCCTGGTCGACTCCGGGCAGAAACCCCGGCACGTCGACGAGCGTGACCAGCGGGATGCTGAACGCGTCGCACATCTGCACGAACCGGGCGCCCTTCTGGGAGGTGTCGATGTCGAGGACACCCGCGCGGACGAGCGGTTGGTTGGCCAGGATCCCGACTGTCCGGCCACCCATCCGGGCCAGCACGCACACCAGGTTCTCCGCCCAGTGTTCGTGGACTTCCATGAACTCGGCGTCGTCGACGATCTCCGCGATCACCTCGCGGACGTCGTACGGGACCTTCGGGCTGGCAGGCACGATGTCCACCAGCCGGGGGCATCGCCGGTCTGCCGGATCGTCGGTTTCGTAGCTCGGCGGCAGGTCGTGGCTGTTGGACGGCAGCAGGGAGATCAGGTGCCGGACGTCGTCGAGACAGGTCGCCTCGTCATCGGAGACGAAGCTCGCGACACCGGAAGTCGCCGCGTGCACCTGGGCTCCACCCAGCTCCTCGTGCGTGACCGACTCGCCCGTCACGGTCTTGATCACGTCCGGTCCGGTCACGAACATGTGCGAGATGTTGCGGACCAGGAACGTGAAATCGGTCAGCGCGGGTGAATAGGCCGCGCCACCGGCACAGGGTCCCAGCACGACACTGATCTGCGGGATCACGCCGGAGGCGCGGACATTGCGCCGGAAGATCCCGCCGTAACCGGCGAGCGCGGTGACACCCTCCTGGATCCGCGCACCACCGCTGTCCAGCAGCGCGACCAGCGGCGCCCCGGCAGCGATGGCCAGATCCATCACCTTGTGGATCTTCGCGGCATGCGCCTCGCCGAGCGAGCCTCCCAGGATGCGGAAGTCCTGTGCGACGACGAAAACCTTGCGGCCATGCACAGTTCCGGCGCCGGTCACGACACCGTCGGTGCAGTACGCCGGGACAGGTGAGCCGGGCGAAGGGCGGCGGAACAGGTCGAACTCGGTGAAGGAACCGCTGTCGAGCAGGTGCTCGAGCCGTTGCCGCGCGGTCAGCTTTCCCTTGGCGTGCTGCCGTTCCGTGGCCAGCTCGTCGCCACGCAGCGCCCGCTTGCGGAACTCGCGCAGCCGTCGGACATGGTCCCTGGTCGTCGCCGCGTGCCGCACGGCGTCCGGCGCCGCGTCGGCGAGCTGTTCACTCATGCCTGCTCGCTGCTGATTCGCTCATAAGCTCGCTGTGCAGACGGTCGAGCCGGACGGGTGCGCCGAGTACGTAGGCAGCAGCTGCGACGGACAGCACGCCGTACAACGAGGTGCTGTCAGTGCTCAGCGGTACGGCAGGAGTGTTGGGGCGGATCAGGCTGGCGTGGTACGAGAGCGCCTCGCTGGGGCCGACTTCGATGAGCAGGCTCACCTCGTTGGCCATCCGCTCTACCGCCTGGCTGAACCAGACCGGCTCACAGATCTGCCTGACCAGCAGTTCGCGAAGATCGGTGTCGGACGGCAGGACATCACCCGTCACGGTCGAAGCGACCGGCCGGTCAAGCGGACCGAACTCCATACCCGCCAAGTAGGCGCGTAATCCATCCGCGGCTGCTGCCATCGCGGAGGAGTGGAACGCATCGCGGACCGGCATTCGTTCCGCCTTGAGCGAGGCTGCCAGTGCGGCTTGCTGAACGCGGGCAACCGCTTCCGCCGGGCCGGCGACGGCCGTCTCAACCGGGTTGTTGTAGCCGACGATGACGACCGGCTCGTCGATCAGCAGCGGCTTGACCTCGTCAGGGCTCGCGGCGATTCCCATCATCGCGCCGGTGCCCGTGCACGCACGCGCCACGATCTGGCCGCGCTCGGCGACAAAGGTGAGCAGTGCGGATTCGCTCATCGCGCCTGCCCAGTGCAGCGCCGTCAGCTCGCCGAGGCTGTGGCCCGCCGCCATCGATGCCTCGATGCCGAGCGTGTTCAGGACCCGCAGCCCGACCACGGAGGACGCGACGATCTGCTGCTGGAAGACGCTGGGCGGCAAGAAGTTCTCGGCCGTCGGGATCGTGACGGTCCGGTAGAAGTCTCGTGCCGTTTCGAAGCGCCGCGTCAGTGCGCTGCCTTCGGTGTCGTTGTTGGCTCCCTGGCCGGGGAACAGGTACCCGATGGCCGGCCTGCTGTCCGCTCGACCGGCGAAGACCCCGTTGGCGACGTCAATGGTCGTCGCGTTGTCATCGCGGAGCGCCGCAGCCAGCTTGGTCAGGCGTTCGCGGGCCTGGCCGGCCGAATCGGCGACGACGGCTGTCCGCATAGGACGATCCGCGAGTGCGCGCCGCAGGTTCACGGCCAGGTTGTCAAGTGTGCCGCACGTCGGTTCGCTGGCCAGGTCGATCAGGCGCGTCACCCGGTCGTGCAGTTCCGCGACGGTGTGTCCGTCCAAGAGCAGCAGCTGATAGTGGTCGGTTTCGTGCACGCCTTCCAGCGTGCGCGAAATACCAGGAGCAGCCACCTCCGAGAGTGACATTGCGGGCGGGCACTAGCGTTGCTCGAGCTCACCGCGACGGCTGGTGGCGATCCTGATGGCCGGGATCGACACGCAGTGAGGTGCCTATGGAGAACGCAGTTGACCGGGCGATCGGATACATCTGGGAGCGCTACAGCGAACCGTTGTCGCTCAGCGATATCGCGCATCCACTGAGTCGCTCCTACTTCGCTCGCCTGTTCCGCAGCACGACCGGGATCACTCCCGGCCGATTCCTCGCCGCGATCCGCATCCACCAGGCAAAGCGTTTGCTGGCACACACTTCGACGAGCGTGACGGAGATATCGTTCGCGGTCGGGTACAACAGCCTCGGCTCGTTCACGAACTATTTCACGTCCAGCGTCGGCGTATCTCCCGGCCGGTATCGCCGGTGGTCGCGGACCGGGGAACTCGGATTGCCCAGCCCCCAGTCGAATCCGGGCGCCGGGTGCGGCGCGGTGGCCGGGACGATCAGCCTGCCGGAGGGCTACGGGAACGCTCGCGTGTACGTGGGTGCTTTCCCGACACCCATCGTCCAGTACCCGTCGGCCGCCGCGCTCATCCTCGACGTGCCAAGTGGCCGTCCGACCTGCTACTACCTGACGGATGTCCCCGAAGGCACCTGGTACGTGCACGCGGTCGGGGTCGCCGACGGCATCGGGCCCGCTCCGAGGGCCCACCGGACTTCGCTGATCGGACGGCGTGATTCGGTCACGGTCACCGCGGACACCGTCACAAGCGCCGCGGTGCGACTGCGCCGCGAGCTGCTGGCCGACCCGCCGATCCTGCTCGCACTGCCTGACCTGGAACCACAGCCCGCCGACGTGGCGGTCGCCGGATGCCCTGCCATTCCCACACCTGCCTGACCCCCGGAATGAGCGCGGGGAAACGGTTCTCGTAGCCGTTTCCCCGCGCTCAGTGCTTTAAGCGCCAGTGTTTTCTAAGCGCCCAGTGCGTCGCTTCCGGCTTGCTTGAGCTGCTCGGCGAACTGGCTCCACTCCCGGCCGATGCTGTCGGCGATCGGCGTGAGGACGCTGAGCCAGTGTGCTGGAATGGCGTTGACAAACGCCCGCCACCCGTCCGGATCGCTCGCGTGCAGGGCCATCCAGCGCAGGAATTCCTTGCCGCCTTCGGTGTATCGAACGGTCGGATCCGTGGCGACCTTGGGCGCCACACCCGCCCACGTGAGCGGTGTGTCGGTAATGTCCTTGCGCCACAGTGGAGTGTCGTTGTTGGCGCCAGGCGAAACGGTGACGACATCCGCGACGCTGCCAGCCGGGCGCACGGCAGCCGGACGTGTACCGGAAACCCGGTGCCCATTGCGCTCCGGGCTTGCGCCCCGGCGAACCCGGGCACTCACATCGTGTGCCGTGCCAAGCGAAACGTCGGCTTCCAACGCGACCTGCCTGAGCGGAGCGTCCGGATGAGCCATGATGTATTCGGCAGCTCGACGCCTGCCCTCCCCGGCGGTGATCGGGCGTCGTCGCCCGTCACGGCCCAGACGTTTGGTGCTCAGATGCGCTCCGGCAGCCGACCGGCTGCGCAGCGACTTGATCGTCTTCGCGCTCAGTCCGGTGATGCTGGCGATGGCGCGGTCGGACCAGTCGGGATGGGCGGTCAGGACCCGTTTGGCTCCGGAGACACGATCGGCGTTCGACAGCGGCAGCCCATGCGCGCTGTTCGCCTTCATGGCAAGAACCAGTGCTTCGGAATCTGTGCAGTCGAGAAAACGCGCCCTTATGATTGTGTCGCCGCGGAGTTTGGCCGCCTCCAGCCTGTGCAGTCCGTCAATGACGCGACAGCCGTCCTGCTGGACGAGAATAGGCGGCAGCTCCGAAGAACCCGAGGCTTCATTGAGCAGCTGAACGTGAGCGGCGTTGGTTCCGCTCTGGCGCAGGAACAGACCAGGCGACAGCGCGCTGATCGGTACGTTCCGAGCCGGCAGTTCCTCGAACTTTCTCACATCGAATTCGTCGTCGTCCGGCGCGACGGAGTTGAGGCCATCCGCGGTCAAGGAAGCCCCCCGGTTTTGTGCGTCATCTAACGTGCTCCTCCCAGCTGCTTTAACCCCTGCGAACCCCTAGCGAGCGTCGTCGGGGGTCCTCTAGGGGCAGTCGAGAGTGAGTGGACGTGCTATGCGTAGTTGGCCCATTACATAACGGATCAGGCGACTTGCACCTTTTGCGGCAGCCTGAGCCCGTTGGGGGACTTCGATTACCGCGTGTCGACGAGTCGGACGCGCACGGCGGTCTTTTTCAGAGAGCGCTCTCAATTGGCGCAGGCCAATCCGGTCTTGGACGCTGCGAGCGGAGTTCGGCCAGTGGCTGTCCGTGTCCGTGTTGTCGCCGTCAGTGTCAACAGGTGCGGGCGGTCAGCCGGCCCGGTATCGGCGACTGTTGCGCTGGGCGCGTTTCCAGTCGCATTCCTTGCCCGGGTGCTGGTTTGTTCGAGTGGAGATTTTCCGCAGTTGAACCGGCAATGGCCCGAACATCCCATGACGTTCGGCCGACACGTCCGACGAGCGTATCTCGAAGACGCGTTCGACCTCCATCACGTCCATAAAAGAGGCAACTACACCGTCATTCGAGCGCCATTCTAGTGCCGTGTCGTAAATTCCCTCCGGTCGGCTGCGCTTCATTGATCAACACCGACCTTTGGGGGGCGATCATGATGTGTCCTGTCACCGTTTTCCCGGCGTTGTGAGTTGGCCCGCCTCGAATGCGCTGTCCCGGCCGGGACTGATGTCCGGCGGAAGGCGCTGTCAGCAGTCCGGAAATGGCAAGCGACTATTGTCGAAGGCAAGCCACCGGCTGGAGTACGGCCGCTGATCGCCCAGTCGTGGGAACGGGCTGTCCGCCACGGGGTCGACCCGTACCGCGGCCGTGGGCCCGACCCGGAACCCTCCTACGAGGTCGAGCGGCGACGACGCGAGACAAAACTCGCACAGATCGTGGACAACCTGCGCGACCACCTGGTGTCGTTCGCCGACGACGGCGTGCACATCATGGTGATCACCGACGCGGAAGGCAGGCTGCTCTGGCGGGAAGGCACCACCGCGGTCGTGTCGAAGGCAGACGAGATCGGCCTTGTCGAAGGGGCCCAATGGGATGAGGCCGGCGCTGGTACCAACGCCATCGGGACCGCCCTCGTCGTCGGGCACCCGGTGCAGGTCTTCGGCGCCGAGCACTTCGTACGTACCAACCACTCGTGGGTCGGCACCGCGTCACCGGTGCACGATCCGGTGGACGGTCGGCTGTTGGGCGTCGTGGGCGTCAACGGCCCAGCACTGACAAGCCATCCGAGCACGCTCGCGCTCGTCACCTCGGTGGCGAGACTCGCTGAGAACGAGCTGACCACGGCACATGGTTCGGCGTTGGAACAACTCCGGACTGTCGCGGCGCCCGTGCTCGCCCGGATAGGCGGTCCGGCGTTGGTCGTCGACCGGAACGGATGGGTGGCCGCGGGAATCGAGATGCGGCCGCCTGCCAGGGTGCTGCTTCCCCAGCGGCGCAGCGACACCGTGGAACACGTTCCGCCGATCGGTTGGTGCCAACGAGAACCGTTCTTCGACGGCTGGCTCATCCGGGTCGACGAGAGCGAGCCCACCGCGTCGACCAGCTTGGTACTCGACTTTCACGATGAACCGACCGTCACGGTGGTCACCCAGGCAGGCATGCGGCGGATCCCGTTGGGCCCCCGCCACGCCGAGATCCTGATGCTTCTGGCATGGCACAGGGAAGGGCGCAGCGCGGCCGACTTGTCCGTCGATCTGTTCGGCGACACCGCGCACACCGTGGCGGTGCGTGCTGAACTCTCGCGGCTGCGCCGGAAGCTGGGCAGCAGCCTGATCGACCACCGGCCTTACCGGTTCCCGCACTGGCTCGAGGTCGTCTGCGACAAGCCAGACGATGTTTCGGCCCTGCTGCCGAACTCCACCGCGCCAGGGGTGTTGACGATGCGTGGATCCGCTGCGGCGCTGGGGAGGCTGGCGTGACCACGACTGCCCCATCGGGCTGCAACCCCCATGCAACCCTTTCTCGCCATCACGCGGTTGACTATCAAGTGTTCAAGGAATCGTTACGTTGCCTGGTTTCCGGCTCATCGATTGAGCGAGGCATCGCGCTGATGCCTGTGCGCCCACGGATGTGCGCACATACGGCATCCCTCGGTCAGCCACGCATGCCGTGGCTGGAAAGTGGATCAACGGAGGGAGGAAATCATGTCGAACGAGGAGTTCATTGGCTCCCGCGAGGCGGGCGAAGTCGCGACGAAGTGGTAATCGGATAAAGCGAGAAGGTGCCGGGTGGCTCACGCCATTCGGCACCGAAGCCCACCACGGTGCCGGGGAGCGCATGTGTTCGAAGACTTGGTGAATGGTGCGGTCCTGCGGGACCTTGGAGATCAGGATTACGCCGACCGGCTGCACGGCCTGGAGAAGGCGCTGGACGAGTCGCCCGACTCGGACGAGCTTGTCCGAACACTGTGTGCCTGGACCGCCGAGCATCCCGACTGGAACGTACGGCGGATCGCGGTGCAGACGCTGGGCGCCCGGTTCACCGGTTCGGCTGCCGCCCGTGAGGCGATCAGCGAGGCCACACACGACGACGTCGACTGGGTGGCGTTCACCGCCATCAAAACCGCGGGCGAAGGCCGGTTGCCCGAGGCCGTCGAGCACATGATCCGCATTTCCGGCTGGCCCAGTAACTTCAGCCGCCCGGCGTACGCGCGCAAGCCCGTCGGGTGCGGCGCGGCGTTCACCAAGCAGGCGTTGTGGAACTACTTCGGCAGCCGTGACCCGGAGCAGTTGCGCCAGATGGAAGACGAACACTTCGCCGACAAGCACGCCAGTATCGCGGCAGCGCGCCGGGAACGGGACCTGCGCGACGCTGTCCTGGTTCCGGGCGGGCCGTTCATCGCGGGCGCGAACGTGGACGTCATCGGACCGTTCCAGATGGACAACACGGACAACCCGCTGCGCGTGGTCGAACTGCGCGCCTTCCACATCGACCGGACGACGGTCACGAACGCGCGTTACGCGGAATTCCTGGCAGAAGCCATGGGAAGCAAGGAGTTCGCGCACCCGGACGAGCCCGAGGGCAAGGACTACACGCCCGCGCACTGGCGCGACCCGCGGTTCAACGATCCCGCGTATCCCGTTGTCGGCGTGGACTGGTATGACGCATGGGCGTTCGCGCGGTGGGCCGGCGGCAGGCTTCCCTCCGAGGACGAGTGGGAGAAGGCGGCGCGAGGCACAGATGGCCGCGCGTACCCGTGGGGAAACACTTGGGACGCGTCGAAAGCGCAGTCCGTGCTGTCCGCCTACGAGATCGACGGTTTGACGGATCTGGCTGAGCTGGAGGACCTGCTCACCCGGACAAGCCTGGAGTGGCCACGGCATCCCGTTGTCGCCGCGGACTCCAACCAAAGCGGCGCAAGTCCTTACGGTGCCCTGAACATGGCGGGCAACGTCTGGGAACTGACCAGGACCAACTTCTTCACCCGAGCCGACATGGCGCCGTTCTTCAAGGGGCGCAAGGGCAGTGAGTTCATGAACCGGCCGGAGGCGTTCCACGTGCTGCGCGGCGGCACATGGACCTCGCCGCCGGTGTGCCTGACCACGTTCTACCGCGGCAAGGACCTGCTCACCGACCGGCACAACGAGGTCGGCTTCCGCTGTGTGTACGACGCGACCGAAGAGGAGGTGCGCGACCGTGGATGAGGTGCTGGCCGACGAGGCAAGCGTTCGGCGCGAAGAGGTCAAGGAAGAACTGATCGAGGCCATCCAGCTGTTCGCGCTGCTGGGCTACGGCGAGGGGATCGCGGGCCACATCAGCGTCACCGACCCGGACAACCCGGATTGCTACTGGGTCAACCCGTTCGGCCTGGACTTCCACGAGGTACGGGTACGTGACCTGCTCTACATCGGCCCGCAGGGCACTGTGCTCGCCGGTCGCGGCGCGATGAACCCGTCGGTCGATCCGCTGCACGGTGAGCTGCACCGGGCGCGCCCGGACCTGGCCGCGTTCGCTCACACACATTCGTTGTACGGCAAGGCATGGTCCTCGCTGGGCCGCGTGCTGGACCCCATCACACAGGACGCCTGCGCGCTGTATGGCCGCCACGCGGTCTACGCCCAGTACGACGGTTTGGTGAACGACCGCCAGGAGGGCAAGGAAGTCGTCGCCACCATGGGCGCGGGCACCGCTGTGATCCTGCAGAATCACGGCTTCCTGACCGGTGGCCGCTCCGTCGCGGAAGCGGCGTGGCTCTTCGTCGTGATGGAACGTGCCGCGCAGGTGCAACTGCTGGCTGAGGCGGCCGGGAAGCCGATTGTGATCCCGCACGAGATCGCCCAGCCGACCGCGGAGACGCTGGCCGGGCTCGAGTACGCCGAACTGCAGTTCCGCAACCTTTACCGCTCCACAGTGATGAGGCGGCGCTGATGTTGGCCGGTCTGAACTTCTTGCCCACCCTCGGCCCGGACGAGATGCCCGCCGACCGGTTCTACGCCGAGTGCCTCGAACTGTGCGAAGTCGCGGACGACCTGGGCTTCAGTCACGTCAAGGCGGTGGAGCACCACTTCCACGAGTGGGGCGGCTACAGCCCTGACCCGGTCGTGTTCCTGACCGCGGTCGCGGCCCGCACCCGCAACGTCCGGCTGGTCACCGGGGCCGTCGTGCCCGCGTTCCAGCACCCGGTGAAACTCGCGTCGTCGTTGTCCGTGCTGGACAACATCTCCGGCGGCAGGCTCGACGCGGGATTCGGGCGTGCCTTCCTGCCTTCGGAGTTCGCCGCGTTCGACATCCCGATGTCCGAAAGCCGGGACCGGATGCAGGAGGGCGTCACCGCGGTCGAACGCCTGTGGCACGACGAGCAGTTCCGCTGGGAAGGCAAGTTCCACCAGTTCGGTCCGTTGCCACGGATGCTCCCGCGGCCGGTCCAGCAGCCGGGACCGCCGGTCTTCATGGCCGCGACGGTGTCCCCGGAGTCGTTCCAGTGGGCGGGCGAACGCGGATACCACCTGATGATCATCCCGATTGTCGCCAGCCATCAGCGGCTTGTCGAACTGCTCGAGGTGCATCGCGCAGCACGCGTCGAGGCGGGACATCCGCCGCAGGGCCGGGTGCACGTCAGCTACCACTGCTACGTCGCCGAGTCCGGCACCGAGGCTCGCCAGCGGGCCGAGGAGCACTTCGAGCACTACAAGACCAAACAGCTTGAGGCGTATGGGTCTTGGCGCGGCGTCAAGTCCGACCAGTACCCCGGCTACGAGAAGATGGAGGAGGCCACCCGCCGCACGACCTTCACCGATCTGCTCGACGCGGGCAACGTGGTCGTCGGCGACGTCGACGAAGTGACCAAGGCGATGCTCCGGATCGGCGAGCTCTACCCGGGCGCGGAAGTGAGCCTGCAGGTCCGGTTCGGTGACGTCACGCACGAAGAAGCGCTGCGCAGTGTTCGGCTGATCGGCCGGGAAGTGCTGCCCAGTCTGAGGTCGGCATGACCACCGCGGCCAGAGTCGAGCAGCTGGTCGCCGAGGTGGCCCAGCGGCATCCGCACCGCCCCGCGCTGGCCGGACCCGACGAGACCGTGGATTTCGCCGAGCTCGAGCGGCGGGCCTCGGTGCTGGCCGATCGCTTACGGCAGGCGGGAGTGACCGCCGGGCAAGCGGTCGCTGTGCGAATGCCCCGGTCGGTTGAGCACGCGGTGGCGATCCTCGCCTGCTGGAAAGCGGGCGCGGTGTGCGTGCCGATCGACCCGGGCACACCCCGTCGTCGGGTCGATACGATGCTGAGCATCACCAGTGCCTGTGCGGTGATCGAGCCAGGTGGCCAGATCAGCCCGCTCGACGGTGACGGCGTACTGGATCCGGACCTCGCGTACGTGTTCTTCACGTCCGGGTCGACGTCCGAGCCGAAAGCCGTTGGCACACCGCACAGCGGGATCATCAATGAGGCACTGTGGACGGCGGAGGACTTTGATCTGTCCGAACAGGACAGGGGGAGTTGGCTGTCCTCACCGGGATTCGCGATCTCCCGATGGGAGCTGTGGTCATCGTTGACGGCAGGCGTGTGCGTTGCCGTCGCGGGCGAGGGCGTCGAGTGGTCCGAAGCGTCCACTCGGGACTGGCTGGCACAGGCCGGAGTCACGTGGGCCATCGTCGTCACGTCGTTGGGAGAACGGCTCTTCGACCTGGACTGGGCTCAGGGCGGTTCGCTCAGGTTGTTGGTGACCGGCGGCGAGCAGCTGCGGAAGTGGCCGTCGAACCTGCCGTTCGAAGTGGTCAATGCCTACGGTGTCACAGAGACTTCCGGTGTACGGGCGGTCGCGTGGTTGCCTCGCACACCACCGTCCGAAGGCATGCCGCCTGTCGGCAAAGCGATCGCCAACACGCGGCTTTACGTGCTGGACGACAAGTTCGCCCCGGTCCCGTCAGGACAGACCGGTGAGCTGTTCGTCGCGGGCGACGGTCTCTCGCCCGGCTATCTGGGCCAACCGGAGCTGACCGAGGAACGTTTCCTGGCCGATCCGTTCGGGCCGGCCGGGTCCCGGATGTATCGAACGGGCGACCTCGCCGTGGTGAACGGCGACGGCGATCTGGAGATCATCGGCCGGATCGGCGCCGGCGCGAAGATCGACGGCGTCCGGGTGGACTTCGCCGAGATCGAGGCCTCGTTGCTGGCCCATCCGGCCGTGTCGATGGCCGCCGCTGAGCTGAACCCTGGGCTCGGCCTGGTCGCGCATGTGGTCGGCGACGAGCTGTCCCCGAACGATCTCAGGTCATTCCTGGCAGGCAGGCTGCCACGCGCGCTTGTGCCGACCGCCTTCGTCTCGGCTACCACGCTGCCGACGTTGCCCAGTGGGAAGATCGACCGGTCACGGCTGCCGCAACCAGGCCCGGACAACCTGCTCAAGGACCCGTACGTCGGTCCGCGCGACGACGTGGAGCGGGAGGTCGTGCGCGCGTTCCAGGCCGCACTGGGTGCCGAGCACGCGATCAGCGGCCACGAGGATTTCTTCGCCATCGGTGGGGATTCCCTGGCGATGGCTCAGGTTCGCACCACGCTCGCGGAGCACTTCGGCGTCACGATGCCGATGGCGGTGCTGTTCGAGTGCCGCACGCCGATCCGGATCGCGGCGGCGCTGCGGACTTTCGTGGCGGACTCAGCGGGCCAAGAGCCGCGCTGGCGTGAACTTCCGGGCGACCAGCCACGGAAGGTCCCGCTGACCAGTGGCCAGCGCGGGATCTGGTTCCAGGAGGAGATGTATCCCGACAGCGCCCGCTATCTCGAAGTCATCACCGTGTGGCTGTCCGGTGCCGTGAACGTCGAACGGCTCCAGCGAGCGCTGCAGGACCTGGTGGCCGTGCACCCGGCGCTGCGAACCGCGTTCGCCGACGAGGGATCCGAGGTTGTGCAGGTGGTGCATCCCGCCGCACAGTGCGAACTGCGGATCGCCGACGTCGCACCGACCACCTACGACGACGTTCTGGCCGATCTGGCCAAGGCCAATCAGCTCGAGCCGATGGACCTTGGCCGCGCTCCGCTGATGCGTGGCCAGTTGTACCGGGGAGAGTCCGAATCGCTGCTGGCGATCGTGATCCACCACCTGGTGTGGGACGGCACATCGGCCGAGGTGCTGGTGCGGGACCTCGCAGCCCTCTACGATGGCGGGCCTGTCACGGTGAACCCCGTCCTGGTCGGGGACGGCGAAGCGTCGGCGGCTGATCTTGCCTACTGGGTCGAGGAACTGGCCGGTGCTCCCAAGGTGACCTGGGCTGACCCGGTGCCGGAAACCGGGCGGATGGGCGTTGTGGAGTTGCCCGTGCCGCCCGATGCGGTGACCGCGATGCGTTCGCTTGCCGAGACTCTGGGCATCACACCGCACATGATCGGAGTCGGTTGCCTCGCGCTGGCGTTGCGCCGCTTCCATTCCAGCGACGAGATCGTGGTCAGTTCACCGGCCTCGGTCCGGCCGGACCAGGCCGCGGGCAGCATCGGGCTGCACGTCAACATGTTGCCGTTGCGGCTTCGGCTGTCCGGGCACGTCACCGGGCGGAAGTTCTTCGAGTCGGTGCGCCGGACCTGCCTGGATGCCTGGGACCACAGGGACGTCCCGTTCGACCGCGTCGTGGCTGACACCACGCACGGCCGCAGGTCGTCCGCCGAGCCGCCGTACTCACAGGTGATGTTCTGCTACAACCGTTTCCCGCGTCTTGTGTCCTCTGTGGACAACGTGGGCTGGCGGGTCGACCACCTGCCGAGCCGGGCACCCAAGTGCAGCCTGATGGTGAGCTGGAACGACAAGTCGACCGGCTGGACCATCCGGGTCGAGCACGCCACCGACCGGATCGACCGCACCACCGCGGAGAATCTGGCCGACGGCATGGTGGGCCTGCTGGCCGCGTTGGCAGGCAAGCCGGACACCACACTCGCCGCGCTCCCCGGCTTCCCCACGGCGGGTGCCCCAGCAGTGCCGACCCGAGCGGCCGCAGGCGTTTCCGTCGAGGACGTGCGCCGGGAATCGGTGCCCGCACAAGGCGAGAAGGACGCCATCGCCGAGCAGATCGCACAGATGTGGTGCTCGGTGCTCGGCGTCTCCGCTGTGTCCGACAGCGATCACTTCTTCGACCAAGGTGGACGGTCGATGGCGGCGATGCGGCTGGTCACCATGGTGCGCTCGACATTGGGACTGCGGGTCCCGGTCCGGGACGTCTTCGACACCGACTCGTTCGCCGAGTTCGTCGCGCTGGTGCGGGAACGCCTCAGCGCGCGGTCACCGAAAGGGTAGCCATGTCCACCTTCGTCTCGGCGCCGGCCTTGGCCCAGCGCACGAACTCGTTGGCCGCCTCGGCGATCGGGTCGATCCTCCGGCTCGCCGACTCGGCCGACATGGTCGCGCTCGCGGCAGGCAGTCCGGCGCCGGAGACGTTCTGCGCGACCGAGGTGGCCGAGGTCGTCGCCGAACTGCTGGCCTCCGGGCCGCATTCGCTGCAGTACGGGGACACCGAGGGGCTGTGGAGCCTGCGCGAGTGGATCGCGGCTGAGCAGACCGCGTTGGTGGGCAGGCAGGTCAGCCCGGACGGGATCGTCATGGCGCACGGCTCACAGCAGGCGCTGGACCTGATCTGCAAGGCGCTGATCGATCCCGGTGACGTCATCGTGGTCGACCGGCCGAGCTACATCGGCGCGCTCCAGGTCTTCCAGCTGTACCAGCCGGAACTCGTGTCCGTGCCGATCGCGAGCGACGAGGGACTGGACCAGCTTCAGTCCTTGATGGACGGCGGACTGCGGCCCAAGATGCTGTACATCGTCCCTAACTTCGCCAATCCCTCTGGCCTGACGCTGTCGCGCGGCCAGCGGGAGAAGCTGGCCGACCTGGCGGCGCGCCACGGATTCGCGATCGTCGAGGACGATCCGTACGGCAAGCTGGGATTCACCGACGAGGTGAGCCGACTGCCCGCGCTGGCCGCGTTGTCCGACGCGGTCATCCGGATCGAAAGCTTCTCCAAGTCACTCTTCCCGGCCGCCCGGCTGGGATACATGACCGCGCCGCAGGGTCTTGTCGACGTGCTGCAGAAGTTCAAGCAGGCAGCCGACCTCGGCAACTCCCAGTTCGTCGAGCGGATCGTGCACGGGCTGGTCACCAGACCAGGACTGCTGGACGGCCTGCTCGTGCGCTCACGGGCGCTCTACTCCGACCGGCGGGACACGTTGATCTCCTCGCTGCGTGGGCATCTGGGAGACCGGCTGCGGTTCGCCACCCCGGACGGCGGATTCTTCCTGTGGGCCGGCCTGCCGGACGGCACCGACGCCACCCGCCTGCTGACCGAGGCGTTGACCAGTGATGTGTCCTTTGTGCCCGGTGCGGGGTTCTTCGCCGATCACCCGGATGTCGCGACCCTACGGCTGTCGTACTCATGCGCCAGCCCGGAGCGGTTGACCGCGGCCGGGCCTCGACTCGCCGCCGCCCTCGACCGGATCGCGCCATGAAGTTCGAGCGGGTCGACGGCCGGTTCGGTGACATCCTCGAGTTCGCGCCGTTCGACGTCACCGCTTTCCTGGCCCGGCCCCTGGTCGGCAGGCTGGCGACGGCCGGCCCGGTGGTCCGCCCGGTGTGGTTCCTCTGGGAGGACGAGAACTTCTGGGTGATCACCGGCTCCTGGTCCCGGCTGCCCGCCCGGCTGGCCGCCAACCCGAGGTTCGAACTCTGCGTCGACACCTGTGATCTGGTCACCGGCGAGGTCCGGCAGGTCATCGCCCGCGGCAGCGGTCGCGTCGAGCTGTTCGACCTCGAGCGGGGACGGCGCAAGCTGACCAGATATTTCGGACCGGACCAGTCCACTTGGCCCGAACGGTTCAGCTTCACCGAGGACGCGAACGCGCAGGGCGTTCGGTGGGCCCGGCTGGTCCCGGACTCCCTGCGGGTCGCCGACATGTCCTACGGACCCGTACCGGCATGGACCTCAAGTTCGCCAGAGGCCAGAGAATGACCGTCATGACGGAAACCAAGGAATGGTCGTACGGGCGGGTCCTGCGTAACGGCCGAGTCAGCGCGCTGCTGGCGGGCGATGTCATCTCCAACGTCGGCGACGGCATGATCATCACGGCCTTGCCGCTGCTGACCTTGCGCATTCATGGTGACGTGCCCGCAGCGCTGGCCATCGCGGCCGTGGAAGCGTCCCCGTACGTACTGGCCACCGTGCTCGCGTTCACCATCGGGCTCGGGACACTGCGTATCCCTCCCCGGATGCTGATCATCGGTGACTGCCTGCTGCGCGGTGGTGTCCTTGTCCTTCTCGGTCTGCTCGCGATGGGCAACTCCATCTCGCTGGGTGTGCTGATCGGTGGATTGCTGATCAGTTCGCTGCTCCGGATGGTCGCGATGAGCGCCCGGCGGCTGGTGATCACGGCCATGGTGCAACCCGAAGGCCGGTTCGCCGCCAACGCGTTGCTCGGCACCAGCAGCAGCCTGGCGATCTACGCGATCGGGCCGGTGCTCGGCGGGGTGCTCGCCACCGTCGCCAACCCCGGTCTTGCCTTGCTGATCAACGGCTCCAGCCTGGTGGTGCTGCTGGTGGCGGCGATCTTCGCGGCACCGTCGAAGGCCGGCTCGGTCGACCGCGAGACGATTCCCGCCTCCGGCTTGCGGATTCTGCGACGCATCCCGGTGGCGTTCCGGCTTTTCATCGTGGTGTTCGGGTTCAACCTGTTCTACATGCCGGTGGAAGTGGCCCTGCCGCTGATGGTGCAGAGTTCGTTCGGCGGCAGCGGTGTGGCACTCGGGTTGATCTGGTCCGGTTTCGGTGTGGGTGCGTTGCTCGGTGCGTTGGCGACGAGCAAGCTGCAACGGTTCATGGGGTACAAGCTGCTGATCGCGATCATCGCCGGCTGGGGCGGGGTGGTCCTGTTGCTGCTCATCTCGCCGTCCGTGCCGTTCGCGATCGCCGTGTTCTTCCTGGGGGGCCTTATCTACGCCCCGTTCACGCCCGTGGTCTACACGCTCGTGCAGTCGGTGCTGCAACCCGACGAGCAGCAGCCGGTGATCACGTTGTGGACGGCGGGCTCGGTATTGGCGGCACCCATTGGGCTTGCACTGGCCGGACCGCTGGTGCAAGGGGTTGGTGCGCAAGGCGGACTGCTCATCTCCGCGCTGCTGACCATCGCGCTCGTGCCATTGGCGAGCGCGGGGTTGCGGGGACGGGCCAGTCGCGTCACACAGCACCAGAACAGCGGCCAGACCGACGAAAGGTGACGTCATGCTTGGGTGGGACGCGGCAACATTCGGCGACACGATGCCGGACTACGACGGGACGGATTGGGCGATCGCCTACGACGAACGTGAGGCGACCGACTTCCTGCTCGGTTTCGGCAAGGACGGCCGTGCGCTCGAACTGGGTGTGGGCACCGGCCGAGTCGCCATACCGCTCGCCGAAAGCGGCGTCCCCACAGTGGGTATCGAAGGCTCGGCCGCGATGGCGGCGCAACTGACGAGCAAGCTGGAGCAGGAGAACAGCAAGGTCAGCGTGGACGTCGTGGTCGGCGACTTCGCCGACGTGGCGGTGCCGGGACCGTTCCAGCTCGTCTACTGCGTGTACAACACGTTCTTCCTGTTGCTCAGCCAGAACGAGCAGGTCAAGTGCTTCCGCAACGTCGCGGACGTGCTGGCGCCCGGCGGTGCCTTCGTCCTGCAGACGTTCGTGCCCGAGCCCTACGTGATGAGCGATCGCCAGCACACGCGTACCTTGCATGTGAGCATGGACAAGACCGTGCTGATGTCGGCGGTCCACTATCCCGCCAGGCAGCGCGTGGACTGCCAGCAAGTCGTCATGACCAAGGCAGGCAACGAGTTACACCCGTTGGCGTACCGGTATGTCTGGCCGTCCGAAATGGACTTGATGGCGACTGTGGCCGGATTGAGTTTCCACCAGCGCTGGGGCGGCTGGATGCGTGAGCGGTTCACCGGAGAGGGCGGTTGCGTTTCGGTGTACCGGAAACCGGAGGCGCGATGAGCCGATCGCTGCTCGGTTGCGGGGCCGGAACAGGACTGTCGTTCGAGCAACGCCGGGTCTGGTTCGCCAACGAGTTCGAGCCTGGTTGGGCGTACCACGTGCCGTTCGCGTGGAGGTTGACTGGGGACCTCGACGTGGCGGCGTTGCGCGTCGCGGTGGACGACGTGGTGCACCGGCACGAGGTTCTGCGATCCGTGTTCCCGGTGGCCGATGGCACCCCGCGGCAGGTCGTCCGGCCCGCGCGGCCGGTGTTCTCGACCGAGCGGCAGTGGCATCCCGATCTGCTGAAAGGGTTCGTCCGGCAGCGGTTCGACCTGTCGGTGGACGTCCCGGTCCGAGTCCGGTTGTACACCAGGACAGCGGATTTCCTGCTTGTGTTCGTGTTCCACCACATCGCGGTGGACGGCTGGTCGCTGGGACCGTTGACCAGGGACCTCAGCCGTGCCTACGCGGCACGAAAGGCTGGTGGGCGGCCGGATTGGCCGCCCCTGGCGCTCCAGTACCGGGATTACGCCCTGTCCCAACAGGAACTGGCTGACCAGGGCGAGCACATGGCCTTCTGGTCCACGACTCTGCGTGATCTGCCCGAGGAACTGCCGCTGCCCACCGATCGCAGGCGTCCCCAATCGGCCTCGCCCGAGGGCGGCGAGATCCGCTTCGACGTGTCCGCCGAGCAACTGAAGACCATGCAGACCGTGGCACGGCAGGGCAGGGCCAGCGTGTTCATGATCGCCCAGGCGGTCACGGCGGCGACGATGACCAGGCTGGGAGCCGGTACCGACATCCCGATCGGCACCCCGGTGACCGGCCGGCTCGACCCGGCCTTGGACGACGTGATCGGATTCTTCGCCAACACGGTGCTGCTGCGGACCGACACTTCCGGCGACCCCACCTTCGCCGAACTGCTCGCCCGGGTGCGAGCCGCGGACTTCGACGCGTTCGAACATCAGGAAGTCCCGTTCGACCACCTCGTGGAGATGGTCGCGCCGCCGCGGGTGGCCGGACGGCATCCGCTGTTCCAGATCATGCTGACAGTGGACGAGGTCCACCCGGTCGAGTTGAGCTTCGACGGGGTGACGGACCAGTTCGAGGCGGTGGCCCTTGGTGCCTCGCCGTTCGACCTGGCGCTGCGGTTGGCCCAGAACGACTCGGGAATGACCGGAGAGCTGGACTATTCGCCGGACCTGTTCGACCGGGCCACCGCGGACATGATCGCCGGGACGTGGATCCGGATGCTGCGGGCCGTGGTCACCGAGCCAGACCAGCGCATCAGCGAGGTCGACATCCTCGCCGAGGAGCAGCAAAAGTGGTTGCTCCGCAACGGAATCGGCCCGGAGACGACCGTCGGTGACGAGGTGGTGCCGGACCTGTTCGAGGCGCAGGTGGCCCGGACCCCCGACGCGCCGGCCCTTGTCGACGGTGCGCAGCAGCTGACCTACCTGGAATTGAACGACCGCGCCAATCGACTCGCCCGCTGGTTGGTGGACCGCGGCGCGGGGCCGGGCGAGCTGGTGGCCATCGCACTGCCCCGAAGCGCGGCCTACGTTGTCGCGATCCTGGCGGTTCTCAAAGCCGGCGCCGCGTACCTGCCGCTCGATTCCGAGTGGCCCGCCGAGCGGATCAGGCTTCTGCTTGACGAGGCGCAGCCGGTGCTCGTGCTGCGTGGTGACGAGGAAACGCCTGGGGCGTCAGGTGCGAATCTGGCGGACAGTGACCGGATCTCACCGCTGCGACCGCATGACGCGGCCTACGTCATCTACACATCCGGCTCGACCGGCCGCCCGAAGGGGGTCGTGGTCGAGCATCGGTCCGTTGTCAGCTACCTGTCGTGGACTTCGCGTGAATACGAAGGCATGCACGGCACCAGCTTGGTGCATTCGCCGTTCTCGTTCGATCTCGCGGTCACCCCGTTGTTCACCCCGCTCGTGGTGGGCGGCTGCGTCCATCTCACCGATCTGCTGGATCCGTCCGGACATCTCGAGGACGTCCTGCGTCGCTTCCCCACGACCCTGCTCGATGCCACGCCAAGCCACGTCGAACTGCTCGACGAACTGCCAGCGGGATGCTCGCCCAGCGCGGAGTTGCTTCTTGGCGGCGAACAACTCGTCGCCGAGCAGCTGACCACCTGGCGGCAGCGGCACCCCAACACCGTTGTCTACAACGTGTACGGCCCCACCGAGGCGACGGTCAGCGCCGCCGAGTTCAGGATCGAGCCGAGCACGGAGTTGTCGCCGGGGCCCGTGCCAATCGGCAGGCCGATGGGCAATGTCCGGCTGTACGTGTTGGACGGGCGCTTGTCGCTCGTGCCGCCGGGCGTGCCGGGGGAGTTGTACGTCGCCGGTGCCGGTGTCGCCCGTGGCTATCTGAACCGGCCGGAGCTCACGTCCGCGCGGTTCGTGGCGGACCCGTTCGGGCCGCCCGGATCCCGGATGTACGCCACAGGTGACCGCGTGAGGTGGCGTGCCGACGGGAACCTGTTGTTCCTCGGCCGGTTTGATGACCAGGTCAAGGTGCGGGGGCACCGGATCGAACCGGGTGAGGTGGCCGCCGCGTTGATGAGCCACGCGGCCGTGACCCGAGCGGCCGTGGTCGCCGACAACGGGCGGCTCGTGGCCTACGTGGTGTGCTCCAGCCCGGTCGACCGATCAGAGTTACGCACGCATGTCTCGCGCACACTGCCCGAGTACATGCTCCCCGCGGCTTTCGTGCTGCTCGACCAGATGCCGTTGACGTCGAACGGAAAGCTGGACAGGCAGGCGCTCCCGGCAGTCGAGTACCACAGCGAAAAGCCTGCCCGGCAAGCACAAACGGACACCGAACGGGTCCTTGCCGGGCTGTTCGCCGAGGTACTGGAAGTTCCCGAGGTCGGTGTCGACGACAACTTCTTCACGTTGGGCGGGCATTCGATGCTCGCCGTACGAATAGTCGGCCGCATCAGGGCGACACTGGGCAACGAGGTCCCGTTGCGGGCGATCTTCGAAGCACCGACCGTCGCTTCGCTTGCCGACCGCCTCAACAGTTCCGGCGATGACGACCCGGTCACCACGTTGCTGCCGTTGCGTACCGTGCCGGACGCCAAGACGGCCCTGTTCATCGTTCACCCCGCAGCAGGCTTGTCGTGGTGTTACTCGACGCTGACGCCGTACGTGCCAGACGGCATGGCGGTGTACGGCCTGCAGGCGCCTGGACTGGCTGATGCCGCGTACTATCCCGGCGATCTCGACCAGATGGCCGCTGGCTACGTGCGGACCATTCGTGCCGTGCAGCCCTCCGGCCCGTATCGCCTCGCGGGATGGTCATTCGGCGGCGTCTTGGCGCACGCGATCGCGACCCAGCTCCAGCAAGCAGCGGAACAGGTCGATTTCCTTGCGCTGCTGGACGGCTATCCGAGTTCCGGGGTGATCACCCGCCGCGCCGACGAGGTCGACCGCGCGTTCGAAGGCGCGCTCGGCGGGATGTTGCACCTTGTCGACCGTGCGGCCGTGGCCAGGGTGTTCGACCACAACTGCCTGCTGGTCGACCGGCACACACCGGACGTATACCAGGGTGATGTCCTTTTTGTACGGGCCACAAAGGACTCGGCGGACACGCCGCCGGTCGCGAGCTGGGTCCCGTTCGTGCAGGGAGAAACGATCGTCCACGAGGTGTCCTGCGCGCACGATGACCTGTTGTCGCCCGCCGCGGTGGCGTCGTATGGGCCAGTCGTGGCGCACGCGTTGGGGAATTGGGGGAGCGCATGACATTGATTCGGTCACTGGTCCACGCGATGACCCAGTATCCGGGCGAGATCGCGATTGCCGACGGCGAAAACGAGTACACGTACTCGATGCTCGACCAGGTCTCGGCCGAGATCGCGGGCGGGTTGCGGGCCAGGGGGATCGGCCCTGGCGACTTGGTGTGCCTGTACTCGACAAGGACCTGGCTACGGGTTTGCGCGCTGATGGGTGCCTGGCGGGCGGGCGTCGGTGTGGTGTCGATCGATCCGGCACAACCGCGCGCCAGGGTGGAACGCATCCTGAATCGGGTCAAACCCCGACTGCTGTTGCGTGAACCGACCGTCGAGGAGTTCGACTCGAACATCCCGGAAGTCACGTATCTCGGGGCACGCGGCGAGGCGAGTACGGAACTCGTCGACGGGCCGATCGCTTACGTGGTCGCGACATCGGGCTCCACTGGTGAGCCCAAGGCCGTCGCAGCCCCACCGGTGGTGCTCGCCGACCTGGTGGAGTGGCACCGCACGCACTGGCGGCACGACGCCGTGCCGCACACGCTGAACGCGGCCGCGGTCGGCTTCGACGTCGGTTACGAGGAAGTCGCGTCGGCGTTGGTGGCGGGCGCCAAGCTTGTGCTGGTCGACGACCACCAGCGCAGGGATCCCTTCGATCTGGTCGACCTGATCACCATCCACCAGGTCGCCAGGACGTTCCAGCCGGTCGGCGGCCTGCACGGGATCGCGATGGCCGCCGCGTTCAGCGGAGCGGTCCCGTCGCTGCGGGAGATCTTCGTCGGCGGCGAGCGGCTGGTGATCAACGACGAGGTGCGGAAGTTCTGCGCTGACAACCACATCCAGCTGACCAACGAGTACGGTCCGAGCGAGACGCATGTCGTCATGCAGTACCGGCTTTCCGGAAGCCCGTGGGAGTGGCCGGATCACCCACCGATCGGGTCGGTCATCGCCAGTGCCGAGCCGTTGCTCGTCGAGGACGGCGTGCTGCGTGCGTTCAAGCGCGGCGAGGAAGGCGAGCTCGTGATCGCGGGCCGGTGTGTGGGATTGTATTACATCGGCGACGAAGAACTCACCGCACAACGGTTCCGCGAGTTGCCGCACGAGGATGGCGGGGTGCGTCGTGGTTACTCCACCGGTGACCTGGTCACCTACGACGGTGAGAACTTCCACTTCGTGTCCAGAGTGGACGATCAGCTCAAGGTGAACGGATACCGGGTGGAACCGGGCGAGGTCGAATCCGTGCTCACCAGACTGGCCGGGGTGCGCAGGATCGCGGTCATCGGTGTCGGTCGCGAAGCGGCGACCGCGCTCGTCGCCTGCTACGTCCGGCAGGACGGTGCCGAAGTGTCCGAAGCGGACCTTCGGGCCGCCTGCGCCCGCGAGCTGCCCGAGTACATGATGCCCAGCCATTTCCGTGAGTTCACCAGCCTGCCGGTCAACGCGAACGGCAAGGTCGACCGCGCCGCGATCCGCGCCCAGTTCTGACCCTTGCGGGCTGACGACGAGGAGAACCTTGTGAACAAGTCTTCTTTACCAACCGGTCCGGTGAGCTCGTACACCGAATGGGACCCGCTTGAAGAGGTGATCGTCGGGATTGTGGACGGTGCCTGCTTCCCCGGATGGCACGTGGCCCTGCCCGCCGCACTACCCGGCAACCAGCACGAGACGTTTCGCCGCATGGCCGGCAGGCCGTTCCCTGCGGAACAGATCGCGGCCGCGGCCAAGGAACTGGACGAGTTCGCCCACATCCTCCAGAGCGAGGGCGTGACCGTCCGCCGACCCGAGCCGATCCCGCAGGACCGGCCGTATCAGACCCTGGACTGGACCAGCACCGGAATGTACGCGGCCATGCCGCGGGACGCGCTCCTGGTGGTCGGCGACGAGATCATCGAGTGCCCGATGGCCTGGCGCTCCCGCTACTACGAATCCCTGGCGTACCGGCCGTTGCTCAAGGAGTACTTCCGCGGCGGGGCGAAGTGGACCGCGGCGCCCAAGCCGGAACTGACCGATGAGCAGTTCGACCAGGACTGGGCAGACCCGGGCGAGGACGGGCCGACGAGGTTGGTCGTGACGGAGTTCGAGCCGACGTTCGACGCGGCCGACTTCACCCGCTTCGGACGTGACATCATCGCGCAGAAGAGCAATGTCACCAACGAATTCGGGATCAACTGGCTGCGCAGGCAGCTCGGCGACGAGTACCGCGTGCACGTGTTCGAGTTCAAGGACGCGCACCCGATGCACATCGACGCGACCATTGTCCCGATGGCACCGGGAAAGCTCCTGATCAACCCGGAACGGGTGCCCGTGGTGCCCGGCCTGTTCAAGGGCTGGGACGTGCGGCCGGCACCCGCTCCGATCATCCCGGACTCGCACCCGCTGTACATGACCAGCAAGTGGATCAACATGAACCTGTTCATGCTGGACGAGCAGCGGGTGATCGTGGAACGCCAGGACGAGCCGATGATCACCACGGTGAAGGAGTTCGGGTTCACCCCGATCCTGTGCGACTTCCGGAACTTCAACAGTTTCGGCGGGTCCTTCCACTGCGCCACGTTGGACGTGCGCCGCCGCGGCATCCTACAGTCCTACTTGTAGAGGAAACGCCATGCGGATCTGGAAACACTCACCGGCGGACAGTCTGCTGCTGGCGTTCAGTGTCGCGCAGCTCGCCGTCACGATCTGGCTGGCGACCGAATGGCTGGGTGCCTCCGTGTGGGGCTGGGCGGCTCAGGTCGCCGGGCTGGCCGTGCTGACCGCGTACAACATCATCGTGGTCTCCCACCTGTTCACCCACGTTCCGTGGTTTGTCTCGGCCAAGCTCAACGCGGTGGTGTCCGTGCTGAACTCGGTCAACATCGGCCAGTCCGTGCAGGCGTATCAGCTCACCCACGTCCGCAACCACCACAGGTTCAACAACGACGCGAAGGGCGAGGACGGCACCACCAAGGACACCTCGTCGACCTATCGCGACGGGGAAGACGGGGAACACACGCCACTGCTGCGTTACGTGCTCGGCGGGGCATGGCAGTCGCTTGTGGACAGAGGAAGGGAAGTCCTGTACTTCGTCCGGCTGTGGCGAGTGGGCAGCAGCGAGCAGAACCTGCTGTCCCTGGCATCGCGGCGGGAACCGCGACGCAGCAGGGAACTGCGCCAGATCCAGGTCGATCGGATGGCTCACGTCCTGGTGATCCCGCTGTTCGCGGTGATCTCCTGGCAGTGGACGCTGGCGGTCTACCTCCCAGCGTGGGTCATCGCGTTGGCGATGGTGAACGTGCAGAACTACTACCGGCACTACGGGGCCGACCCGGACGACCGGTCGGCGGACTCGGTCAGCTACTACGGGCGGTTGTACAACCTGTTGGCGTTCAACGACGGCTACCACCAGGAACACCATCTGAGCCCTGCGACGCACTGGTCCCAGATGCCGAAGGTGCGTGAGCGGTGGCGGGCGAGGCTGGACGCGCGAGAGCGAATTGTCAGCCCGGTGCCCGCCATGCTCGGGTTCCTGGACCGCCGTCGCCCGTTGCTGCACCGCAACGAAATCAGCGACGGTCCAGTCCGGACGGATGGAGGTGGCTCATGACCACCGGCGAGAAGACACCGACAATCGCGGGCAAGGTGATGACGCCTGCCCAGTTCCGGCTACACGAGACGGTCGGGACCGTTGATGTCGAAGCCGTGTCGCAGGTTCTGCGGGGCGAGTTGGCGGCGTACCGGGTGCGTCAGTACCTGAGCGAGTCGGACTGCCAACGTCTCACGCAGAACTTCTGGGCGCCGTCTACGCCTCGTATGCCCCGCTACGGCGAAGGACATGACGGTGTCGAGGGATATATCCTGGGCGCTTCGCACATTGAGAAGACCACCGACGAGTACCTGACTCAGGTATCGCAGAGTGCCGATGCCGTACGAGACTTCTATCAAGGTGCGACGAATCCGGTGGCGTCGTTCCGGGCATTGTTGGCAGAGCGCGGGATCGTTGCCGACGCCCGTGCGGCGGTGCATGACGGCAGGGTCGCGGGCGACTCGAAAGCGGTGTGCTGGAACCAGAGTGGCACGTTCCTGTTGCAGCCGCACGACGACCTGGCCCAGCTTTCCGACCCGTTGCAGGCTGGGTTCGAGATCCAGGGGCTGCGCCGGGTGATGGCGATCAACGTCTACCCGCACGTGCCCGCCGGATCCGGCGCGTTGAAGCTGTGGAACGTCGAGCCGGACGACCACTCCCGCGCCCGGCTGGGCCTGACCTACAGCGGCTTCCCGTACCCGGCGGAGCTTTTGGCCGACCACGCCGGCATGGTGGTCCCGGTCGAAACGGGAGACCTGTGTGTCATCAACGGGAATCTCGTGCACGCGGTGCTGGGTGGGCAGACGCCGGAATCATCGGTGGAACGGCTGCTGCTGACCTGTTTCACGGCCCTGAACGACCAGAATGAACTCATCTGGTGGACATAGTGGACGGTGCCTGCCGTCTCGTGAAGAACGACCCCTACGAGCGAAAGGGACACAAGACGTGCTGGGCGAGAAGATCGCGCTGATCACGGGCGCCAACAAAGGCATCGGATTCGAGATAGCACGGCAGCTTGGCGAGCAGGGAATCGTCATTCTTGTCGGCGCGAGGGACGAGGTGCGCGGCAAGAACGCGGCCGACGCGCTGTCGGGCTACGGCATCTTGGCGGAGCCGTTACAGATCGACGTCACAGACCCGATCTCGGCACACGACGCCGCCAAACAGATCGAGAAAGGCTACGGCCGCCTCGACATCCTGGTGAACAACGCGGGCATCGCGGGCCACTTCTACGGACCACCCAGCGCGGCGACGGCCGCCGACATCCGGCAGGTGTACGAGACCAACGTCTTCGGCGTGGTGTCGGTGACCAATGCGATGTTGCCGCTGCTGCGCGAATCGGAAGCCGGGCGAATCGTGAACATGTCCAGCCACATTGGTTCGCTGACGTTGAATTCCGATCCGGATTCCCCGGTCGCCCGGGTCAACTTGATGGGCTACCAGTCCTCGAAGACCGCGTTGAACGCGATCACGGTCGCGTACGCGAAAGAGCTGCGGGACACGCCGATCAAAGTCAACTTGGCCCTTCCCGGAGTGGTGGCCACGGACATCAACAACCACCGGGGGCAGCGGACTCCCGCGGAGGGAGCCGAGATCGCTGTCCGCTTGGCACTGCTGGACGAAGACGGACCCTCGGGAGCGTGCCTGGCCGACGAAGGACCTGTGCCGTGGTAGCCGCCAATGCCATGCACGGAAAGGCGATGTCGCGCCCGCCTGACTGAGTCGGTGCGGGCGCGACCGGGCCGTTAGCCGAGTGCGCGCAACCTGGGCACGATGTCCTCGGTGAACTGGGTGAGGAACCGCTCCTGATCCTGCCCTGGCCCGTGGAACACCAGGTGGTTCAGTCCGGCGTCGAGGTACGGCTTGATCTGGGCGACGGCCTCGTCCGGGTCGGACGCGACGATCCAGCGCTTGGCGACCTGCTCGATCGGCAGCTCGTCGGCGAGGCGTTCCATCTCATCCGCCGTGTCGACACTGTGCTTCTGCTCGGCGGTCAACGACAGCGGTGCCCAGAATCGGGTGTTCTCCAACGCCGCGTGCGGATCGCGGTCGTAGGACAGTTTGATCTCGATGGTCTTGTCGATCTTGGCGACGTCCCGGTTCGCGGCGGCAGCGCCCTCGGCGACCGCGGGCATCAGCTTCTCCGTGTAGAGGTCCATGCCCTTGCCCGACGTGCAGATGAACCCGTCCCCGGCGCGGCCCGCGTACTTCGCGACGACCGGGCCGCCCGCGGCGATGTAGACAGGCACCGGCTCGTCTGGGCGGTCGTAGATCCGTGCGCCGACCAGCTTGTAGTACTCGCCGTCCGCGTTGACCTCGTCCTCGGTCCACAGCGCTCGCATCAACCGGACGGCTTCCCGCAGCCTGGCGAAGCGTTCCTTGAAATCTGGCCACGTCAGACCGGACACCGCGATCTCGTTGAGCGCCTCGCCCGTGCCGACGCCAAGGATGATCCGGTGGTCGTACAGCAAGGCGAGGGTGGCGAACGTCTGCGCCATGACGGCAGGGTTGTACCGGAACGTCGGGGTGGTCACGCTCGTTCCGATCTGCACCCGCTTGGTCCGTTCGCCCACGGCCGCCATCCACGCGAAGGCTGCCGGAGCGTGTCCACCGTTGTGCCGCCATGGCAGAAAGTGGTCGGAGACCCAGACGCTGTCGAGGCCTACCTCCTCGGCGCGAACCGCGTACTCGACGAGGTCGCGCGGGCCGAACTGCTCCGCTGACGCCTTGTAGCCGATCTTCATGCGTTTACGATATGCGACTTGCCTCGGACCTGCCGCCGCTCGACCGCGCCGCGAGCCCGGTGTGACGAAGCAGTCTCGATAGAATCGCCCGACATGACCGCGTGCTGAAAGCGAGCGATTCTGTGGCCGTCGAACCTGTTCAGGAACCCAACGGCACCGCCAACGCACTGGGCGAGGTGATCGCGACCGCGGCGGTGACCGCGGCATTGGTCCCGTTCGTGCAGGCTGTGGCCAAGAAGGCAGGGGAGGATTCGTACGACGCGGTTCGCGGTTGGTTGCGCGGCCTGTTCCACAAGGCGAAGGACAAGCGGACACCGCCGGGCGAGAACCCACGTGAGCTGCTCGTCGTGAGCGACCTCGACCCGAGCGTCAAGCTGTTCGTGCCGACGGACGCGTCCGACCAGGCAATCGACGCGTTGACGCACCTCGATCTTTCCAACGAGCTGGAGCGTCGCAAGCGGGGCGAGGTGGCGAAGATCCGGATCTACTTCGACAAGCGGACCGGTACGTGGCGGACGGATGGGTGACCGGTGATCTTCGCGCCGAGTACCAGGCGCTGCTGCGCCGCAAAGGCCTAAGTCCACGCAGGCAACTGAGCGCTGCCGAGCGGCAGGCATGGCTGACGCGCCTGCCCGCGCGGGAACGAGAGTTCTTCGCGGACTTGCCACTCACCGATGACTCGTCTGGCCTGTTCGACCACTTGACCGACGAGCTGCGTGCGACGATCAGCGCCGCCGGGCTCGCCCTGCCGACCGCCGTGCTCGTCGCTGAGTATCCGCACGAGGAGTTCAACGCCCGGGCCCGCGCGGTGCCAGGTGGCACGCTGATCCTGCTGAACACCGGGTTCGGGTTGATGGTGTACGAGATCACCAAGGTGCTCGGGATGTCGGTGCGAACGTTCTCTCGCTCGGCGGACGGGAGCATCGTGATCCCCGAGGAGACGCAGGCGCAGCGGGCGAGGGGACAAGCAGCCGAGCAGGCTCTCGCGAACGCTGTGCTGGCCTACCTGTACCGGGGCGGAGTCCGTAACGCGCCCACAGTGCCCATTGACGCCGAGTCCGCCGGGCTGGCGTGGCGACTGACCCACGCGACGGAGAAGTTCGTGCTGGCACACGAATTCGCGCACCTGGTCGAAGGTCACCTGGCTGGTGCCGCGGACGACCACACCTGGCTGAACAGGACCAGCGAACAGGAGTTCCAGGCAGACGAGACCGGGGCTCTGCTCGTGTTGCACGGCGCCGACGCGGCAGACGTCGTGATGCTGATGGTCGCGGTCAGCGGTCCGATGCTGTTCTTCGTGATAGATCACCTGATCACGCGTGTGCGCAACGAGATCGACGACCTGCCGTTCGGCGTTCGAGATGCCGACCATCCGACATCGGACGAGCGAAGTGCCGCGCTACGGGAGATGTTCATCAGGATGTACGGGACACACGTGATGCAGTTGGCCGATGGGTTGGTGCGGTGGCTGGCTTCGCGGGAGGAACTCATTGTCGCTGAGGCCGTGCGGCAGCGACTCGGGTGACGTCAGCCGAGCCGGTCCAGGGCGGCCCTGGCTCGCCTCGCCGCTTCCCGTACGGGTGAATCCAGTGCCACCCGATAGAACCGCCGCGCCTCAACGAGTTGTCCGCGTGCTTCCCACACCCTGCCCAGATTGAACGCCGCGACGGTGCGGATCAGCACATCGCCCTGCGCGAAGGCCTGGTCGAACCACCGTTCGGCGTCCGCCATGTTCCCCGCGTCCTCTTCGATCACGCCGAGGTTCAGCGCAGCCGGCGCACCGTACTCGGCATCCCGCACTGCCAGCGCGAAAGCCTCGCGTGCGGCAGGCGGGTCGGTCGCCATGAGCAGGTTGCCGAGCCGATATGCGCTTTCGGGCTGAGACGAAGTCGGCCCGACGGCCACACAGTCCCGGAAGGCGCGTATCGCATGTTCGGTACGTCCGATGTGGTCGTACGCTCCACCCAGACACGCCAGCGCGATGGCCTTCACCTTCGGGTCGACCGCTTTCGTTGCCGCGAGCTCGAACAGCCGGATGGCGTCGCTCATGTCGTCATCTTCCTGCGCGAGCCAGCCTGCCTTCATCGCGGCGGAGGAAGCCGGTGTCGCCTCGCCGTAGTCGACGATGACCTGGTAGGCCTTGCGGGCACGAGCCCGATCACCTGCCTTCTCGGCTTCTCGCGCGTGGCTCGCGGTCACGCCGAGCGTCGCCTTGGTCGCGGCGATGCATCGCTGCTTGCGTTGTGCCTGCTCGGCGTGGCCGAGCGACCTGCGCAGCTTCTCCGCGGCGCTGCCAGAGGTGTGCGTCTTCGGGGTGGCCCCGAAGAATCCGGCGTAACCCGGAGCCGTGCCGGGATCGCGGTTCCACATCGAAGTGCCCTGTTTGATCCGGTCGAGGTCACCCTCGTCCATCACGACCGAGAGGTCGCCCTGCTCGATGGTTTCCGGGCACAACGGGCAGACAGTGCCGACGAGACTCAGGATCCGGTCAAGCGTTTGTTCGGAGCCGGCGAAGACGTCGTATTCGACGCAGTGGAAACACCTGTCCGAGACCAGGGCGACGAGCTGCACGCTTCCTCCTGCCGACGGCGGTCACTCAAGCTAGCGTGCACGGTGAGGGCGTCGCAGCCGGGAGCCCTGGCAAGGCGTGCGCGGTGAAGAAGTCCCAGATCAGCTGGGTGGCGCTGACGGTATGGGTGGTCTTTCCCGGGCCGCTCGTGCTGAGCGCGCCGGGCCAGGTGTGCCCGCCGCCGCTGATCCGATAGTGCTCGACGACGCTGCCGCACCAGCGTTGCCCAGTGACGTCGTCCTTCGTGAAGAAGGTGTCCAGGCCTGCCGTGCACCCGTCACGCTGCGCCCATTGGCTGAGCCATGTCTGGATCGGCGGCAGGTTCCTGGACGCCACGCCGTTGTACGGGATGACGGAATCGGCCGTGCCGTGGAAGTCGAGTACCGGTACCGCGCGCTGCGGCTCGCATTGGTCGCCGAGTTGGTAGAAGGCGCCCGCGACTGGGGCGATGGCGGCGATCCGGGTGGACAGCCTGCAGCCGAGCACGCCGACGAATCCGGCGCCGTTGGACTTCCCGGTCGCGTACACGCGGTGCGTGTCCACGCAGAGCCGGCTTTCCAGTTGGTCCAGGACATCCGTGGTGAACTGCACGTCGTCGACGGCCGGGTTCGAATACGGCGCGCCCTGCCAGCCGAGTTGGTCGTCACCCGTTTCGGTGCCCTGCAGGTAGACCGTGATCGCAGGCAACGTGTCCAACCCGGTGTATGACTGCATCTGCTTCGGCGTCTGCCCACGGCCGTGGTACACCAGGATCAGCGGGCGTGGTTCACCCTGCCGGTAGTCCGCGGGCACCCGCAGCAGGTACGTCCGGTCGATGCCGCCGGACGTGATCCTTGCTGTCGCAGTGTTTCCCGGCGGAGTGGGTGGCGCGACGGCGCAGCCGGCCGGGGCCGCCTGCGCCGCACCAGGCACGAACACAACGCCTGCGGACACCGCGATGAGCAGAGTGGACATCACCCGGCGAAGTGATCGGCGCATGGTCGCCAGTCTCACGCCACCCGCCGCAGTTCGCCAGTTCCTGGCGGCAAGATGCCACCCCGGGGCCACTGTGGACTGTCAGAATGGCTGATTGGCAGTCACTCCACCGTCGACACGCAGGCTCGCGGCCGTGATCCACCGTGCCGCGTCGGAAAGCAGGAACAGGCAAGCGTCGGCGACGTCCTCCGGCGTGCCCAGCCGACCGAGCGGCGCGGCTCGCTGCCAGCGTTCGACCCCGTCCGGCCAATCCCGCGCGAGCCCAGGCCGATCGATGAGCCCAGGGCACACGACGTTGACACGGATCCCGGAAGGACCGAGCTCAAGCGCCGCCGCGCGGGAGTGCATGATGACCGCTGCCTTCGACGCCGCGTAGTGGCTGTGCGCCGGTGCGGGCACTTCGCCCTCGATAGACGCGATGTTGACGATGCTCAACGGTACGCCCGCGGCAATCGCACGTTTGGACACCGCCTGAGTCACCAGGAAAACCGCGCGCACATTGACCTCGAATACCCGGTCGAACTCCATGATGTCCATGGAAGTCAATGGCGCCAACGGTTGCAGGCCGGCGTTGTTGACGACGCCGCGCAGCGTGCCCACTGTACGGTCAATCTCGTTGAGTACGTCCTCGACGACCGCGAGATCGGACAAGTCACCGTGGACGCCATGTGCCGCAACACCATGCTGGCGACAGGCTTCCAGGACTGGTTGCAGCCGTTCGGGATGCGCGTTGGCGTGTGCGATGACAGTGGCTCCGGCTTCCGCGAGACGTACCGCGATGCCCGCGCCGATGCCGCCACTGGCTCCGGTGACCAGGACTGGGCGCCCGCGGAGGCGGAGCAACTCGTCGACGGGCGGCGCGGAAACGTTGTCGGGCATGCCGCCCAGGGTACGGTCGGGAGGGTCGGACGGTGACAAGCGGGATTTCGTACCACAATGGCTGACATGGGCACACTGATCGGCCGCGACCTGGAGAAAAAGACCCTGACCGAGTTCGTCGACGGGGTTCGCGACCGTGGTGGTGCCATGATCGTCCGCGGCGAGGCGGGAATCGGGAAATCCGCTCTGGTGGCCGAGGTGGCCGCGCTCACGGCGAACGTGCGTGTGCTCAAAACGACCGGTGTCGACTCCGAACAGCACCTTCCCTTCGCAGGCTTGCACCAGCTGCTGCACCCCGTTCAGGACGGTCTCGACGCGCTGCCTGCCGTTCAGCGTGACGCGCTGAGCGCCGCGCTCGGTCTCGCCGAGGCGCAGACCCCGAACATCTACCTGGTCGGGCTGGCCACGCTGAATCTTCTCGCTGATCTCGCCGCGGCCAAGCCGCTGTTGCTGATCGCCGAGGACGTGCCCAGTCTCGATCCGTCCAGTGTGGATGTTCTGGCGTTCGTGGCGCGCAGGCTCGAATCCGAGCCGATCGTGTTGATCGCCACGGTCCGCGAGGGCGAATCATCCCGGTTGGACGAAGCGGGTCTGCCGTCGATGACGCTCGAGCGGCTGTCGGACGACGCGGCCGCGGATTTGCTCGACACGGTCGCTCCCGGTCTCGCGGCGCCTGTCCGGGCGCGCCTGCTGGATCAGGCGGCGGGCAATCCGTTGGCCTTGACCGAATTGCCGCACAGCCAGATGACGGCACGGTTGGAAGAAGCCTTCACGGCCAGGGTCGCGGGGCTGCCCGCGGAAACCCGGATGACCTTGTTGATCGCCGCGCTCAACGACAGCGGCTCGCTGCGAGAGACCCTGGACGCGGCCGCGTCGGCCCTTGGCACGCCCGTCGACATCTCGGTGCTGACGCCGGCAGTCGAGGCCCGGTTGATCGAACTCAACCATGGCGTGCTGTCCTTCCGGCATCCGCTGATGCGTGCGGCGATACCCCAAGCAGCGGCCGTGGCGCAGCGGCAGTCCGCGCACCGAGCGTTGGCTGAGGTGCTTGACGGGCAGCCAGAGCGGCGGGCGTGGCATCGCGCGACAGCCGCGACCGGACCGGACGGAGCCGTCGCGGCCGACCTGGAGGCCGCCGCCGAGCACGCCAGGCGACGCGGCGACATCGCGGGCGCCGTGACGTCCTTCGAGCTGTCCGGGCAGCTGAGTGAAAACCATGAACAACGGGCCGAGCGGCTGCTTCGAGCCGCGGAACTAGCGGTCGAGTCCGGCCGTAAAGACGTCGTCGAGCGGCTCCTTCGCGAGTGCCGGTCCGGCGAGCTGACCGCACAGCAGCGCGCACGGGCGACCCTGATCCTGAGTGATTTCGAGGACGGGCTGCGCTCCACGGCAGGTCCGCTGGAACTGGCCGAACTGGCCGAATCGGTCGCCGCGGCCGACCTGGGCTCGCGCATCCTGTGGAGCGGCGCGATGCGGTGCTTCTGGATCGAGCCGGGACCAGCCGCCCGGCAGCGTGTGATGTCCGTGGCGGATGGCCTGCTCGCCGACGACCTTGATCCCCGAAAGGTCGCGATCACGGCCTACGTCAGCCCTTTCGAGCGTGGCCAGGCGGTCGGCGAAGGCCTGCGCCACCTCGCCGGGAACACGGGCGGGGATCCCCTGGTCGAGCGCTTTCTCGGCAGCGCGGCCATGCAGTTCGGGGCGTTCGAGGAGTCCGCGCGGTTGTCGGCGGCCGCAGCGTCCGGTCTACGCGCCCAGGGCAGGCTGGGGTTGTTGACCAGGGCGTTGTCCGTGCACGCGTGGAGTTCGGTACGGCTGGGCAACCTCGCGACGGCGCTACCGGCGGCCGTGGAGGCCGGTCGGCTCGCGTGCGAGACGGACCAACCGTTCATGCGTGGGCTGAGCGTGGCCACCCAGGCCGAGATTGCCGCACTGCGCGGTGACGACGCCCAGGCGACGACCCTTGCCGCCGAAGCCGAGCAGATCGGCCTGGCGGTGGCCGCCCGGCCAGTTCTTGCCACCGTGCAGATAGCCCGCGGGATCGCCGCGCTCGGCCAAGGGCGCTACGCCGACGCCTTCGCAGACCTCCAGCGCCTGCACGACCCCGCTGACCCGGCATACCAGCTGGCCCTGCGCTGCTACACGCTCGCGGAATTCGCCGACGCGGCCATCAGGACCGGCCAAACAGACAAACTGCGCGAGGTTCTGTCCGAAATGGAGTCATATGGGCGGTCCGCGTCCTCGCCCGCGCTCCACATCGGCCTGCGCTACGCCAAAGCTGTGCTTTCACAGACCGAAGAGACATACCGGACAGCGCTGAACGCCAACCTGACGGGCTGGCCGCTCGAACGCGGACGCGTCCAGCTCGCGTTCGGCGAATGGCTGCGACGGCAGCGACGAGCCGCCGAATCCCGCACCCACCTGCGGGCAGCGCGCGAGACATTCGACGCGCTCGGCGTTCTTGCGTGGAGTGAACGGGCCCGCAACGAGCTACGAGCGGCCGGCGAAGCCAGCCCCCGGCGTGACCCGGACGCCCGCGACCGGCTCACCGCGCACGAGTTGAGCATTGCCCAGCTGGCGGCCGAAGGACTGACGAACCGTGAGATCGGCCACCGTCTCTATCTGTCGCACCGTACGGTAAGCACGCACCTGCACCGGATTTTCCCCAAGCTGGGCATCAGTTCCCGGGCGGAACTAGGCGCCGCGCTCAGCCGCTCGGAGCTGACATGACGTACACGGGGACCGTCACCTGACAGACGCGAGTCCGCGCGCCGAGTATTTACGTTCCGGCTGTGTCCGAAACGAACGACGTCAGGAGCACCATGATCAACAGAAGGCGGTTCGCTCAGGGCGGCGCGGTTTTGCTCGGCACGGTTTCGCTGGCGGCGTGTGTCTCCGAGCCCGCACCAGCCGCGCCACCGGTGGCCACGACGTCGAAGAACACCTCGTTCGGCCCGCTGAAACAGGTGCAGGCCGGTGTGCTGAACATCGGGTACGCCGAAGCCGGCCCCGCCGACGGGCCCGTGGTGATTCTCCTGCACGGCTGGCCGTACGACATCCACGCCTTTGTGGACGTCGCGCCCGTGTTGGCGGCAAAGGGATACCGAGTGCTCGTGCCGTACCTTCGCGGTTACGGGACGACGACGTTCCTGAAGGGCGACACGGTCCGAAACGCCCAGCAGACCACGTTCGCCTCGGACATCGTGGCGATGATGGACGCACTCAAGATCGACAAGGCGATCCTCGGCGGATTCGACTGGGGTGCGCGAACGGCCTGTGTCGTGGCGGCACTCTGGCCCCAGCGGGTGAAGGCGCTGGTCTCCGACGGCGGTTACATCATCACGAACCTGAAGGCGAACCTGCAGCCGCTGCCGCCCGCGGGCGAACTGGCGTGGTGGTACCAGTACTACTTCGCCACCGAACGCGGCGTGTTGGGCTACACGAAGAACAGGCACGACTTCAACAAGCTGATCTGGCAGGGCGCGTCACCGAAGTGGCGTTTCGACGACGCCACCTACGAACGCAGCGCCACCGCGTTCAACAACCCGGATCACGTCGCCATCGTGGTCCACAACTACCGGTGGCGGCTGAGCCTCGTGCCGGGCGAGCCCGCTTATGACGCTCTGGAGCAAAAGCTGGCCGACGCCCCAGCGATCACCGTGCCCACCATCACCATGGCCAGCGACTTCGAAGGAGCAGCCGCCGACGGCATGGCGTACAAGAACAAGTTCACCGCCAAGTACGAACACCGGGTCCTGAATGGAATCGGCCACAACGTGCCGCAGGAAGCGCCGGAGGAGTTCGCCAAAGCCATCATCGACGTCGACCGCTTCTAGATCCGGCTGAGGGCCTTGTCGCTGACGAAACAAGGCATGCCGTACTCCGCGGCTCGTTTCACCGCCCACTCTTCAAGCTCGGGCGTGTCGGCGTAGTCCAGTGCGTAGATCTCGACGCCCAGTTCGGCGAGCTTCAGGGCATACTCCGCATGGACGTCCAAAGTGGCCTGAGGCCAGCGGTCGTAGCCGTCGGCGACCCAGCGGGCCGAGAAGGACTCGAACAGCACGCCGTCGACTGCCGAACCGAGCTGTGGCAACAATCCGAAGCCGCGGTTGGCGAGGATGTACGCCGAGCCGCTTGCCTCGCGCAGTGTGGAGACCAGCTGCCACAGGTGCGGCAGATCCTCGGGGTACGTGAACTCGATGTTGAGCGTGTCCAGGAACAGCCCGGCGAACCCGCGCCTCAGTCCAGCGGCCGCTTGCTCAAGCACGTGTGCCTGCCACAAAGGCGAACCCACGTGCACATACGCCCCACCCCAGTCCGGGCAACGCTTGTCGCGTTGCCACTCAGCGGGCGGGCCGACGTCCTCGGTCAAGGACAAGTAGCACAAGGTGCGTACGCCTTGGTCCGCCAGCCAGGCGAGCTCGTCGGGGGAGTAGAAGCCGGCCTGGAGCACCACTGTGGAGTGGCGCGCCAGGGCCGACAACTTCCCGTCGCCGTAGTAGAAAGCGATGGTCACAGCCAGTTCTCTCGATACCAGTCGAACGTCCGCTGGACGCCTTCCTCAAGCGGCACAGTCGGTTCGAACCCGGTCAGCTTCCGTAGCTTGGTCAGATCCGGGCAGCGCCGGGCGACCGAACCGGCCGGGGCGGGCGCGGGGTCGAGAGCCGGGTCGAAGCCGGCGACCCGGAGCACCAGCTTGGTCAGGTCACCGATGTTCGTCTCCTCGGTGTCGTTTCCGATGTGGACGATCTCGCCCATCGCCGCGTCCGTGGTCATCAGCCGCAGCATCGCGTCGGTGGCGTCGTCCACGTGGCAGAACGCCCGGAACTGGTCGGTTCCGTAGACCTTGAACGGGTCCTCACGGCGCATCGCCCGCAGCGACAGCTCGGGGATCACGTGATCGGCGCCCATTCGCGGACCGTAGACGTTGTGGAAACGCCCGACTACGAACGGAATTCCGCGAGCGCGTCCAGTGTGGACGACAGCTGCCTCACCCAGCATCTTGCTGGCGCCGTAAGCGAACCGTGGTGCGGTGATGTCCGAGATCATCAGCGGCACCGTTTCCGGTGTCGGGACTTCGACCACACCCGCGCTCACGCCGTCGGCGTACGCCTCGCTGGTCGACGCGAAGAACAGCTTCGTCCCCGGCTGAATCCAGTCCAGCAGGTTCAGCACCACCAGGGTGTTGATCCGGATCACCCGAGCCGGGTCCGATTCGACGTTCCGCACGCCGACCACGGCCGCCAGCATGTACACCTGGTCCCAGCCGTGCGGGATGTCCTGGTACGCGGCGGGATCGGTGAGATCCGCGTGCAGCACCTCGACATCCAGGGCGGCCAGCTCGGGATCCTCCTTGCCACGGGAGAAGTCGTCCACAATGGTCACCGAGTATCCCGAGGCGAGCAGCCGCCGGGTCACATGCAGGCCGATGAAACCGGCACCGCCGAGAACCAACGCCTTCATGCTGCCACCTCGTATCCCAGGCCCGCGTAACGCACGCCCTGCTCGCTCACCACGGCGGCGTCCAGGATCCGCCACGAGTCGTACACAACCTTGATCTGAGTTCCGGCCAGCGCGGCCTTGACGTCCAGCGAACGGTATTCGGGGTGATCGGTGATCACCAGGACCGCGTCCGCCTCGGCGAACCCGGTCGCCAGGTCGACCGGCTCGCCGCCGTACTTCTGGATGACCTCCGGCGTGACAAGCGGATCGTGACCGAGAACCCGGATCCCGGCCCGCTCGAACACCGGCATCATGGTCTCGATCGGCGTACCGCGCATGTCGTCGGTGGGCGGCGTTCCCTTGTACGCCCAGCCAAGAACCGTGATCGTCTTGCCGCCGGTCTCCCGCATCAACGAGACCATCCGCTCGGCCACGTGCACGGGCAGTTCCTCGTTCAACCGCCGTGCCGCGCCGATCAGCTTGGGCTCGTGCCCGGCCCGGACGCCGCTGGACAGCATGATGTACGGGTCCTTCGACAGACAGCCGCCGCCGACATAACCGGGCTTGGCGATGTCCGGCCTCGGGTAGTCCAGGTTCGTCGCGCGGATGACCTCGAGCGGGTCCAGCCCGAGCCGCTCGGTGAGCATCGCGACCTCGTTGCCGAACGAGTAGATCACGTCCGTGTGGCAGTTGTTGGTCAGCTTCACCAGCTCAGCGGTCTCCAGCGACGACACTGGGACGAGCTGGTTGGCCAAGCCGCCGAACAACTCGAGGCCCAGCCGCAGGCTCTCGTCGTCCAAGGCGCCGACGACCTGCGGCAGCTCGACGAGTTCACGCAGCGCCTGGCCCTGGATGGTCCGCTCCGGCGCCATCACCAGCCGCGCGGTACCCCAGGCGTCCAGCAGAACCGGCAGCACGATGCTGCGGCTGGTGCCAACCGGGACAGTGCTGCGGACAACGACCAGCGTGTCGGCGGTGCAGCGCTGCACGACGTGTTCGGCTGCCGCCGCGAGGTTCTTCAAGTACGGCTCGTGTGTGGTCTCGTCGACCGGCGTGGAGACGCAGATGATGGCGGCGTCGACGCCGTCCTCTGGCAGCTCGTGGGAAACCGTGATGGTGTCACCGATGAGCTCGGTGAACGCCTCGGTCACGCCCGGTTCGAAGATGTGCGGCTTGCCCTGTGCCAGGGACTCCACAACGGACGGTTGAACGTCCACTCCGTGAATCCGGAAACCCTTGCGGGCCATGGCCGCGGCCAGGGTCAGGCCGACGTAGCCCATCCCGATGATGCCGATTCTACGCATTTCTTGCACCCCTCTTCAGGGACACGGTGGTGGCACCGTGTCCAGTGGTTTGACGGTGACCGCGCCGGCGAACTTCTCGTCGCGGTGTTTGCGGCAGGCGCTGGCGATGTTGTCCGGTTCGGTCGCGTAGTCGATGGCCACGACCGTCTTGCCGGCGTCTCGCAGCGCCTTCGCCTCCCTCAGGTTCTCGGCACAGAAGTCCTTGTCGCACGGTTCATCGGTGGCCAGGAAGAACAGCTCCTCCATCCCGATGCCGTCGATCGCCTCGGTGTACCCGGTGTGGTGCCGCAGTTCCGGCGAGTTCTGCGGGTAGATCAGGAAATCCGGCCGGACCTGCTTGGCGTACCGGCTGATCTGGACGATCAGGTCGACCATCTTGCGGCCGAGCGTCTGCCTGGTCTCCCCGCGCACCAGCTTGAGGTCGATCTCCTCGTAGGCGAGCGGAGTGTCCAGGTACACGCCGTCGAACCCGGCCCGCAGCGCCCGGTCGACCCGCGGTTTGACGGCCGACTCCCACCACCGCTTGTCCCAGTACTTGACGAAGAACTCGCCTTCCCAGTGCTCCCACTCGTTGAGCATCAGGTCCGGGTTCGTCGCGCGGAACTGCTCGAAATCCGGCCGGAACTTCTCCAGCGACCCGATTTCGAAGTACGCCAGCACCTTCTTGCCTCTCGCGCGGACCTTGCCGATCTCGTCGGCGGTGAAGTACGACGCGGCGGCGTCCCGGGCCAGGTCGATGATCACCAGCTGCTGTGGTTTGCCGGCGATGTCGTCCAGCTTGTCGTCCTCGTAGCCGGTCAACTGGTAGGCCACACTGGGCCGCGGGTTCTCCCGCTGTTCGGCTGCCGGACTGCACGCCGACGCGACGCAGGCGAGCGACACGACCGCGACTAGCAGCCTGAACTGGTTCATCCTTCAGCTCTCCCAACTTGCCTTGACCGAGGAAGCGAGGTCGTGCGTGGGTCGCCAGCCGAGCGCCCACTCGACGAGACTGAGATCCGCCGCGATCCAGTCGACCGCGGCCGACCGTGCCGGTGCCGGCGCGGATTCCCTTATCTCACCGGTGAAACCGGCGATCTCCGCAAGCGTCGTGACGGCTTCGCGCGCCGTGACGGCAACCCCGCTGCCGACGTTCAGCACCGGCTCGCTGAGCTTGTCGACGCTGGCCGCCGCGGCGATCGCGGATGCCAGGTCCCGTACGTCCACGAAGTCCCGGTACGCACCGAGCGGGCCCAACTGGATGTGGTCCTCGCCCTTTGCCTGCGCCGCACGGATGTTGGCCGCGGCCCGGCCAAGCAGGTTCTCCGCGGGCAGCCCCGGACCGATCGGGTTGAACACCCGCAACGACACCCCATCCAGCACACCCGATTCGACGGCGCGCTGTACCAGTTGGGTTCCCGCCAGCTTTGTGATCCCGTACGCGGCAACCGGATTGCCCGGGCGGTCCTCGGTCACGGGTGTCCCATGTGGAACGACACCGTACTCGCCCGCGGAGCCCAGTGTGATCAGCCGAGCGTCCACAGCGGACACCGCGTCGATCAGCTTCGCGGTGACCACGACGTTCGCGCTGACCAGTTCGGTCGTGGTGCCGGTGAGCCGGCCGGTGCAGTTGATCACCACATCCGGCCGGTTCGCCCGCAGTACCGCGGTCAGCTCCTCGACCGTGCCGTCGACCAGGTCGTGCTGAGCCCGGCCGATCGGCAGCAGGTCACTGGACTGCTCCAGCCGCGTGGCCACTTGGCGGCCGATGAAGCCGGAAGCACCGAACAGCACGACCCTCACGACGCCACGTCCTCGGGCACCGCGTGGACCGGCGGCAACAGGACGGGACGCAGCTCGTCGAAGACCCGGTTGGCCTCGTCGTAGTCGTCCGGACGGCCGATGTCCAGCCAGTAGCCGTTGAACTCGTACGACCTCGGCGGCTCGCCACGGTCCAACAGGTCCAGCACGAGGTCGTCGAAACCGAACGGCACGTTGCGCGGGTAGCGCGCCAGCGTGGCACGGGACATCGCGTAGACGCCCATGCTGACGCCGTAGGACAACGTCGGCTTCTCCCGGAACTTCACGATCCGGTCGTCCTCGGTCTCCAGCGTGCCGAAGTCGATCTTGACCTGGCGCTGGTACGTGGCCACCGTGAGCGGCGCACGCGACCTGATGTGCGACTTCAGCAGGGCCGCGTAGTTCAGGTCGGTGAGCACGTCGCCGTTCATCACCAGGAAGTGATCGGGCAGCCGGTCGAGGAAGTTGAGGATCGGCCCGATGGTCGACAGCGGTGTCTCCTCGTCGGAGTAGTCGACCTGCAGGCCCCACCGCTCGCCGTCGCCGACGAACGCGCGGATCAGCGAGCCGAGGTGGCCGATGGCCAGCGTGACCCTGGTGAACCCCTGGGACTTGAGCTGCTGCAGGATGATGTCGAGGATCGCGTACTCCTCGCCGATCGGCACCAGCGGCTTGGGCAGTGCGGTGGTGTACGGCCTTAACCGGACACCGCGCCCGCCCGCGAGAATCGTGACGTGCATTGGAAACCCCTCCCCTGAACGGACTATCGGTAGTGGTAGACGCGTCCGACCCCACGCCGGACGGCCACCATGAACAGCGCCAGCAACGTGACGCCGCTGTACAGCAGGATCGACACCTCGCCATGTGGGGCCAGGTGCCCCGCCAGGAACGTCACGGCGGCGATGTTGGCCGCGACGACGGCTGCCAGTGCTCCCAGCAGCCAGGCGTATCGCTCGTGCCTCATCAGCACGAACCCGACGAAATAGGCGCCACCGAGCACCATGTGCGCGTTGATCAGGATCGCGCCGTGGAAGGTCAGTGCGTCGAAACCACGCAGCACGAACATCAACGCGGTGCCGAGGCCACCGAGGATCATCAGGCACAGCACCAGTTCGTGCAGGAACAGCCGCCACACCTCGCGCTTGAACTTCTCCGGTGAACGCTGCCTGCGCAGTTCCGCGTTCGCCGAGTCCACGAACCGGTGCGCCCGCCATTCCACCGCGCCCATCCCGAGCACCAGCGGCGCGACGGCGATGGCAAGATCGAATTCGGCCGCGACGAACCGTGCATCGGTGAAAAGCAGGATCGCCGCGCACAACGCGCCGTAGCAAGCGCTTCGGACGGCCGCGATCGCCACCTCACTGCGGGCGGCCGGGGTGCGTGGATCGGCCTCTGCCGGCTTCTTGAAGGTCGCCATGGTCGCCGCGGCGAGCACGAGGGCAGCCGATGAGGCACCGGCGACGACCGCGGGCAGGACCAGGTCCGGCGGGTAGCCGCTGACGATGTGAACGATGCCGATGATCACGACCGGCAGCATCAGCATCGCCAGCCGGGCCTCCTGGTGGTAGAAGAACAACACCCCGCACGCGAGCTGGTATCCCATCTGCGCCACCACGAAGATGACCAGCCCGGCGTCACCGCCTTCGAGCAGCCCGGCCAGCAGGATGCCGACGCCCGCGCCCAGTACGAGACCGGCGAGGCCGAGCCAGCGCAGCATCCGCGCGGCCGCGTTCGGCCGACCGTGACCAAGCAGTTGGTAGGCCACCGAGCTCATGCCCATGCCCCACACCCACCCGATCGCCGTCGCGATGACCAGGCCGATGACCATCGCCGACCCGCCAAGGCTCATCAGCACGGCCGGGTACACGGCACTTGGCAGGACGTAGAGCGGACCGTGCGCGATGATCCGGATCGTCCACTCCTTCGCCGGCTTCGGCGCGTCCTTTGTGGCCGGTGGCGTCTGGGCGGGCATTCGCTTGTAGACCTCGGAAGCCAGCGTGAACACGTCCTTGTGGCCGTATTCCTCGCGTGCGATCCGGTCGTTCACGCCTTCGCTTTCCAGGATGGCGGCGACATGCAGCTCGTCCGCGGCGCCCTGCACGCGGGGCGACACCTTCAGCATCAGCTTCTGAACGCTCACCTCATCACCCCTCGTTTCATGACGAGATCGTCGTAAATGGCTCGGTACGCCAGGTTCCACTGGTCGAGCGTGAATCGCTCAAGGACACGTTGCCGGGCGATCTGGCCCGCTCGGCGACGTAATTCACTGTCCTGCAACAACTTTACGCACGCCGCTGCCACGGCCGCGTGATCACGCGGTGGTACCACGAATCCCGCGTCGCCGACGGCTTCGGCGACGCCACCGACGTTGGTGCACACCTGAGGCCGTCCAGTGGCCATCGATTCGACCACTGTGTACGGGAATCCCTCGGACACGCTGGTCAACGCGGTGACGTGACCGGCGTGATACGCGTCGACCTGCCGTGGCACCCGGCCCTCGAACACCGCCGAGCCGTGCAGGCCGAGTTCGTCGATCAGATCAAGGCAGCTCTTGTGGTACGCCTCGTTGCCGTTCGGGACCGGCCCGAACATCCGCAGCCGAGCCGCCGGGATTTCCGCGCGTACCAACGCGAACGCCCGGATCAGCGTGTGCAGGTCCTTCAACGGGTCGATCCGCCCGACGAACACTACCGTAGGCACGGCAGGTTCGCCCTGCGCCGGAGGAAAGTCGTTGGGGTTGATGCCGTTGTACATCGTGCGGATCCGGTCCGGCGTCCCGCCGTTGTACATCTGCCAGCGCCGGTTGTACTCCGAGTGCGGTGCCAACACATCGACGAGCCGGTACGCGGCCTGCGCCAGCGCACGGTGGAACCGCAGCATCAGCAACCTGACCGCGTACGGCCAGGAGTCGTCCACGCCGAGGTAACGCTCGCGCAGGTACACGCCGTGCTCGGACATCACAATCGGTGTGCCGTAAGCCCATTTGCTGGCGAACGCGACCAATGCGCTGATCCCGTTCATCGCAAGGTGCACGACGTCCGCCCGGATCGGCGGATAGGACAGCGGCCTGACCATGTGCTCGAACAAGTCGGAGATGACGAGGGCGTCGTGCAGTGTCAACGCACCGGTTCCAGGCGGAGCCACGCGGGCGTAGGCCCATTGCAGGCGTTCCAGCGCGTCGTTGGCGATCAACGCCGATCGCAGGTCGCCGACCTGACCCCACGTGAACATCCCGTACAGGCCGGCGATGAACTCGTCGACTGAGCCGGGCTCGTCGGCCCGCACGATTCCGTTCAGGAACCGCCGGTGTGCTTCCTTCACCGGTCCGTTCGTGGTGAGCGGCGGGCGGTGTGGGACCCGCGGACGCGGGCTCCACAGTGGCATGTTCACGATCTCGGCGAGGTTTTGCGGGCGTGGCCAGCTGATCGACTCGCGACCGTCCACTGTGAGCGCGACGACCGTGAACGGTGACTCCGGCATCCCTTTGACCAGTTGATCGCACCACAGGCTGACACCACCGGGGTGGTAGGGATACGTTCCCTCCGACACCAATGCGATCCGTAACGGCCGGACTGGACGGCGCTGCGGCTGTTGTTGCGGTTGCCGTTGCGGTTGCTGGGGAATCGAGATCCGGACGGTTCTGTCGTCCGCCAAGGTGTTGCTGTCCAACCGGACCGTCGGCTCGGCGCCGAGCGGGAAGGTGGATTCGGTCTCGTAAATGGTCATGAGCGTGGCTTCGCAGACAGAGTGACGGGCGATCCCTGGCTGACGTTCACCCGGGACACCGAGTCAGAGCCGTAGTTCTCGGCCGCGTCAGGGAGAACTTGATCCGCCGCGCCGGCTGGTTTGGTGTCCAGCCCGGTGATGTAGAGCAAGCCGTCGCCGCTGGGTGCGTAGCTGATCTCGTTGCTGACGCGGTTCCACACTGGATCCTCGTTGCGTTTGAGGGCATCGAAGTGTGTGTTGCGGCCTTTGACGTACTGGGCGAGCGTGACCCAGTCCGGGTTCTTCAGCGGAACCTGGTAGAGGTTGCTATACTTCTGCACGAGGACCCTGACCCAGTCAAAGGTGAGGCTGCGTTCCTTGGCGTACTGGTGCATGTTGGCCTGGTGCACGGTGTGTGCGTACGCCGAGCCGCTGATCATGTTCTTCAGCGCGAGTTCCGCCTCGCGGTCGGTGATTTCCTCGTATGTCAGGTCCTTGCTGAAGTGGCCTTCATCGGTGCCGTTCTTGCCGTACGTGAGGTTGTAGAGCGCGGTCTGCTCTTCGGGCGTGGCCGCCTCGAATTCGATGTCGGTCGGCCAGTCCGGGACCACCATCACGTCCGGCTGCAGCGGGTGGTAGATGCCGCAGTTGAAGCACTCCGGCCGTTGCCCGGCATGGGACATGTCGCCGTGGATGTACTTCACGCCGAGATCGCTCATGGCTTTCAACAGGTCCTTGTTGGACGCCCGCAGACCGTGGTCCTTCGGCTCCTCGGTCCGGCTGTTCGGATCGGACCGATAGGCGCCGAGCCCGGAGTACTCCGGCGTTTTGAGGATGGACACCGGAACCGGGATGCCGCCTTCGGCCGCGGCGGTGAGGTTGTCCGCGATCTCCTTGCGGTTGCGTTCATACGACGTGGTGTGCATGGCCGGATGGCTGTACGTGTGGTTCAGCCAGCGGAATTCGTTGACCATGCACTTCGAGTACGCCGACAGCTCATCCGCCTTGACCTCAGGACTGCACACCGCCGGTGCGCCGGGATCGAAAAGCCCTGCGTTGTAAGGCAAGTTGAGGGTGAAGTCACGGGCGAGCGGGAACGCCGCCCGCAGCGCGTCCTGTTCCTTTTTCACACCAACCACTTCCGGCCCGGTCAACCGGTACGCGCCCTCGGCGCCGTCCGGATACACCCGCAGAGTCGAGTTGAACCAGTCATCGACATCGACGTTGATCCAGTGCCGCTTCTCGCCGGCGAAGACGCCCTTGGTGGCCCAGCGAACCAGGCCGTGCCCGATCAGGTCGAGAATCCGTTCCTCGACGTAAGTCTCGAAGCTCAACGCGATCCGCTGCCTGCCGTCCGGAGCGTCCGACCGCACACCGATCACGGCGGATCCGATGGTCAGCAGCGGCTCGGCGGAGCATCCCGGTTGCAGCGAGGCCAAGTGAATGTTGGCGTTCGCGATCGGCAGCTTCGCGTCCGGCTTGAGCTGCTGGAAAACCGCGGCGCCAGGCTGCGTCATGGCGGCCTGCACGGCGTTGCCGTCAACGGTCTGCTCGGTACCGGGGCGCAGGCAGTAGTCCTCGGGGACAGTGCCGGGGCGTGCACTCAGAGCGACCTGACGGACACCGAACTTCTTTTCGTAGTCCCATAACGCGGTCCATTTGGCACTATCGAAGACGCTAGTGGGGTTGTCGGTGTCGTCCGTCGCGGGCAGCTGGGCATCGGACAGCAGGATCGACTGGTAGCGGCCGACCCCGTCCGGGCGGACCAACCTGTTGAAATCAAAGGGTTCGCTCCTGGCGAGCACGACGTCATACGGTGTGCCGAGGGTGTCCAAGATGGATTTCCACGCGGCTAGGCCGGGATCGTTGGCGTCAACCGCGATGACCAGCTGGCGTAAGGCAACTCCTTCGCCAGGACCCGGCGGCTTGGCCGGCTTCGAACTGCGCACCGGCACCAATTCCTTGGGCGGTAACGGTGGCACGGGCGGCATGGTGAACGTTCGCGATGCGGCGATGGCCGCGTCCCGCTCGGCGGCGGTCGGGCTCATCAGCGTGACGACGACCATGACAACGGCCATGCACAGCAGAAAGATCGTCGATAAGTTCCTGGTCAGTGCGCGTGCCTGCATCGCGAAAGCTCCCCCAAAGCCGGACTACCCCAGTGGATCGTCCTCAAAGGATTCCCCGGTGTCCCTTGAGGAGCGCGTACTTCCCTGTGACGTACGGCCGGGCGGAGCGGTTTCATTGGGCTTGAGTATTTCTACCCAAGCTGTCCGGAAGACCGGACGGAGCGTTCATAACGGGCAAATCGGACAACGGGGGTGCGGTCTCTGGGCCGGCGGCCCGGAGACCGTCATTTCACCTCTATGTCACGGCCGATCAGACAGGACAAGCTGCCGTTGAGCGGTGTCACACCTTGTTGTCCGGCGTCCATTCGCCAAGGCTCACCAGGGCAACGCGGTTGTCCCAGCAGTCCCATGTGGCCAGTTTCCTGGATCGCCAGTAGTAGTTGCTGTAGCTCATCAGCTCACCCGTGTCCCAGCTTTCGTCCATGTGGTCGGGCTTGCCGAAAGTGGCCAGGAACTCGTCGTAGGTCCGCAGAGAGGCGAAATGGTCGAGCCGCTCGCCGTACAGCGCCATCGTGACCACCCGGGTGGCCTCGACCTTGAAGCTGATCTTCGCCGGGGTGTACAGCAGCGAGCCGCGGTCGGCCAACGCGCTGTCGATCACCTCGTCAAGCGACAGTGGGCGGTCGTCGGCGTCGAAGTACTCCCAGCCGTCGCTGCCGCCCCGCATCGCACCGATGATCGGGGCCCAGGAAACCTGGGTGACCCGGGTGCGGTCGATGGAGTCCGCCGCGCGCGACCCGTAGGGCACTCCGGCGAGGCTCAGGCTCTCCGGAGCGACGTCGGGCTGGGTGAGGACGTCCAGATGGTCGAGGATCTCGATCATCAGTCCATGCTACGAACCCTGTCAGCTGATTTCGCCGATGATGTGCAGCTGCTCAAGGCCGGTGATGATGAGGTCGACGCCGAGGGCGGCCAGCAGGACGCCGAGGACGCGCACGAGCACCCAGGCGTAGGTCATCTTCACGTACCGCAGCAAGATGCCGAGCACGGCAATGGCCGCGAAGTCCAGCGCGATGACCGAGATATAGGCCCCCGCGAGCACGAAGCTCGCCGACCACGTGCTCGCGTCGGCCATCAGGAAGAGGTACGCCACCGCCACCGGGTTCGCGTAGTACGCGGTGGCGAGCTCATGCGTGCCGCCGGTCTGGTCGTGCTCGGGCTCCTGCTTGCGTCCGAGCACGAGGTCCAGCGCGTGCACGAACAGGATGACCCCGCTGGCCAGCATCAGCGCGCCCGCGCTGATGTGGAACAGCTGGATGAGCAGCCGTCCGGCCACGATCACGAACAGGCCGGTGGCGATCGCCGTCGCGGTGGTGGTGAACGCGACGCGCCAGCGCCTGCGGGCCTCCGCGCCCTGAGTGTCCACAAGGAACGCGAGCAGGATCTTCGGCGGCCCGACTACGGCGACCAGGATGCTGAACGCCTCCACAAAGGTCATACCGGCCATCATCGAGCCGAGTCGTGACCTCCGCCATTCGGAGCAGTCGGCGGCACCCGGCGCAGGACGACCAGAACGAAGGCTCCAACCAGGACGGACCCGCCCGCGCCGATCCAGGCCACCCACTGCACCCCGTTGACGAACGTGCTGCTGGCGGCGAAGCGCAGCGCGTCACCGAGTGCGGCGGGCAGGTTGGCGGCCGCCTCGAAGGCCGAGCCGAGCGTTTCCTTTGCCTGGGCGAGGACCTGCGCGGGAAGACCGTCCGGTGCGGACAGTTCGAGTTCGTTGCGGTAGACCACGGCGCCGAGGCTGCCGAGCAACGCGATGCCGGTCGCCCCGCCGAACTCGTTGGCTGTCTCGGAGATCGCCGCAGCCGCGCCCGCGCTTTCCTTCGGTGCGGTCGCGAGCACGAGATCCGTCGAAATCGTTGCCACCGCGCCGATTCCACCGGCCAGCACGATCTGCGACGCCACCACCCATGCCACTCCTGACTCCACACTGACCTGAGCGAACAACGCGAAGCCGACGCCGCCGAGCGTCAGTCCTGATGCGACGATCACCGAAGGCTTGATCTTCGCGGCGATCGCGGTCGCCGCGCTCACGCCGACCAGCATCCCGGCCATCCCGGGCAGACTCCACAGCGCTGCCTGCAACGGCCCGTATCCCAACACCAACTGCAGGTACTGCGAGACGAACATGCCCAGTCCGGCCAGGACGAGGAACGTGATCGCGCACGCGGCGACCGCGCCGCTGAACTGAGCCCTGCGCAACAGCCGTACGTCGACCATCGGGTTCTCGGCCGTCGACATGCGGCGCAGGAACATCGCACCGAACGCGAGGCCGAGTGCGATCGAACCCACGTAACCCCAAGCGAATCCGTCCGCCGCGAGTTTCTTGATCCCGTAGATCACCGGCAGGATCGTCGCCAGCGACAGCACGGCACCAAGCAGATCGAACCGCCCGGCAACGGGATTGCGGAACTCCGGCAGCAGAATCGGGCCGAGTACCAGCAGAAGCACCATCACGGGGACGTTGAGCAGGAAAACCGAGCCCCACCAGAAGTGCTCGAGCATGAACCCGCCGACGATCGGCCCGACGATCGCACCGCCCGCGAAGCCGAGTGTCCACACGCTCACCGCGACCTGGCGTTGCCGCGGATCATGGAACATGTTGCGGATCAACGAAAGCGTGGACGGAGCCAGCGTCGCGCCCGCGATTCCGAGCACCGCCCGCGCGATGATGAGCATCTCGGTGGACTGTGCGTACGCCGCGGCGACCGACGCCAGGCCGAACAGCGCCGCACCGGCGAGCAACACCTTGCGCCGCCCGATCCGGTCGCCGAGCGTGCCCATGGTGATCAGGAACCCGGCGAGCACGAACCCGTACAGGTCAAGGATCCACAGCAGCTGCGAGCTGCTCGGCGCCAGGTCCGCGCTGAGGAACGGCAGCGCGTAGAACAGCACCGAGAGATCCATCGAGACCAGCAGGCACGGCAGAACGAGGACGACCAGCCCGGCCCACTCGCGCCGGGTGGCCGTCTGGTGCGTCACCAAATCCATGAGGTCCTTACCTTCTTCCTGTGTCGATCGGGGCCGGTCGTAGGGTTCCGACGACCCAGGGGTGCTGGGTATGGCTTCCCTGTGTCCGCCGTGGATGGCCCAGGGGCAGGCATCGACGCCGGCAAGACCCACCACCACTGTGTGGTGATCGACGCCGCCGGCAAGCGGCTGCTGTCGCGGCGGGTGGCAGGCGACGAGGCCCCGCTGCTGGAGTTGATCGGCGAGATGACCGCGCTGGCAGGCCAGCTGGGTGGAGAGCTGACCTGGGCGGTCGACCTCAACTCCGGCGGGGCGGCATTGCTGATCGCCGTGCTGGTCGACCACGACCAGCGGTTGCTCTACATCCCCGGGCGCACTGTGCACTACGCGGCCGGCATGTACCGCGCAGACGGCAAAACCGATGCCAAGGACGCCGCCGTGATCGCCGACCAAGCCCGGATGCGCCACGATCTGCACGTTGTGCACGCCGGCGACCCGGTCAGCGTCGAACTGCGGATCCTGACCGGCCGCCGCGCCGATCTGGCCGCCGACCGCACCCGCACCATCAACCGGCTGCGCGCGCAACTGCTGGACTACTTCCCGGCCCTGGAACGCGCCTTCGACTACAGCGCCTCCACAGCCGCCCTGGTGCTGCTGACCGGCTACCAAACCCCAGCGGCATTGCGACGAATCGGCGCCAACCGCGTGGAAACCTGGCTGCGCAACAGAAAAGTCCGCAACCCCGGCACCGTCGCCCAGACCGCGCTGGAGGCGGCCAACGCGCAACACACCACCGTCACCGGACAGGACCTGGCCGCCGCGATGGTCGCGCGGCTGGCGAAGGGGGTGATGGCTCTCGACGAGGAGATCAGCGAGATCGACACCTTGATCGTGAGCCGGTTTCGCCAGCACACACACGCCGAGGTGATTCTCAGCCTGCCCGGCTTCGGCATCCAGCTCGCTGCCGAGTTCCTCGCCTACACCGGCGGCGACATGACCGCCTTCGGCAGTGCCGACCGGCTGGCCGGTGTCGCCGGCCTCGCACCGGTACCCCGCGATTCCGGCCGGGTCAGCGGCAACCTGCACCGCCCCCGCCGCTACAGCAGACGCCTGCTGCGCGTGTTCTACCTCTCCGCCATGGTCAGCATCCGCTGCTGCCCCGCCTCGCGGACCTACTACGACCGCAAACAAGCCGAAGGCAAACGACACACCCAAGCCGTCCTCGCCCTGGCACGCCGCCGGCTGAACGTCTTGTCGGCACTGCTGCGCGACGGCACCACCTACCAGACCGCCCCCAACGCAACGGCAGCTTGACGCCGTCACAACCACAACTCCCAACTACTTGACAACTTCATCGGGAATCCCCCTGGATGTTTACGTTGCAAACAAGCGTCGTTTACAACGTATACACCGCAGCGCGCGCACGCAAACCCAATAGTTGAAGAGGTTAGAAAAGCCCGCGACCTGGAGAGCTTACGCTGTAAGCGGCTTCGGGCTGAGCCGGTCGGCGATGGATGCGAGCAGTTCGTAGGACAGGCGGCGATCCGCGTGGTCGTACACCGGCGTGGTCACCATGATCTCGTCGGCGCCACTGTCGTCCAGCACCTTTTGCAGCTGCTTGGTCACCGTGTCCGGGCTGCCGGCGAGGACACCTGCGGAGCGGGTCGCGATTTCCGCGCGATCATCCTCGGTGTACGGATACGCCGCCGCGTCCTCAGGGCTCGGCAGCTGGATCCGCTTGCCACGGACCCGGCTGAGCACCTTCAATCTGGTCGAGCCCGCGAGCCATTCGGCGCGTTCGTCGTCCTCTGCGACGATGACCGACAGGCTGACCAGCATCCTCGGCGTCGCGGCACTCTCCCGGTAGACGCGGGTGGCCTCGGCCGTCACTTCCAGGTTGAGGTGACCGGCATAGGCGTACGCCAGGCCGAGTTCGGCGGCGAGCTGGGCGCTGTTGGGCGACGAGCCGAGCAGCCAGATCGGCGGTACGTTGCCCCCGGCAACCGGAACCGCCTTGATCCGCGCGTCCGGCGCGGGATCGAACCACGCCAGCAGCTCTTCCAGCTGTTGGCGGAAGGTCTTCGCGGTGCGCTCCCGCTCAGGGCGAACCGCTTCCACGGCCGAACTCGGGCCGCCTGGCGCACGGCCGATGCCGAGGTCGATCCGGCCAGGGTGGAGTGCGGCCAGCGTGCCGAACTGCTCGGCCACCACGATCGGAGCGTGATTCGGCAGCAGCACACCGCCCGCGCCGACGCGCAGGTGTTGCGTGCGGTCGGCGAGGTGGCCGACCAGGACGGCGGGGGCGGAGCTGGCGACACCGCGCATGCTGTGGTGTTCGGGCACCCAGTACCGGTGATAGCCCAACGCATCCGCGAGGATCGCGAGATCGACCGTGTTCTCGAGCGCTTGCTTTGGTGTGGACCCCTGCACGATCGGCGAGGTGTCCAAAACCGACAGACGAATCTCAGCCTGCCGAAGCGGGCTCATGTTCGTCCTCTCCGATCACGCCGCGGGTACGCAGGTGTTCTGTCACCGCGGTCATCCATTGGGCGCGGCTGCGCCAATCGGGGAAGTCCGGTTCGAGGCGCGGGTACGGCGGCTCGGCCGGTGCCTCGTCGTCACCGGCCCACTGCGCCTTTCGTTGCTCGGCACGGCGTAGCAAGCCCGCGGCGATGGCGTCCGCTGCCACTTGGGGATCACGGATGTCCCCGGTCGGCGCCGGGCAGTCTCTGGCCAGTTCGCTCAGGCCGTCGGTGATTTCCGTTGTGACACGGTCGAAATTGTCGACACCGTCGAGCGCGACATAGGGGAATTCGGCCGTCAGTGTCCGCCACAGCGGCAGCATCCGCTTGCTGTAGCGGGCGCGCACCGAATTCTCGTAGCGCGCCCGCATGGACACCACAATGGTCGCCAGCGGAACCAGGGCCAAGCCCAGTGCCAGCACGAACTGCCCACCGAGCTGACCGATGGAGTACAACGAGGTCAGCCAGTCCGGATCGAACTTCGTGTCGAACTGACGGCCGAACTGGCGGACGAGCACGACACCGTCGACACCGATCGCCATCGCGGCGGACCCGACGATGACGATCCAGAACGCGGCCCGCGCCCAGGCCTGGCTCAGTTTCCGCCGCAACACCAAGGCGCGGCGGACACCGACGAACCACACCGTCAGGGCGTAGCCGGAAACCGACAGGTACCACGCGGTGCGTTCCCAGTCGTAGTACCGCTCAGGGCTCGCTGCTGGCCGCCGGATCCCGTCGACCGAGATCTCCTTGACCACCACCATGACGACCAGCGCGGCGACCAGGAAGCCGAGTTCGATCAGCGCCTTGCGCCTGCGCTGCGCTTCCGGCTTGTCGGTGTTGGCCAGTAGGAAGAACGTGGCCCAGCAGTAGGCCATCGCCATCCAGCAGCCGTTGAGGATGTAACCCCACACCTCGGGGCCGAAGAAGTCCTTGATCGGCTCGAGGATCGGGGTCTTGATCCCGAACGTCGCCGCGATCGCGAGGAACACGAGTCCCAGCGTCAGGACTCGCAGAGCTGGATCATTCGGTCTGCGGGACAGCTGCACGATCTCCCAGATCGCGACGGCGAGGATGACCACGCCCTTGGTCCAGCGGATGACCAGCTCAACGTCCATACGTGAACCCAAACGCCCCTGCGATGCTGTGATCTGCCGACCCTGCCTCGGGTGGCAGACGGTTCGGCTTCGGTCGTTCCTGTGCCAACCGCGCCAGCTCGCGTGCCCCGACTTCAGCCTCCCACTCGCGCCAGTCGGCGTACGCGCCGGCCGCCGGATCTTCGGCGGCACCGACACCACAGGTGAAAGTGTCGCCCCACGCGAGGTGGTCCCGCACGATGTGCATGACCTCGTGGAAGATCACCAGGGACTGCTGGGGCGCGGGGGAGTCCCGCTCGACGAAGATCCGGTCCACGTCGCGGTTGGGCGCCAGGTGCCCGACACCGGACGTGCCACCGAGATCGGTCGCCTTGATCTTGATCCGCCTGCCGCGGTGCTTGGCGAGCCGGTCGCACAGGTCATGCGGGCCAAACGGCGCGTTCAACCCGAGGTCGTCGACCAGCTTTCGACACAGCCCATGGAGCTGCGCCATGCTCATTGGCGTCGATGTCATCCCCGTCGTCCCGCCGTCGTGCCCCGGCTCCTCCTCGGCCCGCAGGTCATCATGCCATGTTCGTAGGGTGCCGATGTCTGCACGTTCGCGCAAAAGTGCGCGCCGCAACTGTTCGCGCTGGGCAGCCATCGGGACGGACATCCGGCAGATCAGGTACGACAGAAACCCGCATTCGCGCAGCGCACGGATGAGCAGTTCATCGCGGATCCGGTCGACCACGGCCTGGTCGTCGCCGAAGAACGCCGGATCTACGCCAAAGAACTCGGCGAGCGCCGCCAATTGGCCGGGTTCCGCGGTGGCGCCGGCACGCAACTGCTCGACAACCGTTCCGCCTGCTTCCGCGTTCGTGTAGGGCCGCCACGCGCCCGTGGCCGGGTCGCGCGCGACGACCACGTCGAACAGCCAGTTCAGCCGCTCAGCCACGGACCCGGGCACAGGCCCGGGTGCGCTCACGCAGGTGCCCCGTCGTCCTCGTCATCGTCGTCGACTAAGGCTTTGGCCAGTGCCCGCATCATGGACGCTTGTTCACGTGCCGTCCTGGCGTTTCCGGCCGCGTCGCGGCGGGCGGTCCGCGTCACGCCGGAAGCACGCAGTGCCTCCTGCAGTTCCTTCGCGGCGTTGCGCAGCTCGTCCTGCGCCTCGCGGCTCTCGGCGAGTTGTTCGTGCAGCCGCTGCTCTCGTTCGACCAGGCCTCGCTCCACCTCGGCCGTCACCGCGGGGTCGGTGAAATACCCGACTGGGACGTCGAAGAACCACGCCACCGCCTTCAGGGTGCGCAGCGTGGGGTTCTGCTTGACGCCCCGGCGCAGCTCGCTGAGGTGCGATTCGGACATGTCCCAGCCTTCGGCCCGGCAGGCCGTGACGACCTCCCGATTGGTGAACGTCCGGTCAGGCGAGCCGGCCGGCCGCAGCACCTCGAACAGGCGGTTGAGCTGCGCGCTCAAGCTGCCAGGTGGTTGCGCCGCGGCGTGCGGCTGCTCGTCGTGTGCCATCGCATATCTCCCGCAGTATCAGTAGCACTGCCCGAGAACGAGGACAACACGTGCCTGCTCAGCGTCCTCGGTGTGCATCACTACTGCATGTTTGTCACGCTCCAGCGTAGCGCAACCCCTAAACGGTGTTGTACAGTTTCGCTGAAGCGGCCTGGGGGTGCGCTTCAGTGGGGGTTCGGTTCGCTATGTGATCCGGGCTAGAGGGAAGAAATGGCCGGTACTGCCCCAGGTCAGGGGCAGTACCGGCAATCAGGCCCGATGACGGATTCCCGCTAGGGGTAGTCAGGCGCGCTGGCTGTCATAGTGCTCGCGAGCGGCGAGAACTTCCGGGATGTGCAGCTCGGCCCAGTCGACCAATGTCCGGAGTGGGCCGTACAGCGTGTGGCCCAGTGGTGTGAGGCGGTATTCGACGCGCGGTGGGACCTCGGCGTACGCCTGGCGTTCGACGAGACCGTCACGTTCGAGGTCGCGCAGCGTCTCGGTGAGGACCTTGCCGCTGATGCCGTCAAGTGCCGTACGGATGTCGGTGAAGCGCAGCTGCTTGCTGGCGAGCACGGTCACGATCATCGCGGTCCACTTTGTTCGCGATCCGCGCCAGCGACGTCCGGGACGGGCAGGTGCGGGCCAGCACACTCCAGTCGATCGGCTGTGACATGGCTCACGTACTCCCGATAGTTACGTTGAGGTAATTGGTTACCAATCCTCACTATAGGCGGCGTCCACTGACTGGATCAACACGGAAGGAACGCGCCATGAGCGTGGCAGCCGTCGCCCAGAAGTACTTCGATGCCCTGCAGGCCAAGCAGTTCGACGTCGTGGCGGGCATGCTCGCCGACGACATCGTCTGGCACCAGCCGGGCGGCAACCGGTTCTCCGGCACCCACCACGGCGCCGGCGCGGTGAACACCATGATCGGCGGGATGATGGAGGTCAGCCGAGGGACGTTCGCCTTGTCGTTGCGGTCGGCGCCGATGATGAACGGCGACCTGGTCGCCGCGGAGATCCGTTTCAGCGCTGAGCGGGAAGGCGCGTCACTCGCGCAGGACGGCGTCGACGTGATGCGGATCGCCGATGGGCAGATCGTCGAAATGTGGCTGTACTCCGGAGACCAGAAGGATGAGGACGACTTCTGGGGTCCCGCGGCCTAGAGCACGGCGGGTGGCGTGGATCTGCGGGATCAGCAGCTGGACCGCGGTTATCCTCGTTGGCGTGTACGTGAAGGTGTGCGGTCTGCGGACCGAAACGGACGTCGCCACGGCGGTCGACGCGGGCGCGGACGCGGTCGGCTTCGTGTTCGCCACGAGCCCTCGCCAGATCGACATCCCTACCGCCCAGAAGCTGATCGCCGACGTCCCACCGCACGTACTCACGGTCGGCGTCTTCCTGAAACAGCCCGCCGACGAGGTACGCCAGATCGCACTGGAAGCCGGCGTCGGCATGATCCAGCTGCACGGCGACTATCCACGTGAGACATTCGAGGAACTGGCGGGCCTTCGCCTGATGCGGGCAACGATCTTGACGCCGGAAACCGACGTAACCGTTGGCGCGTACGGGGAAGAAATGCTCCTCCTGGACTCGCCGAAAGCAGGTTCCGGCGAACAGTGGGACCTCACCCGCCTCGAAACATCCCGCCCGGACGGCCCATGGCTGCTCGCCGGTGGCCTGACCCCGGGGAACGTCCGGGCCGCCATCGAAGCCGCGCAGCCGTGGGGCGTCGACGTGTCCAGCGGAGTGGAGTCCAGCCGAGGCGTGAAGGACCACGACCTGATCCGTGCCTTCGTCGCGGGGGCCAAGCGGGACAGCTGACGGCGTCCCACCACTAAAGCGGAACCGCGAGCAAAGTCATAGCGGCAGCCCGAAGCTCGGAATTGGGCGAATGAAAACCGGCAAGCCGCAAAACCCCATCGGCCCCGTGATGGGCATGAGCATCAATGTCCAGGTCAGGCTCATCCCGCCGGACAACGGCAATACTCTCCACCAAGCCAAAAGCAAGGTCGGTCCGCGTCGCGGTCGGAGCCTCATCGGGAATCTGATCGATCAGCCCCCGATAAGCATCCTTCAACTCGGCCCGTTCCTCCCGGAAAGAAGCCAACCCGGGCGAAGCCACCTCGGGCAACAAGTACAAAGCCCCCAGGTTGTACCTCGCAGACCCCAGCAACCGGATATCCGAGTACGCCAAAGCCCAAAGCTTCGTGGCCGCGTCACCCTCAGCCCCCGGCAGCGTACGAGCAACCTCCAGCGAAGGCCGGACGGTCTCGGCCAGCAGCGCGCACAGGATGTCTTCCTTCGCTGGGAAGTGGTAGTACAGCGTCGCCTGCCGTAGGCCTGCCCGTTCGGCGATCGACCGTGTCGTTGTCGCCGCGTAGCCCGTGGCAGTGAACAACTCCGCTGCTGCTTCCATGACGGCGCGCTTCGCGTCCTGGCTGCTTGCCGTCGCCCCGCTCGCGCGTGGCCGTCCCACCCTGCTGGTCACCCCTCGATCCTGCCAGCTGCGAGCAGGTTACAGATTTCGGTAACACAACCGGCGTGCCGTTTACGCCCTGGCAACACGCGTGAGACCGCGCTGTCGTCCTGCGGACCTAATTTCGGTCGACCGATCGAAATCGCTGACCTGCGCAGACGGGAGCGGCAATGACCACTACGGCAAGTGAGCTCGCTGAGTTCGGCTATCGCCAGGAGTTACGGCGGACGCTCGGTGGTTTCTCGGCGTTCGCCGCCGGCTTCTCCTTCGTCTCCATTCTCACCACCGTCTTCCAGCTCTTCGGGTTCGGCTACTCGTTCGGCGGCACGCTCTTCTTCTGGACCTGGCCGGTGGTCCTGCTCGGCCAGTTGATGGTCGCGCTCACCTTCGCCGAACTGGCCTCCCGCTACCCGCTCGCAGGATCGGTGTACCAATGGGCGAAACAACTCGCCGGTGGCTTCCGCGGTTGGTTGGCCGGTTGGATGATGCTGCTCGGGTGCGTTGTCGCGCTCGCGTCGGCGGCCATCGCGTTGCAGGTCGTGCTGCCGTCGGTGTGGAGCGGATTCCAGATTGTCGGCGGTGATCCTTCGATCACGTCAGCCACTGGCGCCAGCAACGCGGCGTTGCTTGGCGCGCTCCTTCTTGTCTGCACGACCGTCGTCAACGCCGTCGGTGTCCGGATCATGGCTCGTATCAACGACATCGGGGTCGCGGCCGAACTGGTTGGTGTCGTGGTGTTGATCGGCGGACTGATCACGTTCGCGGTCAGGGGGCCGCAGGTTGTTCTGCAGGAGTCGTCCGGCGGGGGAGGAGCGTGGCTGGCTTCCGCGCTCGCCGCGGCTTACGTGCTCTACGGATTCGACACCGCGGCTTCCGTGTCTGAGGAAACCAAGAGCGCGCGCCGGGCTGCGCCGAGGGCGGTGCTGCGGGCACTGTTGATTTCCGGTGTCGGTGCGCTGGCCGTGGTCCTGGTCGCGTTGATGGCCGCGCCAAGCCTGACCGACGGAAACCTGGCTGGCCGGGGTCTGCCGTATGTGATCACGTCGGTGTTCGGTGAGACGTTCGGCCGGATCTTCCTTGCTGACGTGGCCATCGCCGTGGTCGTGTGCACGCTGACGATCCAGACCGGCACGATCCGGCTGTTCTACGCGATGGCCCGCGACAACGCGTTGCCGTTCTCCGCCAGGCTGTCCCGGGTCAACGACCGGACCGGCACGCCGATCGCGCCTGCGGTCGTGTCCGGCGCACTGGCGATCGCCCTGCTGTTGTTGAACCTCGGCAACTCGACGCTCTTCGCCACGATCACCGCGACCTCTGTGGTGTTGGTCTACTTGGCCTATCTGCTGGTGACCACGCCGCTGTTGGGCAAGCGTCTGCGCAAGCAGTTTCCCACGCCGCAGCCTGGCTGGTTCTCGCTTGGCCGGTGGGCGCTGCCGGTCACGATCGCGGCCGTCGCGTATGGCGCGCTGATGATCGTGAACATCGCCTGGCCGCGTGGTGAGATCTATGACCTTGCGGGCACGGGTTCGATCTGGATGGTGCTGTTCCCGATCGAGTTCGTCGTGGTCGCGGTGCTGGTCGGCTGGTTCTATTGGCGTAGCCGCGAAAGCCGTATTTCGGTCAATCGATCGAAATTTCTGACCTGCGTAGACTCCAGCGTTCGGGAGCACTAGGGTCGCTTGGAGGTAGCCGTGAGTCCGGAAGGAGCCCTGCCTTGACCACCGCCACCACGTACGGCGCACGCGATCACGCGCGCGCCCAGGATGGCACCGTTGTCGAGACCATGCCGACGATCCCGGCGACGAACTGGCCGGACCCGCCCGAGGGTGTGGCGGCCGAGCAGCTTGTCTGGGCGGAAACCGTCGCAGGCGGCGGATACACCCACAAGGTCCTGGCGCGCGGCACGGAGCTGCGGCTGACCGACGTACGTGGCGACGCCTGCGCTCACCTGCTGTTCTACAACGCCGACGCACCTTGGGAGCGGTTGAATGTCGCGGACACGGTCAAGGTTCAGTGGAACGCTTACGTTGGCCGGTCAATGGCTTTGCTGTCCGACCAAGCCAGGGTGCTCGCCACGGTCGTAAGCGACGAGTCCGAGCGGCACGACGCGCTATGCGGCACGTCGACCATCGCGGGCAACGCCGAGCGCTACGGCGACGGCAGCCCGCAAGGCGAATCACCTGCTGGGCTTGGACTGTTCACCTTGGCCGCAGCCAAGCATGGCCTTGGCCCACGGGACATTCCGCCGAGCTTGTCGCTGTTCCAGGGCGTACGGGTGGAACACGACGGGGCGTTGGAGTTCGACGGATCGGCCGGAGCGGGCTGCTCGGTGGTGATCAGGACCGAGATGCCGGTGGTCGTGCTGATCGTCAACGTGCCGCATCCGTTGGACCCGCGGCCTGACTACACCGTGACTCCGTTGCGGGTACTGGCTTGGCGCGCCGAACCGTCCACACCAGAGAGTCCGGAGTGGAACGCCACGCCGGAAACGCGCCGCGCCTTCGAGAACACCGCCGACTACCTGAGCGCCAGGGGGATCGCGTGACGAACGCTGTGCTGGACATGGAAGTCGCCGCGCGGGCGCCGTTCTCCACCATTGTCCGAAAAGGACAGGTGCTGAGCATCATCGACCTCGGTGGCAACCAGGCCGTGGACTTCCTGGCCTACGACGCCGCGGACACGAGCAAGAGATACAGCGCAGCGGCCACGATCGCGGCTCAACGCAACATCTTCCTCACCACCGGAAGCGTGCTGCGGACGCAAGAAGGCGCGCCGCTGATGACGGTCATCGCCGACACATGCGGCCGTCACGACACGCTGGGTGGTGCGTGCAGCAAGGAATCCAACACGCTGCGGTACGGCCAGCACACCCGCTTCCAGCACGCGTGCGTGGAGAACTTCCTCATCGAGGGCGCTCGCTGGGGACTGGGCAAACGCGACCTGGTCAGCAACGTCAACTGGTACATGAACGTGCCGGTCGAGAAGGACGGCACGCTCGGCATCGTCGACGGCATCTCCGCGCCAGGGCTGGAAGTCCAGCTGCGCGCGGAGACGGACACGCTGGTGCTGGTGTCGAACTGCCCGCAGATCAACAACCCGTGCAACGGGTTCGACCCGACCCCGGTGCGGATGATCGTCACCGAAGGCGGCACCGGGTGAAGCTGCTGATCGCCAATCGCGGCGAGATCGCCACCCGAATCATCCGAAGCGCTCACGAACTCGGTATTCCTTGCGTTGCCGTGTATTCCGACGCCGACCGCATGTCGCCCCACGTGCGCTCGGCCGACGAAGCCGTCCGCATCGGCCCCGAAACCGCCCGCGACAGCTACCTCAGGGCAGACGCCGTCATCCAGGCCGCACTGGACACCGGCGCGGACGCGATCCACCCGGGTTACGGCTTCCTCTCCGAGGACACGGGATTCGCTCGGCAGGCCGAAGCGGCGGGCATCGCGTTCGTCGGGCCCGCACCGGAGCACCTGGAAGTGTTCGGCAGCAAGCACACCGCGCGCGAGAAGGCGATCGCGGCCGGGGTACCGCTGTTGCCTGGCACGGGATTGCTCGCGACCGTGGACGAGGCAACGGCCGCAGCCGAAGAGATCGGCTACCCCGTGATGCTGAAGGCCACTGGCGGTGGTGGCGGGATTGGCATGCGTGCCTGCCACACCCCGGATGAGCTGCGAGCCGCGTGGGATTCCGTGCAGAGCATCGCCGCGAAGAGCTTCGCGACCTCCGGCGTGTTCCTGGAACGGCTGGTGCAGCGGGCACGGCACGTCGAGGTGCAGATATTCGGTGATGGCGAAGGCCGTGTGCTTGCGCTCGGCACACGCGACTGCACCCTGCAGCGGCGCAATCAGAAGGTTGTCGAGGAGTGCCCCGCTCCCGGCCTCCCGGAGGCCGTGGTCAAGCGTTTGCTCGAATCCGCGGTCGCGCTCGGCGAGTCGGTGCGGTACCGGTCGGCGGGCACGGTCGAGTTCGTCTACGACCCCGTTCGCCAGCAGGAAGCGTTCCTGGAGGTGAACACCCGCCTGCAGGTCGAGCACCCGGTGACTGAGGCGGTGTACGGGATCGACCTCGTGGCGTGGATGCTCCGACTGGCCGACGGCGACAAGGGAATGTTCGACGTCATCCCGGAACCGCGCGGCCACGCTGTGGAAGCGCGCGTCTATGCCGAAGATCCCAACGCGGGACATCGCCCCAGCGCGGGTTTGCTGACAGGCGTACGGTTTCCGGCCGATGCACGCGTGGATACGTGGGTAGAAGCAGGCTTGACCGTCACCACCCACTACGACCCGTTGCTGGCCAAGGTGATCGTCACGGGCACGGACCGCGCCGACGCCCTTGATCGGCTCGGAGACGCCCTCACCGAGACCCACATCGACGGCATTCGCACCAACCTCGGCCAGTTGCGCGCTGCCGTGCGGCATCCGGAGGTGCGCGCGGCACAGCACGATACGGCTACTTTGGACAGCGTGCCCGACGCGGACCCGCGCATCGAGGTTCTCCGCGGTGGCACGTCCACGACTGTGCAGGAATGGCCGGGACGTATCGGCTACTGGCACGTCGGGGTTCCGCCGAGCGGGCCGATGGACGATTTGTCGTTCCGGCTCGGCAACGTCGCGGTCGGCAACGACGAAGGCGTGGCCGGTCTTGAGTGCACTGTGGATGGTCCGGCGCTGCGATTCAGCCATGAAACCGTGGTGTGTGTGACAGGCGCGCCCGCCGAGATCACAGTGGACGGCGCTGTTGTTCCTCAGTGGACGCCGGTGACCGTTCCCGCGGGTGGGGAACTCGACGTCGGCCCGAGCAGCCAGGGCCTGCGGACCTATGTCCTGGTGCGTGGTGGCCTGGACGTGGCCGCATTCCTTGGCAGCAAAGCGACATTCACCCTCGGGAAGTTCGGTGGCCATGGTGGTCGAGCGCTCGCCACAGCAGACGTGCTCACGCCCGGCGCCGAACCGGAAACCCCGGCTGCGGGTGAGGTTCCCGCGGACCAACGCCCGATTTTCGGGCAGCACTGGGAGATCGGTGCGCTCGAAGGTCCGCATGCCGCACCCGAATTCTTCACGCCCGAGGACATCGACCAGTTCTACGCGGCAACCTGGAACGTGCACTTCAACTCCGCACGAACCGGTGTGCGGCTGGTCGGTCCCCGGCCTGCTTGGGCGCGTGAGGACGGCGGCGAGGCGGGCTTGCACCCGTCGAACATCCACGACACCCCGTACTCCGTCGGTGCCGTCGACTACACGGGCGACCTGCCGATCCTGCTCGGACCGGACGGCCCCAGCCTCGGCGGGTTCGTCTGTCCCGCGACCGTGGTCACCGGCCAGCGGTGGAAGCTCGGGCAGTTGCGGCCCGGTGACACCGTCCAATTTGTCCCTGTCGACGCCGAACAAGCCACCGAGTTGCGCAGCCATCCAGTGCGGACAATCACCGCCGCGAAGCTGTCCGACAATGGCGTCCTGGACCGGCTTGAGTCCACTCAGGACCGACCGGCGGTGACGTATCGGCGCAGCGGCGACGACAACGTGCTCGTCGAGTACGGGCCGATGAAACTCGACTTCGCACTGCGGATGCGGGTGCACGCGTTGGCCGAGCGGCTCGCGAAGGTCGATGTACCCGGCATTGTGGACATCACGCCGGGTATCCGGTCGCTGCAGGTGCATACCGACCCTGACCAGTTGTCGGTCAGCAAGGCGCTGGGCCTGGTCCGTGAACTGGAGCAGGAACTGCCCGCGACCGGGGACCTGGTGGTGCCCAGCCGATCGGTGCGGCTGCCACTGTCCTGGGACGATCCCGCGACGCGGGAAGCGATCCAGCGGTACATGGCCGGCGTCCGTGCGGACGCGCCGTGGTGCCCGTGGAACATCGAGTTCATCCGCCGGATCAACGGCTTGTCCAGTGTGGACGACGTGTACCGGACGGTGTTCGACGCCTCGTACCTGGTGCTGGGTCTTGGCGATGTGTACCTGGGTGCCCCGGTCGCGACACCACTGGACCCACGACACAGACTGGTCACGACGAAGTACAATCCGGCGCGGACGTGGACAGCGGAGAACTCCGTCGGCATCGGCGGCGCGTACCTGTGCATCTACGGCATGGAAGGCCCGGGCGGGTACCAGTTCGTCGGCCGGACCGTGCAGGTGTGGAACGGCTGGCAGCAGCGTGGCTCGTTCGAACCGGGATCGCCTTGGCTGCTGCGGTTCTTCGACCGGATCTCCTGGTATCCCGTGTCGGCGGAGGAATTGCTGGAGATGCGGGCGGCCAACGCCGCCGGCCAGCTCGAGCTGGACATCACCGACGGCGAGTTCGCGTTGGCGGACTACGAGAAATTCCTCGACGACAACGCGGAATCGATCGCCGAGTTCCGGGCCCGGCAGTCGGTCGCGTTCGAGGCCGAGCGGCAGGCGTGGGCCGCGGCCGGTGAGTTCGATCCCAAGCCCGAACCGGAACCCGTGGTCGCGGCCACCACGAAGGTGTCGGCGCCGCCTGGCGGACGGGTCGTGGAGGCGCCGTTCGCGGCGACGGTGTGGCGGGTCGACGTTCAGTCCGGCGATCGTGTCGACAAAGGACAGTCATTGGTGGCGCTGGAGGCGATGAAGACGGAAACGCAGTTGTCCGCACCCGCGCCAGGCGTGGTGGTGGAACTCTTGGTGCAGCCGGGAACCCAGGTCGCGCCTGGCACCCCGGTTGCCGTGCTGGGGCCGGCATGAGTGCGGTGGCGCGGGTCCGGGCCGCGTACCGCAGGATCGCCGAGGTCGACCGGCCGGAAGTGTGGATCACGCTGCGGGACTTGGACGAGGTGCTCGCCGAGGCCGCCGAGGTACGTCCGGACCTGCCGCTTTCCGGCCTGGTGTGCGCGATCAAGGACAACATCGACGTCGGCGGGCTGCCGACCACTGCGGCCTGTCCCGCTTTCGCCTATACGCCAAGGAAAGACGCGACCGTGGTGCAGCGGTTGCGTGACGCGGGCGCGATAGTCATAGGCAAGACGAACCTCGACCAGTTCGCGACTGGCCTGGTCGGTACCCGGAGCCCGCACGGTGCTGTGCGCAACGCCCATCGGCCTGATCGGATCTCCGGCGGGTCCAGTTCGGGCTCGGCTGTCGCTGTCGCGCTGGGGATCGTCGACTTCGCGCTCGGTACGGACACTGCCGGGTCTGGCCGGGTCCCTGCCGCGTTGCACGGCATCGTCGGTATCAAGCCAACGCTTGGGTTGGTGCCGAGTACCGGTGTCATCCCGGCAGCGCGCCCGTACGACTCCGTGAGTGTGTTCACAGTGGACCTCGCACTCGCGCAGCGTGTGATGAAGGTGGTGGCAGGCCTGGATCACGTGGATCCGGGCAGCCGAGACTGGCCTGCCTTGGTCCGGCTGGCCGCTGGCCCACAGCCCACGGTGGCCGTACCGACGCCGGAAGGGTTGGCGCCGCTCTCCGCGGAGGCCCGGAAGGCATTCGGCGCAGCGGTGGACAGTCTGCGCGCGGCCGGTGCTCGCGTGTCCGAAGTAGACGTCAAGGTATTGCTCGATGCCGCCAAGCTCCTCTACGACGGTGCCCTCGTCGCTGAGCGGTATGCGGCTGTTGGCGAGTTTCTCGAAGAGCACCAAGGAGACGCCGACCCGACCGTGGCGGGCATCATTCTGGCAGCCGGAAAGCTGCCCGCTCACCAGCTCGCGACGGACCAGGCACGGCTGGCGGAGGCTCGAGCAGGGGCTTCCATTGCGCTGACCGGGTTCGACGCGCTCCTGCTGCCGACGACAGTCGGGCATCCAACGCTGGCCGAGGTCGCGGCAGACCCCGTCGGCGTGAACAGCAGGCTCGGCACATACACGAACTTCGTGAACCTCCTGGATATGGCTGCGGTCGCGGTTCCGGCGGGGCAAGCCGACGGCAGTCCGTTCGGCGTCAGCGTGATCACCCGTGCCTTCGACGACCAAGTCGCGCTCGACATCGCCGCGTTGCTCACCGGGGAGACCGCGCCCGAGCCGTTCGCCCCTTCGGTTGGGCTCGCGGTGTTCGGCGCGCACCTACGTGGGCAGCCGTTGAATCACCAGTTGACCGAGCTGGGCGCGCGGTTCGACGGAGAGATCACGACTGCGCCGGAGTACCGGATGGTCGCGTTGCCAACAGATCCAGCCAAACCTGGGGTGGTCCGGTCGGACGATGGCGCGTCCTTGCGTGGCGAACGCTGGCTGCTGTCCAGTGCCGCGCTGGGTACGTTCCTCGCAGGGCTTCCCGCGCCGATGTCACTTGGCCGGATTCGGTTGGACACCGGTGCGGAAGTCCTTGGCTTCCAATGTGATCCGGTGTCCGCGGCGGCGGGCAAGGACATTACGAGCTATGGCAGCTGGCCTGCCTGGCTCGCCGGGTGAGCCGGCTATGTCTTGTCCGTGGTCAGCATGGCTTCCAGCTGGGTGAAGGCGGCTTCGGCGGTGGCCGGGGAGAGCTGTACCCCCTTCACGACCGCGATCACCAGGTCGATCGCGCTTTCCCGGTGAGCCAGCAGCGGCCGCAACGACCGCCGCCAATTGGCCTCGTGCTCGGCCACGACCGTGCGTACGACCGGATCCCGGCGGGCCCGCAGGTCGAGCTCGGCGGTCACCACGAACACCTCCGGCGAGCTCGCCATCAGCTCGCGCAGGTGCGTCAGGTACCCGTGCAGTGTGTCCGTCGGCGGCTCGCCGAGCAGACCAATGGCGTACTCGGCGACGCCGGCGACGATGTCCTTCTTGCCGGGGAAGTGATGGTGCACAGTGGAGTGATCGATGCCGACTTCCTCGGCGATCTGGCGCAGCCGCAGCCCTTCGAAGCCCACCTCGGCCACCTGGCGGAACGCCGCCCGCACGATGTCAGCCCGTCTGTCGCCGCGTTCCCGCATCACAGGCCTTGGTCTACCACAGGCAGCAACGCGGCAGACGGCCTGGTCATGCGGCTAAAGGCGGTCGCCGACGCGGTAGTCGAGCAGCACTAGGTTCTCGTCGATCACGGTCGTGCCGATCAGGGTCAGTTCGACCGCCGGAAGCTCGCTGAACGGCGGACCTTCGCCTTTCACGCCATGCACCATGGGAAAGACCATGACCCGCAGGCGATCGACCAGATGCTGCTGGAAAAGGCTCCGGACGAGCGACGGGCTGCCGATGGTACGCATCGGAATCCCGTCGGTCTCGGCCTTCAAAGCGGGCACGGCCGTCTCGATCGGCGTGTCGATGATCGTGGTGTTCGCCCACGTCAGCGGCGGCGTGAGGGTCTTCGAGAAGACGATCTTCGGAAGTTCAGCCATCCGAGGGAACGTCGGATCGTCGCCGGCCGCGACGATGTCGGCCATGAGGCGGTACGACGTCGCGCCCATGACCATCACGTGGTCCTCGGCGAGCTGGGCGTGCATCCACTCGTACAACCCTGGCCCGTCATATCCCCAGTACGGCGCCGATCGCGGCCCGCCGGAACCGAACCCGTCGACGGTACTGAACATGTCCACCTGCAGTTCGCGCACGACGAACCTCCTTCGAGTGTCTTGTACAGGCTGACGACCAAGACACCGCGAACTCATCGATAGGCACGTAAAACCTGTCGACGCCGTGATCGGCCCGTCAGGATGTTGACAACGTATACTCCGCCGTAGTCGCCGCGAAGGAGGACCATGCCGGGGGAGGTCGCCGCGAACAAGCGGCCGAGTCTGAGCCTGCCGCTGATCGTGTCCACCGCCATCGGGCTCGCCGACGAAGGCGGCTTGGACGCGGTCACGATGCGCGGTGTCGGCGAGCGGCTGCACGCCACAGGAATGGCTCTGTACCGGCACGTGGCGAACCGGGATGCGTTGGTAGAGCTGATGGTCGACGCGGTCGCCGCCGAGTACGCGTATCCCGAACCGAGGCCGATCGGCTGGCGCGCGGCATTGGAAGCGGTGGCATGGCAGGATTGGCGCTCGTTCTTCGCACATCCGTGGGTGCTTCACGCGACGGCATCATCCAGGCCACCGATGGGCCCGAACACGTTGGCGTCAATGGAATGGGCGCTGGCGTCGTTCGACAACCTCGGCCTGGCCGGCCGTGAGCAGCTCTTCCTGCTTGGAACCGTTGTCTCGTATGGCCAAGGCCTTGCGATGACGTGGATTCACGAGCGCCATGACGACACTGGCGAATGGTGGGAGAGCCGGGTCATGGACGCCGGCGCGGACCGTTACCCACGACTCGCCGCCGTCACCGCCGCGGTCGGGACGGACAGTCGAACCAGAACGTGGATCGACGAAGAGTTCGAGTTCGGCCTGCAGCGTGTGCTCGACGGCGTCGGGACGTACCTCGCCAATCGCTGATACGTTCATGATCACTGGTCATCACGAGTGATCGGGTCCGTGCGCCGCGCGATGAACGCGCCGAGCACGGCGATGGCGGCCAGGCCGAACATCAGGAACTGGGCCGAGCGTGACATCGACGGCGAACCCAGGTTGACAAGCAGCCCGCCGAGTGCCGAGCCGAATGCCAGTCCCATGAGCTCGACGGTGTTGATGCCCGCCGACGCCTTGCCTGCCTCAACGGGATCCGTCGTGCTGCCCATGACCGCGACGAGCTGGTGCGGGAACGCGATGCCAACCCCCGCGCCAGCCACAGCGAGGGCAACGAACCAGATCACGACCAGCCCAGGCCCAGCATTGTCCACTTGGAACAGTCCAGTCACCGTGAGTCCCACGGCCAGAATGGCTGGGCCTGCGATGCGCATCCGCCGTAGCGTCCTGGGACGGGTGGTGCTCGCGCTGAACAACATGGTGATCGACCAGCCGACCGAGACAGCGGCACCAAGGAATCCCGCGACCAACGGCGGAAGCCCGGCCAGCCGCTGACCGAACAGCGGAGCGAACGCCTCGGACACCGTCCCCAACGCCAGGATGCCGATGGACAGGTACATCCACTTCAACGGCGACCGTGCACTGTATGTCGTGGCAGGCAGGACGCGTACGGCACTGCGCCGCTCCCGCCGGATGAACCAGGCGATCACGACCAACGCGGCCACGATCGTCACCGTGATCAGGGCGACATCGGTGAGTACACCGGCAACGCTGACCAAGGCGGCGGCCAGTGCGAACACAGTCAGCGATACGACCGGAATTCGCTCACTGACGGCCACCTGAGCGGAACGCGGCAGCGCGCGTGGAACGACGACGGCAATCCCCACGCCCAGCACCGTCAACAGCCAGAACGCCAGGCGCCACGCGCCGAACTGCGCGAACGCCCCGCCAATGGCAGGCCCGGCCACTGTGCCAACTCCCCACATCGCCGAGACCAACGCGGTTGCCTTGGCCCACAGTCGCTCGGGGTACGCGGTCTGGATGACGGCGTAGCCCAACCCGGCGATCAGCCCGCCGCCAATGCCCTGGATGGCCCGGCCGACCAGCATGACGCCCATCGTCGGGCTGAGCGCGGCCAGCACCGTGCCGAGCAGGAACGGCGCCAGCGCGATCAGATACGCCATCGCCGGTCCTCGCCGCGCCAGCAACCGGCTGACCAGCATCGACGAGATCACCGACGCGATCGTGAACGCCGTCGCGCTCCACGCGTACAGCCGCTCGCCGCCGATCTCGCTGATCGCCGTCGGCAGCAGGCTGATGGTGAGGAACAGGTTGATCGCATGCAGGGCGACCCCGCCCGCCAACACCACGGATGTGGCTCCGAAGCCGCGGGCGGTGGTCGTCGTCATGTTCGCAAAGGTAAGACCGCGACCCGGCTCAAGGTCAACGGTGACCCGGGTCACCTCGGGAAACATCCGGGATCACCTGGGGCCGTGCCCTCTGTCGGCCGGGACGATCCCGCCGCCAGGCTGAGGAAAACCTTTGACTGGCGGGAGGATCGTGGCTGTCAATCGAAGAAACGCGCTCCGGTGGGGTGTGGTGGCGGGTGCGGCGGCAACGGGACTGGTGAATCCCAGTGCCGCGGCAGCGCGACGGCATGTGCTCCTCGACTCGGCCGAGCACCGGCTGGCCGTCGATCGGGCGAACGCGGCCGCACAGCTGAACAACCTGGTCCAGGTCCCCGAAGTGGCGGCCCCGGACGCGCATTCCCTCGCGCAGTACCAGACCAGCTTCAAGAACCAGGGTGGGCGCGGCACGTGTTACGCCTTCGCGGCCTGTGCGGCGGTCGAGGCGGCGTACAAGCGCAAACACGGCCTTGAACTCGACCTGTCGGAACAGTTCGCTTTCCACGTCAACAAGGCAGGCGAGCTCTACCCCGACTACATGACCACTCCGGTGCGGCACGAGAACAACAGCTCCTACTGGGGCGAGCAAGGCAGCTGCGATCTGATCGACAAGCTTGCCAGGGCTGCGATCCCGGCCGAATCGTTGGCGCCGTACCTCGACAGCGGGCCGATGGAGAACCTGCGGCTCGCCAATCCCGCGTGCGGCGCACTCACATGGGAGGCGACGCAGGAAGAAGTCGACGCCTTCGAGTTCCTCGAGGGCCACGTGCCGCTCCGCTCGCGGCACAACGCCAAGTACCGGGTCACGAAGTTCGCCGCGTTGCCAGGCAATCCGACGCCGAGCCAGGTCGAGGCGGTGATCGCCGGCGGGTACGAGGTCGTAGCGGACATACCCGGGCACTGCATTCTGATCGTCGGCTACGACCGGACCAAGCGCGTGTACTACGTCAAGAACTCGTGGGGCGAAGGGCGCCTGATCGAAGTGTCCTACGACTCCACCGACTGGCGGCTGCTGTCCGGCCGATACGTGATCGACGTCGAAAGCCCCAACGCGGCACCGCAAATGGACGCGTTCTGGGTGGGCCGCTGGCAGATGGACCACGACGGCTGGCGTGGCGAGCTCGTGATCCGCCGCACCACCGATTACCGTTCAACCCAAGGCCAGCCGACGAAACTCGGGAACTACTACCGCGACGGCCAACGCTACGACGTCAACGGAGTCACCGCGCAGAACGGCCAGGCGCTGCACTTCTGGATCGCCGACACCACTGCGCGTGTCCAACCCGGCGCCAAGCGCGGACAGGAATTCTGGGCCTACGTCTACGGCAACGACCCCGGCCAGGCAGCGGGCTTGACCACGTGGAGCGGAATTCCCTTCGGTGTCAGCCTTTCCCGTTCCGCACTGCCCGGACGGCCGACGCAAGGCTTTACGGCCAACGACTGGATCGGCGCCTGGGCGATGAACCACGACGGCTGGTCGGGGACATTGCGAATCACCTCCGTGCAACCGTTCGTGGCCACGTATACCCGGTCGAGCGGGGAGAACCTTCCGGTCAGCGGAGGCCTGGACAGCACCCACCCGCACGTCCTGCGCGCGCGGATCCGCTTCTCCGGGGACAATCTCCAGCCGTTCCAGCTGCACGCCCACACCTTCGGCAAGGACGTCTTCTCGGGGACGACCCAGTGGGCGGGCCTGACCTTCGGCGCCAAGGGCCGCCGCATCTGACGAGTCATGCCTGGTCGGCTGAGCCCGCGGGCTCAGCCGACACCGGTGGTTCAGTCGTGGTACCAGTACTGGTCGCGGTAGCTGCCGCACGTGGTCAGCCGTGCGGGGGTTTCGGCGACGTTGCTTTGCAGCAGCAGACACGAGTTGGTGCCGCGCACCCGCAGCCGGAACTGTGTCGAGGTCACGTAGTCGTGCACCCACTGCCCGGTGCGGTCGACCGCCGAGCACCAGTTCACCATCAGGTTGTTGGAGTCCGGGTTCTTCATCATGCAGCGGGCCGGTGACCCGACTTGGTTCTGGTAGTTCCACCAGGCTGGATTCTCACTGCGCAACACGGGCGCCCAGCGCTGGTCGACGAACGTCCCGCAGGAAACGCCGCGGACGGTCCAGTCCGTGCCATTCCTGGCGACCAGGCAACGCGCCGGATGCGCGACGTTCCGCAGCCGGTGATAAGCGACTTGGACGCCCGCGTCAGTATTCAAATTTGCGGACGCCGGCACCGCGACAATGGAGATCGCGCTCAGTAACGCGAAGGCGATCACGGATAACCGAAACGCTAACCGTCCGATCATGGACCCTCCCTTTCGAAACGGCGTTCTACGGGTAGTACGGGTTGTTCTTGGTGTCCGAGCGGCAATTGCCGAAGGTCAAGGTGTTGCCCACGCAGACCCAGATCCGCACGTGGTTGATCGGGTTGTCGATGGCGTGGATTCCGTCCCCAGGTCCCCAGTAACGGTTGGTGTTGTACCCGCCGTGGTTGAAGCGTTTGGTCCCGTACCAGCTGCTGGTCCAGCCGGGATTGATCTCCAGTACCCAGAACACCGGCTCGTTGTCCCTGGCCTTGTCGTACAGCCGCACCCAGTGCACGTTGAACCGGTTCGCGTCGATCCAGTCAATCCGGCCGGCCAGTTGGGCACCGTAGCCGTCCTGCTTGATGTCGAACCAGTTCGGCGTCGCCGCGGCCGCGGGCTGGGCCACGAAGACGAGCCCGCAGACCGCCATCAGCGCGATCACGGACTTTCTCAGACGATTTCTCATTCACGAACACCCAATCTTTTCGCGGTTTATCCCCGGGTTGGTGAGGCGAGCGGCCTCAACGTAGGGCGCTGGTTTTTGTTCAGCGACGGCCGAACGTGGTTGACAAACAAACCGGGCAGCGTTGTCCGGGACCGCAGGGTGGCGAGATATCGCCGGGTCGTCCGAAGAGGTGCGATCCGTGGCCGAACGGTTAAGTTGATCGCATGAACGATGGTCGTCCGCAGCTCGAGGCCGAGGTGCAGAACGTGTTCGGGTCGCTGACCCACGCGGCGGTCTTTCTGATCGTCACCGTCAACACGGGCGGTGAGGACAAGGCGAGGGAGCTGCTGGCGAACGTGACCGGCCTGGAGCGCACGGTGGGCTCGCGGTCACTGGGCGGGGCTTTGTCCTGTGTGGCTGGTGTTTCCGCATCGGCGTGGGACCGGCTGTACGGCGATCCTCAGCCCGCCGAGCTGCGTGACCTGCCGGTGTTCGCGGGGGACAAGCATCAGAGCGTCACCACGGACGGTGACCTGATGTTCCACATCCGGGCCGAGCGGATGGATCTGTGCTTCGAGCTCGCGACGCTGATCATGGACGAGCTCGCCGGCGCGGTGACCGTCGTCGACGAGGTGCAGGGATTCCGGTACTTCGACGGCCGTGACGTGCTGGGGTTCGTCGACGGGACCGAGAACCCGGTCGGGGCCGAGGCCTACGCGGCGACCTTGGTGGATGACGACGAGGGGTTCAACGGCGGCAGCTACGTCATCGTCCAGAAGTACCTGCACGACATGGCAGGCTGGAACGCGCTGAGCACGGAGGCGCAGGAGCACGCGATCGGCCGACGCAAGCTGTCCAATGTGGAACTCGCCGACGGTGTCCAGCCGGACAACTCCCACGTGGCGCTGACCCAGGTCACCGACTCCGACGGCAACGAGCTGAAGATTCTGCGGGACAACATGCCGTTCGGTCGTCCCGGCTACGGCGAGTTCGGTACGTACTTCATCGGTTACGCGAAGTCGCCGAGCGTGGTCGAACGCATGCTGGAGAACATGTTCGTCGGCTCACCGCCCGGCAACTACGACCGTATCCTCGACTTCTCCACGCCGATCACCGGCGTGTTGTTCTACGTCCCCACGGTCGACTTCCTCGAACGGGACTAGTGTCCTGCGCCGGAAATTCGCCTGCAAAATCGGGCGAGTGATTCCAGGATCTCTTCGGCGGTCTTGGTCCACAGGAACGGCCGTGGGTGGGTGT
>JOAA01000023.1 GCA_000720375.1 Rhodococcus rhodnii | reverse complement strand
GCGCCATGGTGTTCGCCTGGATCTGGTCTCGCTTCTTCCGCAAGGGACCGCTGGAGTACCTGCTCAACATCGCCACCAAACCGGCGAAGTACATCCGCTCAGACCCGGCCGGGGGTCGTCTTCACGTTCCGCTCCGGCATGTCCGCCGACCGGCTGGCCAGAACCCTGCTGGTCGGCGGGCACGACCTGCCAGTTCTCGGATTGCGGGCCCGCGCGGCAGTACCTCGGTGGTCTTGGGCGTCTGGCTCCATGGCGCGCCCACGTTCCTCGGCCAGCTGGTCCAAACCAGACGTGACCTGTCGCTGCGGCTGGCGGAAATCAACGAAGCCCGTGAGCACGAGCGCGAACTGATCACCCAGACGGTCCTTGCCAGGGTCGTCTCGGCGACAAGACGTCGTTCGTGGTCGCGTGCGTTCTCGATTTCCTTCATGCGCACCATGAGCTGGCCGAGGAACACCGGTGCGGCCGCGGTCATCGTGGCGTAGACGATGTTGAGCAGGAACGCCTTGCCCGGGACGGCCGAGAAATCGGGCGGCGGCCACGGGAAGGCGAAGCCGACGAAAACCACGACCGCGGACACCGCCAGTACACGGCGGTCACGGGTGCTCCTGGCGACGGTGTAGAGAGCGATCAACGTGGCGGCCATGGCCTGCGACAAGAACCACGACGGCAGCGCCATCAGGAAGGACACATAGGGCAGACGCCGCCGGACAGTCAGACCGAGCACTGCGAGCACCGATGTCCGCATTGGACAGCCCCTCGGCGATGAGCACGAGCACATCGCGTTCCCGATCGGTCAGCCGGGCGACACGGTCAGCGGCCTCCGAGCTGGCGCCCGCGTCCAGATAGCCGTCCACGACCGACCGGGTGACTTTCGGCGACAACACCACCCCACCACTGGCCAACGTCCGCACCAGCTGCGCGAGCTGCTCAGGGTCGGTGTCCTTGAGCAGAAACCCGGCAGCACCCGACCGCAGCGCGGCCGCGATGTACTCGTCGGAGTCGAACGTGGTCAGCATGGCCACAACCGGCGGATCGGACATCGCCCGAACCTGCCGCAGGATGGTCAGCCCGTCGACGTCCGGCATCCGGATGTCCAGCAGCACGACATCAGGCTTGCGCGCCTGGATCTCACCGACCGCTTGGGCACCGGTCGCCGTGGCGACCACGTCGATGTCGCCTGCTGCTCGCAGGATCAGCTCGAACCCCGAGCGGACCAGCGCGTCGTCGTCCACCACCATTGCCCGGATCACACTCAACTCCTCGAAAGCCACGCTTGTCCCGGCGTACCGGAGAATAGGCCCTGTCGGCGCAGGTCAACGGGGCAAACGACCGAGGGCGGCTACCACGTGTCCAGGTCGTCGAGTCCGGCCCACGAATCGCCGGCATCCTGCTGACCCGCCTCATATCCCGATTGCCACGTCTGCGCGTCCGCGATACCGGACATACCGGTGAAGAGCGCGCCGAACAGGACCGCGGAACCGAGGCCCCAGGCACCGCCGATCAGCGCCGGTTTCCACCACGGCTGGCTGTACCAGCCCTGCGGCACCGGACGCCCGGCGACCTCGCCGCCCGGGTAGTAGTGCGGGGTGTTCTGGCCAGGCCGGGGCGAAGCCTCATAGGTCTCTCCGTCGACCTCGACCCGCCGGTGCTCCGTCACCGCGCCGGCACGTGTACGCGCTTCGTCCTGTGGCAATGCGGGTCCGGCGTCCATGCCCATCGCGACACGGGCGGCCCGGACGTAGTAAAGCCCTTCCAACGCGGTCTCTTTGGCCAAGCCTGCCTGCTCGACACTGGTCGCCTGCTCCAACTGGGAACCGGCCGCGTGATAGCGCTCGGACGCGTCCGCAAGAGCCTGCTTCGCCGCGATAGTGGTCCCGGTCAGGTTCAACACCTGCCCACCGAGCCGCTCCACCCAGCGACCGGCTTCCGCTCTCGCGTCGTCGAACTGGCGCTGCTTCGTGGTGGCGTGCACGCTGCGCAAAAAGAACACAGCCAGCGCGACGAGCACGATCACAATGATCACGGTGATCATGGACACTCCCAAGTAGACGGTCGGCCGGATCCAGCATCGCCTCCGCCGCCATCGGGGTCCATCCGTGAGTTGTCCGGCGATACCCCGCCGCGCGGCCATCGCGTCCCCGTCGATCGGCTGGATGACGCCTGCCGTGCGGCTGAGAATCCGCGCTTCGCCCGTGTTGGACGACTTCTCATCAGTACGGTCGAGAAAGTCAGTGATGCTCACGTCCGTCCACTGGAGACAGAGCCATGAAGCACGTCCTGCCCGTCATGATCGTCGCGGCGGCCATCGCCCTGGCAGGCTGCGGCAGTCAACCCGCCAAGCCCGCACCTGCCGGCAGCACATCGAAGGCCACCAGCGCGGCGCCACAGGTGATGAGTTTCGGCCAGGAGCGTCAGGGCGAACACGGAACGATCACCGTGTCGAAACCGACGTCCTTCGACCTGCCCGCCGACCCGGCGCGGCCGAAGGATCTGACGCGCGGCGCCAAGTTCGACATCAAGATCGTCAACTCCACGAAGACCGCACTCAACGCGGACGCCTTCGCCTTTTCCGCAACGGTCGGCAGTGCGACCGCCGGCCTGATCACCGACGAGAAGAACCGGATCGGCACCAAGCTCCAGGCCGACATCCTGCCCAGTAAGGACGGTCAGCTGACGATGGCCCTCGCGCTGCCGGCCAAACCATCAGAGGTCACGGTCAAAATCGTCTTCGCGAAGGCCAAGCCCCTCTACTGGACTGGGAATATCTGACCTACCGGCGGACGGGAGGGGTAGCGCATGAACAACCGTCCCTGCCAAAGGCACAACCCACGCGCGGTGACATGACCATGTGGTCCGTCGTCGGAATCGCCGCTGTCCTCGTGTACTTCCTCGGAATTTCATGGCAGGTGGCGCTCGTCTGCCTGGCGGTGCTCACGGTGATCCGCCTGACACCCGTGGCACTGTCCCTCGTCGGGTCCAGGATGTCCGGGCGTGAGCGCATGCTCGTCGGGGCGTTGGGGCCGCGCGGCACGGCGCAGTCTGAGCACAGCCTGGGCCGGCAATCGGTGAGCGTTCTGTAGCGTGACTGTTACGCTGCGAAACCTGCCGCATTTCCGGACGAAACCGTTCTGACACAACGGATGGCTGTACTGAGTCCCATGAACGCGGATCCAGCCGGTCACCACCGGTCCGTGATCGTCGTCGGCGGCGGTCAGGCCGGGCTGTCGATGAGCTACTGTCTCACCGCACGGGGCATCGATCATATCGTGCTCGAGCGCGAACAGGTTGCCCACGAATGGCGCAACCGGCGCTGGGACTCGTTCTGCCTGGTCACCCCCAACTGGCAGTGCCAGCTGCCAGGATTCGGCTATCGGGGCGCGGACCCGCATGGGTTCATGGTGCGCGATGAGATCGTGCGGTACCTCCAGGACTACGTGGCGTCTTTCGATCCACCGCTGGTTGAAGGCGTTGCGGTGCGACGGCTTCGGCGCACGTCCTCGTGGGCGTTCGAAGTCGTTACCTCGCAAGGAGTTATGACCGCCGACCAGGTTGTCGTGGCGACCGGCCCGTATCAGGTGCCGGTGATTCCGCGGATCGCCGAGCGGCTGTCCCCGGCGATCAAGCAGCTGCACTCGTCCGAGTACCGCAGCCCGTCCCAGTTGCCGCCGGGGCCCGTTCTTGTTGTCGGGTCAGGGCAATCGGGCAGTCAGATCGCCGAGGACCTGCACCTTGCCGGCCGGGAAGTGCACCTCGCCGTCGGCACCGCACCTCGGGTCGCGAGGTTCTACCGGGGCCGTGACGTGGTCGCCTGGCTCGAGGACATGGGCTACTACCGCAAGAACATCAACGAGTTCGACGACGCCGACGCGGTTCGCTTCCGGGTCAACCACTACGTCACCGGCCGGGACGGCGGCCGTGACATCGATCTGAGAGCGTTCGCCAAGCAGGGAATGCGTTTGCACGGCAGACTCGTGAACTGCGGCCACGATGAGCTGAATTTCTCTGACGATCTGGCGCGTAACCTGGACGCTGCCGATGCCGTGTCGGAGAGCATCAAGGACACAGTGGACGCATATATCGCCCGGACGGGCATCGACGCCCCGGCGCAGGAGCGATACCAGCCGGTCTGGCTGCCCGAGAGCGGGCCGTCCACCTTGCGTGCCGACGAGATCGGCTCAGTGGTGTGGGCCACCGGGTTCGGCGCGGACTACCGGTGGATCGAGGAGCCGGTCTTCGACGGCCGCGGCTATCCCACTCACCAGCGCGGTGTGACCGCGTGTCCTGGCCTCTACTTCCTTGGCCTGCCTTGGCAGTACACGTGGGGTTCCGGCCGGTTCTGCGGTGTCGGCGCCGATGCCGAGCACCTCGCGATCGTGATCGCCCAGCAGCGCATCGCGCACCGGTCGTTCGACGTCCGGTGGATCTCCGGCACGCCCACCAGCACGTATCCCGACGACGACCACTGGGTCATCCCCCGAACTGTTGCCTGAGAAGGGCATTGCCATGGTCTTCGACGCGCACCGGCATCTTGGTGTGCTGCCGTCGTTCCCGTTCTACGGCGGGCCGCCGGTCCGGCCGGACATCTGCGCCAAAGCCATGATCAACGACCTGATCGCCGACATGGACGCCGAAGGCACCGAGCGTGCGCTGGTGATCCCGAACTATGGCGTTCCCGACCCCGAAATCGCCTTCTCCTTCAACGAACTGTGCGTGGAGGCGGCCACCAAGGACGACCGGATCCGGGCGGCGCTGTGGGTCTCTCCCAAACCCAGCGACGAGGACCTGACCGCCGAGGCGTTGTCCCTGGCCGGCGAACCCGGTGTCCGCGCGCTGAAACTGAGCTTCCTGTTGGGCGGCAAGGCTACTGATCCGGCGTGTCGCCCGGTGCTCGACCAGATCTTCGCCGTCGCGCGGCAGAACGATCTCGTTGTGCATGTGCACACCTCGCCGGGCGCGGCGTCCGACATCGACGAGGTCGGGAACCTGATCGATTGGTACGCCGACGATGTGCGGGTACACCTGGTGCATTTCGGCGGCGGGATGAGCGGGCACATCAAGCTCGCCGGCTCCCGGTTCTTCGACTGGATCGAGGCGGGCAAGCAAGTTTACACCGATCTGTCGTGGGCGATCGGCTTCGCGCCGCGGTGGCTCGCCGCCGAGATCGTCCGCCGCCAGCAGGGATACGACCGGATCCTGTTCGCCAGCGACGAGCCGTGGGGCGACCATGCGAGCGAACAGGCCAAGCTGCGCGCCGCGTTCGGCGGCGAACTGGCCCGGCTGGCGTTCCACGACACCTTCGACCGGCTCTACAGCTGATCACTCACCCACAGTGTTAATTGACCAGTGTTAATTGACCGCAAGGAGTTCCGATGGCCGACCTGACCGATCTGGAAAAGCAGAGCCTCGACGAGATCCCGCACCCGTCACTGCCGGAAGGTTCGACGCTGTACGGCGGGACGAAGGTGTTCCCGGACTATCAGGCGGAGAACGGCGAAAGCTACTTCACGCTGGTGCACGGGATCGCCCACGAGTCGTCGGTCAGCTTCGTGGCGATCCTGCAGGCCACCAGGGCGTTGCGCAAGGGCTTCGAGGCGGCGATCTACTTCTACGGCCCCGGCTCGCTCAACTGCCTGGCCACCCGCGGGTTCCCGACCACCGGCAACGCCGCGTTCCCCGGTGAGATGAACATCAACGACCAGCTCAAGACGTTCATCTCCGAGGGCGGCAAGGTGTTCTGCTGCCGGTTCGGCCTGTCGCTGCACGGTGCCCGCGAGGAGGACCTGATCGAGGGCGTGATCCCGACGCATCCGCTGGACGTGCAGGACGCCTTGATCCACTACTCCCGCAAGGGCGCGATCATCAACTCCACCTACATGTTCTAAGGGGTCAGCGTGCGCATTGGCACCCACCCAGAGTCGACACAGAAGGACAAACTGGCCGCCCGGGTCGAGATAGCACTGCACGGCGTCCGCGTGGACGCGCCGGTACGGCGGCCGGACGGCGCCGGGCCGAGCAACGACGGTCATGTGCTCGTCGACGGTGCCAATGCGGCACTGCCCCAGAATCCTGACAGTCCCTATGTCGTGCGCGACGGCAGGGTGATGCTCGGAGACCGCGACACCGGCTTGACCCTACAGGTCGTTCACCGTCCCCGATTCTACGACCTGTCCACTGCGGACGGTGTGTCCTACGAGCAGATCGCGCGGCTGCACGGCTCGGATGTCCTGGCCACCACGGTGGTACAGACCTGCGTCCGGTACGTCGAGGACCAGCGCTGCCGGTTCTGCACCATTGAGGAGTCATTGCGGTCCGGTGCGACCGTGGCTGCCAAGACGCCCGCTCAACTCGCCGAAGTCGCCGAGGCAGCGGTGCGTCTTGACGGAATCAGACAGATGGTGATGACCACCGGCACCACCGCGGGTCCGGATCGCGGCGCCCGCAACCTGGTTCGCTGCGTCGACGCGGTGCTGCGGGCGGTGCCGGGCCTGCCGATCCAGGTCCAGATCGAGCCGCCGAAGGATCTCGCGGTGATCGGCGAGCTGTACGCGGCCGGCGCTACCGCTATCGGTATCCACGTGGAGTCTCTTGACGACGACGTACGAAAACGCTGGATGCCGGGTAAGTCCACGGTTCCGCTGAGTGAGTACGAGGCGGCGTGGGATGAGGCCGTGCGGGTTTTCGGTCACAACAAGGTCTCCACGTATCTGCTGATCGGGCTTGGTGACGATCCCGATGAGCTGATCGCGGGTGCCAAACGCTTGGTCGAGCGTGGGGTGTATCCGTTTGTCGTGCCGTTCCGGCCGATGCTCGGCACACTCGCGCGGCGCGACGGGGTCGCTCCGCCCTCACCGGATCTTGTCCGGTACGTCACCTCGGGCGTGGCTGAGTTATTGCGGCGGGCGAACATGACTGGTGCGCAACAGGAAGCCGGATGTGCCGCGTGCGGCGCCTGTAGTGCGCTCCCAGCTGCGGGAGGGTGAGGCATGATCGCGTTCGACGGCGAGCCCAGAGCAGAGACCGATGTGCTCATCCTGCTCGGTGACCGCCAGTCGTTGCAGCGGCGTCCTGAGTTCCACATCGAACAGTGTGCCGACCGGGTCTCGCTGGCCGAGTACCGTGCGCTGCGGCGGCGGGTTTTCGTCGAGGAACAAGGGTTGTTCGACGACGACCTGGATCACTACGACGAAGATCCACGCACGGTCATCCTGGTGGCACGGTCTCACGAGGGCCCGGTGATCGGCGGGGTGCGGCTGGGTCCGGTGGATGACGGCCCGGATCTCGGGTGGTGGCAGGGCAGTCGTCTGGTCGTCGCCCGCACTGGCGTCCGAGGCGTCGGCGGAGCGCTGGTCCGTGCCGCGTGCGCCCGTGCCGAACAGGCGGGCGCGCTCCGGTTCGAGGCGACCGTGCAGAAACGCAACGAGGCGATGTTCACCCGAATCGGCTGGACCCCGCTGGCGGAGACGACACTGGCGGACGCTCCGCACGTGCGGATGCGTTGGCCGATAGGAAGAATCGCCGCGCTGGCGGCAGCGACCAAACGTGATCTCGGCGCGCTGCTGACCGCCATCGCCCCTGGCGGGCCCGGTTTTGTCGGCGATGACGGCGTGCCAGTACCCGGTAGTGATCTTGTGGCGGCATGCGACGCGATCTTGCCGTCCATGGTGGAGCGTGATCCCGAGTGGGCCGGATGGTGCTCGGTTCTGGTCAACGTCAACGACCTGGCCGCGATGGGCGCCGACCCGGTCGGTCTGCTGGATACGATCGGCGCGCGTGACCGATCATTCGCTTCGCGAGTGCTGTCCGGTCTGCGGCAGGCCAGCGAGGCCTATGGGGTGCCTGTTCTCGGTGGCCATACGCAGTTCGGTGTGCCGGCGACGTTGTCTGTGACCGCACTGGGCAGAACCTCGCATCCAGTTCCCGGTGGCGGTGGTTCGCCGGGTCAGCGGGTCCGGTTGACCGTGGACACCGGCGGTGGCTGGCGTCCTGGATACACAGGGCGGCAATGGGATTCCACATCCAGCCGGACCAAAGCCGACCTGGCTGCGATGATCCGCGGCGTTGGCAAGGCTCGACCGGCGGCCGCCAAGGACGTCTCGATGGCCGGAATCGTTGGCACACTGGGCATGCTCGCCGAGGCAAGCGGTTGCGCGGCGGTGTTGGACGTGGCCGCTGTTCCGCGTCCGCCTGCTGCCGCGATGGGCGACTGGCTGACCTGCTTCCCAGGCTTCGGCATGATCACCGCGGGCGGCCCGCCGTTGCGGGCCGGCCCGGCCCGCAGCGCCGAATGCGGCAAGCTGACAGCGGGCACAGGGGTCGGTTTGCGTTGGCCGGACGGGGAGATCACCGAAGCACTCCCGGCGGGGGTCACTGGATTGGGGCGAGCATGAAGGTGCGGATGGCTGCGGTCGCGGCGCCGTTCGATCGCGACCTGAGCGCTGATTTCGCCAGGATCGAACGGCTGGTCGCCGCGGCCCGGATCGACGGCGTGCACTTGCTCGCCCTGCCGGAGGCGTGCCTCGGCGGCTATCTGTCCACTCTGGACGGCAGTGCCGACGGGCCGCCCGCGCTGACGATCGACGGCCCGGAGATCAAGCGGCTGGTCTCGCTGGCCGGGGAGATGGTGATCGCGGCCGGGTATTGCGAGCTGGACGGCGACGTCCGCTACAACAGCGTGGTCTGTGTCAATGGTGACGGCGTGCTGGGCAACCACCGGAAAGTGCATCAGCCCTTGAACGAGGACGCCAGCTACGGCGCGGGGCAGGGGTTCCGGGCGTTCGATACGCCGGTCGGCCGGCTGGGCATGATGATCTGCTACGACAAGGCTTTCCCTGAGTCCGCGCGGGCACTGGCTCTGGACGGCGCGCAGATCGGGGTGTGCGTGTCGGCGTGGCCCGGCAGCAGCACCAATCCCGCGCCCAGCCTCGCCCAGGACCGCTGGAAACGCCGGTTCGACCTGTTCGACCAGGCCAGGGCGCTGGAGAACCAGATCGTGTGGCTCTCGGCCAACCAGACCGGCACGTTCGGGTCGTTGCGGTTCGTCGGCAGCGCCAAGGTGGTCGATCCCGGCGGCGACATTCTGGCGGGCACCGGCGTGGCGGAAGGCATGGCGGTCGCCGAGCTCGACGTGGCGAAGGCTCTGGCCGATGCCCGGCGTTCGATGGGCCACCTGCGTGACCGCAGGCCCGAGACCTATGACCGCCACGAAATGATGCCGGGGTGAGTGTTGTACGTATCGGTGCTGTGGCCGCGGCCTTCGGCCGTGACCTGGACTTCGACCTGCAGCGGATCGCCACGCTGATCGAGCACGCCCGCCGCGACGGCACCGGGCTGCTCGTCCTGCCGGACGCCGCACTCGGCGGATACCTCACCGACCTGCGCAATCCCGATCCGGACACGCTGCCGCCCGCGCTCGATCCGGACGGTCCGATGATCCGGAAGGTCTCGGTGCTGGCCGGGGAGATGGTCGTGTGTGTCGGCTACTGCGAGACCGATGGGTCGAACAGGTACAACGCGGCCGTGTGCGTGACCGGCGATGGCGTGCTCGGGCGGCATCGCAAGGTCCACCAGCCCGCGGGCGAGGCGGCCGCGTACACCGCCGGCGACCGGTTCGAGGCGTTCGACACCCCGGTCGGGCGGCTGGGCATGCTGATCGACTACGACAAGACGTTCCCGGAATCGGCCAGGGCTTTGGCGTTGGACGGCGCGCAGATCCTCGCGTGCCTGTCCGCGTGGCCGACCAGCATCACCAACCGCGCTCCCAAGATGGCTCAGGACCGCCAGTCCCGGCTGTTCGACCTGTACGACTGCGCGCGGGCGGCGGAGAACCAGGTCGTGCTGGTGTCGTCCAACCAGACCGGGGCGATGGGCGGCATGCGGTTCCTCGGCCAGGCCAAAGTGGTCGGTCCCGGCGGCGACATCGTGGCGCGGACCTGGTCGAAGGCCGGGATCGCGGCGGCATCGCTCGATGTCGGCGCGGAGATCGCCACGGCCAGGCGCGTGCTCAGCCACCTCGCCGAACGCAGACCGGAGGTCTATCGGTGAAGATCGCTCTGCTGACGTACTCCACCAAACCTCGCGGCGGCGTGGTGCACACGCTCGCGCTCGCCGAAGCCCTGGCTGCCGAGGGCGCGGACGTCACAGTGTGGACGTTGGGCCGGGACGCCTCGTTTTTCCGGCCCGTTGATCCTGCCGTCTCGCTGCGGCTCGTGCCGTTCCCGGAAGTTGAGGGCGAGGGTGTCGGGCCGCGGATTCTGCGGTCGATCTCGGTGCTCCGGGACGCTTTCACGGATTCCTACGACATCGTGCACGCTCAGGACTGCATCAGCGCGAACGCTTACGCGCATTGCGTGCGGACCGTGCACCACATCGACAATTTCACAACGCCTGAGCTGGCCGAATGCCACGAACGCGCCATTGTGCGGCCGTTCGCCCATATCTGTGTCTCGGCAGCGGTGGCCGCGGAACTCTCGTCCGGCTGGGGGATCAACGCGACAGTCATTCCCAACGGAGTGGACTACGCTCGTTTCGCTTCCGCCGATGGGACCTCCTGGCGGTCTCGGCTCGGCCGGTACGTGCTGACTGTCGGCGGCATCGAACCTCGCAAGGGTTCGCTGGAGTTGCTTGAGGCGTACGCGGAACTCGGCATGCCGGATGTACAGTTGGTGATCGCGGGTGGCGAGACCTTGTTCGACTATCGCGACTACCGGGCCGCTTGGGAGAAACGCGCCGCTTCGCTCGGCTGCTCACCTGTTGTGCTGGGCCCGGTCTCCCACGAGGTGCTGCCTTCCTTGGTGGCCGGTGCTTCGGCGTTCGTGTTCCCGTCCACAAAGGAGGGCTTCGGGCTTGCCGCCATGGAGGCCCTCGCGGCAGGCGTTCCCCTGGTGGTCAGCGACCTGCCTGTGTTTCGTGAGCTGTTCGGCTCAGTCGCCCTCTTCGGCCCGTCGCTCACCTTCGCCATGCGGTCCGCGCTGACGGTCCCCGACCCCGAGCGCATTCAGGCCGGCCGTTCACTCGCCGCCGGGTACACCTGGAAAGCCGCGGCTCAGCGCCATCTGTCGCTGTACAGCAGCCTCACCTGACTTGACGATCCGGCCGACTTGAAAGCTGTCTGTCCAGTCCTCAGCAGGCCTGCGATCTCGCCGCCGAGTGCGGAGGCTTGGTCAGCGATGCGTGCCTCATCCTGGGCGCGCTGGCCGTCTACCGCGCAATCCTCAGCCGCCACCGAAGATGACCGGCCACTCATGCCAAAACGATTGATGCGCGAACAACGATGAGTTCCGGCCTGGTTCCTGGTCTTCAGGTACGTCAGCCTTCCGCGCGTGAATGTGGAGGTACCTGTGAAGCTCTTGCTCACGTCAGGTGGGGTTACGAACCCGAGCATTCGCTCGGCGCTCATGCAGCTTCTCGGGTAAGCCGGTCTCCGAGTGCCGTGCCCTCTGCGTCCCGACAGCACGCCCGGCTGGTCGATTTCGAGTGACTGGTCGGTCAGCATGCCGGTGTCGTCTTCCAAATGCTGCCACCAGTATCGACGGGAAGGGCCGGTCGAGGGCACCTCGATCTGTTTGGCGGCAACGACCTCACCGTTCACGATGACGATCTCCCATAGCCAGCGAGCGCTCTTGTCCAACTAGCAACGCGGGCCGGGGTCATCCTCCAGCTCTATGCCGGCCGACGCTCGCTCGAAACGCGGCTTCCACCGGCCCGGCCTGGACCGGGCCGGCGGGGGTGCGAATCAGGTGGTGTACACCGTGTCCTCGGTCAGTGTGGGGCTGCAGGACATGACGAGTACGTGCTTGATGAAGTGGTAGTAGCAGAGTGTCCAGGTCAGTGGGTAGGCGGTGGGTCCGAGCGGAGCGATGGACACCACTTTTTCCCCGTTGCAGTTGATGGGGATGAAGCGGCTCTGGCCTTTGTAGGTGTACTTCACGACGTGATAGCTGCAGTTGCCGTGACCGATGATGTGGAAGATGTTGGGCCCGAGTTGGGGTTCGTTGTCACCGGCCGCGTACCACACGTCGAGGGTGGTTGGGCTGCCTCTGTGCGAGGTGTACGCGGCGGCCGGTGTGGCCATCGGCACGAGCAGCGCGAGGACGGTCACAACGACGGGTAAGACCCGTCTGGCAAAAGCTGAACGGACACGCATGGGAGGACTCCCTTCCGAGCGGTCGGGTTATCTCTCACTGTTCATAACCGACCGTCGGCGCCCATACATGATCAATTCCATATGGCGGGAATAGTGTGATCCGATCATGGCCATCGCGTTCAGCCGGTCGTCCACTGTCCGGGACAGGCCGCAAATTTATTCTCCGAACAGCCGGCTCCTGGGGTCGGTGTGCATTCGAATTACCCGACGCGCACTTCCCTTTTTGCGTGCGGATCAAGAATTCGGTCGGGTTTGCCGAGGGCTTTGCAGGCCAGGACCTCGGGCGGTTTGCCCGCTGGCACGTTTGGTGCGGAAATTCAGGGGTGGGCAGTTCTTGCCTGCGCTGACAATTGTGGCAAGAAAAGCCACGGTTCGATCTTTGGATCTAACCGGAGACACCTCGCTGGTCGGCGTCTACGTGTATCTCCAGATCGGGTAGGGAACGTCGGCAGATGTCGTGGGCCTCGGTGGCTGGGATGCCGAGCATGCGGAGCAGGTCCTCGGTGATCTGGTCGGTGGCCGTGGCGTCGTCGCGGTCGGGCTGGTCGTGCAGGAGTTGCCCCAGGGACAGCGCCGCGCCGGCCACGATCGTCAGGGCGAGTTCGGGGTCCGGGGTGGTGAACCGGCCGGTGCGGGTCGCGTGCTCGATGTCGCGGCGGGCGCGCGGGGCCAAGCCCTTGTCGGCACCGAGTAGTGCCAGTCCGTTGTACAGCAGGACCTTGCTGAGTTCGGGTGCACGGCGATGCAGGCGCCCGGTCAGCCGGAAGCTCTGCGCGAACACCTGTGCCGGGTCGTCCAGGCCCACGGTGAGCTGGTCGAGCGCCGCGCCGTAGGCGTCGAGCGCGTCCTCGACCGCGGCGTGGAACAGCTCCTCCTTGGTCTGGAAGTGGTTGTAGAACGAGCCCATCCCGACGTCCGCGGCCTGGGTGATCTCCAGGATCGGGGCGTTCAGCCTCCCGGACGCGATGAACGCCTGGGCCGCGCGGACCAGCGCGGCGCGGGTTCGTGCCTTGCGCCGTTCCAGGCGGTTCGGGGGCGCGTGCTCGATCATGCGCGCCACGATACCAAGACTGACGAAATCCTCAGAAGCTCTTGACTGACGATATGATCGTAACTGAAGATATCGTCAGAACCTCAAGGGAGTGGTCATGAGGGATCCACACAGTGGTGTGCACAGCGAGCAGGGCGCCTTGCGTGGCGAGCACCCCGGGCGGGTGGCCGACCCGATCGTCAAGGTGCGGGACCTGGCCTGGCTGGAGTTCGAGAAGCCGGACCTCGCGGCCGCCGAGGTGTTCGCCGGTGCGTTCGGGTTCACCACGGCGCTACGGACACCCGACGAGTTGCAGCTGCGGGGGACCGACCCTGGCTCGCCGTGCGTGCTCATCCGGAAAGGGCCACGCTCGCGGTTCCTCGGCCCTGCGTTCGCCGCGGCCGACTCGAAGGACGTACTGCGGCTCGCGGACGCCGCCGGGGTGAAGGTCACCAAGCTGCCGGAGAGTCTCGGCGGGCTGGCCGCCGAGCTCTACGACCCGAGTCGGCTGCGGGTGCGGGTCGTGGCCGACACCCACGAACTGGCGGGGCTGCCCTCGCAGGCACCACTCGTGGTCAACGCCGGGCGTCGGGTCGTACGGGCCAACGCTGTGCAGCGGCCGCCTCGTGAACCGGCGCGGGTGCAGCGCCTCGGTCACGTCGTGGTCCAGACCACCAGGTACCGCGAGACCCTCGACTGGTATCTCCAGCATCTGGGGCTGATCGTCAGCGACTTCTTGTACTACGCCGGTCAGCGTGAGCGCGGGCCGGTGATGAGCTTCGTCCGCTGCGACCGCGGCGCCACGCCGACCGACCACCACACGCTGGCGCTCACTCTCGGCCCCTCGAACCGGTACGTGCACTCGGCCTATCAGGTGGCCGACCTGGACGCGCTGGCCGCCGGTGGCCAGTACCTGCTCGACCACGGCTACCGGCGTTCCTGGGGTGTCGGCAGGCACATCCAGGGCAGTCAGATCTTCGACTACTGGCGCGATCCGGACGGGTTCCTGGTCGAGCACTTCACCGACGGCGACATGTTCGACTGCTCCCTCGAACCCGGATGGGCGCCCATGACCGCATCCGGTCTCGCTCAGTGGGGCCCACCGGCCACAAAGGACTTCCTCGGCATCACACCCGGCCGGGAATCCCTGCGCGAGCTGCGGGCGATCGCCGCCGCATTGCGCCAGGACAACGAGTTCGACCTTTCCCGCCTGCGCGGCCTGTTGAAAGTAGCCACCACATGAGCACCGCCATCCTCCGCACCGCGGACTCCTGGTGGGTCGCCACCCCCGAGGGCGCGGTCCGCATCGACACCCACGCCCAAACCACCGCGCAGTTGCTCGCCGATCAGCCGGCGATCGAGGCGGCGAGTGGAGACGCGGTGCCGGTCGAGTCCCTCTCCTTGGTCTCGCCCGTCACCGCGCCGTGCCGGGTCGTGGCGCAGATGACCAACTTCGTCTCCCACGTCCGCGACGCAGGCATGAACCCCGGCACCGTTCCGCTCACGTTCTTCCGCAAGGCGTCCGGTTCGATCAGCGGCCCACACGACGACGTCGTCAAGCCGGCGCACGTGCGGCTGCTCGACTACGAGGTCGAGATCGCGCTCGTCATCGGCCGCCCGCTGCCTGTCGGCACCGAGATCGAGAACATGGCCGGCCACGTCGCCGGGCTGGTGATCACGAACGACGTCTCCGCCCGGGACCTGCAGCTGCCCAAGACCCAGTTCTACGAGTCCAAGTCCTATCCGACGTTCACCCCGGTCGGGCCGGCGCTGGTGCTGCTGGACGCCGACGAGTTCAAGCGGTTCACCGACCTGCGGCTGCGGTTGTCGGTCAACGGCGAGATCCGGCAGGACATGACCGCCGCCGACATGATCTATCCGCCGCTTGCGGCGTTGCGGGCGTTGACCCGGTTCCAGCGCATGGATCCCGGTGACCTGCTGCTGACCGGCACCCCCGTCGGCACCGCGCTGTCCGCCCCACCCAAGCCGGTCGAGATCGTCGGGTCGCTGCTGCCCGCCACCACGAAGTGGCGGTTGTTCTTCAGGTCCCAGGCCAGGAATCCGAAGTACCTGCGGGACGGGGACATCATCGAGGCCGCCATCGCGACCGACGACGGCGCGATCGACCTCGGCCGGCAGCGCACGACCGTGAGGTGGACACGATGAGCCTGCTCTGGCCCCGCTACGCCGCACCGGACGACCTGACCGCGATCGAAACTGTGCCGCTGTCGGCGCGCGGCCTGCCCGAGTCGACTTACGCCTTACTGCGCCGGGCCGCGACGCTGTGGCCGGACCGCACTGCGATCACCGTCCTGCCCGAGGCGGTTCGATGGCACGAACCGGTCACGCGTACGTTCGCCGACCTGCTCGCCGACGTGCACCGGTACGCGAACGTGTTGCGACGGTTGGGAGTTCGGCGTGCCGACGCGGTCGCGCTGATGTCCGGGAACTGTGCGGAGCTGATCGGAGCCACCCTTGCCGCGCAACTCGCCGGCATCGCAGCACCCCTCAACGGCGGCCTGTCGGCCACGCACCTCACCCGACTGCTCACCCGCTGCGGCGCCCGGGTGCTCATCACCGCCGGACCGGAACTGGCACCGTCCATCTGGGACACCGCGCGGAAGCTCGCCGGCGACGGCCTGCTCGACGCGGTGCTGGTGCTGCGCCCCACCGGCGCGATGAACGTACCTCCGCCGCTGCCGGCGCTCGACGGTGTCCTGGTCGGCTACCTCGCCGAGCTGGCCGCCGCCGAATCGTCCACATTCGACGGAGAGTCGCCGGCGAGCACCGACCTGGCCGCGTTCTTCCACACCGGCGGCACCACCGGCACCCCGAAACTCGCCGCGCATACCCATGAAGGCGAGGTTGCCAACGCGTGGATGCTGGCCATCAACTCGTTGCTGGACGAGGACTCCGTCCTGTTCGCCGCCCTGCCCCTGTTCCACGTCAACGCACTGGTCGTCACCCTGCTCACGCCGTTGTTCAAGGGCCAGCACGTGGTGTGGGCCGGCCCGCTCGGCTACCGCGAACCCGCCCTGTACGCGGAGTTCTGGAAGATCGTCGAGCACTACCGGATCGTCACGATGAGCGCGGTGCCCACCGTCTATTCCGTACTGGCGCACTGCCCGGTCGACGCCGACATCACCAGCCTGCGGTTCGCGATGGTCGGCGCCTCGCCGCTGCCCGCCGCGGTACGGAATGCCTTCGAGACTCACACGGCCGTGCCGCTGGTCGAGGGCTACGGCCTGACCGAAGCCACCTGTGCCAGCGCGCGCGGCTTCCCCAACGCGCCCCGGCCGGGCTCGGTCGGCCAACGTCTGCCCTACCAACAGATGAAGGTGCTCGACACAGGAGTGCTGGCGATCAGCGGGCCGGCCGTCTTCGCCGGTTACGTCACCGGCCGGAACTCCCGCGGTCACGTCCTGGACGGCTTGGGCAAGCTGGTCGACGGTTGGCTGGACACCGGCGACCTCGCCCGCGTCGACGGCGACGGCTTCGTCTACCTCGCCGGCCGCGCCAAGGACCTGATCATTCGTGGCGGTCACAACATCGACCCGGCCCTCATCGAGGAAGCGCTGCTGGCCCACCCGACGGTGACTGCGGCGGGCGCGGTCGGGCGCCCGGACCCGCACGCCGGCGAGGTGCCCGTCGCGTACGTGACCATCGCCCCCGGCTCAGCCGTCACCACGGACGAACTGTGTGCCTGGGCGAGCGAGCGCGTACCCGAGCGGGCAGCCGCACCCAAGGCGGTGACCGTGCTCGACACGCTGCCGATGACCGACGTCGGCAAGCCCTACAAGCTTGCGCTGCGAGCCGACGCCACCCGCCGTGCCATCGCCGACGCCCTCACCAACCTCGACGGTGTGGCGGTCGACGCGGTGATCGAGGACGGCAACGTGATCGCGACCGTCACCGTTACCCTCGACACCGACCAGGCCGCGGTGAAGACCATCCTCGACCAGTACGCGATCCGATGGACCGTGGCGGAGCAGTCATGACCGTCGTCATCGTGGGCGCCGGCCCGACTGGGCTCACTGCGGCAACGTTGCTGGGCCAGTACGGCGTCGAGTGCCTGGTGCTCGACCGGTGGGAGTCGGTGTATCCGCAGCCCCGCGCGGTCCACCTCGACGACGAGGTCTACCGGCTGCTCGCCCGGCTCGGCGTACGGGACGAGTTCGCCGCGATCTCCCGCCCCAGCCACGGGTTGCGACTGCTGGACCGGAACCTGCGCGTGCTGGCCGAATTCCGCCGCGGCCCCGGCCGGCACGGCTATCCTGAGGCGAACATGTTCGACCAGCCCGACCTCGAGGCGATCCTGCGCGCCAACCTCAAACGGCACAGCTCCGTCACGCTTCGCGGCGGCGCCGAGGTCACCGGCGTGACCCAGGACGGGACCGGGGTACGAGTAGTCGTCGACGAGTCGGAGGAGATTCGTGCCGAGTACGTACTGGGCTGCGACGGCGCCAACAGCATCGTGCGATCCGCGATCGGTGCCACCATGCGGGACCTGCGGTTCGCCCAGCGTTGGCTCGTGGTCGACGTGGCCACCGACGCCGATCTCGCCCAGTGGGAGGGCGCGCACCAGGTCTGCGACCCGGTCCGCGCGGCGACGTACATGCGCGTCGGCGACACCCGCTACCGCTGGGAGTTCCGTCTCGCTCCCGGCGAAACCGCTGACCACTACCGCGACCCCGCCCGGCTGCACCCCCTCATCGCAGCCTGGACGGGTGACGTCCCGGTCGAGCGGCTGGAGATCGTCCGCGTGGCGGAGTACACCTTCCGCGCCCAGGTCGCCGCCCGCTGGCGCGACCGCCGCGTGTTCCTGCTCGGTGACGCCGCCCACCTCACCCCACCGTTCATCGGCCAGGGCATGGGTGCCGGTCTGCGCGACGCCGCCAACCTCGCCTGGAAACTCGCCGCCGTGCAGGCTGGCACCCTCCCCAACACCGTGCTGGACACCTACGAAACCGAACGCAAACCCCACGCCACCACCATGATCCGCCTGGCCAAGTTCGTCGGCGCCGCGATGACCGAAGGCGGCCACGCCGGCGACGTCCTGCGCGGCGTGCTGGCACCACTGCTCGCCCGGTTCATCGTCCTCACCAGCGAGACCCCGCCGCTACCCGTGTCACGCCTGTGCCGCGGCCTCGCGCGTCGGCTCTGCCCGAACGCGCCACTCGCCGACGGCACCAGATTCGACGACGCGGCAGCGGGCCGCTTCGCGCTCGTCACCGCCGAAACCCCCACCGCGGCCGTACGCGCCGAACTCGAACAGCGCGACGTCGTACTTGTGAGGGCCGACGTAGACCTGACCGACTGGCTGCGCCGCGGCCACGCGACCGCCGCCCTCGTCCGTCCCGATGGGATTGTGCTGCGTGCCGGGCGCGACCTTCCCGAAGTCCTCGGAAAGGAGCGATGATGCTGCCACAACGGACTCGGACCTGTTTCCTCGATCTGCCAACGGTTTTCTCGACCGCCAGGCCACCCGGTTCGGTCCACGGGCGGGATAGGCCGGCTGGCTACTCCCGCACGATGTCCATTGTCTGCAGGCGCAGCGCGTCCTGCCTTGGCGGCGCGCCGAACATTCGCCGGTACTCACGGCTGAATTGCGACGGATTGTCGTAGCCGACTGAGTATCCGATCGCGGCGACGTCATGGGGTGCGGCGATGAGCTCCATGCGGGCCTTCTGCAGTCTGATGTGTTTCTGGTACTGCAGCGGGCTCATCGCGGTCACCGCACGGAAATGCCGGTTGAGGGAGGACACGCTCGTGCCGATGTCCGATGCCAGGTCGTCGATCCGGATCACCTGGTCGTATCGAGACCTGATCCACGCGACAGCCCGTGCTACGAGTGCCAGCCGGCTGTCGGCGATCCCGACCTGCCTGAGCATGGCCGCCTGCGGCCCGTTCAGCAGCCACCAGTGGATCTCCCGGCGCACGCCGGGCGCGAGCACCTGGAAGTCGCGTGGCCTGTCCAGCAGCCGCATCAGCCGGACGATGGCGTCGAGCAGATCGTCGCCGGCATCGCTGACTGCCATGCCTGGCCCGTCATGCGGGCGGATCGTCGTGGGGCCGCCGTCCACCAACAGCTGAGCGACGGTCGCGGGTTCGAGACGCAGTCCAAGAGCGAGGAACGGCTCGGCGGCGCTGGCTCGGATGATCTGCCCGACCACCGGAAGGTCAACGGTCACAACGGAGACCTGGCCGGGGTGGTGTTCGAAGGCGTGCTCGCCAAGGACAGTGCGCTTGGCTCCTTGCGCGACCACGGTGAGCATCGGTTCGGTGACCGTCCCCATCGGCGCGGTCATCCGGTCCGTGGCGAAGACCAGGACGCCCTCGATCCATAGTGGACGATGTTTGTCCGTGGCGAGCCGCGTGATCCGGCGGCCGAGTTCGTCCAGGTGGCCCATGAGTCGAGTGAACCACTGCCGTCGGCGCGCGTCCACTACAGCGATCCGGCCAAAGTTGAGCGGATCGTGCAGTGAAACGCGCACATCGGTCTAGGTGATCACGACGAAACCGCATTGAATGGGTTACGTACTTTCATTGTCCTAACTGGATGGGATCCACGATGTCGCTTGATTCCTACGTCACTCTCGGCCGGTCAGGCCTGCGAGTCAGCCCGATCACCCTGGGCGCGATGACCTTCGGCGACGATTGGGGTTGGGGTAGCAACGCGGAGGATTCCGCCAAGATCCTCGCGTCCTATGTGGATCACGGCGGGAACTCCGTCGATACCGCCAACATGTACACCAACGGACACGCCGAGAAGATCATCGGTGACTACTTCGCCGGTCAGCCTTCGCTGCGTGATCGAGTGGTGCTCGCCACGAAGTTCTTCTGCAACCTGTACGAGGGAGACCCGAATGGCGGCGGGCCCAGCCGTAAGGCGATCGTGCAACAGCTGGAGAACTCGCTGCGCCGCCTGCGGACCGACTACGTGGACCTCTACTGGCTGCACAACTTCGACCCGGCCACACCGGTCGAGGAGACCCTTCGCGCACTGGACGACCTGGTCGCCGCGGGAAAGATCCGGTACATCGGGTTCTCCGACGTGCCTGCGTGGGCGACCGCGGAGGCGGCCACGATCGCCCGGTTGCGCGGATGGACGCCGATCATCGCGCTGCAACTTGAGTACTCCCTGCTCGAGCGCACCTCGGAAGGCGAACTGATCCCGATGGCACAGGCCATGGGCATGGGCGTGATGCCGTGGTCGCCGCTGAAGGGCGGTTGGCTGTCCGGTAAGTACTCCAGCGCCAACACCACATCGGTGGACACCACCCGCGGGCGAGCACCGGGCGAGGCCGAACTGGTCGTGATCGATGCCCTCAACGCCATTGCCGAAGAGGTCGGCGCGACCTCCGCCCAAGTGGCTCTGGCATGGCTGCGAGGGCGACCAGGCGTCGTCTCCACTGTGATCGGCGCACGCCGGATCGACCAGTTCGAGACCAATATCGGCTCCCTCGACGTCACCCTCACCGATGCCCAGCGCGCCGCGCTGGACGAGGTATCAGTTCCCAAGCTGAACTTTCCCGCCGAGAACAACAGGCTGCTCGCACCGAGCCTGCAGTTCGCAGGGGCCACTGTGGACGGTCGGTCGTCGACCGTTTCCCCCTTGCTGCACGCCAACAGCGCACGCTACTGACGAACCTGAGAGAAACACATGACACAGCAGTTCGCAGGCAAGACGGCGCTGGTCACGGGCGGCGGATCGGGCATCGGACGTGCCACCGCCCTGGCGCTGGCGGCTGAAGGCGCGCTGGTGACGGTCACGGGCCGCACGCAGGACACGCTGCGGGAGACCGTGCGGCTCATCCAAGCCGACGGCGGCGCGGCACGACACATTGTCGCTGATGTGCGCGAGGAAGCCGCGATCGAAGCCGCTGTCGCTGCCGCGGTCGGCGACACCGGCAGGCTGGACTTCGCGGTGAACAACGCGGGCTACGACGGGGAATACCAGCTCACCCAGGACTACTCGACCGACATGCTTGACGCGATGATCGCGATCAACATCCGCGGTGTCTTCCTGTCGATGAAGCACGAGCTCAGGCAAATGCTCGCACAGGGCTTCGGTTCGGTGGTCACCATGTCCTCGGGTGCGGGCCTGGTCGGCGTGGCCGGATTTTCCGGATACGCCGCGACAAAGGCAGCCGAGATCGGCATGACCAAGAGTTCGGCGTTGGAGGTCGCCGCGCTGGGCATCCGTGTCAACGCCCTGTGTCCCGGGATGGTCGACACTCCGATGATCGCGGCCATGGACCCCGGCGCGGAACCCATGAAGTCGATCATCGCCGCGCATCCGGCCGGGAGGATCGCCCGGCCGCGCGAGATCGCGGATGCCGTGGTGTGGCTCTGTTCCGACAAGACTGGGTTCATCACCGGCGTCGCGCTGCCCATCGACGGCGGCTACACCGTGCCGTAGCGGTACGTCCGGTCGAACCAGTGAACCAGAACCAAGGAGCTGCCATGCCCAAACCTGTTGGGCTAGCAACAAATCTCGTCAGCACGGCACTCGGTCGCCTGTGGGGACTGCCCGCCAAACGCAACCGGGTGCGAGTGGCCAGGGCCGTCGAGATACCGATGCGGGACGGCGTGAACCTGCTCGCGGATCACTACATCCCGGTCACTGCCGAGCGTGTGCCCACTGTTCTGGTGCGTTGCCCTTATGGCAGGGGGTTTCCCTACAACATGTTGACGGCACAGCTGTTCGCCGAGCGCGGCTATCACGTGTTGTTCCAAAGCACTCGCGGCACGTTCGGTTCAGGCGGCACGTTCACGCCTGCCGTCAGCGAACCTGACGACGCGCACGACACCGTTGCCTGGCTGCGTAAGCAGGCTTGGTTCGACGGGAGGCTCGCGACGGCAGGCGGCAGCTATCTCGGCTACACACAATGGGCGCTTGCCATGGATCCGCCACCGGAACTGACCGCGATGGTCGTCATGATCGGTGTGCACGACATTGGCCGGGCCGCGTACCAGCAGGGGCCGTTGGACCTGTACAACATGCTTTCGTGGTCGGAGCTGATTTCCCACCAGGAACGAGTGGGCCCGGTACGTGGGTTGGTCAGGATGGTGCGGGCCGAACGCCGACTGGCGGGCACGGTGGCTCGCTTGCCGTTGCGGGGCGCGATGGACGAAGTCGGCGGGGACGGCGCGCCCTGGTACGACGAATGGGTCGACCACAGTGACGTGACGGACCCGTACTGGCGGCCTTTCCGGGTCACCGAAGCACTTCAGCGGAGCACAGTGCCCACCTTGTTGATCGGCGGATGGTACGACTACTTCCTTGACCAGACACTGAAGCAGTACAGCGCCCTGCGCTCGCGGGACGTCGACGTCGCCTTGACGATCGGGCCATGGACACACCTCACCGTGGACAACAAGATCTCCGTGTCACAAACCATTTCCTGGCTGGACGCACACGCGGCAGGCCGTTCACCGGTGCGTCGTGAAGCTCCCGTACAGGTGTTCGTCGGTGGTGCCGAACAATGGGGGAACTACCAGGACTGGCCGCCGGCGGGCGTCGAGTACACGTTGTATCTGCGGTCAGACGGGAAACTCGCGGATTCGGCTCCCACCGAGTCCGGCGCCACGAGCTTCCGGTATGACCCGGCAGATCCGACTCCCTCGGTCGGCGGCCGGGTGATGGCACCCAGCGGTGGAGCGAAGGACAACCGGAAGCTCGAAGCACGGGACGACGTTCTTGTCTTCACCACGGAGCCGCTCGCCCACACTGTCGAAGTACACGGTGCGCCAACAGTGGAACTGCACGTGACATCCGACAATGCGCACGCCGATCTGTTCGCCCGGATGTGCGACGTCGCTCCCGATGGCCGGTCGGCCAACATCACCGACCAGATCATCCGATGCACCGATGTGGACACTGTGCCAGGAGAAGTCCGGACCGTGCGGATCGCCCTCGATCCCACGGCACACCGGTTCAAGCCGGGGCACCGCATCCGGCTGCAGATCTCCGGTGGCGCGTTTCCCCGGTTCGCGCGCAACCTCGGCACCGGCGAAGCACAGGGCACGGCTACTGCGACACGGGTCGCCCGGCACACCGTTCACCACGACCCGACACGGCCATCCCGCGTCTCGTTGCCTGTCACCGTGGCTTGAAGTACCGCTTCGTGATGTAGTTGCCAACGGCGAACTTGCGGACACGCAACGGAAACCCTGAACCTCGCGAACGAGGACGCACAGGACGCGGACGTCGTGGCCCAGCCCGGGACAGACGTGGACCTCGGCGGGCTGCGCGCCCCGCACGACGAATCCCGCCAGGGTTCACGCAGTAGGCGAACCGGTGCGGCGCACTGTGAGTCAGGAGTTCGGTCGCTCCCCGGTGACGAACTCCCTCAGCGGGTCGGTGTGCACAGGTGTCCAGCCCAGCTCACGCTGTGCTTTGGCCGAGGTAAGCTGCTGGTCGAGGGCGAACGCGTCGGCGATCGGGCCCATCCGCTCGCGAGCCTGCTCGGGGCTAAGGGAGACGGTCTTCCCGTCGAGCCCGGCGGCGTGGGCGCACGCCTCGGCGACCTCCTTGGCCGTGGGGTTGACCCCTCCCACCCCGAGGTACACCGAGCCCGCCGGAGCCGACAGCGCCGCCGCGTAGAGCCGGGCGAGGTCGTCGAGGTGGATCAGTGCCCAGTGGTTGCCGCCGTCGCCGATGTACGGGATCGCGCCGCTTTGCTTGCCCGGCTGGACGAAGAAGATGTCGATGAGGCGGTTGTCGCCGCCGTAGAGCAGACCGGGCTGCACGATGACCGGTCGCCCGCCGTCAGCCGCCCGAGCCAGCACCGCGTCCTCGACAGCTTTACGCCAGGCCACGATGGCCGGCGGGTTCCACGGCGCGCTCTCGTCCTGCACGCCGTCGGTGTCGCCGTAGACCCAGCTGCCGCCGGTGTGTACGTAGGTGCCGCCGCCGACGCCGTCTTGCATCGCGGTGGCGGCCGCCAGGTCCTCCTGACCGCTCGTGGCCTGCGCGAGGTGGATCACGGCCTCCGCCCGCGCGGCCGCGTGGTTGAGCACCTGGAGGTCGACCAAGCCACCGCGGACCGCCGTCGCTCCGGCGGCGACCACGGTTCGCTCGGCGCGTTCGCTGCGCGCGAGCGCCTCGACGGTGTGCCCGAGCCGCACCAGCTCGCCGATCGTCGCGCGGCCGATGTAGCCCGAACCGCCCGTGAGGAAAATCTTCATCGCCATCCCTTCAATCGGAATTCGTTCCTCCTCCACGGTGGCCCGGGCACCCGCGGCGAGTCCAAGACCCGTTCCGCACGCTGTGATGCCCCGACGGCATCACCGACCTGCGATGATGGGGAGGCTGGCCGGAACGGGGTGGTGCACCGACGTGGACTTCGACTTGCGGAAACTGCGGTACTTCGTCGCGGTGGCCGAAGAGCTGCACTTCGGGCGCGCCGCTGCGCGGCTGCACATCGCCCAGCCCGCGCTGTCGCGTCAAATCCGCGCCCTCGAAGACGAGCTGAAGACGCCCCTGTTCGTCCGCGACCGCCGCACCACGGTCCTCACACCGGCGGGCGAACAGCTCCTGACAGACGCCCGCGATCTGCTGGCGGCGGCCGAAGCCGTGCACCGGCGGGTGACGACCGCGGCCGAAGCGAAACCGGTGCTCACGGTTGGGTTCATGCCGGGCATCGTGGTCACTCCGGCGGTACGGGTGCTGGCCGGACACCGACCGGACGTCAGCGTCCGGCTGCTGCGCACCAGCTGGCACGACCAGGTGGCGGTCCTGCACAACGGCAGTGTGGACATCAGCATCGTCCGGCTGCCGATCGACCAGCGCGGGCTGACCGTACGGCCGCTGTTCGAGGAACCCCGCGTCGTCATGGTGCCCGCCGGACACCGGCTGGCCGGGAAGGAGTCCGTGTCGGTCACCGAACTCGCCGACGAGCACCTGCTGCAGGACCCCGACGCCGTCCCGGAATGGCGGGACATCGCCCTCGAACTGCGCAAGCCCGACCGCCCCGAAGTGCCGCGCATCGACAGCGTCGAAGAGAAACTGGAACTGGTCGCCGCCGGAGCTGGAATCAGCGTCATCCCCTTGTCGACGGCGACTTTCTACACCCGCCCGGACGTCATCGGCATCCCGGTCGAGGACATCGGGCCGAATCGCGTGTGCCTGGCCTGGCTCGCGAAGCGCCGATCACCCCTGATCGACGCGTTTCTCGGCGCCGCGGCAAGCCTGGCGCCGTGGTCCTAGCGGCACGTCAGCCTGCCGCGGTGAAGCCCATCTAGGGTGACCGCATGTCGCTGGTGGGAAGGGACGTCGAGCTAGCGCGGATTCAACGCCTGCTGACGAATGCGCGCGACGCGCGCAGCGGCGTGCTGGCGCTGCGGGGTGCGGCGGGCATCGGGAAATCGGTCCTTCTCGACCACGCTGTGTCGATCGCCGAAGCCGAGGGCATGCAGGTGGTCCGCGGGGCTGGGATCGAGTCCGACTCCGAGCTGGCGTACGGTGGCCTGCACCAACTCCTGTTTTCACACTTGGATCGGCTGGGCGCCCTGCCCACTCCCCAGGCGACGGCGCTGCGGTGCGCTTTCGGCCTGGCTGAGGGAGACGACGCCAACCGGTTCCTGATCTCCGCCGGCACCCTGTCGTTGCTCGCTGATCTGGCCGAGGATTCCCCGCTGCTGTGCGTGGTCGATGACCTGCAATGGCTCGACGAGGGTTCCGTGGAGGCGCTGTTGTTCGCGGCCCGCCGCTTCGTGGCCGACCCGATCGCGGTGCTGTTCGCGGTGCGCGAGACGTCGGTGCCGGTCGTGGTCGCGGGTGTCGAGGTCGTGGATCTGTCCGGCCTCGCCGCGCCCGATGCCGCCCGGCTGCTCGACGACCACGCACCGCAACTCGCCGAACGGGTGCGGACCAGGGTTCTCGCGGAGTCCGGCGGCAATCCCTTGGCGATCATCGAGCTCGGGTCGTCGCGCGATGTCGACGAGTTCGACCCGGCCGAGCAGGTCGGCCCGCTGCCGGTGACCCGCCGCGTGCAGGAGGCATTCCGCCGGCAGATCGTGGAGCTTCCCGAGCCCACCCACCGCGCGCTTCTGGTGGCCGCGGCTGACACGGCGGCGCCGCTTGCGACGGCCCTGCACGTGATCGAATCCCTCGGTGGCGCCGCCGGCGACCTGGCGCCCGCCGAACGTGACCGGCTAGTCCGGATCGACAGCCGGATCACGTTCCGCCACCCCCTGGTACGGGCAGCTGCCTACCAGGACGCGCCGCTGCACCGGCGGATCGAGGTACATCGCGCGTACGCCGAGGCGCTGCGCGCGGACGCCGATGCCGACCGTCGGGCCTGGCACCTGGCTGCTGCCACCACCAAACCCGACGAGGCGGTGGCCGCCGAACTCGAAGGCGTGGCGGAGCGGGCCTGGCACCGAGGCGGCGCGATGGCGGTGTGCGCCGCCTACGAACGCGCCGGTCGGCTCAGTGCCGACCGGGAGCTGAAGGCCCGGCGTATCGTCCGGGCCAGCCAGGCCGCGTTCGACGCGGGCAAGGCCGACCGCGCCGCCCGGCTGGCGGCCGAAGCGCTCGCGCTCAGCGCAGACACCGGCGTCCGGGCCGATGCCATCTATACCCGCGGCGCCGTGGAGTACGAACGCACCTCGCCGCGGGCCGACGCGGAGCTGACGCTCGAGGCCGCCGCTTTGGTGCGCGACACCGATCCGGAGCGCGCCGCGCTCACCCTCTACGAGGCCGCGCACGCCGCCCGGCACGGGGCGGCGCACGACCTCCTGCAGCGTGCGGCCGATCTGATGCGCGGGTTCACCCCGCCGGAGCACTGGGCACCCGTTGTCGCCGCCCTTCTCGGGTGGGCGGAGCTTTTCGCCGGACGTCCGGAGCTGGCCGTTGGCCCGATGCGCGATCTCCACACCGCCACACGCGGTGGCGGGCACGACCTGATGCGTCGCATCACCGCCGGGTTCGGTGGGCTCATGATCGCCGACGACGATTGCGTCATCGCCGGGACCGAGGACATGCTGGCCGTGGTGCGGGCTACCGGGGCGTTGGGGTGGGTCCCGTACACCCTGAACGTGCTCGCCGTGGCGCGGCTGTTGCGTGGCGAGTTCGCGGACGCCCGCGCGTGTGTGGCGGAAGGCGTTTCCGTGAGCGACGAACTCGGGAACACGACCGAGAGCCTGGCCCACCGGTCGGTGGAGGTGTGGTTGCACGCCGTGTCGGGTGACGAGGCACGCTGCCGGGCTCTTGCCGAGGAAGTGCTCCCGCGAGCCCGAGCCCGGCACCGGGTCAACGCCGAGATCGCGGCTTGGGGTCTCGGCATGCTCGACCTTTCCGCCCGGCGGTTCGGGGACGCGGTCGACCGGCTCGAGCAAGTGTCCCGGGGACCTGCGAGCCGCGACCTCCTGGTGCGGGCGGTGCCGGATCTGGTGGAAGCAGCCGTGCGCGGCGGCATGCCGGATCGCGCCCACGGACCACTGGCGGCGTTCCGGCACTGGGCTGAGCACGTCGACCGCCCGGTCGCCACCGGACTCGTCCTGCGGTGCCGGGCCTTGCTGGCCGACGACGGCGACGCCGATGCGCTGTACGCCGAGGCGCTGCGGCTCCACGAACGGCACGGCGGCCCCTACGAGCGCGCCCGCACCCGGCTGGTCTACGGCGAATGGCTGCGCCGCCAGCGCCGCCGTACCGAGGCCCGCGCCCATCTCGCGGCGGCGGTGTCCGCGTTCGAGCGCCTCGGCGCGCGGCTCTGGGCCGAGCGTGCGCGCGGCGAGCTGGCCGCCTTCGGCGAGCGAGGCGACGAGCCTCAGCGCAGCGGCCCGCTCACCCTGTTGACACCGCAGGAGCTGCAGGTCGTACGGCTGGCCGCCACCGGTCACACAAACAAGGAGATCGCCGCCCAGCTCTTCCTCAGTCCACGGACCGTCGGCCACCACCTCTACAAGGCGTACCCGAAGCTCGGCGTCACCGGGCGCGCCGAGCTGGCCCACCTCGTCTAGTGGCCGACGCCAGTCACCGGTTGCCGGACACCAGTCACGATGACTGATGCCTCGCCAGGGAGCCCCCGCCTAGCGTTTCCCGCGTTCAGACAGCGCCCGTACGACGAGGAGACGACAATGACGAAGTATTTCCTGAGCCTCCCGCACGACTCCGCGGAGGAGCCGACGATGGAGAGCATGGACCCCGCGGAGCTGCAGGAGATCATGGCCGCGGTCGGTGCGTTCAACACCGCCGTTCAGGAGGCGGGCGCGTTCGTGACCGCTGGCGGCCTGCAGCCACCGTCGACCGCGACCACAGTGGACTACTCCGGAGACAGCCCCGTACTCACACCAGGCCCGTTCGTCGAGGCCAAGGAGTACCTCGGCGGCTTCTGGATCATCGAGGCCGAAAACGACGACGTCGCGATCGAATGGACCAAGCAGGCCTCGCGTGCGCTGCGATGCAAGGTCGAGGTACGTGCCCTCCAGGAGGAACCCGCCGCATGACGGTGCGGCCGGCGGCCTGACCCGGCGTTGACGGCGAGTCAGGCCACCGAGGGTCCGCTCACTGAAGCCAAGGAATACCAGGGCGGCTTCTGGTTCATCGAAGCCCCAACACATCGGGCTTCCTACCGGAAGACGTGCCCGGAGCAGGCAACGGATGTTCAGCGACTCCGAAGCGTATGGCTCTGGCGCTGGGTGTCGCCGCCTTGGATAGCTACCTCCATTGGGCGATCCGGCGCGTGAGCTTGAAGTCGATGGCTAGGAAGCTGGCAAGCATCGAAGTGACGTTCGGCGACTTGGTCGAGATGGGAGCCAAGTCAGTCCAAGCACGCAAGGACGAGAAGGACGATCGACCTGCGGTGCGCGCGAGGAACGTCCTCAACGAGAAGCTCCTCACGATGACGTTCCAGAACGCGCGGCAGGTCGAGGCCGCGCTGACGATGATAGGCATTTCCAAGTGCTGGTCGCGTGTCGCTGAAGCGATGCCGTTCGAGACGACAGCGGTGGAACTCCAGGAGAAGCTGAACTCACTCTCGCATCGAGGAAAAAGATCGTTCACGAACGAGACCTCCTCCGGCAGATGCGGCCCAGGGCCGTCAAGCGTGAGTTGATCACCTCCGACTTCGTCAGCAAAAGCCTGGTGTGGGCACGATCGTTCATCGAGGCCATCGAAGTGGTTCGCAACGATCTTCCGGAAGCTCGCAGGGTTCAGCGCACAGACCTGTAAGTCTGAGGGCGGCGGCTGTCCACGTCGATCACCTCTTGAGGGAGAAGCGGTCGGAGACCAAGGACAGGGCTGTCAGCACCTAGGGTCTGCAAGAAGGTTCGCAGAAACGATCAGAACCCACGGGACCAGTTGGTTCTTTCGTCCGGTAGCACCCTTAATTGATCGGATGATCGGCTGATATCCGCGGCAGTCGTCGCGGCTCCGCTGGGGGCGCCTTGGGGTGTCGTGCTGATCCTTGGAATCGTAGGCCTCGCGTTCTGTGGTTGGCTTCGATACCTGGCGCATGTGGAGATCATGAAAGCGCTTGAGAGAACCACTCGCGATCGGGTGGCGGAAGTCATGCGCGGAATCATCGGTCACAAGCCAGACGATCAGGCTAACGGTCGATGACGTGGCTATACGTGCACGTCTGCTGCAATACGCTGCGATCTATAAGACCCTTGTTGGTCAGTCATCTTCGTACCGTAAACCGGCCGTCGGAACATTTCCGACGGCCGGTTTGTTCGTGGCTTGCCAGTGTCGGTTCAACTGTACGAAGAAACAAACGTCGTTGCACTTCCTGCCCCCGGATCGAGCAAACTGAGGGCACGGCATAGCGCCCGATTTCGATCAAGAACTGCAGGTTGGTCACTCGCTTCTACCCACAAAGGGAGCACGGTTTCACGAGCTAGGGACCATTCGGGTTAGCGATCGCGGGCCATGTGCTGCCAATGGTCCACCGACAATGCCATCCGTGCAGTGCAGTATCCAGGCGGAGGCGTGATCGGATGGGAACTCGGCCAACTGCTGACTCCTGAGTGAGCAACCACCGCCTCCCTGCCGCCGAAGGTCCGGAACAACAGTGCCTGGTTGGCGATGTCGCAAGGATTCCTGCCTCAGCCCGGGGAACGCCTGGCGAAGTCCACGTGGTCCTCGGCAAGTATTAGGTACGCGCTGGCTGTCCATGTGTACGCGCGGTCGCGTAGTCCTTCGCCGGTGAGTGCGTCGAAGTTCTCGGCGAAGCCCGATTTCTCGCATGTGGCGCGAAACCGTGCGCTGACAAGGTCGGCGAGTTCGATGGCGCCGCCGCGGCGTAGGCCATCCTCGATCAGGACTGTGGCGGGTGCCCATACAGGTCCGCGCCAATACCCGTCCGCCTGGTAGTACGGCGAAGTTGGCAGTTCTGTGGCCAGGCCGACCGAGGTCAGATGTTCTGCGATGCCGGTGCACAGCCGGTCGAACACCTCGCGTGGCAGGTGCTCACCGAGCACGACGGGCATGAGGTCGAGCAGACTCGCGCTTGCTCGGGCCGCACCGGTGGTTACGCCACGGCTGACGAACCTGGTGCCGTTCCACAGTTCGGCCAGCATCGCGGCGAGCATGGTGTCGGCTTGCTCGGCCCAGTGGGTGGGCTCCTCGCCCAGTTCGGTGGCGAGTCTGGCGAGCTCCTTCATCTGCAGCACAAGGAAAGCAGCGAGGTCTGCCGACTGGACGAGGCGTTCCTCGCGAAAGACTGTCGAGTTGTCCCAGCCGCTGTCGTTGCCGTGTTCGTAGTGTGGAAGCCGCTGGCCGGGTGCCCGTCGGTGGTTCAGCCAGAAGGATGTCCAGGCCGTGAGTTGCCGATAGGCCAGTTCGGCGTCGGGTAGCCCGTCGGGAAGGCGTTCGCGCAGGCGGGTCAGAGTCCAGCCGTGGATGGGTGGTTTTACGAAGTTGTGCAGCACTTCCGCGTGGGTGATCGAGTCCGGCAGCGCGCCTTGGCCGTCCTGGTGGTCGAACACCACCTGGAACTGGTCCCAGGCCAGGTCCGGTGCGCCGGCGGCCAGTGCGAGGGCGTTGAAACAGTGGTCCCAGCTCCACACCTTGTCCATCCAGTGCTTCGACATCAGCACCGCTGGGCGGGTGACGAACCCGGCGGGCTGGACGGTGGCGGACCAGATCACGTACGAGGCCAGCTCGGCTGCTGGTGTCCGGTCACCGCGCCACGGTGCCACTGTGTTGACGAAGCGGGTGAAGTCTTCTCGTGTCGCGGCGACCGAATCGGCGAAGTCTGTTGTGGACTTGAACGGTGTTCGCGCGGTGGTCAGCTCCTCGAGCACCAGTTCCCATGGGCCGCCCTCCTGTCCCACGATGATCGACCGGTCGGCGGTACCGAGTTCTTGCTCGCCGGTCCGGCTCGATTGTCCTGAAAGGACGGTCAAGCGGAAGCGATGCCCTGTCTCGTAAGAGGTGAAGACGGCGCCGCCCGCCGGGTCGTCGAAGAAGTACGTGCCGGTGAACGGTGTCAGGGTCGATTCGGCAGCGCTGATCCGCATTCCGATGCCGGTTCCGGAGATCCGCACCGTGTCCGGGGACGAGAACACCGCGGTGATCCGCCCGTCGTGCGCGCTCCACGTGATCACTGCCGGATCGGCGGTGATGTCGGTGGCGACGCGATTGTCCCCGGCCACAGGAACAAGGGAGAGCACCGGGTGCATGCCGTTTCGGTGCGACACGACATGGACATCGTCGGCATAGGTTGCCAGGCCCAGCACGGGGGAGAGGTCGAACCAGGCGCCGGACCGGCTGAAGGGGATCTCCTGGATGGAGAACTCGTTGGCCACAGTGGGTTTCCTTTCAGTCCTTGACGGCTCCGGTGGTGATACCGGCAGCGACATAGCGCTGGGCCACCACGAGGAGCACTGTCGCGGGCACGGACGCGACCACGGCTGTGGCCATGATCGAGTTCCACTCCTGGTTGTTGTTGCCGATGTAGCGGTAGATGCCCAGGGTGAGCGGCTGCATCCGGCCACCCGCGTCCAATGTGGTCGCGAAGACGAAGTCCGACCACGCCCACAGGAACGAGAACAGCGCCGCGGTGACCACTCCGTTGCGGCTGGCCGGCAGCACGATCGAGACGAACGAGCGCCACGGTCCGGCACCGTCGATCCGGGCGGCCTGCAATAGTTCGTCCGGCACGGACGCCATGAAGGACGTCAGGATCAGTACGGCGAACGGCACCGCGATGGTCGAGTCGGCGAAGATCAGGCCCCAGACCGTGTTGGTGATGCCCAGGCTGACGTAGATGCTGTAGAAACCCAGCGCCATGATGATGCCGGGGATCATCTGCGCGACCAGCAGGACGAACCCGAGCACGCGGCGTCCCCGGGGACGCAGCTTGGCCAGCGAGTACGCGGCGGGCGCGGCCAGCGCCAGGGTGAGTACGACCGTGCCGAGTGCGACGAGCAGGCTCGTGCCGAAATACGGCAGCTGCTCGCGCAGAACCCGTTGGTATCCCTCGATGGTCGGTGTGACCGGGAAGAGGCTGGGCGGGGATTTGCGCATGTCGCTCGCGGGCGTGAGCGACACGTTCACCATCCAGTAGACCGGGAACAGCATCACCGCGGTGAGCAGCAACCCCACGGCGGTCCGCCAGGACAAGCGCCTCATGCCGCCTCCTGCTTGCGTTGCACGCGGATGTACACCAGCCCGGCCACCAGGGCGATCAGGATGAGCACGTTGCCCACCGCGGCGCTGGGCCCGAACCGGGGCAGCATGTTGCCGAACCCGAGTTCGTAGGACCAGGTGGCCAGGGTGGTGGACGAGCCGCTCGGCCCGCCCTTCGTCATGATCCAGATGATGTCGAACACCTTCAGCGTGTAGACCAGGCCGAGCAGCAGGGTGATCGCCGAGACCGGGCGCAGCATGGGGAAGGTGATGTGCCGGAAGGTCTGCCAGCCACTGGCACCATCCAAAGAGGATGCTTCGTAGACCTCGCGGGGGATGTTCTGCAGTCCACTGTAGAGGATCACGAGATTGAACGGGATGCCGATCCAGATGTTGGCGATGGTCACCGACACCAGCGACCAGGACGGCGAGGTCAGCCAGTTGACCGGGTCCACGCCCAGCATTCCCAGCGCCGCGTTGACCAGACCGGACTCGCTGTTGAGCAGCCAGGCCCACGTGGACGCCGACACGATCAGCGGCAGCAGCCAGGGCACCAGGAACAGTGCGCGCAGGGTCGCCGACAACCGGAAGCCGCGGGCGAAGAACACTGCCATCGCCAGACCGATCGCGTACTGGAACACCAGCGACGCGGCCGTGAAGACGACTGTGTTCACCAAGGCCGTCCGGAAGGTCGGTTCGCCGAAAACCGTGGCGTAGTTGGCGAATCCGACCAGTGGCGCGCCGCCGTGGACGAACGTGCGGACGGTGTAGTTGCGGATACTCAGGTCGATGTTGGTGAACAGCGGATAGGCGTAACAGACCACCAGGTAAGCGACCAGAGGCACCAGGAACGCCCATCCGGCGAGTTGCCTGGCTACGGCCTGCGAACGCACCAGCACCTACTTCGCTGACGCCGCAGCGGTTTGGGCGTCCTTGAGTGCGGCCTCCGGTGTCTTCGAACCGGTGAGTGCGGCCTGCAGCGCGCCCCACAGTGGTTGCGAGATCCGCGGGTAACGCGTGCCGAGGTTGTCGCCGGTGCGGCCCTTCGCGTTCTTCACCGCCTCCACCCACACGGCCAGGTCAGGTTGCGCGGCGATTTGTTGCTGCTGCACAGAAGGAACCGCGGACACGTAGGTCAGCGCGGTGTCCGTGGCCAGCACCTTGTCCGGGCTGGTCAGGCACGAGGCGACGCGGCCGGCCTTGGTCTCGGCGTCCTTGTTGTCCTGTGCGGGAACGGTGACGAACTCGCCGCCGGTAGGCGCGGACGCGGTTCCGCCGGTCCGGCCGGGGATCGGGATGACGCCGTACTCGAAGCCGGCCTTCTTGGCGTTCTGCAGCTGCCAGGTGCCGTTCTCGGCGAACGCGTACTCACCGGTGGCGAACTCCTGCCAGCTCGTGGTCTGGGTGTTGCCGACCACTGAGTTCGGCGCGTAACCCTTGTCCAGCCAGGACTTCCACAGCGCCAGTGCGGAGACCGCGTCGGGGGAGGACAGGTCGGTCAGTGCCGCGCCGGCGCCCCAGAACCACGGCAGGAACTGGAACGTGCCCTCCTCGGTGCCGATCGCGGAGAACGTGATGCCCTTCTTGCCCGCGGCTTTCACCTTGGCCAGTGCCGCGTCCAGGGACGCCCAGTCCTTGATCGACGCCGGATCCACACCGGCGGCGTCGAGGACGGCTTTGTTGTAGTAGAGAGCAAGGGTGTTGGCGCCGATCGGCACGCCGTAGGTCTGGCCGCCCAGGGTTCCGGCGGCCAGCAGGTTCGGCGACGCGTGCGAGGCGTCCAGCCCGACGTCCTGGTTCGCCTTGAGCACCCCTGCCTCGGCGAGGGTGGACACCACCGGGTTGTCCAGCACGAGTACGTTCGGCGCGGTGCGCTGCTGCGCGGCGAGCAGGACCTTGTTGGTCAAATCCGTGGTGTCGTAGGCTTGGCGCTCGATCTTCACGCCAGCCTCGGCTCCGCATTTGCCGATCACCTTCGCCCATTCAGAACCGCCGTCGAACTGCGGATACGGGTCCCAGATGGACAACGGGCCGGTGTCACCGGTACTGGCGGGCGGCGAGGAGCAGGCGGACAGGGCCAGTCCTGTCGTGGCCAGTGCCATGGTCAGGCGTCGGGTGAGAGGTGAGCGCTTCATTGCGATCCTTCCTGCCAGTTGGTCGAACCGGTTCGATCCAGCCGGGTTGCGCCAAGGTAGCTGGGCGCTGAAGGCCGCGCAATACCCCTGGTGTCGTATCATCGACGCACTGTCGAACCGGTTGGAGAGCGGATGAACATCGGCGAGATCGCCAAGCGCGCGGGTGTCTCACGCAGCACGGTGTCCTACGCGCTCAGCGGAAAGCGGCCGGTGTCGGCGGCGACCTCCCGCCGGATCAACGAGGTCATCGCCGAACTGGGCTACCGGCCCAATGCCAGCGCCCGCGCTCTCGCCGAGGGTCGCACCCGGACGTTCGGGCTGGTGATACCACCGGCCAGCACCCGGTTGACCGATGTCCAGCTGGGGTTCGTGGCCAGCGTCGTTGAGGCCGCCGCGGCGCACGACCACGATGTGCTGCTGTCGCCGAGCGGCGGTGACCACGACCGGTCCTTCGAGCGAATCGTCACCGGACGCCGGGTCGACGGGGTCATCCTGATGGAGATCCTGCTGGCGGACGCCCGGGTCGACCGGCTCGGCCAGGCCGGGCTGCCGTTCGTCACCATCGGCCACGTCGAGCACCCCGGGGGATCCTGGTGGATCGACGTCGACTACGCCGGGCTGATCAGCCGCTGCGTGCGCCACCTGGCCGACCTGGGCCACGAGCAAGTGGTGCTGATCAACCGCTCCGCCGAACTGGTCGCCGCAGGCTACGGCCCCGCCCTGCGCTCGACCGCCGGATTCCTCGAGACAGCCGAACAATGCGGCATCACAGCGCACAACGTGTGCTGCGCCGACGATCCCGCGGCCGGGCTGGCGTGCTTCGAGCAGATCCGTGCCCGGTGGCCGGAAGTGACCGCCGCGGTGACCATCAACGAGGCCGCGCTGCCCGGCGTGCAGCGCGCGCTGCACCGCGCCAGGCTCGATGTGCCGCGCGACTTCTCCCTCACCGGGGTGATCGCCGATCGGCTCGCCGAGGACTTCCACCCGCCGCTGACCGCCGCGGACGTGCCCGCCGGAGAGATGGCCCGGCTGGCGGTGGAACTGCTGCTGGAGCAGATCGGCGACCCGTCGGCCACCCCTCGCCACGCCCTGCTCGAACCGGCGATCTCCTTGCGCTCCAGCACCGGTGCCTGTCCCCGGGCCTAGCCGAACCGGTTCGATCCATCTGGAGTCTTGCCTCCATGGGTGCATCACGCGTACGTTCAGTCGCTAATCGAACCGGTTCGACGCCCTGCAGTCCCCGACCTGTTCGGAGCACCCATGGTTCAACGACGAACTGTCCGCGGTATCGCGCTCACCGCGATACTCGCCTCGGTCGCACTACTCCCCACCGCGACCACGAGCGCGGCTGCCGCCAGCACGCTCACCATCGATCTCGGCGCGAGCACAGGACCGTTCCACGGCGGCGCCGCAGGCTCGCTTTACGGGGTCTACGGCCCCGGCGTGCCCAGCAACGCCGTCCTCGCGGGTTTCTACCCGAAAACGCTGGCGACCAAGGCACAGGACGGGCCGCAGCATCCCGGCGCGGACGCACTCGAAGTGGTCGGGCCCTTCGTGGCCAACGGCGGCCGTGACGTCTACATCTACATGACCGACATCTACCGGGGTTTCCCGTATCAGCGCGCCCAGGGGCAGGCCGGTCGCGACGACTTCCGGGCCAAGGTGCAGGCACAGGTGCGCCAGGTCCTCGCTTCCGGCTATCGGGATCACATCGTCTACGTGCCGTTCAACGAGCCGGAGGGCAACTGGTACGGCACTGGCCAGTACAGCTACAACAACATCAGCTGGCTGGCCGACCCGCGTCACTTCTTTGAGGAGTGGAAACAGGTTTACGACCTGATCAGGGATCTGGACCCGAAGGCGCGGATCGCGGGGCCGAACACCAGTGTGCTCTACGACCAGGTCAAAGGCTTCCTGCGGTACTGCAAGGCGAACAACTGCCTGCCTGACGTGATCACCTGGCACGAGCTGTCCTCGCCGGGCGTGGTGCGCTCCAGCGTGGCGAAGTACCGTGGCTGGGAACGGGAACTGGGCATCGGACCGCTGCCGATCAACATCGACGAGTACGCCTTCCGCTACCACCTGTCCGTGCCCGGCCAGATGATCCAGTGGATGGCCGCGTTCGAGGAGTCCAAAGTAGACGCCGACCTGGCGTACTGGAACATCGACGGCAACCTCAACGACTCGACTGCCGAGGCCAACAAGGGCAACGGCCAGTGGTGGCTGTTCAACGCATACGGCCAGATGACCGGTGACACCGTGCGTGTCACTCCGCCCGCCCCTGGCCAGCAGTACACCCTGCAAGGCATCGCCACACTCGATCGTGGCAAACGACAGGCCCGCGCCATCTTCGGCGGCGCCAACGGGACAGCCGACGTCCGATTGACCAATGTGGACCGGAAAGTCTTCGGGGACACCGTATACGCCAGCGTTCGGGAGATCCCGTGGACCGGACAGGTAGGTGACTCACCCGAGCCCGCGCCCTTGTTGGACACCAAGCTGAGGATCGCGGCCGACGGCAGTGTGTCGCTGCCGGTCAACGGCATGAACGAGATGTCGGCCTATCAGCTGATCCTGGGCCCAGGCGCCAACGGAACCACGACAGGGACGAACATTCCGTGGCGCCGCACGTACGAAGCCGAGAACGCCGCGCACACCGGGTCGGGCTGGAGCCGCAACGGCCCGGAGGGAAACCCGAGCGACGTCAGCAAGTTCGCCACCTCTGGCACCTACAACGTGGGCGGCTTGCGGACAGGCTCGGACGTGGTGTTGTCGTTCGACGTCGACGTTCCGCAGACGGGTATCTACGACCTGAGTGTCTTTTCCAGTACCTACAACAAATACGCCAGCGTGGTACCGCAAGGCCCGACCAATGTGTTCTTACGCGTCGACGGCGCACAGCCACAAGAACTCCGGCTACCAGTGTCCTACGGGTGGGTGGTGTGGGACCACACCGACACCCGCGTCCAGCTCAGCGCGGGCAGGCACACGATCACCCTTGCCGCATCCGACCCGCAACTAGGCTCGACTCGGGGTGACGCGATCATCGACAAGATCGACCTGACCCTCGTCGACCCGGCCACGGACAGGCGCTCAACCTACGAGGCGGAGTACGCCGACCTCGCCAGGGCCAGGATCCGTTACGACGTCGCCGATTCCTCCGGTCCTGGAGTAGCGGCGATCGGTCCGGGATCCTCGGCGACCTTCTGGGTCCACGCGAACCAAGACGGCCATGCCCTGGTGTCCTTCGACCACTTCGGCGGAGGCCTGGCGTCGGTGAAGCTGAACGGGCAGAACGTCAACGGGGTGACCATCGGCACCCGACGGGGAACCCAGCCGGTGCCTCTGTTGCTGTCGGCGGGAATCAACCAGCTCACCGTGACCGGCATTGTCGGCAACCTCGGGCTCGACCGCGTGCGCACGGCACCAACCGTCCAATCCGCACCGGTCAAAGTGGAAGCAGAGACCGGAACGGTGACCGGAGAAGCGAAGGTGAGCAACGACTTCTCCTTCGCCTCGGGCAGCGTGGTGACCGATGTGGGCGATGGCCCGGCCAATGCACTCACCATGAACGTCACCGCACAGCGGCCAGGTCAGCACATCCTGGTGATCCGCTACGCCAACGCACAGGAATCCATCCCGACCCACTACAACCCGGACCCGGTGACCAGGCACGCGGACATCTCGATCAACGGCGGAACCCCGCAACGAGTGCAGTTCCCGAACACCTTCCACTTCAACCAGTTCCGTGACCTGACAGTCCCGGTCTGGCTCAACCCGGGAACGAACACCGTCAAGTTCACCTCCCAGGAACTGCCCGACTGGGACGGAAAGACGTACAACCAGTACGGCCAACGCTCCAAGTACGCCCCCAACATCGATTACATCACCGTGGCACCACTGCGAGGACAGTCATGAGCGCGAAAGTCAAGCGGCACCGTCGCGGCATCGCCGCGTTCCTCACGATCGCAGCATCTGTCATCACGCTCGCCGCGCCTGCGCAGGCTGCGGACGAGTCCATCAGCGTCAACTTCTCCGTCGCGGGCGGTTCCCCGACTTACCGGGCCTCCGGCTGGATCTACGGCATGACCGAAAACGCTTCGGGCCCCGCGGACCACTTCTTCCGTGACGTGAAGTTCCGGTACATGCGGGCCGGCGGCGCCCAGCTCGACAGCCCCGGCGGCTGGGTGTCGGGCCGATACGACCGCCGGTGGAACTCCACCCGCGCCCAACTGCTGCGCACCCGGGCCCTGGGCGGCGAGTTCATCCTGCTTCCCCACGACCTGTGGGGCGCCGACGGCTATCCGATCTCCCGCTTCCCTGGCGACAACGGCAACTGGACCGACTACGACAACTTCCTTACCCGCCTGATCGACGACGTGCGCGCCACCGGCGCGCCAGTGCAGTGGGACATCTGGAACGAGCCCAACCTCGGTCTGTTCTGGAACCGTCCACAGTCGCAGTACTTCGAACTGTGGCGGCGTACGTACCAGCGCATCCGGGCCGCGTTCCCGTCGCACCTGATCGTTGGCCCGAGCCTCGCGGGTGTTCCCACGACCTCGTCCAGCTGGTGGACCCAGTACCTCGACTTCATCCGCGCCAACAACGTGATCCCCGACATCATCAGCTGGCACTCGCTGCCCGGCGACCCGGTGGCGAACGTGGCCGCGGCCAACTCTTCGTTGAACTCCCGCGGAATACCGCATCCGCGTCCCTACCAGATCAACGAGTACGCGGCATCCGCCGAACAGAATCCCGGTGACGGCTCCTGGTACATCGCGCGGCTGGAACGAGCCGGCGCCGACGGCCTGCGCGCGAACTGGGCAAGCGCCGGGAATCTGCACAACGATCTCGCGAACCTGCTCGTCCGCAACTCGGCTGGACAGCACCTGCCGAAGGGTGAATGGTGGGTCTACCGTTTCTACGGTTCGCAGACCGGCCAGATCGTTTCCACGACACCCAGCCAGTCGTACGACGCGTTCGCCACGAAGACAACGGGAAGTGCGAAGATCCTGGTCGGCGGGGGCGGCACCACCGGCAACATCGCCGTCAACCTGCAGCGCCTCGACACCACAAGCGGTATCGTGCAGAACAACCAGGTGCGGGTGATCGCTCAACGCATTCCGTACAACGGGGGCGGCGCGGTCCAAGGTCCGGTCACCATCCAGAACTCCGTCGTGACACTGTCCGGCAACGGAACCACGGTCAACCTGCCACACAGCAACGCCGACGACACCTTCACCCTCACGCTTCAGTCCCCTTCGGACGCCAGCTTCCAGTCCGTAGCCGTGGCCCAGCACTCCCAGCAGTGCCTGGACAACACCAACCTGAGCACCGCTGACGGCAACCGGCAACAGCAGTTCTATTGCGAGGGTGGCGACCAGCAACTGTGGAACTTCCGCCCGGTGTCCGGCGTCGCCAACACCTACACGGTGGTCAACCAGCAAACGGGCAAGTGCCTTGACGTCAACGGCTCCTCCACCAGCGACGGCGCCGCCGTCGAGCAGCGAACCTGCAACGGAGCCCTGAACCAGCAGTTCACAGCGCGGAAAGTCACCTACTCGGGCAACGACTCCCACGACTACCAACTCGTCGCCCGGCACAGCGGCAAGTGCGTCGACGTCAGCGAGATCTCCACCGCCGCCCGCGCCCTGGTCCACCAGTGGACCTGCAACCCCGTCGGCCAGGGCAGTCCGGCCAACCAGACCTGGAGGCTGTGGGGCCGCTAGCGCGGTGGCGGCCCCACGCCGCAGCAAGGATCCCCACCACGAAAGGGTTCCCTGCATGTTCGTCGCCTGAATTGACCGTTGATCTTGGTGATTGTGGCAGGCCAGTGGCATTCCGATGAGCCGCTGGCCTGCCCGGCTTTACTGTCGTCTGGTGAGGTTTCCGTGGCGTCGACGGCGCCCGCGGCGGGCAGCTCGCGCTGCACCCCGGTAGCCATGGTGCTCGCCTAGCGCGTTCGCCAGCCAAGGATCCCGCCACCTGAACGCCCCGGTCGCCCGCGGCGACCGCTTCCCTCGAGATCGGAAAGCACATCGCGGACCAGCTGCTCACAACCGCGACCCCACCGTGATTGGCTACGGGGACGAAGGGCCACTCGTGAACGAGTCACGACAGGGTCCCGAACTGTGCTGCTGTTCTCGAATTCCCCGTGCTCAGGGTCGATCCCGATCGGCACGAGTTCGGGGTGCGCCGTAGGTCGCAAGTCCAGGTGCTATGACGATCGAACCGGCGGCGGCGATGCGCTGCCAGGTTGAGGGTGCGGGGAGGCTCATTTGTGCATCCATGAGTGCGACCCTCTACAAAGGAGTGTTGATTCAAGATCGTGTATAGGTCTGGTGCAGGCGTCAACGGGGACAGTACGCTCAAACCCGTTGCTACGAGTCAGGATTGGCGATTGACAACTGAAAAGCCTTGGTATCAAGGGAAATGGTGTTGTCTGTTCACTTTCTGTATGTCCAAGGTCATGTGCAGACGCCGTGGAGGACGCAGCCCTGTTCGACTACGAATTCTCCACCAGGCTGTCCATGCTGGAAGCCTTGTCCGGACTGGAACATCGCATCCAGCGTGCCTGGTCCACGGGTGACCAAAGGATCAGACTACGTCACCAGTGTCTTGCGCGCTGTAGCAGTCGTTTGACCCGGTCGATCTCTGCCGGATGGCTGGCGAACACCCGGGCGAGCCACGACCGGTTGTCGCCGCCGCGAGCGGCTTGCCAGCGTCGCAGTTCCTTGATCAGGGTGTCGCGGTAGCCCAGATCGGCGGCGGTCCGATCCGCGCGGTATTCGGCAAGCCGTCGTGACCATGCCATGACCGGGCTCAGCGCCGGGCCTGCGACCAGCCAGGGATTGAGGTACAGGAGTCCGGCGAGCAGTCCCAGAGTCAGCACTGTCGATATAAGAACATCGACTCCGTGTCTGATCTGGGCGATGGACCGGACGACCGTCAGCAACGCCTTGGCGACCAGCCGGACCGCGAGGAACGAAAGCCGCGCGGGCAGTTCATACCACCATCGCAGCACGCCGATCCTGGCGTGGCCGGAGAGATGATGCCCCAGCTCGTGGGCCAGGATGGCCTCAAGGACATCAGGGGGTCGGCGTAAGGCCTCCTTCGTCACCGCCACGATCCGTCCGCCGGCTGCGGAGGCGTTCAGGCCTTTGGATTGCTCGATCCACAACAGGTAATCGTCGCTGTCGATCCTGGCCTTCTGGCACACCGTCTTCCAGGGCGGCTGGAGTTGGGTCAGTTCCAGCGGTGAGGGGCGACGCATAGTGAACATGACCCAGCCCAGTCCATTGTCCATGACGCGGATGAGGAGGGTGAGTCCGCACAGTCCCCACACGGCGGGCACTACCCATACCTGTTCAGGCCAGACCGCTCGGCCGATCAGACTCATCACCCCGGCGCTGCCGACGACTACCGGCAATGTCAGGATGATCTCCAGAATTGCGGACGCGTCCGGACGTCTGTTCATCGAGTCCCTCCGTGCGGGTCAGACTGCATGGGATGGACCTTCGGCGGAAACCGGCTGCGCCGCGTTGTTCGGGCATGGGCGAACATAGAGTTCCGCGGTACAGCAATGAAAACGTACCCAACTGCGAGTCTGCGGACCAGCCGGACTTCCGCTGATTCGAGGCCGGCTGGGAATCCGGAGTTGATGGCGCGTGCCGCACATGCGAGAACGGCTGGATCATCGATATTGCGAGGAATTGACGAAGCTGAATGGATGCCGGAGAGTCGTCGGATGCTGACGTGTCCGAGTACGGATCTTGAGGCCCGGCAAGCATGTTGGTCGATGTGTTCGCCTTGCTTCCTACGGCGCGAAGATCTTCCAGCAAGCCGTTCACGGCAAGATTCACTGGGCCGCAACGGAAACAGCGACCGCATACGCCGGGCACATCGAAGGCGCAATCCGCGCCGGCCTGGACAGCGTCCACCGGATCGCCCGCGCCCGCCAATGACCGACCGGGACGAGCCGGGAGTCAGGACTTGGCCGCCACCAGTGCCTTCCAATCGGCGGGGTGCGAGGTCCAGCGGTACACCGGCACCTTCTTGCGGGCACCGTCGCGGCTGACGGCCACCAGCCTGCCGCCGTCGATCTCGAGGGTCTCGAAGGTGATGTTCCGTTGTTTCGGGCCGAGCAGTGCCGGCACGGTGATCGAGGTCGTGTGCACCTCGAAGTACGGCCGTACGAGGTACAGCACGCCGATCAGGGTGAGCATGGCGCCGATGATCAGCCCGGGCGCGAACTGGCCCAGCCCGAGCAGCCACACACCCAGGATCAGAGAGACGATCCCCAGTGTCAGGAATACCCCGGCGACAACTGGGCTGTAGCGAACCTTCATCGGATACCTCGCTCTGTGACCAACGATGACCAGCCGGATCGTCTCGCACTGGGCACCGGCGGAAAACCGGAAAATTCCGGTCACGCGGCAGGCGATGTCGCCGCGCCCAGAGTGGCACCCTGTTCCGGCTGCTCCCGAAGAGCGACTCGGCAAAGGTCATCGATGCGGCACCAAAGTCCTTCGCAGGCCAGCAACGTGACCTGAGCCTGGGGACGGCCGCGCGGACGCGGCCATCCCCGGGGGATTGCGCCGGGGTTCAGCGGTTCGCCACCGCTGGCGGGACCCGCTCGAACCGCACCCGGTTCAGCCATCCCGGCAGGTCGCTGAGTACGTACAACTCGCCGTGCACGTCGGTGCCGATGGCAGTCGGCTGGGTGGGGAAGTTGCCGATCGTGGCGGACTCGTAGCCGCCGTCGGACTTGGGGCGCACGGCGAACACGCGGGTCGAGCAGTAGTCGCTCGCGACGTAGGTTCCCCATGCCTCCGGTGTCCGGGAGCCTCGGTACACCACGCCGCCGGTCACCGAGCAGTTGTCGTTGTAGTGGTCGTACTCGAAGACTGGGTCGGTGTACCGCATGCCCGGCCGGCATTGCTGTGGGTCGAACACCGGAGTGCCTTCCCGACAGGACCAGCCGAGGTTCGCGCCGCCCTGCGATGGGCGGATGTGGTTGATCTCCTCGACCAGGCCCTGGCCGACGTCACCGATCCACAGTGAGCCGTCGACCGGGTCGACGGAGAAGCGCCACGGGTTGCGCAGCCCGTAGAGCCAGATCTCTGGTCGTGCGCCCCGCACACCGACGAACGGGTTGCCGCGAGGCACGCAGTAGGGCGTCGCTCCGCAGGTGCGGTTGACGTCGATCCGCACGATCTTGCCGAGCAGGGTGCCGAGGTTCTGACCGGCTTTGAACGGGTCGTTGGCGTGGCCGCCGTCGCCCGTCGACCAATAGAGGTACCCGTCGCGGCCGAAGGCGACCTGTCCGCCGTTGTGGTTGCCGTACTCGGCGTGCTCCTGCGTGAGCAGTACTTGCAGCCGATCGGGAGCGCCGAGGGGCACGCGCGCCAGGGTGAGCGCGCCGGCGGGCAGGCTCGTGTAGGAGACGTAGAGGATCCCGGTGCGCGCGAAGTTCGGCGCGGGCGTGATGCCGAGGAGGCCGCGCTCGTTGTCCGACGTGTCGATCCGGGCGGTCAGGTCGAGCACCGGCTCGGCCGCCAAGCCGGTGTCGGGGTGGTAGGCGCGGACGGTGCCGTTCTTCTCGGCGATCAGCATCCGGCCGTCCGGCAGGCCGGTGATCGCGATCGGACGCTGCAGACCGAACGCCACCCGTTCGGATACCACGGTCAGTTCAGTGAGTGGCACCGCGCGGGCGAGGGACGTGCTAGCCGCGGACACCGAGGGCAGCAGAAACGCGGACAGGGCCAAAACGAGCAGGCCGGCCAGCATGGTGGCCGGGCGACAACGCCGTCGCGACATGGTTCAGCTCCTCGAGGCAGGGTGGAGGACGCAATTCTGGGAGCGCTCCCAACCGTACAGCTACTTCTCGGCAACATCCAGTCCGCCGTTTCCAGTGCAGAGCAGGGATGCCGGTCGAAGCACGACAAGGGCGATCGTCGTGAGTCTGGGAGCGCTTCCACCCTGCCGGAGCGGTGGAACGGCTTCGAGACCTGGCGAAGCGGTTCTCCGGCTGAGCCGCTGTTCAGCCCGCCGTAAATCGCGGCCGGTGCTACCCGTCAGCTTCGCGGCATGTCCTAATTGAACTCGAACGGGCCGATGTCGATCGCGGTGCCTTGAATGCGTGGTGCGCCGTCGACGTCCTTGCTGAAGTTCGGGCTGTGGGGTGTTGTGCCTTCGTCGATGATGTCGGCCTGCTGGGCTCGGGCGCGGAACTTCGTGAAGTCGTCGGGGTTCATCGCCTGCACGGGGGCGTTGGGGTTGTTCTCGAACCTCCTCCAGTCGTCCGCCACCGTGGGATCGGTCAGCTCGACGTTTGTCTGTGTCGTCTGTCAACGCGTCCTTGCTGCCGTCGGCGTAGATGGAACCGCCCGCGGTGACGATGACGTTGTTCCGCATCTTGATGTTGGTTGTTTCCAGATCGCCGACTGTGCTGTGGAAGGTCAGCACGTGGCCGTCCACCCCGCCGCAGAGGATGTTGTTCTCGATCACGCTGCCGCTGATACTGCCCAGTTCGATGTTCTGGCTGCCAAAGGATTCACACACGTTGCCGCGATAGGTGTAGTTACGGATGTCCGACGTCGGGCGGTGCTCGTTCTGCATGATCAGACACTGGCCGGAGACCCGGATGCAGTAGTTGTTCTCCACGACGACGTCGTACGACTCGTCGGTCCGGCTGCTGTGCTGGTAGTTCTGCAGGCAGTCGGCGTGCGGCTTTCCCTTGCCCTTGTTGACGTTCAGATCGTGGATGTAGTTGTTGCGGATGACATGGCCGACGCCCCAGATGCGCATGCCGTCGACGTCGTCGTTCCCCTCGTCCGACCAGAGGTCGTAGATGTTGTTCCACTCCACGGTGATGTTGGCGCCGCCCCAAAGGTAGACACCGAAGTTGTTGGTCTGCGTCACCGAGTTGCGGCTGATCAGCACGTTGCTGGCGCAGTCGTCGGGGTTGCAGGCGATGGCGTAGTGGATGTGCTTGCCGTTGACGAGATTGTTGACGATCGTGTGGCCGGTACCGGAGAACTTGATGCCCGTCGACGGGTTGTCCAGCGAGCCGCCGACCACGGTGAAGCCGTCGATGGTCGCGCCGCGGCCGCTGACGACAATGTTCTTCAGTTTGACCACACCGTTGGCGCGGACCGTGATCGCCTTGTTGACGGTCAACGTCGAGCGGGAGTAGTCGCCAGGCTTGACGCAGACGACATCTCCGTTCGAGGCGCGGTCGACGGCCGGCTGCGGGTCGGATGCGGTGTTGACCGTGCAGTCCTCGGTCTTGGGGTTGCCCTTGCCGTCGGTGCCGTACTTGGGGCGGTCCGCACCGCCGCCGGGCCCGAACACCGCGGTCTCGGTGATGCTGGTCCAGTCGTTGACGGTGTTGCCGTGGCCGACGATCCGTAGGTAACGCGCGGAGTTGTCGGTGAAGTCGTAGTTCTGCGATTGGACTGTGCTGCCGCTGGTGACTTTTCCAGCGAGCACTGTGTTCCATGATGTTCCGTCATCGGACAGTTGCACGTCGAAGGTGTCTCGCCGGGTATCGCCTTTGTGCCAGGCGATGGAGACCGAACCGATGGTGCGTGATGATCCGAGGTCGTAGCGGATCCATACGCCGTCGCCTTCGGCTGACCAGCGGGTGTTCAGGTTGTTGTCGAGGGTGTTGGCGGCGACATTGCCGTCGTCCGTGCTGGCCGTCACCGCCGCGATGTTCAACGGTGTGCCGGCGGCCAGGGCGACCGTGCCGGGAATTCCCAGCAGCCCGGCCGTGATCACCCCGGCGAGAACCGCGTGACATGCTCGTTTCATATTCCCACTTCTCCTGTCGGGCAAGGAATACGCCAGCCCGGCACCGTATTTGGCCGAGAATGGGACCGGTCCCTTCACCGAGTGCTAAACACGGCTGCCGTGCGGGTACCTGACCTACGACACGGGCGCGCCGCGCTTCGGAGGCAAGCATGGGCTACAAGGAACGACGGGTCGAACTGATCGCCAAGCGGGCCGCGCCACACTTGGCGCCCGGGGAGCAGATCCAGACGGGATTCATCGCGCAGACTGGCTCGTGGCTCTTCACCGCGCGGGTATGGACGTTCGTGGTCACCGACCGCGCGATCCTGATCGTGAATCGCGATGGCGCCCAGCGCCTGCCGCGCGACTTCCGCTTTGGCAAGCCGACCGGGATGTACCACGAGATCGAGCTCGACCGCACGTACAAGGTGCACCGGCAGTACTACTCGGAAATCGCCGCCGCCGACGAGGCGCTGCGCGAAATGCAGGACCGCGGCAATCTGCCGGACAACGAGCAGCGCTGAACCTCCACGGCGTTCGATTGATTGCTTCGTGTCATCCAACGCCGCATGTCACATGGGCTGTCGCGACGGCTGGGAGCGCTCGACGACCCGGTCCAGCAGTTCGCCCACGCTCACCCGGCCATGGCGGGTTGGTGTTGTATGACGAGATGACGATGACCGACCTCCGCTGGGCGACATTTGACTGCTTCGGCACCCTGGTCGACTGGCGGCATGGCATCGCGACCAGCGCGGAACTGCTGTTCCCTGGTCGTGGCGGCCAACTGCTGGAGATTTACAACCGTCACGAACCCGTTGTGCAGAGCGAGTTCCCGGCCATGCGCTACCGCGACGTCCTGACAGAATCGCTCAAACGCACTGCCAGGGAAGGCGGACTCGACCTGCTCGACGATGACGCCTCGGTACTGGCCACGGGGATTCCCTACTGGCCGGTGTTTCCCGACGCCAGGCGGGCGCTGAAGGAACTGCGCGAGGCAGGCTGGCGGATCGCGCTGCTGACGAACTGCGATCGGGACATCATCGGCGAGACCCAGCGTCGTCTCGCCATCCCGATCGACGCGGTCGTCACCGCGGAGGATGTCGGGAGCTACAAGCCGAACCACAACCACTTCCGGCGTTTCGAGCGATCATTCGGCGCCACTCGCGCGAACTGGGTCCACGTGGCACAGAGCTACTTCCACGACATGCGGCCCGCACACGAACTCGGCATTCCCCGCGTGTGGGTCAACCGGCTCGGCGAGACCAACGATGCGTCCATCACGGACGCGGTACTGCCGAATCTGTCCAACTTGGTCCAAACCGTCGAGGACGTACACCGCGCGGCGCAGTGAGGTATGGAGTCTGTCAGCCCGCGTGACAGAGGCATTGCTCGCAAGCGGCGACGAACGTGCTGATCTCCGCACGCCGGTCGTCGGACCGCCACACCACTGCCAGTTCAGCGGGTGGCAGGCCGGTGACCGGTCGCAACGCGATGTCCGCCGAGTGGTAGATCTCGGCGTTGCCCGCTGAGAGCAGCGTGATTCCGAGTCCGGACGCGACGGCCTCGAACGACTCCTCGGCAGTCCACGCTTCGGCGACCACATGGCGGTCTGTGTCGCCCAGCCAGAACTCTCGTTGCGCCCCTGCCGATCCCGGGAGTGCGATGAACGGTTCCGCGGCGAGTTCGTTGGCCGGCACGGTTTCGTACCGCGCAAGGCGGTGCTTCGGCGGCAGTGCGACCCATCGGTCCTCAGTGGCCACGACCTTCCACGCCAGTGTCCCTGGCACCGGGAGCCACGCGATCGCGACGTCGGTGTCGCCGCTGCCCAGCCCGACGGTCGGGTCGCTCCACGGGATCTGCCGGAACAGCAGTGTCCACTCGGTGAGCCTGGCGCTGACCTTCGAGATCAGCCCGCGTCCGATCCGGGTCTGGAATCCGACCGTGAGGCTGGCCCGTTGCCGCGCGGCAGTCACCGCGCGCTGCGCTTCCTCCCATTGCTCGATGACGAGCTTGGCGTGCGGCAGCAGGGCGGCGCCTTGCCCGGTCAGCCGCACGGTCCGCCGGTCACGTTCGAACAGCTTGGTGTGTAAGGAAAGTTCCAGCTGGCGGATCTGCTTGCTCAACGCGGGCTGGGAGATGAACAGCGAGGCGGCCGCCTGGGTGAAGCTCAGCTGTTCGGCCACGGCGACGAAATAGCGCAGATCCCGGGTGTGCGCGTCCATAACCAAAGGTTATAACGATGGGTCTTGGACCCGCTGCCGGTCGCGGCCCGAGGATGACCAGGTCATCGTGTCCAGGTCATCGTGTCCAGGTGGAGGTCTCGTGAAGCTGGGTGTGTCCGGCCTGAATGCCAAGGCGACGTTGGGCCCGGCGGCGACCGTACGGCTGGCTCGGCTGGCCGAGGAACTGGGTTACACCTCGTGGTGGGCCGGTGAGCACGTGGTGCTGCCTTCGCCTCGTACCCCGGATTCACCTATGGCGGCGACCGACCCGATCCTTGATCCGTTGGTGCACCTGACATACGTCGCCGCTGTGACCACTCGGCTATCGCTGGGAACGGGCATTGTCATTCTGCCGCAACGAAACCCGCTGGTACTGGCCAAGCAGGTGGCGAGCCTGGACGTGCTCAGCGGCGGCCGGCTGACACTGGGGGTGGGCGCCGGCTATCTCGAAGCCGAGATGACCGCGGTCGGCGTCCCCATGGCCGGCCGCGGCACCCGCACTGACGAGTACCTGGACGCGATGACTTCACTGTGGACAGACCCGGAACCGTCCTTCCAGGGCCAGTACGTGTCTTTCTCGAACGTCGACGCCCATCCACGGCCCGCCCGGCCCAGGATCGTGATCGGCGGTCACAGTACCGCCGCCTTCCGCCGCGCGGTCAGCCGCGGCCACGGCTGGTTCGGCAACGGCACCGCCGACGACCTGCTGAAACACCTTGCCGGACTGAAGCAGGCCGCCGCGGAGGTGGATCGCCCAGCCCGGCTCGGGCGACTGGAGATCAACTACATGCAGCTCGACCCCGTGGAACTGAATTCGGTCTCCCGCTACGAGGACCTCGGTGTCGACAACCTGATCGTCTATCCCCTCCCGCTGGAGGACGTCGACGACGTCGCCTCGTTCCTCGACCGCCACGCCGAACTCGTCAAGCCCTGAAAAACCCTCTGACCGAACATTTTCGTCTGGATCAGAGGGTTTCCCGGCGGTACGACCGCCACTTGCCAGCCCGGACGGCGCCAACCGCGCGATCTCCTCCATGGTCGGCGAAACTTCATCGCGCCACTATGCCCGATGGTTTCGCAGCTCAAGAGCCGTCGCGTAGGCCCGGAAGTGTCTCCTGCACGAAGCGCACGTCATGGAAGGTGACGGTGCATCCGTCACCGGTCGGGGACTGGGCCTCGAAGCCGATCGTGGCAGCGTCGGACGGGTTGCCGAGTACGAAATACCGGATCATTTGCCAGGTCTGGCCATCGAGTGAGGCGTGATAGGCGTAGGTGTGGGCGATGCGGGAGACACGCAGCCAGACGGTGTTGCCATCGACGATGAAGGCGTTGGCGTCGTCGGCCACATCCCGGTTGACGACGGAGACGACCATGGGGTCGCCGGAGGGGGAGAACTCGAAGCAGAGTTTCGCCCAGTGGCGCTCGTCGAACCACAGCAGCAGAACGCCTGCGTCGAAGGTGGAGGTGAAGTCGACGGTGACGCGTGCGCTGAGCTGGAAGTCGCCCGGGGGTGGCGTGCCGAGCAGGGTGGCGGCGTTGAGCATGCTTTCGGCGTTGCCGGTCGTGCCTTGGGCCGGGTCGACGAAGATGTCGCTGTGCGGCAGCGCGACGGTGGACACGCTTCCGTCGGGGTTGATAGTCCAGGACGAGCCGTGCGACGCGGCGAGTTCGAACGGGATGGGCGGCACGGTGTGGGTGACTGCCATGAGGTCCTTCCTGTCCCAGGAAGGTTCCCGGGGATCGAGCGGCGCGTGCGGAGTCTGCGAGTGGGGACGGCTTGCCTTGAATCCTAGGACGTGATCGATCCTGAATGGCGAAGGTCCGATAAGACAGTCGAACGAAAACTCCACACGGAGGTCCTGACCTTGGCGCGACCCACCCGAAGATGAAACTTATGTCGTGCTGTAGTGTTTCAAAATCGTTGGTACATTATTAGCCGCTGTGTCCTTCATTTGGACCGTACAGGTGATGTCGCGGCATGCTGTCTCCGTTCGCGATGTCGGGTGGATCGGATGACTCCGTTGCCACGGGCATGTGAGGCAAGCGCTCGACCTCGGCGGCGATCGGGCCGAATACCGGCAGGGGCCGCCGTTACATCCAACGGCCCGGATGTCCCGCTCGTGTCCAGCCATCCCGGCCCGGCTCTGCTCGAATGGTCGCCTCCGTCGAGCCTCCGGCGACAGCCTGGAGAGTCGCCCCGGGTGTGGGGCAGCATTCCGCCGCGCAATCCCAACTTCACCGGACGAGTGGATCTGCTGCATGCCCTTGGCGACCGGCTCAAATCCGACGTTTTCACCGCGGTACTGCCGTCGGCGTTGCACGGAATGGGTGGTATCGGCAAGACACAGATCGCCGTCGAATACATTTACCAGCACCTGGGCGATTACGACCTGGTGTGGTGGGTCGAGGCGGCGAACCCCACGCACATCCGTGCCTCCCTCACGGAACTCGCCAAGGTCCTCGACCTGCCCAGGGGCCGCGGAAGCCAACATGGCCGTTCCAGCGGTTCGTGAAGCCCTTCGGCTGTGGACGACAGGCAAGTGGCTGTTGGTCTTCGATGCCGCCGAGACCTGTACGACCGCAACCCCGCTGCCCACCAGTTGCCGCAAATTTGTGCGTTCTTCTCGCCGGAACCCATCCCGCGCTACTTCTTCACAGGCATCCGCAACGTCTCCATCGCCCCCGAACTGGATCAGGCGCTGCGCGACCCGATGGTGCTCGCCCGTGCCATCCGGGACATCAACCGCTACAGCCTGGCGAAGATCAATCACCGCAACGGCACGATTCAACTGCACAGGCTGGTGCAACTCGTGCTCCGCAACAGAATGGCTCCGCAACAGTTGGAGACCATGAAACACGGGGCGCATGTGCTGCTGGCGAACCTCGATCCCAACGATCCCACGTCACAGAAGCACTGGAGCCGTTGCCAGGATCTCCGGCCGCACGCATACGCGTCGGACATCACGGATTGCGACGCCGGTCCATCGATTTGCGCCATGGTGGCAATCTCCGGCAGGCGAGGAGTTGGGCGAGCAGGTTGTGGAGACGTATCGCGAGCGGATCGGTGAATCGCACCCGTGCACCAAGTGCGCCGAAATCGACTTGGCCGTGACACTGCGCCTGTTGGGCAATTCAGCTCAGGCACGAGCGATTGACGAACGTGCGCTGGAACAGCTCCGCACCAGTTTGGGACATGATCACGTCTATTCGCTGATCGCGAGTATCAACCTCGCGAGCGACCTGTCGGCATTGGGTGAAACCGAGGCCGCGCTGGCGTTGAACAACGAAACGTTGGAGCGGTGTGAACGCGTTCTGGGGCCAGATCATCCAACGACACTGGCCGCGAGCCTGAACACGGCATTGGACCTGCGAGCGCAGAACCGTGCCGACGATGGCGACAAGCGGCATACCGACGTGTTGTCCCGATACCGGCGCGTCCTTGGCGACGAACATCCGGCGACCGTCAACGCCGCCAAGGGAATCCGGGCCGATTGCGACGTCGACCCGCTGCCGCTCTCGAGAACGTTTCGGCCGATCCAGTCGGCCACCTGCTCCACCGCCGGCAGCCTGGTGTCTCTGGCGTGCTGCGGATCAGCTGGGATCTGGATGAGATTCCTGGCGCAGCCGGGATGGATCGACTTCGGTCACAGCTGTCTTTCCGTCCAGTTCCCAGCCCTTTTCGTACCCCGCGGCAAAGAGCGAATCTCCCAGTGCGGCCCGCCCTCGGCGGGTGAGCTCGCGGACCTGCCGATCGGTGCGGTCGTGGGCGCCGCGTAGCCGGGCGGCGGCGCCTAGCAGGACGGCAGCTTCGTGATACCGCCCGCGCGCCTCGGCGAGCGCGGCCGTGTTCACTGCCACCAGCGACAGGATTGGTAGGTCCCGGATCTTCAATCCCGCCGCGTACGCCTTCTCCAACGCCTTCTGTGCGCCCGCCAGGTCGCCGGTCTCCAGGCAGAGCGAAGCCCTTGCGCTGTCGACCAGCGTCTGCGCGTGGCCGCCGAGGAACGTAGTTTCGCCGTGCAGGCCTCGCTCGGCGTTGTCGAGCAGTTCCGGTACGCGGTCCAGGTCACCGAGCCGCACCCGGAAAACGGCCTCCCACGCGTCGATCAGGGCACGCATGTCCGGCGACGTCGCACGCTCCCGCGCCGAGTCGATCACCGCAATCGTCCGGCCGGTGTCACCGCGCCGTAGGTGCAGGTCGATCCAGTACAGGTCGATGAACACCTCGTCGCTGAGGCTGTGCAGGCCGAACTCGGCGGCCAGCGACCGGGCCTCGCGCAGGTCGTCGAGCGCGCCGTCGAGGTCGTCGTACTGCCGCAGCTGGGCGCGCATCGGCAGTACGGTGGCCTGGCCCCAGCGGTCGCCGGTTTGCCGGAAGCAGGCCAGGGCCGCCTCCACGTCGGTACGGACCCTGTCGAGCTCGCCCGCGTTCTCGGCGAACTGGGCCCGGGTCATGCCGGCCAGTCCGGACAGCCACACGTCGTCGCCGTCGACCAAGTGCTCGATGATCGCGAGCGCGGCCTTCTCGTCCTGGAGGAACGGAAGCGCCACGAGCACGCTGGCTCGCCCCGGCAGCGACGGGTGTGCGAGCAGCTGGCCGACGAGCTCACGTACCTCGGCGGTCATCCCTGGCCGGGTGCCGATCGAGGTGAGCAGGTAGATCGCGTGGACGCAGGCGCGTTCCGGCGTGGGCTGCCCGCCGGGCACGGCCAATGCCTCGCCCAGCCAGTAGGCCGCTTCGGCGTGTCGGCCGAACATCTGCCAGTACCAGGTCAGGTGCAGTGCGAGGGCGACCGCGCCGGTGGCGTCGCCTGTGACACACCGCCAGCGCAGTGCGGCGAGCGCATTGTCGTACTCGGTGCTGATGGCTCGAACGGCCTCCAGTTGAGCCGGTCCACGCAACTGCGGGTCGTACCGGGCGATCAGCCCGGCGAAGTAGTCGGCAGCCAGGTCGCGGACGGCGTCGAGGTCGCCTGTCTCGGCCAGACGGTCGGTGCCGTACTCGCGCAGCGACTCCAGCATTCGGTAGCGGCCGGGTTCGGGCGCCAGCTGCAACAGCGATCGGTCGACCAGCAATTCGAGGATCGCGGCAGCCTGCACCGCAGTCCCGGCACAGACCGCCGTGGCCGAAGCTGCCGTCACGCCGCCGGGCAGGATCGAGATGCGGTCGGCGACCGTACGTTCCTGCTCGCTCAGCAGATCCCAGCTCCAGGCGATGACCGCGCGCAGCGTGCGGTGCCGGGCCGGCGCGGTGCGGCTGCCGGTGATGAGCAGCCGGAACCGGTCGGACAGTCCGTCGGCAAGCTCGGGCAACGACAGCGTCCGCAGCCGGGCCGCCGCCAATTCGAGGGCCAGCGGCATCCCGTCAAGGCCACGGACCACGCGCCGGATCTCAGGCAGCGTCGCCTCGTCGACCTCGAAACCGGGGCGTACGGCCGCGGCCCGCTCGGTGAACAGGCGTATCGACGCCGCCTGCCGGGCCTGCTCGACGCCGTCATCTGGGCCGGGCAGGGGGAGCGGCCCGAGCGGCACCAACGCCTCGCCGTCGACCGCGAGGGGTTCACGGCTGGTGGCGAGTACACGCAGCCCTGGGCAACGGGTCAGCAGTGCCACGATCAGGCGGGCCACGGCGTCGATCAAGTGCTCGCAGTTGTCTACCAGCAGCAGGCTCTCGCGGCCATCGAGCTGGTTGACGAGTACGTCCAGCTCGTCACCCGCCACCCGGGGCCGGGCCTCGAAAATGCCGCGCATTCTGATCCCGGCGAGCACGGCCGCGCTGACCTTGGCGGGCTCGGTGACCGAGGCGAGGTCGATCATCCAGGCGCCGTCGCGGTACTCGTGCCGATGGCGGCGGGCGGCCTCGACGGCGAGGCGCGTCTTGCCTGCGCCGCCAGGACCGAGCACGGTGACCAGGCGGCCGGTGGTGAGCAGCGCGTCGATCCGGGCGAGGTCGTCGTCACGGCCGATGAAGCTGGTCAGCGGCGCGGGCAGGTTGCCCGGCACGGTCGGTGTGGGCTGCTCGGTCCGCAGCAGACGCAGATGGCGCTCGCGTAGGGCGGCGCCTGGGTCGGTGCCAAGGACGTCAGCCAGGGTTTCGCGGATCCGCTCGTACAGGGCGAGTGCCTCGGCCTGGCGGCCTTGCGCGGCGAGCGCGTCCATGAGCAACGCAGCGGCGCGCTCATGGACGGGATACTGGGCGAGCAGGGCGGTCAGGCGGTCGGCGGCCGCGTCGGCACGGCCCAGCATCAGCTCGGCGTCGGCGAGGTCGGTGACGGCCTCGATCGACACCTGTGCCAACCGTGTCGCGACAGTGGGCGCTACTGCGGCGATGACCGCAGGCTCGATGCCGGGACGGTCGCCCCAGAGCGCCACGGCCTCGCCGAGCACGGCCGCCGCTGCATTCGGGTTGCCTGCGCGCACGTGGTCACGGCCGATGGCGGCGAGTTGTTCGAACCGCAACGCGTCCACGTCGGCAGCGTCCACGGCCAGCCGGTAGCCGCCCGCAAGCTGCGTGACGTCGTCTGCCGAACCGGTGGCCCGGCGCAGTCGCGAGACCAGGGCCTGCAGCGCGTGGGCGGGATCAGCCGGAGGGGCCTCTGCCCAGATCGCGTCGATCAGGACGCTCTGTTCGACCGTGCGCCCGCCGGCCAGCGCCAGCCGGATGACCAGACCCTGTAAGCGGGCACCCGGAACGGTCAGGGCGGCGTCGCCGCGAGACGCCTGAAAGGCGCCGAGCAGCGTGACGCGCAGCCCCGCATTCATTCCCTGATCTTCGCGCGCATGCCCGTGTGAGCGCCACGTGCGCCCCGTGTGAGCGGCTCGCAGCAGTCTTTTGGCGTGTCGGGTTCGGAAGGGATTTCTCATGCATGACGTAGTGATCGTGGGCGCGGGCCCGGTTGGCCTGCTGCTCGCCTGTGAGCTTGGCCTCGCGGGCTGCTCCGTGCTGGTGCTTGAACGGGAGCCGGAACCCGGCTCGCCGTGGCGGACGGAACCGCTCGGGCTGCGGGGCCTGTTCGCCACGTCCGTCGAGGCGTTTCACCGCCGCGGGATGCTGGACTCTTTGCTGACGGCGTCGGGCGCGCAACCACCTCCGCTCGGGGCGGGGCACTTCGCCGGCATCATGCTCGACCGGGCCAAGGTCGCCGCTTTGCCGTTCCGGCTGCCCAGCCCGGCGCCGGAGGTCGTGATGACAAGCCTCGAATCGGTCGAGACCGTGCTGTCCGAGCGAGCCAGCAAGCTCGGTGTGGAGATCCGGCGCGGCGTAACGGTTTCCACCCTCGCGCAGGACGACGAGACCGTGATCTTGGGCGACGGCAAGCACGAGTACGCGGCGCGTTGGGTTGTCGGTTGCGATGGCGGACGCAGCGCGGTGCGCAAGCTCGCGGGCTTCGACTTCGTCGGTACCGAGCCGCAGTTCACCGGCTACGTCGCGCTCACCACGATCGCCGATCCCGAGAAGCTGAACCCCGGGATGAACCTGACGCCGACAGGCATGTACCTCCAGATGTCCACGCCAGGACACATCGGCATGATGGACTTCGACGGCGGCGCGTTCGATCGCTCGCAGCCGCCGACCCTCGACCATCTCCAAGCGGTGCTGCGCCGTGTGTCCGGCACCGATGTGACGCTGAGCGACGTCCATCTCGCATCGAGCTTCACCGACCGGGCCAAGCAGACGACGACCTACCGGCGGGGACGGGTCCTGCTCGCCGGCGACGCCGCCCACATCATCTCCCCACTTGGCGGGCAAGGCCTCAACACCGGCATCGGGGACGCCATGAACCTGGGCTGGAAGCTCGCGGCAACCGTGCGTGGGCTCGCACCGGACGGGCTCCTCGACACCTACACCCGCGAGCGTCATCCGGTCGGTGTCCGTGCGCTGGAGTGGACGCGCGCTCAGGTGGCGGCGATGCGGCCGGACCCGCATTCCCAGGCGGTGCAGGCATTGCTGCGTGACCTGCTCGGAACCCGGGACGGCACGACCTACGTGGTCGAGAGGATTTCGGGATCGTCGATCCGCTACGACCTCGGCAGCGATCACCCACTGGTCGGCCGCAACGCCCCGGACTTCTGTCTCCAGGACGGCACTCGCCTCAGCGACTTGATGGAGGACGGACGAGGCGTCGTGCTCGATTTCAGCGCCGACCGACGCCTGCACGATTTGGTGCAGGGCTGGGAAAGCCGGATGCGGTATGCCACCGGGGTGGCGGAGAACGACCTCGGGCTGGGCGCCGTGCTTGTCCGACCTGACGGCATCGTCGCGTGGGCGGGGGAGCGGGACCCCGATCCGGAAGCGTTCGTTCTCGCCGCCCGCCGTTGGTTCGGTTCCCAGTAGCCCGCGTGAGTCCATTGAGGACGCTGCCAATGTGACTGAATTTGTCCAGTAACCGGCTGGTTTCTGGTCAGGACGCGATCGGTTGCCAGCCTTGGGATGCTGGGTGGAACTCGTTCGTCATCAGGTTGATCACGCCCCAGCGGGCTTTTCCGTCCCGGTACTGGGTCGCCCACACGCCCGGGCCGTAACTCGTCGCGATGGTGGCATGGCCTCGGGAATCCGCGCGGACGCCGTCGGTGGCCTGCATCGAGCCGTCGAACCAGTTCGGGTCGACCACAGACAGCCAGTCGGATGTGGGGCCGAATTCCCGCGTGATCGGGCTGTAGTAGCCGATCCGGGCGTTGTCGCCGGAGCGCTGCGTGCACTGGGCGACAGGCCCGTACGCGGTGACGAGATACGGCGTCGGGCAATGGATCGGGGCTTCGCCGGGCAGTTCGACAGTCTCCCTGCCGCGTGGCGCGGGCGGTGTCGTCTGTGTGGGTGGCGTCTGCGTCGGCAGTGCTGTCTGTGTCGGTGGTGTCGCCTTAGGTACAAGTTTGGCTGGCGATTGCTGCGGTGGTGGGCTGGATGCGGCCGCAGCTGCGGGAATCACGGGGTTCTGGTCGGCGCTTGTTGTGGTGGTCATGGGAACCGACGGTGTGGCGGTGCTGGAGTCGGGAACTGGCGAGGGCGTCCCAGTTTGGTCCAGGCCGGGAGTCGCCGGTGGAGCCGCTTGGTCTGGAGCAGAGTGCGGCTCGCTGGGGCTGCTCGCCGTCACGGCATACACGACGGTCGCAATCGCCACAGCAAGCGTCACCAGGGCAATCACCACGCGTGCACGCCTTCGTGGCGCGACCCCGGCGACAGCTGGGATGTCAATGGTTCCAGCCGCAGCGATGCGCCTGCGGGCCGCGACCCAGCCGGCGACCTGGTCCTCGTCACACCCGCATGCGAGCGCGAACGCCACCACCAAGTCCTCGCGGGGCAAGGTGTCGCGGGCCAGGGCGACGGTCAAGGTACTGCGCGGCAACGCTTTCCCAGCCGCGCTCGCGCGCTTCTCCAACTGGCGGTAGCCGCATCCCACCCACCGCTTCAGGCTTCGCATCCCCTCGACGAAGTCCGCCGGAGTGGCCGCGTTCGCCGGATCGGGTCTGCTGGCCTCCACGGACGGAGTGGTTGCTTCAGCCATCGCCACCTCCCAGGCAACGTGCTGGGCGGTAGCGTAGCGACTGCCGGCCAGGGCCGTGGGCGAATTGCGTTGACCCGATGGAAATGGCCTGGGCCGAGCCGGTCCACTTGGTTTGTGCGGTCAGGGATCCTGGGTCGGCTGTCCGGTCAGGCAGTGCTGCACGAGTGGGCCGAACTGGGCGACCAGGTCGTCGATCGACGACGACGCGATCGCATCGATCTTCACGATGTAGCGCGCCACCGCGAGGCCCAGGATCTGGACGTTGACCATGCCGGCCCGCAGTGCGGCGTCCGGTGTGCCGAGCATGGCGGCGAGCCGGTGGGTGATCTCCCGGTCGATGAACTCGCGCAGCAGTGCTCTGGACTGCTCGTCGGTGGGTGCCGACCTGGTCAGCATCACCAGCGGGGTCCGGTCGGACTTGTCGAGGTTCTCCAGCAGCGTGCGGACGATGCGCTCGCCGATGGTGTCGAGGCCGCCTGCGAAGATCGACTCGATGGCCGGCGGGACGTCGCCGGACATCTCGATCGCCGCGGCGAACAGGCCCTGCTTGGTGCGGAAGAAGTAGAACACCATCGCCGGGTCGACCTCTGCCGCGGTGGCGATCGCGCGCACGGTCGTGCCGCCGTACCCGTGCTGCCCGAACAGTTCGCGGGCGGCCTGGAGGATTCGCTGCTTGCTTTCCGCGCCGGACCGCCAGCGTCCGGGACGTGCGTGTTCTGCCATGACCCGGTGGAGCCTACCAGCTTTCTTCATTGGTCGGTGGAGTTTTGGTCGAGCCGTCCGTAGAGTGTTCTTCATCAGGCGATGAAGAAAGAGGGCTGGGGATGAGGGTGATCGTGGTCGGTGCCGGTTTGGGCGGGTTGACGCTGGCGCAGGGGTTGCGCCGGGCGGGTGTCGACGTCGTGGTGTACGAGCGAGACGGCGCGTTGGAACGTCCGCAGGGCGTGAGCCTGCATGTCGATGACCGGGGCGCCTCGGCGCTACGGGCGTGCCTGCCACCGGGGCATGCCGCGATGGTGGAGGCCACGACGGGTGGACCGCGCACGCAGACTCTTCGACTGTCCGATGTGGACGGACCGCTCACGGTCGTGGGCGCTCAACCGTCCGACGGCATGGCGGGCGGGGCGCGGCCAGGTCGGCAGGTCCATCGGCCGCTGCTGCGGGCGGTGTTGCTGACAGGCTTGGAAGACGTGGTCCGCTTTGGGGCGGAGTTCACACGGTTCGAACAACGAGCCGACGGCACGGTCCAGGCGTGGTTCGCCGACGGCCGCACGGACATCGCCGACGTGCTGGTCGGCGCCGACGGCATAGGTTCGGCGGTCCGCCGCCAGTACTTGCCGCACGCACAAGTGGTCGACACAGGGCGGCGCATGCTCATGGGCGCAACCCCGCTGCACGCCGTGGCAGATGCCGGGCTGCCCGGCCTGATCGGCGACAATCCGGCCACCGTCCACGTGTCCGGCACAATGATGGCGTTGGGCGTGCTGCGGTTTGCCGAGTCGCCTGTCGTGGCGCGGCAGCGCTGGCTACCGACCCTGCGCCCCGACGCGGTCGCCCACATCGAGGACTACGTGATGTGGGCCTTGCCGGTCACGCAAGAGTGGCTCGGTGCGGCCAGCTTGTCGGCCGCGGTGTGGCGCCGGGCCAAGGAGTTGACTGCGGACCTGCGGTTGATCGTCGCCGAGGCGTGGCCGGACGTCACAGTCGCGCTGCGGATCGGGATGATCCCGCCGATGCCTGCCTGGCCCGCCAGCCCGGTGACGGTCATCGGCGACGCGATCCACCTGGCGCCGGGTTTCGGCGGAAACCTGGCAATGCAGGACGCGTACCACCTCTGCCAGGTACTGGCCGAGGCGAACCGCGGCCGGCGCGAGCTGCTCGACGCGATCGGCGGCTACGAGGACACGATGCGCCGGACCGGATTCCCCACGCCTGCCACGACGAAGGCAGGCGCATGAGCCTCAATCTGGTGACCCAGAAGTCTTTGTCGTTGTTCACCGCGGTGGGCGGTTGGCGCACGGTTGCCGAAGGGGTCGCGTCGCGGGCGCTGTTCCTCGTCGCCTATCTGCTGACCGAGCATGTGCTGACGTCGGCGCTGATCGCGCTCGGTGGCGTGTTCGTGTTCGCCGTGGTGCGACTGTGCACGGACCGCAAGTTCTGGCAGCCGGCAATCGGCGTGCTCGTGGTCGGCGTGTCTGTGCTGCTGGCCGGCAGCACCGGGCGCGCGGTCGACTTCTACCTCACCGCCATCCTCACGCAGGCAGGCGGCGGCGTGGTGTTCGCAGTATCGATGCTGGTGCGATGGCCGATCATCGGTGTGGTGATGGGAGCCGTGCGCGGTGAACGATTCGGCTGGCGGCGCGACCGTGCCCAGCGGCGGCGCTTTCAGGTGTGCACGGCGATTTTCCTTGCGAAGTTCGGCATCGCCACGGCCGTGCTGGTGCCGCTGTACCTTGCCGGACAGGTCGTCCCGCTTGGCATCGCCGCGACGTTGCTGGGTGGTGCGCCCGCAGCGGGTGTCTGCATCTACTTGTGCTGGCGGATTCTGCGCAACCCTGTATCGGGACCGCCGGCGCAATACGGTGTGGCCGCGCACCCTCCGTCGTGACCCGCTAGCTCCGGGGAGGCACAGTGATCACCGATATCCGTCACCATGACACTGCGGACTACGCCATGGCCCAAGGTCCGGACCAGCTACTCATTGAGCTCTTCCAGCCCCACCCGGACGCGGTCCCGCCCGAACTCCGCGACTACTTCGGCCTCCAACCCTGACGGCGGGCGGCAAGCAGGCGGCTTGACGGGCTGCCGAGCCCGCCGACCCAGATACCCCAGTCCGAGAAGTACGGCGAGTCCGAGGAGCGCAACGCCGAGTCCGGTCCAGACGAGCCAATCAGCGCCGAGGCCGCCAGCGCCCGCCAACAACAGGACTGCCAGCGTAGGGACGAGCCACGGCCACCACAGCACGGCCATAAGCGCGCGCATGCTCACCGATCGGAGCCATCCCATCGTCCGCCTCATCAGTCATCCCATCGACGCGATTGGCGGATAGTCCTACCATGTTCAGGTTCATCGAGGTGGGAGGTGACATGGTGCGCTCTCGCTCGGCCGGTCCCGCACTGATTCTGCTCACCGTGACATTGGCGCCTCGACTCAGTTATTCAAGCGGTTCCTCGCGCATGCCCGGCCGGCGACCTCCTCGGAAGTCGGCGAAGTGTCCGAACTGCCCCGACGGCAGGCTGCGGAAGCTGCGTAGCGATGGCCTGTATCACTGCAGCAAGTGCAACTACAAGACGGAGCGACTGCCGCGAAGGAAACAGTGAATGGCCGCGCCATCGATCGCGGACGCCGCGCTGACGGCAGGGAGCAGAGTAGGAAAGTACTTCAGCATCGTGACCATGGTGCCCACACTGTTCTTGGTGCTGTGGAACTATCTACTGATCAAGAGCGATGCCTGGCGCGATCGGCCCAACCTGACGGCACTCGGCGTCCGACTTACCGAATGGTCTGTTTCGCAGGTCGCATGGCTGCTTCTGATCACATTCGTGCTTGCCCTGTTCCTGCATCCGTTCCAGTTCGCGACGGTTCAACTGCTCGAAGGCTATTGGGGTTCCTCGATGATTGCGATCGGAGCCATGCGGCTACGCGTCGCCCACCATCGCAAACGCGCGCAACGGCTCGCAGAACGGGTTGACGCGCTGGACGATGCCATCGAGGAAGGCTTCTTGAAAAGTCCACGCTACACCGATGATCTCGACGAGGAGACCTATAACCAGCAGTTCGACAAATATCTCAACTCATCCGACTCGAACCATCTCGTGCCGCAGATCGTTGCCAGGGACGCGTTGCATGCCAGACATGAGCGCTACCCGGACGGCCAGCGCATCTTGCCCACGAGACTGGGCAATACCTTACGGCGGTACGAAGACGCGGTCGGTGCCCAGTACGGACTTGACGCTGTCACCACCGCCCCGCACTTCGCGTTGGTCATCCCCGAACCACATCTGGCGTATCTTCGCGATTCCCGGCAGTTGCTGGACACCACTGTCCGTCTTTGCTTCGTCTCATTGCTGGCCACGTTGATCGCCATCGCAGCGCTGCTGACCGACGGACCTTGGCTATTGGTCGCATTGGCGCCGTACTTCCTTGCCTATTTGGCCTATCGTGCCGCGATCGCGGCGGCTGACGAGTACGGAACGGCCGTCGCCACGATCATTGATCTGGATCGGTTCGCACTTTACGAACACCTTGGGCTGCCTCGACCGCGGGACACGGACGAGGAGCGTCAAGTCAACGCCCAGCTCATGTCTCTGCTGCAGTGGGAAGGGGGCGCGGTCTTGCGGTACGCGTCGGGCACGGGCGAGAGCCCAAAGCCTCGCCGTCTCTTCCGGCCTGTCAAACGGATCCGGTAGTGGTCGGCGCTCTGTTGTGACGAGCCTGCGCCCCGGCCAGCTTCTGAGGGCGCAGGCTCGTGCTGTATTCGCCGTCCTCAAAGGACATACGCTATGGGCGGCGGTAGATCGTGATGGAGTGGCCGACTTCGTCGATCGGGGTGCTGCTCTTGATCAGTGCTGTCAGGTGGTTGTCTGCCTTGGCGATCGCGGAATCCGACACGACAAGCAGTCCGCGCACCTGGTCCGGTGGCACCTTGCGTGGGTCGGTTGCGTCGATGCCGTAGTGTGACGGCACGCCGCTTCCCTTGTACACGAGCCAAATCCGCTCGCCCGGGTAGCGCTGTCGCAGGACGTCGGCCAGGCGGCCTAGGTCTTGTCCCCAGTCGACGTTCGAGTCGTGCAGGCGTAGATGGGTCTTTGTCGGCCCGCCGAAGGCCTCGTTGGAGTACGGCAGGTAATACGGAAACGTCCGAAGCGAACTGACCGCGGCGAAGATGACCAGGAACGCCGCCGTGACACGCATCCATCGCTGTCGCACGGTAACTACGCTGCCTGCCGCGACCGTCAGGAACATCGGCACGAAGACCGCGTACCGGACGCCGAGATCGCGGTCGCCGGTCATGGCCGCGGCCAGCAGCACGGCCGCGGGGACGAGTACGTACGGTGCCGCTGGGCGTAGCCGGGAAAACATCACGACAGCGCCGGCCAGCCAGAGCGCCAGCATGCCCAGTGGCGTCTTCACGAGCAGCGCGGCCGGCAGGTAGTACCAGAGCGAACCGAGGTAGTGACGCCCGAACAAGAAACCGCCCCAGACCTGGTCCTCGAAGCCGAACTGCACACGCATCCCATCCCGGTACGGCTCAGGAACCGGCAACCAGTCGACAAGCGCACGCTGCGGCAAGCCAGGCGGCGTTTCCCAACGCAGCAACGGATCCACGACCAGGTAAGAGGCCCACACCACGGCGATCGCGATCAGTACCACCGCCGCGCCGAGCCTGAGGAGGTCACGCCTGCGCCTGACGGACAGCACGACCAACAGCAGCAGCACCGGAAACGCGGCCAGGGCGCTCATCTTCGTCGCCAGGGCCGCACCGAAGGCAAGTCCCGCAAGGGGAAGGTAAAGCGCGGGGCGACGCCGGGCTCGCCACAGCAGCCAGACTGACGTCAGCAGGAAACCAGCCACCGGAACGTCAAGCGTGGCCAGCGAACCGTGCGCGATGACGTCGGGTGAGAACGCGTACAGGGCGAGCGCCACCAATCCGCCGACGGGGCCGACGAGATCACGGGCGAACGAGAAGACGACTAACCCGAACAGGAGCGTGAGCACGATTACCGGCAGCCGCGCCGCCAGCATCAGTCGTCCCGGATCGTTGCCTGACTCGTACAGCACATGACGGCCGAGTTGGGTCTGGTCGCCGACGAAGGCGGGGTCGAGGCGCGCGTCGGCGAAGGCCAGTCCGGTCGCGATGATCAGTTTTCCCAGCGGTGGATGTTCCGGGTTGTACCGGAGGCTGTGCTGCTCCACGTAGACCAGCGCCGCGCCAACGTAAACCGGCTCGTCGATGGTCGGGGTCTGTTCCACCGCCGCCGTGATCATCGCGACCGCCATTTCGGCGAGGAACGCGACCACCGCGAGGGCTGGCAACCACCGCCGTAGCCTCGACGGACGTTCGTTGGCCGGCGGCAGGGCCTCCGGGATTGCCTCGCTCGTGCTCGGGAGTTGGCTCGTAAGCGTTGACAACCCGGAGGTCCTTTCCGTGCAAGGAAGACAAGTCCGCGACTATGTGACTCCTTGCCCGGTTATTCAGTTGAGTGCTCAACCGTGGCCTAGCGTCAGATGATCAGGTTCAGCAGGAGCACGAAGACCAGGCCGCAGACCGAGATGACGGTTTCCATCAAGGACCACGTCTTGATGTTCTGGCCGACCGTGAGTCCGAAGTACTCCTTGACCATCCAGAAGCCGGCGTCGTTGACGTGCGAGAAGAACAGCGATCCCGCGCCGATCGCCAGCACCAGCAACGAGGTCTCACCGGGGCTGAGCGTGCCGACCAGCGGGGCGAGGATGCCGGACGCGGTGACCGTGGCGACGGTGGCGGATCCCGTCGCGAGGCGGATGAGCACGGCCACCAGCCATGCGAGCAGCAGCACGGACAGGCCGCTGCCGGCGACCCAGTCCGCGACCAGTTTGCCGATCCCGGTGCTGATGAGGGTCTGCTTGAAGCCGCCGCCTGCCGCGACGATCAGCAGGATGCCCGCGATGGGCGGCAGGGACTGTTCGAACGAGGTGGCGATGGCCTTGCGGTCCATGCCGGATCCGCGGCCAAGGGTGAACACCGCGACCAGCACCGCGATCAGCAGGGCCACCAGCGGCGTGCCGAGGTTGTCCAGCACGACGCGGATGCCCGAGCCCTGGGGCGCGAAGATGTCCGCCAGCGCTTTGCCCATCATCAGCACCACCGGCAGCAGCACAGTGGCGATGGTCAGGCCGAATGAGGGACGGCGGCCTGGCGTGGATTGCTCGTCGGCGGGCGGGCTCGTGTGGTCGGGGTCCTTGCTGAACAACGCAGGCGCTGGGACGTTCACCCAGCGGGCGGCGTAGCGGGTGAAGAGCGGGCCGGCGAGGGCGACGGTCGGGATCGCGACCAGGACGCCCAGCGCGAGTGTGATACCGAGGTCCGCCTTGAGGGCCGCGATCGCCACCAGCGGCCCGGGATGCGGCGGCACGAGCCCGTGCATCACCGACAGACCGGCCAGCGCGGGCACGCCGAGGGCGATCAGCGACAGCCCGGACCGCCGAGCCACCAGGAAGATCACCGGCATCAGCAGGACGAGGCCGATCTCGAAGAACATCGGCAGGCCGATGAGCGCCCCGACCAGCGCCATCGCCCACGGCAGGAACCGGCGGCCGGCTCGCCCGACGATCGTGTCCACGATCTGGTCGGCGCCGCCGGAGTCGGCCAGCAGCTTGCCGAACATCGCGCCGAGCGCGATCAGCCCGCCGACACCTGCCGCCGTGTCCCCGAATCCCTTGCCGAACGCGGTGATCGTCTCGGCGACCGGCAGCCGGCCGACGATGCCGACGAGCAGGGCGCCGAGGGTCAGGCTGAGGAACGGGTGCACTTTGAAGTACGTGATCAGCACGACGATCAGGGCGATGCCGACGAGCGCCGCCGACACCAGCCACGTGCTTGAGGCGGTCTGCGCCGCAGCAAGCTGCAAGGAGTTCATGCGCGTCCTCCTGAGGTGGGGGTGAGGCCGGCCAGGCAGGCGGTCATCAGCTGGTCGACGGGCAGGTCGTCGCCGAGTTCGATCCCGGGTTCGTCGGCGTGCAGCGGTTCGAGCGCCTGGAACTGGGACTCGACCAGCGATGCGGGCATGAAGTGCCCGAGCCGGCCGGCCATTCGCCTGTGCACGACCTGCGGCGGCGGGTTGAGGTGGATGAAACTCAGCGTTGGCGCGGATTTGCGGAGCAAATCGCGGTAGGAGCGCTTGAGCGCCGAGCAGCTCAGCACGCAGCCGGTTGCTTCGTGGGCCGCGAGCCACTCGCCGAGAGCGGCGAGCCATGGCCGTCGATCCGCGTCGTCCAGGGGGATGCCCGCGGACATCTTGGCCACGCTGGCCTGGCTGTGGAAGTCGTCGGCGTCGGCAAAGGGCAACCGCAGCCGTTGGCTCAGGGCCGCGCCGAGGGTCGTCTTGCCCGAACCCGACACGCCCATGACCACGAGAGAACGCAGGAGTGAGACGTCGATCATCGTTGACCTTCTGGTGTGATGTTTGACGCATCGTGACACCTTTAGGTCTATCTTTCAACGCTTGAGAATCAAAAGATCTGCTTTATTGATCCGGTTGGGCTTCTGGGTGGACAATCGTGTGATGATTAGGCCATGACCGACAGTGGCCGGGCCGATCTGCACAGCAGCGTTTTGGACCAGCTCGGCCTGCTGATCACGTCAGGCGACCTGCCCGCGGGCGAGGTCCTGCGGATCGAGCAGCTGGAGTCCCGCTTCGGTGTGTCCCGCTCTGTGATCCGCGAGGCGATCCGGGTGCTGGAGTCGATGGGCATGGTCGTCAGCCGCCGCCGGGTCGGGGTCACGGTCGCCCCGGGCGCGAACTGGAACGTCTTCGACCCGCGGATCATCACGTGGCGGCTGGAGGGCGCGGGCCGTGACGAGCAGCTCCGGTCACTCAGCGAACTGCGCCGCGGGATGGAACCTGTGGCCGCGGCGCTCGCCGCCCAGCGCGCGACTCCCGAGCAGTGCGGCGCGTTGACCGGCGCCGTGATGGACATGGCGGTGCACGGCCGATCCGGCGATCTGGAGGCGTACCTCGCGGCGGACATCCGGTTCCACCGCACGCTGCTCGAGGCCACCGGCAACGAGATGTTGAGCGCGTTGAGCGGCGTGGTCGCCGCGGTGCTGACGGGGCGGACCCATCACCACTTGATGCCGGCGAAGCCGGAACCGGCAGCGATCCGTTGGCACGCCGACGTGGCCCAGGCCGTGCAGGCCGGTGACGCCGTGGCGGCGGAGCAAGCGATGCGCGACATTCTCGACGAGGCCACCGCGGCCATGTTGGGCCAGGAAGTCCCCGAGGCCTGACTCACGTTCCTTCGAGAGCAGGCACTTCGCCACGCGCGACGAGCTGATCATCGCGCTCGGCTGGCGGGCGCTCGCGGCGTGGGCACGCGTTCAGGAGGAGGCCGGGCTGGAGGAGACGCTGGCCGGCGGTGACCCCGTGACGCTGGAGAAAACCCTGCACACGTTGCTTCTCAGGCACATCGAGGTGACCGAGGAGCACAGTTTCGTGTTCACCGAACACCTCATCGCCACGGATCCGGGCCTGGTACGTCGCAGCGATGAGTTGGAAGAGCGGGAGATCGCGTTGTTCGCGGCCTGTCAGGAGGCCGGGATCCTGCGCGCCGACCTGCCCGCCAGGTGGATTTCCGGTGTGGTGTACGGGCTGCTGATGGCGGGACGTGAAGGGCTGCGGCGTGGGGACATCGCGCGGCGGGAGCTGCCTCGGCTGCTGTCCGAGACCTTTTTCAGGGGGATGTCTCGATGACTGTGGTTGTGTCGTTCGCCCGCCGCTGGGCGGGGTTGGCTGTGTTGTCCGGGAGGTTGCTGCTGGTGGCGGGACATCGCCGGTGTGAGTTGCCCCGCCTGTTGCCCGGCACCTTTCTCAGGGGAATCTCTCGATGACCACGATCGCGGCTCCGCCGTACACCCGCCGTTGGGCGGCGCTCGCAGTGCTGTCCGCGAGCCTGCTGCTGATCATGATGGACCTGACCATCCTCAACGTCGCGCTGCCGGAGATCTCCGCGGAGCTCAAGCCCGGCGCGGTCGAGCTGCTGTGGATCGTCGACGTCTATTCCCTTGTGGTGGCAGGACTTCTGGTCACGGCCAGTGCTCTCGGTGATCGCTGGGGACGCAAGCGCATGCTCATCGCCGGCTTCGCCGCGTTCGGCCTGGCCTCCGCCGCTGCTTTGTTCGTCACGAGTTCCGCGATGCTCATCGCGGTCAGGGCGCTGCTCGGGATCGGCGGGGCCATGATCATGCCGTCGACCCTGTCGATGATCCGCAGCCTGTTCACCGATCCCAAGGAGCGAGCCACCGCGCTGGGCATCTGGGCCGCCATGGCCTCGGCCGGCGGCGCGCTCGGGCCGATCCTCGGTGGACTGCTGCTGGAAGCTTTCAGTTGGCACGCCGCCTTTCTGGTCAACGTGCCGATCATGGTGATCGCGATCATCGCGGGGCTGATCCTGCTCCCGGAAGTACGTAACCCCCGTCCAGGACGTTGGGACGCCCTCGGCACAGTCCTGTCGATGACAGGCATGGTCGCCTTCATCTATGCCATCAAGCATCTGGCCAAGAACGGCATCGACGCGTGGACACTGGGTTCGGCCGCCGTCGCGCTGATCACGCTCGCCTGGTTCGTCCGGCGTTGCCTACGCCGCCCCGACCCGCTGCTGGAGATTCGGCTGTTCCGCAGCCGTGCCTTCACCGCCGGCATCCTGGTCGCGCTCGTCTCGGCGGTCACCATGACCGCGGTGATGCTCCTGATGGCCCAATGGATCCAGCTCGTCCAAGGCTTCTCGCCGTTGCAAGCCGGGCTGTTCCTGCTACCCACCGCCGTCGTCTCGGCGATCATCTCGCCGATGGCGCCGAGTCTCGCTCACCGCGTCGGGCCCCGACCGGTGCTGATCGGTGGACTTGTCGCGATGGCGCTTGGTTTTCTGATGCTCTGGCTGACGCCGCTGACCTATGGCTCGGTCGTAGCCTCGATGGTGCTCGTGGGAATCGGCACCGGGCCGATGGCCATCGCCTCCGCCGTCATCATGTCGGGTACCCCCGAAGACAAGGCTGGAAGTGCTGCGGCACTTGAGGAAACCAGCTACGACATCGGCGGCACCCTCGGCGTCGCGACCCTCGGCAGCCTGGCCGCCGCTTTGTATCGCGGCGACCTTCCCGCCGGTGCCGGCGAAGCTGCCCGCGAGTCGATCGGCGGCGCCATCGCGACCGGCACACCCGACGTCATCGCCGCGGCCAAACAGGCATTCGCCGACTCGCTTGCCGTGACCAGCCTCTGCGGCGCGGTCCTCATCCTTGCTTTTACCGCACTCGTCTGGTGGCTCACCCCACGCGGCCTCAACTTGCACTCAGTACAACACTGACCGCGCTTAGCCGGATTTTAGGGCGGGCCCGTCGGGTGTGGGCACAATGAGTGGTCACCCGATTGAGGTGGGGAGTCGTTGTGCGCCATACGGATCAGCGGGACTTCGTGGTCTCCTTGGCACGCGATGCGGTCAGCACCGTCGCACCCGAGGAGCTGCCGTTCTTCGCGGCGGCCAGCGAAGCGTACTTTCGAGATCCGGAGCGCGCGCTGGCCGGGGACCGGGGGCGCGACGAGATACTCGGATCCGGGATCGACACCGTGGTGGCATTGGTGTCCCCGGTTGCACTCGCCGTCGCCGCGGCGGTCTACAAGCAGCTGACGGACCAGGTCGGCGCTGCGGTTGTACGTGGCGGAGGCAGGCTCCTGCGCCGCATCGTCCGGCGACGCGGTCGGAAAACCGAGCCGCAACTGCCCGCGACACTCAGCGAGGACGATCTCAAGCGCGTGGCACAGGTTGTCCGGGAACGAGCCCAGGCGCTCGGGTTGACCGGGGCAAAGGTGGACGCTCTCGTCGAGTCGGTACTGGCCAGCCTGACGAACGATGAATGAGCCGCAGACCCGGGATCCGCCGCGGCGCGCTTGGACGCCGACCGGCACGACGGTCCGGTTCGCCCTGCTGATCGCGCTGGTGATGGGTGCGACGCTGTTCGTTCACGCACAGGTCGCTCCGCCAGGGCCGGTGTACTGGCTTGACGTCTCGTCGCAATGCCAGGAGAGCGTCAATCTCGCTCCGCTCCCACCATCCGACGTACCGCTTACTCCGGGCGCGCAGCGGGAAATCGACCAGCAGCGGATGGAGGATTGCATCGGGCAGCATCTGCCTGGACGGCTCGGCTGGATGATCGGCGGGCAGCTCGGGTTGCTGCTGTTGGCCGCCGCGCTTTATCAACTGCAACCGCGCTGGCGGATCCGACGGCTGCGGCTCGTACCGCTGGACGTGACCGCGATGCCGGAGCTCGACGTTCTGGTGGACCGTGCCGGGCTCAAGCGCAGACCGCTCTTCCTGGTCGACCCGGTCAGTCCGCGCACCGGTGGGCTGGCGTTCGGCAGCGGCCGCAGGGGTTACGTCGCGTTGGACGCCGGACTGGTCACGCTGTACCGCACCGACAGGAGGTCGTTCCGTGCTGTTGTCCTGCACGAGCTTGCCCATCTGCGCAACGGAGACGTGCGCATCACCTACCTGACGATGGCGGTGTGGCGGACCTTCTTGGTGATCGGCCTGCTGCCCTTCGTCGTGGCGTCAATCGATCCGTACCTGTTCAGCCCGGAACCGCTGACACCGCTCAGCGGCTGGTGGTCCGCCGAATACGCCGAATGGTTCGTCGAAGCGAGCTTGCGATTCCTCGCGCTGGTCGCGCTGGTGTACCTGTCGCGCAACGCGGTGCTGCGCGCCCGCGAGCACCATGCCGACGCCCGAGTTTCGGCCTGGCTCGGCTCGGTTGATCCCCGCGAGTGCTTTCCCGCGGCAACCGGTCGCGTGCACCCTCGATGGACCGGTTGGTGGCGCACCCATCCGCCGGTCCAGGTTCGAGTGGCCGCGCTGGGCGCGCCCGCCCAGTTGCTGCGGCCGGGATTCTGGGAGTCCGTCCTCGCCGGAATCGCGTTGAAGTCCGCAACCGCACAAGTGGGGCTTGCGTTGCTGGACATCACCGCGGACTCGGTGGACGCCAGGGTGCTGGTCGGGCGGTTCTGGGGACTCGGGATGGCCGTGTTCATCTTCGTCACCGGCCTGCGACTGGCGGCGTTCTGCCGGGAAACGGCGGCATCGGCCTGGCGGGCGGCGTTGGTACCGACGGTGGGAGTGGTGGCCGGCACGCTGCTGGCATTGAACCAAGCTGCCGTCGGATACATGCCACAGCTGCTTCCGTCTGTCGCCACCCTGGTCGGGGCGTTGGTTCTGGCGTTGATCGTGTTGGCCGCGTTGTGCTGGGTGAGCTGGTGTGTCGGCCTGGCCGAACACGTACCGACCACTCGCCGAACGGCGGCGCTGCTTGTCGCCGCGGCCACCATCGCGCTCGTCGGAGTGTCCCTGCTGCGCCTCTGGGGCTGGCGGTCCATGGACAGCTACGCGACGAACATCGGCATTGCCCTACGCGCCGCCGAGAACTACCTGCGCGACGCGTGGACCGACGCCGACGTGGTGCTGAACCAGGTGGTCGAACATCCCGTACTCGCGCTTGCCGGCGGCAGCCTGCCGCTGCTTGCCGGCCTCACCCTGATCTGGCTGCTTCCGTTGTGGCTGCAGGGATTCGGTCAGGTCAGGCGCGCCACGATCACCGCTCTGCTCGGTGCGGTGATCTGGCTGGCCGGGGACCTGCTCGTTCGAGTGTTCGCCCGCTGGACCGCCCTGCCGGAGAACCGCCATACCGTCATGTTCGCGAGAGTGTTCGTGGACCGGGAGGTGGCTCTGCTGCTGATCGTCCAGTTCGTGGTGACCCTGGTGTTGATCATCCGGGGCCGTGGGCTGGCCGTCAGCCTCTTCGGGGGCGCGGCGACGGCGTTGTTCGTGATTCTCCTGCAATGGACACTGTGGACTTTCGAGGCCTGTTTGCCTTTGTTGCAAACCTTCTACACCGCATGCCCGACCCCGCAACCCGGATTCGGCGGAGGGCAGCTGATGCGTGCCGGTGTCCGCGGCATGATCGTCATGCTCGCCGGAGCCGGGGTAGGCGCCGCGATCGTACGACTACGTTCCCAGGGCCAACCCGCTGTCATCGCTCCCTCCGGCGGACGTCGCTTCGCCACAGCCACCGTCGCAGTGGTTGCGGTCGTCTCGGTCAGCGTGCCGACGTTGCGCCCGCGTTCGACCCAGCTGAGCGGACTCGGCGAGGCGATCGCCGCCGAGGACAACGCACAGCCGCACGTCTCCCGGGAGGACGTCCATCGAGCGTGGTTGCGATCCGGTGGCGCCAGCCACATCAAGGAGGTAGGCGACGCATGGCGCACGGTCAGCGCCGAGCTCAGCGAGCTGCCCAACACCAATCCTCCCGACCTTTCGCGGGTCGTCTCCTCGCTGCACGGCCTGGCGGACGCGGCTTCCCGGGCGTCGGTGTTCCCAGGGCCGCCAGGCCAGCGATCACAGATCTGGCAAACCGAACTGGCCAAGGTGGAACGGGTTTGCCGATCGTTGATCGAGGCGAGCACCGACGGCGTGCGTTCCTTCATCGCCGTGCTGCGACAATCCGCCAGAGACCTGATCACCGGGATCATCGAAGTGGAGAACCTGGTCCGCGCACCATGACTCAGCTCACTTCAGACCGGCGCGCACCGCGGCCGCGTGTCCGCCCACGATGGGCAGCTCGACCAGGCTTCGCCGCGGTGAGATCGTGATCGTGGCGCGGTTCTGGTCGGCCTGACTGCCGTAGTCACGGTAGCTGCCGACGATGATCACGCCGATGCGGTGGCCCGCAGGGAATACGTAATCCTCAGGCAGCAACGGGAAACCGACTTGGTACTGCCTGCCGGGCACCAGGGGAGTCGGCCTGCTGTAGTCGTTGATGTTCAGTGCGTCGACGATGCCCTTGGTCACGACTTCGCGGTCGGTCACGGCGACGCGCTTGAAAACCTCGCGGTAGCACGCGTCTTCGGCGTAGCCACCCCAAGCGGCCTTTTCGCCCCAGCAGTTCTCGTTTGTGCCGGTGACGACACCGTCGCCGGTGCGCTCAATCCGTTCTGCGCGGCCATAGTCGACGAGGATCGCGCCGAAGTTCGTGTCGGTGGCGTTGACGGACCCATGGAGGTTGATCTTCGGCGTGCCCGAGATGTGCAGGGGCGCGGTGAGCGGTGCCGAGACGTAGGCCAGCCGGTTCGGCTGGATCGTGTTTTCGTTGCCGATCATGGTGCTTTCCCGCTGCAGCGGGTCGTCCTGGAAGCTCAGTACCGGCGCGGACGGTCGGTTCGGCCGCAGCGACAACGTTCCGGACGGCGCCAGCCATACGTCCACTGGGCGGGAGCCGCGGACCGGCCAGTCCGAGGCGGTTTCCCAGACGTCCGGCGCGCGCTCGATGTCGACGATGGGCTCGCGCATGATGCCGTTGTCGATTCCGTGCAGCCAGTAGTCGAACCACTTGTGGATCTCCTCGACCCATGCCCCACGCCGGAAGTCGAACGGGTCGACGTGGCCGGTCTGCGCGAGCCACAGCTTGCGGGGCACGTTGTGCTCGGCCAAGCCGTACCACCACTTGCTGAAGTGATCCGGACGGACGTTCTCGTCGTTCAGCCCGTGGACGATGAAGACGCTCGCCTTGACTCTGCGCACGTCGCGGTTGTAGTCGCGGACGTGCCAGAAGTTGGTGTAGTCACCGGATTCGTCGCCGTCGTCGGCCGACAACCGGTCACGGACCGGTGCGCAGTGGTCCCTGCGGTCCGGGTTGGTGATGGTGTTGGCAAGGGAGGCCAGATAGTTGTTGCCGCGCTGGACAATCCCGTTGCTGCGAGTGTAGTCGTAGTAGCTGGAGATCGCGGTGATCGGCACGATGGTCGACAGACCGTCCACACCGGACACCGCCGTGCCATTGGCGAGAGTGCCGTCGTAGGACTTGCCGATCAGGCCGGTCCTGCCGTTGTGCCAGTCGGCCACGACTCGCGCGCCTGCAGCGTTGTGTGCGGTGGCTCGCCCACGCAGCCAGTCGATCACGACTTTGGGTGACAGGTTGTCCGACTCTTCGTGAATCGTCGGGCAGCCGGTCGAATTGCTCGTTCCGATCATGTCCATCAGCAGGACTGCGTAGCCGCGAGGGACGAAGTAGTTGTCGTAGAACAGCGGCCATCGGTCCAGCAGGCCGTCGCCGTCGGTGTCGGTTTTGAGCTCGGACTCGTTGCCACGGCCGAGAGTCGAGTAGTACGGGCTCGGATCCATGATGACCGGGACCTTCAGGCCCCGATCGCTTGCGGCAGGCCGCATGATGTCCACGGCGATGACGTCCGGGCGACCGTCCACATCGGAGTCATAGGGGGAGTCGACGAACACGCGCTCCCTGATCGCGTCGCCGTAACCGAATACCGGTTGGGTCACGCCGTTCTTGACCACGATGCCTGGCGTTTCCGCGTTGGCGTTGCCGCCGATGGTGATGGTTGCCGCCACGGCCAATGCCGTCGCCCACGCTACTTTCCGGATTTTCATCCGCGAGCCGTGTCGCGGAGGTCGACAGTGCAGGTGAGGGAACGAGTCACAGTGGGATCGCTTTCGGAGACGGCGGTCAGCGTGACGGTCGTGTCGCGCGTGGAACCGGGGGTACGGGAGACGTACACCGGGACGGTGACGGTCTGCCCAGCGGTGGCCGTGGTCAGCGCGTTGTCCAGCTGGGCCGTCCAGCCCCTGCCACGAGACGAGACCGAGAGCCGGTAGACGTCGTTGTTCAGTTTGGCGGACACGTTCGTGCTGGTGTGGCCCGTCGTCGTGGTGGCGGTCTGACCGGTGTTGGTGAGCGGGAAGGCACACTTCGCGGCCCGGCCGGGTTGCAGGCCGCTGATCACGGGCTTGCCGAGGCTGACGCCACGGCGTTGCGGGCCGGAGCCATCGAGGGAACGCACGGCGAGGGTGTAGGACAGGACGCCGCGGCCGTCACGTTCAATGCCGATGACGTAGAAGTGCAGCCGGTTCGCCTTGTCGACCCACTCGTAGGCCGAACCGGAGTTCAGGCCCGCGTGGAAGGCCGCGTCGTTGAGCTGACGATGGTCGGCGATGGAGGCCATGACGGGGGTGCCGTCGGGACGGTGGAAGTCGACCAGGCCGATGTCCTTGGGGTTGGCGTCGACGACCCAGTTGAAGCAGTTGTAGCCGCAGGTGTTTCCTTCGCCTGTCTTGTTCTTGGCGATGATGACGCCGCTGTCCGGGGTGAACGAGTCGAAACCCATCCGGTCGACGACTTCGAGCGTGTAGTGGTCCCAGCCGACGTTGCCGTGGCAGAACGGATCGGTGTTGATGTCGCAGTCCGGCGTGCGGTCGGGCCGGCCCGCGCCGTCGAGGCGGACCTTGATGCCGGATGTCCCGCCCTGCCCCGGATCGACGGCACGAGCAGTGACTCTGTCGACGACGAGGCCGGTTCCGGCAAGGGCTTCGCGGCTGACGTCCAGAACGTTGTCCGCGGGCACGATGCCGGCGTGGATCTTGTTGCGGACCATCAGGCCGGCCGGTGACCAGCCACCCATGTTCGGCGGGATGACCCAGCGCATGTGGTGGCCGCCCGGACCGTTGAACGAGCCGCGGTCCATCATGTCCCACGGCGCGGAACCCACCCGGTGCAACGGGCTGGGCGGATTCTGGCGGTCGGAGAACGGATTGTTGTTGTTGTCGCCGATGTTGAAGAAGTAGTGGCCCATCTCGTGGGTGATCGTCCCCGAGCTCTCCGCCTGCCGGATGGATGACAGGCCCCACTGCTGCGCGGCGGCGCGCCAGGAGGTCCACTCGACGTACCGGGTGGGCGCCCAGTTGGGCATCGTGTTGTCCGGATCGACCGACGGGGGCGGGCCCCACTCGTCGGGGATGTCCTCCTTGCGGTTGAACTTCATCTCGCCGAACTCCTGCCAGATGCTGGTCTCGTCGTATCCGGCGTAGACCCGCAGGATCACGTCGTAGCCGCATCGGCTGTCCGGACAGGGAATGCCGCGCGCGGCGAGGTCGGCCTTCCATGCCGTGTCAGCGGCGTTGTCGAGATTTCCGTTGCAGGCGTGGCCTTTCGGGCAGGACGCGGTCTGCCCCCACTCGTTCAGGCCGTATTCGAACAGGTTGCGGGGCAGCCGATATGCGCCGAAGGTGTCCATCTTGCCGACGCCGAGCTTGCCGCGGCTCTGCTCCATCCAGTACTCGTGGATGGTGCGGCCGTGGTTGTGCTCGTTCGGGATCATGTAGTAGTCGCGGTAGAACCGTGGCACGTCCGCCCGTGCGATCGGGTCGATCTGCGGGTTGCCGAACGGATCGCTCTTCTTCGGCTGCGTGATCACGAAGGGCTGGTCCGGGAAGTCGACGGCGACCAGTGCGATCCGCAGGCCGCGCGCACTGGGCTTGGCGTCCGGGTCGTTCCATCTGGTGCCCGGGATGTCGGTCCAGTCCGCCCACGTCATGTCGTACTGGTTCTGCCACCGCTGGGGATCGATCGGATCGACCTTGAAGTCCGCTGGGCTTGCCTGGGGTGCGCTCGTCGCCAGTCCGACGACAAGGGTGGCGGTGATGGCGAGAACGCCTGATAACCGCCTCGGCGCACCCTTTCCGGTCAACCTCATCGCACCCACGCTCCCTTGGGCTCGCCGATGGTCGGTTACATGTAAAATACGACATGGCACCGTGCTGGTCCATGGGTCAGCGGAACGGCTCAGGACTAGAATGGTCCACGGTGGAATGGCCCACCGACGACATCGAACTAGGACCGTAGATGGCTGAACCGCGGCACTTGGCGCTGCCCTCATTCGCGCGTTGGACGAGCGTCCGGGAAGAGGTCGTGAATGTGCTGCGCGGGGCCATCGTCTCCGGCGAGATGCGGCCAGGCGAGCTGTACTCCGCCTCGGGACTGGCCGAACGGTTCGGCATTTCCGCCACCCCGGTCCGTGAGGCCATGCTCGACCTGGTCAAGCAAGGGCTGGTCGAGGTGGTCCGCAACCGGGGCTACAAGGTCACCGTCATCTCCGAGACCGACCTCGACCACATCACCCAGATCCGGCAGTTGCTCGAGCCGACCGCCGCCGCCGAGGCCGTCCCGCGCATCACCGGCAGCGAGCTGGATGCCCTGCGCGCGCTCGCATCGGCCATCGTCGACGCCGCGGCCGAGGGCGACCTCGTCAGTTACATCAACGCCGACCGGGAATTCCATCTCCGGTTGCTCGCGGCCGCGGGCAACGAGCGTCTGGTTCGGATCGTCGACGATCTGCGTGCACAGACCCGCCTGTACGGGCTCTCTGCCCTCGTCGCCTCGGGACGCCTGGCCGACAGCGCGCTTGAGCACGTCGAGATGTGCGACCTGATCGCCGCGGGCGACGCGAAGAAGCTGAAAAAGCTGATGAGTACGCACATCGGCCACACTCGCCGGGAGTGGGCGGGGCGCTCGCCGGAGTAGGAGCTTGACCCGATCGGCGTCCTTGACGTTCGATTCTGACGATCAGTACCATTGCACACCTTACATGTCATCCCGCGCAGACGAAGTCGACCGCCTTGTTAGCGCTAACACCTACACAGTTGTGGGGAACTGGATGAACAAGGATTTATCCCGGCGCCGGGTCCTTCAGCTGGGCGCACTGGCTGCCGCGGCTCCGGTGGCTCTTCCGTTGCTCTCAACCCAGGCACATGCCGGACCTGCTGGAGTCCCGGTGGGTTTCCCCAACCCGCGCAGTTGGCTAGTGCAACCGTTCGACTTGGACCAGGTGACCCTCGGCAACAGTGTGTTCAGGGAGAAACGAGACCGTCTGCTTCATTTCGCCCGCGAGTACGGGCCGAGCGTCGCGGGCGGCGTCCGTGACGACAAGCGCGGTCCTGACCGGATGTTGCGCAGCTTCCGCGTCAACGCCGGCCTCGACCACAAGGGCGCCAGCCCGATCGGCAGCTGGGAGAGTCCGGACGGAAACCTGCGCGGTCACTACACCGGCCATTTCCTGACGTTGCTGGCACAGTCCTACGCGTCGACTCGTGAGCAGATCTTCAAGGACAAACTCGACTACATGGTCGCGGCCTTGGGGGAATGCCAGGACGCGCTGGCCGCCGCCGCGGCGAGGCCGACGCCTCGAGTGCCCGGCCGATCGGGCACCGCGATCCGGCTGACCGGCACGCCCAACGGACACATCACCGGCGACGCTGACCACATCGCCGTGCCTGCCAGTGTCACGACCGGGCTGACCGACTTCACCGTGGCCACGTGGGTCAACCTGGCGGACCGGGACGCGGACGCGCGGATCTTCGACTTCGGCAAGCCGGGTGACAGCGCCGCCGACTCGAAGGTCCGGATGTACCTCGCCGCACACACCTCAAGCGGTGGCCCGCGGTTCGCGATCACCACCAGCGGCAGCGAAGGCGAGCAGCGCGTCGATGCCACAACGCAGCTGACTGCCGGCACGTGGACCCACGTCGCTATCACCAAGGCGGGCAACGTCGGCACCATCTACGTCGACGGAGTGGCTGCCGGGACCGGCACCCTCAACCTCGGTCCGGCGGACCTGGGCGCCACCGCCAACTGGATCGGCCGGGCCCAGTTCCCGCAGGTCAACATCAAGTTCCTGAACGGCACGATCGACGAGTTCCAGATCTTCGGTCGCGCTCTCACCGGCGCCGAGGTGGCGGCCGTGGCGCAGAACGCCGGCGCGGCGGGTCAGGCGGACCTGGTGGCGTGGTACCGGTTCGACGAGGCGCCCGGCAAGTCTATTGTGGACTCGTCCGGGCGTGGCAACGACGCCGAGTTCTTCGGCGCCACCGACGGGCGGCGGCACCCCGGATTCCTGTCGGCGTACACCGAGGCCCAGTTCATCAGGCTGGAGGAGTTCACGAACTACAGCGCCGCCGGTATCTGGGCGCCGTACTACACCCTGCACAAGATCGCGCGGGGTCTGCTCGACGCGTACCACCTGACCGGCAACGAACAGGCGCTGCGGATCGCCCGCAAGGTGGGCGACTGGGTGCACAGCAGGTTGTCCAAACTGGACCGTGAACGGCTGAACCGGATGTGGTCCTTGCACATCGCGGGCGAATACGGCGGGATGAACGAGGTCATGGCGCATCTCGCCGCGATCGAAACGGACCCGGCCCGCAAGGCCGCTTACCTGACGACTGCCACGTGTTTCGACAACCGGCGCACTGTTTTCCCTGCGGCCGTGGAGAATCGCGATGTGCTGCGGGGGATCCACGTCAACCAGCACGTTCCGCAGTTCATCGGCTACCTGCGTGTCTTCGAACAAAGCCCCGCCAGCCAGGAGTACTTCACGGCCGCGGAGAACTTCTGGCACATGGTCGTGCCGCACCGCATGTTCAGCCACGGCTCGGCCGGCGGTCAGTACGCGGCGGGAGCGGGCTACCCCGAGAACACCAACGCCGAGCTGTTCCAGCCGCGCGACGACATCGCCGGTTCGCTGACCTACCAGATGCGGCCGCAGACCGACTCGGGCAATGGTGGTGGCGAGACCTGCTCCACCTACAACCTCCTCAAGCTGTCCAGGAACCTGTTCTTCCATGACCCGGACCCGGCGTACATGGACTACTACGAACGAGGCCTGGTGAACCACATCCTTGGTTCCCGGCGTGACGCGGACAGCGCGTCCGACCCGATGGTGACCTACTTCCTGCCAGCACACCCAGGCGCCACAAGGGGATTCGGCAACCTCGGCACCTGTTGCGGTGGCACCGGGCTGGAGAACCACACCAAGTACCAGGACTCGATCTACTTCCGGTCGGCCGACGGCAAGACGTTGTACGTCAACCTCTACATCGCCTCGTCCCTTCGCTGGGACGGCTTCACGGTCGCCCAGCAGACGGACTTCCCCCGCGAGCAGAAGAGCACGTTGACCGTCAACGGCCGTGGCGAGTTGGAGATCAAACTCCGAGTACCGGGCTGGGTCCGGAAGGGCTTCGCGGTCACGATCAACGGTGTCGCACAAGATGGTCAGGCCGTTGCGGGCACGTATCTCAGTCTGAAAAGGACTTGGGCGCCGGGGGACCGGATCGAGATCTCGATGCCGTTCAGCCTGCGTGTCGAGCGGGCGCTCGACGATCCGACGGTGCAGAGCCTGTGTTACGGCCCGCTCGTGCTTCCGGCACTGAACAACTCCCGGACCTGGCGGACATTCTCGTTCTACAAGCACCTCAAACTCGACGGCGACCTCGGCGCCGCGGTCAAACCGTTGGGGCAGCCCAACTTCTTCGGCACGCACGACCACACGTTGCGGCCGCTGTACATCGGTATCAACGATGCGCACCACATCTATTTCAAGCGGGTGGAGCCGACCGTGGTGTTCGGGTCGGTCGACTCCGGTGTGTCGAATGGGACGGTGGACGACGAAGGTTTCTCGTTCCTCGACCGCGTTTGGCAGGCGGCCCCGTTCGCAGACCATGGCCGTTTCGTCCGGCGAGTCGGGGACGTTTCGGCGGAGTGGCAGGCACGTGGCAGGTTCACCCGTCGTGACCGTCAAGCCGTGATCGCCGCTGCGATGCGGGCCGAGGAGAGCATGCGTCCCTGAGCCTTATCGGACAACCGCCAGCTTGGCTGGTACTCGTAGCGCGGCGGATGGCTCGTAGTCGTTGTTGTCCTCGGCGAGCCGGCAACCCTGGACAGATTCCAGGATGCCGGTGGTGATGGCTATCGCGTGATCGCGGCCAGGGCATTGGTGTGGCCCGGCGCCGAAGGGAAGGCCGCTCGCGGCGAGGTCCACCGCTACGACCGTCCCGGTGTCGGCCGCCAGTCGGCGCGTCATGCGGACGGGAGGGTTCTGCTGCAATGTTTCGGCGACGACGGTTTCCACCGGCCGGTTGGTGTTCCGCAGCATTGCCAGAGCGGCGTTCCCGACCAGGCCCGCGGTCGCGTCACATGCTTGGACCAACAGCGCGATCTTGGCCGCCACGGATTCGTCCGTGCTCCCGCCGAATGCCTCGACGAGTTCGCGCACGGCCTCATCGGCAGGTTTCTCCGGCCCGCTGCCGGGCTGGTATGCCTTGGCCACCACCGCCACGGCTCCGGCGCGTACCGACGGCAGCCCCAGTGCAGCGACGAGCACATCGATCGGCACCACGCGTGCTACCCGCGTCATCAGGTCAACCGGACGCCCGTCGGCATCGTCGAGCACGGCACGGGTGTGCTCCGCGGCCAGCCGACGCAGCCCAGCCAGGTCCGCTTCGGCGAGCACGCTGGTGACCTGTAGTCGGCGTCGATCGTGGTCGGCCCCGTTCGCGAACCGGGCGACATGCCTTCGCAGCCAACGGATTCCCACCGCCGGGCCTCCGGTGGGCACGGGCGGAATGGTGAAGGCGGGATCGGTGAGCATGCCGGCCACCGTACGGCCGTGTCGGTTCGGTGTGCGCCGAAACGACGGGCACCGACAATGGTGAGGTGGCATCGATGGCACGTGGAGCCGATCTCGCGAAGCTGGCAGCATTGCTCGCCGACGAAACCAGGGCGGAGTTCTGCCTGGCGTTGTTGGACGGCCGGGCGTGGACCGGGCGCGAGCTTGCCCGGCACGCCGGGGTCGCGGCCTCGACAACGACCGAGCACCTCAACCGGCTGGTCGCCAGTGGTCTGCTCACGGAACGGCGCCAGGGACGCCACCGCTACGTACAGCTTTCCGGGCCCCACGTGGCCGAGCTCCTGGAAAACCTCCTGGCATACGTCCAACCTGCGTCGGACGGCCCGAAAACGCTGCGCTCGGCAACCACGTCGGCGGCGCTGGCCCGAGGCCGCACCTGCTACGACCATCTCGCCGGAAAGCTCGGCGTGGCGATCACGGACGCGATGGTCGACAACGGCCTGCTCGACCAGGACACCGGATTCGCACTGACCAAGGCCGGCATGACCTGGCTGACCGTGGACCTCGGCATCGATCTACGCCCGGCGAGAAGGCCGATCACGCGAGCCTGTCTGGACTGGACCGAACGGCGATCACACCTGGCGGGCGCGTCGGGAGCACACATCTGCCAACGATTCCAGCAGAATGAGTGGATCAGGCGAGTCGGCAGCAGCAGAGCCGTACGCCTGACATCGGCCGGTGAGCAGGCACTGCACCGGCTCCTGGGCATCGACGCCACGCGAATGATCGGCTAGTGCTGGCAGGTGATTCTCGGTGACATGGTTTAGCTGTTGAGGTCAGTTCGTAAGAAACAGCTCTCTTATTCCGCTTTGTCGTTGGTTCGGAGGAGTCCGGCATGCCGTAAGGTCGCACCCCTGTATCCGGCTGGCGCCGAGGGGGCGAGATGGCGACGCGTATCCGGCGGCGAACGCTGCTCTTGTCCGGCGCTGTCGCGGCGTTGGCGGCTGGTGGAGCCCTTGCGGTGTCGAACTTCCGCAAGCCGTCGGGCGGCGAGTATGCGTTCCCCGTGGAGAACTTGCCGGTGGCGGCCGTGCCCGGTCCGACAGATCAGCCGGTTGAGGTCGTGTACTGCGCGGGATGGGATTCCGCGGCACGTGCCCCGGTATCGCCGATGTCCGAGTCGGTGGCACGCGCGCAGGACGCCGCGGGTGGGCAGTACGCCGCGGTCCTTTTTGTCGGTGGGGTGGCGCGGGTCGTCGTGGAAGTGTGCTGGTCGGCCCACCACGCCGAACTGTGGAACGTCGACGACGCCGGTCGCCGATACCGGGGTGTCGCGTACCGGCGTTGGCCGGACGGGCAGTTGCGGTTGTTCGAGGTCCGTAGTTGGAACTACGCCGGGCAGGACACACCGGAGTTCCACGGCGAGGAGCCGACGTTCGAGGCCCGGGTCCGGCGCGATGCGTCCGCGGCGATCGAAACGATCGCGATCATGGCGGTGCTGTCCCGCAGCAAACTTCAGACGTCGCGTGCCTGGGAGGCCTGGCCGGAACAGGTCCGACCGCCGGAGAACGTCGCAGTGCCCGCCGTTGGCGACTGGCCAAGGCTCGCCGGGATGACCGGCCCCATAACCGTCCGCTCTGGCCCCACGGTTGTGCCCGCGACGTTCCCATGGCATCCGCCGAGCCCGCTGCGCCCGCGACACGTCACCGAGGTGGTCACAGACGGCGCGCGGTTTCGCACACAGGACAATCGCACTCTGACCATCAAACGGGTCTCTGCCGGCACGATTCGGTTGCCGAGCGGCAGGTTGCTCGTCGCGGACCCGGGCTGGCTGCACACCGATCCCAAACCGCTGGCCACGACGGCGCCACCCGGCACGTATCCGGTGGATGTGTTCCAGGTGACCGAAAACGAGAAGCCGCTGATGACCGCCGCGTGCCGGGTGACCGTGACGGACGTGCCTGTCGCGTCATGGCGGCTCGCGTTGCGCGACGGGGACCAGGAAATGACCCTGGGGGACGGTGAGTTCTTCGGCAATCCGGTGGACACCGCGATCCTCGCACTGGTCGACCACACCGGCATGACGGCCTACTCGCGGGCCGAGATCGACGCCGCCATGGCCGACAAGGCCGTGTACTCCACCGTCTCCGCCAAGACAGCCGACACCGACATGATCATCGTGCCGGGCTGGAGCGACGGCGCCTTCCCCGTATGGCTCGGTTACGCCGAGAACGGCGCACTCTGCTGTTTCGTCCTCGACATGCACGTCCCCGACCTGGCGACCGCCCAACCCGCCTGACGAACCGAATCGGCGCCGGACGTCGAGGAAATGCTCAGGTTTGGTCACAATCGAGGCGTCGGTTGTATCAGAGGTGATGACGGTGGCCTTCGACATCTTCGTCAATTACCGCACCGCGGATGCCGCGTTCGGTGCCGCGGCAACCTACGTGTTGTTGGCGGATCGCTTCGGCAACGACCGGGTATTCCTCGACAACCAGTCGATACCGGATGGTTCGATGTATCCGGCCGCGTTGCGTGACGCACTGGAGTCCGTGCGAGTCCTGGTCGTACTCATTGGCCCGAACTGGCTGGCCGCTGACCCTGAGGATCCTGGTCGTTCGCTGATCGAGCGGGAGACCGACTGGGTTCGGCGCGAGATCCGTCGTGCCATCGAACGAGACATCGTCCTGATCCCTGTGCTGCTTGACGGGGTTGAGCTACCGAAGCCGAGCCTGCTGCCCGATGACATCCGGGACCTTGTTTCGCGCCAGGCGGTTGAAGTCCGGCACACGTCACTCCGTGCGGATGTGGACCGCATGGCCGAACGCCTCGTTCGGCAGATACCTGAGTTGGTGTGCGAGACGGAGTTGTCCGCCGTGCTGCGCAATGTGCTTGAGGCACAAAGCGTTGTGGCGGATGAGTTGCCCTATCGGTTTTGTCGTCGAACTCCCAGCCATCGTTGTCCTCGGTGTACGTGGAGCAATGCGCCAGCCGCCGGCCGAATCGTCGCCAGTTCGACGAGGAGATGAGGCAGGACGAGGAATCGGCGGATCTCAGCACCGCGGAACCGGAACTGCGGTCTGTGCCTGAACTGTTGCGGTCGGAACGGCACGCCGTGGTAGTGGGAGAGCCTGGAACCGGCAAATCCACGTTGTTACAGCGGGTGGTCCGGGAATCGGCGAACTGGTGGTTGGCGGCTCCGCCGAACGCGCCCGCCGATGCGGCACCGTTCGGTGCGGTGATGCCGGTACGCGTACCCGCGTCGTTTCTCGTTGGCACGCCACTGCGGGAAGCCATGGCCGCCAGTCTGAATGCCGAGATCGGGATGCACCTGGATTCGCCCTTGGCACCGGACCATTTCAGTGCGCCACCGCTGCCTGGAGCGGAATGGCTCGTCCTGGTCGACGGAGTGGACGAGATCATGGACACTCGCCTGCGAACGGCTTTGATCGCCGCATTGGCCGTCCGTCTCGGTGACCAGGAAAGCCCTTTCAGGTTTCTGGTCACGAGCAGGCCGTTGCCGCACCATGAGCTGGCATCGCTTCGGCTGGCGAATATCGGAGAATGGCGGCTGCGTTCGTTCGACCAGAAAGACCTTGAGTCGTTCGCTGGCGCGTGGTTCCGTGCGCGTGGCCGCGCTGACGTGGATTTGGAAGTCCGTACGTTCCTTGACCGGGTCGAGCGCAGCAACCTGCGGGCGATCATACGTATCCCGTTACTGGCCGCGATCACCGTCGTAGTGCACGAACACAGCCCCGAGCCAGAGTTGCCAATTGGCCAGGCCGCCCTGTATCGGGACTTTCTGCGGTACTTGTTGCAGGTTCGCCAAGAGTCGGTGCGGGTGCACCACGAACTGCGCGCGAGGCTGCAGCGCTACACCCCAGCCGGAGACCGATTGGCTGACTGGCTGTTCGAGCACGTCGGCCCGTTGCTGCAACACCTGGCGACGGATCTGCTGGCTGGTGCTGCCGAGTCCACACAGGACTCAGCCGCGCGCTGGGTCGCTGAGCGTCTGCCCGATCTGCCCCGGTTCGTTCCTGATTGGACAGATCGGGTGACCGACTTGTTGCGTGGCACCGGCGTGTTGCTGCAACAAGCTGATGGCACACTGCGTTTCCTGCACCACAGCTTCGCTGAATACCTGGCTGCTGGCCCCGCGGCCGAACAGCTCGATCCAATCGCGTGGCGGCGTATGGTCGTTGACCCTGCGCGGCGAAACCATGCCCTGTTCACCCTGGCGCGCTGGACCCAGCAGCCAGGTCACGACCCGACCACATTGGTGCAACCGTTACTGCGTCATGGTGACGACGAGGATCTCCTGGCCGTGGCAGCCGTTCTGGCACATGGCGTGCGGTTGTCCGCGTCCACCGAGACGGAGGTGGTCGAGCGGCTGCTCGGCGCGGCACGCGGCAGCTTCGGCGGCGACTTCTTCGGTGCGCTGAAGTCCCTGCCAGGTTGGCCGCAGGTGACGAACGGTCTCGCGGAGATGATGGCCAGTTCCCTCGTGGCGGTGGACACCAAGGTGCAGGCAGCTCGCTGCTATGCCAGCCTTGCCAACCCAGAACCTGCGGTGACTGCGTTGGCCGGTATCGCCGGGAATGCCGTGCATCCCGTGGTGTCCCGGGTTGGCGCAGCACAGGCCCTCGCCGACCTAGGCGAGTCGGCTACCGCGGTACAAGCGCTCAGCGAGATCACAAACGACATAGCGGCGCCCGTACCTCAGCGCGTGACGGCCGCGCGTCTGCTGGCGAATCACGGCGAGGCAACCACCGCCATAGCCGTGCTGTCCCGCATCGCCCAAGATCCGACCGTGAACCAGCGCGACCGATGCGCAGCCATGATCGCTCTTGGCGAGCTAGGTGAGCATGACCAGGCACAGCAACTGCTCACAGGCATCATGGACGACCCGAATGCCGATCGTCTCGCTCGCATCTGGGCGGCCGAGGCCATGGTCAAACAGGGCCGGTCGGACAAGGGAATCGCCGCGCTGATCAGTGTCGCCCAGGATCCAGAGCACGCGGCGTACCAGCGATGCACGGCCGCGGCACGGCTCGCCCAGACCGACCATCGTTCGACCGGGATCGCCATCCTCGAGGACATTGGGCGTGACAGCACAAGACCGGCGTACGAGCGACTGTCCGCGGCAGAGCGGTTGGCCGACATCGGCGAGCACGCCAAGGCCCGCGGCATCCTGATTCCCATCACTCGCCAATCACTGGCCTACGGCTGGGACAAAGTACGCGCAGCCCAGGCCTTGGCCCACGCAGGCGATCGCGACACCGCGATCCGCATCCTCCTCCACTTGGCCCGCAGTCCGCGCACCACAGCCGCGACACAAACCTCAGCTGCCCGCGAATTGGCATGGCAAGGCAAACGCCCGGACGCGATCAAGACACTGCGTCGCATCGTGCGCAGCCGGCATCGCGCAGCGTCCAACCGCGCCTACGCGGCGCAGGCGTTGGCGAGCTGCGGCGACCTGTCACACGCCAGAGCCGCACTTCTTCGTATCGCTCGGGCCTGGCACATCACCGCCAACGCCCGTGTGATCGCTGCCAGCCAACTGGCCGAACTAGGTGAGCGCGAGCAGGCACTGTCCGTGCTGCGCCGAATCGTCCATCGCCGGTTCGTCTCCGCACATTCGAAGGTGCGAGCCGCAGAAGAGCTAGCCAACCTCGGCGAATGGCACCTTTCGCTTGCGGTGCTACGCCACATCGCTGCCCGGCCAGGCAGTCGTGTTACGGGGTATCTCGCCAGAGCTGAGGCAGCAGAGGCGCTCGCCGAGCGATGTGAACTTCTGGTCGCCCTGGACACCTTGCATGACATGGTCAGGATCGCACGCAGCAATGCCGACCGGGTGTGGGCCGCGGCCAAACTCGCCGAAATCGGCGACCGGGACGGCGCTCAACGAGAACTGACCAGCATCGTCTTGGATCCCTCAGCCATCCCGGACCATCGATTGAAGGCCGCCCAGGCCGTATCCAGCGAGTGGGGGCCGTCGCTTGCCATGGCCCTGCTGAACACCGTGGCGCAAAAACGCACGTTGAGTACGCGTACCCGCATCCGCGCTGCCATGGACGTAGCCAAGATCCACGACCGGAAGGCGGCAACGGCAACGCTGAGAGCCATGACCACGAACCAAGAGAACGCGCTCACGAGGCTGACGGCGACCGCAGTCCTGCTCTACTTCTGGGCATTGCGCCGTGTTCAGGCGCGTGGTCGTCGTCACTGAACCGGCAGAGCACTCCGCAGGCGCCCAACAGAGAGAGGTCACCCGGCGAGAGTTGCTGTGCTGTCGTCGGAGTTGTAGCGATCTTGGACGACCTCGAAAAGATCCGGCCCGATCCGCTCGGAATGAGTCACCACCCATTCGTGGGTTGCCCGCGGCCAACGTGTGCCGGTGGACCACCGGACTCCGTCGAGTGGGATGCCTGTCAGGTCCGTGGTGAGCAAGTCGGCGTCGACCATGTCCCCTGCCGCGCTCCGCAGGTGGGTCAAGGTCTCGGCGACCGTGTTCGATTTCGCTTCGGTCAGGTTCCGCAGGTCTTTGTGGATGGTGGCGACGATCTTCCTGGCGAGACTGGGATCGTGGGTATGAATGGGGATTGTGATCATCTTGCTGGCGGCGGACAGGGCATCTTCGAGGTAGCGGGTGAGAGTGCGGGCGAGGGAGACGCGGCGGGCACGCCCGTCGGAGCCACTGCTGCGGGCGAGAGCGCCGCCGAGGATGCGAGCGACCTCCTCAGCGCGCGTGAGGGGGTAGGTGGGGGAACGATCGGCGGCTTTGTCCTTGACGACGATGGCCCGGATGTAGTCGTTGACGATGTCCTCAGCGACGGAACGGATACGGGCGATGTTGTGGACGATGTCGCCGACGACAAGGGCGCGCGTGCGGCCCCCGGCGAGGCCGCTGGTGAGGTTGCGATGCACTGTGGTGGCCTTGCTGTGGATGTCGAGGAGTTGACGTACCAGCGCCATCGTCGGGCTTTCCAGCCAGGCACGCGCGGCCAGCCGCTCATGGGCAGGTTGAGTGGCGAAGAGCTCGGCGAGCAGGGCGAGCACCTGCGTTCCTTCGTCGACCTCGATCACTGGCCCGATCGGCTCCTGCGGATCCGCGGGCACGGTCAGGCCGGATGCTGTGGCACGTTGGTCACTGTTGTCCGCAGAGCCGGAGTCTGTGCTTGGCGCGGCGACGCGGTGTGGGCGCAGCACCCGGTTGAGGGCGCCGCTGAAGGTTTTCGGCTGTCCAGGACTCGGCCGGAAGGCCGGAGTGCGCCGGGAGATCACGGCCATGATTTGGGACAGCAGCGAGTGTCGCCTCATGCTGTCTCCTCGCGCTGGGGCAGCGGCTCCGAAGCGGGAGTCCCCGGCTGGTCTGGCTTGGGCGGCAGGGAGCCGTTGTTGCCCGGGCAGGCCTTGTCGTCAGGCGACGAACCGATGGTCGTGGCGGGATTGGCTTGGGGCGCAGCGGGAGGCAGTGGGACATAGACGCCGAGGTGTCCGGCGATGGCCGGTGCCGCGGCGCCGATGGCCAGCGCGGCCAGCGGGCCGGTGATCTGGCCGGCGAGTGCGGCACCGAGGATCCCGCCTGTGGCCAAGCGGACCAGCTCTCCCAGGAAGTAACCCAGCGGCCCCGCGGCGGTGCTGTCGCTTCTCACCACCTCGGCGTCGACTTCCCACGGCCATTTGTGGTGTCGGCGCTGCAGCGCGGCGAACTCCAACCCTTCCACCACAACGCCGCCCGCAAGGGCCCACAGGGCTGCTTGCCACCACACCATTCCCTGAGCGTAAATGTCCGTCAAACACCGAACCGTCACCAGGTACAGCTGGTCCCGGTCCGGCGGGTGGCCAAGCATTCGGATTAGGGGTGTCGGACGAGTACGACTCGTTGCTACGGTGAGAATCGTTGTTACGGTTACGAAGGAAACCGCAGGGGGAACAGGTTTTCCGTCGCCATGCGATCACCGTGGTCGCACCGACGACCAGGGGGATGGCCCAAACGATAGCGTCACGCCGGTAGCGAACTCCTTCCCCGCGCGGAATGTCCCAGGTGGGACCCGAAAGGCGCTGTGCGCCTGACCGGTGATCGGTCCGAAGTGCCCTGCAAAGCCACCACGTGATGGGGAAAGATGAGCAGCCATCCTCGATTGTCTTATCACGAAAGAACATTCCCGTTCACCGGTGATCCGCTGACCACGCTCACCTCGCTGGCGCAATCGGATGCCTTCACCGACTTCGTGCTCTACGAAGGCAACGACTCCTGGTCGCTGGCCGGCGGGGTGCTGGCCACGGTCGTCCTCGATCGCACGAGCGCGCGCTCCACCTTCGACGGCGCAACGAACGTCCAGCCGCTGTCCAGTGATCCGCTGGATGCGGTGCGGGATCTGCTCACCGCGTTGCCCATTCACGGCTGGCGTGCCTACGGGTGGTGTGCTTTCGAGTTCGCGTACCTGCAGTCCGGCGACGCCAAGGACGAGGAACTGCTGCACTTGGTCGTGCCGGAGGTCGAGATTCGCATCGCGTACGGCAAGGCCGAACTGCGGGCTGCCCGGCTCGCTGCTCTCGATGACGTGCACGCTGCCCTGCTTGATGCCGTCCGTGAACCAAACGAGCGGGAATACCGGGTGCCGACGCCGGCCGACGTGCGGAAGTCGGGCACGGCGGAGTACATGCGGTTGGTGGCACAGACCGTCGAGCGCATCAGGGCACGACAGTTCGACAAAGCCGTCGTTTCTCGCGTTGTGCCGGTCTGTGAGCGCATTGACTTCGCTGCCACGTATCTGGCGGGCCGGAGGGCGAACACGCCTGCGCGGTCGTTCTTACTCAGCCTCGGCGGCGTGCGCAGCGCCGGCTTCAGCCCGGAAGTCGTGGTCCGCGTCAGTTCGGACGGCACGGTCATGAGCCAGCCACTGGCAGGCACGAGAGCGCTTACCGACGACCCGGTCGAAAACGCCCGACTGCGTGCCGAACTTGTGTCCAACCCCAAAGAGGTCTACGAACACGCGATCTCCGTCCGGACCGCTTGTGACGAACTGCAAAGGGTCTGCGTCGAAGGGTCTGTGGTCGTTGAGGAGTTCATGATCGTCCGCGAGCGCGGGACGGTTCAGCACCTCGGCTCGAAGGTCACCGGCAAACTTCCGGAAGGACGCAGCGCTTGGGACGCGTTCGGCGTGGTTTTCCCAGCGGTCACGGCTTCGGGCATTCCCAAGGCTTCGGCGAACTCCTGGATCCGTGTCAGCGAAGGCCGGGCGCGCGGACTGTACGGCGGAGCCGTACTCACCGTGGACGTGGACGGCTCGCTGGACGCCGCACTCGTGCTGCGCGCGGTGCACCACCGAGACGGGCAGACCTGGCTGCAGGCCGGTGCCGGGATCGTCAGCGATTCCAGCCCGGAGCGGGAATTCGAGGAAACGTGCGAGAAGCTCGACAGCATCGCCCGGTTCCTGGTGCCGGCCGAGCCGCGAACGGATCATGTCACCCGTCCGCACGCGGTCCAAGGTGGACAGTTGTGAGCGGCCTGATCGACGGCGCGGTCGGCTGGCCGGCCGAGTTCGCCGCTGCGTACCAAGAGGCAGGCTATTGGCGAAACGAGACGCTGGGCGAGCTCCTGCGCGAATGGGCTCAGCGGTACGGCGAGACGACCGCCCTAGTGTCCGGTGTGGACCAAATCGGCTACCGGGAACTCGATGAACGGGCCAATGCCGTCGCCGCTGGGCTGCTGGACCGAGGGATCACGCAGGGAGACCGCGTGGTCGTGCAGTTACCCAACACGGCGACGTTCGTCGTGTTGCTGTTCGCGCTCGCCCGAATCGGCGCGGTCCCGGTGCTCGCGCTTCCCGCGCATCGCCGCACCGAAATCGCGCACCTCGCCGGTCTTGCCGAAGCCGTCGGCTACATCGTGGCCGACACCGACCGAGGTTTCGACTACCGGGACCTGGCCGACGAGGTCACCGCATTGGTGCCGAGCGTGCGGCATGTGCTGGTGGACGGCGAACTCGGCCGCTTCGGCGGACAGCCGGGCTGGGCCAGTCTGGCTGACGTGGCCGGCGACCCCACGGCGGTCACCGAACCCGTGGACCCCGCCGCGGTCGCGGTATTGCTGGTCTCGGGCGGCACCACGGGCAAACCGAAGCTGATTTCCCGTACGCATAACGACTACGCGTACAACGCACGCGCGAGCGCGGAGCTCTGCGGTGTCACGGCACAGGACCGCTATCTCGTCTGTTTGCCTGTGGCGCACAACTTTCCGCTCGCCTGCCCTGGCCTGCTTGGCACTCTTGGTGTCGGCGGCACCGTCGTCCTGTGTCCGGCCCCGAGCGCGGACGTCGCCTTCGATTTGATCGAACGTGAGCGGGTCACGGTCACGGCGTTGGTGCCCCCGCTCGCACGGCTGTGGGTGGAGGCCGCGTCATGGGCTCCGGCTGACCTGTCGAGCCTGCGGCTGCTCCAGGTCGGCGGCGCGAAACTGGACGCGAACCTGGCCGGCCGCATTCCGGAAACGCTTGGCTGTCATGTCCAGCAGGTGTTCGGAATGGCCGAGGGACTGCTCAACTTCACCAGACTCGACGATCCGGCCGAGGTGGTCCAGACCACGCAGGGCCGCCCGCTTTCACCGGCGGACGAGATCCGCGTTGTCGACCGCCAGGGCCACGAGGTCGAGGCCGGTGCCGTCGGTGAACTGCTCACCCGTGGCCCGTACACGCCTCGCGGCTACTACCGGGCCGCGGAGTACAACGCCACAGCGTTCACCGAGGACGGCTTTTTCCGGACCGGAGACCTGGTACGACGGCTTGCGTCCGGCAATCTCGTCGTCGAGGGCAGGGTCAAGGACGTGATCAACCGCGGTGGCGAGAACGTACCGGCCCTTGAACTCGAAGAGCACCTGCTCACCTGTCCCGGCGTCGCACAGGTCGCCGTGGTCGGCCTCCCCGACCCCATGCTCGGCGAGGCCGTCTGCGCCGCGGTGGTGGCCACCGCGGACGGCCGTCCGACGCTCAGCAGCGTCAGAACCCACTTGGCCGAGCGTGGACTGGCCCAGTTCAAGCACCCCGACCGGCTCATCGTTCTCGACGAACTCCCGTTGACCGCGGTCGGGAAGATCAACAAACAGCAGCTGGTCGTCCGCCTGCGGACTGAACGGAAACGGGCGGCGACTCAGCCGGTCGACCCCTTGGCGGAGAGGAGGACGAGCCATTCCTGAATGCTCGGGCGCTCCGCCAGTTGCCGGGCATCAATGGCGGCACCGGCCCGACGGCAGCGGTCGGCGAATTGCATGATGGCAATCGAATGTAAACCGTGGTCGATGAGATCTTCGGTCGGCGACGGCAATTCTTCGACGGCAATGTCCAGCAACTCGGCAAGCCAGGCCCTGACGTCCTCCTCGTTCACTACGCTTTCCCGCTCCGGTGGGATATCGAAAGAAGTCACCGCGCCATGCTACCGCCGCGCCACCGGCACCGCGCCACCGAAATGATGGGGAATTTCGATGCCACCGACCGGAAATACAAAATTCGAGCTCAGTGACGCGCAGCTCGGAATTTGGTATGCCCAGGTTCGCGAGCCCGGCGGCGTCGGCTGTATCGGCGCACAAGCCGTGGACCTCGACGGCCCATTGGACATCGCGCGGCTCACGGTCGCGGTGCGCCAGGCCGTCGAAGCCACCGAGGCGATGCGCCTTCGCTTCTCCATCGACGGCGACAAAGTGTGGCAACAGGTAGTCCCCGACATGGACCAACCCCTCGTACGACTCGACCTCACGGCCGAACCCGATCCGGAGTCCAGTGCCGCTGACGCGATCCACCAGCTGCTCACGGACCCAATGCCCACGAACGAACCCATGGCACGGCACCTCTTGCTCACCCTCGGGCCGGGGCGGCACCGCCTGGTGACCGCGGCACACCATCTGCTCGTCGACGGCCGCGGCCTGCACACGTTCCACCACCGGGTGGCCGCCGCCTACAACGGTGCCGCAGGTGAAAGCGACAACGGGCAGCTGCGGCAAGTGGTGGCCGCGGCGAAGGACTACCGGGAATCGCAGACCTTCCACGAGGACAAGGCATTCTGGCGAAAGGAATGCGGGAGCGCACTGGAGCAGCCGGGACCTGGCTTCGGCACCGGCGCGGGCATGTCCGCGACGCTCCCGCACCACGTATCCGCACCACTCGACGCCGCGACGGTCGAGGGCTTGGCCCGGCTGGGGGCCGAGTCAGGGACAGGGTGGCCCGTCGTTGTTGCCGCCGCCTGTGGGCTGTACGCGCAGCGGCTGGCCGGTACGGAGCGGGCAGGCATCGGGCTGGTGCTGGCTGGCCGTCGCCCTCGCCCGACCCGGGAGGTTCCGGCGATGACGGCGAACGTGCTGCCGCTCATGCTCACGGTGCGCCCCCACCACACACTGACCGAGCTGATCACCGCGGCCCGCCGCGGGGTGAACGGCGTCGTCCGCCATCAGGGCTATCCGCTCACCGATCTACGCCGTGACATCGGGCGGCTGGCGGATCCCGGCTCGCTGTACGCGTTGACCGTCAACCTGCTCCACGACGACCCACTTTCCTTTGCTGGTCTCGAATCCCGGACCCGGCTCGTGGCCACCGGGCCCGTCGACGGCGTCAAGGTGTCCGTTCACGAAGAACGCCTGCACGTCGAGGCACTGCCCGGCGCGTTGACCGCGGCCGAGACCCGCGCGCACCTCGACCGTCTCAGGGCGCTGCTCGACCGGATTGCCGCGCTGCCAGGGGAAACCCGTGTCGGCGCGATCGACCTGCTTGGCCCTGGCGAGCACCGCACGACCCGGCAGCCGGTGCAAGATGAGTCGTCCGAACACATCCCGGCGCGATTCGCCGCGCAGGTGGCCCGCATGCCGGAAGCGGTGGCCGTGGTGTCCGGTGCCGAACGGCTGACCTACGCTCAACTCGACGCGGCCGCCAACGGGTTGGCGCACCGGTTGCGGAAGCGGGGAGCCGGTCCAGAGCAGCTCGTCGCGTTGTCGCTCCCACGTGGGACGTCCCTGATCGTCGCCATGCTCGCGGTGCTCAAGGCTGGGGCCGCCTATCTTCCGCTCGATCCGGACCATCCGGCCCAGCTGACCCGCTTCATGCTCTCCGACGCGAAACCTGTGCTGCTGATCACCGACGATCCGGACCGTCTGCCGGACCTTCCGGCCACGCTTGGCGTGCTGCGGTTCGAGGAAGCAATGTCGCCAGACTCTGCCCCGATTGTGCCGCTGCGGCCGGACAATCTGGCTTACGTCATCTACACGTCGGGATCCACCGGCCGGCCCAAAGGGGTACAAGTACCGCATGCCAACGTGATCAGGCTCCTCGACGCCTGCCGCGAGTTGCCCGGACTCGGACCGGGTGAGGTCTGGACCCTGTTCCACTCGACCTCGTTCGACTTCTCGGTGTGGGAGATCTGGGGCTGCCTGCTGCACGGCGGTCGCCTGGTTGTGGTGCCCTACCTGGTCAGCCGTTCGCCCTCGGCGATGCTGCGGCTGCTCGCCGAAGAGCGGGTCACCGTGCTGAGCCAGACACCGAGCGCCTTCGAGCAACTGGCCGGCGCGGAAGCCGGCGCGGGAGCCGAACTCGCGCTGCGGCACGTGGTCTTCGGCGGCGAAGCACTCCATGCGTCCCGGCTGCGGGAGTGGGCCGCCAGGCACCCGGGCGATCCGGTACTGACGAACATGTACGGCATCACCGAGACCACGGTGCACGTCACACACACCACAGTGGACTTCGCCGAATCCGGTTCGGGCATTGGGTTTCCGCTGCGCCACCTGCGTGCGTCAGTACTCGATCCGGCGCTACGGCCCGTTCCGCCCGGCTTCGTCGGTGAACTGTACGTCGGTGGCGCCGGGCTCGCCCGCGGCTATCTGGCTCGCTCGGCGCTGACCTCGCAGCGGTTCGTGGCCGATCCGTACGGCGCGCCGGGCACACGGATGTACCGGACAGGCGACGCCGTCATACCGAAAGCCGATGGCTCGCTTGAGTTCGTCGGACGCGTGGACCGGCAGGTCAAGATCCGAGGATTCCGGATCGAGCCGGAAGAGATCGAGTCCGCGCTCACCGACCACCCCGGCGTCACGCGGGCTGTGGTCGTCCGGCGCGAGGACCAGCCCGGCGACGTGCGGCTCGTCGCCTATGTCGTACCGGCGGGCGATGCCCCTGACCCCGACGAGCTGATCGAGCACCTCCGGCTCCGGCTACCGGCCCACATGGTGCCGGCCGCCGTGCTGACGCTGGACATGCTTCCGTTATCTCCCCACGGAAAGCTTGACGAGGCGGCCCTGCCGCCGCCGAACTACCGTGCCGGCGGGGGCCGTGAGCCGGAGACGGACGAGGAAAAGGCCCTCTGCGCCCTGTTCGCCGAAGTGCTGGGCCTGGCGTCGGTCTCGGTCGACGACGACTTCTTCGCGCTGGGCGGGCATTCGCTGCTGGCCACCCGGCTGCTGAACCGGATCGCCGCCGAACTCGGCCGCGAGTTGCCCATGCGGGCGCTGTTCGAGGCACCCACAGTGGCCGGGGCCGTGCGGCGCCTCCGCCGGAGATCGCCCGACCGCCCCAGGCTGACGCCCCGCCGGGCTGAAGGGGGTGCGTCCCGATGACCGCGATCCCTTTGTCGTTCGCGCAACAGCGGCTCTGGTTCCTGCACCAGCTTGACGGTCCTTCGGCCACGTACAACCTGCCGTTCACGGTGCGGATCACGGGACCGCTCGATCCAGAGGCTGTGCACGCAGCCATGGACGACGTCATGGCCCGGCATGAATCGTTGCGCACCATCGTCGGCCACGACGGACCCCGTGCTTGGCAAAGGATCCTGACCGGAAGCCGTGTCCCCTGGCAGGTTCGGACGGTCGCTTCCGACGAGCTGGCCGACGTGCTGAGCGAACTCGCCCGCCAGCCGTTCGACCTGGCCGCCGAGGTACCGATGCGGGCTTCGCTGCTTCGACTGGCCGCCGACGACCACGTCCTTCTGGTTCTGCTGCACCACATCGCCGGGGACGGCTGGTCGCTGGCACCACTCGCGCGCGACATCGGCCACGCCTACCGCGCTCGCATCGAGGGACGCGCACCCGACTGGGATCCGTTGCCCGTGCAGTACGCGGACTACACCTTTTGGCAGCGCGATCTGCTCGGCGACCCGGACGATCCCGAGAGCCTCTCCGCCCGCCAACTCGCCTACTGGACAAAGCGATTGGCCGGCCTGCCGGACGCCATCGAGTTGCCCGCGGACCGCAGCCGCCCGGCCGTCGCCACACATCGCGGCGGTTACCTGTCCTTCCGGCTGGACCGCGACCTGCACCACGCGCTGGCTCAGTTGGGACGTGACGCTGGCGCGAGCTTGTTCATGGTGCTGCAGGGCGGGCTCGCCGCGTTGCTGTTCCGGCTCGGCTCAGGCAAGGACATCCCGATCGGCAGCCCGATCGCCGGACGCACCGACGCGGCACTGGACGATCTGGTCGGCTTTTTCGTCAACACGCTCGTGTTCCGCGCCGAAGTGTCGGGTGAAGCCACGTTCACGCAGCTGCTCGACCAGGTCCGGGAACACGCTCTGGACGCCTACGAACACCAGGACCTGCCGTTCGAGCACCTGGTCGAGGAGCTGAACCCGGTTCGCTCACTGGCCCACCATCCGCTGTTCCAGGTCATGCTCGTGCTGCAACCCGGTGCCAGCCCGGGCATTGCGGGTCTGGCGTCCGCGGCTCATCCTTTCCCCGCGCAGACCGGAATCGCGAAGTTCGACCTCAGTTTCGACCTCCGTGAGGACGACGGCGGACTCAGCGGACTCGTCGAGTACTCAACGGACCTTTTCGACCACGACACCGTGGAAACACTTGTGGCGCGCTGGATCCGCCTGCTGACGGCAGTGGCCGCGAATCCGGCGGCGCCGATCGGCGGCATCGACCTGCTCACCGACGACGAGCGTCACCAGTTGCTGTCGCGCTTCACCGACACCGCCGCCCCTGTTGCCGTGCGCACGTTGCCGGAACTCTTCCAAGACCAGGTAAAGCTCACTCCGGACAACATCGCCATCGCCGACGGGGACAGCGGCCTCACCTACCGCGAACTCGATGCGCAGTCCAGCCGGCTGGCGCGGCTGCTGACCGACCTGGCCGTCGGACCCGAGCAGATCGTGGCACTGGCGTTGCCGCGTTCGGCGCGACTTGTCGTGGCGATGCTGGCCGTGCTCAAGTCCGGTGCCGCATACCTTCCGCTGGATGTGGAACTGCCCGCGGCCCGCCTCGAGTTCATGATGGACGATGCCCGCCCAGCGCTGATCCTCACCACCACGCAGACGGCGGAGCGGCTGCCCAGCACCAAAGTCCTGCGGCTCGACCACTCGGACACGCTCGCCGCCCTGGAACGCCAGCCGGACAGCGAGTTTCTGGTCCCGTTACGGCCGCAGAACCGGGCGTACGTGATTTACACGTCCGGATCCACCGGCACCCCCAAGGCAGTGGACGTACCGCATGCCGGACTGTCCAGTTTGGTCGCGAGCCAGCGGGAGCGGCTGGGCGTGCACGCGCACAGCCGGGTGCTGCAGTTCTCGTCTCCCAGCTGGGATGGGGCGCTGTGGGAAGTGTGCATGGCGCTGTTGACGGGTGGCACGCTCGTGACCGCCCCGGCCGAGCGGTTGCTGCCGGGTGCACCGCTGGCGCAGCTCCTGCGGGAAGTGCGACCGACTCACGTGACGCTGTCCCCGCTGGTGCTGGCGACCCTCCCGGTCGACGACACCCTGCCATCGGACCTGACGATGATCGTGGTCGGTGAGGCGCCCTCCGCCGATGTCGTGGACCGATGGGCCGGGCACCGGCGGTTGATCAACGTGTACGGCCCCACCGAGACCACCATCTGCGCCACGATGAGCGGCGCTTTGGCCCCGGCGACGGGAAAGGTGGCGCCGATCGGCTCGCCGGTGATCAACGCCCGGCTCTACGTACTCGACGCCGGTCTGCTGCCGGTGCCGGTCGGCGCGGTCGGCGAGCTCTACATCACCGGTGCGGGAGTTCCCCGGGGCTACCTTCGCCGCCCTGGGCTGACCGCGGCGAGCTTCCCGGCGTGTCCCTTCGGCCCGCCGGGTTCGCGGATGTACCGGACGGGCGATCTGGTCCGCTGGCGGCCGGACGGCGAGCTGGAATTCGTCAGCCGCGTCGATCACCAGCTCAAGGTGCGCGGCTTCCGGGTGGAGCCCGGCGAGATCGAAGCCGTGCTGTGCGAACACCCCGGGGTGTCGCAGGTGGCGGTGATCTCCCGGGAGGACAGGCCCGGCGACCAGCGGCTGGTCGCCTACGTCGTGCCGGCCGGGAACGGTGCCGGCACAGCGGAATTGCGCCAGCTTGCGCGGGACCGGCTACCCGCGCACATGGTTCCCGCGGCGGTCGTGATGGTCGACGAGCTGCCGCTTACCGTGAACGGGAAACTGGACCGGCGCGCCCTTCCGGCGCCGGATGCCGGGCCCGGCGGGGAGCTCGCGCCGCGGACCCCGCGCGAGCACATGGTCGCCGAGATGTTCGCCGAGGTGCTCGGTCTGCCCCGGGTGGGCGTCGAGGACGACTTCTTCGATCTGGGTGGGCATTCGCTGCTCGCGATGCGGCTCGTTGAACGGGTCCGTCAGTCGCTTGACGCGGAAATCGGTCTGCAGACGGTCTTTCAGGCACCCACTGCGGCAGTCCTGGCTCAGCGGCTGGACGCGGACGACCCGGACAGCACGTTCGAGGCGGTGTTGCCGTTGCGCCGCAGCGGTTCCGGCACACCGGTGTTCGCCATCCACCCGGCTGGCGGAATCGGCTGGTGCTACTCGGGACTGATCCGGCACCTGGGCCCGGACAGGCCGCTCTACGCCATCCAGGCACGCGGCCTGGCAAGACCCGAACCCTTGCCGGTGTCGATCGAGGAGATGGCCGCCGACTACGTCGCCCAGATCGTCAAGATCCAGCCGGATGGGCCGTATTTCCTGCTCGGCTGGTCGTTCGGCGGGCTGGTGGCCCATGCCATCGCCACCGAACTGCAGCGACGAGGCGCGGATGTCGGACTTCTCGCGGTGCTGGACGCGTACCCGAACCGGCCGGACATCGCGCCGCCGCGATGGGAGACGGACATGCTGCGGGGACTGGTGAACCTGTTCGGCGGTGAACTCGCCGAAGCCGACCACACGCGCCCGATGACCCCCGCACGCGCACTGCATCTGCTGCGCGACCAGGTCCGGGTCCCATCCGGGATGACCGAGCGGCATCTGGTTTCGCTGACCGGCATCCTCGGCAACAACCTCGAGCTCGTAGCCCGGTTCCGCCCTGGCCTGTTCACCGGTGACCTGCTGCTGTTTCCGGCCACCGCCGACCCGTTGCGGGGCAACCCGGCGCCGGAGTCGTGGGCTGCTCATGTCACCGGCGAGATCGAGGTCCACGGCGTGGCCTGCACCCACGAAGGCATGACCGAGCCCGAATCCCTTGCCCGTATCGGGGCGATCGTCGCCGAGCGACTGGCCGGCCCCGGGAAATCCTGAACGAACGAAGAGGGGAACGTATGTCCGCGCTTGTCTTGACCGGCTCCCAGCTCACCTTGGAGGATGTGCACGCCGTTGCCGTCGAGAAACGCGCTGTCGCGGTCGACGGCGCCTGCTTGGACCGCGTGCGCGCGACGCATGAACGTGTCCAGACGTGGGGCCAGGAAAGGCGCCCGATCTACGGCGTCAACACCGGGTTCGGCGAACTCGCGCATGTGGTGGTGCCGCCGGAGAAAAGGACCGAGCTGCAGGTGAACCTGCTGCGCAACCACGCTTCGGGCGCCGGGAAGCGACTCGACGACGCGGCGACCCGCGCCGTGTTGCTGGCCAGGGTGAACTGCCTTGTCCGCGGCTACTCCGGGGCCAGCGAGGACGCCGTCGCGCTGCTGGTCGAGTTCCTGAACCGCGGTATCCATCCGGTGATCCCGCAGCAGGGGTCGCTGGGTGCCAGCGGCGACATTTCCCCGTTGTGCCACATGGCTCTCCCGCTGATCGGCGAGAGCGCGGTCGTTGTCGACGGCGTCGAGCGCGACGCTGGCGAGGTGCTCGCCGAAGCCGGCTTGAAACCGCTGGAACTCGGTTTCAAGGAGGGCCTCGCGCTGATCAACGGCACGTCCGCGTCGGCGGGCACGGCCGCGCTCGCAATGCACCGGGCCGAGCGGCTGCTGAACCAAGCAGTGTTCCTCGGTTCAGTATTCGTGCAGGTCTTGCGAGGCAGCAGCCGTGCGTTCGACGCGCGAGGGCACGAACTGAAGGGGCACCCGGGCCAGATCGCCGTCGCCAGCGCGCTGCGGAACCTGATCAACGGCAGTGCTCTCACTCGTGAGCACGTGGATCTGATGAACGACATCACCGACCGTTCCGGTGGCTTGTCCGGCGTCCAGGACGTGGGTCTCTACATTCAGTCCGCCTACTCCCTGCGGTGCATCCCGCAGATTCTCGGACCGGTGCTCGACACAATGGCCTTCTGCCGTCGCGTCATCGAGCAGGAGCTCAACTCGAGCAACGACAACCCGCTCTTCTTCGACACCGCGGAGGAAACGTTCCACGGCGGCAACTTCCACGGCCAGTACCTCGCGATGGCGTCGGACTACCTCGGCATCGCCATGGGGGAGATCGGCGTGCTCGCCGAGCGTCAGATCAACCGGCTGGTCGATCCGCACCTGAACGGGGATCTGCCGGACTTCCTTGCGTGGAGCGACAGCGGGCTGTCATCCGGGCTCAGCGGGACCCAGTATCTGGCTACGAGCATCGCGTCGGAGAACCTCGACCTGATGGCGCCGGCCTCGGTCAAGTCGTTGGCGTCGAACGCGGGCAACCAGGACGTCGTCAGCATGAGCCTGAACTCGGCCCGTAAAGCGCTGACCATCGCCGACAACGTCGCCAGCATCCTGGCGGTGCTGGGCGGCTGTCTGTTCCAGGCGAGCAGTTGGCACGGGGCGGAGAACCTGAGCGAGGACGGCAGGCAGTGGCACCAGAAACTGGGCAAGGTCCTCGACATCTACGAGGACGCTATCCCCGTACAGCGTGTCGTGAACGCCGTCCGGTCCTTCTCCGCAGAGCCGGACGGTGTCGAGTTCTTCGCACGAGCCGTAACGTTGTAGCTATCCATTGTGGACAGGCGAACCGGCCGCGGTGGCGGCCGGCTCGACGTGCATCGGCGCTACAAGGCGGCAGCCGCGTTGAGGGCGTCCTGGGCTGAACTCTGTCTGGCCGCGTCGGCGGAATCGAACGGCCCGGTCCAGACGAGGCCGATCTGGTTGGCGGCGTTCCTGTTGTGCTCCCAGATGGATTTGGCGTTGAGCCGAATGAAGTCGGCGTACTGCGGGCGCGGGGAGCGCTCGTTGAGGTAACTCAGGTTCCGCATGAAGACGCCCTTGAACTGCGGGCCATCCGCGCCGCAGACCGTTGGTTCGCACGGCTCACGCAGAATGCCGTTGGGATACACGATGGTCGTGATGGCGGCGTTGGCGATCCGGTGCGCTGTCCGCAGAAGTTCAGGGTCGCGGGTCAGTACGGCGAGATCGGTCAGCGCACCGAGGATCACGCCCTGGTTGTACGTCCACGTCGGCCGGCCGTTGTTGGCGCACGAATCGTCCAGGCCGTCGTTGATCAGCCCAGCGGAGTTGATCATGCCGCTGTTGGCGAACCACGTCCAGCCCTTGCGTGCCCACTCGAGATATTCCTTGCTGGCAGCGCCTTTGGTGCGTGCGGCAAGCCGCGCCGCGACCGAGATGAAGAGCTCGTTGGGAATGGCGTTCTTGTACGTCCGCTCCTTGTTCCACCAGATCCCGCCGCCGCAGACGTCATCCCAGCCGGTCGTCATGTCCCCGAAGACGGAGCGAGCGGTGGCGAGATACCGCTTGTCCTTGGTCAGGTCGTAGGCGTTGATCCACGCCAGCGCCCACCACCCCTCATCATCGTAGTAGTGGTTGAAGAACCCACCGGCGATGTTGCGTTCGTAAGTGATGGCGGCATGCCGGGCACCAACGTCGAGCCGCTGCTGACGAGAGAGATCAATTTCGGCATTGAGCGCGTTGGCCGCATTCCACCAGTTAGTGGTGTCGTACAAGCCAGTCTGCGAGTTGTACCAACCGGCAAGGACCGTCCCGCTCGTCCGTGCCCACCGGTCATAGCGACTGTTCCCGCCATCCGGCTCGGCCACGGCGACACCGGACGCGAAGATCATTCCGACAAGGGCGAATAACACTGCTCTGAAGAAGGTGATCACACGATCGACCGAACCAGTGAGAAGTAGCCGTGGGTACCGATGATCGAGTGAGGAATTCACGCGATTGCCGTAGTCCACTGGGAGGGAAGGGGCTTGCGCGTGCCGCGCCTGAATCTCCTGAACTCCCAGCCGTTGCCGGTCGTCAAGGAACATGGCAGCGGGCGACGGTGCTCACTCATGCCGATGTGACCATTGAGGACAGTAGGGGGACATCTGTCGGTATCAGCCTGGCGTTCTCATTCACATGAGTCTGCCTTCCGCGGTCGACCGGACAATTGGTGAGCGTGCGGCTACTATCAGTGCGCGAGAACCACTACGTACGGTGGTGGCGCAGGGGGAGGTGGCAACGTTGGTTCGTCAAGGTAAAGAGTTCGGCGTTGACTTGTACGAACTGGAGAAAGCCGCGAAGGTCGACTTCCCAGTCATCTCAGCCGACTATGGCGATGCGATTGGCAGCTGCGACCGCCTTCGCAATGGAGTGGACCAGGCGATGCGCCGACCAGAGCAATTTGGTGGCGACCCGCTGGGCGACACAGCGATCGCACTGCGGGATGAATGACCGTGACCTCACCAGTGACAGCGGCATGGGCCGCTCCTGCTAGGGCTGGGGAGTACTGTGACAGATTTGGCTGAGCGGCTGGACGGTATCCGGGTACGTGTGCGTGCGCCCGGGGCGGAAATCGAAGCGGAACTGTGCCAGCGTACCCATCTCACGTTGTCGTTCGGGGAAAGTCGAGCGATGAGCGATTTCCACCGTGGGTATGGAGCATTTTTCGGTTCACCTCGAACCGGGGACCGTGCGTGAAATATCCGAACGTCAGTTCAGCGCGGACGCCGCCGAAGCGGCCGCAAAGGTGATACACCGCGGTGGTGTTCCGTGACGCGGACGGCAGGATCGTCGGCGGCGATCTCGTTCCGCCTGACGGCAAGGGCAATCCGGTTGGCAGCCAGCAACAGTCGCCTTCGACCCCGTCGTGTTCACCAGGGCGTCGCAGCACGTGGATCGTGCCGTTGCAGAACATTCCGCGGACCATGGACGATCGACGCACCGAGCTCTACTCGTACTGCGATCTCAATGTCCCGCAGCCAGATGTCAACCAAGTGTTTTGAGCCGTCAGTACATTGTGGACTCTACGAATCCGGGTCGGATTGGCGGATTCGGTAGACGCGGCGGCGGTCACCTTCTGTGAAGCCCGTCAGATCGGGCAGATAGGCGACCATCCTGCCGCTCGGCCGGGTCCATATCCATCCGTGGTCCTCGGTCGGCGGCTCGGACTGGTCCACTTTGAGCATCTTGCCGCGCAGTGCACGGATCCCAGCCCACGCGATGAACAGCGGCAGTGCTGCGAAGAGGACGAAGAACGAGAACGCGGCGTAGGCCACGACCGCATCCTCGTCCTTGATCATCAGGTCGTGGGGGAATCCGACCACCAGGAGGGATTCGAGCGCGACCGTGACCGCCGCGTACATCCACAGCTTGTAGTTGCGCAGCTGGCGCCGAAGCAGCACCGAGCGCTTCAGCAAGCCGACCCGGTAATCCTCCTCGCATTCATCACATCTGAGGGTCACCGCCGATGCGAACACCGGGTCGTCGGGAGCGGGCGCCAGCGGCTCTGTCGGGGAGACCCGGCGTTCCGGCAACGCTCGCTTGGCGCTTGGGTCCCGTGGATTTGGCTGGCTCACCCACAAGTGGACAAGTTCGGCTTTGCCTTTGCCCATGCAGTGCAGTAGATCCCTTGGCACCGCGTGGAACAAGCGGCCAAATCGGCTAAACAGGCGCCTCTGCAAGCGATACGCTGTTTCCGTCCGGGTCCAGGACTACTACGTGACGCACTCCGTTACCGTAGGTTTCCACTGGCTCATGGGTTATGCCGTGGGCGGCGAGCCGGGCCAGGATTTGGTCGAGGTTGGTCACGCCGAGGGTGATCATGGCTCCGCCGACCCGTTCGGCAGATTGATTGTCGATGACGACCCAGGCGTTCTCGCCGACTTGCCACAGGTATTCCTCGCCGATGACCTCGTCGGCCGGGCGTCCGAAGAACACTTCGAACCACTCCAGCGCCTTGGCCCGGTCGCTCACCTGGATCACGCTGTACAAGTCCACTCGGACCACTCCTCTCCAGTCGCTTCGGCAGGGTGGACCATTCCCGGGCCCGAAACTCATCGGAGCGGGCGAAGTCCTCAATGGACCGGTGATTCCGCCCGCAGCGTAATCGCTGCCCCGCGCCGCCGGGCCGGTGCGAGGATGGCGGTATGGCCGACATTCTCGCATTCCACCCGAAGCGCCCCGATCGCCAGCCGGAGCCGCTCTGGCGTGAGCTGCTGGGGCGGAGCCTGCGGACGGCCAGGGAGGAGCAGGGTGGCCGGCTCGTCGACATCGCCGAGCGGGCCGGCATCTCGCCGCAGTACCTTTCGGAGATCGAACGTGGCCGCAAGGAGCCGTCCAGCGAGATGATCGCCGCGGTCACCGGTGCGCTGGGGGTCGACCTGGCTGACCTGCTCATCGGCATCGCGGGCACTGTCCGGCGACGCGAGGGCGCGCGCCGTCCGGCCGGACCCGTGCTCATGGCCGCCTGACGCTCACAGCCGGTGATTCAGGACATGGTCCGCGAGCCCGTATTCGACGGCACCCGCCGCGTCGAACACGCGGTCCCGGTCGGTGTCGTGCCGCAGGTCCGCCACATCACGTCCGGTGTGTGTGGACAGGATCTCCTCCAGTTGGGTACGCACCCGCACGACCTCGTCGGCCTGCAGGATGAGGTCCGGGATGGCGCCACGGCCCTGCGCCGCGGGCTGGTGCAACACCACGCGGGTGTGCGGCAGCACGTAGCGATGCCCGGCCTCGCCCGCGGCCAGCAATATCGCACCGGCCGCGACCGCCTGGCCGACGCACGTCGTCGCCACCGGCGCTTTGACGAAGCGCATGGTGTCGTACAGCGCGAGCATCGCGGACGGGTCACCGCCCTCGGAGTTGATGTACAGGTTGATCTCCCGTTCCGGGTTGTCCGCGTCCAGGAACAGCAGCTGGGCGATCAACGTGTTCGCCACACCGGAGTCGATCGCGGTGCCGAGGTAGACGATCCGCTCGGACAGCAGGTGCGAGTAGATGTCCATGATCCGCTCGCCGTTCACGCTGCGCGTGATGACGTTGGGAATGGTGTACGTGCTCATGCGCGGAGCCCCATTTCGTGCGTGTGGACGGGGACAACCTGGTCGAGACCGTCGACTATGTGGTCGATGAAGCCGTACTCGAGTGCTTGTCCGGTGGTGAACCAGCGGTCGTGCAGCGAATCGGTGAAGACCCGTTCGATCGGCTGACCGGTGTCCTGCGCGATCAGCCCGAGCACCGTGTCCCGCGTGTGCCGCAGATCGTCCGCCTGCACCTCGACTTCGACCGCCGAGCCGCTGATTCCGGCTGAGCCCTGGTGCATCAGGATGCGGGCGTGCGGGAGGGCGAAGCGTTTGCCCGGCGTGCCCGCGGACAGCAGGAACTGACCCGCGCTGCACGCCAGCCCCAGCGCGAGCGTGGCGACGTCGCACGGCACGAGCCGCATCACGTCACGGATGGCCAGCATCGCGGGAACGGAGCCGCCCGGCGAGTGGATCCACAACGCGATGTCCTTCTTGGGATCCTCGCTCGCCAGCGACAGCAGCTGGGTGGCGAGCACTGTGCCGTTGTCGTCGTCGAGCGGGCCGTCCAGGACGAGCACTCGCTGGCTGAAGAACCGTTCCCGGAGCCGATGGTCGAACAGCGGCGGCTTTTCGTAGTTGGTCATGCCGACGACGATGCCGCCGCCTCGGTGCCGTTCGCAGGTTTCTCTGCTGTCAGCAGATCCGCCCTCAGAGGACCAGCGGCTTGGAGCGTGGCTGGTTGAAGATGTGCAGCAGGAAGCCGGAATCCTTGGTGTGCAACCGCAAGCGGTAGTCGCCGTGGCCCGCGGGCAGCGGCGGCAGGTGCAGTTTCCGGCCGGCCAGCTCTCGCAGTTCGACGTGACCGGTGCGGAAACGGCAGCTCACTTCCGCGATCCGGTCGTACGAGCGGTCGGGATACGGGTCGGCGGGAGAGATGACGACGGTCAACGGAAGTTCGCCGTCGGGAGCCCAGAACACCGCCGCTCCGGGAACGGACTCGATCAGCTCCGCGGACTCGGCGTGTGGCGGAACCGGCAGGATCGCGTTGACCGGTCCGTCCCGGTCGAGCAGGAAGAACTGGCCTGCCTTGATGTGCAGGACGAAGTCAAGGCGTTCGGTCGTCGCGGTGGTCCGCCGGTCTGGCGCGAAGTCCGTCGGAACGCCTTGAGGGAAGCCACGTTGGGCGAGGAACTCGGCGAACTCGGCGTCGGTCACCTGCTCGGCGCGTTCGGCGATGCCGGGAATGTCTCCCGGCTCGGGCGGTTCGTGCATGCTGGCAACGGCCACATACGGGCCGGTTGACTCCTGCCAGTGACTGACCATGATCGTCCCGCACGCCCGGCAGGCGACCCGGCTGATGTTGACGGTCCGGCCGGCCGAGTCGACGTGAGTCTCAGTCGCGTTCAGGATGTCGTCAGGGAAATCATGATCGTGGCCGCAGGCGCGCACGATCATGTCCGCCGCCACGTCATCCCGGCTCGGGACCTGCCACATCATCGGTCGCCTCTGGGGATCGACAACAACTCGTGGCCCCGTTCGCGGGTCAGTGCGTTGGCCAGGTCCGGGTTGGTGAGCAGAGTGACCGGCGCGAGGTGGTCGACGGTGCGGGGCCGCCAGTGCGCCATCGCCGCACGTATGGCGTGCCATAGAGCGTCCGGGTCAGTTGCGTGCTCGTCCAGTGCTTGTCTGATCAGCGTGTCGAATTCGGGGTTGCCGAAGCTCACGCGGGAATTTCGCTGCCGGGCCTGGCCTTCGGCGATGGCGAGCTGGATCTCCGGCCGCTCACCGATCAGTGCCGACTGCAGGACCGAATTCCGGTAGCCCGGAGTCTTGGCGTGCTGGTCAAGCAGATACGGCAGCAGCTCTTCGGTGAACAGCGGATCAGTGAGCCAGCCGTCGGGCATGAAATCCGGGTACAACAACCGGCCCAGCAATATCCCTGCCTGATAGTCGTGGCCCAGCAGGAGCTCGAGCTGGACACGCAGGACCGTGGCGCGGATCCGGCCGAACTCCTCGGCCTTCTCCAGTACCGCCGAGGCACCGTCGACGTCACCCGCGAGGGCGTCAAGTCGCGCCTGCTCGACCTTGGTGTCCCACGAATCGCGAGTTTCCCCTGCGGGCTTGCGCATCTGGTGGAACTCGGCGTACAGATCCTCCATCAGGGCGGTGAACGACGCGAACCTCGTCGGCGGTGCGGCTCGCCACGAGAACAGGCTGTACGCCGCCCATTCCCCGGACTCGTCGACATCACCGGGGTCGAGGAACAGGATCCCCGCGTCGGCCTCCAGCGAGATCAGCAGGCCCCGGCTGAACTTGTTGTCAGTGGCCGGAAGTTCCTCGGCTGAGTCGTCGCCGAAATCGCCATCGAGATCATCGTCGACCTCCTCCCACGACTCCTCCCAGAACGGTTCGATGTCACGCAACCACCCGAGATTCGAGGTGTCCCGCATCCGCCAGACGAACATCCCGGCGTTGCGCCACCCGTCCGTCGTCAGCAGGAACTCCCGATACGACGGCGGCAACCTGTGCCCTAGCCGCGCCTCGGCCGCGGCGACCGCCTCCTCGCCTGCCGGTGCGAACCCGAGCCATCGATCCCGCAGCACCTCCGCGTCCAGCTCAGCGGGTTCGGCGCTGCGTACCCACTCATCACTCCACCGGGCTAACCACTCTCGCCAATTCACGGCGGCCATTATGGCGAAGACACCAATCGACGTTTGGCGTCGAACGTGCCGGGCACAAAGGGGGTATGCGACTACAGGGCGGCTTCGCGGACCAGTCACTGCACGTCATGCTCGAGGGATACGGCTGGATGCCGAACCTTCGCCGGCGCGTCGGTGCCGACGTGGTGCGAACCCGCGTGATGGGGCAGCGCGCCGTGGGGCTGTCCGGCCCGGAAGCGGCGCGGTTCTTCTACGACGAGAAACACGTCCAGCGGCACGACGCCATTCCCAGCCCGGTGCTGAGCACGCTCTTCGGGCATGGCGCCGTGCACACCCTCGACGGCGACGTGCATCGCTCCCGCAAGAGCTATTTCATGTCCGTGGTCACGCCCGAGTCCATCGCGTCCTTGGTCCAGTGTGTGGCTGCGGCCTGGGAGGACACCGTCATCGGGTGGCGGCCAGGCCACGAGGTCGTGTTGTTCGACGAGGCGAGCCGCGCGTTGACTGCGGGTGTACGGCGTTGGGCCGGTGTCCCGGTAGAGACCGATGAGGTCAAAGATCTCGCGGCTGACCTGGTGGCGATGGTCGACGGGTTCGCCACCGCCGGGCCTCGGCATTGGCGGGCGCGGCTGGCCCGTAACCGTCGTGAAGCCTGGCTCGGGTCGCTGATCCAGGACGTTCGCGACGGCAAGTCCGACGCGCCATCGGGATCCGCGCTCGACCTCGTGGCACGCAGCCGGGAATTGGACCTGAGGACGGCCGCGGTGGAGCTGCTCAACGTCATCCGGCCAACTGTCGTGGTCTGCTGGTTCGTCGCTTACGCCGGGCACGCGCTGCACCTGTGCCCGCAGTACCGCCAACCACTTCAGGCCGGTGGTGAGTTCGCGGTCGCGTTCGCCCATGAGCTGCGGCGGTTCTACCCGTTCGCGCCGTTCATCGGCGGTCGTGCCGTGCAGGACCTGACGTACCAAGGGGAACAGATCCCGGCCGGATCGCTCGTGCTGCTGGACCTCTACGGACAGAACCATGACAGTCGCTTGTGGACTGACCCGTACCGGTTCGATCCCCGGCGGTTCCTTGGGCACGAAATCGGCGAATGGGAACTGGTGCCGCAGGGTGCGGGGGATCCGCACACCGGACACCGTTGCCCTGGCGAGCCGTTCACCGTCGCGATCCTCGCCGAGCTGTGCACCCGCCTGTCGCATCTGGACTACCAGGTTCCCGAGCAGGACCTCACGATCTCGCTGAGCCGGATCCCGGCCCGGCCGCGTAGTGGCTTCGTGCTCATCCCCACAGCACGGCACTGAACAGAGGCACTGGGCAGAGGTACTGGGGTTTGATCGCCCACCCGCGGGAATCCGATACGTGGCATTGCCGGACCAACAAGGAGGCCGATGCGATGAGCACCTTCGACAAGGCGAAGGACAAGGCAGAACAGCTCGGTGGCAAGGCCAAGGAAGGGCTGGGCGACGCCACCGACAACGAGGAACTGGAAGCGGAAGGCAAACGCGACCAGGTCACCGGTGAGGTCAAGGAAGCGGGTCACGACGTGCGGGACAAGGCCGCGGCGAAGATCCACGACGCCAAAGAGGCGTTGAAGGACGACGACCGGTGAGTGCTGAGGGCCGCCGGTACCCGCGGCGGCCCTCGTCCACGATCAAGGCGCCCGGCCCAATCCGAGCGAGATCTGCCCGACGATCAGCAGGATCCACATCACCAGCAGGGGAACGACCCAGATGACGGTCCGTCCGGATCCCAGCCAGCGGTTGCGTTTCAAGGCACGGTAGACCAACAGGCACACGCTCATGATCACGGCGAGCACGATCGGATAACCGTACGTCCAGCGCAGCTCCGGCATGAAATCGAAGTTCATGCCGTACACGCCGACCGCCATCGTGGGCACCGCGATGATCGCCGCCCACGCGGTGATCTTGCGCATGTCGTTGTTCTGCTGCAACGAGATCTTCGCCAGCGTGGCGTCCACAAGGGTGTTCAGCAGCTCGTCGGCCCTGGTCACCCGGTCGGCGACGATCGTGAGGTGGTCGTCGACGTCCCGGAAGTACGAGCGTACCTCCGGCGGCACAGTGGGCAGTTCGGTTTCCACCAGCCGGCGCAACGGAACCGCCAGCGGTGCGATCGCACGCCGCAGTTCCAGCACTTCCCGCTTCATCAGGTACATCTGCTCGGCACCGATGGGGCTGCCGGGCGCGAACACCACGGATTCGGTCTCCTCGATGTCCCGCTCGAACGAGTCGCTGACAGCCAGGTAGTTGTCCACGACTCGGTCGGCGATGGCGTGCAGCACGGCCGCGGGGCCGACCCGCAGCCGCTCCGGCCGCTCTTCCAGCTCACGCCGCACGTCACGCAGGTCCGAGTGGTCGCCGTGGCGCACCGTCACGATGAAGTCCTGGCCGAGGAAGGCCATGATCTCGCCCGTCTCGACGATCTCGTTCGCCGTGGTCGGTGATTCGTGCGCCATGTAGTGCACGGTCTTGAGCACCATGAACAGCATGCCGTCGTAGTGTTCGAGCTTCGGTCGTTGGTGTGCGTGCACCGCGTCCTCGACCGCCAGCTCGTGCAATCCGTACGTTTCCGCGATGCCTTGGATCTGCGCGTCACCCGGTTCGTGCAGTCCTATCCAGACAAACCCCGAATCACGCCTGTGCACCTCGGCCATCGCTTCGGCGTACGACCACTGTCCGGACAGCCGTTTGCCGTCCACGTACACCGCACAGTCCACAACAGACATCACGCGGAGCCTGGTTCGGCCATCTTCCTGTGCTGCGCGGCCAACGTGCTGTCGGGCAGCACGTTTCCGGCGACGGTCTGCGCCTTGTTCTTGGCCGAACCGGCCACCACGTGGTCCTTGCCTGCCATCAGTGCCTCGTAGCCCTCCTCCGCGACCTCGGCCGCGCTGTCCTTCTTGGACTGGCCGAGCTTGGTGTCCTGCATCTGCGCCCGGTCGAAGAACTCCGTCTCGGTCGGACCGGGCAGCAGCGTCGTCACTGTGACACCAGTGTCGCGCAATTCCTCGCGCACGGCCTGTCCAAAGGACTTGATGAACGCCTTCGACGCGTTGTACACGGACATGAAAGGCCCGGGCATGGTCGCGGCGATCGACGAGGTGAACAGCACCCGGCCGGCACCGGCCTCGACCATCGGTGGCAGGAGCAGGTAGGCCAGGTGCACCGCGGAACGGATGTTGAGGTCGACGACACGCAAATGGTCTTCGAGTGCCGTCTCGCCGACAAAGGCCCCATTGACGCCCACACCGGCGTTGATAGCCGCGGCGGCGACCGGGCGGGCAGCCTCGGCGATGCGCACGAAGAACTCTTCCACGCCTTCAGGGCGTGCGAGATCGGTGTGCACGGCGTCCACCTGCGCGCCCAGTTCCCGCAGACTCGCCGCCGCGGCGTTCAGTTCGTCGTCCTCAGCCACGATCACGAGGTCGAAGCCGTTGCGCGCGAACTGCTTGGCCAGCTCGAGCCCGATACCGCTGGACGCGCCGGTCACCACGGCAAGCGGTTTGTTCGTTGTCGATGTCATGCCTGGTGACTACCCGGATGTCGGCAGGCGAACCGTGCCGCCGTCACCCCGACCACAGTGGACGGTTGTGATGTCCGGCGGCGCTGACCCACGCTGCCGCCGGATCACTTTCTTGGTCAGCTCCGCGAGAACTCCTGGCTCACGGCGTTCGGGCCGTCGTACTCCCGGTCAGGCATTTTGCGCAGGTTGTCGAGTACGTCATTGTCCGCGCCCTGCTGTTGGGCGTGCCGCACCACGTCGTCCCGGCTCGCCGGGTAGTCGATCCCGCTGAGGTACTTCTGCATCTGGATGGGGTTGGGGTTGTCAGCCATGGTCACACCTCCTCTCCTCCGCAGCGAGGCCTACCCGTCCGCGCCTGGGAAAAACGCGTTTTCCGCCATCGTGGTTGGGTAAGCATGGTCACGTGGCTGATACAACGGTGGTGATCGCCACCCGCAACCGTGTGGACGAGCTGGTTCGGACCATCGCGCACCTGCGGCCCCTGCACGTGCCGGTGATCGTTGTGGACAACGGTTCCTCCGACGACACCGTGCCTCGAATGCGGAAGGACTTCCCGTGGGTGCGAACGGTGTCGTTGGGGCGCAACGCTGGTGCCTCAGCGCGTAACCACGGTGTCCGCTTAGCACGCACGCGGTATGTGGCGTTCAGCGACGACGACTCCTGGTGGGCATCCGACGCATTGCGCAAAGCCGAGGAGCTGTTCGAACGGCACCCCAGGCTCGGCCTCATCGCCGCCAGGGTCGTGGTGCACCCGGCCGGAACGGACGACCCGACATGTGTCGAGATGGCGTCTTCGGCGCTGGGCCGGGCCGGCGATTTGCCGGGGCCGTCCGTGCTGGGTTTCATCTGCTGTGGATCAGTTGTCCGACGTGAGGCGTTCCTTGAGGTGGGCGGCTTCAACCCGGTGCTGTTCTTTCCGGGGGAGGAGCGGCTGTTCTGCTGGGACATGGCTTCTGCCGGATGGGAATGCTGTTACGTGGCCGACGCGGTGGCCCATCACTGGCCTTCGGCGGTGCGTGGTCCGAACGCGGAACGTCGGCGCGCCGAGATGCGCAACGACCTGCTCACCACGTGGCTCCGGCGTCGGCTGAGCGCCGCCTCCGGACACGCCTGGGCGTTGGCCAAGCGAGGACTTCGTGACCCCGACGCGAGAGCTGCCCTGGGGGCTGCGGTGCTGCGGTTGCCCGCTGTCGTCAGGCAGCGCCGCAAACTGCCGCCTTCGGTGGAACGTCAGGTGGAACTGCTTGGCTGAAAAGGGTCAGCCGGGGGTATCCCGTCGACACTACGGAAGGGGTGACGACGCGATGACCGTGCAGGTGACAGTGGGGTGGGACAACATCGAGTTGCCGGGAGACCTGGTGATTCCCGCTGATGCCCGTGGGCTCGTCGTCTTCGCCCACGGCTCCGGCAGTTCCCGGCACAGCCCGCGCAATCAGGCCGTGGCCCGGGAATTGCAGGACGCCAGATTCGCCACCCTGTTGCTGGACTTGCTGACTGAGCACGAGGAGTTACGAGAGTTCCGGTTCGACATCCGGCTGCTGGCCGACCGGCTGGTGTCCGCGGTGGAGCTGGCCCGGATCCAGGTGCCCGGCCTACCAGTTGGCCTGTTCGGCGCGAGCACCGGCGGAGCCGCGGCCTTGGTCGCCGCCGCACGCCGGGCGGCCTCGGTGCGGGCCGTGGTCTGCCGTGGCGGACGACCTGATCTCGCTGGTGGCGACGCACTGGGGCACGTGCGGGCGCCGACGTTGCTGATCGTCGGCAGCCTCGATCAGGCCGTCCTTGAGCTTAACGAGCAAGCGGCACAGCAGATGACGGCTTTGACTCAGATCGACGTTGTGGAAGGTGCGAGCCACTTGTTCGAGGAGCCTGGGGTGCTGCCTGAGGTGGCGCGCCGGGCGGCCGAGTGGTTCGACAAGTACCTGAGTTAGACGAGGGTGCGCGGAGGGCTCGCGTCAAAAAGTCAAGCGGGTACTTGGTTCGGTGATCTTCTTGTGCAGCCGGGGGGCAGGGCTTGCGGCAAAAGTCCGAGCGGGTGCCCGGTTCCGCAGGTTGGAGCGCCTGCCGCTTTGCCGAAAGCCCTGCCTATGCGGCACCTCAGGTGAGCTTCTTGATCGCTTTCTCGATCAGGCCGAGGTTTTCCGGGCTGGTCGCGTACAGCAGCGGATCCGGTCTTGGAGCCGATGCCTTGTCACCCAACGGTTCCGGGTCCATCTTGTACGAGAACTCGCGCATCCCGTCCGGCGCCGGTCCGCTGGCCCACCGGCCCTCGGGCCCCGCCGTGCCGTCGGAGTTGTGCCAGATCGTGCTCGCGTGTTCCTGGTATTCCTCGTCGAAGAGCGCACTCGGCGCCACTGGGCCCTCCAGGCCGTCCGCCTGGAGTTCTTCGATCGCCGCGAGCCACATGTTCTGGTGTGCGGTGTCTCGGGCGAGGTTGAACTTGAGCATCGCACGCACGCCTGGGTCGTCGCTCATGTTGTAGAGCCGCGCGGTCTGCAGTCTGCCCTGCGCCTCGGCGGCCACGTTCGCACGGAAGTCTGCCATCAGATTGCCGCTGGCCACGATGTATCGGCCGTTCCATGGCACGCCGTTGCTGTCCGACAGCGTCGGTCCGCCGCCGCTGACGATCGCTTGTTGCGGGTCCATGCCTCCGATGACCGCGGCCAGTACTGGGTCCTTGTCCACCATCGCCGCTGTTGTCTCGGCCGGTGCGCCTTCCAACAGGCGGGCGACCATGGTGGAGAGCATCTCGACGTGGCCGATCTCCTCGGTGGCCACGTCCATGATCAGGTCCTTGTACTTGCCTTCCATCCGGCAGTTCCATCCCTGGAACAGGTACTGCATCGTCACGGTCATCTCGCCCCACGCCCCGCCGATCAACTCCTGGAGCTTGCGGGCGTAGTGGGCGTCCGGGCGCTCGGGCTTCGCCTCGAACTGCAGCCTGCTGGTGTGCAGGAACATCTTGCCTCCCTTGGACTTTCGCAGAACGCCGACGCTAGGAACACCGTGTGACCACGCCGCCACCGGCGCGTCACCGCCGCTGGTCGGCGCGTGCAAAAAAGTGGCTGCTTCCCGTGTTACAGCACGGTTTCATGGGCATCCGACGGATCTGGACGCCAACCCGAGCCGATGGGCGACGCCGATGACACACACCTCGCCACAGCCACGGATCCACTTGCTCGGTGGCTTTCGTCTCGACTGTGACAGCCGACCGGTGCACGTCGTGCCCGGCGTTCGAAGACTCCTGGCATTGCTCGCGCTCCAGGAGTCATGGATCGAACGCGCCACCGCGGCCGCCACGCTCTGGCCGGACACGACAGCCCGGCGTGCCGCGGCGTGCCTGCGGTCGACGTTGTGGCGCCTGGTCAAATCATCCGAACCGCTGATCGTGTCCAGTGAAGACGCGCTCGCCCTGGACGCGCGTGTGGAGGTCGACTTCCGCCGGGCGCGCGAACTGGTCACGGCTCCTGGATGCGACCCGGATGAAACCGCGGTCACGTTGCTGCAAGCGGATTTGCTGCCAGGCTGGGACCACGATTGGGTGCACGCCGAACAGGACTGGTGGCGGCAAGCGCGGTTGCGTGCGCTGGAGGCACTCAGCCACCGGTTCAGGTCATCCGGCGACCGGCATCGGGCGTATCTGGCGGCCATGGCGGTCGTACGAACGGATCCGCTACGGGAAAGCGCGCACCGGACCTTGGTCGAGCTGCACATCGCGGACGGCAACCCGGCCGCCGCGGTGCGCCAGTACGCGAGCTATCGCACGCGTCTGCGCGACGAACTCGGCCTCAGCCCGTCGCCGCAAATCCATGACCTGGTCAAAGACCTGCTGCCCGGCGCCTAGTTGTTTCCCGCACACAGTGCCGGGTAGCCGGAGACATGCGACCCGCCTGTTTGCTGCTCGGTCTCGGCGTCGGCGGATTCATCGACGGGATCGTGCTGCACCAGCTGCTGGAGTGGCATCACATGCTCTCCGGCTGGTACCCGGCGGACATGCAGGCGAACATGGTCGCCGACGGCCTGTTCCACCTGCTGTGCCTGATGTTCGTGGTGACGGGCATCGCGCTGTTGGTGCGCGCCGCACCACAGGCCCCGCCTGACCGCGGCCGTCGGGCGTTCGGCTGGATGCTCGCCGGGTGGGGCTGGTTCAACCTGGTCGAAGGCACCGTCGACCACCTGGTGCTCGGCGTGCACCATGTCCGTGCCGGAGCGGGGCAACTCGCGTACGACTTGGCTTTCCTCGCCGTTGGAGCCGGGTTCGTCGTCGTTGGCACGCTGCTTGGCCGCCGCCGCGCGGAGGCGCCGGGATGACGGCAGGCGGCGGTGGTTTCCGGATGCTGGCCGGCCTGCTCGAAGCAAGCCATCTGGCGCCCATGGAAACGCTGCCCGGGTTGGTCGGAAAGCATTGCGCGGAAGCGGGTTTCTCCGACGTGACCATCCTGGTCCCCGACCTGCGCCAGGAAACCCTGATCCCGCTGGGCCGAGGTGAGGTGTTGTCGGTGGACGCCGGCCTGGCCGGCCGGTCGTACCGGCACCTGGAACTGATCGCGTCCGATCGCGGGACCACGGGTCACTACTTCTGGATCCCTTTGCTGGACGGGACCGAGCGAGTGGGTGTGCTCGGCGTGGCCGCATCGGTGCACGACGTGACCACAGTGGAGCGATTGAACGCGCTGGCGTCGCTGATCGCCTTGATAGTGGTCAGCAAGAAGCCGCACAGCGACTCCTTCGCCAGGCTCGTGCGAACCCAGTCCATGTCGATGTCGGCGGACATGGTGTGGCCGCTGATCCCGCCGCTGTCGTTCGCCACCGAGGACCTCGTGATCAGCGGCCTGCTCGAACCCGCCTACGCGATCGGCGGTGACGCGTTGGACTACGCGGTCTCCGGCGACACCGTGCACCTGTCGATCTTCGACGCCATGGGACACGATCAGACGGCCGGCCTTACCGTCGCGCTCGCCGTCGGTACGTGCCGGAATTCCCGGCGGGAGAACATAAGCCTGCCGCGGCTGAGCACCGCCATCGACGAGGCGATCGGCGCGCAGTTCGGCAAACGCCAGTACGCCACAGGCATCCTGGCCGAGCTCGATCATCGGACCGGGCGGCTCAGCTGGGTCAACCGCGGCCACCCGCCGCCGCTGCTGATCCGGCAGGGCCGGTGGCTGAAAGAGTTGTCCGGCAACACAAGCCCACCCATGGGCTTCCTGTTCCCCGTCGAACCCGTGCGCCGCGAACAGCAATTGGAACCAGGGGACCGGTTGCTGTTCTACACCGACGGGATCGTGGAGGCCCGTGACCACTCCGGGGAACAGTTCGGCTTGCGCCGCTTCGCCGATTTCGTGGTCCGCCGTGAGGCCGATGGGCTGTCCGCGCCGGAGACCCTGCGCCGGCTCATGCACGCGATCCTGGCGTACCAAGACGGCCGGTTGCAGGACGACGCGACCGTGCTGCTGGTGGAATGGCGCAGCCGCCGGGAACGCCGGATGGTCGTCACGCGCTGAGGATTGTCCCGTGCACACCGTGGGTATTCACGAGACGCCACAGTGGAGGTGTTGCGTGATGACAGGACCAGATGAGGAACCGCACGTCGACGACTTCGAAGACCCGGAGGAGTTCGCCGAAGCGGTCGGCGTCGACCCGACAGCCGAGCAGGTGGACGAGTACCTCGCCGAGACGGAAAAGAGCCCGGGCGGCGACAGCTGATGACGGTGGCTTGGACAACGGCAGGACACCCCTCAGACCATTGGCCTTGGCGACATCCGGATGGCGCAGCCCAAGGAGCTTCCGCCGTGGCCGGCCCGCCACGTATTCCACAGTGAACTGGGCAACGAAGTCTGCCCGAGGTCGCCTTGTCCGCCATCGGTGAAGATGTTTTAGTAAAATATGCGTACCACCTTGGACGAGATCCGCGAGCTCATCGCGGTGCACGCCCGCCCGGACCTGGTCACCCCGATCCCCGGGCTGACACTGGCCAAAGTGGACTCGGTAGAGCCGGAGCACGCGCTGACCGAGCCCTTGCTGGTGGTACTGGCCCAAGGCGGCAAACGCATCCTGCTCGGCGGCAACGTTGTCGAGTACCGCGCGGGACAGTGTCTGGTCGTCACCGCCAACCTGCCCATCACCGGCCAGTTCATCGGTGCCAGCAGGCAAGCCCCGGCGATGGGCCTGGGGCTGGTGCTGCGGCCGGAAGCCATCGCGCCCCTCCTGCTGAAGCTGCCCGCCGGACGTCTGGCGGGCAGCTCAGCCGATCTGCCCGCGATCGCGACCAGTGACGCGGGGCCCGACCTGCTGGACGCCCTGGTCCGGCTGCTGAGGCTGCTCGACCGCCCGAAGGACGCACCCGTGCTGGGCCCGCTGATCGAGCAGGAGATCCTGTGGCACCTGCTGACCGGGCCGCATGGCGAGATGGTCCGCCAGGCAGGCCTGGCCGACAGTGCCCTGTCCCAGGTCAACCGGGCGATCCAGTGGATTCGCGACAACTACGCCGAGCCCATCCGGATCCCGGACCTCGCGCGGCTGGCCGGGATGAGCGAATCGGCGCTGCACAGGCATTTCCGCGCCGTCACCACGCTGAGTCCGTTGCAGTACCAGAAACGCATCCGGCTGCAGGAGGCGCGCTCGTTGCTGGTCGCCCGCGCCGGAGATGTCTCAGGCGTGGCGCACTTGGTCGGTTACGAGAGCACGTCGCAGTTCAGCCGCGAATACCGCCGCCAGTTCGGCGCCTCGCCCAGCCAGGACGCCACGCGGCTACGTGCCGAGCCGTAGGGCTTCCCAATCGGGGTGGGCGTCGTACACGGAGGCGACCAGCCGCAGCACGTCCGGGTCACGCATGACCCTGGCCTCCGCGCGGAGGAACGCGACCTTGTCGGGAAACGGGACAGGAACGCGTTCCTCCGGCGTTTCCACCGGATCGGCCGCCACCAACAGGCCCTCGCCCTGGGTGGCGTACATGATCCGGATCCGGCCATGCCGTTCGGCCTCGTCGAGGTACGGCAGCTCACCGGCGTCGAACCGGCGCTCGTCGTCGTCGAGCCGGGCGAGCACGAACGCACTGAGTTGATCCAATGCGGGACCATCCAAGTCGGCCATGCTCACCGGATATCCATTCCGCACCTCGCTCAAGCCTGGGGCGTCCTCGGCGCGGGCAAGGCGAAGCGACGGACCAGGTAGTTGAGCGCGGCGCCGATCAGCAGCCATACGAGCGCCGCCGCACCGTAGTTGAACAGCACCGCCGCCTTGTCGGAGTCGGGCGCGAACAACCCGTCGAAGCCGAGCGACACCGCACCGGAGAAGCCGTCGATGAACGACGCGAAACCGTTGTCCGGGTTGGCTTCGGCGAGTACCAAGATGATCTGGAAGGCGAGCACGACCGCGAACAGCCCGCAGACGAACGTGATGGCCGCGCGGACCATCCGGACGGTGCGCACCCGCTGTGCTCTTCGTGCGTCCTGCGCTGCGGAGGGCGTCGCCTGACCACCACTCTGGCCAGGTAACGCGCTGGTCCGCTGCGGATCAGGTTCCGGATATGTCATCACTCGATGGTCGCACCGTGCGGCCGCTCCCGCTTGACAACTGCCCCTGGTTGGCGGCGTGACCTGCGGGGTATCCGGTCGGCGAAGTGATCATCGAGCGCCGGAGGGCCGAACCGTGGGCTTCATCGTCTTGCTGCTGGTGATCTGGCTGGCCTTGTCCGTGCTCGGCTTCGCGATCAAGGGCCTGATCTGGCTGGCGATCATCGGCATCGTGCTGTTCCTGGCCACGGGCACGTGGGGGTACTGGCGCCGCGGGGCTCGTCGATAGGGCTGCATGGCTGCACTGGTCTATGCCGCCGCGGGCGCGGCGATGCTGGCAGCGGCGTTGCTGCCAAGGCTGCTGGGCAAAGCACGGGTCTCGATGCCGATGGTGTTCCTCGCGGTCGGTGTGGTGGCGTTCGCCGTCATCGGCGGCCTGCCGGATCCGGACCCGTTCACACACCTTGACGCCACCCGGCACCTGACCGAGCTGTGCGTGATCGTCTCGCTGATGGGCGCGGGCCTGGCCCTCAACCGGCCGGTCGGCTGGCGCAGATGGGCCACGACCTGGCGATTGCTGGCGATCACGATGCCGTTGTCGATGCTCGCGGTCGGCCTGCTCGGCTGGGCGGTGCTCGGGCTGGGCGCGGCCGCCGCGGCCCTGCTCGGTGCCGTGCTCGCGCCCACCGACCCGGTGCTGGCGACCGAGGTCCAGGTCGCCGAGCCCGCCGACGACAAGGACCAGGACGACGACGAGACCAGGTTCGCGTTGACCTCCGAGGCCGGGCTGAACGACGGCCTGGCGTTCCCCTTCACCTACCTGGCGATCGCGTTGACCACGGCGGGGTCCGGCTGGGTGGTGCACTGGATCGCCGTCGACCTGGCCTGGCGGCTGGGCATCGGTGTCCTGTTCGGACTCGTGATCGGCTGGCTGCTCGGCAAGATGTTCTTCAGTGCCCGCTCGAGGAAGTTCCGGCTTGCCGAACACGCCGAAGGGTTCGTCGCCCTGGCGGCGATGTTCCTGACCTACGGCCTGACCGAGCTGGTTGACGGATACGGGTTCGTGGCGGTGTTCGTCTGCGCCTGCACGATCCGTGCCGCCGAGCGATCCCATGGCTATCACCGGGTTCTGCACCAGTACATCGAGCAGACCGAACGGATGCTCACCGTCCTGATCATCTTCCTGCTCGGTGGTGCCGTGGCGACGGGGTTGCTGGCGGGCGTGCGGTGGCAGGAAGTCCTTGTCGCCGCGGCGATCCTGCTCGTGGTGCGGCCGGTGGCCGGGCTGGTCGGGTTGATCGGCGCGCGCACCGGCCCGAGAGAACGGCTCGTGGTCGCGTTCTTCGGCGTCCGGGGTGTCGGTTCGGTGTTCTACCTGGCGTACGCGTTGTCAGCCGGGCATTTCGAGCACCCGGAGGCGTTGTGGCGGATCGTGGCGATGGTGGTGATCGGCTCGATCGTCGTGCACGGGATCACCGCGTCACCGTCGATGCACGTACTGGACAGGCTCAGAGCCCGCGACGCCGCATGAGTCCTCTATAGACGAAATCTCCGGACACGCCGCCGCGTGTCCGGAGATCTCTTGTCCTGACGGGGTTGTCAGTTCATCGGCACCAGAGTCCAGCGCTGCCACGGGTCACCGCGGTCAGCCCACTGCCTTACCGGCGTCGCGTTCCCGTGATCCGGCGGGTTGTAGGCCTCGACCACCTTGGCCGAGTGCACGCTGCGAAGGGCGAGAGTGCCGTTCGCGGCGGTGGTGAACTCCCACTGCTGTGTGCTGCCGAGGTGGCAGTCGTACTGGACGATCGGGTTGAGGTTGTGCAGCTCACCGTAACGCAGGTCCAAGCACTTGCCGGAGTGGCGGTTCTTCAGCCCGTAGACGTTGTTGCCCAGGCTGACCACGTCCCAGATCTGCTTGACGCCCGCGACGCACTCCCAGAGTTCCATGGCCGCGAGGTTGTTCAACGCGTCCTGGCCGATCAGACCGGCGGTCTGGATGCAGCGTCCGGATTGGACGCCCTTGATCTCGACGGCCTTGTGGGTGACCGTCGTGGTCTGGTACGCGTTGGTGGTCCCGCCGTCTTCGCTGGTGTCGATCCGGCCGCTCTGGAACGTGCTGCGCTTTCCCTTCGGCAGTGCGGTTTCGTCGGACGTGGGGTAGCCGAGGAACGACCGCTCAGCACCGAGTTCGCGGTACTTCGTCGCGATGGCACCGTAAACCAGACTTGCGTTGGTGGTGGGGTGCTGGTAGATCGCGGCGCCACCGAGGGAGAAGTTGACGACCTTGCCAACGCCGTCCGCGGTGGGCTGCGCATCGGAGAGCGGGTAGCCGAGTTTCGCGAGCCCGACGCTGTGGTACTTCCGGTCGATCGAACCGGTGAGCGCGACGGTGCCGTTGCGCGGGGTGATGATGACCGACCCGCTGGAGAACATCTGCCAGCGAGCGCCTTCGGTGCCGAAGGGCGCCTCCGCGCTATAGGCAAGGCCGAGACCCTCCTCGAAGCCCAGCGCGGCGAACTTGCGGTGGATCTCGCCCTTGATCTCCTTGATGCCGCCGCTCGAGTGTTGGATGGTGCCTCCGGTGAACCGGCTGTACACGACCCCTGGGGAGTACGTGGTCTCATCGGTGACCGGGTAGCCGTACGGGCCGATCTCCCCGCCGGACGCCGCCCAGGTGTTACCGACGGCGCCGTAGACCACGTGCGCACCCGTCGCCGGGCTCCAGATGATGTGGTAGTACCCGCCGCCCGGCCTGCCGATCCGGATCACCTGGCCCTTGCCGTCCCTGGTCGGCACCTGGTCGAACAGTTCACCTTGAATGGCGTTCGGGCCGCCGACGGCGAGGAACTTGTCCAGGACTGGTCCATTGTAGACAACGTGCACCGTGATGCGCCGGTATTCCGATCCGTCGGTCTTGATTATGTCGGAGGTCAGGTAGAGCCGGCCCTTTTCGTATGGTTTGTAGCCGAGGTTGTTCGCGTCAAGGACCGCCTCGCCGGTTGGTTTGCCAAGGCTGGCGCGCAGGTTCGCGTCCGAGTTGTAGCGCCGGTCCATCGGCAGCAGCGGCGTCGGAGGTTCGGCGTCCCACTTGGCCGGCACGTTGGTGAAGCTGTCGTGGTCGGCGCCGGTGACGGTGAGGTACTTCTCCATGTTGCTGACCGGGCGCAGGACGATCGCGTCCGCGTTGCCCCGCACACACCAGGTCGCGTCGACTTTGAACTCGGTGGTGCCGTCGGTCGGGGCAACCTTGCCGTCAACGCTGTAGTTCACCGGGACCCGGGCACCGTCCGATGCGCTGCGGTAGCGGCCGGTGTCGCGGACCAGGTAGTTGTGCGGGCGACTGACCGATTGGAAGGAGAAGCATTCCGGGTTGCTCAGCCCCGGCTCGATCTTCCACTGCTGCTGCTTCTTCTGCTCTTCGGTGGTGTCTTTGCGCCACGGAACGATCACCGGAGTACCGCCGTGATCGGCTACGTAGGAGTCCACACCGTTGTAGGCGTTGATCCGCAACGTCTGAGTCCGGTGCTGGTACTGCCCAGTGGACAGGAACTCCGTCCGGTCATCCGGGGTACCGGCGAGTGCGGCGTCGGCGGCTTTGACCAGTTCGGGGTAGACCAGGCTCTTGTCCGCCCGGGTGCGCAGCTCGACGATCTGACGGGTGCGTTCCTCGTCCACTCTGGTCAGGTGGTTTCGGATGTCGCGCAGGCGTGCGGCGACTGCGCCTTCGTTGATGAAGGCGGTGTACGCGGCCTCGGTGAAGACGCGGATGGCTGCTTCAGCGGCCTTGTAGACCTCGCTGCCGTTGGGGGCGGTGTTCCAGATCGCCCAGACGAACTGCTGGTTGGACATCTTGCTCAGCCGCACGGCTTCGGCGGGATCGACCTGGATGGCGAACCCCGCGACGGACAGCCGGGCGGCTTCTTTGCGCAGCTCCTCCTTCTCCGCCTCGGTCTTGTCGGCTCGCTCCTGGATCAGCCGGTCGAGGTCGTTCTTGTGCTCGATGAAGATGCCGGACCTGAGGAAGGTCCACTGCGCCTCGGCGTTGCCCTGCAAGGCGATACGGGCGGCAGCCCGGACGGCCATGTCGTTGTGGGCGTGCGCGTTGAGGTCGATGTGGACGATGAAGTCGTACACCGACTTGGCCAGGATGGTCTCGTTGACCGGCAGGGAGATCGCGTTCAAGGCTTTGGCCTTGGTCTCGTATTCCACGCGCCTGCGTTCGTTGCGCTCGGTGATGAGCCGGTGGTCTTCGGCGTGTGCCGCGTGGATGCCGGTCTTGATGAACCGGCTGCTGGCCTCTTCGCCGTCGATCGCGAGTGCGGCGATGGCCGCCTCTCGTTTCTTCTGGTGCATGGGCTCGAGTGGCCGGTTGCGGTCCAGCTCGTCTGCCTTGTAGTAGATCTTCGCGACGAACCCGCGCTCGGTCTGGCCGAGCCAGTCGGGGTCCAGCGTGACACCCACGAGTGCCGCGGCGTCGGCCCGCTGGATATCGGTCGACGGGTCCTCGGCCGCCGCGGCGGCTTGTGGCGGCGCCGCGAGTGCGACCTCAGGTAAAGCGACGCCGGCAGCCGCGACCATCGCGGTGCCGACGATGAATCTTCTGAAGGCTCCCCGGTGCCGTGCCGCGGGCACGGCGGAACCTCTGGATCTGTTCAAGGACATCCTCCCCTTGGATGAACGCGCGACCCGAAGTGTTCGGATTGAACACGCGCCAGTCAAAGCGTTTCCGCCTCGGCTGAACCCCGGACAACGGTTCTTTACGAGTGACTCCGGCGTGTGCCATAGTCGCCCGAGTTTCGCTGTCTGCGTACAATTCCGGGGGCTGGGGATGAAATTACGCTTGGCGGTCAATGCCCTTCTTGTGGCGGTATTGATCAGTGGCGTTGGGACTAATGTCGCTGCGGCGAACGGGTTAGCCGCGGCGGAAATAGCGAGTGTTTCGGGTATCGAGAGTTCGCCCTATTACCGCATTGTCCGGAGGGCTGCGCTCATTCACCCGCAGGAGCTCGTCCGGGCGTCGGCATGGCGGGCGCTGCGGTCGGCCGATGGTGACGCGGCACTGCTCAGATACGTGCTGACCGGGATGAACGAGGCCAAGCAGCTGGCCGACAAGCAGGAGGCGCGGAACCTGGATTTCGCCCACCGGATCGCGAAAACCTACACCGCGCAGTTCTCGCCGAGAGTGCACGCCGCGGCGCTGGACGCCATCGAGGACGGCCCCGTGGCCCAAGAGCACTTCGCCCGTGTCGGTTTCGCTGCGGCGAAGGCGCTGGACGACGCCGCTCGCGAGGCGGATGAGCAGCACAAACAGCAGATCCTCGAAGTGGATCGGGACTTCGTGCGGCTGCTGGCGCAGCTGGATCCCGGCCAGTACGTGCGGCTCGCCGCGCAGCACGCGATGCGCGACGGCGGCGCGGAGGCCGACCTGCGGGTGTTCTTCGCGTCCGAGTGGATGGCCGCGGCCGCGCTGGACATCGACCTCTACCGGATGCGCACCCTCGAGGCGGGTGCCCAGTTCCACGCGGTGATCCAGCAGCTGATCCGCGACGCCAAGGATGCCGAGCGTGAGGCGCTGACGGCCGGCGGCACCGCGGCCGAGCTCGCTCGTGCGGTCGCCGCCCGTGCCTGGGCGACGACCAAGGAGAAGGCCGAAACCGCGCGGCGGGTATGGGAAGACGAAGCGGCGGCGTGCGCCGAGCAGGCGCGGTATTGGCGAACCGTCATCGAGCGGGCCCAATCGAGTTCGGATCCGGTCTGGGCCGCGATCGCGGCAACGGCCGACAAGAATCGTGGCGCCTGGACGGGCGACGGCACAGTGGCCGATGGTGAACGGCAGCACTGGGTCAATGTCGAAAAAGAGGCCGAAGAAGGCCATGCCCGAATGACCGCCCCGGCATAACTGTCCTTTTAGTAACTCCTGAAACAACTCATCCCTCTTTCGGCTTGGAGAGCAGGGCTTCCTCGGCATGAAAAAATTACCCAGAAGACCGGTTGTTCTCGCTGTGGTCGTCGCGTTGTTCGCGGGAATCATCGGCGGGAACGCGACAGCCGCGCCGGAGCGCGCGGAACAGTCCCAGGTGCAGAACGAACCGGATCCCGACCAGGAAAAGCTGCTCGCGCAACTGGAGCGGGACCTGATCGCCGACATCGCCGGGTCCGACCGCGAGGACGAAGAGGTTCGTACGGCCGCACGCGACACCCTGCGCAAGCTCGAGGCAGGCGACAGGTCCGCGGCACAGATCTTCTTCGACAGTGGTTATCCAGCGGCGAAGGCAAAGGCGAAGAAGCGCAAGGAAGACGCTGACGCCGCCAACCGGGCGCAGATCGAGCCGCTGGCCGGTACGGGTGGCCCCGCGTTCAGAGCCGCGGTCGACCGTGCGCTGCGGGGTGACGCACGCGCCCGGGAGGAGTTCCTGGCGTTCGGCCGCGACATCGCCGCCGAGGAGGACCGGCGTAACGGTGCTCACGAGCAGGAACTCAAAGACCGTCGGCGGGCGCACGTGCAGACGGCCGCCCAGCTCGGTGGCCCGGAGGTGTCCAAGGCGGCGAAACTCGCGCTGGCACAAGGAGACGCGGCCATCGCGGAGTTCCTCAGGACGGGCTATCTGGCCGCGGCCCAGCGCGATGCCGAGGAGCGGGAACGGCAGCTCGCGGAATTGGAGCGGCAGCGCAAGGAAGCCGAGGCGGCCTCGGAGCTGGCGCAGCGGACCGCGCGGGCGATGCGTGCCCGGACGGCCTTGCTCAACGCGCACGCCGATGGCGTGAAATTCTTGGAGCGCACGGCGAATGACATGACGCTGGCGGCGAACACCTCCCGCGAGGCAGCCAGGGTCCTGGCCTCGGACCTGGCCGGAGGCACGTATCACGCCGAGTTGTACCAACGGGCCAAGGACGATGTCGCGCGCCAGCTGAGCAACGCGGTGACGGACGCGTCGGCGGCACAGAATGCCGCGAACATGGCGCGTATCCAGGCGAACATCCTGGTAGAGAACCAGATGCCGCACGGCACCCAGTGGGCCAAGGTGGTTGAGGGGATGGGCGCGGCGGCGCAGGCGGCCAAGCACGCCACGCAGACCGCCGTGCACGCGGTGGACGCGATCACGGCTGAGGCCGCGGCCACGGACGCCACCGAGAAAGCCAAGGCACACAGGGAGAACGCGAAGCGGTGGAACGAGGCCGCGCAATCCCACGCCGATTCGGCCAAGAAGCTCGCCGACGCGGCGAAGGAGCAAGCCCTCGCCGCGGCGGACGCGGCCGCGCGAGCCAAGCAGGCGCGTAAGGACGCGGAAGACGCACTGACCCGGGCGCGAGCACACGCGGAGAACGTGAAGCGGGCCAGGACGACCGCTGAAGGTGAACGGCAGACCGCTGCCGAGAAGCGCGACGAGGCCCAGCGGTGGCGTGACGAAGCCGGGCGCAAACGCCTCGAGGCCGAGGCCAAGCAGAGGGAAGCGGCAGCACAACGGGCGATCGCTCAGCGAGAAGCGGGTACCGCGGCGGCCAAGCGTCAGGAAGCCGAGACGCAGCAACGTATTGCCGCGCAGAAGCGCCGGGATGCCCAGGCACAGGAGCAAATCGCGGCGGATGCCGCGGCTGGTGCCCGTGCCCAGGAGAAGATCGCGTTGGACGCCATGAAACACACCCAGGATCTGGCGTCGCAGGCGAATCAGCTCAGGGAAAGGGCTGAGGAGGTCAACCGCTCGGCGGACACCGCCGAGAAGAAGGCCAGGGCGCTGGAAGACTTGGCCCAGCGGGCTTCTGGGATGGCCGACGCCACCCCGCAGGCGAAGGAGGCGGCGCGGGTAGCGGCTCAGCAGGCCAGGACTGACGCCACCACTGCCCGCCAGGCAGCCAACGACGCACGAACTGCTGCCAACGATGCCGGCGCGGCTGCCGAGCGGTCACGTGCGGCTTCCATTGGGAGCGATGCCGCGGCGGGACGTGCCCGTGCGGCAGCGGACCGCGCGCAGGCGGCTGCTTCGGCGGCAAGAGCAGCGGCCAACGAGGCTGAAGTCGCCGCGGAGAAGTCACGTGCGGCGGCCAATGAGGCGCAAGCAGCCGCGGCACGGGCGAATCAGGCGGCCAGCCAGGCCGAGACCGAAGCAGCGGCAGTCCACGCGGAGGCGATCAGGGCCAACGCTTCGGCTGAGGAAGCCACGGCGCAGGAGGCTCGTGCGGCCGACCACGCGCGTAAAGCCGTCGAACTCGCCAACCAGGCGGCGTGGGAATCAGTCCAGGCGCTCGACGCGGCTCGGCGAACGCAGGACGAAGCCAACGCTTCGGCCATCGAGGCCGCCACAGCGGCCACACAGGCGGGCATCGCGACCCGGGCAGCTGCCGCGGCAACGCGGTCGTCCTCGGCGATCGCCAACCCGGCGAGCACCGCGATCGACCTGACGAGCCCGTTCACTGAGTCCGATGTGGACGCTGACTTCGTCGCGATGGTGGCCGCACGGGCCCGTGACCTCGGCGACGCACACCAGCGAGCGGCGAACGAGGCCGCGGCGAACGCCACCGAGCAGGCCAGGCTGGCGGCGGCAGCGGCGGAGACCGCACAGGGCGAGATCGCCCCGGCGTATCACTCCGCGTCCGCGGCGGCGAAATCCGCGTCAGACGCGGCTCAATCCGCGGCTGCGGCGCAAGCGTCGGCTGCGGCTGCCGCGGTGGATGGAGCCGCGGCGCGGGCTGCGGCGGCCCAAGCCAACGCGGTGGACGCGCAGGCGCAAGCCGATGCCCTGGCCGCTCGTGCCGCGGCCAACGAGGCAGCGGCGGACGCGGCACTGGCCGGCCGTGCTGCCGATCAGGCCGAGGCCGATGCTCGTGCGGCACGTCAGGCGGCGAACAACGCGACTCGTGCGGCGGATGAGGCCAAGGCGGCCGCCGCACGTGCCACCCGTGATGCCGACGCGGCAAGGGCCGCGGCCGCCCAGGCGCAGATCGACGCCGACGAAGCACGTAAATCCGCTGACCGAGCGAACGAGCATGCCTTGGAGGCTGAGGAATCGGCGAAGAACGCCGAGGACTACGCGAAGGAGGCCGAGAAGGCCGCCGCCGACACCGAGGCCAGTGCCAAGGATGTCGAGGCGAAGCTCGCCCAGATGCTGGAACAGTTGCGGCGGGAGGCCGAGGAACGCAACAAGCGGGAGATCGAGGAGGTCATCACCGACGAGTCGGAGATCCCCGCCCTGACGGCCGAGGAGACGCAGGCGCTGCGGGAAGCCAAAGGGCAGCAGGGGATCGACGAGTTCAACCAGGCACGGGCGAACGCCAACAGGACCCTGCTGTCGTATATCTCGGAGCAGGGTGGGGACATGCTGCTCGAGCTGATCGGCTACAACGACGCCAAGCGCTGCTTCACCGAAGGCGACTTCATCGCGTGCGTGATGACGGCGCTCAACGCACTGCCGATCGCCAGGCTGGCCAGGGTGCTGTCGCAGATCCCGGACGCGGTCTCCACGGCTGTCAAGATCGTCAAGGGCCTGCGTACCTTCAAGGACGTCGTGACGCTGGGACGCCGGGTGGCCAAGCAGATCAGGGAGTACGTCCAGCGCTACATCAAGAAGTGCAAGACCGGTATCGGTTCGAAGGGACTGGCCTCGCGCTGCGACGTGGACGAGGAACAGCCGTGGGACCCGACGAAGTCGCCGAAGCCGGGGGACACGCGGTCGAATCCGTACCCGTTCCCTCTCGCCCTTGACGACCCCCTGTTCCCGAAGCTGAAGCCTGAGGACAAGGAAAGGGACAAGCGCTGCGCGGATGGTACAGCGAGGTGGGAGTTCAACACCGCCATGCAGCCCATCACCTACCAATCCGCTCCCGCGGAGAGGGCCAGTGGCGGCGTTGCCTGCGTGCTCGCCACCAGGTCGCGGAGTGGGAAGCCGCGCAAACCTGTTGGCATTGACGAGGCGATACATGACCGCGGGCACCTCATCGCGGCGGCCATGTACGGATCGAACGCGGTGGACAACATCGTCCCGCAGTACCGGGAAGTGAACCAGCGATGGATCAACCACTATGTCGAAGCGAAGATCCGGAATGCGGTGAACGCCCACAGGGACAGGGTCTACGTGGCGGTACTGCCGTACTACGCGAACAGAGATGATGCGGTACCGACGAGAATGTACTTCTATGCGTATGGAATGAAGACCGACTTCCGGTGTATCGCCATGGTTCCGAACGTCGCTTTCTCGGTACCACCGGCGTGTCTGTAAGTCTTATGTCGTCACGCCTTGCCGACGATGCTTCTCGGCAAGGCGTGATCTTTCCGCGGAGGGTCTCATGAACCACGTCGTCGATCGCATCGCGGCGGCTGTCGGCTGGGCTGGTTCGGTGTCTCCTGAGCTGGACTGGGACACCGTCGAGCGTCGGCTGCAAACCGTGCTCCCCAGTGACTACAAGCAGTTCATGAGCCGGTTCCCGGCTGGGGTTCTCAGTGACTCCGTGCGGATCCACAACCCCGTCCAGAGCGATGCGCAGCTGGCGAGTTTCGTCGATGAGTTCGACCTGAAGCTGGAAGTCGCGCGGTTGTCGCGGGCGGAATACGACCTCTACGAGGTGTTCCCGGCGCCAGGAGGAGTGATCCCGTTCGCCGCCGACGTCGCGGGCGGGTCATTTTTCTGGTTGCCGCGGACATCCGATCCCGACGAATGGCATGTGGTCTACCAAAGCAGGGACAGCCCCGACGACTGGACGACAACCGAACTGTCGATGACGGCCGTGCTGCTCCAACTCGTGACAAGCCAGGGCACAGACAACATCCTCGGCTGGGAGATGACCGAGCGGTCCTTCGAGCCTTTCTAGGGTTCAGCGGATCCGACGGCCGGTCTCGGCGCAGGAATACCCGCCGAGTGCCTCCACTTCGGCCTGGAACTCCGGGCGCGCCAGCAGATCCCACAACGGTGCAAGCAAATCGTTGGACATGTCGTCCGCACGCAACACGAGGTCGTACGGTTCCTGGGCCACCGGAACAAAATCCAAGCCGAAAGCACGTGCCGCGGCCAGAATGCCCATACCGGTGTCGGCACGTCCGGCAGCCACAGCGGCCGCTACGGCCAGGTGGGTGTGCTCTTCGCGTGCGTACCCCGGAATCGTGGACGGGTCGATGCCTCGCTGATTGAGCTCGTAGTCCAACAGTGCCCGCGTTCCGGCGCCGCGTTGACGGTTGACGTACCGCAGATCTTGCTGCGTGAGGTCGTCGATTCCCTTGAGGTTCAAGGGGTTTCCCGGCGCCACGATGAGGCCTTGGTCGCGGTGGACGAGGCGGATCACCGCGATACCGTCACCAAGCAGTTTGTCCACATAGGGCAGTGTGTACTCGCCCGTTGCCGGGTCGAGCAGATGCGAACCGGCGATGTGGCACAGGCCATCGCGCAACGCGACGAGTCCGCCGAGCGAGCCGACGTTCGAGGATGCGAGGGTGATCAGCGGGTCGGCGGCGCGCAGTGCGGACGCCGCGAGGTCCAGCACGAGGTCGTGCGAGCCGATCGCCACGATCGTCCGGTTGATCTCGCTCAGCCCGCGCAGCAGTTCCACGCGGACTTCGGATCCGGCGTGATGGCCCTCGACTCCGGCGGGCACGACAAGCAAGCCGTCAGCCCGGACGAGCGAGGTGAGCACCCCCGCGCCACGCGGCAGCGGAGTGGCGACGACCTGGTCCTGGACACGGCCGAGGCGGACGCGTACCCAGTCGTCCATTCCGAAGGCGGACGGGAGTTTGCGGGCCAGCCGGGCGGTCGTGGACGGCCGCTCGCGTGGCGCGGCGCCTTCGAGCTCGGCCAGCACTGGCGCGGCGAAGATGTCGAACGTCAACGCCGCCGACACCGGATAGCCGGGCACACCGAGAACTGGCGTCGCCGGGTCGCCTTTGGCCGTGCCGAGCACGACCGGGTGCCCGGGGCGTACGGCAACTCCATGTACCGCAACGGATCCGGCGCTGGAGACGACGCGCGCGGTGTAGTCGTCGCGGCCTGCGCTGGAGCCGGCGATCAACATGACCAGGTCGGCGTCCTCGGCGGCAGCACGCAATGCGGTGGTGATGGCTTCCGGGTCGTCCACGACGATGTCCGTCACCCGCGCCTCGCACCCGGCCTCGCGGGCCTGCGCGGCGAGCATCAACGAGTTGGTGTCGAGGATTTCGCCGGGCCGCAGCTCGGATCCGATCGGGCGGATCTCGTCCCCGGTCGGGATGATCACGACGACTGGCGCGCGGCGGACCGCTAGCTCGACCGCTCCGGCAGCGGCGCAGGCGGCGACGTCGACCGGGCGCAGCCGATGGCCTTCCGGCAACAGCAGTTCCGCCGCGCTGATGTCCTCGCCGATGGACCGGACGTGCTGATACGGCGGCACAGCAGCATGCAGCTCGGCGCCTTCGGGCGTCCGGTGCACGTGTTCGCGCATGACAACCGCGTCATAGCCCGGCGGGAGCGGATCGCCGGTGTCGACGACCTCGAAGTCCGTCACGACGACAGGTGTTGTCTCCGACGCGCCCACCGTGTCGGACGCCCGGACCGCGATGCCGTCCATGGCGGACGAGTCAAAGGCCGGGGAGGAGCGTTGGGCCCACACCGGCGCCGCCGTCACGCGGCCGACGGCCTCACCGACGGGCACACGGATCGTCTCCACGCGCGCCGGGCATCCCGCGGCCGCGCGTGCCTCCCGCCAGGCGGTGTGGGCCTCGGCGGCGGGGACGTCGGAGACGAATGGGCTGTTCATGGGTACAGCGTGACATCCACGTCGATCCCGGCGTCCAGGCCGGTCGCCGGTTCGGGAATGATCACGTAGCCGTCCGCCCGGGTGAGCACGGACAGCAGCGCGGACGGCCCGAACAGCGGCTCGGCCACGCCGTCGGTGACCTTGACCTGGATGACGTCCAGCCGTCCGGCCGCGGACGCCAGATCACGCGACAACCGGGCACGGACATTCGGCCGCGCGGGCGGAGTCAGGCAGCCGCTGATCCGCCACAGCAGCGGGATCCCGATCTGCCCGAACACGACCAACGCGGACAACGGATTGCCCGGCAGGCCGATCAACGGCACCCCGTTGCTTTCGGCGAGCAAGGTCGGCTTGCCGGGTTTGATGGCCAGCCCGTGACACCACACCTCACCCACGGCAGCCACCGCGCCCGCGGTCTCGTCCCGCGCCCCCACAGACGACCCAGCGGAGACGACCACCAGGTCGGACGAGGCCAGGACCTCGGTCAGTTTCTCCTTCAGCGCACCGGGTTCGTCCGACACGATGCCCGCGATCACCGGCTCGCCGCCTGCCTCGATCACCAGCCCGGCCAGCGCGGACGCCGTGGCATCCCGGACCTGGCCGGCGGCCAGTTCTGTGGTCTCCGGCGGTACGACCTCGTCCCCGGTGGAGATGATCGCCACCCGCGGCCGGGCGTGCACGGCGACCGACGTGACCCCGGCTGCGGCGAGAAGGCCCAGGTCAGGCGCTCGCAACGGACGTCCGCCGGTGACGAGCGGGGCTCCAGCGGCCACGTCGTCGTCGGCACGGACGATGCCACCGCCCGGCGCCACCGGCCGCGTGACCTCGATGGTCCCGGGCATGGTCTCGGCGGTGTACTCGACCATCACAACCGCGTCGGCGCCATCCGGGATCACGCCGCCGGTCGGCATCGCGACGCAGCCACCGGGTTTGACCGAAACCGTTGGCGCCACGCCCATCCGGACCGCGCCAAGCAGGTCCAGATAGGACGGCAGGCCGTCCGACGCGCCGTACGTGTCGGCCGCCCTGACCGCGAAGCCATCCACAGTGGACTTGGCGAAACCCGGCAACGCCTGCGGTGACAGGACGTCGGCGGCCGGCACACGGTGCAGCGCCGCCGACAACGGTACCTCTTCGACTCCTGTGCGATGAGCTGGACGGAAACCCGCCAGTGCCTCGGCGACCGTGCGGGTGGTGAAGAATTCGCGTCCGCTCAACGTCCCGGCTGTTCCTTCGATCCTCCCGGCCGTGGCTGCGGACGTGCCGCCGCCGCGCCCTTGTCCAAGCCCAGCACCGAGACCACCGGGCCGAGCGCCACCTGGCCGAGGCCGCAGATGGAGGTCTTCCGCATGGCCTCCTCCAGCTGCAGGATCTTCCCGCGCTGCGCTTCGTCCAGAGTGGACCCCGAGTCCAGCACGCCACGCAGCAGCGTGTGCGCCTTGGTCGATCCGACCCGGCACGGCACGCACTTGCCACACGACTCGTTTCGGAAGAACCGCAACACGTTCGTCGACGCGGCCAGCAAATCCGTGCCCTCGGCCAGAACCACGAGCGCGCCCGAGCCGAGCATCGTGCCTGCCTTGGCCAAGGTGCCGAAGTCCAACTGAAGATCAAGCTGGTCCGGTCCGATGAAGTTGGACGATGCCCCACCGGGCTGCACCGCACCGACCTCGGCACCGTCCAGCACGCCACCGGCGGTGTCGATCAGCTCGCGGACGGTCGTGCCCATCGGAACGCAGTACACGCCGGGGTTCTGCACATGCCCGGACACGGCGAAGAACTTCCAGCCGACCGACTCGCCGATGCCCTGCTCACCCCACCACTCGGCGCCCCGCTGCAGGATCACCGGCACATCGGCGAAGGTCTCCACCGAGTTGATCAACGTCGGCCTGCCGTGCAGACCGTAGTTGCCGGGGAACGGCGGCTTGTTGCGCGGCTCGCCGCGGTGGCCTTCCATGCACTCCAGCAGGGCCGTTTCCTCGCCGAGGATGTAGCCGCCGGGGGAGACGAAGATGTCCAGCTGCAGCCGCTTGCCGCTGCCGCAGGCGTCCGCGCCGATCACACCGGCCTCGCGCAACGCGGCGATCTCCTCGCGCAGCACGTGTTCTTCCGGCCCGTACTCGTGCCGGATGAAGACCCAGCCTTCCTCGGCGCCGACCACGGCCATCCCGAGCAGCAGGCCTTCCAGCACCAGGTGCGGCTGGTCGGCGAGGATCTGGCGGTCCTTGAACGTGCCCGGCTCGGACTCGTCGGCGTTGCAGATCGCGTACTTCACCGTGCCCGGCTGGGCGGCCGCGACCAGGCCCCACTTCTGCCCGGTCGGGAAGCCCGCGCCGCCCATTCCGCGCAGCCCGGAGTCCTTCAGTGTGGCCACAATGGACTCGGCGCTGACCTCACCGGCCAGGAACGCCCGCAGGGACTTGTACCGGTCCGCGACACCGGATCCGGCCGGGTACGGGTCGTTCGGCCACGGCTCGGCCCGCCGCGAGGCCGACGCGTGCCCGACACCCTCGGCACGAGCCGACGTGACCAAGTTGTCCACTTCGGACACCGGCGTCGGATGCTCGTTGACCGCGGCGGCCGGAGCGACGTCGCAGCGGCCGAGACAGGACACCTCGTTCAGCTCCACGTCGGTGTCCTCGCCGTACTTCGCCTTGATCTCGGCGATCCGGTCGTCGCCGGAACGCAGCCAGCACGACAGGTCGTGGCAGACGCTCAGCTGGACCTTCTTCGGCGGCGTGGTGCGAAAGTGCGGGTAGAACGAGATCAGGCCCTCGATCTCGTAGCGTGGCCTGCGCACCTCGCGGGCCAGTTCCTCAAGTTCCTCGCGAGGCAGCCAGCCCAGCCGGGCCTGGATCGCGTTGAGGGCCGGGATCAGCGACGGCCCGGGGAACTTGCCCGCCCGCGCCTCGACACCCGGGACCCGCTCAGGACTGATCGTCATTCCGCGACTCCCACCGCTTCGACGGCCTCCGCGTGCGCGGCGCCCAACGCCTCGACTTGCACGGCACAGAACTTGAACTCCGGGATCTTGCCGTACGGGTCGATCTCGTCGATGGTCAGCAGGTTCGCCGCGGCTTCCCGGAAGTGGAACGGGATGAAGCAGTTGCCCAGCTGTTCCCGGTGCGAGATCCGGACCTGCAGCTCGATCTCACCGCGCCGCGAGCGCACCCGGACCCGCTCGCCGTGCGCCAGACCGCGATCGGCCGCGTCCTTCGGGTGCATGTACACCTCGGGGATCGGCGAGATCGTGTCCAGCGCGAACGACCTTCGGGTCATCGATCCGGTATGCCAGTGCTCCAGCAATCGCCCGGTGTTCAACACAAGCGGGTACTCCGCGTCCGGAAGTTCCTTGGCGGGCAACCATTGCGCGGGCACGAGGTGCGCGAGGCCGTCGTCGGTGTTGAACCGCTCGTCGAACAGCACAACGGTTCCGTCCGAGTGCTCCGGGTCCTCGTTGGGGTAGAGCTTCCCGGACAGGCCGAGGTTGTCGTGCCGCAGGTTCTTGTACGACGGCATCAACGCGACCATCTCGTCGAAGATCTCGCTGGGCGACGAGTAGGTCCAGTCCAGGCCGATGCGCTGGGCGATGTCCTGGACGATCTCCCAGTCCACCCGTGCCTGGCCCGGCGGGTCCATCACCTTACGGCCGAGCTGCACGCGCCGGTCGGTGTTGGTGTAGCTGCCTTCCTTCTCCAGATACGAAGAGGCGGGCAGGATCACGTCGGCGAACTCGGCCGTCTCGGTCAGGAAGATGTCCTGCACGACCAGGAAGTCCAGTGCTGCCAGGGCTTTGCGGACCTTGTTGATGTTCGGGTCGGACAGGAACGGGTTCTCGCCTAGCATGTACATCCCGCGCACGCCGCCCGGCTTGAGCACCGAGCCGATGATCTCGGTGACCGTCAAGCCACGGTTCGGGTCGAGCTGCGTGCCCCACGCCTCCTCGAACCGCTTGCGTGTCGCGTCACGGTCCACGCCTTGGTAGTCCGGGTAGAACATCGGGATCAGGCCCGCGTCCGACGCGCCCTGCACGTTGTTCTGGCCGCGCAGCGGGTGCAGGCCGGTGCCGGGGCGGCCGACGTTGCCGGTGATCGAGCACAGCGCGATCAGGCAGCGCGCGTTGTCGGTTCCGGTGGTGTGCTGGGAAATTCCCATGCCCCAGTAGATGACGCCGGCGCCTGCCTCGCCCCACTCCTTGGCGACCGTACGGATCAGGTCCGCGTCCACGCCGGTGATCTGCGCGGCCCGCTCCGGCGGGTAGTCCGCGACCGTGCGCGCCAGCTCGTCGTAGTTGGAGACACGCTCGCGGATGAAGTCCCGGTCGATCAGGCCGAGCCGGATCACCTCGTGCATGATCGAGTTGTAGAACGCCACGTCCGTGCCCGGCTTGACCTGGCAGTGGTAGTCGGCGTGCTCGGCGACCGTGCTGGCGCGCGGGTCGACGTAGACGATCTTCGTGCCGCGCCTGCGGGCCTGCTTGAAGAACGAGCTGGCGACCGGGTGGTTCGCGGTCGGGTTGGACCCGGTGATGATCACGACGTCCGCGTTGGCCACGTCGCCGTAAGTCGTCGACACGGCACCGGAACCGACGCCCTCGAACAGCGCCGCGACCGACGACGCGTGACACAACCGCGTGCAGTGGTCGACGTTGTTGGTGCCGAACCCGGCCCTGATCAGCTTCTGGAAGAGGTACGCCTCTTCGTTGGAGCACTTCGCCGAGCCGAATCCGGCGATCGCGCCGGGCCCTTGTTCGGCGTGGATCTCCTTGAGCCGCCGGGCAACCAGATCGAGGGCTTCTTCCCAGGTGGCCTCGCGGAAGTGTGGCATCACCTCGTCGTAGTCGACCAGGCCGCCGGGCTTGCGCTTGCCGTCCCGGCCTTTCTTGCCGCCGCTGCGCCCGCCGCCGTTACCGGCCCGGCCGCGGTCGTTGTACGAGTCACCGCGCACGTCCGCAGACAAGGCGCCCTTGGGGTACGACTCCTCGCGGCGGATCAACGGAACGGTGAGCCGCTGCGGCGAGGCCGCGTAATCCCAGCCGTACCGGCCTTTGACGCACAGCCGGCTCTTCGAGCCCGGCTGGTCACGGCCCTCGGCGAACGAGATCGCGCCGCGCTCGCGGTCCACGTAGTAGGTCAGCGCGCATCCGACGCCGCAGTACGGGCAGACGCTGTCGACCGCGTCGAGTTGCTCGCGTGGCTGGATCGGGATGAGGTTGATCGGCTTGTTGGTCAGCGCACCGGTCGGGCAGGCCTGCACGCACTCACCGCACGTCACGCAGGAGCTCTGGCCCATCGGGTCGTTGAAGTCGAAGGCGATCGTGGTCGAGTAGCCCTTGCCGGACCGGCCGATCACGTCGTTGCCCTGGATGTCGTCACAGGCCCGTACGCAGCGGTCGCACAGGATGCACGCGTCGTGGTTGACGTTGATGACCGGGTTGGACGTGTCGATGCCGCGACCCGAGCCGCATGGCAGATCGGTCGTCTCCTTGGCCACGTCGAACCGGTCGGCCAGCTCCAGCAGGAGGTTGTCGCCGGTCGTGGTCTGCTTGGGGTCCTCGGCACGGTCGGGCTGGTCGGACAGCAACAGTTCGGTGAGCGTGGCGCGGTTGCGCTCCAGCTCAGGCGTGTCGGTCTTGACCTCCATGCCGTCTTCGCACGGCCGCACACACGCGGCGGCGAAGACGCGCCCGCCCGTGTCCACGACGCACATGCGGCAGACGCCGACGGGGTCATAGCGTTCGTTGTGACAGAGGACCGGGATGTCCACGCCGACCTGCTTGGCCGCGTCGTAGATGCTGGTTCCCTCGGGCACGGTGACAGATTGGCCGTCGATGCTCGCCGTGACTGTGCGCACGGCGGTGGTGGGCTCGTCGACTGCCGTCATAGCTGACCTCCGTCGCTGGAGCGTATGCCGCATACAACATACGCCATACAATCACGAATCGAGGAACAGATCTGCCAAGTCAGCCGTGGTCACCCGTCCTGCCTCGTCAAACCCACGCGCAACGTAATAACCGTTGATCATCGTTTGCAAGCGGTCAGCCGTGAGTGTGGCCGTTCGGCCGGACGCGAGTTCCAACGGCGTTTCCAACATCCGGGACGGCAGCGTGTCGTCGGCCGCCGTCGCGCCTTCCCGCAGGTTGAACGCCCGCTTGGCCCGCACGATCCGCCGCGCCGCCGCCCGTAGCTCGTCCGCGTCCATGTCCCACCCGGTGACCAGCGACAACAGCGTGGCCCACTCGGTGAACGGGTCCTCGAAGACGCCGCGGAGGAACTTGCACAGGATCATCGAATCCATCACCGCGGCGCGGTCCTCGGTGCCGATCGCGGCGGCCACATGGGCAGCACCACCGTCGAACCGGTTCACGTCGCCGGACAGATCGGCCTCGTACGCGCCTGAACGGTTGTGGTCGGCGCCCCGGGCGTTCACGGCAAGGCCCAGCGCCATCGATTGCAGGCTCCTGGGCTCGTAACCAGGCAGTTCCAGGCCCTTGACCTGCGGCGCGAAGTCGATCGAACCCTGTCCGACCTGGGCTGCCGCCTGCCGGGACCCCTGCGCGAGCAGTTCGCCGAGGCCAGGGGATCGTTCGCCGATGGCGTCGAGGGCTCGCAGAAGCGCCTGGCCGTCGCCGAACCTCAGCCAGGGCTCGTCGATCAGGCCGCGTTCGACGCACTCCATCGCCCACGCGATCGTGCCGCCCGCGGAGATCGTGTCCAGCCCGAGCTCGTCGCAGCGGGCACTCGCGGCGAACACGTCATCCGGGTCGGACACCCCGCACAACGGGCCCAACGCGAAGACGTTCTCGTACTCCATCCGCTGGCTGCCGCCACCCTTGCGGGAGTAGATGTGCTCACAGCCGATCGAGCACGACGCGCAGCTGTTGCGCGCCACGCCACGCATCTCGTGCAGCTCCTCGGCGGCCAGCTTCGGCGCGCCCTCGAAGGTCGCGGCCGTGAAGTTGCGCGTGGGCAGCGTGCTGACCGCGTTGAACGCCAGCAGGTTCGCCAGTGTGCCCAGTTCCCGGTACTTCTTGGTCGCCGGACCGAAGCTGCGTTGCCGCAGGTCCTTGGCGGCTTTCAGGACACCGGCCTGGTCGGCCACCGCCACCTTGGCCGCCGAGCGGACCAGCACGGCCTTGATGTTCTTGGCGCCCAGCACGGCGCCAAGGCCGCCGCGCCCGGCGTGCCTGCCGTCGTGGCTGATCGTCGCGTACCGGACCTGCCGTTCCCCGGCGGGACCGATCGCGGCTGTCCGCCAGCCACGACCGAACCGTTCCCTGGCTTGGGTTTCCGCCTCCGACGCGGGCAGCCCGGCGAGTTCCGGCGCAGGTTCAAGGCGTGCCCCGTCGCCGTCGATCAGCAGCACGGACAGTTCCGTGGCCCGCCCGCGGATCACGATCGCGTCGTGGCCGGTCAGCTTGCCCGCGATGGCGAACTGACTGGACGCCAGCGCGTCCGTGAGCAGTCCGGTCAACGGGGACTTCGCCACCACTGCGAACTTCGCGCTCGTGGTGAGCGGCGTGCCGACCAAGGAGGAGAACACGAACGCCAGCGGAGCCTCGGGCGCGAGGGGATCGACCCGCGGCGGGGCCAGCCGATGCATCAGCCACGTGCCGAGGCCGACACCGCCCAGATACGCCCGCAGCACGCGCTCGTCCAGCTCGAACGGCGTACCGGTCGCGCTCCGGGCGTCGACGTCGACGATCAGAGCCCGTCCGAAGAAACCACCAGGCGCCATGTTCAGAACTGTATGCCTTCGGTCTGGCGAAAAGCTCATCAGCCGCCGGCGTCGGCCGAGAGGAACGCCACTGAATCGCCTGCTACGAGAGGCAATTTGGCGTCCCGCGTGACCTGGTCGCCGTTCACCGCGGCGACAACATGCCGGTTGAGTTCCAGCCCGACCCGCTCGGCCGCTGCACCCAGCGTGGCGGCCTGAATGTCGACCGGCCGATGCCCGCCTTGCCCGGCCAACGCGCCGAACCGTTCGACGGTGACCGTGGGCGACGGGCGGTTACGTGCCGCGTCGTAGTCCTCAGGCGTGTTGATGTTGAGAACGGACTCCAGATCCGGATCAAGCCGCTTGAGAGCGCTGTCATCCAGCAGCTGCGCGTCGTCGAGTTGCGCCACTTCACAGTGCTTGACGAGCATGCCCGGCCGCAGGTCCCCTTCACCGATCAGCTTGGTGATCAACTCCGCGAGGGACGTCCGATATCCAGCGGCCAGCGGCTGCCGGAAGCCGCGTGCGAACGGCAGCAGCATGTCGGCCTTGGTGTCGTTCAGGCCGCGCAGGACTCGCCGCACGAACGCGGGGTGCAGGAAGGGCATGTCCGTGGAGCAGACGAAGGCTGTGTCGGATCGGTCGGCCACGGCAGCGAGTCCGGCGGCCACGCCTTGCATGGGGCCGAGGCCTTCCACGGGATCTTCGACGACCGCGACGCCCGCAGGGAGTTCAGGCAAGGTCTGGCCCGGTGCGGCGACCACGACGACCGGCCCGTCGACCGTCCGGCCCAACAGGGCAGCCGTGCGGTAGAGGAACGTCGAACCGTGCCACGCCAACCCGGCTTTGGGACGGCCCATCCGCGTGGATCGGCCACCGGCCAGGACAACACCCGCTGCACTCCGCACGATGCGGATGATAAGCCGAGAGTTCAAGGCCACTTGAAGTCGAGCACTGGCCCATTCGGGTGGCGGTGTGCCGAAAACGCGGTCACGACCTGGGCAACGCTCATAAAGTTCGGTGTGTTGTGAGTAACACAGGGGAGAGCGCCCTACGCCCGCAACGGGACGAGTCCGAACCCTGGCGGGCGTGCCTGCGCGACGAGGACACCGGGGAAATCCTGGGTGCGGGAGTCGTGCTGACCGAAGGTGTGGTGCTGACCTGCGCCCACGTCATCCAGAAGGCGCAGGGCTACAAGCCCGGCTCCGACACCCCCGAGGTTGCCGTCATCGTCGAGATGATCGGCGAGGACAAGCCCGCGAAGGCCCAGGTCATGCCTGGCTGTTGGGTTCCGCCGACTGAGGACGACCGCGGGGACGTGACCCTGCTACGGATGGATCGCGCGGTACAGCCTGAGCCGAGGGTGCGGCTGAGGCGCCTGCGCTGTCCACGCGGTCGGACTGTCCACTCGTACGGCTTCCCGTATGTGCGCGCGTACGGCATCTACGCCTCGGCCGTACTGTCCGGATTGGCTGGGCCGCGCGCGGAGTGGATCCAGATCGACTCGGTGCCCCAACGGGAGGTCATCCGTCCTGGGTTCAGTGGCGCCGGAGTGGTCGACGAACGCACTGGCGCGGTGGTCGGCATCGCGGCGATCGCCTATCACAGCGACCTGTCCCACCTGGCGTGGATGATCCCGGTCGACGTGGTCGCGGAGTACCTGCCGGCATTGCGCAAGTGGCTCGGGCCGGAGATCCCTTGTGACCGCTGGGTCCCGCCGGCGGGCGCCATCCTGATCGCCGTCGGCCCGCACGACGAGGCTGCCGTCGCGGGCATCCAGGTGCCCAATGTGGTGGATGCGGCTGGGAAGTCGGCCAACGAGGTGTACCGGGTCCTGCGGGACACGCCGACGTCCGAACCACGCGGCTCGGAGCCGGTCGGCGTGAACGGGATCGAACAGGCCCAGGAGCCCGAGAAGGTGCTCGACAGCGTGGTCGGCCCGATGGTCCGCAACGGAGCCACGGTCGTGGTGCGGTTGAGCCAGGAGGATTCGCCCACAGCCAGGCTGGTTCGGCAGCGGCAGCGGGACGCGTTGCGTGTCCGGATCGATGCGCTCACCGAAGGCGTCGCGGATCTCGCCCAGCGCGAGGACCTTGCCAGGACACGACGCCGCCGGGTACAGGCACGGCTGCGTCCGTCACCCAAGATCACCGAACTGTCCGCACTGGCCGCCGAGCTCCAACTGCCGCTCGCGGCGTTGCGCAGCAGCGTCGACCACAAAGAGCCGGATCGCTTACGCCGCGCGGTGGAACGCTTCGAGCGCGAACTCAACGATTGTCTCGACCAGGTCGAGCAGGTCGACAGGGAAGCGGACGCGGCGATGCTGGTGTACGAGCGGCTGCGAGGTCTGCTGGCCGGCTACAACGCCAGGGCTGTGCAGCATGGGCTGTTGGAGGATGAAGAGCTCGAACGACTTCTGGGCGCCGCGCGGGAAGCGCTCGACGCGTATCCGTGCGACCTGGAGATCGCCGAGGCTCGGGTCGACGAGTACGTGCGCGCGGTGCGACGCCGCCTTGGGGAAGGTCAGTGATGACCCAGTGATGACACTGACCTGCTGTGGAAAGCCAGTCGGCGTCACGGGATTCTGTGACATCTGTGGCCGTCGCCGGGTCGCGCCACCGGTGAGCACGCAGTCCACCCCGACCGAATCGAAGCGCAGCGACCCGAGCTCGTACAGCGGCACGTTCGCGGCCGACGAGCTGTACTCGCTTCCTCCCGTCGAAGTCGGCGATCCGGAAGCCAACCTGCAGGCCGACCCGGTCTACAAGGAGGACCGTCAGTTCTGCGCCAACCCCGCCTGCCGTGCCGAAGTCGGCAGGCGGATCGGGAGCCAGCCGCCGATGCAGAGAGGCGTCTGTCCTTATTGCCAGACTCCGTTCTCCTTCGTGCTCAAGCTCAAGCGCGGCGAGGTGGTGGCCAATCGCTACGAGGTGCGCGGGTTCCTGGCCGCAGGCGGGATGGGCTGGATCTACCTGGCCAAGGACCGGGAACTGCGGGACACCTACGTCGTGCTCAAGGGAATGATCAACCCCACGCACGCGCAGCGGCTGAACCTGGCAGTGGTCGAACGGGACGCGCTGACCCGGCTCAACCACCCGAACATCGTGCGGATCGTCGGTTACGCCGAGCATCCCGACCCGGACACCGGCGAAGCCGACCACTACATCGTCATGGAGTACGTCGCCGGCAAGACCCTGCAGGACCTTCTGCAGGCCGGTGTCGAGCTACGGCTGGAGGACGTCACCGCCTACGGGCACGGGATCCTGTCGGCCCTGGCGCACATGCACGACGAAGAGAACCTGCTCTACTGCGATATGAAGCCGGACAACGTGATGCACGCCGGTACGCGCGTCAAGATCATCGACCTTGGTGGTACCAGGGCGATCGGCGACCACGACAGCGTGAGGGTCGTCACGGAGAAGTTCGTGGACATCGAGGAGCTCGAGACCAAGGGGCTGACCGTCCGATCCGACGTGCGCACCGTGGGCATGACGCTGGCGATGTTGCTCAAGGAGGCCAAGAGCCGGGAACCGGAGCCGGATCGGATGGCCGTCGGCCTTGAGTCCCTCGAGCTGCTGATCGCCAGGGCCGTCGGGAAGTACGACGAGCGGTTCGCCTCGGCCAGGGAGATGCTCGAGCAGCTGGACGGTGTGCACCGCGAGCTGCTTTCCCTGCGTGACGAGCACGCACGGGCGGTGCCGTCCGCCCGTTTCGAGGACATGGTCGAGTTGCTGGACACCGGTCTTGGCGCGGTCCCCAGCTCGGAGCGGTGGACCGCGAACCTGGTCAGGAAGATCGAAGACGGCGTGCCGGACGACGCGATCGACGACGGTCTGCCCGGCCCGGCGTCGGCCGCCGGCCGGCTGCCACTTCCCTGGATCGACGAGAACGACCCGGCGGCCGACCTGTTGTCCACCACCAGAGTGCTGGCTGAGCCACGGAAACGGCTGCGTGAGTACGTCGAACAAGGCGGGCACCTTGCGCACTCGGTCGAGTTCAACCTGGCGGCGGCCAGGGCGCATCTGGAGCTGGGCGAGTTGGCCGATGCCGAGCAGCACATCACGCTGGCACAGCAGAACCTCGGCGGGCGAGTGGCTTACGACTGGCGGATCGCGTGGCACGAGGGCCTGCTGCGGCTGGCGAAGGGTGAGGTGGCGCTCGCCGAAGACCGGTTCCGCAGGTGCTACACGTTGCTGCCCGGTGAGGAGATTCCCAAGCTGGCCATCGGCTTCTGCCTGGAACAGTTCGGTGACGCCGCGGGCGCGCGCAAGTATTACAACGCCGTGCGCAGGCGTGACGACCGGCAGGCGAGCGCCGTGTTCGGGTTGGCCAGGATCGCGCTGCGGCAAGGCGAACGGGACGAAGCAGTGTCCATTCTGGATGGACTGCCCCGGGTGTCCCGGCACTACTACGCGGCCAAGATCGCGGCGGTCCGGATCCTGCTGGCTCGGCTGACCAACCCGAAGCCGGGCGCCGATGACATCGATCCGGAGGCCGATGACATCAACAACGCCGCCGACCGGCTGCCCAAGTTGTTCCTGGACGGCGGCGAATCGGACGGCGAGGCCCGGCAGCGGATGGTGGCTCTGCTGCGCGAAGCCGCGCTGAGGCGGGTGTGGCGCTCCAGGCCCGACGCGCCGCAGCTGGGCGATGCCGTCGCCGAGGACGTCAGCGAGGACGGATTGCGGAATCTGCTGGAGAAGTCCTACCAGGAGCTGGCCAAGCACGCCCGCGACCGGCAGGCGCACGACGTCCTGATCGACCGGGCCAACTCGATCCGACCGTGGAGCTGGTGGTGACCTCGTTCTCCGTTGAGCTGAGCCAGAACAAGTATCTGTCCACTTCGGACAACTTTGCGCACGCCGTGCTCGTCGTGCGGGCCGAGGGCATGCCGGCCGAACCGGTGGCCGCGGCCGAGGTGCTGCTGGTGGACTGCTCCAGTTCCATGGACTGGCCGCCTACGAAGATCGTCAACGCCCGGCGCGCCGCGGCGGCGGCGATCGATCTGCTCAAAGATGGCACGTTGTTCGCGATCGTGGCGGGCACCGAGCGGGCGACCATGCGATACCCGGTGACCGAGGAGCTGTGTGCGGCCAATCCCGAGACGCGCGCGAGAGCGAAAGCCGTCGCGGCGAACCTGACCGCCAACGGCAGCACCGCGATGAGCACCTGGCTGGCGCTGGCGAACCGGTTGCTGGCCCGGCATCCGAACGCGATCCGGCACGCGCTGCTGCTGACCGACGGGATCAACCAAGGCGAGTCGCAGGCGACGCTGAACCGGGTCCTCGACGAATGCCGGGACCGTTTCACTTGCGACGCAAGGGGAATCGGCGACGACTGGGAACCGGAGGACCTGCGGCGGATCGCGACGGTGCTGCACGGCACCGCGGACGCCGTGGTCGAGGACGTCGAGCTGGCCGCCGACTTCGGCCGGATCATCCAGTCGGCCATGGGCAAGTCGGTGCGTGAGCTGAGACTGCGGATCGTCACCCCGCCGTTCGCCCGGGTCGAGTTCGTCCGGCAGGTCGTGCCCACCGAGATGGAGCTCGTCGGCCAGGACCCGGCAGGCGGTGGCGTGGAGGTGTCGACCGGCTCGTGGGGGCCCGAGACCCGCGAATTCCTGATCTGCCTGCGGCTTGACGACCTCACCAACCGACCTCAAGGGCAGGACCTGCAACTCGGCCGGGTGGAGCTGGCGACCGACGACGACGTGGGCGCGCTGCCCGATCCGTTGCCGATCCTCGGGCACATCACCGCCGACGTGACCCTGTCCACCCGGATCGACGACAAGGTCGAGCGGCACACCGTGCAGGCCAGGCTCAGCAAGAAGCTCGGCGAGGGCTGGGCGCACTACGGCGAGGGCGACATGGATGCCGCCGCCCGCGCGTGGGGCGAGGCCGCCAGGATCGCCACGGAACTGGGCAACGAGGAGGTCCTGCGTCGGCTGCGTCGGCTGGTGGACATCGAGGACGCGACGGGCGGGGTCGTCCGGATCAAGGACTCGGTCCAGCAACGGGACGGGTTCTCGCTGATCTTCTCCGACCTTTCGGGACAATCCGGCAAATCACCTCAGCAGCCGGTCCGCCGAGACGGCGAGCCGATCCGATGCCCGAAGTGCAAGACCTTGTCCCCACCCGGCTCCAAGGTGTGCATGGCCCATGGGCACCCGCTCGATCCGGTCCCGGGAGGTGCTTCGTGAGCTGGATCCGCCGGTTCAGCCAACGGGTCTGGCGGGCGACGCGGACCGCCGTCGGATTCGACGACAGCACTCGGCGCGCCATGCACGGCATGCGGATCACGTTGGTGGTCCTGACCCTGATCGTGTTGGTGGCCACCACGTGGTCGACCGCCCTGCTTCGCTCCACTGTGGACGAAGTGCGGACGAGGACCGCGCCAGGACTGCTGGACGTCACCTCCGCACGGGCCGCCCTCGTCACGGCCGACCGAGCCGCTGTGGCCAGCTTCGACGTCGGCGCGGCCAAATGGGTGGGCCCGGGGACCGAGTACCAGAACGCGCTCGCCCTGGCCAACCAGGATTTGGCGCGTGCGGCCGAGAACGGCGTGGTGGGCGTGCAGTTCCTGGCCGGGCTGCTCACCGCGTACAGCGGATGGATGAGCGACGCGGACGCGTACTCACGCGGCGAGGACAAACTCCTGCCCGGTGCGGTGAACCTGTGGTACGCCTCGCGGTTGCTGCACGACGACGGCGAGGGAGTCCTGAAGCACCTCGACGATCTCAAAGCCAGCCAGCGAGTCAAACTCGACCACCAGCTGTCGACGGGGTGGCTGAACCCCGCCACCGCACTGATCTGGGTGGTGCCCGCGCTGCTGTTGCTGGCAGCGCTGATCTGGGCACAAGTGTTTCTCGCTCGCCGGTTCCGGCGCCGGCTGAACCCGTGGCTGGTGGGAGCGACCGCGCTGTTGATCGCGCTCATGCTGGCCAGCGCGCCATGGACGCAACCCGGAGGGGACACCCGCGCGGCAGCCGAGGAGTTGTACGAACTGGTGCCTGTTCCCCAGTCGCCCGCCTCGGGCCAGCCAAGGCCGATCGAGCCCAGCCAGGTCGATGCCCTGAAATGGGTGACCAAACAGTGTGCCGGGCAATGCGGGGACACGATTGCGTTGCTGGCGAACAGAAGGATCGCAGCCGAAGCGCCACCGATCGCGCCCGCCGACGCCACCCGGGTGACCGCGGGGTTCAGCGAGGCTGGTGACGTCGGCTGGCTGCCCGTCCTGATTCCCGTACTGGGAACCGCGGTCCTGCTGTGCGTGTTCCTCGGTCTGCGCCGCCGGATCAACGAGTACGGGTATTCCTGATGAACCGCGCCAAAGTGTTGATCGCCGCCCTGCTGCTCTGCGCAGGCTCGGTGACCGGGTGCGGGGCGTTCGCCGCACCCACGCTCACCATGCTCGGGCCGTGGACCGGCGGTGAGGAAAAGGCTTTCCGCACTGTGCTCGGCAGATTCACCGAGCGGACCGGCATCGAGGTGCGGTACCAGGGCACCAGAGCGGTCAACCAGGTACTGCAGGCCGATGTCCAAAAAGGACAGGCGCCGGACGTGGCCGCACTGCCCAGCGCCGGCGAACTGGCCCGTTACGCGCGGTCGAATGACCTGATCCCACTGGGCAGTGGCACCTTGCCCGACCAACAGTACGGACAGCAGTGGCGGCAGTTGCTCAACCTGGGCAAGGCTGAGCGGTACGCGGTGCCGGTGAAGGCGGATCTGAAAAGCGTGGTGTGGTTCAACGCCGCGGTGTCCGATCGCAAACCGCGGACGTGGGACGAGCTGCGGACCCTGACCAGCGACCTGATGGGCCGGGGGATCACGCCGTGGTGCCTTGGCCTTGAAGCGAACTCGACGTCCGGCTGGCCGGGCACCGACTGGATCGAGGACATCCTGCTGCGCCAAGCCGGGATGCAGACCTATCAGAACTGGGTCGCCGGTACCCTGAGGTGGACGTCGCCCGAGGTCAAGCAGGCGTGGTCGAGGTGGGGTGAGCTGATCGGGCTCCCTGGCGCGGTGCGCGGCGGCCAGAGCGGGGCGTTGCTCACGTACTTCCTGGACGCTCAGCAGACCATGTTCGACTCGCCGCCTGGCTGTGTGCTGGAACACCTGCCGTCGTTCGCCATCGGCGGGTATCCGCCCGAGAGCCAGCAGCGATTCGACTTCTTCCCGTTCCCCGCGAACGCCGCGGACGCACCGCCCGCGTTCCACGTGGGCGTGAACCTGGCCGGGATGTTCCGGGACAGCGCAGCGGCCAGGGACCTGATGACGTTCCTGGCCGGCGAGGAAGCGCAGAAGATCTGGCCAGGACTCGACGGCAGCACCGCGTTCTCGGTGAACGAGCGCGTGCGCGACAGCGGGCTCTACAACGACCGTGCGGTGAGCAAACAGGTTGCGCAGATCCTCACGTCGGACAACACGCTGTGCCTGGACGCTTCCGATGTGATGCCGGCGGAGTTGGCCGATGCGTTCTCCCGAGGGGTGCTGACGTTCGTCGCGAACCCCGACCGGTTGGACGACGTACTGGAAGGGCTGGACAAAGTCCAATCCGGACTGCCCACGCAGGACCGGTTGACCGTGTCGTGCAGCAGATGAGAGGGAGGACGAATGCCGGAGCTGGTGCGGTTTCCGCTCGAGGTCGGTGGATCGGTGCTGGTGGAGGTGGAGCCGGAGCCGGGCATGCAGCGCGCGGCCAAGCCGGGATCGGTGCTCAGGGAAGCGTCAGCGACTTTGGAACGAGCGTTGCACCAGGTCCGGGACGCCGCCTCGGCGGCGATGGCGGAGTTTCTAGCAATGCCGCGCCGCCCGGACGAACTGGAGATCAAGTTCGGCCTGAAGCTGGACGCGCAGGCCGGTGCGGTGATCGCGCGGACCGGTATGCAGGGCCAGTTCGAGATCAAGCTGAAGTGGATGCGTGACGGCCTGGTCCCGGCACCGACCGAGGAGCAACCGCCGCCCGAGGCGTGAGCAGGAAGGTTTGCGGCCCGGCGGGCGGCGAGCTCGGTGATCTTGCCTTGGGGCACTGGCACCGCACCGGGTCTGCTGGTTCACATCGGTGATGAGATGTCCAGCAGGCCGCGGTTGGCGATCCGGTGCAGGTGTGAGGTCTGCGGCCTGGCGTCCGTCAATGCCTTCGGGATCAATCGGGAAAGCTGGCCACCGCCGCGATGCGGTCGAGAGGCAACCGCCGCCCGAGGCATGAGGAGGATCAGCTGACGCGGTCGGCCAGCTCGAAGGCTTCCACGGTTTTCGGGTGCGTCTTGCCCAGTTGGGCGTGCAGGATCTGCGCACCCCGGCGCGCGAGGTCCGCTGCGGTCGGGTCGTTCAACACGTGCACGGCTCGGGCTTTGAGCAACAGCGCGTACCCGATGTACAGGTGGTCCGGTGCGTAACTGGCCTCGCGGATCTGCAGCGCCCGCGAGATCAGCGGGACGGCGGTGGCGTGGTCGTCCATGCCAAGGTGGAGGTTCGCCAGTGCGATCAGGTCGAAGCTCACGTACGGGTCGTCCGGTCCGTACGCCGCCTCGTCGATCCGCAGCGCCCGCTCGGCCAGCGGCAGCGCCGCTTCGTCGTCGCCGAGCCGGTGCATGATCCGTGCCAACGTGGCCAGATCCGTTGCGATGGCGGGACTCTCCGGCGGGAGGGCGGATTCGTGCAGGCGCAGCGCGCGTTCGGCCAACGGGCGCGCCTGCTCCGGAGCGCCGAGGTCCTGGTGGATCTGTGCCAGGGCGATCAGGTCGAAGCCGAGCTCCGCGTCCCGGTCCTCGAGCGACTCGTCGATCGCGAGGGCACGTTCGCACAACGGCAGTGCCATCGAGCGATCCCCGATGCTCAGGACGTACTCCGACGCCAGCCTCAACAGCACCGCTGTCTCCGCGGCGCACTCGGCCGGTGGATCGTCCTTGGTCACTGCCAACACGTGCGCAAGCAGCTCCTGCCACCGCGCTCGCGCATTCGGGTCACCGTGGATGTCGTGCGGTACGGCCGCGAGCAGCGCACGAGACAGCCGAGTCCGTGTGTCCACATGGACGTCGTCCGGCATCGAGGCCCGGATGGCGGCCTGAACCAACCTGTGCAGCTGCAGGGTCGATTCCTCGCGCCGCGCAAGACCAAGGCCGGCCAGAGCGCCGACGGTCGTGTCCCACACCAGCGGGTCGGCCGCGGCGGCAAGGGTTTCCGGGGTGAACAAGTCCAGCGGGATCGGTTCTGGCGCAAGCAAGGCGCACAGCTGAAGCAGTCGCACGGCTTCGGGCTGATCGGCCTCCAGGTTGCGCACACTGAGCTGCCACAGGGTCGAGACCACCACCGCGGGACGGTCGGTCAGCTGGCCGTGCGCGATCATGTCCTCCAACCGGGACGTCAGCAGAGCGAGGTACGCCTCGGGCGCTGTGTGGTTGTAGTCCATGTATCCGGCCGCTTGTTCCAACGCCAGCGGCAGGTCCCCCAGTTGCTCGGCGATCTGCTCAGCCACCGCTTCGGTCATCCCGGGCACCCGGCGGACCAGCAGTTGGACCGATTCCGGCCGGCCGAACACGGCCAGGTCGAGCACGCCCGCCCGGCTCGACCAGCCACTCACCCTGGTCGTGACGATGATGTGGCCGTGGCTCCCCAGATCGCCCGACGGCAGCGCGTGCGCGAGGGTGCCCGGTTTCTCCCCGTTGTCGAAGATGATCAGCCACGGCCTGTGGTCCACCAGCCGGCCGTACACCTTCGGGAACACCTGGTCGGTGCTGACCTCGGTCAGCCCGAGTTCCCTGGCCAGCGACGCGAACTGGGACGCCACCAAATCGGACTGCTCGGCGTCCACGAACGCGACGAACCGGTACTTCGACCGGTAGCGGTAGGCGTACTCGACGGCGAGCTGTGTCTTACCGACACCGCCCAATCCGCGTATGACCTGTGTCGTGACGTCGTTGGTCGAGGTGAGGCGCTGCCGTAAGTCCCGTAGAACGGCGTCGCGGCCAGTGAAGTTGGTGTTGCGCGGCGGGAGACGGTATGTCGTGGGCGCGGGCAGATCCTTCGCCTTACGGCTACGGCTGGGCGACTGCCAAAACCCGAAGAACGCCAGGGGAATGAGGAGAAGCAGCACAATCCACGGGTTGGTACGGACGAAGTCCAGCGGCCCTGGCCAACGGCTCTGTCCGGACGCAGCGTTGAACGCGAGGCTGCCGAGGAACAGCACGAGCAAAGCGGCCACCGCGCTGGCCAGCGTCCGCCACATGGCTCCCTCTCGACGCCCCGATCAACAGCCAGCGGATCTTAACCCAGTGGCGGTGCCGGCCGGGGCGGACTGGAATTGACCGGTTACGCCAGGTGAAAGCACTGGTGAGTGCAGTAGATCACGCATAACGGACAGATGGAGTTAGGCTAGGCTGCCCTCATGTCTACGGCTGCTGGGGCGTTGTTGGCTGGTCACGAGCTGGTCCTCGCCCACCATGACCACGAGGTGGTGCACGGTGTCTCGCTGGAGCTGACTCCGGGCGCCATCACGGCCCTCGTCGGTCCCAACGGCTCCGGCAAGTCGACGCTGCTGCGGTCCCTGGCTCGGCTGCACAAGCCCAAGGGCGGCGACGTCCATCTCGGCGAGCGGGCAGTCTGGAACGGATCCGCGTTGTCCAGCAAGGAGTTCGCGCGCAACGTCACATTGCTTACGCAGCAACGGCCTACACCCTCTGGTGTGTCCGTCAAGGACGTTGTGGGCTATGGGCGTCACCCGTATCGCGCCGGTTGGCGCGGGATCGACCCGGACGGTCCCGCTGCCGTGGCGAAGGCGATGGCGATGACTGGCGTGACTGAAATGGCTGACCGTGGCGTGGACGAGTTGTCCGGCGGTGAGCTGCAACGCGTATGGCTCGCGTCCTGCCTCGCTCAGCAGACGTCCGTGCTGTTGCTTGACGAGCCGACCAACCACCTCGATCTGCGCTACCAGGTCGAGATCCTCGACGTCGTGCGTGACCTCGCCGTCGACCACCAGGTCGCCGTCGGCGTCGTGCTGCACGACCTGGACCACGCCGCGATCATCGCTGACCGCGTCGTCCTGCTGTCCCAAGGGAAAGCCCTCGCGAGCGGCACCGTGAAGGAAGTGTTCACGGCGCAGAACCTCACCGCGGCGTACGGCGTCGCGGTGCGGGTCGCGGACGATCCGGTGACTGGCTCGCTGCACTGCCGTCCGGTCGGCAGGCACACCCCCAGAGTTTGAACCAATACACGGAGAAACGAGCCATGCGCATCCCTGTCCTGATCGCGGCCACCGCGATGTTGTTGTCCGCCTGCGGAACCACGGAGACACCGGCCACCCAGCCCACCGAGAACGCCGGCGGGCCGGTCAAGGTCACCGACGTGCGCGGCAAGACCGTGGAGCTGAAGTCCGCCGCGAAACGGGTCGTCGTCCTGGAGTGGGGCGAGGCCGAGATGGTCGCGTCGCTGGGTGTGATGCCGGTCGGAGTGGCCGACACCGCGGGCTACAAGACGTGGGATTCCGTTGTGCCGCTTGATGCTTCGGTCAAGGACGTCGGCAAGCGCAATGAGCCGAGTGTCGACGCGATCGTGGCGCTGAATCCTGATGTCGTCGTCATGCCCGAAGAGCGCGACTCGACGCTGGTGCCGCAGCTGGAGAAGTACGTGCCGGTGATCGTGACGAAGTCCAGCGACGCGAGCCGCAACTTCGCCCGGCTGCGCGACGACCTCAAGATCATCGCCCAGACCGTCGGCAAGACAGCGGAAGCGGACAAGCTGCTGTCCGAAATGGACGCCAAGCTGGCCGCGAGCAAGACGGCGTTGGCGGCCAAGGCCGGCACGCCGTTCCTGATGGCCGACGGCTGGCTGGAGGGCAGCACGGTCAGCATCCGCCCGTTCGGCAAGGGCTCGCTGGTCTCCGACATCGCCGAGCAGATCGGCCTGCGCAACGCGTGGACCGGCCAGGTCGACGCGCAGTGGGGCCTCGGCCAGACCGACGTCGAAGGCCTGACCGCACTCACCGACCCGAACACGATCCTGCTCTACAGCGCGTCCGAAGAGGACGTCTTCACCACCGGACTCGCGCAGAACCCGGTGTACCAACGGCTTCCGTTCGTGGTGTCCAAAAAGGTCTACAAGCTCCAGCCCGGCACGTGGACCTTCGGCGGCCCGAAGTCCGTTGAGCACATCGCTGAGCAGATCACGAAGGCGCTCGCCTGACCGTGCGCAGCGCCGTCGTGACGGCGGCGGCCGTGGTGGCAATCGCCGCGCTCGCCGCCGTCCACCTCACTCAGGGCACAGCCGATACCGGTGTGCTCGACGTGCTCCGCGCCTTCTTCGGTGATGGCGACGAGCAAACACAAGCGGTCCTCTCAGGTTCTCGCGTGCCACGCCTGCTCACCGCGCTGCTGCTCGGCGTCGCGCTGGGCGTTGCGGGCGCGGGCATGCAGTCCGTGGCACGCAACCCGCTCGCCGCGCCCGACACGCTCGCGGTCAACGCGGGCGCCTGGCTGGCCGTCGTCGCGATCTCCGCTTTCGGTATCACCCTGCCCACGCTGCCTGCGGGCGCGACGGCGTTCGTCGGAGCCCTCGGCGCGGCCGTCGTGGTGCTCGGCCTGTCCGGTGCCGGCTCCACAACGCCACGGCTGATCCTGGTCGGCTCAGCCGTGACACTGGCCTTGCAGTCGATCACGATCCTGCTGCTGCTGATGTACGAGCAGGAGACGTCAGGTCTGTTCGCGTGGGGCAGCGGCTCGCTGAGCGTGGCAAACCTCAATGCCACAGCACAGATGGCACCCATCGTGCTCGCCGCGACGGTGGCATTGGTCGCAATGGGACGGTCGCTGGATCTCCTCGCGTTAGGCGACGACAACGCGACCGTGCTCGGGCTGAAGGTGCAGCGCACGCGCATCGGCGCGGTGCTGCTGACTGTCGTGCTGACCGCTGCGGCCGTCACGGTCGCGGGACCGGTTGGGTTCGTCGGTCTGTGTGCTCCGGTGATCACGCGCCTGCTGACGCCAGGGGAGGGCCGGCACCGCGTGCTGCTGCCGCTGTCCGGGTTGGTCGGTGTCGTGCTGGTGCTGGGCGCGGACGTGCTCCTGCGTGCCGCGATGGGGTCGGCCGAGGCGTTGCGTGTGCCGACCGGCGTCACGACAACGTTGCTGGGCGCGGTGGTGCTGATTTGGCTGGCGCGTCGCGGCCGGTCCAGCGGCTCGCGGCCACAGGCCCCGGCTGGTCGCGTGAGCGTGGCCGGCTCTCGGCATCGTCTCGCCGTGACAAGCGTGGCAGTCGTGGTTCTGCTGGTGGCCGCGCCGATCGTGGGCATGATGCTCGGCGATCGTCTGGTGTTGCTGGGCGACTTGGTGAACTGGGTGTCCGGAACGACAGGCAACGCGCTGACGTTCGTGCTCGACCAACGTCTGCCTAGGGTGCTGGCCGCTCTCACCGCGGGCGCCGCGCTTGCCGTGGCTGGCTGCGGTATCCAGTCGGTGAGCCGGAACCCGCTCGCCGAGCCGGGCTTGCTCGGCATCACCTCCGGTGCGGGTCTTGGCGCGATCGGCCTGATCACGTTCGTGCCACTGGCGGGTACGTGGCAGATCAGCGGCGCGGCGGCGGTGGGTGCCGCGGCGGCGTTCGCGCTGGTCTACGGCCTGGCATGGCGTTCAGGCCTGGACACGGACCGGCTGGTGATCATCGGCATCGGGTTGTGGTCGGGCGGGATGGCGCTGATCACCCTGCTGATCGTGACCTCGGATCCGTGGAACACCGCGAAAGCCCTCACGTGGCTGTCCGGCTCCACCTATGGCCGCACGCTCGACCAGGTGCTGCCAAGCGCGATCGCCCTGCTCGTACTGACACCGCTGCTCTGGTCCCGCCATCGCGAACTGGATCTGCAGAGCCTCGACGAGGACACGCCACGCATCCTTGGCCTGCCGATGGAACGCTCCCGCATGGTGATCCTTGTCGCCGCAGGCATTCTCGCCGCGACAGCGGTGTCCGCGATCGGCGTGGTGGCGTTCATTGGCCTCGTCGCACCGCACCTCGCACGCTCCCTCGTCGGCGGCCGTCACGCACGCGTGCTCCCCATCGCGGCAGCACTCGGCGCCATCCTGGTGAGCGCCGCGGATACGTTGGGGCGCACCGTGATCGCACCCGCCCAGATACCCGCGGGCCTCGTGATCGCCCTCGTCGGCACGCCCTATTTCGTCCTGGTGCTCTGGCGGACGCGGCAGGCCGCGACAACTGTCGGCTCGCGGTGATCTCGCACGAGCAGCGCCTCCGCCGACCCGTTCTGCGACGGGACGGCGGAGGCACTATCGGGCGCGACTATTCAGGCAGGTCCGCCTTTAGTAGTTCCAGGGTCGGTTCTCCGCGATCGGCGCGACGACCAACTGCTGTCTGATTTTATCCCAGGCGAAACCGTACTTGTTGAATACCGCCTCGCTGGTGATATGGCGGTAGCCGACATAGTGATCCCAAATGTAGACCGGGGCGGCCGTCGTCAGCTTGACGAGGTGGGCGTTAAAGAACTCAATATACGTGGGATAGCAGCTCACGAGGTCGTCGTACACGACGATCCCATCCCAGCTGTTCCACAATGTGAAGTAGGTGGCCTCGTCGGGAATGAGGCGCAGCTTGAAGTCTGGATCGATGACATAGACTTCCGGATATGCCGATTGTTTTACTCGCTGGCCGGGTTGTGGGCACGCGGCATCCACAGTGGCGGATTTCGCGGACATCGCATCCGCTGCGACAGGTTTCGGCGGAGTAGGCGAGGCGCTCGCGGTTCCCGTTATGCCGAGGGAAAGCGACAAGCCTGCCATGAGGACGACTGCGGCAGAGCGGAAGCGCCACCTGGATTTCATCGTTGTCCGACCCCCTCTGTTTTTTGTGTGTGAACTCACGCATTCGAAATTAGTGAACTCGGGTTGGTGACTTTCTTGGATGCGGCTGAGCTGCGGAAACCTCCGGATGGTTCCGTGTGCTGCGGCAAAGTTGCCGCCGGGGTTGCCCCTGATGGACGTCGCGCAGCGTGACCGGTCGCGGCATCATGGGACACCGCAAGCCTGCGGGGGCGGGGGATGACTGATCTGAACGCGGGGGAGCTCGGTGCCGCTGTTCGCGCATACCGGGCACGCAATGGGTTGACACAGCGGGACATGGCCGAACTGGCCGGCGTCAGCGAACGCACGCTGCGTTACATCGAAAAGGGAAAGATCCACCGACCGCGGCAGGCGTCGATCCGGCAGTTGACGGCCATCCTGCAGCGATCCGATGGGCTGACCATGGCCGTGCTCGGCCCGCTGGTTGTGCGTCGCGGCGATCGGCCAGTGGTGATCGCGCGCCCGCAGCTGCGTAGTTTTCTCGGATTGCTCGCGTTGCATGCCAACCAGGTCGTGTCGCACGCGGAGATCATCGAAGTGCTGTGGGGACACGAACCGCCTGTGACGTACCGCGAACTGCTGCACGGGATGGTGTCGCGGCTGCGAAAGGTCCTTGGCAGCGATGTCATCAGTACCCGTCACTCCGGCTATCGGCTCGACATCGAGCCGGATCAGCTCGACCTGCTCCAGTTCGACGCGGCGCGCGAATCCGATGACGTGCGGACGATGGCGCGAGCCCTCGGATATTGGCGGTCGAGCGTTCTGGAGGATCTGCCGGAAGCCGTGCGGCACCACCCGACCGCGATCGCCATCGACAAGCGGCGATTGGCGACTGCGCTTGCCTACGCCGAAGCAGCCATGGCGCAAGGCGAATGCACGAAGGCTGTCGACCAATTGAGGTTGTTGCTCCCCAATGAACCGCTCCATGAAGGGTTGCACGCCAAGCTCATGCTGGCGCTCGCGGCAAATGGCCAGCAGGCGGAATCGCTCGCGTTGTACGCCGAAATCCATGATCGCCTTGTTTCCGAACTAGGCGTGCGGCCAGGCGATGAATTACGCAAGGCGCACGCGCGCGTCCTACAAGGCGATGTCGCTGGTCGCCCGGAACCTCCGCAGCAGCAGCTCGCGCCCGCTCAACTGCCTGCTGACGTCAACGGTTTCACCGGACGCGCCGGTGATTTGGCTCGTCTGGACACACTGCGGGCCAGGCAGCTCGTGGTGATCCACGCGATCGCGGGTATGGGCAAGACGGCGCTGGCCGTGCGCTGGGGTCACCGCGAGCTGGCCTCGTTCCCGGATGGCCAGTTGTACGTCAACTTGCGCGGTTTCGACCCTGTGGCACAGCCTGTGGATCCGGGACACGTGCTTGGCCGGTTCCTGCGAGCGTTCGGCGTCGATCCAGCCGGAATCCCTCGGGACATCGACGAGCGCGCCGCTCAGTTCCGCTCACTCCTCGCGGGCAAACGGGTGCTGGTCGTGCTGGACAACGCGGCCACCGCCGACCAGGTTCGCCCTCTGTTGCCTGGCACGGCATCCTGTCTTGTCCTGGTCACGAGCCGCAACCGGCTCAGCCCGCTTGTCGCGATCGACGGCGGATGCCCCCTCGCCCTTGCCCCACTTGAGCCTTCGGAAGCGTCAGGGCTGTTGGAAAACGCACTCGGCCGGGCACGAGTGGACGCCGAGCCCGCGGAAGCTGCCGAGTTGGCGAGGCTTTGTGGGCACCTCCCACTCGCATTGCGGCTTGCGGCAGGGAAACTGTTGTCGCGTCCACAACAGACGATCACCGAGGTCATCGGTGAGCTGATCGGAGAGCGCGGCCTCGCCGCGTTGCGACTTGCCGACGACCCACGGGCTAGCGTCAGCGCGGCGTTCGACCTTTCGTACGCGGCGCTCGATCCAGCGGAACAAACTCTGTTCCGTCGGCTGGGGCTCATCCCGGGTCCCGACTTCACCGTGCCCGCGGCCGCCAGTCTGCTGGACACTCCGGATCCACACCAAGCAGCCGGACTGCTTGACCGGCTGATCGTCGCCAACCTCGTCGAGCCGTACGCCTCGGGCCGCTACCGCCTGCACGACCTCGTTCGCTTGTATGCCACGGAAATGTGCGGCGATGACAGGGATGCCTATGCCCGTCTGATGAATTGGTACCTGAACAAGGCACGAGCAGCCGCACGCCTGCTGCACGCCGACCTGCAATACCTCGACGACGGCCGGCCGTCACCGGCAGACGTCATGTTCGCGGACGCCGGGCAGGGACGGGCTTGGCTGCAGGCCGAGGAGGTGAACATCGTCGCCGCCATCCGGGACGCGGCAGGCTCCTCGGTCGCATCGATGGCATGGCTGCTGGCCGATGCCACCAACGGCTACTTCTCGATGCGCATGCGCAATCTCGACGAGTGGCATGTCAGCACCCGAGCCGCCATCAAAGCCGCTGAACAAGTGGGCGATGGGCGTGCACACGCAGCCATGCAGCTCGCGGTTGGCGCAGCGTACTGGCGCGTCGGTGACCTGAAGAGGTTCGTCGAGTCCTGTACCCGCTCATGGGAACTGGCCAGGCGGGTCACATGGGAGCTCGGCATGGTGCACTCATTGGCCTTCATCTGTGAGGGAAAACTAGGGCTCGGCCTGGCTCGCGAAGTGATGGAACCGGTCGAGCGCCTGATCGCCGATTCCCGCACGCGAGACTTCACCATCGGTGTCGTGCACGGCTTGATCCTGCGGGGAAGCGCGTTGGCTCAGCTGGGTGATCTGCGCTCCGCGGAACGATCCATGCGGGAAGGGCTGGCCATCGGCAGACAGAGCAACTCCGTGGTCACACTTGGTGAAGCTTTGCGTTGCCTTGGCGGTGTGTACTCACAACTCGGACGGACACGGGAAGCCGAGCAGGCCTACGCCGATTCAGCGGATGCTGCCAAGCGATCGGGCGTTTGGCTCCAGCAGATAGGCCATCTCATCGTGATGACACGGCTCGCGTACCAGTCCGGTGATCGGGCAACCGCTGAAAGCCTTGTCCAGCAGGCACTGACGCTCGGCGAGGAGTCCGGCAACCGGGTGTCGCATGTGGACGTGCTGGTTTTCGCGGGCTGGCTCTTCCGCGCCTACGGCTCCTTGCCAACAGCCTTCGACCAGTACCGAAGAGCACGCGAGATCTCACACCAAGGCGATTTCGGCTTCGCCGAGGCGGAAGCACTGATCGGTCTTGCCCGCACAAGCGTTCAAATGGGGGACGACAGCGCGGCGCTTTCCTTCGCACGGCAAGCTCTTTCCCTCGCCGAGACCCGGGGATACCAAGTGATCATCGGCCAGGCGTTGACCGCGTTGGCCGAAGCCGAAATCGAACAGGGAAACTTGGTACAGGCGAAGACCTACGCTCGCCGCGCACTGGACGTGCACCGGCGGACCGGCCACGAGCCAGGCGAACGAACGACTCTGGAGATCATCGAGAATGCCTCGTGAGAAACCTCAGTCGAGTTCACGCTTGAGAATCTTGCCGGTGGCGGTCTTGGGCAGTTCGTCGACGATCCGTACCGTGCGCGGGTACTTGTAGGCCGCGACCTTTCCTTTCACGAAGTCCCGTAGTTCGTCGGCGGTGGCGTTGGCCGCGGGCTTCAGAGCGACGACCGCGGCGACTTCCTCGCCCAGTTCGGTGTGCGGCACACCGATCACCGCGGCTTCACCGACCGCGGGGTGTTCGTAGAGGACTTCCTCGATCTCCCGCGGATAGACGTTGTAGCCGCCGCGGATGATCATGTCCTTCTTCCGGTCCACAATGTAGTAGAAGCCGTCCTCGTCCTGGCGGCCCAGATCTCCACTGTGGAACCAGCCGTCCCGGATCGCCTTGGCCGTCTCCGCCGGCTTGGCCCAATAGCCCTTCATCACGTTGTGGCCCTTGATCGCGATCTCGCCGATCTCGCCCGGCGGCACATCCTCGCCATGGTCGTCGACGATGCGGAACCGCACTCCGTTGACCGGCGTGCCGATGGAGCCCGGGCGTCGCTTGCCGGGCACGTTGAACGACGCGATCGGTGACGTCTCCGACAGCCCGTACCCCTCCATGATCACGCAGCCAAACGCTTGCTCGAACGCGGTGATCACCTCGGTGGGCAACGGCGCCCCGCCTGCGAGACAGACACGCAGTGAGGACAGGTCGTGATTCGCCCGGTCCGGGTGGTTGGCCAGTGCCACGTACATCGTCGGCACGCCCTCGAACACGGTCACCTTGTCACGCTGCAGTACTTCCAACGCCTTGGCCGCGTCGAACCTCGACATCAAGCTCAAACAGCCGCCCACGGCGACCACCACGTTGAGGCCGACTGTCTGGCCGAAGACGTGGAACAGCGGCAGCGCCCCGAACACCACGTCCTCGGCGGTGGCCTGGGTGAGGTCGCGGACCGCGATCTCCACGTTGCGCATCAGGTTGGCGTGCGTCAACTCCGCACCCTTGGGCCGCCCGGTGGTGCCGGACGTGTAGAAGATCACCGCAGTGTCCTCATCGGCCCGATCCACGACGTGGTCGATCGGTGCGGCGTCAGGCAAGGACCCGTCGAGCACGACGCACGCTGTGTCGGCCGCCTTGGCTTCGTGCTGGAAGTCCTCCCACACGAAGATCACCTTGGCGCCGGAGTCGCTCAGGTAGTACGCCACCTCGCGCTCCTTGAACAGCGGGTTCATCGGCACCACGACTGCTCCCGCGCGCAGTGTCGCGTAGTACAGCACCGCGAACTGCGGCACGTTCGGCAGCATGATCCCGACGCGATCACCTGGCTGGACACCGTGTTCGGCGAGCAGCCCGGCCGCGCGTTTCGTCGCGTCGTCCAGCTCTGCGTACGTCAGCATCGTGTCGTCCAGCCTGATCGCGACACGATCCGGGTACTGGGCCGCCGTGCGGGCGAGGTTCGCGGCAAGGTTCACGCCGGTCATGGTCGACAGAGATCCCACGTCCCGCCTATGTTCGGCGGTACAAAACGTCCCCGACTTCGGTGTGCGGCGATGACACACTTGGTCTGTGCGAAGCAGCAGGCGGGAACTTCCGGACGAGGGCGTGGCCAAGCTGGTGGCGGAGGCCGAACGGCGGTTGCCCGAGGTCACCGACAGCGCGGTCAAGAAGGTCCAGGCGGCCATGGAGGTCTACCGGGCCGGAGCCGTGATACCGCCAGCCGAACTGCGTCAGTACGTCGAAGCCAACCTGCGTGAGATCGTCCACGGCCTGTCCGCACCGGACACTCCCGAATTGACCCGCGCGCGTGTGACAGGCAAGCGCCGCGCCGAACAGGGCGTGCCGCTGTCGGAGGTGGTGCGTGCCTTCCGGATCGGGTTCGCCGAGATCTGGAACGTCCTGGTCGAGGAGGCCGACCGGGTGGGCCCGGACATGGTGCGCACGCTGGTGTCGGCGGCCACCACGCTGTGGTACCTGGCCGACGACTTCGCCGAGGCGATGAGCGAGGCTTATCGCGACACTGTCGCCGAACTGGCCTCCCGGCAGCGGCAGCAACGCTCGGCGCTGGTCGAAGCCTTGTTCTCCGGGCAGCGACTCGACCAGGCCGCGTTGTGGCAGATCTCGGAGCTGCTGCAGATGCCGATCGACGGGTTGTTCCTCGTGGTCGCCGCCGAGTCACCGGAGCTGGGCGAGGAGGCGTTGCCCAGCATCGAGTCCAGGTTGGACGCCAGCAACCTCGGCTCTGCGTGGCGGCTCACCCCGGAGACACAGGCCGGGGTGATCTCCTTGCGGTCCACGGCGGCGCAGGCCTCCGTACTCGATCTGCTGCGCCGGCACGCCACGTCCCGCATCGGCGTCAGCCCGGCCTTCAGCGGCCTGATGAACACGCCACGGGCACTGCACTTCGCCACGGTCGCGCTCACCAGCCTGCCGCTCGGCCAACCGGGTGTCTTCCAGTTCGACGATTCACCGCTGACCGCGTTGGTGGCCAGCGCGCCGGAGGAGGCGACCCAACTGGCGCACCAGGTGCTCGGCGGGGTACTGCAACTCGCCGACGAAGGCACTGTCCTGCTTGACACCCTGCAGGCCTGGTTCGACTGCGCGGGATCCACAAAGGACACCGCGGACCGGTTGTTCTGCCATCCGAACACCGTCCGGTACCGGCTGCGCAGGCTGCAGGACCTAACCGGACGTTCGCTGACAAATCCGGCACACCAGGCCGAGCTGCTCACCGGGTTGCGCGCCATCGGGACGTACCCCAAAGCCGAGCCCTTGGCATGACGTGACAACCGGGTGACGTGGATCCTGTGGCCCGACACATGGGCCGGGGCGGGCGCCGCTTCTAGTTTCGAGAACGTCCGGGTCGTTCTCCTGCTGGCGGCGTTGCCGCCCACTGAGGTGATTCATGTCCGCTCCCAGCACAGTCACGCCGGTGCGCGGCCGCCGGGTCGCGGTCGCCGCGATGGTCGCCGCCTCGATCGAGTGGTACGACTTCTTCATCTACGCCACGGCCTCGGCGCTGGTCTTCGGCAAGGCGTTCTTCCCAGGAGTCAGTCCCGTCTCGGCGACGCTCGCCTCGTTCGCCACCTTCGGCGTCGGGTTCGCGGCCCGGCCGTTGGGCGGGGTCGTGTTCGGACACTTCGGCGACAAGCTCGGGCGTAAACCGATGCTGGTGGCGTCCCTGCTGTTGATGGCCGTGTCCACGACGCTGATCGGACTGCTGCCGACGTACGCGAGCATTGGCGTGTTCGCCCCGTTCACACTGGTACTGCTGCGAATCTGCCAGGGGCTGGCGATCGGCGGCCAGTGGGGCGGGGCGATGCTGCTGGCCATCGAGTCCGCGCCACCGGGAAAACGCGGGCTGTACGGCAGCTTCGTACAGGTGGGCGTCCCGATCGGAATGGTGCTGGGCAACACGGTTTTCCTGGTCATGGCGGCGATTGTGAGCCCGGCGCAGTTCGACGCGTGGGGCTGGCGAGTGCCGTTCCTGCTCAGCTCGGTGACTGCGCTGATCGCGTACTACATCCACCGGCGAATCGACGACACGCCCGAGTACATGGCCGTGGAATCGCCGGGAAGGCGTCGTTCACCGGTCATCGAGGTGGTGCGGCGGCACCCGACGGCGGTGCTGTTCGCGTCCAGTGTGTACATCGTGCTGAGTGCCGCGTTCTACATCCTCGCGGCGGGTCTGTTGGATTACGGAACACGCACCCTGGGCATCCCGAAAAGCTCGATGCTGCTTGCGGTTCTGGTCAGCGTGAGCTCGATGGTGTTGACACTGCCGCTGTTCGCGGCCCTGTCCGATCGCGTGGGACGCAAACCGGTCTTCGCGGTGGGAGCGGTGGCCACCGGGATATCGATCTTCGCGGTGTTCCCGTTGGTCGAGACACTCGACGTAGGCCTGGCGATCCTGGGACTGGTGATCACGATGACCACGATCGCGATGATGTACGGCCCACAGGCGGCGCTGTTCGCCGAGATGTTCCCCGCCCATCTGCGCTATTCGGGTGCGTCGCTGGGCTATCAGATCGCCAACGTGATCGGTGGCGGGTTCGCCCCGTTCGTCATGGTGTTGCTCCTGGAATCCACCGGAAGTTCGTTGTCGGTAGCGGTGTACATCGCAGTGTTGGCGGTGATCGCATTGGTGGCACTGGCTTTCATCACGGACAACCGTGAAATGGAATCTTCGTGACTTCTGGGGTGCTTCGCCACGATCTCGAACATGGTGCGGGGTAAAAGGAGATATGAGCCTTGAGACTTGTGGCCGAGATCGTCCGGGTGACCGGATGGCAGGGGGACGTCAAGGTTTTGCCCGACTGGACTCGCGTCGAACCGGTGGAGTAGGCCGCTTTCGCAGTCTTGAGCACTGACCGAGGCGACTTCCACGTGCTGGGAACGGGCGACCGGCCTTCGCGGCGGCTCAGGGCGCGGACACCATCGTGGGAGTCTCGGTCCACTCCATCGTGCGGGCCGATGGGACGTGGAAACCGGTGGAGTAGGCCGCTCTCGCAGTCTTGCGGCGCCGATCGGAGGAACCCATCCTCGCGGGGATTCTTGCTTTCTCAGGTGTGTCCCGGGTTCTGGAGCGTCGCCGCGACATCGGGAGCCAGACCGGCGAGCGACTCGGTGCCCAGCTCGCCGTGCTTGAGCCCCAAGGTCTTGAGGAACTTCTGCTGGCCCATCGTCAACCCGATGAAATAGCCCAGTTCGACGAGTTCCGGCTCGGTGAAGTGCTTGTGCAGTTCGGCCCAGACCTCGTCGTCGGCCATGGCCGGATCCCAGGCGATGGCTTCCGCCCAGCGGAGCGCTGCCTTCTCGCGGTCGCCGAGCACCGTCGACTTCCGGAACTCGATGACCTCGTCGAATTCCCGCTCGGTCAGCCCGGCCTGAGCACCGAGGTGCGGTCGTTGGCCGGCGCAGTAGCCGCATTCGAGGGTCTTCGCGATGAAGACCCGCGCCAGTTCCTTGATGCTGTGGTCGAGAACGCCCTCCCGGAAGACGAGCTGCCACGACCTGGAGAAGGTCCGCAGCACGTCCGGGACATGTGCTCGGATGGCCTGGCTCTCGATGCGTGGAGTCCCGTACTTCCGTGACTGCTCAAGCGCGTCGACCAGCTCAGGGTCGGTCACCGATTCCGGCGGTACGTAGCTGATCCGGGGCATGACGCTCCCTCCTGGCGATGGGAACAAGACAATCACAGCAACTGTCGCAGAACCAGCTCTTGCGCTGCACCAGGCTGTGGATCATGAGATCATCGGCCGTGTGATCGACGAGAGCGCGTGGGTTCCAGACGGTGTCAACCAAGGACTGCCCAGTGCGGCCCGTGTTTACGACTTCCTCCTAGGCGGCGCGCACAACTTCGCCTCTGACCGGATGGTCGGGGAGAAGGTCCTCGCGGTTCAGCCCAACGGGAGACAAATCGCCGCCTCGAACCGCGCCTTCATGGGTCGCGCGGTTCGTTACATGATCGGCGAAGGCATCACCCAGTTCCTCGATCTAGGCTCCGGCATCCCGACCGTCGGCAACGTCCATGAAGTGGCGCAGAAGGCCAACCCCGGTTCTCGGGTCGTGTACGTCGACTACGACGAAATCGCTGTGTCGCATAGTCAGTTGATGCTTGCGGGCAACGACAACGCGACCGTTGTCCGTGGGGATTTTTGTGAGCCGGGTGAAGTGCTTGAGACTCCTGAAGTGCGGCGCCTGCTTGACTTCAGTCAGCCGATCGGCCTGTTGATGGTGGCGGTGTTCCACTTTGTCGCGGACGAACGCGATCCCGCGGCGATCGTCGCCCGTTACCGTGACGCCTTGGCGCCCGGGAGTCTGTTCGCGTTGTCCCACTTGACGGCCGACCATGCGCCTGAGCAGATGGCTGGGGTGGTCGAGGCGATGAAGAACAGCCGCGACCCCATGTATTTCCGTTCATACGACCAAATTGCCGCGTTGTTCGAAGGGTTCGACGTCGTTGAACCCGGGGTGGTCAGTGCACCGTTGTGGCGTCCTGGTGCGGGGATCCAGGAACCCGTTGAAGGGGTTTACGCCGGCGTCGCCCGCAAGGGGTCAGCCGGCCGCTGACTGCGCGCTTGCCCGGATGTCGCGGGCGAACTGGCCTGCCTGGGCGAGTGCGTCGGCGGCTTCGGGCAGGAACGACCAGAAGATCTGGAACGCGTGCGTGTCGATGGGGTACAGCTCGAGCTGAGCGTCGACTCCGTGCGCGCGGGCATGATCGACCAGCCGGTGCGCGTCCTGTACGACGATGTCACCCGTCCCGACCTGCACGAGTAGCGGCGGGAGGCCGGACAGGTCCGCGTGCAGCGGGCTGACCAGCGGGTCGTCGGCGGGATGACCGGCCAGGTACAGCTCGATGAACTGGCGCAGCTGCGCGACGCTGACCGGCGGGCTTTTGCCGTCGCCTGGCTGGTCACGCAGTGTGCTGCAGGTCGGGTCGATGGCGCCGGGGCTGAACAGCACCGCGCCGCCCGGCATCGGCATCTGTTGCTGTTTGAGGGTGTTGAGCAGGGACAGGGTGACGCTGCCGCCGGACGAGTCGCCGACGACGGTGATCTGGGACGCCGGCACGCCGGTTGCGAGCATCCATTGGTAGACCACGAGGACGTCCTCGAGCGCGGCGGGGAACGGATGCTCGGGCGCCAGCCGGAACTCAGGAACGAGGACACCGGCATCGGCTGCGACGGCCAGCGCACCCGCGAGCGGCCGGTAACCGAACGCTGACCCGGTCACGAACGCGCCCCCGTGCACGTAAAGCACCGTGGCGGGCGACTGCGGCCCGAGCAGCAGGCTGGGCACCCCACCCGCGTTCACGGAACGCACCGAGACCTCGGGCGGTGGCGAGAACTGCGCGTGCAACGCCTCGGTGGCGTCCCGGAGATCCTGCAGGTGCACGTCGATCCGGGCGAAGTCGGCGACCGGCGCCCAGTACTTGGCGATCCGGGTGGCCAGCTCGCCGCCGATCGACCGGGTCGCGGTGATGCCGTCGTCGAGCTGCTGCAGGAGCTTGCGTGCGCAGTCGAGCAGGGCTTGGCCCGCGAGCGTGAGCTCGACCCGGTGGGTGGAACGGATCAGCAGCGTGCAGCCGACCAGTCGTTCCAGCGTGCTGATTTGCCTGCTCAGCGCGGGTGGGCTGAGGTAGAGGCGGGACGCGGCCCTGCCGAAGTTGAGCTCTTCGGCGACCGCGACGAACGCCCGCAGGTGCCGCAGCTCGATCGCGTCCGGCGCCTGGGTCAGCGGCAGCACCTTTCCATCCATGGCGACGATTGTCACGCACGCGGGCCGCGTTGGTCTTGTCGTTGGTGCACGACCGTGTTGCGTGCTCGGACGTTCCCTCTCGGACACCCCGATGCCACGGTGAACTCAACACAAACCCGGGGCCTGTGCTTATAGGCAGGGGATCATGCCCGAACGAAAGGACCACGATGAAGAGCGTCATCGCCACCGCGTTGCTGACAGCGGCGCTGATCAGCGGCAGTGTGACTACTGCCGCGGCCGCTGAGGACCACCGGACCTACACCGGGTCGATCGACGGTGCCGCGTATCTCGTCAAAGTGCCGACGCGGTGGAACGGCGACCTCGTGCTCTACAGCCACGGGTACTTCCCCCTCGGCTACGACCCCGGCCGGATCGGGCTGGCGAACCGGCCGGAGACCGAAGGATGGCTGCTCGAGCACGGCTACGCGTTGGCCGCGTCGGACTACAAGGGACGCAATGGCGCGGTCTACGAGCAAGGTCCACGGGATCAGCTGGCGTTACTCGACTGGTTCGGCAAGAACGTCCGGCAGCCGAAGAGAACCGTGGCCCTCGGGTCGTCGATGGGCGGCGCGCTGTCCATCATGCTCGCCGAGCAGTCGCCACGACGGTTCGCCGGAGTGGCGTCGCTGTGCGGGCCGATCGACCTGAACTCGGCGTGGAACGGCATCCTCGACGTCAGCTTCGCGCTGAAGACCTTGCTGGCGCCGGACAAGAACATCGAACTGGTCCGGGTCACCAACCCGCAGCAGAGTGCCGAGCTGCTCCAGGCCGCGATCACGGAAGCACTCACCTCGCCACAGGGACGCGCCAAGCTCGCGTTGGCGGGCGCGCTGGGTAACGTGCCGGGTTGGGTCACGGCGGACAAACCACGGTCGACCGACGTGGCCGAACAGATCCGGCAGCAGGCGTTTCAGATCTCACTGATCCACGTCAACACGTTCGGCCCGTTCAGTCGGGTGGACCTGGAACAGCGCGCCGGCGGGAACCCCTCGTGGAACACCGGCATCGACTACGCCCGCCAGCTCGCCCGATCCGGCGAGCGGGAACTGGTTCGTGACGCCTACCGTGCCGCCGGTGTGGACCTGCACGCCGACCTGGCGGCCTTGGCGGCCGCACCACGCATCAGCGCGGACCCGGCCGCCGCGGACTGGATGTCCCGGTTCGCCGTCCCGAGCGCCACAACGCCAACCCCTGTGCTGACCTTCCACAATGTCGCCGACTCCGCCGAACCGGGCAACGAGCGCTGGTACGCCCAGCAGGTCCGGCGGTCGGGCGAGCCGAACCGCCTGCGCCAGCTCTACGCCGACCGTCCAGGGCACTGCAGTTTCAGCTCAGCTGAGGAAATCGTGGTTCTTGAGTCCCTGTTCGACCGGATCGACAGTGGCCGCTGGCCGCACCTCGACCCGCGGCACCTGACCGCGGCCGCGAGCAAGTTCGACGCTGGCTACCACAAGGTGACCGACGTCGCGACGTTCAGGGACGTGCCAGCGGCTCCCGGTTTTGTCCGGTTCACGCCGGATCCGCTGATGCGTCCGTCCCGTTAGGACCTCGCGGGTGGTTGTCGGGTGTCATCCCCGACAACCACCCGCGGGTTGCCTGCTCGAACTGTCACGTCAGGACGTAGTCGTTCAGCGGGAAGCTGCCTGCCTCGCGGAACGCGTTGACCGTGGACGACGGCCGGAGCAGCGTCGCTTCACCGTGCGGGTTGAAGTAGTAGCTGTTAGCCGTGGCGCATTGGCCGAGTACGAACACCGAGTCGCCGAGTTTCTCGGTCATCCGGTCGAGGAACGCGTCGTTGGCTTCCTGCGTGACCTCGAACTCGGTGGCGCCGCGGCGGCGCATCGCGGTGAACAGGCGGTCGATGTGCCGCATCTGCGTTTCGATCGTGGTGAAATAGGACAGTCCCGAGTAGGAGTACGGGCTGTTGAGGGAGATGAAATTCGGGAACTTCGGGATGGTGACACCCTCGTATGCCTGGAACCGGTTGTCGCGCCACCACTTCCCGAGATCCCGGCCGCCCCTGCCGATGATCTCGAACGCGGGGAAGTTGGCGTCCCATAAGTCGAATCCGGTCGCCAGGACCAGGACGTCGATATCGCGGCGCCGGCCGTCGGCCGTGACGATCCCGGTTTCGTCGATCCGGGCGATCGAGTCGGTCTCCAGGTTGACGTGGTCACGCGTGAACGCGCGGTAGTAGTCGTTGGAGAACGTAGGACGCTTGCAGCCGAACGAGTATCCCGGCGTCAGCTTCCGCCGCAGCTCCGGGTCTTGAACCTGCCGCCGCAGGTGCGCGCGGCACCACAGCTCACCGATCCGGTTGGCCGCCCGGAGTTGCTTGTAGTGCAGCACGCCGGAAACCATCAGCAATTCGAGCACGGCCGACCCGGCGAACCGCGCGATCCGTTGCGTGAGCGGGAAAGCGGCGAACGCACGTCGCACAGCGGGCGGGACCGGGAAGTCCAGCTTGGGGCTGACCCAGATCGGAGTACGTTGGTACACTGTGAGTTCCGCAGCGACCTTCGCCACCTCGGGGATCAGCTGGACGGCGGTCGCGCCGGTACCGATGACCGCGGCGCGTTGCCCGGCGAGGTCGTAACCGTCGTCCCAGTCGGCGGTGTGGATGATCTTGCCGGCGAACGTGTCGATCCCGTCGATGTCGGGCTTCTTCGGCTGGGACAGGAATCCGGTCGCGGTGAGCAGGTACTTCGCGGTCACGGTCGTATCGTCGCGGCGCGAGATGATCCAGTGGTCGGTGTCCCACACCGCCCCGGTCACCACGGTGTTGAACCGCATGTATTGGCGCAGACGGTATTTCGCGGCGACGTGGTCGGCGTAGCGCTTGAGTTCCTGGCCTGGGGCGAACAGCCGGGACCAGTTCGGGTTCGGCTCGAACGAATAGGAGTACGTGGCCGAGGGAATGTCGACGGCCAGGCCGGGGTAGTGGTTGACGTGCCACGTCCCGCCGAGGTCGGACTCGCGTTCGAGGATGAGCAGGTTGTCGTAGCCGAGCCGGGTGAGCTGGATCGCGGCGCCCATACCGCCGAACCCCGCGCCGACGATGACGGCGTCGTAGTGCGTGCTCATGCTTCCTCCCGGTGGGCGTGCTGGTTGAGACGGGCACGGTAGTCGGTCCGTTCGGGCGTGTCGGGCTGTAGCGCGCGGTCACCTCGGACCAATCGGCGAACCGCGTTGAGAGCGGGCTCAGGCAGCAGGTTCGCAACCGTCGCGAGCCCACCGACATAGCCCGGTACGGCGACTTCGGCGGCACGTGTCCGGACGGTGCTGACCACGGCGTCGGCGATACGTTCCGGTTTGACCTTGGGTATGGGGCGCATGTCCAAACCGGACGCCAGGGCAGTGTCCACAGCGGACGGCAGTACGGCAGTGACGCTGACGCCGTGGTTTGCGTACTCCAAACGAGTCGCGGCGGTCAGCCCGACGACAGCGAACTTGCTTGCGTTGTAGACCGCCAGTCCTGGCACCGGGAACTTCCCGGCCAGCGACGCGACGTTGACGATGTGCCCGCGACCGCGCTCCAGCATGCCCGGCAAAGCCAGGCGCATGCCGTGTATCACGCCGAAGACGTTGACATCCATGGTCGCCCTGTTGATCTCGTCGGGCAGGTCGTGGAAGCCGCCGTTCGGCATGATCCCGGCGTTGTTGACCAGGATCATCAGCGGACCGTTCGCTTGCTCGGCCTCGGCGAGGAACGTGGCGAAAGACGCGGGATCGGTGACGTCGAGGTGGTGGGCGGTGCCGCCTATGTCGGCCGCGGTGCGCTTGGCTGCCTCGGTGTCGATGTCGCCGACGGCCACGCGAGCTCCCTGTGCGGCCATTCGCTGCGCTGTCATGCGGCCGATGCCTTGCCCGGCACCGGTAATCGCCACGTGCGCGCCGCCCAGGTCGATGGCCGGATAACGAGTCATGCCTGTACTCCTTGCCGGTCAAAGGCCTGGGACACGGTCGCAGGCGCGGTGCTCACGGCGGTGGCGAGCACGTGCTCGCGGCGCCGGTGATCCATGAAGTTCGCGCCCATCGCCTTGAGGTCCTGCGGCCCCGGTTCGATCCGTACCACCCGGATACCCGCTGCTCGCAGCATGCGCACCTCGCTGTCCAAGCGCCGAGTCATCGCGGTCCTCAGTAGACTTTCCACACGGGACAGACCGCGAGCCGGCGCACCGCCCTCGCTGGCCATCGGTGCGATCACGACGACCTCATCGAGTTCATGTCCGAGGAACAGGTCGGCGGAGGTCGGTGACACCGTTCCACCGTCGAGGAAAAGCTGTCCGTCGATGAGGACGGGCGGAAACCAGCCCGGAATCGCCCACGAGGCGGCGATGGCATCCCCAAGTCGCGCACGCGGCGCGCCGGGGGCACCGAACGCGACGCGACGTCCGTTCAGATCCGTGGCCACGCACCATGTCGCGGGATGAGGCACCCACCCGTCGGGCGCCAGGGCATCACCGAGGTCACGCAGCCACGTCGCGTCCCCACGTCCCCGCGGCAGTAGACCAGCAAGGCCGGCCAGCCGGTCCACCTCGCCTCGGCGTGCCGCCCGGAACAGCCCGACCGCTGGCCAGTGTGGGGACGGCACGAGCGGAAACCGACCCGGCACGCGGCGCACGTGCGCGGCGACCAGGGAATCCGGGGAGCCGGTCAGTGCACCGAGAATCGTTCCGGCGGGGATACCGGCACCCAGCATGGCCACCGCTTCGGCCCCGGCGGAGGTCCCGACCAGGACATCGGCGGTCCGCGGATCCCAGCCCGCCTGGGAGTGCAGGACATCGAGGATCGCGGCGGTCCACGCGAACCCCAGCGTGCCGCCGCACCCGATCACCAACGCCCGTGCGGAACGGTGTGTCATTACGGAACGATATGTCATTCTCAAGCGGACGGCAATATGCTGGGCCTATGACGACGGAGACGACGCCGGTCAGCCGGGCCGAACGGAAGAAGCAGGAACTGCGGCGCGAGATCATCGAGACCGCGTTCGACTGCTTCGCCGAACGCGGCTACCACGCCACCGGCATCGCCGACATCGCCACGCGGCTGGGCATCGGCCACGGCACCTTCTACCGGTACTTCCAGAACAAGCGCGACATCGTCGACCACGTCATCACCGACCTCGTCGAGACGGTGGTCGCCGCGCTCGCCGCCGAGAACGCTCCGGAGGCGGTCAGCAGCCTGGCCGAATACCGGGTGCAGAGTGCGCGGATCGGTGACGCGCTCAGCGTGATCCTGGGCGGCGACCCCCGCGTCGCCCGGTTCCTCCTGCTTGAGGCGGCGGGCATCGACGCCGAAATGCGCGAGCGCGTCCTGGACTTCTACGAGACCGCCGCCCAGTTGACCGCCGGATACCTGCACCACGGCGTCAACCTCGGGTATCTACACGCGGACCTCGACGTCGACTCGACCGCGCGGGCGATCAACGGGATGATCATCGCCGCGGTGCTGACTTCGCTGCGAGACCCGGGCCCTGAGGCCCAGGCCCGCATGAGCAGCGCGATCCGCCGCGTCATGTACGACGGGATCGCCGTCCGCGCTTAGCCTCCGCGTAACCGACGTTGGGTGTCTTGTAGGTGACCAAGGGCAGCGTGGTGGCCACGGGCGTGGCCAGGTTGTGGTCGACGAGGTCGCCGATCACTTGCTCGATGCGCTTGTAAGCCGTTGGCGCCTCTTCGAAGAGCAGTTGACGATCACCGCACACCACCAGCGATCCCACGGATGTGCTGCGCAACTGCTCGACCGTGTGCTTGACCTTGCCACGGCGCAGGGCGTCGGCGCGCGACATCTTGCGGCCCGCGCCGTGCGCCACCGAATAGTTCGCATCCGGTCCGGCGTGTGCGGCCACAAGATAGGAATGGGTGCCTCGGGTACCGGCGATCAGCACGTCGCGGCCGTCACCCGGCGCCACTCCCTTGCGGTGCAGGTAAATCCCGTCACGGATCTCGACCAGGTTGTGGCACTCGTCGACGATCGGCTCGGTGGGTTCTGCTCCGAGGGCATGGGCGACCCGAGCCGCCATCAGCCGCCGGTTGAGCGAGCCCCAACGCACGGCATCGTCATGCATCGCAAGGTATGTGCCGGGATCAGCGGCGGGACCCGCGCCGTGCACCTCGGTGTGCGCCCGCAGGATCCGCTCGCCAAGCCCACGAGATCCACTGTGGACAATCAGGACGAGGTCGCCCTCGATGAGGCCGAGACGCTCGGCGTGGCCAGGCTCGAACACGGTGTCGATCCTGGCCAGTTCGACGAAGTGGTTGCCCCGGCCCAACGTTCCGAGACCCTCGACGTGACCGCCGGGGATGTCGCTGTCCACAACGGACCACGCCGGGTCGTCGGACTCTGGTGCGTTGTCGAGATCGGGGAACCGTCCGGCAAGCCGTGCGGGCACGGCCCGCTTGAGCTTGATGGGGAAAACGGCGATACCGCATCCGATATCGGAGCCTACAAGGAACGGGTACAGCACGTGTGATGCCATCGCGGCGCCGATAGGGGCGCCTTTGCCAGGATGCAGATCCGGCATGGCGGCGACGTGCAGCATGCCGTCGAGGGCTGCCACCTGGTGGCATTGCGCGACAGCGTCGGACTCGATCCAACTCGTGGGCGAGGCGAACACGGAGACAGTGGATTGCTTGGTAGACAAAGACGCTCTCTTCATAAGGCATTGCGGCTTGATGAAACGGGGTGTTTCCGTCAGAACGTCATGTGCCTACGGTCTCGCAACCTGCCGCGTAGAGCAACCTTATTTAGCCGCGTTCCTGTAGTACTCGGCGAGGGCGGTGAACGCGGCCTTCGGTTCCCACTGCATGTCGGGATAGGTCGTACCGTGTTGGCCGTCAAGGACTTTGACGATGGCGGGACTGGCCAGGTCGAGATCCTCCCGGGGCTGCGGGCGGTGGAAGAAGCCGTCGAGCGCGAACAGGAACACGAAGGCGCTGTCGATGCCGCCTTCGTCGAAGACCTCCAGCAGCTCACGGATATACGTTGCTTGACCGGCCTCATCGCGGACGTAGTCGCCGTTCAGTCGGGTCGGCACCCCGGTGTCGTACTCGACGATCTCCATGAAGCGGGCACCCAGATCGCCTGCTCCGCGATAGGCCGCTGTGCCGAACTCGGTGATCGCGACCGGCTTTCCTTGCGCGACAAGGTTTCGGACGCCATCGGCGAACTGGTCCGCGACCTCGGCCGACCGGTAGAGGTCCACGCTCACGATGTCGAAGAGTTCCCAGTGGACGCGCTCCAGCGGGATGGCGGCGTACGTGACCTTGCCGCCGAATCGTTCGCGGACAAGTGGTACGGCCTTCTCGAAGAAGTCGTTGACGCGCGCACTGATCTCGCCGACCCGCTCGGCCAGCCGATCTCGCTGGGACAGCAGCAGTTCGAGCCGGTCTTCCTGGGTGTCACCGGGCAGGAACCCTTTCGCCATCAGGCTTAGCTCCGCGCCCGCGACGAACACGACCTCCGCGCCACCCTGCCGGAGCTGTTCCGCGCGCTCGGCGCAGTCGACGAACAGCGCCAGCATCTCGTCGGTGGTCAGTTCAAGGGGGTAGGGCGAAAACCAGATCTCCAGGCCGAGGTCGGCGGCGATGGTCGCGGCTTGGTTTAACCGTTCGGCGTTGCCGCCGGTGATGCGGACGGCATTGCAGTGCAGGTCGTCGCGGATGATGCGGAGCTCGCGTTCGACCACCTCCAGGTCGAAGCGTTCACGGGAGATCGTGTCGTTGCGGACGAATCCGGTGTCGTAAGTGATGCCTTTGGCTCGCATAGGGCCAGACTAGGCAGAAACTTGCGTGCACGCAAGATTGCGTGCACGCAAGATTGGCGTCGCGGGAGTCGAGATGGTCGCGCCAGGGCGTCACGGTTACTTTCCGGCTCCTGCGTTACGCCGCCGACTGATGGAGCTGCTCGGCCAGTAGGCGCGGCTGCGTGATCATCGGCCAGTGGCCCGTGTCGATGTCGGCGAACTCAAGGTGCTTCGCCTTGGCGAGCTCGGGAATCTCCCCGGCGCTGATCCACTGCTGAGCGTCGGCCGGGCTGAATTCAGGGCAGATGAGCACAACCGGCACGTCGAACCGCCGCTCGTCCGTCAGCCGTACCACGCCTTTGGTCACGCCTTCGGGAACCGGAATCGCTGCGGATGCGAAGCGGCGCTTGGCTTCCTCGTCGAAGTCGGCGGAGTCCGGTCCCTCGAAGGCGGTCCAGCCGGGGAACGGCATGACACCGTCGGTCGGCTCGAAGAAGTCGGCGTACGGCTTTCCGTCGCTGGCTGGGAACCCGCCGATCATGACCACTTTGGCGACCTTGTCCGGCCGTGCGTCCGCAGCCAGCCACGCCAGGGTGCAGGCGGCGGAATGTCCCACGACGATGGGTTTTTCTGGCGATGCGTCGACCGCGGCGAGCACCGCTGATACCTGGTCGTCGAGGGTGGCGGAGGTGGATCCGTCGCCCTGCCCTGGAAGTGTGAGCGCCACCGGGCGGTGGCCGAGTTCTTCCAGGACAGGGACGACTTCGTCCCATGCGGTTCCGTCCAGCCACAGTCCGCCGACGAGCAGGATGTCCATGGTCGTTTGCCCTTTCTCCAGGTCACGTTCGGCGCAGCGCCAGTGCTCCCGTTCCTCTGGGCGAAACGATAGGACCCGCGGGCCGGGCTGGGTCAGGCGCCCTGCTCCGCTTCGACCTGCTGGTTCCACTCGCGTTTGCTGGACTGCCAGCCGTCCTCGTTCATGCCCTGTCGCCAGTAGCCCGAAATCGACAGCTGGGACATCGGGATTTCACGCTCCACGCGCAGGTAGCGGCGGAGCTCCTTGACGAAGTTCGCCTCACCGTGCACGAACGCCTGCACCTGGCCGGACGGGAAGTCCAGCTCCCGCACCGCGGACACCAGCTGCCGGCCGATGGGCTGGTCGTCGCGGTACAGCCACTTGACGTCCGCGTCGCTGGCTGTCTCCAGCTTCTGCACCTCGTCGGCGTCGGGGACTTCGATGAACGCCTTCACCCGCGCACCGGCCGGCATGGCTTCCAACGCCGCCGCGATCGCGGGCAGCGCGCTCTCGTCACCGGCGAGAAGGTGCCAGTCCGACTGGGCGTCCGGTGCGTAACCGCCGCCGGGGCCCATGAACCGGACGAGGTCGCCGGGCTTGGCACGCACCGCCCACGGACCTGCCACACCGGCGTCGCCGTGCACCACGAAGTCCACCCACATCTCCGGGATTTCGGGCACCCAGCGGCGGATCGTGTACGTGCGGATGACCGGCCACGCCTCGGCCGGCATGGTTTCCCGGATGGCACCGACGTCGAAGGGCTCCGGATAGGTCACCCCCGGCGGCGCGAAAAGGATCTTGATGTAGTGGTCGGTGTACTCGCCGACACTCAGCTCAGCCAGGTCGCCACCGCTCAAAACCACTCGCACCATGTGTGGTGTGAGCTGCTCCACGCGGGAAACCACACCCGTCCTCGCCTTGCGGCCACGCCGTTCTGCCATGTCTACAACGTACGCGGGCCGGGCGGTCAGTGCAGGACCTTGAGTCCGGCGACACCCGCGACGATAAGCACAAGACACGTGATCCGGCCGACCGAAACGGGATCACCCATCGCCGCCATGCCGTACGCGGCGGCGCCGATGGCGCCGATACCGACCCACACGGCATACCCCGTGCCGACAGGAACGGTGCGCAGTGCGTAACCCAGGCCAGCCATGCTGATCACCAGAGCGACGACGAAGACGATGCTCGGCAACGGTTTTGACAACCCGCGTGACGCGCTGAGGGCAGCGGCCCACACCGTCTCGAACAATCCGGACACCACAAGGGCGATCCACGCCATGACGACCTCCGCAGCAATGCAACGACAACATCACTGCGCCGTCTTTGCGTTACCGGGTACGACGCGCTCGTCCGGGCCGTGGAACCACGACTGCCACCGAAATTAGCACGCATTCATTGCGCCGCCGTGGTGTCTCCGATCACCCGGAGATGAAGGCTTGATCACTCGGATGGCGGCGTCATGGTGCTCCGGATGTCTAAAGTGACCGAATGCGCGTGACGCTGAACGCCACGAAGACCCGGACTGCGCTGCGCTCGGCCGCGCGCATCTCCCTGGACATGTTGCTGATCCTGCTGATGACCGCGGCGGCGCTGTGGGTCCTCGGCTGGATGTGGCCGGTCATCTGGCCAATCGTGATCGGACTGCTGCTCGCCACGCTCACGTGGCCGATGACCCGGTTCCTGCGTCGGCGCGGATGGCCGCCCGCGCTGGCCGCGTCGACCGTCACCCTCACGTTCATATTGGGCTCGCTGGGCACGATCGCGCTGATCGCCGTGCCGGTCGCGGCCCAGGCCGACGAGCTGACGGCCGGGGTGATCGACGGCATCGAGCAGTTGCGCAAGTGGGCGTCCGGGCCGCCGTTGAACATCGGCGACGACCAAGTCAGCCAGGCGCTGGACTCCGCGGTCGCCCGGGTGCAAGGCAGCATCGGCAGCATTCTCTCGGCCACGGTCTCCGGGGTCGGCGCGGTGGCCAACGGCGTGATCACGGCCGTGCTCGCGTTGTTCCTGATGTTCTTCTTCCTCAAGGACGGCCCGCGGTTCCTGCCGTGGCTGACCCGGCAGCTGCCGGGCCGCCTGGCCACGGACGTCCCGACCGTGGCGTCGCGTTGCTGGGAGACGCTCGCCTCGTTCGTACGGTCCCAGGCTTTCGTCGGCCTGCTGGACGCCGTGTTCATCGGTCTTGGCCTGTGGATCGTGGGCGTTCCTCTGGTGCTTCCGTTGGCAGTGCTGACTTTCGTCGCGGCCTTCGTGCCGATCGTCGGTGCGTTGTTCGCGGGTTTCGTCGCGGTGCTGATCGCGTTGGTGTCCAACGGTCCGACGGATGCGTTGATCGTGCTAGCCATCATCGTGGTGGTGCAGCAGCTGGAAGGAAACATATTCCAGCCCATGCTGCAAAGCCGCAGCCTCGGCCTGCACGCCGCCGTGGTGCTGCTGGCGGTCACGCTCGGCGGCAGCCTGGCCGGCATCACCGGCAGCCTGGTCGCCGTGCCGATCGCCGCCATGATCGCCGTGATCTGGAACTACCTGCGCGAGCAGCTCAGCGATCCGGTGGAGGAACCCGCGCCTGTCGCGACGACCGACTCCGCGTAGGTCACGTCTGGCAGCGGCTGGACTTGTCCGGAGTGAAGGTCAGCGGCGTCTGCGAGGCATCGGGGCGGGTCAAGGTGACGCGCAGGCACGCGTTCTGCTGGAACGCTTTGGTCAGCGCAGTCTTGATGCGTGCGGCGTAGTGGTCGCCGAAGACCTGGCACACGACGGCGATGAAGAGGAGTTTCAGCTGCGCGCACGCGGTACGGATGACCGCGGTGGACACCGCGGTGGCCGCCAGCGGGCGCTCGGCGATCAAGCCAGCGTATTTGCGCGTGGTGGTACGGCTCAGGTAAATCGAGCACTGCGTACTCGTGCAAGCGTCGGTTGAGAAAGTGGGCTCCGGAATGTCCGGCTGGTGTGGCGGGCCCAGTAATGCGTCGCGCGTCTTGGGACCGAAGATGCCCACTGGTGGAGCTATGCTCCGGCTTAGCTGGAAGGCTTTCACGTTCGCTTCGGTTCGATCGGCGAATATGCCGGTCAGATCCTGGTCGTAGCCGAGGATCTGTAACTTTTTCTGTAGTTCGCGCACACATTTGTCGCCGTTGATCGGGTCCCGCTGGCCACGCTTGAGCGTGGGGCATTTGCGCAGGAGATCCACAGGTTCGGCGGCGGGACCCGGCTCCGCGGTGCTCGTGCTGGTGGACGAGTCGTCGGCCGGGACGACGAATGACAACAGGGCAAGGCTCACCACGATCATGATTATTCTGAACACGTCGAGCCCCGCCCCTCGTTCGCCTGTGAAAAAGGTGATACCTCGTCCAGGCTCACAGTTCGATGTGCGGGTGTCAACGTGGATAAAGTTCCACCGGAACGGCTTTATTTGTGCGAAGTATTCGACGTTTTCGGTTCGTTGTTCCGCGTATTTGCGAAGAATGCTGCTCGGTTGCGGTCTGCCTCAGCCGTTGAGGTGAACCAAACCGGTCATCAGGACGCGCTACGCGCCGTCGTTGCCATCGCGCAGGGAACGGATCATGCTCTGCAGGATCCGGAACGCGTCTGACTGCTCGGTCTCGGTCATCCCGGCCAGCATTCTGACCTCGACGGACCGGACCGCTGCGGACGCCT
>JOAA01000022.1 GCA_000720375.1 Rhodococcus rhodnii | reverse complement strand
GGACGTGGAATCGGCGTTATGGGCCGAAAACAGGTCCGAGGTAGGGCACTTCACCGTCCTGAACTACATGCTCGTACTTCGTGGCCCCGATGTCGTATGTCCGAATGCGCTGTCCAGTCCACGGTCTTGAACCTCATGTCGACAACCTAGACCGAAACCGGTTCTTTTCTAGTGACCATAATTTTTCAGTCGCAAACCATGTGAGAACCCTGCTCGCGTTGCACCTTCGGTGGCGGCAGCATTTGGTGGCGCGTCCGTGTCTGCGGCTCAAAGTCTGTGCTGGTCGCCGTGGACGGTCTCAGCATCACTGGTGAACCTCGTGCTCGCAGCCCTTTTGGCTGTCGCGCGGTCGGCGAGCGCGATCGTGCAGCCAGCCAAGAGGGCAGCACATGTGGCGCCTGCACTGTTCATAGCCCAGTCGCCGGTGGTACAGGCACGCCCGAGAGAGCGCACCAAGGCCTGCAGTGTCTCGATTCCGGCGGACAGAGCCACACCCGCGGCGAGCATGAGCAACGGTCGTCGGGTCAGTAGCGCGGAGAAGTAGACCAGCGGGAACAACAATCCCACGTTGGCCACCATCTCCACGCTGGCGAGCGTGGGCAAGTGGAAGTCGGGGGTGCAGAAAGGGATGTCGTCCATCCGTCGAGTGCGAGTCGGCACGAGTGTCAGCGCGACGACGGGCACGACGGACAGCGCCGTGAGCGTCCACAGAATCCACTGTCGACGTGCTTTCAGGAGCAGATATCCGATACCGGTACAGACGATGGCCATCAGCAGCATCAGTACCGGAACCAGTAGCGGATTCTCTATCAGGAAGACGGCGATCATCGGCAGCGATCGTAGCCACTCCCTGACAGGGAGCGTCAACGTCCACACATGTCGAAGATGCGCTCTGGTAATTGCACCCTCGATGAAGTCCCGGCACGGACCCTGACGCCGAAGGCCGACGTGTGTTCGCCACATGCAGCGTGGCAGCGAATTGCGAGTTACGACCCGTAGATGCGACCTCGACCCGGACCACCTCGCCCACACGGCTCGCGATGTCCTCGCGAAGTCGGGCAGGTAGCTCGTCCCACGTGCTCCGAATCATCGCCAGCTAGCGTCCCACAAGACCTACAGGGTCGCCGGCGAGTGCTCGGACAATCGCCCGAAGGCTGTTCGTGTTCAGGTGCTGGTCGGGGCGGCACGCTGGTTTACCTCACCTCCCGCCGCCTCGAAACCGGCGACGAGTGCGCTGGGGAGCTCTCACCGCGCGCCCGACGGCACCGGCGGGTACACCTCCACTTCGGCGAGGTGCAGCGGAACACCGTTGGAGGCCAGCTGCACCCGGACGTAGCGGGCATCACCGGTGAAGGTCGCAGTGGTGAGCCGGGGAACCGTGTTGGGGGCGGTCGTGGTGAACCGCTGCGCGGTGACATCACCTCGCTGGAGGAGCGTTGCGAGGTCGTCGTTTCCGAAGGGCTCTTTCGCGATCAGGACGTAGAAGTCGCTCAGACGTTGCACGCAGCAGCTGTCTGTCCGGTTCCACACATTGACCGTGCCGATGTCCTTCACCGCGCCCAGATCGACCTGCCACCATGGCTGGTTCATGGCGCTTACCGGCGACTGGGCGGTGTGACTGACCGAGCCTCCGGAATAGGAGCCGTTGGTGTCCCCGTCGATCGCGCGATCCGCTCCGGCGTCGCCAAGGGTGCTCGACTGCGACGGCTCGCCCGATGTGGCGTAGTTCGGTACCTCCACGGTGATCGTGGCGGGAACGCTCACTGTCCATCCCGACGCGGCGACGACAATGGTCACGCCGTGGGTTCCGGTCTTCGCGTCGCGAGCCGCCTTGACTTGGAAGGTCACGTCGGCCTTCGACTTGGCGACAACGGGCGGAGCCTGTTGGGTGACAGGCGATATCTCCCACCCTTCCGGTGCTTTGACAGTCAGCTCGGTCCCTGGGATGTCGGTGACGTCCTGGGCGTGGACGGTGACGGTGACCGGTGCCGACGCGCCGGGCATAATCCGCCCTGTCGGGTCAGTCGCCGTGACGACGACCTGCGGGACGATCCGATACGACCCGCTTACGCGCATGGGGATCCACAGGGTGTCTTTCCACGTGTGGACGGTGACGTTCCGTCCGTTGGGGTCGTAGACGCGCACGGGCCGGGTGAACACCTCGTTGCGTAGGACCGCGGTGCCTTGTAGGTCCGCCGTCAACCGGATCCCGGTGAGGTTGCCGTCCTGCCAGTCGAATCCGACGCGGTACCGGCCCCCGGCGGCCGGTGTGTCCTGTCGAGTCCCATCCCCGCCGGTGTAGGCGACCATGTCGTCGTTGACGTGCAGGACTCGCCCGGGCGAGGACGGTTGGTGGCGGACGACCGTGGGCGCCGTGTCCTCCATGACCCTTCCGCCCGGCGCCACCGCTGCCACGCGGTAGGTGACCTGCGCTGCTCTGGCCAGACCGGCGGTGTCGTCGATGAAGGCGGTCTCCTTCAGCCCGGACTTGAGCAGCCGGTAGGTCGGCTCATTGCCGACGGCCCGGTAGACGTTGTACCGAGTCGAGTTCGAGGCCGACGGCGTCCAGGTGAGCTTGACCTTGTCGCCACTGTCCGCGTCGACCTTCAGGCCGGACGGCGCGGCCACAGTGGACACACCGGGGATGGCGGTGACCGTGTAAGTCTCTCCCTTTTTCGTGGACAGGCTGATCTCGTCGGCTGACCGGCCGGCGTAGTGGACGGTCCGCCCTCGGGAATCCTTGACCACGGCGCCGTTCAGCCCCGGGTAACGCAGATCGAGCTTGCCGCCCGCCCGGGACGTGACGTCCAAGCGGGTGACCCGAGAGTTCGCCCAGGCCGCCGAGACCTCGAAGCCGCCGCGAGCCAGCAGGCCCGAATAGGAGCCTTCTCGCCATTCGGCGGGGATCGCCGCCAGTGGTGCGACCGCGCCGTCGTGGCTCTGCAGCAGCATCTCGCTGACACCGGCGGTGACGCCGAAGTTCCCGTCGACCTGGAACAGCTGGTTCGTGTGCGAGTCGCGGTGGTTGTTCCAGAGGTTGTGCATCGCGTGGTGCTTCAGCCAGTAGGTGAAGAAGGAGTAGGCCTTGGCCCCGTCCTGGGCACGGGCCCAGGTCGCGATCCGCTCGGCTTGAGCCCACCCGGTGCCGCCGACCGCACCCCGGCCGTCGAGCGACACCTTCGCGGCGTCGAGCCACGCCCTGGTCGAGGAGTTCACCAGCTGACCGGGGTAGAGGCCGAGCAGCTGTGAGATGTGGCGGTGCTTGGGGTCGCCGACGCTCCCGTAGGAGGTCTCCTCCCGGTACTCCTTGATCTGGCCGGAGGTGCCGACGACGATCGGGTCGAGCTTGGCCAGCTGGTCACGGTAGGTGGCCAGCCGAGGGTTCGTGCGCGTCGAGATGCCGAGGATCTTGGCGGCGGCCAGCGTGTTGCGGTGGTTCTCGTAGATCTGCTGCTGGTCGAACGTGGTGCCCGCGGTCTGCGGTCCGCTGTTCTCCGGTGACTGCGACGGTTTGGCGAGCAGTTTGCCGTCGATCTCGCTCACGAACCGGGACAGGAAGTTGGACTGTCCTTCCAGGACCGGGTAGACGACGTCGCGCAGCAGCTCCGTGTCGCGGGTGTAGTCGTAGTAGTCCCAGAACAGCTGAGCGGTCCAGGGGCCGGTGCCGAAGCCGGAGTGGCTCGGGCGGGTGGACCTCTTGTACGGCCAGTTCGAGTTGCCCATCGCCCAGCCGTTGTCGCCGCCAGGGTCGAGGTGCGACGGCTGGTACTGCTTGATCACCTCGGTCGCATAGTTCCGTTGCACGGGAAGGTAAGCGGCGTTGTACTCGACGTAGGGCCGGAACGTCTCCGGCAGGTTGGTCTGGAAGGCCGGCCAGTAGTTCATCTGCAGGTTCACGTTGTGCCAGTAGCCCGACCGCCACGGCGGGTCCTCGTACACGTTCCACAGTCCCTGGAGGTTCAGCGGCAGCGAGCCTTCCCTCGAGCCGCTGATGAGGAGGTAGCGGCCGAACTGGAAGGCCAGCTCCTCCAGGTAGGGGTCGACTTTGCCCGCGCGAGCCGCATCGATGACCTCATCGGTCGGGATGGTGGGCTCGGTGCCGCCGAGGTCCAACCGGACCCGGCCATAGAGCCGGTGGTAGTACCTCAGGTGTTCCGTTCGCAGTGCGCTGTAGCCCTTTTCGGCAGCGTTGGTGATCGCGGCGCTGACCTTGTCGTGGGGCAGCGGCAGGCCGTCGAGCTTCTTGAGCCGGTCCGGTTCGCTGAACACCTGCGGAACCATCCGGTAGTTGGTCCCGCCCGCGATCAACACGATCGCGCTGTCGGCGCCCGCAACGGCGATCTCACCCTTGCCGGACGGGTTGGACGCCGTCATGGTGCCGCCGGTCGGGATGACCCGGAACTGCCCTTCGTAGCGGACGTCGTAGTACTCCATCGCGCCCGTCATGGTGATCGTGTCGCCGTCAGCCGTGACGATGCCGGTCTTGCCGCGGTTGTTGTCGCCCGCGTGGCTGTCGCGCAGGTAGGGCACCTCGGGCCGCAGGGCGAAGCTCAGCGCGCCTGGTTTCGACGCAGTGAGCTTGACGGCCACCACCCCGGCGTCGTGGCTGGCGAACACCTCGCGTTGATAGCCCACTCCGCCGTTGGAGTACGACACATGGGCGATGCCGTCGTCGAGCACAAGGTCACGGGTGTAGTCGCTCGGCGACGCGTGTGGAAAGTCGAGGTAGACCTCAGCGAAGTTGTTCAGACCGCCGACACTGTCGCCGTCGTAGTCCTGGAGGCTGTTCTCGGTGAGCTGGAGACGTTCCCGCGCGACACCCCCGAACAGGTTCACACCGAGGGCGCCGTTCCCCATGGGGATGGAGCGGTCGATCCACCCGCCGTTGCTGTCAGGAGCCGGCTCGTCGTACCACAACCGTAGGTCGCCGGACTCGGCCGGAAGGGCCGCCGCGGCCGGCACGCCGGTCGGGAACGGTCCCAGCCAGATGAGACCGGTCGCCGCCACGATGAGTAAGAGCACAACTCTCCTGCACCACGACCTGATCGACATCGATGTCTCCCGCCGCTCACCCATAAACCTCCGATGTGTATAACCGACACACGCGTTCTGCGCAACAGACCTAGGCCGTAACATGGGCTTCTCGATCAGATTGCCATCAAGCAATCCTTGGACATCGGATCTATGGAGTCAGGTCTCGGCGCCGGGATGCTGGACGCCGCCGCCTACCGCTGCTCAGGCATCCGCGCCCCTGGCTACGCGCAGATGACGTTCGGCGGTCCAGCGTCACGCCCATCTTCGACAGGTCGACGAACTGCTTCGGATGGCGCCCGGATGTACGTGCTGGCCGTGATCGAACACACGCAACGCCGGATCCGCATCCTCGGCTCCACACCACATCCCACCGCAGCCTGGGTAGCCCAAGCTGCCCGCAACCTCCTCACGGACCTCGACGACACCGGCCGTCGCGCTCGGCTCCTGATCCGCGATCGGGACGGCAAGTTCCCTCCCCTGTTCGACACCGTCCTTGCTGACACCGGCATCTAGGTCGTGCTCAGCGGCATCCAGATGCCCAGAATGAACTCTCTCATCGAACGCTGGATACAAACCTGTCGGCAGGAACTGCTCGACCGCACCCTTATCTGGAACCAACGACACCTACTCCACGCCCTCCGCGAATACGAGCGCTTCTACAACAACCACCGACCCCACCAAGGCATCGCCAACACCCGACCACTACAACCACTGCCACAGCCAATCACCGATCCAGCCCAGATCACCAGGCTCGACATCCGCCGACGCCCACGTTTGGGCGGCATCCTCAACGAGTACCACCACGCAGTCTGACCAGCACGGATGACATTTTCGGCAAGCGCAACGCTTTCCTATCCGCGACAGAGACAGCAAATTCCCTGCCCTGTTCGACACCATCCTCACCGACGCCGGCATCCAGGTCGTGCTCACCGGTGTCCAGATGCCCAGGATGAACTCCCTCTTGGAACGCTGGATCCAAACCTGCCGCCAAGAACTGCTCGACCGCACCCTCATCTGGAACCAACGACACCTACTCCACGCGCTTCACGAGTACGAACAGTTCTACAACTCCCATCGGCCACATCAAGGCATCGCCAACGCACGACCGCTACAACCACTGCCGCAACCAATCATCGATCAAGCCCAGATCACCCGCATCGACATCCGCCGACGCCCACGGCTCGGCGGCATCCTCAACGAATACCACGCCGCCTGACCTGCACGGATGACATTTTCGGCAAGCGCAGCGGTATGTCACGCACTACAACAGACGCCGCCCTCACCAAGCACTGCAACTCAAGCCACCGCGGCCAGACTGTCCAATCCACCGCCACAGTTCCACCCAGATTCGCCGCCAACCCATCCTCGGCGGCTTGATCAACGAGTATGAACCCGCGGCGGCGTAAGGCTCTGGTCACAGCCCTGAGCACACCTGGACTACCGCAAGCCGAACGGCGCCCGGCTGGAGGTGGCGGTGTCCCGGCTGATGGCGACGAACCCGGTGACCCCGCCGCAGGTGGCCCGGGCTGGAGCTGCCCCTGACCATCCGCTAGTTGGCCTGCGGACTCTGACCAACAGATACGACCTGATCCGCTTCGACCCGCGGGTGCGGCGGTCGCAAAGCTAGCCCTGAAGCAACTAGACCCGACGATGTTCGAGTCCGTACCGGTCGGACTGGCACTTCTGGACCATCAGCCAGCACTTCTCGGTTCTTATGCTGCGATGTCAGGTCCACAGCCTTAAACGCCCACTTGGTCCAGCTGTGTCAGTGGTCCCATGCAGAACGGGATCACAAATTTGGTGCGGTGGTCGGTGTCTTATCTGGAATCGTGGCTGCCGTCGGCCGAGTCTCCTACTGAGCTGGCTGGCGAAGCGCCTGCGTCGCTGCGTCGGCGACCCGGCGGGTGAGGGCGCGGTCCGGACCGAGAGGTAACCGTTCGTCGGGTGGAGTGGCCATCACGAGGGCCAGTGCGCAAGCGTAGTAGACCTCGACGTCCAGCGTCACATTCGGGGCCTGCGCGAGCGCGCGTAGCAGGCCGGGCAGGGCGAGCAGCGGTACGCGTAGGTCATCGCGGGTGATCACGGCAGGTTGGACGAGCGGGTCGAACGCCGTGGTGAGGCCACCGGCCAGGTCTATTACGGCGTGGGCTCCGGTGGCGATGCGGTGCAGTGGGAACGCGCCGGCGTCGGCACGGTTCCAGGTGGTGATGTCGCCGATCCCCGCGATCACCAGCAGCGGGGACAGCACCGGCATAGTGTTCGCGCCCGCGATCACGACGCGGCTGAAGGTCAGCGGGCGGCCGGCGCGGGTGAGGGTGGTCATCAACGCGGCGATCAGTGCGATCGCGGTGGTGTCATGTTCTGTGACCACCGGCGTGTCGCCGGCCGCGAGTCGGGCCATGTGGGCGCGATCCGGTGTGACGTGTGGCAGAAAGACCGCGCCGACGGTCGTGGGAAGGGCGCCGAGCGTGGTCCACAACTGCTGCGGGGCGCCGACATCGAGTGGTCGCACGATGGTTGGTAGACCAGTCGACTCGTGGATCAGCGCAGCGTACCCGTGCAGCATGGGTTCCACCTGGGTGTCCCGGTCGGCGAGTGCGCTGCCGTCGCTGACCACTGCCACCGTACGGTTGCTGGATGTCACGGTCTCTCACCGAGGGCCGTTCCCACGGTCACGCCCCGAGCCTCGCGTCATCCAGCATCGTGCGGTCGACCCAGCCGGTGGTGTCGATGCCGTGCCGGGCAGCAACATCCAGCAGGTCGCGGATCCGGGCGCCGTGCAGGTGAACCTCATAGTCGTGGCCAACCTGCCGGGCCACCGTCATTGCCTCCGTGGCCTGATCGACCTGGCTGCGCAAGGTCGTTGTGAACTGCTTCATCGTCCCCATCCTCTTTGTGGCACGCAGACAACCAGCGCCGCTCCACCCAACGATGGAGTACATCATCTATGCAGTTAAAGAAATTCGCAAGTCGTAGATTGTCCCGCGCGGGGTGGTCAGAGGTCGTTGCCGGCGTAGGAGAGGTTGAAACTTTTGTTGGTCAGCGGGAAGTCCGGAACGATCGTGTCGGCCAGCGCGACCGGCAGGGCAGGCCAGTTGAAGAAGCTCGGGTCGACGATCTTGACCCGGGTCAGTGTGCCGTCTTGGGCGAGTTCGACGCGGTGGACGATCGTCCCCCGCCACCCCTCGACGATCCCCACACCAGAGGCACCGGCGGCAGAACCGAGTGGCGACGCGGGTGTGCCGCCCGCCGCACCGGCCAGTGTCTCGATCATGTCGATGGATGCGGCGATTTCCTCGGCACGAACGACGAAGCGGGACAGGACGTCACCGTCGGTGTGAGCATGCTGAACGCGCGGGATGTCCGCTTCGATGGCGGGGTGGTCGTAGCGGGCATCGGCATACAGGCCGCTGGCGCGGGCGACGTAGCCGAGGGTGCCGAGATCAATGGCCTGTTCACGAGTGAGCACGGCGGTGCCGGTGAATCGGTCGGCCACGACGGTGTTGCTGAGCGCGAGCGCGACGATCTCGGCGATGTCCGCACCGATGGCACGCAGCCGGGCGACGTCAGGCAGAGCGGCGATGGTGACGCCGCCTGGGTGGATGGCGCCGCGTAGCAGCCGGTGGCCGACCACTCTGTCGTTGATCCGCAGGAGTTGTTCGCGGACGCGCCCCGCGTGGGTGTTGAGGATGCCGTAGCCGACGTCGTTGCACAGTGCGCCGATGTCGGTGATGTGGTTGTAAAGACGTTCCAGTTCCAGCAGGATCGCCCGGATCCGCCGCGTGTCCGAGGAAACCTCATGCTGGTGGGCGTCTTCGATCGCCTGGCAGAACGCCAGCGTGTGCCCGACGGTGGTGTCGCCGCTGATCCGCTCGGCCAGCTCGATCGCGTGCTCGGGCCGTCGGCCCTGGAAGAGTTTCTCGATTCCTCTGTGCACGAACCACAGGCGGGCCTTGAGGTTGAGAATCGTCTCGCCCACCACGGAGAACCGGAAATGGCCCGGACCGATCATCCCGGCGTGCACCGGGCCGACCGGGATCTCGTACACGCCGGGTCCTTCGACTGTCCTGAAGGGATACGGACCGTCGACATCGCCGAATTCTGGCGGTTCGCCCGCGTCGGCGAGCATCGGGTACCAGCCTTGCGGCCAGTGGAAATGCCGGACCAGGCGCTGCGGCAGCGGGTGATTGGCTGGCACGATCCCGAACAGGTCGCGCATCTCTCGCTCGAAGCGCCCCGCTGCGAAGGACAAGCTTGCCAGGCTCGGCACCTTTGGGGCTTCGCGGTCCAGCGGAACATGCACGTCGACACGCCTGTCCGGGTTGACAGCGGTGAACAAGTACACCGCGCGAAGCCGGTCGCCATCATCGTGACCGGCAACCAGTGCCACCCGATATCCGTTTCCGAGCAAGGAAAGCGCATGCTCGGCCAGTTCGCCCGGAGCTACAGTCAGTGCGGTGCGACGCCCACCGACCGGTTCACCAAGAGCGAGCGTGTTCATCGTGCCCCCACCAAAGTGTCCACGGCCGAATCCAGCAGGGTGGCCAGTGGTCCAGCCGTGACGCCCAGTGCCGCGCACACCAGCAATCCGCCAACCAGGGCGAACGCGGTGGGCACTGGTAGCCGACGGGTCCCGGTGGCCGTTCCCGGGCCATCCGGGGCGGCGCCCAGCAGCATCCGACTGGTGTGCGTGACCATAGCCGCGGCGATGATCAGCACCAGGACCAGCGCGATCGCGGTCAGCCAGCCCAAGCCGACGGCGAATCCGGCGCGGAACAGGCCCAGTTCGCTGGCGAACACGCTGAACGGTGGCAAGCCGATCAGCGCCAGGATGCCGAACCCGATCCCACCGGCGAGGACCGGGTGACGCGCGGCCAGACCGCGTACCTCGTCGATCCGGTTGGTGCCGGTCACCTGCAGGATCCGCCCGGCGCCGAGAAACAGCACACCCTTGGCCAGCCCGTGGCCGAGGACGTGCAGCAGGACCGCGGCCAGCGCGAGCGGGCTGCCGATCGCCGTGCCGAAAGCGACCAGGCCAAGGTGCTCGATGCTGGAATACGCCAGCATCCGCTTGTAATCCCGTTGTGCCAGAAGCAAAGACGCCGCCAGCACCAGCGACGCCACCGCCATCACCGCGAGCAGTGCGCGGGTGAACCCGGTGCCCAACGCGCCGTCGGCGACCACTTTCACCCGCAGGATCGCGTAGAACGCCACCGATAGCAGCACTCCGGACATCAGGGCCGACACCGGCGCGGGAGCCTGGCTGTGCGCGTCGGGCAGCCACGCGTGCAGCGGTGCCAGCCCGGCCTTGGTGCCGAATCCGAGAATCAGCAACACCACCGCGATCCGGGTGACTCCAGGATCCAGGCCGGACGCGGTGGTCGCCAGTGCCGCCAAATCCAGACCCGCCGCACCGGGTGCACGCGAGGAGGCGAAGTTGAGCACGATCGTGCCCAACAACGCCAGTGCGATGCCGGCTGAACAGATCACCACGTATTTCCAGGCCGCCTCGACCGCCGCTTTGGTGCGGCGTTGGCCGACCAGGAACGCGGTCACGATGGTGGTGGCCTCGATGGCGATCCACAGCACGCCGAGGTTCGCGGCGAGCACCGCCAGGGCCATCGCGGCCAGAAACAGTTGAACCAGCACACTGTGCCGGGTGGCTGTGCGTGTGGTAGCGCGCCGTGCCGCGATCTCGGTCACGAAGTACGCCGGGGTGGCGATAGTGGCCAGCAGCGCCACCGCGCCGATCACCACGAGCATGTACGCCGCGAGCGCGTCCCCCCGCAGCAGACCGGCGAGAGCGGTGTGTGGTTCGGCGCCAGCGAGAATGATTGCCGAGGTGAGCACGGCGGCGGCGCTCACCGCACTCATCCAGGCCGTGACTCGGCGCCACCCGATGACCGCGTAGCCCAGCGCACCAAGAAGAGGAACCGCAAGAGGGAGAAGGATGGTCATCAGTCGCGCAACTCCCGCAGCTCGTCCAGGTCGGTATCGCCGAAGGTCTCCCGCATCCGTGCCGTGAGGACCTGCAGGACCAGCGCGGCCAGCAACACGTCCAGCGAGATACCGAGCTCGACGATGAGCCCGACCTCGGCGGTGGTGAGAAACCCGACTGCGGTGATCCCGTTGTCCATCAACAGGAAACCGACCAGCTGCGACAGCGCACGACGCCGCGTGACCAGGACGAAAAACCCGATCAACACGACGGTCATCCCGACCGGGATCGCTTGTGTTGCCGAGGATGGCGCCAGCTGCACCAACGGCTGGGACACCGCGTACGCCACCAGCGTCAGCACGGCGGCCGCGAGCAACGACGCGGCGACGTTCACCAGCGGCCGGGTCTCTCGCCTTGCCTCACCCGCGCTGGCCAACGCTCGCCGGAGCAAATAAGGCAGCACACCGGCGCGCAACACCAGCACGCCGACTGCGACGACCCACAGTTCAACGGAGTTCTCGTGTGCGGCAAGGACACCGACCAGGACCGAGAGTGCCAGGCCTTGCAGCGCGAACACCCGGATGATCACCGCAAGCTCACGGCGCCACAGCGCCAGCACCGAGGTCAGCAGCAACCCGCCGCATGCCAGGTCCAGCAGTTGCACGTAGAGGCTCTCGTCCATCACGATTCCCTTTCAGGCCAGGAAGAACGAGGCAGCGACGGACAGCAGGGCGAGCAGAAACGATCCAGCCAACAGCTCGGGCACCCGGAACAGCCGCAGCTTGGCCAGGAACACCTCGCCCGCCGCGAGCAGCACGCCCAGCACACCGACCTTGATCACCAGCGCCAGCACACCGACCACGACCGCGAGCGGGGCGGCTGACGTGGCGATCCCCCAGGGCAGGAACAGGTTTGCCAACAACCCCAGGAACACCGACAGCCGCATGGCCGAGGCCAGCTCGACCAGTGCCAGGTCCGGCCCGGCGTACTCGAGCACCATCGCCTCGTGCACCATCGTCAGTTCCAGGTGCGTGGATGGGTTGTCCACCGGCAGCCGCCCGGTCTCCGCGACGATCACCACGATCAACGCGACCGCGGCCAGCAAGCTGACCGGCGAGATCACCCGCGCCGGATCGTCCAATGTGGACGATACGATCGCGCCGAGGTTGGTCGACCCGACCCGCACCGACAGCGCGAAGATCGCCACCAGCAACGTCGGCTCGACCAGCGCGAGAATCGTCACCTCCCGGCTGGAACCCATGCCACCGAACGCGGTCGCGGTGTCCAGCCCAGCCAACGCAAGCGCCACCGCGCCCAACGCCAGCAACGCGACCACAGCGAACAGGTCGGCGACAGGATCGATCGCCGAGGCGGTGGTCACGAACGGCGCCACCACCGTGACCACCAGGGTGGTGACTACCAGCACCAGCGGCGCGACCCGGAACACCTCGCTGGTCCCCCGCGGGGCAATGCGTTCCTTGCCGAACAGCTTGCGTAGATCGCGCCACGGCTGCAGAACACCAGCGCCCGCACGGCCTTCCAGCTTCGCGCGGACCTGCCGCATCACCCCGACCAGCAGTGGAGCCCCGGCCACAATGACCACCGGCTGGACGATCCCGCCAACGATGCCCAGTGCGTTCACCTAGTCACCGCCAGCAGAATCAAGGCCGCGCACACGGTGTAGAAGCCGTACCCGAGATAGCGATGCACGCTCCCCGTTGCCAGCCGACGGCCCACCCTGCCCCATGCGGACACGACGGCGAGTATGGGTTCGTAGAGCCGTCGTTCGATCCGGTCGGGCACCCGTCGCCGGTATTCCACGGCTTGGACCAGATACCGGGACTCCTCGTGGTGGCTGACGTCCACATCGGTCTCCGGCTGGACGACGTCGTCGAATACCCGCTGCAACGGCTCGGCAAAGGACGTCGCGGTGTATTCCATCCGTGCCGACATCGGCCCGCCGCCGCAGTCCCACAGCCGCGCTTCGCGGCGTGCTCGCCGCACCGCCACAAATCGCAAGATGCCCACCACGACAACGACACCGGCGACCAGAGCGAGCGCGAGCATCAGCGGTGACAACGCACCGGTCACGCCGACCAGCCGCAGACTCACGGCACCGGACACGGCGGGGTCCCCTGCCCCGACAGCGATCCCACTCGCCGTCGCGACGCCCAACAGAACCACGTTCGGCAACAACGCCAGCACCACACATGCGCCACCAGCCAGCGCCATGCCGGCGAGCATGCTCGGCGGACTCTCCTGAGCGTGCGCAGCGGCCGCACTCCGAGGCTTGGCCAGAAACCCAATACCGAACGCCTTCACAAACGTCGCGACCGCGAGCCCTGCGGTCAGTGCCACCGCTGCCACCGCTACTGGCATGGCGATCGCCGCGGCCACCCCCGATGCCGGAAGCCCGTGGATCAAAGCCTGCAACAACAACCACTCGGACACGAAGGCTGTGCCGGGCGGCAATGCCGATGCCGCCAGCGCACCCAGACCGAACGCCGCCGTGGTCACCGGCATCTGCGGCCGCAGTCCACCCAACGCGTCCAGATCCCGGCTATGCGTCGCTTGCAGCACCGATCCTGCGGCCAGAAACAGCAGCGTCTTGAATACCGCATGGTTGATCACATGCAACAACGCCGCCGCCAACGCCAATCCGGCCAGCACCCGGTTGCCCGACGACGCGAACAGCCCGGCCGCGCCCACACCGACCAGCACCAGCCCCATGTTCTCCGTCGTCGACTGGCCCAACAGCCGCTTCAGGTCGGTGCTCATCGCCGCCTGCAAGATCCCGTACACCGCAGACACCGCACCCAGCGCGAGCACCAGCAACCACCACCAGCGCTCTCCCCCGCCAAGCAGGTCGAACCCGACCCGCACCATGCCGTACACGCCGAGAGTCACCATCGCCGCGGACATCAACGCCGACACGTGACTCGGCGCCTCCGGGTGCGCACGCGGCAACCACGCGTGCAACGGCAGAATTCCCGCCTTTGACGCGAACCCCACCAGCGTCACCCCGAACACCACACCCGCCACGCCCGGCGACACGCCCGCCGCACGCAACGCCGCGAACGAATCATCCGGAGCATGCGCCGCGAACACCATCAGTCCACTCAAGACTGCTGCGAAGCCGAGATGTGTCATGACCGCGTACCAGCGACCCGCCTGCGCCACCTCGGGCCGCCTGCGATGCTCCGCCAAGACCAAAAGCAGCGAAGTCAACGCCATCAGTTCCCAGCACATCAGGAACGTGCCCACGCTCCCGGCCGCCGCAACCAGCAGCATCGCCACCACGAACAACGGGAGCGCAGCCTGCACCGGACGCGCCTGGACACCGTTGTGGGCATAGGAGATCCCGTACACCCCCGCCGCGACCGACACACCACCGATCACAGCAATGAACAACCCACTCAGCGCATCCACAGTGAACATGACACCGAACAGCGGCAACAACCCCGGCAGCACAACGGAGAACGATCCTCCGGACATCGCTGCAACACCGGCCACAACGCCAGCTACGCCAGCGAGCGCCATCCCCCAACCAACCACTGTGGACCGTATGGCAACCGGCACGGACACAGCGCCGACCGCGGCCACCACACCGAGTGCCACGGCAATGCCGAGGCTCAACGCGGTCATCGCCCGGTCAGCTTTCGCAATCCCTCGACGATCGCCTCCGGCCGCGGCGGGCACCCGGCGATCTCCACGTCGACCGGCACCACATCGGACACCGCACCGGCCACGCCGTACGCGCCAGCGAACGCGCCGCAACTTCGGGCGCAATCTCCCACCGCGACAACCAGTTTCGGACCGGGAACCGCATCGAAGGTCCGCCGTAACGGCTCGGCCATGTTGCGAGTGACCGGTCCGGTCACCACCAACGCGTCGGCATGCCGCGGCGAGGCAACCAACCGGGCGCCGTAGCGTTCGGCGTCGTAGACCGGCCCGAACGCCGAGCCGATCTCCACTTCGCACCCGTTGCACGACCCGGCATCCACATGACGGATCTGCACCGAACCGCCCAGCCCCAGCGCGGCCGCCGGACGATCGGCCTCCGGCCGCGGCGGCGCGGGCTGCGCGACCCGCCCGGTCCGGCGGATCTTGCGCCACAAACCCAGCACTCGTCACTCCTGCACATCGGTTCACGAAAGAGCGGTCACCCGCCGGAACCACATGCGGGATCCAGGGTGACCGCGGCTCATCCGCCCGGCGAGTCCTCCCCCGGCATCGTCGCGGGCACCGACGCCGGCATCTTGAGGTCTTCCAACAACTCCATCTGCCCGGACAGCACCCCGGTCAGGATCCGGCGGGCGACCGCCAGCAACTCCGCGAACAACGGGCTGGCCAGCGAGTAGTAGACGTTCGAGCCCTCCTTGCGCGTGGTCACCAACCCCGCCCGGCGCAACACCGCCAACTGCTGCGACAGGTTGGCAGGCTCAATGCCCACCTCGGGCAGCATTTCCGCGACCGCGTGCTCCCGCTCGCTCAACAACTCCAGCACCCGAATCCGCGCCGGATGCCCCAGCGTTTTGAAGAACTCCGCCTTCAACTGGTAAAGGGGCCTGCTCACCGGCACCCCTCCTCATCCGCGCCATGCCGACCTGTCGTGCTCATCCCACGATCCTCCCCTGGCCCGCGCCTGGAGCGACGACGACATCCCTAGCCGCATGGTTCAACAGTTGCTAATCTTAGCAAGTCTGTAAGGGTACGGCGCAACGAGGCAGACCATGGGCGAACCAACCGTGGCCGAGGTGATGACCCGCCAGGTGATCACCGCGGTACCCGACACCCCATTCAAAGAACTGGCCGGCGCCATGCTCGCTCACGGCATCGACGTACTACCAGTCGTCGACCTCGACGGCAGGCCTCTCGGTGTGGTGAGCGAGGCCGACGTCATGACCAAACTGGAATTCCACGGCGGCGCCGACCCCACGCCCATGCTCGCCGGCCCCCGCTGCCGCTCCCGGTGGTACAATCCCTCGCCCTGCACGCGGCCGACCTGATGACCACACCACCGGTCACCACAACCCCGGGCACCCTGGTCAGCACCGCGATACACCTGTTGGCACACCATCGAATACGCCAGATCTGCGTCGTGACCTGCACCGGTCACCTGATCGGCATGCTGGCCCGCCGCGACGCGCTACACCTGTTCGTACGCAGCGACAACGCCATCGAAGCCGACATCGAACACCACATCACCACCAAAACCCGCCCGCCCGACCAGATCACCGTGCACGTCACCGATGGCGTCGTCACCCTCGACGGCGCCCTGACCCTGCACAGCACCGTCCAACGCGCTGACCTCGCCGCACACCACGTCCCCGGCGTCATCGCCGTCCGCAACAACCTGCGCTACGACATCGACGACCTCGTGATCACCGGCCTGTGACCAGTCCGCCTTCGTCAGGCGTGTCCGTCAAACAGGCTGGTAACCGAGCCTTCGTCGAAGACTTGCTGGATGGCTTTCGCCAACAACGGTGGGACTGTCCCAGTAACGGTGTTTCCGGCCTGACACGCCGGGCGTGAGATCCGGCGGGATGGGCACGGCGAAGCTAGCTGCTACCGCAGATCAGGGGATGGCCATGACCGACACACATTCATCACACGCGGCGGAAGACCTGGACGTCCCCAGTGCCGTCACCACCGTGATCCACGATCCGCTTCGTGACGAGATTCTGCTCCGCCTGACGGGTGCGGTGATGCTTCCGCCAGGATCGCTGGTCGACCTGCCCGGTGGCGAGATCGCGCGTGTATCCGCGGTGCGGCTCAACCTCTGTGATGCCCATAACCCAACATTGGTCGTACACGTCACCCGCTCTTACCGCTCGTTCGAAGGCACACCGTGAAGGACGCAGTAGTCCTTTTTCTCGCGGCGCTGGTGATGGTCGGACTGGTTCTGATTCCCAGGCAGCACCGGCGTATCCAAGTGGCGGCGGTACTGACATGGGCGATGATCTGGGTCGACAACGCTTTCACCGGTCATTGGAGCGATTGGCTCGGGGTGACGGTGACGCTCGCGATTCTCGGCGCATGGTTACCCGCTCGGCAAGTTCGCCGCACAGATCGATCCACCTGACGATGATGGTCCATGACCAATGCGGCCGCGTCGCGGTTGGCGTTTCGCTGTCCAGATGGCCACGAATTCGAACACGCCTGTCCGTTGCAGGACGGTGATGATGAGCATCATCCCCAGCAATAGGACGATGACATTCCAGTCCACACCGGACTCTTCGGAGAAGAACGCGCGCTCGGCGTTGGTCGCGCCGATCAGCAGCATCAACATGCCAACAATCGCGCGGCCTCGATGACCGGCGTGTCAGGCCGGACAATCGGATACTCCGAGGCAAGCACATACGCGCGCATAGGAACACCCTCCAAGGTCGATCGCGACTACCCTCGCCGACCAGGCTTCCCGGCACACCGGAAGCTACCCTAACCGATGATGTCCACTTCGGCATGACATCGGTCCTCAGCCGTGCAGAACCAGGTCAGCGAGTACAGCGGCCTGATTTCATTCACCTGACAGCGCAGATGCGCAACCAAAGGTGGCGGCGAGTCGTTGGAGGATCTCCGTCCGGGTCTGCCCAGTCGCTTCCGTCAGCCAGGCGATGAGCTGCTCTTCCACGGTCAGGTGAACGGTGAACTGGCGGCTGCGCAAACTCGTGCAAGGCGAGCAAAGCCGTCGAGATCCGTTCCTCGTCCGCGGGCGACAGTGCCGTCTCGAGCCGGATCTCGATCTCTGACGTGGGATGTAGCTGCTGGACGAGGTTGAGACGCTGCTGAGCGGTGGTACTGCGGTCGCCGAGGATGATCAGAACGGACAGCCATTCCTCGAGCAGCAGCTGCTGTGAGGGAATCCCTGGATGTCTCATCAAGGGTATCCCCCCGGAGAAAGCTCCGAGGTGGTTGAACTACCTCCACTGGACCAGCGACCAGGACACTTCGGCGCCACATCAACCCCCGTAGCCGAACGGACACGACACGCCGACCAGGCTTCCCGGCACACCTAACGCGGAGCGTACACGTCGAGAACCGCGAACGAGTCGGCGATGCTCGTCGGTCGCCGGTACAGCCGGCACAACAGTCCTGCCCGACGTCGGCTAGCATCGTCTGCGGTGCGCCGGGAAGTCTGGTCGGCAATGCAGTGAATCGTCACTGTGTCGACCGACCTTGGAGTTCCCTGGATGTCGTTGTTGCCACGAACTGATCGGTTGCCGCCGAGCACAACAACGCCCGAGACCACTCCACGGACTGGACATCACCGCTATCGCCCTGAACTGCAGGGACTGCGGGCGCTGGCCGCGATGCTCGTGGTTGTCTACCACGTCTGGCTGGGCCGGGTGTCCGGCGGCGTGGACGTGTTCTTCCTGATCTCCGGGTTCCTGGTGACCGGCCAATTGTTCCGGGCCGCTGACCGTGGCAGGATCGCTGTGCGGGTGTTCTGGGGACGGCTGATCAAGCGCCTGTTTCCTGCCGCGTTGACGGTACTCGCCGTCGTGATGGCGATCAGTGTCGTCTTCTTGCCTGAGAACCGGTGGTTCCAAACGATCCGGGAGATCGTGGCGTCGGCCCTCTACCTGGAGAACTGGCAACTGGCGACCGACTCTGTCGACTACTACGCACAGAACCAGACAGCAAGCGTCGTTCAGCATTTCTGGTCGTTGTCGATCCAGGGGCAGTTCTACGTGGTCTGGCCGGTCCTGGTGGCGTCGGTCGTTGTCATCGCGCGGATGACCCGGCAGCACTTGCGCTTCACACTGTTCGTGGTTCTGCTCGCGCTGTTCGTGGCCTCGCTGCTCCATTCCATCTGGCTGACCACCGCCAACCAGCCGCTGGCCTACTTCCATTCGCTGACCCGCGTGTGGGAGTTCGCGTTCGGTGGGTTGCTGGCCCTGGGTATCACCTCGATCGCACCGTCCCGGGCGTTGCGGATCGTGCTGGGCTGGATCGGCGTCGTAGGCCTGGTCTCCTGCGGGATCGTGTTGCACGTCGGCAGCTTGTTCCCCGGCTATCTCGCGCTGTGGCCGGTCACTGCGGCAGCGCTGATCTTGCTCGCTGGTCAGACTGCCAGCCCGCTCGGCGCAGACCGCCTGCTGTCGTCACGGCCGATGCGATACCTCGGCGATCTCAGTTACAGCCTCTATCTGTGGCATTGGCCGGTTTTGGTGTTCTACCTGGTCGTCCGCGACCGCACACAGGTCGGGATCCTCGGCGGCCTTGGTGTGATCACCCTGTCGCTGCTGCTGTCCATGCTCACCTACCACTTCGTCGAAGAGCCCGTCCGACGTTCGCGCATAGGAGAAGGAAACCGGTGGGGTGCTTACCGGTTCGGCATCGCTGTCCTGGTCCCGATCGTGGCCGCAGCGGTCGTGTGGAAAGAGGTAAGCGTTCGCAAAGCGACGGCGTATGCGATCTCGATGGACGATCCCGATCACCCTGGCGCCATGGCGCAGGTGGAAGGATTCGAATATTGGGGCGCACCTGATCCGCCGTTGCTTCCACCGCTGGTGGCATTGCCCACCGACTGGTCAGCGATCACGCCGCACACCTGTTACAGATCAACGCGGAACAAGGATCTCGAGGTCTGTTCGTCGGTGACGGACGACGCACCGGCTCGTCGTCTCGTCCTCGTCGGGGATTCGCACGTCCACCAGTACGCGGCCGCACTGGGACCGGTAGCGCGACATCGCAACTGGCAACTCACACTCATGAATCGCGGGTCGTGCCCGTTCTCCACCAACTCCGAGACGGTCATCGGAGACAAAGCGTGCAAAGACTGGAATTCCGCCGCAGTGAAGGAAATCGTCGACCTACGACCCGACGCGGTGGTGACGCTGGCCAGCCGAAATGTCCGAATTGGACTGACCGAGGAGACTCCTGTCGGGTTCGTCGAACAGTGGCGCGCCCTCGAGCAGGCCGGTATCCCGGTACTAGCCATCCGAGATAATCCCCGGTACAACCATTCACCATCAGTCTGCGCGAACACACATGGTCGGAACACCCCGCAATGCAACATCCCACGTGCTGAAATCATCCCCGAAGTGCCGTCGTACGCCAGCCTGGACGCCACGCCCTCCAACGTGTCGTTCTTGGACTTCAGCAACTATTTCTGCACCCCCGAAATCTGCCCACCCGTCATCGGCAACATCCTTGTCTACATGGACGACAACCACATCACTGCGACGTTCATGACGACGATGTCCGCGGTAGTCGAAAAGGCGGTACATGCCGCACTCGGCTGGGAGCTGGTGGACCAGCCAGCCTCCTGAACCTCCAGAGCAGCCGGTCGCTGGCCTGCCCGGCGGGGACTTCCCAGATCAACGGCCCTACCAGCCGCATGCACTTCAGCGCGACACGACACTCGCTCGATCCCGCAAGGCATACACCAACACCTGCGGCATTGGTGTTCGCGGTTTCGCTCCGCCGCGACATCACCTGACGCCGTGTACGGCCGGTCAATTGGCTCGTGAAGGTGTACCGCGCCAGCCGGACGCCGGGAAGTTTGGTCGGCTGTCCTGACCGCTTGCCCTAAGGGAGTACCGTGCGCACCGCAGCCGCCCAGACCGCCCTTCGCCCGATAGTGGTCGCCGAATCGCCACGCGACACAACCCAACAACTCCAAGTCGAAAGAGACCGCGCCCAGTTGAATCCCGGGCTATAGCAGTGTGCACGTAGGACTCAACCGTCCGTCAGAATCTTTGCTGCTACGTCGAGTCCCGCCGCTGTACCGACTACAACCGCAAGATCGCCGTTCTGGAACAGGAACTCAGGGCCGGGCGACGCATGCGCCACCCCTGCACGCACGACCGCGACAATCGACGCGCCTGTGCGGGTACGCAGCGCCGTATCACCCAGCGCACGGTTGGTAAACGCAGTAACCGGCAACTGCTGGGTGCTGACACTGCCAACGTCACGATGCTGCTCGCTTAGCTGCGACACCAGTTGCGGCGCACCCAGCAAGCCCGCCAGCGTAGCGGCCTCCTCTGGAGACAGCGGTATGGATGTGACACCCGCGTCTGGGTCATCCTGTTTGGACACGATCAGGTCGAACCCGCCGTCCCGATGGGCGATCACACCGATCCGCCGACCGGAGCGGACAGCGAAGTCCTGACGAGTCCCAATCCCCGGCAACGGCGTGACCTCAACGTCCATGAGGTCACCATACGGGACAAACAAATCTATTTAGTCCAATCCGAATCACGTCCCGACCACTTCACAGCCCAATGCGATCGCTCCCCAGATCGCTCCCTGCACGGGACCAAGTCGTGCAGAGGCTATTGTCCCTACAGGTAGGCTATGCAGACTCTCGAAGAGTGCGCAGGTGAGGAGAACCGAGCGGATGCAGGTAGCGGGAAGAGCGGGCCGGTTCGTGCTCCTGCTCGCCCTGTTGCTGGTGCTGGCCGGAGTGCACGTGCCTGCAGCGTCCGCCGCCAATGGTCACCACGCGGAGCAGCATCGAGCGTCAACGATCAAGACATCTGTCGCAGCCGCGCTGCCCGACTATGGCGTGCTACACAACCGGCCACGTGGATCGGTGTCGACAGCGCACACGTCGACCACACCCCTGACAGATACGTCGTGGATCGTATGGCCACCCACAAATCGCGAGCGCACGCCGCATGGCGAGTCGCAGATCGCCGACGTCACCAGCCATGCAATGGCTGGCCCAACACTGACACCACAGTCGAGTCGAGCACCACCGCACGCCTGAACTGAACAGTCCACAGGCGACTGTCAATGCCGCACCCGTAGCACGGGTTGATAAATGGCCGCTGCGGGCCCACACGCGAACCACTGATTCGTGTATGGGCCCAATGGTTCAGCGTACCTCCGTCCACCCGCCGTGATGCAAGTGAGCCATCACAGATCTCGACACTGCCCGACTCTCTCGAAGGACTACCCCGTGTTTGTCGTTGTGCTGACGCTGCTGATCGTCTCGATCGCGACCGCAATCGCATTGCTAGTTGGAATGTTTGTCAAGGACAAGCCGTTCTATGGCGCGATGGGTGTCACAGTCATCGCCGGTCCGTGCAGTATCCTGGTGCTCCTTTACCAAGCCGTGGCGTGACATCCACCAATCCTTCAGTCCTGCATAGACAACCTTCTGGGCGTACAGCAGACTTTGTGACCCGCCGGTTCTTCATCGGCCTCGCCGATGCTCGAATTGCATGAACGATCCCGAACCTGCGCTACGGCCACACGACCTGAGGGCTACACCGCAGAGGTACCGAATCTCGCCAACGCCACCAGAGTTGAGCCCACAGCGCTCGGGAAACTTCCGTCAACGAAAGTAATCGGCAACTATCAACCCAAGGATCGCCATCGATGGACACACCTTCATCATGCGCGCCAACGGATACCGGCACGCCCGCCGACATCACCACCTTCGTGGTCGACCCGCTGCGTGACAAAGTCCTACTACGTCTGACTGGAGCGGTCGCGCTTCCGGTGGGTTCAATGATCGAACTGCCGGATGGCTCCATCGCACGGGTATCCGCGCTCCGACTCAACGCGAGTAACGCCAAAGACCCCACGCTGCTCGTGCAGGTCACCCGCTCTCGTCAGCCATCTCAGATCCAGACATGCCAGAGGTCCTCATTCGTGCGCCAAGGTCGAGCCGCTCCTGCCAGCTGGCGTCCTACCGAGGCCGGTCAGCACGCTGTGTCCTGTCCACCTGGAACCTTGTACCACCAGGCCACCAGTCCGGTCTTTCGGTCGCCGTCGTTCGGGTCGTGAGACATGCTGGGTCGCCGCTGGCGGCGCGGGTGCGGCAGCAGGGCGATCGCGACCGCAGGGAAGATCAGTCCGCGTGCGGCCCCGTAGGCGCATCGCGAAGACTGAGTCGAACTGCGCCTTCGATGACGCAGCTCGATCCCCATGAGCATTGACCAGCTCACGCACTGGACTACGATTTGCATCGCTTGGTGGGTGTGCGCCTCCCCCTCGGCACACCCACCAAGCCCTTTGTTAGCCGCTCAACGCAACCTTTGCTGTATGCAAATTAGTGTGTACGTCCGTCGCGTGGGTACATCCATTCCATGGCCCACTACAAGCGTATCGGTGTCGCACTGACGACCTTCGCGTTACTGCTGTCCGGATGCACTATTAAGACACCCCCTCAACCCCGAGCGACGAGTTCCGCGCCAGTCGCCGACCGAGGAGGCTACGCTCAGCTCGTAGAGCGGGTTGGTCCCAGCGTCGTGACTATTCAGGCGTCCGACGGGCTGGGCAGTGGCGTCGTCCTACGACCCGATGTGGTGGTGACCAACGCACATGTGGTGGGTCAGAGTCGTGATGTAGTAATCGCGTACGCCGACGGCACCCGGTCGCCGGGAGCAGTCCAAGCGAGTGACGTGGTGACAGATCTCGCGGTGGTCCGGACCGAGCGCAAGAACCTTCCCGTTCCTGAGTTCCGCCCTGACCTGCCGAATCCCGGCGAGCCCGCCATCGCCATCGGCAGTCCCCTTGGCTTCCAGAACTCGGTCACCGCCGGCATCATCTCCGGTCTGCATCGGAGGATTCCCGGCGCGGCGGCGCAAACCCAGTCCCTTGTCGACCTCATCCAAACCGACGCACCGATCTCGCCAGGGAACTCCGGCGGCGCACTGCTCGACGCCACCGGCAAAGTCGTAGGCATCAACGAGGCTTACCTGCCACCTGACACCGGTGCCGTGTCGCTAGGCTTCGCCATCCCCGCCGCCACAGTCCTTGACGTTGCTGATCAGCTCCTCGCGGACGGCACCGCCGAACACCCTTACCTCGGTGTTTCCGTAGGCCCGCTCACCGATTCGATTCGGCGGCAACTGGGTGTGCAAGTCCAGCACGGCGCGTTGGTGCTTGATGTAGACCCCGGTGGCCCAGCAAGCACCGCGGGTCTTGCCCCTGGTGACGTGATCGTGACACTGGCCGGTTCGGAAGTGCGAGATGTCGGCGGGCTGCTCACCGTATTGCGACAGACCGAACCCGGTCAACGGCTCCACCTGACTTACGTCCGCGGGGGCGAGCGGCAGCAGGTGGACGTGACGATCGGGTCACGCAGTAGCTGAACCAACGTGAAGGAGAATCTGTGAGCACGTCGATCTTGCCGCGCGTGGATGTCGAAGCACTGGAAGCCGCGTTGCGCGATCGCGTCGACGGCGAGGTGCGTTTCGATCCAGGTTCACGCGGTGCTTATGCCACTGACGGCTCCAACTACCGCCAAGTTCCCATCGGAGTGGTCATTCCGCGATCGATCGATGCCGCCGCCACAGCCGTCGCGGTCTGTCGCGAGCACGACGCACCGGTGGTGTCCCGCGGCGGAGGCACCAGCCTCGCTGGCGAATGCACCAACGTCGCGGTCGTGATCGACTGGACCAAGTACTGCGACAAGCTCATCTCGGTCGATCCTGAAGAGCGGACCTGCGTGGTGGAGCCGGGCATTGTGCTCGACGAGCTCAACCGGCAGCTCACTGACCACGGCCTCGAGTTCGGTCCACGCCCGTCCACCCACAGCCATTGCGCCATCGGGGGAATGATCGGCAACAACTCGTGTGGTGCGACGGCACAGCGAACCGGCAAGACCGTCGACAACGTCCGCCGCCTGGAAATCCTCACTTACCAAGGCCTCCGATGCTGGGTCGGCGCGACCGAGGACGAACAGCGAGCCGATCTCGTCAAGCACGGTGGACCACTTGCGGACCTGTACGAAGGCCTCGAATCGATCCGTGATCGGTATGCCGACCTGATCCGGAATCGGTTTCCGGACATTCCACGCCGCGTCTCGGGTTACAACCTCGACTCCCTGCTGCCGGAGCAGGACTTCGATGTGGCGAAGCTGCTCGTTGGCAGCGAAGGAACCTTGGCCACGGTACTGCGCGCGGAGCTTGATCTCGTCCCCGTGGTCGAGCACAAGGCGATGGTTGTTCTCGGCTATACGGACATCGCCACCGCTGCCGATGCTGTGCCCGGCATTCTCGATGCCGCCGAACCGGTGCAACTCGAAGCACTCGACGATCGGTTGGTCGAGTTCATGCGCAAGAAACAACTGCATGTCGACTCCGCCGAGATGCTTCCCGCGGGCCGAGGATGGTTGCTCGTACAGTTTGGTGGCAAGGACGTTGACGACGCCGTCGAGCGTGCCGAAAGCCTGCTCTACGCGTTGGGCAAGAACGAGCGAGATGACGACGTCGTGGTAGCCACCACCGCCGAGGAACAGCAGGCCCTTTTGCAGGCAAGGGAATCCGGCCTGGGCGCCACCGCTCGTGCTCCTGGAATGGACGACTGCTGGCCCGGCTGGGAAGACTCGGCGGTGGCACCGGAACGACTCGGTGATTATCTGCGTGACCTGAGGAAGTTGTTCGACCAGTTCGATCTGGATACCCCATCGCTGTACGGGCACTTCGGTCAGGGCTGCGTGCACGTGCGCATCCCGTTCCGGCTGCAGACGGCCTCCGGCGTGCGGGCGTTTCGACTGTTCGTGGAGCACGCGGCAGACCTTGTCAGTTCGTACGGTGGTTCGCTGTCTGGCGAGCACGGCGATGGCCAGGCCCGCGGACAGTTGCTCGTCCGGATGTTCGGCTCCGAACTCGTCCAGGCGTTCGGCGAACTCAAAGCCCTGTTCGACCCGGACAACCGGATGAATCCCGGCAAGGTGGTCGCACCGTACCGAGTAGACCAGAACCTTCGTCTCGGCGCAGACTGGCGGCCGAAACCGAACGACACCCACTTCCAGTACCCAGAGGATGATCACAGCTTCAACCGGGCGGTTCTGCGATGTGTGGGCGTCGGACAGTGCCGCAGGCAGGATCCCGAACACGGGGTGATGTGCCCGTCCTATCAGGTGACTGGGGAGGAGGAGCACTCGACGCGAGGCCGGGCACGGCTGCTGTTCGAGATGCTGCAAGGGCACGACGACTCGCCGATCCACGACGGGTGGCGATCAACCGCTGTCCGCGACGCGTTGGACCTGTGCCTGGCGTGCAAAGCCTGCAAGAGCGATTGCCCGGTCGGCGTCGACATGGCCACGTACAAGGCTGAGTTCCTCGCACAACACTATAAGCGGCGAATCCGGCCGATGTCCCACTACGCTCTCGGCTGGCTGCCGATGGCGGCCAGGGCCGCGTCGCGCATACCAAGGCTGGCCAACGCCGTTCTCCACGCTCCCGGCCTTGCCACCGCCGGAAAACGTCTCGCGGGTGTGGCTGTTGAGCGCGAAGCACCACGTTTCGCCCGCGAGACCTTCCAAGCGTGGTGGCAGCGCACTCACCACAATCCTCAGCCCGATGCACACACCGCGGTGATCTGGCCGGACACGTTCATCAACTACTTCCACCCGCACGTCGGCCGTGCAGCGGTATCCGTGCTGGAGTCGGCCGGCTTCAGAGTCGCAGTGCCAACCGAAGCCCTCTGCTGTGGACTGACGTGGATCTCCACCGGTCAACTGGCGACGGCGAAGCGAATGCTCCGCCGAACCGCCGACAGACTACGGCCTTGGCTTGACGCAGGTTCATTGATCGTCGGGCTGGAACCCTCCTGCACCGCGGTGTTCCGAGCCGATGCCACTGAACTGATGCCTGAGGACCTTGACCTCCAGCGACTTCGACAACAGTTTGTGACACTCGCCGAAGCGTTGCTGCATCACGCGCCGAACTACTGGCGTCCGCTCAGAGCCGACCGGAAGGCCATAGCCCAGAAGCATTGCCATCACCATGCGATCATGGGTTTTCAGACGGATCTGCAAGTGATGCGACGCGCCGGGATCGACGTCTCCGTACTCGATTCAGGATGCTGCGGGCTGGCCGGGAACTTCGGCTTCGAGCGTGGCCACTACGCCGTGTCCATGGCATGCGCGGAACGCGAACTGCTTCCAGCCGTACGAACAGCCTCCGCGGATACGCTGGTGCTCGCGGACGGATTCAGCTGCCGCACACAGATCGAACAAGGTGGCACCGGCCGACACGCGATGCACCTTGCCGAATTGCTCACGCTCGCCGAGCAGGGTCACGCCACGCGGTAGCGCCGCGCATCGACCTCTCGCAACGTCATACCGTGACCTAGGCCCGCAGCCGGAGCCACGACCCCACCCAGTGGTGTCGTGGCTCCGTCGAAGAACTCCGACTCGATCCGGTCATGGTCAATGAACCATTCGATGTGCCGGAAGTTCGGCGTCGCGACCGCGACTGGGGTGGACAGGTTCGGCGCGCAATGCGCCGAGACTTCGATGTTCCGCGCTGCGGCCAACGCCGCGACGCGCAGCCATTCGGTGTATCCGCCACACCGCGTTACATCCACTTGCAAACAGTCCACGGCTTCCGCCGCCAGCATCTGTTCGAAGTAGACCAGGTCGTAGCCATATTCGCCCGCCGCGACATCGGCGTCCGCGACACCACGAATCCGCGCCAAGCCAGACAAATCGTCGCTGGACACTGGTTCCTCGAACCAGGAGACGTTCCACTCGGTCAGGCGTCGCGCCATTCGCGACGCCTGACCGACGGAGTAGGCGCCATTAGCGTCCACATAGACGTCGACGTCGTCGCCCGCCACTTTCCTGGTGAACTCGACACGGGAAAGGTCTCGGTTCGTCCGGCTACCCCACGACTCACCAACCTTGATCTTGACCCGTGGGATGCGCTTCTCGTGGGCCCAGTCCTCGATCTGCGCCTGCAGCTCGGAGTTGGCGAGGGTGGTGAAACCGCCGCTGCCGTACACGTCGACCTCGTCGCGCACCTGTCCAAGCAGCCGGCTCAACGGCAGACCAGCGAGTCGCGCCGAAAGGTCCCACAGCGCTGTGTCCAAGGCTGACATCGCACAGGACACCAGCCCAGGCCGGCCCAAGTTGCGGATTGCGCGCTGCATGGCGTGCCAGTTCGCCTGTGGTTGGAGTGTGCCGGTCCGTCGCACGGCGTCGCCGAGAATGCCCTGGATCAGGCTCACACACGCCCGATCCGCATACGTCCAGCCGAGCCCTCTCATCTCTCCTGCACAGACGTGGACCACGACGATTGTCGTTCCGTCCCATTGCAGTGTGCCGTCTGCCTCTCCAACCGGCACCGGCACGCGGTACGCCGCAGCCTCGACGGCGTCGACCGGCGTATCGAACCAGGTCATCTCAACGTCCTCGATGCGGGAGCGCCTCTTGGATCTTGGTCTTGACGCCCTGCACGACCAAGTGCCACGCCTCCGGATCGCCCTTCAGGACGGCTTCGGCGGCGGAGCGGGCCTGCTCGAAGGTCGCGTGCGGCGGGATGGGCGGGACCTCGGGGTCGCACAGCACATCGAGCAACACCGGCCCATCGGCGGCCAACGCCCAATCCCACGCCGCGCCCAGATCGTCCGGGTCATCGATCGTGAGAGCCTCAAAACCCAGCAATCGGGCGACTTCAGCGTACGGCAGGTCCGGGATGGACTGGGACTCCTCGAATTTCGGCGCACCGCCCATCGCGCGCAGTTCCCACGTGACCTGGTTGAGGTCGTTGTTGTGGAAGACACAGACTACGCAACGCCGGTCCTGCCACAACTTCTGATAGTGGGCGATAGTGATCAGTTCGGCCATCCCGTTCATCTGCATCGCACCGTCACCGACAAGTGCGATCACTGGTCGATCCGGGCACGCGAACTTGGCTCCGATCGCGTACGGCACTCCAGGCCCCATCGTGGCGAGGGTGCCCGACAACGAACCCCTCATCTCCCCGCGCATCTTCAGGTCCCGCGCGTACCAGTTCGCCGCGGAACCGGAATCCGCCGTGACGATCGCGTTCGCCGGGATCCGGGCGGACAGCTCCCACACGACACGCATCGGATTGACCGGTTCGGCGCTGACCATGGCTTGTTTCTCCATGGTCTCCCACCACCTGGCCACATTCACCTCGACTGTGTCGCGCCAGGAACGGTCGTCTCTGCGGTGCAGCTGCCCCAGCAGCGCCGCCAAAGTCTCCCGCGCGTCGCCGACCAGATTGACCTCGGTCGGATACCGCATACCGATCATGCTGCCGTCGATGTCGATCTGCACAGCCCTGGCTTGGCCGAATTCAGGGAGGAATTGCGTGTACGGGAAGTTCGACCCGACAATCAGCAGGGTGTCGCAGTCCCGCATCAGCTCGTAACTGGGCCGGGTGCCGAGCAGCCCGATCGCGCCGGTCACATAGGGCAGGTCGTCCGGCAGGACGTCCTTGCCCAGCAGTGCCTTGGCCACCCCGGCACCGAGGATATCCGCGACCTCACGTACCTCGGCCGCCGCGCCCCGCGCACCCTGCCCGATCAGAATCGCCACACGCTGGCCAGAATTGAGTATTTCCGCCGCACGGGCGATGTCCCGATCTGATGGCCGTACGTCCGGCCACACCACACTGGGCGGACTGGAAGGCACGTTCTTGAAGGCGTGCTTCGGCGGCGTGTACTTCTCTTCCTGGAGGTCCGACGGGATGATGACGGCCGTCGGGGCTCGTTCGGCCAGCGCGATCCGAAATGCCCGGTCAATCGCGTTCGGCAGTTGCTCGGCGACATTGACCTCGACCAGATACTCGCTGGCCACGTCCTTGAACAGCACCTGCAGATCCACCTCCTGCTGGTAGCTGCCACCCATGGCGCTGCGGGCGGTCTGCCCCACGATGGCGACCACCGGCACATGGTCGAGCTTCGCGTCGTACAGGCCGTTCAGCAGATGGATGGCCCCTGGGCCGCTTGTGGCCATGCAGACCCCGACCCGGCCGGAGAACTTCGCGTACCCCACCGCCTGGAAGGCAGCCATCTCCTCATGCCTGGCCTGCACGAAGCGCGGCCGGTTGTCGGCCTTGCCGAACGCCGCCACGATCCCGTTGATGCCGTCTCCCGGATAGGCGAACACGTGCTCGACGTCCCAGTCGCGCAGTCGCTGAAGCACGTAGTCGCCAACTGTCTCGGCCACTGTGTCTGTCCCTTTCGCTGGAGGCACTACCCACAGTCGGGCTACCCGGTGCGAAGCGACAGACACGACCAAAAGCAGCAGAGAGCAACTATTCGCCTAAGCAACTTTTTCCACCGTTACCCACTCGCAACAGGCGGCCCGTTTCGGGCCGGACCACGGCGGAAGCCTGTTACTTCAGACACGTACACCGAGAATGGAGATGATCTTCGGAATGGGCACGGGACAGGTCGTCGTCGTGACCGGGGCCAGTGGAGGTGTCGGGCGCGCCACTGCGAAGGCGTTCGCTGAGCGAGGCGATCGAGTAGCCGTGATCGCCCGCGGCGAGCACGGCTTGAAGGGCGTCGTCGAGGACATAGAGGCCCTGGGCGGCCGGGCGCTCGCCATCGAGGCGGATGTCGCGAACTACGCAGAGACCGAAGAGGCCGCGCAACGCGTGGCGGAGCAACTCGGGCCTATCGACATCTGGGTCAACAACGCGTTCACCTCAGTCTTCGCCCCGTTCATGCGGACACAGCCAGAAGAGTTCAAACGAGTCACCGAGGTGACCTACCTAGGTTACGTGTACGGCACGCGGGCGGCGCTCGACCACATGATCCCGCGCGGCAAAGGAACCGTCGTTCAAGTAGGTTCCGCACTGGCGTACCGCGGTATCCCGCTGCAAGCCGCATACTGCGGCGCCAAGCACGCCATCCAGGGATTCAACGAGGCCCTCCGCTGCGAGCTGCTGCACGACCGGACGAACGTACACCTCACTATGGTGCAGCTCCCAGCGGTCAACACGCCGCAGTTCGACTGGTTGCTGTCCCGGCTGCCGCGCAAGGCCCAGCCCGTACCACCGATCTATCAGCCCGAAGTCGCCGCACAGGCGATCGTCCACGCCGCGGGCCACCCCCGGCGCCGCGAGTATTGGGTAGGCGGCAGCACAGTGGGTACGTTGGTCGCGAACAAGTTCATCCCCGGGTTGCTCGATCGGTATCTCGCCCGGACGGGATACAAGTCCCAGCAAACATCCAAAGAAACCGATCCCGACCGCCCGTCCAACCTGTGGCAGCCCGCCGACGATGGACGAGACTTCGGCACACACGGCCGGTTCGACGACCGGGCCAAGACGCGCAGTCCCCAGGTGTGGGCGTCACAACATCACGGGTTGCTCACGACGCTTGGCTTCTCAGCCGTCGCGACTGCTGTCGGCGCACTCATCGCGCGGCGCCGAGGTGGACGATGACGCGATCGAACTGCTCGGCCGGGTACTGGACGCCGCCGGGGCAGGAGAGCAACCCATCGGCTTGGCGACGCCGTATTCCGATCGCCGTACTTGCCCTCGTCGGTTGTGCGACCTCCACTTATTTGGCGTTGTACCAATACGGTGTTCTCACGGATGTGTGGGACCCGATATTCGGTTCCGGCAGTGAGGCTGTGCTCACCTCCACCCTCTCCACGGCACTGCCGGTACCGGACGGCGCCATCGGCGCCGCCGCGTATCTGGTTGAGGCCGTCCTGGAACTGGCAGGTGGCCGCCGCCGGTGGGCAGACCGAAGCCTGCTGGTGCTCACGCTTGGTCTTGTCGCAGCGGGTTTGGGCGTAGCCGGACTGGTTCTGGTCATCGCGCAGCCTTTGCTGACAGGTACTTTCTGCAGCCTCTGCCTGGCCTCCGCAGTGATTTCCATCGCCGTGCTCGTTCTCGTCCGCTCGGAGATCAGTGCGGCATGGACACACGTACGGCAGCACGGAAACAACCGGCCGATCTGATCTCGAGGAGTGCCAATGCCGCCCAACCGCAGGCGAATGATGAAGGTGTCATTGCTTACAGCGTTGATTCCGTTTGCCTTCTTGGCCGGTTTCATCACCGTTGCGATGTCACAGACTGATGTCTCGCTCGTGTTGCTGCTGGCCATCTCGTTCTCAGCCGCAGCGATCCCGTTCACGATCATGCTGTTCTGGTCGAGTTCGAGGAATGACAAGCCGTGAAGCGCTACTTCGTAGTCGCCATGACCGTCCTGCCAATCGCTGCGGGCTGCGGCTCACAAGGCGAGATCCAAAGTGGCACGATAGGCACGAACGGGCAGATCGGCCCCATCCTGGTGCGCAACATGTACGTCGAGGCCCCCAGAGACGGCAGCTACGCCTCCAACGACACAGGCAGGCTACGGCTGTGGCTGTTCAACACCGCCGCCAACGACGACCGGCTGACAGCGGTCCGATCCGATGCCGTCGAGCGGACCGCGATCAAATGGGATCGGGACTGCGCAGGAACATTCGAGACTCCAGCAGGTCTACCGTTGCCTGCCGGGGATGCCAAACCACAACCAGCGGCGTACTTCGTCGAGCTGACCGGGTTCAACCACCCCGTGCTCGCCGGGACGACCATTCCAGTGTTCCTCACCTTCGAGAACGCCGGCCAAGGCCGGATCGACGCGATGGTGGAAGCGTCGCACGACGGTGATTCGACAACTCCACCTTCATGTTCCACGCCAAGTCCACCTTCCGGTTGACAAAGCATTCACTGCGACTGTTTGTCATGACAACTCTTGCTGATTGCAAAGTTCAATCTGGTTTGCGCTGCCACTGCACGGGTACATAGATCGTTCACACGATCTCGAACAACAGCCGGGAGCCTGCAATGGGCACTATCCCGATCCAACAGCCGACCATCGATGTCGGTAGCGACCTCGACGCGGTCACCACAGCCGTGGCCGACGCGTCACAGGTCTTGCTAACCGTCACCGACCAAGCGGTGGCGACCGTTGCCTCATCTGTCACTACAGCGCAGTTTCGCATGATGATGGTGCTGCATTCGTGTGGGCCGCGCACGGTGGGCGGGCTCGCCGGTTGCGTCGGCCAGCATGCCTCGACCGTGACGCGGACCGTCGGCAAGTTGATCAAAGCGGGTTACGCGGTTCGGCGGCTGGACCCGCAGAAGCGTCGTGGCACGCTCATCGTCCTCACACCAGCGGGAACCGCCTTGGTGAACGCGGTGCATGCACGGCGCAGGCGTGCCATCGCACGGATCGTCGCGGACATGTCGGCAAGGGACCGACGAGAGTTGACATGGGCGCTTGGCGCTCTCAGGAACGCCGCCCGTTCACTGTCGGCCCGCCGCAGTGAAGTATCAGGAGGCCGACCATGAAAGCGACCATCCGCCTTGGACGAATAGCGGGCGTCCCAGTGGGGTTGCATTGGAGTGTTTTCGGCATAGCCGCGCTCCTTCTCGTCGGTCTGGCCGCAGAGCTACCTCGGGCCTTTCCTGGCCGCTGGCCAGGGTGGTATCTGCTGGCTGCTGTCCTAGCCATCGGGCTATTCGTGTTGTCGCTGCTGGCGCACGAGTTGTCGCACGCAGTCGTGGCGCGACGCAACGGCGTAAAAGTGGAGGGCATCACACTGTGGTTGCTGGGCGGAGTAGCCAGGTTCGGTGGTGAGGCACTGACGCCAGGAGCCGAGTTCCGTATCGCGGTAGTCGGCCCCGCTGTCAGCGCGGTCACCGCGGCGGGATTCTTCCTGCTTTCGTGGTTGACCGAGGCCGGTGAACTGTTCATGCTCGGCGCGGGCGTATTCGGTTACTTGGCCTGGATCAATCTGTTGCTCGCGGCGTTCAACTTGATCCCCGCTGCGCCATTGGACGGTGGACGGGTCCTGCGAGCCGCGGTGTGGCGGTGGCGAGGAGACCGGCTGATCGCCACTGTGTGGGCCGCGCGGGCAGGTAGGGGCTTCGGATTCCTGCTGATCGGATTCGGGCTGTTCCGCGCACTGTCGGGGACGGGATTCGGATTGTGGTGGGTCCTGTTGGGACTGTTTGTCGCCACCATGGCAGGCGCTGAAGAACACCAAGCCCGCACCGGTGCAGCCTTGGAAGGTATGCGCGTACAAGATGTGATGACGGCGAATCCTGAGACCGCCCCGGCGGACATCACCGTCGCCGACTTTGTCCGCGACGTCGTCATGACCCGGCGCCACTCGGCGTTTCCGCTGCTCGACTCGCACGGCGGACTGCAAGGCTTGGTCACGCTCAACAGATTGCGATCAGTGCCCGTTGAGCGGCGGGAAGACAGCATACTACGGGAAATCGCCTGCCCACCGAACCAGATTCCACTGGTCCGGCCGGACGAACCACTGTCCACTTTGCTGCCACTGATGAACGGCTGCGCTGACGGAAGGGCACTGGTGCTCGCCGATGATCGTTTAGTCGGCATCGTGTCTCCCAGCGACATCAGCCGAGCGGTTGCCATACACGCACTGCACTATTCCCCTCGCCCCGGCCAGCCATGAAGATTCGCGACTCGCTCCGGACGTCAAGGCGGGTATTCCACGAGGTCTGGGACGACCAGTTGCCGATGGCCGCGGCGGGCATCGGTTTCTTCGGGATGCTCGCGGTCCCTCCAGCGCTGATCACACTGCTGACCGTGTACTCGCTGACCGCCGACACCGCTCATGTGCGCGATCAGCTCACGCCTTTGTTGTCCGCGCTTCCGGATCCGGCACGCGACTTGCTGATCCGACAGCTCCAAGGCGCGACCGAGCTAGGAACCCGTGATCTGACCGTGGGTTTGCTCGTCAGCACGGGAGCGCTGTTGTGGATCACGTCCACAGCCATGCGTGCCCTGATCGCCGGGCTGATGCGAGCTTTCGATCAACCGGAAGATCGAGGTTTCCTCCGTGTTCGCGGGCTGGCGCTGTTGTTCACCGTCGGCGCGATCGTGGTTTCAGCGATCGCACTGGCCGCCATGGCAGTGTTGCCCATCGCGCTGGATGTACTCGGTGTTCCGGAAGATGTCAGATGGGTCGTCAGCGTTGTCCGCTGGGGCGGGCTGGTCGTCGTGCTCTGGGGCGCCATCACGGTTCTGTATCGCTACGGTCCGGACCGCGAGCAGGCCCGACGCCGATGGTTCAGTTGGGGATCGCTCGTCGCACTCTTGGTGTGGATGGCGGGATCGGCCGGGTTCACCCTGTACGTCGAAAGCCTTGCCGACTATCACGCGACCTATGGAACGCTGACCGGCTTGGTGGTGCTGATGCTCTGGCTGTACATCTCCGCGTTCGCGATCCTGCTCGGTGCCGAGGTCGACGCGGAAATGGCGAAAAGTCGAGGTACGAACACATCGTGAACCTGCCCAAACCGTCAACAGACCGTCGGCCCGCAGGCGGATTGCGAGCGGGGTTGAAGATGCTGGCCGTGTTCGTCGCCGCCGAGGTGACACTGGTAGCGGCATCCGTCCTCGTATTGTTGCCGTTCGCCGTTGCCGATCCCACTTTCCTGGAGCAGAGACGCCTACCGGTGGAAGCATTGCTGGCTGTGCTGGCGGTACCGACCATGTTGGCCGCGATGGTGGCTGTGGCAGGTACGGTGCTTTTCGGTGCAGGGCCTCGGCAGGAACGTGTTCGCCGCGAACTCGCCATCCGCTGGAAGTGGCGAGATGTTCGAACAGGGCTGGCCTTCGGGATCGGTGGTCTGCTGGTCACCCTGCCCGCGGCGCTGATCTGGAGCAGCTGGGTAGGCACCGATCAGGCCGAATCAGCGGTCGGCGAGGCCTTCACGGGCAGGCAGCTGGACGTGCTCGCCGCTGTGACCGCGTTCCTCATCGTGCTGTTCATCGCCCCCGTTGGCGAGGAAGTGATTTTCCGTGGCCTGTTGTGGCGAGCGCTGGAGCACTGGCAGTGGAATCGCTGGATGATCTTCGCCATCACCAGCCTGGCGTTCTCCTTCGCACACCTTGAGCTCCTGCGCACGCCTTTGCTGCTGGTTCTGTCCATCCCCTTCGGCCTGGCAAGGATGTTCACCGGCAACGTCCTCGCGAGCGTGGTGGCTCACCAGGTGAACAACTTCCTGCCAGCCGTCACACTGTTTCTGACGACCACCACCTGACGTCAGTCCGACTCGTCCGGCACTTTCACCGGGCGCAACCAGGCCCAGGCGATGAACCCGGCGGCGAACAACAGCATGCCGATCCCAGCCCACAGGTTGACGTTGACCCCTGCGGACTTCTGGATCTGCTCGTCGGTGGTGAACCCAATGCCCAACACAGTGATCACCACACCGTAGGCCCCGATCAGCAGCGCGATCACCACACGGATGTCGAACACACCGGCACGATGGGTCTTTGACTTCGATCCCATGACTCCCGCCTAGAAGAAGATGATGTTCAGTGCGATCGTGATCGCCAGTGCGATGCCGGCGAGCAGACCAGGATTGCGATACCACCCGGCGTCGGCACCAGTGGCCGAATGACGACGCTGTTGCTTGGGTGTCAGCGAGTACACCAAGCCAACGAGCGCGGGCTCCGGCTTGGGCACCGTGCGGTAGGAGACGACCACGCTCACCACGATGTCGACCACGAACGCGGCCCCCGCGCCGACGAACGCCCCGCCTTGCCCCGGCAGATCCCACGCTCCTGTCTGGACGAGAACGAACACCCCGATCGCCGCCAGCGTGCCCGAGACAAGACCTGTCCACCCAGCGGTTGGCGTCATCCGCTTCCAGAACATGCCCAGGATGAACGTCGCGAACAAAGGTGCGTTGAAGAATGAGAACAGCTGCTGGAGGTAGTCCATCAGGTTGGCGTAGCTGGCCGCGATGAAAGCCGTGCCAATCGCCAGCAGTGTGGCCGCCGCAGTCACGACACGACCGGCTCGCAGGTAGTAGCCATCCGGTCTGTCCTTGACCACATAGGACTGCCAGAGATCATAGGTGAACACGGTGTTGAAGGAGCTCAAATTCGCCGCCATACCCGCCATGAACGCAGCCATCAGCCCCGCGACCGCAATCCCCAGCATCCCATTGGGCAACAGATCCCGCATCAACAGGAGCAACGCGTCGTTGAACGTCGCCCCGCTCGGTGCGCTCTGCGCACCAGCCATCAGCGCTGCCTTGTTCTCGCCTTGCAACTCGTTGACCGAGACCGCGGCGATCATGCCGGGCACGATCACGATGAACGGGATGAACATCTTCGGGAAGGCGCCGATGATCGGCGTACGTCTCGCGGCCGACATGCTCCGCGATGCCATCGCCCGCTGCACTTCGACGAAGTTCGTGGTCCAGTAACCAAACGACAGCACGAAACCGAGGCCGAAGACCAGTCCGACCACAGAAAGCAGGTCGCTGGTGAAACCCGTCAGCTGGTTGCCCGGCCAAGTGTGCGTCTGCGCGGCACCACCGGGTGCGGCCGACAACCGGTCGACCAAGCCCTGCCAACCGCCTACTTCGATCAGACCCACGATCGTCAGCGGTAGCAATGCGGCGACAATGACGAAGAACTGGAGCACTTCGTTGAAGATCGCCGCGGACAGTCCGCCCAATGCCGTGTAAACAAGCACTATGCCCGCCGCGGCTATCACCGAGACCCACACCGGCCAACCCAGCAACAGGTTCACGACTGTGGCGAGCAGGAACAGATTGATCCCGGCGATCAGGATCTGCGCGACGGCGAAACTGATGCTGTTCACCAGATGCGCCGGTTTGCTGAAGCGGCGCAACATGAACTCCGGAACGCTGCGCACCTTCGACCCGTAGTAGAACGGCATCATCACGATGCCGAGGAACAACATCGCGGGCACAGCGCCGATCCAGAAGTAGTGTGCAGTCGGCATCCCGTACTGTGCGCCGTTCGCGGACATGCCCATGACCTCGATCGCGCCGAGATTCGCCGCGATGAACGCCAGTCCGGTCACCCACGCGGGCAGTGAACGACCAGACAGGAAGAAGTCAAGACTTGTCGACACATGACGACGCACCAGGTAGCCGATGCCAAGTACGACAAGGAAATACGCACCGATCAGCACATAGTCGATCACGTCAGCGTCGAGTCGAAGGTTCGCCTGGGCCAGTACACGCATGCGGACACTCCTCGAACCACTCGGTCCACTGGGAGAAGCGAAAAGCCATCGTGTCCAGCACGCTACGCCCGGGCCATCACATTCGCAGATTGCCTGACGACGTTCAGACGCATAGCGCAATTATTGCGCCATACATGTCTACATCGGTCACGTTCCAGACCGGATGTCCGTCCGCAGTGGATGAGCAGAAGGGATCTACAGCAGAACGATCCGCACACCGTGCGGATCGCGGACCCACATCTCGTCCATTTCCCCAGCGTTCACGCCGAGGTCCACGATCGATATCGGCTCCCCGGTACGCAACTCGTCGGCCGCCTTGGCGATGTCCCTGCGACAGAGTGCCACAGCCTTCAACCAAGTACGACAACTGTTCCGGGGCGCAACACTTGCGGACGACTCGAACGTTTCAAACGTCGGATGTGAGGTACTTCTACCGCATGACTCGCCCTTTACCCGCTCACGCACCTGACGACGTCGACGCGGTCACTGACGCGGTACTGGCCGCATCCCGTCTTCTGGTCGCCGTCTCGGCACGGTCCATCGCCGCTGTCGACGACACCATCACGATCCCGCAGTTCCGCGTTCTGGTCGTGCTCGACGCCAAAGGGCCGCAGAAACTCGTGTCGGTCGCAGCGACGCTCGGTGTCAATCCCTCCACGGCCACCCGTACAGTGGACCGGCTCGTCAACGCGGGTCTCATCGACCGCCAGACAAGCCCGACCTCCAGACGAGAACTCGTTGTCGCCCTCACCAGGAGCGGCCGGACAGTCGTGCGCAACGTCACCAAACGACGACGTGCGCAGATCGCGGAGATAGTGGGCGAGATGTCTCCCACGGCACGGCGTGGTCTGATCCGTGCCCTCACCGCGTTCACCACGGCCGGCGGTGAATCGACCAACGTCGACCGGGCCGAGCCTATTTGGCTCTAGCCGTCTGGTAACGACTGATATGCGCAAGAGTTGTATTGAACATGTGTTGATCGACCGCAGCGTCAGTAACGGGTATAGCGGTATGGAGGACGCGTACGGTGGTACGGATTTCGCCTGCGCTGCAGGATGGGATCTGTTCGGTTCGCCCAGGAGTCGAATGCCAGGAGTAGGCCCGCCAGAACACCGGCGGCCAAGCCCCACATCACAATGCCGTTGAGCAGAAGAACAAGCGCCATGCTTCCCAGAGCGGCCACTGGCAGCAGGACGTATGGATCGATCGGCCCGAAGTAGTTGCTCACCGCGACCTCGTCAGCAGACGGCTTCGCTGACCGCGGCTGCCACGGCTTCGAGTTCCGCAGACGGCGGACAACTGATCAGCACGAGTTTGGTCAACGCATCGCGGATGTCCGCGCGAGGGGTCAGCGTGCCCGAGTGCCGCTCAGTGGTGATCGCGATGGTGCCGCCCCGCGCGAGCAGATCAAGGGCGTTGAGCACGGACCTCGCGGGCAGGATGATGTCGATTTCGAAGCTGACCGGAGCCGTGGCGCGCACGGACAATTCGAGCAGGGCATGCCGGGGATCGATGATCGTCCAGTGGCACCTGCCAACCACGACCGAGATGCGTTCGAGGTGTTCGGGCTGCTCCAGCAGTTCGTACAGCGGCAGAACACCAGGGTCCTCGTCGGGTTCACGCTCGCCGAGGACCACCGCGAACACGGGCCACAGGCCGGCTTCCTGGATCGTGGCGGTGGAGACGGCCACCCGTCGGGGCCACAACAGCAGTGCCTCACGGGCCACGAGGTTGGGTCGGACAACTCGCTGTCCGGAATCCGCGTCCATGGTTGTCGGCATGTCATCCATCCGTGGAGGTCGTTGCTGATTACCCCCACAAGCTTGGTCAGTTCATGTTGAGACGACCTTGGTGGCTTCTTTGCAGTTGTGTGACGCTCAGTCATCCACGCACGGCAGCGTGACCGTGAAACGCGCTCCGCCACCAGGGCTGTCGGTGCACATCACCTGGCCGTCGTGAGCTGCCACTGTCTCCGCGACCAGCGCCAGCCCCAATCCGGTGCCGGATGTATCACCCCTTGAGATGTGTCCCGTGGCGAAGCGCTCAAACACCCGCTCACGTTCGTTCTCAGGTACGCCGGGGCCTGCGTCATCCACATGAATCACCACGTTGCGCCCGTCTCGCTGAACGGTGACATCAAGCAGCCCACCGCCGTGGCGGTCGGCGTTGTCCATGAGGTTGATGAACGCACGTTCCAACGCCAGCTTGCGGCCGGTCACCGTGCAATCGGATGTCACCGTCAGCAACTGGGACGACCGATTCGAGTCCGCCATGGTGTGGGCGAGCAGCTCGCCGACCGACACTGGTTCTGGCGGGTCGTGGTGCAGGCCTGCCTCCGTCCGTGCCAGGGCCAGCAGGTCGTCCAGCAGGCGGCGAAGGTGGTCGACCTCGTTGACAACCAGTTGCAACGCACGCTGGGAGCGCTCCGGCATGTCCTCGCTGTACCGGTCCAGCACACCGACCCCAGTCACCAGAGTCGTCAGCGGAGTCCGCAGCTCATGGCTGACGTCGCCGAAGAACCGGCGTTCTCGTTCGATCCGCCGCTGTAGCGAGTCCACCATGCTGTTGAACGAATCGGTGATCGTCGCGAGGTCACGATCATGAGTCCGCTCCAGTCTGGTATCGAGCTCTCCCCCTGCGATCTGTGCCGCCGTACCGGCGACGTCCCGCAACGGCTGCAGCACCCGGCGGCTGGCCCACAGACCCAACACGGCGCCGCCGAGCGTGGCCACGATGCCGCTGGCCGCCAGCACCGTACGCAGGACCGCCAAGGTCTCCTGGAGCTCCTCGAGGGGCGCGATTTCGAACAAGGCATCGCCACCGGTCAGCGGAATGCCCACGGCCAGAAATGGCTGACCGTTGCGGTTGAGCGGCAGCGTCGACTGAGTCCCTGCCGTCACCGTCGGTACCAGGTCCGCAGGCAAGTCGCCCGGCCCTAGGGCCGAATGTGCGGTGAACCACTGCCCTTTCCAGTACAACAACAGTGCGGTGTTGGCAGGCGGGTCGAGTGCGGTGAGCGCCTCTTGTGGCGATTCGTTCCGCATCGCCAACCGTCCGCGCACGAAGTCCGCGTCCGCTGACGCTTGCCGCTCGGCCGAACGCTCCCGTTGTACATCCAGGTAACCACGACTGACGGTGTAGACCGACACCGCGAGCACCAGCGAAATCAGGCCAGCGCCGATGGCGAAGGTCAGAATCACCCGGCCGCGCAGGCCGAGGCTGACGCGCTTAACGCTGGGCATCGAGCCGGTAGCCCAGCCCGCGCACGGTCACCACGATCTTCGGATCGGACGGATCCTTCTCGATCTTGGTGCGCAACCTGCGGATATGGACGTCGACAATGCGGTCATCACCGAAAAAACCGCGGTCCCATACCCGTTCCAGCAAGCTGCTCCGGCTCAGTACCCGACCCGGCTCACCCGCCAGCTCGCAAAGCAACCGGAACTCCGTCAAGGTCAGGTGCAGTTCATCGTCTCCACGCCGTACCGTGCCGCCAGCCGGGGACAGCACCAACGGACGCTGCGGGTCGGCGTCCAGCAGGATGTCCCGCGATTCTTGTGGCCCGGGTGTGCCCGCTCGCCGACGCAACGCACGCAGCCGGGCGGTGATCTCCTTGATCTGGAACGGCTTGGTGACATAGTCGTCCGCGCCGGCTTCGAGGGCCGCGACGATGTCGTGCGTGTCGTCGCGGGCGCTGACCACGATGATCGGCACGTCGTGGTCGTAGCGGACCTGCCGGATGCAACTGAAGCCGTCCATCTCGCCCAGCATCAGGTCCACGATCATCACGTCCGGTGGTCCATGATGCCGCAGGTTGGTCAGCGCGGACTCGGCGTCCGGTGCCTCGGCCACGTCGTAGCCCTCGTCTTCCAACGCCAACCGCAACACCGCGCGAACCCGGTCGTCGTCCTCCACGACAAGCAGTTTTGCGCCCACAAGCCATCATGCTGCCAAATGAGCCACGCTCCTGCCGGACAGGCACGACGAGTCGTCACACAACCGCAAAGTGACAGCCAGTCCGACCTCAACGTCGGACGGTCATCGTGAAACCCGCGGACCATGCCAATCCGGGGAGTAACAGCATGCCAGCGGCCAGGATGCCGTCTCGGGGACAAGGTGTTCAGCCGCCTGGACGCCGGTACCTTCCCGGCGCCGGCCTGATCCTGCTGGCCGGGGTGTGGCTTGTGATCGTCTCGGCCACCTGGACGTATGGCGACGTCGACAGCTGGCTCGACGCACGGTGGAACGACGCTGCCGCCGGAACTGTACTGACCGTTGTCGGCGTGGTTCGATTGCTTCGGCCTCTTCTGACGACGTTGGCGCGGCTGGCGTCGATCCTCGTCGGCGGATGGCTGATCATCGCGCCCTTCGTTGCCGGCTACGGCTTCGGCGCCGATTCGACCCCGGCAACCGCCAACGATGTGCTGATCGGAGCGGTCGTCACTGGTTTGGCAATCATTGGGCGCATATGACAACAGTTGCGCTATGCCCAGTATTGCCGATGATCGGCAACGGAGTACGGTGGGAACCGGTGTGCCGGGAAGCCTGGTCGGCGTTGTTCTGACCATGTCTTCCCTCCAGGAGGCCACGTGAGCTCTGCAGCCGCCGGTACTGCCACCGGACCGATGGTTGTCGTCGCGGTGGACCAGCATGAGACTCCACCGTTGATCGTGGACGGCCTTGCTCACAAGATGGTGCCGGGCGTCGGCCGGGCCGCCACCGCGCTGGCCAAATGGGGCCCGATCCGACGATCGATCATCGCCGCCACGGAGAAGAAGATACCTGGCTTGTGGGCGAGCATGCTGTGCCGCAAGCGCTACATCGACGACAACCTGCTGAAGGCATGTCATGACCGAATCGACGCCGTGGTCATTCTCGGCGCGGGGTTCGATACCCGTGCGTACCGGCTCCCCCTCCCCGCCGAGGTCCCCGTGTACGAAGTGGACCTGCCGGCCAACGTCCGCGCCAAGCAGAACAGGTTGACCAAGATCTACGGAAGCGCACCGCAGGCGGTGACCTTGGTCGGCATCGACTTCGAGACCCAGAACCTCGCCGACGTCCTCGCTCAGCACGGATACCGCGGTGGACGGACGTTCTTTGTCTGGGAGGCGGTCACGCAGTACCTCACCGAGGTCGCCGTCCGGGAGACTTTCGAGTTTCTCGCCAACGCCCAGCCGGGCAGCAGGCTCGTGTTCACCTACATCCGCAAGGATTTCCTCGACGGTACGAACACGTATGGCGGGGACGCCGCGTACCAGGAGTTCGTGGTGCGACGGCAGCTCTGGCACTTCGGCCTCATGCCGGAAGATGTCACCGGTTTCCTGGCGACGTATGGCTGGCTGGAAGCCGAACAGGTAGGCGCCGACGAACTCACATCGCGATACGTCACGCCCAGCGCCCGACAGTTGCGGGTTTCGGACATCGAACGTTCGGTGCTGGCCGTGAAACCGGATTCACGTCCCTAGGCGGGTGTCATGGCAGGTTCGCCGGACAGGCGTCGAGCGCTGTTCACCAGTCCGACCATACTGAACGCCTGCGGAGTGTTCCCGACCTGTCTGCCCGTCGCCGTGTCGTACTGCTCGCTCAACAGCCCGACGTCGTTGCGCAGATCCAACAGCCTCTCGAACAGATCGTTCGCTTCGACGACGCGGCCCGCCCCATGTAAGGCATCCGCAAGCCAGAAACTGCATGCCAAGAAGGTGCCCTCGGTTCCTACCAATCCGTCGACGCCGCCGTCGGCGTCAGTGCGGTAGCGCCTGACAAAACCCTTCTCGCACAAGTCAGCGCGTACGGCATCGACCGTTCCAAGGATCCTCGGATCCTGCCACGGCAGAAAGCCGACCCTCGGCAGCAACAGCAGGGCCGCATCAACACCGCGAGAACCGTAGAACTGGGTGAACGTATTCCGCTCGGCGTCATATCCCTTCGCGCACACGTCCGCATGGATGCGATCTCTCAAGGCACGCCACCGCTCGACTGGACCGTCGAGGCCATGACGCTCCACTGAGTCCACTGCGCGGTCGATGCCTGCCCACACCAGCACCTTGGAATGGACGAAATGGCGGTTCGCCCCTCGGACCTCCCACAGTCCTTTGTCCGGGTCCTGCCAATGACCTTCGAGAAAATCCAACAAGGCCCGTTGCACGTCCCATGCCGTGTCGGCGGTAGGTAGCCCGACTTCCCGGGCCAAGTGCAGGCCCTCCAGCACCTCACCCCACACGTCGAGCTGGAATTGCCCTGCCGCCGCGTTGCCTACCCGCACTGGCCAGGCACCCTCGTATCCTGGCAACCAGTCCAGGATCTCTTCCGGCAGGCGGCGCGTGCCGTCAAGGCCGTACATGATTTGCAGTTCGGACGGGTCGCCAGCCACCGCCCGGACGAGCCATTCCCGCCAAGCCCGCGCCTCCTCGATGAAGCCAGTGCCCAGCAGCGCCTGCAGGGTGAAGGTGGCGTCACGAAGCCAGCAATACCGGTAGTCCCAGTTGCGCACACCACCAAGGTGCTCGGGCATCGAAGTCGTCGCCGCTGCCACGATGCCGCCGGTCGGTGCGTAGGTCAACGCTTTGAGAACAACCAGGGCGCGGCGGACTTCACCGAGCCATCGTCCCTGATATCGACATTGGCTGATCCAGTCGGACCAGAAGCGTTCGGTCTCGGCGATGGCGCGATCGGCGTCCACCGGATCGGGCCGTGGCAAGTGCGACGAGGTGTGTGTGAGTACGAACGCCACCCGGTCACCAGCTGCAACAGTGAAATCCGCGACCGTGTCGGAGCTCTCCCGGCGCAAGTGGACTGGGCTGCTGAGCCACACGGCGTCCGGCCCAGCGATCGCTGCCAGTTCGCCACCGCTGCGTCGGACCCACGGGTCGATATGGCCATAGTCGAAGCGCAGCCGGAGCTGCGAACGCATCGGCACCTGCCCTGACACACCCTCCACGACGCGAACCACATCTGCCGCCTCACCTCGAGGCGGCATGCAGTCCACCACCTTGACAGTCCCTTCCGGACAAACCCATTCGCTTTCCAGGACAAGGGAATCATCCCGATACCGCCGCTGTGCGGCAATCCCGGAGCCCGCAGGCGCTATCCGCCACCTGCCGGCATGTTCGTCGCCCAGCAGGGCCACGAAGCATGCGGGTGAATCGAACCTCGGCAGGCACAGCCAGTCGATGCTGCCGTCTCGGCCGACCAAGGCCGCGGTTTGCAGGTCACCCAGCAGGGCGTAGTCCTCAATCGCGCTCGGCACTGGGGATAACCTCCATCAGGCTGGTTCAAGGGGCATGTAGGCCGAGGCCTGTATCCGACCGTGCCAACACACAGGGCCGTACGCCCACGGCACCGAAAAAGTCCGTGTTCCGTCAGGCGGCGTGACCGCGACGCTCACCGGCGTCGGCTGACAGGGTTCGGTGACCGGTTCGTTCCCGACTGGCACGACGACCCAGTGCAGCTTCAACCCCGCATCCTCGCCAGGCCGGACAGTGATCGGTCGCGCTTCGGGTTTCAGCACGTCGCGCACGTCGGTCGGGAGGTCCTTCTGATCGCTTCCGATGAGTTGGAGGTCGCCTGTGCCATTCAGGACGCACGACTCACCGCTCTGGTTCGTCACGATCAAAGTCGCGTACCTGTCACCCGTCGCCGCGTCGTCGATTCGGACCTCGCCGCTCAAATCGCCTGCTGTACAGCGCGAGACTGCTGGAGCAGGCGTGCTCGTCGGTGTTGGTGTCGGCTCCTGCCCTGAGGATGGCGGCTGACCGCAGCCGACTACAGCCAGCAAAGCCGCACAGGAAGCGTGTTTCAGCATTGTGGACTGCACGAGACCGTCCAATCTTCAGATCAACCGCACTTGCCGTTCGGCTACCCATGCCTCGGCCACCAAAACCGGTCAACAGACCACAATGCGCAGGCAGCATGCCGCATATATTGCATTGCGCAATACTTGCACTGTACCGTGACATGCTGTTTCGCGATGCCACGCTCGGGTACGCCACACTGCGACATGGTGGCCGTGGACGATGGTGGTGGCACTTGCCGAATAGACACAGCGGTTTCCCAGTCCAACTCCCGCTCGCTGTTTGTGCCGCATTGCCCGGCGCATATCTGGGTGCCGCGGACTACCTTGGCTTGCCCCATCTCAGCATGCCCACCGTACTTGCTGTAGCGGTGTTCGGTCTGGCGGTCGTGGGCGCGGCGTTCGTGCTGTCCTGGGCCGCCGAGGCCGCCCAGGTGGACATCTCCGCTGGGCTGGCCATCGCATTGCTCGCGATCCTCGCTGTTCTTCCCGAGTATGCCGTTGATCTCGTGTTCAGCTACAAGGCCGGTCAGACCTTCGCCGAGCACGGCCATTGTGTGGCCATCGACGGAACAAACCCATGTTCCCTCGCGCTGGCGAACATGACCGGCGCGAACCGGATCTTGGTTGGCGTCGGATGGCCTCTAGTGGTCTTGGTGGCCGTCATCGCCACGGCCCGATCGGCAAACGACCGGCGGGGCCGAGGCGAAGTCATCTTGAAGCCCACGGTCTCGACGGAAGTCACCTTCCTAGGAATCGCGACCCTCTACTCTTTGACGCTGCCACTACGCACTTCGCTCACGCTCATCGACGCAGCCATATTCGTCGCGATCTTCAGCACGTACGCATGGCGGCTGGCCCAGGCACCCGCCGAGAAGCCAGACTTGATGGGAACCGCGCAGTGGATCGGCCGCAAATCACGCGGGCGCCGACGTGGCCTGGTGATCGGACTGTTCGTACTGGCTGGGGCCATCATCCTGGCGTCGGCCGAGCACTTCGCCGAGAACCTGGTGGCTACCGGTCAGCAGTTGGGGGTCGACGGATTTCTCCTGGTGCAATGGGTGGCGCCCCTCGCCAGCGAGTCGCCGGAGCTGATCGTGGCGTGCCTGTACGCCGTTCGGCTCAAGGCGTCTCAATCGCTGGGTACTCTGCTTTCCAGCAAGGTCAACCAATGGACGCTGCTGGTGGGCACCATTCCCATTGCGTTCGCCCTGTCGGCCATCACCACCAGCGGCCTGCCCATCGACAGCAACCAGCGGTTGGAATTGCTGATCACCGCCGCACAGTCGCTGTTCGCCGTCAGCATCCTGATCGACCGCCGCATCACGGCGAAGGGCGCAAGCGCGCTGTTCACGTTGTTCGCCATCCAGTTCACGGCGAGCATCGTGTTGAGTCCGGCCGCCAACCGCGTTGTGATTCTCATGATGTCCACTTTGTACATCGTTCTGGCCGTCGGCCGATTCCTGGTGCGTCGACGCGATCTCGGCCGGGTCGTGCGGGACGGCGTCGCGACTCCGTTCTCCGAGCTGACGAGGTAGGTCAGTGCACGCCGCTCATCAGCCTCCGAATGTACGGACTAGCCACAGCGAGCAGGATGCCGAAGACAACTGCCGCGCCACCGACGACCAAGAAGTACGGTGCTTCATTGTCCACGTCGTAGTACTTCGCCAGCGAGCCCGCCATGGCGGTACCCAAAGCGACCGAAAGGAAGTTGAGCGCCACCATCTGGGTGCGAAAGGCCGCCGGCGCGAGTTTCGTCGACAGCGAAAGGCCGACCGGTGACAGCAATAGCTCGGCGACGGTGAACAGCAGGAGGATGACCACCAGCATCACCAACGGAGTGCTGTTGCCGCTGCTGCCACTCATCGGCAGGAACATCAGAAATGCCACGCCCATCACGACCGTGCCCAGTGCGAATTTGATCGGAGTGGACGGTTGCCGGGACCCTAGCTTGGTCCACAGCGCGGCGAAGGCACCGGCCAGCAGGATCACAAAGATCGGGTTGATGGAGTTCACCCACGACACCGGCATCTCCCAGCCGAAGAAGGTGCGGTCAAGGCGCTGGTCGGAGTAGATCGTCACCACGGTGAACTGCTGCTGGAACAGCGAGAAGAACACGAAGCTGGCCAGGAACATCGGTATGAAGCTGAACACCCGCTTGCGTTCCACCGCGGTGATCCGCCTACTCGAGAGAATCACTGCGAAGTAAGCCACGGCCGCCACGATGATCACCACGACGGTGATGTTCGCGAGGTTCGCCGCAGAGATCACGCCTGTCAACACCAAGACGACGACCACGCCGACGACGGCCAGCACGAGGCCGCCGACCAGTGGTCGCTTGCCCACCGGGAGGGGATTCGGCACGGTGTTCGTCTCGGGTGGCAGCTTGCGGCGTCCCACCGAGTATTGGATCAGGCCCGCTGCCATCCCGATCGCGGCAAGGCCGAAGCCGTAGTGGAATCCCAGCTCTTCCTGCGCCAGGCCGGTCAGCAGCGGCCCGCTGAACGCACCGAGGTTCACGCCGAGGTAGAACAGCGAGAACCCGGCGTCCCTGCGTTCATCTCCAGGGGCATACAGCGATCCGACGATGGATGTCGCGTTCGCCTTGAGCCCGCCACTACCCAGCGCCACCGCGCCGAGACCCACGCCCACACCGACGAAACCGGGAAGCAACGCGAGTGACACATGCCCGAACATGATCAGAATGGCGCTGTAGAAGAGCACTCGCTCCGAGCCGAGCAGCCGGTCAGCGATCCACGCTCCCACGATCGTGGACAGGTAGACCAGACCACCGTAGGCACCAACGATGCTCGTAGCGGTGGCCTCAGGCAGTGCCAGCCCACCTTCAGCGACCGAGTAGTACAGGTAGATGGTGAGGATCCCCTGCATGCCGTAGAAGGAGAAGCGTTCCCACATCTCCACGCCGAACAGGTGTGCCAGCGCACGGGGGTGCCCGAAGAACCCTTTCTCCTGTTTGCTTTTCGCCGCTGGAACGCTCATCCGCGCCACCGCCCTTGGTCCAGATGTGTGACAGACGCGTACGTGGATACCCATGTCACCAAGCCGGTAATCCCGGAAGGGATTCGATCTTCGGCAGACTGGACATTCATCTTTGCCCAATGCAAGGGTTGTGCCATGCGGGTAATCATCTGCGGCGCTGGAATCGCCGGCCTCACCCTGGCATGGTGGTTACGCCAGTCAGGCTGGGACGTGCTCCTCGTCGACGACGCCGACGGCCCCCGCGGCGACGACCACATGGTCCACCTCACCCGACCTGGATACGACGTCATCGCCCGGATGGGACTGATCGCCGAACTGCGGTCGATCGAGCATCACATTCCTGAAATCACCTACGTCCGCCGGGATGGACAGCCCCGCGGCAGGTTGCGTCGGCCTGCGTTCGAGGCGACGCTTGACAGGCGGGAGGCGACTGTGATGCGGGGAGATCTCGAGCAGGTCCTCCGCACCGCGTTGAACGGCCTCGTGACGATTGAATTCGGCACGACCGTGCGAGTCGTCCGACAGACAGCGGATGAGGTCGGCGTCGTGCTTTCCGACGGGACCAGGGAACGTGCCGATCTCCTCGTCGGCGCTGATGGCCTGCGCTCCCGGATCCGCCGACTCGTGTTCGGCCCGGAAGACCTGATACTGCGTCCCTTGGGCTATGAGACAGCCGCGTACAAGTTCAAGGACGACGCCATCGACCGGGAAATCGACGGACGGTTCACTGTACTGAGTGCTCCAGGACGCCAAGCATGCATCTACCCGCTAGGCGACGGCCTACTGGCGACTTCTCTGGCACACCAAACCGTAGACCGGCCGCTGCGTGGCAACGCCAGCACGCTGCTACACGAGGTATACGGCGACATGGGATGGATCATCCACGATGTAGTGAGCCACTGCCCGGCGATGCCGTTGCACAACCAGGTGGCACACGTCGACTTGGACCGCTGGAGCCGCGGCCGAGTAACCCTGGTCGGCGACGCAGGTCTCGCGGTGTCTTCACTGACAGGCTGGAACACGCCGCTGGCCATGGCATCCGCATTCGCGCTCACAGTCGCCCTCTACGAGCAACACGATCTCAGGACAGCTCTGAACAGCTATGAGACGGCGATGAGACCTGCAGTTCAGCGGCATCAGTCGATTGCACGGAAGGCTGCGAAGTGGGTTGTTCCCCGGCACCAGTGGCAGATCACGACACGAGACGCATTGGTCGCGGCCGCTGGCTTGCCGAGCCTCTCGCGACTGCTACGCCCGGTGATGACACGCGCCAGCAAGAGCATCGCGCCACTGTGACGGTAGAGCCCTGCTGCTGCCACAAATTGACACACCAATACTTCCGTTAAGGAGTCTCATGTCTTGCATGGACCATCGCGACCGCAGACATGCGGTGGTCGTCGGCTTCGATGACTCGGCGGGCTCAAGGCACGCCGTCCAGTGGGCCGCTGCCGAAGCCTCCGCTCGCGAACGAGCACTGGTGATCGTGCATGCGCTGGACCTCCATCCAGCCGCAGGCGCCCACGTGCGGCAGCCAGTGCTCGACCCTGTCGACCGACCCCGCAGGGAAACAGCGATCAGAGCCTTGAGCCCGCTCGTCACCGAAACTCGGCGCTCCGCACCCGATCTTGACGTCGTCGCCACATTGTCGGACACCGATGCGACGACCGCGATCAGCGACATCACCGCCGAACTCGACGGCGCACTCATCGTGGTCGGGTCGTCAGGCCATAGCGCCCTACCACGCATGCTGATTGGTTCGACCGCGGCTGATCTGGTGCATGCCGCACGGCAGATCACAGTGATCGTCCGTGGAAACGAGAACTCAGCCACGGATGGACCAGTCCTCGTCGGCGTGGACGGCACTGATTTCACGGCGAAGCTCTTCGACTTCGCGTTCCAGCACGCGGCCGCGCACGGCAACACTGTCCACGCCATCCACGCACTCGGCGCCCGCTGGCTGGGTCTCGTTGGCCCGGCGTTCAATCCGGACCGGCGCGCCGCACCCCCAGGCGCGGCCACAGCTGAGTTCGCCAGACGTCACCTGGATGAGCGACGGAAACGCTATCCCGATGTCCCAGCGACCTTCGATGTGGTCGACGACAGGCCCGCGCAGGCCCTGGTCGACCGGAGCGACATGGCCAGCCTGGTCGTCGTCGGCAACAGGCGGCACGGTCCGATCCGCCGGACTGTATTCGGGTCGGTCAGTCACGCGTTGCTTTATCACGCGAAGTGCCCGGTGGCGGTCGTGCCATCGTGACGACTCGGCACGAACTGCTTGCTTAGCGCAAGAGTTGCGGAGTGCATCGTTTTGACCGATGATTCGATCCGGCCCCCGCAGCTTTCAGCACAAGGTGGCAATGACATCGAATGACGGCAATCCCCCCACACCGCGACGTGTCGAGGCTGACCGTGGTCTGCGACGGATGCGGCGACAGCGTTATCGAAGAAAAGCCGTCGGACGACTATCGGGCCGCATGGCTACTGCTGTGGCAGCAGAGTGTGCACAAAGGCTGGAAGGGCAATGCGCGACCAATCGGTCCGCACTACTGTCCAGCCTGTGGATCCTGACGTTCCCTTCGCCGAAGCAGGCGGAACCTGACCCTGCCGTCAGCCACACCCACATCCAAGATCGTGTCCGAGATGTGTGCCGCCGCGTCGGGATGTATGAATACGTGCGCTCCCGGCCTGACCACCACGATCTGATCCCCACTGGACGGCTCAGGGGCCATTGACAGTGCGAAAGTCCTGCCGTCCGTGTCCTGCGGCGCTACGTCGACGCGCAATCCGCCCACATCCTGAACACCACCCCGCTCCGACATGTTCTTGATCGCTTCGGCAGCGGCTTCAGTCACCGTCAGCATTCGTCGTCCTTCCCACTCAGACGGATTTCACCCACCGTATGAGCAGATACAGCTGTTTGACCACTGATGCAACAGTTGCTTAATACAACATCCACGAACCCTCAAAGGGTGCCGACGGCCGGGCCGTCGGCACCTAGGGTTCGTCATTGAACCCCACCGCAAGCTTTGCAGTAGGCAACTATCGATGCAACGACCTCGAGGAGTGGTTTCAAGGCACCACCAACGGGAACCTGCACCTATGTCGCCATAGGGAGGCAGATGTGCCAGACAAAGAATCCAAGCCGACCAACGACACGGACTCGGTTCGCCTTGCCGCCAAACGGGACGATGTCGAACTGGTCCGTTACTCCGACCCATGGCCAGTACCGGCTACCCGCGCGGAACGACGTGCTCGACGGCATGTCTTGGCCTGGTTCGGCCTGTCTGTCGCATCTGGACTGGCGTTCGTGTGCTGTTACCTGTTCTGGCCATCGGCGTACGTTCAGCCGGGTATGCCCGGCCACGACTGGTACGTCCTGTACACGCCGATGCTCGGGCTCACGCTCGGCACTGCCCTGCTGAGCATCTTCGTCGGCCTCGTGTTGTACGTGAAGCGGTTCATGCCGAAGGAGCTGGCAGTGCAGCAGCGCCACGACGAGCCGTCCGCCGAGATCGACCAGCAGACAGCGGTCGCCGTCCTCGACGACGCCGGGAAACAGTCCGGGCTGAAGAAGTCCACGGTCAATCGCAGGACTTGGATGGGGCGCGCGGTCGGCGCCGCGGCAGGCGTGGCCGGGGTAGGGGCGGGTATAGCGGTCGCAGGCAGCTTTGTGAAGAACCCATGGACACACCCGGCGAGCCCGGAGTCGCTGTGGCATACCGGTTGGGCGCCGATCGACGGCGAGAAGGTCTACCTACGGATGGACGTCGCGGATCCGCACGCCGTCGTGCTGGTCCGGCCCGCCGACCTGGTCGCCGGATCGATGGCTACCGTGGTGCCCTTCCGGGAATCCGAACGTGGAGATCACGAACAACTGCTCGCCGCGACACGTCGTGCGGACAACCCGGCCATGCTCTTCCGTTTCCGGCCTGAGGACCCGGTGGTTTCCTCAGCGGGCAGGGAGCAGTTCCACTTCGGAGACTTCTACGCGTATTCGAAGCTGTGCACACACCTGGGCTGTCCGGCGTCGTTGTTCGAGATGCAGACCAACCGCCTGGTCTGTCCTTGTCACCAGTCGCAGTTCGATCTCAACGCCGGTGCGCGTCCGGTCTTCGGCCCAGCTGCCCGGGCTCTGCCGCAGCTGCCGATCACCATTGACGAGGATGGGTACTTCATCGCGACGGGGGACTTCAGCGCGCCGGTCGGCCCCGGTTTCTGGGAGCTGGGATGACACCGCGTTGGTTCCGTGTGCTGGATGACCGGTTGCACTTCGCCAGCGGGTTGCGCCGCCAGCTCAACAAGGTCTTTCCTACTCGATGGTCGTTCCTGCTCGGCGAGATCGCGCTCTACTGCTTCGTCGTGCTGTTGTTGTCAGGCACCTACCTGGCACTGTTCTTCGACCCCTCCATGGCAGAGGTGCGCTACCAGGGCGCCTACACGTTCGCCCAAGGGCTGGAGGTCTCGCGCGCGTACGCCAGTGGCCTGGACATTTCCTTCGAGGTGCGGGGCGGATTGTTCGCACGCCAGGTACACCACTGGGCGGCGTTGGTGTTCATGGCGGCGATCGTCGTGCACATGCTCCGAATCTTCTTCACCGGGGCGTTCCGTCGTCCGCGGGAAGGCAATTGGGTCATTGGCATCTCGCTGTTCGCGCTGGGTATGGCCGAGGGGTTCGCTGGTTACTCGCTGCCCGACGACCTGCTGTCCGGCACCGGGCTGCGGATCATGTCCGGCATCGTGCTGTCGATCCCGGTAATCGGAACTTGGCTGCACTGGGCGGTGTTCGGCGGCGAGTATCCGGATGACGAGATCATTCCACGTCTGTATACCGCGCACGTGTTCCTGCTGCCCGGGTTGCTGGTCGCGCTCGTGGCCGTCCATCTCGGACTGATCTGGTACCAGAAGCACACCCAGGCACCAGGGCCACGTCGCACGGAACGCAATGTGGTCGGTGTCCGGATCGTTCCGATCTTCGCGGCCAAGAGCGCGGGCCTGTTCATCGCCGTGGTCGGCGTGTTGGCCCTGATGGGCGGGCTCCTGCAGATCAACCCGATCTGGAACTACGGACCGTACCGGCCCGCCGCGATCTCGGCCGGATCCCAGCCGGATTGGTACATCGCCTGGATCGACGGCGCCGGGCGGCTATGGCCGCCATGGGAGATCGCGCTGGCCGGATACCGGCTGCCGGGCGTGTTCTGGCCCATGGTGTTCCTGCCGGTCGTCGTGCTCGTCGTGGCCGCGGCATATCCGTGGATCGAGCGAAGGTTCACCGGAGACACCGCCCATCACAACCTCATTCAACGACCTCGTGACGTCCCCGTCCGCTCGGCATTGGGAGCAATGGCACTGACCTTCTTCGTCGTGCTGCTGTTGTCCGGGTTCAACGACACGCTCGCCCTAGAACTCAATATCTCGCTCAACGCCGCGGTCTGGATCGGCCGGTTGGGGCTGCTGTTCCTCCCACCGTTGGCCTATTACGCGGTCTACCGGCTCTGCCTCGGCCTGCAACGCACGGACCGGGAGGTACTCCACCACGGCATCGAAACGGGGATCATCCGCCGCCGACCCGACGGCGGCTATCTGGAGATCCATCAGCCGATCGGACCGGCCGACGACGACGGCGACCAGCGCGCCTTGCCGTACATGGGTACTCCTGTCCCCAAACGGATGAATGAGTTTCCTTCCGTCAGCGGCCAAGCCGTTCCAGGCAGCCTGCTGAGTCCAGATCCCCGTGCGGAAACCGAAGCCCTGCGACGAGCCCGTGCCGCTGACCACGAGGAGACACGATGAGCCCGCCGGCCCGGCCGAGGGCTCCGCTGGGTTCTGGATTGGTCACGGCGCTGCGCACCACCGACCACAAGCACATCGGTCTGCTGTACCTGGCGACAGCGTTCGGATTCTTCCTGCTCGCCGGTGCCATGGCGATGATCATGCGCGCCGAGCTGCTGGCTCCTGGCCTGCAAGTGGTGACGAACGAGCAGTACAACCAGATGTTCACCATGCACGGCACCTTGATGATGCTGCTGTACGCCACACCGACCGTGTTCGGCTTTGCCAACTACATCCTGCCGCTGCAGATCGGTTCGCCGGACGTGGCGTTCCCCAGACTCAATGCACTGTCCTACTGGTTGTTCCTGTTCGGCGGCCTGATCGTTATCTCAGGTTTTCTCACTCCCGGTGGCGCGGCCGATTTCGGATGGTTCTCCTACGCTCCCCTCTCCCGTGCGGGCCACTCCCCTGGTGTCGGCGGCGACCTGTGGGCGGCCGGACTGATCGTGACCGGCATCAGCACGGTACTCGGCTCAGTCAACATGATCACGACCATCGTGTGCCTCCGCGCACCCGGTATGACGATGTTCCGGATGCCGATCTTCACATGGAACATCCTCGTCACCGCGGTTCTCGTGTTGATGGCATTCCCGGTACTGACTGCGGCACTGTTCGGACTGCTGGCGGACAGACGGCTCGGCGCGCACGTGTTCGATCCGGCCAACGGCGGTGCCATCCTCTGGCAGCACATGTTCTGGTTCTTCGGCCATCCCGAGGTCTACATCGTCGCGCTGCCGTTCTTCGGCATCATCAGCGAAGTCATCCCGGTCTTCGCCCGCAAACCCCTGTTCGGCTACAAGGCACTCATCTTCGCCACCCTGGCCATCGGAGGCCTCTCCATGGCCGTGTGGGCGCACCACATGTTCGCCACCGGCGCGGTGCTGTTGCCCTTCTTCGCGATCATGTCCTTCTTGATCGCCGTGCCGACCGGGATCAAGTTCTTCAACTGGATCCTGACCATGTGGAAGGGACAGCTCACCTTCCCCACCCCGATGCTGTGGGCGATCGGATTCCTGGTCACTTTCCTCGGCGGCGGCCTCACCGGGGTCCTGCTGGCGTCGCCGCCGCTGGACTTCCACACCACGGACACGTACTTCGTTGTCGCCCACCTGCACTACGTGTTGTTCGGCACGATCGTGTTCGCCACGTTCTCCGGGATCTACTTCTGGTTCCCCAAAGCCACCGGCCGCATGCTCGGCGAACGGCTGGGCAAACTGCACTTCTGGATGACGTTTGCCGGCTTCCACACGACATTCGCCCTGCACCATCTGCTGGGCACCCAGGGAATGCCGCGCCGTTACGTGGACTACCTCCCGACCGATGGGTTCAGCACCCTGAACCTGATCTCGTCAGTCGGCGCATTCGTGCTCGGCGCATCCATGCTTCCCTTCCTGTGGAACGTCTTCGTCAGCTACCGATACGGCCGCAAGAACGACGCCGACGACTCGTGGGGCTTCGGCAACTCGCTGGAGTGGGCGACCACCTCGCCACCGCCAAGGCACAACTTCCACACAATGCCGCGAATCTGTTCCGAGCGGCCCGCCTTCGAGCTGCACCACCACGAGGAGCTCGAGCGACAGCACACCAGTTTGTGACAACTATTGCACAATGCAAAGACAACCGGTTGAATTCCGGCATCGTACGACGCAACGAGTACCGGGAAGGACATGACCGCACAGCCCAAGAACCGGGACCCACACTCAAGGCTCGCGTTGATCTGCGACCGCTGCGGGACCACGCGCGGCACCTCGAATGAGTACTTGACCTTCCGTGGTGCGTGGCTGCAATTGTGGCAACTGGCCACCAACGAAGGCTGGCAGGGCACCGATCAACCAACAGGCCCACACCGCTGTCCGACATGTGTTTCGCGGTGATTGAGGTGACCACAGCGGACACCGAGTCGGGAAAAGCCAACATTCCGGCGGCACACCAAGCCACCGGCCGCCGGATGATGTACAACTACACGTATGGCTCGTGCTTTGCCCGCCCGTGAGGCGCCCGATGACGTCGATGCTGTCACTGACGCGGTCCTCGCCGCGTCCCGGCTTCTGGTGGCCGTCTCAGCACGGTCCATCGCGGCAGTCGACGACACCATCACGATTCCACAGTTCCGCCTTCTCGTCGTTCTCGACAGCGAGGGTCCGCAGAAGCTCGCGTCGGTAGCCCAGGCGCTCGGGGTCAATCCGTCGACCGCCACCCGGATGGTCGACCGGCTCGTCGCGGCGGGCTTGATCGACCGCCAGCCCAACCCCACTTCCCGGCGCGAACTGGTCGTCGGACTCACCCGGCGAGGCCGCACAGTCGTCAGTAACGTCACCAAACGTCGACGCGCTCAGATCGAGCAGATCGTCGGGCAGATGTCCCCGACGTCCCGTCGAGGATTGGTCCGGGCGTTGTCCGCCTTCGCAGTCGCAGGCGGCGAATCGGTCGACAACGCTGAAGTCTTCTGGGTCTAGCTGCGATGGGTCAGGCCGGGCGCGGGAACTGAACGGTCTGCTCGACCACAACCGGCAACGCGTAGGCCAGTATCTCGGCACGCACGTGGCCAGGATCCGCTTTGTGTTCTGGTCCTCGGTCGGGCTGAACGGTTTGTGCTGTCAGCACAGCGGCGACTGCCCTGGCCACGTCAGCCGCTGCGGGGACCACGTCGCCGCTGATGTGACCCAGCACTACCGGTTCTTCATCCGGTTTCGGCTCGAGCGCGACAATCCATCCGATTCGTTCGTCCCACAACAACATGACGTCTCGATTCGGATAGTCAATCGCCCGTTCACGTACAGCAACGTACGCGGTTGACATCTCCGCTACCTCACACCACGCCGCCTCAGGCTCGACCCGCAACGCCCGAGTGACCGCACGGACATACGAACGCAGTCCAGCAGCGAACAGCCCATCTTGCTGGACGCTACCAGCGCGATCTCCAGTTAGCATGCAACAATCCCCGCTCCACAGATCGCTGTTCTCATGACAGTCTCACGGTTACCCGATCACGCATGAGCAACTCTTGCACTAGGCATACATCGCTCCAAGAGCCGTCATACGACCGCAAAGAACCTGACGCGTTGCCCGCAACACTCGCGGACGAGAGTGGCGGAAACCATGGCTCCAGGAGCGGGGTACGTAAGAACGATGAGACAGTACGACCAGCATTGCCCAATGGCACGTGCCGCGGAACTGGTAGGGGAAAGCTGGACGCTGCTGATCGTCCGGGAGTTGCTCCGAGGTGAACGGTCAGCCGAAGCGATCTCACAGTGCATCACCGGCATTTCCTCCGGGGTACTCGCCGCGCGGCTCAGCACCTTGCAGCGGGCCGAGGTCATCACCAAACGAGGCCAGTCCGGCGAACAACCCGTTTTCCGACTGACACCGGCGGGACTCGAACTACGCCCACTGGTCGAACAGCTCGGGGTCTGGGGCCAGCGATGGTTGCCCCCACCACGCAACGGACAACTGGCACCAGCCCTACTCGTCCAGGACATCACCAGTGAAATCGACGCCACCGCTCTTCCACGCAGGCCTGTCGCTGTTGAGATCCTCCTGTCGGAGACGCCCGAACCCAGTCACTGGTGGCTCGTGCTGTCCCTCGGCAAAGCTGAGGCACATCTGAAGGATCCGGGTATCCCAGTGGTCGTCCGGATCGCGGCGACGCTTTCCGCGTTGACCAATGTGTGGCTCGGCCACACGACATGGCTGCATGCGGTCCGGTCGTCGTCGATCCGGATCCACGGCCGGCCCGACATGGTGCGCTCAGTGCTCGCATGGCTGGGATTCAGCCGCCTTGCGAAGATACAGCGCGCCGAGCATTCGCTGCCACGATCTTGATTCCTCAACAGACGGCCGACCGGGCGTCCGCGAGCAGCGACGGCGACACAGCAGGCACACCAGCCTCGACCGATTGCAGCCCGCCTTCGGACTCGGGATGGCGGCTCGCCCAATCCTCCAACTGCCGCAACACAGCGTGGACTCGGTAGTCCTCACTGAGAGTGGTGAACGCGGCGCCCAGAACGAGATCGACCGTCGGATTCCGCCGATCGTCCAGAATGAGCTGCGTACAGGGAACCAGCAGGCTCACCGTGCGGGCAGCGGGCCGCCCACTGCGACCGAATCGAATCTGCCCTACGCAATGCATGGTTCCCGTGCGGTAGAACTCGTCGATGGCCGGTTGCCCGGCACGCTGGAACCCCAGAGCCTCCAGGTCTTCCGCGATCGACCTCGCCAGACCCGACCGGTCAGTCGAGTTGAGCACGTGCACGCTGACCTGTGCGGGCGCGGCAGGCGTCACCCGGTCCAAAGCGTTGTACGGCAGAGGAACGAAACGATCCACCGCGGTCTGCGCCAGAGGAACGAAACGATCCACCGCGGTCTGCGCCGACACAGCCGGGCACCTGACCCGGTCGGTCACGGTCGCTTCGTTCCCGAGGACTCTGACCCACACCGCGCCTGCGATCAGCGCAAGGATCAGGATCATCACAAGCGCCGGTAACGGCTTACGCCTGGAGAACAACAGCACACCTGGTGTTCACAGTGATCCGTGCGGTTTGACAAAGGGGCGCCGGCGGACAGCTAGGAAACCACCGGCACCAACGGCAATTCTTGCATTCGGCAACGGTCTTCGCAATGCGGCTGTTCATACGCGACTGGCCAACCATGCCGTGCTCCACGGATCGACAAGCGATCCGTTCACCAGGACGGTCGGAGTTCCGAACGTTCTGCCAGGCACTCGCAGGGTGGGGTTGGTGGATGCCGATTCCAAGCTGCGCCGGACCACCCCTTCGAACGTAGCGCTCGCGACGTTCGCGGCCAACCTGTCCACCGGTACACCGAGCTGCCTGCCCAGTTCGATCAGTTGGGCGTTCGTGAAGCCACTGGATCCTTCTTCCGGTTGCGCGGCGAACAAGCTGTGGTGGTAGTCGAGGAATCGGCCAGGCGCGAGCTGGGCGACCGCGAGAGCCGCGCTGGCAGCCCGAAGGGAGTAACCCGGCGGATCGGATCGCTGGTCCAGCAGGTTGACCGGATGGTAGCGAACCTGAACGGAGCCGGAGAGCAGCTTCTCGTACAGCTGCCCATGGTGCGCTTCCTCGAACTCCCGGCATGCTGGACACAGGTAGTCCTCGTAGACATCCACGGTAGTCGGTGCGGACCGCGATCCCACGAGGACGGTGGCACTGTCGCCATCCAGCGTCACCTGAACCGAATCCGGGGCAGACGTCACGGGCGAAATGGGAGTCTGCACGCTCGTGTCCTTGTTCGCCGTAGTCCACAGCGCACCACCGATCACCGCAACGGCAAGTACCAACAAGACTACAACCGTGACAGCGAGCGTTTGTCGGTTGGACTGCCCAGGACGTGCCGAGGCAACGGCTCGGGCTGCGGCACGGCGCTTACGGCGTGCGTTGCTCACTTGTCTCCTCCCCGGCGTCCCATCCTGCGCCGTTGACGAATTCGCGCCACAAGCGCGAAAGTTCCAGCCGCCACTCCCATGAGAAACAGCACTATCGAACCAACCAGCCAACCGAGCATGAACAGCGCCACTCCTAGCAGCACAATGGACGTGTACGGCCACTCTCTGTCCAGGAGTGACAAGCGAGCGCCACCGTTGCGTAGTTCGTCGACGAATTGCGGTGCTTCACGCTCAAGCTGCTGCTCGATGCCGCGCAACTTCCTCTTCTCGTTCTCACTCAACATCACAGACTCCAGCACACTACGTCGGGTTGTACCTGAAGGCTTCCGCCACACGGATCGGCTAAACGCGCCTCGCCTCCCGACTGAGCCGACGCGCCCACGTTATGCACCGCACAACGTGGGTACCCCACCACTATTGCATATACCAACTATTTCTATGAGCAACGATCATGTGAGGGGTGACCATGTCTTCAGGAATCGGCAGCCGGAAGCGTGCGATGGTCGTCGGCTTCGACGGCTCCGATGGAGCCCGGAAGGCGCTCGACTGGGCGGTCGCGGAAGCGAAGGTCCACGCACAGCAGTTGGTCATCGTCTATTCGGTGGGCCCGCACGTCGCCACGACGGCTTACGGGTGGCACCCCGCAGTGGAGTTCGGCGACGCCAGGCTGACGGACGAAGCTCGCGCCGCCGTCGAGCCGGTTGTGGCGGAGATCAACCGCACCACACCCGAACTGGATGTCACGACGCGATTCCCGCAGAGCGAACCCGCACAGGCGATGATGGAGGTCTCAGCCGAACTTGGGGCGGAATCGATGGTCGTAGGATCGTCGGGCCTCAGCGCGATCCCTCGAGTGATACTCGGGTCCACTGCCGCTGACCTGGTTCGCATGGCCGATCGGCCAATCATCGTCGTCCGCGGGCACACAGATGACCGGCACACTGCGAGCAATGTTCTGGTGGGAATAGATGGCACCGCGACCAGCGGACAGATACTCGCTTACGCCTTCAGGTACGCCGCCGCGCACTCGATCCGCCTCCTCGCGATCCACGGCCTTCCTGGCCAGTTGCTGGACCCGATGATCCCGCGGATGGAATCATCACCTGATTCGGCCGAACAGGCGGCCGCAGAAGTGCTGGGCGCGAACCTTGACGAATGGCGCGCCCGGTTTCCTGACGTATCCGCCGATCTGGAGATCGTCGAGACCACCCCGGCACGAGCCTTGTTGGAGCGCTCAAGCCAGGCCGGTCTCGTCGTGGTCGGCAGCCGTCAGCGTGGTGCCCTCCACCGGACATTCCTCGGATCTGTCAGCCATGCGATGGTGTATCACGCAGACTGTTCCGTCGCGGTGATTCCGCTATCGCAGATGGAGGACTCGTAGCCGCTGATGGCTACTGCTGCCCCGTAGATGCTTGCGATGTGTCTTCTGCTTGCCTGCTTCGGGCCCGCATGGTTCCGGTGATGCTGAGCAGCGCCAGCAGGAAGACGAGGATGCCGACGACGATGTCGTTGGTCACCGCTTGTGTGGCATCTCGTCCGGCGTTGTACTGCAGTACGAACGGAGCGACGATCAACCATCCGCCCAGCACCAAGTTGATCCCGCTGAACCAGACCACTCGATGCGGCGCGAAGGTACGGACCAACGCCAGGATCGCGATCGCGACACCGAGAACGATGTCGTTCCACTGTCCGTTGAACCCGGCACCGGTGTTCTGGTAGTCCAAGGCGAACGGGGCGAGCACCAGCCAGACACCGGCAAGGAAGTTCAACCCGCTTGGCAAGGTGGCCAACCAAGTCTCGTCGCCGTACACGCTCGTGCGTGTGTGCGGATACAAAGGACTTCCTCCTCCCGAGTACGGGTAGCCAGCCTCATCCACTGGCTGCCCCGGAACGGCTGACCACCGCGTCTGGTGCCATTTTCTCGTTCTTCTGTCCACTTCTCCTCCCTCACGGCGGCGCTGGTCACCGCCTGCCAGCCGAATGCCCAACACTGCCACGCCGAAACACCGACGACCTCAGCATCAATTGCAGTGTGCAAATGTACATACGGGATGCATCCCAATGCGTGGTGCGGTTTCACCGCTGCGAACCTGGACACCCGATTCGTAAGCCATGCTCGAACGCTTGCCTGATGGAGGAATTCGATGACAGGACAGATATCCCAACCCGGGCCGATCGCCGACGTCGAGGTGGGAATGAGGGTTCTCGACAAAGAGAACCAGCCCGTAGGCTCGGTGACCGGAATGAAGATGGGCGACCCCGAAGCGATCACCACGCAAGGACAGCGGCCACCCGGCACAGTATGGGACTGGGTCCGCGACACGTTCTCGGGCTCGGAGCCAGACGTGCCATCGACACGAGCCGAGCAACTCCTTCGCAAGGGCTACATCAAGATCGACGCCCGAGGGGTGTTCGCGAAGGATCTCTACGCCGACGCCGAGCAAATTCGTGGCGTCGATGCTGACGGGGTTCATCTGTCCGTATCGCGCGCAGAGCTAACTCGCCGGTCCTGATCGACGATGCGGGCACGACAAGAGCCGAAGGCACTGCTCGCAGTCGTCCTCATCGCCGTCGCGTTCTCCGGTGTAGGACCAAGGCTGTACGGCACCTGGCTCCTGGAGGCCACGCCGGTCGCCGTCGGGTGCGTAATACTGGTGGTCACCTATTCCCGGTTCCAGTTCACACCGCTGGTGTACCGTGCGCTCGCTTTCGGCGCGCTTTGGATCGCTCTAGGTGCTCATTACTCGTACGCCGACGCCCTGCCGGGTGAATGGCTCCAAGCCTGGTTGCGTCTCGACCGCAACTCTTACGACCGCATCGGGCACGTGGCTCAAGGCGCGCTCTCCGCACTGGTGATCCGCGAGCTACTGCTCCGGGTCTCTCGTTCCCGGCGCGGGTGGTGGCTCACCATCGTCGTAACGTCCGCATCACTCGGAACGAGCGCGGGTTTCGAGCTCATCGAAGCGTTCGCCGCATCGGTAACGGGCCGTGTCGGCACGGTGTACCTCGGCACCCAAGGTGATCCCTTGGACGCCGAGTGGGACATGCTCCGCGCCTTGGCCGGAGCAGTCCTGTCCCAGCTGCTGCTCCGGCAGGCACATGACCGTCAGATCGAGACGACGACAGCCGCCGCTGTCTAGAGCGGGAGTTCGTGTCAACGGGAGCTGACTGACATTGACTGCGGCTCGCCATGCGGACAGGCTGCAACTGTTGTATGGAGCGGGTTTCGAAACACCCAGGTATGTATGGTGTCCTGAAGGTTGGGTATACGTCATCCATGAGCCAGACGAAACGGGAGGACGACCGGCTCTACGTTGCAAAGGTCGTGGCAGCCGGAATCACCACCGTCCTTCTGGGTGGCTTGCTCTACATCGCGGTCGACCGCGACATGAACCACCCATACATCCCCTTCGTAGGCGCAGGGCTGCTCGTCGTGCTCGCTGGAGTGGCGATATCGGTGGCACGTCGCATCTCGCGCCGTGTCGGCGAGAAACTGGACAAGGCGAAACCCGGTCTGCTGGCGACGATCTTCATCGGAGGCGCTGCGGTATTCGCCGTTCGCGCCGTACTGCGGCTCATTCGACGTCTTGGCGCGAAATGACGTTCGCATAGAGCAAATGCCGGAAGGTCTTAGCTCTGCGTGCGGCAGTGCGACGATGACGGCTAAGGTTGTGCCAGGTGTGCCGGGAAGACTGGTCGGCGTCGTGCGAATCGTTCGTTAACCAGGAGGATCCGTGGCCGAGTCCGATCTCCCCGTCGAGGTCACCACGTTGATCTGCGACCCGCTGCGTGATGATGTACTTCTGCGCCTTGCGGGCCCGGTCATGCTTCCTCCAGGCTCCCTGGTGGAGCTGGCCGACGGGACCGTCGCAGGTGTTTCCTCGGTGCGGCTCAACGCGGCTGACGGCCATCATCCCGAGCTCATCATGCACGTCACCCGCTCGTGCCATCCGGCTCGAGACAGCCCGTAATGAGCGTTATCCTGCCCGCACAGTCAACGAAGCCTGTTCATTGAATGGATCAAGCTCATGGCCGAGCTCATCTATCCGATCATCTTGATCGCCGCGTTCGTCCTGATCGCGTTGACCCTGCGCTTGCTTGAACGCAAAAGGCACTGATCAAGTCTCACCCCGCGAAGGCGAAGTAGCGCAACCACACGTACACCATCGAGATCACGATGGTCACAAAAGCAACCACCAAGCCGTACTTGGTGAACTGCCAGAACGAAATCCTGTGCCCGGAGCGTTCAGCCAGGCCGAGCATCACGACGTTCGCCGAGGCGCCGACAGCTGTCGCGTTGCCGCCGAGATCCGCGCCGAGAGCCAACGACCACCACAGCACCTGCCCGGAGCCACCGCCACCATTGGCTTGTACGAGATCGGCGACAACAGGACTCATCGTGGCCACATAGGGAATGTTGTCGACGATCGCGGAAATCACCGCCGAGGCCCACAGCAGTACACCCGAAGCAAGCATCAGGCGGCCCTCGGTGGCTTCGGCGGCGGACTTCGCCAGTATGTCGATGACTCCGGTGTTGACAAGAGCTCCGACCATGACGAACAAGCCGGCGAAGAACACCAGTGTCGGCCATTCCACGTCCTTGGCCACTGACTCCGCGTTCAGTCCGGACAGCGCGAGCAGCACCAGTCCACCGATCAGCGCCACCACCGACGGCTCAAGGTGCAGAACTGTGTGCAGCACGAACGCAATGGTGACGGCGGTGAGCACTACCAGGCTGATGATCAGCAGCCGGACATCGCGGATGGCATCGCGCTCACGAAGTGCCATCACCGCTTGCGCCCGTTCCGGATTGGCGACGAATGCTCGCCGGAACAACCACCGGCACATGCCGACGAACACCACCATCAGCACCACGACAATGGGCGCCAGGTGGATCAGGAAGTCGTTATAGGACAGTCCGGCACGACTCGCGATGATGATGTTGGGCGGATCGCCGACCAGAGTCGCGGTGCCGCCGATGTTCGACGCGAGCACCTCAGCGATCAAGAACGGCGCCACAGGCACGGCGAGCCGCTCGCATACGAGCAACGTCACCGGTGCGATCAGCAGCACCGTCGTGACGTTGTCCAGCACTGCTGAGGCGATAGCCGTCACCAGCACAAGCAGCACCATCACCCGGAAAGGACGGCCCCGCGCGCGTTTCGCGGCCCAGATGGCCACGAACTCGAACACACCCGTGCGTTGCAGAACCGCGACGATCAGCATCATCCCCAAGAGAAGGAAGATGACGTTCCAGTCCACACCGGACTCTTCGGAGAAGAACGCGTGCTCGGCGTTCGTCGCGCCGATCACCAGCATCAGCACGGCTCCGCCCAGAGCGGCAGCGACCCGGTGGACCTTCTCCGTGGCGATCAGAATGTAGGCGACCGTGAAGACGACGATCGCCAGCCAGGCGACAACGGTCACTGGGCCAGCACCCTGTCGAGCAACGAGTCGAGCGTGATCGCGCCTTGCAGCACGCCGCCTGGATTGGCCACGGCGACCAGCGGGATGCGGGTCCGCGCCATCAATGCGGCGACCTCGAGAACCGTCGCCTCCGGATGTACCACCGGCAGTTCCGGGCTCTCACCAGGCAGCGACTCCCGTACCGAACGATCACCCAACCCGCGCAGGAACACGTCGGCCGTGGCCTCATCGATCACTCGGGCCAGATTGGGATCGTCCTGGCAGTACTGCGGCACCGCCAACCGCAACACCTGCGTTCCAGCCAGGATCGTCCACGGTGCTCCCCGATCGTCCACGACGATCAGGCCCGGCAGATCCTGGCCGGCCAACAGCCGTGCTGCCTCGATGACCGGAGTGTCCGGCCGGACTGTCGGATAGTCCGACGCAAGGTCGTATGCACGCACAGGAATACCTTCCGTAGTCGGCTTTAACCACCTCGCCGACCAGACTTCCCGGCACACCTGCGGAGAACCCTAACCGATCAGATTCGATCCGGCAGTACGACATGAGGCACGGCTGCCTAGGTGTCCTCGTCCTGAGGCGAGGACACGCGGGCACGTCGTCCCACTCGGCGGCGAGCAATCAGCACGGCTCCGCCGATGAGGAACGCCAAGCCGACCACCAAGGGCACCGGACCTGTTCCACAAGACGGTCGACATGATCGGCCCGATCACCGTGGACGCGCTGGGGCTGATCGCGTCCGGTCCGATCTGATCGACCCACGCCGACAGCACTGTCGACAGCGCTCCCGCCGCATCCACGATCGGATCCTCTGCCGAGCCACCGCCGTGAAACGGGCGCAGCTCGTACACGCCGTAAGGCGGTGTACAGCCCGCCCAGGCCCGCAACACCGCGGGCATCGTCGCCGGTTGTCGCCGGTGACCACCAGCGTCAGATACGCGGGCAACATCGCGAAGCCGCACGGGTTGACCGTGGCCACCATGCCTGCCACTAGCGCGAATCCCAGCGTGTCGAGATCCATCACGCCTTGACTAGCGCGCCGACCCGCTCGGTCAATGCGGACTCGGAAAGTTGCTGTTTGACCACGTCCACCTTCCCGTCAGGACTGATGAACGCATAGGCGGGTTGTTGCGTGACGCCGAACTGGGTCCAGATTGAGGCGTCCAGATCGGCAACGTGCTGGAAGCCGCCGACCTTGTAGTCGGTGACGAACTTCTTGATGGCCTGGCAGCTGGTCCTGGGCGGCGACTCCGCCAAAATGACCTTGCCGGTGTTGGGCTGCGTTGTCGCGACGACCCTGCCCGCTTCCGCACGGAACTTCGGGCACCACGGTGCCCAGAACCACAACACGACCGCCTTCCCCGCCAGGCTTTTCCGGCTGAAGCTCTGGTCGTCCACGGTCTTGGCGGTGAACCTCAACTGCTCCGCCACTGGCACGGTCGCAGGCGCCGACCCGGATGATGACGTGCTTGTCGTCGTAGGCATAGCAGGCTGGCTCATTCCGGGTGCCGGCTGCCCGCGTCCACGCCACATCCCCCAACCAAGCCGAACAGCGTGCCCACCAGCACCATTGCACCGCTCCGTGGACCGAGCACTCCACCACCTCCGTGATTGGTCGCCGACGACCTGCCGCATGCGTCAGCGAAATGGGACCTAACGGTCCTTACGGAGAGGTGACGTACTCGTCCGATCCCGGACAACCAGCGTCGCGGTAGCGCTGACCGCTGCCATCACAACGAACAGCAGCCCTAACGGCGATCCCACCAGCAGAAGCCATACGCCTGCCATCAGCCAGCTACACGGGAGCAGCACTCCGAACCACACCGCGTTCGGCATGGCCGCCTCCGATTGGGCGCGAACACCTTGATGTCGTGATTCTTCTGCCAGGTGATGCTCGATCAGTTCCAGCTGGTGTCGCTCGTACGGGTTGAGCACAATCTTGTCGTGACCGTGATCCATGGTTCTTCTCTCGTCAGTCGTGCGTCGTTCAACGCCTACCCCCTGCGTCAGAACCGAAACCCAACGGTCAGCCAATATTTGCATAAGGCATGTTTCCTGCTGAATGTGTTGGCGTTTTCCGGGTACCCGTCGCCATATGGGACCTTCAGCAACCATTCGCGTCGCCACAACATTCATCGCCTGCCTGCTGCCGATATCGGCGTGCGGCAACGCTCCTCCATCGGAACCCTCGTCGCCGTCACCGACATCCTCGGCTCCAGGCACAGACGAGATCACCGTCAGCGGCACGGTCGTAGCCGGAGTCGAACCAGGATGCCTGCTGCTGGACGCAGGTACCACCCAGTACCTACTGGTAGATGGTGAAACACAAGACTTTCAGCACGGCCAGCGGCTGACTGTCACCGGCGTACCCCGCCACGGCCAGCCGACCACATGCATGCAAGGTGTACCACTGTACGTCAAGCAGGTGCAGCCACTTGAGCACAGGTAAAGCATTCAAGGACTGGCGCCGCCATCGGCTTCAGGCTGGAGCAGCCTGAAGCGAGGACGCCCACGCTCGTCAAGTTCCGCGGTGAGCACCTTGTCGTCAAGGAAGGCGGCGGCCAACGGATCCATGTACACCCGAGCGCCCGTTTGAGCCACGATCTGATCGCCATCCAGCGGGCAGGTCACTAGCTCCACCGCCAGATTCGCTCCCTCCGGCGAGGCTTGCGCGGCAGTGATGCGCAGGCCCGCGGCGTGCGGTGTGGTGCTGGTGGAGGTGATGAAGCTGATGAACTCCACGGCGACCGGGGTAAGGAGCAGCAACAGGATCATCCCCCTTCGACTTAGTTAAACAAATCAGCCAGACCTTACGGGTGCCCCGCCGTATTTCTTGCATACGGCAATCTTTGTCACGGCTTCATCACGGACCTGGCTCAAGATGGTTGGTCAGGCCCGCGCTGGGCAAGCACTCAACGACGACCACGATCGAACGGAGCGAACCCCCATGCCTCGCAAACAATCCCACCAGGACAAAAGCCTGTTTCCCGCAAAGGTCACCGCCGCGCTGACCAGTCTTGCCGTCATGATCGGGTTCCTGGTAATCAGCATCTCACGCGGCCCCAGCGACCTGTACACCATCCTCGTCGCGGCAACAGCACTGGTCACAGCCATCGCCATCAGCGTGGTTCTCTATCGCCACAAGAAGCAGAGATGACCGAGCTGGGACCGTGTCGGCAGCAACGCTACCTTCCGGCGCCGGAACATCCTCCTGACCGGCTTGCTGGAGCACGTAGCATCGAGCCACATCAGCACGTCTACGCATCGTCGATGCAACTCTTGCATATAGCAATAGATTGACCTCATCGGTATCCGCCGTTTAGGGTCGATCCGTGACCGATGGGCGAACGACGAGAAGTGCGTTCGGGTTTGGCGGTCCATCGATATGACGATGCCGTGAGTCGTGCATGCAGTCCAGTTTGCCCGGGCCATCTCCGATCGAGTGCTGATGTTCTACGAACTGGAGCACGAACCCAGATCTTCTTGCGGTCAGTACTGGAAGAGGTCTAACTCGTCACGCCATGCTGTACATGCTCTCGCGGTTGCTCACCCGATTGGCGTCGCTGACCAGCTGGGTTACCCCGGCCGCGGTCATCCTCTTCGTGTTCGTGACCAGCTGGCCGCTGATGGCACTGGCGGAACCAGCGGAAAACGAGCTCGTGCAGCCCGCGAACTATTGGTGGTACTTCGTAGTGACCGCAGCGACTGTCGGCTACGGCGACTTCTACCCACAGACTGCAGCCGGGCACGTCGTCGGCAGCTACGTGATCGTCGGCGGCATCGCCACCCTGACGACGGTGTTCACGAAGTTGGCGTCGATGCTGGAACGGATGAAAGGGCGACGCATGCAAGGAACGATCATTGTGGCCGCCGCCGGCCACATCGCACTGTTGGGCTATATACCAGGACGCACGGAGCGAATCGTCGCTCAACTCATCGCGGAGGCCAAGGACGAGCGATTGGTCCTGTGCGCATGGGACGAAACGACAGCACACCCGATGCCGGACCAGGAGATCGACTTCGTCCGCGGTGAACTGACCGACCAAACCGTACTGAACAGAGCGGGCGTTCACCGTGCGCGCACCGTTCTTGTCGACGCCAGGGACGACAACGAGGCTCTCGCCATCGCGGTCACCGTGAACCACCTCAACACCAAGGCGCACATCGTCATCGCCTTGCGCGACATGGAACGTGCCCAGTTGGTGCGGTACGTCGACGGCAACATCCGCTGCGTTCAATGGCACACACCTCGAATGATCACCGAGGAACTGACGTCTCCCGGCATCGCCGAGGTCTATGCGGAGCTGATGTCGCCCGACGGCGCCAACACCTACTCCATCCGGTTATCACGGTCGCTGGGCCCACTCATCGTCGAACACTGCCAGATGGCGCTCGGTCGTCGGTTCGGCGCGACTCTGCTCGCCGTCAGCGTCCACGGTCGCCTCATCGTCAACCCTGGCTGGCACACCGAGCTGCCACCTGGTGCCGTCCTCTACTACGTGAGCCCGCGGCGGCTGGGCACTGAAGAACTCACGACAGCCTTACGGTCGGGCACGCCGTCGCCCGGTACGCGGTGGCTATCCGGTTGGCGAAGTTGATCGCCGCCCTGATGCCCGACGAACCCGAAGCGCTCGGCCAGGTCGCGTTGTTGCTGCTGCACGACTCGCGCTCCGCCGCCCGCCACAACACGGTCGGGGACATCGTGTTGTTGGAATACCAAGACCGATCCCGCTGGGACCACAACGAAATCGCGGAAGCCATTCCGTGCTGGACCGAGCACTGCGCTACGAAGCACCGGGGCCGTATCAGCTGCAAGCTGCGATCGCCGTGCTGCATGCCCAAGCCGTGAGCACCGCTCAGACCGACTGGCCGAGTATCGCCGCCCTCTACGGGCAACTACTGTCGATGACGTCGTCTCCGGTCGTCGCGTTGAATCACGCGGTCGCAGTCGCGATGGCCACCACGGTCGCCGAGGGCTTGGCGTTGATCGACACCATCGACGGTTTGGACCAGTACCACCTGATGCACGCCGCTCGCGCCGATTCTACTGTGCAGGCTCGGTCGTGCTGATGAAGCCGCGGCGGCGTACCGGCGCGCGCACGAACTGGCCACCAGCCCAGCCGACCGGCGCTTCCTCACCGGCCGCCTGCTCGCTCTCGATACGACGGAGTCCACATGAGACTGTCTATCCTTGATCACGGACATCGCACACGCGCGAAGCTGTTCTTGAAAATGACCGCGACCATGTCGCGAGTGGACAACCCGGACATCGTCAAAGACGCTGCTTTACCGGCCAGGTTTCCTCACTCGCGCCCTGTTGGACCTGACCACCCCGGCAATGCGCGGACCGTCCTACTGGACCGCCGGCGAACGTGAATACCTGGCGATGACCACAGCGCAACGGTACGAATGCTCGTTCTGCTTCGTCACCCACACCGAACTCGTCCGCATCGCCTCCCACGGCGAGATCGACCCCGACCAGCCCGATTCAGCACGGCCGGAACTCCAAGCGATCCGCCAGTTTCTCGATACCCCGGACAACGCCGAACTCGTCGCCGGGCTATCCGCGCAGGCAGTGCTGGAGGCGCTGCATGTCGGTGTGGTGTGGAACGTCGTCAACCGGCTCGCCCTCGCCTTCGGGTTCGAACTACGCGAAGGCCAGCTACAGAGCGGAACCCGCGCCCTGCATCGGTTCGGCTATCGGTTCCCCGCGTTCCTGCTCGCCGAAGGCACGTACACCGATCACGGTGACATGGTCGAGAACCTGCGTCACGCGGTCTTCGACGCACCCGCCACGACATCACCGGCGCTACGTACGTCCGCGGCAACCGGTGAGTCGCTGACCGAACCATGGAAGTCCTACGCCGCTCTGGTCCGCGACACTCCCAGCCGAATCACCGACGGCACGATCAAGCAGTTGCTTGCGGCTGGTCATTCCGAAGACGAGGTCTTCGAAATGACCGTCGCGGCAGCGGTCGGTGCCGCCCTGCAGGAGTTCGACACCGGCCGCCGCGCGATCCCCACCGGTTGCACGCTGCCCGTCCCAAGAAGGCCAGCATCCGGGTCTGCTCGTCCACGTCGGTCGGCGGTGTGAGTTCTGGCCCGAAGAAACCCCAGACATCGGCGCCCGAAACACCGGATACATCGGCGAAGACGTTGTGCCCGGTCCTCGGATTCGGCGTCGCCAGCACTTCCCAGTCCGGCGTCGCGGCAGTGGCCGGCCCGGCGGTCAACACCACGATCCCGGCAGTGATCGCGCCCACCGCGACAAATCTCCGTCCCACTATTCGTGACCTCCTGGTTGTGATTCCGAGCTGGCTGCCGGTTGATGGGGTTCTGACGACCGGCGGAAACGCACCGTGACACCGTCGATTTGCCATCCTTCGGGCGCCTGGCAGCGCAGGCACAGCATGATGCAGCGACCAGGGGCGTCGGATGGGCTGTCTTGTTGGTGTGGTGTGTCTGCGATCGGCTGGGTGCCGGACATGTCAGGCTTTTGGGGTGGCGGCTTCGGGTACGGCGCGTCGCCGGCGAGTAACGCCGTCGTGGAGAAACGCCGCGGCCAGGCCGCCGATCAGAGGCGCGACGAGGTAGAGGATGAGCTGGGACCACGCCACGGTCGCGCCGGCCAGCGACAGCACAGTGTCGGGCCCCAGGGTGCGGGCCAGGTTGACCGAGGCGCCGGTAAGCGGGCCGAAGACCATGATCTGCGTGGCCAGGGCCAGCCCGATGCCGAGTGCGGCCACACCTTTCGGGGCGGTCGGGGAAACTGCCAGGGCGAAGACCGCGGTAACGAGGATGAACGCGCCGATGGCTTCGGCAACCAGCGCTTGCCCGAAGCCGACATCCTGGCCGAACGTGGTGGCGCCCAGGCCGCTGTCGATCGCCGTGCCGGCGTAGGCCGCATAAACCAGTGCCGCGGCCAGTATTCCGCCGAGTAACTGAGCGAGCAGGTAGGCCGGCACCTCGCGCCAGGCGAACCGCCCACGACTGGCCAAAGCGAGGGTGACGGTCGGGTTGAAGTGGCCACCGGAGGTCGCGCCGAAAGCGTAGATCGCAACGGCGAGCGCGAGTCCGTGCGCGAGCGCGACGATCAGCAACCCGGACGGACCGGTGCCGCTTGCCGTGATGGACACGGCGGCGCCGATACCGAACAGGCAGAGGATGGCTGTGCCGACCAGTTCGGCGGTCAGCCGACGGAACAACGCAGTATCCACAGCATGGAGTCCTTTCGCTTTCTGCGGCGGAAAACAGGGCATCAACACGATGCCGTGATCTCCCCGCGCGGCGGCACCGCTGATCGGTGTGATGGGTCTTACGGGTGTATTACGTCAACCATCCACAGTGGACTATCAGAAAGCCCGGTGCCAGGCCGGCGGGTACCCCCACCGTCTACTTAGGGCAGATGGCGAGGTCGTCTCGCCAGGGAGTTGTTCCGACGACGCCTTTATCTTGGCCGTTTCTGTGGATGTGTAGGCCGTCGTGGACGAACCGTCCATCGCACCTTCACCATGCTCACGCGGCGTTGACCCTCGCGCCCCACCAGGCCGTGCACTCCGTCGCATCCATGCCGAGTCACTATGCCGCCCTCAGGCCCGGATGCGTCTGCCAGTTGATGTCAGAGATTCGTAATGGCCGAGATGGTTGATCGGCCGCTCGTGTCGGGGTTTGGTTCGTAGCGACGAAAGGGGTTGCGATGACCGTGGTCGCCTCCAAGGTGGCGGGTGTGGAGTCGCGGTTGGGCCGTGGGTTGCTCGCGCTGGCCCGGGTCGGCGTCGCGTATATGTGGATTCAGAACGTGGCGTGGAAGGATCCGTCCGAGGGTTTCGCAGGGCTGCGGAACTGGACCCGGCTGGCCGTGGATCGTCCGGTTCTTTCGCCGTATGCGTGGCTGGTGGACAACGTCGTGTTGCCGAACATGACGCTGTTCGGCTGGATCACCCTGCTGGTCGAAGCCGGCCTCGGTGCGTTCCTGTTGGCCGGGCTGGCCACTCGGTTGTGGGCGTTGATCGGAGCCGCCCAGTCGATGGTCATCGCCCTGTCCGTGCTGAACGCGCCACATGAGTGGCCGTGGGCGTACTACCTGATGATCCTGATCCACCTGGCGTTCTTCGCCACTGCGGCGGGCCGTGCTTACGGGGTCGACGGCGTGCTGCGGCCGAGTTGGCAAGCGTCGTCACATCCGTTGGCGCGGGTGTTGGTGAGGCTGTCATGACTCGCTCCCGGCTCGATACCGCCGCCATCGCGCTGGGCGCAGGCGCGATCGTGGCCGCACTGCTGAGGTTCGTGCCGTTGCGGTCGGACACGCTCGGCGCCGACACACCGGTGCAGTACTCGCCACCGGCGTACTTGAGCGTGCCGATGATGGTGATCCTTCTGCTCCTGGGCGGGATCGCGGTCGCGGGCGGACTGCTCGGCAAGGCAACAGGCCGATGGCTTGCGGTGCTGGCCGGTCTGGGCCTCACCGCTGTCGCGGCGTTGTTACTCGTGCAGAACATCGCCGGGACGCAGTGGTTGGACGGTTCCCGCTCCGCGATGGCGCTGCTCGGCGGCCTCGGCCTCGGCCTGCTCGCCGTCAGTCTCACCCCACAGGAAGACCAGGCGAGCAAGCAATAGCGAAAGGAGCGGCGATGGCGACGACCGACACCGTCACTGCGCGGGCAGGCAGTTCGCGGCGCGCGATGTTGTTGGGGACGCTGGGGTTTGCTGCCGTGGCGGTGGCGGCATTGGCGTGGGCCAAATGGCTACCGTATGCGGAGAAGGTTCCGGCCGTCGTCGGCAGCCACACGGTGGGCACGTCGATCGTGAATGGTGACGCCTCCACCCCGCCGGCTCCCTCATGGCAGGCGGCGCTGGACTATGCCCTCGTCTATGGCCGGGCTATCTGGCCCGCGATGGTGGCGGGGTTGTTGCTTGCCGCGTCGGTGGAGGCGTTCCTGCCGCGGCGTCGGCTGCTGTCGATGTTCCAGCGGCACCGAGGGCCGGCAGTGAGCACGGTGGCCGGGGGCGCGTTGTCGATGCCGTCGATGATGTGCACGTGCTGCGCGGCACCGGTCGCGGTCAGCGTCCGGAAGCGGGGCGTGCCGCTGTCATCGGCTTTGGCGTACTGGCTGGGCAATCCAGTCCTCAATCCGGTGGTGCTGGTGTTCATGGCCGTGGTGCTGCCCTGGCAGTTCGTCACCGTCCGCGTGATCACCGGCGCTGTGCTGGTGTTCGGGGTCACGATGCTGATCGGTCGGTTGGTCGGCGCCCGCAAGGCCGTCACCGATCCGGCCCTCGCGCCGGAGTATGATTCGTCCACTCCGGACGCGCCGGCCAGTGCGCGCGACGCGGCCCGTCGATTCCTCCGGACGCTGGTCCGGCTCTCCGCGGTCCTGCTGCCTGAGTATCTGATCGTCGTGCTGCTGCTCGGCGGGCTGCGTGGCTGGCTGTTCCCGGCCGGAGCAGCGGAGTGGGGTCTGCTCGCCGTTCTCTTGTTCGCGGTGGTCGGGACGTTGTTCGTCATTCCCACCGCTGGCGAGATCCCGATCATCCAAGGCTTGGCCCTCGCGGGAGTCGGGCTCGGCCCGGTCGGTGCGCTGATCCTCACCCTTCCGGCGCTGTCCCTGCCGTCGATGCTGATGATCCGACGGGCCTTCCCGGCACGCGTGATCGCGGCCACCGGCGTCTGTGTCGCCGTGCTGGGTGTGGTGGGCGCGGGCCTGCTGGTGGTGCTGTCATGAACCCGGCCATGACCCCGGCCATGAGCCCGGCGGCGGTGTGCGACGGCGGCACGCTCGACTGCGGCGGCGGGCTGCTCATCGCCATCCGGCGAGCGCTGACCGGGATCGCGGTCGGGGAGATCCTCGAGATCCGCAGCCAGGCCCCCTCAGTCGCGATCGACCTGCCTGCCTGGTGCGACCTGGCAGGCCACCCGCTCGAACAGGTGGCGCACAACGGGCCGACGGCGAGCTACTTCGTGCGAAGGGGGCGCTGAACCATGGTGCGACCGGATGTTGTGCTGGACGCGGGCGGCACCGACTTCGGCAGCGGGCTGCTGGTCAAACTGCACACGGCGGTGGAGGCGCTGAACGCGGAGGAGATCCTGGAGGTACGCGGCGGCGGCCCGTCGGTGCCGGAAGATCTCGCGGCGTGGTGCGTGCTCACCGGCAACGCCCTGGTCGGACCGCTGCAGGTCCGCAAGGGCGCGGTCCAGGTCGAGCCGCAGCCGCCGAAACTGGGCTCCCGACTGTGGCTGTACAGCAACTTCAACTGCAACCTCGCCTGCGACTACTGCTGCGCGGAGTCCTCACCACGCGCGCCCGCCCGACACCTGCCCATCGAGCTGGCCCAGGCGGCGGTGGCGGAATTCGTCACCGACGGCGGTACCGAGGTGATGATCACCGGCGGCGAACCGTTCCTGCACCCCGACCTCGGCGGACTCATCGACGCGGTCGTCGAGCACGTGCCGGTCACCGTCCTCACCAACGGCATGGTGTTCAGTCGCGGCAACCGTCGCCGCACCCTGGAAGCCCTGGACCGCGAACGGGTCACCCTGCAGATCTCACTGGACTCCGCCACGCCTGAGCTGCACGACCGGCACCGGTCCGCAGGGTCGTTCGCCCGCGCCCGTACCGGCATCACCCTCGCCCGAACACTGGGCTTCCGCGTCCGGATCGCCGCCACCATCGACGCCGCCGACGCCGAGGAAGTGGCCGCACTGCGCGAACTGCTCGACACCGAGGGCGTGCCGACCGAAGACCAGGTGATCCGCCGCATCGCCCGGCAGGGCTTCGCCACCTCCGGCCTCGTGCTGACCCGCGACGACCTGTACCCCGAACCCACCTTGGCCGTCGACGGAGTCTGGTGGCATCCGGTCGGCATCACCGACCCCGAACTGCGGGTCACCGACTCCCCGCTCCCCATCCGCGCCGCCATCACACAAATCGACCGCATTCTCCAAGCCACCGCACAACAGCGCGACAACACAAGGAAGGCATTCCGATGCGCGTGACCCGGCCGACCACACCCGACAACCGCGCCGCCCACTGGAACACCGTCTACGACACCAAAGGCGAGGACGGCGTCAGCTGGTACCAGGCGACACCAGCCGTCACCCTCGAACTACTGGACACTCTGCGCATCGGCCATGACGCGTCGGTCATCGACCTCGGCGGCGGAGCCTCGGTCGTCGTCGACCACCTACTCGCCCGGCAATTCACCGACGTCTCACTCCTCGACGTGTCCAAAGTGGCCCTGGACAACACCAAAGCCCGGCTCGGCCCAGCCGCGGAACAGGTGCACTGGCTACACCGGGACATCTTCGACTGGACACCCGAACGACGCTACGACCTCTGGCACGACCGCGCCGTGTTCCACTTCCTCATCGACGAACACGAACGCGACTCCTACCTGCACGTGCTCCGCTCCGGCACCGCCCCCGACGGCAAGGTCATCATCGCCACCTTCGACACCCACGGACCAACCCACTGCTCCGGACTCCCAGTCGTGCGCTACAACGCCACCGAACTGGCCCAGATCTTCGCCCCACACTTCCACCTGCTCGACACCCGCTCCGAAGAACACCTCACCCCAGCCGGCCTCGTCCAACCGTTCACCTGGGTCGCCCTCACCCCGTCCCCTGACCGCTCGCCGGGTTGACCGTCGGTTGGCTGTTCATGATCGTCATCATCGCGGTGCTCGTCGGCGGCACTGTCCACCGGACACACGCGGACCCGAGTCGCCATTGGACGCGCTCGCTGGCCGGCTGCCCGCACGTCGGCACTAAGCCGAGGTGCTGTCATGTGTCCGTTGTGATTCCTCTGCGGCATCGCTCGACGTGATGGTTCGCCGTGTGGTCACGATCAGCAACAGGAGAGCTGACACCGCCGCGCTGACAAAGAATCCGGTCGTGGTCGACGTGGCGGCGATCAGCGGCCCGAACAGCAGCGGCGAGGCGAACTGTCCGGCGAAGATCGCGGTTCCCGATAGTGACGCGGCGCGTGCGCGGTGTTCAGGTCCGGCCGCCTCGTCCACCAGGACGGTAGCTACCGGAAACAGGATGCCGTTGCCGAAGCCGAACAGGGCGGGCGTCAGCAGCAGGACGATTGGTTGGCTGACCGTGCCGTAGATCAGGAAACCGACCATCGCCGAGCCGAGCGCGAGCCGCAGCAACACCGGATAGCTCAGCCGTGTGCGTATCCGGCCATAGGCCAGGCCGACCAAGCTGGTGATCAGGGAAGCGCCGACCACCGCGTAGATCGAGACCAGCACCGGTGAGCGGATGCCGATCTCGGCCAGTCGTTGTGGCAGGAAGATGGCCAGCACGTACATCTGGACCGCGATGATGATCCATAGGCTGTACCAGCCGATCAACGCGGGACGCAGCCGCATCAACCGGATCACACCCACCCGAGGCCGATCGCTCCGTGCGGTGGTGTTCGGCAACGTCCACACCGCGGCGAGCGCCAACGGGATACCGATCAGGTACACGGCGAACGTGGCGTGCCAGGTCATCCCGCCCAGAACTCCGCCCAGCAGCGGCCAGATCAGCCCACCCACGCTGGTCGCGGTGGACCGCCAGCCCATCACCCGGTCGCGAAGCTTCCCTTGGTAGAACGCCAGCATCGCGATCGTCGTGCAACTGAACACGGCCGCCGCGCCGATCCCGAACACCAGTCGACTGGCGATCAGCGCCGGATACGACGTGACAACCAGACCCGCGCCACCACCAAGCCCGTACACGACCAAGCCACCGATCATCGGCCAGCGGATACCCCAACGGTCGACCAAGCGCCCGACCAACGGACTGGACACCGCGATGGCGAACCCGTGCCCGGTCAGGATGAACCCGGCCGCGGTACCAGTGACCCCGAAGTCACCGCGGATCACCTCCAGCACCGGCACGAGGATCGCGCCGCCCATCACACCCAGAGTGGACGCGGCCAACAGGACCGCGAGAACCACCGGACTGCGCTCATTCCCCTGCATGCTTCCACCCCCGGTCGAGAATATGCCTCTCAGTGGCAGATTAGCTTGAGTGGCATTTACCGTCTAGTGGCGTTTATGGATCAGCGCAGTTAGACTGCCGCGATGACGACTCCCCCCTCGGCCATGGTTTCTGATGCGGCGGATCGGTCACTGCCGCTGCGTGAACGCAAGAAGCTGCGCACCCGTCGGGCATTGGCCGACACAGCGCTGCGGTTGTTTCTGGAGAAAGGCTTCCAGGAGACGACCCTGGACGAGTTGGTCGACGCGGTGGAGGTCTCCAAGCGCACGTTCTTCCGGATGTATGAGTCCAAAGAGGATGTCGCGATGGCGGCGGAGCTGGAACTGTGGGACGCCTATGTCACCGAGGTCGCCGCACGGGAACTGCACGGCCCGGTGCTCGTCTTCCTCAAGGAGACCCTGGTCGCCGCGATCACCGGACTCGGCGAGGACTGGGACCGGCGGTTCCTCGCCACCCGCGGGCTCATCGCCCGCACGCCGGTGCTGTGGGATCGTAGTCTGCTGCGGTCCGTCACTGTCCAATCCAGACTCGTCGCCGAGTTGGAGACCAAGCTCGGCATCGACAGCCGCGACGATGTGCGGCTCCGACTACTGGGTGAACTCTCTCTCGCCGCGTGGCGCTGCGCCGCGAAGAACTGGATCTCCGGCCGCGGCTACGACGGACCACACGACAAACCCAGCAGACGCAAAGGACCCGGCGGCAGCAAAGTCCTGATCCACAGAGTCGAAGAGGCCTTCGACGCCATTCCCGACAGCATCACCTTCACCGCCCCTTGACCGCCTTTCGCCCCCGTTGAGCGGCGTCCCTGTCCGGCCAGCAAGGCCGGACGACTTCTTACCAATCGGTGACGCGAGCGTCCGATCCGTGTCTCGCGCCGCGGCTGGCTCGTACTCCCTCATGACGCCCATCCCCGACTGGGCGGAGGAGGAAGTGATGCAGCAACACAGGGTGGTACGAACGCGGGCGCGCAAAGTCCGCGCGCTCCTGGCACTCATCGCAGTCGCGACTGCGGGAACGGCTACGGCCGCGATCGCCGCCAACACCGGCAACGACGAGGGCCAGCCGGCCCCGCTGTCGGAGTTCGTCCGCATCGAAGATGTCCCTTCCAATGTGCGAACACCGGAGGTCCGGCAGGGTGGCTCCACCGGCGTGTTCACAGTGGACTGCGGAACCAATGGCAACCGCAAGTTCAGCCCGGACAACCCGGTTGCCCAGCCGGGCGTGAAGAACGGCGCCCAGCATGTGCACGACTTTGTCGGCAACCTCTCGATCAGCGCCGAATCGACCGACGAGAGCCTGGAGGACTCGGGCACCACCTGCGAGAACGGTGACAAGTCGTCGTACTTCTGGCCGGTCGTGCGGATCAACAAACAGGCCAACAGGAGGGTGGGCGCCGACGCCGACACGCTCAAGGCGGCGGGCACTCCGTCGATCAGCTGTCCTACCGTCGCCGACCGGCTCCCGGCCGTTCCCGACCAGGCACGCGCCGAAGTGGACCAGAACCTGCGGTTGCTGAACCAGCAGATCGCCGAAGCCAACCAGCGTCTGGCCGGCACCCAAGGCCAAGGTGGACCCGACTTCGTCAACAACGCCATCCTCGGTCCGCTGCGCAGCAAACGAGTCGCCACGATCGACCGGATCGCCACCGCGATCGGCCGCAACGCACCGCGACCGGCGAACCTGGTCTCGATGGCCGACTGTGACCTGAACTTCGACGGCACGCACGCCGGACACAACTCATCCGGCGGGAACGGCGCCCAGGCCGACGCACCGCCCGTGGTGACACCGACGATCAACTGCCCGACCGTGCGCGACAAGCTCCCCGGCATTCCTGCCCAGGCCGTGGAAGAGGTCAACCGTAACCTCACCCTGCTGGACAAGCAGATCGCCGAAGCCAACCAGCGTCTGGTCGGCACCCAAGGCCAAGGTGGACCGAACTTCGTCGACAACGCGATCCTCGGGCCGCTGAAGGACAAACGAGTCGCCACGATCGACCGGATCGCCATCGCGATCGGCCGCACCGCATCCCGGCCCACCGGGCTGGAGCGGCTCGCGCCGTGCACGCTCAACAACGCCAGCCCCGGCAACGGAAACGGCGGTTCCGGCACGGCCGCCCCACTGCCCGGCGCCGAAGGACCCAACCTCGAGCTCGCCGGGAACGTCGGCGGCATCGTCCGGCCGGCCAGCGTGACGATCGAATACCGCGGCAACACGACCAGCAAGGTCGTTCCGATGCCGAAGTTCCTCAAAATGATCACCGGTGACGCGAAACCCACCAGCCGCGGACCGGCCAACGCCCGCGCCACCTGGACATGCAGCGGCGTCACCGACCGGCTGTCGGACAAGTACGTCATCTGCCCCACCGGCAGCCAAGTAACGCGGGTACACGACTTCCCCAGCTGCTGGGACGGACGCAACACCGACAGCGACAACCACCGCGCCCACATCGCCTTCCCCGACCGCAACACCGGCGCCTGCCCCGCCGGCACGAAAGCCGTACCGCAACTACGAATCACCATCGCCTACAACATCCCCGCCGACGTCCAGCAGAACGGCCAGTATCAACTGGACTCCTTCCCCGAGGAGAATCACAACCCCTTCTCCGACCACAACGACTTCGTCAACGTCAACTCGGAGCAGACCATGGCGAGGATCGTCGGCTGCGTCAACGCCGGGAAACAGTGCACGTGACCCACCGCCCCACAGGTTCTGTTCCTGTGCGGTGACTGCGCGGCGGCGTTTCACAGGAGCCCGGAGTAGGGCCAACTGCTGGCTCCTGTGAAGCGCACGATCAACAGCAATGCGGAACCGATCAGGCAAGTAAGTGTCGGTTAACAATGCCAGACGGCGCCGCCGGTTCAGGGCAGGACTTCACTGCGCGGGATCGAGGCGTTGCTCCCCCGCCGCCGTCGCCCCACCAGCCGTGCGGTGGAAGCGAACGACCAGCCATCGCGGACGCCGAGCTAAGATGCGCCACAAGCCATTCCGTCCGGGCCATCCGTGGTGAAGTCTACCCTTACGTAAGGTTTCGATAGCCGAAGGCGTTGCATCGGCCTCAATGGGCGGCGGTGACCTGGCCCGACAATGTGCTGTGCAGCTTCTCGCTGTGCGGGTTGAGGCCGGTGATCTCCGCCGTGATGCCACGGGAGGCGAACTTCGCAGTCACGGCGTCCAATGTGGCCACTGCCGAACTGTCCCAGACGTGCGCGTCCGACAAGTCGATGACCACCTTCGAGACGGTGTCGGCGTAGTCGAACGCGTGCATGAACTCGTTGCTGGACGCGAAAAACAGCTCACCGGTCACCGCGTAGATTCGAATCTCGCCGTTCGGGTCCAGCACACTCGACACCTCCACGAGATGCGCGACCCGGCGAGCGAAGAAGACCGCCGACAGCAACGCACCGGCGACAACGCCCAGAGCCAGGTTGTGAGTCGCGACGACAGTGCCCACTGTCACCACCATGACCGCGGTCTCGCTCTTCGGAGAACGCCGAACCGAGCGCGGCGTAATACTCGACCAGTCGAACGTGCTGACCGACACAAAGATCATCACCGCCACCAGAGCGGCCATCGGGATCAGCGACACAACCGGACCGAGCGCGAAGACCAGGATCAGCAGGAACACACCGGCCGACAGCGTCGACAACCGAGTGCGACCGCCCGACTTCACGTTGATCATCGATTGCCCGATCATCGCGCAGCCCGCCATCCCGCCAAGGAAACCGGTGGCGATGTTGGCGATGCCCTGGCCGCGGACTTCCGTGCCCTTCTTCGACTGTGTGTCGGTGATGTCGTCGATGAGCTGGGCGGTCAGCAGCGACTCGACCAGACCGACGACCGCCAACGTCAGCGCGTAGGGAGCGATAATCGCAAGGGTGTCCACAGTGAACGGCACCATCGGAACGCCCAGGACGGGCAAGGCATCCGGCAACTCGCCCATGCCACCCACCGTGGGCACGTCGATGTGCAGGAAGACCGTCAGGGCGGTGATCACGACAATGGCCACCAGCGGCGAAGGAACGACCTTGGTGAGCTTCGGCAGCAGATAGATGATCGCCAGACCCAGCACGACCAGCCCGACCACCGGCAAGCCGCCCCCGACGATGTGCGGGATCTGCGCGACGAACAACAGGATCGCGAGCGCGTTGACGAACCCGACCATCACGGTCCGGGGCACGAACCGCATCAGCTTGTGAATCCCGATGACGCCGAACAGGATCTGGAAGACACCCGTCAGGATCGTGGCGGCGAACAGATACTGCACCCCGTGATCGCGCACCAACGGCACCATGACCAGCGCCATCGCCCCGGTCGCCGCGGAGATCATCCCCGGACGGCCACCGGAGAACGCGATGATGATCGCGATCGTGAACGAGGCATACAACCCGACCTTCGGATCAACCCCAGCGATAATCGAAAACGACAACGCCTCCGGGATCAACGCCAGCGCGACCACCAACCCGGACAACAGATCCGCGCGCGGGTTGGAAAACCACGCCAGGCGTACCCGGCTCCACGCGGAAGGGCGTGCGACAGCCACGAACGACATCAACACCTCGAAACGCACACGAGAACACCCGCGGTGATCCCCGCCCATGTACAGGACTCTCACAACCCCAGAGACGCCAAGTCGCGCCTGGCAGCCCGGCCGCGATGCCGGGAAAGATTCTGGTAGCCGCCCTCATGGCCACGGCCGCTCCGACGCAACCACGCGAGACCCTACTCTAACGTGACGGAAGATTTCGGCTGGGCTGGCCGATCGTGATCAAGATCTCCAGCGTCGCTGGCGGAACTGGCGTCCCGGGAAACCCGGTACCGTGGTCGGGCACGAGCAGTGGACGAAGGGCGAGGACGTCGCGTGGGTGAGCACATGCAGATCGGCGAAGTAGCCGAGCGCACCGGCCTGTCCCTGCGCACCATCCGCTACTACGAGGAAGTCGGCCTCGCCGTCCCCAGCGCACGCAGCCAAGGCGGATTCCGGCTCTACACACAGTCCGAACTGGACCGGCTACACCTCATCATGCGGATGAAACCACTCGGCTTCCAACTCGAGGAGATGCGCGAGCTCCTGGAAGTCCTCGACCCCGACCACACCACCGGCAAGCCACTGACAGCCAGCCAACGCCGCGCACGGCTACGCGAATACACCGGGACAGCCGAGGAACGCTGCACCAAACTACGCGCCACCCTCGCCACCGCCGAAGAGTTCGCGGACATGCTCCGCACCCGGCTCCACACGATGCAGTCAACGCGCAGCGATCAGTCCTGATCCGAGCTGCCGCTCCCGAGATCGCTTCTCCCAGCAGGCTCGTAGCCGGTCAAGATCGGAGGCGCTGGTTCTTGTGCACGTGCCGTGTCATCAGCGGCGTGGCCCAGCGGAAGAACCAGCCTGGCGTCCCGGTCGCGTGAATGGCGACCTCGGTCCCCTCGGGGAGCGTCGGCGAGCTCGTATCGGACAGACATCGGGAACGGACGCTCCACTGCCAGCTCGACCGGCCGATCGGGATCGTGCTCCGTGACGATTAGCCGTAGCGGAACGACCAGCCAAGAAACCGCGCAGTGCGGTCGACCGTGGCGCCTTTCATGAGCGGTGCGGGCCCCGCTGGCGTACTGGAGGTGATCCCGCCGGTCCACTGCAGGTCGTTCGCGGGATCGAACATGAACGCCGCGACATCGCCACGGGAGCGACGGATCACCACCGGTGGGCGAACCTCAACAGCCATGCCATGACTCCGTTCCGGAGACGCACGTCGGCCAAATGCACCACACGGTGTTTTGGTCGCGCACCTCCCGGCGGCTATTTGGCCGACAGCGAGCCAACGAACTCGATCCAGGCAAATCCAGCTCGTCCACTAAGGACAACGCGGTGGCTGGGCCGCGCACCTCGCCGACGGCCACAGCACGGTTGAGCGCGACCACCGGAGTAGGTGCCAGAGCGAGCAACTGGTCGTACAACGCCACGATCTGCGACCAGTCGGTCCGGTCAGCCGTCGGCGCGTCGGCGTGCACGGCGATGATGGCGGCCTGAGCTGGTACACACCGGCTCGTCGCGCTCGATGCACTGCGGAAGCGAACCCACCACTGCCCGTCACACGCAGTCCGCCATCGACACGCTCAACGCGATGCACCTGCGTGCCCGTGCGCACATCCACTTTGTGGTCATCAAGCTCTTCCGCGACCAAGGCACCGAGCCCAGCATCCACTGTGGACAACACTTGTGGAAGGTGCTCGACGACCGTGACACCGACACCCCCGCGTCCTCAGCGCTTCGGCCATCTCCAACCCGATGTATCCGGCTCCCACTATCACTGCAGACTCTGGATCCCGCGACATGCCATCCATCAAGGCGAACGTGTCGCCCATGGTGTGCAGCACGAAGACTCCGTCGTCAGGACCGAGCACATCAAGACCATCGATCGGCGGGCGTACAGGCACAGCGCCCGTTCCAATGACGAGCTGGTCGTAGCCGATCTCCACATGCCCGTGTCCGTTGTAGACAGTTACAGTCCTTCGCCCCGGGTCGATCGACGTGGCGCGGCTGTTGAGCTGGAGTTCCAGCCCTGCGTCCTGGAGATCAGCCAGGGTGTGATGGGCAAGGGATCGCCAGTCCGGCACCTCACCGGAGACGTAGTAGGGAATACAGCAAATCGAGAAGTTCGGATACTCGTCGGCCACCACGAGCACAGGCATGACCGAGGAATCCAGCTCCCGTGCCCGCAACCCGGCACTGACCCCGGCGTCACTACCGCCGATGACAACCAGACGCGTCATCACACACCCCGAATCGGCACGAGTTCGACCAACAAGCCTTGGACCCGCCGATCGATATCGTCACGAATGGACCGGCCGTCCTCGATCGCCTTGCCAGCCGGGGCATCCAACGGCCAGTCCAAGTAACGCGTTACCGGAAAGACAGGGCAGGCATCGCCGCACCCCATCGTGACCACCACGTCCGCCGCCCACACCGCCTCACGAGTCAACGGCTTCGGAAACTCCTTCGACAGATCCACCCCGAGCTCGGACGACATGACCTCAACCACCGCAGGGTCGATGAACTCGGCAGGCGCAGCACCAGCCGACCGAACCGCCACCCGACCACCAGCATGACGATCCAACAACGCCGCCGCCATCTATGACCTGCCAGCGTTTTGCACACAGACGAACAACACTTCAGGACGGCGTCGCATGATCCGGCCCTCGTTCAGCACGCAGTAGTTGCGCCTCAATCTCGGAGGTGTAACTACCGTGCTCCAGCAGTTGATACGCCTCTTCCACCGCTGACAGCGCAGCCCGCCAAATCGTCTCGCCACTGTGCTGCGGGTCGAGCTATGGAGCTCAAGCCGTCGTCTGTCTGATGCGCGCGACATCTGTGGTGCCGATCTTGCCCACTGAACTGCTTGGCAGACGCGTAATGGCTGGTGCGGCGAGACCGAACTTGATCACGGTGCGACGCTTCATCGGGCAAACCAGCTCCTCTCCTGCAGCATCCATGCCGCAGGAACTCGCTGACAACACTCCTGACTCGCCCGTCAGGCGACCGGCGTCAACAGCGTTCACCGGCACGTATGCCGGTCGACCTCCAACCACCACGGGCAAGAGAACAGTATCCGCGAAGTGGACCGTCCCGGCACCGCGACTCGGCTGGGGTTGGTTGGGCTCCTGCTGCCCACGCAACCGCCCAATGGACACGTCACACTCACTTCGATGACGACTGCATCGTCATCGATCCCGACATCGGCGCACTGCACGCACTGCACGACGTTGGCAGTTCGATGTACCTCGGACCGTCCAAGACCGCCGAGTCGATTCGCACCATCTCACTGCCGCCGTTCCTCATCCAGCTGCTGCGATGGCTGCTCGACAGCCACGATCACCCGCACGTTTTCGTCACCACGGACGGCCAACTCCTGCGCCGATCGAACTTCGCCCGACGGGCGATGCGACCGGCCGCCGATGGCAACCTTCACCGCAAACGCCCACCTGTATGGGTCCATCCAGTCGTACCGGGCCTGACCTTCCACCAGTTGCGCCACAGCCACAAAACCTGGCTCATCGCCGACGGCATCCCCGAAGTCGCCCAAGCCCTGCGGCTCGGCCACATCGTCGAAGACGAAGTCAAGCGCGTGTACTCACACGTCGCACCCGAGGTCGGGATCCGCCTCCTCAACGGACTCGAAACGCGCTGGACCAAAGCGGTCACCACGATCCTGGAGGCCGCCAACACACGGGCCACGACGCACCGCCCGGAGATGCTCGAACTCCTGCCTTCATTGACTCTCACCGCAGCGTGACAACGACAGAATGCACGTCAAATCGTCGGTGCGGATGTCTCAGGACGATGAGTTTCGATGTGGGCGTCCGAGCCCGGGAACACGAGACTGACCCGATCGGTGTCCAGCCAGTGCACGTAGAACGGCGGCGCGCCGTTCTCGTGTACTAGTTGGACGATCTCGCCCTTGCGGGACGCGTCGTCCAGCTTGGCACCCTTGATGACCAGCCAGTCGCCGACGTTGGCGTGCATGATTCCTCCAGTCAGTTGCGTGGTTGGTCGTTCCAGGCGCAGTCCAGACGATTGCGGACCTCAACGACGCCAGGGATGGTCGTGGTCAGCCGACCGGCGAGTTCGACTTCGCTGCGGCGGTCGAGATGGCCGGTGAGTGTCGCGACGCCGCGGTTGACCGCGATCGTGATGGCGGTCAGGTCTGCCCACAGCACGCGCTGGAAGACTTCGTGTTCGATGTCCGCGCGGATCTCTTCGTCGGAGCGCAGGAACACCTTTAGCAGGTCACGGCGGGACACCACGCCCACGAGCTGACCGTGATCCATGACGAACAGCCGTCGCACTCCTCGGCGGTTGAGCTCACGCGCCGCGAAGCTGACCGACTCGTTCGCCTCCACCGCCCGGACTGGCACCGTCATCAGGTCGACGGCGCGTTCGGCGTTGGCTTTGAGCCATGCTTGCCGGGCCTGCCTCTGAGCAAAGAACGACGGTGGCTCTGGCTGCTCTTGTTTGACAGCCAAGTCAGCCTCGGACACCACCCCAAGCGGCACGCTATCGGCGCCAACCACGGGCACCGCGCTGATCGAGTGCTTTGTCAGGATCTCGGCGATGTCCTTGAACCTGGTCTCGGGCGTCACGGTGATCGGGTCCTTGGTCATCACCATGGCGACGGTCAGTTCTCGCATGGCTGCCTCCGTGTTCGATGGCTGGCACGTTATGCACCGTCGATCCGCTAGTTCAGTGCCGAGCGCCCGTGCCAGGCAGGGCCTTTCGACCTGAGCCGGTACAGAGACCCGACGCCGATGTGCCGGTCGGCCCGGCGCAGCGGGCCGTTCGGATCTGCCCGCGGCCGCACTAGCGCCTGCACAGTGCGGACGTAAAGGGAGGTGCGGCATGCACTGGAACTACGGCCCGATGGGCTTCGGCTGGCTCGACTGGATATTCGTCGCCATCGTCATCCTGGTGTTCCTTGGCGGCCTGACCGCCGTCGTTCTCACCATCGCCCGGCGGACACCGCCACAACACCGTCCGCGGGCGCCGTTGGACGTCCTCGCCGAGCGCTTCGCTCGTAGCGAGATCGACGAGGAGGAGTACCTCGCCCGGCGCACGACGCTCAGAGAAACGGAGTAGGGTCGTTCGGCCCTACTCGGCCTGGCGCCCGGCCCTATCTGGGCGCCAGGCGCCTCAGGCACTGTTGATCCGGCAAGAAAGACGTCCGGAGAGGTGCCGACATGCCGATCAAGGTGTTTCTGCTCGACGACCACGAGGTCGTCCGCCGCGGGCTGCAGCAGTTGCTCGAGGCCGAAACCGACATCGACGTCGTCGGCGAGGCGGGCACCGCGGCGCAGGCCATCGCCCGCATCCCGGCCCTGCGCCCCGACGTGGCCATCCTCGACGTCAGACTGCCCGACGGTGAAGGTGTGACCGTCTGCCGCGACATCCGCGCCGCAGTCGAACCGCCACCCGCGTGCCTCATGCTCACCTCGTATGCCGACGACGAGGCTCTCTTCAGCGCCATCATGGCCGGCGCCGCCGGATACATGCTCAAACAAGTCAGCGGCAACGACCTCGTCGACGCTATCCGTACCTTGGCCGCAGGCGGCTCACTGCTCGACGCGGGCGTCACCGCCACCGTCCTCAACCGACTTCGCAAGCCTAACGACGCGGAGGACCCGCGGTACGCCTCACTGAGTCCCCAAGAGCGTCGCATCCTCGATCTCATCGCCGAGGGCATGACCAACCGCCAGATCGCCGCCCAGCTCTACCTGGCCGAGAAAACCGTGAAGAACTACGTCTCCTCACTGCTGCACAAACTCGGGTTCGTACGCCGCACCGAAGCAGCCGTCTACGCCACCCGACGACGAGACGAGCACAAGTCCCCCTGACTGGCAGGCCGTTCGGCCCTGACCGCACGCGTTCGCACCGCTGACGCTGAGGGCAGACCGGAACGGAGGACTGGAGAATGACGGCACAACAGCGAATCATCGTTGTCGGCGTGGACGGGTCGCCCGCGAGCCGGGCCGCGCTCCGTTGGGCGCTGGACTTGGCCGCGACACAGGACTTCCAAGTGGAAGCGGTCGCTGTGCAGCGCCGCATGCCCGCATTCGTGCCCGCAACATCGATGGCGCTGCTCCCTCACGGCACGTTCCCTGAAACACCACCGGAAACCCGGGCAGAACGGCTGCACGCCGTAGTCGAAGCGACTGGAGACCACCGTGCGCCGGTCATCGAGCTGCTTGTGACCGGTGACCCCGTCCGTGAGCTGACTCAATTAGCGGGCCCAGGTGATCTGTTGGTCGTTGGCAGCCATGATGCTTTCACTGCCGCGACAGCTCTGCTCGGCAGCGTGACCATGGGATGCCTCCGGCACGCTCGCTGCCCTGTCGTCATCGTTCCGGCCGAGCGAAAGAGGGCAAGTCATGTCTGACAAGAAATGGCGAGATCTCACTCCCCAGCAGAAGCAAGCGGTCATCGCGACCGCGGCCATCCAAGGTGGACTCGCACTGACCGCGTGGTACGACCTGTCGCGCCGGCCACGCGAATCGGTGAACGGTCCGAAACTGGTGTGGGCGTTGGCGATCGCGGTGAACTTCATCGGTCCGATCGCGTATTTCCGGTTCGGCAGACGCCGTCCGGCTGTCCACAAAGCCACGCCTTGGCATGAGAAAGTGCATCTGGACGCGTCGCAGTCGATCCGCTGAATCACACGGTCCGTCGCCAGTCCTGGTCGGCGCGTTCCCAGGCGTCGTCCCATGCCGAGACCCGTCGCCGGAACAGCAGCCACGCGACAAGCAGGTAGCAGACCAGCACTCCGGCGAGCCACCCGAGAACGGCCAGCACGCCCACGAACAGCACGTGCATCAGATGGCCGGTGGAAATCTCCGGACCATCCACAGGGTTACCAGCCTGATCGGTCCAAATTGGAACCCGGTCTCCTGCCTTGAGGTTCGCGGTGACGCTGATGTCACCGGACCGGGACCCGCCGTTCGGCGTCGGCCACTTAGCCTTCACCTTCGTGCCGTCGACCGGCCCGTACTCGCTGTACGAAATCGGCACGTTGGCGTCTTCGGACAGCACCGCGACGGTCTGGAACGTCGCGACGGCCGGCTCTGATGCGACGCCGCCTGCCGCATCGGCCGCCACTGGAATCGCCAGCAGCGAGGCGACCACCGCACCGGCGAACACCATCCGCTGTGCACGGTCCGACCGGCGGCTCAACGATCCGCGAGCGAACCCCAGCAACCGCATCCACTTCACCAGCCGAGTCATGACTGCCTCCCAGATTCGCGGGTCTGCCAGAACCGTAGAAGCGATGCCCGTCGGAGGATCAGGGTCGATGGCCGCCCTCGGCAGGGTCTTTGGACCCAATCCGGCACCTGAGGCTTCCGCCCCGCCAACAAGGGCCGCCAGCCCGTGACGTGCGACACCGCGACAACGGCACGCTTCACCACATGACGACTCAGACGATCGACCAGAGATACAGCGACATCACCGACCAGCAGCTGGCCATGCGGCTAACCACGGAGGACCTGGAAGAGTACGCCGGTCTGAACCCCTTCGAACGACTGACATGCCATGTGCACCGCCGATGGCTGCACGACTGCGTCTCATCACCGGCACACGTCAACATGATCAGCGGCCACCGGTGGTGCCGCCGCTGCGAAATGACCGCGAACGTCTCGATCGACCACGTCTCCGGTGCCGTGAACGTGATGTGCCCGCACTGCCAGTGCAGCCCGAACTCGCTGGCTACCCGGCAGATCATCCGCGCCTGCAAGGCGAGTCTGGCCGCCGCCCATGACGCCACGGCGTGACGGTGCCGGACAAGCCGAAGGGCCGAAGTGCCCTGCCGCGATGGGGACAAGGACCCATGTCCCCGGCTGCCCGCTCTGCCATCTTCAGGGCCATCACCTGGCTGACCGAGAGGTGGTGAATCCGCGATGTGCTTGGGCATACCTGGCCGGATCCTGGACACCGCGCACCCACCTGGCCGACCGGACCTGCGCACCGGCATGGTGGACTTCGGCAGCGTACGCCGGACGGTCTGCCTCGCCTACACACCCGATGCCGGTCCCGGGGACTACGTCATCGTCCACGTCGGCTTCGCCATAACCGTTGTCGACGCCGAGGAAGCCGCCAGGACGCTGGCCGTCATCAAGGCCATGCCCGGTGCGTTGGCAACCGAACTCGGATCCACAATGGACGCGCCATGAAATACCTCGACGAGTACCGCGACCCCGAACTCGCCCGTGCGCTGCTGGCCCGGTTGCACGACACGGCGACCCGACCGTGGACGATCATGGAAGTCTGCGGTGGACAGACCCACACCATCGTCCGCCAAGGCATCGACGAGATACTTCCAGCAGGCATCAGGATGATCCACGGCCCCGGCTGCCCGGTGTGCGTGACACCGCTGGAGATCCTCGACAAGGCGCTGCACATCGCGCGCCACCCGGACGTGATCTTCACCAGCTACGGCGACATGCTGAGAGTCCCGGGCTCGTCGAGCGACCTGTTGAGCGCCAAGGCACGCGGCGCGGACGTGCGCGTTGTGTACAGCCCGTTGGACGCCGTCCGGATCGCCACGGACAATCCGCACAAGCAAGTCGTGTTCCTCGCCGTCGGGTTCGAGACGACCGCGCCGGCCAACGCCATGGCCGTGCTGCACGCCGCGCGGGCTGGCCTCGACAACTTCACCATGCTCGTCAGCCATGTCCTCGTCCCGCCGGCGATCACGGCACTGCTGGACGCGCCAGACAACGAGGTCCAGGCGTTCCTGGCCGCAGGACACGTCTGCGCGGTGATGGGCTGGCGGCAGTACGAACCGATCGCCTCCACCTACCGGGTGCCGATCGTGGTCACCGGCTTCGAACCACTGGACCTCCTGGAAGGCATCCTGATGGCGGTCGAGCAACTGGAGGAAGGCCGGGCCGAGATCACCAACCAATACGCCAGGGCCGTACGCCGATCGGGCAACACCGCGGCGCAGCAGGCGATCACCGACGTCTTCGAAGTCACCGACCGCGCATGGCGCGGCATCGGGGAGATCAAGGCCAGCGGGCTGAGCCTGCGGGCGCGGTACGCCGACTTCGACGCGGACCTCCGTTTCGCCACCGGTTCGTTGTCCGTCAGCGAGAATCCCGAATGCATTGCCGGGCAGATCCTCCGGGGCACCAAGCTGCCGACCGATTGCGCCGCATACGGCACCCGATGCACGCCACGCACCCCGCTCGGCGCCCCGATGGTCTCCAGCGAAGGCACCTGCGCCGCGTTTCACAGCGCCGGGCGCCGCGTAAAGTCCATAATGGAGGGATCATGACCCCGGTATGCCCAGTCCCGCACACCGATCTTGACGTGGTCCTGCTCGGCCACGGTTCCGGCGGACGGTTGATGGCCGAACTGATCGACGACGTGATCGCCGGGCCGCTCGGCATGACCGGTCCGCTCGAGGACGCCTGCGTGCTGGCCACGGGATCGCCGGAAGTCGTTGTCAGCACCGACAGTTTCGTCGTCACACCACGCTTCTTCCCCGGTGGGGACATCGGTTCCCTTGCGGTGCACGGCACCGTCAACGACGTCGCCATGCGTGGCGCGCAGCCGCTCGCCTTGGCGTTGTCGTACATCCTCGAAGAAGGCCTGCCGATGGCCGACCTGCGCCAGATCACAGCGTCCGTGGCGATGGCGGCTGCGGACGCAGACGTACGGATCGTCACCGGCGATACGAAAGTGGTGAACCGCGGTGCCGCCGACGGTGTCTACATCACCACGACCGGGATCGGTGTGCGGCTTCCCGGTGCGCGCGCCGGAGCGTCCGGTGCACGTCCAGGAGACGTCGTACTGGTCTCCGGGCCGATCGGCGGGCACGGTACCGCTATCCTCAGTGCACGCGAGAGATTGGGTCTGTCAGGAGATCTAGTTTCGGACAGTCGACCGCTGCATCGGGTGGTGCGGGCGATGATCGAGACGGCAGGCCCGGCTGTGCACGCGTTGCGTGACCCCACCAGAGGTGGTCTGGCCGCCGCGCTCAACGAACTGGCGCACGCTTCGTCGGTGGCGATCGAGATCGAGGAATCCGATGTACCCGTGCGCGAGCCTGTCGCGTCAGCGTGTGAACTGCTCGGCCTCGATCCATGGCATATGGCCAACGAAGGTTGCCTGATCGCCATGGTCGACCCCAGCATGGAAACCGAAGTTCTCACAGCCGTGCAGGCTCTGCCGGAATCCCAGAACGCCTGCCGTATCGGACAGGTGACGGCAGGACCACCCGGACTGGTCACTGCTCGCACCATGATCGGCTCGGCCAGGGTTGTCGACGTGCCGGTCGGCGAGCAACTGCCCCGGATCTGCTGACCGGTCCGTACTTTCGCCCTCACCGCACCGGGCACTGCGGCCCTATCGGGCCTCGGGCACCTGCCAGCACGCTGGACGCGGAGGTGAGAACGATGACATATCTGGCGCCACTGATCATCTTGTCCGTCCTGATCGGAACGCTTGTCTGGTTGCGGTTCAAGGCGGCACGGGCACTGTCCGCCGAAACCACGGCCGCCCCTCAATTCACCGAACGGCAGTTGTCCACTGAGCTCATCGCAGGCACCATCGCCCCAGCGGACTACCAGCGGGCGATGGCCGATATCGCGCACCGCACCGACCAGCCCGTGGCAGGGGTCGAAACCGGTGTCCTGACCGGCGCGCAGGGTGATCCACGCGCGCAGTTGGCGATGCTCGGTGTCGCGCTGCCGGAGGTCTCCCCCAGCCTGCTTTGCTGGGCGTTCGTCATGGTGCAGAACGGTGCCGACGCAGCCACGTTGGTCCACACGCTGAACCTGACTCCGTGGCAGGCTGCGACGATCGCCGCAGGCACTCGACGTTGAGCCGACCATGTCGACCATCAACCGCGTTCCGGTGTACGTGCACTGGAATGTGCTACTCGTACCGACGGCCCTGATCGTCGCGATGGCCGTCACCGCTTTGCCGGCGTCGGCCCCAGGGCATCCGACCTCGGTCTATTGGGCGGCCGCAATGCTGGTCGGTGTGCTGTTTGTCGTGTCGTTGGTGGCACACGAACTCGCCCACGCCGTTGCGGCGAGAAGACAGCACATCCAGGCAAAGGACGTCACGCTTTCCTGCTTCGGCGGCACCATTCGCTTCGCGACGGACACCCGCACGCCTCGCGCGGAATTCGTCATCTCTGTAGCCGGCCCCGCCGCCAATGTCGCGCTGGGATTGTTGTCGGCCGTCGTAGCGGTGGTCGTCGACATGGTGGGGGCACCGAACATCGAAGCGGTGGCGTTCGCCTGGCTGGCCATTGTCAATGTTCTGCTTGCAGTGCTGAACTTGTTGCCAGGCGCCGAAATGGACGGTGGCCAAATGTTGATGGCGTTGCTTTGGAGGGTAACCGGTGACCGTCGCCGTGCGGCGGCCGCCGCTGTGAGGGTGGGACGAGTCAGCGGCGCAGTCCTTGTGCTGGCGAGTTTGACCATGTTCGTTGCCACCGGCTCGTACACCGGACTGTGGTTGCTCTTGTCCGGTCTCCTGATCATCAGCCAGTCGCACGACCGCCACCGGGCCTCCGCGGGGAAGTGACCATGTTCAAGTCCTCCATCCCACTCGGCCGGATCGCCGGCGTTCCCGTCGGTGCGCACTGGTCGGTCCTCGTCATCATGGTGCTGCTCACCGAACTGCTGGCGATCCGAGTCCTGGCGCCGGCTGTACCGGGGCAGCCGGCATGGGTCTACTGGGCGGTGGCCGCCGGTACCGCGGTGACGTTCATGGCTTCCTTGCTGGCCCACGAGGTGACCCATGCGTTGGTCGGCAGGCATTTCCGATTGCGTACCAAACGAATCACGCTCTGGCTCCTCGGCGGTGCGGCTGAATTCGACGCCGAGCCGCCCACACCGAAGGCCGACGCATTGGTGGCGCTGTCCGGCCCGCTGACCAGTCTCGTGCTCGGCGGGGTGTGCTACGGCCTGGCCGAGGTGGCCGCGCGACTTGGGTTCTCGTGGCTGTTGGTGACCGCGCTGGCGTGGTTGGCCTTCACCAACGGGGTTCTCGCGGCATTCAACCTGCTTCCTGCGACGCCACTCGACGGCGGCCGGGTACTGCGGGCGGTGGTGTGGAAGCGAACCGGTGACCGAGAGCATGGTGTGTCCGCGGCGGCTCGAAGCGGCCGGTTCGTCGGCGGCGGGCTTGTCGTTCTCGGCGTCCTGCCGATGTTGTACGGCCGGTTTGACTTGCTGCTGATGGCGTTCGTCGGCTGGTTCATCATGACCGCCGCGTCGACCGAGTCCGTCCCGGGCCAGCTCTCCGGGCTGCGCGTCGCCGACGTGATGACTCCCGATCCGGTTGTGGCGCCGGGTTGGTGGACTGTGCACGCGTTCCTGGATCGTGTCGCAGCAAATTCGCCACACCGGGTCTTTCCGGTGGTCTCGTTCGAGGGCAAGGCCACGGGACTGGTCAGTCTCGGGGAGCTGACCCGCGTCCCGCCGGATGCCAGGTCTCGCACGAGAATCGACAAGGCCTGCCGTCAGCTGGCCGCGGCGCCGAGCGCGCATCCGGACGACCGCCTCGACAAGGTGGCTTTCGGGGCCTCGCCGCGGCTGGGCCGAGATCTGATCTTGGTCGTGCTTGACGAGCGCGTAGTCGGCGTGATCAGCCCGAACGACATCGCCAGGGCGATCGAACTGCGCGCACTCGACCAACCGGTCCGCCGGAACATCCCGGGCTGACTGCGCCAGGTCGTCTGTCACTTGTAGACAGTAGCGACAAGGCCCTGCGAAGGCAGGCCTTGTGGCCCTGTTCGCGGCTTGAGAGCAAGAGTTGTGTTGGGTTGTCAGAAAGAAAAGGAGGAACGGATGACAAGCATCATTCCACGCGGACCCTTGTTCCCGGATGTGGTCCGGTTCCTGGAGAGCGGCTGGCCGTTCACGACGTTCGGCACGCGGCACGCGGTCCGGATCGAGGACTACCGGGACGACGGCAACTACGTGGTGCGTGCGGAACTGCCGGGAATGGACCCCGGCAAGGACATTACGATCACTGTCGCGGGCGATGAGCTGGCGATCAAGGCTGAGCGCACCGTGGAGAAGCACGATGACACGCACAGCGAGTTCTCGTACGGATCGTTCGCCCGGACAGTGCGTCTGCCCGGCACGGCCGTCCCTGAGAAGGTCTCGGCAACCTATGACGCCGGCATTCTCGAGGTGACAGTGCCTCTCACCGAAACCCATGACAGGAAGGCGATCCCCGTTCAGATCGGCAAGAAGGAGTGACGAACCGGTGGCGAGCGGACGCACGGAACCCGCTCGCCACCTCCATTCGAACGTCGCCAACCGTCGGCATCCGGTCGACCGACTGGTTCGACAACGGCTGACCTGCTTGCGCGGCATACGAATCGGCCGCTGGGTGGCGTGTCTTTCGCCTCTTGAAGCGGCTTGCCTGAACACGGTGGGATGCTGTCCGGTCACCCGCACTGGCCAGGGTGATCATCCCACGTGAGACAAGGAGCAGGCATGCGAAGAACCGTGTTCCGGCTTGCGACACCACTGGCGATGCTGGCAGCGATCGTCGTGACATTCCCCGCTGGTACAGCGAACGCCCAACCCCAGACGTGCAACGGCCTTGCCGCTACCCGCGTCGGTACTCCCGGACCGGACGTCTTCTTCGGCACCGCGGGCGCCGACGTGTTCGTGACACTGGGCGGAAACGACGTCGTGTTCGGGATCGGCGGCAACGACACCGCGTGCCTCGGTGCCGGCGCCGACGAGTTCTTCGGCGGTGACGGCGCCGACTGGGCTGACGGCGAGGCAGGTGCCGACACGCTCAACGGCGAAGCCGGAGGCGACACGCTGATCGGCAGCGAAGGAGCGGACAGCCTGGACGGTGGCGCGGGAGCGGACACCTTGGCAGGCAACGAAGGCATCGACAACGCTGATGGCGGCAACGGCAATGACACCATCAACGGAGGGGCGGCGGCGGACTCGCTCGCTGGTGGCGAAGGCAACGACACCATCAACGGCCAAGGAGGCGCGGACACCATCACCGGCGGCGCGGGCGACGATGACCTCAACGGTCAAGCAGGCGCCGACAAGATCTCCGGCGAGGACGGCAACGACACCATCGACGGAGGGGCCGGAGTTGATGACCTCAACGGCGGTTCCGGAAACGACATCGTAAACGGCAACGACGGCAACGACACACTCACCGATCCCGCCGGGCTCGACGTCGGCAACGGTGGCGCCGGTCCGGCCGACCGGTGCGACTCCCGGTTCGAGTCCCTCGCCAACTGCGAGATCATTTTCTGACTTTCGACGCACCACGATCACCGGAACGGCGAGCCGACGGACGTTCGCTGTTCCGGTACAACGGTTTCTCCACCCCGGACCGTTCGTGGCCAGATACGGCCCAACGCCACGGTCCAGCAGGCCATTCGGCCCTACGCGCGATCGTGTCCGCGCCGGACGCTGAGGTCAACCGGCTCGATGGAGGAAACCATGACCCACCAACGGTTGTTCGCCCACGCGGAAAGCACCGCTTTAGAGTGGCTCCGCGTGGTCGCTGATCGCTTGGACACCGACGACCTGCACGAGGCATACCAGTTGCTGCGCCCCTGGTTGCACATCCTGCGTGACCGTTTGCCAGTGGACAGTGCCGTGCATTTGGCGGCGCAGCTTCCGGAACTGTTGCGCGGCATGTACTACGACGGCTGGCAGCCGAGCAAAGTGCCGATCCGGCTGGACGTCGAGGACTACCTCACCCGCTACCAGCAAGAGGCCCGGATCCCCGCGCGTGACGTGAACCGGGCTCTCGCGGCGATCACATCGGCGATGTCCGGCCTGTTCTCGCCAGGACAGCTCGACACGGTGCTCGGACAGCTGCCCGCGAAACTGCGTGCGATTCTCAATCCCGCTCTGTCTGGGAGGACACTGTGATGCGGCACCGCAAGATCAAGAACGTGATGACGACGGATGTCGCGTTCGTCAAGGACTACACCGACTTCAAGGACATCGTCCGACTGCTCGCTGACCGGCATGTCAGCGCGGTTCCGGTAGTGGACAACGAGAATCGTGTCGTCGGCTTGGTAAGCGAATCGGACCTGCTCGCCAAGCAGAGCCGACCAGAACGGCCAGGCCTGTTCGCCAGGCTGAGGCCGACCAAACAGCACAAGGCAACCGGGACAGTGGCCGCCGATCTGATGACCACATCCCCGATCACCATCGACGTCCAGTCCACCGTCGTGGACGGCGCCCGGACACTGGTGCGGCACAACATTCACCAGCTGCCCGTGGTCGACGAAACCGGGAGGCTCGTCGGTATCGTCGGCCGGAAGGACCTGCTCGCCGTCTTCCTCCGCCAGGACGACGACATCCGTGACGAGGTCGTGCACGACGTGTTCGAACATGGTCTCGGTGTCACCGTCAATCCGACCACCGTGGACGTTTCGGTGCGCGACGGCGTGGTTCTGCTGCGGGGCGAACTGGAGACCAAGAGCCTTGTCCGGATCGCCGAATCGATCACCCGACGGGTCGACGGCGTCGTCGACGTGGATTCCCAGTTGCGATTCGTCCGGGACGACACCCACCTGCCACCAGCCGACTTCCCCATCGTCGGCGCCTGCCGCCTGCCAAGGCAACCTTTCTGAGAGGGACAATCATGCGTGAGGCATTCCGACAGGATCTCGATCTGCTCGCCGAACAACTGGCCGACCTGGCCGAACTCGCCGACCAAGCCATGAGCGACGCGACAACGGCATTGCTGGACACCGACGAGGCCGCGGTCAAGCACGTCGAGGACGCCGTCGACAAGATCCGGATCCGCCATCACCAACTAGACGACCGCGTGGTCAGCGTCATCGCCCGTCAGCAGCCGGTAGCCACCGACCTGCGTGTCCTCGTCGCGGGTCTGCGAATCAGCGCGGATGTCGAACGGATGGGCGAACTCGCTCTGCACATCGCCGAAATCGTTCGCAGCCGGGCACCGTACCCAGTTGTTCCGCCGGAACTGCGCGACACGGTCATCGGCATGGTCGACGCGGCCAAGCACATCATCGCCAAAGCCCGCGTGGTGATCACGTCTCGCGACCCCGACGCGGCATTGGAGCTGGAAACCGATGACGACGACATGGACCGGCTGCAGGAGTCGCTGTACCGGCACCTGCTGAAGGACTCCGTGCGTCCCGATGTCGAGACCGCGATCGACATCACCCTGCTCGGCCGTTACTACGAACGCTATGCCGACCACGCGGTGTCGATCGCGCGGCGCGTGGCGTTCCTGGCCACCGGCCGCCTGCCGGAGAAGACACCCACCCATGGCCCCTACTGACGTCGACGTGCTCCCGCCGGTCGGTCCCTGCACCCACCGGCCTGCCCGACGAACACGCGATTTTGGTCGTGCACATCAAGGTGCACGACCCAACAACGTGCGCGGTTGCCGGGCTGGCTCGTGTAGTCCGGCGCCAGTTGGCTGACGCGTGCTACCTGTCGCTTACCGTGGCTGCTCGGCTGGTGGCCGGATGATGGCCACCGACGTGTCCGCGTAGTGCAGCATCACGTGGCTCACCGAGCCCAGCGGCACGTGGGCAGACCGGGCTCGGCCATGGCTGCCGACCACTACCAGCTCGGCGCCGCGGCTCTCGCTCAGCAGTGCCTTCGCGGGCCGGTCCACCGCGATGACCTTGCGAGTCCGGACATACGGGTAGCGCTCGGCCGGCTCGGACAACGCGGCCGTCAACGACCTGCGAGCATTTTGGCGGACCAACGTCTCATCGATGCTCCCGTCCAACCCCGCGGTCAGCCCTTCGAGCGGCAGGTCACACCATGCGTGCACTGCGACCAGTTCGGCGTCGTGCCGGGCAGCGAAGTCGAACGCGAACCACAGCGCGCGTGTGCTGGCCGGTGAGCCATCGACGCCCACCACCACGCGCCGGCCGGGGCCGTGCATCGGCATGCGGCTGTTGGCGCGGACGATCACGACCGGGCACTCGGCGACTCGGGCCAGCTCCGCTGAACTGGCCCCGACGAGCACGCCGTCGAGCCCGGTCTGCCCGGACGTTCCCAGCACGAGCAAACCGGCTCCACGCGCCTGCTCGGCGATTACCTCGATCGGGTCGCCGGTGAGCACGTCCGAGCTGATCTCGATGCCGGGCGCCACTTCCGAGGTGTGCTGGACGGCAACGGCCACCGCCATCCTGGCGGCGTCGTAGAGAGAGTGCCCATCCAGTGTCCTCATCGGACATTCGAGATCCGCCAGCTCGATCAGCGGCCACCGCATGACGTAAATGAGACGCAGCGGCACTCTTCGGTTGGCCGCCTCGCGGGCGGCCCAGTACACGGCCAGCCGCGCCGGGATCGACCCGTCGAAGCCGACGACGACACCGCCGCGTGTGCCTGTAGTCATGTCGGACTCCTTTCTCCAGCCCTCAGGAGCAGGGAACTGACCTCCGCGTCGGTTGTCGGCGTGAAGTCCGCGTACCACTGCCCGACGCTCACCAGATAGCCAGGCGCCAACAAGCACACCAATTCGTCGGCCACGGACTGCAGTGCACGCACGGCTGGCAACGCGGCTACCGGCGCCGCCACGACAATGCGCTGAGCTGCGCGGGCCCTCGCCACCATGCACGCGACACGAGCAGTCGCGCCGGTCGCGATTCCGTCGTCGACGATGATCAGCGTGCGCCCGTCCACCATGACTGGCGGCTTGTCTCCCCGCCACATCAGCACACGCTGTTCCAACTCGACTCGTTCATGCCGTTCGACCGCGTCGAGCGCACACTGTGTGACTCTCAGCCCGCGCACCACGTCGTCGTCGATGAACCGCACTCCCCCTTCGCCAAGCGCGCCCATCGCGAGCTCCGGATGCGAGGGCACACCGAGCTTGCGGACAACGATCACGTCCAGCGGTGCTCGGAGGGAACGAGCCACCTCGAACGCGACAGGCACGCCTCCGCGCGGCAGGCCCGCCACAACGACGTCCTGTGTCGCCCAACTTCGTAGTTCGGCGGCCAGACGCCGACCGGCATCAGCACGGTCCGCGAACAACCTCATGACACTCACTCCCTCACGTGATCCGGCTACACGGCCGTCAGGCTCGCCTCTACGCGTGCGGTCAACTCGGCCAACCGAGTGGTCCTGCGGACCAAGGGCGGTTGCGGTTCATCGATCAGGCGCGCGGACTCGGGCAGCCACGCGAGACCTTCCTCGAACCTGGCACGAGCGTCGGCGATGCTCTGCGTGCCGGTCCTGGCACCGTCCCGCATGACCGTGGTCAGCAACGGGATGTGGTCCTTCGGCGTTGGTTCACCCGCCAGTCCCAGTTGGTCGCCCGCTGGGCTACGAAAGACCTGTTTCGCCCCTGGCGCACTGGCCTTGCCCGCGGACAGCTTCATCACCGCACGTCTGGCGTACGTCACGAGCTTGTAGGCGGTGTCCAGGGACGGGGCATCGGCAGACACCCCCATCTTCGTGCCCACACCGAACACGTCGATCGGTGCTCCGCCTGCCACGAGCCGAGCGATTCGGAACTCGTCCAATCCACCGCTTGCCACAATGCGAACGGAGAACAGACCTGCCTCGTCGAGCACGCGCCTCGCGGTCACCGCAAGGGCGTGCAGGTCACCGGAATCCAGCCGGATCCCAGCCTGTCCGGTTAGCCTCAGCTCACTCAGGACGTCCACAGCGGCGCGTACTCCGGCCACCGTGTCGTAGGTGTCCACGAGAAGCACAGCGGCGCTGGGGAAATCCTGCGCGAAGGCGCGGAAAGCCGCTCGCTCGTCGGGAAAGGCCTCGACGTAGGAGTGCGCCATCGTGCCGACCGCACGCAACCCGTACCGGCGTGCCGCGTTCACATGGCTGGTCCCGCCGAAACCGACGATTGCGGACGCTCGTGCCACAGCCATCGCCGCATCCGGGCCGTGTGTCCGGCGGGCCGCGAAGTCGACGACTTCTTTCGAACCGGCGGCTGTCCGGCACCGCGCCGCCTTCGACGCGATCGCTGTCTGATAGGTGACGAGATTCAACAAGGCTGTTTCAACGAGTTGGGCCTGGACGATCGGCGCGGTGACCTCGAGCAGCGGCTCGTCCGCGAGTACCACGGTGCCCTCAGGTACCGCTCGAACCGTGCCGCGGAACCGCAACCGGCTGAGGTCGTCCACATCGGATGGTGTCAGCCCTGCCGCGGACGTGAGGTAATCCAGTTCGGCCGGGCAGAACCGGAAGCGCTCAAGCAGATCGAGGCAGTCCGCGAGCCCGGCGGCGACCAGGAAACCTCTGTTCGCCGGGAGGTCACGGGCGAACAGGCTGAATGTCGCGGACTGGGTCATCCCGCGGCGCAGGTAGCTCGCCGCCATCCTGACTTCGTAGAGATCCACGCACAATCCAACACCTGTCATACCTGCAGGATCACCGTCTTCTCCTGGCGGGAAAGGGCACAACGACCGTCAGCGACCGGGCCATTGGGACCTGCTCGGCACGGCGGTGCGGACGCATAGTCGGCCATGGACGCCCATCTGAAGTGGAGGGAGACACCATGGGTTACCGGGTCGATTTGATGCGCAGACCCGCCGACGAGGTGCTGCGGGCGCCGGTCAGTACGCCACCCAGCGAGATCGGCACGGCCATCGGCAGCACCGTCGAGAAGTTGTTCGCGCAGGCCACTGAGAAAGGCCTGCACCCGTGCGGGCCACCGGAGGTGATGTACTTGAGCGAGTTCACGCCGGGGTCCAGACAGCCTGCCCGGATCGGGGTCGACCTCCCGGTGACCGGCCCGATTGACGGAGTGCCGGGAGCAATGCGGCGGCCCGAGTGCTACGTCGCCCGCGCGGTGCACCGGGGGCCGTACGAGGGCATTGGTGAAGCGCATCGCGCGCTGGCCGAATGGGCAGGTGCCCGTGGGTACCACGTCAACGGACCGCCGACCGAGGTCTACCTGGCGGGACCGGACAGCAAGCGCGACCCGAGCGACTACCTCACCGAGGTCCTCCTCGGGATACGCGCATGATCACTGTGTGACGGTCCACGTGTGACGGTCCGCAAAATCCTTTGTGGACCGTCACTGTATCTTCACCGGGCCAGCTTGGCCGGCCGGTGCGTGACCGCCTCGATGTCCTCGGTCACCACGTCCAGCAACTTGTGTGCCAGATCGGACAACGCGCGGGCGACAGCGAGTTCGTCGCCGATCTCCGGGACGCTCGTGTCACCTGGGTTGCACCGGGCCAGCCCGACACCGGTCAGGTTGGTCTCGTCCCTTGTCCGCAGCCGTGCCGTCGCGCGGGTCCGGTCCTCGTGCTCGTCTATGAAAACCTCCACGTGCCAACGCTTCGCTTCAACCATGGTTGGCCTCCTTTCGATCGGTTCGACCGTCGCGCGAACGCCCGCCCGGGCACTACTGGCTGGTTCCCCGTCGTCGCCGGGCCTTCCGGCCCTTACTTTCTCCGCCGTTGTGCCCTGTGCGGGCGGGGATTCTTCGAGCTATCTGGAAGGAGGAAGAGAAAGGAATCGCCATGCGCAAGCATCAACGGACAGCGCTGGTGATCGTCGCAGTGGTGCTCGCCGTAGCCGGGCTGGTGGCACTCCTCGTGCTGGCTCCCTGGCGGCCGGACCCGGCTCCAGTCGGCCAGCCTCCGCCCACCACGGCGTCAGAGTCATCCGAGCCGTCAGCTTCGCCCTTGCCCACCAAGTCCGGCACACTGGCCGTGAAGATCGACAATGTGGCTGCGGCACGGCCACAGACCGGCCTCGGCCTAGCGGACGTCGTCTACGTCGAACCGGTCGAAGGCGGTCTGACCCGATTGGTCACGGTGTACCAAGGACAACGGCCTACAGTGACTGGCCCCGTACGCAGTGCCCGGCAGACGGACGTCGGATTGCTTGCCCAATACGGCAAACCGGTCCTCGCGTATTCGGGCGCGGCATCGCACGTGCTGCCTCTGCTGCGTCCACTGGTCAATGCCTCGCCTCGCGAGGTTCCGTCCGCGTACTTCCGAGACACCCACCGAGCAGCGCCGCACAACCTCTATGTCCATCCCAACCGGCTACCTGTCTCCGGCACGGACAGCGACGTCCTGGTCTTCGGTCCTGCATCGTCTCTCGGTGTACCCGTTGCCCATCACCGGATCCAATTCGCGGCAGCGACGTACGACATCACGTGGCGAGATGGCCGCTGGCTGATCACGATGGACGGCAGTCCGGTCGTATCCACTGAATCCGGTCCGCTTACTGCGGCAACCATTGTCGTGCAACGAGTTGTCGTCGTAGGCGGTCCGCATGCCGAGGATGTGCAAGGCAGCGCCTCGCCCGTCGCAGTCACCATCGGTTCGGGGCCCGCGACCGTGCTGCGGAACGGTATGTCGTACAGCACCACGTGGTCACGTCCGACCGCAGCCGATCCGACCCGGTTCACCACCAAGGACGGCGTCGCCGTGCCTATGGCGGCCGGACCGGTATGGATCATGCTTGTGCCTCGCTGAGCAGAACATCAGCCGAGGAACTTGACACATCCAGACACTGTGGACAGTTGGATGTACTCGTCCTCGGCGATCGGCTCGCCCGTTCGCTCCGCCAGCCGGGCCGCGAACGCCTGGAAGTCGATCGAGTCGAGTTCGAACGCGGTGCGCATGTCCTCGTCGTCGGAGATCTGCCCGAGGTCCGCGTCCGGGGCGACGGCCGCCAGTGCCGCCGCGACTGCTTCTCTTGCCTGTAGCGGTGTCACAACTCCTCCGGTTTGTTCAGTAGTTGACCGATGATGTCCAGTAGCCGTCCGCCGGTGTGACCGTCGGTCGCCCGGTGGTCCGCTGACAGCGTGACGGTCACGACCGGGCGGACACCCAACAACCCGTCGACCGCCCATGGCCGGTCCAGGACCTTGCCGAAGCCGACCAGTGCGACCTGGGGCGGGAAGATCACGCCGAACACTTCGTCCACACCGAGGTCACCCATGTTGGACACGGTAATCGTGGCGGTGGTCAGCTCGCCTGCGCGCAATCTCCCGCCACGGGCACGCGTCACCAAGTCACGCAGGCGGTCCATCATCTCGATCGCGCTCAGGGACGCGGCCTCTGCGATAGCAGGTGTGACGAGGCCACCACCACGGATGGAGACCGCGACGCCGAGGTTGACGGGGGTCGACGGCTGAAATCGGTCGTCGACCCAGAACCCATTGAGGGCGGGCACTTTCGCCACGGCACGCGCGGTCGCGGCGAGCAGGACCGCAGCGGGAAGTACCCGCCGCTCCACCGGCAGATCGCGGTTGACGTCCCGCAGCCAGGCCAAGGCGGCGCTCATGTCCACGGTGGAGCTGAGGTAGTAGTGCGGGATCTCCCGTTTGGAGCGGGCCATCAACGTGGCCGTGGCCTGCCGCATGCTCTCAGCCCGCGATGCGGGTGCGACGGGAGCGGTCGGCGTGCTGGCCTCCGGAGCGGGCACTTGCGCGGCTTCGCGGATGTCAGCGGCTCGGACCGGGCTGTCTGTCATCGGCAATGCGGCCAGGTCCACGCCCAGTTCCTTGGCCAGACGGCGGGCATAGGGCGTCACCCTCCGGTCACGAGGCGGCGCGGCCTTCGGCGCGGGCGGCGGTTCGGCAGCTCGTCGCACGTCGGCCCGCGTGATGCCGTTTCCCCGGCCTGTGCCGCGGACCTTGCTCAGATCCACGCCCAATTCCTTGGCCAGCTTACGAACGAGTGGACCTGCGAGCGGAGCGGCAACGGGCTTCGGTGGCGACGGCGGCACGGTTTCCGGCTCAGGCGGCACAGCCACCGGCTCCGACTCGGCCGTACCGATCATCGCGAGCGCCGTGCCGACCGGGACCCGTTGCCCCTCGGGAACCAGAATCTCCTCGATGGTGCCGCTGTCGAAACACTCGATCTCCACCGCTGCCTTGTCGGTGTCGATGACCGCGACGATATCTCCTTTGTGGACGACATCACCCGGCTTGACCAGCCATTCCAGCAGAGTCCCCGACTCCATGTCAGCACCGAGCGACGGCATCCGGAACTCAGACATCCTTGCCCACCGCCCGGATCGCAGCCTCGACGATCGCCTCCGGCTGCGGCAACGCGGCGTCCTCCAGTTGCTTGGCGTACGGGATCGGCACCTCGGCCGAACACACCCGCTCGACCGGCGCGTCCAGATCGAAGAAGGCGTTCTCGGTGATCCGCGCGCTGATCTCCGCGGAGATGCTGCCACTGCGCCAGCCTTCGTCCACGATCACCGCATGGTGCGTGCGCCGGACGGATCCGATGATCGTCTCGTCGTCCAAAGGGCGCAGTGTCCGCAGGTCGATGACTTCCGCAGAGATACCATGACCAGCGAGTTCCTCGGCGGCCTGCAAGGTTTTGCCGAGCGTTCCGCCGTAGGTGATCAGCGTGACATCGTCGCCGGGCTGTCGGACGACCGCCCGCGAGATGTCCACCGGACCGGCACCGGGCGCCAGCTCACCCTCCATGTTGTACAACGTGCCGTGCTCGAACATCAGCACCGGGTCCGGATCGTTCAGTGCCGTCCACAGCATCCCCCTGGCGTCCTCCAGTGTTGCCGGAGCGACGATCCGCAGGCCGGGGATGTGTGCGTACCAGCCTTCCAGGCTGTGCGAGTGCTGGGCGGCGAGCTGGCGGCCCGCGCCGGTGGTCATCCGGATCACCAGCGGCACGTTCACCTGGCCGCCGGACATGTGCAGCAGGGTGGCGGCGTTGTTGAGGATCTGGTCGAGGGCGAGCAGGCTGAAGTTGACCGTCATGATCTCGACGATCGGTCGCATCCCGCCGAGCGCGGCGCCGATCCCGGCGCCGACGAACGCCGACTCAGACAGTGGGGTGTCGCGGACGCGTTCCGGGCCGAATTCCTCGAGCAGTCCGAGGCTCACCGCGTAGCAGCCGCCGTACCGGCCGACGTCCTCGCCCATCAGGAACACACGCTCATCGCGGCGTAGGGCGTCCCGCAGCGCTTCTCGCAGGGCTTCCCGGTAAGTGGTCATGACGGCTCCGAGTAGACGAATCTGGTCAAGTCGTCGACGGGCTCCTCGGGAGCGGCGGCCGCACTCTTGATGGCCTTGTCCAGTTCGGCGTCGACTTCCGCGATCATCGCGTCCGGTTCGCCGTCCGGCAGGGTTCCGGCAGCACGCATCCGTTCGACCAAGGCTGGGATCGGATCGTACCGACGCCAGTCCTCGATCTCCTCCTTGTGGCCGTAGCGGTCCGGGTCGTACATCGAGTGCGCGCGGAAGCGGAATGTCTTCAGCTCGAGGAAGCACGGGCCGTGCCCGCCGGTGATGGTGTCGACCGCCCGGCGGACCGCATCCTCCACTTTGGTCACGTCCATGCCATCGACGGCCCACGCAGGCATGCCGTACGAGCTGGCCCGTAACGCGAGATCAGTCGCCGCGTGCTCCTGGGATAAGGCCGTGCCCATCGCGTACATGTTGTTCTCACAGCAGAAAAGCACCGGCAACCGCCACAGTGCGGCGAGGTTGAGCGACTCGTGGAATTCGCCCTCCGCCATCGCGCCGTCGCCGAAGAAGCACGCGGTGACGCGGTTCCGTTCGTTCATCGCGTCGGCGAGGCCGAGGCCGACCGCGAGCGGCAGGCCGCCGCCGACGATGGCGTTTCCGCCGTAGAACCGCCGCTCGACGTCGAACAGGTGCATGGAGCCACCGCGGCCACGGCTGCACCCGGTGACACGGCCGAACATCTCGGCCATCACGGCATCCATCGGCACGCCTCGGGCCAGAGCATGCCCGTGTTCACGATAGGTCGACACGACGGCGTCCTGTGGTCCCAACGTGGCCATGGCGCCTGCCGCGATGGCCTCTTCTCCGATGTACAGGTGCAGGAAACCGCGGATCTGCGAGGAGCTGTACAACTGCGCGCACTTCTCTTCGAACCGGCGGATACGCACCATTTCGCGCAGCAGTTCCAGTTCGTGCTTGCTCATCGCGCACCTTCCAGTGTCGAGACGTCACCTTCCGGCAGGCCGAGTTCGCGGGCCTTGAGCAGCCTGCGCATCACCTTGCCGCTGCGGGTGTGCGGCATGTTCTGGTCGAACGCGATGTCCTTCGGTGCCACCGCACCGAGCCTGCGACGACCGAACGCGATCAGATCGAGCTTGAGCTCGTCGCTGGGTTCGAAGCCGGGACGCAACGCCACGAACGCCTTCACGATCTCGCCGACCACTGGGTCCGGTTTGCCGATCACGCCGGCCTCGGCCACCGCCGGGTGTTCCATCAGCGCGCTCTCGACCTCGAACGGGCCGACCAGGTGGCCTGCCGACTTGATCACGTCGTCGGCCCGGCCGACGAACCAGTAGTACCCGTCGGCGTCCCGTCTGGCGAGGTCACCGCTGAGGTACCATTCATCCACAAAGGACTTTTGGTAGCGCGCCTGGTCGTGCAGGTAGCCCTGGAACATCGAGGGCCAGCCGGGCCGCAGCGCGATCTCGCCGACCACCTCAGGACGCGTGATCTCCCGAACGTGTCCGTCGGTCACCAGCACTCGACCGTCCGGACCGCGTTCCAGCAATCCGACACGGACGCCGGGCATCGGACGGCCCATCGACCCCGGCCGGATGTCCATCGACTGGTAGTTGCTGATCATGATGGCGCCGGTCTCGGTCTGCCACCAGTTGTCGTGGATCGGCAGCCCGAGTACCCGGTGGCCCCACGACACGACCTCGGGGTTGAGCGGTTCGCCCACGCTGGCGACGAATCGCAGGCTGGACAGGTCGTAGTCGTCGGCGATGCCGCTGTTCCGCATCAGCATCCGCAGCGCGGTTGGTGCGGTGTACCAGACTGTGACGTGCTCTTCCTGCAACGTCTGGTACCAGCCGCGGTAGTCGAACTCGGCCGGGTCGACGACCATCGTCGCGCCGTGCGTCAAGGGTGCGATGATCCCGTAGGACGTGCCCGTGACCCAGCCGGGATCGGCGGTGCACCAGAAGATGTCGTCAGGCCGTAGGTCGAGCGCGAACCCCGCGGTCACGTGGTGGACCAGCACAGCGCCGTGGACGTGCACCGCGCCTTTGGGCTTGCCTGTGGTGCCGCTGGTGAAGTGCAGCAGCGCCATGTCCTGCGGATCAGTCGGCGGGATTTCGTATGTCTCGTCGGCGGCGTCCAGCGCCAGCCGCAGGTCCACACCGCCGTCGATGTCGCCAACGGGCGCGCCGACCACCAGCACGTGGCGTAGTTCCGGCAACCGGTCGCGGATCGGTGCCACCTTGCGCCGGTACAACTCCGGCGTCGTCACGAGCACTTTCACGTCGCCGAGCCACAGTCGTTCCCTGATCGGCTCGGGACCGAAGGCGGAGAACAGCGGCGAGTACACGCTGGTGTTCTTCAGTGTGCCCAGTGCCGCGATGTACAACTCCGGAACCCTGCCCAGCAGAGACGCGACCCGGTCACCCCGGCCGATCCCCAGCTCTCGCAAGACGTTGGCGAACTTGGCGGTCAGCCGCCGCAACGCGTCGTAGGTGATGTCCTCTTTCCGGCTGCCCCGGCACCGCAGCGCGACATGGTCACCGCGTCCTTCGGCCACATGCCGGTCCACTGCCTCGTAGGCGATGTTCAAACCGCGGCCACCCGGCAGTCCGGCCAGCTTTCGCCGAGCCGTCTCCCAGGAGAACTCCCGGTAGGCGCGCTCGTAGTCGGTCAGGTTCGCCGTAGCCGTCGCCTTGTGAATGATCTGTGGGTCCACGCGACACCTCCGTCAGTCCTCCACAGGCTGGCCCCGTCCGGACGTGGGCATGCAGAGGCTGAATACCGGGTACGGGCGGGTCTTTAGGCCCCTGTGCAGGAGCGCCACCGGTGCAACCGTGGAAGCGCAAGCACACCGCGTCAGAACGGATCGTGGTATGGACCGCTTGAGCCCCGTGGACAGTGCGTTCCTCCTCGCGGAGGACGAAGACCCAGCCGTGTCGCTCGCGATCGCATCGGTTGCAATCCTGCGCGGTCCGGCACCGTCGCTGCGCGAACTCGCCAAACTGTTCTCCGACCGTGTCCCTGCCATTCCACGGTTGCGACAGAAGGTACGAACCGTACCGCTCGATCTCCGGCCACCCGCCTGGATCGACGACCACCACTTCGACATCACCCGCCACATCCACAAAGCCGTGCTGGCACCACACGGTGACGACGCTGCCCTGTGCGAACTGGTCGGCGAGATCATGTCCGAACGACTGGACCGCGACCGGCCGCTGTGGGACGCCTGGCTGATCGACGGACTGCCCGACAACACGTGGGCGCTGCTCATCAAAGTCCACCACTGCATGGCCGACGGCGTGTCCGGCAGTCATCTCTACAACGTGCTGTGCCACGGTGACCCGCAGATCGGCCCGGTCTCGCCAACGGAAGCAGTAAACGCATTTCGGTCAATGATGCTCGCAGTCGCCGAACTCGCTTCCTCCCCGACGGCACAAGCACACGTGCTGGGCCGCATGGTGCGCATGCCACTGACCTTCACGCGCCGGCTGGCCAGAACCGTTCAGGGCTTGCTGTCCTATGGGTCGTCCTTGCTGCCCACCGCGCGGTCGTCGCTCGTCGGCCCGATCGGCAGCCGCCGCAGTTATGGCATCGCTCGTTCGTCCTTGTCCACAGTGCACAGTGTGGCCCGGGTCTTCCACGTGACCGTCAACGATGTCGTACTCGCCGCGATCACAGGCGCATACCGGACCCTGTTGCTCAAACGGGGCGAGCAGCCGGTCGCCGACGCGGTTCGATCAGCCGTGCCGGTCTCCGTCCGTCCCGACAGCACGGAACACACGTTGTCCAACCAGATCTCGGCGATGTTGCCAATGCTGCCCGTCGATATCGAGGACCCGGTAGAACGGCTGGCCGCTGTGCACTCCCGGCTGTCCCGGCTGAAGTCAGGACAGCAGTCCGCCGCCGGTGTGACGATGACGTCGATGGTCCCCGACGAGTTCTTCGCACCAGTCGCCTGGATCGTCCGGCTGATGGCCCGCTTGCCACAGCGCAGTGTGGTCACGGTAACCACGAACGTGCCGGGGCCACCGCGGCCGTTGAGACTGCTGGGCCGCGAGATCATCGAGATCTTCCCCTACGTGCCCATCGCGTTGCGGCTGCGGACCGCGGTCTCGGTGCTGACGTACGCCGACAACCTCGCATTCGGTGTGACAGCCGACCGTGACACCACGCCAGACGTCGATCTGATGGCACAGGCGATCGAACAGGAGATCACCGAACTAGTCGCCGCAAGCCATGACACAGCGTCCGCCCGGGTCTGATGTCCAGTGCGTCTCCCCAACGTGGGCCGAAAGGCCCACCGAGTCCGTGACCACCAGCCACATCGCCTGTGCCCTTAGGCCATGACCGTCGCGCGCCGGAGTTCTTACCGTGCGAACTGTGAAAGACACCGTGGAAGAAGTTGTGACAGCACCGGCACAGCTCATCCGGATCACCGCTGTGGTACGTCGAGTGGTGCAGGAGATGCATATGGGTCCCATGGACAACGCAGCGCGTGTCCGCGTGCAGTTCCTGCTACGCGAGTGTCTGGCGGAACTCGACGAGTGTCTTGACTCGTCACTCAACGCTGAACTGCGGCGGGTGGTCCGGATAGATCTGGCTGGCTGCACCGAGAAGTCGTTGCACGTCGCGATGGCAACGCTGCTCGGCTGGCTGGAAGGGCTGGTCGATGGCATTCAGATGGCGTTGACCGCGCAACGGCTCGCCACCGTCGCGGATGCGCGCAACAAGATCAGCCAAGAAGGAACTGCCCTGTCGTTCAACGGGTTGAACCGGACCACTGGTGCGCGGGAGAGCGTGCGCACCGGACAGTACCTGTAGCACCACGAGGGCGTTGACGTGAGGAGAAAACGATGCGCCACGTCGAACCAACCCGCACTCCCCACATCGTCGTTTCGATCCGCGGCAGGTTCGGCCACGGTGCCGCGGAGTACGCACGGGCCAAAGTGGACGGAGCGCTGAGCCTCGCTGCCGAACCGGTGCTCTCCGCCAAGGTGAGGCTGGCGAGGCACACCGACCCGTCGATGGCACAGCCGGTGATCGCGCAGGCGAACGTGGACGTCAACGGCCGCTTGGTCCGCGTCAGCGTGGCCGGGCACGCCGTTCGGGAGGCGGTCGACCTGCTCGACGCGAAGCTGCGGCACCGGCTGCGTCGGATTGCCCGGCACTGGGAGGCCAGACGCGGCGGTCAGCCGAAGCACTTGGCGCACGAATGGCGGCACAACAACGAGCCGTCACACCGCCCCGCCTATTTCCCGCGCCCAACTGATGAGCGGGAGATCATCCGGCGCAAGTCGGTCGCGTTGGACCCGGCGACGATCGACGAGGCGGCCTTCGACATGGACACCATGGACTACGAGTTCTACCTGTTCATCGAACTCGGCAGCAGGTTGGACAGCGTGGTCTACCGGGCAGGGCCGACCGGCTACCGCGTGGCCCAGGCGGGTCCCGCTGACCCGGATCAGTTCAGCCCATACGCTCTGACGATCACGGTCAGCACGGCTCACGTCCCCGTGCTGAGCACCACGGAAGCCGTTGAGCGACTGGACATCACCGGTCTGCCGTTCCTGTTCTACATCGACAACGAACATCTGCGCGGCAGTGTGCTGTACCGCCGCTACGACGGGCACTACGGCCTGATCAGCCCAGGTGACACATCGACAGTCAGGAGGAAGACATGAGACTCGACGAATTGCTCGAACGCACAACCGATTCGCTCAAGGCAAACATGGTCTACGGCGAACCGTACGAGAAGGATGGCGTCACTGTCATTCCGGCGGCCCGGATCGCCGGCGGCGGTGGGGGCGGCGACGGGAAGGACGAGCAACACGGACAGCAGGGCGAAGGGGCGGGCATCGGCCTCACTGCTACACCGACGGGTGCCTACATCCTCAAGGACGGGAAGCTCCGTTGGGAGCCTGCTGTCGACGTCAACCGGTTGGTCACCGTCCTCGGTGTCGTCGCACTGGGTGCGCTGTTCTTCGCGACCAGGATCGTGAAGATCCGAGCTGCCAGAGGCCCCTGCGAACACACAGCCGCGCACAAGGAGTGATCATGGGCTACGGAAGGGATGTCCAGAACCAACTGCGGGAACCTGCACAGCGGCTGCGCCGGGCGATTCCCCGTGTCTACCAGGGGTTTGCGCAGCTGCACGACGCTGCTCTCGCCCCGGGGGCACTGGACGGGGCGACAAAGGAACTGATCGCGCTCGCCATCGCGGTGAGCAAGGAGTGTGACGGGTGCATCGCCGACCACGCGCATGGTGCCGCTGTGAAAGGTGCGACACCGGACCAGGTGGCGGAGGCGATCGGAGTGGCGATCCTGATGAACGGCGGACCGGCCACTGTGTACGGACCGCGTGCTTTCGCTGCGTTCCAGGAGTTCTACGCGACCGAGGATCGCGCACAAGCCGAACCAGTGCACAGCCACTAAGCAGGGGCGCCGGTCGTACCGGCGCCCTGATCAAACCATGTCAGGCCTCGGCCCGGCGACGTAGGCCGACATACTGCAGCAGCACACCAACGGTGATCGCGATAACTCCGGTCCCGAGAAGCATGATTCCGACGGCGTACAGTCCTGGAACGGTGGCACCGAACGACATGTCGACATCCAGTCCGGCGCTGGTGTCCGAGTTGAGCACGACCACGGCCCACTGGCCTCTTTGGACATCCCAGTCCAACTGCTGTTGTCCCGAGCCGCTCGTGGCGGCGTACCAGAACGGCTGTTGTTCAGGCGGTGCGATCTGCTGGGACATCCATTCCTGGCGGTACATCCGCGGCGTCATCATGCTGATCTGGTCGTAACGTACTCCGGCCAGATACCGGGCCACGTCGCCAGAATGCCCGATCCCCACGAAGACCGGCCGGTCCGACCGGACTCGTACCCGGACATCGCCGAGCATCCAGTATGGGATCCCGCGCAAGTCCACGTCCTCGAACCGCAGCACCTGCGTGCCGGTGCTGAAATGCTGCGTGCCGGTCTGGATGTATCCGGCCAGATCCTTCTGAGTCTGGTCGGCCCACACCAGCACACCGCCACCGCCTGCCAGTCCCAGACCGACGAGCGTCGCGAGGACTCCGAGGACCACCACGGTCACGCGGCCGGCCGATCCCACCGGGCGTGCGGGCGGAGCGGCTGATTCGTCCACAGTAGTCTGCTCTGCCGCATTGGGGCCTGCGTCGAGCCGGAACGGTGGGTACTTGTCGGTCATCAGCGTCGCGTAGGCACCGACCCGCACGACCCATCGGTCCATGCCGAGCACGAAGTCCTGGACCCCACATGGAAACTTGCCGGTGAACAACAGGATGACCGCGCCGATCAGCACGAGCACAGTGATCAGGCCGCTGCCGCCGAGCAGGACCGTCTCACCCCAGCGCCAACCGACGTAACCCGCGCCGCCCAGGAAGAAGCCGATGACCACGTAGTGCGGGATCGCCAGCAGCCACGACTTGACCAGGACAAGCCCGCGCGAAAGCCGCTCCGGGTAGTCGACGTGCAGCGTCGCGGGGTAGTCGGGCTCCTCCCCCAAGCTGAACGGCGGATACCGGTCGGTGCCCAAGGCACCGTAGGCGTAGAACGCCACGCGCCACGACCACCGCATCACACCGACGTTGAAATCGAAGACGCTTCGCGGGTACCGCCCCGTGATCAGGATGGCGAAGAACGCGAACACCGTCAGCACCCAGAACGCTGTCCACAAGAACGCCAGCACGACCAGGTGCGGGATCACCAGAAACCATTTCACCAGCCAGAGCCACTGGCTCAGCTCCGCGTCCGGTCTGCCTTCCAGCCGGACGGGATATGTCGACGCCATCGTCGACGCCTCCTCGTATAGGCGACCAGTTACGACCTCACTGTCATCCCGCGACGCGGCAACAGACAGGGCACACAGGCCGTGCCGTGCCGGGTCTTCCGGCCCATGTCCGCGCACCGGTTCGCGTGCGACTGTCCGGGCAGCAGAAGTTCAGTGGAGGTGACAGAGCATGAGGCACGGCCTGCCCGACGAGAAGACCGTGTGGTCCGCGATCGCGCTCGCGATCCGTGCGCCGTCGGTGCACAATTCCCAACCTTGGCGCTGGCGGGTGGGCGACAGCTCGCTGCATCTGTACGCCGACTGGTCCCGGCACTTGACGGCGACCGATCCGGATGGCCGTGACCTGATCGTCAGCTGTGGCGCGTCACTGCACCACCTGCGCGTGGGGTTGGCCGCGATGGGGTGGGGCACGATCGTGCACCACGTACCGAACCCGGGAGATCCCAGTCATCTGGCGTCGGTGGAGGTGATCGAGCGTCAGCCTAGCGAAGAGGACATCCCGGTCGCGGCCGCGATTCCGCGGCGGCGGACCGACCGGCGGCTGTACAGCTCGTGGCCGGTCCCGGAGGCGTTGCTAGACCAGCTCGGCGAATTCGCGTTCGAACAGGGAGCTGTGTTGCGTTCGGCCACCGACCCCGCGATGCGGTTCCGCCTGGCCTCGGCAATCGCTGAAGCGGACCGTCTCCAGGGGACAGACCCGGAGTACATGTCCGAGCTCACCGAGTGGAGCGGCCGGTTCAGCGGATCGACAGACGGTGTGCCCGCGTCGGCAACTCCGTTGATCTACGAAGGGTACGGCGACCTGTCGATGCGTCGTTTCGCCGCGGCAGGCCTGGCGCAGCCGAGAGAGTCCTATGCGGACCCGGACGCCGGCGAGCTCGTCGTGCTCGGCACGTCCTCCGACGACGTCGTGTCGCGTCTGCACGCAGGCGAGGCGGCCAGTGCGGTGCTGCTGTGGGCGACGTCGTTCGGCCTGGCCACGTGCACGCTGAGCCAGCCGCTGGAAATCCCGACCATCCGCGAGGAACTCAAGGTGCAACTGCTGGACGGCGCGTTGTTCCCGCAACTGGTCGTGCGGATCGGCTGGGGGCACATCAACGCGGATCCACTGTTGGCGACACCGCGCCGCCCGGTCGCCGAGATTTTCGACCACCTGCCAAGGAGATGAGATGACCGACTACGTGATCGGATTCGACACGCTCGGCAAGAACGACGCGGCGATCGCCGGAGGAAAGGGCGCCAACCTCGGCGAGATGACAGCCGCAGGACTCCCCGTGCCGCCAGGGTTCGTGGTCGCCGCTGACGGCTACCTGGTGTCCATGGGCCAGAACCGGATCCGTGCGGAGATCGACATCGAGGTACGGAACGTCCTGGCGCACGCGGATCAGCCGGAGGAGCTGGCTGCGGCGAGCAAACACCTGCAGGCGTTGGTACGTGAAGCAGGTGTGCATCCCGATGTCCTGGCCGCGGTCCTGCAGGAGTACCGGGCGCTGGGCGATGACGTGGCGGTTGCCGTCCGGTCCTCGGCGACGTCGGAGGACACGGCGGGTGCGTCCTTCGCCGGGATGAACGAGACCTTCACCAACGTCGTCGGTGCTGAGCAACTGATTGAGCGGCTTGTGGACTGCTGGGCTTCGCTGTTCGGTCAGCGGTCGCTGGCCTACCGTGCCGAGCGTGGACTGACCGAGGAGCCCGCGATCGCGGTCGTGGTCCAGCAGATGGTGCACTCCGAACGCTCCGGCGTCATGTTCACCGCCGACCCGTCGACCGGCGACCGCGACCGGATCGTCGTCGAGGCCGCGTTCGGCCTGGGCGAGGTGGTCGTGAGCGGCTCAGTCGAGCCGGACACGTACGTCATGTCCAAGAAGGACTTCTCGGTGCTCAGCGCAAGGGTTGGCACGCAGCTGTACAAGATCGTCCGTAGCCCGGACGGCGCTGATCTGCGGGTCGAGCTCACCGGCAAGGAACAGACCTGGCGGGTGCTGACCGATGAAGAGGCAAGTGAGCTTGCCCGGCTGGCAGCTCGGGTCGAGCAGCACTACGGCGTCCCTCAGGACATCGAGTGGGCCATCGTGGACGGCAAGGTCTGGCTGGTCCAGTCCCGGCCGATCACCACGCTCGGCGCTGAGGACGGTGAGGTGCTGATCAAAGGCCTTGCGGCATCGCCGGGAATCGCCACGGGACGCGTTCGAGTCCTGTCCTCGCCCGCCGAAGGAGCGCAACTGCGGGATGGCGACGTGCTCGTGGCGCAGATGACCAATCCTGACTGGGTGCCCACCATGCGCCGCGCCGGCGCTGTGGTCACCGACGAAGGCGGCATGACGTGCCACGCGGCGATCGTCGCCCGTGAACTGGGTGTGCCTGCCATCGTGGGCACCCGCAACGCCACCACAGTGCTGAAGAACAATCAACAGGTCACTGTGGATGGTCGAGAGGGCAGAGTGCTCGCTGGTGCTCCCAAGCAGAGCAAGGTTGAAGTGCGACAGGCTGCGCCCGCGATGCCGATGTTCGAGCCTTTGGCCACCAAGTTGTACGTGAACCTGGCGATGGCCGACCACGCCGAGGCAGCGGCCGCGCTGCCGGTCGACGGCGTCGGCCTGCTTCGCGCGGAGTTCATGCTCACCGAGGCGCTCGACGGCATGCACCCGCGGAGGTTCCTGGCCGACCGTGGCGCCGAGCGGTTCGTCTCCGCGATGGCTGCTTCGCTGCTGAAGATCACGCGGCCGTTCATGCCACGGCCGGTCATCTACCGGGCGATGGACTTCCGTACCAATGAGTTCCACGATCTCGTTGGTGGTGCGGAGTTCGAACCGCCGGAGAACAACCCGATGATCGGCTATCGCGGGTGCTACCGGTACGTGCGCGAGCCGGAGCTGTTCGCTTTGGAGCTCGCGGCGCTGGCTCGTGTGCGGGAGGAGACGCCGAACCTGCACATCATGATCCCGTTCGTCCGCACGAAGTGGGAACTGGCCCGGTGCCTGGAGATGATCGACGCCAGCCCGCTCGGCCGCCAACGCGGCCTGCTGCGGTGGGTCATGGCCGAGGTCCCGTCCGTGGTCTACCGGATCCCGGAGTACGCCGCGATGGGCATCGACGGCGTGTCCATCGGCAGCAACGACCTCACACAGCTCGTGCTTGGCGTCGACCGTGACTCCACGCCGTGCGCCGAGCTGTTCGACGAATCCGACCCGGCCGTACTCGACACGATCGCCAGGATCATCAAGGCCTGCGAGGAAGCCGGGATCACGTCGTCGTTGTGCGGCCAGGCACCGTCCAACCGGCCCGAGTTCGCCGAACACCTGGTCCGCGCCGGAATCACGTCCGTCTCGGTCAACCCGGACGTAGTGCCGCACGCCCGCGCCATCATCGGCTCCGCCGAACGACGCCTCATACTGCAGGCTGCCCTCCGTCGATAGGTGAATAGGTTTCTTCGGTCCCAGACCTCAGCCTGGGACCGAAGAAGCGGTTCACTCGAAAGTGAACCGCTTGTGACACGATCGTGTGATGTCATGCCGAGCTTAAATTTCGTAGAGTCACACAAACGTCCGAAACGCTCCCAAGGAGCGGGCACATGCGAGTGACTCTGTATTTGCTGCGCAAAGATACCAGCTTAACGAAAGAGATCCTGCGCAAGCATCAGCTCTACACAGAACGAAGCCTGCGAGATCTGGACGACGAGTCCGCGGAGTGGCAGTTCTTTGTACGCCAGGGTTTCGACTACCAACCTCGTTGGTTCGAGCACGTCAACCTCATCCTGGCGCCAACCGATTCTGAGCCCGTCTACGCGAAGTCTGCTGGTGCCGTGCTCCTCGTCCGCGTGGACGACCGAGTATTCGCCGTGACTTTCGGACTGGGTTTCCACTCCATTGGTGCAGAGATAACAGAACCGGACTTCGGACTGCGAGTCACCGCCAACTGCGTCGGGAAGAACGGCCTCACCATGGCCGACGCTCGCGGGCTCGGCAAGGGCAAGCGTAATGCCTTCAGCCGCCTGCCCTCGCCGGGCGAGATGTTCAGCCTCGGACTGCTGACTGACGAGGAGTGGATCCGGAAGTTCGGCGGTGAGGTGGAGATCACGGGATTCGCCAAGAGCGCCGCAGGCGCCGACGCGCTACAGCTGAACATCGAAGACTTCAGGCTGGTCGACTTGCCTGCAAAGCTACGGCAGGCGCTCAAGCTCTACGAGTCCGACTCGTACCAGTTGTACTTTCCGTTCCTGGACTACTTCCGCCGCGTGTCCGACAAGGAACTCATCGGCGAGCTCGACGGCCTGTTGGTCGAATCGATGCGTGCCCGCGACCCCTGACATCGGCTTCGCCTCACCGGACGAGTTCCAGATGTCGGCCGACTGGTTCCGGCTTAGCCGACGTCGAAACGAACACTGGCTTCCCGAGCTCCGCACCGAGGACGTCTACGACGTGATCGACGAGTTGAAAGGCTGGGCGCAGCCGCTGACTTCGGTCAAGGTCGAGGCTCGTGATCTGGCAGGAGAGATCGTCCACGAACGCGTCGATCTTCGTAGTTACCTCGTAGCCTCTGTCCGGCGCCAGACGCCGGAACGGACCGAAGATTACGCCATCACGGCCGGGGCCTGGTTCCGTATCGACCAGCAGTACGTCGAAGTGGTGGACCGGCACCTCAGGGACAACGTCGACGATCTGACGGTGGACCTTCAACTACCCGTGTGGGACGACAAATACCTGAAGGACAACGTCAAAGGCAAGTACGGCGAGGAGCGCTACAACCGATACGTCAGCGACGAATATGGCTACGCGCTCCTCGATCGGAAGCTGTACCGCGGTCAGGCTGGTGAGCGAGTCGAGATCTGCGATCTGCTGACGCCTGACAAGAAGTTGATCTGCGTCAAACGGATGGACGGCTCGGACAAACTCAGTCACCTGTTCCAACAGGGTTCCGTGTCGGCGCAGATGCTGATGACCAACGACGACTACAAGGCCAAGGTCATGGACAAACTCCGTGAGCTGGATCCGGCTGCGGAGTTCGGCAGTCCTACCGAATGGACAGTCGTATATGCCATCGCGACAAGCAAGCCAGGCGCACTGAAGGACATCATGTACTTCTTCTCTCGCGCTGCCCTTCGGATGCGCGGACTCTCCATCAAAGGAAACGACATTCGCGTCGCGGTTGCCAAGATCGATCGGCTGCTCTCAGAGAGACCTTGGCACCTGAACTGGTGCCGGACTCGCTCGACCAACTCGGCGCCCGGCGCTGGGACGTGCTTGAGCGGGAACTTCATGCCGAGTTTGGCGTATTTGGGTGCGCCGAGCTTATGGAACGAGAGTACCTCGACGCGTTCGACGGTCTTGAGCGTGCTGACGAACGAGGCGACTCCCTCGACATTAGCCGGATCATCGGTCAGCCCAGGCACCAGGACGAACCGGATCCACATCGGATTGCCGCGATCAGAGAGACGGCGAGCGAACTCAAGAGTGGGAGCGACCTCGCCACCGGTTACCCGTCGATACAGCGCCGGGTCCCATGACTTGATGTCGAGCAACACCAAGTCGGTGTCGTCGAGCATGGCGTCCGTGGCGCGAGCGCCGAGAAACCCGGATGTGTCGACCGCGGTGTGCAGGCCGAGGGACTTCACCTCGTGCAGCAGCTCGCCGGCGAAGGCTGGTTGCAGCAGCGGTTCGCCGCCGCTGACGGTGAAACCGCCACCGGCGACGTCGATGAACCGTTTGTACTTGGTGACCTCCGCCACGACCTCGGACACGGTCATCCGCTGACCGTCGCGCATGCGCCAGGTTTCAGGGTTCTCGCAATACAAACACCGCAACGGGCACCCGTTCATGAACAACACGAAACGGGTGCCTGGGCCGTCCACCGCCGTAGCGATGTCCCACGAGTGGACGGAGCCGACGGCGTTCATAGCGATGCGTGGAACGTGCGGTTGACGACGTCCAGTTGTTGTTCTGGGGTCAGGCGGACAAAGTTGACCGCGTAGCCGGACACCCGGATGGTCAGTTGTGGATACTTCTCGGGATGTGCCATGGCGTCCAGGAGCGTTGCCCTCTTCAAGACGTTGGCGTTCAGGTGGAACCCGCCTGCGTCCATATAGGCGTCCAGGACACCGACCAGGTTGGTGACCTGTTCCTCCTTGGTACGTCCCAGGCCGTCAGGTGTGACCGACGCGGTGAGTGAAATGCCGTCCTGTGCCTCGGAGTATGGCAGTTTGGCGACCGACAATGCGGCTGCGACAAGGCCACGGGCGTCGCGGCCGTTCATCGGGTTGGCGCCGGGGGCGAACGGGTCGCCCGCCTGGCGGCGGTCGGGGGTGGTGCCGGTGTGCTTGCCGTACACCACGTTCGAGGTGATCGTGAGCACCGACTGGGTGTGGATCGCGTCGCGGTAGGCCGGATGTCGCCGGACCTTGGTCATGAAGTCCTCGACGAGGCTGACGGCGATCTGGTCGGCTCGGTCGTCATTGTTGCCATAGCACGGGAAATCACCTTCGACGACGTAGTCGACAGCAAGACCAGAAGCGTCACGGATCACGCGGACACGTGCGTGCTTGATGGCAGAAAGGCTATCGGCAGTAACGGACAGGCCCGCGATACCGCAACCGAGCAGGCGCTGCACGGGATAGTCGTGCAGAGCCATCTCGATGCGTTCGTAAGCGTATTTGTCGTGCATGTAGTGGATGATGTTCAGCGCTTCCACATAGGTCTTGGCGAGCCAGTCCATCATCCTGTCGAACGCGCCACACACCTCGCGGTAGTCGAGGTATTCACTAGTCAGCGGCGGGAACGCCGTGGCGATCTGCTCGCCGGTCATCTCGTCGCGGCCGCCGTTGATCGCGTACAGCAGCGTCTTGGCGAGGTTCACCCTGGCACCGAAGAACTGCATCTGCTTGCCGACCTGCATGGCCGACACGCAGCAGGCGATCGCGGTGTCGTCACTGAACGACGGCCGGATCAGCTCATCGTTCTCGTACTGGATCGAGCTCGTGTCCACGGACACCCTGGCGCAGAAGCGCTTGAAGCCGTCGGGCAGCATCGGCGACCAGAGCACGGTCAGGTTCGGTTCCGGTGCCGGGCCGAGGTTGTAGAGCGTCTGCAGGAACCGGAAACTGGTGCGTGTCACCAACGGCCTGCCGTTGGATCCCATGCCACCGATCGATTCGGTCACCCAGGTCGGATCGCCGGAGAACAGTTCGTCGTACGCGGGCGTGCGCAGGAACCGCACGATCCGCAGCTTGATCACGAAGTCGTCGATGAGCTCCTGCGCCTGTTCCTCGGTCAACTTCCCCGCGGCCATGTCGCGATCGATGTAGATGTCCAGGAACGTGGAGACCCGGCCGAGTGACATCGCCGCACCGTTCTGCTCCTTCACCGCAGCCAGGTACGCGAAGTACAACCACTGGATAGCCTCGCGCGCCGTCATTGCGGGGCGTGAGATGTCATATCCATAGGACGCGGCCATCTGACGCAGTTCCTCAAGGGCACGGATCTGTTCGGCGATCTCCTCACGGTCCCTGATGACGTCGCTTGTGGACCATTCGACATCCAGTGCAGCACGTTCAGCTCGCTTGGCTTCGATGAGGCGGTCGATGCCGTACAGCGGGACTCGGCGGTAGTCGCCGATGATCCGGCCGCGGCCGTAGGCGTCCGGCAGTCCGGTGATGATGCCCGCCCTGCGTGCGCGCAGGATCTCCGCGGTGTACGCGTCGAACACACCGTCGTTGTGGGTCTTGCGGTACTTGGTGAAGATCTCCTGCACACGCGGGTCCAACCGATAGCCATAGGCTTCCAGACCGGACTCGACCAACCGCAACCCACCAGCGGGCATGATCGCGCGCTTGAGCGGGGCGTCGGTCTGCAGGCCGATGATCAACTCGAGGTCGCGATCGATGTATCCCGGTTCGTGGGCGGTGATCCCGGCTGGAGTGTGGGTGTCCACGTCGTAGACGCCACCTCGGCGGCGTTCCTCAGCGAACATTTTCGTGAGCCTGTCCCACAGTGCTTTGGTTCGCGCTGTGGGACCGCACAGGAAACTGGCGTCTCCGGTATAAGGGACATAGTTGGCTTGGATGAAGGCACGCACGTCAATTCCGTGCATGGCTTGCTCCTTCCCGATCCCACGCCCGGCGCGGGATGACGACGACCGGGCATGAGGAGTGGTGCACACAGTAGGAGCTGACCGAGCCGAGGACGACCTCGGAGAACCGGTTGTGGCCGTGACTGCCCACGACCAGCAGATCCGCCTCAGACGACAGCTTGGCCAGTTCCTCGCCGGCCACACCCGTGACGACCATTTGCTTGACCGCAATATCACCTGTGTCGGCCTCTGCCACCGTGTCGGCGAGCCTGCGCACGCAGTCGGCGTGCTCGGCCTCGACGCCAGCAGGCGGCAGGGCGTCGTAGGGAACGGCTCCGATCATGATCTGCCCGGCAACTTGGTGCACCATCACCGCCAGCACCGGCAGATCACGCCGGAGTCCTTCGGCGACTGCCCATTCCAGCGCGGCGGTGCTTGCCGGTGTTCCGTCGACGCCGACCAGGATGGGACGGTCTGCACTCATCTCTTTCTCCTCTCAGCTGAACAGGACGACCTTGAGCGCGCCGCTGTCGGCCGGATGCGCGAAGACGTCGTACGCTTCATCCATTTCGGACAGGCCGAACCGGTGGGTGATGAACCGGTCGGTGTCCAGCCGTCCAGCCGCGAGCATCCGCAGCAGCCGTGGCGTGGTGACCGTGTCGACGAAGCCGGTGGTGATGGTGACGTTCTTGATCCACAGATCTTCCAGGTGCAGCGTCGCCGGCTTGCCGTGCACGCCCACGTTCGCCACGTGGCCACCGGGACGAACCAAACGAGTGCACAGCTCGAAGCTCTCCGGAACTCCGACCGCCTCGATCGCGGTGTCCGCACCGGCACCGCCGGTCAACTCGGCAACCACCTTCGCGACGTCCTCGGCCGCGTTCACGGTGATGTCCGCGCCGAACTGCTTGGCCGCGTCCAGCCGTGAAGCCGCGAAATCGACCGCCACAATGTGGCTCGGACTGTAGAACTGCGCGGTCTGAATCGCGGCCAGCCCGATCGGGCCCGCGCCGACGATCACGACCGTGTCCCCGGGGCGGACCTGTCCATTCAGGACTCCCACTTCATAGGACGTGGGCAGGATGTCGGCGAGCATCACAGCGGCGTCACTGGCCACGCCGTCGGGTAGCAGATGGGTCGAGGTGTCCGCGAACGGGATCCGAGCGTACTCGGCCTGCACACCATCCACGAGGTGCCCGAGAATCCAGCCGCCGCCACCCTGGCACTGACCGTAAACGCCCGTACGGCAATACAAGCATCGCCCACACGCGCTGATACACGACGCCAGCACGCGGTCACCCGGCTTCAGCCCCGACACCGCGGCACCGACTTGCTCGACCGTGCCGACCGCCTCGTGGCCCAGAATCCGGCCCGGTTCGACCTCGGGCACGTCGCCCTTGAGGATGTGCAGGTCAGTGCCACAGATCGTGACAGCGTCCACCTTGATGATCGCGTCCGTGGGGGCCTGCAACTCCGGCTTCGGGACGTCCTGCCATGACCTGCGGCCGGGGCCGTGGTAGACCAGCGCCTTCATGCTTCCTCCTCGTTCGGTTACGCCCTGAGACTGCCGCCGGACGGCGGACGCGGTTAGGGCCGCGTGCCCTGGCGGATAAGGGCGAAAGTCCCGAGAACGGCAGAGCACCCGGCCCTGACGCGAACACCTCGGCGCGCCCCACCGTGAGCGCGACGAAAGGAGACACGATGCTCGCGCCACGAGTGGTCATCCTCGGCAGCGGATTCGCCGGACTGGAGACCGCGTTCCTACTCAGGACCAAACTGGACAAGGCCGACGCCGAAATCACCGTCGTGTCCGATCGGGACGAGTTCCTGTTCAAGCCCAACACGATCTACCTGCCGTTCGGCACGGCCGAGAAACCGCTGCACGTCCCGCTGCGCAAGGCATTCGACTACCACGACATTCACCACCGCATCGGGCACTTCGAAGGTGTCGACCCTGAGCGTGCGGTCGTGCACACCAGCCGCGGGCTGCCGATCCACTACGACAAGCTGGTCATCGCCACGGGCGCCGGGATGGCCGAGGACGAGATCCCCGGATTGCGTCAACACGGCCACCAGATCTGGACGCCCGGCCAGATGCACCGGCTCGGGGAGGACCTGCAGTGGGTCGTGCAGGACGCCCGGCACGGTCACGAGCAGAAGGTCCTGTTCCTGGTTCCGCCGGGCAACAAGTGCGCAGGCCCCTTGTACGAGATCGCGTTCATGCTCGACACCTGGCTGCGCCGCAAAGACGTCCGTCACCAGGTCGAGATCACGTTCACCACCTACGAGCAGTCCTTTATCCAGGCGTTCGGGCCGAAGCTGCACGAGGTGGTGACCGAGGAGTTCGCGACCCGCTCGATCACCGGCCACACAGCCGTCACCCCGGACAAGGTCACCGAGACAGAGGTGAGCTACAGCGACGGCGTGACGCGCCAGTTCGACGTGCTGATCACCTTCCCGCCGTACGTCGCCGGTGTCCGCTACGACGGCCTGCCCGCAGACGACCGTGGTTTCCTCACCTGCGAGCCGGAAACCCGGGCGGTGCTGGACTACCCGGACATCTTCGCGCCCGGTGACGCGGGCGACTTCCCGGTGAAGCAGGCGTTCCTGGCGTTGCTGCAGGCCGACGCGGTCGCCAACAAGATCGTCGCGGACTTCACCGGGCGCACCCCGCACGGACTGTTCGAGCCGACCAGCATGTGCGTGATGGAAATGTTCGACAAGGCGACGTTCGCCCAGGTCCCATTGCGGCTGACCGACGATGAAGCCAGTCCCGTCGCCGTCGACCTCGAGGCAGCGGACGAGTACCGCGTCGGCACGAACGCCACCTGGCGACTGGGCAAGAAGGTGCTGGGCCTCTACCTGCCCGCCCGATTCCGGCACGGCAAGCCGTTCCACGCCGGTGCCGGCTGGCAGGTGATGGAGACCGGTCTGCGTGCGGGTTCACGGTTGCTCGCGCACTGACAAGGCCCAACGGCCCTGTTTCGGGCCGCCGAAAGGGAACCGTTCGGCACCCGGTCCGGGGAAAAGGTCCCTGACGGCGGCCCGCCCATCGGGCGCACGATCGTCTCCACGAGCCAAGGAGATGATCAAGATGTGGACAATCGGTTACACCGCAAGGCATCGGGCTCTCCTGCAGGCCGTCCGCGACGGCCGGGGCCAGCTGGTCGGCGGCAGCCTGACCGTTGACGGGCGGTGGTGTGACAACTTCGCCACCATCGAACTGATCCAGGCGGACCTCGTCCGCCCGGCGGACTCCGCTCCCTACGGCGTCCCAATACCCGCGGTGCTCACCAACTCAGGCACCGCGCTGCTGCGCATCCTCACGCTCTGAGGGCACTTCTCACTGAAAGACCTTGTGGATGTCGCTGTCGGTCGCGGTGCTGGTCACGACCAGAACCGTGTCGCCGGGGTGGAAGCGGTAGTCAGCGCCCGGCACCATTGGCTGTCCGTTGTGGACGACCGTGGCCACGACCGTTCCCGCGGGAACAAGCAACTCGGCCAGCTGTTTGCCCGCTGCGGCCGACGAGTCGCCGATGCGGGTCTCGATCAACTCGACACCCGCCGCCGCCAGCCGGACCAGGCCGACGGTGTCGGTGACACCGGCCGCCTCCTCGATCAACGACACCAGCGGAGCCGCGGCGGGCAATGCCACGTCGACGCCCCAACGCGCGGTGAACAGCCAGGCGTTGTCCTCGTCGTTGACCCGAGCCAAGATCCGGCGCACGCCGAACTGCCGCTTGGCCAGCAGTGAGATCACCAGGTTGTCCTCGTCCTCCCCGGTCGCTGCCAACAGCAAATGGGTACGCAGGGCACCCGCGGCTTCGAGCACCGGTGGTTCACAGGCGTCGCCGCGCACCAGCCGGTAGGCCGAGCCGAGCCGGTCGAGCCTGCGTTGGTCGCGGTCGATGACCGTAACGTCGTGTCCTGTGGCGGCAAGCAGATGTGCCGCCTGCTCACCGAGCCTGCCCGCACCGACAATCAAGATCTTCATGTGCCGAGCTCCTTGTCCAGAAAGGACCGCAGCCGGTCCAACGCGGTCGCGGCGACGGCGAAGCTGACCGCGTCGTCGGCTTCGGCAACGGTGCCCCGCCTCGGGAGGAACGACGCGCCGCCACGGGTGACCGCGATGACCCGGATCTCATCATCGACCTCCAGCTCGTGCAGCGGACGCCCGGCGAACCAAGCCGGAAGTGTCTCGCGCACCAACAGAGTCTCGCCGTTGCCGAACGAGACCTCCCGGTTGACGTACCGGTGCGAGAGCATTTGCCGGATCCGGTTAGTGGTCCAGCGCACGCTCGCGACGGTCGGTATCCCGAGTTCACGGTAGATGTCCGCGCGGCGCGGGTCGTAAATGCGCGCGACCACCTGCGGCACGCGGTAATCCTCCTTGGCGATCCGGGCGCCGACGATGTTGGTGTTGTCGCCGGACGTCACCGCGACGAACGCCCCGGCTTCGGCGATGCCTGCTTGTTCGAGGATCGACCGGTTGTAGCCGTTGCCCACGATGAACCCGCCCGAGTAGTTGGCCAGCAACAATTCTCGTGTCCGCGGGTCGTGGTCGACCACGCACACGTCATGTCCCTCGACGGAAAGCTGGTGTGCCAGTGTCGATCCGACCCGGCCACAGCCCATGATGATCACCTTCACGAGACGGCCTCCTTGCGGTGCAGCACAGCCTTGCGGATCTCGTCGGCCACCAGCACCAGCGAACTGAGCGCCAGCACCAGCAACCAGTCGGCGAACGACAGGGCCGCGGTGTTGAAAACATCCTGCAGCAACGGCAGGTAACAGATCCCGGCCATCAGAACCAGCCCGATCGCCTGCGCCACCAGGTAATGCGGATTGGACAACAGGCCGAGGCGGAAGATGCTGATCCGATCACTGCGCCCGGCCAAGCCAACGAAGATCTGACTCATGATGACGGCCAGATGGGCCATGGTCAGTGCTTCCCGGTAAATCGGGTTGTCAGAAGTGAACTCGCTGAACGCGATACCGGCGCTCGTCACGTGCCAGAAGAAGATCCCGGTGGCGACAAGGGCTTCGATGCCGCCGAGGAACAGGATCCGCCGTACCAACGCGCCAGAGAACAGGCTCTGTTTCGGGTTTCGTGGCGGTTGCCGCATCACGCCCGGTTCGGGTCTCTCCGCGCCGAGGGCCAATGCGGGTAACACGTCCGTGCCCAGGTCGATCACCAGCACCTGCACAGCGCTGATCGGCACGTGCGGGAAACCGAGGAAGGTGGCCGCCAGGATCGGTACCAGTTCGCCGACATTGCTGGAGAACACGTAGATCAGGAACTTGCGGATGTTCTGGTACACCGACCTGCCCAGCTCGACCGCGGCCGCGATCGAGGCGAACGAATCGTCCAGCAACACCATCACCGACGCCTCACGGGCAACATCCGTACCCGATTCCCCCATGGCCACACCGATATCAGCGCGCTTCAGCGCGGGTGCGTCGTTGGCGCCGTCGCCAGTGACTGCGACTATCTCTCCCAGGTCTTTGAATGCGGACACCACGCGCATCTTGTGTTCGGGTTTGACACGTGCGAACAACACGTGTTCGTGTTCGGCCAGGAGCGTGCGCAGCGCCTCGTCGTCGACCTGGTCCAGCTCAACGCCTGTGACCGTGCGCGGCACCATGCCCGGCCGCAGGATGCCGACCCGCCGGGCGATCGCCTCGGCGGTCAACGCGTAGTCCCCGGTCGCCATCACGATGCGGATCCCGGCCTCCCGGCACGCTTTCACCGCCGCGACCACCTCCGGCCGAGGTGGGTCGAGCATGCCGACCAAGCCCAGCAGGGTCAGGCCGTGCTCGGCTTCCTCATGACCCGCGCCTGCTCCACCGACCTCACGAACGGCCACCGCGAGCACCCGCAAGGCCGAACCAGCCATCTCGTCGTTGGCTTTCAGCACCGCGTTCCGCTGCTCGTCGTCCAGAATCGACACTGCGTCCCCGTAGTAGATGTGTGTGCAGCGCGCGACGAGCTCCTGCGGCGCGCCCTTGACGTACGCCCATGTCCGGCCGTCCTTGGCGTGCACGGTGGTCATGAGCTTGCGGACCGAGTCGAACGGCAGCTCCCCCACCCGCGGCGCCGCCCGCCGTTCCGCGTCAAGGTCGATTCCCGCTTTCGCGGCCACGACCAGCAAAGCACCCTCAGTCGTGTCGCCGAGAATCCGCCAGCCCTGGTGATCAGCTGGTGGCAGTAATCGAGCGTCACAGCACAACGCCGCCACCCGCAACATCTCCCGCACCGGTGCGGGATCTTCGATGTCACCCTCGGGCCCGTAACCGGCGCCGGTCACGTGATGAACATTGCCGGAAGTCCAAAGGGCCTGGACCGTCATCTCCGCTTTGGTCAGCGTCCCGGTCTTGTCCGTGCAGATGACCGTGGTGGATCCCAACGTCTCCACCGCCAGCAACTTCTTGATCAAAGCGTGGCGCTTGGCCATCCGCCGGACACCGATCGCCAACGCGACCGACATCGTGGCAGGCAGTCCTTCGGGAACGAGCGCGACCATCACACCGAGGGCGAAGATGAACGTCTCCACCAATGGGTTCTCAGCGGCGAGACGCACCGCGAAGAGCAAGACTCCCAGGGAGAACGCGGCGGCCGCCACCCGGTGCGCCATCATGGCGATCTGGCGTCGCAGCGGGCTGCTGTCGGTGCTGGTGCCCGCGGTGAGCTGGTAGATGCGCCCGAACTCGGTGTCCTGCCCGGTCGCGACCACAACGGCCTTGCCCGTGCCGGACGCGGCCGCGGTGCCCATCCACACCAGGTTCTGGGCTTCCAGCCGTGTCACGCTCGCCGGTACCGGTTCGGCGTGCCTGCGTGCGGGTGCGCTCTCCCCGGTCAACGCCATGTTGTTGACGGTGAGTTCGTGTGCCTCGATCAACCGGCAGTCAGCCGAGATCGCGTCACCGGCCTCGATCACCACCAGATCCCCCGGGACTAGCTCGGCGACGGAGACCTCCACCCGCTCGCCCACCCGGATGACCCGGGCCCGGTGCGGAACCATGGCCTGCAAAGCCTCGGCCGTGCGTTCGGCCATGTACTCCTGCATGAACCCGATGACGGCATTGATCAGCACCACCGCCAGGATCGCGATCGTCAACTGCAGGTTCCCGACGTCCGGTGGGTCACTCAGCAGATACGCCGTGAACGTGATCGCCGCGGCGGACAGCAACAACACCGCGAACAGATCGGTGAACTGGCCTGCGAACTTGCGCAGCACGGATGTCCGGTGGGGACGGTGGAGCTCGTTGCGGCCATGCTCGGCCAACCTGGCTCCGGCTTCGGACGTCGTCAAGCCATGCCGTGACGATCCCAGCGCGTCGAGGACCTCCGACGCCGTGCGCTCCTGATAGCCGAGCGATGCACGTGTTCCGGTCGCTTGGGACATAACCGCAAGGTAGGCGCGCGGTACCACTGCAAGTCAGGGGCTATTGCCCGGGTCGCACAGTGCCGTTCGGCCCTGTCCGACTCCGCAGCGTTGGGCAAGCCTGGGGCCAAGAGCGAAGCGGAGGAATGATCATGACACGAGTCTTGGTCGCGTACGCCACGAAAATGGGATCCACCTACGAGATCGCCGAAGCGATCGGCAAGGAGATCGCGTCGACTGGCGACGAGGTAACCGTCCTGCCTGTCCAAGACGTCCTCGACGTCAGCTATTACGACGCTGTCGTACTCGGCAGCGCGCTGTACATGTTCCGCTGGCGCAAGGAAGCGGTCGCGTTCCTCCGGCGGTTCCGCGAAGAACTCACCGCCCGGCCGGTCTGGCTGTTCCACAGTGGACCTCTGGAGGAGAACGCCGACCAGCCGCAGAAGACACCGACCGCTGTGGCGCGGCTGGTGGTCGACATCGGCGCTGAGGAACCGGTCACGTTCGGTGGCCGGATCGAGCCGGCGACGGCGAAAGGCTTCATGGCCAAGCGGATGGCCAAAGGCCCCATGGCCGGGGACTACCGGAACTGGGACCAGATCCACGAGTGGGCCCGCGAGGTCGCTCGTTCATTGCACGAGGAAGAAATCCATGCGCCACGGCAAGAATGAACAGCAGCCGAACGTCCAGATCGAACTGACCGGGAGCATCTCGCGCGAGGCCGCGGACTACGCCAAGGACAAGGTGCTCCACCTGATGAAGTACGCACGCGGACCGGTCCTGTTCGTCAAGGTCCGGCTGATGTCGGCGGGTCACGGCATCAACAAGAACGTCGTGGCGCACGCGAACCTGGACGTCAACGGCACACCCGTGATCTCGCACTCGGTCGGCAAGACCGCCACCGAGGCCGTGGATCTGTTGCAGGACAAGCTACGCGGTCGGCTCGGCCGGATGTGATGGAGGACCAGTCATGAGAACGCTCAAAGTCCAGGACGTGATGACGCGGGACGTTACCGCGGTCCGGGAGGACACACCGTACAAGGAGATCGTGTCCCGGCTCGTCAACAGTGAGGTCAGCGGGCTGCCAGTGCTCAGCCCCACAGGTGTGGTCGTCGGCGTCGTCTCCGAAGGCGACCTGCTGTTCAACGAGGGCAGCGCCGGGAAACACGAACGCTGGCACGACGTGCTCCACCCCACTGAGGCCAGAAAAGCCGACGCGAGAGTCGCACGGGACCTGATGTCCAAGCCTGCCGTGACCATCGCACCGAACACACCGGTGCGCAAGGCGGCCGCCCTGCTGGCCAGATACAGCTACAAACGGCTTCCCGTGGTCGACGCGGTCGGCAAGCTGGTCGGCATCGTCAGCCGCCGCGATGTGCTCGGTGCCTTTCTCCGCGCGGATGAGGACATCGCAGGCGAAGTCAAGCACGAAGTGCTGTTGCGCACCATGTCCATCGACCCGGCCGAGGTCGACGTCGATGTCACCGATGGCGTGGTGATGCTGTCCGGGCGGCTGGAACGCAAAAGCCACGTGACCGTCGTCGAATCATTGACTCACGCGGTCGACGGCGTCGTCGACGTGGTCAACAACCTGACGTTCGAAATCGACGACGAAAGCCTCAGGCTGGTCGATCCGGTGGACGGAACTCAGCTGCGTGATCTGTGGTGACATGGCGATCGGGGTGGCCGCGGATCCGCGCCACCCCGATCGAATCTCTTCACCGGCCCGCCAACTGGCGAATCCGGTCTTGTTTGTCCGCAAGGACATTGCCTTCCTCGCGCCAGCTCGCCCGTTCCCGCAACCGCCACACCGCAGGCCTGCGGTTAGCCCATTCCAACGCATCGATCGACCACAACAAGTCCTCCACCACCGCGACACGCATGTCCGGCGACAGCAAGTCAGGATCCGCGGGCACGGCCGTCTGCACTGAGGCCAGGTACATACCTGACCTCGCGACATCGCTTTTCGCCCGACGACGCCGCGAAGGCGTTTCACACCTGCGTGTCAGCCGCTGTTTCGCCGCCAGGACCTCGCTCCAGCCATTCATCACTACCTCCTCGGGTCTTTGCCTGATCGTCGCGAAGAGACAACCCGGTCCGCTTGAGCCAGTCGGCTTCTCAACTTGCTGCCCAATGCCCTTACCACGCAGGGCCATTGGACCCGAGCGGGAAACCGAGCCCGGCCAACAGGATTGAGCCAGATTCAGTGAGAAGGAGGTTCTGATGTCCGTTCACGACACCCCGAACAAAGCCTTTGAGGTCTCCCCGCGCCAGGCCGCGACCACCGCACCGGCACACGGCGCCATCATGACCACGACCGCCAGCAAGTGGACAGCCATCCTGCGGATCGGCACCGGCCTGCTGTTCCTGTGGGCGTTCGCGGACAAGCTGTTCGGCTTCGGCTACGCCACCACGTCAGCCAACGCGTGGATCAACGGCGGCTCACCCACCAAGGGATTCCTCAGCCGCGTCGACGTCGGACCGTTCTCCGAGACGCTGCGCGGCTGGGCCGGCGGCTGGCTGACCGACTGGCTGTTCATGCTCGGCCTGCTCGGCATCGGCGTCGCCGTCACCCTCGGCATCGGCCTGCGGATCTCCGCCATCGCGGGCACGATCATGATGCTGATGATGTGGGTCGCTGAGTGGCCGCTCGACCGCTTCACCGAGGCTGGGCAGCCGACCATGTCCACCAACCCGATCATCGACTACCACATCATTTACGCCATCGCGCTGATCGTCGTCGCGGTAACGTACGCGGGCAATACGTGGGGATTCGGCCGCAAGTGGGCCAATCTGGACTTCGTCCGCGGCAACCACTGGCTGATCTGAACTCACCAGCCGACTGGCGCCCTATCCGTCAGGGTAGGGCGCCAATCAACGGATGAGAGTGAAGTAATCCTCTTCCTCTTGCGCGAAGTGCAGCGTCAGGATGGCGTCCAGCCCGTAAAGCGTCGCTCGCAGATCGTCGACCTGGTCAGGGTCCAGCCGGTCCGATGCAGATAGATGGCGGCCGAGGCGACGGACGTGCCGCTCGATCTCCACATGCCCACGGCTCATCGCCTGTGTGGCTTCGGGACCGCCGAGCAACTTGGCGACAACGGGGTACAGTTCCCGGTCTTCTGCTCGTTCGTGGGGCAGCAGGACCTCGGACACCAGCTGGTACGCCCGCCGCACGGACAGCTCAGCCTGTGGCGTCAAACCGGCCGACAAGTCGTCGCCGGCCTGGCGCACCGCTTGGCGCGCTGGAAGCAGCTGCTCGTGTTCGCCCGCGAACCGGCGCAGGACCTCCGCGACAGCCTTGGACTGACGTCGATGCGCGGGCAACAACGCTCTCAGGGCGTTGATAATGACGGCGACGTCGATGCCTTCCTGGACGAGCGCACCTGCGGCGGGTGCGAGCCAGCCGAACGCGGCGAGGATCATGGCCACCAATGACAATGCGATGCCGATTCCCGCGCTTCGCAGCGCGATGCGATGCGCCCGCGCCGCCGCCTCAACGGCGTCGGCCAGGCGTGCGATGCGCCCATCCGTGATCACCGCGTCCGCGGCCTGCGCGGCCGCTGTGGCGTCCTTGCCTGCCAGTCCGATGCCGACGTCGGCCGCTGCCAGAGCCGGGGCGTCATTGATGCCGTCACCGACCATCAAGGTCACCGCACGCGCCCGTTCTTCGCGTACTCGCGAGACTTTGTCTTCGGGGCTGCACTGTGCTCGCAGGTCGTCAAGGCCGAGCATGATCCCGACGTCCTGAGCGTTGTCCAGCCGATCACCGGTCAGCAGCACGATTCGGTTGAGCCCGGCCGCGCGCAGTCGACGCAGGGTGCGTGCGGCGTCCGGCCGGATCTCGTCACGGGCCAGCAGAACACCGACCGGCTCGTCGTCCCGGCTGACCCAGATCATGCTGGCCATGTCCAGCTCGGCGCGCCGGACGGCCGCCTTTGCCCATTCCGGGAGCGCCACAGCCGAGGGCTTGCCCACGGTGATCCGACGGCCATCGACGAATCCGGCAGCACCCACACCCGGCCGCTCTTGCACGTGCTCAGCAGGTGGCACCGGACCGGCCGCACGCACCACCGCGGCCGCGAGCACATGCGGTGACAGCTGCTCGACCGCGGCGGCCAATTCCAGCACCTGCCGGGCGGTGAATCCCGGCGCCGTCAGCACATCCGTGACGACTGGCCGGCCAATGGTGACGGTCCCGGTCTTGTCCAGGACGGCCGTTCGCGCGCGTCCCAAGGCCTCCAGCGCGCCTCCGTGTTTCACAACGACGCCAAGCCGTGACGCGCGCGACATTCCCGCTGTGATGGCAATGGGAGCGGCGAGCAACAGCGGACAAGGTGTCGCGGTGACCAAGACTGCGACCGCCCGGACCGGATCACCGGTCAAAATCCAAGCCGTAGCCGCGATCGCGACCGCCAGCGGTAGGAAGATCACCGCGGCCCGGTCTGCCAGCCTGACCACGGGTGCACTCTCCGCAGCAGCCTGCTCGGCCAGCCGCACCACACCGGCGTATGTGCTGTCGTCCGCAGCCGCGGTCGCGGTCAACTCGGTTACCTGGCCCGCGTTGGCCACACCGCTGCGTACTGATTCACCGCGCATCCTGCTCACTGGCAGAGCTTCACCAGTCAACGCCGACTCATCGAACTCCCCGTCACTGAGCAACCGTCCGTCAACGGGCACAACCTCGCCCGACGCAACGACGACTGTGTCTCCTGTCGAGATGTCGGCCACCGATACTGTGCGAGTCTCGTGTCCAACTCGGACACGGGCCCACTTCGGAGCGCGTTCGAGCAGTGCACTGAGGTCGCGGCGGGCACGCCGCTTGGCGTAGTCGTCAAGGACCTGGCCGGTGCCCAGCATCACGCCGATCACGATGCCCGCGAGGTATTCCCCGACCACCAGCGTCCCTGCGAGGGCGAACACGGCGAGCAAGTCCGCGCCGAACCGTTTGTGCAGCAGGTCTTTCCCCGCCCACACCACGGCAGGTACGAGTGAGACAAGAGTTCCGGCCATCCACAGCGGGTCCGCCGCACCAGGTACAAGCGCACCGGCGGCCAGTGCCGCGACGGCGATGATCAGCAACAGCCTGGACATGTCAGCAATCCGGTCGTACCACCGCCACGGCACAGGGTGCGTGGTGCAGCAGAGCCTGGCTGGTCGAGCCCAGCAGCATGCCTGTCACTCCACCGCGCCCTCGGGAACCGACCACCACCAATTGGGCGGTGTGGGCGGCTTCGAGCAGGCTCTCCGCAGGCCGGTCCGGGGTCACGACCGACTTGACCGAAACGTCCGGATACTTGTCCCGCCACACAGCCAACCGCTCCTCGAGAAGGCGATTCTGTTCCTGCTCGACACGCAGCCAGTGCGTCCGATAGGGCGGCAGCGAGAACTTGATGTACAAGGACATGTCGTTCCACGCGTGCACAGCGACGAGTGGAACGTTCAATCGGGACACTTCGGCGAACGCGAACCCGATGGCATCCTCACTCGGTGGGGAACCGTCCACGCCCACGACCACCGGCCCGTCCGTCCGATCGTGCTCGCCGCGGACGACCACGATCGGACAGTGCCCATGGGCGCCGAGTGCGACTGCGACCGAACCGATCAACATCCCGGTGAAACCGCCAAGGCCACGAGAGCCCAGGACGATCAGTTCCGCGTTCTTGGACTCCTCGATCAGACGTGCTGCCGCAGGGCCACGGCACAGGTGCGCGGACACATCGACCTGAGGTGCGGCTTCCCGCGCCGTTCGCATGGCCTCGTTCAGCCAGTCGCGGCCTTCCCTTTCCATCACATCGGAAACGGCCATCGGAACCAGCACAGGCGGGTACGCGGCGATCATCACCCACGCGTTCACCAACCGAAGCGGCAAACCACGATCTATGGCTTCCCCCGCAGCCCATCGGACCGCTCGCTTCGCGGAGTCTGAACCGTCGACTGCGGCGACAATCGGCTTGGTCATCTCACGACTCCCTCACGACATCGGCGAACGGCCGCCGTGGGCTGGGCTTCGGGACACGTGTCGACCGGCCGAACCGCATCAACGCGTGCGGGAACCCCGGCAGCTGCAGCCGTTCGCTGAGCCCGGTACGGACTTCGGGAACCTGCAGCGACTGGGTGATCAGCGATGCGGCGATCCCGAGGTCGGTCGCGGTCAACCAGGCCCGCTGGATCACCTGTCCGGCAAGCACGTGATCCCACTTGGTGTCGTCAACGGTCTCGACCACGAAGACGCATTCCTTGGCGATCAATGCTGTCAGCGTCTCGTGGTCTGGCACCGGGTCGCCGCTGTGCACAAGGCCACCGAACAGACCGTGCCCGATCCGGTCGGCCGGGATACCCAGCCGCGCCTTGCCCCTGTCGACGGTCAACGCCTGCAGTTCGTGTAGATAGCGATGATCGTGACGGAGGACTTCGGCGGCGTGCTCGGATACAGTCGCCACCGCTTCGGCTTCCTCGTGCCCGGTGACGCGGTGGTAGCTGACCCGTTCGCCGACAAGGGCATGCCTCACAGCCCGGATCTCGTCCTCGGACAACGGATCGCCGTCGAACCTGAACCGCTGGCTACGCCGGTATGGGATGGCCAGGTACAGATCTCGCTCGGTGCTGGTCGGTATGTACGGCCGGACCGCGGACACACTGGCGACCAGATCCGGGTACGCCCGATCTGGGAACAGCGCCGTACAGGACTCCCACCCGAGATGCCGCATCGCCAGTTCGAGGTTGGTCAGTGCGGCGCCGCAGGACATCAGCCTGTCGCGGCCCTTGGGATCATGCCGAGGGATCGCGTGATCCCAGCGCTCGAACAACAGCACACTGCGCTCATGCAACTCCAGCACCCAAGGCTGGATGTTGTGCACCGAAGGTGCTTGCGCGACCGCCTGGAACATCAGGCGGATCTCGCCGGGAGCCCAGAACGACATGACTGTTCACCCCCACGTTCAGTACAACGGGCCCATGGTCAGTTGAGTGCTCTGCACCGGTTCTGCCACCTTGTCGTGCTTGCGGTGCGCGTCTGGGATGACCACGACCGGGCGCGGCGAGTGGTGCACGCAGTACGAGCTGACCGAACCCAGCAAGGCTTCGTACAACCGGCTGTACCCGTGGCTCCCGACAACCAGCAGCTCACCCTGTTCGGCCGCACTGACCAGAACCGGACCTGGCTGGCCTTCCAGGAGCACCCTCTCGACCAGCACATTTCCGTTGTTCTCGACCTCCGCGACCGCACTGGCCAGTAGCTGCCTCTGCGCATCGAGGACTTCTGTACGCGGACGCAACTGGATGAGGTCCAACCTGCTCAGGCCGGCGGTGGTCGGGTCCGAGTGCCATGCGTTGACCGCTGTGACGGCGGTTCCCCGCCGCGCGGCTTCGTCCACGGCCCAACGCAATGCCGCGATGCTGACCGCGGATCCGTCGACGCCGACGATGATCGGCTTGCTCATGATGTCCTCCTTCACTCTCTTCGAGGTCAACGGTCCCCGCGTGGGGAGTTCCGCGATACCGCCAGGCGCCCCGACCAACTCAGGACTTTCGACCTCTTCCCGCGTGGCGGGCGGCCCTATCCCCAGGTCGCCCATTCCGGCGACCGTGGACACGAGCGTGCAGACGTAGTGGAGGAACAATGACCCGCACAGCCCAGCCGACGCCAATCCCCCGCCAGACCCACGTCCGGCGGCCGAGGATCGCGGTGGGCACCGACGGAACTGCATGGGGCGACGCGGCTCTGGACTGGGCACTGCGGCACGCGGCCACCCAGAGCGCATCGGTCGACGTGTTCGCCGCGCAGGCCTCGGACGACCAAGCCATCGCCCGACGGCTCGCCGCGTATCGCTGGCTGTTCACCACGGTCACCGTCTCGCCGGACTCACCGGTGAACACACTCCTGCATGCCAGCAACGACCACGACACCCTGGTCCTCGGCTACCGCGGCCGCAGACACGGTCCGTTCGGCCTTGGTCGTTCAGTCCTCCCGATCGTGACCGAATCCCAATGCGACACTGTCGTCGTCCGCGGCGAAACCCGTGCGGTACAAGGCGAACACAGATGGATCACCGCCGCCGTCGGCGGCACGCATGACGAGGCTGTCATCCGCCGTGCCGTCCAATTCGCCGTCCGAACCAGGAGCAAACTCAGGCTCATCCACGCGGTTCCCCTGCCAGGCACGCACACCGTGCTCACCGCGACCGAACCAGCCGACATCCTTGAGCACGCCCACGATCTGGTCCGCGAGATTGCGCCGGACCTGACGCCGAGCTTGCGCCTGGTCCGCAGTCATCCGCATGAGGCCGTCCGCGCGAGTGACCGCAGCGACCTGTTGGTGCTCGGCCCCGGCAACCGGCCGGGCAAGTTGTCCGTGATCACGTCGACCGCACTGCATATGGCCCCGTGCCCGGTGCTGGTCGTCAAACCGTTCTGACCCGGAGGTAACAATGACAGTGCGCGTCGGCATCAACGGTTTCGGCCGGATCGGACGGGATGTCTTGCGGTGCGCGTTCGACCGCGCCGACACCGACATCGAAATCGTTGCGATCAACGACGTCACGTCCGCCGAAACGCTGGCACGCCTGCTCAAGTACGACTCCACGTACGGCACATGGGCACGCGAAGTCAGTGCGACCTGGAACACGATCTCCGTCGACGACAAGACCATCACCGTGCTGAACGAACGCAATCCCAGCGACATCCCGTGGAACGAGTTCGATGTCGACGTGGTCCTGGAGTCCAGCGGTAAGTTCCGCACCAAGGACGCGGCATCCTGGCACCTCTCGTCAGGTGCTCAGAAGGTCGTGATCTCCGCGCCTGGCAAGGACGTCGACGCGACCATCGTGCTCGGGGTGAACTCCGAACACTACGACCCCGCCACCCACCATGTGATCTCGAACGCCTCCTGTACTACCAACTGCGTCGCGCCGATGGCCGAGGTGCTGCACCGCAACTTCGGCGTCGAACGTGGACTGATGACCACGATCCACAGCTACACCAACGATCAGGCGCTCATCGACAGTCCGCACAAGGACCTCCGTCGGGCCCGTTCGGCGGCTGTCAACATCATCCCGACCACGACCGGCGCGGCCCGTGCGGTCGGCTTTGTCATCCCTGACCTCGCCGGAAAGCTCGACGGTATCGCTGTTCGCGTCCCCGTCGAGGACGGTTCGCTCACCGATCTCGCGGTCGAGCTGTCCGAACCGGTCACCGCCCAGCAGGTGAACCAGGCGTTCAAGGAGGCGTCCGAGAGCTACCTCAAGGGCATCCTCCGCTACACCGAGGCACCAGTCGTGTCCCGTGACATCATCGGCGACCCCTCGTCGTGCGTGTTCGACGCCAGTCTGACCATGACCAACGAGCGGATGGTCAAGGTTTTCGGTTGGTACGACAACGAGTGGGGATACGCCAGCCGCACGGTCGACCTGATCGACCAGATCGGCAAGACCCTTTAGGGGGAGCCATGCCCGAACCCGCGATCCTCACCCGTGACGGCCTTGACCGGTTGGTCGAAGTCCTCAAAGGACTTGGCTACCGAGTATTCGGCCCAACAGTCCAAGACAACGCCATCGTACTGGCGGAGCTGGACTCGTCGGCGGACCTGCCAGCCGGTTGGGGTGTTGACACCGCACCAGGCAGGTACCGGCTGCGCCGCCGGGACGACGACGCGGTGTTCGGGCATTCGGCTGGACCCCAGTCGTGGAAGCAGTTCCTGCATCCACCGCGGGAACGCATGTGGTCCGCCGACCGGACCGACTACGGCTTTGCCGTCACGGAGGACGAAACCGAACCACCTCGCTACGCCTTCCTCGGCGTACGCGGCTGTGACCTCGCGGCAATCGCCGTGCTGGACCGCGTTCTGGACCGCGGCGAACACAGCGACAGCCGGTATCACCGGCGTCGCGCGGAGATCTTCATCGTCGCGGTGAACTGCACCGAGCCAGGCGAGCTGTGTTTCTGTGCCTCGATGGGAACCGGCCCAGGCGTGGACAAGGGCTACGACTTGGCCCTGACCGAACGCACGGGTCGCGACCACTACTTCCTGGTGGAAGCAGGCAGTGAGAGGGGCGTTGAAGTGCTCGCCAAGCTGCCGACGCGGCCTGCCGACGGCACTGAGGCGGCCGCGGCACGCCAGGAAGTGGTCGCGGCGGCAGGTCGGATGGGCCGGTCGATGCCGTCCGGCGACCTGCCCGCCGTTCTCGCGGCGAGCCGGGAGTCGGACCGGTGGAGCGAGATCGCCAGTCGCTGCCTGGCCTGCGCCAACTGCACCATGGTGTGCCCGACTTGCTTCTGCACCACCACCGAGGACGTCACGGACCTGACCGGCGACCACGCGGAACGCTGGCAGCACTGGGCGTCCTGCTTCGAGCTGGACTTCTCCTACATCCATGGCGGCGAAGTTCGATCCAGTGGCGCCAGCCGGTACCGGCAGTGGCTGTCGCACAAGCTGGGAAACTGGCCGGCGCAGTTCGGCATGTCCGGGTGTGTCGGATGTGGACGGTGTATCGCGTGGTGCCCGGCGGGCATCGACCTGACCGAGGAAGTCGACGCTTTCGTCCTGGCGGCCGAAGGGAGGAGCGATGTCGGTACAGCCGTCACCGATGCTGATTGATCCTGATCCGTGGGTTCCGTATCGCTATTGGGTGGCGGCTAATCACACGGATACCGCCGACACGTCAACGCTGACGATGCGGGCCGAAGACGACGCCATCCCGAGCTTTCTTCCCGGCCAGTTCACCATGCTCTACGTCTTCGGCGTGGGTGAAATCCCCGTGTCCATCAGTGGCGACGCCGCGCACGAGGACGGACTGCTCGTTCAGACCGTGCGTGATGTCGGCGCGGTCAGCCACGCCCTGCGCAATGCCCCGCGTGGAACTGTAATCGGGGTACGTGGTCCTTTCGGCAAGGGCTGGGACCTCGATGGCGCCATCGGAACCGATCTCGTCCTGGTGGCCGGAGGAATCGGTCTGGCACCGCTGCGCCCCGCGCTGTTGCACGCGTTGCGGTATCGGAGGCGATTCCGTCGGATCACACTGATCGCAGGCGCCAAGGAGCCATCCGAGCTGCTGTACATCCCTGAACTGGCAGCGGTCGTCGCCAACACCGGGATCGAACTAGTGATCACTGTCGACCGCGCCGACCAGGACTGGCACGGCGACGTCGGCCTGGTGACGAAGCCACTCGCCGAGGTTCGGCTCGATCCCGGCCACACCACGGCGATGCTCTGCGGGCCGGAGCCAATGATGCGGTTCTCCGCCGAATTACTGATCAAGCGCGGCGTTCCCGCCGATCGGATCCAGGTCTCGCTGGAGCGGAACATGAAGTGCGGCAGCGGTTTGTGCGGGCACTGCCAGCTCGGTCCGTTGCTGGTCTGCCGGGACGGGCCAGTGGTCACCTACGAGCAAGCCGCTCCACTGCTCGAAGTTCGGGAGCTGTGATGGCCATTCCCAGTCTCGCCGTCTGGAAACTCACCTCGTGTGACGGGTGCCAGCTGACCCTGCTGGACTGCGAGGACGAACTGCTTGCCCTCGCCGGTGTCGTGCACATCAGCCACTTCACCGAAGCGTCCAGTGTCGATGAACCAGGTCCCTATGACGTGTCCATAGTGGAAGGTTCGGTCACCACGACCGAGGAGTATATGCGTATCCGCCGGATTCGTGCGATGTCCGGTGTGCTCGTGACGGTCGGCGTGTGCGCGACCGCGGGTGGAATCCAGGCACTGCGCAACTTCGCGGACGTCGACGAGTTCCGTTCCGTGGTCTACGCCCAACCCCAGCACATCGCGACGCTGGCAACCAGCACCCCGGTATCCCAGCACGTCAAGGTCGACTACGAACTGCACGGCTGCCCGATCGACCGAGGCCAGCTGATCGAGGTTCTCACCGCGTTCCTGGCCGGGCGCGAACCGAATCTGCCGAACACGACTGTCTGCACCGAATGCAAACGCCGTGGCCTGACGTGTGTGATGGTCGCTAACGGCACGCCATGCCTCGGCCCGGTCACACACGCGGGGTGCGGCGCGATCTGCCCCGCCTACAAACGTGGTTGCTTCGGATGTTTCGGCCCAGTGCGTGATCCCAACGTCGCCGCATTGGTCCCGCAGTTGCGGGAACACGGCATGGACGAGGACGACATCACTCGGGTCTTCCGGACGTTCACGGCCGCCGCCCCGGAATGGAGGTCGCGATGAGCCACCGCTCCAGCCGTCAACTTCGAGTCAGTGGCCTGGCCAGGGTCGAGGGCGAAGGCGCGCTGAACGTGACCGTCCGGGACGGCAAAGTCGACCGCGCCGAATTGCGGATCTACGAGCCGCCCAGGTTCTTCGAGGCGTTCCTGCGCGGCAGGGCGATCACCGAGCCACCGGACATCACCGCCCGCATCTGCGGCATCTGTCCCGTCGCGTACCAGATGAGTGCGTGCCGGGCCATCGAGGACGCCTGCGGTGTCTCGGTCGACGGGCAGATCGCCGCACTGCGCAGGTTGCTGTACTGCGGCGAGTGGATTTCCAGTCACGCGCTGCACATCTACCTGCTGCACGCCCCGGACTTCCTGGGCTACCCGGACGCCATCACGCTCGCCAAAGACCACCGTGAAATCGTCGAACGCGGCCTGGCGCTGAAGAAGGCGGGAAACGCCATCATGACCGTGGTCGGCGGTCGTGCCATCCACCCGGTCAACGTGCGACTCGGCGGTTTCTACCGAGCGCCCACACCTGGCGAGCTCGCCCCGCTGGCCGAGCAGTTGCGCCGGGCACTGGACCAGGCGATCGAGACCGTCCGCTGGGTCGCGGGCTTCGAATTCCCGGACCTGCGGCTGGATCACGAGTTCCTGGCGCTGCGCGAACCTGATCGGTACGCCATCGACGCGGGCGTCCCGCACACCTCCGACGAAGTGTCGTGGCCGCTGAACGAGTTCTCCAAGCACGTCGTGGAGGAGCAGGTCCCGCATTCCACCGCCCTGCACGCACGGCTCGACGGACACCCGTTCCTGGTCGGTCCCCTGGCGCGCTATTCCCTCAACTCCAGCGCGTTGTCACCCGTGGCTCGGCAAGCAGCCGAGGCCGCAGGACTGGGTCCGGTGTGCCGTAACCCGTTCCAGGGCATCATCGTGCGCGCGGTCGAGACTGTCTACGCCGTCGACGAAGCCCTCCGTTTGATCGACTCGTACGAGCTGCCTGATCGATTCTATGTGGACGTCGTGGCGCGGCCGGGAGTCGGGCACGGCGCAACCGAGGCGCCACGCGGAACGCTCTATCACCGCTACGAGATCGACCACGGGCTGGTCACGTCCGCGACGATCGTCCCGCCGACCGCCCAGAACCAGGCAGCGATCGAGGCAGATCTGGTCGCCCTGATCAACGCCAACCTCCACCTGAACGACTCCGCGCTCACCGCACTGTGCGAACAGGCCATCCGCAACTACGACCCGTGTATCTCATGCGCCGCGCACTTCCTCGACCTGACGGTGGATCGACAATGACTGTGGTCATCGGGATCGGCAATCCATACCGCTGCGACGACGGCATCGGGCCAGCGGTCGCGAACCAGGTAAGACGCCTTTCCCTGCCTGACGTAGAGGTCGTGATCGCCGACGGTGAACCCGTCCAATTGCTGGACGCCTGGACCGGCGTCGAGTTGGCGATCGTGATCGACGCCGTGCTGTGCGCTCCGGCTGAGCCCGGTCGCATCCACCGCACGGACCTCGAAGGCATCTCCACTCTCCCTGCGGCGACGAGCTCACACGGCTTGGGCGTACCTGAGGCGGTCTTGCTTGGCGCCGCGCTCGATCGGCTGCCCGCGCGGCTCGTGGTCTATGCCGTCGAGGCCGCCAGCCTTGACTTCGGCACGGCGCTCAGTCCACCAGTCACCGCGGCCGTTCCCGAAGTAGTCGCCGCCGTGCTCGACGAGATAGCGAAGGAGAAGTCATGTCCACCCGCCCCGCGCTCAACCACCTAGGACTCGACACCGGCAAGAAGGCGCGGCTGCACCGGATCCTGCACCAGCACGGCCTGCGCAACGGAACCGCACTGTTCCTGCCCTACGACCAAGGCCTCGAACACGGCCCACGGGACTTCTTCGACAACCCGATCTCCAGCGACCCCAAGTACATCCTCAACCTGGCAGTCGAAGGCGGCTTCAACGGGATCGCCATCCAGATCGGCCTCGCCGAGAAGTTCTATTGGGACTACGCCGGTGAGGTCCCGCTTGTGCTGAAGCTCAACGGCAAGACCGACATCCCGTCCGACGCACACGCCCTCTCGCCGGTCAACGCGACCGTCGAGGACGCAGTCCGGCTCGGCGCCGACGCCGTCGGTTACACCCTCTACGTCGGCACCCCGGCGCAGGAAGCGGACTTCGAGCAGCTGCGCCGAGTCCGGGAAGACGCTCAGCGCTTCGGCATGCCGTTGATCGTCTGGGCGTACCCACGCGGCGCGGCCATTGAAGCCAAAGGTGGCAAGGACTCCTTCTACGCCGTCGACTACGCCGCCCGGACGGCGGCGGAACTCGGCGCCGACATGGTCAAGGTGAACTTCCCGCACCCGGACAAGCGCACGAACGTCCACACGAACTACGACCGGGAGTTCACCAGCCAGGAAGCGATCGACGCCGTGGTCCGTTCGGCCAACCGCACGCTGCTGCTGGTGTCCGGCGGCGGAAAGGCCGGCGACGACGCGATGCTGGAGAAGGCCCGGCAGTCGATGGACGCGGGCGCGACCGGTCTGATCTTCGGCCGCAACGTCTGGCAACGCGAGCACGACGAGTCGCTCCGGTTCGTCAGCGAGTTGCGTGAGATCCTCGCCAAGTACCCGAGCACGTAACACTTACGAGGAAGCGCGCAGGCGCCGGACGGCCTCGGCGCGCTCCAGTTCCTCGAGTTCGAACTCGGTCCGGGCGAGAGCCTCCGCGAGACGCGGGATCCAGCGGTGGCGCAACGCCCGGACCCGTTGCGCGGTAGTCGAAACCTCGGTGGTGAGCCGGGCAACGGCGGCCTCCGCGACCGCATGCCGCACTGCGGCGGCCGCTGCCCGCTGATATACCACTCCAGCCAGTACGAGAGCCGAGCTTCCCGGGATCGCAGGTACCACAGCCGCAACCGTGCAAGTTCCCTTGGCGGGGTGGTACACGCCCATCGTCGTCGTCCAATGAACGCTCACATCCGCCAGCGGATTGGTCACCAAAGTCAGCGACCTGGCTCCGGCGACCAGGTCCGCGCGCAACAGCCACGTTTCCGCCTCTGCGACAGCGTCCTGCCATTCCCGCCTCGCCGCCAAGGCTTGTGCCTGGAGCCGCTGGAGATCCTCCCGCAGGATCCGGAGTTTCCGTTCGAGCAGATCCGATCCGCGCTGTGCCGTGTCGAGCCGGTGCCGCAGCCACAGGCGACCGGCACGGCCGGGCGGGACTCGCAGGGTCGCCATCTCAACTCACCTTGAGGTGTTCGCGCAGCAACGCCGACGGCAGCATCACCAGCTCGCGCTCCGGCAAGACCAGAGCCGCCCGCCATGCGCGTTCCAACGTGTCGTCGAGTGCACGGGTCTCGTCCCGCCGCTGGTCGACCAGCTGACGCTCGAACGCCTCCGCGAACTCGAGATAGCGGCGGTCGGTGGGGCTCAGTGCGGCGATGCCGACCAGGTCGGCGAGTTCACCGACCTGCCGCGCCCTGGCGAGCGCGGCCAGCAGCTGGGCCGCCAGGTCGAGGTGGTCCGCACGAGTCCTTCCCGGACCGGCACCTTTGCGCATCAACCGGGACAACGAGGACAGCGGCTCGATGGGCGGGTAGACACCGCGGGCGTGCACCTCGGGCGACAACACGACCTGTCCCTCGGTGATGTAGCCCGTCAAGTCGGGCACGGGATGCGTGATGTCCCCTGCGGGCATGGTGAGCACCGGCACGATGGTCACCGAGCCCGGGTTGCCGCGGATCCGGCCGCACCGCTCGTACAGCGTCGCCAGGTCGCTGTACAGGTAGCCCGGATACGCCCGCCGAGCCGGGATCTCGTTGCGTGCGGCGGAAATCTCGCGCAGTGCCTCGGCGTAGCTGGTCATGTCGGTCATCACGACCAACACATGCCGGCCGTGGGTGAAGGCGAGGTCTTCGGCGATGGTCAGCGCCAGCCGTGGCGTGAGGATGCGTTCGATCACGGGATCGTCCGCGGTGTTCAGCAGCATCGCGAGCTCACGAGCCGAGGAACGCTCCTCTAGCGCGTCACGGACGAAGGCCGCATCGGGGTGCGTCAGGCCCATTCCAGCGAAGACCACCGAGAACGGGTCTCCGCCTGCGGTCGCCTGCGCCGCGATCTGCGTGGCCAGCTCCAGGTGGGGCAGACCGGCGACCGAGAAGATGGGCAGCTTCTGCCCACGCACCAACGTGGTCAGCGCGTCGACGGCGGAAACGCCGGTCAGCACCGGTTCGGCGGGCGGCTGCCGCCACATCGGGTTCAGGGGGTGGCCGGACACCGGCGCGGTCACCGGGCCGAAGACCGGCGGACCGCCGTCAGCGGGTTCACCGCGGCCGTTGCACACCCGGCCGAGCCAGCCCAGCCCCACGGGAATCGCCAACGGCCGTCCGGTGAAGGCCACGCGAGTGCTGGCCTCGTTCATGCCGCTCGTGCCCTCAAGCACTTGCACGACCGCCAGTTTCTCGTCCACTTCCAGGACCAAGCCGTGCCGTAGCTCGCCGGTTTCCAGCCGGACCAGGACGAACTCGTCCCAGCCGACTCCTTCCACACCTCCGACGACCACCAACGGGTTACGCAGCTCACGGACTGACGTGTACTCGATCATGACAACTCCCGCAGCCTGGCCAGCACGACGTCCCGGCGTTGCGACACGCCCACGACATCGTCCGGTCCGGTCTCCTCCCTGGCCCGCAGCACCGGGCTGAAGTCCAACTCCTCCGCCCTCTCCGCGGGCGTTCCCGCCGCGACCGACCGTTGGCACGCGTCAACGACCGCCAGCACACAGTCCACCAACGCGGCGGCCTTCTCGTCACTACATGATGCATCCGTTGTGGACAGTGCGCTCTGCTGGAGGACGCCTTCCCTGATCAGCCGCCCGGCCAGAACGACCATCCGTTCGTGTCCCGGTAGCGCGCTGACTCCGATCAACTCGGCCAGGTCGGCCAGCCGAGCTGCCTCAGCAAGCAGGCCGCTGACCTTCGCGCGGCGTGACGACCACTCGGGGTCACCGTTGGCGGCGTGGTACGACCCCACAGCATCAGCGTCCAACGAGTACGACCCGGCCCAGGCGACGGCCGGATAGTGTCTGGCGTAGGCCAGATCGCGGTCCAGCGTCCACCGGCATCGCACGAACCGTTCAGTCAACGCGGTCACCGGCTCGGTCATATCGCCCCCAGGCGGGGAAACCGCACCCACGACAGTCACCGAACCCAGGTCGCCGCCAAGCGTCCGGACCGTTCCCGCGCGCTCGTAGAACGCAGCGAGCGCGGACCCCATGTTCGCCGGATACCCCTCCTCCGCAGGCAGGGCGCCCGTACGGGACGCGAACTCCCGCAACGCCTCCGCCCACCGTGAGGTGGAATCGGCGATCACGATCGCGTCGTAGCCCATGTCACGGAAGTGCTCGGCGACCGTCACTCCGGTGTAGATGCTCGCCTCGCGGGCCATCATCGGCATGTTCGACGTGTTGGCGATGATCACCGAGCGGTCCGCGAGCAGTGCGCCGGGCCGCCGCGGGTCGGCCAGCTCGAACAACTCGGCGACCACCTCAGCCATCTCGTTGCCGCGTTCGCCGCAGCCCACGTACACGATCACGTCGGCATCGCACCACTTCGCAAGCTGTTGGAGCAGCACGGTCTTGCCCGTGCCGAACCCACCGGGAACAGCCGCCGTCCCACCACGGGCAATGGGGAACAACAGATCCAGAACGCGTTGGCCGGTACGCAGCGGCTGCACGTTCGTCACGCGCTCGCGATGCGGCTTGGGCTGACGAATCGGCCAGGTGGTCGTCATGGTGATCTCGGTGTCACCAACGCGCGCCAACACCTGATCAGCGGACTGCGGTCCGGGTTCGGCCAGCCACTCGATCCGGCCGGTCACTCCGGGCGGCACCAGGATCCGGTAGTCGAGCCCGCCCGTCTCGACGACGCCGACGACCTCCCCCTCATTCACCTCGGCGCCATTGTGGACACTGGGCTTGAACGACCGCAGTGTGGTGTCAGTCTGAGTTGCCTGGCCAGGCACGAGCCGGGCGGGAACGCCGCTCAACGGCCGCAGCAGGCCGTCGAACACGCCACCGAGCAGGTGCGGCCCCAGCCGCGCCGAGAGCGGGTGCCCGGCCGGTCGCACACTTTCACCCGGCGCCCGCCCACCGGTGTACTCGTAGGCTTGCATGGTCAGCACGCCGTCCTGGACCGCGACGATCTCCGCAGGCAGGTTGCCCGGGCCCAGGTGGACGAGGTCGAACATCGCGACGTCTCCGGCGTCCCTCGCCTGCACGAGCGGCCCGGCCACGCGGGTGATGCGTCCAGTCACGGTGTCCACAGCTCCTCCAGGCTCGCCGCGACTCTGTCCAATGCCTGGTCTGCCAGGGCGGCGAAGCTGTAGTCCAGGTACCGTCCCGGTGCTCGCGCGACAATCCCACCGCTCGGTGCGTCACGCACGACAGTCGCTGGACCAAGCAGCATCAATGCGTGCGTTGTCACCGCCGCATGAAGCGCTGGATAGTCATCGGCGGACCGTAGATCCTGCAAGGATTCACACACCTGCTGGCGTAGCTGCTCGTAGATCTGCCGTTGTGTTCGTAGCTCCATCGACCGTGCGACGCGCCGTGCCGCAGCTCGCTCATCAGCCAGCAGGATCCGCGCATCGGCTTCTCCTCGGGCGCGTGCTTCGTCGAGTATCTCCTTCGCCTCGGCCTGAGCCGCGTCCTCGATGTGTGCCACGCTGTCCGCGGCCTCGGCCACGACTCGATCGGCGTCGCGTTCGGCCTTGCTGATCAAGGCGGTCCGCACCGGCAGCAGCGCCTCGGCAACTGAGTTCACGGCGCACCTCCCGGCAATACGGCTGTCAGCGGGGTCTCCGGCCGATCCGCCAACGCCGCCGCGGCAGCCGGTGTCAGGATCACCACCTCGGCGTCATCAGGCACAGCACGCCAGGCTTCCCGCACTGCCGCGGGGTCCTCAGCGGCCATGACGATCACGCCTGCGAGCCCGAATCCTCGCACCCGTACCGATTCACCGATGGCGACCAAACTGCCCATGACTCACGCCTGTCCGATCAGGATGATCGCCACGATCAAGCCGTAGATCGCGATGCCCTCAGCCAGACCGACAATCACCATCGCCCGGCCGAACAACTCCGGCCGTTCGCTCAACGCCGCCAATGCGGCCGCCCCGGTGTAGGCCACCGCGATCGCGGCACCGATCGACGATCCCACCACGGAAATCGACGCACCCAGCAGTGCTGCCCAGTTACCCGCGCCCGCAGTGCCCTGAGCTACTACGGCCGCCTGCGCGTCACCGGCGGTCAGTGCGAGGATCAACACCACCAACCCGCCGACCATCAGCAGCGCGTCCAAGACGAGAAACACCCGAACCGCCAGCGTCCGGTTGCGCCGCAGCAGCGAATACGCCCACAACGCCGAACCTGCCAGCACGGGAAGTCCCAGCAACCAAACGATCACGACGTCACCTCCTTGTCCATGGGGACGTGCCAAGGCCGGAACGGCCTGCCCTGGATCTCGAAGACCCGGGAGAACAACTCGTAGAACTCCAGCCGCAACGCCTGCACCCCGGCGACCAGCGCCTCCAGGCAGAACGTCACGGCGTTGCCGACGAGGAACACGATCACCGCGCCGGCGACACCCAGCCACCCGGCACCGGTCAGCGCGGTCGTTCCCTGCCACACCAGCAGTCCGAGTGCGGCGTGGGTCATGCCGAACGCGGCGAGCCTGGCGAACGACACCAGGTTCGACCCGAGCCGGATCACCACGTCGAACACCTGGACACCGGCCTCGGCCGCACCACCGACACCGCCACCGGTGCCCGCGTAGAGCCCGATCGCGGCGAACACCAGCCCAGCGGCAGCGAGGACACCGCCTGACAGAAGCAGAACCGGGAAGTCCAGGTACGCGCCGAGGGCAACCAGCCCAAGACCCAGGAACACCGCGGACCCCGCGATGCCGGAGGGGGCATACAGAGCAAGCCCTGATCCGCCTTCGCGCCACCGGTTCACCGTGCCGACGGCGTAGGCGGCCGCGAGCAGCACGCCACCGAGCCCGACCGCCGCGGTCAGCAGCTGGATCGGCTCGTCCAGTGGATCCAGCCAGATCGCCGGGAACACGTGTGTCGGGCCGAAGAACTCGCCGTACAGCACACCGAACGTGGTGGCGGCCAACCCGGCGCCCGCGACGAACGGCCAGATGTGCCGCAGCCGGACGAGCCATCGTGGCCTGCCGATGCGCAGCAGTAGTGCGATGAACGTCAGCAGGAGGCCGTGTCCGGCGTCGCCGAACATCATCCCGAACATGACCACATAGGCCACACCGGCCAGCACTGTGGGATCGACGTCGACATACGGAACCGTGCCGTATGTATCGACCATCGGCGCGAACGACCGCTGCACCTGGCCTTCGGTGTGCAGCAAGGTCGGCGGGTCGACGCCACGCGGCGAGGGCAACGGGACCAATGACGCGCCGACGCCAGCCAACTTCGCTCGCAGATCCGGCACGGCCGACCGTGGGCACCAGCCGACCAGGCCTGCCACGCTGCCTTGCCGCACCGCATTCTCGGCGCATCCGTTGAGCTGCGCCTCACCGGCCATCAAGTCAGCACGCTCATCGGTGATCAGCTCCGGCGTCCGCGCCAGCCTCGGCGCAACACCGACCTTTGTGTCCTCAATGGACACAATGTCGAACTCGACCGCTCCGGCGTCCGCCACGATCACCAAGGCGTCGCGCAACTCGTCCACCGGCGCGAGCAGACCGACTCGCTGCATCCGGACTGGCTGCACGGCTTCAGGTAATGGCATCGAACACCTCCAGTGGTCCCCCGCCCCGGGCCGCCATCTGCAGAGCCGCACGGACCCGCCACGCGTCCACAGCCAGCACAGCCAGCGCACCGACCAAGGCACGGCTGTCGAACCGGGCCCGCTGCATCAGGTCGAACCCGCGCTGCTCCACCGTGGTCCACCAGGCGGCTTCCCCGCGCCACAGCTGCCGTGGTTCGGCTATGTCAGCCAGCGCCCAACGACCTTCGTCCGGCAGCGCGGTTCGATAGTCATCCAGCGAGTCCGCGAAAACTGCCTCCTGCCCGAGCAATGCGGCGGCGCGCCGCGAGTCCAGGACATGTTCGTGCACGAACTTCTCCTTTGCCACGAGCAACGCCGCCGCGCCCGCGGCCCACCGCCGCGCATCAGGAACCCCTGCGATCACGCGATCTGCCCATGCCAGCCGCATCGCCAAGCCGATCGCCACGGGAGTCGCCATTCCTGGGTCACCCCACGCCGACGCGGCGAGCACGTCACGGATCTGCGTCAAAGAAGTCGCTTTCGCCAGAAAGGGCCATGCCGTCGCCAATGTGCCGAGGCGGTACGGGGCGGCACCGGTTGTGGCCAAAAGATCATCCACATTGGAAATCTCAAACCCACCGGCGAGGATCCGTACCATCTCGCCCCGTGGACGCGGCTGCCAACCGGCCAGCACCCGCATGTGCCACAACAGCGTGGCGCCGATCGCACGTTCCGCTTGCACCAAAGTGTGTTCCGGCCGGACGTCGTGCCCGTACGACGAATCGGCGAGCACATCCAGCGCCTCCACCAGTGAAGGCAAACCTGCCAATTCCCGTGCCATGGAAGTGCCCAGACGGCGATTGACCAGAGCCTCTGCCCGTACGCTTCCCGCCACCCATCCGATGCTCATGCCGACTCGCCCAACTCGCGCAGGATCACGTCCAGCTCGGCGCGCACCCGTGCCACATACTCAGGCATGACTGCCTCAGCACGCTGTCGGAGCTCCGCAGCCTCGCGCGCGGCTTCCTCTTGCGCCTGCTCCTGTTCGCTGGCTGCCTGTGCCCGTGCTTCTGTCACGATCCGGGCTCTCAGTGCCACGCCGTCGCGGCGTGCTTGCTCAACAATCGCCGCAGCTCGGGCAACACCATCAGCACGCCGTTGCTCAGCCGTATGCGCCGCCTGATCGCGGATCTCGCATGCCCGAACCTCATCATCGCGGAGAATCTCGAAGACCCCGGCCAATTCGGCGGCCTGGTCCGCGGCACGGTCCGCAGGCACGCCACCGACCGCGGGCGCACCAGGAGTGCCGGTCGGCCGGAACCGGTCGAGCACATCTCGCAGCCGGGCCATCACAAGTCCTCCATTCCCGTCACCAGCGCGTCGGCCGACGCCACTTGGGCTCGACCTGCCCCCACTCGTCCTCCCATGCACGTAACCGGTAGTGATCGAGCACTTTGCGCACCACGTAGAAGACGATCATCAGCACCAGCACCCAGGCCGACACCAGTGCCGCGGCAGCGACCACCGCGTGCGAGCGAACGTCCAAAGGCGTCATTGGTGCGGAGGTCAACGCGCCGAATCGGTCGGTCCACACCGGAATCCGCATGCCCGCAGGTGTGCCGGATCGCACCTCCAGCAGCCCTTCACGTGCTGTGCCGTCGGCAGCTGTCCACACCGCCCGCACCTTCGGTTTCTGCACAGGGCCACGTACGGCTGGCCCATCCAGTGGTGGCGCGTCCTCTTGCAGGATCGCGGTGGTTTGCACCAACGTAGTCGTACGATGTTCGGCGGCACGCAGGCCCGACTGGTAGGAGTCCTCGTTCAGCTGGATGGCAATCGGGACGACTGCGATCAACAGCGCGACCATCCCGGTTAGCACGCTGGACTCGATCCGGTCCGATCGTCGGCGCAACGGATTGCGGCCGAAGCTGAAGCGGCGCAGCAGCATGGCTATGCGGTAGGTCCACATCACGGTCCTCCTCTCCGAGGCGAACGCGCCGTGCGTTTGTGCCCATCGTCGGGACCGCGAATCGTTGCGACCAGGGGCGTTCAGCGCACCACGTGGGGCCTTTCGACCTGGACTCCGCTAAGCCGCGCTTTCGACTTCCCAGGATCGGCGCAACCGGGCGACAGCCCTGCGAACGACCTGGCGCGCGCTCTCCTGGCTGACGCCGAGCCGGTCACCGATCCGCCGCAGCGTCCACGGGTCGCCATCGTGCAGACCGAATCGCATCCGGATCGCGGCGGCTTCGTGTTGTGGCAGCGCGTCGACCCGTGCCCGCAGATCGGCGTTGAACTCGCGGTGTTCGATGTCCTCGAACGCGGCGCCGGCCGCACCGTCCTCCACGAAGTCGCCGAGCGTGTTGCCGCTGCCGTCACCGATCGGGATGTCGAGACTGACTGTGTCGTCCCGGCACCGCAACAACTTAGTGACTCGGCGGACCGGTACTCCGGTGATGTCGGCCAGTTCGGCGACGGTCAGTGCTTGCCCGTCCCGTGTTCGCACCGCCCGGTCGAGCATTGCGAGTGTCTCCTCGGCGTGCGAGGGCAGTCTGATGGCACGCCCCTGACTGGCGATACCGCGCCGAATTGTTTGCTTGATCCACCACATCGCGTACGTGGAGAACCGGAATCCCCTCTTGTAGTCGAACTTCTCCACCGCGTGGATCAACCCGAGGTTGCCTTCTTGGATCAGATCGAGCAGCGGCAGTCGTGGTCCGATCCACGCCCGGGCCGCCGCGACGACCAACCGCAGGTTGGCCTCGATCATCCGGATCCGCGCGCTCTCACCCTCCTGGACGATCGTCGCCAACTCGGCGCGGGTACCGGGCAGGTCGTTCGCACTGTGCAGCAGTTCGGCGGCGAACACGCCCGCCTCGACCTGCTTCGCCAGCTCGATCTCCTCCGCCGCGGTCAACAGTGGCACTGCCGCGATCCGGGTCAGGTAATTCCGAACAGGATCTTCCTCCCTGTCGGCCAGGGGCTTGACGCTGACCATCGCCGCCACCTCACTTCCGTCGCAGCCTAAGCGTCTGCCAAGCGGGGTGAGTGGGCACGGGCCCAACGGCCCGGCCAGCACGGCGGAAAGTCCTCGTCACCGTGCCCGGCTGGCCTGTGTCGACCCGGCGCCGGTACACGACGTACGGTCGCCACAAGTAGGCAATCGGGGCGGACCACACGTGCACCAGCCGCGTGAACGGCCAGAGCGCAATGAACACCCAGGCGCTCGACGCGTGCAGCTGATATACAAGTGGCGCGCCGGCCATCAGGGTGCTGTCTGGCTGGAGGTAGAAGATGCCACGGAACCAGACCGCGACCGTGTCCCGGTAGTCGTATCCCGCACCGAACAGGTTGACACCAACGGTTTCCGCCATGCCGAGGATGACGACCACAGCGAAGACGAGGTACATCACCTTGTCCATGCGGGTTGTGGTTCGGCGGACTCGACCGTTGACCACGCGGCGCGCGATGAGCAAACCCATGCCGACCATGACCATCAGTCCCGCGACTGTGCCGGCTCCCACGGCGATGATGTGGTAGAGGTGGTCGGATATCCTGACTGCTTCGAACCAGGCCTTGGGGATGAGCAATCCCATGATGTGGCCGCCGATCGCGGCTAGGGCGCCCAGGTGGAACAGCGGCGAGCCGAGGCGCAGCCATCGGTTCTCCAGAATCTGAGTCGTGCGTGTGGTCCACCCGAACTGGTCTGCTCGCCACCGCCAGACGTGGCCGACGACGAAGATGGTCAGGGCGATGTACGGCAGGACGACCCAGAGGGCGATATCGGCGGTCATGCCCTGATCTCCATTCCGGTCATGTATTGCGGCGGCGCGAACGGCGCCAGACCGACGTCCTCGGCAGGTGGCCCTTCGGCCATCAGCTCCGTGACGGCTGCACGGTCCTCATCGGACAGCGGCGGGAACAACGTGATGAGTGCCTCCAGCACATGCGCATAGCGCGACCCACTGTCATGCAAGGCAGTCCGGATCAGCTCCACTCCTTGGCAGTGCTGACGGAGAGGCGCCTCGCCTCGTGCTCCTTCGACGGCTGCGAACTCACACACCATCGGGAGGAAGTCCGGCAGTTCGGTCTCCGGCGGTGTCAGCCCGGCAGCCCGGTAACGTTGCTTGAGCAGCAACAGGGCCATGCCGCGGCGGCGGGTGTCGCCGTGCAGGTAGTAGGTGAGATAGAGGCTGCTACGGCGGCGCAGGTCGAAGGTCTCGACATAGTGCCTGCGCACATCGATCGCCGGCACCGAACCAAACCAGTGCAAGAACTCCACCAGGTGGTCGCGCACAGGTCCGTCCGACAGGGAACGGACCGCGTCGTCGATCACCGGTCGATGCGCCAACAGCTCGTCGTCCGGATACTGGAGCACCACCGAGACGATCCGCAAGGCGTTCGCACGCTCAGTCATGGCTTGTCCCCATCTCCATGAGGGATCACCGAGAGGGGCAGCAGGACTCTCCCGTTGTCGCCGCTCATCCCCGGTCCACCGTCGACATCGAGACTGCAACCGGTGCCCAACGACTCCAGTTCCGCCGCAGTCTCCCGGTGCGCGGCTGGGATGACATACCGCTCGTCGTACTTCGCGATCGCCAGCAGCCGGTACAGCGACTCGATGTCCACACCGGACATCCCAGTCGCGGTAAGCAGGTCATCCGCGACCGCGCCGTCCAGCGTCCTGGCGCGCATGTACCCGCGCATCGCTGACAGCTTCATCAACACGCCGGCCACGACCTCGGTGTCTCCCGCGGCGAACAGGCTGGCGAGGTACTCCATCGGAATCCTCAGCTCCCTGATCGCATGGAACACCTCGTCGGGATCCGAGTTGTCACCGTCCACCTCAGACACTGCGTCGAGCACCGGTGACAGCGGCGGGATGTACCAGACCATCGGCACAGTCCGGTATTCCGGATGTAATGGCAGTGCGACTCGGTAGCGTGTGATCAGGTCGTAGACGGGTGACCGTCGTGCCGCGTCGATCCAGTCCTGCGGGATTCCCGCGTCGAGCGCGGCCCGCGTCACCGCAACATCACTCGGATCCAGGAACACCGACCGCTGCGCCTCCAGCAGATCCTGCGGGTCGGGCACACTCGCGGCAGCCGTCACAGCGTCGGCGTCGTAGAGCACCAGACCGATGTAGCGCAGCCGTCCGACGCACGTTTCCGCGCACACGGTCGGTTGGCCGGCCTCGATGCGTGGGAAACAGAAGGTGCACTTCTCGGCTTTGCCGGTCTTGTGGTTGACGTAGACCTTCTTGTACGGGCACGCCGTGACGCACATCCGCCAGCCGCGGCAGCGGTTCTGGTCCACCAGGACGATGCCGTCCTCCTCGCGCTTGTACATCGCGCCCGACGGACAGGCCGAGACACAGGCGGGATTCAGGCAGTGTTCGCAGATGCGGGGCAGGTGGAACATGAACGTGCGCTCGAACTCGAACTTCACCTTGTCCGCCGCGTGCCGGGGCATCGCGGCCAGGTTGGGATCACCGCCCGCGTGCTCAGCCGCGCCGCCGAGGTCGTCCTCCCAGTTGGCGCCCCACGTGATCGCGGTGTCTTCGCCGGTCAGCGCGGACTTAGGCCGGATCACCGGGGTGTGCGGGCCTGCCGGCGCGTTGATCAGGGCGTCGTAGTCGTAGGTGATCGGTTCGTAGTAGTCATCGATCGAGGGCAGGTCGGGGTTTGCGAACAGGCCGAGTAGGCGCTTACCTCTGCTGCCTGAGCGCAGCTTGAGGCGGCCGTGCTTGTCCAGCTGCCAGCCGCCTTTCCAGCGTTCCTGATCCTCGTAGTGCTTCGGGTAGCCGATCCCTGGTTTGGTCTCGACGTTGTTGAACCACACGTACTCGGTACCTTCCCGGTTGGTCCACGTCTGCTTGCACGTGACCGAGCAGGTGTGGCAGCCGATGCACTTGTCGAGGTTCATCACCATCGCGACCTGGGCCATGACTCGCATCAGTAGGTCACCTCCTGAGACCGGCGTCGGATCACCGTGACCTCGTCGCGTTGGTTCCCTGTGGGGCCGTAGTAGTTGAAGGCGTAGGTGAACTGGCCGTAGCCGCCGATGAGGTGCGTAGGCTTGAGCAGCAGGCGGGTCAACGAGTTGTGCATGCCGCCGCGTTTGCCTTCGAGTTCGGTCCGCGGGACGTTCACGTTGCGGTCCTTCGCGTGGTACATGAACACGGTCCCGGAGGGCATCCGGTGCGAGACAACGGCCCGTGCGACAACGACCCCGTTGCGGTTGTACGCCTCGATCCAGTCGTTGTCAGCCACTCCGATCTGCTCGGCATCCACAGTGGACATCCAGATCGTCGGGCCGCCACGCGACAACGCCAGCATGTGCGCGTTGTCCTGATACTCCGAGTGAATAGACCACTTGGAGTGCGGCGTCAGGTACCGCACGGTCACCTCCGCACGGCCGTCCTCACCGAGCTCCTGATCACCGAAGTGCCGGTGCATGTTCAACGGCGGCCGGTAGACCGGCAACTGCTCACCCAGCTCGATCATCCAGTCGTGGTCCACGAAGAACTGCTGCCTGCCGGTGAGCGTGTGCCACGGCTTGTCGCGCTCCACGTTGATCACGAACGCGGAGTAACGCCTGCCACCGGTTTCACTACCGGACCACTCCGGCGAGGTGATCACCGGCTGCGGCCCCTTCTTGGTCTCTTCGAACGTGATCCGCTTGCCTTCGTGTTCCTCGGCCAGATCCGCCAGCTCAGTGCCCGTGCGCTGCTCCAGGGTGCGGAACCCGGCACTGGCCAGTCTGCCGTTGGTCGTGGCCGACAACGCCAGGATCGCTTCACACATGTACTCCGCAGTCGCCAGCGACGGCCTGCCCTCAGCCGTGATTCCGTTCTGGCTGCGCAAGTACGCCAACTCAGGTTCAACGTTGTAGGTGGTCCCCTTGGTCGTCGTGCCCAGTTTGTCCAGCAGCGGACCGATCGCGCGGATCTTCTCGCCGATGGCGGCGTAGTCGCGTTCGATCACGACCAGCTTCGGCATGGTCTTCCCGGGCACGGGTTCGCATTCGCCGAGCCGCCAGTCCCGGACATGGCCGCCAGGCTGGGCGAGCTCGTCCGGAGTGTCATGGGCGAGCGGAACGGCCAGTACATCGGTCCGGGTTCCCAGGTGGTGCTTGGCCAGCTCGGAGAACTTGCCGGCCAGTGCGAGGAACGCGTCGTAGTCCGACCTGGCCTGCCACGGCGGCGCGATCGCCGGGTTGAACGCGTGCACGAAGGGGTGCATGTCCGTTGAGGACAGGTCGTGCTTCTCGTACCACGTGGCAGCCGGTAGGACCACGTCGGCGAACAGGGCGGTCGACGTCATCCGGAAGTCGATCGTGGTCAGCAGATCGAGCTTGCCCTCAGGAGCCTCATCCCGCCACGCGACGTCCTGCGGCCTCAGCTCTTCCGGAGACTCCTCACTGCGCACTGACGCATCCGTGCCGAGCAAATGCCGCAAGAAATACTCGTTGCCCTTGCCCGACGAGCCGAGCAGGTTCGCCCGCCACACCGTCAGCGCACGCGGGAAGTTGGCAGGATTGTCCGGATCCTCCGCAGCGAACTGGAGTTCCCCGCTCGTGAGCTGATCGACGACGTAGTCGGCGACGCTCATGCCCGCCGCTTCGGCGTCGGCCGCGAAGGTCAGTGGGTTGCGGTCGAACGTGGGATGCGAAGGCAACCAGCCGAGCCTCGCTGCTTTGGCGTTGCAGTCGGCGAACGACTTGCCCTGCAGGTTTCCTCGACCCAGTGGGCTGGCCAATTCGTCTGCCCGGAAACCCTCGTACCGCCACTGGCCGGTGGCCAGATACCAGAACGCGGTGCCGGCCATGTGCCGAGTCGGACGCTGCCAGTCGAACGCGAACGCCAGGTGTTGCATGCCGGTGATCGGCCTGGCTTTCTCCTGTCCGACGTAGTGCGCCCAGCCTCCGCCGTTGCGGCCTTGGCAGCCGGTAAGCAGGACGAGGGACAGGAAGGAGCGATAGATGGTGTCCGAGTGGAACCAGTGGTTGGTTCCCGCGCCCATCGCGATCATCGAGCGGCCCTGGGACCGCTCGGCGTTACGCGCGAACTCACGGGCAATCCGGATCGTGGTGGCCGCAGGCACCGACGTGATTTCCTCCGCCCACGCGGGCGTGTACGGCTGCGAAGTGTCCGAATAGGACTGCGCCCAGTCGCCGGGCAACTCGGGACGGCTCACCCCGTACTGGGCCATCAGCAGATCGAATACGGTGGTCACCAGGCGGCCACCGATGTACATGGCGGGCACGCCACGGCGCATCGTGCTCCCGCCTTCGGTGTCCCCGACGTCGAAGCGCGGCAGATCCACCGGCACGTGCTCGTCGGCCCAGCGGTAAAGCGATATCGCTGGGACGGTGTCGCCAAGGTCAAGATTCCACTTGCCCTTGCCGGTTTCGGACCACCGGTAGCCCAGTGACCCGTTCGGCACAACGGGCTGTCCTTGACCATCGTCGAACAGGACTGTCTTGAACTCGGCGTCCTCGCTGTTGTCGCCGAGGTCGGCCGCGGTGAGGAACTTGCCTGCTTGGTATTCGTCGTCGCGCTTGTCGAGCGTGACAAGGAAAGGAAGGTCGGTGTACTTGCGCACGTAGTCGGTGAAGTAGGGCGTTTTCCTGTCGCGGAAGAACTCCGTAAGGACCACGTGTCCCATCGCCATGGCTAGCGCGCCATCCGTCCCAGGATGCGGCGCCAGCCAGTCGTCGGCGTGCTTCACGTTGTCCGCGTAGTCAGGGCTGACGGCCACAACTTTCGTTCCCCGATAGCGCGCCTCGGTCATGAAGTGCGCGTCCGGTGTCCGGGTGACCGGGATGTTGGAACCCCACATGATCAGGTAGCTCGAGTTCCACCAGTCCGCCGCTTCCGGCACGTCGGTCTGGTCACCCCACACCTGCGGCGAGGCGACCGGCAGGTCGGCGTACCAGTCATAGAACGACAACAGCGTGCCGCCGATCAGCGAGTGATAGCGCGTGCCCGCCGCGAACGAGGCCATCGACATCGCGGGAATCGGCGAGAAGCCAACGACCCGGTCAGGTCCATAGGACTTGGTCGTGTGCACGTGCGCCGCGGCCACGATCTCCGTGGCCTCATCCCACGAAGCCCGGACGAAACCGCCTTTGCCGCGAGCGCGTTTGTAAGCCCGCGTCCGATCCGGATCGTTGGCGATCTCCGCCCACGCCTCGACGGGATCTCCGAGTCGCTGCCTGGCCTCGCGCCACATCTCCAGCAACACGCCGCGCACGTACGGATAACGGACTCGTGAGGGCGAGTACGTGTACCACGAGAACGACGCGCCTCTGGGGCAGCCACGGGGCTCGTACTCCGGCGAGTCCGGCCCGACCGAGGGATAGTCGGTCGCCTGGTGCTCCCACGTGATCAGACCATCCTTGACAAAGACCTGCCACGAACAGGAACCCGTGCAGTTCACACCATGGGTCGACCGTACGACTTTGTCATGCGCCCAGCGGTCCCGGTAGAAGCGGTCCCACGCCGACGGGTCGATCTGGTGCAAGGTGCGGCCGTCGGCGGACACCTCGGCACGGCTGAGGAAGCGACGGACCGAGTGCAATGGATCGGACATGCACTTAAGCTCAGCCGACCCGGCCAATGTCCAACTAGGGCCGAAAGCCCCGCCCCGGTACCGGCGTTCGGACTGATCTCGCAGGTCTCCCGACTCCTACCCGATCAGGCCGGCGCACTCGACGATCCACTGTCATGGACACCACTGACCGCAACCGGCCAGCCGTACGCGCGTGGCTGATGCTCGGCATGGCGACACTCGGCTTCGCCCTGAACTTCTGGGCATGGGCCCTGCTCAGCCCCTTGGGCCCACGCCTGAAGGACTACCTCGGCCTGAGCTCCTTCGAACAAGCGTTGATCGTCGCCGTTCCCGTCATCGTCGGCGCCCTCGGCCGGATCCCCGTCGGCGCACTGACCGACCGCTACGGCGGCCGCATCATGTTCCCGCTCGTGTCCGTAGCCACCATCGTGCCGGTGCTGTTCCTAGGGCTTGGCGGGCAGAACTCACTGGCAGCGCTCCTGGCAGGCGGATTCCTGCTGGGCATCGGCGGCACCGCCTTCGCCGTCGGCGTCCCGTTCGTCAGCGCGTGGTTCCCGCCACAACAACGGGGGCTGGCGATCGGTGTCTTCGGCGCCGGTATGGGCGGCACCGCCATCAGCGCACTGACCACAGTGGACCTCACCACGTCGCTCGGCACACCCGCGCCCTTCGTCATCACCGCCGCCGTCCTTGCGGTTTACGCCGCTGCTGCAGCCTTGGTCATGCGGGGCGCCCCGCGCCGCTCAGCGGCCGTCGGCTCGTTGTCCCACCGGCTCGCGGCGACCCTCCGGCTGAGCATCACTTGGGAGGCAGCCGCACTGTACGCGGTGGCCTTCGGCGGTTACGTCGCGTTTTCCGTCTACCTGCCTGCCTACTTGCGGACGGCGTACCACCTGACAGCCGTCGATGCCGCCAAGCGCATGGCAGGCTTCGTGTTGTTGGCCGTTGTGATGCGTCCGCTCGGTGGTTGGTTGTCCGACCGGTATGGCCCGGTACGGGTCCTCACCGGCTCCATGGGCATCGTCGCGTTCGGCGCCGCGCTCCAAAGCTTCACCCTGCCGCTGATGCCTGTCGGCACCTTCGTCTTCCTCACCATGGCGGCCGCTCTCGGAGCAGCCAGCGGCGCTACCTTCGCGCTGGTCTCCCTCCTGGCTCCGGCAGACAAGGTCGGTGCGGTCACCGGGGTCGTCGGCGCGGCAGGCGGTCTCGGAGGCTTCGTCCCACCACTGATCATGGGCGCTGTCTACGGCCAGTTCGGCAGCTACGCCGTCGGCTTGTTCGCCCTCGCTGTCGTGGCTGTCGGCGCCCTCACCTTCACAACGACAACCGTCAGGCGCGCGGCAACGGCACACCTTGCACAGGCATAATAGGAGGAATCGCCGTGGCTGACGAAATCCTGGTGGGAGTCGACCGTTCCGAGACAAGCATCTCCGCGCTGAGATGGGCCGTGGACGAAGCCGCCCGGCGACGGACCACGGTGCGCGCCGTCAGTGTCCACATGGCACAGGGGCACATGATCGTCAGAGACGACTCCCGGCGTGGTATTGCCACCGTGACAACACAATCGGTACACACAGAACTCGCCGAAGCACTTGCCACCATCGTTGGCAGCTTGGACATAACTGTACCGGTCGATCAAGTCGTGCTCGTCGGCCGAGCCGAGGAGGTACTGGTCGACATGAGCCGGGAGGCTGCGTTGCTTGTGCTGGGCAGCCACGGCGACAGCCGCGTCCTGACTAGTTTGACGCTCGGCGCGGTCACCGCACACTGCATCCGCCACGCCGCCTGCCCGGTCGTCGTCATCCCACGATGCGGACAACGCCCCGGCTGATCCCCGGGTGAAGGGCGGCCGCTTTCTGGCAACCGCCCGCGTCATCACGCCTCGCCGTCCGTATCCTTCGGGACCACGTCCTTGGCATCGGTGGCGGCCTCCTGGCGTTCGACCTCGATCGTCCATTCCCCTGCCAGTGCGGCGACAGCGCCGATCGCAGTGACGACAGGAGCTGCGATCACCTTGTCGTTCTTGACGATGATCCGCCGGACGTTGCCCTCGTGGATCAGCTCCTTCACTTTCTCCACCAGCGCTTGCCCACGCAGCCGCGGGCTTGCCGTCGAGCGGTCAGTGACGGTCATCATGACCTCCTTCAGTTGGTTCTTTCCGATCGTCACCAGTTCCCTCGTCAGGCAGCAGGGCCGGTTTCCCCTGTCACTTCAGGCCGAAAGCCCCGTGTCGACATACGCGTGGCCATCGGATCGTTCGGGTATGTCCACGACTTCAACCAGAACCACCCGCCCGGTGTTGGCCATCGTGGCAGGAGTGCTCGCAGTGCAGGCGTATGGCGGTGCGATCGCGATCCTCACCGGCACCATCGACTTCGGGTCGGTGATCACCGGCCGCTTTCCGTTCGGGAGCCCTGTCTTCGCAGCTGTCGCGCTGGCGGCGATCGTCGGGATCCCGATGACCGTGACCACGTGGTGCGCGGTGATCGGCCACCGCTGGACCCAGCAAGCAGCGTTCGTCTCGGGTGCGCTGCTTGTCGGCTGGATCGCGGTGCAGATGGTCATCATCCAGACCTTCAGCTGGTTGCAGCCGACGATGGTCTTGTCCGGCTTGCTCGTGATCGGCCTCCGTGTGGCGCGCAGGACCAGCTAGCTGGTCACACCAGGAAGGAAACGGCCATTACCACCGCAAGCACAGGTGCCGCCAACCACCCTGCCAACCGCAGGAGGAAACGCGTACCGCCCAGTCCACCCGCCAACGTCAGCTTCACGACCGTGTTCGTAGCCAAGGCCACTACACACGCAAGAACCGCCGTACCAACGGGGATGGACTGCGGCGCGAGTGACGCCGCCGCGACTGCCGAGGCATGAGCGTCGGCCAGGCCACCTGCCGCGGCAGCGGCCAGCACTCCCCCGCCACCGAGCCAATCCGCCGCCGCTCTGGTCGCGACCAGCAGGATCACCAGCACCATGGCGAGCACCAACGCCGACTTCAATGACATCGGCCGGGCCAACAACGGATCAGCCTCACCCTCGTCGTCTCGCTGCGGTCGTTGACGCCACACCAGCCAACCGATTTCAGTCAGCAACACGAAAATCCCCGCCGCGGCGGCCGGCAACAGCCGGTACGCCACAGTCGGGCTCACAACGGCCGTGACTGCCACCAACTGAATGAGTGTGGCGATGTTCACCGCCAGCAAGCCTGGCACCAGCGACGCGTTCGCGGTGGCGGATTTCCTTGCGAGCACAGCCGTTGTCGCCGAGCCGGAGACGAATCCGCCCGCGAAACCCGCGACGATCAGACCCCAACGCTGGCCGAACCAGCGCGTGCCGAGGTAACCGGCCCACCCGATGAGCGTGATCGCGATGACCAGTACCCAGATGCGCGCAGGGTTCAGTACTTCGTAAGGCCCAAGTGGACGGTCAGGAAGCAAGGGCAACACAACAAAGGCGACCACGAACAACGTCATCGCGTCGGTGACGTCACGGTCGCTGACCAGCCGGGTGGCGAACTTGTGCAATGGCCGCTTGGCGGCCAGCAGCGCCGCGGCCACCACGCCTGCCGGGACCGCGAGTTCAGGGCGGAACCACGCCAGGGCACCGAGCAAAAAGGTTGCGATAGCCGCGATCTCGGTCGTGGCACCGACATCCGCTTGCTCATTACGCGCCCCTTGCAGGTACCAGGCCACCACGAGTGCGGCCACTGCGGCAAGCCCGACCCCCAATGCGACGGGTGACAATGCGGCAGCGACACCACCAGCCAACGCGATCAGCGGAAACGTCCGGGAACCGGCAGGCCGGATGCGGTCGGCGGCCGTGTCGTGTTCCCGTTCAAGCCCGAGCAACAGCCCGATCGCGAGCGCTGTCGCGAGATGCGCCAGCGCGGTGGTGGTGTCCATGGCGCTACACCAGAACGCGTTCGCTGTCGCGCGGCACGACTGCGCACCAGCCGTACTGACTGCTCAGTCGCTCGGCAAGAGCTGCGGATGCTTCAGGCTCGCCGTGTACCAGGTATGTCACTGAGGGCTCCGGGCCGTCGACCGCCCAGTCCACCAGTTCGTTTTTGTCGGCGTGGGCGCTGAAGGCGTCCACGAGGACGACCTCGGCCTTGACCGGAACGTACCGGCCGTGGATCTTGATCTCCCGCGCCCTGTCGGCCAGGCTCCGTGCCCGCGTACCCGCAGCGGCATATCCGACGATCAACACCGTGTGTTTGCGGTCGGGCAGCATCGATTCCAGGTGATGCAGCACTCGACCACCGCTGGCCATCCCGGACGCCGAGATGATGATTGACGGCTTCGCCGGTCGGTTGATCCGCATGGATTCCTCTGCGGTCCGCAATTCCACCAGCCTGCCGGGGTCGAACGCGTCGTCCATGTCGGACAGTTCCGGCCTGATCTCCGGCCAGCTCTTGGCCACTGCCTGGCGGTACACACGCAAGGATGCGAGCGCCATCGGACTGTCCACGAACACGGGCAAGGCGGGAATGCGCCCCTGCCGCACCAACTTGGCCAACTCGACCAGGATGACCTCGGTACGGTCGACTGCGAACGCGGGGATGAGAATACTGCCGCCTCGCCCGGCTGTCCGGCGGATCGTCTCCGCCAGCGCGGCTGATGCCTGCTCGTCATCATGCGAACGGTCACCGTAGGTGGACTCCAGCAACAGCACATCGCACGCTGGACGGGGCTGCGGCGGCAACAACACGCGGTGTACGGGTCTGCCCATGTCTCCACTGACCACCACGTCGCGGTGAACGTTGCCCGTGGTGAGTGTGAGGTGCGCCCACGCGGATCCCAGGATGTGGCCCGCGTGACCAAACTCCAGCTCGATCCCATCGGCGATTGACCGGCGTACACCATGATCGAGCGGGCGGAACAGTTGTACGGTCCGGCCTACGTCATCCGAGTCGTACAACGGCAGCGCGGGGTGATGCTTCGACCAGCCGCCCGCATTCGCGAGCGCCGCGTCCTCCATCATCAGATGTGCACTGTCCGCGAGGACGATCCTGGCCAATTCCACCGTGCCGTGCGTCGCGTAGATCGGGCCGCGCCACCCGTTGCGGACCAGCACAGGCAGGTAACCGCAGTGGTCAAGGTGCGCATGCGTCAGCACAACAGCATCAAGCCGGTCCAAATCCAAGGGTGGAGGCCGCCAGTTGCGCCGCCGCAACGGCGCAAGCCCCTGGAACAGTCCACAATCGACCAGCACGGCCGAAGCACCGGCCTCGACCAGGAACTTGCTGCCGGTCACGGTACCTGTGCCGCCGAGGAAGGTGATCGCAGGAGGTGAACTCATCTTCAGAGCCTGCGCGCCGAGTGATCACCAAAGGCAGAGGCTTTGGCCACGGATAGACAGGCCGTAAGACCCATGCTGTTCAAGTTCAGGGCCGAAAGTCCCTGGCTCGGCGAATCCGTTGGACGAGACCGTGACCGAACGGGCAACAGCGGGAGGAACACGTGGACGGAACAGCCGAACTGACCGTGCGCGGGATCGTACAAGGCGTGGGGTTCCGGCCGTTCGTCTACCGGCTGGCCACGACGCTCGGCCTAGCCGGTGACGTGCGAAACGATGGCGGCCAGGTCGTGATCCGGCTGGCTGGCAACCGATCCTCGCTGGATGACTTCATCACCCGGCTGCGCACGCACACTCCACCGCACGCTCGGGTGGACGAGATCGACGTTCACAACGGCTCGCACATCAGCGGGCTCGGTCCTGGTTTCGCCGTCCTGCACAGCACCGACAGATCCACCGGGCTTCGAAAGATCCCGGCCGACCTCGCCACCTGCCAAGCCTGCCTGCGCGAGCTGTTCGATCCAGCTGACCGGCGATATCGCTACCCGTTCCTCAACTGCACAGCATGTGGGCCACGCGCCACGATCATCGACAGCCTGCCCTACGACCGAGCCAACACGGCGATGCGCGATTTCCCACTGTGTTCCGAGTGCGAACGGGAGTACCACGACCCCGGCGACCGGCGTTTCCACGCCGAACCCATCGCATGCCCAGCGTGCGGGCCGCGACTGATCTGGCTGCCGAACGGTTCCATCGCCGAGCAGGCCCTGAACGCGGCCATCGAGGTGATCGCAGGCGGCGGGATCGTCGCGCTCAAAGGCCTCGGGGGCTACCAGCTCGTCTGCGACGCCAACGACGAGAATGCCATCGCGCGGCTTCGATCGGTTAAAAGCCGTCCACGCAAGGCATTCGCCGTCATGGTTCCTGATCTCGCGACGGCAAGGAAACTCGCTGAGATCGACTCGGCCTCCGCCGCCATGCTGTCGGCACCTGCGGCGCCGATCATGCTGCTCCGGCCTCGGGCGAACGCCGCCGCCGCTTCGGTCGCGCCAGGATTACCTGAACTTGGCCTGTTCCTGCCGTACACACCCCTGCACCACCTGCTCATGACATCGCTGGGCAGGCCACTCGTGGTCACCAGCGGCAACCGCGGCGGCGAACCGATCGTGATCGACGACGAACAGGCGGTGGCCGATCTCGGGCCGATCTGCGACGGCATCCTTAGCCACAATCGAGAAATCCGGTCACGCTACGACGATTCGGTCACTCGCGGGACCACCACGATCCGGCGCGCGCGTGGTTACGCTCCAGCCGCACTTCCCCTACCGGTGCCAGTGTCACAACCACTCGCTGCCCTCGGCGCGCAACTCAAACACACCGTGTCGATAGCGGTCGGGCAGCACGCGATCGTCGGCCCACACACCGGCGACCTGGAGGACGCGGCGACACTCGACGCCTTCGCGGCCGGGCTGCACCGACTGTGCCGCCTACAGAACGTCGACCCGACGGTGTGTGCTCACGACCTGCACCCGGACTATCTGTCCACACAGTACGCAGCCCGCTGGCCAGAGGAACGCCGTATTCCGGTGCAACACCACCACGCCCACGTCGTTGCGACCGCCGCTGAGCACGACTTGCCGGAACCATTCGCCGGGCTCGCGTTCGACGGGCTCGGTATGGGCGACGACGGCACGTTCTGGGGCGGTGAGGCGCTCGTGGCAACGTATCGCGACTATCGGCGGGTGGGCCGGTTCGCCACCGCACCGATGCCAGGCGGGGCCGCCGCAGTCCGGCATCCGATCCGGATGGCTCTCGGATATCTCCTCGGCGCTGAGGATTGCGGTGGGGACCCGCTGGACGTCGCAGTGGCCAAGGACGTGTTGTCGCGACTCCCTAGACGGGAGACGAACGCCATCCGAATCATGATCGAGCGGCAGGTGAACTGTCCGAAAGCGTCCAGCGCGGGTCGTCTGTTCGATGCGGTCGCGGCCTTGTTGGAGTTCTGCGAGCACAGCAGTTACGAGGGTGAGGCAGCCATTCTGCTGGAAGCCGCGTCAGCCGGGTATCCCGACGGGCACCCGCTGCCCCACAGGTTCCACACAATCGACGGAATCCTCGTCTATGACCCGGTTCCGACGCTGCGGGCCATTCTCGAGTCCTGCGACCAGCCAGGCGCGTTGGCTGCGCGCTTTCACACCACGATCAGCGAGGTGGCCGTCCGCCTGGCCGCCCACGCCTGCCGAATGGCCAACACCAGCCGGGTGTGTCTGGGCGGTGGGGTCTTCCAGAACCGCAGGCTCACCGGGCAAGTTATGCGGCGGCTGACCGAGCAGGGATACCAGGCCTACGTCGGTGAGCAGGTCCCGGTCAACGACGGGGGCATCAGCTATGGCCAGGCAGCAGTGGCCGCCGCCCGGTTGGCAACGCGATCCTGATCCTCAGCCACATGCTGCCGCTCGGCTGTCTGGTGCGGGACTTCCGCCCCTATGACCCGTAAGCAGGGCCAAGCATGCTGGTCCGAAGCGGCAACACTTTTCCGAGCTGGAGCAGACGATGGCAGTGCGACGAGAACTCGAGACTTTGAACCGGCAGCAATGCCTGGACCTGCTGCACACGGTCCGGGTGGGCCGCTTGGTGTTCACCGAGGACGCCTTGCCCGCCGTACAGCCGGTCAACTTCCGTCTGTACCAGGACCACATCGTCATCCGGGTCGCGGGCGGCGCGAAACTACGAGCCGCCACCGGCAATACCGTGGTCGCTTTCCAGGCCGACGAACTGGACCCAGACCTGCGCGAGGGCTGGAGCGTGACCGTTGTCGGCCATGCGAACCTGATCCTCGACACGGACGAACTCGTTGAGCTGTCGGGAATCTGGTTGCAGCCGTGGGTGAGTGGCCGACGTGACCACTTCATCCGGATCGAGACCGAGAAAGTGACTGGACGGCGACTGTACACTGAAGCCGCCGTCCAGTCACGGCCTGCCTGATCACGAGCGCGTGCGCTCGGGCATGTCGTTCCACGCGTAGCTCATCCGGTTACGGACCTCGATCACGCCGGGAATCTTGGGGACCAACCGGCCGGCGATCTCGACCTCGCACTTGCGCTCCAGCCTGCCGAGCATGGTCACCACGCCGTCCTCGACGGTGACCGATACCGACTTCGGGTCGGCCCACAGGGTGCGCACCAGGATCTCGTGCATGATCTCCTGTTGGATGTCCTGGTCCGACCGGCGGAAAATACTCAGCAGATCGCGGCGCGACACGACGCCGACCAGCTTGTGATCGTCCACAACGAACAATCTGCGGACACCGCGGCGAGCCAGCTCCCGCGCTGCCACCGCGAGCGTCTCCTCGGGCGAAATGGTGAACACCGGTGCGCTCATCAAGTCCTTCGCCTGCAGAGCGACTGCTTTTCTTTGCCGCACCTGAGTCTGCTTGCTCGTGAACAGGTGGTGCTCCGGCTCCACGCCGTCACTCTCCTGCTTGTGCAGCAGGTCGGCTTCGGACACGACACCAAGCGGGAAGCCGTCCTTCGCGACGACAGCGACCGCGCTGATCTGCTTGACAGCCAACAAATCGACGATTTCCTTGAACTCGGTGTCCGGTGTGACGGTGACCAGATCCTTCGTCATCACACTTGCGACAGTGGGATTGTGCATCGAATCCTCCTCTATGAACGTGATCCCACTGTCGCCTCAGGCTTTCCGGTGCCGATAGGGGCCAAAGGCCTGGCACGTCAGGACACCAAGACAACCGCGCCGTTCACCTTGTCCGCGGCCAGCCATACCCTGCCGAGGCCGCACCGAGTTGCAAGCGAGTTCGCGGGCCGCGGCGCTGCGGGTGAGTACGTGCCCGAACGACGCCCTCAGCCAATGCGACTTGGGTCGCGAGATGGCGCCGGCCCCGATTACGCAGATGACGAGCTGTCCACCGGCAGGCAGGTCCCCTTCGGCCACGTGCAGGTCTCTCCGGCACACGCCGCAGGCCGATACACGCACCAGCAGTTCGCCCGTCGCCAGGCACTGGGATCGGTTCCCGTCTCGTGCCGTTCGTGATCGGTCCAGGTCGGGTGACACAACTCCCGGTTCTTGTCGAGCGTGAATACCACCTCCACCACAAGGTCCAGTGAGTTCGCCAACCGTCCTGGTGAGCGATAGCCTCGCCGGAGGCGGGGATCCCAGCCCGACAAGGTGAGGCAGCGTGTGAGCGACAGACCTGGCGATCGGGCGTTTCCCGATCTGAAGCAACTGCGGCTGGACACGCTGCTGCGCGAACTGATGGACCGGGCAGCCGAGGTGCTCGAGTCCCAGGACCGCATCCACCGCCTGCTTGACGCCGTGGTCTCGGTGGCCAGCGATCTCTCCCTGCCGGACGTGCTGCGCCGGATCGTCCAGTCGTCCATCGACTTGGTCGGCGCGCGCTACGCCGCGATGGGTGTGCTGGCGCCGGAAGGCACCAGCTTGCAGGAGTTCATCTACATCGGCATCGACGACCAGCAACGCGAGCTCATCGGCGATCTCCCGCACGGCAAGGGAATTCTCGGTCTGCTGATCCACCACCCTGAACCGATCCGGCTCCCTGACCTGCATGAGCACCCTCAGTCGTACGGTTTTCCGCCTAACCACCCGCCGATGCGCTCGTTTCTCGGCGTGCCGGTCCGGGTCCGCGGCGCGGTGTTCGGGAACCTTTACCTCACCGAGAAAAAGGGCGGCAACGAATTCACCGAGCAGGACGAGACAGTCGTCATCGCGTTGGCCGCCGCCGCGGGTATCGCGATCGAGAACGCCCGTCTGTTCGCCCAAAGCCAGCAGCGGGAAACCTGGCTGCGCGCGTCCAACGAACTCAACAGTGCCCTGTTGTCCGGGCAGACCACGTCTGGCGCGCTCAAGCTCGTCGCCCGGCGTGCCGTCGAGGTCTCCGGCGCCCCGTTCGCCGCGATCGTCCTGCCCGATGACGACGAAGAGCAGCTCACGTTCGAGGTGGTCGATCACTCTGACGCCGCCCTGGTCGGTCAGCACATCGCCGTCCACGACAGCCAGCTCGGCGCGGTGTACACCACCGGTGAGCCCTGCATCGTGCCCAACCTGCCCGCCGCGGGCTGGCCGATCGACACTCCGCAGGTGTTCGACGATCTGGGGTCGGCCGTGCTGGTGCCACTCGCCGCCGGGCAAACCGCGTTCGGTGTTCTCGTCATCGCCAATCAGCGGGGTCAGACGCCGTTCCGGGACGGTGACCTGCAGATGGTGAAGACGTTCGCCGGCCATGCGGCGCTGGCCATCGAGTACGTCCGCGCGCAGGAGGACCGGCAGCGGCTGGCGGTGTTCGAGGACCGCGACCGGATCGCTCGTGACCTGCACGACCAGGTCATCCAGCGGCTGTTCGCGATCGGGCTCGGCCTGCAAGGGCTGTCCCGTCTTGTGGCCAAACCCGAGGTCGGCCGCCGGGTGACGGGGTTCGTCGAGGAGATCGACCAGACCATCAGGGAGATCCGCCGCAGCATCTTCTCCCTGCAGGAAGAACCCGGCGCTGGGCCGGTGAGCCTGCGTGGTGAGCTGCTGCGGGTGATCCAGGACGGTGCCAACGCCCTGGGGTTCGAGCCGACGGTGAACATGGACGGTCCGCTCGACAGCCTGGTGCCCGACGACCTGCGGCCAGACGTGCTGGCCACCCTCCGGGAGACCCTGTCCAACGCCGCACGGCACGCCGAAGCGAACACCGTCCTGATCACGGTCAACGTCGACCGGCAAGGCAAGGGCCTCAAACTGGCGGTCCGCGACGACGGCAAAGGCATCCCGGAGGAGCTCAAACGGCAGAGCGGCCTGGCCAACATCGCCGAACGCGCCAGCCGCTGGCACGGCACCTGCGACATCGACACAGCCCCAGGCAGCGGGACCACCATCACCTGGCAAGTCCCGCTGCCGACGAACGACTAGGGCTGGACCACCGCGACTGGGCAGGGCGCGTGGTGCAGCAACGCCTGGCTGGTCGACCCGAGCAGCAGACCCGCGAGCCCGCCGCGGCCGCGTGAACCGACCACCAACAGCTGGGCATCGCGGGCCCGTTCGAGCAGGCTGCGCGCCGGACGGTCCTGGACGACGATCCGGTCGACCTGCACGTCCGGGTACTTCTCCTGCCAACCTGCGAGCCGCTCACAGAGCAGTTCCAGTTCCTCAGTCTGGATCTCCGGCCAGTCGATGGCGTGCGGCACGATCGCGAAGGCCGACGCCGGAAGCATGTCGCTCCAGGCATGCACGGCCACCAGCGGAGCCTGTAGGCGGGCGGCTTCCTCGTACGCGAAGGCGACAGCGGCCTCGCTCGCGGGCGATCCGTCGACACCGACCACGACCGGTTTCCCAGTGCGGTCCGTCTTCTCGCCACGAACCACGACGACCGGGCACGCACCACGTTGAGCCACCTTCGTGGCCACCGACCCGACCACCAGTCCAGTGAACCCACCCAACCCGCGCGAGCCGAGGACCACCAGCTGCGCCTTCGCGGACTCCTCGATCAAGGCGCGCGCCGGATCCCCGTGCTCCAGGATCCGCGACACCTCAACCTGGGGCGCCACCTCAGCGGCGGTCTCCGACGCCTTCCGCAACCATTCACGGCCTTCGTCAGCCAGGACATCGGACACCGACTTCGGCAAGGACACGGGCGTGTACTGCGACACGACGACGCAGGCATGGACGAGCCGGAGCGGTGCTCTGCGGGCAGCGGCTTCGCGGGCTGCCCAGCGAACCGCCTGCTGCGCGGAGTCCGAGCCGTCGATCCCGACGACAATGGGCTTGGTCATGGAGCTTCTCCTTCAAGGACGGACGACGGCGAGCGGCGTCTGCGTGTAGTGCATGAGGGCCTGGCTCGTGGAACCGAGCAACATCCCGTGATAACCGCCAAGGCCGCGGCTGCCGACGACGATCAGCTGAGCTTGCTCGTCGTAGTCCAGTAGCGCCCGCACCGGCCTGCCTTTCGTGACCACACGGGTCACCGGGACATCCGGATACTTCTCCTGCCAACCCGCCAATCGCTGAGCCAACAACTCCCGCTCACGCTCCTCCAGGAACGTCGTGTCGAACGCGATCCGGTCCACGTTCAGCTCGGGATCGAGGTACACCTCGGTCCAGGTATGCACCGCGATCAACGCGGCGCCACGCAGCGAGGCTTCCTCGAAGGCGAACTTGATCGCCGCCTCACTGGCCGGCGACCCGTCGACGCCCACCACGACCGGACCAGCGGCCTTCGCCGGACCCAACTGGGGTGTGCGGACGACCGTGACCGGGCAGGCAGCGCCCGCGACCACGGAGTTCGCGGTCGATCCCACCAGCATGCCGGTGAACCCGCCGATGCCACGCGCACCGAGCACGATCATGGCCGCGTCGGCCGACATCTCCACCAGCGCCGCGACAACCTCCGCGTCCCGTAGCTCGACGGACGGGTTCAGATCCGGCGCTTCGGCGCGGGCTGCAACGACCGCCTCGTTCAGCCACTTCCCCGCCTGTTCACGCAAGGCCGGACGCATCGCCGCAGCAACCGTCTCGTCGTGATACCGGCTGACCGGATCTGGCTGCAGGTGTACGAGAGTCAGTGGCAGCTTGCGTGCTGATGCTTCCTTTGCCGCCCAACGAACCGCGGCCAGCGCTGCCGCCGAGCCGTCGATCCCGACGAGGATCGGCCGGTGGTGCTCGAACAGGGTGGTCATCGCGATTCCTTCCACATCGGACGGTCAGATGTTCGTGGTGAAACCTTCCCGCGAATCACGGTTGGCCGGGCAGTGCCCACCGGCCTGGCCGGTTAGGGCCGGTCGGCCCTACTTCGCCGGAGTACTGTCGGCGGTGCGACGCAGAGGAGCTGGTCATGACCATCAAGGTGTTCCTGCTCGACGACCACGAGATCGTTCGCCGCGGACTCGGCCAGCTCCTGGAGGCCGAGCCCGATATCGAGGTGATCGGTGAAGCGGGATCCGCCGCGCAGGCGCTCGCCCGCATCCCCGCCCTGCGCCCCGACGTGGCCCTGCTCGATGTGCGGCTGCCAGATGGGGATGGTGTCACGGTCTGCCGTGACATCCGGGCCGCTGTCGAACCGCCACCAGCGTGTCTGATGTTGACCTCGCATGCCGACGACGAGGCCCTCTTCAGCGCCATCATGGCGGGCGCCGCCGGATACATGCTGAAACAAGTCAGCGGCAGCGACCTCGTCGGCGCGATCCGAACCATCGCGGCAGGCGGGTCGCTGCTCGACGCGGGCGTCACCGAAACGGTGCTCAACCGGCTGCGCAAAGGCGAGGACAAAGAGGAAGACCCGCGCTACGCCACACTCAGCCCGCAGGAACGCCGCATTCTGGACCTCATCGCCGAGGGCATGACGAACCGGCAAATCGCCGCGCAGTTGTATCTCGCCGAGAAGACCGTGAAGAACTACGTGTCCTCCCTGCTGCACAAACTCGGTTTCGAGCGCCGTACCGAGGCCGCCGTCTATGCGACCCGTCGGCGGGACGAGAACAAGTCATGACTGTGGCCGGAGTGGATCCGACCACTCCGGCCACTTGCTACAACGATGTCTCCTCCTTCCGTAGTTCACTGACATCCCCGGTTACCTGCGGGGCCCGGCAGGTATTGGTGATGTGGCGGGTTGTCGCCAACGACCACAACGCGACAGTCACTCCGAAGAGCACCGCGAGCCCGACTTCGCTCGCGAAGATCAACGCGATCAGCCCGCCGCCCAACGCCGCAATGCCCAGCGTGGTAGCGATGACCGTGTAGGTCAGCTTCGCCGCGGATTTCGGCGCCTTGTAGAGCTCATCCGCAGCGCCGTAGCCACAGCCGATCACACCGAGCAGCAGGATCGCAGTGGCAGCGCCTCGAACGCTCGACACCAGCACGACGTCCGCTCCGCTGAGGAACAGCACGTACACCGCGACAACCAGCGCGGCGATCGCCGTTGCGACACCGTCCTTCCAAGTGAGCTTCATGGTCTGACACCCCTCTCGTTGAACCAGGTGCCGGCTTCAGCGTCTCCCAGCGTTCCAGCACCGAGCAGGGCCGGAAGCCCTATGGCGCAACGGCATTGGACCTGTCGCGCACGAGGACTTCGAGCACGCCGGGAACCGCACTGGCGATGACCTGCGCGATGTGCCGGTCGGCGGCGTTGTCGTATTCGTCGATCAGGGTGACGACACCGTCGACCACTGACGCCGACCAGTCGCCACGCCGGAAAGCTCGGCGGAGATGGTGCCGGACGTCCTGCACGATCGCCTCATCGTCCCGGGCAACCGCGCGCAGCAGGTCTCGACGGGTGACGATGCCAACCACCATGCCCTCGTCCACGATCGGAATCGCCCGCAAATGGTGCTCCAGCATGTCCCGTGCCAGCTGCGCGGCATCCGCATTCGGTCCCCTGGTGAACACCTCGGTCGTCATGACGGCTTCGACACCGGACGAGACGGCGTGTTCGGCTGCGTGCACCGGCCAATCGGGATGGATCAGCGCACGTGGGTCAGCGCCGATCCGGTCGTGCAGCAGGTCGATCTCGGTGACCACGCCGACTAGCCGACCGTCCACGTCAACAACAGGCAGGGCGGTGAATCCATTGTCCACCAGAAGCCTCGCGGCGTGTTTGGCCGATGTGGACGGACTGACGGTGACCAGTTCGGTGGTCATCACGTCACAGGCTCGCATGTCACGCTCCTTCCGGCTCTGGACGCACCACGACTACCGGAACGTCCGAGTGACGTACACAGGCAGCACTGACCGAGCCCAGCAATGCCTTGCGCAGCCGCTCGCCACGGTGTGTCGCGACCACGAGCATCGCGGCGTCCTCCGCGGCCTCGACGAGCGCTTTGGCCGACGGGCCTTCGATGGCACGCTCGACGATCGTCGGCACCTCGGCACGTCCCTGCACCGCAAGCCGCACGGTGCTGGACAGCTTCTCTTCGGCGATCTTGCGCATCTGCTCGCTGGGCGTCCAGACGAAGTCCGTCGCCGGGTCGACGGTCCACACCGTCACCGCGTGCACCGAGCAGCGCCGGATAATGGCCTCGTCGATCGCCCAGGCGAGGGCGCGGCGCGCGGCGTCCGAATCGTCGACGCCGACCACGATCGGCAGGTTTCCGTTCTGCTCAACCATTTCCGTCCCACCTCTCCCTGAAGTTCTCCCTGCCACTGTCGCGGTTGCGCCGCCACGGTCGATAGGGGCCAATGCCCGGCCGAGACGTGCCATTCGGCCCTGTCTGGACATTCGGCATTGAGCGAGCCTGAGGCCATGAGCAAACCGATCGTGGTGGGCATCGACGGACGTCCGGACAGTGACATCGCACTGGAATGGGCGACAGCGGAAGCCGCCCATCGCAAGGTCCCGCTGTTGATCCTGCATGCGGGCGAGGTGTCGCCGATCCGCTCGGTGAGCAGGGGTCCGCTGTTGGAGGCGACCCGGACGACCAGTGAGAGAGTGGTGGACAAGGCGATCGCAATCGTCCAGACGACGAACAGGGACATCTCCGTCTCGTCGGTCATCGCGCCCGGCGATCCGGCCGATGTGCTGATCAGCTGGTCGACCGAGGCACTCATGTTGGTACTCGGTAATCGTGGCCGCCCGCCGCTGCTAGGATCGGTGTGTGCCAAGGTCACGACGCAGGCACGCTGCCCAGTGATCATTGCGCGCACCATGCCCTCGAAGCACGCACCAGTGGTGCTCGGAGTGGACGGTTCACCAGTCTCCAAGACAGCCGCCGCGTTCGCATTCGACTACGCCGCAAGGCACACAACCGGTGTGCGCGCGGTTCACACCTGGCATCGCAGCTCACTACCCAGCTCTGGTGATCTTCCCGCACAGCGGCGAGCTCACCTTCGTGTCGTGACCGAGACGTTGGCCGACGCCCATGACCACCATCCCAAGGTACCCGCGTGGGTCGTCTCCACGATCGGCAACGCCCGCGATGTGCTGCGCGACGAATCGATGCAAGCCCAATTGCTGGTGGTCGGCACGCACGGGCACGGAGCCACGTCCGGTCTGCTGCTGGGCTCGGTAAGCCAGGCGATGATGCGCACCGCGAGTTGCCCGGTCGCGGTCATACCGTCCATATGACCCTGGTCGACAGGGCTTTCGACCCTATCGAATCCCAGGTGATCACGAGCGCCGTTAAGCCCATGGTGGACGGCGCGGGTCTGGAAGTGTTGAACGAGGCCGAATGCCTCCACCTGTTGGCCAGCGCCTCAGTCGGCCGGATCGTGTTCAGTGATCGAGCGCTGCCCGCCGTGCTGCCGATGGACATCGAAACCATTACCGGTCGACGGCTGTACGCACACGATTAGGACAGCAGCCCCACTACTGTCCTAATCGGACTCGTCAACTAATGCCTGAGCCACCGACGCAGCCAGCCGAACCGCTTGCGCACCTGGGGAGGCGGCGGTTCGCTCTCTGGTTCCGGAGCCTGCGGCGGCTTCTCGGGCTCTTCAGCCTCGTGCTTGCCGCGCTCCCGGTTGGTCTCGGCGATGAAGTAGCCGGTCAGGCGGTCGAGGTGATCACCGTGGGTGCTACGTCTGGCTTCGGCGGAAGCCTGGTACTTCTCGAAATCGGTCATCGCAACCTCCTCAAGTAGGGATCGACGTACGGCACCGGCTCGACCCGGACGCGAGCATCGACGACGATCCCGCCATCCCGGCCGACGACCAGTGGGTTGATGTCCAGTTCCGCGACTTCCGGCAGCAACTCGGCCAGCCGGGCCACCCGCAACAGGACATCACGGACCATCTCCTTGTCCACATCGGACGTGAACAGAGCAGGCGCCGAGCGGACGGAGTCGAGCATCTCGTCCGCGTCCACATCGGTCACCGGGACAAGCCGGGCCGTACGATCGTCGAGCATGTCGGTGTCCACGCCGCCCAGCCCGAACACCACGAGCGGCCCGAATGTGGGATCACTGGTCACGCCGATCAGCAACTCCCGTCCAGGTGGCACCATCGGCTGCACCACGACACCGTGCAGCGCGGTCCCGAACCGGTCCGCGAACTCGTCGAAGGCAGCACGGACGTCGTCTGGTCCGGCCAATCCGAGGCGCACTCCGCCACCACGGCTCTTGTGCAAAAGTCCAGCCGCCACAGCCTTCATCGCGACCGGAGCATCGAACTGGCGCTGCGCCGCGAGCGCGGTCTCGGCGTCCGGCGCGAACACCTCACCGAGTACCGGAAGACCGAAGGCCCGCAAGAGAGTGACGACCTCCTCGGGCTCGAGCCAGCCTCCTTGGACATGAACCGCGAGGTAGTCGCGAATCACCTGCCGAGCAAGGTTCGCGTCGATAGCGGGAAGATCGGGCACGTGCCCAGCGGGACGGCTCAGCCAGGCAGCCCGTTCGGCGGCGAGCCCCAACGCTCGGGCGGCAGCGGCGGGATCGGCGAAGCACGGCACGCCATTCAGCCAGTCCACAGCGTTGCCTTGGCCGAGGCGCACCGCGACCAGCGGCTTGTTCGTCTCGGCGGCGATGGCTCCGGCAGGATCACCCAGTGCCGTGGGAGCGGCGATCGCGATCACCGCGTCGATCTGCTCGTCGGCGAGCACGATCCGCAAAGCCTGGTTGAAAACCTCGTCGGCCACGACCGCGGTCGTGTCCACTGGATTGTGCACGCTGGCCAACCCCGGCAGTACCGATCGCAGTTCTCGCTGCGTGTGTTCGGACAGGGCAGCGACTTCCAGTCCGTTCTGGACGCAGGCGTCCGCCGCCAGCACACCTGCCCCGCCCGCGTTGCTGATCACGGCAACGCCGTTGCCCTTCGGCAACGGCTGGCGTGACAGCACCGCGATCGCCCCGGTCAACTCGGAAAGCTGATCCACCGCGAGCACACCGGCTTGCCGGAACAACGCCTCACGCAACACCGTGGGCGTCGCCGTGGCAGCGGTGTGGGACGCGGCAGCACGCTGACCGGCTTCCGTGCTACCCGCACGAATGGCCAGCACCGGTTTGCCGCGTGCCAAGTGTCGGGCCAGCCGGGAGAACTTGCGGGGATTGCCGAACGACTCCATATACAGCACAGCGACCTTGGTCCGTGTGTCGTTTTCCCACCAGTGCAACAGGTCGTTGCCGCTCACGTCGTACTTGTCCCCAGTGGACACCAAAGTGGACACACCAAGGCCCAGACGCCGCAACTGCTCCAGCACAGCGATCGCAATGCCGCCGGACTGGGTCACCACCCCGATCTCGCCCACGGTCAGACCACCAGCGGCAAAGCTCGCATCGAGCTGTACCTCGCTGTTCACCACGCCAAGGCAATTCGGACCGACCATCCGCATCCCGTACTGCCGGACAGTCTCCAACAGCCGCTTCGCCTGATCCGGATCGGTCGACAAACCCGAACTGATCACCAGCAACGCCCTGACGCCCACCTTGCCACACTCGACGGCCACTTCGGCGACCGAGCGCGCAGGCACACAGATCACCGCCAGCTCAGGCGCGTCCGGTATCGCCGGCACCGAGGGGTAGCACGGCACACCGAGCACCTCATGAGCGTGGGGATTGACCGCGGTCACCGTACCGGTGAAGCCACCCGCCACGATGTTGGACAGCACGGCGTGCCCGATGGACTCCGGCTTACGCCCCGCGCCGATCACCGTCACCGAATCCGGGCGCAGCAACGGTTGCAGACTGGCGGTGGCCGCGACCCGTTCCCGCACGGCGACCGCGTCGAGATAGCCCTCGTCCGGCACCAGGTCGATGTCCACCTTGACCACATCGAAGTCCGGTTTGGTATGCACGCTCAGCCCCATGTCGGAGAACACTCGGAGCATTCGCAAGTTACCGGGAAGCACGTCCGCAGTGAACTGCTGAATTCCATGGCTCCGCGCGAGCGAGCCTAGATGTTCGAGCAGGATCGTGCCGATCCCGTGGTGCTGCACCTGATGCGCCACCACCAACGCCACATCGGCCGTGACCGGCGAACTGTTTCGGATGACCACGTAGGCGGCCATGCCGAGCAAGACGGGACCGTCGAACACTCCGACTCCGACGTGTCCCTCGTTGTCCTCGGCGAGGATCTTGGTGACGAAGCTGTCGATGGGCGGCATGGACATGCTGAAGAACCGCAAGTAGCGATCTTCGTCAGGCATCGCCTTGTGCAGCGCGACAACCTGGTCGTGGTCGGCGGCGGTCAACTGGCGGATCGTCACCATCGCCCCGTCCGCGAGCAGGACCTTGCTCATCCTGTCCTCCTCGGCTTCCAGTCGCGGATCTCCGGCAGGTCCTCACCCGTGCGCCGGATGTGGTCGTGGTGCTTGCCCAGGCGCCCGAGAAGTTCTTGACGCAGGTGGCCGATCCGGCCGTCCAGCCGTGGCACCCGCTCCAGCGCTGCGAGAGCCAGGTGATAGCGGTCGAGCTCGTTGAGCACGCACATGTCGAACGGGGTCGTGGTGGTGCCGTAGTCATGGAAGCCCCAGACGTGCAGGTTCTCGTGACCAGGGCGGCGGTAGGCCAGCCGGTGGATCAGCCACGGGTAGCCGTGGAACGCGAAGATCACCGGCTTGTCCCGGGTGAAGATCTCACCGTACTCCCGGTCGCTGATGCCGTGCGGGTGCTGCTCGGGCGAGAACAACCGGCCGAGGTCGACCACGTTCACCACGCGGACCTTCAAGTCAGGCACCAGTTCGAGCAGAACGTCCTTGGCAGCGAGGGTTTCCTGCGTCGGCACGTCGCCGGCGCACGCGAGCACCACGTCTGTGCCGTCGTCGATATCCGTGCTCGCCCAGCTCCACACGCCGAGGCCCTGCTCGCAGTGCGCGCGTGCCTCATCCCCTGTGAGGTACTGGTGTGCCGGTTGCTTTCCGGCGACAATCACGTTGACCAGCCCGCGTGTCCGCAGGCAGTGGTCGGCCACGGTCAGCAGCGAATTAGCGTCCGGCGGCAAGTAGACCCGGGCGACTTCGGGACGCTTGCTCAGGACGTGGTCGATGAACCCGGGATCCTGGTGAGACGCTCCATTGTGGTCCTGGCGCCACACATGCGAGGTCAGCAAGTAGTTCAGGCTCGGCACCGGACGCCGCCACGGGATATCCATCGCGGTGTGCAGCCACTTGGCGTGCTGCGCGACCATCGAGTCCACAATGTGCGTGAACGCCTCATAGCTCGACAGCAGACCGTGCCTGCCGGTCAGCAGGTAGCCCTCCAGCCAGCCCTGGCACAAGTGCTCGGACAGCACCTCGAAGACGCGGCCGTCGCAAGCCAGGTGGTCATCGTTCGGTTCGATCGGCAGCTGCCACCTGCGGCCGGTCACGTCGAGAACGTCGCCGAGGCGGTTGGACGCGTGCTCATCCGGCGCGAAGTACAGCAGGTTGTCGGTGTTGCGGGCCATCGCGTCACGGAGGTAGCCGCCAAGGGCGCGAGTCGCCTCAGCTGTCTTACTGATGTCCACTGTGTACTGATGCCAGTCCGGCAGGTTGAGATCGCGCTGCACGTGGCCGTGCGCGATCGGATTTGCGCTTATCCGCCTGGCGCCCAACGGGTGCCAGTGCCGCACGAGTGGCGCGGGTGTGCCGTCGCTCTCGAACAGCTCGCCGGGTTGGTAGGACTGCAACCAGGTTTCCAGTTGAGCGAGCCGATGCGGGTCGGAGCGAATGTCGGTGATCGGGACCTGATGGGAACGCCACGATCCCTCAACTTGGCGCCCGTCCACGGTCTGTGGGCCGGTCCATCCCTTGGGGGTGCGCAGCACCAGGACCGGCCAAGCCGTTGCCCGGCTGCGGATTCCGCGGTGCGCGTCGCTTTGGATCTGCCGGATGTCCGACAGGCACTGCGCCAGCGCCTCGCCGTACGCCTCGTGCACTTCGAACGGGTCTGATCCGGCGACCTCGACCGCGCGCCAGCCATGACCGCGCAGCATCGCAGCCAAGTCGTCCTTGGGCAGACGGGACAGCACGGTTGGATTGGCGATCTTGTAGCCGTTCAGGTGCAGGATCGGCAACACTGCTCCGTCGGTCACCGGGTTGAGGAAGGCGGGCGCGTGCCAACTGGTGGCCAGCGGCCCGGTCTCCGCTTCACCGTCGCCGATGACGCATGCGACGACGAGGTCAGGGTTGTCGAGTGCGGCGCCGGTCGCGTGCGCGAGGGCGTAGCCGAGTTCGCCGCCTTCGTGAATCGAACCTGGCAGGTGTGCCGACGCATGGCTAGGCACGCCACCCGGGAAGGAGAACTGGCGGAACAACTCCCGCATCCCGGCCTCGTCCTGGCGGACGTGCGGGTACAGCTCGGAGTACGTGCCCTCCAGCCAGGCGGCCGCGTTGAGGCCCGCGGCGCCGTGTCCTGGTCCGGTCACGAGGAGCGCGTTGATGTCGTCGCGCATGATCAGGTGGTTGAGGTGTGCGTAGGTCAGGGTGATGCCCGGCACGGTCCCCCAGTGTCCGAGCAGCCGTGGTTTGACGTGGTCGGGCTGCAGCGGTACACGCAGCAATGGGTTGTCCATCAGGTAGATCTGGCCGACTGACAGGTAGTTGGCCGCTCGCCACCAGGCGTCGATCCGGCGTATCGTGTCGGTTCCCGACCGGGTCTCGGTGAGCTGGGTGTGGGCGGTCATCAGATGCCTTCCGTCGAAAGTTCGTTGCACCAACGCTGCCCGCTCGGCGTGCGGCGCCGATACTGCCGGGCGCCCTGTCCAACTCGGGCCTTTCGGCCCATCTAGCCCTGCGTCTGCAAGCAGGTGCTCACTTCGGCGACCGGCCGACGGCGGGTGTGCGGCGGCGGGTAGCCGTAGCCGAAACGCAGGACCGCCTGCGGATAGCCCTCATCACCGAGCAATGACCGCAGCGCCGAGCGACTAGCCGGCAGCTCGACGGCTGCGGACAAGAACGACGTACTGACTTCACCGGCCGTGGCCGTGAGCAGAACCCGTTGCAGGGCTTGACCAGCACGCACGTGATCACGCGCAGAATCCCGATGGGTCAACAGCACCCCCAGCAACGGCTCCTGCTCGTATTCCCTGGGCCGCTTGTCACCGTCGGAACCGTACTGCCGCAGCAAGACCAAGGGCTCCATGAGTGGCGGCGGACCGCTGGCCAACGGCGGAACGCCATCGAGCCGGTCCGGATCCTCGGCAACCCACGCCAACAGCTCATCCTGAAAGTCGACGTCCTGCCGCTGCGCGTTCTCGGCAAACCGCAAAAGCGTGGACACCGCGCCGTAGCGCTCCGGCCGATCCAACAACACAAGCCGTGCGTCCTCATGCAAAGCCGCTTGCCGCAAAGCCTTCTGCACATCGCCGCCCACCGGGTCGTCCCGAAACGGCCGCCTGTTCGTTCGCCGACGCGGAATCGCCCTGTACAACACCAGTTCATCTGCCCTGGCCGCGAGATGACCACTGACACGCACCCGCGCCAACAGATCCCGCCGCTCAGCCACCGGCATCAGCGAGACATACACCGGAAGACCCTGCGCCCGCAGCGCCATCCGCAAGTTGAACAACGCGGCACCACAGGACATCCGCGCCTCACGGCCACCTAGATCGGCGACCGCCAGGACACGCGATTCGTCCAGCAGAACGTCAACCTGGCCGTCGGTGACCTCGAATCGCCACGGCTGCGAGTTGTGCGGCGACGGCGCGAGGACCGCGGCCTCGAGCGCCGCCTGCAACTGACAACGTGTCATGACTCCGCTCCGATCGTGATCTCTGCCTGCCTAGCCAGTTCGAGCTCTTCCCGGTCGGTGATCACGAACACGCGCGGCAACGCACCCAACGGACTGATCACCCGATCGCCGTGTGCGACCAACAGCTCGTCGACCACACGGATGCCGAGCACCTCAAGCCCTCGGGTGATCTGCCCGACCAGGTCCCTGTTGTGCACGGCAACGCCACCGGTGAACACCACCGCGTCCAACCGGTCGAGCGACGCCGCCATCGCGCCGATCTCCCTGCGGATGCGGTGGACGTAGACATCGACCGCCAACTTCGGGTCTTGCGCGGCGAGCACGTCGCGCATGTCCCCGCTGGTGCCGCTCATCCCGGCCAGACCGGACTGGAAATACAGCACGTCACTCAGCTCGTCCGCGCTGACGATCTTCTGATCCAGCAAGTACACGAGCAATCCAGGATCAACCGAGCCGGATCGGGTCGCCATCACGGCACCTTCCAGCGGAGTGAATCCCATGCTCGTATCGACACTGCGGCCACCCTTGACCGCGGTGACCGAGACCCCGGCTCCCATGTGGACACACAACACTTGCGTCCGCTCCGGGTTGGTGTGCACCAGCTCAGTGATCCTGCGCGTGACATACTGGCAGGACAGACCGTGGAAGCCGTACCGGCGTAGTCCGTATTTCGCGGTCAACTCCTTGGGCAAGCCGTACGCCCTTGCCGCTTTCGGCATCGACGCGTGGAACGCGGTGTCAAAGCACGCCACGACCGGTGCTGAGCCGAACATCGCGTGCTTCGCGGCCATCAACGACCGCGGCTGATGCAGCGGTGCCAGCGGCACGAAATCCGCCAGGTCAGCCAAGACGTAGTCATTGAGGACGACCGGCGTGCGCCGGTTACCGCCGTGCACGAATCGCACGGCCACGACGTCAACCTCAGGCCACTGCTTCCGCCGCAGAGGCTCCGAGGTCACGCCGTCCCAGCGATCGAACACCGTCCGCTCGACCTCAGTGCCGTCCACAACCAGCGACAGCTTGAGGCTCGACGAACCCGGATTCACCGTCATCACACGCATACCGTCACTGTGGCCGGACAACACCGATCCAGGTCAGTGGCCATCGACTCCCACCGCAGGGCCGAAAGACCCCTTCGGCCGCCAGATCAGCTTGTCCACCTCGACCACGACGAACGCGGCCACGCTCGCAGCCAGGATGAGCAGCCACACGCCGACATCCAGCGGCGCGGTGTGGAACAGCGTGTTCAACACCGGCACGTAGGTGATCAAGATCTGGAGCAGGACCATCAGCCCGATCCCCATCACCAGCCATCGGTTCCAGCCACCCAACCGCAGCCGATCCAGCGAGCGGCAACTGATCAAGTACGCGATCTGCACGAACACGAATACGTTGATCGCCGCGGTCCGTGCCTCAGCCACCGGCGCACCGGCGTCCAGCAATCCGTCGAACATCAAGAACGCCGCCGCGACGAGAACAATGGAGACGAGGACGATCCGGCGGATCAAATCCCTGGTGAGCAGGGGTTGTTTAGGTGAACGCGGTGGCCGTCGCATGATCCCGGGTTCCTTCGGCTCGAACGCCAACGTGAGGCCGAGGAACACGGCGGTGGTCATGTTGATCCACAGGATCTGCACCGGCAGGATCGGCAACACCGCGCCGACGACGATGGCGACCAGGATCACGAGACCCTCGGCGATGTTCGTCGGCAAGGTCCAGGCGAGGAACTTGCGCAGGTTGTCGAAGACTCCTCGGCCCTCCTCGACCGCGGCCTCGATGGTCGCGAAGTTGTCGTCGGCGAGCACCATGTCGGCGGCTTCCTTCGCGGCTTCCGTGCCACCACGGCCCATCGCAACACCAATGTCCGCCTGACGCAGCGCTGGCGCGTCGTTGACCCCGTCACCGGTCATCGCCACCACGTGTCCCTTGCGCTGCAAGAGCTCCACCAATCGCAGTTTCTGTTCCGGTGCGACACGCGCGAACACGGACTTCTCGGCGAGTTTGTCGTCCGGCATGGCCTCGATGTCCTTTCCGGACACGACGCCGTCGCCCAGCGCGAAGTCTTGTGCGATCGCCTGCGCGGTGGCAGCGTGATCACCGGTGATCATCTTGACTTCTACACCGGCCTCTTGGCACGAGGCCACGGCCGTGATCGCCTCCGGGCGGGACGGGTCACGCATCACCTGGAAGCCCAGCAGTTCTACGTTGCCTGGCAGCGATTCCTCATCGATGCGGGTGTTTCCGGGCGGCGGCGTGAACTTTGCGAACGCCAGCACCCGAAGGCCTTGAGCAGCCCAGCGCTCGGCGGCCGAGTGATCCTTCTCCGCCACCAAAGCGAGAACTCGTTCGACTGATCCCTTGATGTAGCCGACAGGTCCTTGATGCAGGGTGATCATCAACTGCTTGGCGGAGTCAAACGGCACGACATCGAGCCGCGGATACTCCTTCGTCTCGACACCAGCTTTTCCTGCTGAGACAAGCAAAGCCGCTTCGGTCGGATCACCCACCACTTCCCACACGCCGTCGACCTGCCGCAGGCTCGAGTCGTTGCACAACGCCCCAGCCAACAAGCACTCACGCGCGGCGTCATCCAGCCCCACCACCTCACCGACCGGGTCATACCCGTTTCCGGTGACCTCGTAGACCTTTTCCCCGACGACCACTGCGGTCACGGTCATCTGGTTGGCTGTCAACGTCCCCGTCTTGTCGGTGCACACGACAGTGGTCCCGCCTAAGGTCTCGACAGCGGGCAGCCGCCGGACGATCGCATTGCGCCGGGACATCCGCACCACACCGATCGCCAGCACAATCGTCACCGCGGCGGGCAGACCCTCCGGGATCGCGCCCACTGCCAACGCCACCGCTGCGGTGAACATCTCCCCCGCCGGACTTCCCCGCAGCAGCCCGATGATGAACGTCACCGCAGCAAGCCCGACAATGACCAACGCGAGCTGCCTGCTGAAACCGATCAGCTTGCGGGTCAACGGAGTCTGCGTGCCATCCGCGGAACCGACGAGCTTGTTCACCAACCCCAGCTCAGTGTCCGCACCGGTCGCGACCACGATTCCACGCCCGGCACCACGGGTCACCACAGTGCCGGAGTACGCCATGTTCCGCCGGTCCGCCAACACCGTCTCGCCCACGATCACGTCCGCACTCTTGACCACCGGAACCGACTCACCTGTCAATGGCGACTCATCGACCTCCAGCGAGTCAGCTCCGACCAACCGGACGTCGGCAGCCACCTTGTCGCCAGCCTGCAGCACAAGAACATCACCGGGAACCAGACTTTCGGCAGCCAGTTTGAGAGTTGTGCCGCCCCTGATCACGCTGGCCTCAGCGGGAACCATCCGCGCCAACGCGTCCAAAGCGGACCGAGCCCGTGACTCCTGGACGTAGCCGATGACAGCGTTCAGCAGCACCACGCCGAGAATCACGCCGGTGTCTACGAACTGCGCCATGCTCAGAGTCACGACCGCCGACACGATCAGCACATAGACAAGTGGATCGTGGAACTGCCGGACAAGCCGGAGCAGCGCACCGCCGTCACCCTCCACTGGCAATGTGTTCGCCCCGAACTGAGCACGTCGCTGCTCGACCTGGTCGCTGGACAATCCTTGTTGCTCATCCGTGTCCAGCACCTTGACCAAGTCTTGTGTCTTGGTCCGATACGCATCCGTGTGCGGTGACGAAGTCGCTAGCGGTGTAGGCATACGGCAAGCGTCTTGATTGCCGAGCTACATAACTAGAGGCAAGCGGCGCCCCTATTAGGGTCTTTCGACCTTGCAGACAGTAGTGATGATGCCACAAACTGGCCTTAGCAGATTCCGAGCAGCGCAAATGGACATTCTCCGATCGCCTCACTGGCGACCAATCGGTTTGAAGCTGGTCGTGGACACGTCAGAGAGGACGCGGGCGGGATCATGGACACTCCCGCCCGATACTTCTACACGAAGGTCGCCGATCAACTTGGCGAGCGCGCCCGCGCTGACGCTGTCTCCACAGTCACGGACGACACATCGGAGAGCAGCCAACTTGCGCAGCGCCATCACCCCGCCTTCGGCCACTGCAGTCCTGGTCAACCCAAGGATCAGCTCCTGCCACCGGCTGGGTGAGATCGCACGCTCCTCACCGCGGCGAAGCGTGTGGAAGAATCGTACGTAGGCGAGAGATTGTGCAAACGAGTCTTCGACTCCTGTGAGTGCCCTTGTATGTTGGACTTCCAACACGAGCGGAGAGTCGGTCCCGTCGTGGAACACAAGCCGCTGTACATACTCGGGAACACGCGTGGCCAGCGTGACCGCATTGATAAGTGGTTGAGCCTCCGACATGTCAGGCGTGATCTCTATGAGTGGGACGCCCTCAAAATGGACCTCTGTACGATCAGACGAGAGACTCACCTCCGGCAGCGGCCAGCCGACCAAGAGAGCAGTGAGTTGAAGAGTCTGAATAAGCGGGAGCGACTCTGACGGCTCAAGCATTGGCATCACATCGACCCCAGAATCGCATGCGAAAAGCACCACGCCCATGGTCAGCGCCATCGCCAACACGTTGCCTGCGATCACTGCGTCAACAAGTTCCATACCGCTGACGTGCTTCTTCAGCGCCCCACCATCGTTCAGCACATCGACGCCGTCGTCGGGCGTAATCCGATACGCGCGATGGGCTTCCGCGTTGCGCAGGTCCAAGTCAAGATCCGCCACGAGGCTGCCGAATGAGGACGAGCGCACCCATCGCACACATTTCGAAGCACCTTCACGAAGCGCTGCACGATACCCCATGCCGGCGATCAAGGCAGCCAACAACGCAACCGGGTGGCGGGTGCCCGATTCGACGATCCCATGTGCAGCCGTCATCATGGCGTCCACTGCTAGGCGCTCGTTGCCGGAGATCACCGCGAGAAGGTGCATCGTCGTGCTCGACCGATACATCTCACCGAGCGCTCGTGCGAAGTTCTCCCGGAAGAGCTCAGATTCGACCATTTCGCGGCATGTCTGCGCATCTGTCTTCAGCGCCGTGATCGTCGTTCTCAGAAGGTCGGCGAACGACTCACGTTCGCCAAGCATCGTCGCGGTCTCCACGCACACGGCGACGTACTCACCTATTCCCGGAGGCAAGCCTGTTCCCAGCCCTACTTCGCGAATCAACTGCTGCGCGGACGCCCCACCGTCACCGTCGGGCATCATGCTCAACGCCGCGCCGATCACTAGTTGATCCTCTGGAGACACTCCCGCGGTCATGAGGATCCGGTCCTTGGCAGCGCTCCAAGCCTCAAGTGCGGAGACAGCTGCATCGATGTGCCCCTGCATGACACGCTGAAAAGCTTGTGCGTCCAAAAGAGACGCAGCCTCATAAGCATCCATGGATGCGTTCCACACGCCAACCAAGGCGTCCAGGATCTCACCGATGTGTCGATACAGCCCTCGCCACGGACGCAAACGCGCCACGGACTCGAACGACTTCACCAACCCGAACAGCCGAGCGGTCAACACACGCGCGTCTTCGAGCCCGCGCTCGTAAGAGTCCAACGCTGCCCAGAAGTCGCCCATCCAGTCGTCCAGGTCGGCGAACACCTCGCTGAATACGCCGATCCCAACTGTAGTGAACTCAACCATCGGACCCGGCTCGACAGCACGCAGCTCCCTGCCGATGCGGCGACGCCGCTGTACGTGGATGTTGATCTCGTGTACTGGCGGCTGGTAGCCACACGACGGACACACGACCGAGCGGATACGTTCTTCACCGCAACGACACTCGACCGTCGAGAATCTCAGCCTGATGCCTTGCCGGTCCCTACCTCTGGACATGTCACGCTGCCTTACTCCGCCACGACCAACACGGTCCTGTCCTGCACCACCAGGCCGACCGCAGGTTAACTGGTCAGAATACGACTCACTCCGGCTTCGACAAAGCAAGTAACACGGTGTGTCATGCGCCCGTGCGGGCTTCTATGCCGCTGAGTGGAGGTTGATCCACCTACGAAGTAGGTCAGCCACATAGGTGCGCTGTTCGTCCAACGTCATGCCCGCCTCACCGCTCTGCTTGGCGTGGCGACCGCCTTCGAGAGGCGAAAGGTTGTTCGCGGCTCTGGTGAGGCGCCCCTGCGAGTTGGTCGACAGCTTCAACTTGTCTCTGATACCAAGCGATCCACCGAACTCCACACCGGCGTACTCGTGGATCATGTAGAAGTCAGCGGCCGTCCGATTCAATCGACCGTTCAGCCACAACGCGTTCCGCAGGTGCTGACTCATGCCGACGCCCCGACGCGTGCACTCTGCGAACCACTCGATCTCTCCCCCGAAAGTGGTGTACGTCCGCACCGGTCCAATGGAAAGGAACTGATTTCCCGCCTCGTCACAGACAGGCCCTTCCCCCAATCCCGCCCGCTGCTCGTCTCGCAGCTCGCCAGCTTCTGACCGCCAAGCGCGCAAGATGCCCAACAAAGTCTGAAACCTCGCGACGGCGTCAACTCGAGTCGCCTCGTCCCGCAGGTCGCCGTCCACCCAGATCCGCAGCCCGTTGGCCTCAGAGACACGCCTCATACAACGTGGAAAAACCACTTCGCCAATCTGCAAAAGAAGATCTTCGTCTGCACCTTGGCAAAGCACCGGCGCCGGAAAAGCGATCACATCAGCACTATCTCACCGCACCCAGATCAGCACAGACATGAGCACACCTAGTAGTCACACGCGTCACCAGACGTTATCGAGTCAGTGCGCAAGCTACTAGCGTCAACTCGAAAACGACCGCCCCACTGTGTCCCGGCCAAGGCACACCACTCCCCAAACTGACCAACGCCACCTCTCGGAACCGTTCACGCCCAGTGTCGACGATGCATGCCCAAAGTGCCCGCTGACACGCATCAGCCCACAGGGGGCGAACGGACATATCCCAGTTGACCGAAACGGACCTTGACCTGCGACGGCGAGACCCAACGCGCCGCACCTGCGCTGAACCGCACAGAACCTTCTCGCGGAGAACTGAACGTCCCGCAACCGACAGAAGCCACGAACACGATCGGCGCAGTTGACCGCAGTTCGGGAATGTTACCGAAATGACACCCTGGAGCGACCAGTTCGGCGACCCTATTTGACCGTTGGGTCAAAAGATTTCATGATCCACTCCAGTTTCGCTCCAGAATTGGCCTGTTGATCTTGATTCAGACCATTGTGGACAGTCCGAGCATGATCGTTCAGCGGATATAAAAAGGCCCTCCGACCTGGTGGTTCATCCAGATCAGAGGGCCTGCTTGCGACCGTCGGGACGACAGGATTTGAACCTGCGACCCCTTGACCCCCAGACAGGTCCACAAAGGACCGTCACCTGCAGGAACAGAGAATCCCCTGCACAACACAGGTCCGTTGAGGTCAGTTTACAGCAACTCAGGCACCTACAGGCAGAACGAACTCTCCCAATTTCTCCCACTCCCACGCCGCCCACCAGCGCCGCAGAGCAACCAAGGAACCCCCTACCGAAGCCAGAATACCGACGACAGCCAGCAAGCCAAGACAAGGTAGACAGTCCTCTTGAGACTATTCGCACGAGAACCTGGCGCACTTGACGACCGATCAAGTGCGTTCACCGCTCCAGTTTCGCTCCTGCTCCAGCCCGCACAAAGCTGGCGCCGCCGACGAGTTGACCCCCACACTGCCAGTCCGATTCGGACATTATCCCTGACCTGCGACTCTACAATACACGCACGTCAGAACCATTGAAATCAAAGCAGTATGACGCAGCCCGATGCAGTACAGCGCAGTTGGACGCGCACCCGTGCTCCAGGTTTGCTCCTGTTCGTTCAGTGTGAAACCTGATTGAGCACATTTCAGTCCTCTGTAGAGAGTGACGCACACCTACCATCAATATGGTGCTCCCAGGAGTGCGTCGCCTGCAACCTCTTCCCAACGCCACCAGTCTCGGTCACCCAGGCCAGCTCGACTTGCACCAGACCGTCCCAGCACTGCGCACAGCCTTGGCTGCCGTGGCCATCCGGCCGGCAGAACGAGATGTGGACAGTCGAAGATGACAAATGCACCGGCCACTGTGGAGTCCCCGTCTCAGCTGCTTCCAGCCCTCCCAGCAGTGAAACGAACGTCGAGCGCGACAGGACCTATCAGAGGGTGCTGGCGGAACGCGGTCAACTGCTCGACCAGGTCCCTTTGCGCACGAGCGGTCCAGTGAACGCCACCGCAACGAGCCTTCTGCTCAGGCTCGTCGTCCAGCTGCAACCTACGTACCCGCAGCCGCCTCCGACGCCAGAAGATCTCCCGCCCCTCCGGTCCCTCCCAGAAACTGTCCGCCGACGGTGCTCCACATAGTCTCAGCCATTCGCCAGGCCACCCACAGCCCAGCCTCATCAGGTGATTGTCCGACAAAGACGCCAGTTGGCGCACCGCACACGCGTCAAACCAGCGCGGTCAGCGAGTTACTGGGACTGCGCCTGCACTTCCGGTTACGGCGAACCTGGGGATTCCAGAAGTCGGCCGGTGGCGTTGACCTGTGCTTCAAGCGGCAGCGGGTTCGTACTCGTTGATCTGTCCTCCGAGGACTGATTTGGCCAGTGACGCGCTGGTGACTCCTGATGGGACCGGGTGGCTGGCCGGGCGCGACGAGACTCTCAGCCGCGCCGCAGGCGGCGCCGCCGGCACCCGCGAACCCACACTGTGGCGCTGGAACCCACACTGTGGCGCTGGAACCCGCACCGTGGTGCTGGAACCCGCACCGTGGTGCTGATGGGTGTCAGCCGCGATCCCAATCAAGCTCGCCGAGGTCCAACTCTGGAATGCTGGCGGCATGCCGTTCGGCAAGAGCATGCATAGCCTGACTGGTCGGGCCGCCGGTCCAGACGACTCGGTAGCCGCGGGCGGCGCGGTCATAGCGCACGATCACCCAGGTGCCGGCCGCCGCGGACAACAGAGTGGCCAACCGGCGGGCACTGCGCTGTCGCCTGGTGCCCATCTCCCACCTCTCGCTATCGATACTTCGCTGGGTTCCCTGCGGTGCTCGAGAAACGACG